>NZ_JAQSIP010000001.1 GCF_028649475.1 Curvibacter cyanobacteriorum
GTCAGGTGTGGAAGCGCAGTAATGCGTTAAGCTAACTGATACTAATTGCTCGTGAGGCTTGACCCTATAACTTTGATCTTCAGGATCAGAGCTGGTTATGCCAAGTAGACGCAGTCAAAAAGATAAAATCTGATTCCAAACTCTATGAATTCGCCGGGTAGTTCGATGAACTGCCTAGCAACAAGTTACGCCTGATGACCATAGCGAGTTGGTACCACTCCTTCCCATCCCGAACAGGACAGTGAAACGACTCAGCGCCGATGATAGTGCGGGTTCCCGTGTGAAAGTAGGTCATCGTCAGGCTATTACAGCCCTCAAAACCCCCTCCCTTCATTGGGCGGGGGTTTTGTCTTTGGGGGTCTGATACCCACTCCTGCACCCTGGGCCGTGGAGCGCTTGCAGCGATGGGCCATCGAGCCATGGCCTGCGCCATCACCACCTCTGCTCAGGCCAGCTCTGCCCCAGCCGCTGGCCTCCGCCTCGCCACTTCAACACACGCCCTCCACCACCTCCACCCACCAACAAAAACAGCGCCCGAAGGCGCTGTTTTTGAAGGCGCGGCTTGGCGCGCGGCTGGGTTTGAGCATCCTTTCCAGCCGGGCGTGGGCTGTTTCTGGCCCCGCACCCTCTGGCTGACCGCCGGCATCACGCTCCTGCCCCTTGGCATCGCGCGCCTGGCACCATCACAACCCCACTACAGGCGAAGCATTTCCGCATACCCAGTGAGTTCGACGTACCCGCGCCCGACGCAGCGGCCTTGCAGGTCGTACAGCTCGCTAAGACCTTCCCAATACACATTGCCGGTGGAATGCCGGCTGTCCAGCTCCTGGTCGGCCAGCAGGGCCTTGACCCGAAATTCACCGAGGGGGCAGGTCAGCGTCCACTCGATGGGGTAGTCGGCCTGGGTTCGCGGGCTGCGCCAGCGGGCGCCCGGCACCCAGTGGGTGCTGCCGCGCGGGGCGCTGTGGGTTCGCCCGTCGGGGCCGCGCCAGGTGGACGCATCCCATTGGGTGCTGCCGTCTTTGTGGCGCATGCGAAAGGCCATCAAGGCGGTGCCATCGAACAAGTTCATGCCCAGCCAGTCCCAGCCTTGTGCCTCGCCCGACATCAGCTGATCGCTCCATTCGTGGTCCAGCCAGGCACGACCGGGCTGGCTGAGATCGCTGCTTGGGGTGTTCAAGCGGTAGCGTCGTCCCTCCAGCACCAATTCGCCTGTCACCGCCATCTGTGGCTCGCTGTAGTAGTGGCTGAACTGGGCCGCGGCCGGGCCTTTTTGTGACCAGCCTTGCTGGCCTTGCAGCAGCACGGGCTGGGTGGCTTGGAAGTCCAGCAAGAGGCTGAAATGGGCACTGCGCAAGCGGGCCTCGTAGCGGGACCCGCTGGGCATGGTCTGGCGCTTCAGGGTCCAGGGGTGCAGCAACAGGTTGGTGTCGTCTTCAGCGGCCTGGCTCAGTCCCAGGCCCTGGCGGGCGCTGCGCTGTTCGTGCCAGAGGCGTTGGCCCTGCAAGTCGGTCAGTGCCGCATGGCCGAGGATCAGCTGGTGCGCTGCAAAAGCCGACCGCAGGCGCTCGTTGCCGCGCACCTTGGCACGGAAGAATGTGAGCTGAAAGCCAAACAGCCGCTCACCCGCGGCCGCGTTGCCGGTGATGTACCACCACTCGATGGCCTGCTCCGGATGGCTGCCAAAGTCGCGCGGAAAGCGCAGGGGCAGCACCGCGTTGCGTGGCGCTGTCGGCGCCTTGGGGGGGGCGACACCGGCGGTCTCTGAACCCCCTTGGGCCCAGGCGCTGGGCTGGCATGCCAGGGCCAGCGCCGGGCTGGCGGCCAGGGTCTGGCGCAGGAACTGGCGCCGTTCAGTGGAAGGCCGGAGCAGGGGAGGGTGGGTCATGGTGGAGGGGGCGATCGGTCGCTGGTCAGCCGTGGGGCGGGTTGGCGGCATCGGTGTCGTGTGCGTCTGACATGGCCTGCGCGGGTCGAATGGGGTCATCCAATTGGGGTCAGCCCAATGGGCTCACCAATCCTCGCGCACGGCCATCACGGCCTCTTGGCCCACCGCAGCGCGCCCGCTGAACCACGCGGTCAGGGTGCCTGCTGCCACGGTGGCCAGGCACAAGAGCAGCAGGCGCAGCCAGGGCAAGTGCAGGTCCATGCTCCAGTGGAAGCTTTGGGGGTTGACCACCTTGACCAGTAGCACCGACACCGCAAGCCCCAGGCCCAAGCCAGCGACGGCGCCGAGACTGGTCCAGACCAGGCCTTCGCCGGCGACCACGCTGAGGATCTGGCGGCGTGTCAGCCCCAGGTGGGCCAGCAAGCCAAATTCTTTGCGGCGTGCCAGCACTTGCGCGCTGAAGTTAGCGGCCACACCGAACAGGCCGATGCCAATCGCCACCGCTTGCAGCCAGTAGGTGACGGCAAAACTGCGGTCAAAGATGTGCAGGGAGTTGCGTCGGATCTCGGCCGACGAGCTGACCTCCAGGGCCGGTCCGGGCAGGGCCTTGAGCGCGGCCACCACCTCGGCCTCGTGCTCGGGCGCGCTGAGCCACAGGCCCACGTCATTGAACTGGGTGTCCCCCGTCCAGGTCTGGTAGGCCCCGAGGTCCATCACCACGCTGCCAAACTGACGGGCGTAATCGCGCCAGACCCCGGCAACCCAAAACACCGGCGCTTCGCCGCCCGCCCCCGCCGACCGGGGGAAGGCGTCCGACAAGGCGGGCCAGGGGCTGCCCAGTGACACGCCGTACAGGTCACGCACGGCCCCACTGATGTAGACGGCGATCTGCCCTGGGGGCACGCCAAGGCTCGGGCCCAGCAAGGGCAGCTGGCTGGCCCGGGCGTCCAGTGGGCGGGCGATCAGGGTCACCGGGGGTTGGTCGGCACGCAGTTGCAGCGGGCGCGAACGCAAGCCGCTCACCTGGGCGACCCGGGGCAGCGCCGCCAGGCCGTTGAGCTGCGCCGGGCTCAGGGTGGCGACGTCGCTCGCCTGGCCGCCGCCGGCGGCGCGCAGGTAGAGGGGCGCGGGCAGCACCTGGTCCAGCCAGTCAATCACCGAATGCCGGAAGCTGCTGACCATCACGGTCAGTGCCACCGCCAGGCTCAGACTGGCCACCACGCCGCTGAGCGCCGACGCCGCACTGCCGTTGACGCGGCGGGCCCGCTCGACCGCCAGCAAGGGCAGCAGGTGGCGCTGCAAACGCCCCGCCAACGGCCCATAGGCCCAGGCCATCAGGCCTGGCAGCAGCACGATGCCCCCCAGCAGCAGCAAGGCCACCGACAGGTAAGCCCCCAGCGGCATGCCTTGCCAGGGGGGCAACAAGGCCAGGCCTCCGGCCAAGGCCATCAAAGCCAGGCCGGCGCCGCCCTGGCGCCCCACCGCGCTGGCCTGCCCAAGGCCCTTGAGGGCTTGCGCGGGGGCCAGCGCCGCTGCCGCCTGGGCGGGCCACCAACCCCCCAGCACGGCCGCCGCCATGCCCAGCAGGCCATAGCCTGCCGCCACCCCCGGGTGCCACTGCAGCGGCGGTGATGCGCCCGCAAAATAGCCGCCGCCCAGGTCGCCGCCCAGCCACCGCAGGGCCAGCGCCGCCAGGCCGGTGCCCAGGGCCAGGCCCAGCAGGCTGCCCACCGTGCCCAGGGCCAGCGATTCGGCCAGCACCAGGCGTGCCACTTCGCGCGGCTTCAGCCCCAGCACCCCCAGCAAGGCCAGTTGCCGGGTGCGGCGCGCCACGCTCAAGGACAGCACCGAGAACACCAAAAAGCCCCCTGTGAACAAGGCCACCAGGGCCAGCACCGTGAGGTTGACCCGGTAGGCGCGGCTCAGTTGTTGCACGCGCTGGGCCGCGTCTGCGGGCTCGCTGGCCAGCACCTGGGGTGGCAGGGCCAGCGAGGCCAGGTAGGGGGCGCGGTCGGTGCCGGCGGTCAGGCGCACATCGATGCGGCTCAACTGGCCCCCGGCGTCAAACAGGTCTTGCGCCACGGCGATGTCCATCACCGCCAAGGGGCTGCCCGAGGCGGCCACGCGACCCGCGCGTTGCAGGGTGGCCTCACCCGAAGGGGTTTTCAGGCGCACCTGGCTTGCACGGCCCAGGGCTGCTTGCGCCGCCGGGTTCAGAAACACCTGGCCGTCCTGCAGCCAGGCGAGGCGGTCCGTGCCCGCATCCGCCAGCGGCAGCAGTTCGGGCGACAGCGAGGCCACGCGCAAGGCATCGAGGCCGATCACGCGCAGGGGCACGGGCGCCTGGCCCTCCGCGCGCAGCAGCAAGGTGTTGATCTCCAGCAGGGGCGAGGCTTCAGCACTGCCCTCGTGGCGTGCCACCGTGGTGTAGAGCGACTCGTCAAACCGGCCCTGGCGCGCGCGCAGGATCAGGTCGGCCTGGCCGCTGACCGAGCGGGTGGCCTGGGCAAACTCGTCCAGCGCCGAGGCGTTGATCAGGTGGACCGAGAACGCCAGCGCCACCCCCAGCATGACGGCGGCCAAGGCGGCGGCCGAGCGCCAGGGGTGGTGGCGGAATTCCTGCCAGGAAAAGGTGGTGAGCAAACCCCACAGTGGCGATCGGGAGGGCATCGGGCGATTGTGCACAGCAGCGGTGGGCTTGGGCGGTGAGGGGCTTTGGCGGAAAGGCTCTGGTGGGGGGGCGGCGATCCGGCCAGGTGCGCTGTTTCAGGCCCTGCTCGGGGCCTGCCAGGCGCTCAGGTGGGGGCGGTCGTGGCCGCCCCCACCATGCCTTCGGCCCGCAGGCGCAGCACCCGGTCCGCACGCGCCGCCGCGGCTTCGGAGTGGGTCACCAGCACCAGGGCGGCGCCTTGTTCACGGCTTTGCTTTTGCAGCACATCGAGGATGCGGCTGGCGGTGTCCGGGTCCAGGTTGCCGGTGGGCTCATCGGCCAGCAGCAGGCCCGGGCGGTGCACCAGGGCGCGGGCCAGTGCCACGCGCTGCAACTGGCCACCACTGAGCTGCTGCGGCAGCCGGGCACCCAGACCGCTCAGGCCCACGGTGTCCAGCAGCTGCTGCACCCGGGCCTGCGCGGCGTCGCCGTGCTGGCCCAGCAGCATCAGGGGCAACGCCACGTTCTGTGCCACGTCGAGGTGGGGCAAGACATGGAAGGCCTGGAACACAAACCCCACCTGGGCACGCCGCCACAGGGCCCGTGCGTTGGCGTCCAGCGTGGCGAGGTCGGTGCCGTGCACGCGGATCTGGCCCTGGTCCCATTGATCGAGTCCGGCCAGGCAATTCAGCAGGGTGGACTTGCCCACCCCGGAGTCCCCGACGATGGCCACAAACTCGCCGCGGGCGACCTCGAAGTTCACGTTCTGAAACACCGCCTGCGCTGCGTAATGCTTGGCCAAATCCCGCACGACGACGGCGGCGTCGTCGGACGGCTGGGGCGCGGGCGCTGGGGCGGAGGGGTTTGGCATGGCGGCGGCGTCCAAAAGGGGCGGAGGTCAGGTCAGCTTGGTTGGCCCGGCGGGCTGGCCAGCACCGACTCGGCCTGGGCCAGCACCTGGTTCAGCGCGTCGGGCGCGTCGGCGGCGATGACGCGGCGTTGCGGCATGCTGCGCAGCCAGGTCAGCTGGCGTTTGGCCAGCTGCCGGGTGGCAAAGATGCCGCGGTCGGCCAGCTCAGCCATCGGCAACGTGCCTGCCAGGGCCTCCCAGGCCTGGCGGTAGCCGACGCAGCGCATGGACGGCAGGTCGGCGTGCAAATCGCCGCGGGCGCGCAGGCGCTGCACCTCGTCGATCAGGCCTTGCGCCAGCATCTCGTGAAAGCGGCGGCCAATGCGCTCGTGCAGCCAGCTGCGCTGTGCGGGTTCGAGGCTCAGCAGCACCAGTGGCAGGCCCGGTTCGGCGCGGCCCGCCCGGCCGGCGTGGAAGTGGCTCAGGGTCTGGCCGGTGGCGCGGTACACCTCGAGCGCGCGCTGGATGCGCTGCGCATCATGCGGGGCCAGTCGGGCCGCGGTGTCAGGGTCGACCTGGCTCAGCTCGGCGTGCAGCGCCGGCCAGCCGCGTTCGGCGGCTTCGGCCTCGAGGGCGGCGCGCAAGGCGGGCTGCGCCGCCGGCATCGGGTCCAGGCCTTCCATCAGGGCCTTGAAGTACAGCATGGTGCCGCCGACCAGCACAGGCTGGGCGCCGCGGGCGCGGATGTCGGGCAACAGGGCCTGCACATCGCGCACGAACTCGGCCGCGCTGTAGGCCTGCAGCGGGTCGCGGATGTCGATCAGGTGGTGGGGCACCTGGGCCAGTTCGGCGGCGCTGGGTTTGGCGGTGCCCACATCCATGCCGCGGTACACCAGGGCCGAGTCCACGCTGATGATCTCGATGCGGTGCCGTTCGGCCAGGGCCAGCGCGGCGGCGGTCTTGCCCGAGGCGGTGGGGCCGGCCAGGGCCAGGCAGGGCAGGGCGGCGCTGTCAGGCATGGGCGGGCTCCCCGTGCTTTTGCACCAGGGTCCACGCGGTCAGGGCGATGCAGGCGCTCCAGAACCAAATGCCCAGCGTCAGCGGGTACACCGTGCCGTCAAGCCGGTGGCCCAGCCAGGCGCCGATGGCGAAGGCAATCAGCATCATGCCAAAACCATTCAACGCCGAGGCGGCGCCGGCGGCGTGCGGGAAGGGGCCCACCGCCCCGCTTTGGCCGCAGGGCTGGTGCACGCCGTGGGCTAGCATGAACAGGTAGTACGGCAACATGATGGCCCAGCCGTTGTGCCAGCCCAGCAGGGACAGCACCCCCATCAGGCTGCCCCCCAGCAGGGTCAGGCCGCCCGCCAGGGCGACGCTGCGCCGCACGCCAAAGCGGGGCAGCATCCAGCGGCAGATGAAGGTGCCCACAAAATAGGCAAACGACATCGAGCACATGATGAGCCCGTAGGCCGTCTTGCCCAGGCCCAGCACCTGGATGAACACAAACGACGACGACGCCAGAAAGGTGAACAGCCCGCCGTAGGACGCCGCCGTCAGCACTGAAAACGCCACAAAGGTCGGGTGGCGCAGGATCTGCGCCCAGGTGCGGCCCAGGGTGGCGGGTTGCAGCGCTCGCGGGTTGCGTTGGCCCAGGCTTTCCTGGAAGCGCCAGGCCAGCACCGCCAGCGTGACACCGCCGAACACGGCCAGCGCCAGCATCGCGGCGCGCCAGCCCAGGTGGTTGGACAGCAAGCCGCCCAAGGGCGCGCTGAGGCAGGCAAACACGCCCAGACCCGACAGGCCCTTGGACATGACGCGGGCCCCTTCGGCCGGCGCGTAGAGGTCGCGCACGATGGCGCGGGCGCCCATCACGCCGGCGCCCATCGCGGCCCCCTGGACGCAGCGCCAGAAGATCAGGGCCTCCATCGACTGGGTCAGGGCGCAACCAATCGCCGCCACGGTGTAGGCCACCATGCCGGTCAGCAAGATCGGGCGTCGACCAAAACGGTCTGACAGCGGACCCCAGACCAGTTGGGAGCAACCAAACGCCAGCAGCAGCGCACTGAGGGTCAGTTGCGCCTGGGTCATGGTGGCGCCAAAGCCTTCCTTCATGGCAGGCAGGGCGGGCAGGTACAGGTCGGTGGTGATCGGTTGCAGGCCCAGCAGCAGGGACAACACCAGCACCACCAGGCCCGGGGACATCCGCGGCATCGCATTCAGGGCCGCGGTCGGGGTGGAGGGGGAGGCAGACATCCAATCGAGCGTATCAGAAAGCCACCGGGTCAGACGGCCAGACGGCCGGTGCCGGGGCTCAGCGAGGGGTGTCACTCAGGGGATGCCCGCGCTGTCGCCAGAGGCCGCCTTCGCGTACGCTGCCGGAGCGGGCACGAAGGGTGTCCAGCCACCTTTGAGGTGATCACCCCACCGGAGACCCCCATGCCCCTTTCTGTTCCCCGTTCCAGCCGCCTGGTCGGCCTGCCCGCCGCGGCTTGCGCTCTGGCCGCACCAACTCCCCGATCCCATGCCGGTGGGCAGGGCACCGGGGGCCGCCGCTGGGGCCAGGCCCTGGGCCTGCTGCTGTCGGTGTTGGGCCTGCCAGCCGCAGCCCAGGCGCCGGCCTTGCCCCCGCCGGACAGTGTGCAACTGGAGCGCCTGGGCTACATGAGCACCTTCCCGCCCGAGGGCGAGCAGCGCATCGACCAGAGCAATGCCTACAAGTACCCCCAGCTGCGCTGGGTGGTGCAACACCTGCGCGAGTTGCAGCCGACGCGCAACATCCGCCGCGGCCCGGCCCCGGCGTCGCCCTTGCCTGCGGCGCCCAAGCCCCTGGGCGGCTTGCAGTTCGAGGACGCGCAGGGCCAGAAGATCACCGTCGACGAATGGGCCCGCAGCACCTACACCGACGCTTTGCTGGTGCTTCACCAGGGCCGGCTGGTCTACGAGCGTTACGACAACAGCCTGCAGCCCAGCACGCCGCACCTGCTGTTTTCGGTCACCAAATCCTTCACTGGTCTGATGGCGGCGCAATTGGCCCATGAGGGTCGCCTGGACCCCCAGGCGCTCGTCACCCGCTACGTGCCTGAACTGGCCGGCTCGGCCTGGGCCGACATGAAGGTGCGCGAGGTCATGGACATGACGGGCGCGGTGCGTTTCCGCGAGAACTACACCGACCCCAGCAGCGAGATCTTTGGCTACGCCTGGGCCAGCGGCTTGCTGCCGCGGCCGCCCGCCTACCAGGGGGCGAACACGGTCTATGACTTCCTCAAGACCCTGCCCAAGGACGGTGAGCACGACCAGGTCTTCACCTACCGCACCGTGCATTCCGAGGTGCTGGGCTGGATCGTGTCGCGTGTCACCGGGCGCCACTGGGCCGACCTCATGAGCCAGCAGATCTGGCAAAAGCTCGGCATGGAGGAAGACGCCTATGTGATGGTCGACCGCGTCGGCACGCCGCTGCAGGGCGCGGGGCTCAACGCCACGGCGCGCGACCTGGCGCGGGTCGGCGAGATGCTGCGCCTGGGCGGGCGTTTCAATGGGCAAAAAATCTTTGACGCGGCGGTGATTGAAGACACCGCGCGCGGGGGCGACCGCGACAAGTTCAAGGCCGGTGGCCTGCAAGCCGCGCGGCCCGGCTACAGCTACCGCAACCAGTGGTGGGTGCTGCACAACGCCGACGGGGCTTACGAGGCCGCCGGCGTGCACGGGCAGTTCATCCACATCAACCCGGCGGCCCAGATGGTGGTGATCAAGCTGTCGTCCCACCCGGTGGCCGGGGCCGCTTTCACCCACGCCACCACGCTCAAGGCCTGGGCCGCACTGGCCCAAGCCGTGCGCTGACCGCGGCCCCGGGCCCGGGGCGGCAGCGGCCCGCCCGAAGCCCTGGGTTCAGCACTGGTTTGCAAAGCCCGGGCACAATCCCGCCGCGCCGCCATCCGGGCGGTGCGATCAGGGACGGGTGTCCGAAAGGGAAGCGCAGTGGTGTGTCAGAGAGGCCGGGCCAGCCAGGGCCGTGACCGACGCCGGGTTAGGCCGTCGGGGTTGTCGCGGGAGGGCCCATGCCTTTCATCGTGACCGAGGCCTGCATCCAGTGCCGCTACACCGACTGCGTGGAGGTGTGCCCGATGGACTGTTTTGTGGCGGGCCCCAATTTTCTGGTGATCGACCCCGACGGTTGCATCGACTGCTCGGTCTGTGTGCCCCAGTGCCCGGTGCAGGCCATCGTCAATGCCGCCGAGGTGCCACCCGAGCAGGCCGCGTTTGTGGCCTTGAACGCCGAGTTGGCCAAGGCCCCGGGCTGGACGCCCATCCGCCAGCGTGCGGCCCCGATGCCCGAGCACGCGCGTTGGGCCGAGGTCCCCCACAAGCGGCACCTGCTGCAACGGGGCGTGGCCGAGGCGGCCTGAGCGCGTCAGCGCCCGCGCAGGAACAGGCTGTCGAGCTCGCGCAGCGTGAGCTGGCGCCAGGTCGGGCGACCGTGGTTGCACTGGTCGGATCGCTCGGTTTCTTCCATCTGGCGCAGCAGTGCGTTCATTTCATCGAGCGTCAGGCGGCGGTTGGCGCGCACGGCACCGTGGCAGGCCATGGTGGCCAGCAGCTCGTTGCGCGCGCGCTGCACCACCGTGCTGGCATCGTGCTGGCCCAGTTCGGCGAGCACACTGCGCGCCAACTCGACCGCATCACCCTGGGCCAGCGTGCTGGGGACGGCCCGCACCGCCAGCGTCTTGGGCGAGAAGTGCACGACCTCCAGGCCCAGCGTGGCCAGCGTGTCGGCGCATTCTTCGGCCGTGGCCACCTCTTGCGGGGTGGCCGCGAAGGTGGCGGGGATCAGCAGGGGCTGGCTCGACAGCGGCGCGACGTCGATCTGCGATTTGAGCCGCTCATACACGATGCGTTCGTGGGCCGCATGCATGTCGACGATCACCAGGCCATGGGCGTTCTCGGCCAGGATGTAGACCCCCTGCAACTGCGCGATCGCGCGGCCCAGGGGCCAGTTGTCCTGCGTGGGCGGCAGGCCCACGGGGGCCGGCACCGGCGGCAGGCTGGCCTGGTTGAACAGCGGCGGGGCCGACGTGGCCGGCGCTGGGCCCCAAGCGCCGCCGCGGGCCTGGCCAAAGGCCTGCGGCGCCAGTCCCGCCTCGTTGGCGCCGGGAACACCGGGTTGCCACAGGGCCCCGAGGTCGCTGACGCGGTGGCCCACCGGCTCTTGGCCAAAGCCCATGCCGGCCTGGGTCCAGTGCGCGTTGAAGGCGGCAGGGCCCGGGCCTGGCGACGGGTTCAGGGTCAGACCCGGTTGGGCCTGCGCCGCGGTGCTGCCGTCGGGGCCCTGGGCCGCGGCTTCCGCGGCGGCCGCTGCCAGGGCAGCCCGTGGCGCGGCCAAGGCGTTCTCGACCGCGTAGCGCACGGCCTGGTGCACCTCGCGGCTTTCGCGAAAGCGCACCTCGATCTTGGTCGGGTGCACGTTGACGTCGACCCGGGTGGGGTCGATCTCCACCGTCAGCGCGTAAATCGGCTGGCGGTGGCCATGCAGGATGTCCTCGTAGGCGCTGCGGGCGGCGTGGGTCAGCACCTTGTCGCGCACGTAGCGGCCGTTGACATAGCAAAACTGGTGGTCCGCGCGCGAGCGTGCGGCGTCCGGCACACCGGCACGGCCGCTCACCCGCACCGGGCCGACGTTGTAGTGGACGGCCACCGACTGGCTCAAAAAGTCCTCCCCCAGCACATCGGCCAGGCGCCGGTCGTGGGCTTCGGGGCCATGGCAGGCGCGCCATTGCTCGACCAGTTTGCCCTCGTGCCAGATGGCAAAGCCCACATCGGGCCGGGCCAGCGCGTGGCGGCGCACCGATTCCACGCAGTGGGCCAGTTCGGTGGCATCGGATTTGAGGAACTTGCGCCGGGCCGGGGTCGAGAAAAACAGCTCCTTCACCTCCACCGTGGTGCCCGTGGCGCGGGCGGCCGGTTTGATCTCGCCGGTGCGGGCGTCCAGCATGAAGGCCGTGGCCTGGCCCTCGGGGCGCGACAGCACCGCCATCTCGGACACCGAGGCGATGGCGGCCAGCGCCTCGCCCCGAAAGCCCATGGTGCCCACCGACTCGAGGTCGTTGAGGCTCTGGATCTTGCTGGTGGCGTGGCGCTTGAGGGCCACCGGCAGTTCGTCGTGGGGGATGCCGATGCCGTCGTCTTCGACCGAGATCAGGCGCACGCCCCCGGCCAGCAGGCGCAGTGTGATCTGCCGGGCGCCGGCGTCCAGCGCGTTGTCCACCAACTCACGCACCACCGAGGCAGGGCGCTCGACCACCTCGCCGGCAGCGATCTGGCTGATGAGTTCGTCGGGTAGCTCCCGGATGGGGCGGCGGGCTGGGGCAGTCTGGAGGTCGTTCACCCTCGGATTTTAGAGGCCGCGCGCTCAGCCCGGTGCCGCGCGGGGGCATGTCACGCGGTGGGCATCGGCTGACGTCATAATCGGTCGCCCAAAAGGAGCCCCATGGAAATCATTGCCGTCCTGATCGACTTCATCGTGCACGTCGACAAGCACCTCGAATACTTTGTCCAGAACCACGGTGTCTGGGTCTATGCGCTGCTGTTTGCCATTGTCTTTGTCGAGACGGGCCTGGTGGTGATGCCCTTCCTGCCCGGTGACTCGCTGCTTTTCATCGTGGGCGCCATGGGAGGCGCCGGTCTGCTGAACCTGCCGTTGGCCTGCGCCATCCTGATCGTGGCGGCCATCCTGGGTGACCAGTGCAACTACCAGATCGGGCGCTTCTTCGGCCCCCGCGTCTTCCAGTGGGAGAACTCCCGCTTCTTCAACAAGCAGGCCTTCAACCAGGCCCATGCGTTTTACGAGCGTTGGGGGGGCATCACCATCATCGCGGCGCGTTTCATGCCGTTCATTCGTACGTTTGCGCCGTTTGTGGCCGGTGTGGCCGAGATGACGCGCAGCCGCTTCACGGCCTACAACGTGGCGGGCGCGCTGATCTGGGTGCTGGGCGTGTGCACCATCGGCTACCTGTTCGGCAACCTGCCCTGGGTGCGCCAGCATTTCGAAAAGATCATCTGGGCCATGATCATCCTGCCCGGCCTGCCCGCGCTGTGGGCCGCCTGGCGCAGCCGCCGCTCGGGCGCTGCCGCCCGCGCCCAGGGCTGACCCGCCGCCGCCGCTCCCTCAGGGTAAATCTGCACTAGCCCACTGATCATCAGTGGGCTTAGTATTTGTGCTCAGCCTTCTTGATGACCAGGAGCGAGACACATGAGCGCAGCCTGTGGGCCGTCGGCGGCCCCGCCTTTCGAGTGGACTGGACCGGGCTCCAGCCGCGTTCCCTTTCGCCTCTACACCGACGCCCAGTTGCACGAGCGCGAGCTGCAACGCCTGTTCTACGGCGAGCACTGGAACTACGTGGGCCTGGAAGCCGAGGTGCCCCAGCCCGGTGACTACCGCCTGAGCTGGGTCGGCGAGCGCCAGGTGATCCTGGTGCGTGACCGGGTGGCCCCCGCCGACCGCGGGCGCGACCCTGGGCTGCGCGTGGTGGAGAACCGCTGCGCCCACCGGGGCGTGCGCTTTTGCCAGGCGCCCCATGGCCGCGTGCGCAGCTTTGTGTGCCCCTACCACCAGTGGACCTACAAGCTCAATGGCGACCTGGTGGGCCTGCCGTTCAAAGACGGCGTGCGCGACGGCGACTGCGTCCACGGCGGCATGCCCGAAGGCTTTGACCTGCGGCAGCACGGCCTGACCCGCCTGCGCGTGGCCGTCCTGCATGGCCTGGTGTTTGCCACCTTCAGCGACAGCGTGGCGCCGCTGGAGGACTACCTGGGTCCCCAGATCATGCCCTGGCTGGACCGCCTGTTCCTGCGCCCCGAGGGGCAGGCCAAGCTGACCCTGCTGGGCTACAACCGGCAGCGCATTCCGGGCAACTGGAAGCTGATGATGGAGAACATCAAGGACCCGTACCACCCGGGTCTGCTGCACACCTGGTTTGTCACCTTCGGGCTTTGGCGCGCCGACCAGAAGTCCCGCATGGTGATGGACGCGCACGGGCGCCACGCGGTCATGGTGTCGCGCCGCAACGAGGGCGGCCAGGCCGCGGTGACCGAGGGGGTGAGCTCGTTCAAGGCCAACATGAGCCTGGCCGATCCGCGCCTGCTCGATGTGGTGACCGAGCCCTGGTGGACGGTGCCCGACCCGGCCCACCCGGGTCAGACCATCACGCCGACGGTGACCATGATGACCCTGTTCCCGGGTTTGATCGTGCAGCAGCAGGTCAACTCGCTGTCGACCCGCCACATCGTGCCGCGGGGCCCGGGCGAATTTGACTTTGTCTGGACCCATTTCGGCTTTGCCGACGACAGCCCCGAGATGACCCAGCGCCGCCTGCGGCAGGCCAACTTGTTCGGGCCCGCAGGGTATGTCAGCGCCGACGATGGCGAGGTGATCGAGTTCAGCCAGCAGGGCTTCGAGCAGGGCCCCCGCGATGCCACCACCCTGTGCGAACTCGGTGGCACGGGCACCGAGATGACCGAGCACATGGTCACCGAAACCTTGATCCGCAGCCTCTACGCCTATTGGCAGAAAGCGATGGACCCGGCATGAGCACCCCCGTCCCCGGCGCGCCCCTGGTGGCCGCATCCACCTCTGCGACCGCTCCAACCGCCCCAACCGCCCCAACCGCCCCAACCGCGCGGGCGCCGCAGATCGGCTGGCCCAGCGCCAGTCAGCAAGCCTGGCAGTGGTCGGTCGACCAGTTCAACGTGGCCTACGCTGCGGTGCTGGACCAGAAGCAGTTCGAGCAATGGCCCGACTTCTTTGTGCCCCAAGGCTTCTACCAGGTGCAATCGCGTGAGAACTTCGAGCGCCAATGGCCGCTGGCCCTGCTGGCGCTCGAAGGGCAGGGCATGTTGCGCGATCGCGTCTACGGCATCACGCAGACCATCTACCACGCGCCCTACACCATGCGCCATGTGCTGTCACCGGCACGCCTGACGCTGCCGCAACCTGACGCCCCGGCCGAACAACAGGCCGTGGTGCGCGCCGAGACGGCATTTGCGGTGTTCCGCAACCGGCCCAGCCAGGTGAGCGAGGTCTACAGCGTGGGGCGCTACCTCGACGAGTTTGTCGCCACGGGCGAGGGCTTGAGGTTGCAAAGCCGACGCTGCATTGTGGATGGCGACACGGTGCTGAACTCGCTGATCTATCCGCTCTGAGGGCCGGAGCCAGCCCCGGGATCACGCCCGCCGGACCGCGCAGGCTGCAGGCCTGAAGCGAGCGGCCTGGGGTCCTGGGGGGCGCGGTGGCGCCCATCAGCGACGCGGCTTGCGGCTCAGTTCGTTGCCGACCACGGCCCCGGCGGCGGCCCCGGCCACCGTGCCCAAGGTGCTGCCGAACAGCACGCTGCCCGTGGCACCCCCCACCACGGCGCCGGCCGCGGTGCCCAATTGCTGGTGGGTCGGACGCGAGGCGCAGGCACCCAGCGTCAGGCTCAGGGCCAGCACCGCGAGCACGCTGGCGCTGCGCGCCAGGCCGCTCCGGGGGGCGGGGGGGGGGGCATGGGGGCGACCCGTGCCAGCGGTGTCGCCCCGGACGGCGCAGGAGGCCGAGGGGTTGGCGGCACAGGGGGAATGGATCGATGGGCTCATGTTGAATCTCCTCAAAAGCACAAACCGGTGGTTGACCGGGCGAGGCCCGGGGAGAACCGCGTCCGGATGACGCGTTCAGTCGACACAACCAACCGTTTGTCGGTATCGAGAATAGACCGCCCTGGCCTCTCGTGCGTGTTTCAGTTGCTACCAAATGTGTGCACCGCACGGCGTCGCACCGCAACGAGCGGTGCCGTGCAGTGCACTGCACTGCTGTCGAAGCGGGGCCATCGCCCGGGCCATGCGGTGCCGGCGCTTCAGGTGCTGCGGTTGCGGGCCAGTGGCGGGTTGCGGGAGAAATAGCGCTGGATGCCGCGCATCACCGCATCGGCCAGTTGGTCCTGGTACTCGGGGCTGCGCAGGCGCGCTTCTTCTTCGGGGTTGCTGATGAACGCCGTCTCCACCAGCACGCTGGGGATGTCGGGCGCCTTGAGCACGGCGAAACCCGCCTGCTCGACCTTGGGCTTGTGCAGCCGGCCCACTGAGCCGATCTCGTTGAGTAAGGCGCTGCCCAGTTTGAGGCTGTCGTTGATTTGGGCCGTGGTGCTCATGTCCAGCAGGGCCCGTTGCACGGTCACGTCCTGCACGCGCACATTGAGCCCGCCCACCTGGTCGGCCTTGTTTTCTTTGTCGGCCATCCAGCGTGCGGCCGAACTGGACGCGCCGCTCTGGCTCAGTGCGAACACGCTCGCGCCGCGCGCGGTGGGGGTGATGAAGGCGTCCGCGTGGATGCTGACAAACAGGTCGGCCTGCACGCGGCGGGCCTTGTCCACCCGCACATGCAGGGGCACAAAGAAGTCGGCGTCGCGCGTCATGTAGGCCCGCATCGGGCTGCCGTTCACGGTGGTGCGGTTGATGCGCTCGCGCAGCCGGTGCGCGATGCTCAGCACCACGTCTTTTTCGCGCGTGCCCGCCGGTCCGGTGGCGCCGGGGTCTTCACCCCCGTGCCCGGGGTCGAGCGCGATAATGATCAGGCGGTCGGTGATGCCTTGGCCCTGGGCGGGCGTGCCACCGCCCGCCGGCGCCGGGGGCGCGGCGGGGGCCGTGGCGCTGGCGCTGGGGGGCGGCGGTGTGGGGTGGCCCGGGCTCAGCGCCGGGCTGGGGCGCAGCGCGGGCCCGCCAACGGCTGCGCTGCCCCCGGCCGGTGCTGGGGCGGGGGCAGGCGTGGCCGCGCCCGGGCGATGGGGTTGGCGCTGCGCGATCAGCTCCCCGAGCGGATCACCCGCGGGGGCGGCGGGGGCGGGGGGCGCGGCAGGGGCGCCTGCCACCACCGCCGGTGCCGGCAGTGGACGCGGGGCCGCGGCCCCCGCCTTGTTGTCCTGCAGGCGCTCCGCGATCAAGGCCTCCAGCGGGTCGACCTCGACCGTGGGGTACAGGTCAAACACCAGGCGGTGCTGGTAGGCCGCCACCGGGGGCAGGCTGAACACCTGGGGCAGGGCGGGCTGCTTGAGGTCGATCACCAGGCGCACCACGCCGGGCGCGTACTGGCCGACCCGGATGCCGCTGATGAAGGGGTCATCGGCTTTGACCTTGGCCACCAGCTCGCGCAGGGCCGGGTTGAGCTCGATGCCCTCCAGGTCGACCGCCAGCCGCGGCGGGTTGGCGACAAAGGTGTGCTTGGCGGTCAGCGCGCCGTCGGACTCGATGGTCACGCGGCTGTACTCGGGCGCGGGCCAGATCCGCACCGCCACGATGGTGGCGCCCCAGGCCAGCTCGCTGAGCCCCAGGCTCAGCACCAGGCTGCTGGCGCGCAGCCATTGGCGCCGGCTCATCCCGGACGGGGGCGAGGCTGGGAGCAGGGGGGGCATCGGCGCGCTGTCGGGCAGGTGGCGGGGGCGGCTCATGCGCGCAGGGCCTCCAGCAAACCGTGGCCCAGCGGGGTGCCCGCGCTCAGGTGGACCTGGCGCGGGGCCGGGGGCAGCTCAAGGTCGTCGGACGGGGGCGCGTCGGGGGCCTGTCCTTCGTCCAGTGTCAGGGTCAGCACCAGGTCGGCCACGGGCAGCACGCCCGCGGCTTTCTCGGGCCATTCGGCCAGCTTCAGCCCAGGGCTGGCAAACAGGTCGCGGAAGCCTGCGTCCTCCCATTCGCGTGGGTCGTTGAAGCGGTAGAAGTCAAAGTGCCAGATGCGCAGTGCGTTGTCGCCCTGGCCCACCTGGTGGGGTTCCACCACCGCGTAGGTGGGGCTCTTGATGCGCCCGCTCACGCCCAGCGCGCGCAGCAGGTGGCGCACCAGGGTGGTCTTGCCGGCCCCCAGGTCACCGTGCAGTTCAATGAAGGCGTTGCGCACCCCAGGCAAGGCGGCCAGGCGTTGGGCGAAGGCGGCGGTGTCGGCCTCGCAGGTCCAGCGGATCAGCTCGGCAGGCGTCGGGTGGGGCATGGTGGTGGGGCTTCCTACAATTCCAGGGTGCACATCAACAGCAGTCAACTCGTTTCCCGTCTCCAGGCTTGGGCCTTGGAGCTCGGATTTTCCCAAATTGGCGTGGCCGGCGTCGACCTGAGCAGCGCCGAGCCAGGCTTGGAGGCTTGGCTGGCCGCCGGGTTCCACGGCAGCATGGCTTACATGGCCAGCCACGGTTTGAAGCGGGCCCGACCGGCCGAGTTGCTGCCCGGCACCGTGAGCGTGCTCACGGCGCGCATGGATTATCGACCCGCCCACAGCCCGTCGGACTGGGTGGCGCTGGAATGGGCCCGCCATCAGCGGCCGCAAGAGGGGGTGGTGTCGGTCTATGCCCGGGGGCGTGATTATCACAAGGTCCTGCGCAGCCGATTGCAAAAACTCGCCGATCGCCTGGCCGCCGAGGTGGGCCCGTTGGGCCACCGGGTGTTCACCGATTCGGCGCCGGTGCTGGAGGTCGAGCTGGCCCAGCGCAGCGGCCAGGGCTGGCGCGGCAAGCACACCTTGTTGCTGAACCGCGAGGGGGGCTCCCTGTTCTTCCTGGGCGAGATCTACCTCGACCTCGCGCTGCCCCCCACCGCCCCGGTGTCGGCCCACTGCGGCCAATGCAGCGCCTGCCTCACCGCCTGCCCCACCCAGGCCATCGTGGCGCCTTACCGCCTGGACGCGCGGCGCTGCATTTCCTACCTGACCATCGAGCACGACGGGCCGATCCCGTTGGCCTTGCGGCCGCTGATGGGCAACCGCATCTACGGCTGCGACGACTGCCAGCTGGCGTGTCCGTGGAACAAATACGCGCAACGCTCGGCGCTGCCCGACTTTGACGAGCGTGCGGGCCTGTCGGGGGCCAGCCTGCTCACCTTGCTGGCGTGGTCGGAGGCCGAGTTCCTGCGCCACACCGAGGGCGGGCCGATTCGGCGCATCGGTCACGCGCGTTGGCAGCGCAACCTCAGCGTGGCGGCGGGCAATGCCTTGCGGGCAGGGCGCCTGCCGGCGGGCGAGGCGCAGGCCCTGCGCGTGGCGCTGCAGGCCCTGCGCAACGGTGCCTCGGACTGGATGCAGGAGCACCTGGACTGGGCGCTCGCGGCAGGTCCTAGCGCAACACCCCCAGCGCAAACGGCAGGCTGACCATGCCCAGCAGGGTGGACAGCGTCACCAGGCCCGCCACATAGGCGCCGTTGTAGCCCATGCGGGCGGCCAGCACATAGCAGGTCGAGGCCGTGGGCAGCGCCGAGAACGCCAGCAGCACCGTGGTCTGCACCGAATCCAGCTGAAACGCACGCGCCAGGCACCAGGCCAGCAGGGGCAGCACCAGGTGCCGGATGCCGAGCACCGCGCCCGCCAGGGTTTTGGCGCGGGCCAACTGGCCCAGTTCCATGCCGGCGCCTGCGGCCATCAGGCCCAGGGCCAGTGAGGCCGATCCGATGCGCGACACCGTGGGCTCCAGCCACACCGGCAGGCTGAAGCCCGCCAGGTTGGCCACCAGGCCGCTGGCCGTGGCCAGCACCAGCGGGTTGCGCAACACCTCACCCAGGAAGCCGCGCTGCGCGTGGCGCGCCATCGGCCACACGGCGGCGATGTTGAAGATCGGCACGCACACGCCAATCAGCACCGCGATCAGCAGCATGCCCTGCGGGCCTGCAAGCCGGTCGGTGATGGCCAGTGCGATGAAGGAGTTGAAGCGAAACGCCACTTGCACGCTGGCCGGGTGTTCCCGCCCGCGCATGCGGCGCCCCAACCAGGGCAACCAGGGCAGGCCATACGACAGCGCAATGCCCGCCAGTCCCATCAGCACGCCGGCCATCAACAAGCCCGACGCGGCATCGAGGTTGAGCGGGCTGCGCACGATCGACTGAAACAACAGCACCGGGAACAAAAAGAAGTACACCAGGCTCTCAACCTGCTGCCAGACCGTGCGGTTCAAGGCGGTGTATCGGCACAGCAGAAACCCGCAAAGAATGAGCGAGAAGTCAGGAAAAAGCAGTTGGGCGTAGTTCACCGGGCAAGAATAACAGCCGGGGCGCGCTCGGGTTTGCCCGTAGTGGAGAAACACATGCTGACGCCTCGCAGAAGCCGTTACGATCTCGCACTGAATTACGGTTCTCAAGGAGATAAACAATGCACCGCCGCACCTGGACTGCACTCATGCTCAGCGCGCTGACCAGCGCCACCTTCGCCCAAAGCTACCCCAACAAGCCCATCCAACTGGTGGTGCCGTTCGCCCCCGGCGGCACCACGGACATCATTGCCCGCACCATTGCCGACCCCTTGAGCAAGGCCCTGGGCCAACCGGTGGTGGTGGTCAACAAGGCCGGTGGCGGCGGTGTGGTGGGCGCGACCGAAACCGCGCGCGCCGTGCCTGATGGCTACAGCCTGGGCGTGGCCACCGTGTCGACCACGGCGGCTAACCCGGCCATCAACCCCAAGATCGCCTACAACCCGCTGACCGACTTCTCGCCCATCATCAATGTGGCGGCCACGCCCAACATCATTGCGGTGCACCCCAGCTTCCCGGCCAAGGACTACAAGGGCTTTGTGGCCGAGGTCAAGAAATCGCCCGGCAAGTACTCGTACTCGTCGTCGGGCACGGGCGGCATTGGCCACCTGCAGATGGAGCTGTACAAGAACCTCGCGGGTCTGTTCATCACCCACATCCCCTACCGCGGTGCCGGCCCGGCCCTGAACGACACGGTCGCAGGTCAGGTGCCGATGATTTTTGACAACCTGCCGTCGGCCATGCCGTTCCTGCGTGAGAACCGCCTGGTGCCGATCGTGGTGGCCGCGCCCCAGCGCATCCCCTCGCTGCCGAACGTGCCGACCTTCAAGGAAGTGGGCCTTGAGCCCGTGAACCGCATGGCCTACTACGGCATCTACGGCCCCAAAGGCCTGCCCAAGGAAGTCATCGACAAGGTCAACGCCGGCGTGCGCAAGGCCCTCGAAGACCCGGCAGTGCGCAAGCGCATCGAAGACACCGGCTCCTTCATTGTGGGCAACAGCCCTGAGCAGTTCAGCGAGCAGATCAAGGCCGAGTTCGACACCTACAAGCGGGTCGTGACCCAGCAGAAGCTGACCCTGGACTGAGTGCTTCGGCCCACGGCTGATGCCCAGACAAGCCCGGCCCTGGCCGGGCTTTTTTCATCTGCAGCGTGCGCCTCAGGCCGTGGCATAGTGCGGGTCTGATGCCGCGTCCTGCCTCCCCCACCCCTGCCTCTGCCGCCAAGGCCGCTGCCCCGAGTGCGGTCCCGCTGCTGCCCGCCAGCCAGGAGGCGATCGATGCCTTCATCGATGCCTTGTGGCTGGAGGACGGCCTGGCCCGCAACACCCTCGCGGCCTACCGCAAGGACCTGAGCTTGTATGCGGGCTGGCTGGCGCCGCAGGGCCTGGCCCTTGACCAGACCGCCGAAGCGCAGTTGCGCCAGTACTTTGACGAGCGGCACGCCAGCACACGGGCCAGCACCTCGAACCGCCGCTTGACGGTGTTGCGGCGCTACTTCCATTGGGCGCTGCGGGAGCGCCGGGTCAGCGCCGACCCGACCCTGCGCCTGCTCGCGGCCCGTCAGCCACTGCGCGTGCCCAAGACCCTCAGTGAGGCCCAGGTCGAGGCCTTGCTCGCGGCCCCCGACACCAGCACCGCCCTGGGCCTGCGCGACCGCGCGATGCTGGAGCTGATGTATGCCAGTGGCCTGCGGGTGTCCGAACTCGTTGGCCTGCGCCTGTTTGAGCTGGGCTTGAAGGAAGGCGTGCTCAAGGTCATGGGCAAGGGCGACAAGGAGCGTTTGGTGCCGTTTGGCGAGGTGGCGCGCGACTGGCTGACCCGCTACCTCGGCCAGGCCCGGGCCCAGATCCTCGGTGGGCAAAGCTCGGACGACCTGTTCGTCACCCAACGCGGCCAGCGCATGACGCGGGTCATGTTCTGGGTCATCGTGCGCAAGAACGCGCAGTTGGCCCACATCCATGCGCCCTTGTCACCCCACACGCTGCGCCACGCCTTTGCCACCCACCTGTTGAACCACGGGGCGGACCTGCGTTCGGTGCAGCTTTTGCTGGGCCACGCGGACATTTCGACCACCACCATCTACACCCATGTTGCGCGTGAGCGGCTGCGTCAGTTGCACGCGGCGCACCACCCGCGCGGTTGAGCCCTTTGGCTGGGCCGTTGTCACTTTGACTTGAAGGAAGTTCATGCACCTGTTGTCTCGCCGCCGCCTCTTGACCGCCGCGCCCCTGGCCCTGGGCTGGGGACCCTCCTGGGCGCAAAGCCCCAGCGTCCCGCCCTGGCCCAGCCGCCCGGTGCGCATCCTGGTGGCCTACCCGCCCGGGGGCGTCAGCGATGCCGTGGCCCGCTTGCTGGCCGAGCACCTGCAGCCGGCGCTGGGCGTGTCGGTGCTGATCGACAACAAAGCTGGCGCCAGTGGGGCCATCGCGATGGACGCCGTGGCCAAATCAGCGCCCGACGGCTACACCCTGGGCTTCAGTGCCATCAGCCCCTTGACCCTCAGCCCGCACCTGGGGCGCCTGCCTTACGACCCCTTGCTGGACCTGGTGCCGGTGGTGCAGGTGATGAGCTCGCCGGTGCTGTTGCTGGCCACCTCGGCCACGCCGGTGCGTGACCTGCCGACCCTGCTGGCGCAGGCACGCCAGCAACCGGGCCGCTGGCGCTGGGCCACGGCGGGCCAGGCGTCGCTGGGCCACATCATGCTCGAGCAACTCAAGGCCGCGGCCCAGGTGGACATCACCCATGTGCCCTACAAGGGCGGCGGGCAGCAGATGACCGACGCGCTCAGCGGTCAGTTCGAGGTGCTGTCCACCAACGCCAGCGCGGCGGTGTTGCAGCACATCGCCTCGGGGCGCCTGCACCCCTTGGCGGTTGGCAGTGCGCAGCGCCTGGAGGCGCTGCCCAAGGTGCCCACGCTGCAGGAACTGGGCTTTGCCGCGGCCAACCTGGCCTCGCAGTTTGGTCTGGTGGCGCCAGCGCGCACCCCGAGCGCGGTGGTCGATCGCGTCAACTTGGAGGTCAACCGGGTGCTCGCCAAGCCCGAGGTGCGTCAGCGCCTGCTGGCGGCCGACAACCAGCCGGCTGGTGGCAAGCCGGCTGACTTTGCCCGCCTGGTGGCGCAGGAGTCCGAGGCCAACGCGCGCATCATCCGCGCCGCAGGCATCAAGCCGGATTGAGGGGCTGGTCGGGAGGACAAGCCAGCGCCGTGGGGCGCACTGGCTTGGGCCTCCGTTTGGTGCGCGCCACCGCCGTGATGGCACCAAAATGGGGCCCGTCGACCACGCTCAGTCGTTGAGCGATTCGGCCCAGTCCAGCGCTTGCAGGTGGGCCCAGTTGACCTGGCGGTTGGACAGGTGCAGCTCGGTCGCGACGCGGGCGAACACCGCATCGTCACCGGTCTCGCAAGCGATGGTCAGCTCGAGGAAAGGCCAGAACATGCCGGTCTTGTGCAGCAGGGCATCGACCACGTTCTGGGGCAGGGACACGGTGTCCAGCGCCTTGTCCAGCGAGATGCCCAGCATGGTGTCAAGCAGCGAGAACACGCCAACGATGAAGGCGTTGTCGCATTCCTCGGCGGGCAGCAGTTCGGCGGCCAGCAGTTCCATCAGGCGACCCCGCACCACCGCGGTGCTGCCCACCGCAGGTGGTGCACCTTCCTTGGACGTGGTCAGCAGCAGCGCGGCCCAACGGAACAGCTTCTTCATGCCCAGCATCATCACGGCGTGGCGGAACGAGGTGATCTCCACCTGCAGGCCAAAACCGGCCGAGTTGATGAAGCGCAGCAGGTTGAAGGACAGTGTCGGGTCCTTCTTGAGCAGGCTTTCGATCTCGCCCGCGTCGGCTTGTTTGCGCACCAAGTTGATCAGCTGGATGATCGTGGCCTGGGACGGCCGGATGGTCTTGGCCTGCACCAGCGAGGGCTTGGCGAACCAGAAGCCCTGGAACAGCTTGACCCCCAGCGCGCTCATGCGCTCGAACTGCTCGCCGGTCTCGACCTTCTCGGCAATCATCTCGGCGCGCGTGTTGGCGCGCGCGAACTTGATCAGCGGCTCGGCCAGGTCGGGCCGCAGGGTGTTCATTTCGATCTTGATGAACGAGGCCAGCGGCAGCCAGGACGCGTAGGCGCGGCGCAGCATCTGGTGCGGAAACGCGAGGCGAAAGCCACGTTCCTTCAGGGCGCCCAGCACAACGGCCCGCTCCTCGATCAAGGCCACGTCGTCGGTCGGCATCGGGGGCACTTCGAGTACCACCTTTTCGGGGCTGATCAGCTCCAGGTGGCCGCCGGCCAGACTGTCGTGGGTGCAGTTGATGAAGACGGTCTTCTTGCCCACCAGGGCTTCGGTGCCGGCATAGGACAGGGCGTTGAACAGCAGCGCCGCGTCGCTGGCCGCGGTGTGGGCCGTGGCGCGCGTGGAACGGTCAAACAGCTCGTAGCCAAACACCGCACGGTGCTCGTCCACGATGGGTTGGCGCGCGATGACGGCCGCGTTCTCGGTGTCCAGGTGCTGCTCAGCGCCTTCCGCGAGGGGGGCGGGCGCTGTTTCGGCCAGGGGGTGTTCCGAATGGGAGCTCATGGTGGGACCTTCCTGAAGTGCGTTGACGCTGTTTTTATGGGGTTCGAGGGGCCGGCACCGGCCTCAGGCCTGGGTCACCATCTGGTCCGCCCAGGCCAGGGCCTGCAGGTGGGCCCAGTTGGCTTGCTGGCTGGTCAGCTTGAGCGCCTGGCAGGCGGCATTGAAGCGGCCTTCATCGCCCAACTCGCAGGCACTGGCCAGGTCGAGCAGCGGCGCATAGGGGCCGGTTTGGTGGATCAGCACTTCCATCACGGTGGGCGGCAAGGCCAGCATCTCCACCGCCTGGGCCATGGGCACGCCCAGCATCACGTCGAGCAGGGAGAAGATGCCCACCACAAACGCGTTGTCAGCGTCCTCGGGTGTCATGACTTCGGTGGCCAGCAGCTCCATCAGGCGACCGCGCACCACGGCCATGTTGCCGATGGTGGCCTGGTCGGCACTGGACTTGGTGGCCGTCAACAGCAGGGCCGCCCAGCGGAACAGTTTCTTCAGGCCCAGCAGCATGACGGCCTGGCGGAACGAGGTCACCTCGCGGGCGTAGCCAAAGCCGGCCGAGTTGATCAGGCGCAGCAGGTTGAAGGCCAGGCCGGCGTCCTTTTTGAGCACGTCCTCGATCTCATCGGTGCTGGCTTGGTTGCGCACCAGGTTGATGAGCTGAATGATGTGCGCCTGCGACGGGCTGACCAGGCGGGTCTTGACCAGCGTGGGCTTGGCAAACCAGTAGCCCTGGAACAGCTGCACGCCCAGGCTGGACACGCGGTCGTACTGTTCGGCGGTCTCCACCTTCTCGGCGATCAGCGCCGCGTCGGTGCTGCGGCGCGCGGCCTTGATGACTTCTTTGAGCTGGCTGTTGGCGAGCAGGCTCAGGTCGAGCTTGACGAAGCTGGCGAGCGGGCGCCACAGGGCATAGGCCGGCTCCAGCACGAACTGACCAAAGGCCAGTCGGAAGCCGCGCTGGCGCAGCTGCGCGAGGATGGGCAGGCGGTGTTCGATGTCCTGGCTGGAGGCGTGCTCCACCGCCGGGATCTCCAGCACCACCCGCTCGGGGTTGACCAGGTCGAGGTGGCCCCCCGCCAGGCTGGCGTGGGTGCAGTTGACGAACAGGAACAGTTTGCCGAACAGGTCCTCGTCACCGACGTGGGACAGGGCGTTGAAGACCAGGGAGACGTCGGAGGCGGCGGTGTGGTCGCCTTGGGCCTGGCTGCGGTCAAACAGCTCGTAGCCGACGACTTGGTGTCCGGCATCCACAATGGGCTGACGCGCGATCATGGGCGCACCTTTTTCCGCTCCAGCGTTGCGGGAAGGGGCTGGCGCGGCGATCGGGGGGACATTCATGGCGTGGCGTTTCTTTCTTTGGCCGTATTTTAGGGACGAACGGTGGACGGCACCGGATTGTTCCCTGCGCTGTCAACGGCTTTTCAATCCCTTAACCGTTTTTGAGCCACGCCATCTCCACTTCCGTGAATCCTGCACGGCGACGCGCGTTTTCGTTGAAGGGTGGCTTCATGCGCGGCGCCTCGTAGCGCTGCGTCAGCACCGGGTAATGGGCGGTCGGGTCCAGGCCGGCGCGCTCGCACAGCCAGCGGTACCAGTGGTTGCCGATCGCCACATGGCCCACTTCGTCGCGCAGGATGATGTCGAGCACCGCGACCGCCTCCAGGGCGTCGGGACTGCCGATCTGGCGCAGCTTGGCCTGGATCAGCGGGGTGGCGTCCAGGCCGCGGGCCTCCAGCGTGCGCGGCACCAGGGCCATGCGGGCCAGGACATCGCCGGCCGTGCGCTCGCACATCGACCACAGGCCCTGGTGGGCCGGGAAGTCGCCATAGTCCCAGGGCTGGCCCAGGTGCGGCATGCGCTGCAGGTGCTCGCGCAGCAGGGTGAAGTGGTAGGCCTCCTCGCGTGCCACCCGCAGCCAGTCGGCGTAGTAGTCGCGGGGCAGGCCGTCAAAGCGCCAGACCGCGTCCAGCGCGAGGTTGATGGCGTTGAATTCGATGTGGGCAATCGAGTGCAGCAGGGCGGCCCGGCCCTCGAGGGTGCTGGGTGAGCGTTTCACGACGCTGGTGTGCTTGACCAGCGGCGGGCGCTCGGGGTGACCAGGCAAGCACTGGCCGGGCGGCAGCACCGGGCCGCGCTCGGTGTCGAGCGTCAGTTGCTCGAATTGCGTGTGTAGTTCGACGGTGGCCGCGGCTTTTTGCGCGGGATCGGTGAGGCACAAGACCTGCAGTGCACGTTGACGGAGCTCCATCTCTACAATTCTAGGTTGCACTGGGTGGATGAAGCCTTGACCTGGGTCGGTCCTGACCTCGGCTTGATAAAGGGGCCGCCACCCCTAACATGGGATTTTTGGAGACAAGCATGGCTGTGTATGAGTTGGATGGCGTGGCGCCGCAAGTGGCTGAATCGGCCTGGGTGGCCGACAGCGCCCAGGTGATGGGGCAGGTGAGTCTGGGGGCCGACGCCAGCGTCTGGTTTGGCACGGTGGTGCGTGGCGACACCGAGTCGATCTCGATCGGCGAGGGGTCCAACATCCAGGACGCCAGCGTGCTGCACGCCGACCACGGCAAGCCCCTGGTGGTGGGGCGCCATGTGACGGTGGGCCACCAGGTCATGCTGCACGGCTGCACCATCGGGGACGAGTCGCTGATCGGCATCGGCGCCGTGGTGTTGAACGGGGCCCGCATTGGCAAGAACTGCCTGGTGGGGGCGGGTTCGCTGGTCACCGAGGGCAAAGAGTTCCCGGACGGCTCGATGATCCTGGGCAGCCCGGCCAAGGTGGTGCGCCAGCTCAGCCCGGAGCAGATCGAGGGGCTTCGCCAAAGCGCGAAGCATTACATTGACAACGCCCGCCGCTTCAAGGCGGGCCTGCGCCGCATCGACTGAGCCAGGGGGCTTGGAGCGGCTGCGTTTTTCAGGAATTTTGCGTGTCTGAACTTCACAAGTTTATTTTTGATGGCCTGCCCGTGCGCGGCATGATCGTGCGTCTGACCGACGCCTGGACGGAGATCCTGGCCCGCCGTGCCGCCAACACCCAGACCGGGGCCTACCCGGTGCAGGTGCGTGAGCTGCTGGGCGAGATGGCCGCGGCCGGCGTGCTGATGCAGTCGAACATCAAGTTCAACGGCGCGTTGGTGCTGCAGATTTTTGGCGATGGCCCCGTCAAGGTGGCGGTCACCGAGGTGCAGCCCGACCTCAGCCTGCGGGCCACGGCCACCCTGGCCGGTGAAGTCCGTGACGGCGCAAGCCTCAGCGAGATGGTCAACCTGGGCAACGGTGGCCGCTGCGCCATCACGCTCGACCCCAAGGACAAGTTCCCCGGTCAGCAGCCCTACCAAGGCGTGGTGCCGCTGTTTGGCGACCAGGGTGAGAAGCTGGAGAAGCTCAGCTCGGTGCTCGAGCACTACATGCTGCAAAGCGAACAGCTCGACACCTGCCTGGTGCTGGCCGCCGACGACAAGGTCGCCGCGGGTCTGCTGATCCAGCGCCTGCCGCTTGAAGGGGAGGGCAACCTCGCGGGCAGCCTGCGCTCGGCCGCCAACGAAGACGAAATCGGCCTCAACGAGCACTACAACCGCATCGCCTTGCTGGCCTCCAGCCTGAAGCGCGAAGAGCTGCTCACGCTCGATGTGGACACCATCCTGCGCCGCCTGTTCTGGGAGGAGAAGGTGTCGCGCTTCGAGCCCCTGCAGGGCGAAACCGCACCGCGCTTCGCCTGCCGCTGCAGCCGCGAACGCGTCAGCCAGATGCTGCGCGGCTTTGGTGCTGAAGAGGCCGAAAGCGTGTTGGCCGAGCAAGGCCAGATCGAGGTGGCTTGCGAGTTCTGTGGTCAGCAGTACCGCTACGACGCGGTCGATGCCGCCAGCATCTTCACCCAGGGCGAGCACCTGGTGGATGGCATCAAGACCGTGCAATGAAGGCTTGACCGCCCGGCGCTGGTCGCTGCCAGCGCCACCTGATGGCGGCTGAGACGCCCCGCTTGCGGGGCGTTTTTCATGCGGCGCTGCGGGCGCCCAGCAGACCGGTGAACAGCTTGTGTTCGCAGCCGCCGTCGCTGCAATGCTCGCATTGCCAGGGCTTGTTGAGCTTGGCTTCGTCACGCTGCTGGCGCAGGCGCTCGTGGAGCGCGGCGGCCTGCGGCAAGGCCTGCAGCCAGGGCTGGCCGACCAGCGCACTGAGCGCGTTGTGGCCGCGCTCGGCGCCCTGGCCGTACACCACCTTGTAGGGCAGGCGCTGGGCTTGCAGGGCCTGGCGCAGCAGGGCGTCGACCGGTTCGCGCACCTGTGGGCCATCGCGCTGCAGACCATCCGCGACCCAGGGCAGGTCGAGCCCGGTCAGCAGGGTCAGGCCATAGCGCGCCTGGGCCTGGCTGGCGGGTGCATACAGGCTGCGGTCAGCGAACAAAAAGTCGCTGTAGACCGCGGTCATCAGGGCCGAGGTGTCGGCCAGCACCACCGTGTGCTGGCGCGCGGCGTCCGCGATGCGCTGGCTTTGCGTGTCGGCGATCCCGGCTTGCTCGTCGGGGCGCGGGGTGCGGCCGTGTTGGTCGCACCATTGGCGCAGGGTTTCGGGCACCACGGCACAGTCCAGTCCGCAGTCGCGCAGCACCCGGGCCAGGGATTCGGTCAGGGCGGTCTTGCCGGTGCTCTCGGCGCCGAGCAGGCAGATGACGTGGGGCAGCTCAGGCATGTTGGCCTTGGGGTGCCTGCTGATCCTGGCGCCAGGCGCGCCAGCCCACCACACTGAGGACGGTGAACAGGCCGTACAGCACCGTGGTCAGCCACAGGCCCTTGTAGGCGAACAGGCCCATGCTCACCACATTGACGGCCAGCCAGATGAGCCAGTTTTCGGGGTGTTTGCGGCCCAGCAGCACCTGGCCCACCAGGCTGGCGGCGGTCGGGAAGGCGTCCCACCAGGGCACATCGGTGTCGGTGAAGGTGAGCAGGAACCAGCCTGTCAGCGGCCACAGGCTGGCGCAGGCCAGCACCGTCCACCGCCGCCCGCGGGCGCTCAGCGCGGTGACGCGCAAGGGCGCCTCTTGCTCGCTGCGGCGGCCCTGGCCCTTGAGCCACTGGGTCCAGCCCCAGCCTGCCAGGGCGGCAAAGAACAGCTGCAGCACCGCGTCGCCATAAAGGCGGCTGCGCCAGAACACCAGCAGGTAGAGCAGGGAGCTGAGGATGGCCAGGGGCCAGCCCCAATGAATTTGTCGGATGTTGCAGACGACCATGGCGAGCGCCAACGCAAAGGCCAGCACCTCGGTCCAGCTGGTCGGGGTGCCCCAGAGTTCAAACGCGGTGGTGAACAGGGCGTCCATGGGAGGGGTGGAGTCTGCGGCCGGGACCGCAGGACTCACTTGGTGATCTGGACGAAGATCTCGTTGGGCTTGACCATGCCCAGCTCGATGCGGGAGCGTTCTTCGACCATGGCCAGGCCTTCCTTGAGGTCGTTGACCTCGGAGGCCAGTTGGTCGTTGACACGTTGCGCCGCGGCGTTGCGGGCTTTCTGCTCGTCAATCTTTTGCTGCAGGCCCGCGACATTGGGAATGCTGCCGCGGCCCAGCCAGAGCTGGGCATGCAGCAGGCCCAGCAGGGCCAGCAAAAGCACGGGGAGCAGGCGCACACCCATGGTCAAACCCGCTGCGCTCAGCGCAGGTTGTAGAAGGCCGCACGGCCCGGGTAGCGGGCGACGTCACCCAGGTCTTCTTCGATGCGCAGCAGTTGGTTGTACTTGGCGATGCGGTCACTGCGGCTCATCGAACCGGTCTTGATCTGGCCGGCGTTGGTGCCCACGGCGATGTCGGCGATGGTCGAGTCTTCGGTCTCGCCCGAACGGTGGCTGATCACGGCGGTGTAGCCGGCCGTCTTGGCCATCTCGATGGCTTCGAAGGTCTCGGTCAGGGTGCCGATCTGGTTGATCTTGATCAGGATCGAGTTGGCGATGCCCTTGTCGATGCCTTCTTTGAGGATCTTGGTGTTGGTCACGAACAGGTCGTCACCCACGATCTGGACTTGCTTGCCCAGGCGCTCGGTCAGGTGCTTCCAGCCGTCCCAGTCGCCTTCGGCCATGCCGTCTTCGATGCTGATGATCGGGTACTTGTCGCACCAGGTGGCCAGGATGTTGGTCCACTCTTCGGCCGACAGCACCAGGCCTTCGCCTTCGAGGTGGTACTTGCCGTCCTTGTAGAACTCGCTGGCGGCGCAGTCCAGGCCCAGGGCGATTTGCTCGCCGGCCACGAAACCAGCCTTGTCGATGGCTTCGAGGATCAGCTGGATGGCGGCCTCATGGCTGGCCACGCTGGGGGCAAAGCCGCCTTCGTCGCCCACGGCGGTGCTCATGCCCTTGTCGTGGATGATCTTCTTGAGGGCGTGGAACACTTCGGCGCCGTAGCGGACGGCTTCACGGAAGGTGGGGGCACCGACCGGGATGATCATCAGCTCTTGCAGGTCGAGGTTGTTGTTGGCGTGCGCGCCACCGTTGATGACGTTCATCATCGGCACCGGCAGTTGCATGCCGCCCATGCCGCCGAAGTAGCGGTACAGGGGCAGGCCCGATTCTTCGGCGGCGGCACGGGCCACAGCCATCGACACGGCCAGCATCGCGTTGGCGCCCAGGCGGCTCTTGTTTTCGGTGCCGTCGAGGTCGATCAGGGTCTTGTCCAGGAAGGCTTGCTCGGACGCGTCCAGGCCCAGCACGGCTTCGGAGATTTCGGTGTTGATGTTCTCCACGGCGCGCAGCACGCCCTTGCCCAGGTAGCGGCTCTTGTCGCCGTCGCGCAGTTCGATGGCTTCACGGCTGCCGGTGGAGGCACCCGAGGGCACAGCGGCGCGGCCCATGACGCCTGATTCGAGCAGCACGTCGCACTCGACGGTGGGGTTGCCGCGGCTGTCCAGCACTTCACGGCCTACGATGTCTACGATTGCACTCATGTTTCTTCTTTCAATACAAACACAAAAAACAGATGGGCGGGTGGGCCCCGGCGGCCAGGGTCTGAGCCTGAGGTTCAGACCCCTTCGACCACCACCATGCGCATGATGGCCGCGCCTTCGCGCGCGGCCCGGGCCCGGCCGTACTCGGGCGAATCATAAAAGACCCGCGCCGCGGCCACGTCGGCAAATTTCAGGATCACCAGGCGCTCGGGCGCCCAGTCGCCTTCCAGTACCTCGACCCGGCCGCCGCGCACGCACACCTCAGCCTGGTAGGCCTGCATGGCGGCGGTGGACCACTTGCGGTACTCCTCGTACTGCGTGGGGTTGGTCACCGTGACGTTGGCGATGATGTAGGCGCTGCTCATTCGAAATGGTCCTCGAGGAAGCCGGTCTTCTTGGTCACGCTGTCGAGCGCGACCAGGGTTTCGAGCAAGGCTTTCATGTGCTTGAGCGGCACGGCGTTGGGGCCGTCGCTGAGCGCCTGGCTCGGGTTGGGGTGGGTTTCCATGAACAGGCCTGCCACGCCCACGGCCACGGCGGCGCGCGACAGCACCGGCACCATCTCGCGCTGGCCCCCCGAGCTGGTGCCCTGGCCGCCGGGCAGCTGCACGCTGTGGGTGGCGTCAAACACCACCGGCGCACCGGTTTCACGCAGGATGGCCAGGCTGCGCATGTCGCTGACCAGGTTGTTGTAGCCAAAGCTGGCGCCGCGCTCGCAGGCCATGAAGCTGTCCTCGGGCAGGCCGGCGTCACGGGCGGCGGCGCGGGCCTTGTCGATGACGTTCTTCATGTCGTGCGGGGCCAGGAACTGGCCCTTCTTGATGTTCACCGGCTTGCCCGACTGGGCCACGGCCCGGATGAAGTCGGTCTGGCGGCACAGGAACGCCGGTGTCTGCAGCACGTCGACTACCGAGGCCACCTGGGCGATCTCGGCTTCGCTGTGCACATCGGTGAGGATGGGCACTTCGAGGGTCTTCTTGACCTTGGCCAGGATCTCCAGGCCGCGCTCCATGCCCGGGCCCCGGAAGCTGGTGCCCGAGGAGCGGTTGGCCTTGTCGTAGCTGCTCTTGAAGATGAAGGGAATGCCCAGGCTCTGGGTGATTTCCTTCAGGGTACCCGCCGTGTCCATCTGCAGCTGTTCAGACTCGACCACGCAAGGTCCGGCGATCAGAAAGAAGCGGTGGTCCAGACCGATGTCAAAGCCGCAGAGTTTCATGCTTGGGTCTCCTGTGGCGCTCAGGCCTTGTGGGTTTGGCCGGCGGCTTGGTGTTCCACCGCGGCTTTGATGAAGGCGTTGAACAGCGGGTGACCGTCCCACGGCGTCGACTTGAACTCGGGGTGGAACTGCACGCCCATGTACCAGGGGTGCACGCTTTGCGGCAGTTCGACGATTTCCGTCAGCTGCTCACGCTGCGTCAGCGCCGAGATCACCAGGCCGGCCTGGCGCAACTGGTCGAGGTAGTTGACGTTGGCTTCATAGCGGTGGCGGTGACGCTCGGTCACCACGTCGCCGTAGATCTGGTGCGCCAGCGTGCCCGGGGACACGTCCGAGCTCTGAGCCCCCAGGCGCATGGTGCCGCCCAGGTCGGAGTTCTCGTCGCGCTTCTTGATGGTGCCGTCGGCGTCTTTCCACTCGGTGATCAGCGCGATCACGGGGTTCGGACCTTCGGGTTCGAACTCGGTGCTGTTGGCGTCCTTCAGGCCGGCCACATGGCGCGCGTACTCGATGGTGGCCACTTGCATGCCCAGGCAGATGCCGAGGTAGGGCACCTTGGTTTCCCGGGCGAACTGGGCCGCGCAGATCTTGCCTTCGACACCGCGCTTGCCGAAACCGCCGGGCACCAGGATGGCGTCGTACTGGCCCAGGCGCTTGACGTTCTCGGGTTCGATGGTCTCGGAGTCGATGTACTCGATCTTGACCGCGACGTGGTTCTTCATGCCGGCGTGGCGCAGCGCTTCGTTGAGCGACTTGTAGCTGTCCGACAGGTCGACGTACTTGCCGACCATGGCGATGGTGACCTGGCCCTTGGGGTTTTCGGTCTCGAACACCAGGTCGTCCCAGCGCTTGAGGCTGGTCGGCGGGGTGTTCAGGCGCAGCTTGTCGCAGATCAGGCCGTCCAGGCCTTGCTCGTGCAGCATGCGGGGCACCTTGTAGATGGTGTTCACGTCCCACATGGAGATCACGCCCCACTCGGGCACGTTGGTGAACAGCGAGATCTTGGCGCGCTCGTCATCGGGGATGCGGCGGTCAGCCCGGCACAGCAGGGCGTCGGCCTGAATGCCGATCTCACGCAGCTTTTGCACCGTGTGCTGGGTCGGCTTGGTCTTGAGTTCGCCGGCCGCAGCGATCCAGGGCACGTAGGTCAGGTGGACAAAGGCGGTGTTGTTGGGGCCCAGGCGCAGGCTCATCTGGCGCGCAGCCTCGAGGAAGGGCAGGGACTCGATGTCACCCACAGTGCCGCCGATCTCGACGATCGCCACATCCACCGCGTCAGGGGTGCCAAACGCGGCACCGCGCTTGACGTATTCCTGGATCTCGTTGGTGATGTGGGGGATGACCTGCACGGTCTTGCCCAGGTAGTCACCACGGCGCTCTTTTTCGAGCACGGATTGGTAGATCCGGCCGGTGGTGAAGTTGTTGGCCTTGTTCATGCGCGTTTCAATGAAACGCTCGTAGTGGCCGAGGTCGAGGTCGGTTTCAGCGCCGTCATCGGTCACGAAAACCTCGCCGTGCTGGAACGGCGACATCGTGCCCGGATCAACGTTGATGTACGGGTCCAGCTTGATGAGGGTGACTTTGAGGCCCCGCGATTCGAGAATCGCGGCAAGGGAGGCTGAGGCGATTCCCTTGCCCAGGGAAGACACCACACCGCCGGTGACGAAGACGAATTTGGTCATGTCGGGTCGGGAGCAGGGGTCCCGGGAGGTGGTAAACGGAGATTATAAAGGTGCCGCTGCCCAGGCAGCGGCGGCGTCGAAATTCAGGGCGGTTGCAGCGGGTGCAAATCAAAACCGCCAGCCAGCGATTGTCGCAGGTGCTGCACCAGTGCGGTCACGGCCAGCGGCACATGGGCCGAGTACGGGCGAATCGCATACAGCTGGCGCGCAAAAGGACCGACGTTGGCCCACTCGGGCAGCACCTGTTGCAGCTGGCCGCTGCGCAGGCTGGCCTGGGCGCTGAAGTCCGGCAGCAGCGCAATGCCCAGATCGGCCAGGGCCGCGTCGCGCAGCGCTTCGCTGTTGTTGGCGGCCAGCGGGCCGCGCACCGGGATGGTCAGCCGCTCCGTGCCGCGCTCAAAGGTCCAGGTGGGCGTGTCGCCGCTGCGCGGGTAGTGCAGGCAGTCGTGTTGCGCCAGCGCCTGGGGGCTGTCGGGCTGACCGCGCTGAGCCAGGTAGCCCGGGCTGGCCACCAGCACCGAGCGGGTGTCGCACAAGCGCCAGGCCACATGGGTGTCGGGCACCTGATCGCTGTGGCGGATGGCCAGGTCCAGCCCCTCCATGGCCAGCGAGGCGAAGCGGTCTGACAGCTCCAGCTCCAGCCGCACCTCGGGGTATTGGCGCAGAAAGTCCGCCAGTCGCGGCACCAACTGTTGCCGTGACAAGGCCACCGGGGCGGTCACGCGCAGCCGGCCGCGGGGCGTACCGGCCAGGTCGCGCACGCTGGCAAAACTGTGGGCAATGGCATCGAAGGGAGCGCGCGTGTCGTCCACCAGGCGCTGACCGGCCTCGGTCAGGCGCACGCTGCGCGTGGTGCGTTGCACCAGGGGCACGCCGGCCAGGCGCTCCAGTTCGGAGATGCGCTGGCTGACCGCGGCCTTGCTGACGCCCAGGCGCCGGGCCGCTGCGGTGTAGCTGCCTTGCTGGGCCAGCACCACCAGCCAGTGCAGGTGGCCCCAGAGGGTGTGGTTAAGGGGGGTGTCCATGGCTTGATTGTTCATCAAATTGAACAATAAGTTCAGCGTGGCAGCCTAGGCAGGCCGGGAGGCCCTGCCTAGACTTGGGCCTCACCCGCTTCGGTGTCTTGCTTGGCCGGCCCTTCACGGCCTGGCGAAGGGCCCCCGGGGGGCGGTCATTTTTCTTCATCCTTTTCTTGCAGAGGCAGCATGAGCCAAACCCCTTCCAGCGCCGACGTCGGCCACTACATCCAGGGCGCCGTCACCGCCGGTGTCAGCACCCGTCGCCAGCCGGTTTACAACCCCGCCACGGGCGAGGTGAGCCGCCAGGTGTGGCTGGGCAGCGTGGCCGATGTCGATGCGGCGGTGGCCGCGGCGCAAGCGGCGTTCCCGGCCTGGGCCGACACCCCGCCGATCCGCCGTGGCCGGGTGATGTTCAAGTTCCTGGAGCTGGTCAACCAGCACAAGGACACGCTGGCGCGCATGATCACGCTGGAGCATGGCAAGGTGTTCACCGATGCGCAGGGCGAGGTGTCGCGCGGCATCGACATCATCGAGTTCGCCTGCGGCATCCCGCAGCTGCTCAAGGGCGACTACACCGAACAGGTCTCCACCGGCATCGACAACTGGACGATGCGCCAGCCGCTGGGCGTGGTGGCCGGCATCACGCCGTTCAACTTCCCGGTCATGGTGCCGATGTGGATGTTCCCGGTGGCCATCGCGGCGGGCAACACCTTTGTGCTCAAGCCCAGCCCCACCGACCCCAGCGCCAGCCTGTTCATGGCCGACCTGTTGAAGCAGGCCGGCCTGCCGGACGGTGTGTTCAACGTCGTGCAGGGCGACAAGGAAGCGGTCGACGCGCTGTTGGTGCACCCCGACGTCAAGGCCGTGTCCTTCGTCGGCTCGACCCCGATCGCCAACTACATCTATGAGACCGGGGCCCGCCACGGCAAGCGCGTGCAGGCCCTGGGCGGCGCCAAGAACCACATGGTGGTGATGCCCGACGCCGACATCGACCAGGTGGTCGACGCCCTGATCGGCGCGGGCTACGGCTCGGCCGGCGAGCGTTGCATGGCCATCAGCGTGGCCGTGCTGGTCGGCGATGTGGCCGACAAGGTGGTGCCCAAGCTGCTGGAGCGTGCCAAGAGCCTCAAGGTGCTCGACGGCATGAACCTGGCCGCCGAGATGGGCCCGATCGTCACCGGTGCCGCCCACGCCCGCATCAGCGGCTACATCGAGGCCGGTGTGCAAGAGGGCGCCCAGCTGCTGCTCGACGGCCGCGGCTTTGACGGCAAGACCGCCGGCCCCGGTTGTGACCAGGGCTTCTGGCTGGGTGGCACGCTGTTCGACCACGTCACGCCTGAAATGAAGATCTACAAGGAAGAGATCTTTGGCCCCGTGCTGTCCTGCGTGCGCGTGCCTGACTTTGCCACCGCGGTACAACTGATCAATGACCACGAGTTCGGCAACGGCGTCTCCTGCTTCACCCGCGACGGCAATGTGGCGCGCGAGTTCAGCCGCCGCATCCAGGTCGGCATGGTCGGCATCAACGTGCCGATCCCGGTGCCCATGGCCTGGCACGGTTTTGGTGGCTGGAAGAAGAGCCTGTTCGGCGACATGCACGCCTACGGCGAAGAGGGCGTGCGCTTCTACACCAAGCAAAAGAGCGTCATGCAGCGCTGGCCCGAGAGCATCGGCAAGGGCGCCGAGTTTGTGATGCCCACGGCCAAATAAAAAACCAAGAACCGCGAACCCGACCCCGCCCGCTGGCGATGGGCGCTTCAGACGAGGCGCCAAGCCGCCAGCGGTACAGCCGTGCGACAAGGCGACGCAACGGCGTGTCCCGGGGGCGGCCACGGCTCAGCACCGCCAAGCCAGCACCGCCTGGCCACCCCAGGCCCCTTCGGGGGCCGCGGACCGCACGGCAGGTCTGCCCCCCGCGCTGCCGCGGGGTGGGCGGGCCGGTCGGGCGTTTTTTTGCTGCGGGCGGCTTTCCCGCAGGTGACGACCCCACGGTGCGCGGGCGCCGAGCAGGCCCGGGGGTCTGCTACATTGCCGCATTCTTTGCCAACCGGGCCTGCTCCAGCAGGGCTTTCGTCACCATGGACCTCCAGGGAAAACACATTGTTTTGGGCCTCACCGGCGGTGTGGCCTGCTTCAAGTCGGCCGAACTGTGCCGTGAGCTGATCCGCCAGGGCGCCACGGTGCAGGTGGTGATGACCGAGGCCGCCGCCCAGTTCATCACCCCCGTCACCATGCAGGCGCTGTCGGGCCGACCGGTTTACAGCTCGCAGTGGGACGCCCGTGAGGGCAACAACATGCCGCACATCAATCTCAGCCGCGAGGCCGACGCCATCGTGCTGGCGCCCTGCAGCGCGGACTTCATCGCCCGCCTGGTGCAGGGGCGGGCCGATGAGCTGTTGAGCCTGCTGTGCCTGGCACGACCGATCGAGCGCGTGCCGCTGCTGGTGGCGCCGGCCATGAACCGCGAGATGTGGGCCCACCCGGCCACCCAGCGCAACCTGACGCAGTTGCAGGCCGACGGCGCCGTGTTGCTGGGCGTGGCCCGGGGCGACCAGGCCTGTGGTGAGACCGGCGACGGGCGCATGCTGGAGGCGCTGGAGATCTGTGAGGAGGTGATTGCCTTCTTCCAGCCCAAATCCCTGCGCGGCCGCCGTGTGCTGGTGACCGCGGGCCCCACGTTCGAGGCCATCGACCCGGTGCGCGGCATCACCAACCACTCCTCGGGCAAGATGGGCTTTGCGATCGCCCGCGCCGCCCGCGAGGCGGGGGCCGACGTCACCCTGGTGGCCGGTCCGGTGCACCTGCCCACGCCACGTGGCGTGCGCCGCCTCAATGTGGTGTCGGCGCGCGACATGCTGGCGGCTTGTGAGCCCGCGGCCCAGAGCGCCGATGTGTTCATCGCCACCGCGGCCGTGGCCGACTGGCGCCCCGCCTCGGCCAGCGACCAGAAGATCAAGAAAGACGGCTCGGGCCAGACCCCGCAGCTGAGCTTTGTCGAGAACCCCGACATCCTGCACGCCGTGGCCCAGAGCGAACGCGCGCAGCGCGGCGACCTGTTCTGTGTCGGCTTTGCCGCCGAAAGCCATGACCTGGTGGCCCACGCCCAGGCCAAACGCGCGCGCAAGGGCGTGCCGCTGCTGGTGGGCAACATCGGCCCGGCCGCGTTCGGGCAAGACGACAATCAGCTGCTGCTGGTGGACGAGGCCGGGGTGCACGAGTTGCCCCGTGCTTCCAAGCTCAACCTGGCCCGCCAACTGGTGGCCGACATCGCTCGCCGCATGGCGGGCTGACCTTTTCTTGTTTTTTCACGCATGAACATCGACGTCAAGATCCTCGACCCGCGCCTGGCGGACCAACTGCCCGCCTATGCCACCCCGGGCAGCGCCGGCCTCGACCTGCGCGCCTGCCTGAGCGAGCCGCTGACGCTGGCGCCCAACGCCTGGCAGCTGGTGCCGACCGGCATCGCCATGTACCTCCAGGACCCCGGCTACGCCGCCATGATCCTGCCGCGCTCGGGCCTGGGCCACAAGCACGGGATCGTGCTGGGCAACCTGGTCGGCCTGATCGACAGCGACTACCAGGGCCAGCTGATGGTCAGCGCCTGGAACCGCAGCCCCGTGCCCTACACCATCGAGCCACTCGAGCGCATTGCCCAACTGGTCATCGTGCCAGTGGTGCAGGCGAGCTTCAACGTGGTGAGCGAATTTGCCCCGACGCAACGGGGCGAGGGCGGTTACGGCTCCACGGGCCAGGCCTGAAGCAGGGCGGACGCGCTTTGGCGCGCTGAGGGGCCCCAGCCCGGACCCAGCCCGGACCCAGCGGGCCCGCGGTGCAGACCCACCAACACAAAAGCCCGCCGACGGTGACGTCAGCGGGCTTTTTCATGCGGCGTGGGCGGTGTCGACCGCGGGGGCTTCAGTGCAGCTGGTCGTTGCCCGGGGCCATGGGCTGGATGCGGAAGAAGCCGGTGCCGGCCGTGCCGCGACCGATCTCTTCTTCGGTCGCTTCGCGCACCGCGTGCACCTGCAGGTGCAGGCGAATCGCGATGCCCGACAGCGGGTGGTTGCCATCCAGCACCACGTGCTCGGGGTAGATCTCGGTCACCGTGTAGAGCGCATCGCGCGGGGCGTCCGGGTGGCAGCCGGCGGGCAGGGCGCTGCCTTCGAAGGTCATGCCTTCCTCGAGTTCGGCCGGGAACAGGCCACGCGGTTCCAGGAAGATCAGTTGTTCGTTGTACTCGCCGAAGCCTTCTTCGGGTTCGATCTGCAGCTTGACCTTGGCGCCGGCCTCGTGGCCTTGCAGCACTTCTTCGATTTTCTTCAGCAGGTCATCGCCGCCGACCAGAAAGTCGACCGGCTCGTCCAGCACATCGAGCTCTTCGCCCAGGGTATCGGTCAGGGTCCAGGTCAGTGCGACCACGCATTGTTCAGTGATTTCCATGGCGTCCGCCTTCGTAGATGCGGTGATGATTGGTTGGGTAGGGGCCGGGGGCCCATCCGGGCGCGGGGCCCGCTGCCGCGGTGGGGCACCGGGCAGGCGGCAGGTCTTGAGGGCCCGAGTGTATGCGAGCCCGTGGCCTGGCGCTGGGGTGGGCTGGGCCCTGGCGCCGGGTTTTCTTGCGCCGCGTCACAGGGGGCGGCGGCCGTTCCGTAGGAAAATCGGCACCATTCGATCAGTCGCCCGCTCACCCGGGCCCCTTTCTGCCATGGACATTCACCAACCCCTCACCTTGCTGGGCGGCCTGACGCCCCAGCAATTCATGAAACGCCATTGGCAGAAAAAGCCGTTGCTGGTGCGCCAGGCGGTGCCGGGCTTCCAGCCCCTGCTCGAGCGCGGCGAGTTGTTTGAGCTGGCCGCCAGCGAGGCGGTGGAGTCGCGCCTGGTGCGCAACACCCAGCCGGGCTGGGCTGTGCGCTCGGGGCCGCTGCCACGCCGCAGCCTGCCGCCGCTGAGCCAGCCCGACTGGACCCTGCTGGTGCAAGGGGTGGACCTGCACGACGAAGCCGTGCACCACCTGATGCAAGGCTTCCGCTTTGTGCCTGACGCGCGCCTGGACGATCTGATGATCAGCTACGCCACCCCCGGGGGCGGCGTGGGCCCGCACTTTGACAGCTACGACGTGTTCCTGCTGCAGGCCCATGGCCGCCGCCGCTGGCGCATCGGTCGCCAAAAGGACCTGAGCCTGCGCGACGACACACCGCTCAAGGTGCTGGCGCATTTCGAGCCCGAAGAAGAGTTTGTGCTCGAGCCCGGCGACATGCTGTACCTGCCGCCGCGCTACGCCCACGATGGCATCGCTGAAGACGAGTGCATGACCTACTCGATTGGCTTTCGCTCGCCCAAGCGCGACGAACTGGCGCGCGAGGTGCTGCAGCGCCTGGCCGAGGACGCCGAGGACCTGGCCGGTGACGGCCTCTACCGCGACCCGACCCAGCCCGCGGTGGCCGACCCCGCCGCCATCCCTGAGGACCTGCACCTGTTCGCGGCCGACGCCCTGCAACGGGTCCTGAACGACCCCGATGCACTGGCCCGCGTGATTGGTGAGTACCTGACCGAGCCCAAGGCCCAGGTCTGGTTTGACAGCCAGGAGGACGGCGCAGCACCGGTCCTGACCCAGGGCGTGCGCCTGGACCGCCGCACCCGCATGTTGCACGACGAGCGCCATGTGTTCATCAACGGCGAGGGCTTCCGGGCCGCTGGCCGCGACGCCACGCTGATGCGCCAACTGGCCAGCCTGCGCGTGTTGGGTGGCAAGGACGTGGCCCGCCTCAGTGCGGGCGCGCGTGAATTGCTGTTGGAATGGTGCCAGGCCGGTTGGCTGCACCCCATCCCGCCTCAGGTGTGACGCCATGACCCCGGTCCTGCCCCCCACTGGCGCCGACTGGCCGCCCGAGGCGCTGCAAGGGCGCTTTGAAGGCCGCGAGGCCTTTGCCGACCGCCTGCGATGGGCATTGGCCGAAGCCGCCCGCCTGGGCTGGCAGGAGATGGTCTGGTGCGATGCGACGTTTGAAGACTGGCCGCTCGGGGAGCGCGTGGTGGCCGAGTCGCTGCAGGCCTGGTCGCGGGGAGGGCGTCGCCTGTGGCTGCTGGCCTGCCATTACGACGAGGTGCAACGCCGCCACGCGCGATTTGTCCAATGGCGGCGCACCTGGGACCACCTGATCGAGGCCCGGGCCTGCCGCCGGGCCGACCCGGGCGACCTGCCCAGCGCGCTGTGGAGCCCTGCCTGGATGATGCAGCGCCTGGATTTGCAGCGCAGCACGGGGGTGTGTTCGGTGCAGCCCGAACGCCGGGTGCAGCTGCGTGAAACCTTGGACACCTGGTGGCGTCGCGGTTCGCCGGCATTCCCTGCTTCTGTGCTCGGGCTTTGACGTCATTCCAGACCAAGCGGTCAGCTTTTGACTCTAATCATGCAAAAGTGCACTTAAAAGTTCTTCAATTCTTTACAAATTTGACACACATCATCGGGTTTTGTCCGCCTGTCAGTGTTTGTTGGGATTGACGAATACCTCCTATAATTTGCAGTTGAGTGAAATTTGCGCGGCATTCGTACAGCGCTCGCTCAGCCGGGCAGTTCGGCTTGGACCGTTCGGCAACCGGAATTCTCTCTATCCAACAAGGAAACTTGACATGAAGAAATCGCTCGTTTTGGCAACCCTGATTGCCGCTGCCGCCCTCGCCGCCTGCGGCAAGAAGGAAGAACCCGCTGCTGCTCCCGCACCGGCTCCCGCTGCTGCTCCGGCTCCCGCCGCTGAAGCGCCGGCCGCTCCCGCTGCTGCCCCCGCCGCTGACGCTGGCACCGCCACCACCGCTCCGGCTCCGGCTGCTGCTCCGGCCGCTGACGCTGCTGCTGACGCCGCCAAGAAGGCTGCTGAAGACGCTGCTGCCAAGAAGTAATTTCTTCGCGATCGCATGAGAAGCCACCTTCGGGTGGCTTTTTGTTTTGGGGCGCTGCATCAGCCCCGCTCAGGTCTTTCGGGGGCCCTGGGTGGTGCAGGGCCGGGGCGGGCGGCCCGCTGCGCTAGCATGCCGGGCATGACAGTCCAATTTGAGAGCGTTCACGCTGCCGATCTTTTTCCGCTGGCCTTCGGTGTGCCGGCCCCCGAGCAGGGCTTGCCACGCACCCTGCGCCCCCGAATGGTGGGGGCCTTCATCTGCCGTGAGCTGCCTGCGGTCGCCGCGGCGGCTGACCCCTCAGCGCCTCGGGCGGGGGATCCAGTCACCCCGGCGGCAGGCGACCCCGTGGTCACGTCCGCCGCCGCGCCCTCACTGGCCGGGGCGGCGGGCGAAGCGCAGCCCCCGTCGGGTGGGCGGGTGCTGCGCTTGGGGCAGTTTGGTCTGGTGCCGTCCTGGGTCAAGTCGGCATCGGATGCGCGTTTGCGTTCGCCCAAGCTCGTCAATGCGCGGTCCGAGACGGTCAGCACCTCGAACAACTTCCGCGAGGCTTGGCTCAACGCGCAGCGCTGCATTGTGCCGATGATGGCTTTTTTCGAGGACGACCTGCGCAGTGGTCAGGCGGTGTCCACGCGCATCGCCCGCGTCGACGGCAAGCCCATGGGGGTGGCCGGCCTGTGGGCGCAATGGAACGGGCCGGGCGGCGAGCCCATCACCAGCTTCACCCTGCTCACCGTCAATGCCAACAGCCATGCCTTGATGCACCGCTACCAACACCCGGGCACTGAAAAGCGCATGCCTGCCATCCTCAATGAGGGCGCGTATGAGGCTTGGTTGACCGCCCCGCCTGACAAGGCGCGTGAGTTCATGCGCGCGTACCCCGCCAACTGGTTGCTGGCCAATCCGGTGCAAAAGGGCAAGTGAGCGGTGCCGGGTGGGCGGGGCGCGGGGCGACCCGGTGCGGCGTTCAGACGCTGATCCAGTCGGTCCCGGTGACCGGGCTGGCGATGCCCACCTGCTCGGGCGGCCAGCCCAGCGCCTCGCCCAGCCGTTGTTGCACCAGCGCGGGCTGGTTGTTCTGTTCGCTCAGGTGCGCCGCCACCACCTGGCGCAGACCCGGGTGCTGCAGCTGGCGCAGGGCCTGTGCGGTGCTGTTGTTTTCGAGGTGGCCCCAAGGGCCACTGATGCGGCGCTTGAGGAAGGGCGGGTAGCGCGACTGGCTGAGCAGGTCTGCATCGTGGTTGGCCTCCATCAGCAGCGCATGGCAACCCGCGAGCTGCTGGAGCACATGCGGGCTCACATGGCCCAGGTCGGTCAGCAGACCGAGCCGCACCACGCCGTCCTCGCAGCGCAGCTGCAGGGGTTCACGCGCATCGTGCGGGACGGTGAAGGGGTGCAGGGCCATGGGCCCGAAATCGATCGGCACCTGATCGCGCGCCAGGCGCAGGCGGTCACCCAGGTCAGGTTCCCCCAGCGCCAGCCAGGTGCCTTCGCTCATCCAGACCGGCAGGCTGTGGCGGGCTGAAAAGCCCAGCGCACAGCCGATGTGGTCCGAGTGTTCGTGGGTGATGAACAGGCCGTGCAGGTCGCTGGCCTGCAGCCCGGCGTGGGCCAGGCGCTGCGTCAGCTGCCGCAGTCCCAGCCCGCAGTCCACCAGCAGGCGCCGGCAACCGGCCCCTTGGCCGGCCTCGACGACCGTGGCGTTGCCGGTGCTGCCGCTGGCCAGGTTCTTGAAGCGCATCGGGTGGGTTCAGGGCGGAGTCGGGGCAAAAAAAAGCAGGCCACCGATGGGCCTGCCCGGGGAGCCGTCGCACCCGGCCGCCGGCAGAGGCGCCAGTGGCGCTTCTGCGGCGTCCGCAGCGGGCTTTATTTCAGGTCCTCCACCAGCACCTTGACAATGCGCTGGGCATTGGCCGAGGTGTCTGGTGCCCCGTTGGCGTCCAGCACCGACACGGTGGTCTGGTTGCCAGCGCTGCGAACGGCGATCTGGTACTTCAGCGGCGCGGCGTTCTTGTCCGAGCTGCTGAACATCTTGCTGAACAGGCTGGGTTCCTTCTTGTCCGGGTTCGGCGCCACGTAGCGCACGAAGTACAGGCCCTTGGCGCGGTCACGGTCTTCGACGGTGAAGCCCGTGCGGTCCAGCGTCAGGCCGACGCGGCGCCAGGCGCGGTCAAAGCCGTCTTCCAGTTGCACGGCCGGCAGGTTGTTGACTTCGATGGCGCGTGCTTGCACTGCGACGGGGGCCGCCGCGGTTTGCTGACGGGCTTGCTCCTGGCTCACGCCGCCCAGCTTGAGCATCAGGCGACGCAGGAATTCGGCTTCGAGCTCGGGGTCGCTCGGGCGCGGTTGCCAGGCCGTTTGAGCGGTTTCCTTGTTGTTGGTGGTGTAGGTTTCCACCATGCCGCGGTGGCTGATGTAGATCTCGGTGCTGCCGTCGGCGCCGCGTTCGAGGCGGGTGCGGAAGCGGTCGCGTTCGCCGGTGTCGTACAGCGAGTCGATCACCTTGCCCAGGGTGTTGCGGATCCAGTCTTGCGGCAGCTTGGCGCGGTTCTCGGCCCAGTCGGTTTCCATGATGCCCAGCTTGGCGTCATCGAGCGTCAGGGCAAAGCCGTTCTCGGTCCAGAAGTCGGTCACCGGGGTCCAGAGTTGGTCGGCCGGGCGCTTGACCACCAGCCAACGCTGGTTGCCCGAGCGTTCCACGCGCACATCACCCAGCGTGCTGGCGGCGGTTTGGCCGCCGGCTGCCTGGTTTTTGCTGGTGGTCGCTGCCTGGTAGCTGTTGGCCGACACCGGGCCACTGCCCAGGGCGTAACGGGTGTCCCCCGACAGCTGGGTCAGGTCCGGCGGGATCTCGAGGGTCGGGGCGCGCGTGGCGCTCTTGTAGTTGATCTTGTCGCCGTCCAGCGACGAGCAGGCCGACAGCACGACAGACAGGCTCAACAGGCTGCACAGGCCCAGTCGTTTGAATTGGGTCACAGGGGGTCCTTCCAAGGCAGGAATGGGGTGTCGGATCAGCAAGGGTTCAGGTCAGAGCAGGCCGCTGGCGCGCAGGGCTGCTTCCACCACGGGCTCGTTGGCGGGGGTCAGCTCGGTCATCGGCAGGCGCATCGCACCGCCGCACAGACCCAGGCGCTTCATGGCCCACTTGACGGGGATCGGGTTGGCTTCGACGAACAGGTTCTTGTGCACGGGCATCAGCTTGAACTGAATCTCCATGGCCCGCTTCACATCGCCCGCGATGGCGGCCATGCACAGCTCGTGCATCAGGCGCGGCGCGATGTTGGCGCTCACGCTGATGTTGCCTTGACCGCCGCACAGCATCAGGGCGACCGCGGTGGGGTCATCACCCGAGTAGATGGCGAAGCCCTTGGGCACATCGCGGATCAGCCATTGGGCACGTTCGATGTTGCCCGTGGCTTCCTTGATGCCGACGATGCCGGGCACCTGGGCCAGGCGCAGCACGGTGTCGTGCGCCATGTCGGCCACCGATCGGCCGGGCACGTTGTACAGCACGGTCGGCAGGTCACCCACGGCCTCGGCGATGGCCTTGAAGTGGCGGTACTGGCCTTCCTGGGTGGGCTTGTTGTAGTAGGGCACGACCTGCAGTTGGCAGTCGGCACCCACACCGCGGGCGAACTTGGCCAATTCGATGGCTTCTGCCGTCGAGTTGGCGCCGCAGCCGGCCATGATGGGCACGCGCTTGGCGGCCTGTTCCACGGACACGCGAATGATCTCGCAGTGCTCCTCGACGTTGACCGTCGGCGATTCCCCGGTGGTGCCCACGACACCGATGCAATCGGTGCCTTCGGCAATGTGCCAGTCGATCAGTTTGCGCAGGGTGGGGTAGTCCACGCTGCCGTCTTCGTGCATCGGAGTCACCAGGGCGACGATGCTGCCTGTAATAGGGCCGGTTGGGGAGGTCATGTCCGCAGTCTCAAACGGTAAAAGAGCATTCTAACTAGGCTGCCGGTTCCCGTGACTCAGCCCGGGGGCGCCGACAGGGGCGTCAAGGGGTAACGCACGGGCAGGCTGTTTGGTTGTCCGGGCGGCCGCACAGCGCACAAACGCTGCAAAAAGCGATCGGGCGCCGCCTCAAACCCCGCCTCGTAGGCCACCAGGTCCAGGCCCGCGAAGGCCTGCAGCAACTCCGCCGGGCGCAATAAAAAGTCGGGCCGCGACGGCTTGCCCACGGTTTCGTTGCCCTGGGCGAAGGTCTCGTAAATGAGCACGCCGCCCTCGGCCAGGCTGGCCAGCAGCACCGGAAACAAGGGGCGCCACAGGTAATGGGTCACCACCACCGCGTCAAAGGTGCGGCCCGCCAGGGGCCAGGGACCGCCCTCGATGTCGGCACACACGGCCTCGACGCCCGGGGGCAGGGCGGCCAGCGCCTCCGCCGACCGGTCCACCCCGGTCACAGGGTGCTGGCGAGTGGCAAACCAGCGGCTGTGGCGGCCCGTCCCGCAGGCGACATCGAGCACCCGCCCACCGGGGCGAACCAGGTGCGACCAGCGCTGAACCCAGTCCGATGGCTTGCCTGGGCCCGGGGCGTGGGGTGGGTGGAGGGGGTCGGCGGTCCGTGGCGCCCCCGGCTCGGGGAGCCGGGCGGCTGGATGCAAAGCGGGCGGGGTGGTCAAGGTGGGTGACAGGGGCAAGGGGGCCAGTGGGGGCGTGCGCCAGGTTTCAGTGATCGGGACGCACATCGTCGTGCAGCGCCTTGAGGGCCAGTGTTTCGACCAGTCCGGGGGCAATCAGGCGCAACCAGCGCCCGAGTTTGCCTTGAGCGGTCATGACCACGTCGCGGTCACGGCGTGCCAGCCCTTGCAGAATGAGGGCCGCGCAGCGTTCGACCGACATGGCTTTGTCTTCGCGCAGGCCACTGCGGCCCGCAGCTTGGCCCTGGGCGTTGTAGCCGTGGCGCCGGATGTCGGTCGCCACCACCCCGGGGTAGGCGGTGGTCACACTGACCCCCGAGGTCTTGAGCTCGGTGCGCAAGGCCTCAAAGAACCCGGTCATGGCGAACTTGGTCGCGCTGTAAGCGGTGCGACCGGGCACGCCAATCAGGCCCGCCAACGACGACACCGCCACCACGCTGCCGCGGGTGGCGCGCAGGTGGGGCAGCGCGGCGTGGGTGCACCAGACACTGCCCCAGAAGTTGATGCGCATCAGGTCCTCGTACCAGTGCAGGTCGTTCTCGGCCACCTCTTCAAACAGGGCGTGGGCCGACATGCCAGCGTTGTTGATCAGCACGTCCAGGCGACCAAAGCGCGCCACGGCGGCCTCGATCAGGTGACGGCAGGCGCTTTCATCGGACACATCGGTGCGCACCACCAGCGTGTCGCAGCCCTGGCTGGCGCACTGCAGTGCCACTTCATTGAGTTTGGCGGCGCTGCGCGCGGCCAACACCAGCGCCAGGCCCTTGCCGTGTTCCCGAGCCAGCTGGCGAGCGATTTCGGCCCCGATGCCGTCTGAGGCACCGGTCACGACCATCGTTTTCATGAGCATCCCTTCCGCAAATGGGCAGGCCGGCTTCGGTGCCGGCCGGCGCCTTGCCGACCCGGCTCAGAAGCAGGCCCAAATCTGGTTCGAGAGTGTCAGTAAAAAGTCGGGCTGCGCATAGAGGGCAAATACCGCCAACAGCAGCAGCACCGCCACCAGGGTCAGGCCGGCGCGCAGACCCCACTGACGCAGGCCAGCGCCGACCGGTGTGGCCGATGCGCTCGGTCTCGGCGGGGCGGGGGCCAGGTCGGGGTGGGGCATGGAGGCCTCAGGCCGCAGGCAGGGGGGCGCGCTGGATCGGGGCTTCGCGCACCGGCAGGTTCACGAGGCCCGCGAACACGCCCAGGGCGATCGACAGGTACCAGACCACGTCGTAGCTGCCGGTCTTGTCGTACAGGACCCCCCCCAGCCAGACGCCCATGAAGGAGCCGATCTGGTGGCTGAAGAACACAAAGCCGCCGAGCATCGACAAATGCTGCACGCCGAAAATCTGCGCAATGGTGGCATTGGTGGGCGGCACCGTGGACAGCCACAAGGCCCCCATCACGGCCGAGAACACATACACACTGAGGGGCGACAGGGGCACCAGCAGGAAGATCGAGATGGCCACCGCGCGGGCAAAGTAGATGAAGGCCAGGATGTTCTTCTTGGCCATCTTCTGGCCCAGCGAACCGGCGATGTAGGTGCCAAACACATTGAACAGGCCAATCAGCGCCAAGGCGTAACTGGCCACCTGCGGCGACAGGCCATGGTCCTTGAGGTAGCTGGGCATGTGCACGCCAATGAACACGACCTGGAAGCCACACACAAAGTAGCCCGCCATCAGGAGTTGGAAGCTCGGGTACTTGAAGGCCTCGACCAGGGCCTGGGCCACGGTCTGCTGGCGCTTGGGGGCCTGGCTGCCCTGGAAGCCCGGTTCACGCAGCCCATAGGCCAGTGGCACGATCAGCAGCACCATGGCGCTGAGCACCAGCAGGGCTTCCTTCCAGCCCAGGCTGCTGATCAACTGGCCTTCCACCGGCACCATCAGGAACTGGCCAAAAGAGCCCGCGGCCGCTGCCACGCCCATGGCCCAGGAGCGCTTTTCAGGCGCAATCTGCCGCCCCAGCACGCCGTAGATCACCGCATAGGTGGTGCCCGCCTGGGCCGCCCCGATCAGCAGGCCGGTGGTCAAGGCAAAGGTCAGCGGGCTGCTCGAGAGCGCCATGCCCAGCAGGCCCAGACCGTACAGCAGCGCTCCGCCGATCAGCACCTTGAAAGCGCCCAGGCGGTCGGCCAGCATGCCGGCAAAAATGCCGCAGAAGCCCCAGGACAGGTTCTGGATCGCCAGCGCCAGCGCGAAGGTCTGGCGGGTCCAGCCCTGGTCCTGCGTGATGGGTTGCAACCACAGGCCAAAGCCGTGCCGGATGCCCATGGACAAGGTCACGATGGCAGCGCCGCAGATCAGCACCTGGGCCATGGACAGATTTTTGGGTTGTGAGCTCATGACCAGACTGTAGCCAATTTGCCCATTTTTTGCCGGTCACGCGGGTTGCAACGTCCGCCACGGCGTTGAGGCCTGTATAAGTATCCAGTTTCCGAACGGGCTCACACTACAATCCGCGCCATGGCAGTCAAACCTACGACCGAATACTCCGAAGGCTCAATCCGCGTTCTGAAGGGGCTTGAACCCGTCAAGCAACGACCGGGCATGTACACCCGCACTGACAACCCCCTGCACATCATTCAGGAGGTACTGGACAACGCGGCCGACGAGGCCCTGGCGGGGCACGGCAAGAAGATCAAGGTGACGCTGCACCAGGACGGCTCGGTCAGCATCGAGGACGATGGTCGCGGCATCCCTTTTGGCCTGCACCCGGAAGAAAACGCGCCGGTGATCGAACTGGTGTTCACCCGCCTGCACGCGGGGGGCAAGTTCGACAAGGGCAAGGGCGGTGCCTACAGCTTCTCGGGCGGCCTGCACGGCGTCGGGGTCAGCGTCACCAACGCGCTGGCGCTGCGCCTCGAAGCCACCTCCTACCGCGAGGGCAAGGTGGCCCGCCTGGTGTTTGCCGCCGGTGATGTGATCGAACCCCTGACCACCCGCGCCAGCGGTGGCGCGGCGGAGGGCGACCGCAAGCAAGGCACGACGGTGCGCGTCTGGCCCGATCCCAAGTACTTTGAATCCGCCGCGCTGCCCATGGGTGAGTTGACCCACCTGCTGCGCAGCAAGGCGGTGCTGATGCCCGGCGTGTCGGTCACGCTGGTCAACGAGAAAACCAGGGACACGCAGAACTGGCTCTACAAAGGCGGCCTGCGCGACTACCTGGTGCAGACCCTGTCGGCTGACCCGGTGATCCCGCTGTTTGAAGGCGAGGGCTTTGCCGACGGGGGCCACGACAGCTTTGCCGAGGGCGAAGGCGCGGCCTGGGCGGTGGCCTTCACCGAGGACGGCGCCCCGGTGCGCGAAAGCTACGTCAACCTGATCCCGACCAGCAACGGCGGCACCCACGACAGCGGCCTGCGCGACGGTTTGTTCAACGCCGTCAAGGGCTTCATCGAACTGCATTCGCTGCTGCCCAAGGGGGTCAAGCTGCTGCCCGAGGACGTGTTCGCCCGCGCCAATTACGTGCTCAGTGCCAAGGTGCTGGACCCGCAGTTCCAGGGCCAGATCAAGGAGCGCCTGAATTCGCGCGACGCGGTGCGACTGGTGTCGAACTTTGTGCGCCCGGCGCTCGAGCTGTGGCTCAACGAGCATGTGGAGTACGGCAAGAAGCTCGCCGAGCTGGCCATCAAGGCCGCGCAGACGCGTCAGCGTGCGGGCCAGAAGGTCGAAAAGCGCAAGGGCTCGGGCGTCGCCGTGCTGCCCGGCAAGCTGACCGACTGCGAAAGCCGCGACATCGCGCACAACGAGGTGTTCCTGGTCGAGGGCGACTCGGCCGGGGGCAGCGCCAAGATGGGCCGCGACAAGGAATGCCAGGCCATCCTGCCCTTGCGCGGCAAGGTGCTCAACACCTGGGAGGTGGAGCGTGACCGCCTGTTTGCCAACACCGAAATCCACGACATCGCGGTGGCCATCGGGGTCGACCCGCATGGCCCCAACGACACGCCCGACCTGTCTGGCCTGCGCTACGGCAAGGTCTGCATCCTGTCGGACGCGGACGTCGACGGCTCGCACATCCAGGTGCTGCTGCTGACCCTGTTCTTCCGCCATTTCCCCAAGCTGATCGAGGCTGGCCATGTTTATGTGGCACGTCCGCCGCTGTTCCGGGTGGATGCCCCGGCGCGCGGCAAAAAGCCGGCCTCCAAGGTCTACGCGCTCGATGAGGGGGAACTCCAGTCCATCCTCGACAAACTGCGCAAGGAAGGCGTGCGTGAAGGCAGCTGGACCATCAGCCGCTTCAAGGGCCTGGGCGAAATGAACGCCGAGCAACTCTGGGACACCACCCTCAACCCCGACACCCGCCGCCTGTTGCCGGTGCAGCTGGGTGAGCAGGGCTTCGCGTTCACCGAGGGCCTGATCACCAAGCTCATGGGCAAGGGTGAAGCCGCGGCGCGCCGTGAGCTGATGGAACTGCACGGTGATGCGGTTGAGATTGACGTCTGAGCTGCGCGCCTGGGCACGCGCCGGGCTCGGCGCCGGGCTGCTGGCCTGCGCCCCGACCTGGGCCGTGGCCGAGGTGTGGGGCTATGTGGATGCCCGGGGCACGCCGCATTTTGCGTCCGAGCCCCTGGACGCGCGCTACGAGCTGTTTTACCGCGGCACCGCGGATTCCAGCGATTTTCCGCGGGCCGACACGCCGCGCCCGGTGCAGGTGCCCACGCTGCAGCCCCAGTTGCTGGCTTTCTTTGACGTGTCGCCCGGGTTCAAGCGCGCCAAGCTCTACATGCGCGAGGCCGCCGACAGCCATGGCGTGGACTTTGAATTGCTGCAGGCGATGATCGCCACCGAGTCCGGCTTTGATGAGTTCGCGGTGTCTCCGCGCGGCGCGGTGGGCCTGATGCAGGTCATGCCGCCCACCGCCGAGCAGTTCGGGGTGGTGGGGGACACGCGCCAGTCGGTCGAGAAAAAGCTCACCGATGTGCGCATCAACATCCAGACCGGCACGCGCTACCTGCGCCACCTGATGCGGCTCTTCAACGGTCGCCTCGACCTGGCGCTGGCGGCCTACAACGCGGGCCCGGGGGCCGTGACCCGCGCGGGCCATCAGATTCCGAACATCCGCGAGACCCAGAACTACGTGCGCACCGTGACGCAGCTCTACAGCCTGCTCAAACCACCGCCCACCGTGCAGGCGCAGCGCCGCACCGACCAGCGCGTGCGTGTCGAATTGCCGGCCGTGCCCGGCGGCGCCGCCGGCCGCGGCAACATGATTGAACCCCTGAATGCCCGGGGCCTGAGCCAAGCCACGCTCAGTGCCCTGGAGCGCAATGCGATTGATTACCCATGAGCGACCAACCTGTTCTCGATTTTTCTTCCGGTGAGTCCGATGACGGCCTGAGCCTGGCCAACTACGCCCAGCGGGCCTACCTCGAATACGCCCTCAGTGTGGTCAAGGGCCGTGCCTTGCCCGACGTCTGTGACGGCCAGAAGCCGGTGCAGCGCCGCATCCTGTACTCGATGTCGCGCATGGGCCTGGGCTTCTCGGGCAACACCGCGGCCAAGCCGGTCAAGAGCGCGCGGGTGGTGGGCGATGTGCTGGGTCGTTTTCACCCGCACGGCGACCAGGCCGCCTACGACGCGCTGGTGCGCATGGCGCAGGACTTCAACCAGCGCTACCCGCTGATCGATGGCCAGGGCAACTTTGGCAGCCGCGATGGCGACGGTGCCGCCGCCATGCGCTACACCGAAGCCCGCTTGTCGCGCATCACCAGCTTGCTGCTCGACGAGATCGACGAAGGCACGGTCGACTTCATCCCCAACTACGACGGCTCCACCCAGGAGCCCACCCAACTGCCGGCGCGCCTGCCCTTCACCCTGTTGAACGGGGCCAGCGGCATTGCCGTGGGCCTGGCCACCGAGATCCCCAGCCACAACCTGCGCGAGGTGGCCGATGCCTGCGTGGCCCTGATCAAGAACCCGCAACTGCCCGAGGCCGACCTGCTGGCCCTGGTGCCGGGCCCGGACTACCCTGGCGGCGGCCAGATCATCAGCACGGCGGGCGACATCGCCGACGCCTACCGCAGTGGCCGGGGTTCGCTCAAAGTGCGGGCCCGCTGGAAGATCGAAGATCTGGCGCGCGGCCAGTGGCAGTTGGTGGTCAATGAACTGCCGCCGGGCGTCAGCACGCAGCGGGTGCTCGAGGAGATCGAAGAGCTGACCAACCCCAAGGTCAAGGCGGGCAAGAAGGCCTTGTCGCAGGAGCAGACCCAGCTCAAGGCCACCGTGCTCGCGGTGCTCGACACGGTGCGCGACGAGTCCAGCAAGGACGCGCCGGTGCGCCTGGTGTTCGAGCCCAAGACCAGCAAGATCAGCCAGCCCGAGTTGATCACCACGCTGCTGGCCCACACCAGCCTGGAGACCTCGGCCCCGATCAACCTGACCATGATCGGCCTCGATGGTCGCCCGGTGCAGAAGTCGCTGCGCCAGATGTTCGAGGAATGGATCGCCTTCCGCCAGGCCACGCTGACCCGGCGTTCGCGCTACCGCCTCGACAAGGTGCTGGACCGCATCCACATCCTCGAGGGGCGGCACCTGGTGCTGCTCAACATCGACGAGGTGATCGCGATCATTCGCCACAGCGACGAACCCAAGGCGGCCCTGATCGCGCGCTTCAACCTGTCGGAGCGGCAGGCCGAGGACATCCTGGAGATCCGCCTGCGCCAACTGGCGCGGCTGGAGGCGCTCAAGATCGAGCAAGAGCTCCAGTCCCTGCGTGAAGAACAAGGCAAGCTCGAAGACATCCTGGCCAATCCCGGTTCGCTCAAGCGCCTGATGGTCAAGGAGATCGAAGCCGATGCCAAGCAGTTTGCCGACCCGCGCCGCACCCTGATCCAGGCCGAGAAGCGGGCCGTGGCCGAGGTCAAGGTGGTCGACGAACCGGTCACCGTGGTGGTGTCCGAAAAGGGCTGGGTGCGGGCGCGCACCGGCCATGGCCACGAGGCGGGCAGCTTTGCCTTCAAGGCGGGCGACGGCCTGTATGGCACGTTTGAATGCCGCACCGTGGACACCCTGATCGTGCTGGGCAACAACGGCCGGGTCTACTCGGTGCCGGTCGCGGCGCTGCCCGGCGCCCGCGGTGATGGCCAGCCGGTCACGACCTTGATCGAGTTGGAGTCGGGCACCCAGCCTGCGCATTACTTCGCCGGTCCGGCCAACGCCACGCTGCTGCTGTCGGGCTCGGGTGGCTACGGTTTCCTGGCCAGTGTCGACAACCTGGTGTCGCGCAACAAGAGCGGCAAGTCCTTCCTCACCCTGGGCGAGGGCGAAACCGTCTGCAAGCCCTCCCACGTAGCCAACAGCAGTGGCAGCCAGTCGCTGGCACCGGCCACCCATGTGGCGGTGGCGTCGGTGGGCGGGCGCATCCTGACCTTTGAGATCAGTGAACTCAAGACCATGGAGAAGGGCGGCCGGGGCCTGCTGCTGATCGACCTGGAGCCCAAGGACACCCTCGCGGGGGCCGCCGCCTACACGCGCAGCATCCGGCTCATGGGCACGGGGCGTGGCGGCAAGCCGCGTGAAGAGACGCTGGAGATCCGCTCCCTCAACAACGCCCGGGGCCTGCGGGCCCGCAAGGGCAAGGCGGCGGACCTGGGCTTCAAACCGGAAATCATCCTGCGGGTGGAGTGATTTGATATTACCATTTCAAAACCGGTAAATATGATTTATGATCATGCGGTCCCCCGAAAACGCCCGCTTGTCGTTAGGAGGAAGGCTCGGCCGGTGTGCATGACGCGCGGACGCTTGGCCTTTGCCCGGAGGCGGTGATGTGGCGTTTTCTGTTTGTTCCGACGGAGTCATGAATGCGCACCCAACAACTGAAGATGGCCACCAAGCTCTGGCTGGCGGTCACACTGATCATCGTGTCCCTGCTGGGGGTGATTGGTTTCTCGGCCTACCGCTCGGCGGTGGTGCAGAAAGAAAGCGATCGCACCTCGGCCGAATTTGCCACCCGCATTGAAAACGCCACGCGTTGGGCCGGCCTGACACAGGCCAATTCGGTGCGCGCCTACGCCGTGCTGCTGAGTTCGGATCCGGCGGTCGGGGCGGCCCTGTCGGGGGCCATCACCACCACCACGGCCGAGATCAGCACCTTGCAGAAGGCCTTGGCGGCGATTGCCGTGAGCGAGGCTGAGAAGACCCAGTTGGCCAAGATCGCTGAGCGCCGCACGGCCATGATCACCCTGCGTGAGAAGGCCCAGAAGCTCAAGCAGGGTGGCCAGGCCGCAGAGGCTGTGGTGATCGTCAATGGCGACTTCAAGAACGCCCTGGCCACCTACCTCGACAGCCTGAACGAGTTCGTGAGATTGCAGGAGCAACTGGCGGTGCAAAGCCGCGAGCGCCTGGCGCAGGAGCGCGCCTTCACCATCCGCGTGGCGGCCATCTGCATCTCCCTGATCGTGCTGGGCATCCTGTGGGGCGCCTATGGCCTGATTCGCAGCATCGTCAAGCCGCTGAGCCAAGCCAACCGCCTGGCTGCACGCATTGCCCAGGGCGACCTCAGCAGCCGCGTGGACACCGACCGCACCGACGAGTTCGGCGAATTGCTGCGGTCCCTGGCCGCCATGAGCGACTCGCTGGGCCAGACCGTGGCGCGGGTGCGCCAAAGCACCGACAGCATTGCGCTGGCGAGTTCGGAGATTGCGGCCGGCAACAACGATCTGTCCATGCGCACCGAGCAGACCTCCAGCAATCTGCAGCAAAGCGCATCCTCCCTGGGGACGCTGACCCACACCGTGCAGCACAGCGCGCAAAGCGCCCAACAGGCCAGCAGCCTGGCGGCCAGTGCCTCGTCGGTGGCCGAGCGTGGTGGTGCCGTGGTGCAGCAGGTGGTGGCCACGATGGAGGACATCAACACCAGCAGCAAGCGCATCGCCGACATCATCGGGGTGATCGACAGCATCGCCTTCCAGACCAACATCCTGGCCTTGAATGCCGCGGTGGAAGCCGCGCGCGCCGGCGAGCAAGGCCGTGGCTTTGCCGTGGTGGCGGGCGAGGTGCGCAGCCTGGCCCAGCGCAGCGCCGAGGCCGCGCGTGAGATCAAGTCGCTGATCAACGCCTCGGTGGAGCGGGTCGAGAACGGCACCCGCCTGGTCACCGACGCCGGCAACACCATGAGCGACATCGTGACCTCGGTGCGCCGCGTGACCGACATGATTGGCGAGATCACTGCCGCCGCCACCGAGCAAAGCGCCGGCATCGCCGAGGTCAACCAAGCCGTGTCCAGCCTCGACCAGATGACGCAACAGAACGCCGCGCTGGTCGAACAGAGCGCCGCAGCCGCGCAGAGCCTGCGCGAGCAAGCCGACCAGTTGGCCAGTGTGGTGGCCACCTTCAACCTGGGCGGTGCCGTGGCGCGCCACTCGGCCTCGGCCGTGCCGATGGCGGCACCGCGCCGAGCCAGCCCGGCGCCGGCGCCCCAGGTGGCGGCGGCCCCGGCCGCCAAAGCCCTGTCTTCGGCCTCGCGTGCCGGCGCTTCGGCCCCGGCCCCTCGGCTGGCGGCAGCCAAGGCCTCTGCACCGGCCCCGGCGCCCGCCAAATCGAGTGCCGCCGACAACGACGACTGGGAAAGCTTCTGAGCCGGGTCGCGCTGACGACCGGTGTCAGCGCTGACGTCCCCCGCCCGCGGGCGGGACCCCATGCAAAAAAGCCCCGCGGTGCAGAACACCGCGGGGCTTCTTTTTTGGGGGGAGTCCGGCAGGCCCCTGGGGCATCAGCGGGCCTCAGACCCAGGGCCCGAGGGCGCCCAGGGTCACTCGACTTCAGCGATCAGTTCGATTTCAACACAGGCCCCCAGCGGGATCTGCGCCACGCCAAAGGCGCTGCGGGCGTGGGCGCCGCGCTCGGCACCGAACACCTCACCCAGCAATTCGCTGGCGCCGTTGGTGACCAGGTGCTGCTCGGTGAAGTCGCCGGTCGAGTTGACCAGGCTCATCACCTTGACGATGCGCTTGATCTTGTTCAGGTCGCCGACGGCCGCGTGCAGCGTGCCCATCAGGTCGATGGCCACCGCGCGAGCGGCCAGCTTGCCCTCTTCGGTGCTGATGTTGCGGCCAAACTGACCCACCCAGACCTTGCCGTCCTTCTTGGCGATGTGGCCCGACAGGAAAACCAGCTTGCCGGTTTGCACAAAAGGCACATAGGCGGCGGCCGGGGCGGCCACGGGCGGCAGTTCGATGTTCAGGGCGGTGAGTTTGTCGTAAATGCTCATGGTGGTTCCTACGAAGGTTGAGGGCAGGCGGGTTCGCCTGCATTGTGCCGTTGGCTCAGGCGCTGACCGCGCTTCACGGTCGTGAAAAGAAGTTATTGAATCTCGAGCGGCTCGACCGTCACGGCCACTTTCAGGCTGTGGTTGGCGCCGCCGTGGATCACCCCGCGCATCGGCGAGACGTCGGCGTAGTCCCGACCCAGGGCCAGGGTCACGTAGTCCTCGCCGGGGCTGCGGCGGTTGGTCGGGTCGAAGTCAAACCACTCGCCGCGGGCGCCGTCTTCGCCCGGCGAGTAGACCGACACCCAGGCGTGCGAAGCGTCGCTGCCCACCAGGCGTTCCTGGCCAGGCGGCGGCAGCGTCAGCAGGTAGCCGCTGACGTAGCGCGCCGGCAGGCCCAGGCCGCGCAGGCAGGCGATCATGATGTGCGCAAAGTCTTGGCACACCCCGCGCTTTTGCGCCAGGGCTTCGACCGCCGGGGTGTTGATCTCGGTGCTGTTGGACTGGTAGGTGAAGTCGCTGTGGATGCGCTCCATCAGCGACTGCGCCCCGGCCAGCACGCTGACGCCCGGGCCGAAACTGGCGCGCGCATAGCTCACAAAGTCGTCGTGCCGCGGCACATAGACCGACGGGAACACGAACTCCGCCGCGGGGTCATAGCGGCCGCCGGCGCGGTAGCGAAAACGCTCCCGCACCTGTTCCCAGGGCAGGCTGTCGCCGGGCTCCAGGCCTGGTTGGGGCGGGGTCTGGGTGTCCACCACGCTGTGGGCCAGCACACGCAGTTCATCGTGCGGGGTCTGCAGCGAGAAGAAGGCCCGGGTGTTGCCGAACACGTCGCGGGTTTCGCTTTGCTGCGCCACCTCGGGACTGATGCTCAGGCGGTGGCTGATCAGCGTCTGGGTGGGCGTCTCCAGCGGCCGCAGGTGGGCCATGTGCTGGGCCGTCTCCACCTGAGGCGTGTAGTCGTAATGGGTTTCGTGGGTGATGCCCAATCGCATGGCTTCAAGCGCCCAGGCTTTGCCGGGCGTCTCCGGAATGGGTGAAGTAAAGCGCGCTGATGTCGTCCGAGATGCTGTAGGCCGCCGAGGTGCACAGGCTCAGCAGTTCGCTCAGCGAGGGGTGGGCGTCGCTGCCTTCGGCATTGCACAGCTTGGCGAGGTCCCACAGGTCGGGGTTGGGGATCAGCAGCGACAGGGTGCTGAGCTGTCCGGGGGCGCTGCCTGCCAGCCGCGCCAGGCGTCCGCGCAGGGTTTGGGCCACCCAGCTCAGCGAGCGCGGGTTGTCGCGGTCCAGCACCAGCAGGTCGAGCAGGGCGGCGAGCTCGCGGCTCTGCTGGAACTGGGCGTGGAAGGTGATGGTGCTGTCAAACAGCGCCAGCGTGGCTTCGAAGCCGGCCTCGTCGTGCAGGGCACCGGCCTTGAGCCCCAGCGACAGCGCCGAGGACAGGAAGGCCAGGCGCTCGATGTGGCGCCCAATCGACAACAGGCGCCAGCCATCGTCGCGCGTCATGCGGTCGGTCTGGCCGCCGGTGATGGCGGCCAGGTGGCCACTGGCGACCTCGAGGGCCTGCATGCCATCGATGGTGCTCAGGGTGCCGCCCGCGGCGGGGTGTTTGAGGCGCTCGAAGAACTCTTCCTCGGCCTGCACGATGACGTTCCAGTGCTCTTGCGACAGGCGCTCGCGCACCGCCGAGGCGGCTTGGCGCAGCGCGCGCAGGTTGAAGCCCACGCTGCTGGCGTGGCCGGTTTTGTTGAGGCCGTCGATCAGCGATCGTTCGAACACCCGCCGCGCCTGCGTGGCCGGCGGCACGCTGGGCAGCACCAGGCCGCCCAGGATGGCCATGTCACTGAGCCAGGCCAGCAGCGGCTGGGCGGACTGGTCGTCGCCATTCAGGCTGGCCAGCGCCACGCGGGCCAGGCGGATGGTGTTTTCGGTGCGCTCGGTGTAGCGGCCCAGCCAGAACAGGTTCTCGGCCGCGCGGCTGGTCACCATGCGCTTGCGCTGCACCACCGCGGCAGTGCCGGAATGGGTGGGCAGCAGGGTGGTGCTGTCGACCCGACCCGGGGTCTGCACCCAGACGTCGGCGCTGCTGCCGCCGCGCTGCATGGAGGCGATTTCGGCGTTGGCCCCGGCCAGGCGGGCCATGCCGCCCGGCAGCACGCGCCAGGAGCCCGGGCCGTCCGCCACCGCGAACACCCGCAGGATGACCGAGCGGCGCGCCAGCTGGCTGTCACCACCTTGCTGGCGCCAGACCGGCATCTGCGACAAGGGCAGGCGCGTCTGCACCGTGTGCTCGTCGCTTTGGCGCAGGATGCGGCCCGCCCATTCGTCGATCTCGCGTTGGCTCAGGCTGGTACCGGAAACCGACTCGAAGGTGTGGCGGCCCGCGCTGCCCGGGTAGGTCGGCTTGATGACCGACTCACCCAGCAGGGGCAGCACTTCTTCGAGCGCCGCGCGCTCGCCGCACCACCAGGTGGGCAGGGCGGGCAGCAGCAGTTCTTCGTTGAGCAGGTGGCGCGCCAGCGCGGGCAGGAAGCCCAGCAGCGCGGGCGATTCGAGGAACGCCGACCCCGGGGTGTTGGCCACCAGCACATGGCCGGCACGGATCGCCTGCAGCAGGCCGGGCACGCCCAGGGTGGAGTCGGGGCGCAGTTCGAGCGGGTCGAGGAACTCGTCGTCCAGGCGCTTGAGCAGGCCGTGCACGGGCTTCAGGCCCTGCAGGGTTTTGAGGTACAGGCGCTGGTCGCGCACGGTCAGGTCGCTGCCCTCGACCAGGGTCAGGCCCAGGTAGCGTGCCAGGTAGGCATGCTCGAAATAGGTTTCGTTGTACGGCCCCGGCGTCAGCAGGGCGATGTGGGCGTCGGCGCCGGCCGGGCTCATGGCCTTGAGGCCTTCGATCAGGGCCCGGTAGGTGCCCGCCAGGCGCTGCACATGCATCGACTCGAAGGCCTCGGGGAACTGGCGCGACACCGCGAGCCGGTTCTCCAGCAGGTAGCCCAGGCCGGAGGGGGCCTGGGTGCGTTGCGACAACACCCACCAGTTGCCGTCCGGGCCGCGGGCCATGTCAAAGGCCGCGATGTGCAGGTGGTTGCCGCCGACGGGCTTGATGCCTTTCATGGCACGCAGGTAACCCGGGTGCCCTTGCACCAGAGCGGCCGGCAGCAGGCCGCTGGCCAGCAGGTGCTGCGGGCCGTAGACGTCGCTCATCACGCGGTCGAGCACGCGCACGCGCTGCAGCACGCCGGTTTCGATGTGGGCCCAGGTGCTGGGGCTGAGGATCAGCGGGAACAGGTCCAGCGACCAGGGGCGTTGCGGGCCCGAGGCGTCGGCGTAGACGTTGTAGGTCACGCCGTTGTCGCGGATCTGCCGCTTCAGGCTCGCGTAGCGGTGGTCCAGGTCGCTCAGACCTTCGGGGCCCAGGTGCTCGAAAAATTCAGCCCAGGGCCCGGTGAAGGGCGCTTCGGCCGGGCGGCTGGCCAGGCCCGCGAGGTCGCCCAGGAGTTCGTCGAAATGCCCCTCTTTGGCGGGCACGACCCAGTCGCTCGCTCGGGGCGGGCGGGGCGTCTTCATGGCATCGGAGGGGAGGGTGTTGTTCTTGTCCACGGGCGCTATTGTCCCATGAGGGCCGGATTTGTTGACATGGGTCACGAAGCCGTCATGTTCTTGTGACATGACGGCTTCGGGGCCCGCTAACCAGGCCCCGGGGCTCAGCGCCGCAGGTCCAGGGTGAACGGGAACTCGCGGCTGCCCGGCACGCCGACGGTGGCTTGCGGCACCTGCATCGTGCCCGGCGTGTGGCCCATGCGGAAGAAGCGCGCCAGGCGGCGGCTTTCGGCTTCGTAGGCGTTGACGGGGAAGGTCACGTAGTTGCGGCCGCCCGGGTGCGCGACGTGGTATTGGCAGCCGCCGACCGAGCGCTTCATCCAGCTGTCCACGATGTCGAACACCAGCGGCGCGTGCACCCCAATGCTGGGGTGCAACGCCGACGGCGGGTTCCAGGCCTTGTAGCGCACACCGGCCACGAACTCACCTTCGACCCCGGTGGGTTGCAGCGGCAGCGGGCGGCCGTTGACGGTGACCACGTGGCGGCTTTCGTTGAAGCCGCTGACCAGCACCTCGATGCGCTCCAGTGACGAGTCGACATAGCGCACCGTGCCGCCGGCCGAGCCTTCTTCGCCCATCACATGCCAGGGTTCGAGCGCGTTGCGCAGGGTGAGCTCGATGCCCATCGACTGCACGCTGCCCACCAGGGGGAAGCGGAACTCGAAATGCGGCGCGAACCAGGCGTCGTCAAAGGCGTAGCCAGCCTGGCGCATCTCGGCCATCACGTCGTTGAAGTCTTGGCGCACAAAGTGCGGCAACAGGCAGCGGTCGTGCAACTGGGTGCCCCAGCGGGTGACCGGCGCCTTGTAGGGCTGCTTCCAGAAGCGCGCGATCAGGGCCCGCAGCAGCAGTTGCTGCGCGATGCTCATGCGGGCGTGGGGCGGCATCTCGAAAGCGCGCAGCTCCAGCAGCCCCAGGCGGCCGGTGCTGCTGTCGGGCGAGTAGAGCTTGTCGATGCAGAACTCGCTGCGGTGCGTGTTGCCGGTCACGTCGACCAGGATGTTGCGCAGGGTGCGATCGACCAGCCACGGCGGCATGTCCTGGCCGTAGGTCTGGCGGTTGCGCTCGATCTCCCGCAGCGCAATCTCCAGCTCGTAGAGCTGGTCGTTGCGTGCTTCGTCGACGCGTGGGGCCTGGCTGGTCGGGCCGATGAACATGCCCGAGAACAGGTAGCTCAGCGAGGGGTGGTTGTGCCAGTACAGGATCAGGCTGGCCAACAGCTCGGGGCGGCGCAGGAACGGGCTGTCGGCCGGGGTGGCGCCGCCCAGCACAAAGTGGTTGCCGCCCCCGGTGCCGGTGTGACGGCCATCGGTCATGAACTTCTCGGCCGTCAGGCGCGATTCGAACGCCGCCTGGTACAGGAACTCGGTGTGCTGCACCAGCTCGTTCCAGTTGTGCGCCGGGTGGATGTTGACCTCGATCACGCCTGGGTCGGGGGTGACTTGCAGCACTTTCAGGCGCGGGTCGCGCGGCGGCGGGTAGCCTTCGAGCACGATGGTCATGCCCAGCTCGGCGGCGGTGGCCTCGACCGCGCTCAGCAGGTCCAGGTAATCCTCCAGGCGCGACAGTGGCGGCATGAAGACGTAGAGCAGGCTCGACTTCGGGCTGTTGGACTCGACCTTGGGGCCATTGGCGCGGGCCGGGTTGCGGGCTTCCACACACAGCGCGGTGCGGGTGATCCAGTGCGCCGACACGCCACGCGCTGGGGCCTGGGTCCAGGCGCCGGGTTGCGGTTGGCCGCTGCGGGTGGCGGCGTCGGCGACGCCGCTGTCGGCCACGCCACTGCCCAGGCCCTGGGCCCGGCGCTGGGCTTCGCCCGGGGTCTGGGCGCCGGCCAGGTAGGGCACGCCGCGCAGGTCGCTGCCAAAGGCGGCGCCGGCGCCCGGGGCGCTGCGGCGTGCCAGGTAGTCGGTGCTGGACGGCAGCGCGCCGCGCGGGGCCATCGGGTCGGTCTCGACCATGTAGGGGTAGTCGGCGCTGGTGACCCAGGGCAGGGAATCCAGCGGCAGGCGGTAGCCCATCGGCGAATCGCCGGGGATCAGGTACATGCGTTCGTCACGGAAGAACCAGGGGCCGGTGCTCCAAAGCGTGCCTGCCATCTGCGGGTTGCCCGCGTCGGGGTTGACCTCCAGCGGCAGCACATAGCCCACCACCGAATCCAGCTTCTGGCCGAACACGCGGCGCAGGCGCACCCGTTCCATTTCGTCGTCGAGCTTGGAGTCGAAGGGGTCGACGTTGACCGGCAGCCGGCGCTCGCGCCACAGGTAGTACCAGGTGTCTTCGTAGCCGGCTTCGATGAACTGATCGCTCAGGCCGAGCTTGCCGGCCAGCGTCTGGGTGAAGCGCTCGGCGTCCGCGCTGGTGTAGTGCGCGGGCACGCGCTCGTCGGCGAACAGGGCGGGGTTTTGCCAGATGGGCTGACCGTCGGCCCGCCAGCAGATCGACAGGGCCCAGCGCGGCAATTGCTCGCCCGGGTACCACTTGCCCTGGCCAAAGTGCAGGAAGCCGCCCTGGCCGTACTCGTCGCGCAGCTTGTGCACCAGCTCGGTGGCGTAGGCCCGCTTGGTGGGGCCCAGGGCGTCGGTGTTCCATTCGGCGCCATCGCGGTCTTCGGTGGCGACATAGGTGGGCTCGCCACCCTGGGTCAGGCGCACATCGCCGGCCACCAGTTCAGCGTCCACCGCCTCGCCCAGCGCCAGCACCTGAGCCCATTGCTCGTCGGTGTAGGGCATGGTGACGCGCGGCGACTCGTGAATGCGGGTCACCGCCATGTGGTGGCTGAACTCGACTTCGCACTTGTCCACCGCGCCTTCGACCGGGGCCGCGCCCGAGGGCTGGGGCGTGCAGGCCAGCGGGATGTGGCCCTCGCCGGCCAGCAGGCCCGAGGTCGGGTCCAGCCCGATCCAGCCGGCGCCGGGCAGGTAGACCTCGCACCAGGCGTGCAGGTCGGTGAAGTCGACTTCGGTGCCGCTGGGGCCGTCCAGGGCCTTGACGTCGGGCTTGAGCTGGATCAGGTAGCCCGACACAAAGCGCGCGGCCAGGCCGCAGTGGCGCAGCAGTTGCACCAGCAGCCAGCCCGAGTCGCGGCACGAGCCCGAGGCCTTGGTCAGCGTTTCCTCGGGCGTCTGCACGCCAGGTTCCATGCGGATCAGGTAGCGGATGTCGTTTTGCAGCTTCTGGTTCAGGCGCACCAGGAAGTCGATGGTGCGGCATTCGCTGCGGTCGATTTGCTGGAGGTACTGCTGGACGGCCGGGGTCAACGGGTCGGTGATCAGGTACGGGGCCAGCTCCTCTTGCACCAGCTTGTCGTACTGGAACGGGAAGTTTTCAGCCGCCGGCTCGAGAAAGAAATCGAAAGGGTTGTAAACCGCCATCTCGACCACCAGGTCGACCGTGACCTTGAACTCGGTGGTGGGGTTGGGGAACACCAGGCGGGCCTGGTAGTTGGCGAACGGGTCTTGTTGCCAGTTGATGAAGTGGTTGCTGGGTTCGATGCGCAGCGAATACGAGATGACTTTGCTGCGGCAGTGCGGTGCCGGACGCAGGCGGACCACCTGGGGGCCCAGGTTGACGGGCCGGTCATAACGGTAGTGGGTGACGTGGTTCAGTGCGGCATGGATCGACATTCGTCTTGTCTCTCTGGCAAAAAAAGGCCATCAAACGGCTGCTGGGGGCAGCAGCCCTGTGAAACATCCTAGCAAGAGCTGCGCCACAGCGTATGTCAAAAGGCAAGCTGCGGCGATCTAGCATGCGTGGATGGGCCCCTCACCGAGCGTGACCGTGTCGACCCGCCGGGGCGCCGGCGGGCCGGATTCGGCCTGGCGCTTGCCTTGGCGCGGGTGGTGGGCGGCCAGCCTGGGCGTGGTGCTGGGCACCGCGCTGCAGTTGCAACAAGCGCGGCTGTGGCCCGCCACGGCTTACCTGGGGCTGGCCGCCGTGGCCTTGGGCGGGGTGATCGCGCTGCGGCTGACCGGGCGGCGCTGGGGGCCGAGCGCGGGTGGTGGCTTCAGCCGCTCCGGGGCCTGGGGTGTCGCCGTGTTGGTGCTGGCCGCGGCCCTGGCCTGTGCGCAGGTCGGGCTGCGGGCACTGTGGTTGCGCGACAACGCCTTGCCCGCGGCCCTTGAAGGGGTTGATCTGCAGGTCACCGGTCAAATCAGCGCCATGCCGCAGCGGCTGGCCTGGGGGCAGCGCTTTTACCTGGTGCCAGAGTCAGCCTCCCTGGCGGGGCAATCCGTGTCGCTGCCGTCGCCGCTGTGGCTCAGTTGGTCGGGGCCCGCCGGGGCGGCGGTGCCGTCGTCAGCGCCGGCTGCCGTCCCCCGGGGCTTCAGTGCAGCCGCCGCGCCGGTGCCCGAGCTGCGTGCTGGCGACCGCTGGCGCTTCACGCTGCGTTTGCGCCGTGTGCATGGCGCCCTCAACCCAGGCGGCTTTGACCAGGAGTTGTGGCTGTGGGAGCAGGGCGTGCTGGCCACGGGGTCGGTGCGTGGTGGGGTTGACGGCGCCGCACCCGAGCGGCTGGCGCCCAGCGCGGCCTACCCTGTCGAGCGCTGGCGCCAGGCCGTGCGCGAGGCGATCTGGCAGCGCCTGCTGGCGGGCCCCCCGGAGGCCGCTGCCGCGCGCCAGGCCGGTGTGGTGGTGGCCTTGGTGACGGGCGACCAGCGCGCCATCGAGCGCCATGACTGGAGCGTGTTCCGCGCCACCGGCGTGGCCCACCTGATGAGCATTTCGGGCCTGCACATCACCCTGTTGGCTTGGCTGGCGCGCCGGGCCCTGGGGACGCTGTGGCGTCAGACCGCGCGGGGCTCCGGGCGCCTTGGGCGGGCCTGCCTGCACTGGCCTGCGCCTCGGGTGGCCAGCGCGGGCGGTCTGGCGGTGGCGCTGGCGTACTCGGTGTTTTGCGGTTGGGGGGTGCCTGCCCAGCGCACCGTGGGCATGTTGCTGGTGCTGACCGGGCTGCAGTGGTCGGGCCGCCGCTGGCCGTGGTCCGCGGTGTGGCTGCTGATGGCCGCGGTGGTCCTGTTGTGGGACCCCTGGGCCTGGTTGCAGCCGGGCTTCTGGTTGAGCTTTGTCGCCGTGGGCGTGCTGTTTGCCACCGATGCCGGCCTGGGCGTGGGCGCCTCGGAGGCGCCAGCGCTGGCGTCCGAGGGGCAGGCCCCCCGGGCGGCGTTCAGGCGCCTGGGCCGGTCGGTCTGGGGTCTGTGGCGTGAGCAGGGCGTGTTGACCCTGGCGCTGGCGCCGTTGTCGCTGTGTCTGTTCGGCCAGTTGTCGTTGGTGGGCTTGCTGGCCAACCTGCTGGCCATCCCCTGGGTGACCGGGGTGGTCACTCCGCTGGCCTTGCTGGGGTGCCTGTGTCCGCCGCTGTGGACCGTGTCGGCCTGGGCGGTGCAGGGCTTGTTGGGGGTGCTTGGCGGCTTGTCGACCTGGCCCCTGGCCACCTGGTCGGTGGCGCTGCCCCCGGTGTGGGCCGCGGTCGCGGGCCTGGTGGGGGGCTTGCTGTGTGTGGGGCCCTGGCCGCTGCGCTGGCGTTGCCTGGGCTGGCCCTGTTTGTTACCGGTCTTGCTGTGGCAAGCCGAGCGGCCCGACCCCGGCCGCTTCGAGCTGCTGGCGGCCGACGTGGGGCAGGGCAATGCCGTCATCGTGCGCACCGCCCGGCACACCCTGGTGTACGACGCCGGGCCCCGTTACACCCCCGACAGCGATGCCGGTGACCGCGTGCTGCTGCCCTTGCTGCGGGGCGCGGGCGAGGTGCCCGAGCGCCTGGTGCTGAGCCACCGCGACACCGATCACACTGGCGGCGCGGCGGCGCTGTTGGCGGCGTATCCGGCGCTGGCGCTGTGGACCTCGCTCGAGCCGGAGCACCCCTTGCTGTCGGGGCGGCGCCACACCGCCTGCCGCGCTGGGCAGGCCTGGACCTGGGACGGGGTGCGTTTTGAGTTCCTGCACCCCGGGCCCGAGCCGCCCGCGCCCACGCTACGCCCGAATGCCCGCAGCTGCGTGCTGCGGGTGCAGGACGCCCTGGGCGTCAGCGCGCTGCTGCCCGGGGACATCGAGCAAGCGCAAGAGGCCGCGTTGCTGGCGCAGGGCCAGCCGTTGGCCGCAGACTGGCTGCTGGTGCCGCATCACGGCAGCCGGACCTCGTCCAGCCTGCCGTTTGTGGCCGCGGTGTCGCCTCGGGTGGCGGTGGTGCAGGCCGGCTACCGCAACCGGTTTGGCCACCCGGCAGACGCCGTGCGCGACCGCTACCTGGCGCGCGATCTGCAGTGGGTCGAGACCCCCATCTGTGGCGCGGCGCTGTGGCGCAGTCAGCAGCCTGACACGGTCGTGTGCGAGCGTGAACGCCGGTCCCGCTACTGGCACTGGCCTTTGCAGCCGTGAATTTCGGCACAGGCGCTGGTCGCTGAATTTGCATTCCATGCCCAAAACCGGTGCGTGGTGGGCCCGGAAATTGCTATGCTGGAGTCAGGAGATGGCACATGCTGAAATTTGACGAGATGTACACCCGTTTGCCCCTTGAGGGCAGTCCTGTGCGAGCCCACTACGAGGCCTACGCGCGTTGGCTGGCACGTCAGCCGGCCGATGTCATGAAGGCCCGGCGCGAAGAAGCTGAAATGATCTTCCGCCGTGTGGGCATCACCTTTGCGGTTTATGGCGCCAAGGATGAGGATGGTTCCGGCACCGAGCGTTTGATCCCGTTCGACTTGATCCCCCGCATCATCCCGGCCCATGAGTGGCAGACCATGGAAAAAGGCCTGGTGCAACGCGTCACCGCGCTGAACCGTTTCATCCACGACGTCTACCACGGCCAGGACATCATCCGCGCCGGCGTGATCCCGGCCGAGCAGATCCTCAACAACGCGCAATTCCGCAGTGTGATGATGGGCGTGGATGTGCCCAACAACATTTACTCGCAGATCGCGGGCATCGACATCGTGCGGGCCCCGAACGCGTCCGGCGAGGGCGAGTACTACGTGCTCGAAGACAACCTGCGCGTGCCCAGCGGCGTGAGCTACATGCTCGAAGACCGCAAGATGATGATGCGCCTGTTCCCCGACCTGTTCAGCCAGCACCGCGTGGCCCCGGTGGCGCATTACCCCGACCTGCTGCTGGAAACCCTGCGCGCCTCGGCGCCGCCGGCCACTGCCGAGCCCACCGTGGTGGTGCTGACCCCGGGCATGTACAACAGCGCCTACTTCGAGCACGCCTTCCTGGCACAGCAAATGGGGGTCGAACTGGTCGAAGGCCAGGACCTGGTGGTCAAGGATGACTTCGTCTGGATGCGCACCACGCGCGGCCTGAAGCGGGTCGACGTGATTTACCGCCGGGTCGACGACGACTTCCTCGACCCGCAAGTGTTCCGACCCAATTCCACGCTGGGCTGCGCGGGCCTCATGAGCGCCTACCGCGCCGGCAATGTGGCGATCTGCAACGCCGTGGGCACGGGCGTGGCCGACGACAAGTCGATCTACCCCTATGTGCCCAAGATGATCGAGTTCTACCTGGGCGAGAAGCCGATCCTCAACAACGTGCCCACCTACATGTGCCGCAACCAGGACGAGTTGCAGTACACGCTGGACAACCTCAAGGACCTGGTGGTCAAGGAAGTCCACGGCGCGGGTGGCTACGGCATGTTGGTGGGCCCGGCCTCGACGAAGGCCGAGATCGAAGAGTTCCGCGCCGCCGTGCTGGCCAACCCCAGCGGCTACATCGCCCAGCCCACGCTGAGCCTGTCGAGCTGCCCGACCTTTGTGGAGTCCGGCATCGCGCCGCGCCACATCGACCTGCGACCCTTTGTGCTGTCGGGCAAGACGGTGCAGATGGTGCCGGGCGGCCTGACCCGCGTGGCCCTCAAGGAGGGCTCGCTGGTGGTGAATTCGTCGCAGGGCGGCGGCACCAAGGACACCTGGATTCTGGAAGTTTGAGGGGAGACTTTTTGATGTTGTCGAGAACTGCTGATCATTTGTTCTGGATGTCCCGCTACACCGAGCGGGCCGACAAGCTGGCCGCAGGCCAGCTTGGTACAAAAAACGGCCGGGCGCGCAGCGCCTGCGGGGTTTGAGGCTTAGGAGTCACTGAATGTTGTCGAGAACTGCTGATCATTTGTTCTGGATGTCCCGCTACACCGAGCGGGCCGAAAACACCGCCAGGATGCTGGATGTGAATTACCAGACCTCCCTGCTGCCCCAGTCGGCTGCCGTGGCCCAGGTGGGCTGGCAAGGCTTGCTGTCCATCAGCGAGCTGCTGCCGTCCTACCAGGCCCTGCATGGTGAGGTGACGCCCGAGCGCGTGCTCGAGTTCATGGTCAAGGACGAGGACAACCCGTCGTCGATCATGTCCTGCCTGCGTGCCGCGCGTGAGAACGCTCGCGCCGTGCGGGGCTCGCTGACCACCGAGGCCTGGGAAATCCAGAACCAGACCTGGCTGGAGGTCAACCGCATGCTGCGCCAGGGCGACTTCGAGCGCGATCCGGGCCAGTTTTTTGAGTGGGTGAAGTTCCGCTCGCACCTGTCGCGCGGCGTCACTGTGGGCACCATGCTGATGGACGAGGCCCTGCATTTCATGCGCCTGGGCACCTTCCTGGAACGGGCCGACAACACGGCCCGCCTGGTGGATGTGAAGTTCCACGCCGTGCAGAGCGATTTCTTTGGCGCGGCCAGCCAGAAGGACCAGGAGTACGACTTCTACCACTGGAGTGCGATCCTGCGCAGCGTGTCGGCGTTCGAGATTTACCGCAAGGTCTACCGCGACGTCATCACGCCCGAGCGCGTGGCCGAGCTGCTGATCCTGCGGGCCGACATGCCGCGTTCGCTGCACGCCAGCCTCAACGAGGTGGTGCAGAACCTCGAGATGGTGGCCAACGACCAGTCCGACGAAACCCGTCGCCGTGCCGGCAAGCTGCGGGCCGACCTGCAGTACGCCCGCATTGACGAGATCCTGGCCACGGGCCTGCATGCCTTCCTGACGCAGTTCCTCGACCGCGTCAATGAACTGGGGGCGCGCATCAGCCGCGACTTCCTGATCCCGGCAGCCGCCTGAGTGCCGGACCGACCTCCCCCCTTGAGCGCGCTCCACGCCCCCCTGACCGGGGGCGTGCCGGTGCCGTGCGGGTGGGTCCACGGGGTTGAACCCACTTGATCATGACCTCCTCACCCTGGCGCTGGTTCAGCCCCTTGATTGCCTGGTTAGGGCGCCTGAGCGTCGGGCGCAAGCTCACGCTGATTTACCTGCTGGACCTGACCGCCGTGATCTATGTGTCCGGCATCCTGATCCACGAAAAGTACCTGGCGATCGACTTCACGCGCAAGGAGATCGTGGGTGTGCAGTACAGCACCCGGGTGCATGACCTGTTCCTGCCGCCGTTCCGGGCCAGCGCCTCGCTCGTGACGCCCCCGCAGGACGCCTGGCAGCGCATGGAGGCGACGCGCCAGCAGCATGACGAGGACCTGGCGGCCACCGAGGCCAGCGCGGCGTGGATGACAACCCTGGGGCAGTTGCAGGCGATGCCGGCGGGCCCGGAGCGCCAGGCCACCTTGTCCAGGCTGGCGCGCCAGGGGCGCGAGTTGCTGACCACGGTGGGCAACCAGTCCAACCTCATCCTCGACCCCGACCTGGACAGTTACTACGCCATGTCGCTGGGGGTGCTGCGGTTTCCGGAGTTGCTGGAGGTGTTGCACGACACGGCGCGCACACTGGACGGCATGTCGCCCGAGGCCTTGCGCCAGGGCGGTCGACGCACCGAGCTGCTGATCCTGGCCGGGCGCATCGACGCGCTCATCCTGGGCATCGACTCGGACTACCAGCAAGCCCTGGCCGCGGGCAAGGCCCCGCTCAACGATGCCCTGCGACCCGGCAAAAAGGCGCTCAACGACAGCCTGCTCAGTTTGCTGGCGTCGGTGCGCAGCCTGTCCGAAGAGGGCGCGTCGGGTCTGACGCTGGCGACTTTCCAGCAGGCCCACGGCCTGGCCTTCCAGGAGCTGGATGTGGCTTGGCGCCAGGTGCTGGAAAGCCTCAACGGGCTACTCTTGCTGCGGGTCGAGAACCTGTACTTCCGCATGTGGCTGCACCTGGGCACCGCCCTGCTGCTGCTGGGTTGCATCCTGAGCCTGGTCTACGCCGTGGCGCAGCTGATCGCGCGGCCCTTGCGCGGTCTGGCCCAGGTGGCAGACGAGGTGCGGCGCACAGGCGACCACACCCGGCGCGCCCAGTGGGAAAGCCGCGATGAAATTGGCCAACTGGTCACGGCCTTCAACGGCATGCTGGCCCAGTTGGACCGTGAGCGCCTGACCCAGCAAGAGCTGGCCGCCAGTGCGCGGGCCGCGCAAACCCAGCTGGAGATGGTGGAGGCGATCCCGATCGCCATGGTGGTGACCTCGGTGCCCGAGCACCAGGTGCTGCACGCCAATGCCCCGGCCTTGCCCTGGCTGGCCGGGCGCACCGCCGACCCCTGGCGCAGCGGGCTGGAGCCCGGCGTGCGGGCCCGCTTCTTCCAGCGCCTGGCTGACCAAGGTGCGGTCGATGAGTTCGAGGTGCGCTGGCAGGGCGGTGAGGCCCCGTCCTGGGCCGTGCTGTCGGCGCGCCGCCTGCAGTTCCAGGGGCAGGACGCGGTGCTGACCTCGTTCACCCCGATCAACATGCTCAAGCTCATGGAGCAGCGGCTGGAGCTGTGGGCCAAGGTGTTCGAGGCCTCGTCCGAGGGCATCCTCATCATGGATGCGAACCAGCGCATCCTCAGTGTCAACCGCGCCTTCTGTCGCAGCACCTCCTACGACTACTACGAGGTCATTGGCGAGCAGCTGGGCCTGCTGCTGGCGCTGGAAGAAAGCGCCAACGTGCCGCCGTCGCTGGCCACCGCCCTGGGTGAGCGCGAGTCGTGGCAGGGCGAGGTTCACTTCCGCAAGCGCTCGGGCGAAAGCTACCCCGCCTGGCTGATGATCTCGTCGGTGCGCGATGCCACCCACCAGGGCGAGGTGTCGCATTACATCGGCATTTCGGTGGACATCACCGACCGCAAGCGCACCGAGGCACGGGTTCAGTTCCTGGCCGAGCACGATGTGCTGACCGAGCTGCCCAACCGCTCGCTGTGCGTGACCCGCCTGCGCGAGGCCATGGCCAGCGCCCAGACCACGGGGGAGCGGGTGGCGGTGCTGTTCATTGACTTGGACCGCTTCAAGAACATCAACGACTCGCTGGGCCACCACATCGGTGACGGCCTGCTGCGCTCGGTGGCCAACCGACTCAACCAGTCGGTGCGTGTTGGCGACACCGTCAGCCGCCTGGGCGGCGATGAGTTCGTGATCATCATGCGCAAGGTCAGTGACCCCGACGAGGTGCGTGGGGTGGTCGAGCGGCGCCTGATCCCACAGATCCGCCAGGCCCATTACATCGAGGGCCACAACCTGCAGGTGTCCTGCAGTGTGGGGGTGGCGGTGTACCCCGACGACAGCACCGACCTGGACGAGCTGATGCGCCAAGCCGACGCCGCCATGTACGAGGCCAAGTCGGCCGGTCGCGACACGGCGCGCTTTTTCACGCCCGAGATCGACCTGCACACGCGCGAGCGCCAGGTGATCGAGCAGTACCTGCGCCTGGCCCTGGCGAACCAGGAAATGTCAGTCCACTACCAGCCGCGGGTCGACGCGCGCAGCCTCAATGTGGTCGGTCTGGAGGCCTTGCTGCGCTGGCACCACCCGGTGCTGGGGGCGGTGTCACCCGCGCGGTTCATCCCGGTGGCCGAGGAAACCGGCCTGATCCACCCGATCGGCCAGTGGGTGATCCAGCAGGCCTGTGAGCAGATCGACCGCTGGCGGCGCGCAGGCCTGCCGCCGATGGTGGTGTCGGTCAACCTGTCCGCGGCCCAGATGAACGACCCCGGCCTGGTGGGCCACCTGCAGTCTTGCCTGCGGGCCAACCGCATCGAGCCTGCAAGCCTGGAGCTAGAGATCACCGAGTCGCAAATCATGGACAACGCGGCCGCCTCGGGCGAGCTGCTGCAGGCCTTCAAGGCCCTGGGGGTGCAGTTGTCGATCGATGATTTCGGCACCGGGTATTCGAGCCTGGCCTACCTGAAGCGCTTCCCGATCGACAAGCTGAAGATCGATCAATCGTTTGTGCGCGACCTGCTCAGCGACCCGGCGGACCTGTCGATCACCCGCGCCATCATCGCCCTGGGCCACAACCTGGGCTTGGGGGTGGTGGCCGAGGGGGTGGAAACCGCCGAGGCCAGCGAGCAACTCAAGGCCCTGGGTTGTGACGAACTGCAAGGCTTCTACTTCGCCCGGCCCATGCCGGCGGCCCAGTTGGAGCCCTGGTTGCGCGAGCGCCAGGCCCCGCTGGAGCGGCGCCGCAACCTCGCCAGCAGCCGCTGATCGACCGCGCGAGCCTCGCCTGTCGCCGCCCCCAGGCGGGCGGCGGAGCCCCCAGCGCCGGCCCCCAAAGTCAATCCCTGCCTCACGCGGTGCCTTGCACCGTCCCCTGGGGGGCGTCCCGGTGGGACTGGCGGGCGCCTCGTCAGTTCTGCCCTGGCGGCCGCCCGCTGCTGGCGCCCGACCCGCCCCGGGTCGCTGCTGTTCAGGGCGGTCTGGGCCGTTTGGGGCCGCTGCCCATTCGTACATTGTTCAGCGCTTGCAACAGTTGCTTGCGATTTTGGTTCGTCTGGGGATGCGATTTTGGTCGCATAGTGTGCTTTCTATTAATTTAAATAGATTGATGTGGAATATTTGCTAAATATTTCATGTTTGACCATTAGTAACCTGACTGGACACCGCTATGCAAGAAAACGCTTTGGGCCGACGCCACTTCCTAGGGACCGGCGCGGTCAGTGCGGCCGTGCTCGCCCCGATGGCGGCAGGCTTGGCGTCTGCCGCTTTGTCTGGCCCGGTCTCCGCGGCCTCTCCCAAATCGGAATCCCCTGCCATGACCTCTTCCCCATCCAACGCCTTCCTGAGCATGCTCAAGCGCGACAACACCGTGTTATTACTGACCGACCACCAGGTGGGCCTCTACACCGGGGTGCGCGACATCACGGTGGGCGAGCTCAAACACAATGTGGTCGCGCTGGCCAAGGCCGCGCGCATCCTGGGGGTGCCCGTGATCCTCACCGGCACCATGACCGATGGCATGTGGGGCCCGGTGATCCCGGAGCTGCTGGCCGCCGTGCCGGGTGTGCAGCCGATCGTGCGCACCACCATCAACGCCTGGGACGACCCCCGCATCCCGGCCGCCATCGCCAAGACCGGCCGCCGCCAGCTGCTGGTGGCCGGGGTCTCGCTGGAGATCTGCGCTTGCTACCCAGCCTTGTCCGCCAAGGTGGCCGGGTACGACGCGCGGGTCATCCTCGATGCGTCGGGCACCTTCACCGCCGACAAGCGCCTGGCAGGGCTGGCCCGCCTGGCCGGGGCTGGCGTGCCGGTGATGGATTACGCCAGCGCGGCGGTGGAAATGCTGGCCGACAACGCGGACCCCAAGGCCAATGAGGTGTACGGTGCACTCGACATGCCGTTCGCCACCTTGGTGTGGCAGGTCACCGAAGGCGCCCGCAAATAAGCGGATCCCGCGCGATGCGCCCCGCCACAGGTCTGGCGGTGCGCATCGCGCATTTCACTTTGCAGCGGCCCGGCCGGGCCGCAGGAAATCGGCATGAAGAACGAACTCAGCCTGTCCCCCGTGGTGGACGGGCGCCCGCTGCACATCGGCACGGGTTTCACGGCCTTGAATTTTGATGAAAGCCAGTTTGGCGGGCGGGCAGACCCGGTGGTGATGCTGGACCACTTCCACATGACCCAGCCCACCTTCGCGCCACACCCGCACGCGGGGCTGTCGGCGGTGACGTATGTGCTGGAAGAATCCGCCTCGCCCCATGTCAACTACGACTCCCTGGGGCACGAGGGACCGATCCGCCCTGGGGCCCTGCATTGGCTGGCCGCGGGCCGCGGGGCCATCCACACCGAGCAGCCCGAGGGCGAGGCACCCCACGTCCACGCGCTGCAAATCTTTGTCAACCTGCCGGCCCGCCTGAAGCGCATGGCCCCGCGCGTGGTGCACCTGGAACCCGAGGACGTGCCGGTGTACGAGGCGCCGGGCCAGCGCGTGCGCGTGGTGCTGGGCGATGCCTTTGGCCTGAGCTCGCCCGCCACGGCCGCCTTGCCCCAGCCGTTTTGCCTGCTGGACGTGGCCCTGGCTGCGGGCAGCCGATTCAACCTGGCGCTGCCAGCCGCCTGGGGCGGCATGTTGTATGTGATGACGGGTGAGGTGGCGGTGCTGCAAGGCGACCACGCCTGGACCCTGCATGCGGGCCAGGCGATGGGGGCTTCCTTGTCCGCCGAGGCCTCGGTGCCCGAGTTGCCTTTGTGCTTGCAGGTCGGTGCAGCCGGGCCGGCGCGCCTGATTTGGCTCGGTGGCCTGCAGTTGCGCGAGCCCCTGGTCAAGCAGGGCCCGTTCGTCATGAACACGGGCGAGCAGATGCAGCAGGCCATCAGCGATTACCAGCAGGGTCGCTTCGGCACCCTGCGCTGGCCCCGCTGAGCCGGGGGCCCCGCGGGCACGCGGCCCAGTGGCCCAGTGGCCCTGTGGCCCTGTGGCCCTGTGGCCACGCCGCCTGGCGCGTCCGGCGCCGCTGTGGCCCGGTCCGCGTCAGCGGGGCAGGGCCTGGGCCACGGCCTCGCCCAGCTCGATCACGGCCATGGCGTAGTAGCTGGACCAGTTGTAGCGCGTGATGACGTAGAAGTTTTCGGTGCCCGCGACGTAGCTCGGCTCGGCACCGCCGTTCTGCAATTCAATCAGGGCCAGTGCGCCGGGGTGGCGTTGGCCGGCTTCGTTGAGCACGGCGCCCCGGGCGGTGAAGCTGGTCACACTGAAGGTGGGCAGGATGTCGGGCAACAGCAGGGCTTCCTTGTCCTGGGCCGAGCCGTCGAGCCGCACCGGGTAATGCGTGGGCAGTCCGGTTTGCCAGCCATAGCCCTTGAAGTAATTGGCCACCGAGCCAATGGCGTCGTCGGCGCTGTTGAACAGGTCGATGCGGCCGTCGCCGTCGAAGTCGATGGCGTAACGCGCCCAACTGCTGGGCATGAACTGCGGCTGCCCCATGGCGCCCGCGTAGCTGCCCCGGGGGCGCAGCGGGTCGGTGCCCGCGCGCTGGTGCTGCGCCAGAAAGTGCTCCAGCTCCGAGCGGAAATAGGCCTGACGTTCGGCCGCCCGGGGGTGCGCGGCCGGGAAGTCGAAGGCCAGCGTGGCCAGCGCGTCGAGCACGCGGTAGTTGCCCATGTGCTGGCCGTAAATGGTCTCCACGCCCAGGATGCCGACGATGATGGCCGCGGGCACGCCAAAGGTTTGTTCCGCGCGCTCCAGGCTGGCGCGGTGCTGTTGCCAAAAGCGCAGGCCCGCACCGATGCGGATCGGCTCCACAAAGCGTGCCCGGTAGGCCTGCCAGTTCTTGGCGCTCGGGTGGCTCGGGGGCAGCATGAGCTTGGGCACACCGGGCAACAGGCGGGCCTGGCTCAGGGTCTGGCGCAGCCCGTCGCGGTCGAGCTGGCGGCGTTCGGCCAGGTCATCGGCGAAGGTCATCGCGTCGGCGCGCTGCGCATAGGACTGGGTGCCTTGCACGGTGGCTGCGGTTTTGGGGGCTGGCTTCTTGGCGGCCGGACGGGCCGAGGCCGCGGCTTTCTTCTTGGGCGGGCTCGGCGCGTTGTTGGCCCCGGCCAGGCCGGGCAGAAGGCAGGCGGCCAACCAAAGGGGGGCCATTCGGATCAAGGCTTGCATGGGGAGATTGTCGCCGCTGTCAGCGGGCTGGCGAGCGTAACAGGGGGCCCAGGCGGCGCCTGAGGTCGCGCAGCGACGCGCTGGTTGGCGACGCGGTGCTGGGTGGCGCTGCAGCGGCCGGTGCGGCATAGCGCAGGGCCTCCAATTGCAGCAGCCAATCGTGCAGGGGCCGGCCGGCTTCGCCCCGTGCCGCCAGCACGGCCCGGGCCAGCGCGCGGGGCGGTATCTGAGGGGGCAGCGCCAGGCCCTGCTGGCGCAAGGCTTCCGTGACCCGGTGCAGCAGCCCCAGCCAGGGGTCTTGGTGTTGGCGTTGCCAGCCTATCCAGGCCAGGCCTGCCAGGGCCGACACGCTGAGCCCACCGCCCAGCAGCAGGATCAGGTCTTGCCAGCTCGGGGACTCGAAGCCCAGGTGCTTGAGCAGGTCCAACTGGCGGCTTTGGGTGTAGCCCAGCACCCACTGGTTCCATCGGTTGTTGCCGGCATCCCAGACGCTGCGCAGGGTCTGCAGCAGGCCCGGGCTGACCTGGCCCAGGGCGGTGCCGACCAGGCTGCGCGGCGCGGGCAGGCGCTGCAGGCTGCCAACGCGCGACGGCATCACCGCGCCCGTCGGGTCGACCCGCACCCAGCCTTGTCCGGCCTGCCAGATCTCGGCCCAGGCGTGGGCGTCGCTTTGCCGCACCACCCAATAGCCATCGAGGGTGTTGCGCTCGCCGCCCTGGTAGCCGGTGACCAGGCGGGCGGGCACGTCGAGCGCCCGCATCAGCACCACATAGGCCGAGGCAATGTGCTCGCAAAAGCCTTGCTTGCGGTCGAACCAGAACTCATCGGCGGTGTGCTGGCCGTACTCGCCGGGCTCGAGGGTGTAGGTGTAGCCGCCTTGGGACAGCCGCTGCAGCACCGCCTGGCTGAGCGTCAGCGCATCGGCCTGGGCCCAGCGCGGGTCGCGCCGCATGTCCATCGCCAGTTGCAGGGTGCGTGGGTTTTTCCCGGTGGGCAAGCGGGTGGCCACCTCGCGCTGCAGCAGGCCCTCCTGGAGGCCGTAGCGGTACTGCGGGTACGCCACCGCCTGGTAGCGCAGCAAGTCGCTGACCGGGCGCGGGGTGATCCATTGCAGCTCCTGCGTGATGTAGGCCTCGTGGTCACCGGCCTTGGGGGCGGCGGGGGTGGCGTCCAGGGTCAGCAGCCAGGGGCGGTTGTGGGGTTGCAGCGTGACCTCGTAGTTCAGCGCCGGGCCACTGACCTGCAGGTTGCTGGGGGCTTGCCGGCGCAGCACCTGACTGCTCAGGTTGTCGGGGGCGCTGGGCTTCCATTCGCGGCCGTCGAAGTCGATGAACACCGGGCCCCGGAAGTACAGGTCACCTTGCAGCGGCGGGCTGTCGAAGCGCACCCGCAGTGCAATGCTGTCGTCCAGCGCCAGGTTGTTGAGCTTGCCGACCTCGAGCCGGTTCGACAGCCCGCTGCGGCCGCTCAAGGCATCCGAGGGCAGGCCCCACAGCGGCGCCATGCGGGGAAACAACAGGAACAGCGCGACCATCACCGGCGCGCCGAGCAGGCTCATGCGCAGCGCCAGGCCCGCCGCGGTGGCCAGCGAGGGGCGGCCCACGGGCAGGTGGGCGTTGATCAGCGCGGTCAGCAAACCCAGCAGGCCAACGAGCATGGCCGCGGCGATGGGCAGCGATTGCGAGAAAAAGAAGTGCGTGAGCATCGTGAAGAAGCTCAGGAAGAACACCACAAACGCGTCGCGCCGCGCCCGCAACTCCAGTGTCTTGAGGGTCAGCAGGGCGACCACCAGCGTCACGCCGGCGTCGCGCCCCAGCAAGGTCTGGTGGCTGAACCAGGTGCCTCCCATGACCAGCAGCAGCAAACCGATGCGCCAGCGCTGCGAGGGCAGGGGCCGGCTGTGCCAGGCCAGCCAGCCCCGCCAGCCCAGGGCCGCGGCCGCCAGCCAGGGGGTCCACCAGGGCAGGTGGCCGACATGGGGCAGGATCACCCAGCCCACCACGGCCAGCAGGAAGAGGGTGTCGCGGCTCTCGCGCGGCAGGGTGTTCCAGGGGGTCAGCACAGCGCCAGGGCCTCCAGGCAGCGTTGTTGGTGGGCCGCGCCTTGGCCGGGGGCAATCTCCTGGCCCAGCAGGCGCAGGCCATAGTCCAGGCCCTGCTGCTCGGCCTGCAGGACCCAGGCGCACAGCCGTGACAACTGGGCTTCGGGCGCCAGCGACACCAGGGGGCGCTGGTCCAGCCACAACTCGGCGGGTTGTTGGTGTTCGCTGTCGCGGCTGACCAGGGCGCTGGAGCCGGTGGCCAGCGCGGTGGCGGTTTTCTTCCAGACCACTTGTTTGAGGCTGTCGCCGCGCCGGTAGGGGCGAACGCCTTCAAAGTCCTGTCCCCGGCCGGCCTGGGTGGCATGGCCCGGCGGGCCCGAGCGCGGTTCGCCGGGCGGCAGCGGGGGCGGGTGGGCTTCGGGCTGGGGGTAGATCAGCACCTGGGCGGCCGGCCGCCAGATCGCCCAGACCCGGAAGGTGCCCAGCGGGAAGCGGGTTTCGATGTTCAGCACCGGGACGTTTTGCAGACCCCGCCGGGTGGGCAGGAAAGCCAGTTGCAGGGGGGCTTGGCCTTGGCCCGGCACGTCGGTCCAGACCCAGTCCTGCTGCCCGGCCAGGCGCATGCCGAGGCCGTGGCGGGGCGCTCGCCGCGGGTTGTTCAGCAGCACGTCCAGGCGCAGCGCCTGGCCGCAGAACTGCGCGCTGGGCGGCAGCAACTGCAGTTGCAGGCCGCGCAGCGTGGCATGCCCAATGTGCATGCCCGCCAAGGCACAACCGGCCAGCAGGAAGGTCAGCAGGTAGCCCAGGTTGAGCTGGTAGTTGATCGACGCCACCAGCAGCACCAGCAGCGTGGTGGCCAGCATCAGCCCCGGTCGGGTGGGCAGGATGTAGACGTTGCGTTGGGTCAGCGTGAGGTGGTCGCTGCGCGGCAGCCGGCTGTGCCACCACTGGCGCATGCGCTCGCGCAGGCGCCGCAGCGGGTGGCGGGAGGCGGGCTCGGCGGGCGCGGGGCTCATGGCAGGGGCACCGCCTCCAGCAGGGCCCGCACCTGGTCCAGCGCGCCCCGGCCCGCGTGCTGGGTGGGCACCAGCCGGTGGGCCGCGGCTTGCGGCAGGATGGCCTGAACATCGTCGGGCGCCACGTAGTCGCGGCCGGCCAGCAAGGCCTGGGCTTTGGCTGCGCGCAGGATCGCAATGCCGGCGCGGGGCGACAGCCCCTGCACAAACCAGCGCCCGTTGCGGGTGGCCGCCAGCAGGTCTTGCAGGTAATCCAGCAAGGGCTCTGAGGCGTGCACCGCCAGCACCTGTTGCTGCAGTTGCCGCAGCTCGGCCAGGCTGAGCTGGGCCGGCAGTTGGTCGAGCAGGTCGCGCCGGTCCTGGCCAGCCAGCAGGGCGCGTTCGGCGGGGCGGTCGGGGTAACCCAGCGAGATGCGCATCAGGAACCGGTCCAGCTGGGACTCGGGCAGGGCAAAAGTGCCCAGCTGGTCGAGCGGGTTTTGGGTGGCGATCACAAAAAACGGCTCGGGCAGGGCGCGCGTGGCGCCCTCCACCGTGACCTGGCGTTCTTCCATGGCTTCGAGCAGGGCGCTCTGGGTCTTGGGGCTGGCGCGGTTGATCTCGTCAGCCAACAGCACCTGCGCAAACACCGGACCGGGGTGGAACACAAACGACTCGCTGGCCCGCTCGTACACCGAGACCCCGGTGAGGTCGCTGGGCATGAGGTCGGCGGTGAACTGCACGCGCGAGAACTGCAAGCCAAAGCTGCGCGCCAGGGCGTGGGCCAAGGTGGTTTTGCCGACCCCGGGCACATCCTCGATCAGCAGGTGACCGCCTGCCAGCAGGCAGGCCACACTGTCTTGAACCTGCTGGGCCTTGCCCGCAATCACCGTGTTAAGCTGATCCAGCAAGGCCTTGAGTTTTTGTGGTGTGTGCATGGGCCGAGACGTTAGCCGAAAAACGAGAGACATGAGAGCCACTGTGAATAAAACCGGTTACTACACCCATCGTGACTGTTGGAAGCACGACATGGGACACGACCACCCCGAATGCCCCGCCCGGCTGGACGCCATCGAGGACCGCCTTTTGATGACCGGGGTCAGCGACGCCCTGGAGCGCCGTGAAGCCCCCACCGCCGCCCTGGCCGACATCGAACTGGCCCACGACCGCATGCACATCGCGGCCCTGCGGGGGCTGACCGACCGACTGGTTGACGAGATCGCGGCGGGCGGCCCTGAGCACGCCCAGCTCGACCAGGACACCGCCATCAACGCCCACACCTGGCAAGCCGCCTTGCGCGCGGCGGGGGCCGCGCTGGCGGCCACCGATGCCGTGATGGCCGGCGAACTCGAGAACGCCTTTTGCGCCGTGCGCCCGCCAGGCCACCACGCCTGCCGTGACAAGGCCATGGGCTTTTGCTTTTTCAACAACGTGGCGGTGGCGGCGCGCTACGCGCTGGAGCGCTACCGCCTGAAGCGGGTGGCGGTGGTCGACTTCGACGTGCACCACGGCAATGGCACCGAGAACATCCTCAGCGGCGACCCTCGGGCCCTGATGGTGAGCTTTTTCCAGCACCCGTTCTACCCGTATTCGGGCGACCAGAGCCCGGCGGCCAACATGCTCAACGTGCCTGTGCCGGCCTACACCCGGGGCATGGAGCTGCGCGAGATCATCGAGATGATGTGGATGCCGCGGCTCGAGGCCTTCAAGCCCGAGATGATCTTTGTCAGTGCCGGCTTTGACGCCCACCGCGAGGACGACATGGGCCAGATGGGCCTGACCGAGCAGGACTTTGCCTGGATCACCTACCGCATCAAGGACATCGCACGGCGCTTCTCGAACGGTCGCATCGTGTCCTGCCTCGAGGGTGGCTACAACCCGCAGGCGTTGGCGCGCAGCGTGGAAGCCCACCTGCGGGTGCTGGCCGACGTGTGATCGCCCGGGGCATGGTGTCAAATAGGGCCATGGACCCCCGCCAAACCGACCCCTCCAACCTGCTGCGCGTGGACCGCGACGCGCGCGGGGTGCTGACCCTGACGCTGCAACAAGCCACGCGCTTCAATGTGCTGAGTGCCGACATGCTGCAGGCGCTGCAGAGGGCGCTGGACCAGGCCGAGCAGGACCCGGGCCTGCGCGTCTTGGTCTTGGCCGCCGAAGGCCCGGCCTTTTGTGCAGGCCATGACCTCAAAGCCATGGCCCAGCCCGGGCTGACCCAGGCGGACCACCAGGCGCTGTTCGACCAGTGCACGCGGTTCATGAACCGTTTGCAGGCCTTGCCCGTGCCCGTCGTGGCCCGGGTGCAGGGCCTGGCCACGGCCGCGGGCTGCCAGTTGGTGGCCCAGTGTGACCTTGCGGTGGCCAGCACCGAGGCGCGCTTTGCCACCAGCGGCATCCGCTATGGCCTGTTTTGCGCCACGCCGGCCGTGCCCCTGTCACGCAACCTGCCGGCCAAGAAGGCCCTGGAGATGCTGTTCACGGGCGATTTCATCGGCGCCGAGGAGGCCCTGGCCAGTGGCCTGGTGAACCGGGTGGCGGCACCCGAGGAACTTGATGCCGTGCTGGCGACTCTGCTCAACAGCCTGCTCGACAAGCCCCGCGCGGCTTTGGCCTGGGGCAAGGCCTTGTTCTACCGGCAGCGCGAGGCGGGCCAGGCGGCGGCCTACCAGATGGCGACGCAGACCATGGCTGTCAACATGATGGACCCAGCGGCCCAAGAGGGGGCGCTGGCTTTTTTGGAAAAGCGGGCTCCGGTGTGGCCCCTCAGTGGAGAGTGAACTGTTCATGGAGTTTTTGGAGAATTTGCAGGCGGAGTTCCGCGACTCGGCCGCCTGGATTGAGCTGATCTGCGTGCTCGTCAGCCTGGCGGTGGCTTACGGCAGCACCGTGTGGGTCGGGCGCCGAGCGGGCGCCAAGCCCGAATCGGTCTGGTTTGGCCGCAGCACCTTCGATGGTTTGATGTTCCCGCTGCTGTCACTGGCGCTGGTGTACGCGGCCCGGGTCGTGGTGGGGCACCACCAGCCGGTGTTCATCCTCAAGGCCGCGATCCCGATCCTGGTGTCGCTGGCGGTGATCCGGTTCTTCGCACGCGTGCTGTCCGCGGCCTTTCCCAGTTCCGGGCCCATGCGCCTGCTCGAGCGCCTGGTGTCCTGGCTGGCCTGGGGGGTGGCGGTGCTGTGGATCACTGGCTTGCTGCCCTCGGTGTTGGCCGAGCTGGAAAGCATCCACCTCACCTTTGGCAAGACCACGGTGACGCTGCGCACCTTGATCGAGGGCGTGCTGTCTTCGGGTCTGGTGCTGGTGGTCGCCTTGTGGGTGTCGTCGACGCTGGAGCGCCAGGTACTGATGCCCTCGATCTCCGACCTGTCAATGCGGCGCGTGGCGGTCAACGCCATGCGCGCCGCCCTGCTGTTGCTGGGCCTGTTGTTTGGCCTGTCTGCGGTGGGGGTGGACCTGACCGCGCTGTCGGTCCTGGGCGGGGCCGTCGGGGTGGGGCTGGGCTTCGGTTTGCAAAAGCTCGCAGCCAATTACGTCAGCGGCTTTGTGATCTTGCTCGAGCGCTCGCTGCGCATCGGCGACAACGTGCGGGTGGACAACTTTGAAGGGCAGATCACCGACATCAAGACCCGCTACACCTTGCTCCGGGCCCCGAACGGCAAAGAATCCATCGTGCCCAACGAGACCATGGTGGCGCAGCGGGTGGAGAACCTCTCCGCCTACGATCAGCGCTTCAACATGAGCACCAATGTGGTGGTGGCGTACCACAGCGATGTGCAGCTGGTGCAGCAGGTCATGCGCGACGCGGCCCTGGCCCAGGAGCGGGTGCTCAAGGACCCGGCGCCCATCGCCTACCTGCTCAACTTTGCTGCCGATGGGCTGGAGTTCAGCCTGCACTTCTGGATTGCCGACCCCTCCAAGGGGCAATTCAACATCCGCTCGGATGTGAACCTTGCGGTGCTGGCGGGGTTGCGCGCTGCGGGGGTGGAGTTGCCGTTCCCTCAGCGGGTTTTGCATGTGCAAGGGGGCGGCGCCGTGCTGCCGCCAGTCCCTGTTGCGCCGGCAGCACCGGCCGCGGGGGCCCAGAAGCCAGCCAGCAGCCCGGCCTGAGGGCGGTGCTCGGTGACGAGATTGAACGACAGATCGGGAGGTCCATCATGGTGGGTGCAGGCATCAGATTGCGTCAGGAGCGTGAGCGCCTCGGGTTCAGCCAGAGTGACTTTGCCGCCTTGGTCCCGGTCACGCGCAAGACCATGTTCAACTGGGAATCCGGCGCCGGGCAGGTGGCCTCGGACGCCCTCGCGGTGTGGGCCGGTTCGGGTCTGGACGTGCTCTATGTGGTCACCGGTCAGCGCGCCCTCAGTGCGGCGGGCCTGTCGGCGCGCCACCTGCGCCTGTTGAGTCTGTTCGACTCCACCGACGAACCCGGTCGAGCGGCCATCGAAGCCGCCGCGCAGCAAGCGCAAGCCCGCGCCTGAGCCGGCCCGGGTCCCTTTCTTCATCGTTTCCCGGCGCGCCATCGCGCCCGTCAGGGCCCTGCGGGGGAGGGCCCCGTGCCGTCGCGCCTGCGACGGCCGCAGGCGCGCCGAATGGCCTTCCAGATGGGTGGGTGATCTTTTGACGAACCGGCCCGAGCGTCCCTTATAATCAGAAAAAAGCACGGTCGTACTTTTTTGAATTCTAGGCTGGATCCAAGCCCCTGACACGAGCCCTTCGGAAGGGTTGTTGGCAGCGTGGCGCTGGGGCGCATAGAATCATTTGGTTTACGTGCACGTCAATTCAATTAACCAATTTTGGAGCCGCAGCAATGAAGGTTTTGGTCCCCGTCAAACGTGTGGTGGACTACAACGTGAAGGTCCGGGTCAAGTCGGACAACACGGGTGTGGACATCGCCAACGTCAAGATGAGCATGAACCCCTTTGACGAGATCGCCGTCGAAGAAGCGGTGCGCCTGAAGGAAAAAGGCGTGGCCACCGAGGTGATCGCGGTGAGCTGCGGCGTGACCCAGTGCCAGGAGACCCTGCGCACGGCCATGGCCATCGGTGCCGACCGCGCCATCCTGGTCGAGACCGACGCTGAACTGCAGCCCCTGGCCGTGGCCAAGCTCTTGAACGCCCTGGTGGCCAAGGAGCAACCGGGCCTGGTGATCCTGGGCAAGCAAGCCATTGACGACGACGCCAACCAGACCGGCCAGATGCTGGCGGCCCTGGCCGACCTGCCCCAGGCCACCTTCGCCAGCAAGGTCGAAGTGGCCGGCGACAAGGTCAACGTCACGCGTGAAATCGACGGCGGCCTGGAAACCCTGAGCCTGTCGATCCCGGCCGTCATCACCACCGACCTGCGCCTGAACGAGCCGCGCTACGTGACGCTGCCCAACATCATGAAGGCCAAGAAGAAGCCGCTGGAGACCGTCAAGCCCGAGGACCTGGGTGTGGACGTCAGCCCGCGACTGAAGACCCTCAAGGTCAGCGAGCCGCCGAAGCGCGGCGCTGGCATCAAGGTGCCCGACGTGGCCACCCTCGTGAACAAACTGAAAACTGAAGCCAAGGTGATCTGACCATGACCGCACTTGTTATTGCCGAACACGACAACCAAAGCATCAAGGGCGCGACCCTGAACACCGTCACCGCCGCGCTGCAAGCCGGTGGCGACGTGCACGTGCTGGTGGCCGGCCACAACGCCGCTGCTGCTGCGGCCCAAGCCGCGCAGATCGCAGGCGTCAGCAAGGTGATCCACGCCGACAGCGAAGCCCTGGGCCACGGCCTGGCCGAGAACGTGGCCGCCCAGGTGCTGGCGATTGCCGCCAACTACAGCCACATCCTGTTCCCGGCCACCGCCGGGGGCAAGAACGCCGCGCCGCGCGTGGCCGCCAAGCTGGACGTGGCGCAGGTCAGCGAAATCAGCAAGGTCATCAGCGCCGACACCTTCGAGCGCCCGATCTACGCAGGCAACGCGATCGCTACGGTGCAAAGCACGGACGCCACCAAGGTGATCACGGTGCGCGGCACGGGCTTTGACGCGGCAGCGGCCACCGGCGGCAGCGCGGCCATCGAGACCATCGCGGCCGCGGCCGACAGCGGCAAGAGCGCCTTCGTGGGCAGCGAGATCGCCAAGAGCGACCGCCCCGAACTGACGGCAGCCAAGATCATTGTGTCGGGCGGCCGGGCGCTGGGCAGCAGCGAGAAGTTCAACGAAGTGATGACGCCGCTGGCCGACAAGCTGGGCGCGGCCATCGGGGCCAGCCGTGCGGCGGTGGACGCGGGCTACGCGGCCAACGACCTGCAGGTGGGGCAGACGGGCAAGATCGTGGCGCCGAGCCTGTACATCGCCTGCGGCATCTCGGGGGCGATCCAGCACTTGGCGGGGATGAAGGACAGCAAGGTGATCGTGGCGATCAACAAGGACCCGGAAGCCCCGATCTTCAGCGTGGCCGACTACGGTCTGGAGGCGGACCTGTTCGTGGCGGTGCCGGAACTGGTGGCCGCGCTGTAAAGCACGGGCGTGACCCGCTGAACAAAGTAGCAGGCACTTGGGCATCGTTCGCGATGCCTTTTTCATATCTGGAGACATCAACATGAGTTACACGGCCCCCCTGAAGGACATGCTGTTCAACATCGAGCACCTGGCTGGCATCGACCAGGTGGCGAGCATCCCCGGTTTTGAGGACGCGGGTCTGGAGACCGCCCAGGCGGTGCTCGAGGAATGCGCCAAGCTCAACGAGGGCGTGATCGCGCCGCTGAACTGGGAAGGCGACAAGAACCCGTCAAGCTGGAAAGACGGCGTGGTCACCACCACCCCGGGTTTCAAGGAAGCCTTCAAGCAGTACGCCGAAGGCGGCTGGCAAGGCCTGCAGCACCCGGTGGACTTTGGCGGCCAGGGCCTGCCCAAGACCATCGGCGCGGCCTGCACCGAAATCCTCAACTCGGCCAACATGAGCTTTGCACTGTGCCCGCTGCTCACCGACGGCGCCATCGAGGCCCTGCTGACCGCGGGCAGCGACGAGCTCAAGGCCATCTACCTTGAAAAGCTGGTCTCGGGCCAATGGACCGGCACCATGAACCTGACCGAGCCGCAAGCGGGCTCCGACCTGGCCCTGGTGCGCACCCGCGCCGAGCCCCAGGCCGACGGCAGCTACAAGGTCTTTGGCACCAAGATCTTCATCACCTACGGTGAGCACGACATGGCCGAGAACATCGTGCACCTGGTGCTGGCCCGCGTGCAGGGCGCGCCCGAGGGCGTGAAGGGCATCAGCCTGTTCGTGGTGCCGAAGTTCCTGGTCAATGCCGATGGCAGCCTGGGTGCGCGCAACGACGTGCACTGCGTGAGCATCGAGCACAAGATGGGCATCAAGGCCAGCCCCACGGCGGTGCTGCAGTTCGGCGACCATGGCGGCGCCGTGGGCTACCTCGTGGGCCAGGAGAACCGGGGCCTGGAGTACATGTTCATCATGATGAACGCCGCCCGCTACGCCGTGGGCGTGCAAGGCATTGCGGTGGCCGAACGCGCCTATCAGAAGGCCGTGCAGTACGCCAAGGACCGCGTGCAAAGCCGCCCGGTGGACGGCAGCATCAACGCCAGTGCGCCCATCATTCACCACCCCGACGTCAAGCGCATGCTGATGACGATGCGCGCCTACACCGAAGGCTGCCGTGCCATGGCCAGCGTGGCCGCGGCCGCCTATGACGCGGCCCACCACCACCCCGACGCCGACACGCGCAAGCAGAACGCTGCCTTCTATGAGTTCATGGTGCCCCTGGTCAAGGGCTACAGCACCGAGATGAGCCTCGAGGTGACGTCGCTGGGCGTGCAGGTGCACGGCGGCATGGGCTTCATCGAAGAAACCGGTGCCGCCCAGTACTACCGCGATGCCAAGATCCTGACCATCTACGAAGGCACCACCGCCATCCAGGCCAATGACCTGGTGGGTCGCAAGACCGCCCGCGACGGTGGTCAGACCGCCAAGGCCATCGCGGCCCAGGTCGAGCAGACCGAGGCCGCCTTGCGTGCCAGCGGCAGCGACACCGCGGTGGCGGTGGCCAAGCGCCTGCAGGCCGCTCGCCTGGCCTTCATCGACGTGGTTGATTTCGTGGCGGGCAACACCAAGGCTTCGCCGAACGCGGTGTTTGCCGGTTCGGTGCCTTACCTGATGCTGGCGGGCAACCTGGTCGCGGGCTGGCAGCTGGGCCGTGCCTTGCTGGTGGCGCAGGACCAACTCGCGCAGGGCCAGGACGAGGCTTTCATGCGCAGCAAGATCGCCACCGCGCGCTTCTACGCCGACCACCTGCTGAGCAAGGCCCCGGGTCTGCGCGACAGCATCGTGGAAGGTGCGGACAGCGTCAACGCCCTGGCCGCAGAGGCTTTCTGACCGGGCGCTCCGAGCGCTGTCCCGGGATGGACAGGGCTCGGGGCGGCATCTGAACAAAAATCAACCTCAAACCCATCGAGGAGACACCATGTCGAAATTGCCCCCAGCGCTGGCCAACCGGTCCTTCCCGGTCATCGGCTCGCCGCTGTTCATCATCAGCAACCCCAAGCTCGTCATCGAGCAATGCAAGGCCGGCGTGATCGGCTCCATGCCGGCGCTCAACGCCCGCCCCGCCGCCCAGTTGGACGAGTGGCTGGCCGAGATCACCGAGACCCTGGCCGCCTACAACCAGGCCAACCCCGACAACCCTGCCGCGCCCTTTGCCATCAACCAGATCGTGCACAAGAGCAATGACCGCCTCGAGCACGACATTGAAATGGCCGTCAAGTACAAGGTGCCGGTGATCATCACCTCGCTGGGCGCCCGCACCGACGTCAACGACGCCATCCACAGCTACGGCGGTGTGGTGCTGCACGACATCATCAACAACGCCTTCGCCCACAAGGCCATCGAAAAGGGCGCTGACGGCCTGATCGCGGTGGCCGCAGGGGCTGGTGGCCATGCGGGCACCAAGAGCCCGTTTGCGCTGATCCAGGAGATCCGCCAATGGTTCGACGGCCCGCTGGCGCTGTCGGGTTCGATCGCCTCGGGCGGTGCCATCCTGGCGGCCCAGGCCATGGGCGCCGACTTCGCCTACATGGGCTCGGCCTTCATCGCGACCGAAGAAGCCCGCGCGGCCGATGCCTACAAGCAGGCCATCGTCGAATGCAACTCGGACGACATCGTCTACAGCAACCTGTTCACCGGCGTGCACGGCAACTACCTCAAGCCCAGCATCCGTGCTGCGGGCCTGGACCCGGACAACCTGCCCGAAAGCGACCCCAGCAAGATGAACTTCGGCGGTGACGCCAAGAAGGCCTGGAAGGACATCTGGGGCTGCGGCCAGGGCATTGGTGCCATCAACAAGGTGCAGACCACCGCCGAACTGGTGGCCCAGCTCAAGCGCGAATACGCCGAAGCCAAGGCCCGTCTGCTGGGCTGATCAGCGGCTGTCCGACGGCGCACCCCTGCGCACCGGCCTCGCCGGATTGTGTTGACCTCAACGCCCACCTGGCCCAGCGGCCGGGTGGGCGTTGTGCTGTGGGCCCGCCGGTGGGCGTTTGCGGCCCCTGGGGCTTTTCAGTAAACTGTATGAATATACAGTTTCGAGATGGCCATGGAAGAGTTCAGTGCGCCGGTGTGGGTGTCGCGTCCGCCCGCCGCGCCCAAAGGGCGGGGCGCTGCCGAAGGCATGGCCCACCGCTTTGAGCGCGATCAGCGCGAGGCGGTGGACGACGGCTGGCCCGGCGACGAGGCCGAGGCCCCGGCCCCACGCGCCGTGCCGACGCGCATCCTGACCGAGACCACGCGCAGCGCGCTGACCCGCAACGACTCACCCGACATCGCCTTTGACCAGGCCATCAACCCCTACCGGGGCTGCGAGCACGGCTGCAGCTACTGCTACGCCCGCCCCAGCCACAGCTACCTGGGTTTGTCGCCGGGATTGGACTTTGAGACCCAGATCGTGGCCAAGCACCAGCTGCCCGGCTTGCTGGCGCAAGCCCTGTCGCGCCCCAGCTATGTACCGCGACTGACGAATGTGGGCTCCGCCACCGACTGCTACCAGCCGGTCGAGCGTGAACTGCAATTGACGCGACGCCTGATCGAGGTGTTCCAACGCCACCGCCACCCGTTTTCGATCATCACCAAATCCAGCCTGGTCGAGCGCGACCTCGATCTGTTGGTGCCGTTGGCCCGGCAAGGGCTGGTGGCGGTGTACATCACCATCACCACCCTGGACCGCGACCTGGCGCGCCGCATGGAGCCGCGTGCGGCTTCGCCGCAGCGGCGACTGCGCACCCTGCAGACCCTGGCCGAGGCGGGCATTCCGGTGGGGGTGAGTGTGGCGCCGCAGATTCCATTCCTCAACGAGGACATGGAGCAGGTGTTGGCCGCGGCCGCCGCGGTGGGGGCCCGGTCGGCCTTCTACACCGTGCTGCGCCTGCCCTGGGAGCTGAGTCCGCTGTTCCAGCAGTGGTTGCAGCAACATTACCCGGATCGGGCTGAACGGGTCATGGCGCGGGTGCGTGATTTTCGGGGCGGGCAGGACTACCGCAGCGACTTCAAGACCCGCATGAAGGGGCAGGGGCTGTGGGCTGATCTGCTGAGCCAGCGCTTTCACAAGGCCTGTGCGCGCCTGGGCTTGAACCTGGAGCGGCACGCCCTCGACCTGAGTCAGTTTGTGCACGACCCCGACGCGGCCCAGCGACAGCCGGGTTTGTTCGATGACGTGCCGCAGACCGCCGAGGCCAAAGGGCCTTTGGCCCCCAGCCTGGCCGCGCCTGCCCTGCCGCTGCGCGCGGGCTGAGCCCGGGCCGAGGCGGGTCTCAGAGTTGCGCCGCGTGGTGGCGCAGGTGGTCTTCGATCACGCTGGCCACAAAGTAGTAGCCGTGGTCGTAGCCCGCGTGGCGGCGCAGGGTCAGGGCCTGGCCCACCTGAGCGCATGCGGCCTCGAGCAGGTGCGGGTGCAATTGCTCTTCGAGGAATTTGTCATGAAGGCCTTGGTCCACCAGGATCGGCTGGTTCAGCAGGGCTTCGCCGCGCGTGGCCAGCAGCTCACAGGCGTCATGACCGACCCAGGCGCTGCGGTGGCTGCCCAGGTAGGCCGTGAAGGCCTTTTCGCCCCAGGGGCAGCGCGTGGGCGCGCAGATGGGCGCCAGCGCCGACAGCGACTTGAAGCGTCCCGGGTGGCGCAGCGCCAAGGTCAGCGCGCCGTGGCCGCCCATCGAGTGGCCCGTGATGCCCAGGCGTTGCCCGTCGATGGGCAGGTGCTGGCTCAGCAGGGGCAACAGCTCGCGCAGCAGGTAGCTTTCCATGCGCCAGTGCGGGGCCCACGGGGCCTCGGTGGCATCGAGGTAGAAGCCTGCGCCCACGCCCAGGTCCCAGGCATCCGATTCGCCCGGCACCCCAGCCCCGCGCGGGCTGGTGTCGGGGCTGATCAGGGCCAGGCCCAGTTCGGCCGCCACCCGTTGCGCCCCGGCCTTGATGGCAAAGGTTTCTTCGGTGCAGGTCAGGCCCGCCAGGTACAGCAGCGCGGGCACCGGGCCCTGCTGGGCCTGGGGCGGCAGGTAGACCCCCACGCGCATCGGCAAACCGATTTCGGTCGAGGCGTGCTGGTAGAAGGTTTGGGTGCCGCCAAAGCAGGCGTGCTGGCTCAGGACTTGAAGGGGCATGGGCTGGCTCATGGTCGCGGTCGGGCTCAGTAGATGACGACGCCGCGGATCGACTCGCCGCGCTTCATCAGGTCAAAGCCCTTGTTGATGTCCTCGAGCGGCATGGTGTGGGTGATCAGGTCGTCGATGTTGATCTTGCCTTCCATGTACCAGTCGACGATCTTGGGCACGTCGGTGCGGCCGCGCGCGCCGCCAAAGGCCGAGCCTTCCCACTTGCGGCCCGTCACCAGCTGGAAGGGGCGGGTGCTGATCTCGGCGCCGGCCTCGGCCACGCCGATGATGATGCTGCGGCCCCAGCCCTTGTGGGTGCACTCGAGCGCGTCGCGCATCACCTTGGTGTTGCCAATGCACTCGAAGCTGTAGTCGGCGCCGCCGTCGGTGAGTTGCACGATGGCGTCCACCACATTGGGCACTTCCTTGGGGTTGATGAAGTGGGTCATGCCGAACTGACGCGCCATTTCCTGGCGGGCCGGGTTGATGTCGACCCCGATGATCTTGTCCGCCCCGACCATCTTGGCGCCCTGGATCACGTTCAGGCCGATGCCGCCAAGACCAAACACCACCACGTTGGCGCCGGCTTCCACCTTGGCGGTGAACAGCACCGCCCCGATGCCGGTGGTGACGCCGCAGCCGATGTAGCAGACCTTGTCGAAGGGGGCGTCCTCGCGGATCTTGGCCAGCGAGATCTCAGGGGCCACGGTGTAGTTGCTGAAGGTGCTGGTGCCCATGTAGTGGAAGATCGGCTTGCCGTCCAGGCTGAAGCGGCTGGTGGCGTCGGGCATCAGGCCCTTGCCCTGGGTGCCGCGGATGAGCTGGCACAGGTTGGTCTTGCGGCTCAGGCAGAACTTGCACTGGCGGCATTCGGGGGTGTAGAGCGGGATCACATGGTCGCCCTTCTTGAGCGTGGTGACCCCGGGGCCGACGTCAACCACCACACCGGCGCCCTCGTGGCCCAGGATGGCCGGGAAGATGCCTTCCGGGTCGGCACCCGACAGGGTGTAGTAGTCGGTGTGGCAGATGCCCGTGGCCTTGATCTCGACCAGGACTTCACCGAACTTTGGGCCTTGCAGGTCCACGGTTTCAATGGTCAGGGGTTGGCCTGCTTGCCAGGCGACGGCGGCGCGGGTTTTCATGGGGAGTGCTTTCTGCGGAAGTTGCTGGCATCGCAGATCGGATGCCTTGGCGCGCACTCTAGCGGAGTGACAAGGCCTTGGAAACCAAGGGGTCGGCTGTGCCTCACAATTTGGCCGTTGGCGGCGCCAGATTGGCCGCTGACATTCGCTGTGACCGCCTGCCTTGTTTGATGCTTTGCCCCGACATGACTTCGTCCCCCGTTTCGCTCCCCCCGCAGACCGTCCAGATCGTGGTCTACCCCGGCTTCAAGGCTTTGGAGGCCGTGGGCCCGCTGTCGGTGTTTGACTACGCCAACGTGCACCTCGCGCGCCGCGGGCAGGGGCCTGGTTATGTGGTCTCGGTGGCTGCCGAGGCGCTGGGCCTGGTGCGATCGGACACGGCCATGTCCTTGGAGGCGACCCAGGTGGTGGGGCAGGGGGCGGCTCCGGACACGGCGCTGATCGTGGGCTCGCGCGAGATCGAGCGCGCCTTGGCCGCCTCACCGGGCCTGGTGCACTGGGCGCAGACGGTGGCGCCCCAGCTCAAACGCCTGGTGGCCCTGTGTTCTGGCAGCTTTTTCTTGGCCGCCGCGGGCCTGCTGGACGGCCGCGCCGCCGCCACCCATTGGAGCGTTACCGACCTGTTACAGCAGCGTTACCCTGCGGTGCAGGTGGACCCCGATGCGATCTACGTGCACAGCGGCAAGTTCTGGACCTCGGCCGGCGTGACCGCCGGCATCGACCTGGCGCTGGCTTTGGTGGAGGAGGATTTCGGCCGCACCCTGGCGCTGGAGGTGGCGCGCGACCTGGTGATGTACCTCAAGCGCCCCGGCGGGCAGTCGCAGTTCAGCATGCACCTGGCCAGCCAGGCCACCCGCCACCCGGGCATCCGCGAAGTGCAGACCTGGATCCTGTCGCACTTGGACCAAGCCATCAGCCTGGGGGAACTGGCCTCCCGGGCGGCCATGAGCGAACGCAATTTCCGCCGCGTGTTCTTGCAGGAGTGCGGCAGCAGCCCGTCCGAGTTCATCGAGACAGCCCGCCTGGAAGGCGCGCGCCGTCGCCTCGAAGAGGCCAACAACCTGCCGCTCAAGACCATCGCGGCCCAGGTCGGCTTTCAGTCGGAGCAGGCCTTGCGGCACCTGTTTCTGCGCCGCCTGGGCATCACCCCTCAGGCCTACCGCGAGCGCTTCGGCGGCGCGGCCGCCGAGCCTGGCCGGACCTGAACCGGGAGGGCGCGCGGGGCACCCGCGCCGCACCATGAAAAAAGCCCGCCAGAGGCGGGCTTGGGGCCAGGGCACTGAGCCGCGCGGGCGCGCTCAGTGCAGGGCCAGGATCAACGTTGGCCCAGGGGCTTGACGTCGCGGCGCGGCGAGCCGGTGAACAGCTGACGCGGACGGCCGATCTTGTACTCGGGGTCGCCGATCATTTCGTTCAGTTGGGCAATCCAGCCCACGGTGCGGGCCAGCGCGAAGATCGCGGTGAACAGGCTGACCGGGATGCCGATGGCGCGTTGCACGATGCCCGAGTAGAAGTCGACGTTCGGGTACAGCTTGCGCGACACGAAGTAGTCGTCTTCCAGCGCGATGCGCTCGAGTTCCTTGGCCAGCTTGAACAGCGGGTCGTTTTCCAGGCCCAGGGCTTGCAGCACTTCGTTGCAGGTTTCCTGCATCAGCTTGGCGCGTGGGTCGTAGTTCTTGTAGACGCGGTGGCCAAAGCCCATCAGGCGCACGCCCGAGTTCTTGTCCTTGACCTTTTCCATGAACTCGCCGACCTTGGCCACACCGCCCATGGCTTGGATTTCTTCCAGCATGTTCAGGCAGGCTTCGTTGGCGCCACCGTGAGCGGGGCCCCACAGGCAGGCCACGCCCGCAGCGATGGCGGCGAACGGGTTGGTGCCCGACGAACCGCACAGGCGCACGGTCGAGGTGGAGGCGTTTTGCTCGTGGTCAGCGTGCAGGATGAAGATGCGGTCCAGGGCCTTTTCGATGACCGGGTTGACCTTGTACTCTTCGCAGGGCGTGGCGAACATCATGTGCAGGAAGTTGCCGGCGTAGCTCAGCGAGTTCTTCGGGTACATGAAGGGTTGGCCAATGCTGTACTTGTAGGCCATGGCGACCAGGGTCGGCAGCTTGGCGATCAAGCGGATGGCCGCGATTTCACGGTGTTCCGGGTTGTTGATGTCGGTGCTGTCGTGGTAGAAGGCCGACAGACCACCCACCAGACCCGTCAGCACAGCCATCGGGTGCGCGTCACGGCGGAAGCCACGCAGGAAGAACTGCATCTGCTCGTTCACCATGGTGTGCTGGGTCACGCGGTTCGTGAAGTCAGCCTTTTGGCTGGCGTTCGGCAGTTCACCGTACAGCAGCAGGTGGCAGGTTTCGAGGAAGTCGCAGTTCACGGCGAGTTGCTCGATGGGGTAGCCGCGGTACAGCAACTCGCCCTTGTCACCGTCGATGTAGGTGATGGCCGATTGGCACGAGGCCGTCGACAGGAAGCCGGGGTCATAAGTGAACATGCCCGTTTGCGCGTACAGCTTGCGGATGTCGATGACGTCCGGGCCAATGTTGCCGTGGTAAACCGGCAGGTCGACGCTGGGGCTGCCGTTGCTGAACGACAGGGTGGCTTTATTGTCAGCTAGCTTCATATTCACTTTTCCTATGGTAATTTGCCCATCTTCCGGTGGGGCGCTGGTCGGTCGGTGCCTGAGGGATCTCAGGGCACCAGCAGGGCCAGAACCTCACGAACTTCTTGCGTGTCCAACGGTCCTTCCGGCTGCTTGCGGCGCAACAGCAGGTCAAGGAGGTCGTTGTCTGCCAAATCCATCAGCGCGTACATTCCCCGGGCATGGCCCACCGTGAGGTGTTGGCCGTGCCGGGCAAAGAACTTCTCGATGAACAGGTCGTTCTCCAGCAGGCCGCGGCGGCAACGCCACTGCAGCTTGCTGTAGGCACGCGCGTCCAGGGGCTCTCCTGCAGCGCGGCCGACGAGCTCACCGTCGTCTCCCAGATGGCTTGGCAGATCAAGTTTCATGCCAGTAATCAATCAAACGGCCCGACGGACCATCAGTTCCTTGATCTTGCCAATCGCCTTGGTCGGGTTCAGGCCCTTGGGGCAGACGTCGACGCAATTCATGATGGTGTGGCAGCGGAACAGACGGTACGGGTCTTCCAGGTTGTCCAGGCGCGCGCCGGTGGCTTCGTCGCGGCTGTCCGCGATGAAACGGTAGGCTTGCAGCAGGCCAGCGGGACCGACGAACTTGTCGGGGTTCCACCAGAAGCTGGGGCAGCTGGTGGAGCAGCTGGCGCACAAGATGCACTCGTACAGGCCGTTCAGCTCGTCACGTTCCTCGGGCGACTGCAGGCGTTCCTTTTCGGGCGGCACGTTGTCGTTGATGAGGTACGGCTTGATCGAGTTGTACTGCTTGAAGAACTGGGTCATGTCCACGATCAGGTCGCGGATGACCGGCAGGCCTGGCAGCGGCTTCAGGACGATGGTGCCCTTGAGCGTGTTCATGTTGGTCAGGCAGGCCAGACCGTTCTTGCCATTGATGTTCATGGCGTCCGAACCGCACACGCCTTCGCGGCAGGAGCGGCGGAAGGAGATGGTCGGGTCCTGCGCCTTGAGCTTGATCAGGGCGTCCAGCAGCATGCGTTCGTGACCGTCGAGTTCGATCTCGATGGTCTGCATGTAGGGCTTGGCGTCCTTGTCCGGGTCGTAGCGGTAGATCTGAAAAGTACGTTTCGTCATATCGTGGGCTTTCGTGCAGGACGGAATCAGAACGTGCGGACCTTGGGCGGCACGGACTCAACCGAGCGCGGCTTCAGGTTCACAGGCTTGTAGGTCAGGTTGTTGCCAGCGCTGTGCCACAGGGTGTGCTTCATCCAGTTGGCATCGTCGCGGCCCAGCGGAGCGGTCGGGTGATCGGCCGGATGTTCGTAGTCGTCCACGGTGTGGGCGCCACGGCATTCACGACGAGCGGCAGCCGAAACCATGGTCGCTTGAGCGGCTTCGATCAGGTTGTCGACTTCGAGCGCTTCGATGCGCGCGGTGTTGAACACCTTCGAGTTGTCGGCCAGGCCCACGGCCTTGGCGCGTTCGCGCAGTTCGGCGATCTTGACCACACCCTGGTCCATGCTGGCCTGGGTGCGGAACACACCGGCGTGTTGCTGCATGGTCGAGCGGATGTCGTTGGCCACGTTCTGGGCGTACTCGCCACCCTTGGCGTTGTCCAGGCGGTTCAGGCGCGACAGCGTGAAGTCAGCGGCATCGGCCGGCAGCGGCTTGTGCGACTTGGTCTTGCTGGCGAACTCGACGATGTGGTTGCCGGCGGCACGGCCGAACACCAGCAGGTCGAGCAGCGAGTTGGTGCCCAGGCGGTTGGCGCCGTGCACCGACACGCAGGAGCATTCGCCCACTGCGTACAGGCCGTTGACCACTTGGTTGTGCACGTCGCCGTTTTGCACCACGACTTGGCCGTTGATGTTGGTCGAGATACCGCCCATTTGGTAGTGGATGGTGGGCACGACCGGGATCGGCTCGCGGGTGATGTCGACGTTGGCGAAGTTGACGCCGATTTCGTACACCGAGGGCAGGCGCTTGTGGATGGTGTCGGCACCCAGGTGATCCAGCTTCAGCAGGATGTAGTCCTTGTTGGGACCGCAGCCACGGCCTTCCTTGATTTCCTGGTCCATCGAGCGCGACACGAAGTCACGCGGGGCCAGGTCCTTCAGGGTGGGCGCATAGCGCTCCATGAAGCGTTCGCCGTTGCTGTTCAGCAGAATGGCGCCTTCGCCGCGGCAGCCTTCGGTCAGCAGCACGCCGGCACCGGCCACGCCGGTGGGGTGGAACTGCCAGAACTCCATGTCTTGCAGCGCGATGCCAGCGCGAGCCGCCATGCCCAGGCCGTCACCGGTGTTGATGAAGGCGTTGGTCGAAGCGGCAAAGATGCGGCCGGCGCCGCCGGTGGCCAGCAGCACGGTCTTGGCGTGCAGGATGTGCAGGTCGCCGGTTTCCATTTCGAGGGCGGTGACACCGACCACGTCGCCTTCAGCGTCGCGGATCAGGTCCAGGGCCATCCACTCGACGAAGAAGCTGGTCTTGGCCTTGACGTTCTGCTGGTACAGCGTGTGCAGCATGGCGTGACCGGTGCGGTCAGCGGCAGCGCAAGCGCGTTGCACCGGCTTTTCGCCGTAGTTGGCGGTGTGGCCGCCGAACGGACGCTGGTAGATGGTGCCGTCGGGGTTGCGGTCGAACGGCATGCCCATGTGCTCGAGGTCGTACACGACCTTGGGCGCTTCCTGGCACATGAATTCGATCGCGTCTTGGTCGCCGAGCCAGTCGGAGCCCTTGACGGTGTCGTAGAAGTGGTAGTGCCAGTTGTCTTCGGACATGTTGCCCAGCGAGGCGCCGATACCGCCCTGTGCTGCCACCGTGTGCGAGCGGGTCGGGAACACCTTGGACAGGACGGCCACGTTCAGGCCCGCGCGGGCCAGTTGCAGCGATGCGCGCATGCCGGAGCCGCCGGCCCCCACGATGACGACGTCAAACTTGCGGGTGGTGATGCCAGATTTGGAGTAAGTCATTTTTTAGAGTCTCCACAGAACTTGAATCGCCCAGCCAGCGCAAGCGACGAGCCACACAATGGAGAAGATTTGCAGGGAAAGACGAAGGGCGACGGGCTTGACGTAGTCCATCCAGATGTCTCGCACGCCAATCCAGACGTGGTAGAGCAGGGCGATGATCACAGCGAAGGTCAGGGCCTTCATCCACTGGGACGAGAAGATGCCCGCCCATTTGTCGTAGCCGATGGGGCCCGACGACAGGATGACCTGCGCCAGCAGGATCACGGTGAACAGGGCCATCAGGCCAGCCGTGACGCGTTGCGCGAGCCAGTCGCGCAGACCGTAGTGGGCACCGACAACGATGCGCTTGGAGCCGTAGTTAACAGACATGGGTTGCTCCTTCAATCAGTACAGACCAAACAGCTTGGCGCCCAGCACGGCGGTCAGGCCGAGGCTCAACACCAGGGTGACGAGGGCCGAGCTCTTGCCGAACTCTTTGCTCACGGCGTGGTTCACGTCCATCCAGAGGTGGCGCAGACCGGCGATGAAGTGGTGCAGGTAGGCCCAGATCAGGGCCAGTGCCACCAGCTTGATGAAGGCACCCGGCACAAAACCAAGGCCGCTGTTGAAAGCGGCCTTGAACTTCGAGAACGAAATTTCGGAGGAGACGGAAACGTCAAACATCCAGATGATGAAAGGCATCAACAGGAACATGATGAGACCGCTGACGCGATGCAGGATCGACACCCAGCCGGCCGCAGGCAGGCGGTAGGTGGTCAAATCCTTGAATGCATTGATGTTGCGGAACTCAGGCCGCTTTTTTGCGAGTTCAGACATGGGTAGGTGCTTTCGTGGATGTAACTGCTCGGTAATTTCGTAAATGCAAACAACCCAAAATTCTATTGCAATGCAGCAAAGGGGACTCGGGTCGTTGCCTATTTTCGACGTTTCTGTTGGCTTTGCTCGCCCAGGGGGCTTTAGTTGAGTTCGTTTCTGTAGTGATGTGTGTCCGTGCGGTAGAGGCCTCGCCTGAGCTCCATGGGGGTGTCGTTGTAGGTGTAGGCCACCCGTTCCACGCTCAACAGGGGCGTTTGGGGGGTGACTTGTAACAAAGCGGCCTGGGTTTCGTCAGGCAGGACGGCTTTGAGCTTCTCTTCGGCGCGCACCATGCGCACGCCAAAATCAAGTTCGAACATGGCGTAGGTCGCGCCGTGATACTGAGCCATTTGCTCGGCTGTCAGGCCCTTGAAAGCCTGCCCGGGCAACCACAGGTCCTCGAGGATGGTGGGGGTGCCACTGAAGGACAGGATGCGGCGCACCTGCAGCACCGAGTCGCCGCTGCGCAAGGCCAGCAGGCGCGCCACTTCGGCGCTGGCGCGGCTGCGCTTGCACTCGATCACGGTGCGCTGGGCGGGGCCTTCGGCACTGCTGTCGCCGGTGTCGGGGATCAGTTTCAGGAAGCGGTACTGGACGTGTTGTTCCGCGTGGGTGGCGACGAAGGTGCCTTTGCCCTGGCGGCGCACCACGAGGTTGTCGGCGGCCAGCTCGTCGATGGCCTTGCGCACCGTGCCCTGGCTGACCCGGTAGCGGGCGGCCAGCTCCATCTCGCTGGGGATGGCCTCGCCGGGCTTCCAGTCACCCGCCTGCAGGCTCTGCAGGATCAGGCCCTTGATCTGTTGGTACAGCGGGCTGAAAGCCGGCGTCACCACGCCGACGTCGTCGATCGCAGCGACATCGTTGGAGCTGGGGTTGGGCGGCGGCATGGTATGAGGTTGGAACTGGGAGGGGCTGGGTCGGCGCAGCAATTTTGACGCTGGGCGCGGATTCGCATCATATCTTATATAAGACATAAGACAAATTGACCGGAGGCTCGTAACCCGAGTACACTCCTTGGCTGTTTCGCAGGGCTTGGGCCTATGGTTCCTGAAACAGGTCCAGCACTGTGGCGACACCCGTTTTACACAACCTCCTGGAGTTCCTCATGAGCAAAAAGCCCGTTCGTGTTGCCGTTACCGGCGCCGCTGGCCAAATCGGTTACGCCCTGCTGTTCCGCATCGCCTCCGGCGAAATGCTGGGCAAGGATCAGCCCGTGATCCTGCAATTGCTCGAAATCCCCGATGAAAAGGCTCAGAACGCGCTCAAGGGCGTGATCATGGAGCTCGAAGACTGCGCTTTCCCGCTGCTGGCTGGCATCGAAGCCCACAGCGACCCGATGACCGCCTTCAAGGACACCGACTACGCTCTGCTGGTGGGCTCGCGTCCGCGCGGCCCGGGCATGGAGCGTGCCGAACTGCTGGCCGTCAACGGCGCCATCTTCATCGGCCAGGGCAAGGCCCTGAACGCCGTCGCTTCGCGTGACGTCAAGGTGCTGGTGGTCGGCAACCCCGCCAACACCAACGCCTACATCGCCATGAAGTCGGCTCCGGACCTGCCGGCCAAGAACTTCACCGCCATGCTGCGCCTGGACCATAACCGTGCCGCTTCGCAATTGGCTGCCAAGACCGGCAAGGCCGTGTCGGACATCGAGAAGCTGACCGTCTGGGGCAACCACTCGCCCACCATGTACGCTGACTACCGCTTTGCCACCATCGGCGGCGAATCGGTCAAGGCCCTGATCAACGACGAAACCTGGAACCGCGAAACCTTCCTGCCCACCGTGGGCAAGCGTGGTGCCGCGATCATCGCCGCCCGTGGTCTGTCGTCGGCTGCTTCGGCTGCCAACGCGGCCATCGACCACATGCGCGACTGGGCCCTGGGCACCAACGGCAAGTGGGTCACCATGGGCATCCCGTCGGATGGCTCCTACGGCATCCCCAAGGACGTCATGTTCGGCTTCCCGGTCACCTGCGAAAACGGCGAATACAAGATCGTCCAAGGTCTGGACATCGACGCTTTCTCGCAAGAGTGCATCAACAAGACGCTCAAGGAACTGACCGACGAGCAAGCTGGCGTGGCCCACCTGCTCTGATCGGCCAGGCTGTGTCCATGAAGCATCCGCGCGAGGTCTTGCTCGAAGCGCAGGCCCAACAGGGCTTGCTGCCAGTCTGTGATCACTACAGCGGCGTCGAGCTGCGGATGCGCAAAAGCCTGCAATTGCAGGCTGAAATGACCGAGCGCCTGGGCACCTGCGTCTTCGACGTCACCCTTGACTGCGAAGACGGTGCCCCGGCCGGTGCCGAGGCGGAACACGCCGCCCTGGTCGCCGAGCTGGCTTTGGGCGCTGCGCCCGGGGCCCGCGTGGCGGCCCGGGTGCACCCGGTCGACCACCCCTCTTTTGACGCTGACGTTCAGACCATCGTGGGTCGAGCCGGCAACCGCCTGTGCCATGTGATGGTGCCCAAGGTGGAGACCGTGCAGGACGTCGAGCGTGCCGCGCGTGCCCTGGCGGCGGCCGGCCACCCGGACCTGCCCCTGCATGTGCTGATCGAGTCCCCGGGCGCGGTGCACCGGGCATTTGACATCGCGGCCTGCCCCCAGGTGCAGTCGCTGAGCTTTGGCTTGATGGACTTTGTTTCGGCCCACGCGGGCGCCATTCCCTCGGCGGGCATGGGCGCGACGGGCCAGTTCACGCACCCTTTGGTGGTGCGCGCCAAGCTCGACATCGCCTCGGCTGCCCATGCACATGGCAAAGTGCCTTCGCACTGCGTGGTGACCGAATTCAACGACCTGCCCGCCTTGCAAGCCGCTGCGCTCAAAGCCGCACGCGAGTTTGGCTACGCCCGGATGTGGAGCATCCACCCGGCCCAAATCCAACCCATCCTCGATGCCTTTGCGCCCGAGGAGCGCGAGATCGAACTCGCCACCCGAATCATCACCTCGGCCCAGGCGGCCGAGTGGGCCCCCATCAGCCATGGGGGTCAATTGCACGACCGCGCCAGTTACCGGTATTTCTGGCAGGTGCTGGAGCGTGCACACCAAACTGGGCGACCTTTGCCCACTGAAGCGCGGGCGTATTTCGCGCCAGCGCATCCCTGACTCCCTGGAGGACCCCCTCATGAAATCTCTGCTCATCGCCGCCCTGATGTTGGGCGCCGCGTCTTTGGTGTCGGCCCAGTCGACCGCCCAGGACGCACACCACAAGGCAGCCTCCGACAACAAGGCCAAGCCGGCCAAACCCAAGCCCAGTGCCAGCCGCACTGAAATCAAGACCACCGCCAAGAACATGGCCGCCGGGGTGGAGGCCGCCGAGGCCGCGCTGACGCCCGACGAACTGGCCCTGGCCGAGCTGGTGCACACCGGCCGCATGGCCTGTGAACTGGGCGCTGTGGTCAACGTCAAGGCCGACGACAAAGCCCCGGGTCACTTTGAAGTGACGGGCAAAGGCTTCAAGTACCGCATGGTCCCGGTGGCCAGCCGCACGGGCGCGCTGCGCCTTGAGGACGAGAAAGCCGGTGCAGTCTGGATCCAGCTGGCCAACAAATCCATGCTCATGAACCAAAAGATTGGTCAGCGTCAGGCTGACGAATGCATGAGCCCCGAGCAGGCCATCGTGGCCGAAGCCCTGCGCAAGAACCCGGTGCCGGGTCTGCTCGATGCGCCTGGCACGGCTTCTGCGTCCGCCAAGTAAATTTTTCCAAAAACCGCCCCATTAGTGAACTGACAGGAGAACGACATGTTGCAAGCCTATCGCCAACACACTGCCGAACGCGCAGCCCTGGGCATTCCGCCCCTGCCGCTGGAAGCCAAGCAAGTGGCCGAGTTGATCGAACTGATCAAGAACCCGCCCGCTGGCGAAGAAGCCTTCCTGCTCGACCTGCTGACGCACCGCGTGCCCCCGGGCGTGGACGATGCCGCCAAGGTCAAGGCCAGCTTCCTGGCCGCTGTGGCCCACGGCGAACTGAGCGTTGGCCTGATCTCCAAGGCCAAGGCCACCGAGTTGCTGGGCACCATGGTGGGTGGCTACAACGTGCACCCCCTGATCGAACTGCTGGACGACGCCGAAGTCGCCGGTGTGGCTGCTGAAGGTCTCAAGAAGACCCTGCTGATGTTCGACTTCTTCAACGACGTCGCCGAGAAGGCCAAGGCGGGCAACGCCAAGGCCAAGGAAGTGATCCAGAGCTGGGCCGAGGCCGAGTGGTTCACCAGCCGCCCCGAAGTCGAGAAGAAGATCACCGTCACCGTGTTCAAGGTGCCCGGCGAAACCAACACCGACGACCTGTCGCCCGCCCCGGACGCCTGGAGCCGCCCGGACATCCCGCTGCACTACCTGGCCATGCTGAAGAACACCCGCGAAGGCGCGGCCTTCAAGCCGGAAGAAGACGGCAAGCGCGGTCCGATGCAGTTCATCGAAGACCTCAAGAAGAAGGGCCACCTGGTGGCCTACGTCGGCGACGTGGTCGGCACCGGCTCGAGCCGCAAGTCGGCCACCAACAGCGTGATCTGGGCCACCGGCCAGGACATCCCTTTCGTGCCGAACAAGCGCTTTGGTGGTGTGACCCTGGGCGGCAAGATCGCTCCGATCTTCTTCAACACCCAGGAAGACTCGGGCTCGCTGCCGATCGAAGTCGATGTCTCCAAGCTCGAAATGGGCGATGTGGTCGACATCCTGCCCTACGACGGCAAGATCGTGAAGAACGGCGACACCGTGGCCGAGTTCAAGCTCAAGAGCGATGTGCTGTTTGACGAAGTGCGCGCTGGCGGCCGCATCAACCTGATCATTGGCCGTTCGCTGACCGCCAAGGCCCGCGAATTCCTGGGCCTGCCGGCCTCGACCCTGTTCCGCCTGCCGCAAGCCCCCGCCGCCACCCAGGCCGGCTTCACGCTGGCCCAGAAGATGGTTGGCCGCGCGGTCGGTCTGCCCGAAGGCCAAGGCGTGCGCCCGGGCACCTACTGCGAGCCGAAGATGACCACCGTGGGTTCGCAAGACACCACCGGCCCGATGACCCGCGACGAACTGAAGGACCTGGCTTGCCTGGGCTTCAGCGCCGACCTGGTGATGCAGTCCTTCTGCCACACCGCGGCTTACCCGAAGCCGGTCGACGTCAAGACCCACCGCGAACTGCCCGCCTTCATCAGCAACCGCGGCGGCGTGGCCCTGCGTCCGGGCGACGGCGTGATCCACAGCTGGCTGAACCGCCTGCTGCTGCCGGACACCGTCGGCACCGGTGGCGACAGCCACACCCGTTTCCCGATCGGCATCTCGTTCCCGGCCGGTTCCGGTCTGGTGGCCTTCGGTGCCGCCACCGGCGTCATGCCGCTGGACATGCCTGAGTCGGTGCTGGTGCGCTTCAAGGGCGAAATGCAGCCGGGCGTGACCCTGCGCGACCTGGTGCACGCCATTCCGCTGTACGCCATCAAGGCTGGTCTGCTGACCGTGGCCAAGGCCGGCAAGAAGAACGTGTTCTCGGGCCGCATCCTCGAAATCGAAGGCCTGCCGGACCTGAAGGTTGAGCAAGCGTTTGAACTCTCGGACGCCTCGGCCGAACGTTCGGCCGCCGGTTGCACCATCAAGCTGAACCCCGAGCCGATCAAGGAATACCTCACCAGCAACGTCGTGCTGATGAAGAACATGATTGCCGACGGTTACGCCGATGCCCGCACCCTGCAACGCCGCATCGAGAAGGTTGAAGCCTGGTTGGCCAACCCCAACCTGCTCGAAGCCGACAAGGACGCCGAGTACGCTGCCGTGATCGAGATCGATCTGGCCGACATCAAGGAACCCATCGTCTGCTGCCCGAACGACCCGGACGACGCCAAGTTCCTGTCCGAAGTCGCTGGCACCAAGATCGACGAGTCCTTCATCGGTTCTTGCATGACCAACATCGGCCATTTCCGTGCCGCTGCCAAGCTGCTGGGCGGCCAGCGTGACATCCCCGTCAAGCTGTGGGTGGCCCCGCCGACCAAGATGGACCAGAGCGAGCTGATCAAGGAAGGTCACTACGCCGCCTTCGGTACCGCCGGTGCCCGCACCGAAATGCCGGGCTGCTCGCTGTGCATGGGCAACCAAGCCCAAGTGCGCGAAGGGGCCACCGTGATCTCCACCTCGACCCGCAACTTCCCGAACCGCCTGGGCAAGAACACCAACGTGTTCCTGGGCTCGGCCGAGCTGGCCGCCATCGCGTCCAAGCTGGGCAAGCTGCCCACCGTGGCCGAGTACCACGAAGCCATGGGCGTGGTGAACAAGGACGGCGCTTCGATCTACAAGTACCTGAACTTCAACCAGATCGAAGAGTACGCGGACATCGCCAAGGGCGTGAGCGCCTGATCCAGGGGCGCCACAGAGGGGGCCGGGCTGTGCCCGTGTCCCCGCTGAAACCCCAGGCTTCGCCTGCCACCCACCAGCGTGCGCTGGTGGGTTTTTTTTCGCCTGCCGTTGGCGCAGCGGCTGCGGGCGGCACGCCCGGCCTCATCCCCAACTTCTGTGGATAAGTCTGGGGAAGAGGTGCGGGCAGTGGCCCGAAAGCCAGGCGCCACAAGGCCTGGCACAGATTGCCTGTTCAACAGGCAGTGTGCAAAAGCCGACCAGCGGCAGGCGGCAGCACCGCCGCCGACCTCCTGCCAGCCCATGGCCAGGCCACCTCGAGTCTCACTTCAGACCCTGGCGCAGGTCCCACTTCAGGCCCCACCTCAGGCCTGCCTCGGTTCCTGGCCCCAGCCGTTTCAGCTGTCCTGGGTGGCGGGGGCGGCCTGAGGGGCCATGGCGGGCGCCGGACGCAGTTGGACCGGCACACCGCTGAGCACCGCGTTACCCGACAGGGGGTCGCGGGCCCGGTCGGACAGCAGGGCATTGAGGTTGACCCCGGGCCGCTGCGCGGCGAGCCCCAGCCGGGCCCCGGCCAGATCGTGGCCCCAGCCGTGGGGCAGGCTGACCACGCCGCGCATCATGCGGTCGCTGAACTCGACCTGCACCGACAGGCCCGGGCGATCGGCCGCATCGTCAGCGCTCGGGTCGTCGGCCGTCAACCACGCCATGGCACCATCTTGGAGCAGCAGGGTCTGCGCGTCCTCGGGGTGAACCAAAAGCGTGCACCGGTGGGGGCCTTTGGCCAGGGTGGGCAGGTTGTGCATCCAGCTGTTGTTGGAGCGGCTGTCGCGCCGACCGATCAGCAGCAAGGCCGCTGGGGCTGCTGGCGCGTTCAGGGGCACCCGTTCCAAGTCTTTGAGCAAGGCGGGCGGGGCCAGGTCGATGCGCCCTGTTGTGGTGCGCAGCAGTTCGGGCAGGCGGGGTTGCAAGGGGCCCAGGTCCAGCCCGGCGGGCGTAGCCTGCACATCGGCGAAGCGCAGGCGGTAAGGGCCTTGGTCAAGCGCCTGCGCCAACAGGCGTTGCGGGCCGTGCAGGCCGGCGGTGGCTTCGGACACGGCCTGGGCCTGTTCGGGCGGCAGGCGAGCGAGGTCGGTTTGAAACAGCCGCTCGTCCAGGGCGCGCGGGTCTTGGGGGCCACGGGCGCCCTGCACGATCGCGGCCAGGCGCAGCAGGGTTTCCCATTCCTCGGGTTGGCCTTCGGGGCGTGGCAGCACCGGGTCACTGTAGCGCGCGTGGTTGCGCCAGGACATCTGCGGGTAGGGCACGTCGTAGTGCAGGTCCTCCAGCGGCGAGGGGCCGGGCAGGATGACGTCGGCGTGGCGGCTGGTCTCGTTGAGGTAGATGTCCAGGCTGAGCATGAAATCCAGGCCCTCGAAGCCTTGCGCGAGGCGGGCGCCGTTGGGGGCGGACAGCACCGGGTTGGTGGCCAGCGTGATCACGGCGCGCACCTGGCCTTCGCCGGGGGTTTCCATCTCCTCAGCCAGGCAGGTCAGGGGCAGTTCGCCCATCACCTCGGGGGCCCCGCTGACCCGGCTGTGGTGGCGCCCCATGACGATGCCACGCCCCTGGCCTGGGGGGCCTTGGGTGTTGGCCGCGAAGGCCGCAGCGCGCGGGAACATCGTGCCCCCGACCTGGTCCATGTGGCCGCTGAGCAGGTTCAGCAGGTCAATCAACCAGGTGTTGAGGGTGCCGTAGGCCTGGGTGCAGGTGCCGATGCGGCCATACACCGCGGCGCGGGGCGTCTGGGCCAGTTCACGCGCCAGGCGTTCAATGGTTGCGGCCGGGATGGCGCAGCGTTCGCTCATGCGCTGCGGCGTGAAGGGGCGCACCGCCTCGCGCACGGCCTCCAGTCCATCCAGCCACGGGGCGGCAGCGCCCAGCTGCACCAGGCCTTGGTCGAACAGGCTGTTCAACAGGCCCAACAACAAGAACACATCGCCACCGGGGCGGATGAAGTGGTGTTCGTCGGCGAGTTGCGCGGTCTCGGTTTGGCGTGGGTCGATCACCACCAGTTTGCCACCTCGGCCTTGCATGGCCTTGGCCTGGCCACGGAAGTCGGGCACGGTCCACATGCTGCCGTTGCTGGCCACCGGGTTGGCGCCCAGCACCAGCAGCCAGTCGCTGTGGGCGATGTCGGGCACCGGCACGCTCATCCAGTGACCGTAAAGCAAGCCACTGACCACATGGCGCGGCATCTGGTCCAGGGTGGCGGCGCTGTAGATGTGCCGGGTGCCCAAGGCCTTGAGCAGCCGGGGGTAGTACAGCATCAGACCCAGCTTGTGCGAGGTGGGGTTGCCCGCCACCACCGCCACGCTGTGGGCCCCGTGGGCGGCCTGCACGGCGGGCAGGCGGCGTTCGATCTCGGCATAGGCTTCCTCCCAGCTGGCTGGCTCGAACACGCCGTGGCGCTTGATCAGCGGTTGGCGCAAGCGGTCCGGGTCCTCGTGCAGGTCCTTCAAGGCCACGCCTTTGGGGCAGATGTAGCCGCGACTGAGGACGTCGGCTTCGTGACCCCGGATGCTGATCACCCGGCCGGATTGCACCTTGATCTCCAGCCCGCAACAGGCCTCGCACAAGGGGCAGATGCGGTGGTGGGTGCGGGTCGTGGAGGCGCTGTGGGTATCGCTCATGGGCAGTCCTGGCGGCAGTGGCGGGGTGGCTGCATGGTGCCGCAGGCGGCTGGCCGGGCGCGATCACACGCGTGACAAGCCCCAGGGCCAGGAAGGAGCAATCTCGTCCACAACTTCTGTGGACAACTGTGTGGGTGACGTTGGGATGGGGGCTCAAAAGCCAATGCTGGCAAGGGTTTCAACACCCTGCCTCTTCTTTGTGCAGGGTTTACCCTGATCCCCAAAAATGCGCTCATTTGGCCAGAGCGGGCTGTGAAATGCCAGCAGCGAGGGGGGCGGTGCGCGGCTTCTGGCCCGCAAGATGTGTGAGTAAAAGTGCCCCGCGTCCGGCGCCTCCCCGGGCCTCCAGCGGCCTGCGCCGCCCCGCACAAGGGCCCTCCGCGCTGCCCGGGTCGGGCGCCAGGGGATCGGCGCTGGACGGTGCATGTAAGGCCTGACCGCAGCAACTTGCATTGCCTTGCTTTTGCCTCGCGGCGAGGCTGAGGCGACTTCTAAACTGGCCCGGCCAAGTCAGTGGGTCTGCCTTGGATGGATTGTTTACTACACATGAGGTGAGCTGAGATGAACAAGATGAAATGGGCTGCGGTCGCGTTGATGTTGGGGGCCGCTGTCGCAGCCCAGGCTCAGACGGCGGCCAAGCCGAACGCCCCGGTCCTGAAGGACGCGATCGTGATGGAGGATCAGATCCTCAGTCGTTTCAAGGTGCTGGCCGTGGATGTGGCCAAACGCCAGTTGCAACTGAAGACCGGCGAGTTGACGTTCAAGATCCGGGTGCGCGCCGGCGTGCCGATCGACAAGATCAAGGTGGGCGACGACATCGACGCCATGATGGTGGTGCGTGAAGTGCTGGCCTTGCGCAAGGGTGACGGCATCAGCAAGAGCGAAACCAGTGTCGTCGAAGCGCCGGACGGTTCGCTCGAGGGTCTGCGCATCGACCACATCTACAACGTCGTGGCGGTGGACGCCAACCAGGGCCGCATCCGCCTCAGCGATGCCTACCACCGGATGGCCTGGCTGAAAGTGCGCAGCCCCGACGTCATGAAGGACGTCAAGGTCGGTGACCAGGTCCGCGCCGTCCTGACAGTGGTGGAGGTCGCCGGTCTGCAAGCCAAGCCCTGATCGCTGACCCCAGGCCTGCCGCCGTTGACCGCCGGCGCGGTTGAGCCGGCGGCCCCAGGGTGGAGCGACGCCGCTCGATGCGGTCGACGTGGTCAACCCCACCGGTGTCACTCCGCGTGAGGCTGGAGGCCACGTCGGCGCTCGGCATGGCAAGGGACGGGGGCGAGGGGTGGGGGCGAGGGGTGGGCGCGGTACAAGCCGCGCCTGAAAACCGCCAAGCCGGTGCGCCGGCCTGGCCCTGCAGGCCCTGGCCGGGCCCGCTTCAGGCCGCGCTGGCCACCGGCTCGAACACCCGGGCCAGCAAGGCGCCGGCAAAGCGGGCCTCGAGTGGAATCTGCACTTTGACGGGGTTGCCCTGAGCCACTTCGATGGCCTGGCCTTCGGGGTTGCGCATCTGCGTCAGCTTCACCAGTTGGTTGCCACTGGGGTGCACCACCTCCAGCGTGTCGCCGACCGCAAAGCGGTTCTTGGTTTCGACCTCGGCCCAGCCATCGACCACCTGGCGCACCTCGCCCACAAACTGGCTGCGGTGGGCCACCGAGTGGCCGGTCTCGTAGTTTTGGTAGTCGTTGGCCGGGCGGCGGTCCAGCAGCCCGGTGGTGTAGCCGCGGTTGGCCAGGCCTTCGAGTTCGGTGATCAGCTGGGGGTTGAACGGGCGACCCGCCACCGCGTCGTCGATGGCGCGGCGGTACACCTGGGCCGTGCGCGACACGTAGTACAGCGACTTGGTGCGTCCCTCGATCTTCAGCGAATCGACCCCGATCTGGGTCAGGCGCTCCACGTACTCGACGGCACGCAGGTCCTTGGAGTTGAGGATGTAGGTGCCATGCTCGTCTTCCATGATCGGCATGAACTGGCCTGGGCGATCGGCTTCTTCGAGCAGGTAGACCTGGTCGGCCGCCGGGTGGCGTTGACCATCGCCACAGGCCGAGAACGTGGTTTCCGCTTCCTGCTGGGCACGTGCGAAGTCAAAGCCCTTGTCCATGGGCACGGCCATGGCTTCGCCCGTGTTCGGGTCGACCACCGTGGGGGTGGTGCTGTAGCTCCAGCGGCAGGCATTGGTGCAGGTGCCCTGGTTGGGGTCACGCCGGTTGAAGTAGCCCGACAGCAGGCAGCGGCCCGAATACGCGATGCACAGCGCGCCGTGCACAAACACCTCCAGCTCCATGTCGGGGCATTCCTGGCGGATCTTCTCGATCTCGTCCAGGCTCAGCTCACGCGACAGGATGATGCGGGTCACCCCCACCTTTTGCCAGAACTTCACCGCCATGTAGTTGACCGTGTTGGCCTGCACCGAGAGGTGGATGGGCACGTCGGGGTAGTTGCCGGTGTCCATGCGTTCGCGCACCATCATGATCAGGCCCGGGTCGGCCATGATCAGCCCGTCGGGCTTCATCTGAATCACGGGTTCGATGTCGCGCAGGTAAGTGCGCACTTTGTCGTTGTGCGGCAGCAGGTTGCTGGTGACAAAGAACTTCTTGCCCCGTGCGTGCGCCTCGGCGATGCCCTGGCCGATCTGCTCCAGGCGGAACTCGTTGTTGCGTGCGCGCAGCGAGTAGCGCGGCTGGCCCGCGTAGATGGCGTCGGCGCCAAAGTCATAGGCGGCACGCATCTTCTCGAGCGAGCCAGCAGGCAAAAGCAGTTCGGGGGCTTTGAGGGTCATGGCTGAATTCTCCCCGGGATCGCCGGTGAAGGGGCAGGCGCGCGGGCGCGCCTGCGGGTCAAGGGGGCAGGCGGGTGGCCTGCTGTGGTTCTAGGTCAGTCTTTGGGTCGGAACGAAATGATCAGGCTGCTGGGTACCCGGCCATCGGTGTCGCGGGGCAGCACTTCGGTCTTGTCGATCGCCTTGAGCACTGCCTCATCCCAGGCCGGGACGCCACTGGACTTGCTGAGCTTGCGGCCGATGATGGTGCCGTCTGGCGCTGCCCGCACTTCGACCTCGGCCACCGGGTTGCCTGCGATGTCGTCACTGAACACGATGTTGGGTTTGACGCGTGCCTTGATGCGCCCACCGTAGCTGGCCGAGGGCCCTGACGACTGCATCGCCGAGCCCGTCGCGTTGGCCCCACCCGAAGCGCCTGCCAGGCCGGCCATGCGCTTGAGGTTGTCGGCACGCTGGGCTTCCAGGCGCTTGGCCTCGGCGGCTTCGGCGTCCTTTTTGCGTTTGGCCTCGGCTTCGGCGGCTTTGCGCTTCTCGGCCTCGGCTTCTTGCTTCTTGCGCTCTTGCTCTTTCTCGCGCTGCAGTTGTTCCTGGCGCTTCTTCTCTGCCGCTTTGTCGGCCTCGCGCTTTTGCTGCAGGGCCTTCTCGCGCTCCTGCTTCTCGCGCTCGGCCTTCTCGAGCTTCTCGCGCTTGTCGCGTTCCTTCTTTTCCTGTTCTTTCTTCTCGAGCTCGCGCTGGTGCTCGCGCTCCTTTTGCTCCAGTTCCTTGCGCTTGCGCTCTTTCTCGAGCGCGATCTGCGCGTCCTTGAGCGCGGTGTCGGGGGCCGGAGGCGGCTTCACGGCCGGCTGCGGTGGGGGGGCTGGGGCTGGCTTGGGCGGTTCGATCTCGGGCGGGGGCGGGGGCGGGGGCTCGACCGCGCGGGGCGCCGCCTCCTGCGGGAGCGCCGACCAGAGTTCGGCTTCCACCGCCACGTCCACGGCATCGCGTTTCCATTGCACGCTGAAGCTCAGGGCCAGCAACAGCAGGCCGTGGGCCAACAGGGCCATCACCACGGACGAGCCCAGGCCACCCTGGGGCGGTGGGGCAAATTCGGAGCGGTGCAGGGCAGTCGTCGACATGTCGGACAGCGGGCGCCTCAGTTGCTCAGCTGGACCGACAGGCCCACGCGCTTGATGCCCGCGCGTTGCAGCGCATCCATGACCTTGACCACCGATTCGTACTTGACGTTGCGGTCGGCGCTGATCACGACCGGGTTGTTGTCGTCACCGTCCTGGGCTTCGCGCACCGCGGCCACCAACTGCTTGGCGCTGATGGACTGGGTTCTTTCGGGCTTGCCCGGGCTGCGCAGTTCGAGCTTCTCGTCTTTGCCAATGACCACCTGGACCACCCGGTCGGGCTGCTTGGAGGCCTTGCCCACGCTGGGCAGGTCGATGTTGCTGGGCGTGATCAGCGGCGCCGTCACCATGAAGATGATCAACAGCACCAACATCACATCGATGAAGGGCACCATGTTGATCTCGTTGATGGTGCGGCGGCCGCGGCCGCGTGAAACCATGGCGGGCATGCGGTTCTCCTCGCGGCGGGCTCAGCGGCCGGTGGCCGAGGCGGCAGCGGCCTGGGCACCCAGGTTGCGCTGCAGGATGTTGGAGAACTCTTCGATGAAGGTCTCCTGGTGGATGGCCACGCGGTCGATGTCGCGCGCAAACCGGTTGTAGGCCACCACGGCCGGGATGGCCGAGAACAGGCCGATGGCGGTCGCCACCAGGGCTTCGGCGATGCCGGGCGCCACGGTGGCCAGGGTGACCTGCTGCAAGCCCGCCAGGCCCGTGAAGGCGTGCATGATGCCCCACACCGTGCCGAACAGGCCCACGTAAGGCGACACTGAACCGACCGAAGCCAGGAAGGACAGGTTGGATTCGATCACGTCCATCTCGCGTTGGAAGCTGGCGCGCATGGCACGGCGTGCGCCGTCCATCAGGGTGCCGGCATCGGTGATGCGGCGCTCGCGCAGTTTCTGGAACTCGCGCATGCCGCTGGCGAAGATGCGCTCCATCGGGCCCGACTGGCGCGCGTTCTGGGCGGCGGCTGCGAACAGGTCGTTGAGGCTGGTGCCGGACCAGAACTCCCGCTCGAATGCTTCGTTGAGCGACTTGACCCGTTTCAACGAGAACAGTTTGCGGAAGATGGCCGCCCAGCTGGCAATCGAGATGCCGACCAGCAGCAGCATGACCCCTTGGACCACCACGCTGGCGTGCAGCACCAGGTTGATGATGGACAGATCTTGTGAGTTCATGAGAGGGATTCCAGGATGTTCGAGGGAATGCGGGAGGGGCGCAGGCTGCTCGCGTCGACCCAACCAATGCGGATCGTGCCTTCGCACAGAAGTTCCGTCGCCTGGCCTTCGGCGTCGAGGCGCCAGGCCTGCTGAGCGATCACCAGCGAGGCCCGTCCCCCGCTGTGCAGGGCGGCCGTGACCTGCAACAGGTCATCGAGGCGTGCGGGCCGGTGGTAGCGTACGCTGGTTTCACTGACCACGAACATGCCGCCGGTGCTGTCGCGCAGCGCCTGCTGTCCAATGCCCAGGCTGCGCAGCCACTCGGTCCGTGCCCGCTCAAAAAACTTGAGGTAGTTGGCGTAGAAGACGATGCCGCCGGCATCGGTGTCTTCCCAGTACACGCGCACCGGGTGCCGGTACGCGGCCTGCGCCGGGGAGGAGGGGGTGTCGCTGGGGCTCATCCGGCCAGGGCTTTCAGGCGGGCGACCGCTTCCTGCAGGTGGGCCATCGAACTGGCAGTGGAAAAACGCAGGAAGTCCGCGGTCTGGGCCGTGCCGAAGTCGCGCCCCGGCGTGACCGCGAGGTGGCTTTCCTTCATGAGGGTGAAGGCCAGGTCCCAGCTGTCTTTGACGCCCAGGCGGGCACACCATTCACGGCAGTCGGCCCAGGCATAGAAGGCACCGTCGGCCTGAACCGGCACGCTCAGGCCCAGTTGCTCGAGGGCGGGCGAGAAGTAGTCGCGGCGGGCCTTGAACTCAGCGCGGCGCTGTTCGTAGAGGGCCAGCGATTCGGGCTCGAAGCAGGCCAGCGCGGCATGCTGGGCCACTGTGCTGGCGCAGATGAACAGGTTTTGCGCCAGGCGCTCGACCACCGGCACCAGCGCATCGGGCACCACCAGCCAGCCCAGGCGCCAGCCCGTCATGTTGAAGTACTTGCTGAAGCTGTTGATGCTGATGACCTGGTCGTCGATCGCCAGGCCGGTGTGGCCAAAGGTGTCGTCGTAGCTCAGGCCGAGGTAGATCTCGTCGACCAGCGTGACCCCGCCGTTGGACTGCACCACCTGGTGGATGCGGCGCAGTTCATCGGGGTGGATCGAAGTGCCCGTGGGGTTGGAGGGCGAGGCCAGCAACACTCCGCGGGTGCGCGGGTTCCAGGCGGCCTGCACCTGCTCGGCGCTGAGCTGAAAGCGATCCTTGGCCGTGGTCGGCAACAGCACGGCCTGGCCTTCGGCGGCGCTGACAAAGTGGCGGTTGCAGGGGTAGCTCGGGTCGGGCATCAGCACCTCGTCACCCGCATCGATCAGGGCCAGGCAGGCCAGCTGCAAGGCCGCCGAGGCACCCGCCGTGATGACGATGCGTCGCGCCGGCACCTGGGCCCCAAATCGATCGGCATACCACTGGCTGATGCGCTCGCGCAGGGGCTCCAGACCGGTCGCCTGGGTGTACTGCGTGGCCCCGTCACGGATGGCTTTGTGCGCCGCTTCCTGCACCGCCTCGGGGGCGGTGAAGTCAGGCTCGCCGATGTTCAGGAAGATCATCGGGCGGCTGCTGTGGGCCACTTCGCGGGCCAGCTGCGAGGCGGCCTTGGCCACCTCCATCACGTAAAAGGGCTCGATGCGCCCAGCGCGGGTGGAGATTTTCATGCGTGCGGATCGGGCGCGGTTCAGGGGGCGGAAGTCGGGTCGTTGACACCTTCGGCGGCCGGGGTGTCGGTCGGTGCCGGGCTGGCCTTGGCGCTCTGCGCCTGCTTGTCGTTGGCGACTTCTTCAGCGCGCAGTTGCGGCGCCAGGCCATTGAGCACGGCGTTCACGTACTTGTGGCCATCGGTGCCGCCAAACTCCTTGGTCAGTTCGATGCATTCGTTGAGCACCACGCGCCAGGGCACATCGGGGCAGAACTGCAGCTCATAGGCGCCGATCCACATGACGGCGTGTTCGATCGGCGAGATCTCGGCCAGCTTGCGGTCCAGCAGCGGGGTGATGCGCGCGTCCAGCTCTTCGGCAATCGACACGCAGCCATGCAGCAGCGTGTTGTAGTGGGCCGCGTCGGCCTTGTGGAAACCCGACAGGTCGCGCGTGAAATGGTCGATCGCCGTGGCGTCGTTCTTGCCGACCAGGAACTGGTAGAGCGCTTGCAGCGCAAACTCGCGGGCACGGCTGCGGTCGGACTTGGAGGCCGCTTTGCGCGCGCCCGTGCTGGTGGTGCCCTTGCGGGGCTGGCGCGGCGGGCGCGCGTTGGATTGGGGGGTATCGCTCATGACAGGTCTTCCAGCAGGTTGGCCATCTCGACCGCCACGCGGGCAGCATCGCGGCCCTTGTCGGTCTGGCGGGCCACGGCCTGCTCGAGGTTTTCGGTGGTGATGATCGCGTTGGCGATCGGGATCTGGTAGTCCAGCGACAGGCGGGTGACCCCTGCGCCCGATTCGTTGGCGACCAGCTCAAAGTGGTAGGTTTCGCCGCGGATGATGCAGCCCAGGGCGATCAGGGCGTCGAATTCGTCCTTCTCGGCCAGCGCTTGCAGGGCGACTGGCACCTCGAGGGCGCCAGGTACGAACACGTGCTTGATGTGCTTCTCGGCCACGCCCAGTTGCAGCAGTTCGGCCTTGCAGGCCTCTGCCAGTGCGTTGGTGATGCTTTCGTTGAAGCGGGCCTGCACGATGCCGATGTGGAGTTTGCGGCCGTCCAGTTTGTCGGAGGTGCCTTTTTCTGCGCCAAACATGAGTCTTACTCCTTGGTGAGGTAGCCGGTGATTTCGAGACCGTAGCCGGTCATGCTGGGCATGCGGCGCGGGTTGCCCATCAGGCGCATGCGGTGCACGCCGCAGGCGCGCAGGATCTGGGCGCCAATGCCATAGGTGCGCAGGTCCATGCGACCGCGCTCTGGGGCTTGGGCGGCCCGGGCCCGGCCTTCGAACTGGGCCAGCAACTCGTCCGCGCCTTCGCCGCAGTTCAGCAGCACGGCCACGCCCTTGCCGGTGGCGGCAAAGTGGGCCAGGCTCGCGTCCAGGCCCCAGGAGTGCATGCTGCGGTTGATCTCGAGCGCATCCAGCACCGACAGCGGCTCGTGCACGCGTGCATCGACCACTTCGTCGGCTTGCCATTGGCCTTTGACCAGCGCGATGTGCACGCCCTGGCTGGGCTTGTCGCGGAAAGCGTGGGCGGTGAACTCGCCGTAAGCGGTCTTGATGGTGCGGCTGCCCAGCTTCTCCACCAGCGATTCGGTGCGGCTGCGGTATTCGATCAGGTCGGCGATGGTGCCGATCTTCAGGCCGTGTTCGGCGGCAAACAACTGCAGGTCCGGCAGGCGGGCCATGGTGCCGTCTTCGTTCATCACCTCGCAGATGACGGACGAAGGGCTGCAGCCGGCCATGGTGGCCAGGTCACAACCAGCTTCGGTGTGGCCCGCGCGCATCAGCACGCCGCCTTCGACCGCTTGCAGCGGGAAGATGTGGCCCGGCTGCACCAGGTCGCTGGCTTGGGCATTCTTGGCCACAGCGGCCTGCACCGTGCGGGCGCGGTCTGCGGCCGAGATGCCGGTGGTGACGCCCTCGGCGGCTTCAATCGAGACGGTGAAAGCGGTCGAGTGCTTGGCGCCGTTGTTGCTGACCATGGGCGGCAGGTTCAGGCGTTCGCACATCTCGCGCGACAGGGTCAGGCAGATCAGGCCCCGCGCGTAGCGGGCCATGAAGTTGATGTACTCGGGCGTGACGTGGTCTGCCGCCAGCACCAGGTCCCCTTCGTTTTCACGGTCTTCTTCGTCGACCAGGATCACCATGCGGCCGGCGCGCATGTCGGCCACGATGTCCTCGACCGGAGAAATGGCCACAGGCGTGAGTTGTTTGCTAGTCATGGTTCTTGGTTGGAATGCAGAGACCACGCGCCGTCCTGCATGGCCTGGAGGCCGGTGCGAGGAAGGGGCGAGTGGTACATGGTTGATCTGCGGTTGCTGGCGTCGGCCGCTGGCCCGCTCCGGCCGGGGGCCGAAACTGGGCGGTGAGCCGCCATTTTGTCGGGGACACAGGAGGCGGGTCGGCCTCCCCGCAAAGGGTTTGTCCTCGTTATCCCCCGATTATCGCCCCAAAGGCCGGTCTTGGTCGGCGCTTGTGGGCCGATGCCGGCGCGGCGGCCGCCGGGCTTGGCGTCTTCTGGGGCGGCCGAAGCCGATGTGCCAGTTCGCCGGCGGATGCGGGAACTGGGAGACCGTGACCGGTGGCCCGTGGGCTGAAGGGCAGTGGCCGCTGCTGCGCTGGCGTGGCGGCTTGCGCTTGGGCGCTTGGCAGCGAAAAAGTCGCTGCAGAGTGGGCCAGCGTGAAAAAGCCCCGAGGTTCCATGAACCGTCGGGGCCCGTCAGCGGTGACCTTGGAGGGTGACTGAGACGTCTGTGCGTCCTTACTTGCTCGGCGGCGTCAAGGCGCGGTCGTAGCCTTGAACGTCGGCGTTGCCGCTTTCGGCCTTGGCCGAAGCCTTGGCCGCTGCCTCGCCGGCGGCCTTGCGCTTGGCTCGGGCTGCCTCTTTTTCTTGTTGCGTCGCCGACTGGACTTGCAGCGGACGGTCATAGCCCTGCACGTTGGCATTGCCGCTTTCGGCCTTGGCCGAGGCCTTGGCAGCGGCTTCGCCGGCGGCCAGGCGCTTGGCCCGCGCAGCCTCTTTCTCTTGCTGCGTGGCCGGTTTGACCTGCAGCGGGCGGTCATAGCCTTGCACATCGGCGTTGCCGCCTTCGGCGCGGGCCGATGCCTTGGCGGCGGCTTCGCCGGGGGTGTCCGCAGCGAGGGCGTTCAAGGCGAACAGGGAAGCCACGGTGAAACCCAGGGACAGTGTCAGTTTTTTCATTGATTGCTCCAATTCATGTCAAGAAGGTGTTGTCACCACCCGGGCCGGGGCCCACGCCCAGCGACCCGACTGCCAGGGTCACCGGGCTCCCCTCTGACTCAACATGCGACGGGGGTGCTCAACGTCTTGAACTTTAGGAGAATCAATTATTCATTTTGATCAAATTGATCTTTAATGTTACAAACAATCCGCCATGGAAGCATTTTGATGATATTTTTGCGTTTCAATTACGTGGTGCTGTCATCATTCGTTCCACGTAACGCGCCACGGTATCTATTTCCAGGTTGATGCGATCACCCGATTTGAGGTATTGGAGGGTCGTGTTTTCCACCGTGTGCGGAATCAGGTTGATGCTGATGTCGGTGCCCTGATCGGTATCCGTGACGCTGTTAACGGTCAGGCTGACCCCATTGATCGTGATCGAGCCCTTGTAGGCCAGGAAGCGGCCCAGCGTGCGCGGGGCGGTGACGCAGAGCGCCCAGCTTTCGCCGACCGGACCAAACGAGGCCACGGTGCCCACGCCGTCGACATGCCCTGAAACAATGTGCCCGCCCAGGCGGTCGTTGGCACGCAGGGCCTTTTCCAAATTGACCGGGCCGGGCTGGCTGAGACCACTGGTCTTGTCCAGCGATTCGGCGGAGATGTCGATCGTGAATCGGCGCTGTTCCGACTGCAGGGTGGTGACGGTCATGCAGGCGCCATTGAGCGCAATGCTGTCACCCAGGCCCACATCGTCCAGGTAGCCGGGTGGGGTTTCGATGGTCAGGCGCTTGCCGTGTTGCTGGCTTTCGCCAAGGTCGTTCAGGGCCACGATGTGGCCGATGCCAGTGATGATTCCAGTGAACATGACGTTTCCGGTCGGGGTTGAAAAAGCGGGTCAAGCCGTGCTTGAGTCGTTGGGGCTGGCGGGGGACGCCTCAGCGCGGCGAGCCAGCAGGCGCAGGTCCGGTCCCACCGCACGCATGTCGGTGAAGTGCAGCGCGGTGGTCTGCGACAGTGCGCTGCGCTCCGTCAAGGTGGCCAGCGGGCGCCCCGGGCCCAGCAGTTTGGGTGCGATGTAGAGCAGCCATTCGTCGATCAGATCGGCCTCCAACAGCGCGCCGTTGAGGGTGGGGCCCGCTTCGACGTGGAGTTCGTTGACCTCGCGCCGCGCCAACTCGGCCATCAAGGCCACCAGGTCGACCTGACCACCGGCGTCGGGCAGCACCAGCAGCTGCACCCCCAGGTCGAGCCAGGCTTGGTGCCGGCTGGGGTCTTGCACCGCGGTGGCGATCCACACCTCGCGACCTGGGCCCAGCAGCTTGGCCCTGGTGGGGGTGCGCAAGCGGCTGTCGACCACCACCAGATGGGGTTGCCGCGGTGTGGCCACATCGCGCACGTTGAGCTGCGGGTCATCTGCCAGCACGGTGCCGACGCCGGTCAGCACGGCGCAGGCACGGGCCCGCCAGGCCTGGCCGTCGGTGCGGGCCTCGGGCGACGTGATCCACTGGCTCACGCCATTGGGCAGGGCCGTGCGGCCGTCCAGGGAGCCCGCGATCTTGCTGCGCACCCAGGGCCGTTGGTGCCGCATGCGGGTGAAGAATCCGATGTTCAGGGCTTCCGCCTCGGCGGCGCCAGGGCCCACCTCCACCTCGATGCCGGCGGCCCTCAGGCGCTCAAACCCCTGCCCGCTGACGAGGGGGTTGGGGTCGCCCAGCGAAGCCACCACCTTGGCCACACCGGCGCGGATCAGCGCATCACAGCAGGGCCCGGTGCGCCCATGGTGTGAGCAGGGTTCCAGGGTCACATAGGCTGTCGCCCCCCGCGGGCTCAGCCCGCGGGCTTCGGCATCGCGCAGGGCCATGATCTCGGCATGGGGGCCGCCGCGCTGCTGGGTGTGACCCCGGCCAATGACGGTGCCGTCAGGGCTGACCAGGACCGCACCCACCGCCGGGTTTGGGGGGCAGATCAGCCGAGCCTGGTGGGCCAAGGCCAGGGCTTCTTGGAGGGCGTGTGGGGTCATGGGTCAGAAAAACAGACGAGAGGCGACGGGAGCGGGCCGTTGGTCCACGCGGGTGGGCCACCGCGCGGTTGCCGGGCGCCAAGGCCGCATGCCACGCTAAGTTTCAGGGCATGGCCTCGCTCAAATTCTTGCCGCGGAGTTTACGCCTTGGGCAAACCGTTTGCCCGTCGCGGGGATTGACCTTGCCAGAGTTGTTGCTGACCCTGGTGTTGCTGGCGGTCCTGTCCATGGCGGCCTGGCCCAGCGTGCGCGACTGGGTGGCCCGCCAGCGGGTTGAAGCCGCCGCGCAGCAGATGGTGGCGGCCCTGCAACGGGCCCGCATCGAGGGGCTTCGGCGCGACGGTGGGGTGGTGCTGGCCCGCCTGACCCCGCCCGACTGTGCCAGCATGGCGCTGTCCGACTGGTCTTGCGGCTGGGTCTTGTTTGTCGATGACGATGGGGACCGCCGTTGGAGCCCGGGTGAACTGGCGCTGCAGCATTTCCCCCTGCAAGACCAAACCCAGGTGCGACGCTCGGTCAACGCCGGCAGTGTCAGCGTGAACCGATGGGGGCAGTGGGTGGGCCTGGTGTTCAGCTTCACTTTTGTCCCGCCCTCGGGGGACTTGGCTTCGTCCATCCAGCTGTGTGGCTCCAGTGGGGGCCGCTTGCGCAAAATCACCGGTGCCACCCGATGCGATGCCGCTTGACCCCCTGGGCCGTGCGGCCCCATGCGAGCGCCGTCGAGTGCACCGCACCGGCGGCGCCACCGGCCAGCGCCCTGCTGGCCTACCGCGCCGGGCCCATGCCGCCGACCGGTCCATGCGGCCGTGGCGGCCTGCTGATCGAGGTTTTGCTCGCGTGCGCTGCGCTGGCATTTGCCTCCCAAGCCCTGCTGCTCACCCAGCTGCGCAGCTTGCTTCACCAACACGGCGCGGCCAGCCGCTGGCAGGCACAAGTGCTGGCCACCGACTGGTTGGAGCGTCTGTCACTGCACGCCAGCACCGTGCCCGCGCAGGGCGGTGTCGCGTCGGGCTGGACCCCGGTGGAGGCACCGCAGGCTTGCGACGCACAGGGTTGTGACCCAGCCAGCTTGCTGCGTTGGCAGCAAGCCGACTGGCAGCAATGGTCCCATGGGCAGCTGCCGCAGGGGGGCGCAGGGCTCTGGCTGGGAGACTCGCCCTCGGTGGCCCTGGGCGTGGCGCTGCACTGGCAAGACCGGGCCGCCGACGCCACAGCGCGGGCTGCGCTGAACCCGGCCGCGCTGGCGGCTGGGGCCGTGATGGCGTGTCCCGAGGCGCAGTTGTGCGCTTTGCATTGGCGGGCCCCATGAGGCGCTGCTCCCGAGGGTTGGGCCCACCCCGACCGCCCAATCCCAACCACAGCGCCAGGCGTCCGGTGGCGTCCGGCCCCGTGCCATCGGGCCGCAGGCCCATGCCCCCAGGGCCTGCCCGGGCGAGCCTCCGGCCGAATCATCGGGTGCGCCCACGGTGGCGTGGGCTGGCGCGCGGCAGGGCGGTGGGGCGGGGGGCGCTCTGGCGAGCGCCGCCGCGCCCTCGGCCGGCGACTGGGGCCGCGCGGGGGCTGCGCCCCTTGTCCTCGGGGCTGTCCCTGGTGGAGTTGCTGATCGGCCTGGTGCTCAGTGCGGTGGTGGTGCTCGCGGCCATGGCCTTGTGGTCCAGCACCCGCCGCAGCACGGACACCCTGGTCGGCATCACCACCCTGCAAGGTCAGGCGCACCAGGCCTTGGGGGTCATGACCCAGCAGCTGCAACAGGCCGGTGCCGTTGAACTGCGCGCCTCGCCGGAGGGCGCATCCCCCGCGCTGCAGTCGGTGGTCTTGAGCGAGGCCTGGGAGGGGTTGGACGTGCAGGGGGACGGACTGCGGGATGGCGTGGCTGTCTGGGGCGAGGAGGGCGGCCGCCGACCAGACAGCTTCACGGTCAGCCAGGAGCACCGCTCCGCCGGTACCACCCCGGACTGCCTGGGCGCGGCCACGGTCGCCGGGCTGGGCCGCGTCGACAGCCGCTTCTGGGTCAGTGCGGGGGTCTTGCGTTGCCAAGGTTCGGGCAATGCCTCTGGCCAGCCCTTGAGCAACCAGGTCGAGGATTTCCAAGTCCAGTATTGGGCCCGCGAGGGCCGTGGTGCGGCCCAGCGGCATCAATTGCTGCGTGCCGACCAACTGCAGGGGCGCTGGTCGCAGGTGGTGGCGGTGGTTTTGTGCCTGCAGTTGGTTTCTGATGCGCGGGCCAGCGACGCTGCCCTGGCTTGGTCTGGGGCGGCGCTGGACGCGACAGCTGGTCCCCGCGATTGCCAAGGTGTGGCTTGGCCGCGCGATGGGCGCCTGCGGGTGACCCAGCGCCGCACGGTGTTCCTGCACGGCTTGGGGCGGTTGCTGTGAGCCGGGCTCGGCGGGCGCTGGTCCGAGGTGGCATCACGCTGATGGTGGTGTTGGTGATGGTGCTGTTGTGTTCGTTGCTCGCTTGGATTGCGGCGGGGCATGCCGGGCTCAGCGAGGCCTTGGTGGGGCACGAGGTGGACGACGCCCTGGCCGTGGCGGCGGCGCAGGCTTTGCTGCGCGATGCCGAGCGCGACGTGCTGGGCCTGCGAACGGACGGCTCGCCTTGCCAAACCCCAGCCGGGGTGGCGTCCTGCCGCGACCCTGCGGCAGGGCCGGCGTTCCCGGTCGATGGCGCGGCCTTTGCGCTCTTGGTGTCCCGCTTGCTGGCGCGCAACCCGCCGTGTGAGCAGGGCATTTGCCTGGGCCTGGGCGACCGGGTCGCCGGTGATGCCGCCAGCTTCTGGCGACAGCCCGCCTTGCTCCAGGCCTGGGTGCAGGCGGGCGGTGGCGTGCCCTATGGGCGTTACACCGGCGCGCAGTCACGGCCGTCGGCGGCCCACGCGTTCGGCGCCGCCGATGATCTGTTGCAGATCACCCCACAGCGCGGCGCTTGGTACTGGGTCGAAGTGTTGCCCTACCAGGTGGGACAGGTGGCGCTTCAGGCCAGCAACGCTGCGGCTGCGGCGCGGGCGCCGCTGACCCCCTTGCCCGCCCACCCCTATGTGTACCGGGTCACCGCGGTGGTGCAGGGGCGGTTTCCACCAGCCCTGGTGGTGTTGCAGACGGTGCTGGTGCGCCAGGCCTTGGGGGGCGTGTGAGTGCCTGCGCCGTGGCCCCAGGCGGTCCTCTGGCAGGGGGGCGCTCATGACACGCCGGCCTGGCCTCGACCCGGCTGGACCCAGGGTCTCGCGGGCTGGGCGTGGCTGGTGCCCCGGCCTCGCCGGGCTGGTGTTGGTGGGCCTGGGGCCCCTGGCGGGGGCTGCACCCTGGGTCTGGCCGGAGCGGCCCTGGGGCAGCTTTCGCGGCGTGGTGCCCAACCTCATCGTCTCGGTGGCCGACGGGCAGGACCTGAGCCCCGCCGACCTGCAAACCTGGCAGACCGGGTTGGTCTCAGCCCTGGCGGCGGTGCCGGACGGGCGTCTGCACCTGGCTTTTCAGGCCTTGAGTGGCTGCCGCAGGGCGACCGCATCCGCTGGGACCGCGGCCTCCTGTCCCCCACTGACGTTGCGGCCGTTGGGCCCTGGCAGTCGCCAGGCATGGCGTGAGGGGTTGCAGGCCTTGCAGGCGGGACCGTCGCTGTCGGCCCACGACCTGATGGTGGCCGTGGCACGGCTGTTGGGCCGCCAGGGCCCGGAAGGGCCTTACGCGGCCCAGCCCGGGACCCAAGAGGCCCCGGCGGTTGCGTGCCGGCGATCGACCCACCTGCTGATCAGCGCCGACGCCTGGAACGGTCTGGCGTCCGCTGAGCCGGGCCTGGAACCGCAGGCCTCGGAGGACGGCCAGCGCCGCGCTTTGCCCGATGGCCAGTGGTTTGATCCCTATGGCGCCACAGCAACCCAGACCCGCGTGTACCGCGACGCCTTCGCCCATGCGCGCAGCGCCGACGCCGGGCCCGGCCAGGGCACCCTGGCCGACCTGGCGTTCCAGCTCTGGGCCGACGATGCCCAGCTGGATTTGCCTGACCTGGTGCGCCCCCTCTGGCATGAGCCCACGGTCGGCCCCGCGGGCCTCACGCCGTACTGGAATCCACGCAATGACCCCGCGGTGTGGCAGCACGCGATCACCCATGGCCTGGTGTCCGGCACCACCGCGCGCTGGCCCAACGCCGCTTGGCCCGACGCACCCCGGCCTGCCTGGCTTGGGCACGACCGGGCGGGCGATTTCATCGCCCTGACCGCGGGCACGGTGGGCTGGTGCTCGCCGTTGTCCAGGCCTTCGGGCGCCGATGGGCCCACGCCGCCCCAGCGCTGTGGCACGCTGGCCGATGCGCGCGCGCAGGACCTGTGGCACATGGCCCTCAATGGCCGTGGCCGCCTGGTGGCGGCGACTGCCCCCTGGGCCTGGCAACAAGGGCTGGACAGCCTGTTGGCCCAGGTGATCCAGGACGCCATGTTGCCGCCGGAACCACAGCAGCTGACGACCCAGCGGCTGGCCGACGCGCAGGGCGAAGTTCAAGCGGGTTTTGAGGCGCAGTCCTGGCGCGGCACGCTGACGGCCGGGGCTTGGCAGGGCGCGGTGGGGACTGCGCTGAGCCCAAGCTGGGACGCCGCCACCCAGCTGGAGGCCCTGGCCCCCGAGCAGCGCACGCTCTGGAGCCACGACGGCCAACAAGGCATTCGCTTCGAGTGGGCCGCGCTGGCGCCAGCCCAGCAAGCCGCGTTGGCAGGCGTGACGGCGTCCGAGCCGCTGTTGCCGGCCCAAGCGGCCGTCGGGCAATCGGTGTGGCGACATGCGATTGGCGATCGGCAGCAGGAAATGCGATGGGGCGGCCCCTGGCGCAACCGCCGCGGGGTGCTGGGCGCGGTCCACCACGCGGCGCCCTGGCGACTTCGCCCGCCCGACCCCAGCTTGCCCTGGCCGGGCCATGCCGAGTTTGCCGACCGGCTGAGTCAGCGACCGGGACTGGTCTTTGTGGCCGCCAACGGGGGGGCTCTGCATGCCTTTGATGCCGCCTCGGGCCGCGAGCGGATGGCCTACTTTCCGCGGGGGACGCTGGCCGCCTTGCGCACTTTGGCGGATCCCGCCGGAGCCCGCCCCTACACCGTGGATGGCCCGCCTTGGGGCGGCGACTTCTGGGATGGCCAGGTCTGGCGCACGGCCCTGGTCGGGGGCCTGGGGCGCGGTGGGCGCGGGTATTTTGTGCTCGACGTCACCGACCCCACCGACTGGGTGAATCCCCAGCATCGCCCAGGGGTCTGGCTGGACGCCACCGACGACCCAGACCCTGATCTGGGGCAGCAGTGGTTGGCCCCGGCCCCGCACCCGTCGCAGCCCGATCGGGCGGTTCAGATCACCCAGCTCAATGACGGGCGCTGGGCGGTGGTGCTGGGCAACGGCCTCAACAGCGCCTCTGAACAGGCGGTGTTGCTGGTCCAGTACCTCGATGGGGCGCGCGAGCGGCTCAAGCTGCCCACCGACGGGTTGGGCGGCCAGGGCAACGGTCTGTCCAGCCCGCAGCTGATCGACCTGGACGGGGATGGCCGTGCCGACGTCGCTTACGCGGGCGACCTGCTGGGGCAGATGTGGAAGTTCGACCTCAGTGCCACGCAGGCCACGCGCTGGCAGGTCGCCTGGGAGGGGCGCCCCCTCTTGGTGGCACGCGACGCCGAAGGCCAGCCCCAGCCCATCACTGTGGCACCGATGTGGACCCCCCACCCGCTGGGCGGCCTGATGTTGAGCTGGGGCACCGGCCGGGCCCTGACCGAGGCCGATTTGCTGGGCACCGCCACCCAGAGCCTGTACTCGGTGTGGGACAACACGCCCATCGTGGCGACCCGCCCCGGTGTCCGGTGGGGGGCGAGCCAGCCGCTGCCCACGCGCTGGCGCCAGGCGCCGACGCCCGTCCTGGTGGCGCAGCAGCTGGGCGCTGCCGAAGCGGTGGGGGCCGCCACGCTGTACCGGTCGAGCCGCCACCCCGTGGTCTACGGCAGCCCCTCCGTTGTGCGCGGCTGGTTCATGGACTTGCCGGCGGGCCAGCGGGTGCTCGAGCCCGGCCGTGCGCTGCAACGCCTGTTCTGGGCCCACACCGAGGTGCCGGCCCAGCCGGTGGCCGGGCGCGGGCCCTGCGATGAGGCTTGGTGGCCCGCCCAAGGCCGCGACTACGTGTTGGACGTCTTCAATGGCACCGCAGCGGCCGAGGGCAGCTTCGCGCTGATCGATGGGCAGGGGCAGCCGCAGTGGGCCGCCAGCGCCGGCTTCAGCGCTTGGCGGACGGAGGCCGGCCCACGTGCCTGGCGGCCACAGGGCCTGGGCGAATGGCAAGGCCGCAGTACCCAGACCGCGGAGGGCCCGCCGGTGACGTGGCGGGTGCGGGGCACAGGCTCGCCCTCGGCCCGGCTGGGCTGGCGGCGGCTGCGATGACGTCGACACCGGTTCGCCCAAGCGCCCTGGGCCTGACCTTGATCGAGGTCCTGATCACCTTGGCCCTGGTGGCGCTGCTGTGGGGGCTGGCCTGGCCGGCTTACCAGGCCCAGATGCAGCGGGCGCGGCGCACCGAGGCCCGTCAGGCCCTGGTGTCGGGGGCCTTGTGGTTGGGCCGCATGGCCACCGTGCAAGGTCGCTACCCCGCGGCACCCGACTGGCCTGTGCACCTGCAACTCAGCGCGACGGGTTTGTACCGCCTGCGCTACGCACCCAGTGAGGACCGCAGTGCCTACACCCTCAGTGCCACGCCCGAGCCGGGGCCCCAGCAATCGGACCCCTGCGGGACCTGGGTGCTGGACCAGGCTGGTGAGCGCCGCTTGGCCGACGGGGCCAGCCCTGCCCTGATCCGGGCCTGCTGGGGCCGCTGACCCCACGCGGCCAGCGCTCGCTCAGGGCGCTGGCGCCCGGAAGGGCCTTGGGGGCTGAGGGTGGGGGCGTGTGACTTTCTGCGGCGCTGGCTTCGCGGGGGCGGATTCAGTCGCTAACATGTGCCCGCGGTGTAGCCTGTTTGGGGTGGCGCCGGATTTTTTGCGACTTTGACCCCCTGACGCCCTTGAGCCCCCGAGAGATCAAAACCTACGGCATGTCCGAGCGTGCCAAGCACCTCGACTTCGACATCCGCGACTCGTCCGAACGGTCGCCGTTGCTGACGCCCCATCGGCACGCCTACTTTCAGATCCAGGTCAGCTTGGAAGGCGAGGCAGAGCACACGGTGGGGGCCAGCGTGCGCCCTTTTGCCAGCGGCACGCTGAGCTTTGTCTTGCCCTACCGCGTGCATGTGGTGTCGCATCCCCCCGGGTCTCGCTACGTGATCATCAATTTCTCGCAGGCCTTCTGGCGCCCCGACCTGCAAGTCGATGCGCTCGACCTCGAGGACGTGCCCCTGAGCCAGGTGCCGGAGCTGGGCCTGTTCCTGTTCCAGGAGTACACCGACTTTTGTTTCCCGCCCGACGCCTTCACCGAGGTGCGGCGCCTGGTCGATCAGATGTTGCTCGAGAACGCGCAGCGCCGCCTTGGCTCCTTGACCCTGCTCAGGGGCCTGCTCTTGCAACTGTTGGGCCTGAGTTGCCGCCAATTCGAGACCGATCTGCTGCGCCTCACGGCCGCCCGCACCCAGCAGGCCAGCCAGCATGAGGCCTTGCAGCGGGTTGCGCGTTTCATGCGTGAGCACCTGGCCGAATCGCTGACCCTCAGCGATGCCGCGGCGGCGGCCTTCCTGTCGCCCAACTACCTGGCCAACCTGCTGAAGAAAGAAACCGGCAAGACCTTCACTGAGCTGTTGACCGAGCGCCGCATTGAACGCGCGCAGGAGCTGCTGGCGCACAGCTCACAGCGCGTCATGCAGGTGGCCCATGCGGTGGGTTTTGCCGACGAGTCCTACTTCACCCGCCGCTTTCGGCAGAGCGTGGGCTTGAGCCCCCGAGTGTGGCGCGAGCAAGTTCGGCAAAAGTGGGCCCCCCCGGCCCCGCAGCCTGGTCCCGAGGCGTGAGTGCGGGACTGAATTGCGTCAATTTGTTGCCTGCGCGCCGATGCGGGCGGTTTGGCTTTCCGTTGGTCTTAAAAGAACGACCGTTGGTGCCTGATCGGGCGAAATCCAAGGCGCTCTGGGGCGTTCGGAACCTGAAATTTCGGGCTTGGCAAGCCTTGGGCGACTGGGTCATCAGGGTAAAGCCGAGGCAAGTTTTGGCCTATCTGCGACAATCTCGCCTCCCGAAAATTTTGACCGTCCGAAGAATAACTTTCTAAATGAGCACTCTGACCACCGTTGAGATCCGTCCTGCCACCTTGCGAGATGCCAAAACCGTAGCCGAAATCCACACTGTGGCCTCACAGGCCGCCTATAAAGGAATTGTTCCCGACGAATACCTGAAGTCTTCTTCGACCGAGAAGCGTGTCGCCCAGTGGCGCGAAGCCATTGAGTACTGTGAACCCCAGGTCCAAGTGGCCATGGACGAAGGCAAAGTGGTCGGCTTTGTCGGCTTCGATCGTTCGCGCGATCCGAAGTCCCGTCCGACCACGGGCGAAATCTGGGCCCTGTACGTCCTGCCCTCGCATTGGGACAAGGGCGTGGGCTTGGCCCTGTGGGATGCCGCTCGCGATGGCCTCTCCGAAGAAGGCTGCACCAACGTGACGGCCTGGGTGCCGCTGCGCAACGAGCGCGCCATGCGCTTCCTCGAATTGGCCGGTTTCAAGCGCGAGCTGACCACCGCCAAGACCACGCCCATGGGCGCCATCAAGCTCGAGGAAATTCGCCTCAAGCGCGCTGACCTGAACTGAGGTCAGCGGCTCGGCCTTGCCGGGCAGGTCAGTGAAGGGCTGGCAAGCCAACAGGCCACGGTCGCAAGACGGTGGCCTTTTTTGCGTGCCCAGGTGCCTCAGCAAAACGCCCAGTCTGACTCAGGTTCAGTCTGGGCGTGGCGGGTTGGGGGCGTTTGGCAGGTGGGCCGGCTGGGCCTTGGGGCTTGCCCAAGAACCACTGACCCAAGCCTTGGGACGGCCGTGGCTTGCCTCGTTGTGCCGCTTGTGCGGCCTGCGGCTTCGCGCCTCGCCTCAGGCGCCAACCTTCGATGGGCTGAGGCGTGTCAGGGCTTCCAAGAGGGCGGTGAGGCCTCAGCGCTGAGCCGCAGGCTCGGCCGCGAGGGCCTCGCCGCGTCTCAGGCCAGCGTCAGAAGCTTTCCCAGTCGTCGGCTGCGCCCGCTTGGGCGCTGCTGGCGGCGGGCTTGGGCGCGGCGGCCAGCGCGGGGGCCTTGGTTTTGGCCGGTGCGCTGCTCAGTTTGGGTTTGGGCGCAGAGGGGGCCGGGCGTGGTGCACTGGCCGTCATGGGGGGGCGGCGCAGGGGTTCTGCCACGGTCAGGCCAGCCCCGGCGGCCAGCTTGAAGGCGCTGACCACCTCGGCCAGGCGGGCCGCCTGGTTACGCAGGCTGTCGGCCGCGGCCGCGCTTTCTTCGACCAGGGCCGCATTTTGTTGGGTCACCTGGTCGAGCTGGTTCACGGCGTCACCAACCTGGGCAATGCCGCTGGACTGTTCGTGCGAGGCGTTGGAGATTTCGCTGATCAGCGAGCCCACGCGCTTCACCTGGGTCACGATCTCGGTCATGCTCTGGCCGGCCTCGTCCACCAGGCGGGTACCGGCTTCCACCTTCTCGACGCTGCCACCGATCAGGGTCTTGATCTCCTTGGCGGCTTCGGCCGAGCGTTGGGCCAGCGAACGCACTTCGCTCGCCACCACTGCAAAGCCTCGACCTTGCTCCCCGGCCCGCGCGGCTTCGACTGCAGCGTTCAAAGCCAGTATGTTGGTCTGGAAAGCAATGCCATCAATGGTGCCGATGATGTCGCTGATCTTGTTGGAGGCGGCCGAAATCTCTTGCATGGTCTGCACCACCTGGCCCACCACCTCGCCGCCTTTTTCGGCCGCATGCGAGGCCTCGGTGGCGAGGCGGTTGGCTTGCTGGGCCGTGTCGGCGTTGGTTTTGACGGTGCTGGTCAGCTCTTCCATCGAGGCTGCGGTCTGCTGCAGGTTGCTGGCTTGGGATTCCGTGCGTTGGCTCAGGTCGGCGTTGCCGGTGGCAATCTCGGCCGAGCCGGTGGCGATGCTGTCGCTGCTGTGGCGCACCTGGCTGACCACGTCGACCAGGCGGTCGTTCATGTGTTGCAGGGCCAGCAGCAGGGTGGCGGCCTCGTCGCGGCCATCGATGTGGATGGTGGAGGTCAGGTCGCCCGCGGCCACAGTTTCGGCCACTTGCACCGCTTCGTCGATTGGGCTGGTGATCGAACGGGTCAGGACCACGGCCAGTGCAGCGCCCACCACCAGGGCCAGACCGATCAAGACCATGGTCATCTGGACGGAGCGCAGGTAGTCCGCCGCGGCTTGCTGAGTCGATTGAACGGCGCCGTCACTGTTCAGGGCGATGCTCTTTTGCAAGGCTTCATCGGTGCTGAGGAAGGCCCGGCCTGCGTCGGTGGTCGAGATCTTGCGCGCCTCGCGTTCTCCCGCGTCACCGCTGGCCGACAGGCTGAGCACTTTCTTGTCGATCTCCACATAGGCGTTCCAGCGTTCCTTGACGGTGTTCCACATCTGGCGCTCTTCGGGCGAGGAGATCAGCTTTTCGTAGCTGGCAAAGGCTTCGGGGATACGGGTGGCCAGCACGCGATCATGGCGCTCCATCTGGCTCTTTTTGAGCTCGGGGGTGTCCTCGAGCACATGGCGCAAAGTGACGCGGCGGACCTCGTTGATGGCCGTGCGAACCTCACCCAGGGCTTTGATGCTCGGCAGCCAATTGGTACCCAACTCATTCGCATTGGCATTGACCTTGCGGATCTCAAGCATCCCGGCGCCCCCGACGAGCATCAGCAACAGCAACATCAGGCCGAAGCCCAAGCCGAGTCGGGTACCAATCTTGAAGTTTCGGAGGAATTGCATGGGCTTCTCGAGGGGTTGTAAGTTATCAGAAAGGTTAAATTTTCTGTAGAAATGATATCACAAAATCATATTTTTGGGCGTCTTGGTGAAATTAGCCTATCAAATGTGAGGAATGTCACTGTTGTTGAGCAATGATCTGAGAAAAATGAGCCAAGAGAGATGGTGAAAGTCCCTAGCCCTGAAGGCCTCTTTGGCCTTGACCTCGCCGGTGTGGCGCCTCGGTTGGCGGAGGGCGGTTGCAACAGGGCGGTGACGGGGGAGGCCGTCGGCTGGGTGGCTTGTTTTCTCGGGCTGGCTTCCGCTGGTACGGTGGTCAGCGGCCACAATCGGGGCATGACTGACATTTCAAGCGTTTCCTGGACCGACGCGTCCGGCCAGGCCCAAACGGCGCGCTGGCGTTCCGAGGCGGCGGTGTCGGCGCCCCACAAATGGGCGCTGGCCGACGACACCCTGAATGCGAACACCGCCTACCGCTGGGTCTGCGAAGGCACGGCGCTGATCTGGCAGGGCGACTTCCAGAATGCACGCCAGTTGTTGCAAGCGCTGGCACGCCGCATCGATCGCAAGCCCCGCAAGCTCAAGGCCCCAGCCACCCAGATGGCAGAAGCGTTTCACCAGCACCGGCAGGGGCAGGCCCAGCGCGCCCGTTTGCTGGGCATGCTGCTGATCCCGGTGGCGCCGGATTACAGCGTGCCGCTGCGCCGCGCGCCCGAGGTGCGCCAGGCCCTGACCGAGGTCTGGGGGGCCCCCGATGGCCAACCCTCGCTGTTGACCTTGCGCGAACTGCAGGGCCTGATTGGCGCCCACGAATGGCGCAAGAAGGGCGTTGAGATCCCGGCCCTCGGCCCCGCCCCGCGCAACCGCATCCACCCTCACTACGGCGTGTTCTCGCCCGTGCGGGGTGAGTACGTGGAACTGGTGCGCCAGGCGCCCTGGCCCGCTGCCTGGGGTCCCGAGGCCCGGGCCTTTGACATCGGCGCGGGCACGGGCGTGCTGTCGGCCTTGCTGGCGCGCCGTGGGGCGCGGCAGGTGGTCGCCACCGACCAGGACCCGCGCGCGCTGGCCTGTGCCGAGGCCAACCTGCGTCAGTTGGGGGTGGCGAACGCGGTACAGCTGGTGCAGCAGGACCTGTTTCCCGCAGGGCAGGCCGCGCTGGTGGTGTGCAACCCGCCGTGGCTGCCCGCCCGGCCCAGCTCGCCCATCGAACACGCGGTGTACGACCCTGACAGCCGCATGTTGCGGGGCTTTTTGGCCGGTCTGGCGGCCCACCTGGTGCCCCAAGGGGAGGGGTGGCTGATCCTGTCCGACCTGGCGGAGCACCTGGGCCTGCGCTCGCGCCGACAGCTGATGGGCTGGATCGCCGACGCGGGCCTGCAGGTGCTGGGCCGGCTTGATGCGCGGCCGCAGCACCCCAAGGCCAGCGACCCGGGCGACCCCCTGCACCGGGCCCGCGCCGCGGAGGTCACCTCCTTGTGGCGCCTGGGGCATGCGGCGGCCGTGGCCGTTTGAAGCGGTGTGAGGCTGCTGGAGGCGGTTTGAGGGCGCTGGCCGGGCGCTGTGCCGCCTGTGGACCGCGGTGTGACCGGGTTTGTCCCGGGCTGGGCCGCGCGCTCGCGGCGCTAACATGCCGACGTTATGAAACTGGTTTCAGGCTGACCGTTGACCGGGCTTGAGGCCGGCCGCACGCTCGCCAACGCGCCCCGATTTCCACTGCTTTCACCTGTGCCCGCTCCCAAATCACCCCGCGCTTCAACCCCTTCGGCGCCCGCCACGGCCAGTCCGGCCCGCGCCACCATCGCCGATGTGGCCCGCGAGGCGGGGGTGTCCAAGGCCACCGTGTCGCGCTTCCTGAACCACCGCGACACCCTGCTCACGCCCGACATCGCGGCCCGGGTCGAGCGCGCCGTCAGCGCCCTGGGCTACTCGCCCAGTCCCATGGCGCAGGCGCTCAAGCGCGGCCGCAGCCGCCTGATCGGGCTGGTGGTGGCCGATGTCACCAACCCCTACTCGGTGGCCGTGCTGCGCGGGGCCGAGCAAGTCTGCCAGGAGGCGGGCTACCTGGTCATGTTGTTCAACCTGGGCAACGACAGCGGGCGCGAGCGCGAGGCGATGGCGGCGCTGGCGTCCTACCAGGTGGAGGGTTTCATCCTCAACACCCTGGGGCGCGACCCCGAGGCCGCGGCCGAGGCCACCCGCCAGGGCCGGCCCGTGGTGCTGGTGGACCGCCGCCACAGCGGCATGCAGGCGGACTTTGTTTCGCTGGACAACGCCCAGGCCGTGCAAATGGCCTTGACCCACCTGCAGGCCCAGGGTTGGCGGGAGCTGCTTTACGTGACCGAGCCGGTGCGCGGCGTCAGTTCCCGCACCGAGCGTGAGGCGGCCTTTCGCGCGGGCTGCCACCCATCGCAGCAGGGCGAGGGGAGGGCGGCCTTGAGTGGCCAGACCTTCGAGAGCCAGGAGGCCCGGCCCGAGGCGCCCGACGCCCCCGTGCTGGCGCTGATGGCGGCGCTGCAGGCCTTGCGCGAGCGCGCCGCGGGGCGACCCGCTGCGGTCTTGTCCAGCAACTCGGTGGTCACCTTGCGCCTGAGCGCGGCGATGGCCCGCCTCGGTTGGCAGTGGGGGCGCGAGCTGGGCCTGGTGGGCTTTGACGACACCGACTGGGCCCCCCATGTGGGGCCGGGCATCAGCACCATCGCCCAACCCACCCATGACCTGGGGCGGCTGGCAGCCAACTGCCTGTTGGAGCGCCTGCGGGGCTTGTCACTGGCGCCGCGTCAGATCCTCTTGCCCGGCACCCTGGTGGCCCGGGGCTCGTCGCGAGCCCCTGCCAACCCCGAGGCCCTGCGCCAGGAGCCGACCCCGCCCTGAGCGCCCTGAGCGCCCTCCACCCGTCGGGCCCTCGGGGCCCTCAGCCTGGGGCCATTCAACCCTGCGTTCACTCGATCCTGCGTTCATGCGAGCCGGTAGCAGCCGGTGGGCGACTCGGTCCTGACGGGGCAGCGTGGACTCCCCGAGGTCGCCGCTGTTCTGGAAGGGGAGGGCGACGCTCTGAGGGGGCTTCCAGATTCGCGGCCGTCCACGGCGGTGGCACGTGCTCCTGCACATCGGCACATCGGCACATCGGCACATCGGCACATCGGCACATCGGCACATCGGCACATCGGCGTCCAGGGCCCGGGAGGCACCCCTCAGGGTTTCTTCTGATTCCAAGATGAAACCGGTTTCTTAAACTTATGAAATCGGTTTCAGCATGACGCAGTGTCGGTCTGGAATGGGGCTCAAACGGGTTTGTGGCTCGGCGCTTCGGCGCGGCGCAGGCTTCAGCGGAACACAACGTGAACTACAGCTTTCAATTTGAAGAGGTGCTGGCCGCATGGCCGCTGTTGCTCAAGGGCACCTGGATCACGGTGCAGCTGTCCTTGTTGGCCACGGTCCTGGGCTTGTGCGTGGCGATCCTGTGCGCCTGGGGCAAGACGGCGGGCCCCAAGCCGCTGCGCTGGGTGATCCAGGCCTACATCGAGCTGATCCGCAACACGCCGTTCCTGGTCCAGCTGTTCTTCTTCTTTTTCGCCTTGCCGGCGATCGGCCTGCGCTGGAGCGCTTACACCGCGGCCTTGACGGCGATGGTGATCAACCTGGGGGCCTATGCCACCGAGATCATCCGCGCCGGGATCGAGGCCATTCCCAAGGGGCAGATCGAGGCGGGGCTGGCGCTCAACCTCAAGCGTTGGGAGATCTTCCGCTTCATCATCCTCAAGCCCGCGCTCAAGGCCATCTACCCGGCGCTGACCAGCCAGTTCATCTTGCTGATGCTGAGCTCGGCCGTGGTCTCGGTGATCTCGGCCGACGACCTGACCTCGGTGGCCGCCAACCTGCAATCGCAGACCTTCCGCAGCTTTGAGATCTACATCGTGGTGGCCTTGATATACCTGGGGCTGTCGATGCTGTTCTCGGCCCTGTTCAAGCTGATCTACCAGTGGGGACTGAACTACCCCGACCGGCGCTGAGGCGCACCGCCCAGCCCCCTTGATTCACGGGTACCAGGAGATTTGACCCATGCGCAGCTTTGGTTTGTCTGAGTTCATGTTCATTGTGGAGGCCGCCCGCTGGACGCTGGCCTTGTCCCTGCTGGCCTTCGTCGGCGGCGCGCTGGTGGGCCTGATGGTGGCCCTGGCGCGCAGCTCGGAGTCGCGCTGGGCGCAGGGCGCCGCGGGCTTGTTCATCCAGGTGTTTCAGGGCACGCCGCTGCTGCTGCAGTTGTTCCTGATCTTTTTCGGCGCACCGGTGCTGGGCCTGGACATCAACCCCTGGGTGGCGGCCGGGCTGGCGCTGATCCTGAACAGCGGGGCCTTCCTCGGTGAGATCTGGCGCGGCTGCATTCAGGCCGTGCCGCGCGGCCAGAGTGAAGCCGCCCACGCGCTGGGCCTGTCGTACATCAGCCGCCTGCGCGACGTGGTGCTGCCCCAGGCCTGGCGCATCGCCGTGCCGCCCACCGTGGGCTATGGCGTGCAGATCATCAAGGGCACCTCGCTGGCGGCCATCATCGGCTTCACCGAGATCACCCGCGCTGGTCAGATCATCAACAACGCCACCTTCCAGCCGCTGCTGGTGTTCAGCGTGGTGGCGGCGCTGTACTTCGTGCTGTGCTGGCCCCTGTCCCTGCTGGCTGCGCGCATGGAGCGGCGCCTGGCCGCGGCGCAGGCGCGCTGAGCCGCCCTGTTTGTTTTGCTGTGCCCCCTCAACTTTCATTTCAACTGGAGACTGCCATGACCCGTTCCGCGAACCCGCTCTCGTCCGGCCTGAGCCGCCGCACCCTGACCGCTGGCCTGGTCGCCACGGCCCTGGGCTCCTTGCTGCCCGGCGTTGGCTCGGCGCAGACCCTGGAAGAACTCAAGAAGAAGGGCGAAATCACCATCGGCCTGCTGGTGGACTTTCCGCCCTACGGCACCACCAACGCGCAGAACCAGCCTGACGGCTACGACGCCGATGTCGCCAAGCTGCTGGGCAAGGACCTGGGCCTGAAGGTCAACCTGGTGCCGGTGACCGGCCCCAACCGCATTCCTTTCTTGCTGACCAACAAGCTCGACTTGCTGGTGGCCTCGCTGGCCATCACGCCCGAGCGGGCCAAGCAGGTGCAGTTCTCCACCCCTTATGCGGCTGCCACCATTGTGTTGTTCGGCGCTGCCAAGACCCCCATCAAGAGCGCCGCGGACCTGAAGGGCCTGCGCGTGGGCGTGGCGCGGGCCAGCACCCAGGACGTGGCGGTCACCAAGGCCGCGCCCGAGGGCACCGAGATCCGCCGTTTTGACGACGACGCATCGGCCATGCAGGCCCTGCTGTCGGGTCAGGTGGACGCGATCGGCTGCTCGGTCACCGTGGCCGCGCAGATCAACAAGCGGGCCCCGGCGGGAGCCTTTGACGTCAAGTTCAACCTGCTGCAGCAGGCCATGGGCATGGCGATGCGCCCCAACCAAGCCGAGCTGCTCAAGGTGGTCAATGAATTTGTCGCCCGCAACACCGCGAACGGCGAGCTGAACAAGCTCTACCGCAAGTGGCTGGAGACCGACCTGCCCAAGCTGTCCTGAGCCGATTTCCACCGCGCACCACCCGCCGTCCAACCGACCCTTGCCCCGCCATGACCTCCATCGCCCCCGCCAGCCCCCGCCCAGCCGACCCCATCATCCGCCTTGAGCAGGTGTCCAAGTGGTACGGCCAGTTCCAGGTGCTCACGGACATCAGCCTCAGCGTGCAGGCTGGCGAGCGCATCGTGATCTGCGGCCCGTCGGGCTCGGGCAAGTCGACCCTGATCCGCTGCATCAACCGGCTCGAGACCGTGCAGCAGGGGCGCATCGAGGTCGATGGCATCGACCTCACGGCGGGCGGGCGCAATGTGGACGCGGTGCGGCAAGAGGTGGGCATGGTGTTCCAGCAGTTCAACCTGTTCCCGCACCTGACCATCCTGCAGAACTGCACGCTGGCGCCGATGCGCTCGCGCGGCATGAGCGCACCGGAGGCCGAGGCGGTGGCCATGAAGTACCTGACCCGGGTGCGCATCCCGGACCAGGCCCACAAGTACCCCAGCCAGCTCTCTGGCGGGCAGCAGCAGCGCGTGGCGATCGCGCGTGCCCTGTGCATGACGCCCAAGGTGATGCTGTTCGACGAGCCGACCTCGGCGCTCGACCCCGAGATGGTCAAAGAGGTGTTGGACACCATGATCAGCCTGGCCGACGATGGCATGACCATGCTGTGTGTGACCCATGAGATGGGCTTCGCCCGCAGCGTGGCCGACCGGGTGATCTTCATGGCCGATGGCCGCATCATCGAGCAGGCGCCCCCGGCCGAGTTTTTTGGCCAACCCCAGCACGCTAAGACGCGCCAATTTCTGGGGCAGATCTTGTCGTCGCACCAGGCGACCGCATGAGCGGCGCCGACGCGGGGGCGTTTGCGGCCCTGATCTCGCTCACCGCCTTCGGGGCCAGCGACGTGCTGCGCCTGGGGCAGCTGCATTTCTCCGAGCTGGCCCACGCGGCCGGCGCCGATGGGGTGGAGGTGCGCGGCGAGTTGTGGCGCGGTGGGGCCGCCGAGCGGCAGGACCTGGCCCAGGCCCTGGCGGCGCTGGGCCTGCAGCGCGTCTATTCCAGCCCCCAAGGCCTGTGGCAGGACGACGGGGCGCTGGACCATGCGGCCCTGGCCGACGGCCTGCAAACCGCGCAGGCCTTGGGGGCGCCCCGTTTGAAGATGGCCATCGGCGGGTTCTCGACCGCCTCGTGCCGCACCTTGTCGACCTTGCAAGCCACCCTGGCGCAAACCCCTGGCCTGGACTTGGTGATCGAGAACGACCAGACCGCCAGTGCCGGCACCCTGGGGGCCTTGCAGCGGTTCACGGCCGCCTGTGACCAGGCGGGGGTGTCCCTGGGCCTGACCTTTGACATGGGCAACTGGCATTGGACGGGGGAGTGCCCCTTGCAGGCGGCGCAGGCGCTGGCCCCGCGGGTCCGCTATGTGCACTGCAAGGGGGTGCTGCGCCAGCCGCAGCGCTGGGTGGCGGTGCCCCTGGCGCAGTCGCAGGCCCCTTGGCGCGCGGTGTTGCGTGCGCTGCCCGCCGACAGGCCGTGGGCCATCGAATACCCGCTGCAGGGCGATGACCTGTTGGCCACCACGCGTGGCGAGTTGGCCCTGCTGCGCGCGGAGGCCCAGCGGGTCCGCGCTGTGCACGAATCAAGCGCCTGGTGCGAAGCGGCATGAGGGCGTTGGGGGGCCGTGGGCCCGGGCTGAACGGCTGGGCGTGTGCAAGGCCCGGCCTCTATTTTTGAAGAAGGTGTGTTCATGCAGGTTGCCACTTCCCCGTCCGGACTGGACGTGATCACGTTCGGTGAGGCCATGATGCTGCTGGTCGCCGACCGGCCTGGCCCGCTGGAAGACGCGCAAGCGTTTTTCAAGCGCACGGCCGGGGCCGAAACCAATGTCGCCATCGGTCTGGCCCGTTTGGGCCTGCGCGTGGGGTGGGCCAGCCGCCTGGGCACCGACTCGATGGGCCGCTACCTGCTGGCGGCCATGCAGGCCGAGGGCATCGACTGTTCGCATGTGGTTTGCGACCCAATGCAACGCACCGGCTTCCAGTTCAAGGGCCGCGTCACCGACGGCAGCGACCCGCCGGTGGAATACCACCGCCGGGGTTCGGCGGCCAGCCAGATGGGCCTGGCCGACATCGACGAGCCCTGGTTGCTGGCGGCGCGCCACCTGCACGCCACCGGGGTGTTCGCTGCGGTGTCGGCCACCACCTTGCCGGCGGCGCGGCACAGCATGGCGCTGATGCGCGCCGCCGGCCGCAGCGTGTCGTTTGACACCAACCTGCGGCCCACGCTGTGGGGCAGTGCCGAGCTGATGCGGCGCGAGATCAACCAACTCGCCAGCCTCGCCGACTGGGTGCTGCCGGGCATCGAGGAAGGCCGCTTGCTCACAGGCTTGCACAGCCCGCAGGACATCGCGCAGTTCTACCTGGCGCAGGGCGCGCGCCTGGTGGTGGTCAAGCTCGGTGCGGCAGGGGCCTACTACCAGGGACACCACCAAGGCGAGGCCGTGTCGGGCCATGTCGAGGGCTTCCCGGTGGCCGAGGTGATCGACACCGTGGGCGCGGGCGATGGCTTTGCGGTGGGCGTGGTCAGTGCGTTGCTCGAGGGGCTGACGGTGCCGCAGGCCGTGCAGCGCGGTGCCTGGATCGGCGCGCGCGCGGTGCAGGTCTTGGGCGACACCGAAGGCCTGCCCACCCGGGCTCAGTTGCAGGAGGCCGGGCTGTGACGGCCGCCCGTCCGCTGGAGGGGACACGCCGCCGGGTGCTGGTGTTCCGCGAGCTGCCACCCGATCTGCTGGCGCAGTTGCAGGCGCAGCACGAGGTCACGGTCGCCAACCCGCGCGTGCCCGAGCAGCGCGCGGCCTTCGACGCCGCTTGGCCCGACGCCGAAGCCCTGATCGGCGCCAGTGTGTCCATCACCGAGGCGATGCTGGACCGGGCACCGCGGTTGCGGGTGATCTCCAGCATTTCGGTGGGGGTGGACAACTACCCGTTGGCGGCCTTGCGGGCGCGCGGCATCGCGCTGTGCCACACGCCAGGGGTGCTGACCGAGACCACGGCCGACACGGTGTTTGCGCTCATCATGGCCAGCAGCCGCCGCTTGGTGGAACTGGCCCTGCATGTGCGTGAAGGGCGCTGGCAACGCAACATTGATGAGTCCCTGTTTGGCCGCGATGTGCATGGCAAGACGCTGGGCATCCTTGGCTTTGGCCGCATCGGTCAGGCCCTGGCGCGGCGCGCCGCGCTGGGCTTCAACATGCCGGTGCTCTACCACGCCCGGCGTGCCGTGGACCTGGCCCGGCATGCGCCCGAGTTGCAGGGGCGTGTGGCACACCGGCCGCTCGACGAGGTGCTGGCCGCGTCGGACATCGTGGCCGCGGTGCTGCCCCTGACCCCCGCCACCCGGGGGCTGATGGACGCGGCCGCGTTTGCACGCATGAAGCCCGGAGCCATCTTCGTCAATGGCGCGCGCGGTGCGATCGTGGATGAGGCGGCGCTGCTGCAGGCGCTGGACCACGGCACCTTGAGCGCCGCGGGGCTTGATGTGTTTGCCACCGAACCGCTGCCGCAGGCGTCGCCGCTGCGGACCCATCCCCGGGTCACGGCCTTGCCCCACATTGGCTCGGCCACCCACGAAACCCGCTACGCCATGGCCGCGCTGGCCACCCGCAACCTGCTGCAGGCGCTGGCCGGGGAGACCCCCGAGGCGCTCTACACCGAGTCGTCCGTCGGCCTGTGAGGGCCGAGGCGCCCCATGTGGGGGGCGCCCTGGGACTTGGCCAGGCTTCACCCCGCTGTGGGCGGCCTGATCGCCCTGGACTCAGGTGCTGGCCACGTGCGGTGCCGGGTTGGCGTCGTCCAGAAAGGGCTTGAACATCGAGAACTTTTCGGCTTGCATGCGTTGCAGCGCCGTGTGGCCCAGGGCCGCCGTGTCGGGGCCGTCCAGCGGCCACATGGCCATGCCGATGTTCACGTCCAGAGGGGCCTGGGCGGCGCGGTCCTGGATGGGGGCCAGCAGGCTGTGACGCAGCCGGGCGATGGCGCCGCGCAGGTGTTCCTGGCTGGGGGTGTGGTGCAACAGCACGACAAATCGGCCGTCGCCGAGGTGGCAGGCGAAGTCCGCATCGCGCGCGAACTGGCGCAGCCGCTGGCCGAAGGCGCGCAGCACCTCGGGGGGCAGGGCGGGCGGCGGGGCGTCGCTGGTCTGGCCGGGTTCGGCCACCTCGATCAGCAGGTAGCTGAAGCGCAGGCCGGTACGCTGGCTGCGCGCGATTTCTTGTCGCAGCGCGTCGTCCAGGGCGTGCGGGCCTGGCAAGGTGGTGACGAAATCCTCGCGTTGCATCTGGCGCGCGGCCGCCTGCGAGCGCAGGTAGCAGGCCATGTGCACGCAGTAGGTCCAGCCCATGACGAACAACATCAGCAGCAGGTAGACCACCGCATGGATCGGGTGCTGGTCGAGCGCGCCATCGTGGGGGATCTGGCTGCTGATGACAGCCCGCAAGGCCATCACCAGGGCCATGCCCAGCATGAACAGCGCTGACAGGGTGTTGACCAGTCGCTCCTCGGGGTTGACCCGGCTCAGCATGGCCAGGGCGCAGCCCAGCAGCAGCACGGCGTAGACGCTGTCGTGGAAGACGCGCCGGATCACCACCTCGTCGAGGCACCCCCAGGTCAGCCCCATGAACACCGGCAGCAGCACCAAGCCCGACCACCACCGGCGCGGGGTGTCGCGCCGCATGAAGCGCAGGGAGCCCTCCAAAATCAACAGCAAGGCGGCAAACAGCAGACTGCTGCTCAGCAGCGTGGCCACCCCGGCCGAGGCCACGTAAGGGCTGGCCACGGCCATGAACGCAAAGCCCAGGCAACCCAGCCCCGCCGCACCCGTCCACCAGGCCAGACCTGGCAACTGGCGGTTGATGCGCCAGATGGTGGTCAGCAGCAGTGCCGACATGGCCGCAGCCAGCACCATCAACAGCGACAGGGTGGGGCGATCAAGAAAGGGCATGGCAACTGGTCAGGGTGAGGGCAGGGTCCAGCGCACAGCCGCGCGGCAAGACAGCACCCGGTGGCAGGTCAGTCAGTCAAGGGATTGGGGCTCGTGTGATCACAGTTGAGAAATGATAGTTCCGTTGTGGCCAAGTGCCTACGGGGCTTTGATTCCGGTAAAGCTGATGGAAGTCGCTCAATTTCACAAGAATTGGCGTCAAATCCGAGCCTAACTGAGCCTGAGCTTAGTCCGAAATGTTCAATTTGGAATGGCGCTCAGGTGACTTTGACGTCCTTCCAGAACGCCACCCGGCCCCGCACCGCTTCGGCTTCGGGCAGGGGATCGGGGTAGTACCAGGCGGCATCGGCCAGCAGTTCGCCGTTCACGATCAGGGAGTGGTAGTGGGCCTGGCCTTTCCAGGCGCAGCTGCTGCGGTGGTTGCTGAAGGTGACGTACTGCGGGTTCAGGGCCGAGGCGGGGAAGTAATGGTTACCTTCGACCAGCACGGTGTCGTCGCTTTCGGCGATGACCACGCCGTTCCAAATGGCTTTCATGGGTGACTTTCTTGGGGAGTGAAGAACTCGGAGGGGCGGCTTTGGCAGGGGCTGGGGCTGGGCGTGGTGGCTGGGGAAGCCAGCCCCGGGCTTTCAGGCGAAGACCGCCAGTTGCTGCAGCAGCGCGCCCAGGCGTTGCACCCCGTCTTGCAAGGACAGGGCGTACAGGTTTTCGGTGCCGCGCTTTTCGGCCACCACCAGACCGGCCTCACGCAAGACCTTGAGGTGGTGGGAGATGGCGGGGCGGCTCAGTGGCAACAGGGCCGCGATCTGCCCCACGTTGAGGCCCTGGGCTTCGCTGAGCAGCATCAGGATCTGCTGGCGCGGGGCCTCGCTCAAGGCCTGCAAGAGGGCGGTGGTCTGGTCAAAGTGCAGGGCCAGGCTGCGGGTGTCGGCATGCATGACAGGGCCGGTGGCAAGCCAGTGTCAACGCTGCGCGCGATGGCGTTGCCAGGCGTACTGGCCCACAAACGCCAGACCCAGCACCAGGCTGAACCACCCCACCAGGCTCGAGCCGCCCACGGCCTGCTGCAGCGCCGGCGACTGGATGAACTGGGGCGAGATCAGCACCGCCAAGCCGATCAGGGCGCACAGCACGCCTTTGTGCAGCAGCGCGTTGTTGACACGGGGTCGGCGGAGGGGCGCCTCAGGCGGGCGCTCGAAGGACTTGGGGTTCTTGGATTTCTTGGACATGGCAGGCTGAATTGTGCGGCATCCGAGCCGCTGTCACGAACGTGCGCGACTCGGCCGCGCCCGGGCTTCTAAACTCGTGCGCCGGGGCGGCTTGGCCGACCCGCTTCAACAGCGACTCCGACCCAAAGCAACACAAGGAAGACACCTCATGAGCAAGCTCGATTTCACCGGCCGGGTGGCCATCGTCACAGGGGCCGGCGGCGGCCTGGGCAAGCAACACGCCCTGGCCCTGGCGCGGCGTGGCGCCAAGGTGTTGGTCAATGACCTCGGCGGTGCGGTGGATGGGGCGGGGGGATCGGTCGGCGCCGCGCAGGCGGTGGTGGACGAGATCCGGGCCGCCGGCGGGGAGGCGCTGGCCAATGGCGCCTCGGTGACCGATGTCGCCGCGGTCGAGGCCATGGTGCAGCAGGCCATCGACGCCTGGGGCCGGGTCGACATCCTGGTCAACAACGCCGGCATCCTGCGCGACAAGAGCTTCACCAAGATGGACCTCAGCGACTTCCGCCTGGTGGTCGATGTGCACCTGATGGGCGCCGTCCATTGCACCAAGGCCGTGTGGCCGCACATGAACGCCCAGAAGTACGGCCGCATTGTCATGACCACCTCGTCCAGTGGCCTGTACGGCAATTTTGGCCAGAGCAACTATGGGGCCGCCAAGATGGCCCTGGTTGGCTTGATGCAGACCCTGAGCCTCGAAGGCGCCAAGAACAACATCCACGTCAACTGCCTGGCCCCGACCGCGGCCACGCGCATGACCGAAGGCCTGATGCCGGCCGACGTGCTGGCCGCGCTGCAACCCGAGGCGGTGGTGCCTGCGATGCTGGTGCTGGCGGCCGAAAACGCCCCCACCCGCACCATCCTGTGTGCTGGCGCCGGCACCTACGAGGCCGCTCACATCACCCTGACCGAGGGCGTGCACCTGGGCCTCACCGACGACACCCCGGAACGCCTGGCGGCGCGCCTGGCCGAGGTCACCGATCGCCAGGGGGAGCAAGTGCCGCAAAGCGGTGCCGCCCAAGGCACCAACGAGGTCGGCAAGGCCTTCGCGGCCAAGCGCTGAGGTCCGCGCTCTCCACGGGCTCGGTGCCTGGGCACCCTGGCGAGTTGGTGAGTCTTTGGGGCGGGGCCAGTGATGGGCGTCTGCGAGGGCTCTAGGGGGCCCGTGCGGGATCCTCTGCAGGCCCCCCAGCAGGGGCCTGGCCTCCCGGCGGGTGCCGTGCCCTCTGGGGCGCCGCGGCCTCAGTCGTCGTCGCCGCCGATCAAGCCGCCCAGCACGCTGCCGCCGGCCAGGCCGCCGAGCAGCGAGCCTTCCTCCTTGGCGCCTCCACGTTGCGGGGCCGCCGCAAAGATGCGCGAGGCCAGGCGCGAGAACGGCAGGCTTTGCAGCCACACGGTGCCTGGGCCCGAGAGCTTGGCCAGGAACAGGCCTTCGCCGCCAAACAAGGCGGTCTTGATCTTGCCCACGTACTGGATCTCAAAGTCCACGCCGGGGGTGTAGGCCACCACGCAGCCGGTGTCCACCAGCACGGTCTGACCCGGCTGCAATTCCCGCTTCACCACGGTGCCGCCGGCGTGCACAAAGGCCAGGCCGTCGCCCTCGAGGCGCTGCATGATGAAGCCTTCGCCACCAAAGAAGCCGGTGCTGAGTTTCTGTTGCACCGCGATGCCCAGCGACACGCCGCGGGCGGCACACAGGAAGGCGTCCTTCTGGCAGATCAGGGTGCCGCCGAGCTGGCGCAGGTTCATGGGCAGGATCTTGCCGGGGTAGGGCGCAGCAAAGGCCACCCGCTGCTTGCCCGCAGCGTTGTTGGTGTAGACCGTGGTGAACAGCGATTCGCCCGTCACCAGGCGCTTGCCCGCACCCAGCAGCTTGCCGAAGAAGCCGCCTTGCTGGGCGCTGCCGTCGCCAAACACGGTGTCCATGGCGATGCCCGCGTCCATGAACATCATGCTGCCGGCTTCGCCGATGGCGGCCTCGCCGGGGTCGAGTTCGACCTCCACAAACTGCATTTCCGAGCCGCGAATTTCGTAATCGATTTCGTCCATGGCCATGGCCAGATCTCCGTTGGGGAATTCATCAATCAAGGGGCCCCGTCCGGCAGCGCCAAGGCGGGCGGCCGTATCGTAACCAAATTGCAGGTCGCGGCCGTGTGGCTGTTGCGGCATCGCGCCAGCCGCCACCTTGTCAGGCGCACGCCACCGATTGGCGATACATTCACCCCAAAATGCCCGGCTTTGCTCGGTCGAGAGGGGAAAGGCTGGTTTGCTCAGGGCTGCTACAAGCGGGCTGCAGCGGGCCCAGCCAGTCCGTGCTAACTTCCGCGCACCAAAAATACAAGGTTCCAAACACCATGACCCCTTTGCAGTCTCGCCTCCATGCCCTGACACCCGCCCGACTGGGGGGGATCCGACGCGGGATCGAAAAGGAAAGCCTGCGTGCCCTGCCCGGTGGCGGCCTGGCCCTGACGCCGCACCCGCTGGCCCTGGGGTCGGCCTTGACCCACCCCAGCATCACCACCGACTACAGCGAGTCGCAGGTGGAGTTGATCACCAGTGCACAAGCGGGGGTTGAGGACGCGCTGGCCGAGCTGACCGAGATCCACCAGTTCGTTTACCGCGTGTTGCGCGAGCAGGGCGACGAGATGCTCTGGGTGTCCAGCATGCCCTGCGGTTTGCCCACCGACGAAACCATCCCGCTGGCGCGGTACGGTTCGTCGAATGTGGGCCGGGCCAAGAGCGTTTACCGCATGGGCCTGGGCCACCGCTACGGGCGCCGCATGCAGACCATTTCGGGCATTCACTACAACTGGTCCCTGCCTGGCGTCAGCAGCGAGCAGTACTTTGCGTTGATCCGCAACTTCCGCCGCCAGGCGTTCTTGCTGCTGTACCTGTTTGGCGCTTCGCCTGCCCTGTGCCCCACTTTTGTGGCGGGCCGCGAGCACGAACTGCAAACCCTCAGCGAGGGGGCGCTGTTCATGCCCCATGGCACCTCCTTGCGCATGGGCCGGCTGGGCTACCAGAGCGACGCGCAGGCCACGCTGGCGGTCAGCTACAACAGCCTGGAAGGCTATGCCGCCTCGCTGCACGACGCCTTGACCCGGCCGTACCCTGCCTACGAAACCCTGGGCGTGCGCAACCCGGGCGGCGACTACAACCAACTCGCCACCACCCTGCTGCAGATCGAAAACGAGTTCTACGGCACCATCCGCCCCAAGCGCACCATCTTCCCCGGCGAGCGCCCGCTGCACGCCCTGCGCGAACGGGGTGTCGAGTACGTTGAAGTGCGTCTGATGGACCTGGACCCCTTTGTGCCCGTCGGCATCACGGCGCAGACCATGCGCTTCCTCGATGTGTTCCTGTTGCAGTGCCTGCTGGCCGACAGCCCCCCCGATTCGCCGGCCGAGATCGATGAGCTCAAGCACAACCAGCACCACACCGCGGCGCGGGGGCGCGAGCCGGGCCTGACCCTGCGCCGTGCCGGGGCCCAGGTGCCGCTGGTGGACTGGGGGCGCGACATCCTCGACCAGTGCGAGCCGATCGCCGCCGCCCTCGACGCGGCCCACCGCAGCAGTGACTACAGCCAAGCCGTGGCCGAAGCGCGCCGCCTGCTGGCCGCGCCCGAGCAGACGCCGTCGGCGCGCGTGTTGGCGGCCATGGCGGCCGAACATGACAACAGCTTTGTGCGCTTTGTGCGCGCGCAGTCCGAACAGACCCGCAACGCCTTGCTCGCGCAGCCCTGGTCGCTGGAGCAGCAAGCCCGCTTCCTGGCGCTGAGCCAGAAGTCAGTGGCCGATCAACGGGCCATCGAAGTCGCGGACACCCTGCCGTTTGAAGCCTACCGGGCGCAGTACGTGTCGGCCGATCGACTGGGCCTGCAGCTGCCGAGCACGCCAGTGCTTGGGTAAAATCGGGGTTTGCGCAGCGGGCCACGGGCCTGGTCTGCGCGTCCGTTTGCGCTGACCCACCTGGGCTCAGCCCCTGCAGTCGGGCCCCTGCGGGTCCGGCCACGCCCCCCGACAGAAAGAGATTGACGCATGGCCATCCAATGGTTTCCCGGTCACATGCACCTGACGCGCAAGGCGATCGGTGAACGCCTCAAGGAAATCGATGTGGTGATTGAAATGCTGGATGCCCGCCTGCCGGGCTCCAGCGCCAACCCCATGCTGGTGGACCTGACGGCCGTCAAACCCGCCCTCAAGGTACTCAACAAGCAGGACCTGGCCAACCCCGTCCACACCGAGGCCTGGCTGGCGCATTACAACGCCCAACCCGGCACCCGTGCGATCGCCCTGGGCATCGACAACAAGGCCCCGGCCCACGCCCTGGTCGAGGCCTGCCGCGCCATGGCGCCCACCCGTGGCATCAGCCTGGCCAAGCCGATGCGCGTGCTGATCTGCGGCATCCCCAACGTCGGCAAATCGACCCTCATCAACACCCTGGTCGGCAAGAAGTCGGCCAAGGCGGCCGACGAGGCCGGGGTGACCAAGAACGAGCAGCGCTACGTGCTCGAGGACGGCTTCTACCTCTACGACACCCCGGGTGTGCTGTGGCCGCGCATCATCGTGGCCCAGAGCGGTTACAACCTGGCCGCCAGCGGCGCGGTGGGACGCAACGCCTTTGACGACGCTGAGGTGGCACTGGAGTTGCTGAACTACCTCAAACAGCACTACGTGCCGGAACTGGAAGCGCGCTACAAGCTCGGTCTGCCACCCGGGGCGGTGGCCGACCTGCCCGATGAGGAACTGCTGGAGGCCATCGGCCGCAAGCGGGGGGCCCTGTTGGCCGGTGGGCGCATCAACGAGCAAAAGGCGGCGGAGATCGTGATCACCGATTTCCGCACCGGCATCCTGGGCCGCATCAGCTTGGAAACGCCCGAGGAATACGCCCGTTGGCTCAGCGAGGGCAAGAAGCTCGACGCCGAGCGCGCGGCGCGCAAAGAAGCGTTCAACGAGGCGCGCAAGGCGCCGGGACGCAAGTCACGCAACGCGCGCTGGTGAGGCGCTGACGCAGCGTCGGGGCATGCCCGCGCCGCGGCCAGGGCGGGGGGCGAAACGGGGGCTTATTTGTCCTTCACCTTGCCGCGCGGGATGACGGCGGTCACCGGGGGCATGGGGCGGTCGGAGACCGAAGGTTTGTTGGTGGCGACCGAAGAATCCTTTTTGGGCTTCTTGGCCATTTTGTTGCTGCGTTGCTCGCCTTTGGCCATGGTGCCTCCGTGGCAGGCCCCGACGCGGTGCCTGAGCCTGCATGGTAAGGCATGGCGGGGCAGGCGCCCCGCCTTCAGGCCTGCTTATTCGGATTCGGCCGAGACTTGACGGGTCTTGCGGTTGTAGCGCAGGGTGATCTTGTGGACTTCGCACAGGTCGAAGTCTTCCCAGACCACTTCCGAGCCGTCGTCCTCAAACACCACCTTGATGTCTTGCATGCAGTTGGCCGAGTCAGAGAACTTGAACAGGCGTTGCTTGCCGTTGCCCAGCGTGCCGTCACCGAGGCGGTCCTTGCCCCAGGCGTCGCGGTTGGCAGCCGAGATGTAGACCTCAGAGATCGAATAGCCGGTGCGGTTGATCAGTGTGAAATCGGCCGCGCCTGCTTGGGCGGTCGACGAAAAAGCCGTGGCGGCCAGCAGCAGGCCAGACAGTGCGAGGGATTTGAACGAGGAAATCATGTTCGTTGTAGTTACAGTTTCTTACAGACGCAATGATCGCCCAAGACGATGCCGTCGTCCATGGCATTTGCGCAACAGTGGGTGCGGGCAGCCCCGGCTGGGGGCCGCCCTGAGGCTCACTTGCCCCAGCTGTCCTTGAGGCCCACGGCCCGGTTGAACACCGGCCGACCCGCCTGGTGGTCGACCCGGTCGGCCACAAAGTAGCCATGGCGCTCAAACTGGAACTGGGTGCCTGCGGCGCAGCTGGCCAGGGCCGGTTCCACGTAGGCCTGGACGACGCTCAGGCTGTTCGGGTTCAGGCTGGCCAGGAAGTCCTTGCCGCCGGCGTCCGGCTGCGCCTCAGAGAACAGTCGGTCGTACAGGCGTACTTCCGCTGGCACGCCGTCGGCGGCACCGACCCAGGTGATCACGCCCTTGACCTTGATGGCGTCCGCACCCGGCGTGCCACTCTTGGTGTCGGGCACCAGCAAGGCCTGCACCTCGGTGATCTGGCCGTTGGCGTCGCGCACGGCGCCCTGGCATTCGATCACATGGCCATACTTCAGGCGCACCTTGTTGCCCGGGTATAGGCGGTGGTAGCCCTTGGGCGGCACGTCTTCGTAGTCGCTGCGTTCGATCCAGAGTTCTTTGCCAAACTGGAAGCTGCGGCGACCCAGTTCGGGGTGGTGCGGGTGCACCGGGGCGCCGCAGAGGTCCAGCGTGCCGGCGCCCATCACCTCGTCCCAGTTGGTGATGACCAGCTTGACCGGGTCCAGCACGGCCATGGCACGGCCGGCCTTGCTGTCGAGGTCGTCGCGCAGCGCGCCTTCCAGCGTGCTGTAGTCGATCCAGCTGTAGTCCTTGGTGACGCCGATGCGCTCGCAGAACAACTGCAGGGCCTCGGGGCTGTAGCCGCGACGGCGCAGGCCCACGATGGTCGGCATGCGGGGGTCATCCCAGCCTTGCACGTGCCCTTCGTTGACCAGTTGCGCGAGCTTGCGCTTGCTGGTGATCACGTAGGTCAGGTTCAGGCGCGAGAACTCGTACTGCTTGGGCGGCGGCGAGGCCAGCAAGCCCCCTTCGATCAAGCGCTCCATCAGCCAGTCGTAGAACGGGCGTTGGTCTTCGAACTCGAGGGTGCAGATGCTGTGGGTGATGTTTTCCAGCGCGTCTTCGATCGGGTGCGCGAAGGTGTACATCGGGTAGATGCACCAGGTGTTGCCGGTGTTGTGGTGTTCGGCGTGCTTGATGCGGTAGATGGCCGGGTCGCGCAGGTTGATGTTGGGCGAGGCCATGTCGATCTTCGCGCGCAGCACGGCGGCGCCATCGGGCAATTGGCCGTCACGCATGGCCCGAAAGCGCGCCAGGTTCTCGGCGGCGCTGCGGTCGCGGAACGGGCTGTTCACGCCGGGCTTGCTGAAGTCGCCACGGTTGGCGCGCATGTCTTCAGCGCTTTGCTCGTCCACATAGGCGTGGCCGGCCTCGATCAGGTACTCGGCTGCGCGGTACATGAAGCCGAAGTAGTCGCTGGCCTGGTACAGGTGCGAGGTCTTCTGGCCGTTGAAATGGCTGTCCCAATGGAAGCCGAGCCACTGCACGGCGTCCAGGATCGAGTCGACGTATTCCTGGTCTTCTTTTTCGGGGTTGGTGTCGTCAAAGCGCATGTGGCAGACGCCACCGTAGTCGCGCGCCAGGCCGAAGTTCAGGCAGATGCTCTTGGCGTGGCCGATGTGCAGGTAGCCATTGGGCTCCGGCGGGAAGCGCAGGCGCACAGGGGCCGGGTCAAGCGACCCGGCAGCGTGGTGGGCGGCATCGCCCGGCGTGCCTCCCCAATGACGGTTCGCATGAACATGGTGCGTCAGGTCGCTTTCGATGATCTGGCGCAGGAAGTTGCTGGGCTTGACGGCGTCTTTGTTGTCTGGTGTTGGGGTGTTCGAACTCATCCGGCCATTTTAGAGGGGCGGGCGTTCGGGGTTTGGTTACGCGTTGAAACAAGTCCGTGGTCGCCAAGGACAACCGATGCGGGATCCGCAGCGTTACGGGCCACAGGAAGGCGATTTTTTACCGTCCATCCTTTCTCAAGGAGATGAACATGCGGATGCAACTGCTTCGAATTTTGGGCCGTGCCACGGTGCTGCTTGGCCTGTCGGCTGGGCTGATGGGGGCCGCTCAAGCGGGGAGTGGCGTGTCGTGGTCCATGGGGATCGGTTTTCCGGGCGTCAGCGTGGGCCTGGTGTCGCCGGGCCCGGTGTATGTGGCGGCGCAACCGGTCTATGCGCCGCCGCCGGTGCGCTACGCCCCAGCCCCGGTGCATTACCTGCCCGCGCCTCAGGTGTATGGCGTGGCACCTGGCTACGTTTACCCGGTGCCCGTGCACGGTCGACCCGTGTTGGTGCATGGTGAAGGTCCGCGGGGCCATGGCCACCCCCATCACCGCCACCACCATCACCATGGTGGTCATCGGCACCCTCACTGGCGTTGAGTTCTGAGGCGCCTCGCTCCGCATGGCCGGCCCGGGCATGGCGGGGCGGTCGAAGCTGCGCAGGGAGCCCGCCGTGCGGCGGGGCATTCACCGGCAAAATAGAGGGTTCGGGCGCTGACAGGTCGCAGATTCCTGTCGGCTGAGCCTGGCTTTGATGCTGCCACTGCGCTTGTGGCGGCGCTGGGCGCCCAGACCTGCCGGAGTGATTCCCTTGAAAACTGTTTTTGTCCTGAACGGCCCCAACCTCAACCTGCTGGGCACCCGCGAACCCGCCGTTTACGGGGCTCAGACCCTGGCTGATGTGGAGCAACTGTGCCGCGAAGCCTGCGAGCGCCTGAACTACCAGTTGGTGTTTCGCCAAAGCAACCACGAAGGTGAGTTGGTCGACTGGCTGCACGAAGCCGGTCGCCTGCATGCCCAGGGCAGCCTGGCGGGCGTGGTCTTCAACGCGGGGGCCTACACCCACACCAGCGTGGCCTTGCACGACGCGACCAAGGGGACCGGCATCACCCTGATCGAACTGCACATCAGCAATGTGCATGCGCGGGAGGCTTTCCGCCACCACTCCTACCTGGCGCCGGCCGCCCGTGGCGTGATCTGTGGCCTGGGCGTGGCGGGTTACCCCTTGGCCATCGAGGCGCTCGCGCGCATCTGATCTGATTGCACCCCAGCCGCCCCCCGGCTTGCCGGCCTGGGGCGCTGGCGACGCCCGCCTGCTGGCGGGCTGGAGATTTTGGCCATGATGGATTCCCTGTTTCCCAAGCCGAGTGGCTTGAACCTCACCTTGCCCGAGTCTGTGGACGCGCTGGCCCGTCGGGCCCGTCGCCTCACCACGCCGTGTGGCGAGGGCGAGGTGGTCTGGCACGTCTGGGGCCAGGCCCGCGACGGCGTGCCGCCCCTGGTGCTGTTCCATGGCGGCAGCGGCAGCTGGACCCACTTTGTGCGCAACATCGAGGCCCTGGTGGCGGCTGGGCGCGAACTGTGGGTGCCCGACCTGCCCGGGTTTGGCGATTCGGCGGTCTCGCCCTTGGGGGGGGATGCCGACGCCCTGGTCGCGCCCTTGTGCGAGGGCCTGCGGCAACTGCTGGGACCGCGCCCCTGTGAGTTGCTGGGCTTCTCATTTGGCGGCATGACCGCCGGTTTGCTGCTGGCCGCCCACCCCGAGCTGGCGTCGCGCCTGATCTTGGTCGGGGCTCCTGCCATGGGCGTGGTGCCGCAGCGCCAGTTTGAGCTCAAGGCCTGGCGCCACCTGCCCACCCCCGAAGCGCAGGCCGAGGTGCACCGCTACAACCTGGCCGCGCTGATGCTGCATGACCCGGCCCAGATCGAGGGCCTGGCCCTGCAGGTGCACGCAGCCAATGTGGTGCGCGACCGCTTGCCGCGTCGACGCCTCGCGCACACCGACATCCTGGCGCGTTCGTTGCCGCAGGTGGATTGCCCGGTGTGGGCCATCTACGGCGCACACGATGCCTTGTACAAAAGCTGGATCACGCAGTTGGCGTCGGCGTTTGAGGCCAGTGCGCGTGATTTTCGGGGGCTGACCTTGATTCCCGACGCAGGCCACTGGGTGCAGTTCGAGCGCCCGGAGGCCTTCCACGCGGCGGTGCTGGCCGCGCTGGCCTGAGCGCCCCCTTGCCTCAACCGCCTGGCCTCAGGCCCAGCCGGGTTGCTGGAAGGCCTGCGCCAGGAAGTCAACCATGGCGCGCACCTTGCCCGACAGGTGTTTGCGGCTTGGGTAGACCACGTGGATGTCCAGGGGCGGGCGCTGGTACTGCGGCAGCACGGGCACCAGATGACCTTGGCGCACGTCCTCACCGACCAAGAACGCCGGCTGCAGGATGATGCCCTGGTCCGCCAGCGCTGCCGCGCGGCAGGTGTCACCGCTGTTGGCCCAGAAGCGGGGTTTGACGGTGACCGTTTCACTGACGCCGTCGGCGGTTTCAAATGTCCAGGTGTCGCCCCAGGAGGCGTAGGAGTACGCCATCACGCTGTGCTGGGCCAGGTCTTGCAGGCTGCGGATGGGCTCGGCACGGGCCAGGTAACCGGGCGATGCACACAGCACCATGCGGTCGCTGGCCAGCCGCCGCGACACCATCGAGGTGACCTGCAGGCGGCCAATGCGCACCGCCAGGTCATAGCCCTCATCGACCAGGTCGACCATGCGGTCGTTCAGGGTGATGTCCAGCTCCACCTCGGGGTAGAGTTTGAGGAACTCGCCCCACAGCGGCGCCAGGTGCAGGTTGCCGAAGCTCAGCGGGGCGTTGATGCGCAAGCGGCCGGTGGGTTTGGCCGAGGTGGCGCTGGCTTCGGCATTGGCTTCGGCCAGGTCGTCGAGGATCTGCTTGCAACGCTCAAAGTACGAGGCACCGGAGTCCGTCAGCGACAGGCGTCGGGTGGTGCGGTTCAGCAGGCGGGTGCCCAACTGGCTTTCCAACTCGAGCACCAGGCGCGAGATCACCGCCTTGGACAGGTTCAGTCGGTCGGCGGCTTTGACAAAGCTGCCATGCTGGACCACGGCGGTGAAGGCTTCAATTTGTCGGAGTTGGTCCATGACAAGGGTCGGTTCAAAAGGTGATTGTCTTTATATCAAGAACAATCAATTGTTTTAAGGGCGATTGGTTTCCGATCCCGTTCGGCCTAAAGTAGTTCCCAGGAGTTGAAATCATGTCTGTCCAAGTCCCTTCGACCGCGGCGCGCCTGCCCGCCTTGTTTGTCTCGCACGGTGCCCCCTTGTTTGCCCTGGAGCCCGGCGAAACCGGCCCCGCTCTGCAGCAGTTGGGGCAGCGCCTGCGCGCCCAGGCGGGCCTGCAGGGCGTGGTGGTGATGTCGCCGCACTGGATGGCCCACGGCGTGCAGGTCATGACCGCCGCCCAGCCCGCCACCTGGCACGACTTTGGCGGCTTCCCGAGGCCGCTGTATGCGCTGCAATACCCGGCACCGGGCGACCCGGCCTTGGCCGAACGCGTGCTCGGCCTGTTCAAGGCTGCGGGGCTGCCGGCCCAGGGCGATGCCAAGCGGCCGTTTGACCATGGGGCCTGGGTGCCGCTGATGCACCTGTTTCCGGAGGCCAACCTGCCTGTGGTGCAAGTGGCGCTGCCGGCCGACGCGGGGCCGGCCGAGGTGTTGGCCCTGGGGGCCGCGCTGGCACCGTTGCGTGACGAGGGCATCCTGGTGCTGGGCTCGGGCAGCATGACCCACAACCTCAGCGAGTTCTTTGGCGGTGCGCGCGAGCCGGCGCCCTATGTGCTGGCGTTTGCGCGCTGGATCGAGGACGCGCTGAGCCGGGGCGATGTGCCCGCGTTGCTCGACTACCGCCGCCGGGCCCCGCACGCCGAGCGGGCCCACCCCAGCGAGGACCACTTTTTGCCGCTGTTCTTTGCCCTGGGGGCGGCCGGGCCCGACGCCCGACCCGACTACGTGAGCCGCGAAGTCATGTACAGCATGCTGGCGATGGACGCCATGACCCTGCAGGAGCCCACCCATGTCTGAGGCCTTGGATCTGAACACCCTGGGCCTGAAGGCCCTCTACCGCCCCGCCGCCGCGGGCACGGCCCAGCCCTGGTTGCTGGTGTTGATGCATGGCGTGGGCAGCCACGAGGCTGACTTGTTTGCGCTGGCGCCCTGGGTGCCGCCGAACTTCCACCTGCTGAGCCTGCGCGCACCGTTCCCGCTGGGGCCGCAGTCCTTTGCCTGGTTCCAGTTTGATGTCCTGCCCAACGGCCAGCGTCAGATCCAGGCCGACCAGGAGGCCCACAGCCGGGCCCAGCTGGCGGAGGTGTTGGCCCAGGCGGCCCACCAGTTGCAACTGCCGGCCGAGCGCGTGGTGGTGGGGGGCTTCAGCCAGGGCGGCATCATGGGCCTGAGCCTGCTGCTGACCCGACCCCAAGACCTGCGCGCGGCCCTGGTGATGCACAGCCGCTTGCTGCCCGAGGCGGTGGCCTTGCAAGCGCCCGCCGAGTCCCTGGCCGGGCGCAGCCTCTGGCTCAGCTACGGCACCGAGGACGAGGTGCTGCCGCCTTCGCACACCCAGGCCATCGTGAACCATGTGCGGGCCTTGCCGATCGACTTGCAGGGGGCTGGCTTCCCCGGCGGTCACACCCTGAGCCGCCCCGAACTGGACGCGGTGTCCGGTTGGCTGGCGGCCTTGAGCCAGGCGCCGGCCTGAGGTCCAAGGCGACCGTCGTTGAGCGCCGTTCAGGCGCGGTGATCGGGAATCGCTTCGCGCCTGAAGAACGCGTCGTACAGCCGCAGCACGGTCGGGAACGCCTCGGAAAAGCGCGCCCGGTTCACAAAATAGGCCTCGCCAGCCACGGCATAGAACTCGTCCAGTGCCTCGGCCGCGTAAGGGTCCAGCCAGGGCTCGGCCTGGCCGAAGCGTTCGGCCCGGATCACCTGCTCGCGAAAGTCCTGCCAGGCGGGGGTCAGGACGTCAAACCAGGCGGCCCGTGCCGCCCGGGCGCTGCGGTGGCCCAAAAAACCCGCGGGCAGGGGCGGGCAGCCATCGGCCTCCCCATCGGCCAGGTCGATCTTGTGCAGGAACTCATGGATCACCACGTTGTAGCCTTGCTCGGCGGAGTGCGGGGCCTCGGCCACATCGGGCCAGGACAGCATCACCGGGCCACCGTGCATGGCTTCGCCGGCCAGTTCCTCGTGCCATTCGTGCACCACCCCATCCTCGTCAACATGCTCACGCTGCGCCAGGGCCACGCCCGGGTGCAGCACGATGCCGACAAAGTCACCGTACCAGGCTTGCACCGGCTCGGGTTGTGCGGGGCCCAGGTGCAGCAGGGGCAGGCAGGCCTGCTGTGCCACGGCCAGAGCCATGGTGTCGTCCACCACCAGGCCGTGGGCACCATGGAATTCTTTCTGGTGCAAGAACTGGCCGCAGTGCTGGCGCAGGCGCTGCTGTTCGGCCGGGTTCAGGCCGTGCAGAAAGCCATGCGAGTCCCAGACGCTCTGCCAGAGCGCATCGGGCAGGGGCGGGGGCTCGAAGGGGCGGCGGGCGGCGGTCGGGGCTTGGCCCCACCAGCGCCGCAACCGGGCCCAGAGCCCGTGAGGGGCTGGGGGCGGGGGCGGGGCCGCGTTCATGGGGCGGCGTGGGCCGGTGGGGCCGTTGCCACGGCCGCGTCGGTGGCCGCGGCCGGGCTCAGGCGCTGGAAGGCCCCGCTCGACAGGTCCAGGCGCAGCACTTCGGCGCGCGCCGGGGCCTGGTCCAGCGCCCAGTCGCTGAGCACCACGCGTTGCAGGCCCTGGCCCAGATCGTGGTTGCGTGGGCGGTGCGTGTGGCCGTGGATCAGCGTGGGCGCCTCGGCCCTGTGCAGCCATTGGCGGCAGGCGGCGGCATCCAGATCGGCATAGACCGCGCCCGATCGCTTGCGGGCCTCGCTGTCTTGCCGCAGTTGGCGCGCAAAGGCCTGGCGCTCGGCCAGTGGGCGGTGCAGAAACGCCTGCTGCCAGTCATGGCGGCGGACCTGGGCCCGAAAACGGAGGTAGTCGTGGTCGTCGAGGCACAGCGCGTCGCCGTGGCTCAGCAACCAGGCGGCACCGCTGGGGCTGCGCAGGCAGGTGGGGTCGCTCAGCGGGTGCAGGCCGCAGGCCGCCAAAAAGCGGGAGCCGACCAGAAAGTCGCGGTTGCCGGCCATGAAGTACACCGGTCGGCGCTGGCTGGCCTGCTGCAGCACAGCCTGGCAATGGGCCTCGAAGCTGCCTGGGGTCACCGCATCGTCGCCCACCCACACCTCAAAGATGTCGCCCAGCAACAGCACCGCATCGGCCGAGGTGTGCAGCAGGCAGTGCCGCCAGGCCTCGAAGGTCACGGGTTCGCTGACGTGCAGGTGCAGGTCCGAGATGAAATCGACCGTGCGCCAGCCCGAGGGTGCGTCAAGCACCACAGGCCGGGGCACGGTCGCGGTCATGGTCAGGGCGAGCCGGCGCTTACAGCGCCACAGCCTTTTCGATCACCACGTCGTCCTTCGGCACGTCGTCGTGGAAGCCCTTGCGGCCGGTCTTGACAGCCTTGATCTTGTCCACCACGTCGGTGCCGCTGACCACCTTGCCGAACACGGCATAGCCCCAGCCCGAAGCGGTGGGGGCGGTGTGGTTCAGGAAGCCGTTGTCGGCCACGTTGATGAAGAACTGAGCGGTGGCCGAGTGCGGTGCGTTGGTGCGCGCCATGGCCACGGTGTAGTTGGCGTTCTTCAGGCCGTTGTTGGCTTCGTTGTCGATCGGGGCGTCGGTGGGCTTTTGTTCCATGCCGGGGGCGAAGCCGCCGCCCTGGATCATGAAGCCGGGGATCACGCGGTGGAAGATGGTCTTGTCGTAGTGGCCCTTTTTGACGTAGTTGAGGAAGTTCTCAACCGACTTGGGGGCCTTTTCGGCGTCCAGTTCCAGCGTGATGACGCCGTAGTCCACGATGTGCAGTTCGACTTGGGGGTTGCTCATAAAAATCCTTGCTTGGGTTTACTTGATCTGGGTGGCGGCGGTGATGGTGACGGCACTCACGGGCACGTTTTGGTGCGGGCCCTTGTTGCCGGTGGGCACAGCCTTGATCTTGTCGACCACATCCATGCCACTGACCACCTTGCCGAACACGGCATAGCCGTAGCCGTCCGGGTTGGGGGCGTTGAGCATGGGGTTGTCCACCACGTTGATGAAGAACTGGGCCGTGGCCGAGTTCGGGTTGCCGGTGCGGGCCATGGCAATGGTGCCCCGGTCATTCTTGAGGCCGCCCGAGGTCTCGAGCGGGATCGGGCTGCGGGTCGCCTTCTGGGTCATGTCGGCCGTGAAGCCACCGCCCTGGATCATGAAGTTGCCCATGACGCGGTGGAACACCGTGCCTTCGTAGTGCTTGTCCTTGACGTACTGCAGGAAGTTGTCGACCGTCTTGGGGGCCTTGTCGGGGTACAGCTCCAGCACGATGTCGCCAGCACTGGTGCTCAGCTTGACCTGGGGGGCCGTCTGGGCTTGGGCCAGACCCACGCTCAGGGCCAGGGCGCTTGCCAGGGCCGAGCCGATCAGGGCACGGCGGGCAGGCCAAAGGGGGCTCAGCTTCATCCAATCACTCCTTCAAAAAAGATTCGCCATTGCTGGCCTTGGCGTAGCCAATACTGGCGCTTGGTGGTGCCGCGCTTGCTGCCAGCCACCAGTTCGCCGAAGGTTACCACCATGGTCTCGGCGCTGTCGGACCAGCGCAGCAGCGACAGGTCTTTGATCTCCAGGCTGCGACCCGCGGCTTGTTTGATTTCCTGCTGCAGCGACGGTGTCCATTCGGCCAGGCTCTTGCCGTAGCTGTTGAAGTCGGGCGTGTAGTAGCCCAGCAAACGCGGCACATCGCCGGCCGCCTTGGCCGCTTGCCAGGCATTGAAGGCGTCTTCAAAGCCCTTGCTGGCGCTGCGCGCCTGCGCCTGCGGCACCCACTGCAGGCTGGACGCGATCACCACCGGCGTGCTGCGCACCTCCACCGTGGTGAGCAGGCGCTGCAGGTCGGGGTTGGCCATGACCACGCAGCCGTCGGTGGACTGCGGTGCGCGCGCGAACTGCGACGGCGGCGTGCCGTGCAGCCAGATGCCGCTGCCGGTCTTGCCGCGTCGGCTGTCATACGGGTTGGGGTAGTTGATCGGCAGGGCGCCCGCGCCGTAGAAGTCTTTCAGCGTGCGTGGGTCCAGGTTGCTGGTGATGAAGTAGACCCCGAGCGGGGTGCGCTGGTCGCCTTCAGCGCCTTTCTCGATGCCCAGCTTGCCGACGGAGATGTAGTAGTCGGCGACCAGTTTCATGCCCTGCGGGCCGTTCTCAAACAGGTACAGGCGGGCACGCGACGTGTCCACCGCGATTGCGTGGCGCTGGCGGGCCGACAGCGAGACAAACTGGCTTGGCACGGTCTGCGCGGGCGGGCGCTCGCTGAGGGCCTTGAGGCGCAGACGGGCTTCGTCACGCAGGTCCTTGAGCTGGGCTTCGGCAGCGCGTGCCAGGGTGTCGGGCACGTCACCGGCGGCCCGCACGGGGCGGGTTTGCGCCGACAGCAGGTCGCCATGCACCAGTTGGGCCAGCTGGAAGTTGGGGTGCTCGCGCACCAGGGCGTCGGCCAGGCGCAGCGCCTCGCGGGTGCGTGCCGCGCCGATCAAGCGGTAGATTTCAATCAGGCGCGCCTCGGCTTGCCCGTCACGCAGTGTGCCGTTGGGCTGGGCCGCCTGGTGGGGCGCAGCGGCTTTGGCACGCGGTTGGGCCGCCTGGGCCGGCAGGCCGAGCAGGCCCCCGCCGAGCAGCAAGCCGCCAGCGATTCGGAGCAGCCAGTGGGGAGCTGAGAGAGATCGATTCATGGTTGCAAGCCGGGCCCACGCCGCCCGGGCCGACAGCCCTGCAAGCGGCAGGAGGCGGGCGCAGACGTCACCAGGGCCCGAAGGTCGATCAGCCGCCGGTGGACTCGCGCACGATCACCCAGCGGTCCCCGGCCTTCACGAGGTCCAGGGTCTTGCGGCTGGCCACGTTGAGGGTGTCAGCGCTGTACTCTTGGCGAAATCGGGCCGTGGCCTTGCCCCCGGAGACGCTGACCGACAGGTCTTGCAGCTTGACGCTGATGCGGGCCTTGCCCAGGATGCGGGCCCGGCGCTCCTCTTCCCAGGCCTTGCGGTTCATCTTGCCCGGCGGATCAAAGTCCTTGCCGTAGGCCGCCAAGTAGGCCGACACATCGCGGGCCGACCACACCGTGGCCCAGTGGCGCACGGCGGCTTCAACGTCTTTTTCGGCGCCGCTGGCCCCGCTGGCGGCGGGTGCCGCGGGCGCGGGGGCCGGGGCCGCGGTGGCAGCAGGGGCCGGCGCGGGCGTCGGGGCGGCGGCCGGCGCCGCGCTCGGAGCGGGGGCCGGGCTGGGGGCCGCCGCAGCCGGGGCCGGCGCGGGTGTGGGGGCCGGTGCTGGTGCTGGTGCGGGCTTCGGCGCTGCGGCCACAGGGGCCGGCGCCGGCGCTGGGGTCGGTGTGGCGGGCTTGGCGCCCGGTTTGCCGGTCGGCGTGAACAGGTCGCGGATCAGCGCCAGCTTGGGTTGGATGGCCGCGGTGTTGGAGCTGTCGAGCTGCAAGGCCTTGCTGTAGGCCTGGCTGGCGAGCTTGGCGTACACGTCGCCCAGGTTCTCGTGGGCGGTGGCGTAGCTCGGGTTGGTGCGGATCGCCATCTCGAGGGCGGTGCGCGCCTTGTCGTACTGGTTCTGGCTGGCGTAGAGCACGGCCAGGTTGTTGTAAGGCTCGGGCAGCTCGGGGAACTCTTGCGTCAGCGCCGTGAAGGTGTTGATGGCGTCGTTGGGCTTGCCTGCCTCCGACTGGATCACACCCTTGATGAAGCGCATCTGGGGGTCTTTGGGCTTGCCGGCCAGGTACTGGTCGGCACGGGCCAGGGCCTCGGAGGTCTTGCCGGCCCGCAGCAGCTGGGTCACGTCACCGTAGTCGTCGGCGTGAACCCCGAAGGAGGCCCCCATCAGGGCGGCCAAAGCCAACATTCGAAGTCGGGCGGGAACGGTGCAGCGAGCTAGGGTCATGGAGCCTCGTGGGGTTTGCGCGATGGCAAGCGCGGACAGGGGCGCTTATACTGGAGCGGATTGTAGCCGAGGGGTACAGCCGATTTGTATCGCGATCTGCGGCGCTGCACCACCCCCTTCTTCCTGTTTTTCTGAGCTTGTCCGGCCCCTCGGGTCGAGGCAGCGCTGTCTGTCAAAAAAGTCAATGAGCCTGCGCATTTACAACACGCTGACGCGTGATCTGCAAGCGTTTTCCCCGATCGAGCCTGGGCATGTTCGCATGTACGTCTGCGGCATGACCGTGTACGACCTCTGCCACCTCGGGCACGCCCGTTCCATGGTGGCTTTTGACGTCGTTCAGCGCTGGTTGCGCACTTCTGGGTTTCGCGTCACTTATGTGCGAAACATCACGGACATTGACGACAAAATCATCCGCCGCGCGGTCGAGAACGGCGAAACCATCCGGTCGCTGACCGACCGCATGATCGATGCCCTGCACCAGGACGCCGACGCCCTGGGGGTGGAGCGCCCCACCCACGAGCCCCGCGCCACCGAGTACGTGCCCCAGATGCTGAGCATGATCTCGCGCCTGGAGGCCAAGGGCCTGGCCTACCGGTCGGCTCAGGGGGATGTGAACTACGCGGTGCGCAAGTTCCCCCACTACGGCCGCCTCAGCGGCAAGTCGCTTGACGAACTGCGGGCCGGCGAGCGCGTGGCCGTCAACGACGGCAAGGACGACCCGCTGGACCCGGTGCTCTGGAAGAGCGCCAAGGCCTCCGAGCCCGAGGACGCCAAGTGGGACAGCGACTACGGTGCAGGCCGACCGGGCTGGCACATCGAGTGCTCGGCCATGGCCTGCGACCTGTTGGGTGAGACGTTTGACATCCATGGCGGCGGTGCCGACCTGCAGTTTCCGCACCATGAAACCGAGATCGCCCAGAGCGAAGGTGCCAGCGGCAAGACCTTCGTCAACACCTGGATGCACAACGGTTTCATCAACATCGACAACGAGAAGATGTCCAAGAGCCTGGGCAACTTCTTCACGATCCGCGATGTGCTGAAGGCGTTTGACGCCGAGACGGTGCGTTTCTTTGTGGTGCGCTCGCATTACCGCAGCCCGCTGAACTACAGCGATGCCCACCTGCAAGACGCGCGCAATGCGCTGCGTCGCCTGTACACCGCGCTGGACGCAGTGGCCGCGGCGCCGGCGTCGGCCATCGACTGGAGCGGTCCGTACGCGGCGCGTTTCAAGGCCGCCATGGACGAGGACTTTGGCACCCCCGAAGCCGTGGCAGTGTTGTTTGACCTGGCCACCGAAGTCAACAAGAGCCGCTCGGCCGAATTGGCGGCGCTGTTGCGCGCGCTGGGCGGTTGCTTGGGCTTGCTGCAAGGCGACCCCAAGGCCTTCCTGCAAGCTGGCGCCAGCTTGGATGACGCGGCCATCCAGCAGTTGATCCTGCAACGGGCCGAGGCCAAGAAGGCCAAGAACTTCGCCGAGGCCGACCGCATTCGCCAGGACCTGCTGGCGCAGGGCATCGTGCTCAAGGATGGTCCGGACGGCACGCGTTGGGAGATGGCCTCGTGATGGCGCATCGCTCTGTCACGCGCCGTGGGGCGATTGGGTTAGCGCTGTCCAAAGCAGGGAACGCCTGAGCCATGCCGTCCACTTCCAAAAAAGCAGCGCCGCCCGCCGCCGCGCAGCTGGCCTCTGGCGCGCTGGCCGCTGAGGTTTTCACCCCCGATTACTGGCAAGACGCCTGCAAGCACCTGGTCAAGAAGGACCGGGTCATGAAGCGCCTGATCCCCCAGTTTGGCAACGCCTGCCTGCAAACCCGGGGAGACGCCTTCACCACGCTGGCGCGCAGCATCGTGGGGCAGCAGATCTCCGTCAAGTCGGCGCAGGCCCTGTGGACCCGCCTGACGGCGCTGCCCAGCAGCATGACCCCCGCCAATGTGCTCAAGCTCAAGGTGGACGACATGCGCGCGGCGGGCCTGAGCGCGCGCAAGGTGGAGTACCTGGTCGACCTAGCGCTCAATTTCGAGGCCGGGACGGTGCACGTCAAAGCCTGGGAAGACATGCCCGACGAGGACATCATCGCCGAGCTGATCGCGATCCGAGGCATTGGCCGCTGGACCGCCGAGATGTTCTTGATCTTTCACCTGATGCGGCCCAATGTGTTGCCGCTCGATGACGTGGGCTTGATCAAGGGCATCAGCGACAACTATTTTTCAGGCGATCCTGTGAGCCGCAGCGATGCGCGCGAGGTCGCCGCGGCGTGGGCGCCGTATTGCAGCGTGGCAACTTGGTATATTTGGCGCTCGCTGGACCCCCTGCCGGTGGCTGTCTGACCACAGCGCAGGGGCCTTGCGGACCACTTTCGGGTGGGCCGCCGTACCGCACAAGCCACAGGGGCCGGCGGTGGAAACAACAGGAGAATGACGTTGGCGAAAAAGACCTTTCTTGATTTCGAGCACCCGATTGCCGAACTCGAAACCAAAATTGAAGAACTGCGCTACGTGCAAAACGAGTCGGCGGTCGACATTTCGGAAGAAATCGACCAGCTCAGCAAAAAGAGCCAACAGCTCACCAAGGACATCTACAGCGACCTGTCGCCCTGGCAGATCACCAAGATCGCGCGCCACCCCGAGCGCCCCTACACGCTCGACTACGTGCGTGAACTGTTCACCGACTTCATCGAGATGCACGGCGACCGTCACTTTGCCGACGACCTGAGCATCGTGGGCGGCCTGGCCCGTTTCAATGGCCACGCCTGCATGGTGATCGGCCAGCAAAAGGGCCGTGACACCAAGGAGCGCGGTCTGCGCAACTTTGGCATGAGCAAGCCCGAGGGGTACCGCAAGGCCCTGCGCCTCATGAAAACGGCCGAGAAGTTCAAGCTGCCGGTGTTCACCTTTGTGGACACCCCCGGCGCCTACCCTGGCATCGACGCCGAGGAGCGTGGCCAGTCCGAAGCCATTGGCCGCAACATCTTTGAGATGGCCCAGTTGGAGGTGCCGATCATCACCACCATCATCGGTGAAGGGGGCTCCGGTGGCGCCCTGGCCATCTCGGTGGCGGACCAGGTGCTGATGCTGCAGTACTCGGTGTATTCGGTCATCAGCCCCGAAGGCTGTGCCTCCATCCTCTGGAAGACCAGCGAGCGTGCGCAAGATGCGGCCGACGCGCTGGGCATCACCGCACACCGCCTCAAGGCCCTGGGCCTGGTGGACAAGATTGTCAGCGAGCCCGTGGGCGGCGCCCACCGCGACCCCAAGCAGATGGCGGCCTTCTTGAAGCGCGCCCTCAACGACGCCTGGCGTCAACTGGCCGACCTCAAGACCCCCGAGCTGCTGGACCGCCGCTACGAGCGCCTGCAAAGCTACGGCCGCTTCTCCGACACCAAGGCGGACAGCCGCTGATCCGCCAGCCCGGTCGCCGGGTTGGTGCCCGCCGCACAACGCCTGCCAAACTTTGGCAGGCGTTTTTCTTTGGGGTTTCGCCATGCCTGGGTTGACGTTTTGTTTCAATCTCGGCATAACGCTTGCGTGTAGCCCGCTTCATCCCCACAACGAGGAACGACATGGCCCTCCTGAAAACGCTGCGCGGACAAATCTTGCTGGCATCGGTCGGCAGCTTGGTGGTCGGTTTGCTGGCCCTGACCCTGGCCAATTACTTCACGACCCGCAGCCGGGTCCTGGCCACCCTGACGGAGGACAGTCAGACGACGGTCCGAAGTCACGCGCAGACCATCGAGGAGTGGGTCAAGGCCCGGGCCCTGTTGGTGAAGGCCTCTGCGGCCCTGGTTGACGAGCCAGAGCCTGCCAAATCCTTGCTGCTGATCCAGAACGCCGGTGAGTTTGCCGATGCCTACCTGGGTTTTGCCGACAAGCACTACGTGTTCGGCAAGCCTGCCAACTTGCCGCCAGGTTACGACCCGACGGCGCGGCCCTGGTACCAGCAGGCGGCCGAGGCGGGCAAGGCGGTGGTCACGCCGCCCTACGTGTCCGCGTCCGACCAGCAGCTGGTGGTGACCTTTGCCGAGCCCATCCTGGCGGGCGGCAAGCTCAAGGCCGTGGCCGCTGGCGACGTGTCCATGCAGGCCGTGGTGGCCAATGTGCGGTCGATCAAACCCACCCCGTCGAGCTTCGCCTTTTTGGCCAGTGCCGATGGCAAGGTCATGGCCCACCCCGATGCAGGCCTGACCCTCAAACCGGTCTCGGACATCGCGTCGGGCCTGTCGGGCGAGGTGCTGCAGAAGGCGCTGGGGGCTCGGGAACTGCTGCCGGTGTCCATCGGTGGGCGCGACCGACTGCTGACTGTGGCCCCGGTGGCGGGCACGTCGTGGCGGCTGGTGTTGGCGCTGGACGAGTCCGAAGCCATGGCCGCCAGCCGCAGCCTGTTGACCTCGTCGCTGCTGGCCAGTGCCGTGGTGCTGGTGGCGGCCACCCTCTTGCTGGGCTGGCGCCTGTCCAGCCGCCTGGCGCGTCTGAGTCAGTTGCGCGACGCGATGCGCGAAGTCAGCTCGGGCGATGGCGATCTGTCGCGCCGCATCGACACCTCGGGCCACGATGAGCTGGCCGACATCGCCACCAGCTTCAACAGCTTTGCGGGCAAGTTGTCGGTGGTGCTGGCGCAGATCCGTGACGCCAGCGGATCGGTGCGTCTGGCGGCCGAGGAGATCGCCACAGGCAACCAAGACCTGAGCAGCCGCACCGAGTTGACCGCTTCGAGCCTCGAAGAAACCTCCAGCTCCATGCAGCAGTTGACCGACACGGTGCGCGGCAATGCCGAGGCCACCTTGCAGGCCAACCAACTGGTGGCGCAGGCGTCGACGGTGGCGGAGCAGGGCGGTTCGGTGGTCGGCCAGGTGGTGCAGACCATGGAGCAGATCAATGCCGCCTCGAAGAAGATTGCCGACATCATCGGCGTCATCGACGGCATCGCCTTCCAGACCAACATCCTGGCCTTGAACGCCGCCGTTGAGGCTGCGCGCGCCGGCGAACAAGGGCGCGGCTTTGCCGTGGTGGCCGGCGAGGTGCGCCTGCTGGCCCAACGCAGTGCCCAGGCCGCACGCGAGATCAAGGACCTGATCTCCACCTCGGTGGACCGGGTCGACGAGGGGGCCCGTCTGGTGCAAAACGCGGGCAGCACCATGCATGACATCGTCACCGCGGTGCAGCGCGTGGCCCGCATCATGGCTGAGATCCAGAGCGCCACCAGCGAGCAGAGCAACAGCATTGGCGAGATCAGCCAGGCCGTGAACCACCTCGACCAGATGACCCAGCAAAACGCGGCCCTGGTCGAGCAAAGTGCGGCTGCGGCGTCCAGCCTCAAGGACCAGTCGGTGCGCCTGTCCAGCGTGGTGGGCGAGTTCAAGCTGGCCCAGCACGATGAAGCCCTGCGCGCGGCCCCCCAGCTACAGCTCAGCGCGCAGCGTTGACGGTGGTCTGGCGCGCGTCACCTTGACAGGGGGCGCCCGGGCGGGGCCAGGGCTGCTATAAACCCCTGCCCATGACCCACCCATTCGATGCCGCTGTCGCGGCTTTTTCGCCCACCTTGCCGCTTGGCGTGGCCTTCAGCGGCGGCGCGGACTCCAGTGCCCTGTTGCTGGCCTGTGCCCGGCGCTGGCCGGGCCAGGTGCACGCCGTGCATGTGCACCATGGGTTGCAGGCCGCGGGTGATGACTTTGCCGCCCACTGCGCCGCGGTGTGCGCGCGTTGGCAAGTGCCCCTGGTGCAGCGCCGCGTGGACGCCCGCCATGCCCCGGGTGACAGCCCCGAGGACGCGGCCCGCCAAGCCCGCTACCGTGTCTTTGATGAAGTGCTGCAGCAGGAGTGGCAGGCCTTGGGCATCCGCACCGTGGCCCTGGCCCAGCATGCCGATGACCAGGTCGAGACCCTGCTGCTGGCCCTGTCCCGCGGCGCGGGCTTGCCTGGCCTGGCCGCCATGCCGGCGCGCTGGCAGCGCAGTGGGGTGACTTTTGAGCGTCCCTTGCTGGGCCTGCCCGGCCAGGTGTTGCGCGACTGGCTGCAGGCACAGGGCGAAATCTGGATCGAAGACCCCAGCAACCAAGACCTGCGCTACACGCGCAACCGCATCCGCCATCAGTTGCTGCCCGCCCTGCAGGCGGTGTTCCCGCAGCACCGCGACACGCTGGCACGCAGCGCGCGCCACGCGGCCCAAGCGCAGGGCCTGCTGCTGGAGCTGGCCGAGGAGGATTTGAAGCGCGTGGGCCATCCCCCCGCCATTGCCTTGCTGCAAGGTCTCAGCGCGGCGCGCCAGGCCAATGTGCTGCGCCATTGGTTGCGCCAGGCGCATGGCTGCATGCCCAGTGAGGTGCAGCTCAAGGAACTGCTGCGCCAGGTGCAGGCCTGCACCACGCGCGGGCACCGCATCGAGCTCAAAGTTGGGCGCGGCCAGGTGCTGCGCGAGGGGGGCGTGCTCGGTTGGTACAATTAGCAGGTTTTGGTTCCCACTTTTTGCACGAAAACGGGCGGCGCACCAAAACGACTTTGCAACCTGCGCCGCTGATTCCGAGTTTCGTACCCCGACACACCAATGGCATTGATCGTTCACAAATACGGCGGCACGTCCATGGGCTCGCCCGAGCGCATCCGCAACGTGGCCAAGCGCGTCGCCAAATGGGCCCGCGCCGGCCACCAGATGGTGGTGGTTCCGAGCGCCATGAGCGGCGAAACCAACCGCTTGCTGGCCTTGGCCAAAGAGCTGGCTCCGTCCAAGTCTTCGGCCGCCTACAACCGCGAGTTGGACATGCTGGCCGCCACCGGCGAGCAAGCCTCGTCGGCCTTGCTGGCCATTGCGCTGCAAGCCGAAGGCATGGAGTCGGTCAGCTACGCTGGCTGGCAGGTGCCCATCAAGACCAACAGCGCTTTCACCAAAGCCCGCATCGAATCCATTGACGACGACCGCGTGCGCGCCGACCTGGCTGCAGGCAAGGTGGTGGTCATCACCGGCTTCCAGGGTGTGGACGAAGAAGCCAACGTCACGACCCTGGGCCGTGGCGGCAGCGACACCTCGGCCGTGGCCGTGGCCGCGGCCATGAAGGCGTCGGAATGCCTGATCTACACCGATGTGGACGGCGTGTACACCACCGATCCGCGCGTGGTGCCCGAAGCCCGTCGCCTGCACACCGTGAGCTTTGAAGAAATGCTCGAGATGGCCTCGCTGGGCTCCAAGGTGCTGCAGATTCGCTCGGTCGAATTCGCCGGCAAATACAAGGTGCCGCTGCGCGTGCTGTCGAGCTTCACCCCGTGGGACATTGACATCAACGAAGAAGCCAAGTCCGGCACGTTGATCACTTTTGAGGAAGACGAAAAAATGGAACAAGCCGTCGTATCCGGCATCGCGTTCAACCGTGACGAAGCCAAGGTTTCTGTGCTGGGCGTGCCCGACAAGCCGGGCATCGCGTACCACATCCTGGGCGCTGTGGCCGATGCCAACATCGAAGTCGACGTGATCATCCAGAACATCAGCAAAGACGGCAAGACCGACTTCAGCTTCACCGTGCACCGTGGCGAATACGCCCGCACCGTTGAGCTGCTGAACACCAAGGTGCTGCCCAGCCTGGGCGCCGCTGAAGTGGTGGGCGACACCAAGATCTGCAAGGTCAGCATCGTCGGTATCGGCATGCGCAGCCACGTCGGTGTGGCCAGCAAGATGTTCCGCAGCCTGTCGGAAGAGGGCATCAACATCCAGATGATCTCCACCTCCGAAATCAAGACCTCGGTCGTGATCGACGAGAAGTACATGGAGCTGGCCGTCCGTGCCCTGCACAAGGCTTTCGATCTGGATCAGCCAGTTTCCTAAAACGCCCTGAAAATTAGGGCATAATAGCGGAAGTGCTGGAAACGTGACCGAGTGGCCGAAGGTGCTCCCCTGCTAAGGGAGTATGGGGTGTAGAGCCTCATCGAGGGTTCGAATCCCTCCGTTTCCGCCAGCAACTTTCAAAGACGGACCTTCGGGTCCGTTTTTCGTTGGTGCCCTTCAACATCTCTGCCACCAAAAAGTGCATGGTTGACTGTTGGTACCGGGGGGCTTCATTTCATCCCTTCGTTTCTCATCAGAGTGGGCATGAGGGGCGCCAGGTAACGCCGAGTTTTTGTGGGGCGGCCAAGAAGGCACTTCCGCACTGCGCCCCCTCAAGCCCACCAACTGGGAACTCGGTTTGCGCTGTCCGCCCAGGTGCCTGACCCCCGTTGTTCTGTGTTGATTTGGCCTCGAACGCTCACCCCTCACACCGCCCGAATCGCCTGCACCAGCAAATCTGCCAGAGCCTGGGCTTCCGGGTGCAGCCTGGCCCCCTTGTGCACGATCAGGCCCAATGTGCGGGACACCTTGGGGTCGGTCAGGGGCAGGCCCTTGAGCCCTGACTCGAGCGGGCCTTGCAGGGCGAGGGCGGGCAAGACGGCCGCGCCCAGGCCTGCGGACACCAGGCTCAGCGCACCGGTGACGTGGTTGACCTCGTAGCCGATGCTGGGGCGCATGCCGGTGCGGGCGATGGCGCTGTCGATCAACAGGCGGTTGCCGCTGCTGCTGGACACCGCAATCAGGGGTTCTTTGAGCAGGGTGCGCCACGACACGCTGCGGCGGCGGGCCAGGGCGTGGTCCTGGGGCACCACCACCACGTAGTCTTCGGCACGGATGGGTTGAAAGTCCAGATCGGCTTCCTGGCTGCCCAGAAAGTTCACACCGAAATCGGCATGGCCGTGCAGCACGCTGTCGAGCACGGTCTGGGCGCTTTCATCGATGATCTTCACGCGCACCCCTTCGTACAGGCGGCGGTAGTGGGCCAGCACCATGGGCAGCACATGGTGGGCGACCGATGGCACGCAGGCCACGGTGACCTTGCCCGTGCGGGCCAGGGCGCGTGCCTCCAGGCCCTGGTAGGCCAGGCGCAGTTCCTCCATCACGATCTGGGCGTGCGCCTGCAGCTGACGGCCCTCGTCCGTCAGGGCCACGCGGCGCGTGGTGCGCTGGAACAGTTGGCACTTGAGCTCCTGCTCCAGCTTCTCGATGCGGCGGCTCAAGGCCGGTTGCGAGATGAACAGGCTGTCGGCCGCGGCCTTGAAACTGGATCTCTCGGCCACCGCCAGGAAGGCCTGCAGCTCGCCTAATTCAATATTGATGCGCATGACACATTTATAAATCAAATTAATGCAATTGAATAAGTGTGTGACAGACCGCATCATGGCGGCGCTTTCCCGTCAGGGATCCCTGGTCCTGTCCGTTGGTGGCAGAGCGCGGTGGGGCGCCAAGTCGGCGCAGTGCATTCAACTAAACGATTTCCCGGGAACCGAGGAGACTTGCATGAAGAACAAAAATGGCGTGCCCAGTTGGGCTATTCGTACCCTGCCGGCGCTGCTGATGGGGCTGTTGGCTTCGGGGCATGGGCTGGCGCAGAGCAGTGCGGTGGTCTACGGCATCATGGATGCCGGTGTGCGCAGCACTTCGGGCATGTCCCCCGCCAATGTGCGCTCCGTTGGCAATGCCAGCATGATCAACAGTGGCATCAACACGACCAGCCGACTGGGGTATCGGGGCACCGAGGATTTGGGGGGCGGCTTGCAGGCCCTGTTCTTCCTGGAGTCCGGGTTGAACATCAACAGCGGTGCAACTTCCAGCAGCACCAAGTTCTTTGACCGTGGGGCGTACACCGGTTTGAAGGGCGGCTTTGGGACCCTGACGATTGGACGCCAGAACACCCTGCTGGCCGATGCGGTCTCGCCAGTCGATCCCCTGGCCACCCGCTTTGCCAGCCTGAACTCCAATGTCGCCATCTCGGCCCTCAGCGCCCACCAACTGGGCACGGAGTACGGCGCCTCGGGCTCCAGCACGGGCAGCTACCGACTCGACAATTCCTTGAAGTACGCCTACGGCTTTGGCAAGACCACGGCGCGCGTGATGCATGCTTTTGGCAACCAATCGGACAGCAACAGCAAGCTGTCTTCGACCGGGGTCAGCATCGATTACCGAGGCGCAGATTGGCAGGGGGTGCTGGCGTACACCGAGTTCAAGACGGTCACCGGTCTCAGCCTCAAAGGCTATGTCAGTGGCGTGGCGGTGCCCGTGGGCGCGGGCAGCCTGAAGCTGACTTACAGCGGGCACACCGCCAACACCACGGCCACGGCCAAAACGCGCAACCAAGTGTTGGGCTTGGGTGGCACCTGGCCGCTGACCCCGCAGATTGATCTGGTGGTGGGGCACTACCAGGTCAATCGCTCCCGCTCGGCTGCAGCCGATGATGGCTACAACCGCACCATCGCTTTCCTGGAGTACAAGCTGTCCAAGCGGTCGCTGGTGTACCTGGAGGCCGATTCCACCCGTTGGAAGAAGGACTACTTGGGGGCTGGCCTGGATGGCCGCAGCACGGGTCTGTCGCTGGGCATGAAGCACAGCTTCTGACAGGTTTGACGCCAGCGCTCCCAGGCGCTGGCGGTTCATTCCAGTCGCTGGGCCGGGGCAGACCGGCCAACTCCGCTGGTCGGGCCTACCCTGGCAGGCGCTGAGGCGTTGGGGCCCTCTGTCCAGTGTCTGCTCAGGGGGTCACGGCGCCGGCGCCCTAGGGCGCGCGCCCGGTCTGCCGCAAGCAGCCGTTCCCAACGCTGGCGTGGCGGTGGCTGCACCGGTCTTGATGCCCCGTCCTGCGGGGCCTGTGGCGATGGCCGCCGACCCTGTCCAGGCGGCCGGGTGCGGCGGGCCGGTGGGGTGCTTCGTCCCCAGCACATCTTCCGCGCACCTTCTGCGTACCCTCAACGTCTCGTCATCTGCCATGCGCTCCGGTGTCCGGAAGGCGTTTGGCGGGTTGTGATCTCCCGCATCCTTTCCTCGCGCCTGACGGGCTCGTGGGCCGCCCTCCTGATCCTGGCGGAGGCCGTCTGCATGGGGGGCTGATCTCTTGTGGCTTGGCTGCCAGGACGGTCCTGGACCCCTTGTTGCTTTGGCGGGGCCGTCACCGCGGGGCCTCACTTGACCGGAGCGGCTGTGGCCGGTTGGCACGCCTGGGCCCCTCGTGCGAGCCCAGCTCGGGGAGGCTGGTTGGAGGGGGCGGCCTGGCCGCTTGCCCGCCCACCAAAAAAAGCCCCTGAACCGCTGGAGCGGTCAGGGGCTGAGCCAGGGCAGGGCGGTGGCTAAAAGCTTACTTGGCGTTGTTGGCGGGCTCCATGCCGGTGCTGCGCACGATGCCGGCCGCTGCGGGGGCTGCCAGGTACCGGATCAGGTGGCGGGCGGCTTCGGGCTCCTTGGCGCCGGTGGCCAGGCCGGCCGAGAAGAACACGCGTTGCTGCACTTCATCGGGCAGGGCGCCCACGTAGTCCAGTTCCTTGAACGGCAGCAGTTCGCTGACCTGTTGGAAGCCGATCTCGGCCTCACCGCGCAGCACCACGGCGCCCACGCGCTCGCTGTAGATCTTCTTGGCCTTGTCCTTGACCTGATCGGCCACCCCCAGGCGCTGGAACAGCTCGGTGGACAGGTAGGTGCCGCTGGCGCTGGCCGAATAGGCGATGGACTTGGCGTTCAGCAGGGTCTGCTTGAGTGCGTCCACCGTGCTGATGTCGGGCTTGGGCGTGCCCTTGCGCACGCTCATGCCGATCATCGAGCGGGCCAGGTCAACGCGGCTGCCCGCTTGTACCTTGCCTTGTTGGGTCAGTGCGTCGAGCCCGGCGTCAGCCAGGATCACGATGTCAAACTGCTCGCCGCGTGCCAGTCGGCTGGGAATCGAGTCGGGTGCGTTGCCAATCGAGGCGCCGCGGGCCGTCACCACCTTGTGGCCGGTGGCTTGTTCGTACAGTGGAATCAACTGGTCGTAGGCGGCCGAAAAGCCGCCCGAGGTCACCACGCGGATTTCCGCTGCGCTGGCAGCCAGGCTGGCGCCCAGTGCCAAACCCAGGGCGGTCACGAGGGCCAGGCGACGGCTGATGCCGGTGAAAGTGCGATGCAGTGTCATGTCGAGTCTCCTATTGATTTTGGTGTCAGGTGAAGTGGGCCGCAGCTCGGGGCTCAATCGGCCGTGATCTTGCGTTCGCGGATGACGCGACCCCATTTGGCGTACTCGGACGCGATGAAGCGGCCCAGCTCGTCGCGGGTGCCTGGTGCCGGGCTCTGACCATGCTTGAGCAGGCCTTCCTTCACTTCGGGGGTGTTCAGCACTTTGACGATTTCGGTGTTCCAGCGGTCCAGCAGGGGCTTGGGCGTCTTGGCCGAGGCCACAAAGGCGTACCAGTTGGTGGCGTTGAAGCCCGGGTAGGTTTCGGCCACGGTCGGGACGTTGGGCAAGTAGGCCGGGCGGGTCAGGCCGGTGGTGGCCAGCGGGATCAAAGCGCCGCTCTCGATGTGCGGCAGGGCTGTCGGCGGTGCCGCATAGAAGGCGGCCACGCGGCCACCCAGCACGTCTTGCAGCGCGGGTGCGCCACCCTTGTAGGGGACGTGCACGGTGTCGATGCCCGCGATGTCATTGAGCAGTTCACCGGCCAGGTGGGCTGCCGAACCCGAGCCGGTCGAGGCGTACTCGATGCTGTTGGGCTTCTTCTTGGCTTGTGCCACCAGTTCGGGCAGTGACTTGATCTTGGTGCCTGCGTGCACCACCAGCACGTTGGGGAAGTTCACGCCCATGGACACCGGTGCCAGGTCCTTGAGCGGGTCGTAGTTCACCTTCATCAGGTGGGGGGCGATGGCCAAGGGGCCGATCGAACCAAACAGCAACACGCTGCCATCTGCCGCGCCGTTGGCCACTTGCTGGTGCGCCACGTTGCCGCCTGCGCCGGGCTTGTTCTCCACCACCACGCTTTGGCCGATGTTCTCGCCCAGCTTCTTGGCGATCAGGCGCGCCGCGGTGTCGGCCGAGCCGCCCGCCGCGAAGCCCACCACAATCGTCACCGGCTTCTTGGGCGGGAAGTCAACCGCCTGGGCCTGGGCCAGGGTGGCCGCCAGCGGCAGCAGGGTGAGCGAGGCCGTGGCCTGCAGGAAATGTCGTTTATTCATGGTCAAGTCTCCAGAGTCCCAGGAACCGTCCTGGCAGCAGCAAGGCGCGGATGGTAGGCGGTTTGCAATAGTCTGTATATTGCATATGTCTGACTGACTGATGTGTTTGATGCATTAATTTGGTGTGGGCAACGGAGCCCCGCTGGGCCCACCGTGGACGCGGCGGAGATGGCCTGGTGGTCTGGCGGTGGTGGCTCTCCGCTGGGGGGCCTGACCCAGGGTGCCGCAGGGCTGGCACGAGCGCAGCGCCATTCGCGCGCGGTGCTGGCCTGTGCCCGTGGCAACTGTGCGGGTGCCGTGGCGCGGTGATCCTGGGCCGTCGGCACCGTTGGGCCGCCATGACCCGGCAGCCGTCAGCGCGGTGTGGGGCGACTGGCGTCCAATTGAAGCAAGGCGTTCTTCAGGGCGTGGCTGAAGCGCGGGTCCATCACGGCCCCCACGTTGTAGCGGGACCACGGCGAGGCCGCTGCGGTGTCCACACTGAAGATCCTGCCCGGCGCCAGCCGGATGTTCTGAGGCAGCAAGGCCTGGGCCAACGCCATGGAGTCCGCCACGCCGGGCAGCGTGGCCCACAGGTAAAGCGACTGGGCGTTCTTGGCAAAGATCTGGGCGCCGACCGACTCGAACAGCGCCCGTGCGCCCTCGGTGGCCTCACCCAGCCGGGCGCGCAAACGGGTCAGGTGGCGCTGGTAATGGCCCTCGCTCAGCATGACGTCAACAGTGCGTTCGCAGTACTCCGAACTGCTGACATGGATCAGCGCCTTCAGGTCGGCCAGGTCGCTGGCCAGGTCGGCGCCACAGGCGATGAAGCCCACGCGCAGCGCAGCCGAAAACGACTTGGAGAAGCTGCCGATGTAGATCGTGCGCTCGAGTTGGTCCAGGGCCGCCAGGCGGGGTGACGAGGTGGGTTTGAAGTCGGCCAGCGGATCGTTTTCCACGATCAGCAGGTCGTACTTCTGGGCCAGTTGCAAAACCCTGAAGGCCTTGGCCGCCGACAGGTCTGAGCCGGTCGGGTTGTGGGCCAGCGATTGGGTGAAGAACAGGCGTGGCCGCTGGGTGATCAGCAGCTGTTCCAGGGCCTCGAGGTCGGGTCCGTCGGGCAGGCGGGGCACCCCCAACACCTCCGCGCTGGCCAGCTTCAGTTTGCCAAACAGGGGGTAGTAGCCGGGGTCGTCGACCAGCACCTTGCCGCCGGGGGGCACAAAGTAGCGGATGACGATGTCCATGGCCTCGTTGGCACCGTGGGTCAGCACGATCTGCCGTGGCTCCGCCCCAATGCCAAAGTCGGCCAGCTTGCGCACCAGGTGCTCGCGCAGTGGCGCGTAGCCGAACCGGCTGCCGTAGCGGAACAGCGACCCCAGCCCGGTGCGCACCACCTTCTGGTGGTACTTGTCCAGGCGCACATCGGCCAGCCACTCGACCGGCGGAAAGCCATCGGCCACGGCCAGGGCCCCTGGTTCGGCTTTGAGTTGCTCACGCATCAGCCAGACGATGTCGACCGCGCGGCCCAGGTTGCCTGCCTCGTCGTCGGCGGCTTTGGCCGGCGGTTTGTCGACCACAAAGTAGCCGGCCCCACGCCGTGGCTCGATCAGCCCGCGCGACACCAGCAACTCGAACGCGGTGACGACCGTGTTCTTGGCGTACTTGTGCAGCGCGGCCATCTCGCGCAGCGAGGGCAGCTTGTCGCCCACCCGGTAGGCACCGTCGCGGATCTGTCGTTCGATGGCGTTGGCGACGGTGGTGGGCAAGTTGCCTTGGCGGGTGCGGCGCTGGGGGAGGCTTCCGTCAGGGGTCATGGCTCAAGGTGGGGCGGGTGGTTGATGGGCACCAAGCGATCTGTTTGGCCAAACTGTACCTTTTTAAATGGGTACAGCGTCAGTACAGTTTACCCATTCCGTATCCATTACTCCGCTGACAGACGTTCATGATTGACTCCCGACTTCCCAATTTCAGATCCCTGACGCCGGCCCAGCGCCTGGCCCACATCGCCCGTGTCACAGGGCTGTCCGAGGCCGATGTGGCCTTGATCAGCCAGCCCGGGGCGCTGTCGGTCGACCGGGCCAACGGCATGATCGAGAACGTCGTCGGCACCTTTGAGCTGCCGCTGGGCATGGGTGGCAACTTCCAGATCAATGGCCGTGATGTGTTGGTCCCGATGGTGGTGGAAGAGCCCTCGGTGGTGGCTGCGGCCTCGTTCATGGCCAAGCTGGCGCGCGAGTGCGGTGGCTTTGAAACCTCGAGCACCGGGCCGCTGATGCGCGCACAGGTGCAGGTGCTGGGCATCACCGACCCCTACGGTGCGCGCCTGGCGCTGTTGAAACACCGTGATGAGATCCTGCGCGTGGCCAACAGCCGCGACAAGGTGCTGATTGGCTTGGGGGGCGGCTGCCGTGACATCGAGGTCCATGTGTTCCCCGACACGGCGCGCGGCCCGATGGTCGTCATGCACCTGATCGTGGATGTGCGCGACGCGATGGGCGCCAACACCGTCAACACCATGGCCGAATCGGTGTCGCCACGGGTCGAACAGCTCACGGGCGGCACCGTGCGGCTGCGCATCCTGTCCAACTTGGCCGACCTGCGCCTGTCGCGGGCCCGGGTGCGCCTGACCCCCGCGGTGCTCCAGACGGCCGAGCGCAGCGGCGAAGACATCATCGAAGGCGTGCTCGATGCCTACACCTTTGCCGCCATCGACCCCTACCGCGCCGCCACCCACAACAAGGGCATCATGAACGGCATCGACCCCGTGATCGTGGCCACCGGCAACGACTGGCGCGCGGTCGAAGCGGGCGCCCATGCCTACGCCAGCCGCAGTGGCCGCTACACCTCGCTGACCACATGGGAGAAAGACACCCAGGGTGCGCTGGTGGGCACGATCGAAATGCCCATGCCCGTGGGCCTGGTGGGCGGTGCCACCAAGACGCACCCGCTGGCGCAGTGGTCACTCAAGGTCATGGGGGTCGAGTCGGCCCAAGCCCTGGGTGAGGTGGCGGTGGCGGTGGGCCTGGCGCAGAACCTGGGGGCCTTGCGTGCACTGGCCACCGAAGGCATCCAACGCGGTCACATGGCGCTGCACGCCCGCAACATCGCGCTGGTCGCGGGGGCCACTGGCGACGAGATCGACACCGTGGCCAAGCGCATGGCGGCCGAGCACGACGTGCGCACCGACCGCGCCCTGGCGCTGTTGGCCGAACTGCGCGGCGCCTGAGCCGCGACCGGCGCGCCAGGGCCGCCGGCCTGGGCGTTGCCACACCGCATTTTTCATCACCCCTTGCCCGCGAACCCCACCATTCCAACGGAGACTCTTCACATGACCCCCATTCAGTTCAAGCGCCGCACGGTGCTCGCATCCCTCGGTGCTTCGGTGCTGTCGTCGGCCGTCACCCCGGCACTGGCCCAGAGCCCGGCCTACCCGAACCGCCCGATCAAGATCATCGTGCCCTGGGCGGCCGGGGGCGGTGGCGATGTGATCGTGCGCCTCATGGGCACCAGCCTGCAAAAGCGCCTGGGCCAGGCCATCGTGGTCGACAACCGACCCGGTGCGGTGGGCACCATCGGCAGCTTGGCCGCGGCGCGCAGCCCGGCCGACGGCTACACCCTGGTGTACGGCGGCATGGAGTCGCACACCATTGCGCCGCAGGCCATGAAGAAGGCGCCTTACGACCCGCGCAAGGACTTTGTGGCGATCGCCCCGCTGGGCTTTTTCCCGGCTGCGCTGGTGGTCAGTGCCTCGCACCCGGCCAAGACCCTGAACCAGTTCCTGCTGATGGCCAAGGACGCCAAGACCCCCATGAGCCTTGGCTCCTGGAGCACCGCCACCTCGGGCCACCTGATGATGGAAGCCCTCAAGGAAGCCAAGGGTGTGGACCTGCTCCATGTGCCCTACAACGGCACCGCGCCGCTGCTGCAGGCGCAGTTGTCGCAGCAGGTGGACTGTTCGATCAATGTGCTGTCGACGGTCGAGCCCCACATCCGCAACGGCGCCCTGCGGGTGCTGGCCGTGTCCATGCCCCAGCGCCTGCCGGAGTTCCCGGACGTGCCGACCCTGAAAGAGCTGGGCCTGAACGTGGAACGCGGCCCCTGGGTGGGCATCTTTGGCCCGGGTGGTTTGCCGGCCGATGTGCTGGCGCGGGTGCACGAGGCGGTGGACGCCACCCTCAAAGAGCCCGCCATCGTCGAGCAGACCAAGAAGATGTTCTTTGTGGTCGAGCACATGGAGCAGCGCGCCTACCAAAACTTCTACCTCAGCGAGATCGACCGCTGGGGCCAGTACATCAAGACCGCCAAGATCGCCATCGAGTGAGTGAACAGGGCGCCGTGTCTGGGCATGGCGCCAACCCATTCGACCCTGGGTGGCCTGCCGCGTCAGCGCCTCGGGTCGGTACGCCAGCCCCTTGAGATGCCATGAGCGAAACCATCAAAATTGTCGAAGTCGGTCCCCGCGACGGCTTGCAGAACGAGCCGCAACCCGTCTCCGTGGAGACCCGCTTGGGTCTGGTCGAACGGCTGGCGACGGCGGGCGTCCGCCACATCGAAGCGGCGTCCTTTGTCTCCCCCAAGTGGGTCCCGCAGATGGCCGGCAGCGCGGAGCTGATGCGGCGCGTGCCGCGTCAGCCAGGGTTGCACTACAGCGTGCTCACCCCCAACCTCCAGGGCTTGGAGGCCGCGTTGGCGGCCGGCTGTGACGAGGTGGCCGTCTTTGGGGCGGCCTCCGAGGCGTTTTCCCAGCGCAACATCAATTGCTCGATCAGCGAGAGCCTGGCGCGTTTTCGTGCGGTCATCGAGAGGGCGCGCCAGCACCCGCTGCGCGTGCGCGGCTATGTGTCCTGCGTCCTGGGGTGTCCTTACGAGGGGCCCGTGGCGCCTCGCCAAGTGGCCGAAGTGGCGCTCAGGTTGAGCGAGATGGGGTGCCATGAAATCTCGCTGGGCGACACCATCGGGCGTGGCAACCCCGACACCACGAGGCGCATGTTGGAGGCCTGCCTGGCCGTCCTGCCGGCATCCCGGTTGGCGGGCCACTACCACGACACCTACGGTCTGGCGCTCGCCAACGTGGTGGCGTCACTGGAGTTGGGGCTGCGCACCTTTGACAGCGCCATCGCCGGACTCGGTGGATGCCCGTATGCCGCGGGGGCCTCTGGCAATGTGGCAACCGAGGAGCTGGTGTACCTGATGCACAGCCTGGGCCACCAGACCGGCATCGACCTGCCCAAGCTGGTGGACGCAGGGGCTTACATCTGTGCGGCATTGGGGCGCGAAACCGGTTCGCGCGTGGCTCGGGCCCTGGCCCGTCGCGCTGCCAGCGCCCCGGGGGCCGTGGCCTGCTGAGGGGCCGAGATTGCCCCTTCCCCTGTGCCACGGTCGGGGGCCGATGGGGGCTTGCCCTGCGACGGCGCAGAGCATCCCGGTCAGCCGACATGGCGGTCGATTCAACGCCCGGCTGGGAAAGACCGCCACGCCAGGGCCCCCGCGGGCCTGGTCGCTGGCGGCCGCTTCAGCGCCAGCGGGCGCTGGCTTGGTGGGCGCATGCGTGGCCTCCCGCCAGCCGACAGGCCTTGCAGGCTGGTTGCCAGCCCGCTGCGGATGCGGTGCTTGGGCGGCCTCCGTCTGGCGTCAGCACGCTTGACCGCCGCCCGACGTCGATGTGTTTCATTGATCGGCACCGCTATGGTGCTTTGTTGCGCTTGAATGCACCAAAACTTTCCAAATATGTGACTTCTGGCCTTGATGCACCAAAAGTAATATATTTTGCGCACAGGGAGTGTGCATAAAAGACAAAGGACAGGGCCTTGGGCGGTGAATCGAATCAATCGACAGACGGATTGACGACCTCATCCACCCAGCGACCCAAGCCGGTGGCCTCTCCCTGATTCGAGCGAACAGACACGCCCATGTTTGGGGGAGAGAGACCATGAAATCCATTCGACAGATGACCCTTGCGCTCCTGCTCACCATGGTGGTGGCAGCAGCAGCCTTGGCGTTCGCCTTGTACCAAGTCGGTCGGGCCAATGACGCGGTGGCTCAGGTCAATGAACTGCGCTACAACTCCTACCTGCTGGCCGACGAGTTGCGACAGAGCTCGGACGACCTGACCCGCCTGGCGCGCACCTATGTGGTGTCGGGCGACGAGGTCTATGAGCGCCAGTACTTTGAGTTGCTCGACATCCGCAATGGCAAGCGGCCCCGGCCCAAGGCTTACGAGCGCATCTACTGGGACTTTCGGGCTGCCGGCCTGGACCCGGCACGGGGCACCGATGCCGCTGTGCCCCTGCAGGAGCTCATGAAACGGGCCGGCTTCACCGACGCCGAGTTCGCCAAGCTCAAAGAGGCCCAGGACAACTCCAACGACCTGGTCAACACCGAAACGGTCGCCATGAACCTGATCAAGGGACGCCTGGCCGATGGCAAGGGCGGTTTCACCACCGTGGGCGCACCGGACCCGGCCCAGGCCCGGGCCCTCATGCATGACCTGGCCTACCACCAGGCCAAGGCCAAGATCATGAAGCCGGTCGACGAGTTCTTTGCCTTGCTCGACCAGCGCACGGCGGGGGCCGTGGCCCAGGCCAACGAAGCCAAAAGCTTTTGGTACGCCGTGCTGGTGATCGTGGCCTTGCTCAATGTGCTGGCGGCCACGCTGGGCCTGCTGCTGTTCCGCCACCGCCTGATGCAGATGCTGGGGGCCGAACCCCTGGTGGTCAAAAACGTGGCCGACAGCGTGCGCCAGGGCAACCTGACCCAGCCGATCCCGGTGCTGCACGGCGACCAGCACAGCGTCATGGCGGCCATGAAAGCCATGCGTGACCAACTGGAGCAGATCGTCACCAATGTGCGGGGCAACGCCGAAAACCTGGCCAGCGCCAGTGCCCAGATCGCCCAAGGCAACCAGGACCTCAGCGCCCGCACCGAGAGCCAGGCCAGCGCCCTCGAGCAGACTGCCGCGTCGATGGAAGAGCTCAGCAGCACGGTGCGGCACAACGCCGACAGCGCCCGCAGCGCCAATGTGCTGGCCCGCAATGCCTCCGAGGTGGCGGTGCAAGGGGGCGATGTGGTGGGGCAGGTGGTGCACACCATGAAGGACATCAACCAGTCCTCGCGCAAGATCGCCGACATCATCGGGGTCATCGACAGCATCGCGTTTCAGACCAACATCCTGGCCTTGAACGCCGCCGTTGAAGCGGCCCGTGCCGGTGAGCAGGGGCGGGGCTTTGCCGTGGTGGCCAGCGAGGTGCGTGGTCTGGCAGGCCGCAGCGCCGAGGCCGCGCGTGAGATCAAGGCGTTGATCAGCAGCAGCGTCGAGCGCGTCGAAGAGGGCTCGCAGCTGGTCGACCAGGCGGGGCAGACCATGATGACGGTGGTGCAGTCCATCCAGCGTGTGACCGAGATCATGGGGCAGATCAGCGCCGCCAGTGACGAGCAGGCGGCCGGCGTCGCGCAGGTCGGCGAGGCCGTCACCCAGATGGACCAGGCCACACAGCAGAACGCCGCCTTGGTCGAGGAAATGGCCACCTCGGCCCAGCACCTGCGCCACCAGGCCCAGGCTTTGCTGGCGGGGGTGGCGGTGTTCCGCCTGCCGGCGGGTCTGGGGCTGAACTCGCCGCTGTCGCTGGGCCACGCGTCCGCGCACTGAGGCGGCGCCACCGCGTTGGCGCCGGGGCTGCCCGCGGGGGGCCGCGCCGTGTCGCCAGCGCGAGGGCGCTCCGGGTATCAATGCAGTTGATGGGGTGCGTCAGAAAAGGTGATTTCACTTATTTCAGGGGCGGCCGCACCATGAAGGGACTGGCTTGACGCCAGCCCATCCCTTCTTGTTACTGAAACGAATCCCATGAGCGACATCCTCTGGCCCGCAGGCTATGTGCCAGGCTACACCGACAACTTTTGTTCCAACGAAGTCATCGTCACCGGTTTGACGGTGGACGAGGTCTGGCCCTTTCTCAACACCCCGACGCGTTGGCCGACCTACTACGCCAACTCGGCCGACGTCCGCTTCCACGAGGGGCGCGGGCCTGAACTGGCCCCCGGGCTGCGCTTTTATTTCTCGACCTTCGGCTTCCCGGTCGAAGCCCAGGTGGTCGAGCATGTGCCCCCCGTGCCGGGGCAGCCCGCGCGCCTGGCCTGGCATGGTTGGGCCGGGGCGCCTGGGACTGCCGACCGGCTCGATGTTCACCATGCCTGGTTGATTGAAGCCCTGTCAGGCGGGCGCTTGCGCATCCTGACCCAGGAGACCCAATGCGGCCAGCCGGCCGTCGCACTGGCCCAGGCCAAGCCCAACCCCATGATCAACGGCCACCAGGATTGGCTCGAAGGGCTGGTGGCAGCCGCCCGCCAGGCCAAGGCTTGAGCGCGCGACACATCGCCGTGCTGGGCCTGGGGGCGTTGAACCGGGCGGCCGTGGCGCGTCCCTACCGTGCGGTGCACACCGCCTGAAGCGGCAAGCCCTCGCACACCGCGACCAGCTGTTCGCGCACCCAGCGTTGGCGCGGGTCGGTGTGGGTGCGCGCATGCCAGGCCATCACCTTGGTGAAGCCCGCCACCGCCAGCGGCGGCGTCAGCACCGTCAAACCCGGCGTGTCACGCAGCAGGCGCCGGGGCACGGCAGCGACCAGGTCGGTGTCCCTCACCAGGTCCAGCAACATGCCAAAGCTGGGCACCGAGGCCACCACGCGCCGCTGTCGACCCATGGCCGCCAGCGCCTCATCGGTGGCGCCCCGAAAGCCGCCGCCGTCCAGCGACACGATGGCATGGTCCAGCGCGCAGAACTGGTCCAGCGTGAGGGCCGCCTCGCTGGCGGCCGAGTGGCCGGAGCGCATCACACAGACATAGTGCTCTTCGAACAGCGTTCGGCTGTGCAGGTCGGGCGGCGCCATGTCGGGGGTGATCAGGGCCAGGTCCAGCTGGCCCCGCTCCATGAGGTCCAGCAAACCATCGACCCGGGCCTGCACCACGGCCATGCGCACCCCGGGCGCCTGCTGCCTCAGTCGGGCAAGCAGCGGCAGCACCACGGCGCGCAGCGCGTAGTCGGTGGCCGACACCGTGACGGTGAAGTCTGCGCTGGCCGGCTCAAAGGTGTCGGGCTGCAGGGCGGCTTCGATGTCGGCCAGGATCTTTTTGATCGGCGCCTTCAGCGCCAAAGCCCGGGGCGTGGGCGTGATGCCGCGCTGGCTGCGCACGAACAAGGGGTCGTCCAGGGCATCGCGCAGGCGGTTGAGCGTGGCGCTGACCGCCGGCTGGGTGACCGCCAGGCGCTCGGCGGCCTTGGTGACATTGCGTTCGTCGATCAGGGCGTCAAAGGCCTTGAGCAGGTTCAGGTCAAGTTGGCGGAGCTGCATCGTGCGGGCGCGGGCGGTTCAGGGACGGTCGGGGCAGGGCGGGCGGGCTTGGGGCACGGTGACCCGGTGACCGGCACGCCGCTCCAGCGGCTGATTGTCCAGCGGATTGTCCAGTCGCTGGGCCCCGACACGGGCTTCCAGCGGCATCGCCCGCCAAGTCCGCATCGGCACCAGGCGTTCAACGGGCCCCGTTGGTGTCGGGCATGGGCAGGTCGGTCCTGGCGTGTTCGGATTTCCGAACGCCTGGCCGGCCCGCGGGTTCGGTTTTTCGGATGATGGTGCCTCCGGGGCTCAAAAAGTCCTTTGAAATCAAGCCTGTTTTCAAGCTGGCCGACTGGCACGCTCCGTGCAAAACAAGGGGCGGCCGCGCCTGGCGTGGCCCTGAATACCCTGGAGACAAGACCTGATCCGATCCCCGCGAAGCACCCCGGCCCTGGGGCCGTGCGTGTGGGGGATGCAGCCTGGTCGTCAGGGCGTTCCGCCATCCCCGACGACAGATTGCTTCCAACTGAAAACAACATGAAACTCAATCGCTTGACCACCCTGGTCATCCTGGCCATGGTTCTGGGCGTGCTGGTCGGTTACGCCTGCCACGAACTCGCCCCCAGCCCCGAAGCCGCCAAGGAGATCGCAGGCTACTTCGGTATCCTGACCGACATCTTCCTGCGCATGATCAAGATGATCATTGCCCCGCTGGTGTTTGCCACGCTGGCCGCCGGCCTGTCCAACATGGGTGACTCCAAGACCGTGGGCCGCATTGGCAGCCGCGCGGTGGCTTGGTTCCTGGGCGCCTCGCTGGTGTCGCTGGTGCTGGGCCTGGTGGTGGCCAACCTGCTGCAGCCGGGGGCTGCGCTCAGCGTGCCGTTGCCGGACGCTGGCGCCACCACCCAGCTCAAGACGGGTTCGCTGAACCTGCGCGAGTTCATCACCCAGGTGTTCCCCAAGAGCATCGTGGAGTCGATGGCCACCAACTCGATCTTGCAGATCCTGGTGTTCTCGCTGTTCTTTGGCCTGGCCTTGGGCCACCTGCACAACCAGGCGGCGCGTTCGCTGGTGGCCACGCTCGACGAGGTGGTGCATGTGATGCTGAAGGTCACCGACTACGTGATGCGCTTCGCCCCGGTGGGGGTGTTTGGTGCCGTGGCCGGGGCCATCACCACGCAGGGCATCGGCATGCTGAGCGTGTTCGGCCGCTTCATGCTGAGCTTCTACCTGGCCCTGGCCGCGCTGTGGCTGGTGCTGATCTTCGCGGGCTACCTGGTGCTGGGCCGTGACGTGTTCCGCCTGGTCAAGCTGGTGCGCACGCCGATGCTGATTGGCTTCTCCACCGCCAGCAGCGAATCGGTCTACCCCAAGCTGATGGAGCAACTGGAGAAGTTCGGTGTCAGCCCGCGCGTGACCGGCTTTGTGCTGCCGCTGGGTTACTCGTTCAACCTCGACGGCTCGATGATCTACACCACCTTCGCGGCCATCTTCATCGCCCAGGCCTACGGCATCGACATGCCGCTGAGCGCCCAGATCACCATGCTGCTGGTGCTGATGGTGTCGAGCAAGGGCATCGCGGGCGTGCCGCGTGCCTCGCTGGTGGTGGTGGCCGCCGTGCTGCCGATGTTCAAGCTGCCCGAAGCCGGTGTGCTGCTGATCCTGGGCATCGACCACTTCCTGGACATGGGCCGCACCATGACCAATGTGCTGGGCAACGCGATCGCCACCGCCGTGGTGGCCAAGTGGGAGGGCGCCATTTCGCCGGTGGACCCGGCCCTGGCCGACGCCGAAGAAGCCCTGCCCGTCGAGGGTGACGACAGCGTGGCCCCGGCCCGCGCCTGAGGCACAGCCCCCGCCGTGGGGGGCTGGCGGCACTGCTACCATTCTCTGTTGCCGCCCATGCCCCCACGATCTTTACCGCGCGCCCTGCGCCTGTTGCCTGCGTTGCTCCTGCTGCTGGCCCTGATGGGCCTGAGCGGGGTGGCGGCCTACCAGATCGCGCAGCGCCTGGGCCTGGCGGACGTGCAGGCCACCGGCCTGCACCGGCTGGAGCTGTACGCGGCCAGCCTGGAGCGCGAGATTGGCAAGTACGCGTTCCTGCCCGGCACCCTGGCCTTGCAGGCCGAGGTGCTCGAGCTGCTGACCCAGCCCGCCGGGCGCCTGTCACCGAACCGCGTCAACGCCTACCTGGAGCAGCTCAACGACCGCGCGGGCACGCTGGCCATCTACGTCATCAATCCCCAGGGCCAGGTCATGGCCACCAGCAACTGGCGCCGCGCCGACAGCTACCTGGGCGAAAACCTGTCCTTCCGACCGTATTTCCGCGAGGCCATGGCCAATGCCAACGGCCGCTTCTTCGGCATTGGCACCACGCGTGGCGAACCCGGTTATTACCTGGCCTCGACCCTGGTGGATGCACGCGGCACCCAGGGCGTGGCGGTCATCAAGGTCAGCCTGGACCAGCTGGAGCAGTCCTGGACCACGGTCGAGGCCCCGGTGCTGGTCAGTGACGAAAACGGGGTCGTCATCCTGGGCTCGGTGCCGGACTGGAAGTTCACCACCTTGCGCCCGCTCGACGAGGCCACCCGCAAGGCCTTTGACCAGACCCAGCAGTACAACCGCCGCGCCCTCAAGCCGCTGGGCCTGCGCGAACTGCGCGAGCTGGACCACGGTGCGCGCCTGGTCAGCATCGCCAAGGAGCGGCCCGAGATGGTGTCGGTCTACCCGGTGGCAGGGCGTTTTCTGGCCCAGTCGCGCAGCCTGCCGGGCACGCCCTGGACGTTGACCGTGCTGTCGCACCTGGAGCAGGTCGACGAGATCGCCCAGAGCCACGCCCTGATCGCCTTGATCGGTGCGGCCTTGCTGTGTGTGCTGGGGGTGATGCTCAACGAGCGTCGCCGCCACCTGAAAGACCGCCTCGCGGCGCGTGAAGCGCTGCAGGCCGCGCACGACGAGCTCGAACGCAAGGTCGAGCAGCGCACCGCCGACCTGTGGGCCAGCAACCACCGCCTGCAGGCCGAGGTGGCCGAGCGCACCCGCACCGAGGCGCACCTGCGGGCCACCCAGGACGAGCTGGTGCAGGCTGGCAAGCTGGCCGCCATTGGCCAGCTCTCCACCGGCATTGCCCACGAACTGAACCAGCCCCTGACCGCCTTGCGCACCCTGTCGGGCAACAGCCTGCGCTTTCTGGAGCGTGGCGACCTGGCCACCACCCGCACCAACCTCGAACGCATGGCCCAGTTGGCCGACCGCATGGGCCGGATCACCGGGCAGCTGCGTTCGTTTGCCCACAAGTCGCCCGCAGCGCGGCGCCCGGTGCCGCTGGACCAGGCGCTGGACAACGCGCTGGCGGTGCTGGAGTCCCGCCTCATCGAGACCCGGGCCGAGTTGCAGCGCGAGGTCGAATCCCCCAGCCCGGTGGCGCTGTGCGATGGCAACCGGCTGGAGCAGGTGCTGATCAACCTGATCGGCAATGCCCTCGATGCGGTGCAGCGCGACGAGCGCCCGCGCCTCGAGATCCGCTGCCACCACCGGGGCGACCGGGTGGGCGTGCAGGTGCGCGACCATGGCCCAGGCCTGGCCGAAGCGGTGCAGGCGCACCTGTTCGAGCCCTTCTTCACCACCAAGGAGGCCGGCGTGGGCCTGGGCCTGGGCCTGGCCTTGTCGGCCGGCATCGTGCGCGAGTTTGAAGGCAGCCTCAGCGGCGCCAACCACCCCGACGGCGGGGCGGTGTTCACGCTCGAGCTGCCCCGTGCGCCCGAGGGGGCCGCCCCCGGGCTCGGCTAAGCTGCGCCCTTGACCACACCGCCACGCACCATGACCGAGCCGCTCAAAGTCCTGATCATCGAAGACGACCCCGACATCGTGCTGGGTTGCGAGCAGGCGCTGCAACTCGAAGGCATCGCCTGCGACAGCGTTGGCAGTGCCGAGGCGGCCCGGCGCCGGCTGGGGCCTGACTTTGCGGGCATCGTGGTGAGCGACATCCGCCTGCCGCGCTGCGACGGCCTGACCTTCATGCGCGAACTGCTGGCGCAGGACCCCGAGTTGCCCGTGGTGCTGATCACTGGCCACGGCGACATCGCGATGGCGGTGCAGGCCATGAAGGACGGTGCCCACGACTTCATTCAGAAGCCCTTTGCGCCCGAAAGCCTGGTGGGCGCCGTGCGCCGTGCGCTGGACAAGCGCCGCCTGGTGCTGGAGGTGCGCGCGCTGCGCCGCCAGCTGGCACAGCGCGATGCCATCGAGGGCCAGTTGCTGGGCCAATCGGCCAGCATGCAGCGCCTGCGTCAGCGCCTGAGTGGCCTGGCCAGCAGCGCGGCCGATGTGTTGATCCAGGGGGAAACCGGCACCGGCAAAGAGCTGGTGGCGCGCTGCCTGCACGCCGCCAGCCCGCGCCGCCACGCCCACTTTGTGGCCATCAACTGCGGCGGCCTGCCTGAGACCTTGTTTGACAGCGAAATTTTTGGCCATGAAGCCGGTGCCTACACCGGGGCCGCCAAGAAGCGCATCGGCAAGATCGAGCACGCCAACGGCGGCACCTTGTTCCTCGACGAGATCGAGAGCATGCCCCTGGGCATGCAGATCAAGCTGCTGCGCGTGCTGCAGGAGCGCACCCTGGAGCGCCTGGGCTCCAACACCCTGATCCCCATCGACTGCCGCGTGATCGCGGCCACCAAGACCGACCTGCTGGCGCTGTCAGACCAGGGCGGCTTCCGGGCGGACCTGTACTACCGGCTGAGTGTGGCCACCCTGGACCTGCCACCGCTGCGCGAGCGGCGCGAGGACATTGCCTTGCTGTTCGAGCACTTTGCCTTGCAAGGTGCGGCGCGGCATCAGCGGCCGGGGCCGGAGGTCAGCGCCGAACGCCTGCGCCAACTCATGGCCTACCACTGGCCGGGCAATGTGCGCGAACTGCGCAACGTGGCCGAACGCTGTGTGCTGGGCATCGAGTCCGGTTCGCCACCGTTTGCCAGCAGCGACGGTCCGGCCACGGCACAGCCCCTGGCCGGCACCGTCGAAGCCTTTGAGCGCGCGCTGATTGCCGACGCCTTGCGCCGCCATGGCGGCAGCCTGGCCCGCAGCGCCGAGGCCCTGGGGGTGGCCAAGACCACGCTGCACGACAAGATCCGCAAACACGGGCTGGACCAGGGCCCGGCCTGAGTGTGGCCTGAGCTTGGCCTGAGCGTGACATGAGCGTGACATGTGCGTGACCTGAGCGCTCTTCGGCCTGCGCCTGCTGCGCAGGTGCGGCAGGCTGCCGCCGCCAGGTCAGCCGGGTGCGATGGCCCCGAGCCACAAGGCGCTGCGCATCGACCGCCCCCAGGCGCGCTGCCGGCGTCGCTTGTCCCGAGCTCAGGGGGCCAGCTTCCGCCGGGCCAGTTCACCCAGCAGCACCGTGGCCACTTCTTCTGACGAGCCCGGATTCTGGCCGGTGATCAGCAGGCCATCGGTGACCACGTAGGAGCCCCAGTCGGCCCCCTTGCTGTAGTGGGCGCCCCGGGCTTTGAGCATGTCCTCGACCAGGAACGGGACCACCTGGGTCAGGCCCACCGCGTCTTCCTCGGTGTTGGTGAAGCCGGTCACCTTCTTGCCTTCGACCAGCGGGCGGCCATCAGGCGCCTTGACGTCGCGCAGCACGCCGGGCGCATGGCAGACCAGGGCGACGGGTTTTTGGGCGGCGATCATGGTTTCGATCAACGCGATCGAATGCGGGTCGGCCACCAGGTCCCACAGCGGGCCATGGCCACCGGGGTAGAACACGGTGTCAAAGTCGGCTGCCGACACGCTGTCCAGTCGTACCGTGTGGGCCAGCAGGGCGGTGGCTTCGGCGTCCTGTTCAAAGCGGCGGGTCAGTGCGGTCTGGAACGCGGGTTCGTTGCTCTTGGGGTCCAGCGGCGGCTGGCCGCCGGCGGGTGAGGCCAGCACGATCTGGGCCCCCGCATCCTTGAACACGTAGTAGGGCGCGGCCAGCTCTTCGAGCCAGAAACCGGTTTTCAGACCGGTGTGGCCCAGTTGGTCGTGCGAGGTCAGCACCATCAAAACTTTCATTGCAATCTCCTAGAGGGTTGAGAGGGGTATCAAATAATTAGACTGGTCTACTAGTGAAACGGCCTGAAAAACACCTCGGTCGAGGTGCGGTGGGGTTCCAGGGGCCCTGAGGGGGCGTCAAGGGTCGCTGGTTTGCAGCAGGCGACGGGTGCTTGCCAAGGCCACGTCAAAGGGCTGGGGCTTGCGTTCGACCTTGGCCAGGATGCTGGCGCCGATCCACAGCTGGTAAAGGGTTTCCGCCAGTTCGCTGGCGGGGCCGGTGCTGCTCACCGAGCGCTCGCGCTGCGCGGCTTCGATGGCGGCGGTCAAACGGGTGACGATGCCCTGGGTGCCTTCTCGCATGGCCTGGCGCATGGCCTCGGACAGGTCGGCCACCTCGGCGCCCAGCTTCACGGCCAGGCATTTGCCCTGGCAGTCGAGCACCGACTGGGTGTTCTTCCAGGCCTCGAAGTAGGCCATCAGGCGTTGAGCCCAGTTCAGGTCGTCGCGCGCCAGGGTGCGGTCAATCTCCGCCAGGTAGGTCTCAAAGTAGCTCGACAGCAAGGCCTCGCCGAAGGCTTCCTTGGACCCGAAGTAGTGGTAGAACGAGCCTTTGGGCACGCCCGCCGTGGTCAGGATTTCATTGATGCCCACGCCTGAGAAGCCCTTGTGGGCCATGATTTGCTGGCCGACCGCGAGGATGCTGCGGCGCACGTCGGGGGTGTCGGGGGTGGTTTGGCTGGGCATGAGGGCGAGTATAGCTTTGAATTAGACCGGTCGTCTAGTGGGTGTTGGCGGCAACGCCACCAAGCGCCGCTCAGGCCGCTCAGGCCGCGTGGCGGCGTCTGTGCCACCGCGCCAGCGGGCCATGACGGGCTGGCACGAAGGTCTCTAACGGTGCGCCCCGGCGCTCGTTTTACAGTCAGGGTCCCGCTCCGCCAGCGCCCACCTTGAGCCCATGCCCGCCTTGACCGCCCCCAAGACCCTGTCGACCTTCACCGAGGTGCTCCCCTGGCGGGCGCAGAACCACCCCGACGACCTGGCCTATGCCTTCTACAGTGAGGACCTGTCCCAGCGGCAGGACCTGAGCTACCGCGAGCTGCACGAGCGCGCCCTGTCCCTGGCCACTCGCCTCGCACAGCAGCACGCCGTTGGCGACCGGGTGCTGATGCTGTTCGCGCCTGGGGTGTCCTTTGCCTTGGCGTTTTGGGCCTGCCTCTACGCGGGGCTGTTGCCCATGCCGGTCTACCCGCCGAACCGCCAGCAACGCGCCGAGCGCTTGCTGGCCATTGCGCGGGACGCGCAGGCCCGCGGGGTGTTGACCACCACGGCGCTGGCGCCCAAGTGCCAGGTGTGGCTGGACACCGCCCTCGCGCAGCAGGACTTTGCCCTGACCGTGGTCGACGCGGACACCCCGGCCAGCGAGTCGGGTCCGCCGTCGCCCGCCGTCACCCCCGACGCCGGGCCGACGCGGGCCTTGCCGCACCGCGCCCGGCTCGAGGACCCGGTGTTCATCCAGTACACCTCGGGCTCGACCGGAGCGCCCAAGGGGGTGGTGGTCACCCAGCGCAGCCTGGTGCACAACCAGCACGCGATCACCGAAGGCTTTGCCCTGAGCCGCGCCTCGATCGGGGTCAGCTGGTTGCCCATGTACCACGACATGGGCTTGGTGGGCGGCTTGCTCAACCCGGTTTTCACGGGTTACCCGGTGCACCTGATGGAGCCCATGGCTTTCATGCGGCGCCCGCTGGCCTGGCTGACGCTGCTGTCGGCCACCCGCGCCACCGTCAGTGGGGCGCCCGATTTCGCCTACGCCCTGTGCGCGCGCAAGGTCAGCGAGGCCGACCTGGCCGACCTGGACCTGAGCGCCTGGACGCTGGCGTTCAGCGGGGCCGAGCCGGTGCGGGCGACCACCCTGGCGGCCTTTGCCGATCGTTTCGCGCCTGCGGGCTTCCTGTCCGAGGCCTTTTGCCCTTGCTACGGCATGGCGGAGGCGACCCTGTTCATCACCGCGCGGCGGGGTGGGGTGGTCTTGCACCCGGCGGTGGATGCGCCGGCGTCGGCGGCTGGTGCGGCACCGGGTTCCGCGCCGCCCGCCACCCGCGCCTGGGTGAGCTGTGGCCAGCCGGTCCAGGGCATGCAAGTGATCACCGTCGACCCCGAGACCCTGCACCGCGTGCCCGACGGGCAAGTGGGCGAGATCTGGGTCCGCGGCGACAGCGTGGCCGCCGGGTATTGGGCCCAACCCGAGGCCAGCCAGGCGGCTTTTGCGGCCTGCACGGCCGATGGGCAAGGTCCATTCTTGCGCACCGGTGACCTGGGGTTGCTGGCGCAGGGGGCCTTGTGTGTCACCGGGCGGCTCAAGGACCTGATCATCCTGCGCGGGCGCAACTGCTACCCGCATGACATCGAAGACGTGGTGCAGGCCTGCGACAGCGCCCTCACGCCCCAGCGGGTGGCGGCGTTCTCTGCCGAACTCGACGGCGAGGAAAAGCTGGTGGTGGCGGCGGAGCTGACCCGCCAGGCCCTGCGCCAGTGCCAGGCCGAGGGCGGTGCCGCGGTGGCCGACGCCGTGGTGGCCCGCATGCAGGCAGCGCTGGGCCAGGCCATGGGGCTGAGCCTGGCGCAGGTGGTGCTGCTCAAGCCGGGCCAGCTGCCCTTGACGTCGAGCGGCAAGGTGCGCCGGGCCGCCTGCCGACAGGCCTGGCAGGCGCAACAACTTGACGCCGTGCACCAGTGGCCTGCGACCGACGCCGCTCCCGCTACCGACTCTGCCGTCGCCGACGCAGACGCCGAGGCGGGTGGGGCGGCCGGGGCCAGTGCTGGGCTCGCCTCCAGCAAGGCCTGGGACGGTGGCGGGTGCGCCGGCCCCGAGGCAGCGCCGCGCCATGCGCCGGACTCTGCGCCACGGGCCCAGGCCTTGATCGAATGGCTGCGCGACTTTGCCCGCCGCCACCTGAACAGCGCCTTGATGGATGAGCGCCGCAGCCTGTCGCCCCATGTGGTGCTGGCGCTGGGCAACCAGGGCATCCTGGGCATGAGCATCCCGACCGAGTGGGGCGGTTTGGGGCTGCGCGACGAGGACAGCCTGCGCGTCATCCAGCAACTGGGCGCCATCGACCTCAGCCTGGCCGCTTTTGTGGGCGTTCACCTGGCCTTGGGGGCGGGCCCTTTGCTCAGCCATGGCAGCCCGGCCCAGAAGGCGCAGTGGCTGCCGGCGCTGGCCTCGGGGCGCCTGCTGGCGGCCTTTGCCCTGACGGAGCCCGGTGCGGGTTCCAACCCCCGTCAACTGCAGGCCTGGGCGCGCGCAACGGCCGAGGGCTGGGCTTTGAGTGGCGAGAAATGCTGGATCGGCAACGCGGCCTGGTCGCAGGTGATCACGGTCTTTGCCCAGACCCACAGCGCCGCCGGTGCGCCCTTGGGCATGTCGGCCTTTTTGGTCGCTGCCGACAACCCGGGCCTGCACATGGGTCCCGAGGCGCTGACCATGGGCATGCGCGGCATGGTGCAGAACGCCTTGTCCTTGCGCGCCGCGCCGCTGGCCAGCGACGCCTTGCTGGGGACGGCCGGGCGCGGCTTCGAAGTGGCGCAGGCGGCCATGTGCACGGGGCGGCTGGGCATTGCCGCGATGAGCGTGGGGGCGCTGCAGCGCTGCGCCCAACTGCTGCTGCGCTACGCCCGTGCACGCACGGTCAACACCGGGCGCTTGCTCGACAACCCGGTCACCCGCGAGCGCCTGCACTGGATCGCCCAGGCCGCCACCGCCGTGCAGGCCTGGGTTCAGGCCCTGGCCCAGGCCCGTGACCAGGGCCAGGACTGGCCTGATGAGGCCTACGCGGTGGCCAAGATCGCCGGGCCCGAGTGCCTGGGGCAGGCGGTGGATTGGCTCATGCAAGGCCTGGGCGGACGCGGCTACATCGAGAGCAATGGCGTGCCCCAGTTGCTGCGCGACGCGCGTTTGCTGCGCATTTTTGAGGGCCCGACCGAGACCTTGCAGATGCACCTGGGCCTGTCCCTGATGCACCAGTCCGATCGCTTGCTGACGTTGTTCGAGCACTCGCTCGCGGCGCCACAAGCGGCACAGCGCCTGCGCGCGCTGCGGGCGCGGGGCCAGGCCTGGCTGGACGCCGACAGCGCCGCGGCCGCTGGCGCCACGGGCGCGCGCACCGTGGCCTGGCACCTGGGGCGCCTCGTCGTCTGGCTGGCCCTGGGCGCGCTGCTGGAAGGCCCCCGGGGTCAGGCGGCGGGGGCTGGCGCCCGTGCCGCCCAGGCCTGGGCGCGCCAGGAAGAAGACCGGCTGACCCGGTCCTGGGACGAGGCCCTGCGCCACACCCGCGAGGCCAGTGAAAGCGGGCTGGAGGCGCAGATCGAGGCCTTCGGCCACGCCATTGGCGACATCCGCCCCAGCCTGCCGGGCGAGGACCATGGGCGCGATCCCTGGCTGTACCCGGGCGACGCTGGCGCCCCCGGCGTGGCGGCCTCGCCCTGCGCCCCGCCTGCTGATCTGGCGGCGCCTGCCGCCTCGGTGCTGTCGGCTGACCCAGTCCCGCCGGCGCCGTTCACCGCGCCCGCTCGGGCCGCGGCCCCGTTGTCGACGGCCGGGCCACGCGGGGCCGTGGTGCCCACGCCGCGCGGGGCCACCGAGCCCGGTTGGGACGCCCCGGCGCAGGCGCTGTGCGACTGGCTTTGTGCCTGGCTGGCGCGGGAGCTCAAAGTGCCGTTGGAGCGGGTGGACCCCCAGCAATCCCTGATGGCCTGCGGTCTGGATTCGCTCAGCGCCACCGAGTGTGCGCTGGCCCTGGAGGCCCACCTGGGCCGGCCGGTCTCGATGGACCTGTTCTGGGAAGCCGGTTCGGTGGCGGCGCTGGCCAAGCGCCTGAGCCGCGAGCCGTCGGCCCCGGCTGGCGGTGGGGTCGAGGACCTGGCCCGGGGCCCAGCCCCGGCCCCGGCGGCGCTCCTTGCGCCGCTGGCTGTCGCCGTGCCGGAGCCCCCGTGGCGGGCCCCGCAAGCTGTCCCGCATCAGGCCCCGCATCAGGCCCCGCCTGCGGCCCCGGTCGCGCCCGAGCCCGCCCTGCGCGACATGCGCGACATGCCCGGCCCCGCGGCGCGGCCCAGCCTGAGCCTCTTCTTTTTTGGCGGCGAGCAGGGCGGGCTGGACGCCGACGAGGCCTACGCCCTGATCATCGACTGCGCCCGGCTCGCGGACGCGGCTGGCTTCGAGGCCATCTGGACCCCGGAGCGCCACTTCCACGCCTTTGGCGGGCACTTTCCCAGCCCCTCGGTGCTGGGGGCCGCCCTGGCGCGCGAGACCCGGCGCATCGGCATCCGCGCGGGCAGCGTGGTGTTGCCCTTGCACCACCCCGCCCGCGTGGCCGAGGAGTGGGCGCTGGTGGACCGGTTGTCGGCCGGCCGCACCGGCATCGCCGTCACGCCGGGCTGGAGCCCCAAAGACTTTTTGCTGCAGCCCCAGGCCCATGCCGAGCGCTTTGCGGTGCTGCCCGAGCAGGTGGCCGTGCTGCGCCGCCTGTGGGCCGGCGAGCGGGTCTCGTTTGTCGATGCCCATGGCCAAGCGGTCGAGACCCAGACCTTCCCGCGCCCGGTGCAGCCCACCTTGCCGCTGTGGCTGACCTGCAACCGCCGGGTGGAGGGCTTTGCCCAGGCTGGGGCCCTGGGCGCCCGGGTGCTGACCGCGCTGCTGAGCCAGACCCTCGACGAGTTGGCGCAAAAGATCCGTGTCTACCGCGAGGCCTTGCAGGCGCACGGCCACGACCCCCGGCAGGGCCGGGTCACCCTGATGCTGCACACCTACGTGGCGGCCGACCTGGCGCAGGCCCGCGACGACGTGCGCCAGCCCCTGAGCGATTACCTGCGCAGCTCGGTTGACCTGTGGCAACAGGGCAGCACCGACCTGGCCAGCCTCAGCGAGGCGGCGCGCGAACAACTGCTGGCCTTCGCCTTGGAGCGCTACCTGCAGCACAGCACCCTGATCGGTTCGCCCGACCACTGCCAGCAGCTGATCGACCGGGTGCATGCGGCTGGCGTTGACGAGATCGCCTGCCTGCTCGACTTTGGCCTCGGCCCGCAGCAGATCCGGGCCAGCCTGCAGCGCCTGGCCGCCCTGCCGCGTGGCGTGGTGGCCCCGCAGCCGGCCCCGTCCCCACCGTCCCCACCGTGCATGCCGCCCGCGCCCGATTGCCCGGGTGCGACGCTGGCGCCCGGCTGGGGGCGCGTCTTGCACCAGCCCCCGCAGCCGCGGGCGCGGTTGATTTGCTTTCCGGCCGCGGGTGAGGACGCCAGCATGTTTGAGGCCTGGCGCGCGGCGGGTGAGCTGCCGTTCGAGATCGTGGCTGTGCAATGGCCCGATCACCTGGACGAGCTGGAGGCCTTGATGGCCGGGTTGATGCCGCGTTTGCAGCCGCTGTGCCAGGGGCGGTATGCCTTCTATGGCCACAGCTTGGGCGCCTGGGTGGCTTTCGAGGCGGCACGGCGCCTGGTGGCCCAGGGGCGCCCCCCGGTGCGCCTGTTTGCCGCGGCCCAGCATGCCCCCCACGGGCCTTGCCCGCACCCGTCGCCCGACAGCCTGCACACCCCGGCGGGGCGGGACTGGGCGGCGGCCTTGCTGCGTGGCCCGGGCGGCGAGGCGGCCCAACTGTCCGAGGCCGCCTGGCAACGGGTGCTGGCGCGGGTCACGCCGGGCCTGCGCATGCAGACGCGGCAGGCGGCAGCGGCCCGGGCCGTCCCGCAGGCCTGGCCCATCACGGCCGTGCACGGCGCCCACGACCGATTGCTGACCTCTGACGCGGTACAGGCCTGGTGCGATTGGGGCGCGGCGGGGTCGAACTTCCACGTGGTGGATGGGGCCCACCTGTTCTTGCGCACCCACGCGGGGGCGGTGCTCGGTGCGGTGGCCCGGCAGCTGAGCTCAGATTTGGCCTGAACCCGGGCCGGGCGGGTGGCCCGGGTTGGAGCGGGGCTGCGCGAGGGCCTGCTGGAGGGCGCTCGCCCGGCTCGGCTGCCCGCGTGCGCTTGCACGAACCGGTGAGCCGGCGCAACCATGCCCCATGGCCTGGTTTTACGGCTTTCAAATGAGAATTATTATCATTTGTAGTGGTAAGATGCACCGACACGCGAGCGCTTGCGGCTGCCGAGGAGGGCGGTCTGCGCTGGGCTCGTATTTCCCCCTCATTCATCTGAATCGACGCCAACATGCACCCTGCTGACACGCTGGAAATCAAGGCCTTTGTCCCCGCGCGGGACTTTGCGCTGTCGCTGGCCTTCTACACCGACTTGGGCTTTGAACTGCGCTCCTCGGGCGGTGGCATCGCGTACCTCCGTGCCGGCACTTGCAGCTTTTTGCTGCAGGACTTCGGCGATGCCCCTCACGCCCATGTGTGCCAGATGCACCTGCTGGTGCGCGATGTCCAGGTCTGGTACGACCGGGTGGTGGCCGCTCGGCTGGTGGACACCTATGGGGTGCGGGTCACGCCCATCACGGTTCAGCCCTATCAGATGCGTGACTTCAGCGTGTCTGACCCCAGCGGCGTGTGCTGGATCATCGGCGAGAACATCCCGGGAGGCCTGCATGTCTGACGCACGGACAGGGCGTCGCACCCGGCGCTCCTGGCTGCGTCAGGTGTGGGTCGGCTTGGCCTGGTGCGGGCTTGGGACCCTGGCCACGGGGGCGGCGGCGCCGCCGACGCCCGGTGTGCCGGACGCCGGATCGCTTCCCGGTGCCCGCGTACTGCTGCTGGGCGAGGTGCATGACCACCCCGAGGGCCACCGCCAGCGGCAGCAATTCTTGCGTCAGCAACTCGAGCAGGGTTGGCGGCCGGCCTTGGTGATGGAGATGTTTGACCTGGACCAGCAAGACGCACTCACCCGCGCGCAGGCCGAGTGCACCGAGGCCGAGTGCGTCATTCGATGGGTCGGCACAGGCCGCTGGGAATGGCACCACTACGCCCCTCTCATTGAGTTGGCCTTGCGCTATCGGCTGCCCTTGGTGGCCGGCAACCTGTCTCGCGCCGATGCCCTGAAAGTGACGCAGCAGGGCTTGTCTGCTGCGCTGAGCCCGGCCACGCTGGCCTCCTACGGTCTGCCCACGGGCTTGCCGGCGGACCTGCTCGAGGGCCAGAGGGCCGCCATCGACGCCGGGCACTGCGGGCAGGTGCCGGCGGTGCGCCTGGAGGGCATGGTGTTGGCCCAGGTGGCGCGCGACCTCGAGATGGCCGAGGCCCTGCGTCGCCATGCCCATGGCGGGGCGGTGTTGATCGCGGGCAACGGCCATGTGCGTCGGGACCTCGGCGTGCCACGCTGGCTCGCTCTGCGGGGCGTTTCCACCACCGAGGTCCACGGCTTCTTGGAGGTCGACGTCAGCGCCGGGCAGGGCCCAGCCGGAAGGAGCGCCTCTGCTGCGCCGGCCTACGACGTCATCCACCGCCTGACCCCGCACCCGCGGCCCGACCCCTGTGCAGGTCTGGTGCTGCCGGTTCGACCCGCTTCATAACGGAGGCTCTGCCATGTGCCGACACGACCCCGCACCCACCCTGGCGGTGCATTTTCGACAACCCAGTCCCTGCGTCGGCAGCCCACCCTCGACCGGCTCCCGGCGGCGGCGTCTGTGGGACCTGCCGCACGCTTGTCATTGCCCCGTGGTGGGCGTGTGCTTGCCGCTGGACACATTGCGCCGCCTGGTCAGCAAGGCCATGGGCGGACAGCCCCAGGCCGACGACTATGACGTGCATGTGAGTGCCGTGGCCGAGTGCGTGCACCGCAACCGCTTGTCCGAGTTGCTGCAGGGCGAACTGGAGCGCCGCTATGCCCGCGAGATCAAGGCCTACCGCGTCTTCAAAACCCCGCAGGCGGTGGCCGAGGCCTGGCTGTCAGCGGTGCGGCAGGGCGATGTGGCTGGGGCTTTCTGGGCCGCACTGACCCACCCGCGCTGCGATGCGGTCCTGCAAGAAGTGCTGTGCCGTGACCTGCACATGTTGCAGCACCAGGCGGGCGCGGCGGTGCGCGTGGACCTGGTCCGTTTCAATGCCCTGCTCAGCGAGAACGGTGTGTTGAGCCGTGAGCTGGCCAAGGCCCAGGAGCGCAGCACCCGCGCACTGGCCGACAAGGCGGCCGACGTGGACCGGCTGCAGGCCCAGCTGATGCAGTTGCGCGCCGAACTCCTGGCCAAGGACAGCCGCCTGGCCTTCATGGCCGAGGACCTTGAGGCCCTGAAGGCGTCCTTGCCCGGGCATGCCGCGGTCCAGCGCCTGCAGCGCAAGCTGGATCAAATGGCCGCCCGCCAGGTCGACCTGGAGGCCCAGAACGCCAGCCTGCGTCACCGTCTGGCGGCGATGGACAGGGCGTCGCCTGGCCTCAGCCCCGCGCCAGTGACCAGCGCCGGGTCCGGCGCTGCGCAGGACGGCGTGCCCCACCTCTCGCCAGTCACGCTCTACCTGCGTCAGAAGACGGTGCTCTGCGTGGGGGGACGCAGCGGCAACATCGCCAACTACCGTGACCTGGTGGAGCGGGTGGGGGGCCGCTTTGCGCACCACGATGGCGGTTTGGAGGACAGCCAGAGCGTGCTCGATGCGAGCCTGGCGGCGGCCGACCTGGTGATTTGCCAGACCGGTTGCATCAGCCACAACGCGTATTGGCGGGTGAAAGATTTTTGCAAGCGCACCGGCAAGCGCTGTGTGTTTGTGGAGAACCCCAGCGCCTCCTCGCTCGAGCGCGGCCTGGCCCAGATCGGCGAATGGGTGTCTGCGGGCGCTGACCTTGCCACAACCCACCCCAACCCCCACGCCTCGAACTGGCCCAAAGCCAGCCAGTCGCCGGATTGAACGGGTCGGTGCGGGCGCTCGACCAGCGCCCTTCACCGACGCTTTACCGAACTTTGCCTTCGCTTTGAAGCGGCCCGCGAGCCCCGATGCCCGCGGGCTTTTTCGTTTTGCCCCCCTGTTTTGGCGCGCGACAGACTGCGGGCAACGGCCCCCTCAAGCCCATTCAGTTGCAAATGAATGTAATAATGAGAATTATTCGCAATCACAACAAATCGGGAATTGGGACATGAAAGAAGCACCTTCTGGGGAACGCAAGAGGGATCAAGGCGTGGCCGGCTTGGCGCGGCGTCGCACGCGAGGGCCCCGCGCGGTGCGCCGCTGCACGGCGCAAGCGGCCGCCTGCTTGTGCTGGTGCCTGGCCACCGCAGCGTCGGCCCAAACGGCCAGTACTGCGCCGGTGGCGGGCAGCACGGCGTCGTTGCCGACGGTCACCGTGACGGCTGGCTCGGGCCTGGGCGAGGAACTGCCCCAGCCCTACAGCGGCGGCCAGGTGGCCACCGGTGCCCGGCTGGGCTTGATGGGGCAGCTTGACAACCTGGACACCCCCTTCAACCTCACCGCCTTCACGGCCCAGTTGATCGAGGACCAACAGGCCCGCACCCTGGCCGATGTGCTGAGCAACGACCCCACGGTGCGCTTCACCACCTCGAACGGCCACGCGTACGAGAACTTCCGAATTCGCGGCTTTGACGTCAACCAGAACGATGTGGCCGTGGAGGGCATGTTCGGCCTGCTGCCCCTCGGCCACATCCCGGTCGAGTTCATTGAACGCGTCGAGGTGCTCAAGGGCCCGAACGCTGCCATCGGTGGCATGGCCCCCAGTGGCGCCGTGGGCGGCGTGGTCAACTTGGCCTTGAAGCGGGCCGGTGACGAGCCGCTGAACCGGCTCACTGTGGGCTACCAGTCGGCGTCGCAACTCAGCACCAGTGTGGACTTGTCGCGCCGCCTGGGCGAGGACAAGGCGCTGGGCATCCGCCTCAATGGCGCCCTCAGCCATGGCGAGACCACCTTGTCGGGGCAGTCCAAGAAGCGCGAGCTGCTGGCCGTGGCACTGGACTACCGCGGCCGCGGCTGGAAGGCCACCTTGGACCTCTACGACAGCAAGGCCGGCTTCCGGGGCGGCACCTCGGCGATGTACTGGTTCACCTCCAGCGCGATCCCGTCGGCGCCGGACCCGAGCCTCAACCAGTTCCCGAGCGCCTATGGCGACCTCAACAGCCAGGGCCTGTTGGCCCGACTCGAGTACCAGTTGCATGACGATCTGACCGCCTACGCCGGCTGGGGCGTGATGAGCCATGACTTCTCCGGCTTCATCAATGGCACCCATGTTCGCAGCCTCAACGCGGCGGGCACCAGCAGCACCACGCGCACCTATGGTTCTCGCGGGTACAACGACAACGTGTCGGCCGAGGCCGGGCTGCGGGGGCGGTTCAAGCTGGGTTCGGTGCGCCACGAGTGGGCCCTGCAGGCTTCCAACCTGGTCCAGGCCGCCGGTGCCGCGACCAACACCTCGGCGGCCTACACCACCAGCCTGTACAGCCCCAGCCTGATGGCCATGCCGGCGTTGCCGACCTCGGCGCCCAAGACCAGTGAGTCGGTGCTGTCCAGCCTTGGCCTGATCGACACGGTGTCCTTCTGGCACGATGCCGTGCGCCTGTCCGTGGGCTTGCGCCACCAGCGGGTCAAGACCACCAACCTCAGCACGGCCGGTGCGGTCACAGGGGCCTATGACCAAAGCGCCGTGACGCCGATGCTGGGCCTGGTGATCAAGCCCTGGGGGCCGGGCGTGTCGCTGTACGCCAACTACGTGCAGGGCCTGAGCAAGGGGGACAGTGTGAGCACGCCCACCTACGCCTACAACCACACCTTCGCCCCCTACAAAACCGAGCAGCGGGAGCTGGGACTGAAGTGGGACACCGGCAGCTTCACCCACACCTTCAGCCTGTTCGAGATCAACAAGCCCATGCTCATCACCCTGAGTGGCAACGTGCCCTCGGACGGGGGCGAGAAACGGGTGCGCGGGCTGGAGTGGACCACCTTCGGTGAGCTGGTGCGCGGCACCCGCGTGCTGGGCGGCGTGGTCCACGCCGACGGCCGGCAGACCAAGACGGCCAATGGCAGCTACGACGGCAAGATCGCCGTCGGCGCACCGCGCTGGCAGGGCAACCTGGGGATGGAGTGGGATGCGCCCGGGGTCCCGGGCTTGACCTTGAATGGCAAGGTGGTCAGCAGCGCCAGCCAGTACCTCGACTCGGCCAACACCCAGCGTTTGCCTGGCTGGGCCGAGCTGGAGTTGGGCGCGCGCTACGCCACCCAGATGGCCGGCAAGAAGGTGGTCTGGCGCTTCAACGTCATCAACCTGATGGACCGCCACTACTACTCGGGCGCCTTCAGCGACACCACCCCCATTGCCACGTTGGGCCAGGGCCGCACCTTCCTGACGTCGCTGAGCACCGACTTCTGACGCCCAAGCCATGTCCCAAGCCTTCACTTTGCAAGGGCTGTCGCTGGCCCTGTGTTCGGTTGCGCTGTGCGCAGGGCTGCCCGGGGTCGCTGCGCAGCCCCATGGGGCTGCCGGGGCCGAGACCAGGCCGGCGGCCCAGGCGGCTTCGGACCGCCCTGTCGAGCACGCCACCGGGGCCCCGACCCCTACCGCGCCGGTGGCGGGCGAGGCCGCGCCGTGGGGCCCGGTGCTGGTGCCCCAGGCCCGCGCCACCGAGCTGCGCGCCCGGGCCAGCGGCCACCGCTACCGCATCCTGGTGTCGGTGCCCGAGACGCCGCCCCCTGCTCAGGGCTACCCCGTGCTGTATGTGCTGGATGGCAATGCCAGCTTTCCGATGGCGGCTTTTGTGGCCCGCACGGTGGAGCGCCGGCAGCAGGTCACCGGGCAGACGCCGCCGGTCGTGGTGGGCCTGGGCTACCCTGGCGAGCAGGACTTTGACTACGCCGCCCGCCGGCGCGATTACACCGTGCGCGGTGGGTCGACCCGGTCTCAGGCGGGTACCGTCAGCACCGTTTCACCGGCCTCCGAGGACGCCTCGGCGCCGTTGACCGAGGGCGGGGCCGAGGCCTTTTTGGACTTCATCGAACAGGACTTGAAGCCGCTGTTGCAGCAGCGCTACCGCTTGGACACGGGGCGGCAGGCGCTGTTCGGGCACTCGTTTGGCGGCTTGCTGGTTCTGCACGCCCTGTTCACCCGGCCCCAGCAGTTCAGCGTCTTCCTGGCGTCCAGCCCTTCCATTTGGTGGCAGGAGCGCGCGGTGCTCCAGTCGCTGCCGGCCCAGGTGCCCGATGGCGCCGGCTACAGGCCCGCGGTGCAGATCAGCGTCGGGGCCTTGGAGGACCGCTTGCCACCGGGCCAGCACAGCCCGCAGGCGCAGGCCCTGTGGGCCAGTCGCCCGATGGTGTCGGAAGCCCGCGCACTGGCGGCCGAGTTGCAGGCCCGGCCGGACTGGCGCGGGCGTGTGCACTACCACGAACTGGCCGGCGAAGACCATGGCTTTGCCTGGTGGCCGGCGCTGGTGCGCGGGATGGATGTGTTGCTTCAGCAGGCGCCGGCGGTGGGACGGCCCTTGCCCGGACCGGGAGGTGGGGGATGAATTGGATGGCTGGCTTGGGGCTGGGGGCGACCGCGCTCGGCGCCCTGTGCATGTACCTAGCGGCACCCCAGCAGCGCTGGCTGGCGGCGCCCTGGCCGCGCTGGCTGGGGCTCAGCCTGGGGGCCGTGGGCCTGATCGGGGGCTGGCGAGCCCTGGCCATGGCGGCCCTGCCGTTGGCTGCAACCTTTGTGTGGCTGACCTGCCTGATGCTGGTCTGGGCCGCTTTGCCCTACCTCGCGGTGTTGATTCGACCGCCACGGGAGCGTTGACATGAAACCTTCAAGCAAAAAAACGCCCATCCAACCCGATTGGGTGGCCAAGACCTCGGCAGGCGCCTTGCTGGGCTTGGCCCTGGCGATCGCCTCCAGCGGCCTGCTGTCCCTGGCCTTGGGCACCATGCCCTTGCCGGTGCGCGGTCAACTGGTGATGTGGGTCGTGCCACCGGTGTGGCTCGGCGCGCTGGGCTTTGTCTACCTGTTTGCCAGTGGCTTGCGGGCCTGGCTGTGGCTGGGCAGTCTGAACCTGATCAGCTGGGGGGCTTTCTGGGCGCTTCAGTTCTTGCACCCGGTGGGGCCTTGACCATGCGAGCCGACCTGATCCGCGTCTACAAGTCCGTCCACACCTGGACGGGCATCCTCAGCGGCATGGCCCTGTTCATTGCCTTCTATGCGGGGGCGTTGACGGTGTTCAAAGAGCCCTTGATGCGCTGGGCCACCCCGCCTTCGCCCTCGGCTTCGGTCACCCAGTGGTGGCCCCTGGAGGACACTCCGGCCCTCATCGCCAAGACCTTGGCGCAGCACCCGGCCGCCGCGCGCGAGTTCACCATCCACTTGCAAGCGACCGAAAGCCAGGCAGGCCGCCTGCAATGGAAGGTGCGCGGTGCCCCCGAGGCCGATGACCACGACGAGTCGTCGACCCGCCACTATGTGGCCACGCTGGACGCCGCCGGCCAAGCGCTGGTCCACGAGACCCACCCGGCCGAGCTGGCCGGCTTCATCGATGTGCTGCACCGCGTGGTGGGGCTGCCCTTTGACACCGACCCCAACCGCTGGCTGATGGGCGTGGTGGCCGGGCTGTACACGCTGGCCCTGGTGTCGGGTGTGGTGGTCTTGCTGCCCTCGCTGGTGAAGGATTTCTTTGCCCTGCGGGTCGGCAAGAACCTCAAGCGCATGTGGCTGGACGCGCACAACGTGGTGGGCATCATCAGTTTGCCGTTCCACCTGGTGATGGCGCTGACCGCGGTGGTGTTTGCCTTTCACGACCCGATCTATGACCTGCAGAACAAGGTGCTGCACGGTGGCCAGTGGCGCACCGGGCCGCCACGCGCCGCAGCACCGGCAGATGCCGCGGCCCGCTCGCCCGAGGCGCTGCTGGCGCCTGCGCGGCTGGTGGCGAGCGCGAAGGCCCTGTCGCCCAGTTTCGAGCCTTACCAGGTGCAGTACCAGAACGCCACCGGTCCGCGCCCGGTGGCCCAGGTCTGGGGGCATGACCCGACGGCGGTGTCACCGCGCGCCCGCGGCGGCTTTGTGGCCCTGGATCCCTACACGGGCCAGGTGCTGAGCACCGATTACCTGCCGGGCCGACAGAGTGCCCCTCTGCAGGTCATCAGCAGCTTCTTTGCCCTCCACATGGCCTCGTTTGGCGGCGCTGCGGTGCAGTGGATGTATTTCGGTCTGGGGCTGGCCGGGGCCTGGTTGTTCTACAGCGGCAACCTGCTGTGGGTCGAGTCGCGGCGGCGCCGGGCCCTGCCCAAGGCGGCCGCCTCGCCGTTGCAGCGCCTCGATGTCCGGCTCATGGCCGCGGCCACGGTGGGCGTCTGCCTGGGCTGCGTTTGTGGCATTTCGTTGATGCTGGTGGCCCACAAGTGGCTGGGGGCACTGGCCCACGGTGGTTCAGCGGCCCGCGTCAGCTATTACGCGACCTTTTTCGCCGCCTTGGCCTGGTCGTTCTGGCAGGGCGGTGCCCGTGCCGCGGTGCACTTGTTGTGGGCCGCGTCGGGCCTGACGCTGGCCATCCCCCTGACCAGCGCCCTGGCGTGGCTGCTGCCGGGGCTGGGGCCCTGGGTCCATGGGTCCCCGGCGGCCCTGGGGGTGGACGCCACCGCGCTAGTGGGGGGGCTGTTGCTGGCCTGGATGGCCCGGCTCACCCAGCGTCGGGTGCGTCAGGGGCCGACCGACAGCGTGTGGTCCGGTGTGCCACCGGCGCCAGGATCAGCGTCGGCCGCGCCGGTCCCCGGCCCAGCCCAGCCAGCCGCCCGGGCGGCCAGCGCTGAACCGCTGGGGCTCGGTCCGCGGGCCTGAGCGCCGGTTCAAGGCCGTTTTGGCGGCCTGGGGGCGGACGCCTCCGTGAGCGGGCGATGGGTCCGGGAGGGGGGCCGGGGCCAGGCTGTTCCAGCGGCGCGGGTCGTTGGTGGACCTCTCGGCTCGAATCAGACCGAGGGGCATTTTGTTTCAGAGGGTTTTTTGGCATGGATAAGAAGATCATTGGCGGCGTGCTCTGCCTCGCCGCGCAGGGCCTTGGGGCCCCGGCGCTGGCACAAGGCGCGACCGAGGGGGCCTCGCTCAAGGAGGTCAGCGTCAAGGCGGTGGCGGGTGACGACGACGGCTATCACAGCGCCCAGTCGCCAGGGGTCAGCCGCTCGAGCGTGCCGCTCAGTGAGCAGCCGCAGTCCATCACCGTGGTGCCCCGCGCGCTGCTGGACAGCCAGCAGGCCCTGTCGCTGGGGGACGCGCTCTACAACGTGGCGGGCGTGGTGTCGCAGAACTTCGGGCGCCGTGGCTGGGACGACATGATCATCCGCGGCCAGACCGCCTCCGATGCGGTCTTCCTCGACGGTTTGCGGACCGCAGGCAACAACCGGGTGGCACAGGAGTTGTTCGGTGTGGACAGCGTGGAAGTCCTCAAAGGCCCCGCGTCCTTGCTTTATGGGCGGGTGTTGCCGGGCGGTCTGGTCAGCCTGATCAGCAAACGCCCCAGCCGCGAGGCCTGGGCCGCCACCGAGGCCACGGTGGGCAGTCATGGCTTGCGCCAGACCACCTTTGACATCAACCAGCCGCTGGGCGCGCAGGGCAAGGCTGCGCTGCGCTTGACCGGGCTGGTCATGAACTCGGACGACGCCACCGACCATGTCTACTTCAAGAACCGCTATGTCGCGCCCGCGCTGAGCCTGGACTTCGGCGCCCGGACCGACTTCACCTTGCTGGCCAGTCACCAGGAACGTCAGTACGTGCGCCAGCAGGGCCTGCCGTTGTCGGGCTCGGTGCTGGCGAACGCCCGGGGCCTGCTGCCGCTGAGCCGCTTCACGGGCGAGACCACGCAGCGGCCCTACGACGGCGAGCAGTCGCGCCTGGGCTATGCGCTGACCCACCGGTTCGACTCGGGTTGGACCCTGAACCAGAACCTGCGCCACCAGACCTCCACCCTGTCGGGTCAGTTGACGGCCATCAGCAGCTTGGCGGCCGACGGGGTCACGCTGCGCCGTTCGGTGACCGACCAGCAATACGACGGTCGCAACGACGCTGTCGACACCCAGGTGCAGAAAACCGTGGACACCGCCTGGGGCGCGCACGAACTGACCTTGGGCACGGACTACGCGCGCGACAGCGAAGGCACGCTGTCCAAGACCTGCACCGTGGCCAGCCTGAATGTCTACCAGCCGGTCTATGGCGCCCCCATCACCTGCCCCTCGACCTACCGCACCAACAGCCTGGTGACCACCCGCTCGCTGGGTTTTTACGCGCGTGACCAGTGGCGGCTGACGCCCCAGGTGCGTGTGGTGCTGGGCTTGCGGCGCGAGCAGCTGACGGTGACGTCGGCCAACCGCCTGAGCAGCGTCACACAGTCCAACCCGGCTTCGGCCACCACGGGTTCGGCGGCCCTGATGGTCGAGGTGCTGCCCGGCGTGCGGCCCTACCTGAGTTACGCCACCTCGTTCTTCCCGAACACCGGGCTTGATGCGCAGAACCGGACCTTTGCCCCCGAATCGGGCCGCCAACTGGAGGCCGGCCTGAAATGGGACCTGGGCCCGCGCAGCAGCGTGACCGCGGCGGTGTACGAGCTGCGCCGCCGCAACGTGCTGCAGACCGACCCCAACAACTCGGCCTACAGCGTGGCGGTGGGCGAGCAACGCACCCAGGGGGGCGAACTCAGTGTGGCGGCCGAGGTGGGCGCGGGCCTGAGCCTGTTCGGGGGGTACGCCTACACCGACGCGCGCATCACCGAGGCCGGCGCCGCCGACGCGGCCACCGTGGGGCAGGCCCTCAACAACGTGCCGCTGCACAGCTTCACCCTGTCGTCGCGTTACCGCTTCCAGGGCGACTGGCGCGGTTGGGAGCTCAACGGCGGCGCCCGCGGCCAGGGCCCGGCCCACGCCTACACCTACGCCATCCCGGGTTACGCCGTGGTCGACGCGGGCGTGGCCTACAACCAGGGCCACTGGCGCGTGGCCCTCAACCTCAAGAACCTGCTGGACCAGCGCTACTTTGTGGGCGGGGTGGCGGCAGCCGTAGCGGTCGGTACGCCCCGCACGGCCTTGCTGACGGTGGGTTACCGCTACTGAGCTGGCCACGGGGGGCCACTGGCCGAGACTTGACCCGGGACCTGACCTGGGACTTGATCCAGGGCGTGGCTGGGGCCCCGGCCAGGCGTCAGGCCAAGGGCTCCGGCAGTGCGCTTGCGCCGGAGGCCCCACCGCGCCTGGGGCCGGATACCGGCCGTTCGTCACTTCATCCGTTAGACTCGGCGCCCATGCGTTCCTGGCGAGTCCTGTGTCTGGTGTTGTTCTTGTCGCTGCAGTTCAGTTGGGCTGCGGTGGCGGGCTATTGCCAGCACCAAAGTGACCTCGCGCCGACGCATTTTGGTCACCATGAGCATGACCACGGTCCGACCGAATCCCCCACGCCGCTGAGCGCCAAGGTGGCGGCCGACGGGGACGGAACCGGGGCGCCCGGTGTGGACGCCGATTGCGTGGCCTGCCACGCCGCCTGCGCGTCGGCCTTGCCCTGGTGCCCTGAGCTGTCACCGCTGCGCCGTGCTTCGGCGGCGGTCGCGTACCACCCGGTGCGCTGGCCCGCCCCTCCGGGGCAGCGCCTGGATCGCCCTCAGTGGCTGCTGCCCGCCTGATCGGCGGGGAGCGCTCACCCAACTGATCCCAACCCAGCCCCGCTCAGCGCTGGCTGCGCCGCCCCCGCGTGCGCCGCGCCGCGCCGGGCCCGGTGCTGGTTGGTGATCCGCCCAGCGGCCTGTTGAGGCCCGGTGCCTCTCTCCGTCGATTCCCCTCGTGTTGCTCAACCCACTGGAGAATCGAATGTCCAAGGCTTCCAGCCTCGATCGCTTGAGGCGGCGCGCGTGCGCGACCGCCCCCCCTTGTTCCGTGCTCCGCTCGCTGTGGCGGGCGGCGGGCCTCTCACTGCTGCCGCTGCTGGTCGGCGGGCCTGCGCTGGCCCAGTGGCCGCCCAGCCCGGCGCGACCCGACCCCGCGCCGTCCGCGGCACCGGCGGTCGCTCCCTCCACCGCTTCCCCCGCTAGGCTGCTGAGCCTGTCCGAGGCTTTTGAACGCGCCGAGGCCGTCCACCCCGAGCTGGTGCAGGCGCGGCGGGAGGTCGAGGCGCTGCAAGGCCCCGTCCTGCAGGCCCGCCTGCGACCCAACCCCGAGCTGGCCTATGCGCTTGAGGACCGCCAGAGCGCGACCCGCAGCCAGACCTTGCAGCTGAACTGGCGCCTGGAAACCGGCGGCAAGCGCGAGGCGCGCGTGGCGGTCAGCGAGCAGGCCGTGCGCGTGGCGCAGTCGGCGCTGCAACAGGTGCGCACCCAGGTCCGCACGCTGGTGCTCAGCGCCTATGCCGATGCCTTGCTGGCGCAGGAGCGCGCCGCGCTGGCGCAAGACAACCTGGGGCTGGCCCGCCGCGTCAGCGAGGCGGTGGCCAAGCGCGTGGCCGCCGGCAAGGTGTCCCCGGTGGAAGAAAGCAAGGCCCGGGTGGCCGAGGCCGGGGCGCGGCTCGAGCAGGTGCAGGCCCTCAGCGAGCAGCGCAGCAGCCTGCGGCGCCTGGTCAGCCTGTGGGGCCAGGGGCCAGCGTTGGCGGACGGGCTTCGGCTGTCGGACCTGGCACTGCCCCTGCCGACCTTACCCGACTGGGCCGCGCTGGCTGCCCGCGTGGACCGTGCGCCGGGCCGCGCCGTGGCCCAGCAAGAGCTGCTGCGCCGCCAGGCTGCGGTCGAGGTCGAGCGCCGCCGGCAGGTGCCCGATGTCACGTTGAGCCTGGGGCTGAAGCGGGCCAACGAGCTGCAACGCAACCAGTTGCTGCTCGGCCTGAGCGTGCCCCTGCCGGTGTCAGACCGCAACCAGGGCAACCTGCTCGAAGCCCTGCAGCGCGAAGAACAGGCGCGCGAGGCGCTGAGCGCGCTCGACCAGCGGCTCGGCACCGACGCCTGGCTGGCGCACGAACGCCTGGCCACGGGCCTGGCCGAACTGCGCCTGTTGCAGCAAGAGGTGCTGCCCGGCGCCCGGCAGGCCTATGAGGCCGCCAGCGTCGGCTTTGAGTTTGGCAAGTTCAGCTTCCTCGAGGTGCTGGACGCCCAACGCACCCACCTGGCCGCCAAGGCCCAGTCCCTGCGCGCCGTGGCCGACGTGCAGCGCGCCGCCGCCGAGCTGGAACGCCTGCTCGGAACCCCTTTGGCTGAGATCGAGTCCGCTGCCCCGACCCGGGCCACCCAGGAGTGACCATGCACTTTGTCATCACCCGTTTCCAACGCCTGGCCGGCCTGCTGGGCCGGCCCCGTGCCCTGATCGGGCTGTTGTTGACCGCCTTGCTGCTGGCGCTGCTGTTGGTTTGGCGTCCCTGGCAGGGCCTGGCGGTCGACTCCGAACACGACCATGACCATGACCCGGTGCCCAAGGCATCAGCCCGTGCCGAGCACGCCCACGCCCCCGGCGAAGCGCCCGATGCCCACGGCGCCGAGCCGCCCAAAGGACCGCACGGCGGTCAGTGGCTGCGCTCGGGCGCGGCGACCCTGGAGGTGCTGTTGGCCCCGGTGGGCGAGCAGACCCGCTTGCGGGTCTGGCGACCGGCCGAGGGGTCCCCGGGCGGGACCCAGGCCGGCGAGCTCGAACCCCTGCAAGCCACGGTGACCTGGCTGACCGGCGAGGTGCGGCGCCTGAGTTTCGAGCCCGATCAGGGGGGCTGGCTGAGCCGCGAGGCGCTGCCTGAACCCCACGCCTTCGAGATCCGGCTCACGCTGCCGGGGAGCAAGGGCCCGATCGAGTGGGTGTTCACCGCCAGCGAGGGGCTGCTGCGCCTCAGTGACGCCCAGATCCAGGCGGCCGCCCTGGGGCTGGAGGTGGCGACCGCGTCGCCCCTGGCGCCGGCCTCGCAGTGGACCGGCGAGATCCGCCTCAACGAAGACCTGACCGCCCATGTGGTGCCCCGGGTGGCCGGCGTGGTGGAGCAAGTGCCCGCCCAGCTGGGCCAGCGCGTGCGCCGGGGGCAGGTGCTGGCGGTGATCGCCAGTGCCACGGCCTCGGAGTTGCGCAGCGAATGGCAAACCGCCCAGAAGCGCCTGACCCTGGCCCAATTGACGCACCAGCGCGAGCTGCGCCTGTGGCAACAGAAAGTCTCGGCGCAGCAGGACTACCTGCAGGCCGAACAGGCCCTGCAGGAAGCCGAGATCACGCTGGCCCATGTGCAGCAGAAGCTGTCGGCGCTGGGCCTCAGCGGCACCGCCTCGGGTGCCCTGAACCGCTTCGAACTGCGCGCGCCCCTGGACGGCGAGGTGATTGAAAAACACCTGAGCCAAGGCGAAGCGATCAAGGAGGACGCCCCGGTGTTCACCGTGTCCGACCTGCGCCAGGTCTGGGCTGAGGTCGATGTGCCGGCACGTGACCTGAGCCGCCTGCGCGTCGGGGACACGGTGCAAGTCCACGCCAGTGCGCTGGACACCAGCGCCGAGGGCCGGGTGACCTTTGTCGGCGCCTTGATCGGCGAGCAGACCCGCCTGGCCAAGGCCCGGGTGCTGCTGGCCAACCCGAACGGGGCCTGGCGACCCGGCTTGTACGTCACCGTCACGACCCGAGCGGCGGCGGCCGAACCCGCTGTGCCCGCGGTCACGGTGACCAGCGACGCGGTACAGACCCTGGACGGGCGGCCGGTGGTGTTTGTGCGCGTGAAGGGCGGCTTCCTGGCCCAGGCGGTGACGCTGGGGCGCAGCGATGGCCCACGGGTCGAGGTGCTGCAAGGCCTGCAGGCCGGGGCGTCGTATGTGGCGCGCGGCAGCTTTGTGTTGAAGTCCGAGTTGGGCAAGGCCTCGGCCGAGCACAGCCACTGAAGCGGAGCCCACCATGTTTGAAAAACTCATCCGCGCGGCCATTGAGCAGCGCTGGCTGGTGCTGCTGCTGGTGACGGCCATGGCGGTGCTGGGGGTCTTCAGCTACCAGAAGCTGCCGATTGACGCGGTGCCCGACATCACCAATGTGCAGGTGCAGATCAACACCGCGGCCTCGGGCTATTCGCCGTTGGAGGCCGAGCAACGCGTGAGCTACCCGATCGAGACCGCCATGGCTGGCCTGCCGCGGCTGGAGCAGACCCGTTCGCTGTCGCGCTACGGCCTGTCGCAGGTGACGGTGATCTTCAAGGACGGCACCGACATCCACCAGGCCCGTCAGTGGGTCAACCAGCGCTTGCAGGAGGTGCGCGACCAACTGCCTCCCGGGGTCAGCCCCAGCATGGGCCCCATCTCCACCGGCCTGGGCGAGATCTACCTGTGGACGGTCGAAGCACGCGAGGACGCCCGCCGACCCGATGGCTCGCCCTACACCGCGATGGACCTGCGCGAGATCCAGGACTGGATCATCAAGCCCCAGCTGCGCAACGTGCCCGGGGTGACCGAGATCAACACCATTGGCGGCTATGCCAAGGAGTACCTGGTGGCGCCGCTGCCCGAGCGCCTGGCCGCATTGGGTGTCACGCTGCCCGACCTGCTGGCCGCGCTGGACCGCAACAACAGCAATGTCGGCGCGGGCTACATTGAGCGGCGCGGCGAGCAGTACCTGATCCGCGCCCCCGGCCAGCTCAAGTCCTTGCAGGACATTGGCGAGGTAGTGCTGCGCAGCCAGGCGGGGGTGCCCGTGCGGGTGCGCGACGTGGCCGAACTCAGCCTGGGGCGCGAGCTGCGCACGGGTGCGGCCACCGAGAACGGCCGCGAGGTGGTGCTGGGCACGGTGTTCATGCTGATGGGGCAGAACAGCCGCAGCGTGTCGCAGGCCGTCGGCCAGAAGATGGAGGCCATCAACCGCAGCCTGCCCGAGGGGGTGCGCGTGGTCACCGTGTACGACCGCACCGGCCTGGTCGACAAGGCCATCGACACGGTGCGCAAGAACCTGCTCGAGGGCGCCGCGCTGGTGGTGGTGATCCTGTTCCTGTTCCTGGGCAATGTGCGCGCGGCCTTGATCGCGGCCGCGGTGATCCCGCTGTCCATGCTGTTCACCTTCACGGGCATGGTCAGCTACCAGGTCAGTGCCAACCTCATGAGCCTGGGCGCGCTGGACTTCGGCATCATCATCGATGGCGCGGTGGTCATCGTGGAGAACTGCGTGCGCCGCCTGGCCCACGCGCAGTCGGCCATGGCGCGCCCGCTGACCCGGGCGGAGCGCTTCGAGGCGGTTTTTCAGGCCGCCCGCGAGGCGCAGCGCCCGCTGCTGTATGGCCAGCTCATCATCCTGGTGGTCTACCTGCCCCTGTTTGCCCTGACCGGGGTCGAGGCCAAGATGTTCCACCCCATGGCCTTCACGGTGGTGGCGGCGCTGCTGGGCGCCATGGTGCTGTCGGTCACCTTTGTGCCGGCCATGGTGGCCTTGTGCCTGGGCCAGCGCGTGCGTGAGCACGACCCGGTGCTGATGCAGCGCGCGCGGCAGGCCTATGCCGCGCTGCTGGACCGCGCACTCAGCGCCCCCAGCCGGGTGCTGGCGGCGGCAGCGCTCTTGTTGCTGCTCAGCGGTGGGCTGGCCACGCGGCTGGGCAGCGAGTTTGTGCCCCACCTCAACGAGGGCGACTTCGCCATCCAGGCGCTGCGCATCCCGGGCACCAGCCTGAGCCAGTCGGTGGCCATGCAGCAGCAACTCGAAACCCTGCTGAAGGCCCGTTTCCCGGAGATCGAGCGGGTCTTTGCACGCACCGGCACCGCCGAGATCGCGTCCGACCCGATGCCGCCCAACATCTCCGACGGCTACATCATGCTCAAGCCCGAGGCCGACTGGCCCCAGCCCCGGCGCAGCCGCGACGAGCTGCTGGCCGCCGTGCAAGCCGCCGTGCGGGAGCTGCCGGGCAGTCAGTACGAGTTCTCGCAGCCCATCCAGCTGCGCTTCAACGAGCTGATCTCGGGCGTGCGCAGCGATGTGGCCATCAAGGTCTTTGGCGACGACATGGCGGTGCTGAACCAGACCGCCGAGGCGATGGCGGGCGTGCTGAAGCGGGTGCCCGGTGCGTCCGAGGTGCGGGTCGAACAGACCGCGGGCCTGCCCATGCTGAGCGTGCACATCGACCGCCAGAAGGCGGGGCGCCATGGCCTCAACGTGGCCGATGTGCAGGACGCGCTGGCCACCGCCCTGGGCGGGCGCGAAGCGGGCACCTTGTTCGAAGGCGACCGCCGCTTTGACATCCTGGTGCGCCTGCCCGAGGCCCTGCGCAACGACCTCGATGCGCTCAAGCGCTTGCCCATTGCCCTGCCACGGGCTGCGGCCGGGGAGGGCGGGCGAACCCACTTCATCCCGCTGTCGGAGCTGGCCGAATTCGAACTGGCGCCCGGCCCCAACCAGGTCAGCCGCGAGGACGGCAAGCGCCGCGTGGTGGTGACCGCCAATGTGCGGGGCCGCGATGTGGGGGGCTTCCTGGGCGAGGCCCAGGCGGCCGTGGCCCAGGTGCCCGTGCCTGCGGGCTACTGGACCCGCTGGGGCGGTGCGTTCGAGAACCTGCAGTCGGCCACCCAGCGCCTGCAGGTGGTGGTGCCGTTGGCGCTGCTGCTGGTGTTGGGCCTGTTGGTGGCCATGTTCGGGCAGCTCAAGGACGGCCTGCTGGTGTTCACCGGCATTCCCTTCGCCCTGACGGGGGGCGTGCTGGCGCTGTGGGCGCGTGGCATTCCGTTGTCCATTTCGGCGGCGGTGGGCTTCATTGCCCTGTCCGGGGTGGCCGTGCTCAACGGCTTGGTGATGGTGGCCCACATCCGCAGCCTGCGCGAGGCGGGCTGGCCGCTGCTGGAGGCCGTACGCCAGGGCGCCTTGAACCGGCTGCGGCCCGTGCTGATGACGGCGTTGGTGGCCTCGCTGGGCTTCATCCCCATGGCCCTGGCCACGGGCACGGGCGCAGAAGTGCAACGGCCCCTGGCGACGGTGGTGATCGGCGGCATTCTGTCGTCCACGGTCCTCACCCTGTGGCTGCTGCCCCTGCTGTACCGCTGGGCCCATGCGGCCGAAGCCGAGGCCGCGCGCGTCCCGCCCACCCCAGCGGCGCCGCTGGCCACCATCCCCTGAGCTCCAACGGCCAAGCCTGACCTGGGGGTCAGGCCCCAAGCGGCCCGCCCCGACAGGGATGCGGGCCGTTTGTCATTTTTTGAGATGCGAATTTGTCAAATTGGAAGAGATAAATCGCTTTTATTTGATGGCAATTGTTGAATTTATCGTTTTTGTGTAAAAATATATCAAATATTCACTGAGGCCTGAGGTCCAAGCGACGCCCTGGAGGCGCGCAGCGATCCGCACATTTCGGAGCTTTGTATGCACGCACTTCGTCAGTTCAAGATCGGGGCCCGACTGGGGCTGGCTTTCGCCGCTGTCCTGCTGTTGCTGAGCCTGCTGGGGGGCTTTGGCATCTACCAAATGAGCCGCGCCAATTTCTATGCCAAGGATTTGGGCACCAACTGGCTGCCCAGCATCAAGGTGCTGGGCGACATCCGGGCTTCCCTCAACGAGGCACGCCGGGCCAGCCTGCGCCACAGCCTCGAGTCCACGCCCGAGGGCAAGCAGAACCAAAAGCGCATCCATGACGAAGCTGTGCAAACCAGGCTGCCCAAGTTGTTCGCGCTATACGAATCGCTGATCGCCTCACCCGAGGAGAAGCAGCTGTACGACAACTTTCAACGCGACTGGGCTGCGTTCCTCACCCTGGAGGAGCGTCAACTCACCTTGTCGTCGGGTGCCGAGGCCCAGCGCGAGGAGGCCCGCCAACTGGCGGTGGGCGAGGCAGCACGCACCTTCTCCGCGGTGTTGGCCGCCGTGAACCGCAGTGTCGAGATCAATGTGGCAGGCGCAGACAGCGCGACCCAGTCGGCTGAACTCAGTTTCCGGCAATCGCTGTGGGTGTCGATGGGGGTGATTGCGGTGGCGCTGGCCATCGGGGCCTTGTTGGCGGTGCTGGTGACCCGTTCCATCACCCAGCCGTTGCGCACTGGGGTGTCGGTGGCCGAGGCCGTGGCCCAAGGCGACCTGCGCTCGCACTTCGACGTGCAGGGCCGCGACGAGCCCGCCGACCTGTTGCGCGCCCTGCAGCACATGAACGAACGCCTGGTGGACATCGTGGGTCAGGTGCGCCTGAGCAGCGACAGCATCGCCACCGGCTCGGCCGAAATCGCCACCGGCAACGCCGACCTGAGCCAGCGCACCGAGCAGCAGGCCAGCAACCTCGAAGAAACCGCGGCCTCGATGGAGGAGCTCAACAGCACCGTCAAGACCAATGCCGAAACCGCCGTGCAGGCCAGTCGCCTGGCCAACGACGCGACCCGTGCCGCCGAACAAGGCGGCACGGTGGTGGGCCAGGTGGTGGCCACCATGCAGGACATCTCGGCCTCGTCGAAGAAGATCGCCGACATCATCGGTGTCATCGATGGCATCGCCTTCCAGACCAACATCCTGGCCCTGAATGCAGCGGTCGAAGCGGCCCGCGCTGGCGAGCAAGGCCGGGGCTTTGCCGTGGTGGCCAGCGAGGTGCGCAGCCTGGCGGGGCGTTCTGCCGAGGCCGCCAAGGAGATCAAGAGCCTGATCTCGGCCAGCGTCGAGACGGTGGAGAACGGCACCGCGCTGGTCGATGAGGCGGGGCGCAGCATGGACGGCATCGTCGACCAGGTCAAGCGCGTCAGCGCCTTGATCAACGAGATCTCCAACGCGTCGCTGGAGCAAAGCAGCGGCATCAACCAGATCGGCGACGCGGTGAACCAGTTGGACCAGGTGACCCAGCAGAACGCCGCCCTGGTCGAGCAAAGCGCAGCCGCTGCCGACAGCCTGAAGACCCAGTCCCAACGCCTGGCGGAACTGGTGTCGGTGTTCCAGCTCAGCGGCGAGGTCGCACACGGGCTGCGGGCCGCACCCAGCCGGGCCCTGGCCAGCAGCCAGCGACCTGCCCTGGGCCACCAGACCCCCCATGCCCTGGGCGATTCATCCTGGTCGTCCCATTGAGTCCCCTCCACCCTTTCACCCACCCGCACTTCAGAAAGTCACGCCATGACCACCGATCTCACCCTGTCCCCGTCCCGTGACCTCCGTGCCGACGATGCGTCGGCGACCAAGGAATTCCTGGCGTTCAAGCTGGGTTCGGAGGAGTACGGCATGGACATCCTGCACGTGCAGGAGATCCGCTCTTACGAGGCGCCAACCAAGCTGCCCAATGCGGCCGATTTCATCAAGGGCGTGGTCAATTTGCGCGGCATCATCGTGCCCATCGTGGACTTGCGCCTGCGTTTCCAATTGGAGCGGGTGGCCTACAACGACCTCACCGTGGTCGTGGTGGTGGCCCTGGGCAACAAGGTCTGGGGCTTGGTGGTGGACGCGGTGTCGGATGTGATTGAACTGGCCCCCAGCCACATCAAGGCCTTGCCTGATTTCACCTCGGCGGTGGACAGCGACTACCTCACAGGCATGGGCTCGGTGGACCAGCGCATGGTCATTTTGCTGGACGCGCCCCGGCTGCTGGCGGGCCTGGATGTGCGCGAGTCTGCGCTGGCGTGAAGCCCTGCTGTTTTTCTTTGACCTTTATCAAGTGGGGTGGGCCCTGGTGGGCTAGTCTTGCCCAGACGACGCCCTGGACGCCACGGGCGACCGCTACGATCGGGCCCAAGGCATTGATTCACGTTTTCCACATCTTGACTCCGATGTTTCACCAAGGCACAACACCAGATCCAAGAAAGAGCCTTTCCTATGCAATTCAATAACCTCAGTGTGGCCCGTCGCTTGTGGCTCACCTTTTCTGTGTTGGTCTTGGTCATGGTGACCATCGCGGGCTGGGCCCAATACCGATCCAACAACGGCCTGACCCGTGCGATGGAAGACGTGATCGCCACCGACGGCCGCGTGCTGGCCGCCAGCCGTTGGAACGATGGCACCTCCGCGGCGCTCAACGCGTCGGTCGCCGCGGTGCTGTCGACGGAGGAAATCGCTGTCCAGCGCCTGTCCAATGACACCAAGGTGCTGGTCGAACGCAACACCGCCATGCTCAAGAACGTCATGGACACCTCGGTGCGGGCCGACGAGAAGCAGGCCATCGAGCGCCTGGCCGAAGAACGCAAACCGGTGCTGGCCGCTTTGGGCAAGGCCAACAACCTCAAGAAGGGCGGCGACAACGCCGGCGCCAAAGACGTCGTCGAGAAGGAGCTGATTCCGCTGACCACCAAGTACATCCAGAACCAGCAGGACTTCGTCAAGTTGCTGGAGAAGAACCGCGATGCGGCGGTGGCCCAGGCCCAGGACACCCGCCGCGACCATGCGCTGATGAGCGCCGTGACCGCCCTGATCGTGGCGGTGCTGGTGTTGCTGGTGGTGGCCCAGTTGGTGACCTCGATCAACCGCCCGCTGCACCAGGCGGTGGAGCTGGCGCAGGCGATCGCGGCCGGCAACCTCACGCAGGAAGCCCACACCGACCGCCGTGACGAGTTCGGTGTGTTGCTTAACGCCATGTCCGACATGGCGCGTCGCCTGCGCGCCGTGGTGGGCGAGGTGCGCACCGGTGTCGATGCGCTGTCGATCGCTTCGGTCGAGATCGCCAACGGCAACCAGGACCTGTCTTCGCGCACCGAGCAAACCGCGAGCAACCTGCAGCAGACCGCGGCCAGCATGGAACAGCTGACCAGCACCGTCAACCAGTCGGCCGACACGGCCCGCCAGGCCAACCAGCTGGCCAGCACCGCGGCCCAGGCCGCGACCCGTGGGGGGCAGGTGGTGGGCCAGGTGGTCACCAGCATGCAGCACATCACCGACAGCTCGCGCAAGATCAGCGACATCATCGGCGTCATCGATGGCATCGCCTTCCAGACCAACATCCTGGCACTGAACGCTGCCGTGGAAGCTGCCCGCGCCGGCGAGCAAGGCCGTGGCTTTGCGGTGGTGGCGGGGGAGGTGCGCTCGCTGGCCCAGCGCAGCGCAGAAGCCGCCAAGGAGATCAAGAGCCTCATCAACGCCTCGGTTGAGAAGGTCGAGTCGGGCTCGCAGCAGGTGGCCGAAGCGGGCGCCTCGATGGACGAGATCGTCAACAGCGTGCGCCGCGTGTCTGACCTGATCGGTGAGATCTCCGCCTCGTCGGGCGAACAACGCGAAGGCATCGCGCAGGTCAACTCGGCGGTCAGCCAACTGGACCAGATGACGCAGCAAAACGCCGCCCTGGTCGAAGAAAGCGCGGCCGCCGCGTCGTCGCTGCGCGACCAGGCCCAGCGCCTGTCGGAGGTGGTGTCGGTGTTCAACGTGGGGCAGGGCAGCCAGGCATCCCATCCGGCGCCGGCTCCGTCGCGCCCGCGTCCGCAGAGCGTGGCCGCCGCCCCGGCGCCGCGCAGCCTGGCCTCGGCCCCGCGTCCAGCGCCTGCCGCGGCCCCGCGTGCCGCTTTGTCCAGCAGTGCCCCGGCCGCTCCGGCCCCCAGCCCGGCGCCGGCCAAGGCCAGCGCCGGCAGCGAAAGCGACTGGGAAAGCTTCTGAGGCCCCGGACACGGGTCACCGGCCTGGGGCCCTCGGCCCCGGGGCCCACGGAGGTCGGCCCCCGACCAGGCCCCGCTGGGGGCTGGGCCGGATCGGGTCTGGAGCTGGTCTGTGCCTAGCTGTGCCGTGCCGAGCGGCCTTAGGTGGCCGCGCGTTCAGTCGAGCGTCGCTCGATGATCGAAAAGCCCATGTCCTGCACCGGCTCGGTCACAGGCTGGCCCGCGCAGCGCTGCAAGATCATCTGGGCCGCGCGCTGGCCGATGCCGGCCCCGTCAACATGCACCGTGGTCAGGGCGGGCACCATGTGGGCCGAGAACTCGGCATTGCCAAAACCGCACAGGGCCAGGTCCTCGGGCACCCGCAGGCCACGGGCCTGGGCCTCCACCAGCACACCTTGGGCCATCTGATCGGAGCTGCAATAGACGGCTTCCAGGGCCGGGCTTTGGGCCAGCAGTGCGCTCAGCGCCTCGCGCCCACGGGCCAGGCCGCTGGGCGCGGGCACCAGGGCGGTGGGCACCGGCTGGCCCCAGCGCGCCTCAAAGCCTGCACAGCGCTGCAGCGCACGCGGGTCGTTGGCGCTCGCGATGCCCACACGCTGGCGTCCCTGACGGCGAAAGTAATCGGCAATCGCCGCCCCCACGGCGGGGTGTGAAAAGCCCACCAGCATGTCCACCGGCTGCGGGCTGAAGTCCCAGCTTTCCACCACCGGGATGCCCGCTTTTTGCAGGCGTTCGCGCGCGGCCGCCGCGTGCACCAGGCCCGTCATGAACAGGCCATCAGGGCGGCGGCTGATCATGGTGTTGATCAGGGCCTCCTCGCGCTGCACGTCGTAGCCTGTCTGGCCCAGGATCAGCTGGTAACCCGACTGCGCCAGGGTCTCGGTCAGCGTCTGCAGGGTGGGCAGGAACTGCGCCACCGACAAGGCCGGGATGATGCCCGCCACCATCTGGCTGCGCCGCGACTTGAGGCCACCGGCCATCAGGTTGGGCAGGTAGCCGGTCTGGGCCACGGCCTCTTGCACCCGGGCAATCGTCTTGTCCGACACCAGCTCGGGCTTGCTCAGGGCCCGCGAGGCGGTGATCAGCGACACACCGGCCAGGCGGGCGACGTCGTGCAGGGTGGCCGCCTTGGCAGCGGAGGAGGGTTTCATGGGCGCAGGCTGAGGCAAAGGAGGCGGTGAGGGGGCAGGGGCGGCCGGCGGACGCCAGGGTTGCAAGCCCGACAGGCCGGCCCAGACCGCATTTTGCGGCATGTTGAGCGCCCCGCGGCGGCAGCGGGTCGGCTGGGGGCTTGGCGGGAAGTCAGGGCAATTACCGAGGGTGAGGGGCTTGATTTCAAAAATGACAACGCTATCATTCGTCCGTTCGAGCCTTTTTGAAGACAAATGGCCTGGTCAGGCCTGCATTCTTCATCAGCTCTCTTTTTATTTTTCGGGGATGACAACGTTGTCATTTGTGCATTCAGGCCGGTCCTGAGGCCCCCAATGACCCCTCCGGACCCACCGCCCCATGGGCCCGCCTTCTGCAAGGAAAGACTTTGATGAGCGCCGTTTCCTCCGTCACCGCCCCCGCCGCCGCGGCCACCGGGGCATCCGACAGCATTGCCTGGGTTCGGGTGTCGTCGTGCTACCTGCCGCTGGCCAACCCCATCAGCGATGCCAAGGTGCTGACAGGTCGACAAAAGCCGATGACCGAGATCGCCATGCTGTTCGCCGAGGTGGAGACCCGCGATGGCCACCGAGGCCTGGGTTTCAGCTACTCCAAGCGGGCTGGCGGTCCCGGGCAGTTTGCGCACGCGCAGGAGATCGCGCCGGCCCTGCTGGGCGAGGACCCCAGCGACATCGCCAAGATCTGGACCAAGCTGTGCTGGGCCGGCGCCTCGGTGGGGCGCAGCGGCATGGGCGTGCAGGCGATTGGCGCGTTTGATGTGGCCTTGTACGACCTCAAGGCGCGCCGCGCCGGGCTGTCCCTGTCCAAGTTCCTGGGCTCGCAGCGCGACTCGGTGCGCTGCTACAACACCTCGGGTGGCTTCTTGCACACCCCCATCGACCAGTTGGTGGTCAACGCCCAGGCCTCGGTGGCGCGGGGCATCGGGGGCATCAAGCTCAAGGTCGGGCAGCCCGACTGCGCGGCCGACATTGCGCGCCTGACCGCGGTGCGCCAGCAACTGGGCGACGCCGTGCCCATCATGGTCGACGCCAACCAGCAGTGGGACCGGCCCACGGCCCAGCGCATGTGCCGCATCTTTGAGCAGTTCAACCTGGTCTGGATTGAGGAGCCACTGGACGCTTACGACTTCGAGGGCCATGCCGCCCTGGCCGCGCAGTTCGACACCCCGATCGCCACCGGCGAGATGCTGACCAGCACGACCGAGCACTTCGAGCTGATCCGCCACCGCGCCGCAGACTACCTGATGCCCGATGGCCCACGCGTGGGTGGCATCACCCCCTTCCTGAAGATTGCCGCCCAGGCCGAACACGCAGGCCTGATGCTGGGCCCGCACTTCGCGATGGAGCTGCACGTGCACCTGGGCGCCATCTACCCGACCGAGCCCTGGGTCGAGCACTTTGACTGGCTGGAGCCGCTGTTCAACGAACGCCTGGAGATCCGCGACGGCCGAATGCAGGTGCCGACCCGCCCCGGTCTCGGCCTGAGCCTCAGCGACCAGGCGCGGGCCTGGACCCGGGGCAGCGCCGAGTTCGGTCAACGCCCCTGAGGCCCAGGCCTGCAGGCCCGTCACCTGACCCCCACCCGACCCCATTTCCTGAGTTTCGATCCGCCATGACGACCCCTGACACCCGCGCCGCCCATGCCAACTTGGTCAGCCCACCCAGCCCGGTGGGCCAGCCGCTCTACATCACCATGCACGAGGCCGACAACGTGGCCATCGTCGTCAACGACGGCGGCCTGCCGGCGGGCACGGTGTTCGCGTCGGGCCTGACCCTGCGCGAGAAAGTGCCCCAGGCCCACAAAGTGGCCCTGCAGGACATCCCCGAAGGGGGCGTGGTGCGCCGTTACAACGTGCCCATCGGCTACGCCTTGCAGGCCATTCCGGCCGGCAGCTGGGTGCACGAGCGCCTGCTCAAGATGCCCTCGGCGCGGGAGCTGGAGGGCCTGCCGATGGCCACCGTGAAGCCCCCGGTGCTGCCCCCGCTGGCGGGCTACACCTTCGAGGGTTACCGCAACGCCGATGGTTCGGTGGGCACGCGCAACATCCTCGCCATCACCCAGACCGTGCAATGCGTGGCGGGGGTGACCCGCTTTGCGGTGCAGCGCATCAAGGACGAGTTGCTGCCGCTGTACCCCCACGTCGACGATGTGGTGTCGCTGGAGCACAGCTACGGCTGTGGCGTGGCGATCGATGCCCCGGCCGCGGTGATCCCGATCCGCACGGTGCGCAACATCAGCCTGAACCCCAACTTTGGGGGCGAGGTGATGGTGGTGTCGCTGGGCTGCGAGAAGCTGCAGCCCGAGCGCCTGATGCCGCCCGGTTCGATCCCGCTGGTGGACGAGCGCGCCGCCGAGCCCGCGCTCGACGTGGTGTGCCTGCAGGACAACGCGCACGTCGGCTTCATGTCGATGGTCGATTCGATCGTGCGCCAGGCGCGCCCGCACCTCGAGCGCCTGAACGCCCGCCGCCGCGTCACCGTGCCCGCCAGCGAACTCGTGGTGGGCGTGCAGTGCGGCGGCAGCGACGCCTTCAGTGGCGTCACTGCCAACCCCGCGGTGGGCTTTTGCACCGACTTGCTGGTGCGCGCGGGCGCCAGTGTGATGTTCTCCGAGGTTACCGAGGTGCGTGACGGCATTGACCAGCTCACCTCGCGCGCGGCCAGTCCCGAAGTGGCCGAAGCCATGGTCCGCGAGATGGCCTGGTACGACGCCTACCTGAACCAGGGCCGGGTTGACCGCAGCGCCAACACCACGCCGGGCAACAAGCTCGGCGGCCTGTCCAACATCGTCGAAAAGGCCATGGGCTCGATCGTCAAGAGCGGCAGCGCCGCCATCAGCGGCGTCATCTCGCCGGGCGAGAAGCTCAAGCAAAAGGGCCTGATCTACGCCGCCACGCCAGCCAGCGACTTCATTTGCGGCACCTTGCAGCTGGCCGCCGGCATGAACCTGCATGTGTTCACCACCGGCCGCGGGACCCCGTACGGTCTGGCCGAGGTGCCCGTCATCAAGGTGGCCACCCGCAACGACCTGGCGCGGCGCTGGCATGACCTGATGGACGTCAACGCCGGCACCATCGCGAGCGGCGAGAAGTCCATCGAGCAAGTGGGTTGGGAGTTGTTCCACCTGATGCTCGACGTGGCCAGTGGCCGCCAGAAGACCTGGGCCGAGCGGTGGAAGCTGCACAACACCCTGGTGCTGTTCAACCCGGCCCCGGTGACCTGAACCGGGCCGAGCGCCCCAATGCGTGACCCAACCCACTGGCCTTTCAGCAAGCCTGCAAGACAGGCGGCCAGTTTTTCAACCCTCTGGAGACAAACCATGAAGAAACTGCTTTGCGCCCTGGCCACCACACTGGCCCTGGGCAGCGCCCTGGCCTGGCCCGACAAGCCCGTCACCTTGCTGGTGCCGTTCCCGCCTGGGGGCTCGACCGACCTGATCGCGCGCTCGCTGGGCCCCAAGCTGCAGGAGAAGCTGGGCGGCACCTTTCTGGTCGAGAACAAGGCGGGCGCGGGCGGCACCGTGGGGGCCACGGCGGCCAAGCGCTCGGCGCCCGACGGGTACACGGTGTTCGTCACCTCGCTGGGGCCGTTGGTGATTGGCCCGCACCTGCTGAAGAACCTGGGCTACGACCCGCTGAAAGACTTTGACTACATCACGGTGGCGGTGCAGGCGCCCAACGTGCTCGCGGTGCCGGCGGCGTCTTCGTTCAAGACCCTGGCGGATGTGCAGGCCTACCTCAAGGCCAATCCCAGCAAGATGACGTTCGCCTCGGCCGGCAATGGCACCAGCGACCACCTGACGGCCGAGCTGTTCTGGCAACAAACGGGCACCACGGCCACCCACATCCCGTACAAGGGCGGTGCCCCGGCCATGACGGACCTGCTGGGTGGCCAGGTGGACGCGTCCTTCATGAACATCAACACCGGCTTGCCCAACATCAAGGCGGGCAAGCTGCGCGCCCTGGCCGTGACCAGCGCCAAGCGCTCGCCGCTGCTGCCCGACGTGCCCACCCTTGAGGAGCTGGGCATCAAGGGCGCCACCGTCTACTCGTGGCAGGCCTTTGCCGCGCCCAAGGGGCTGCCTGCCGACATCAAGACCAAGCTGTACGACGCCATCGTGGCGGGTCTGAACGACCCCGCCATCAAGCCCAAGTTGCTGGAGCTGGGCTTTGAGATCGTGGCCAACACGCCCGATCAGTTCACCGCCTACCAGGCCGCCGAGTTCGCGCGCTGGAAGAAGGTGATCGAGGTCGGCAAGATCACCGCCGACTGACCCCTGCAACGCCCGTTGCGCACCAAGGCGCGCGGGCCCCCCCAGAACTGGGCCACGGGCTCGGCCCTTGCCGAGCCTGTCGCCTGGTCACGCCTGTTTGTTTTCACCCCACTGACTCAAGGAGACGCCATGAACACCATGCCCCCCGCCGACGACCGCCGTCGCCACTTCTTCAAAGCCGCTGCCGGTGCCGGCCTGGCGGTGGCCAGCGGCCTGGCTTCGGCCCAGAACGTGCCCTTCAAGCCCAACGCGCGCTACCCCGATGTGTCGGTCGAGATCCTGGACCCCAGTTTTGCCAAGTACCGCATCTACAGCAGCTCGGTCGAGCAGTTGGCCAGTGGCATGCGCTGGGCCGAGGGCCCGGCGTACTTCCCTGCGGGCAAGTACCTGCTGGTCAGCGACATCCCGAACAACCGGATCATGAAGTACGACGAGACCAATGGGGCCTTCAGCGTGTTCCGCGACAACGCCAACTACGTCAACGGCAATGTGCGCGACCGTCAGGGCCGCCTGATCAGCTGCGAGCATTCGGTCACCCGCCGCGTCACCCGCACCGAGTTTGACGGCAGCATCAAGGTGCTGGCCGACAGCTACCAGGGCAAACGCCTCAACGCGCCGAACGACATCGTGGTCAAGTCCGACGACAGCATCTGGTTCACCGACCCGCTGTTCGGCATCAATGGCGAATGGGAAGGCTCGCGTGCCAAGCCCGAGCAGGCGACCACCAACGTCTACCGCATCGCCCCCGATGGCACGATCAAGGCCGTCATCACCGACATCGTCAACCCCAATGGCCTGGCCTTTTCGCCGGACGAGAAAAAGCTCTACGTGGTCGAGTGGAAGGGCACGCCGTTCCGCAGCATCTGGAGCTTTGACGTGGCCGCCGATGGCAGCGTCAGCAACAAGACCAAGCTGATCGACGCCGCGGGACCGGGCGCCCTGGATGGCTTCAAGGTCGACCGCGATGGCAACCTGTGGTGCGGTTGGGGCAGCAATGGCTCGGCCGACGCCAAGTCCGAGGACCTCGACGGTGTGCGCGTGTTCAACCCGCAGGGCAAGGCGATTGGCTTCATCCGCCTGCCCGAGCGCTGCGCCAACCTGACCTTTGGCGGCCCCAAGAACAACCGCCTCTACATGGCCAGCTGCCATTCGCTGTACGCGCTCTACGTCGAAGCCCACGGCGCGGTGTGATGCGCCCGCAGCGTCCCGCTGCCCCCTGCGCGGGGCTGGACGGAGCCGAGCCAGACCGAGCCCGGGTACCAAACTAGGGTCAAGGGTTCGGTGGCTTGAGGGGGGCTGACGCTGACGGCGATGCCCCTGCCGAGCCGGGCGCCAGGGCCTCCACCAGGTGGTCGATCCAGACCCGCAGCTTGGCGGGCAAAAAGCGCTGTGACGGGTACAGCAGCCACAGTGGGCCGGCGTAGTCGGTCAGGTGCGTCCAGTCGGGCAGCACCCGCTCCAGGTCCCCCGCCTCCAGGGCCCGGTGCGCGCAGAAGCCCGGCAGGCTGGCGATGCCCAGGTGGTGCAGGGCGCCCTCCAGCCGCACCTCGCTGTGGTTGGCCAGGTAGCGTCCGCGCACCTTGACGCTGGCGTGCGTTTCACCGCGCTGGAAGCGCCAGATCTGGTCACCCGGGTGCTCGCCCAGCGCCAGGCAGCTGTGCTGCGCCAGGTCCTGCGGGTGCCGGGGCCGGCCGTGCTGGTCCAGGTACTGGGGCGTGGCACAGATCAGGTGTGGCAACTGGGTCAGTGGCCGCCCCGCCAGCCCGGGGGGCGGGCTGTCGGTGATGCACAGCGCCACATCAATGGCTTCGGCCAGCAGGTCCACTTCGCGGTCGTTGACCACCAGTTGCACGTCCACCTCGGGGTAGCGCTGCAAGAAGGCGGGCACCCAGGGGTGGATCACCTGACGCGCCACCGCCTTGGGGCAACTCACCCGCACCACGCCGCGCGGGCGCGCGGTGTGGGTGTCGCTCAGGGCCAGCACCTCGCGGGCCGCGCCCACCAGGGTCTGACAGCGTGCGTGGGCGGCCTGGCCGGCCTCCGTCAGGCGCAGTCGGCGCGTGGTGCGCTCCAGCAGGCGGACCTGCAGGCGCGCCTCCAGACGTGCCACTTGGCGGCTCACCGCGGACGGGGTCAGCCCCAGGTCACGCGCGGCGCCCGAGAAGCTGCCAGCCTCCACGACGCGGGCGAACACCGCCATCTCCGGCAGGCTTTCCAGGGGGAGATTCATGTTCATGGGGAACAAGTGTTGATCTTGAGGGGGTGATTATCAGTGTGGGGGAATCAGTAGAACATCGCAGTCTTCTGAGTCCCTGAGCCTGTGAGTCCGCTGTGAAGATCGCTTTGAGCCCCATCCTCTGGTCTGCCGCTGCCCGCCGCCACCTGTCCGACGCGATGTTGCTGGGGGTGGCGGCCGTCTGGGGCAGCAGTTACGGCGTGGCCAAGGGCGCCTTGGCCTACTACCCGGTGCTGGGCTTTCTGGCGCTGCGTTTTGGCTTGACGGGCCTGCTCTTGCTGCCGTCTTTGTGGCGGCTGACGGCCGCCCAGTGGCGCGACACCTGGCGCTGTGGCCTGCCGCTCGGGGCCTTGTTGCTGGGCATCTTCCTGGCTGAAACCCATGGCGTCAGCCTGACCCAGGCCTCGAACGCGGCGTTCTTAATCAGCCTGTGCGTGGTGCTGACCCCGTGGGCGGCCTGGTGGCGCCTGGGCGAGCGACCGAGTGCCAGCGCCTGGGGGTGGGGGGGCTGTTCGGTCGCCGGGGCGGCTTTGTTGTCAGGCGGCTGGGACGGCGACTGGGCCTGGGGTGACGCCTTGATTTTGTTGGCGGCCGTGCTGCGGGCATGGATGGTGTGCGAGACGCGGCGCCTGACCCAGCACCGCCCGGTGCCGGCGCTGGCGCTGACCGCCTGGCAGGCTTGGGTGGTGGCCGCCGGCTGTGCCGCCCTGGCCTGGCTCAGCCCCGGCCCCGCGGTGCCGCTGCCCACCGCCCCGGCGTTCTGGGGCGCTTGTGCCTACCTGGTGCTGGCGTGCACGGTGTTCGCGTTCTATGCGCAGAACTGGGCCCTGCGGCACAGTGGCCCCACGCGCGTGGCCTTGCTGATGGGCAGCGAGCCGCTGTTTGGCGCTCTGTGGGCCGTGGCCCTGTGGCAAGAGCAATTGCGGCCACTGCAGTGGGGGGGCTGTGCCTTGATTGCCCTGGCGGTGCTGGGCAGCAGCGTGCGGCGGGGCTGAGGGGCCTGGTCAGGGGGCAGGCCACTGGCCGGCCTTGAGGGGCGCGCCGTGCCAGGCCGCGCACACATTGCATAGACTGGAGGGCTGTGCTGCCGGCCCGCGTGGCGTCCCGTCACCGCCGGCTGGCCCGCGCGTCTCTCCAGTCTGACCATGATCACTTTCTTCAGCACCGAACACCAGCGCCACCATGGCGTCGAACTCAAGGACGCGGCCATCAAGCCGTCGTTCGAAAACCCCGGCCGTGCCGACACCATCCTGCAACAGGTGCGGCAGGCCGCGCTGGGCGACATCCAGCCGGGCCGGGCCCATGACAGCGCGCTGTATGTGGGGGCGCACAGCGAGCGCTATGTGCGCTTCTTGCAGCAGGCCTGGGCCGACTGGACGGCCACTGGCCAGACCCATGATGCCTTGCCCCTGATCTGGCCGGTGCGTGACCTGCGCAGCGACCTGGAGCCCGCCACCATTGACGGCCGGTTGGGTTTTTACTCGATGGACGCGGGCAGCCCCATCACCGCGGGCACCTGGGCGGCGGTCAGTGCCAGCGCCGACCTGGCGCTGACGGGCGTGCAGACCGTGCTCGACGGCGCCCCCTCGGCCTTTGCGCTGTGTCGCCCGCCGGGTCACCATGCGGGCCCCGAGATGATGGGGGGCTATTGCTACCTCAACAACGCCGCCATCGCCGCCCACCACGCGCGCCGCCAGGGCGTGCAGCGGGTCGTGGTGCTGGATGTGGACTTCCACCACGGCAATGGCACGCAGAGCATTTTCTATGGCCGTGGCGACGTGCTGGTTGTCTCTCTGCATGGCGACCCGGTGCACTGCTACCCGTACTTCTCGGGCCACGCCGACGAAACCGGGGCGGGCGCCGGACAGGGGTTCAACCTGAACCTGCCCCTGCCCAAGGGCACGGCCTGGCTGGCCTTCCGCGACGCCTTGGGCGTGGCCGCGCAGCGGGTGCGATCCTTTGCCCCGGAGCTGTTGGTGGTGTCGCTGGGCGTGGACACCTTCGAGCACGACCCGATCAGCCACTTCCGGCTCGCCAGCGCTGACTTTGTGCGCCTGGGCGAGGCCCTGGCGGGCTGGGGCTTGCCCACCTTGTTCGTGATGGAGGGCGGCTATATGGTGGACGACATCGGTCGCAACGTGGTCAACGTGCTGCAGGGGTTTGAGGCCGGTGCGGCGGGGGCCCAACCGCTCTGAGCCCCCAGCCGGGGCAGCGCTGGGTTGGGGGCTTGGGGCCGGGGGATGCACGGTCGCCGCGAGGCCGTTAAGATGCCTTCCGCCGCCTCGGCCCGCGGGGTGGTGACCCCACTGACCCTGAGATGACACGCATGATCCGCCTGAGTCTTTGGCGCTCCGAGCCTGAGTCCGTTTCTGCCCCCCCAGGGGCTGCCGGCGCGGCAGCGGCAGAGCAAGCAGCGCCCGCCTCCGTGGTCGACCCCGCAGCTCGTCGGCGCTGGCTGGGGGGCGCTTTGGTTACCAGTGCGGCCGCCTGGCTGGCTGGTTGTGCTGCGCCACCACCCGTGACGCCCCCTGCGCCCAGCCCGCCTGTGGATTCGCCCGAAGCCGCGGCCGAAGTGCCCGCCACCCTCAGCGAGGCCGACAGCCAGGCCGTGACCCTTTACGCCCTGGGCCTGGTGGGCACGCCCTACCGTTACGGCGGCAACACCCCCGAGTCGGGCTTTGATTGCAGCGGTCTGATCCGCCATGTGTACCGCACCCAGGCCGGCTTGCCGGCGCCGCGCACGGTGGCGCAGTTGCAGGGCTGGGGCCGACCGGTGCCGCCCGCGGCACGCCGCACCGGGGACCTGGTGTTGTTCACGCGCGGGGGGCAGACCTCGCACGCGGGCATTTACGTGGGGCAGGGGCGTTTTGTGCATGCGCCCTCCACCGGCGGCCAGGTGCGCCTGGACGCCTTGAACGCCGCCCACTGGGCGCGACAGCAGGTGGCCTACCGGCGGCCCTGAGGGCCCATCTGCCTGGGCCGTGCGGCCTCCGCCTGAGGGCCCGTGGGGCCAGGGCTGGACCAGGGTCAGGCGCCTGACGGCTCATGACGGGGTCACTGATGAGCGGACCGACCCGCCTCGGGGGCTCCAGGCTGGCGGCTGGCGGACCCGATGTGCTGGCGGGGCAGGCCAGGGCAGGGCGCCCCCTCAATCGATGGACGCGCTCCAGCGTTCGTTCCAGTCGCGGTTGCGTTCGATGTGGCGGCGGTCGCGTTTAGTGGGGCGGCCTTCCGACAGGCTCAGGGCGGGTTCGGGGGCCAGGCGCCGTTGCTCGGCGGCCTGTTCGCGCGCGGCCACGCTGGCGGCGGTTTCTTCGTACAGCTTCTGGGCCGCGGGGGCGGGGCCCCGTTGGGCGCTCAGGCCCAGCACCTGCACGGTGCGCTCGACCGGGCCCTGGCGCAGCTGAACCTGGTCGCCCGGACGCACTTCACGCGCCGGCTTGACGGCGGCACCGTTCACCGACACCCGGCCTTTGCTGATTTCTTCCACCGCGAGGCTGCGGGTTTTGTAGAAGCGGGCGGACCAAAGCCATTTGTCCAGCCGCAAGGAGGCAAGTTCGCTCATGCCTGAATTGTGCCCTGCACGGGCCGCCCGCTGCGCGGCGGGGGTTTTGTGCCCGCAGGGCGGCGTGGCCGGGCTGCCTCAAGGCGCCGCAGCGTCGGCGAGGCGCTGCAGCGGCAGGCGCACACAGGCGTCCAGGCCCTGCACGCGGCCCCCGTGCTCGCGGTTCTTCAGGGTGATGCGGCCGTGCAAGGCCTGCACGATGTCGTGGCAGATGGTCAGCCCCAGGCCCGTGCCGCCGGGCACATCGCCGGTCCAGAACGGCTGGAACAGGCGCTCTCGTTGCTGGGGGCTGAGGCCGGGGCCCTGGTCGCTGACGGTCAGCACGGCGTGCTCCGCGTCCGTCGTCAAATGAATGCCCAAGCGCCCTCCAGGTGGGCTGTGGCGGATGGCGTTGTGCAGCAGGTTGCGCACCAGTTCACGTAGCATCCAGTCGTGAGCGGGCACCGTCAGCGCCGACGCGTGCAGCTCAAAGTCCAGGCTGCGCTCGGCCACCAGGGGCGACAGGTCCAGGGCCACATCCCGCAACACCTCGGCCAGGTCGACTTGCGGTGCATCGCTTTGCTGGCGCAACTGCTCCACCTTGGCCAGGGCCAGCATCTGGTTGGCCAGTTGGGTGGCGCGCTCCACGGTGTCGTTGATCTCCAGCAGCGCGGTGTGGGGCTCGACATCGCCGCGCAGCGCAGACTGCACCTGAACCTTGAGCACTGCCAGCGGCGTGCGCAGCTGGTGCGAGGTGTCGCGCACGAAGCGCTTCTGGTGGTCCAGCAGGCTTTGCAGGCGCACCATCAACTGGTTGGTGGCGTCGATCAGGGGCAGCAGCTCGCGTGGCGCGTCGGGGGCGCTGATGCGGTTGAGCTCGCCCTCCTGGCGCTGTTGCAGCTCGGCGCTGATGCGCCGCACCGGTCGGGTGGCGCGCTGCACCACGGTGGTCACGATGACGATGATGACCGCCACCAGCACGCCCTGGCGCAGCAGGGACGCCAGCATGATGTCGCGCACCATGGTGTCGCGCAGGCCCACGGTTTCGGCCACCTGCACCATCGCCATGCCCCGCCCGTTTTCGCTCACCACCGGTTGCAGCAGCACCGCCACCCGCACCCGGTCGTCGAGGTAGTGGTCGTCGTAGAAATGCACCAGCGCCGAGTAGCGGCTGGGGGGCAGTGCCTGGCGTGGCCAGGCGGGCAGGGCTTCGAAGCCGCTGACCCACTGGCCGTTGACGTCCGAGACGCGGTAATACATGCGGCTTTGGATGTCGGTCTCGAAGGCCTCCAGCGCCGCGTGCGGCACCCTCACCTGCAGGCGGGCCAGCTCGTCATAGCCCTCCACGGTGAGCAGTTCTCCGATCGATTTGGCCGAGGCCAGCAGGGTGCGGTCGTAGGCCGACTGCACGGCTTTCTGGGTGTCGGTGTAGAGCGTCCAGCTGTTGATCAGCACATAGACGCCGATCGGCACCAGCAGGCCCAGCAGCAGGTAGCGGCGCAGCGAGAGGCGGCGTGGCGCGTTCATGTTTCGGCCTTGAGCAGGTAGCCCAGCCCGCGCAGGGTCATCAGGCTGACCTGGGCTTGGGTCAGTTTCTTGCGCAGGCGGTAGACCACCACCTCAATGGCTTCCAGCTGCACGGTCTCGTCGTCGGGGAACACCAGCGCAAACAGGCGCTCTTTGCTCACCGCGTGACCGGGGCGGCTGATCAGGACCTGCAGCAGGGTTTGCTCGCGCGGGCTGAGGTCCAGCACCTCGCCGCGCAGGTAGAAGGCGCCGTTCTCATTGTCGAACTCGAGGTCACCCAGCTGCTGGCGTTGCTCGGGCGCAGGGACTGCCGGCGGCTGATGGCGCCGGTGCAGTGCGCGCAAGCGGGCCTCGAGTTCGTCGAGGTCAAAGGGCTTGGCCAGGTAGTCGTCGGCCCCGCTGTTGAGGCCGATGACCCGGTCGCCCACGGTGCCGCGCGCGGTCAGGATCAGCACCGGCGTGCGCAGCCCCGCCCGGCGTGCCTGGTCCAGCACATGCAGGCCGTCCAGCCCGGGCAGGCTGAGGTCCAGCACCACCACATCAGGTTGACGCTCTTGCCAGCAGGCCAGGGCCAGTGAACCGTCCTCACAGAGGCTGACCTCGATCTGCCGCCGCGACAGGGCTCGCTGCAGGGCGGTTTGCATCGAGCGGTCATCTTCGATCAGCAGGAGCTTCATGGGAGGGCGTTAAAAATCTAGGGTTAACCCTGAAAAATGGGGGTGGGGGCCCCCTGGCACTGTGGCGAGGCGGCGACAGAATCATCATAAACAGCGCACTGTCACGTCTCGACAGCAGATTGACAGGTCGTTTACATAGCATCGCGCTGCAGTCCTCCAAGACGCATCAACCCATAAGGAGACACCTACGTGAAAAAGACTTCTTTGGCCCTGGCGGCCGCCAGCCTGTTGGCCGCTTCGGCAGCCCAAGCGCAATCGGTCGAGATCTTCGGCCTGCTTGACCTCAACTACCTGCATGTGAACAGCGATGGCAATGGTTCCATCAACAAGATCGGCAGCGACGGCAACCTGTCCAGCCGCCTCGGTTTCCGTGGCACCGAAGACCTCGGTGGCGGTCTGAAGGCTGGCTTCTGGCTTGAAGGCGCCCTGAACCCGCAAGACGGCTCTGGTGGCACCACCAGCACCACCAACCAGCCTGGCGGCTCCGCCGGCAGCGGCGGCTTCACCTTTGGTCGCCGTTCCACTGTCAGCCTGAGCAGCCAGTATGGTGAGCTGCGCGTGGGCCGTGACTACGTGCCGGGTTTCTGGAACCTGTCGCACTTCAGCCCCTTCGGCACCAACGGCATTGGTTCGTCGAGCTTCCTGTTCTACCCCGTGCCCAGCGGCGCGCGCATCACGCATGTGCGTGCGTCCAACTCGGTGGGTTACTTCCTGCCCAAGCTCGGTGGTTTCTATGGCCAGGCCATGATGGCCTTCGGCAACAACCCCTCGACCGCTGGCGCCAAGAGCGACGACGGCAATGTGACCGGCATCCGCCTGGGTTACGAACAAGGTCCGTTCAACATCGCTGCAGCGACCAACCGCACCCAGAACGTGACCCTGGGCAACTACACCCAGCGCAACATCGGCGCCAGCTACAACTTCGGTGTGGTCAAGGCCATGGCGCTGTGGGGTGAGAACATCACGGGCGTGCAGAAGACCACCACCAAGCTGATTGGTGCCCATGTGCCGGTCGGCCAGACCGGCCAAGTTCGCCTGGCTTACTCGACCCTGAGCGCCAAGGGCGTGGCCAACGACGCCAACCACCTGGCCCTGGGCTATGTGCACACCCTGTCCAAGCGCACCGCGGTCTATGGTCACTATGCGCGCATCAGCAACAAGAACAACGGCACCGCTTTTGACCTGGGCCTGGGCGTGACCCGCCCGGGTGGCAGCAGTACCGGTTACGAGTTCGGTATCCGCCATTCGTTCTGAGTGTCGGCTCGCGCAGCCCGGCGGGCTGCGCGAACGGGGCCAGGCGCTTGAAGCCGTTAGCATCAAGACGCCGAGCCTGGCCCCGGCGCAAATCCATCCATAACGAGACAAGAGACAACACCATGCGTCGAAGCGAATTTCTCCAATCCTTGCTGGGCCTGGCCTTGGTGGGCGGCCTCAGCCAGAACGCCGCCCATGCGGCCAACAACCTCAAGATGATGGTGCCAGCCAACCCCGGTGGTGGCTGGGACACCACTGGCCGAGCCCTTGGCAAGGCCTTGCAGGACAGCGGCGGCGCCAGTGCGGTCAGCTACGACAACAAGGGCGGTGCGGCCGGTGCCATCGGCCTGGCCCAGTTCGTCAACGCCAGCAAGGGCGATCCCAATGCCCTGATGGTGATGGGTGCGGTCATGCTGGGCGGCATCATCACCGGCAAGCCGCCCGTGTCGTTGTCGCAAGCCACGCCGCTGGCCCGACTGACGACCGAATACAACGTGTTTGTGCTGCCGGCCAACTCGCCCTTCAACTCGATGAAGGACCTGGTGGCCCAGTTGCAGAAAGACCCGGGCAGCATCAAGTGGGGCGGCGGTTCGCGCGGCTCCACCGAGCATATCGCCGCGGCCATGATTGCGCGTGCCGTGGGTGTCGACCCGGCCCGCATCAACTACGTGGCCTTCCGCGGGGGTGGCGAGGCCACCGCGGCGGTGCTGGGTGGCAACGTCACCGTGGGCGGCAGCGGTTACAGCGAATTCGCCGAGTACATCAAGGCCGGCAAGATGCGCCCCTTGGCCGTGACCTCGGGCAGCCGCATCAAGGGCATCGATGTGCCCACCCTCAAGGAGCAGGGCATCCCGGTCGAGATCGGCAACTGGCGCGGTGTGTACGGGGCCCCGGGCATCACCCCGGCGCAGCGTCAGGCGCTGATTGACTTGATCGTCAACGCCACCAAGCACCGCACCTGGCAAGAACTGCTCGAAAAGAACGGCTGGACCCCGGCCCTGTTGACCGGCGATGCGTTCGGCAACTTCGTCGACGACGAGTTCGCCAGCCTGCGCGCCACGATGGTCAAGTCCGGCATGGTCTGAGCCCAGGCCAGGCAGCGCGGCCCACGGGGGCTTGTGGCTGCCGGGCCGGCCCCGATGGCCGGCCGCCCCCGTCCCCGGCCGGTGCTGGGGGGGCCCCCGTCGGGGGCCCGTTTCACTGAATGATTTTCTTCTGATCCGAGCCCTTGGGGCTGCACCGGAGCGGCTTTTTGCTGCTGCCGTGGCAGTGCCGGGCCTTGTTGGAGCTTCTCCCCATGTCCACTCACTCCTCAAGCTCTCCACGCTGGCAAACCGCTGTCGGGCTGGCCGCGCTGCTGTTGTCCGCCTTGCTGGCCTGGGGCGCGATGGGCATTTCGGCCGAGGCGGGTTACGCCGGCGTCGGCCCCAATTTCCTGCCCTGGATCGTCACCGGTGCGATGGCCCTGTGTGCCGTGGCGCTGTTGGTGCAGAGCCTCAGTGGTGGTTTTCGCCACCTTGAGGAAGCGTCAGGCGCCGAGCGCGGTCACTGGGGCGGTTTTGCCTGGGTCAGCGCAGCCTTGCTGATGAACGCCCTGTTGATCACCACCCTGGGCTTTGTGCTGAGTTGCACGCTGTGCTTTGTGCTGGCCGTGCGGGGCTTCCGCAGCGCGGAGGACCGCCTGGATCTGAGCCTGCGCGCCCTGTTGCAAGACACGTTGATCGGCCTGGCGATCTCAGCCCCGGTGTACTGGATGTTCACCAAGCTGCTGGCCATCAACCTGCCGGGTCTGACCGGCACTGGCTGGCTGTGAGCCGGTCCTTTGGAGAGTGAACATGGACATCTGGAACCAATTGCTGAACGGGTTCGCCACGGCGGCCACCCCGATCAACCTGTTGTGGGCCTTCGTGGGCTGCCTGATCGGCACCGCGGTGGGCGTGTTGCCTGGCATCGGCCCGGCGGTGGCGGTGGCCATGCTGCTGCCCATCACCACCCAGGTCGAGCCGACGGCCTCGATGATCTTCTTCGCCGGCATCTACTACGGTGCCATGTACGGCGGCTCGACCACCTCGATCCTGCTCAACACCCCGGGTGAGGCGGGCTCGATGGTCACCGCCATGGAAGGCAACCGCATGGCCAAGCACGGCCGTGCCGGGGCCGCGCTGGCCACCGCCGCCATTGGCTCGTTTGTGGCTGGCACCATTGCCACCGTGCTGGTCACGTTCTTCGCCCCGCTGCTGGCGCGCTATGCCGTGCTGCTGGGCCCGCCGGAGTACTTCTTGCTGATGGTGCTGGCCTTCACCACCGTCAGCGCGGTGCTGGGCAAAAGCACCTTGCGCGGTCTGACGGCCTTGTTCGTTGGCCTGGCTTTGGGCCTGGTCGGCATCGACCAGATCACCGCCCAGGCGCGCTACACCGCGGGCGTGCCCGAGTTGATGGACGGCGTGGAAGTGGTGTTGATTGCGGTCGGTTTGTTCGCGGTGGGCGAGGCCTTGTACAACGTGCTCTACGAGGGCCGGGTCAAGGAAACCCGCAACCCGCTGACCAGTACCCACATGACACGGGCCGAGTGGGCGCGCTCGTGGCCGGCTTGGCTGCGGGCCACCTTCATTGGCTTCCCCTTCGGCACCATCCCGGCCGGTGGCAGCGAGATCCCGACCTTCCTGAGCTATGCGACTGAAAAGAAGCTGTCGCGCCACCCCGAGGAATTCGGCACCACGGGCGCCATCGAAGGCGTGGCCGGCCCCGAGGCGGCCAACAACTCGGCCATCACCGCGACCCTGATCCCGCTGTTGACCCTGGGCATCCCGACCTCCAACACCACGGCCATCCTGCTGGGCGCGTTCCAGAACTACGGCATCCAGCCGGGGCCGCAGTTGTTCGACACCAACGCAGGCCTGGTGTGGGCGCTGATCGCGTCGATGTACATCGGCAACGTCATGCTGCTGGTGCTGAACCTGCCCCTGGTGGGCCTGTGGGTCAAGCTGCTGCGCATCCCCAAGGCCTACCTGTACTCGGGCATCCTGGTGTTCGCGACGCTGGGGGTGTATGGCATGCGCCAGTCGGCGTTCGACCTGGTGCTGCTGTATGGCATCGGTCTGTTGGGCGTGTTGATGCGGCGCTTTGATTTCCCGACCGCTCCTGTGGTGGTGGGCATGATCCTGGGCCCCTTGGCCGAAGCCCAGATGCGCAACGCGCTGTCGATCGGCGAAGGGCGCTGGGACATTTTCCTGCAACGCCCGATGTCGCTGACCCTGTTGGTGCTGGTGGTGTCGGTGCTGGTGCTGCCGCGCCTGATCAAGCGCTGGGCTGATCGGCGCGCCCTGGCGCGGCTTTGAGCGGGCCACGCGGCTGAACAGTTGGGCGGGCCGACGCTGGTTCGGTGCGGCTGGCCAGCCCGCTTCGAGGCGGGCGCCCCGCCCGCGGCCACCCGCTGAGGTGGCCGGGTCGCAGAAATCACGGTCACCGCTCGGCACCGGGGACCCGCGGGCACGCTACCATCGCGCCCATGCCCGCGCCTTCTGCCCCTGACGTGCCCTCCACCCAGCCCCGCCCCGAGCCTGCGCGCGGGGCCCCACTGGCGGCTTCGGCGGCCGCAGCGTCCCACGAGGCGCTGCCGCTGGACGGCGACAGCATCCTGGCGCTGGCGGCGCGGTCGATGTTCCAGTTGTTTTCCAGCATCAGCCAGGGCATGTTCCTGGTCGATCACACCGGGCGCATCGTCTGGGTCAACGAGGGGTACCGCCGCTTTCTGCCCGCGCTGGGTTTCTCGTCGATCGAGCAGTTTCAGGGCCATCTGGTCGAGGAGGTGATCCAGAACACCCAGATGCGCCGGGTGCTGGAGACCGGCGAGCCGATCCTGATCGACCTGCTGACCAACAAGGCCGGCACCTTTGTGGTCAGCCGCCTGCCTTTGCGTGACGAGGGCGGGGCGGTCATTGGGGCCATCGGCATCGTGCTCTTTGACCACCCCGAGACCACGCTCAAGCCCCTGATCAGCAAGTTTGCGCGCCTGCAGCAGGACCTGGACGACGCGCGCCGCGAGCTGGCGGTGCAACGCAAACGAGGCCTCAGCGCGCCCGATGGCCAGCGCCGCGCCAAGTACACCTTTGCCAGCTTTGTCGGCACCAGCCCGGCCGCCGTCGAGGTCAAGCGCCAGGCGCGCCGCGCGGCCCAGTCGGCCAGCCCGGTGCTGCTGCTGGGCGAGACGGGCACCGGCAAAGAACTGCTGGCGCACGCACTGCACACGGCCTCGTCGCGTGCCGACGGCCCCTTTGTCAGCGTCAACATCGCGGCCGTGCCCGACACCCTGCTGGAGGCCGAGTTCTTTGGCGTGGCGCCGGGGGCCTACACCGGCGCCGACCGCAAGGGGCGTGAGGGCAAGTTCCGCCTGGCCGATGGCGGCACCCTGTTCCTCGATGAGATCGGCGACATGCCGTTGAACCTGCAAGCCAAGCTCTTGCGCGCCTTGCAGGAAGGGGAGATTGAGCCGCTGGGCAGCAACCGACTGCTGCCCTTTGACGCGCGGGTCATCGCGGCCACCTCGCGCGACCTCTCGGCCCTGGTGCGCGAGGGGCGCTTTCGCGAGGACCTGTACTACCGCCTGGGGGTGCTGCCCATCCGTGTGCCCCCGCTGCGCGAACGGGTCAGCGACATCGTGGCCCTGGTCGAGGTGCTGGGTGAGGACATGGCGCTGCGCAACAACAGCGCCCCGCCCGAACTGTCGCCCCCGGCCATCGCGCTGCTGCAGGCGCAGCCCTGGCGCGGCAACATCCGGGAGTTGCGCAATGTGCTGGAGCAGGCCGCGTTGCGCAGTGAATCGGGCCAGATTGACGTCGGGCTGCTGCAAGGCGTGTTGCAGGACTCGGGGCTGGACCCGGTGCTGGCGGTCAGGCCTCCGCCCGCGGCTGGTCCGGCCCCGGCTTTGACCGCGGCGCCAGCGCCCCACCACACGGTCCCTGTCGACACGGCGGACGCGGAGGAGGGCGCCGCGATGCCACCCTTGGCCGAGCAAGTGGCCGCGCTGGAGCGGCAAGCCATCGCCCGGGCGCTGCGCCACACCGGTGGCAACAAGGTGGCGGCTGCGCGCCTGCTGGGCATCTCGCGCGCGACCCTGTACGAACGGCTGGGTGAGGCACGCTGAGGGTGGGGCCTCGGCTTGCGATCTCGGGCTCGTTGGGGGCGAGCCGCTTGAGGGCTTGCCGACTGTCTGAAAATCATCCATATGACTGAAATTCAGGCATTCAATGTGTCTGAAATTCAATCAATTGATCCGGTTGGGTGAAAAATTCGTTTGAAATCAAGGCCTTTTGACCTGGCACGCCCTGTGCAATCGTGGTGCCTGACCGCCAACACAACAGGAGACTTCCATGCATCGACGTGCTCTCATCGGCCTGCCCGCGCTCGCCGCCCTGGTTTGCAGCGCTTTCGGCGTCAGCCCGGCTTTCAGCCAGACGGGTGACATCCGCATCGCCCACATCTACAGCAAGACCGGTCCGCTCGAAGCCTATGGCAAGCAGACCCAGACCGGCTTCATGATGGGTCTGGAGTACGCCACGGGCGGCACCATGGCGGTCAACGGCCGCAAGATCGTGGTGCTGGAGAAGGACGACCAGGGCAAGCCTGACCTGGGCAAGTCGCTGCTGGCTTCGGCCTATTCGGACGACAAGGCCGACCTGGCCGTGGGCCCGACCTCGTCGGGCGTGGCCTTGGCCCTGCTGCCGGTGGCCGAGGAGTACAAAAAGATCCTGATCGTCGAACCCGCGGTGGCCGACAGCATCACCGGTGACAAGTGGAACAAATACATCTTCCGCACCGGCCGCAACAGCTCGCAAGACGCCATCTCCAACGCCGTGGCCCTCGACAAGCCCGGCGTCACCATCGCCACCCTGGCGCAGGACTACGCCTTTGGCCGCGATGGCGTGAAGGCCTTCAAGGACGCCTTGAAGAACGCCAAGCTGGTCCATGAGGAATACCTGCCGACCAGCACCACCGACTTCACCGCCGGCGCCCAGCGCTTGATCGACAAGCTCAAGGACCAGCCCGGCCGCAAGGTGATTTTTGTCATCTGGGCCGGTGCCGGCAACCCGTTCAAGATCGCCGACCTCGACCTCAAGCGCTACAACATCGAGATCGCCACCGGCGGCAACATCCTGCCCGCCATGGCCGCCTACAAGAACTTCCCCGGCATGGAAGGCGCGACCTACTACTACTTCGGCATCCCGAAGAACCCGGTCAACGAGGCCCTGGTGGCCCAGCACTACAAGCAGTTCAAGGCGCCGCCGGACTTCTTCACGGCCGGTGGTTTCTCGTCGGCCATGGCGGTGGTGACCGCGCTCAAGAAGACCAATGGCGAGACCAGCACCAACAAGCTGATCAAGGCCATGGAAGGCATGAGCTTTGACACGCCCAAGGGCAAGATGACCTTCCGCGCCGAGGACCACCAGGCCCTGCAGAGCATGTACCACTTCAAGATCAAGGCCGATCCGGCCTTTGCCTGGGGCGTGCCGGAGCTGGTGCGCGAGATCAAGCCCGAAGAAATGAACGTGCCCATCCGCAACAAGCGCTGAGCCTGTTGTGCCGACCCACCGGGGCCTGAGGCGCTGGTGGGGTCGGTGTGAAGCCCCCGGCGCGTCTGGCCTTGCTGCCCGCGCCCCCACCGTCCCGCAACACCGCCCTGCGCCTGGGCGGGTTCAGGAACCCCACGCCATGCTGCAAACCCAAGACCTCACGGTCCGCTTCGGCGGACACGTGGCGGTGAATGCCGTCTCGTGCAGTTTTGCACCCGGCACTTTGACCGCCATCGTCGGCCCCAACGGGGCGGGCAAGACCACGTTTTTCAACCTGGTGTCGGGCCAGATCCCGGCCAGCAGTGGCACGGTCCACCTCAATGGGGTGGACCTGAGCCAGGCCACCGTGTCGGCGCGCACGCGCGCCGGGCTCGGGCGGGCGTTTCAATTGACCAACCTGTTCCCGCACCTCAGCGTGCTGGAGAACGTGCGCCTGGCCGTGCAGGCCACCCGGCCCGGGGCGCATTGGCACGGCTTGAACCTGTGGAGCATCTGGAGCGACCACCGCGCCCTGACCGAACGCGCGTTGGAGATCCTGCACACCGTGGCCATGCAGCACCAGCAGGCGGTGCTGGTGTCCAGCCTGCCGCACGGCGACCAGCGCAAGCTCGAGGTGGCCCTGTTGATGGCCCTGGAGCCGCAGGTGTTCATGTTCGACGAGCCCACGGCCGGCATGAGCCACGACGAGGCCCCGGTGATCCTGAACCTGATCCGCGAACTCAAAAAAGACAAAAGCAAGACCATCCTGCTGGTCGAGCACAAGATGGACGTGGTGCGTGAACTGGCCGACCGCATCATCGTGCTGCACAACGGCACGCTGGTGGCCGACGGCGACCCCGCCACCGTGATTGCCTTGCCGGTGGTGCAAGAGGCCTACCTCGGCGTGGCCAAGGAGGCGGCATGAGCACCACCACATCCCCTTCCAAGCACCTGCTCGAGCTGCAAGGTGTGCACACCCACATCGGGGCCTACCACATCCTGCACGGGGTGGACCTGGTGGTGCCGCGCGGCGAACTGACCCTGCTGCTGGGGCGCAACGGCGCGGGCAAGACCACCACGCTGCGCACCATCATGGGCCTGTGGCAGGCCTCGCAAGGCAGCCTGCGCTTTGACGGCCGCGACATCAGCCGCTTGCACACGCCGCAGATCGCCGGCCTGAACATCGCCTACGTGCCCGAGAACATGGGCATCTTCGCCGACCTCACGGTCAAGGAGAACATGCTGCTGGCGGCCCGCCAGGCGCGCACCGTGGCCCAGATCGACGAGGCCCGACTGCAGTGGATCTTCGGCCTGTTCCCGGCGGTGCAGAAGTTCTGGAACCACCCGGCGGGCAAGCTGTCGGGCGGGCAAAAGCAGATGCTGGCGGTGTCGCGCGCCATCGTCGAGCCGCGCCAGCTGCTGATCATCGACGAGCCCAGCAAGGGCCTGGCGCCCGTGATGATCAACAACATGATCGACGCCTTCGCCCAGCTCAAGGCCAGCGGCGTGACCATTTTGCTGGTCGAACAAAACATCCACTTCGCCAAACGCCTGGGTGACAGCGTGGCGGTGATGGACAACGGCCGCGTGGTCCATGCCGGGCGCATGGCCGAGCTGGCCGCGGACGAGGCATTGCAGCGCTCGCTGCTGGGGTTGGCACTATGAACTTCAAAGAACTGGACTGGAAGCCGTTGGCCCTGGTGCCGCTGCTGGCCCTGCTGGCCTTGCCCCTGGTGGGGTCGGGCTCGACCTGGCTGACGCTGACCGTGGCGGGCCTGGCGATGGGCATGATCGTGTTCATCATCGCGTCGGGCCTGACCCTGGTGTTCGGCCTGATGGATGTGCTGAACTTCGGCCATGGCGTGTTCATTGCGCTGGGCGCTTTTGTCGCCACCAGCGTGCTGGGCGCCATGAGCGACTGGACCCAGTCGGCCGAACTGTGGCGCAACCTGGTGGCGGTGTTCCCGGCCATGCTGATCGCCATGGCGGTGTCGGGCGCCCTGGGCCTGGCGTTCGAGCGCTACATCGTGCGACCGGTCTACGGCCAGCACCTCAAGCAGATCCTGATCACCATGGGCGGCATGATCATCGGTGAGGAGCTGATCAAGGTGATCTGGGGCCCGCAACAGATCCCGCTGCCCCTGCCCGAGGGCATGCGCGGTGCCTGGCTGTGGGGTGACGCCGCCATCGAGCGCTACCGCGTGGTGGCGGTGGTGGTGGGGCTGCTGGTGTTCGGCCTGCTGGCCTACACCCTGAACCGCACCAAGATCGGTCTGCTGATCCGGGCCGGCGTGCAGGACCGCGAGATGGTCGAGTCGCTGGGCTACCGCATCCGGCGCCTGTTTGTCGGCGTCTTCGTGGTCGGCAGCGCACTGGCCGGCCTGGGCGGGGTGATGTGGGGCCTGTACCAGCAAAACGTCGTGCCCCAGATGGGCGCACAGGTCAATGTGCTGATCTTCATCGTGATCATCATCGGCGGCCTGGGCTCCACCGGCGGGGCCTTGATTGGCGCGCTGCTGGTCGGCCTGATGGCCAACTACACCGGGTTCCTGCTGCCCAAGCTGGCCCTGTTCTCCAACATCGCCCTGATGGTGGCGGTGCTGCTGTGGCGCCCCCAGGGCGTCTACCCGGTGACCAACCGTTGAGGCCCCGACCATGTTGACCCGACTGATTTCACACGACCTGCCGCGCAGCAAGCTGCTCGCGGCCCTGTTGCTGGGCCTGCTGCTGGCGCTGGCGTTTGCGCCCTTCGTTTTCCCGGGCGTCAAGGCGCTCAATGTGGCGGCCAAGGTGCTGGTGTTCGTGGTGCTGGTGGCCAGCTTTGACTTGCTGCTGGGCTACACCGGCATCGTCAGCTTTGCCCACACCATGTTCTTTGGCATCGGTGCCTATGGCATCGCCATCGCCACCACGCGCCTGGGGCCGACCTGGGAGGCGCTTGCGGTGGGCTTGGGGGCGTCGCTGCTGCTGTCGTTGCTGCTGGCGCTGGCGGTGGGCCTGTTCTCGCTGCGCGTGCGCGCCATCTTCTTCGCCATGATCACGCTGGCCGTGGCCTCGGCCTTCCAGACCCTGGCCTCGCAGCTGTCCGAGCTGACCGGGGGCGAGGACGGCCTGACCTTCAAGGTGCCTGAGCTGCTGTCGCCGAGTTTCGAATGGGCCGAAGAGCCCTTCATGGGCGTCTCGCTGGACGGCCGGCTGATCTGCTACTACCTCTTGTTCGTGCTCGCGGTGACGCTGCTGCTGGCCTTGCTGCGCATCGTCAACTCGCCGTTTGGCCGCGTGCTGCAAGCGATCCGCGAGAACGAGTTCCGCGCCGAGGCCATCGGCTACCGCGTGGTGGTCTACCGCACCGTGTCGAGCATTTTGTCGGCGCTGTTCGCCTGCCTCGCGGGCGCCATGCTGGCGCTCTGGCTGCGCTACAACGGACCGGACACCTCGCTGTCGTTCGAGTTGATGCTGGACGTGCTGCTGATCGTGGTGATCGGCGGCATGGGCACGATCTATGGCGCAGCCGTCGGCTCGGCCCTGTTCCTGGTGGCGCAGAGCTACCTGCAAGACCTGTTGCGTTGGGGCAGCGAGGCCAGCGCCGCTTGGCCGTGGTTGTCGGCGCTGCTGTCGCCCGACCGCTGGCTGCTGTGGCTGGGCCTGCTGTTTGTGCTGTCGGTGTACTACTTCCCGACCGGGGTGGTGGGGCGCTTGCGCGCCGCCCGTGAGAACCAGCAGGCGGCGGGCCATTGAGCCAGGGGCCTCCGCGGCATCGGTGTCAAGGGACCAGGGCCTGTCGGCCCGGACCGTGATGTGTGTGATGAGACAACAACCTCAAGGAGACAAAACCATGCGATTTCCCCTCACCGCGCTGGCATCGGCCCTGGCCTTGGGCCTCGGGCTCACCGCCTGCGGCAGCGACGGCAACGGCCCGGTCAATGAGAAGCCCCGCTTTCTGGGCGTGGTCAGCAGCGTCGAGTACGACGGTGTCAGCAACGACTTGCTGAGTGCCGGCCTGGGCAAGACCGGTTTGCAAAGCGCGGTGCCGCCGAGCTACGCCAATGCGCTCCAGCCCACCGCGGCCGAACTGCGCCGGGCCGCCATCTACAACAGCTACCGCGGCCTGATCGACACCACCGCGGCCGGCGGCTATGGCACGCTCTATGGACCCAACGTCACCGCCGCCGGCACCGTGACCACGGGCGAAGGGCTGATTGCCGGGGGCGAGTACACCGCCTACAGTGACGACGGCAGTGGCCTGCAGAACGTCACCCTGGTGGTGCAGGTGCCCAGCACCTTCGACCGCGCCAACCCCTGCATCGTGACGGCCACCTCCTCGGGCTCGCGCGGCGTCTACGGGGCCATCAGCACCGGTGAGTGGGGCCTCAAGAAGGGCTGTGCCGTGGCCTACACCGACAAGGGCACGGGCAGCGCAGGCCACGACCTCGCCACCAACACCGTGCCCCTGATCGACGGCACCCGCGCCACGGTCAGCGCGGCCGGCACGGGCGCACAGTTCAAGGCGCCGCTGTCGGCCAGCGACTTGCAGGCCTTGAACGCCAGCACCCCCAATCGACTGGCTTTCAAGCACGCGCACTCGCAGCGCAACCCTGAAAAAGACTGGGGCAAGTACACCCTGCAAGCGGTCGAATTTGCTTTTTATGTGCTGAACCAGCGCCTGGGGACCGACCTGGGCGGGGGCCAGCGCAGCCGCGTGTTCGACCCGGACAACACCTTGGTCATCGCGTCCAGTGTGTCGAACGGCGGTGGCGCTGCGATTGCCGCGCTCGAGCAGGACAGCAATGGCCTGATCGACGGTCTGGCGGTGGCCGAACCCGCCATCGAAATGCCGCGCAACCCCAACGTGGTGGTCAAGCGCGGCAGCACGGTGCAAGGCGTGAACTCGCGCACCCTGCTCGACTTCACCACCTACGCCCACCTCTATGCGGCCTGCGCCGCGCTGGCGCCGGAACTGGCCGGCAGCCCGCTGCAGACGACCTATGCCTTGCCGACGGTCTACGGGACGATTGCCGCCTACCGCTGCAACTCGCTCAAGACCCGTGGCCTGCTCAACGCCACCACCACGAGCGCCCAGGCCAGCGAGTCCTGGCAGCGCCTGCGTGACTACGGCTGGGAGCCCGAGGCCGGCAGCCAGCTGGCCACCCTGGCCAGCTTTGAAGTCGCCCCGGCGGTGGCCGTGACCTTTGCCAACGCCCTGGGGCGCTTCGGGGTGCAGGACCACCTCTGTGGCTACAGCTTTGCCGCCACCGCCCCCACCTGGGAGCCCACGGTGATGAGCCCCAACGCGCTGGCCCAGATGTACGCCAACGGCAATGGGGTGCCGCCGTCGGCCGGGGTGCAGTTGGTGAACAACCAATCGCCCAAGGGCCCGACGCGCGACCTGTTCTCCACCTCGCCCAGCACCGGCCTGCCGGACATGAACCTCGACGGTGCCAACTGCCTGCGCAACCTGGTCACCGGGGTGGACGCCGCGGCCCAGCGCGTCAACGCGGGCATCGACGAAACCCGCCGCAACGGCAACCTGCGCGGCAAGCCGGCCGTCATCGTGCATGGCCGCTCTGACCCCTTGCTGCCGGTCAACCACACCTCGCGTCCCTACCTGGCGCTCAACAAGGCGGTGGAGGGCGCCAACAGCCAGCTGAGCTACCTCGAAGTGACCAACGCACAGCACTTTGACGGCTTCATCGGCCTGCCAGCGGTGCTGCCGGGTTACGACAGCCGCTTTGTGCCGCTGCACGTCTACCTGAACCGCGCGCTGGACTCGGTCTACGCCAAGCTGAAGAACGGCACCGCCCTGCCGCCGTCCCAGGTGGTGCGCACCACCCCGCGTGGCGGCACCGCGGGCCAGGCGCCGGCGCTGACCGCGGCCAACGTGCCGGCGCCGTCGGCCTCACCGGCCGAGGCCGACCGCATCGTACTGAGCGGCAACACGGTGACCATCCCCGACTGAGTCGCGTCGCCTTGTCATTGACCGAAGCGAAGGCCTGCGGGCCTTCGCCCGAACCGGAACCTTGCCCATGTCCCCGTCCTCCCACTACCTGAACTGCGCTGGCCGTGAAATCCACTTCACCGAGTGGGGCGACCCGACGGCCCCGGCGGTGATCGCCTGGCATGGCCTGGCGCGCACCGGCCGTGACATGGACGAACTGGCCCAGCACCTGAGCCCGCGCTACCGCGTGATCTGCCCGGACACCCTGGGCCGGGGCCTGAGCCAGTGGAGCCCTGCGCCCGAACGGGAGTACACCCTGGCCTTCTATGCCGAGCTGGCGCTGGGCCTGCTCGACGGCCTGGGCCTGCAGCGTGTGCACTGGGTCGGCACCTCGATGGGCGGGGCCATCGGCACGGTGTGCGCGGCCGGTCTGGCGCAGCCGGCGCTCAAGGGGCGCCTCAAGAGCCTGGTGCTCAACGACAACGCGCCTCAGTTGGCGCAGGCCGCCATCGAGCGCATCCGCGCCTACGCGGGCCAGCCGCCGGTGTTTGATTCGGTGCTGGCGCTCGAGGCTTTTTTCCGCCAGGTCTACAAGCCCTATGGCTGGCTCAGCGACGCCCAGTGGCGGCGGCTGACCGAGACCTCGACCCGGCGCCTGCCCGATGGTCGGGTGACGCCGCATTACGACCCCGCGATGGTGATGCAGTTCACCCACCACCCCAATGACTACCTGATCTGGGACCACTACGACGCCCTGGACCTGCCCGTGCTGTGCCTGCGTGGCGCCGAGTCCGATCTGGTGTTGCCCGAGACCACCGCCGAGATGCTGCGCCGGGGCCCGGGCCGGCGCGGCCTGACCACGGTGATCGAGGTCGCGGGCTGCGGCCATGCGCCCGCGCTCAATGTGCCCGAGCAACTGAACTGGGTCAGCGACTTCATCGACCGCGCCGAGGCCGCGGCCTGAGCCAGGCCCCTGCGGAGGGCCCGCCCTGGGCCTGGGCTGGCCTGCCACGGCCGCACGGGGCGCTGCACGGGGGCTGCACCGGGCGCAGCACTTGGCGCGCCACCGCTGTGGGCGGTTGCAGGGCCGCTGGCCCTCAAGCCCGGCCGCGACCGCGGCGCAGGCCCTGGGCGCGCTGGCAGGCCCGTCGGTAGGCGGCCAGGGTCTGCAGGGCCAGCGCTTGCACGCTGGCCTGGGTCGCCTCACCCGCAGCGGGGCCTTGCAAGGGACGCTCGCAGAGCAAGGCCACACCCTGGGCCACATGCGACATGGTGTAGACCTTGAACTGACCGGCGGCCACCGCGGCCACCACCTCCTCGGACAGCATCAGCTGCCGCTGGTTGCGTGCCGGCAGCAGCACACCTTGTTCACCTGTGAGACCGCGGTCCCGGCAGACCTGGAACCAGCCTTCGATCTTTTCGTTCAAGCCCCCCACCGGCAGCACCTCACCGTGCTGGTTCAGCGCCCCGGTCACCGCGATGCCCTGGCGCAGGGGCAGGCCGGACAGTGCGGACAGCAGCGCGAACAGTTCGGCACACGAGGCCGAGTCGCCCTCCACGCCGTCGTATTCCTGTTCAAACACCAGGGAGGCGCTGAGCGCCAGCGGGGCCTGCTCGGCCAGCAACTGCTGCAGGTAGCCCTGCAGGATCAGCACACCCTTGTCGTGGATGGGGCCCGAGAGCTTGACCTCGCGCTCGATGTTGAGCACGCCGCCGTGGCCCGCCAGGGTGCGCGCCGTGATGCGCATGGGCACGCCAAAGCGGTGGTCGCCGGTGTCGATCTGGCTCATGGCGTTGACCTGGCCCAGTGCCCAGCCTTCGGTGGACAGCAGGTGCTCGCCATCGCGGATGCGCTCCATCAGTTCCTGCTCGGGCAGGTTGTGGCGCCGCGCCCGGGCCTGCAAGGCCTGGGCCACGTCGGCGGCCTGGATGTGCTCGCCGCCGCGGCGGCGGCAGGCGGCGGCGCTCTCAATCAGGTCGCGCTCGACCCAGCCCAGTTGTGCGCTGAGGTAGTGCTGGTCCTCGGCCAGCCGGTGGCTTTGGCCCAGCAGTGCGGCCACACCGCTGGCATCGGCGTGGGGCAGGCCCAGGGCCTCGCAGCGTTGCGCGACCCAGATGGCCATCGCGCGGCGGTGCTCGGGGTGGTCGGCAAAGCGGTCGGCAAAGTCCACCTTGACGCGGAAACGCCGCGCCATGTCGGGCTCGCTGTCTTGCAGCTTGTAGTAGGCGTCGGGCGAGCCGATCAGCACCAGGCGCAGGTTCAGCGGCAGGGGATCGGGCTGCAGGCTGGCCCCCGCGGGGCCGGCACTGCCGCCCCCGTCCTCGATCTGCAACTGGCGCGAGCGCAGGAAGCGGCGCAGCCGGTCCCACAGGTCCTCGTCGTCGGCCAGGTCAGCCAGGTGCAGCATCAGGTAGCCACCGTGGGCGCGCAGCAGCGCGCCGGCGTGGAGGGCGGTGTGGTCGGGCGGGCCAGCGTCGTCGCCGCCCGGGTGCTCGATGCAGCCGAACAGGCTGCGCATCTGTGGGTTGTCCTCGATCACCACCGGGGCGCCGCGCTGTTCGGCGTGGTCCACCACGAGGTTGAGTTTCAGGCAGGCCTGCCAGTGGGCCAGGTCGGCCTTGCGGTCGGCTTCGTCGTCGTCGCCCGCGCGCGGCAGGAACAGCTCGATCTCCTCCAGCACCTCTTGCTGGGCCGCTTGTGACCAGCTTTGCAGCCAGGCCTGCTCCGGCTGGGCCAGGCCGCTGACGCTGGCCAGCGCGCGTTCGAACACGCTGTGCAGCCAGGGCTTCAGGGTTTGGGCCTGCAGCGCCGACAGCGCCTGGTCGCGCGCTTGTTCGCGTTCACGCAGGCGGGCCAGGGTGTGGGCCATTTCCCGGCGCACCTGCACCTCGGCCTCGCTGGGGCCGCTGTCGGGGCCGTTTTTGCGGTCGTCGCGCACCAGCAGTTGCAGCCGTTCGCTGTCGCCCTCGCCAGCGCGGCCGAGCTTGAAGCCATGCCGGGTGGCCAGGTCCTCGAGGGCGGCCAGGGCGTGCTTTTCTTCGCGCTCGAACGCGGTCTCGATCAGTTCGGCGGCCAGCATGAGCTCGGCGCTTTCGAGCTGCGCGGGGATTTCCTGGGGCAGTTGCCGGCTCAGTTGCTGCAAGGCCTGGCGCAGCACCCGGCCTTGACCGGGCGGCAGGCGCAGCGCCAGCGGTCGCAGCGGCTGCTCAAAGTGGTGCAGGAACGCCAGGTCGGGCGGCACCGGGCGCTGCAGGGCGGCTTCTTGCAGGGCCTGGCGCAGCAGCGAGCTGCGGCCGCTGCCGGGCTCGCCCAGCACAAACAGGTGGTAGTCGGGGGCGTCGAGGTGCAGGCCGAAGTCGGTGGCCTCACGGGCGCGCTGTTGGCCGATCCAGCCGGGGCTCAGGTGGCGCAGTTCGGCGGTGCTGGCAAAGCCCAGCTCGGCCGCGGGGATCTGGCGGCGCAGTTGGTCCGGCGTCAGTTCGGTGGCAGCGGGCGGGGGCGTCAGGGGCAGGGAAGGCTGGACGGGCATGAAAAAAAGGGTTGCAGACCCGGCCAGGCCCGCTCAGGCGGGACCGGCGCAGGCCGTTCGGGGGGCGGGGGCCCGCCCGGGGATGTCGAAAAGCATAACGGCTCGCGGCGGGGCCCGGGTCGGGAGCGACCCAGGGGCCGTGCGCTCAGTTCGGCGCCCCCAGGGCCAGGGCGCGGTCGCGGTCGGCTTGCTGTTGCTCGGCGCTGGCGATCTGGGTCGGCCAGCCGCCGAGGTGGCGCTGGGTCAGCTGGCTGAGCGCATCGATCCAGGCCGGGCTGTCGTTCAGGCAGGCGATGTAGTGGAAGTCCTGGCCGCCCGCGTGCAGGAAGGCCTCACGCGCTTCCTGGCTGATTTCTTCTAGGGTCTCCAGGCAGTCGCTGGTGAAGCCGGGGCAGATCACGTCCACGCGGCGGGTGCCGGCCTGGGCCAGCGCAATCAGGCTGGGCTCGGTGTAGGGCTCCAGCCACTTGGCCTTGCCAAAGCGCGACTGGAAGGTGATCTTGTAGCGGTCGGGCCGCAGGCCCAGTCGCTCGGCCAGCAGGCGGCCCGTCTTGTAGCACTCGCAGTGGTAGGGGTCGCCGAGTTGGAGGGTGCGCGCCGGCACCCCGTGGAAGCTCATCACCAACTGGTCGGGCTGGCCGTGTTCGCGCCAGTGGGCTTCGACCCGGCGGGCCAGGGCTTCGATGTAGCCCGGGTCGTCGTGGTAGTGGTTGACGAAGCGCAGTTCGGGCAGGTGGCGCTGGCGCTTGCCCCAGTCGGCCACGTCGTCGAACACGCTGGCGGTGGTGGTGCCCGAGTACTGGGGGTAGGCGCTGAGGATCAGGATGCGGGTCACGCCCTCGGCTTTCAGGGCGTCGAGCTGGCTGGCGATCGACGGGTTGCCGTAGCGCATGGCGTAGCGCACACGCACTTGGTGGCCTGCCTCGCCAAGCCAGCCTTGCAGCAGCTTGGCCTGCTTGTCGGTCCAGACCTTGAGCGGCGAGCCATCGGGCGTCCAGACGGTGGCGTACTTGGCCGCTGACTTGGCCGGGCGCACGCGCAGGATGATGCCGTGCAGGATGGGTTTCCAGAGCAGGGCCGGGATCTCCACCACGCGGTGGTCGCTGAGGAACTGGCCCAGGTAGCGGCGCAAGGCGGGCGCGGTGGGGGCTTCGGGGGTGCCCAGGTTGCACAGCAGCACACCGGTGCGGGCCGGCTGGCCGTGGCGGAAAGCAGGTTCAGGGGCAAACTTGGAGCGCATAAGAGGGCAGGGCCTGGGGATGTTCGGAATGCCGTATTCTCGACCACCTATGCTCGACCTCGCACGCATCCGGGCCATCACCCTCGATCTTGATGACACTTTGTGGCCCATCTGGCCGACCATCGCGCGCGCCGAAGAGGTGCTGGCGGCCTGGCTGCGGGCGCATGCGCCGCGCACCGCCGCCTTGTTCGCCGAGCCCGGCGCGCTGCGCGAGATCCGCAACCGCATGGTGGACCTGCGCCCCGACCTGAAGGCCGACCTCAGCGCCCTGCGGCGCGAGTCGATCCGCCTGGCGCTGGGCCAAGCGGGCGACCCCACCGACCTGGCCGAACCGGCTTTCGAGGTCTTCTTTGCCGAGCGCCAGCGCGTGACGATGTTCGATGACGCCCACCCCAGCCTGCAGTTCATGGCCGCGCGCTACCCCTTGGTGGCGGTGTCGAACGGCAATGCCGACATCCAGCAGGTGGGACTGGCCGGGTACTTCAAGGCGGCGCTCAATGCGCGCGACTTCGGGGTGGCCAAGCCCGACCCGCGCATCTTTCATGCCGCCGCCGAGGCCGCGGGCGTGGCCCCGCACGAGGTGCTGCATGTGGGTGACGACGCCGCGCTGGACGCCGTCGGTGCCTTGCAGTCGGGCCTGCAGGCGGTGTGGTTGAACCGTGAGCGCCAAGCCTGGACCCACGAGCACCCGGCTCCTCTGACCGTGCATTCGCTCAGCGAGCTGTGCCAGTGGCTGGCGCCTGGCCCGGCGCCGGCCTGAACCGGCGCCTGCGCCCTGTGGTGGTTGCGGTCTGGGTCGGATCGGGGCGCGCGCCAGGGCGCTGGTCCGGGGGTGAGCCAGGGTGAACCGGTGGCGTGGCCTTGGGGGCCGCGCTCAGACCCAGCCCATCGCGGCGGCCCGCCCGCTGGCGCTGCCGCTGAGCACTGCGCCCTCGAGGGTGGCGGGGTAGGGGCCTTCGCAGTAGTCGCCGCAGGCTTGCAAACCGGTCAGGATGGCCTGCTGGGGGCGTTGCAGGCCCGGGGTGCAGGCGAACGTGGCGCGCTTTTCGACCACCGTCTGTTGCCAGTTCAGGTGGCGCAGACCCAGCGGGGCGAGTGCGGTCTCCCCTTGGCGCAGCACCTGGGCGGTCAAGGCGTCGCGGTCGGTGTCGCTGGCGCTGACCACGAAGGCCAGCAGGCCCCGGGGGCCACCCAACTGGCCGCGGTCAAACACAAACTGGGCGGGCGCCTCGGCGCTGGGGCGCAAGGCCAGCATCGGTGTGGGCAGCCGCAGGCCTGGTGCCTGGGCGTAGACGGTGGCAATGGCTTCAAAGCGCAGCGCGCGGGCGTGCTGACAAAAGCGCTGCACCGGTCGCTGGTGACCCTCGGTCAGGCCTTGGGCCTGTTCGAGCAGGCGGCTGGCCTCGCCCGGTGGGCAGGCCAGGATGAGTTGATCGAAGGCGGTGCTGGACTGGAAGCCCGCGGGCTCACCGAGGTCGACTTGCCAGCGCCCATCGTCGAGCCGGCGCAGGGTCTGCACCCGGCGCCCACACAGCACGCTCTGGCCTTGCGATTGCAGCCAGCGGCCGGCCGCTTCGGGCCACAGGGCGCTGAGGTCGGTGCGCGGCAGCAACAGGTGGGAGCTGCCCGAGCCACCGGCCAGCGCATCGCGCAGCACGCGCAAAAACACCTGGCCACTGGCCTGGCCGATGGGGGTGTTGAGGGCTGACACGCACAGCGGTTCGAGCAGGTCGGCCATGACGCGGGGGCGGATGCCCTGGCACAAATCCAGCACGCTGGACCCGGGCGGGCACTCGAAACCGGCCCAGTGCCAGCGCAGCGTGGCCTGCAGCAGGGACAGGCGGTCGGCCCACTGCCAGCCCCCGGCTCGCAGGATGCCGGCCACCGCGTCCAGCGGCGCCGGCCAGCGCGGCAGGCGCAGGCCGCTGCCGTCGGGGAACTGCAGGTTCAGTGGCAGACGCAGCAGCGCCTGCTCGGGCGACACGCCCACGGTGCGCATCAGGCGCAGGCATTCGGCATAGGCCCCGATCAGGATGTGCTGGCCGTTGTCCAGCGCGGGCTCGCCGGCGGCGGCACCCAGGGCGCGGGCGCGGCCACCCAGCCGCGGGGCGGATTCAAACAGCTGCACCCGGGCCCCGCCCTGGCTGGACGCGATGGCGGCGGCCAGGCCCGCCCAACCGCCCCCGACCACGGCCACGCTGCGGGCCACCGGGCGTGCCGGCGCTGGCGCCGGCCGGGCCTCAGACACGGCCAAGCGCCTGCACCTTCCACGCGAGCCAGAGTTTGCGCAGCGGGGTCAGGCTGATGCGCTGGTGCAGCACCTGGAAGTTCTCGTGCTCGATCTCCCGCAACAGGGTGCGGTAGATGCTGGCCATCATCAGGCCGGGCTTCTGGGCCCGCAGGTCCTGGGCGGGCAGCAGGGTCAGGGCGCGGTCGTACAGGCTGTGCGCACGCTCGGCCTGGAACTGCATCAGTTTGACGAAGCGCTCCGAATGCACGCGCTGCAGCACCTCGTGGGCCTTGACGTCGAACTGCTGCAGTTCATTGACCGGCAGGTAGATGCGTCCGCGCATGGCGTCTTCGCCCACGTCGCGGATGATGTTGGTGAGCTGAAAAGCCTGGCCCAAGGTGTGGGCGTAGTCGGTGGTGCGCTCGTCGAGCTGGCCAAAGATGCGGGCCGACACCTCGCCCACCACGCCGGCCACCAGGTGGCAGTAGCGCTGCAGGCCTGCGTAGTCGAGGTAACGGGTTTGTTCCAGGTCCATCTGGCAGCCCTGGATGACGGCCTGCAACTGCTCCTGCCGCAGCCCATGGACGGGCACATGCGGCATCAGGGCCTTCATCACCGGGTGGGTGGGCTGGCCGGCGAAGGATTGACGCACCTCGTTTTGCCACCAGGCCAGCTTGGTGTGGGCCACACCGCTGTCGCTGACCTCGTCGACCACGTCGTCTACCTCGCGGCAAAAAGCATAGAAGGCCGTGATGGCGGCCCGCCGCGGCTTGGGCAGGAACAAAAAGGCGTAATAAAAGCTGCTGCCCGAGGCGGCTGCTTTTTGCTGGACGTAATCTTCTGGGGTCATGAATCTGGCTTGGCGTTCGCGGGCGATTGTCCCATCTTGTCAATGGGCCTGGCATCAGGTTGGACCTGAGGGGGCGGGGCAGGGCGTCGGGCTCACATCCACAGGCTGTGCCACAGCATGCGGGCGTAGTCGCTGCGGCGCAGCTTGAGGCGGCGCTGCAGTGGGTCGGCCTGGGGGGGGCGCAGGCGGCGGATCACCTGCAGGCCACCCTGGACCACCAGGCGCAGCTCCCAACCGGCGCGGCCCGGCAGCCGGTGCACCAGGGGCGCGCCGCGGCGCATCAGGGCTTCGGCCCAGTCCAGCTGGGCCTGGATCAGGGCCTGGGTGGCCGGGGCGCTTTGCAGCGCCTGCAGCTCGGCGCGGCTCACCCCGTGCTGCAGGCAGTCGGCGTCGGTCAGGTAGTGTCGGCCGCGCGGGATGTCCTGGCGCAGGTCCTGCCAGAAATTGATCAACTGCAAGGCCGTGCAAATGTCATCACTTTGTTGCAAGGCGGGGGCATCCTGCACACCGTGCAGGTGCAGCACCAGGCGGCCCACCGGGTTGGCCGAGCGCCGGCAGTAGTCGAGCAGGGTGGGGCGGTCCGGGTAGTGACGCTGGGCCTGGGTCCAGACCACGTCCTGCTCGAACGCGTCGAGCAGATCGTCCAGCAGCGACAGCGGCCATTGCCACACCGCGTGCTGCCGGGCCAGGGCCTGCAGCACGCCGCGCCAGGCGGCGGGCACGCTGTCGGGCAGGCCGGAGCCGTCGCCCGCCAGCGCCCTGTGCAGGTGGCTGCGGTAGGCCCGCAGGTCGGCCAGGCGCTGCTCGGGGCTGACCGACCCCTCATCGGCCAGGTCGTCGGCGGTGCGCGCGAAGTGGTAGAGCGCTGCGATCGGTGCGCGCAAGTGGGCCGGGCACAGCCAGGAGGCCACCGGGAAGTTCTCATAGTGGGTCACAGGCAACACTTCACCGGGTTCGGTGAGCGGTGGGCCCGGTGGCGTGGAAACCGCGGCCGGACTCGGCTTGACATGCATCAGAACAATCCCTTAGATTACTAACCAGTGAGTCATTAATACAAATTGAGGCTTCTTTGACACCGTGTTAACGAAGCCTGGGCGCTGCGAAGCGCCGCCCCAAACCTTCATTCCGCACCTTGTACAGCAGGTCTTCCCATGCCAGTCTTTGCGATCTCTCCTCGTGCTCAAACCTTCTTGACGGGGGTTCTGGGCCTCTCGGCTGCACTTTGGCTGTCGGCCTGTTCCCGACCCGAGCCCGCCGCTGAGCCCATCCGGGCGGTCAAGGTGCTGACCGTCAGCCCCACATCGTTGGGCGCGGTCTATGAGTATTCCGGTGAAGTGAAGGCGCGGGTCGATTCTCGCCTGGGCTTTCGCGTGGGCGGCAAGATTATCCGTCGCCAGGCCGAGTTGGGGCAGCGCGTCAAAGTGGGGCAGGTGCTGGCCCAGTTGGACCCGCAGGACTACCAACTGAGCGCCGAAGCCTCGCGCGCTCAGGTGGCCGCGGCCCAGACCAACCGCGACCTGGCCGCCGCCGACTACCGTCGCTACAAGGAACTGTTCGACAAGAGCTTCATCGGCAGCGCCGAACTGCAACGCCGTGAGACCACGCTGAAGTCGGCCCAGGCCACGCTGGACCAGGCGCAGGCCCAGCTGTCCAGCCAGGGCAACCAGATTGCCTACACCTCCTTGGTGGCCGATGTGGCCGGGGTGGTGACCGCCATCGAGGCCGAACCTGGCCAGGTGGTGCAGGCGGGCACGCCCGTGGTGCGCATTGCGCAGGACGGCCCGCGCGACGTGGTGTTCGCCGTGCCCGAGGACAAAGTCGCCGGGGTCAAGGTCGGCGCTTCGGTGACCGTCAAGGTCTGGTCGGAGAACCGCCAGATCGAAGGCCAGGTGCGCGAGGTGGCGGCCAGTGCCGACCCCGTGACCCGCACCTACCAGGTCAAGGTCGCCTTGCCGACGCAGGGGGCTCCGGCCCTGGGGGCCACCGTCAACGTGCTGCCCCAAGGACTGGCCCGGGCTGAGCCGGCAGTCATCAAGCTGCCCACCAGCGCGCTGCGCCAGGAAGGCCGCCAATCCGCGGTCTGGGTGCTGGACCCGAGCAGCATGACCGTGCGGGCCCAGGTGGTGGAGATTGCCACCGCCGACGGCAATGAAGCCGTCATCGCTGCCGGCCTGAAGCCGGGCGACCAGGTGGTGGCCGCAGGTGTCCATGTGTTGTCGCCGGGCCAGAAGGTCTCGGTGTACCAACCGCGCAAGGCCGTGGCAGGCGCCGCGGGTTCAGGCTCCGCACCCAGCGCCCCGACGGCAGCCGCCCCGGCCGCCGCGGCGGTGGCTCCTGCGCTTGCAGCTTCGGGCAAGTGAGGCCGGACATGACGCAAGTGCAACCCAAAGACGGTTTCAACCTGTCCAAGTGGGCGCTGGACCACCCGGCGCTCACGCGTTACCTGCTGGTCGTGTTGATGTTGCTGGGCTTCGCGGCCTACTTTCAACTGGGCCAGGACGAAGACCCGCCATTCACCTTCCGCGCCATGGTGGTGCGGACCTACTGGCCGGGCGCAACCGCCCAGCAGGTGGCCGAACAGGTCACCGACAAGCTCGAAAAGACGCTGCAGGAAGTGCCTTATGCGGACAAGATCCGCAGCTATTCCAAGCCCGGCGAGTCGCAGATCATTTTCCAGATCAAGGACTCCTCTCGGCCCGCCGAGGTGGCCAATGTCTGGTACCAGGTGCGCAAGAAGATCGGCGACATCCGCTACACCTTGCCCAGTGGGGTGCAGGGGCCGTTTTTCAACGACGAGTTCGGGGATGTCTACGGCGTGATCTACGCGCTGGAGTCCGATGGCTTCAGCTACGCCGAGCTCAAGACCTTTGCCGACGACGTGCGCCAGTCGCTGCTGCGCGTGCCCGATGTGGCCAAGGTCGAGATGTTTGGCGTGCAGGACGAAAAGATCTTCATCGAGATCTCGCAAAAGCGCCTGGCCCAGCTGGGCCTGGACCTGAACGCCGTGCTGGCGCAGTTGAACGCGCAGAACGCGGTCGAAAGCGCCGGCTCGGTGCAGACCCCGCTGGACGTGGTGCAGGTGCGGGTACAGGGGCAGTTTGTGGCCGTCGAACAGTTGCGTGCGATGCCGATCCGCGGCAGTTCGGGCAACCAGTTCCGCCTGGGGGACATCGGCACCATCACGCGGGGCTATGTGGATCCGCCCTCGGTCAAGGTGCGTCACAACGGTCAGGAAGTCATCGCGCTCGGGGTCTCCATGGCCAAGGGCGGTGACATCATTGCGCTGGGCAAGGCCTTGAAGACCGCCACCCAACGCATCGAGCAAACCCTGCCGGCCGGCGTGCACCTGGTGCAGGTGCAGGACCAGCCGAAGTCGGTGAGCCGCTCGGTGGGCGAGTTTGTGCAGGTGCTGATCGAGGCCGTGGTGATCGTGCTGGCGGTCAGCTTCGTCAGCCTGGGCCTGCACAAGCGCCCGGGGCAGAACCCGATCTGGCGCCGCTATTACGTCGACATCCGCCCGGGGCTGGTGGTGGGCATCACCATCCCGCTGGTGCTGGCCGTGACCTTCCTGGCCATGTGGTACTGGGGCATTGGCCTGCACAAGATCTCGCTGGGCTCGCTGATCATTGCGCTGGGTCTGCTGGTCGACGACGCGATCATCGCGGTGGAGATGATGGTGACCAAGATGGAGGAGGGCTACGACCGGGTGCGTGCCGCCACCTTCGCCTACGAAATCACCGCCATGCCCATGTTGACGGGCACCTTGATCACGGCCGCGGGCTTTTTGCCCATCGGTCTGGCCAAGTCGCAAACCGGTGAATACACCTTCGCCATCTTCGCGGTGACGGTGATCGCCCTGGTGCTGAGCTGGGTCGTGTCGGTTTACTTTGTGCCCTACCTGGGCGTGCTGTTGCTCAAGCGTCCGCCCCATGTGGCGGCACTGGCCGATGGGCAGGGGCACAGCGATGGGCCGCACGAGATGTTCGACACCCCGTTCTACAACAGCTTCCGCCGTGCCGTGACCTGGTGCGTGGCGCACCGCTGGACCACGATCGGGGCCACGCTGCTGATTTTTGGGCTTGGCATTGTGGGCATGGGCAAGGTACAGCAACAGTTCTTCCCGGACTCCAGCCGGCCTGAGATCCTGGTCGACATCTGGTTCCCTGAAGGCACGTCGTTCGCGGCCAACGAGGCCGTGACGCGTCGCGTCGAGGCCCGCCTGCGCGAAGAGACCGGGGTGCAGAGCGTCAGCACCTGGGTGGGTTCGGGGGTGCCGCGTTTCTACCTGCCGCTGGACCAGGTGTTCCCGCAGACCAACGTGTCGCAGTTCATCGTGCTGCCGGTGGACCTGAAGGTGCGTGAATCGCTGCGCATCAAGCTGCCCGCCCTGCTGGCCGAGGAGTTCCCCGAGGTGCGTGGCCGCGTCAAGCTGCTGCCCAACGGCCCGCCCGTGCCTTACCCGGTGCAGTTCCGCGTGATGGGGGCCAACCCGGCCCTGGTGCGCGAGCGCGCCGATGAGGTCAAGGCGGTGTTGCGTGAGAACAAGAACATGCGCGGCGTGAACGACAACTGGAACGAGTCCGTGAAGGTCATCCGCCTGGAGGTCGATCAGGCCAAGGCGCGTGCCCTCGGGGTCACCAGTCAGGCGATTGCCCAGGCCGCTGCGGCCATCCTGACCGGGGCGTCGGTGGGTCAGTTCCGGGAGAACGACAAGCTGATCGACATCGTGCTGCGCCAGCCCCTGGACGAGCGCAATGCCATCACCGACATCGCCAGCGCCTACCTGCCGACGGCCTCGGGCCGCTCGATCCCGCTGACCCAGATCGCCAAGCCGGTGTTCACTTGGGAGCCGGGTGTGATGTGGCGCGAGAACCGGGACTACGCCGTGACCGTGCAGGGCGACATCGTCGAAGGCCTGCAGGGCGCGACCGTGACCGCCGAGCTGCTGCCGGCCTTGCGCGCACTCGAGGCGCGCTGGGCAGAGGCGGGCCAGGCGATCCGCATCGAAGTGGCGGGCGCGGTGGAGGAAAGCAGCAAGGGCTCGGCCTCGATTGCCGCGGGCCTGCCCGTGATGCTGTTCATCACCTTCACGCTGTTGATGCTGCAGTTGCAAAGCTTCAGCCGCGCGATGCTGGTGTTCCTGACCGGGCCGCTGGGCATCGCCGGGGTGGCCGGGGCGCTGCTCCTGCTGAACCGCCCCTTTGGCTTCGTGGCCCTGCTGGGGGTGATCGCCCTGATGGGCATGATCCAGCGCAACTCGGTGATCCTGATCGACCAGATCGAGCAGGACCGGGCGCGTGGTGTGCCGGCCTGGGACGCCATCGTCGAGTCCGCCGTGCGGCGCCTGCGCCCCATCGTGCTGACCGCTGCCGCGGCTGTGCTGGCCATGATCCCGCTGTCGCGCAGCGTGTTCTGGGGCCCGATGGCCGTGGCCATCATGGGCGGCCTGATCGTGGCCACGCTGCTGACCTTGCTGGCCCTGCCGGCCATGTACGCGGCCTGGTTCCGCATCAAGCGACCGGCCATCGAAGTGGCCTGAGCCCCGGTGGAGGCCGGCTGGCCCTGCGGGGCTGGCCGCCTCCAGGGCGATGTTGGCGCCTGTTGAGGGGGCTTTTTTGGGCCTTTCAAGGGTTTGCCAGCAGTTTCAGCGGGGCGTCTCGCCAAAACGCGCTTTGCAAACCGCTAAAATAGAAGGTTGACCGATTTCGTTGGGGTGGTCAGTGTGAGCTGATCACCTGTTTTGTTTTGCAGGGCGCGCGGGTGGCGAAATTGGTAGACGCACCAGGTTTAGGTCCTGACGCCAGCAATGGTGTGGGGGTTCGAGTCCCCCCCCGCGCACCACCAAAAAACTTATTCACGCCAGGCGACGACGTGCTTGATCACGCAGCCTGCCATGCCATATCAGGAGAATTTGATGGCTGTTACCGTTGAGACCCTCGAGAAACTCGAACGCAAGATCACGCTGACCTTGCCCGTCACCGCGATCCAGGCTGAAGTGGACACGCGCCTCAAGCGCATGGCCCGCACCGTCAAGATGGACGGCTTCCGTCCCGGCAAGGTGCCGATGTCGGTGGTGGCCCAGCGTTATGGCTACTCCGTTCAGTACGAAGTCATGAACGACAAGGTGGGCGAGGCATTTGCCCTGGCCGCCAACGAAGCCAAGCTGCGCGTGGCTGGCCAGCCCCGCATCACCGAAAAGGAAGGCGCGCCCGAGGGCGAGCTGACCTTCGACGCCGTGTTCGAAGTGTTCCCCGAAGTCAAGATCGGCGACCTGAGCAGCGCCGAAATCGAGAAGCTGTCGGCTGAAGTGGACGACGCCGCCATCGACAAGACGCTGGAAATCCTGCGCAAGCAACGTCGCACCTTCGCCCAGCGCGCCCAAGACCAGGCCGCCCAAGACGGCGACCGCGTGACGGTTGACTTCGAAGGCAAGATCGACGGCGAACCCTTCGCTGGCGGCAAGGCCGAAGACTTCCAGTTCCTGATCGCCGACGGTCAGATGCTGAAGGAATTCGAAGACGCCGTGCGTGGCATGAAGGCTGGCGAAAGCAAGACCTTCCCGCTGGCCTTCCCGGCCGACTACCACGGCAAGGATGTGGCCGGCAAGCAAGCCGACTTCCTGGTCACCGTCAAGAAGATCGAAGCCGCCAACCTGCCCGAAGTCAACGACGCGCTGGCCAAGTCCCTGGGCATCGCCGAAGGCACCGTCGACGCCCTGCGCGCTGACATCAAGAAGAACCTGGAGCGCGAAGTCAAGTTCCGCCTGCTGGCCCGCAACAAGCAAGCCGTGATGGACGCGCTGGTGAGCAAGGCTGAACTCGACCTGCCGAACGCCAGCATCAACGCTGAACTGGCCCGCATGGTCGAAGGCGCCCGTGCTGACCTGAAGCAACGTGGCATCAAGGACGCTGACAAGGCCCCGATCCCCGAAGAAGTCTTCCGTCCCCAAGCCGAGCGCCGCGTGCGCCTGGGCCTGGTGGTGGCTGAGCTGGTGCGTGCCAACGAACTGCAAGCCAAGCCGGAACAACTGAAGGCCCACGTCGAAGAGCTGGCTGCCAGCTACGAGAAGCCGGCTGACGTGGTTCGCTGGTACTTCAGCGACAACAACCGCCTGGCTGAAGTCGAAGGTGTTGTGATTGAAAACAACGTCACCGAATTCGTGCTGGCGCGTGCCAAGGTCACGGAAAAGCAAGTCGCTTTTGACGAGCTGATGGGTCAGGCCTGATTCTGATCCCCTCACCTTGAAGTGAGCTGTCGGGGCTTGTGCTTTGCTGCGCAAGCCCCATGTCATTTTTGGGTACAGTATCGATTCCTCTTGGAGTGAAATAAGCATGAGCGCACTGGACATTCAAGGCCTGGGCATGGTCCCGATGGTCATCGAGCAATCGGGTCGTGGCGAACGGTCCTACGACATTTACTCCCGCCTCCTCAAGGAGCGTGTGGTTTTCCTGGTGGGCCCTGTGAACGACCAGACTGCCAACCTCGTGGTGGCGCAGTTGCTCTTCCTCGAGAGCGAGAACCCGGACAAGGACATTTCCTTCTACATCAACTCGCCGGGCGGCTCGGTCAGCGCGGGCATGGCCATCTACGACACGATGAACTTCATCAAGCCGCAGGTGTCCACGCTGTGCATCGGCATGGCGGCCAGCATGGGCGCCTTCCTGCTGTCGGCCGGTGAGAAGGGCAAGCGCTACTCGCTGCCGAACTCCAAGGTCATGATCCACCAGCCCCTGGGCGGTGCTCAAGGTCAGGCCACCGAGATCGAGATCCATGCCCGCGAGATCCTCAAGACCCGCGAGCAACTCAACAAGATCCTGGCCGACCGCACGGGTCAGCCGCTCGAAAAGATCGAGCGCGACACCGAGCGTGACTACTACCTGTCCGCTGACGAAGCCAAGGACTATGGTCTGATTGACCAGGTCATTGCCAAGCGTCCCTGATCGAAACCCGGCAGGCTGAACGGCGTTTCCCGGGTCGGGAATACGCCGTTTTTTATTTCGCTATCATCTAGCACTACGCGTTACAAGGCATTCCGACATGGCCGAGAAAAAAGGCTCCTCCAGCGAAAAAACCCTCTACTGCTCCTTCTGTGGCAAGAGCCAACACGAAGTGAAGAAGCTGATCGCCGGACCATCGGTTTTCATCTGCGATGAATGCATTGATTTGTGCAACGAGATCATCCGCGACGAATTGCCAGCGACCGAAGTGGGCCGCGAGGCCCGCGGTGATCTGCCGACGCCGGTGGAGATCAAGGCCAACCTCGACAACTACGTGATTGGCCAGGAAGTTGCCAAGCGCACCCTCGCGGTCGCGGTGTACAACCACTACAAGCGCCTGCGCCACAAGGAAAAGGGCGTCAAGGACGAGGTCGAACTCTCCAAGAGCAACATCTTGCTGATCGGCCCCACAGGGTCGGGCAAGACCCTGTTGGCCCAGACCCTGGCCCGCATGCTGGATGTGCCCTTCGTGATGGCCGACGCCACCACGCTGACCGAAGCCGGTTATGTGGGTGAGGACGTCGAGAACATCGTGCAGAAGCTGCTGCAAAGCTGCAACTACGAGGTCGAACGTGCCCAGCGTGGCATCGTCTACATCGACGAAATCGACAAGATCTCGCGCAAGTCCGACAACCCCTCGATCACGCGTGACGTGTCGGGTGAGGGCGTGCAGCAGGCCTTGCTGAAGCTGATCGAAGGCACCATGGCCAGCGTGCCCCCGCAAGGCGGGCGCAAGCACCCGAACCAGGACTTTTTGCAGATCGACACCACGAACATTTTGTTCATCTGTGGTGGTGCGTTTGCGGGCATCGAGAAGGTGATCGAGAACCGCACCGAAGCCTCGGGCATCGGTTTCGGCGCCACGGTGAAGAGCAAGAAGCAGCGCAGCTTGACCGACATGTTCGGCGAGATCGAGCCCGAAGACCTGATCAAGTTCGGCCTGATCCCCGAACTGGTGGGCCGCATGCCCGTGGTGACCACGCTGGCCGAGCTGACCGAAGACGCCTTGGTGCAGATCCTGACCGAGCCCAAGAACGCGCTGATCAAGCAGTACAGCAAGCTGCTCGCCATGGAGGGCGTGGACCTCGAGGTTCGGCCTGCTGCGCTGCAGGCCATCGCCAAAAAGGCGCTGGCCCGCAAGACCGGTGCCCGTGGCCTGCGCTCCATCCTCGAACACGCCTTGTTGGACACCATGTACGAACTGCCCAACGTCTCGAACGTTGAGAAGGTGGTGGTGGACGAGTCCACCATCGATGAGAACAAGCCCCCGCTGCTGGTCTACCACGAAGCAGCGAAGAAGGCTTGAGCGCATTGCCTGGCCACCCCGCCGTGACGCCCGGATGGACGCCGCCCGCCGCTCAGCCTCGTGCTGAGGGGCGGGTTGAAATCTGCCGTTTGCGGACCATATTCACCAGGTAACCAAAGGATTTTCATGTCCGGACAAGCTTCCCTGCCTGCCAGCCCCCTTGACCTGCCGCTGTTGCCGCTGCGCGATGTGGTGGTGTTTCCCCACATGGTGATACCGCTGTTCGTGGGTCGCCCGAAAAGCATCAAGGCCCTCGAACTCGCGATGGAGGCCGAGCGCCGCATCATGTTGGTGGCCCAGCGCACCGCGGCCAAAGACGAGCCGTCGGTCGCCGACATGTTCTCGGTCGGCTGCGTCTCCACCATCTTGCAAATGCTCAAGCTGCCCGACGGCACCGTCAAGGTGCTGGTTGAAGGCCAGCAGCGCGCCACCGTCGAGAAGATCGACGACGCCGAGACCCACTTCACGGCCACCGTGCTGCCCCTGAGCCCGGCCGAGGCCGAAGGCGCCAAGGCCAGCGAGATCGAGGCCCTGCGCCGCGCTGTGATGCAGCAGTTTGACCAGTACGTCAAACTCAACAAGAAGATCCCGCCCGAGATCCTGACCTCGATCGCGAGCATCGACGACGCCGGTCGCCTGGCCGACACCATCGCTGCGCACCTGCCGCTGAAGCTGGACAACAAGCAAGCCGTGCTGGATCTGGCCAGCATCAAGGACCGCCTCGAGAACCTCTACGAGCAACTCGAGCGCGAGGTCGACATCCTCAATGTCGACAAAAAGATCCGCGGCCGCGTGAAGCGCCAGATGGAGAAGAACCAGCGCGACTTCTACCTCAACGAGCAGGTCAAGGCGATCCAGAAGGAACTGGGCGAAGGCGAAGAGGGCGCGGACATCGAGGAAATCGAGAAGCGCATCAAGCTCGCCAAGATGCCCAAGGAGGCGCTGAAGAAGGCCGAGAGCGAGCTCAAGAAGCTCAAGCTCATGTCGCCCATGTCGGCCGAGGCCACTGTGGTGCGCAACTACATCGACGTGCTGATCGGTCTGCCCTGGAGCAAGAAGACCAAGATCAAGCACGACCTGGGCAATGCCGAGAACGTGCTCAACGAAGACCACCATGGCCTTGAAAAGGTCAAGGACCGCATCCTCGAGTACCTCGCGGTGCAGCAGCGTGTGGACAAGGTCAAGGCGCCGATCCTGTGCCTGGTGGGCCCGCCGGGCGTGGGCAAGACCTCGCTGGGGCAGTCGATCGCCAAAGCCACAGGCCGCAAGTACGTGCGCATGGCGCTGGGCGGCATGCGTGACGAGGCCGAGATCCGCGGGCACCGCCGCACCTACATCGGCGCTTTGCCGGGCAAGGTGCTGCAGAGCCTGACCAAGGTGGGCACGCGCAACCCGCTGTTCCTGCTGGACGAGATCGACAAGCTGGGCACGGACTTCCGGGGTGACCCGTCGAGCGCGCTGCTCGAGGTGTTGGACCCGGAACAGAACCACACCTTTGGCGACCACTATGTTGAAGTCGACTACGACCTCAGCGATGTGATGTTCGTGGCCACCTCGAATTCGATGAACATCCCGCCGGCCCTGCTGGACCGCATGGAAGTCATCCGCCTGTCGGGCTACACCGAGGACGAAAAAACCAGCATCGCACTCAAGTACCTGCTGCCCAAGCAGATGAGCAACAACGGCGTCAAGGACAGCGAACTGCTGGTGACCGAAGAGGCCGTGCGCGATGTGGTGCGTTACTACACCCGTGAGGCCGGTGTGCGTTCGCTCGAGCGCGAGCTCTCCAAGATCTGCCGCAAGGTGGTCAAGGCCCTGTTGCTCAAGAAGATGACGCCGCAGGTGGTCGTCAACGGCGAGAACCTGCATGAGTTCCTGGGCGTGCGCAAGTACACCTATGGCCGTGCCGAGCAGCAGAACCAGGTCGGCCAGGTCGTGGGTCTGGCGTGGACCGAGGTGGGCGGTGACCTGCTGACCATCGAGGCCGCGATGATGCCGGGCAAGGGCGTGATCACCCGCACCGGTTCGCTGGGCGATGTCATGAAGGAATCGGTCGAGGCGGCCCGCACCGTGGTGCGCAGCCGTGCCCGGGCCCTGGGCATCAAGAACGAAGTGTTCGAGAAGAACGACATCCACATCCACGTCCCCGACGGCGCCACCCCCAAGGATGGCCCGAGCGCTGGGGCGGCGATGGCGACTGCCTTCGTCTCGGCCATGACGGGCATCCCGGTGCGTGGCGATGTGGCCATGACCGGTGAGATCACCCTGCGTGGCGAGGTCACGGCGATCGGTGGGCTCAAGGAGAAGCTGCTCGCCGCCCTGCGCGGTGGCATCAAGACCGTGCTGATCCCTGAAGAGAACGTCAAGGACCTGCAGGAGATCCCCGAGAACGTCAAGAACGGTCTCGAGATCGTGCCGGTGCGCTGGATCGACAAGGTGCTGGAAGTGGCGCTCGAGCGCCAACCCGTGCCGCTGACCGACGAAGAGGTGGCCGCCGCCGCTGCGGCGCCGGCTGTGGCGGCCACGCAGGCTGGCCCATCCGACGGCCTCAAGCACTGAGGTGGAGCGCCTGGGCCGTTCACTTTTTGCGGGTGGACGGCCGAGGGCCTCCAAAATGGCGCTATAATTTAAATCTCATGACAACATCGCACGGTGTTGTTGAGAATGCGGGAATAGCTCAGTTGGTAGAGCGCAACCTTGCCAAGGTTGAGGTCGAGAGTTCGAGACTCTTTTCCCGCTCCAGATTTCCAGAAGAGGGCGCTCAGCGCCTCTTTCAGTGGCAACCCCACACGGCGCGATAGCAAAGCGGTTATGCCCCGGATTGCAAATCCGGTTAGTCCAGTTCGACTCTGGATCGCGCCTCCAAAACAACACCTCGCACAGCCCGGTTCGACCGGGCTTTTTTTCGTCCCGCCCGGGGCGGGCGGCGGGGTTCTTGTGGCGGCACCCGGCGGGCGGGACCACGCCACCGGCCCCCGACGGGCCCCGAAACGGCATCTGCCCAATCGTTCACATTTATTGACTTTCGCCGCCCTGGTGAAGTTGAAAAAATGTGTAAAAATTGTCCTGCTAAGCTTCTCGGGCTGCGGTCCACCGACGCTTTTTAATCAGTTTGCTGTTGATCCCTGTGACGCAGCCGATTGCCGTGCGCAGGGTTCGTTTCGACCTGCGTTGTTTCATCTTCGATCCGGAGTTCCAACCCATGAGAATGCCTGTGATGCTGGGTGCCGCCTTGGTGGCACTTGCCTGTGGCATTCCGGCGGCGGGTCAGTCCCCGAGCGCGGTGGCGGTGACCCCGGAGTTGAAGGGGCGGCTCGACGCCCTGATCGCGGATGGCAGTTACAACGACGCCCTGGCCTTGATCGAGAAAGTGGAGCGCCAAGGGGCCTTGCCGCCGGACATGCAGCTCAAGCGCGGCATCGTGTTGATGCAGCTTGGCGACACCGACGAGGCCCGCAAGGTGTTTGAACGCCTGCGCGATGCCTACCCCCAGCAGGTCGCGCCCTATGTCAACCTGGCGGCCATCCATGCCCGCAACGACGACCTGGAGTCTGCCCGCGAGGCCCTGACCCGCGCCACGGCCGTGGCGCCCCAGCAGGCCAGCCATCACGAAAGCCTGGGGCGCATCCACCTGGGTCTGGCCTGGAAGAGCTTCAAGCTGGCGGCCGAACTCGATCCGAACCGCCAGGCGCTGTTGCGCAAAAACCAGGCCATCGAAGCCTTGATCCGTGACTCGGCCAACGGGCCGGTGGCCGCGCGCGCCGCCACGACCACCGCCGCCAGTCCGGCACCGACAACGCCCGCGGCGCCTGCGCCCGCTGCAGCGTCGGCTCCGGCCCCGGTTCCTGCGGCGGTGGCAACCCCCACGCCCGTGGCGGGCCGCTCGGCGGCGACATCGGCGGTGACGGTTGCGCCGCTGGCCCCAATGCCCGCACCGGTGGCCAGTGTCCCTGCAGCCAACCCAACCAGCCCAGCCGGCCCGCCCGCCGCAGAGGCCGACCGCAAGCCGGCTCTGGCCGCGCCCGCTCCGCTCACTGCCACCAAAGTGACCCTGCTGGGCTCGGTGCCTGTGGGCACCCGTGTGGCCGCGGCCCCATCGCCGTCGCCGCTGCCTTCACCGTCCCCAGCCCCGACCCCGGCCCCCGCGTCGCCGCCACCCGAGGTGGCGCCCGCCGCGGCCACGGGCACGCCAGCAGCCAAGTCGGCGCCGTCGGCGGCCGCAGCCGCCAGCGCGGGGGCGGCGCCTGCGGCACCGTCCTTGTGGTCGGAGATCGCCACCACCCGTTCGCGAGAAGCGCTGCCCGCAGATCCCTTGCCCGGGGCTGCGGTGCCATCCGAGGCGCAGGCCCTGTGTCCTGTTCAGTCCCGGGCCGCTTGTGCGCAGGCCCTGGCCGCCCTCGAGGCTTGGCGCAACGATTGGCGTCAGCGTTCGATCGAGGCCTACGGCGCCCATTACGCGAACAGTTATGTGGCGCCGGGTTTCAAAACCCGGGGCCAATGGCTGGCCTATAAAAAACGAGTTTTCGAAGAGGCTGGTTTCATTGACGTGTCATTGAAACTCCTCAGTGTCAAAAAGGTCGGGGAGCATCGTTTCAGTATTTCGGCAGAGCAGCGTTACAGCTCGGCCAAATACAGGGATCAAACCAAAAAGCGTTTCGTGCTGTTGATGGATGCAGGTCAATGGCGAATCACGTCAGAACAAAAAGACGAAACCTAGCATTCATTCATCGCGACATGCCCTCAGATAACGTTCCTGCACCCGTGCGATTGTTCGGGCTTGATTTACTGCCGCTGAATTTTCAACAGTCGACCGATTTGCTGTTGCATGCGGCGGCCACCAAAGGCCCCAAGGTGGTGGTGACCACCAATGTGGACCACGTCGTGCGCTTGAGCCGTGATGCCGAGTTGAAGGGCCTGTACGCCACAGCGGACTACACCTTTGCCGATGGCATGCCGGTGGTCTGGACCAGCCGCTGGTTTGGCAAGCCGCTGCCGTCGCGTGTGACGGGGGCCGATTTGTTCGTGGCCCTGTGCCAGAACAGCATCCAGACCGGCCAGCGCGTTTATGTGCTGGGCGGGCGTCCCGGTCAGGAGCAATTGCTGCTCGATCGCTATGCCAAGCGTTTCCCGGGGCTGGATGTGGTGGTGCGTTGCCCGCCGATGAACTTTGACCCGCGTGGCCCCGAGGCGGCGGCGATCGTGGCCGACATCCGGGCCTGCCGACCGACTTTCATCTTTGTCTGCCTGGGCTTCGAGAAGCAAGAGCGCTGGGCCCTGCGCCATGTTCGCCAGCTCGAGTCGGGGGTCATCGTCTGCGTCGGGGCGGCACAAGAGTTTGCCCTCGGCCTCAAGCGCCGTGCGCCGCGCTGGATGCAGGACTCGGGCCTGGAATGGTTCTGGCGTCTGACGTCGGACCCGATCCACCTGTGGCGTCGCTACCTGCTGCAGGCCCCGGTCTTTTTGTGGTTGGTCTGGCAAGAGCGCAGCGTGCAACGCCAGCTCCGCGCCGGGCGCTGAGCGCCTGATTGCCCCCTTTGACCTTGAAGATCTCCACCTTCCCAGCCCAGGAACTGAGCGACGACCTGTACCGCCGCTGGCAGGCCGTGGCCGCCAGCCGCCCTGAGCTGGGCAGCCCGTTCTACCAACCCGGCTTTGCCCGCATCATCGCGCAGCAAGGCATCGACCTGCAACTGGCGGTGATCGAAGAGGGCGGACGCGAGCGGGGCTTCTTCCCGTTCCACCGCGACCGCTGGGGGCGCCTGTCTTCGGCGGGCTTGGTGCTCAATGATTACCACGGGGTGGTGCTCGAGCAGGGCATGGCGCTGGACGCCGAGGCGCTGTTGCGCGCCTGCCGCGGGCGCTATTTTGCGTTTGATCACCTGCCGCTGAGCCAGGCCACTTTTGCGGACCATGTGCGCTTTGAAAGCCACTCTCCGGTGATGCACCTGGAGGGCGGCATCGAGGCCTACCGCCGACGCCTGGCCGCCCGGGCGGGCAAGAATTCCGCGGGTATCTTTCAGTCGGTGGGCAATGCGCGGCGCCGCCTGGAACGGGACCATGGCCCCTTGCGGCTGGAATTGCAAAGCCGCGATCCCCGGGCGTTCCAACGCCTGATCGAGTTGAAATCGCAGCAGTTCCGCAGCACCACCGGCCTGGACCCGATGAGTTGGCCCTGGTTGCGCGGCAGCTTGGACCAGGTGTTTGAAACCGATGAGGGCCCGTTCGCGGGCCTGTTGTCGGTGCTGTACGCCGGCGACCAATTGGTGGCTTGCCACCTGGGTTTGCGGCAGGCCGAGCAGTGCCACATCTGGTTCATCACCTACGACCCGGCGTTCTCGGCGTATTCGCCCGGACTCCTGTTGTTGATGGGCATGGCCGAGGCGGCGCAAGGCGCGGGTTTGACTTTGTTTGACCTCGGGCGTGGTACCCAGCCCTATAAATTGCGCTTTCAAACCGGCGCCATTCCCCTGGGCGAAGGCGCTGTTTCTCGGCCGGCTTGGTTGGCCCAGGCGGCCCTGGCCAAGACTGCCCAAAAACGCTGGTTGAAGACTACAATTTTGGGGCGGGTCTGGCGATCGGGCAAAAGCCTGATCCACCGAAGTCCGTCTTGAGCCCGCTTGTCCGCCCTGTTGACCTCGGTGTTTTTGTCGATTTTTTGAACCCGGTGCATTTGAAGTGTCGACTTCCATTCAAAGCGCCGCTGAGAATCAAACGTCCATCCAGAGTGGCCATTGAATGAATTTTTCGTTGTCTCGTCGGTTGGTGAAATCAGGGAGCGTGTTGGCACTGTGCTGGGGCCTTGCGCAGGGGCTCGTCTCGGCCGCGCCCCTGGTTTCCAATCTGCCTTTTGAGCTGGCCTGGGACACCCCCAACGCCAGCGGCGAGGCGGTCCCTCGGCCGGTGCGTGCGCCCGCGGTGCTGACCCCTGAGCCTGCGCCGATGTCCCCGCCCGCTGTCCGCCCTCGCCCCGCTGCGACGGTGGCCAACCCGCCTGCGGCCCCGGCATCGCCTGTCGCTTCGGTGCCTTCTGCACCAGCCTCACCCACCCCGCGCGCTGGGGTCGCCCAGCCGGTCAAGCCGCTGGCGGCCAGCGCCGCCACGCCCACGCCCACACTGGCGCCGTTGGCCGGGCCCGCCACAGGCGCGACCACCGCCCCGATGGTGGCTCCAGTGGCCACCCCGGTGGCCCCGCCCGCCGTTGCGGCCCCGGCCGCTGCGCCCGTGCTGGCCCCCGAGGCCTTGGCCAGGTCCGCGCCTGCCCAAGCCGCTGCCCCGTTGGCGGCAGGCACGGCCGCGATCGGAGCGGGCGATGTGCTGCAGGTCACGGTGTTTGGCCAACCCGACATGTCCGCCGAGGTGTCGGTCACCGAAAGCGGTGAGGTGACCCTGCCCCTGATCGGCCTGATTCGCCTCGCGGGCTTGTCCTCGTCGGATGTCGAGAAGTTGGTGGCGCGCCGCCTGCGCGAGCGCGAGTTCCTGCTCAACCCCGAGGTCTCGGTCACGGTGCGGCAAAACCGCAGCCAGATGGTGTCGGTGCTCGGCGAGGTGGTGCGGCCGGGGCGTTACCCGATTCAGGGGCGCTTCACGGTGCTGGACCTGCTGGCCACGGCCGGTGGCCTGACCCCCAAGGCCGACGCGGTGGTGTTTTTGCTGCGCAAGAGCGACGAGCGCGCCTCGGGCGGCGGTACCGGCGCGGGCGCGGAAGCCCAGCGTGTGCGCATCCCGATCCGGCTGGACCGCGTCAACCAACCCGACCGCAGTTCGCTGGACCTGGTGCTGAGCAACGACGACATGGTCTATGTGGGCCAGCAGAAGTTTTTCTACATCCTGGGCGAGGTGCGCCGACCCGGCAGCTACCCCATGGAGCCCGACCTCAACGTGATGCGCGCACTGTCGATCAGCGGTGGCGTGACGGAGCGCGGTTCGATGAACCGCATCAACATTCACCGCCAGGCCGACGCCCCGAACGGGCGTGAACTGGCCCCACGCCTCACGGATGCCGTGATGGAGGGCGATGTGATTTACGTGAAAGAACGCATCTTCTGATGCCCCGGCCTGACCCGAACACGCGATGAACCATTTTCCGGTTGGACTGACCCTGAACCAGCTGGGGGCCATGCTGAAGTTTCGTCTGCCGACGATCTTCCTGGTCACCCTGGTGACCATGCTCGCCACGGCCACGGCGGTGCTGCTGATCCCCAAGACTTACACCTCGTCGGCCGAGCTGTTCATTGAGTACCGCGTCAACGACCCCATCAGCGGGCGTCAGTTCCCGGCCATGCTCGACGAAAGCTACCTGCTGACCCAGGTGGACATCATCCGCAGCAACGAAGTGATTGACCGGGTGATTGACACGCTGCGCCTGATGGACAAACCCGGCGCCGAGAAAAGCCGCCAGCTGCTGCGCGAGCGCCTGAGCAAGAACATCGAGATCCAGTTGCGCCGCTCGAGCCGCATTGTCGAGCTGCAGTACTCCGACCTGTCCTCCGAGGGCGCGCGCGACTTTCTCGACGCGCTGATCAAAGCCTACATGGACATCAACGTCGAGATCAGCGTGGCCCCGGCGCGGGCCCGGCTGGAGCAATACAACGCCCAGCTCAAGCTGCTGCGCGAAGAGATCGACGGCATCCAGAACAAGCTTACCGAGTACCAGCAGAAGGCCCAGATCGTCGACACCGACGAGCGCCTGGACAACCGCTCGCGCCAGCTCGGCGAGCTGTCTACCAAGCAGCTGCTGCTGCGCACCCAGCGCCAGGAGTTCGAGGCCCGCATGCGGGCCCTCGACGTGATGATCAACTCGGGCAACGAGGTGCCTGAGGTGCCTGAAATCGCCCAGCAGCCGCGGGTGGCCGAACTCAAGTTGCGCCTGTCGGACCTGGAGCGTCGCATCGGTGACCTGTCCGCCACCTACGGCAAGATGCACCCCAAACTGGTGGCCCTGCAAGACGAGCGCGCCGTGCTGGTCGAACGCCTCAAGCGCGAGGCCAAGGCCGCTTTGCAGGGCATCCGCCTGGAGGGCATGCGGCTGGCCGACCAGGAGCGCGCCCTGGGCCGCAGCATGGACGAGCAACAGCGCTCGGTGCTCGAAGCCAAGCGCCACCGCGACGTCATCAGCTCTTACCAGCGCCAACTCGAAAGCGCCCAGCGCGTCTACAACACCGCGGTCGCCAAATACGACGAAATCCTGATGCTGGGCACCGTCAACGGCACCAGCCTGTCGGTGCTGCGCAAGGCCGAAGCCCCGCTCAAGCACGCCAAGCCGCAGATCACCAAGAGCGTGCTGATGTCGATCCTGGTGGGCCTGGTGCTGGGCCTGGGCTTGTCCTTCCTGCTTGAAATCGCCGTGCGGCGCCTGCGCTGCCTGGAAGACATGGAGCGCGGCCTGGGCCTGCGCCTGTTCGGCCAGATTGGCAAGTCCACGGTCTGAATCCCATGAAATTTGAACCTTTACTCGAGTCGCAGGCTGCCCCGGTGCCCCCGGTGATGAGCAGCGACCGCATGGGCGAGCTGTTCATCCAGTCGGGCCGCCTGACACGGGCCCAGGTGGATCAGATCATCCAGTTGCAGGACCAGTCGCAGCTGCGTTTTGGCGAGGCCGCCGTTCGCCTGCAGTTGCTCAGCGAAGGCGAGATCCAGGCCGTACTGGCCCAGCAGTTCAACTACGTCACGGCGTCCGATCTGCGCCTCGGCCAGGACCCGGGTTGCCCGCTGCCCATCGCCAACGCGCCCTACAGCCCCGAGGCCGAGGCGATCCGCCGCATCCGCTCCGAGCTGCTGCTGGAAGGGCGTGATCTGAGCCCATTGCAGGTGGCGGTGGTCAGCCCGGGCTCGGGGGAGGGACGCACCTACCTGGCGGCCAACCTGGCGTTTTCATTTGCCCAGGTGGGCAAGCGCACCCTGCTGATCGATGCCGATTTCCGCTCGCCCAAGGTGCACGGTTACTTCAGCATGAACAACAAGAAGGGCCTGTCGGGCGTGCTGTCCGGGCGCAGTGCCATCACCCTCGATGTGATGACCATGGTGCTGCCCAACCTGTACGTGCTGCCCGCGGGGCCGCTGCCGCCGAACCCGCTCGAAATCCTGCAGGACCCCAACCTGTCGAAGTTGATCCAGCAACTGTCCCACGACCTCGATGTGGTGGTGGTGGACACGCCCGCCTCGATGGACTCGTCGGACGGCAAGGTGATTGCGCGCCAGGTGGGCGCCGCGCTGGTGGTGGGGCGTGAGCACCACACCCGCATCGCCGAACTGCGCGAGACGGTGGAGGCCCTGCAGTCGGTGGGCGTGCGGGTGTTTGGCACGGTCTACAACCGCTACGACGCGCGGTATGCCGCCGGGACCACCACGGTCCGCGGTCTGCGTTGGTGGCCTGCGGCCTGGCGCTGGCCGTTTCGCCGCGCACCGCGCTAGCAGGGTGGCGGCTTGTCGGGAAAGCCTTTCTGGACCCATTCGCTGCTGTCCATCGTTGATCAGGTGCTGCTCAGTGGCCTGAACTTCGCGGTGGGCATGTGCCTGATTCGCTTCGGTACCAAGAGCGACTACGGCCTTTACTCGCAACTTTTTGCCGCTGGTTTGCTGGCGGTCGGCGTGCTCGAGGCCCTGATCGGCAGCCCGTTGACCACGCTGGCGCCCCAGATGAGCGCGGCCCAGCAGGCGGTGGCTATCCGGCGCCTGCTGCGTTTCCAGGCCCTGGGCGGTGCCCTCTTGGGGGGCCTCATGGGGGCCGGCTCGGCCTGGGTGGTGGCCACCCAGGTGCCCGAGGTGTCGGCCTGGCCGGTGGGGCTGGCCTTTGCGCTGTTCATTGTCGCCACCACCTTGCGCGAGTACCGGCGCACCGTGTGGTTCATCCAGGCGGACCTGCCCAGCCTGCTGCGCAGCGACGGGGTGTACGTGCTCACCGCGCTGGCCGGGGGCGGCCTGTTGATCCTGACCGATCAGGCCAATGCCGCCCACGTGCTGCTCACCCTCAGCGTGGCGCATGGCCTGGCCTGGTGGGCGGGCCGCGCCCCAGCCCCGGTGCCCCCGGACACCGCCCCCGAGCCCTGGCGCCACACCTTGGCCCAGATCTGGGACAAGGGCCGTTGGGCGGTGCCGGGCACGGCCGTGGGCTGGCTGGGCAACTACAGCTTTCTGTACCTCGCGTCGGCCCTGTCCGGCGTCGAGGCCGCGGCCGAGGTCAGCGCCTCGCGCCTCTTGCTGGTGCCGGTGGGCCTGATGGTGGTGGCCTGGTCACGCGTGGCCCGGCCGGTGGCGGGGCGCTTGATCCACGCGCGCGACTGGTCCGGGCTGAACCGCCTGGGCTGGCGTTCGCTGGGCGCCATTGAGCTGCTCTCCCTGGCCTACATCGGTGTGCTGTTGCTGGGCCTGCCCTGGCTGCAAACCCATGTGCTGGGGGCCAAGTACCAGGGCATCAACACCCTGGTGCTGGCCTGGGGGGGCTACTTTGTGGTCAGTGTGGCGCGCACCATTGCCACCACCTGGCTGGTCAGCATCGGGGCGTTCCGTCAGTTGTTCATCGAAGGCGCGGTGGTGGTGGTGGTCATGCTCGCGGTGGCCAGCCTGTTGATCCCGCGCTGGGGGGCCTTGGGGGCGGTGCTGGCCCTGATCGTGATGGAGACGGTGGATACCGTGCTGCTGCTGGTCTTGCTGCGCCTGCAACGCCAGCGTTTGAACCGGGAGGCGGTCCATGGCTGACATCAGCGTCTGCGTTTGCACCTTCCGCCGGCCCCAGATGCTGGACGCCTTGCTGCACCGTTTGGCGCAGCAACAGTGCGCCCCCCGCGAGATCGTGGTGGTCGACAACGACCCGGCGCACAGCGCCAGGCCGGTGCTGCAAGCGTGGTCGCAGCGCCTGCCGTTGCGCACTGTGCATGTGCCGCAACCCAACATCGCCGAGGCCCGCAATGCCGCCGTGGCCCAGGCCCGTGGCGAGTGGCTGGCCTTCATTGACGACGACGAAGAGCCCGGTCCCGACTGGCTGGCCCTGCTGGTCCAGACCCAGGCGGCGACCGGCGCCGATGGGGTGATGGCGCCGGTGCTCGCGCGTTACACCGAGGCAACGCCCGACTGGATGCGCGAGGGCGGTTTTTTCGAGCGCCGCCGCTTTGCCACGGGCACCCCGATCTACACCGAGGATTCGCGCACCGGCAACGTGCTGCTGCGGGCGTCGATGGTGCGCTCGCTGGCGGGCCCGTTTGACCCGGACTTTGGCCGCTCTGGCGGCGAAGACACCCTGTTCTTTTCGCTGCTGCACCGCGCGGGCCACCGTTTTGTTTGGTGCGATGAGGCCACGGTCAGTGAAGAGGTGCCCGCCGACCGCGCCCGCCCGGGCTGGATCCTGCGCCGGGCCTACCGCGGTGCGCAGACCTTTGTGCGGGTGGAGCTTTACCCCCTGGCGGGCCTGCGCCGCGGCCTGCGCGCCCTGGGCCTGGGGGCCCGGGCCCTGGTGCAATTGGGCGTGTCCTTGTTGCTGGCGCTGGGGCACTGGCCGCGCTCGCGGGTGCGGGCGTTTTTCTGGCTGCGCACGGCCTGTGCGCAGTGCGGCAAGCTCAGTGCCCTGGCGGGCGCTCGCTATTTGGAGTACCGGGCCTGAAGCCGTTCTGCGCCGCCCAGGCGGTTGGCGCGGGGCCTGGGCCTGGGCTCGGGGCCGTGGCAGGGCGCCCCAGCAGGGCGGCCTGTTGGTGGCGGCGCAACGAGCTGTTGACCGCGATCGAGGAGAAGATCACCAGGATCGCGAGGAAGTTGACCCCGCGCAGGAACGAGCTTTCGGTGGCGTTGTGCACCAGGATCACCGCGATCAGCGCCCCATGGAACGCGGCCTCGCTGGCGTCAAAGCGGGACAGTCGGTACAGGCTCAGCAGGTGGTAGACGAGGAAGCCCGTGAACAGCAGCAGGCCCATGCCCCCCAGCTCGTTGAGCACGTCGAGGTAGCCGTTGTGGGCCTGGAACGGCACCCAGTACATGTGGTCGATGATGGGCTGTGAGGCACTGCCCTTGCCGAGCCAGAACGCACCGTAGCCGATGCCTTGCCAGCGGTGGCGGTCAATTTCCTGCAGCACCAGGTCCCAGATCTCGAAGCGACCGCTGATGTCGGTGCTCTTGCCCAGCAGATCGGCGACGGGCTTGAAGAACTCGTCCCAGGTCGGCAGCCGGCCCTGCACCACATAGAGCGCATGCAGGTAGACCACCAGCAGGCAGGCCAACACCACCAGCACCCGGCTGGTGACAAACTCGCTGGCCACGTACTTCCAGCGGAACAGCAGAAAGAAGCCAATCCCCATCACCGTCACCAACAAGCTGGTGGTGCTCTTGGACATCACGAGGTTGACACCACAAAAGCCCAGCATCAGCACGAACAGCAGCGCGCTGAGCCGCGTCTTGGGGGTGCAGAACAGGGCCACCCAGGCCATCGCGGCAAAGGCGTTCAGGATGCCGTAGTTGTTCTTTTGGTCGGTCACGCCGCGCCAGGCACCGCCTTGCCAGGCCCCGTTGGCGATGCCGGTGTATTCGATCGCGATGTCCGGGATCAGCACCACCGCGAACAGCGACGCCACCTGGAACAGCAGCAGCGTGCCCACGGTCAGCTTGAGCCAGCGGGTGTGGCTCATCTCGCTGACCTGAAAGGCCACGCCAATCATCAGCAGGCCGCCGAACTGGATGACCTTTTTCATCGTCACCAGCGGCAGCAGTGACCAGCTGATGTTGAGCAGGCAGTAGACGAACAGGGCAAGCAAAAAGGGGTTGAGCCCGCTGACCACCGCCTGGAAGCGCAGGAAGCGGCGCAGGCACACCACCCCCGCAATCAGGAACAGGCTGCTCCACTGCAACTGGATGATGAAGTTGCCGTCACGCAGGTTGGCTTCGCCTTCGTTGCCAAAGTCCCAGGACAGACCGGCCGGCAGCAAAGCCCAGGACAGGCTCAGCACCATCAACAGACTGGTCAGCCAGTGCTCCAGCCCGCGTTCCGCCAGCGAGTCGGGCCCCAGGGGGCGCGCGCTGTTGGGCGCCTGGGGCGCAGAGGGGTCCGGGAAGAGGGCGGCCATGTCAGAAAGAGGGCGTGGCGGTCAGGCGGTGGGCAGCGCTGGGGCGGCTCAGGGCAAGGGCGCCGGTTGCGCGAAATAGGCTTTGGACAGGGTCTTGAACTGCCCCCCATCGGTGCGCAGCGTGGTCTGGCTGCGCTCGCCCGGGCTGAACACCACCCCCACGCCGCCAGCGGCCACCAGCTCCTGCGGGTGGGTCAGAAAATAGCGCACCCGGTTGTCGCGCCATGGCGGACTGCTGCTGGGTTTGGCCGCGGGCACCCCGAGCGGGGTCTGCCACCAGAGCAGGGGTTTTTGCAGGCCCTCGAAGTAGCGCCGGGCTTCGGCGAAATGTTGGTGGAAGGTCTGGCTGTTGCTGGGGTTGGCATTGCTGTCGTCCCAGTACCAGTGGCGGCCATTGCGCACACAGGCGGCGGCGCGGTTCTGGGCCTCCATGCAGCCTGCGTCACGGTCCTGGGTCTGCATCACGACAAAGTCCGCCTGGCCGGCGCCCAGCCTTTGCATGTAGGCCACGTCGGTGGCCTTGAGGTCGTCGAACATCGACGGCGGAAACCCCACCAGGGTGCGCGGGGCATGGGTGCGCGCCGTGCGGATCAGGCAGGCGGCGACGCCGGCCACGGTGTCGGCCAGGCCTGCGCAGTCCGGGTTTGGGTGGACCAGGGCGGGCATGCGGTGGGGGTCGGCCTGGGCGCGCTGGGTGTAGCCCCAGAAGTCGGGCTCCAGGTTGACCAGCACCGGTCGGCCATAGCGGCCCAGCTTCTGGAACAGCAGCCGCACCTGGTTCCAGTACGGGGTCATGAAGGTCGGGTCGGTCAGGCCACTGAGGTTGCTGTCGCCCCGGGCGGCCATCTGGTAGAGCGTGAACATGGGCACGGCGCCGACCATCTCGGCGTGTTGGATCACGATGTCCACGTAGGCGCCCGAGGGGCTGTTCCAGCTCAGCCAGGAGTCGGTGCCGACCCCGTTCAGGTATTGGTCGTAGATGTCGGGCGACAGGTTCTGCCCCAGCACCGTGCCGGTGTCGGTGGTGCCCACCCCCACCAGCAGGCGGCGTGGTCGCCCCAGGGCCTGGGCCAGGGCCCCGGGCCGCTGGGCCAGGGGCAGGGCGTCCAGGTTGAGCGCGGGACTGGCGCTTTTGCTGCTGGCGCCGGCTTTGTCCGCCGTGCGGCTGGCTTTGTCCTGGGGGCCCGTCGCCTGGGCCAGGGCGAGCTGAGCGCCCAGCAGCCAACACAGTCCCAGGCCCGCCAGGCTGCGGGTTGCGCGCCAGCCGGCCGCCAGTTTGCTTTGTTCCATGGCAAGTGTCTCGATCAGGAGAGGGGCCGCGCCGATGGGCGGGGCCGGTGGCGTGGCAGGTCCCCTGGACACCGCCACTTTCAATGGTTGCAAATTATGCCGCTGGGGGCGACAGGCGCCGGCCTGGCCCGTGAAATAGGTCCGATTTGAAATTTTGAGCGATTCGTTCAGGTTTTATCATTCAGGCTGTCGCACCTCGAATCAGCCTGGGAGGGTCTGATGGGTCGCGCGCAGTTTCAGGCCCGATGTGAGCGCCTCCCAGACCACCATGAAGTGGCATGTCCTGACCCCGTTTTTGCAGTCCCGCCACGAAGCCTGGATGACCGAGGGCCTGGTGCGCCACGAGTTCAACATCGTGCCCGCCCACTACGAACACGACCCGCTGCGGGCGCGGGCCACCGTGGGGCATTGGGCCGATTTTGTGCGCCAGACCGCCCGGGCCCACCGCGAATCCCGCCGCCATGAGGGCCTGCTGACCGCCTTCCCCCCGTTGGCCCTGACCTCGGCGGCCCTCAAGCGCGTCACGTTCCGCCGGGGGCCCCTGGTGGCCTGGACCTTCAACCTCGGCGAGCTGTATGGGGGCTTGAAGCAAACGCTGGCCCGCCAGGTGGCGGGGGCCGTCGACGTGTTCGTGGTGCACTCGCGCCAGGAGGTGGCCCGGTACAGCGCCTGGCTGGGCCTGCCCGAGGACCGATTTCATTACGTGCCTTTGGGCCGTGACCTGCAGGCCCCCTGGCTGGACGAAGACCGCGAGCGCCCCTTCGTGCTGGCCATGGGCTCGGCCAACCGCGACTGGGCCACCCTGCTCAAGGCGGTGGAGCGCCTGGGCTTGCGCACCGTGATCGTGACCCCGCCGCGCACCTTGAAAGGCCTGCACCTGCCCCCTCAGGTCGAGCTGCTCTCGGGTCTGAGCCTGCAAGAGTGCCGCGTTTTGTGTCAGCGGGCCACGCTCAATGTGGTGCCGATTGCCAACCTGCAGACCGCGTCGGGCCAGGTGGCCCTGACCGAAGCCATGATGATGGGCCGGGCCGTGGTGGCCACCCGTTGCCCGGGCACCGAGGACATCGTGCGCGACGGCGACACCGGCTGCCTGGTGCCGGCGGGCGACCCCGGGGCGCTGGCGGAACAACTGCAGGCCCTGTGGCACGACGCGCCCCGCCGGGCACGGTTGGGGGCCGCGGCACGGGACCATGTGCAGACCCACCTGTCGGTGGCCGCCGAGTGCGCGCAGATGCAAGCCGTGCTGGACCGCTGGGCTTGAGGGAGGCGGGGGCTTTGAGTCGGACCGCGCCGCATCGCCCGGCCTGGGTTGCGGCGGGGGCGCCACAGTGGGCGGCCGCGCGGTGCGATGGGCGGTGGCTTTTGTTTTTTGAACGGTGTCTTGGGGCCCCGAGGCCCGATAATGGGGCGCCGTGGCGTGGCGTCTGAGGGCGCTTCCTCCCAGCGCTACCCAGGCTGATTCACTGCACACATTGCCCATGCCCTTCACGACCCGCTTGCTTCCTGCCCGCTCCCCCAAGCTGCGCCTGGGCGCGCTGGGCGCGCTGGGTGTGGCCTGGGGCGTGGCCTGGGGCGTGGCGACACCGGCCCAGGCGGTGGTCGAGGTGGCGGTGCAGCTCGATTCCTCGTGGGCCAGTGACAGCAACCCGCTGCGCCTGGCCGACAGCAACCCGGCGGCCAACCCGGTGCAGGGGCGCCAAAGCGACAGCCTGATGTCGGTGGACGCGCGCGCGGCCTTGATCACGCCGCTGTTGTCCGACAGCACACGGCTCGAGATCACCGCCAGCCAGGGCCGGCGCCAGTACCGCCAGCAAAGCCAGCTCAACCACCAGGCCCAGCAGTTCGAGGCGCGCCTGCTCTGGGAGGCCACGCCCCTGCTGCGCGGCCGCGTGAGCTACGCCACCGATGAGCGCCTGTACCAGCCGCAGAACTCGGTGCAGGTGGTGCGTGACCTGGTGCGCCAGCAGACCACCGGCTCCGAGGTGGCACTGCGGGCCACGCCCGAGCTCGAAGTGCCGCTGACGCTGGAGCGCGTCTCGGTGCGCCACGACGCCGCGCAGAACCAGTACCTGGACCGCAATGACAACGCGGTGCAGTTGGCCCTGCGCCACCAGTCGCCGCTGGGCTCGACGCTGACCGTGGGGCAGCGGCGCCTGTCCGTCGACTACCCCAACCGCAGCCCGGCCGATGTCGCGGTGCTGGACGACCGCTACCGCGATCAGCTGAGCTTTGTCGAGGTGGACTGGGTCTACAGCCCGCTGACCCGGCTGGGGGGCCGCCTGGGCCACCTGCAGCGCAGCTACCAGAACCTGGGGCCCAACAACTTCAGCCTGATGGTGGGCAACCTCAGCGCGGGTTACCAGTTCTCGCCGATGAGCCGCGTCGATGTGGAGTGGTTCCGTCAGGTCTACGACTCGGCCACGCCGTCCACGCTGTACTACCTGGCCAGTGGGGTGCGCCTGGGCCTGGGGTGGCGCTGGACGGAGCTGACCCGCCTGCGCCTGCTGGCCAACCACGAGCGGCAGCAGAACCAGCCCGGCCAGCTGGGTGGTCTGCCCAGCCAGCCCGACAACCTGCGCACCCGCCTGGGGGCCAGCCTGGACTACAGCCTGGCGCGCGGCTGGCGCGCCTACGTCGAAGGTTCACGCGACCGCTTTGTCAGCGTCAACGGCGGGGCGGCCATCGCCCAGAACGTGGTGCGCCTGGGCTTGGAGTACACCTACGAAAGCCTGGCTGGCACCGCCGAGCGTGGGCGCCTGGGGCGCCGGCCATGAGCCCCGCATCGCCACGGGACGGGCACCGCCCCGAGGGCCAGCGCCTGGCGACCTGCGCCCTGCACGCAGGGCCCGAGCCGATGACGGCGCCTGGGCCTGCACGGCTGCCGCGTGCCGGGTTGGGGCCCTGGCTGGGCACAGCCAACCGCTGGTTGGCGCGCCGGGTGGCCCGGCGGCCCCTGGCCTGGGGGGCGGGTCCCGGGGTGGTCAGCCTCAGTTTTGACGATGCGCCGGCCAGTGCCTGCCGTGAAGGGCGCGACATCCTGGCCCATGAAGGGGCGCTGGGCACCTGGTACATCGCTGGCGGGCTGACCGACCAGTGGGAGCAGGGCCACCGTTGCCACGCCGTGCGGGACCTGCAGCGCCTGGCGGCGCAGGGGCATGAGTTGGGCTGCCACACCTTTTCGCACCAGCCGGTGACCGGGCTGAGCCTGGCCGCCCTGCGCGAGGAGTGGGCCCGCAATGCGCGCTTTTTCACCGACACCGTGGGCGTGGCCGCGCCGCGCCATTTTTCGTTTCCGCTCGGCGACTATGGTCTGCTGAGCAAGCCCCTGGCCGCCGCAGGCTTTGAGTCGGTGCGGCTGACCCGGCCGGGGATCCACCGGGGGCATGCCGACCTCACGGGCCTGCACGCCCAGGCCCTGTACGACGGTGGCTTGTCGGCCGCCGAGTTGCAGGCCCAGATCGAGGCCACGGCGGCCTCGGGCGGCTGGCTGATCCTCTACACCCATGCGGTGTCCGATCAGCCCGGGCCCTGGGGCTGCACGCCGGCCCAGCTGGCGCAGGCTCTGCGGCTGGCGCGCCAGGCCGGTTGCCTGTTGCTGTCGGTCGGGCAGGCGATCGCCCATTTGCGGACCCGAGGCGCAGCGCCGTCGGCCTGAACCTTGACGGGCCTCCGGGGCCCGCCCACCGGGGGCGCCCGGGGCGGTGAGGGGGTGAAGACGGGGGAGGATCGAGGGCGGTCACCCGCGCACAAAAAAGCCCGACCCGTTGACACAGGTCAGGCTCCTTGAGGCGCCCCCGCCCAGCGCCCACAGGGGCTGGCCGAGGCGGTGACACGCGAGGCGCCGAGGCGCCTCCGCCGTCGATCACTTCTGGGTCAGCACCCAGGCCGCCAGCTTCTTGGCTTCGGCTTCATTCACCTGGGCGTTGGCGGGCATGGGCACCGGACCCCACACGCCCGATCCCCCCTTGATGATCTTGGTGGCCAGCTTGTCGGCCGCGTCTTTTTGACCGGCGTACTTGGCAGCCACTTCTTTGTAGGACGGGCCCACCACTTTCTTGTCCACGGCATGGCAGGCCATGCAGTTCTTGGAGGTGGCCAGGGCCAGGTCGGCCATGGCGGGTGCGGCAGCCGACAGCGTCAGAGCGAGGGTCAGGAGGGTGCGTTTCATCATGGTCTCTGGTGGGGTTGAGTTACATTGTCTTGCAGGAATTGTAGTGGGCTCCGGCACGGCGTGCTGACGCCCTGAGGGTAATCCTGACATGGGGGCGCGTGATGGTTTTTTTGGGTTTGGGCCTGTTGTTGTTGACGCTGAAATACCTGGAACTGGGGCCAGTCGCACTGTGGAGTTGGTACGTGGTGCTGGCCCCGTTTGGCCTGGCCGCGCTGTGGTGGGCCTGGGCGGATTCGTCGGGCTACACCAAGCGGCGGGCCATGGAGAAGCTGCAAAAGCGCAAGCAGGACCGCATCGAGAAACAAAAAGACGCGCTGGGCCTGGGCGTGCGCAAACGCCGCTGAGCGCAGGGTCCGACGCCGCCCTGCCGCCGCCTGCCGGGGCGGGTGCCGTCGTCGGGTGAAGTCGCTGCTTTGGGCACAAAAAAGCCGCTTCGAGAAGCGGCTTTTGAGCGGGGCGGGGCGGCTGATCAGCTGCTCAGGGCCTCGAAGGCACGGGCCGTGATGGCGTCGACGCCGCCGATGCCACTGATGGCGCGGTACTTGGGGGCCGCGGCCGGATCGGCCTTGGCCCAGTTGCCGTAGTAGTCCACCAGCGGGCGGGTTTGGGCGCTGTACACCTCCAGGCGTTTCTTGACGGTTTCTTCCTTGTCGTCTTCGCGCTGGATCAGGGCCTCGCCGGTCACGTCGTCCACGCCTTCGACCTTGGGCGGGTTGAACTTGACGTGGTAGGTGCGACCCGATGCCGGGTGCGAGCGGCGGCCGCTCATGCGCTCGATGATGGCTTCAAAGGGCACATCGATTTCGAGCACGTAGTCGAGCTTGACGCCGGCCGCCTTCATGGCGTCGGCTTGGGGAATGGTGCGAGGGAAACCGTCGAACAGGAAGCCCGAGGCGCAGTCGGCTTGGGCGATGCGTTCCTTGACCAGGTTGATGATCAGCTCGTCGCTGACCAGACCGCCGGACTCCATCACGGCCTTGGCTTGCAGACCCAGCGGGGTGCCGGCCTTCACCGCAGCGCGCAGCATGTCGCCCGTGGAGATCTGGGGAATGCCATATTTCTGGCAGATGAACGTGGCTTGCGTGCCTTTACCCGCGCCTGGCGCGCCCAGCAGAATGAGTCTCATGGATGTCCTCGGAGGATGGTGTCAAATCAGCCGGCACCGCTGGCTACGCGCAAGGGGCCGTGGCAGGCCCGGGTAGACGCAGTGCTCAATTTGATCCAGAGGATAGCATGGCAAGCCCTGCGTCATCCTTACGCAGGTGACAAAGCGATGACGACTGCGGCGCTGCGCAGCGCGACCGGTCTCAGGCGGGCGCCTGGGCCAGCAGGCTGCGCACGCGGGCGAGGTCTTCCGGCGTGTCCACGCCGGGGCCTGGTGCTTCGGCGCTGACGTGAACGGCAATGCGGTGGCCATGCCAGACGGCACGCATTTGCTCCAGGGACTCGAGCACCTCGAGTGGCGCCTGGGGCAGCCGCGGGAAGGCCCGCAGGAAACCCACGCGGTAGCCGTAGATGCCGATGTGGCGCAGCGGCTGCAGGCCCGCGGCGGCACCTGCGGTGCTGGCCCACCAGGCCTGCCCGGCCTGGTCGCGCGAGTGGGGGATGGGGGCTCGGCTGAAGGTCAGGGCCAGGCCTTGGGCGTCCAGCACCACCTTGACCACGTTCGGGTTGTTGAACTCGGCCAGCGATTCAATCGGGTGGGCCGCGGTGCTCATGCTGGCGTGCGGGTGGCGGGCCAGCAAGCCGGCCACGGCGTCGATCAGCGCCGGCTGGATCAGCGGCTCATCGCCTTGCACATTGACCACCACGGCATCGTCGGGCAAGCCCAGCAGGTCGCAGGCCTCGGCCAGGCGGTCGCTGCCGGACGGGTGGTTGGCACGGGTCAGCAGCGCTTCGACCCCATGGGCCTGGCAGGCCTGCACGATGCGCGGATCGTCCGCGGCCACCACGGTGCGTTGGGCCTGGCTGCGGGCTGCCTGCTGGGCCACACGCACCACCATGGGCCGCCCCGCGAGGTCGGCCAGGGGCTTGTCGGGCAGGCGGCTCGAGGCCATCCGCGCCGGGATCAACACCGTGTAGCTCACAGACCCAGTTCCTCGTCGCTCAGGGGGCGGGCCTCGTTTTCAAGCAGGATCGGCAAGCCGTCGCGCACCGGGTAGGCCAGCCGTGCGCTGTGCGAGACCAGTTCCTGGCGGACCGGGTCGAAGGTCAGAGGGCCCTTGGTGACAGGGCAGACCAGCAGTTCAAGAAGTTTGCTGTCCATGCGGAGTGGGTGAAGGTGAGGGGGGAGCCGGAGGCAGCGATGATAGCGCCGCGGCCAGTCGCGGCTGCAAGTCGGCCCAGAAAGCTGGTTCGGGCTCGAACACCAGCGGCACGGCCCAGGCCTGTGGCCAGTGCGGCCAGAGCTTGTGGGCGTCCTTTTCGGTGCACAGCCACAGCTCTTCGGGCGCGCCGGCCGGGGGCAGGCCCTGGCCAAAGTCGTGGTGGTCGGGCAGCGCGGTGCAGCGGGCCAGCGGCAGGCCGGCGGCGCGCAGCATGTCAAAAAAGCGGTTGGGTTGGGCGATGCCCGCCAGCGCATGCAGCGGATGGCCGCGCAGCGAGGCCAAGGGGCGTTGCTCACCCAGCCGGTTCACCGCCTGCGCGGCCAGCCGGCGTTGGGCGCGGTAGCCAGCAAAGGCAGGTTGCTCACCGGTGTGCAGGACCAGGTCCACCGGCCGGGGCCAGGCTTCGCGCAGCGGCCCGGCGGGCTGCAGCCAGCCATTGCCCACCCCCCGGTCGTCGAACACACAGAGTTCGATGTCGCGCTGCAGGGCCAGGTGTTGCAGCCCATCGTCGCACACGATGACCCGGGTGGCGGGGTAGGCGGCCAGCAAGGCGCGCGCGGCCTCGGCGCGGCGCCGCGCCACAAACACCGGGGCCCCTGTGCGGCGCTGGATCAGCAGCGGCTCGTCGCCGACCTCGGTGGCCAGGCTGTGGGCTTGCACCTCGCGGCAGTCCCGGGTGTGGCGACCATGGCCACGCGACACCACGCCCACCGCCAGGCCCTGCTGGCGCAGCCGTTCCACCACGGCCAGCACGGTTGGCGTCTTGCCGGCACCGCCCGCCACCACATTGCCGACCACCAGCACCACGGCGGGCACGCGTTCGCTGCGCAGCCAGCCGCGCCGGTACAGCCCGCGCCGCAGCGCCACCAGGCCGCCAAGCACGGCCGACACCGGCCACAGCAGGCGGGGCACCCAACCACGCCGCTGCCACTGGCGCAGCAAAAAGGCCTGGCCGTGATCGGACGGTGGGGGGGGCGTGTCGGCCATGGGGCGGCGCTTCAGCGCCTCAGCGCGCTTTGGCGCCCGCGGGCGTCTGGGTGGCGAAGGTGACCTGGCTCAGGCCGATGCGGCGTGCCGCCTCCATCACCGTGATCACCGATTGGTGGCTCGCATTGGCGTCGGCGCTGATGATCACGACCGACTCGCGCCCGCCTTTGGCGGCCTCGGCCAGGGCCATGCCCAGGGCCTCGCTGCCTGGCCCTGCCGGCACCTTGTTGATGGCGTAGCGGCCGTCGCTGGTGACGCTGACGATCACTTCCTTAGGGTGGTCACGCTGGGTTTCCGCCTCGGCCTCGGGCAGGCGCAGCTGCAGCTCGGTGAACTTGCTGTAGGTGGTGGAGAGCATCAGGAAGATCAGCACCACCAGCAACACATCGATGAAGGGGATCAGGTTGATCTCGGGCTCTTCCTGGCGGCGCGGGCGAAAGTTCATGGCCGCTTCACTTCCGCAGGCTGCTGAGGTGGCGTGCAAAGCGTTCGGCCGCCAGCTCCAGGGTCAACAGGTAGGCGTCGACGCGGCTGCGGAAGTAGCGCCAGAAAATCAGCGACGGGATGGCCACGATCAGCCCGAACGCGGTGTTGTACAGCGCCACCGAGATGCCGTGGGCGAGCAGGGCAGGGTTGCTGGCCCCCGTGCCCACACCGGGGCTGCCGCCCTGGGAACCAAAGATCTCGATCATGCCGATCACCGTGCCCAGCAGGCCCAGCAGCGGCGCCGCCGAGGCGATGGTGCCGAGGGCGCTGAGGTACTTCTCCAGCCGTGCGGCCACGCTGCGCCCCGTGCCTTCGAGGGCGGCCCGCAGATCGGCCTCGCTGCAATGCGGGTTCTGGTGCAGCGCCTTGAAGCCACTGGCCAGCACTTCGCCGAGCGCCGAGTTCTGCTCCAGCTGCAGCACCACGTCGGCGGTCGGGATGCCTTGCGACGACACCGTCAGGGCTTCGTCCAGCAGGTTGGGCGGCGCCACGCGGGAGACTTTCAGGCTCACGAAGCGCTCGAGGATGAGCGCCACGGCCAGCACGGAGCAGGCGAGGAGGGGCCAGATGGGCCAGCCTGCAGCTTGAATGATCGACAACAAAACGTCTCTCCCACGGGGTAAGGATTCGCCCCGGATTATGGCGGAGCTTTGCCCGTCCGCCGCGACAGGCGGTGCCAGGTGCTGTGCCCCTCAAGTCACCCACAGAATCTGTGGATAACTTTGTGAAGAACTCCACTGTGCCCCCCCGGGAAGCGGCGCCAAATGGGCGTTTCAACAGATTGACTAAAAAATGACCAATGAAATAGTCAATGAAATCATGGACTTACAACGCAGGCCTTGGCTTTGAGGGCGATTTTGGCCCCGGGGGCGTGCGCCAGCCGCTGCGCCTGGCCTGTGGAGTAGTCTTGGTCGCCAACCCGGCGCCAAGCCTTGAAACACAAGGCTTTGAGCGCCCAAAGCCCCATTTGGCGCCGCTTGTCACGGCACTTGGCCGTGCTGAGGGCTTGCGGTCTGGCACGCTGGGGGAGAACCCAGGCGGGGTGCGCGGCCCGGCCGCAGATCGACCCGCAGGCCCGGTTCGATGCGGGCCTGCGGCACGGCGGGCGGGGGGCTGGGTTGTGGGGTCCCAAGCCCGCGGGTGGGCTTTGGACGGTGGGCTGGTGGCGATCGCCGGCATGCCCGGGCGGCCTGGGCGCGGGGGCTGTCGACGCTCAACCCGACCCGGTGCGAGGTTGATGCGCCGCTGTCGCATCGCTGGGCGATTTAGTTCCTACAATGCGCCAGCAAAGTTGTTTTTTCACGATAAACCACACGAGGAAACCATGGAACATACCCTGCCCGCATTGCCCTATGCCATCGACGCTCTGGCACCCCACTACTCTAAGGAAACCCTGGAGTTCCACCACGGCAAGCACCACAACGCCTATGTGGTGAACCTGAACAACCTGCAAAAGGGCACCGAGTTCGAAAACAAGACCCTGGAAGAGATCGTCAAGACCTCCAGCGGCGGCATCTACAACAACGCAGCCCAAATCTGGAACCACACCTTCTTCTGGAGCTGCATGAAGCCCGCCGGTGGTGGTGAACCTTCGGGCGCCCTGGCCGCTGCCATCAACGCCAAGTGGGGCAGCTACGCCGCTTTCAAGGAAGCCTTCGTGAAGTCCGCCGTGGGCAACTTCGGTTCGGGCTGGACCTGGCTGGTGAAGAAGGCCGACGGTTCGGTGGACATCGTCAACACCGGCGCCGCTGGCACCCCCCTGACCACCGCCGACAAGGCCCTGTTGACCGTGGACGTGTGGGAACACGCCTACTACATCGACTACCGCAACCTGCGTCCGAAGTTCGTGGAAACCTTCCTGGACAAGCTGGTCAACTGGGAATTCGCCGAAGCCAACTTCGCCTGATGCGACGACGCTGACGCGTCGCCTGCCCCAGAAAACGGCCTTCGGGCCGTTTTTTCATGCCCGCTTGGCGCTCGGCGCTCGGCGCGGGGGCTCGGCGCTAGGGGCTGGGCACCGGGGGCTGGCCTGTCGGCCGCGGGCCGCGGTGCTGTGGCCGGGCCAGGTCCCGGCCTGGGCGCCGGGCCGGCGATGGGGTGGGTGCCGCCGCAGGGGGCAGGGCGTGCGCGGGCCGCCTCGACTCAGCGGCCGTCGAAAGGCGCGCCGCGCAGCTTCTGGCCGGCCTTGATGCCCTTTTTGGCGAACCAGCCCTGGTTCATTTCCAGCACGTAGCGCACTGGCTGGCTGCTGCAGTGCGAGTCGGTGGTCTGCGGCTTCATGTCTGCCAAGTTGACAATGGTGCCATCGTCGGCCACGAACGCCGCGGTCAGCGGCAGCAGGGTGTTCTTCATCCAGAAGCACTGCACCGCAGGCACTTCAAAAACGAACAGCATGCCTTCGTGCTGCGGCATGTCTTTGCGGTTCATGAGGCCGATCTGGCGCTCGAGCGCGCTGCTCGCCACCTGCACATCGATCTGGTACATGCCCGCACCGAGCTTGAGGCGTGGCAGGTTGAGTTGGGGCCCTTCCTGCGCCCAGGCGCTGGCGCCGCCCAGCGGCAGCAGGGCGGTCAGGGTGGCAGCAAGGAAGGCGTGGCGCAGGGCGCGGCGAATCGGCAGCATGGGCAGGGTTCCTGGTCGGACAAGCAAAGGGCAGCAACAGGGCCTCGAGGCGGCAGCGCGGCGGGGCCCCGACGCCGCATTTTGGCCCAATTCGAAGGGGGCAGCCGGGCCGTGCGCTGCCGCCACCGGTGGCCTGCGTCCTTCGGGCGACGGTGTGGGCGGGCGGGCCTGCGGCGCGTCCCGTGGGCGACCCCGGCGGGCCACTCGGGCCCCGGAGCGGGAAAGGTTTTACCGCTAGAATCTTTGAGGTTTTTTCACACCTGCTGAGCCCCTCGCATCAGCTTCCATCGGAGTCGCAAGTTCATGTCCAGCTACCAGCACATCCAGGTTCCCGCGCAAGGCCAGAAGATCACGGTCAATGCGGACAAAACCCTGAACGTGCCCGACCAGCCCATCATCCCCTTCATCGAAGGCGATGGCACCGGCCGCGACATCACGCCCGTGATGATCAAGGTGGTGGATGCCGCCGTGGCCAAGGCCTATGGCGGTCAGCGCAAGATCCACTGGATGGAGGTCTACGCGGGTGAGAAATCCACCCAGCTCTACGGCCCCGACGTTTGGCTGCCCGACGAAACCCTGCACGCGGTGCGCGATTACGTGGTGTCGATCAAGGGCCCGCTGACCACGCCGGTGGGCGGGGGCATCCGGTCGCTCAACGTGACGCTGCGCCAGGAGTTGGACCTGTACGTCTGCCTGCGCCCCATCCAGTACTTCAAGGGCGTGCCGTCGCCGCTCAAGGAGCCCGAAAAGACCAACATGGTGATCTTCCGCGAGAACTCGGAAGACATTTACGCCGGCATCGAGTTCGAGGCCGAAAGCGACAAGGCCAAGCGCCTCATCAAGTTCCTGCACGATGAGTTCGGCATCAACAAGATCCGCTTCCCCAACACCTCGGGCATTGGCCTGAAACCGGTGTCGCGCGAAGGCACCGAGCGCCTGATGCGCAAGGCGATCCAGTACGCCATCGACAACCACAAGCCCAGCGTGACCATCGTGCACAAGGGCAACATCATGAAGTTCACCGAAGGCGCCTTCCGCGACTGGGCCTATGACCTGGCGGTCAAGGAGTTCGGTGGCGAGCTGATCGACGGCGGCCCGTGGGTGCGTGTCAAGAACCCCAAGAACGGCAAGGACATCGTCATCAAGGACAGCATCGCCGATGCCTTCCTGCAGCAGATCCTGATGCGCCCGGCCGAATACAGCGTGGTGGCCACGCTGAACCTCAACGGCGACTATATTTCGGACGCCCTGGCGGCCCAGGTGGGCGGCATGGGCATCGCCCCCGGCGCCAACCTGTCCGAGACCCTGGCGATGTTTGAAGCCACCCATGGCACCTCGCCGCGCTACGCAGGCAAGGACTACGTCAACCCGGGCTCCGAGATCCTGTCGGCCGAGATGATGCTGCGCCACCTGGGCTGGACCGAGGCCGCTGATTTGATCATCCGCGCGCTCGAAGGCGCGGTGCAGAGCAAGCGCGTGACGTATGACTTTGCCCGCCTCATGGAAGGCGCGATCCAGGTCAGCTGCTCGGGCTTTGGCGACGTCATGATCGCCCAGATGGACGCCTGAGCACGGCCTGAGCGGCCGCGGCCGCCGGCCCAGCCTCGCCTAGCCCGACCCCGCCGACACCCCGCTTGCACCGCAAGGCGGGGTGTTTTTTTGGTGGGCAGCGTGCGGCCGCTTGAGCGGCGGGGGCGGCACGCCGCCCCCTGCGCCGGGTTCAGAGCTTGGAGACGCGCTCCAGTTCGCTCTTGAACAGCTTCACCACAGCCGGGTCGTACGAGGCGGCGAACTTGTCGTGCACGGGCCGCACCTCGTTGCGCATGCGCTGCTGTTCGGGCTCGGAGAGGGTGTTGAACACCATGCCCTTGGCCTTGAGTTCGTTGACCGCCTTGGCCGACACCTCGCGGCTGACCCCGCGCTGGTAGTTCTGCGCCTCGGTGGCCGCCTCCTGCAGCAGCTTTTGCTCGGCCGGATTCAGCTTGTCCCAGAACTTCTTGCTGACCTGGATCGGGTTGGTCGCGTAGACGTGGTTGGTCTCGCTGACGTATTTGTTCACCTCGTAGAGCTTGCTCGAGAGGATCACCGCGTAGGGGTTCTCCTGGCCGTCCACGGTCTTGCTCTCCAGGGCGCCGTAGAGCTCGGCAAAAGGCAAGGGCAGGGGGTTGGCCTTGAAGGTCTTGAAGGTCTCCACAAACACGGGGTTGGGGATCACCCGCAGTTTCAGGCCGTCGAGGTCTTCGCCCCGCGTGATGGGGCGCTTGCTGTTGGTCACGTTGCGAAAGCCCAGGTCAAAGAAGCCCAGCACCACGATGCCTTTGTCGTTCAGCCGGCTCTTGAGCAGGGCGCCCAGCGGCCCGTCCACCATCGCGTCGGCCTGCCGCGGGTGGCTGAACAGGAACGGAAAATCCAGCAGGCCGAACTCTTTGACGATGCCCGCCAGCGAGGTGGTGGAGGCCACCAGCATCTCCTGCACGCCGCCCATCAAGGCGGACTGTTGCTGCAGTTCGTTGCCCAATTGGCTGCTGGCGAACTCAGTCACCTTGATCTTGCCGCCACTGCGGCTGCTGACCAATTCGGCAAACTTCTTCACGCCCAGGCTGGTGGGGTGGTCGGTGTTGTTGAGGTGGCCCAGTTTGAGGGTGCGGTCTTGAAAATCCTGCGCCAGGGCGGCGGTGCTGGCTAGCACGAGGCTGCACGCGGCGGCCAGTTGGATGAGGGTCTTTTTCATGGGCTTGTCTCCTGAAGTCATGGTGGAATGGAAAAGCGGGGTGTCCGGATGGGGCCAAACGGGGGCTCGGTTCAGCGCAGGTCGGCCGCGCTGGCGGTGTAGGCCAGCGTGAAGGCCTGCCGCAGGGGGGCGGGCCCGAAGCCCAGGGCCGCCAGCGCCGGGTCGGCCAGCTCGGTCTCGGCCCAGCGCTGCAACGCCGCCGGGTCGTAGCCACTGACCATGATCACCCAGTCGGCGGCGCCGTCGGCCAGGCCCCGGATCTTTTGTTCGGTGGTGGCGGCCAGGGCGGGGGCCTCGTGGCGCAACACGTGCAGGCCCACGGTGCCCGGCTGCCGGGCGGCCCGTTCTGCCAGGGCGCTGAGTTGCCCTGTCAGCACCTCGGCCTGGGCCGTGGCGGCTGAGCAACGCAGGGTCACCGCGTGCGCGCCCGTCATGGCCCCCCGGCTCACCAGCACCCGGCACTGGCTCCTGACCATGTGCCGGTGCAGGGGCATCATGCGGGTGGACCAAGGCGTGGGGGCTTTCAGGCGTGCCACATACGGGGCCGAGGCCAGCACCGCAGGGTCGGCCAGTTCGTACAGCACGAAGAAGCAGTCACCGCCGACCTCGGTCCAGCGCGAGGCGCGCAGGAAGCCCGGGATCGCGAGGCGCTCGGGCCAGTGTTCGTGGGCATGCCAGTCGGTCAGTTCGTCGCGCACACTGTGTGCGACCTCCCACCACATGGCGAGGGCGGCGTGACCTAGCAGGGCCATGGCAGGTCCTCCTGGGGGGCCGTGGGGCTGTGGAACCAGGGCGCTGGCATCGGTGGGCCTCGGTTGGATCAGAACGAGGCGGGCACGAGGCCCAGTTTTTCGGCCACCGCGCGCACCGCCAGCAAGTAGCCCTGAGGACCCAGCCCACAAATCACACCTTGGGCCGCTTGCGACACCAATGAATGTGTGTACGGCGCGGGCCGCTGGTGGATGTTGGTCAGGTGCACCTCAATCAGGGGTTGGCGCAGCAGTTTCAGTGCGTCCAGCACCGGGACGCAACCAAACGAGAAGCCCGCCGGGTTGATGATCACGGCCGCCTCTTGCTGCGCGGCTTCTTGAATCCAATCCACCATCACGCCCTCGTGGTTGGTCTGGCGGAAGTCCAGCGCCAGGCCCAGCGAGTCGGCCAGGCGGCGCGAGGCGGCTTCAATTTGAGGCAGGGTGGTGGTGCCGTACAGGCTCGGCTCACGCGTGCCCAGCATGTTGAGGTTGGACCCGTTGAGGATGAAGAGAGGGTGCGTCATGGTGACCTTTGGGGGGGAATGGCGCCGATTGTGGGGAGCCCGCCCATCCCCCATTCCAAACTGGAAACGCTTTTCATATAATGGAAAATCAAAAGCGCCCCGGCGTTCAAACCGCAGCCCCTCGGGCCGCCGCCGCCACCCCTGACCTGCAGGAATTGCCCCATGACCCTGGCCCTGGACCGCGGACTCGCCTTGCTGGAACACCTGTGTGGCCAGCCCGAGGGCATGGCCTTGACGGCGCTGGCCGACGAGCTGGACCTGCCGCACAGTGCCTGCCACCGGCTGTTGAGCGAGCTGTGCCGCCGCGGCTATGTGCGCCAGGTGCGCCAACAGGGGGCCTATGTGCTGACGGCCAAGATCGCCTCGATGGGGCTGGAGCTGCTCAGCAGCAAGGGCATCGTGGACATTGCCGAACCCATCCTTGAGCGGCTGGCCAAGGCGTCGGGCGAACTGGTGCGGCTGTCGATCGTCGATGACGACCGCTTGGTCTGGGTGGCCAAGTCGCAGGGCACCCGCATGGGCCTGCGTTACGACCCCGACATGGGCATGGATGCGCGCTTGTCCTGCACGGCCTCGGGCCATGCCTGGCTGCTCACGCTCAGTGACGAACGTGCGCTGGCCCTGGTCAGTCAGCAAGGTTTTGGCAGCCCCAAAGCCTATGGCCCCAACGCCCCCACCACGGTGCAGGCCTTGCTGGCGATGCTGCAGGTGGCGCGGGTACGCGGTTACGCGGTGATCGACGAGGTGTTTGCCCCCGGCATGACCGCCCTGGCCGCCCCCGTGGTGCGGGGCCAGGAAACCGTGGGCGTGGTCAGCATCGCCGGCCCCAAGCAGCGCCTGACCCTGGACCGCCTGCACCAACTGGCCCCCGCGGTGCTGGCCGCCACCGCCGAGCTGGGGCCGTTGAGCCGCTTCTCCACGCTGTCGGGCAAGCCTCAGCTGGGACGGTCTTGAGGCGCTGGTCTGGGCCGGAGGCTTGAAAGCAGGGGCTGGGGCAGCCAGGCGGCCACGGTCGCCGGCCGAACCTGCGATGTTGTGCCCAGACCGGTGCCCAGACCGGTGCCCAGGCCTGTGCCCAGGCCTGTGCCCATGCCGGTGCCCATGCCGGTGCTCAGGGCCAGGTCAGGTCGAGGCCCAGGGTCTTGGCCAGGTCCCAGGTCAGGGCGGCCAGGGCCAGCAGCGAGATCAGAAAGACCACCACCACCTGCACACTGGCGCGCAGCACCACCCGGCGCTCGTTCTCACGCTTCTTGCCTTGGTCGTAATGCCACTTGATGGCAAAAAACATCCCGATCCCAAGCACGAGCAGCTTGAAGGTCACAAATACGACGGGGGTCCATTCCATGGTGGGGCTTGCTTCTGGCGAGGTGTTGACGGCCTCTATTGTCGACAGGCTGCTACCGGCGAACCGGATCAGGCGGGTTGATTTTCATGCAGACCACCGGTGCCCCCGGTGGCTGCGCGGGGCCCTCGCCGGTGGGGGGGCGCCAGCAGGTCGGCCCAGGGCGTGCCCTCGGCCCGCCTCGGGGCTCGGCGCGCTGTGTTGCGAGAGGGACCACCTTGCGCGTCCCAGCCCGGGCGAGTTTGGATTTCACGCCCATGTCCCGCCCCTTTGTCACTGAACTTTCATCAACAGACCCAACAATCTCTTTACGTTGTTTTAACAAATTGCCACGCTCTGGCAGTCATCAGGAAGTCCTAGAACATGTCCCACACCTCTTCGCGTCGTCACCTGCTCAAGATGTTTGCCAGTGCGCCCATGCTGCCCCTGGCTGGGGCCAGCATGGCCTCCATGCTGACCGCCTGCGGTGGCGGCAGCGGCGGCACGTCGTCGATTGTTTCCATGCTCAGCGCCAGCTTCACCGGCATGGCGGCCCCCAGCCTGGCCAACCCGGCCGACATGGCCACCACCAAGGTGGGCTCGACCCTCAAGGTCAGCCTGACCAATGGTGAAGAGCGCGTCTACACCCTGGCCTACCAACCCTTCTTCCTGACCGGTACCCAAGTGCCGGACGGCAAGGGCGGCACAGTGCTGGCCGGTGCGTATTTCGACATCAACAACAAGGCCATCATCGACACCACGGTGGCGGGCAAAGAGCGCCAGTTCTTCTCCGATTCGCCGGATGGCATGTCGCTGCTCAAGCTCAGCGCCGCGTCGACCGTCTCGGGTGCCAAGGGCAATGTGGTCTACGCCGTGGTGCAGTTTGAATACACCACCTGGGCGCAAGACGGCGTGACCGACATGTACGGCAAGCTGCCGTCGCCGATCGCCGTGCTGACCCTCGACCAGGACCCGGCCACCGGCAAGCTGACCCTGCTGAAGTACAGCAATGTGGACACCTCCAGCGTCAATGGCCTGTGGATCACCTGCGCCAGCAGCCTCTCGCCCTGGGACACCCACCTGTCGAGCGAAGAGTACGAGCCGGACGCCTTCACGATCGCCAGCAACACCATGTTCCAGGCCTACAGCAAGAACCTGTATGGTGACGCCACCAAGGCCAACCCCTACCACTACGGCCACATGCCCGAAGTGACGGTCAACCCCGACGGCACCGGCAGCATCAAGAAGCATTACTGCATGGGCCGCATCTCGCACGAGCTGATCCAGGTGATGCCGGACAACCGCACGGCGCTGATGGGCGATGACGCCACCAACAGCGGCTTGTTCATGTTCGTGGCCGACCGCGAAAAAGACCTGTCCTCGGGCACGCTGTATGTGGCCAAGTACGGCACGGGCTGGTCGCTGGACCCCGCTGGCGCCGGCGCTGCCGTGAGCTGGATCAAGCTGGGCTCGGCCACCAGCGCCGAGATCCTGGCCTTGGCCAACACCGTCAAGCCCACCGACATCTTTGACCGCGCCACCACCGATCCCAAGGACGCCACGTACACCCAGATCCGCATCGGCGGCAAGGTCGAGTGGGTGCGCCTGAAGGCCGGCATGGACAAGGCCGCGGCTTTCCTGGAAACCCACCGCTACGCGGCCCTGAAGGGCGGTTCGATGGCTTTCACCAAGATGGAAGGCACGACCGTCAACATCAAGGACAAGGTCGCCTACTCGGCCCTGCAAAACATGCAGAGCTCGATGGTGCGCAACAACGCCGCCTGGGACGGCGCCTTCAACATCACCATCGAAAAGGCCTTGAACGCGGGTGGCATCCTGGCCCACACCCTGACGGGCAGCCAAAAGGACACCGCCGGTGGCGCCATCAACAGCGAATGGGTGCCGTCGGTGACCAAGACCCTGCTGGTCGGTGAGGACCTGGCCACGGCGGACGCCCTGGGCAACCTGGCCAACCCCGACAAGATCGGTGCCCCGGACAACATCAAGTTCTCCGAGAAGCTGCGCACCCTGTTCATCGGTGAAGACAGCTCCTACCACGTCAACAACTTCCTGTGGGCCTATAACGTCGACACCAAGGTGCTGAGCCGCCTCGCCTCGATGCCCTCGGGCGCTGAGTCGACCGGCCTGGGCGTGGTCGATGACCTCAACGGCTGGACCTACATCACGGCCAACTTCCAGCACCCGGGTGACTGGATCACCAACGCCAGCGGCACCGGTCTGCACGACAAGGTCAAGACCACGCTGGACCCGCTGGTGCGCGCCAACTACAACAACCGCTTCAGCGCCGCGGTCGGCTACCTGACCGCCGCTCCTTCGCAGATCAAGCTGAAGGGTTGAGTGAGGCGGGGCCGCGGGGCGGCCCCAGCCCTTGATCGGCACGGCACGGCCCAGGCGCGCGAGCGCTGAGGCGGCTGTTTCAGAGCCCGGACCTGGCAGCAGGGCCGGGCTTTTTTTCGACTGCAGGCGGCCCTTGGCTTCGCCGGGCACCCAGGCTGGCAGGGGGCACTGCGCAGCCGCTTGGCTGTGTGGGCCGGCCCGGTTGGCCGGCGTGCGTTGACCGGACTGGGTCAGCGCAGGGTATGGGGCGGGATCCGACGAACGCGCGTGTTGAGTGGATAATCTTCGGTATGCACCGTCTGCGCAGCGCCCGCTTTTTGACCCGGCTTCTTCTGCTGTGGTTCGTTGGCGCCTTCGGGGTGGCGGTGTCCTCACCTTGGGTGGCGCCGCAGACCCTGCAGTTGGTCTGTGCGGCCAATGGTGCCTTGAAGCTCCTGCCCCTCGATGACCCGGGGGCGGTGGACGGCGCCGAGCCCACCGCGCTGGCGGGGGCTGCGCACAGCCTGGATTGCCCGCTGTGCATCAGCCCGGGACTGCCCCCGGTGCCCGCGCCCTGGCTGCCGCGGTTGGCGTCGCCCCTGGCGTACCGGCTGCAGAGCATCCCGGCGGCCCGGATGGCCCTGCTCACCGCGGCCCCGCTGCCGCCCCGCGGCCCCCCCACCTTGGCCTGAGCGACCACGGCCCTGGCGGTGTGCTGCCCGCAGGGCTGGGGCGCGTGTTGCTTCCTCCTCTTGTTCCTGGCTGCGCTGTGCTGTCGGCTGAGGCTCGCCCCCTGGCGGTGCCCGCCCTTGCTCGCTGCGCAGTCCCACACAACGCCCCTCGGCCTGGGCTGCGGGGCAGGGTGCGCCGCCCTGGCGGCGACCCGCACTGTTTTCTGAACCATGATTCAACGCGTTTCTTTTTCTTGTTCGGTTTCTGTTCACCGCAGCCCACGGGGGCAACTGCGCCCTCTGGTCGGGGCGCTGCTGCTGGCCCTGCCGGGCCTGTCGGCCTGGGCCCAATCGGTGGCCGCCGGAGATTCCACGCTCACCCTGGGCACGGTCGAGGTTTCGGATCGGGCCCAAGGCCCCTTGCCGTCGCGCAATGTGCTGAGTTCGGTTGACGTCCTGGGCGGCCCCGAGGTGCAAGACCAGTCGGTCGACTTCAGCTGGGAGCTGATGCAGCGCGCGCCCGGCGTGCTGGTGACACCGTTTCGCCAGGGCACGGACGCGGGGCGTTTTTCGTTCCGCGGCTTCAATGGTGAGGGCCGCATCAACGCGGTCAAGCTGCTGATCGACGGCATTCCGTCGAACGACAACGCGGGCGGCATGCCCTTTCTGGACGCGGTGTTTCCGCTCGACATCGAGCGCATCGAGATCGTGCGGGGCACCAACGATCCGCGCTATGGCCTGCACAACATCGCCGGCAATGCCCAGGTGTTCACGCGCCAGGGCGGCAACGAGACCCAGCTCAACACCACGGTGGGCAGCTTTGGCACGCGCGAAGTGCAGCTGGCCAAGGGGATTGAGTCGGGGGGCTGGACGCAGAACTACCTGGTCGCCTCGCGCGAATCCGACGGTTACCGCGACCACGCCCAGGCGCGCAAGCTGGCCGTGGCCGGCAAATGGTTCTACACCACCGAGGACGGTGCGCAGCGCCTGGGCATGAGCCTGCGCCACTACGAGAACGACGCCCTGGAGGCGGGCTACCTCAGCGCGTCGGCGGCCGCCAGCGCGCCGCGCTCGTCGCCCAGCTACGCCGCGGCAGACCGCAGCACGCGCCACACCAACCAGCTTGGTCTGTACTTTGATTCCGAGCTGGGGCGTCAGTTGTCCTCGAGCACACGGGCCTACCGCAACGAGTACAGCAACCAACGTTGGGTGCGCTTCACCCAGGCGGGCGTGCAGCAGGAGCGTGACTCGGAAGAGGCTCAGACCGGGATCATCAGCACCCTGACCTGGCGCCCCAGCGTGACCTGGGCCCGCGAGTTCGTGCTGGAAGGCGGGGTGGACTACCAGCGCCAGACCAATGTCAGCCAGCGTTACCGCACCGTGGAGCGGGTGCGCACCTCGCAGTTCCGCGACTGGGATTTCAGCCTCAACAGCACAGGCGCTTACGTGCAGGCCGTGGTGCGGCCCACCGACACCCTGAAGATCGTGCCCGCCCTGCGCGTGGACCAGTTCAGTGGTCAGTTCCGCGATCGCCTGGCGGGCACCACGCTACCGATCAACGCGTACGGCACCATCCCGCAGCCCAAGCTCAGTGTGGTGTATGCGCCCTGGCAGCAGGCCAGCGTGTACGCCAACCTGGGGCGCAGCTTCCAGATAGGCACGGGCATCGACAGCTACCGAGCCACCACCCAAAGCCGTGACCTGCAGGCTTCGCTCAACGACGGCTGGGAGCTGGGCTTGAAGTTCAGCCCCGCGCCCGGCATGGAAGGGCGGGTGGCTTATTGGGAACAGAAGGCCTCTGGTGAGGTGGCTCGCACCCTGGGGGTGGACGGTTTGCCCGATCCGGGCGGGCTGGGCAACATCGGCCGCACCCAGCGACGCGGCTACGACCTGCAGGCCCAATGGCGGCCGGACAGCCGTGGCTCGGTTTGGGCCAATTACGCGCACCAGGAAGCCCGCATCACCGCGCCCGACCCCAGTGCCCCGACGACCCTGGGCAAGGAGGTCGAGAACGTCCCGCACTACCTGGCCTCGGTGGGGGCTGACTACCAGCTGAGTCCAGACTGGAAGTTGTCCGCCTGGGGCACGGCGCAAGGCAGCTACTACGTGGAGCGCACCAACACCCTGGGCAAGTACGGGGGCAACGTGCTGCTCAACCTCAGCGCGCGCTGGCAGATCCAGCGTGGCCTGAACCTGCAGCTGCAGGTGCGCAACCTGGCCAACCGCCGCTACGACTACGTCTGGTACGACAGCGGCTCCTGGGGCTTTGCGCCGGGCGATGGTCGGGCCTTCTACGCCACCTTGGCCTGGACCTACTGATGGCGGCGGCCGCACCTTCAGCGCCCGGGGGCGCCGACAGCCCCGCGCCGACCCGGCAAGGCGATCTCTACCGGGTCGTGTGGCGCTGGCATTTCTATGCGGGCCTGTTGGCGCTGCCCTGGGTGCTCTGGCTGGCGCTGACGGGTGGCCTGTACCTGTTCCATCAGGCGCTCGACGACCGTTTTCACGCCGACCTGATGCGGGTGCCTGGCACCACGGCCCCGCACGACGGCGCGGCGTCGGCGGGACCGGCAGACTGGGTGCGGGCCGCCCAGCAGGCCCACCCCGGCACGTTGCTGGGCGTGACCGGGCCCACCGCGCCAGGCCAGTCGGCCCGGGTGGAGCTGAAGACCGCAGACGGCGCCAAACGGTGGGTCTACCTGGACCCCCGCGACGCCCGTGTGCTGGGGGCTCTGCCCGAGCGCAGCACCCTGGGCTGGACCTTGCGGCGCCTGCACAGCCTCAAGTTGGTCGGCCCGTGGGCGCGTGCGCTGATCGAGATCACCGCGGGCTGGACGGTGTTGCTGGTGTTGACGGGGCTGTACCTGTGGTGGCCGCGTGGCCGCCGACAGGGCGTGTGGTCGGTGCGCGGGCGGCCCGGACAGCGGGTGTTCTGGCGTGACCTGCATGCGCTCACCGGCCTGGGGGTGGGTGGGGTGCTGTTGTTGCTGGCGCTCACCGGCCTGCCGTGGTCGGTGTTCTTGGGAGCCCAGATCAACCAGTGGGCCAACAGCAGCCACTGGGGTTATCCCAGCGGCCTGCGCGTGAACCTGCCCCTGTCGACCGAACGCCTGGCCGATGTGACCGAGGCCAGTTGGAGCACCTCGCTGGCGCAGTTGCCTCAGTCGGCGCCTGCGCCCGGGGTGGAGCGCCTGCTGCCGCCGCTGACACTGGACCAGCTCTGGCCCCGGGTGGAAGTCCTGGGCCTGGCGCCGGGCTGGCACCTCAGCGCCCCGCGCGGCCCCAGCGGGGTCTGGACCGCGTCGGTCTACCCCGCCGACCTGGCGCAGCAGCGCGTGGTCCACCTGGATGCCTACGACGGCCGGGTCCTGATCGACATGCGTTGGTCGGACTACGGCGCCGCGGCGCGGGCGCTGGAGTGGGGCATCAACGTGCACCTGGGGCAAGAGTTCGGCGCGGTGAACCGCTGGGGTCTGGCCGCGGTGTGCGCCCTGACCGTGTTGCTGTGTCTGGCGGCCCTGCCCATGTGGTGGTGGCGCCGGCCACGCGGCCAATTGGGCGTGCCGCCCCGGCCCCGGACCCCGGGCGCCACGCTGGGCCTGGCGGGGCTGATGCTGCTGGGCGGCGTGCTGATGCCGTTGACGGGCTTGTCGGTGCTGCTGATGATGGGGCTGGATGGGCTGTGGCTGCGCCGCGAACGCGCCCAAGCCTCGGGGGCCTGACGCGCTGACGGTGGCGCCGTCGCGTGGCGGCGGCGGGCCTGGGTGACTGCACGGTCCGGGGCAGGGCGCACGGCCCGGGTCATCCGTGTGAGAATTCCGACGCCAAACCGCCCCCGTTGCCTGCCCTGGAGCCCAGATGCCCCCTCAGCCTCCCGCACCGCTGTCCCAGCTCCCCGTCCTGATCAAGGGCCTGCTCCTGGCCTGTCTGGCCGGGGCCTTGGCGGGTTCGGCCTCGGCCTTGTTCCTCTGGGGCCTGGACCAAGTCACGGGCCTGCGGGAGTCGCACCGGTGGCTGGTCTTCAGCCTGCCGGTGCTGGGCTTTGTCACGGCCTGGGTGTACCTGCGCTGGGGGCAGTCGGTCGAGCCCGGCATCAACCTGCTGATCGACGAGGTGCAGCAGGAGGCTCAGCGCCCGGTGCCCCTGCGCATGGCGCCGCTGGTGCTGCTCAGCACCTGGGCCTCGCACCTTGGGGGCGCGTCGGTGGGGCGCGAGGGCACCGCCGTTCAGATGGGCGGTGCGCTGGCCGACCAACTGAGCCAACGCCTGCGTCTGGACCCGCGCGAGCGCCGCCTCTTGTTGCTGGCAGGCATCAGCGCGGGCTTTGCCTCGGTGTTTGGCACCCCGCTGGCGGGCGCGGTGTTCGCGCTCGAGTTGCTGGTGCTGGGGCGTTTGCGCCACGACGCCTTGCTGGTCTGCACCGTGGCAGCCCTGGTGGGCGACCAGGTGTGCACGGCCTGGGGCGCGCACCACACGCATTACACACTGGGCCCCGTGGCGCCCCTGGGCGTGGGGTCGGTGCTGGCGGTGGTGCTGGCCGCGGTGCTGTTTGGCCTGGTGGCGCGCGGCTTTGCCCAGGGCACCCAGTGGCTGGGAGCCCGCTTCAAGCAATGGGTGCCTGATGCGCCGTGGCGCACCGCGCTGGGGGGCGCCGTGCTGGCGGTCTTGTTCTGGTGGGGTGGGGCCTGGCGCTACGCGGGCTTGGGCATCCCGGTGCTGGTCGAGGCCTTTCAGCAGCCGCTGTCCCCCTGGGACTTTGTCGGCAAGATGGGCTTCACCGTGTTTTCTCTGGCCGCCGGCTTCAAGGGGGGCGAGGTGACGCCGCTGTTCTACATCGGTGCCACCTTGGGCAACGCCTTGGCACCGTGGCTGCACATGCCCATGGGCATGATGGCGGCCCTGGGCTTTGTCGCCGTGTTCGCCGGCGCTGCCAACACCCCGCTGGCCTGCACGCTGATGGCGATGGAGGTGTTTGGGGTGGAAATCGGCATGTATGCCTTGCTGGCGTGCTCGATCAGCTTTCGGGTCTCGGGCTGGAGTGGCATCTACCGGTCGCAGCGGGTCGATCCCACGCCCTTGGGACAAGACCCATCGGGCTGGACGCTGGGGCAGCTCAGCGCCCGCCCGCCCAGCCCGCCCGCGCCCCCCGACCGGGACGCCCGCTGAGGCCAGGCCGGCGAGGCGGCCCACCGTGGTGAAATCCGCCACAGGCGGCGCACTGAATCGCCGGCTTCCCGTTTTCAGAGGCCCCGGCGTACATTACAGTACGTAACACCATGCGGCACCCTCCCAAGTCATCCAGGTCCTACTCCGACGACCCTTTCCTGGGCGAGCAGGCGGACTTTGCCGAGGCCACGCTGCCGCAATCGCTGTCGCCCTTGCCCGACGGCGAAGGGGCCGAAACCCAACCTGATTTCCTGGCGTTCGAGCTGCCCGATCCACCGCCCGCGGCCGTGGCGGCCGACGCGATGTCCGATGTGGCCAGCGTTGGCGTGCTGCACCAGGCGCTGCTGGCCCAGTGGCCACAACCGGTGATGGCGCTGCTGATTGACCGCTCGCCGCGCCTGCTGTTCTGGAACCGGGCCGCCGAGCAGGCCCTGGGCTACCAGTCGGCCGACCTGCTGAGCAGCCCGGTGGGCCTGACCCTGCTGTGCCCCGACCCAGACTATTTGAGCCGCAAGCTGGAGGAGCTGGCACCGCTGGGCACCCAGTGCCGTGATTTCGAGTGGACCTTCACCTGCCGCAATGGTCAGAAGCGCCGCTTTTCGTGGACCAGCATCCCCTTGCCGCCCGCCAGTTCGGGCGAGCGCATCTTCTGGCTCACCGGGGCGGACGTCAGCCGCCGCCTGGCCACCGAACAGGTCTTGCGCGGCCGCGACCGCCTGCTGCGCTCGGTGTTCCGTCACCTGCCCGACATGGTCTACCTCAAGGACGGCCAGGGCCGCTGGCTGCTGACCAACCCGGCGTCGCTGGCCGTGCTGGGCCTGACCGAAAAGGACGCCATCGGCAAGACCAACCTCGACCTGTCCAACCTCGGGCTGCCGATGGCCGAGTCGCTGCGCCTCAGTGCCCTGAACGAAGAGGCCACCTGGCAGTCGGGTCGGGTCTCGCATGTGCAGGAGGTGGCGGTGGACCTGCACGGGGCCCAGCGCTCCTTCGACGTGGTGCGGGTGCCCACCTTCGGGGCCAATGACGAGCGCCTGCACATGCTGGTGATCCGCCGCGACGTTACCGACCAACGCACGGCCGCCACCAAGCTGGAGCTGGCCGGCCGCGTGCTGGACCAAAGCTCGGACGGCATCCTGATCAGCGACGCCCAGCATGAGGTCATGATGGCCAATGTGGCCTTCTGTGAGATCACGGGCTACCGCAGCGATGAGCTGGTGGGGCACCAGGTCACGCTGCTGGCCGATGGTCAGCACGACGCCCAGTTCCAGGCCCACATCTGGAGCGAGGTGCACGAGCAGGGGCGCTGGACCGGCGAGGTCTGGAACCGGCGCAAGAACGGCGAGGTGTTCCCGCAGCGCCTGACCCTGTCGGCGCTGCGCCACCGGGCCAGCGGCGAGATCACCCATTACGTGGCGGCGATTTCCGACCTCAGCTCCAGCAAGGCGGCCGAGGAAAAAATCGCCTACCTGTCGACCCAGGACATCGTCACCGGCCTGCCCAACCGCACGCAGGTGGCCCTGCATGCGCAGGCCGCACTGGAGCGCGCACGCGCCAACACCGACGGCCTGGCCCTGCTGGTGGTGGACATCGACAACTTCAAGACCCTCAACGACTCGCTGGGCCACGCGGCCGGCGACTTCCTGCTGCGTGAGGTGGGGCAGCGCCTGTCCCAGTTCGCGGGCGGGCAGGCCGTGGTGGGCCGCCTCAGTGGCGATGAGTTCGTGCTGCTGCAGTCCGGCATCAAAGGCACGGCCGACGCCGCGCACCTGGCGCAGGCCACCATGGACGCGGTGGCCCAGCCGGTCACCTTTGGGGGCTTGCCGGTCAATGTGTCGATTTCCATCGGGGTCGCCATGTACCCCTCGGACGGCGACAGTTTTGACACCTTGTTTGGTCGCGCCGACGCCGCCATGTACGCGGCCAAGCGCGAAGGGCGCGCGGCCTACCAGTTCGCCACCGCCAGCATGAACGAGGCCGCACTCGAGCGCCTGCAGCTCGAGGCCTCGCTGCGCCTGGCCATCGAGCGCGAGGCCTTGCGCCTGGAATACCAGCCCCTGATCGAGCTGGCCACCGGCCGCATGGTTGGTGTGGAGGCCTTGTGCCGCTGGGACGACCCGGAGCGCGGCGCGATCCCGCCCGGGGTGTTCATCCCGCTGGCCGAGGACTCGGGCCTGATCGAATCGCTGGGGCGCTGGGTGCTGCTCACGGCCACCCAGCAACTGCAGCGCTGGCACGAGGCCGGGCATGGGGACCTGATGCTGGCGGTCAACCTGTCGGCACGCCAGTTCCAGCGCGGAGTGGTGCTGGAGCAGGTCGAGGAGGCCTTGATGGTCTCGGGCGTCAACCCGGCCCGCCTGGAGCTGGAGCTGACCGAGAGCGTGCTGCTGCACGACGGTGAGGCGGTGATGAACACCCTGCGCCAGCTCAAGGCCTTGGGCGTGGCGCTGTCCATTGACGACTTTGGCACCGGGTACTCGAGCTTCGCCTACCTGCGCCGTTTCAAGTTCGACAAGATCAAGATCGATCAGTCCTTTGTCCGCGACGTGATCGACGACCCCGAAGACGCGGCCATCGTGCGCGGCATCATCTCGCTGGCGCTGAGCCTGGGCCTGCATGTGCTGGCCGAAGGGGTGGAGACCGAGTCAATTGCGCAGCGCCTGCGCCACCTCAAGTGCACCTATGCGCAGGGCTACCACTTCGCGCGCCCGCTGCGGCCCGAGGTGCTGGCCGAGCGCTTCCTGAACCCGCCCCCAGCCTCCGCCTGAACCGCGGCGGCCGTCCCCGTCCAGGGCCGACCGCCCGGCACGTCAGGGGTTGGTCATCACCAGTTTGCCCATCACCCCGCGCGAGCCCATGTGGGCGTAGGCGGCCTTTAACTCGGCCATCGGCATGGTGCGGTCGATCACCGGCTTGATCTTGCCCTGGCCGTACCACTGGGCCAGTTCGGCCATCATGGCGGCATTGGCCTTGGGCTCGCGGCGTGCAAAGTCGCCCCAGAACACGCCCACCAGCGATGCGCCCTTGAGCAGCGGCAGGTTCAGTGGCAGGTTGGGGATGGGGCCCGAGGCGAAGCCCACCACCAGGTAGCGCCCGCGCCAGGCGATGGAGCGGAAGGCCGGCTCGGCAAAGTCGCCCCCCACCGGGTCGTAGATCACGTCGGGGCCCTTGCCGTCGGTCAGGGCCTTGATGCGTTCACGGAAGGCGTTGGGCACTGCGTCCTGGCTGTAGTTGAGGGTCTCGTCGGCACCGATCTGGCGGCACAGCGCGCATTTTTCGTCGGTCGAGGCGGCTGCGATCACGCGCGCGCCGGCGGCCTTGGCAATCTGGATCGCGGCCGTGCCCACGCCACCGGCGGCGCCCAGCACCAGCACGGTTTCGCCGGCCTTGAGTTGGGCGCGGTCGATCAGTGCGTGCCAGGAGGTGGCGTAGATCATGATGAAGGCGGCGGCGTCCACATGCGAGAAGCCCGCCGGCAGCGGCATGCACAGCGCGGCCTTGGCGAGGGTGTGGGTGCCAAAGCCCCCGGTGCCCGACAGGCAGGCCACGCTGTCCCCCACCTTCAGGTGGGTCACCCCGTCGCCCGCGGCCGCCACCACGCCCGCGTACTCCGAGCCCGGCACAAAGGGCAGGGGCGGCTTCATCTGGTACTTGTTCTGCACGATCAGCAGGTCGGGAAAGTTCAGGCTGGCGGCCTTGATCTCGATCAGCACCTCACCGGCCTGCGGCGTCGGGGTGGGCAGTTCCTTCCAGTTGAGGGCGTCAACGCCCACCGGGTTCTCACACAGCCATGCATGCATTCTTTTGTCTCCAGAAAATCAGTGGGCAAATCATAGGCGGCGCCTCGGCGGCACTTGTGTCGCTGTAGCGACGGTGGGGTTTGGCGGGCCCCGGATCGGGGGGGCTCACCCTACAATCCGCTGTCCATCCGATCGAACATGAAAATCCTCATCTCCAACGACGACGGCTTCCAGGCGCCCGGCATCGTGGCCTTGTACGAAGCCCTGAAAACCCTGGCCGATGTCGAGGTGGTGGCGCCCGAGCACAACAACAGCGCCAAATCCAACGCCCTGACCTTGCATTCGCCGCTGTACGTGCACCGCGCGGCCAATGGGTTCCGCTATGTGAACGGCACGCCTGCCGATTGTGTGCACATCGCCCTGACCGGCCTGCTGGGCTACCGCCCGGACCTGGTGGTGTCGGGCATCAACAATGGCGCCAACATGGGCGACGACACCATTTATTCAGGCACGGTGGGGGCGGCCATGGAGGGCTACTTGTTCGGCATTCCGTCCATCGCCTTTTCGCAGGTCGACAAGGGCTGGGGCGAGCTGGCCTCCGCCGCCCGCAAGGCGCGTGAGATCGTGCAGCAGGTGCAGTCGCAGTCGATGCTGGGCGGCGCGCCCTGGCTGCTCAATGTGAACCTGCCCAACCTGCCGTTCGACCAACTCAAGCCCGCACGGGTGTGCCGACTGGGGCGCCGCCACGCCGCCGAACCGGTGATCACGCAGCAAAGCCCGCGCGGCGAGACCATGTACTGGATCGGCAGCGCTGGCCCGGCCATGGATGACGCCGAGGGCACCGATTTTCATGCCACGGCCCAGGGCCATGTGGCCATCACGCCGCTCAAGGTCGACCTGACCGACCACGCGCACCTGGGCTATTGGAGCCAGACCGCGGCCAAGCTCAGCGCCGGGGCCGGCTCATGAACCAACGCCGTCCCGGTTTCCCGGCCCGACTCGACCAGGCGGTGGCCCCGCCAGGCTCGCGCAGTGCGGCGTCCGGCCCGGCCACGGCGACGGCCCAGCGCCCGGCGCCCGTCAAACCCCAGCGGCCCGGCGCGGGTGACCGGCCCCCGGGCCTGGCCATACCCACCGGCCTGGGCATGGACTCGGCGGCGGTGCGCCAGCGCATGGTGCAAAAGCTCGCGGCCCAAGGGGTGCAATCGGCCGCGGTGCTGACGGCCATGGGCACGGTGGAGCGGCACCGCTTTGTCGACAGTGCCCTGGTCAACCAAGCTTACGAGGACACCAGCCTGCCAATCGGTCTGGGGCAGACCATCTCCAAGCCCAATGTGGTGGCCCGCATGCTTGAGTTGCTGACCCAGGCCCCCGGGGCCCAGGGCGGGGCCGGGTTGGGGCGGGTGCTGGAGATCGGCACCGGCTGCGGCTACCAGGCCGCGGTGCTCAGTCACCTGGCACGCGAGGTCTACAGCATCGAGCGCCTGCGCGGCCTGCATGAGAAAGCCCGAGACAACCTGCGCCCTATGCGCCTGGCCAACGTGCACCTGCTGCTCGGCGATGGCATGCTGGGCTACGACAAAGGCGCTCCCTACGCAGGCATCGTGGCCGCCGCCGGTGGCGAGGCCGTGCCCGAGGCCTGGTGCCAGCAGCTGGCGGTGGGCGGGCGCCTGGTGGCCCCCACCGTGATGGCGGGTGGGCGGCAAGCTTTGGTCGTGATTGACAAAACCCATCACGGTTTGCAGCAGACGGTTTTGGAGGCAGTGCACTTTGTCCCTCTAAAATCGGGCATTGCTTGAAGGGAAGATATCTATGTGGGGTTGGCAAGGTCGGGGTGCTCTGGGGTCTGCGGTGGTGTTGGCGCTGCTGTTGGCTGGCTGCGCCTCCAAGACCACAAACCGGGCACCGGTCGAAGAACGGGGCGCTCAAACCTCGACGGGGGAGGCCGTGACCTCGTCCGCAGCGGCGCCGGTCGCGCCCGCCAAACCCCTGCCGGGCGCCGAGAACGCTGGAAAGCCTGGTTACTACACCGTCAAGCCCGGCGACACCCTGATCCGCATCGGCCTCGAAACCGGCCAAAACTGGCGCGATCTGGTGCGCTGGAACAACCTTGACAACCCCAACCTGATCGAAGTCGGCCAGGTGTTGCGCGTGGTCCCGCCTGGGGCCACGGTCACCGAGAGTGGGGCTGTCACGCGCCCGGTGGGGGCCGCCGTGGTGACCCCGGTGCCTGCGGGCAGCACGCGCGCCAACGGCACTGCCACCGCCACCGTCACGCCCGCTCCGGCCCCGGCACCGGCGGCCGCAGCGCCGTCGGATGACGACCCCGGCTTCATGTGGCCCACCTCGGGGGCCTTGTTGGCGGGCTTTGACGAGGCCAAGAACAAGGGCCTGGACCTGGCTGGCAAGGCCGGTGACCCGGTGCTGGCCGCGGCCGATGGCCGGGTGGTCTACGCGGGCGCGGGCCTGCGGGGCTACGGCAACCTGATCATCCTGAAGCACAACAACACCTTCCTCACCGCCTACGCCCACAACCAGCTGCTGCTGGTCAAGGAAGACCAGGCGGTGCGCAAGGGCCAGAAGATCGCGGAAATGGGCAACAGCGATGCCGACCGCGTGAAGCTGCACTTCGAGATCCGCCGCCAGGGCAAGCCGGTGGATCCAACCCGCTACCTGCCTGCCCGCTAGCCCTCAACCAAGGTCAGCCCCATGAAAAAGCGCAACGGTGATCGTTTCTCCGGTTCAACCGATGCGCTGCAGCCCGAGGGGCCGGCTGCCGAGCCGGCGTCTGCCGGCTTTTTCTTGGGCGCAGACGACCCCGTGGACCGCTCCGACGGCGCGGCCGACGGGGACGCGGATGGGGCGGTCGCCATCGAGCCGCTGGCGGCCGATGCCGAGGGGGGCGACGCGCTGACCCTCTACCTGCGCGAAGTGCGTCGCACCCGTTTGTTCTCGCCGCAAGAGGAGTTCGAGGTCGCCACCCGGGCCCGCGCGGGGGACTTCGAGGCGCGCCAGTCGATGATCGAGCACAACCTGCGCCTGGTGGTGAGCATCGCCAAAGCCTATTCGGCCCGCGGCGTGCCCATGTCCGACCTGATCGAGGAGGGCAACCTGGGCCTGATGCACGCGATCGACAAGTTCGAGCCCGAGCGGGGCTTTCGCTTCTCCACCTACGCCACCTGGTGGATTCGCCAGGCGGTGGAGCGTGCGGTGATGAACCAAAGCCGCGTGGTGCGCCTGCCGGTGCATGTGGTGCGTGAGTTGCAGCAGGTGCTGCGGGCCCGGCGCTCGCTCGAGAACGACCCCGGTTTTGCCGCCCAACGCCCCGACGGGGTGCGGGTCGAGGACGTGGCCGCCTTCCTGGGTCGCGAGGTGCAGGAGGTCGCTGAACTGCTGGCGCTGGCCGAGGCACCGCGTTCGCTCGACGCCTCGCTCGACCGGTCTGGCGAGGAGCACACCTTGGGGGCCACCCTGGTCGATGAACACAACCTCGACCCCAGCGGCATCACCCAGGACCACCAGGTCGAGACCCTGCTGGACCAATGGGTCGACAACCTTTCAGCGCGCGAAAAAGAGGTGCTGACGGGGCGCTTTGGCCTGCACGACCGCGAACCCGAAACCCTCGAAGTGCTCAGCGAGCGGCTGGGCCTGACCCGCGAGCGCGTGCGTCAGATCCAGAACGAGGCCCTGTTCAAGCTCAAGCGGCACCTGGTGCGCCAGGGCATCACGCGCGACGCCCTGCTGTGACCGGGGGGCGCTGGGGCCCGAGCGGCCCCTGGCGCCCCTGGACCGGGCCGACCGGCTGACAGGGGCTCGTGCGGCGGCCTCGGTGGGGGCTGAGGCGCCTGGGGCGCAGGCCGAGCCCGCGCCGGAGTGCTCGGATGTTTGCGCTGGAGTGCTCTGGAGTGCTCTGGTGCTTGTGTGCCCGATCATTCGATGGGGAGCCGATTCGGCTTGTTCTGAGCCGCTGGGCGGCGTGGCGCCCGCGGCTCCTGAGACAATCGGGGGATGACAACCGATTCTTTGCATTCCCACCCCACCGAGACCAATGCCACCGGTCTGAGCCAGTCTGCCGCCCCGTCGGCCTCCGACACCCCCGTTGACGCTGCCGAGTTGCCCCTGGACGGCGGCCTGCCGGCGGCCGATCTGCCACCGGGTTGGCTGGCCGTGAATGCGCTGGACCTGGAGGCCCAGGGCGTGGCCCGTCGGCCCGACGGCAAGGTGGTGTTCATCGACGGTGCGCTGCCGTTTGAGATCGTCAGCGCTCAGGTGAACCGCAAGAAGAACAACTGGGAGCAGGCTACGCTGACCGAGATCCACCGCGAGTCCTCGCAGCGGGTGCGCCCGGGCTGCGCCCACTTTGGGCTGCATGCCGGCGCCTGTGGGGGCTGCAAGATGCAGCACCTGCAGGTCAGTGCGCAGGTGGCGGTCAAGCAGCGCGTGCTCGAAGACAACCTCTGGCACCTGGGCAAGGTCAAGCCCGAGAACCTGCTACGCCCCATCGAGGGCCCGGCCTGGGGCTACCGCTACCGCGCGCGCCTGTCGGTGCGCCACGTGGTCAAGAAGGGCACCGTGCTGGTGGGTTTCCATGAGCGCAAGAGCCGCTATGTGGCCGACATGCAGGAATGCCCGGTGCTGCCCCCGCACGTCAACGCCATGCTCATGCCACTGCGCGAGTTGATCGCCGGCATGGCGGCACGCGACACCTGTCCGCAAATTGAACTGGCCTGCGGCGACAGCGTCACGGCCCTGGTGCTGCGCCACCTGGAGCCGCTGAGCCAAGGCGACCTGGACCGCCTGGAGGCCTTTGCCAACCAGCACGGCGTGCAATGGTGGCTGCAGTCCAAGGGGCCCGACACGGTGCGCCTGATGAAGCCGGGCGGCCCGGTGCTGTCGTATGCGTTGCCCGAGTTCGGCATCACCATGCCGTTCAAGCCCACCGACTTCACCCAGGTCAACCCGCACATCAACCGCGTGCTGGTGACGCGCGCGTTGCGCCTGCTGGACGTGCAACGCGACGAGCGCGTGATCGACTGGTTCTGTGGCCTGGGCAACTTCACCCTGCCGCTGGCCACCCAGGCGCGCGAGGTGCTGGGCATCGAGGGCAGCGAAACCCTGGTGGCCCGCTCGCGTGAGAACTACAGCGCCAACCAGGCCACGCGCTCGGCCGGCGAGGCCCTGTGCCCGACGGGCTTTGTGGCCCGCAACCTGTTTGAGATGACCCCCGAGATGCTGGTGGCCGACGGCTATGCCGACCGCTGGCTGGTGGACCCGCCGCGCGAGGGCGCCTTTGCGCTCGCCAAGGCCTTGAGCGACCTGCACCAGCAGCACCTGGCGCAGCCCGGCAGCCTGCCTACGGGCTGGAACGCCCCGAAGCGCATCGTCTACGTCAGCTGCAACCCCGCCACACTGGCGCGCGATGCGGGCCTGCTGGTGCACCAGGGGGGCTACCGCTGTGTCTCGGCCGGCGCGGTCAACATGTTCCCGCACACCGCCCACGTCGAGAGCATGGCGGTATTCGAGCGCACCGACGCCTGGCTCTGAGCCTGAGCCTGGGGTGGTCTGGGGTCGTGGGCCAGGGCGTGCCCAGGGGCGCCCCCAGGCCCCGCTGCCAGCCAGCCTGGGGTGGGGCCCTTCAGGCCGAGCGCCGCGGCCCGAGGCCCAGCGACGGGGGGACATGCCCGGTCGTGACGCCGGACGGCGGGCGGGCCTTTCGCCCGGCGCTCAGTGCTTGTCGGCCTTGCCCTTCTTGGGCTTGGCTTCCTCGACTTCTTCCTTGGGCTTGGCCGCTTCCGGTGGCGGGGCCACGGGCACGGGGATCACCGACGGGGCGCCTTCGATCTTGTTCTCACGCATGTAGGCGTCCATCTCCTTCCAGCCCTCAAACACCGACGCCTTGGGGGCCTTGGGGTTCAGGGTGTAGCAGTCCTCGATGCCGCGCTGGGCGTAGCGGCAGGCCCCGCCGGTGGCTTTGGCGTCGGCTTCACGTTGCAGCACTTTGGGGTCGGGGCCCAGACCCGGGATCTCACAGCCGGCCAGCAGCAGGAGGGGAACAAGGAGAAGCAAGCGAGAAAGCATCATTCGACCCGACGTTGGTACTGAATTCATTATCGACATTCGGGGCGCCGAGTTGAATGAGTTGGCAGCGAACCGTCGCCGGCCCATGAAAAAAGGCCCCGAAGGGCCTTTGGCAGTGGGGTGGTGTGGCGCTCAGTCGCGTTCGCCACCAAAGATGCCGAGCAGCGACAGCAGGCTCTGGAACACGTTGTAGATGTCCAGGTACAGCGACAGGGTGGCCGAGATGTAGTTGGTCTCGCCGCCGTCGATGATCTGCTTGATGTCGTACAGCATGTAGGCGCTGAAGATGCCGATCGCGGCCACCGACAGGGCCAGCATGCCGGCCGTGGAGCCCACAAAGGCATTCACCAGGCCACCCACCAGCAGCACCAGCACGCCGACAAACAGCCACTTGCCCATGCCGGACAGGTCGCGCTTGATCACCGTGGCCAGGCTGGCCATGGCAAAGAACACGCCTGCGGTGCCGCCAAAGGCGGTCATGATCAACTCAGGGCCGTTCTTGAAGCCCAGCACCATCGAAATCAGGCGCGACAGCATCAGGCCCATGAAGAAGGTGAAGCCCAGCAGCACCGGCACACCGGTGGCCGAGTGCTTGGTCTTCTCGATGGCGAACATGAAGCCAAAGGCCCCCGCCAGGAAGACCACCAGGCCGACACCGCCACTGAGGACCGAGGCGAGGTTGGTGGCGACACCGACCCAGGCGCCCAGCACGGTGGGAACCAGGCTCAAGGCCAGCAGCCAGTAGGTGTTGCGCAGCACGCGGTGACGTTGTTCTTGTGACAGCGCCTGACCGTAGCCGACAGACAGATCGACGTGTTGGAAAGGTTGGTTCATGACGGAATCTCCATTGAAGCACCGCGACAGCGGTCTTGGCATTCTATGTGGTGAGTGCGCTCTGATTTTCAAGAGAGCCGAAGGGTTGAAGGGACATGATGATCAAGAAAGTGAAAGTTGTTTTTCATCCCGCAAGCGGATCGGTGGCAGCGGGCGCCGTTATCCTTGAGGGCTGTGTTGAATTGATTTGTCAAGAAGGGTCATCCATGAAAACCAAGTCTGTCCTCGAACTGTCCGACGTCAAAGCCATCGCGGCCGCCGCTGAAGCGGAAGCCCTGAAGAACAACTGGGCCGTGACCATTGCCATCGTGGACGATGGTGGTCACCTGCTGTGGCTGCAGCGCCTGGACGGTGCCGCCGCGATTTCCTCGCACATTGCACCTGCCAAGGCCCACACGGCGGCGCTGGGTCGCCGCGAAACCAAGGTCTACGAAGACATCGTCAACGGCGGCCGTTACTCCTTCCTGAGCGTGCCCGAGATCAAGGGCCTGCTCGAAGGTGGCGTCGCCATCATCAAGGACGGTCAGTGCATTGGCGCGGTCGGCGTGAGCGGCGTGAAGTCGAGCGAAGACGCTCAGATCGCCAAGGCAGGCATCGCCGCCATCGGCCTGTGAGGTGAGGCGGGTGGCCGGGGGGCAAGCCCCGGCTCCCTCAAGCGAAAAAGCCGCCCCGATCAGGGCGGCTTTTTTGTGGGCGCTCGCGGCCGGGTGGCCGGCCTGCGGGCGGGTCAGCGCGCGGGTTCGGTGATGAAGCCGATCTTGCGCACGCCGGCCGACTGGGCCGCCGCCATGGCCTGGGCCACGCGCTCGTAGCGCACCTCGCGGTCACCGCGCAGGTGCAGCTCGGGCTGCGGCTGCTGGGCGGCGGCGGTGTCGAGCAGCGGCTTCAAGGCTGCGTCGTCGATGCGGTTCTCGTTCCAGTAGTAGCTGCCATCGGCGGCCACCGAGAGGCGGATGGTTTCGGGCTTGGCGTCCTGCGGCTGGTTGCTGGCGCGTGGCAGGTCCACGTTGACCGAGTGCTTCATCACCGGGATGGTGATGATGAAGATGATCAGCAGCACCAGCATGACGTCCACCAGCGGGGTCATGTTGATTTCGCTCATCACCTCATCGGAATCTTCCTGACGTCCGAATGCCATGCTCAGCTGCCTTTCTTGAGCGGCACCACGGTGGTCGCCGCGCCACCAGCGTGGACACGGGCACCGGTCACAAAGAAGGCGTGCAGGTCGTGGGCAAAGCTGTTGAGCTTGTTGAGGATGGCTTTGTTGCCGCGCACCAGGGCGTTGTAGCCCAGCACCGCCGGGATGGCCACTGCCAGGCCCAGGGCCGTCATGATCAGCGCTTCACCCACCGGGCCAGCCACCTTGTCGATGGTCGCCTGGCCGCTGGCGCCGATGCCCAGCAGGGCGTGGTAGATGCCCCAGACCGTGCCAAACAGGCCGACGAAAGGAGCCGTCGAGCCGACCGAGGCCAGCACGGCGAGGCCCCCTTGCAGGCGGGCCGTGAACTCGTCAATGCCATTGCGCAGGCATCGGGTCACCCAGTCGCTGACGTCCAGGCTGTCGTGCAGGTGCACTTTGGTGTTGCTATGGTGGTCGGTGGCATCGCGGCCCGCCAGCGCCAGTTGGCGGAAGGGGTTGTCGTTGTCGGTGCCCAGGCTGTTCAAGCCGCTCGAGAAGTCGGGGTTGTGCCAAAAGTCTTCGGCGTTGCTGGCGTGCTTCTTGTACTTGATGATGTCCAGGGCCTTGAGGATGATCACGATCCACGAGGCCAGCGACATGCCCAGCAGCAGTACCGCCACCCCTTTGGTGACCAGATCACCTTGCGCCCAGACGTGGGCCAATCCGAATTCGGTTTCCATTCAAAACTCCGTGATTTATTCAAGAACAAAATTGAGCGGGACCTGGAACCACATGGTTTCAGCCACCCCTCCGCGTTTACCGGGCACATAGCGCCAGCGCATGACCGTGGTGAGTGCCGCTTGGTCGAGCCGGTCGAAACCGCTCGATTGTTTGAGTTCGGCCTTTTGCGGCAGCCCATCCGCGCCAATCAGCACCCGCACGATCACCTTGCCCTGTTCGCCCAGGCGCTTGCTGATCGCGGGGTAGGTTGGCTTCGGGTTTTGCAGGTAGTCGGCGTCGCTGGACGGCAGCTCGACCTTGACCGGGGCCGGCGGCGCGGGGGGCGCCGGCGGTGCCGAGGCCACGGGGGCCGCTACCGGTGGTGCCGGCGGTTGGGGCGCGACCACGCCCGTGGGGGCGTTGGGAGCGGGTGTCGGGTCGGCAATGGCCACCGGTTGTGGTGCGGGCGGCAGCGGGCTGGGGCGCGGTGTGATGGCCTTTTGCGGCACGGCCTTGGGCTGCGGTGCGGGCGGCGGCGGCGGGGCCTTGGGCTTGGGCGGCTCGATGAGTTCGCTGAGGATCTCGGCCGGCACGATGACCTCGGCTGCACGCCGGATCAGGCCGGATTGCAGTGCCCAGAGGGCGCCGACGTGGAACAGCACCACACCGACCACGATGACCGTGTTGCGGCTCAGGGCCGGCAGGGGCACGCGCGCCTGCGAAGAGGGGGATGGCATGGCAGTCATGAAAGGGGAAGAGGGGTCGGGGGCCGCGGTTGGAACGGCCAGCCCAGCCAGAAGCTTACTTGCGAAAGATCCACCAGGCCGAACCAATGACCAGGATCAGGCTGCCGCCGATTGAGGTGAGGAGTTCCATGCTCTGCTTTCCGTGATGTGGCTGGCGAGCTGGATCACCTGGCCCTGCGGCTGCGCATGAATGGCAGCCATCGGGTGGGTGGCATTGCACTGTTGCACCACGTCGCGTGCGCAGCCTTCGCAGCGGCCACACTGGGTGGCCACACCCAGTTCGAACTGGATGTCATCAAAGCTCATGCCGGCGCGCGCATGGCGGGCGATTTCGCGGTCAGACACTCGGCGGCAGACACAGACAATCATGGCGGACAGGCAGGTTAGGCTGGCTGTTGAAAGGAACGTCAGTATAAATGCGAATCTATCGCATTTGCAATAAGTTCTTTGTGCGGGGTGGTTTTGGGGGGCAGAACCGACCCATGCGCCGGGGTGGGTTGATGGGTTCGGTGGCTTGGTGCTGAGACTGGTAGAAGGCGGGGGGGGCGGGTGCCGGGACTGCGGTGCGCGAGGTGGGGGGCTCACCCGGCGGGCGCACCATGAAAAAAGCCACCGCGAGGTGGCTTCTTCCAAAGGGGCAGGTCTTTATTTGACGTGCTTGCCGATCAGGGCGGCGAGTTCAAACATCGACACCTGCGGCTTGCCAAAGATTTCCTTGAGCTTGGCGTCGCCGTTGATCAGGCGCTTGTTGGTCTTGTCTTGAAGGTCGTGCTTCTTGATGTAGACCCACAGCTTGCTGACGATCTCGGTGCGGGGCAGGGGCGTGCTGCCAACCACGGCGGCCAGGGCGGCGCTGGGGGTCAATGCCTTCATGAAAGCCGCGTTCGGCGTGCGCTTGGTCGCGGGTGCCTTGGCTGCGGCCTTCTTGGCGGGCGCAGCGGCTGCCTTGGCGGGCGCCTTGGCAGCTACTTTCTTGGCAGCCGGAGCCGCTGCCTTCTTGGCAGGCGTCGCAGCTTTGGTTGCCGGCGCGGCCTTTTTGGCAGGCGCTTTCTTTGCCGGGGCTTTCTTTGCAGTTGCCATGATTGAATTTTCCTTTTGGAAGTTGACTAATCACCAGCCAAACACTGCGTTCTCGCTGGCATACCGGATGCTAAAGGAGAAAAAACGCCTTTCCAAGTGGAAACACATATTTTTCGCCCTGCAGTGTGGCGCCCATGTGTCGTCTGTGCGTCGCCTGTGTGTCTTGCTGGGGGCTGGGGCAGGGCACACGGTGCAGTGCGGGTGGCGAGGGCAGGGCGGGCGGCGGGGCACCGGCCCGGTTCGTGGCGCCGCGCGGGGCCCCGTTGCTGCGGGTGCGCGGCATTGTTTTGTATGCTTGATGGCCCAGCCCGCGAGGCCCATGCCTTGGCGCTGACCCGGCGGGCAGGCTTCAACCATTCCATCAGAAAGTTGTTCTTACCATGGCGGTTTTCTCCACCCCTTTCAGCACCTGCGATCTGTGCGATGAGCACAAGAGCGACGGCTCCGGGCGCTTTCGTGTTGTGCCCCCTGTTTTTCAGGCCTACGGCGGCGTGCCCGCCTTCGCGGGCCCGGTGGTGACGCTCAAGGTCTTCGAGGACAACACCCTGGTCAAAGAGGTGTTGGACACGCCAGGCGAAGGCCGAGTGCTGGTGGTGGACGGTGGCGGGTCGCTGCGCCGCGCCCTCGTGGGCGGCAACATCGCCAAAGCGGCCGCCCGCAACGGCTGGGCGGGTGTCGTGGTTGATGGCTGCGTGCGCGACATCGCCGAGCTGAACGCCGAGGCCATCGGCATCCGGGCCCTGGCCTTGATCCCGCTGCCAACCGAAAAGCGCAACGAAGGCCAACGCAACCTGCCCGTGCAAATCCAGGGGGTCTGGGTGCAGCCGGGCGACTGGCTGTACGCCGACGCCGATGGCATCGTGATCAGCCATCAGGCCCTGATCTGAGGCCTGGGCACGCGGCGCGGACCGCGCTGCCTTTGCCTTGCCTTTGCCCTCGCCCCTCAGTGGGGTGCTCGAGGTGTGCTTGCTCGATCGGGCAGGGTGGCCAGCACGACCCCCGCCAAGGCGATGCCGAAGGCCAGCATTTGCTGGCCGTTCATGGGTTCGCCCAGGAACAGCACCCCGACCGCGGCCGCGGTCAGCGGCAGCATCACCGTGAACAGGCCCGCCTGCGCGGCCGGCACTGTGCGCAGCCCGGTCATCCAGAGCCACACGGTCCAGACGCTGGCGGCCAAGGCGTAGAACACCAGCAGCATCCAATAGCGCAGGTCCACGCTGCCAAAGTCAAACGACAGGGCTTGGTAGATCCCGAAGGGCGTGGTCAACGCGAGGCCCCACAGGTTGATCAGGGCGCTGATGCGTCGCGCGCCCAGGGCGCCGGTCAGGCGCTTGCCAATCACCGCGTAGGCGCTCTCGCACAGCACGGCGCCCATCACCAGCAGGTTGCCCAGCCAGACCTGGGGGCCCACCGGGCTGCCGGCCTGGGCTTCGGGTTTGTTGAGGGTGAACATGGCGATGCCCACCACCGCGAGACCGATCGACAGCATGACGCGCGGCGTGATGCGCTCCTTGAGGAACAGCCAGCTCATCAAGGCCACGCAGGCGGGGATCGCCGACATGATCACGCCGGTGGCCACCACGGTGGTCAGGCTGACGCCGGTCAGCATCAAGATCGAGAACAAGAAATTGCCAAACAGCGACTCCAGGAACACCAGCTTGCGGGTGCTGCTGCTCATGGGGGCTTCGTGGGCGGGGCGGCGCGTCCAATGCGCCATGGCCAGTGCGCCGATGCCAAAGCGCAGCCAGGCCAGCAGGAACACGGGCAAGATCAGGGTCAGTGGTTTGGACAGCGCCACATAACTGCCCACCAACGCCATGCTGGCTGCCAGGCACAGGCAGGCCACGGGGCGACTGGGTGACAGGGTTTTTGACAAGGAATCAACGTGCATGAATTCACCGAAGCAATGACGCCCGCCATGATGCCCGAAGCGGCCGATGCGGGCCCCGGGATCGACGTCTTCGTCTACGGCACCTTGCGGGCCGGCGGCAGCAATGACATCAACCGCCTGCGACCGGCGCCGCGCTGCCTGGGGCCGGCCCAGGTGTGGGGGCGCTTGTTTGACCTGGGGCCGTACCCCGGCCTGCGCCTCCTGGCCGAGGGTGAGGCGCTGGCCCGCCCGGTGTGGGGCGAGGTGTACCGGGTGGCACCTGAACTGGAAGCCGTGTTGGACGCCATCGAGGACATTTCCGGGCGGCCTGATGACGAGTACCAGCGGCGTCAGATCACCGTCATGCTGGGGGCGCATGCTCTCACTTGCCTGGTGTATGAAATCCACCCCGATCGGGTGCATGGGCGCCCTGAAATTGGGCATGGCGACTGGATGCGCCACGTGCTGGGGCGCTGAGGTCCCGGGTCCCGCACGGTGTGATTTCATCAGGCATTCATTGATTTCTTAATGTGAAAAATTGCTATTGCTGCGGCGCGACATTTTTCTCGATATGAGAAATTGAATTTCGCATTGAGATATCAATGAAGCAAGTTGTTGATTTATAACGATTAAAAAAATGTCTTGTATAAGACATAAGATTGTTCTTAACTCTTATAGAAGACTTAAAGTTAGTCCAACGGCATCGCAATTGCATCCGCAACGAAGCCGGCCCCTTTCAATCAACCAGGAGTGAACACATGCCGCAATCCCTCACCGAGCAACTGAGCCGCGAACAGCAAATTGCCGCCCTCGAAAAAGACTGGGCCCAAAACCCCCGTTGGAAGGGCATCAAGCGTGGTTACACCGCCGCTGACGTGGTGCGTCTGCGCGGTTCGTTCCAAGTCGAGCACACCCTGGCCCGCCGTGGTGCCGAGAAGCTGTGGAACCTGGTCAACAACGAGCCCTACGTCAACTGCCTGGGCGCGCTGACCGGTGGTCAAGCCATGCAGCAGGTCAAGGCTGGCATCAAGGCCATCTACCTGTCGGGCTGGCAAGTCGCTGCCGACAACAACGAATACTCGGCCATGTACCCCGACCAGTCGCTGTACCCGGTGGATTCGGTGCCGAAGGTGGTCGAGCGCATCAACAACGCTTTCACCCGCGCAGACGAAATCCAATGGTCCAAGGGCCTGAACCCTGGCGACGCGGGCTACATCGACTACCACGCGCCGATCGTGGCCGATGCCGAAGCCGGTTTCGGCGGCGTGCTGAACGCCTACGAACTGATGAAGGCCATGATCCGCGCTGGCGCCGGTGGCGTTCACTTTGAAGACCAACTGGCTTCGGTGAAGAAGTGCGGCCACATGGGTGGCAAGGTGCTGGTGCCGACCCAGGAAGCGGTGCAAAAGCTGATCGCTGCCCGCATGGCCGCTGACGTCTACGGCGTGCCCACCCTGGTGATCGCCCGCACCGATGCCGAAGCCGCTGACCTGCTGACCAGCGACTACGACGAAAACGACAAGCCGTTCCTGACCGGTGAGCGCACCGCCGAAGGCTTCTACAAGACCAAGAAGGGCATCGACCAAGCCATCTCCCGCGCTGTGGCCTACGCCGACTACGCTGACCTGGTGTGGTGCGAAACCGGCACGCCGGACCTGGCCTTCGCCAAGAAGTTCGCGGACGCCGTGCATGCCAAGCACCCCGGCAAGCTGCTGGCTTACAACTGCTCGCCGTCCTTCAACTGGAAGAAGAATCTGGACGACGCCACCATCGCCAAGTTCCAGCGCGAGCTGGGCGCCATGGGCTACAAGTACCAGTTCATCACGCTGGCAGGCATCCACAACATGTGGTACGGCATGTTCGACCTGGCCCAGGACTACGTGGCCCGCGGCATGTCGGCTTATGTCGAGAAGGTGCAAGAGCCCGAGTTCGCTGCCCGCGACCGTGGCTACACCTTCGTGTCGCACCAGCAAGAAGTGGGCACCGGTTACTTCGATGACGTGACCACCGTGATCCAGGGCGGCAAGTCCAGCGTGACCGCGCTGACCGGCTCGACCGAAGAAGAGCAGTTCCACTGAGCGCTCTGAAGTGCCTCTGAAAACCCGGCTTCGGCCGGGTTTTTTCTGGGTGCTTGCGCACGGCTTGGGGCGCCTGGCGTTGGCAGGGTTCGCCCATGCCGTTAAAATGGCGAGATCTCAACCTGCAAGAGCGAGAAAGGCAAGACTGGTTATGACACCGCGAACTCCCCCGGAGACCCTCCAGGCCCCATGAGGCCCCAGGTTCGCGCCTGCTTCCCTTTCCTTGCACTCCAGATCAAAGCGCGGCCTCCACCGCGCTTTTTTCTTGTCCGTTTTTCTCGGCTCAACCCACAGACAACATGATTCAGATCACGCTTCCTGACGGCTCCAAACGCGAATTTCCCGGTCCGGTGACCGTGGCCGAAGTGGCTGCCTCCATCGGCACGGGCCTGGCCAAGGCCGCCCTGGCTGGCAAGATTGATGGCAAGGTGGTGGACACCAGCTACACCATCACCGCCGACAGCCCGCTGTCCATCGTCACCGCCAAGGACGCCGATGGTCTGGAGGTGATCCGCCACTCCACCGCCCACTTGCTGGCCTACGCCGTCAAGGAACTGTTTCCCGATGCCCAGGTCACCATCGGCCCGGTGATCGAGCATGGCTTCTACTACGACTTTGCCTACAAGCGCCCCTTCACGCCCGAGGACCTGGCGGCGATCGAGAAGCGCATGAGCGAGCTGGCTGCCAAGGACGAACCCGTGGTGCGTCGCGTGCTGCCGCGCGATGAGGCTGTGGCCTATTTCAAGGGCTTGGGCGAGCACTACAAGGCCGAGATCATCGCCAGCATCCCGTCCAATGAAGACGTGTCGCTGTACCGCGAAGGCAATTTCGAAGACCTGTGCCGTGGCCCCCACGTGCCCAGCACCGGCAAGCTCAAGTTCTTCAAGCTCATGAAGGTGGCCGGTGCCTACTGGCGTGGTGACCACCGCAACGAGATGCTGCAGCGTGTCTACGGCACGGCCTGGGCCACCAAGGACGAGTTGCAGCAGTACCTGACCATGCTCGAAGAGGCCGAAAAGCGCGACCACCGCAAGCTGGGCCGTGAGCTGGACCTGTTCCACATCGATGAGCACTCGCCGGGCACGGTGTTCTGGCACCCCAAGGGCTGGACCTTGTGGCAGGAGGTGGAGCAGTACATGCGCCGCGTCTACCGCGAGAACGGTTACCAGGAGGTGAAGGGCCCGCAGATCATCGACAAGTCGCTGTGGGAGAAGACCGGTCACTGGGACAAGTACCGTGAAAACATGTTCACGACCGAAAGCGAAAAGCGCGACTACGCGCTCAAGCCGATGAACTGCCCGGGTCACATCCTGATCTTCAAGCAGGGCATCAAGAGCTACCGTGACCTGCCCTTGCGCTTCGGCGAGTTTGGTCAGTGCCACCGCAACGAGCCCACCGGCGGCCTGCACGGCATCATGCGCGTGCGTGCCTTCACCCAGGATGATGGTCACATCTTCTGCACCGAAGACCAGATCCAGTCGGAAGTGATTGCCTTCACCACCTTGCTGCAGAAGGTCTACAAGGACTTCGGCTTCACCGACATCATCTACAAGTTGTCGACCCGCCCTGAAAAGCGCATTGGCTCCGAAGAAAGCTGGGACCGCGCCGAGAGCGCGCTGGCCGAAGGCCTGCGGGCTTCGGGTTGCGAGTTCGAGTACCTGCCGGGCGAGGGCGCGTTCTATGGGCCCAAGATCGAGTACACGCTCAAGGACGCGCTGGGTCGCCCCTGGCAATGCGGCACCATCCAGGTCGACCCCAACCTGCCGGAGCGCTTGGATGCCGAGTTCGTGGGCGAGGATGGTTCGCGCCACCGCCCCATCATGCTGCACCGTGCCATCGTGGGCAGCCTCGAGCGTTTCATCGGCATTTTGATCGAGCAACATGCGGGCGCGCTGCCCACTTGGCTCGCGCCGGTGCATGTTTCGGTGCTCAACATCACCGATTCCCAGGCCGATTACTGCCGCGATTTGGCCAAATCGCTTGAGAATCAAGGGCTTAGGGTGCAATTGGATCTGCGCAACGAGAAAATTACGTATAAAATACGGGAGCATTCGTTGCAAAAGCTGCCGTACATCCTTGTCGTGGGTGACAAAGAGAAGGCAGCCGGCGCCGTCGCAGTGCGCGCCCGGGGCAACAAAGACCTCGGTGTGATGTCCGTCGAAGCGTTCTCTTCACTGATCGCCTCGGACATCGCTTCTAAAGTCTGATTTTTTGTGAAACCAGCTTTAGCCGGCGCACCTCGTCGGTTGAAGCTACGTTTTTTGTAGCATATTGTTTTAAGGATTCGAGCCATCGCTACTGAATTTCGTGATCGCCGCCAGCGGGAAGAGCGCAAGCACCGTCTGAACCGTGAAATCATGGCCCCGGAAGTTCGTCTTTCCGGCCCTGAGAATGAGCCTATCGGCATCGTCAGCCTCGCGGAAGCACTCCGCATGGCGGGTGAACTGGATGTGGATCTGGTTGAAATTGCGGCCACAGCGAACCCGCCGGTCTGTCGTCTGATGGACTACGGTAAGTTCAAGTATCAGGAGCAAAAAAAGGCTGCTGAAGCGAAGTCCAAGCAAAAAGTCATCGAAGTCAAGGAAATCAAGTTCCGTCCCGGAACGGATGACGGCGACTACAACATCAAGATGCGCAACATCAAGCGCTTCCTGGACGATGGCGACAAGTGCAAGATCACCCTGCGGTTCCGCGGTCGGGAAATCACCCACCAGGAAATCGGCATGGCCTTGCTGCAGCGGATTCGCGATGAACTGGCCGACCTCATTGTGGTCGAGCAGTTCCCGAAGCTGGAAGGGCGTCAGATGGTCATGATGATCGCCCCAGGCAAGCGCAAGTCGGTGGCTGCCAAGCCCGACGCTGCGCCGGCCGCCTCCAGCGCCGCGTGACATTGACAGTTTGAGAAACACTGCGGGCCACCTTCGGGGGGCCTGCGGCAGGGTGCAGGTTTCGGCCTGCGGCCCAGGTCGGGTGCCGAAAAGCGCCTGACCGACCAAGTGGCTCGGGGCCATCAAGGCTGCAAGGAGTTTGCAGACGCCTCACGAGCACAATGAAAAGGAGCATTCACATGCCCAAAATGAAGACCAAGAGCAGCGCAAAGAAGCGCTTTCGAGTTCGTCCGGGTGGCACCGTCAAGCGCGGTCAAGCCTTCAAGCGTCACATCTTGACCAAGAAGACCACCAAGAACAAGCGTCACCTCCGCGGTGCAGTGGCTGTGCATGAGACCAACATGGGTCACATGGCGCAGATGCTGCCTGGTGCTGGCCTGTAATCAACTGACGAACAAGGAGTAATTCAATGCCTCGCGTCAAACGTGGTGTAACGGCCCGTGCCCGTCACAAAAAAGTTCTGGCCCTTGCTAAGGGTTTCCGTGGTCGCCGCGGTAATGTCTTCCGGATCGCCAAACAAGCGGTCATGAAGGCTGGGCAATATGCCTACCGTGACCGTCGTACCAAGAAGCGTGTGTTCCGTCAGCTGTGGATCGCCCGTATCAACGCCGCTGCGCGTGAATTGGGCCTGACCTACAGCCAGTTCGCCAACGGCCTGAAGAAGGCTTCCATCGAGATCGACCGCAAGATGCTGGCCGACCTCGCTGTGCATGACAAGGCTGCCTTCGGCAGCATCGTGAACCAAGTCAAGGCCAAGCTGGCTGCTTGATTTTTTCACGGCTACGCCCCGCCGTTCGGTGGGGCGCTGCGAACAAGAAACAAGGGCTAGGGCTTTTTGAAAGCTTTAGCCCTTTTTCATTGACAAGAGAATTTATGAACGAGTTGGACGCACTGGTCGACAGCGCCAGACAAGGTTTTGAGCAAGCTGCCACCCCGGCGGACCTGGAGAACGCCAAGGCTGTTTTCCTGGGCAAATCGGGCCGCATCACCGAGCTGATGAAGGGGCTGGCCAGCCTGTCGATTGATGAAAAGAAGGCCCGTGGTGCCGTCATCAACCAGGCCAAGCAAGCCATCGAGGCTGCTTTGAACGCGCGCCGCCAGGCCCTGGCCGATGCCGAACTGGACGCCCAACTCAAGGCCGAGGCGCTGGATGTCAGCCTGCCGGGCCGCCAGGCCGGGCAGGGTGGTTTGCACCCGGTGTCGCTGACCCTCGAGCGCATCGAGGGCATCTTTGGCTCGATGGGCTTCGATGTGGCCCAGGGCCCCGAAATCGAATCCGACTGGTTCAACTTCACGGCGCTCAACACGCCCGAGGACCACCCGGCGCGCTCGATGCACGACACCTTCTATGTGGAAGGTGGTTCGGACAAGGCGCCCAACCTGCTGCGCACCCACACCAGCCCGATGCAGATCCGCCACGCGGTGCAGCATGTGAACCGCCACCGTGCCTTGCTCGATGCCGGCGAGACCATGCCCGAGATCCGCGTCATCGCCCCGGGGCGCACCTACCGCGTGGACAGCGACGCCACGCACTCGCCGATGTTCCACCAGTGCGAAGGCCTGTGGATCGGCGCCAACGTGAGCTTCAAGGACCTGAAGGTCGTCTTCACTGATTTCTGCCGCACTTTCTTCGAGTCCGACGACCTGGTGCTGCGCTTCCGTCCCAGCTTCTTCCCCTTCACCGAGCCCAGCGCTGAGATCGACATTCAGTTCCAGAGCGGCCCCTTGGCCGGGCGCTGGCTTGAGGTGGCCGGCTCGGGCCAGGTGCACCCGAACGTGGTGCGCAACATGGGCCTGGACCCCGAAAAATACATTGGCTTTGCCTTTGGCATGGGCCCCGATCGCCTGACCATGCTGCGTTACGGGGTGAACGACTTGCGCCTGTTCTTTGACGGCGACATCCGTTTCCTGTCCCAGTTCCAGTAAGTTTTTTCGGGGCGGGTCTGCCGGGGGCGTCGCGCGATCGCGGCGAGGTCGGCCCAGCCTCTCATTCACCGAGTTCTGACTATGCAATTTCCTGAATCCTGGTTGCGCGAGTTCTGCAACCCGCCGCTGACGACAGCCGAGCTGTCCGAAGCCCTGACCATGGCGGGCCTCGAGGTGGAAGAGCTGACGCCCGTGGCGCCGCCCTTCACCAAGATCGTCGTGGGCGAGATCAAGCAAGCCGAGCAACACCCCAACGCTGACCGCCTGCGCGTGTGCCAGGTCGACGTGGGTCAGCCTGAGTTGCTCAACATCGTCTGCGGTGCGCCGAACGCGCGCGTTGGCATCCGCATTCCCTGCGCTCTGGTGGGGGCAGAACTCCCGCCCGGTGACGATGGCAAGCCCTTCCTGATCAAGGTGGGCAAGCTGCGCGGTGTCGAAAGCCAGGGCATGCTGTGCTCGGCGCGCGAACTAAAGCTCTCCGACGACCACGGCGGCCTGCTCGAGTTGCCGGCCGACGCGCCGCTGGGCCAGAACATCCGCGAGTACCTGAACCTCGACGACACCCTGTTCACCCTCAAGCTCACGCCCAACCTGGCGCACTGCCTGAGCGTGTATGGCATTGCGCGCGAGGTGTCGGCCTTGACCGGTGCGCCGCTCAAAAGCCCCAGCTTCCCCGCCGTCACCGCGGTGCACGACCAGCGTCTGCCGGTCAGCATCAGCGCGCCGGGCCTGTGCGGTCGCTTCTCGGGCCGCGTGGTGCGCCATGTGAACCCGCGCGCCGCCACCCCGCAATGGATGGTGGACCGACTGGCCCGCTGTGGTCAGCGCAGCGTGGCCCCCCTGGTCGACATCTCCAACTACGTGATGTTCGAGCTGGGCCGTCCTTCGCACATTTTTGACCTCGACAAGATCCACGGTGGCCTCGATGTGCGCTGGGGTCGCGCGGGCGAATCGCTCAAGCTGCTCAACGGCAACACCATCACGGTGGACGAAGAGGTGGGCGTGATCGCTGACGCCGAGCAGGTCGAATCACTGGCCGGCATCATGGGGGGTGATTCGACCGCCGTCTCCGACGACACCCGCAACGTCTACGTCGAAGCCGCCTTCTGGTGGCCCAAGGCGGTGGCAGGCCGTTCGCGCCGCTACAACTTCTCCACCGATGCGGGGCACCGCTTTGAGCGCGGGGTGGACCCCGAGCTGACGGTGGAGCACATCGAACGCATCACCCAGCTGATCCTCGAGATCTGCGGCGGCGAGGCCGGTCCAGTGGACGACGTGCGCGTCAATGTACCGGCCCCGCAGCCGGTGACCCTGCGCGTGGCGCGGGCGGTCAAGGTGATCGGCATGCCGCTGACCCAGGAGCGTTGCGCCCTGGCGCTGCGTCGCCTGGGTCTGGACGTGGCCGAAGGTGAGGGCACGTTGACCGTGACCCCGCCGTCCTACCGTTTTGACCTGACGCTTGAAGAAGACCTGATCGAAGAAGTGGCGCGCATGGTGGGTTACAACAACCTGCCGACCACGCCGCCTCTGGCCCCGATCACCCCCAAGCTGCGGGCCGAGAACCAGCGCAGCCCCTTCGCGGTGCGCCGCCAACTGGCGGGCCTGGGCTACCAGGAAACCATCAACTTCAGCTTTGTGGAAGAAGCCTGGGAGCACGAGTTGGCGGGCAATCCGACGCCCATCAAACTGCTCAACCCGATTGCCAGCCAGATGAGTGTCATGCGCTCTTCGCTGATCGGTTCGCTGCTGCAGGTGTTGAAGTTCAACATCGACCGCAAGGCCCCGCGCGTGCGCGTGTTTGAACTCGGCCGCGTGTTCCTGCGCGATGCCTCGGTGGTGGACTCCATCACCACGGTGGCGGGTTTTCACCAGCCGATGCGCGTGGCAGGCGCCGCCTGGGGTGCCCAGGCTGGCACCCAGTGGGGCCTGGCCGAACGTCCGGTGGACTTCTATGACGTGAAGGGGGATCTGGAAGCCTTGCTGGCCCCGTTCAAGCCCTCGTTTGTCGCGGCCGAACACCCCGCTTTGCACCCGGGGCGCACGGCTGCCGTGCACCTGAATGGCGAAGTGATTGGCCATGTCGGTGAACTGCACCCGCGTTGGCGCCAGAAGTGGGGCTTCGCGTCCTCGCCGGTGCTGTTTGAACTGGCCCTGGACCCCGTGTTGGCGCGTCAGGTGCCGGCCTTTGAGTCGGTGTCGCGTCTGCAACCGGTGACGCGCGACATCGCGGTGGTGGCGGCCGACCAGGTGAGTTTCGGTGCCATCGAGCAATCGATCCGCGCTGCCGCGACCGGTGGCTTGCTGCGCGATGTGACCCTGTTCGACCTGTACCGCCCCAAACCCCAGAAGGACGGTGCACCGGCCTCGACGGGGCTGGCTGCGGGTGAGAAGAGCCTGGCCATTCGCCTGACGCTGCATGGTGGTGAGGCCAGCCTGACCGACGAGCAAATTGAGTCCGCCGTGCAGGCCGTGTTGCAGCAGCTGGCTGCCGACACCGGTGCACGTTTGCGTGTTTGACCAGGTGAACAGTGCCATGGTGAGCCCCGAAATCGAATTTGCGGTCGACGACCTGGAAACCCCGGCGCTGACCAAGGCGCAGCTGGCCGACCTCTTGTTCGAGCAAATCGGCCTGAACAAGCGGGAGTCCAAGGACATGGTGGACGCCTTCTTCGACCTGGTGTCGGAGAGCCTGGTGCGTGGTGAGGACGTCAAGATTTCTGGTTTTGGCAACTTCCAGATCCGCACCAAAGCCCCCCGGCCCGGGCGCAACCCGCGCACTGGCGAGGCGATCCCGATCCGGGCTCGCCGCGTCGTGACTTTCCACGCCAGCCACAAGCTCAAAGAGCAGATCCAGGGCGAGTCCAGCTGATGGGGCGGGCTGGGTGCCGCTCGGCAGTCTGGGCGATGCGCGTCACCGCCCGCCCTGAGGTCTGAGGCCCCCGGCACCGCTGCAAGCGCCTGTGCGGCCTGGTCCGCGCAGGGTGTGCGGCTGATCTCGGCCGGGTGCTGCGGTGGCCCGGCCAGGCCTGTTGGCTGCCAGTCTGTGCGTGCACCCGGGCGGGGCCCACCCTGTGGTTGGGTTGGCGCCCAGCGCTGTCTGGCTTCACCAAGCCGTCTGTGCTGCAAAATTGACCGCCCGGAATGAGCCCGGGCCACTTCGTCAATCCGTAAATAACTCTCGAATGTCCCCGTCAGCTGGCTGGTGTTTGCGGCCCCGCTGAAGTACCCTAAAAGCTTTCCGTGTCGTCAGAGATTCCCATGGCAAACGCCTTGCCCCCCATTCCGGTCAAACGCTACTTCACCATCGGTGAGGTGGGCGAACTCTGTGGCGTCAAGCCGCATGTGCTTCGCTATTGGGAGCAGGAATTCACCCAGCTGCGCCCCATGAAGCGGCGCGGCAACCGGCGTTACTACCAGCACCACGAGGTGCTGATGATCCGCCGCATCCGTGACCTGCTGTACGACCAGGGGTTCACCATCAGTGGCGCTCGCAACAAATTGCAAGAGGGCGCCGCTGCCGGGGGAGGGAGCGCGGCGGCTGGGGGGCTGGCGGGAGGCGAAGGCGAAGGGGCATTGGTGCGTGCGCCCGCGCTGAGCGACGACGCCTCGGCGGTCCTGCTCGCTGTGCCGCCGCATGAGCTGCAAGGCCTGCGGCAAGAATTAGTTGAGATTTTTGAGCTTCTCGCCGAAGAGGCCTGAAAACCGATATATAATTTAATTCTTGTCGGCGTGTAGCGCAGCCTGGTAGCGCACTTGCATGGGGTGCAAGGGGTCGCGAGTTCGAATCCCGCCACGCCGACCATTTTATTCGAAGACCAACGGGTCTCAGCCAAAAGCTGAGGCCCGTTTTTCTTTGCCTGGTCCGAAAACGATCTTCGGACGTGATGTTCGGTCGACTCCGGGCTGGGCCTCAGCAGGCAAGGCAAGGCAAGGCAAGGCACGTCACTGGCGCCGGTGTGGCGGCTGGTACCACCGCTGCGGGTGACCGGGTCGCGTGCCAGGGGTTATTGCGCCCTGGGCTGCACCGTGTGCAGAGCGCCGCTACCATCAGCGCCGTCGCCGGGGCTACTTTGCCTGAACCGGCGCCTCAGGACCGGAGCCATGCCCGACAAACCCTCCACCTTCCGTGGCAACAAATCCACCTTGCCCAGCAAGCCCTGCACGGTCTGCGGTCGCCCCATGACCTGGCGTCGGCGTTGGGCCAAAACCTGGGAAGACGTCAAGTACTGTTCCGATGCCTGCCGGCGCGCCAAAGGGGCTGCATGAGCACGGTGTTTGAGCCCACCTTGTCCGCCGCCTGGGCGCGGCTCGACGCGGTCGATGCCGAGGTCTACGCACGCACCCGCAACCACCTGGGGGCCGGTGCCACAGGGTTGGGGCCGTACCTCACGCACGGCCTGCTGAGCAGTGCCGACGTGCTGGCCTCGGTGGCTTCGCGCCAGCCCCTGCAAGTGCAGGACAAACTGGTGTTTGAACTCGGTTGGCGCGCGTACTACCGCCATGTCTGGGCCCATCGGGGCGCGGGCATTGGGGTGTCCCTGCATGCCGGGCCCTTGCCTGACGAGGCCTACCGCCGGGCTTTGCCTGAGGACCTGCGGCAGGGGCGCACGGGCGTGCCGGTGGTGGACCAGGCGGTGCGTGCCCTCTACGAGACCGGCTACCTGCACAACCATGCGCGCTTGTGGCTGGCCAGCCATGTGGTGCACCAGTGCAAGGTGCATTGGCGGGTCGGGGCCGACTGGCTGTATGGCCATCTGCTGGATGGCGACCTGGCCAGCAATTTCATGAGCTGGCAGTGGGTGGCCGGCACCGGCAGCCACAAGCCCTATGTGTTCAATGCCGAGAACGTCGCCCGTTTTGCTCCCGAGGCCTGGCACAGCCCCGGCACGCTGCTCGACACCGACTACGAGACCCTGGACCGTCGCGCCCGAGATCCGGCATGGCGTGCGCCACAGGCGCCGCCCGGGGTGGCACCGGGTCTGAGCGAACCCCCCTTGTGCAGCCACCCGCCCGAGGCGCTGGGTTTCACAGCGCCGCAGCCCGACTTGGTGGCGGGGCGCGAGGTGTGGTTGGTGCACCCGTGGCAGCTGGGGACGTTGCCTGCGGACCTGCCCGCCGACGCTGTGGTGGTCGGGGTGGCGGTGGCTGATTTTCACCGCCAGCACCCCTGGAGCGAGCGGCGCTGGCACTTTGTGGGGCAGCGCCTCGCGGAGTTGGCTGCGCTGCGTTGGTTTGGCAGCGCGGCCGAACTCGCGCACGCCCTGGGCGGAGCCCGTCGGGTGCGCTGTGTGGCCGATCCACACCTGGTGCCCTGGCTGCCCGAGGAGGCCGCGGGGGTCGAGTGGGCACCGGCCCCGTCGGTGTTCCTGACGGTGGCGCGCCGCTGTGACTCGTTTTCGGCGTGGTGGAAGCAGGCGGTGCCAGCGCGCGGTTCGGTGCAGGACACCCTGCTGCAGTCGGGGTGAGCGCTGTGGTGGCTGACGCTGGCCCGACGGCCTTGGTCTGGTTCAAGCGCGACCTGCGGCTGCGTGACCACGCGCCGCTGGCGCAGGCGCAGCATTTCGAGCGTGCCATCGGGCTGGTCCTGATCGAGCCCGATTGGTTGGGCAGCCCTGAATGCGACCCGCGCCATGTGGCGTTCCTGCTCGATGCGGTGCGCTCGCTGCAGGACGAACTCGCTGCCTTGGGTCTGCCCTTGCTGGTGCGCGTGGGCGAGGCGGTGTCGGTGCTGGAGGCCTTGCGCCGTGAGCACGGCATCACCCACCTGTTCAGCCACGAGGAGACCGGTCCGGGCTGGAGCTACGCGCGCGACCTCGCGGTGGCGGCCTGGAGCCGTCAACAAGGCGTGCTCTGGCGCGAGTGGACCCAAACCGGGGTGGTGCGGCGCCTGCGCTCGCGTGCCGGCTGGGCCCGCCGCTGGGCGCAGCGCATGGACGCCCCCGAGGCGGCGCCAGTGCGCGGCTTCAAGGGCCCGCCGGGGCTTTGGCCTGACCCTTTGCCGACCTGGTCCACCCTGGGGCTGTCACCGCCCCTGCTGACGCCTCCGCCCGCGGGCGAGGCGGTGGCTTGGGAAACCCTGCACAGCTTTCTCGGTGGCCGCGGGCGCGATTACCGGCGTGCCTTGTCCAGCCCCCTGACAGCCGAGTCGGGCTGCAGCCGCCTCAGTGCCCACCTGGCCTTTGGCACGCTGTCCATGCGCTGTGTGCACCAGGCCACCGAGGCCGCAATGCTCGGCACGCCGGACCGGGCGCTGGCCTATGGCCTGCGGGGCTTTGCCTCGCGCCTGCGCTGGCATTGCCACTTCATGCAGAAGCTGGAGGACCAGCCCAACCTCGAATGGCGCAACCTGGCCCGTTCGGTGGACGGGCTGCGCGCGGGCGACGGTGTGCATCCCGACGGCGTGGACCAGGAGCGCCTGCAGGCCTGGTGCGAAGGGCGAACCGGTTACCCCATGGTCGACGCCTGCATGCGCCAGTTGCGCGCCACCGGTTGGCTCAACTTTCGCATGCGTGCCATGTTGGTCAGCTTTGCGGCCTACCACCTGGGCCTGCATTGGCGTGCGCCGGGCCTGTTTTTGGCGCGGCAGTTCCTGGACTTTGAGCCTGGCATCCACTGGTGTCAGATGCAGATGCAGTCGGGCACCACGGGCATCAACACCTTGCGCATCTACTCGCCCGCCAAGCAGGCGCTGGACCAGGACCCCCTGGGTCACTACCGCCGGCAGTGGTTGCCCGAGTGGGGCACGCCGGCTTACCCGTCGCCCTTGGTGGATGAGCGCCAGGCGGTGGCGGCCATCAAGCAGCAGCTGTACACCTTGCGCCAGCAGCCCGAATCGCGGGCCGAGGCGGCGGCGATCCAACAGCAGCACGGATCGCGCACGAGCGGTCTGCCACCGACCGCGAGGCGATCCCGCAGCGCGCGGCCCGACAGCACGCAAGGCAGTCTGTTCTGAAGTGGGGCGGGACCCGCGCGACCCATCTGAAACGCCACCGGCGTTGGGGTTGAAAAGTATCACTTTTGTATCCCTTCTGCGCGGCGTCAATTAGTTCACCAAACGCTGTCTGCGCAGGGCGCGGCCGCCCTGGCCTTCGGTTGTAAGGGGGGGGGGATGGCGCTATGATCGCCGAAGCATTTTGTTACCAATGTGGCGGCATGTTGTACTTTTCAGCAGCAGGCTTCCGCAGACCGCCCTGCTGAATCGCGACCCCGATTTCCCCCAATAAATCATGAACAACACATTGCGTGAAATTTTCGCCAAGCAAGGCCGCTTGGCTCAAGCCCTCGAGGGGCTCAGTGATGACGCGGACCTCTTCGCCGCCGGCCTGGACAGCCTGGCCATCGTCAACGTGATGCTGGCCGTGGAGGACAGCTTTGACGTCGAGATCCCCGACGAGCACCTCAACCGCGCCACTTTCTCCAGCATCTCTGCCTTGGCCGCCGTGCTGCAAAAGCTGCAGGCCGAGCAGCATTCGGCATGAGCGCCGTCATGGAGCGCGACCTGACGTCGCCCACGTCGGGCCAGCGGCCTGCGTCCGACTGGCGGGCTGCGGCCACGGCCATCGCGACCGCGGCAGCCCGCCATGCGGACGAAGTGGACCGCGAGGGCCGCTTCCCCGCGGAGGCCGTGCAAGCCATGCGAGACTCCGGCCTGCTGGGGGCGTGGGTGCCGACCGAGCTCGGCGGTCCCGGCCACAGCCTGCGCGAGATCGCGGCCATGTGCGCACAGATTGGCGCCGCTTGCGGCGCCAGCGGCATGATCTTCGCCATGCACCAGATCAAGCTGTCCTCGGTGGTGCACCACGCGGGCTCGTCCGCCTGGTACCGCGCGTTCCAGCAACGCGTGGTCAAAGAGGCGCTGCTGCTGGGCTCGGTGACCTCCGAAGTCGGGGTGGGGGGCGACATCCGCCGCTCCATCGCAGCGGTGCAGCGCGACGGTGACCGCTTCACCTTGCAAAAGCACGGCTCGGTGGTGTCGTATGGCGCCTATGCCGACGCCTTGCTGATCACCGCGCGTGCCGATGAACAGGCGCCGCCCAATGGGCAGGTCATGGTCACCGTGCTCAAGGACCAGTACCAGCTGGAGCGCACGGGGCAGTGGGATGCGATGGGCATGCGCGGCACCTGCAGTGATGCCTTCATGATCCGCGCCGAGGCCCCGGCCGAGCAGATCTTCGAGGCCCCGTTTGCCGACATCATCGCCAACACCATGCTGCCGGTCTCGCACATCCTGTGGGCCAGCGTTTGGTTTGGCATTGCCAACAGCGCGCTCCTGCGGGTGCGCGCCCACCTGCGTGCCGCCATGAAGGCCGCCGGCGGCAACCTGCCCGCCGCTGCGACCCAGTTGCCTGACCTGGTGGCGCAGATGCAGTTGCTGCATGCGCGCTTGCAATCGGCCATCAGCCGCTTCGAGGCCGCACTGGCCACGGGCAACGGGCCGTTGCCGATGTCGTTGACGACGGACCTGACGCTGCTCAAGAGCACCATGTCGGAGGGCTGCCTGGCCGTGGTTCAGCAATCGCTGAGCACGGTTGGCTTTGCGGGCTACCGCACCGAAAGCCCGGCCGCTTTGGGTCGCCACCTGCGTGACCTGCATTCCGCGCCCCTGATGATCAACAACGCTCGCCTGATCGAAACCATGAGCAGCTTCCTGCTGCTGGACCCTTTGCAGTTTGGACTTGCCTGACATGGATGCCACCCCCACTTTCCTGGAGCAATTGATTGCCGCCGGCCACCTGATCCCCATGGGGGTCGATGGCCTGTATGGCAAGAGTGGCGTGTTTGAGGACATCCTCGACAAGCTCGACCGCCTGATCAGCCGCCACGGTGCGGCCCAGCAGGCCGAGGTGATGCGCTTCCCGCCGGCGATTTCGCAGCAGAACTTCGAAGAAAGCGAATACCTCAAGACCTTCCCGCACTTTGCCGGCACCGTGCATTGCTTTTGTGGCGACGAGCGCGAGCACCGCCGCGTGCTGGACTGCGTGGCCGAGGGCAAGGACTGGACCGAGGGCCAGAAAGCCTCGGGCGTGGTGCTGACGCCGGCCGCCTGCTACCCCTCGTACCCGGTGATCGCGCGCCGTGGCCCCTTGAGCGAGCAGGGGGTGACGCTGGATCTGCTGTCGTATTGCTTCCGCCATGAGCCCTCGCTCGAGCCGACCCGCCTGCAACTGTTCCGCATGCGTGAGTACGTGCGCATGGGCACGCCCGAGCAGGTCTTGGCCTTCCGCCAGCATTGGCTCGAAGAGGGCGAGAAGATGATGCGTTCGCTGGCGCTGCCGCTGATCATCGACGTCGCCAACGACCCCTTCTTTGGCCGGGCGGGCCGCGTGCTGGCCGCCAGCCAGCGCGAGCAAAAGCTGAAGTTCGAACTGCTGGTGCCGGTCAACAGCGAAGAGAACCCGACCGCCTGCCTGAGCTTCAATTACCACATGGACCATTTCGGCCTGATCTGGGCGCTGCGCACCCCGGGCGACGAAGTGGCCCACACCGCCTGCGTGGGCTTCGGCCTGGAGCGCATCACCCTGGCCTTGTTCCGCCACCACGGTTTCGACCCCAAGGCCTGGCCGGCCGAGGTGCAAGCGGTGCTCGGAGGGTTTTGATGCCCGCGGTCGCGCCTGTTTTCACCCCGCACCCTGTTCACGCCGCCGAGCGCCACTGGCCCCAGTCCAACTGCAGTCTGGACCTGTGGATCGGCTACCTGCACAGCCTGGGCCTGGCCCCGGAGGCGCTGATGGGCGCCCTGGTGCAGCTCGACTTTGAGGGCGACCAGTTCAGCTTCTGCAAGTTCGACGCCACCGACCTGAGCCGCCTGTACGGGCTGGTGCTGCGCGAACTGGCCCTGTACGACCGTTTGCAGGACCACATCGTGACCCAGGTCGCGCGCGGCCATCTGGTGCTGGTGGAGCTGGACGGCTACCACCTGCCGGACACGGCGGGCACCTCGTACCACCGCGAGCATAGCAAGACCACGGTGGGCATCCAGGCCATCGACCCCGAGCGCCAGACCCTGAGCTACTTCCACAACTCGGGCTTCTACACGCTGGAGGGGGCCGACTACGCGGCCCTGTTCGCGGTCGATGCGCAGGACCGTCAGGCCACAGGGGCCCTGCTGCCGTACACCGAGTACCTGCTGCGCAAGCAGCCCGCGCTGCAGGGCGAGGCGCTCAAAGCAGCTGCGCGCGAGGCCTTGGCGCGTCACCTCGCTGGGGCCCCGGTGGAGAACCCCTTCCGGGTCTACCAGCGCCAATACGACGCCGATCTGGCCCGCGTCATCGCGCGGGGCAACGACTACTTTCACCTCTACGCCTTCAACCACTTTCGCCAGTTCGGTGCGGTGTTCGGTCTGCTGGAGGCGTTCCTGCAGTGGCTCGGCGATCCCGCGCTGCAGCCCCTGGCCGCGCACTGCGACCAGATCGCGGCCAAAGCCAAGCTGATGCAGTTCCGCGTGGTGCGAGCGGTGGCGCGGCAGCGGCCCGATGACTCGGGCCTGATCCTCAACGACATCGCCGCCCACTGGGATGCCGTGATGGCGGGCTTGCGCGCCCACGTGCACTGAACCATGGCCCCGCAGTTGTCCGATTGGGTCTTGCTGGAAACCGCAGCAGGTGAATGGCCGGCACCGCCGACTGGCGCGGGGCCCTGGTGGCCGGCCAGCGTGCCAGGCACGGTGTGCGAAGCCCTGGCCGCGGCGGGGCAATTGGATTTGCAAGCCCCGCGTGCGCTCGATGGGCGCGATTTTTGGTACCGCTGCGACTGGCCTGCCAGCCCCGCGGGCACCTTGCACCTGGAGGGGCTGGCGGGCACGGTCGAGGTTTGGCTGGGCGCCGAGTGCCTGGCCCGCCACCAGCAAATGGGGCAGCCCCTGACGCTGGCCGTCGCGGCGCAGCCGGACACCCAGCTGTACCTCGCGGTGCGCGGCGGCGCCGCCTGGCCCAAGCGCAGCGGGCGCGCGCGCTGGCGCCCGCGCATGATCCAACCCGCCAGCCTGCGCGACGCGCGCCAGACCCTGCTGGGCCACATGCCTGGGTGGTGCCCCGAATGGACGCCGCTGGGGCCGTATCGGCCCGTGCACTTCCAGGCCCAGGGCGCGGCAGACGCCGCATGGGCGGTGCAAAGCCTGCAAGCCGATGTCCGGGCCGGCCAGGCCTGGCTGTCGGTGCGCCTTCGCGGCCCGGCCGAAGGGCAGGGCGCGGCCTTGGCCTGTGCCGGGCAGTCCCTGCCCTTGGTGCTTCAAGCCGATGGGTCGCACGGGTTCGATGGCCCGGTGCCTGGGGCGGCGCTGTGGTGGCCGCACACCCATGGCGTGCCGGTGTGCCATGCCTTGCGTGTGGCGGTGCCGGGGCAGCCGGGGCTGAGCCAGGACCTGGGCGAGGTGGGTTTTCGCCACCTCACCCTGGACCAGCAGGGCGGCGCTTTCAGCCTGCAGGTCAACGGCGTGCCGGTGTTCTGCCGCGGCGTGTGTTGGACCCCGACCGACTTGCTGCGCCTGCGTTCCGACCCGGTGCAGCTGTCGGCGCAGGTGCATCACCTGGTGCACGGGGGCGCGAACATGGTCCGCGTCGGCGGCACCCTGTGGTACGAGGACGAGGCTTTTTACCGCGCCTGCGACCGGGCAGGGCTGTTGGTCTGGCAGGACTTCATGCTGGCCAATTTTGACTACCCGGGGCGCGATGCGACTTTCCTGGCCGAACTCGAGGCCGAGGCCCGCTGCTTTTTGGACCGCACCCGTCAGCATCCGTGCCTGGCCCTGCTGTGCGGCGGTAGCGAAGTGCGGCAGCAGGCCGAGATGCTGGGCGTGGACTGGCCCGAAGACGACCCGATTTACAGCGGCCTGCTGGCGCGCCTGAGCACCGAGTCACGCCCCGATGTGCCCTATGTGGCCAACACGCCCTGGGGCGGCGCGCCGGTCTTCAACACGGCCCACGGCGTCAGCCATTACTACGGTGTGGGGGCCTACATGCGGGGTCTGGACGACGCGCGGCGGTCCCAGGTGCGCTTTGCCAGCGAATGCCTGGCCCTCGCCCATGTGCCCGCCGAGGCGGAGTTGTCGGCCGAGTTGGCGCGCCACCCGCTCGACAGCCGCTGGAAGCGCGGCACGCCGCGCGATCTGGGCGCCTCCTGGGACTTTGACGATGTGCGCGACCACTACGTGCAGGCGCTCTACGGGGTCGACCCCGCCCGCTTGCGCCGCGAAGACCCGGTGCGCTACCTGGACCTGGGCCGCGCCGTCTCTTGCGACCTGGCCGAGGCCGTGTTCTCCGAATGGCGCCGCGACGGCAGCCCCTGCGCGGGGGGCTTGGTCTGGCAGTGGCGTGACCTGCGTCCGGGGGCCGGTTGGGGCCTGCTGGACGAGGCCGGCCAACCCAAGCCGGTCTGGCAGGCTTTGGCCCGGCACTGGCAGCCACTGCAATTGCTCATCACCGACGAGGGGCTCAATGGCCTGGACCTGCATGTGGTGCACGAGGGCGCCGAGCCGCGGGACCTGGTGCTGGAACTGCAGGCCTTGCGAGATGGCCAGCGCGTGGTCATCGAGGGGCACGCCCGCTTCAGCCTGCCCGGGCGCGGCCGCCGCCGCTTCAGCAGCACCGACTTGCTGGGGCGCTTTTTTGACAGTACCTACGCCTACCGCTTTGGCCCGCCGGCGCACGACGTCAGCATCGCCACCCTGCGCGATGCCCACAGCCAGGCCCTGTTGGGCTGGGCCGTGCACCTGCCGCAGCGCGCCTTGCCCCGCACCGAGCTGGGTTGGCAGACCCGGCTCGAGCGCGACGCCCAGGGGTTGGCCCTGTACGTCACGGGCACGCGTTTCAGCCAGTACCTGCATTTCAACAGTGCCAGCCATCGACCCTGTGTGGACTGGTTCCACCTGCCGCCAGGGGTCGAGCAGTGCATTCGCCTGCAGGCCCGTGACGGGGTGACTGTGGCGCCCGCCTTGGCGGGGGGCAGCCTGCGGGCCTTGAACAGCCTCAGCGAGCGCTGGGTCCGCTTCAGCGACGCGGTCGAGGTCGGTGGCGGCGCCGCGCACGGGGGGGGCCAGCCGGCCGCTCCGTCGCAGCCGCGGCCTGCTGCCAGCGCCCCCTCGGAGTCTTCAGCATGACGCCGGGCGTGGTCCACAACACCCCCGTGCAATGGCACGCGCCGGCCCGCGGGGCCTTGCGCCATGTGGTGCTGCTGTGCAACACCCTCGGTGACGAAGGGCTTTATGCCTACCGTCCGCTGGTGGCGCTGGCCGAAGACCTGGCCCAGGCGGGCCTGGGGGTGCTGCGTTTCAGCTTCCCCGACCAGGACGACGGCGTGGACCTGGCCCCCGAGGCCGATGCCCTGCAGGCGTCGCTGGACACCGTGCTGGACCTGCTGGCCTGGGTGCAGCAGCAGTGGCCTGGTGTGGCCATCAGCCTGTGCGGCTACCGTCTGGGTGCCTTGCTGGCGGCCGAGGCCGCGGCGCGCAGCCCGGGTGTGGGCGCGCTGGCCTTGTTGGCACCGGTCTTGTCGGGGCGGATTGCGCTGCGCGAACTGGCCCTCAAGAGCGGTCAGGCCGTGGCCGCCGACCAGGCCCTGGTGCAGGACGGTTGGCACCTGTCGCCCGCCTCGCGTGAGACCCTGGCCCGACTGGACGCCCAGGCCTTGCTGGCAGCCCCGCCGGCGCAGGGCCGTGTGTTCAGTGACACGGGGCTGCGTGCCGCCGAGAAGCTGGTGAGCAGCCTGCAACTGGCTGGCGCCGGTGACTGGCGCGTCGAGCCCGCAGAAGACTTGGTGTCGTTGCGGGCGTACTCGCATTTGGTCACGGTGCCGGAGGCCACCTTTTCGGCGCTGGTGGCGTGGTTGGCCGGTCTGACACCCGTCGCCGGGACGGCTGATCCGGCGGGTGCAGCGAATACCGAGAACACCGGGATCACTGCGGCGCCGCACCAGACCGTGGCGCTGGCGGACGCCGTGTGCTCGGCCACGCTGAGCCTGCCCGGGGCCGCGGAGCGTGCCCTGCGCCTGGGGCCGCAGCAGCGCCTTGCGGGGGTGCTGTGCACCCCGCCGGGGGCCCGCACGCAGCCGCAAGCGGGCCACCCGGCCACCCCCTGCCTGCTGATCCTCAGCACCGCGGGCAACCCCAGTGCGGGGCAAAGCCGCAGTGCGGTGCGACTGGCCCGGGCGCTGGCGCAGCGTGGCGTCGCTTCGCTGCGTGTCGATGTGCGCGGCAACGGCAACAGCCTGCCGGTGCAGCGGGCCCGCAACTGGGCCATGTACACCGAGGCCCCGACCGACGACGTGGTGGCCGCGCTGGACTGGTTGCAGCAGCAGGGCTGGGCCCAGCCCGCCGTGTTCGGCCTGTGCTCCGGGGCCTACCTGGCGCTGCAGGCGGCGGTGCAGGACCCGCGCCCGGGGCGTTTGCTGCTGGTCAACCTGCAGAGCTTTCTGTGGCAGGGCGCGCCGTTCGGCGCCGAGCTCGAAGCCCCGGCGCCAGGGGGCGGGGCGGCCGCAGCGCCCGCCTCGGGCGATGGCGTGCAACTCAAGCACCTGGGCCGCTACAAACAAATCATCTTCACGCGGGACTTTTGGCGCCGCCTGTTCGCGGGCGAGGTGCACGTCTGGGGGGTGACCCGGCGCCTGGCTGCCAAGCTGGCCCTGCGCCTGGCCAGCCGGGTCCAGGCCAGCCTGCCCACCGGCTGGGTGCTGCTGCCCCAGCAGGCCGCGGTGCAGTCGCGGGTGGCCTGTCTGACACAGCGGGCCCTGCCCATCGACCTCATTTATGGCGACACCGACGCGGGCCTCAACGAGCTCGAGACCCTGTTCGGCCGCCAGGGCCAGCGCCTGACGCGCCAGCCAGGCGTGGCCCTGCAGCTGGTGCCCGGGGCGGATCACATGTTCATCGATCCGCCATCCTTGCAAACTTTGATTCAATACGTGGGCGATACTTTGAGCCTCTCCAACGCCCCGTCTGCATGAGCTTTTCGCCCTCTCCTGACCCCGCTGCAGGCCTGACGCTGCAGCGCCTGACCGTGACCGGCCCCGCCGATCTGGCGCCGATCCGCGCCGACTGGCTGGGCCTGCTGGCCCAGGTCCCCAGCGCCTTGCCTTTTCAGACCCCTGAGTGGTGCCTGGCCTGGTGGGACACCTTTGCGGTGCAGACACGCTGGCGCCGTGACCACCTGACGCTGTTTGTCTGGCGTGATCGCGGGCGTCTGGTGGGCGTGTTGCCCCTGGTGCGCTCGGTGTCGGGCTGGGGCCCGCTGGCCTTGCTGACCCAATGGCGTCCGCTGGGGGCTGACCCCAACCTCACCGAGCTGCGCGCGCCGCTGGTCTTGCCCGGCCACGAGGCCGCGGTCGCCCGTCAATGGCTGGACTGGGTGGCCCAGCACGCCGGCATGCACCAGGTGATCCTGCCCACCGAGCTGCTGATGCAGGAGCTGGCGCGCCGCCCCCAGCTGGCCCGACTCGGGCTGCGCGAGGTGCCCAACTACGTGTTGACCCCGGGCAGCGACTGGCCGACCTTCAAAACAGGCCTCAAGCGCAACATCAAGGAATCGCTGCGCCGTTGTTACAACTCGCTGGCGCGTGAGGGGCTGTCGGCTCGGTTGGAGGTGCTCAGCGAGCCCGACCAGCTGCGCGCATTGCTGCCCGACTACTACCGCCTGCATGGCCTGCGGGCCGATCAGGCCGACACCATCGCACACCCCGACTACTTTGAGGCCCCGCAACACCGGCGTTTCATCGACGGCTTGCTGTCGCAGGCGTCAGCCGGTGGCGCCCTCGGCCTGCGTCTGCTGGTGCTGCGGGTGGGCGAACAGGCGGTGGCCATGCGCCTGGCTTTTGTGACCCAGCAGTCGCTGTACCTGTACTACTCGGGCTACGAGCCGGCCTGGGGCCGCTTCAGCGTGATGACCACCCTGGTCAGCGAGGCCATTCAGTGGGCCCAGGCCCAGGGCCTGAAGCAGGTCAACCTGTCGGTGGGCCGTGACGTGTCCAAAACCCGCTGGGGCCCCGAGGAGCGGCAGTTCACCGACCATTACCTGGCCGGTGGTGGGGCCTTTAACCGCTGGTTGATGCGCACGCTGGTGCGTCAGCGTGGCTTGAGTGCTGGTTACCTGACCGTCGAGCAAGCCGCCGAGGCCGCTGAGGCCGCATCCGCCGAGGCCCGTGCCGAAGCCTTGGCGCAGGCCCCCGCGCAGGCTGGCCCGGCGCCCGACGCACCGCCTGCCGCCTCGCGCTGAGCCCTGCCACACCTTGCTTCGGGGGCGGCTTGACCCCCGTCATGCCCCGACCCGGTGCCGCTGCCCCAGCCCTGTGCAAGGCCGTCCAAGAGGCGGTGGGGCAGGGCCTTGGGTGCACCTGGGTGGCGTCCTCTACGTACTTCCCCGCACCAAGACCGAACCGACAGTCCTGTCCCTGCCTCGGGATTAGTGGCACAATCGCGTCCGCATTAAGGCCCTTCCCCAGCCACTGTCGCATCCGCCAACCGGTTCAGCCGTGTCGCGGAAGGTTTACTAACCAGCTAATGTTTCCCTCAGGGAAGCGGAGGTCAGCGGAATATGAGCGATTCTTCGTCTGTCTACCAAGCCTACCAAGGCAACACCTATCTCTTCGGGGGCAACGCGCCCTACGTCGAAGAGATGTACGAAAACTACCTGGCCAACCCCGGTAGCGTCCCCGACACCTGGCGCGATTACTTCGACGCCCTGCAGCACGTGCCTGCTGTCGACGGCTCCAACGCCCGCGACGTGCCCCACCTGCCCGTCATCAACGCCTTCGCCGAGCGCGCCAAGCAAGGTCAGACCAAGGTCGTCCTGGCCAGCGCCGACGCCGAAATGGGCCGCAAGCGCACCGCGGTCCAGCAGCTGATCGCTGCCTACCGCAATGTCGGCGCACGCTGGGCCGACCTGGATCCGCTCAAGCGCACCGAACGCGCTCACATTCCGCAACTCGAGACCTCCTACTACGGCTTCACTGACGCTGACCAGGAAACCGTCTTCAACATCAGCAACACCTTCTTCGGCAAGGAGACCATGTCTCTGCGCGAGTTGCTGAACGCGCTGCGTGAAACCTACTGCGGCACCATCGGCGCCGAGTACATGCACACCACCGACCAGGACCAAAAGGCCTGGTGGCAAAAGAAGCTTGAAACCATTCGCAGCAAGCCGAACTTCGGCGCTGAGAAGAAGAAGCACATCCTCGACCGCCTGACCGCAGCCGAAGGCCTCGAGCGCTACCTGCACACCAAGTACGTGGGTCAGAAGCGCTTCTCGCTCGAAGGCGGTGAGAGCTTCATCGCCGCGATGGACGAACTGATCCAGTCGGCTGGCGCCAAGGGCGTGCAAGAAATCGTGATCGGCATGGCCCACCGCGGTCGCCTGAACGTGCTGGTCAACACCCTGGGCAAGATGCCCAAGGACCTGTTCGCCGAGTTCGACCACACCGCCCCGGAAGACCTGCCGGCCGGTGACGTGAAGTACCACCAAGGCTTCAGCTCCGACGTGACCACCCCTGGCGGCCCGGTTCACCTGTCGCTGGCCTTCAACCCCTCGCACCTGGAAATCGTCAACCCGGTGGTCGAAGGTTCGGTGCGCGCCCGCATGGACCGCCGCAACGACCCGCTGGGCAACCAAGTGCTGCCGGTGCTGGTGCACGGCGACGCGGCCTTCGGCGGCCAAGGCGTGAACCAGGAAACCCTGGCCCTGGCCCAGACCCGTGGTTACACCACGGGCGGCACGGTGCACATCATCATCAACAACCAGATCGGTTTCACCACCAGCGACCCGCGCGACATGCGCTCCAGCGCCTTCTGCACCGACATCGTCAAGATGGTCGAGGCCCCGGTGCTGCACGTCAACGGTGACGATCCTGAAGCCGTCGTGCTGGCCATGCAACTGGCGCTCGAGTTCCGCATGGAGTTCCGCCAAGACGTGGTGGTCGACATCACCTGCTTCCGCAAGCTGGGCCACAACGAGCAGGACACCCCGAGCCTGACCCAGCCGCTGATGTACAAGAAGATCGCTGCCCACCCCGGCACGCGCAAGCTGTACGCCGACAAGCTGGCGGCCCAAGGCCTGGGCGCGACCCTGGGCGACGAAATGGTCAAGGAATACCGCGCGGCCATGGACGCGGGTCGTCACACGGTCGATCCGGTGCTGACCAACTTCAAGAGCAAGTTCGCTGTGGACTGGAGCCCCTACCTGGGCAAGAAGTGGACTGACGCGGGCGACACCGCCATCCCGGCCGCTGAATGGCACCGTCTGGCTGAAAAGATCACCAAGATCCCGGCCACCGTCACCCCGCACCAACTGGTCAAGAAGGTCTACGACGACCGCGCCGCCATGGGCCGTGGCGACATCCCGGTGGATTGGGGCATGGGTGAAACCATGGCCTTCGCCTCCCTGGTGGCCAGCGGCTACCCGGTCCGTCTGTCGGGCGAAGACTGCGGTCGCGGCACGTTCACACACCGCCACGCGGTGATCCACGACCAAAACCGTGAGAAGTGGGACACCGGCACCTACGTGCCGCTGCAAAACGTGGCCGAGAACCAGGCTCCGTTCGTGGTCATCGACTCGATCCTGTCCGAAGAAGCCGTGCTGGGCTTCGAGTACGGCTACGCCTCGAACGACCCCAACACCCTGGTGATCTGGGAAGCCCAGTTCGGCGACTTCGCCAACGGCGCTCAGGTCGTGATCGACCAGTTCATCGCCTCGGGTGAAGTCAAGTGGGGCCGCGTCAACGGCCTGACCCTGATGCTGCCGCACGGCTACGAAGGCCAAGGCCCTGAGCACAGCTCGGCCCGCCTGGAGCGCTTCATGCAGCTGTCGGCCGACACCAACATGCAAGTGGTGCAACCGACGACCGCCAGCCAGATCTTCCACGTGCTGCGCCGCCAGATGGTGCGCAACCTGCGCAAGCCGCTGGTGATCATGACGCCCAAGTCGCTGCTGCGTAACAAGGACGCCACTTCGCCGCTGGTCGAATTCACCAAGGGCAGCTTCCAGACCGTCATTGGCGAGCACAAGGAAGACGTGCTCAAGAAGGCCGATAAGGTCAAGCGCGTCATCGCCTGCTCGGGCAAGGTGTACTACGACCTGGCCAAGAAGCGCGAAGAAAAGGGCGCCGACGACGTGGCCATCATCCGCGTCGAACAGCTCTACCCGTTCCCGCACAAGGCTTTTGCCGCCGAACTGAAGAAGTTCCCGAACGCCACCGACATCGTGTGGTGCCAGGACGAGCCGCAAAACCAAGGTGCCTGGTTCTTCGTGCAGCACTACATCCACGAAAACATGCTGGACGGCCAGAAGCTGGGTTACTCGGGCCGCGCAGCGTCTGCTTCGCCGGCCGTGGGTTACTCGCACCTGCACCAGGAACAGCAAAAGGCGCTGGTCGACGGCGCTTTCGCCAAGCTCAAGGGTTTTGTGCTGACCAAGTAAGGTCGTCTCTGCCCCCTCGAACCAGAACAAGATACTGAAAGAATTGAAATGGCAATCGTAGAAGTCAAAGTCCCCCAGCTGTCTGAATCCGTGGCCGAAGCCACCATGCTGACTTGGAAGAAGAAGGCCGGCGAAGCCGTGACCGCCGACGAAATCCTGATCGAGATCGAAACCGACAAGGTCGTGCTCGAAGTGCCGGCGCCCGCCTCGGGCGTGCTGGCTGAAATCGTGCAAGGCGACGGTGCCACCGTCGCCGCCGATCAGCTGATCGCTCGCATCGACACCGAAGGCAAGGCCGGCGCTGCGGCGCCCGCCGCCGCCGCGGCTCCGGCCGCTGCTGCCGCCCCCGCGGCCGCCCCGGCCGCTGCGGCTTCGGCTTCCAAGGCCGACGTGGCCATGCCCGCCGCCGCCAAGCTGCTGGCCGACAACGGCCTGTCGGTCGGTGCCGTGACCGGTACCGGCAAGGACGGCCGCGTCACCAAGGGTGATGTGCTGGGTGCCGTCGCCGCAGGCGTGAAGCCTGCTGCCGCTCCGTCGGTGATCCCGACCGGCGCGCCCACCAAGTCGCTGCCGCAAGTGGCCGCTCCGGCTGCCCCGAACCTGGGCGACCGTCCGGAACAACGCGTGCCGATGAGCCGCCTGCGTGCCCGCGTGGCCGAGCGTCTGCTGCAATCGCAGTCGACCAACGCCATCCTGACCACCTTCAACGAAGTCAACATGGCCCCGGTCATGGAGATGCGCAAGAAGTTCCAGGACGCGTTCACCAAGGAACACGGCGTGAAGATCGGCTTCATGAGCTTCTTCGTCAAGGCAGCGGTGCACGCCCTGAAGAAGTACCCGGTGCTGAACGCCTCGGTCGACGGCAATGACATCGTCTACCACGGCTACTTCGACATCGGTATCGCTGTCGGTTCGCCGCGTGGCCTGGTGGTGCCGATCCTGCGCAACGCCGACCAAATGAGCTTCGCCGACATCGAGAAGAAGATCGCTGAATTCGGCCAGAAGGCCAAGGACGGCAAGCTGGGCATCGAAGAGATGACCGGTGGCACTTTCTCGATCTCCAACGGTGGTACCTTCGGCTCCATGCTGTCGACCCCCATCATCAACCCGCCGCAATCGGCCATCCTGGGCGTGCACGCGACCAAGGACCGCGCCGTGGTCGAAAACGGTCAAGTGGTGGTTCGTCCGATCAACTACCTGGCCATGTCCTATGACCACCGCATCATCGACGGCCGCGAAGCCGTGCTGGGCCTGGTCGCCATGAAGGAAGCGCTGGAAGACCCGTCGCGCCTGCTGTTCGACATCTGAGCGGGTTTGAGTGAACCCAGCGGACCGGCCTGACCGGTCCGCCTAACCCACTCCGGTTGTCGCCTCGGCTGACGCGCAGCCGGGTGGGTTTTGTTTCAACTGATTCAAGAGATTTTTATGAGCAAACAATTTGACGTCATCGTGATCGGCGGCGGCCCCGGTGGTTACATCGCCGCCATCCGCGCGGCCCAACTGGGCTTCCAGGTCGCCTGCATTGACGAGTGGAAGAACGACAAGGGTGGCCCGGCCCCCGGCGGTACCTGCACCAACGTCGGTTGCATCCCGTCCAAGGCCCTGCTGCAATCGTCGGAGCACTTCGAGCACGCCAACCACCACTTTGCCGACCACGGCATCAAGGTGTCGGACGTCAGCATCGACGTGGCCAAGATGATCGGTCGCAAGGACACCGTTGTGAAGCAGAACAACGACGGCATCCTGTACCTGTTCAAGAAGAACAAGGTCAGCTTCTTCCACGGCCGTGGCTCCTTCGTCAAGGCGGTGGACGGCGGCTATGAAATCCAGGTCGCTGGCAGCGCCAACGAAACCCTGACCGGCAAGCAGATCATCATCGCCACCGGCTCCAACGCACGCGCCCTGCCGGGCACCCCGTTCGACGAAGTCAAGGTGCTGTCGAACGACGGCGCCCTGCGCATCAACGCCGTGCCCAAGAAGCTGGCACTGATTGGCTCGGGCGTGATCGGCCTCGAAATGGGTTCGGTCTGGCGTCGCCTGGGCTCTGAAGTCACCATCCTCGAAGGTCTGCCGACCTTCCTGGGCGCGGTCGACGAACAGATCGCCAAGGAAGCCAAGAAGGCTTTCGACAAGCAAGGCCTGAAGATCGAACTCGGCGTCAAGGTCGGCGAGATCAAGACCACCGACGCGGGCGTCAGCGTGGCCTACACCAACGCCAAGGGCGAAGCCCTGTCGCTGGACGTGGACAAGCTGATCGTCTCGATCGGCCGCGTGCCCAACACCATCGGCCTCAATGTCGAAGCCGTGGGCCTGCAACTCGACGAGCGCGGTGCCATCGTGGTGGACGGCGACTGCAAGACCAACCTGCCGGGCGTGTGGGCCGTGGGTGACGTGGTGCGTGGCCCGATGCTGGCGCACAAGGCCGAAGAAGAAGGTGTGGCCGTGGCTGAGCGCATCGCCGGCCAACATGGTCACGTCAACTTCAACACCATCCCCTGGGTCATCTACACCAGCCCGGAAATCGCCTGGGTGGGCCGCACCGAGCAGCAGCTCAAGGCCGACGGCGTCAAGTACAAGGCCGGCACCTTCCCATTCCTGGCCAACGGCCGTGCACGCGCCCTGGGCGACACCACCGGCATGGTCAAGTTCCTGGCTGACGCCACCACCGACGAGATCCTCGGCGTGCACATCGTGGGTCCGATGGCCAGCGAGCTGATCGCCGAAGCCGTGGTGGCCATGGAGTTCAAGGCCAGCGCCGAAGACATCGCCCGCATCTGCCACGCTCACCCGTCGCTGTCCGAAGCGACCAAGGAAGCTGCGCTGGCCGTTGACAAGCGCACGCTGAACTTCTGACACGCATGACGGGAACTGATGCCGTTCGCTCCGCCTACGCGGCGGAGATCCAGGCGCGGGGTTTCAAAAGCGACCCCGCGCAGTTGCGGGCCGTCGAGGCCCTGCAGCGTTGCGCCAATGAGTGGACCGAGTACAAGGAAAAGCGCTCGAACTCGCTCAAGAAGCTGATCAACCGGCCTCAGATCCCGCGTGGTGTGTACATGTACGGCGGGGTGGGGCGGGGCAAGAGCTTCCTGATGGATTGCTTTTTCAATGCCGTCCCACTGCGCCGCAAGGTGCGCCTGCACTTCCATGAGTTCATGCGCGAGGTGCACCGCGAACTGGTGGGCCTGCAAGGCACGGTGAACCCCCTGGATGTGCTGGGGGCCCGCATTGCCAAGCGCTACAAGCTGATTTGTTTTGACGAATTCCACGTGGCGGACATCACCGACGCCATGATCCTGCACCGCCTGCTGGTCGCCCTGTTCGACAATGGCGTGGGGTTTGTCACCACCTCCAATTTCAAGCCCGACGAGCTCTACCCCGACGGGCTGCACCGGGACCGCATCCTGCCCGCGATTGCGCTGCTCAACGAGCGCATGGACGTGGTCAATGTGGACAACGGCACCGACTACCGCCGCCGCACCCTCGAACAGGTCAACGCCTACATGACCCCGCTGGGGGCCAAGGCCGATGCCGACATGCGCGAGGCCTTTGAGCGCCTGGCCGAGGTCAAGGAAGAAGACCCGATCATGCGCATCGAGTCGCGTGAGATCCACGCACTGCGCAAAGCGGGTGGCGTGGTCTGGTTCGACTTCAAGACCCTGTGCGGCGGGCCGCGTTCGCAGAACGACTACCTCGAGATCGCGACCCAGTTCCACACCGTGCTGCTCAGCAGCGTGCCCCACATGCCTGTGCGCATGGCCTCGGAGGCGCGGCGCTTCACCTGGCTGGTGGACGTGTTGTACGACCGCCGCGTCAAGCTCATCATGTCGGCCGCGGTGCCGCCCGAGGAGCTGTACACCGAAGGCCCGATGTCGCACGAGTTTCCCCGCACCGTGTCGCGCCTCAACGAAATGCGTTCGGCCGAGTTCCTGGCCCTGGAACGGCGCGTGGTCGACACGCGACTCACATGATCGGCTGGCTCCGTCACGGGGGACTGGCACTGCTGTGGGTGGCCGCTGCCTCGGCTGTGGCCGCCACCCCCACCGTGGCGCCGCTGGCGCCTCAGGCCCCGACGGTCGAGCAGGAGCGCAGCCGCATCGAGCGCGAGCGGGCCGCCGAGATGGGCCGCCAGCAGGCCGTCGAGTCGGCTTGCTACCAGCGCTTTGCGGTCAACGATTGTCTGGCCGAGGCGCGTGTCAAGCACCGCGAAGTGCTGTCCGATCTGAAACGCCAGGAAGTCCAGCTCAATGACCGCGAGCGCCGTTTGCGTGCCGGTGAGCAGCTGCGCCGCATCGAGGAAAAGGTGTCCTCGCCCGAGCGCGACATCGACCTGTTGAACCGCCAGCAGCAGGCCCAGCGCACCGAGCAGGACCGCCAGCTCAACGCCGAAAAGAAGGCCGTCGACAGCGTCAACCAGACGCAAGAGCGCGCCGGCCGGCGCCAGGAGCAACAGCGTCGCCTCGAGCAAGCGCAAAAGGAAGACGCCGAGCGGGCACAAAAGGCCCAGGCGGCGGCCGATGAGCGCAAGCGTTACGATGAAAAACTGCGCGATGCCGCCCAGCACCGCCAGCAACTGCAGCAGGACATCAAGAACCGGTCCGGGGCCCGCGCCGCGCCCTTGCCCGACCCTGCTGGCGCCCCCGCCAGCAAGCCCTGAAGCGCTTCACCTGCGGAACCCCGAAGCGCATCGGGCCGCTGTTGGCGTCCGCTGGGGCCTCGTCCATGCCGTGCGCGCTTCGGTCCGCTGCGGGGCGCGGCTTGGCGTGCTCAGAAGGCGACCTTGGCCCTGACCGACCTGACTCCTATCGACTTGCTTTGATCAACCAGCTTTGATCGCCCTCCGGCGGCCTTGACCTCAGGCCTTGCCGGCCAGCCCTTTGGCCAGGGGCGACGCGCTGGGGGCCGCCAGGGCTTCCACCCGCACGATCACCAGCGACAGGTTGTCCCCACCCCCCCGGGCCCGTTGGCGGGCCTTGTCGATCAGGAACTCGGTGGCTTCGCGTGGTGACAGGCCGGCCAGCACCGAGCCCAGTTCGGCCGGGGTGAAGTAATGCCAGACCCCATCGCTGCAGGCCATCAGGGCGTCGCCGGGGCGCAGTCGCCCGATCTGGTGGCGACCCATGGGGGGCTCGGCCTCGGTGCCCAGGCAACCCACCAGGATGTTGGACTGCGGGTGGTTATTGGCCTCGTCCTCACTGATCTCGCCGCGCTCGACCAGGGCCTGCACATACGAATGGTCCAGCGTGCGCTTGATCAGCTGGCCTTCGTGGAAGTGGTAGATGCGCGAATCACCGGTGTGCATCCAGTGGCACTCGCCGTGCGGCATGATCAGAAAGGCCGCCAGGGTGCTGTGCGGCTCCTGCTCAGCCGAGATGGCGGTGAGCTTGATCACCAGGTGGGCCTCGCGCACCAGCTGCTCGAGCAGCACGGTGGGCGAATCGTTCTCCGGTGCGAAGCGCTCGAACAGTTGGCGCGCGCTCATCATCACCTGGTCGGAGGCCTTGCGGCCACCGCTGCGGCCGCCCATGCCGTCGGCCACCACAGCCAGCACGCAGCCATTGACCCGCGGGTGACTCAGCAGGGCCACCTGGTCTTGCTGGTACTCGCGATCGCCCTTGTGAATGCCCGTTGAGGCAGTAAGTCGGTAACCTTGGGTCATGATGTGGGGCGCCAACCAGCAGGAATTTCGGTGAACAGAGCTGTCTATTATCGTGTGAAGAAATGTATTTCCGTCGCGGGTCGGCACCGGTTGGGTCCGCTGCGAACGCGGCATGACCAGGGCGCGGATGGCCTGTTGGGCTGGGCATGGGGCACACATGACCGGGCTTGACTCGCTGGCCGGCCTGCTCGGGCCTGGCGGTACCTTGCAACAGCTGGAGCCGGGTTTCCAGCCCCGTGCCGGGCAGCTGCAGCTCGCAGAGGCCGTGGCCCAGGTGCTGCGCCACGGGGGGGTGCTGGTGGCCGAGGCCGGCACCGGGGTGGGCAAGACCTACGCCTACCTGCTGCCGGCCCTGCTCAGTGGCCAGCGGGTGCTCTTGTCCACCGCCACACGCAACCTGCAGGATCAGCTGTCCACGCGCGATCTGCCTCGCCTGATGGGCTGGCTGGGCCTGTCGCGCCGCGTGGCGGTGCTCAAGGGCCGCAACAGCTACCTGTGCACCCACCGGCTCTCGCAGGCCCGCCGTGAAGGGCATTACCTCGACGACGCCGCGCTGCGTCAGCTGGCCCAGGTCGAGCGCTGGGCCCTGGGCACCCGCAGTGGCGACCTGGCCGAGCTGCCGGAGCTCGATGACGCGTCGCCGCTGATCCCGCTGGTCACCTCGACGCGTGACAACTGCCTGGGCGCCCGCTGTGCGGGCTGGCAGGGCTGTCACGTCAATGAGGCCCGCCGCCTGGCGCTGGCGGCTGAGGTGGTGGTGGTCAACCACCACCTGTTCTTTGCCGATCAGCAGTTGCGCGACACGGGCGTGGCCGAGCTGTTGCCGCAGGTGCAGGCGGTCATTTTTGACGAGGCACACCGGCTCAATGAGATCGGGGTGCAGTTCATGGGGCGCCAGTTCAGCACCCGCGGCTGGCGTCAGCTCAGCGCGGCCCTGCTGGAGGAGGGCACGCGTTGGGCGCGGGGGTTCCAGCCCTGGCCTGAGCTGGCCTCCCTGATGGAGCGTCAGGTGCGTGATTTCGAGGCCTGGGTGGGCGCCGCCGCACGCCGCCCCGAGGCGCGCCTGCTCTGGCTGGGCGCCAGCCCCGAGGGCCTGGACCCTGCCGCCTGGCGTCAGCGCCTGCTGGGTCTGGACGCCTTGCTGGCGCGCGCCGAACAGGCCTTGCAATTGACCCAGGAGGCCGCCCCCGAACTGCGCCGCCTGGCCCAGCGGGTGCTGGAGACGCGGCAACGCCTGCGGGGCTTCATGGACGACGGCCAGGGGCCCGCGGTGCGCTGGCTGGAGACCGGTCGCCACACCCGGCTGCTGGAGGTGCCGCTGAACATCGGTGCCAAGTTGTCCGACCTGCTGAAGCCCGAGGTCGCTGCGCCGGGTGGGGGACCCGCGTCCGGCCCGGTCAGCGTGGGCGGCAGGCCTCCCCCGGCCTGGGTGTTCACCTCGGCGACGCTGGGGGTGGACGAGGGCTTGAGCTGGTTCACCCAGCCTTGCGGCCTGGCCGACCTGGCTACCGTGCTGCGGGTGGACAGCCCCTTTGACTACGCGCGCCAGGCGGCCTGGCATGTGCCCGAAGGGCTGCCCGACGCTCAGGACCCCGAGCACGCCTGGGCCTTGTCCCAGTGGTTGCTGTCACCCGTGCGCCTGCTGCGCGGCCGCACGCTGGTGTTGGCCACCTCGCTGCGCGCGCTGGGCGAGTTGGCGCGGGGCCTGCAGGAGGGCCTGCAGGGGACGGGCATCGAGGTGCTGGTGCAGGGACAAGGTTCGCGGCGGCGCTTGCTGGAGCGCTTTCGCCAGGGGGCCACGGGCACGCCCTGTGTGCTGGTCGCGTCAGGCGCGTTTTGGGAGGGGGTGGATGTGCCGGGCGAGGCCTTGCAGATGCTGGTCATCGACAAGCTGCCGTTCCCGGTGCCTGATGACCCCTTGGTGCTGGCTCGCAGCGCCGAATTGAAAGCCCAGGGGCGCACGCCGTTTCAGGACTACGTCCTGCCCGAGACCGCCATGGCCTTGAAGCAGGGGGTGGGGCGCCTGATCCGCAGCGAGCACGACCGCGGGGTGCTGATCCTGGCCGACGAACGCCTGCACCAGCGCAGCTACGGCCGGCGCCTGATGGCCGCCTTGCCGGCCATGCCTTGCCTGGCCGATCAGGCCGCGCTGATGGACGCGTTGGCGGCGCTGTCGAGCCCGCAGGCCTGGCTCACCAGATCTTCCACCACGGATCCGAGGCCTTGCTCCTGAGGCCGCGGGCGCTCAGGTCGGCGCCGTCCGGGTAGTTCTTATCGAGCACCCGGCGGGTGTCGTCGCGCAGCTGGGTCATGCCCAAGGCATCGTAGGACTTGGCCAGGATCACCAGGGCTTCTTGTGCGGCGGGCACGTCGCGGTACTCGGTGACCGCGATCTGGGCGCGGTTGATGGCCGCCACATAGGCGCCGCGCGAGTAGTAGTAGCGCGCCACGTGCACCTCGTACTGGGCCAGCGAGTTCACGATGTAGATCATGCGCTGGCGCGCGTCAGGGGTGTAGCGCGAGTCGGGGAAACGGGTGCTCAGCTCGCGGAAGGACTCGAACGAATCCTTGGCCGCTTTCTGGTCACGCTCCGACAAATCCTGGCGCGTGATGTTGGCGAACAGGCCCAGGTTGTCGTTGAAGTTGACGATGCCCTTCATGTAGAGTGCATAGTCCATGCCCGGGCTGGCGGGGTGCAGGCGGATGAAGCGGTCCAGCGTGGCCAGGGCCTGGGCGGGTTCGCTGGCCTTGTACTGGGCGTAGGCTTTTTCAAGCTCGGCCTGTTGGGCCAGCGGCGTGCCTGCGGCACGGCCTTCGAGCTTTTCAAACAGCGGCACGGCCTTGTCGTAAGCCCCGGCGCTCACCTCGTCCTTGGCTTCGCTGTAGATCCGGTTGGGACTCCAGCTGGCAGTCTTGTCCACCGCAGGGGTGCTGGAGCAGCCCACCATCAGCGCGGACAGGGAGGTGACCAGCGCGAGCGCGGGGACCACGGATAATTTGGCACGTAGCATCACTGGAAACCTCTTGAAGCAAAGCAAATTGATTATATCGGCGGGTCCCGTGCCCGCGGCCCAGGATCCCCATCAGCCGGCCCCTGCCGAGGTCATGGCCGAGGCACCGGACCTGCTGGAGGCGGCCGAAGAGGGCGCAGAAGACGTCGGCAGCGAGCTGCGCCAGGGGGAAGTGCCCCTCAGCGGTCACGGCTCGCGGCTGGACAAGGCCCTGACCGAACTGGTCAACGAGTTCTCGCGCAGTTACCTGCAGCAGTTGATCGAGGAGGGCGCCGTCCAGCTCAATGGCCAGCCCGTGCGCAAGGCGTCGCAAAAGGTCAAAGTGGGCGACCGGCTCCAGGTCGAGTTGCGGCCCACGCCGCAAAGCCAGGCCTTCAAGCCCGAGCCGATGGCCTTGGTGGTGGTGCACGAGGACGACGACCTGCTGGTCGTCAACAAGCCCGCGGGGCTGGTGGTGCACCCGGCACCGGGCCACTGGAGCGGCACCTTGCTGAACGGCCTGCTGGCCCACCACGCGGGGGCACAGATGCTGCCGCGTGCCGGCATCGTGCACCGTCTGGACCGCGACACCAGCGGCCTGATGGTGGTGGCCAAGACGCGTCAGACCATGGACCGCCTGGTGCAGTTGATCGCCGCGCGCGAGGTCAGCCGCCAGTACCTGGCCCTGGCGCACCGGCCCTGGACGGGGTCGCGCTCGGTCACCGTCGAAGCGCCGATCGGGCGCGACCCTCGCAACCGCCTGCGCATGGCGGTGGTCGACCTGGACCACCAGTCGGGCAAGACGGCCCGCACCGACATCGAGCTGCTGGCCTCCACCGACCAGGGCTGCTGGGTGCGCTGCAAATTGCACACCGGGCGCACCCACCAGATCCGGGTGCACATGGCCCACCTGGGTCACCCCTTGCTGGCCGACGGCCTGTACGGCGGTGCCCCGGCGGCCGGCATGGCGCGCCAGGCGCTGCATGCTTGGCGGCTGGCGTTCACCCACCCGGTGACCGAGGCGCCGCTGGCGTTTGAAACCGCGCTGCCGGCGGATCTGCAGGCAGCGCTCGCCGATTGGGGTCTGCGTTACAATCCGCCCACTGCGTCCAGCGCGCCCCAGGGCTGATCACCGCCCCGCCTTCGACGCCCGGACCCCGGTCTGGGGCTTCGTCCCCGACCCTCGGTTGGCTTCTCGACCGCCTTGTTGCTCCTTGCCCCCGTGACGGCCCCCGGCCCTCCCGGGCGCCTACCCCGGAATTTTTTGACCATGAACACGACGGATGCCCGGCGTATCCTCGAAACCGCCCTGATCTGTGCGACGCAGCCGCTGTCGGTGCGCGAGCTGCGGGTGCTGTTCGACGATGTGTTGGGCGCGGACACCCTCAAGTCGCTGCTGCTGGAGCTGCAGGCCGAGTGGTCGCAGCGCGGCGTCGAGTTGGTGTGCGTGTCCAGTGGCTGGCGGTTCCAGAGCCGGCCCGAGATGCGCCCCTACCTGGATCGACTGAACCCCGAAAAACCCCCGCGCTACACCCGTGCCGCGCTGGAGACCCTGGCCATCATTGCCTACCGCCAGCCCGTGACCCGCGGCGACATCGAGGACATCCGCGGCGTGACCGTCAATTCGCTGGTGCTCAAGCAACTGGAGGACCGCGGCTGGGTCGAGGTCATCGGTCACCGCGAAACCGTCGGTCGCCCCTCCTTGTTCGCCACCACGCGTCAGTTCCTCGATGACCTGGGCCTGGCCTCGCTCGACCAGTTGCCCGCGCTGGACGACGCCGAGCACCAGGCCCGCATCCTCCAGTCCCTGCAATCGAGCCCCAGCCTCGACGAGCCTGAACTGCCCTTGGAGGGCGGTCTCGCCGAGCCCGCCCTTGAACCCCCGGTGCTCACTGCCGAGCTGCCGGCCGCCAGCCCCGAGGCTGGCCCTTCTTCCACCGCCTCCGAGCTCCCGGGACTCGAGGGCGATCTTTTCACTGTCCCCGGGACAGGCCCAAGCCATGAATGATCAAGTCAAGCCCCCGTCGGATGCCGATGTGAGTCCCGAAACCGCGGCGCGCGAGGACGCGCCCAGCGCCGCCCCGCGCCCCCGCTCGGCCAAGCCGCGCCGCGCCCCCGCCGAAGGTGGCGCGGCGCCCGCCGAGCGCGCGCCACGCGGGCCGCGAGCGCCCCGCGCGGCAGCCCCGGCCCCGGAGGCCCCGGCGATTCGCTTTGAAGACGTGGTGTCCGGCCAGTTCGACGCCGATGAAGCGTCCGAGGCCCCCGAGGCCGCCCCGCTCAAGCGCGTGCTGGCGCCCCAGGTCGAAACCCCCAAGCTGCACAAGGTGCTGGCCCAGGCGGGCCTGGGTTCGCGCCTTGAAATGGAGCAGTTGATCCTGGAGGGGCGCATTTCGGTCAACAACGAGCCGGCCCACATCGGCCAGCGCGTGCAGTACGGCGACCAGGTCAAGGTCAACGGCAAGCCGATCCGCTACCGCATCGACCCGCCGCCGCCGCGCGTGATCGCCTACCACAAGCCGGTTGGCGAGGTGGTGACCCACGACGACCCGCAGAACCGCCCGACGGTGTTCCGCCGCTTGCCGCGCCTGCAACAGGGCAAGTGGCAATCGGTCGGTCGCCTGGACTTGAACACCGAAGGCCTGCTGCTGCTGACCAGCTCCGGCGAGCTGGCCAACCAGCTGATGCACCCGCGCTTTGGTCTGGAGCGTGAGTACGCGGTGCGCGTGCTGGGGGCCCTCAGCAAGGAAGAAAAAGAACGCCTGCTCAACGGCGTGCAACTCGATGACGGCATGGCCCAGTTCGGCTCCATCGAAGATGGGGGTGGCGAAGGCTCCAACTGCTGGTATCGCGTCACCATCTCGGAAGGCCGCAACCGCGAAGTGCGTCGCATGCTTGAAGCCGTTGGCCACGCGGTCAGCCGCCTGATCCGCATCCGCTATGGCGCCATGGTGTTGCCGCGCGGTTTGCGCCGTGGCGCCTGGGTGGAGCTCGACGACCGCGACATCCGGGGCCTGGTGCAGGCCGCCGGGGTGCGCGAGGATGCGCCGGTCCGTGAAGCCGGGGAGGGCGCTGCCGCCCGTGGCAAGCGCCCCAGCAACTCGGCGCGTCGGCGCCCCGCCGGCCCGGGGCCGCGCGGCAACACCGACTTCAAGCGCGGCGGCCAGCCGGACCCGCTGACCACCGGGGTGACCGCGGGTCGCCGTGCCGAGCGCGGCCCGCGCCAGGCGCCGGCCGGTGGCCAGCCCGACCCCATGAAGACCTCGGTGGGTTACATCGGGGCGGACAGCTTCTCGCGGGCCCGTCAGAACAAGCCCAGTGGCGGTGGGCCTCGTGGCGGTGGTGGGCGCGGTAACTTCGGCGGCACCGGTGGCGGTGGTCGTCGCAGCGGAGGCGGCGGCCGCAGCCGCTGATGCCCCCACAAAACTCGGTGTCAAGGCGCTTGCATGGGACCGGGTTAGAATCCGAGGTTTTGCCAAGTGGCAAAAATTACAAAAACCAGTTTCAGGAAATCATCATGGCCATCGAACGTACCCTCTCCATCATCAAGCCTGACGCCGTTGCCAAGAACGTCGTCGGTCAAATCCTGGCCCGCTTCGAAGCTGCCGGTCTGAAGATCGCTGCTGCTCGCCTGGCCCAACTGTCGCGCGCTGAAGCCGAGCAGTTCTACGCTGTCCACGCTGCCCGTCCTTTCTTCAAGGACCTGGTGGACTTCATGATCTCCGGCCCCGTCATGATCCAAGTGCTGGAAGGCGAAAACGCCATCCTGAAGAACCGTGAACTGATGGGCGCCACCGACCCCAAGAAGGCTGAACCCGGCACCATCCGCGCTGACTTCGCTGACAGCATCGACGCCAACGCCGTGCACGGTTCGGACGCTCCGGAAACCGCCGCCGTTGAAATCGCCTTCTTCTTCGCTGGCCTGAACGTTTACGCCCGTTAATTCGGCGCGCGCATGCAATGACAGCCAATCTGCTTGATTTCGACCTTGACGGGTTGGCTGCGTTCTGCGACCAGCTGGGTGAGAAGCGGTTCCGCGCCACCCAGCTTTTCCGTTGGATTCACCAGCGCGGCGAGTCCAACTTTGACCAGATGACCGATCTGGCCAAATCGCTTCGCGAGAAGCTCAAGGTCCACGCCCATGTGCAGGGCCTGTCGGTCCTGAGTCGCCATGATTCGGCGGACGGCACGATCAAGTGGCTGTTCAACGTCGGTGATGGCAATGCGGTCGAGGCGGTCTTCATCCCCGAAGACGACCGCGGCACGCTGTGCATTTCGTCCCAGGCCGGTTGTGCCGTGGGATGCCGGTTCTGCTCCACCGGACACCAAGGTTTCAGCCGCAACCTGAGCACGGGCGAAATCGTTGCCCAGCTCTGGTATGCCGAGCATTTTCTGCGCCGCCACCTCAACACCCCGGACCGCGTGATCTCCAATGTGGTGATGATGGGCATGGGCGAACCGCTGCAAAACTACAGCGCCCTGGTGCCGGCCCTCAAGACCATGCTCGACGACCACGGCTATGGCCTGTCGCGTCGGCGCGTCACGGTGTCGACCTCGGGTGTGGTGCCCATGATGGAGCGCCTGTCGCAGGACTGCCCGGTGGCCCTGGCGGTGTCGCTGCATGCCCCCAACGACCCGCTGCGCGACAACCTGGTGCCGCTCAACCGCAAGTACCCGATCGCCGAGCTGCTGGCGGCTTGCAACCAATACCTCGAATTTGCCCCGCGCGACTTCATCACCTTCGAGTACTGCATGCTCGACGGCGTCAACGACACGCCTGAACACGCCCAGCAACTGGTGCAGTTGGTGCGTCAGCATGCCACCGGCAAGGGCGTGTGGTGCAAATTCAACCTGATTCCTTTCAACCCGTTCCCGGCCTCCGGTTTGTTGCGTTCGCCAACACCCCGGGTGCAGGCCTTTGCCAAAATTCTGCTTGATGCTGGTATCGTCACGACGGTGCGCAAAACCCGGGGCGACGACATCGACGCCGCCTGTGGCCAGTTGGCCGGTGATGTGCGCGACCGCACGCGGGTGGCAGAGCGCATCGCTCAGCAGCGCACCATCGTGCTCAAACCCGTGACCGATTTGACTGCCAACAACAAGGAGGCTTGATGGGGACTGCCATGGACTGGCACTGGCTTCGCTGGACCGCGTTGGGCGGCGTGGTGGCCCTGTGTTGTGGACTGAGCGCTTGCACCAGCAACCCCGCCGTGCCGACGGCCCAGGAGGCCGCTGAGGCCGCCCAGGCCCAGGTCGAAGAAACCGAGGCGCGTCGCCGCGCCCGCATCCGGCTGGAGCTTGCCGCCAGCTATTTCGAGCAGGGCAAGACCGTGGTGGCCCTGGACGAGGTGCGTCAGGTGCTGGCGGCCGATCCCGGCTTTGCCGAGGCCTACAACCTGCGTGGCCTGATCTACATGCGGCTCGATGACGAGCGCCAGGCCGAAGAAGGTTTCCGCCGCGCGCTGGCCCTGAGCCCGCGCGACCCCAATGTGCTGCACAACTACGGCTGGTTGATGTGCCAGCGCAAGCGTTACAGCGAAGCCAACGACGCCTTCACCCAGGCGCTGAGCAGCCCGCTGTACGGGGACAAGGCCAAAACCTACATGGCCCAGGGCCTGTGCCAGGCCCGGGCGGGGCAAAAGGCCGAAGCCGAGCGCAGCCTGTCGAAGGCCTTTGAGCTCGACGCGGCCAACCCCATCACCAGTTTCAATCTGTCGGTGCTGCTCTACCAGCGCAGCGACCTGACCCGTGCCCAGTTCTACATTCGCCGGCTCAACAACAGTGAATTCGCCAACGCCGAGTCGCTGTGGCTGGGCATTCGCGTCGAGCGTCGACTGGGTGATCGCGTGGCCATGCAACAGTTGGCCGAACAGTTGAAGAAGCGGTTCCCACAATCCCGGGAACTGATGTCCTACGAGCGGGGAGCGTTTGATGAGTGAGTTGGAACCAGGGGCGGGCACTCCCCCCGTCCCGCAGGCTTCGGCAGGCCAGCTTTTGAAACAGGCCCGCGAAGCCGCCGGCATGCATGTGGCGGCCCTCGCGGTGGCCCTGAAGGTGCCGGTCAGCAAGCTGGAAGCGCTGGAGGCCGACCGCCTAGACGACCTGCCTGACGCCGTGTTTGTGCGCGCGCTGGCCTCGAGCGTCTGCCGCACGCTGCGCGTCGACGCTGCACCGATCCTGGCCCTGTTGCCCCAGACCCAGCGCCCGCACCTGAAGGCGGACGACTCGGGCATCAACACACCGTTTCGGGCCCCGAACGAGCGTCGCCTGCGCCTGGTGCCCGAGCAGTGGTTCAGTCCCACCTTGCTGGCCGTGCCCCTGTTGTGCGTCGGCGCGCTGGCCCTGTACCTGTGGCCCCGAGCCCCGGAGGTGGTGGCGGTGGCCGAGCCCACCCAGACCGCACCGGGCGTCGCCGCCCCTGAGTCCACCCCGCCGGTGGCCGACAGCCCGGCGTCCGCGCCGGTGGCGTCCACCGGCACCGTGGCCCTGCCCGCTGGCACGCGCACCGAGGTGGTGAGTTCGCCCGCGCTGGCGGCGGCGGCGCCGGCCGCAACATCGGTGGCCCCTGTAGCCCCTGTAGCCCCTGCGGTGACTGCCCCTGTAGCCCCTGCGGTGACTGCCCCTGCGGCGGCTGCGCCAGGGCTGGCCGCCACGTCGGTCCAGGCCAGCAAGTCGGTGGTCATCCCGCCGGCGGTGGCGGCCGTGGCCCCGGCGCCCGGGGCAGCCACGACCTCGGCCGCCAGCCCGGCCGCAACGGCTGCCGCGCCTGCCACGCCTGCCGCCCCCGCCACCGCGGCGGTCGATTCCGCTGCCTCGGTGCTGAGTTTCAGTGCCTCGGGCACATCCTGGATCAAGGTCACCGATGCGCGTGGTGTGGTGGCCTTGCAGAAAACCTTGAACGCTGGCGAAACCGCCTCGGCCTCGGGTCAGCCGCCGTTTGCCGTGGTCGTGGGCAAGGTCGACGTGACCCAGTTGCAGGTGCGGGGCAAGGCGTTTGATTTGCAGTCGGTGGCGCGTGAGAACGTGGCCCGATTTGAGGTGAAGTGAAGATGCGAGACAGCCAAGCCCCGGTCTGGGGACAGGAACCGATTGCGACCTCCGAGCCGCGCCCCCGGCGCTCGCGCCAGGCGGTGACGTCCTGGGGGTCGAACCACGTCACCGTGGGCGGCAATGCGCCGGTGCGCGTGCAGTCGATGACCAACACCGACACGGTCGACGTGATCGGCACCGCCATCCAGGTCAAAGAGCTGGCCTTGGCCGGCTCCGAGATGGTGCGCATCACGGTCAATACCCCCGAGGCCGCGGCCGCGGTGCCGCACATCCGTGAGCAACTGGACCGCATGGGCATCTCGGTGCCCTTGATCGGCGACTTCCATTACAACGGCCACCGCCTGCTGACCGAGCACCCGGCCTGCGCCGAGGCGCTGTCCAAGTACCGCATCAACCCCGGCAATGTGGGCAAGGGCGACAAGCACGACCGCCAGTTCGGCCAGATGATCGACGCGGCCATCCGCTGGAACAAGCCCGTGCGCATCGGCGTCAATTGGGGCAGCCTCGACCAGGAGCTGCTGGCCAGCCTGATGGACACCAACAGCCAGCGCGCGCAGCCCTGGAGCGCGCGCCAGGTCATGTACGAGGCGCTGATCACCTCGGCCATCACCTCGGCCCGCCGGGCCGAAGAAATGGGCTTGCCTGGCGAGCAGATCATCCTCTCGTGCAAGGTCAGCGGTGTGCAGGACCTGATCGCGGTCTACCGTGAACTGGCCCGGCGCAGCGATTACGCCTTGCACCTGGGCCTGACCGAAGCCGGCATGGGCACCAAGGGCACGGTGGCCTCGACCACGGCGCTGTCCATCCTGCTGCAAGAAGGCATTGGCGACACCATCCGGGTGTCCCTGACCCCGCAGCCGGGCGAGGCGCGCACCCAGGAGGTGGTGATCGCTTCTGAGATCCTGCAGGCCCTGGGCCTGCGCGTGTTTGTGCCCAGCGTCACGGCCTGTCCCGGTTGCGGCCGCACCACCAGCACCACCTTCCAGGAACTGGCCAAGCAAATCGACGATTTCCTGCGCAGCCAAATGCCGGTCTGGCGTTCGCGCTACCCCGGGGTGGAGAACCTCAAGGTGGCCGTCATGGGCTGCATCGTCAACGGCCCCGGCGAGAGCAAGCACGCCGACATTGGCATCAGCCTGCCCGGCACTGGCGAAGCCCCGGCCGCGCCGGTCTTCATCGACGGTGAGAAGGCCCTGACCTTGCGCGGCGAGAACATCGCGGCCGAGTTCCACCAGATCGTTGAAAACTACATTGAAAAGCGTTTCGGCGCCGCCGCTGACGCGTCGGCCGCCCCGTCTGTCTGAGAAAGTTATGTCCGAGAAACCCCTGGCAGCCGCTGCGGCTGCGGCGTCTGCGCCCCGATTTGAAAAACTGTCTGCCGTCAAAGGCATGAACGACATCCTGCCGCCTGAATCGGCGCGCTGGGAATGGCTGGAGGACAAGGTGCGCCAACTGATGGCGCGACACGCCTACCGCAACATCCGCACCCCGATCGTGGAGCCCACGCCCCTGTTCGTGCGGGGCCTCGGCGAGGTGACCGACATTGTCGAGAAGGAGATGTACTCCTTTGAGGACAAGCTCAACGGCGAGGCGCTCACGCTGCGCCCCGAGAACACCGCCGGTGTGGTGCGCGCGGTGGCCGAGCATTCGATGCTGTACGACGGTGGCAAGCGCCTGTACTACATGGGCCCGATGTTCCGCCACGAGCGCCCGCAGCGCGGCCGCTACCGCCAGTTCCACCAGATCGGTGCCGAGGCGCTGGGCTTTGCTGGTGCCGAAGTCGATGCTGAACTGATCCTGCTGGCCCACGCCCTGTGGCAGGAGCTCGGCCTCAAGGATGTGCGCCTCGAACTGAACAGCCTGGGTCAGCCCGACGAGCGCCGCGCCCACCGCGCTGCCTTGATCGCTTACCTCGAGCAGCACCAGGACGTGCTGGACGAGGACGCCAAGCGCCGCCTCTACAGCAACCCGTTGCGCATTCTGGACACCAAGAACCCCGCCATGCGCGAGGTGGTCGAGGCCGCCCCGCGCCTGATCGACTTCCTGGGGGAGGCGTCGCTGGCCCATTTCAACTCGGTGCGCAGCATCCTCGACGCCTGCGGCGTGGCCTACAGCCTGAACCCGCGCCTGGTGCGCGGCATGGACTACTACAACCTGACGGTGTTCGAGTTCATCACCGAAAGCCTGGGCTCGCAGGGCACCATCTGCGGGGGCGGGCGTTACGACTACCTGATCGAGCAGATCGGCGGCAAGGCGGCCCCGGCGGTAGGCTGGGCGCTGGGGGTGGAGCGGGTGCTGGAGTTGCTGCGCGAGCAGGCGCCCACCCAGGCCCCGAGCCCCGATGTGTACGCCATCGTGCCCGACGCCTCGGCCTTGCCGCAGGTGCTGAGCACCCTGACCCAACTGCGGGCCCTGGGCGTGTCGGTGCAGATGCACGCCGGCGGGGCGGAGTCCTGGGGCAGCATGAAGTCGCAGTTCAAGAAGGCCGATGCCAGCGGCGCACGCCATGCGCTGATTTTTGGCAGTGATGAGTTGGCGCGTGGCGAGGTGACGGTCAAGTCGCTGCGCGACGGCGCGGGTGGGGCCCAGCAGGCCCAGCCGCTGGCCAACCTGGCGCAATGGGCGATCACCCTACAATCCCAACATTAACTCTCGAACCCCATGGCCTCTCATCTCGACCTCGAAGAACAAGAACAGCTCGACCAGCTCAAGCACTTCTGGACCCGCTATGGCAATGCCATCACCTGGGTGTTGATCGTCATCCTCGCGGCCATCGGCGGCTGGAACGGCTACCAGTACTGGCAGCGCACCCAGGCCGCCCAGGCCTCGGCCCTGTACGACGAGCTCGAGCGCGCGGCTCAGGCCCAGGACGTGCAAAAGATCGCCCGCGTGCAGGAAGACCTGCGCAGCAAGTACGCCCGCACCACCTACGCGGCGCAGGGCAGCCTGTTGGCCGCTCAGGTGTTGGCCGAGAAGGGCAACGTCGACGCCGCCACCGCGGCCTTGAATTGGGTCATGGCGGACGGCAGCGACGACGGCATCAAGGCCGTGGCGCGGGTGCGTCTGGCGGCCCTGCAGATCGAGGCCAAGGCCTACGACGAGGCGCTCAAGACCCTGTCGGCCAGCGTGCCGCGTGAGTTCGAAGCCCTGGTCGCTGACCGCAAGGGCGACGTGCTGTCGCTGCAAGGCAAGGCCGACGAAGCGGTGGTCGAATACCGCAAAGCCTACAAACAACTGGACCTGCGCACCGAGTACCGCCGCCTGGTGGAAGCCAAGCTCAATGCGCTGGGCGTCAACCCGCAGGACACGGCCACGTCGGCCGCCGCTGAGGACAAGAAGTGATGCGATCGAACCGCCCGCTGCTGACCCGCGCTGCCTTGAGCGCAGCCCTTGTCACCTCCCTGGCCGTGCTGGCCGCGTGCAGCTCGGACTCGCCGCGCCCCAAGCCGGCCGAGTTGCCGCCGGTGGTGGCGCTGGTGGGCGTCAAGCCGGCCTGGTCAGCCCAGATCGGCAATGTGGACACCCCGTTTGAAGCCCAGGTAACGGGCTCGGTGATCACCGTGGCCGCTTCGCGCGGTCTGGTGACGGCGCTCGACGCCGCCACCGGGCGCGAGCTGTGGCGCGCCGACACCAAGGCCGAGCTGTCCGCCGGCGTCGGTGGCGATGGCCAGCAAGCTGCCGTGGTGACCACCGGCAACGAGCTGGTGGTGCTGGCTTCGGGGCGCGAACTCTGGCGCCAAAAGCTGCCGGCCCAGGTCTTCACCGCGCCGCTGGTGGCCGGTGGGCGCGTGTTCGTGCTGGCGGGCGACCGCTCGGTGCACGCCTTCGACGGCCAGACCGGGCGCAAGCTCTGGAGCCAGCAACGCCCGGGTGAAGCGCTGGTGCTGCAGCAGCCCGGCGTGTTGCTCGCGGTGCGCGACACCCTGGTGGTGGGCCTGTCGGCGCGACTGACCGGCCTCAACCCGGCCAATGGGAGCATCCGCTGGGAAGCGCCCCTGGCGACCCCGCGCGGCACCAATGACGTGGAGCGCCTGGTGGACCTGGTGGGCCGCGTGAGCCGGGTGGACGATTCCGTCTGTGCCCGGGCTTTCCAGGCGGCTCTGGGTTGCGTGCAGGCCAACCGCGGCACGGTCACCTGGACCAAGCCGTCCAACGGCTTTGCCGGGGTCCACGGCGATGCCGCCACGGTGTTCAGCACCGAGGCCGATGGCCGCTTGGTGGCCTGGCGCCGTGCCGATGGTGAGCGGCTGTGGTCCAGCGACCGGCTGCAGTACCGCCGCCTGACGGCCCCCTTGTTGCTGGGTCGGTCGATCGCCATTGGCGATGACACCGGTTGGGTCCATTTGCTGTCCCGTGAGGATGGTAGTTCCCTCAACCGCTTGAGCACCGACGGCTCGCCCATCATGGTGGCGCCGGTGTTGGCGGATGGGGTTTTGATTGTCGTCACCCGCAAGGGTGGCGTGTTTGCATTCCGTCCGGAATGATGCGGCGGTGATGCTTCATGAAACCAGTGATTGCGCTCGTAGGGCGCCCCAACGTTGGCAAGTCCACGTTATTCAACCGACTGACCAAAACCCGTGACGCCATCGTCGCGGACTTTGCCGGTCTGACCCGCGACCGCCACTATGGCAATGGTCGCCAGGGCAAGCACGAGTACATCGTGATCGACACCGGGGGCTTCGAACCCGACGCCACCAGTGGCATCTACAAGGAGATGGCCAAGCAAACCCAGCAGGCCGTCGCCGAAGCCGACGTGGTGGTCTTTGTGGTGGATGCGCGCGCCGGCCTGTCGGCGCAGGACCACGACATCGCCAACTACCTGCGCCGCCTGGGCAAGCCCTGCGTGCTGGTGGCCAACAAGGCCGAAGGCATGAAAGAGGGCGTTCAGCTCTCCGAGTTCTATGAGCTGGGTCTGGGCGAGGTCTACCCCGTGTCGGCCGCGCACGGCCAGGGCATCCGCGGTTTGGTGGAGCTGGCCCTCGAGCCCTTGCACCTGCCCGACCCCGATGACGATGCCGAAGACGCCGATGCCGGTGTCATCAAGCTGGCCGTGGCCGGCCGCCCCAACGTGGGCAAGTCGACCCTGATCAACACCTGGCTCGGTGAAGAGCGCCTGGTGGCCTTTGACATGCCGGGTACCACGCGCGATGCCATCTCGGTGCCGTTCGAGCGCCAGGGCCAGCGCTATGAGCTGGTCGACACCGCAGGCTTGCGCCGCAAGGGCAAGGTGTTTGAAGCGATTGAGAAGTTCTCGGTCGTCAAGACCCTGCAAGCGATCGAGTCGGCCCATGTCGTGCTGCTGCTGCTGGACGCCACCCAGGGCGTGACCGACCAGGACGCCCACATCGCGGGCTACATCCTGGAAAGCGGCCGGGCGGTGGTGATCGCCATCAACAAATGGGACGCGGTGGACGAGTACCAGCGCCAGTTGGTTGAGCGTTCCATCGAAACCCGCCTGTCCTTCCTGAAGTTCGCTTCCCTGCACTACATCTCGGCGCGCAAGCGCCAGGGCCTGGGGCCCCTGTGGTCGGCCATCGCGCAGGCCCACAAGGCGGCCACCTGCAAGATGCCCACGCCGGTGCTGACGCGCCTGCTGCTGGAAGCCGTGCAGTTCCAGACCCCCAAGAAGACCGGCATGTACCGCCCCAAGCTGCGCTACGCGCACCAGGGCGGCATGAACCCGCCGGTGATCGTGATCCACGGCAATTCGCTGGAACACGTCACCGAGGCGTACAAGCGCTTCCTGGAAGGGCGATTCCGCAAGGAGTTCAACCTGGTCGGCACCCCGCTGCGCATCGAGCTCAAGACCTCGGCCAACCCCTACGCCGACAAAGACGGCGACTGAGCTCCCCGGGCGGCGCGCGCTGCTGCGCCGTGGTGCATGCCCAACCCCCGCCGCCAGGCGGCGGACCTGGCGAGCCCCCGCTTGGGGGCCTGGCGTGGGTCTAAATAAGCCTTGTGTCTTGTGCGGGTCAAGGCCTGTGGTAAGGTGGCGCTTTCCAACAACATCTTGAACACGGAGAATATCGTGAGCAACAAAGGGCAGCTTCTTCAAGACCCATTCCTGAACGCACTGCGCCGCGAGCATGTGCCGGTGTCGATTTACCTCGTCAACGGCATCAAGCTTCAAGGTCAGATCGAGTCGTTCGACCAGTACGTGGTGTTGCTGCGCAACACCGTGACCCAAATGGTTTACAAGCATGCCATCTCGACCATCGTGCCGGGTCGTGCTGTGAACTTCTCCACTGCCGAAGCTGCAGACTCCGCAGCCGCTCAGTGAACCGGAAGCCGGCCGTCCCCCGCGAGGGGGGCGGCCGGCTTTTTTACAGGCTACGTTCATTTGACTGACAAGAATTCACCAGCACCCACCCCGGTCATCCTTGTGGGGGTGGACCTGGGTGGTCCCCATTTTGATGCGGACCTCGAAGAATTGGGCTTGCTGGCCCAGACCGCGGGCTTGGCGCCCGTGGCCCGCATCACCTGCAAGCGCCGCGCACCCGATGCCGCGCTGTTCGTGGGCAGCGGCAAGGCCGATGAGATCCGTTTCATGGCCGAGCAGCACGGCGCCGTCGAGGTGCTGTTTGACCAATCCCTGAGCCCCGCGCAACAGCGCAACCTGGAGCGTCACCTCGGCTTGCCGGTCAACGACCGGACCTTGCTCATCCTCGAGATCTTTGCCCAGCGCGCGCGCAGCTTCGAGGGCAAGTTGCAGGTCGAACTGGCCCGGCTGCAGTACATCAGCACCCGCCTGGTCCGCCGTTGGTCCCACTTGGAGCGGCAGCGCGGGGGCATTGGCACCCGGGGCGGCCCTGGCGAAACCCAGATCGAACTGGACCGCCGCATGATTGGTGAGGCCATCAAGCGCACCAAGGAGCGGCTCGAGAAGGTCAAGCGCCAGCGCAACACCCAGCGCCGCCAGCGCGAGCGCCGCGACACCTTCAACATCTCCCTGGTGGGCTACACCAACGCGGGCAAATCGACCTTGTTCAATGCACTGGTCAAGGCCCGTGCCTATGCGGCCGACCAGCTGTTTGCCACGCTCGACACAACAACCCGCCAGCTCTACCTGGGGGAGGCCGGGCGCTCGGTGTCGCTGTCCGACACCGTGGGGTTCATCCGCGACCTGCCGCACGGTCTGATCGATGCCTTCCAGGCCACGCTGCAGGAGGCGGCCGATGCCGACCTGCTGCTGCACGTGGTCGATGCCGCCAACCCCGACTACCCCGAACAGCTGCAGGAAGTGCAGCGGGTGTTGGCCGAGATCGGGGCGGCGGACGTGCCGCAGCTGCTGGTCTTCAACAAGCTCGACGCGATCGAGGCCGAACAACAACCGTTGAACCTTCAAGACACTTTTGAGCTCGAAGGACGGCAGGTGACGCGGGTGTTTCTGAGTGCGCGCAGCGGCAAAGGCTTGCCCGTCCTGCGACAACAACTGGCAGCGTTGGCCCTGGCCCACGCTCAGCCTGGAGAACCCGGAGACCCTGGACCGGAATTGGCCCCGGTCCCCTTCTGATTGGGCACAATCGGGAACGAACAAGAAAAGAGCAACGCTAATGAACTTCAATACCAAGGCCTTGGGCTGGACATCGGTGTCTGGCCGTATCAGGGGGATGTTCAATCTCAACGATCCCCGCTGGGGGCGCGGTGACGATTCGTCTGGCGATCGGGGGCGGCCTGAAAAAGACCCCCAGGATCCCCGCAAAGGGCAGGGCGCTCAGCCGCCTGACCTGGACGAGTTGTGGCGTGACCTCAACCGCAAGTTGGGCAAGCTCTTTGGTGGCAATGGCGGCGGTCAGGGCGGTGGCTCGGGCAGCAACGGTTCGGGCGGCGGGTACCAGCCCGACTTCAAGAACGCCGGCCTGGGCCTGGGCCTGGTGGCCGCGGTGGCCCTGCTGATCTGGCTGGGCACGGGTTTCTTCATCGTGCAAGAAGGCCAGCAGGCCGTGATCACCCAGTTCGGTCGCTACAAGTCGACCGTGGGGGCGGGTTTCAACTGGCGCCTGCCGTACCCGATCCAGCGCCATGAGCTGGTGTTTGTGACCCAGATCCGCTCGGTTGACGTCGGCCGTGACACGGTGATCAAGAGCACCGGTCTGCGCGAGTCGGCGATGCTGACCGAGGACGAGAACATCGTCGAGATCAAGTTCGCGGTGCAGTACCGCCTGAACGATGCCCGTGCCTGGCTGTTCGAATCCAAGAACCCCGGCGAGGCCGTGGTGCAGGCCGCCGAGACGGCGGTGCGCGAGGTGGTGGGCAAGATGCGCATGGACACGGCCCTGGCCGACGAGCGCGACCAGATCGCACCGCGCGTGCGCACCCTGATGCAAAGCATCCTCGACCGCTACAAGGTGGGCGTCGAGGTCGTGGGCATCAACCTGCAGCAAGGCGGCGTGCGTCCGCCCGAGCAAGTGCAGTCGGCTTTTGACGATGTGCTCAAGGCCGGTCAGGAACGCGAGCGCGCCAAGAACGAAGCGCAGGCCTACGCCAACGACGTGGTGCCGCGCGCGGTCGGTTCGGCCTCGCGCCTCAAGGAAGAAGCCGACGCCTACAAGGCCCGCATCGTGGCACAGGCCCAGGGTGATGCCCAGCGCTTCAAGTCGGTGCTGGCCGAGTACCAGAAGGCGCCGCAGGTGACCCGCGACCGCATGTACATCGACACCATGCAGCAGATCTACGGCAACGTCAGCAAGGTGCTGATCGAGTCCCGCCAGGGGGGCAGCATGCTCTACATGCCGCTGGACAAGCTGCTGCAGATGCCGGCCACCGGCGCACCGGCTGACGCGGCGCCTGCCGCGACCGTGCCCGCAGCGCAAACGCCGGCGACGGGTCCTTCCAATTTTTCCAGCGACGCCCGGGCCCGTGACAACGGCCGCTCGCGTGATCGTGACTCGCGCTAGGGAGTAGCTTCGTGAATCGAATCGGATTTTTCATTTCCTCCCTGCTGGTGCTGCTGGCCCTGGCCAGCTCCACCCTGTTCGTGGTGGACCAGCGCCAGTTTGGCGTGGTCTATGCCTTGGGTCAGATCAAGGAAGTCATCACCGAGCCCGGCCTGAACTTCAAGCTGCCGCCGCCGTTCCAGAACGTGTCCTACATCGACAAGCGCCTGCTGACGCTGGACGGCAACGACATCGAGCCCATGCTGACCGCTGAGAAGCAGCGCGTGGTGATCGACTGGTACGTGCGCTGGCGCATCACCGACCCGAGCGAGTACATCCGCAACGTGGGTCTGGACGAAAGCGCTGGTGCCAACCAGCTGAACCGAGTGGTGCGCAACGCCTTCCAGGAAGAAGTCAACAAGCGCACCGTGAAAGAGCTGCTGTCGCTCAAGCGCGATGCCCTGATGACCGACGTGCGCCGTGAAGTGCTGGCCGTGGTCAAGGGCGCCAAGCCCTGGGGGGTGGACGTGGTCGACGTGCGCATCACGCGCGTGGACTATGTGGATGCGATCACCGAATCGGTGTACCGCCGCATGGAAGCCGAGCGCAAGCGCGTGGCCAATGAACTGCGCTCCACCGGGGGCGCCGAGGGCGAAAAGATCCGCGCCGATGCCGATCGCCAGCGTGAAGTCACCATCGCCAACGCCTACCGCGAAGCCCAGCAGATCAAGGGTGAGGGCGATGCCGAGGCGGCCCGCATCTACGCCGAAGCCTTTGGCAAGGACCCGGCCTTCGCGCAGTTCTACCGCAGCCTCGACGCCTACAAGGCCACGCTCAACAAGAAGAGCGATGTGGTCGTGGTGGATCCCGCCAGCTCCGAGTTCTTCCGGGTCTTCCGCGGCGGTGCCAGCGGTGCAGCGGCCGCCGCAGCCGCCAAGAAGTGAGTCCCCGTTTTGGCGCTGGATGCCCTGTGGCTGGCCCTGGCCTTCGTCCTGGTGATTGAGGGGCTGTTCCCCTTCATCTCACCGGGCGGCTGGCGCCAGACCTTCAGCCGTCTTTTGCAGCTGCAAGACGGCCAGATTCGCTTCGTGGGCCTGCTCAGCATCCTCGCTGGTTTGGCCCTGGTGTGGACCCTCTTCTGAGTGGTCCCGCCAACATCTGTAAAATCGCGTTTTTAACAGCCCCCCTTCATCCATGTCTGCTTGGGTCCTGCCGGATCACATTGCCGATGTCCTGCCCTCTGAGGCCCGGCACATCGAAGAACTGCGCCGCGCCCTGCTCGACACGGCGCGCGGCCACGGCTATGAGCTGGTCATGCCGCCCCTGCTCGAGCACCTTGAATCGCTGCTGACCGGTACCGGCGAAGCGCTTGACCTGCTGACCTTCAAGTTGGTGGATCAGCTCTCAGGCCGCACCATGGGTCTGCGCGCGGACACCACCTCCCAGGTGGCCCGCATCGATGCCCACCTGCTGAACCGCCAAGGCGTGACCCGCCTGTGCTACTGCGGGCCGGTGTTGCACACGCGCCCGGACCGCCCGCATGCGACCCGCGAGCCGCTTCAGTTTGGCGCCGAAATCTACGGCCATGCCGGCCCCGAGGCCGACCTCGAAGCGGTGCAGCTGGCATTGCAGTGCCTGCATGCCGCCCGTGTGAACGGGGTCAGCGTCGACCTGGCCGATGCGCGCATCCTGCGCGGCATCCTCAACGGCCTGGCGATCGAGCCCGCGCGCCTGCACGACCTGCAACAGGCCTTGGCGGCCAAGGCGGGCAGCGAGCTGCGTCAGATCACCGCCGCGCTGCCCCAGCCGGTGCGCGAGCTGCTGCAGGCCCTGCCGGGTCTGTATGGCGATGCGTCGGTGCTCGACGAGGCCCAGCGCGTGTTCGCGGCCCACCCCGATTTGCTGGCGGCGCTGGCGCAATTGCGCTGGCTGGCCGCCCAGCTCGGTGACGTCAACGTCACTTTCGATCTGGCCGACATGCGAGGCTACGCTTACTACAGCGGCGCCCGTTTCTCGATCTTCGTGCCCGGTGCCAGCGATGCCCTGGTGCGCGGTGGTCGCTACGACGAGGTGGGGGCGGTGTTTGGCCGCAACCGCCCCGCGGCGGGCTTCAGCCTGGACCTGCGCGAGCTGGTCGGGGTGGTGGCGCCGCGTGCCCTCAAGGCCGCCATCCGCGCGCCCTGGGGCCTGGATCCGGCCTTGCGCGCGGCGGTCGCCGCCTTGCGTGAGCAAGGCGAAACCGTGGTCTGTGTCCTGCCTGGCCATGAGAGTGAAGTCGATGAGTTCCATTGCGATCGCCAACTGGTTTCCAGTGCCGGCCAGTGGGTCGTGAAATCCCTTTGATATAGATACAGTGATGAATAAGACAAGCGGTCGTAATGTGGTGGTCGTCGGTACCCAATGGGGCGACGAAGGCAAGGGCAAGCTCGTGGACTGGCTGACCGAAAGCGCCCAGGGCGTGGTCCGCTTCCAGGGCGGCCACAACGCGGGCCACACCTTGGTGATCAATGGCGTCAAGACCGCCCTGCACCTGATCCCCAGCGGCATCATGCGTCCCGGCGTCAAGTGCTACATCGGCAACGGTGTGGTGCTGTCGGCGGCCAAGCTGTTCGAAGAAATCGAAGGCCTTGAGAAGGCCGGTGTTGAAGTGCGCTCGCGCCTGCGCATCAGCGAGGCTTGCCCGCTGATCCTGCCGTTCCATGCTGCGCTGGACGTGGCCCGCGAGGCGGCCCGCGAACAAGGCGGCACCGAGAAGATCGGCACCACCGGCCGCGGCATCGGCCCGGCTTACGAAGACAAGATCGCGCGCCGCGCCCTGCGCGTGCAAGACCTCAAGTACCCCGAGCGCTTTGCCGCCAAGCTGCGCGAGCTGCTGGCCTTGCACAACCACGTTCTGACCACCTTCCTGGGGTCGGGTAAGTTTGTGTTTGGCGACGCGCTCAAGCCCTACATCGTGGACGGCGAGGTGCAGTTCCAGCCGGTGTTTGACGAAGCCATGCGCCACGCCGAGCTGCTCAAGCCCATGATGGCCGACGTCTCGCGTGAACTCAATGACGCGCACCAAAAGGGCGCCAACCTGCTGTTCGAAGGCGCACAGGGCACGCTGCTGGACGTGGACCACGGCACCTACCCGTACGTCACCTCGAGCAACTGCGTGGCGGGCAACGCCGCTGCGGGTTCGGGCGTGGGCCCGGGCATGCTGCACTACATCCTGGGCATCACCAAGGCCTACTGCACCCGCGTGGGCGGTGGTCCGTTCCCGACCGAACTCGAGTGGGAAAAAGAAGGCACGCCGGGCTGGCACATGAGCACCATCGGCGCCGAGAAGGGCGTGACCACGGGTCGCAGCCGCCGTTGCGGTTGGTTCGACGCCGCGCTGCTCAAGCGCAGTGCGCAAGTCAACGGCCTGACGGGCCTGTGCATCACCAAGCTCGACGTGCTCGACGGCCTGTCGGAACTCAAGCTGTGCACCGGCTATGAACTCGACGGCGAAGTGATCGACATACTGCCGATGGGCGCAGACGACATCGCCCGTTGCAAGCCGATCTACGAAACCATCGAAGGCTGGACCGACAGCACCGTGGGCGTGACCGACTACGACAAGTTGCCGGTCAACGCGCGCCTGTACCTGCAGCGCATCGAGCAAGTGACCGGGGTGCCCATCCACGTCATCTCGACCAGCCCGGACCGCGACCACACCATCATGATGCGCCACCCATACCTGGCCTGATTGGTTTTTACTTTTCCCGACAATTTCAACAATAATGAGCCCGCTGCCCTGGCGCAGCGGGCTTTTTTGGTGACCCACCCAGGAGCTATCCGATGCTGACCGAAGACGGCAAACACCTGTACGTGAGCTACGACGAGTACCACAGCCTCATTGAAAAACTGGCCATCAAGATCCACCAGTCGGGCTGGCAGTTTGACACCATCCTGTGTCTGGCCCGTGGCGGCATGCGCCCCGGCGACATCCTGAGCCGCATTTTCGACAAGCCCCTGGCCATCATGTCGACCAGCTCCTACCGCGCCGAAGCCGGCACGGTGCAGGGCCACCTCGACATCGCCCGCTTCATCACCACCCCCAAGGGGGAGATCGCCGGCCGCGTGCTGCTGGTCGATGACCTGGCGGATTCGGGCCACACCCTGAACGCCGTGATCAACATGCTGAAGACCAACTACAGCCCGATCACCGAGCTGCGCAGCGCGGTCATCTGGACCAAGCAGGTCTCGATTTTCAGCCCCGACTACTCGGTGGAATACCTGCCGACCAACCCCTGGATCCACCAGCCCTTCGAGAGCTACGACAGCCTGCGCCCCGAGAAGCTGCTGGAGAAGTGGAAGATCTGAGCGCGCCCGCCAGTCCCTGCTTTGGCCCTGGCGGCCGGGTCGCCATGATCGGGCGATTCAGCCGCCCCTGAAGCCACCCGGACGCGCGCTGAGCCGCCGCCAGGCATGGCCCACAAGCCCGCATCAAAAAAGCCCTGTTGGCGTTCGCCAGCAGGGCTTTTTTGTCGGCGCTTCAGTGCCCCTGGGGGGCCGGGCTCAGCCCTGCATCAGCACGGTTTCGTCGATCTTGTTGGCCAGCTGGGCAATCGCCAGCGCGGCCGGGCTGTTGGGGTTGTGCAGCGACAGCAGCTGGCGCCGCATGACAGCGTCGCGCACCGACGGGTCGGCCGGGATGTCGCCCAGGTGGATCAGGCGCACCGGGCGGCCCGTGTCGGTGCTGACAAAACGGTCCAGCACCTGCTGCAGCTGACCCGTGATGGCGCGGCCGTCGCCGGGGCGCACGGTCTGGTTGATGATCATGCGCACATGGCGGCGCTTTTGCTGCATCGACAGCACCTTGATGGCCGCGTAAGCATCGGTCAGCGAGGTGGGCTCCGGGGTGGCCACGATCAGCACTTCGCCGGCCAGCGAGATGGCGAACAGCACCACGTCCGAGATGCCTGCGCCGGTGTCCAGCAGCACCACATCAAACCGTGGCAGCAGGCCCTTGAGCACCCGCACGAACTCATCCCGCACCTCGGGGGTGAGGCGCGAATACTCGACCATGCCCGAGCCCGCGAGCAGCACCGAGAAGCCGCCTGGCGCCTTCACGATGGCCTGGTCCACGGTGGCCTTGCCGGTGAAGACATCGTGCAGCGTGACCTTGGGGTGCAGGTTCAGCACCACGTCTAGGTTGGCCAGGCCCAGGTCGGCGTCGAGCACCAGCACGCGCTGACCACGGCGCGTCAGCGCCGCCGCCAGGTTGGCCGCCACAAAGGTTTTACCGACGCCGCCTTTGCCACTGGTGATGGCCATGACCTTGGCCGAGACGGCGGCCGGGTGGAGGGTGGGTTTCAGCGCTTCGCTCATCTATTCACTTTCGGTTGGCGCTGTCGGCCGGGTCGCTGAGGTAGGGGTCCATGTCGTCGGTGACGGGGTCGGGCAGGTGGTTGAACAACAAGCCTTTCTCCTCGGCACTGACCGTGCTGTCGGGGGGGAAGTCGAGGCAGACCCGGTTTCGACCCTCGGACTTGGCACGGTACAACTGGTGATCGGCCCGGTCGATCCAGGCCGGGATGCTGGCCTTGACCCAGGGCAGGGTGAAGGAGCCTCCGATGCTCACCGTCACATGAATCTGCAGCCCCGGTTCAATCGTGATCGGCGTGCTTTCGACGATGCTGCGAATCCGTTCTGCGACCGCCTCGCCAAACGCCGCTTGGCAACCTGGCAGGACGACAGCGAACTCTTCGCCCCCGTAGCGGGCCAGGGTGTCCATGGGACGCACACAGCCGGCCAGGGTTTGGGCCACCGCTTGCAGCACCAAGTCACCCGCGGGGTGGCCATGGTTGTCGTTGACGGCCTTGAAGTGGTCGATGTCCAGCATCAGCAGCAAGGCCGATTCGCCGGTGCGCGTGACGCGGTCCACCTCGCGCTCCAGCACCGCGCGGAACTGTCGCCGGTTGGCCAGCCCCGTCAGTGGGTCTTTGAGGGACAGCTCACACAAACCGTCAATCAGGTTCTGCAGGTAGCCGGTGGGCGAGTCAGCTTCAGGGAGCGCGTGTTCCTCGTCCTGGGCCAACAGGGCCTGTGCGGTATCGAGGCGCAGTTTGCTCAGTTCGATCGTTGCAGAGGCCGGGGAAGAGGACACGAAGGGTCTGGGGCAAGAGTTTGGGCGAGTTTAACAGTACCGTTTGTCTTGCTCCGCCGAGAAAAGCCGGCCTTCTGCCCGCCTTTACCGTTGAATTGTGAAATTCTTCAACAAGGCCAAAGTTTCCACATCGGTGCGGGCTGTGAACAACCAGGGGCTTTCCTGCAGGCAGCCCGCGCGGCGCAGCACGGTGTCCACGGGCAACTTCAGCCCGCTGATGAACAGCGGAATGCTGCGCTCCCGCAACATCTGGGTGATCTGCTGGAAGGCTTCAACCCCGGTCACATCGATGCGGTTGATGGGTTGGGCGAACAGGCAGACGGCTTGTGTGTCCGGTCGCTGGCTCAGCTGGTCCACCAGGTGGCGCTCCAGCGTGCTGGCGGAGGCAAAGTCCAGCTCGGCGTCCATGCGCAAGGCCAGCACCTTGGGGGCCAGCAGGGGCAGCTGCCAAAGGTGGCGGTCGCGCAGGCTGCCGTCGGGGTGCAGGCCGACCTCGATGATGCGGGGGTGCAGGCGCTGGTACAGAAAATGGGTCAGGCTGGCCACCAGACCGGCCAGCACGCCCCAATAAAGCTGGGGCGCCGTCAGCAGCGTCAGGCCAAAGGTGGCAAAGGCCGTGATGGCCTCCACGCGCGAGATCTTCCACAGCCCCAGCAGTTGCAGTGGTTTGATCAGGTTGAGCACCGCAGCCACCACGATGGCCGCCAGCACCGCCTGCGGTACATGGAACATGTAGGGGGTCAGGAACAGCAGCACCACCACCACCAGCAGCACGGAGAACAGGGTGGCCCAGCCGGTTTTGGCCCCTGCGTACAGGTTGACGGCCGAGCGCGAAAACGAGGCGCTGATCGGAAAGGAGCCGCTGAGGCCCGAGGCGATCTTGGCCAGGCCCTGGCCAATCAGGTCCTGGTTCTCGTTCCACTGGGTGCCGCCGCGCTGGTTTTCGACCTTGGCGCTGGAGGCGGTTTCCAGGAAGCTGATCAGGGTGATGACCAACGCCGGCATCACCAACTGCCCAAAGGCGTTCAGCGGCAGGCTGTCGGGCCAGTAGAAATGGGGCAGGCCGGCGGGCAGGGCGCCGACCACGGCCCCGCCCTGGTCGGCGAAGCCGGTCCAGGCGCTCAGCGCGCCGGCCGCGGCCACCACCATGATGGCGGCCGGCCAGCGCGGCACCCAGCGTTTGGCGGCCAGCAGCAGGGCGAGGGAGCCCAGGCCAAACCCGAGCGCCGTCAGGTCGTGGGACGGCAGCGACAGCCAGTCGGTGGCGTCGGCGCGCAGCCCGGTCAGGGCCCGCATCTGTGAGCCCAAGATCAGCAGCGCCGCGGCCTGGGTGAAGCCCGACAGCACGGGCGAGCTGACCAGGTTCAGCAGCCAGCCAAAGCGCCCCAGGCCCAGCAGCAGTTGCAGCCCACCCGAGAACAGGGCCAGCCACACCGCCAGCGAGACCCAGGTGTCGCTGCCGGGCTCGGCCAGGCCCGACAGCGAGGCCCCGATCAACAGGCTGCTCAGCGCCGTCGGGCCCACGCCCAGCCGGGTCGATGAACTCCACAGCACCGCCACCACGGCGGGCACGATCGAGGCATAGATGCCAGTGATCAAGGGCATCCCGGCGAGCGCCGCGTAGGCCACGCCCTGTGGCAGCAGCATCAGGCCCACCGTCATGCCGGCCGCGAATTCATTGAGCAGCAGGCTTTTGGACGGGCGGGGCCAGTTGAGAAAAGGGAACAGGCGGTGCAGGCGGTCGTTTTTCAAAGCAGAGTCCGGTGGCGCGGCGGGGCGGCGGGGGTGCCCTGGATTTTGACGCCAAAGTGCGGTGCCTGTCCGCCCCCCGGCCGCGGGGCTTGGTTTGGGGGCGCACGGGGCCGGGGCGGCGATACCATTGGGCCATGAACGAGCCCCAACCGACCCCGCGCCAGCCGCTCACCGAGCTGATCCACCACCCCTACCAGCCGCCCCCGGGCTTCCAGGCCCCCCAGCCAGCGGTGCACAAGGCCTCCACGGTCGTGTTTGCCAACACGGCGGCCATGCGCTCGCGCGACTGGCGCAGCCGCCAGGGCTACACCTATGGCCTGCACGGCACGCCCACCACGTTCACGCTGGAAGAGCGCCTGTGCCACCTCGAAGGCGGCCTGCAGTGCCTGCTGGTGCCCAGCGGCCTGGCCGCGCTGGCCAATGTGGCGTTGGCCTTGCTCAAGACGGGCGACGAGGTGCTGATGCCCGACAACGCCTACGGCCCCAACAAGGCCCTGGCCGAGGGCGAACTGGCGCGCTGGGGCATCACCCACCAGTGGTACGACCCGTTGTCGGTGGACGACCTGGCCCGCCGCCTGGGCCCGCGCACCCGCCTGGTGTGGCTCGAAGCCCCGGGCTCGGTCACGATGGAGTTCCCCGACCTGCCGGCCCTGACCCGGGTCTGCCGCGAACACGGGGCCCTGGTGGCGCTGGACAACACCTGGGGCGCCGGCCTGGCCTTCAACCCGTTCGATTTGGGCGAGGGCTGGGGCGTGGACATCAGCGCCCACGCCCTGACCAAGTACCCCAGTGGGGGCGGCGACGTGCTGATGGGCAGCGTCATCACCCGCGACGAGGCCTTGCACCTGCGCCTGAAAGGCTGCCACATGCGGCTGGGCCTGGGGGTGGGGGCCAACGACGTCGAAACCGTGCTGCGTTCGCTGCCCAGCATCGCGCTGCGGTACCGGGCCCATGACCAGGCGGCGCGCACGCTGGCGCGCTGGCTGCAGCAGCGTTCGGAGGTGGTGCAGGTGCTGCACCCTGCCTTGCCCGGTGCGCCGGGGCATGCCCATTGGCAGGCACTGTGCGGCCACGTGGAGGGCGGCACCGGGGCCGCCGCGGGCTTGTTCAGCGTGCTGCTGGATCCGCGCTACAGCCCGGCCCAGGTGGACGCTTTCTGCGACGCCCTGCAGTTGTTCAAGCTGGGCTACAGCTGGGGCGGGCCGATCAGCCTGGTGGTGCCCTATGACCTGGCCAGCATGCGGCAGCAGCCCACCCCGCACCTGCAGCCGGGGCACCTGGTGCGTTTCTCGGTCGGTCTCGAGGCGGTCGCTGACCTGCAGGCCGATTTGGCCCAGGCCCTGGCCCACGCCTTGCCTGCGCTCTGATCCCGCGCGGGGCCTCAGCGCCGCTGGGCAGGGGGGGCACTGACCGTCCGGTCCCACGCAGCGACCGTTGCGGGCCCTGGCGGGGGGCTTGGTAGTTTCCTGAGTACCCGCCAGGCGGGGCTGGGGTTAGCCTGTGGGGGCTTCTTCGGTCCCCACCACTGCGCAAAGGCACAGGCACCCCATGGCAGCTCCTCTTGCACAAGTCCCCGGTTCGGTTCAGCCGGTGAAGCCGGCCGCATCGGTTGACCCAGGCCCCACGCCCTCAGCCAACGCGGCGGCCCCAGGCAGCCCGGCGGCGGACCGGGCCCCCGACAGTGCCGAGGCCAATCGGCTGCGCTTGGCGCCTCTTACCTTCGCCGACCCCTGGCGCTGGCTGGCGCGGGGGGGCGCCGACCTGATGGCCGCCCCGGGTCTGGCGCTGTTTTACGGCGTTTGCTTCTGGGGCATGGCCCTGCTGCTGGGCTGGGTGTTCCGCAGCAACCCCGAATACACCATGTCCATCGCCTCGGGCTGCCTGCTGCTGGGCCCGTTTTTAGCGATGGGCCTCTACGACGCGAGCCGCCGACGTGAGCGGGGCCAGAAGCCCGAGCTGGGGCTGTCGCTGGTCTGCTGGGACCGCCACATGGGCAGCATGGCGATGCTGGTCCTGGTGCTGCTGGTGCTGGAGCTGATCTGGGGCCGCGCCTCCCTGGTGGTGTTTGCGGTGTTCTTCAACACGGGCATGCCGTCGACCACCGGGGTGATCCAGGCCGTCTTCAACCCCGAGAACTGGGAGTTCGTGGCCGTCTACACCGTGGTGGGGGGCCTCTTTGCGAGCCTGGTGTACTCGATCGCCGTGGTGTCGATCCCCATGATCCTGGACCGCGACACCGATGCCATCACCGCCGCCATCACCAGCCTGCGGGTGGTGTTGGGCCACACCGGGGTGATGCTCTTGTGGGCGGCGATCATCACCGTGCTGGTCGCTTTGGCCCTGTGGCCTTGGGGACTGGGTTTGGTGCTGTTGGGGCCCTGGCTGGGGCACGCCAGCTGGCACGCCTACCGGGGGGCCGTGCTGTGGCCCGCCCCTGAAGCCGCTGCACCAGTGGCCCCGCCCAGCGAGCCCCTGGGCTGAAAAAAGAGACCGGGTGTTACAGTGGACTTCAACTGGATAAGGAGAACCCAACTTGGCAACACCGAACTATGGCTACGAAAAGCGTCAGAAGGAACTGGCGAAGAAACGAAAAAAAGAAGAGAAACTGAAAGCCAAAGCGGATCGGAAGGCGCCTGGTGGGGAGTTCCTGGACTCGCAGGACGGGTCGTTGGCCCCGGACGACCGCCCCGCTGATGCCGCTCCGCAGGGCGACCTGCCGCCCCCGCCTCAGGCCACGGCCTGAGGTCTGCAGCCGCGCCGCGCCTCGCCTCGCCTCGCACAAGCTGCACAAGCAGTACGCGCCGTGCTGGCGGCCCCCGCCGCGGCGGCCCTGGCGCCGAACAGGCCCAGGCCCCCGGGCGATGACCTCACTTGAGCAGGCGTTTCAACTCGGGCCACACATTGGCCAGCATTTGCGCCTGGGCCGCCTCGGTCGGGTGGATGCGGTCGGCCTGGAACAGGCGCATCGCATCCGGACCATCGGCCACCCCCTTCAACAAGAACGGCACCAGCGCGGTTTTTTGGGCCGTGGCTACGCGCGCAAACGTGCGGCTGAAGTCCTCGCTGTAAGCGGCGCCGTAGTTCGGGGGCACCTGCATGCCCACCAGCAGCACCTTGGCCCCCACCGCCTGGCTGGCCTGCACCATCTGCGTCAGGTTGTCCTCGGTCATCTTCAGCGGCAGCCCGCGCAGGGCGTCATTGCCGCCCAACTCGATCACCACCACCTGCGGCTTGTGCTGGTTCAGCAGGGCCGGCAGCCGCGAGCGCCCGCCCGAGGTGGTGTCGCCACTGATGCTGGCGTTCTGCACCTCGAAGCGCGGGGCCTCGCTGCTGACCTTCTGGGCCAGCAAGGCCACCCAGCCGCTGCCGCGGCGCAGGCCATACTCGGCACTCATCGAGTCACCGACCACCAGCACGGTGCGGCGGCCCGGTGTCTGGGCCTTCACAGCCATGCCACATGACCCTGCAACGATGCCAAGCAAGCCGCTGCGGATAAAGTGGCGGCGGTGGCCCCAGCGGGGCCCCGGATTTTCTTGATCATTCAACTGCTTCAAAACGCAAAGCCTTTCATGTCCGAATCCCTCACGCCCGCGATCATCTCGGTGGACCATGTGTTCAAGTCGGTCACCGATTCCACCGGCACGCTGGACATTTTGCGCGATATCGATTTCCGGCTGGCGGCGCGGGAAACCGCGGCCATCGTGGGCGCCTCGGGCTCGGGCAAAAGTACCTTGCTGTCCATCATGGCGGGCCTGGACACTCCCACCCAGGGCACGGTGCACCTGGGGGGCGTGGACCTGTTTGCGCTCGACGAGGACGCGCGGGCCGCCTTGCGCGCGCGCCAGGTGGGGTTTGTGTTCCAGAGCTTCCAGCTGATGGGCAACCTCAGCGCGTTGGAGAACGTCATGCTGCCGCTCGAGCTGTCGGGCCGCCGCGACGCGCGTCAGGCCGCCACCGAGATGCTGAAGCGGGTCGGCCTGGGGCAACGCCTGGGCCATTACCCGCGCGTGCTGTCGGGCGGTGAGCAGCAGCGCGTGGCCCTGGCACGGGCCTTTGTGGTGCAACCCGCCTTGCTGCTGGCCGACGAACCCACGGGCAGTCTGGACTTTGCCACCGGCGACAACATCATGTCGCTGATGTTCGAACTCAACCGCGAGTTCGGCACCACCCTGGTGTTGGTCACCCACGACCGCGGTATCGCGGCGCGTTGCGAGCACCGCATCGTGATCGAGGCGGGGCAGGTCCGCGCCGAAAGTGGCCTGGGCGACAGCCTCTGAGGCGTGACCCCAGCGGCTTGCCCGGGAGGGGCCAGCCCGGCGCTGGGGCAGGGGCCCCAGGCGGATGCCCGATAATCGGGTGATGTCATCCCCCAAAGTGCTGTTCGGCTTCCATGCCGTGGGCGTGCGGCTCAAGACCGCGCCCCAGACCATCATCGAAATCTATTTCGAGCCCACGCGCCGCGATGCGCGCATGCGCCAGTTCCTGGAGCGCGTGCGCGAAGCCGGTGTGCGCCTGATCGAGGCCGACGGCCTGCGCCTGGCCAAGCTCGCCGGCAGCCATGGCCACCAGGGGGTGGCCGCCCGCGTCGAACCCACCGCCCAGGTCAAGTCCCTGGACGACCTGCTGGACCAGGTGAAGGGCCCGCCGCTGCTGCTGGTGCTGGATGGCATCACCGACCCGCACAACCTCGGCGCCTGCCTGCGGGTGGCCGATGGCGCTGGCGCCCATGCCGTGATCGCCCCCAAGGACCACGCGGCGGGCATCAATGCCACGGTGGCCAAGGTGGCCAGCGGGGCCGCCGAGACCATGCCGTATTTCATGGTCACCAACCTGGCCCGCACGCTGGGCGAGCTCAAGGAGCGCAACATCTGGTGCATCGGCACCAGCGGTGACGCCCCCAAGACCCTCTACCAGGTCGACCTCAAAGGCCCCACCGCCCTGGTGCTGGGCGCCGAGGGCGACGGCATGCGCCAGCTGACCCGCAAGACCTGCGACGAGCTGGTCAGCATCCCGATGGCGGGCGCGGTGGAGAGCCTCAACGTGTCGGTCGCCAGCGGCGTGTGCCTGTACGAGGCCCTGCGTCAGCGCAGCTGACCGGCCCCCTCGGACGCCAGGCCATGCCCGACACCCCCGCCCACCCGCTGCCGGGTGATCCGCTGCTGTGGGCCCTGGCCCGGACCTGGTTGGCCGAGGCGCAACGCGTCGCGGTGCTGACCGGGGCCGGGGCCAGTGCCGAATCTGGTGTGCCCACTTTCCGCGACGCGTTGACCGGCTGGTGGTCGCGTCACGACCCCCAGCAGCTGGCGACCGAGCAGGGCTTCAGGGCCGACCCGGCCCTGGTCTGGTCCTGGTACCAACAGCGCCGGGAAGGCGTGGCCCGGGCCCAGCCCAATGCGGGACACCGGGCCCTGGCCGACTTTGCACAGCGCCACCCGGGGCGCCTGACCCTCATCACCCAAAACGTGGACGGCCTGCACCAGCAGGCCGGCAGCCCTGGCGTGTTGGCCTTGCATGGCGAACTCATGCGCAACCGCTGGCTGTCGCCCCATGCGCCGGCCTGCCCCGGGGCCGAACGCTCGGCCGATTCGGTGGCCCGGCAGTGGGGGGGAGCGGCGGATCCCGCGGTGCTGGACAGCGTTCCCCGCTGTCCCGACTGTGGCGTGTGGGTGCGCCCTGGGGTGGTGTGGTTTGGCGAGCCCTTGCCTGAGGCCGTGTTGCGCGAGGCCGAACAAGCGGCCCAACGCTGCGACCTGATGCTGGTGGTGGGCACGGCCGGTGCCGTGCACCCCGCCGCCGGCCTGGTGCTGCTGGCGCACAGCGCCGGTGCCCGGGTGGTGGTGCTCAACCCGCAGCCCACCGAGCTGGACCCCTTGGCATCGCTGTGCCTGCACGCGGGGGCGGCCGCGGGCCTGCCGGCCCTGCTCGACGGGCTTTGAGCGCGGCCTGGCCAACCCGGCCCGGGGGCGGCCGGGGCGTGGCCGTTGGTGGCTCGGCGTCAGCCCGGCGTGGTGCCACCGGAGGCCGCGGCGCAGCCGCTGCGGAATCGGCGTGTCAGTCGGTCGGCGCGCTGGCGTTGGGGGCTGAGGTCCGGGCGCTGAGGTGGTGCCGCTGGTGGTTGCAGCGTGCGTGGCTGATCGCCAGGTTGTCCTGGTGCCCGCTGCCGCCTTCGGCGCGCGGTCGGATGTGCTCCAGGGTCGCTTCGGCGTGGGGCACATGCTCACCACAGACCCAGCAGGGCACCTGGCCGTGCAGTTGACGGGCCACGGTTCGGTAGATTTTTTCGCGGGCGAGGCTCAGGCTGCTCATCGGTCAGGTCGGCGTGGAATCGGGGTGACAGGGGCTGGCGCGGGCCAGCCAGGTGCCAAGCATAGTGGATGCGCGGGGGCCGCTTTCGAACCGCGGCGGGGCAGGGGCTGCCGAACCGGGGGCCGTGTCGGGCGACCCGCCGGGCCAGCTCGGCGAGGGTTGGGCCTGAACCGCATCACGCCCAGGCGGCTCGGGGCCGGGGCCCGGCAAGGCACCGAGTCCTTTGCGGGCTTTGGCGGTGCGCGACAATGCGGCGCCATGAGCGACCTCCTCGACACCGATCCCCCACCCCAACCGCCCCCGCCCTTGGACTTGGACAGTTGCTGCGGCAATGGCTGCGACCCCTGTGTGGTGGACCTGCACGACCTGGCCATGGACGAGTACCGCCAGGCCTTGCGGGCCTGGCGCGCGCGGCAGCCCGCCGCCTGACCGCCGACAGGCCGCGGGGGCATGGCGTGATCAAGCGCCCGGGCGGGGCGCCGCTTCCCGGCGGCCGGGGCGCTGCGCGGCCTCAGTCGGCCTTGAAGCCTGTGGCGGCCACGGCCTTGCCCCAAGTCACGGTGTCGGCGGCGATGATGCGCGCGAACTCCTCGCGGCTGGTGCCGGTGACCTTGAAGCCCGCGTCCTCGAGCTTTTGCTTGCCATCGGGCGAGCGCACCGCCTTGGTGATGTCGGCGTTCAGGCGGGCCAGCAGTTCGGGGGGCGTCTTGGCCGGGGCCACGATGCCGAACCAGGAGTTGAACTCCAGGCTGCTGTAACCCTGCTCGCGCAGCGTGGGCACGTCGGGCAGCGCCTGGGTGCGGGTGCCGCCGGTGCTGCCCAAGGCGACCAGCTTGCCGGCTTTCACGTTCGGCGCGGCCAGGCCCACGCTGGCGAACACGCCCTGGACGTCGCCGCCGAACAGGCCGCCGAGTGCGTCGGTGGTGTTCTTGTAGTGCACGGCCTCGGGTTTGATGCCGACGGCGTCACCGAACATGAAGGCGCCAAAGTGGCCCGGTGTGCCCGCGCCAAAGGTCGCCATGAACATGCCTTTCTGGCTGCGGGTCCACTCAACGAATTCGCGCGCGTTGCGAGACGGCACTTTCTGCGGGTTGACCAGCAGCACGAAGTCGGCGGTCACCACCTGGCTGACCGGTGCAAAGTCCTTGGCCGGGTCGTAAGGCAGCTTGCTGTAGCTGTTGGGGGCAATGCTCATTTGGCCGGTCTCCGCCAGCATCAGGGTGTAGCCGTCGGCGGGGGCGCGTGCCGCTTCGCCCGCGGCGATCAGGCCACCGGCACCGGGTTTGTTGTCGACCACCACGCCCGCATTGCCCCAGGCCTCCGACAGCTTTTGCGCCAGTTGGCGCGCCACGATGTCGGGCCCGGTGCCGGCCGGAAAGCCCACGATGATGCGCACCGGCTTGTTGGGGTAGGGGGCGGGCGCGGTCTGGGCCTGCGCGCCCAGGCTCAGGGCGCTGAGGGTGCTACCGATCAGAGCGAGGGCCAGGGTGTGACGGCGCAGGGGCTTGGGCAGGTTCGAGGTCATGGTGTCTCCTTGGGTTCTAGGGGCAAATCAAGCGGTGCTGCGGCGTTCAAAGCAGCTCGTGGAAACGCATCAGCACCTGGCTGGGCTCGCGCTGGCCCACGCCGATGAACAGGCGCTCGGTGATCCATTGCAGCGCCGGGGCGGCGGTCTCAAAGCGGGGGCTGCAGCGGAAGTAGATCAGCGCCGGGTCAACGGGTTCGCCGCGCACCAGGCGGGCCATGGCCTCGGGCGGGCCGCTGCGCAGGGCGTGGTTCTGCACGTAGATCAGCTCACCGGCGTCGGTCTCCAGCACATAGCGGGCGTCCAGTTCGGCCAGGGTGTCGCTGACCAGCAGCTGAAAGTCGGCGCCCCCGGGCAGCACGCGGGCGGTCCAGCCCGGGCCCTGCACCTGGCCGCCCAGGATGGGGATCACGCGCCGCCGGCCGCGCGGGGTGGCGCCCACTTCCTGGGGGGCACCCACCTGCACCTGCAGGTCGGCAAAGGGGCGAAAAGAAGGCTGGGCGAAATCGGGCATGGGCTCTCCGAGGGCAGGGAGCCCTAGCGTAAGTCCCGTGGCGCCCGGGGGCTGTCATCCCTGAAGATGACAGCCATGGAGTACAGCCGATGAGAAAGTGGGTTCCCCCTGGGGCCGAAGGGCGTGGGGCGCTGGCGGGCGCCCGGACGGGCCACGCCGGTGCGGGGGGCGGCGCGTCCGCGCTGGCCGCGGCGGGGGGTGTGCTGGCTGAGGCCATTGACCACCTGGGCGAGCCCGACTTCCAGGCCGACCTGTTGCGCAGCCTGGGACCTGTGCTGCCGGCGGCGTCCTGGGCGGTCTACCGCACGGGCCTGGGGTGCCGACCGGCGCTGTTCATGTCGGGCAGCCACGGGGTGCCCGACACCACACGCGACTGCTGGCAGGCGTACCTGGCCGGCCCCTACCGCGTGGACCGCAGCCTGCACGCTGACTCACCCGCGGCGCCACCGGGCAGCCTGCAGCTGTGCCACATCACCGCGCGGGAGGTGGCCCAGGAACACCGCGCCTGCATCTACGAGGCCCATGGTGTGGCCGAGCGCTTGTCGATTGTGCAGACCGAGGGGCCTGACCACCTGTTCGCCGTCAACTTCTACCGCCACCAGCACCAGCGGGCCTTCACCGACGCCCAGGTGGGCGACTTCGAGGCCTTGTCACCGGCCTTGCTGGCCCTGGTGCGCAAGCACCTGCAGGTGGCCCAGCGGGCGGCCGAGCCCTGGGCCGCTGCGCCGAGCTCCGGGCCCCAGCCGGCCGACCCCAGCACCGGGGCCGTGGCCGGTGCCGTGGGGCCGGCCGAGTTGCGGCAGCGTTTGCGGGGCCTGTGCGCCAGCCTGACCGCGCGCGAACTCGAGGTCTGCGAGCGCCTGCTGCAAGGCTTGACCCAGGAAGGCATCGCTGCCGACCTGGGCCTGAGCCTGCCCACCGTCAAAACCTACCGCAACCGCGCTTTTGCGCGCCTGGGCATCCATTTCCGCAACGAGTTGTTTGCGCGTGTGTTGCAGCGCCCCACCTGAGGGCGGGGCCAAGCGCGGTCTGCGTCGTCCCTTCACTTGGACGCCTCACCAACGGCGGTCTTGCGTGCACCAGGAGCGCGGCTTCCGTGCCCCCGGCGGCGCGCTCTGGCGTCAGACCAGGGGGCCCGCTCCCGCGGACGGTCGCTTCGCTGCGCCCCCCGCAGCCGACCCGCCCGTGCGCCTCAGACCCAGCCGAATGCGCCCAGCACGGCCCCAACGGCCAGCAGCCACAGCAGGTGGATGCGCGTGCGCCACACCACCAGGCCCGCCACGCCGCTGAGGGCCCAGAGCCGCCCGTCCTGGGCCGGGTCGCCGCTGGCGCTGCCCAGGGTCCAGGCCGTGGCCAGCAGCAGGCCCACCACCAAGGGCGCCATGCCTTGCTTGAAGGCGCGCACACTGCGCAGGCCGCGGTTGCGGGCGGCCCAGCGGGTCGCCAGCCAGGTCAGCACGGTGCTGGGCAGCAACATGCCAAACAGGGTCAGGCCCATGCCCAGCAGGCCCAGCACGGCGCCCTGGGTGCTCAGGCCCCCTGCGCTGCTGGCGCCGGCGGCGTTCAGGCCCACGTTCCAGCCCATCAGCCCGATGAACAGCACATTCGGACCCGGCGCGGCCTGGGCGATGGCGATCGAGGCGTTGAACTGGGCTTCGGTCAGCCAGCGCTGTTGCAACACCAGGTAGCGGTGCATGTCCGGCACCAGGGTGATGGCGCCGCCCACCGCCAGCAGCGACAGCGCCATGTAATGCAGCATCAGGTGCAGCCAATCGAGTGCGCTCAGGTGCAAGGTCATGGCGCGATCTTTCGCCAGGTCAGGGCGCAGGCCACCAGACCCAGGCCCGGAATCACCCAGCCCAGGGGCCAGTGCATCAGGCCCACCATGCCAAAGCACAGGGCCGCCAACAGGGCGCACAAGGCCTGCCCCAGGGGGTGTTTGCGCAGGGGGGCGGCCAGTTTGAGGGCGGTGGCGCCGACCATGCCTGCGGCCACGGCCGCCATGCCGCGCAGGGCGCCGGCCAGGTGGGGGTCCTGGGCGTGTTGGGCATAGAACAGCGCAGCCCCCAGCACCACCAGGGTCGGGAAGGTCAGCATGCCTGCCAGCGCGGCCACGGCGCCACGCCAGCCGAAATAGCGCTCGCCAATCATGACCGACAGGTTCACCACATTGGGGCCGGGCATGATCTGCGCCACCGCCCATTCTTCGGCGAATTCCTCGTTGGTCATCCACTGCTTTTTCTCGACCAGCTCGCGCTGCACCACTGCCAGCACGCCACCAAAGCCCTGCAGGGCCAGGATGCTGAACGAGAAAAACAGGTCGCTCAACGAGCGGGGTTGCGGGCGCGGCGCAGCAGCGGCCGCCGCGCAGGGCTCGCTGGGCCGCTCGGGCTGGGGACGGGGCGTGGACATGGTCCGATTATCGCCATGCCAACGCCGCGCTCGGGGCTGGGCACCCGCAAAAAAGGGGCCGTTTTCGCGGCCCCTGGCGGCGCGACTGGCGTGGGCTCAGTACACCGGGCGGTGGGCCTCGAGGGCTGCGCGCGTGGTGGCGTCGACGGCGAAGCCCGGGCCAAAGCGCTGCGCGAGTTGTTCGGCGCGCTGCAGGAACGCGGGCAGACCCATGCCGTAAATGAACTGCAGCGCCCCCCCGGTCCAGGCGGGGAAGCCGATGCCGAAGATCGAGCCCACGTTGCCGTCGTGCACGCTGGTCAGCACCCTCTCGGCCAGGCAGCGTGCGGTCTCGATGGCCTGGCGGTAGAGCAGGCGGTCCTTGATGTCCTGCAGGTCCCAGGGCTGGTCGGGCTTTTCAAACAGCAGGCGCAGTTCGGGCCAGAGCCGCTTTTTCTGGCCGGCGGGGTAGTCGTAGAAGCCGCCGCCACCGGCCCGGCCGGGGCGTTTGAGTTCCTTGACCATGCGTTCGACCAGCAACTCGCCGGGGCTGGCGGTGTAGGTTTGGCCCAGGGCCGCCAGGTCGGCCCGGGTTTGCTCCAGCACGTGCACACTCAGGCTCAAGGCGGTTTCGTCGAGCACCGCGAGCGGGCCGACCGGCATGCCGGCCTGCATGGCCGCGTTCTCGATCACGGGCGCCGGGACCCCTTCGCCCAGCAGGGCCGCGCCTTCCATGACGTAGGTGCCAAAGGTGCGGCTGGTGTAGAAACCCCGAGCGTCGTTGACCACGATCGGCACCTTGCCCAGCGCCTGCACGTAGTCGTAGGCGCGCGCCACGGTGGCGTCGTCGGTTTGCTGGCCGCGGATGATCTCGACCAGTTTCATTTTGTCGACCGGGCTGAAAAAGTGAATCCCGACAAAGCGCTCGGGCCGGGCGCTGGCCTGGGCCAGGCCACTGATGGGCAGGGTCGAGGTGTTGCTGGCCCAGAAGCCGTCGGGCGCCAGTTGCGGCTCGGCCTCCTGGGTCACCTGGGCCTTGAGCTCGCGGTTCTCGAACACCGCCTCGATGATCAGGTCACAGCCTTGCAAGGCGGCGCTCTGGTCGGTGGTTTCGATGCGGTCCAGCAGCGCTTGCTGCGCTTCGGCGCTGAGCTTGCCTTGCTCGACCTTGGCCTGGGTCAGCTGTCGGCTGTAGCCCTTGCCCGCCTCGGCCCGCTCCAGGCTGACGTCCTTTAGCACGGTCTGGATGCCCCGGCTGGCCTGCACGTAGGCGATGCCGGCGCCCATCATGCCGGCCCCCAGCACGCCCACTTTTTGCGGCTGGTAGCGCGGGCTGGTGCCCGGGCGGGATTGGCCGCTCTTGATGGCGTTGAGGTTGTGGAAGAAGGTGTTGATCATGTTCTTGGCCACCGGGCTGACGATCAGCTGGGCCAGGTAACGGCTTTCGATGCGCAGGGCGGTGTCAAAGTCGACCTGGGCGCCTTCGACCATCGCGGCCAGCGCCGCTTCCGGTGCGGGGTAGAGGCCGCGCGTGGTCTTCTTGAGCACCGCGGGCGCCACGGTCAGGGCGCTGGCGATCTTCGGGTGGCTGGGGGTGCCCCCGGGGATCTTGTAGTGCTTGTCGTCCCAGGGTTGGCGCGACTCGGGGTGGCTGGCGATCCAGGCCAGCGCGGCCGGGCGCAGGTCTTCGGGGCGGTTGACCAGGGCGTGCACCAGCTGCAGTTCGAGTGCCTGGCGCGGGTTGAACAGCTTGCCCTCGAGCAGGTAGGGCTGGGCGCCCATGAGGCCCAGCAGGCGCGTCATTTTGGTGATGCCGCTGGCGCCAGGGATCAAGCCCAGCGTCACCTCGGGCAGACCAAACTGGATCTTCGGGTGGTCCACCGCGATGCGGTGGTGACCGATCAGCGCCACCTCCCAGCCGCCGCCCAGCGCCGTGCCGTTGAGGCAGCTGACCACCGGGATGCCCAGGGTCTCGAGGGTGCGGAAGTTCTTTTTGGTTTGCTCGATGTCGGCAAACACGCGCTGGGCGTCCTCGGGCTGCAGGCGCATGGTGGCCTTGAGGTCGGCCCCGGCAAAGAACGTGGTTTTGGCCGACGCGAGGATCAGGCCCTTGAGTTGGGTGCGGTCGGCCAGCACGCGTGCGGTGACCTCGGTGAGGTCCTGCTGCCAGGCCTGGCACATGGTGTTGACGGCCGAGCCGGGCTCGTCAAAGGTCAGGGTGGCGATGCCGTCGGCGAGTTCGTAGCGAATGGTGTTCAAGGCAATGTCTCCGTCGTTCTGGGGGGAGGGCGGGCGCGTGGCGGTTCAGAGGCGCTCGACGATGGTGGCAATGCCCATGCCGCCGCCGACGCACAGCGTGGCCAGGCCGTAGCGCAGCTGCCGGCGCTCGAGCTCGTCGATCAGGGTGCCCAGGATCATGGCGCCCGTGGCACCCAGCGGGTGGCCCATGGCGATGGCACCACCGTTGACGTTGACCTTGTCGTGCGGCACGCCCAACTCCTTCATGAAGCGCATGGGCACGGCGGCAAAGGCCTCGTTGACTTCAAACAGATCGATGTCGTGCACGCCGAGGCCGGCCCGCGCCAGGGCCTTCAGCGTGGCGGGCACGGGCCCGGTCAGCATGATGGTGGGGTCGGCGCCGCTCAGCGCGGTGGCGACAATGCGCGCGCGCGGGGTCAGGCCATGCTCGCGCGCTGCGGCATCGGACCCGATCAACACCGCTGCCGCGCCATCCACGATGCCCGAGGCGTTGCCCGCATGGTGCACATGGTGGATGCGTTCCACCTGTGGGTAGCGTTGCAGGGCGACCGCGTCGAAACCCATGGCGCCGAGTTGCTCGAACGAGGGCTTGAGGGCTGCCAGGCCCTCCATCGTGGTGTGCGGCTTGATGAACTCGTCCTGCGCCAGGATGGTTTGGCCCAGCGCGTCGCGCACTGGCACCACCGAGCGCGCAAAGTAGCCCGCGGCCTGCGCCGAGCTGGCACGGCGCTGCGACGTCAGGGCGAAGGCGTCGACGTCCTGGCGGCTGTAACCGTCCAGGGTGGCGATCAGGTCGGCACCAATGCCCTGGGGCACGAACAGGGTGGCTGAGTTGGTCTCAGGGTCCTGGGCCCAGGCGCCCCCGTCCGAGCCAATGGGCACGCGGCTCATGCTCTCGACACCACCCGCCACCACCAGGTCCTCCCAGCCCGAGCGCACTTTTTGCGCGGCCAGGTTGACGGCCTCGAGGCCCGAGGCACAAAAACGGTTCACCTGCACGCCGGCGCAGCGGAAGTCCCAACCGGCTTTGAGCGCCGCCACCTTGGGCAGCACCGAGCCCTGCTCGCCAATCGGCGACACGATGCCCATCACCACATCGTCGACCCGCGCGGTGTCAAAGCCATGGCGGGCTTGCAGGTCTCGCAGCAGGCCCGCCAGCAGGTTGATGGGCTTGACCTCGTGCAGGCTTCCCTCCTTTTTGCCCTTGCCGCGGGGCGTGCGAAGGGCGTCGAACACATAGGCTTCGGTCATGACAAGTCTCCAACTGGGTGGGGCGGCCGGGCGCCCGGGGACGCTGCAGCGCCGGTTTGCCTGCGCAGTATATATTTTGAAAAGCATTTGCTCTGTAAAAATCGAGACAGCCCCCGATGCGGCCCCCCGGGCGACACGATCAGGGGCCCGGGCGCTGGCGCCGGGCGCAAAAAAACCCGCCGGCGCGGCGCGCGGGCGGGGGCTTGGGACGGCGGGTGGGGCGGCTTGGTGCTGACTGAGCGCCGGGGCCCTGTCAGGCGTAGGTGTTGAGCTGGGTGCCCAGCGAGCCCGACGTGGCCAGGGCAGGGGGCACCTGGGGCAGGCTTTGGATCAGGTCCGCCGCCGCGCTGGCCTGGGTGTCCAGCGCCTTGCGCAGCACCAGGACATTGACGGCGTCCGGGCTGCCACTTTGGGTGGCGGCGGTGGCGGACTGCACGGCGGGGGTGCTGCTGATGTTCATGGTGGCTCCAGGGCGGCGGGGGCAGATGGGCCGCACTTTAGCGGACTCGCGCGCCTCGTGGGAAATTATTTGGCGCTTTGCGACACAACACACGGCCCGGACCAGCACTAGCACTTTGGATATTCACATCTCGAAACAGTGGCGCTAGCATGGGGCTTTACGGCTTCAGTGAGCGACCATGCCCGATGCGCTGTTTCCGCGCCCGATGGACGACGATGTCACGCTGATCGCCCTGGTCAAGACGGCCGGGTGGACGGTGCTGGTGGTGGCGTTCGGCATCCTGCTGGCCCTGTTGGCCCAGGACGACGTGCCCTGGCTGCATGTGTGGCTGCATGTGGGCGCGGTGCTGCTGGGGGCGGTCACGGTCTGGGGGGTGGCGCGCGGGCGGGTGGTGTTTGCAGCGCGCACCGTGGTGTGGGGCATGTGGGTGCTGGCCACCCTGGTCACCGTCAACAACGGCGGGGTGCGCGGGCCCAACCTGCTCAATTTTCTGGTGATGGTGGTGTTTGCGGGCTGGGTGCTGGGCACGCGGGCCACCCTGGCGCTGACGGCTTGTACCTCCGTGCTGTTCGTTGGCTTGCTGTGGGGCGACACCCAGGACCTGATCCCACCGGCCCACTTTGAGAACCGTGTCGCCTACGGCATCTACCTGGCCGGCATCCTGAGCCTGACGGCCTACATGACGCTGATGTCGCGGCGCAGTTACCTGGGGCAGTTGCGCGAGGCCCAGCGCATCGCGGCCGACCTGGCCGGCCGCGAGCGGGAGTTGCGCAAGCTGCAACTGGCGGTCGAACAGAGCCCCGAATGCATCGTCATCACCGACCTGGCCCAGCGCATCGAGTACGCCAACCCGGCCCTGGAGCGCAGCCTGGGCCTGAGCCCCGGTGAGGCGCTGGGGCGCTTGTCGGGCGAACTGTCCACCCTGGGTTTGAGTGCGCAGCAGCAAGGCGAACTGCAGCAGGCCCGCTTGCAGGGCGAAGGCTGGAGCGGTGAGCTGTCGCGCCGCCGCCGCGACGGGCAAAGCTGTGTGGAATGGCTGGTGGTGGCGCCGATCCGCCAGCCCGATGGCGCGGTCACGCACTGGGTGGAGATCAAGCACGACATCACCGAGCGCCGCCGCGCCGCGGCCGAGATCCACCGCCTGGCCTATTTCGACAGCCTCACCGGTCTGCCCAACCGCGCCGCCTTGCTGGAACGGCTGCAGATGCTGAGTTGGCGCGACACCCCACCGCAGGCGCTGCTGCAGCTCAACCTGGCGCGCTTTCGCACCTTCAACGAGGCGCGAGGCCAGGAGGTGGGTGACCGCCTGTTGCGCGCGGTGGCGCAGCGCCTGGGCCAGGGCCTGCCCGAGGGCGGCCGCACCTACCGCTTGGGCGCCGACGAGTTTGCCATCCTGCTGCCCGGACAGGAGCGCGACGAGACCGTGGCGGCCGCGCGTGCACTGGCCTTTGCCGAGCGCCTGCACGCGGCGCTGCAAGAGCCGCTGTCACTGGGCGAGGGGGCGGCCGCGGCGGAGGGTGGGGCGTCCGAGGACAGCTGCCGCGTGGCCTGCTGCCTGGGCATCACCCTCTACCCGCAGCGCGGTGACGACGCGCCCCAGGACGGCCTGCGCCGGTGCGGCACCGCGCTGCACGACGCCCGGGCGCGTGGCCCGGGGCACAGCCGCTTTTACGAGCCCGGCATGGCCGAGGCCGCCGAGCGCCGTTTCGTGCTGGAGCGCGAACTGCGCCAGGCGGTGGCCGGCGACGAGCTGGTGATCTACCTGCAGTCCCAGGTCAACACCCAGGGCACCCTGTGCGGCGCCGAGGTGCTGGTGCGCTGGCAGCACCCACAGCGCGGCTTGGTGCCGCCGGGCGAGTTCATCCCCGTGGCCGAGGAGTCGGGCCTCATCGTCGCCGTGGGCGACTGGGTGCTGCTGCGGGCTTGCCAGTGGTTGGCCCGCCATGCCCCGGACCTGCCGGGCTTTCGCCTGTCGGTCAATCTCAGCCCGCGCCAGTTTGCCCGGCCCGGCTTTGTGGAGCACCTGCAGGCCTGTCTGCGTGACACCGGTGTCAACCCGGCCCAGCTGACGCTCGAGGTCACCGAGGGCGTGGTGATTGGCGACTTCGAAGACGCGGTGGCCAAGATGCGCCAGTTGGCGGCGCTGGGCATCGAGTTTTCGCTCGATGACTTTGGCACCGGCTATTCCTCGTTGGCCTACCTCAAGCGCTTGCCGATCCATGAACTGAAGATCGACAAGAGCTTTGTGCAGTGCGCGCCCGACAGCCCGGACGACGCCTCGCTGGTCGACAGCATCTTGCTGGTGGCCGAGCGGCTGCGCCTTCGCGTGGTGGCCGAAGGCGTGGAGACGCAGGCCCAGGCCGATTTCATGGGGCAGCGCCTGCCCTCGGTCCTCTACCAGGGCTACTGGCTGGGGCGGCCGCAGCCCGCAGACCAGTGGCTGGCTGGGTTGAACCCAACGCCCCGTCACTGAACCCGGGCGCGCGCAGACTGGGCGGGCCGAGTCCCGCCGCCGCCCGCCGCCCGCCGCCGCCCGCCGCCGCCCGCCGCCGCCCGCCGCCGCCCGCCGGGGCGGGCGCGGGCGCGGGCAACCCAGCCGGGCCGAGGCTTGGCATAATTTAGAAAAGCATTTGCTTTTTAAAAATAGACCCAAGCCTTTGGCGCGGGCTCCGCCGCCGCCTCAACAGGAGACAAAACCATGATTGAACGCACCCTTTTCAGCCCCGAGCACGAGGCTTTCCGCGACAGTTTCCGGCGCTTTTGCACGCAGGAGATCGCCCCCCACCACGCCGCCTGGGAAGAGCAGGGCTACGTCGATCGCGAGGTCTGGCGCCGGGCGGGCGAGAACGGTTTTCTGTGCATGTCGTTGCCCGAGGCCTACGGCGGCGCCGGGGCCGACCGCCTGTACTCGGTGGCCCAGATGGAGGTGCTGTCTGCGGGCGGTTACAGCGGCATTGGCTTTGGGCTGCACAGCGAGATCGTCGCGCCTTACTTGCTGCATTACGGCACCGAAGCCCAGAAGCAGCATTACCTGCCTCGGCTGGCGCGCGGCGAGATGGTGGGCGCCATCGCCATGAGCGAGCCGGCTGCGGGCAGCGACCTGCAAGGCATCAAGACCACCGCGCTGCGGCAGGACGACGGCAGCTACCTGCTCAACGGCAGCAAGACCTTCATCACCAATGGCTGGCATGCCGATCTGGTGATCGTGGTGGCCAAGACCCAGCCCGCAGCGGGGGCCAAGGGCACCAGCCTGTTCCTGGTCGAGCGCGGCATGCCCGGCTTCGACAAAGGCCAGCGCCTCAAGAAACTCGGCATGAAGGCCCAGGACACCTCGGAGCTGTTCTTCAACAACGTGCGCCTGCCGGCGGACAGCCTGCTCGGTGGCGAGGCCCAGCTGAACCGGGGCTTCATCTGCCTGATGGAGCAACTGCCCTGGGAGCGCCTGCAAATCGCCATCGGTGCGGTGGCCGCAGCCCAGGCCGCGATCGGCTGGACGCTCGATTACGTCAAGCAACGCCAGGTGTTTGGCCAGAGCGTGGCGGCGTTTCAGAACACCCGCTACACCCTGGCGGAATTGCAGACCGAAGTGCAGGTGGCCCAGGTGTTTGTCGACAAATGCGTGGAGTTGCTCGAGGCCGGGACGCTGGACACCGCCACCGCCAGCATGGCCAAGTACTGGTGCTCGGACCTGCAGTGCAAGGTCATGGACGAGTGCGTGCAACTGCACGGCGGCTATGGCTACATGTGGGAGTACCCGATCACGCGTGCCTACGCCGACGCGCGGGTGCAGCGCATCTACGGCGGCACCAACGAGATCATGAAAGAGGTCATTTCCCGCGCCATGGGCCTTGGCGGGCGCTGAGGCCGGGTCGCGCGACCTGAGCACGGCGCCTGACCGCGGACGGCCAGGCGCCGACCGGGTTCAGAGGCGTTGAATCTCGACTTTGCGGAACTTCACCGTGCCGCGGCCCCATTGCAAGGCGATGGGGCCTTGGCTGAGCTGGCGATCCTGCACATCGGCGGTGGTCTGCCCGTTCAGCACCACGGTCAGCTGCGGGCCCTTGGCCGTCACCACCATGGTGTTCCAGCGGCCACCGGCTTTGGGCATCGGGTTGACCTTGGCCACATTGACGATGGCCCCGGTGCCGTAGCTGGGGTCGGGGCGCTGGTCGAAGAAGTTGGCTTCGTAGCAGGTCTTGTCGTTGATGTTCTTGGGCTCGGCGCAGCGGAAGAAGATGCCGCTGTTGGCGTCGTCGCTGACCCACACCTCGGCGCGGATCACAAAGTCCCGGTAGGACTCGCGGGTCACCAGGTAGGCCGGCACCTTGCCGCCCTGGTCGGCGGCGAGCACGCCGTCGGTCCAAGTCCAGTTGGCCTCGGCCACGCGGTCAAAGGCGGCCAGGCCTTGGCCTGGCGGGATCAGGGGCTGAAAGCCGGCCTGAGGGCCTGGGCTGGCGCAGCCCGCCAGGGCCAGCACGGTCAGGGCCGCCAGGGCCGGCATCGAGCGAATCGGGGTCATGTAGGGGTCTCCTCTTGGCTTGCCCTCCATCGGGGCCAACGCAGCATACAAGCTCGCGTCACCCCCCGCCAGTCGCTTGTGCGCGACCTGGGGTGTGTTGATCTGCATCAGTGGACTTGCAAGGGGCTAACTCAGCGTGATTTTTCTCAAGGTTGGCCCCACCTCGCCTGCCCACAGTGGAGGCTTCTCATAGCCTTTACCGGGCGAGGTGTCCCATGAAACTGTTGCACGACCTGATTTCCACCGACTACGGCCTGATGAGCCTGATCGGCATCCTCTTCATGCTGGGCATGGGGGTGTTCTTTTTGCGCCTGTTCCTCAACAAGGTGGGCGCCGGTCCGCGCTGAAGCGGAGCGCCCGGCACGTCAAGCGGCCTTGCCTGGGGTCCCCGGCGCGGGCTCAGTCGCCCAGGTCCAGTTGGCCGCTCAGGGGCACGCCTGCGGGCGCGCTGTAAGCGGCGATGACCCAGGCCCGCTCGGTGTGCTGGGCGGCCTCGCGCAACAGTTCGCGCAGGAAATCGATCGAGCCGCGGTCCAGTGCCGCGAAGGGCTCGTCCATCAGCGTCAGCGGCGTGCCACTGGCCAGGGTCGCGGCCAGCCAGACCTTGCGCCGCGTGCCGGTGGACAGCATGTAGAGCGATTTGTCGAGGTGCTGGGCCAGATCCAGGCCTTCGATCAGGTCGGCCAGGGCGTCATCGCTGAACCGGGGGTGGCGCTGCCGTGCCTGATCAAAACACGCGGCCGGGCGCAAGGCGTCCTGGCCCGCCAGCCCGTTGGGGAACCAGGCCACTTGCGAGCGCCAAGCCGCGGGGGCTGCCTGGGGGGCGGACCAGGGCAGGGCGCCCAGTTGCAGCGCGCCGGCCTGGGGCTGCAACTCGCCGGCCAGCAAACGCAGCAAGGTGGTCTTGCCCCGGCTTTCGCCGCCGCCCACCCAGCTCACCCCCGGGGCCAGGCTGGCGCTGAGTTGGCTGAACACCGGGACCGGGCTCTGGCGGCCCTCGGCGGGGTGGGCAAAGTCAAGTTGGCGGATCTGCAGCAGGGGAGAACGCGGGGTCATGGGGGCAGTGGGAGGTCGTTGAGGGCGGCTACGCCTATGATCATCGCATCAACCGGCGCGGTTCTGACCGTCCGCGCCGCCCCCGCTTCTTGCCTGATCCTGCCCCGATGTCTGCTTCTCCTGTCCGCGTGCTGGCGCTCATCCCCCCGATGACCCAGCTCAACACGCCTTACCCCTCCACGGCCTACCTGACCGGTTTTTTGCGCGCCCAGGGGATCGCGGCACAGCAGGAGGACCTGGCCCTGGGCCTGGTGTTGGCGTTGTTCTCGCCCGAGGGCCTGCGCCAGGTGCGGGCGGTGATCGAGGCCGAGCCCGAGCGCCCGCAGACGGCGCGCGTGCAGCTGTTCCTGGACCAGTTTGACCGCTATGTGGCCACCTTGGCGCCCACCATGGCTTTTTTGCAAGGCCGCGACCTGACGCTGGCGCACCGCATCGCCAGCCGCCAGTTCCTGCCCGAGGGGCCCCGGTTTGAGTCGCTCGAGGTCTACCTGGCCGAGGAGGGCGACGACCCCCTGGCCTGGGCCTTTGGTGCCCTGGGCCAGCAAGACCGGGCGCGCCACCTGGCCACGCTGTACCTCAATGACCTGGCCGATGTGCTGCGCGACGCGGTGGACCCGCGCTTCGAGTTCGTGCGCTACGCCGAATCGCTGGCGGCGGCACAGCCCACCTTTGACCCCCTGGCCGAGGCCTTGGCCGCGCCGCACAACCTGGTTGACAGCACCTTGCACCGGCTGACGCTCGACGCGGTGGCGCGCCATGCGCCCACGGTGGTCCTGATCTCGGTGCCTTTTCCGGGCGCCGTGTACGGCGCCTTCCGCATGGCCCAGGCCATCAAGGCACACCACCCCCAGGTGGTGACGGTGCTGGGCGGCGGCTTTGTCAACACCGAGCTGCGCGAACTGGCCGAGCCGCGGGTGTTTGATTACTTTGACTACGTCACCCTGGACGCCGGCGAGCGGCCGCTGATGGCGCTGTTGGAGCACCTGCAAGGCCGCCGCTCGGCCCAGCGCCTGGTGCGCACCTTCGTGCGCGACGAAGGCAGCGGCGCGGTGCGCTGGATCCATTTCGCCGAGCCCGATGTGCCGTTCGAGCAGGTCGGCACGCCGACCTGGGACGGCTTGCCCTTGCAGCGCTACCTGTCGCTGCTGGACATGCTCAACCCCATGCACCGCCTGTGGAGTGACGGGCGCTGGAACAAGCTCACGGTGGCCCATGGCTGCTACTGGAAGAAGTGCAGCTTCTGCGACGTCAGCCTGGACTACATCTCGCGCTACGAAACCGCCAGCGCCGCCGCCCTGGTCGACCGCATCGAGGCCATCGTCGCCGAGACGGGCCAGACAGGCTTCCATTTTGTGGACGAGGCGGCCCCGCCCAAGTCACTCAAGGCGCTGGCCCAGGAACTGCAGCGCCGCGGCACGTCGATCTCCTGGTGGGGCAACATCCGCTTTGAGAAGTCCTTCACCCCCGAGCTGTGCCAGCAACTGGCCGACAGCGGCTGCATCGCGATCTCGGGCGGGCTGGAGGTGGCTTCGGACCGCCTGCTGAACCTGATGAAAAAAGGGGTGTCGGTCGAGCAGGTGGCGCGCGTCACGCGCAGCCTCACCGACGCGGGCATCCTGGTGCATGCCTACCTGATGTACGGTTTTCCGACCCAGACGGTGCAGGACACGGTGGACGCGCTGGAATACGTGCGCCAGTTGTTCGAGAATGGCTGCATCCAGTCGGGCTTCTGGCACCGCTTCGTCTGCACGGTGCACTCGCCCGTGGGGCAGAACCCGCAAGACTACGGCGTGTCCCTGGTGCCCTTGCCACCGGGCCAGTTTGCGCGCAACGACATCGCCTTCCGCGACCCCACGGGGGTCGACCACGACGCCTTGGGCGTGGGCCTCAAAAAGGCCATCTACAACTACATGCACGGCATCGGCCTGGAGCAGGACGTGCGCAACTGGTTTGATTTTCACGTGCCCAAGACCACGGTCAAACGCCACACCATCGCCCGCGCCCTGGCCTGACGCGGCGGCCTTCAGGGGCCGTGGGCAGGGGGATGGGTTTTGGGGCCCCGCCTGGGGCCGCTGTCACGCCGAGCTTTCACCGCACCTTGAAAGGGTTTGCACCATGTCCAGCCCCCCCAGCCCCCCCAGCCTCCCCAGCGCATCAAGCGCATCAAGCGCATCAATCCCGCCGCCCGAGCCCCTCACCGCCAGCGAGGCCACCCGGCGCGCCGTGCGCCAGTATTTCGAACTGGTCAAGGCCCGCCGTCCCGGCGCCGAGCTGGCGGCGCTGTTCTCGCCCACGCTCCTGTGGGACATCCCGCGCAACTCGCTGGCCATTCCCTGGTCGGGCCCGGTGCACAACCGGGAGCAGGTGGCGGACTTCATCGACCAGCACCGCCTGCGGGCCCAGCCCAAGCGGTTTGCCCTGCACCAGATCCTGTGTGAAGGCCGGCAGGCCATCGCCACGGGCGAGCTGGAGACCGTCATCAAAGCCACGGGGGTGCTGATGCGGGTGGACTTCGCCTTTCACTTCACGGTGGAGGACGGGCTGATTACCCAGCTCAAGATCTACGAGAGCACTTACCCGCTCGACGAGCCGGCCCCCTGAACGGTGCCTGCCTGCCCCGGCGTGCTTGCCCCGGCGTGCATGCCCCTTCAGCGCCCAGCGGTGGCTGGCGCGGGAGGGGCGACGAACGCATGGACGTCGGGCTTGATCCGGGTGGAGCGGCCGGGCAGGGTCGGGCGGCATTGCGCGGGGCCTCGCCTGGGCCGCCTGCCCTGGGGGATTGGCCCTGCTTGGCGTGTTGACAAAGCCTCAAAAGGGCTCAACCCTCTAAAATGGAGGGTTAACCCCCACAAAGCCCCCGCATGAACGCCCCCGTTGACGTGTCCTTTTTCGCGCGCGCCGCCAAGCCCCTGAACAGCTACCGCAAGTTCTGGGCGGCGCGTTTTGGCACGGCCCCGTTCCTGCCCATGAGCCGTGCCGAGATGGACAAGCTGGGCTGGGACAGCTGCGACATCATCGTGGTCACCGGGGACGCCTATGTGGACCACCCGAGTTTTGGCATGTCGGTGATCGGCCGCATGCTCGAGGCGCAAGGCTTTCGGGTCGGCATCATCGCCCAGCCGGACTGGCAAAGCGCGGACCCGTTCCGGGCCCTGGGCAAGCCAAACCTGTTTTTCGGCGTCACGGCCGGCAACATGGATTCGATGATCAACCGCTACACGGCGGACCGCAAGATCCGCTCCGACGACGCCTACACCCCGGGCGACGTGGGCGGCAAGCGCCCCGACCGCGCGGCCATCGTCTACAGCCAGCGCTGCCGCGAGGCCTACAAGGACGTGCCCATCATCCTGGGGGGCATCGAAGGCTCGCTGCGCCGCATCGCCCACTACGACTACTGGTCGGACAAAGTGCGCCGCTCCATCGTGGTGGATGCCAAGTGCGACCTGCTGCTGTACGGCAACGCCGAGCGGGCGATTGTCGAGATCGCGCACCGCCTGGCGGCACGGGAACCTGTGGAGCAGATCACCGATGTGCGTGGCACGGCCTTCATTCGCCGCTCGGGCGACGAGTCCAGCCAAGGCTGGTTCGAGATTGACTCGACCAGCATCGACACCCCGGGCCGCGTGGAAGCGCACGTCAACCCCTACCTGATGATTTCGGACCAGGCGCGCGAGCAAGGCGCCACCTGCGCCAAAGAGGACGAAGCCGCAGCCACCGCCGCCCGCGCCGAGGCCCAGGGCTCGCCCGCGGTCAACCCGCAGATCAAGCCGCTGAACTTTGTGCCCAACCCCGCCGTGCAGGGCAAGATCAAGGTGCCCCCGCGCGAGCGCAGCGTGATCCGGCTGCCGTCCTACGAAGCGGTCAAGAGCGACCCGGTGCTGTACGCCCATGCCAACCGGGTGCTGCACCTGGAGACCAACCCGGGCAACGCGCGCGCCCTGGTGCAGGCCCACGGCGAAGGCGTGACCGCGCGTGACGTCTGGATCAACCCGCCGCCCATTCCGCTGAGCACGGCCGAGATGGACATGGTGTTCGACCTGCCTTACGCGCGCAGCCCGCACCCGGCCTACGCCGACGAGCACGGCAGCCACGATGGCGCGACCAAGATCCCAGCCTGGGAGATGATCCGCTTCAGCGTGAACATCATGCGCGGCTGCTTTGGCGGCTGCACCTTCTGCTCGATCACCGAGCACGAGGGCCGCATCATCCAGAGCCGCTCCGAGGAGTCCATCATCCGCGAGGTGGAGGACATCCGCGACAAGGTCAAGGGCTTCACGGGCGTCATCTCCGACCTCGGCGGCCCGACCGCCAACATGTACCGCATTGGCTGCAAGACGCCCGAGATCGAGGCCGCCTGCCGCAAACCCAGCTGCGTCTACCCGGGCATCTGCCAGAACCTCAACACCAACCACGACCCGCTGATCAAGATCTACCGCCGCGCGCGCGCGCTCAAGGGCATCAAGAAAATTTTGATCGGCTCGGGCCTGCGTTACGACCTGGCCGTCAAGAGCCCCGAGTACGTCAAGGAACTGGTGCAGCACCATGTGGGGGGCTACCTCAAGATCGCGCCCGAACACACCGAGCAGGGGCCGCTGTCCAAGATGATGAAGCCCGGCATCGGCAGCTACGACAAGTTCAAGCAGATGTTCGAGAAGTACTCGGAAGAGGTCGGCAAGAAGCAGTTCCTGATCCCGTACTTCATCGCAGCCCACCCGGGCACGCGCGACGAGGACATGATGAACCTGGCCCTGTGGCTGAAGCGCAATGGCTTCCGGGCCGACCAGGTGCAGACCTTCTACCCCAGTCCGATGGCCACCGCCACGGCGATGTACCACAGCAGCCGCAACCCGCTGCGCAAGATCACCCGGGACAGCGAGGCGGTGGACATCGTGCGCGGCGAGAAGCGCCGCCGCCTGCACAAGGCGTTCTTGCGCTACCACGATCCCAACAACTGGCCCCTGCTGCGCGAAGCGCTCAAGGCCATGGGCCGGGCCGACCTGATTGGCAACGGCAAGCAGCACTTGATCCCGACCTTCCAGCCGATGACCGACGGGGCGTACCAAAGCGCCCGCCGCAAGAACTCGACCCCGGTCGCGGCCAAGCCCACCGGCAAGCCGCTGGCCCCCGCCGCCGGGGCCCGCGGACCCGCGCTGGGCAAGGCGGCCACCCCGTCCAAGGGCCGCCTCCTGACCCAGCACACGGGGCTGCCGCCCCGCGTCACGGGCGCCAAGCCCTCGGCCGGCGCCAAGCCGGCGCGCAAGGGCGCGCGCTGAGGCGTCCAGCAGTGTTTCGGCGCTGCCTCGGCGCGGGGCCGTGTCGGAGCGCGCATCGGGGCCGTGGCCAGGCGGGATCGGCACGCGTCAGCCCCCGCCAGCCCCCGTGCACCGCAGCGGCGGTGCGATGCCCGACCACCGGGCCCCGCTGGCGGTTGGCTGGCGACGCTGAGGGTCCTGGCGCACGGCGTGTCCTCCTACGATAGCGCTCTGCTTGGCGGCACCTGGGCCGCGTGGTCTGGCGCTGTTCCATGGCCCGCCCTGGGGGCCCGCTTCGCGTCTGGCCCCTCGCGCCCGGGTGGCTGGGCCTTGGGGTCGCCGGTGGCGATGTCGGGGTTCGCACCGGGGCCCCGTGCCTCCGTGAGGAACGGCACCGCGCAGGGTTTCTGCAGCGCTTCTTTCCTCAGGCGGTACCGTGAAGTGGGCGATCCTCAGCGTGTTTGTGTTGGCCACCCTGGTGGTGCATTTTCGGGGGCGGGTGCGGTTGGGGCTGTTTCGGCAGATCACCGACCATTCGACCTTTTTTGCCCCGGTCAACGTGCTGCTGTACGCGGCCTCGCGGGTGCCCAACCGGCCCTACCAGAGCCTGGATGACTTTCCGCAGATGCGGGTTTTTGCCGAGCATTGGACCGAGATCCGTGACGAGGGACTGCGCCTGGCCGAATTGGGTCGCATCAAGGCCTCGGACGGCTACACCGACATCGGCTTCAACTCTTTCTTTCGCACGGGCTGGAAGCGCTTTTACCTGATGTGGTACGGCCAGCCGCACCCCTCGGCCTTGTCGCTGTGCCCGGTCACGCTGGGCCTGTTGCAGCAGGTGCCCTCGGTGAAGGCCGCCATGTTTGCGCACCTGCCGCCGGGCGCACGCCTGGTGCGCCACCGCGACCCGTACGCGGGCTCGATCCGCTACCACCTGGGTTTGGCCACCCCCAATGACGACCGGTGCTTCATCGAGGTCGATGGCCAGCGCTACAGCTGGCGCGATGGCGAGGCGGTGTTGTTCGATGAAACCTTTGTTCACTTCGCCGAGAACCAGACGTCCGAAGATCGCCTGATCCTGTTTTGCGATGTGGAGCGGCCCTTGGCAGGCCGCGGCGTGCGGGCCTTCAACCGCTGGTTCGGGCGCTGTGTGGTGGGGGCGGCCACTTCGCCCAACGCGGCCGAGGACCGCACCGGGGGGCTGAACCGTTTTTTTGCGGTGGCCTACCGTGCGCGGGTCTGGGGCAAGGCGCTCAAGGCTCGCAACCGCGTGCTGTACTACCTGCTGAAGTGGGTGATTTTGGGCGGCTTGCTGGCGCTGCTGTGGTTCATCTGAGCCGCGGTGTGACAGGGATCGCGCAAGTTCAGAGGATCAGCGGGGCTCTGCTTGGCCCCGCCGGTAAAGACTCCGATAATTTGGCGCTATGAAGAAAATGATTGTTGCCGCCCTGGGAGGGGCGTTGTTGACCTTGGGGGGCTTGGGCCTGGTGGATGCCGTCCTGTACCTGAAGCGGGCCGAGCCGGCCTCCGAGGTGGCGGTGCACCGACCGCTGACAGAGTTCCAGGTGAACCCCGAGTGGGTGATCGACGGTAAACCCAATTTCCGCGCCTCCGAAGTGCGGCGCTCCCACGACGGTCGCGCGGTCACGGGCCTGTGGGCCTGCGACGGCCCCAGCACCTTTGAGTGGCGTTTTTGGATCGATGAGACCGTGCACCTGATCGAAGGGCAGGTCGAAGTCAGTTACCAGGGGCGTCAATTCACCCTGAAGCCGGGGGATACCGCCACCTTCCTGGCCGGCACGCGCTCGGTCTGGCATGTGCCCCAGTACGCCCGCAAAACCTTCAGCCTGCATGAGCCCGGCCGCCTGGTGCGACTGTGGCGCCGTTTGAACGGGCAGACCCAGGGCTGATGGCTACTCTGGCCACCCTTGGTGGCCCGTGGCCTGTGGCGGTGGGCGAGTCCGCTCACCAGACCCGCGCTGAGGCGTGGCGACCGCTTGGGCACGTTGGTCAGGTGCCACTGAAACGACGACGGCCCCTTGGGGGGGGCGTCGTCACAGGCAGGTCGACTGGGACCCGGTGCGGTCAGCCAGGGCGCCAGGCACCCCGGACCAGCGGCGAGCCTCAGGCCAGTGCCGCGATTTCGGCCTGGGCCGACGCCAGGGCTTCGCTCTTGACAGCGTCACCCATCGACAAACCTTCGGCGCGCACGATGCTGACGTCGCGGATGCCCAGGAAGCCGAACACGGTGACCAGGTAGGTCTCTTGGTGTTCCATGGCGCGGGCTGCTTCCGAGATCGAGTACTTGCCACCGCGGGTCGACACCACCACCACCTTCTTGCCGCCGGCCAGGCCCTCAGGGCCGTTGGCGGTGTAGCGGAAGGTGCGACCGGCCTGGCAGATGCGGTCGATCCAGGCCTTCAGCTGGCTCGGGATGCTGAAGTTGTACAGCGGGGCGCCGACCACGATCACGTCCGAGTCCAGGAACTGGCTCACCAGGGCTTCCGAGATGGCGTTTTCCTGTTTTTGAACCTCGCTCAGTTCGGCCGAACCGGCGGGCAGGCGAAAGCCCAGCGAATCGGCATTGAGGTGGCTCGGGGCCTGCGCGGCCAGGTCCAGGTAGCTGACTTCCAGACCCGGGTGACGGGCTTGCCACTGGGCCACGGTCTGGGCCGTCAGTTGGCGCGACACCGAGTTGTCGCCGAGAACGCTGGAGTCGATGTGGAGCAGTTTCATGGGGTTCCTGAAAGGTTGAATAAGCCACTGGGGCGATGGGAGTATTGTCCTGATTGATCTAATCAGTGATAAGCCGCTAATTTTGAAATTGATTGTCCTGCCAATGGATTCAATCAAGCCGCCGACAACCCCAGGAGCCCCGCTTGCATGATTTGAACGACATGTTGTACTTCGCCGAGGTGGTGGAGCAGGGCGGCTTTGCCGCGGCCAGCCGCAGCCTGGGCTTGCCCAAATCGCGCCTGTCCCGGCGTGTGGCGGCGCTGGAGGCCGGGCTGGGGGTGCGCCTGCTGCAGCGCACCACCCGGCGGGTGGCGCTGAGCGAGGCGGGTGATGTGTTCTACCGGCACTGCCGCGCGCTGCGCGAGTCGGCCCAGTCGGCCACCGAGGCGGTGGCGGCCTTGCAGGCCGAGCCCTCGGGCAACCTGCGGGTGGTGTGCCCGGTGACCTTGTGCCAGGTCATGGTGGGCGAGATGCTGCCCCGCTTCTTGGCCCGTTACCCGCGGGTCAGCCTGCAGTTGGAAGTCAATAACCGGGTGGTCGATCTGATCGAGGATGGCGTTGACGTGGCCTTGCGCGTGCGCACCCGCATGGACGCCAGCGGCACCCTGGTGGTCAAGCGCCTGGGCGTGGGGCGTTCGCTGCTGGTGGCCGCTCCGGCGGTGCTGCAGCGCTGGTCGGCAGCCCACCCGGGCCAGGTGATGGGCCCGGACAGCCTGGGGCAGCTGGACAGTGTGGCCATGTCCAGTGCCGATGGGCGCTCGAGCTGGGAGCTTGAAGGCCCCAATGCCCAGGTGCTGTCGATCGCGCACCGGCCCCGCTACGTGGCGGACGACCTGTTGACCCTCAAGTACGCGGTGCTGGCAGGCACGGGCGCCGGCTGGCTGCCCGACTACATGTGCCTGCAGGAGCTGGCCGACGGGCGCCTGGTCGAGGCGCTGCCGGGCTGGGCCTCGGCCCAGCCCATCGTGCACGCGGTGTTTCCGTCGCGTCGGGGTTTGTTGCCGGTGGTGCGCAGCTTTCTGGACTTTTTGGCCGAGGAGTTCGAGCGGGTGGGGGACGGCACCCGCTTCACCACGGCGTGCGCCCAGTGAGCGCTGCCGCCCAGCCGGCCCGGTCTGGTCCTGAAGACCTGCGGGCCAGCGGCGCGCCGCGGTGTGTGGCACCTGGTGGTGGGGTGCCGAAATCCTTTATGTCGAATACCGGATAAACAAACAACGAACTATTCGTTCTTGTTTTAAGCGTTCTTTCGCAGAATCGCGGCCAGCTTCTACTTTTGGACACCCTATGCACGCCCTCGTCTCCACCCGCCAACGCACCGTCCGGCCCTGGCGCCGCGCCGTGGCGGGGGGCTGACGCCATGGCGGCCCCCCACACCACGGTGATCATCGTGCCGGGCTGGCGCGATTCAGGGCCTGGCCATTGGCAGACCCTGTGGGCCGACCGCCTGGCGGGGGCGCAGCGGGTGCGTCAGGACGACTGGGTCACCCCGACGCGGGCGGCCTGGGTCGGTTCCCTGGCCAAGACCATCGAGGCCGCCCCGGGCCCGGTGGTGCTGGCCGCGCACAGCCTCGGTTGCATGGCCGTGGTGCACCTGCCGACCGAGGTGCTGGGCCGTATCCAGGGCGCTTTGCTGGTGGCCCCTGCCGACCCCGCACGCCGTGCAGTCTTGAGTGACTTTGCCCCGGCGCCGTGCGAGCGGCTGCCCTATCGAAGTATCCTTGTCGCCAGCAGCAACGACCCCTTCTGCCCGATCCGCCTGGCGGGCGCCTACGCGCGCTCCTGGGGCAGCGAATTCGTTCGCTTGCAGGACGCCGGCCACATCAACGTCGAGTCCGGGCATGGCGAGTGGCCGTTGGGCCTGGCCTTGCTGCAGTCCTTGGCCGGCGACCTCGCTTTGGGCGTGGGTTCGGCCCCCCTTCAACCGACCTTTGAATCCTCATGAGAAACCACTTCAAGTTGACCCTGGCCGCTCTGGCGCTGGCCGCTGGCTCTCTGGCCAGTGCCCAAACCACCCTGCTCAACGCGTCCTACGACGTGGCGCGTGAGTTCTACAAGGACTACAACGCGGCCTTTGTCGCGCACTGGAAGAAGACCACGGGCAAAGACGTGAAGATCGACCAGGCGCACGGTGGCTCCAGCGCCCAGGCGCGTGCCGTCAACGACGGTCTGGACGCCGATGTGGTGACCATGAACACCACCACCGATGTGGACTTCCTGGCGGGCAACGGGGTGGTGGCCAAGGACTGGGCTAAGCGCTTCCCGGGCAATGCCTCGCCGACCAGCTCGACCATGCTGTTCCTGACCCGCAACGGCAACCCCAAGAACATCAAGGACTGGGACGACCTGATCAAGCCCGGCATCCAGGTGATCGTGGTCAACCCCAAGACCGGTGGCAACGGCCGCATGGCCTACCTGGCTGCCTGGGGCTACGTGCGCAAGAAGGGCGGCACTGATGCCCAGGCCGCCGAGTTCGTGAGCAAGCTCTACAAGAACGTGCCGGTGCTGGCCAAGGGCGGCCGCGACGCCACCACCATCTTCCTGCAACGCAACATTGGCGACGTGCTGGTGACCTTTGAGTCCGAAGTGGTCTCGGTCGACCGCGAGTTCGGTGCTGGCAAGGTGGACGCGGTGCACCCCTCGATCAGCATCATTGCCGAGAACCCCGTGGCGGTGGTGGAGCGCACCGTGGCCAAGAAGGGCACGGGCGAGCTGGCCAAGGCCTACCTCGACTACCTGTACTCGGAAGAGGCGCAGGAGATCGCGGCCAAGCACGCACTGCGCCCGCGCTCGGCCGCCGTGCTGAAGAAGCACGCTGAAGTCTTCAAGCCGATCCAGCTGTTCGCGGTGTCGGATTACTTCGGCTCGCTGGCGGAAGCCCAAAAAGTCCACTTCAACGACGGTGGTCAGTTCGACAAGATCTACAGCCCTGGTGGCAAATAAAACAAGATGAGTGCTTCTTCGACTGCGGGCGTGGCGCCCGCCAGCCCCCAGCTGCGGCGCACGGGGGGTGCCAAACGGGTCTTGCCCGGCTTTGGCCTGACCTTGGGCTACACGGTGCTGTACCTCAGCGTGATCGTGCTGATCCCCTTGTCGGCGCTGCTGTTCAAGACCTCGACCCTGAGCTGGGACCAGTTCTGGAACGCGGTCACTGCGCCGCGCGTGCTGGCCTCTTACCGCCTGACGTTCGGGGCGTCGCTGATCGCGGCCCTGGTCAATGTGGTCTTCGGCCTGCTGGTGGCCTGGGTGCTGGTGCGCTATACCTTCCCGTTCAAGAAGATCGTGGATGCGTTGGTGGACCTGCCTTTTGCCTTGCCCACGGCGGTGGCGGGCATCTCGCTGACCGCCCTGTTGGCGGGCAATGGCTGGATCGGGCAGTACCTGGAGCCGCACGGCATCCAGCTGGCCTTCAAGCCCGCGGGCATTGTGGTGGCGCTGATCTTCATTGGCCTGCCCTTTGTGGTGCGCACCGTGCAGCCTGTGCTGGAGGACGCCGAGAAAGAGCTTGAAGAAGCCGCCACCTGCCTGGGCGCGACGCGCTGGCAGACCTTCACCCGCGTGATCCTGCCCTCGATCGCCCCGGCGCTGTTGACCGGCTTTGCGATGGCTTTCGCGCGCGCCATTGGCGAGTACGGGTCGGTCATTTTCATCGCCGGCAACATGCCCATGGTGTCGGAGATCACGCCGCTGATCATCATCGGCAAGCTGGAGCAATACGACTACGCCGGGGCCACTGCGGTCGCGGTGGTGATGTTGGTCATCTCCTTCGTGCTGCTGCTGGTCATCAACGCGCTGCAAGCCTGGCAGCGCCGCCACACCGGAGCCCCCGCATGAGCCAAGCCCGAGTCTCCCGCATCCAATCGGGCACCACCGAAGCCGCCTGGGTCAAGTGGACCCTGATCGGCATCGCCCTGGTGTTCATGTTCCTGTTCCTGGTGCTGCCGCTGGCCGCGGTGTTCACCGAGGCGCTGCGCAAAGGCGTGGGCCCCTTCGTCGAGGCCCTCAAGGAGCCCGATGCCTGGTCGGCCATCCGCCTGACCCTGATCACGGCCGCCATCGCCGTGCCGCTGAACCTGGTGTTCGGCGTCTCGGCGGCCTGGGCCATTGCCAAGTTCGAGTTCCCGGGCAAGTCTTTCCTGACCACCCTGGTGGACCTGCCGTTTTCGGTCTCGCCGGTGGTGGCGGGTTTGATTTACGTGCTGATGTTCGGCGCCCAGGGCTGGTTCGGTCCGTGGCTGGCCGCGCATGACATCAAGATCATCTTTGCCGTGCCGGGCATCGTGTTGGCCACCGTGTTCGTGACCTTCCCCTTTGTGGCCCGTGAGCTGATCCCGCTGATGCAGGCCCAGGGCAGCGATGAAGAGCAAGCCGCCATCGTGCTGGGGGCCAGTGGTTGGCAGACCTTCTGGCTGGTGACCCTGCCCAAGATCAAGTGGGGCCTGATCTACGGCGTCATCTTGTGCAATGCACGCGCTATGGGTGAGTTTGGTGCGGTGTCGGTGGTGTCGGGTCACATCCGTGGCCAGACCAACACCATCCCGCTGCACGTCGAGATCCTCTACAACGAATACCAGTCGGTGGCCGCCTTTGCGGTGGCCTCGCTGCTGGCCCTGCTGGCCCTGGTGACCCTGGTCATCAAGTCGGTGGTCGAGTGGCGCCACGCGCAGGAGATGCGCGACGCCGAGGCCCAGCCGCCTGAAGCCCCCCACACGCCTGTCACCCCGGTTTCCACCCCTGCTGGCCAGACCAGCTGAGGACCCTTTCATGAGCATTCAGATCCGCAACGTCAGCAAGCATTTCGGTGACTTCCACGCCCTCAAGGACGTCAGCCTCGACATCGACTCCGGCGAACTCATCGCCTTGCTCGGCCCCTCGGGCTGCGGCAAGACGACCCTGCTGCGCATCATTGCCGGCCTGGAAACCGCCGACACGGGCAGCATCCTGTTCTCGGGCGAAGACACCACCGACGTGCATGTGCGCGACCGCCAAGTGGGTTTTGTGTTCCAGCACTACGCGCTGTTCCGCCACATGACGGTGTTTGAGAACGTCGCGTTTGGCCTGCGCGTCAAGCCGCGTGGCCAGCGCCCCAGCGAGGCCCAGATCAAGACCAAGGTGCACGACCTGCTCAAGCTGGTGCAGCTGGACTGGCTGGCCGACCGCTACCCGTCCCAGCTGTCGGGCGGTCAGCGGCAGCGCATCGCGCTGGCACGGGCCCTGGCGGTCGAGCCCAAGGTGCTGCTGCTCGACGAGCCCTTTGGTGCGTTGGATGCCAAGGTGCGCAAGGAACTGCGCCGCTGGTTGCGCCGCCTGCACGACGAGTTGCATGTGACCAGCATCTTCGTGACCCACGACCAGGAAGAAGCCCTGGAAGTGGCCGACCGCGTGGTGCTGATGAACAGCGGCGTGGTCGAGCAAAGCGGTTCGCCGCAAGAAGTCTGGGACCACCCGGCCAGCCCCTTTGTCTATGGCTTCCTGGGCGATGTGAACCTGTTCCATGGCCGCGCCCACGAAGGCCTGGTGCACCTCGACGGCCTGCAACTCGATTCGCCCGAACATGCCAGCGCGCAAAACGCCAAGGCGTTCGCCTATGTGCGCCCGCACGACCTCGATGTGGAGCGCTATTCGCCCGGTGCCGGCGTCGATGCCTCGGGTCGCCCCAGTGGCATCGTGGCTCAACTGAGCCGCGCGATTGTGGTCGGTCCGATCGCTCGTTTGGAACTTATTCCGTCCGAATCCAACAAACCAGCGGAAAATCCCGCTCAGGACACGGTGATTGAAGCGCAGATCCCGGCGCAGCAATACCGTGAAATGGGTTTCCGCGAAGGCGAGACGCTGGTGGTGACGCCGCGCCGCGCCCGCGTGTTTGTTGAAGGACAGTGACTTGTTTCTGCTGAATTGGTTTGATCGCGCGCCGCGCCTGTTGCTGGCGCTGGCCAGCGCCACCTGCCTGGCCATGCTGGCTTTTGGCCTTTACCTGCAACACCAGCTGGGCCTGGAGCCTTGCCCGATGTGCATCGTGCAACGCTACGCCCTGTTGCTGGTGGCGGTGTGGGCCGCGCTGGCGGCCCTGTCGCCGCGCCGCGGGGCCTGGGTGCTGGGCAGCGTGCTGATCCTCATCACCTCGGCCTTTGGCGCCTTTGTCGCGGCACGCCAGAGCTGGCTGCAATGGAACCCGCCTGAAATCATGACCTGCGGGCGCGACCTGTACGGCATGATCGAGGCCTTCCCGCTGCAACGCGTGATCCCGATGGTGTTCAAGGGCAGCGGTGATTGCTCGGCCGTCGACTGGACCTTCCTGGGGGGCTCGATCGCCAACTGGTCGTTCGTGACCTTCGTGCTGCTCGGCATCGGCGCCGTGCTGGGCCTGGTCGCGCAGCGCCAGGGCCGATCACGCTCGGGCTTCTGAGCTGGCTCCGCCATCAAAAAACCGGCCTTTGCGGCCGGTTTTTTTTCGGGGCGCCTGGGCGCTGGCGTGCCTTGGCGGCGGGCTCAGAAGCCCAGGCTGGCGAGCAGGTCGTCCACCTGGGACTGGTTGGTCACCACCTCGCGGTTGGACTGACCGTCCACCACCGGGCCTTGCAGGTCTTTGGTGGGCGTCGGGGTGCTGGCCATGCCGCCTTCGGGGGCGGTGCTGACCAACAGGTCGAGCAGTTGCTTTTCGATGTCCGAGGCCAGGTTGACCACGCGCGCAATCACCTGGCCCGTCAGGTCGTGGAAGTCCTGCGCCATCATGATGTCGGTGAGGTTCTCGTCCATGGCGGCGTTGGAGCGGCTGACCAGGTGCAAGTAGGTCAGCAAGTCCTTGCCCGTGAAGGTGGTGCCCGGGTAGCGCTCGATCAGCTCGGTCAGGCGGCGCGTTTCGACGTCCACGGGCTCGCGCGCTTCTTTGGTCTTGTCGACCGAATTGAGCACTTTCTCGGCTGCTTCACCGGTCAGGCGCGCGATGTAGCTGAGGCGGCTCTTGGCATCTGGCAATTCTTCAGCCGCGCCGTGCAGCTTTTCAGCGATGCCCAGCGCGTTGAGCGAGTCGTGCAGTTGGCGCGTCAGCTGGCCCAGCCGGAAGTGCACGTCGACTTCGTTTTGGCTGTGGACAAAGGGAGAGTCGGTCGGTTCGGTCATGGTGCGTCGGATGCGGCGTTGGCAAACAGAAACTCCCCAGCCGCCAATCAGCAGTCGCGCGAAACCAGGGACAGTTCACGCAATATAGCGCGCTGAGGGGGCCTTGCAGCCCGCCCATCGATTGGAATCGCTTCTTTTCCCCCCGACCTTGGGGGAAACCCAGGGCCGAAAGCGTTCAGAACTTCTTCACCAGCACCTGGCTCTTGCGGTCCCAGTTGTATTTGCGCTTGCGCGCCTCGGGCAGCCAGTCGGGGTCGACGGGCTGGAAGCCGCGCTTGATGAACCAGTGCATGGTGCGGGTGGTCAGCACAAAAATGCTCTGCAAGCCCATGGCGCGGGCGCGCTGCTCGATGCGTTTGAGGATTTTTTCGCCGTCGCCCTGGCCCTGGCTCTGCGGTGACACGGTCAGCGCGGCCATCTCACCGGTGCGGGCCTCGGGGTAGGGGTAGAGCGCCGCACAGGCAAAGGTCACGCCGTCGTGGTCGATGATGCTGTAGAGCTCGATGTCGCGCTCGATCTCGGTGCGGCTGCGCTTGACCAGGGTGCCATCCTTCTCGAATGGCTCGATCAGTTGCAGGATGCCGCCCACGTCGTCGGCGGTGGCTTCGCGCAGCTCTTCGAGCTTTTCGTCCACCACCATGGTGCCGATGCCGTCGTGCACATACACCTCCAGCAGCAGGGCGCCATCCACCGCAAAGGGCAGGATGTGGCTGCGTTCCACGCCGGCCTTGCAGGCTTGCACGCAGTGCTGCAGGTAGAAGGCGGTGTCGGTGGGCAGCTCGGCCTTGGGCAGGCTTTGCAACAGCTTCTCGGCTGCGGCCAGTGGCAGCTCGGTGTCGATCGGGTTGTCCTCGCTCTCGGGGGCCAGCGGGTCGATGCGGATGCCGGGCACCTCGGTCAGGAAGATCAGCTTGTCAGCCTGCAGTTCGGCGGCCACCCGCGTGGCCACTTCTTCCATGCTCAGGTTGAAGGCCTCGCCGGTGGGCGAGAAGCCAAATGGCGACAGCAGCACCATGGCCCCAAAGTCCAGCGAACGCTGGATGCTGGCCACGTCCACCTTGCGCACCAGGCCCGAGTGCTTGAAGTCCACGCCGTCCACGATGCCCACCGGGCGCGCGGTCAGGAAGTTGCCCGAAATCATGCGCACGGTCGAACCCGCCATCGGCGTGTTGGGCAGGCCCATGCTGAACGCGGCCTCGATCTCGTAGCGCAGCTGGCCCGCGGCCTCCTGGGCACAGTCGAGCGCGATCTCGTCGGTGATGCGGATGCCGTTGGCGTACTTGGGTTCCTGGCCCTTGGCGCGCAGCTGCTCGTTGACCTGGGGGCGGAAGCCGTGCACCAGCACGACCTTGACGCCCATGCTCTGGATCAGGGCCAAGTCCTGCGCGATGTGGGGCAGCTTGCCGGCCGCGATGGCCTCGCCCGCGATGCCCACCACAAAGGTCTTGCCCCGGTGCATGTGGATGTAGGGCGCCACGGAGCGAAACCAAGGCACAAACGTGAAGTTGAAAACGGCGGACATGGGCGTGGGGCGAGCGGCAGTGCAGGGTGGCGGGCAATCTTCAGGCGGTCGCGGAGGGCCTGCCGGAAGGCGAGGTTGCGAAGTGTAGCGCGCTGCTGCTGCAGTGCAGCGAGGCAGGCGCTGGGGGCGGGTGGACCTCAAGGCCAGCCCCCCTGGCCGCCGCAGCGGTCGAGCGTCGGGCGGCGGCGCATCCGCGTGGGCAGTGCGCCGCCCGGGCCGGGGCCGCCGCGACCGGGGCCCATGGCGGGGCCGGGGTCGTGGGCGCCCTGCGGACCCGGGGGCCGGTTCAGGCCGCGGGCAGCTTCAGCAGGCTGGCCACGGTCTGCACGCAGGCGCGGGCGGCCTCGGTGCCCTTCACGCTGAAGTGGTTCTGGAAGTACTTGCGGTGTTCCAGGTGCTCGTGGAAGTGGTGCGGTGTCAGCACCGCCGAGATGACGGGCACCTGGGTCTCGAGTTGCACGGTCATCAAGGCCTGGACCACGGTCTGGGCGACGAACTCATGGCGGTAAATGCCGCCGTCCACCACCAGCGCGCAGGCCACGATGGCGTGGTAGCGGCCGCTCTGGATCAGGCGCTTGGCGTGCAGCGGGATTTCGAACGCGCCCGGCACGCCGATCACGTCGACGGCCTCGGCGCCCACGCCGTGGCGCGCCATCTCGACCAGGAAGGCCGCGCGGGCCTGCTGCACGATGTCGGCATGCCAGGCGGCTTCAATGAACGCAAAGCGCGCGCCGGCCGGCAGGCTGACGGGGGCCATGGACTCGGCATCGCCGAGGGGAGGGAGGGAATAGTCTTTCTGATTCATGGTGAGACCAATAAGGGTTGCCAGAAATCAGGGTGCGCACGAACACCCGCCCGCGGGCTGACACAGCGCAGCACGTCCCAAATCAGACGTGCAGGCTGGCGCAGCCCGCGGGGCAGGGGGTCGCGCTCTCTTTCATCCGGACTGTGACCGTCGGCCCCGGAATCACACCGGGTCTGCTGACCCCGACCACGCGGGGTGGTCGGGCGCTCGCGGGCTTGGGCCGTGTTGCCACGACCCTGACCGCCGGTGGGGAATTTCACCCCGCCCTGAGAACGCTTGTTGCCGGGCTTGCGCCTCGGCGGTCGGAATTCTAGGGCCAGCGGCAAGGCCCTGGCGGTCCTGGGGGTGACAGCCGCAGGAGGGGCCGGGCGCGCCCGGTGAGAACACCGCGTTGGCCCGGGGGCCAGCCGACCCAGGCGCGGGGCCTGGGGCGGTGAAGTGGCGATGAGGCCGAGGTGAGGCGGCGGTGACGGGACAGCGACGGGTGCGGTGAAGGGTGCTCCGGGGGACGCAGCGCGGCTGAGCGTTGGCCGCGGGTGTCGGGGATAATGGCGGGTTGTCTTGTCGTCACCGGTTTCGCCCTTGTCCACTGCCCCGCTCCTGATTGAATTCCCTGAATCGCTGCCTGTCTCCGGCAAACGCGAGGAGATCATGGCGGCGCTGTCCCAGCACCAGGTGATCATCGTCTGCGGTGAGACGGGCTCGGGCAAGACCACCCAGCTGCCCAAGATCGCGCTGGCCATGGGGCGCGGCAAGCTCAATGCGGCGCCTGGGCAGAAGGGCCAGCTGATCGGCCACACCCAGCCGCGCCGCATCGCCGCCAGCTCGGTGGCCAAGCGCATTGCCGAAGAGCTCAAGACCCCGCTGGGCGAGGTGGTGGGCTACAAGGTGCGCTTTCAGGACCGCCTGTCCAAGGACGCCTCGGTCAAGCTGATGACCGACGGCATCTTGCTGGCCGAGACCCAGACCGACCCGCTGCTCAAGGCCTATGACACCCTGATCATCGACGAGGCCCACGAGCGCAGCCTGAACATCGACTTCCTGCTGGGCTACCTGCGCCAGATCCTGCCGCGCCGCCCCGACCTGAAGATCGTCGTCACCTCGGCCACCATCGACGCCAACCGATTTGCCGAGCACTTCGCCTCGGCCAAGGGCCCGGCGCCGGTGATCTATGTGTCCGGCCGCACCTTCCCGGTCGAGCAGCGCTACCGGCCCTTCGAGGAGTCGCGCGACCACGGCCTCAACGAGGCCATCGCCGACGCGGTGGACGAGCTTTGGCAAGGCCGCAGCGGCGGCGACATCCTGGTCTTCCTGCCCGGCGAGCGCGAGATCCGCGAGGCCGCCGACCACCTGCGTGGCCACCTGGCCCATGTGCCGCACCTGCGCAACGCCGAAGTGCTGCCCTTGTTCGCGCGCCTGTCCCAGCCCGAGCAGGACCGCATCTTCGACGGCCACACCGGGCGGCGCATCGTGCTGGCCACCAACGTGGCCGAAACCTCGCTCACCGTGCCCGGCATCCGCTATGTGATCGACACCGGCACGGCGCGCGTCAAGCGCTACAGCTTCCGCAGCAAGGTCGAGCAGCTCTTGGTCGAGCCGATCAGCCAGGCCGCGGCCAACCAGCGCGCCGGCCGCTGCGGCCGCGTGGCCGACGGCATTTGCATCCGCCTCTACGACGAAAAAGACTTCAGTGCCCGGCCGCGCTTCACCGACCCTGAGATCCTGCGCAGCTCGCTGGCCGGGGTGATCTTGCGCATGAAGTCGCTGCACCTGGGCGTGGTCGAGGACTTTCCGTTCCTGGAGGCGCCCTCGGGCCGTGCGATTGCCGACGGGTACCAGCTGCTGTCCGAGCTGGGCGCGGTCGACGACGCCAACGAGCTGACCCCCATGGGCCAGGAGCTGGCGCGCCTGCCGCTGGACCCGCGGGTGGGCCGCATGATCATCGAAGCCCGCGAGCGCAATGCGCTGGAAGAGGTGCTGGTGATCGCGGCCGCGCTGTCGGTGCAGGACGTGCGCGACCGCCCGATGGACGCGCAGGCCCAGGCCGACCAGGCGCACGCCAAGTGGGACGACGAGAAAAGCGAGTTCAGCGGCTACATCCGCCTCTGGCAGTGGCTGGCCGACGCCCGCGGCGGTGCCATCCCGTTGACCAAGCGCGGCCAGGCCGCACCGCCGCCGCCGCCCCAGCGGCGCGCCAGCGCGGCCGTGCTGCCGGTGGCGCAGCGCCTGCAAGCGGTGCCCGCCATCATCGCGCCGCCTGAGCCGGTGGCGGCCACCCACAAGCTGAGCAACCGCCAGTACGAAAACCTGCTGCGGCAGAACTTCATCAGTGTGCGCCGCCTGCGCGAGTGGCGCGACATCCACAGCCAGTTGCTCACCGTGGTCACCGAGCACCGCTGGGTGATCAACCGCAACCCCGCCAGCTACGAGCAGATTCACCTGTCCATGCTGGCCGGCCTGCTGGGCAATGTGGGCTGGAAGATGGAAGAAGAAGCCCCCTCGGGCGAGTACCTGGGGGCACGCGGCATCAAGTTCCACCGCCACCCTGGGGCCCACCTGCGCAAGAAGCCGGGGCGCTGGATCGTGTGTGCCGAACTGGTCGAGACCACGCGCCTGTTTGGCCGCGGCATCGCCAACATCGAGCCCCAGTGGCTGGAGCAGATCGGTGGCCACCTGCTCAAGAAGCAGATGCTCGACCCGCACTGGGAAAAGCGCAGCGCCGAGGTCGTGGCCTATGAGCGCGCCACGCTTTACGGCTTGGTGGTCTACAGCGGCCGCCGCATCAGCTATGGCCGCATTGACCAGGTGGCGGCACGTGAGATTTTCATCCGCCAGGCCCTGGTGGAGGGCGAACTCGAGACCCGCCTGCCCTTCCTGGCGGCCAACCAGAAGCTGATCCGCCAGGTCGAGGAGCTCGAGCACAAGTCGCGCCGCCAGGACGTGCTGGTGGACGAGGAACTGATCTACGCCTTCTACGACCAGCTGTTGCCGGCCGATGTGTACAGCGGCGCCACGCTCGAGCATTGGTACAAAGAGGCCTCGCGCCTGAACCCCAAGCTGCTGCACCTGACGCGCGAAGAGCTGATGCGCCACGAGGCCGCGGGCATCACCACCAGCGCCTTCCCGCGCCATGTGCGCCTGGGCGGGGTGGACTGTGCCGCCACCTACCTGCACCAGCCAGGCGACGCCAAGGACGGCGTGACGGTCGACGTGCCGCTGTTCGTGCTCAACCAGGTCAACGAAGACCGCTGCGAGTGGCTGGTGCCCGGCATGCTCAAGGACAAAGTGCAGGCCTTGCTCAAGAGCCTGCCGCAGAAGCCGCGCGCGCGCCTGGTGCCCCTGCCGGAGAGCGCCACCCGCCTGACCGAGAAGCTCAACGAACCCGCGGTGTTTGGCCATGGCAGCCTGACCGAGGCGCTGCTCAAGCTGGTGCGCGAGCAGGTGCAGCTCGATGTCAAGCGCGCCGACTTCAAGCTCGACATGCTGGCGCCGCACCTGTTCATGAACTTCCGCATCGTCGACGAGCACGGTCGCCAGTTGGGCACCGGTCGCAACCTGGGCGCGCTCAAGGCCGAGCTGGGCTCGAAGGCGCGCGGGGCCTTCCAGGCCCTGGCGGGGCTCAAGATGGCCGCCGCCCCGAAGGCCGCCCCCACCCCGGCGCCGGCCGCGGGCGGCGCCGCGCCCACCGGGCGCGGTCCCGGTGCGCCGGCGCCCGCGTCCGCCCCGGCGGCCCCGGCGCGCAGCGCCGAGCAGCGCTACACCGGCTGGACCTTCGGCGAGCTGCCCGAGCTGATGGAGATCCGCCGCGGCCAGCAAACCTTGATTGGCTTCCCCGCCCTGATCGATGGGGGCGACGCGGTCAGCATCGAGGTCTTTGACGAGCCCGAGGTGGCCGCCGCCAAGCACCGTGCGGGTTTGCGTCGCCTGTTCGCGTTGCAGATCAAGGACGCGCTCAAATACCTCGAAAAAAACATCCCCGAGCTGCAGAAGATGGCCGTGGCCTACATGCCGCTGGGCACCCAGGAAGAGCTGCGCGAGCAGATCCTGGACCTGGCGCTGGAGCGCGCCTTCCTGCTCGACCCGCTGCCCACCGATGAGTTCGCGTTCAAGCGCCGCATCGAAGAGGGGCGGGGCCGTCTGACCCTGATCGCCAACGAGGTGGCCCGCCTCGCGGCCACCATCCTGACCGAGTACGCGGCCGCCGCCCGCAAGGTCAAGGACAGCAAGAACGCCCCCGAGGCCAGTGCCGACTGTGCCCAGCAACTGCAGCGCCTGGTGCCCAAGAAGTTCCTCGCGCAAACCCCCTGGGCTCAGTTGCAGCACTTTGCGCGCTACCTCAAGGCGGTCACCCTGCGGCTGGACAAGTACCGCGCCGACCCCGCGCGCGACGCCAGCCGCCTGGCCGAACTGCGGCCGCAGGAGCAGCGCTACTGGCGCCTGGTGGCCGAGCGCAAGGGCGCTGTCGATGCGCGCATGCAGGAGTTCCGCTGGCTGCTCGAGGAGCTGCGGGTCAGCTTCTTTGCCCAGGAGTTGCGCACGCCGCAGCCGGTCAGCATCAAGCGCCTGGACAAGGCCTGGGCCCAGATCAACAGCTGAGCCCCGCGGCAGGCCCGGCGGTCCTGCCCTGGCGCATCGCAAGCGCAAAGCAGGTCCGGCGCACGGTCACCGAGGCGACCTCAGGCCCCCGGAGCTTCCCCGATGTGCCGCCCGGAGGGGACTTGTAAGCTGCGCTCAAGGAGACCCCATGCGACCGCACTACAAGTTCTGGCCCAAGCGCCTGCCCCAGTCCATCACCCCCCCGTCCACCCCGCTGTGGGACAACCTGGCGGTCAACGCCCGGCGCTACCCGGACAAGGCGGCGCTGATCTTCCTGGGACGCCAGTACCGCTATGCCGAGCTGATGGCGCAGGTGGAGCAGGTGGCCGCCCGGCTGTACGCGCTGGGCGTGCGGCGCGGCGACCGGGTGGTGCTGAACATGCAGAACTGCCCGCAGCTGGTGATCGCGCATTTCGCCATCCTGCGCGCCAACGCCGTGGTGGTGCCGGTCAACCCCATGAACCGCGCCGAAGAGCTCAAGCACTACATCACCGATCCGGACGCCAAGGTGGCCATCACCACCGGCGATCTGGCGGGCGAGCTGGCCCGGGCCAGCAACGCACTGCCCGAGGCGCAGCGCCTGCAACACCTGATCGTGACCCAGTTCACCGATGGCTTTGATCCCCAGCAGATGCATGGCGACACCCTGCCGCCAGCCTGGGAACCCTGGCTGCTGACCCAGCACCCCTTGCCCACCCTGGACGGTGGCGCGGTCAGCGCCTGGTCCGAGGCCGTGCAGGGCCAAGGTCCGGCCCCGACCCCCAGCACGGGCGGCGCCGACATGGCCTTGTTGCCCTACACCAGTGGCACCACGGGCTTGCCCAAGGGGTGCATCCACATCCATTCGAGCATCATGCACAACGCGGTGGCGGGCAGCCTGTGGGGCACGGCCACCCCCGAGAGCGTGGTGCTGGGCGTGGTGCCGATGTTCCACATCACCGGCATGGTCAGCGTGCTGCACACCACCATCTACACCGGCGGCACCCTGGTGCTGATGCCGCGGTGGGACCGAGACCTGGCTGGGCGCTTGATTTCGCGCTACAAGGTGTCCAACTGGACCAACATCCCGACCATGGTGATCGACCTGCTGGGCAGCCCGAATTTCGCCAGCTACGACCTGTCGTCCTTGATGTACATCGGCGGCGGCGGGGCGGCCATGCCGCAGGCGGTGGCCCAGCGCCTGCTTGACAACTACGGCCTGCGCTACGTCGAGGGCTATGGCCTGACCGAAACCTCGGCGCCCTCGCACACCAATCCGGTGGACGCCCCCAAGCAGCAGTGCCTGGGCATCCCCTTCATGAGCACCGACGCGCGCGTGATCGACCCCGACACCCTCCAGGAACTGCCGACGGGCGAGGCTGGCGAGATCGTCATCCACGGCCCCGAGGTGTTCCAGGGTTACTGGAAGCGGCCCGACGCCACGGCGGGTGCCTTCATCGAACTCGACGGCAAGCGCTTCTTCCGCTCGGGGGACATGGGGCGGGTGGACGAGGACGGCTACTTCTTCATGACCGACCGCCTCAAGCGCATGATCAATGCCTCCGGCTTCAAGGTCTGGCCCGCCGAGGTCGAGGCCCTGATGTTCCGCCACCCGGCGATCCAGGAGGCTTGCATCATCTCGACCAAGGACGCCTACCGAGGCGAGTCGGTCAAGGCGGTGGTGGTGCTGCGGCCCAGCCACGCGCAGGTGACCGAGGCCGAGATCATCGACTGGTGCCGCGACAACATGGCGGTCTACAAGGTGCCGCGCGTGGTGCAGTTTGTCGATGCCCTGCCCAAGAGTGGCAGCGGCAAAGTGATGTGGCGGGCCTTGCAAGAGGCCGAGCCCCAGGGCTGAGCCCGCCAAAGCGGGCAGGCCGTCACCACGAAGCCGGGTTCAGCCCGGCTTTTTTTCGCCTGAACAGCCGTCGAAAGGCGGGTCTGGCCGGTGGCTAGTCATAAAAAATGATCATTTGGGTTTCAATATATTGATCATAAAAATCAAAAATAGCATTAAAATACGCTAATGATCGAACGTTGTTCGCCGGCTCCGCCAGCCGAAGCGACGCGAACGATGCCGACGTCCGACCCCTGACCCACGAGGCCACCATGAACCTGTTCAACACGACCATCCGCACCCGCTTTGTCCTGCTCCTGGGCGTTTTTGTCCTGGGTTTTGGCCTGTGTGCAGGCTGGTCCTTCTACACACTCAGTCAACTCAAGGTCAACGGCCCGCTCTACCAGCGCATCGTGCAGAGCAAGGACCTGGTGGCCGACGTGCTGCCGCCGCCCTTGTATGTGCTGGAGCCCTACCTGATCACGCTGCAGTTCGCCGACAGCACCTCGGCCGAGGAGCAGGCTTCGCTGCGCCAACGCATCAGCGCCTTGCGCAAGGACTACGAGAAGCGCCGCGGGTACTGGCAACAGGCCCAGCTGGAGCCCGAGCTGGCGCGCCTGTTGCTGGACCAGGCCCACGCGCCGGCCGAGCAGATGTTCAAGGCGTTCGACGACAAACTCGCGCCCGCTGTCCAACGTGCCGATGCAGCGGCCGTCGGTGCGGCCATGGCAGACATCCGCCGGGCCTACGAGGCCCACCGCCAGGTGATTGACCGGCTGGTGGTGCAGGTCAATGAGCGCGCCGCGAGCGACGAGGCGAACGCCCAGCAGAGCATCTGGCAGGCCACCGCGCTCTCCCTGGGCATGGCGCTGTTGTCGGTGCTGGCCAGCATCGGCGTGGCGATTGTGATCATCCGCAGCATCACCGGTCCCCTGACCCTGGCCATGGGGGTGGCCGACCGGGTGGCGGAGGGGGACCTGACCCAAACCATCGAAGTGCGGGGCCGTGACGAAACCGCCCGCCTGCTCGACGCGCTGCGCCGCATGCAGGACAGCCTTCTGCACACCGTCAGCACGGTGCGCCGCAACGCCCGCCAGGTGGCGGCCGCCAGTGGCGAGATCGCCACCGGCAACAACGACCTCAGCGAGCGCACCGAGCGCCAGGCCTCGGCCCTGCAAGAAACCGCCGCTTCGATGGAGGAGTTGGACTCCACCGTCAAGAAGAACGCCAGCAGCGCCCAGCAGGCCCATGGTCTGGCGGACACCGCCAGCGAGGTGGCGCTCAAGGGGAGCAGCGTGATGGGCCAGGTGGTCAGCACCATGAAGGGCATCAACGACAGCTCGCACCAGATCGCCGACATCATCGGCGTCATCGACAGCATTGCCTTCCAGACCAACATCCTGGCGCTGAACGCGGCGGTGGAGGCCGCCCGGGCCGGTGAGCAGGGGCGGGGCTTTGCCGTGGTGGCCAGCGAGGTGCGCAACCTGGCCCAGCGCAGTGCCGCGGCCGCCAAGGAGATCAACACCCTGATCACGTCCAGCGTGGCCCGGGTCGAAGACGGCAGCCGCCTGGTCGACCAGGCGGGCCGGACCATGGAAGAGGTGGTGACCGCGATCCAGAACGTGGGCACCTTGATTGGCGAGATCAGCGTCGCCAGCGCCGAGCAAAGCGCCGGCGTCAGTCAGGTGGGGCAGGCGATTGCCCAGATGGACCAGGTGACGCAACAGAACGCTGCTTTGGTCGAGCAGAGTGCCGCCGCCGCCCAGGGGCTGCAGGTGCAGGCGCAAGACCTGGTCGCCGCGGTCTCGGTGTTCGTGCTGCCGTCGGAGCCCTCGATGCGCGCCTTGCCCCGACTGGCTTGAGTGCCTGCGCCCCTCGGTGGGGCGCTTATGCACTGCCTCATTTTTAAGCGGCGTAAGTTAATCCCATTGAAATCAAGGACTTGGCCTGCCCTTCAACGCCCTGGGCACGGCTTGTCCACAAACTTATCCAAGCCCAGCGGGGAGAAGTTCTTCAGCGTCCCACCACTCGGTGGGCGCAGCCTCCCGGTGCGGGTGTCTGGGCCTTGGACCGGGCACCCGACCCGGCCCTTGACCGCCCAGACCCTGTCCCGGGGCGGTTCAACTTGTCCCCTGCCTAAAAAACAGGCGCGCTAAGCTTTGTCCTTGTGAATCAAGGACTTAAGCCACTGTTCCGGGGCCAACGCACGGTTTGTCCACACCCTTGTCCAGCGTCCGCGGGGAGAACTTGCGAACCAGGGGGCCGGCGCGCGCTGCCATCATGGATGGCGATGGGGGGCGTGGCCGCTGGCGATGGGGCTGACCCGTGTGGACACCGCGCCCTGAGCGCCAAAGTCCTTGTGCCGCAAGCCTTTCGGCAAACTGACAAGCCGTTTGGGCGTCTCGCCCAGGGCCCGGTGACGGCCTTGTGGAGGCCTGGTGGGCCCGCACCAGGGCCCGAACTGCCCCCAACCCGTAAATACCCTGACAAGAGAATGGACATAATTTGTAACTAAGTGCACTGATGTTTTGTTCATCCGCTTCGTTGGAGCTTCGCCCATGTCTGCCCTCTTGTCTCTGGACCCCAAGCGCGCCCCAGAACCCATCCGCCGTGACCTGGACCCTGGCTTTTTTCGTTTTCATGGCGTCTGGGCGCCAGGTGTGCGTTTGTTCCGCACCCTGCGCTTTGCCGCCAAGGCCTTGATCATCTCCCTGGCCTTTTTGCTGCCCCTGCTGGGCCTGCTGGGCTGGCAGTTGAACAACCACACCACGCGGGCGCTTGAGGCCCGTGAGGCGGCCACGCGGCAGCATGTGGAGATCGCCCATGGCCTGATGGTCTGGGCCCACCGCCAGGAGACCGCTGGCCAGATCAGCCGCGAGCAGGCCCAGACGCTCGCACGCCAGGCCATCAGCGAGTTGCGCTACGACAAGAACGAGTACTTCTGGATCAACGACATGCACCCGCGCGTGGTCATGCACCCGTTCAAGCCCGAGCTCAATGGCAAGGACGTGTCCGACATGAAGGACCCCAACGGCCTGGCCTTGTTCAAGGCCTTTGTCGCGGTGGTCCAGGCCCGAGGCGAGGGCTTTGTCGACTACCAGTGGCCCAAGCCCGGCCTGGACCGCCCGGTGGACAAGGTCAGCTACGTCAAAGGCTTTGAGCCCTGGGGCTGGATCGTGGGCTCGGGCATCTACATCGACGACCTGCGCGCCGAGACCCGCCAGTTGTGGGTCATGAACCTGTCGATCACGGTGGTGGCGGTGCTGTTCGCAGGCTACCTGTTCCTGAGCTTCTACCGCGTGATGGACGGCGGCCTCAAGGAAACCCGCCGCCACTTGCGCGCCATGACCGAGGGCGACCTGACCACTTCGCCGTCGCCCTGGGGCCGCGATGAAGCGGCCCAACTGATGCTGGAACTGCGCCACATGCAGGGCTCGCTGCGCGAGATGGTGGTCCAGGTGCGCCAGTCCAGCGACCAGATCGTGCACGCCAGCAACGAGGTGGCGGCCGGTTCCATGGACCTGTCGGCCCGCACCGAGCAGGCGGCGGCCAGCCTGGAGCAGTCAGCCTCGTCGATGGAACAGATCTCGGCCACCGTCAACGTGACCTCGGGCAACACCGACGAGGCCTCGCGCGTGGCGCGCCAGAACGCCGAGTCCGCCAAGCAGGGCGGGCAGGTGATGGGCGAGGTGGTGGCCAACATGAACCAGATCCGGGACTCCTCCAACCGCATTGCCGAGATCATCGGCACCATCGATGGCATTGCTTTCCAGACCAACATCCTGGCCCTGAACGCGGCGGTGGAAGCCGCCCGGGCCGGTGAGCAAGGCCGGGGCTTTGCCGTGGTGGCGGGCGAGGTGCGCATGCTGGCCCAGCGCAGCGCCGAGGCGGCCCGCGAGATCAAGTCCCTGATCGGCAACAGCGTCGAGCAGGTCGAACTCGGGACCCATGTGGTGCAACGCGCGGGCCACACCATCGAAGACATTGTCGCCTCGGCGCAGCGGGTCAACGCCCTGCTTGACGAGATCTCCACCGGATCGCGCGAACAGAGCCTGGGCGTGCAACAGGTCGGCCAGGCCCTGCAGGAGCTGGACCGCATGACCCAGCAGAACGCGGCCCTGGTGGAGCAGACTGCGGCGGCCTCGGCAGCCATGCGTGAGCGGGCCACGCAGCTGTCGAATCAGGTGGCCCGCTTCCGACTGCCTGCCTGAACCGGCCGTCCAGCGCGCAGCGGGGCCGCCTGAGCGGGGCCGCGGTGGGCGGGCAGGGCGCCTCTAAACTGTCGCCATGACGCGCTCACCCTCCCCATCGTCCGCCCCGCAGCACGCGCTCAGCCCCTGGCGCGAGCGCCTGTTCCGCATCATCTTTGAGGCCGACACGCCGGCCGGCCGCTACTTTGACTACGCGCTGTTCGGCCTGATCGTGCTCAGCGTGGGCGTGGTGCTGGCCGACAGCGTGCAGTCGCTGCGCCTGGCCCATGGTGGCGTGTTCAACCAGCTGGAGTGGTTTTTCACGGCCCTGTTCACCCTCGAGTACATCGCGCGCCTGGTCTGTGTGCGCCACCCCTGGCGCTATGCCACCAGCTTCTTCGGCGTGGTGGACCTGCTGGCGCTGCTGCCCACGTACCTGGCGCTTTTTGTGCCCGAGTTGCACCTGCTGATCGACGTGCGGGTGATGCGGCTTTTGCGCGTGTTCCGCATCTTCAAGTTGTCGGCTTACGTCAGCGAGTACCAATCGCTGGGCCGTGCGCTGGTCGCCACCCGGCGCAAGATCCTGATTTTCTTGTCGGTGGTGATGATGATCGTGCTGGTGGTGGGCACCGTCATGCACCTGGTGGAAGGGGCTGAAAACGGCTTCAGCAGCATCCCGACCTCGATGTACTGGGCCATCACCACCATGACCACGGTGGGCTTTGGCGACATCACGCCCAAGACCGATCTGGGGCGCTTCATCTCCTCGGCCATGATGCTGCTGGGCTGGGGCACCCTGGCCGTGCCGACTGGCATCGTGAGCTCGGAGATGGCGCAGCAGCGGCGCGATTCGCTGCCGCCCCCCACCACCCGGCGTTGCCACGAGTGCCTGACCGAAGGCCACCTGATGGAGGCGCGCTTTTGCCTGCATTGCGGCGCCGAACTGCCGCCGCCCTGAGGGCCAGGGGCTGAGCCCCGAGGTCCAAGGTCCAAGCCACCGCGATGGTGACCTGGTGCCCGCCGGGCCCCGGGGGATTCAGTTGTGCAGCGAGGACAAGAACTGCTGCAACTCGGGCGTCTGGGGATGGCCGAACAGTTCGCTCGGCGGGCCCATTTCGTGCACCCGGCCCTGGTGCATGAAGATCACGCGGTCGCTGACCTTGCGCGCAAAGCCCATCTCGTGCGTCACCATCAGCAAGGTCATGCCTTCGTCGGCCAGGCTTTCGACCACCCGCAGCACCTCGCCCACCAACTCGGGGTCCAGCGCCGAGGTGATCTCGTCGCACAGCAGCACGCGCGGCTCCATGGCCAGGGCACGTGCGATGGCCACGCGCTGCTGCTGGCCGCCCGAGAGCTGCTCGGGCATGGCGTCGAACTTCTCCGCCAGGCCCACGCGTTGCAGCAGCTGGCGCGCCTGGGCTTCGGCGGCCTGGGCGTTCTTGTGCTTGACCAGCGTCGGGGCCAGCATGATGTTGCGTCCCACGCTCAGGTGCGGGAACAGGTTGAAGCCCTGGAAGATCATGCCCACTTGCTGGCGCAGTTCGCGCATCGCGACTGGGCTCTCGTGCAGCAGGGGCTTGCCGTTCACGACCAGGCCCCCTTCCTGGAACACCTCGAGGCCGTTGATGCAGCGCAGCAGGGTGCTTTTGCCCGAGCCGCTCTTGCCGATGATGGCGATCACCTCACCGGCTTCGACCCGCAGGTCGATGCCTTTGAGCACTTCGTGGCTGCCATACGATTTGCGCAGGGCGGCAATGTCAACGATGGCCATGGAGTTTCCTTTCAAGCCGCTGTGCCACCAGGCTCACGGGGAAGCACAGCAAAAAATACATCAGTGCCACACAGGCGTAGACCAGGAAGGGCTGGTAGGTCGCGTTGGAGATCATGCTTCCCGCCTTGGTCAGCTCAACAAAGCCGATCACCGAGGCCAGGGCCGTGCCCTTGATCACCTGCACCAGAAAGCCCACGGTGGGCGGCACCGCGATGCGCAGCGCCTGCGGCAGCACCACATGGCGCAGTTGCTCGCCAAAGCTCAGGGCCAGGCTTTGGGCCGCTTCCCATTGCCCCTTGGGGATGGCGGCCACGCAGCCGCGCCAGATTTCGGTCAGGTAGGCGCTGGTGTAGAGCGTCAGGGCCACGGCCGCGGCGGTCCACGGCGTGGTCTTGATGCCCAGCAGGGCCAGCCCGAAGTAGGTCAGGAACAGCTGCATCAGCAGGGGCGTGCCCTGGAACAGCTGCACATAGCCGCCAATCAGGGTCTGGGTGCCACGCCAGCCGCTGAGGCGCAACACCAGCAGGCCCAGGCCCGCCAGCCCACCGCCGACGAAGGCCAGCAGCGACAGGCCCACGGTCCAGCGCGCGGCCAGCATCAGGTTGCGCAGGATGTCCCACAGAGAAAAATCAACCATGGTCAGTGTCCGAAAAGAAAGCGCTGGCCCAGCCAGTTCAACAGCCGGCGCGCCAGGATCGACAGACCCAGGTACAACGCCGTGGCCACGATGAAGGCTTCAAACGCGCGGAAGTTGCGGCTTTGAATCAGGTTGGCGGCGTAGCTCAGCTCCGGCGTGGAGATTTGCCCGCAGACGGCCGACCCCAGCATCACGATGATGATTTGACTGACCATCGCGGGCCACACCTTGCGCAGCGCTGGCGGTAGCACCACGCGGCGGAACGTCTGCCCCGGCGTCAATGCGAGGCTCTGGGCGGCTTCGATCTGTCCCTTGGGGGTGGCTTCGAGGCCGGCGCGGATGATCTCGGCCGAGTAGGCGCCGAGGTTGATCACCATCGCCAGCACCGAGGCCACCTCGGGGCTGAGCTTGACGCCCAGCGCGGGCAGGCCGAAGAACAGGAAGAACAACTGCACGATGAACGGCGTGTTGCGCATCAGTTCCACGTAGCTGGCCACGGCCAGCCGCAGCGCGGCCGGGCGGTGGCCCAGGTTGCGGGCCCGCACCCAGGCGCAGGCCGTGCCCAGCAGCAGCCCGAGCACGGTGCCGACCACCGTCAGGCCCAGGGTCCAGGCCACCCCGCGCAGCAGCAGCGGCCAGTCGGCCAGCACGGCCGGGAAGTCGAGTTCGATCAGCATGGCGTCTGGCCGGTGCGGGTCGTTCGGGGCTTACTGCGGCAGGTCGCCGGTGGGGCGGCCCAGCCAGCGTTGCGACATCTTGTCGAGGTCACCGGACTTCTTGGCCTCGGCGATGATCTCGTTGACCTTCAGGCGCAGCTTGTCTTCGCCCTTGGCCACGCCGATGAAGTTGGGGCTGTCCTTGAGCAGCAGCTTGTACTCGGTGGCCAGGTTGGGGTTCTTCTGCATGATGGTGCCGGCGGTCGAGGCGCTGGTCGCGATCGCTTGCGTCTGGCCCGAGACAAAGGCCGAGATGGTGGCCGCGTGGTCCTCGAAGCGCTTCACGTCGACGCCAGCCGGGGCCACCTTGGCCAGTTCCTGGTCTTCCATGGCGCCGCGGGTCACGCCCACCGATTTGCCCGCCAGGTCGGCGAAGCTCTTGATGGCCACGCTCTTGCTGGCAAACACGGCCTGGAAGAACGGCGAATAGGCCGCCGTGAAGTCGATCACCTTCTCGCGCTCGGGGTTCTTGCCCAGGGTCGAGATCACCAGGTCCACCTTCTGGGTTTGCAGGTAGGGGATGCGGTTGGCGCTGGTCACCGGCACCAGCTCGACCTTGGCGCCGAGCTTGGTGGCGATGTAGTTGGCCATGTCAATGTCCAGGCCCTGGGGCTTGAGGTCGGTGCCGACAAAGCCATAGGGCGGGTAGTCGGTCGGGATGGCGATCTTGATTTCACGGCTCTTGAGCACGTTGTCCAGCGCGTTCTGGGCCAGCACGGGGCTGCTCAGGCAGCAGGCCAGGCTGGCGGCGCCGAGCAGGCTCAGGGTGATGCGACGGTTGAAACGGGTCATAGCAAGGCTCCAAGGTAGGTGGAAGGGATCTCAGGGACAGAATCCGGCGCGGCAGCGCCGGGGGCGGGGGAAACGGAAGCGGGGTCCGAGGCCTTGGCCACGGGCGACAGCGCCTGGCGCAGGTGCTCCAGCGGGTCGCTGCTGGCGACCGGCTTGAGCGCGGCTTGGACGGTGCCGATGTGCTCGGCCATCAGGGTCTCGGCCAGCGCGATGTCGCCGGCCTCCAGGGCGGCCACGATGCGCACATGGTCGGCGCAGGACTGGGCGGCGTCGTGGGAGGACTGGTAGAGCATGGCGATCAGCGTGGTGCGGGCCGTGAAGTCGCGCAGCGTGTCGGCCAGCAAGGCGTTGCCCAGGCACTCGGCCAGGCAGACATGGAAGTCGCCCAGCAGAAAGCTGCGGGCGCCCACGTCCGAGCCGGCCAGTGCCGCTTGCTCGCGCGCCAGGTGCTGTTTGAGTTGCGCCATGGCGCCAGGCTCGACGCGGCGGTCCTTGAACTGGTGCAACAGACCCAGTTCGATCACGCGGCGGGCTTCGAAGGCTTCGCGCGCTTCGTCTTCGGACGGCTCAATCACGTACCAGCCGCGGCGCGCGCTGACGGTGACGATGCCGCGCGTGGCCAGGCGGGTCAGGGCTTCGCGCACGATGGTGCGGCTGCAATCAAACAGCAGGGCCAGTTGCTGCTCACCCAGGCGCGCGCCCGGGGGCAGTTTCTGGGCCATCACGGCTTCCATGATGCGATCGCTGATGTCGGTGGCGGTGGTCATTGCCCAAGACACAGCACGATCCGTGCCACTGGTATACAAGTCCTGCGAATCAGCGATTGCAGTGTTTGTGCACCAGATTGGGATGCGGGGCTGGGCGGGGGGGCTCGCGCCGGTGCGGGCTGCGCTGGCTTGGTGCAGCCAGGGAGCTGGTGGACCCGGGTCACCCCGGGTTGGCCGTGATCGGCCGGTCCGGCGGGCGCGGCGTCAGGCGCCGTCTTCAGGGGCCATGGGATGGGGTTGGGGTGATGGGGGCCCAGGTGTGCTGAGCGGCGAGCCGCGCGGCGGTTCGGCTCAGCCCGGGGCCTGAACCCGCTGGACAGAGGCCGGTGGGGCGGTAAATTTGTATCAATCTGCAAACATAGTTGTGACTTTTGGCTTGGTTTTGCGGCCGTCGAGGCAGACGGTGATTGTCATTTTTTCAATAATGACAAGCGGTTGCGTTCGATGAGTGAACGCAATTGATGCAAGTGCCTCTGCTACATCTTGTGCGGCCCCAAAGGCTTTTTTCGCGCACATTGCAGGCAGAGACGCCGGCCAGGGGAGGGCCCCTGCGTGTGGCGCGTCTGATGGGGAGCTTGACCACCATGAAAACCAATGCTTTGACTTCTTTGGCTGTCCACGCCCACCCGCCGGCTTGGCTGGACCGCATGCGCCACAGCCGTTCGCTGTGGCCGCTGGTGATGTCCCTGGGCCTGATCACGCTGGCGCTGGCGGGCACGCTGGCGTGGCAGTACGCCGAACAGCGCTCGCCGGTCAACGGCGCGGCGGTGGCGGGCGGGGGGCTGCCCGCCACGGCGGAGGCCCCACTGGACCCGAACAGCTTGCCTGCGACCGGCGCCGGCCAGGTCAGTGCCCCCCCGAGCACGGCCGACAGCCCAGTGCGGGCCCCGGCCGCGCCCAGCCCGGTGGTGGCGGCGCCAGTGACACCGCGGACCGCGACCAGCCCGTCGGCAACCCCCACCCCAACGTCTGACCACTCGCCCACCCATACGCCGGTCAGCATGGCCCCGGTGTGCCGCCACTGCGGCACGGTGGAGCAGGTGCGGGCGGTGCAGCGCAACGCGCCGGCGTCGGGCGTGGGCGCGGTGGCCGGTGGTGTGCTGGGCGGCCTGCTGGGCAACCAGATGGGGGGCGGCAATGGGCGCACCGCGATGACCGTGCTCGGCGCGGTCGGTGGCGGCGTGGCGGGCCACGCGGTGGAGCAGAACCTGCGCAAGGTCACGGTGTACGAGACCCGGGTCCGCATGGACGATGGCCAGGTGCGCACCTTCGAGCAGTCCACGGCCTGGCCCGTGGGCAGCGCCGTGCGGGTGCAAGGGCAGTCGCTGCTGGCCCAGGCCCCGAGCGGGGTCGCCCCGTGAGGGCTGGGGCGGGTCGCGTCCGGCGCTGGCGCCTTCCCCTGGCCTGGGGTGGTTGGGCGGTGCTGGCCTGGTGTGCCCTCGGCGGGGCCGGGGGGGCACAGGCGCAAGCCGCGTTCTCGCCCGGGGTGTATGGGCGGGTCCAACCGGAGGCCGACGCACCACCGCCGCCGGTGCTCAACGCGCGGCCGGTGCAGGTGCGTTCGCACGGCACCCACCGGCCCGGCCCGGTGTTGTATTTGCATGTGCCGGCGGCCGAGGCCCGGCACTGGGCGCAGCATTGCGCCCGCCACCAGGCGTGTTCGGCGCAGGTGTTTTTTGTCGATGGCGAACGCTGGGCCACCTTGCGGCGCCAGGCCCGGTGGGTCAGCACCGAGGGGCCACTGGCGCCCGGTGCCGAGGCGGCCGACCCCCTGGCGCCATCGCGCACGGCGCCCCCTGGCGATTGAGGCTGGTCCTGCTGGGGGCGGGACCGGCCCGGTGAGCGCGTCACGCCGCCGGTGTGCTGGGCCAGGGAGGCGCTTGTGCCAGATCAAACCGAGGTCGCTGCCCCCTGGTGCCAGGCGGGTCTCCGCGCCAGGCTCGTCCGGGCGGGGCTTGGCTGGCGTTAAGCTGTCAACCTTATGACCACCGCTACTTTTGCCCCCCCTTCGGTGCCGCCGGAACAGGTGCCCCAACAGCTGCGCCAGCGCGGTTATGCCGTCATGACGGCCGAGGACGTGGCCCGCTGGGCCGCTTGCGATCTGGCCGACCTGCAGGCCCTGATTCCCACCTGGGAAGGCCTGCCGCCGGACAATTACCTCAAGGACGGCGGGCGTTACCGCCGGCGCCGCCACAGCTGTTTTGTGGTGACGGGCGCCGAGGTGCAGCAGGTGCCGCACCGGGCCCACTGGCAACCGCTGGAATACAACGCCCTGCACGGCGGCATGGAGCGCTGGTTCGAGCCCCTGGCCGAGCCCACCGTGGGCTCGCCCGCGTGGGCGCCCCTGTTGACCGCGGTGGCGCAGGCCGCGGCCACGCTGCGCCGCCCGCCCGGTGAGCCGGCCCAGCCCTGGTTCATCGAGGCGCACCAGTTCCGCATCGACACCACCGACGGCATTGGTCGGCCCACGCCCGAGGGCGCACACCGCGATGGGGTGGACCTGGTGGCGGTGTTCATGATCGCCCGCGAGGGCATCAAGGGCGGCGAAACCCGGGTGTTCGAGGCCGAAGGCCCCAATGGCCAGCGTTTCACGCTGACCCAGCCGTGGTCGCTGTTGCTGCTGGACGACGAAAGCGTCATCCACGAGTCCACGCCGATCCAGCCAGTGCACCCGGGGGGCTACCGTGACACCTTGGTGCTGACTTGCCGCGCAGGCGGTTTTCAGGGCCTGCCGGGCTGAGGCGCGGGGCCGGGCACGCCGGCTTGACCCTTTGACAGGCAGGAAGACGGGGTGCCCCGGCACCACCAGGATTTGATGCGTGTCAAATGGGTCGGGTGCTGCTGCAGGCACACTGGGTCCATTACCTACAGGAGAGATTCATGTTCAAGCACATTCTGATTCCCGTTGACGGTTCTGAGACCTCCACCCGTGCGCTGGACAAGGCGGTGGCCTTGGCCAAGGCCTTCCAGAGCGATGTGACGGCCATCTATGTCATTGATCCCTATCCCTTCTCGGGCGTGGGCGCCGACTTTGCCTATGGTCAGTCGCAGTACCTGGGGGCCGCCACGGCCGAAGCCAATGCCGCACTGGACGCCGCCCGCAGCACGCTGGAAGCCGCAGGCCTGCCGGTCAAGACCACGGTGGTCGAGGCGCATGCGATCCACCGCGGCATCCTGGACACGGCTCAGAACCTGGGCACTGACCTGATCGTCATGGGTTCGCACGGCCGCCGCGGCATCGAAAAGCTGGTGCTGGGCAGCGTGGCGCAGAAGGTGCTGTCCGACGCCCACCTCGCGGTGCTGGTGGTGCGCGACTGAGTTCGGTGCCTGAGCGCCGGCGCCAAGCCGGGCGCTGCGGGTTTTTGGCCTCATGGTTGTCCCTAGTTGGGGCGGCTGTGCAGGCCAAAAGCCGTTTTCAGGGCCTAGCATGGGGGCACGATCTGCCACCCGTGCCGTGCCCCGGCCCCGCTTCACCATGACTGCCTCTTCAGATCCCACCCCCCTGATCCGGACCATCACCGTGATGCAGCCCCTGAGCTGGCTCGCGCTGGCCTGGCGCGACATGGCGCGCGCCGGCTGGGTCAGCTTCGCCCACGGGCTGGTGCTCACCCTGCTGGGGGGCCTGATCATGTGGGTGGCACACGACCGTTTCTGGTTGTTGGCGGGGGCGTTGTCGGGTTTCCTGGTGGTGGCGCCGGTGCTCGCCACCAGCCTGTACGCGCTGAGCCGTGCGCTGGAGCGTGGCGAGCGCCCCTCGCTGGGCCTGGTGTGGCGCACCTGGACCCGGTGGCAACAAGGCCATGTCGACAAGTGGTCCAGCCCCTACTGGTGCCTGGTGCAGTTTGGGGTCCTGCTGGCCCTGGCCGCGACCGGCTGGGTGCTCACGTCGGCGGCCCTGATCACTTTGCTGGCACCGGTGCCGGTGCACACCCCGATCGATTTCCTGCGCGTGGTGGTGGCCTCGCCCGACGGCTGGCTGTTTGAGCTCTGGCTGGCCCTCGGGGCCTTGCTGGCAGCCCCGATTTTTGCGTCCAGCGTGGTGTCGATTCCGCTCTTGCTGGACCGCCGCATCACCTTGATGCAAGCGGTGCTGACCAGTTGGCGCACCGTGCTCGACAACCCGATCCCGATGGCGGTGTGGGCAGCGCTGATCGCTGGCTTCACCCTGCTGGGCTTGGGCTCCTTCTTACTGGGCCTGATCGCGGTCATGCCCATGTTGGGCCATGCCAGTTGGCACGCTTACCGCGACTTGGTGGATGCCTCTGCCTTGCCGCTGCGTGACGAAGCCGTGGCCCCTGTTCAGGTCCGTTCGTGATGTTTGATTTTTCGGAAGAGCAGATCTCCGCCTTTGGCCTCACCTTCGGGGTGGGCGGCTTCATGCTCTACATGGTGTTCATCATTGCCCAGCTGGCCTGGGAGTCCAAGGCCGGCCGCTTCGGCACCTTTGTGCTGTTCCTGGGCCTGGGCCTGGGGATGGTGGGCTTTGTCGCCAAGTTCGCCATCCAGTGGCTGATCAGCAAGTAGGCCACCCGTCGCCGGTCAGGGCTTGACCCGGCCATCACAGCACCAGCAGCCCTGGCCGCGCTGAGGCGCCTGTCGCACGCATCGCTCCGGCTGCGCCCCAGCAGCGGCTGGGTCGCCAGGCCTGCCGCCCCAGGCCTGGAGCCGCCATCTCCCCATGAAAAAGGACGCCCGAGGGCGTCCCAAGTGCCCCGGTCGACGCCGGGGCGGGCGGGGCTTGCGCGCTGTCAGACCCGTTCAAAGATGGCGGCAATGCCTTGGCCGCCGCCGATGCACATGGTGACCAGCGCGTAGCGGCCTTGAATGCGTTGCAGTTCATACAGCGCCTTGACGGTGATCACCGCGCCGGTGGCGCCGATCGGGTGGCCCAGCGAGATGCCCGAACCGTTGGGGTTGACCTTGGCCGGGTCCAGGCCCAGGTCACGCGTGACGGCGCAGGCCTGGGCGGCGAAGGCCTCATTGGCTTCGATGACGTCGAGGTCGTTGACCGTCAGGCCGGTTTTCTTGAGGGCCAGTTGCGTGGCGGGCACCGGGCCAATGCCCATGTACTTGGGGTCCACGCCGGCGTGGGCGTAGGCCACCAGGCGCGCCAGGGGTTGCAGGCCACGGGCCTTGGCCGTGCCCGCTTCCATCAGCACCACGGCGGCGGCAGCGTCGTTGATGCCCGAGGCATTGCCTGCGGTGACAGTGCCGTTTTCCTTGATGAACACCGGCTTGAGCTTGTCCATGTCGGCCAGGCTGGCGCCGGGGCGGAAGTGTTCGTCGGTGTCGTAGGCGACCTCACCCTTGCGGCTCTTGAGCATCACCGGGGTGATCTGCTCCTTGAAGTAGCCGGCAGCCGTGGCGCGCTCGGCGCGGTTGTGGCTCTCCACGGCCAGGGCGTCCTGGTCGGCGCGGGTGATGCCCCACTTGGCGGCGATGTTCTCGGCCGTCACACCCATGTGGATGGTGTGGAAGGGGTCGTGCAGGGCGCCGACCATCATGTCCACCAGCTTGGTGTCGCCCATGCGGGCGCCGAAGCGGGTGGCCAGGCTGGCGTAGGGCGCGCGGCTCATGTTCTCGGCGCCGCCGCCGATCGCGATGTCGGCGTCACCCAGCAAAATGGCCTGGCTGGCCGACACGATGGCCTGCAGGCCCGAGCCGCACAGGCGGTTGACGTTGAACGCGGGCGTGCCTTCGCCGCAGCCGCCTTCGATGGCGGCCACGCGCGACAGGTACATGTCGCGCGGCTCGGTGTTGACGACATGACCGAACACCACATGGCCGACGTCGGCGCCATCGACCTGGGCGCGCTTGAGCGATTCGCGCACCACCTGTGCCCCCAGGGCGGTGGGCGGGATGTCTTTGAGGCTGCCGCCAAAAGTACCGATGGCGGTGCGCACACCGCTGACCACAACAACTTCACGGGCCATGTCTTGTCTCCTGTCTGGAACAGAGTGGGGGTTGAACTGAGGGCGTCCATCTTAGCGACGGACCCTGACAGCCGACGGACACCGAGGCGACCACGCGCGCCGGGTGGCGCGGAGGTGCTTGGTGCGGGGGGCAGTGCGGTGCGGGGCCGCGGGGGCGCTCAGGCGTCGCGCACGTCGGCGACGGGGTTCTGGCCAAAATCAGCGCGGTCCAGCCAGGCCAGCACGCGGCGGGCGGCCTCGTCGGCCGAGGTCAGCTGGCCATTCGCCTTGAGGGCCGCAAAGTTGCCCTGGTCCGGGAAAGCCTCGACGCTGGTGCCGCGCAACTGGGCTTGCATGTCGGTGTCGATCACGCCGGGGGCCAGCGAGCAGATCTGGGCGCCGTTTGGCTTTTGCGCTTCGTCCAGCGCCACGCAGCGGCTGAAATGGTCCAGCCCGGCCTTGGCCGCGCAGTACGAGGCCTGCGACGCCATCGGGCGTCGGCCCAGGCCCGAGGAGATGTTGAGGATCTGCCGCTTGGCGCGCCAGCCTTCGGTGGTGTTCAGGAAGCTCGCGCTGAGTTGCATCGGGGCCTCCAGCCCCACGCGCAGGGCCCAGGCCACGTCCACCGCCGGGGTGGCCGACAGCGGCGCGATCGGCGGGATGACCCCCGCGTTGTTGATCAGCACCGCGCGGTCAAACTGCCGCGGGTCCAGGGTGGTCAGCCACAGGCCCAACTCGTGGGCCACGGCGTTGCCGTCGGCCAGGTCCATGGCCCATTGGATCAAGGGAATGCCTTGCGCAGTCGCCGCGGTGTCCAGCACCGGGTTGGGCTGGCGCGACAGGGTGAGCAAGGTGTTGCCGGGTTGCAGCAGTTGCTGGGCCATGGCCAAGCCCATGCCGCGCGAGGCACCGGTGATGATGTAGAGCGAGGTGGTCATCCCCCCATGCTAGCGCGGGCGCTGAAAAATGGACACTTTGTTGCCGATTGGTGCCAGTTTGCAACACTGTGGCGGCGTTGGCGGGTGGCTCGCCGTGGGCCTTCCGGGGCAGGCTGCTGGCCGGCCTGGGCGGCACGCGTCAGAACGGCACCGGGCTTTCGATGAACAGGGCTTGCCCGCTTTCGGGGTGTGGCAGCAGGATCTGGGTGGCGTGCAGCAACAGGCGCGGCGCGCGGGGCGTGGCGACGGGACCGCCGTACAGCCGGTCGCCCAGCATTGGGTGGCCCAGCGCCTGCAGGTGCACCCGCAACTGGTGTGAGCGTCCCGTGAACGGCTCCAGCAGCACGCGGGAGGTTTGGGCCACCGGGTCCACCGCCAGCAGGTGCCAGTGGGTCTGGCTGGGGCGGCCCGTGGCCGCATCCACCGTGTGCAGGGGGCGGCGCTCCCAGTCGAGCGCAATGGGCAGGTCGATCAGGCCCCAATCGCCGTCGGGCGGGGTCAGGCAGCCCTGCACCACGGCCACATAGCGTTTGTCGATCTGGCGCAGTTCGAAGCTGCGGTTGAGGCGGCGCTGCGCTTCGGGGCCACGCGCCATGACGATGACGCCCGAGGTGTCCAGGTCCAGCCGGTGCACCACGCGCGCCTCCGGGAACAGGGCCTGGGCGCGGGCCGACAGGCAGTCCTGCTTGTCCTCGCCCTTGCCGGGCACCGAGTGCATGCCCGCAGGCTTGTCGAACGCCAGCACCGATTCGTCTTCGTACAGGCACACCAGCGGCCCGGCGGGGCTCAGCAGGGTCCGGGCTGGGGGCAGGGCGGGGCCCGACAGCCAACGCTGGCGGGGTGCCGTGACCACCACCGGCGCGGGCCTCGCGGCGGCGGCCTGGGCGGCGCGCTCGCGGCGTGCGGCGCGGCCGGTCAGGGCCGGGCGATCGGTCGGCGCCTGGGGGCCCGAGGCCACCCGCGACCTGGTGGCTTTGGAGGGGGCCGCTGACGGGGTGTCCGAAGGGGCGGTGGACGGCTGGACTTGCGGGGCCGGGGCCCCGCGCAGGTGAAAAGTGACCATGGCAAAAAAAGCGGCGGTGCAGCGGCCGCTAGGCGGGCGGCAGGGGGGCCGCGGGGGAACGGTTCGGGGCGGGCGCGGGGCCGGCCATCAACAGGCGCTGCACGGTGGTGCAGAGTTCTTCGACGTCGTTGGGCTTGTGGATCAGGGCGCGCGCGCCCTCGGCCAGGGCGCTGCGCTCGATGTCGGTGGTCACGTAGCCCGAGGCCAGCGCCACCGGCAGGTCCGGCCGGATCTGGCGCACCACGCGCAGCAGGTCCACGCCCGAGAAGCCGGGCATGTTGTAGTCGGTCACCAGCAGGTCGCAGGCTTGCGGATCGGCACGCAGGGTTTCGGCGGCCTGGTGCGGGTCGGTGAAGGTGGTGACGCGGTAGCCGCGGCGGCGCAGCAGGCGCTCCACCAGGAACACCAAAGCGGTGTCGTCATCGACGTAGAACACATGGTAGGGCGCCTGGCCTTCGGCGGGCGCTGGGGCGAGCGCGGGGGCCGGGGCCGGTTCGGGCACCGGGGCGCTGAGCGGGTTGGCAGCCGCGCTGAGGGCCGGGAAATACAAGGAGAAGGTGCTGCCCACGCCGGGCACGCTTTGCACGTCGGCGGCGCCATCGTGGGTGCGCATCACGCCGTGCACCACCGCCAGGCCCAGGCCGGTGCCCTGGCCCACGGGCTTGGTGGTGAAGAAGGGCTCGAAGATGCGCTCCATGGTCGCCGCATCCATGCCCTGACCGCTGTCTTGCACGCTCAGGCGCACATAGGTGCCGGCCTGCAGGCCCAGGCGTTCGCGTTTGCGCACGTCGGGCTCCAGGGCTTGCAGCTGGATGTCGACCGAGCCGCGCGCGTTGCCAATCGCATGAATCGCGTTGGTGCAAAGGTTGAGCAAGGCCTGCTCGACCTGGGTGGCGTCGGCCAGCACCGGGGGCACGTGCGGCGCCAGGTGCAGGCGCAGTGCGATGCCCGGAGGCAAGGTGACGTGTAACAGGCGTTCGGTTTCGTTGACCACCTCGGCCAGCGACAGGGGCTGCCGTTTGGGGGCCTCGTTGCGGCTGAAGGTCAGGATCTGGCGCACCAGCTCGCGCGCCCGGCGACCGGCCTTGTCGATCTCCTGCAGGCTGACCAGCGCGGGAGAGTCGGGGCTCAGGTCGCCCCGGGCCAGCTCGACGTTGCCCAGGATGGCGCCCAGGATGTTGTTGAAGTCGTGCGCAATGCCGCCCGCCATGGTGCCCACGGCCTGCATTTTTTGCGACTCGCGCAGCTGGGCTTCCAGCACCTCGCGCTGCGCTTCGGCCTTTTTGCGGGCCGTCAGGTCGCGTGCGAACACGGTGGTGGTCTCGCCTTCGTTGTGGCGCTCCACCGACACGCTGACCTCGACCGACAGCTCCTTGCCGCTCGCGGTGCGCGCGGTCAACTCGCCCAGCAAGGCCTGGGTCGAGACCTGCATGAAGGCCAGCGCCTCGTTGGCGTTGGGCAGAAAGCGCTCCAGCGGGCTGCCCAGGGCGTCCGAGGCCGAGCACTGGAACAGCGCGGCCGCCGTGGGGTTGAAGACGGTGATGCGCTGGCGCTTGTCGACGCAGATGATCGCGTCCAGCGCCGAATTGATGACCGCCTCGAGGCGGCGCTCGCCGGCATAGAGCTGTTCGTTGCGCTCTTGCAGCACGTTGGCGCTGTGCTGCAGCGCCTGACGTTCGGCCAGCAACGGGCCCTGGTCGATCACGGCGCAGATGTACTGCACCAGCGGCTCGGCGCCTTCCTGGTGGGTTTCGAGGCGGCGCACATGCAGGTCGCCCGTGAGCTGGCCGCTGTCGCCGATCGCAAACACCACCTCGGTGGCTTCGGCCTGGCCCTCACGCTGTGCCAGCGCCAGGGCTTGCTGCACCTTGCCGACCTGGTCCTCGCGCACAAAGGGCATCAGCGAGATCAGGGGGCGGTCGGCCTCGGTGGGCTGAAAGCGGCGGTGGGCCATCGAGTTGGCCTGCACCACCATGTCGTGCTCGTCGACCACCATCAAGGGCAGGGGCACGCTGGAGAACAGGGTCTCAAAGCGCTCCGAGGCGCTCTCGGCGTTGGCCTGGCTGTAGCGCAGGATCTTGTTCTGGCTCTCCAGCTCGGCCACCCGCCGGGTCAGCAGGTCGGTCAGGCTCGGCTCGGAAGGGGGGCTGGTGGGGGCGGTCATGGGAGAGCGGTGGACGCGACGTCACAGTGTAAGTCGGGCCGCAGGTGGGACCGAGCGGCCCGGGCCAGCTCGGCCCAGTCAGAACCGGATGCCTGCCGGGTTGCTGGGGCTGTTGCGCTGCGGCACCACGGGCAGGTCGGCCGGCTTGCGTTCGCTGGCCGCGGCGGCGGGCGTGGGGGCCGCGGGCGCCTCGGCCGGGGCCAGCGCCACCGGGGGCGGGCGGCGGTAGGCCGGGGGCAGGGCGGCTTGGCGGGGGTAGCCCGCGGCGTCGAGGTAGGTCGACCACTCGGACTCCTGCAGGCCCTTGAGCACCTGGCTCCCAATCGACAGCGAGGGCACGGTGTCGCCACCACTGAGCTTTTTGAGGGCTTCGACGTCGGCCTTGGTGGTGACGGTTTTCTCCGTGAACGGGATGCCGCGGCGGATCAGCACCTGGCGGGCTTCCTCGCACAGGCTGCAGTCGCGTGTGGTGTAGACCGTCACCGGGTACTGGTTGGCCACCTGGCGCAGCTCGCTGGGCAGGGCGCTGTTGGCATCGCTGGTGCCGCCGAGCTGGCGCACCGGTGCGGCCTTGTCGCTGGGCTTTTCAGGCGGGCGGTCGGAGAACGTCACCTTGCCGTCAGGCCCCACGATGCGGTACACCTGCTGCGCCTGCAGTGTGGCCAGCGGCAGCAGGCCCAGGCCCAAGGCCACGGCACACCAGCGCAGCGCAGGCCCCGCCGCGCGGGGAAGGGAGGTCAGCGGTTGGAAGGACTTCATGGGCAGGTTCCAGAACGCGGGAGACCGCAGGGGCCCCGACTCAGTTCATGCCCTGGTGGCGCAGCAGCGCCTCCAGGCTGGGCTCGCGACCGCGGAAAGCCTTGAACGACTCCATCGCCGGGCGGCTGCCGCCGGCTTCCAGGATCGATTGGCGGTAGCGGCGACCCGTTTCGGGGTTGTGGCTGCCATCGGCCAGCGGGGTTTCCTCAAAGGCGGCATAGGCGTCGGCGCTCAGCACTTCGGCCCACTTGTAGCTGTAGTAGCCGGCAGCGTAACCGCCCGCGAAGATGTGGCTGAAGGTGTGTGCGGTGCGGCTGAACGGCGGCGGTTGCAGCAGCGCGACCTCGGCGCGCACCGCCGCCTGCACCTGCATGAAGGTGTCGGGCGCGTCGGCGCGGGTGTGCAGTTCCATGTCGAACAGCGCAAACTCGAGCTGGCGCAGGGTGCCCAGGCCGCTTTGGTAGTTCTTGCCGGCGATCATTTTGTCGAACAGCGCGCGCGGCAGCGGTTCGCCGGTGTCCACATGGGCGGTCATGTGGCGCAGCACGTCCCATTCCCAGCAGAAGTTTTCCATGAACTGGCTGGGCAGCTCGACCGCGTCCCATTCGACGCCGCTGATGCCCGAGACATCGCGCTCGTTGACCTGGGTCAGCAAGTGGTGCAGGCCGTGGCCGAACTCGTGGAACAGGGTGATGACGTCGTCGTGCGTCAGCAGTGCTGGCTTGTCGCCGACGCCGGCGGCAAAGTTGCACACCAGGTGGGCCACCGGGGTTTGCAGCTGGCCGGTGTCGGGGCGCAGCCAGCGCGCGCGCACATCGTCCATCCAGGCGCCGCCGCGCTTGCCGGTGCGCGCGGGTTGGTCGAGGTAGAACTGGCCGACCAACTGGCCGCCGCGCTCGATGCGGTAGAACTCGACCGCCGGGTGCCAGACCGGGGCCTGGTCGCGGTGGATGCTGACCTCGAACAAGGTTTCGATGATCTTGAACAGGCCACCCAACACCTTGGGTGCGGTGAAGTACTCCTTGACCTCCTGCTCGCTGAAGGCGTAGCGGGCTTCCTTGAGCTTTTCGCCGATGTACGGCCAGTCCCAGGGTTGCGGGTCGGCCAGGCCGAGCTCGGCGGCCGCAAAGGCGCGCATGTCGGCCACGTCTTTTTCAGCGTAGGGGCGGGCCTTGCGTCCGAGGTCGCGCAGGAAGTCGGTGACCTGCTGGGGCGACTGGGCCATCTTGGGCACCAGCGAGACCTCGCCGAAGTTCTGGTAGCCGAGCAGCTGGGCTTCTTCGTGGCGCAGGGCCAGGATCTCGCGGATCAGCGGCGTGTTGTCAAAGCGCGGATCGCCGAGTTCGCTGGCGCGCGTGACGTAGGCGGTGTAGAGCTTCTCGCGCAGCGCGCTGCTGTGCGCGTACTGCATCACCGGCAGGTAGCTGGGCATCTTCAGCGTCAGCTTGTAGCCGGCCTTGCCTTCAGCCTCGGCGGCCTGCCGGGCGGCCTGCACCACGTCGGCGGGCACGCCGGCGAGTTCGTCTTCGGTGGCGTAGTAGCTGAAGGCGTCGGTGGCGTCGAGCGCGTTCTCGCTGAACTTCTGGGTCACCTCGGCGTGGCGCTCCTGGATCTGCGCGAAGCGTTCACGTGCGGCACCCTGCAGCTCGGCACCCGACAGCACAAAGTTGCGCACCGCGTTGAGGTGGGCCTGTGCTTGTTCCGAGGTCAGTGTGGCGGGGTCGATGGCCTTGTACTTGGCGTACAGGCGTTCGTCGGCGCCCAGGCGGGTCCAGAACTCGGTGACACGGGGCAGGGCCTCATTGTAGGCGGCCCGCAGCTCGGGCGTGTCGGCCACGGAGTTCAGGTGGCTGATCGCGCCCCAGGCGCGGCCCAGGCGCTCGGTGGACACATCGAGCACGCGGGCGATGGCTTGCCAATCGGCTGCAAAGCTGGGGGCAGTGACGGTTTCCAGGGCCTGGTCGGCTTCGGCCAGCAGCACGTCCATGGCCGGGGCCACATGCTCAGGTCGGATTTGGTCGAACAGGGGAAGGCCGGTGAAATCGAGAAGTGGATTGCTCATGCTTTGGATGTTGGCGCCGGGTGGTCGGTCTTCAAGCCCCTGCTGCAGCCCGTTCAGCAGCTTCGAGGGTGTTGACAAGCAACATGGTAATGGTCATCGGGCCGACACCGCCGGGCACCGGCGTGATGTGGCTGGCGACCTGGCGCACGCCGTCGAAATCGACGTCGCCGCACAGCTTGCCTTCGTCATTGCGGTTCATGCCCACGTCCAGCACCACGGCGCCGGGCTTGACCATGTCGGCGGTCAGCACATTGCGCTTGCCCACGGCGGCGACGATCACGTCGGCCTGCAGCGTCTGGGCCTTGAGGTCCTGGGTGGCGCTGTGGCAGATGGTCACGGTGGCGTTCTTTTGCAGCAGCATCAGGGCCATCGGCTTGCCGACGATGTTGCTGCGCCCGATCACCACGGCGTGCTTGCCCTTGAGGTCGTAGCCGATGGATTCGAGCATCTTCATGCAGCCGTAGGGCGTGCAGGGCCAGAAGCCGGGCATGCCGGTCATCAGGGCGCCGGCGCTGGCGATGTGGAAGCCGTCCACGTCCTTGAGCGGCGAGATGGCTTCGATGACTTTCTGGGCGTCGATGTGCGCGGGCAGGGGCAGCTGCACCAGGATGCCGTGGATGCTGGGGTCGTTGTTCAGGGCCTCGACGCGGGCCAGCAGGTCGGCCTCGCTCATGTCGGCGGCGTATTTTTCGAGCACCGAGTGCAGGCCGCTGTCTTCGCAGGCCTTGACCTTGTTGCGCACGTACACCTGACTGGCCGGGTTGTCACCCACCAGCACCACCGCCAGGCCGGGCGTCACGCCGCGGGCCTGGAGGGCGCTGGCGCGCTGGGCGACTTCGGTGCGCAGTTGCTTGGAGAGGGCGTTGCCGTCGATGAGTTGGGCGGTCATGGTGTTTGGATTTTCAAGTAAAAACGCCCGCTGCGGGTGATCCCAAGCGGGCGAAGTGGGCTATGACGTTGATAGCAAAAATGCGGGATCAGGCTTTCGGGGCGTTCTGTCCCAGCGCAATCTTGAGCAGGTCGGCCACGGTGTTGGCGTTGAGCTTTTCCATGATGTTGGCGCGGTGCGCCTCGACCGTCTTGATGCTGATGCCCAGGTCGTCGGCGATTTGCTTGTTGAGGCGGCCGGCCACGATGCGTTCGAGCACCTGGGCTTCACGCGAGGTCAGCTTGGACAGCAGCGCATCGCGGCTGGCGGCTTGCTGGTACTCGCTGAACGCGCCCTTGGCGTGTTCGAGCATGCGCTCGACCAGGCTCAGCAGTTCTTCTTCCTTGAAGGGCTTCTGGATGAAGTCCATGGCGCCCTTCTTCATGGTGTTGACGGCCATGGGCACGTCGCCGTGGCCGGTGATGAAGACGATGGGCAGCGGCGAGCGGCGTTCCAGCAGGCGGTCTTGCAGCTCCAGACCCGTCATGCCACCCATGCGGATGTCGACGATCAGGCAGGCGACTTCGCGCGGGTCGTAACGGCTCAGAAAGGCTTCGGCGGATTCAAAGCAGCGAACCCGGTAATCCTTGCCCTCCAGCAACCATTGCAGGGAATCACGGACGGCTTCGTCGTCATCGACGACATACACAGTGCCCTTCTTCGGAATCAAACTCATGCGTTACCCCAGGATCCTTGTCTGTTCGGCAGAACTTGTGGCGCTTTCAAGCGGCTGTTGTGTCACGGGCAGCCAGAAGGAGAACCGGCAGCCTGTGATGTCGGCGCCATTGTAGAGGTTCTCGGCCTCCATCCGGCCGCTGTGCGACTCGATGATGGAGCGGCACAGGTTCAGCCCGATGCCCATGCCTTCGACCTTGGTCGAGAAGAACGCTTCATAGAGCCGCTCCATCACTTCGGGGGCCAGGCCCCCCCCGGTGTCGACGACCGAAAACTCCACCGCGTTGAGCCCGTCCACCTGGCGCGGCACCACGCGCAGCTCGACGCTGCGGCGCGGCGGCGGGCGGTTGGCAGCGTCGATCGATTCGGACGCGTTCTTCATCAGGTTGACCAGCACCTGCTCGATCAGGATCGGGTCGACCACCAGGCGCGGCAGGCGCGCGGCCACGTAATAGCTCAGGCGCACGCTGCGGCGGCGCAGTTCGATCTCGGCCAGCTCGACCGCTTCGCTGACCATCTCGGTCACGTCTGACAGCGTGCGGTTGGGCTCGCTGCGCTTCACGAAGGAGCGGATGCGCTGGATGATCTGGCCCGCGCGCTGGGCCTGCTTGGAGGTCTTCTCCAGCGCGGTCAGCAAGGCCTCCTCGGTGATCTGCTGGTCGCGGATGCGCGACAGCATGCCATTGCAGTAGTTGTTGATGGCGGTCAAGGGCTGGTTCAGCTCGTGCGCCACGCTGGACGCCATCTCGCCCATGGTGATCAGGCGGCTGGCGGTCTGGGCCCGCTCGGCCTGGGCCGCAGCCTGCTCCTCGGCCTGGCGACGCGGCGTGATGTCGGTGGCGATCACCATCTGCGCCAGGCGCCCGTCGACCCAGTTCAGGTAGCGCGATCGCACTTCGAGCCATTTGCCGAGCTCGGGCACAAAGATCTCGGCGTTCTCGGTCTGTGCCGCGGTCAGCGACTCGGTGGGCAGACCGGCCAGGCCGTCCACATCGTCGAGCGACTGCTCCTGGGTGCGCGTGGTGGGCACGCCGGCCTGGGCCACCAGGTGCAGGTGGCCACCCGTGTGGGCACCGAACCAGAGCCGGTAGAGCTTGTTGGCAAACAGCAGTTCCTCGCTGCCCAGCGGGGCCACCGACACCGAGGCGTCCAGCGCTTCCAGCACGATGGTGAAGCGCTCGTACGAGGCCGAGAGCTGCTCGCGGATGCGGTTGGGCTCGGTGATGTCGGTCATCGAGGTCATCCAGCCGGTTTGCTGGCCGTGGGCGTCCACCAGCGGCGACACATACAGGCGGGCGTCGAACAGCGCGCCGTTCTTGCGCTTGACCTTGACCTGGAAGCCCCCTTGGATGGTTTTGCCCGACAGCTCGTCGCGCAGGCGCGCCGACAGCGCCGCGTGGTCCTCTTCGGGCCAGTACGAGAACGGGGGCATCTGGCCGACCAGTTCCTGTTCGGTCCAGCCCGTCATCTGGCAGAAGGCCGCGTTCACGTAAGTGACCTTGCCATTCATGTCCATGGCGCGCATGCCGGTCAGGATGGAGTTCTCCATCGCGCGGCGGAAATTGGTCTCGGCCACCAGGGCTTCCTGGGCGCGCACGCGGCGCCGGGTGTGGCGCCAGTTGGCGATCAGCATCCAGGCCGTCATGGCGCTGAGCACGCCCACCAACCAGAACTGGCCGCTGCCGATCAGCCCCAGCGAGGTGCGGTAACCCTGGGCCCGCAGCAGCAGGCTGTTGCCGACCGGGGACACGGGCACTTCGAATTCATTGGCCTTGACGGCCCAGGGCAGCAACTGCGTGGCCTTGCTGCGCGGCGGTAGGGCCGACCCCGCCAGCACATGGCCTTGCGCGTCGACCAGGGCGACGGCGTACTTGGCCAGCACCTCGGTGGGGGCGCCATAGCGCAGCAGGCCGTCCACCGAGTACTCGCCGGCGATCACGCCGGCAAAGCGGCCCTGGTCGTTGAGCGGCACGTGCAGTTGCAGTTGGGCCCCGTCTTCGGCACTGCCGGATGGGGGCGAGTAGACCGGCTGCTGCAGGTCCTTGGTCAGGCTGAAGGTGGCTTCGGTTTCGCCCCGCTTGAGCACCTCGCCCACGCTCAGCAGTTGGGCGCCGGGCACGGTGGGGGCCGCGCGGGTGGCACGCACCCGGCCTTTTTCGTCGATCCAGCTGAGCATTTGCAGCTCGGGGTACTGGTTGATCAAACCGTCGGCGCGGGTGTTGAAGTCGTTGCGGTTGAGCTCGCGGTTCGACACGTCACGGGCCAGCCGCATGAGCTGTTCCTGGCGCTCCAGCAGGCGCAGGCGCAGGCGCTGCTGCGCGTACTCGACATCGCGTTTGACGGCTTCTTGTTCGCGCTCGATTTCTTCGGCGCGCAGGTACAGGATGGCGGCGGCAATGGCGGCCAGGAACAGCAGCACGGCCACCAGCGGGGCCAGCATGGCAAAGCGGTCTTGGCGGTTCGGCGACTGACGGCCCCACCAGCGTCGGGTCCACGCCACAGTGCGCCACGGGCCGCGCAGGCGAGGGGCGGCAGGTTCAGGGGTTTGCATGGCCCCAAGTGTAGGGGAGTGGCCCCTCGGTCAAGCCGTTCATCGGGTGTGCAGCGGCTTGCATTAGTTCACAATATGAAATGCATAAGCACCATTTGAAATATGAACTTTTTGTGCGACACTCGCCCGGTCAACCAATGTGACGTCAACCCCTTTAGCAGGAGACAAACCATGTCAGCCCAACCCGAGCACGTGCCCGGCATTGCTGCCAACCCGGCGCAAGACCTGGACAACCAAGAAACCCGCGAGTGGATGGACGCGCTCGCCGCGGTCATCGAGAGTGAAGGGCCTGAACGTGCCCACTTCCTGCTGGAACAACTGCTGGAGCACGCCCGCGAGCACAGCATCGACATGCCGTTCTCGGCCAACACCGGCTATGTGAATACCATCGAGCCGGACCAGGAAGAGCGTTGCCCCGGCAACATCGAAATCGAAGAGCGCCTGCGCGCCTACATGCGCTGGAACGCCATGGCCATGGTGGTCAAGGCCAACCGCCACCACCCGGTCGACGGTGGTGACCTGGGCGGCCACATTGGTTCGTTCGCTTCGCTGGCCCACATGTTCGGTGCCGGCTTCAACCACTTCTGGCACGCCGAGAGCGAGAACCACGGTGGCGACTGCCTCTACATCCAGGGGCACGTGTCGCCTGGCGTGTACGCCCGCGCCTACCTGGAAGGCCGCCTGACCGAAGAGCAGCTGCTGCACTTCCGCCAGGAAGTCGACGGCAAGGGCCTGTCGAGCTACCCGCACCCGAAGCTGATGCCCGAGTTCTGGCAGTTCCCGACCGTCTCGATGGGCCTGGGCCCGCTGATGGCCATCTACCAGGCCCGTTTCCTGAAGTACCTGCACGCCCGTGGCATTGCCAACACCGAAAACCGCAAGGTCTGGGTGTTCTGCGGCGACGGTGAAATGGACGAAGTCGAATCGCTGGGCGCCATCGGCCTGGCCGCGCGCGAAAAGCTCGACAACCTGATCTTCGTGGTCAACTGCAACCTGCAACGCCTGGACGGCCCGGTGCGCGGCAACGGCAAGATCATCCAGGAACTCGAAGGCGAGTTCCGCGGTGCCGGCTGGAACGTCATCAAGCTGCTGTGGGGCTCGGACTGGGATCCGCTGCTGGCCCGCGACAAGGACGGCGCGCTGCGCAAGGTCATGATGGAAACCCTGGACGGTGACTACCAGTCCTTCAAGGCCAACGACGGCGCCTACGTGCGCAAGAACTTCTTTGGCCGCGACCCGCGCACCCTGGAGATGGTCTCCAAGATGAGCGACGAGCAGATCTGGGCGCTGCGCCGCGGTGGCCACGACCCGCAAAAGGTCTACGCCGCCTACGCGGCCGCCGTCAAGCATAAGGGCGAGCCCACCGTGCTGCTGATCAAGACCGTCAAGGGCTTCGGCATGGGCAAGGCCGGTGAAGGCAAGAACAACGTTCACCAGACCAAGAAGCTGACCGACGAAGACATCAAGATCTTCCGCGACCGCTTCAACATCCCGATCCCGGACAGCGAACTGCCGAAGATCCCGTTCTACAAGCCGGCCGACGACACGCCGGAAATGAAGTACCTGCACGAGCGCCGCAAGGCCCTCGGGGGCTACCTGCCGCACCGCCGCACCAAGGCGGACGAGCAGTTCACCGTGCCGTCGCTCGACGTGTTCAAGTCGGTCATGGAACCCACGGCCGAAGGCCGTGAGATCTCGACCACCCAGGCCTATGTGCGTTTTCTGACCCAGCTGCTGCGCGACCAGGCCCTGGGCCCGCGCGTGGTGCCCATCCTGGTGGACGAAGCCCGGACCTTCGGCATGGAAGGCCTGTTCCGTCAGGTCGGCATCTACAACCCGGCGGGTCAGCAGTACACCCCGGTCGACAAGGACCAGGTCATGTACTACCGCGAGGACAAGGCCGGTCAGATCCTGCAGGAAGGCATCAACGAAGCCGGCGGCATGAGCAGCTGGATCGCGGCGGCGACGTCCTACAGCACCAGCAACCGCATCATGGTGCCGTTCTACGTCTACTACTCGATGTTCGGCTTCCAGCGCATCGGTGACCTGGCCTGGGCGGCCGGCGACATGCAAGCGCGTGGCTTCCTGCTGGGCGGCACCTCGGGTCGCACCACGCTGAACGGCGAAGGCCTGCAGCACGAAGACGGTCACAGCCACATCTTGGCCGGCACCATCCCGAACTGCATCAGCTACGACCCGACCTTCGCACACGAGGTCGGCGTCATCCTGCACCACGGCCTGAAGCGCATGGTCGAGAAGCAGGACAACGTCTTCTACTACCTGACGCTGCTGAACGAAAACTACGCCATGCCTGGCCTCACGCCCGGCACCGAAGAGCAGATCATCAAGGGCATGTACCTGTGCAAGGAAGGCGCCAAGCTGACCCCGCGCGTGCAATTGCTGGGCTCGGGCACCATCCTGCGCGAAAGCATTGCCGCCCAGGAACTGCTGGAGCAGGACTGGGGCGTGGCCGCCAACGTCTGGAGCTGCCCGAGCTTCAACGAGCTGGCCCGCGACGGTCAGGACGCCGAGCGTTTCAACCTGCTGCACCCGCTGGAAACCCCCAAGGTGCCGTTCGTGGCCCAACAACTGGCTGCCCATGGCGGCCCGGTGGTGGCTTCGACCGACTACATGAAGGCCTATGCCGAGCAGATCCGCTCCTTCATTCCGAAGGGCCGCACCTACAAGGTGCTGGGCACCGACGGCTTTGGCCGCAGCGATTTCCGTGGCAAGCTGCGCGAGCACTTCGAGGTGAACCGCCATTACATCGTGGTGGCAGCCCTCAAGGCGCTGAGCGAAGAAGGCACCGTGCCGGCCACCAAGGTGGCTGAGGCGATTGCCAAGTACGGCATCCAAGCCGACAAAATCAACCCGCTGTACGCCTGAAGCGTCCAGGAGACACAAACATGGCATTGGTAGACATCAAGGTCCCTGACATCGGGGATTTCGACGAAGTGGCCGTCATTGAGCTGCTGGTCAAGGTGGGCGACACGGTCAAGGCCGAGCAGTCGCTGATCACCGTCGAGTCGGACAAGGCATCGATGGAGATCCCGTCCTCGCACGCTGGCGTGGTCAAGGAAATCAAGGTCAAGCTTGGCGACAAGGTCGCTGAAGGCTCGGTCGTGGTGGCCCTGGAGGTCGCGGGTGCCGCGGCTGAGCCGGCGGCGGCCCCGGCCCCTGTCGCGGCCCCCGCTCCCGTGGCGGCTGCGGCGCCTGTGGCGGCAGCACCGGCCGCACCGGCCGCCACCGGCCCGGTGCAGGTCACGGTGCCCGACATTGGCGACTTCAAGGACGTGGCCGTCATCGAGCTGCTGGTCAAGGTGGGCGACACGGTCAAGGCCGAGCAGTCGCTGATCACCGTCGAGTCGGACAAGGCCTCGATGGAGATCCCGTCCTCGCACGCGGGCGTGGTCAAGGAAATCAAGGTCAAGCTGGGCGACACCGTCAACATCGGTGACCTGGTCGTGGTGCTCGAAGGCGCCGTGGGCGCGGCCGCACCGGCTGCCGCACCGGCACCTGCTGCGGCCCCCGCCGCCGTCGCCGCGCCGGCGCCGGCCCCCGTGGCCGCGGCTGCAGCCGTGGCGGCCCCGGCTGCTGCGGCCGTGCCGGCCCACCAGCCGGGCACGCCGTCGGCTGGTTTGCCGCACGCTTCACCCTCGATCCGCAAGTTCGCCCGTGAACTGGGTGTGCCGCTGGCCGAGGTCAAGGGCACCGGTCCCAAGGGCCGCATCACCCAGGCCGATGTGCAAGCCTTCACCCAGGCGGTGATGGCGGGCGTGACGCAGACCAAGGCGCAAGCCGCCAAGGCCCCGGTGGCCACGGGCGGTGGCGGCTCCGAACTGGGCCTGATCCCCTGGCCCAAGGTCGACTTCGCCAAGTTCGGTCCGATCGAACGCAAGGAACTGGGCCGCATCAAGAAGATCAGCGGCGCCAACCTGCTGCGCAACGCCGTGATGATCCCGGCCGTCACCAACCACGACGACGCCGACATCACCGACCTCGAAGCCTTCCGCGTCCTGACCAACAAGGAAAACGAGAAGAGCGGTGTCAAGGTCACCATGCTGGCCTTCCTGATCAAGGCTTGCGTGGCCGCGCTCAAGAAGTTCCCCGAGTTCAACAGCTCGCTGGACGGCGATGCGCTGATCTACAAGCAGTACTTCCACATCGGTTTTGCCGCCGACACCCCGAACGGCCTGGTCGTTCCGGTGATCAAGGACGCCGACAAGAAGGGCGTGCTGCAGATCAGCCAGGAGATGAGCGAGCTGGCCAAGAAGGCCCGCGACGGCAAGCTGGGCCCGGCCGACATGAGCGGTGCCTGCTTCACCATCTCCAGCCTGGGCGGCATTGGCGGGCGTTACTTCACGCCCATCATCAATGCGCCTGAAGTGGCGATCCTGGGTGTCTGCAAGAGCCAGATCGAACCCAAGTGGGACGGCAAGGCCTTCCAGCCGCGCCTGATGCTGCCGCTGTCGCTGACCTGGGACCACCGCGTGATCGACGGCGCCGCTGCCGCGCGCTTCAACGCGTTCCTGGGCCAGATCCTGGCCGACTTCCGCCGCGTGCTGTTATGAGCCCCTTGGCCGCCATGCCGGTCCATCGGACTGCGAAGGTCGTCGCATGACGGCCGTCGTGGTGGTTCGCAAAGGGGGCCAGGTGGCCATCGGCGCGGACTCGCTGGTGACCTTTGGCGACACCCGCCTGTCGCACCGCTTTGAAGCGAATGAAAAGCTCTTCAAGGTGCAGGCGCACGGCGGGCCCAGCTATGTCGGCATGGCGGGCACGGTGGCGCACTTTCCCGTGCTGCGCAAGGCGCTCAACGCCTTGCCTCAGGATCAGCTGCGTCTGCACAGCCGCGACGAGGTGTTTGACACCTTCACCCGGCTGCACCCCTTGCTGAAGGAAACCTTTTTCCTGCAGACCAAGGAAGACGACAACGACCCCTACGAGTCCAGCCAGTTCAGTGTGCTGATCGCCAACGCGAGCGGCATCTACGGGCTGTACAGCTACCGCGAGGTGTTCGAGTTCAAAGAGTTCTGGGGCATTGGCTCCGGACGCAGCTTTGCGCTGGGCGCCATGCACGCCACCTATGCCCGGGCCAAGACGGCCCGCGAGGTGGCCGAAGCCGGGCTGGCCGCGAGCTGCGAATTCGATCGCAACTCGGCCGCTCCGATCAACCTCTTCACGATCAAATTGAAAGGTTCCGTATGAGCCTGATAGACATCAAAGTGCCGGACATCGGCGACTTTTCCGAAGTGACCGTCATTGAACTGCTGGTCAAGCCGGGCGACACCGTCAAGGCTGAGCAGTCGCTGATCACCGTCGAGTCCGACAAGGCCTCGATGGAAATCCCCTGCTCGCACGCGGGCGTGGTCAAAGAACTCAAGGTCAAGCTCGGCGACAAGGTCGCTGAAGGCTCGGTGGTGCTGACGCTGGAAGCCGCTGGTGCGGCCGCACCCGCCGCAGCACCAGCCCCTGCGGCGGCACCGGCTGCGGCTGCGGCGCCGGTGGTTGCCGCGGCCCCCGCGCCGGTGGCTGCTGCCCCCACGGGCAGCAACGACCTGGACTGCGACGTGCTGGTGATCGGCGGCGGCCCCGGTGGCTACTCGGCCGCCTTCCGCGCCGCGGACCTGGGCCTCAAGGTGGTGCTGGTCGAGCGCTACGCCACCCTGGGCGGCGTCTGCCTCAACGTCGGTTGCATCCCCTCCAAGGCGCTGCTGCACGTGGCCGCCGTGATGGACGAGGTCAGCCACATGGCCGACCTGGGGGTGGACTTTGGCGCCCCCTCGGTCAACATCGACAAGCTGCGTGGCCACAAGGAAAAGGTCATTGGCAAGCTGACCGGTGGCCTGGCCGCCATGGCCAAGATGCGCAAGGTGACGGTGGTGCGCGGCTACGGCAGCTTCATCAGCAGCCACCAGCTGCAGGTCGAAGAAACCAATGGCAGCGCGCAGGAGCGCACGGGCAAGACCCAGACCATCGGCTTCCAGCGCGCCATCATCGCCGCCGGCAGCCAGGCGGTGCGCCTGCCCTTCATGCCCGATGACCCACGCGTCGTCGACAGCACCGGCGCGCTGGCGCTCAAGGAAGTGCCGGGGCGCATGCTGATCCTGGGCGGCGGCATCATCGGCTTGGAGATGGGCACCGTCTACAGCACGTTGGGCGCGCGCCTGGACGTGGTTGAAATGATGGATGGCCTGATGCAGGGCGCGGACCGCGACCTGGTCAAGATCTGGCAGAAGATGAATGCCAAGCGCTTTGACAACATCATGCTCAAGACCAAGACCGTGTCCGCACGCGCCTTGCCTGAAGGCATTGAAGTCACCTTCGCGCCGGCCGAAGAGGGCGGCACCGCCCCCGCGCCCCAGGTCTATGACCTGGTGCTGCAGGCCGTGGGCCGCACGCCCAACGGCAAGAAGATCGGCGCCGAGAAGGCCGGCGTGGCCGTGACCGACCGGGGTTTCATCAACGTCGACATCCAGATGCGCACTAACGTGCCGCACATCTTTGCGATTGGTGACATCGTGGGCCAGCCCATGCTGGCGCACAAGGCGGTGCACGAGGCCCACGTGGCGGCCGAGGTCATCGCTGGTGAACTGCAAGGCAACAAGGAGCTGGCCGCGGCGGCGTTCAACGCCCGCGTCATCCCGAGCGTGGCCTACACCGACCCCGAAGTGGCGTGGGTGGGTCTGACCGAAGACCAGGCCAAGGCCCAGGGCATCAAGGTCAAGAAGGGCCTGTTCCCGTGGACTGCCTCGGGCCGCGCCATTGCCAATGGCCGCGACGAAGGCGTGACCAAGCTGCTGTTCGACGACTCACCCGAGGCCCATGGCCACGGCAAGATCCTCGGCGGCGGCATGGTGGGCACCCACGCGGGCGACATGATCGGTGAGATCGCGCTGGCCATCGAGATGGGCGCCGACGCGGTGGACATCGGCAAGACCATCCACCCGCACCCCACGCTGGGCGAAAGCATCGGCATGGCGGCGGAAATTGCCCACGGCAGCTGCACCGACGTGCCGCCCCAGCGCAAGTAACGCGGCTGGGGGCCGCCGCGCAGCCCCGTCACACGCACAGCCCAGGCGGGAGACTGCCTGGGCTTTTCTTTTGGCCTTGGGGTGGGGGCGGGATGGGGCGGGCTTGGATCTGAGGGGGTTGGGGTGTTGGGCCGGTGGGGGGCTTGCTCACCCGCCGGGGGCGGCGCCCTGGGGCCGGTCCCGGCGCCACGGCGGCGCCTCGTCAAGGCTCAGGGGGCGTCCAGCCACTGGCACACGGTGGCCCATTCAGCCTCGCTGACCTCGGTGATGGACAGGCGGTTGCCGCGTTGCAGCAGCTTCATGTCCGCCAGCGCGGGGTGTTGGCGCAGCGCGGCCAGGCTCAGCAGGCGCGTCTTGCGCAGGGCTTGCACATCACGCAGCAGCCAGCGGGGTGCGTCGGGGGTGGACTTGGGGTCGAAGTAGGGCGAGGCCGGATCGAACTGGCTCGGGTCGGGGTAGGGCTCGGACGCCACACGGGCCAGGCCCGCGATGCCGGGCTCGGCGCAGCTCGAGTGGTAGAACAGCACGCCGTCGCCCACACGCATGGCGTCGCGCATGAAGTTGCGCGCCTGGTAGTTGCGCACGCCAATCCAGGCCACGGTGGCTTGCGGGGCGGCCAGGGCGTCGTCGATCGAGCATTCATCAGGCTCGGATTTCATGAGCCAGTAGCGGGTGGAGGGGGTCATGGTCGAGATTGTCGCCACAAAGCCCACGGACTGGGGACGAACGGTGCCTGGCCATCGCACAATGGCGCACCGAGCGGCGAGCCCCGTGGGGGCCGCCGCTGTTTTTCAACCTCGTCCAGGAGTTTTTCACCATGTCGTCGACCTCGCCCCGCCTTCTGATCTTGGCCGGCAGCGCCCGCAACGGTTCGCTGAGCCGCCGCCTGGCCCATGCCGCCTCGCTGGCCGCCACCCAAGCCGGCTTTGTGGCGCGTGAACTGGACCTGCGCGCCCTGGCGCTGCCGATTTACGACGGCGATCTTGAGGCGGCCGAGGGCCTGCCCGCCGGCGCCAACGTGCTGCACCAGGCCTTGCTGGACAGCGATGCGGTGCTGGTGGTCACGCCCGAGTACAACGGCTTTCCGACCCCGCTGTTCATCAATGCGCTGGACTGGTTGTCGCGCATCCAGGCCAGCGAAGGCCGGCCTTCGGGGGTGGCGGGCACGGCCAACAAGCCCACAGCCTTGCTGTCGATGTCGCCGGGCGCCTTGGGGGGGCTGCGCGCGCTGAACTATGTGCGTCAGTTCTTGCAGATGAACTTCGCCTCGCTGGTGATCCCGCAGCAGTTCGCGCTGGGGCACGCGGGCGATGCCTTCGAGGCCGATGGCTCGCTCAAGGACGAGCGCAACCGCCAGGCCGTGCAGGGCGTGCTGAACGCGCTCGCCCAGCTGAGCCGCGCGCTGCCCTCGGCCTGACGGGCCCCCGGCTTGGGGCTGCCTGGGGGGCGGGCCGTTGCGGGCGCTGGCCTTGGGCGTGGCGCAGCGGCTCAGTGGCTCAGTGGCTCAGTGGCTCAGTGGCTCAGTGGCTCAGCCCAGCAAAGGGTATTCGTAGCGGATGAAGCCCTGGAACTGCGCCACGCGGTCGTACAGGCGGCGGGCACGCGCGTTGTGGGTCTGCGTCAGCCAGTACAGGCGCTGCGCCCCGGCGGCGCGTGAGGCTTGCGCCACGGCCTCGATCAAGGCGCTGGCTGTGCCGCGGCCGCGCACGGTCTCGTCCACAAACAAGTCCTGCAGGTAGCACACCCGCGGTGCCCAGGTGCTGGTGTGAAACAGGTAGTGGGTGAAACCCACCAGCCGGCCCTCGACCCGGGCGCCCAGGCCCCGCACCTCCTCCCCCGCCATCAGTTTGTCCCAGGCCGCCTGGTAGGTCTCGGCCGCAGTGGGGGTTTCATAAAAGGCCTTGTAGCCTTGGGCCAGGCGCAACCAGTCGGCGTGGTCGCTGCTGTGCAGTGGCGTGACTTCGAGGGCGGTGTGAGCAGTCATGGTGGTGTGTGACAGGGCTGGCTTGGCGCCATCGAACCCCGTGGGGGCAGGTGTGACGGCGCGATGGGGGTGAGCGGTTGAATGGGCGTGTGGTCAGTCGGCCCAGCGCGGCTCGCAACGGATCGTGCAGCGCACCGAATGGGCCAGAAAGCAGGCCTCATGGGCCTGGTGGTGCAGGGCCTCCAGCTCGGCCTGGCTGGGGCGCTGGGCCGGCGTTGTCGCAGCCGAAGGCGGCGGGCTGAGCCGCAGCACCGGCCGCAGCAGCACCTCGCGCACGACGGTGCGCCCTTGCTCGTCGGGGCCCATGGTGCCGCTGGCCTGGTCCTCGTAGTGCGCCACCGACCAACCCGCGCGCGACGCCAGGTCCAGGAACCACAGCATGTGGCAGCTGGCCAGAGCCGCCACAAAAGCCTCCTCGGGGTCGACTGCGCTGGGGTCCGAGAGGGGCAGGGGCACCACCGACGGTGACGACGACGCCGGCACGCTCAGGCCGCCATCAAACTGCCAAAGGTGCCGTCGGCTGTAGCGGCGTTGGGTGAAGGGGCTGCCGTCGTGCTGCCATTGCACTGTGGCGTGGTGTTGGCTCATGGCGGTGGGGGTCCTCAGACGTGGTGAAATAGTCCCTCAGTCTAAGAATTTTCAAAGCCATCCAAGGAGCCAATCCGCATGGGATCCAAGGGCCAACGCGCGCCACTGCGGCGTCAGCAGGTGTACGAGCAGTTGCGCCACGCGATGGAAAGCGGTCACCTGGCCCCAGGCAGCCGCTTGCCCGCGACGCGCGAGCACGCGCGCACCCTGGGGGTGTCACGCAACACCCTGCTGTGGGCCATGGCCCGATTGCAGGCCGAAGGCTATGTGCAGGCGCGGGTGGGGGATGGCAGCTACGTGAGCCCGGGCCTGGCGGTGGCGTCGGGGACGGTGGGCTTGAGCGCCTTGCCCACGGGTCTTTCGCGCCGGGGGCAGCTGATGGCCGAGACCGTGCGCCAGTGGAACCCGCCGCGGCAGGCCGCCAGCGCCTTCCGCATTGGCGCCCCCGAGGTGACGAGCTTCCCGTTCGCCACCTGGGACCGCCTGGGCCGGCAGCTCAGTGCCGCCGAGCGCCGGGCCAGTGCCCAGTACCTAGACCCCGCGGGCGAGCCGGCGTTGCGCGAGGCGATTGCGCAGTGGCTCTGGGCTTCGCGGGGCATCCGTTGCGAGGCGGGGCGGGTGTTGGTGTGCTCGGGCTCGCAGCAGGCCATCGACCTGATCGGGCGCCTGCTGCTCGACGTCGGGGACGAGGTGTGGGTCGAAGACCCCGGCTACCCAGGGCTTCGGGCCAGCCTGCTGGGCCATGGCGCCCAGGTGCGCCCGGTGCCGCTGGACGATGAGGGCCTGTGCCTGGCCGAGGCCGAGGCGCGCTGGCCCCAGGCGCGCCTCGCGGTGGTCACGCCCACGCACCAGTTCCCGACCGGGGTGGCCATGAGCCTGGCGCGCCGACAGGCCTTGCTGGACTGGGCCCGGCGCCAGCAGGCCTGGGTGGTCGAGGACGACTACGACGGTGAGTTCCAGTACGGCCCGCACCGCCTGCCCGCGCTGTGCAGCCTGCCCCAAGCCGACCGCGTGCTGTACGTGGGCACCTTCTCCAAGACCCTGCACCCGGGCCTGCGCCTGGGCTTCGTGGTGCTGCCCGCGGCCTGGGTACCGGCCTTTGCCATGGCCCGGGCCCTGAGCGACCGCCACCCGCCTGGCGACAGCCAGCGGGTGCTGGCCCGCTTCATCGCCGATGGCCACCTGCTGCGCCACCTGCGGCGCATGCGCGATCTGTACCCGGAACGCCAGCGGCAACTGATCCAGGCGCTGGCCGAGGTCAGCGACGGCGCCCTGTGCCTGACCCCGTCTGAGCGGGGCATGCACCTGTGCTGTCCGCTGCCTGACGCGGTGGATGACCAATGGCTCAGCCACCAGGCGGCCGCACGCGGGGTGGTGCTGATGCCACTGTCGCGCTACACGGTGGCCGCGCCGCGCCGCGGCTGGCTGTTTGGCTACGCGGGCTTTGAGCCAGCCGAGTTGCAGGCCGCGGCGCAGCGTCTGGGGCCGGTTTGGCGGCACGCGTGGGCCGCGGCCCGCCGCGCTGGCGCACCCGCTTGACGTGGGCCCGAAGCGGCATGGGGAGGCTGCCCTGCTTGGGGTTGATCGCCTCGGTTGGAGGGCGGGGCGGGGCGGCAGGCGGAGGACCAGACCCCAGGCCCGGGCGTCACCGACGTGACGGCTCAGCCGGGCTTGCCCCTATGGGCGCAGGGCAGGGGGCGGCACAGAATGGGTTTTTCTTGTTTGTTGGAGCCTGGCCCCATGCCCTCGACCCCCGTGAAATCCGCCCGCCTGTCCCGCCGCCATGTGCTCAGCCATGCCCTCGGGGGCGCCGCGGCCCTGGCCCTGCCGTCGGTGCAGGCCCAAAGCAGTGGTGCCTGGCCCAACAAACCCATCCGCCTGATCGTGCCGTACACGCCCGGCGGCTTCACCGACCAGATGGCCCGTCTGGTGCAGAACGGCCTGCAGACCCGCCTGGGTCAAAGCGTGCTGATCGAGAACAAGCCCGGCGCGGGCAGCATGATCGGGGTGGACGCGGTGGCCAAGAGCGCGCCCGATGGCAGCACCTTTGGCGTGGTGATCGCGGCCTATGCGGCCAACAATTCGCTCTACCCCAAGCTGCCCTACGACGCGCGCAAGGACCTGACCGGCGTGTCGCTGATGGGCATCTCGCCGCTGGTGGCCGCGGTGCCGCTGGACGCCCCGTTCAAGACCGCGCAGGAACTGGTCCGTTACGCGCGCGCCAACCCCGGCAAGGTGAGCTATGGCTCGTCGGGCAATGGCTCGGCCGTGCACCTGACCACCGAGCTGTTCAAGCAGCAGACCGGGGCCTTCATGGTCCACATCCCCTACCGGGGCGCGGCGCCTGCCCTGACCGACCTGATCGGCGGTCAGATCCAGCTCTTTTTTGATGCCGCCACCGGCCTCATCAACATGGGCAAGCAAGGCAAGGTGCGTTTGATTGGCGTGGCCAGCGAGCAGCGCCTGCCCGCCTTGCCGGATCTGCCCACCTTCATCGAACAGGGCTTCAAAGATTTCACCGGCAGCACCTGGGCCGGCGTGATCGCCCCCGCGGGCACCCCGCGCGACATCCTGCGTCGCATGTCCGAAGAGATCACCCGCATCGTGCGCAGCGAAGAAATGCGGCCACGCCTGGAGGCCATGGGCACCTTCCCGGCGGGCGGTACCCCGGAGGAGTTCGACGCCTTCCTGGTCAGCGAGAACGCCAAGTGGGGCAAGGTGATTCGCACCGGCGGCATCAAGCCCGACTGAGTGGGTTTGGGCGCCGGGCTGGGCCCGGCGGGGCCGGCGCTCCAACGGCTGCCACAGGCCGAAACAAAAAGGCCTGGCGCGGTGAGCGGCAGGCCTGTGGTGCGAACCGATGACCGCTTTGGCGGCCCGGTGGCAGCGGGGGGCGTTGGCGTCAGCGGGTGCCGCTGGCCTCGAGTGCCGAGGGCACCACGCGGCGGGCACCGTCAAAGCGGCGCTGCCAGTAGCTTTCGCGCATGTCTTCGACACGCACCTGGCTGCCTGAGCGCGGCGAGTGGATGAACTTGCCGTCGCCCACGTAGATGCCGACGTGGCTGAAGGCGTGGCGCATGGTGTTGAAGAACACCAGATCGCCGGGCTGCAAATCTTGTTTGTCGATGGTCTGGGTGGCGGCGGCCTGCTGGTCGGCGCGGCGCGGCAGCACCAGGCCCACGGTTTGCTCGTACATGGCGCGCACAAAGCCGCTGCAGTCAAAGCCGGTTTCGGCGGTGTTGCCACCCCGGCGGTACGGCACCCCCAGGAATCCCATGGCGTTGACCACCAGCTCGGAGGCGCGGCTGCTGAGGCTTTGACGCACGTAGCTGAGCTGGGTCAACAGACCGCGGTCAGCGAGGAGTTTTTCGACGTCGTCAACCGGTTGGGTGGTGGGCACCGCTTGTGCCCGAAGGGCAAAACCGAAAAGTGTGAGGCCGAGAAGGAGGAGGCAGAGCCAACGAGACATGGGCGCAGAGGTTAGCGGTGGGGGCGGTCCGCGTCAAGCGTGAAAATGCGCTAACCCTTTGATTTTTCTCATGACAGCGGGCTGAGGTCTAATAAGGCCATGGCTTTGCAGCCCCATTTATTTTTTGAACAACCATGTTGATTGACGCTCAGGAATCCCAGCTGGTGCTGGTGGACTACCAAACCCGATTGATGCCGGCCCTGGCCGAAGGCCCGCAGGTGCTGGCCAACGCCTTGCGCCTGGCCCAGGCCGCCAAGCTGCTGCAGGTGCCCGCCTGGGCCACCGAGCAGAACCCGTCGGGCCTCGGGCACACCCCGCCCGAGCTCAAGGCCCTGTGCCGCGACACCTTGGTCAAGATGCATTTCAGCGCCTGCGAAGAAGGCCTGTCCGAGTGGCTGCGCCCACCGGCCAAGCCGGTGCAGGGCAACGCGCGCAGCCTGCCGCGTCACCTGCAAAAGCCCGCCCAGGCGGCTCCGGAGCGCAGCTCGATCGTGGTGGCCGGCTGCGAGGCCCATGTCTGCCTGCTGCAAACTGCGCTGGACCTGCTTGAAGACGAGTTCGACGTCTGGGTGGTGACCGATGCGTGCGCGTCGCGCACCGAGCGCAACCGCGACGCGGCCTTCGACCGCCTGGCCGGTGCCGGGGCCGAGCTGGTCACCACCGAGATGGTGTTGTTCGAGTGGCTGCGCACGGCCGAGCACCCGCAGTTCAAGGCGCTGCTGCCGCTGATCAAATGACCCCGTGCGTCAAGCCGGCGCAGCCCCCGGCTTGACGCGCCACCGATCAGTGCGCCGCGGGCGCCGGCCCGTCGGGCAGTTGCTTGTCTTGGTAGCGTTCGGTGATCTTGAGCACCTGCTCGCGCGCGTCGCGCAGCGCCTTGACGCACAGCGGGTCCAGTTGGCCGGCCTCGGCCATGCGCTGCAGCTCGGCCAGCGCGTCGTCGTTGCGCCAGCCGCCCTTGTAGGGGCGCGGGCTGGTCAGGGCATCAAAAATATCGGCCACGGTCACGATGCGGGCCTCGATCGGGATCTGGTCGCCCGACAGGCCCCGGGGGTAGCCCGAGCCATCGAGCAGCTCGTGGTGGCAGGCCACGATGTTGCGCATCATGGTCGAGTCCGGCAGCGACTGCAGGTTGAAGTCGCCCATGATCTTGTTCACCAAGGCACAGCCCAGCTCGACGTGGGTTTCCATCAGCCGGTGCTCGTGCTCGTTGAGCCGGCCTTCCTTGAGCAGGATGCGGTCCGGGATGCCGATCTTGCCGATGTCGTGCAGCGGGGCGAACAGGTACAGGTGTTCGATGAATTCGTCGTCCAGCTGGTAATGCGCGGCCACGCCGCGCGCGATCAGCTTGGCGTAGCGCGCCATGCGCTCGAGGTGGGCGCCGGTTTCAAAGTCGCGCAGGTTGGCGAAGTCGCGCGCCACCTGGGTCGAGGCCAGCATCGCCTTGACCATCGCCATCTCGCTGTTGACCAGCATGGTCACCTGGCTGCAGAACATCACCAGGTCGCGCTGCACGCGCACGTCGAAAGCCCCGGTTTCGCTTGAGTCGAAGAACAAAAAGCCGATCAAGCCCTGCGGCCCGTACATGGGCACGGTGAACGAGGACTGGTAGCCCTGCTCGCGCAGCCAGCGCGCGTGCGGGTGATCGCTCTCGGGCAGGCTCGACAGGGTGTCCAGCACCCTGAACTCGCCGGTCTCGGCGAGCTTCAGCAGCGACTGGCTTTCCGACAGGGGCCACTCATAGCCCTGCAGCGGCTGGCCGTGGCGGGTGCTGTGGATGAAGGTCTTGAGCCGGTCCTCGGTGGCGTCGTAGAGCGCGCAGGCAATGCGGTCGAGCGAGGGCACGGTGGGCAGCAGGCGCTGGTGCAACTGGCGCAGGCGTTCGCTCAGACTGTGCGTGGCCCTGAAAAGGTTCACTAACGGCGACGTGGGGGAATCGGTCATGGCGGTCGGGGGGGGCAGAACGCAGGGCGGGGGTGATTGAAGCACGGAGGGCGCCCCCCCCTGAGCGACAGTATCTCGAGAAATTGAGATGAATCAAGAAATTTGGAATCGCCCGGCGCCCATTGGCTAAGTCCAGCAACAGGCTCGGGATTGTCAGTTCCCAGCAAGACCGTCATGAATAATTATGAATTCAATTGCGGTGCTGCGAGCCCGGGTCAACGTCGGCCTGCGGTGCCCCCCAGCGTCGGAGCGAGGAGACACATTCCATGAGTTACAAGGCATTTCACCAGCGTTCCCTCACGGAGCGCGACGCTTTTTGGTCTGAGCAGGCGGCCCTGATCGACTGGCACCAGCCGCCGCAACAGGTCTGCGACTACAGCAACCCGCCGTTCGCGCGCTGGTTCGTGGGCGGCTTGACCAACCTGTGCCACAACGCGGTCGACCGCCATGTGGCCACCCGGGGTGATCAGGCGGCCCTGATCGCGGTGTCCACCGAAACCAACACCGAGCGCAGCTACAGCTTCAGCGAGTTGCACCGCGAGGTGCAGCGCATGGCCGCCGCCCTGCAGGAGCTGGGGGTGGGCAAGGGCGATCGCGTGCTGATCTACATGCCCATGATCGCCGAGGCTGCCTTTGCCATGCTGGCCTGCACGCGCATCGGGGCCCTGCACACGGTGGTGTTCGGGGGCTTTGCCTCGGGCGCCCTGGCCTCGCGCATCGATGACGCCGAGCCCAAGGTCATCGTCAGTGCCGATGGGGGCTCGCGCGGCGGCAAGGCCGTGCCTTACAAGCCGCTGCTTGACGAGGCCATCCAGTTGGCGCAACACAAGCCGGGCGCCGTGCTGCTGGTGGAGCGTGGCCTGGTGCCTTTGAACTTCCTGGCCGGGCGCGACCACAGCTGGCGTGCCCTGCGCGACAAGCACCTGGACGCGGTGGTGCCCTGTGAATGGGTGGATGCCACCCACCCCAGCTACACCCTCTACACCAGCGGCACCACGGGCAAGCCCAAGGGCGTGCAGCGCGACACCGGCGGCTACGCCGTGGCGCTGGCGGCCAGCATGAAGCACATCTTCCAGGGCCAGCCGGGCGAGACCTATTTCTCCACCAGCGACATCGGCTGGGTGGTGGGCCACAGCTACATCGTCTACGGCCCGCTGATCGCCGGCATGGCCACCATCCTGTACGAAGGCCTGCCCACCCGCCCGGACGCCGGCATCTGGTGGCAGTTGGTCGAGAAGTACAAGGTCACGCGCATGTTCAGCGCCCCCACGGCGGTGCGTGTGCTCAAGAAGCAAGACCCGGCCTACCTGAGCAAGTACGACCTGTCCAGCCTCAAGGCGCTGTACCTGGCCGGCGAGCCGCTCGACGAGCCCACCGCCCAGTGGATCAGCAGCGCGCTCAACGTGCCCATCATTGACAACTACTGGCAGACCGAATCGGGCTGGCCCATCCTGACCCTGGCCAACGGGGTGCAGGCCCAGACCTCCAAGTTCGGCAGCCCCGGCGTGGCCATGTACGGCTACGACGTCAAGCTGTTCGACGAGTCCACCGGCGAAGAATTGCACGGCGCCAACCAGAAGGGCGTGGTGGCCATCGAAGGCCCGCTGCCGCCGGGTTGTATGCAGACCGTGTGGCGCGATGACCAGCGCTTCGTCAACACCTACTGGAAGAGCATCCCGGGCAAGCTGGTCTACAGCACCTTCGACTGGGGCATCCGCGATGAAGATGGCTACTTCTTCATCCTGGGCCGCACCGACGACGTGATCAATGTGGCCGGCCATCGACTGGGCACCCGGGAGATCGAGGAAAGCATCTCCAGCCACCCGAACGTCGCCGAAGTGGCCGTGGTCGGTGTGGCCGACAACCTCAAGGGCCAGGTGGCCATGGCCTTTGTGGTGCCCAAGGACGCGGGCAGCGCCGAGTCGCCCGAGGCCCGCCTGCGCCTCGAAGGCGAGATCATGAAGGTGGTGGACGGTCAGCTCGGGGCGGTGGCGCGCCCCTCGCGCGTGATCATCGTCAACGTGCTGCCCAAGACGCGCAGCGGCAAGCTGCTGCGCCGGGCCCTGCAGGCGGTCTGCGAAGGCCGCGACCCGGGCGACCTGACCACCATGGACGACCCCGCGGCCTTGCAGCAGGTGCGTGATCTGATGGCCCCGGCGGCCTGAGTCGGCCGCGGCACCCGGGCGGCCTTCGTCAGGCCGCGCGGTCTGGGCCTCTGTGGCGGCCCAGGCCGGTTGGGGGCCACAATGGGCCATGTCCCTTGCCCACCCCCCCTGGATTGAGCGTCTGGCGGTCCGGCGCCTGTCATTGAGCCTGCTGCTGGCCGCCCTGTCCCTGCTGTTGCCACTGACCTGGCCGACCCGCTTGCTTGCGGCCTGGTCGGTCGGTGGGCTGAGCTACCTGGGCCTGGCCTGGACCCTGGCGCTGCGCCTGGACGTCCACCGCACCCGCGCGCGGGCCATGGCCCTCGACCCGCCGGGTTGGGTGGCATTTTCGATGGCGGTGCTGTCGATGCTGGCCAGCGCGGCCGCCATCGCCTTGCTGCTCAAGGCCAGGGGCGGCTCAAGCGGTCTGGACCAGGCCTTGCACATGGGCCTGGCGCTGTTGGCCCTGGGGCTGGCCTGGGTGCTGATCCACACCCTGTTTGCCTTCCGGTATGCCCACATGTACTACCACCAACGCTGGCAGCCGCCGGGGGAGGTGCCGGGCCTGGTGTTCCCGGGAGGGGAGGCACCTGACTACGCTGATTTTCTTTACTACGCTCTGGTGGTGGGCATGACCTCGCAGGTGTCGGACGTACAGGTGCAGTCGCGGCCCTTGCGCCGGCTCACGCTGGTGCACAGCCTGTTGGCCTTTGTCTTCAACATGTTTGTGCTGGCGCTGGGCATCAATGTGCTGGCAGGCCTGTTGTCCTGACGCTGGCCCCGCCCCTGCGCGCAGGGGCGGACCTCAGGCCTGCGGCAGGCGCCATTCGGCGGGCGCTTGCCAATCGCGGGCCCAGGCTTGCAGCGCGTCGGCCGGCATGGGCCGCGCGATGCCGTAGCCCTGGCCCAGTCGGCAGCCCATCTCGAGCAGGCGCTGGCCCTGGGCGCTGGTTTCAACGCCCTCGGCGATCAAGGTCAGGCCAAACGAGCGCGACAGCCCGATCACGCCGTCGACAATCGCCATGTCGCCGATGTCGGTCATCATGCCGCTGACAAAGCTGCGGTCGATCTTCAAGGCGTCGGCGGGCAGCTGGCGCAAGTAAGTGAGCGACGAGTAGCCGGTGCCGAAGTCGTCGATGGCGATCGACAGCCCCATGTTGCGCAACTGGGTCAGGGTCGCCGTCACGGCGTGGATGTCGGTCAGCGCGGCGCTCTCGGTGATCTCGATCTCGAGCAGCGCCGTGGGCACATCGGGGCAGCGTGTCAACAACTGGCGCACGCGCTCGGGGAAGTCGGGCGTCTGCAGGTGGCGTGCCGAGATGTTCAGGCTCAGTGGCACGCGCAGGCCCTGGGCCAGCCACTGCTGCTGCAGGGTCAGGGCGTGGGACAGCACCCATTCGCCAAACGGCACCTCCAGTGCCGAGCCTTCGATTTGCGGCAGGAACTCCCCCGGGCCCAGCAAACCGCGCTCCGGGTGCTGCCAGCGGGCCAGCGCTTCGACCCCCACCAGCGTGCCTTCGAGCATGTCCACTTTGGGTTGCACAAAGAGGCAGAACTCGTCGGCGGCCAGGGCGGTGCTCAGGCGGTCGAGGCGGCTGTGGTGCTCGCGCGAGGCGCGTTCGCGTTCGGCGTCAAAGAGCTGGATGCGGTTGCGCCCCGCCTGCTTGGCCAGGTACATGGCCTGGTCGGCATGGCGCAGCAGGGCGTCGGCGTCGGCATCGTCCTGCGGGAACAGCGTCAGCCCGATGCTGGCGGTCACCGCCAGCCACTCGCCTTCGAGCATCACAGGCTCGGCCATGCGGTTCATCAGGCGGTTCAGCATGGTTTCGCAATCGCTGAGGCAACCCGGGTTGCTGAGCAGGATCACGAACTCGTCACCCCCAAGGCGGGCCACCAGGTCTTGTGGTCGCACCCCTCCTTGCAGGCGGCGCGCGATCTCGATCAACAACTGGTCGCCGATGCCGTGGCCAAGCCGGTCGTTGACCGGCTTGAACCCGTCGAGGTCGAGGTAGGCCACGCCCAGCAGGCCACCGGTCTGGCGCGCCTGCTGCATCGCGTGGTCCAGCGCCTGGGCCAGTTGCACCCGGTTGGGCAGACCGGTCAGGGCGTCGAAATGCGCCATTTTCTGCAGCTGGTCTTCCTGCTCGCGCTGGCGCGTGACGTCCAGCGCCACCCCCACCATGCGCAGCGGGGCGCCTTTGGATGAATGTGCGATCACGCGGCCCAGGTTGCGCACCCAGCGCGAGCCCCCCTCGGCGTGCTTCAGCCGCAAGGTGACATCGAAGGGCTGGTGCGGGTTGGCCTGGTGGCGCGCCAGGGCCGCCACCGCGGTCTGGCGGTCGTCCGGGTGCACGACATCGTCCCAGGGCTCGCTGGGCGGGTCGCCCTGAACCGCGGGCAGACCGCGCAGTTCACGCCAGTGGCGGTCGCCGGTGACCTCGACCGTTACCATGTTCAGGTCCCACAGGGCCAGGGCGGCGGCTTCGATGGTCAGCGACAGCAGCGCTTCGCGCTCTTGCACCAGGCGCTCGGCCCGCTTGCGTTCGGTGATGTCCTTGAGGCCAAACAGCCAGCACTCGACGCCATCCATCTCGATGCTTTGCATCGACTGCAGGGCCGTGCGCACCTGGCCGTCGCGCGGCGTGAAGTTGATCTCAAACGCATTGAGCACGCCGGCTTCGCTGGCCGCATTGACCAGCGCGGTGCGCTCGGCCAGCGTGTACAGGCCCATCTCCACCACCGACTGGCCCGACAGCGCCTCGGCGCGCGGCACGCCCATGGTTTGTTCCCATGCGGGGTTGACGTCGAGGTAATGGCCGTCGGATTTGCGTGAGATTCCCATCGGGTCGGGGATGGCGCGGAAGATGCGCGCAAAGCGCTCCTCGGACTGGCGCAGCCGGTCCAGGCTGCGTTTGGCCTCGTCGATGTCGCGGATCACCCCGCGCACCCGCTGCACCGCGCCACCGATCAGCACCGGCTCGGCCATGGCCAGGATCCAGAGTTGGCGGCCGTCGCTGCGGATGATTTCCAGCTCTTCCTCGAACGGCCGTTGCGACTGCACGCAGCGGCGCATCAGTTCGCGGAAGCGCGCCTGGTAGGGCGGGGCCACGAACTCAGCGCAGTAGTCGCTTGGCGGTCCGTCAGCGGGTGAGCGGCCATGCAGCTCGTAGCAGACCTCGGACCAATAGCATTCCTCGCGCCGCGGAGAGTCTTCCCAGACCCCCAGGCGGGCAATGCGCCCGGCCTGCTGGAGCAGGGCGTTGACATGCACCAACTGGGCCTGCATGGCCTGGTGCTCGCTCATGTCGTGGAACAGGAAGATGAAGCTGGGTTCCCCTTCCATGTTGATCTGGCGCGCCGAGATGCGGCCGGGGATGGGGCGGCCATCGCCCGATCGGGCCAGCAGGGGCAGGCTGTCGACCTGGCCTTTCTCGTGGAACACCTGCAGCAGCTTGGCCCGCTCTTGGGGGCTGTCCCAGATGTTCAGGTCGAGGGAGCGGCGACCGATCACCTCGTCGCGCTGGCGGCCAATCAGGCGGCAGAAGGCGGGGTTGACCTCGATGTAGGTGCCATCGCTGACCCGGGTGATGCCGGCCGCGTCGGGCAGGGCCTCGTAAATGGTTTGGAACTTGGTTTGCGACAGCAGCAGGGCGTCGCGCGCCTCGTGGCCCGACGTCACGTCGTGGTGCATGCCCACCACCCGCAGCGATTCGCCTTGGGCATTGCGTTCCACCACCCGGCCCCGGGCCAGCACCCAGCGCCAACGGCCCTGGCGGTCGCGCACCCGGAATTCGGCCTCGAAGTTGTCGTTCTCGCGCTGCTGCACGCTGTCCCGAAGGGCTGACAGGCGGGCGATATCCTCGGGGTGCCAGAGGCCTTGCCAGGTCAGCCAGGCGTCCTCGCCGGTCGGGCCCTTGACGTCGAACTGATCGTAAAAATGGCCCTGGAAGGTGGTCTTGTTGTCTTTGGGTTCCCAGATCCAGCGCCCCCCGCCCGAGGCGTCGAGCACCTGCAGCAACTCACTCTCGCGGCTTTTGAGTTGCACCTCATAGCGGGCCCGGCCCAGCAGCAGCTCCAGGCAGATCCCCAACAGCAATGTACTGGCCATGAAACGCCACAGGTTGGTGCCTTCCAGCGGCCCCAGCCATTGGAGCCGGTGGCCCAGCATCACCACCACCTGTACCCCGGCCGCCAGCATCACCAGGGACAGCCAAAGTTGCCAGCGGGTGTTGCGCCGGTGGTAGAGCGCCCGGCAGACTTCCGACCACACCAGCACCAGCCCCATGGTGGCGAGGTGTCCCCAGGTGTGTGGCAATTGCAGCAACAGCGCGGTGGCGGCGGGCAGGATCGCGGCTTGCAAACCGATCTGGCGACCCAGCAGGAAGACGGCCAGCGACAGGTAGGCGGGGCGCAGCGCGGCTTCGGTGTCGTGACCCGTCACCGGGGCCCAGAACATAGCGATGGTGGTGGCGACCCCCAGCAGCAGCGCAATCAACCAGCGCTGGCGCCTGTGGGGCGCGATCAGCCATTGGGGGGGCAGCAGCAAAAGCGTTCCCACCACGGTCGCCATGACACCGCTGTTGACCGCTACCTCAAGCGGAAAATCGATCACCCGGACACCTCATCGTTGTTGTCGAGGGTGGCACCTGGCCACCTTGAGCCCAGCCCGTGCGGCCCTGGGGGCGTGCCCGCTACTTCAGGCCACGGTGCCCCCCAGCACCCCGCGGGCGGGGTTGGTGGGCCTCGAACCCATGCCGGGAAGCGTTCGAGGCCACACGCCCTGCCGTCGGCCGAACCGGTGGGGCCCGGCCGCGGATTTTTACAAGCCTAGTGTAAAACCGTTAAAGGGTTCTCGAAGTCGGGCGGCCAATCCGGATCAACCCGGTTGACAGGGCGGTGCCACAGACAATGACCAGACCACAGCCCACCATCCAGGCGGTGATCTGTTCTTGCAGGAACACGCTGCCGTACAACACGGCAAACAGGGGGGTGACAAAGGTCACGGTCAGCGCCCGTGCCGGGCCCGCGTGCTCGATCAGCCGGAAGTACAGGATGTAGGCGATGCCGGTGCAAAACACCGCAATCGCGGCCACCGAGGCCCAGGCCGCTGCGCTGGGCGGGGTCTCGGGCCACAGCCACCAGGTGGGCAGCAGCAGCACCAGGGCCGAGCCCAGTTGGCTGCCCGTGGCCAGGGCCAGGGCGGGCACCCCACTGAGGTGGCGCCGGGTGAAGGTGGCGGCCCAGCCGTAGCACAGCGTGGCCGCCAGGCAGGCCAGGATGGCCAGGCCCGTGCCCCCCGGCTTGAAGCTGGCTTTGCCCGCGGCCAGCAAAGCCACGCCGGCAAAGCCGATGGCCAGGCCCGTGGCCTTGCTGCTGCCCGGGCGCTCGCCCAGCCACAGCCAGGCCAGCAGGGCGCCGCACAAGGGGGTGGTGGCGTTGAGGATCGATGCCAGGCCGGTGTTGATCGACAGCACCGCCCAGGCGTACAGCGCAAAGGGCACGGCCGAGTTGATCACCCCCGCCAGCAGGATCGGGCGCCAGTGCTGTCGCAGCGCGGGCCACTGCCCGCGCATCACCATGATCGGCCACAGGAACAGCGTGGCCAGCGTGACACGCAGGCCCGCGGTGACCATCGGGCCAAATTCCATGGCCCCCAGGCGCATGAACAAAAAGGACGCGCCCCACAGGGCCGCGAGCACCAGGTATTCGAGGCTCCAACCCCACTTCATGCGCCAACCCCGCCGAACAGGGGCGCCTGGGGCGAGGGGGCACGAGCCCGACGGTGGGCTTGCGGGGCGCGCGTGGGCTGCTCGGGCCGCGCAAACCCCTCCAGGCGCAGCAGTGCGGTCTTGCGTTCAAGGCCGCCCGCGTAACCGGTCAGGCTGCCGTCCGCCCCCAGCACGCGGTGGCAGGGCACGATCACCGACACCGGGTTGCGGCCCACCGCAGCCCCCACGGCCCGTGCGGCCTGCGGTCGGCCCAATTGGCTGGCCAGGGCCCCGTAGCCCAGGCAACGGCCACGGGGAATGTCGCGCAAGGCCTGCCACACGGCGCGCTGGAACGGCGTGCCCTGGCTCAGGTCCAGCGGCAAATCAAAGCCGGTGCTTTCGCCGTTCAGGTAGTCCAGCAACTGGTCGCGTGCCTGGCACAACAGTGGGTGCTGCGGCGCTTCCGCCCAGGCCGATGGGCCGGTCAGCTGGGCCGGGGCGTGTCGCTGCCCCAGGAACCAAACACCGCACACACCGCGCTCGGTGGCAGCGACGTGCAGGGCGCCCAAGGGGCTGTCAAAGGCCAGTTGCAGCGGCGCGGGCGCCGGGGTGGGGGCAGAGGAGGGCATGGGTGAACCTGCTGGAGACGGGGGTGAAAAGGGGTGGAGAGCGGGGACCTGTGCCGGTCCCTCAAGGTGACGGGGGGCGCGGTGCGCCGTGCTCCCAAATTCGGACCACAGCATAGCTGCGCCAAGGTCGCCATGGGGCGGACGCGGCTTCTGTGGCCAACGCGGCCGCGCGCGGTGACGGGCGGCTGGTGGGCGCGCGGTCTGAGGGTTGGCGGGTGCCCAGTGCGTTCTGCAACACCACATCGCCCGCAGGAAACGCATCGGGCCAGCGCAGGGCCCGCATCGCGATGTACTGGGCGGTCCAGTCGCCCACCCCGGGCAGGGCTTGCAGGCTGGCCAGGGTGGCGGCCAGCGGGGCGCTGCCGTCCAGCACCAGTTCGCCCGACTGCACGGCGCGGGCCAGCGCCAGGATGGCCTGCTGGCGCTGCCGCACCACGCCCAGCGCGCCGAGTTCGGCACACAGGGCCTGGCCATCGCCCTGGCCGGCCAGCGTGGCGGGCGTCGGAAAACCGTGGCTCAGGCCCGCAGGCCAACCGGCCTGCACCGGCACGGTGGCCCCCCAGCGGTGCACCACGCGCTGCACCAGGGTGCGGGCCGCGGCCACGGTGACCTGCTGGCCCAGGATGGCGCGCACCGCCAGCTCAAAGCCGTCCAGGGCGCCGGGCACGCGCAGGCCGTTCAGGGGCCCGAAATGCGGGGCCAGCACCGCGTCGATGGCGGCGGGGTCGGCGTCCAGGTCCAGCCATTGGCGCACGCGGCGGATCAGGCTGGGCAGCGCGGCTTGCAGGGCGTCACTGACGCTCAGTTGCACCCGGTGGCGATCGGCCTGCCAACGCACCTGCAACCAGCCCATGGGCCGGGCCTCGTGGCCCACGCTGGCGCCGTGCAGGGTGCGCGTCAGGCACAGGCTGCCGGGGCTGCGCTCGACGGTTTCGAGCCCCGCCACCGCTCGGGCTGCCATGAAGCGGCCCAGCGTGTCCAGGTCATAGGGCGGTCGGTAGCCCAGGCGCACCCCGGCGGGGGCCAGCGTGCCGACCGCCTGGGCGCGCGGGCGGGCGGACGGGGAGGTCGTGGCCGGCGTGACGGCGACGTGGCCGGGTGGGTGGCCGGGTGGGGGGGGCGGGCGCCGCCACTGGCTGGGGGCGAGGCCGTAGTGCGCCACAAAGGCCGCGTTGAAGCGCCGCAGGCTGGCAAAGCCGCTGGCCTGGGCCACCTCGGTGATCGGCAGGTCGGTGTCGGTCAGCAACTGCTTGGCGCTCAGCAGGCGGCGGGTTTGCAGGTATTGCAGGGGCGACACGCCCAGCACGCTGTCGAACAGGCGCCGCAGGTGGCGGTCGCTGATGCCCAGGCGGCTGGCCAGGCGCGCCATCACGGGCGACTCGGTCCCCGCGGCGGCGCTGTCCCGGCCCAGGCGGGGCCAGTGCGCGGGATCGTCAAGCCACCGCGTGGCCTCGGCGGCCAGCAGGCGCGTCGCGTCGGTGTGCGACCAGGCATTGGCCTGGGGCGCGAGTTCGGGGCGGCAGCGCAGGCAGGGGCGAAAGCCCGCCTGCTCGGCTTGGGCCGCCAAATCGAAGAAGCGGCAGTTTTCGCGTTTGGGCGCCCGCACCGCACACACCGGGCGGCAGTAGATGCCGGTGCTGGTGACCCCGGTGAAAAAGCGGCCGTCGAAGCGGGCGTCGCGGGTCTGCAAGGCCAGGTAGCAGGCGTCGGCATCCTCGCTCAAGGGCCGCCAGCTCGCCTCCGCCCCGCTTGCAGGCGCCGCTGAAGCCGCCCGCGGTGGCGGCTCAGCGGACCGGGCCGGGCGGCGGACACGGGGGGCTGAGGCGGCCTTGGGCACGGTGCTTGCAAGCCGGGGGGCGGGGGCTTTGGAGGACATGGTGAGGCGATGATACGCAGCGCCCGGGCTGCTGGCTGGCCGTTTTCGGACCTGATCCTGATCTAACGCTGCGCTTGTCTTTTGCCGTTTCGCCGAGGCGCGCCCCCTACAATCGAGCCCGTTTGCCGGTTTGGCCCAGGGAGTGGAAGAGGGGGGCCGGCGCTTCATCAACTTGTCACACCGAACACCATCCATGCAAGTCAACGCAGCGATCTTCAAGGCCTACGACATCCGCGGCATTGTGCCCAGCACCCTCAACGAAAGCGTCGCCGAAGGGCTGGGGCTGGCCTTTGGGGCCGCTGCCTTGGCGCAGGGCGAAACCACGGTCGCGGTGGGCCGTGACGGCCGCCTCAGCGGCCCGTCCCTGGTGCAAGCCCTGGTGCGTGGCCTGGTGGCCGCGGGCATCGAGGTGATCGATGTCGGCGCGGTGACCACCCCGATGCTGTACTTTGCCGCCAGCACCCTGTGCCGCAGCGGCATCCAGGTCACGGGCAGCCACAACCCCAAGGACTACAACGGTTTCAAGATGGTGTTGGCTGGCAAGGCCATCTATGGCGAAGAGATCCAGGCCCTGCGCCGCACCATGGAGGCCGACAGCGCCCCGCGCCGCGCCGGTGGCAGCGTGCGCCAGGCCGATGTGACGCCGGCCTACATCGACCGCATCGTCGGCGATGTCAAGTTGGCCCGCCCGATGAAGATCGTGGTGGATTCGGGCAACGGCATTGCCGGCGCCACCGCCCCAAGCATCTTCCGCGCGCTGGGCTGCGAGGTCACTGAGCTGTTCAGCGAGGTGGATGGCAACTTCCCCAACCACCACCCGGACCCCAGCAAGCCCGAAAACCTGAACGACCTGATCGCAGCGCTGAAGGCTGGCGACGCCGAACTGGGCCTGGCCTTTGACGGCGACGGTGACCGCCTGGGCATCGTCACCAAGGACGGCCAGAACATCTTCCCCGACCGCCAGATGATGCTGTTCGCACGCGACGTGCTGAGCCGCGTGCCGGGCGGTGAGATTGTTTTTGACGTCAAGTGCACCCAGCGCTTGGCGCCCGAGATCGCTGCCGCCGGTGGCGTGCCGGTGATGTTCAAGACCGGTCACTCGCTGATCAAGGCCCGCATGCGCGAGACCAACGCCCCCCTGGGCGGCGAAATGAGCGGCCACATCTTCTTCAAGGAGCGCTGGTTCGGCTTTGACGACGGCACCTACGCCGGTTGCCGCCTGCTCGAAATCCTGAGCCGCTCGCCCGATGGCAACGCGGTGCTCAACGGCCTGCCGCAAAGCCATTCGACACCGGAACTCAACGTGGCCTGCGCCGAAGGCGAACCGCACCGCGTGAGCACCGAACTGCAGGCCGCCGCGCCCGCCTTCCTGGCCGCCCGCGCTGCAGCCCGGGGTGCCAGCGTGGCCCCGCAGATCGCCACCATTGACGGCCTGCGGGTGGACTGGTCGGACGGCTTTGGCCTGATCCGGGCGTCCAACACCACGCCGGTGCTGGTGCTGCGCTTTGAAGGCCAGAACGCCGACGCGCTGGCCCGCATCGAGGGCGACATGCTGGCCCTCCTGCACAGCGTGAAGCCCGATGCCCAAGTGGGCAGCGCGGCCCACTGATGCGCCCCCTGGGTACCGACGGCGTCCCGCCCACCCTGAACCTGGCCGGGTGGGGCGCATGAGCCTCGTCCGCGGGCTTTACAGCCTGGCGATGTGGGCAGCGCAGCCGCTGTTGCGCCGCAAGCTGGCGCGCCGTGGCCGCACCGAACCAGGCTACCTGGCCCACATCGAAGAGCGCTTTGGGCATTACGGCACACCGCCCAGCAGCGGCTGGGTCTGGGTGCACGCGGTCTCGCTGGGCGAGACCCGGGCGGCCGGCCTCCTGATCGAGGCCTTGCGCGCCGAATGGGCGCAGCGGGGCTGGCCGTTTCGGCTGCTGCTGACCCACGGCACGGCCACCGGGCGCGCCGAGGGCCAACGCCTGCTGCGCGACGGTGACTTGCAAGTCTGGCAACCCTGGGACACCCCGGCCGCAGTGGGCCGGTTCCTGAGCCATTTCCAGCCCGTGCTGGGCCTGCTGATGGAAACCGAGGTCTGGCCCAACCTGGTGGCCGGCTGCCAGGCCCACGGCGTGCCCCTGGCCCTGGCCAATGCGCGGCTCAACGAGCGATCTCTGGCCGCCGCCCAGCGCCTGAGCGCGCTCAGCGGGCCCGCCTACCGCGGTTTTCGCGCGGTGTGGGCCCAGACCGAGGACGATGCCCAGCGCCTGCGCCGCTTGGGTGCGCCGGTGCAGTCGGTGTTGGGCAACGTCAAGTTCGATGCCCGGCCTGAGCCGCAGCAGCAGGCCCTGGGTCAGGCCCTGGCGCGGCGCCTGCAGGCTGAGCGCGGCCAGCGGGTGGTGTTGCTGGCCAGCTCGCGCGAGGGCGAGGAAGCGCTGTGGCTGGCGGCCCTGCGCCAATCGCCGCCGCTGCCCGGGGTGCAGTGGTTGCTGGTGCCGCGGCACCCGCAGCGCTTTGACGCCGTGGCCACCCAATGCCAGGCCGCGGGCCTGAGCGTGCTGCGGCGCAGCCAGTGGCCGGCCGAGGTGTGGGCCGACGGGGGGCCGCTGCCACCGACCGCCGACCTGTGGCTGGGCGATTCCCTCGGCGAAATGACGCTGTACTACAGCCTGAGCCAGGTGGCTTTGCTGGGGGGCAGTTTCGAGCCCCTGGGGGGGCAGAACCTGATCGAGGCGGCCGCTTGTGGCTGCCCGGTGCTGATGGGGCCGCACACCTTCAATTTTGCCGACGCTGCGGCCCTGTCCCTGGCCGCCGGGGCGGGCTGGCGGGTGGCCGACATGGCGGCCGCGCTGCAAGGCCTGCACGGCCTGCTGGCCCAGCCCGAAGACCTGCGCACGGCCACCGAGGCGGCCCGGGCTTTCGCCGCGGCGCACCGCGGCGCGGCGGGCCGGACCGCCCGCGCGGCTGCTGAACTGTTGGCTTGAAGCTCCCCCAAAACGCCAAACCCCGGCGCGCAGACCGGGGTTGGCGGGAGGGGGCGGTTCCAGCCCGGGCTGCTTGTGCCGGGGCTGGGGCCCCGGGACCAGGGGCCGGCGCCAGAGCCCCCCGGGCGCGGCCCGCCCGCCCGCGGCCCGTTCAGGGCTGCAGCAGGGCGTTGACGGTCTGCAGGTCGTCGGGCTTGAGGCTGCCGTTGGCCTGGCGCAGCTTGAGGCCGCCCAGCAGCACGTTGTAACGGGCCAGCGCCAGATCGCGTTTGGTCTGGTAGAGCTGGCTTTGCGAGTTCAGCACGTCGATGTTGATGCGCACCCCCACCTTGTAGCCCAGCGTGTTGGCGTCCAAGGCGCTCTGGCTCGACAGTTCGGCCGCTTGCAGGGCCTTGACCTGGCTGGTGCCCGATTGCACGCCGTAGAAGGCCGTGCGGGTGGCCTGGGCCGTGCTGCGGCGCGCGGTTTCGAGGTCGGCGCTGGCTTTCTCGTGCAGGGACAGGGCTTCCCGCACCTTGGCTTGCAGGGCACCGCCCGCGTACAGCGGGATGTTCAGCGTCAGGCCCACCGAGGCCTGCGTGATGCGCGAGTTGGCCCGGCTCGTCGGGGCCACGCTGGAGCCGTCGATGTTGTGTGCCACACCGTAGCTGCCGGTCAGGTCCAGGGTGGGCTTTTCGCCCGCTTCGGCCTTGGCGATCTCGAGCGAGGCCACGTCCAGGGCGGTTTGGGCCAATTGCACGCTGGGGTGCTCCTGGGCGCTCTCTACCCACGACTCGACGCGCTCCGAGGGCAGCGTGGGCAGGGTGACCTGCGCTTGCAGGGGCAGGGGCTTGGTGTCGCTGCGGCCCACCAGCTGGTCCAGGAACAGCTGCTTGACGCGCACTTCGTTCTGCGCCGCGATCTCCTGGCTGATGACCAGGTCCTCGCGCGCCTGCGCTTCGCGGGCGTCGGTGATGGTCGCCGTGCCGACTTCAAAGTTGCGTTTGGCCGACGCCAACTGCTCTTGCACCGCCGCCTTCTGGGCGCGCACAAACACCAGGGTGTCCTGAGCGGCCAGCACGTCGAAGTAGGCCTGGCTGACGCGCACGATCAGGTCCTGCTCGGCCAGGGCCAACTGGGCATCGGCCTGGATCAGCAGCTTTTCGCCCTGGCGGTAGGACGCCAGGTTGCCCGGGCGGTACAGCGGCTGGCTCAGGCTGACGCCGTTTTGCCGTTGTCCGTAGGGGTGCTTGAAGTAGGGCACGCTGTCGATGTAACCCGACACCTGGCTCCGGGTGACCGTGCTTTGCAGGCCCACGGTGGGGCGCAGCATGGACTTGGATTGGTCGGCCCGGGCCACGGTGGCGTCGAACTGCGCCCGCGCGGCACGGTAGGACGCGTCGTAGTCGCGCGCGATCTGGTACAGGTCAACCAGGCTTTGAGCCTGGGCGCTGGGCAGGGCCAGGGCGGTCAGCAGGCCGAGGCCCAGGCAGGCGGGAATCTGCCGCAAGGCAAACAAAGAAGACAACATGGACGAGGCACTCCAAGCAAGTTCAATAAACGGGGACTTCGGGGTCACGCTCCACCGACCAGGCATGGATGCCGCCGGCGATGTTCACGACGTTCTCAAATCCGTTCTCCGCCAGGAAGGCGGCGACGCGAAGGCTGCGGGCCCCGTGGTGGCACAGGCAGGCCACGGGGGTGGCCGGATCCAGTTCAGCCAGTCGCGCCGGAATCTCGTTCATGGGAATGCTGATCAGCCGAAAATCCGTCGGCCGCACACTGGCGGTTTGCAGTTCCCAGGGCTCGCGCACGTCCAGCACGACAGGCTGGGCGTCGCTGACGCTGTGGAGCCAGGCACTGAGGCTGGCGGGACGGACTTGGGTGATCATTCCAGGGTTCCTGTTGAGGTCAGAGTTTGAAGCGCGAAGGCTCGGGGAAGTTTTGCAGACGCGTGGCCACGGTGTCCCAGGGCTGCACGGTGCTGAAGTTCTTGTCGCTGTCACGGGTGATGACGGTGGCGCGCATCACGGGCTCGTAGCCGACGATGGCGAACAGGCGGCCACCGACCTTGAGTTGGTTCAGCAGGGAGGCGGGCACTTCGGCCACCGAGCCGCTGAGCACGATGACGTCAAAGGGGCCGTCGGCCTGCACGTCGCGGGCGCCGTCGGCAACACGCACTTCGGCGTTGCTGACGCCGGCCTTTTGCAGGTTGCTGCGCGCGAATTCAGCCAGTTCGGGGTTGATCTCGAGCGAGATCACGCGCTGCGCGCGGTGGGCCAGCAGGGCGGCCATGAAACCGGAGCCGGCGCCGACTTCCAGCACCTTCTCATGCTTTTGCACCTTCAGGTCCTGCAGGGCGCGGGCTTCCACGCGCGGGGCCAGCATCGACTGGCCGCCCGGCAGCGGCACTTCCATGTCCACAAAGGCCAGGGCCTTGCTGGCCAGGGGCAGGTAGTCCTCGCGGTGGATTTCGTTGAGCAGCGCCAGGATTTCAGGGTCCAGCACCTCCCAGGGGCGGATCTGCTGTTCGATCATGTTGAAGCGGGCTTGGGCGAGGTTCATGGGCTGTGACATGGTGGGGTACTCCGGCGTTGGATCACGACAAACCGTCGATTTTAGGCGGGCTGGCCGGGGTTTGGCCGCGGCCCAGCACACGACGGGCCCAAGAAGCCAAATCGTCCATGTAGCAATACACCACCGGCACCACCACCAGGGTCAGCAAGGACGAGGTGATGACCCCGCCGATCACGGCCTGGCCCATGGGGGCGCGCTGTTCGGAGCCTTCGGTGATCGCGAAGGCCAGCGGCACCATGCCGAAGATCATGGCCAGCGTGGTCATCAGGATCGGGCGCAGGCGCACCCGGGCGGCCAGCAGCAGGGCGGCCGAGCGTTCCAGCCCGGGCACGCGCTGGCCCTGGGCGTCCACGCTGTCCTCGCGCGCCCGGATGGCGAAGTCGACCAGCAGAATCGCGTTCTTGGTCACCAGGCCCATCAGCATCACCACCCCGATGATCGAGAACATCGACAGCGTCGAGCCAAACATCAGCAAGGCCAGCACCACACCGATCAGCGTCAGGGGCAGCGACGTCATCAGGGCCAGGGGCTGCAGGAAGCTCTTGAACTGGCTGGCCAGGATCATGTAGATGAAGATGATGGCCAGCGCCAGGGCCGAGACCGCGTAGCCAAACGATTCCGCCATGTTCTTGGCCGAACCGCTGAAGCTGTAGCGGTAGCCCGGCGGCAGCTGCATGCCCTCCAGCGCCTTCTTGATGTCGCCCGACACCTCACCGGCCGAGCGCTGGTAGACGTTGGCGTTGATGGCCACTTCGCGCATCAGGTCGCGGCGGTTGATCTGGTTGCTGCCCAGCGATTCGGTGACCTGGGCGATCTGGTTCAGGCGCACCACGCGGCTGCTGCCGTCGGCGGCCTGGCTCAGCGCAAAGGGCAGGCGCTCGAGGTCCTCGGGGGCGTTGCGGGCGTCGGGGGCCAGGCGCACGTTGATGTCATAGGTCTGGTCGTCGGGCGCGCGCCAGGTGCCTTCGGTCTCACCCGCCACCAGCAGGCGCAGCGACTTGCCCAGCTGACCCACGTTGAGTCCCAGGTCCGAGGCCGCATCGCGGCGCAGCAGCACCGAGATTTGCGGCACGCCGTCCTTGACGCTGGAGTCCAGGTCCACCAGGCCGGGGATCGGGCGCACGCGCTCCATCACCAGGCGGCTCAGGCGCTCCAGTTCCTTGAGGTCGGGGCCTTGCAGCGAGAATTCGACCTGCTTGTTGCCGCCCACCGAGTCCAGCAGGCCCACATGGGTGACCGTGATGCCGGGCACCTGGCGCAGGCGCTCGCGCAGCACCGCCGACAGCGTGTCGACGCTGCGACTGCGCTGGGCGCGGTCGACCAGGCGCACGTAGACGCTGGCGTACATCTTGCCTTGGGCATTGCCGGTGTTGATGGTGGCCAGGGTGAAGCGCACCTCGGGGAATTCACGCACGATGGACTCGACCTGGCGCGCCTTGGCCTCGGTGGCCTCGAGCGACGAACCCACCGGGGTGTAGAAGTTCAGCGAGGTTTCGGAGAAGTCGGCCTTGGGCACGAACTCGGTGCCCAGCAGCGGCACCATGACCACGCTCAGCACAAAGATCACCACCGCCAGGCCCAGCGTCATCAGCCGGTGGCCCAGGGCCCAGCGCAGCAGGCTCTGGTAGCCCTCGGCCAGGCGCTCGGTGGCGTCGTCAAACCAGCCGGTGACGCGGCCGATGGTCTTGTCGTAAAAGCCCACCGGGGCGCGCTTCTCGCCATGCGCGTGGATGCTGGGGTCGTGCCAGATGGACGACAGCATCGGGTCCAGGGTGAAGCTCACGAACATCGAAATCAGCACCGCCGCGACGATGGTGATGCCGAACTCGTGGAAGAACTTGCCGATGATGCCCTGCATGAAGCCAATCGGCAAAAACACCGCCACGATGGACAGCGTGGTCGCCAGCACCGCGAGTCCGATCTCCTGCGTGCCCTCCAGCGAGGCCTGGTAGGCGCCTTTGCCCATCTGCACATGGCGCACGATGTTCTCGCGCACCACGATGGCATCGTCGATCAGCAAGCCCACGCACAGCGACAGCGCCATCAGCGTGATCATGTTGATGGTGAAGCCGAACAGGTTCATGAACAGGAAGGTGCCGATCAAGGCAATCGGCAGCGTCAAGCCGGTGATCAGGGTCGAGCGCCAGGAGTTCAGGAACAGGAACACGATCAGCACGGTCAGCACCGCGCCCTCGATCAGGGTGCGTTGCACGTTGTCCACCGCCACACGGATGGGGCGCGAGGCGTCCAGAATGGGTTGCAGCTGCACGCCCGGGGGCAGCTGGTTTTGCAGCTCGGCCACGGTGCGGACCAGGCCGTCCACGACCTGGATGGTGTTTTCGTCCTGCGCCTTTTGCACCGACAGCAGCAGGGTGCGCTGGCCGTTGTAGAGCGCCAGGTTGTCGATCTCCTGGGCGCCGTCGCTGACGCGCGCGAGTTGTTCCACCCGCACCGGGCTGCCGCCGCGGCGCGCCACGATGATGCGGCCAAAGTCCTCGGGCCGCTGCATGCGGGCCTCCACCTGCACCACGCGCTCCTGCGTCAGCGAGCGCACGGCACCCACCGGCAGGTCCTGGCTCTCGTTGCGGACCGCGCTGGCCACCTGGTCGGCGGTGATGCCAAACGACTCCAGCGCCGCCGGGTTGAGGTAGATGTTGATTTCGCGCTTGGTGCCGCCCACCAGGGTCACCGAGCCCACGCCACGCACGTTCTCCAACCGCTTCTTGAGCACCTGGTCGGCCCAGTTGGTGAGTTCCACCGGGCTCATGGGGGTGCCCTGGCCGGGCTGGGTCGAGGGCAGCACGGCCAGCGACCACACCGCGCGGCTGGCCGGGTCAAAACGCAGCACGCGGGGTTCTTTGACCTCCGTGCGGAAGTTCGGGCGGATCGCAGCGACCTTTTCGCGCACGTCCTCGGCCGCCTTGCGGCCATCGATGTGCAGCTGGAACTCGATGATCACCACCGACTGGCCCTGGTAGGTGCGCGAGGTCAGGGCATTGATGCCCGCAATCGCGTTGACGCCTTCTTCGACCTTCTTGGTGACTTCGCTCTCCACGATCTCGGGCGAGGCGCCGGGGTAGTCGGTGCTGACCACCACCACCGGAAAGTCGATGTTGGGGAACTGGTCGACGTTGAGGCGCTGGTACGAGAACAGGCCCAGCACCACCAGGGCCAGCATGACCATGGTGGCGAAGACGGGGTTCTTGAGGCTGACTTGGGTGAACCACATGGCGGGTCAGCGGGCAGTTGCCGGCGTCGGGGAAGCCGTCGAGGGCGAACCGGCCGGTGTGGCCGAAGCCGCACCGCCCGCTGGCGTGGCCGCCACGCCGGTGAAGCGCACGGCCGTGCCTTCGCGCAGCGGGCCGACCGCGCCTTGCAGCACCTGGGCGCCTTCGTTCACGCCTTGCACCGCCACCCAGGGGCTTTGGTCCAGTTCACCGCGCTGCCCCAGCTGCACGGGCCGGTGGCGCACTGTGTCCTGTTCGACCACCTGCACATAGGGCCGCGGCTTGTCGGTGCGCACGGCGCTCAGGGGCAGGGCGATCGAACGGACCTTGTCGGTCTCCAGCAGGCCTTGGGCGAACAGGCCCTGGCGCAGCACCGGGCCGCCGGGGCCGGGCTTGTCGAGCGTCAGGTAGGCCACCACGCTGCGGCTGCCGGCCTGGGTGCTGGGGTTGATGCGCGACACCGTGGCGCCCACGGTCTGGCTGGCCCCCTGGCCTTGTTCGATGCTCAAGCGGGCCCGTTGGCCCACGCGCAGCGCCAGCGATTCCGCCGGGCTGAAGGTGGCTTCAAGCTCCAGCTGGCTCAGGTCGACGATCTCCAGCACCCGGGTGTCGATGGGCAGGCGCTCGCCGGGCTGGGCCAGGCGCTGCGCCACCAGGCCGCTGATGGGGGCCTTGAGCACCGTGTCGTCGTAGGCCTTGCGCGAGACTTCGGCCGCCGCCTGCGCGGCCCTGTAGGTCGAGATGGCCGAGTTGAGTGTGGCTTGCGAGGTGTCCAGCGCGGTTTGCGAAATGAAGCCCTGGGCCACCAGCGCCTTGTTGTTGTTGTACTGGCGTTGGGCGATGTCGATCTGGGCCTTGGCCGATTCGGCCTGGTCCTGTGCTTGGCGCAGGCGGAACTGGAACTCGGTGACCTCGATGCGGGCCAGCACCTGGCCGGCCTGCACGGCGTCGCCTTCGCGCACCTTGAGGTCCTGCAACTCGCCGGGCACACGGGTGCGGATGAAGGCCGAGTGGATGGCCCGCAGGGCCCCCGACACGGGCAGGCCGAGGTGGAGTTCACGCGTCTGCGCCGCCAGCACATCGCCCGGGGCCAGTTCGACCACCAAGGCCTGCGCCTGGCTGGCCGCGGCCGTCACCGCCGCCTGCTGCGCCTTGCGCGCCGCCAGCGCGCGCAGCACCCCCGCCGTGAGGGCTGCGAGCACCAAAACGATCAGAAGCCATTTGATCCAGGGTCTTGTCCGCCGGGTGCTCGGTGCGTTCATGGTGTCTCGTGTGCTTTTCTTCAGGAAATGGGGTCACGCCCGGGGCGCGACGGGCTGGCCAGCGCCGGTGAGGCCGTGCAGCAGCAATTCAATTTGCTGGTTGATGAACAACTCGGGGTGCATCTCGAATGAGGCCGGGGCGCAGGCGCCCACCGAATGCTTCCACATCATCATGAAAATCATCGGGGCGATCACGCTGTAGACCGCGTGCTCGAGGTCCAGCACCCGGAATTCGCCGCGCTCGATGCCACGCTGCAGGATGCGGCGAATCAGCTCGTGGCCGGGCAAGATGACTTCTTGCTGGTAGAACTCGGCGATTTCAGGGAAGTTGCGCGCCTCGCTCATCATCAGCTTGGTGATGCCTGAGGCCTTGGTCATGCCCACCCGCTCCCACCAACTGCGCATGGCATAGGCCAGCATCTCGCTGGTGGTGCCGGTGAAGGTGGTGAGTTCGGCTTCCCATTCGGTGAAGCGGCCCGAGATATTTTCACGCACCACGGCCTTGAACAGTTCTTCCTTGCTGCCGAAGTACAGGAAAAGGGTGCCCTTGGACACCCCGGCCCGCGCCGCGACTTCTTCGGCGCGCGTGGCGGCAAAGCCCTTCTCGACAAACAGGTCCAGGGCGGCGGCCAGCAGTTCCCCGGGGCGGGCTTCCTTGCGGCGCTCGCGCTTGGCCTGGCTCTCGGCCAGGGGGCAACAGGTGAACTTGGAGAGGGGCATGACGTTAATGACTGGTCGGTTAGTAATATACCGTTCGGCTTTGCCGCTCGTCAAGTTTCAGGCGGGATCGGCGGTCACGGCAGCCTTGACCCTGGCCACATTCAGGTATGGGACAGGGGCTAAAGTGGAGCCCGTCTGACATCCTGACTACGGAAAGATTCCATGGCTTCACAAACCATCACCCTGGGCGGCGGTTGCTTCTGGTGCACGGAAGCGGTGTATGTGCGCGTCAAAGGCGTGCTCGACGTCGAGTCCGCGTACTGCAACGGGCAGGTCTTGCGCCCCACCTACGAGCAGGTGTGCAGCGGCACCACCGGCCACGTCGAGGTGGTGCAGCTGGTGTTTGATCCCGAGGTGATCAGCCTGACCCAGTTGCTGGAGATCTTCTTTGTGATCCACGACCCGACCACCCTGAACCGCCAAGGCAACGACGTGGGCACCCAGTACCGCAGTGGCATCTATTGCCAGGACGAGGCCCAGCTGGCCGAGGTGCGGGCCTGGTTGGACACCGTGCGCCAGAACCCGCAGTGGCGCAGCCCGGTGGTCACTGAGGCCGTGTTGCGTGACAACTACTGGCCCGCCGAGGACTACCACCAGGACTACTTTGAGCAGCACCCGAACCAGGGTTACTGCGCCTTTGTGGTGGGCCCCAAGGTCGAGAAGTTCCAGAAGACCTTCGCTCAGTTTGCCAAGGACTGAGGGCGCAGCCGCCCGGGCAACCCGAAGTCAGACCGGGCAGGGCGCTGCAGGGCGGGGGGCGGTCAGGGCTTGGCTTGGTGAGGGCGGGTGCGCCCCCGGGGCCGGGTGCTGGACTGGCCGGCCTGAGTTTCGCGTCGGCCTGTCTTGCCGACCTTTTGTGTCCGCCTTGGGTGTCCGACTGCCACGCGCCCCTTCAGCACCCGGGGTCGGCGCGCGGGTTCAAGCCCGGTTAAGCTATCGGGTTGATCCTGGGGTGCGGCGGCCACCGCGGCGGGTCGGTTGGGGGGGCTGGTGCTCGGCGTCCCCTGGCAGGCTCCCCCACGCGGCTGTTCACCCTGGTCCCTTGTTTGCAGATCCATCGCCATGTTGCTTCAACCCTCGCTTGCCTTCGCCGCACGCGCTGTCCTCAGCGCCGTGGGGGCCGCGCGTGGGCGGCCGGACGGGCGTGGGCGGGGGCGTGGCCTTGGGCTGATCGGCCTGCTGCTGGCCTTGTGGCTGGCCCCGTTGCTGGGTCAGATGCACCGGGCCTTGCACGCGGTGCCGTGGCGTGCGCTGCCGGTCCAGGTGGTGGTCGACACGGCCGGGCCGGCGCTGACTGGCACCGCCTTGGCCCAGCGCCCCGACCCCGCCGCGCTGGCGCCGACAGGGCCCGCCAGCGACACCGGGTCGTGGCTGGAGCGCTTGTTTGCCACCCACACCAGCGACGCCGATTGCCTGGTGTTTGACCAACTGGCCCACGATGGCCCCCCTCAGTTTGCGCCATGGCCCCTGCTGGCCACGCCGCCCCTGCGCTTTGTGGCGTGGTGGCTCGATGCCGCCCTGGTGGCCACCACAGCGGCGCCCTGCCAGGCGCGAGCGCCCCCGACGGTCCGTTGATCCCACTCCCCGTTCGGTGGCCTGAGGGCCGCCGGCGCAGTGCCGACCCCTTTGGGGCTGGCGCTGCGGGTTTTGATGATTTCAACTGGACAGATCCATGGCTTTTTTGTTGACCCGCGGGCCCCGTGTGCCCGCGACGGCTTCGGCGCGTGCGCCTTTCTCCACCACTGAGCACCCGCTCCCCCTCGCTGCGGGGCCCCGGCCTGGCGCGCCCGCGTGGCATGCGCCGGGCGCCCGGCTTTGGGGTTTTCGCCTCAGTGCCCTGTCCTTGGCTTGCGCCGCGTTGGGTTCGGGCCTGAGCCCCGACTCGGCCCAGGCGCAATCAACAACTCAATCGACAGCGCCATCGACAGCGCCATCGACAGCGCCATCGCCGGCGCAGACCCTCCCCGCGGCGGCCTCGGGCGCCAGCCTCAAAGAGGTCACGGTCACGGGCAACCCCTTGGGCGCGGCCGATTTGATCGTGCCGGTCAGCACGCTGCAGCGCGATGAACTGACCCAACAGGCCCGCGGCACCTTGGGCGAGACCCTGAACGGCACGCCCGGCGTCAGCAGCACCTACTTTGGCCCCAACGCCAGCCGGCCCATCATCCGGGGCCTGGATGGCGACCGCATCCGGGTGCTGACCAATGGGGGTGCCACGCTCGACGCGTCGGCGCTGAGCTTTGACCACGCGGTGCCCTTGGAGCCGATCACGGTGGACCGCATCGAGGTGCTGCGCGGCCCGGGGGCGCTGCAGTACGGCGGCAGCGCGGTCGGCGGGGTGGTCAACGTGATCGACAACCGCATCCCGCGCGAGCCGCTGGACGGGGTCACCGGCAAGGTGGACCTGGGGGTGGCCACTGGCAATGGCGAGCGCAGTGGTGCCGCCATGGTCGAAGGCGGCAACCAGCGCTATGCGCTGCATGTGGACGGCTTTGACCGCCGCACCGACGACGTCCAGGTCCCCATCAGCCTGGCCTGCGAGCGCGTGGGCGCACCGGCCCAGGCCCGCCGCATATGCAACTCGGCCAGCCGCTCGCAGGGCGGGGCACTGGGCGGCAGCGTGTTCTTTGACCAGGGCTACCTGGGCGCCTCGGTCTCGACCTACCAGACCACCTATGGCACCGTGGCCGAGGACAACGTCAGCATCGGCATGCGCTCCAACCGCTATGCGCTGGAAGGCGAGTGGCGGCAGCCGCTGGTGGGGCTGCAGAACCTGAAGTTCCAGTTCAGCCACAGCGACTACCGCCACACCGAGTACGAGTCCGGTGTGGCCGGCACACGCTTCACCAACCAGGGCAACGACCTGCGGATCGAAGCCAAGCATCAACCCTGGGCGGGCGTGCAGGGCGTGGTCGGTTTCCAGGCGGAGTCGGGGCGTTTTGCGGCCATCGGCGATGAGGCCTTTGCCCCCGCCAGCCGCAGCCGCAGCCAAGCCCTCTTTGTGCACGAGGAACTGCCCACCCGCTGGGGCAAGTTGAGCGCTGGCGCCCGCACCGAGCAGGTCACCGTGCGGTCGCTGGGCAATGCCGAAGTGGCGCGTTTCGAGACCGGCGAGCGCCGCTTCAACCCGCACAGCCTGGCGCTGGGCGCGCTGTGGAACGTGGCCCCGGCCTGGCAACTGACCAGCAACCTGGCCTACACCGAGCGCGCCCCCAAGGACTACGAGCTGTTTGCCAATGGCCCGCACCTGGCCACGGCGGCCTGGGAAACCAGCAACAGCGCCTTGCGCAAGGAGCGCTCGACCAGCCTCGAAGTGGGCGCGCAATGGAAATCGGGCCCGCACCTGGCGGCGTTGAACGCCTACCAGACCCGCTTCGCCAACTACATCGGTCTGCTGCCGAGTGGCGATGTGCTGAGCGCCGAAGGCCAGCGCAACCCGAGCGACGCCAGCCAGACCACCTACCCCGAGTACCGTTATGTGGGCATCCGGGCCCGCTTCACGGGGCTGGAGGGGCGTGCCACCGTGCGCCTGGTGGGGCCGGGGGGCCTGCGGCCCACGGGCACCTGGGGCGCTCTGGACCTGCAGTTGCGCGGCGATCTGGTGCGGGCCATCAACGCCGATACCCAGCAGCCCCTGCCGCGCATCGCGCCGGCCCGTGTGGGCGCCAGCCTGGCCTGGAGCCAGGGCCCCTGGGCGCTGCGCGGCGGCTTTGACCACGCCGCCGCCCAGAGCCGGGTGCCCAGCGACAGCCGTGCCACCGCGGGCTACACGCTGTGGAACGCGATGGCCAGCTACAAGACCAGCGCACAGTGGGGAGGGCAGCGCACCCAGATGCTGTGGTACGCGCGCCTGGACAACCTGACCAACCAGTTGGCTTACAGCGCCACCTCCATCCTCACCAGCACGGCCTACCCCAAGGCACCGCTGCCAGGGCGCAGCCTGAAGCTGGGGCTGCAAGTCGCGTTCTGACGCGCTTGGGTCGGGCCTGGGCCCGGGCTGGTGGGCGGCGCGGTCGCCAGGTCCGCGTCTGGGGCCTGGCGGGCACGCTCACAGGGGGCAGGGCGGCACCGGCCCGACCGCCGGTGCGCCCGGGTCTGTACCCAGGTCTGCACTTGGGGCGCCTGCAGACCCGGGTGAAAAAAGCGACAATTCGGGTTTTCCCGCGACCCAGGCCGCACGGGCCGCCGGTTCAGGCGGCCCCCCGGATGGCGTCGCGGCCGCCCCCCAGCGCCGGGCCTGCCGAAGGCCTGGCCGCCTGTCCCGATTGAATTGCCTGCTGTGAACCACCCCGTCATCGCCTCGCTGCTGCCTGTTGTTTTGTTCATCCTGGCGGGCTTTGTGGCCGGCAAGCGCCGCTGGATTGGCGGTGGTGCCGTGCGTGACCTGTCCAACCTGGTGTTCATGCTGCTGTTGCCGGCCTTGCTGTTCAGAACCATGAGCGCGGTGCACCTGGAGCAGCTCGATTTCAAGCCGATTGGCATGTACTTTCTGGCCGCCAGCCTGGTCTATGCGGCGGTGCTGCTGGTGCAGGGCTACAACCGCCGTGGCGCGGTGCTGGCGCTGGCGGGCACCTTCAGCAACACCGGCATGATCGGCATCCCTCTGATCGGTCTGGCCTATGGCCAGCCGGGCATGGTGACCTTGTTCACCTTGATTTCGCTGCATTCGCTGGTGTTGCTGACCTCGGGCAACATCGTGCTCGAACTGGCGGCGCAGCGCGAGGACCTGCAACGCGGCGTGGCGCCGCAGCACTCGGTCTGGGTGACGGTGTTGCGGGCCCTGCGCAACGGCATCATCCATCCCATTCCCTTGCCCATCATCGCGGGCCTGTTGTTTGGCCTGACGGGCTGGCGCATCCCGCCGCTGCTGGACCAGCCCCTGCAGTTGCTGGGCAGTGCCATGGGGCCGATGGCGCTGGTGCTGGTGGGCGTCACGCTGGCCTATGGCTCGGTGGGCCCGCACCTCAAAGGCGCGTTGGCGATGGCGGGCGTCAAGAACCTCCTGCACCCGGCCGTGGTGCTGGGCCTGGGGTGGCTGTTGGGGCTCAGCGGTGTGCCCCTGGCGGTCATGGTGGTCACGGCGGGGCTGCCGATCGGTGCCAACGTTTACCTGTTTTCACAGCGTTATGGCGTGGCCGAAGACCTGACCACGGCCAGTGTTGCGGTGACCACGGTGATGGCCTTGCTGACCTTGCCCCTGGTCATGCTGGTGGCCGGGCAGGGCTGATTCGGCCGGCCGCCAAGCACCGGGCGGGCCCGGTCGGGGCGCCGCTTGTACCCCGTCCTCACGGCCCCGGCGCGAAGGCCGTGACGCCCCGGGGCGGGGCGCTCAGGGCGCCAGGCGTTCGCGCAGCCACAGGCCGCTGTCGTCGAGGCGGTAGCGCAGGCGGTCGTGCAGGCGGCTCTTGCGGCCCTGCCAGAACTGCCACTGCTCGGGCTTGAGGCGGTAACCCCCCCAGTGCGGCGGGCGGGGCGGCTGCAACATGAATTGCGCACCGTAGCGGGCGGCATTGGCCACCAGCACGGCCCGGCCCCCAATCACCTCGCTTTGCGGGCTGGCCCAGGCGCCAATGCGCGAGTCCAGCGGCCGGCTGTGGAAGTAGGCGTCGCTTTCTTCGTCGCTGACCTTCTCCACCACGCCCTCGATGCGCACCACCCGCTCCAGTTCGACCCAATGGAACTGCAAAGCCGCAAAAGGGTTGCCGGCCAGTTCACGGCCTTTGCGGCTGTCGTAGTTGGTGTACCAGACGATGCCACGCTCGTCATAGCCCTTGATCAGCACCACGCGCGTGCTGGGGCGCAGGTCGGCGCCCACGGTGGCCAGGGTCATGGCGTTGGGCTCGGGCACCTCGCTGGCGATGGCCTCGTTGAGCCATTGTTCAAACTGTTTCAGCGGGTCGGCTTGCGAGGCGTCCTCGCTGAGTTCGGCGCGCTCGTAGCTTTTGCGCAGGTCGGCGATGGAAGTACTGGTTTTGCTCATGCCCTGATTTTGCCTGTCCGGCGCGCCGCCGTGACTTGACCCAGCGCAGAGCCCCCAGAGCCGACGTGCGGTCATGACCTCGGCCGACCTCGGCAGAGCGAGCCTGCCTGGGGCCGCCTGGGGCAGGGCCCGCGGGGCCGGGCGCCGTGGGGGAGGGCGGCGCTGTCTTATAGTTCGGGGCCCGCAAGCCGCCTCAGGGCCTGCACTGCCTTTGATCGCCCTTCCAGCCCCGCATGTACAACCCCGATCGTCCCCAGGTTTTGCCCACCCGCCGCGGCGTCAGTCCCAGCTGCGTGGCCGTGCCCGCGGGGCCTTGGCCCACCTTGCTCGACTTCCTGGTGCACCGCTTGCCTGCCGTCACCCGCGCGCAATGGGTGGAGCGCATGGCCCAGGGCGACGTGGTGGACGAGCGCGGCCAGCCGGTCACGCCCGAGCGGCCTTTCGAGCACAGCCTGCGCCTGTTTTATTACCGCCAGCTCGACACCGAACCTCAGCTGCCGTTTGAAGCCACGGTGGTGTTCCAGGACGACGAGCTGCTGGTGGCCGACAAGCCGCACTTCATGCCGGTCACCCCGGGGGGGCGTTACCTGCACGAGACCCTGCTGGTGCGCTTGAAGCACCAGCTGGGCCTGGAGACCCTGTCCCCCATCCACCGCATTGACCGCGAGACCGCGGGCCTGGTGTTGTTTTCAGTCCGGCCCGCCACGCGCGGGGCCTACCAGGCCTTGTTCCGCGAGCGCCAGGTGCACAAGCACTACGAGGCGATCGCGCCCTGGCGTGCCGAGCTGTCGTTTCCGCTGCGGCGCCAGAGCCGCATTGTGGAGAGCGAGCAGTTCTTTCGCTGCTGCGAGGTGCCCGGCGAGCCCAATGCCGACACCACCATCGATGTGCAGGAGGTGCGTGGTGACCTGGCCCTGTACCGCCTCAGTCCGGTCACGGGCAAGCGGCATCAGTTGCGCGTGCACATGAACGCCCTGGGCCTGCCCATCCTCGACGACCATTTCTACCCGGTGGTCAACGACCCGCCCGAGGGCGATTATTCGCAACCGCTGCGCCTGCTGGCCCGGGGTCTTGAGTTTGACGACCCGGTCACCGGCCAGGTGCGGCGCTTCACGAGCCGCTTGCAGCTGCGCTGGCCAGCGCCCCAGGCGGGCGCCTAAGCTCAACCGCCGGGCATCTCCAGTGGAGGCGGCACCGGGGTGCGCGCCACCACCATGTCGATCTCCACGGCCGCATTCTTGGGCAGTTGCCGCACGCCCACCGAGGTGCGCGTGTGGCGCCCGGCCTCACCAAGGATGTGCACCAGCAGGTCGGACGCGGCATCGGCCACCTCGCTGTGCTGGGTGAAGTCGTCGCTGCATTGCACGTAGACCGTGACGCGCAGCACCTGGGCGATCAGGTCCAGGCTGCCCAGGTGCCGGGCCAGCAGGGCCAGGGCGCGCAGCGTGCTGATCTGGGCACCGGTGCGGGCTTGCGCCAGGCTCAGGTCCGCGCCAACGCGGCCCGTGACCACCACGGTGCTGCCCACGCGTGGCACCTGGCCGCTGACATACAGCGTTTCGCCATGCTGGAGCACGGGCAGGTAATGGCCGCCCGCCTGGATGGGGCCCTCAAAAGCCTCGCCCCACGGGGCGCAGGCGGCGGTGAAGTGGTCTTGTCGGGTCATCGGCGTCGCTGGGTGGGGTGGTTGTCGACGCCCTCATGGTAGTGGCTCTGGCGCCATCGGTGACGGTCGGCGGCGTCGCGTCAACGGGGCTCTGCCGCTGGTGCGGCCCGGTCGCTGTCCGATGAATCAGTGACCGTGACCCCATCAAAAAACCCGCTGTGTCGGGGCTCGACAAGCGGGTTGCTGGGGGGCGGCCCTGGCAGCGTGCGGGGCGCTGTGGGCCAGAATCTGGAGCGGGTGAAGGGAATCGAACCCTCGTATGAAGCTTGGGAAGCTGCCGTTCTACCATTGAACTACACCCGCGGTAGCCTGCGATTATAGCGCCAGAAGCGCAGCCCTCCCGTCATGGCGCGGTCATTCGGCCCCCCTATACTGCGCCGCTGCTGTGACTGGAAAAGCATGAAGAACTTCCCCCTCAAACCGCTGGGCTGGCTGGTTGCTGGCCTGCATTTGTGCTCCGCCTCGCTGGCTGTGGCGGCCGATGAACCGGCCGCCGCGACCGACACCGAGAGCACCATGGCGCGGTTCCAAAGCACCTACATCTGGCAGAAAAAGCCAGGGTTTTCGGCCGCCTACAGTGGGCAAAACAGCCTGCTGCCCCGAGCTGAGCGCAGCTACACCTTCACCCTGGACGCCTTTTTGGGCTTTCGCCCGTGGCAAAACGGCGAGCTGTACTTTGTGCCCGAGATCACCCAGGGCGTGCCCTTGTCCAACCTGACGGGCTTGGGTGGCTTCACCAGCGGCGAGGCCACCCGGGTAGGCGGCAGCCACCCCACGCTGTACCGCCAAAAGCTGTTCTTGCGCCAGACCTGGAACCAAGGCGGCGGCCGCCAGCGGGTGGAGGGCGAGGTGGACCAGATGGCGGGCTGGGTGGAGCGGGACCGCGTGGTGCTGACTGCGGGCAATTTTTCGACCCTCGATGTGTTCGACGACAACGCCTACGCCAAGGACCCGCGCAGCCAGTTCCTCAATTGGTCCGGCATGTCCCACACGGCCTTTGACTACGCGGCCGACGCCCGGGGCTTTGGCTGGGGCGCGGCGCTGGAGTGGTACCGCGGTGACTGGGTGCTGCGGGTGGGGCGCATGACCGGTCCGACCACGCCGAACGGCTTGCCGACGGACCTGCGCATCTTCCAGCGCTATGGTGAGCAGTATGAGCTGGAGCACGCCCACACCCTGGCGGGCCAACCCGGCAAGGTGCGGTTGCTGGCCTGGCGCGCGCGTGCCTTGCTGGCCAACTACGCCGACGCGCTGGCCTACGGTCAGGCCAATCCGACGGCCAGCAAAGACTGGATCGGTGCGGTGCGCAACGGGGTCAAGACCAAATACGGCCTGGGGGTGAACCTGGAGCAGGCCCTCAATGACCGCTCGGGGGTGTTTTTGCGCGCCATGAAGGGCGACGGCAAGACCGAAACCTATGCCTTCGCCGAGGCGGACGCGTCGTTCTCGACCGGTTACTCGACGCGGGGCACGGCCTGGTCGCGTGACCAGGACACGCTGGGCGTGATGGTCGCGCGCAACATGTTGTCGACCGACCGGCGCCGATACCTGGCAGCGGGCGGCATGTCGTTCTTCATTGGCGATGGTGCTTTGCGTTACCGGCCCGAGACCTTGTTCGAGGTGTATTACAACGTCAATGTCGCCAAGGGCCTGTGGGTGTCGCTGGACTACCAGCGCATTGCCAACCCGGCTTACAACGCCGACCGGGGCCCGGTCAACGTGGGTTCGGTGCGCCTGCACGCCGAGTTCTGAGCCGCTGGCGCTGCAGGCGCGTGTTGCGCCGCGCAACGCGGCTCTGGCTGCTGGCGGGCCTCCAAACAAAAAAGCCCCGCTGGCGCGTGTCCAGCGGGGCCGTGGCTGTGTCAACCCATCCGAGGGCGGCTTACTTCAGGATGTCACCCAGGCACAGGTACTTGAGTTCGACGTAGTCGTCCATGCCGTGGTGCGAGCCTTCGCGGCCCAGGCCGGACTGCTTGACGCCGCCGAAAGGCACGTGCTCGGTCGCGATGATGCCGGCGTTGATGCCGACCATGCCGTATTCCAGCGCTTCACTGACGCGGAAGATGCGGCCCACGTCGCGGCTGTAGAAGTAGCTGGCCAGGCCGAACTCGGTGTTGTTGGCGGCGTCGATGGCCTCTTGCTCGGTCTTGAAGCGGAACACCGGGGCGAAGGGACCAAAGGTTTCTTCGCGGGCGCACAGCATGTCGGCGGTGGCGTCGGCCACCACGGTGGGTTCGACAAACTGCCCCGCCATCGGCTGGCCACCCGCCACCACGCGGCCGCCCTTGGCCAGGGCGTCGGCCAGGTGGCGCTGCACCTTCTCGACCGCCGCGGGCTCGATCAGCGGGCCTTGGTTCACGCCTTCGGTGAAGCCGTTGCCCACCTTGAGGGCCTTGACCTTGGCGGCGAACTTCTCGACAAACGCGTCGTACACACCGTCTTGCACATACAAGCGGTTGGCGCAGACGCAGGTCTGGCCGGCGTTGCGGTATTTGCTGGCCATGGCGCCTTCGACGGCGCTGTCCAGGTCGGCGTCGTCAAACACGATGAAGGGCGCATTGCCGCCCAGTTCGAGCGACATCTTCTTGACCGTGGGGGCGCTTTGCGCCATCAGGATGCGGCCCACTTCGGTGCTGCCCGTGAAGCTGATGTGGCGCACGATGTCGCTGGCGCAGAACACCTTGCCCACGGCAATGCTGTTGGTGCTGTCGGCGGTCAGCAGGTTCAGCACACCGGCCGGGATGCCGGCGCGCACCGCCAGTTCGGCGGCGGCCAGGGCGGTCAGCGGGGTCAGCTCGGCGGGCTTGATCACTACCGGGCAGCCCGCGGCCAGGGCCGGGGCCACCTTGCGCGTGATCATGGCCAGCGGGAAGTTCCACGGCGTGATGGCCGCGCAGACGCCGATGGGCTGCTTCATCACCAGCAGGCGGCGGTTGTTGTCGAACTGGGGCAGGGTTTCGCCGTTGACGCGCTTGGCTTCTTCGGCAAACCACTCGACAAAGCTCGCGCCATAGGCGACTTCGCCCTTGGCTTCCGCAAAGGGCTTGCCTTGTTCGGCGGTCATGATGCGGCCCAGGTCTTCCTGGTGGGCCATCAGCAGCTGGAACCACTTGAGCAGGATGGCGTGGCGCTCCTTGCCGGTCTTGCTGCGCCAGGCCGGCCAGGCGGCGTTGGCGGCGGCGATGGCGGCCTCGGCATCGGCCGGGCCCAGGTTGGCCACATCGGCCAGCTTGAGGCCGGTGGCCGGGTCGTGCACGTCAAAGCGGCTGCTGCCCGCCACCCACTGGCCGTTGACCAGCGCGTCGGTCTTGAGCAGGGTGGGGTCGTTGAGCAGGGCGAGGGGGGAGGTCTTCATGTCCATGGCTTGTGTTTCCCAGGTTGGAAGGGGTCGTTGATCAGGGGCAGCGGGCTCAGCGGCAGGGCACGCCTGGCAGCACGCACAGCATTTCATACAGCAGGTTGGCCGCCAACAGGGCGGTGTTGCCGCTGCTGTCGTAGGGCGGGCTGACCTCAACGAGGTCGCAGCCTATCACGTTCAGGCCGCGGCAGCCGCGCACGATCTCAAGGCCTTGCGCCACGCTCAAACCGCCGATTTCAGGGGTGCCGGTGCCACCGGCAAAGCTGGGGTCGAGGCCGTCGATGTCGAAGCTGATGTAAACCGGGTGGTCGGGGCCGATGCGCTCGCGCACCTGGGCCATCAGCGGTGTCAATGACTGCCACCAGACCTCGTGGGCCGGCACCACCGTGAAGCCCTGCTGGCGCGGCCAGTCAAAGTCGTCGCTCGCGTAGCCGGTGCCGCGCAGACCGATCTGCCACACCTTGTCGCCCGCCAACAGGCCTTCTTCGACGGCGCGGCGGAAGGGCGTGCCGTGGGCGATGGGCTCGCCGAACATGTGCTCGTTGACGTCGGCATGGGCGTCGACGTGGATCAGCGCCACCGGGCCATGGCGCTGCGCCACGGCGCGCAGGATGGGCAGGGCAATGGTGTGGTCGCCGCCTAGGGTCAGTGGCGTGCAGCCATGGGCCAGCACGTCGCGGTAGTAGGCCTCGATGAGCTCGACCGACTTGCTCAGCGAGTACGGGTTGATCGGCACGTCGCCCAGGTCGGCCACCTGCAGGGCGTCAAATGGCGCGGCACCGGTGGCCATGTTGTAAGGGCGCAGCAGGCAGGACTCGGCGCGGATCTGGCGCGGTCCGAAGCGGGCGCCTGATCGGTTCGAGGTGCCCAGGTCCAGTGGCACGCCAATGAAGGCGGCGTCCAGGCCTTGCGCGGTGCTGGCGACGGGCAGGCGCATCATGCTGGCCAGGCCGCCAAAGCGCGGCATGGTGTTGCCGCCCAGGGGTTGGTTGAGGTCCGATGGGGTGGTCATGGGGAGGGCTGGGGTGGTCTCAGGGCGGCTCAGCGCTTGCGCCCGCGCAGCCATTCGAGGGCCAGCAACAGGCTGGTGGTGAACAGGATCAGCAGCGTGGCCACGGCGGCGATGGTGGGCGAGATGTTCTCGCGGATGCCGGTGAACATCTGACGCGGCAGCGTGGCTTGTTCGGCACCGGCCAGGAACAGGGTCACCACGACTTCGTCAAACGAGGTCGCAAAGGCAAACAGGGCGCCTGAGATCACCCCCGGGGCGATCACCGGCAAGGTGATGCGGAAGAACGTGTTGAACGGGGTCTCCCCCAGGCTCAGTGAGGCGCGCACCAGGTTGTGGTTGAAGCCCGCCAGCGTGGCCAGCACCGTGGTCAGCACAAAGGGCGCACCCAGCGCGGCGTGCACGATGATCAGGCCCAGGTAGCTGTCGGCCAGGCCCAGTGGCGCAAAGTACAGGTAGGCGGCCACGCCGACCACCACGATGGGCACCACCATGGGCGCGATCAGGATGCCCATCAACAAGCCCTTGAACGGGAAGCTGGCGCGCGACAGACCCACCGCCGCCAAGGTGCCCAGCGTGGTGGCAATCAGCGTGGCGGCGGGCGCCACCATGAAGCTGTTGCGCGTGGCGCGGGCCCATTCGGGCGATTCGAACAGGTGGGTGTACCACTTGGTCGACCAGCCCGGGATCGGGTAGGCCAGGAACGAGCTGTCCGAGAACGACAGCGGCACCATCACCAGGATCGGGGCCAGCAGGAACACCAGCACCAACACACAAACGAGGCGCACCAGCCACCAGCCGGCCTTGTCGGCCGCCGTGGCATAGAGGGGGAACACAGGCATTTTGATTGACATCGCGCTTCTTTCAATTGGGGATACGGAGCAGCCGGCCGCCGGGCCGCCCCAAGGCGGGCTGGGCCCCCTTGGGGGGCAGCGAACACACGCAGTAAGTGGGCGTGGGGGGCATGCCAGCCCGCTGCCGGGCCGCCCCAAAGCGGGCTGGGGCCCCCTCGGGGGGCAGCGAACACACGCAGTGAGTGAGCGTGGGGGTCATACTTTTAGCCCAGACTGAGTTCTGCTTTGCCGATGCGGCGGTACACGCCGTAGAGCAGCAGCGTGGCGGCCAGCAGCAGAGCGCCCAGTGCGCAGGCCATGCCCCAGTTCACTTCCACGTTGGTGTAGCGGGCGATGTAGTAGCTCAGCATCTGGTCGTCTGCACCGCCGAGCAGGGCCGGGGTCACGTAGTAGCCAATCGACAGGATGAAGACCAGCAGGGCGCCGGCGCCGATGCCGGGGTAGGTTTGCGGCACGTAGACGCGGAAGAAGGCGGCCAGCGGCGAGCTGCCCAGCGACACGGCGGCCCGCAGGTAGGTGGGGGGCACGCTCTTCATCACGCTGTACAGCGGCAGGATCATGAAGGGCAGCAGGATGTGCACCATGGCGATCACCACACCGGTGCGGTTGAACAGCAGGGGCAGCGGTTCGCTGACCAGGCCCAGGCCCATCAGGCCGCGGTTGACCAGGCCCTCGGACTGCAGCAGCACGATCCAGGCGGCCACGCGGACCAGGATCGAGGTCCAGAACGGCACCAGCACGACGATCATCAGCACATTGGCGCGGCGCTCGGGCAAGGAGGCCAGCCACCAGGCCAGCGGGTAGGCCAGCAGCAGGCAGATCACCGTCACCACCAGGCTGATGTGAAACGTGCGCAGCAGGATGGCGCCAAAGGCGCGCTGGTCTTCGGGCATGCGCTCGACCTGGCCCTGCGCGTCGCGCTTGAGGTCGACCGAGGCCAGCAGGTAGTCGGGCGTCCAGCGCGAACCGTTCTTGGCAATCGCCTGCCAGAAGCTGGGCTGGCCCCAGCGGGCGTCGGCCTGCAGCAGGCGCTCGCGCACCTCGTCGGGGCTGCCCGCCATGGGCAGCGAGCGGTAAGCGCCCATCACCAGCGAGCGGGCGCCGGGCACTTCGGAATTGAGGCGCCGCGCCAGTTGACCGGCGTCGGCGCTGTCGGGCAGGTGGGCCAGGTCGCGCATCAGCGCGGCGTAGGCCGAGGCGCCCGGGGCCTCGCGCCCGTCCCAGCCGTCCAGGGCGCGGACGGTCTGGGGCAGGGCATTGGCGACTTCCGGGTTTTCCACCGCGCGCTGCAGCAGCGCCACGATGGGGACCAGCAGGGTCAGGAGCAAGAACACCAGCAAGGGCAGGGTCAGCCCGAACGCCCGCCATTGGCGGCGCGACTCTGCGCGGGAGAGGGCGCGGCGCAGGGCGCCGGGCTCAGCGCCATCGAGGGCGGGAAGGGTGTCTGCCATGGGGTCGGGGCTCCGTCGTCTACTCAGGGTCGGTCAGGGGGCGGGGGCTTACTGGGTGGCCCAGGCAGCGAATCGCTTCTCCAGCGCTTCGCCTTGGTCGGCCCAGAAGCTGACGTTGAACTGCAGCGCTTCCTTGGCGTTGCTGGCCGAGGTCGGCAGGTCGTCCAGCACCTTCTTGTCGAGCTTGGCGAGGGCCTTGGTGTTGGTCGGGCCATAGGCGATGTTTTGCGCGTACACGGCCTGGTTGTTGGCCTGGGTGCCGAAGGCCAGGAACTTCATGGCCAGGTCCTTGTTCGGGGCGCCCTTCGGGATGACCCAGTAGTCCAGGTCGTAGATGCCGCCCGGCCAGTAGATCTTCAGGTTGCGGCCTTCGCGGTTGGCGGCGTCGATGCGGCCGTTGTAGACCGTGCTCAGCACCACGTCGCCGGCGACCAGGAACTGCGGCGCCTGGGCACCGGCTTCCCACCACTGGATGTTGGGCTTGAGGTCGGTCAGCTTCTTGAACGCGCGGTCGGCGCCTTCCTTGGTGGCCAGCACCTTGTAGACGTCGGCGGGCTTGACGCCGTCGGCGATCAGCGCGAACTCGAGGTTGTAGCGGGCGCCCTTGCGCATGCCGCGCTTGCCCGGGATCTTCTTGGTGTCAAAGAAGTCGGCCCAGCTGCTCGGGGCGGTCTTGAGCTTGTCGCCGTTGTAGGCCATGACGGTGGACCACACGAACACGCCGACACCGCACTCGGTCACCGCGGCGGGCAGGAAGTCGGCCTTGTCGCCGATCTTGCTGTAGTCAAGCTTCTCGAACAGGCCTTCATCGCAGCCGCGCACTGCATCGGGCGACTCGACTTCCACCACGTCCCAGGTGACCTTCTTGGTCTCCACCATGGCCTTGATCTTGGCTTGCTCGCCGTTGTACTCGACGGCCACCACCTTGGTGCCGGTCTTTTCGAAGGGCTCGTAATAGGCCTTCTTCTGGGCGTTGGCGTTGGCACCGCCGAAGTTGACGATGGTCAGTTGCTGCTGCGCAAAGCTGGGCAGCGCCACGCAGGCGGCCAGGGCGGCACAGGTGATCAGGCTCTTTTTCATGGCACGGGTTCCTTGAGGTTGGGGGAAAGAAAATCGACGAACAGAAAGGGTTGAACGCAGGCCGGGGGCCGCGCTGGGGGGCGCCGGCTCAGACGGCATACAAACGGGTGGAGGGCGCTTCGAACACCAGACGCACCGCCTCGCCCGCCTGCGGGTGGGGGTTGCTGTCGGCGCGGGTCAGCGGCACCTTGACGGTGGCTTCGGCCTGGCCGGCGCCCAGCGCGCACAACAGGCGCAGGTGGTCGCCGTAGTAGATGGCGCGGGCCACCCGGGCGTCCAGCGCGTTGGCCGGAGCGGGACCGCCCACCGGCTGCAAGGCAATGCGCTCGGGTCGCACACAGGCCTCGACCGCGGCCCCTGCCGCAGCGCGGTTGACGTTGACGCCTTGCAGGCATTGGCCGTCGGGCAGGCGCAGGGTGTTCTGGCCTTCCAGCGTGCCCTTGAGCACCGTGCTGTCACCCACAAAGCCCGCCACGAAGCGGTTGGCCGGGGTTTCGTACAAGGCTTCGGGCGAGGCCAGGTGCTGGATCACGCCTTCGTTGAAGACGGCCACGCGGTCGCTCATGGTCAGCGCTTCGCCCTGGTCGTGGGTCACGTAGACAAAGGTCACCCCCAGTTGGCGGTGCAGCTCCTTCAGCTCGATCTGCATGTGCTCGCGCAACTGCTTGTCCAGCGCGCCCAGCGGTTCGTCCATCAGCACCAGCTGCGGCTCGAACACCAGGGCCCGGGCCAAGGCCACACGCTGCTGCTGACCACCCGACAGGCGGGTCGGCAGGCGGTCAGCCATGCCCCCCAGGCGCACCATGTCCAGGGCCTTGGCGACGCGGCGGGCCTGTTCGTCCTTGGGCACCTTGCGCACCGTCAGCGGGTAAGCCACGTTCTGCCCCACGGTGAGGTGGGGAAACAGCGCGTAGTTCTGAAACACCATGCCGAAGTTGCGCTTGTGCGGCGGTGTGCCGGTGATCTGGCGTCCGTCGAGCAGGATGTCGCCCGCGGTGGGCGACTCGAACCCGGCCAGCATCATCAGCGTGGTGGTCTTGCCCGACCCGGACGGGCCCAGCAGGCTGAGAAACTCGCCGCGCTGGATGTCCAGGTTCAGATCGCGCACCACCAGCTGTTCGCCGTCGTAGGTTTTTTGCACGCCAGTGAAGCGCACCAAGGGTTCTGCGTGAGACATGTTGTTCTGGGTTGGCGGGGGGGGAAGGGCGGTGGCAGCTCAGCGCACGGCGGCGAAGCTGTCGGCCAGGATGGCCAGGCCTTCGTCAAGAAGGGCGTCGGAAGCGGTCAGGGGCACCAGGATGCGGATCACGTTGCCGTAGGTGCCGCAAGACAGCAGCACCAGGCCCCTTTGGGCGGCTTCGGTCACCACGCGCTTGGTCAGCGCGGCGTCCGGGCGCAGGCCTTCGCCACTTTCTTCAAACAGCTCGATGGCCACCATCGCACCCAAGCCGCGCACATCGCCAATGGCGGGAACCTTGGTGGCCAGGGCTTGCAAGCTTTGGACCAGGTGTTGCCCCACGGCCCGGCTGCGGGCCAGCAGCTGTTCTGCTTCAAACACCTTCAGCACGGCCAGGGCGGCGGCGCAGGCCACCGGGCTGCCGGCGTAGGTGCCACCCAGACCACCGGCAGCGGGGGCATCAATGACGTCTGCGCGACCGACCACGCCCGACAGCGGGAAGCCGCCGGCCATCGACTTGGCGGTGGTGATCAGGTCGGGGGCCACGGGCCACTGCTCGCAGGCAAACCAGGTGCCGGTGCGGCCCGCACCGGTTTGCACCTCGTCGGCGATGAGCAAGATGCCGTAGCGGTCGGCCAGCGCTTTGAGGCCGCTGATGAACTCGGCCGGGGCCACATAGAACCCACCTTCGCCTTGCACCGGTTCGACAATGAAGGCCGCCACGCGCTCGGGCTCGATGTCGTTCTTGAAGATCAGCTCGACCGAGTGCAGGGCGTCGGCCACGCTGACCCCGTGCAACGCGTTTGGGAACAGCGCGTGGTAGACCTCGCCCGGGAAGGGGCCAAAGCCGATCTTGTACGGCGCGACCTTGCCGGTCAGGCCCAGGGTCAGGTTGGTGCGGCCGTGGTAGCCGCCCGTGAAGGCAATCACGCCGGGGCGCTTGGTGTGGGCGCGGGCGATCTTGATGGCGTTTTCCACCGCTTCAGCGCCGGTGGTCAGCAGCAGGCTCTTTTTGGCGAAGGCGCCCGGGGCCAGCGTGTTGAGGCGTTCGCAGACCTCGACGTAGGGCTCGTAAGCCACGACCTGGAAGCAGGTGTGGGTGTACAGGTCGAGCTGGGCCTTGACGGCTTCGATGATCTGCGGGTGCACATGGCCGGTGTTGAGCACGGCGATGCCACCGGCAAAGTCAATGAAGCGGCGACCTTCGACGTCCCAGAACTCGGCATTCGAGGCCTTCTGGATGAAGAGTTCGTGCGACTGACCGACCCCGCGGGCGACCGCAGCCTGGCGGCGGGCGAAGAGGGCGGCGTTGGTGAAATGGCGTTCGTTTTGCATGGTGTGACCCGGGCGTTGAAGGAATGGGTGGACTTTAGAAACTGCCCGCCTTGCCGTCCATGTACACACCCACGCTGATTTCTGAACACTGTGCAGGTCTAAAATCCTGTACAGGGTTTCCCTGATTTGGTGCATCTGGCGCCATCTCACCTCGTTCTTTTCTCTTCTTTGATGCTCACACTCAGCCCTGAACTTCAGACTCCTTTGGTCAGCCAGATCGTGGACGGCTTGCGGGGCCTGATCGCCGGTCAGGTGCTCAAGCCGGGCAGCAAACTGCCCTCGATCCGCGCCTTCGCTGCGGCGCATGGGGTCAGTGTCTTCACGGTGGTCGAGGCCTACGATCGCCTGGTGGCGCAGGGCTGGCTGGTGTCGCGGGCCAACGCGGGCTTTTTCGTCAAGCGCCGCGACGAAGGGGGGCCGGTGGCGGGGACTGCGCTGGTGGCGCGCGAGGCGCCCCGTTTTGATGCACGCTGGTACCTCAAGCAGATTTTTGAGAACCGCAACCTGCCGCTCAAGCCCGGTTGTGGCTGGTTGCCGCACGATTGGTTGTTTGGCGATGCGGTGCGGCGCAGCATGCGTCAGCTCTCCAACGAGGGCCCCGAGCTCGATGGTTACGGCCTGCCGTCGGGCCACATGGCGCTGCGCATGATGATTGCCGAGTCGCTGGCCGAGCACCAGATCGCGGTCGAGGCCGAGCAGGTGCTGCTGACCCACGGCTCCAGCCAGGCGCTGGACCTGGTGGCCCGGCGACTGCTGAAACCCGGCGACGCGGTGCTGGTTGACGACCCGGGCTACCCGAACCTGCTGTTCATGCTGCACTTTGTCGGCGCACGCCCGATCGGGGTGCCGCGCACGCCCACGGGCTACGACCTGGTGGCGCTCGAGGCGTTGATCTTGGCGTACCGACCCAAGGCCTTCTTCACCCAGCCGCGGCTGCAGAGCCCGACCTGCTCGCAGGCCTCGGCGGCGCACCTGCACCGCCTCCTGCAGCTGGCCGAACAGCACGACTTCCTGCTGGTCGAGAACGACCTGTACGCCGACATGGACGCGAGTTCGCGCCCCTCGCTGGCCAGCCTGGACCAGCTGCGCCGGGTGATCTACATCGGCAGCTATTCCAAGACCATCTCGCCCAACCTGCGCGTCGGGTACTTGCTGGCGCGGCCCGACCTGCTGGCCGAGTTGGTGCAGCTCAAGATGATCGCGGGTCTGACCTCATCCGACATCGCCGAGCGCCTGACCTTCGGCGTCATCACCGATGGGCGCTGGCGCAAGCACCTCAAGTCGCTGCGCGACCGCCTGGGCGAGGCGCACCGCCGCGTCGGCCGGCGCCTGGACAGCCTCGGGTTCGAGCTGTTTCATGAGCCCGAGGCGGGCATGTACCTGTGGGCTCGCCACCCCGACCTGCCCGACAGCGCCGAGCTGTCGCGCCTCGGCACCCAGGAGGGCATCATGCTCGGCCCGGGCCAGCTTTTTTTGGTCGAGCCGCGGCCCACGGGCTGGCTGCGTTTCAATGTGGCGTTCAGCGAAGACGAGCGCCTGTGGGCTTTTCTGGCCCAGCGCATCGAGCAAGGCCAGCAGCTCGCCCAGTGAGGCAGCGTCAAATCCTATAATCCGGGGTTTGGCCCGACCGGCCTCAGGCCGGGTGCACAGGGCACGACCGGGGCGGTTGGCGTCCCGAGCCGCCCCTCTCATCCCAGAACGATTCGTTGGCACCTCATGAGCACACCTAACATCACCGTCGCGCAGATCCGCAAGACCTTCCTTGACTTCTTCGCCTCCAAGGGCCACACCGTGGTGGCGTCGAGCTCGCTGGTGCCGGGCAATGACCCGACGCTGATGTTCACCAACTCGGGCATGGTGCAGTTCAAGGACGTGTTCCTGGGCACCGACAAGCGCCCCTACGTGCGCGCCGCGTCGGTGCAGGCCTGCCTGCGTGCGGGTGGCAAGCACAACGACCTCGAGAACGTGGGCTACACCGCGCGCCACCACACCTTCTTTGAAATGCTTGGCAACTGGAGCTTTGGCGACTACTTCAAGCGCGAATCGCTGAAGTGGGCCTGGGAGCTGCTGACCGAGGTCTACAAGTTGCCGGCCGAGAAGCTGTGGGCCACGGTCTACATCGACGACGATGAGGCCTACAACATCTGGACCCAGGAGATCGGTCTGCCGCCCGAGCGCGTGGTGCGCATCGGCGACAACAAGGGCGCCAAGTACGCCTCTGACAACTTCTGGATGATGGCCGACACCGGCCCCTGCGGCCCCTGCTCGGAAATCTTCTACGACCACGGCCCCGAGATCGCTGGCGGCCCCCCGGGCAGCCCCGATGCCGATGGCGACCGCTACATCGAAATCTGGAACAACGTGTTCATGCAGTTCGACATGCAGCCCGACGGTTCGGTCAAGCCGCTGCCCGCGCCCTGCGTGGACACCGGCATGGGCCTGGAGCGCCTGGCCGCCATCCTGCAGCACGTGCACAGCAACTACGAGATCGACATCTTTGATGCCCTGATCAAGGCCGCCGCGCGCGAAACCGGCGTGCAGGACCTGGGCAACAAGAGCCTGCGCGTGATCGCTGACCACATCCGCGCCACCGCCTTCCTGGTCAGCGACGGTGTCATCCCGTCCAACGAGGGCCGCGGCTATGTGCAGCGCCGCATCGTGCGCCGCGCCATCCGCCACGGCTACAAGCTGGGCCAGAAGACCCCGTTCTTCCACAAGCTGGTCAAGGACCTGGTGGCCCTGATGGGCGAGGCCTACCCCAAGCTGCGTGACGACGAACAGCGCATCACCGAGGTGCTGAAGGCCGAGGAGGAGCGCTTCTTCGAGACCCTGGCCAACGGCATGGAAATCCTCGACGCGGCCCTGGCCGATGGCGCCAAGACCCTGCCGGGCGAGGTGGCCTTCAAGCTGCACGACACCTATGGCTTCCCGCTCGACCTGTCGGCCGACGTGTGCCGCGAGCGCGATGTGGCCGTCGATGAAGAAGGTTTCAAGGTCGCCATGGACAAGCAAAAGGCGCAGGCCCGCGCCGCCGGTAAGTTCAAGATGGACCGCGCGCTCGAGTACACCGGCGCCGGCAACACCTTTGTGGGCTACGAGCAGCTCGAAGCCGCGGCCAAGGTCGTGGCCCTTTACGTGGACGGCACGCCGGCCGCCGAGTTGAAGGCCGGCCAGACCGGTGTGGTGGTGCTGGACACCACCCCCTTCTACGCCGAAAGCGGTGGTCAGGTCGGTGACGAAGGCTGGATCCGCACCGCCTCGGCCACCTTCGCCGTGGGCGACACGCTGAAGATCAAGGCCGACGTGTTTGGTCACCATGGCACGCTCGAAGCCGGCGCCCTGAGCGTGGGCGACACCGTGACCGCCGCGGTCAACACCCCGGTGCGCGCCGCCACCATGCGCAACCACTCGGTCACCCACCTGATGCACAAGGCCTTGCGCGAAGTGCTGGGCGACCACGTGCAGCAAAAGGGCTCGCTGGTCAACGCCGACCGCACCCGCTTTGACTTTGCGCACAACGCCCCGGTCACCGACGCCCAGATCCGCGAGATCGAAGCCCGCGTGAACGCCGAGATCCTGGCCAACGCCCCGACCCAGGCGCGCGTCATGGACATCGAGTCGGCCCAGAAGACCGGCGCCATGATGCTGTTCGGCGAGAAGTACGGCGAGACCGTGCGCGTGCTGGACATCGGCTCCAGCCGTGAGCTGTGCGGTGGCACCCACGTGCAACGCACCGGCGACATTGGCCTGTTCAAGGTGGTGGGCGAGGGCGGTGTGGCCGCTGGCGTGCGCCGCATCGAGGCGGTCACGGGCGTCAACGCGCTGGCCTACCTGCAAAACCTGGAAGACACCGTCAACCAGGCTGCGGGCACGCTGAAGGCGCCGACCGCCGAACTGCAAGGCCGCATCACCCAGGTGCTCGAGCAGGTCAAGACGCTGGAGAAGGAAGTCGCTGCGCTCAAGGGCAAGCTGGCTTCGTCGCAAGGCGACGAACTGGTGGGCCAGGCGGTCGAGGTCAAGGGCATCAAGGTGCTGGCCGCGCTGCTGGAGGGCGCCGACGCCAAGACCCTGCGCGACACGCTGGACAAGCTCAAGGACAAGCTCAAGACCGCCGCCATCGTGTTGGCCGCCGTCGACGGTGGCAAGGTGCAACTGGCGGCCGGCGTGACCGCCGACAGCACGGGCAAGGTCAAGGCCGGTGAGCTGGTCAACTTTGTGGCCAGCCAGGTGGGTGGCAAGGGCGGCGGCAAGCCCGACATGGCCATGGCCGGCGGCACCGACCCCTCGGGTCTGGCCAAGGCCCTGGCCTCGGTGCCAGGCTGGGTCGGCGAACGCGCCTGACCGGTCGGGGGCTGCGCCCCCGGCCTCCACTCACCCGGCGGGGTGGGTTTTCCCGTCGCTTCTGCTGGGTTATCCAGCCCTGCGAGCGACGAGCGGGCGTACATAATGGTCCACAAACCTTTGTCGCCCGTGATCAAGCCCCGAACCACCCCCCTGACCCCCTGGAGCCTGAGCGTCGCCAACTGAGGCGCCCAGGCCGCGTGCCCCCATGCTGTACCGATTTGTCCTGATGTTGCTGGCTGGCCTCCTGGCCTGGCCGGCGCAGGCTGTGTCGGTGGCCTTCATCAACCCGGGGCGATCGCAGGAGATTTATTGGGAAGCGGCCTCGGGGGCGATGTTCCAGGCCTCCAAAAGCCTGGGGCTGCAACTCGAGATCCAGTACGCCGAGCGCGATCACCTCCGCGCCCTGGACCTGGTGCGGGCCTTGGTGGCCCGGCCAGCGGCCCAGCGGCCCCAGTACCTGCTCCTGTCCAACGACTACGGCACCGCCCCCGAAATGCTGCGCCTGGTGGAAGGCTCGGGCATGCAGGTGCTGATGGTGTTCAGCGGCATCCACGGTGCCGATCAGCGTCTGGTGGGGCCACCGCGTGACAAGTACCCCTTCTGGTTGGGTTCGCTGGAGCCCGATGCCGAGGACGCCGGCTACCTGACCGCCAAGGCCTTGATCGAGAAAGGGCGACAGGCGGGCCTGACCGGGTCCGACGGCTTGTTGCATGTGCTGGCCCTGGGCGGCGACCGTTCCACCCCCAGTTCGGCGGCCCGCAATTCGGGTCTGCACCGGGCTCTCGCGGAGGCGCCCGATGTGGTGCTGGACCAGATGGTGTACGTCAATTGGCGCCTCGACACCGCGGCCGAGAAAACCCGCTGGTTGATCCGGCGTCACCCTGAGGCCCGCCTGATCTGGGCCGGCAGTGACCAGATCGCCTTTGGCGCCATGAAGGCCTGGCGTGAGCGGGGCGGTGAGCCCGGGCGCGACGCGGTGTTCAGTGGCATCAACACGTCGACCCAGGCCATGCAGAGCATCCAGAGCGGTGAGTTGAGTGTGTTGGCGGGCGGCCATTTCATGACTGGCGCCTGGGGTTTGGTCATGGTGTACGACCACGCCCATGGGCGCGACTTCCGCGATGAGGGCTTGACACTGGTGCGCCCGATGTTCACCTTGTTCAACCCGGAGCGCGCGCGCCGTTTCTTGCAACGGTTTGGGGGCCATGAATTGCCGCTGGATTTCCGGCAGTACAGCAAAGTCCTCAATCCGCGGGTCAAGCGCTACCAATTCGATGTTTCGGTGCTGTTACGCTAGCGGCGCTCATGTTTCAGAATCGAACCCGTTTTCGCTCCATCGCCGCCACCCTGATCCAGCGCATCGTGCTGCTGGCGGGGGCTTGCCTTGCGGCCATGCTGGCCTTGCAGGGGTTTTTGACCTACCGCGAAACCCAGCACCGCATGGACCATGCGCTGGCCGAGATCGCCGAAAACAGCCTCCCGATGCTGTCCATCTCGCTGTGGGACATCGAGCCCGAGGTGGTGCAGCGCCAGGTCAACTGGTTGGCCAGCCTGCCTGAGATCGGCCGCGTGCGGGTGCTGGCCAGCACCGGCCAGACCTTTGAAGCCGGGGCCCTGGCCATTGACTTGCCGGGCCCGGCGCTGCGCTCGCTCGAGATCCAGGCCCCGCAGGGCAGCAAGCCGGTGGGGCGCCTGGAGTTGTGGATCGAGCCTGGCTACCAGGCGGCCCAGGTCGCGCACGACACCCTGGGCATTGTCACGGGCTATGTGCTTTTCACGGGCTTGTTGTGCCTGTTGGTGGGCTGGATGCTGCGGCGCGACCTGCAGCGGCCGATGCAGGAGATCGCCCGTTTTGCCGCCGAACTCAAGCCCCAGGAACTGTCACGCCCCCTCAAGCTTGAGCGCCCGCCGCGCGACCACCAGGATGAGATCGACCTGGTGACCCAGGGCTTCACCCAGTTGCAAAGCGACTTGCGCAGCCACATCGCCAACCTGGATCACCTGGTGGCCGAGCGCACCCAGCAGTTGGAGAAGCTGATCGAGGAGGTGCACCGCCTGTCCATCACCGACGCCCTGACGGGTTGCTTCAACCGCCGCGTGATTGAAGAGCGCCTGCCCGCCGAGATCGAGCGGGCGCGGCGTTATGGCCGGGCCTTGTCGGTGATCTTTGCCGACATTGACCACTTCAAGGCCATCAATGACCAGCTGGGCCATGCGGCGGGTGACGCCGTGCTGCGTGACGTGGGCGCCTTGCTGCTGGGCCAGGTGCGCACGCCGGTGGACTGGGTGGCGAGGTACGGCGGGGAGGAGTTTTTGATCGTGCTGCCCGAGAGTGATCTGGTCCACGCCTCCCAGGCGGCCCACCGCCTGCGCGAGATGATCGAAGCCCAGCCCCTGCATGTGGAGGGGCGCTTGTTGCCCCTGACCGCGAGTTTCGGGGTGGCGCAGTGTGGCCCGGATGAAGGCGTGGCCGACCTGCTGGCGCGGGCCGACGCGATGCTCTACCACGCCAAGTCCGAGGGCCGCAACCGCGTGGAGGTCAGCGGCTGAGGCCGTGATCCGGAGCGCCGGCGCCCCGGAACCCCGTTGCTCCGGCGCGGTCATGCCCGCCAGCGCCTTGAAGCGGTTGCGAAGCCGCCTTCCCACCGCCCAACCCCACGTGGCCCCCAGGCACTGATGCGGGCTGCCCGGTCGTTGATGCTGGGGGGGCCGGTGCAGGGGGGCTTGAGCGCGGGGGCCTCAGTCTTTGTAGCCGGGGTCCAGGCGCTCCAGTTTGCGCAGCAGGGACGGCCAGACGAAGGCGCCGCCAATGCCCCCGGTCTGCACCTTCATGGCGTGCGCCACGCCGTTGAGGATTTGCGGGTCCACCGACACCAGGTCCAGCCCGCCGGCCAGGGCGTCGACCTGGATGCGGCAGGTGTTCTCAAACGTGTACATCGACAGGAAGGCTTCGGCAATGCTGCGGCCCACCGTGAGCAGGCCGTGGTTGCGCAGCACCAGGTAGTTGGCCTTGCCCAGGTCCGCTTGCAGGCGGGCCTTTTCGTCGTCGCGGATCGCCACGCCCTCGTAGTCGTGGTAGGCCAGCGAACTCAGCACAAAGGTGGACTGCTGGCTGATGGGCAGGATGCCGGTTTTTTGCGCGCTGACCGCGATGCCGGCACGCGTGTGGGTGTGCAGCACGCAGCCCGCTTCGGGGCGGGCCTCGTGCACGGCGCTGTGGATCACAAAGCCCGCCGGGTTGACCGGGAACGGGCTGTCGTGCAGCTTGTTGCACTGCATGTCGACCTTGACCAGGCTGGAGGCGGTGATCTCGTCAAACATCAGGCCATACGGGTTGATCAGGAACTGGTGCTCGTCCCCGGCCACCGAAGGCGGCAACTTGGCGCTGATGTGGGTGAAAACCAGATCGCTCCAGCCGTAGGCGGCCACCAGGCGGTAGCAGGCGGCCAGGTCGACCCGGAGCTGCCATTCTTCGGCGCTGACCTGGTTCTTGAGCGAGGGGATGTTCATGGTGTCTGTCTCCAATGGGGGTGGGGCCTGTGGCGGCAGCGCATCTTGCCCCAGGGCGGGCGCGGACCGTGTCAAGGAATTGACAGCGTCGCGCATGCCGGACTTTCTTGACCGGGATCAACCCGCCGTGGAGGGGGCATTTTTAGAATCGGCGCTGCCCGACCCTCCTCACTTGATGCTCCGCTCCCTGATCTCCCGCCGGCTGCTGTTGCTGGCGCTCATCTTGACCTTGTTGATCGGGGGCCTGTCGGCGTACCTCGCGCGCGCCGACTTCGAGGCCACCTGGGCCCGCGCCGATGAGCGCGATGCCCACGTGTTGATCAGCATGGGGCAGCAACTGGACCGCATCTTCTCGGTGGCCGACATCACGCTGCAGGGCTTGCAGAGCGACCTGCACGATCCCCTGGTGCAAAAAGCGGCACCGCCCCTCAAGCACCGCCTTTTGTTTGGGCGCATCCACGACCGCCCGGTGATCAGCACCCTGCTGGTGGTGGACAGCGAGGGCCGCGTCACGGCCGAGGCCTCCAGCCTGGTGCCCAAAGCCCGCAACCTGGCCGAGCGCGACTACTTCCGAGCCCAGCGCGACACCAACGAGGACGCCTTGTTTGTCAGCGCGCCCTACCTGTCCAAGATCACCGGGCTGCCTGCCGTGGGCCTGAGTCGGCGGCTGAACGACCGCCAGGGGCAGTTTGAGGGCGTGGTGGTCGGGTCCTTCAAGCAGTCTTTTCTGCAGGGCTTGATCGACAGTGTCGAGCTCGACGCCGGTGCCACCCTGTGGCTGGAGCGCAGCGATGGCACCTGGCTCGCGGGCGGGCCCTGGCCCGACAGCGCGAGTGCCGAGGCCCAACGCCCCTGGCCGGTGCAAGCGCTGTCGGGCTTGGCGGGCCCGGGGCACCTGCATTGGCCCGCCGGACCGAACACACCGGCCCGGGCGGTCAGTTACCTCAACCTCAAGGACTGGCCGGTGCGCCTGGTGCTGGCGCGCAGCCGGGGCTCGATCGAGGCCGCCTGGTGGCGGCGCACGGCCTGGGTGGCGGGCGTCACGGTGCTGCTGATGGTGGGCTGTCTGGGCATGGCGGTGTTGTTCGAGCGCGAGCTGCGGCGCCGCCAGCGCGTGTCCGTCAAGCTCAGCCATGCCGAGGGGCATTTGCGCACCATCCTCAACCACCTGCCTTCGCTGGTCAGCTACTGGGACCGGGACTGGCGCAACCTGTTCGCCAACCACCTGCACCGCGACTGGTTTGGCCTGCTGCCCGGCTTCATGCGCGGCGAACGCCTGCCCGACCTGCTGGGGCCGGCCATGGCGCGGCGCTATGGCTTCTACCTTGACCAGGCGATGGCAGGTCAGGCGCAGACCTTCGAGTGGCCGGTGCGCGGCCCGGACCAGGTGCCTCGCACCCTGCTGGTCTCGCTGGCCCCCGATCGCCGCGCGGGCGAGGTGGCCGGGGTTTTTGTGCAGATCGTGGACATCAGCGAGCGCAAGCAGGCCGAGGCCCAGGTGTTCGAGGAGAAGGAACGCTTCCGCGTCACGCTGAGTTCGATTGGCGACGCGGTGATCACCGTCGACGTGCAGGGCCGCGTCACCTACCTCAACCCGGTGGCCGAGCTGATGACCGGTTGGCGCAACGACCTGGCCCAGGGCCTGGCCGTGGAGGTGGTGATGCCCATCGTGCACTCGCTGGAGGGCACGCCGGTGCGCAGCCCGGTGCGGTTGGCGCTGGAGTTGCAAAAGACGGTGGGCCTGGCCGCCGAGAGCGCCCTGGTGCGCCTGGACGGCCAGCGTTTCGACATCGAGGATTCGGCCGCCCCCATCACCGACCGGCACGGCGACATCATTGGCGCGGTGATGGTGTTCCATGACATTTCCGAGATGCGCTCCATGGCTATCCGCATGGCCCACCTGGCCCAGCACGATGCGCTGACCGGCCTGCCCAACCGCCTGTTGCTGCACGAGCGGGCCCAGCACGCCATCGAGCAGGCGCAGCGCGAGGGGCGCCAGGTGGCGGTGATGTACCTGGACCTGGACCGCTTCAAGATGGTCAACGATTCGCTCGGGCACGAAGCCGGGGACCGCCTGCTGGTGGACTTCTCGCGGCGCCTGTCCACGGTGATCCGCCACACCGACATCCTGAGCCGCCAGGGCGGTGACGAGTTCGTGGTGCTGCAGACCGGCCTCAGCGACCCGTCCCAGGCCGGCCAGCTGGCGCAAAAGCTGCTGCGCCTGTGCGCGGCGCCGTTCCTGGTCAACGGGCACGAGCTCAATGTGTCGGCGTCGATCGGCATCAGCCTGTTCCCTGGCGATGGCGCCAGCTTTGACGAGCTGGCCAAGCACGCCGACGCCGCGCTCTACGCGGCCAAGTCGGCCGGTCGAAACCGCTTTCATTACTTCACGCGCGAGCTGGGGGTGGCCGCCCAGCAGCGCCTGCAGCAGGAGCAGGCCTTGAAGACCGCGCTGCTGAACCAGGAGATCTACGTCGAGTACCAGCCCAAGATCGACTTCAGCAGCGACCAGCTGGTGGGGGTCGAGGCGCTGGTGCGCTGGCGCCGTCAGGGCCAGGTGGTCTCGCCCGCCCAGTTCATCCCGGTGGCCGAGGAAAGCGGGCAGATCATCGAGATCGGCCGCCATGTGCTGCGCACCGCGTGCCGCGATGCGCGGCGCGTGCTGGTGGGGCCGCTGCATGCGGTGCCGGTGGCCGTCAATGTGTCGATCCGGCAGCTGACCGACCCGAGCTTTGTGGGCGACCTCCAGTCCGCACTGGCCGAGAGCGGCTTGCCCGGCCACGCACTGGAGATCGAGGTCACCGAGAGCGTGCTGATGCAAAACATGGAGGCCGCGGCCGAGGTGCTGGGCAAGATCAAGGCCCTGGGCGTGCGCATCGCGATCGACGACTTTGGCACCGGTTACTCGAGCCTGGCCTACCTGGCCAGCTTGCCGGTGGATGTGCTGAAGATCGACAAGTTCTTTGTCGATGCCTATGCGACGCACCCGAAGAACATGGCCGTCATCACCGCCATCATCGACCTCGCGCAGCATTTGCAACTGGAGGTGATCGCCGAGGGGGTGGAGACCCGCACCCAAGCCGACTTCCTGTTGGCCCACGGCTGCCGATGCATGCAGGGCTATTACTTCAGCCGCCCGCTGTCCTTGCCCGCGCTGCAGGACTACGCCGAACGCCTGAACCCCGAGTTGCTGACGCCCGACCGCCAAGCGGCTTGAGCGTCAAGCGAAGGGGGCGTCTGTCAGGCCGGCCGGCCCGGCCCCAACCGGGCTCAGAACAGTTCGACGTCGTCGACGGCCACGGTGGGCGTGGCCAGCTGGCCGCTGGTGATGAGTTCGTCGTAGTGGCAGACCTGGTTGCGCCCGTGCTCTTTGGCGTAGTAGAGCGCCTGGTCGGCGTGCCCGAGGATTTCCACCGCGGTGCCGCGCTGGGTGCTGACAAAACCCAGGCTGACCGTGACGCGGCCGACCTGCGGGAAGGCGTGCGCCTCGACCGAAGCCCGGAAGCGGTTGAAGATCTGGCGCGCCGTCTCCAGCGTGGCCGAACGCAGCAGGATCACAAATTCCTCGCCGCCAAAGCGGAAGATGCGGTCCTGGGCCCGGAACGAGGAGCGCAGCAGGTTGGCCATCAGGATCAGCACTTCATCGCCATACAGGTGGCCAAAGCGGTCGTTGACCTGCTTGAAGTGGTCGATGTCGACCACCGCCAGCCAATGCTGGGGCACGTCGGTCGGGTCGGCTTCTGCCGCGCCTGACGCGTGACCTGGTCGCGCGAACTCGGCGTCGAAGGTCTTGCGGTTGAACAGACCCGTCAGCGCATCGCGCTCGCTGTAGTCGAGCAGGCTCTGGTAGTTGCGGTAGACGTGAAAAATGCCATGGATCACGTTGAGCATGTCCTGGCTCAGCGCCTTGTCATTGCGGATCTCAAGGCAGGCCACCACCTTTTCGTGCAGCCAGACCGGCAGCCACAGCTCGGTTTCGCCGGCTTCGCCCTGGGTCTCGAGGGTGCTGAGGCGCTGCTCGATGCACTTGACCAGTGCCGGGTAGGCGGCCAGCGGCAGGCGTGGCAGGTCGGCGTGTTGGGACTCTTCGATCGAGTGCAGCTTGCCATCCTGGATCCAGGCCTTGGGGCGGATGTGGGTTTCCTCGCCAATGCTGACCACTTCAAGGGCGCGGATCTCCTTCACCCCGCCCAGCTGGTGCAGGGCGGAAATGACCGAGATCTCCAGGCGAGCGTGGTCCCGGTGACCCGTGATCTCAACCAGATGCTGCAGTAAAGGCTTCATTGTCAAAACCGCTTTGCGCTGTGATCCAACAGACCAAATGGAGCCCCGTGAGGGCGATCCGCACGGTGGACTGTCAACCCTTCAAGGGCCCGACGGGGGACTGGGTCCGCTGTTCGGGTGTCGGCGCTTGTCGATGGGACAGGTTGGCCAGAGAAAGGTCGAAAACGGGCGATGTTAGCCAAGTTCGGGTCGGGCGTGCGCACTTTGAGGGGGCGCAGGGCGCCAAAACTTGAAAATCGGGTCGTTCTGTCGTGTGGGCGCCGCAGTTCAGTCGGCGTCCCTTGGGTTTTAGCGCTTCTCAAACACCACGTCCCACACGCCGTGCCCGAGGCGCAGGCCGCGCTTTTCGAACTTGGTCAGCGGCCGGTAGGCGGGCTTCTCGGCGTAACCGCCGTCGGCTTGGCGGTTGCGCAGCCGCGGCTCGGCGCCCAGCACTTCGAGCATTTGCTCGGCGTAGGGCTGCCAGTCGGTGGCGCAGTGCAGGTAGCCGCCGGGGCGCAGGCGTGCCGCCAATTTGGCCACCAGCGGGCTCTGGATCAGGCGGCGCTTGTTGTGCTTGGTCTTGTGCCAGGGGTCGGGGAAGAAGATGTGCACACCGTCCAGCACCTCCTCGGGCAGCATGTGGTCGATCACCTCGACGGCATCGTGTTGCAGGATGCGGATGTTGGTCAGCCCCTGTTCGCCGATGTGCTTGAGCAGGGCGCCCACGCCGGGTTCGTGCACTTCGCAGCACAGGAAGTGGGTGTCGGGCATCAGCCCTGCGATGTGGGCGGTGGCGTCTCCCATGCCAAAGCCGATTTCCAGCACCACCGGGCCCGGACCGCCGAAGGCCTGTTCCAGGTTCAGAGGCTGGGCTTGGTAGGGCAGCACATAGGTGGGGCCCCAGGCCTCAAAGGCCTTGGCCTGGCCCGTGGTGGTGCGGCCAGCCCGGCGCACAAAGCTCTTGATGGTCTTGGGGAACGCCACGCCCGCGGGGGCCGCACCCGGGTTGGGTGCGGCTGCCGGGGCCGCCGAGGTGTCGGCAGCGGCGGTCGGGTAGGGCGTGGGGGCTTGGGGGTCTTGCATGGTGGCCTTGGATCGATCGGGTCCTCCGTGGCGCCGGGGCGCTGCGGACAGACGGTAGCCCTGAATTGTAGGCAAGCTGGCGGGGGCTCAGGCACCTGGGCGCCGGGATGGGCCCCATTGGGCCTGCCAGGCGGGCAGCCAGTGCCGCAACCAGTCGGCTGGCGCCCTTGGCGCACCGTCCACCGGCAGGCTCAGCACCCGGGCGGCGGCACACAGGGCCGCACTGGCCTGGGCGGGGCTGTCGGTGGGCACGGCGGGGGCGCCGTGTTGTTTGGACAATTTCTCGCCGCTCGCATCGAGCACCAGCGGGGTGTGCAGGTAGTGCGGGTGGGGCAGGCCCAGGGCCTCCTGCAGCCACCACTGGCGGGCGGTGTTGTCGCACAGGTCGGCCCCTCGCACGATGTGGGTCACGCCCTGCGCGCCATCGTCCACCACCACGGCCAGTTGGTAGGCCCACAGGCCGTCCGCGCGTTGCAGCACAAAGTCACCGACTTCGGTGGCCACGCACTGCTGTTGGGGGCCCAGCCGGCGGTCCTGCCAGGCATGGGGGCTGGGGGCGAGGTCGGTGCGCAGCCGCCAGGCGCGGGCACTGCGACCTGACAAGCCTCGGCGGCAGGTGCCGGGGTAGACCGCCACTTGGTGACGCGTTCGTTGGTAGCCCTGCGCCGCCAGGGCCTGTTCGATGTCCTTGCGTGTGCAGGCGCAGCCATAGGCCCAGTCGCGCGCCACCAGGTCCTGCAAGGCGGCCGCATAGAGCGCATGGCGCTGCGACTGCCACACGGGCGGGGCGTCGGGCAGCAGGGCACAGTCTTGCAGCTGTTTGAGCAGCCATTGGTCGGCACCGGGCTGACAGCGTGGCGGGTCGATGTCCTCGATGCGCACCAGCCACTGGCCGCCGTGCACCCGGGCGTCCAGCCAGCTGGCCAAGGCCGCCACCAGGGAGCCCGCATGCAGCGGCCCGGTGGGGGAGGGCGCAAAGCGGCCCACGTAGGGGCGCGGCCGCGCAGCGGTTTCAGGGGGCGGCGCGGCTGGTCGGGGGGAGGGCAGCGGGGCCCGCGCCGTGGTCATTGCACTGGTCGGTGTGTTGGGCAGCGTGTTGGACAGCGTTTGGGGAGGTGCGTCGGGGGGGGCGTTGGGGGGCTCGTTGTGGGACGCGCTCAGGCGCACAGCGGGGGGCGCTGTTGGGCACGGGGTGGGAGGCAAGGCATTCGACATCGATTCAAAGCCGCCGTGCCACCGCCTGTGGGCGGCGGCGCGGCGCGGGGGCACTCAGGCCAGGTTCAGGGCCAGGCTGAGGCCCGACACAAAGGCGTCTTCTACCCGGTGACCCAGGCACCAGTCGCCACACAGGCCCAGGCCGTTGGCGGGGTCCCAGACATGGGTTTGGCCCAGGGGTTGCAGGGTCTTGGCGTAACGCCAGAGCTTGACGTCCTGGTGGGCGGGTTCGGCACGGATGCCGGTCACATCGACAAACGCCCTCAGCAGCTTGGCCTGCACCCGCGCGGGGTCGTCGTTGAGGTGCTCGGTCGACCACACGTCACTGGCTTGCACCGTCCAGCGTTCAACCTGGCTGCGGCCTGGTTTGGACGACTCGCGGGCCAGCCAGGCAATGCGGTGGTGCGTGCTGCGGGCCACGTTCCACTGCGGCCCCAGCGTGATGAGGCCCGGTTGCTCGGCCTGGGGGAAGGCCAGCATCAGGGTCCAGCAGGGGGCGGTGCGGGTTTGTTGGGCGGCGGCCGTCAGCTCGGTGGCGGCGCTGAGGGGGGCCAGCAAGGCGGCGGCCTGGGGCGCTGGCAAGGCCAGCAGCACGGTGTCAAAGCCGGCTTGAACGCCTTGGGTGGGGCCACTGCCGTCGCAGTGCAGTTGCCAACGTTCGGCGTCGAGGCGGTCGCGCTCGAGGGCGGTGACCTGGGTGTTGAGGTGCAGTCGGCCGGCCGCCAGCAAGGGGGCGGCCCAGGCGCGCACCAGTTGGTTCATGGCCGGGGCACCGACCCAGTGGGCTTCGGGGTGGGCAAGGCTGGGGGAGGACAACTGGCCCTGCTCGTCGAGCACGCGCACCGCGTTGGCGCTCCAGGGGCGTGCGGCCTGCGGCGTGGTGGCCAGGGCCTGCTGAAAGCGCGGGTCGCGCACGGTGAAGTACTGGGCGCCCGTGTCAAAGCTGCCAAACGGGGTGTCCCGGCTGGCCATGCGTCCGCTGGCGCCACTGCTTTTCTCGAACACGGTGACGTCGTGGCCCGCCTGAACCAGGGTGCGGGCACAGCTGATGCCGGCCATGCCGGCGCCGATGACGGCGATGCGCCGGCGGGGCTGCAGGGCCGGGGCAGGCTTTTTGCGGGGGCCGGGGGTGTTGCGCGAGCGGGTTGCCATGGCGTGTCTCCGTTGGATAGAACACTCAAAGACTACCGCAATTCAAGGCGGCTCCCTTGGAGTTGGGGTCGCCTGCGCGCGCTTTGTGCTGGGGGATTTCCCGCGGGTGGCGGCGGGGCTGTCGGTGTTCAGCGCGCGGCGCTGTAGGCCTGCTCCAGCAGGGCCCGCCGCGTGGCGGGGGATTCCAGCCGGTCCAACCACCATTGCAGGGCGCGCCCCGGTCGCGTGCCCGGGGCGGCGCGCCAGGCATAGCCGCTGCGGATGACGCGCGGCGGGCGTTCCAGGGTCTTCTGCACCAGCATGCCGCTGTCCAGGTAGGCCTTGACCATCGATTCGGGCAGGTAGCCCGCGCCCAGGCCGCGCAACTGGGCGTCCACCTTGGCCTGCATGGTGGGCACGGTGAACACGTCCTGCCCCGGCAGCAGGTTGACCGTCATGCCCCGCCCGCGCTGGCTGGTGTCGGCCACCGCCACCGCGCGGTGCTGGCGCACCTGCTCATCGCGCAGCGGTCCCTCGACTGCCGCCAAGGGGTGGTGCGGCGCGACCGCGTAGACGAAGTTCATCACCCCCAGCTCGCGCTGCTGGATGTCGGCTTGCGTCGAGGTGTCCATGACCACGCCCAGGGCCAGGTCGGCCTGGCCCAGCACCAGGGCTTGCAGGGTGCCGGTCATGATCTCATCGCGCAGGCGCAGACGGGTGGGGGGCTGCAGGGCAAAGAAGTCGCCGCAGATCTCCAATGTGGTGGTGCGGTTGATGATGCCGTCACAGGCCAGGGTCAGCTGGGGTTCCCAGCCGGTGGCCACGCGTTTCACCCGGTTGGCCACGGCGTCGATGTCATTGAGCAGGCGCTCCCCCTCGCGCAGCAGTTCCTGGCCGGCCTCGGTCAGGCGGGCCTGGCGGCTGCTGCGGTCGAACAGCAGCACGTCCAGCGCTTCTTCGATGGCGCGCACGCGGTAGGTGAGGGCACTGGGCACCAGGTCGAGCTGGCGCGCCGCGGCGGCAAAACTGCCGCTGTGGGCGATCTCTTGCAACATGCCCAAGGCATCGGGCGTGAGCACATCACGGGGGGTGGGAGGGTGGCCGGCCATGAGCTTCAAAAAAAATGAATGATGCCATCAAACCCTGCGCAACGCGCGCTCGCCCTGGCGGCCTACAGTCAAGCCACACAGGAGCAACGCATGTTCAATGTTCGCAAATCACGAGACCGGGGCTGGGCCGATCATGGCTGGCTGAAGTCACACCACAGCTTTTCTTTCGCTGGTTACTACGACCCCCGTCACATGGGCTGGGGCAACCTGCGGGTCATCAATGAAGACCGCATCGCCCCCGGTGCGGGCTTCGGCACCCATGGTCACCGCGACATGGAGATCATCAGCTACGTGCTCAGCGGCGAGCTGGCGCACAAGGACAGCCTGGGCAATGTCGTGGGCATCCCGCCGGGCGAGGTGCAGCGCATGAGCGCTGGGCGCGGTGTGCAACACAGCGAGTTCAACCACGCGCCGGATCAGACCACGCATTTTCTGCAGATCTGGATCGAGCCCAATGTGACCGGCATCCCGCCAAGCTATGAGCAAAAGGCGTTTCCCGAGGCCGACAAGCGCGGTCGCCTGCGCCTGGTGGCGTCGCCAGACGCGGCTGAAGGCTCGGTGCTGATCCACGCCGACGCCCGGCTGTACGCCGGCTTGTTCGGCCCCGGCGAGCAGGCCGAGATGGCATGGCCCGCGGGTCGCAAGGCCTATGTGCAGGTGGTGCGGGGGGAGATCACGGTCAACGGCCAGGCGCTCGAAGCCGGTGACGCCTGGCTGGGCGACGGCGAGCCGGTGCTGCGCCTGTCCGATGGCCGCGACGCCGAGGTGCTGGTGTTTGATCTCGCCCCCTGAACGGCGGTCTTGAACGCAAAATAGCGCTGGCGCGGCCGCGCGAAGCCGGGTTGGGCACACCGCCTGCCGGCTTCGAGAAACCCCCGGGTTTCACCGAGCAGACCCTTTTTCAAACGGACCTCAAACGGAGTTCACATGGCCAAAATTGTTGTTGTATTTCACTCGGGCTACGGCCACACCCTGCGCCTGGCTCAGGCGGTGGCCGAAGGCGCCGGCGCCACGCTGTTGCCCATCGACGCCGAGGGCAACCTGCCGGAAGGCGGTTGGGACACCCTGAATGCGGCGGACGCCATCGTCATGGGCTCGCCGACCTACATGGGCAGCGTGAGCTGGCAATTCAAGAAATTTGCAGATGCCTCGTCCAAGGCCTGGTTCACCCAAGCCTGGAAGGACAAGCTGTTCGCTGGTTTCACCAACAGCGCCACCATGAACGGCGACAAGCTGTCGACCCTGCACTACCTGTTCACCCTGGCCATGCAGCACAGCGGCGTTTGGGTGGGCACCGGCCTGATGCCGAGCAACAGCAAGGCCGCACAGCGCAACGACATCAACTTTGTGGGTTCGTTCTCGGGGGCCATGGCACAGTCGCCGTCGGACGCCTCGCCGGCCGAAATGCCGCAAGGCGACCTGGACACGGCGCGCCTGTTCGGCGCCCGCGTGGCCGCCGCCGCCGCGCGCTGGGCTCAGTGATTCATTGACCGCCTGCGCCCAGTCCCGTCGGGGCTGGGCACCCGGGCCCCGTGGGGGGCCCCAGAACAAGGAACACCCATGTCTGTCGAACTTCAACGTGAGCCCGGCGCGGCGATGGCGCAGCGCCTGCACATCCGCCAGCACAGCCTGCTGGCCGACGTCTCGGTGGCCGAGGGCGGCGACGATGCCGGCCCCAGCCCCCACGACCTGTACGACGCCGCCCTGGGCGCTTGCAAGGCGCTGACGGTGATGTGGTACGCGCGGCGCAAGGGCCTGCCGGTGGAGGACGTGCGTTCGGAGGTGACACGTGACGCGACGGCCGAGCGCCAGGGCGTCTACCGCCTGGCGGCGCACCTGGTGATCGTGGGGCCTGAGCTGACCGAGGCCCAGGTGACCGAGTTGCGCGCGGTGGCCGACAAATGCCCGGTGCACAAACTCATGAGCACGGTGACCACCGAGATCAGCACCACCGTGGAGCACCAGGCATGAGCGCCCCGCAGTGGATCAAGCCGCACGAGAAGGACCTGGGCGGTGGCTTTGTGGTGCGGCGCCTGCTGCCGTCCGCGCTGCGCCAGGCGGTGGGGCCTTTCCTGTTTTTTGACCATTTCGGTCCGGTTCGGGTGCAAGCCGATGACCAGTTCGACGTGCGCCCGCACCCGCACATCGGCCTCGCCACCGTGACCTACCTGTTTGAAGGTGCCATCCTGCACCGCGACAACCTGGGGTTTGAGCAGCGCATCGAACCGGGCGCGATCAACTGGATGACGGCTGGCCGGGGCATCGTGCACTCGGAGCGTCGGCCCGCTGACCTGGCGGGGCAGGCCTACACGAACCACGGCCTGCAACTGTGGGTGGCCCTGCCGACGGCGCTGGAGCAGGTGGCGCCCAGTTTTGTGCACACCCCAGCCGATGCGATTCCGCAGACCAAAGTGCAAGGCGCCGCCGTGCGCGTGTTGGTGGGAGAAGCCTTTGGCCTGCGTTCGCCGGTGGCCACCTTGTCGCCTACCCTGTACCTGGATGTGGCGCTGGCCCCTGGACAAAGCTTTGAGTTGCCGACATTGGCGCAAGAGCAGGCGGTTTACGCCGTTACCGGGGGACTGACGGTGGACGGGGTGCCTTCGCCCGATCGGCATCTGGCCGTGCTGGCGCAGCCCGCGCGCTTGCAAGCGGGGCCCGAGGGGTGCCGGTTGGTGGTGGTGGGCGGCCAGCCGCTGGGGCACCGCCACATCCGCTGGAACTTTGTCTCATCCGACCCCGACCGCCTGGCGCAGGCGGCCTTGGACTGGGAGGCCGGCAACGCCGACGCCGGCATGGGCCAGGTGCCCGGTGAGACCGAGCGCATTCCCCTGCCGCAGCGCCCCGGCGCCCACTGAGTCGCTGGGGTTCAGGCCCCGTTCTTGAGGGCGGCGAGGTCCGGTGCCAGGGCTTCGCGCTCGTCGAACACGAAACAGTGGCCCTGGTAGTGGGCCCCGTCGGTTTCTTCAAAGTACTTGAGGATGCCGCCCTCGAGTTGGTAGACGTGCTCCAGCCCTTCCTCACGCATCAGGATGGCGGCTTTTTCGCAGCGGATGCCGCCGGTGCAAAAGCTCACCACGGTCTTGTCCTGCAACTCGTGCTTGTGGGCACGCAACGCGTCGGGGAACTCGGTGAACTTGTGGATGCGCCAGTCGATGGCGCCCTCGAAGGTGCCGTGGTCCACCTCGAAAGCGTTGCGGGTGTCCAGGGTGACCACGGGGCGACCCTGGTCATCGTGTCCCTGGTCGAGCCAGCGTCGGGCGGTCGCTGCGCTGACCGCGGGGGCCCGGCCATCGGCGGGGCGGATGGTGGGGTGGTTCATGCGGATGATTTCACGCTTGACCTTCACCAGCATCTTCTTGAACGGCTGGGTGGCGGACCAGCTTTCTTTGGGGGCCAGGTCCGCGAAGCGCGGATCGGCCCGCAGGGTCGACAGCACCGCCGCGATGGCCTCGGCCGGGCCTGCCAGGAAGAAATTGATGCCTTCCTCGGCCAGCAGGATGGTGCCCTTGAGGCCCAGGGCCGGGCATTGGGCGCTGAGGCGTTCGCGCCAGGCCTCGGCGTCCGGCAGTGGGACGAACTTGTAGCAGGAAATGTTGAGGACGTTGTTCACGGCGCGGATTGTAGGCGCCGCCACCGGCGGCCGCCAACGGCCCCACACCCGCGAGGCGCTGGCGCCGGGAGGGCTGCGCTGCGGCTGACCCGCGTCACTGCGTCGCGGTGGTGGTGCAGGAGGTGTCGGTCGAGGGCTTGCAGACGCGCACGCGGCCCGAGGTCGAGACCACCACGATGCGGGTCTCGGCATCCTGCTGGCCGCTGGGCACGTCGGTGCGCCGGACCCGCAGCGTCATGGCCTGGAAAGCGCCGCCCGCGGCGTTCTTGGAGTAGCCCGAGCCATCGAATCGGATCTGTCCCATCGACGTGCCGGCACTGTCGCTGGTGCTGACCGAGATGTAGCTGGGCAAGGCCGCTTGCTGCTGGATCAACAGGTCGGGCGTGGAGCCCGATTCGTTGTAGGTGGTGGCGTCCGAGCCATAGCGCTGCGACACATACACCCGCCAGCCGCCGGCCCAGTTGCTGCCACTCACAGGGGTCACCAGGGCATGTTGATTGCGCTTCATGGCCTCGCTGCGGGCCGCGTTGATCGAGGCCAGCAGCGAGTTGCTGATCGAGGTCAGCTCGGAGTTGCGCTGGAAGGCGATGAAGCTGGGCACCGCGACGGTGGCCAGGGCCACCACCAGCACCAGGGTGACCATCAGCTCGATGAGCGTGAAGCCCCGGGCCGGGGCGGCGCGGTGGGTCATGGCCAGCACAGCCTGAAGTTGCTGGTTGCCGCGGTGCCGGTGCACGATTTGACCCCGGTGCTGGTCATTTGCAGCGTGCCCACCGCGGGGTCGGCCTTGACCGGGGTGGCGGCCACCTGCACGCACAGGTCAATGGTCAGCGTGGCGCTGCATTGGGACGAACTCAACAGATAGGACGCCGTGGTGGCGTTGTCCCCAGCGAAGTTCTTGAAGGGGAACGGGGCCGTGGAGGTGAAGCTGGGTGCCCCACCACAGCGGCTGCCGCTGTAGTCGCCACTGGTCACCGAGGTCGAGCCTGGCGCGGTGGACGTGAACGACAGGTAGCAGTTGCGTTGGGTCATGTAGCGCTCTTGCTGCTGCATCAACTCGATCAGCGCGGTGCGCCCCTGGGCCCGCTTGCCTTTCAACACCGAGTCCTGGTACGCCCCCAGGCCGACCTTGGCCAGGATGGCGATGATGGCCACCGTGATCATCAGTTCGATCAGGGTGAAGCCCCCTTGCTGGGGAACGTCTTGGGCGTGGACTCGGGTCATTGCGTGGCTTTCTGGTGCAGATCCCAGTAATTATTGACTTGGCGCCAACTCAGTCGGCCATAGGCTTCTTTGATTTCGACCTTGGTGTTGGTCAGTGCGGACCCTGACGAGCCCGTGCTGATGGACTCGTAGGTGATGGTGCGTATTTTGCGGCCGGTACTGTCGCTCAGGCCGGGCACGATCAACCCCGAGTTCTTCACATACATGGTGGAGCCGAGCAAGCCCACCGAGGAGGGGATGTAGCTGCCATTGCCGGTGGTGATGTTGACGCTGTAGGAGTTGCCCGAGCCCGGCGTGGCGGTGCACGAACCCGAGGCCCCGGCGGAGCCCGGGATGATGGTGTTGAAGGTGGCGTAGGTGGTCAGGCTCAGGAAGGAGCTGATCATCTTCTCACCCGATGCTGGCAGGTCAAAGTACCAACCGGAGCGCTGGGTGGTGTCGTTGTCGGCCGTGGCGCGGCCCCACAGGAAGGCCGGCACGGTGATCACATAGGTGCTGGTGTTGACCGTGCCGCTCTGCAGCCGACCGCGACCGCTGATGACGCTGGCCGTGGTCGACGAGGTGGTGCCGTCGGACTGGCTCAAACCCGTCACCCCGTTGTCGAACACCGTGTAGATGCTGTTCTTGGCGGTCGAGGTCTTGTCGCTGGCCTCCAGGAACTTGCCGGTGCCAAACAACACGTAGTAGGTCTTCTTGCCGTTCACCACCGGCCCGGTGAAGATGCGCGGCGCCGAGAAAATGGGCTGGAGGTTGGGCGTGGTGGCACCGTCCTGGGCGATGTACATCGGGTACGCCACGGGCGACGCCTTGGTCCCCTTGTTGAAGAAGGACAGGCGTGCCATGGTCCAGTGGCTGCTGGTGCCCGGGTTGAACTCACTGGTCGGGTGGGTGCTGTCGCGCGGCGTGAAGTCCAGCTTCCACAGCTTGCCATGCAGGTCACCGGCGAACAGGTAGGTGACCTCGCCCGAGGCGCCATACATGGCCGTGAAATTGGCCACCCCCGTGGCCTTGGAGGTCGCCAGTGTGCTGTCGAAGGGCAACTGCACCTTGTAGTAGTTGGTGCCTTGGGTCCAGGCATCCCCCACGGCCTTGTCGAGGGCCAGGAAGAACAGGGCCGGGTTGCCGGTGGCGCTGAAGCGGCCAGCGCTGTCGGTCACGTAGTTGTTGACGCCGCTGGCGACCACGGCGAACCAGCGGTAGGTGGCCGGCTGGGCTGCGCCGTTGCCGTCCTTGTCGGCGTTCATGCGCATCTTCAGGATCTGCGGCGTCCCCACCACGTAGCCCATGTCGGCGTCATCGGCCTTGGTGAATTCCCACATCACCTTGCTCGCAGAGAACGCAGTGGGGTCGGTCACATCGAGGGCAAAAACCCCCGGGCCACCCGCGCCTGTGCCCGATACCAGCACCGTCTTCCAGGTGCAGGTGTTGGCGGTCAGCGTGTGGCTGGGCCCCACGCAGGCTTCGGCCACGGTGGGCACGCCGTCCACATAGCTCTGGTGGTTGTTGTTGTAGCTGGTCGAGGTCAGCGCCGACAAATTGGGGCCCATCCAGCTGGGGATGTAGGCAAACAGCTCGGCGCCGCCATTGGTGCCCTTGCTGGCGTTGAAGGCGTGCAGCATGCCATCGTTGGCGCCCACGAACACCGCCGGGGTGCGGTTCTTGTTCGTGGTGTAGAAGGTGCTGTAGCTGTTCTCGGTGTACGCGGTGGTCGGCGTGCCGGAAAACACCACGCTCGAGTTGATGATGTCGCCCAGCAGTTTGCTGCGGGTGCGGAAGGTGGTGCCTTCCAGCGAGCGGTCACCGCGCAGGTAGGCCACCCGGTTGGCGCCGAGTCCGTCGGCGGCCGCGTTGCTGGAGGCTTTGTTCAGGTAACCCTGGGTCGTGGTGTCGAGGGAACCCCAGATGAAATCGGTGGCCGCCGGCGTTTGGGTCGCACCGGCCCGGCCCATCACGATGGTGCGGGTGGTCGAGGGGTTGGCCCGGTTGGTCAGCTTGTCGGCGGCGCTCCAGTCAGCCTGGCTGCTCAGCGTCAGCGTGCTGGTGCCGACCACGGTCAGTGGCAGGGCCAGCACGTCGCCGGTCCAGCTGCTGGTGTCGAAGGCGCCTTGGTAGATCACGTTGTCCACCGTGGCGCTGACTTCTCGCGATTGGATCGCCACGCCGGCAATGTTGCGCGACGAGTTGGCGGCCCGGCTGAAAATGCCATCGAACGCGCTCAACACGCCGCGAGCGCTGCTTTGCAGGAAGTAGGTGGCCGCCTCACCCGGGTTGTCCGGGTCTTGCCAGACGTTGTTGTCCACGGTCCCGGCCTGGTTGCGGAAGGGGTTGCCCCAGGTGTTGTAGGGGCTGCCACCGGTGTTGCTGGCATCGGTCTCAAACCCGCCGTATTTGGAGGCCATGAAGAACTGGTTCGAGTAGCGGCGGTTGTTGGGGTCGGTCTGGGTGCCGTATTCGTTGACGTCAAACAGGTAGTTCTTCACCCGCAGACCCGGGCGCACCTTGCTCGGGGCATTGGTCCAGGTGCTGGGCCGGATGTCGTGGGTGTGCGACCAATAGGCCGTGCCCATGATCTGGCTGGTGCTGCTGCCGCTTGGAACCCCCCCGTTGGACCCGTTGGGGTTACCCGTGTAGCGCGTGACGCCCTGGCCATCGACATAAGTCGAGGTGGTGCTGTTGCGCTCGAAGTTCTGCACCACGCTTCGCCAGGCGTTGATGTCGATGATGTTGTTGGCGTCGCTGGGGGTGGGCAGTCGATTGCCGTCGTGGGTGTTGATGTCACCCACCACCACGATGTTGCTGCGCACGCAGGAATAGTCGGCACTGGCGCTGCGGTTGCCGCCGTAGGGGTCGGTCCAGGTGGTGTAGACCGGGAAGCCATCCTTCAAGTCGTCGTTGATGCCACTGATGGCGTCGGCGCTGGGGCTCAGCCCTTGCAGGTAGCGCAGCGTCTCGTAGTGCAGTTCGCCCACGGGGTCGTACTGCTTGTAGCGACCCGCCACCGGCCCGGTGCGACCGAACTTGTTGAGGTAGTTGATGACCCCGCTGATGCCGAAACTGGTGTCGCCATCGGGGTTGGCTTTGAACACCCCGGTGGTGTTGTCCCATTCCATGTTGGCATTCCCGGTGCTGGGGGTGGTATCGTTGCCGTTCTCGTCAAACACCTTGTAGCCCACGTACTTCATGGGGGCACGCAGCACCCCGCCGTAGCGGCCATTGTTGTAGCTGGCGGTTTGGTCCATCAGGTAGCCAAAGGCGGCCAGGCGCAGCTGATCACTGTACTTCTGGATCACGCCCGAGGGCTTGTAGTTGCCGCTGGGGTAGAGCTTGCACAGGCCATAGTCACGCACATCACTGAGCACGCCATTGGTTTTCTGGCACACCTGCACCCGTGAGTAGAAGAAGCCGTCCGAGTTGAGCTGTGTTCCCCGACCTGCAGGCGGGGTCCAGGTGCCGGTGTAGTCGCGGATGTAGCAAGCCTTGGCGGTGCCGGAGATGGGGTCGCCAAACACCCCGTTGGTGCAAGCCACCCCATTGGCCGCCGGGGCCACTTTCCAGCGGTTGCCTGCGCCGTACCAGACCTCCTTGGTGCCCGTGAAGCTGCAAGTGCCGTTTTCATTGGCGCACCAAGTCGCCGTGGGCCGGTTTTGGTTGCGGTTGGCAATCGGGCCGATCGAACTCGTGGTGAGCACCGTGTTCAGGTTGTAATCCGATTGCCCACTCCAGCAATTGCCTGTGGCGGTGGTGCCAAAGTAGATGCGGTTCAGGGTGTTGGCCACGTAGATGTCATTGCCGTCCGCGGCCGTGATCATGGCTGTCGGCACCGCCCCCCAATAGGTGCCGGCGCCGCCCCCATTGCGCGTCAACTGCTTGGCGGGAAAGTTGCGGGTGTTCCAGAAGCAGGAGGGGTCGCCGTTGGGCAGCACAGCGCGCTGCAGGATGGTCAGGCCGTCCTGGTCAATGTAACGGTCGCCACCCGACAAGGCCAGGCGCAGCATGTCGATTGCCGAGCTGCTGGCCCAGTTCAGGAAGTTGCCACTGAACGCGTTGGTGCATTTGCGGTTGACGGCGGCGCCACTGCGGTCAAAACGCTTGTAGTCGGTGGTCGTCAAGCCCGTGGCGGGGGTCTCGGTGGGGGCGTCGTTGTAGGTGTAGCAGCTTTCGGCGTCGTAGTAGCCCAGGTACTCGGTGGTGTTGCTGTAGCTGCTGTCGTTGCTGCTGTCGGTGGTGTACTGCGCGCCCACGGTGGGGAATTCCACCGACAGGGCCAAGGCCAGCGAGGGTTTGTCGATGGGGGTTGCCGCGTACAGCGGGGTCGATGACAAGGCGATCGCCGGGATGCTGGGCGGGGTGGCGGCACTGCGCACCATGAAGGACACCCCCAGGCTGCTCAGGATCAGCGCGCCGGCGGCCCAGCCCAGGGCCCGTTTGGGCTGGCCCCAGGCGGCCTGGCGCAGCCGTTGCCAGCGCGTACGCTGGCCGGACGTGGCCACAGGGTCGAGGGGCGGGGAAGTGGGGTTCATGGTCGGCCTCTCAGGCTCAATCGCGGTAAATCATCTGCAGCACCCCTTGGGTGCTTTGGTTGGGCCCAAAGCCCATGGCGGTGACGCGGTACACGTGGCGGCGCTCGGCCGGCTTTTCGACCTCGGCGTCGCGGGGGTCGGGAATGGCCTCAATCACGTAGCGGGGCTTCTGTGCCGCCTGCAGGCCCTTGCCGGTGACGAAAGGGCGGTTGCCGGTGAATTCGCCGTAGGTGACATAGCGGGGGCTGCTGGTGGCCAAGAAATCAACGGTCAGCCAGGCCGGCTTGTCGCCTTCGACGTTGGCGCACAGTCCCTTTTGGTTGCCGGTGGTGCCGCAGTCGAGGACGAAATTGGTCAGATCGGGTTTGTCACTGAACAGGCTGCGCCGGCTGCCGGTGCCAAAACTTTCAGAGTCGATGTCGATCTCTGCGTCCATCAATGCGGCTTCCGCGCCTTGCCAGGCGATCTGCAGGTCGCGGTCGTTGCGGGCACTGCGCTCGGCCATGGTGGCGATCTGAATGCCCCCGACACCGAGCAGGGAGACCACCACCAGGAGCAACAGCACCACCACCAGCGAGGCGCCTTGCTGGCGGGTGGCATCCAAACGGAGGTGAGTTGGAGCGTCGGCCATGTCAGAGGTCTTGCGCATTGCGCAGGTGGATGGTGAAGGTGAAGGCCTTGCGCATGCGGCCGTCCACCGCAGGGGTGTAGACCGTGTTGCGGTCGTTGCTGCTCGACATCGCCGAGCCCAGCGCCCCAGAACTGCTGCCACGCCCCAAACCCAGGGGGTAGAAGGTCTGGCTGCTCTTGTCCGCGGCCTGGTTGGGCGCGCCCCGCACCACCATGCCGATGCGCAGCGCCCGCACTTGGCTCCAGTTGAAGTTGGTGGCGGTTTGGTTGCCGGAGACGGTGATCTGGTCCGCGCGCAGGTAGCGGTCCGGCACCGAGTCGGCGGTGGTGCTGGTGGCGGTCACCGTGGTGTTGTTGGGCCCGATGCGGTCCACCCCGTAAAGCACCTGGAACACCTCCACGCCCCGTACCAATGGCGTTTGCGTGAAGGGAGGGGCCCCTGAGGTCGAGGTGGAGCACATCAGCGCGGGTTCGCCGTCGGCGTCCGCTGCCACATGCAGGATGCTGATGGCGCGGTCGTCGCGGTTCTGGGGCAGGGTGGTGATGGGGGCCCCGGTGCAGTCGATCATGCTGTTGTCCGAGGTGCCTGCCACCACCGAGGTGCTGGCGGGCTGAAAGCGCAGCACCAGGATGTCGCTGCCATCGCCCAGGGTGCCCGCCACGCGGGCGGTGCCGGCGTCCCAAGTGTTGGACGTGGTCCGGCTTTGGTTGTTCAGCCCGTACACATTGGGAATCGGTGAGGTCGCAATGCCGTTGGTGTTGGTTTCGCGCGGCACGGTGACGAAGCTCAGGTCCCTGAAACCCGTCTGAACCCCCAGTCGTTGCAGCAGGTCCGTGACAAAACGGGCGCTGTCGCGCAGTTGGGCACTGGCGTCATTGGCGGTGAAGCCCTGGCGCGCGATGCTCAGGGCCGCCACAGCCGCCAGGGCGACCACGGTGCTGATGGCCAGCGCCACCATCAACTCGATCAGGGTCAGCCCTTGGTGGCGGCCAGGGCCCGGGGCCGCGGTCGCGGAACGGGCGGCGGAGATGGGTCGGTGATGCATCACAAGTTACCACTGGTGACCGGCAACACCAAGGCGGGCCGGGAAGTGCTGCTGCTGCTCAGCGTGAAGGCGCTGTCGCCCGTGTTGCCGCGGTTCAGGCTGGTCTGGGTCCAGCCGATCTTGATCATGACCACCGCATCGGCGCCGGTGCCCGAGCAGGTCCAGACCGGCAGACCGCTGCTGTCGTAGGGGTTGTTGTCGTAGCAGATCGCGACCCGGGCCCCTGGCAACTCTTCACCCACCCGGGTCAGCCAGTCGGTCATCTGGGCATTGGCCACGTCGGTCGCACTGCTGCAATTGGAAGTCGCCGAGGCGTTCAGGCAGTAGGACGGGTTGGCGGGTACCATGGAGCCGGCGCTGAAGGTGCCCAGGTACGGGTTGGTGCCAGCGGGTTTGACGCCTTCGTTCTTGTTGCCGCGCATCATCTCCGCGAGCTCGCGGGCCAGGGCCGCGGCACTCGATTGCATGCGGGCCTGGTTGTTTGATTGCAGCGCAAAGGCCTGCATGCCCACCATGCCCAGCATGCCAAACGACAGCACAAAGATGGCCACCAGCACCTCCAGCAGCGAAAACCCGCGTGCCCGCCCGGCCTGCCAGCGCGGGGCGGGTGAGGGGGGGCAGGCGGCGAGCGGCCTGAAGTCAGTGCAGGCGCTGGGGCGTTGGGGGGTCATGAGCGGTTTGTTACGTAACTGGATGTAGGTTAATTTACATCTCAGCTTGAATTTAGCACCGCCGTTCGCAATCGTTCATTTTTGGCGTATTTGCCGGATGTTTGGCTGAAAACGGACGATGAGTGGTAAGTCTGACCGCTCAGCGGCAGCGCATCTCCGGGCAGGGCCGCTCCGGCTTCGCTGCGCGCTGGGTCGCCGTTTCCTACAATGGCTGGATGTTTGTTCACCTGCGCCTTCACTCCGAGTTCTCCGTCGTTGACGGAACCACCCGCATCGACGAAGTCGTCAAAATGGCCGCCAAGAACGGTCAGCCAGCGCTGGCGCTGACCGATTTCAACAACCTGTTCGGCGCCATCAAGCTTTACAAGGAAGCCCGCGGCAAGGGGGTCAAGCCCATCATCGGGGCCGAGATCGTGCTCGAGGGCACGCCGCAGGCGCCGGCCCAGCTGTCGCGCATGATCCTGCTGGTGCAGAACACCCAGGGTTACCTGAACCTGTGCGAGCTGCTGGCCCGTGGCTGGACCCGCAACGTGGTCGGCGCGGTGGCCGTGTGCCGCCGCGAGTGGCTGACCGAACTCAACGAAGGCCTGATGGCCCTGTCGGGAGCTCACTCGGGCGCGGTGGGGCAGGCTTTGCTGCGGGGCGACGAGACCGGTGCCTCGGAGCTGGCCTTGCAGATGGCCAGCACGTTTCCACACCGTTTCTACCTCGAAGTGCAGCGGGCCGGGCGCGCCGAAGACGAGGCCCATGTGGTCGCCGCGGTCAAGTTGGCGGCCCGGCTCAACTTGCCGGTGGTGGCCACCCACCCGGTGCAGTTTGCCGGTCCGGACGACTACGAGGCCCATGAGGCGCGGGTCTGCATCTCGGAGGGCGAGATCCTGGGCAACCAGCGTCGGGTGCGCAAGTTCACGCGCGAGCAGTATTTCAAGAGCACCGAGCAGATGCAGGCCCTGTTTGCCGACCTGCCCTCGGCGCTGGACAACACGGTCGAGATCGCTCGCCGTTGCAGCCTGACGCTGGTGCTGGGCAAACCACAACTGCCCAACTTCCCGACCCCCAATGGCATGCCGATCGACGAGTACTTTCGGTTTGCCTCGCACGAGGGCCTTGAGGAGCGCCTGAGCCTGTTGTTCCCGAACGAGGCCGAGCGCAATGCGCAGCGCCCCCGCTATGTCGAGCGCCTGGAGTTCGAGCTGGTCACCATCCTGAAGATGGGCTTCCCGGGTTACTTCCTGATCGTGGGGGACTTCATCCAGTGGGCCAAGAACAATGGCTGCCCGGTCGGGCCGGGCCGGGGCTCGGGCGCAGGCTCGCTGGTGGCCTATGCGCTGAAGATCACCGACCTGGACCCGCTGCAGTACAACCTGCTGTTCGAGCGTTTCCTGAACCCCGAGCGGGTGTCCATGCCTGACTTTGACATTGACTTCTGTCAGAGCAACCGCGACCGCGTGATCGACTACGTGAAGGACAAGTACGGCAAAAACGCCGTCAGCCAGATCGCCACCTTCGGCACCATGGCGGCCAAGGCCGCCATCCGCGACGTGGGCCGGGTGATGGACATGAGCTACACCTTCTGTGACGGCATCTCCAAGCTGGTGCCCGGCAAGCCGGGCATGTCCTACACCCTGCAGTACCCGCCCAACCCCAAGAAGGAAGGCGACAAGAACAACTACGCCATCGAACTGGAGCCGGTGCTGGCCGAGCGCATCCAGAAGGAAGAAGACGTCAAGACCATCATCGAGATGGCGCAAAAGCTCGAAGGCATGACCCGCAACATCGGCATGCACGCTGGGGGCGTGCTGATCGCGCCGGGCAAGCTGACCGATTTCTGCCCGCTTTACCAGCAGCCGGGCAGCGAATCCGCGGTGAGCCAGTACGACAAGGACGACGTGGAGGCGATTGGCCTCGTGAAGTTCGACTTCTTGGGCTTGGCCACGCTGACCATCCTGGAAATTGCGCGCGAATTCATCATGAAGCGCCACAAGGGCCAAGAGAACTTCACTTTCGAGACCATTCCGCTCGACGACGGCCCGACTTACCGCCTGTTCCAGGAGGGCAAGACCGAAGCCGTGTTCCAGTTTGAAAGCCGCGGCATGCAGGGCATGCTGCGCGACGCCAAGCCTTCGCGCCTTGAAGACCTGATCGCCCTGAACGCGCTGTACCGACCGGGCCCCATGGACCTGATCCCCAGCTTCGTGGCCCGCAAGCACGGGCGCGAGGAGGTGATCTACCCCCACCCGCTGGTCGAACCCGTGCTGGCCGAGACCTACGGGATCATGGTGTACCAGGAGCAGGTGATGCAGACCGCCCAGGTGCTGGGGGGCTACTCGCTGGGCGGCGCCGACATGCTGCGCCGAGCCATGGGCAAGAAAAAGGCCGAGGAAATGGCCGAGCACCGGGCCATCTTTCGCAAGGGCGCGGCCGAAAAAGGCATCGATCAGGAGAAAGCCGACGAGGTGTTCGACTTGATGGAGAAGTTCGCGGGCTATGGCTTCAACAAGTCGCACGCCGCCGCCTACTCGCTGTTGGCCTACCACACGGCCTGGCTCAAGGTGCACTACACGGCGGAGTTTTTCTGCGCCAACATGACCGTCGAAATGGACGACACGGACAAGCTCAAGGTCTTGTACGAGGACGCCGTGAAGATGGGCCTGAGCTTCGAGCCGCCGGACGTCAACCGGGGCCGTTACCGCTTCGAGCCGGTCACCAACAAGATCATCCGCTACGGCCTGGGCGCCATCAAAGGCACCGGCCAGGCGGCCATCGAGGCCATGGTGGCGGCGCGCGAGAAAGACGGGCCGTTCAAGAGCCTGTTCGACTTCTGCGTTCGGGTGGACAAGAGCCGCATGAACAAGCGCACGGTCGAGGCCTTGATCAAGGGCGGCGCGTTTGACGCCATCAACCCGCACCGGGCGGCCTTGGTGGCCAGCATCGACCGGGCGTTCGAATTTGCGGCCGCCACCGCGGCCAACGCCAACCAGGGCGGCTTGTTCGACATGATGGGCGAGGACGCCCACGGCTCCAGCACGCAGGAGCCCGATCTGGTCGAGGTGCTGCCCTGGGGCATCAAGGAGCGCCTGACCTTCGAGAAGACCGCGGTGGGTTTCTACCTGTCGGGCCACCTGTTCGACGAGGTGGCCACCGAGGTGCGCCGTTTCGTGCGCCGCCAGCTCGACGAGATCGCGGAAAGCCGCGACCCGCAGATGGTGGCCGGCATCGTGAGCGACCTGCGCATCATCAATGGCCTGCGCGGCAAGCTCGCGATCTTCAAGCTTGACGACAAGACCCGCACCATCGAGGCCACGGCCGACGAGGCGGTGATCAACGCCAACAAGAACCTGCTCAAGGACGATGAAATGATCATCGTCAGTGTCAAGGCGCAGCCCGACCGCTTCTCGGGCGGGCTGCGCCTGAGCGTCCAGCAGGTCTGGGATTTGCCGACCGCCCGCTGCCGGTTTGGCAAGCACCTGCAGGTGGCGGTGCAGGGGCGCGCCCCCGACATCGCGCGCTTGCTGCGCGATTTCCCGCCCCGCCTGGAGGAGTCCGAGCAAGGCACCTTCGAGCGTGGGCTCGACATCCGGCTGCTGGTGCACCGCGAAAAAGACGGCGTGGCGGCCACCGTCGAGCTGCATTTGGGGGATGGCGCCAAGTTCTTCCCCACCGATGCGGCGTTGGCGGGCTGGGTCGCGCAGGCCCACGAGGGGCGCGCCCGCATTGTTTACGAGTGAGCCGGGGCCCGTCGGGCCGGGTCATCCCGGGGGAATCCGGTTTTAACCGGGTAAACCCGGGGTGCGGCGGCCCTGCAGGGCAGCGTCAAGCGTCCCTGGCAGGGGGCGGCCGCCCCGATCCCTTGCCCAGGTCCGCCCCATTCGCCAAAGAAGGCTCAGAAAACCCCTTCAGAACCGGCCAAATGCGGCGTCAGCCGCAGCGAGGCCCCGCAGCGTCATTAGAATGAAATTCATCATGGCAACGAAATCACCTTCCCAACCTACCGCACCGAAGCTGACGCCTGCCGATGGCGACGGCGGCGCCTCGGTGGTGCTGGAGCGTCTGACGCAAAAAGTCCAGCCGCCCCAGATGTACCAGGTGGTCATGCTCAATGATGACTACACCCCGATGGAATTCGTGGTGTTCGTGATCCAAGAGTTTTTCAACAAGGACCGGGAAACGGCGACGCAGATCATGCTGAAGATTCACCTCGACGGCAAAGGAATCTGCGGTGTTTACTCGCGCGACGTGGCCGCCACCAAGGTGGACCAGGTCATGGATGCGGCCCACAAGGCGGGGCATCCATTGCAATGTGTGAGTGAGCCTGTTGAATAAATGGCTTTCAATCCGATTTAAAGTTAAACCACTCAACGCAAGGCAAAAGGAATTCACATGATTGCCCAGGAATTGGAAGTCAGCTTGCACATGGCCTTTGTTGAGGCCCGTCAGCAACGTCACGAGTTCATCACTGTGGAGCACCTGTTGCTCGCCTTGTTGGACAACCCCAGCGCCGCCGAGGTGCTGCGCGCCTGCTCGGCCAGCATCGACGACTTGCGCAAATCCCTCACCAACTTCATCAAGGACAACACGCCCCAGGTGGCGGGCACCGATGAAGTGGACACCCAGCCCACGCTGGGCTTCCAGCGCGTGATCCAGCGCGCCATCATGCACGTGCAGTCGACCGGCAACGGCAAGAAGGAAGTCACCGGCGCCAACGTGCTGGTCGCCATCTTTGGCGAAAAAGACTCGCACGCCGTCTACTACCTGCACCAGCAGGGCGTGACGCGCCTGGACGTGGTCAATTTCATCGCCCACGGCATCAAGAAGGGCGAGCCGCCGGAGCCCGTCAAGGGCGCCGACCAGGCTCCGGCCGAACAAGAAGAAGGCAGCGAGCGCAATGAAAAGGCCTCGCCGCTGGAGCAGTTCACGCAGAACCTCAACCAGATGGCCAAGGACGGCAAGATCGACCCGCTGATCGGGCGCGACTACGAAGTCGAGCGCGTGATCCAGATCCTGTGCCGCCGCCGCAAGAACAACCCCTTGCTGGTGGGCGAAGCCGGTGTGGGCAAGACCGCCATCGCCGAGGGCCTGGCCTGGCGCATCACCCAGAACGACGTGCCCGAGATCCTGGCCGAAGCCCAGGTCTACTCGCTTGACATGGGCGCGCTGCTGGCCGGCACCAAGTACCGTGGCGACTTTGAGCAACGCCTCAAGGGCGTGCTCAAGGTGCTCAAGGAAAAGCCCAACGCGATCCTGTTCATCGACGAGATCCACACCCTGATCGGCGCTGGCGCCGCGTCGGGGGGCACCCTGGACGCGTCCAACCTGCTGAAGCCGGCGCTGTCCAGCGGCCAGCTCAAGTGCCTGGGCGCCACCACCTTCACCGAGTACCGCGGCATCTTCGAAAAAGACGCGGCCCTGTCGCGTCGTTTCCAGAAGGTCGACGTGGTCGAGCCCAGCGTGGACCAGACGGTGGAGATCCTCAAGGGCCTGAAGTCGCGCTTCGAGGAGCACCACAACGTCAAGTACGCGGCCGCCGCGCTGCAGGCGGCTGCCGAGCTGAGCGCCAAGTACATCAACGACCGCCACTTGCCCGACAAGGCGATTGACGTGATCGACGAGGCGGGTGCTGCTCAGCGCATCCTGTCGCCGTCCAAGCGCAAGAAGACCATCGGCAAGACCGAGGTCGAGGAAATCGTGGCCAAGATCGCCCGCATTCCGCCGGCCAACGTCTCCAACGACGACCGCAGCAAGCTGCAAACCCTGGAGCGCGACCTCAAGAGCGTGGTGTTCGGCCAGGACAAGGCGCTCGAAGTGCTGGCTTCCTCGGTCAAGATGGCGCGCTCCGGCCTGGGCAAGGGCGACAAGCCGATTGGCACCTTCCTGTTCAGCGGCCCGACCGGCGTGGGCAAGACCGAAGCCGCCAAGCAGCTGGCCTACATCATGGGCATCGACCTGATCCGCTTCGACATGTCGGAGTACATGGAGCGCCACGCCGTGAGCCGCCTGATCGGCGCGCCCCCGGGCTATGTGGGCTTTGACCAGGGCGGCCTGCTGACCGAGGCCATCACCAAGAAGCCGCACGCGGTGCTGCTGCTCGACGAAATCGAGAAGGCGCACCCGGACATCTTCAACGTGCTGCTGCAGGTCATGGACCACGGCACCCTGACCGACAACAACGGGCGCAAGGCCGACTTCCGCAACGTGATCCTGATCATGACCACGAACGCGGGCGCCGAGACCATGAACAAGGCGACCATCGGCTTCACCAACCCGCGTGAAGCGGGTGACGAGATGGCCGACATCAAGCGCTTGTTCACGCCCGAGTTCCGCAACCGGCTCGATGCCATCGTGGGCTTCAAGGCGCTCGACGAGCAGGTCATCCTGCGCGTGGTCGACAAGTTCCTGCTGCAGCTCGAGACGCAACTGGCCGAGAAGAAGGTGGACGTCACCTTCACCGACAAACTGCGCAAGTACCTGGCCAAGAAGGGCTTCGATCCGCTCATGGGCGCCCGCCCGATGCAGCGCCTGATCCAGGACACCATCCGCCGCGCGCTGGCCGACGAACTGCTGTTCGGCCGCTTGACCGACGGCGGTCGCCTGACGGTCGACCTCGACGAAAAGGACGACACCAAGCCCGAAGTCACGCTGGACATCCAGCCGCTGCCGAAGAAGGAAAGCAAGGCCAAGGCCGAGCCGACCGAACCGGAAGAGGCCGCTGCCGCCGACTGACGGCAGCTCCAACCGGGGCCCCCGGGGCCCGGGCCACAGAAGAAGGCGGTGCGGTGCACCGCCTTTTTTTTTGGCCGCCCAGCCGCGCAGGGGCGCGCTGTGCCTGCCCGTGGGGCGGCGGCAGGCGCCAAGCCACGGATAATGGCGCCCATGTCGCATACCTTTCTCTGGCACGATTACGAAACCTTTGGCGCCAACACCCGGCGCGACCGCCCGGCGCAGTTTGCGGCCATCCGCACCGACGCCGAGCTGAACGAGATCGGCACGCCGATGATGTTCTACTGCCAGCCCGCGCCGGACTACCTGCCCGACCCGCAGTCCTGCCTGATCACCGGCATCACGCCCCAGCTGTGCCTCGAAAAGGGCCTGCCCGAGCAGGCCTTTGCGGCCCGCATCGAGGCTGCGTTTGCCGAGCCTGGCACGGTCGGTGTGGGCTACAACACGATCCGCTTTGACGACGAGATCACTCGCTTCATGTTCTGGCGCAACCTCATCGACCCGTATGCGCGTGAATGGCAGAACGGCTGCGGGCGCTGGGACCTGCTCGATGTCGTGCGCATGGCCTACGCCTTGCGACCCGATGGCATCGTCTTTCCGCCCAAGGAGGACGGCAACCCCAGCTTCAAGCTGGAGGACCTGAGCCGGGCCAACGGCCTGGTCCACGAGGCCGCGCACGACGCGCTGTCGGACGTGCGTGCCACCATTGCGCTGGCCCGCCTGATCCGTGACAAGCAACCGCGTCTGTTCGACTTCTGCTTTGCCCTGCACAAGAAAGACCGCGTGGCCACCGAGCTGGGCCTGCCCACCTCGCCACAGCACGCCAAGCCTTTTCTGCATGTGTCGGGCATGTTCCCGGCGGCCCAGGGCTGCCTGGCCGTGATGTGGCCGCTGGCCAGTCACCCCCACAACAAGAACGAGCTGCTGGCCTGGGACCTGGCCCACGACCCCAGCGAGCTGGCCAACCTGGACGCCGCCACCGTGCGCCAACGCTTGTTCAGCAAGCGCGACGAGCTGCCCGAAGGCCTGACGCGCCTGCCGCTCAAGTCGGTGCACCTCAACAAATCGCCGATGGTGGTGGGCAACCTCAAAACCCTCAGCCCGGCCATGGCCGCGCGCTGGGGCACCGACCTGCCGCGCGCGCTGCAGCACGCCGAGCGCGCGCTGGCCTTGCCCGACCTCAGCGCCTTGTGGGCCGAGGTGTTCACCCGCGCCCCTGAGGCCCCGGTCGATGTCGACCAGGACCTGTACGGCGGCTTTGTCGGCCAAAACGACCGGCGTCGCCTCAACCAGTTGCGCGCCTTGTCGCCTGAAGAGTTGGCCACCGACCGCACCGGCTTTGACGACCCGCGCCTGGGCGAGCTGCTGTTCCGCTACCGCGCGCGCAATTTCCCGCACACCCTGCAGGCCGAGGAGGCGCAGCGCTGGGAGGCCCTGCGCGCCGCGCGCCTGTTCGACGGCGACGGTGGGGCCCGCACCTTGGACCAGCTTTTCGCTGAGATCGACACCCTTTCCGAAACCGCGGACGAGCGCGGCGAGGCCCTGCTGGGCGCGCTGTACGATTACGCCGAGCACATTGCCCCTGAGTTTTGACCTGGCAAGCCCCCAGCGGGCGCGCTGCTTCACTGATTCCGAACCGACTGATTTTTTGCCATGACCGATTCCCGCACCCCGGGCTTCACGACCCAGATCGTGCACGCCGACCGCCGCGCCACCGTGGAGCACGGTGCCATCCACAAGCCCATCCACACCTCGGTCCAGTATGGCTTCGAGCGCGTGGAAGACCTGATCGCCGTGTTCCAAGGCACGGCCAAGGGCGGCTTCAACTACGCGCGCCAGGGCACCCCCACCACCGGGGCCCTCGAGGCCAAGTTGACCCAGATGGAACAAGGCGTGGGCACCATCACCTTCGCTACCGGCATGGCCGGCATCTGCGCGATCTTCCTGACGCTGCTGAAGGCCGGCGACCACCTGGTGGCCAGCCGTTTCGTGTTTGGCAACACCAACAGCGTGTTTGGCACCCTGGCCGACCTGGGCATCAGCGTCACCACCGTGGACGCCACCGACGCGGCCCAGGTGGCCGCCGCGGTGCAGCCCAACACGCGCATGGTGTTTGTCGAAACCATTGCCAACCCCGGCACCCAGATCGCTGACCTCGAAGGCATCGGCCAGCTGTGCCGCGACAAGGGCTTGCTGTATGTGGTCGACAACACCGTGGGCTCGCCCTATTTGTTCAAGCCCGCCCGCGTGGGCGCCGGCCTGGTGGTGCATTCGCTGACCAAGAGCATTGGTGGCCACGGCAATGCGCTGGGGGGCTCGGTCACCGACACGGGGATGTTCGACTGGGCGAGCTACCCCAACATCTTCCCGGCCTACCGCAAAGGCGACACCAAGGGCTGGGGCCTGCAGCAGATCCGCAAAAAGGGCTTGCGGGACATGGGCGGCACGCTGTCGTCCACCGCGGCCCACCAGATCGCTGCCGGCGCCGAAACCCTGGCCCTGCGCATGGACCGCACCAGCGCCACGGCCCTGGCCCTGGCTCAGTGGCTGGAGCAGCACCCGGCGATCGCGCGGGTGCACTACCCGATGCTGCCCTCGCACCCGCAGCACGCGCGGGCCAAGCAGCATTTCAAGGCGGGCTCTTGGCTGCTGTCGTTCGAGTTGAAGAACGCCGACGACTGCCTGGGCCTGTGCAACCGGCTGCAACTGCCAGTCAAGGCCACCGGCCTGGCCGACACCCGCACGCTGATCATCCCGGTGGCCCACACCATCTTTTGGGAAGCCGGGCCCGAGGTGCGTGCGTCCATGGGCATTGGTGACAGCCTGATCCGACTGTCGGTCGGCCTGGAAGAAGCCGAGGACCTGATCGCCGATTTCGCCCAAGCCCTGGGCTGATGCGCTGATCTGCGCGCCGGCCTGGCCGGCCCTTCGCCCCGACAGCGGTGGGGGGCCGGGCGCCGCGAGGGCGCCGCGTTCAGCCGCGCGCGTCGAACTGCAGGATGGCGCGGGCCACTTGGTCCAGCGGCAGGATCTCGTCCACGCCCCCGAGCTTGATGGCCTCGTTGGGCATGCCGAACACCACGCAGGTGGCTTCGTTTTGCGCGATGGTGCGAGCGCCACCGTCGTGCATCAGCTTCATGCCGCGCGCGCCGTCGTCGCCCATGCCGGTCAGGATGATGGCCAGCGCGTCGCGGCCCGCGCATTCGGCCGTCGACTTGAACAACACATCCACCGAGGGCCGGTGCCGGTTCACCGGCGGCCCATCGCTGACCACCGCGTAGTACTGGCCGCCCGCCTTGCGCAGGTGCAGGTGGCGGCCCCCGGGGGCGATCAACACCAGTCCACGCTCCAGCCGGTCGCCATCGCGTGCTTCGCGCACCTGCACCGCGCAGGCCTGGTTCATGCGGTCGGCGTACATGGCGGTGAACTTCTCGGGCATGTGCTGGGTGATCGCGATGCCTGGCGCATCGGGGGGCAGGGCGGTCAGGATCTGTTCCAGTGCCTGGGTGCCCCCGGTGGAGCTGCCAATCACCACCGGCTTGTTGACGGCAAACGCGTGCAGGCCCAGCGTGGCCGGAGCCCGCTGCGGTGCCGCGGTGGGCGCCGGGTGGCCAGGGGCTGCGCCACCCGAACCCGGGGCTGTGGCCGCCGACGGGCGCTGCATCGGCGTGCTCTGCACCCGCAGCCGGGGCCGCGCGCGCGCCGCCGCCTTGAGGGCGGTGATCAACTCCAATCGCGACTCCTCGAGGAACTGCTTCAGGCCCAGCTTGGGCTTGGCCACCACCGACACCGCCCCGGCGGCCAGCGCGTCCAGGGCGACCTTGCTGCCCTGGGTGCTGAGGCTGGAGCAGATCACGGTGGGGATCGGGTCGGTGGCCATCACCTGGCGCAGGAAGGTCAACCCGTCCATGCCCGGCATCTCGATGTCCAGCAGCAGCACATCGGGGCGCTGTTGCTGCAGGCTGCGCATGGCAATCAAGGGGTTGGGGGCGCTGCCCAGCAGCTCGACCTCGGGCGAATCCTTGAGCAGGTAGGCGACGGTTTGCCGCATGACAGCGGAGTCGTCGACAAGAAAGACCTTGATGGCGGGCATGGGAGAAGGGTTCCTGGGTGTCAAAGGGGGTTGTCGGCGACCGGGATCACCTCGATGTCGGGTGCATCCTGACCGATGGTCCAGCTGACGCGGCGGTAGTACGGGCCACCGACGGACTCGGCCAGCACCTCGATGCCGACGTCGGCCAGGTAGTCATTGACCCAGTCGAGGTTGTTGTCGCCGACCGGGTAGGGGTTGAGTTGGTCCGGGAACATGTTGCCGCCGCCACAGAGCCAGGCCTGACAGTGCTCGGGGGCAAAGCCAACCGCGCGCAGTTCGGCAAACAGGGCGCGCATGGCGGCCGTGCCATAGCGGGTGTCGCGCGGGTCGGGGGGGCGCCGTGCCGAGGTGTGGACGATGTGGCACATGGCCCCGACGGTGCGGTGCGGGTCGCTGAGCAGCACCGCCACACAGGAGCCCAGCAGGGTGTCCAGCCGCTCGCCACGCTGCGCCAGGGCCACATCGCCCGGGTGCAAAAAGCGCACCCGGGTTTCGGGCGGCTGGGACGGCAGCCCGTCGGCGGGGCGGCTCATGCGCGTTTCCTGAACACGCCGGGCGACACGGGCTCGAGCGGCGTCTTGCACGGCACCCGCCCCTCGGCGGTGCCAATGAAGAAGAGCCCGCCGGGCTTGAGGGTGCCCAGCACGCGGTCCACCACGGCGGTCTTGGTGGGCGGGTCGAAATAGATCAGCACATTGCGCAGGAACACGGCGTCAAAAGGCCCCAGGCCGCTGAACGGCTGGGTCAGGTTGAGCTGGCCAAACTGCACGCGGGCCCGCAGCTCGGGCTTGACCATGGCCTGGCCCTCGGCGGGGCCCTCGCCGCGCAGGCAGTAGCGGCGCAGGCGTTCCGGGCTGACAAAGCGCAGCCGGGTTTCGGGGTAGATGCCCTCGCGCGCGGCGGTCAGCACCCGGTGGCTGATGTCGGTCGCGAGGATCGACCAGTTGCTGTTCACCTGCCCCTGGGCCTGCAGGTCGGCCAGCAGCATGGCGAGGCTGAAGGCCTCATCGCCAAACGACGATGCAGCACTCCACAGCGCCAGGCCGGGGCGGGGGCGTTTGCTCAGCAGCTCTTTTTGCAGCAGCTCGAAATGCCGCGCTTCCCGGAAGAAATAAGTCTCGTTGGTGGTCAGCAGGTCCACCGCCATCTGAAACTCAGCGCCTTCGTCTTCCTGTTCCAGCAGGTCGGCGTACTCCTCGAAGCGCGTCAGGCCCAGGCGCTGCAGGCGCAGCGCCAGGCGCGAAGACATCAAGGCTTTCTTATGGTCGGCAAATGACAGGCCGACGCTGTCGTACATGAGGGCGCTGATGCGTTGGAAGGCGGCGTCGCTGAGCTGGGGCATGGAGGCTTCAAAGCACGGGAGGGCAGGCCCTCAGGCGGGACTGCCGGGGGGCGCACCCGGGGTGGCCAGGGCGGCCATTTCATCGACATCCAGGGCCTTGGCGGGGTCGAGGATGATGACAAAGCGGCCCTTCACCTTGCCCATGCCAAGGATGAACTCGCGCTGGATGGTGGTGCCAAACGGTGGCGGCGGCTCGATCTCCTGTGCCGGGATGTCCAGCACCTCGCTGACCGCGTCCACCAGCAGGCCCAGGGCGAGGGTGTCGCCTTCGCGCTCGGCCTGGAAGATCACGATGCAGGTCTTTTTGCCCTGCACGGCCGGGGGCTTGCCCAGGCGCGCCTGCAGGTCGATCACCGGGACCACGGCGCCGCGCAGGTTGATGACCCCGCGCACAAAGGAGGGCATCAGCGGCACCGGGGTCAGGGGGCTGGGCTGGATGATCTCCCGCACGCTGGTGATGTCCATCGCGTAGACGCCATCGGCCAAGATGAAAGTGAGGTACTGGGCGGCGGCCGAACTGGGCGCGTCGTCACGGGGCGGTGCCTGGCGGATGCTCATGGGAACCTTTGCTCGCAGTGAAAAGGGGGCCGGGCTCAGTAGGGGCGGAAATTCGCCTCGCCACTGGCCCCGCGCAGGCCGGCCCCAGCCAGGCGAGGCAGGGGCGCGTTGTCGGCCAGCCGGCGGCGCGGCAGGCCGTCGGGGTCGCCGCGGCGCGTGCGCACCGGGGTCAGCTCCACCTCGGCCACGTTGAAGAAGCCAATCACGTCCTGCAGTTGCTCGGCCTGGCCCGACAGCTCCTCGGAGGTGGCGGCCAGTTCTTCGGAGGCCGAGGCGTTTTGCTGCGTGGCCTTGCTGAGCTGGTTCATGGCACTGCCGATCTGGTTGACCGTGGTGCTCTGCTCCTCGGAGGCCGCGGTGATCTCCTGCACCAGGTCCGAGGTGCGCTTGATCGAGGGCACGATCTCGTCCAGCAGCTTGCCGGCGCGCTCGGCGGTCGAGACGCTGTGGCTGGCCAGGTCGCCGATCTCCTTGGCGGCCTCCTGGCTGCGTTCGGCCAGCTTACGCACCTCGGCGGCCACCACGGCGAAGCCCTTGCCGTGCTCGCCCGCCCGCGCGGCCTCGATGGCGGCGTTGAGGGCCAGCAGGTTGGTCTGGTAGGCGATGTCGTCGACGATGCCGATCTTCGACGCGATCTGCTTCATGGCCTTGACGGTGTCGGCCACCGCAGCGCCGCCTTCGTCGGCCTCGGCCGCGGTCTTGGTTGCCATCGAATCGGTGACCTTGGCGTTGTCGCTGTTTTGCGAGATGGAGGCCGACATTTCTTCGATCGAGGCGGTGGTCTGTTCGACCGAGGCCGCCTGCTGGCTGGCCGCCTGCGACAGCGACTGGGCCGTGGCACTGACCTGGCCTGCCGCACCGCTGAGCGCGCTGGCCGCGGCGCGCACCTCGCCCATGATGCGGGTCAGCTCGTCGGCGGTCATGTTGCCGCTGGCCTTGACGCGGCCAAACAGGCCGTCGTAGTCGCGCTCAATGCGGAACGCCAGGTCGCCACGGGAGAAGGCTTCGAGCAGGTTGGCCACATCGCTGAGGCCGTCTTCGCTGGTTTCCATCAGGGCGTTGACGCCGGTGCCGAGCTTGGCGAAGAAGCCGCTCTTGCCCTCGAGGTTGACCCGCTTGGCGAAGTCACCTTGGGTGGCCGCCTCAACGATGGCCGCCACCTCGTTCTCGATCGCCACCTCCTGGGTGCGGTCCTCCCATTCGACCACGGTGCCGATGCGCTGGCCCTCGGCGTCGATGATGGGGTTGGCAGTCAGCCCGAAGTGCAGGGCGCCAACGCGGATCTGGGTGCGGTGCGTGCTGCGCAGCAAGGCCAGCATGCCGGCCTGGTGCGCCGGGTTCTTGTGGAACACATCGATGCTTTGGCCAATCAGGTTGCGGCTGTCAAAGTGGGGCAGGCTCTTGCGCAACTCGGGCTCGTTGCGCTGCATCATCTGGGTGACGGTTTCGTTCATGTAGATGATGTGGTTGCTGGCGTCGGCAATCATCACGTTGGTGCTGCAGCGGTCCAGTGCATTGCGGATGCGGGCGTTTTCGGCGGCCACCTCGGCGGCGGCGGCGGCGGCCGCGGCTTCACGCGCCTGAGCGGCCACCTCGGCGGTGCGGTCGGCCCATTCGACCACCGTGCCCAGGCGGGTGCCGGCGGCATCGAGGATCGGGTTGGCCACCAGCCCGAAGCTCACGGCGCCGACCTTGATCTGGGTGCGGTGCGTGCCGCGCAGGCTGGCCAGCATGCTGGTCTGGTGCGCCGGGTTCTTGTGGAAGGTGTCGATGCTCTGACCGATGAGGCGCCGCGCGTCGAAGTCGGGCAGCATCTTGCGCAGCTCGCTTTCGTTCTTTTGCATCATCTCCGTCACCGTCTGGTTCATGTAGACGATGTGGTTGGTGTCGTCGGCAATCATCACATTGGTCGAGCAGTTGTCCAGCGCGGTGCGGATGCGGAAGTTGCGCTCCGACTCGACCAGCAGCGTGTTGATGCCCTTGCACAGCTGGGCCAGGGCGCTGGTCTGGTCGCCCACATCGATGCGTTGGGACAGGTCCCCGAGGGCCGCCGCCTGCATCGCGGCCTGGGCCTGCTTCATCAGCTCGGCCTCCTGCTCGGCGCGGGCCAACTCTTCGGGGCTGGGGCCTGAGGAGAAAACACGGGAGATCCAGGACGATTGATGCGGGGTGTTGGACATGGGGCGCTCTCTTGTGTGATGTGTTGGGTTAGGCGGTCGTTTGGGGATCGCGTGCCGGTCAGTGCACGCTGCTCTGTTGAGGCTGGGGGCTGGCGCGCCGCGGGGCTTGCACCGCCAGGGCCCCGAGGGCCAGCACGTCAAAGATCAAGGCCACTTCGCCGCTGCCGAGGATCGACGAGCCCGAAATGCCCCGCAGGGTGTGGAACAGCCGGCCCAGCGGCTTGATGACGGTCTGGTTCTGGCCCAGCAACTGGTCCACCTCCAGCCCGAAGCGGGTGGGGCCGGCCTGCACGATGACGATGCTCACCCGCTCCGGGCGGGGGCTGTCAAGGTGGTAGAGCTGGCGCAGGCTGATGACGGGCAGCAACTGGCCGCGCAGCGGCATGCAGTAGCGCCCCGAGGCATCGGGTTGTGCGGCCTCGGCACCAGCGGCGGCCTGGCCCTCGACCACCTCGACCACCGACTCCAGCGGCAGCACGAATTTGGACGGTCCGACGCTGATCAGGAAGCCGTCGATGATGGCCAGCGTCAGGGGCAGGCGGATGTCGATGTCGGTGCCGCGTCCCGCCTCGCTGTACACCGTGACGCTGCCGCGCAGCGCCTCGATGTTTTGCCGCACCACGTCCATGCCGACCCCGCGGCCCGACAGGTTGGTCACCTGGGTGGCGGTCGAGAAGCCGGGCTCGAAGATCAGCTGCAGGATGTCCTCGTCGGGGGGCACCACGCCGGGTTCGACCAGGCCGCGTTCCCAGGCCCGTTGCAGCACGCGCTGCCGGTCCACGCCACGGCCGTCGTCGCTGATGCGGATCAGGATGCTGCCGGACTCGTGCTGTGCGCTCAGCACCAGGCGGCCTTGCGCCGGTTTGCGGTGGGCCAGGCGCTCGGCCGGGGTTTCGAGGCCGTGGTCCAGCCCGTTGCGCACCAGGTGCATCAGCGGGTCGGCGATTTTTTCGACCACCGCCTTGTCCAGTTCGGTGTCACCGCCTTCGATCTCGAGGCTGACTTCCTTGCCCAGCTCGCTGGCGGTGTCCCGCACCACGCGGCGGAAGCGGTTGAAGGTGGCCCCGATCGGCACCATGCGCAGTTGCAGGGTGCCGTTGCGGATCTCTTCGATCAGGTGACCGATGTGCTGATTGGCCTCGATCAGGCGGCTCTGGCGGGTTTGTCGGGCCAGCATGTCGGCGCCGGCGGCGGCGGTGACGAGCTCCCCCAGCAGGTTGATCACCGCGTCCAGCCGGTCGGCCGGGATGCGGATGTAGCGTTGTTCGTCGGCGGCCGCCTCGCGCGGTCGCTGCTGCTTTTGCACCGCGGCGGCCAGCACGTCCTGGGCCAGCCCGGTTTGTTCTTGCAGGATCTCGCCGAGGCGCGGGGCGGGCCCCGTGGGGCTGTGGGCCCGGGCCTTCTCTTGCTGATCGAGGCCGGCGGCCAGTTGTTCCTCGGTGATGGCGCCCACGTTCACCAGCAGCTCGCCCAGCCGCGGGTGGTCGGGTAGCTCTTCGAGCAACTCGACATAGCGCGAGGTCGGGGCCGACGGTGGGATCAGGTGCAGCTGGCAGTCGTCGCGGATGAAGCTGAAGGCATCGTCCACGGCCTCCTGGGGGCCCTCGGAGCGCATCGAGATCTCCACGCTGAGGTGGCAGCTCTCGGGGTCGAGTTGCTCCAGCGGCGGCAGCCGGCTGCGGTCGCTGGCCAGGGCCGTGACCTCGGTGCGCCCGGCCAGGTAGCGCACCACGCTGAGCGGGTCCATGCCGTTGCGAAAGCAGTCGGCGCCAAAGTGGGCCGACAGATGCCAGCGACCCAGGCGCGCCTCGGCGGCCGGCGCGGCTTCGTCGGGGGCGGCGGCGGGCGGCACCGGGGCGCCAGCCTGGCCCATGGCCTGGCGCAGTTGGCGCACCAGCGCGTCGCGGCGGTCCTGTTGGGCCCCATCGTCCTGGGCCTCACCGGCGGCCTGGTTGACCAGGGCCAGGATCTGGTCGTTGCAGGCCAGCAGCAGCGAGCTGAGCACCGCGTCCAGGAACAGGCGCCCCTCGCGCAGTTCGTCGAGCAGGGTTTCGATGTGGTGGGTGAAGTCCACCACCTGGGTCAGGCCAAAGATGCCCGCCGAGCCCTTGACGGTGTGGGCGCACCGGAACAAGGCATCGAGTTGCTCGCGGTTGCGTGGGTCTTCCTCGAGCTGCAACAGCAGCTGCTCGATCTGGCTGACCTGCTCGCGGGCCTCGCTGATGAAGGCCGGCATGGCCGCCGCGATGAAGTCGTAATCGGCGTCCGAGTCACTTGCGCTCATGCCGTGGCCTCCGAGGGGATGAGGGGGAACCAGTGGCCGCAACCCAGCGCCATCAAGGCCTGGCGCAGCACCGGGCTGGGTTGGTGCAGCTCCAGGGTCTGCCCCTGGGCGGCCAGGCTGTTGGCCAGTGAGCCCAGCAGCTGCAAGCCCGCCCCATCGACCTCCGACACCTCGGCCCCGTGCAGCGGGCGGCTCAGCTGCCCCGCGTCGGCGGGCACTTGCAACCAGCCCAGCAGGGCCTGGCGGGTGGATTCCGCCGTGTAGATGGTGAGCTCGGCAGGCAGGTTGAAGGGCTGGCTCATGGGCAGGGCTTTCAAGGCAGCACGAGCTTGGACACTGCGTCCAGCAGCACCGCGGGGCTGAAGGGCTTGACGATCCAGGCCTTGGCACCGGCGGCCCGGCCTTGCTCTTTTTTCTCGGCCTGGCCTTCGGTGGTCAGCATGACCACCGGGGTGAACTTGTAGCGCGGCAGTTGTTTGACGCGGGTGACAAAGGTGATGCCGTCCATGCGCGGCATGTTGACGTCGCTGACGATCAGGTTGATCTTGCGACCGTCCAACTGGCGCAGTGCGTCTTCGCCGTCCACGGCTTCCAGCACTTGGTAGCCGGCGCGCGTCAGGGTCAGGTTCACGACCTGGCGCAGGGAGGAGGAGTCGTCAACGATCAGGATGGTTTTGCTCATGCTGGGGTGGGCGGGTTTCAAAAGAAGGTGGCCGAGGCGCTGGGGCCGGATTCGCTGCCGCTGCGCTCGACACTGAGTTGGCGTTGTTCGTCCGTGGTGTAGCCGGTGCTGAGCAGGGCGTCCCACTCGGCCTCGGTCGGCCAGGGCTGGTTGTTCAGGCTGTCGTCCAGGCGCTGGCTGGCCAGCTGCATCGACTGGATGACCTGGTCGAGGATCTGTTGCACCCGGTCCTGGAACTGGAAAGAGACCATCATCTGTTCGACCAGCGCGCGCACCGCCTGGCTGCTTTCGCCGAGCTGTTCGGCGCGTTCGTTGAGGCTGGCGACGGTGTGGGTGACGCGTTGCACCACGGTGTTGATGGTGTCCTGCGAGGCCTTGACCAGCTGGGTGTCGGTCTCAGCCCGGCTGGCGGTGTCGTTGAGGGTCTGTTGCACCTGGTCGCTGAAGGCCTGCACCTGTTCCCCGATGCGTTTGCCCGTGTCGCCCGAGGCGGACGACAGGCGCCGCACTTCGGCGGCGACCACAGCAAAACCGCGCCCCGAAGCCCCAGCGCGTGCGGCTTCGATGGTCGCGTTGACCGACAGCAGGTTGGTTTGGCGCGCGATCATGGCCACGTCCTCGGCCATGCCACGCAGGCCGGATGAGCTTTGATTGAGCGACACCACCGTGGCCAGCATGCGGTCGCGGGACTGGACAAAGGCGCTGAACTGGCCGACCAGGTCGCGCAGTTCGTTCTCGCAGGCGGCCAGGGTCTGGGCCTGGTCACTCTGGCTGCTGTGCTGGGCGGCGCTGGGGTGCTGGGTGATGCGGTCGAGCTGGTCCAGGATGGCAATGAAGCCTTGCAGCAACTCGTCGGTGCCCTGGCGCATCTGGGTTTGGGCGCTGTGGATGTGCAGGGACCAGCGCTCCACGCCGGCATGAAGGCGTTGCACCAGCGCGGCCGCGGCGGGTGCCGGGCTGGCCTGGGACGGACCGCTGCGATCGCGCACCCCGAGCAGGCCATGGAGCAGGCCCACCGCTCCCAGGCCCAGGGCGCAAAGACCCAGCCACAGCGAGGAGCCGAGGGCCCAGGCGAGCATGGCACCCATCAACAACCCCAGCAACAGCCCCAGGATCAACCAGGTCCTGGCGCTTGAATTTGGCTGAAGTTCTTTCGCTGCCTGCATTGAGCCCGCTCCCCGTTACATAGATATACATCTTGCCGGATGAGCGGGCGGAGTGTCAATGATGCAGGCTTTGCTATTAAAAAAATATTAAATTATCAGCTTTAAGTTTGCCAAATGGGTGCGACAAGCGAACGCAAACACGCTAAAGTGATGAGTTCGCTGATGATTCACAAGCGAAACGCGGTCTGCGCGGGCCGCCCTGGCAGCTTCAATTGGGTCGGGTTGGCGGGCGTTTCTGCGATGCACTGGCCGCGGCGGTAGACCCGCAGTCGGGCTGGTTTGAGGCGCAGGGCTTCCACCGGGTCGCGCGCATCGAGCAACACAAAATCGGCGTGGCAGCCCGCCGCCAGGCCGTAGCCCTCAAGGTGCAGCAGGCGCGCGGGCGCCGTGGTGATGGCCTCGAAACATTGGCGCATGGCGGCCTGGCTGGTCATCTGGGCCACATGCAGGCCCATCGACGCCACCTCCAGCAGGTCCCCCGAGCCGAGGCTGTACCAAGGGTCCATCACGCAGTCCTGGCCAAAGGCCACGGTCAGTCCGGCGGCCAACTGCTCGGGCACCCGGGTCATGCCGCGCCGCTTGGGGTAGCTGTCGTGCCGCCCTTGCAGCGTGATGTTGATCAGCGGGTTGGCGACCACGCCCAAGTCGGCCTCGGCCATCAAGGCCAGCAGCTTGCTGACGTAGTAGTTGTCCATGCTGTGCATGGAGGTCAGGTGCGAACCCGTCACACGGCCTTGCAGGCCCAGGCGCTGGGTGTGCAGGGCCAGGGTTTCAACGTGGCGCGACATCGGGTCGTCGGACTCGTCGCAATGCATGTCGACCAGCAGGCCACGCTCGGCGGCCAGTTCGCACAGCAGTTGCACGCTCTCGCTGCCCTGGGCCATGGTGCGCTCAAAGTGGGGGATGCCGCCCACCACCTCGACACCCAGGTCGAGCGCTTTCTGGAGGTTGCTCAGCGCGTTGGGGGAGCGCAGCACACCATCCTGCGGAAAGGCCACCAGTTGCAGGTCGAGGTAGGGCGCCACCTGGCGCTTGACCTGCAGCAAGGCCTGCACCGCCAGCAGGCGGTCGTCACAGACATCGACGTGGGAACGGATCGCCAGCAGGCCCCGTCCCACGGCCCAGTCACAGTAGCGCAGTGCCCGCTCGACGATGGCGTCATGGGTCAGGTGGGGCTTGAGCTCGCCCCACAGCGCGATGCCCTCGAGCAGGGTGCCGCTCTGGTTGATGCGCGGCTGGCCGTAGCTGAGGGCCGAGTCCAGGTGGAAGTGGGCGTCGACAAAGGGCGGGCTCAGCAGGCGGCCTTCGGCGTCCACGGTCTCGTGTGCCGGGGCGCGCAGCCCCGGGCTCACTTCGACGATCCGCCCGCCTTGCACGGCGATGGACTGGTCACGGCGGCCGTCGGGCAGGGTGGCGTTTTGAATCAGCAGGTCAAGCATGGGCGAGGGCGTTCGGTTGGCGGGCGGTGGGGCGGGGCGGAATGCGGTGGGCGCTCAGCGTTCGCCTTTCCGGTAGGGCTTCATGAGGGCTTGCGGGTAGCTGGCTTTGCGGGCCACCACGATCAGCGCCAGGATCGACAGCGCATAGGGCAGCATCAGGTAGAGCTGGTAGGGCAGGGCCGATGAGCCGGCCTGCTGCAGCCGCAGTTGCAGGGCATCAAAAAAGGCGAACAGCAGAGCCCCCAGCAAGGCTTTGCCGGGTCGCCACGAGGCAAACACCACCAGGGCGACGCAGATCCAGCCACGCCCGTTCACCATGTTGAAGAAAAAGGCATTGAAGGCCGACAGGGTCAGGAAGGACCCCGCCACCCCCATCAGGGCCGAACCCGCCACGATGGCCGCGGTGCGGGTGCGCGCCACGCTGATGCCCTGGCCTTCGGCGGCTTGGGGGTTCTCGCCCACCATGCGCAGGGCCAGGCCCGCGGGTGTGGCTTGCAGCCACCAGGCCAGCAGCGGTACGCAGGCCAGGGCCAGCCAGGTCAGCGCGGTCTGCCCCGACAGCACCGGAATGCCCCATTCTTGCAGCGGAGCAAAGGGGGTGATGGTGGGCGGTGTGCTGACCTTGGGAAAGCTCACCCGGTAGCCGTAGTAGCTCAAGGCGGTGGCCAGCAGCGTGATGCCCAGCCCCGCCACGTGCTGTGACAAGGCCAGCCCCACCGTCAGCGCCGCATGCAACAGGCCGAAGGCGGCCCCGGTCAGGGCCGCCACGGCGACGCCGCCCCACAGCGGCAAGCCCAGGTAAACTGCCAGCCAGCCGCTGAAGGCCCCGGCCACCAGGATGCCCTCGATGCCCAGGTTCAGCACGCCGGCGCGTTCGCACAGCAGCACGCCCAGGGTGCCGAAAATCAGCGGTGTGGCGATGCGCAGCACCGCGACCCAGAAGGCCTCGTGGGCCAGGATGTCGAGCCATTCGGTCATTTGAAGCGCACCCGGTACTGCGTCAGCAGCGTGGCCACCAGCACCGCGATCAGCGACGCGGCCACGATCACGTCGGCGATGTAGGTGGGCACGCCCACCACCCGGCTCATGCTGTCGGCCCCGACCAGCACGCCCGCCACGAACACGCTGGCCGCCAGCACCCCGAGCGGGTGCAGGCCGGCCAGCATGGCGATCACGATGCCGCTGTAGCCATAGCCTGGCGACAGATCCAGCGTGACATAGCTGGTGCGGCCCGCCACCTCGATGGCCCCGGCCAGCCCCGCCAGCCCGCCCGACAGCAGCGCCACCCACACCACGGTGCGCCCGGTGGGCACCCCGGCAAAGGCCGCCGCCCGTGCGTTGGCCCCGCTGGCGCGGATGTCGAAACCCAGCACGCTGTACTTCATGACGGCCCACAGCAGCAGGCTCAGCCCGCCGGCCATCAGCAGGCCGGTGTGCACGCGGGTGCCTTCGAGCAGGCGCGACAACTCCAGCTCCGCTTGCAGCGCCACGCTCTGCGGCCAGCCCAGTGCGCTGGGGTCTTTCATGGGGCCATCGAGCAGTGCCGACACGCCCAGCAGCGCCATGAAGTTGAGCAGCAGGGTGGTCACCACCTCGTCCACCCCGAGTCGGGCCTTGAGCAGCGCCGGCCCCAGCAGCAGCAGCGCCCCAGCCACGGCCGCGGCCAACAGCATCAGGGGCAGCAACACCGGCCAGGGCAGGGCCCAGCCACTGCCGCCGTGCAAGCCGCCCACGGCGACGGCCGCCAGGGCGCCGGCGTAGAGCTGCCCCTCAGCGCCGATGTTGAACAGGCGTGCCCGGAAGGCGACCGCTGCCGCCAGCCCGGTGAAGATCAGGGGCGTGGCGCGGGTCAGCGTCTCGCTCCAGGCGAAGACCGAGCCAAAGCCGCCCTTGAGCAGCAGCGCGTAGGTCGGGCCCACCGGGGCGCCGGCCCACAGCACCAACAGGGCACTGATCAGCAAGGTGACGCCGATGGCGCCCACCGGCGCCAGCAGCAGCGCCAGGCGCGAAGGGGTGTTGCGTTTCTCGAGTCTCATGCGGGCGCAGCGTTGAAGTCGTCGTGGGCGCCGGCCATGGCCAGGCCAATCGTTTCGCGGGTCCAGTCGTCGGCCGCCCGGGCCTGGCTCAGCCGGCCGTGGTGCAGCACCGCGATGCGGTCGCCCAGGGTCAGCACCTCGTCCAGGTCGTCCGAGATCAGCAGCACCGCCGACCCCGCATCGCGGGCCGCCAGCAACTGCTGCTGCACGTAGGCCACCGCGCCAATGTCCAGGCCCCAGGTGGGTTGGTGCGCCACGATCAGCGCCGGGGGCTGGCCGGCGACCTGGCCCGCCGGGGGCAGCAGGGCGCGCCCCAGGATCAGCTTTTGCATGTTGCCGCCCGACAGCGCGCGCGCCGGGCTGTGCGGGCCGCCACCGCGCACATCAAAGCGCGCCATCAGGTCTTGGGCCCAGGCCTGGGCCTGGGCGCGCCGCACCCAGCCCCAGCGGGACAGGGCGGGGCTGCGCAGGCGCTCGGCGACCGCGTTCTCCCACACGGGCAGGTCGCCCACCACGCCGACGCTGTGCCGGTCTTCGGGGATGCGGGCCACCCCCTGCTGCACCAGCCAGGCGGGCTGGGCGCGCCAGGGCTGGCCCTTCAATTGCACCTGGCCCGCGCTGGCGCGGCGGGTGCCGCACAGCAGCTCGGCCAGGGCCAGTTGCCCGTTGCCCGACACCCCCGCCAGGGCCACGATCTCGCCCGCGTGCAGGCTCAGGTTCACGCCGTCCAAGCGCTCGCGTTGGCTGGGGTCGGTGCTGACGCCTTGCAGGGTGCACACCGCCTCGCCACGGCGCTGGCTGGGGCGGCGCTGGGGCGCTGCCACCGCGTGGCCCACCATCCATTGCGCCAGCTGGGCTTGCTGGGTGCCGGCAGCGGGTGCCTGGGCCACCAGTCGGCCGCCGCGCAACACCGCGACGCGGTGCGACACGCGCAGCACCTCGGCCAGCTTGTGGCTGATGAAAATCACCGACAGCCCTTGCGCCACCAGTTGGCTCAGGGTGTCAAAGAGGGCCTCGCTCTCCTGGGGCGTGAGTACGGCCGTGGGTTCGTCCAGGATCAGGATGCGGGCGCCGCGGTACAGGGCTTTGAGGATCTCGACCCGCTGGCGCTCGCCCACCGACAGCTGGCCGACCCGCGCCTCAGGCTGCACCGCGAGGCCAAAACGCTGGGCCACGGCCAGCAGTCGCTCCCGGGCCTGGGCCCGGGCCGACCAGGGGCGCCATAGCGGCTCGGTGCCCAGGATCACGTTGTCCAGCACGCTGAGGTTGTCGGCCAGCGTGAAGTGCTGGTGCACCATGCCGATGCCGGCGGCCAGCGCGGCCTTGGGGTTGCCGGGGGGCAGGGGCCGGCCGTGCACGGTGATGTGGCCGGCGTCGGCGCGGTAGTGGCCGAACAGGATGGACATCAGCGTCGACTTGCCGGCGCCGTTTTCGCCCAGCAGGGCCAACACCTCGCCGGGGCCCAGGTCCAGCGAGATGTCGTCATTGGCCACCAGGGCGCCAAAGCGCTTGGTGATGCCCTGCAGGCGCAGCACGGGGGCGGACGCCTCGCTCATGCCAGGGGCTTATTTGGCCGTGGACTTGGGTTGGCTGTCGTCCACCGTGACGGTGAACTTGCCCGACAGGATCTCTGCCTCGCGGGCCTTGACCTTGGCGATGATCTCGGGCGGTACCTTTTTCTCGAAGGTGCCCAGCGGCGCCAGCTCGGAGCCCTTGTGCTTCATCATCGAGTAGGGGCCGTAGTCCTCGGCGCTGAACTTGCCCTCCTTGACCAGCTTGAGCGCGCGGTCGATGCTGGGCTCCATGTGCCACAGTGCCGAGGCGACCACCGTGTCGGGGTACTTGTCCTGCGTGTTGATCACATTGCCGATGGCCAGCTTGCCCTTTTCCTTGGCCGCGTCGCTGACGCCAAAGCGCTCGGCGTAGAGCAGGTCGACACCCTTGTCCATCATGGCGAAGCTGGCTTCCTTGGCCTTGGGCGGGTCGAACCAGCTGTTGATGAAGCTGACGCTGAATTCCACCTTCGGGTTGACCTCCTTGGCGCCCGCCATGAAGGCGTTCATCAGCCGGTTCACCTCAGGGATCGGGAAGCCGCCGACCATGCCGATCTTGTTGGTCTTGGTCATGCCACCCGCGACCAGGCCGCTGAGGTAGGCGGGTTCCTGGATGAAGTTGTCGAACACGCTGAAGTTCGGCGCCTGCGGCTTGCCCGAGGAGCCCATCAGGAAGCTGGTCTTGGGGAAGTCCTTGGCCACCTTGCGCGCCGCGGCTTCGACACCGAAGACCTCGCCCACGATCAGCTGGTTGCCCCCCGCGATGTACTCGCGCATGACGCGTTCGTAGTCCGCATTGGCCACGTTCTCCGACGCCTTGTACTCGATCTCGCCGCGGGCTTCGGCCGCCTTGAGGGCCTTGTGGATGCGGCTGACCCACTGCTGCTCAAACGGCACGGTGTAGATCGCGGCGACCTTGAGCTTGGCCTGGGCGTGGGCCGGCAGCGTGGACGCTGCGGCCAGGGCCGCGACGGTGGCCATCACTTGGCGACGGGACAAAACGGAACGAACGGACATGAAAGCTCCTTGACGAGGGGGGTGAAAGCTTCGCAGGCGTCGGCCCAGCAGGGGGGCCTTACTGGGTGCCGAAGATCCGGTCGCCAGCGTCGCCGAGGCCCGGCAGGATGTAGCCGTGTTCGTTGAGCTGGCGATCGATGGAGGCGGTGTAGATGGCCACGTCGGGGTGGGCGGCCTGCATGGCGGCCACGCCTTCGGGGCAGGTCAGCAGGCAGACGAACTTGATCGACTTGGGGTTCAGGCTCTTGAGCTTGTCGATGGCGGCAATCGCCGAGTTGCCGGTGGCCAGCATCGGGTCGACCACGATCACGTCGCGCTCGGTCATCTCCGAGGGCATCTTGAAGTAGTACTCGACCGGCTTGAGGGTTTCAGGGTCACGGTACAGGCCGATGTGGCCCACACGGGCCCCCGGCACCACGTTGAGCATGCCTTCGAGGATGCCGTTGCCGGCGCGCAGGATGGACACAAAAACCAGCTTCTTGCCGTCGATGACCTTGGCGGTCATGGTTTCCAGCGGGGTCTGGACTTCGATGTCCTGCAGAGCCATGTCGCGCGTGATCTCATAGGTCATGAGGCTGGCGAGTTCGCCCAGCAGGCGGCGGAAGCTGTTGGTGCTGGCTTCCTTGTTGCGCATCAGGGTCAGCTTGTGCTGCACCAGGGGGTGGTCGATAACGTGAACGTTGCTCATAAGAGGTCTCCAGGCAAAGGGGGATAGGGGTTCAAGCGAGCCGCCCGCTCCGGCAGGCCCCACGGTGCCCAGCCAGACTCAACGCAAGCCGTGTGCCAACGGGGGCCGCGGGCGGCCAGGAGCTGGGGTAGGGGGCGGTGCGCGGGGCGGGCGGCCGGCCTGAAGGGGCCTGGCCCGCCAAGGTCAAAGGGCGCGGGGCGCCCGCCGGGGCGGGGCCCCAGGCGGTGGCGGGCGCCTGTCGGCTCTGGTTGTCGCCGCAAGCAGGTCGCGCCGTGACGGGGTGCGCGCTTGAAATGCGCGCGGAGAATACCATGCTCATGCCCTTGGGTGGTGCCGAAAGGGCACCATTTTTGATCAAATGGTCAGAAATTGGCGGCGCGCCGTGCACCAGCGTGCAGCGCCCTGGGTCGGCATTGTGCGGGGGGCGCTGGCCGCTCGCACCGAGCGTTTGCCCGGGTGGACATCAGGCCGCGTCGGCGCCGCCGACCAGGCGTGCGTACTGCGCCAGGTCCACATTGCCACCACTGACGATCAGTCCCACACGGGCGCCGCGCAGGTCCAGGCCACCCTGATGGGCGCCCGCCAGGCTCAGGGCCCCGGTGGGTTCGACGACCATCTTCATGCGCTCGGCATAAAAGCGCATGGCCGTCACCAGCTGCGCATCGCTGACGGTCAGGATGTCGCTGACCTCGCGCTGGATGATGCCGAAGGTCAGTTCGCCCAGGTGCTGGGTCTGCGCGCCGTCGGCAATCGTGCGTGGCGGGGCAATGCGCACAATGTGCCCGGCGCGCAGCGACTGCTGACCGTCATTGCCCGCCTCGGGCTCGACCCCGTAGACCCGGCAGCCAGGCGACAAGGCACGCGCCGCCAGCGCGCTGCCCGACAGCAGGCCACCGCCGCCCAGGCAGACCAGCAGCACATCGAGGGGGCCCACCTCCTCGAACAGCTCTTTGGCGGCCGTGCCCTGGCCACACAGGACGTCGGCGTGGTCGAATGGCGGGATCAGCGTCATGCCGCGTTCTTCGGCCAGGCGGCGCGTCAGCGCATCGCGGTCCTCGGTGTAGCGGTCGTAGGTGATGACTTCGGCCCCATAGCCGCGCGTAGCGGCCAGCTTGGCGCTGGGGGCGTCCGCGGGCATGACGATCACCGCGGGCATGCCCAGTTCGCGCGCCGACAGGGCCACGGCCTGGGCGTGGTTGCCTGACGAGAAGGCAATGGCGCCGCGGCGCCGTTGCTCGGGCGTGAAACGGCTCAGCGCGTTGAAGCCCCCACGGAACTTGAAGGCCCCCATGCGCTGGTAGTTCTCGCATTTGAAGAACAACTGGGCCCCCAGCGCCTGATCGGCCTGTTGGGAGCGCAGCACGGGGGTGCGGTGGGCGTGGCCCGCGAGGCGCGCGGCGGCGGCCTCGACATCGGCGTAGCTGGGGAGGGTCATGGCGGGTGGGCTCCAGTGGGCGCGGATGGGTGGGGCGGGCGAGTCAGCGGCGCTTGCCGCCAAAAATGCCGCCCAGCACGCCGCGGATGATCTCCTTGCCCACCGTGGTGCCCATGGTGCGCAAGGCCGATTTGGCCAATGTCTGGGCCAGGCCGTCGCGGTGGCCGCCCCGTGGGCCGGTGCTGCCGAACAGCACATCGCTGAGCACCGAACCCAGGCCGCTGCCGGCCTCCCCGTTGCCAGCGCCGGGGTTCAGGCCGGGCAGGGTTGGCTTGCTGCCGTCCGGGGTGGGCGCTGGCGGGGCGCTGGCGGTGCGGCCCTTGAGCACTTCGTAGGCCGATTCGCGGTCGACCGCCTTTTCGTAAACACCAGCCACCAGGGAGTTCTGCAGCAGCGCCTGGCGCTGGGCCGGGGTGATGGGGCCGATCTGGCTGCCCGGCGGCAGCACGTAGACGCGCTCGGTCTCGGTGGGGCGGCCTTTGGCGTCAAGCAGGCTGATCAGGGCTTCGCCCACCCCCAGTTCGGTGATGGCCGCCTCGATGTCCAAACCGGCCTTCGGGCGCATGGTCTGGGCCGTGGCTTTGACCGCTTTTTGATCGCGCGGGGTGAAGGCGCGCAGCGCGTGCTGCACCCGGTTGCCCAACTGGGCCAACACGGTGTCGGGGATGTCGAGCGGGTTTTGCGTCACGAAGTACACCCCCACGCCCTTGGACCGCACTAGGCGCACCACGAGCTCAATGCGCTCGATCAGCACCTTGGGGGCCTCGTTGAACAGCAGGTGGGCCTCGTCGAAGAAGAACACCAGCTTGGGCTGATCGGGGTCGCCGATTTCGGGCAACTGCTCAAACAGCTCAGACAGCATCCACAGCAGGAAGGTCGCGTACAGGCGCGGCGAGTTCATCAGCTTGTCGGCCGCGAGGATGTTGACCACGCCCTGGCCGTCCACGGTCTGCATCAGGTCGCTGATGTTGAGCATGGGCTCGCCAAAGAAGCGGTCGCCGCCCTGGGTCTCGATCTGCACCAGGCCGCGCTGAATGGCGCCCACGCTGGCGGCGCTGATGTTGCCGTAGCTGGTGGTGAACTCGGACGCGTGCTCGGCCACATGCTGCAGCATGGCGCGCAGGTCCTTGAGGTCGAGCAGCAGCAGGCCGTGGTCGTCGGCGATCTTGAACACCAGGTTCAGCACGCCACTCTGCGTCTCATTGAGGTTGAGCATGCGGCCCAGCAGCAGCGGCCCCATGTCCGACACCGTGGCGCGCACCGGGTGGCCCTGCTCGCCAAACACATCCCACACGGTGGTGGGGCAGGCCAGGGCGGTGGGGGCGGGCAGGCCACGCTCTTGCAGGGCGGCGGCCAGCTTGTCGCTGAGGCGGCCGGCCTGGCTGAGGCCCGTCAGGTCTCCCTTCACGTCGGCCATGAACACCGGCACGCCGATCTTGGAAAAGCCCTCCGCCAGGGTTTGCAGCGTGACGGTTTTGCCCGTCCCGGTGGCCCCGGTGATCAAGCCGTGGCGGTTCGCCAGGCCGGGCAGCAAGTGGCATTGGGCGTGGGCATTTTGGGCAATCAGGATCGGGTCGGCCATGGGTGGGTGTGCGAAAAGTAAAATCAGGCCAGTAGATTAAACAATTAATGAAGGAACTCACCCGTGGCTGGACACAGTAAATGGGCCAACATCCAACACCGCAAGGGCCGTCAGGACGAAAAGCGCGGCAAGGTCTGGACCCGCGTCATCCGCGAAATCATGGTGGCTGCCCGCACCGGCGGCGGTGACCTGAGCGCCAACCCCCGTCTGCGCCTGGCCGTGGACAAGGCCAAGGCCGCCAACATGCCGGCCGACACCATCAAGCGCAACATCGACAAGGCCACGGGCAACCTCGAGGGCGTGAGCTACGAAGAAATCCGCTACGAGGGCTACGGCATCGGTGGCGCGGCCATCATCGTCGACACGATGACCGACAATCGGGTTCGCACCGTGGCTGAAGTGCGCCATGCCTTCAGCAAGCACGGCGGCAACATGGGCACCGAAGGCTCGGTGTCGTTCCAGTTCAAGCACTGCGGACAGTTGATTTTTGCCCCCGGCACCAGCGAAGACAAGGTCATGGAAGTGGCCCTCGAAGCTGGCGCCGAGGACGTCATCACCGACGAGGACGGCGCCATTGAGGTGCTGACCGCGTTCGGCGATTTTGAGTCGGTCAAGAATGCACTGGAGGCCGCGGGCCTCCAACCCGAGGTGGCGGAAGTCACCATGCGGGCCGAAAACACCATCGAGCTGGCCGGCGAAGACGCGGCCAAGATGCAAAAGCTGCTCGATGTCCTTGAAGACCTGGACGATGTCCAGGAGGTCTACCACAACGCGGCACTGTAAAAGCAAGCATGAAAGTTCTAGTCATTGGCGGCGGTGGCCGCGAACACGCTCTGGCGTGGAAGCTCAACCAGTCGCCCAAGGTGCACAAGGTGTACGTGGCCCCCGGCAACGGTGGCACGGCCTTGGACAGTCGCCTGGTCAACGTGCCCATCACCGATGTGAAGGCACTGCGCGAGTGGGCGCAGGCGGAGAAGATCGGTCTCAGCGTGGTGGGCCCCGAGGCCCCGTTGGCGGCCGGTGTGGTGGACGAATTCCGCGCCCACGGCCTGCGCATTTTTGGTCCGACCAAGGCCGCCGCGCAGCTGGAGAGCTCGAAGGCGTTTTCCAAGGCCTTCATGAAGCGCCACGGCATCCCGACCGCCGAGTACGAGAGCTTCACCGATGCCGCGTTGGCCCACGCCTATGTGGACGCCAAGGGCGCGCCCATCGTGGTCAAGGCCGACGGCCTGGCCGCCGGCAAGGGCGTGGTGGTGGCCATGACGGCCGCCGAAGCCCATGAGGCGATTGACTTCATGCTGCTCGACAACAAGCTGGGGGTGGTGCACAACGATGGCGGCGCACGCGTCGTGATCGAAGAATTCCTGCAAGGCGAAGAAGCCAGCTTCATCGTGCTGTGTGACGGCAAGAACGTCACCGCCCTGGCCACCAGCCAGGACCACAAGCGCCTGCTTGATGGCGACGAAGGCCCCAACACCGGCGGCATGGGCGCGTATTCGCCGGCGCCCGTGGTGACCGCCGACGTGCACGCCCGCGCCATGCGCGAGATCATCCTGCCCACCATCCGTGGCATGGAAAAGGACGGCATCCCCTACACCGGCTTCCTGTACGCCGGCCTGATGATCGACGCCCAGGGCCGCCCCAAGACGCTTGAGTTCAACTGCCGCATGGGCGATCCCGAGACCCAGCCCATCATGATGCGCTTGAAGAGCGACCTGTCGGATGTGCTGTCGGCCGCGGTCGACGTCAAGCTTGACCAGGTCGAGCTGCAGTGGGACCGCCGCACCGCGCTTGGCGTGGTGATGGCCGCCCACGGCTACCCCATGACCCCGCGCAAGGGCGACGTCATCACCGGCCTGCCCGCGGAGGCCGACGACGCGATGGTGTTCCATGCGGGCACCGAGCTGAAGGACGGCGAAGTCCGTGTCACCGGCGGCCGCGTGCTGTGCGTGACGGCCTTGGCCGACAGCGTCAAGCTGGCCCAGCAGCGCGTCTATGAAGTCGCTGCGGGCATCCATTTCGACGGTGCTCAGTACCGCCGTGACATCGGCTACCGGGCCCTCAAGAGCTGATGAGCACCGCGACCTCTGTGGAAGCCGTCAGCGCCTGGTTTCAGGGGCTGCAGGCTCGCATCACCGACGCGGTGGAGGCGCAGGAGCGCGCAGGCGGGGGCACGGCCACCTTCCTGGCCGACGCCTGGCACAAGCCCGAGGGCGAAAAACTGCAGGGCCAGGGGCTGACCAAGATCCTCGAAGGCGGCACCGTGTTCGAGCGCGCGGGCTGTGGTTTTTCGCATGTGCGGGGCCCCCAGCTGCCGCCATCGGCCACCCAGCACCGGCCTGAACTGGCCGGCGCCCCGTTTGAAGCCATGGGCGTGTCGCTGGTGTTCCACCCGCGCAACCCCTATGTGCCCACGGTGCACATGAACGTGCGCATGATCGCCGCCACACCTGCTGGCCAGGCCCCGGTGTGCTGGTTTGGCGGTGGCATGGACCTGACGCCGTACTATGGTTACGACGAGGACGCACGCCATTTCCACGGCGTGTGCCGCGACGCCCTGGCGCCGTTTGGCGACGACAAATACCCGCGCTTCAAGGCCTGGTGTGACGAGTACTTCTTCCTGAAGCACCGGCAAGAGGCCCGCGGTGTGGGCGGCGTGTTCTTTGACGACTTCTCGGCGCTCGGCTTCGAAGGCAGTCTGGCCATGACGCAGGCGGTGGGCGATGCCTTTTTGCAGGCCTACCTGCCGATCGTCGAACGCCGCCGCGACCAGCCCTACGGCGAGCGCGAGCGCGAGTTCCAGCTTTACCGGCGGGGCCGCTACGTCGAGTTCAACCTGGTCTGGGACCGCGGGACGCACTTTGGCCTGCAGTCGGGCGGTCGCACCGAATCGATCCTGCTGTCCATGCCGCCGCTGGCGAGCTGGTCCTACCAGCGCCAGAGCGAGCCGGGCTCGCACGAGGCGCAATTGACCGAGCATTTCCTGGTGCCCAGGGCGTGGGTCTGAGCCAGCGCGTGACCCGCATCGGGGTGTTTGGCGGCGCTTTCGACCCGCCGCACCTGGCCCATGTGGCGCTGGCCCGCGAGGCGCTGGCGCAACTGGGTCTCAGCCGGCTGCACATCCTGCCCACCGGGCGACCCGCCCACCGCAGCCGCCCGGTGACGGCGGGCGAGCACCGGTTGGCCATGGCCCGGCTGGCCTTTGCCGAACTGCCCGAGGTGGTGGTGGACGCGCGCGAGTTTGCGCGCGCCGGCCCCAGCTACACCGTCGACACCCTCGACGAATTGCAGCGCGAGTACCCCGAAGCGCAGCTGGTGCTGATCATCGGTGGCGACCAGGCGGCCGCCTTCGCCCAGTGGCACCGGTATCAGGACATTTTGCACAAAGCTATAATTTCGGTAGCTGGCCGCGAAAATTCTGCGAAGGCCGGCGGTCTATTTGAGCTCCAGCATCTCCCGGGAGGGCGATGGGAGCCGCTGCAATGGCCCCTCATGTCCGTGAGTGCAACGGACATCAGGTGGCGCGTCGCCTCAGGTTTGGACATTCACCATCTGGTTCCGGCCGGCGTTGCGCGCTATATTGAACAACATCATCTTTACAAATCCGCCTGATGACCACCTCCACGGACTCCACCGCCAAAAAAGACATCCAGAAACTCCAGCGGGCCATCGTCGATGGCCTGGAGGACGTGAAGGCCCAAGACATTCAGGTGTTCAACACCGAAGCCCTGTCGCCGCTGTTCGAGCGCGTGATCGTGGCCTCGGGCACGTCGAACCGCCAGACCAAGGCGCTGGCCGCCAGCGTGCGCGATGCCGTGCGTGAAGCCGGCTTCAACAAGCCGCGCACCGAAGGCGAAGAAAACGGCGAATGGATCATCGTGGACTGCGGCCAAGCCGTGGTGCATGTGATGCAACCCGCGATCCGCCAGTACTACCGCCTTGAAGAAATCTGGGGCGCGACCCCGGTGCGCCTGAAGCTCGGTGCGCCCAAGCCCGAAGTGCAAGCCAAGCCGGCGGCCAAGAAGACCGCCGCCAAGAAGGTTGCCGCGAAGAAGGCGGAACCCGCTGCCACGACCCCGGCCAAGGCCGCCGCCCAAGCGGCCAAGGCCCAGAAGGCCGAGAAGGCTGCACCGACCAAGACCACCCCGGCCAAGGCTGCCAGCAAGACCGCGGCCAAGACCGCTGCCGCCAAGACCCCGGCCGCCAAGAAGTCGGCACCGATCAAGGTGGTGAAGGTTGGCACGCCGGTCGCCGGCCTGCCCAAGGCGGGGGCGCGCAAGACGGCCGCGGCGCCGGCCCGCAAGAAGCCCGCCAAGGGCTGATCCCGCGCACCATGAAGTTGCTGATCGTGGCGGTCGGGCAGCGCGTGCCCGACTGGGCCCAGACGGCCTGGGACGACTACGCCAAGCGCTTTCCCTTTGAGTTGAAGGTGGAACTCAAGGCGGTCAAGACCGAGCCGCGCGGCTCCAAGACGCTCGAGACCCTGTACGCCGCCGAGCGCGAGCGCATCGAGGCGGCCATCCCGCGTGGCACCCGCATCGTGGCGCTGGACGAGCGCGGCACCTCGCTGACCACGCTGGCCCTGGCCAGCAAGCTCAAGCACTGGCAGCTGGAGGGCGATGACGTGGCCCTGGTGATCGGCGGTCCTGACGGGCTGGACCCGGCGTTCCGGCAGGCCGCGCACGAGCGCATCCGCCTGTCTGACCTGACCCTCCCGCACGCCATGGTGCGCGTGCTGCTGATCGAGCAGCTGTACCGCGCCTGGTCGGTCAACGCCGGCCACCCCTACCACCGCGAGTGAAGCCCGCCTTTGGCCCGCCCCCCTGGGGCTTGGGGTCGCAGGCGAGGCCTGTCTGTATTTTGGCTGGAGGCCCCGATGGCAAAGTCTGATTTCATTTACCTGGCTTCGCAAAGCCCGCGCCGGCGCCAGCTGCTGGAGCAACTGGGCGTGCGCCACGAACTGCTGCTGCCCAATGTGGACGGCGACCTGGAGGAGGATGCCGAAGGCCTGGAGGCGGTGCGCCCCGGCGAGGCCCCGGCCCGCTACGTGGCGCGCGTCACCGGCCTGAAGCTTGACGCCGCGCTGGCCCGCTTGAAGCGCCGCGGCCTGCCCAGTGTGCCGGTGCTGTGCTCGGACACCACGGTGGCCTTGGGCCGCCGCATCTATGGCAAACCGGACGACGAAGCCCATGCCCGCGCCATGCTGACCGAGCTGGCGGGCCGCACGCACCGCGTGCTGACCGCCGTGGCGGTGCAGCAGGGCCGGCGCCGTGTCACCGCGCTCAGCGAGTCGAGGGTGACGTTCGCCCCCATGACGCCGGCCCAGATCAAGGCCTATGTGGCCACGGGCGAGCCGATGGGCAAAGCCGGCGCCTACGGTGTGCAGGGGCGGGCCGCGGCCCACATCGCGCAGCTCAGTGGCAGCTATTCGGGCATCATGGGCCTGCCGGTGTTCGAGACCGCCGAGCTGCTGCGCTCGCTGGGCTGGAGGCTCTGAGTGCCGGCGCTCAATGCGCCCCTTTGCTGGCGCTGAACGCCCCCTTTGAGAGCGTTGAGCGCGCTCCTTTTCGCGCCCCCATTTTGGAGACTGCCCCATGCAACAAGACATCCTGATCAATTGGTCCCCCCAGGAAACCCGGGTCGCCGTGATCGAGAACGGCGCTGTGCAGGAGATGCACATCGAACGCCCGTTGGAGCGCGGCCTGGTGGGCAATGTGTACCTGGGCAAGGTGACCCGGGTGCTGCCGGGCATGCAGTCGGCTTTCATCGACATTGGCCTGGACCGCGCGGCCTTTTTGCATGTGGCCGACGTCTGGCAAAAGCACGTCGACGGCGAAGCGCCGCCGTCACGCCAAAGCCAGCCGCTGGTGCCGATCGAGCGCCAGGTGTTCGAAGGTCAGGCGCTGATGGTGCAGGTCATCAAGGACCCCATCGGCACCAAGGGGGCGCGCCTGTCGACCCAGATCAGCATCGCGGGCCGCCTGCTGGTGTTTTTGCCGCAAGACGAACACGTCGGCGTGTCCCAGAAGATCCCGACCGGCGAGCGTGAGGCCTTGCGGGCCCGCTTGCAGGCGCTGGTGGGCGACAAGGCCACGGGCGGCGGCGGGGGCTTCATCCTGCGCACCAACGGCGAAGACGCGAGCGACGCCGAGCTGGCCGATGACATCGCCTACCTGCGCAAGGCCTGGGCCCGCACCAAGGACGCCTCGCTGCGCCTGCCGCCGGCCTCGCTGCTGCACGAGGACCTGAACCTGCTGCAGCGCGTGCTGCGCGACCTGGTCGGTGAGCAGACGCAGACCATCCGCATCGACTCGAAAGAGCAGTCCGACAAGCTGCGCGCCTTTGGCCAGGAATTCATGCCTTCGGCGGTGGCCAAGCTACAGCATTACAAGGGCGAGCGGCCGATTTTTGACCTGTACGGGGTCGAAGAAGAAATCGCCCGCGCCTTGGGGCGGCGGGTGGACCTGAAATCGGGCGGTTACCTGATCGTGGACCAGACCGAGGCCCTGACCACGGTCGACGTCAACACCGGCGGCTATGTGGGGGCGCGCAATTTTGACGACACCATCTTCAAGACCAACCTGGAGGCCGCGCAGGCGATTGCGCGCCAGCTGCGCTTGCGCAACCTTGGCGGCATCATCATCGTGGACTTCATTGACATGGCGCGCGAGGACCACCGGGAGGCGGTGCTGGCGGAGTTCCGCAAGCAGCTCGGCCGCGACCGCGTCAAGACCATGATTGGCGGCTTCTCCCAGCTGGGCCTGGTCGAGATGACCCGCAAGCGCACCCGCGAGTCGCTGGCTCACATGCTGTGCGAGCCCTGTTCGCTGTGCCACGGCTCGGGCCAGGTCAAAACCCCGCGCAGCGTGAGCTATGACATCCTGCGCGAGATCCTGCGCGAAGCGCGCCAGTTCAACCCGCGAGAGTTCCGCATCGTCGCCTCGCCCAATGTGGTGGAGCTGTTCCTCGACGAGGAAAGCCAGCACCTGGCGGGCTTGTCGGACTTCATTGGCAAGCCGATTTCGCTGCAAGCCGAAAGCGCCATGGGGCAGGACCAGTACGACATTGTGTTGTTGTGACAAGGACGTTGTGATGGCTTTGAACCCGGCCCCCACGGTGGGGGCTTCTCCAACCCCGGCCGCCTGGCAGCACCAGGCGCTGGGCGCGCAACTGCTGAGCGCGGAGCTCAGTGGCGGGCGCCCACTGCTCTACCTCAGCCCTTGGGCCGCGCGCCAGCCGGCGGTGCCGGCGCGTGGCGGGGTGCCGGTGTTGTTTCCGCAGTTCGCCCAGCTCGGGCCGGGTCGCAAGCATGGCTTCGCGCGCCAGCAGGTCTGGCAGCGCGAACCCGTGCCAAGCGCCGCGGCCAAAGCCAGTGAGGAGGACGCCGACGCGCTGCGTTACACCCTCGCGGTGCAGCCGGGCCAGTGCGATGGCTGGCCCCATGCCGCCCAACTGAGCCTGGAGACCCGCCGCGTGGCCGACGGACTCGACTGGCAATTGCGCCTCCACAACTGCGGCGACAGCGCCTTCGAGTGGAGCGGTGGCCTGCACCCCTACTGGGCCGTGCAGGACGCCTGGTCGCTGGAACTGGACGGTTTGCAGGCCTGCGCGGGTGTGGACCAGCTCCAATCGCGGGCCCTGCCACCGCAGGCGGCCCCCTGGCGCTGGGACGACGCCGGCATGGAATGCCTGTTCGATGGCCTGCCGCCGCTGACCCTGCGCACCGGCGCGCACGAACTGCGCCTGTCGGGCACCGGCTTCACCCAGTGGATGGTGTGGAACCCTGGCCGCCCGTTGGCCCCGGGCTTGACCGACTTGCCACCTGGCGACGAGCGTTTTTTCATCTGCATCGAGCCGGTCTGTGCGACCCGGCCCCAGCGCCTGGCCCCGGGCGAAACCTTCACGGGCACGCTGTCGGTGCGTTGGGCAGCGCGCGGCGCCTGAGCCCAATCCGCTGCGCGGCGGGCCTGGCGCAGGGCTTCGGCCACTGATCAGGGTTGCGACGGGCTTGAATGGCGGGAGTCGATCCCCGGCGCGCGAGGTCGGGCGCTGTCCCGGCGGCCTCGGTCGGTGGCTGGGTCAGGGGGCGGGTGTGGGCGAGGCGGCCGATGAGCCGCCGCTGCCGCCGCCGTGCCCGCTTTGGGCCTGCAGCCGCGCGTAAAGCCCCTGCATCGCCAGCAGTTCAGCGTGCGTGCCCTGCTCGGCGATGCGGCCCTCGGCCATGACCACCACGCGGTCGGCGTGCTCGATGGTGGACAGGCGGTGGGCAATCACCACCGTGGTCCGGCCAGCCATCAGGCGGTTCAGGGCCTCTTGCACCAGGCGCTCGGACTCGGTGTCCAGCGCCGAGGTGGCTTCGTCCAGGATCAGGATCGGGGCGTCCTTGTAGAGCGCCCGCGCAATCGCCAGCCGCTGCCGTTGGCCGCCCGACAATTGGTTGGCGTTGTGGCCCACAGGGGTGTGGATGCCGGCGCTCTGGCGCGCCAGGTAGTCGCCCAGGTTGGCGGCCTGCAGGCAGGCCAGCACCCGGGCTTCATCGACCGCTTGGCCCATGGCCACGTTCTCGGCGATGCTGTCGTTGAACATCACCACATCCTGGCTGACCAGCGCAAACTGGTGGCGCAGCGAGCTCAGCTGCCAGTCGGCCAGCGGCACGCCGTCGAGCAGCACCTGGCCCGATTTCGGCTGCACAAAGCGCGGCAACAGGTTGGCCAGGGTGGTCTTGCCCGAGCCCGACGGGCCGACCAGCGCCACCACCTCGCCGGGGCGGATGTCCAGGCTCAGCTGGTCGATGGCGGGCGGGGTGTCCGGGTGGTACTGCACTGTGACATCGCGCAGCGCCAAGGTGCCTTCCACCCGATCGCTGCGGTGCTGGCCTTCGGTTTCCACCTGCACCTGATCGAGCAGCGACAAGCCGCGCTCCAGCGCGGCCAGCCCGCGTGTCAGCGGGTTGGCCAGGTCGGCCAGGCGCCGGATGGGGGCGATCAGCATCAACATGGCGGTGATGAAGGCCACAAAGCCCCCCACCGTGATGGCGGCTTGTTCGTGGTTGGCGCCGACTTGCCGGCCTTGCCAGAGCGCCACGCAGATCACGGTGCTCAGGGCCCCGGCGGACAGCAACTGGGTCAGCGGCGTCATGGCGGACGACGCAATCGTGCCTTTGATCGCCAGGCCGCGCAGGCTTTGGCTCAGGCGTTCAAAGCGCCCGGCCTGGGCGGCCTGGGCGCCATGCAGGCGCACCATGCGGTGGGCCAACACGTTTTCCTCGACCACGTAAGCCAGTTCGTCGGTGGCGGCCTGGCTGGCCTTGGTGAGGGTGTAGAGCCGACGCGACAGGGTCTTCATGACCCAGGCCACACCGGGCACCACCACGCCGACGATCAGGGTCAGCTGCCAGTTCAGGTACAGCAGGTAGCCCAGCAGGGCCAGCAGCGTGAAGCCGTCGCGCGAAAACCCCAGCGCCGACTGCACCAGCAACTGGGCCCCGGTCTGCACTTCGTACACCACGGTGTTGGACAGCGCGCTGGCGCTTTGTTCGCGGAACAGGCGCAGGTCGGCACTCAGCAGGCGTTGGAACAGGTCCTTGCGCAGGCGCATCATGCCGTCGTTGGCGATGCGGGCCAGCGCGTACTGGGCCACAAACTGTGCCAGGCCGCGCACCGCGAACAAGCCCAGCAGGGCCAGCGGCACAAACCACAGCGGCAAGGTACCCTTGGTGAAGCCCTGGTCCAGCAGCGGCTGCATGAGGGCCGGAATCAAAGGCTCGGTGCCAGCCCCCACCAGCGTGGCCAGAACCGCCATGCCCCAGGCCAGGCCGTGACGCCCGAAATAAGCGTTGAGGCGGGCCAGTCGCTGGCGCAAGGGCAGGGTGGGTTGAGGGGCGTCGGGGGTGAGCATCGTGGGGGGGATTCTACGGGCCCCCCAGCGGGCCGGGCGGCAGGCCCATGGGGGCCCCGCGCGGACCTGGGCGCCACAGGCCGTGCCGACGGGCCCCGCCCCGGCGGTGCCTTCGGGCGGTGTACAGTACACATTTTGTGACAGTGCTTTTTGGGCGGTGTGTAACATAGCTTCTTTTGTCGCGGCGACCGATCTGCAGCCGCCCCGGCCAGTTCCCGTGTTGTCACCAGACCACCACTGCGAATGAACCTCAAACGCCCCGTTTCCCACTCCCTTTCCTTGATTCCCCCGGCGTCGCGTCGCGCGCTGCTGACGGCCCTGGCGGCCTCGGTGGCCGGGCCCGCCCTGGCCCAGTTCCGGGTCGAAGTGTCCGGTGTGGGCTTGACCCAGCTGCCGATTGCGATCGCGCCGTTCAAAGGCGAGGCCGGCATGCCGCAACGCCCCGCCGCCATCATCCAGGCCGATCTGGAGCGCAGCGGCCAGTTCCGCCCGGTGGATGCCACCGGCGCCGCCCTCGACGAGACCACCCGTCCGGACATGAGTTTCTGGCGCCAGCGCAGCACCGACTCACTGGTCACCGGCAGCATCGCGCGCCTCGCCGATGGGCGCTACGACGTGCGCTTTCGCCTGTGGGACGTGGTGCGTGGCCAGGACCTCGGGGGGCAGAGCTACGCGGTGCCGCAGGCCGACCTGCGCCTGGTGTCGCACCGCATCGCTGACTTTGTCTATGAAAAGCTGACGGGCGAGAAGGGCGTGTTCTCGACCCGGGTGACCTACGTCACCAAGGCTGGTCAAAAGTACAACCTGTGGGTGGCCGACGCTGACGGCGAAGGTGCCCAGTCCGCCTTGACCAGCCCCGAGCCCATCATCTCGCCGGCCTGGTCGCCCTCGGGTGGGCAGATCGCCTATGTGTCGTTCGAATCGCGCAAGCCCGTGGTCTACGTGCACGACGTTGCCACCGGCAAGCGCCGCCTGATCGCCAATTTCAAGGGCTCCAACAGCGCGCCGGCCTGGTCGCCGGACGGGCGCCAGCTGGCCGTCACCCTGACCCGCGACGGCGGCTCCCAGCTCTACACCATCGATGCCGTCAATGGCGGCGAGCCCCGCCGCCTGGTGCAAAGCAGCGGCATCGACACCGAGCCCGCGTACGCGCCCGATGGCAAGACGATTTACTTTGTCAGCGACCGCGGGGGGGCCCCGCAGATCTACCGCGTGGCTGCCGGCGGCGGCAATGCCGAGCGCGTCACGTTCACGGGCAACTACAACATTTCACCCACACTGAGCCCGGACGGCCGTTGGCTGGCCTTCATTTCGCGGGTCTCGGGGGCGTTCAAGCTGCATGTGATGGAACTCAGCAGCGGCAGCGTGACCGCCATCACTGACACCACGGCCGACGAGTCGCCCAGTTTTGCGCCGAACAGCCGCCTGTTGGTCTACGCGACCCAGCAGGGCGGGCGTGAAGCGCTGATGACCACCACGCTGGATGGCAAGATCAAGGCCCGCCTGGCGGGGCAGGGTGGCGACATCCGAGAACCCGACTGGGGCCCGTTCCAGAAGTCCTGATTTGTCACAGGCCCGCGGGCCTGACCCCTTTTTAACTTGCCGCTTCGGCTGGCTCTCCTTCTTTTTTTCAGGAGTTTTTCATGATTCAACGTTTCTCTCTCGCTCTGATCGCTGCCGCCTTGGTGGCAGGTTGCAGCTCTGGCGTCAAGCTCGACCAGGCCCCGGTGGAAGAGCGCAATGCCTCCGCCGCCACCGCCACCACCAACACGGGCAACGGTTCGGCCACCTCGCAAAGCGCCGTCGCGGGCGTCGACCTGTCGGCCAATGCGAGCAAGAACGCCGGCCCGGCTGGTGTCGAGCGCATCGTGTACTTCGACTACGACAGCTACACCGTCAAGCCGCAATTCCAGGCCCAACTGGACGCCCACGCGCGCTTCCTGAAGGCCAACAGCGCCCGCAAGGTCTCGCTTGAAGGCCACACCGACGAGCGCGGTGGCCGTGAATACAACCTGGCCCTGGGCCAGAAGCGCGCCGAAGCCGTGCGCCGTGCGCTGACCTTGCTGGGCGTGTCGGACAGCCAGCTCGAAGCGGTGAGCTTCGGCAAAGAAAAGCCGGCTGCGGTGGGCAGCGACGAGGCCTCGCTGGCGCAAAACCGCCGCGTTGAGATCTCCTACCGTTGAGGCCCGGCATGCGCAGCCCCTCGAACCCTGCCCTGAAGGCCTTGTCGGCCGCCGCGCTGGCCTGTGCGGCCCTGCTGGCCCAGCCCAGCCAGGCCGCCTTGTTCGGTGACGACGAGGCCCGCAAAGCCATTCTGGACCTGCGCCAGAAGGTGGACGCGAACGCCCAGCGCCAGATCGACGAAGACCGCCGTGCGGCCGAAGAGCTGGCCCAGCTGCGCCGCAGCCTGCTGGAGCTGCAAGCCCAGATCGAGACGCTGCGGGCCGACCAAGCCAGCCTGCGCGGGCAAAACGAGCAGCTGGCGCGCGATGTGTCCGAGTTGCAACGCCGGCAAAAAGACATCGCCCAAGGCGTGGACGAGCGCTTGCGCCAGTTCGAGCCGGTCAAGGTGACGGTCGATGGCCGCGAGTTCCAGGCCGACCCGGCCGAGAAGAAAGACTTCGAGGCGGCGCTGGGCCAGTTTCGCCAAGGGGCCTTTGCGCAGGCGCAGACGGGGTTTGCCGAGTTCATCCGCCGCTACCCGCAAAGCGGCTACCTGCCAACCGCGCTGTTCTGGCTGGGCAATGCGCAGTACGCCACGCGTGACTACAAGGAGGCGGTGGCCAACTTCAGGTCGCTGCTGGCGGTGGCGTCTGACCACCCGCGCGCGCCGGAGGCGGCCTTGTCGATCGCCAACTGCCAGACCGAGCTCAAGGACAGCAAGAGCGCCAAGAAGACGCTGGAAGACCTGATCAAGGTCTACCCGCAGTCCGAGGCCGCAGCCGCGGCCCGCGAACGTCTGGCCCGCCTCAAGTGAGCGATCCGGCCTTGATGTCGGCCTCGCTGGAGGCCGATCTGGAGCGCCGTTTTGGCGGCCTGGCCCGCTTGTACGGCGTGAGCGGTGCGCAACGCATCCGCGCGGCCCATGTGGTGGTGGTCGGGATTGGTGGGGTGGGCTCCTGGACCGCCGAGGCCCTGGCCCGCAGCGGTGTGGCATGCCTGACCCTGATCGACCTCGACAACGTCGCTGAATCCAACATCAACCGGCAGATCCACGCCCTGGGCGCCACCGTGGGCCAGGCCAAGGTGGACGCCATGGCTGCGCGCATCGCTGACATTCACCCGGGCTGCGTTGTCCACCGCATCGAAGACTTTGTCACACCCGACAACTGGCTGGCCCTGTGCCCACCGGACGCGTCGGCGGTGATCGACGCCTGCGACCAGGTCAAGACCAAGACCGCGCTGGCGGCCTGGGCCCGGCGCACCGGGCGGCCTTTCATCAGTGTGGGGGCCGCCGGTGGCAAGCGCCTGGCGCACCGGGTCGACATCGACGACCTGTCGCTGACCACGCACGACCCGCTGTTGGCCCAGCTGCGCTACCGCTTGCGCCGTGAACACGGCGCACCGCGCGATGGCAAGCGCATCGGGGTGGCCTGCGTGTTCAGCCGCGAGGCCGTGGCACCGCCCGATGCCTCGTGTGAACTGCAGGGCGACGGCAGCCTGAATTGCCATGGCTATGGCTCGGTGGTCAGCGTGACCGCCACCTTTGGTCAGTGCGCCGCGGGCTGGGTTTTGAATGAATTAGCGCAGAGTTCGGAAAAACAGCCAAAAAAACAGGCTATAATTTGAGGCTTGCTGATACAGAGGTAGTTTTATTTTTGTAGAGGCGGTCGGGACGTTAGCTCAGTTGGTAGAGCAGCGGACTTTTAATCCGTTTGTCGTGGGTTCGACCCCCGCACGTCCCACCAAATTCTGAAAAGCACTCTGACCTGCGGTCCGAGTGCTTTTTTCATGGCTGATTTGTTTGGGGTTGTCGCCCGGCTGGCTTGGGTGGCGCCGCGCCAGGCGCCTCTGACCGAGGCGTCGGGTGCGGGTGGGAACCCTTCAATGGAGTTTGCATGACGTCTCACGCGGCGAGTCGAATGCCCTTGATCGATGCCCTCAAGGGAGTGGCCTGCGTGTTGATCGTGGCCCACCACCTGGCCTTTTATGGCCCCATGTCCGACATCGCCTTGCCGCTTGCGCCTCGCCTGATGGCTTGGCTGTACGACTACGGGCGCTTCGCAGTTCAGGTCTTCTTGGTGGTGGCAGGCTACTTGACCGCAGGGCAATTGTTGCGGCGGGTTCAGGTCGGGCAGCCGACCTCGCTGGTGTCGCTGATGTCGCTGGTGGGGCATCGTTACCTGCGTTTGGCCCAGCCTTTGGTTGCGGCTTTGCTGGTGGCCATGTTGGCTGCGGCAACGTTGCGACCATGGTGGTCGCACGAGTCCTTGCCTGGGGCGCCCGAGGTTTGGCAGCTGCTGTCCCATGTGCTGCTCTTGCAGGGGTGGCTGGGGCACGAGGCCCTGTCGGCAGGGGTGTGGTACGTGGCCATCGACCTGCAGCTGTATGCCCTGGCGGTGCTGCTGTTTGCATTGGCCCAGGGGCTGGCCGGTTCGCCGGGGGGCGCCGACGCGGCGGGCCGCTTCAGGTTGTCGGCCTGGATGGCGGGCTTGACCGGTCTGTTGATGCTGTCGTCCTTGTTCTTCTTCAACCTGGACGCCGACTTCGACGTCACGGGCCTGTATTTCTTTGGTGCCTATGCGCTGGGCCTGATGACGCGCTGGGCCAGCGGGCGGCGCTGTGCCTGGGGTTACCTGATGGTGCTGTGGGGGGTGATGGGCTTGGCTTTGGTGCTGGAATTTCGCGAGCGCCTGGTGCTGGCCTGGTTGACCTCGGTCTTGCTGGCCTGGGGTGGTTTGCGCTCCAGCGTGGGGTGGTTGCAGCAGGCGGTATTGGCCTGGTTGGGGCGCATTTCTTATTCGGTGTTCCTCATTCATTTTCCCGTCTGTCTGGTTTTCAATGCGGTCTGGTCCCGTTGGTTTCCCATCCAGCCTGGCCTCAATGCCTTGGGCATGGTGTTGGCCTTGATGCTGAGCCTGGCCTGTGGTCATGCCTTCTATGTGGGGGTCGAGCAGCGCGTGGGGGCGGTCGCTCAGGGGTGGGTCTGGCGCAGGCTTGAGGCCCTCGGGGGTGGTCTGATCCGGTTCTTTGGGCGACTTCTGCGCTGGTCGCGCGGTTGAAGCGCACGCTACAGTGCGGCCCTGGTGTTGTATTTGCAAGGGGTGTGCTGTGCTCAGATGGATCGTGCGCTGCTGTGGTGGCCTGACAGACAAGGGTGACTGCTCGCCGGGCGTGGCGGGTCGCACCCTGCGGCGGCTGCGCGGTGGGCTTCTGGGTTGGGTGGCGGCTGGCGTTTGGCTGAGTGCGGGCGTGTCCCTTGCTGCCGGAGCTGGAGGGGCGCCGACCGGGGCTGTTCCCCTTGGGGCTTCGGTTGTCTCAGGGGTTTCGGCTGCCTCGGGCGTGGCGGCCGTGTTGCCGGCCCCTGACACCATGGCTTCGCGGGTTTTGGCCTGCACGGCCTGCCATGGCCGCGAAGGGCGGGCCACCCCGGACGGTTACTTTCCGCGTCTGGCCGGCAAGCCTGAGGGCTATCTCTACCACCAGCTGCTCAACTTCCGCGAAGGGCGCCGCCGGTACCCGCAGATGGCGGTGCTGCTGGAAAACCTCAGCGACGATTACCTGCGCGAGATGGCGCAACACTTTGCCGGGCTCGACCTGCCTTACCCCCCGCCCAGCGCGGTGGTGCGCGACCCGGCGCTGCTGGCCCAGGGGCGGCGCTTGGTGGAGCAGGGCGATCCGCAGCGGCGGCTGCCTGCCTGCACCCAGTGCCACGGGGCGGCCATGACTGGCGTGTCACCTGACATTCCAGGGCTGTTGGGTTTGCCGCGGGATTACCTCAATGCCCAGTTGGGGGCCTGGCAGACGGGCCAGCGTCGGGCCCGGTCCCCGGATTGCATGGCCGACGTGGCGCGCCAGCTGAGCCCGACCGAGGTCAGTGCGGTGACCGCCTGGTTGGCTGCCCAGCCCTTGCCGGCGGTGACCCGCGCGGCCAGGGCGCTGCCTCAGCCGCTGCCGCTGCCCTGCGGTGACGTGTCGGTGGGGGTGCGGCCATGAGACGGCAACTTCAAGCGTTGATGGCGGTGCTGCTGCTGGGGCTGTTCCTGGTGGCGCTGGTCGCCTGGCTGAATGTCCGTGGCGAGCTGCCCGTCGGTGATGCAGCGCCTTTGCCGGCCAGCGCACAGCAGGTGGCGCAGGGCGCTTACTTGGCCCGGGTGGGCAATTGCATGGCCTGCCACACGGTGCCGGGTGGGGCGCCGTTTGCCGGCGGGCGCGGCATCGAGACCCCGTTCGGCGTGGTCTACAGCAGCAATTTGACGCCGGACGAGGCCACGGGCCTGGGGCGCTGGAATGCCGATCACTTCTGGCGCGCCATGCACCATGGGCGTTCCCGGGATGGTCGTTTGCTGTACCCGGCCTTCCCGTACACCGAATACACCCGCGTTTCGCGCTCGGACTCGGACGCCCTGTATGCCTACCTGCGCAGCCTGCCCGCCGTGGCGCAGCCCAACCGCGACCCCGCGCTGGACTGGCCTTACCGCACGCAGGCGGCGCTGGCAGTGTGGCGTGCGCTGTATTTCAAGCCTGAGCCCTGGGAGCCTGAGCCGGCGCAGACGCCGCTCTGGAACCGGGGCGCTTACCTGGTCCAGGGCTTGGGCCACTGCGCAACCTGCCACACCCCGCGCGATGCCCTGGGTGGGCTGGATCGATCGCGCCCGTTGACGGGGCAGATGCTGACGGCGCAGCGTTGGTACGCGCCGTCCTTGGTGGATCCTGCCGAGGCGGGGTTGATGGGGTGGTCGGCCGAGCAGGCGGCACGCCTGCTGCGCTCGGGGGTCAATGACCATGCGGTGGTCACGGGGCCGATGGCCGAGGTGGTGTTTCGCAGCACCCAGTACCTCGGCGAGTCCGACTTGAATGCGATGGTGCACTACTTGCAGGCGCTGCCGGTGCAGGCGACGCCAGCCCGGGCGGCGGTGGCCCCGGTTCCGCTGCAACTGAGCCGCGGGGCTCAGTTGTATGGTCAGCATTGCGCGGCCTGCCATGGCGAGCAGGGGCAGGGAGTGGCAGGGGCTTACCCCGCCCTGGCGGGCAATCGGGCGGTGACGCTCGCCCAGCCCGCGAACTTGATCCGCATCGTTTTACAAGGCGGTTACGCGCCGGCCACCCAGGCCAATCCGCGGCCGCACGGCATGGCGCCGTTCCGCCAGCAACTGGCGGACGATGAGGTGGCGGCTGTGCTGTCCTTCCTGCGCGAATCCTGGGGGCACCACGCCGGTGGCGTGTCGACCCTGGACCTGCTGCGCGATCGGGAGTCGGCAGCGCCTTGAGTGCGGTGTCGTGGGGCGGTGGGAGGCCCCGGCTCCGGCGTCTGGTGGCGCGAGGAGGCTGAGCGTGAGCGCCTGGGTGGGTTGGCCCGCTGCGGTGCCTGGCTTGGCTTGGCTTGCTTGCGGCCCGCGGGGCTGTTCGGGGTGGCGCAGGGTGGTGGCCTTTGCGCTACCATCGGCGCCTGAATGGAGGGTGTTTCATGTCCCAGTGGTCCGTGGTCTGCCTGTGTGCGGGCTGGTGCGGTGTTTGCAAAGAATATGCCGCGGTCTTTGATGGGCTGGCGGCGCGGCACCCGGAGGTGGCTTTTCACTGGGTGGACATCGAAGACGATGCCGATGCGGTGGGTGACGTGGACATCGAGACCTTCCCGACCTTGCTGGTGGCGCGCGGTGAGGGGGTTTACCACTTCGGTCCGTTGACGCCCCAGCCCGAGGTGTTGGCGCGGTTGTTGGCTGGTTTCATGGCCGACCCGGAGCGCCGCATGGCCTCGCAGGCGGGCACGCAGGCCTTGTGGCAAGCGGTTCAGGGGGTTTTGGGCCCCGGCAGCCGCCGATTGGGGGCTGAACTGCTGAAAACTCAGGCCTAAACCTTTGCAAATCAACACTTTAGACGTTACAATAAGAGCTTCACGACCAAACGGGCGGGTAATTACCGCCCGTTTTTTTTGGTTCATCGCTTTTCAATGAGCGTTTTCGGTGGGATGGTTCTGGTCCAAGACTGGTCGTCTCATCACTTAACAACAGGTTGCATCCGGATCAACGTGGCGCTACAGCAAACCGTAGAACAAACCGTAACTGGACTGGGTTATGACCTCGTGGAGATCGAGCGCTCCGCTTCGGGCTTGCTGCGCATCACCATCGATCTTCCCTGGTCTCCTGAGGCTGCTGGTCAGCCCCCCGTCTATGTCAATGTCGAGGACTGTGAAAAAGTCACTCGGCAGCTTCAATTCGCCCTCGAAGTCGATGACGTCGATTACCGACGCCTCGAAGTCTCCTCGCCCGGGCTGGACCGCCCGCTGCGCCACGAGCAAGACTTCATCCGCTTTGCCGGAGAGATCATCGACATCACCCTGAAAGCCCCCCTCGGTGCGGCGGCGGGTGGCCTCGTGAGTGGCAATCGCAAAAAATTCCGTGGCACGCTGGAGCGTGTCGAAGCCGAGGGCGCTGCGCCCAGCTGGCAAATCGTGTGGCGGGACGAGCCCGCTGTGAAGCCGGGTCAAAAGGTCAGCAAGAAGCGCATTCCGGCGCCTTTGCAGGTCCTGGGTTTCACGCTGGACGAACTGCGTGATGCGCGTCTGGCCCCCATTGTTGATTTCAAGGGGCGAGCTTCCGCCAAGGAAGCTCCCTCGGCTTGAACGGGCGCTGCCGCAGCGTCGCTGCAACAGCCTCATCTGCATCGTTTTGGATAGGAGAGTCGTGACATGAATCGCGAATTGTTGATGTTGGTCGAAGCCATCTCGCGCGAAAAGAATGTGGAGCGTGACGTGGTGTTTGGCGCCGTGGAATCCGCGCTGGCCCAAGCCACCAAGAAGCTCTACGAGGGCGAGGTGGACATTCGTGTCGCGATTGACCGTGACACGGGCGTTTACGAAACCTTCCGCCGCTGGCACGTGGTGCCCGATGAAGCGGGCCTGCAACTGCCCGAGCAAGAAATCCTGCTGTTCGAAGCCAAAGAGCAGATCCCCGACATCGAAGTCGACGAGTACATCGAAGAATCGGTGGCCTCGGTGCCGATCGGCCGCATTGGCGCCATGGCGGCCAAGCAAGTCATCCTGCAAAAGATCCGTGACGCTGAGCGCGAAATGCTGCTCAACGACTTCATGTCGCGTGGCGACAAGATCTTCGTGGGCACCGTCAAGCGCATGGACAAGGGCGACATCATTGTCGAGTCCGGCCGTGTCGAAGGTCGCCTGCGCCGCAGCGAGATGATCCCCAAGGAAAACCTGCGCAATGGCGACCGTGTGCGCGCCATGATCATGGAAGTGGACCTCACCCTGCGCGGTGCGCCCATCATCCTGTCGCGTTCGGCCCCCGAGTTCATGATCGAGCTGTTCCGTCAGGAAGTGCCCGAGATCGAGCAAGGCCTGCTGGAGATCAAGTCCTGCGCCCGTGACGCTGGTTCGCGCGCCAAGATCGCCGTGTTGTCGCATGACAAGCGTGTTGACCCGATCGGTACCTGCGTCGGCGTGCGTGGCACCCGCGTCAATGCCGTGACCAACGAGCTCGCTGGCGAGCGCGTGGACATCGTGCTGTGGAGCGAAGACCCGGCGCAGTTCGTGATTGGCGCCCTGGCCCCGGCCAATGTGCAGTCGATCGTGGTGGATGAAGAAAAGCACGCCATGGACGTGGTGGTGGACGAGGAAAACCTCGCCATCGCGATCGGCCGTGGCGGTCAGAACGTGCGCCTGGCGTCCGACCTGACCGGCTGGAAGATCAACATCATGGACGCCGCCGAATCGGCCCAGAAACAAGCCAATGAAACGCAGGCCACGCGCCAGCTGTTCATGGAGAAGCTCGATGTCGACGAAGAAATCGCCGAGATCCTGATCTCCGAAGGCTTCACGAGCCTCGAAGAAGTGGCCTATGTGCCGATCCAGGAAATGCTGGAAATCGAGAGCTTCGACGAAGACACGGTGAACGAACTGCGTTCCCGTGCCAAAGATGCATTGCTGACCATGGAAATCGCACGCGAAGAAAGCGTTGACGATGTGTCCCAAAACCTGCGCGATCTCGAGGGCCTCAGCCCCGATCTGATCGCCAAGTTGGCAGCTGGCGGGGTCCATTCCCGCGACGAACTGGCGGATCTGGCGGTGGATGAACTCACCGACATCACCGGCCAGACCCCTGAAGAAGCCACGGCTTTGATCATGAAGGCACGCGAGCATTGGTTCGCGGGCCAAGAGTAATGGTCATGGAGGCAAGAACCGAATATGTCCAGTACCACTGTCGCCGAGTTTGCTAACGAACTCAAGAAGTCCCCTGAAACCCTGCTTGACCAGTTGAAGTCGGCCGGCGTGCCCAAGCGCGCCTCGTCCGACACCCTGACCGATGCCGACAAGCAGATGCTTTTGAGCTACCTGCAAGCCAGCCACGGTACGGCCTCTGCCGACCGCAAGAAGATCACCCTGGTCAAGAAGTCGACCAGCGAGATCAAACAGGCTGACTCCTCGGGCAAAGCCCGCACCATCCAGGTGGAAGTGCGCAAGAAGCGCACCTTCATCCAGCGCGAGGACGAAGTGCGTCCTGAAGCCGTGGCCCAACCCGTCGAGCAAGAACACGCCCCGACGGTCGAGGAAACGGCCCACAACGCCGACCTGAGCCGCCGCGAAGAAGAAGCCCGCCGGCAAGCCGAACAGATTCGTCACCAAGAGGACGAACTGGCGGAAAAGCGCCGCCAACGCGAAGAGATCGAGCGCCGCGAACGCGAAGCCGAATCCCGCGCTGCGGCCTACGCAGCGCAAGAAGAAGCTCGCCGTGCCCAAGCCATGGCCGAGAAGGAAGTGGCGACCAAGGAACAGGCCGAAGCCGCTGCCGCCGCCCGTGCCGCTGCCGCTGAAGCGCGCGAAAAGGCCGAAGCCGAGTCGCGCGCCCGTGCCCAGGAAGAAGCCGCCCGCGCCGCTGACCTCAGCGAACGCCGCCGCAAGGCCGAAGCCGAAGCCGCAGCCATCCGTTCGATGATGGCCACGCCCAAGAAGGTGCTGGTCGCTAAGAAGCCTGAAGAGCCGAAGCCTGCCGTCAAGCCGGCCGATGCCAAGGCCGGCGTCAAGGGCACGCTGCACAAGCCCGCGGGCACCCCGGGGGCTGGTGGTGCACCGCGCACCGCGGGCGCTGCGGCGCCGTCGGGCCCGGCTGGCAACAAGGAAGTCAAGTCCGCCAAGCTGTCCTCCAGCTGGGCCGGTGACCCGGCCAAGAAGAAGGAAATCAAGACCCGTGGCGACAGCAGTGGTGGCGTGGGCCGCAACAGCTGGCGCAGTGGCCCGCGTGGCCGCCGTGGCAACGACCGCGACCAGCGTGACGATCACCAGCCGCAGGCACCGGTGGAAGCCCGCGTGCTCGAGGTCCACGTGCCCGAAACCATCACCGTGGCCGAACTGGCCCACAAGATGGCGGTCAAGGCCTCCGAGGTCATCAAGCACCTGATGAAGCTGGGTCAGATGGTCACCATCAACCAGCCGCTGGACCAGGACACCGCGATGATCGTGGTCGAGGAAATGGGTCACAAGGCCATCGTGGCCGCGCTGGACGATCCGGAAGCCTTCACCGACGACGATGTCGGCGCTCAAGATGCCGAGCAACTGCCGCGCGCACCGGTGGTGACCGTCATGGGTCACGTCGACCACGGCAAGACCTCGCTGCTGGACTACATCCGCCGCACCAAGGTGGCGTCGGGCGAAGCCGGTGGCATCACCCAGCACATTGGGGCTTACCACGTGGAAACCCCGCGCGGCATGATCTCCTTCCTCGACACCCCGGGTCACGAGGCCTTCACGGCCATGCGTGCCCGCGGTGCCCAGGCGACCGACATCGTCATCCTGGTGGTGGCGGCGGACGACGGCGTGATGCCGCAGACCAAGGAAGCCATCAAGCACGCGAAAGCCGCGGGTGTGCCGATCGTGGTCGCGATCAACAAGATCGACAAGCCCGATGCCAACCTGGAACGCGTCAAGAGCGAACTGGTGGCTGAGGAAGTCGTGCCTGAAGAGTTCGGTGGCGATTCGCCCTTCGTGCCCGTGTCGGCCAAGACCGGTCAGGGCGTGGACGACCTGCTCGAACAGGTGCTGCTGCAAGCCGAAGTGCTGGAACTCAAGGCACCGGTCGAGTCCAACGCCAAGGGCCTGGTGATCGAAGCCAAGCTGGACAAGGGCCGCGGCCCGGTGGCCACGGTGCTGGTGCAGTCCGGTACCCTGAAGACCGGCGATGTGGTGCTGGCAGGGCAGACCTACGGCCGGGTGCGCGCCATGCTCGACGAGAGCGCGCGCACCATCAAGACCGCAGGTCCGTCGATCCCGGTCGAGATCCAGGGTCTGACCGAAGTGCCGCAAGCCGGTGATGAGTTCATGGTGCTGACCGACGAGCGTCGCGCCCGTGAAATCGCCACCTACCGCGCTGGCAAGTTCCGCAACACCAAGCTGGCCAAGCAGCAAGCCGCCAAGCTGGAGAACATGTTCTCCGACATGACGGCGGGCGAGGTCAAGACGCTGCCGATCATCATCAAGGCCGACGTGCAAGGCTCGCAGGAAGCCCTGGCTTCTTCGTTGCTCAAGCTGTCCACTGACGAAGTCAAGGTGCAACTGGTCTACGCCGCAGTGGGCGCGATCAGTGAGTCCGACATCAACCTGGCCATTGCTTCGAAGGCCATCGTGATCGGTTTCAACGTGCGTGCCGACGCCGGTGCCCGTAAGGCCGCCGAAGGCAACTCGGTCGACATCCACTACTACAACATCATTTACGACGCCGTGGATGAGTTGAAGGCGGCGATGTCGGGCATGTTGACCCCGGACAAGAAGGAAGAAGTCATCGGTACGGCCGAGATCCGCACCGTGTTCGTGGCGTCCAAGATTGGTACCGTGGCTGGCTGTATGGTCACCTCGGGCATGGTCAACCGGGCTGCACGCTTCCGCCTGCTGCGCGACAACGTGGTCATCTACACCGGCGAGCTCGAGTCCCTCAAGCGCGTCAAGGACGATGTCCGCGAAGTCAAGGAAGGCTTCGAGTGCGGTATCAAGCTCAAGAACTACAACGACATCTCCGTGGGCGACCAACTGGAGTTCTTCGAAATCAAGGAAATCGCCCGGACGCTGTAAGCGCGCCGAACGAGACCCGCGAAAGACAAGATGGTACGCAAGGCATCCAGCACCCCCAACCGCAGCTTCAAGGTGGCCGATCAGATCCAACGCGATCTGACCGAGCTCTTGCGCGATCTCAAAGATCCGCGCATTGGCATGGTCACCCTGCAGTCGGTTGAGGTGACGCCCGACTACGCGCACGCCAAGGTCTTCTTCAGCCTGTTGATCGGTAACCCCCAGGAAACCGAAGACGCACTGAACCAGGCCGCAGGCTTCCTGCGCAACGGGCTGTTCAAGCGCCTGCACATTCACACTGTGCCGACGCTGCATTTCCATTTCGATCGGACCACGGAGCGCGCGGCCGACATGAACGCCTTGATTGCCAAGGCGGTTTCCTCGCGCGCCAAAGACGACTGAAGCATGAACGCGCCACGCACACGGGTGCAACGGCGCCCTGTGCATGGGGTGTTGTTGCTGGACAAACCGCTCGGCCTGTCGAGCAACAACGCCTTGCAAAAGGCGAAATGGCTGCTGCGCGCTGAAAAAGCGGGCCACACCGGCACGCTCGACCCCTTGGCCACCGGCGTGTTGCCGCTGTGTTTCGGGGCTGCCACGAAGTTCAGTCAGCTCCATCTGGATGCTGACAAGACCTATGTGGCCCTGGCACGCCTGGGACAGAAGACGTCGACGGGCGACGCTGAAGGCGAGGTCATTGAGACCCGCCCGGTGGCCCCCGAGGCGCTGAGCCCGGAGCGCCTGGCCGCCGTGCGGCAGCAGTTCCTGGGACCGATTCGCCAGGTGCCGCCGATGCACAGCGCCTTGAAGAAGGACGGCAAGGCCCTCTACGAGTACGCCCGCGAAGGCGTGGTGGTGGAGCGTCCGGCGCGCGATGTGGTGATTTTTGATCTGCAGCTGAGCGATGTGTCCGACCAGCACGATGGGGCGCCCACGCTGCGCATCGAGGCCCGCTGCAGCAAGGGCACGTACATCCGGACGCTCGGTGAAGACATCGGTGAAGCGCTCGGTTGTGGCGCCTCCCTGATTTCGCTGCGGCGCACGGTGACGGGTGACTTTGACCAGCACCAGTGCGTCACCCTGGCGCAGTTGGAGGCGTGGTCCGAGGCCGATCGCCAGCGCAGCTTGCTGCCGGTGCAGGCCTTGTTGCCGCATCACACGCGCGTCACTTTGGACAGCGAGAATGCCGGGCGGTTTCTCAGTGGCATGCGCCGCCGGGGAAGCTGGCCCGACAAGAACCCGGTGGCGGTGTTCGGCGAGCAACCGCCGGCGCTGCTGGGGGTGGGCCATGTGATGGCCGGAGAACTGATCCCGGAGCGGCTCTTGAGTCCGATCGAGATCCAACAGATTTTGGAAAGTATTGAAAGTACAAACGAGCCCGCAACGGCCGGTATTCAGGAAACGAAATGAGCAAACAAATTCGAAACATCGCCATCATCGCCCACGTTGACCATGGCAAAACCACCATGGTGGACCAGCTGCTGCGCCAGTCGGGCACCTTTGCGGAACACGAAAAGATCGTGGACACCGTGATGGACAACAACGCCATCGAAAAAGAACGTGGCATCACGATTCTGGCCAAGAACTGTGCCGTGAGCTGGGAAGGCACCCACATCAACATCGTCGACACCCCGGGCCACGCGGACTTCGGTGGTGAAGTGGAACGCGCGCTGTCGATGGTGGACGGTGTGGTGCTGCTGATCGACGCCCAAGAAGGCCCGATGCCGCAAACCCGCTTTGTGACCAAGAAGGCCCTGGCCCTGGGCCTGCGCCCGATCCTGGTGGTCAACAAGGTCGACAAGCCCGGTGCCAACCCGGACAAGGTCGTCAACGCCGCTTTCGACCTGTTCGACAAGCTGGGCGCCACCGACGAACAGCTGGACTTTCCCGTCGTGTACGCCTCGGGCATCAACGGCTGGACCTCGCTCGAAGAAGGTGCGCCGGGCGAACAGTGGGGCCCCGACATGTCGGCCCTGTTCAACACCATCCTGAAGCACGTTCCGTCGCAAAAGGGTGACCCGAACGCGCCGCTGCAACTGCAAATCTCGGCGCTGGACTTCTCGTCCTTCGTGGGCCGCATCGGCGTGGGCCGCATCAGCCAAGGCACCCTGAAGCCCATGACCGACGTGATGGTCATGGAAGGTCCGGACGGCAAGTCGTTCAAGGGCCGTGTCAACCAGGTGCTGACCTTCCAGGGCCTGGACCGCGTCCAGTCCACCGAAGCCGGCCCGGGCGAAATCGTGCTGATCAACGGCATTGCCGACATCGGCATCGGCGTCACCGTGACCGACGTGAACAACCCGGCTCCGCTGCCCATGCTGAAGGTCGACGAGCCGACCCTGACCATGAACTTCTGCGTCAACACCTCGCCGCTGGCCGGCCGTGAAGGCAAGTTCGTGACCAGCCGTCAGATCTGGGACCGCCTGCAAAAGGAACTGCAGCACAACGTGGCCCTGCGCGTGAAGGAAACCGACGAAGAAGGCATCTTCGAAGTCATGGGTCGCGGCGAACTGCACTTGACCATCCTGCTGGAAAACATGCGCCGTGAAGGCTACGAATTGGCCGTGTCCAAGCCGCGCGTGGTGTTCCGCGACATCGATGGCGTGCGCCACGAGCCGATCGAGCTGGTGACGGCCGACATCGAAGAAGGTCACCAAGGCGGCGTGATGCAAGCCCTGGGCGAGCGCAAGGGCGAGCTGGTGAACATGGAACCCGATGGCCGCGGTCGCGTTCGTCTGGAATACCGCATCCCGGCCCGTGGCCTGATCGGTTTCACCAACGAATTCCTGAACCTGACCCGGGGTTCTGGCCTGATCAGCAACATCTTCGACAGCTACGAACCCCACAAGGGTGACATCGGCGGCCGCAAGAACGGCGTGCTGATCTCCATGGACGACGGTGAAATCTTCACCTACGCCCTGGGCAAGCTGGACGACCGTGGCCGCATGTTTGTGAAGGCCAACGATCCGGTGTACGAAGGCATGATCGTCGGCATCCACAGCCGTGACAACGACCTGGTGGTCAACGCCACCCGCACCAAGCAGCTGACCAACTTCCGCGTCAGCGGCAAGGAAGACGCTGTGAAGATCACGCCCCCGATCGAACTGACGCTGGAATACGGCGTGGAATTCATCGAGGACGACGAGCTGGTCGAAATCACGCCGAAGTCGGTGCGCCTGCGCAAGCGGCACCTGAAGGAAACCGACCGCAAGCGCGCCAGCCGCGCCTGAGTTGGATGACCCAGCCAGCCTGCGTTCATGGGATGCAGGTGGGGCAGGGGAGAGAGAAGGAGGCCTTGGGCCTCCTTTTTTCATGGGCGCTGCCAATCGGAGGTGCTATAAGCGCCCAAGCTTCTGGGTGCAGATTCTGATGAAATCCGACCGTGAGCCTGATTCAAATTGGCGACCCAGTCCGATTCAAAACTGGCCACGGCTTCCGACTCAAACCGGCCAACTCGGGGCTCCATCCCATTTGGTGACCACCTGATACGATGTTTGGGAAGGGCCATGAGCGGGTATTTGGCTGCGCCCTTTAAATTGCGAGCGAAAAATGAATTCACGCTGCGCTCACGAACTCACGTGTTCTCACTTCGCAGCAGCAGGTGTGGCAGCCTAACGCTCTACAAAGTTCAAATAATGCGAAATACATCCAAGTGAGATTGCAGGTAGTCAATGTTCGATTTTCCAACGCTGCAAACATCTCGGCTCACTCTGCGTGAGATTGTGGAATCGGATGCGCAGAATATTCTTCAAATTCACGGCGACGCCGAACACATGAGATGGTTTGGATCGGATCCTATTTCTGATCTAGACGGCGCCAAGAAGTTGGTCGCGACCTTTGCCAGTTGGCGAAAAGAGCCGGTTCTCGGTGCACGCTGGGCCATCGAGTTGAGCGACCAGCCAGGACTGATCGGTACATGCGGTTTGTTTCGCTGGAATCGAAACTGGAAGTCCTGCATCATGGGTTACGAGATATCTCCAGCCCATCAAGGCCGCGGCTACATGAAAGAAGCCTTAAATGCAATCATCACTTGGGGTTTCCGAGAGGTGCAGTTGAATCGAATCGAGGCCCAGGTGCACCCTGACAACGCCCCATCTCTGGCCATACTCGCGGCGCTCGGTTTCGTGAAAGAGGGGCGGCAACGGGAGGCTGGTTACTGGGCAGGCAGGCACCACGACCTCCTGCAATACGCTCTGCTGAATGGTCAGTGGCGTACCGAAAATGCTGTTTAGTTTTCTAGTGCAGATGATGGATGCATACGACCGAGGGGGCCGGCCTGGCGCGGGCAGTTCACCGCGACAGAGGTTTGCCGCTGGCGCAACTCAAAGTTTGAGCCCGCAGGCGAACCTGGCTAGGCCATGCTAGCGCGGTACAGGGGCTCGGGTTTCGGCGCCTCTCACTTCACCCGCTGCTTTTCCAGCTTGCGGGCCAAGGTGCGCCGATGCAGCCCCAGGCGGCGCGCGGCCTCGGAGATATTGAAACCGGTCTCGGCCAGGGTTTCGTGGATGCGCTCCCACTCGAGCGTTTTGATCGAAGTGGAGCGGTTGCTGAGTTCGATGTCGGTGCTGCCCGCGACGTGACCGAACGCGGCCTCGATGTCGTCGGTGTTGGACGGTTTGGCCAGGTAGTGGCAGGCGCCCAGTTTGATGGCTTCCACCGCGGTGGCAATGCTGGCGAAGCCGGTCAGCACCACGATGCGCATGGTGGCATCGTGCTGGTGCAGGCGTTGCACGCAGGCCAGGCCGCTGGCGTCGCCATTGAGCTTCAGGTCCACCACGGCGTAGCCGGGGGAATGTTGCTCCAGCAAGGTGCTGACGTCTTGCAGGCTGCTGGCGTGCAGGGTGGTGTAGCCGCGTCGCTCCAGCGATCGGATCAAGGTGCGTGCGAAGGTCGCATCGTCCTCTACCAGCAGCAGCAATCGGTCTTCACTCATGGACGGTATTGTCGTCCAGAGTCAGGGCACTCAGCGGCAGTTTGACGGTGACGACCGCACCGCCTTCAGGGCGATTGCGGGCGCTGACCGTGCCCCCGAGGCTGCGTGCCACGTTGACCACCAAGAACAAACCCAAGCCCCCCCCGAGGCGGCCTTTGCTGGACTGGTAGGGCTTGCCAAACTGCTGCAGCATGCCCGGGGCAAAACCCGGGCCCTGGTCGTGGACTTCGAGGGTCAGCTCTTCGCCATCGTGGCGGGCCTGCAGGCTCAGCCCCTGCGGCGAGGCCTCCATGGCGTTGTCGAGCACGTTGTCGATCATCTGCCGCACTGCCGAGTCGGCCACCATGGGCAGGTCTTCGGGGAACTGGGCCGTGTAGGTGAGTGGCACGTTGGGCCGCGTCAGGCGCCAGTCGTCCACCAGGGCCTCCAGAAAGCCGTTGAGCGTGGTCACTTCGGAGTCCTCGCCCCGGGTTTCTCCCGCGGTCAGCAGGATGCCGCTGACGATGGATTTGCAGCGTTGCAGCTGGATCTCCATGTCGTTGATCTCTTCGAGCAGGTCGGGGTTGCCTTTGAACTCGGGCATGCGGCGCCAGTCGCCCAGGATCACCGCCAGGGTGGACAGCGGGGTGCCCAGTTCGTGGGCTGCGCCCGAGGCCAACAAGCCCATGCGCACGATGTGTTCATGCTCGGCGGCCTGTTGACGCAGGTCCGCCAGCCGCGCATCACGCACCTGCAGGTTGCGGTGGATGCGGTTCATGAAGGTGACCAGCAGCATGGCGTTGAGCACAAAGCAAATCAGCAGACCCTGCACATACAAGCTGGCAGGGCCGAGGTTGTGGTCCAGCGGCAGCGCCAGGGGGCGCGACAGCACGGTCAGGCCCGCCAGGCAGGCCGTGGTGATGCCCACAATGGTCCAGGTCGACCAGGCTTCCAGCAGCACGGCGCTCAAGATCACCTGCAACAGGTACAAGAACACAAAGGGGTTGGTGGTGCCGCCGCTCAGGTAGAGCTGGGCCGTCAGGCTGGCCACGTCGACCAGCAGGGCGACAAACAGCTCGGTGTTGGAGACTTCGCGCTGCTCGTGCCAGCGCAGGTGGCTGGCGATGTTGAAGGCGATCAGGCAGGCCAGCACCTCCAGCATCTGCGGCATGGGCAGAGGCAGCTCGAGCACCAGGCTGGCGACCGCGATGGTGATGATCTGCCCACCCACCGCAAACCACCGCAGGTGGATCAGCTGCAGCATGTTTTTGTGCCCCGCCACGCTGTCCAGTTGGGCCGCTGGGGCCACCTTGGCGCGGCGCTGCGGCGTCCCGAGGGCCTCGGGCGGCTCGGGCGACTCGCTTGGTTCGGGGGCAGGGGACAAGCGGGGGGCGGGCATGGGGTGGCTTCGGGTGGTGGTGGCAACAAGCAGCGGTCAGGCAGACGCGCCGCGTCGGTCCTGGCGCCACACCCACCACACGGCCGCGATCACCATCAGGGCCAGCGCGTACCAGGTCAGCGCATAGACCAGGTGGTTGTTCTGGAAGTGCAGCACGGTCAGCCCGCCGACCGGGTCGGTCAGGGGGGCGTCGTGGGCCAGGGCCCCCGATTGTCCCGCAAGCGGTGACGTGGCGGCGTCGGCGTCCACAAAATAGGGTGCCACGCCCTGCAGGCCATGGGCCGCGCTCAGGGCCTGCACATCGCGTGAGAACCAGCGCTGCGCGGCGGGGTCGTTGCGGCGCAGAAAGCCACCGCCAGGCTCGCTCAAGCGCAGCAGGCCGGTGACGGTGGTGTCCTGGTCGTCGGGGGCGCGTGGGCCCGGGGCCTGGGTCACAAAACCCCGGTTCACCCACACCACCTGGCCGTCGAGTGCAGCGCCGCTGAGGCGCAGCGGCGTCATGACCCAGAAACCCGGGCCCAGCTTGGTGACGGCCTGCACCAGGCTGCTGTGCTGGTGCAACCAGCGCCCTTGCAGGCGCAGGTGGCGGTATTCGTCGTTGGCGGCGTTGATGTCGGCCCAGCGGGCCGGGGCGGGTGGCGCCACCGGGGCGGCGTGCACGCGCTGCTCGACGCGCTCGATCAGGTCCAGCTTCCAGCTCAGGCGCTGCACCTGCCAGGTGCCCAGACCCAGCAGCACCAAAACAACAAGGCCCGCGCCCAGCAAGAACAGTGCGCGCAGCACACTGGAGCGGGAGCGGGCCATGGTGGCAGGTGCCGGGGCGCCTGGGGCGCTCAAGGCATCTGGCGCATCTCGTGCGCCGGCATGGGCATCATGTTGTGGTTCAGGTGGTACATCACCCACAGCGAACCGGCCAGCGTGATCACCACCAGCATGAAGGTGAAGATCAGGGCCAGCATCGACCAACCGCCTTCGGAGCGGGTGTTCATGTGCAGGAAATACACCATGTGCACCACGATCTGCACCGCGGCAAAGCCCAGGATCACCAGCGCGGTGGTGCTGGAGCTGGCGAAGGTCTTGCCCATCACCAGCGCAAAGGGGATGGCGGTCAGGATGACCGACAGCACAAAGCCAATGACGTAGCTTTTCAGGCTGCCGTGGTCAGCGTGGTCGTCGTGGCCATGGTCATCGTGGCCGTGGTGGTGGTCATGTGCGCTCATGGCAGAACTCCCATCAGGTAGACAAAGGTGAAAACGCCGATCCAGACCACGTCCAAGAAGTGCCAGAACATGGACAGGCACATCAGGCGGCGCTTGTTCGGGCCGGTCAGGCCGTGCTTGTTCAGCTGAACCATCAGCACCACCAGCCAGATCAGGCCGAAGGTGACGTGCAGGCCGTGGGTGCCCACCAGCGTGAAGAAGGCCGACAGGAAGGCGCTGCGGCTCGGGCCAGCGCCCTGGTGGATCAGGTGGGCAAACTCATACAGCTCCAGGCCGATGAAGCCTGCACCCAGCAGACCGGTGATGCCCAGCCACACCAGGGTGGGCTTGAGCTTCTTCTTCTGCATTTCCAGCATGGCGAAGCCATACGTGATCGACGACAGCAGCAGCAGCGAGGTGTTCAACGCCACCAGCGGCAGGTCGAACAGGTCGGCCCCCGAGGGGCCGGCCGCGTAGCTGCGGCCCAGCACGGCGTAAACCGCGAACAGGCAGGCAAAGATGAGGCAGTCGCTCATCAGGTAGAGCCAGAAACCGAGCAGGGTGCCGTTTTCCGGGTGGTGCTCCAACACGTAGAAGCGCGAGCTGGGGTCCTTGCTCAAGGGGGCGCCTTGGGCGCCGTGGGCGATAGTGGACATCTTAGACTTGACCTGCGAGCAAACGGGTGCGTTCGGCTTCCACCTTCACCACCTGGGCGGCGGGAATGTAGTAGTCGCGGTGGTAGTTGAAGGTGTGGATGATGATCGCGGCCATCAGGGCCACGAAGCCCAGACCGGCCAGCAACCACATCTGCCAGATGATGGCGAAGCCCACCACAGCGCTCAGGCCTGCGATGACAAAGCCAGCAGCGGTGTTCTTGGGCATGTGGATGTCCACGAAGCCTTGCACCGGGCGCACGTAGCCTTGCTTCTTCATGTCGGTCCAGGCGTCGTTGTCATAGACCTTGGGCGTGAAGGCAAAGTTGTAATCCGGCGGCGGCGACGAGGTCGACCATTCCAGGGTGCGGCCATCCCACGGGTCACCCGTGGTGTCACGCAGGCTGTCGCGGCGCAGGTAGCTGACCACCAGCTGGATGCCGAAGCAGGCGATGCCCAGCGCGATCATGGCGGCGCCCAGGGCGGCGACCTGGAACCAGATCTGCAGCGACGGGTCTTCGAAGTGGCTCATGCGACGGGTCACGCCCATCAGGCCCAGCACGTACAGCGGCATGAAGGCGAGGTAGAAGCCAATGAACCAGAACCAGAACGAGCACTTGCCCCAGAAAGGGTCCAGCTTGTAGCCGAAGGCCTTCGGGTACCAGTAGGTGATGCCGGCGATCATGCCGAACAGCACGCCACCAATGATCACGTTGTGGAAGTGGGCGATCAGGAACAGGCTGTTGTGCAGCACGAAGTCCGCCGGGGGCACGGCCAGCAGCACGCCGGTCATGCCACCGATCACGAAGGTGATCATGAAGCCGATGGTCCACAGCATGGGCAGCTCGTAGCGGATGCGGCCCTTGTACATGGTGAACAGCCAGTTGAAGATCTTGGCCCCGGTCGGGATCGAGATGATCATGGTCGTGATGCCGAAGAACGAGTTCACACTCGCGCCCGAGCCCATGGTGAAGAAGTGGTGCAGCCAGACCAGGTAGGACAGGATGGTGATCACCACGGTGGCGTACACCATCGAGGTGTAACCGAACAGGCGCTTGCGGCAGAACGTGGCCACCACTTCGGAGAAGATGCCGAAGGCGGGCAGGATCAGGATGTAGACCTCAGGGTGGCCCCAGATCCAGATCAGGTTCACGTACATCATGGCGTTGCCGCCGAGGTCGTTGCTGAAGAAGTTGGTGCCGGCGTAGCGGTCCAGCGACAGCAGGGCGAGCACGGCCGTCAGCACCGGGAAGGCGGCGACGATCAGCACGTTGGTGCACAGGGCGGTCCAGGTGAAGACCGGCATCTTCATCATGTTCATGCCCGGGGCGCGCATCTTCACGATGGTGGCGATCAGGTTGACCCCTGACAGCAGCGTCCCCACCCCGGCAATCTGCAGCGACCAGATGTAGTAGTCAACCCCTACATCGGGACTGGCCAGGATGCCGGACAGCGGCGGGTAGGCCAGCCAGCCGGTGCGGGCGAATTCACCCACGAACAGCGACGCCATCACCAGGCCGCCACCGAAGGCGGTCATCCAGAAGCTGAAGTTGTTCAGGAACGGGAAGGCCACGTCACGGGCGCCGATCTGCAGCGGCACCACGTAGTTCATCAGGCCCGTGACCAGCGGCATGGCCACGAAGAAGATCATGATCACGCCGTGGGCGGTGAAGATCTGGTCGTAGTGGTGCGGCGGCAGGAAGCCGGTTTGGTCACCGAAGGCAATCGCTTGCTGGGCGCGCATCATGATGGCGTCGGCAAAGCCGCGCAGCAGCATGATCAGGCCGAACACGATGTACATGATGCCGATGCGCTTGTGGTCGATGCTGGTGATCCAGTCGCGCCACAGCGGGCCCCACAGGCGGAAGCGGGTCAGCAGGGCCAGCACGGCGATGCCGCCCAGAGCCACTGCGCAGAAGGTGCCAATGAGGATGGGCTCGTGGAGGGGGATGGCGTCCCACGAGAGACGGCCGAAGATGAGCTTCGTCAGGTCGAGTTGGTCTTGCATGGTCAGTCTCGCTGGCAGGGGTGAGCGCCCAGGCACGGGGCCGGGGCGTGGGCGGTGCCAGAGGCACCGCCTGGGATGGCGAAAGCGGCGAGGGTCATAGTCCGGTCGGTTTGGTCAGCGAGAGGCCGGTGCCCTGCGGGTCACTGGTGGTGCAGGCCAGCGCTTCGACGTAGCGGCGCGCGGGCAGGCGGTTCTCGGTCGCGGAGCTGGCTTGGGCGGCCACCCGGAAGGTGTTGGTGCCCATGCCGCCGGCGCTGTCGATGGCCATCATTTCGTGCATGCACATCTTGCTGCTGTCCACACAGCGGTTCAGGATGGCGCCGTACAGCTCGCCGTCCACGCGGCCATAGTGGCGCACCGGATCGCGTTCGCTGGGTTGCTCCAGGGCCAGGTAGGTGGCGCGGTCCAGGCTCAGTTCGCTGGCCTTGGTCTTGGCGACCCACTGGTCAAAGCCGGCTTGGTCCATGCCATGGAAGCGGAAGCGCATGTGCGAGAAGCCCGCGCCGCTGTAGTTGGCCGAGAAGCCTTCGTAGTTGCCCGCCTTGTTGATGACGGCGTGCAACTGGGTCTGCATGCCCGGCATGGCGTAGATCTGACCGGCCAGCGCCGGGATGTAGAACGAGTTCATCACGGTCGACGCGGTGATCTTGAACTGGATCGGCACATCCACCGGGGCCACCAATTCGTTCACCGTCGCGATGCCTTGCTCGGGGTAGATGAACAGCCACTTCCAGTCCAGCGCCACCACTTCCACCGTCAGGTGCTTGGCGTCCTTGGGCAGAGGGCGGTCGGCGTCCAGGCGCGACAGCGGGCGGTACGGGTCCAGGGTGTGGGTGCTGATCCAAGTCAGCAGGCCCAGCGCGATGATGATCAGCAGCGGGGCGCCCCAGATCACCAGTTCGAGTTGGGTGGAGTGGTCCCAGTCCGGTTCGTAAGCCGCTTCGGTGTTGGATTGGCGGTAGCGCCAGGCGAAAAACAGCGTCAGAGCGATCACCGGAACGATGATCAGCAACATCAGCAGCGTCGAGACCACGATCAGGTGGCCTTGTTGCGCTGCGATATCGCCCGACGGGTTCATCACCACGGTGCCGCAGCCGGTCAAGGAAACAGCAGAAAGCAAAAGCAGTCCGCGAAGTGTCTTGTGAGAGGTCATGCCGGGGTAAAGCAGGATGTGCTATGGGGGGAAAGTGAGGTAATCTACATTTGCCAAGCGTGTTTGGCGATTGGACGTTTTGTCCTATGTCAATCGGCCTCTCACCAAAAGCGCTGCGGCGGAGACAGCGTGCCTTCAGGGCGCGGGTAATAGAAATGAGAGGCAAAAATGGTGTCCAGCACAGTTCAAAGCGTTGCCACTCAGGCGACCGGTTCCGCGTATTCGAGCAGCAGTCATGCCCCCGGTGGGCACAACACCCAGATCACCCCGGGCGAAATCGCCACCGGCGTGGTGGTCGGTCGGGCCTCTGAGTACTTTGACTTCTTTGTCTACGCCATCGCTTCGGTGCTGGTGTTCCCGGCGGTGTTCTTTCCCCAACTGGGGCGGCTCGAGGGGACGCTGTATTCGTTCGTGATCTTCACCTTTGCTTTCATTGCACGGCCCTTTGGCACCGTGTTGTTCATGGCCATCCAGCGCCACTGGGGCCGCGAGACCAAGCTCACCATCGCCCTGGTCCTGCTGGGCGCCAGCACGGCGGGCATGGCCTTTTTGCCCACCTATGCCAGCCTGGGCGCCGCGTCGGTGCTGCTGCTGTCGGTGTTCCGCATTGCCCAGGGCGTGGCCCTGGGGGGCTCGTGGGACGGTCTGCCCTCGCTGCTGGCCCTGAAGGCGCCGGAAGACCGCCGTGGCTGGTACGCCATGTTGGGTCAGTTGGGGGCGCCGCTGGGTTTTGTGGTGGCCGCTGGGCTGTTTGCCTACCTGCTCGGTAGCCTGACCGAGCCCGACTTCCTCACCTGGGGCTGGCGTTACCCCTTCTATGTGGCCTTTGCCATCAACGTGGTGGCGCTGTTCGCCCGCCTGCGCCTGGTGTCCACTGACGAGTATTCGCACTTGCTCGAAGAGCGCGAACTCGAACCCACCCCGGTCGGAGAAATGACCCGCTCACAAGGCCGCAACGTGCTGATCGGGGCCCTGGCTGCCCTGGCCAGCTACGCGCTGTTCCACCTGGTGACCGTGTTTCCGCTGTCCTGGATCACGCTGTACTCAGACCGCTCGATCACCGAGTTCCTGGGGGTTCAGATGGTGGGCGCCTGCCTGGCTGCGGTTGGCGTGGTGGTGTCGGGCCTGGTGGCCGACCGCTTTGGTCGCCGCACCACGCTGGGCACGCTGGCTGCCTTGATTGCGGTCTTCAGCGGCTTTGCGCCGAGCCTGATGGACGGTGGCATCTGGGGGCAAAACGTATTCATTCTGGTGGGCTTCATGCTGCTGGGCCTGTCGTATGGTCAGGCGTCGGGTGCGGTGACGGCCAACTTCTCGGCCCGCTACCGCTACACCGGGGCCGCCTTGACGGCCGATGTGGCCTGGCTGGTGGGGGCGGCTTTTGCGCCGCTGGTGGCGCTGGGGCTGTCGGCCCACTTCGGGCTGGCCTATGTCAGTGTCTACCTGCTGTCGGGTGCGCTGGGCACCCTGGCGGCGCTCAGTGTGAACCGGGCCCTCGAAGGGCGCGGCTGACAACCCCGGCCCAAGCTCGCTTGGGCCGTCGCCGCCGAGCCTGTGGCCGGCGGCTTTCATCGGGCACAATCCGGGGCAGTCCCGGCGTGTACCGGGTTGGATCCCAACGGGCCGCATGTCGGCCCGTTTTCTTGTTGACCCATGAAACTGACGCATTCCCGAGCGGTCCTGCTGATGGTGGCCGTGACCCTGATGTGGTCGATCGCCGGGGTGGTGACCCGCCACCTCGAACAGGCCCGCAGCTTTGAAGTGACCTTCTGGCGCAGCCTGTTCAATGCCCTGGCTTTGCTGGCCATCCTGCCGCTGGTGCAGGGTCGGGCGGTGTTTGCCAACATGCGCCAGGGGGGGCGGGCCCTGTGGGTGTCCGGGGTGTGCTGGAGCGTGATGTTCACGGCCTTCATGGTGGCCATGACCCTGACCTCGGTGGCCAATGTGCTGGTCACCATGTCCCTCGGGCCCCTGTGCACGGCGCTCATTGCGCGGATTTTCTTGCGCCACCGCATCCTGCCCCGCACCTGGGCGGCCATTGCCGCGGCCGGGGTGGGCATCGCCTGGATGTACGGCAGCCAGCTGGCAGGCGGCCAATGGCTGGGCACGCTGGTGGCCTTGTGCGTGCCACTGGCGGCGTCGGTCAATTGGTCGGTGGTGCAGCGCTCCCATGCGCAGGGCCACGACGTGGACCTGGTGCCGGCCGTGCTGATCGGGGCTTTGATCTCGGCCTTCACCACGCTGCCCCTGGCGTTTCCGTTTCAGGCCTCGGCCTCTGACCTGGGCTTGCTGGCCTTGCTGGGCGTGCTGCAGTTGGCCATTCCCTGTGTGTTGGCGGTGCGCTGTGCGCGCGTGCTGAAGGCCCCGGAAGTGGCCTTGTTGGCCCTGTTGGAAGTGATTTTTGGCATCTTGCTCGCTTGGGCAGGGGCCGGAGAACGGCCCGCCCCCGAGGTGCTGGTCGGTGGGTCGCTGGTGATTGCGGCCCTGGTAGGCAATGAACTATTAGGTTGGAAGGAGCAGACAAAATGAGCATTTTCAATGGCGACATCGTGACCGAACTGCGTGGGCAGATCGGCTTCATCACCCTGAACCGCCCGCGGGCGCTGAACGCTTTGTCCCTGGGCATGGTGCGTGACCTCACGGTGGCGCTGCAGGCCTGGGCGGCCGACCCCGCTGTGTTGGGCGTGGCCATCCGCGGCAGCAACAAGGAGGGCGTTTTTGGCGCGTTTTGCGCGGGCGGCGACATCCGCTTCCTGCACCAGGCAGCCACCACGGGCGATGCCGATTTGGAGGCTTTCTTCACCGAGGAGTACGCCCTCAACCACCTGATCCACTGCTACCCCAAGCCCTACATCGCCTTCATGGACGGCATTGTGATGGGCGGCGGCATGGGCATCAGCCAGGGCGGCAGTGTGCGGATCGTGACCGAGCGCACCAAGATGGCCATGCCCGAGACCAATATCGGCCTGTTCCCGGACGTGGGCGGTGGCTACTTCCTGAGCCGCTGCCCGGGCCGCGTGGGCGAGTGGTTGGCCCTGACGGGCGACACCATCGGGGCGGGCGATGCGATCGCCTTCGGCCTGGCGGATCATTTCCTGAGTGCCGAGCGCCAGGCCGCCCTGTGGGAAACGCTCGCCAGCCAGCGCTGGGCCGACGGGGCCGCTCTCCAGGCGTGGCTGGGTCAGCAGTTTGAAGCAGCCCCGGCCCCCGCCACGGGCGCGGACGTGCGGGCCTGGGTGGACCGGTTTTTTGCCCTGGCGGACGCCAAAGCCATGGTGCAGGCGCTCGAAACCGACAGCGCCGACTGGGCGCGCCACACCGGTGCCACCCTGCGCAAGCGCTCGCCTCTGATGTTGGAGGTGGTGCTCGAGCAGGTGCGCCGCGCGCGCGGTCAGACCCTGGCCGACGACCTGCGCATGGAGCGGGACCTGGTGCACCGCTGCTTCCATTTGCGCCCCGGTCAAAGCGAGACCGTGGAAGGCATCCGGGCCCTGGCGATTGACAAGGACCACAGCCCGCGCTGGAACCCCAGTCGGGTCGAGGACGTGCCAGCCGCCCTGGTGGCAGAGTTCTTCAGCAGCCCCTGGGCGGCGGACCAGCACCCGTTGCGCGAACTGGCCTGAGGGCCCGCGCGCGTGCCCGCGCTTGCCGCGGGCGCAAGGCGCCGCCGGGCCTCACGTTCGGCGCGTCCGGCCCGCTGTTCAGGCCGCGGTGGTGGGGCCGGTGGCCCCTGTCAGCGTTGTTGGTACACCAAGGTGGCCAGGCTCAGCAGCGCCTGGCGCGACAGCGGTGCGGACAGCGCATAGCCAAAGCCCTGGTCAACCCAGTAGAACGACGGCACCGGGCCTTGGTCCGAAAAGCGGAAGGCGGTCTCCTGTGCGTCGGGTGCGGCTTGGGGCATGGCCTGGGGTGGGGCGGCTGCGGGGGGCGCCGTCGGGCCCTGGGCACGGGGCCCCTGGGCTGGCGCCGATGCGGGCGCGGTGTCGCCCTCGATGGCGCCCAAGTACAGCGTCAGGCGCAGGCCCTGGGGGTTTTGGTACATGAACTGGGCCCGTGCCCCGTGCTCGCCGGGCAGCAGGCGCCCGCCCACCAGGGCAAAGCCCTGGCTGGACAGGTCAGGCACCGTCAAGGGTCGCCCCAGGCGCTTGGACAGCCATTGCACCAGGTGTTGCTGCTGGCTGGCATCGACTTCGACCGGGTGCTTGACCTCGGGCGAATACACCGCGTAGGCGACCCCTGCTTGTTGTGAAAAGCGCTGCAAGGGGGCTGGGCTCACCGGGTCAGGCGTGTCGCCCCAGCGCGCCAGCAGGGCGTCGGTGGGGGTGTGGCTGCGGGCCAGCCAGCCCGCCATGAAGGTCATCACCCAGACCGCGGCCCAGCCGGTCCAGCGCCAGCGGCGTCGCGCCTGGGTGTGTTCGCGCTGGGCCCGTTCCAACGTGGCCCTGAGGGCGCTGGGCACGGGTTCGTCCAGCACGTCGGCGTGCAGCGCGCGCAGGGCTTCACGCTGGGATTGCCAGGCCGTGAGGGTGGCCTGGGCCTCGGGGTGGTGTTGGAGTTCGGCGTCCAGGGCCGACCGCTCGGCCTCGGGCAACTGGCCGTCCAGCCGGGCGTGCAGTCGGTCCTCCAGCAGGCGCTGGGCCGGTGTGGGGGGGGCGTGCTGGGTTTCCATGGCGTGAACTCGGGGCTCAGCGGACGGGCCGCAGCGGGGCAACCTTGGCAGGCGCTTTCGGGGCTGGGTGTCGGGGGGCGTCGGCCGGTGTTGGACGGGACGAGGCGGAGCCGGGCGGTGCGTCGAGCAACTCGCGCAGGCGAGCCCGGGCCCGGGACAAGCGCGACATCACGGTGCCCACGGGCACCTGGGTGATGCGGGCCACCTGCTCGTAGCTGAGGTCCTCCAGGCTGACCAGCAGCAGGACCTCGCGTTGTTCGGCCGGCAGGCGCAGCAGGCAACGCTGCAGGTCCAGCGCGGTGTCGTCGCCCGCTGCGGGACCGACGGCATCGAGAAACGCCTGTTGCGCCTCGGGGCTGCCGCTGCTGGCACTGACCAGTTCGAGCCCGTTGCGCCGCAACTGGCTGACCCGCAGGTTGTGCATCAGGGCAAACAGCCAGGCGCGCAGGTCACTGCCCACGGTCCACAAACGCCATTTGGCGCAAGCGCGCTCGAGGGTGTCCTGCACCAGGTCGTCGGCGGCCCAGCGGTCCCCGGTCAGCGTGCGCGCATAGCGGCGCAGCCGGGGGATGTGCTCGCTGAGGGCCTGGGGGTCCATGGCGCCGGGGGCTTGAAAGCAGCTTGGCCGGGGGCTCAGGGCTTGGCGACTTGCCAGACCTTGTTGAAGCCGTCGCCCGTCTTGTCACCGGGCTTGGTGTCCTTGACCCAGTAGTACAGCGGCTTGCCCTTGAGGGCCCATTGCTTCTTGCCGTCGTCACGTGTGACCACGGTGTAGTCCCCGGTCGGTTTGTCGCCGTCGTTGGCGAACAGCGGGGGCCAGTTGGTGGCGCAGGGGCCATTGCACACCGACTTGCCGCTGCCGGCCACGTCGCGGTCAAAGGTGTAGAGCGTCATGCCGTTGAGGCCGGTCAGCACCCCTTCGCTCACCTTGGTCGGGGCGCTGGGAGGCGCTTGAACCGATGCACAGCCGCCGAGCAGGGCGGTGCTGATGAGGGCGGCGGCCAGGGCAGGGCGCCAGGCGGTGCTGAGATGAAAGCGGGCGGTCGTCATATCGGGTTCTCCTAGGCTTGCAGGATGTCTGCAAAGGGGTAAACGCTGGCGACGCGCTGTTTATTCCAGCGTCCGGGCAAAAAAATCAGCGGTTGCGGCTTTTCATGGCGCGTTCGACCTCGCGCTTGCCTTCGCGGTCCTTGATGGTGTCGCGCTTGTCGTGTTCGGCCTTGCCCTTGGCGAGCGCAATCTCGCACTTGATGCGGCCGTTTTTCCAGTGCAGGTTGATGGGCACCAACGTATAGCCCTTCTGCTCGACCTTGCCGATCAGGCGCTTGATCTCGTCCTTCTTCATCAGCAGCTTCTTGGTGCGGATGGCGTCGGGGTTGACGTGGGTGGAGGCCGACTTGAGTGGGTTGATCATGCAGCCCAGCACATACAGCTCGCCGTCGCGGATGACCACATAGCCATCGGTCAGCTGCACTTTGCCTTCGCGGGCGGCTTTGACCTCCCAGCCCTGCAGCACCATGCCCGCTTCGAAGCGCTCTTCGAAGAAGTAATTGAAGGCGGCCTTCTTGTTGTCTGCAATGCGGGAGGAGGTTTCGGGTTTTTTCGACATGGTGTCCAGATGAGGCTGCAACAAATGAATCAAAGGCCTCAATACAATCCATTGCGCCTGTACCCGTAATTTTAGGTGCCTTGGGGTCGACCGAAGGCCAGACAGGGTTCGGGCTTGCAAATTCATGAAAACAGTCAATAAGTCCGTTCTGATCTGGTTCAGCCCCCAGGAAATGTTCAAACTCGTCACCGATGTGGCGAGCTACCCCCAGTTTCTGCCTTGGTGTGACCACGCCAATGTGCTGGAGACGCGGGACGGCGGCATGCGAGCGGAGGTGGGCATCGCCTTCAGTGGCGTGCGGCAGACCTTTGTCACCGACAACGTGCACCAGGCCGATCGACAAGTCGACATGAAACTGGTCAAGGGCCCGTTCTCCAGCCTGGAGGGCAGCTGGCACTTCTTGCCCGTGGGCGACGGTTCGCAGCGCGCCTGCAAGGTGGAGCTGAGCCTGCGCTACGGGTTTGACAACCGCGCCCTGGCGGCCCTGGTGGGCCCCGTGTTCGACAAGATCGCGGGCAGCCTGGTGGACGCCTTCGTCAAGCGGGCCGAGCAGGTCTATGGCTGAGCGCGGCCCCACCATTGAGGTTGAGTTCGTCTATTCGCCGCGGCCCCGGGCCGTGGTGCAGCGCCGCCGCCGTGTCGACGCCTCCGCGTCGGTGATGCAGGCTTTGCGCAGCAGCGGCCTGCTGGCCGATTGCCCCGAGCTGGACCTGACCACGCTCACCGTCAGCGTGTGGGGGCGCCGGGTCACCCTGAACCAGGCGTTGCGTGATGGCGACCGCATCGAGCTGTGCCGCCCCTTGGTGGTCGACCCCAAAGTGGCGCGCCGCGAGCGTTTTGCGCGCCAGGGCGCACGCGGCACGGGCTTGTTTGCCCAGCGCCGGCCGGGCGCCAAGGCGGGTTACGGGGCCTGAGTCAAGCCAGGAAGGCGGGCAATCGGTGCGGCTGCCCAGCCCAGGTCTTGGGGCCCCGGGGCGGGGCCGAACCGCCCAGCGCCGGTCACAGGCCGGCCCACGTCGCAGCGCTGTGGTCGCTGGGGGTCGCTGGGGGTCACTGGCAATCGGTGCCGATGATGCCTTGGGTGCGGGTCAGTTCGGCGCTGCGCGCGCTGTCGTCCATGTAGCTGCGCTCGCCGCTCTCACTGACCTGCGAGATCCGGATGCCCGACTGCAGGGTGGCCAGGTTTTGCCGTGCGCGGGCGCAGTTCTCGGCCTTGTTGCTGGCGGTTTTGGCGTCTTCGGCCTGTTGCTTTTGCTGGGCCGCGGCCTCGGCCTGGCGCTTGCGCTCTTCGACCACCTTGTCGAGCGGGCCCTTGCCGGCCGCTTTGGAGGTGGCCCCGGCTTCGGCGCTGACACCGGCCTGACTGGGCTTGGCGGCCGGGGTGTCGTCCGGGGTGCTGCGGGGCGGCATGCCGGGTTGGCGCAGCACGTTCTTGGCGGGCACGTCGTTGGGCGGTGCCCGGTCGCTGAACACCTTGCGGCCATCCTTGTCGATCCACATCCATTGGGCCGAGGCGGGGTTGGCGAGCCCCAGCAGGGCGGCGACAAGCAAAAGCGACAGGGTTTTCATGGGCCGAGTTTATCGTGCAGCGGCGGCTTTGGAAGGGGCTTGAAAAGAGACTGGCGGCAAGCCAGGCCGAGGGCGGCTACAATCCTTCTTTTGGAGCTTTGACATGCGCCTTCTCGGAAAAGCGCTCACCTTCGACGACGTGTTGTTGGTGCCAGCGTACTCCCAAGTCCTGCCAAAGGACACTTCCCTCGCCACGAAATTCACCCGTAACATCACCCTGAACCTGCCCTTGGTGTCTGCCGCCATGGACACGGTGACGGAAGCCCGCCTGGCGATCGCCATCGCCCAGGAAGGCGGCATCGGGATCGTTCACAAGAACCTCACCGCGCAAGAGCAGGCCGCCCATGTGGCCAAGGTCAAGCGCTATGAGTCGGGCGTGCTGCGTGATCCGGTGGTCATCACCCCTGAGCACACGGTGCTGCAGGTCATGCAACTGTCGGAGCAACTGGGCATCTCCGGTTTCCCGGTGATCGACGGTGGCAAGGTGATCGGCATCGTGACCGGTCGCGATCTGCGCTTTGAGACCCGCTACGACGTCAAGGTCTCGCAGATCATGACCCCGCGCGAGAAGCTCATCACGGTCAAGGAAGGCGCCACGCCGGCCGAAGCCAAGGCACTGCTGAACAAGCACAAGCTCGAACGCCTGATGGTGGTCAATGACGCTTTCGAGCTCAAGGGCCTGATCACGGTGAAGGACATCACCAAGCAAACCAGCTTCCCCAATGCCGCCCGCGACCCGTCGGGCCGCCTGCGTGTGGGCGCTGCCGTGGGCGTGGGTGAGGGCACCGAAGAGCGCGTCGAAGCCCTGGTCAAGGCCGGTGTCGACGCCATCGTGGTGGACACGGCTCACGGCCACAGCAAGGGCGTGATCGATCGCGTGCGCTGGGTCAAGCAAAACTACCCGCACATCGAAGTCGTGGGGGGCAACATCGCCACCGGCGCGGCCGCGCTGGCGCTGGTGGAAGCCGGTGCGGACGCCGTCAAGGTCGGTATCGGCCCGGGCTCGATCTGCACCACCCGCATCGTGGCCGGTGTTGGCGTGCCGCAGATCATGGCCATCGACAACGTGGCGACTGCGCTCAAGGGTACGGGCGTTCCGCTGATCGGTGACGGTGGAATCCGCTACAGCGGCGACATCGCCAAGGCCCTGGCGGCCGGCGCGTCCACCGTGATGATGGGCGGCATGTTTGCCGGCACCGAAGAGGCGCCGGGTGAAGTCATCCTGTTCCAGGGCCGCAGCTACAAGAGCTACCGCGGCATGGGCAGCATTGGCGCCATGCAGCAAGGCAGCGCTGACCGTTACTTCCAGGAGTCCAGCACCGGCAACCCGAACGCCGACAAGCTGGTGCCTGAAGGCATTGAAGGTCGCGTGCCCTACAAGGGCTCGATGGTGTCGATCGTGTACCAAATGGCCGGTGGCATTCGCGCCAGCATGGGTTACTGCGGTTGCAGCACCATCCAGGAGATGAACGAACGCGCCGAGTTTGTCGAGATCACCTCGGCCGGCATCCGCGAAAGCCACGTGCACGACGTTCAGATCACTAAAGAAGCCCCCAACTACCGCGCCGAGTAAGTCAGCCGCCCCGCGATGCAACACCAAAAAATCCTCATCCTCGATTTCGGCTCCCAGGTCACCCAGCTCATCGCTCGCCGTGTGCGCGAAGCGCATGTGTTCTGCGAGGTTCACCCTTGCGACGTGAGCGACGAATGGGTCCGTGAGTACGCCGCTGACGGCCAACTCAAGGGCATCATCCTGTCGGGCAGCCATGCCAGTGTCTACGAAGAGACCACCGACAAGGCACCGCAGGCCGTGTTCGAGCTGGGGATTCCGGTGTTGGGCATCTGCTACGGCATGCAGACCATGGCGCACCAATTGGGCGGCAAGGTCGAAGGCGGTCACAAGCGCGAGTTCGGCTTTGCGGCCGTGCGCGCGCGGGGCCACACCAAGCTGCTCGAAGGCATCCAGGACTTCGCCACCCCCGAGGGGCACGGCATGCTGGAGGTCTGGATGAGCCACGGCGACAAGGTCACCGAACTGCCGCCGGGCTTCAAGCTGATGGCCAGCACCGACAGCTGCCCCATCGCCGGCATGGCCGACGAAGACCGCGGCTTCTATGCCGTGCAGTTCCACCCTGAAGTGACCCACACCAAGCAGGGCGCGGCCCTGCTGGAGCGCTTTGTGCTGGGCATCTGCCAAACCCGCCCGGACTGGATCATGGGCGACTACATCAGCGAAGCGGTGACCAAGATCCGCGAGCAGGTCGGTGACGAGGAAGTCATCCTGGGCCTGTCCGGTGGCGTGGACTCCAGCGTCGCGGCGGCGCTGATTCACCGCGCCATTGGCGACCAACTCACCTGCGTGTTCGTTGACCATGGCCTGCTGCGCCTCAACGAAGGCGACATGGTGATGGACATGTTCGCGGGCAAGCTGCACGCCAAGGTGATCCGCGTCGACGCCAGCGACTTGTTCCTCGGCCAGTTGGCCGGCGTGAGCGAGCCCGAAGCCAAGCGCAAGATCATCGGCGGTCTGTTCGTCGATGTGTTCAAGTCCGAGGCGGCCAAGCTCAAGGCGGGCAATGCCTCCAGCAAGGGCGCAACCTTCCTGGCCCAGGGCACGATTTACCCCGACGTGATCGAGTCGGGCGGTGCCAAGAGCAAGAAGGCGGTCACCATCAAGAGCCACCACAATGTGGGTGGCCTGCCCGAACAGCTCGGCTTGAAGCTGCTCGAGCCGCTGCGCGAGCTGTTCAAGGACGAGGTGCGCGAGCTGGGCGTGGCCCTGGGCCTGCCGCCCGAGATGGTCTACCGCCACCCCTTCCCGGGCCCGGGCCTGGGCGTGCGCATCCTGGGCGAGGTCAAGAAGGACTACGCCGACCTGCTGCGCCGTGCCGACGCGATCTTCATCGAAGAGCTGCGCAACTTCCGCGACGAGGCCAGCGGCAAGACCTGGTACGACCTGACCAGCCAGGCCTTCACCGTTTTCCTGCCAGTGAAGAGCGTGGGGGTGATGGGCGATGGCCGCACCTACGACTACGTCGTGGCGCTGCGCGCCGTGCAAACCAGCGACTTCATGACCGCCGACTGGGCCGAACTGCCCTACGCGCTGCTCAAGAAGGTCTCCAGCCGCATCATCAACGAGGTGCGTGGCATCAACCGCGTGACCTACGACGTCAGCTCCAAGCCGCCAGCGACCATTGAGTGGGAGTGATCGCCACGGCTTCCGGTCAACACGGAAGTCGTGACGCTGGCCCCGGTGGTCGATGCCACAGGGGCCTCTCCCGCTGGTGCCGAGCGGCGTCTGATGGCCCTGGCACTTGGCTGGCGGTACCGTCTCTGGCGGGCCAGGTTGCGCTGCGGAGCGCCTGGCACCAGGCCATGGTGTCAGCGTTTCGGTCGGAACCCCGGTCCTCAGGCGAAGAGACCCCATGCCAATGGGGTCTCCGATCCTGGTTTGGCTTCAGAAGCGGTAACGGGCGTTCAGCGTGGCATTCAGACGCTCGCCGTAGCCGCAGTCCTGGTTGGCGCCGCGGCACCAGGAGATGTACTGCTTGTCAGCCAGATTCTTGATGTCCAGACGCAGTTCCCAAGCGCCCACTGTGTAACCGACCATGACGTCAAACAGTGAGACGGCCGGGGCTTCGGGGGTGCCGGCGTTGCCGGTCACCGTGCCGATGTGGCGTGCCCCCAGACCTGCGCGCCAGCCTTGGCCCAGGCGGTAAGTTGCCCAAGCGGACGCTGTGCGGTCGGCGATGGAGCTCAAGCGCTTGCCGGTGACCGCATTCAAGGCCTCCAGCTGGGTGTAGTTGCCGATCAGCTCCAACGCGCCAACACGGTGGCGCCCCTCCAGCTCCCACCCTTGGATGGTGGAGCCGACTTGCTCTCTGCCGCCTGGCGTGCTGCCGTCCACCACTCGGTTCTTTTGTTGGATGTCGAACCATGCGAAGGCTGCCGACGTGTTCTCGGACGGGGACAGGTACTTCATCCCCACCTCTTTTTGCTCACCGGTGGTGGGTTTGAGGTAACTGGCGCTGGATGTGCCATCTGTGCCGAGGTTGGGAGAGAACGCCGTGGACAGGCTGGCGTATGGCGCAAGGCCGTTCTCAAAGCGGTACATGACGCCGAGCCGTCCCGTGGTCGCTGAGTTGCGGACCACGGTGTTGGGGGTGCTGAGGTTGAGAACTTCGTTGCGGGCCTGGTCGTGGCGCAAGGCGGCGGAGGCGACCCATGGGCCCCAGCTGATGTGGTCGGTGGCATAGAGGCCGGTCTGGATGATCTTGTTGTCGGGCCGGTCAACCAGCGGCAATGCATTCAGGTTCAGGTTGCCCACGTTGCCGTAAACTGGGTTGTAGACGTTGAAGCTGCCCACCCCGCTTTGGGAGAAGTAGTTGTACTCCTCCCAGAGTGCATTCTGGTAATCCACCCCAACAGCCACCTGGTGCCGTGTTGGGCCCCACGACAGACTGCCTTCCAGGCGAACATCGGTGGCGAACACGTCGGTCTTGCGGTCGGCGGCATGCACCGTGCGCGAGATGTTGCCCAGGTTGTCCGGAATGGGGCCGACCGAGGTGTAGATCTCACGTGTGAAGCCCGACGACTTGGTTTTGCGCAGGCTGCTGTTCAGCTTCCACGAAGAGGACAGCCGCTGCTCCCAGAACAGGCTCAGTTCGTTCTTGTTCATGTCATAGCGGTCCCATCCAGGCTCACCCGCAAACCGACTGCTGGGAATCTGCCCCAGGGGGGCCGCGCCCAAAGTGCCCTTGTAGGGCAGGAACTGCGATGACACTTTGGTGTTGTTCTGCTGGTGCACAAATAGCGCGGTCAGCCGGGTGTCGGCATTGGGCTGCCAACTCAAAGAGGGCATGAGCAATTGGGCATCGTCATTGACGTAGTCCACCTGGGTGTTGCTCTTGCGTTGCAAAGCCACCAGGCGATACAGCAGTGTTTTGTCCTCATTCAGTGGGCCGGTGAAATCCAGGGCGGCTTGGCGTCGTTGGTAGGAGCCCAACTGCACCTCAATTTCCTTTGATTCGGTCTTCTTGGGCAACTTGCTGACCACATTCACGATGCCGCCCAGATCGGCCTGTCCGTAGAGCGCCGAGGATGGGCCCTTGAGGACTTCAATGCTTTCCAGCGAGTAGATCTCTGGGCGCACCGTGTTGTAGGAACCGTAGACGCTGCGCAGGCCGTCGATGTAACTGGACGGCGACAGACCACGCACGGCGGCCCAGTCTCCCCGGGTGTCGAAGCCGTATCGCCCCGCGTAGACGCCGGCGCTGTACTGAAGGGCTTCTTGTACGTTCTTGGCACCCGTCTCGCGGATCTGTTCGACATCGATCACACTCATGGCAAATGGCGTGTCTTGGATGCTGACGTCGCTGTTCTTGCCCACGCGGGTGGCCCGGGCCTGGGTGATCAATCGATCGCTGGGTTCCAGGCCTTTGGACGAGGACACGGTCACCGTGGACAGCGCGGTTTCTTCTCGTGGCGTGGCGACTGACTGCGCTTGGATCTGCACCTGTTGACCCGAGATCGAGGCCTTCAGGCCCGACCCCGCCAGCAATTGATCGAGGGCTTGACGCACTGTCATTTGGCCCGTCACCTTGGGCGCCTGCTTGCCTGCAACCAACGCCGCAGGAAGGCTCATTTGTAAATTGGCTTGTTTGGCCAGTTCGGTCAGGGCCTGCCCCAAAGGCTGGGCTGGCAGTTGGATGGCCGTCAGGGCCACTGGGTTCGGGCTGGTCTGCGCGACGGCCCGTGGTGCGTGAGCGGCGGTCAGGATCAAGGTCATCGCGGCCGCGAGGGCCAATGGGGCAGGGGTGAAGCGCGGGGACGGCGGCATCGGTCGCATGGGGGAAAACTCCTGGGTGAGGGACTGTTTCAGGGGGGGGCGGTGCACCGCGCACCAGCCCCGTCAACCCACGTAGACGCAGTCCGAACCGAAATCCTCATATTGCGAATGAGAATAATTCCAAATATTTTTGGCAACGCCGGTCAGGTGACGCCACGCGGGTGCCGATCGCGCAGAGGCGGGGGGGGCGGTGCCGTCAGCCAGGCAGGCGTGGGCGGAGCCATCAGCCAGGCAGGGGTGGGGCGTCGAGTCTGTGAGGCCGGCCTTCGCCGGCGTGACCGCGGTGGGGCCGTCGTTCAAGCCTGCCAAGTGACACATTGACCGGTGTGGGCTTGGGGGCGTTGCATCGGTTCAGCGTCGGGAACGCCTGCCACGTGGCGAAGGCGCCATTGGCAATGCCTGCAGGCCGACATGGCGCGTACCAGGTGCTTCTCCACCATGCTCACCGAAATGCCCATGTGTCGGGCAATCTCTGCGTGGCTGAACCCCTCATGGACATGGAGCTCAAAGGCTTCTCTGCACCGTTGAGGCAAGGATTCGATGGTCCGGGCGTAAGCCTCTATCGCCTGCCGCGAGGCCAGTTGTTCGTCCGGTTGCAGATGCTGAGGGGCGGCAGGGTGCTGCTCTTCGGGCAAGGCATCGAGTTCCTCGTGCCGACGCACTTGATTGCGCCGGTGCAGGTCGATGATGAGGTTGCGGGCGGTGCGGTAGAGCAGGGCACGTGCATTCAAAACGCTCATCCCGGCGGACTGAGCCGTCATGACGCGCAGATAGCAATCCTGAGCCATGTCCGCAGCCGTGTGACGGCAGTTCACCTGTCGGGTGAGGAAGTTCAGCAGTTCAAGGTGGTATCGCTCCAGCACAGGCCAAGCTTGTCGTGGTGGGACGGCGTGGCAGCGAACCAGGCCGTTGGAATGAGTGTGAATGCAAATAGGAATGATTACTATTTTAATAAAATGGAAACCACTCAGACACATGGAGTGCTCCACCGCACACCGATCTCGGGGGGCAAAATGCCCCCCTTGGTCGTTCCCTGGTCCTACGCGCATGGGTTGTGGGGCAACAGACCTCATGCCACCGTCGTGACGCGACGATGCTTTGTTAAAACGTGAGGCGTCAGTGGCCTCAATGGGAGCATTCATGGAATTGAGCCATGTCTATTTGGGGCTGGCCATCGTGGCCGAGACCCTGGCCACCACGGCCATGAAGAGTACCGAGGGCTTCACCCGCTTTTGGCCCAGCCTGGTCACCGTGCTGGGTTACGGGTGTGCTTTTTATGGCCTGTCTCGCACCTTGGAGACCCTGCCGATCGGCATCGCCTACGCGCTGTGGTCGGGTGTGGGCATGGTGTTGATCTCGCTCCTGGCTTGGTGGGTGCATGGCCAGCGTCTGGATGCGCCGGCCTTGATTGGCATTGGCTTCATCTTGCTGGGGGTGGTGGTGATCAACGTTTTCTCCAAATCGGTGGCGCATTGAAGGTCTGAGCTGCTGTGGCTTGCTGAGGGGAAGTGGCTGGCCGGTTTGGGATCGGTCGGGCCTTGAAAATTTTTTTGCGTTGGGCTGCATCCAAATATCGGTCTGGTGGGTAGTGCTTCATGTCAGGGGTTGAAAAGCCCCTGAATGGACCCTCATCAACCCCTTCATTTGGACTGCGAGACCCGACATGACTTCCAACTTCCGCTTCAGTTTCAAGCAACTCACCGCCGCCGTGGTCACCGCCCTGGCCTTGGCGCCCCTGGCCAGCCAGGCTTTTGACCAGAACAGCTTGCCCGAGGCCGTGCGGGTGGCGCCCGGGCACAAAGTGATGCTCGAAACCGTGGGCAAGGGCGAGATCACCTACGAATGCCGTGCCAAGAAGGACATGGCAGACCAGTTTGAGTGGGTCTTCGTGGGCCCGGTGGCGCAGTTGAACAACCGCCAGGGCCAAGCCGTGGGCAAGTACTATGGCCCGCCGGCCACCTGGGAGGCCAATGACGGCTCCAAAGTGACGGCCACCCAACTGGCGGTGGCGCCGGGCGGTGCGGGCAACCTGCCGCTGCAACTGGTCAAGGCCAACCCCGCGATGGGCATGGGGGCGATGCAGGGTGTGGCTTTCATCCAGCGTGTGGCCACCCTGGGCGGTGTGGCGCCGAGCGCTCCGTGCACCCAGGCCCAATTGAGCCAGAAGCAAATCGTGGGCTACCAAGCCGACTACATCTTCTGGCAAGTGCAGTGAGTGGGCGCCTGAGTACGGTGCCGGTGGCCACGGCGACCGGTTTCCTTTGTTAACCTAGCGCGCATGGCGAATCCCCTCGACTTTGACTACGAAGCTGCTCTGGCCGCCTGTGCCCGAGGGGATGGCGCTGCCTTACAGCGCCTGTACCACCAGGAAAGCCCTCGTTTGTTGGGGGTGGTGCAGCGCATTGTGCGCAACCTGCCCCAGGCCGAGGACCTCGTGCACGATGCTTTTGTCAACATCTGGCACCGCGCAGGCAGTTACGAGCCCGCCAAGGGCAGTGCCCGGGGTTGGATCTACACGGTGGCCCGCAACCTGGCCCTCAACGCGGTGCGCGATGGGGCCCGCGAGTCGCTGGTCAGCGATGACACCCTGGCCGCGCTGGACGCTGAAGCGTCCTTGACGGCCTGGCGCCATGTGGAGGACCAATTCGCCTGGGCCGACACGGCTGGGCGCATGGGCTTGTGCCTGGAGCGCCTGGAGCCCGTGCGGCGCAACTGCATTCTGCACGCCTACGTTGACGGCTTGTCGCACGCCGAGATCGCGCAGCGCGTTGAAGCCCCACTGGGCACGGTCAAAGCCTGGATCAAACGCAGCCTGACTGCCCTGAAGGAGTGCTTGCAGTGAGCCTCGAATCACCTGACGACCCGCGCGCCAAGGAGGTGCTGGCCGGTGAGTACGTGCTGGGCACCTTGTCGGCGCTTGAACGCGAGCAGCTGGACCAGCAGCGCCTTCGCGACCGCGAACTCGATGCTGCAATCCACGAATGGCAAGACGCCTTGTTGCCCTTGACCACATTGGCGCCACCCATTGAGCCGCCCCCCCGCCTGTGGGCTCGCCTGGAGCGCAGCCTGGGCCTGGCGGCGCGCCAGGCGCCCTGGTGGCAACGGGTGTGGGGCAGCCTGGCCTGGTGGCGTGGGCTGTCGCTGGGGGCCCTGAGTGCCGCCGCGGTGCTGGCGGCGGTGCTGGTCATGCAAGGGCCTGCACCCGAGGCGCGTTTCATGGTGGTGTTGGTGGCACCGCAGGACAAAGCCCCCGGCTGGGTGGTGCAGGTCAGCGATGACCGCCGCGTCAGCTTGATTCCGCTCGGCACCTTCGAGGTGCCTGCCGACAAGGCGTTGCAGTTCTGGACCAAGGCCGACGACTGGCAGGGCCCGGTCTCGCTGGGCCTGATCCAGCCGGGCAAGAAGACGCAGATCGACCTGACGCGCCTGCCGCAACTGCAGAACAACCAGTTGTTCGAGTTGACGCTGGAGCCCCCGACGGGCTCGCCGACCAACAAGCCAACAGGCCCAATCCAGTTCATTGGGCGGGCTGTGCCCGTGACCTGATCTCGCGCCTGGGCATGCTGGCGCCCAGGTTCGACTTGTGGGTTGAATGCGCCATTTTGAAAAGTTGTCACACAACTAGGCCAACTCCGCTTATATTCCCTCAAAAGTGACTTAAGTCACAGACCTGCGATGAAGTTCCGGCCGGAGCAGCCTGTTGCTGCCGAGGGTTGGCTGCATTTTGGTTACATAAAGAGGGAGTGGTCATGCGGTATTTGTATCGGTTGCGCACGCGCACCAAATTGGTCCTGGCTTTTGCAGCCATCCTGCTGCTGATGACCCTGTCGGGCGCCATCAGCCTGCGACAGGCATCTCACATCAACGACAGCACCGTCGACCTGGCGGACAACTGGCTCCCCAGTGTCAACTTGCTCGGCGACCTCAAAGAGCGTGTCAACCTGGTGCGTCGGGCGGAGTTCCGGCACCTGCTGGAGGACGGACCTGAGCAAAAAGAGGCCATGCAGAGGGCCATTCAGGGCGAACGGCAGCGTTTTGAAAAGACGCTGGCACAGTACGGGTCCTTGGTCAGCTCGCCGGAAGAAAAGCAGTTGTTTGACCAGATTGGCACCGCGTGGCTCGCGTATGTGGCTCACACCCCGCGCATTCTGGCGCTCTCCAGCCAAGGGCCTACCGGCGTCGCGGAGGCCAAGGCATTGGCATTTGGCGACAGTTTCAAGGCCTTCAACGCACTGATTGCGGTGCTGGACAAGAGCGTCACGCTGAACCGCGAGGGTGCCAAGCATTCCGCCGAGTCCGCGGCGGATTACTTCGTGCAGGCCAAGGCCAACATGCTGATTTTCATGCTGGCTTCACTGGCCTTCAGCCTGGTCCTGGCCTGGTTGCTGACGCGTTCGGTCACCCGCCCCTTGGGTGCTGAGCCCCAGGAAATCAACGATCTGATGGAACAACTGGCCGACGGCGACCTGCGCACCATCGAGGTCCCCGCTGGCGTGTCGCAGCGCAGTGTGCTGGTGGCGGTGACGCGACTGCAAGCCAAGCTGGAGGCCTCGTTGTCCGAGGTTCGCGCCGCGACCGATTCCGTGGCCGGCGCCTCGGAGCAGATCGCTCAGGGCAACGCCAACCTGGCGTCACGCACCGAGGAACAGGCTTCTGGTTTGGAAGAAACCGCGGCCTCGATCGAGCAGCTGACCGCTGCCGTGCAGGGCAGCTCCGACAACGCCCTGAAAGCCGACGAGTTGGCGCGCGTTGTGTCGGGTGTGGCCACCGATGGCGGGCATGCGGTGCAGAACATGGTCCACACCATGGCGCGCATCCAGGAGTCCAGTCGCCGCATCGCTGACATCATCGGCGTCATCGACGGCATTGCCTTCCAGACCAACATCCTGGCTTTGAATGCCGCAGTCGAGGCTGCACGGGCCGGTGAGCAGGGGCGCGGGTTTGCGGTCGTGGCCTCCGAAGTGCGGGCCCTAGCGGGCCGCAGCGCGGCCGCTGCCAAAGAGATCAAGGCCCTGATCATGCGCAGCGTTGAGGAGGTGGATGGCGGCAGCACCCTGGCGGCCCAGGTCGGGCAGACCATCGATTCGGTGGTGGTGCAAGTGCGGCAGTTTTCGAGCCTGGTGAGCGAGATCAGCCTGTCCAGCCGCGAGCAGACCGAGGGCATTCGCCAGATCAACGAGGCCATTGGGCGCCTGGACACCAACACCCAACACAATGCGTCGCTGGTCGAAGAGACCGCGTCCGCCGCCCAGAGCCTCAACCAGCAGGCCCAGGCCCTGAGCCACGCAGTGTCGTACTTCAAGCTCGATACCCAGCCCAGCCTGGCTGGATCGGGCTTGAAAGTGGTGGCGTCGGGTGCGGGGCGCGGCCCCTCAGCCCTGCTGGCGGGGGTTGGTCAATCCGAGCAGCGCTTGCGCGCCTGAGGGCTTGTTGAGCCCGCGCCGGACCACGGCCTGTTGGTGATCAGTCGCGCCGCCGGACCCGCTGGCGCCACAAGGTGGCCGCCTGCCAGGCCAGCCCGGCGGCCGTGCCGGCGGCCAGCCCCCAGCCCAGCAGGCGCGACAGGGGCAGTTCACCCTCGCGTGCGGCGCCCATGAAGAACAGCACAAAGGCCAGCCCATGGACCCCCGCACGCTGCCAACGCAGCCATGGGGCACGGCCGGCGTGGCACCAAGCCAGCAGCACGTCGACCGTCCACCAGACCGCAAACACCGTGTCCAGGCGCGGCGCGCTGACCCGGGGGGTGTTCAGGATGCGCTGCCAGTCATTGCCAAACAGCACCACCACCGCCCAGTAAAAGTGCACGGCAAACACCACCCACGAGGCTGTCCAGGTGATGCGCCAGAGCCGGAAGGCGGTGGCGCTGCGCGCGGCCGCGGGCAAGGTGGCCAGCGCGGGGGTGGCCAGGATCAGGGACACCCAGATCGTGTAGAAGGTGCGGTGCAAGTCCTGCTGCTGCGCAGGCTGCACATCGGGCGTGCTGCCGCCAGGCGGCAGCAGTGAGAACAAAGGCAGATCCCGGCTCCAGTGAGCCGCGGCCAACACCAGCGCGAGCCCCAAGCCGGACAAAACCAACACCCACAACAGGTCGGTCAAGGGGGAGGGGACAGGATCATGGGGCGTTCGTGTCATGCAAGGGGCGCTTTGAATCGGATGGGCGCGCAGGATCGCATGAGCAGGGGCTTGTCATCTGTCAAATTCTCAACAAATGCGCGGGGTCCCGTGGGCGGTGAGCGGCCGGTGGCGGGTGTTCAGCGACCGCCATTGTGGGTTCGCACGGTGAGCGACACGGCTTTCGGGCGCTGATGGACTTCACTGACTTCAGGTTGGTACGGCGGAGAGGGCGCAGGTCAAAGCTCGGTCATTGGGTTAAGCCAAGGCTGATGACTGCACCGACCATGGCGCCAACTCCCACCGAGGCCCAGTACTGCAGTCGTTCGGCTCGAGGTGAGTTGTATCGTAGGTCTTCGCGAAGGCGCATTGTTTGGATGTGCAATGCCATCGCGTCGGCTTGCAGTTGGCGCAGCGCTTTTCGGGTTTCTTCTAGCGTCATGCCCGCGTGGTAGAGCGACGCGCCTGCCGGTGCCAAGGGAGTGCGGCAGCCATGTGATGTCCAATCGCAACCACGTTGTGGGATGGTCGGCGGGATGGTAGAAAGCCAATAAAAAACGGGCCCGAAGGCCCGTTTTTACGACTGTCTTGGCGGAGAGGGCGGGATTCGAACCCGCGGTGGGGATTAGCCCACACACGCTTTCCAGGCGTGCGACTTAAACCGCTCATCCACCTCTCCGGAAGCCCTCAACTATAGCAGGAAATTGGGTGGCTTCGGCTCAGATCCGATCTGGTGCGCACTTTTTTGTCCATTGGCACGGACTGTCGCTCGGGCCGGGATGGGTTGCTGTCTGTCTTTCTGTTGGCCCCACACATCAGTTTCCGTGGCCATGCGGTGGGTATTGGATTACCCCTGAGCGGGGTCACTGATGACCTCTATACTCGCGCCAATCGGGAGTAGCTAAACGTCTGGCAACAGCTCACGCACCGGTGGGCCGAAGGGGATCTGACATGGGCATGTTCGCGAGGCTTCGCATTGGGGGTCGGCTTGCGCTGGCGTTTGGCATCCTGATTGTCATGATGGCCTTCATGGTGGCTGAAGGGGTCTGGCGCTTGCAGGACATCGCCGGCCAGACCCACCAAATGATGGAGCGCCCGCTCACCAAGGAGCGCCTGGTGTCCGACTGGTACCGCACCATCCACACCAGTGTGCGGCGCACCACGGCAGTGGTGAAGAGTGCGGACCCTTCGCTCGCGGCCTTCTTTGCGGAAGAGAACGCGGCGGCGTCCAAGGTGTCGTCGCAACAGCAGAAAGACCTCGAGGCCCTGCTGGAGACCCCTGAAGAGCAGGCGGTGTTCAAGCAGCTGTTGGTCCACCGCGTGGCCTATATCAAGGCGCGCGACGCCATCACCGCCAGCAAGACCACCGCCTCCGCCGAAGAGGTGGAGCGCCTGTTCAAGCAGGACTTCCAGCCCGCGGGTGTCAACTACCTGGCCAGTTTGCAGAGCTTGCTGGACCAGCAGCGCAAAGCCATTGACCAAACCGCGCGCGACATCGAGGCGGACTATCACCGGGGCCGCAACCTGATGCTGGCCCTGGGCGCTGTGGCCTTGTTGGCGGCGGTGGCCATGGCCTGGCTCATCACGCGCAGCATCACCCAGCCCCTGGCCGAGGCGGTGCAGGTGGCCCACCAGGTGGCCGAGGGCGATCTGCAGCAGCGCATCAGCAGCCAGCGGCGCGACGAGGTGGGGCAGTTGCTGATGGCCCTGGGGGCCATGAGCGAGCGGCTGCAGGACATCGTCAAGCAGGTGCGCCAAGGCACCCAGGCCATGCTGCATGCCTCGGGTGAGATCGCCCAGGGTAACTCGGACCTGTCGAGCCGGACCGAGTCCCAGGCCAGTGCGCTGGAGCAAACCGCTGCCTCCATGGAAGAGATCACCAGCACCGTGCGCCAGAACGCCGACAACGCACGCCAGGCCAAGCAACTGGTGCAGGCGACCTCCGAGCGCGCCACCGTGGGCGGGCAGGCGGTGGGCGAGGTGGTGCAGACCATGGGACAGATCCACGCGTCCTCAGGGCGCATCGTGGACATCATCGGGGTCATCGATGGCATTGCCTTCCAGACCAACATCCTGGCCTTGAATGCCGCCGTGGAAGCCGCCCGGGCGGGCGAGCAAGGTCGTGGCTTTGCGGTGGTCGCGGGCGAGGTGCGGGTGCTGGCCCAGCGCAGTGCGCAAGCCGCCAAAGAGATCAAGTCGCTGATCACCGCGTCCACCCAAAGCGTGGACCAAGGGCAGCAAATCGTGGCCGGGGCCGGCAGCACCATGGCCGAGGTGGAAAGCGGCGTGCGCCAGGTGGCCGAGATCGTGACCCACATCGCCGCCGCCAGCCAGGAACAAAGCCTGGGCATTGAACAGATCAACCAGGCCATCGCCCAGATGGACTCGGTGACCCAGCAAAACGCTGCCTTGGTCGAGCAGGCGGCGGCCGCCACCGAGGCCTTGAACCGCCAGGCCGAGCAGCTGAGTGCGCTGGTGTCGGTGTTCCGCGTGGACGAGGGCCCGAGCCGATTGGAGCCCCGGGCCTTGCTGGCGTCGGCCCGCCACTGAGGGGGGGATGAGGCTGGTTTAGCGGCGTTGGTTTGGGGGTGGGATGCGCCTGCCTAAAAATTGAGCGGCGTAAGTGAAGTCTTTTTAAAACAAGGACTTAGACCGCCTTTCAGGGCCCTCACCACGGTTTATCCACAGCGTTGTCCAAGCCTGACGGGGAGAACTCAAAGCGCCCGACTGCGTTTTGGCGTCTCAAAAATGTGCTAGCCCCTGCGGCCAATGGGTGGGGCGCGGTGGGGCCGTCGAGGGCGTCCCGTTGGCCCGGGTGTTCGGCCCCATCGGGGCCTGTCGGCGGGGCCGCATGGGCCCCGCGCGCTCAGGGTTTGGGTTGGGCCGGGCGGTTTTGCAAGGCGGTGGTGGCGTAGAACCGCGCCACCGAAGCGCGCAGGCGGGCCTCCTGGGCAAACTCGGCGCTTTGTGGGGCGACCACGCTGCGATCGTCGCGCAGGCCCAGCAGCCAGTGGCCCATGCGCTGGCCCCAGAAGTACTGGCGGCTCTCGCTGCGCGTCGCCTGGCGCCCCTGGGCGTTGTAACTCTTGATGGTGCCGAAGAAGAACACCAGTTCACCGCCGTCAAAAAAATACTCGCCCACCACATCGCCGCTGTCATCGGCATCCACCACCTCCAGCTTGCGCAGCGTCGGGCCGTCGGCCCAGGCCGTCACCTGGCTGGGGTAGCTGACATCGGGGCGTTGGGCCTGAAAACGCCAACGGCTCAGCGTGCTGAGGCGGGATTGGGTGGACTCGTAGACCTTGCGGATCGACGCGGTCTCGGGCGGCATGGGCGCCGGGGTCTGGGCTTGGGCCAGCGGGATCAGCAGCACGCCCACCAGCAGGGCCAAGCGGACAGACCAGGTCGGGATCAGGCGGTGCAGCATCGGGGCACTCCAAATGACGAAAAGGGGGCAAGGTGAGTGGGGCAGGGGCCCTTATTCTGGCGCCAAGCCAGCCTGGGGGCCAAGGCCCGAGCCATTGGCCCCGGGGCTGTGTTGGCCCTGGACCGTGCCCATGAGGATGCCGTTTGGGCCCCGGGGCTGGGGCTGGCGCGCCCCCAGCGCCCCCGGCACCGTGCTGTCATGTAAATGCCTTAAAAGTAAGCAGGGCAAGGCAATCCTTTTGAAATCAAGCACTTAGCGAGGCTCCCCAGGTCCTGGGCACGGCTTGTCCACAGCTTTGTCCAGAGCCAACGGGGAGAACTCGTTGGCGACCCGCGGCGTTCACACGGCGCGGCGGCGCTGGCCGACGTGGCCCCGTCTGGCCGGACGCCCTTGTCAGCCGCCGGACTTGGGCAGCTGCACCATCTTCATGGCGGAGCTGATCAGTGCTGACACTTCGCCCATGTGGCTGGGCACGATCAGGGTGGTGTTGGCCTCGGCCGCCACCTGGGCATAGGCGTCCACGGCGCGTTCTGCCACCTTGAGCTGCACCGCCTGTTCGCCCCCTGGCTGGCGGATGGCCGCCGCGACGCGCTCGATGGCTTGGGCCGTGGCGTCGGCCACCGCCGTGATCGAGGCGGCCTCGCCCTGGGCCTTGTTGATGGCCGCCTGCTTCTCGCCTTCAGAGCGGGCGATGAAGGCCTCGCGTTCGCCCGTGGCGATGTTGATTTGTTCCTGACGGCGCCCCTCGGACGCCGCAATCAGGGCGCGCTTCTCGCGTTCAGCGGTGATCTGCGCCTGCATGGCGTGCAGGATTTCCTTTGGCGGGGTCAGGTCCTTGATCTCATAGCGCAGCACCTTCACGCCCCAGTTGAGCGCGGCCTCGTCAATCGCGGCCACCACCTGGGCGTTGATGATGTCGCGCTCTTCGAAGGTCTTGTCCAGCTCCAGCTTGCCGATCACGCTGCGCAGCGAGGTCTGGGCCAACTGGGTGACCGCCATGATGTAGTTCGACGAGCCGTAGCTGGCACGCATCGGGTCGGTGACCTGGAAGTACAGGATGCCGTCCACCTGCAGCTGCGTGTTGTCGCGCGTGATGCAGATCTGGCTCGGAACGTCGAGCGGAATCTCCTTGAGGCTGTGGCGGTAGGCCACCGCGTCCACAAAGGGGATCAGCAACTTGGGCCCCGGCGTCAGGGTGCTGTGGTACTTGCCCAGGCGCTCAACCACCCAGGCATGTTGTTGCGGCACGATCTTGATGGACCGGGCGATGAAGATGACGGCGATGACGGCGATGACGAGGGCGATTTCCATGGGGCATCCTGACACAGGGTTGGAAGAAAAGGGACATGGCTTGCCGGGTTTGCCCGGGCCACTGGCCCAGGCGAGGTATCAGCGGGGCAGCGCCGGCCGACTGGCTGATTGGCTGATTGGCTGATTGGGGCGCTCAGTTTGCTCGGGCGGCTTGTGCGCGGCTGGCGCCATCAAATGGCCTGCAGCACCAGCCGGTTGCCCACCACCTCAACGATGCGGTGGGGGCCTGGGGCGGCCACCGGGGCCGTCGGGCTGGCACGCCATTCGGCGCTCCAGGTGGCGCCACGGTACTGCACGGTGGCGCGGCCGTCGCTCTCCCAGTGGCTGACCTGGACGGTGGACCCAATGTCCAGATTCACGTCGGGGTTCTGTCCCGCGGGGGCTTCGGCGGGGTGGCGGCGGCGCCAAAGGTGCCAGGCCAGCACCAGGGCACCGCCTGTGAAGGCCGCGATCAGCACCTGGCTGCTGAGGCTGGCACCGGCCCAGCTGGCCAAGGCCCCGGCCATCAATCCAAAGGCGACCAGCAGGAGATAGAAGGTCGATGTCAGCAACTCGGCCAGCACGGCCAGCCCGGTCAGCACACACCAAACAGTGAAAGGGGTCATGAAGGATCCTGGTGGAGGGGCGGTGGGGCCTCAAGGCCTGTCTTGCTGGCACCACATTTTTAGGGAAAAAACGGGCTTGTCAAAAGTGAGGAATCAATATTCCTTACACTTCGCGCCTGTTTCTCATTTAAAGCCCAGTTCCGCCCCCGGAGGTCCGCATGAAATTTCGCTTCCCCATTGTCATCATCGATGAGGACTTCCGTTCTGAAAATACCTCGGGCCTGGGCATCCGCGCCTTGGCCCAGGCCATTGAATCCGAGGGCTTTGAAGTGCTGGGCGTCACCAGCTACGGTGACCTGAGCCAGTTTGCCCAGCAACAAAGCCGGGCCAGCGCCTTCATTTTGTCGATCGACGACGAGGAATTCACCCCCGGTCCGGACCTGGACCCCGCGGTGCTGAACCTGCGCAGCTTCATCGACGAAGTGCGCCGCAAGAACCTCGATGTGCCGATCTACATCTACGGCGAAACCAAGACCTCGCGCCACCTGCCCAACGACATCCTGCGCGAGCTGCACGGCTTCATCCACATGTTCGAGGATACGCCCGAGTTCGTGGCCCGCCACATCATCCGCGAAGCCAAGAGCTACCTCGAAGGCGTGCAGCCGCCGTTCTTCAAGGCGCTGCTCGACTACGCCGAGGACGGTTCGTACTCCTGGCACTGCCCGGGTCACTCGGGGGGCGTGGCTTTCCTGAAGAGCCCAGTGGGCCAGATGTACCACCAGTTCTACGGCGAGAACATGCTGCGCGCCGACGTTTGCAACGCGGTCGAAGAACTGGGCCAACTGCTGGACCACAACGGCGCCATCGGCGAGAGCGAGCGCAACGCCGCGCGCATCTTCAATGCCGACCACTGCTTCTTTGTCACCAACGGCACCAGCACCAGCAACAAGATGGTCTGGCACCACACGGTGGCCCCGGGCGATGTGGTGGTGGTGGACCGCAACTGCCACAAGTCCATCCTGCACTCGATCATCATGACCGGGGCCATCCCGGTGTTCCTGAAGCCGACGCGCAACCACTTCGGCATCATCGGCCCGATCCCGCAGAGTGAATTCACGCCCGAATCGATCCAGGCCAAGATCAAGGCCAACCCGCTGCTCAAGGGCGTCGACCCGAAGAAGGTCAAGCCGCGCATCCTGACCATCACGCAGTCGACCTACGACGGCGTGCTCTACAACACCGAGACCATCAAGGGCATGCTCGACGGCTACGTCGAGAACCTGCACTTTGACGAGGCCTGGCTGCCTCACGCGGCCTTCCACCCCTTCTACGGTCCCTACCACGCGATGGGCAAGAAGCGCGCTCGGCCCAAGGAAAGCGTGGTCTACGCCACCCAGTCCATCCACAAGCTGCTGGCCGGCATCAGCCAGGCCAGCCATGTGCTGGTGCAAGACTCGCAAAACACCAAGCTGGACCGCCACCTCTTCAATGAGGCCTACCTGATGCACACCAGCACCAGCCCGCAGTACAGCATCATCGCCAGCTGCGATGTGGCCGCGGCCATGATGGAGCCGCCCGGCGGCACCGCGCTGGTCGAGGAAAGCATTGCCGAGGCGCTCGACTTCCGCCGCGCCATGCGCAAGGTGGACGACGAGTACGGCAAGGACTGGTGGTTCAAGGTCTGGGGCCCCGAGAAGCTGGTCGACGACGGCATTGGCCGCGCCACCGACTGGATCATCAAGGCCGACGGCAAGTCGGCCAAGTGGCACGGCTTTGGCAAGATCGCTGACGGCTTCAACATGCTCGACCCCATCAAGTCGACCATCGTGACGCCGGGCCTGGACCTGAACGGCAAGTTCGCCAAGACTGGCATCCCGGCCAGCATCGTGACCAAGTTCCTGGCCGAGCACGGCGTGATCGTCGAGAAGACGGGCCTGTACAGCTTCTTCATCATGTTCACCATCGGCATCACCAAGGGCCGCTGGAACTCGCTGCTGACCGCGCTGCAGCAGTTCAAGGACGACTACGAGAAGAACCAGCCGATGTGGCGCATCCTGCCCGAGTTCTGCCAAAAGAACCGCCGCTACGAGCGCATGGGCCTGCGCGACCTGTGCCAGCACGTGCACGAGCTGTACGCCAAGTACGACATCGCCCGCCTGACCACCGAGATGTACCTCAGCGACCACACCCCGGCCATGAAGCCGTCGGATGCGTTCGCCCACATCGCCCAGCGCAAGACCGAGCGTGTGGAGATCGACCACCTCGAAGGCCGCATCACCACCAGCCTGGTGACGCCGTACCCGCCGGGCATCCCGCTGCTGATCCCGGGCGAAGTGTTCAACAAGAAGATCGTCGACTACCTCAAGTTCTCGCGCGAATTCAACGCCCAGTGCCCGGGTTTCGAGACCGACATCCACGGCCTGGTCGAGGAAGTGGACGCCGACGGCAAGAAGCACTACTTCGCGGACTGCATCAAGCAAGACGCCTGAGCCCTCGCCCGCGCGGCGCTGGACGGGCTGTCACCAGCCCAAGTGCCCCGCGGCCGCAGCGGCCATGTCCGCAGCCACCCGCGTCACAGCGAGGCGTCGGGCAGCGCGCGCAAAAAGGTCGCGAACCGCGGCACACCGCCAGGGTGCAGGCCCTGGTAGCGAAAACTCACCCACGAACCGATTGCCGGCGGTTGCAGCCTCAGCGCCTCGGGCAGGCCGCTGCCCAGGCGCAGGCGGTGGCCGTCCTGGGTCTGCACCAGCAGGGCGCCCGCCTGGCCCCGCCAGGCGCCTTTGCCGGGCAGGACCTGCACCACGCGGGCTTCGGCGTCCTCAAACGGCTTGTACTTCAGGACATCGGGGGAGCGCCCCGCGCGGTACAGGCCACTGCCCCGGTGCAAGACCAGCCCCTCGCCCCCGTGGGCCACGACCTCGTCCAACCAGGCTTTGACCTGGGCCACCGAGCTGGCCGGTTGCTGGGCCACAGCCTGCAAGGTGGCCGCCGCCTCGGCGCCTTGGGCATGGGCCTGGTTCAAGCGGGTCTGCAGCGTGTCCAGGCGCCCTTGGGCACCGCCAAATGGGGTGGGCACGGTCGGGGCATCGAACACCATCAGGCGCAGGCCTGACCAGGCGGGGCTGCCAGGGCCGTCACGCACGGCCGCGACGCTTTGCAGGAACAAGCCCGGCCCCGCCCACAGCTCGCCGTCGAGCGGCAGCGTCGGCCAGCCCTGGGTGAACTGCGCTGGGGGTTGGATTAGGCGGCCACTGCGGGTCCACAGCTGTTCGCCATCCCAGCGCGCCCGCACGCCGTCAAGCTTTTCGCTGACCCAAAAACCGTCCACCGCCTGCCCCGGCGGGTAGCGGCTGGCGAGCATCAAGGCGGTGGGGAGGGCTGGGGGCCGGGCCTGCACCAGGCTACTCACGCTGGCGAGGACGAGCAGGGCGTTGCGCCGGCTCGGTGGGGACAAGGACGGCAGGGCCGACCGGGGACGCGTTCGAAGTTCGGACATGCTGCACTCCTCTCAGGAGTTCATGAAGCCCGGGCCCCTGGCGTCGTTGGGGGCGGAGGCCGGGCCAAGCACCGGGCCCGGGACATCCGGACCGCGGCCTCGCCCGATTGTGTCGCTCAGGCCTTGTCGGTGGGCTCGGCGATGCCGCCGACCACCTGGCTAAAGCCACCGTCCACGTAGGTGATTTCGGCGCTCACGCCGGCGGCCAGGTCGCTCATCAGGAAAGCGGCCACGTTGCCCACGTCCTCGATCGTCACGTTGCGGCGGATCGGCGAGTTCTCGGCCACCACCGACAGGATCTTGCCGAAGCCCTTGATGCCGCTGGCGGCCAGGGTCTTGATGGGGCCGGCCGAGATGCCGTTGGCGCGCAGGCCGCGGTTCTTGGCCCCCAGCGATTCGGCCAGGTAGCGCACCGAAGCCTCCAGGCTGGCCTTGGCCAGGCCCATGGTGTTGTAGTTGGGCACGGTGCGGATGGCGCCCAGGTAAGTCAGGGTCAGCAGGGCCGACTTGTCATTGAGGTAGGGCAGGGCGGCCTTGGCCATCGCCGGGAAGCTGTAGGCGCTGATGTCATGGGCCACCTTGAAGCCGTCGCGGCTCAGGCCGTCCAGGAAGTCGCCAGCGATGGCTTCGCGCGGGGCGTAGCCGATGCTGTGCACAAAGCCGTCAAAGGTGGGCCAGTGGGCCGACAGGTCGGCGAACAGCTTCTCGATCTGGGCGTCGTCACCGACATCGCAATCAAAGACCAGCGTGGAGCCGAAATCAGCGGCGAACTCGGTGATGCGGTCCTTGAAGCGCTCGCCCACGTAGCTGAAGGCCAGCTCGGCGCCTTGTTCATGGCAGGCCTTGGCGATGCCGTAGGCGATGGAACGGTTGGACAGCACGCCGGTGATCAGCAGCTTCTTGCCGGTGAGGAAACCCATTCTTGTTCTCCAGGTCGAAGCCCGGCGAATGCGCGCCGGGCGAAAGTTGCGGGACAGCCACGCCAGCAGGGGCCGACAAGGCCCGGCGCCAGGGCAGGTCGCTTGCGGCGGCTGCCCGGCATTGCGGCGGGAGTAGGGCAGAATTGTCTCATGCGTTTTCTGTCTCTCCTGGCCCCCGGCCTGGGCCTGTCTTTCTCCCTCGCGTGCGGGGCGGCATGGGCTGCCCACGGCTATGCCTTGTGGGGCACGCCCAAGTACCCGGTCGACTTTGACCATTTCAACTACGTCAACCCGGCCGCGCCCAAGGGCGGCGAGTTGCGCTTGGTCAGCAACCTGCGCACCTCGACCTTTGACAAGTACAACCCGTTCACCCTCAAAGGCTCGGCGCCGGCCTACCTCAGCGGCCTGATGTTCGATTCGCTGCTGGCGGGGGCGCTCGATGAAACCGGTGCCGCCTACGGTTTGCTGGCCAGCGATGTGCAGGTGGCCGCCGACGGCCTCAGCGCCACCTTTGTGCTGCGCCCTGAGGCGCGCTTCCACAATGGCGACCCGGTGCTGGCCGAGGACGTGAAGTTCAGCTACGACACGCTGATGGGCCGTTACACCTCGCCCAGCTACAAGACCGTGCTGGCCGACGTGGCCGGCCTCGATGTGCTGGGCCCGCGCACGGTGCGCTACCGCTTCAAGAAGCCCAACCGCGAGCTGCCCCTGACGGTGGGGGGGCTGCCGGTGTTCAGTCACCGCTGGGGTGAGGTGAACGGGCAGGCCAAGCCCTTTGATCAGGTGGTGACCGACATCCCCATCGGCTCGGGCCCCTACCGCATCGGCCCGGTGCGTTTTGGCAAGGACATCACCTACGTGCGTGACCCGCAGTACTGGGCGCGCGACCTCAACGTGCGGCGTGGCACCGCCAACTTTGACCGCATCACGGTCAAGATCTACAAGGACAACACCGCTAAGCTCGAGGCCCTGAAGGCCGGCGAGTTTGACCTGATGCGCTTCTTCTCGGCCGGCGACTGGGCGCGCCGTGTCACCGGCAAGCGCTTCGACTCGGGTGAACTGGTCAAGGGCGAGTTCCGGCACCGCCTGCCCGCCGGCTTCCAGAGCTATGTGCTCAACACCCGCCGCCCGTTGCTGCAGGACGTGCGGGTGCGCGAGGCCCTGGGCCTGGCGCTGGACTACGAGTGGATGAACCGCCAGATGTTCTACAACGCCTACCAGCGCGTCACCGGCCTGTTTGGCAACACCGACTGCGCGGCCAGCGGCGAGCCCTCGGCCGAAGAGCAGACCCTGCTGGCACCCTGGCGCGCCCAGGTGCCTGCGGCGGTGTTCGGCCCCATGGCCGTGCCCCCGCGCACCGACGGCGACCAGTCGCTGCGCGGCAACCTGCGCCGCGCCCAGGCCCTGCTGGCCCAGGCGGGCTGGACGGTGCAAAACGGGGTCTTGCGCAACGCCCAAGGCCAGGCCTTTGTGCTCGAGTACCTGGACAGCAACGAAAGCGGAGCGCGCGTCGTCACGCCCTGGGCGCGCAACCTGGAGAAACTGGGCATCCAACTCCAATACCGCCCAGTCGACTTTGCGCTCTACCAGCAGCGGCTGCAGAAGTTTGACTTCGACGTCACCACCATGGCCTTCGGGGGCACCCACAACCCCGGCCAGGAATATGCCGACATGTTCGGCAGCCTGGCGGCCGACACCGAGGACTCTGGCAACTTTGTCGGCCTGAAGAACCCCGCGGTCGACGCCCTGATCAGCCACATGACCGCCGCCAAGAGCCAGGCCGAACTGCTGCCGGCGTGCCGCGCGCTGGAGCGCGTGGTCATGCACAGCCATGTGTTGATTCCGCAATGGACCGCCCCCACGCACCGGCTGGCCTACAACGCCTGGCGCTTGCAAGGGCCGGCCACCATGCCCCCGTACGCTGCCGGTGAAACCTGGGCCATCGACACCTGGTGGGCCCGCCCCAACGGTGCCAACGGCCCGGCAGCGGCCCCTGGCACGACCCCAGCCACGGGGGCGGCGGCCCCATCGCGGCCCTGAACCCCGGGCTGGCGCCCCGCCACCTTGATCTGAACCCAACCAATTGCACAGACCCATGCTGGCCTACCTTGTCAAACGCCTCCTGCTGATGGTGCCCACGCTGTTCGGGGTGCTGCTGCTGACCTTTGCCGTGATCCAGTTCGTGCCCGGCGGCCCGGTGGAGCAGTACCTGGTCGAGGCCCGCACCGCGGCGGCCGGCAGTGGCAGCGCCGAGGGCGGCGGCTTCAGCTACCGGGGCGGGCAGGGCGTGGACCCCAAGCGCCTGGACCAGATCAAGGCCTTATACGGCTTTGACAAACCCGCGCCCGAGCGCTTTTGGCAGATGCTGGGTCAGTTCGCACGCTTTGACCTGGGGCGCAGCTTTTTTCAGAACAAGGACGTCTGGCAACTGATCCTCGAGAAGCTGCCGGTGTCGGCCAGCCTGGGGCTGTGGACGTTCTTCATCAGCTACGGCGTCGCCGTGCCCCTGGGGGTGGCGAAGGCCGTGCGCGCAGGCTCGCGCTTTGACTTGATGACCACCTTGCTGGTGCTGTTTGGCTATGCGGTGCCGGGCTTTGTGCTGGGCGTGGCCTTGCTGGTGATTTTCGGCGGGCAGTTGCAGTGGTTCCCGCTGCGCGGCCTGACCTCGGCCAACTGGGACGAGCTCAGCTGGGGCGCGCGGGTGGTCGACTACCTGTGGCACATCACGCTGCCAATCGTGGCCATGGTGTTGGGCAGCTTCGCGGTGACGGCCATGCTGACCAAGAACGCCTTCCTGGAAGAGATTCGCAAGCAGTACGTCATCACGGCGCGGGCCAAGGGCCTCAGCGAGCGCCAGGTGCTTTGGAAGCATGTGTTCCGCAATGCGCTGATCCCCATCATCACGGGCTTTCCGGCGGCCTTTGTGGGGGCGTTTTTCACCGGTTCGCTGCTGATCGAAACCCTGTTCTCGCTCGACGGCCTGGGCCTGCTGAGCTACGAGAGCGTGATCCGCCGCGACTACCCGGTGGTGCTCGGCACGCTGTACCTGTTCACGTTGATTGGTTTGCTGACCAAGCTGATTTCTGACCTGTCTTATATCTGGGTGGACCCCCGTGTCAAATTCGATTGAAGGCCTGTCGCCCATCGCGCCACCGGCGCCCCCCTCCAAGCCCGCGCCGGTGCCCGCCAGCCTGAGCCCCAGCCGGCGCGCCTGGCTGCGCTTCAAGCGCAACCGGCTGGGCTATGTCAGCCTGTGGCTGTTTGTGGGCATGGTGGTGTTCAGCCTGGCCGCCGAGTTGGTGTCCAACGACCGGCCCTGGCTGGTGCGTTACCAGGGCCAGTTTTACACGCCGCTGTGGCAGGACTACCCCGAGAAGGTGTTTGGCGGTGATTTCGACACCCCGACCGATTTTCTCGACCCCTTCATCCGCGCCCAGCTGGCCCAGCCGGGCAACTGGGCGGTGTTCGCGCCCAACCCGTATGGGCCCAAGACGCTCAACTACTTTGCCCGCGAGCCCAACCCCTCGGCGCCCTCGCGCGACAACTGGTTGGGCACCGACGACCGGGGCCGCGACCTGCTGGCGCAGCTGATTTACGGCTTTCGGGTCAGCGTGCTGTTCGCCCTGGCCCTGACCGTGTCGGGCGTGGTCCTGGGGGTGCTCACGGGCGCCATCCAGGGCTATTTTGGTGGTCGCACCGACCTGGCGTTTCAGCGTTTCATCGAGATTTGGGGCTCGATGCCCGAGCTGTACCTGCTGATCATCTTCAGCGCGGTGTTTGCGCCCAGTGTGGCCCTGCTGCTCTTGCTGCTCAGTTTGTTTGGCTGGATGGGCCTGTCCGACTATGTGCGCGCCGAGTTCCTGCGCAACCGCCAGCTCGACTACGTCAAGGCGGCGCGCGCGCTGGGGGTGTCCAACCTGCAGATCATCTGGCGCCACATCCTGCCCAACAGCCTGACGCCGGTGGTCACCTTCTTGCCGTTCCGCATGAGCGCGGCCATCCTGGCGCTGACCTCACTCGATTTTCTGGGCTTGGGGGTGCCGCCGGGCACCCCCTCGCTCGGTGAGCTGCTGAGCCAGGGCAAGGCCAACATCGACGCCTGGTGGATCTCGTTGTCCACCTTTGGCGTCCTGGTCGTGACCTTGCTGCTGCTGACCTTCATGGGGGACGCGCTGCGCGACGCCCTGGACCCGCGCAAGGCGGAGGCCCAGTCATGAGCCAGCCCCTGTTGCAGATCGAACAACTGCGCATCGCCTTTGGCGACAAGGCGGTGGTGCACGGCATCGACCTCCAGATCCAGGCCGGTGAAAAAGTGGCACTGGTGGGCGAGTCGGGTTCGGGCAAGTCGGTGACGGCGCTGAGCCTGCTGCGTTTGGCCGCCCAGGCGCGCTGCACGGGCCACGTCTGGCTCAGCGCGCGCGACCCGGACGCGCCACGCCAGGACCTGCTGAGCCTGCCCGAGCCCGAGCTGCTGGGGGTGCGGGGCGACGACATCGCGATGATCTTCCAAGAGCCGATGACGGCCCTGAACCCGCTGTTCACCGTGGGCGAGCAGATCGTCGAAGTGTTGCAGCTCAAAAAGGGCCTGAACCGGCGTGAGGCCTGGCCGCTCGCGGTGCAGGCCTTGGCCGATACCGGCCTGCCCGAGCCCGAACGCCGGGCGCGCGCCTACCCGCACCAGTTGTCGGGCGGGCAGCGCCAACGCGCGATGATCGCGATGGCCCTGGCCACCGAGCCGCGGCTGCTGTTGGCCGACGAGCCCACCACCGCGCTCGATGTCACCCTGCGGGCCCAGATCCTGGACCTGCTCAGCGCCTTGCAGGCCCGCACCGGCATGGCCGTGCTGCTGATCACGCACGATTTGCAGATGGTGCGCCGTTTCGCCGACCGCGTGGCGGTGATGGAGCATGGCCACCTGGTCGAGCAAGGCCCGGTGGCCGAGGTGTTCGCCCACCCGCAGCACCCGTACACCCGGCAATTGCTCGACAGCGTGCCGGCCCGCGAGGTGATCGAGGTCGACCCCCAGGCCCCGACCCCCGCCACGGTCCTGCGCGCGCAGGACCTGCGCGTGGCCTATGCAGTGCCGCGCCCGGGTTGGCGTGGCTGGTTCGGCAGCGCCGAGTTTGTCGCGGTGCAGGGCGCCAGTTTTGAGCTGGCGGCGGGCCGCACGCTGGGTGTGGTCGGCGAGTCGGGTTCGGGCAAGTCCACGCTGGCCCAGGCCGTGCTGGGTTTGCTGCCCTTTTCGGGCCAGCTCGACCTCGGCGGGCAGACCTGGCAGGGGCTGGGCACGCGCAACACGCCCGCGCACCGGGCGCTGCGCCGGCAGGTGCAGGTGGTGTTCCAGGACCCGTTCTCGTCGCTGTCGCCGCGCCTCACGGTGGAAGAGATCGTGGGCGAAGGCCTGCAGGTGCACGAACCCGGCCTGCCCCTGCCCGAGCGCCGACGCCGGGTGATGGCGGCGTTGTCCGATGTGGGCCTGTCCGAGGCGCAGTTCCCCGGATTGCTGGCGCGCTACCCGCATGAGTTCTCGGGCGGGCAGCGGCAGCGTCTGGCGATTGCCCGGGCCCTCATCGTGCAGCCGCGCTGGCTGGTGCTTGACGAACCCACCAGTGCGCTCGACGTCAGCATCCAGAAGCAGGTGTTGCAGCTCTTGCAGGGCCTGCAGCGTGAACGGGGTCTGAGCTACTTGCTGATCACCCACGACATTGCCGTCATCCGCGCCATGGCGCACGAGGTGCTGGTCATGAAGGACGGCGCGGTGGTCGAAGCGGGCCCGGTGCAGCAGCTGCTGTCGGCACCGCGCAGCGACTACACCCGCACGCTGGTGCACGCCGCGTTGGACTGATGGCCCGGTCCGGTTCGACCCGGGTGAGGGCCGCCTGTCCGGTGGGCTTGGGGCCTGGCCTCGGCTGGGCGCGGCGGTCCTAGCGGGTCGGCTGGGCCGCCTGCAGCACCACCCGACCGCGCGTCCAGCTGGGCTCCTGGCCCTGCACCCGCCCCAGGGCACGCAACTGGTCACTCCGCAGGCCCAGGCCCTGCGGGCTGTACAGGTAGGCCAGCATGAAGCTGCCATTGGCACACGCGTTCTGGGTGAACACATTGGCCTGCTGGCGGAACTGGTTCAGCACGCGCGCCCAGGCGTCGGCGCCGCCGCACTGTTGGTCCAGCCGCTCTTGCAGGGCCTGGGCCGGTGAGGGCGCGTTCAAGGCCCCCCAGTCGCGGAACGCGTAGTACACCGACGACAGGCCGACAAAGCGGGTCTGCGCAAAGCCCGCCTGCTGCGTCACCTGGGGCACCGGGTAGGCGTTGACCGGGCTGGCGCCGGCCTGCTGCACCACCGACTCGTAGACCTGGCGGCATTGCGTGCTGTAACGGCTGCCGCGGGCCAGCACGCTGAGGCCGCGCAGGTCGGTTTGGTAGCGCTGCGGCGTGGCCCCGCTGTGCTGGGGGTAACAGACATTGGCCTCGGTGCCCCCCGAGGCCGGGTGTTGCAGCATGGCCTGGCGTGCCTGGTTCTGCCCCAGTCCCAGGTAGGACAAGGCAAACACGGTGTAGCGCACGCCATTGATCTCGTGCTCGCTGAGTTGGGGGGCTTGGCGGGGGGCCGCCGCAGCGGCTTCGGCGGGCAATGCAAAGGCCACCTGGGCCGAAGCACCGCCCACCTCGACCACGCCCTCGGTGGCTTCCTGGCGGTGAAAACGCCCTTGCAGGTAGTTCAGGTCGACCCAGGCGTACAGGCCTTCATCCCGACCGCTGAGGGTGCGCACCTCGCCGGTGCTGAATCCCTGGCGCGCCAGGGTGGCTCGCACGCTGGCATAGATGGCGTCGGCGGTGGCCGCGGGCAGCAGGCGCATGCCCGCGGTGGCCAGCACGTCGACCTGCACCTGGGCGGGGGCCAGGCCCTGAGCCTGCAGCTGATCCTGCAGGCGTTTCAGCAAGGGCTGCAGGCCAGCGGGGCCCGCTGCGTCGGGCTCGCTGCCGGGGCCGTTGCTGCCGTTGTACCAGGCCAGGGGGTGGGGCGCCTGGGCGTGGCTGAACAGCTCGCGCACCGTGACAAAGCGGCCATCGGGCTGGCTCTGGTAGAGGTGCAGGCGGGTGCCACTGCTGCCCGCGTCGACCACCGCGAGGTAACGCGAGGCCAGCACGGCACTGGCGGGGGCGGGCGGGCGGTGGGCCGGCGCCGGGGGGCTGGCGGTGGCCTGGTCAGGGGGCACCTGGTCTGCGCCGGCTGGCACAGGGTGCAAAGGGGGAAAGGTGGAATCGGGCGGCACGGCCGGGCCGGCGCAGCCCAGCAGCGCCAGGATCAGCAGGCTGGCGACAGGGGCCCGCAGACCGCGCGGCAGGGCCGCAGGGCGGGGGCGACAGGTGGGCCGGGGAGACAACATGGTCGGTGATTGTCGCTGAGCCCGGGGCCACTGGGGCCCGGTGGCTCGGTGGCTCGGCAGTGGTGACTCGCCGCGCTCAGGCCGCCGCGGTGAGGGCCTCGATCTGCTCGGTCAGCTCCAGCCAGCGTTCTTCGAGCTGTTCAATGCCCTCGGTCGCGGCTTTGAGCTGGCGACCGCATTCGGCGATTTCGGCCGGCGGCAGCGCGGTGCTCAAACGGGTTTCGAGCTCGGTCTTCTGCTGGCTCAACTGGGCCATGCGCTGGTCGATTTGTTCCAGCTCGCGCTTCAGCGGCCGGGTTTTCTCGGCCAGTTGCTGGCGCGCCTGGGCGTCCAGCTTGCGCTGGTCACGCTGGGCCACGGCGGGCTTGCTGGCCTCCGGTGCCGGCGCCGGGGCGGCCACGGGGGCTGCGGCCACAGGCACCGCCACGGCGGGGGCGGGCGTGGCGGCCGCTGCATCGGCTTCGAGGCTGCGTTGGGTGTCGCGGGCCACCTCGCGCAGGCGCTTGGATTCCTCCAGCAGGTAGCGCTGGTAGTCGTCGAGGTCACCGTCAAACGGTCCCACCACGCCGCGGCCCACCAGCCAGAACTCATCGCACACCGAGCGCAGCAAGGCCCGGTCGTGGCTGACCAGCATGACGGTGCCTTCAAACTCATTGAGCGCCATGGCCAGGGCCTCGCGCGTGGCCAGGTCCAAGTGGTTGGTCGGCTCGTCCAGCAACAGCAGGTTGGGGCGTTGCCAGACGATCATGGCCAGCACCAGGCGGGCTTTTTCGCCGCCACTCATGGTGCCCACGGCCTGTTTGACCATGTCGCCACTGAAGTTGAACGAGCCCAGGTAGCTGCGCAGGTCCTGTTCGCGCGAGGGCTCGCGCGAGTTGGGGCCCATGTCACGGGCCAGGCGGATCATGTGCTCGAGCGGGTTCTCGCCGGTGCGCAGCACGTCCAGTTCCTGCTGGGCAAAGTAGCCAATCGTCAGGCCCTTGCCTTCGGTCACGCTGCCGGCCAGGGCCTTCATGTCGCGCGCAATCGTCTTCACCAGGGTCGACTTGCCCTGGCCGTTGGCGCCCAGGATGCCAATGCGCTGGCCGGCCAGCACCGAGCGGCTGACGCCGCGCAGGATGACCTTTTGCCCCTCGTCGGTCTCGTAGCCGAAGGCCGCGTCGCTGATCGCCAGCATCGGGTTGGGCAGGTTGGTGGGCTCCTTGAATTCGAAGGTGAATTCGGCGTTGGCCAGGATCGGGGCCACCTTCTCCATGCGTTCCAGCGCCTTGACCCGGCTCTGGGCCTGCTTGGCCTTGCTGGCCTTGGCCTTGAAGCGGTCAATGAACTTCTGCAGGTGGGCGATCTTGTCCTGCTGCTTGGCGAAGGCGGCCTGCTGCAGCTCGAGCTGCTGGGCCTGCAGGGTTTCAAAGGCGCTGTAGTTGCCGCCGTAGCGCACCAGCTGGGCGTTGTCGATGTGCAGCGTGACGTTGGTCACCGCGTCGAGGAACTCGCGGTCGTGGCTGATCACGATCATGGTGCCCGCGTAGCGCTTGAGCCAGGCTTCAAGCCAGACCAGGGCGTCCAAGTCCAAGTGGTTGGTCGGTTCGTCGAGCAGCAGCAGGTCGGACGGGCACATCAGCGCCCGGGCCAGTTGCAAGCGCATGCGCCAGCCGCCCGAGAAGCTGTTCACCGGCAGTTCCAGCTCATGGGCCTGGAAGCCCAGCCCCAGGATCAGGGCCTGCGCGCGCGGCACGGCGTCGTGGTCACCGGCGTCGGCCAGGTCGGTGTAGGCCTGGGCGATGGCCATGCCGTGCTCGGGGTCGTCGTAGGACGCGTCAGACGCTTCCAGGGCCTTCAGGTGCTCGCGCAGTTCGGCCAGGCGGGTGTCGCCGGCCAGCACGAACTCGGTGGCCGACTCCTCGGTCTCGGGCATGTTCTGGGCCACTTGGGCCATGCGCCATTGGCGCGGAATGACGAAGTCGCCGCCGTCCTCGTGCAAGCTGCCATTGAGCAGCGCAAACAGGGTCGATTTGCCCGCGCCGTTGCGGCCCACCAGGCCCACTTTTTCGCCGGGGTTCAGGTTGACTGAGACCTGGTTCAGCAGCACACGGGAGCCGCGTCGCAAGACGATGTTTTTGAGGGTGATCATGGCGTGGCCGGAACATTCCGGAGAAGAAGGGGCAAAGCCTTCTATTTTCGCACGCCTGGGCGCCGCGGGGGGATCCGCGGGCAAGACAGGGGGGCCACGCCGGTGGCAACGCCGCTCAGGCGTCGGCCAGGTGGAAGCGCATCAGCGCCTCGCGGGTCACCAGCAGCACCTGGTCTTCGCCGGCGCTGGTGTCGAGCCAGAACACCGGCAGGTCGGGGAAGGCGGCCTCGAAGTAGCCGCGCTCGTTGCCGATCTCCAGCACCAGCACGCCGTGCTGGCTCAGGCGACTGGCGACCTGGTCCAGCAACTGGCGCACGAAGTCCATGCCGTCAGCCCCACCGGCCAGGGCCAGTTCGGGCTCGGCCCGGTACTCGGCGGGCAACTCGCTCATGCTCTGGGCGTTGACGTAGGGCGGGTTGCAGAGGATCAGGTCGTAGGGGCCGGGCAGGGCGCTGAGGCCGTCGCTGAGGCCCAGGCTGATGCGTTCTTGCAGGCCGTGGCGGTCGACGTTGATGCGGGCCACCGCCAGCGCCTCGGGCGACAGGTCGGCCCCGGTGACCACGACCTCCGGCCAGGCCATCGCGGCCAGCACGGCCAGACTGCCGTTGCCGGTGCACAGGTCCAGCACCTGGTGGGTCTGGTCGCTGAGCCAGGGGTCGATGCTGCCATCGGCGATCAGCTCGGCAATGAAGCTGCGCGGCACGATGGCGCGTTCGTCCACGTAAAAGGGCACGCCTTGCAGCCAGGCCTCCTGGGTCAGGTAGGCCGCGGGTTGGCGGGTGCTGATGCGCTGGGCGATCAGGGCCTGCACCTGGGCGGCTTCTTCGGCGCTGACCGGGCGCAGCGCCACGTCCTCCTCGCCATCGGGGGCGCCGTCGAGCGCGCTGTCCAGCGGCAGGCCCAGGCGCCACAGCACCAGCCAGGCGGCTTCGTCAAAGGCGTTGGTGGTGCCATGGCCAAAGGCCACGCCGGCCTGCTCGAGCTGGGCGGCGGCCTGTTCGATCAAGGGCAGCACGGTGGTGGGGGCGCTCATGCGGCCCCCGGGGCGCGCAGGCCGGTGTCGAGGTGGGCCAGGGTGCGGCGGTAGATGTTCTTGAGCGGGTCCAGGTCGGCCACCTTCACGTTTTCGTCAATCTTGTGGATGCTGGCATTGATGGGGCCGAACTCGAGCACCTGCGGGCAGATCTGGGCAATGAAGCGGCCATCGCTGGTGCCTCCGGTGGTGGACAGCTCGGTCTCCAGACCGACTTCGTCACGGATGGCCTGTTGCACGGCGCCGACCAGGGTGCCCGGCGGGGTCAGGAAGGGTTGGCCACCCAGGGTCCAGTGGATGTCGTAGCTCAGGCCGTGGCGGTCCAGCACCGCCTGCACGCGCTGCTTCAGGCCTTCGGCAGTGCATTCGGTGGAGAAGCGGAAGTTGAAGTCCACCACCACCTGGCCCGGGATCACGTTGGTGGCGCCGGTGCCGCCATGGATGTTGCTGACCTGCCAGCTGGTGGGCGGGAAGAATTCGTTGCCGCGGTCCCATTCGGTGGCGGCCAGCTCGGCCAGCGCCGGCAGCGCCTGGTGAATCGGGTTGCGTGCCAGTTGCGGGTAGGCAATGTGGCCCTGCACGCCAAGCACGGTGAGCTTGGCGCTGAGGCTGCCGCGGCGGCCGTTCTTGATCATGTCGCCCAGGCGTTCGACCGAGGTCGGTTCACCCACGATGCAGTAGTCCAGGCGCTCGCCACGCGCCGACAGCTCACGGCAGACCACCTGGGTGCCGTCGATCGACGGGCCTTCCTCGTCGCTGGTGATCAGCAGGGCCAGCGACAAGGCCGGCTCAGGCTGGGCCGCCAGGAACTCTTCGCAGGCCACCACAAACGCAGCGATCGAGGTCTTCATGTCAGCCGCACCGCGGCCATACAGGTGGCCGTCGCGGTGGGTGGGCGTGAACGGGTCGCTGGTCCACTGTTCGAGCGGGCCGGTGGGCACCACGTCGGTGTGGCCGGCAAACACCAGGGTCGGGGCGCCAGGCACGGCGCTGGGGCGCTTGGCCCACAGGTTGCTGACGCGGAAATCCGCCGGGCCGCTGTCGATCTGCTCGCAGACAAAGCCGATGGCCTCCAGACGCTGGCGCAGCAGGGCTTGGCAACCCGCGTCGTCGGGGGTCACGGAGGGGCGCGAAATGAGTTGTTCGCTGAGGAGCAGGGTGCGCGACATCAGTGCTTAACGTCCAGGACAATTTCGGTGAAGGAGGGCTCGTCGTCGGGTTCGGCGCGGGCCTTGGCCGCTTCGCTGGCGGCCTTGTGGGACTGCTGAAAGTCGTTCTGCAGGCGCCACATCAGGTTGGTTGGCGAGTCGGCGTAGGACATGGCTTCCTTGCGGTCGACTTCGCCATTGAGGATCAGGCGGGCCAGGTCCTCTTCGAAGGTTTGCGAGCCTTCGGCCATCGACTTCTCCATGGCTTCCTGGATGCCGTTGAAGTCGCCTTTTTCGATCAGGTCGGCCACCAGTTTGGTGTTGCGCAGCACCTCGCAGGCGGGGATGCGCCCGCCGGTCTGGCGCCGCAGCAGGCGCTGCGAGATCACCGCCTTGAGGGCCGAGCTCAGGTCCACCAGCAAGGTCTGGCGCACTTCCACCGGGTAGAAGCTCAGGATGCGGTTCAGCGCCTGGTAGCTGTTGTTGGCATGCATGGTGGCCAGCACCAGGTGGCCTGACTGGGCGTAGGCCAGCGCCGCCGACATGGTTTCGCGGTCGCGGATTTCGCCGATCAGGATCACATCGGGGGCCTGGCGCAGGGCGTTCTTGAGCGCGATCTGGGTCGACTGGGTGTCGGTGCCGACCTCGCGCTGGTTGATGATCGACTTCTTGTTCTTGAACAGGAACTCGATCGGCTCCTCGATGGTCAGGATGTGGCCGGTGCTGTGTTCGTTGCGGTTGTCCAGCATCGAGGCCAGGCTGGTGCTCTTGCCCGAGCCCGTGGCCCCCACCACCAGCAGCAAGCCCCGCTTTTCCATGATCAGGTCGGTCAGGATCGGGGGCAGGTTGAGGTCGGCCAGCTTGGGGATTTCGTGGGTGATGTAGCGGATCACCGCGGCCACGCTGCCCCGCTGGTGCATGGCGCTGATGCGGAAGCGGCCAATGCCCTTGAGGGCGTAGCCCACGTTGAGCTCACCGGTTTCGGCGAGTTCTTCCATCTGGGCCGGCTGTAGGATCTCGGCCAGCAGGCTGCGTGGGGCATCGAAGGGCAGCAGCTGGTTGTTGACGGGGATGCAGACCCCGTTGATGCGGATCAGCGCGGGCGCGTTGGCCGACAGGTAAACGTCGGAGGCGCCCTTTTCGCTCATCAACCGCAGGATGCGTTCCATCATGCTCATGTTCGCGCTCATGGGGCTGGGCTTTCTGGGGACGGGCTGGGGTCGGGGGCGAAAACGGGGTCAGACCCAGGCCCCGCGCGGGTCGCGCAGGGCCCGGCGCGATCAGTCGCGCAGCAGGTCGTTCAGGCTGGTCTTGGCGCGGGTCTGGGCGTCCACACGCTTGACGATGATGGCGGCGTACAGGCTGTAGCGGCCACCGTCCTTGGGCAGGCTGCCGCTGATGACCACCGAGCCGGCGGGCACGCGGCCGTAGCTGATTTCGCCAGTGGCGCGGTCATAGATCGGGGTGCTCTGGCCGATGTACACGCCCATCGAGATGACCGAGTTTTCTTCGACGATCACGCCTTCCACGATTTCCGAGCGGGCACCGATGAAGCAGTTGTCTTCGATGATGGTCGGGTTGGCTTGCAGGGGTTCGAGCACGCCGCCCAGGCCGACACCGCCGGACAGGTGAACGTTCTTGCCGACTTGGGCGCAGCTGCCCACGGTGGCCCAGGTGTCCACCATGGTGCCTTCGTCCACGTAGGCGCCGATGTTGACGTACGAGGGCATCAGGATCGCGCCCTTGGCGATGAAGCTGCCTTGGCGGGCCACGGCCGGCGGCACCACGCGCACGCCGGTGGCCTTGAGTTGCTCTTCGCTGAGGCCGGCGAACTTGGTCGGGACCTTGTCGTAGAAGCCCAGGTCGCCGCCGCCGATGTACTGGTTGTCCTTCAGGCGGAAGGACAGCAACACGGCCTTCTTGATCCACTGGTGCACGGTCCATTGGCCCACGCCTTCACGGGTGGCCACGCGCAGGCGGCCCGAGTCGAGTTCGGCGATCACGTGGTCGACGGCTTCGCTCACTTCCTTGGGGGCGCTGGCGGGCGACAGGTTGGCACGGTTCTCCCAGGCGGAGTCGATCAGGGTTTGCAGCTGTTGAGTCATGGATTACTTGCTTTTGGATTGGACGAAATTCACGATGCGCAGGGCCGCTTCGACGCATTCCGCGGCGTCGGCCACCAAGGCCATGCGGATGCGCTGGGCCCCAGGGTTCACGCCGGCCACGTCGCGGGCCAGGTAGCTGCCGGGCAGCACGGTGACATTGTATTGAGCCAGCAGCTCCTTGGCGAAAGCCGTGTCGCTCAGGCCAAGGGCGTCGGGCACGCGGGCCCAGAGGTAGAAGCTGGCGTCGGGCAGGGCCACTTCGAGCACCCCGGCCAGGATCGGCGTGACCTGCGCAAACTTCTTGCGGTAGAGCACGCGGTTCTCGACCACATGGGTCTCGTCGTTCCAGGCCGCGATGCTGGCGGTCTGCACGATCGGGCTCATGGCGCTGCCGTGGTAGGTGCGGTAGAGCAGGAACTGCTTGATGATGGCCGCGTCACCCGCCACAAAGCCGCTGCGCAGGCCTGGCACATTGCTGCGCTTGGACAGGCTGGTGAAGGCCACCAGGTTCTTGAAGTCGTCGCGGCCCAGCTTCTTGGCGGCTTCGAGGCCGCCGAGCGGTGGCTCGTCACGGAAGTAGATTTCGCTGTAGCACTCGTCGGAGGCAATGATGAAGCCGTAGCGGTCGCTCAGTTCGAACAGTTTTTTCCACTCGTCCAGTGGCATCACCGCGCCCGTGGGGTTGCCGGGCGAGCAGACAAAGATCAGCTGGGTGCGCGACCAGATGTCGGCCGGCACGCTGTCCCAGTCCACCGCGAAGTTGCGCGCCGGGTCGCTGGGGGCGAAATACGGCTCGGCACCGGCCAGCAGCGCTGCGCCTTCGTAGATTTGATAGAACGGGTTGGGGCAGACCACGGCCGGGGTCGGCCAGCGCGGATCGATGACGGTCTGGGCGAAGGCGAACAGGGCCTCGCGCGAACCGTTGACCGGCAGCACCTGGGTGGCGGGGTCGACCTTCAGGCCGTAGCGCCGCTCGACCCACTGGGCCATGGCTTCACGCAGGCGGGGCTCGCCGGCGGTGGCGGGGTAGCCGGCCAGGCCTTCGAGGCTGTTGACCAGGGCGCTCTTGATGAACTCGGGGGTGGCGTGCTTGGGCTCACCAATGCCCAGGCTGATGGGGCTGTAGTGCGCGTTGGGGGTGACGCCAGCGAACAGCTGTCGCAGCCGCTCAAACGGGTAGGGCTGCAGTTTGGAGAGCAGTGGATTCATGGGCCCGCATTATCCGGGAGCCCAGACCGGTTTGTGCGCTGGGGCTTGAAATCAGCTGTTTCTCAAGGGCGTTGAGGGGGATGGCGCGGGCCTGGCCGCTGCGGTTGGGCCGGGCCAGTCGCCGATCAACTGGGCGGGACTGAGCTGTTCGCCCTGCAGGATCAGCGCGGGCGACAGGCCTTGCAGCGCCTGCCACTGGGCCGGGGTGTCCACCCCCTGCGCCACCACCCGCATGCCCTGTGCCTGGCACACCGACACCAGGCCGCGCAACAGTGCGGTGTGCGGCGGGCTGCCGGGCACGGCCTTGAGCAGGTCGGGGCTCAGGTGCACCGCCTGGAACGGCCAGCGGGGCAAATCCCAGGGCGAGGGCGGGCCCAGGCCCAGGTCCTGCAGCACCAGCTCAAGGCCGGCGCGGCGCCAGGTGTGCAGGGGGCATTGTGCGTCCGGGTTGTCCGACAGGGGCGCGGCGAGCTGGCGCGCCGAAATGGCGAGTCGCAGCTGCTGCGGCCGCAGGCCGTGGTTCTGCAGTTGCCGCAGCAGGGCCTCGGCGCGGCTGTCGCCCGGGTCCGACCCAGGCAACAGCCAGCAGGTCAGCCAGGGCAGGGTCCAGACCAGGCCCGCCGCGTCAGGGTGTTGCTGCTGCCAGTGCGCAATCTGCGCCAAGACCCAATCGATGAGCGGCGGTTGATCGGGGGTGTTGAACGGCAGCGGCGTGGGGCTGGGGTGGTCCGGCAGCCGGTCCAGCGGCAGCCAACCCAGCGTCGGGTGGGCCCAAAGCAAGGTCAGACAGGCCCCAACAGGCCCCCCCTGGGGCGCGTGCTGACCCTGCACCAGCAGGCGCAGCTGCCCCAGCCCTGGCGCTCCCAGCCAGTCGGCCTGACCCCGCAGGCGCTGTTGCGCCAGCCAGACCTGCTGGGGTGCACACCAGCGGACCTGGGTGGCTTGTTCGCTGCGGGCCTGGCTCAGCGCCAGGCTGGCGCGCTGCAGGCCGGCATTGGGGGTGTCGGCTGCGTCACCGCGCCAGGGGTACAGGGTGGCGCCCTGGTGCACGGTGTGGGCGCTGGGGGCCGGGTCGGGGGGCAGGCCAGGCCGGGTGCGCTGCAGCCACGGCTGCCACCGGGCCACCTCGCGCTGGGCATGGCTCAGCGCCTCGTGGGGCCCGGACGGCAGCTGCCAGAGGCGGATGGCAAAGGTGCCGCCGCCCAGGCGGTAGCCCTGGGCCGACGCGGGCAGGTGTTGCCGCAAGGCGTCGGCCACCGCCAGCAGCCACTGTTCGCTGCTCTGTGGGCCCATCGCGTCGTGCAGGTCGCGCAGACCGCAGAGCCGGAACAGCAGCAAGGCCTGGCCCCCTTCCACCGCGGGGCTGGGTGTTTCAAGGTGGTCCAGCAAGGCGGCGCGGTTGGGCAGCTGGGTGGCGGGGTCGGTGTAGGCCAAACGGGCAATCTGCTCGGCGGCCCAGCGCCGGTCGCTGGTGTCCTGGCTCAGCTCAAACCAATGGTTGATGCGGCCCTGGGCGTCGCGCAGGGGGGCCACGTCGAGCGACTCGGTGCGGTGTTGCCCCTGCGGGCCTTCGAGCGTCTGTTCGCCATGCCACTGGCGCCCCAGGGCCTGAGCGTGGGCCAGTGCGGTGATCTGCGGGGGCGTGAGGCCCTGGTGGTTCAGGGCGGCGATGTCGCGCCCCAGCCAGTCGCCCCGTTGCACGCGGCGGCTTTGGGCCAGCGTGTGGTTGAGGTACTCCACGCGGTGACGGGCATCGGTGATGGCCAGGCCCACCGGGCATTGGTCCAGCAGCTGCAGCAGCTTGGCCTGTTCGGCGTCCTGCTTCAGCACCTGGTCCAGCGTCTGCTGCAAATGGGCGCATTGGCGCAGGTAGCTGGCCCGGCTGATCAGGGCGGCAGCGGTGGCGATGCCGAGGTTGCCAAAGACCAGCAAACCCAGCACAAAAGGGTGGCGGCTGCGGGGCGGTGGCAGCCGGCCGGCTTGCTCAAGCCCCAGCAGGGCCAGCAGGCTGAGGGCGGTGAGCAGCGCCAGCAGGGCGGTTTCGCGGCGGCCCAGCAACCAGCCGGCCAGGGCCAGCTGCACCGGGAAGGCCAGGATCTGAGGCGCGTGCAGCCCGCCGTTCTGGCTCACGATTTCGAGGTTGGCGCACCACAGCCCCCAGATCAGCACCCGAGCGCTCCAGCGCACCGACCCCGCGCCCAACAGGGCCAAGGCCCCCAGGGCGATCAGGATCACCAGGGAGCGGGACAGCAGCACCGCCCACTGGAACTCAAAACGGATCAACCAGGCGATGAGCAAAAAGGACAACAGGCTCACGGCCAGGCACACCAGGATGATGTGCGCGACGTCAGCTTGCGTGGCGCTGTAGGGGATCGGGGGGCGGTCGGGGAGGGCACGCATGGGGCGTTCTGGGCGGACGCCTCACTCTAGCCAGCCCCCTGCGCTGTGGGGTCAGGCCGCCCGACCCCGCCAGACTGTCGGCAGGCGCACCGGGACGGTTGGTGGTGGACGGCTCGCAGCCCCCCGGGCCTGACCGCGAGCTGGGGGCTGGGCCCGGCCCCGGGCCGGGTTCTCAGCGCAGTTCAGCGCTTTTGCAGCAGCTGGATGACGCTGGAGAAGTCCAGCGCCCCCTGGCCGCCGAGGCTGTGCGCGGCATACAGGTTGCGCGCCAGGCCCCCCAACGGGGTGCTGGCCTTGACGGCGGCGGCATTCTCCTGTGCCAGGCCCAGGTCCTTGAGCATCAGGTCGGTGCCAAACCCCCCGGCATAGCCTTTGGAGGACGGCACGTTGTCCATCACGCCGGGCATCGGGTTGTACTTCTCGAGGGCCCAGTTGCCACCCGAGCTGCGGCGCATGATCTCCGACAGCACCTTCGGGTCGAGCCCGTTGGCCACGCCCAGGGCCAGGGCCTCGCTGGTGCCGATCATCAGGATGCCCAACAGCATGTTGTTGCAGATCTTGGCGGTCTGGCCGGCACCGGCGGCGCCCGCGTGGAAGATGTTGGCGCCCATTTTCTCGAGCAGGGGGCGCGCCAGGGCCAGCGCCGCGTCGTCGCCACCGACCATGAAGGTCAGGGTGCCCGCGATGGCGCCCCCCGTGCCGCCCGACACCGGGGCGTCGATGCAGGGCAGGCCGCGCGCCGCGGCCGCCTGGGCCACTTTTTGGGCGCTGGCGGCGGCGATGGTCGAGCAGTCGATCACCAGTGTGCCCGTGGCCAACTGCGCCAGCAGGCCGGTGTCACCCAGGTACAGCGACTCGACGTGCTGGCTGGCGGGCAGCATGCTGATCACGGCCTGCGCACCACGCACCGCGTCGGCGGCACTGGCCGCGATCGACAGGCCTTGTTCGGCCCACTTGTCGCAAGCGGGCTTGGACAGGTCAAAGGCCTGCACTTCGTGGCCGGCCTTTTGGAGGTTCAGGGCCATCGGGCCACCCATGTTGCCCAGGCCGATGAAGGCGATGTTCATTGTTTGTCTCCGGAGTGAGTGTTTATGAGGGGTGGTGGGTCAGCGGATCGCTTCGGGACCGTCCCCATCGAGCAGGCGGCGCGAAATGATCACGCGCATGATCTCGTTCGTGCCTTCGAGGATTTGGTGCACCCGCGCGTCGCGCAGCAGCCGCTCCAGCGGGTACTCGCGGATGTAGCCGTAGCCGCCGTGCAGTTGCAGCGCCTCGTTGCAGACGGTGAAGCCCACATCGGTGGCAAAGCGCTTGGCCATGGCGCAGTAGGTGGTGGCGTCCGGCGCCCCGGCATCGAGCTTGGCCGCGGCCAGGCGCACCATCTGGCGCGCGGCCACGAGTTCGGTGGCCATGTCGGCCAGCTTGAACTGCAGCGCCTGAAAGCTCGCAATCGGCTTGCCGAACTGCTGGCGTTCCTGCATGTAGCGCTGGGCCTGGGCCAAGGCGCCCTGGGCTGCGCCCACCGAGCAGGTGGCGATGTTGATGCGCCCGCCGTCCAGCCCCTTCATGGCGATCTTGAAGCCCTCTCCCTCGGCGCCCAGCAGGTGGTCGGCGGGGATGCGCACGTTGTCGAAGCTGATGGTGCGCGTGGGCTGGCTGTTCCAGCCCATCTTGTGCTCCTTCTTGCCGTAGCTGATGCCCGGCGAGTCGGCCGGCACCACAAAGGCCGACACCCCGGCGGCACCGGGGCCGCCGCTGCGGGCCATGAGGATCAGCACGTCGGTGCTGCCAGCGCCCGAAATGAAGGCCTTGCCGCCGTTGATGACGTACTCGTGGCCCACCAGTTCGGCGCGCGTCTTCAGCGAGGCCGCGTCCGAGCCTGCGCCCGGTTCGGTCAGGCAGTAGGACGCCAGCTTTTGGCCGCTGCACAACAGGGGGCCCCAGTGGTCGCGCACCGCGGGCGTGGCCCAGGTGCCGAGCATCCAGGTGGCCATGTTGTGGATGCTGATGAAGGCCGTGGTGGACGGGTCCACCGCGGCGAGTTCTTCGAACACCAGCGTGGCGTCCAGCCGGGGCAGGGCCAGGCCACCGGCGGCTTCGGGGGCGTAGAGGCCGCAAAAGCCCAGCTCGCCAGCCTGCGCGATGGCCTCGCGCGGGAAGATCGCCTCCTCGTCCCAGCGTGCGGCGTGGGGGGCGAATTCAGCCTGTGCAAAGTCGCGCGCGCTCTGGGCAAAGGCGCGCTGCTCTTCGGACAACTCAAAGTCCATCGTGTGCTTTCCAAAAACGAGGGCGAAAGCCGATGTTTTACTTCAGGCTGATGGTGGTGTTGACGCCCTGGCTCACGGTGCTGTCGTCGAACCAGCGCGAGGTGATGGTCTTGGTCTGGGTGTAGAACATCACCACTTGCTTGCCGTAGGGGCCCAGGTCGCCGAGCTTGGAGGCGCGCGAACCGGTGAACGAGAAGATCGGCACCGGCACCGGGATCGGCACGTTGATGCCAATCTGGCCGACGTCGATGTCCTCCTGGAACTTGCGTGCCGCCGCACCGCTTTGGGTGAAGATGGCCGTGCCGTTGCCGTTCGGGTTGCGGTTGATCAGCTCGATGGCTTCGTCCAGGGTGGCCGCGCCGGCCAGGCACAGCACCGGGCCAAAGATTTCCTGGTCGTAGATGCTCATGCCGGGTTGCACGCCGTTGAAGATGGTCGGACCGACAAAGTTGCCTTGCTCGTAGCCCGGCACCTGCGGTTGACGGCCGTCCAGCACCAGGGTGGCGCCTTCGGCCACGCCGCGCTCGATCAGGCCTTCGACGCGCTCGCGCGCGGCACAGGACACCAGGGGGCCGACGTCGGTGCCTTTTTCGGTGCCGGCATTGACCTTCAGGGTCTTGGCTTTCTCGGTCAGCTCGTCCACCCACTGGCGGGCTTCGCCGACCAGCACCACCACCGACAGCGCCATGCAGCGCTGGCCGGCGGCCCCGAAGGCGGCGCCAGCGATGGCGTTCAAGGTTTGTTCCTTGTTGGCGTCGGGCATCACGATGGCGTGGTTCTTGGCGCCCATCATGCACTGCACGCGCTTGCCGTTGAGGCTGGCGCGGTTGTAGACGTGGGTGCCGACCTTGGTCGAGCCCACGAACGAGATGGCCTTGATGTCCGGGTGGTCGCACAGGGCGTTGACCGCGTCCTCACCGCCGTGCACCACGTTGAGCACGCCGGGCGGGATGCCGGCCTGCAGCGCGAGTTCGCACAGGCGCATGGTGACCATGGGGTCCTGCTCGGAGGGCTTGAGCACGAAGGTGTTGCCGGTGGCGATGGCCATCGGGAACATCCACAGCGGGATCATGGCGGGGAAGTTGAACGGCGTGATGCCGGCGCACACGCCCAGCGGTTGCAGCAGGGTGTAGGTGTCGACGCCACCGGCCACGTTGTTGGCCAGTTCGCCGAGTTGCAGGTTGCCGATGCCGGCCGCGTGTTCGACCACTTCGAGGCCGCGGAACACGTCGCCTTCGGCGTCCGGCAGGGTCTTGCCTTGCTCGGCGGTCAGGATGGCGGCCAGTTCGGCCATGTTCTCGCGGATCAGCTGCTGGTACTTGAGGAAGATGCGGGCGCGGGCGCCAATGGCCGTCTTGCGCCAGGTCTTGAAGGCTTCCTTGCCGCTGGCGATGGCGGCGTTGATCTCATCGGGCGTGGCAAACGGCACCCGGGCCAGCACTTCCTGGGTGGCGGGGTTGACCACAGGGCGCCACTGGGTGCTCTTGGACTCCACAAACTGGCCGTTGATCAGCAGTTTGACGGTGGGGATGTTGGCAGTCATGAAAGTCTCCTGTTGTGTTGGCGTGGCAGGGCGGCCCGGTGCCGGTGGGGCCTGCCATCGGGTGCATGTTAGCTGTGCAGAATTGCAATAACAATAGACATAATTGCAGTCTTGATTTGCAAAAACGCACAGCCCCACTGGGGCTGGAGCCGGGCCCGCCCAGCGCGGGCCCCCAGATGGAGAACCGCATGGATTGGGAGCACCTGCGTTATTTTTTGGCCCTGGCGCGCGCCGGCACGCTGGTGGCCGCAGCGCGCCAGCTGGCGGTGGACCACACCACCGTGTCGCGCCGCCTGCAGGCCCTGGAAAAGCAGCTGGGCACCGCTTTGTTTGCGCGCGAAGCCGGTGGCCACCGCCTGACCGAGGCGGGCCGCCAACTGCTGCCCCAGGTGGAGGCCATGGAGGCCGCCGTGCGCCAGGTGGAGCGCAGCGTGCGGGTCGGCGAGCAGGGCCCCAGCGGCCTGGTGCGCATTGGCACCACCGAGGGCTTTGGCACCGTGGTGCTGGCCCCTCAGTTGGCGCAGCTGAGTCTGCAATACCCGGGGCTGGCGGTGGACCTGCTGGCCTTGCCGCGCCTGCTGCACCTGTCGCGGCGCGAGGCGGACATCGTCATCTCGCTCGAGCGGCCGACCCGCGGGCCGGTGCTGGTCAGCAAGCTGACCGACTACGTGCTGCAGTTGTACGGCTCGCGCCGCTACCTGGCGTCGCAGCCCCGCATCGAGACCCGGGAGGACCTGCGCGGCCATGCGTTCATCAGTTATGTGGACGACCTGCTGTTCACCAAAGAACTGCAACTGCTGGACGAACTGCACCGCCCCGAGCGCTTTGCGCTGCGCAGCACCAGCATCCTGACCCAGTACGAGGCCGTGAAGGCCGGCGCGGGCCTGGCCGTGCTGCCAGCCTTTGTCGCGTCACGCGACCCTGAGCTGGTGCCTGTGTTGCCCGGTCAGGCGCGTTTCACCCGCACCTTTTGGATGTCGATGCCGGCCGAGGCCAAGCACCAGGCGCGCATGCAGCTGACCTGGGGCTTCATCCGCGACACCATCCAGGGCCTGCAGGGCTGGCTGAACCCGGACTGAGGCGCAACCGAGGCGAGGCCCTGCCCACCGGGCGCCCGCCAAACCCGGGACCAGCCGTTGGGCAGCCGGCGAGCCGTCCCGCGTCCGCGCCATCACCATCGCCTCAGTCGAGGCTGATGTTGGCCTTCTTGATCAGGGCCTGGTACTGGGTGGCCTTGGTGTCGGCCTGCTTGAGGATCTCCTCCACCGACCAGTTCAGGGGCTCGAAGGCGAAGGTGTTGAAGCGCTCGCGCACCTCGGGTTCGGCCAGCACCTTGAGCACATCGGCGTGGATCTTGGCGCGCACCGCGGCCGGCACGCCCTTGGGGGCCAGCAGGGACACAAAAGAGTTCACGTCCAGGGCGGCCGTGCCGCCGGCTTCGGCCACCGTGGGCACCTCGGGCAGTTGGGGGATGCGCTTGGGCGCGGCCACCGCGAGGTAACGCAGCTTGCCGGCCTTGTACACGCCCTGGCTCGAGGGGATGCTGGCAAAGCTCCAGCCCACGTCGCCGTTGGCGACCGAGGTGTAGAGCTGGCTGACCTCCTTGTACGGCGCGTGCACCATTTCGACGCCGGTCAGCATTTCCAGCCATTCGGCGCCCAGGTGGCCAGGGCTGCCCACGCCCCAGGAGCCGTAGCTCACCGAGCCCGGTTTGGCCTTGGCGGCGGCCAGCAGGTCGCTGACGTTCTTCCAGGGCGATTGGGCCGACACCGCCACCATGAACGGGGTGCGGAACAGGGGCGCGACCGGGTCAAAGGCCTTGAGCGTTTCGAGATGGCGCGATGGGTAGAGCGAGGGCAGGGCGGCCAGGTGTTCGCTGTCCAGCTGCACCAAGCTGTGGCCGTCGGGGGGCGCCCGGCGCACCGCCTCGATGGCGATGAAGCCACCGCCGCCGGGGCGGTTGTCCACGGTGACGCTCTGCTTCCACTGCTGGGCGAGGCGGTTGGCCACCAGGCGCAGCACCGCATCGGGCCCGCTGCCGACCGCAAAGGCGGTGTAGACGGTGACCGGCTTGTTGGGGTAGTCGGTGCCCTGGGCCAGCGCAGGAACGGCCAGGCCCGCGCAGGCCAACGAAAGCGCCATCCGCAGCAGCGGGCGGCGTGGGGTGGGGGAAAAGTTCATGGTTGTCTCTGTGCTGATGAGGGGCGGGTGGGGCTGCGTGAACCGGGGCGGCTCAGCCGGCGTCGGGTTGGCGCCCAGGCGCCGCGTCGGCAAAGGCCGGCAGGGCGGCGCACGCGGCGTCGATGGCGCTCAGGCGGGGCCAGCGGCCCAGGTCCACCTGGAAGCGGCGTGCGCTCTCGATCTGCGGCACCAGGGTGACGTCGGCCAGCGTGGGGCGGTCACCGAAGCAGAATCTGCCCCGTTGCGGGTCGGCCGCGAGCAGGGCCTCCAGCGCGTCGAAGCCGTCGCTGATCCAGCGCCCGCACCAGGCGTTGATGGCGGCCTCGTCGGCGCCAAACTGGTGGCGCAGGGTTTCGAGGATGCGGCGGTTGTTGACCGGGTGGATGTCGCAGGCCACCAAGGCGGCCAGCGCGCGCACCCGGGCCCGGCCGGCGGCGTCGGTGGGCAGCAGGGGCGGCTGGGGGTGGGTTTCTTCGAGCCACTCGAGGATGGCGGGGGTCTGGATCAGCACCTCGCCGCCGTCGAGCACCAGGGCGGGCACCAGGCCCTGGGGGTTGACGGCCTTGAAGGCCGCGCCCAGGTGTTCGTCCCGGCGCAGGTCGACGGCCAGGTACTCGGGCTTCAGGCCCTTGAGGTTGAGCGCGATGCGCAGCCGGTGGGAGGTGCCGCTGCGAAAGAAGTTGTAGAGCTTCATGCCCAGGCCCTCACTCCGCCGCGCCAATGCGCAGGCTGATGGTGCCCACGCCCGCGACATGGCCCTCGATCAAGTCACCGGGCAGCACGGCGCCCACGCCTTCCGGGGTGCCGGTGTAGATCAGGTCACCTGGCTGCAGGTGGTAGAACTGGGACAGGTCGGCGATGATTTCGCGCAGGTTCCAGATCAGTTTGTCGACATCCGACTTTTGCTTGGTGTCGCCATTGACGCTGAGCGCGATCTCGCCTTGCTCGATCACCTGGCCCGGCAGCGGCACCACGGTGCCACAGACGGACGATTGCTCGACGTCCTTGCCCAGGTCCCAGGGGCGGCCCTTGTCGCGGGCCACCAGTTGCAGGTCGCGCCGGGTCATGTCCAGGCCTGGCGCGTAGCCGTAGATCAGCTCGTGCGCGTCTTCGGCCCGCACCCGGAAGCCCGGCTTGCCCACCACCAGCACCAGCTCCATCTCGAAGTGGAAGTTGCTGGTGCCCGGTGGGTAGGCCACGGTGGCGCCGCTCTCGACCAGGGTCTGAGGCGCCTTGGTGAAGTAAAACGGCCGCTCGACGGTCTTGTCGACCGGCTTGCCCATCTCGATGGCGTGGGCGTGGTAATTGCGGCCAACAAAAAACAGGCGGTTGATCGGCAGGCGCTGGCGGCTGCCCTGCACGGGCAGGGACTGAACGGCGGGCGGGTTCCAGAGGTAGGTGGGTTCGGTGCTCATGGGCAAAACAAGGGGTGGGTGGTCAGCAGGGAGGTTTCAATTCGAGGGGGCTCAGCGCGTTTCGTAAACGCCCAGCTTGCGGTGCAGTGGCGACTCGTCGGCAATGAACACAAAGGCCGGTGCGCTGGCCGAGGCGTTGACCAAGGTGATGGGCGTGTAGCCGGGCGCGCAGCAGGTGTCGGCCTCGGCGAGGTCAAACACCTGCTCCTCAATGCGCACCTGGGCGCCGCCCTCGATCACATGGAACACGCTGGCCGGCGAGCGGGCGGGCAGGTTCAGGGTTTGGCCCGGGCGCAGCATCAAGGCATAAAAGCCCAGGATGTTTTCGGCGTCGCCGCCGGTGGCGGGGTTGCTGTAGGTCAGTTGCACGGCGTCCAGCGTGGGTTGGTCGGCGGCCAGGGCCTGCAGCGCAGCGCGTGCCTCGACCCAGGGGTAGCGCAACATCGGGTAGGCCTTGCGGCTGCGCTCAAAGACGGGGGTGGGCAGCAAACCGCCATGGGCGTGGCTGCGGTGGCCGCTGCCGGGGTGCACGGTCTGGCGCGGTCCGTCCACGTGGTAGGACGCCTCCATGTAGTGAACCAGGGGCAGGTCCAGCACATCGAGCCAGACCACGGGCTCGCTGCCGTCGTGGCCGTGTTCGTGCCACAGGCCGGTGGGGGTGAGGATCAGGTCGCCCCGGCTCATGGGGCATTTTTCGCCGTCCACCGTGGTGTAGGCGCCTTCACCCTCGACGATCATGCGCACCGCGTTGGGGGTGTGGCGGTGCGACGGCGCCCACTCGCCCGGCAGCAGCAACTGCATGCCCAGGTAGATGGCGGCGCTGGCCTGCATCTTGTCGAGGCCGTGGCCCGGGTTGGCCAGCACCAGCACGCGGCGCTCGGCTTTTTCGATCGGTGTCAGCTGGCCGGCTTGCATCAGCAGCGGGCGCAAGGCCTGGTAGGACCAGGCGGTGGCACGTGTGTTGGGGCGCGGTTTGCCGGGTGGCAAGACGGCGCGCAGGCTGGGCCACAGCGGTACCAGGTTCTGTGCCTTCAACGCGTCGCGGTAGTCTTGGGGCAGGTCTTCGAGGCGGCCAAGTTCGTTCATGTTGTGATCCTCATGCGCTCAAGCAGTTGCTGACGTTCCAGCCATACAGCCACTCCATGGCGTCGTAAAAACGCTCGGGGCTGCGGCCTTTCCACAAATCGTTGCGCACCAGGCGCTCCACGCCCTTGGCGTGGTAGAGGCGGCCCATCTCGCGGCCGGACAGCACGATGCGCGCGGTGCGCGGGATGCGCGAGCGCTCGTACTGGGCAAAGGCACGCGGCAGGTCGTTGCCGTTGACGCGCAAGGCCTCGCCCAGCGTGACCGCGTCTTCGAGGGCCATGCAGGCACCCTGGGCCATGTACTGCGTGGTGGGGTGGGCGGCGTCGCCGAGCAGGGTGGCGCGGCCAAACGTCCACTGCGCCACGGGCTCGCGGTCGGCCGTGGCCCAGCGGCGCCAACTCTTGGGCAGGTCGATCAGTTGGCGCGCCTTGGGGCAGATGCCCTGGAAGTAGCTCTGGACTTCCTCCTTGCTGCCATCGGTGACGCCCCATTCCTCCTGCTGGCGGCTGTGGAAGGTCACCACCACGTTGTACTGTTCGCCGCCCCGCAGGGGGTAGTGCACCAGGTGGCAGTTGGGCCCGACCCAGATGCTGGCCGCGTTCCACTGCAGGTCGGCCGGGAAGTCGGCCTTGTCGACCACGGCACGGTAGACCACATGGCCAGTGACACGGGCCGGGTCGTTGAGGTACTGGGCCCGCACCACCGATTTGACGCCGTCGGCCCCGATCACGGCCACCCCGTGGTGGGCCTGGCCGTTTTGGTCATGCACGGTCACGCCGGAAGCGTCCTGCTCGATGCGGGTCACGCGGGTGGAGGTCACAAACTCGACCTGACCGGTTTCCTGGACGCCCTCCAGCAGGGCGTTGTGCACGTCCACCCGGTGGATCACCGCGTAGGGGTTGCCGAAGCGCTGGCGGAAAGCCTCACCGGTCGGGATCTTGCCGACCTGGTACTCGTCGAGCGCATCGTGCATGACCATGTAGTCGGTGAACACCGCGCGGCTGCGCGCTTTCTCGCCCACGCCCAGCGCGTCAAAGGCATGGAAGGCGTTGGGGCCGAGCTGGATGCCGGCACCGATCTCGCCCAGCTCGGCGGCTTGCTCAAGCACCTTGACCTGGAAACCCTGGCGCACCAGGGACAAGGCCACGGCCAGGCCGCCAATGCCGCCACCGGCGACGATCACCGGGGCCTGGGGACTGTGGGGAGGGGACATGGGGGCTTCCTTTCGAGACGGTGACCAACAGGCCTTACATCAGCCGTGTGCTGATAGACAGTATGCTGACGATTGTGTGGATTAGAATCAAATTCCACAAGTCCGTACAAACCCTTGGCCCTGCTGGCCGCCCCTTGTCTGTCCGCTTTCGTTCATGCCCGCCCGTTCAATGAGCTCGACCCCGTCGCTGGAAGACCTGCCTGGTTTTCACATCCGTCGCTTGCAGCAGATTGCCGTGGCGGTGTTTTTGGAAGAGACGCAGGAGCATGGCGTGACCCCTGTGCAGTACGCCGCCCTGGCCGCTGTGCAACGCCAGCCGGGCGTGGACCAGCGCACGCTGGCACGCACGATCGGCTTCGACACCTCGACCATCGGCAGTGTGATTGACCGCCTCGAAGCGCGGGGCTGGATGCAGCGCAATGCCTCGCCCACTGACCGGCGCGTGCGCATGCTGACCCTCACCGACGACGGGGTGGCGCTGTTGCAGGCCGTGGAGCCCGGCATGTTGCGCGCGCAGGCCCGCATGCTGGAGCCGCTGCCCGAGGCCCAACGGGCCGTGTTCATGGGCATGCTGCGGGTGCTGGTGGATGGCAACAATGAGCTGAGCCGCGCGCCCAGTGCGCCCAGTGCGCCCCTGTCCGGGCACGTCACCGACTGACCTGCCCGGGCCGGGCCGCCCAGCTGCCCTCCGGCGGCGCCCTCTACACCACCTCCGACAGCGCCTCCGACCGCTTCACCGCGCCAGCCCCGGCACCGCGTGGCGTGGGGTGGGGTGGGGCGGGCGTTCGGGCGCCCTCAATTCCGGGCGGTGGCCCTGTGGGTGTTGGTTGCCGGAGGGCGGCCTTCACCGAGGCCTCTTGAAGGTGGCCGTGGCGGGCGCAGCCCCAGCGGTCGGGGGGAGCATGAGGGGCGGTACACCGGGCTGTCAGCGGGCGCTGGTGCCGCAGCGCCCCGGCAAGGCGAAGCCTTGAGAACGCGGTAAAAGCCGAGCTAGACGGAGCTAGACGGAGCTAGACGGAGCTAGACGGAGCTAGACGGAGCTAGACGGAGCAAGACGGAGCAAGACGGAGCAAGACGGAGCAAGGCTGCCACCAGCCTCTGAAAAGTGCAAACGTCCCGGGCGACCAAGCGACCAAGCGACCAAGCGGCCAAGCGGCCAGGTGGCCAGGTGGCCAGGCGCCAAGGCCGGCACGCGCTTGGGGCCGGCTTGCTGTGCCGCGGGCGCGGGGGATGCCTCACGGGCGCCCGCGCACCGTCGACCCTGAGGCCGTGGCGCGGCCCGCGCGGCGCCATTTGGGACCCGCAGGCCTCAGCCGCCGACGACGGGCTCGCCGAGGTTCAGCATCAAGCGGTTGGCCCAGGCAAAAATGGCCACGGCGTGGATCAGGTCCAACACCTCGAGGTCATTGAGGCCCGCGGCGCGCACGGCCTGCAGGTCCTGGGCCCCGAAGGCCGCCGGGTCTCGGGTCAGGGCGATCGAGAGGTCGACGATGGCGCGTTCACGGGCGTTGGTGCCTGCGCCCTCCGGCTGCTCAAAGACCTGGGCAATCACGTCATTGCGCTTGGTCAGTTGCTCAAAGCGTTGCGCGTGCACTGACGCGCAGTACACACAGCCATTGACGCGCGACACCACGGCGCTGGCCAGTTCGCGCTCGGCCCGCGACAGGCCCCCCGGCGCGTACATGATCGCGTTGAAGACGGTCGACCGCTCCTGCAGGATGCGCGGCTGTTGGGTCAGCAGCAGGTAGTAGTCCGAGCTGCGGGCCTTGGGGTGGCTGGTGTCCAACACGGCCAGCTGTTCGGGTGTGGCCTGGGCCAGGTCCAGCACCGGCAGCCAGGCTTTCCAGCCCAGGGTGGCGCTGGTGAAGCCCTTGATGTTGAGCACCTGGCCCGGCGGTGGCAGGTGGGCCGGGTGCACGAAAGGCGCCTCGTCGGCGGTCGCCGGGGTCACCTCGGTGCTGCCCAGGGCCTGGATGGCCTGCAAACCGGCCAGCACGCGCACCTGGTAGCTGACATAGGCGATCAACTGCGCCAGGGCCACGCTGTCGGCGGTGCTGAAGCCCGCCTCGGGCAGGCGCAGCAGGGCCTCGCGGTCACCGGCCAAAGGGTCCACCGTCAGGGTGTGCGCGAAGGTGCGGGCGGCGGCCAGCCGGCCCGAATCCTGCACCGGCCCGTGCTCGCGCAAGGCCTGGGCATAGTGGGCGCTCAGGGCCTCGACGCCCACGGTCTGGGCCATCGACAAGGCCACATGCAGGCGTTCGCCCAGGCTCAGGCCCGGCAGGGCCGGGTCGAACAGGGCCTGGTGGCTGCCTTGGGTGGCGGCCACGACTTTGTCGCGCTGGTGGCGGGTGGTGTAGAGGGCATCGGTCGGGGCCAGGGGCACCAGGGAATCCATCAAGTCTGTGCTCATGGGGGGCTTTCAGTGAGAAGTGTTGGGGGGGCAGGCCTGCGCCGCCGCGTGGTCGGCCACGGCCTGTTGCAAAAAGGCCAGCACGGCCGTCCATGAGGCCTGATCGGCCTGGGCGTTGGCGGCCGGTTGGCCGCCGGTGGTGCTGAGCCGGCCGGACACCGGGTGGGCATAGGTCAGCTGGGTGGTCGGCACGGTGGGGAAGACGATGCTGTGGCCGGCCTCCGGCGCGTCCACCTGCTGCACGGGCCAGCGGTGTTGGTGCTGGGCCAGGCGGTCGACCACCATGCGGCTGTACAGGCTGGAGGGCCAGGAGCCATCGTCGCCGGCGCTCAGCAGCAGCACCGGTCCCTGGATGCGTTCCACCGGGATGCGGGCGCGCTCCACGGCGTCGGGGTCTTGCAAGGAGGTCAGCAGGGCCGCGGCGTGCCGGCGTGGTTCGGGTCCGTGGTCCCAAGGCGCCCAGGTGGCCGTGCGGTTGTCGGTCCAGATGTGGGGAATCGGCTGGCCGTGGTGTAGCCAGGCCCAGCCTTCGCGGCCCAGCGCCGGGTCGCAGGCGTTCTGTGCACAGTTGACCACCGCCGACGGCACATAGCCAATGACGGCCGACACCAGCGTCGGGAAGCGCGACCCCAGCAGCAGCACCAGTTCGCCGCCGCGCGACTGGCCGCTGAGCGCGACAAACCCGTGGGCGGGCCGCAGTTCGCGGTGCAGCCAGTGCAGCGCCGTCTCAAAGTACTCCAGCGGCGTGTTGGAGATGTAGTCCGACAGGCCAGGGGCCTTGAAGTAGCCCAGTGCCAGCGCGGCATAGCCGCGCGAGGCGTACAGCGCGCCGCGGGCCTCGTTGATGCCGCCTCCCGAGCCATTGAGCACCAGCACCGCCGGGTGCGGGCCTGGTCCGGCCGGGGTCCAGAGGCTGCCGACCAGGCCGTGCTCGCGCACTTCGCGGCGCTGCACACCGGGCCCCGCCAGTTGTTGCACCAACAGGGCCTGGGCGAGGGTGTCCGGGCCTCGGTGCAGGCTCAGGGTGGTGTGCAGCGCGGCACCGGGTTCGGCCGGGAACACCTCGCGCGAAGCGCCCGGCGCCGTCGGGGCCTGGGCCCAGATCAGGCCCAGCGCCGACACCCCGGTGTAGGCGGGCACGGGCAGGGCCAGGGGGGCATCGCGCGACAGGTCCAGCGTGCCGTTGGCGTCGGCCTGAAAATGCGCCTCGGCCTGCCACAGCACGCCGGGGCCGCGCACGGTGCGGCTTTGCAGGCGCACGGTTTCACCGGGGCGCAGACCGCTGGCACGGATCTGGCGCGGCTCGTCGATCAGCGCGTCCGCGGGTTCGACCCGAAGTTGGGGCGTGAGGCTCATGGCCGTTGCGCCTTACTTGGCCAGTCGGCTGACCTGCATCGCGGTGGTGCGGTCGCTGAGCAGCGGCACCACCTTCAGGCCTTTTTTGGCAGCCCAGATGTTTTGGTAGTGGAACAGCGGGATGGCGCCCACGTCGTCGGTGACCAGCTTGGCCGAGTGGCGCAGGATGGCTTCGCGGCGCTTGGCATCGAACTCCACGGTGGCCGCATCCAGGGCCTTGTCGACCGATTCATTGCTGTAGCGGCCCCAGTTCGAGGCGCCGCGGCCCCGCTTGGGGTCGGCGCTGGCGAACGCGTTGAGCAGGCCGTAGGCGGCTTCACCGGTGCCGTTGCCCCAGGCCAGCACGCTCACGGCGTACTCGTTCTTGTTGGCCTTGCCCGCATAGACCGACCAGGGCACCACCTCGACCTGGGTCTTGACGCCGATGCGGGTCCAGAACTGGGCCACGGCCTGTGCGCTTTCGGGGGCCTGCGGGTAGCGGTCGCCTGGCACATGGATGCTGATCTTGAAGCCGTCCGGGAAGCCCGCCGCCGCCAGCAGCTTCTTGGCTTGCTCGGGGTCGTTCGGGATCTCGGGGATGTCGGGGTTGAAACCAAAGCTGCCCTTGGGCATCCATTGGTTGGCCACGGTCACCGTGCCTTGCAGGATGCGCTCGGCAATCGCTTTTCGGTTGATGGCCAGCGACAGTGCCTGGCGCACCCGCACGTCGAGCAGCGGGTTTTGCGCCAGGGGCTTGCCCGCGTTGTCGGTGATGAATTCATTGGGGCCGGCGCGGAAGCTCGGCTGCACCAGCAGCACGCGCAGGCCCGGGTAGGTGTAGACCGCCACGTTGGGGTTCTTGCGCAGCTTGTCCACATCGGTGACGGCGACCTTGTCGATCACGTCCACATCGCCGGCCAGCAGGGCTGCGGTGCGGGCCGCGCCGTTGTTGATGAAGCGGTAGCTGACCTTGTCCCAGGCGGGCTTGGGGCCCCAGTACTGGGGGTTGCGCTCCATCACAGTGCGGTCTCCCGGGGTGTAGGACACCCATTTGTAGGGGCCCGTGCCGACCATGGCGCGGCCGGCGTTGTAGTCCTCGGTTTTGGACTTCTCACCGACCTGCTTGCTGACCACGTACACCGACGCGATCTCCAGCGGCAGCATGGGGTTGGGGGTGTTGGTCTTGATCACCACCGTGTGGGCGTCGCGTGCGGTGACCGACTCGACCGTGCGCAAGGCCCCGGTGTAGGACGCGACACTGCCCGGCACATTGCGGGCGCGCTGGAAGGAGAACACGATGTCGTCCGCCGTGAACGGCGTGCCATCCTGCCACTTGATGTCGGTGCGCAGCTTGAATTCCCAGGTGCGCTCGTCCAAGGACTTCCAGCTGCTGGCCAGCGCGGGTTCGAGCTTGCCGCCGTCACGCGAGTTGACGATGGAGTCCCAGAAGTGCAGGGCCAGCGAGCGGTCACCCGCGTGGTTGTTGAGCTGGGGGTCCAGCGAGCTCAGTGGGTCGGCAAAGGCAATCGACAGGTTCTGCGCTTGGGCCAGGCCGCCCAAGGCAGCGAGCAGGCCGGCGACCAGGGCCAGGCGGTGGTGGGGAACGTTCATGAGGGCCTCTCGGGTGGGCAGTGTGGGAATCAGGTGGGTGGGGCAGATCAGTGCGCGGGCTGCGTCATGGCGCGTGGTGCAGGTGGCAGGCCACCGCGTGGCGCACCGCGATGCCGCGCAGCTGGGGCGCTTCTTCGCGGCAGCGGGCCTGGGCCTGCGGGCAGCGCGGGTGGAAGTGGCAGCCCGGGGGCGGTGCCAAGGGGCTGGGGATCTCGCCTTGCAGGGCCGAAAACCGGGTGCGGCGCTGGCCGATGCGCGGGATCTCGGCCAGCAGCGCCTGGGTGTAGGGGTGGGCCGGGTGGGCGAACAGCGCCTCGGCCGGCGCGCTCTCCACCACGCGGCCCAGGTACATCACCACCACGCGGTCGCACAGGTGGTGGATCACGCCGAGGTCGTGGCTGATGAACAGGTAGGCCAGGCCCAACTGGTCGCGCAGGTCCATGAACAGGTTGAGGATCTGGGCCTGGATCGACACGTCCAGCGCCGCCACGGCCTCGTCGCACACCAGCATCGCGGGTTGCACGGCCAATGCCCGTGCGATGCCGATGCGCTGGCGTTGCCCACCGCTGAACTGGTGTGGGTAGCGTTGCCGCAGGGCTGGGTCCAGCCCCGCACGCTGCAACTGGGCGCACACGTAGTCGTCCAGGCCCGCGGCGTCGGTCAGGCCGTGCAGGCGCGGCGCTTCGCCCACGATGCGGTCCACGCGCAGGCGGGGGTTCAGGCTGGCGTTGGGGTCCTGGAACACCATCTGCACCCGCAGCCGGGCGGCTAGGCGCTCGACGGGCGTCAGGCTTTCCAGAGGCTTGCCCAGCACCTGCACGCTGCCGCCCGTCGGGGTCAGCAGGCCTGCCGCGATGCGGCCCAGGGTCGATTTGCCACAACCGGATTCGCCCACCACGCCCACGACTTCGCCCGCCTGCACGCTGAGGTCGACCCCGTCGACGGCCCGCGTGACCGGGGGCGGAGCGGCCTGGGTCACGCGCTGAAGCTGGCGACCCAGCCAGCCGCGCGGGGCGCGCAGGCCAAAGTGCTGCTGCACGCCGCGCAACTCGACCAGAGGCGCGGCGTTGTTCAAGGGGGCGGCAGGGGTGAGGACGGCGCTCATGCGGGGGCTCCCAGTGGGGCAGGGCCCGGGTGGTGGCAGCGCACCTGGTGCGCCGGGGCGTCGGTGCGCGGGTGGCTGATGTCGGGGCGGCTGTCGCAGGCCGCACTGGCCCGCGCACAGCGTGGTGCAAAAGCGCAGCCGCTGGGCATGTTCAGCAGGCTGGGCGCCATGCCGCTGATCTGGCGCAAGCGCGCACCGCGCTGGTTGGCGCTGGGCAGGCTGCCGATCAGGCCCTGGGTGTAGGGGTGCTGGGGGTGGTCCAGCACCTCGTCCACCGTGCCGTGCTCGACGATGCGGCCCGCGTACATGACGGCAATCTGGTCGGCCAGGCCCGCCACCACCGACAGGTCGTGGCTGATCCAGATCAGCGCGGTGCCTCGTTCGCGCACCAGGGCCTGCACCTCCGACAGGATCTGCGCCTGCAGGGTCACGTCCAGCGCGGTGGTGGGTTCGTCGGCAATGATCAGGTCGGGCCCGTGCAGCAGGGCGATGGCAATCGCCACGCGTTGCCGCATGCCGCCGGACAGTTGGTGCGGGTAGGCGCGCAGGCGTTCGTCCGGGCTGGGGATGCCCATGCTGGCCAGGGTGTCGCGGGCCAATTGGCGGGCTTCCTTGGTGCTGGCCGGGCGGTGGGCCTTGACGGCCTCGATCATCTGGGCGTCGATGCGCAGCACCGGGTTCAGCGTGGCCATGGGGTCCTGGAAAATCATGGCCAGGCGGTTGCCTTGCAGCGCGCGGCGTTCACGCGGGCTCAGCTGGCGCAGGTCCTGGCCCTGGAACAGCAGCTCCCCGCCCTCGACCCGGCCGGGTGGGTCCACCAGGCCCATGATCGAAAAGCCGGTCACCGACTTGCCTGAGCCCGACTCGCCAACCAGGCCCAGCACCTGGCCGCGGCGCAGGGTGAAGCTCAGGCCATCGACCACGGGCAGCACGCCCTCGCGGGTGTGGAAGCGGGTGTGCAGGTCGCGCACCTCGAGGGTGATGTCGGGGGCGGTCATTTGCTCAGCCTCGGGTTCAGCACGTCGCGCAGTTGGTCGCCCACCAGGTTGATGGCGACGATGGTGGCCAGCAGGGCCAGGCCAGGGAAGACGCTGATCCAGTACTCGTTGGACAGCAGGTACTGGTAGCCGTTGGCGATCAGCAGGCCCAGCGAGGGCTCGGTGATCGGCACGCCCAGCCCCAGAAAGGACAGCGTGGCCTCCAGCGTGATGGCGCGCGCCACCTGCAGGGCGCCAATCACCAGCAGCGGTGGCAGGCAATTGGGCAGGATGTGGCCCAGCACGATGCGCGCGCGCGACAGGCCCAGGCCGCGCGCGGCCTCGACGTATTCGCGGCGGGTTTCGACCAGCGCCTGGCCGCGCGCGGTGCGGGCGTAATAGGCCCATTCGAGCAGCACCAGGGTCAGCATCACATTGCCCACACCCTTGCCCAGGTAGGCCAGGATCATCAACGCCATCAGGATGCTGGGAAAAGACAGCAGCAGGTCGACCAGGCGCATCAGCAATGCGTCCACCCGGCCGCCCGCGTACGCGGCCAGCAGGCCGAGCAAGGTGCCCAGCACGGCCGCCACCGCTGCCGAGCCCACCCCCACCAGCAAGCTGATGCGCAGGCCGTAGACGATGGCCGAGTACAGGTCGCGTCCCTGGCCGTCGGTGCCCAGCCAGTAGGTGTACTGGTCGCTGCCCTGGCGGCTGCCGGGCGGCAGGCGCGCGTCCAGCACGTCGAGCTGCATCAGGTCATAGGGGTTCTGGGGGGTGATCCACGGCGCGGCCAGGGCCAGCAGCAACACCGCCAGCAGCACCAGCAGGCCGCCCAGCGCCACGCGCGAGCGCACAAATTCGGCGCCCAGGCGCCACCACAGGGGGCGGTCTTCGCGGCCGCGTGGGGGGGCCGCAGTCGCCGAGGGCGGGGTGCCGAGGGGCACCTTGATCGGGGGGCGGGGGGCGCTCATGCGGCCCCCTCCAGCCGCACGCGCGGGTCCAGCCATTTGTAGAGCACGTCCACCACCAGGTTCAGGGTGACAAAAATCAGCACCACCACCATCAGGTAGGCCACCACCACCGGGCGGTCCAGGGCGTTGATGCTGTCCAGGATCAGCTTGCCAGCACCGGGCCAGGCAAAAATGCTTTCGGTCACCACCGCGTAGGCAATGGTCGAGCCCAGCTCCAGGCCGAGCACGGTGACCAGCGGAATCAAGGTGTTGCGCAGCACATGCACCAACAGCACCCGCGCCGGCGACAGGCCCTTGGCACGCGCGAACTTCACAAAGTCTTGCGGCATCACCTCGCGCACGCCGGCCCGCGTGAGGCGCAGCACCAGCGAGATCTTGAACAAGGCCAGGTTGAACGCGGGCAGCAGCAGGTGTTGCCAGCCATCCAGGGTCAACCAGGACCAGGCCACGCCGCCCACCGTCACGGTGGCGCCGCGTCCACTGGCGGGCAGCCAGCCCAGATGCACACTGAACAACATGATCAGCATCAGCGCGACCCAGAAAGCCGGCAGCGAGAAGCCCAGGATCGACCCGGCCATCAGGGCCTTGGACGCGGGGTGCTCAGGCCACATGCCGGCCACCAGTCCCAGCGGCACGCCCAGCAGCACCGCCATCAGCAATGCGATCACGGCCAGCTCCACCGTGGCGGGCAGGCGTTGCAGGATCAGGTGGATGGCTTCTTCCTGGTAGACAAAGCTGCGGCCCAGCTGCCCGTGCACCGCGCCGTCGAGGAAGGCCAGGTACTGGCGCCACAGGGGTTGGTCCAGCCCGAGCCGGGCGATGGCCTCCAGCCGCTCCTGCTGGTTCAGGTCGTCACCGATCAGGATGTCGATCGGGTTGCCGATGGCGTGCATGCCGACGAAGACGATCACCGTCATCAGCAGCACCACCCCCGCGGCCTGGGCCAGGCGGCGCAGGAACCAGAGCGTCATGCCGCGACCTGCGTTGCGTCGGTGGCCGCTTCCTCGTAGGCCGGGAAGCTCGCAGGCGTCCATTCCTCGCCGTCCAGTTCGGGGTCGGCGTAACGCTCCATGGCGGCAAAGTGCAGGGCGGCGTCCTCTTTGAGCAGTTCGGCGGCCAGGCCACGGGCCAGGCGCTGGGCGCCATCGCTGATTTGCGGAATGTCGCCTGCGCCCGCACCTTGGGACAAGGCCGCGGCGTAGCAGAAGCAATGCACGCGCTCCAGACCGGGCAGCGCGCCCGGGGTCTTGGGCTGGAACTCGAACAGCGGGCCCAGGTCGGGCGATTGGTCGAGCTCGGCGTCCTCGAGGCCTGCGGGCGCCTGGTAACGGTCACTCCATTGGCGCACATGCGGGGCGATGGCCGCGAACTCGGGGCGCAGGGCCCAGTTGGTGCGGAAGCCGGTGCTGAACAGCACCACATCCGCCGCCAGCGGGCCCTTGCCGGTGTCCAGCTTCAGCGCGCCGTCGGCGCGCACCTCGGCGCCCTTCACCGGCGTGCCCAGGTGGAAATGGGCATTGGCATGGCGCGAAACCCGCAGCGTGCTGCCGTGCGGCGGCGGCACCTGCTGCACATTGATGTAGTGGCGGAAGCGCCATTTCCATTCGTCGGGCAGGCTGGGGTAGCCGTGGATCATGCCGGGGTGGCCCGCGCCCTTGCCCTTGTTGATGCGCGGCAGGTCGGTGCGGCGGATCAGCAGGTCGACGCGCTGGGCACCGTGTTCCAGTGCGGTGGCGGCGGCGTCCATGGCCGACGAGCCCCCGCCCACCACGGCCACGCGCAGGCCGCGCAGGCTTTCGCCGTCCCACACATCCGAAGAATGGTGCCAGCGATCACGCGGCAACTGGTGCGCCCAGTCTGGTACCCAGGCGCCGCCCAGGCCGTCGCGCCCCGTGGCCAGCACCACGTGGCGGGCGCGCACCGTCAGCGCCTGGGCTGGCGACGCGGCCTCGTTGAGCAAGGCCAGCGTCACGGTGCCATCGGGCTGGGGCAGCACGGCCTTGACTCGGTGCTGGTTCTGCACGTCCAGGTCCAGCACCTGCCGGTACCAGCGCAGGTAGTCGGCCCACTGCAGGCGCGGGATCTTGTCCAGCGCGTCCCAGGCGGCCAGGCCGAACTGGGCCTCGAACCAGGCGCGGAAGGTCAGGCTCGCGAGGCCCAGAGCGGGCCCGGTCAGCTCTTTGGGCGAACGCAGGGTTTCCATGCGCGCGGTGGTGGCCCAGGGGCCTTCATAGCCCGCCGGGGCCTGGTCGTAAATGCGGTTGCGCACCCCCAGGTGGCGCAGCGAGGCTGACAGGGCCAGCCCCGCCATGCCGCCGCCAATGATCGCCACATCGAGCACGGCCGGGTCGTGTTGGGGCACCCAGGGTTTGGCAGGCAGGCACAGCCATTGCAAATCCTGTTGAAGGCGGGCTTCCAGGGCCGACAGGCCGGTGGGGGAGGGGGCGGTGCTCATGGCTTGAACCTTTGTCGCAGTCAAATAGAAGAAGCAGGGGGCTGGGGCACCCGCCCGTGGGCGGCGTCCAGCAAATGGGTGTGGGTGCTCGGGGCGTGTTCGACGAAGCCCGGCAGCTGGCGGGCCTGCTGCAGCAGCGCCTGGGCCAGGGCCTCGACACGCTGCTCCAGCGCGGGGTTGCGGGGCCGCGCCTGCAGGGTGATGACGCCAAAGAAAAACAGCACCTCGGTGTCCAGCGGGCGGGTCACCAGATCCGGTGCGGGCAGGCTCAGGGGCGTCAGGGGTTCCAGCACGGCCACCCCCAGACCCGCCCGCACCAGGGCTTGGGCGTTCACCGAGGAATTGGTCTCGATCAGGGCCGACTGCTGCCGCGACGGCAGGGCGTGCTCCAGCCGGTGGCGCAGTCGGTAGGGGTTGTTGAGGGTGATCAGTCGGCGCTCCGCCAGGGCCTGTGAGGACAGCACCGACTGCTGGGCCAGCGGGTCATCGGCGCGCAGCACGGCCACACAGGGCACCTGACCGATCCAGTGCACCTGCAGGCCCCGGTGCTCGAGCGGCAGGCTGCACAGGCCCAGATCGGCGGCGCCGCTGAGCACGGCTTGCATCACCTGCTCGGGGGAGGTGCTGCGCAGTTGCAGCGGCCCCGGTCCTTGTTGGGATTCCAGGCTGGCCAGCGCAGCGGGCAGCAAACCCAGGGCCAAGGCCGAGGTGGCCACCACGTCGAGGCTGGGGACGTCGCGGCGCGCAATCTGGCGCGCCCGTTCACTGACCAGGCGCAGGCTGGCCAGCGCACGCTCGACCTCCTCGCGCAGGCCAAAACCGTGCTCAGTGGGCGTGACCCGCGGGCCATGGCGCTGGAACAAGGGGTGGCCGATTTCGGCCTCCAGCTCCTGGATGAGCCGCGTCACGGCGGGCTGGGACCGCTCCAGCAGGCGGGCAGCCCCCGTGATGCTGCCACTGGTCATGACCGCAGAGAAGGCTTCGAGGTGGCGGGTTTCCATATCAAATAATTTATATCACACATGCAATGCAGATCAATATTCGATAAATGAATGATGAAGTTCAGAATCCGAGGCCGCGTTCGGGCCGTTGGGCCGCCAGGCGCGCCGGTCAAGGCAACAAAAACCTTCAGGTGCTACGAATTGAATCGGGCCCGCGCCGGGCAGGGGCTGCCCTGCTGGGGGACGCTGGCAGGCTGAGCACAGCTGCTTACAGCGCGTTGCCTGGGCGGCTCGCGGGGCCGCGATAAACAAGGCCCCAACACCACCGAGTTCATGACCATGCGCCACACCCCTTCCGTCCTTCATTGCGCTTTGCTGTTCGCGGCCCTGGCCGCCCCGCTGGGCGCCCAGGCCCAATCGGCCCAGGCCCGCTACCGCCAGGACCTGCAGATCTGCGATCAGGAGTCGACCCCTGAGAGCCGGATGCAGTGCAACCGCGACGCCACCGCCACCTACGACCGGGCCCGTGGCCTGCCTGCGGCCGCACCCCTGCCCCCACCGGCCCCGCGCGCTCAAACGCTGTGCGAGGGCTGCGGCACCGTGGCCGCCGTCAACGAAGAAGAACGTGAAGGCCACGCGGGGGCCTTGGGCACCATCGCGGGCGGCGTGATCGGCGCCGCCATCGGGCACCAGATCGGCGGCGGCTTTGGCAAACAACTGGCCACCGTGGCGGGCGCGGCCGGGGGCGTCTATGGGGGCCGGGCCCTCGAAGAACGGGCGGGCCGCCATGTGGTCTGGGTCGTGACGGTGGAGTACCCCGGCGGCATGACCCAGAACTACGACTTCCCGGCCAACCCGAACTTCCGCGTCGGCCAGATGGTGCGGCGTTCGGGCGAATCCGTCACGCTGCCATGACCCGCGCGATGGCCTGGGGGCCGCCAGGCCGCCGGTCGGTCGCCGCCCCCGCCATGGGGCGCTGGGAGCACCCCTGGGCCCGCGTGGGCGCGGGTGGCGGCTGCCAGGGCCCGCGGCCTGGTGAAGCAGGGCAGCGGGCTCGGGTAACATCGTGCCCCGCGGATCGTCCGGACCGCTGCCTTCGCCCATGGCGGGTTGGAGGCCCTCAAGCTGACAGCGGCGATGCCCCGCTGCAGCCCGAACAGGGTTTGACGTGCGTCTCAATTCAATCAAGTTATCAGGGTTCAAATCGTTCGCCGAGCCGACCAACTTCCTGCTGCCTGGGCAGCTGGTGGGGGTGGTGGGCCCCAATGGCTGCGGCAAATCCAACATCATGGATGCCGTGCGCTGGGTGCTGGGCGAAAGCAAGGCCAGTGAACTGCGCGGCGAGTCGATGCAGGACGTCATCTTCAATGGCACGACCACCCGCAAGCCCGCCAGCCGGTCCAGCGTCGAGCTGGTGTTTGACAACGCCGACCACCGCGCCGGCGGTCAGTGGAACCAATACGAAGAAATCGCCGTCAAGCGCGTGCTGACCCGCGACGGCACCAGCAGCTACTTCATCAACAACCAGCCGGTGCGCCGCAAGGACGTGCAGGATGTGTTTCTGGGCACGGGCCTGGGGCCACGCGCCTACGCCATCATTGGTCAGGGCACGATCAGCCGCATCATCGAGTCCAAGCCCGAAGAGCTGCGCCTGTTCCTTGAAGAAGCCGCCGGCGTGTCCAAGTACAAAGAGCGCCGCCGCGAGACCGAAAACCGCCTGTCCGACACGCGCGAAAACCTGACCCGGGTCGAGGACATCCTGCGCGAGCTCAATGCCAACCTCGACAAGCTCGAAAAGCAGGCCGAGGTGGCGCGCAAGTACAACGCCCTGCAGAGCGAGGTCACGCTCAAGCAGCACCAGCTTTGGTTCCTGAAGCGGCGCGAAAGCGAAGGCGACCAGGCCAAGGTCAAGGCCGATGCCGACAAGGCCCTGAACGACCTCGAGTCCCGGGTGGCCGACCTGCGCCACATCGAGGCCGACCTCGAAACCATCCGCCAGGCCCATTACGCCGCGGGCGACCAGGTCAACCAGGCGCAAGGCCAGTTGTACGAGGCCAGCACCGAGGTGGGCAAGCTCGAGGCCGAGATCCGCTTCGTCATCGAAGGCCGCCAGCGCGTGCAGCAGCGCCTGGTGACCCTGAAGGAACAGATGGCCCAGTGGGGCTTGCGCCGCGAAGACGCCGAGGCCCAGCTCGAAACCCTGGCCGAGGCTGATGTGGACGCCGAAGAGCGCGCCGAGCTGCTGGCCGCCCAGGTCGAGGAGCAGGCCATGCGCCTGCCCGAACTCGAGGACGCGCTGCGCCTGAGCCAGCAGCGTGCCAATGAACAGCGCGCCAGCGTGGCCCAGGTGCAGCAGCAGATCCAGGTGCTGGCCGCCGAGCAGCGCAGCCTGGACGAGCAGTCGCGCAGCCTGAACCAGCGCCGCGACAAGCTCAGTGCCGACCGCAGTGCCCTGGCGGCCCCCGACGAGGCCCGCCTGAACGCCCTGCGCAGCCAGCTCGAAGAGGCCCAAGAGGCCGCCGAGGTGGCCGAGGCCCGCCTGCATGAGCTGCAAGACAGCGTGCCCCAGCTCGACGACGACCGCCGCCAGCGCCAGCAGGCGGTGAACGCCGAGGGGGCGCGTCAGGCCGAACTGTCGGCCCGCCTGGACGCCCTCAAGGCCTTGCAGGACAAGGTCAAGACCGATGGCAAGCTGCAGCCCTGGCTGGCCCGCCACGGGCTGGACGGGCTGGCCGGGCTGTGGAGCCGTCTGCACATTGAACCCGGTTGGGAGAACGCCCTGGAGGCCGCGCTGCGTGAGCGCCTGGGCGCCCTCGAGGTGTCGCGCCTGGAGATGGTGCGTGGCTTCCTCGGGCACAGCAGTGCCGACGCACCGCCGGCGCGGCTGGCCTTTTTCAGCCCGCCGTCGGCGCCCCGGCCCGAGGTCAGCGGCGGCCCGCCCCGCCTGGTCGACCTGCTGCGCGTGCACGACGCCAGCCTGCGCGCCTTGCTGGCCGACTGGCTGCATGGCTGCCTGACCGCCAGCAGCCTCGAAGAAGCCCTGGCCCAGCGCGCCGACCTGGCGCCCGGGCAGGTCATTTATGTGGCGGGTGGCCACGCCGTGTCGGCGCATGGCGTGACCTTCTACGCGCCCGATTCCGAGCAGTCGGGCCTGCTGGCCCGCGCCCAGGAAATCGAGAACCTGGACAAGCAATTGCGTGCCCAGGCGCTGATCGCCGAAGACTCGCGCAGCGCGCTGGTGCGCGCCGAGGCGGCCTATGCCGAGGCCTCGCAGCGCCTGGTCGCCGCCCGGCGCGAAGCCACCGAGGTGCAGGGCCGTCGCCATGAGCTGGAGGTCGAGACCCTGCGCCTGTCGCAGCTGGCCGAGCAGACCCGCAGCCGCAGCGAACAGATCCAGTCCGACCTCGCCGAAGTCGACCTGGCCCTGGAGGACATCCAGGAGCGCCGCATCACCGCCGAGGCCCGTTTTGAAGAGCTGGACATGCAGCTCGCCGACACCCAGGAGCGCCACGCCCAGTTGGACGAACGCGTCATCGAGGCCGAGCGCAAGCTGGCCGAAAGCCGCGAGCAGCAACGCACGCTGGAGCGCCAGGCCCAAGAGGCCACCTTTGCCCGCCGCTCGCTCGAAGCCCGACGGGGCGAGCTGTCGCGCACCATCGACACCGCACGCCAACAGGGCGAGGCCTTGCTCGACGAAGAGCAGCGGGCCCAGGCCGAGCTGGGGCGCCTGTCGGACGCGGCCGCCCAAGGGGGCTTGCAGGACGCGCTGGAGCGCAAGATGGAGCGCGAGAAGAACCTCGCCGCGCGCCGCAGCGAATACGACGGCCTGACCGCCCAGCTGCGCGCCACCGACGAACGCCGCCTGCAGGTGGAGCGTGAGCTCGAACCTCTGCGCCAGCGCATCACCGAGTTCCAGCTCAAGGAGCAGGCCGCGCGCCTGGGCTTTGAGCAGTACGCCAGCCTGCTCAGCGACGCCGGCGCCGACCTGGAGGCGGTGGCTGCGTCGATCGAGCAGGGCCAGGTGCGCCTGACCGGTCTGCAATCGGAAATCGACCGACTGAACCGCGAGATCGCCGCACTGGGCGCCGTCAACTTGGCGGCGCTGGACGAGCTGACCGCTGCGCGCGAGCGCAAGACCTTCCTGGACGCCCAGTCGGCCGACCTGGTGGAGGCCATGACCACGCTGGAGGACGCGATCCGCAAGATCGACAGCGAAACCCGCGACCTGTTGTCGGGCACCTTCAACGCCGTCAACGAGCACTTTGGCCGCATGTTCCCCGAGCTGTTTGGCGGGGGCACGGCCAAGCTCATCATCACCGGTGACGAGATCCTGGACTCGGGCGTGCAGGTGCTGGCCCAGCCTCCCGGCAAAAAGAACCAGACCATCCACCTGCTGTCCGGCGGTGAGAAGGCGCTGACCGCCATCGCGCTGGTGTTTGCCATCTTCCAGCTCAACCCAGCCCCGTTCTGCTTGCTTGACGAGGTGGACGCGCCACTCGACGACGCCAACACCGAGCGCTATGCCAAGCTGGTGTCCAGCATGAGCCAGGGCACGCAGTTCCTGTTCATCAGCCACAACAAGATCGCCATGGAAATGGCCGAGCAACTGATCGGCGTGACCATGCAGGAGCAAGGCGTGTCCCGCATCGTGGCGGTGGACATGGAGTCGGCCCTGTCCATGGCCCAAGCCTGAATCCACACGACCCAAGCCTCTGGAAAAAGACCTCCCCATGAGTACCTTGCAAATCAGCCTGGCCATCGCTGGCGGCGCCATTTTGGCGGCGGTGGTGGCCTACAACACCTGGACTTCGCGCAAGAACGAGCCGCGCAAGCCCGATCCCGAGCCCCAGGCCACCGACGCCCCTCCCGAGGCCCCCGGCGCCGAGCGCGTTGAACCGGGCCTGGAAGACGGCTTTGCCGACACCCAACCCGGCGCCCACGCGGCCGCCCTGGGCCTGCCCACGCTGGAGCGCAAGCCCGGCCTGGATTCGCTGATCGATGTGATTGCCCCGCTCACGCTGGAGGCCCCGGTCTACGGCGATGCCGCGCTGGCCGCCTTGCCGCACACCCGCCGCGCGGGCAGCAAGCCGTTTGCCATCGAAGGCCTCAACGAGGGCAGCCAGCACTGGGAAACCCCCGTGCCGGGCCAGCGTTACACCGCCTTCCAGGCCGGTGTGCAACTGGCCAACCGCACGGGCGCACTCAACGAGATCGAGTTCTCCGAGTTCGTCATGAAGACCCAGGCCTTTGCCGACGCGGTGAATGCCTCGCCCGAGTTCCCCGACATGCTGCACGAGGTGGCGCGCGGTCGCGAGCTCGATCAGTTCGCCAGCGACCACGATGCCCAGCTGTCCTTCAGCCTGCGGGCCCGCCATGCTGCCTGGAGCCCCGGTTATGTGCAGCAGAACGCGGCGCGCCAGGGCTTTGTGCCGGGTGCGATCCCGGGCCGCATGGTGCTGCCGGCGTCCGCGCCAGGCCTGCCCCCGCTGCTGGGTCTGAGCTACGACGCCCAGGCCGCCATGGCCGACGACCCCGAACAATCGGCCTTGCGCGAGATCGCGCTGCACTTGGACGTGCCCCAGGTGATGCGGGCCGAGCACCCCTTCACCCGCCTGCGCGAGGTGGCCCAGGCCCTGGCCGACGCCATGGACGGCGTGGTCACCGACCAGAACGGCAACCTGATCCCCGAGCAGGCGATGGACACCATTGGCACCGACCTGGAGCAGCTGTACGACGCACTCGACAGCCGCGACCTGGCGGCCGGATCGCCCCAGGCGCGCCGCCTTTTCAGCTGAGCCGCCCATGACCCAAGCTGAGTTGCCGGGGGCCGCTGCTGCGGCCCCTGGGTCCTTGCCGACCGGCCCCGAAGCCCGAGCCGCGGTGCTGCGGGCCGAACTGCACCGGCTGGCCCATGCCTACTACGTGCTGGACCAGCCTGCGCTGCCGGACGCCGAGTACGACCGCCTGTTTGCCGAGTTGCAGGCCCTGGAATCGGCCCACCCCGAGCTGCTGACCCCCGATTCGCCCACCCAGCGCGTGGGCGGGCGGGTGTTGGACCAGTTCAGCAGCGTGCGCCATGCGGTGCCGATGCTGAGCATCCGCACCGAGACCGACACCGAGGCCAGCGGCGCCGAGGCCTTTGATGCCCGCATCCGACGCGAGCTGGGCCTGGGCGAGGGCGCGCCGCCGGTCGAGTACGTGGCCGAACTCAAGTTCGACGGCCTCGCCATGAACCTGCGCTACGAGAACCGCGTGCTGGTGCAGGCCGCCACGCGCGGCGACGGCGAGCTGGGTGAGGACGTGACCCACAACATCCGCACCATTGGCCAGATCCCGCTGCGACTGCCCGACGACGCCCCGCCGGTGCTGGAGGTGCGCGGTGAGGTCTACATGCGCCGCCCCGATTTCGAGCGCCTCAACGAGGCCCAGCGCGCGCGCGGCGACAAGCTGTTTGTCAACCCGCGCAACGCGGCGGCCGGTGCGGTGCGCCAGCTTGACTCCAACATCGCGGCCCAGCGCCCCTTGAGCTTTTTTGCCTACGGTCTGGGCGAGGTTACGCCGGCGGAGCAGGGCGGGCCGGCCTGGCAGACGCATTTCGAGGTCTTGCAGGCGCTCAAAAGCTGGGGCTTTCCGGTCGAGGCGCTGGACCAGATCGCGCACGGCGCGGCCGAGCTGGTGGCCTTTCACCAGAAGATCGGCGCGCTGCGCGACCGCCTGGCCTATGACATTGACGGCGTGGTCTACAAGGTCAACAGCCTGGCGCTGCAGCGCCGCCTGGGCTTTGTCACGCGCGAGCCGCGCTGGGCCGTGGCCCACAAATACCCGGCCCAGGAGCAGCTGACCACGGTGCTGGGCATCGATGTGCAGGTGGGCCGCACCGGGGCCATCACCCCGGTGGCGCGGCTGGAGCCGGTGTTCGTGGGGGGCGTGGTGGTGTCCAACGTGACGCTGCACAACCAGGACGAGATCGCCCGCCTGGGCCTGTTGGTGGGCGACACGGTGATCGTGCGCCGGGCCGGCGACGTGATCCCGCAGGTGGTGGCCGTGGTGCCCGAGCGCCGCCCCGCCGAGCTGGACCTGAATGCCGAGGCCTTGCCCGAGCCGTACCTGCGCTTTGTCATGCCGCGCCATTGCCCGGTCTGTGGCTCGCATGTCATGCGCGACGAGGGCGAGGTGGTGGCGCGCTGCACCGGCGGCCTGTTCTGCAAGGCGCAGCGCAAGGAATCGATCCGCCACTTTGCCAGCCGCCGCGCCATGGACATCGAGGGCCTGGGCGAGCGCCACATCGACAACCTGGTCGAGTTTGACCAACTGCACAGCGTGGCCGACCTCTACCAGCTGACGCTGCAGCAGTTTTTGGACGTCAAACGCCGTGTGGACGAACGTGACGGTGTGGCTGCCGAGTTGCAAGGCCGGGACGAGGTGCCCACCAAATGGGCGCAAAACATCCTGGACGGCATCGCCGCCAGCAAGCAGCGGCCCCTGGGGCGCTTTTTGTTTGCGCTGGGCATGCGCCATGTGGGCGAATCCACCGGCAAGACCCTGGCCGACTGGCTGGGGCGCCTGGACTGGGTGCGCCGCGCGCCGCTGCCCTTGTTGCGCGTGCTGCCCGACGTGGGAGACGTCGTGGCCACCTCGATCTATGAGTTCCTGCAGGAGGACCACAACCGCAAGGTCATCGACACCCTGGTGGCCGAAGGGGTGGTGCCGCCCGACACCGGCCGCCCCGTGGCGGCGCTGGCCGACAAGCTGAGCCTGGCCAGCTTGCTGGGCGCCCTCAAGGTGCCCAAGCTGACGCCGCTGCGCGCCGAGCAACTGGCGCCCCACCTGGGCCGCCTCAGCGAGTTGCTGGACCCGCAAGCCGCCTGGATCCACCAGGCCGACCTGCCGGCCGAGGTGCTGCGCTCCGTGCAGGCCTTCGTTGCCGAGCCTGGCCAGGCCGAGGTGCTGCAGGCGCTGGACCAGATCCGCGCTGAACTGCTCGCCGCCTTGCCCGCTGCCGAGTCTGCCCCCCGCTCGGCCCTGGCTGGCAAAACCGTGGTGTTGACCGGCACCTTGCCCACACTGGGCCGCGACCAGGCCAAAGACCTGCTCGAAGCCGCGGGGGCCAAGGTCACCGGCTCGGTCAGCAAGAAGACCGACTACGTGGTGGCGGGTGCCGAGGCGGGCAGCAAGCTCGACAAGGCGCTGAGCCTGGGCGTCGCGGTGCTTGACGAAGCCGGCATGCTGGCCTTGCTGGCCGCTGCGCCCACCGAGTCGGCCAGCGCAGCCGCCAGCGCCCCGACGGCCGCCGCTGCGGCCCCGGCTGAGGCGCCGCAGCTCCCCCCTTCGGCCCCTGCGCAGGACGCGCCGGTGCAAGCGGCGCTTTTCCCCCCAACCGGAGACTGACATGGCGATCCGCGAGATCCTCAAGATGGGCGACCCGCGCCTGCTGCGCGTGGCCCAGCCCGTGACCGACTTCGACAGCGATGCCCTGCACCTGCTGGTGCACGACCTGTTCGAGACCATGGCCGCCGTCAACGGCGCGGGCCTGGCTGCGCCCCAGATCGGGGTCGACCTGCAAGTGGTCATCTTTGGTACCGATGCGCCCAACCCGCGCTACCCCGACGCCCCGCTGGTGCCGCGCACCGTGCTGTGCAACCCGGTGCTGACCCCGCTGGGCGACGAAGAGGAGGAGGGCTGGGAAGGCTGCCTGTCGGTGCCCGGCCTGCGTGGCGTGGTGCCGCGCTACAAGCGCCTGCACTACCGCGGCTTCGACCCCTTCGGCGACCCCATCGAGCGCACCGTGGAGGGCTTCCACGCCCGCGTGGTGCAGCACGAGTGCGACCACCTGATCGGGAAGCTATACCCCATGCGGGTGCGCGATTTCAGCCGCTTTGGCTTCACCGAGGTGCTGTTTCCGGGGCTGGACCCGGCGCAGGATGACTGAGGGGCTGGTGCGCTGGGCTGGGGCTCTGTCGGGCAAGCAGCGCGGCAGGGCAGGGGCTTGAGGGTTTTGACACACACCGCCAGCGCGAAGCGCGGCGGCAAGAGGGGGTTCCAATGACACTTGAATGGCACTGCACCGACGATGGCGTCAATTGGGACGAACTGTCGGCCCTGTACCGGGCCGCCCCGCTGGGTGAGAAGCCCCCCGAGCACCTGCAGCGCGTCTTCTCCAACAGCCTGTTCAAGTGTTTTGTGTACGACAACGCCCAGCTGGTCGCGGCCGGGCGGGCTCTGGCCGATGGCGCCGACTGCGCCTACCTGTGCGACATTGCGGTGCTGCCCAGCCACCAGGGGACCGGGCTGGGCCAGCAGCTGGTGCAAAAACTGGTGGACCTGTCTGCGGGCCACAAGAAAATCATCCTGTATGCGGTCCCGGGCAAAGAGCCGTTCTACCGGCGCTTCGGCTTCAGGCGCATGAAGACCGCCATGGCCATTTTTGAGCAGCCACAGCAGCAGGTGGAGCGGGGCTACCTCAGCGAGGACTAGGCCGGCGGCCCGCCACTGTGAATCGGCCCCCCGCGCGGCGCCCAGCCCGCGGCCTATTCGAGCCCCAGCACCTCAAATTGCTGCCGCTTGCTCCCCACCTGGATCGACACCTCGTCGCCCTCGCATCGGCCGAACAGGGCCTGGGCCAGGGGCGCTTCGGTGCTGATCACTTGCACCGACTGGGCCCCGTGGTCGAGCCTCATGCTGCCGCCAAGCGGGCCCAGGAACAGCAGCTGCACCTGGCCGTCCGCGTCCCGCAGGCGGATCAGCGCACCGACCCGGATGCCCTGCTCGGCGTCGCAGGGGCGGGGGCGGAACTGGCGCCAGGCGGCGATGGCCTGGCGAATGGCCTCAGCGCGCCGCGCCTGGCCGGTGGCCAGGTAGGCGGCTTCGAGACCCAGGGTGTCGTATTTGTTCTCGGCGATGTTTTCTTCGTGGGTCGCCGCTTCATGGGCGGTCTGCAAGGCCGCTTCCACTTGCTGCAGGTCGGCGCTCAGTTGCTCCAGCACCTGCTGTTGCAGCCACAACTTATCCATGGTGAAGGTCTGACCCTGCGGCAGCGCGGCGGCCCGCCTCCCGGCAACGCACCCAAGGGGGGGCGTGGACGGCGACTGGCACCTCGTGCCCCCAGCGGCAGGCGGTGCTGTTGGCGCTCAAACCGCGCCCAGCGCCTGCAGCAACTCGGTTTCGATCTCGATCTGCTTGCGGTTTTGCTGCAATTCGGGGCCCTGGATCAGGAAGGTGTCCTCGACGCGTTCGCCCAAGGTGCTGACCTTGGCCAGTTGCAGGCTGATCTGGTGCCGGGCCAGCACGCGGGCGACCAGGTACAACAGGCCCAGGCGGTCGCTGGCCGAGATGCTGAGCAGCCAGCGCTGGGCTTTCTCGTCGGGGCGCAGGTCCACGCGCGGCGTGATCGGGAAGCTCTTCACACGGCGCGACACGCGGCCTCGGCTGGGCGGTGGCAGCGGGCCGGCCTCGATGATGGTGCGGGTCAGGTCGCACTGCACCAGGCTGGTCAGTTCGCGGTAGTGCTCGGGCAGCATTTGAGTGACGACCTGGAAGGTGTCCAGCGCGTAGCCGTTGGACGCGGTGTGGATCTTGGCGTCCAGGATGCTGAAGCCGGCCTGGTCAAAGTAGCCGCAGATGCGCGCAAACAGGTCAGGCTGGTCAGGGGTGTAGACCAGCACCTGCATGCCTTCGCCCACGGGCGACTGGCGCGCACGCACCAGGGTCTCGGCCGAGCCCACATGGCGCGACAGCTGGCGGGTGTGCCAGGCGATGTCGCTGGCGTCGTGGCGCATGAAGTAGCTCACGTCCAGCGTGTCCCACAGGCCTTTCTGGGCTTCGTGGGGCAGGGCGTACAGGGCCAGTTGCACCAGCGCTTCGCGCTTGCGGGCCTCGATTTCGGCGCTGGGGTCGGGGGCACGGCCGCCCAGCACACGCAGGGTGTAGCGGTACAGGTCTTCGAGCAGCTTGCCTTTCCAGGCGTTCCAGACCTTGGGGCTGGTGCCCCGGATGTCGGCCACGGTCAGCAGGTACAGCGCGGTGAGTTGGCGTTCATTGACCACGCGGCGGGCAAAAGCGCCGATGACCTCGGGGTCGCTGAGGTCCTCTTTCTGCGCAATGCGGCTCATGGTCAGGTGCTCGCCGACCAGGAAGGCGATCAGGTCGGCGTCTTCGGGGGCGATGTCGTGGTCGCGGCAGAAGCGCTGCACCTCGACCCGGCCCAGGTCCGAATGGTCGCCGCCCCGACCCTTGGCGATGTCATGGAACAGCGCCGCGGCATACAGGATCCAGGGCTTGTCCCAACCGGCCGCAAGTTGCGAGCAGAAAGGGTATTCGTGCGCGTGCTCGGCCATGAAGAAGCGGCGCACATTGCGCAGCACCATCAGGATGTGCTGGTCCACCGTGTAGACGTGGAACAGGTCGTGCTGCATGCGGCCCACGATGCGGCGGAACACCCACAAATAGCGCCCCAGCACCGAGGTCTGGTTCATCAGCCGCATCGCGTGGGTGATGCCCTGCGGCTGCTGCAGGATCTGGCGGAAGGTCTGGCGGTTGACCGGGTCGTGGCGGAAGGCGCCGTCCATGACGTGGCGCGCGTTGTACAGGGCGCGCAGGGTGCGTGCCGACAGGCCTTTGACGCCCACCGTGGTCTGGTAGAGCAAAAAGGTTTCCAGGATGGCGTGCGGGTTGCGCTGGTACAGGTCGTCGCTGGCGACCTCGATCAGGCCGCCTTTTTCACAGAAGCGCTCGTTGATGGGGCGCAGGGACTGGCCCGCCGGATGCAAGCGCTCCTCGATGTTGAGCATCAGGATCTGGTGCAGCTGCGTCACCGCCTTGGCGGCCCAGTAATAGCGGCGCATCAGGGCCTCGCTGGCCCGCACGGCCAGCCGCGTGCCGTCGGGGGCGTGGCTGCGGTAGCCAAAGGTCTCGGCCACGGCGGTTTGCAGGTCGAACACCAGGCGGTCTTCCCGGCGCTTGGCCACCAGGTGCAGGCGCGCGCGGATCAGGCTCAGCAGCGCTTCGTTGGTCTTGATCTGGCGCACTTCAAATTCAGTGGCCAGGCCATTGGCGGCCAGCTCGTCCCAGCTTTGACCGTAGCCGGCGGCCTTGGCCACCCACAGCAGCACCTGCAGGTCGCGCAGGCCGCCGGGGGATTCCTTGCAGTTGGGTTCGAGCGAGTAGGGCGTGTTCTCGGACTTGTTGTGGCGCTGCCGCAGCTCAAGCGACTTGGCGACAAAGAACGCGGCGGGGTCGAGGTGGGCGCGGTAGCGGCGCTCGAAATCGGCAAACAGCGCCGCGTCGCCGACCAGCAGGCGGGCCTCGAGCAGCGAGGTCTGTACCGTCACGTCCTTGGCCGATTCGGCCACGCATTCGCTGACCGTGCGGACGCTGGAGCCAATCTCCAGGCCCACATCCCAGCAGTGGCCGATGAAGGTTTCCAGCTGCTGCTTGAGCGTGGCGTCTTCGTCGGGCACCACGCCGTCGGGCAGCAGCACCAGCACGTCCACATCGGAGTAAGGGAACAGCTCGCCACGCCCATAGCCCCCGACGGCCAGCAAGGCAAACCCGGCCGGGAACTGCGTGCGTGCCCACAGCTCGGCCAGCACCTGGTCCACTTGTTGGGCGAACTTGCCCAGCAGCGAATGGATGCCGCGCGTCGATGCGCTGGTGGTTTGCAGTGTCTGCAGCAGGGCCGCTTTTTGTTCACGGTACTGCTCGCGCAGGGCCTGGGTTTCGGTCATGGTGACGGTGGCAAGCTGGGGCCGAACACGCGGCAGGGCTGGGGGTGGGGTTCAGACGGGAGGGGGACTCAGGTCTTGGTGGCGCTGACAAACGACGGCAGCGGTGGGCTGCCGGCCGACAGGGTCAACACTTCGTAGCCGGTTTCGGTCACCAGGATGGTGTGTTCCCACTGGGCCGACAGGCTGCGGTCTTTGGTCACGATGGTCCAGCCGTCGTTGCCAAACTCTTTGACCTCGCGCTTGCCCGCGTTGATCATGGGCTCGATCGTGAAGGTCATGCCGGGCTTCAATTCCTCGAGCGTGCCCGGGCGGCCGTAGTGCAGCACCTGCGGTTCTTCGTGGAAGCGCTTGCCGATGCCGTGGCCGCAGAATTCGCGCACCACCGAAAACCCATGGCCTTCGGCAAATTTCTGGATCGCGTGGCCGATGTCCCCCAGGCGGGCGCCGGGCTTGACCTGCTGGATGCCGATCCACATGGCTTCAAACGTCAGCGCGCTCAGGCGCTTGGCGGCAATCGAGGCCTCGGGCATCACGTACATGCGGCTGTTGTCGCCAAACCAGCCTTCGGGCGTGATGATGGTGACATCGATGTTCATGATGTCGGTCTTCTTCAGCGGCTTGTCGTTCGGGATGCCGTGGCAGACGACGTTGTTCAGCGAGGTGCACAGGGCCGCCGGGTAGGGCGGGTAGCCCGGGGGCTGGTAGCCCACGGTGGCCGACTTGTTGCCTTGCACATTGACGATGTATTCGAGCGCCAGGCGGTCGAGTTCCAACGTGGTGACGCCCGGTTTCACGAAGGGGGTCAGGTAATCCAGCACTTCCGATGCGAATCGGCAAGCGACGCGCATGCCTTCGGCTTCTTCGGCGGTTTTGTAGGTGATGCTCATCCCGGGATTATCCCATCTGTGCCGGGGCCCTGCATGGGCCCCGGGCGCACCGCCCTGACAGCGTGTCAGGGCCGCGTCGCTGGGCGGGCCTTGGGGGCGAGGGCTTGGGGGACGCACGTGCGCTTTGCCAGGCAGTTGCGGGCCCTGCCCACCGCGCGCCACGGGGTCCGCACCATAGGGTGTCAGCGGGCATCAGCAGGCGCCGGCTGGGGGCTTGGGCAGGGGCGGCTGCGGGACGGCTAAAATAGCGGGCTTTCCAATGTATCGCTCTGGCCAGGGCGAGCCGGTCCCATTCAGCGACCGGTGGTTCTGGTCCCGGGCCCCAGCCGTCTTACCCCCAACAGGCCGCCAAAGTGACCTTGCCCACATCGCCCCAGATGCACCCTTCGCACGCCCAACACATCAGCACTTTTGAAGGCGGCAACGCCCTCAGCGCGTTCCGGGTGCAGCAACTGCTGCCCCGCCTGCAGGCGATCCACGAGCGCATCAGCGGCATCTCGGCCCGCTTTGTGCACCTGGTGGTGTCGGACGCGCAACCCGACGCCGCCACGCGCGAGCGCCTGGCCGCCTTGCTGACCTACGGCGATCCGTACACCGGCCCCAGCGAGGGGGAGGTGCTGGTGGTCAGCCCGCGTTTTGGCACCGTGTCGCCGTGGGCGTCCAAGGCCACCGACATCGCGCGCAACTGCGGCCTGGCGCTGAAGCGGGTCGAGCGCGTGACCGAGTACCGCATCAGCTTCAAGCAACCGCTGCTGGGCAAGGCCAGCCTCAGTGACGAGCAGCGCGCAGCCGTGGCGGCCTTGCTGCACGACCGCATGACCGAGTCGGTGATGTTTGAGCGCGCCCAGGCCGCGGGCCTGTTCACCGAGCTGCAAGCCCAGGCGATGGCGTACGTGGACGTGCTGGGCGGCGGCCGCGCGGCGCTGGAAACCGCCAACACCCAGTTTGGCCTGGCCTTGGCCGACGATGAAATCGACTACCTGGTGAAGGCCTTCACGGGCCTGCAGCGCAACCCCACCGACGTGGAGTTGATGATGTTCGCCCAGGCCAACAGCGAACACTGCCGCCACAAGATTTTCAACGCGCAGTTCACCATCGACGGCGTGCCGCAAGACAAGAGCATGTTCGGCATGATCCGCAACACGCACCAACTGGCACCGCAGCACACCGTGGTGGCCTACTCGGATAACGCCTCGGTGATGGAGGGCCACGCCGTGGAGCGCTTCAACGCGCCGTCGGCCACCGGCCAGTCGGTGGCGTACGCCAAGTCCGACGCCACCCACCATGTGCTGATGAAGGTCGAGACGCACAACCACCCGACCGCCATTTCGCCGTTCCCGGGCGCCTCGACGGGCGCGGGCGGCGAGATCCGTGACGAAGGGGCCACCGGCCGTGGCTCCAAGCCCAAGGCTGGCATGACCGGCTTCACGGTGTCGCGCCTGGTGTTTGACGACAGCCAGACCACCGATTTCGGCAAGCCCGAGCACATCGCCAGCCCCTTGCAGATCATGGTCGAAGGGCCGCTGGGCGGCGCGGCGTTCAACAACGAATTCGGCCGCCCCAACCTGGTGGGCTACTTCCGTGAGTACGAGCAGACCGTGCCTTCCGACGTGGACAGCGTGCGCCGCGGCTACCACAAGCCCATCATGATCGCGGGCGGCCTGGGTGTCATCGACGCCGGCCTGACCCAGAAGATCGAGTTCCCCGCCGGCACGCTGCTGATCCAGCTGGGCGGCCCGGGCATGCGCATCGGCATGGGCGGCGGTGCCGCCAGCTCGATGGCCACGGGCGCCAACGCGGCCGAGCTGGACTTTGACTCGGTGCAGCGCGGCAACCCCGAAATCGAGCGCCGTGCGCAAGAGGTCATCAACCACTGCTGGGCGCAGGGTGCGGCCAACCCGATCCTGGCCATCCACGACGTGGGTGCCGGCGGCCTGTCCAACGCGTTCCCCGAGCTGACCAACGACGCCGGGCGCGGCGCGCGATTTGACCTGCGCAAGGTGCCGCTGGAAGAGTCTGGCCTGGCGCCCAAGGAAATCTGGAGCAACGAGAGCCAGGAACGCTACGTGATGGCGATTGCGCCCGAGTCGCTGGCCCAGTTCACCGCCTTCTGCGAACGCGAGCGCTGCCCCTTCGCGGTGGTCGGTGTGGCCACCGAAGAGCGCCAGCTGGTGCTGTCCGACGAAGGTCAGCCGACCCCCGTCGACATGCCGATGGACGTGCTGCTGGGCAAGCCGCCCAAGATGCACCGCGACGTCAAGACCGTGGCGCGTCAGTTCAAGCCGGTGGACCTGACCGGCGTCAGCCTGCAGCAGGCCGCCATCGAGGTGCTGGCCCACCCGACCGTGGCCAGCAAGCGCTTCCTGATCACCATCGGCGACCGCACCGTGGGGGGCTTGAGCCACCGCGATCAGATGGTGGGCCCGTGGCAGGTGCCGGTGGCCGACTGCGCCGTCACCCTGGCCGACTACAAGGGCTTTGCCGGTGAAGCGATGAGCATGGGCGAGCGCACCCCGCTGGCCGCCATCGACGCGCCGGCCTCCGGCCGCATGGCGGTGGCCGAGGCCATCACCAACCTGCTGGCCGCGCCCATCGAGCTGCCGCGCGTCAAGCTGTCGGCCAACTGGATGGCCGCTTGCGGCGAGCCCGGCGAAGACGCCGCGCTGTACGAAACTGTCAAGGCCGTGGGCATGGACCTGTGCCCGGCGTTGGGCATCTCGATCCCGGTGGGCAAGGACAGCCTGTCCATGCGCACCCAATGGAAGGACGAGTCCGGTGCCGCCAAGAAGGTCACCTCGCCGGTCAGCCTGATCGTCAGCGCCTTCGCCAGCCTGGGCGACGTGCGCGGCACCCTGACGCCGCAACTCGACGCCACCGAGGCTGACACCACCCTGGTGCTGATCGACCTGGGCAAGGGCCAGAACCGCATGGGCGGCTCGGTGCTGGCCCAGGTGCTGGACCAGGTGGGCGACCGCGTGCCCGATGTGGACGATGCCCAGGACCTGAAGAACCTGGTCAACGCCGTCAACACGCTGCGCGCCCAAGGCAAGATCCTGGCCTACCACGACCGCAGCGACGGCGGCCTGTTCGCCAGCGTCTGCGAAATGGCCTTTGCGGGCCATGTGGGGGTGGCCCTGAACGTGGACATGCTGGTCACCGAGGGGGACGGCATCAGCGACAGCCGCGCCGAGTACGGCGACAGCAAGAACTGGGCGCAGCAAGTCAGCGCCCGCCGCCAGGAACTGACCCTCAAGGCGCTGTTCAGCGAAGAGCTGGGGGTGGTGCTGCAGGTGCGCACCAGCGAGCGCAACGAGGTCATGCAGACCCTGCGTGAGCACGGCCTGAGCAAGCACAGCCATTTCGTGGGCAAGACCCGCCCGGCCTCGTCTGCGATGGACGCCGGCAAGGGCGAGATCCAGGTCTGGCGCGACACCAAAAACGTGTTCAGCGCCAGCCTGTCGGACCTGCACCAGGTGTGGGACGCGGTGAGCTGGAAGATCTGCCAGCGCCGTGACAACCCGGCCTGCGCCGACGCCGAGCACGCCGCCGCCGGCGTGCCCAACGACCCGGGCGCCCATGTCAGCCTGAGCTTCGACCCGAGCGAGAACGTGGCCGCGCCGTACCTGAACCTGAGCCGCCCCAAGGTGGCCATCCTGCGCGAGCAGGGCGTCAACTCGCACGTCGAGATGGCCTACGCCTTCACCGAGGCGGGCTTCGAGGCCTATGACGTGCACATGACCGACCTGCAAAACGGCCGCGCTCGCCTGGAGGACTTCAAGGGCGTGGTGGCCTGTGGCGGCTTCAGCTACGGCGACACGCTGGGCGCCGGCATTGGCTGGGCCCGTTCGATCACCTTCAACCCGGTGCTGGCCGAGCAGTTCAAGGGCTTCTTCGGCCGCACGGACACCTTCGGTCTGGGCGTGTGCAATGGCTGCCAGATGTTTGCCGAATTGGCCGACATCATCCCTGGCGCCGAGGCCTGGCCGCGCTTCACCACCAACCAGAGCGAGCGCTTTGAGGCGCGCCTGTCGATGGTCGAGGTGCTGGATTCGCCCAGCCTGTTCCTGCAAGGCATGGCCGGCAGCCGCCTGCCGATCGCGGTGGCCCACGGTGAGGGCTACGCCAACTTCAAGTACCGCGGCCAGCCGGACCAGGCGATTGCTGCCATGCGCTTTGTGGACCACTTCGGTGCCGCCACCGAGGCGTACCCGTTCAACCCGAACGGCAGCCCGGGGGGGCTGACCGCCGTGACCACGGCCGATGGCCGCTTCACCGCCATGATGCCGCACCCCGAGCGCGTGTTCCGCAATGTGCAGATGAGCTGGACTTCGGGTGACAAGGGCGAATTCAGCCCCTGGATGCGCCTGTGGCGCAACGCCCGCAAGTGGGTCGCTTGATCCGGTGCCTCGGGGGCTGAGCCCCTTTCCAACGCCCCAACACCAGGCTCGATACCAGGCTCGATACCAGGCCCGGCAGACCCGCTCTGCCGGGCCCGTTGCCTTGGGGCAGCCCCCAAATGCTTGATGTGAATCAACGTCTGTGTCGGGGCCTGAGACAGCGCGCGGCGCTGCCCGGATACTTCGGGCACTGCAACCCCCGCAGCCCCTGAAAGCCCAGGCCGCATCGCCTGAGCCCCTCAGGCCTGTGCTGCCCTCCGCCCGTTGGAAAGAGTCAAGATGAGCGAGATCCGCGCCCGGTGGCGTGACATGAGCTTGGGCACCAAGCTCTCCCTGAGCAATTTCCTGTTGGTGTTGACCGTGCTGACCCTGCTGATCAGCGCGATCTCGTGGTCGGTCGCCGAGAGCATCGAGGCCCGCGCCACCGCCGAGGTGCAGGACAAGACCCAATTGCTGGCCCATCTGGTCAAGGCCACCGACGACGACCTGCGTTTGCGCACCTCGGAGTTGGGGCTGGCCTTCAACCGGCGCCTGGACGGGCAGGTCAGCCTCAACGGTGAAACCCAGACCCTGGCGGGCCGAGCGGTCCCGGTGATGCTGTGGAACGGCAAGCCGGTGAACCTGGACAACAGCGTGGTCGATGAGTTTTCGCTGCTGACCAAGAGCTCGACCACCGTTTTTGTGCGCGCTGGGGATGACTTTGTGCGCATCAGCACCTCGCTCAAGAACGAGCAAGGCCAGCGCGTCACGGGGACCACCCTGGACCGCCAGCACCCGGCCTACCCGATGGCCTTGCAGGGCCAGCCCTTTGTGGGTCTGGTGTCGCTGTTTGGCCGTCAGTACATGACACGCTACGACCCCTTGAAGAACGCCCAGGGCCAGGTGATCGGCCTGAGTCTGGTGGCGCAGGAGTTCACGGGCTACCTGAGCATCCTCAAGAAGACCATCCGCGACCTGAAGATCGGTGACACGGGTTACTTCTACGTGCTCGACGCCCAGCCGGGGCCCAATTATGGGCAGTTGGTGATTCACCCGGTCAAGGAGGGGCAGAGCATGATCGCGGCCAAGGACGCGAATGGCCGCGAGTTCATCCGCGAGATCCTCGAACGCAAGAACGGTGAGCTGCGCTACCCCTGGATCAACGAGGAGCGCGGCGAGACGCGCCCGCGCGACAAGGTGATTGCCTTCACCCATTTCAAGGAGTGGAACTGGGTGATCGCGGGCGGCACCTACGCCGACGAATACTCCGCCCTGGTGGTGCACATGCGCAACCTGTATGCGGGTCTGGGCCTGCTGATGGTGTTGGTGATCTCGGTGCTGGGCTGGCTGGTGTTCCGCCGCCTGGTGGTGGTGCCGCTGGCCGATGTGGGTCAGGCCGCCGACCAGATCGCCCAGGGTGACCTGACGGTGGCCCTGAAGGTGGCTGGGCGCGACGAGGTGGGCCAGTTGCAGGCGTCGGTGAACCGCATTGGCCAAGGCCTGGCGGGGGTGGTGCGCTCGGTGCGCGAGAACTCGCAGAACGTGGCCACGGCCAGCGCCGAGATCGCCCTGGGCAACCAGGACCTCAGCGGTCGCACCGAGAGCCAGGCCAGTGCGCTGGAGCAGACCGCGGCCTCGATGGAAGAGCTGGGCAGCACCGTGCGCCAGAACGCCGAGCATGCACGGGAGGCCAGCCAGCTGGCCTTGACCGCCAGCAGCGTGGCTGCGCGCGGTGGGCAGGTGGTCAGCGAGGTGGTGGACACCATGCAGGGCATCAACGACAGCTCGCGCCGCATCGCCGACATCATCGGGGTGATCGACGGCATTGCCTTCCAGACCAACATCCTGGCCTTGAATGCCGCGGTGGAAGCCGCCCGCGCCGGCGAACAAGGTCGCGGCTTTGCCGTGGTGGCCAGTGAAGTGCGCTCGCTGGCCCGCCGCAGCGCTGAGGCTGCCAGAGAGATCAAGACCCTGATCAACGACAGCGTCGAACGGGTTGAAAAGGGCGGGGCGCTGGTGCACCAGGCAGGTCACACCATGCAGGAGGTGGTGGATTCGATCCAGCGTGTGAGCGCCATGGTCAATGAGATCAGCACCGCCAGCACCGAGCAAAGTGCTGGCGTGGCCCAGGTCGGCGAGGCGGTGACGCAGATGGACTATGTCACCCAGCAGAACGCGGCCCTGGTGGAGGAGATGGCGGCCGCGGCAGGCAGCCTGCGCGTGCAGGCCGACGACCTGGTGCGCGCGGTGGCCTTGTTCAAGGTCGGCGGCGAGCGCGCAGTCCCCTTGGCCCTGGGCACGTCCTGAGGCCCCAAGAAGCCCCTGAGAAGCTTCTCAGAGGTCGCTTAGAAAGCCCTGAGAACCGCTGCCTCAAACCTTGAGGCGTCGTTGTTTCGCCTGGCCAAACCGCTTGCGGTGTCCGCGGCTTCGCCCCCCATTTCATCCGCCAGTCGTCCTTTGGCGGGATCGGGTGAGCGATCCCAAGGGGCCTCAGGTCTGCACGCTGGTGCTGGTGCTGGTGCTGCTGGGGCTGGTCGCTGGGCGGCCGACCAAGTACGTCTTTGGCGCGTTTGGGGGGGCGGCTCGAGGTCGGGCGCGTGGGGGGGCTTCAGTCGGGGCGCAAGGCCCCGGGTCGGATCAGGGGCGCGCCGGGATGTTGAGGCCGCGTTGCACCGCCGGACGCGCCACAAAGGCGGCCAGCACGCGGGCGACTTCAGGGAAGTCGGCCTGGCCCACCAGGTCTCCCGCTTCATAGAAGCCGAACAGGTTGCGCACCCAGGGCCAGATCGCGATGTCGGCCACCGTGTAGAGGTCGCCCATGATCCAGGCTCGGCCTTGCACCCGCTGTTCCAGCACGCCCAGCAAGCGCCGGGATTCGGCCACGTAGCGGTCGCGCGGGCGCTTGTCCTCGTAGTCCTTGCCAGCGAACTTGTGGAAGAAGCCCAGCTGCCCAAACATCGGGCCCACGCCCCCCATCTGGAACATCAGCCACTGCAGGGTTTCGTAGCGCTGAGCCGGGTCGGTGGGCAGGAACTGGCTGCTTTTCTCGGCCAGGTACCAGAGGATGGCGCCCGACTCAAACAAGGCCAGCGGCTGACCCCCGGGCCCTTGCGGGTCCAGGATGGCCGGGATCTTGTTGTTCGGGTTCAAGGACAAGAACGCCGGGCTCAGCTGGTCATTGCTCTGAAAGTTGACCAGATGGGCCTCGTACGGCCAACCCAGCTCCTCGAGCAGGATCGACACCTTGACCCCATTGGGGGTTGGCAGCGAATACAGCTGCAGGCGCTCGGGGTGCTGGGCAGGCCATTTGCGGGTGATTTCAAAGTTGCTGAGGTCGGTCATGGGGTCAATGCCATCAGGCGGGAGTGGTGGGAAGGCGCGCGGGGCGTTGGCACGACTATACGCAGACAGGCCCAGGTCTGCAGGCGAGCGCATGGCGGGCCGGGCGGTGGTGCCAGCGGGTGGGCTTGGCGGGGCGGCTTTCTTTTGGGGTGGCAGTCTGGCCCGATCCAAGCGCGGCGTGGGGTTTGGTTCAGCCCTGCTTGGGTTCGAGGTCTGCGTCCATGAGGTTGGCTGCCGCCCGGGCCTGCTCGGTCTGGGTGCGCATGTAGCCCATCACCGTGGCGACACTGCGGTGGCTGGTCATGGCCATGGTCTGGGCCAGCGGGATGCCTTGCGCGCCGGCTTCGGTCACAAAGCCGGAGCGCAAGGAATGGGCTGAGAACTGGCCGTCCAAACCGGCGAGCTGACAGCGCTTTTTGACGATGTCTCGCACGGCGGCCGCCGACAAGCCGTCGCCCAGGCGCCCCCCTTTGAGGACTCGCCTGAAGATCGGGCCGCTGGTGATGCCCGCCGCGCTGAGCCAGGCCGTCAATGCGCGTGCGGCCTCGCCCTGGATCGGTTTGTCGTTCTCGGGGCGGTCCTGGCCCGACTGGTTGGACTTGGAAAAGGCCAGCTGGTAGGTGTAGGCCTCTTCGCCCACGCGTTTCAGGTGCCTCATGTCGGCGCTGCTGACTTCGGCGCGCCGGCGGCCACCACTGGCCCAGGCGAACAGCAGCAGGGCCCGGTCGCGCCGCCCTTGCAGGCTGTCGTCGCAGCTGGCGAGCAGGGCGCTCAGGGGGGCTTTGGTCAGCGCGTCCTTCTTCACGGGCAATTGGCCGCGTTTGGCGTAGGCGCGCCGGGTCTGGCTCAGCAGGTGGCGCACCAAGGGGTCTTCACAGGGGTTGCTCACGCCCGCCATCTGGTGGCTTTTGGACAGCACGGCGATGCGGTGGATCAACCAGTTCAGCGACATCGGGCCGGGTTTGGCCTTGACGCCGGCCGCCACCAGCGCGGCATCGACGCTGGCGGGCAGCTCATGGCTGAGTCCTTGCTCGGTGGCTCGCTGGGCGTGGTCGACGATGAACTGCATGACCACCGGCGGCGACCAGGGCAGGGCGGCTGCCCCGCCGTAGCGCAAGGCGTACCAGGCTGCCCAGTAGCGCAACGCCCCCTGGTAGCTGCGCTGGGTGTTGGCCGACTCGCCTTCTTGCAGCAACTCGCGCACCGCCTGCTGGCTGTCGGGGCTCAAAGCGGGTGTGAGGTGACCCATTTCGCCCGGGGGAGGCGAAATCACTTGGAGAGGGGCTCTTTTCAGCATTGAATGTATTTAATATTACATGTACGATAGCACACCATATTTATATCGAAGATAAGTCACGATAAACATCACTTATCGTGGGCAGTTTAGGATGGAAGCCATGAATCTGCAAAACGAGCGTCGAAAAGGCATCCAGGCGGCGGATGTGGAGCGGGCTGCCGACCAGTTGCTGGCAGCAGGCGAGCGGCCGACGATCGAAAAAGTGCGGGCCCAGCTCGGGCGCGGGTCACCGAACACGATCGCCCCGATGCTGGACCTTTGGTTCAGTGGCCTGGGGCGCCGGGTGCGGGGCCTGGCGGGCGCAGAAGGGTGGGGCGACCAACTGCCTGCCAGCCTGCTGGCCAGCGCCGAAGCTTTGTGGCGACAGGCGCAGGAGGCGGCATCCGAGGCGGCCCAGCAAACCCTGGCCCCACTGAAGGACGCCCTGGCGGCTCAGTCGCAACGCCTGGAAGAGCGCTCGCAGGCCCTGGTGCAGCAAGAGGCGCTGTGGCGGGAGCGCCAGGCCGGCCTGGAGCGCAGCCTGCAAGCGGCCGAACAACAGGCTGCCGCCTTGCAAGGCCAGTTGGCCCTGGTGCAGCAGGAGGCGCACGCCAAGGCCCACAAGATCGAGCAGCTAGAAGCCAGCCTGCGACAGGCCCAGGAACGCCGCGAACAGGCCGAAGCCCAGCACGACCGTGAACTCAAGCAACTGGCCGATGACCGCCGCAAGGCCGAAGAGCGTTACGACAGCGCCGCCGTCCGCGCGGCACTTGAAATCGACCGAGCCCGCCAGGAGGTCAAGGCAGAGCGAGCGGGCCGACTCGCCGCAGAAAAAGATGGCAAGGCCTTTGAGAGCCAACTGCAGGCGCTGCAGCAGCAAGCCCAGACCGAGCGAACGCAATGGGAGGCGGTTCAGGCCAACGCGCAGCTGAGTTGGCAACGCGAACGGCTGGCGGCCCAGGAACAGGCGCAACTGCTGCAAAGCCAGTGGCTGGCCCGCGAGGCGGCTTGGTTGGGTGAGATCAAGGCCCTGAAAGCCCAAGTCGCCGAACGGTCCGTGGCACAAGCGCCGGTGGCCAGCCAGTCCGGCAACCAGGCCGCCAGGCGCCCAGCGGCTGCGACCAGTCCCCCTCAGTCGACGGCACCGGCCCCGCGCCGGGCCCCCAAGCGTTCAGCTGCGCGGCCTTCAGGCGCCTGGCGTTTGCGGCGCCAGCCTTGATCGGTAGCACGGTCCCACGATGAGGCTGCGCACTTCCCATCGGCTTGATCCATGCCAGTCCATGGGGCCAGCGGTCGTGCGGAGTCCGAGGGGTTCCGTGCAGAGCAGGCCGATGCCCATGCCAGCCTGGTGTGGCTCGTGATGAGCTTGAGCAGACCGTGTACGCTGCGTTGACGACCGCGGTCACCATGGCGATGAGGCTCGGCGTCCGAGCTGCCCATGGCGGCGGGCCACGCCAAGCTGTCGAGGGGGTGTTCTGAGGTGCTTTCAGAGTCAATGAAACTACTTTATACAATGTATATTATGTTAAATCATAGAACGACTTCAACCCAGGCAAAGTGCCCCGATCACCACGCAGTTCGTCAATGTCCCTCAGCGCGCCCACAGTGCGTCCATCGGCGGCTGGGGACTGGATTCATTTGAACACTTCTCTTGCGTCCCGAGCGCAGATGTAGGCAATGGCCCCCCCTAGCATGGCTTCATCGAAAAAGGATGTCGCCATGCTCTCCACCTTGTTATCGGCCATCGCGCCCGCGGTCGTCACCCTGGGCATTGGCTTCATGGCCGCTCGGGAAAAGACCTTCTCGCCGTCGGACGCGTCGGTGCTCAACCGGCTCGTCATGCGCTATGCGCTGCCGCTGTCCTTGTTCGTGGGCACGGTGCGCACCTCCCGCGCCGAGCTGGCCAGCGATGGGATGCTGCTGGCCTTGATCATCGGCGTGATGTGCCTGGGCTACCTGCTGGTGTTTGGCGTGGCCCACTGGGTGTTTCGGCGCCCGGCCCAGGTCAGCGCACTGCAGGCCTTGTCGATCGCGGGCCCTGCGGTGCCGTTCATTGGCATTTCGGTGCTGGGCAGCCTGTATGGCAACCAAAGCACCTTGTTGATTGCCGCGGCATCCCTGGCGATGAACCTGTTTCAGGTGCCCCTGTGCATCTACCTGCTCAGTGCGTCCGCTGCGCCGGACGCGACCAGCGCAGGCGCCGGGCCCGGTGGCCTGCAAAAAGTCCTGGACACCCTCCAGACACCGGTGGTCTGGATGCCCCTGCTGGGCCTGGTCATCACCTTGCTGGGGGTGCACATCCCCGAGTCGGCCGACAAAGCCCTGGCCATGCTGGGCAGCACCACGGGCGGCGTGGCGCTGTTTGCCTCGGGGGCCATCCTGTTTGCCCAGCGGGTTCAGTTCAATCCCGCGGTGTGGGCGTCGGTGATCGGCAAGAACCTGGTCTTGCCAGGCATTGCCTTGCTGCTGGCCTGGGCCCTGGGCCTGCCGCTGACTCAGATGGGGCAGATCGCCGTGACGCTGTCGATTCCCTCCGCCTCGGTGGTCATCATGCTCGCCGTGCAGCACCAGGTCGGCGAGCAGGAATCGGCCTCGGTGCTGTTCCTGAGCACCGTCCTGTCGGTCTTCAGCATGAGCCTGTTCATCGCCTTGCTGGCCCCCTGAGGCGCCCTGCCGTCGCCTGCGCCCTCCTCCCCTACACGGTCCCACCCCAGTCGGTGCGGGGCCTCTGTGTCTGCGATCGCTGCCGTATCGCGGGCATGGCTCATCCCCACGGCACGCTATTCATCAGGAAGCCCCATGCCTACAAGTCCTCCCACCCTGGCGGTATATGTCATTCAGCGCCTGGCCGACCTCGGCCTCGACAAGGTGTTCGGCGTCCCGGGCGACTATTCCTTTCCCATCGACGATGCCGTGGAGACCGTGCCTGGGGTCGACTGGGTCGTCAGCGCCAATGAGCTCAACGCCGCGTACGCGGCGGACGGTTACGCCCGCCTCAAGGGCGCGGCGATCCTCACCGTGACCTACGGCGTGGGCGAACTCAGCGCCCTCAACGGCGTCATGGGGGCCAAGGCCCACCGGTTGCCGGTGTTTGTGGTGGTGGGCGAGCCCAGCACACGCATCCAGCGCTCCGGACTGGTGACCCACCACACGCTGGGCGACGGCGTGTACGGCAACTTCTTTGCCCTGAGCTCGGCCGCGGCTGGGGCCAGCGCGCAGTTGACACCCCAGAACGCAGTGCAGGAGGTCGAACGCGTCATCAGCGAGGCCTTGCGCCTGAGCATGCCGGGCTACTTCCTGATCCCCGAAGACCTGGCCGGCCTGCCGATCATCGGCGAGCCCGTGAAGGGGCGGCCGCTGTCCGAACTGACCGCGGTGCGCAGCGATCCGCAAGAACTGAAAGCCGCCCTCGCGGCCTTGGGCCAGGTGCTGGCCCCTGCGACCCGGGTGGTGGCGCTGCCCACCTTCCTGGTAGCGCGCTATGGCGCGGTGCCCGAATTGGAGGCCTTTCTGGCCCAGACTGGGGTCTCTTTTGCCACGCTGCCGATGGACAAAGGCATCTTGGACGAAAGCCACCCGGCCTACCTGGGCATGTACAACGGCCGGGCTTCGACCCCGGGCGTCCAGGCCTGGGTCGAGGAAGCGGATGTGGTGCTCGACCTGGGCGGCGTCATCCTCGAGGACCTCAACAGCGCGAGCTGGAGCAGCGACCTCAGCCGCACCCGCCATGTGGTGATCGGGCCGGATTTCGTCAAAGTGGGCGCCAAGGTCTTTGTGCAGACCGCGTTGCGCGATGTGCTGGCGGGACTGGCCAGCGTCTGCCCGGTGTTCGAGGGGGCCCCGACGCGCCCACGCCCTGCCCTGCTGCCCGCCAGTGGCGCGCCGACCGATGCCATCCTCAACCAGTCCTTCTACCCCCGCTTGCAAGCCATGCTGCGCCCCCGCGACCTGCTGGTGTGCGAAACCGGGGGCTGCAATGTGCACCTGCCCGGCATGCTGCTGCCCGAGGGGGTGGGCTATGCCGCCGACACGCTGTGGGGTGCCATTGGCTGGGGCACGCCCGCCGTGCTGGGCCTGGCCCTGGGCGATGCGAGTCGCCGGGTCGTGCTGGTCACGGGCGACGGGGCCCACCAGATCTCGGCCAACGAGCTCGGGGTGATGGGGCGCTATGGCGTCAAGCCAGTCATCTTTGTGCTCAACAACGGGGTCTATGGGATCGAGATCGTGCTCAGCGAGACCGGCCACGGTTATGACGACCTGGCCCCGTGGCGCTACGCCGAGCTGCCCTACGCCATGGGTTGCGACCGCTGGCTCAGCAAGGTGGTGCGCACCGTTGATGAGCTGGACCAGGCCATCGCCCAGTTGCAGACCTGGGACGGTGCGGCCTACATCGAGGTGGTGATTCCGGCCTCCGAGAGCGTACCCCAGCCCCATGCCGTCGAAGACAACACCTACAAGCTCGACACCCCGAGCTGAGGCCCCAAGCCCCTCTGTGGGGCCGGTGGGGGGCCAACGCCCCCCCGCCAGCCTCGTGCTTCCCGCCGCGGTGGTGAGGGGCTCTTTGGCCTGCTGCCACCGGCAGCCAGGCCCCGTTTCGGCCGCGACACCCGTTCGCCGGCCCCCTTGTTCTCAGGAGCATCAGTATGAAAATCGGAATTTTGGGCGCGGGCCATGTCGGCTCGGTCATCGCCCGTCGGGCCACTGAGGCGGGCCACGAGGTGGTGCTGAGCTTTGCACGCGACCCCGCTGACCTGGTCGCCTTGGCGGTTCAGCTGGGCCCTCGGGCGCAGGCCGGCACCGTGGCCGAGGCCGCTCAGGCCGATTTTTTGGTGATGTCGGTGCCCTGGGCCGCCATCCCGGCGGTGTTGGCCCAGGCCGGGCCTCTGGCGGGCAAGGTGCTGATCGACACCAGCAACCCGGATGCCAGCAACCCGCTGCATGTCGAGGGTCTGCTCACGCTGCCGAAAGGGGTCACCAGTGGCAGCTTCAATGCAGCGCGCCTGCCGGGGGTGACCCTGATCAAAGCCTTCAACACCCTCACGGCGGGCTTTCAGGCAGAGGCCCAGCAGCACCCGGGCCAGACCGCGATGTTCTTCTGTGGCGGCGATGCCCACAGCAAAGCCCTGGCCGCGCAGCTGATCGTTGCCCAGGGCTTTGCGCCCGTCGACCTGGGCAGCCTGGCCGAGGGCGTCCTCATGGACGCGCCCAAGCGCGAGGGCGCCGTGTACGGCGAGGCTTTCACACCCGACAACGCGCGCCAGATCGCGGCCCTGGCGGCCACCAACCTGCCGGCCGCCATGCGCCTGGCCAGCGAGACACGCGAGGTCTTCACCGACCCGACCGCCACCCGGCCGTCACGCTGAGCCCTTCCAACCCTGGGGCGCGGCCATGCTGGCCCAGCGGCACCGGTCCAACGCGTTGGGGACGATGGGCTGGCGGGTGCCTTGCCCCGCTTGGCGCCGGCGTCATGAGGACCCGCGGCTGTCGTTCAGAGGTCGAACACCTGCCCTTGCGGGTTGCGCCGCTGGCGTTTGAAAGGCGGCAAACCGGCCAGCAAGCGCTGGCCGAAGCTGGTCTGGATCAGGCGCCGGTCATAGCAGTAGACATGGGCCTGATCGGTCTCGCTGCGGATGGCCCGCCCCACCCATTGCGCCAGGCGGATGCTGACCGCAGGCACCACCAGTTCCATGAAGGGATCGCGCCCCTTGGAGCGCAGCCATTGCGAGCGCGCCGAACTCACGGGGTCGGACGGCGGTGCAAAGGGCAGCTTGCAGATGAACACGCTCTCGCACAGGGCGCCGGGCAGGTCCAGCCCTTCGCCAAAGGACTGCATGCCAAAGATGATCGAGGCCTCGCCGCGCTCCACCCGGTCGCGGTGGCGTTGCAGCAAGGTCTGGCGCGGCAGGTCGTTCTGCACCACCACGCGGTGCCGCAGGGCGCCGCTGAGGCTGTCCACCGCGACCCGCATCTGGTCGCGCGAGGTGAACAGCACCAAGGCCCCGGCCTCCACCTGGGCCAGGTCTTTCATCAGCTCCTGGCACATGGCGTGGTTGAAATCGGCAGCCCGTTTGGGGTCAGCCTGGGTTTCCACCGCCACCAGGTGGCCTTGCCGGGCAAAGTCAAACGGGCTGCTGACCACCCGGGTGCTGACGTTGTCCAGGCCCCGCAAGCCTGTTTCGTTGAGGAAGAAGTCGAAGTTGCCGCAACTGGTCAGCGTGGCCGAGGTGATGACCACCGCCCTCGCCTTGCCCCACAGCTTGTGGCGCAGCGCGCTGGCGGGCTGGATCGGGCTGGCCGAGGCCGTGATCGACATGAACTCGCCGTACTGGCCAAAGGTGAACCAGCGCGCGGCGGGCACCTCGGTCTCCAGCAGCATCAACGCGGCCCAGGCCTGCACGGCCTCCAGTTTGGGGGCCAGCACGCCCAACTGCACATAGTGGGTGGACAGTTCACGCGAATCCTCGGGGCGCTCCTTCATCTGTGTGCGCAGGGCGTTCGAGATGTTCTGCAGGTGCTTCAACAGGGCGGCCGACAGGGTCAGCACCTCGCTCACCGGCTGGCTCAGGGGCGCGGGCAGCGGGCCGATCGGCAGCAGCTCGACGGGCTCCTCGGTCAGGCCGTGGGGGCGGTACAAGGCCAGGGCTTGCTGGGCCGCTTCTTGCAGGTGCTGTCGCAGCGCACTGCCCTGCCCGCCCAGCTCGGCGGCGCAGTCCAGGTCCAGCATCTCGGCGGTCTTGCGCGCCCGCAGCGCCAATTGCTCCACCCAGCGCAGGCGCGTCAGGTCGGTGCTTTCTTGAAAGTGGTTCAGCGCCACCGACGGCAAGTGATGGCCTTCGTCGAGCACCAGCAGGCAGTCGGACAGGTCGGGCAAGGTGTTGCCATGGATGGTGGCCAGCAGCAGGTCGTGGTTGGCCACGATGACCTGCGACGCGGCCAGGGCCTTGCGTTGGTCAAAGTAGGTGCAGTCCTGGTAGTCGGGGCAGTGCTTGGCGGTGCAGCTGCTGGCCTCGGCCGCCACCGGCCGCCACATCTCGGGCGTGGGGGGCACGGCCAGGGTGTCGCGGTCGCCGTTCCAGCGGTGCTCTTTGAGCTCGGTGGCCATCTGGCGGTAGAACAGCAACTGGTACTCGGTCGGGCCTTTGCCCGAGGCCGCCCCGCCCTGCCCGCCTGCGCTGGCCGCGCCGCTGGTGGGCATCTCGTCGGCGAACAGGTCAGGCTCGGCCTCGCCGTTGACCCAGCGCTGCAGCTTGTATTTGCACACATAGCGCCCGCGCCCCTTGGCCAGGGCGTGGGTGAAAGGCTCGGGCATCAAGGTGCTGAGCAAGGGCAGGTCTTTGTGCACCAACTGCTCTTGCAGCGCCACCGTGGCGGTCGAGATGATGACGCGCGTCTTGCGCGCCAGGGCCGCCGCGATGGCGGGCGCCGCGTAGGCGATGGACTTGCCCACGCCGGTGCCGGCTTCGATGACGGCGAAGGCGCGCTCGGGCTCGTCCTCGCATTTGCCCAGGGTCGGGGTGCTGAAGGTCTGCGCCACCAGCTCGGCCATGTGGCGCTGACCCTCACGGGCCCGAAAGCCCACCGGGCTGTTCACCACATGGTCAAATGCCGCCAGGGCCCGGGTTTCGATGTCCTGAGGGCTCACCAGGTGCCCTTGGGTTGGTTCTTGCGCAGCGCAGCGGCAATGGCGTCGACGTTGGCGGTGCGCCCCACGCGCTGGGCGAAGTCGATCGCGGTCAGGCCTTGCTGGTTGCGCAGCGTGGCGTCGGCGCCCTCTTCGAGCAGCAGGCGCAGCACATCGGTGGTGCCGTACATGGCGGCCATCATCAGCGGGGTGCTGCCGTTGGGGGATTCGGCGTCGATGTAGGCCGCGTTCTCCAGCAGCAAGCGGGCCATCTCGAGCTGTTGGGGGGAGGTGCCCGAGCAGGCGTAGTGCAGCGGGGTCCAGCCCGTCTTGTTGACGTCGGCGCCGCCGTCGATCAGCCACTTGGCCAGGCGCAGGTCGCCCTTGATGGCGGCCAGCATCAGCAGGCTTTCGCCACGCGAGTTGCGCAGCTCGGCCTTGATGTCCGGCGACGCCAGCAAGGCCTCCATGGCGCGGTAAGACTCCATATTGAAGGCCAGCATCAGCGCGGGTTGGCCGGTTTCATCGACGGTGTTGGGGTCGAAGCCCCGGGCCAACAGGGTCTTGATGGTGCGCGCGTCGTCGCGGCGCACCGCGACAAAGAAGTCCTCGAATGAGCCGGCCTGGGCCAGGCCCCCCAGCAACAGGCCGCAGGCCGCCAGGCCCGCGCCCAAGCAAGTACGGCGTGAAATCGTCATGAAGCGCTCCCGGTGGGGGTGTCCGCCGCCACGACACCGCGGAACAGGCGCTCAAAGTTGGCGCTGGTGTGTTCGGCAATGGCCTCCACGGGCAAGCCTTTGAGGCTGGCCAACTGGGCGGCCACATGGGGCACGTAGGACGGGTTGTTGGTTTTGCCGCGGTAAGGCACCGGGGCCAGGTAGGGGCTGTCGGTTTCAATCAGGATGCGGTCCAGTGGCACCAGGGTGGCCACTTCGCGCAGATCGGCCGCGGTCTTGAAGGTCAGGATGCCCGAAAACGAGATGTAGAAGCCCAGATCGAGGGCCGCGCGCGCCACCTCGCGGGTTTCGGTGAAGCAATGGAACACGCCCCCGGCCGACCCGGGGCTGCCGTCTTCGCCAGCCTCGCGCAGCAGGGCCAGGGTGTCGTCGGACGCGCTGCGGGTGTGGATCACCAGCGGTTTGCCAGTCTGGCGGGCCGCCTGGATGTGGGTGCGGAAGCGATCGCGCTGCCAGGCCATGTCGGCGATGCTGCGTTCGCCCAGGCGGTAGTAGTCAAGGCCGGTCTCGCCAATGCCCACCACGCGCGGGCGGGCCGCCCCTTGCAGCAGGTCGTCGAGGCTGGGTTCACGCACGCCCTCGTTGTCGGGGTGCACGCCGACCGTGCACCAGAAGTTGTCGTAGGTCTGGGCCAGCGCGTGCACATCGTCGAACTCTTCGAGCGTGGTGCAGATGCACAGGGCGCGGTCCACCTGGGCGGCGGCCATGGCCTCACGGATCGCGGGCAACTGGGCTTGCAACTCAGGGAAGGTCAGGTGGCAGTGGGAATCAACAAACATGGCAATGGCGAGTGGCTGGGGCGGCGGGGCTGCAGCCGGTCAAACTGAAAAGCCCGCGGCGCGGGCTGAAAAAGGCAACACCTGGGGGGACCCGCTGACTTGGTGACCCACCGGGGTGGGCTGGGCACCGATGCCGCGACCAACCGTTCAAAGGGGCTGTTGGGGCACGGGTCTGGCGGGTCAAATGGTCTGGGTGGGACGCTCAGACCCCAGGTGGCTGCCGAGGATTTCTTCGATCTTGATCTTCAACAAGCGGGATTTTTCGTCCCGCGGAAACTGGATGCCCACCCCCTGGGTGCGGTTGCCGGCGGCCTTGGGCGGCGTGACCCAGGCCACACGGCCCGCAATCGGGTAACGCTGAGGGTCTTCGGGCAGGGACAACAGCACATAGACATCGTCGCCCAGCCGGTAGTCCCGCGTGGTCGGGATGAACATGCCCCCCTCGCTGAACAAGGGGATGTAAGCGGCGTACAGCGCCGCCTTCTCCTTGATGGCGAGCTGAACAACACTGGGGCGCGGGGTACTGGTACTGCTCATGGTGCGGACTCTGGACGGGAGTTTAGGGTGATTTGCGCTTCGCTCACAAGCGCTTCCAGCATCAAACCCGCGTTGTAGGGGTGATCTGCCGTGCGGGCGGCCTGCGCCAGGCTGTTGGCCCAGCGGCTCAGGGCCTGTGGCGCCGGCGCCGCAGGCAGGTCGGCGGGGGCAAAGTAACGCGTGGCCCCACCGGCGGCGCGGGCCAGCAGGTCATGGCAGAGCTTCTGCAGGCTCTGGATCACCCGTGTCGCGGGCCAATTGGCCAGCACCCCGGGGTCGCCGCGCAGCAGCGCCTTGGGCAGGCGCGACCACAGTTCCGGCGTCAGGCCGTCCGCGGCCAGCATCAGCGCGTCTTCAGGGCGCCCACCGGCCGCCCGCAACAGGCTTTCGGCCACCGCGGCCGGCAGGCCTTGGCCCGCCAGCCAGGGGATGGCCACGGCCGGTTCGGGCCAACTCAGCGCGTGGGTCAGGCAGCGGCTGCGGATGGTGGGCAGCAGCTGGTGGGCGGCCTCGCTGGCCAGCACGAAGCGCACATCACCGGGCGGCTCCTCAAGGGTCTTGAGCAAGGCATTGGCCGTGATGTGGTTCATGTCCTCGGCTGGGTAGACCAGCACCGCCTTGCCACGGCCCCGCGAGGCGGTGCGCTGGGCAAACTCGACCGCATCGCGCATGGCCTCGACCCGGATCTCGCGGCTGGCCTTGCGCTTTTTGTCGTCGATGTCCGACTGCGCCTTCTCGGACAGCGGCCAGCCCAGCGCCATCAAGGCGGTCTCGGGCATCAGCACCATCAGGTCGGGGTGGGTGCGCACGGCGATGGCATGGCAGCTGGCGCAATGGCCGCAGGCGCCGTGGGGTGTCGGCTCGTCACACAGCCAGGCCTCGACCAGGGCCAGCGCCAGAGGGTACTGCCCCAGCCCCGAGGGGCCTTGCAGCAGCCAGGCGTGGCCGCGCTGGCCGAGCAGCGACACCAGCTGGGACTGCAGCCAGGGGGCCAGTGGCGCACGCGCGGCGACGGCGCTGTCGGGGCTGTCGCTGCGGCTCAACGCGGGCCTCCGTTGGCCGCCACCATGATGGCCAGCCAGCCGCGGCGGACCAGCACCCGGGTGATCTGCTGCCACACCTGGTGGCGCGACTGGTCGGCGTCGATGCGGGCAAAACGCTGCGGCGCCTCGGCGGCGCGCTGGGCATAGCCCGCGGCCACCTGGCGGAAAAACGCGACCGGCTGGGACTCGAAGCGGTCGGGCACGCGGGCGTCGGCCAGGCGGCTGGCCGCCACTTCGGGGTCGAGGTCAAACCACACTGTCAGGTCGGGTTGGCGCAGGCTGGGCTGGCCCGTGGGCGAACTGCGGCCCTGCACCATCTGCTCGAGCGCGGCCAGCGTGGCGAGGTCAAAACCGCGGCCGGCGCCTTGGTAGGCGAAGGTCGCGTCGGTGAAACGGTCGCACAGCACCACCTCGCCGCGGGCCAGGGCGGGCTCGATCACCTGCAGCAGGTGGTCGCGCCGGGCGGCGAAGATCAGCAGGGCCTCGGTCAAGGGGTCCATGGCGTCGTTGAGCACCAGGGTGCGCAGCTTCTCGGCCAGTGGCGTGCCCCCGGGTTCGCGCGTCAGGGTGACGACCCGGCCCTGGTCGCGGAAGGCCGCGGCCATGCTTTCGATGTGCGTGGTCTTGCCCGCACCGTCAATGCCTTCAAAACTGATGAACAAACCGGAGGGGGTGGAACTCATGGGCGTCGCTGGTATTGGTTGACCGCTCGATTGTGCTCGTCCAGCGTGCGACTGAACTGGCTGCTGCCGTCGCCGCGTGCGACAAAGTACAGCGCAGGGGTGTTGGCGGGTTGCACCGCGGCCAGCAGGGCGGCCCGGCCGGGCATGGCGATCGGGGTGGGCGGCAGGCCGGGGCGGGTGTAGGTGTTCCAGGGGGTGTCGGTCAGCAGGTCGCGCTTGCGCAGGTTGCCGTCAAAGCGCTCGCCCAGGCCGTAGATGACGGTGGGGTCGGTCTGCAACAACATGCCGCTGCGCAAACGGTTGATGAACACGCTGGCGATCAAGGGGCGGTCGCTGCCGCGGCCGGTTTCTTTTTCAATGATGCTGGCCAGGGTCAGCACCTCCTCGGGCGACTTGAGCGGCAGCTGATCGGCACGCGCGTCCCAGGCCGCGGCCAGCTTTTTGTCCATGGCCCGCAGGGCCCGGCGCAGCACGGCCACGTCGGAGCTGCCCTTGGAGTAGGTGTAGGTGTCAGGAAAAAAGCGCCCCTCTGGCGGCACCCCGGGGCGCTCCAGCAGGCGCATGATCGACTCGTCGCTCAGGTCACGCGTGTCGCCGCGCAGTTGGTCGGCACGGGCCAGCGCCGCACGCACCTGGCGCCAGTTCCAGCCTTCGACCAGGGTCACGGCGCGCAGCGCTTCTTCGCCGCGCACCAGCTTGTTCAGCAGGCTGCGGGGGGTGAGGCTGGCATCCAGCTCGTAGCTGCCGGCCTTGATGCCGCGGGCCTGGCCCGAAAAGCGGAACCACGCATACAAGAAGTACGGGTTGACGTCGACGCCCGCATCCTGCACGTCCTGGGCCAGGGCGCGCGGCGAGGTGCCAGGCTCGATGGACAGGTCCAGTGTGGGCGCCGACAGGCGCAAAGGCGCGTCCAGCCACCAAAACACAGCACCGCCCAGGGCCGCGGCCGCCAAGATCAACACCACCAGCAAAGCACGCACAGCCCTGTCACCTTCATGTTTTCGACCGGCGATGATAATTCACGGATGACTCAAGCTCTGAATTCCCCTGCGGCCCTGCTCGACGGCACGGCCTCGTTGCCCCAATGGGGTGTGATTCGCGCGCTGGGCGAGGACGCCGCTCATTTTCTGCACGGCCAGCTGACCCAGGACCTGTTGCTCTTGCCCGACGGCCAGGCCCGCCTTGCGGGCTATTGCTCGGCCAAGGGCCGCCTGTTGGCCACCCTGGTGGTCCTGCGCCGCTCGGCCGCCGAGTTGTGGCTGGCGTGCCCGCTCGAGCTGCTGCCGGGCACGCTGAAGCGCCTGTCCATGTTCGTGCTGCGCGCCAAGGTCAAGCTCAGTGACGCCAGCGCCGACCTGGCGGTGCGCGGTCTGGCGGGGGCCGCCCTGCCCGCGCTGGGCCTGAACACCGGCCTGGCCCCGTGGCAGGCCCAGCCGCTGGGAGGCGGGCACGCCGTGACCCTGTACCCCGCGGCCGGTGTGCCCCGGGCGCTGTGGATCGGCCCGGCCGACGAAGCCCTGCCGGCCACGCCCGCGCTCAGTGAACCGCTGTGGGCCTGGTCCGAGGTGCAGGCCGCGGTGCCGCAACTGACGTTGAGCCAGGCCGACGCCTTTGTGCCGCAGATGCTCAATTACGAGTCGGTCGGTGGCGTGAACTTCAAAAAAGGCTGCTACCCGGGCCAGGAAGTGGTGGCCCGCAGCCAGTTCCGCGGCACGCTGAAGCGCCGCACCTGCCTGGCGCACGCCACCTGGTCGGCCGAGCAGGCCCCCGCGGTCGGCCAGGAACTGTTCCTGGCCAGCGACGCAGCCGACCAGCCCACCGGCGTGGTCGTGCAGTGGGCGGCGGCGCCCCACGGTGGCCTGGACCTGCTGGCGGTGGTGCAGACCGCAGCCAGTGCCGCCGGCCAGACGCTGCACCTGGGCGCGCCCACGGGCCCTGCCCTCACGGTGCAGCCTCTGCCTTACGCGCTGCTCGACGACATTTGAACCCGGGCGCCGCGCCCGCAGGTTCAAGGCGGCTGGCTCAAGGCAGCAGCCGCTCGCGGTACGGCGACGGCACTTGGGCCCGCAGCAGCGTCTGCTGGGGGGGCGGCAAGTTGGCCAAGGCCGCGCGGTAGGCCTGCAGCGCCTTGGCCTCGTCCTGGTGGGGGCCGGGCTGGCTGTAGAGCCGACCCAGCTTGTACCAGCTGTCGGCTTGGTACTCGGGGAAGTGCTTCAAGCGCAACTCGGTGCCTTGCAGCGCCAGGTCCCATTGGCCCAGGCGCTGACCCAGGTCGTAGGCGCCGTTGACCATTTCCAGTTCATGCTCGCCCGCCTGGAGGTAGCGGCGCAGGCGCTTGGCCGCCTCGTCCAAATGGCCCCGCTCGGACAGCAGCATGATTTCGGTGCCGTGCACCGACACCGACTGCGGTTGCAGGCGGCGGGCACGTTCGTAGTACTGCTCGGCCTGGTCCAGTTGTTTGAGGCGCAGGTGGGCGCGCGCGATGTTGAGCAGCAGCACCGGCACATGGGGGCGTGACTCGGCCACCGATTCCCAGATCCAGATGGCCGAGGCCCAGTCGCCCCACAGCGCCACTTCGTCGGCCACCATCGGGGTCAGTTTGCGGTAATGCGGGTTGATCGCCACGCCTTCGCGCACCAGGCGCAGGACCTCGGCGCGGTCTTCGGCCACGCGGGGGTCTTGCGGGTTGGGCAGGCGCGCCACCCACATCGCGAGCTTGATGGACTGCACCAGCCGACTCTCGGCCACCATGGCCTGGCGGGTGATCCAGGCGCCCAAGGCCAGCGCCGCCAGCAAGGTGCAGGCGGCGACCCACGCCACGCGCGGGGACAGGCGCAGGGCGTCGGGGCGCCACCAAGGGCTGGACCTTGGGCCCCAACCCAGTCGGGCCAGCCGCAAGTCTGAGCCCGCCAGCAGGCCCAGGCCCAGCGCCAACAGGGCGCCAGTGCAGGCCATGCGCCACGGAAAGCCGGCCAGGCTGACCAGCATCAGGGCCCCGAGGCTGCTGAGGGCGATCAGCCGCAGGGCTTGTTCCTGGCGCACTTCAGGGTGCGGGCTCTCGCCCACCTGCCAGGTCACCCACGCGGCGCGGGCCAGCGTGGCCAGCAGCAGGGCCGCGGCCAGCCAGCCCACCAGGCCGTACTCGGCCAGCAACTGCAGGAACTCGTTGTGCACGTAGTAGTCGGTTTCGATCTGGCTGCCCGGGGGCTGGTAGAGCGGAATGTGCACTTCCCACGCCCCGGCCCCGACGCCGCTGAGTGGGCGGTCGGCGATGGCGCGCAGGGCACTGCCCCACATCAGCACCCGCACCGAGAACGAGCCGTCGGTGTACTCCGCAGGCCGGGCCACGCTGACCACACGGCTCAGGCTGCGTTGCAGCGCCGAGGCGCCCTGCCCGCTTTCGGCCATGATGCGGGCGTTGCCCGTGGGCAGGCTGGCCAGCGCCAGGAACAGCGCCAGACCGCCCCCCAGGCACCCGGCCACGGCCAGGCGGCTCCAGCGGCCCTGCCCCCATTCGGCCCGCCAGCGGTGGATCAGCACCGGCAGGATGCAGGCCATCAGCAGCCAGGCGGTCAACGCCGAGCGGGTGCCTGTCATGAACAAGGCCGTGGCGTTGAAGGCCAGCGACGCCACCATCAGCGCCCGCGTCGAACTGCTGCGCAGCCGGCTCAGGGCCCACAGCGAGAACGGCCAGACGCAGACCGCCAGCTCGGCAAAAAAGTTGCGGTTGACAAAGGTCGACGCCGGGTTGGGGCCCTGCGGGAACCAGTTGAGTTCAAACCAGAACTGACAGGCCGCCCACAGCGACGCCACCGACACCCCGGCGTGCAGGGCCCAGGCCAGGCGCGGCAGGCGTGCGGGGCTGAACAACTGCAGGCTCAGGCCCATCAGCAAGCCCAGCACCGCCCAGCGCACCGCTTCCACCGCGGCCAGGTAGGTGTGGGACCAGGCCATGCTGCCCAGCGCATAAGCGCCCAGCAGCGCGGGCCAGGCCAGGCTGAGGTGCCAGTCCAGCACAGCCCCCTGCTGGCGGCGTTGCCACACGAAGCACAGCGCGGCCAGCAGCGTGCCCAGCGCCATCAGCGCCGATTTGAGGGTGTCCTGCACCACCTCCTCGGAGGGCACGCCGACGGCCGGGGCCAGGGCCAGCATCAGGACCACGACGTAGACCGCCCAGTCGACCGGGGCCTTCAGGCCCTGGGTCAGACCGCTGGTCGCGCGGGTCGCGGGGTTTGAGGCGGTGGCGGGCGCGGCGCGCGGCACCTTGGCGTCAGCGGACGCCGCCGCCGCGCGGCGCTCGCTGGATCGGGGGCTGGCCATGCGCTCAGAGGGCCCGACTCATCTGGATGTGCGGGATGTCCACCTCATGGAACACCTCCCCGCGCACCTGGAAGCCCAGGCGCTCGTAGAAACCACGCGCGCTGAGCTGGGCGTTCAGCACCACCTCGTGGTCGCCCCGCTCGTGGGCGGCGGTCATCAGGGCGCGCAGGATCTGCACCCCCAAACCCGCGCCGCGCAGGGCCTGGCGCACCGCCATGCGCCCAATGCGGGCCACCCCGGGGCCGTGCACCAGCAGGCGGCCCGTGGCCACCGGCTGATGGAGGCCGTTGTAGGCCACGGCGTGGACCGCGGTGGCGTCGGCCTCGTCCCATTCCTCCTCGAGCGCAATGCCCTGCTCCTGCACAAAGACCTCGGTGCGCACGCGCGAGGCATCGGCGCTCAGGTCTTGCCATGAGCCGGTTTGCAGCCGCACCACGGGCTGGCCCGCCGCGTGGCCCAGCAGCACCTGGCGCAGCGCGTCGGGCACCGGGCGAGAGGTCTGGCTGGCCGGGTCGGCGAACACATAGACCAGCTCGCCGCTGACCAGCAATTGCTCGCCGCGAAAGATGCCGCCCAGGAACTGGATCGATGAGGTGCCCACGCGCTGGCACTGCAGCCCCACGTCCAGCACCTCGTCATAGCGCGCCGAGGCGTGGTATTCGACCAGCAAACGCTTGACGTACAGGTCGCCCTGCAGGTGCTCCATGGACTCCTGGTAGGGCAGTGCCAGGGCGCGCCAGTAGTCGCCCATGGCGGTGTCAAAGTACATGGCGTAGTGGCCATTGAAGACGATTTTCTGCATGTCCACCTCGACCCAGCGCACGCGCAGGCGGTGGAAGAAGCGGAAATCGTTGCGATGGGGGGCGGCGGTGCTCATGCGCTTACTCCGTGGGGTGCAGGGCCTGGCGCAAAGCGGCGCCGGCGTCTCGGTGGGCTTGCAGGGCTTCGGGGATGGCCCGGCCCATCTTGATGAATTCGTGGGTCACGCCGCGGTAGATCTCCAGGTCCACGGTGTGGCCCGCGAGGCGCAGCTTGTCGGCATAGGCCAGGCCCTCGTCAAACAAGGGGTCGAACTCGGCCAGCCCGATCCAGGCCGGGGCCAACTGCTCGGTGTCGGGGGCCAGCAAGGGGGCAAAACGCCAATCCTCGCGTTCTTCGCGGCTTTGCACGTACTGGCCAAAAAACCACTGGATGTGGCTGGCCTCCAGCACCAGGCCGTCGGCATAGTCGCGGTGTGAATCGGTGTCCTGGTGGGCGCTGACGCCCGGGTAAAACAACAGCTGCAGGGCCAGCGCCTGGCCGCGCAACGCGGCCTCCACCGCGGTGGCCGCGGCCAGCGTGCCGCCGGCGCTGTCGCCGCCCACCGCCACGCGGCTGGGGTCCAGCCCCTGGGTGCTGCCGTGGGCCAGCAACCAGGCCAGCGCATCCCAGGCATCGTTGGCGGCGACCGGGAACCGGTGCTCAGGCGCCAGTCGGTAGTCGAGTGAAAGCACGGCGCAGCCTGAGTGCTGGGCCAGGCTGCGGCACAGCGTGTCGTGGGTGTCGATGCTGCCCACCGTGAAGCCCCCACCATGGAAGTACAGCAGGACCGGTTGCCGGTCGGCCAGCACCGGCTTGTACAGGCGCGCCGGCAGCGTGGCCCCATCGCGGGCGGGGATGCCCAGGTCGAGCACCCCGGGCAGTGCCGGCCGGTTGATCTCCAGCACCCCGGCACCGGCTGCGTAGGCCATGCGCGCCTGGCGTGGCGTCAAGGTGTGCAGGGCCGGGCGGGCGGCGCGGGCCATGCGGTGCAGCACGCCCTGCATGGCGCTGGTGAGTCGGTGCGGTCGATCGGTGGGGGGCGTGGGCATCGGGGCAGGCAAAACAAAACTCGAACTATCGGCGCTGACGCGGGGCCGGGGCCGTCGCGTTTGTCACCGGGGTGACGCCGGCCAGGGGGCTCATGAGGGTTTGCTTCATGGTCACGGGCGCAGGCGGTCGCTAAAGTCAGCCGTGCATCGTACAACGTGGCGCCAGGGCGGGGAGCCTGGGCGCTGATCCTGATTCTTTGGAACCGCAACACCGACATGGCCTTCATCAACTACGTCACCCAGATCCAGATCGACTTCGGCGCCGTGCGCCTGCTGGCCGCCGAGTGCGCCCGCGTGGGCATCCAGCGCCCCCTGGTGGTCACCGACCCCGGGGTGCGGGCCGCGGGGGTGTTGCAAAAAGCGCTGGACGCCCTGGCCGACCTGCCGGTGGCCGTGTCTGACCAAACCCCGTCCAACCCCACCGAGGCCGCCGTGCGGGCCGCTGTCGAGGTGTACCGGGCCCACCAGTGCGATGGCCTGATCGCGGTGGGCGGTGGCTCGGCCATCGACTGCGCCAAGGGCATTGCCATCGCGGCCACCCATGAAGGCCCGCTGACCCGCTACGCCACCATCGAAGGCGGATCGGGCCTGATCACCGAGCGCGCGGCACCGCTGATTGCCGTGCCCACCACCAGCGGCACCGGCAGCGAGGTGGCGCGTGGCGCCATCATCATCGTCGACGACCACCGCAAGCTGGGCTTTCACTCCTGGTTCCTGGTGCCCCGCGCCGCCATCTGCGACCCCGAACTCACGCTCGGCCTGCCGCCTGGCCTGACCGCTGCCACCGGCATGGACGCCATCGCCCACTGCATGGAAACCTTCATGGCCAGCGCCTTCAACCCGCCCGCCGACGGCATTGGCCTCGACGGCCTGGAGCGCGGCTGGGCCCACATCGAGCGCGCCACCCGCAACGGCCAGGACCGCGAGGCGCGCCTGCAACTGATGAGCGCGTCCATGCAAGGCGCGATGGCCTTCCAGAAAGGCCTGGGCTGCGTGCACAGCCTGAGCCACAGCCTGGGCGGCGTGAACCCGCGCCTGCACCACGGCACCCTCAACGCCATGTTCCTGCCCGCGGTGGTGCGCTTCAACGCCAGCGCCGAGTCGGTGCAACGCGAGCGCCGCCTGGACCGCATGGCCCATGCCATGGGCCTGAGATCGGGCGGCGACATCCCGCTGGCCATCCGTGACATGAACGCCCGCCTGGGCCTGCCCACCGGCCTGGCCGCCATGGGCGTGACGCGGGACCAGTTTGATGACGTCATCAAGGGCGCGCTGGCCGACCACTGCCATAAGACCAACCCGCGCCTGGCCACGCCGGAAGACTACCGCGAGATGCTGGAAGCGTCGATGTGAGGCGCCTTGGCAGCCCTGCGGCTGCCTTGCCGGGGGCTGCCCTGCCAGCGTGTGCAGGCCCTACAAGGCCTCCACCCGGCGCCAGTCCGGCGCGGCCAGCCATTCGGCAAACTCGTCCGCCAGTTGCTGGCTGGCCCGCACGGCCCGGGTCCAGGCCTGGGCGCGGCCGTGGTGGTCCTGGCCGTAGTGGGTGAAGTCCTTGCGGTCGGGCAGCTTGGCGTTGGGCAAGGTCTTGACCCAATCGGGATCGGGGGCCAGCACCAGCATGTTGTCCAAGAAGGGCGTGGCGCCGTGCCGCCAGCGCAGGCCTTTGTCCAGCCAGCCCGGCACCACCGCTTTTTGAAAATGCGGGTACAGCACCAGGCCGGGCGCCATCGGGCGGTAGTCCAGGTGCAGGTGGTAGTCGGTGATGCCACCGTCCCAGTAGGCGCCGGGCGGCGCGCCAGGGATGTGCGCAATCGACTGCAGCACAAAGGGGATCGAGCAACTGGCCTGCACCGCGGGCTGGAAGTTGGCTTCGGTCAGGGGCAGATGGCGGGTCCGGAAATCGCGGGTGGCAAAGGGCAAGTCCGCCCCCTGGGATGAAAACACCACCCGCTCCAGCCAGGCGCCCAGCGCCCGGCGTTGCACCGTGTTGCTCAAGAACGCGCCCAGGTAGCCCAGCGGCGTGCGCAGACCGTGCTCGCGGCCCAGCACATGGCGGCCCCGCGCAGCGATCACATGCAGGCGGTAGCGCGGGTGGGTCAGCACCTCGGCCACTCGGCCGCCATAAAAGGCGCGCAGGTTGTCGCCAAAGCGTTCGCTGACGTGCTGGGCGCTGGGGCGCTTCTCGCCCGGGGCCAGCTCGTAGCGCTGCTGGATGTAGTCGTGCTCCAGGCGCTCAAAGGCCGCCACCGGTTGATTCAGGCAGGCGGTGGCCATGCGCCAGGCGCCGATCGAGGCGCCCACCAGGTGCACGGGTTGGGGGCTCTGAGGCAGCCAGTCCCCAAAAATGAAGCGGTCCAGGGGCCCGAGCACCAGCCCTTTGGGGCCGCCGGCCGCCCCCGGGATGACGCGCACATCCTGCGCCTGCAGGCCGTTTTGACGCAGGTGGGCCAGCGCCATCGGGCCAGCGTAAAGGCGAAGGGCTTTCTTCATGGTGTCCTGGGGTGGAGGGCGCCGCCTGCGAGCGGCCGCGCCCTCAAGAAAAGGCACCCACTTCGTGGGCCGAGGTCCAGTCGATGGGGTCTTGCTGCAACACCATGTCGATGTCCAGCTCAAGGGCCAGGCCCACGGTGTCAGGGAAGCTGACCGCCAGTTCACGCTCGGTGAAGCCGGCTTCCTTGGCGCGAATGCGCCAGGCGGCGAGGTGGATCACCCCGGCCAGCGGCTCGTAGACGTCGTTGTCGAACGGCGCGATCTGGTACTCCAGCGCGTCCACGATGGCTGGCGGAAACTGCCATTGGCGCGCAAAGCCGGCGCTGACCTGGGCATAGCAGTAGCCCAGGTGGCGGCGTTCGGTCTTGGCGCGCTTGAGGTCCAGCGGCGGGTGCTCCATGTTGAGCAAGGCCATTTCACGCGGCATGCCGATGTGCATCACCAGTTCGCCCACCGCGTGCACCAGGCCCGCCGTGAAGGCCGCACTGGGGTTTTGCCGCACCACGCTGGCCAGCGTGCGCGAGACCTTGGCGGTGTCCAGGCTGTAACGCCAGAACTGTTGCAGGTTGATGCCCGTCACCGTGCGGAAAGCGCCGCCCACGGCGGCGGCCGACACCAAGGTGCGCACATGGTTCAGGCCCAGCAGGGCCAGCGCCTCGGCCACACCGTTGATGCGCCGCGAGAGCTGAAAAAACGCCGAATTGGCCAATTGCAGCAGGCGCGCGGTCAGCGCCGGGTCGGTGCTGATGAGCTGCGACACCTTGCGCAGGTCCGGTTCCTCCTGGTCCAGCTCGTGCATGAGCAGCGCCACCACCCGGGGGATGCTGGGCAGCGCGGTTTCGTGGGCCAGAAGGGCTTGGAGCTCCATGGACAGGGCCTCAGTGGACTAGTTGATGCCGCCGATTATGCTCATCGCGAGCGGCTTTGCAGCTTGGCAAAAGCCGATGCCATGGCCGACGGCGCGGCCGCCTCGGCCTGACGGCGGCCAGCGCCGGCCTGCTGATGCCGCCCGGCCCCCTCAAAGCGGTTGTCACGCGGGCCATCGCGGCGAGCGGGAGCGGCATCGAGCTTCATCGACAGGCCAATGCGCTTGCGCTCCACGTCGACCTCCATCACCTTGACCTTGACGATGTCGCCGGTCTTGACCACCTCACGGGCGTCGTTGACGAACTTGTGGCTCAACTGGCTGACGTGCACCAGGCCGTCCTGGTGTACCCCCAGGTCGACAAAAGCGCCGAACTGGGCCACGTTGCTGACCGTGCCCTCCAGCACCATGCCCTCGCGCAGGTCCTTGATGTCCTCGACACCGTCGTTGAAACGCGCCACCTTGAAGTCGGGACGGGGATCGCGGCCGGGCTTCTCGAGTTCGCCCAGGATGTCCTTGACCGTGATGACGCCGAACTGCTCATTGGCAAACAGCTCGGGCTTGAGGGTCTTGAGCATGTCGGCGCGGCCCATCAGTTCGGCCACCGGCTTGCCGGTCTTCTCGATGATCTTCTCGACCACCGGGTAGGTTTCAGGGTGCACGCCGGTCATGTCCAACGGGTTGTCGCCGTGGCGGATGCGCAGGAACCCCGCGCTCAGCTCAAAGGTCTTGGCGCCCAGGCCCGTAACCCCCAGCAGTTGCTGGCGATTGGCGAAGGCGCCGTTGGCCTCCCGCCAACGCACCACGGCCTTGGCCACGCTGGCGCTCAGGCCGGACACGCGAGACAGCAAGGGCACGCTGGCGGTGTTCAGGTCGACGCCCACCGAGTTCACACAGTCCTCGACCACGGCCTCCAGCGTGCGGGCCAGCTCGCTCTGGTTCACGTCGTGCTGGTATTGGCCCACGCCAATCGACTTGGGGTCGATCTTGACCAGTTCGGCCAGGGGGTCTTGCAGGCGGCGCGCGATGCTGGCGGCACCGCGCAGGCTGACGTCAACGTCGGGCATCTCCTGTGAGGCGAACTCGCTGGCCGAGTAGACCGACGCGCCGGCCTCGCTGACCACCACCTTCTCGACCACGCGGTCCACCTTGGCCAGCAGCTTGATCAGGTCGCCGGCCAGCTTGTCGGTCTCGCGGCTGGCGGTGCCGTTGCCGATCGCAATCAGGTTCACGCCGTGCTTCTCGCACAGTCGGCCCAGGGTGTGCAGCGAGCCGTCCCAGTCGCGACGGGGCTCGTGCGGGAACACGGTGCTGGTGTCGACCAGCTTGCCGGTGGCGTCCACCACGGCCACCTTGACGCCGGTGCGGATGCCCGGGTCCAGGCCCATCACCACGCGCGGGCCAGCGGGCGCGGCCAGCAGCAGGTCGCGCAGGTTGTCGGCAAACACCTTGATGGCGACCTTTTCGGCCTCTTCGCGCAGGCGCGAGAACAGGTCGCGTTCGGTCGACAGGCTGAGCTTGACGCGCCAGGTCCAGGCCACGCACTTGCGGATCAGGTCGTCGGCCGGGCGGCCGGCGTGGCTCCAGCCCAGGTGCAGCGCGATGCGGCCTTCGGCCACCGAGGGCTTGCCCGGTTCGGGGGGCTCGGGCAGCACCAGCTTGGCTTCGAGGATTTCCTGGGTGCGGCCACGGAACACGGCCAGCGCGCGGTGCGAGGGCACGCGGCCAATCGGTTCGTCGTAGTCGAAATAGTCGCGGAACTTGGCCACATCGGGGTCGTTCTCGTTCTTGCCCTCGACCTTGCTGCTCTTGAGCAGGCCTTCGTTCCACAGCCATTCACGCAGGCTCTGCACCAGGGCGGCGTCTTCGGCCCAGCGCTCGGACAGGATGTCGCGCACGCCGTCGAGCACGGCACCGGTGGTCGTGAAGTCGCTGCCGTCTTCGCCCTTGGCGGGCTTGACATAGGCCTGGGCCTCGTCCGCGGGCACCCGGGTCGGGTCGGTGAACAGCAGGTCGGCCAGGGGCTCGATGCCGGCTTCGCGGGCGATCTGGCCCTTGGTGCGGCGTTTTTGCTTGTAGGGCAGGTACAGGTCTTCCAGTTCCTGCTTGGTGGGCGCGGCGTCGATCGCGGCGCGCAGCGCGTCGGTCAGCTTGCCTTGCTCGGCGATGCTCTTGAGCACGGCTTCACGGCGGTCTTCCAGCTCACGCACATAGGCCAGACGGGCTTCCAGCTCGCGCAACTGGACGTCGTCCAAGCCGTTGGTGACTTCCTTGCGGTAGCGGGCAATGAAGGGGACGGTGGCACCACCGTCCAGCAACTCGACCGCAGCGCGCACCTGCTGCTCGGTCACTTTGATTTCTGCGGCCAATTGCCGAATGATCTTTTGCATGTCTGTCTAACGTACTCACCAATCCCCAAGCGAAGCGCTGGATTCGGAAGCCCGGAAGTTTGCCACAGGCCCTGCCCGCTTCCAGCCGCTGGAGGCGGTACGCGCTAACATGCCGGCGCAAGATGTCACAGGAGTGGGGATGGCGATCGAACAAGGCAGTGAATTGGTGAAGACCGTGGCCCTGCTGGGGGCTGGGGTGCTGGCCGTGCCCCTTTTCAAGCGGCTGGGGCTGGGATCGGTGCTGGGTTACCTGGCCGCTGGCCTGGCGGTGGGGCCGTCGGGCCTGGGGCTGTTCAGTGAGTCGCAGTCGGTGCTGCACATCGCCGAACTGGGCGTCGTGATGTTCTTGTTCCTGATCGGGCTGGAGACCCAGCCCAGCCGCCTGTGGAACCTGCGGCGGCAGATTTTTGGCCTGGGTCTGCTGCAGGTCAGCACCTGCGCGGTGCTGTTGACCGTGCTGGGCCACGCGGTGTTCGGGCTCGACTGGCCGCTGGCCTTTGTCGCCGGCATGGGCTTTGTGCTGTCGTCCACGGCCATCGTGATGCAGGCGCTCAACGAGCGCGGCGAGGCCTCCACCCCGCAAGGCCAGCGCATGGTGTCGATTTTGCTGATGGAAGACCTGTCGATCGTGCCGCTGCTCGCGGTCGTGGCCTTCCTGGCCCCCACGCCGGCCGACCAGGAGCCGGTGTCGCGCTGGGTCAGCATGGGGGTGGCGCTGAGCGCCATCCTGGGCCTGGTGGCCGTGAGCCGCTGGCTGCTGAACCCGGTGTTCCGCTGGCTGGCCGCGTCCCGGGCACGGGAGGTCATGACCGCGGCCGCCCTGCTGGTGGTGCTGGGTGCTGCGCTGGCCATGCAATGGGGCGGCCTGTCGATGGCGCTGGGGGCCTTTGCGGCCGGGGTCATGCTGTCGGAGTCCACCTTCCGCCACCAGCTGGAGGCCGACATCGAGCCCTTCCGGGGCCTGCTGCTGGGCCTGTTCTTCATGGGCGTGGGCATGTCGCTCGATGTGCCCTTGGTGCTGCAAGGCTGGCCCAAGCTGCTGGCCGGGGTGGTGGCCTACATGGGCTTGAAGGCGCTGGGCGTCTACACCGTGGCGCGCCTGACCCGCAGCCCCCACCGCGACGCCCTGGAGCGGGCTGCCATGATGGCCGAGGGCGGAGAGTTCGCCTTTGTGCTCTACGCCACGGCGGCCAGTGCCGGCTTGATCGAAGCCGAAACCAACGCCGTGCTGAACGCCGCGGTCATCCTGTCGATGGCGCTGACCCCGCTGATGGTGGTCATGATGCGCCGCGTGCTGGCCCGCCAGGGGCCGGCGCCCACCGACATGAGCGGTGTCGAGTCGGTCACCGAGGCTGCCAACGAACTCAAGCCCTGCGTGCTGATCATTGGCTTTGGCCGCTTTGGCCAGATCGCCAGCCAGGCCTTGCTGGCCCGGGGCGTGGAGATCGCCATCATCGACCACGACACGGACATGATCCGCGCGGCCTCGACCTTCGGCTTCAATGTCTATTACGGGGACGGCACCCGGCTGGATGTGCTGCACGCCAGCGGCGCGGCGCATGCACGCGCGGTGCTGGTCTGTGTCGACAACAAGGCCCTGACCACCAAGATCGTCGAGCTGATCAAGAGCAGCTTCCCGCTGACCCCGGTGCTGGCCCGCTCGTATGACCGGCAGCACGCCATCGAGTTGATCCAGCACGGGGTGGATTTCCAGATCCGCGAGACCTTCGAGTCCGCCATGCTGTTCAGCCTCGAAGCACTGCGCCAATTGGGCGTGGACGAGGCCGATGTGCTGGCGGTGGGCGACGACATCCGTCGCCGCGATGCTGAACGCCTGCAAATGCAGATGGGGGGCGACATCAAGGCCGGCCTGCCGCTGATGCACGGCAACCGCTGGACGCCGGCGCCACTGACCACGCCGCAACGCGAAGGCCAGCCACTCAATCCCGAGGCCGATCAGGCCATCCACCCGCCTGCCGCGGTGGCGGGGGGCTGAGCCCATGCGTCCCACTTCGCTGGCGGCGGCCCTGCGGCGCGGCCTCCAACGCGCGCTGCTCGGCGCGCTGGCGCTGTTGTTGGCCTTTGAAGAGTGGGGTTGGGACGCCCTCTCCGGCCTGCTGGCCTGGATCGCCCGCCTGCCCCTGTTGGCCTGGCTGGAGCGCGGCATCCGGCGCCTGCCCCCGTGGGCGGCGCTGTTGACCTTTGCCCTGCCCGCCTTGGCGCTGCTGCCCGTCAAGTTGCTGGCCCTGTGGCTGTTTGGCCAAGGCCATGCCGCTTGGGGGCTGGGCCTGCTGCTGGGCGCCAAGGTGCTGGGGACCGCCGTGCTGGCCCATTTGTTCAAGCTGACCCAGCCAGCGCTCATGCAACTGGCCTGGTTTGCGCGCTGGTACCCGCGCTGGAAAGCCTGGAAGGACCAGCTGTTGACGCATTTGCGAACCACCGCGGCCTGGCGCTGGGCCCGCGGCGTCAAGGCCCGCGCCCGGGCCTGGTGGCGAAGGCTCAAGCGCTGAAGCGTTGAGGGCGCCAAGCCCCCCTGGCACTCATCGCTTTCCCGAGGGCGTCAGTTTCACCAAGGCTTCGTTGTTTATATTGCACTTTCAGTAATAAGTAACAACGTGTGACAGCAGCAAACACCCCCACCGTCCCCCTGGCCCAAGTGGCCGTGGTCGACCTGACCGCCAGTGTGGGGGGCCATGCCCTGGCCCAGCTGGAGGCCATGCATGCCCAGCGCTTGTCCGACCAGGGGGCGATGCTGATCCCTGGCCTGCGCATGCGCCTGTACTGGTTGCGGGCCTCGTCCGACGCACTGCAAGACCCCGCGCTGCTGGCTGGTCTGCAGCGCTGCATCGTGCTGGTGGGGCCCGGCAGCTCCCAGGCGCTGGAGGGGTTCATGGCCTTCTGGCAGCACGGGGCCGCGGCCGCGCCGGGTGGGTCCGGGCCTGAGCTGTGTTTCATGGTGATGCCCAGCGCCCTCATGGAGGGGTTTGTGCTCGACCGCCTGGCCCGCCCGCCGATGCGCCGCATGGCCCTGCCCCGCAGCGACGCCGCCACCCTGTGGTTTGTGCTGCTCGATGAACTGCAACGCTGCCATGCCGAGCACGCCTTGATCCACCCGTTCACCGACACCGCATCCCCGAAGGACCCCACAATGAGTTCGACCATCAAACAATGCATGGATTTGGCCATGGGCATCGACGGCGCCCTGGCCGCGGCCCTGGTGGACCACCGCAACGGCATGTGCCTGGCCCAGATCGGCTCGGGCATGAACCTGGACCTGGCTGCCGCCGGCAACACCGAGGTGGTGCGCGCCAAGCTCAAAACCATGGAAATGCTGGGCCTGCGACGCGGCATCGAGGACATCCTGATCACCCTCAGTGACCAGTACCACCTGATCCGGCTGCTGCCCGCCCACCCCGGCCTGTTTCTGTACCTGGTGCTCGACAAGACCAAGGGCAACCTGGCGCTGGCGCGCTACAAGCTCGGCGATATCGAGCGGCAACTGCACATTTGAGGGTCGCGTTTGAGCGGCCCGGCCCCGCGCTGACGCGGCGACACCGGGACGGTCAAGCTCGCTGAGCCAGGGAACGGCCCGCCGGCCCGGGGCTGTTGATCCCAGGCGAAGCCCCGCCATGAACACCATTGCCGCCATGAACACCATCACCGCATTGGAACCAGGCCATCTGGCTCGCCTGGCCCGCCTCTATGTCGAAATTTTCAATGGGCCGCCCTGGCACGACGGCTGGACCGAGGCCGTCGCACTGGAGCGCTTGAGCGGCTTTGCCGCGGTGCCGACCTTCTGGGGCCTGGGCCAGTGGCACGGTGAGCGCTTGCTGGGTTTCGCACTCGGTTGGGGCGAACGCTGGGTGGACGGCTGGACCTTTCACCTCAAAGAAATGGGCGTGGCCCCCGAACTGCAAGGCCAGGGACAGGGGCGTGCGCTGATGCAGGCCCTTGGCAGCGGCCTGCGCGAACGCGGCTACCAGAGCATCAACCTGCAAACCAGCCGAGGCAGCCCAGCGGCGCAGTTCTACGCCACGCAAGGATTTGTGGACCTCAATCTGCTGAGCCTGCACAAAAGCCTGTGAGCCCGCGGGCCCGGCGCTCACTGACTCAGCGTTTGCAGACTCAGCGTTCGCAGGCCCACTGAACCCGCCCCAATCCTGTCCGCCCCCCCTCAGGGCAATCCCCAGGCTCGCTCCAAATACATTACAGACACAATGCATTACATGAGTAATGTATCGAGCGCGGGCAACCTGCACCAAGTCAAAAGCGCCCAGACGCGGGCCCGCCTGCTGCAGGCAGCCGAGGACATCCTGCAGGCCAAAGGGGCTGGCCACCTGTCCCTGCACGAGGTGGCCCGGGTGGCCGACCTGACCACGGGCGCGGTGCAGCACCACTTCGGCTCCAAGGCAGCCCTGATGATGGACATCGTGGCCCACCTGGTGACGCGCCTGGGGGAATCCACCGACTTCTGGCCACCCGCCGAATGGCCTGCGCGGCAGCGCGCCGATCACTTGGTGCACCGGGCCTGGGACCAGCTCTATGGCCAGCCGCGCTTTGCGGTGGCCTGGACGGCCTACTTCGCGGTGCGCGACGACCCCTTGCTGACCGAGCACATCCGTGCCCGCCGCGCGGCGCTGAGCCAGACCCTCATGGCGCGCATGGGCCAGAGCTTTCCGGAGCTGGCGGCCCAGCCCCAGGGTGAGGCCCGCATGCAATTCATCCTGTCCACCCTGCGTGGCCTGGGCCTGATCACGCCGTTTGCCAGCCCCGACACGATCCGGCCGCAGCTGCAGGTGCTGGCCGACACCTTGCTGCTTTTCATTCAAAACACGGAGACCCAACCATGACGCCCCGCTTCCTCCCAGGCCTGTTGGCCGCCAGCTTGCTGAGCGCTTTTGCGGCCAGCGCCCAAAGTCCGATGCAAGTGATCGCCCAACAGCCACCGGGCAGTGGCTCGGACGCCATGACCCGCGTCTGGGCGGAATGCGTGGCGCGCCAGACCGGGCAGGCGATCGTGGTGGTCAACAAGCCCGGGGCCAATGGCATCCTGGCCATCAACCAGCTCAAGGGCCTGCCCGCCGACGGTGCCAATGTGATGACGATTGGCATGTCGCAGATGACGATCACCCCCTTTGTGCACCGCCAACCGCCTTACGATCCGCTCAAGGACTTTGACGGCATCGCCGTGATCGGCACCTCGCCCCTGGTCCTGGTGGTGCCCAGCGGCGCTGGCATCCAGCGCTTGAGCGACCTCGAGAAGGTGGCCCGCGCCCAGAGCGGCGGGCTGAACTTCGGCTCGCCCGGCAAGGGCAGCCCGGCCCACCTGCTGACCAGCGCACTCACCGACGCCATGAAGTGGCCCGCCACCCACATTCCCTTTGTCGGCGAGGGCGCCGGTCTGACTGCCCTCATGGGCCAGCAGATCCAGGCCATGACCCTGGTCATTGGCACCGCGGCGGCCCAGGTCAAGGCTGGCAAGCTGGTGCCGCTGGCGGTGTTTGCCGCCGAGCGCTCAAGCCTGATGCCCGAGGTGCCGACGATTGCCGAGGCCGGTGGCCCGGCGGTGCTGGCCCGGCCCGCCTGGATCGCGGTCGTGGCCAAGAAAGGCAGCCCCCCAGAAACGGTGGCGCGGCTCAACGAGGCCACCAACAAGTGCCGCAGCGACAGCCAGTACAGCAGCCGCCTGAACGCCATGAATGTCACCCTGACCGACAGCAAGCCCAGCGACGTGAACGCTTTCGCCGAGCGCGACATCGCGGTCTGGAAGCCCCTGATCGACAAGCTGGGCCTGGCCACCGAATGAGCGCCCAGCCGTCTCCCAAGGCCCTGGTCGAACACAGCGCGGTCGAACTGCGTGCGCTCATCGGGCGCGGTGAGGTGTCGCCCGTCGAGCTGCTGGACGCTTGCCTGAGCCGCATCGACGAGCTCAACCCGGCGGTCAATGCCCTGTGCGCCCGAGACGATGCACGGGCCCGGCAAGCCGCCCAGCGCGCCGAAGCACGGGTGCGCCAGGGCGAGGCGCTGGGGCTGCTCGAGGGCCTGCCGCTGGGCGTCAAAGACCTGCAGGACACCGAGGGCCTGCTCACCACCTGCGGCAACGTGCGCTTGCGCGGTCAAGTGCCCCGTGCCGACAACGCGCTGGTGGCCCGGCTCAGGCAGGCCGGGGCCATCGTCACCGCCAAGACCAACGTGCCCGACATGGGCGCAGGGGGCAACACCCAGAACCCGGTCTGGGGCGCCACCGGTAACCCGTTTGACCCGACGCTGAACGCCGGGGGCTCATCGGGTGGCTCGGCGGTGGCCCTGGCCACCGACATGCTGCCACTGTGCACGGGCTCGGACACCGGCGGCTCGTTGAGGCTGCCCGCGGCGCTGTGTGGTGTGGTGGGCTTGCGGCCCTCGCCTGGCCTGGTGTCCCATGACGCACGCAGCCTGGGCTGGTCGGCCATCTCGGTGCTGGGCCCCATGGCGCGCGACGTGGCCGACACCGCCCTGCTGATGGCCGCCAGTGTCGGCACCCACCCGATGGACCCGCTGTCCGTGCCGGTGTCTGCCCAAGCCTTTTTGCGCCTGCCTGAGGTGGCGCTGTCCGACCTGCGCATCGCCGTCAGCGCCGATTTTGGCTGCTGCGCCCTCGACCCCGAGGTGCGCCGCCACTTTGAAGACCGGGTGCAACGCCTGTCGCGCCGGGTCAAAAGCTGCGACCGCCTGGACTGGGACCTGCAAGCGGGCCACCGCAGCTTTGACGTGATCCGCGCCGAGAGCTTTCTGGCCGGCTTTGCCGAGGTCAACCGCCACGCCCCCGAGACCCTCGGGCCCCATGTGCGCGCCAACCTGGCCCTGGCTGCGCAGATCAGCCTGGCCGACCGCGCCGAGGCCCACCTGGCCCAAACGCGGCTCTTCCGGCAGTTTCAACAGGTGCTGTCCGAGGTGGATGTGATCATTTCGCCGGTCACTCCCCTGCCCGCCTTTCCTTGGCGCACGCTGTACGCGCAGACCATCGACGGCGTGCCGCAGCGCCACTATTACGAGTGGCTGAGCCTGACCTACCTGGTCACTTTGAGCACCTGCCCGGCCCTGTCGCTGCCCTTGGGGGTGGACGATCGTGGGCTGCCGTTCGGCGTGCAGTTGGTCGCGGCGCTGGGCCAGGACGCACGCCTTCTGGCGATGGGGCAAGCCGTGGAGCGCTGGTGGCAAGGCCAAGCCGACGGCGGCCGCCCGCGCCCCGACCTGGCGGCGCTGCGAACGCCCCGCCCCGAGCTGAAAGACCCGGTGACCCACCCGCCGCTGCAGCCGGGCGAATGGCGGACCGAGGGACTGACCGAGGGGTTGCGGCCAGCGGTCTGATTTGCAACGACTTTTTTTTAGGAATAAGCAAGCCTAATAAGTTGATTTGAACCGATGTTTTCCATTGGTTACCCATGTTGCGTGCCGAGGCCAAGATGTATCTTGGACGCTGCGTAGCATGGGTTTCTTTGAGGAGAAAACATGGCGCTGCAACCCAACTTCTTCAGCAAACGGGACCCCGATGTGCTGCCCGCCCGCACCGTGCCAGGCCATGGCACCCCGTCGCTGCAAGCGGCTTCGGTCACGAAACCTTTGGCAACGGATGTGGTGGCCACGCCCGTGCCCGCACCGGTGCCCGGGGCCGCCGCAGCGGCCAGCCCCGCGGCCGATGGCGGAAGCAAGCTGACGGTGGGGCCTAACATCAAGCTCAAGGGGGTCGAGATCACCGACTGCGACACCCTGTTCGTCGAAGGCATGGTCGAGGCCACGATGGATTCGCGCCTGATGCAGATCGCCGAACAGGGTTCGTTCCGCGGCGCGGCCGAGATCGACATCGCCGAAATCCGAGGCCGCTTTGACGGCACCCTGACCGCACGCCAGAAGCTCGTGATCCACGCCACAGGGCGGGTCAGCGGCAAAATCCGCTACGGCAAACTGGTGGTCGAAGAAGGCGGTCAACTGCTCGGTGAAGTCGACAGCGGCCCGGCTTCGGGCCGGCACGCAGGCGCTGGCGACGCATCGGCGGCGCCGCTGGCCTTGGGCGCAGGCTCGGCCACCGACGCCCGCTCGGGGCCCCTGGCCACCGCCTGAACCGCCAAGTCCCCGCTGCGGGGGCCGTCAGACGGTGGGGCTGGGGCGCCGTGCATCATGCGGGTCCTGGAGCCCATGTCACTCATGACGCCCATGCCACTCATGACGCCCATGCGGCGCATGGCCCGTGATGGCGGAGGGGACTCATCCCTCCATGCGTTCATGCTTCCAGCAGGCCACGCTGCGGTGGCCACGGCAAGGCATGGCCCTGCCCAAGGACCTGATCCAGGCCTTGCCAGCGCGCGGCGGCGTCGCCGGCCACCCGCCCAGGCCACCCCGTCTGGGCCCTTGGCCAGGCGGGCCGTCGCCTCACGCGGCGCGCAGGGCGGCGCGCAGTTGCTGACCCAGTTCGGGCTTGTGGGCGAAGGGGTCGGTCGGGTTCTTGCCCTGCACGATGTCTTCCATGCGGGTCTGCACCGAGCCCAGCGCATGCGGGTGGCTGTAGATGTAGAACTGGTCGGCACTGATGGCGTCGAACACCTTCTGCGCCACCTGGGCCGCGGTCACCTTGCCCGAACCCACCGCCTTGTCGCTCATGGCCTGGCCGATCAACTGGCTCTTGGTGGGCTTTTGCGACTTCAGGGCGTCGGGCTGGTTGCGGTGGCTCTGGCTGATGCCGGTGGGCACAAAGTACGGGCACAGCACACTGGCGCTGACCTGGTCGGACACCAGGCGCAGGTCTTGGTAGAGGGTTTCGCTGAGGCTCACCACCGCGTGCTTGCTGACGTTGTAGATGCCCATGTTGGGGGGCGTCAGCAGGCCCGCCATGCTGGCGGTGTTGACGATGTGGCCCCGGTAAGCCGGGTCTTGGGCGGCAGCCTCCAGCATCATGGGGGTGAACAGGCGCACCCCGTGGATGACGCCCCACAGGTTGACCCCCAGCACCCAGTCCCAGTCCTGCACCGAGTTTTCCCAGACCAGGCCGCCCGCGCCGACGCCGGCGTTGTTGAAGACGAAGTGCGGCGCGCCAAAGCGCTCTTTGACGGCGGCGGCCAGGGCTTCCATCTGGTCGGCCTTGGACACGTCCACACGGCGGGCCAGCACCTGGGCCCCCGCGGCTTCGAGTTCGGCCTGGGCCTGGTCCAGCGCGTCCTGCTGCACATCGACCAGCACCAGGTTCATGCCCAGGCGGGCGCCAATGCGCGCGCATTCGAGGCCAAAGCCCGAGCCGGCGCCGGTCAGCACGGCGGTGGTGTTCTTGAAGTTTTGGATCATGTCAAAGGTCTCCTGATGGTGTTGTTGTCGGGTCCGGGGCGCTCTCAGGCCGCGTCGAGCGCGCGCAGCACATAGCCAATGCGCGGGAAATGCACGTGCACGGTGCCAGCGCGCTCGTCGGTGCGGCGCAGTGTGTAGTGCATGCGCGTGGCGGCCACCAGCTCGCCCTCGGTGGGTTCGGTGCCAAAGGTCTCGGCGGCGATGCTGACCCGACTGCCCAGCGCAATGCCGTGCTCGTCCTGGAAGGGCTCGTCGCCCAGGGCCAGCGGCTGGCTGGCGGCGGCCACCGCGATGGCGTCGCCCGAGTCGATCTTGTCGAAGCTGCCGTGGCCCAGCGCCGCCAGGCGGTCCATCCAGGCCAGCACGGCCGGCGTGGCATTGAGGATGTCGCCCATCACCGCGTTGCGCACGCGGCTGAACCACAGCGGGTGGTAGGCCGCAAAGTCGGCCACGGTGGGCGCCTCGCCCAGCAGGAAGGGCTGCGACTCCAGCATGTTGGCGAGGCGGCGCAGGTAGCTCTTGTAGGCGGCCGTGGCATCGCCGGGGCGCAGCCGGGTCATGCCCGTGCTCATCGCGCCGCGGTCGGCGGCAAAGGCCTTGGCCACCTCGGGCGGCGCGCCGGCAAACATCGCGGCCGCGCCGCGCGGGCTCAGGTTGTAGGCCATGGCCGCCCAGAACAGGGTGGTGTCGGCCCACTGGGCCAACACACGCGCCACGCCTTTGCTGTGGGTCGGGTACAGCGTGGGGCTGGGCTGACGGCGTTCGAGCACATCGCAGATCAGGGCCGTGTCGCAGTAGATGTCCGCGCCCACCTGCAGGAACGGGGTCTTGCGGTAGCCACCGGTCAGGGCCAGCACATCGGGCTTGGGCATGATCGACGGGATGATCACCGACTTCCAGGCCAGTTGCTTGTAGCCCAGGATCAGGCGGATTTTTTCCGAGAACGGCGAAGTGGGGTAATGGTGCAGGATGAGGTCTTGCATGGCGGGCTCCAAAGGTTGGGGGCGAGGCTCGGGGGACGGCGGCCGTGGGGCTGGGAGGGGGGCGTTGCGCTGGGGCCTGGGCTTGAGGGCCTTGGGGCGGGTCGCCGCCTTGGGCGGGACCGGGCCCCGTGGGGCCGGGCTGGACCCGGCGCGGGGGGCGGACGCAAGCGCCCTGCCCGCTCGCCACTCAGCGCCCGGCGGCCCGGCTCAGATCAGCTTGACCAATTGCTTGCCGAAGTTCTTGCCCTTGAGCAAGCCCAGGAAGGCTTCGGGGGCTGCGGCCAGGCCCTGGGCGACGCTTTCGCGCGGGCGCAACTTGCCGCTGGCCACCAGGCCACCCAGTTCGGCCAGCGCTTCGGGCCAGACTTCCATGTGTTCGCCCACGATGAAGCCCTGCACCTTGAGGCGGTTGATCAAGATCAGCGCGGGGTTGCTCAGCGGCATGGGCTTGCCGTCGTAGCCCGCGATCATGCCGCACACGGCGATGCGGGCGAACGCATTGGTGCGCAACAGCACGGCGTCGAGGATGTAGCCCCCGACGTTCTCGAAATAGCCGTCGATGCCATCGGGGCAGGCTTCTTTGAGGGCCTGGCTCAGGCTCTTGACGTCGGTGTGCACCTTGTAGTCCAGGCAAACGTCAAAGCCCAGCTCGTTGACCGCATAGGCGCACTTGTCTGGTCCGCCGGCGATGCCGACCACGCGGCAGCCGCGGGCCTTGGCCACCGCCGCGTAGGCGCTGCCCACGGCGCCCGTGGCGGCACTGACCACCACCGTCTCACCGGCCTGGGGGTTGATGATCTTGACGAGGCCGTACCAGGCGGTCACGCCAGGCATGCCGACCGCGCCCAGGTAGTGCGACAACGGCACATGGGTGGTGTCGACCTTGCGCAGGGTGCCAGGGGTGTTGGCATCGACCACGCTGTACTGTTGCCAGCCGCCCATGCCCACCACCTTGTCGCCCACGGCGTAACGCGGGTGGCGGCTCTCCACCACCTCGCCCACGGTGCCGCCGATCATGACCTGGCCCAGCGGCTGGGGCTGGGCGTAGCTCTTGCCGTCGTTCATGCGGCCGCGCATGTACGGGTCCAGGCTCAGGTAGTGGTGTTGTACCAGCACCTGGCCGTCCTGCAACGCTGGGGTCTCGCTTTGCACCAGCTTGAAGTTGCTGACGGTGGCTTCGCCCTGGGGGCGGTTGTCGAGCACGATTTGTTGGTTTTGGGGCATGGAGCTCTCCTGAAAGGCCATCAAGGGAAGGCAGCCCGCTGCGGGCTGCCAGGGGGTCAGTCGGTGGACACGGCGGGGGCCGCTTGGCCCGGCGCTTCACGCCGCTTCACGTACTTGAAGGTGCCGGTCGCGTGCGCACAGGCCTCGCCGGCTTCGTTGTAGACGGTGGCCTCGGTGAAGGCCATGCTGCCGGTGCGGTGCATCAGCCGGCCCTGGCCGGTCAGGCGCCCCGTGCCGGGCCGCATGAAGCTGGTCTTCATCTCGATGGTGACCACGCCCAGTTCGGGCGTCTGGCTGCGCGCCGCGGTGGCCATGGTGACGTCCAGCAGGGTCATGATCGAGCCGCCGTGGGCCACCTGGAACGAGTTCATGTGTTCGGGCTGTGGCGCGTAGACGATCTCGGAGCGACCGCCCTCGAACACGGTCAGCTCAAACCCCAGCAGGGTCACAAAAGGAATCTCAACACCAAAGCTCATGCCATCTGTCCACAGTTGAATCAAAAGCGCCAGTCTGACGGATTTCAGTGGCGCTGGGCGGGTTCATCGGCGCGGGCTCAGCCGCCGGTGATGATGCTGGTGCCGCCGTCCACCGCCAGCCATTGGCCGGTGATGTGCTTGCCCGCGTCCGAGGCGTACAGCAGGCACAGGCCCTTCAGGTCCTCGTCGTCGCCGAGGCGGCCCAGCGGGGCATGGGCGGCGAGCTTGTCCTCGCCCATGGCTTTGAGCGTGCCGACCGTCATCTTGCTCGGGAAGAAGCCCGGGCAGATGGCGTTGACGCGGATGTTGTACTTGCCCCATTCGGCGGCCAGCGCGCGGGTGAAGTTGATCACCGCGCCCTTGGAGGTGTTGTAGGCGATGGTGTTCATGCCGGGCGGGTTGCCGCCCAGGCCGGCGATCGAGGCCAGGTTGATGATGCTGCCCTTCTTGCGCGCAATCATGCTGTGCTTGGCCACATGCTGGCTCAGGATGAAGTAGCCGCGCACGTTGAGGTTCTGCACCTTGTCCCAGGCCTCGACGGGGTGGTCTTCGGCGGGCGCGCCCCAGGCGGCACCGGCGTTGTTGACCAGGATGTCGATGTGGCCCAGGCGGGCGATGGACTCGTCGGCCAGGCGGCGGATGTCGTCTTCGCGAGCGCAGTCGGCGGCGATCCAGCTGGCGTCGATGCCAGCGGCCTGCAGCTCGGCGGCGGCCTCTTCGAGGTCCGAGGCCTTGCGCGAGCTCAGCACGATGCGGGCGCCGGCCTCGCCCAGCGAACGGGCCAGTTGCAGGCCCAGGCCGCGCGAACCACCGGTGACCAGGGCAGTCTTGCCGCTGAGGTCAAACAGTTGCTGGATGGAACGGGTCATGGCGAAGTCTCCTGTTGATTTTTGAAAGAGGTCAGAGAAAAACGATTTTGGTGAATTCAGGGCCAGTGCCCTGTCCCGGCGGCGATAGGCCTTGCCGGAGGCGAACCAGGTTGTTGATGGCGGTGGCGGTGCTGGCGGGCGTGGGGCCGGGGGCCCCGGTGCTCAGTCGCGGGGCTCCAGCCAGGCGCGCACGGGGATCAGCAGCACCCCCAGCACCGCCACCAGGGCACCCCACAGGCGCAGCGCATCGCCCAGGCCGTCACCACCGCGGGGCATGGCCAGACCCAGCACCAGGCTCAGCAAGCCGCCGTAGATCAACACCCAGATCAAGGTCTGCAGGTGTTGCAAGGCGCGCGTAGGGGGCTTGGGGCTGGGCATGGGGCAGGCTCCGTGGCAGGGGGTCAGAACGCGTCTTCGGGTAGCTCGGCACAGGTCTGGTCGCGGGTTTCAACCACCCGCAGCCAGGCACCGATCTTGGGCAGCTCGTAGTGGAAGAAGAAGCGCGCAGCCGCCAGGCGGCCCTGGGCGGCGGCGTCGCGGCTGCCCGAGGCGCGCACCGCCAGCGCCACGTCCAGCCAGATCCAGGCCAGCACGGTGTGGCCAAAGGCCTGCATGTAAGGCACGGCGTTGGCCAGCGCGTCGGTGGGCACGCCGGTGGCCCAGGCCGCCTTGGTGGCCGAGCCGACCTGTTGCAGCGCGGCCCCCAGCGCGTTGGCGTGGGCCGCCAACTCGGGCTGCTGGATGGCGCGCTCGATGGTCTGGTTGATGCGGCCGGCCAGCAACTGCAGACCGCGGCCGTTTTCCATCAACACCTTGCGGGCCAGCAGGTCCATGGCCTGGATGCCGTGCGTGCCCTCGTGGATCATGTTGAGGCGGTTGTCGCGCCAGTACTGCTCGACCGGGAAGTCGCGTGTGTAGCCGTAGCCGCCGTGGATCTGGATCGCCAGCGAGTTGGCCTCCAGGCACCATTCGCTGGGCCAGCTCTTGGCGATCGGGGTCAGCACCTCCAGCAGGAGGCGGGCCTCGTCGGCGCTGGCGGCATCCCCGGTGTGTTGTTCATCGACCAGGCGGGCACAGAACAGCTCGAGTGCCAGCGCCCCCTCGCAGTAGGACTTCTGGGCCAGCAGCATGCGCTTGACGTCGGCGTGCTCGATGATGCGGATCTGCGGCTGCGCTGCGTCCTTGCCACCCACGCCCATCGGCCGGCCCTGCGGGCGGTTGCGCGCGTAGTCCAGCGAGGCCAGGTAGCCCGCCATGCCCAGCATGGTGGCGGCCATGCCGACGCCGATGCGGGCCTCGTTCATCATGTGGAACATGCATTTGAGGCCTTCGCCGGGGCGGCCCACCAGGTAGCCAATCGCCCCCGCCTGCCCGCCGGGCTGGAACTTGCCCTCGCCAAAGTTGAGCAAGGTGTTGGTGGTGCCACGCCAGCCCAGTTTGTGGTTCAGACCCGCCAGCGCCACGTCGTTGCGCTCGCCCGTGAGTTGCCCTTCGGGGGTGACCAGCTTCTTGGGCACGATGAACAGCGAAATGCCGCGCACGCCGGGCACGGTCTTGCCATCGGGGCCCGGGATCTTGGCCAGCACCAGGTGGATGATGTTCTCGGTCAGCTCATGCTCGCCGGCCGAGATCCACATCTTGTTGCCCTTGAGGCGGTAGCGCGGGCCCAGGGGGTCGCTTTCGTGGTCGGCGCCGTCGGGCACCGCGCGGGTGGCGACGTCGCTGAGGCTGGAGCCGGCCTGCGGCTCGGACAGGCACATCGTGCCCGACCAGCGGCCGGCAAACTCATGGCGCGCGAAGACGTTCTTCTGGGCCTCGGTGCCGTGCGCCATCAGCAAGTTGGCGTTGCCAGTGGTCAGCATGCCGGAGCCGATGCTGACCGAGGCACAGGCAAAGAAGGCGTTGGCCGCCGCCTCGACCGTGTAGGGCAGCTGCATGCCACCCCAGTCGTAGTCCTGCGCGGCGCTCAACATGCCGGACTCGGCATAGGCTTTCTGGGCGTCGTGGGTGGCCTGCGGCAGGGTGACTTTGTCGCCGTCGAAGTGGGGTTCCTGCGTGTCCACCAGGCGGTTGAACGGCGCGTACTTCTCGCGCGCAATGCGCTCGCAGGTGTCGAGCACGGCGTCAAAGGTGTCGCGGCTGTGGTCGCTGAAGCGTTCGCGCTGGTTCAGCGCGGGGGCGTTCAGCCACTGGTACAGGAGAAAGTCGATGCTGGAACGGAGGCTCATGTCAGGGGCTCAGTGAGGGGGTTGAACAGCGGGCGGTCCTCCAGGACCGGCCCAGCCAGGGCTCAAGGCCATAGCTTGCCGTGTCGGCACGGCCCCGGCGGTTGCCTGCGCGACAGTGCGCCGCCCTGCCCCACCCGCCGCTCAGGCCCAGGGGTAAGGCAAGGGCTGCCAGCGCTGGCCCCACAGCTTGCGCCACTGGCGCTGCCATTTGGGCAAGGCATTGAAGGCCAGCTTGGGCTGGATGCGGCGCACCGGATCGATCTCGGGCCAATGCTGCAGGCGCTCGGCCAGCGGCAGTGCGCCGTAGCGGTCAAAGAACAGGGCCAGGTCATCGCGAAATTCCTTGAAGACATGGTAGTGAAAGACGTCGCTCAGGCACTCGTGCAGGCGCAGCCCGCGGTCCTGCAGGACCACCGACAGCGCCACCTGCTCGACGGTGTGCACCTGCACCACCGGCAGCATCTGGTCGATCAGTTGGGCGGTCTCGTCAAACACCGGCAGCAAACGGCCCTGAAAGCCCAGCACGCCGGAGTTCCACAAGCCCGTGCTCAGCGGCACCTGCTGCTCGCGTCCGCGCACCTGAAAACGGTGCGCCTGACAGGCCTCAAAGAGGCGCCGGTGCGATCGGGTGTTGCGCCGCAACTCGCCCAGGCTGCCTTCGCGCTCGTTGAGCACCACCCCACCCGCTTCGATCTGCGCCCACACGGTGGCGGGCGAGTGGCTGAACACGGTGTCGGAGTCCACATACAGAAACGCATCGTCGGCCTGGGCCTGCATCTGCTGCGCGGCCCACTGGATGGCCAGAGGCTTGATGCGGTGGATGTAGCCCTGCGCGCCGCGCCAGGTGTCGCGCTGCTCGGGCGACAAACTCAGCAGGTGCAGGCTAGGCCGGTCGTCCAGCAGTTGCCTGAAGCGCTCGGGCCGGTCGGTCACCACCACCACCTCGCAGGGCGGCGCGTCGGTCTGCCGCCACAGCGAGAGGATGGAGTACGCCGCCTCCTGCACAAAGCAGTCGGCGCCGTGGGCTACGTACAGCACAAAACGGCGGCCAGTCATGTCATGTTCTTCCGGAAAAAGTCCGGTTGATTATGGGCCGGCCCGGCCGCAGTTTCAGCGCTGGTCTGGTTTACAGCACTTCGAAAATGCCGGCCGCGCCCATGCCGCCGCCGATGCACATCGTGACCGCCACGCGCTTGGCGCCGCGGCGCTTGCCTTCGATCAGGGCGTGGCCGGTCAGGCGCTGGCCGCTGACGCCATAGGGGTGGCCCAGGGCGATGGCGCCGCCATTGACGTTCAGGCGGTCGGCCGGGATGCCCAGCTTGTCGCGGCAGTAGAGGACCTGCACGGCGAAGGCTTCGTTGAGCTCCCACAGGTCGATGTCGCTGACCTTCAGGCCCAGGCGGTCCAGCACCTTGGGCACGGCAAACACCGGGCCGATGCCCATTTCGTCGGGCTCGCAGCCGGCCACGGCAAAGCCCAGGAAACGGCCCAGTGGCTTCAGGCCGTGGCGGGCGGCATAGTCTTCGCTGACCACCACGCAGGCGCCCGCACCGTCGGAGAACTGGCTGGCATTGCCGGCCGAGATCAGGCCGCCGGGCAACGCGGGCTTGATGCCGCTGATGCCTTCCTTGGTGGTGCCCTCGCGCGTGCCTTCGTCGCGGCTCACGGTGACTTCCTTGGTGCGCAGGCCCATCACGGGGTCGGCCACGCCAGCGGTCACGGTGATGGGGGCGATTTCAGCGTCGAACAGACCCGCCGCCTGGGCCGCGCAGGCCTTTTGCTGGCTGGCGGCACCGTACTCGTCCATGACGTCGCGGCCGATGTTGTAGCGCTTGGCCACTTGCTCGGCGGTTTGCAGCATGGACCAGTAGATCTCAGGCTTGACCTTGAGCAGGTTGGGGTCCGACAGCATGTGCTGGTTCATCTCTTGCTGCACGCAGGAGATGCTTTCCACGCCACCGGCCACATAGACATCGCCTTCATTGGCAATGATGCGCTGAGCGGCCAGCGCAATGGTTTGCAGGCCCGACGAGCAGAAACGGTTGACCGTGACGCCCGAGACATTGATGGGGCAGCCCGCGGCCAGGGCAATCTGGCGTGCGATGTTGGCACCGGTGGCGCCCTCGGGGTTGGCACAGCCCATGATCACGTCTTCGATGTGCGCGGCATCGATGCCGGCGCGCTCGATCGCGTGCTTGACGGCATGACCGCCGAGCGTGGCGCCATGGGTCATGTTGAACGAACCCTTCCAGCTCTTGGCGAGCGGGGTGCGGGCGGTGGAAACAATAACGGCCTTGGTCATGGCAAATCGCCTTTCAGTCGGTAAAAGGGGAAGGCACTGCGCTCAGGACGCCTTGGCGGCGTTGCGCAGCAACTGCTGATAAAACTGGATCGCTTCCACGTAATTGGCCACCGAGATGCGCTCGTTGGTGCCGTGGAAACGTGGCAAGTCCTCGGGGCGCGCGCGCACCGGTGAGAACTTGTAGATGTTGCGGCTCAATTCCGCAAAAAAACGGGCGTCGGTGCCCGCCACCATCAGGCCGGGGGCCACCACGGCCGTGGGGAAGACCTCCCGCACGGTGCGGTTGATCCACTGGTACCCTGGCGCAGACGTGGGCGACACGGCAGACGGCTCTGACCCGTCCTGGGGACGCTGCACTTTGATTGCCTCGTTGGCCACCACTTTCTTGACATGGGCATCCACGGTGTCAAGACTGTCACCCGGCAAGAGGCGAAAGTTCACACTGGCCTCCGCGTGACCGGGCAACACATTCACCTTGTTGCCTGCGTTCACGATGGTCAAGGCCGTTGTGGTGCGCAGCATGGCATTGGAGCTGGGCGACTTTTCGAGCTGCTGCTGCACCAGGGGCCCGAACAGCCACAGGTTGGACAGCAAGACTCGGTTGGCCCCCTTCATTTCAGGCGCCAAGGTGTCGAACAGTTCTTTGACAATGCCGTCAATCTTGGCTGGAAAGGGGTTGGCCTCCAGCCGTGACAAGGCCGTGCTGATCATCCCGATGGCCGTGTGATGGGGGGGCATCGAGGCATGTCCTGGGACCGCCTCCACGCTGAGTTGCCAGGTTCCGATGCCTTTTTCGGCCACCCCGATCAGCGCCGCCGGTTGCTCAAGACCGGGCATCACGCCTTCGGTGACCAACAAACCTTCGTCCAAGATGAACTCGAACTCCACCCCGCGCTGCTTCAGCACACGCGCCATCTCCTGGGCTCCGAGGCCACCCACTTCTTCATCGCCACCTGACAACAGATAAACCGTTTGCCGCGGCTGAAAGCCCGAGGCCAGCAAAGCCTCGACGGCCTCCAATTGAGCCAACAAATTGCCCTTGTCGTCCCAAGCGCCACGCCCCCAGATGAAGCCGTCCTGAATGCGCCCTTCAAACGGGGGCACGCTCCATTTGGCCTCGGTACCTGGCGCGATCGGAACAACGTCCTGGTGCGCCATCAGGGCCAATGGCCGGGCCTTGGCATCGCTGCCGGCCCAGGTGTACATGAGGCTGTGGGCGCCGAAGTGTTCCAGCTTGAGTTGTTGGTGAACGCGCGGGAACTGCTGCACCAAAAAGGCCTGCAGCCCTTTGAACGCTTCGTCGCTGGCGTTGGGATCGGTGTCCGATGAGATGGTCTGAAAACGCACCGCCCCAGCCAAGCGGGCCGCAGCCGCAGAGGCATCGACGGCCGGCAAGGTCAGGCGCTCGACTTGGAGCTGGCGAGAGGGCTTGAGCCAAGTGTTGGCCAACACCACCGCGCCCAGTCCAGCGCAAACCGCCAGCACGGCCAGGGAGATACGTTTGAGTTTCATGGGTTTCTTTCAGAGGTTGGTCACCTTCAATTGAAGGTTTTGCCCTCCGCCACCAAGCGTGCCAGCAGCGGAGCCGGCTGCCAGAAATTGGCATCGTCACGCGGGTTCTGGGCAAAGCGCTTCATGGCTTCCGCCACGTTGAACAAGCCCAACTGATCAGCGTAGTGCATCGGTCCACCGCGGTAAATCGGGAAGCCATAGCCGGTCAAATACACCATATCGATGTCACCGGCCTTGCTGGCAATGCCTTCTTCCAGGATGTGCGCGGCTTCATTGACCAGCGAGAACACCAGGCGCTGGACGATTTCCTCGTCGGAGATCTTGCGCGGCGTGATGCCCAGCTCCTGCCGGTGCTTCTCGATCATCTCCACCACCAGCGCGCTGGGGATGGCATCGCGCTTGCCCGGCACGTAGTCGTACCAGCCCGCGCCGGTCTTTTGACCGTAGCGACCCATTTCGCACAGCAGGTCGGCGGTCTTGCTGTACTTGAGGTCGGGCTTTTCGGTGTAGCGGCGCTTGCGGATGGCCCAGCCGATGTCGTTGCCGGCGAGGTCGCCCATGCGGAACGGACCCATGGCAAAGCCGAACTTCTCGACCGCCTTGTCGACCTGGGCCGGGGTGGCGCCTTCTTCGAGCAGGAAGCCGGCTTGGCGGCTGTATTGTTCGATCATGCGGTTGCCGATGAAGCCATCGCACACGCCCGAGACCACAGCGGTCTTTTTGATCTTCTTGGCGATCGCCATCACGGTGGCCAGCACGTCCTTGGCGGTGGCTTGGCCGCGCACCACTTCGAGCAGCTTCATGACGTTGGCCGGGCTGAAGAAGTGCATGCCCACCACGTCTTGCGGGCGCTGGGTGAAGTTGGCGATCTTGTCGACGTCGAGCGTCGAGGTGTTCGAGGCCAGGATGGCGCCGGGCTTGGCCACGGCGTCGAGCTGCTTGAACACCGCTTCCTTGACGCCGAGCTCTTCGAACACGGCTTCGATGATCAGGTCGGCGTCTTTCAGGTCGTCGTAGCTCAGCGTGGTGCTCAGCAAGCTCATGCGCTGTTCGTACTTGTCTTGCTTGAGCTTGCCCTTCTTGACCTGGGCTTCGTAGTTCTTGCGGATGGTGGCAATCCCGCGGTCCAGCGCTTCTTGCTTCATCTCCAGCATCTTGACGGGGATGCCGGCGTTGAGGAAGTTCATGGTGATGCCACCGCCCATGGTGCCCGCACCGATCACGCCGACCAGCTTGATGTCGCGCTTGGGGGTGTCATCCGGCACGTCCGGGATCTTGGAGGCTGCGCGCTCGGCCACGAACAGGTGGCGCAGCGCACGGCATTCGGGCGTCCACATCAGGTTGATGAAGATGTCGCGCTCGAAGGTCATGCCGTCGGCAAATTTCTTCTGGGTGGCGGCTTCGACCGCGTCCACGCACTTGGCCGGGGCCGGGTAGTTCTTGGCCATGCCCTTGACCATGTTGCGCGCAAACTGGAAGTACGCGTCGCCCAAGGGGTGCTTGCAAGGCAGGTTGCGCACCAGCGGGAAGGCGCTGCCATCCGCGTGCTTGGCGGCGGCCTCGCGGGCCAGCGCAAAGGCTTCGTCGGCCAGCGATTCAGCCGAGGCGGCGAGTTTGTCAAACAGCTTCTGGCCCGGTAGCGAAGCCAGCAGCTCGCTCTTGACGGGTTCACCGCTGACGATCATGTTGAGGGCGGTCTCCACGCCCAGCACGCGCGGCAGGCGCTGCGTGCCACCGGCGCCGGGGATCAGGCCGAGCTTGACTTCCGGCAGTGCGATCTGGGTGCCCGGGGCGGCAATGCGGTAGTGCGCGCCCAGGGCCAGTTCGAGGCCACCGCCCATGGCCACGCTGTGCAGCGCGGCAACCACGGGCTTGGTCGAGTTCTCGACCGCGGTGATGACGCTCAGCAGGTTGGGTTCCTGCAGGGCCTTGGGGCTGCCGAATTCCTTGATGTCAGCGCCGCCCGAGAACGCCTTGCCGGCGCCGGTCAGCACGATGGCCTTGACGGCGGCGTCGGCATTGGCTTGCTCGAGGCCCGCCACGATGCCCTGGCGCGTGGCCAAACCAAGGCCGTTGACCGGGGGGTTGTTCAGGGTGATCACGGCGATATCGCCATGGACTTTGTATTCTGCCGTCATGCGGGTGGTCCTCAAAGGGTGAAAACGAACGATCGTGCGTTTTTTATTTTAGGAAAAGCTTGCTGCACCGCAACGCTCGTTTGTCCCGGCTGAGACAAAAACAGCGGTTTGAGCGCAAATCAAGGGAAAACACCTAGGCATCAATGGACGCCGGGGCGGCGCCAGCGGCACCGCCCCCCAGAGGCCTCAGACCTCCAGCCATTCCTTGCGCGTGTCGGCATCGGCGCGCAGGCTGTCAGGGGTGCCCTGGAACACGATGCTGCCGTGGCCCATGACCAGGGCGCGGTCGGAGATGGTCATCGCGATGGTCAGCTTCTGCTCGATCAGCAGCACGGAAATCCCGCGGGCCTTGAGCTTCTGCAGGTACTCACCGACCAGCTCGACGATCTTCGGGGCCAGGCCCTCGGTCGGCTCGTCGATGATGATCAGGTCGGGGTCGCCCATCAGCGTGCGGCACAGCGTGAGCATCTGCTGCTCGCCGCCCGACAGCACGCCGGCCTCAGTGTGCTGGCGTTCGCGCAGCCGGGGGAACATCTCGTACATGTCGTCAAACGACCAGCGCGACCCCTGACCGCTGCCCTTGCGGCCCAGCAGCAGGTTCTGGTGCACCGTCAACTTGGGGAAGATGTCGCGGTTCTCAGGCACATAGCCGATGCCCAGGTGGGCAATCTCGTAGGCCTTGCGGCCGCTGAGGGGCTGGCCTTTCCAGCTGATGTTGCCCTCCCAGGTCACCAGGCCCATGATGGCCTTGGCCGTGGTGGACCGGCCCGAGCCGTTGCGCCCCAGCAGGGCCACGATCTCGCCGGGCTGGACCTCGAAATTCACACCATGCAGCACATGGCTCTTGCCGTAGTAGCCGTGCAGGTTCTCTACCTTCAACATCGTCAATGTCCTCCAGCCTGGTTCTCGGCCACCACGGAGCCCAGATAGGCCTCCTGCACGCGCTGGTTGGCGCGCACCGCCTCGGGGGTGTCAAAGGCGATCACCTCGCCATACACCACCACGGCAATCTTGTCGGCCAGGCCGAACACCACCCCCATGTCGTGCTCCACCGTGAGCAGGGTCTTGCCCACCGTGACCTCGCGGATCAGGTTGATGAACCGCGTGGTCTCGCTGCGGCTCATGCCCGCGGTGGGCTCATCGAGCAAGATGACGTTGGCGCCGCCCGCGATGGTGATGCCGATCTCGAGTGCGCGTTGCTCGGCATACGTGAGGTTGGTGGCCAACACGTCGCGCTTTTTGTCGAGGTGGATCATGCGCATCAGCTCTTCAGCGCGTTCATTGGCGTCGTGCAGGCCTGACAGAAAGCGCAGGAAGGTGTACTTGTAGCCCAGGCTCCACAGCACGCCACAGCGCAGGTTCTCGAACACGCTCAGCTTGGGGAAGATGTTCGTGATCTGGAAGCTGCGCGACAGGCCGCGCCGGTTGATCTCATAGGGCGGCAGGCCATTGATGCGCTGCCCATTGAGCACCACGTCCCCACTGGTGGGGGCAAAGCGGCCGCTGATCAAATTGAACAGCGTGGACTTGCCCGCCCCGTTGGGGCCGATGATGGCCACACGCTCGCCGTGGGCGACTTTCAGGTTGGCCCCGCGGATGATCTCCGAGCGGCCAAAGCTCTTGCGCAGGTCCTTGAGTTCCAGCGCGTATTCAGAAGTTGCGGTCATGGCTCAGTGGGCCTCCGTGCGCTTGATTTCGTGTTCGATCTCTTCCTGGATCGTGTTCCAGAGGCGGTTGAAGCGGCGTCGCACCGACTCGAACAAGCCCAGGCCCACCAGCAGCACCGCCACCGATCCGACCCAGCTGCCCGTGCTCTCCGCGTTGAGCTGGAGGCCCAGGAACTGCAGTTGAGGGCCCAGGGCCGCGTTCAGTTGCAGGTGGTAGAGCATCTCGATCATCGAGGCCGCCCCTGCCAGCACCACCAGGGCACTCAGCGCCAGTCCCAGGTAGCTGAGGCCCAGGCGCTTGAGCTTGCCGTACTTGGCCACCCGCAGGTTCATCATGATCAGGCTGGCCACGCCGCCCGGCGCGTACATCACCATGAACAGGAACACCAGACCCAGGTACAGCAGCCAGGCCTTGCTCAGCTCGGACAGCAGCACCGAGGCGAACACCAGCAGCACCGCGCCGATGATGGGGCCGAAGAAGAAGGTGGCACCGCCCAGGAAGGTGAACAGCAGGTAACCGCCCGAGCGCACGGCGCTGACGCTGTCCGCAGCCGTGACGATCTCGAAGTTGATGGTGGCCAGACCACCGCCAACGCCAGCAAAGAAGCCCGCGATGATGAAGGCGTAGTAGCGCACGCGCTGCGTGTTGTAGCCGATGAACTCGACGCGCTCCGGGTTGTCGCGCACCGCATTCAGGATGCGGCCCAGCGGCGTGCCAGTGAAGGCGAACATGGCCGCGGTGCAGACAAAGCAGTACACCGCGATCAGGTAGTACACCTGGGTTTGCGAGCCGAAGTTCATGCCCAGGAACGGCGTGCCGTACACCCGGTTGGTGGTGATGCCGCCCTCGCCGCCGAAAAACTCCGGCAACATCAGCGCCATCGAGGCCACCAGCTCACCGATGCCCAACGTGATCATCGCGAAGGTGGTGCCCGACTTCTTGGTGGTGACAAAGCCCAGCAACACGGCGAAGGCCATGCCCGCCAGGCCGCCCACGATCGGGATCAGCACCACCGGCACCACGGGGCCACCCTGCCCGGCCAGGTTCATGGTGTGGATGGCCAGGAAAGACCCCAGCCCCACGTAAACCGCGTGGCCAAAGCTCAGCATCCCGCCTTGCCCCAGCAGCATGTTGTAGCTCAGGCAGATGATGATCAGGTAGCCAATCTGCGACAGCATGGTCAGGGCCAGGCTGCTCTTGAAGAGCATCGGGGCCACCGCCAAAGCCAGCGCAAACAGCGTCCAGACCACGAAGCGCCCCAGGTTCAGGGGCTTGAAACTGTAGTGACTTGCGTTCATGGATCAGTCCTCCCGCTTGCCGAGAAGACCCTTGGGCCGGAAGATGAGGATCAGCACCAGCAGCAGGTAAGGCAGGATGGGTGCGACCTGGGAAATGGTGAGCTTGAGCACGGCGTAACCGAAGGTCTGCTCGGTCACGGCGACCCCAAAGGCCTGCACCAGGTTGCCCAGCGAGTAATCGAGGGCCACGGCAAAGGTTTGCAGGATGCCGATCAGCAGCGACGCCAGGAAGGCCCCGGCGAGCGAGCCCATGCCCCCCACCACCACCACCACGAAGATGATCGAGCCCACCGAGCCCGCCATCGCCGGCTCGGTGACGTAGGTGTTGCCACCGATCACCCCGGCCAGGCCCGCCAGCGCGGCACCACCACCAAACACCAGCATGAACACCCGCGGCACGTTGTGGCCCAGTGCTTCGGCCATCTCCGGGTGGGTCAGTGCGGCCTGGATCACCAGACCAATGCGGGTGCGGGTCAGCAGCAGCCACACCGACAACAGCATCAGCAGCGCGACCAGCATGATGAAGGAACGCGACTTGGGGAACTGGGTGCCGTAGAGCGTGAACAGCGGCCCTTGCAGGGCTTCCGGCAGGCCGTAGGGCACGGTCGAACGGCCCCAGACCAGTTGCACCAGTTCCAGAATCAGGTAGGACAGGCCAAACGTCACGAGCAGCTCGGGCACATGGCCGAACTTGTGCACGCGGCGCAGGCTGTAGCGCTCGAACAGCGAGCCCAGCGCCCCCACGGCCAGCGGCGCAATGAACAGCGCCGGCCAAAAGCCAATGGCTTTGGAGAGGGTGAAGGCGAAGTACGCGCCCAGCATGTAGAAGCTGGTGTGCGCGAAGTTGAGAACGCCCATCATGCTGAAAATGAGCGTCAGCCCAGAGCTCAGCATGAACAGCAGCAGCCCGTAGCTGACACCGTTGAGCATGGAGATGGTGAAAAACTCAAGATTCATTGAAAGTCTTTGGTCATCAGGTGAAAAAAAAGGCCCGAGCGGCGTCGGGCCTCCGTCGCGTGAGCGGCCCTTATGGACGCTTCATTTCACACGAAGTCGGCGTGCTGGCCACATAGGGTTCAAAGAACTTCTGCGGTGTCAGGGTGTAGCCGGTGTTCTCGGGCGAGTAAGGGTACTTGCCGCCCGCCTTTTCCCACTTGGTGATGAACAGACCTTGTTGCAGCTGGTGGTCGTTCTTGCGAATCTCGACCTCGCCGTTGAAGCTCTTGAACTTCATGCCCTCGAGCGTCGCGGCCACCTTGACCGGGTCGGTGCTCTTGGAGCGCACAAAGGCCTCGGTGAGGGCCGTGAACACGGTGTAGATGTCGGTGGTGTAGAGGTCGTCGTTGAACTTGGCCTTGAACTGCTCGGCCATTTTCTGGATCTCGCCACCCATGTTGTAGTGACCGTAGCTGACCTGGTAGACCTTGCCCGCGGAGGCCGCGCCCATGGCGGTCGGGGTGCCCGAGGTCACGGCGTAGTAGGTCAGGAACTTGACGTCGTTGAGGCCGGCGTCGTTGGCGGCCTTGATCAGCAGCGCCAGGTCGGAACCCCAGTTGCCGGTCACCACGGTGTCGGCGCCCGATTGCTTGATCTTGGCGATGTAGGGCGAGAAGTCACGCACCTGGGCCAGTGGGTGCAGGTCGTCCCCCACGATCTGGATGTCGGGGCGCTTGCGGGCCAGGTTGGCCTTGGCGAACTTGGACACCTGCTGACCGTGCGAGTAGTTCTGGTTGATCAGGTAGACCTTCTTGATCTCGGACACGTCCTTCATCCAGGTGGTCAGGGCCTCCATCTTCATCGAGGTGTCGGCGTCAAAGCGGAAGTGCCAGTAGCTGCACTTGCTGTTGGTCAGGTCGGGGTCGACGGCCGCGTAGTTCAGGTACACGACTTCCTTGCCCGGGTTGCGGGCGTTGTGCTTCTCGAGCGCGTCGATGATGGCCAGGGCTGGGCCCGAGCCGTTGCCCTGGGTCACATAGCGGGCGCCCTGGTCAATCGCCGAGCGCAGGGCGCTGGTGGTTTCCTGCGGGCTCAGCTTGTTGTCGATGCCGATGATCTCGAACTTCACCCCGGCGGCGTTCTTTTTATTGAACTCCTCAGCGAGAAACTGAAAGGACTTGAGTTGGTTGGTGCCCACGGCTGCCATCAGGCCCGACAGCGGGTCCAGCCAAGCGATCTTGACCGTCTCTCCTTTTTGCGCCAAAGCGCCGCCAGCCAAGGCCAGCAGGGTCGATGCCACGACTGTCTTCATCACGAACTTCATGCTTTGTCTCCGTTGTGTTTCGAGTGTTTTCAGCGTAAGTCTTTTGTGCAGTGCAACGCTAAGGGAATGCCCCTAGCGCCTATCACGCAGGCGACTGGACTGCCAGCAGCCGCCTGCCCAATGGCCTTACAAACCAGGCAATTGGTAGCCCGCGAGTTGCTCGCGCAGCCGTGTTTTGAGCATCTTGCCGGTCGCTCCGAGGGGGATGGACTCGACGAAGATCACATCGTCCGGAATCTGCCATTTGGCAGTCTTGCCTTCGTAGAAGGCGAGCAATTCTTCGCGGCTGACTTCGGTCCCCGGCTTCTTGACCACCGCGATCACGGGGCGCTCATCCCACTTGGGGTGACGCATGCCGATGCAGGCCGCCATCGCGATCGCCGGGTGGCCCATGGCGATGTTTTCGATGTCGATCGAGCTGATCCATTCACCACCGGACTTGATCACGTCCTTGCTGCGGTCGGTGATCTGCATGAAGCCGTCGGCGTCGATGGTGGCCACGTCGCCGGTGGGGAACCAGCCACGGCCATCGCGGTCGGCCACCAGCGGGTCGCCCTCGCCTTTGTAGTAGTTGGCCACGATCCACGGCCCCTTGACCAGCAGGTCGCCGTAGGTCTTGCCGTCCCAGGGCAGTTCTTCACCGTCGCCGTCGATGATCTTCATGTCGACGCCGAAGATCGCCCGCCCCTGCTTCATGCGGATCTTCATCTGCTCGTCTTTGGACAGGCTCAGGTGCTTGTTCTTGAGCGTGCACAGCGTGCCCAGGGGCGACATCTCGGTCATGCCCCAGGCGTGCAGCACCTCGACGCCGTAGTCGTCCTGGAAGGCATTGATCATGGCCGGCGGGCAGGCCGAGCCACCAATCACGGTGCGGTTGAGGTGGGTGAACTTCAGACCGGCGGGTTTCATGTGGCCCAGCAGCATTTGCCAGACCGTCGGCACGCCGGCGGCGAAGGTGACGCCTTCGGATTCGATCAGCTCGTACACCGACTTGCCATCGAGCGCCGGGCCCGGGAACACCAGTTTGCAGCCGGTGAGCGGTGCCGAGTACGGCAGGCCCCAGGCATTGACGTGGAACATCGGCACCACCGGCAGCACCGCGTCGCGGGCCGACAGGCACATCACATCGGGCAGCGCCGCCGCGTACGCGTGCAGGACGCTGGACCGGTGGCTGTACAGCGCGGCCTTGGGGTTGCCCGTGGTGCCGCTGGTGTAGCACATGCTGGAGGCCGAGTTCTCGTCGAATTCGGGCCAGGCGTAGTCGCTGCTTTGCTCGGCGATCCAGGCCTCGTAGCTGATCAGGCCGGGGATGCCGGTGTCGGCGGGCAGTTTGTCGGCGTCGCACAGCGCGATCCAGCGCTTGACCGTGGGGCAACGCGCGTGCACGGCCTGCACCAGGGGCAGGAAGGTGGTGTCAAAGCACAGCACCTGGTCCTCGGCGTGGTTCATGATCCACGCGATCTGGTCCGGGTGCAGGCGGGGGTTGACGGTGTGCAGCACGCGGCCCGAGCCGCTGACGCCAAAGTAAAGCTCGAGGTGGCGGTAACCGTTCCAGGCCAGCGTGGCCACCCGGTCACTGAACTGCAGGCCCAGGGCATCGAGCGCACGCGCCACCTGGCGCGAACGCACCGCGAGTTCGCGGTAGGTGTAGCGGTGGATGTCGCCCTCGACACGGCGAGACACGATTTCGCCGTCGCTGTGGTGCCGCTCGGCAAACTCCAGCAAGGAAGAAATCAAAAGGGGCTGGCTCTGCATGAGGCCTAACATGTTGGCTCCTGGTGGTTGGTCGTCTGAGTGATCTGAATCTCGAACCGCTGCCCCCGGTCAGAACAGCGCCCGGTGTGCGACGCAGCGGTTCTTGGAATCATTCTGTCACCGTGACAGAGCCCCTTGAATGGGGGCTGTCACAGGGGTTACTAATGTCCGGGCTGCAGCCCACCGCGGCAAGCGTTGTCGTCCAACCGACAGCTTGCTGGGACTTTCCCGAGGGCGGGTTTTTCCCAGGCTTGCCACCTGTTGGCCCCACAATCGACCCCATGTTGAATGGGATCGAAGCGATGGCGCGGCAGTTTCTCGCCGCCCAACCCTGGTTTGCCAGCCTGCCTGCCGATGAGCAGGCCCGCTTGCACGCGGAAGTGAATACCTTCACCGCGCGCAAAGGGGAGGTGTTGCTGCCCCAGGGCCAGCGTGCCGATGGCTGGTATGCGGTGCTGTCGGGGCTGGTGCTGCTGGAGAGCGAGTCCGAAGGCAACCGCCGCTCCGCCTTCATTGGCATGCCCGACGGCGAGTGGTTTGGCGAAGGCTCGGCACTGAAGAACGAGCCGCGCCGCTACAACGTGGTGGCCCTGCGCGACACCTGGCTGCTGTGCCTGCCGCAGGCGGCTTTTCAGCGCCTGCAGGCCCAGCACCTGCCCTTCAACCAGTTTTTGGTGCAGCACCTCAACATGCGCCTGGGCCAGGCCATGACCCTGATCGAGACCGGCCGCCTGCGCTCCCCCGACCAACGTGTGGCCCTGTACCTGAGCCGCCAGTTCTGGCGCAGCACCCGCCAGCTCTACATCACCCAGGACGAACTGGGCAAGCTGGTGGGGCTGTCGCGCCAGACCGTCAACCGCGTGCTGCGCAGCCTGGCCCAACTGGGCATCGTGGCCCTGGACCATGGCCGGGTGCGCATCCGCTGCGACCAGGCCCTGAGCCGATTCCTGGCGGGTGAGCCCCCCATGGAGGCCAGCTCGGCGGTGGCCCCGCCCGCCTCCGCCGCGCAGGACACCGAGGCCTGACCCGCCCGGGCCCATGCCCCCCCCCAAGCCCCTGCCCCGAGCAGGCCATTGGCCGTGCAGGACAATCCCCACATGAGCACCCTTGACTTAGCGCCTGCGCGTCCCAGCGATGCGTCGGCCGCCCCGCCTGCCAACTGGCCCAGCCGCCTGGCCCAATTGGGCCCCGCCTTCAGCACCGCCCTGCAACCCACCCCCCTGCCCCAGCCGCACTGGGTGGCGTACAGCCCGGCCGTGGCCCAAGCCTTGGGGCTAGACCCCGCTTGGTTGGGCACCGATGAGGCCCTGCAGGTCCTGACGGGCAACGCCCTGCTGCCCGGCATGAAGCCGCTGGCCAGCGTCTACAGCGGGCACCAGTTTGGGGTTTGGGCCGGCCAACTGGGCGACGGCCGTGCGATCCTGCTGGGCGAAACCCCGCAGGGCCATGAACTGCAGCTCAAGGGCAGCGGGCGCACCCCCTACTCGCGCGGAGGCGATGGCCGCGCGGTGCTGCGCTCCAGCATCCGGGAGTTCTTGTGCAGCGAGGCCATGCACGGCCTGGGCATCCCGACTTCGCGGGCCCTCAGTGTGACCGGCTCGCCGGCCCCGGTGCGGCGTGAAACCATCGAAACCGCCGCCGTGGTGGCCCGCAGTGCGCCGAGCTTTCTGCGCTTCGGCCACCTCGAGCACTTTGCCGCGCGCAACGACCTCGTGTCCCTGCGCCAGCTTGCCGACGAGGTGATCGACCAACACTACCCGGACTGCCGCGACCACCCGCGCTGGCCTGGTCAACCCTTTGCCGCGCTGCTGGAGGCCGTCAGCGAACGCACCGCAGCCCTCCTGGCCCAGTGGCAGGCCGTGGGCTTTTGCCACGGGGTGATGAACACCGACAACATGAGCCTGCTGGGCCTGACGCTGGACTACGGACCGTTTCAGTTCCTCGATGCCTTCGACCCCGGGCACATCTGCAACCACAGTGACACCCAGGGGCGCTACGCGCACAACAAGCAACCCAACATCGCCTACTGGAACCTGTTCTGCCTGGCCCAGGCGCTGCTGCCCCTGATCGGCGACGAAGACACCGCCGTGGCCGCCCTCGAGTCCTACAAGAGCGTCTACCCCGCGGCCTTCGAGGCCCGCCTGCGCGCCAAGCTGGGCTGGCACCAGGCCGTTGAGGGCGACACCGAGCTGATCGAGGGCGTGCTGCAGTTGCTGGCCCAGAACCGCGTCGACTACACGATCTTCTGGCGCCGCCTGAGCCAAGCGGTGGCCCAAGGCGATTTCGAGCCGGTGCGCGACCTGGTCCTCGACCGCCCCGCCTTTGACGCCTGGTGCCAGCGCTACCAGGCGCGCGCCCCCGGCGCTGACGCCGACCTCATGCTGCGCAGCAACCCCAAGTTCGTGCTGCGCAACCATTTGGGCGAACTGGCCATTCGCCAGGCGCAAAATCATGATTTTTCCGGCGTGCAGACCTTGCTGAAGCTGCTGGAGCGCCCATTTGAGGAGCACCCCGGCTTCGAGGCCTACGCCGACTTTCCGCCCGATTGGGCTTCATCGATCGAAATCAGTTGCTCATCATGAAAATCCAGAAAACCGATGCCGAATGGCAAGCCGAACTGGCCGCCAAAGGCGCTGAACCCGGCGCCTTCCAGATCACCCGCCGGGCCGCCACCGAGCGCCCCTTCACCGGCAAGTACGAGTCGCATTGGGCCGATGGCAGCTACCACTGCATCTGCTGTGGCCACAAGCTGTTTGACTCGGCCACCAAGTTTGACGCCGGCTGCGGCTGGCCCAGCTTCTACCAGGCCGCCGAGCCCGGGGCCATCGAGGAAATCGTCGACCGCAGCCACGGCATGGTCCGCACCGAGACGGTTTGTGCACAATGCGGGGCTCACCTGGGCCACGTCTTTGAAGACGGCCCGGCCCCGACCGGCCTGCGCTACTGCATGAACTCGGCCTCGCTCAACTTTGAAGCTCAAGAATGAAGCTGCTCCTCGACTTCTTCCCGATCATCCTGTTTTTTGCCGCCTTCAAGATCGCCGGCATCTATGTCGCCACCGGCATCGCCATCGTGGCCACCATCCTGCAAATCGCCTACCTGCGCTTCAAGAACGGCAAGGTCGAGCCCATGCAGTGGGTCAGCCTGGGCGTGATCGTGCTGTTTGGCGGCGCCACGCTGATTGCCCACAACGACACCTTCATCAAGTGGAAACCCACGGTGCTGTACTGGCTGATGGGCTCGGCCTTGTTGCTGGGGCAGTTGGTGTTCAAGAAGAACCTCCTCAAATCCCTGATGGGCGCCCAGATGCAGATGCCCGACGAGGCCTGGCGCCTGGCCAACTGGAGCTGGGTGGGCTTTTTTGCAGCCATGGGTTGCCTCAACCTCTGGGTGGCGTACAACTTTGACACCGACACCTGGGTCAACTTCAAGCTGTTTGGCGGCATGGGCCTGATGTTTGTGTTTGTCATCGGGCAAGCCCTGTTCTTGTCGCGCTACATGAAGGCCGACGATCAAGCCAAGGCCCCCGAATGACCCTCCACGCCCCCCTCGCCAGCCAAGGCGTCAACGCCGAGGCCCTCCAGCAAAGGCTTCAGACGGTGCTGCAGCCGACCCGGCTGGAAGTACTCGATGAAAGCGCGGCCCACGCCGGCCACGTCGGGGCCAATGGCACCGGCGCTGGCACCCATTTCAGGGTCCGCATCGCCAGCCCGGCTTTTACGGGCTGTTCACGCGTGGCGCAGCATCGCCTTGTGTATGATGCGCTGCGAGATTTCATGGACCAGGGCTTGCACGCCATCGCCATTGAAGTGCTTTGAACGCCCGCAAGGCTTGTCATTCCATCGGGTTCAATCAACCCACCATCTCCGGATTTTCTGAGGAACAAGGATGAAGAAATTGTGTCTGGGCAGCGTTGCTGCTGCTGTCATCGCCGTCACGCTGGCCCTGCCCGCATCGGCTCAAAACATCGCCATCGTGAACGGCAAGGCGGTTCCGAAGTCCCGCGCTGACGCGCTGGCCCTGCAAGTGACCCGCTCGGGTCGCCCGGTGACGCCTGAACTCGAAGGCCAAATCAAGGAAGAAGTGATCGCCCGCGAGATCTTCATGCAAGAAGCCCAGAAGTGGAGCCTGGACACCAGCGACGAGTACAAGACCCAACTCGAACTGGCCCGTCAGACCATCCTGATCCGCGAACTGTTCTCCGAGTACCAGAAGAAGAACCCGGTCACCGACGAAGAAACCAAGGCTGAATACGACAAGTTCGTCGCCGCCAACGGTGGCAAGGAATACAAGGCCCGCCACATCCTTGTCGAGAAGGAAAGCGAAGCCAAGGACATCATCGCCCGCCTGAAGAAGGGTGCCAAGTTCGAAGACATCGCCAAGAAGCAATCCAAGGACCCGGGTTCGGGCGCCAAGGGCGGTGACCTGGACTGGGCCAACCCGGGCAACTACGTGAAGGAATTCACCGAAGCCCTGCTGAAGCTCAACAAGGGCCAAACCACCGAAGCCCCGGTGCAAAGCCAATTCGGCTGGCACATCATCCGCCTGGACGATGTGCGCCAGGCTCAGCTGCCGAAGTACGAGGAAGTCAAGCCGCAAATCGCCCAGCAACTGCAACAGCAAAAGCTGGCGAAGTTCCAAGAGGACCTGCGCGCCAAGGCCAAGGTCGAGTGATCGGCCCCGACACGACTCAGCCGTGACCGCCCAAGCGGGCGGCACGCAGAGCCCAGCGGTCTTCGGACCGCTTTTTTTTTGGGGGGACTCAGCCCGTCACCGCGCGCCAGCCCATCAGCGCGCCCAACAGCAGGGGCTGGTGCAGCATGTACCAGCTCAGGCTGTGCCGGCCTGCCCAGGCCAGTGCGCGGGCCAGCGCCCCCCCCTGCCAGGCCAGGCCGGGCCAGTCACGCCGTTGCGCCCATTGCCCCAAGGCCAGGCCCCACAGCATCAGCCCCAGCCAGGGCAGCACGGGCACGTAGTCTTCGGTCACGGGCTTGTGGGCAATCAGGCCCAGCACATTGAACGGCTTGGCATCCAACCAGGCCAGGGCGGGCCAGGCCGCATGCAAGCGCTCGGCGCCCAGCCCCAGGCCCAGCGCGAGCGCCCCGAGCGGCCACAAGCCGGCGCCGCCACGCGCACTCAGGCGTGTCACGATCAACATCACGGCCAAGCCGTGCAGCACCCCGAAAAAGATGTAGCTGCGCGGGAACATCCACCACGAGCCCAGGCTGACCAGGGCCGCACACGCGGCCACTTGCGCCCAACGGCGCCAGAAACGCCCCCAACCCTGGCCCTGCGCCACGGCCACCGATTGGCCCAAGCCGGCACACAGCAGGAACAGGCTCACGATCAGCGTGCGTTGCACGGTCCAGAACGGATGGTTGAGGAAGTCCTGCCGGATCCAGCCCAGGTGGTTGAGGTCGAAGGCGAAGTGGTAGGCCGTCATCCACACCAGGGCCACGCCGCGCAAGGCATCGATCAACTGGAAACGCGGGCTTGATTTCATGGGCGAAGTGTAGGGGCATGGCGCCCCCCAATTGACGACCCCATACAGGCCCGTTTCAATCAAGCCCATCCACCCACCAAAGAAAGCCCACCATGCGCCTTTTTGACTGCCTTGCCCCCACCCGAGCCCTGACCCGCCGCTGGCTGCTGGGCGCCGCCTTGTTGGGGGCTGCGGGCCTGGCCGCCGCCCAAGGCACGGGCAAAACCGAGGTGCTGTGGCTGGGCCAGGCCGCGGCGCGCATCACCTCCCCGGGGGGCAAGGTCATCGTGATCGACCCCTGGCTGACCTCCAACCCCAAGACCCCCGCCGAGTTCAAGAAGCTTGAGGCCCTGGGCAAGGTGGACCTGATCCTGGTCACCCACGGACACTTTGACCACTTCGCCGACGCCCCCGCCCTGTCGCAGATGCACAAGGCCCCGATGTACGGCCCGGCTGGCATGAACCAGAGCATCACGGCGCTGGGCATCCTGCCCGTAGAGCTGGCGCCGCGCTTCGGCAAGGGCGGCACCATCGCCCCGTTCGGCCCCAATGGCGTGAAGATCACCGCGGTGCACGCCGAGCACTCCTCGGAGGTGGTCTGGAAGAACCCGGCCACCAGCAAGGACGAAGTCCACGTCGGCGGTGAGCCCGTGGGCTTCATCCTCGAGATGGAAAACGGCTTCAAGGTCTGGCACATGGGGGACACCGCGGTGTTCGGCGACATGACCTTGATTGGTCGCATGTACAAGCCGGACCTGGTGATGATCCCGATCGGTGGCCACTTTGTGATGAACCCTGCCGACGCTGCGATGGCGGTGCGCGACATGATCAAACCACGTTTTGCGCTGCCCATCCACTACGGCACCACCCCGGTGCTGCGCGGCACGCCAGCCGAGTTCAAAGAAGCCCTGGGCCAAGGCGGCGCGCAGATGCTGGCGGTCGAACCTGGCCAGAAGGTGGAGTTCTGAGTCGGTGCTGCCCCGGTCCAGCGCGTCCTTGAGGGCGTCTGCGCTGGATCAACAAGCGGCTCAGAGGGGGGCCAGGGTGCCGTGTCAGGGGCCCGCCCCAGGCGTATATTGAACCCCACAGGCCACCGGTTGGCGGTGGCCTGATGGATCCAGAAAGGCCTGTCATGCACATCCTCTTGCCCCTCGACGGTTCCGACCTGTCCCTCGAAGCGGTTCGCTTTGCGATCCGCCTGTCCCACGAGGGCCTGCATGCCCATTTGCTGCTCGCCAATGTGCAGTCGCCCGCCAGCCTTTATGAGCTGGTGCAGGCCCCAGACCCCCAAGTGATCGATGAGATCGCCCGCGCGGCCGGTCAGCATGCCCTGGAGAAGGCGCAAGCCCTGCTGCACGCGGCCGGCGTGCCCCACCATTGCGAGGTGGTGACCGGCGAACCGGTGCTGGCCTTGCTCGATCTGATCGAGCTCAAGCGCTGCAGCCTGGTCATCATGGCGGGGCACGGCAAAAGCCTGCTGCGCACGGTGCTGGAGGGGTCGGTCTCGCACGAGCTGCTGCAAGCCTCGCCGGTGCCCGTGCTGATCGTGAAGCCGCCAGAACCCGATGCGGACGCGGACACGCTGCTGGACTGAGGCCACGGGCCACGGTGCCCCCCGCCGCCCACCACACGGCCCACCACGCCGCCCTGCCCGGCCCCCCAACGGCCCGGGCCACCAGGGGCTTCAGTCGCCCTGGCAGACGGCCTGCAAGCGCTGCGGGTCCAGCAGCCGGTAATGGCGCCCTTGTCGGTCCAGTGACGCCAGGATGCCGTCGCGCACCAAGGCGCTGACTTCGCGGCTCACGGTTTCGAGCTTGAGGTCCAGCATGGCCCCCATGTCCTCGCGCCGGAACAGGGTCAGCTCCGTGCCCGCCTGCGGCTGCGCCATTTTGCTCACCAAGTGGGCCACCCGCTGGCGGGCGGTGCCAAAGTTGAGCTCAGCCAGCCAGTCATCGGCGGCCTTCAAGGCCCCTTGCCATTTGGCCATCAGTTGCCCATGCAGGCGGGGCGACTGCGCGGCCAGCGTGTGCAGCACGTCGAGCGGGATGCGGCACACCGCGACCTCGGTCAAGGCCACGGCCTCGCTGTCAAAGCGCGAGGTGGCCAGGGCCTCCAGGCCGGCCACGTCGCCCGCCTGCAGCAGGCGCACGATGCGCTCACGGCCATCGGGGGTGGCGCGCACCAGCTTGAGCGTGCCCCGGCGCACCGTGAACAAGCCCGGCGCGGCCTGCCCCTCCGAGTAAAGCACCTGGCCCGCCTGGTACAGCAGGTCGTCGATCGGGGCGTGGATGAGCGCGAAGTCGCGCTCATCCAGTGCCGCAAACAAGGCCATGTCGCGGATGCCGCAACCACGGCAATCGGAGGTCCCGCGCCAGGCGGATTCGGTTTGGATCGGGATCATGGGCAACGGGGGCTGCGGGTGACGGACAAGGTAAACCGTGATTTTCCACGGCGGGGGGCTCAATCGGCGTGACTGATTCGCGCGCGCTGCTGTTTGACCTGGGCCCGCGAGGCCTTGCCGTCAAGGCGGCGCAGTTGCGAACCCCGCGTCGGACGGGTCGCTTTGCGCCGCTTGGGCAGGCGCGACACGCTGTCCACCAGGGCCTGCAGGCGCTGCAGGGCGTCGCTGCGGTTGAAGTCCTGGCTGCGGCTGGTCTGGGCCTTGATGACCACCACCCCGTCGCTGTTGATGCGCTGATCGCTGAGCGCCAACAGGCGGGCCTTGATGTCGTCGGGCAGCGACGAGGCGGGGATCGAGTAGCGCAGGTGCACGGCGCTGGACACCTTGTTCACGTTCTGCCCGCCCGCGCCCTGGGCCCGGATGGCACTGAACTCGACCTCGTCTTCGAGGACGGCAAACAAAGGGGGCACCGACGCACTCATGCGCGCATTGTGCCTTGACAGGCCGCCAGGCGCCCCATAGGTCGCCCCTTGGAGCTGCCAGCGCCCCACCGGGCGAAGGGCGGGCCGTCAACTCACCGGGGGCGGTACAGCTTGAACAACTGTTCGGGACCGATGCGGAAGTAGTCGCCCGGCCCACCGGCCCGCAGCACGATGTCGGCGGCGGCGGTGTCAAAAATACCGTCCTTGAGCAAGCGGCGGTCCAGGTGCACGGCCACCACCTCGCCCAGCACCAGCCAGCTCGGCACGTCTTCGCCGGCCGCGGTTTTCAGCTGCGTCAGCTGGGTCAGCTTGCACTCGAAACTGACCGGGCTCTCGGCCACCCGGGGCACCTGGATCAGGCGCGAGGCCACCGGTGTGACACCCGCGAGTTCAAACTCATTGACTTCTGGCGCCACCGCTGCGCAGCTTTGGTTCATGGCCTCCACCAGCGGGTGGGTGACCAGGTTCCAGGCGAACTCACCGGTTTGCTCGATGTTGCGCACCGTGTCCTTGTAGCCGATGCTCGAAAAACCCACGATCGGCGGCACGTAGTTGAAGGCGTTGAAAAAGCTGTAAGGCGCCAGGTTCAGCAGGCCCTCGGCCGAGCGGCTGGAGATCCAGCCAATCGGGCGGGGCCCCACGATGGCGTTGAACGGGTCGTGGGGCAGACCGTGGCCCAGGCGGGGTTCGTAGAAGTGGGTGTTTTCGGACAAGACAGGCTCCATCACAACAGGGCCACACCCTAACCGAAGGGCCGCAGGCCGGTGTGTCACCTGGGCAATCCCCCGCCACGCAGCTCAAGCGTCCTGGGGCTGAACTGTGACGTTCACGTCAACGAATGCTTTCACAGGCTATTCACACAAACCCTGCCTAATGTCTTTTTCAACCGACAGTTGATCCAGCCCCATTGCAGTGTGAAGAATTTCACATTACCTTTCGAAGTTCTCCTACGTCCGGTGTGCCCTGTCCCCATGAATTGGTTCCGATCTGCAGTCAGAAGTGGTTTTCAAGCCCTGCGGCCCAATCTCTCGGGCGCCGCCCAGCCCCGCCGCGAAGCCCGTGTGGCAACCCTGCGCGAAGCCATGCTCGCCTGCCTGGTGCCGCCACTCGACAGCATGGCCGTGCAAGTCCAGCAACGCATCCGTTTCTCGGCCGACCCGGACAGCCTATGGTACCTGCGGGGTGACCTGCTCCATGTGCTGGCCGCCCGCCAGGGTGAGATGGCCGCCCGCGCCCAGCTGGACCGCCTGACCCCCTTGTTTGAAGGACTGCTGCCGAAGGCCCTGACGCGGGCTCAAAAAAACGGGCGCGAGGCCCGTCACTGAGATCGCGGCCTCCCGCGGAGGCCGCAGCCGCTTCAGACCACCGCTCAGCGCAGGTGGCCCCAGAACAACAGCGCGTCGCGCTCATCCACCGACAGCGTCACCGAAGCGCCCACCGGCAGCAGCACCTTGGTCGCCACATGGCCGAACGGCAGGCCCGTCAACACCGGCACCCGGGTCTGGCTGCGCAGCCATTGCACCACCGTGTCGAACTTGAAGCCCTTGTCGTGGGGCGTCAGGCGGTAGTCGGTGAACTGGCCCAGCACGATCGCCTTTTGGCGGTCCAGCACACCGGCATGCAGCAGTTGCGTCAGCAGGCGCTCGATGCGGTAGGGGTGCTCGTTGACGTCCTCAAGGAACAACACCCCCCCCTTGGGGTTGGGCAGGTAAGGCGTGCCCACCAGCGAGGCCAACACCGCGAGGTTGCCGCCCCAGAGTGGCGCCTTCTTGAGCGTGAAAGGCTCGATGCCCGGCAGCGCCGCCGCCGCGCTGCCCTTGCGCGGGCGCGGCAGTTCCCAGCCAGCGCCTTCGCCATGGCCCGTGAACAGGTCGTCCAGGCAGGCCAGCATGATGTCGTCGGGTTCTTCTTCGGTGCCCAGGTCAGCGCCCAGGGCCGGACCGGACCAGCTGATGGCCCCGGTCTTGGCCAACAGCGCGTTCTGGAACGCGGTGAAGTCGCTGAGGCCCACGTACTCGGTGCCCCGCTCGATCGACTTGGCCACGGCCTTGTAAGGCAGGCGCGGCAGCAGGCGGGTCAGGCCGTAGCCGCCGCGCGAGATCAAGGCCACATCGGCACCACTGGCCGCCGCGCGGGTGATGGCGGCCAGGCGGGTGTCGTCGTCACCGGCAAAGCGCATGTGGCTGGCCAGGGCCGCGGTATCGACCTCGACCTGGTGACCCAGCGCCTTCAGGCGCGCAATGCCACGCTTGAAGGCGGCCTTGTCGCGCACCGCGCTGGAGGGCGAGAAAACATAGATGTGCCGCGGGCCGTGGTGGTGGCCGCACGAGGCGGGATCGTGGTTGTGCTGGTCTGACAAGGTCGTGTCCAACCGGTCTTGTGACGGCTGGCTCCGGATAAAGGACAAAAAGAAGGTGGCTGGCAGGGGCCCCGTCCGTCTACGAACAAAGACCCGGCTGGCGGCTCAATCCCTGAAGTATTCCACAGCGCGGCGTGCAATGGGCTCACCGTGCTCGGGAACGAAGTGCCCCACCTCGGGCAGCACCCAGGGCTCAGGGCAACCGCGGATCTGCGCCCGCAAGGCCTGCATGACAGGCCAGCCCAGCACCGGGTCGGCCTGCCCCACCACCATCAGGCTGCGGCCCTGCCAGTGATGGCGCCAAAACTCGCGCGCTTCGCGCGACACGGCTGCGCCGTCGGCGTCGGGGGCCTCGGGCACGCGCTGCGGAAAAGCCTGCAAGGCAGCGCGGTGCCCACGGTCCGGGAAAGGGGCCTGGTAGGCCGCGCATTCATCGGCCGTCATCTGGGGACGGCCCCGGGCCAGCAGCCGGCCAACGTCGTACTGGGGTTGCTTCTGGCACCAGTCGCGCCAGGCCAGAAAGCCCTTGGACAGCGGCACGTCGCCCGTGGCCAGCAAGGTGTTCATCACCAACAGGCCGTGGTAGCGCGCGGGCGCCACCATGGGCAGGGTCAAGCCCAGGATGCCGCCCCAGTCCTGCACCACCAGCACCACCCGCTGCAGGTCCAGACGCTCGATCAACTCAAGCAGCACCTGGCGGTGCCAGCCAAAGGTGTGGGCGGCGGCCTTTTTGGGCTTGTCGCTGCGGCCAAAGCCCGGCAGGTCGGGCGCCACCACGCGGTGACCGGCCTCCAGCCAGGTGGGCAACAGCTTGCGGTACAGGTAACTCCAGGCGGGGTTGCCGTGCAGGCACAGCCAGGTGATGGGGGCCTCGCGCGGGCCCTCGTCCAGGTAATGCAGGCGCAGGCCGGCCAGGGCCGGCAGGTCGCTGACATAGTGCGGCGCCCAGGGGTAGTCGGGCAGCGGCGCCGCCAGCGACTCGGGGGGCCGCACCGCGTCGTCGCGCAGCGGGTGGGCCGCACGTGCCCGCTCGCGCTGGTCGGCCCGGCGCTGGCGGAAAAAGGCCTGCATCAAGGCCGCGCAGTCGGCCTCGGCGACGCCCCCCTCCAGGCGGGTGTGGTGGTTCAGGCGTGGCTCGGCAAACAGGTCCAACACCGAGCCGGCCGCGCCGGTGCGGGCCTCGCGGGCGCCAAACACCACCCGGTCCAGGCGGGCGTTCAGCAAGGCGCCGCTGCACATGGCGCAGGGCTCCAGCGTCACATACAGGGTGCAGCCTTCCAGCCGGTAGTTGCCCAGCGCCGCGGCCCCGGCGCGCAGGGCTTGCACCTCGGCATGGGCCGTGGGGTCGTGTGTGGCAATGGGCTGGTTGCGGCCCCGGCCAATCACCTGCCCGTCCTTGACCAGCACCGCCCCCACCGGCACCTCGCCGGCCTGGGCGGCCTCGCGGGCCAGGGCCAGCGCTTCCTGCATGAAAGCCAGGTCCTGCGACTGTGCGGCGGCGGTGGTGTCTTTGGGGCTGTCGCTGGCCATCATGGTTCGTCGCTCACAGGTCGGGGGGCTTGCAGAGCCGATTCAAGGGCTTGACGGTACTGTTGCACCGCCTGCCCAGAGGCGTTGGGCGCCCCGGCCGACAGGGGCACCTCGGCCACCGGGGCCTTGGGGGCGGCGGGGGGCGCCGCCACCGTGAGGGCCTTTTTGGCCACCAGCGCGACCAGGCCCAGGGCCAGCAACAGCGCGATCAAGCTCAGTCCAGCGCGCATCTCAAGCCCCCCCGCCCACGGTACGGGTCGACACCCGTCGGTCCAGCGGGTACCGGAAGGCGGCAGCGGCGCAGCAGGGCATCAGGTCGGCGGGGGGCATGGGCTCGGTTCAAGAACGGTTTGACCGGTATTTTGCCCGCCGCGACGGGCTGCGGGGCCAGGTCTGGGCCCAGTCAGGCCAAGTGGGGCGCGCGGAGCTGGGTGGGATCGGGTGGTGCCGAGTCGTGCCGAGTGGGGCGACCCGCCACGCGGTGGCCCGTTCGAAGGCCCTGCCCCATGGAGGCCCAGGGGCCCCCACCCTGGCGCGCCTCAGGATGCGGAGCCCCCGAGCGCCAGGCACAGGCTGACCTGGTTGCGCAATTGCAGCCACTGGTTCTGGGCCCAGGCCACTTCGGCCGCGCGGCGCGCCTCTTGGGCATCGAGCCACAGGCTCAGGGCCACGGCCCCCTGGCGGTAGCGCACCTCGTACAGCTGCTCGCTGCGCTGGCTGGCCAGCAGGGCCCCGGCCAGGGACTCCCCCTGACGCGCCAGGCTTTGGCGCGCGCTGAGTACGTTTTCGACCTCGCCGAGCGCGGTGTAGAGCGTCTGGCGGTAACTCAGCACCGCGCTTTCGTACTGGGTGCGGGCGATGGCGTTGTTCAGGCGCTGGGTGTTGAACTGCAGAAATGGCAGGGTGATCCCCGCGCCCAGCAAGGCGTAGGGATTGGCCAGCACGCTGCCCAGGGCGGCACTGCTGCTGCCCAGCGCGCCCGTCAAGGTCAAGGGTGGGTAGTAGCTGGCCGCGGTGGCGTTGGCGCTGGCCAGGGTCTCGCGCAGGCGCATTTCGGCGGCCCGCAGGTCGGGGCGGCGCGCCAACACCTGGGCGGGCAGCTCGGGGGCCACGGCGGGCATGGCCTGGTTGGGCAACTGGGCCGGCTCCTGCGGCAGCAACTGGGCCAACGTGGCGTCACCGGGGGCGGCGTCAAACAGCAAGGCCAGCGTGGTTCGGGCCTCCAGGCGCTGTTGTTCGAGGTCGCTCAAGGTGGCGCGCTGGGTCAGCACGCTGCGCTCGGCCTCGCTGGTCTCCAGCGCCGACACCGCACCGGCCCGGTACTGCGCCGCCACCAGTTCCCGCGTGCGCTCGGCGTACGCCACGCTTTGCGCCGCGCTGCGGATGCGCTGGTTGAGGTAGGCGATCTGCCAGTACTGGCGCACCACCGTGCCCGTGAGGCTGAGCAGGGTGCTTTGGCGGTCCTGTTCGGTGGCCTGGGCTTCCCACGCCGAGGCCTCGCGCAGGCGGGCCAGTCGGCCCCACAGGTCGACCTCGTAGCTGGCGCTCAGGTTGGCGCTTTGGCTGCGCGTGAGCGCGCTGCCGCTGCTGCCCGCGCCGTCCAGCGAGCGCTGGCTTTGGCTGCTGAGGCCGGCACTGACGCCGGGCACCTGGTTGCGCTGGGTCAGCTGCGACTGCAGTTGCGCGCTGCGCAGTTTGAGCGCGGCCACGGCCAGGTCGGTGTTGCGGGCCAGCGCGCTGCTGACCAGGGCGTCGAGCCGGGCGTCGCCAAAAGCGGTCCACCACGCGTCGACCGTGGCCGCGGGGGGGGCGCTCACCACCGCCGAGGGGGCCCCCGCTGGGGCGGCTGGGGCCGGCGCGGCCACACTGGCCTGCCCGGCGTCGCTGGGGGGGCTGGCCGGTGCACGCAAGACCGCAGCCGGCGTCCCCAAGGGCGCGCCCTGCCCCCACTGGGCCGGCAGCGACAGCGCGAGTGCCTGCTCGGGCAGGGACACCGTGCTGCAGGCGCCCAGGCCCAGGCTGAGGGCCAACACCAGGGGCCATCGGTGTGCCGGGTGCGGGCTGGGTGCGAAGGAGAAGGGAAACAATTGAGTCATCGACATCCAAGCAAGGGGGGCGGGCTGCAGCAGGCCGCTTTCAATCGCGGGCCAGGGCCTCGATCGGGTTGAGGCGGGCTGCCGCGCGCGCCGGCAAGTACCCAAACACCACCCCGATCAGGGTGGAACACACAAAGGCCGCGGCCATCGCCAGGGGCGAGAAAGCGATCGTGAAACTGCTGCTGAGGCGCGAGAACACCGCGCCAAAGCCCAGCGCCGCCAGGATGCCCAGCACCCCGCCCAGCAGGCAGACCAGCACCGCCTCGATCAGAAACTGCTGCTGGATGTCGCTCTGTCGCGCGCCCACCGCCATGCGCACCCCGATCTCGCCGGTGCGCTCGGTGACGCTGACCAGCATGATGTTCATGACCCCAATGCCCCCCACGATGAGCGAGATCACCGCGATCGACGACACCAGCAAGGTCATGGTGCGGGTGGTGTTCTCGATGGTCTGGCGGATGCTGTCGGTGTTGAGCACGTAAAAGTCCACCCGCCCATGGCGCCGCTCCATCAACTGCTGAATGCCCTGCTCGGCCGCTGCCATCGGCGTGCCGTCGTCCACCCGCACCGTGATGCTGCGCAGGTAGCCCTGCCCGATCAGGCGCCGCATGGCGGTGGTGTAGGGCACGTAGACATTGAGGCTTTCGGCGTTGGGCCCGAAGCTGTCTCGCTTGGCGGTCACACCGATCACCGTGACCGGCATGCTGCCCAGCAACAGCACCTGGCCGACCGGATCGGTGGTGGGAAACAACTTCTTGCGCGCGTTGTCATCGATCACCGCCACCTGTGCAATCGCCTGCACCGCGGCCGGGCTGAAGGCCGTCCCTTGCGCCAGGCTCAGGCCCTTGACGCGGAAGTACTGTTCGCCCACGCCACTGACCTGCACCGAGGCGTCGACATTGGCAAAGCGCGCTGTCAAGGCGCTCTGCACATTGGGCGTCACGCTGTCCACGTAGCTTTGCTCGCTCAGCGCGTCGGCGTCCGAAGGCCGCAGGGTCTGGATGCGTGCCGAGCGCGGGTCGCCAAAGCTGGTGCCCGAATAGACATCGATGGTGTTGGTGCCAATCGAGCTGATGTTGGCCAGCACCTTGCGGCGCGAGCCCTCGCCCAGCGCTACCACCGACACCACCGAGGCGATGCCGATGATGATGCCCAGCATCGTCAACAAGGTGCGCAGCCGGTGCGCGTTCATGGCCAGCAAGGCCATCCGGAAAGCCTCGCCGAAGCGGTCGAACCAGCGCCCGACCGCCGCCAGGCGGCCCCCCGCGGGCCCAGGCGCCTCCGAAGGGGGCACCGCCTCGGTCTCTTCCGAAGAGGCCACCGCCTTGGGGTCCTCCGCTGGGGGTTCCGCCTGGGCCGGGTCGGCCTGGGCCTGGGTCGCCCCCACCGGGGCCGTGGCCGGGGCCCCGGGTGCGGCGCCCTCGCCCACCACCGGGGTGTTGGCGTCGTCCGACACCACCACCCCATCGCGCAAGGTCACAATGCGGCGGGCGTGCCGCGCCACCTGCAGGTCGTGGGTGACCAGGATGATGGTGTGGCCCAGGGCATTGAGCTCCCCCAGGATCTTCATGACCTCGGCGCCCGCCTGGGTGTCCAGCGCGCCGGTGGGTTCATCGGCCAGGATGACGCTGCCGCCATTCATCAAGGCGCGTGCAATCGACACCCGCTGCTGCTGGCCGCCCGACAACTTGCCCGGCACGTGGTCGGTGCGGCCGCCCAGGCCCAGGCGCTCCAGCAGGGCCTGGGCCCGCGCCTTGCGCTGCGGCCGCCCGCGCCCCGCGTAAATGGCCGGTACCTCGACATTGGCCGCGGCGGACAGGTCACCCAGCAGGTGGTAGCGCTGAAAGATGAAGCCGAAATGCCCGCGCCGCAGCGCCGCCAGCTCGTCGGGCAGCAGGCTGCCCACCTCGCGCCCGGCGATGCGGTAGCTGCCGCGGCTGGGCTGGTCCAGGCAGCCAATCAGGTTCATCAGCGTGGACTTGCCGGACCCCGATTGGCCGACGATGGCGATCATCTCGCCGGCCGCGATGTCCAAGTGCACATCTTTCAAGACGGCCAGCACCCCGTCACCGACCGGGAACTCGCGCCAGACGCCTTGCAGCGACAACAAGGGGGTGGCCGCCGCCGACGGCGGTTCCGAGGCCACCCCGTTCAGGGCGTGGGCCGAGGGCGAGGCTGGCGGGGCCGTTCCGCTGGGTCGCGGGGCTGGGTGGAGATCACGCATGGCGCACCGATCCCGTCACAGGCCCGGCGGCGGGCGCATGCCGCCGCCCGGACCGGCCTTGGGGGCGTCGGCGTTGGCCAAGGCCTGGCCCAGCACCACGCGGTCGCCCTCGTTCAGGCCCTCCAGCACTTGGACCATCACGTTGTTGTTGATGCCGACGCGGATGGGCCGCGGCACCACCCGGCCCTCGGCGTCCAGCACCTTGACCTGGTAGCGCCCGTCGGCTTGCCGCGCGCTGAGGGCGCCCACCGGCACGGTCAGCGCCCCCTGGGCCTGGCCACGCACGATGCTGACCATGGCGGTCATCGAGATGCGCAGCTTGTTGTCCGGGTTGGGCACATCGAACAAGCCGTTGTAGTAGATGGCGGTGGCGCTGGTGGTCGAGCTGCTGCTGGACGAACTGCTTGCGCTGGACGTGGTGCTGCTGGTGATGCTGTCGGTGGCCGGCTCGATGGTGCGCAGCGTGGCCTCGTAGCGCCGCTCGGGCTCGCCGAGGATGGTGAAGTACACGCTTTGCCCGGGCTTGACGCTGGTGACGTCGGCCTCGGAGATCGACGCCTTGACCGTCATGGTGTCGACCTTGGCCACGATGATGATGGTCGGGGTCGACTGGTTGGCGTTGACGGTGGTGCCTTCTTCGGTCACCACGGCGACCACCTGGCCGTCGATCGGCGAGGCGATGCGGGTGTAGCCCAGGTTGACCCGGGCGGTGTCAACCACCACCTTGGCCTGCTCGACCTGGGCGCGCAGGGCCTCGACGCTGGCCAGGCTGGTTTTGTAGGTGGCCGCAGCAGCCTCCAGGTCGGCCTGCGAGCTGGCCTCGGAGGCGCGCATCTGCTGCTGCCGTTTCAGGGCCAGATCGGCCTGGTTCAGGGTGGCTTCGGCCGAGCGCATCTGGGCCGCCGCGCTGGCCAGGGCAGCCTCGGCGTTGCGCAGCGTGTTCTGCTGGGTCAGCGAATCAATTTCGGCCACCAGCTGCCCCTTGCTCACCGTGTCCCCCAGCTTGACCTTGAGTGAGCGCACCTGGCCCGAGACCTGGGCCCCGACGCTGACCTGGCGAAACGCCTTCAGGGTGCCATTGGCCAACACCGTGTCTTCGATGTCGGCGCGCCGCACCGGGGCGGTGATGTAGGCGGGTTCGGGCGGGGGGGCAAACAACAGTCTTTGGGCACCGAACAGCACGGCCCCCAGCAAGGCCAACCCCAACACGGGGCGCAGCCAGCGCTTGGCTTCTATGGACATGACTTCCCAACAAAAAAGGCAAAGGCCAGTGTGGCACTGGCCTTTGACCGCCGTGCGGCAGTTTGGTCGCCCCTTTGTAAAGTTGGGCCGGCCCGAGCGCCCGCCCCCCCCCAGGCGCTGCAGCGCGCCCGCCGCCGAATCAGGCCAGCGGCCGGCGACCGGAGCACACCGGAAAGCCCGCACAGCCCCAATAGGGCTCGCCTGCGCGGGGCCCGTCCAGCTCATGGCGGCGCAGCATCGGGCGGCTGCAATGGGGACACTGCGGGCGCGGTGACGGGGTCATGCGCCGCACGCCGGGCAGCACCTGGGTGGGCGGCAGGCGGCGGATGTCCTGGCTGGGCGGCGGCACGCTGACGGCCGGCCCCAAGCGGTTGGCGTCGTAGTCGCGCAGCAGTTGCAGCAGCGTCGGGCCGTCGACCAGGGTGATCGAACGGCCGTTCGCGTAGGACTGCGCCGCCGCACTGAAGGTGCCGGTGCTGAACACCACCCCACCCTCGGCGCCGATGCCCTCGATCACCGAGCGCAGCTCGCGCACCACCTCGACCCCCACGCGCAAGGCGCGCCAATGCTGGGCATGAAACACCTGTTTTTCGCCTTCAAACCACATCACCCACTGGTTGGGCTCGTCGAGGTGGGCGTTGTGCTCATAGCCTTGCACGGTGTAGAGGCGCAGCAGCAGTTGCTCGACCTCGCGGGGCCGCAAGCGCACCAGGGCCTCGGTGTCGGGATCGCGCACCAGGGCCGCCAGGCGGCGCTGGTGGCGCTGCCGGCCCCAAAAGGACAGGGCCGCCAAAGACAGGCCCAACAGGGGCAAGGCCTCCACAAAGGCCCCCACCCAGCCCGCGGCGTGCGCGGTCAACCAGCGTGTGGCCGGCCCCATCGGCGCCAGACTGGCCATCTGCCAGCAGGCCAGCGACAGCAGGGCCAGCAACACCCCCAGCGGCCAAGGCAGGGACGCCGCGCGGTCTGCACAGCGGTTCAACAAGACCAGAGAGGGACTGGACATGGGTCGATCGGGATGGAAGGTGGAGTTGGCGGCGCAGAAGCAGCGCCCCGCGACAGGTCGAATGATACATTTGAATAGATCGGTATGGATATGCCATTTAAGACATTCGACGGCACTTTCCGACCGACGGAAGGCCTTTGTTGTGGCCTCCAGCGTCCTGCCAGCACCGCCCTCCCATCACCCTGTCCGCCTGACCGTCAGCGGCTCAACCGGCCGATCAGATCCATCAGGTCCATCAGGCCCGACTGCTTGCCCGTCACCGCCCCCCCGGCCGCCAGCGGCCCCAACCGAAAGCCAACATGAACCACGCTCGCCTTCTGGTTTTGTCTGCTGCCCTCTGTGTCAGCGCCCACGCCTTTGTGCCCCAAGCCGGGGTCTGGGTGGTCAATGCCGAAAACAACGGGCTGCCCGGCCGAGGTTTGGGCATCGATGTCCAAAACAACATCTTTGCCATGCAGGTCTTTGCCTATGACGCGGATGGTCGACCGGCCTTCTTCACCGCCGTCGGCACCCTGGCCGACCAACGGGTCAGCACCCAGATGCTGCGGCACCAGGGGGGGCCGTCGTTTGGCAGCGGGCCACGCCAGGCCGTGACCGTCGGCTCGGTCGGCACCGTGTCCTTGCGCTTCACCGATGGGCTGAATGGCTTTGTGACCTTCCCGGGCGAGACCGAAAAGGCCATCTCCCGGCTGAACTTCGGTTATGCGGCCAACGCCGCCAACCTCAAGGGCGTCTGGGTCTTGACCAGCTACACCCCGTCGGGCTGGGTGGCGGAGGCGCCGCTGCTGCAGACCACGCTGTCCTCAGGCACCTACGGCAACGGCCTGGTGGCCAGCGCAGACGGTCGCTACGGCTGCGAGAACCAGACCTCCGGCAGCTACGTGGGACAAATCCTGTGCATCAAGCTCAACGCCAGCTACAGCCTCGAGAAAATCTACGCCTACCGCAACAGCGTCAATGAAGGCGAAGGCGACTGGTGGCCGGCCAATGGCGGCACCGGGTACGCGCTGTACGTCAAGCGCCTGACCAGCCCGAGCGGCAACATCAATGGCCTCCTGAGGGCCGAGGACGCGGTCGTCGATCACGCTGTCGCCCCGCTGCAAGCCCAACTCAACGCCCTGGGGGCGGCCCCCCCGCTACGCTGACCACCCACCCCAGGCCCACACCAGGCCCAGCCCAAGCCCACCCCGGAGCCACTACATCGGGGCGCCCACGGCAGGGCCCCGCCAAAGCGCGTGCCCCGCCCACGCGCTGACCCGGCACCGCCGCCCTCAGATGCGCAGCCGCGAGTGCCCGATGCCACTGCCCTTTTCCACCCGGATCTGGGCCGGAATGCGCTCCTTGAGGCCTTCCACGTGGCTGATCACGCCGATCATCTTGCCGCTGGCGTTCAAGGTGTCGAGGGCGTTCAAGGCGATGTCCAGCGTGTCGCCGTCCAGGGTGCCAAAGCCTTCGTCGAGGAACAGCGAATCGATCGAGGTCTTGTGGCTGACCAAGTCCGACAAGGCCAGCGCCAGCGCCAGGCTGACCAAGAAGCTCTCACCGCCCGACAGCGTGCGGGTGTCGCGGGTGACCTCGCCCTGCCAGGCGTCCACGATGTCCAGCTCCAGTTCGCCTGAGCCCTTGCGCCGCAGCAGGTAGCGGCCGTGCAGCCGCTCCAGGTGGCGGTTGGCCAGGTGCAGCAGGTGGTCCAGCGTGAGGCCCTGGGCAAAGCGGCGGAACTTGTCACCGCGCGCCGAGCCGATCAGGCTGTCCAGACGCTGCCAGACGTCGACGTCCGCCGCCTGCTCGGCCAGTTGCGCCCACAGGGCCTGCTGGTTCTGGCGCCGTTGTTCGTCGTTCTGCAGCAGCGCGCGTTGCGCCGCCCAGGACTCGGTCCACGCCTGGCGCTGGGCCGCTTGTTGGGCCACCCGGGCCTCCAGGGTGGCCAGGTCCAAGGCGTCGGGGTTCAGTTGGGGGCCTTGCGCCTGCACCTGCGCCTGCTGGCTTTGTGCCTGCGCCCACAGGGCCTGGGCCTCATGGACCTGGCGCTCGGCCTGGGCCAGTTGGGCCTGCCAAGCGCTGCGCTGCTCCGGCGTCAGGAGAGCGGCCTCGAACGCTGCGTCATCGGCCCAGGGGCTGGCCTGCAAGGCCGCCTGCCAGTCCTGCGCCAGTTGCTGGCCCCGCGCCAGGGCCTGGGACAGGGCTTGCGCCAGTTGGGTGCTCTGCCCCTCCAGGCGGGCCCGTCGCTGGGCCAGCGCGGCCAGGGACACGCCCGCCTCGGCGAGGGCTGCGCCCAGATCGGGAGGTAGGTCGGCGGGCTCGTCGGCGGGTAAATCGGCCTCCCGCCCGGCACCACCGCCCTCCTCGGCGGGGCCCAGCGCCTGCAGGGCAGCCTGCCAATGGGCCAGGGTCTGGCGGGCCGCGTCCAGCACCTGCTGTTGACGCTGCTGCTCGACCGCCAGGGCCTGGCGCCGCTGCTCGGCCGCTTGCCAGTCCTGCCAGTCGCGCTCGCGGGCCGCCAGCCAGGCGGCGGGGTCGGCCGGCCAGTCCAGGCCCAGGGCCTGCAAGGCCTCGCGCCAGCGCTGATCGTCGGCCTCGGCGTCGCGCTGCTGGGCTTGGGCGGCGTGTGCCAGTTCGCTGAATCGGGTTTGCAGCCCTTGGGCACGCTGCTCGGCCAGCTCGCACTGGCTGATCAGCTGCTGCACCGCCTGCTGCGCCGTGTGCTGCGCCTGTTGGGCGACCTGCAGGGCTTGCTCGCCCTCCTCCAGGGCCTGCAGGGCCGCCTGGTCCTGCTGTGCCTGCTGTGCCACCTGAGCCAGCAGCGCGGGCCAGACCAGGGCGTCGGACCAGTCGGGGCAGGCGGTGCCGGAGGCGTCGGCCAAGGCCTGCAGTTCAGGCCCCTCGGGCCAGGCCGCGAGGGCCTGCGCCCAGGCCTCGGCCCCCTGGTCGTGTTGGGTCTGCCACTGGGCCAGGCGGGCCTGGTGGGCGGCCAGCGCGGCGGCGGCGGCCTGCCCTTGCTGCTGGCAATGCTCCAAGGCCTGTTGCAGGGCCTGCAACGCGGTCTCGGTGGCGCTGACGTCAAGGGCCTGGTAGGCGGCCACGGCCGGGTGCTCCAGGGCGCCACACAGCGGGCAGGCCTGCCCCGGCTGCAATTGCAGGCGGTGGGCTTCGAGGCTGTGGATGCGGCGCTCCAGCGCCAACAGTTGCTCCTTGTCGGCGACCCGGGCCTTGGTCTGGGCGTACTGTTGGCGCAGCGCGTCCAGCGCCTGTTGCAGCGGGCCAAGCTCGGACTGCCCCTGGGCCAGCTGGGCATGCAGGGTGTGCTGTTGGGCCTGCCCCTGCCGCAAGGCCTGGGCCTGGCTCGCCAGGGCCTGCCAGCGGTGACCGCGGGCCAGACTGGCCTGGGCGCGCTGACGCCATTGCCCCCCGGTCTGGCCCCCCAAGCGCTGGGCCTGGGCCTGCTGCAGGGTTTGCAGTTGGGCCCCGGCCTGGGCCTGGGCCTGTTCGGCTTGCTGGCGCTGCACGCTCAGCGCCTGAACCTGTTGCTGCGCCGCCAGCCAGGCCTCGTGCGCCTGTTCGCGCTGCAGCGCCTGCTGCGCCAGGGCGCTGGCACGGGCCTCGCGCTGGGCCAGTTGCTGGCGCCAGGCCAACAGGTGCTCGCCCCACTGCGCCTGGCGCGCGTGTTGCTGACGCCAATCGTCCAGTGCCTGCAGGGCCTGTTGCAGCGTGTCCAGCCCGTGCTGGGCCTGTTGTTGTTGGGCCTCGGCCCAGCGCACGGCGCGCCGGTGCCCGGCGTGCTGTCGGACTTGCAAGGCTTGCAGGTCGGCCTGCTGCTGCGCCAGCGCCGCCTGCGCCTCGGCCTGCGCTTGCTGCGCTTGCTGGCGTTCGCGGTACAAGGGCTGCAGGGCCTGCGCCGGGGCGTCCAGCGCCAGGCGCTCGCGCCACGGGGCCAGCGCCTGCCAAGCCTGCTGGGCCTGGTCGTGCTGGGCCTGGGCCGACGCCACCGCGGCCTCGCTGCGCACCAGCGCCAGGCCCCACTGGCGGGCCTGTTCGGTGCTTTGCGACTCGGTCTGCAACTGGGCCAGTTGCGCGGCCAGGTGCTCGATGTCCTGCTGCAGCTGGGCTTGCTGCTCGGGGCTCAGCAGCTCCATGCCTTCGGCCCGGGCCCGCAGCTGGTCGAGCCGCTCACGGGCCAGGCGCGCCTGCTCGAACACCGCCTGCGAGATCTGACCGTAGATGTCGGTGCCGGTCAGCTCCTCCAGCAGCTCGGCCCGCTCATTGGCACTGGCGTTGAGAAATGCCGCAAAGCCGCCCTGGGCCAGCAGCATGGACTTGGTGAAGCGCGCAAAGTCCAAGCCCGTGATGGCCTCGACCTGGCGCAGCTTGTCCTGGGTCTGGGTGCTGAGGATGCGGCCGTCGCCGTGTGCCAGCTCCACCTTGGCCGCCTGCAGCGCGCCGTCCACCTTGTCACGCGCGCGGCGTTGGCTCCAGAAGGCGCGGTAGACCTGGCCCTGCACCTCGAACTCGACCTCGGCCAGGCAGTCCGCGGTGTGGCGGGTCATGATGTCGTTGGCCGAGGCCGAGATGGTCTTGAGCCGGGGCGTCTCGTGGTAGAGGGCCAGGCAGATCGCGTCCAGCAAGGTCGACTTGCCGGCCCCGGTCGGCCCGGTGATGGCGAACAAGCCGTTGTCGCGGAACGGCGGCTGGGTGAAGTCGACCCGCCATTCGCCCTTGAGCGAGTTGAGGTTTTTCAGGCGCAGGCTGAGGATCCTCATGCGGCCCCCTCCTGCAACTGGCTCAGCACCTGCTGGTAGCGCTGGCTCAGGGCCTGCTGCCACTCCGGGCTCTGGGTTTCTTGTTGAAGGCGCCGCGCAAACACCTCCTGTGGGCTGAGTTCGTCCAGGGTTTCGCGCGCCTGGGCGCTGAGCCGGGCGCTGGCGGTACCACGTTCACGGCGCAGGCGCAGCAGTTCGACCGGCAACCCCTCGGTCAGGGCCTGCAGGCGCTGCGGCAGGTCGCTGAGGTAGTCGTCCTCGGTCACCGTGACTTCGAGCCACACGGGGCTGTCTGGTCGCCCCGCCTGGGCGGCTTCGGCCAGCGCGGCCGGCAACTCGCTCAGCGAACCACGCAGCGCCATCAAGGGCTGGAACACCGGCACCGGCAAGGCGGTGACGGCGCGCAGGCCGCGGGCGTCCAGATCGACCAGCAGCACCTCCTTGCGTTGGCGCGCTTCGTCAAAGCTCAGCGCCAACGGCGAGCCGCTGTAGCGGATGTGGTCCAGGCCCCCGACCTTTTGCGGCCGGTGGATGTGGCCCAGCGCGATGTAGTCGGCGGGCGGGAACGCGCGGGTCGGAAACGCCTCCAGCGCCCCGACGTAGATCTCGCGCACCGACTCACTGGCGCTGGCCCCCACGGTGGTCAGGTGCCCGGTGGCGATGATGGGCACGCGCTGACCGGTACGCGCCAACCAGTCGGCCTGCCGCTGCAGGGCCGCCTGATAGACGCGCTCGTAATAGGCCTGGATGGCCTGCTGCAGGTCGGCCTGTTTGTCCTCGGCGCTCTGCCCGGCCTGACTTTGCAGCAGGTCCCGCGCGCGCAGGTAAGGGATGGCGCACACCAGGCAGCCCGGCGCGCCCGTCCCCTGCGGCACAGCGAACAGGTCGGGCGTGGGGTCGTCGCTGACGGCCGGTGCCGCCGACGCGCGTTGCGGCAATTCGACCAAGGCCTCGGCCCCCTCGCCCAGCACCGAAGGCACCACGGTGGCGCCCAGGCAGGCCAGCAGGGACTGGTTCTCGCGCAGCATGGCGACCGAATCGTGGTTGCCGCCCAGCAGCAGCAGCGGCACGCCCGCCTCGTGCAGGCGGACCACGCACTGGCTGTACAGCTCCCGCGCGTAGCTGGGGGGCGTGCCAGTGTCGAACAAGTCGCCGGCCACCAGCACCGCGTCCACCGCGTGGGCTTGCACCTGCTGCAGCAGCCAGTCGATCAAGGCCTGGTGCTCGGCCTGCCGGCTCTTGCCCATGAAATGCTGGCCCAGGTGCCAGTCGGAGGTGTGAAGGATGCGCATCGGCCAGAACGTCGGGTCAGGTGCCCCGCTGGCAGGGCCAGACGCGGGCAAACAAAACCCTATTGTGGCGCCATAAAGCGGGCGGTCAGACCGCTTTGCCGCGTCCGCCCCCCGGGGGCCCAACACCGCCGACCTGGCCCACCAGGGCCGCGCGACGGGCAGCGCCGGAGGGACAACCGCGGGTCGTCGGCGCGCCAGGCCGGGGCGGCCCGGTCCACCTTCAAGCCCCCCCAAACCATTGTTCAAACCATTGCTCAAACCCCTGATCCAGCCCTCGATACAACCCGTCCCAAAGCGGCTCAGGACGCCGTCTCTATACTCGCGCCAAGCCCTTTAAAACAATTTAAAAATGAATATTTCAGACTTGTCAAGCCCCGGTAAACGCTTTGTACCAGGCGTGCTGCTTTTGAGCCTGCTGAGCGCCTGCGGCGGTGGGGGCAGCAGTGGCAGTTACACCATTGGCGGCACCATCAGCGGCCTGAACACCGCAGGGTTGGTGCTGGCCAACGGCACCGACACCAAAAGCGTGGCCTCTGACGCCACCCGTTTTGCCTTCGACACTCCGGCCAGCAGCTATGCCGTCACCGTCAAAAGCCACCCCAACGGCCAGACCTGCGTGGTCAGCCAGGGCAGCGGCACGGCCAGCGCGGACGTCACCAGCGTGCTGGTGAGTTGCCGCGGCTATGTGGCCTATGTCACCAACACCGGCAGCAGCCAACTGGCGAGCTTCAGCGTGGGCCGGGAGGGTGCGCTCAGCGCCCTGAGCGGCGGTGTGCTGAGCACCAGCTACCCGCCCACCGCGCTGGCGCTGAGCCCCGATGGCAGCCGGGCCTTCACGGTGCACCAGGACGACAAGAACATCTCCACCTTCACGTTGTCCAGCACCGGCGCCCCCACCCTGTCGGCGCGCACCGCGGCGGTCAGCGAAAGCCGGGGCCTGGCGGTGGGCAGCAGCGGCAGTGCCTTGTACGTGGCCAACTACACCGACAAGACCCTGTCGCAGTTCGCGGTGGCCAGCAGCGGCAGCCTGTCGGCACTGTCGCCTGCCACGGTGGACACCCAAAGCACGCCCTACGCGGTGGCGCTGAGCCCGAACGGCCAATTCGCCTATGTCGCCAACGCGGGCAGCAACACGCTGACCCCCTACACCGTGGGCAGTGGCGGCGCCCTCACCGCGTTGAGCAGCGGCAGCGTCAGCACCACCGCGGTGGGCAGCAACCCCCTGGCCATGGACATCGGACCCGGCAGCAACACGCTTTATGTGGTGCTGGCCGACAGCGCCAAGGTGGCGCAATTCAACATCGGCAGCACGGGGGCACTGAGCGCCATGAGCCCCGCGAGCGTGGCCACCGGCAACACGCCGCGCGGCATCCGGGTCAGCCCCAACGGCCAATGTGCCTATGTCAGCAACCGCGGTGACGGCACGGTGTCGGCCTATGTGGTGACCAGCAGCGGCTTGACCGCCGCCGCCAGCGGCCCCGTGAGCGCGGGCAGCCTGCCGACCGGTCTGGCGATCAGCCCGGACAGCCTGTACCTGTACGTGACCAACACCGGCTCGGCCAGCCTGAGCCAGTACGCGATCCAGGCGGGCTGCGGCCTGACGGCGCTGGGCAGCGTCAGCAGCGGGGGCCTGGGGCCCACCAGCATCGACGTGCGCTGACCCCGGCGGCGCGCTGCCCCCACCCCGCCGCTGGCCTGGGGCGGCGCCTGCCTGCGCCTGGGCCGGGCTGGATCAGGCCCGCGCCACCTCAGCGACGGTGGCCACGGCCACCGCTTGCCCAAGGCGGGCGCTTTGGCCCAGCGCCTCCAGCGTGGCGGCGTTGTCCAGGCTGGCCTGGGTCAGGCGAGCCAGGGCCACCGGGTCGGTTTGGGCCACGCCGCGCGCAAAGGCCTCGGCCGCGAAGCGGAAGCCACTGCCTGTGGCGTCGTGCAGCTCCTCAAAAGCGATGGTGTTCGCCGTCCCCCGACGCAGCCGCATCTGGCTGGGCAAGAAGCCGGTCTGGGGATCGGGTGCTGGCGCGGTGTGGTTGAGGAACTCGGTCTCCAGCGTGCCCGCGCTGCCCACCAAAGTGGCACGGCGGTGGTTGGCGGTGTCCATGGCACAGGACAACTGGGCCCGGCGCCCGTCGGCGTAATGCAGGGTCGCCATGAGGCTGATGTCCACCCCGCTGCGGGTCCAGCTGGCATCGGCCAGCACCCGCACGGGGGCCTGGCCCATGACCGCCCGGATGAGGCTCAGCGCGTAGCTGCCCGCATCCAGCAAGGCGCCACCGCCCAGCCCGGCTTGCAGGCGAATGTTGCCCGGCACCGGCGGCAGCATGAACCCGAAACAGGCCTGAACGGAGCGCACTTCGCCGATGGCGCCCTCGGCCAGCAAGGCCATCAGGTGCTGGTGCTGCGGCTGAAAGGCGTAGGGATAGGCCTCGACCAATTGCACGCCGTGGGCCTGGGCTGCGGCAAACATCGCCTGGGCCTCGGCCAGGTTCAGGGCCAATGGCTTCTCGCACAGCACATGCTTGCCCGCCTCGGCGGCGCGGATGGCCCAGGCCGCGTGCAGGCTGTTGGGCAGTGGCAGGTAGATGGCGTCCACCTCGGGGTCGGCCAGCAAGGCCTCGTAAGCCGCGTGCCAGCGCCCGATGCCGTGGTGACGGGCAAAGTCGGCGGCTTTGTCGGCCCGGCGGCTGGCCACTGCGACCACACGCACCAAGGGGCTGGGGGCCACGTCACGGCAGAACTTGTGGGCGATGCTGGCGCAGCCCAACACGCCGAGGCGCAGGGGCGTGGGATGAGGCAGGGGTTGGCTGTCAGTGTTCATGGCTTCAGCAAGGGTCACAAGGTTCACAAAGTTCAAAGCCCACGGGACGACCGAAGCCGCGGCCCCGCGGCACAGGCCAGACGCTGCCGGGGCCGCTCAATCGGTGCGGGTCAGCTTTCGTCGCGCAGCCAGACCACGCCCCCCGAGTGGGTGACCGCGCCCTGGTGGCTGGGGCGCACGGTGGCGGCGTACTTTTCGAGCACGCCGCCCAGGGGGCGGCGCCCACGCAGACCGGCCTGGGCCCGCTCGGCGGCGCGCTGGGCCAGGACTTCGTCACTGAGGTCCACGGTGATGCTGCGCACCCCGGCACGGGCGTCGATGTGCACGCGGTCACCGTTGCGCAGCAGCGCAATCGGCCCGCCGTCGGCGGCCTCGGGCCCCGCATAGCCGATGCACAGGCCCCGCGTGGCGCCCGAAAAACGCCCATCGGTGAGCAGGGCCACCTGGTCGCCCATGCCCTGGCCGTAAAGCAAGGCGGTGATGCCCAGCATCTCGCGCATGCCGGGGCTGCCCTTGGGGCCTTCGTTGCGGATCACGATCACGTCGCCGCGCTCGTAGCGCATGGCCTGGACGGCGGCCTGGGCTTCTTCTTCGTTCTCAAACACCCGCGCCGGGCCGCTGTGCACCAGGGTCTTGAGGCCGGCGGTCTTGAGCAGCGCGCCGTCCGGGCACAAATTGCCCTTGAGCACGGCCAAGCCCCCATCGCGGCTCAACGCATCGGCCAGGCGGCGCACCACGCGGCCATCGGGGGCGTTGGCGTCGGCCAATTCTTCCGCCAAGGTGCGGCCGGTGAAGGTCAGCACATCGCCGTGCAGAAAGCCCCCGGCCAACAGTTCGCGCAGGATCACCCCGGCGCCACCGATGTAGTGCACGTCGCGCGCCAGGTAGCGGCCGCCGGGGCGCAAGTCACCGATCAAGGGGGTGCGGGCAAACACCTCGGCCACGTCGTCGAGGTGAAAGCGGATGCCGGCCTCGTGGGCGATGGCGGGGATGTGCAGCGCGGCGTTGGTCGAGCCCCCCGTGGCCGAGACCACGGCGCAAGCGTTCTCCAGGGCCTGGCGCGTCACGATGTCGCGCGGCAGCGGCGCCCCACCCGTCAGCGTGGCGTGCACGGCCGCCATCAGTTGGCGCGCGGCGCGGCGCATCAGCGGCGCGCGTTCGCTGAACACCGCCGGCACCATGCTGGAACCAATGGGGGCCAGCCCCAGGGCCTCGCTGACCATGCCCATGGTGTTGGCGGTGAACTGCCCGGCACAGGCGCCCGCCGACGGCAGGCAGGCCTGGCTGACCTCGGCCAGTTGCTCGGGCGTGGCCTGGCCGGCCAGCACCTGGCCAATGGTTTCGTAGGTGTCGACCACATTGAGGTCGCGCCCGTCGGGCCCAGGCATCTGCCCGGGCAGCGCCGAGCCACCGTGCACAAACACACTGGGCACATTGCAGCGCACCATGCCCATCATCAGGCCCGGCAGGTTCTTGTCGCAGGCGCCCAGGCCAAAGATGCCGTCCCATTGGTGGCCCCGCACCGAGGCCTCGACGCTGTCGGCAATCAGCTCGCGCGACACCAGGGAAAAGCGCATGCCCGAATGCGCCATGGTCAAACCGTCGCTGACCGACACCACCGGGCATTCATGGGGCGTGCCACCGGCCGCATAAATGCCGGTCTTGGCATGCTGGGCCTGTTCGCGCAGGTTGAGGTTGCAGGGGCTCATCTCCCCGCCGGTGTGGAACACCCCGATGTGCGGGCGTTCAATGTCCTCGTCATCCTGGCCCAGCGCGTACAGAAAACTGCGCGTGGTGGCCCGGATGGTGCCTTCGTACAGCGTGGCCGAACGGTGTTTAAGGGGGGCTGGGGGCGCCGTCTGCTCTGGACGGTCTGATTCAGGCGTGTCGCTCATGGTGTCTCCGTGGGCGCGACCCGCCACGCGCCGGCCCTGCACCGGTGCCGCAGTGCGAGCCGCTGCGCGGCACTTTAGCACCGTGCTCCCAACCGTGCAGCGGGCTGGTCAAACCTGGCGCAGCAGGGCCTTGGCCGCCTCGAGGCGCCAGGCCAGGTCCAGCTCGGGGTGGTTCATGACCGACCGCAAAAAGGCCCGCGGATCGTCGGTGGGCGGCAGATCGACCCGCAGCGGCGGTGCAGACTCGGTCGGCGCCGGGTGCGCTGGCGGCGCCGCCCCCGCGCGGGGCCCGGCCCCCCCAGCAGCAGAAGCGCCCGAGGCCCCCGCCGCGCCGGCATCGCCCGCTGGCGAGCCCGAAGCAGGTGTGGCAAACTCGGCCGCGCGCCGCACATCGGCCTGCAACTCGGCCAGCGCGCGCTCGAAATCGGCCGGTTTGATCAGCGCCAGGCGGGCCAGCTGGTCGGCCTGGGCCTCGATGCCGGGTGGCAGGTCCAACCACGGTTCGTCGCCAAACACGGCTGCCAGGTCGGGCGCCACAAAGGCCGACCAGAGCCCGCCAGCCGCCTGTTCGCGCGGCAGTTCGGGCAGCGGCTCCGGGGCCTGGCCCGCGGGGCGCGGCCAGCGGGTCAGGCGCTGCGGGCGCCGTTGCACGATGTCGCTCAGGTACCGGTGGCACAGGGCGTCGAGGAAGGCCTGGGCCTGGGCCGGTGTCACCGGCTCAGCCAGCGCAAACCACAGCTGGTAGGCGTCGACGCCATTGACAGCGATCGCGGGCGCCGGCAGCGCCAGATCGGCTTGCACACCCAGCCAGACCGCCGACAGCGCGCTCCAATCGGCCGGACGCGCCAGTTCAAGCACCAGGGCCCGTGGCGGCTCGTTCGGGTCGGGCACAGCGGGCTGCGGCGGGATCGCGTAGAGGCGTTGCAGTTCGGTTTGCAGTCGGTTCATGGCTTGGCAGGTCGGTCTCAAAACAAATCAGCGCGGTCCGGTCCGGGCGCCCTCACAGCCCCGGGCCGGCCCGGCTCAGCGCTGGACTCTAACCCAGCACCGTCCCGCCGCGCAGTGCCCGCCGCCCTGGGCCCGGCGAGGGCCCCGACGCAGGCGGAGGACCGGACGAATGAGCAGATGAATGAGCAGACGAATGACGAGGGGAAAAGCGGAGCAAATGGCGCAGCAAATGGCGCAGCAAATGGCAGAGCGATTGGCAGAGCGTTTGGCGCAGGGTTTGGTCAGCCCTTTCACCGCGCGCGGCGCGGTAAAGTGCGCCGGTCACACATTCAATGCTGCCCCATGTCGATTGCCTACTTGCGCCTGGCCACGGCCACCTTCCTCTGTTCGCTCGTGCTGAGCGCCTGCACGTCACTGCAGCCCAGCGTGCCGCTGTCGGGTCATGACCTGGCGCAGGGCCTGAGTGTCAGCCGCTCCCTGCCGGAGGCCCTGCCCGACAAAGCCAAGCCGGTGCCGCACACCCAATTTGTCCTGCTGCCCGAGGACAGCGCCGTGGGGCTGTTGATGCCCGTGCCGTTTGTCGCGGAGGCCATCACCTCGGCCGTCAACCGCTACGCTGCCGAGGCCCTGGAAGAGCGCCTGGCGGCCGTGGACCCCTACCGCATCACACTGCAGACCCTGCAGGACCGGCCCTACTGGCGGGCCCAGGGCGGCTACCTGAGCCTGCAGCCCTTTGTCACGCTGCAAGAATGCAGCGACGGCCAGTACCGCCTGACCCTGATCTACCACCTCAGTGGCCCCGGCTGGGTGGGCCGTTACCTGTACCACGTCCCCCAGCCGTATGCGCCGGAGCAGGTCAAGGCGCCGAGCCCGGGGGTGCTGCAGGCGGTGCGGGCCGACCTGCTGACGGGCGCGGCCACCCTGACCCAGCTGATCGAGCGCGGCAGCCGGGGCGAACTCAGGTCCCGTGGCCAGGACGTGCAGATCGGCAGCCTGCACCTGGTGGGCGGCAAGCCTTCCGGCCTGGTGCCGGCCAGCCTGGTCTACGTCCACCACGCCGATCTGATCGAGGAGAACGGGCAGCAGGTGCTGGTGCGCATCGCAGGCGACATGACCCAGGCCACCAGTGCCGGTGGCCTGTTCTTTGGTGTGCATGTGCTGCCCAAGGACCAGCTGCACACCTTCAAGAAACTCTGACATCAGGGACGCCGGGGCGCCCCCGGATCACACCCCGCTGCGGCGCGCGCGCAGGCTGAACCACAGCAAGGTCGCCAAGGCCCCCGTGGCCAGCACGCCACTGAGTGTGGCACCGGCCCAGGCCCAGGGGCCCGCTGGGGGCGTGGCGGCCCCGGTGCGCAGCAGCGCGAAGGTGGAAAAATCCCAGCCCCAGTGCATCAGCACCGGCAGCGCCAGCCCCCCGGACAAACGCCGGGCCAGGTAGAAGACCGCGCCCATCAGGGTCGCCACCGCCACCTGCACGCCGGTCAGCGCCAGGTCCTGACCCGAGGCGGCATTGGGCAGGTGGTACAGACCAAAGGCGATGGCGCTGACCCAGAGGGCGCGGGTTTCGAGCCAGGGGCGCCAGGCCCGCCCGCCCAGCGCGCCCCACACCACCAGGCCCCGGAACAGGAGCTCTTCGCTGAGCCCGACCAGGGCCGTGGCCAGCAACAAGGTGGCCACCTCGCTGGCCGGCAGCGCCGACCACGCCACCGACAGCAGGCGCTGGCCACACACCGCCCCCCACACCCCGGGCAGCAGCCAGAACACCCTGGGCAGCGCCGGCGCCGGTCCGACCTGCGCCAGGCCCGGCCACCAACCCGCCCAGCGCGTGACCCCCAGCAGCCACAACAAGGTCAGTGCCTCCAGTGGCACCACCACCTGCCACAGCGCGTCGCTGGACCGCCCCAGATCGGGGTAGCCCACACCGCTCAGCGCACACAGCAGCGGCATCAAGGCCGCCGGGGGCAAGACCATGCACAGGGCCAGGCTCAGTCGGGGGGTGCAACGCGGGGAATTGATCATGGACGAGAAAAGAAAACAGAAAAAAGCGCTCAAACAGTGAGAAAACACCGCTGCCGACCTCGCGCCGGCGGGCCCGCTGGCGGCAACGGCTGGCAGCCCAGGCACCCGGGCGATAATAGAAGGCTTGCCATCTGGCAGGGAGGAAGCGGGCCCACACCGGCCGACCAGGGGCTTGACCCAGCGCAAGGCGCCACCAAATAGCGCCCAGCCCCCCGGGTTTTGAGGGGCATGGGCGGCCCACCGCCAGCAGGTCAGCCCCCGAATGGAAGGGAGCTCACCCGCGGGGAGGCCGCGGGCCCGCCGGCAGCGGTCAGCCCTTCTAACGGCGCCCCGCCAGCACGGGGGCCCCGTGCCCCCCTCTGCCCGGCAAGACCGGATCACGGCCCCGAGGCACCGCCAAATGGCCGGATCCCGAGGCGGGCCGCACCGGTCAACCTCAAGCACCGTGGGCCCCGGCCTCCGAGACGACAAACATGGGCCTGCCCCCGGGGCAGGCGAAGGAATGGTTTTGCCAAGCAGTTTCAGCAGTTCGCGCCTGGTTCGCCTGCTCAGCAGTTGGGCCCACCAAGCGGTGGGTCCCGCCGAGCACGACCTGGTGCAGCGCCTGAGCCCTTGGCTGGGGGTGTTTGACGCGGTCAACCTGCACGCCGCCCACCAGACCCTGAAGGCGAGCAGCCAGGACCCCGGCACCGCGCCCACCGAGGCCAGCGCCGCGGCCCTGGCCCAGGCGCTGGACCGCCTGCAGCAAACCCTGGTGCAGGCCATCCACGAGCGCACCAGCCCGGCCCCCGCGCCCAAGCCCGCGCGGCTGAGCCGGTTCCAAAGCACGGCCCGGCCTCAGGCCGAGGAGCCCGAACTCAGCTGGCCCGTGTTCAAGCAACGCTACCAGGCCTTGCAGCACCTGATGGACACCCGCATCGGGGCCTTGCGGGGCCAGGTGCGCCAAAGCCTGTTCGCCGCCACCCCGGTGTTGCGCCAGCTCGCCACCCTGGACGTGGCGCTGGGGGCCACGCTGGACGCGCGGGCCGAAAAGCTGCTGCCCAAGGTGCCGTCGCTGCTGGAAAAGCGCTTTGAGCAACTGCGGCTGGCCCAGGCCAGCGCCCCCGACACCCCGGCTGACGGGCCCGACGCGGTGTCGGCCCTGCTGGCCGCCCCGGCCCCGCCCTGGCAGGCCGGCTTTCGCCAAGACATGCAGGACCTGCTGCTGGCCGAGTTGGAGGTGCGCCTCCAGCCCCTGCAGGGCCTGATTGAAGCATTCAAGAACGAGGTCAAGTCGACGCCATGAACCACAGGATTGTTTTCGCCGTGCTGTTTGCCACCGGTCTGCTGACCCTGGCCTGGGTGGGCGCTGGCTTTTGGGATTCCAACACCCTGGCCCTGGCCATCACCGCCCTGATCACCCTGGTGTACGGCTTCGGGGCGCTGGAGCTGCACCGCTACAACCAGGGCACCGAGGCTCTGCGCGCGGGCCTGCAGGCCCTGCTGCCAGCAGCCGGGGACACGTCCCCCGCGCTGGACGACTGGCTGAACCGCCTGCCCGCGCCCCTGCGCCCGACCCTGCGCCAGCGCGTGGAGGGCGAACGGGCCGCCCTGCCCGGCCCGGCGCTCACCCCCTACCTGGTGGGCCTGCTGGTCATGTTGGGCATGCTGGGCACCTTTTTGGGCATGGTGGTGACCTTCAAGGGCGCCTTGTTCGCCCTGCAGGGCTCGACCGACCTGCTGGCCATGCGCGACGCCCTGGCCGCCCCCATCCAGGGCCTGGGCCTGTCGTTTGGCACCTCGATCGCCGGGGTGGCCAGTTCGGCGGTGCTGGGCTTGCTGTCGGCCCTGAGCCGGCGCGAGCGCCAGGCCGTGCTGCGCCCCCTGGACGCCCAGATCAGCCAGAGCTTCCGCCCCCTGAGCCTGGCCCACCAACGCCAGGAAACCCTGCGCGTGCTGCAGGTGCAGGCCACCGTGCTGCCGGCCGCGGTGGACGGCCTGCAGGCGCTGATGGCCCAGGTGCAAAGCAGCAGCGAAGCCCTGAGCCAGCGCCTGCTGGACCAACAGAGCGCCTTCCACCGGCAAGCCAGCGAGGCCTACACCGAGCTGGCCCGCAGCGTGGGCGTGGCGCTCAAGGACAGCCTGTCGGAAAGCGCCCGCCTGGCCGGCGACAGCCTCCAGCCCGTGGTCACGGCGGCCATGGCCGAGGTCGTCAACTCCTCGCGTGAACTGCAAACCCGCCTCGGTGACACCGCCCAGGCCCAACTCGACGGCCTGCGCCAGACCCTGGGCCAGAGCGCCGAGCAACTCCAGCAAGGCTTCACCCAGGCCCTGAGCCAGCAAAGCACGCACGGCGAACGCCTGCTGGGCCAGTGGGAGCAGCAGATGAACCAGTTCAGCCACGCCCTGGCCCAGCGCGCCGAGCAACTGCTGCGCGACGTGCAAGAGCAGGCCCGTCAAGCCCAGGCCGACTGGGCCGAGCGCGACCAGGCCCGCCTGGCCGAATGGACCGGTGTGCTGCAAGGCCAGGCCCGCGAAGCCCAGGCCACCCAGCAGGCGCGCGACGCCCAGGTCGAGGCCCAGCACCAGGCGCTGCACCAGGGCTTGCAGGCGACCACCGAGACCCTGCGCCAAGGCCTGCAGCAGACCGTGGCCGAGGTCAGTCAACAAAGCCGCGAGCAGGCCAGCCAAACCCTGGCGGCCCTGCAACAGCTGAGCCAACAGGCCGAGGCCCAGGCCCAGGGCCGCCGCGAAGCCGAGGCCCAGTGGGCCCAGCAGCAGGCGGCCCACCTGGAGCAGATGGCCCAGTTGTGGCGCCAGGAGTTCAGCGCGCTGCGTGCCGAAGAAGCCGAGCGCCAACAGGCCGCTCTGGCCCAACTGGGCGCCTTGCAGCACAGCGTCAGTGCCCAGCTGCAGGCGACGGTCGACCAGGTCAGCCGCCAAAGCCAGACCGAGGCCGCCAAAACCCTGGCGGCGCTGCAGCAGCTCAGCAGCCAGGCCGACACCCAGGCCCGCAGCCGCCTCGAAGCCGAGGCCCAGTGGGCCCAGCAACAAGCGGCCCACCTCGAGCAGATGGCCCAGCTGTGGCGCCAGGAGTTCAGTGCGCTGCGCGCCGAAGAAGCCGAGCGCCAACAGGCAGCGCTGGCCCAGCTGGGGGCCGTCCAGCAGGCGGTCAGCGAGCAGCTGCAAAGCAGCGCCGCCGAGGTCAGTGCCCAAAGCCGCCAGGACGCCGAGCACACCCTGGCCGCGCTGCAACAACTGCGCCGCGAAGCCGAGGCTCAGGCCCTGAGCCGCCGCGAGGCCGAGGCGCAATGGGCGCAACAGCAAGGCGCCCACCTCGAGCAGATGGTCCAGCTGTGGCGCCAAGAATTCAGCACCCTGCGCGCCGAAGAAGCCGGCCGCCACCAACAGGCCGTGGCCGAGCTCAGCCAGCTGCAACGCGCGGTCAGCCACCAGCTGCAGCTCACCGCGCGCGAGATCAGCCAGCACAGCGTGGCCCAGGCCGAGCGCACCCTGACCGCGTGGCAGCAGCTCCTGCAGCAGTCCGAAGCCCTGAGCACCGCCCGCCAGGGCGCCGAAGCCCAATGGGCCGAGCAGCACCGCCAACACCTCGGTGAGATGGCCGACCTCTGGCGCACCGAGATGGCGCAGTTGCGCCGCGACGAAGACCAACGGGGCCAGGCCGCAGTGGCCCGCCTGGGCGCGCTTGAAGCCGCGGTGGCCCAGCAGCTCGGCACCCTGGGTCAGGCCCTGGAAACCCCCATGAGCCGCCTGATGCAGACCGCTGCCGAGGTGCCGCAAGCCGCCGCCGAGCTGCTGATGCAGCTGCGCGAGCAGGTCAGCCAGCTGAGCCAGCGCGACCAGCAGACCCTCAGCGAACGGGTGGCCCTGATGGACCGCCTGGGCGCCCTGCTGCAGGCCCTGGAGCAGAGCGCCGGCGAGCACAGCCAAGCCGTCGGGGCCCTGGGCAGCCAGGCCCTGGCCTTGCTGGAACAGGCCAGCGCCCGCGTCGCCGACAGCCTGGGTGTGCAAGCCCAGCGCGCCGAGATGTTGTCCGCCGACCTCAGCAGCAGCGCGATCGAACTCGCCACGCTGGGGGGCGCCTTCCAGCACGGGGTGCAGCTGTTCAGCGAGAGCAACACGCAACTGATCGACACGCTGCAGCGCATCGAAACCACGCTGGCCCAGTCCAGCAGCCGCAGCGACGAGCAGCTGGCCTACTACGTGGCCCAGGCGCGTGAGGTGATCGACCTCAGCATCGCGGCGCAGCGTGGCATTGTGGAAGACCTGCGTCAGTTGCCGGCCCGCCAGGCGCTGACCGAAGGAAGCGCCGGATGAGCCAGCTCGAAGAACGCGATGACAGCCCGGAGCCCGGCGCCCCGGTCTGGGCCGTGTTTGGCGACCTGATGTCCGGCTTGCTGGGCGCCTTTGTGCTGATCCTGATGGGCGTGCTGCTGGTGCAGATCGACCTGACCACCAGCCTGCAAGCCGAGGTGGAAAAGCGCAAGGTCGAAGAGACCCGCCGCATGGCGCTCGAGAAAGCGTTGGCCATCCCGCTGCAAAGCGGCCGTGTGACCCTCAACAACGGGCGCATCGGCATCAGTGGCAGCGTGCTGTTCCCCCTCAACTCGGACCAGCTGCGCCCCGAAGGCCGCCAACTGCTCAAGACCCTGGTGCAGCCGCTGCGCGTGTACCTCGGTGAGCGCGATGAGATGCTGATGGTCAGCGGCTTCACCGATGACAGCCCGATCCAGGACGGCAACCGCCGCTTCAGCGACAACCTCGAGCTGTCCGCCCAGCGCGCGCTGACCGTCACGCGCGCGCTGATCGACGAAGGCATGCCCTCGTCGCTGCTGTTCGCGGCCGCTTTCGGGGCCGAACAGCCCGTGGCCGCCAACACCGACGAGCGCGGCCGCAGCCTGAACCGCCGCGTCGAAATGGCCCCGGTGCCCAAGGCCAGCCCCCCGCCGAGCCCACGCCCATGACCGTGCCTGAGACCGCGCCCGTGACCGTGCCCCCCACCCTGACCACGCCCGCCTGGCCCTCGTCCGAGCCCGAGCCCTCCGCTGGGGGCGTCGATGCGCCCTCGCCCTCCGAGGCCCGCGTGCCCACTGAGCGCACTGAGCCCACTTCGCTAGCTTCGCCCGATGGGGAGCCGACCAGCGCCGCCCCACGGCCGCCGACCGGGACCGGGCCAGACGGGACACCAGCACCTGAAATGCCTGACACGCCGGCCCCCGCCGCGACGCCTGCCCCCGCCGAAGCCCGACCCGGGGCGCGGGGCGCGGACGCCGCGCTTCTGGCCCTGGCGGCCTTGCAGGCCCGGGGCGCCGATCGGCTGCAGCCGCTGCCCTTCAAGGCCCTGCAGCTGCTGGCCGAGCGGCTTGCCTGCGTGCCGGCGCACCGCGCACAAGGCCTGCAGGCGCGCCTGGAGCAAGGTCTGCAAGCCCTGCACACGGCGCTGAACGAGCGCGAAGCCGAGGCACGACGCCGCATCGACGCCCTCGCCCCCCAGGCCCCGGAGGCGGCGGGTGAGCTGGCGCGACGGCTGGCCGCGCACGACTGGGCCGGCCTGCGCCGCGCCGCAGGCGGGGCGCCTCCGCCCCCCCCCCAGCCGGGCGTGCTGGCCGAGCTGACGGCCTACCTCGAACAGGCCAGTGCCCGCGTGCCCACCGAAGGGGAGGTGCGGCTGCGCGGTGGCGTGCCCGAACTCAAGAGCGCGGCCCGCTTCCGGCCGGGCTGGACCCGCCTGCGCGCCGAACAGCGCGTGCGCCAGGCACTGACCCAGGCGCCCGACCAGGCCGGGCCCTTCAACTCCCAGATGCTGTTGCTGCGCTCGCTGGAGTTGCTGCGCAAGCTCTCGCCAGCCTACCTCGAACACCTGGTGGCCCAGGTCGACAGCCTTTTGTGGCTGGAACAGGCGCAGATCAAGGCGCCGCGCAGCAGCAAGGCCCCCAAAACCCCGACCAAAGCCACCGGCAAAGCCCCGGCAGCGGCGGTCAAAACGCCGCGCCGCAAGGCGAGTTGACCCATCCATCCCCTTGCCCGGACCGCGCACACCTGAAACCGTGTGATGATCCGGGCTGCTATCCACCGGAGAACCCCATGGCGACCCCTCCCGACAACGTCAGCATGGCGCTGTTCTGCGACTTTGAAAACGTGGCCCTTGGCGTGCGCGACGCCAACTACGAAAAGTTCGACATCAAACCCATTCTTGAGCGCCTGCTGCTCAAGGGCAGCATCGTGGTCAAGAAGGCCTATTGCGACTGGGAACGCTACAAAGGCTTCAAAGCCACCATGCACGAGGCCAATTTCGAGCTGATCGAAATCCCCCATGTGCGCCAATCTGGCAAGAACTCGGCCGACATCCGCCTGGTGGTCGACGCGCTGGACCTCTGCTACACCAAGTCGCACGTCAACACCTTTGTGATCATCAGTGGCGACTCTGATTTTTCGCCGCTGGTGTCCAAGCTGCGCGAGAACAACAAGCAGGTGATTGGCGTGGGCGTCAAACAGTCCACCTCGGACCTGCTGATCGCCAACTGCGACGAATTCATCTTCTACGACGACCTGGTGCGCGAAAAGCAGCGCGCCCTGGCCCGCCGCCAACCCGCGGCCGATGCCGCCCCGGCGGCCCGCCGCACGCCCGAGGAAGAGCGCCACCGCAAGGAAGCCCTCGAAGCCCGCCGCACCCAAGCCGTGGAAATGGCCGCCGAGACCTTTGATGCCCTGATGGCGGAGCGCGGCGACAGCGGCAAGATCTGGGCCTCGGTGCTCAAGGAGGCCATCAAGCGCCGCCGCCCTGACTTCAATGAGAACTACTTTGGCTTCCGTGCCTTCGGCAACCTGCTCGAGGAAGCCCAGGCGCGTGGCCTGATGGAATTTGGCCGCGACGAGAAATCAGGCGCCTATGTGTACCGCAGCAGCGGGACCGGTGCCGCCCCCCTGCCCAGCCAGGCCAGCCCACGTGCCGACGGTGCGCCCGAGCGCCATGACCGTGCTGACCGCAGCGAACGCCCGGACCGTGGCGAGCGCAGCGAACGGCCCGAGCGGAGTGACCGCGCTGAGCGCCCGGCCCGCCAGGACCGACCGGACCGACCGGACCGCGCCGAACGGGGTGACCGAGGCGAACGGGGTGATCGCACCGAGCGCGGTGAGCGCCATGAGCGCCATGACTTCTCGCCCGTGCACGAGGCCCCTGAACGCCCCGTGTCGCGCTACTTCCCGCCCGAGGCCTTTGCCCCGGCACCGGCGCCCCAGTCGCTGCGAGCCGAGGCCCCCCCGGTGGACGATGACGCCCTGAACAGCGCCCCAGCCGACGTCGCCCGCCTGCATGAGGACGACGAGGCTCAGCCGCTGGCCCCCGATGCGCATGAGAGCCCGCTGACCGGCCGCCGTCGCGGCGGACGCGGCCGTGCCGAGGGCCGGGTCCGTGGCGCCACGCCGTTTGAGGGCCTGCCCCAGGATCTCGACGACGAGGCCTCTGCGCCCCCCTCGGCCGCCGCAGCGGCGGCCCCCGTCGCGCCCTCGCCAGCGGCCAACCCCGCCGAAGGCAGCGACGCCAGCGACGCCCCCCAGGCGGCCGCGGATGAGGGCCAGGCCCCCTCCAAGCGCCGCCCCCGTGGCGGGCGCACCCGGGGCAGCACCGCGCGCACCCCGGCCGCTGACGCCGCGCCGGCCAGCGAACCGGCTGCAGCTCAGCAGCCCGCCACCGCCTCGGCAGCCAGCCTGGAGGCCAGCGAGCCGGCCGCGCCCGTGGCCGACGCAGCGGCCAAACCGGCCCGCAAGACCCCGGCGCGCCCACGCCGACCGCGCGCGCCCCAAGCCGACCAGGGCTGACCGCCCCGAGCCCGGTTCAGCCGGCCTGCGGGCCGCTGATGCCGGGCTTTTCTTTTTGGATACCTGCCGACTGCCATGCAAGCCTTGCTCGACGCCATCGCGACGATGGACCTCAACCCCACCGATGCCCAGCGCGTGTTCCACGGCCGGGGAGGCCTGTACCCAGGCTGCGAGCACTGGGTGCTCGACGCCTTCCCGCCCGTCTGGGTGCTGACCAGTTTTCAGCCCGCCACCGAGGCCGAGCTGAGCGCCGTGCACGAGGCCCTGACCCAGCGCTGGTCCGCGCAGCCCGCCGATCGGCCCTTGAACTGGGTCTACCAATGCCGCCATGAGGGCCGCAGCGAGACGCGGCTGATGGCCGGTCAGGTGCCCGAGCCCCACCACGTCAGCGAAAACGGGCTGCAGTACCGGGTCCATGTGCTCAAAGGCCAAAACCACGGCTTGTTCCTGGACATGGCCGAGGGGCGGCGCTGGGTGCGCGAACACGTGCAGGCCCAGGTGGCCCGGCACCCACGGCTCAAGGTGCTGAACCTGTTCGCCTACACCTGCGCCTTCTCGGTGGTGGCAAGGCAGGCCGGCGCGCGCCAGGTGCTCAACCTCGACATGAGCCACGGCGCCCTGGCCATCGGGCAACAGAACCACCAGCTCAACGGCATCACCGACGGCGTGAGTTTTCTGGCCCATGACCTCTTCAGCACCTGGGGCAAGATCAACCGCGCTGGCCCCTACGAGCTGATCATCGTCGACCCCCCCAGCTACCAAAAAGGCAGCTTTGTGGCCACCAAGGACTACGCGCGCCTGATGCGGCGACTGCCCGACCTGCTGACACCGGGCGGCCATGTGCTGCTGTGCCTCAACGCCCCCGAACTTGGGCTGGCCTTTTTGCAGGACCAGATGCAGGCCCTGGCCCCCGAACTGCAATGGGTCGAGCGGGTGGCCAACCCGGCGGCTTTTGCCGACGTGTCACCCGAGCGCTCGCTCAAGGTGCTGGTGTACCGCGCCCCCGAACTGGGCTGACCTGCGCCCCTGGCGCGCCGCCCACGGGCGCCGAGCACCACGCCTTGACCGATGAGTCGATGAAACGCACCGTCTGCGCTTTATCATGGGCCCACGAGGCAAGCTCTACGAACAAGGCGGCGGGTGGGATGGACTTTTCACGGCATTCAGCGGACTTCAAGGCCTGGTGGGGGCCATCGGTGCGGCGCCACCTGATGGCCCTGGGCCTGCTCATCGCGGGCAGCATCAGCCCCCTGGCCTTGCACGCCGGTGACCTGGCGCTGGCACCGCCCCCCGCCCCTTTGTCACCGTCTTTGTCACCGCCGCCGTCGGCGGCCGCGCCAGCGGCGCTCCCCGCCGCCAGCAGCCCCCTGCCCGCCCTGGCGGCCACTGCCGCGGCAAGCGCGGCTGCACCGGCCCCCGGGCCTGCCGAGCTGAGCACCCTGAGCCTGAACCAGCGACGCATCGTCACCTTCCGCGCCAGCCTGCTCGGCGATTCGCCGGCCGACCGCACCGAGTTGGCCCGCGAAGCCCTGAACCAGGCCCTGGCCGCCGGCGGCCCGGGGCGGGTCACGCACAGCCTGCTCGACGGCGCCGTGCGGCTGGAGGTCGATGGGCAAGCGGTGTTCTTTCTGCTGCCCAGTGACCTGGGGGGCCCGCGTCCGGCCAGCCTGCTGGCCCCTGCGGCCCGCGAAGTGAGCCGGCGCCTGCAAACCGCCATCGATGAACACCGTGAAGCGACCGACCCGCGCAGCCTGGCGCGCGGGGCGCTGTATTCGGCGCTGGCCACCGGCCTGGCCTTTGCCCTGCTGCGCCTGCTGCTGGCCCTGCGCCGGCGCCTGACGCTGCGGCTGCAAAAAGCCCTCAAAAAGGGCAGTGGCCAAGGTGCCCTGGGCCTGGTGATGCAGGACTACATGGCGCACGCCCGCACGGCCACCCACTGGCTGGCGGGCGCCCTGACGGGCCTGGCGCTGTTGCTGCTGCTGGACGCCTGGGCCACCTTTGTGGTGCGCCAGTTCGCCTACACCCGGCCCTGGGGCGAGCGCTCCACAGCCTGGCTGATGGACCTGGGCCAGCAACTGCTGAACGCCGTGGCGCAGGCCGTGCCCAGCCTGGTGGTGGCGGTGCTGATCTTTTGGCTGGCCCGCCTGGGCACGCGCCTGCTGTCGGGCTTCTTGGCCCGGGTGGAGCGCGACGAAGTTCACCTGCCCTGGCTCGACGCCGACAGCGCCATGCCCACCCGCCGCCTGGGCAACCTGGTGATCTGGCTGTTTGCGCTGGCCATGGCCTACCCGTACTTGCCCGGGGCCAACAGCGAGGCCTTCAAGGGCGTCACGGTGCTGGCGGGCCTGATGCTGTCGCTGGGCGCCTCGAGTGTGGTGGGCCAGGCCCTGTCGGGACTGACCTTGCTGTATTCGCGCTCACTGCGGGTGGGTGAGTACGTGAAGATGGGCGACACCGAGGGCACCGTGGTGGCCTTGGGCCTGTTCACGACCAAGGTGCACACCGGCATGGGTGAGGAGGTCAGCGTGCCCAACACGGTGGTGTTCAACCAGCCGATCCGCAACTTCTCACGCTTGGTGGCCGACGGGCAGTTTGTCATGCACACCGCCGTCACCATCGGCTACGCCACGCCGTGGCGGCAGGTGCACGCCATGCTGCTCGAAGCCGCTCGCCGCACGCCCGGGGTGGCCACCGAGCCCGCGCCCTATGTGGTGCAAACCGCGCTGTCCGACTTTTACGTCGAATACCGCCTGTGCGCGCAGAGCAACAAGCAGGCGCCGCATCGGCGTGCCGAGGCCATGAGCCAGTTGCACACCCACATCCAGGACGTGTTCAACGAAATGGGGGTGCAGATCATGTCGCCGCATTACCTGGCCGACCCACCCGAGGCGCAGGTGGTGCCGCCCGGGCCCTGGGCCTCCCCGCCCGGGGGCGCCGTGCCCCAGCCGCCCGAAGCGCCCCATCCCCCTCAGACCCGCACCAAGCCCCAAGACCCGGCCTGAGCGCCTGACGTCACCGCGGGCCCAGGCAGAGGCCGGGCCTCAGCGAACCAGACGGTGCCCGCCCCCGGGCGGGACGCGGATCTGGCGGACGGTGGGGGTGGATTCGGCCGATGACATCGGCAGCCCGAATCGTGGCGGGCCACCACCCAGAATATGATATTAAAATACCAATCGGAGTATATTGTCACATTTGAAGCGTTATTTTTCGCCTTTCATCGCTAAAATGCGGCCATCAAATGCTGAATATGAACCTCATGGCGTTTCAACAACTCTCGCTCTCGCGCAAGCTCACGCTGTCGTTCTCGGTGCTGGTGGCCATCCTGCTGGCCGTTTCAGCCCTGTCCTTGAGCAGTCTGGCGGAGTCTCAGCGCGATTTCGACAACTTTGTCACCGATGAGTTCAGCCGGGGTGGCCTGGCCCGCGACGTGCGGGCCGCGGCGAGCGCCCGCGCCATTGCAGCGCGCAACCTGATTGTGCTGACAGGACCCGAGGACGTGCGGGCCGAAAACGAGGCTGTGAGGGCGGCGCACGAGCGGGTGCAAGGCAGCCTGGCCAAGCTCAAGACCGCGGTCGCCAACACCCAGGGCGTGACAGCGGAAGAGCGCGAAATCCTCGACAAGCTCGAGAAACTCGAGGCCCGGTACGGACCAGTGGCGATGGACATCGTTGCCAAGGCCCTGGCCGGACGCAAAGAGGAGGCGATCACCAAAATGAACGAGGAATGCCAGCCCCTGCTGAAGCAACTCATCGCCACCACCACCGAGTACTCGAGGATGATTGCCAGCGCCGGTGCTCAGGAGATCAAGCAGTCGGCCGAGCGCTTTCGCAGCAAACGCCTGGTGTTGCTGCTGAGCTCGCTGGGCGCGGTGCTGGCCGCGATCGGGCTGGCCACCTTGATCAACCGCAGCCTGATGCGCTCGCTGGGGGCCGACCCGTTGGTCCTGCGCGCGGCCGCCAAACAGGTGGCCTCAGGTCATCTGGGGCCGGTGGCGGGCAGCGCCACCGCCCCGGCCAACAGCGTGCTGGCCTCGCTCGGTGAAATGCAGGCAGGGCTCGCTGGCATCGTGACCCGCGTGCGTGAATCGGCGCTGTCCATCGAGAACGGAGCGCGCGAGATCGCCGCCGGCAACACCGATTTGTCTCAACGCACCGAACGACAAGCGGCCGACCTGCAGCAATGCACGTCGTCCATGGGCCGCATGACCGCGTCGGTGAAGCAAAACTCCGACACCGCCGTGCAGGCCAGCGATCTGGCAGCCACGGCCAAAACCGCCGCCGAGCGCGGTGGTGCGGTGGTGGGCCAGGTCGTGGACACCATGGAGGACATCACCGCCAACTCGCGCAAGATTGCCGACATCATCAGCGTGATCGATGGCATCGCCTTCCAGACCAACATCCTGGCCTTGAATGCGGCCGTGGAGGCCGCCCGCGCGGGTGAGCAAGGGCGGGGCTTTGCAGTGGTTGCCGGGGAGGTGCGCACCTTGGCCCAGCGCAGCGCGCAAGCCGCCAAGGAGATCAAGACCCTGATCTCCACCAGTGTGGAGAAGGTCGAAGCCGGTGCCGAACTGGTCAACACCGCGGGCTCGGCGATGTCGGAGATCCTCGGCGAGGTCAAGAGCGTGGCCGACCTGATCGGCGAGATCAGCTCGGCCAGCCGCGAACAGGCGCACGGCATCGGGCAGATCGGTCAAGCCGTGGGCCAGGTCGACGACGCCACGCAGCAGAACGCCGCCCTGGTCGAACAAATGGCCGCCGCCGCCAGCAGCCTGAACCGGCAGGCCCATGCCCTGGTGGAGTCGGTGGCCTTTTTCCAGGTCGAAACGGCCCGGGGCACCGGCCGCTCGGCCCACCTGTCAGGGCCGACAAGCCCCGGTCGCCTGGCCCTCGCGGGCTGAGGCCCCGACCCAGGCGCTTTCAGGCGCTTTCAGGCGCGTTACCCAGGCGCTCAACGCGAGCGCTGGCCCCCAGTGGGCCCGGGCCCCGCCGGCGCCCCCAAGGGCGGGGGCGGCGCCACTCGCCACGCCCTTGGGGCCGTCCGAAGCGCGGGCCCCCGCCCAGCGCCTTCATCCCCCTGGCGCACAGCCGCCGCGCGGGCCCCGCGCCCAAGTCATCGCCACCGCCACCGCGACCGCCACGGCGAATGCGACTGCGACTGCGACAGTCCCCCACCCACGGGCCCGGCGGGCGGACAACCCGCTCGTCTGGCGCCCCGGACGGCCTGGCCAACACCCCGCATCAATTGGTTCGGAGCCCTTACAAATTCGGCCCCCCGAGCGGGCGTCCATCGGCCTGGGCTGAACCTATCATCGGGGCCCCCATGACGGCCTCCCAAGGCATTGGCACCGATGAAGCTGACCCTTTGCGCCCCCGGACGCCACCCAATCAATGCCCCCATCGCGCTGTCGGCAGGCCCCAGCCCTGGCGAGCGGGCGCGGGCCCAAGCCAGACCGGGCAGCCACGCGCGGGCCCCCTGGCTTGACCATTTGTTGGGTCTGTTCCTCCTTTTCCGCCCGGCCCATCTGAGCCAACTGGCACTGTGCCTGGGTCTGGTGGGGATGTGGGGCTTGGCCGAGTCGGCCAAGCTGCCCGCCGCCCAGGCCACCCCACCGTCCGCCACCCAGGCGGCGGCGCCGCCCGCCACCCCGGTCCAAGCCCTGCCCCCGGGCAACACCACCAGCGCCGTCAGCGCGGTCACCACCGGCACCGCTGGCGCCACCTTGCGGTTGAACCACCGCACCATCGTCACCTTCCGGGCTTACACAGCCACCGAGACGCCCGCGGACCGCGCCGCACTGGCCCACGAGGCCCTGATCGAAGCGCTGGCCACCGGCGGCCCCGTGTCGGTGACCTACCAGGCGGTCAAAGAGCAACTGCGCTTTGACGTCAATGGCCAAGCCGTGCTGTGGGTTCTGCCGGCCGACCTGGGCGGCGGGCGGCCCACGCGCCACCTGGACGTGGCAGCGCGCGAAGTGCAGGCGCGCCTGCAGCAGGCGGTCGACGAGTACCGCGAAGCGCGTGACCCGCGGGCCCTAGCGCTGGCCAGCCTGTACAGCGTGCTGGCCAGCGCGGTGAGTCTGGGGTTGCTCTATCTGTTGCTGGTGCTGCGCCGACGCTGGACCCGCCAATGGCACGAGGCCCTGAGCCACACCGCGGTGCACAGCTCGCTGGCCCTGTTCATGCGCGAATACCTGACCCACACCCAGACCGCGGTGCAGTGGCTGAGCCGGGCACTGGCGCTGGCGTTGGCGCTCCTGGTGCTGGACACCTGGGTCACCTTTGTGTTGCGCCAGTTCGCCTACACCCGGGCCTGGGGGGAACGCAGCAGCGAGCGGCTGCTGGGCCTGTTCAGCCAGTTTGCCTCGGCCGTGGTGGACGCCTTGCCCAATTTGTTGATTGCGCTGTTGATCGCTTGGCTGGCCCGGCTGGCGGTCCAGCTGTTCTCGGCCGTGATGGAGCGGGTTGAGCAAGGCGAACTCAGCCTGGGCGCGGTGGACGCCGAGATCGCCGTGCCGACCCGACGCATCGGCAACCTGCTGATCTGCCTGTTCGCGCTGGCCATGGCCTACCCCTACCTGCCGGGCTCGGGCAGTGAGGCCTTTAAGGGCCTGACCGTGCTGGCCGGCCTGATGCTGTCGCTGGGCGCCTCGGGCCTGGTCGGCCAGGCCCTGTCGGGGCTGTCGCTGTTGTATTCACGCTCGCTGCGGGTGGGCGAGTACGTGAAACTGGGACAAACCGAAGGCACCGTGGTGGGCTTGAGCCTGTTCACCACCCGCGTGCACACCGGCATGGGCGAGGAAGTCTGCCTGCCCAACAGCGTGGTGTTCAGCCAGCCGATCTGCAACTATTCGCGCCTGGTGGCCCATGGGCGCTTTGTCCTGCACGCCAGCGTCACGATCGGTTATGCCACGCCGTGGCGCCAAGTGCACGCGATGCTGATCGAGGCCGCACGCCGGGCCGAGGGCGTGGCCAGCAGCCCGCCGCCCTATGTGGTGCAGACGGGCTTGTCCGACTACTACGTGGACTACCTGCTGTGTGGCCAGAGCAACCAGGCGGCGCCCCAGCGCCGCATCGAGGCCATGAGCCAGTTGTACGCCCACATCCAGGACGTGTTCAACGAAATGGGGGTGCAGATCATGTCGCCGCACTACCGGGGTGACCCGCCCGCGCCCCAGGTCGTGCCCCCAGGCCCCTGGGCCTCGACCCAGGCCGAGGCGCGCGACTTTCTGCAGCCCCCCCAGGCCCACGGCCCGGAGAAGGCCCCCGCAAGCCCGGGGCCGTGAGCGCGGTGGCAGGACGCGGCTGGTGGACGCAGCGGGTGGCAGTCGGTGGTGACAGCAGGTCGTGACCGCGCCGGGTCAGTGTCTGATCAAGGGCACACGCTGATTGGATCACGACTGTTACGCCTTGAAACATCCTGCTATGCTGCCCGCAGCTAAGGGATCACACGATGGTTGATGTCTCCACGGGTTTCCAGCGGGAAACCTATGCCGCCAATGCAATTGTCTTTCGCGCCGGTGAGGCTGGAGAGGCGGCTTATGTCATTGACCAAGGCTGTGTCGAAATCCTGCTGGGCCCCGAAGGTGACCAACGCCGCGTCGATGTGCTGGCCACTGGCGCCATGTTTGGCGAAATCGCCCTGCTCGACGGCCTGCCCCGCTCGGCCACCGTGCGCACCCTGGTGCCCACCAGCCTGATCCGCATCGAACGCGGCCATGTCGAGGGCCTGCTGCGCCAGGCCGACCCGGTGGTGCAGTACCTGGTCAAGCTGCTGCTGGGCCGGGTGCGCAGCGCCCGCACCGATGGCCCGCCGCTGCTGGGCCTGATCCCCCAAGGCCAGGATGCTTTGTCCGAACTCGACCCCAGCGAGCAACTGCACAACGCCGCGGTGCGCACCCTGTCGCTGGCCCAGAGCCTGTCGGACGGCATCCGCCTGGGGCAGTTGGAGGTGCATTACCAGGCCATCGTGTTGCTCAGCGACCACGCGGTGGCCGGCTTTGAGGCCCTGGTGCGCTGGCGCCACCCGGTGCTGGGGCTGATCAGCCCCGACGAATTCATCCCGCTGGCCGAGAAAACCGGCCTGATCCACCGCGTGGGCGAGTTCGTGCTGCGCCAGGCCGTGGCCGACTGGGCCCAGCTGCGACCGCTGTGCCAGGCGGGCACGGGCCACATCCCGTTCATGAGTGTAAACCTGTCGGCGCCCGAGCTGTGCGCCCCCGGCGTGGTGCAGCGCATCCAGGCCTGCCTGGAGGCCCACCAGATGGCGCCCGAGGAGCTGCACATCGAGCTCACCGAGACCATCATCATCAGCAGCGTGGAAGTGGTCACCCATGTGGTGCAGGGCCTGCGCAACATGGGCGTGGGCGTCGCGCTGGACGACTTTGGCACCGGCTACGCGGGACTGGACTACCTGCAAACGCTGCCGTTCTCGTGCCTCAAGATCGACCGCAGTTTTGTCGAGCGCCTGCCCAACGGCGAGCGCAGTGTGCAGATCGTCAAGTCCGCGCTGGCCTTGTCCGATCTGCTGGGTTTGAGCACGGTGGCTGAAGGCATCGAAGACGCCGCCACCGCCGACCTGCTGCGCAGCCTCGGCTGCACCTATGCGCAAGGCTTTCACTTTGCCCGGCCGCAGCTCTGCCAGGCCCTGATCGGGCCCGGCCAAGTCCCCTCTGGCGAGGGTCGGTCATGAGGCCGACATGCGCCGGCATCGACCGTGACCCAGTAAAGTTACAGTTGCTACACTGAACCGTCTCCCATTGCCGTTTCACCCCACCGCCCCTGCCCAGCCCCTGAAACCGCGAGCGCCCACTTGAGTCTCCTGCATTTCATCGACCACGACCCAGCCTCTGGCCCCGACGGCCTGCTGCTGCCCAGCGCGCTGAAGGTCATCCTGGTGGTCGATCTGGTCGAGTCGGTGCGCCTGATGCAGGAGGACGAACACCACACCGTGCTGCGTTGGCACGCCTTCACGCTGGAGGCGCGTCGCCTGATCGAAGCCGGTGGAGGCCGCGTCGTCAAGAGCCTGGGCGATGGCCTGATGGCCGAGTTCGACCAGGCCCAGCACGCGGCGTCGGTGGCCTTGCAACTGCACGCCCAAATGCAGGCGTCAGGCACCCCGGGCACGGCGGACGGCGAGCCGGGTCGCAGCCCGCTGGCGCTGCGAGTGGGCTTGAACGCCGCCCCGGTCTACCAGGACCGGGCCGACATCTACGGCCACGGGGTCAACCTGGCGGCGCGCCTGTGCGGCCTGGCCGGCCCGGGCGAGACGGTGGCCAGCATCAGCGTGCGCGACCTGCTGACCTCCGGCCTCGATGCCGAGCTGACCGACCTGGGCGAGTGCTACCTCAAGCACGTCGACACGCCGGTGCGTGCCTTCCGCCTCGGGCCCGTGGGCATCAACCCGGTGCTGCGCGATGTGAGCGAGGAGCAGCAATCGCTGCGCCCCACCGTCGCGGTGGTGCCGTTCCGCTCGCGCAGCGCAGTGGCCGAGGAATGGGTGATTGGCGAGCTGATCGCCGATGGCGTGATTGCCAGCCTGTCTCGCCACCCGGACGTGCGGGTCATTTCGCGCATGTCGACCCAGGGCCTGCGCGAGCGCCAGAACGGCCGTGAGATCGCCGACGCCCACCTCGGGGCCAACTACTTGCTGTCGGGCAGCTACGCGGTGATGGGCGAGACCACGCTGCTGATGGCCGAGCTGGTCGACACCCGGCAGAACCAGGTGATCTGGGCCGAACGCCTCAGCGAACCCACGCTGGACCTGCTGCAGGCCGACAGCCAGCTGATCGGTCGCCTGAGCCAGCTGGTGAACCGCCAGATCGTCAACACCGAGGTCAGCAAGACCCTGTCGCAGCCCCTGCCCCGGCTGGACAGCAACGCCCTGATGGTGGGGGGCATCGGCCTCATGCACCGCAGCTCACTGGCCGACTTTCAACGCAGCCGCGAGATCTTGTCGGTGCTGATCGAGCGCCATGGGCGCGTGGCCACGCTGCGCGCCTGGCTCGCCAAGTGGCATGTGCTGAACATCGTGCGCGGCCTCAGCACCGACCCGCAGCGCGAGGTCAAGATTGCCCTCAGCCAGACCCAGCGCGCGCTCGACCTCGACCCCGAAAACGCCCTCACCCTGTCGGTGGAGGGCCACATCTACACCCAGTTGCTGGGCGAGTTCGGCCTGGCCGAGCAGCGCCTGGACGCGGCCGTCAAGGCCAACCCCAACGAGTCGCTGGCCTGGCTGTTCAAGAGCGTGCTGTCGACCATGTGGGGCTCGGCCCCCGAGTCGGTGTCCGAGGCCTTATACGCCGAGGCGCTGTCGCCACTCGACCCGATCAAGTACTACTACGACCTGATCACCGCGTCGGCCCTGCTGGCCAACCACGAACACCAGGGCGCGATCGATTACGCCCGCCGGTCGATCCGGGCCAATGCCCACCATGCGCCGGCCTACCGCGTGCTGCTGACCGCCCAAGTCGAGTTGGGGCACGCCGAAGAAGGACAGAAAACCCTGGCCCGGCTGCTGCAGGAGCAGCCCGGGCTCACGATCCAGAGGTACATGGCGATGGGCAGCGGGCAAAGCGTGACCCGCCAGCGCTGCATCGCCGCCCTGCGCGCTTTAGGTGTCCCCGACACCTGAGCGCCCAGACCGCCCGAAGGATCAACACCGAATTGAGTGCAAGTCGATCACTTAACTACAAGGAGTGGATGCCATGTCTGGAGGTTTTTCAGGGGGATTTTCCGGGGGTTTCTCGGGCGGGTTTTCAGGTGGGTTTTCGGGCGGCTTCTCAGGGGGCTTTTCCGGCGGGTTCTCGGGTGGGTTTTCAGGCCAGCCCGGGGTGCCCACCGAGTTGTTGTCGGCCTCGCTGACCAACAGCCGGGCCGCGCTGGTGGGCAGCTATGTGCCGCTCGACGCGCCCCCCACCCTGCCGCCGGTGGACGGGGCCCACGCCTTGACGCGCAGCCTGCCCCCCGCGCGCGTGGCCACCGTGACCTTCGAGATGCTCTCGGGCCTGGCGTTTGAGCACCATGCCCAGCACATCGCGCTGGTGTTCCATGCGCCGGGTGCGGCGCCCGTCGAGGTCGTGCGCCTCACCCGCCCCTCGGCCGAGACCTTCCGGGGCCAGCTGGACCTGGTGGCCAACTACGCCGAGCTGCGCGACGACCGCGGTGGCGAGATCCTGTCCCAGGCCCAGGGCGCGCTCGACTATGTCGCCACCATCGTGGGCCTGAGCCCGGACAAACACAAACGCACCCTTGAATGGCTGAGCGCCGCCTTGTCGCTGGCCCAGTTGGTCGAAATGCGCTTCAAGTTGGGCTTCGACGTGCCCCGCCCGGTGCAACTGTCGGCGCAGATCCAGCCCATGGTGCCGACCCCGGCCCACGCCAGCTGGCCCAGTGGGCACTCGACCGAGACCCACCTGATGGCCGCCTTGCTGACGCACCTGCGACCCGGCCACCCGCGCGCCGCCGAGCAGCTGAACCGGCTGGCCGCTCGTGTGGCCGTGAACCGCACGGTGGCCGGCCTGCACTACCCGGTGGACTCGGCCGCGGGTCGCCTGCTGGGCACCAGCCTGGCCGAGTTCGTGGTGGCCCGCAGCGTGGCCCAATCGCCCTTCCATGGTCGCCACTTCGACGGCCCGGCCTACCCCCCCGAAGCCGACTTTGACCCCCGCCTGCCCCTGCAAGGCGATGACGCGCCGCCGTACTACCGCTACCACGCGGCCAGCACGCCGCTGGCCACCTCGGGCTGGCTCAGCAGCCAGTGGCAACTGGCACTGGCGGAATGGGCCTGAACCATGAAGCCCGTCACCCCTCCCCCGGACCCGTCGTCACTGCAGTGGTCCGCGCTGCCGCGTGGCCGCTTCACGGGCCTTGACTGGAACGACCGTGCCCAACGCGAAGGTGCTGACCCGTACCTGATCTGGGCCGAAACCGTGGGCCTGTCCACGCAACGCCGCTCCCCTGGCCACGCAGGCCCGCAACGGCTGAGCCTGCTGATCGAGCTGGCCCCCGACTGCAGCCCCTTGCAGTTGCAGGCCGCGGCCGGTGAATGCCTGCGCATTCCCGACCTCTACACCCGCCCCACCGGCCCGCTGCAAGCGGCCTTGCGCTACTGCACCGCCGAGGCCAGCCCCGCGTTTTTTGCCCGCAGCCAGGGTGACCTGGCGCCGCTGCTGCGCCGCTACGAGCTGTCGATGGCGCGGGGCACGCCCGACGGTGCTGCGCGCGTGGCCAAACGCCCGCCTTGCGCCAGCGGCCCGGACAGCGCGCCCGGCCTCAGTGGCAAGGTGCTGGGCGTGATCGACGGTGGCCTGGCCTTTGCGCACCCGCGCTTCAGGGCCCCCGCGGCCCAGGGCGGCGGCACGCGCGTGGCGTATTTCTGGTGCCAGGACCCGCTGCCGCAGCAGGCGCCCCCGCCGGGCCTGCACTATGGCAGCGAGATCACCGCCGAAGAGATCAACGCCGCCGTGCAAGCCAGCGTGCAGCACGGGCAAGACGACGAGGCCCAGGTCTACCGCCAGTTCGGCATGGGCCTGGCGATGGACAAACGGGTCAACCACGGCACCCATGTGCTGGACATCGCGGCGGGCCCGCGCACCGTGAGCGCCAGCGTGGCCGGCCTCAACGAGCGCCAGACCTGGGAGCCCCTGGCGCCCCCGAGCTGGCGCCTGGCCGATGACGAAGCCAGCCGCTGCCCCATCGTGGCCGTGCAGCTGGACCACGCCACCGTGCAGGACACCTCGGGCGGATCGATGCGGGTGCACCTGCTCGACGGGCTGATGTACATCCTGTCCTGCTGCGACGCCGAGGCCGAGGTGGTGGTCAACCTGAGCTGGGGCACGCTGGCCGGTCCGCACGACGGCAGCAGCCTGCTGGAACGCGCCATGGACCAGCTGGTGGCCCTTTGGCCGGGCACCCTGACCCTGGTGCTGCCCACCAGCAACGCCTACCAGGGCCGCACCCACGGCAACGCCCCGGTGCTGCCGGGCCAGACCTTGTCGCTGGGCTGGCGTTGCGTGCCGGGCGACCCCACGCAGAACTTCCTGGAATTGTGGTTGCCCGCCGCGGCCGCGCCCCACCTCGAGTTGACCCTGCAGGTGCCCGGCCTGGGGAGCCTGCCGCCGCTGCGGGTCGGCGACGCCGGTGTGTGGCGCAACGCCAGCGGGCAGGCCCTGGCGATGCTGAGCTTTCCGCAGCGCAACGCGCGCGGCGAACCGGACTGCTGTGCCCTGCTGGCGCTGGCACCGTGCTTTTCGCTGCAGCCCGGGGTGGCCACCAGCCCGGCGGGCTTGTGGACGCTGAGCCTGCACAACCGGGGTGACGCCGCCTTCACCTTCGACGCCTACGTCGAGCGCGATGACGTGCTGCTGGGCCGGCGCGGCGGGCCGACCCAGTCGCGCCTCGAAGACCCGGACTACGACGTGGAAAAAACGCTGGACACGCGCCCGTTCCAGGCCCGACCGTGGCTGCGGCGCAGTGGCACCTTCAACAGCATTGCCACCGGGGCGCGCGTGATCAGCGTGGGTGGCACCCGGCTCCAGGCCAGCGACGCCGAGCGCTGGGCGCCCTACTCCGCGCCGGTCGACGACCCCGACCGACTGCGGGCCAGCCGCTCCCCGCTGATCGTGAAGGCCCCCCACACCCTGGCCCCGTCCGACGAAAACCCGGTCCTCCATGGCCTGCGTGCCGCGGGCACCCGCGCGGGGTCCACAGTGCGGCTGGTGGGCACCAGTGCCGCCGCCCCCCAGATCGCGCGCCTGGCCTTGAACCGCGTGCGCCGCCACCCAGGCTGAGGCCGCGCCTCACCCCAGCCCCGCCGGGGCCCCACCATGGGGCCCGGGGGCGCGGGTCATCGGGCCCTGGGCAGGCGCTGTCCGGCGCCTGCGCCCACGGCGTCGGTGCGCCCCAAGCGCCCAGCACCACCCGCCTCCCCACCTCCCGAGCCACCCCGAACAGTCCGTCGGGCCGGCGCCCGCACGGCGGCCCCAAAAGCTCGGGGCGCAGGGGCGGCCTCGGGGTTCAGTGGTCTGGGTCGGACAAGTTGATCGCGATGCGGCGGAACTCGTCCTCGACCTCCAGGAAGGCGTCGAACACCACCGGGTCGAAGTGCGTGCCGCGGCCCTGGCGCAGGATGGCCATGGCCTCGTCGTGGCTCATGGCGCCCTTGTAGACGCGGCGGCTGATCAGCGCGTCGTACACATCGGCCACCGCCATCAGGCGGGCCGACAGCGGGATGGCCTCGCCGACCAGGCCTTCGGGGTAGCCAGAGCCGTCCCACTTCTCCTGGTGGTAGAGCGCGATCTCCTTGGCCGGGGCCAAGAAAGGCAGGTTCATTCCCAGCGATTTCTCGGCCCGGTCGATGGCCAGGTAACCCAGCGTGGTGTGGGTCTTCATGATCTCGAACTCTTCCGGCGTCAGCTTGCCCGGCTTGAGCAGGATGTGGTCCGGGATGCCCACCTTGCCGATGTCGTGCAGCGGGGCGGACTTGTACAGCAGGTGGATGTAGGCATCGGTCAGCACGTTGGCGAACTGCGGCAGGGCCTGGAGCTTTTGCGCCAGGCACTGCACGTAGCGCTGGGTGCGCAGGATGTGGTTACCAGTCTCGTTGTCGCGGGTTTCGGCCATCGAGGACATGGCCAGGATGGTCACGTCCTGGATCGCCGATAGCTCGCGGGTGCGCTCGGACACGGCCTGCTCCAAGAACTCGTTCTTGTCACGCAGGAAATCCGCCATGCGCTTGAGCTGCAACTGAGCGGCCACCCGGGCCAGCACAACCGGCGGGCTGATCGGCTTGCCGATGTAGTCCACACCACCGACCTGGAAGCCCGTGGCCTCGGAGTCCGAATCGGTCTTGGCGGTCAGGAACAGCACCGGGATGTGGGCGCTGCGCGGGTCGGCCTTGAGGCGGCGACAGACTTCGTAGCCATCCATCTCGGGCATCATCACGTCGAGCAGGATGATGTCCGGCGCCGGGCTGGTGGTGGCAATCTGCAAGGCGCGTTCGCCCTTGCTGGCGACCTTGACCTTGTAGCGGTCCTTGAGCACGGCACTCATCAGCGACAGGTTTTCAGGCGTGTCGTCCACGACCAGCACCAGGGGCTTGTCGGTGGCGGCTTCCACCACCTTGACGGCGGCTGTGGCGGGTGCGGCCTCCTTCGCGGCAGGCGCCGGAGCGGCCGGCGCCGCACCGGGTGACAACTGCTGTTCGATGCTGGCCACCAGGGCCTGCAACTGGGCGTCCACCCGCGGCAGCATCGCGGGCACCTCGGGGCGGCGCTCGGGGGCGTGCAACACGTCTTCCAGGTCAGCCGCCGCGTACTGCAGGCTGTGGGCACCGATGTTGCCCGCCACGCTCTTGAGCGTGTGGGCCAGCAACTCGGCCGTGCCCCAGTCCTGCGCCTGGAGGGCGGACTGGATCTCACCCACCACATGGCGCTGCCCGGCCACGAACTTGCGCAGCAGCGACAGGTACAGGGGGATGTTGCCAATCGCTCGCCGCAGGCCCTGGCCCACGTCCAGCCCCGGAATCTGGATCACGGCGCCGCCCAGGCTGGCACTGGCCTCGGCACCACTGAGGCCCGCAGCGGCCGCCGCCCCCAGGCCCCCCAAGGCGCTCTGGGCCGCGCGGCTGGCCCGGCGCGCCGGCACCCAGCGCAGCAAGGCGCGCCACAGTTCCTCGGGCTCGATGGGCTTGGTGACAAAGTCCACCATGCCGGCCTCCAGACACAGATCGCGGTCCGACTGGCGCGCATTGGCCGTCATGGCAACGATGGGGATGTGCTGCAACTCGTCGATCTGGCGGATCGCCCGCGTGCACGTCACCCCGTCCATGACCGGCATCTGCATGTCCATCAGCACCAGGTCGTAGTCGCGCTCACGGATCTTGTCGAGCGCCACCTGGCCGTTTTCGGCCACATCCACCAGCAGTCCGGACAGCGTCAGCATGCCGGCAGCCACTTCCTGGTTGATCTCGTTGTCTTCGACCAGCAGCACGCGGGCACCGCGCAGCACATCGGCGGTGGCCGGGGCCACGGCCCCCAGGCTCTGGCCCGGGGCCTCGGCCAGCGTGACGGCCGACTTGCGCAGCATGCGACCACCCAGCACCTGCATCACGCTGTCAAACAGCAGCGAGGGGTTGACCGGCTTGACCACCAGGTTGTCGATGCCCGCGGCGAAGGCCTCCATGCGCACGGCATCGCTGTTGTCGGCCGCCACCAGCACGGTGCGCGGCGTGCGTTGCAGGACGCGGCGGCGCAGTTGGTCGGCCACTGCGAGGCCACTGAGGCCAGGCATCTTCCAGTCGAGGAACACCACTTCAAAGGGCTGCTGCGCGTCGTCGGCGGCCTGGATCATCTCGATGGCCTGGTCCCCCCCTTCGGCAAAGCTGACCCGGAAGGTCAGGTGGGTCAGCAACTGGCCCAGGATCTCGCGGGCCCGCGCGTTGTCGTCCACCACCAGCATGCGCTTGCCGCGCAGGTCGGGCTCGGGCCGCGGCGGCACACGCTGCAGTGAACTCTTGCCCAAGGTGGCAGTGAACCAGAAGGTCGAGCCCTGACCCAGCTCGCTCTGCACCCCCACCTCGCCGCCCATCAGCGCCGCCAGCCGCTTGCTGATCGCCAGCCCCAGCCCCGTGCCGCCGTACTTGCGGGTGGTCGACGAGTCCGCCTGCTGGAAGCTCTCGAACAACCGCTCCATCTGCTCCGGGCTCAGCCCGATGCCGGTGTCGCGCACCCCCAGCCGCAACACCACCTCGTTGTCGCTCTCGCGCTCTTTGCGCACCTCGATCGTCACCTCACCCCGTTCGGTGAACTTGACCGCGTTGTTGGCGTAGTTGATCAGGATCTGGCCCAGCCGCAGCGGGTCGCCCACCAGGTGCGTGGGCACGTCGGGGGCCACGTCGAACAGCAGCTCCAGCTCCTTGGCCTGGGCCTTCTCGCCCACCAGGTTGGCCACGTTCTCGAGCACCTTCTCGAGGTCCATCTCGATGTGCTCCACATCGAGCTTGCCCGCCTCCACCTTGGAGAAGTCCAGGATGTCGTTGATGATGCCCAGCAGGTGCTGGCCCGAGTGCTGGATCTTGTTGACGTAGTCGGTCTGCTTGCGGTCCAGCGGGGTTTGCAGCAGCAGGTGCGACATGCCCAGCACCGCGTTCATCGGTGTGCGGATCTCGTGGCTCATGTTGGCCAAGAACTCGCTCTTGGAGCGGTTGGCCGCCTCGGCCTCGGTGCGCGCCTGGCGCAGTGCCTGCTCGTCGCGCTTGCTCTCGGTGATGTCGGTCTCGATGGCCATGAAGCCCTGCAGCACGCCGTCGCCGTCGCGCAGGTCGTTGCAGCTGATGTCCACCCAGTACGGGGCGCCGCTCTTGCCGTAGTTCAGCAGGTCGACACGGAAGCCCTGCCCGGCACGCAGCGAACGCTTGATGTGCGCCACCGTGGCCGGATCGGTGTCGGGGCCTTGCAGAAAATGCCCGGGGCGCAGGCCGCGCACCTCCTCCAGCCGGTAACCCGAGATGCGGGTGAAGCCGTCGTTGACCCAGTCGATTTCGCCACGCGCGTTGGTGATGATCACCGCGTTGGTGGTCTCGCTGGCCACGCGCGACAGGCGGGTCAGCTCGCGCTGGATGCGGGTGTTTTCGGCCTGGATGCGGGCCGCCTCGATCAGCTGGCCGATGGTCACCAGCAGGGGGCGCAGAAAGTCCGTCAAACCCGGGGCGTAGGTGCCGCGCAGTTTGCCCACCCCGAGCAGGGCCACCAGTTCGCCCCCATGGTGGATCGGCACCGCCAAGAAGGCACTGAGCTGGGTCTCGCCCCAGACCAGATCGAAGGCGCCCTGGTTGTCGCCATGGCTGTCGCGCAGCACCGGCGTGCCCGACTCGAGCACACTGGCAAAAACCCGCTGCAGGCTCTTGAGGTCGTCGCTGCGGTCCTCGTCCTCATCAGCCAACTCGCCCGGCAGGCGGGTGGCGGAATGCGCATCCAGCGAGTGGATCGCCTGAATCTGCAGGCTCGGAAAGTCGTCTCCCAGGTGGAACACTTCGCCCAGAAAGCCCACGTCACTGCCGGTCAGGGCCAACAGCTCGCTGAGCAGGTTCTCGAACACCTGGGGCCGGTCGGCATCGCGGATGAACAGCGCCTGGGTGTCGACCAGCACCTCACCGAGGTGACGCGCCTGCTGCAGCGCCAGGGTTTTCTCTTGCAGCTTGTGCTGACCGATCTCCTGTTCGACGCAAGCGGCCAGGTCTTTGAGGGTTTGGCGCTCCTCGTCACTGAGCTGGCGTGGCTGATCGCCGATCACGCACAGCGTGCCCAGGCGGTAGCCGTCGGAGCTGCGCAACGGCGCGCCGGCGTAGAACCGCACATGCGGCGGGCCGGTGACCAGCGGGTTGTCGGCAAAACGCGGGTCCAGCAGCGCATCAGGCACTTCAAAGATCTCTGCCTGCAGGATCGCGTGGCCGCAAAAGGACAGCTCGCGCGGGGTCTCCTGGGCATCGAGGCCCTGGCAGGACTTGAACCACTGGCGCTCGCTGTCCACCAGGGACACCAGCGCAATCTGGGCCCCCAGTGCCCGGCAGGTCAGCCGCGTGAGTCGATCGAAGCGCTCTTCGGGCGGCGTGTCGAGCAGGCCGCTGATCTGCAAGGCAGCCATTCGGCTGACTTCATCGTGGGGTATGGCGGGGGCTTGCATGGGGCTACCTGAATCGGAAGGAGGCCGCGCAGGCCGGCGCAGCGTGGCGGGCGGTCACGCTGGGGGCTCGGCGGGCGGTCGGTGAATACAACGTTGTGGCCATTCAGGCACTTTGCCGCAAAGCGGCCAAAGCCGCTGGGAAATCAAAGCCCCGAATGCCGGACTCCACGGCCCGGTAGTTCGGGCCGAGGTGGCGTTTGAGCAAGGCGGCGTGCTGCTCCAGCCAGTCGCCCGCGTCGGGATCGTCGTCGGACAGCAGCACCGCCAGGCGGGCGCTGACCTCGCGGGCCTGCTGCGACTCGGCGGGGTCCGCGGCGGTCGGCGCAGCCGCGGCGGGCGTGGGCGACAACTGGGACTCGATACCGGCCACCACCACCGCCAAGCCCTGTTTGAGCTGGCCCGCCAGCACCAGGGCGGCGTTGGCGTCGCTTTGCTCATTGACCAGGTCATTGAGCTGGGTCGCCAGTTGGTGCAAATCGGTGGCACCGATGTTGCCAGCGACGCCCTTCAAGGTGTGCACCAGCATCTCGGCGCGCACCCAGTCGGGCTCGGCCAGCGCCTGCAGGATCTGGTCGGGCACCTCGCGTTGCCCGGTGATGAACTTGCGCAACAGCGACAGGTACAGCGGAATGCTGCCCATCACACGGCGCAGGCCTTGGGCCACGTCGAGGCCCGGGATCTGCAGCACCGAGCGGCTGAGGATCTGCGCCGGGTCTTCCTGGCTGGGCGACTCGGCCACCGGCTCGGCCGCTTTGGCCGGGATCCAGCGCAGCAGCACCCGGCCCAATTCTTCAGGCTCGATCGGCTTGGCCACAAAGTCCACCATGCCCGCGGACAGGCAGCGCTCGCGGTCGGTGTCGCGGGCGTTGGCCGTCATGGCAACGATGGGCAGGTGGGCGTAGTCGTCGAGCTTGCGGATCTCCTGGGTGGCGGTGATGCCATCCATGACCGGCATCTGCATGTCCATCAGCACCAGGTCGTAGTCTTGCTGGCGCACCTTGTCGAGCGCGATCTGGCCGTTGCCCGCGATGTCCACCAGCAGGCCCGACAGGCGCAGGATGCCGGCGGCCACCTCCTGGTTGAGGTCGTTGTCCTCGACCAGCAGCACGCGGGCACCGCGCACCTGGGTCAGGTCCTGCAGGCCCGAGCCACCGCTCCAGAAGGCACTCTTGCCCTGGCCCGAGCGGCGCGGGCCGGGGCTCTTGCCCAGCACCTCGATCACCGCGTCAAACAGCGCCGAGGGGTTGAAGGGCTTGATGATCAGGCCGTCGATGCCGGCCTCGCGGGCGCTGCTGCGGGTGTCCTCGCGCCCGCCGTGGCCGGCCACCAGCAGCCGCTTGGGCAGGCGTTGCAGCGCCAGTTGGCCGATGCGCTGCGACAGTTCGATGCCCGTGGTGTCGGGCATGCGCCAGTCCAGGAACACCAGGTCATAGGGCTGCTGGGCCGCCTCGGCTTGTTGCAGCACATGGAGGGCCTGGCTGGCGCTGTCGACGAAATCGACATCGAAGGTCAGTTGCGCCAACAGCTGACCGAGGATTTCGCGCGCCCGCGCGTTGTCGTCCACCACCAGCATTTTGGTGCCGCGCAGGTCGGGAATCTGGGGCCGTGGGGCCTGGGTCTGCAAGGATTTGCCCAAGGTGGCGGTGAACCAGAAGGTCGAGCCCTGACCCAGCTCGCTCTGCACCCCCACCTCGCCGCCCATCAGCGCCGCCAGCCGCTTGCTGATCGCCAGCCCCAGCCCCGTGCCGCCGTACTTGCGGGTGGTCGACGAGTCCGCCTGCTGGAAGCTCTCGAACAACCGCTCCATCTGCTCCGGGCTCAGCCCGATGCCGGTGTCGCGCACCCCCAGGCGCAGCACCACCTCGTTGTCACTCTCGCGCTCTTTGCGCACCTCGATCGTCACCTCGCCCCGTTCGGTGAACTTGACCGCGTTGTTGGCGTAGTTGATCAGGATCTGGCCCAGCCGCAGCGGGTCGCCCACCAGGTGCGTGGGCACGTCGGGGGCCACGTCGAACAGCAGCTCCAGCTCCTTGGCCTGGGCCTTCTCGCCCACCAGGTTGGCCACGTTCTCGAGCACCTTCTCGAGGTCCATCTCGATGTGCTCCACATCGAGCTTGCCCGCCTCCACCTTGGAGAAGTCCAGGATGTCGTTGATGATGCCCAGCAGGTGCTGGCCCGAGTGCTGGATCTTGTTGACGTAGTCGGTCTGCTTGCGGTCCAGCGGGGTTTGCAGCAGCAGGTGCGACATGCCCAACACCGCGTTCATCGGTGTGCGGATCTCGTGGCTCATGTTGGCCAGGAACTCGCTCTTGGAGCGGTTGGCCGCCTCGGCGGCCTCCTTGGCCTGGCGCATGCTGAGCTCGGCGACGCGCAAGCTGGTGATGTCGAAGTCGACCCCGATCATGTGGTCCACCCGGCCATCCGGGCCCATCACGGCGGAGGCGGCACAGCGCATGTAGCGTTCTTCACCCTGGGGCAGGCGGACCCGGAACTCAGTGCGGATGTCGATGCCCTCGCGCAGGGCGGTCTCGAAATCCATCTCCACACGGGCCCGGTCTTCGGGGTGAACGCGGTCGGCCAGCTCCTGGAAGCGGCCACTGAAGCCCACGGTCTCGATCTGGAACAAACGCCCCATCTGCTGGTCGATCCAGAGCGTGTCGGTGCGCGGGTTCCAGCCCCACACGCCAATGCCGGCGGAGCTGGTGGCCAGTTCCAGCCGACTGGCCGCCTGGGCCAGTGACGCCTCGATGCGCTTGCGCTCGGTGATGTCGGTGCGGATGGCCGTGTACTGGAACGGCCGGCCCTGCTTGTCCAGCGCAGGCACGATGCTGGCGGCCACCCAGTACAGGCTGCCGTCCTTGGCGCGGTTGCACAGCTCGCCCTTCCACACCTGCCCCGCCGAGATGGTGCGCCACAGGCCCGCATAAAACTCGGGCGGGTGCAGATCGGACTTGACGATGCGGTGGTTCCGACCCAGCAGTTCCTCGCGGGAGTAACCGCTGATCTCACAAAACTTGTCATTGGCGTGCAGGATCTCCCCCTGCAGGTCGGTGACGCTGACGATCGCGTGCTGGTCCAGCGCGAACTGCTGGTCGTCCAGTGCCCGGCGGCTGGCCTCGCGCTCGGCCACCAGATCGGACAGCAGGCCGGAGAGGTCTTCGAGGTTGCGGTCCAGCGGCGCGTCCGATGCCGCCTCAGGCAGCAGGTGGGTCACGGTGGCGTGCAGCGAGTCAATGGCCCGCTCGCGGCTGTGCAGTTCTTCGCGCAGGCGGTCGTTGACCTGGCTCATTTCTTCGGAACTGAGCATCAGGCTGCGCATGCGCAGCTCAAGGTCACGCTCATATTGCGCATAAGCCCCGTCGACCTGGGTCACCAGGTCGCCGAGGCCATGGAGCACACGCGCCAGATGGGGTGGCAAGCCGGCCGCCACGGTGGCCAGTTCGCCCCGCACCGCATCCCAGCTGAGCTCGTCCTCGACCCCGAGGGTGCGCTTGAGTTGCCGCTTCAGTCCCCGGTGCATCAAGCCGCCTCGTAGAGCGTGGTGATGGTCATGGTCTGGTTGTGCAGCTCACAGTTGCCCGCTTCGGCCAGGGGGCTGATCTCGCCATTCGAGTAAAAGCCGGTCAGCAAGGCGCGCGGGCCCAGCACCTCGCCCACCGAGGCCACCTCTTCGTCGACCTGGCTGCCCATCACCAACTTGCGCCCCACGCAACTGACCAGGATGGCCAGGGTGGCGTCGTGCCCGCCCTGCATGGCCCGGGCGGCTTCGGCGGCGTTCTCGGCGCCGTCGATCAGGCGGTCCGTGCTGGCCTGCATCAGCTTGAGGAAGCAACCCTGGGCCACTTCACCGGCCAGAGTCAGGCTGCCGCTGGCCTCGTCGACGGCCAGGATGGTACGGATCAGGCCGGTGCCGTCTTGCGCTTCATCGTGCATGGAAAACGGGAACAGCAGCCCCGAGGCGGGCAGGTCCTTGGCGTGGTCGCCCAGGTAGCGTTTGTAGATGGTCAGCGCCGGTTCACCGTCGAGTTCGTGCAGCACATTGCCCTCGGCCCGCGTGACGCGACGCGCCGGCCCAAACGGCACCCAGCCGCCAAACGAGCCATGGCCGAGGCGCACGGCCTCACCATACAGGCCCAGGGCCACCACGGCGCGGTCGGACACCCCGTCATTGCCGAGCACCCAGGTCTGGGTGAAGGCGCCGGCATCGGCCGCCAGGCCCCCGGTGATCGGCACCCCGGGCCCCAAGGCACAGGTCAGGCCCTCCACCAGGGCACTGCCGTTGAGCGCCACGCCAGGTCCGTACAACAGCACGCCCTGGAGCTCGGGCGCAGCCAGGTCGCGCCCCAGGCGCTCGCCGGCGCTGAACGAGTCCGCCATGGTGTCGGCGCGGGTGCTGGCCAAACGCAAGGTGGTGCGGTCAAATTTCACGGCCGTGACGACACACTGGCCATCGGACACGCCATCCGGGCTGATTTCACCCGCGGTGGAGCACCCCATCAACAGGGCCTTTGGAAAACGCGAGCGCAAGGCGCCATGGAGGTCAAAGTCGCTGAAGAACGGCACCGCCCCGAACACCAGCAACATCGCCGGATCCAGCCCCAGCAACTCGTCCAGAGCCGCCAGGTCCTGGCTCGAGCTCAATTTCACCTGTTGAACGCGCATCTTTTTGTCCTTGCTTGTCTTCGCTGTCTGCACGGTGCCCAGGCGGCAGCCACCGACTGGGCATTTCCAATGTAACAAATAGCAGCGGGCTTGAAACTGATCTTGATCGGATCGCGCCCCCGAAAAAGCACCCGTGCCAGTGCCTTGTGCGCAGAAACTGACACCCTCGGTCGAAAACCCCGCCATTCGGGGTTTGCCCAGCCTCCGAGCCCGCCACCAGAAACATATGAATCATTTTATATTGATTCATATGATTTTAATGCTATCAACAGCCAAATCAGAAATCAATTAGAGCCCTCAACCCGGCGCAGTTTTGTGGGTTGAAACAGACGCTTTTGGGCCCGGGCCGTGACGCACGATGCGATGACCCGGACCAAGCCCAAAAAAAAGGCCACCCGAAGGTGGCCTTTGTCAGGTGGGTCGCAACCGAACTGAAGATCAGTTCAGGGCCACCTTCTTGCCGTCCTTGTACGTGTACAGGGTGATGGCCGGGTTCTTCAGCTCGCC
>NZ_JAQSIP010000002.1 GCF_028649475.1 Curvibacter cyanobacteriorum
GTTGGCTTCGGCCGTCACTTCGGCGCGGCTGCGTTGCGACACGGCAGCGGGGAATTGGTCGTTGTAGTCGGCTTCGCCAGCAGCAAAGCTGGGGGCGGCGGCGAAGGCGGCGGTGGCGATCAGAGCGGCGGTGATGATGTTGCGGGTCATGGTGAAATTCCTTTCAAGGTTGAAACACATCCAGTCGGTGCAGGCCTCCGTGGCTTGGGCCGTCCTGGTTCGGTGAGTCGTCCTGATTTGTCTTCCGGCTCATCGATGGTGTAACTGTAGGTGTTTACCCCAATCAATAAAACCAGCTGGATAGCAAATCACTGTTTCGCAATTGACAACAAACGGCGCGCAGGTCCGCCGTGGGGGCCAGCAAGCCCGCGCGATGCCGGGCAGAATCGCCGCTGGGCGGCCCCTTGGTCGCCGCTTTTTGAACGGGTCCCCATGAGCTCTTTGCAACTCACCCTGAGGCTGATTGGCCTCGCTGCGTTCGGCAGCATGGCGTCCATGCGCATCTGCGATCCCATGCTGGTGGCCTTGGGGCAGGACTTTCAGGTCAGCACGGGCGAGGCCTCCCGCGTCATCGCCTCGTTCGCGGTGGCTTACGGCACGCTGCAGTTGTTTTATGGTCCGCTGGGCGACCGCTTGGGCAAGGTCCGGGTGATCGTGTTGGCCACCTGTGCCTGTTCCTTGTTCAGTGCCATCACGGCACTGGCGCCGACGCTGGACACCCTGGTGTTGTCGCGTGCCTTCATGGGGGCGTCGGCGGCGGGCATCATTCCGCTGTCCATGGCGTGGATTGGTGACCAGGTCAGCTACGACAAGCGACAGGAAACGTTGGGGCGCTTCATGGGGGCCACCGTCACCGGCATGATGGCCGGGCAGTGGTTTGGCGGTGTCGCGGCCGAGCACCTGGGCTGGCGCTGGGCCTTTGCCGTGCTCGCGGTGATTTTTTTCCTGGCCGCCGTGACGTTGGCGCGCAAGACCGGGGCGCTGCGCCGGGGCTCGGTGCATGGGGGGCAGGGTGGGGCGGTCAGCCTGGCGCAGTCGGTGCGCAACAGCGTGGCCCTGCTGCGCATCCCGCGCGTGCGCTGGGTGCTGGGCGTGACGGCGGTGGAGGGCGCTTTGGCTTTTGGCACCCTGGCCTTTGTGCCCAGTCGCCTGGTGAGTGCCTTTGGCTTCTCGGCGTCGGCCGCGGGGGGCGTGATGATCCTGTACGGGGTCGGTGGCCTGCTTTACAGCCAGTTTGTCAGCCGCTGGCTGCGTTTGTTGGGTGAGCGTGGGCTGGCGTTGACCGGGGGCACCTTGATGGCGGTGGCCCTGGCGGCCTTGGCCTGGGTGCCGGTGGCCGAGGTGGCGGTGGGGGCGTGCTTCCTGGCCGGCCTGGGCTTTTACATGCTGCACAACACCCTGCAGACCCAGGCCACCCAGATGGCTCCCCATGCCCGGGGCAGCGCGGTCACGCTGTTTGCCTGCCTGCTGTTCCTGGGGCAGTCCCTGGGGGTGTTGCTGGTGGCCTGGAGTGTGGACCGGGGCGGCCTGTCGATGGCCTTGGGGGGCGCGGGGCTGGCCTTGCTGGCGTTGGCTGCGTGGGTGTCGCGCCGGGTCGCACCGCGCGCGGCCCCGCAGGTGGCTTGAGCCGCCACAACGGCGTGGCCATGGCATGCGGCCCAGGGCCGGGATCAGGGGCCGTGGCCGCCCGAGTCCTTTCAGTGCGCGGCTTCAGGCGCCAGCGTGCCACGCCCAAGCCAACGACCCGCTCGGGCTCATGCAGCCCGCCGGGTCGTTGGGGTTGGCGCGAGCGTGGCGCCGGGCCAGGGCCTGCGTTGGGCGCCGGGCGTCCAGGGGGGGGCTCAGTAGCTGCTCAGGGCGCGTTCACCTCGGGCGGCGGCGAAAGCGGCTTGGCGCACTTCGTCGCGGCTCAGGGCGGACTTGACCTCGGGCAGCACGCGGGACTTGGCGTCCACCGACACGGTGCCGTCGCGGGCGGCTTGGTAGGCTTCGGCCTGCACTTCAGCGCGGCTGCGCTGGGCGGTGACCGGCACGAATTGGTTCTGGTACTCGCTCAGGCCGTCGGCCAGGCTGGGGGTGCTGACAAAGGCCGCGGCGGCGGCGGCGGTGGTGACCAGGGCGTAAGCAATCAGGGAGCGGGTCATGGTGAATTCCTTTCAGGTCTGACAAAACGTATCGGGCAGGTCGGGCCGCGGGGGCCTGGCATGTCCAGCCTCGATGAAGCGTTGTGGTGGTGTCGACTCATCGATGGTGTGACTTTAGGTGATCGTTCTGAACAATAAAACCGGCATTGAGGCAAATGAAAATTCCTGAAAAAGAAACAATCCAACGGAACTCCGCCGTGCCGTGCCGCGCTGAGCCCAGTCGCTGCGGTGACAGGTGACAGGCTGGGGGGCGTCCTTATGATTTCGCCACTTTCTTTCGGCCGACCCATGACTGCTCCATCCACACCTGTTCCCAGCGACTTCCACGCCATCCCCGACCGCATCAGAGAGCACGCGCGTGCCGAACCCCAGCGACCCGCCTTGCTGGACGCGCCAGAAGCCGGCGGGCAGCGCATGAGCTACGCTGAACTGGACCAGTTCATGGACCGCGTGGCCGCCAGCCTGCAGCGCGACGGCGTGCAGCCCGGCGAGGCGATTGCGGTCTGCGCCAGCAGTTCGGTGACCTATGCCGCGGTGTTCCTGGGCGCGCTGCGGGCCGGTGTGGTGGTGGCCCCCCTGGCCCCTGGCAGCACCCCGCAGGCCCTGGCGGGCATGTTGGGTGACGCCCAGGCGCGCCTGCTGTTTCTGGATGCCGCGGCGCAGGCCACGGTGGCCGACGCGGGGCAGGGCCGCGTGACCCGCATCGCGCTCGATGGGTCCGACGCCGGCCAGCCCCTGACCGACTGGTTGGCCCCCGCGGGCCACCCGGTGCAGGCCGTGGCCCTGCAGCCGGCCTGGCCCTTCAACATCATCTACTCCTCGGGCACCACGGGCACGCCCAAGGGCATCGTGCAGTCGCACGGCATGCGCGCGGCGCATGTCAACCGGGGGGCGGTGTACGGCTATGGCCCGCGTTCGCTGACCTTGCTGTCCACGCCGCTGTATTCGAACACCACGCTGGTGGTGTTTTTCCCCACGCTGGCCTTTGGTGGCACCGTGCTGCTGATGCCCAAGTTCGATGCGGGTGCCTACCTGCGCCTGGCGCAAGACCACCACATGACCCACACCATGCTGGTGCCGGTGCAGTACCAGCGCCTGATGGCGCACCCGGCTTTTGAGGCCCACGACCTGAGCCACACCGCGGTCAAGTTTTGCACCAGTGCGCCGTTCCATGCCGACCTGAAGGCCGATGTGCTCAAGCGCTGGCCGGGCGGGCTGGTCGAGTTCTACGGCATGACCGAAGGCGGTGGCACCTGCATCCTCGAGGCCCACCTGCACCCCGACAAGCTGCACACCGTGGGCCGACCGGCCGAGACCCACGACATCCGCCTGATTGACGAGCAGGGCGTCGAAGTGGCACCCGGCGAAGCCGGTGAGGTGGTGGGGCATTCGGCCGGCATGATGACCGGCTACCACGGTCAGCCCGAGAAAACGCGCGAGGCCGAGTGGTTTGCGCCCGATGGCAAGCGTTTCATCCGCACCGGCGACATCGGGCGGTTTGACGCCGACGGCTTCCTGACCTTGTTCGACCGCAAGAAGGACATGATCATTTCGGGCGGCTTCAACATCTACCCCAGTGACCTCGAGGCCTTGCTGCGCGAGCACCCCGCGGTGGCCGAAGCGGCGGTGGTGGGGGTGCCATCGGTGGCCTGGGGCGAGACCCCGGTGGCCTTTGTGGTCGCGCGGCCGGGTCAGGCCCTGGCGGCCGACGCACTGCGTGACTGGCTCAATGCCCGCGTGGGCAAAACCCAGCGCCTGAGCGACCTGACCTGGGTTGACGAGTTGCCGCGCAGCGCGATTGGCAAGGTGCTCAAACGCGAACTGCGCGACGCCTACGGGGCCGCGGCCGCCTGAGCCTCCGCAGGGGGCGGGCCCAGCTGGAGGGCGCGCGCTGGCGCCTCCGGTTGGCAGGGCCCGGGTCCGTCGGTGTGCTGCCGCTCAAAGGCGTCGACGGCGCTTTTGACCGAGACAAAGAAGTCCTGCCGGCCGATCTTCTCGATCAGGCCCACGCGGGCCAGTTCACGCAAGAAGGGCCTGGGCGCGTCGGCGACCTTGACGTCCACGCCGTGGTCCAGCAGTTCCTGGTGGAGCTTGGCCAGGCGTTGCGCCGCGGTGATGTCCATCTCGTGGATCGCCTGCGCGTCGATCACCAGCCATTGCACGGGCACGGCGGCGCTGCGGACCAGGCTGCGGATGCGGTTCATGACGTGGCTCGAGTTGGCAAACAGCAGCGGCGCGTACAGCCGATAGATCAGCAGGCCGGGGATGGTCTCCGCGTCATCTTGGTCGGCGCAGTCGTGGAAGCGGCCATCGCGCTTGAGCCGCTTCAGCACCGCATCGTGGGGCCGCGAGATGCCGACCAGCACCGAGATCAGGGACAGCACGACGCCCAGCACGATGCCGGGCACCACCCCGGTCAACAGGATCATCACCGTGACGCCCAGCGCGATCGCAAACTCGATGCGGTCGATGCGGTAGAGGGTGCGCAGCGAGGCCAGCTCCAGCATCCCGAAGGCGGTGACGATCAGGATCGCCCCCAGGGCCACCATGGGCAGCAGGGCGATCAGGCGGGTCAGGAACAGCAGGAACATCAGCAGGCCGCCCGCCAGCACCAGCTGCGCCAGCTGGGTCCGGCCACCAGAAGCGTCCACGATCGAGGTCCTGGATTGGCTGGCCGAGACCGGAAAACCCTGCCAGAGCCCTGCCAGCACGTTGGCCGTGCCCAGCGCCAACAACTCGCGGTTGGGATCGACCTCGTCGCCATGGCGTTCGGCGAAGGTCTGGGCCAGCAAGATGCCGTCCGAGAAGGCCAGAAAGGCGATGGCCAGCGCCGCCGGTGCCAGTGCCGCGACGTCCTGCCAGGTCAGTGCCGGCAGGGTCAGCCTGGGCAGGCCCGATGGCACCTCACCCACCAAGGCGACGCCCTGCGCGCCCAGGTCGAAGCCGTAGGTGATCAGGATGGCCGCCGCGCACAGCGCCAGCGCCCCCGGCACCCGCGGCAGCCACCGACCCAGGGCGAGCAGTCCCGCCACCAGCGCCAACCCCAGGGCCAGGGTGGCCGCGTGGGTCTGGGGCAGCTGGGTCACCACGGCGTGCAGCAGCTCGAAGAACTGCTCGCCCTGGGTTTCAAAGCCGAACATCTTGTCCAATTGGGTGGCGATCAAGATCAGCGAGGCCCCGTTCAGGTAGCCGATCAACACCGGGCGGGACAGCAGGTCTGCGATCACGCCCAGCCGCAGGCGCGACGACAGGATCAGCACCCCGCCGGTCAGCAGGCTCAGCACCGCGGCCAGGGCCGCCAGCCGGGTGGCATCACCGTTGGCCACGGTCAGGATGGCCGAGCCCGCCAGCAGCCCGATGGCGGCGTCTGGCCCGGCGATCACCTGTCGGGCGCTGGAGAACAGCGCATAGCCCACCGCGGCCGCCAGGGCGGCATACAACCCCGTGATGGCCGGCAGGTGGACCAGTTCGGCGTAGGCGATGACCGATGGGATCGAGACGATGCAGGCCGACAGCCCGGCGATCGTGTCCCGACCCAGCCAGGCCACGCGGTAGCCGCGCAAGCTCGCCAGCAGCGGCGAGGCCGACAGCAGTCGCTGGGTGAGGGCAGCCAGGTTCATGGTTCAGTCCTTGCGGGCCCCGGCGGGCGGCCGTGGAAGGGGCCCCCGGCGAGCTGGGAGGGGCCCAGCAGCACGGCCGAGCCATGGCCAGCCGCAGGGTGGGTCTGGGGGACGCCGGGTGGGCGCCACGCGTGGTTGCTCTGGCGACGGGCCCGTTGGCCAAGCCCGGCGGGCGCCGGGGGGGGCAGGCGGACGGCGGGCCGGAGGGGGCCGGTGGGGTGGGCCCGGCGGGCCCCAGGCGGGCATCCCTCGGGGAGGGGCCTCGAGGTTAGATCTCGAGGGTTGGTCTCGAGGGTTGATCTCGAAGGGGCTGGCGTCAGGACCTCAAGGCTGCTTGATGCGCGAGATCTTGGTGCCTTCGAGGCCCAGCGAGGCCATCATGCCGCTCTGGTCGAAGATGTAGGCGTAGACGTCGTCTTTGAGGGTGGTGGTGCTCAGCTTGGAGGCCACACCGGAGTCCACCACCACGATGCTCGGGCCCACACCGAGTTCCCAGCCGTCGCGGCCCTTGAGGGATTCGACGGCCGCATCGGTCATGACGAACAGCACGTAGCCAAAGCTTTGCGCGCCAGCTTGCAGGCCAAACGAGGCACTGACGGAGTTGAAGTAGCCCGCGAACACTTGGTTCTGCAGCAGCACGCCCTCGCCATAAGCACCACCGAAGATCAGCCCGGCCTTGATGATGTTGGGGAACACCAGGGCGGCCTTGGCTTTCTGGGCCAGGGCCTCGGAGCCGGGGCGGGCCTTGTAGAGCGTTTTCAGGGTGAACTGCGCCTGTTTTTGCAGGTCTTCACCAGAGGCCGCGTGGGCGGCGGGGGCCAGCAGGGGGGTGCTGAGCACGGTGGCTGCGCTGAGCATCATGGCGGGGAAGGCGCGTCGTTGGAGTGTCATCGGGGCTCGAGAAAGGAAGAAGGTCATGAGGGATAGCCCCTGAGGAGGCCATCGCGGAGTGGCCCCACGCGGGGGCACAAGACCTAGCTTAGAAGCTCCAATTCCCCAAATGCATCCGGCGGGCCGCCGGTGCAATGCTTCTTACACAGCGCAACGATTTCCAGGCCCTGACCGGGCTGGAGCGGGCGCTGCCGCCCCGCCAGCGGCCCGACAGCGGCCCGGGTCGCTGGCGGGGCGCCGCCCTGCCAGGCGCCTGCAGGGGGCTCGGTGCCGGGCCTCAGGCCCTCACTTGCGGCCGACGCGGTAGCGCACGCCCTGCGGGCCGTAGAACTCCGAGTGCGGCTCGCCATGGGCCAGGTGGAAGATGTCGCCGGTTTGGTAGTGGCGTGTCTCGCCCGCCACCTCGATGCGGATGTCGCCGTCCAAAATCAACGCCCTGGCTTCAAAAGGGTGGGTGTGCGACAGCATCTGGCCGCCCGCTTCACGCTGCACCGTGGACACCTCGGTGAAGCCTTGGCTGGCGAGGTCGCGTTCGAATTCTGCTTCGGTCATGGGGTCTCCTTTCGATGCCGAAAGGGCAGTTTAAAACGCTCGCCGGGGCATCGCTGGGCACGTCGGCCAGCGCCCTGGCCGGGGCGGGGTCTTCGGTCGCGGGCCCGCATCCGCGGCGCAACCCGCATAATCCCGCCCTTGGCTGTCGCAACCCGTGGCGGGCCGGCAGCGGTTTTTGAAGGGCCATTGTGAGAAAAATATTCAGTTTCAAGGCCGAAGGCCGCCACCCGGACCGGGTGCTCGATGCGGTCAAGCATGAGATCCGCAAGTACCTGAAGCGCGAGCGTCGCCGCGTCCTGCCCGAGGGCACCGACTTCTGGGATTTCGATTGCCGTTTCGGCCTTGAAAAAGACAGCGCCGAAGTCGTGCTGCTGTCGACCCTGATCGCGCAGGTGGACGCGGCCGCCAAGGGCGGGGCCGAGCACGCCTACGTCGAGATCCTGGCCCGTGCGGCCCAACGCCCCCCGCGTCCGCCGCGGGTCGAGGGCGAAGGGGCGGAGCCCCGGGCCACCGACGATGACCACCCTGACGAGGACGCCTTGCCATGATCCTGACCGACATCGCCATCCCCCACGAGTACAAAGGCCGCAAGAGCGAGGTGCCGCTGTCCTTCATCGTCCACCCCTTTGCCGAGACCGAAGGCGAGCACGCGGGCAAGTTCGAGGTGATGCTCAGTGGCCGGGGGGCCGGTGAAGACAAGGCCCGTTCGGGCTGGGTCACCCTGGACGAGCTGGCCGAGCTGTACGCGCGCGACCTGATGGTGCGCAAGGGCCTGCGCCTGCGCCTGCGCCCGCTCGAGGACGGTGTCTACCCCGACACCTTCCCCGGCAAGAAAGTGCCGCGCAGTGCCATCCCCAAGGGGTCGTCGTTTGACCTGCGCATCCTGGCGGTGGACCGTGCCAAGCAGGTGTCGCCCGGCGTGCGCGCCCTGATCATCCACCTCGAGACCCCACCCGAGTGAGCGCCAGGCCGCTCGGACCTGGCCCGTCAGGCGGCTGACGCCTGCACGGCGCCTGAAGCCGTGTCGCCCGTGGCCCTCGGCCAGCCGAAAAATTGCGCCACTTCGGCCTGCCGGGCCCGGGCATCGGCCGCGCCCAGGGCCATCAGCTCGCGCGTGAACGGGGCCTCGAACAAGAGGTAGCTGGCCAGCGCCGAGCCCTGCGTCTGCGGCCCGCCCGCGCGCCCCACCCCCACCCCGTGCAGCAAGGTGCGCACCGGCGCGGGCAGGGCGTCCACATGGCGCGCGGCGATGTCGTCCAGCCGCTGGCTGGGCGCGATGACCAGACATTCGACCGGGCGCAACGGCGTCTGCGACAGCGCCGCGGGCGGCAGCAGGGACAGCGTGCGGTTGATGCGCGCGAGGCGCTCCACGTCCACCGCCAGCGCATCCAGAAAGATGCTCGACAGGGCATGGCCCGCGATCTGTGCCAGGCTGGGGTAGCGCCGGTCCGAGGCCCGTGGGGCCGGGGGCTCGTGCATGCGCCCGGCGCCAATCACCAACATGCGTTCGGCGCCCAGGTGGATGGCGGGCGACAGCGGTGCGCTCTGCCGCATCGAACCGTCGCCGTACCAGCCCGCCTGACCCTCGTGCATGATGCTGTGGGCCGGGAACACAAACGGGATCGCGGCCGAGGCCAACAGGTGCTCATGGCCCAGCTGGGTCGGTGCGGCCATGCGCTGCGAGCGCACCCAGGGCCGCAGCGCCTGGGCCGCGCTGTAGAAGGTGACGTGCTCGCCCGTGCTGTAGCTGAAGGCGGTCACGGCCAGGGCCCGCAGGTGGCGGCGCGCCAGCATCTGAGGCAGGCGCTGCATCGGAATCAGCTCGTGCAGCAAGGTCTCCAGCGGGCCGTTGTCCAACAGCGATCGGGGCCGGAACCGACGCCAGCGGGCCAGCGCCCAACCCAGCGACAGCATGGTCAGCCACTGCGCGCCGCTGCGGATCACGCCCAGCGCGTCGGCGCGGTACACACGGTCGGCCTGGAACTCCGACCACACGGCCACCAACTGCTCGATGGCGGTGTCAAAGCGGTCCGCATGGCAGGCCAGCGCGGCGCTGTTGATGGCGCCGGCCGAGGTGCCGACGATGATGTCGAAGGGGTTGCTGCGGGCCTCCTTGGGGCCCAGGGCCTCACGCCGCATCTGCGCAATGGCTTGCAGCACGCCCACCTGGTAGGCGGCGCGCGCACCGCCGCCGCTGAGCACCAAGGCGGTTGGGGGGCTGGTTGGCATGCGGGCTCCTTCCTGGCTTGCCAGGTCCCGCAAGCCGACGAACGGTCTCCAGCATAGCGGCATTTGGCGCGCCGCCACCCTCGGATTGCCCCGGATGCCAGGGGCCGGGCTCAGCCCCGGCTTTTGCCCAGGATGAAGTCGATGCAGGTGCGCACCGCTCGGGTCTGGTGCCGGTTGGGCATGTAGAGCAGGTACATGTGGGTGCCAAAGATGCTGAGGCGGTAGCGGTCCAGCGTGGTCAGCACCTGGCCCGCGGCGATCGCGTCCTGCACCACGTAGTCGGGCACCAGGCCCACGCCCAGGCCGGCCAGGATGGCGTCGCGCAGGAACGGAAAGTGCTCGGAGATCAGCGTGGGCTCGAGCGTGATCTCATCGCGCGTCTCGGCCTGGTAGGCGCGCAGCCGCAGTTGGCGCCCCACCACGCCCGAGGTGATCAGCGGAGCCGTGCGCAGCGCCTCCAGGCTGTCGGGCAGGCCGTGCTGTTCGGCCCAGCCGCGCGAGGCGCAGGCCAGGTAACGCACGCTGCCCAGGTCACGCGCCACCAGCAGCGGCGGTGGTTCGGGCATCACGCGCACCGCAATGTCCACCCCGTCGCGCACCAGGTCGTCCACGCGGTTTTCGAACAGCACGTCGAGCACGATGCCCGGGTACAGGCGCTTGAACTCGATCAGCCACGGCGACATCACCATCTGCCCATAGCCGCTGGGCACGCTCAGGCCGACCCGGCCCTGCAGGCCCTGGCCCAGCGTGGCGATGGTCTCCTGGGCCGCCAGCACCTCGTTGACGATGCTGCGTCCGTGCTCGTACAGGCGCGCGCCCACCTCGGTGGGTTCGACGCGGCGCGTGGTGCGCCGCACCAGTTGCACGCCGACCGATTTTTCGAGCTGGTTGAGGTGGTAGCTCACGTTGGCGCGCGTCATCTTGAGCTTGCGCGCGGCCTGGCTCAGGTTGCCGGCATCGAGGATTTCGACCAGCAAGGTCAGGGAACTGAGGTCCACAGCGGCTTTCCCGTAGGTTGTCAAAAATTATTTGACAGTCTGTCAATCGTTCATGGGATTGTCAAGAAAGCTTATCGCCACAACAATGCTCGCCAGACCTCTGAGGCCGCCCCCCGGGCGGGCTTGACCGACTTTCAGGAGACAAGACATGAGCCAAGCAGTTGCCACGCCCAACGCGGGTGCTGACACGACCCCCCCCGTGACCCAGCGCCGCGAAGGCGCCGTGCTGGTGGTCACCATCAGCAACCCGCCGGTCAACGCCCTGGGCGTGGCCGTGCGCCGGGGGCTGCAGGCCGCCATCGCCGAAGCCGAGGCCGACGCCGCCGTGGCCCTGGTGCTGATCCATGGGGCCGGGCGGGCCTTCATTGCCGGGGCCGACATCCGTGAGTTTGGTCAGCCCCCGCAAGCCCCGGCCCTGCCCGACGTCTGCCGCGCCATCGAGCAATGCAGCAAGCCGGTGGTGGCCGCCATCCACGGCCCGGCGCTCGGCGGGGGGCTCGAAATTGCGCTCTCGGCCCACTACCGCCTGGCCTTGCCGGGCAGCAAGCTCGGCCTGCCCGAAGTGCAACTGGGTCTGTTGCCAGGTTCGGGGGGCACCCAGCGCGCGCCGCGCCTGGCCGGCGTCAAGGCCGCGGTCGAGCTGATGCTCAGTGGTCGCCACATCGGGGCCGAAGAGGCCGCCAAGCTGGGCTTGGTCGACCGCGTGGGCGCTGGCACCGATCCGCTCAGCGCGGGTCTGGCTTACGCCGCCGAGCTGCTGGCGCAGTCGGCCCCGGTGCGCCGCAGCTGCGACGCCCCCGGCCTGGCCGACCGGGCTGCCGCCCAGGCTGAGCTCGATGCGCTGCGGGCCGACACGGCCAAAAAGAGCAAGGGCCTGTTCTCGCCGATGAAGATCATCGAAGCCGTGCAGGCCGCGCTGGAGCTGCCGTTTGACGAAGGCATGAAGCGCGAGCGCGAGCTGTTCTGGCAGTGCATCGACAGCCCGCAACGCGCCGGCCTGATCCACGCCTTCTTTGCCGAGCGCGAAGTGCTCAAGGTGCCTGAAGCCCAGGCCGCCCAGCCGCGTCCCTTTGCCACCCTCGGGGTGGTGGGTGGCGGCACCATGGGCGCGGGCATCGCGGTGTCGGCGCTGGACGCGGGCCTGCCCGTGACCATGGTCGAGCGCGACGCCGAGTCCATCGCGCGCGGTCGAGCCAATGTCGAGAAGGTCTACGACGGCCTGGTCGCCAAGGGCCGCATGACCCCCGAGGCCAAGGCCGCCGTGATGGCGCGCTACACCGGCAGCACCTCGTACGAGGCGCTGGCCCAGGTGGACCTGGTGATCGAGGCGGTGTTCGAGGAGATGGGCGTCAAGAAGGCGGTGTTCGCCGAGCTCGACCGCGTCTGCAAGCCCGGTGCCGTGCTGGCCACCAACACCTCCTACCTCGACATCGACGAGATCGCGGCCAGTGTGTCGCGCCCGCAGGACGTGGTGGGGCTGCATTTCTTCTCGCCGGCCAACATCATGAAGCTGCTCGAGATCGTGGTGCCGGCCCAGGTCAGCGCCGACGTCGTGGCCACCGCGTTTGCGCTGGCCCAGAAGCTCAAGAAGGTGCCGGTGCGCGCCGGGGTCTGCGACGGCTTCATCGGCAACCGCATCCTGGCGGTCTACCGCGCTGCGGCCGACCACATGATGGAAGACGGCGCCTCGCCCTACCAGATCGACCAGGCGCTGCGCGACTTCGGCTACCCCATGGGGCCGTTCCAGGTGTCCGACCTGGCGGGCGGCGACATCGGCTGGGCCACGCGCAAGCGCCGCGCCGCCACGCGCGACCCGAAGGCGCGCTACGTGCAGATTGCCGACCGCATCTGCGAGCGCGGCTGGTTCGGTCAGAAGACCGGCCGCGGCTACTACCTGTACCCGGCCGGTGCCCGCACCGGCGAGATGGACCCCGAAGTGCTGGCCATCGTGGACGCCGAGCGCGAGCGCGCCGGCATCACCCCGCGCGCCTTCAGCAACGACGAGATCCTGCGCCGCTACATGGCCGCCATGGTCAACGAAGGTGCCAACGTGGTGCACCAGGGCATTGCGTTGCGCCCGCTCGATGTGGACGTGACCTTTGTCTACGGCTATGGCTTCCCGCGCTACCGCGGTGGCCCGATGAAGTACGCCGACATGGTCGGTTTGCCGCAGATCCTGGCCGATATCGAGGCCTTTGCCAAAGAGGACCCGCTGTTCTGGAAACCCTCGCCCCTGCTGGTCGAACTGGTGGCCAAGGGCGCCAACTTCGCCTCGCTGAACCAGTCCGAATAACCCATTTTTGAAAAGAGACACCCCATGCGTCAAGCCGTCATTGTTTCCACCGCCCGCACCCCGCTGACCAAGTCGCACCGTGGTGAGTTCAACATCACCCCGGGCCCGACCCTGGCCGCCTTCGCCGTCAAGGCCGCGGTGGAGCGCTCGGGCCTCGACCCGGCCCTGATCGAAGACGCCATCCTGGGCTGCGGCTACCCCGAAGGCATCACCGGCCGCAACATCGCGCGCCAGACCATCATCCGCGCCGGCCTGCCGCTGAGCATCGGCGGCACCACCGTCAACCGCTTCTGCGCCTCGGGCCTGCAAGCCATCGCGATGGCCGCCGGCCGCATCGTCGCTGAAGGCGTGCCCGCCATGATCGCGGGCGGCGTGGAGAGCATCTCGGGCATCAAGACCCGCGACGACGCCCAGCTCACGCTGGACCCGTGGATTGTCGCCAACAAGCCCGACCTGTACCTGTCGATGATCGAAACCGCCGACATCGTGGCCCAGCGCTACGGCATCAGCCGCGAGGCGCAGGACCGCTTCTCGGCCGAGAGCCAGCGCAAGACCGAAGAAGCCCAACTGGCCGGCCGCTACGACGCCGAGATCGTGCCTTGCACCACCACCATGGCCGTGGTCAACAAGGAGACCAAGGAAGTCACGAAGCAAGAGGTGACCGCCACCGCCGACAACTGCAACCGCCGCGGCACCACCTACGAGGCCCTGGCCAAGCTGGCCCCGGTCAATGGCGCGGACAAGTTCGTCACCGCCGGCAACGCTTCGCAGCTGTCGGATGGCGCCTCGGCCTGCGTGATGATGGAAGCCGCCGAGGCCGAGCGCCTGGGCCTGCAACCCCTGGGCGCTTTCCGTGGCCTGGCGATTGCCGGTTGCGAGCCCGACGAGATGGGCATCGGCCCGGTGTTCGCCGTGCCCAAGCTGCTGGCCCGCCACGGCCTGACCGTCGATGACATCGACCTGTGGGAACTCAACGAAGCCTTTGCCTCGCAGTCCATCTACTGCCAGCAAAAGCTGGGCATCCCGGACGAGCGCCTCAACGTCAACGGCGGCGCCATCTCCATCGGCCACCCGTTCGGCATGACCGGTGCCCGCCTGGTGGGCCATGTGCTGCTCGAAGGCCGCCGCCGCCGGGCCAAGTACGCCGTGGTCACCATGTGCATTGCCGGGGGCATGGGTGCCGCCGGCCTGTTTGAAATCTTCTGAGCGAGTAGCCTCCATGGACCTGAATTTCACCCCTGAAGAAGAAGCCTTCCGCGCCGAGGTGCAAGGCTTTCTGCGCGACAAGCTGCCGGCCCGCCTGCGCGACAAGGTCAAGGCCGGTCTGCGCCTGACCCGCGAGGACTCGGTCGAATGGCATGCCTTGCTCAACGAGCGGGGCTGGCTGGCCAACCACTGGCCCACCCAGTACGGTGGCCCGGGCTGGAACGCGGTGCAGAAGTTCATCTTCGAGAACGAGTGCGCCGTCGGCGGTGCGCCGCGCATCGTGCCCTTTGGCGTCAACATGCTGGGCCCGGTGCTCATCAAGTACGGCAGCGAAGCGCAAAAGCAGTACTGGCTGCCGCGCATCCTGAACGGCGACGACTGGTGGTGCCAGGGCTATTCGGAGCCGGGCTCGGGCTCGGACCTGGCCTCGGTCAAGACCACGGCGGTGCGCGACGGTGACCACTACATCGTCAACGGCCAGAAAACCTGGACCACGCTGGGCCACCACGCCAACATGATCTTCTGCCTGGTGCGCACCGACAAGGACGCCAAGCAGCAGTCGGGCATCAGCTTCCTGCTGGTCGACATGAACAGCCCGGGCGTCGAAGTGCGCCCCATCATCACCCTGGACGGCGAGCACGAGGTCAATGAAGTCTTCTTCACCGACGTCAAGGTGCCGGTGGCCAACCTGGTGGGCGAGGAAAACAAGGGCTGGACCTATGCCAAGTACCTGCTGACCTACGAGCGCACCAACATCGCGGGCGTCGGCTTCAGCGTGGCCGCGCTCGAGCGCCTCAAGCGCATCGCCGCCAAGGTGCAGCGCCACGGTCGCCCGCTGCTCGAGGACCCGGGCTTTGCCACCCGCCTGGCCAAGGTCGAGATCGACCTCGAGAACATGAAGACCACCAACCTGCGCGTGATCGCGGCGGTGGCGGGCGGCGGCGCCCCGGGGGCCGAGAGCTCGATGCTCAAGATCCGCGGCACCGAGATCCGCCAGGAACTCACCTCGCTGACCCGCCGCGCCATGGGCCCGTACGCCTTGCCCTTCATCGAAGAGGCCATGTACGAAGGCTACAGCGACGAACCCGTGGGCCCGGCCGAGGCCGCCCAGGCCGCTGCCATCTACTTCAACAACCGCAAGCTGTCGATCTTCGGCGGCTCCAATGAAATCCAGAAGAACATCATCTCCAAGATGATTCTGGGCCTGTGACACGAGGTCGCAATGAACTTTGAACACACCGAAGACCGCCGCATGCTGGCGGACACGCTGAACCGCTTCATCTCCGAGCAGTACCCCTTCGAGGTGCGCAACGCGGTGGCGGGCAGTGCCGAGGGCCTGAGCCCCGCCGTCTGGCAGCAACTGGCCGAGATCGGCGCGCTGGGCGCCTTGTTCCCGGAGTCCGAGGGTGGCTTTGGCGGCGCTGGTTTTGACGTCAGTGTGGTGTTCGAGAGCCTGGGCCGTGGCCTGGTGGTCGAACCCTTCCTGGGCGCCCTGGTCGTGGGCCGTGCCCTGGCCGCCGCGGGCACCCCGGCGCAAAAGCAGGCGCTGGCGGGCCTGATCGACGGTAGCACCGTGGCCGCGCTGGCCCACGATGAACCCGGCAGCCACTACGAGCTGTCCCGCGTGGCCACCCGCGCCACGCGCACCGCCACGGGCTGGCAGCTCGACGGCGCCAAGGCCGTGGTGCTGCAGGCCGAGGCGGCCCAGCTGCTGCTGGTGTCGGCCCGCGTGGCCGGTGACATCGAGGCCGAGGACGGCATCTCGCTGTTCCTGGTGCCCGCGGACGCCGCCGGCGTGCAGCGCCGTGGCTATGGCCGCATCGACGGTGGTCGCGCCGCCGAGCTCACGCTGCAAGGCGTGCAGGTCGGCTCTGACGCGCTGTTGGGCGCCGAAGGGCAGGGCCTGGCGACGCTCGAACTGGCCATCGGCTGGGGCGTGCTGGCGCTGTGCGCCGAGGCCGTGGGCGCGATGGACGTGGCCAAGCAGTACACGCTGGAATACCTGCAGACGCGCAAGCAGTTTGGTGTGCCGATCGGCAGCTTCCAGGCCCTGCAGCACCGCATGGCCGACCTGTTGCTGGAAGTGGAGCAAGCCCGCTCGGCCGTCATCAACGCCGCCGCGGCGATGGACTCCGACCGCGTGACGCGCGAGCGCGCGCTGTCCGCCGCCAAGGTCAGCATTGGCCGCATCGGTGCCCTGGTGGCCGAAGAGGCGGTGCAAATGCACGGCGGCATCGGCATGACCTGGGAACTGCCGCTGGCCCATTACGCCAAGCGACTGGTCATGATCGACCACCAACTCGGCGACGAAGACCACCACCTGCAGCGCTACATCGCGCTGGGTCGCCAGGCCTGAGCCCGGAGCCGACCATGAGCGATCTGCTGCTGCAAGCCCGCGACGGCGCCGTGCTGGTGCTGACCCACAACAACCCCAGCGTGCGCAACGCGCTGTCGCCGGCGTTCTATGCCGAGCTCACCGCGGCCCTCACCGCGGCCGCCCAGGACGACCGTGTGGGCGCCGTGGTGCTGACCGGCGCGGCCGGGCACTTCTGTGCCGGTGGCGACCTGCGTCAGCTGGCCAAGCGCCGCGAGCTGCCCCTGAGCGAACGGCGCCAGCGCCTCGAAGGCCTGCACGACCTGGTGCGCGCCCTGCGCGACTGCCCCAAGCCCGTCATCGCGGCGGTCGAGGGCGCGGCCGCCGGTGCGGGCCTGTCGATCGCGCTGGCCTGCGACCTGCTGGTGGCGGCGCGCAATGCGGTGTTTTCGGTGGCCTATGTCAAGGTCGGTCTGACGCCCGATGGGGGCGCCACCGCCTTCCTGGCCGAGTTCGTTTCGCGCCAGGTGCTGACCGAGCTGTGCCTGACCGGCGAGCGCATTGCGGGCGAGCGCCTGCACGCGCTGGGGGCCGTCAACCGCCTGGCCGAGCCCGGCGAGGCGCTGGCCCAGGCCACGGCCCTGGCGCAGCAGATCGCGTCCGGCCCGCTGCGCGCTAACGCGCGCATCAAGGACCTGTGCCGCAGCGCGCCGCAGGCCCCCCTGGCCGAGCAGCTGGACCGCGAAGCCGAGCACATGGTGCAGGCCCAGGGCGACGCCGAGTCGGCCGAGGGCATTGGCGCCTTTTTGAACAAGCGCACGCCCGACTTTGTCGCGCTGCGCCGCACCGGCGCCTGAGGCGTCGGTCTTTTTGAATTCTGGAGAGACAAGCGAGATGGCTCAACTCAACTCTGGCCTGCCGCTGGCAGGCGTGCGCGTGCTGGACCTGTCGCGTGTGCTGGCCGGGCCGTGGTGCGGCATGGTTCTGGGCGACTTTGGCGCCGAGGTCATCAAGGTCGAACACCCGGGCCGGGGTGACGACACCCGCGACTGGGGCCTGCGCGTGGGCCAGACCGAAACCGCCTACTTCAACAGCGTGAACCGCAACAAGCGTTCGGTCACCGTGGACCTGCAGACCCCCGAAGGCCAGCAGATCGTGCGCGACCTCGCGGCGCAATGCGATGTGGTGATCCAGAACTTCAAGTTCGGCGGGCTCGACAAGCTGGGCCTGGGCTACGAGCAGATCAAGGCCGTCAAGCCCGACATCATTTACTGCTCCATCTCGGGCTACGACCGCAGCGGCCCCGAAGCCGCGCGCCCCGGTTACGACCTGGTGGTGCAAGGCGAGGCGGGCCTGATGGCCCTGAACGGCGAGGCCGACCAGCCGCCGCTGAAGTTTGGCGTCGCGGCGGTCGACATGTTCACCGGCATGTACTCGGCGCAGGCGGTGCTGGCGGCTTTGTTTGAGCGCCAGCGCACTGGCCAGGGCCGCCACATCGAGATGGCCTTGTTCGACTGCGGCTTGATGATCACGGCCTACTATGGCCTCGAAGCCATGCTGATGCAGAAGGACCCGCCGCGCTACGGCAACGCGCACCCGTCCATCGTGCCTTACGGCGTGTTCGACGCGGCCGATGGCCCGGTGGTCATCACGGTGGGCAACAACGCCCAGTTCGAGCGCTTTGCGCGCGAAGTCATCGAGCGCCCCGACATCGCGGACGACGAGCGATTCAAGACCAACCTGGGTCGGGGCTCCAACCGCGACGCCCTGGTGCCCGAGATCCTGCGCGAACTCAAGCGCCGCCCGCGCAAGCTGCTGCTCGAGCGCCTGGCCGCGGCGGGCATCCCCTGCGGCGAGGTGCTGGGCCTGCACGAGGCCCTGACCTCCGAGCGCGCGGTGCGCGGCGGCCTGGTCACCGAACAGCCCCACCCGGTGGCCGGCAGCACCCATGTGCTGGCGCCCCCTTACCGCCTCGACGGCGAGCGCCTGCCGGTGCGGCGCGCCCCGCCGACGCTGGGCGAGGGCACGCGCGAGGTGCTGGGCGACCTGCTGGGCTACACGCCCGAACAGCTGGCGGGGCTCAAGGCCCGCGGCGTGCTTTGAGCCGCCGACACCACGACAACGATTTCCGGAGACACCGTTCATGACTTTTTCCCTCAGCCCGCGGGGCCTGAGCCGCCGCCTCTTGCTGGCCACCCTGGCGTTGGCCAGCTCGGCCGTGCTGGCGCAGAGCTACCCCAGCCGCCCGATCAAGCTGGTCGTGCCCTTCCCACCGGGGGGCCCGACCGACACCGCCTCGCGCATTCTGGGCCAACGCCTGGCCGAGCGACTGAAGCAGCCCGTGGTGGTCGAGAACCGCGCCGGGGCCTCGGGCTCGATTGCCGCCGCCCAGGTCGCCAAGGCGCCGGCCGACGGCTACACGCTCATGATGCTGGCCACGCCCACACTGCTGGCGCCGCACCTCTACAAGAAGGCGGGCTATGACATCGTGAAGGACTTCAGCCCGATCGCGGCGGTCTACGACCTGCCCATCGTGGTGGTGGTCAACCCCGGCGTGCTGCCCGACGTCAGCACCCTGCCGCAGCTGATCGCCAAGGCCAAGGCCCAACCCGGCAAGCTCAACTACACCAGTTCCGGCGCCGGTAGCTTTGGCCACCTGAGCATGGAGTTGCTCAAGCAGATGGGCCAGTTCGACATGCAGCACGTGCCCTACAAGGGCGGCGTGCCCGCCATCACCGATCTGCTGGGGGGCCAGGTGCCCGTGATGTACGCCGACATGGTGGCGGCCTTGCCGCACATCCAGGCTGGCAAGCTGCGTGCGCTGGCCGTGGGCTCGCCCAAGCGGGTCAGCGTGACCCCGGACGTCCCCACCGTGGCAGAGCAGGGCTTCGGCAGTTTCGAGGCCGTGTCCTGGGGCGGTCTGCTGGCCCCGGCAGGCACTCCGAGCGAGGTGGTCAAGCTGCTCAGCGAGCAGGTCAAGGCCGTGCTGGCCGACAAGGACACGCAGGACAAGCTGCTGCAGGCGGGCACCTTCCCGGCCTACCAGTCGCCCGAGCAACTGGCCCAGCGCATCCGCCAGGACGACGCCAAGTGGGGCAAGGTGATCGTGGACAAAGGCATCTCGGTCGACTGACCGGGCCCCCCCGCGCCGGCGCCGATGGCGGCCCGGTGCGGGGTCCCGCAGCGGACAGCGTTTCACCTTTGTTCGCGCTAACTTTGCACCGACGTTCGACCGCCTTTTTTCGGCTCAACCCCTTGCGGGGTGCGATGTGGGCTCCACCGCACGCACACCGGTTTCTGCCCTGACACCATGACTGCTTCTTCAGTGATTGACCCGACCGGGCGCACGGCCCCGAGCGTGCCGCGCCACGCCCCGTTCCGCCAGGCCCTGCGCGTGCACAGCCTGGCCGACATCCGCCGCATTGAGGCACTGGCCCCCCTGGCCCAGGCGCTGCCGGTGCGCAGCACCTACGAGATCATGTGCAACTCGGCGGCCGCGTTTGGCGACAAGACCGCGCTGACTTTCCTGCGCAGCGCCGACCCGGCCGACACCCCCATCCGCTGGAGTTTCCGCCAGCTGCTGGCGGGCATCCACCAGACCGCCAATGCCCTGCACCAGTTGGGCGTGCAGCCTGGCGATGCCGTCGCCGTGCTGCTGCCCGGCTGCCTTGAATACCACCTGGCCCTGTGGGGCGGTGAGGCCGCGGCCATCGTTCAGCCGCTCAACCCCTTGCTCAGTGACGAGAAGCTGGTCGCCCTGATGACGGCGGGCCGTGCCCGCGTGCTGATCGCCTATGGCGCCGAGGCCGACGCCGAGATGTGGTCCAAGGCCCTGCGCATCCGCAGCCAGGTGCCCACGCTGCGCACCGTGTTGCGCGTGGCCCCGCATGACGAGCCTGCCTCGGCGCGGCCCGCGCTGCCCGAGGGCGTGCAGTGCTTCCACAGCGCCCTCGCGGCCCAGCCCGACGACCGCCTGCTGAGCGGGCGCGACATCCAGGCCAGCGACATCGCCGCTTACTTTCACACCGGCGGCACCACGGGCGCGCCCAAGCTGGCCCGCCACAGCCACGGTGCGCAGGTCTTCACGGCCTGGTCCAGCGTGCAGGTGCAGGGCCTGGGGCCCGACGATGTGACCCTCAACGGCTACCCGCTGTTCCACGTCGCGGGCGTGCTGCCGGGCGCCTTGACCGCGCTGTCGGCCGGTGTCGAAACCGTCATCCCGACCACCGCGCTGATGCGCAACCGCGAGGTGATCCGCCACTACTGGAAGCTGGTCCAGACCTACCGCACCACCGTGCTGTCGGCAGTGCCCACGGTACTGGCGGCCCTGGCCAACGTGCCGCTCGACGGTGCCGACATTTCGAGCCTGCGCTACGCGCGCACCGGCGCCGCCCCCTTGCCGCCCGAGCTGTCGGCGCGTTACCAGCAGCTGTTTGGCTTGCAGGTGCATGAGTCGCTGGGCATGACCGAGATGGCAGGCATTTCCACCATCACCCCGCCGGGTGTGGTGGCCCCGGCGGGCTGCGTGGGCTTCCCGCTGCCCTTCGTGCAGTTGCGCATCGTGCGCCTGGACGCCAGTGGCAACGCCAGCGACGAGGACCTGCCCGTGGGGCAGCCCGGCATGATCCTGTTCAAGTCGCCCAACCTGTTCTCAGGCTTTGTCGACCCGGCCGACAACGCCCGTGCTTTCACCGCCGACGGCTGGCTGGCCACGGGGGACCTGGGCTTTGTCGACGAGCAGGGGCGCCTGCACATCTCGGGGCGTTCCAAGGACCTGATCATCCGCAGCGGCCACAACATCGACCCCAAGGTCATCGAGGACGCGGTGGCCGCCCACCCCGCGGTGCAACTCAGCGCCGCGGTGGGCGCCCCCGACGCCTACGCGGGCGAACTGCCGGTGCTGTTCGTCACCCTGGCCCCGGGCCAACAGGCGAGCGTGCAGGAGTTGCTGGAATTCACGGCCCAGCGGGTTGACGAAGCCCCCGCGCGACCGCGCCACCTGACCATCCTCGACAGCATGCCCATGACCAATGTGGGCAAGATCTTCAAGCCCGACCTGCGCGTGCTGGCCACCCGGGCCGTGATCGCCGAACTGGCCGAGGCGCAGGCCCGCGAGGCGGGCCTGGCCAGCACGCCCGCCCTCGAGGTGCAGGTGCAGGGCGAGCGCTATGGCGTGGCCCCGGCCACCGAAGCGCCGCTGCCCGAGGCCTTCTGCCAGGGCCTGGCCCAGGCGCTGGCGCGGCTGCCCGTCAAGGCGCAGTGGCAGGGCCCGCTGACGCCGGCCACCGCTTGAGCCCGCGACCCGATTGATTTTTTGTTCGTGAAACCAATAGGCAAAGCCACAGGAGACAAGACCATGACCCAAGCCCCCACCCGCCGCCAATGGCTGAGCCAGGCCAGCGCCGCTGCCCTGGCCCTGGCCGGCCCCAGCGCGTTTGCCCAAAGTGCGTCGGCCAGCGCCTGGCCCAACAAGGCCGTCAAGCTGATCGTGCCCTTCAACGCGGGCGGCGCCACCGACATCTCGGCGCGCGTGATCGCCGAGAAGCTCTCCACCCGCCTCGGCCAGCCCGTGCTGGTGGACAACCGGGGCGGCGCGGCAGGCATCCTGGGCACCGACGCGGTGGCCAAGTCCGCGCCGGACGGCTACACCTTTGTGTTGTCGCTGAGCACCTCGCTGCTGATCAACCAGTTCCTGTACACCAAGATGCCGTACAACCCGCAGCGCGACCTGGCCCTGGTGTCCCAGATCGCCGACGCGCCCACGGTGCTGGTGGTCAACGCCAACGTGCCGGTCAGCACCGGCCCCGAGTTGATGGCCTACATCAGCAAGAACAAGGGCAAGCTGTCCTACGGCTCCTGGGGCGTGGGCTCGCAGGCGCACCTGGTGGGCGCCCAGATCAGCCAGACCCTGGACGCCGACATGTCGCACGTCGCTTACAAGGGCGAAGCCCCCATGTTGCAGGACCTGATCGGCGGCCAGATCCAGATTGCCATTGCCAGCGCTTTGGGGGCCAAACCGCACATTGACTCTGGCAAAATCAAAGCGCTTGGCGTGACGGGGGAGCAGCGCATGACGGTGTTGCCTCAGGTTCCCACCTTGCCTGAACAAGGTCTGAAAGACGAAGTCTTCCGCACCACGGGCTGGGTGGCCATCGCTGCACCGGCCAAAACCCCGGTGGAAGTGGTTCAACGCATGTCGGCGGAAGTGCGTGCTGTGTGTGCCCTGCCCGAGGTCCGTGAGCGCTTTGCGGCCATGGGCTTCACCACCGTGGGCAGCACGCCCGAACAGTTTGCTGCGTTCTATAAACGTGAATACCCGGTCTGGGAGCGCCTGGTGAAAGCCTCGGGCGCCCAGCTCGATTGAGTCCCTGATTTGAAGAAAGAGGAAAGCCCAATGAAGATTCTCGTCCCCGTCAAACGTGTGGTGGACTACAACGTGAAGGTCCGGGTCAAGTCGGACAACACGGGTGTGGACATCGCCAACGTCAAGATGAGCATGAACCCCTTTGACGAGATCGCCGTCGAAGAAGCGGTGCGCCTGAAGGAAAAAGGCGTGGCCACCGAGGTGATCGCGGTGAGCTGCGGCGTGACCCAGTGCCAGGAGACCCTGCGCACGGCCATGGCCATTGGTGCCGACCGCGCCATCCTGGTCGAGACCGACGCCGAACTGCAGCCCCTGGCCGTGGCCAAGCTCTTGAACGCGCTGGTGGCCAAGGAGCAACCGGGCCTGATCATCCTGGGCAAGCAAGCCATTGACGACGACGCCAACCAGACCGGCCAGATGCTGGCGGCCCTGGCCGACCTGCCCCAGGCCACCTTCGCCAGCAAGGTCGAAGTGGCCGGCGACAAGGTCAACGTCACGCGCGAAATCGACGGCGGCCTGGAAACCCTGAGCCTGTCGATCCCGGCCGTCATCACCACCGACCTGCGCCTGAACGAGCCGCGCTACGTGACGCTGCCCAACATCATGAAGGCCAAGAAGAAGCCGCTGGAGACGGTCAAGCCCGAAGACCTGGGTGTGGACGTCAGCCCGCGCCTGAAGACCCTCAAGGTCAGCGAGCCCCCGAAGCGCGGCGCTGGCATCAAGGTGCCCGACGTGGCCACCCTCGTGAACAAACTGAAAACTGAAGCCAAGGTGATCTGACCATGACCGCACTTGTTATTGCCGAACACGACAACCAAAGCATCAAGGGCGCGACCCTGAACACCGTCACCGCCGCGGTGCAAGCCGGTGGCGATGTGCACGTGCTGGTGGCCGGCCACAACGCCGGTGCTGCTGCGGCCCAAGCCGCCCAGATCGCCGGTGTGAGCAAAGTCATCCACGCCGACAGCGAAGCCCTGGGCCACGGCCTGGCCGAGAACGTGGCCGCCCAAGTGCTGGCGATTGCCGCCAACTACAGCCACATCCTGTTCCCGGCCACCGCCGGGGGCAAGAACGCCGCGCCGCGCGTGGCGGCCAAGCTGGACGTGGCGCAGGTCAGCGAAATCAGCAAGGTCATCAGCGCCGACACCTTCGAGCGCCCGATCTACGCGGGCAACGCGATCGCCACGGTGCAAAGCACGGACGCCACCAAGGTGATCACGGTGCGCGGCACGGGCTTTGACGCGGCAGCGGCCACCGGCGGCAGCGCGGCCATCGAGACCATCGCGGCAGCGGCCGACAGCGGCAAGAGCGCGTTTGTGGGCAGCGAGATCGCCAAGAGCGACCGCCCCGAACTGACGGCAGCCAAGATCATTGTGTCGGGCGGCCGGGCGCTTGGCAGCAGCGAGAAGTTCAACGAAGTGATGACGCCGCTGGCCGACAAGCTGGGCGCGGCCATCGGGGCCAGCCGTGCGGCGGTGGACGCGGGCTACGCGGCCAACGACCTGCAGGTGGGGCAGACGGGCAAGATCGTGGCGCCGAGCCTGTACATCGCGTGCGGCATCTCGGGGGCGATCCAGCACTTGGCGGGGATGAAGGACAGCAAGGTGATCGTGGCGATCAACAAGGACCCGGAGGCGCCGATCTTCAGCGTGGCCGACTACGGTCTGGAGGCGGACCTGTTCGCGGCGGTGCCGGAGCTGGTGGCCGCGCTGTAAAGCACGGTGATCGGTGGGAGCCGTTTCTGACGCCCCCCGCCAGCGTCCCCCGAAGGCACCGCTTGCGGTGCCTTTTTTTTCGCCGGGTCGCGGCGCCCCTTGCCGCACCGAGGCCCCCTGGGCCAGGCACAAGTCCGGTTGGGCAGGCGTCAGGCGTCGGGCGCCAGGGGGCGCAACAGCCCGTCGAGTTCGTCGGGGCTGAACTTCAGGCCTTGCGGGCCGTCCTCCCCCAGCACGCCCTCGGCCAGTCGGGCCTTGCGTTGCTGCAATTCCAGCATGCGCTCCTCGATGCTGCCCCGCACCACCAGGCGGTACACCCACACGGTCTGGGTCTGCCCGATGCGGTGGGCGCGGTCGGTGGCCTGTTGCTCCACTGCGGGGTTCCACCACGGGTCGAGGTGGATCACGGTGTCGGCGGCGGTCAGGTTCAGGCCGGTGCCCCCGGCTTTGAGGCTGATCAGGAACACGGGCGCCTGTCCGTCCTGAAAGGCCTGAACCAGAGGCCCGCGCTGGGCGGGCGGGGTGTCGCCGGTGAGCGTCAGCCAGCCGATGCCCAGGGCGTCCAGGGTCTGGCCGGCGCGTGCCAGCAAGCCCGTGAACTGCGAGAACACCAGCACCCGGCGCCCCTCGGCCACCAGCTCGGGCAGCATTTGGGCCAGCGCCTCCATCTTGGCGCTGGGCATGCTGGCGGGCAGGGTCAGGCCGGGCACCAGGGCCGGGTCGCAGCAGACCTGGCGCAGCTTGAGCAAGGCGTCCAGGATGCTGATCTGGGCGCCCGCGATGCCCTGGCGGTGCAGCACGCGGCGCACCAGGTGGTCGGCCGCCACCCGCACGCTCTCGTACAGCTCGCGCTGGGCGCCCTCCAGGGTCACCGGCAGGGTGACCTCGACCTTGTCGGGCAACTCACGCGCCACCTCGGCCTTGCGCCGGCGCAGGATGAAGGGGCGCAGGCGCTCAGCCAGCAAGCGGGCGCGCAGGCTCTCGCCGTTGACCTCGATGGGCTTGCGCCAATGCTGCTGAAAATGCCGTGCGCTGCCCAGGAAGCCCGGCATCAAAAAGTCAAACAGGGACCACAGTTCGCCCAGGTGGTTCTCCATCGGCGTGCCGGTCAGGCACAGGCGGTGTTCGGCCTGCAACTGGCGCAGCGCGCGGGCGCTGCGGCTGTCGGCGTTCTTGACCATCTGCGCTTCATCGAGGATCAGCAGCTGCCAGGGCTGACGCTGCAAACGGGCCAGGTCGCGCCACAGCAAGGCGTAGCTGGTCAGCACCACCTGGTGCCGGGCGATGTCGGCGAAGCGTTCATTGCGCTGCGGGCCGTGCAGCGTCAGCACCCGCAGGCTGGGCGCCAGCCGGGCCAGTTCGGCCTGCCAGTTGAAGATCAGCGAGGTGGGCAGCACCACCAGGGCGGGCTGGGTCAGTCGGCCGGCCTGGGCTTCGAGCAGCAGGTGGGCAATGGTCTGGGCCGTCTTGCCCAGGCCCATGTCGTCGGCCAGCACGCCATGCAGGCCTTGGGCGCGCAGGTACTGCAGCCACGCCAGGCCTTGCTGCTGGTAGGGGCGCAGCGCGATTCCCAGGCCGGCGGGGGCGGCCACGGGCGGCGGGCTGCCGCTTTGGCGCAGCCGCGCCACCCAGGCCGCCAGCCCCTCGCTGCCTTGCACATGCCAGGGCGGGCCCGCGTCGGCCGCGCCGAGGCTCACCTGGGGGGCCGCCAGCGCCGGGTCCTGCAAGGCCTCCAGGCGGGGCAGGTCCCAGTGGGACAGGCGCCAGGGGCCGGGGGGGCGCTGCGGGTCGGTCAGCAGGTCCAGCAGGGCCGCCACGATCTTCTTCAAAGGGGCGGCCGGGGCTTCGATGCGGCGCCCACCGGGCGCGCGCAGCTGGATCAGGGCGTGGTCGTCGATCCCGAACAGGGCGTCGGCGCGCAGCCAGCGCGCGTCACGCCGCAGCAGGTCGGCCAGCAGCGGGGCCAGGTCCAGGGTTTCGCCCTCGATGTCCACGCCCAGCGACAGGAACCAGGCGCCCTGGCGTGGCGGCAGGCCCAGCGGGCCGATCTCGGGCGCGCGCACCCCCAGCGGGCCCGCCACCTCGTGGCCCAGCAGCTCGCCGGTGTCGGGCTCGACGCGCACGCGCCAGGCTTCCACAGGCACGCTCAGGTGCGCAAAGCCTGGGCGCAGCAGCACCCGCCAGCCCTCGGTCTGCAGGGCGGGCACCTGGTCGGCCCACCAGTCGGCAAAGTCACCCTCCTGCACCAGGGTCCAGAGCTGTTCGGCCCGCGCGCCGGGCAGGGCGGCGTCGGCGGCTTCGGGCACCCGCCACTGCAAGGTGTCGGCCGGCAGGGGGCGCAGGCCCAGGTGGCGCACGCGGTCGGCCGCCTGGGACTCGGCGGCCAGGTCGCGGTGCAGCAGCACCGCTTGGCCTTGGGCGTCGACCAGGCGCTCGGTGGGCAGCGGGCGGCTGTTCAGCACGGTCCGGGGGGCCGGGGTGGACCACAGCAGCTGCTCGCCCTCCAGGTACAGCCAGTCCACCCAGACCACGGTCACGCTGTCGCCGCGCGGGCCGAACACGCCGTCGCGGCACATGCCCAGCAGGCCGTCACCCCGGCCCAGGGTTTGCAGGGTCAGGCGCGGGGTCAGCTGGCCGCGCACGGTGCGCAGGCCGGGGCGGCGGGGCAGGGGGGCGTTCAAGGCGGAGGGCAGGGGCGGGGTCGCAGCGGGCATGGTCTGGATTGTCGCCGTGACCGGGGCAGTGCGGGACTGGGGGCTGTGGGCCCCGGGGGGGCACCTGATCCGGCCGGGCGGGGGCTGGCTCGGTGGACAATGCAGGCCCTGCTGATTTCCTCTCCGACTGCCATGTCCGATGCCCTGAATTTCTTGACCCCTTGCCTGCCCGAGGTCGCCGACCTGAGCGACCCCGCGCTGAGCCAGCGCCTGCAGCACCTGCTGGACAACAAGACCAAACCCGTGGGCGCGCTGGGGCAGCTGGAGAGCCTGGCCTTGCAGCTGGGGCAGATCCTGGGCACCGAAGCCCCCCAGTTGCGGTCGCCGCAGATGCTGGTCTGCGCGGCCGACCACGGCCTGGCGGCCCGCGGCGTGTCGGCCTACCCCAGCGATGTGACCTGGCAGATGGTGGAGAACTTCCTGGCCGGTGGGGCCGCGGTCAGTGTGTTGGCGCGCCAGCATGGCCTGGCCTTGACCGTGGTCGACTGTGGCGTGCGGCACGACTTTGGCCCGCGCCCCGAGCCCGCCCCCGGCGCCGCGCGACTGCTGGTGCGCAAAGTCGGCCCCGGCACAGCCGATGCCAGCCTGGGCCCGGCCATGAGCGAGGCCGAGTGCCTGCAGGCCGTGCGCCAGGGCCGCGAGGTGGTGGCCGGCTTGCCGGGCAATGTGCTGCTGCTGGGCGAGATGGGCATTGGCAACACCTCGGCCGCGTCCCTGTTGCTGGCCTGGTGCAGCGGCCGCCCGGTGGCCGAATGCACGGGGCGCGGCACCGGGCTTGACGAGCCGGGCGTGGCGCGCAAGGTGGCCGTGCTGGAGCAGGTCATGGCCCGCCACGCCGCGCTGCGTGACCCGGCCCAGGCCCTGGCTGCCTTGGGTGGCTTCGAGCTGGCGACCCTGGTCGGCGCTGTGCTGCAAGCGGCGGCCGAGCGCCGGGTGGTGTTGGTCGACGGCTTCATCACCACCGCTGCGGTGCTGATCGCCTGTGCCCTGGTGCCCACAGTGCGCCAGCGTTGCGTGTTTGCCCACCAGTCGGGCGAGCGCGGACACGCGCTGATGCTGCAGCAACTGGAGGCGCGGCCCCTGCTGTCCTTGGGGCTGCGCCTGGGCGAAGGCTCGGGGGCGGCGCTGGCCTGGCCGCTGTTGCAGTCGGCGTGCCTGGTGCTGGCCGAGATGGCCAGTTTTGCCTCGGCCGGGGTGTCGCAGGCCTGAGGGCCTCGGCTGGACCTCGCTCGCTGGCGTTCAACCGGGCCGGCGGGTGGGCCCCTGGTGAGGCTTGTCAGGCCTCGCAGACGCGGTTGCGGCCCTCGCGCTTGGCCTGGTAGAGCGCGCTGTCGGCGCGTGCCAGCATGGCGTCCAGGGTGTCGTCGGGGCCCTGGGCCGTGGTCAGGCCAATGCTCACCGTGCAGGCCAGTTGCGGGGACGAGGGCGCGGCCTGGCGCACCCGCTCGGCCACCACGCGGGCGGCCCGCGCATCGGTGGCTGGCAGCAGCACCAAGAACTCTTCGCCACCGTAGCGCCCCAGCTGGTCCGGGCGGCGCAGCACGGCGCGGGTGCGGTTGGCAAAGTCGATCAGCACCGCGTCACCCTGCTGGTGGCCCAGGCGGTCGTTGATGTCCTTGAAGTTGTCCAGGTCCAGCATCATCAGCGACAGCGGCTCGCCGTAGCGCTGCAGGCGCGCCAGTTCGTTGTCGGCCAACTCGAGCACGGCGCGCCGGGTCAGGGCCTCGGTCAGCGAGTCGTGGCTGGCCACATGCTCAAATTCGCGGCGCAGGCGCTCGGTGGCCAGCAGCACGGCGCCAATCGTCAGCATCTGCACGGCCATGGCGTTCGACGACACGTACAGCACCTGCAGCAGGCCGGGCTCCATCATGCTGTGGCCGGCCAGGCCGGCCAGCACGCTGATCAAACGCAGCAGCAGCACCGAGGTCTGCAGCCCCATCGCGGCCAGCGTGAAACGCTGGGCAAAGCTGCTGGGCTGGCGCATCAGGAAGCGGATCTGGTCCAGGAACAACCCGCACAGCAGCGTGTTCACCACCAGCAGGCGCACCCCGTAATCGGGCATCACCATGGTGAACCAGGCCACCACCGGCGTGCTGACCAGCACCACACCGGCCCAGAGCTTCCAGCGCGCGCGACCCGTGAAGAAGTGTTGCAGGCCGACGTAGAACAGCAGGGTGCCGGCCAGCAGGATCAGGTTGGCCAGCACCACGGTGAGCCATTCCGACGCGTGGCCGCGCAGGCCATACAGCAGCGCGGCGGCAAACCAGGCCAGCGGCGACGTCGCCAGCAAGCGCAGGCCCCCTTGCAGCTTGCGGGGGTAACTGCGGCGCACGAAATAAAGCACCAGGGCCATCACCAGGCCCATCAGGCCAGACAGGGTGATGATTGAACGGGGATCCAAAACCGACATGGCAAAGCAGCGGGCTCAGGCCCGGAAATGAAGCGCCTCGGGGCGCGGACAGCAGTCGGATGAGGGCATGAAATCAGTATACGGGCCGCTTCAGGGACTCAACGGCCAGGCGACGCCACGGAAAACCCCTAGCTGTGAACTTTCCCGCCAATGGCATTGATCTGGCGTGCCATTGTCGCCACGCCCCCCGCCTGCCTAGACTGGTTTCCCGCCCGGACACCGTCCGGCATTCCCTGGAGGCCTTGTCTGCATGAGCATCGTTTCTGCCCCCACGGCGCCCTCGGCCCGCCCGGCCCCCCAGGCCTCCCAGGGGGCGCCCCTGCGCGGTGTGCGCGTGCTGGACCTGACCCGGCTGCTGCCCGGCCCGGTGTGCACCCAGCACCTGGCCGACCTGGGCGCCGAGGTCATCAAGATCGAGGACACCGGCGCCGGTGACTACGCGGCCGCCCCGGTGCGGGCGCTGGTCAACCGCAACAAACTGGGCTTGCGGCTGGACCTCAAGCAGCCCGCCGGCCTGGCCGTGCTGCAGCGCCTGGTGCGCGAGGCCGATGTGCTGGTGGAGGGCTTTCGCCCCGGCGTGATGGCGCGCCTGGGCGCGGGCTACGAGGCCCTGGCTGCGCTGAACCCGCGTCTGGTGTACGTCAGCCTGACCGGTTACGGCCAGACTGGCCCGATGCGCGACGCCGCCGGCCACGACCTCAATTACGCGGGCTGGACCGGCGTGGCCGAGCAGATCGGCCAGCCGGGCCAGCCCCCGGCCCTGTCCAACCTGCCGGTGGCCGACCTGCTGGGCGGCACCATGACCGCGGTGATGGGCCTGCTGGCGGCCTTGTTCGACGCCCAGCGCAGCGGCCTCGGCCGCCATGTGGACATCGCCGTCGCCGACGGGCTGCTGGCCCATGCGGTGCTGCCGATGGCGGCGGTCAACAGCCGCGGCGCCACCCAGCCGCCGGGCCAGGGCAAGTTGACGGGCGCCCTGCCGTGCTACGCCCTCTACACCGCGGCCTGTGGCGGTCACCTGGCGGTGGCGGCGCTGGAGCGCAAGTTCTGGGACCTGTTTTGCCTGCAACTGGGGCGGCCCGACCTGCAAGGGCAGCACCAGCCGGCCAGCGCGGCCGAATGCGAGGTGGTGCGGGCCGAGGTGCAGGCCCTGATCGGGGCCCAGACCCTGGCCTGGTGGACCGAACGCCTGGCCGAGGTCGATTGCTGTGTCACCCCCATCCTGAAGCTCGAGCAGGCGCTCGCGCTGCCCCACTTTGCCGCGCGCGGCATGGTGCTGCCGATGGCGGGCGGGGGGCGTCAACTGGCCTGCCCGGTGCGCATGACCGGCTTTGAGTTTGAACTGCGGCACCCGGCCCCCGCGCCGGGGGAGCACACCGAGGCGCTGCTGGCCGCCGCGGGCTACAGCGCCGCCGAACGCGAGGCGCTGCGTGCCCAGGGCGCCGTGGCCTGACGGGATTTGGAACCCCCCGGGTCAGCACGCCACAGAGCCTGCGCCCGGGGGGATGGGTTTTCAACCACAAGGAGACATCACCATGCGGACCATCTTCACCCCGGCGGCGCTGCGGCGTGCGCCGTCACGCCCCCGGCGGGCCCTGCTGCAGGCCGCGGGGCTGGCTTGGGCTGCGGGCCTGGGTTGGGGCGCCGCCACCCCGGCGCCGGCGTTGGCGGCCGAGGGCTTTCCGAGCCGACCGATCACGCTGATCCTGCCCTTCCCGGCGGGCGGCGCCACGGACGTGCAGCTGCGGGCGCTGGCCCAGGCGGCCTCGCGTGAGCTGGGGCAGCCGATCCTGATTTCCAACCGCCCGGGCGCGGGTGGCACCCTGGGGCCGGCCGCCATGGCGCAGACCGCGGCCCCCGACGGCTACACCATCTCGCTGGTGGCGGCCAACCTGTTCCGACTGCCGCACATGATGAAGGTCACCTTCGATCCGGTGGCCGACTTCACCTACCTGATCTGCCTGACCGGTTACACCAACGGCCTGGTGGTGCGCCAGGACGCCCCGTGGCAGACCTTGCAGGACTTGCTGGCCGACGCGCGCCGCCAGCCTGGCGTGATCACCTATGGCAGCACCGGCAAGGGCAGCGGGGGCCACATCGCGATGGAGCGGCTGGCCCGCGCCACCGGCGTGCAGTTCAACTTCATCCCTTACAAGGGCATGGCCGAGGAGACGGCCGCCTTGCTGGGCGGGCATCTGATGGTGATCTCCGACCCGGGCTGGGGCGCTTTGGCCGAGTCGGGCAAGGCCCGCGTGCTGGCCACGCTGGGGGACGCGCGCCTCAAGCGCTGGCCCCAGGTGCCCACGCTGCGTGAGCTGGGCCACGACATCGTGGTCAACTCGCCCATCGGCCTGGCCGGCCCCAAGGGCATGGACCCCAAGGTGGTCAAGGTCTTGCACGACGCCTTCCGCAAGGCCATGAGCGACCCGGCCTTCACGCGCGCGCTGGAGCAGAACGACCAGGTGCCGATGTACCTGAGCGCCGAGGACTACAGCCGCTTCGCGGCCGAGCAGACCGCGCGTGAGAAGGTGTTTGTGCAGGAACTGGGACTTAAACTCGACTGATGTCGCCAGAGGTCACCACCCGCCACACCATCGCCATCCTGCAGGTGAATCAGATCCTGCAGGGGTTTGTGGCCCGCGGCGGCGACGCGCAACGCCTGCTGCGCCGCGCCGGCATCGTGCCGGCCCTGCTGGCGTCGCCGCTGTCGCGCGTCACCCAGGCGCAGTACGCCGCGCTGATCCAACTGCTGAGCCGCCACACCCGCGATGAACTCTGGGCCCTGTGCAGCCAACCGGTGCGGCTGGGCCATTTCAGCCAGGTGTGCCGCCTGCTGGTGCATTGCCGCACGCTGGGTGAGGCGCTGCGCACCGGCTTTCGCTACTACCACCCGCTGCTGTCGGACTTTGTGCCGCGCCTGGTGGTGCAGGGCGGTCAGGCCTCGGTGCGCCTGGTGTCGACCAGCCCGCGCGACCCCGAGCGCGGCTACGCCGACCGCACCTTCTGCTTCTTCACCTATGGCCTGGCCTCGTGGCTGGTGGCGCGCCGCATCCCCGTCAGCGAGGTCATGTACCGGCACCTGGACAGTGGCTACAGCAGCGACGCGGGGCGCCTGTTCCAGGCCCCGGTGGTCTATGGTCACCCCTGGGTCGGCTTCCGCTTCGACGCGCGCTGGCTCGACCTGCCGGTGGTGCAGAACCCGCAAAGCCTCGAGGAGTTTTTGCGCCAGGCCCCGGCCAGCCTGCTGATCAAATACCGCGACCAGACCAGCCTGACCGAGCGCATCCGCCGCCTGCTGCGGCGCCACCTCAGTGGCGAGATGCCGTCGCTGGAATTCGTCAGCGAGTACCTGGCGATGACGCCCCAGACCCTGCGCCGCCGCCTGCGCGACGAGGGCCAGGGCTACCAGGCCATCAAGGACGACCTGCGGCGCGACGCGGCCATCGAGTACCTGCACCAGCCCGAGCTGACCTTGTTGGACATTGCCAACCGGCTTGGGTTTTCGGAGGCCAGCACCTTCCACCGCGCCTTCAAGGGCTGGACTGGCCAAGCACCGGGGGTCTACCGGCAGACCCGCTTGCAAGCCAACCCGCCCCCTTGAGCCCAGGCGCTGACACGGCGCGCGGCACCCACCAGGCGTGGCACGCCGGGGTGGGCAGGGTCGGCAGGCGGTGCTGGGCTGCGGCCCCGGCACGGGCCTGGGTACCATGCGGCTTGGCCGTGGCGCGCCAGCCCCTCCGCCGACCGCCTGCCCCTTCATTTTTGGAACCCTGGACTGCCCATGAAACTTGGCTACACCATCGTCTACGTGCCCGACGTCGCTGCGTCGCTGGCGTTTTTTGAGCAGGCCTTTGGCCTGACACGCCGTTTCCTGCACGACTCAGGCACCTACGGCGAGCTGGCCACGGGCGAGACCACCTTGGCCTTTGCCGACCATGCGCTGGGCCATGCCCACTTTGAGGGCGGTCACGTGGCGGCCTCCGAGTCGGCCCAACCCCTGGGCATGGAACTGGGCCTGGTCACCTCCGATGTCGCGGCCGCCCATGCGCGGGCGCTGCAGGCCGGGGCCCGGGAGCTGGCCGCCCCGAGCCAGAAGCCCTGGGGCCAGGTGGTGTCCTACTTGCGCTGCCCGGACGGCACCCTGGTCGAGCTGTGCACGCCCATGGGCGGGTGATTGTGTGGTGGCGATGGCGGGGTGGCCAAGGCGGGAAAACATCGCTCTGTGATCGCTCAGAAGCCATTGAAGCATCGGTCTCGTTGCGCGTTCCCGCGCTGGAGAGGCGGGCGCGTTGCACGCCATGGGCGCGGCGCATGAAGTCTGGTGGCTGTCAACCGCCTTCAGGCCGTGCTCGCGAGTCCGCCGAACAGGTTTTGGCCATGCGGGCCGCGCCCCCTCACCGGATCTGGACGACCACCTTCCCCTTGGCCCGCCCCTGCGCCAAATAGGCCAAGGCCGCCTGGGCCTGGTCGAAGGGGAAGACCTTGTCGATGACCGGGCGGAGGCTGCCCGCGCTCAGCAGCGCGCCGATGTGAGCCAACTGTGCGCCATCGGGGCGCACGAACAAAAAGCCGTAGTCGATCTCTTTTTGTCGAGACCGCTGGATGATCTGGCGGCTCATCAGGCCGAACACCAGCTTCAGGATGACATTGAGCTTTCTGGCTTCGGCAAAGCGGGCATCGAGCGGGCCCACGAGCGAGACGATCCGGCCACCAGGCTGGAGGATGTTCAGTGACTTTTCGATGGCATCGCCCCTGACGGTGCCCAGCACGGCATCGTAGCCGCGCAGCACTTGCGAGAAGTCTTGCGCCTTGTAGTCGACGATCTCGTTGGCGCCCAGGCTGCTGACCAGCCCGATGTTGCCCGCGCTGACCGTGGTGCCCACCTGGGCGCCCAGGTGGCGAGCCAGCTGGATGGCCATGGTCCCGATGCCGCCCGAGCCCGCCGGGATGAACACCTTTTGGCCAGGGCGCAGCTGGAGGCGCTCCGTCAGCGCTTGCCACGCGGTCAGCGCCACCATGGGAATCGACGCCGCCTGCACAAAATCCAGGTGGGGTGGCTTCAGCGCGGCCGCGCTTTCTGGCACGGCCGCGAACTCGGCCAAAGACCCCTTGCCCGAGTCAAACAGGCTGGCATAGACCTCATCACCGGGTTTGAAGCGCGTCACGCGGCGGCCCACGGCCACCACCACGCCCGCCAGATCGCTGCCCAGGGTCGCCGGAAACGTGAAGTGCAGGATCGGCTTGAAGGTGCCTGCCGTGACCAGGTTGTCGATGGGGTTCAAGGCGGCGGCGTGGACCTGAACCAGCATCTCGTCTGGCTGCAGCGTGGGGGGCGCCACCTCGCTGAACCCGATGTCGGGCGACTTGCCGTAGCGTTGGAAGGTGAGTGCTTTCATGTCTGCTTTCGTGTTCTTGGGGTCTCGGAGGGGGGGCTGGCCCCGCCGCGGTGCTCAGTGGGACAGGAAGGCCCGTGCCTTGGGCACGAAGTCTTCGTGGTACTGGAAGATGCCGCCGTGCCCGGCGTCCGGGTAGAGGATCAGCTGTGCATGGGGCAGCCGCTGCGCCAGGTCGCGTGAGTTGCCCGTGGGCACCATCCGGTCGTCCTCGCCATTGGCCACCAGCACCGGTTGTTGGATGACCGAGAGGGCGGCCGGGCGCTTCTGTCCCCAGGCGGCCAGTGCCTGCAGCTGCGACACATAGGCCCACAGGCTGATGGGGGCATCGCGGTGGTCTGTGCGCTCCTGCAAGCGCTGGAGGAAGGCCTGGCCGGATTGGATGCCTTCGGCGGTGCGGGTGAAGAAGAGGTACTGCTTCGGGTCCTGGCCCGTCAGCGTGGCCCGGACGAGGTCGCAGTTGGCCACCGCCGCCACCGTGCTGATGCCCGCGCCCCCGGCGGGGCCGGTGCCTGCCAGGATCATCTTGCGCACGCGTTGAGGTTCCTTGAGCACGATCTCTTGTGAAATCATCCCGCCCATCGAAAAGCCAAACAGGTCGACCTGCTGGAGCCCCTTGGCGTCCATGAAGCGGAGGGCGTCGTCGGCCATTTGTTCGATCGTGTTGGCCGGGGCGCCGGTGGAGGCCCCCACGCCCCGGTTGTCGAAGGCAATGACGTGGTGTTGGGCGGCCAGCCCATCGACGATGCGCGGGTCCCAGTTGTCCAGCACGGCGGCCAGGTGGGCGAGCAGCAGCACCGGCGTGCCACCGTGGTGTTGGCCGAGTTCACGGTAGGCGAAGCGCACGTCGCCGGCCGTGACCTGGCGCGTTGGAACGTTCTTCCAGGTCTCGCCTGCTGCCTGCTGGGCCACCCGTCCCAGCCCGCCGTTGGCTGGGGGTTCACCCGCTGAGGTGTTGGCCCCGGCCAGGACGCCAGACAGCACCAGCGCAAGGCACGTTGATTTGAAAACGAGGTGGTGCATTGCAGGGCTCCAAGGGGGCGGGTGCCTGGCTCAGGCCTGGGCGCGGTAGCGGTCGGCCGCATGGCTCTGCCGGATGTCCGACAGCAGGCCTTGGCGTGCGCCGTCCAGGGCGTCCCAGCGTTGGGCCACATGGAGTGGCGGGATGGTGACGAGTTCGCGGCGGTCATAGCCGATCAGCGCTGCGTCGACCAACTCGCCCACCTCCATGACCTCAGGGAGGGTGTTGATGTCAACACCGGCGCGCTGCCAGATCTCGGTGCGCGTGGCCGCCGGCAGCACCGCTTGCACATAGACCCCCTTGGGCGACAGCTCCACGTTCAAACCTTGTGACAGGAACAGCACGAAGGCCTTGGTCGCGCCATACAAGGTCATGCCGAACTCGGGCGCCAGGCCCACCACGGAGCCGATGTTCACGATGGCGCCCGTGCCGGCCTGTGCCAGGCGGGGTGCCACGGCGGCGGCCAGCCGGGCCACCGCCGTGGTGTTGAGGGTGATCAGCTGGTCGATGTCGGCTGCGCTCAGTTGCAGGAAGCCGCCGGACTGGGCCATGCCGGCGTTGTTGATCAGGATGCCGATGCGCGCGTCCTCGCGCAGGCGGGTTTCGACCGCGGCCAGGTCAGCCGGCTGTGTGAGGTCGGCCGGCAGCACCTCGACCGGCACCCCGTGGGCCTGGCGTAAGCCAGCCGCCAGGGCATCGAGCCGGGACTGGTCGCGCGCGACCAGCACCAAAGGGTGGCCGCGCTGGGCGAAGCGCTCAGCGTAGACAGCGCCAATGCCGCTGGAGGCGCCGGTGACGAGGACAGTGGGGAGGGTGGTCATGAGGTCTTGCTCCTGGCACAGGGTGCCGATGGGGGTCGAAGTTGAGTGGACTTGGCCGCGTTCTGGCTCGCCTGAGGCGGCCGGTGTTCGTGGTCAGGGTGCACCGCGGGTGCGGTGTCACCAGGTATTAATGATGATGTTCGTAATCTAAAAAGTCAATACTTTGATGATGATCGACATCAATATAGAATCGCCGCACCGCAGTACCACGAGGCAAACAAGCGATGAAAGTCACCAAGGCACAAGCGCAGGCGAATCGGGCCCATGTGGTGGAAACCGCGTCCCAGTTGTTCCGTGAGCGCGGCTACGACGGCGTTGGCGTGGCGGATCTGATGGCTGCAGCGGGTTTCACGCATGGCGGCTTCTACAAGCAGTTCGGCTCCAAGACCGACTTGATCGCCGAATCCACGGCTTGCGGCATCGCCCGCACGGTGGCCTTGACGGGCGGTGGGGTGGATCCGGCGGCCTTCGTGAGGCTGTATTTGTCCCGTGAGCACCGCGACGGGCGCGGAACGGGTTGCACCCTGGCCGCCTTGGGGGGGGACGCGGCGCGTCAGCCCGAGGCCGTGCGAGCCGCTTTTGCGGCCGGCGTCGAAAGCCTGCTGGAGGCCTTGAACGCTGGCGCCGACACCGATCCCGGCGCGGCCCCCGAATCGCGCGCCAGGTCCTTGAACATGCTCTCGACGGCGGTGGGCGCGATCATCCTGTCGCGTGCCTGCCCAGACGATTCGCCCTTGGCCGACGAGGTCTTGGCGGTCTGCCGCGAGGCCCTCCTCGGCGCACTGGCAGGGCCTGCGTGAGGGCTGCCAGCGCGCTTGGCTTGGCTTCTAAAGCATAACCCTAGGTTATTGCTGGCCGCTGTCGTCAAGCCAGCCTGTTGACCGTTCCGCCCTCGTCGTTGGGCGGCTCCGGCCGCACGCCAGCCACGCCCCGCAACACCTCAATGAAGGCCTGTGCCGACGGCGTGGGGTTCTCATCGAGGCGGGTGATCACGCCGTAGTCCGGCATGCGGTCGGGCAGCTCCACCGGCACGCGGGCCAGCAGCCCCTTGGCCACGTACTTGTCCACCAGCGCGGTTGGTTGCAGCGACAGCATGTCAGTGATCTGCATCAGCTCCAACGCAAACAAAAAGGACGGTGTTTCCACCACGCCCGAGGTGGGCGCCAGGCCGGTGCTGCCAAAGATGTCGTCCGACACTTTGCGCACCGCGGTCGAGGTGGGGTAGAGGATCCAGGGCCAGCGGGCCAGCTCGGTCAGTTGCAGGTCGCTGGCGCCACGCAAAGGGTGGTTCAGCCCGGCGACCACCTGCAGCTGTTCATTGGACAGGCGCTCGTACTGGAACTGCGCGCGGTGTTCTTCCTGGGTGAAGCGCCCGATCATCAGGTCGATCTTGCGCTCGGCCAGCCAGACGATCAGCTGGTCGCTGCTCTGCTCAAGGATCTTGACCACCAGCAGGGGCCGCAGGCGTTGGATTTCGGCCACCGACGCGGTCAGCAAATGCGCCGCCGATCCAGTGATGGCGCCCACACTCAGGTGGCCGTGGCCGCCTTGTTTGAGCGCATTGAACTCATCGACAAATTGACGGTGCCCGGCCAAGGCCCCCTGGGCGTAGCGCAGCGTGAACAGGCCCAGTTCGTTGGGCCGCATGCCACGGGACAGGCGGTCGAACAGGCGCGACTCCAGGATGTCCTCGATGTCCATCAGGATCTTCGTTGCCGCGGGCTGGGTGATGTGCATCTGCTCGGCCGTGAGGCGCAGGTTGCGCGTCTGGCCCAGGATGTCCAGAAACTGCAGGTGCCGAAAGCGCAGGCGGGCCACGGCCTGGGCAATGGACAAGGGTTTACCCGTTGAAAGTTCTGAACTCATAAGTAACTGGAATGGATCGTAGCAAAAATTTCAGTGGACCCCGGGGGCGCTGCTGCCTACCCTCATGGCTGCGTCGAGAGGACCGCTGAACGGTCCCGCGTGTGGCCGGTGGGCTGATCCATCGCAAGCCGTTATTCCATTGGAGACAAACATGAAGTTCAAATCCCTTGCCGTGGTTGCCACGGTGCTGGCTGCCCTGGCAGCGCCGGTCTCTGCCCAAATCAAGGAGCATGTGTTCAAGGTCGGCATCGGCCTCAGCGAGGACCATCCCCAGGCCCTGGCCGTGAAGTACTTTGCCGAGCAACTGTCGGCCAAGAGCGGCGGCAAGATGCAGGCGCGCCTGTACGCCAGCGGCGCCCTGGGCAACGACGTCAGCATGACCTCGGCGCTGCGCGGTGGCACGCTCGAGATGACTGTGCCCGACACCTCGACCCTGATGTCCCTGATCAAGCCCTTCGGCGTGCTCAACCTGCCCCTGACCTTCAACAACGAGCAAGAAGCCGACGCGCTGCTCGACGGCCCCTTCGGCCAGAAGTTGCTCGCCAAGCTGCCCGAGAAGGGCCTGGTCGGTCTGGGTTACTGGGAAAACGGTTTCCGCCATGTCACCAACTCGCGCCGTCCGATCAACAAGGCCGACGACCTGGTGGGTCTGAAGCTGCGCGTGATCCAAAGCCCGCTGTTCCTTGACACCTTCAACGCCCTGGGCACCAACGCCACCCCGATGCCGTTCACCGAGCTGTACTCGGCGATGGAACAAGCCGCGGTGGACGGCCAGGAGAATCCGCCGGCCACCATCCTGGCCAGCAAGTTCTACGAAGTGCAGAAGCACCTGGTGCTGTCGCGCCACATGTACAGCGCCTGGGCCGTGCTGATGTCCAAGAAGACCTGGGACGGCCTGTCGCCCCAAGAGCAAAAGATCGTGCAGGAAGCGGCCCGCGAAGCCACCCTGTACGAGCGCAAGACCATCCGCGCCTTTGGCGACAAGGCCCTGGCCGAACTCAAGAAGGTCGGCATGCAGGTCACCGAACTGCCGCCCGCCGAGCAGGCCAAGCTGCGCACCAAGCTGCAGCCGGTGCTGGCCAAGTACGCCAAGGAGTTCGGCGAAGACACCACCGGTGAGCTGATGAGCGAGCTGGCCAAGGTGCGCGGCAGCGCCCCGGCCGCCCCAGCCGCCGCCAAGTAAGCCCGCCACCCAGCCCCTGCGGGGGCTGATTTTTTCATGGGCCGGGTCGTGGGGCGTGTGCCTCGGGATCCGGCTTTTTTGTCCCCCTTTTTAGCCACTCTGCCTCGACCACCATGGACAAGAAACCCAGCCGCCCCTTCCGTTCCCGCGACTGGTTCGCCGACCCCGAGCGCTCGGACATGACCGCGCTCTACCTCGAGCGTTTCATGAACTACGGGCTCACCCCTGAAGAACTGCGCTCGGGCCGGCCCATCATCGGCATCGCCCAGACCGGCAGCGACCTGTCGCCGTGCAACCGCATCCACCTCGACCTGGCCCGGCGCGTGCGCGACGGCATCCGTGACGCAGGCGGCATCCCGCTGGAGTTTCCGGTCCACCCCATTTTTGAGAATTGCCGCCGCCCGACCGCGGCGCTGGACCGCAACCTGGCCTACCTGGGCCTGGTCGAGATCCTGTACGGCTACCCGATCGACGCCGTGGTCCTGACCACCGGCTGCGACAAGACCACGCCCGCAGGGGTCATGGCCGCCTCCACGGTGGACATCCCGGCCATCGTGTTGTCGGGCGGCCCGATGCTGGACGGCTGGCACGACGGCCAACTGGTGGGCTCGGGCACGGTGATCTGGCGCAGCCGCCGCCAGTTGGCCGCGGGCGAGATCGACGAAGAAGAATTCCTGCAGCGCGCCTGCAGCAGCGCGCCCTCGGCGGGCCACTGCAACACCATGGGCACAGCGTCCACCATGAACGCCGTGGCCGAGGCCCTGGGGCTGTCGCTGCCAGGCTGCGCCGCCATCCCGGCGCCGTACCGCGAGCGCGGTCAGATGGCCTATGAAACCGGGCGCCGCATTGTCGAGATGGCCTATGAGGACCTGCGCCCCTCGCGCATCCTCACGCGGGAGAGTTTCCTCAACGCACTGTCCGTGATCAGCTGCGCGGGCGGCTCCAGCAACGCCCAGGTGCACCTCATGGCGATGGCGCGCCACGCTGGCGTCGAGCTGCACCCGCAGGACTGGACCGACCACGCCTACCGCCTGCCGCTGCTGCTCAACATGCAGCCGGCGGGCCAGTTCCTGGGCGAGCGATTCTTCCGCGCCGGCGGCGTGCCCGCCCTGATGTGGGAGCTGCTGCAAGCAGGCCGCCTGCACGGCGACTGCCTCAGCGTCACCGGCCAGTCCATCGCCCACAACCTGCAGGGCCGCGAGACCCGCGACCGCGAGGTCATCAAGCCGTTCGACCAGCCGCTGATGGAGAACGCGGGCTTCCTGGTGCTGCGCGGCAACCTGTTTGACTTCGGCATCCTCAAGACCTCGGTGATCTCGCAGCGCTTCCGCGAGCGCTACCTGCAGCGCCCGGGCCAGGAAGGCATTTTCGAGGGCCGCGCCGTGGTGTTCGAGGGCGCTGACGACTACCACGCCCGCATCAACGACCCGAGCCTGAACATCGACGAGGACTGCATCCTGGTGATGCGCGGTGCCGGCCCGATCGGCTGGCCCGGCTCGGCCGAGGTGGTCAACATGCAACCGCCCGATGCCCTGATCCAGCGCGGCATCACCACCTTGCCCACGCTCGGCGACGGGCGCCAGTCGGGCACCGCCGACAGCCCCTCGATCCTCAACGTGTCGCCCGAAAGCGCGGTTGGCGGTGGCCTGAGCTGGCTGCAAAGCGGCGACCTGATCCGCATCGACCTGTCGGCCGGGCGCTGCGACGCGCTGGTTGCGCCGGAAGAGATCGAGCGCCGCCGCCGCGAACTGCCCGCCCCGCCGATCCCGGCCAGCCACTCGCCCTGGGAGGCGCTGTACCGCGAAAAGACCGGCCAACTCGTCGACGGCGCCACCCTGGACTTTGCGCTCCAGTTCCGCCGCATCGCCGACGTCACGCCCCGCCACAACCACTGAGCCCCTGGCCCGAGAAACCCGATGACTGCTTCCACTGACACTTCCACCCCGCTGGCCCTGAGCCCCGCCTCCTTGCTGCCCCGCGACGGCCTCACCGGCACCCTGGTGGGGCGGGTCTGGCAACCCGCCGCCGCCAGCGCCGTGGCCGGTCCTTGCGTGGTGACGCTGCGCCCCGAGGGCGTGTTTGACCTGAGCGCACAGTTCCCGACCATGAGCACCTTGCTCGACCAGGCTGACCCGGCTCAGGCCGCGCGCCAGACCCCGGGCCTGCGCCTGTGCAGCGTCGATGAGCTGCTGGCCAACAGCCTGCCCGGACAGCGCGACGAGCGCCGACCCAGCCTGCTGGCCCCGTGTGACCTGCAGGTGGTCAAGGCCGCGGGCGTGACCTTCGCGGCCAGCCTGATCGAGCGCGTCATCGAGGAGCAGGCCCGCGGCGACGCGAGCCGTGCCCAAGGCCTACGCAGCCAGGTGGTGGGGCTGATCGGCGAGAGCCTGGCCGACATCCGCCCGGGCTCCGAGCAAGCGCAGGCGCTCAAGGCCTTGTTGCAGGAGAAAGGCCTGTGGTCGCAGTACCTCGAAGTCGGCATCGGCCCCGACGCCGAGGTCTTCACCAAGGCGCCCGTGCTGGCCTCGGTGGGCTCGGGCGAGGACATCGGCATCCGCGCCGACTCGGCCTGGAACAACCCCGAGCCCGAGGTGGTGCTGGCGGTCAACAGCCGAGGTGACATCGTCGGGGCCAGCCTGGGCAACGACGTCAACCTGCGCGACATCGAAGGCCGCAGCGCGCTGCTGCTCGGCAAGGCCAAGGACAACAATGCGTCCTGCGCCATCGGCCCCTTCATCCGCCTGTTCGACGCCAGTTACGGCCTCGACCAGGTGCGCAACGAAACCGTGCACCTGCGTGTGGCCGGGGGGCCCGACGGCTTTGAGCTGCGCGGCGTCAACACCATGGCCAGCATCAGCCGCGACCCCAGCGACCTGGTGGCCCAGACGCTGGCGGCGCACCAGTACCCGGACGGCTTCATGCTGTTCCTGGGCACCCTGTTTGCCCCCATCGAAGACCGCGACCAGCCCGGTGGTGGCTTCACCCACCAGCTGGGCGATGTGGTGACCATCCAGAGCGAGTGGCTGGGGGCGCTGCACAACCGCGTCACGCACAGTGAGACCGCGGCCCCGTGGCGTTTTGGCCTGCGCGCCTTCATCAGCAACCTGGCCCAGCGCGGCCTGCTACACGACCGCACGCTCTGAGCGGGGCCCATCCTTGGCCGGTGCCGCGGGGGCTGGTCAGGGCGGTTGGGGCGGTTCTTCGGAGCCGCCGCCTGAGACCCCCGCACCACAGGGAGGCGAACGACCTCCCACAGGAGACAAGTCCATGCTCAACAAACTGATCGAGCGCTACTGCCAGTTCCTCAACGTCACCATCGCGGCCGCCATGGCCGTGATGGTGGTGCTGGTCTTCGGCAACGTCGTCATGCGCTACGGCTTCAATTCCGGCATCGCCATCAGCGAAGAAATCTCCCGCTGGCTGTTTGTCTGGATCACCTTCCTCGGCGCCATCGTCGCCATCAAGGAAAACGCCCACCTGGGCACCGACATGCTGGTCTCGCGCCTGCCCGTGCTCGGCAAGAAGGTCTGCCTCGTGCTCGGCCATCTGCTCATGCTGTTCATCACCTGGCTGTTCTTTGACGGCAGCCTGCAGCAGGCCAAGATCAACTGGGACGTCGAAGCCCCCGTCTCCGGCCTGTCGGTGGCCATCTTCTACGCCTCCGGCGTCTTCTTCTCGGTCTGCGCCGCCTTGCTGCTGCTGTTGCAGATGGTGCGCGCCCTGAGCGGTCAGCTCAGCGAGGCCGAACTCGTCATGGTCAAGGAGTCCGAGGAACAAGCCGAACTCGAAGCCCTGCAGGCCGAGCTGGCGCGCGAGAACGCCCACAGCCACTCCCCGCTGGGCGACAAGCCGCTGCCCCACGCGGGCAAGTGAGCCCACGGCCTGAGCCCACCCACCCTCACCACCACAACAACAACTCTAAAAACAACGGAGCGCACTCCCATGACGGTTCTGATTTTTTTGGGCAGCCTGATCGGCGCCATGATGCTGGGCATCCCCATTGCCTACGCCCTGCTGGCCAGCGGCGTGGCCCTGATGTGGCACCTGGACCTGTTTGACGCGCAAATCCTGGCGCAGAACTTCATCAACGGCGCCGACAGCTTTCCGCTGCTGGCCGTGCCCTTCTTCATGCTCGCCGGCGAGATCATGAACGTGGGCGGCCTGTCCCAGCGCATCGTCAACTTCGCGCTGGCCCTGGTCGGCCACGTCAAGGGCGGGCTGGGCTATGTGGTGATCCTGGCGGCCTGCCTGCTGTCGGCCCTGTCGGGCTCGGCGGTGGCCGACGCGGCCGCGCTCACCGCGCTGCTGCTGCCCATGATGGTCAAGGCCGGGCACAAGAAGGAAGTCTCGGGCGGCCTGATCGCGGCCTCGGGCGTGATCGGCCCGATCATCCCGCCGAGCATCGGCTTTGTGATCTTTGGCGTCACCGCCAACGTGTCGATCAGCAAGCTGTTCATCGCGGGCATCTTCCCCGGCATCATGATCGCCGTGGGCCTGGCGCTGACCTGGTGGTGGGTGGGCCGCAAGGAGCAGCTGGTGCTGCCCGAGAAGAAGACCCGCGCCGAGGTCTGGAAGGCCGCGCGCGAGTCGGTGTGGGCGCTGCTGCTGCCGGTGTTCATCCTGGTGGGCCTGCGCATGGGCGTGTTCACGCCCACCGAGGCGGCGGTGGTGGCCGCGGTGTACTCGCTGTTTGTGGCCAGCGTGATCTACCGCGAGCTGCCGCTGAAGGCGCTGTACCCGATCTTTGCGACCGCGGCCAAGACGACGGCGGTGGTGATGTTCCTGGTGGCGGCGGCGATGGTGTCGTCGTGGCTGATCACGGTGGCCAACCTGCCCGCGCAGATGGTGCAGTTGCTCAAGCCCTTCATGGACAACCAGACGCTGCTGCTGATCGCGATCATGGTGCTGGTGATGCTAGTGGGCACGGCGATGGACATGACGCCGACGATCCTGATCATGACGCCGGTGCTGATGCCGGTGATCAAGGCCGCGGGCATTGACCCGGTGTACTTCGGGGTGCTGTTCATCATCAACAACTCGATCGGGCTGATCACGCCGCCGGTGGGCACGGTGCTCAACGTGGTGGCGGGGGTGGGGCGCATGAAGATGGACGAGGTCACGCGCGGCGTGCTGCCCTTCATGGCCGCGCAGTTCATCGTGATGTTCATCATGGTGCTGTTCCCGCAGACCGTGCTGGCGCCGCTGCGCTGGTTCTACTGACGCCCACCCAAGCCCCCCAAAGCCTTTTGGACAGACCGGCCCGCTGAGCCCTCAGCGCGGTCGCGGGGCCACTGTGTCCCGCGGTGTCTCCCGAGCCGGTTTCAACCCCTTTCTTCCATCCTCCCGAGACCTCCCCCATGACCCAACGACTGGTCGGCAAGACCGCTTTCATCACCGCCGCCGGGCAAGGCATTGGCCGCGCCACCGCCCAGGCCTTTGTGGCCCAGGGCGCGCGTGTCATCGCCACCGACATCAACGCCGAAGCCCTGGCCTCGCTGGCCCGGGAGACGGGGTGCAGCACCCACCGCCTGGATGTCACCGACGCCCAGGCCGTGCGCGATCTGGCGGCCCAGGTGGGCCCGGTCAACGTGCTGTTCAATGGCGCGGGCTTTGTGCACGCGGGCACGGTGCTGGACTGCACCGAGGAGGAATGGAGCTTCGCGTTCGAGCTCAATGTGCGCTCGCAATTCCGCACCATCCAGGCCTTCCTGCCGGGCATGTTGGCCCTGGGCGGCGGCTCCATCATCAACGTCGCCTCGGTGGCGGGCAGCCTCAAGGGCGCGCCGAACCGCTTTGTCTATGGCACCACCAAGGCCGCGGTGATCGGCCTGACCAAGGCGGTGGCGGCGGACTTTGTCAGCCGCGGCGTGCGTTGCAACGCCATCTGCCCGGGCACCGTCATGTCGCCCTCGCTGCAAGAGCGCATCGTGGCCCAGGCCCAGCGCACCGGCCAGAGCCTGGCCGAGGTCGAGGCCGGCTTTGTGGAGCGCCAGCCCATGGGCCGCCTGGGCCGCACCGAAGAAATCGCCGCGCTGGCGGTCTACCTGGCCAGCGACGAATCCGCTTTCACCACCGGCACCGCCCAAGTCATTGACGGCGGCTGGTCCAACTGAGAAACCCAGGCGCTTGAACCCATGAAACTGCTTCGCCACGGCCCCAAGGGCCAAGAGAAACCCGCGCTGCTGCACAGCGACGGCACCCTGCGTGACCTCAGCGGCGTGATCGCCGACATCGGCCCCGCCACCCTGTCGCCAGCCGGCCTGGCCGCGCTGCAAGCGCTGGACATCGGCGCCTTGCCCATCGTCGAGCCGGGCCGCCTGGCCGTCCCCTGGACCGGCATGCGCAAGTTCATCGCCATCGGCCTGAACTACGCCGACCACGCGGCCGAGGCCAACATGCCGATCCCTCAAGAGCCCATCGTCTTCACCAAGACCGTCGACTCGGCCGTGGGCTGCCACCACCCGGTGGTGCTGCCCCAAGGCTCGGTCAAGAGCGACTGGGAGGTGGAGCTGGGTGTGGTGATCGGCAGCCGCGCGCGCTACGTCAGCGAGGCCGATGCCCTGCAGCATGTGGCAGGCTACTGCACCGTCAACGACGTGTCCGAGCGCGAATACCAACTGGAGCGCGGTGGCACCTGGGACAAGGGCAAGGGCTGCGACACCTTTGGTCCCATCGGCCCCTGGCTGGTCAGCGCCGACGAGGTGGGCGACCCGCAAAACCTGGCCATGTGGCTGGACGTCAATGGCGAGCGCCAGCAAACCGGCAACACCCGCACAATGATCTTCAGCGTGGCCCAGCTGGTCAGCTACCTGAGCCGCTTCATGACGCTGGAGCCGGGCGACCTGATCACCACCGGCACCCCGCCGGGCGTGGGCATGGGCAAGAAGCCGCAGCCGCAGTTCCTGAAGCCGGGCGACGTCATGACCCTGGGCATTGAAAAGCTGGGTGACCAGCAACAAACCGTGCACGCCTGGGACCCGGCGTTGATTGACGGCTGAAGCCGCACCGGCGGTGGCGGCCTTCAGGGGCCGGGTGGGCGGGCCCCCGGCCTCAGCGCGGTGGCGCGGGCTGGGTCAGGATCCATTCGGCCAGCAACAGCGCTTCGCTTTCGCTCACGCGCACCTGGGGCGGCATCACCAGCCGCCCCCAGCGGCCCACACTGCCTTCCCGGATGTGGCTGGCCAGGCGCGCCGCAGCGCCCGGATCGCCCTGGTAGCGTTCGGCGACCTGGGCAAAGCCGGGGCCGACCTGGCGGCCCACCAGCCCGTGGCACGACAGGCAGCCGCGCGCCTTGAGCAGGGCCAGGCCGGTCTGCTGCGCCGGCGGGGCCGCGGCTTCGGGGCCTGGTGCCCGCCACCACCACCAACCGCCCAGCGCCAGCAGGGCCGCCACGCAGCCCCCCAGCAGCGGCCACAACCAGGGACGACGACGGGCAGGGGGGGTGTTCAAACCTGGGTTCACAATGGGGCTCCTGCCCGCATTGTGCCGCGCTGCGCGCCGGCGTGCTGACGGCCTTCACCCGGCCCCTTGGCCCTTCAACCGGTCGGCTTTGGCTGGCCCCCTCTTGCCTCAGGTTTGCCCATGACCCCTCTGTCCACCGCTGTGCTTGTCATCGATGTCCAACAAGGCCTTTGCGAAGGCGAGGGCGCCGCCCACGGGGTGCCGCAGTTGATCGACCACCTCAACACCGTCACGGCGCGCGCGCGGGCCGCGGGCGTGCCGGTGCTGTTCATCCAGCACGAATCGGGGCCGGGCTACCTGGCGCACGGCACGCCGGCCTGGCAACTGGCCGAGGGCTTGCACCACACGCCGGGCGACCTCCGGGTGCGCAAGACCACACCGGATTCATTCCTGCGCACCGACCTGGGCAAGCGCCTGCAGGCCCTGGGCGTGCGCGACCTGGTGATCTGCGGCATGCACAGCGAATTCTGTGTCGACACCACCACGCGGCGCGCCCTGGCCCTGGGCTACCCGGTGCGCCTGGTGGCCGACGCGCACAGTTCAGCGGGCAACGCGGCGCTGAGCCCGGCGCAGGTGATTGCCCACCACAACGCCACGCTGTCCAACATCAGCAGTTTTGGCCCGCGCGTGACCCTGGTGAACACCGCCGAGCTGCAGTTCGGCTGAGCCTCGACCGGCCCCGGCACGCGGGGCGGCGTGTCACATTCTGCCAATCTGTTTGGCGCTTGCCGCCACCCGGGCTGCCGCATGGCGCCCGCCAGCCCTCGGGAAAACCCGCAAAACCCTGTTGAATCAACGGACTGCCTCGGTGCTTGAGGCCGGTCTCTCCAAGGCGATGTGCGGTCGATTTGGGGTGGTTTGATCTTTTCTGCCAATCATTTTGGGCCAATGCGCGATTGGCCTGAGGCGCGGCGCTGCGCACACTGAGGTCTGAGTCAGCCACCGAGCTGGACCCACTCACCCCTCGGAGACACACGCCATGACACTTTCTCGCCGCACCGCCTGGCAGGCCGCCCTGGCCCTGGGCCTGGGGGCCAGCGCGCCCGCTCTGTGGGCCCAAACAGGTCCGGCCCAGTACCCCCACAAGCCGATCCGGCTGGTGGTGCCGTACCCGGCCGGCGGTGGCACCGATACCCTGGCGCGCATCCTGGCCACCCAGCTGGGCCAGGCCTGGGGGGTGTCGGTGGTGGTGGACAACAAGCCCGGTGCCAGCGGCATCCTGGGCAACGACCTGGTGGCCAAGGCCCCGGCCGACGGCTACACCGTGCTGGTGGCGATCACCGCCTTGATCCAGGCCCCGGCGCTGTACGCCAAAGTGCCCTACGACCCGCTGCGCGACTTCAGCCCGGTGTCGCAGCTGGCCACCTCGTCGGACCTGTTCGTGGTGCCCGCCAGTTCGCCGGCCAAGACCCTGGCCGAGTTCATCGCGCTGGCCAAGGCCCGGCCGGGCAAGCTCAACTACGGCACCTATGGCAACGGCACCTCGTCCCACCTGCATGGCGAGCTGTTCAAGATGGCTGCCGGCATTGACCTGATCTCGGTGCCCTACAAGGGGGCCGGCCCCGAGGTCAATGACCTGTTGGGCGGGCAGCTGGATTCGGCCTTTGTCGACGCCACCTCGATCAACCCCCACCTGCGCTCGGACCGCCTCCGCGTGCTGGGCCTCACCGGCACCCAGCGCCACCCCGCGCTGCCCGACGTGCCCACCCTGGGCGAACAGGGCCTCAAGGGCTTCGAGGCCAATGGCTGGTTTGGGGTGTTCCTGCCCGCGGGCACGCCGCGCCCCATCGTCGACAAGCTCTCGACCGAGGTGCAGCGCATCGTCGCCGGCGCCGAACTCAACAGCCGCCTCAAGGCCATGGGCCTGACCCCCGTCGGCGGCAGCCCCGAGCAGCTGCAGGCCGTGCTCAGCAACGACCAGCCGCGCTGGGAAAAGATCGTGCGCGACGCGCGCATCAGCCTCGAATAAACCGCTTTCAGTCCTTCAGTTCAACGGCCAGCCAAGGCCCAGGAGAAACGCATGAGTGCCACCTCGAAGCGCGCCGTCCACGTCGTGGGCGTGGGCATGATCCCCTTCACCAAGCCCGGGGCCAGCGAGCCCTACACCCAGATGGGTGCGCGCGCCGCGCAGCTGGCGCTGCAAGACGCCGGCCTCGCCTACGACCGGGTGCAACAGGCCTATGTGGGCTATGTGTACGGCGACTCCACCGCGGGCCAGGCGGCGATCTACGGCGTGGGCCTGACAGGCATCCCGGTGTTCAACGTCAACAACAACTGCTCCACGGGCTCGAGTGCGCTGTTCCTGGCGCGCCAGGCGGTGGAGAGCGGCATGGTCGACTGCGCCATCGCGCTGGGGTTTGAGCAGATGCAACCCGGCGCCCTCAAAGGCGCCTGGGACGACCGCCCCTCACCGATGGCCCGCTTTGCCGAGGTCATGAGCGCCCACCAGGGCTACGACCCGCAGGCCCCGCGCGCGGCCCAGTTCTTTGGCGGCGCGGCGCGCGACCACATGCGCCAGTACGGCACCCGCGCCGACACCTTTGGCCGCATCTCGGTCAAGGCGCGCCAGCATGCAGCGCGCAACCCGCTGGCGGTGTTCCGCCAGACCCTGACGCTCGACGAGATCATGGCCTCGGCGAGCGTGTTCGACCCGCTGACCCGTTTCCAGTGCTGCCCGCCCACCTGCGGCGCGGCCGCCGCGGTGGTCTGTTCGGCCGACTTTGCGCGCCGCCACGGCCTGAACCAGCAGGTGGTGATCGCCGCCCAGGCCATGACCACCGACCGCCCCAGCACCTTCGAGAGCGACGACATGCGCCGCGTCGTGGGTTACGACATGAGCGTGAGCGCCGCGCGTCAGGTGTATGAGGCGGCCGGCATTGGCCCCGAAGACCTCGACGTGGTGGAGCTGCACGACTGCTTCACCGCCAATGAGCTGATCACCTACGAGGCCCTGGGCCTGTGTGCCGAGGGCGGGGCCGAGCAGTTCATCCTGGACGGCGACAACACCTATGGCGGGCGCATCGTCACCAACCCCTCGGGGGGCCTGCTGTCCAAGGGCCACCCGCTGGGCGCCACCGGCCTGGCCCAATGCTACGAGCTGACCCAGCAGCTGCGCGGCCAGGCCGAGCAGCGCCAGGTCGAAGGCGCGCGCGTCGCCTTGCAACACAACCTGGGCCTGGGCGGCGCCTGCGTGGTCACGCTGTACCAGGCCACCGGCGCCACGGCTTGAGCGGAGGCTGCACACCATGATCGACACCCGCTACATCGGCCACCGCTTCGCCCCCTACAGCGTGCCGGTCGAGGCCGGCCGCCTGCGCTTCTTTGCCAAAGCCACCGGCCAGACCGACCCGGTCTACAGCGACCCCGCCGCGGCGCGCGCGGCCGGTCACCCCGACCTGCCGGTGCCCCCCACCTTTTTGTTCTGCCTCGAGATGGAGGCCCCCAACCCCGCGGCCGTGCGCGAGCTGCTGGGCCTCGACTACAAGGGCCTGCTGCATGGCGAACAGGGCTTTGTCTACCACCGCCTGGCCCATGCGGGCGACACGCTGACCTTCGAGCAGCGCATCGAAGACATCTACGCCAAGAAGGGCGGGGCGCTCGAGTTTGTCGTGCGCCTGACCCGCGTCAGCAACCAGCACGGCGACCTGGTGGCGGAGCTGCGCTGCGTCACCGTCATGCGCCACGCCAGCCCGGTCAGCGCCCCCGCCGTTTCAACCCCTGCCAAGGCCTGAGTCATGAGCGCCACTTTGCCGAACTACGACACCGTTGCCGTGGGCGACGCCTTGCCCTCATTCGAGACCCCGGCCCTGAGCCGCCTGACCCTGGCGCTGTACTGCGGCGCCTCGGGCGACCACAACCCCATCCATGTGGACAGCGACTTCGCGCGCGCCGCCGGCCAGCCCGACGTGTTTGCCCACGGCATGTTGTCCATGGCCTGGCTGGGTCGCCTGCTGACGAACTGGGCGCCGCCAAGCGCGCTGCGCGAGTTCAGCGTGCGCTTCGCCGCCATCACCCAGGTGGCCGAGCGCATCACCTGCGCGGGCCAGGTGACCGAGAAGTTTGAACGCCAGGGCGAGCGTTGCGTGCGCGTGGCCCTGACCACCACCAACGCCGAGGGCGTGGTCAAGTTGGCCGGCGAGGCCGTCATCGCGCTGGCCTGAGGCCCGCCGAGCCACGCCCGCGGCGCCCCCGGGCCCCGATTCATCCGATTTCAAAGCAACAGGACTTCACCTCATGAGCAACCCTCCCAAACTCGACGGCAAAGTGGCCCTGGTGTCCGGCTCCGGCCGGGGCATCGGCCGCGAGATCGCGCTCAAGCTCGCCAGCGAAGGCGCCCGCGTGGTCATCAACGACCTGGACGAGGCGCCCGCGCTGGCCACCGTGGCCGAGATCGAGGCCGCCGGGGGCCGCGCCGTGGCCTGCGTGGGCAGCGTCACCGACAGCGGCTTTGCCGAGCGCTTTGTGCAGACCGGCATCGACACCTTTGGCGGCCTGGACATCATCGTCAACAACGCGGGCTACACCTGGGACAACGTGGTGCAGAAGATGAGCGACGAGCAATGGGACGCCATGCTCGCGGTGCACCTGACGGCCCCGTTCCGCATCCTGCGCGCGGCCTCGGCCTTCATCCGCGAGGCCGCACGGCAAGAGGCCGAGGCGGACCGCGTGGTGTTCCGCAAGGTGGTCAACATCTCGTCCACCTCGGGCGTCTACGGCAACGCGGGCCAGGCCAACTACGCGGCAGCCAAGGCCGGCATCAACGGCCTGACCAAGGCCATGGCCAAGGAGTGGGGGCGCTACAAGGTCAACGTCAACAGCGTGGCCTTTGGCCTGATCAAGACCCGCCTGACCGAGGCCGCGGCCGGTGGCGACGCCAGCATCGACATCGCGGGCCAGCAGATCCGCGTGGGCGTCAACCCGCAGATCCTGAAGAACGCCGAGGCGCTGATCCCGCTGGGCCGCGGCGGCACGCCCGAAGAAGCGGCCGGTGCGGTCTACCTGTTCTGCATCCCCGAGTCCAACTACGTCAGCGGCCAGGTGCTGGTCTGCGGCGGCGGTCGTCCCTGAAGGAGGCTCCCATGGACGACAGCGTGCTGACCTACCCGCGCAGCGTGTTCCGCGAGGACCACGAGGCCTACCGCGACACCGTGCGCCGATTCCTGGCCCGCGAATGCCTGCCCCGGCAGGCCGCCTGGGACGAGGCCGGTCGGGTGGACCGCGAGACCTGGCTCAAGGCCGGCCGCGAAGGCCTGCTGTGCACCGCCATCGACCCCGAACATGGGGGCGCCGGGGGGGACTTTGGTCACTGCGCCGTGCTGGTCGAGGAGGTGGCGCGCTCAGGCATCAGCGGCCCGGGCTTTCACCTGCATTCGGACATCATCGCGCCCTACCTCGAGCGCCTGGGCACCGAGGCGCAGAAGCAGCAGTGGCTGCCGCGCTGCGCCAGCGGCGAGACCATCCTGGCCATCGCCATGAGCGAGCCTGGCGCGGGCAGCGACCTCAAGGCCATCCGCACCACGGCGCGGCGCGAGGGCGATGAGTACGTCATCCAGGGCGCCAAGACCTTCATCAGCAACGGCCTGAACTGCGACCTGGTGGTGCTGGTGGCCAAGACCGCGCCCGAGCTGGGCGCCAAGGGCACCTCCCTGATCCTGGTCGAGGCCGACCGGCCCGGCTTCCGCAAGGGCCGCAAGCTCGACAAGATGGGGCTCAAGGCGGCCGACACGGCCGAGCTGTTCTTTGACGAGGTGCGGGTGCCGGTCAGCAACCGGCTCGGCGAAGAGGGGCAAGGCTTCAGCTACCTGATGACCGAACTGGCCCAGGAGCGCCTGATCATCGCCATCGGCGCGGCCGCCAAGCTGGAGGCCATGCTGGCCGAGACCATCCGCTACACCAAGGAGCGCATGGTGTTTGGCAAGCCGCTGTTCGACTTTCAGAACACCCGCTTCAAGCTCGCCGACATCAAGGCCCGCGCCACGGCGGTGCGCATGATGGTCGACCAGTACCTGGCCGAGCACCTGCGCCGCAAGCTGACGCTGCAGGAGGCCGCCATCGCCAAGCTCTACAGCACCGAAGAGCTGGGCCGCTGCCTCGATGAGCTGCTGCAGCTGTACGGTGGCTACGGCTACATGATGGAGTACCCCATCTGCCGCGCCTATGTGGACTCGCGTGTCAACCGCATCTACGGCGGCACCAGCGAGGTCATGAAAGAGCTGATCGGTCGCTCGCTCTGAGCCGCCGTCGCCCGCCCCACCATGCGCCAGCGCCCCTCACAGCCAGCCCAGCCACTGGCCCCAGACCAGCTGCCCCAGGTAGCGGCCGGGCAGCAGGGTGAACACGCCCGCCCCCACACAGGCCGACCAGTACAGGCGCTGCATGGTCTTGCGGTGGCCTTCGATGTTGCGCCGCGCCAGGTACCAGAAGGCACCAAACAGGCTGAACAAGGTCACCGGCACCAGCAAATGGATGGGCGTGTAGCCCGCCAGGTTGGGCAGCTGGAAGTCGCGGATGAACAGGGCCGAGAAGGCCGTGATCAGCATCAGCGTGACCCAGGCATAGCCCGCGGCGCGGTGCAGCCAGGGGCGCTGCCGGGCGCCTTGCCGTGCCCAAAGCGCCACCGGTCCCAGGACCAGGGCGCCCAGGGCGGCGCTGAGGTGGATGGCGATGGTGGGCGTGAGCTGCATGGTGGTGTCCTCTGGAAGTGTCGCAATGGGGTGGAGTATGGCCAGCCTGCAGCCAGACGGCAGCGCCCATGCGACGAGTTGCGGGCGGCGCGCGCGAAAGCCCCTCACGGCGGCGCGAAATGCAGCCGCTTTTTCACAGTTTGGATCGCCAGCCCGCGCCGCAGCGCCGGCCTGGCGATGGGAGACGCACGATGACGGCGCCATTGCCCCCCCCGGCCCCCGAACCGCACCACCGCTTCTGGCCGCCCGGTGTGCCCCACACCGTGCGCCCCAGCGCGGTGGGCCTGAGCCATTACCTGGCCGTGGCGGCCGAGCGGGACCCCGACAAGCCCGCCATCCACTTCTGTGGCCAAAGCCTGAGCTATGGCGCGCTGCAACAGCGTGTCGAGGCCCTGGCCGCCTGGTTGCAGCGGCGCCTGGGCGTGCAGCCGGGCGACCGCGTCTGGCTGATGAGCCAGAACTGCCCGCAGTACGTGGTGGGCTTCTTCGCGCTGCTGCGCCTGGGCGCCGTGGTGGTGCCGGTCAACCCCATGAGCACCGCCACCGAGCTGGCCTGGCTGCAGCAGGACACCGACGCCCAAGTCGCCTTGCTGGCCCAGGAGCTGCTGCCGCGCGTGCAGGGCCTGCTGGCCTCGGGGGCCCTGCGTGCGGCGGTGGTCCACGCCTACGCCGATGCCATGCACCCGAGCACCGTCGGTGCCGCCGATTCACCATGGCCCGAACCGTTTCACCAGCCGCGTCAGGCCCTCGACCGTGCGGCCTTGCATGGCCTGGAGGACGCGCTGACCGAGGCCTTGAGCGCCGGTTGGCGCCCCGCAAACGACCACCCGGGGCCCGATGCCCTGGCCGTCTTGCCCTACACCTCGGGCACCACGGGCCACCCCAAGGGCTGCATGCACACCCACGGCACGGTGCTGGCGTCCAATCTGGCGTCGCAGATCTGGCGCGGCCTGCACTCGGCGTCGGTGTTCCTCAGTGTGGCGCCGCTGTTCCACATGCTGGGTATGCAAAACGGCATGAACCTGCCGCTGACCCTGGGCGCCACCCTGGTCATGATGCCGCGCTGGCACGCCCCGAGCGCGGCCCGACTGATCGAGCAGCACCGGGTCTCGGTGTGGACCGCTCCGCCCAGCATGGTGATCGACTTCTTCGCCCAAGCCGACGTGCTGCAGCGCGACCTGAGCAGCCTGAGCCTGCTGTCCGGGGGCGGTGCGGCGATGCCCGAGGCGGTGGCCACCCTGCTGGCCGAGCGCTTTGGCCTGCGCTACAACGAGGCCTACGGCCTGTCGGAGACCGCGGCCTTCTTGCACGCCAACCCGCTGCACCGGGGCAAACGCCAGTGCCTGGGCATGCCCACGCCGGGGGTGGTGTCGCGCATCGTGGACCCCGACACCCTGGCTGAGTTGCCCCCCGGCGAGGTCGGCGAGCTGGTCACCAGCGGGCCGCAGCTGATGCTGGGCTACTGGCGCAACCCGGCCGCCACCGAGGCGGCTTTCTTTGAGCGCGACGGCCGGCGCTTCTTCCGCACCGGCGACCTCGCCAGCGTCGACGAGGACGGCTACTACTTCATGCGCGACCGCCTCAAACGCATGATCAATGCGTCGGGCTTCAAGGTCTGGCCGGCCGAGGTCGAAAGCGCCTTGTACGAACACCCCGCCATCCACGAGGCCTGCGTCATCGCGGTCGACGACCCGCGCCGCGGCGAGACCGTCAAGGCCCTGGTGGTGCTCAAGCCCGCGCAGCGTGGCCAGCTCAGCGAGGCGCAGCTGATCGCCTGGGCGCGCGAGCGCATGGCGGTCTACAAGGCGCCGGCCTGGGTCGAGTTTGTCGACCACCTGCCCAAGTCGGGCACCGGCAAGATTTTGTGGCGCGAACTGCAGGAGGCGCACCGCCAGCGCGCCCAGGCCGCCCCGACCGCCCCAGCCACTGACCCGGCCACCGCCCCAGCCGCGGCCCCGACCAGCACATCGGTCTGAGCCACCCCGCAGCCCTTGCCCCCCCATTTTTTGACCAGGAGCTTTTTCACCATGTTCTTGTCCACCGATTTTTCTGGCCAGGCCGTGTTCGTCGCGGGCGGCAGCAGCGGCATCAACCTGGGCATCGCGCGGGCCTTCGCGCAGCGCGGCGCGCGGGTGGCGATCGCCAGCCGCTCGGCCGAGCGCGTGGCCGGGGCGGTGGCCGAGTTGCAGGCGCTGGGCGCCGAGGTGCATGGCTTCAGCGCCGATGTGCGCGACGCCGACGCCATCGCCGCCGTGCTGGGCCAGGCGCACGCGCGCATCGGCGACTTCAGCGTGCTGGTGTCGGGCGCCGCGGGCAACTTTGTCGCCCCCGCGCTGGGCATGTCGGCCAAGGGCTTTCGCACCGTGGTCGACATCGACCTCAACGGCACCTTCCATGTGCTGCGCGCGGGCCATGCCTACCTGCGCCGGCCCGGCGCGTCGGTGATCAGCATCTCGGCGCCCCAGGCCTTCAACCCGACGCCGCTGCAAGCCCATGTCTGTGCCGCCAAGGCCGGGGTCGACATGCTGACCCGCGTGCTGGCCATGGAGTGGGGCCCCGACGGCGTGCGTGTCAATTCCATCGTGCCTGGCCCGATTGGCGACACCGAAGGCGTGCGCCGCCTGGCCCCGACCCCCGAGGCGCGCCAGGCCATGGCCGCCAGCGTGCCGCTGCGCCGCATGGGGCGCACCGACGAGATCGCCGACATGGCGCTGTTCCTGTCCTCGCCCTACGCCCAGTTCGTGACCGGGGCGGTGATCCCGGTCGACGGCGGCAGCTCGCTGGGCGGCGGGCGCGACCTGGGCGCCGCCTTGCAGGCCTGAGCCCCCCCCCCTGTTCTTTGATGGATTCCCAGGAGACCCCAACATGTCCCAAGCCTTTGAACGCATCCGCTACGAGGTGCGCGACCAGGTCGCCACGCTGACCCTGGACAACGTGCGCGCCCGCAATGCCTTTGACCCCGCGATGCGCGACGAGATGCGCCAGGTGGTGGCCGGCTTGCGCGCCGACCCGGGCATCCGCGCCCTGGTGCTGACCGGCGCGGGCGAGCACTTCTGCGCCGGCGGTGACCTGCGCAACATCGCCACCGTGGGCCTGGACAACGCGGGCTGGCGCGCGCGCCTGCAAAGCCTGCACGACTGGCTCAAAGAGCTGATCACGCTGGACCGCCCCGTCATCGCCGCGGTCGACGGCGCCGCCTATGGCGCGGGCTTCAGTCTGGCGCTGCTGGCCGACTTTGTGATCGCCACACCCCGCGCGCGCTTTTGCATGTCCTTCATGCGCGTGGGCCTGGTGCCCGACTGCGCGGCCTTCTACACCCTGCCACGCATTGTCGGCGTGCAGCGCGCCCGCGAGCTGATGCTGTCGGCGCGCGAGGTCAGCGCCCAGGAGGCCCTGCAACTGGGCATCGCCCTGGAGCTGCACCCCCCAGAACAACTGCAGGCCCGCGCCCAGGCGCTGGCCGCGAGCTTTGTCAACACCTCGCCGGTGGCCGTGGGCCTGGTCAAGCGGGCGCTGGCCGCGCCAGGCCACGACCTGCCCACGCTGCTGGAGATGGAGGCCAACGCCCAGGCCCTGGCCATGGGCACCGAGGCCCACCGCACGGCGGTGCAGCGCTTCCTCAACAAGGAGCCGGCGCTGTTCCAGTGGCCCGCGCTCTGACGCCATTTTTTGCTTCGGATTCCCACCCTTTTTTCATTTCAGGAGAACAACATGAGCCAACCCAATCGCATGGTGGAAGGCAAGGTGGTGCTGGTCACCGGCGCCGGTGGCGGCATTGGCCGTGACATCGCCCTGGCCATGGCGCGCGAAGGCGCGCGCGTGGTCGTCAACGACATTGGCGCCTCGGTCAGTGGCGAGGGCAATGACGCTGGCCCGGCCCAGCAGGTGGTCAACGAGATCCGCGCCCTGGGCGGCGAGGCGGTGGCCAACACCGACAGCGTGAGCGAGGCGGTCAGCGCCGGGCGCATCGTGCAAACCGCGCTGGACACCTTTGGCCGCATCGACGTGGTGGTCAACAACGCGGGCATCCTGCGCGACCGCTTCTTCCACAAGATGAGCCTGGACGAGTGGGACGCGGTGATCAAGGTGCACCTGTACGGCGCCTACTACGTCAGCCGCGCGGCGTCGACCCACTTCAAGGAGCAGGGCTCGGGCAACTACATCCACATGACCTCGACCTCGGGCCTGATTGGCAACTTCGGCCAGGCCAACTACTCGGCGGCCAAGCTGGGCATCGCGGCCCTGTCCAAGTCCATCGCGCTGGACATGCAGAAGTTCAATGTGCGCAGCAACTGCATCGCGCCCTTTGCCTGGAGCCGCATGATCGGCAGCATCCCGACCGAGACCGATGCCGAGAAGGCCCGCGTCGAGCGCATCAAGCAGATGACGCCCGCCAAGATCGCGCCGCTGGCCGTGTGCCTGGCCAGCGATGAGTCCGACTACGCCAACGGCCAGATCTTTGCCGTGCGCAACAACGAGATCTTCCTGATCAGCCAGCCGCGACCGGTGCGCTCGGTGCACCGCAGCGAAGGCTGGACGCCCGAAAGCGTGGCCAGCCATGCGCTGCCGGCGCTCAAGGCCATGTTCTTCCCGCTGGACCGCTCGGGTGACGTCTTCACCTGGGACCCGATCTGACGGAGCCCGCCATGAGCCAATCCGCTGTCACCCCGACCGCCTCGCCCAGCACCGGCATCCAGGCCCGCCACCAGGCCGAGCTGGACCAGGGCCGCTTCCTGATCCAGCACTGCGCCGGCTGCGACCAGCACCTCTACTACCCGCGCGAGCTGTGCCCGCACTGCGGCAGCGACGCGCTGAGCCTGGTCGCCCCCGCGGGCACCGGCACGGTGTATTCGACCACCGTGGTCCGCCGCCAGCCCGAGGCCGGCGGCGACTACAACGTGGCCTTGATCGACCTCGACGAGGGCGTGCGCCTGATGAGCAGGGTCAGCAACCTGGCGCCCGAGGCCGTGGCCATCGGCCTGCGCGTGCAAGCGCGGGTGCAGGTCAGCGAAGGCCGTGGCCTGGTGCTGTTTGACGCACTGATCGGAGACGCCGCATGAGCACCCTGAACGAACTGCGCGGCAGCGCCGCCATCGCGGGCGTGGCCACCTTTGGCTGCGGTGAGGCCCCCGGCTTCACCGACATGGAGCTGCTGGCCCGCTCGGCGCGCGCCGCTGTGGCCGATGCCGGCCTGAAGATGAGCGACATTGACGGCCTGTGCACCGCCAGCGCGGGCGCCACGATGTGGGCCATGCCGGTGGTGGAGTACCTGGGCCTGCGCCCCACCTACCTCGACAGCACCATGATCGGTGGCTCCAGCTTTGTGGCCCACCTGCTGCCCGCCATGCAGGCGCTGCGGTCGGGGCAGTGCCAGGCGGTGCTGGTCTGCTACGGCAGCACCCAGCGCACGGCCACCTATGGCCGGCGCGAGATTGGCGCCGCGCGCAAGTGGCTGGACCCGCAGCCCTACGAGACCCCCTACGAGCCCTTCAACCCGCCCACCGCCTACGCGCTGGCAGCGGCACGCCACATGCACCAGTACGGCACCACGCGGCGCGACCTGGCCGAGGTGGCGGTGGCCGCGCGCGCCTGGGCCCGGCTCAACCCGGAGGCCTTCATGCGCGGCCCGCTGAGCCTGGACGACGTGCTGAACGCCCGCCTGGTCAGCGACCCCTTGAGCGTGCGCGACTGCTGCCTGGTCACCGACGGGGGCGGGGCCTATGTGCTGGTCAGCGCGGAGCGCGCACGCCACCTGGCCAAGAAGCCGGTGTACGTGCTGGGCAACGCCAGCGCGGTGTGGAACCGGCAGATCTCGGCCATGCACGACCTGACCGTCACCGCGGCCAGCCAGTCGGGGCGCCAGGCCTACGCCATGGCTGGGCTGAGCGCGGCCGACATCGACGTGGTGCAGCTCTACGACGCTTTCACCATCAACACCTTGCTGTTCCTGGAGGACCTGGGCTTTTGTCCCAAAGGCGAGGCGGGCCGTTTTGTGCAGGACGGGGCCATTGCCCCCGGCGGGCGATTGCCGGTCAACACCAATGGCGGCGGCCTGTCCTGCGTGCACCCGGGCATGTACGGCATCTTCACGCTGATCGAGGCGGTGCGCCAGCTGCGCGGCGAGTGCGGCGAGCGCCAGGTGGCCGGTGCGGTGACCGCGCTGGCGCACGGCAATGGCGGCACCTTGTCCAGCCAGGCCACGGCCATCCTGGGCACCGAGGCGGCCCTTTAACCCGACCCCACCCGACCCCACCCGACCCCACAGGACTGATTTCATGATTCGCGATCCAGACACCCTCAACGCCTTGCTCGACGCCGTCAACCGACTGGTGCGCGAGCGCCTGGTCCCCGCCGAAGCCCTGGTGGCCGAGACCGACGAGATCCCCGCCGACATCGTGCAGGCGATGAAGGACATGGGCCTGTTCGGCCTCACCGTGCCAGAGGAATACGGCGGCCTGGCCCTGACCATGGAGGAAGAGGTGATGGTCATGCTGGCCATGGGCCAGACCTCGCCGTGCTTCCGGTCGCTGTTCGGCACCACCGTGGGCATTGGCTCGCAGGGCATCGTGTTCGACGGCAGCGAGGAACAGAAAGCCAAGTACCTGCCGCGCCTGGCCACGGGCGAGCTGATCGCCTCCTTTGCGCTGACCGAGCCCGACGCCGGCAGCGACGCGGCCTCGCTGCGCACCACCGCGCTGCGCGACGGCGACCACTACGTGATCAATGGCACCAAGCGCTACATCACCAACTCGCCCGAGGCCGGTCTGTTCACGCTGATGGCGCGCACCAACCCGGCCGACAAGGGGGCCGGGGGGGTGTCGGCCTTCATCGTCGAGGCCGACACGCCGGGCATCACCATCGGCAAGATCGACAAGAAGATGGGGCAGCGTGGCGCCCACACCGCCGACGTGATCTTTGAGAACTGCCGCGTGCCCGCCAGCCAGCTGATGGGCGGCCGCGAAGGGCAGGGCTTCAAGACCGCCATGAAGGTGCTCGAAAAAGGCCGCATCCACATCGCGGCCATTTGCGTCGGCGTGGCCGAGCGCATGCTGCGCGACGCCCTGAACTACGCCATGGAGCGCCAGCAGTTCGGCCAGCCGATCGCCGAGTTTCAACTGGTGCAGGCCATGCTGGCCGACAGCCAGGCCGAGCTGTACGCGGCGCGCTGCATGGTGATCGACGCGGCGCAAAAGCGCGACCGGGGTCTGAACGTGAGCACCGAGGCGTCGTGCTGCAAGCTGTTCGCCAGCGAGATGTGCGGCCGCGTGGCCGACCGCGCGGTGCAGATCTTCGGCGGCGCAGGCTACCTCAGCGAGTACGGCATCGAGCGCTTCTACCGCGACGTGCGCCTGTTCCGCCTGTACGAGGGCACCAGCCAGATCCAGCAGATCGTGATTGCCCGCAACATGGTCAAGGACGCACGCCGATGAGAACGCGTGTCACCGAAGCCCTGGGCATCCGCTACCCCATCCTGCAAGGCGGCATGCAGTGGGTGGGCAAGGCGCCGCTGGTGGCCGCGGTGTCCAACGCGGGCGGCCTGGGCATTTTGACCGCGCTGACCCAGCCCACGCCCGAGGCGCTGGCGCAGGAGATTGCACGCACCCGCACCCTGACCAACCAGCCCTTTGGCGTCAACCTGACCCTGCTGCCCAGCATCAACCCGCCGCCTTACAGCGACTACCTGCAGGCCATCCTGGACAGCGGCGTCCGGATCGTCGAGACCGCGGGCAACAGTCCCAAGGACTTCATCGCGCGCATGAAGGACGCCGGCGTCACCATCGTGCACAAGTGCACCTCGGTGCGCCACGCGCTGTCGGCCGAGAAGAACGGGGTGGACCTGATCAGCATCGATGGCTTCGAGTGCGCGGGCCACCCGGGCGAGGACGATGTGCCCGGTCTGGTGCTGATCCCGCTGGCGGTGCGCGCGCTGAAGATCCCGGTCATCGCCTCGGGCGGCATCGCCGACGGGCGCGGCCTGGCCGCCGCCCTGGCGCTGGGCGCCGAGGGGGTGAACCTGGGCACGCGCTTCCTGGCCACGCAGGAGGCCCCCGTGCACGAGCACATCAAGCAAGCCCTGCTGCAGGCCAGCGAGCGCGACACGCGCCTGATGTTCCGCACGATGCGCAACACCACGCGGGTGCTGAAGAACGCCATCTCCGACGAGGTGGTGGCCACCGAGCAGCGCCCGGGCGGCTGCCGTTTCGAGGACATCCGCCACCTGGTGGCGGGCGCCCGCGGCCGCGACGCCCTGGCCAGTGGCGACACCCAGGGCGGCGTCATCGCGGCCGGCCAGGTGGTGGGCCTGATCGACGACCTGCCCAGCTGCGCCGAACTGATGGAACGCATGGTGGCCGAGTGCCGCGCCCAACTGGCCCAGGCCAGCCGCTGGGCCGCCTGACGCCCGGCCCGCCCACCCCCCCCAGGAGCCGCCATGGACACCGCCGTGATCCCACCCCTTGCCACCCCCGCCCCCGCTGCACCGGCGGGCACCGACACCTCGACCCTGTTCGCCCAGGTCGCCTTCAACCACCTGCTGGGCCTGCAACGCGAGTTCGCGCAGGACGGTGTGGCCCGCCTCACGCTGGCCGCGCGCCCCGAGCTGTGCAACAACTTCCAGGTGGTGCACGGCGGGGTGCTGATGTCGATGATGGACAGCGCCATGTCCAGCGCCGCGCTGTCGGCCAGTGGCTTTCAGAAAGCCGTGGTGACCATCGACATGACGACCAGCTTCCACCGCCCCGCGCGCGGCCGCTTGACTGCCCATGCCCGCAGCCAGGGCGGTGGCCGGTCGGTCTGCTTCTGCGAGGCCCGCATCGAAGACGAACAAGGCGAAGTGGTGGCCCGCGCCATGGGCACCTTCCGCTATGTGCGGGTCTAGCCCCGCCCCCCTGCTGCGCTATTTCTGAGCCCCTGACAACCCAACGGAGACACCCCATGCGCACTTTGATGACTTCAGTTTTTTCACCCTCACGTCGGCGCGGCCTGAGCGGCCTGGCGCTGGCGGCCTGGGCAGCCTGGGGCGCGCCCGCAGCGCTGGCCCAGGCCGGGGCGGCCGGTGGCCCGACCCAGACCATTCGCCTGGTGGTGGGCTACGCCGCCGGCGGTCCGGTGGACGCCTCGGCGCGGCTGTTCGCCCCGGCCCTGGCCAAAGAACTGGGCCAGCCCGTGGTGGTTGAGAACCGCCCCGGTGCTGGGGGCGCCATGGGCGGCGATGCGGTGGCCAAGGCCACGCCCAACGGCTTGCTGCTGTTCTTTGCCGCCAGCCCGACCATGACCATCAGCCCGCACATCCTCAAGTCCATGGCCTTCGACCCGGCCAAGGACCTGACCGCGATTGCCCCCATCCTCAGCTACAGCAATGTGCTGGTGATCAACAAGGACCAGCCCTTCAAGACCCTGCCCGAACTGGTGGCCTACGCGCGGGCCAACCCCGGCAAGCTGGCCTATGGCTCGGCCGGCATGGGGGCGTCGAACCACCTGAGCGGCGAGCTGTTTGCACTGCGTGCCGGCATCAAGCTGACCCATGTGCCCTACAAGGGCAACGCCCCCGCCATGACCGACGTGATCGGGGGCCAGCTGAGCATGATGTTTGACATCATTGGCAGCGCGCGCAACTACATCAGCAGCCAGCGCGTGCGACCGCTGGCCGTGACCTCGCGCGAGCGCAATGCCTCGCTGCCCGAGGTGCCCACCATGACCGAGTCGGGCATCGCCGACTACGAGGTGGGCGGCTGGTATGGCCTGTACGGCCCGGCCCGCCTGGCGCCCGACCTGGTGACCCGCCTCAACGAGGCCACGCGCCGCGCCCTGGCCCAGGACGAGCTCAAGGCCAAGCTGATCGAGCAGGGCTACGACCTCTGGACCGGCAGCCCCGCCACGCTGGCCGAGCGTGCCGCGCGCGAGCTGGCCCTGTGGGGCACGGTGGCCAAGGGCGTGCAGGTGGAGTGACCGGCATGTCCACCCACCCCCTTGCCGCGCCGCGCGCCGCCGACCCGGCCCCCGCCGGGGCCTCCACCGCCGCTGGCGGCGTGCCCCCGACCCGCCTGCACCACCTGTTTGAGCGCCGCCTGGCCGCCACACCCGAGTCGCCTTTTCTGTTCCTGCCCGACAGCCGCTGGACCTATGCCCAACTGGGCGCCCAGGTCGACACCCTGGCCGCCGAATTGCGCGCCCAGGGGGTGCTGCCGGGCGACCGCGTGCTGGCGGTGGCCGAGAACTGCCCCGAGCACGTGGCGCTGCTGCTGGCCTGCAGCCGCGTGGGGGCCTGGTCCTGCGGTGTCAATGCGCGCATGGCGCGCGGTGAGATCGAGGCCTTTGTGGCCAAGGCCGATCCCCGCCTGGTGTACTTCACCGGCGCGGTCAGCCCGGCCGCGGCCGAGCACGCTCAGCACCTGCAGGCGCAGCCCTCGGCGCTGCCCGGTCTGAGCCGCACGGCGAGCTGGCCCCAGGCCACGCCCGAGCCCGCACCGCTGGCCGAGCAGATCGTCGCCATCATCTTCACCTCGGGCACCACCGGGGCCCCCAAGGGGGTGTTGGTCAGCCACGCGGGGCTGTTGCAGTTTGCCCGGGTGTCGGCGGCCTCGCGGGCGTTGACCCCGGCCGACCGCTCTTACGCCTGTGTGCCCATGACCCACATCTTTGGGCTGGGCACGGTGCTGGCGGCCTCGCTGCACGCGGGCGCCGGCCTGGTGATGCGCAGCCGGTTTGACCCGGCCGACTGCTTTGACGCGCTGGCCCACCAACAGGTGTCCAACCTGCAAGGGCCACCCGCGATGTTCACGCGCCTGCTGGACTGGCGCGAGGAACAGTGCATGGCCGACCGCCAGCCTGTGGCGCCGGCCTTGCGCTATGTCTACACCGGCGCCGCGCCGCTGGACCTGCCGCTCAAACGCGCGGTCGAGGCCTGCTTTGGCCAGCCCCTGCACCACGGCTATGGCCTGTCCGAGTACGCGGGCGCGGCCTGCCTGGTGCCGCGGGGTCAATGGCGCGACGACAGCGCCGCGGGCTGGCCGGTCGAGGGCGCCGAGTGCCGCATCGTCAACGACGTGGGGCAGGACCTGGCGCCGGGCGAGCGCGGCGAGATCTGGCTGCGCGGCGTGGGCCTGATGCCGGGCTATTTCCGCGACCCGGCCGCCACGGCCCAGGTGATGCGCCCGGGCGGGTGGTACGCCACGGGCGACCTGGGGCAACTGGGGCCCGATGGCGCGCTGCAGGTGGTGGGCCGGCTCAAGGAAATGATCATCCGTTCGGGCTTCAACGTCTACCCCGGCGAGGTCGAGAACGTGCTCAACCAGCACCCTCGCGTGCAGCGCTCGGCCGTGGTCGGGCGCCGGGAGCGCGACGGCAACGAAACCGTGCTGGCCTTTGTTGAAACCGTGGGCGGCCAGCCGCTGGACGACACCGAACTGGCGGCCTTGCAAGCCCTGTTGCGCGCGCAACTGGCGCCCTACAAGCAACCGAGCCAGATCCTGTCGATCGAGGCCCTGCCGATGACCCACAGCGGCAAGGTGCTCAAGCGCGCTTTGCTGGATCGGCCTGACGTGGCGGTCTCTTGAACGCTGGGGGGGGGGGCTGGCGCCGTGCGCTGCGAGGGCCCCAGCCCGACCATGGCGGAGCGCGAGGGGATGTGGATGACCGTCGGCCTGGGGTTTGGGGTTGACCTGGTCATCGGCGATTGACCTGGGTCAAGACCCGGCCGCTTCGGGCCCCGCCCGGGCGGTGGGGCGGGCATACTGCGCAGCGGGGGCCTTTGGCCTCTGTTTTGACCACTGCCCAAGGCTTTCACTGCATGACCGACGCTGCTCACACCCCTGCTGACACCCCAGTCGCCTCCGCCCCTGAGCGCAGCGCCGCCTCGCGCCGCGTCAGCCCCTGGTGGCGGGTGCTGGCCTGCCTGTTGGGCCTGGCCCTGTTGCTGGGTTGGGCGGCCAGTGTGAGCTTCATCGAACAGCTCAAGGCCCAGGTGGGCCACCTGCAGACCAAGCTGCAGGTGCTGCCCCAGGTGCGCGAGATTTCGGTCTTGCTGGACGACCAGCAGCGCCCGGCGCTCTTGATCACCCACGACCCGAGCAGCGGCGTGCTGCAGGTGCAACGCCTGAACAACGTGGCCGAGGGCCGCGAAGACAGCATGCAGCTGTGGGCCCTGAACGGCACGGCCCAGGCGCCGCGTTCGCTGGGCCTGTTCTTGAGCCAGTACAAAACCTTGCAGCTGCCACTCAAGGCCGGCGCGCTGGAGGGCATCCGCGAGCTGGCCATCAGCGTCGAGTCCAAGGGGGGCGTCACCGACGAGCAGGGCCCGCGCCTGCCCTACCTGTTCCGTGGCGCGCTGGTGCACAAAGCGATTTGACGGCGTTGGCCGCCCATTGACCGCTGTTGCGGGCCTTTGAGCCCCGTTCAGCCCGGCCCGCGCCGCGGGGCAGTGCCCTGGTCGCGGCACGGCGGGGGCCGCCCTCGCCCCGGGCGGCGCAGGCCCTGCCCAAGGGCGAAGGCCGGTCCGTGAAAACCCGCCGGCACAGATTGAGCAGCTCGTGAATAATGGCTTGGCCATGCCTGTCACACCGTCTATCTGGAGCCCCTTGCGTCAACCTGCGTTCCGAGGGCTGTGGCTCAGCGGCGCGGTGTTCTTCATTGGCAGCGGCATGCAGTCCATGGCCGCCGCCTGGCTGATGGTGGAGCTGACGGGCTCGTCCTTCCTCGCTGCGTTGGTGCAGACCGCGGTGTTTTTGCCCATGTTCCTGCTGGCCTTGCCGGCGGGCGTGCTGGCCGACACCACCGACCGGCAGCGCCTGATCTCGGGCGCGCTGATCGCGCTGGTGGGGGCGTCCTTCCTCCTGGCCGCCCTGGTGCTGCTGGGCTGGGGCGGGCCGGCCTCGGTGCTGTTCCTGGTGTTTGTCTGCGGCTGTTGCACCGCGGTGCTGACGCCGGCCTGGAACTCATCGGTCATCGACCCGGTGCCGCGCGAGGAATGGGCCCAGGCCATCACCGTGATCAGCATCGCCTACAACGCGGCGCGCGCCATCGGCCCCACGCTGGCGGGTCTGGTGTTTGCGCGCCTGGGCGCGGGCTGGGTGTTTGCCTTCACCGTCGTCACCACGGTGGTGATGTGGGAGTCGATTCGCCGCTGGCCGCCGCGCCCGCACCCACCGTCACGCCTGCCACCCGAGCGCTTGTGGGGCGGCACCCTCAGCGGCCTGCGCTTCGCCTGGCACTCGCGCATGGTGCTGGCGCAGTTGGTGCGCGTGATGGCCTACAGCGCCGCGGGTTCGGCCCTGTGGGCGCTGCTGCCGGTGATTGCGCAGCGCCAGCTCAACGCCGGGGCCGAGGGTTTTGGTTTGCTGATGGGCTGCATGGGCAGCGGGGCGGTGCTGGTCGGTCTGGTGGTGGGGTCGCTGCGGGCGCGCTTTGGGCTGGACGCCATCGTGGCCGCGGCCTGCGTGGTGTTTGCCGTGGTCATGTTGCTGGCTGCCTGGGTGCAGACGCCGTGGTTGATCTACGTCGCCATGATGTGCGGTGGCGCGGCCTGGATGGCGGCCATGTCCACCTTCAACTCGGCCACCCAGGCCAGCGCACCGCCGTGGGTGCGTTCGCGCGCGGTGGCGCTGCACATCGTGGCGTCCCTGGGGGCGTTTGCCCTGGGCTCGGCCTTTTGGGGCGCGGTGTCGGATGTGACCAGCCTCAGCGTGGCGCTGAGCGCGGCCGCCGTGCTGATGGCCGCCGGGCTGCTGCTGGCGCGGCCCATGCCCCTGCGGGTTGGCGAACAGCACGAGGTGACCCAGGCCCAGCCTTGGGAAGACCTGTTCGTGGCCGCCGAGCCCAACCCCGAGGCCGGTCCGGTGGCGGTGGAGTTGGGCTACCGCATCCTGGCCGGGCAGGACCAGGCTTTCCTGGACGCGATCGCCCAGTTGCGCGCGCACCGCCGCCGGGACGGTGCCACCTTCTGGCGGGTCTACAAGGACCTGGGGGAGCCGTCGCGCTATGTGGAGCGCTTCATCGTCAGCTCCTGGGCCGACTACCTGCACCAGCGCGCGCGCTCGACCGTGGCCGACCAGGCGCTGGAGACCGAGGTGCGCCAGTTCCTGCAGCCCGGCGAGGCGGTGCGCATGTCGCACTACATCGCCGAGCGCTGAGGCGCCGTTCGCTGGCGGCCGACCCAGCGCAGGTGCCGCGTGGGGCCAGGCCGGATCAGCGCCAGCACTCAGGCCTGGGTGCCGGTGCCCGTGCCCTCATACCAACCCTTGCTGCGGTTGACCAGGTGCACCACCAGCAGCATCACCGGCACCTCGATCAGCACGCCCACCACGGTGGCCAGCGCCGCGCCCGACTCAAAGCCGAACAGGCTGATGGCGGCGGCCACGGCCAGCTCGAAGAAGTTGGACGCGCCAATCAGCGCCGAGGGGCAGGCCACGCTGTGCTTTTCGCCCACGGCGCGGTTGAGCCAGTAGGCCAGCGCCGAGTTGAAAAACACCTGGATCAGGATCGGCACGGCCAACAGGGCAATCACCAGTGGCTGCTTCAGGATGGCTTCGCCCTGGAAGGCGAACAGCAGCACCAGGGTGGCCAGCAAGGCGGCAATCGACCACGGGCCAATGCGCGCCATGGCTGCGTCAAAAGCCGCCGGGCCGCGCGCCAGCAGGCGACGGCGCAGCCATTGCGCCAGGATGACGGGGATCACGATGTACAGCCCCACCGACGTCAGCAGCGTGGCCCAGGGCACGGTGATGGCCGACAGGCCCAGCAGGAAGGCCACCAGCGGCGCGAACGCCACCACCATGATGCTGTCGTTCAGCGCCACCTGCGACAGGGTGAACAGCGGGTCGCCCCCGGTCAGGCGGCTCCACACAAACACCATGGCGGTGCAGGGCGCGGCGGCCAGCAGGATCAGGCCCGCGATGTAGCTGTCGAGTTGATCGGCCGGCAGCAGCGGCGCAAACCACTGGCGGATGAACAGCCAACCCAGGAAGGCCATCGAGAACGGCTTCACCAGCCAGTTGACGAACAGGGTCACGCCGATGCCCCTGAGGTGCTGGCGCACCTCGCCCAAAGCCGAGAAGTCGACCTTGATCAGCATCGGGATGATCATCACCCAGATCAGCAAGCCCACTGGCAGGTTGACCTGGGCCACCTCCAGGCGGCCGATGGCCTGGAACACGCCGGGGAAGAACTGGCCCAGCGCGATGCCGACCACGATGCACAGGAACACCCAGACGCTGAGGTAGCGCTCGAACACGCTCATGGGCGCGGGGGCCGCCACGGCGGCGCTTGCAGCGGTTGCGCTCATCTCAGGCCTTGGCCAGGTCGCGTGCCGTGGTCTGCAGCATGGCCTGGGCCAGCTTGTCGGCGGGCAGGTTGATCAGCAGTTCCAGGCGGCGCTTGATTTGCAGCAGGGTCTGGCGGAAGGCCTCGAGCTTGTGCTCGTCCGAGGCGTCGCCTTCGGACGGGTCGGCGTAGCCCCAGTGGGCGGTGGCCGGGTGGCCGGGCCAGATCGGGCAGACCTCGCCGGCGGCGTTGTCGCAGACGGTGATGATCAGGTCCATCTGCGGGGCGTCGGGGCTGGCGAATTCGTCCCAGCTTTTGCTGCGCAGTCCGTCGGTGGGCACACCGGCTTTTTGCAGCACCTGCAGGCCCAGCGGGTTGGGCTGCTGGTGGTCGCGCGGGCTGCTGCCGGCGGAATAGGCCTTGAAGCGGTCACCGCCGAGGGCGTTGAGCAAGGCTTCGGCGAGGATGCTGCGCGCCGAGTTGTGGGTGCACAAGAACAGAACGTTGAGGGGCTGGGTGGCGTTGGAGCTCATGGTCAGGACGGGGTCGATAAGAACAAACGAAAGAGTGTGGCGGCGGGGTATGTCAGGCGGGTGTCGGCCCGCCGGCCTGTTGGCTCAGCAGCACGAGGCGGTGCGGCCAGCCGCCGGGCCACAGCCGGCGGCAGCGGCAGCCGTTGGCGTGGCGACCGCAGGGGCTTGGGGAGCACAGCAGGCCGAGGTGCTGGCGGTCGCCGGGGCTTGGGCTGAAGCCGGGCCGCAGCAAGCGCTGGCGGCGGCGCGCGGTGCGGCCGAGGCCGCGGGGGTGGCGGGGGCACAGCAAGCGCTGGGGCTGGCGGGGTCCGTGGGCGCGGGCTGCTCGTTGAACACGGGGATGTTGCCCAGGGTGTGGAAGTGCTCCCAGGCGATGCCCTGCGGGTCGGTGACCCAGTGCTTGTCGCTGCGCGCGTAGCAGCAGGTCGTGGCGCCCTCGTCGATCAGGGCCAGGTCGGCGGCGCTGGCGCGGGCCTTGAGTTCGGCCAGTTCTTCGGCCTCGTCGACCTGGAAGCCCAGGTGGTCGATGCCCGGGCGGCTGCCGCGTGTGGAGATGGCGAAGTTGACGCGCGGGTCGTCCAGCATCCACTTGGCGTAATCGGTTTCGACGCGGTTGGGTGGGGCGGCAAACAGCTGGCTGTAGAAGCCGATGCTCTGGGCCAGGTCATCGACGTGCAGGTGGACGTGAAAGCGTTTCATGGGCGGGCTCCTTGGGGACAGGGATGGTCTGGGGGCGGGGCCTGCTCAGCAGGCGCAGGCCGGGGCGGTGGCCGACGGCGTCAGGCAACTGGCGCCCTGGCAGCAGTTGTCGGTCAGGTAGGTCAAGAGGGCGTTCATGGTGTCGAAGCTGGCGCGGTAAATCAGGTTGCGGCCCTGGCGCTCCTGGCTGATCAGGCCCGCGTGCACCAGCTCCTTGAGGTGGAACGACAAGGTGTTGGGTGCCACGGCCAGTTGCTCGCTGAGCACGCTGGGCGTCAGCCCCTCGGGCCCCGCCACCACCAGCGCGCGGAACACGCGCAGGCGCACTTCCTGGGCCAGTGCGGCGAGGGAACGGACGACATCGGTTTCTTGCATGAATCAACTATACAAGAAATATTGAATTGTTTTGTGACAGCGATGGCTAACCGGCCTTCACGGGCGCCAATTGCGTTCGGATGGGGCCATCGATCGATCGCTGGTTCTGCATTTAAAAGTGCGTTTGCCGCACAAGAGGCTGAAGAAATAACGTTTGTTTGCGCCTGCCTCGCTGGATAGAGTGCCGTTGAGTGAATTGAATAGTTCCTCATTTGCAATCCGAGCCAGGATGCCCCCGCGGGTGCCACGCCGTTGTGTGGCCCCGGACACGCCTGGACATCGGTTTCGGACCTCACCCCACAGGCCGCACCCCGCGGCCACGGAGACACAACACCATGCGATATTTCACCCTCGGGCTGGGGGCCGCTTCGGCCTGCCTGTTGATGGCTTGCGGCGGCGGCGACGCTGCCACCGAGCCCACACTGCCCCGCCTTAGCGCGGCGCAACCCGCCCCCTTGGCCAACTGCCTCGATTTGGCTTCGCGTTTCAGCTTCGCCAAGACCCGCATCTTGAGCACCGAACTGGTTCCCGCCGGGGGCCTGACCAACGCAGGGCAGGCCGTGGGCGAGCATTGCCGGGTCACCGGCAAGATGAATGAGCGCGTCAGCCCGGTGGATGGGCAGAGCTACGCCATCGGTTTTGAGATGCGCCTGCCCAGGAACTGGGCGGGCCGCTTTCTCTACCAGGGCAATGGCGGCACCGACGGTGTGGTGGTGTTGGCGGATGGGGCCTCGATTGGCAGCGGCGGCATGCTGCGCAATGCGCTGCAGATGGGCCTCGCGGTGATCAGCTCGGACGCTGGCCACAGCGCCGCCCAGAACCCCTTGTTTGGCCTGGACCCCCAGGCGCGGCTGGACTACGGCTACCAGGCCGTCGGGGCTTTGACGCCCATGGCCAAGGCCTTGATCAAGGCTGCCTACGGCAAGGAACCCGACCGGTCCTACATCGCGGGCACTTCCAACGGCGGGCGCCACGCGATGGTGGCCGCCTCGCGCTACCCCAGCTGGTACGACGGGGTGCTGGCCCATTCGCCGGGCCTCAACCTGCCACGCGCCGCGGTGGCCAACCTGTCCAACGTGAAGCTGTGGGACACCGTGGTCACGACCCGGGTGGTGAACAACCAGCCCGACTACGAGTCGGCCTTGCCGGCCAGCGAGCGGCAGGTGGTGGCCAATGCCATCCTGGCGCGCTGCGACGCGCTGGACGGCCTGGCCGACGGCCTGGTGCAAGACCTGGAGGCTTGCCAGCGGGCTTTTGACCCGATCCGTGACGTGCCCACCTGCAGCGCAGGCCGCGACGGCAGTTGCCTGACCAGCCCCCAGAAAGCGGTGCTGGCCAAGGTCTACGAACCGGTGCGCACCAGCGCGGGCGAGGTGATCTACACCGGCTTCCCGTTTGACCCGGGCCTGTCCCACAGTGGCTGGGCCGACTGGAAGTTCCGCAACTCGCTGCGCACGGCGCGCAACCCCGTGTCGGTGGGCTACATCTTCTCTTCGCCGCCCAGCACCGACCTGAGCATGGCCACGGACACCAGCAAGACGGCGGCGTTTGCCCTGAAGTTCAACCTCGACACCGAGGCCCCGAAGATCTTCGCCACCAGCGGCGTCTACACCGAGAGCGCCTTGTCGTTCATGACCCCGCCCAACCCGTTCCGCTTGGACGCCCTGCGCGATCGCGGCGCCAAGATGATGGTCATCCATGGTGGCGCCGACCCGATCTTTTCGCTCGACGACACGCTGTCCTGGTACCGCTCGGTCAACCTCAACTACGGGGGCCAGGCGGACCGCTTCGCCCGCGTCTTTGTGGTGCCCGGCATGGGCCATTCGCGCGGCGGACCCGCCACCGACCAGTACGACTCGCTGAGTGCGCTGATCGACTGGGTTGAGGCCGGCACCGCGCCGCAGCGCCTGGTGGCCAGCGCGCGGGGCGCGGGCAATGCCGGTGGTGTCAACACCGACCTGCCGAGCAATTGGTCACCGACGCGCACCCGACCGCTGTGCCCCTACCCGCTGGTGGCCCGCTACCAAGGCGGTCACCCGGAGCAGGCCGACAGCTTCGCCTGCAAGTCCTGCCGGGGGGGGGGGGGCGGAAGGCCCCTCACCCCCGCGGAGGCCCCCGGGGGGGCCTCCGCTCTGTGGGTGCTGCGTCTTCGCGCATCCTCCCTCGCTCCCTCGCTCTCCTTCTCTCCCTTTCTACTTCCTGCCTTCTTCCTGCCTTCTTCGCGCCGGCCCCGCAGCGCCAGTCGGCGGGGTGACCGGTGAGGACTGACAGGGCCAGGGCCGGGGCAGTGCCCCGGCCTGGGGCGGCTCAGTCCAGTTGCACACCCGACTGGGCCACCAGGCCCTTCCATCGTTCCAGGTCCTGCACCACGAGCTTGCCGAGTGCGGCTGCGTCCTCGTGGCGCAGGTTGATCTCCAGCCGTTTGGCGGCGTCCTGCATGCCTGGGGTCTTGAGGCTGCCCTGCAGCTCGGCGCTCAGGGTGGCCAGCGTGGCCGCCGGCGTTTTGGCCGATGCAAACAGGCCATACCACTCCACCAGTTGCAGGCTGGGCCAGCCCGCCTGGGCGAAGGTGGGCACCTCGGGCAGCGAGGCCAGGCGTGTCGGGCTGGTGACCGCCAGGATGCGGATGCGGCCGCTGTGGTGCAAGTCCAGCAGGGTGGGCAGCGGGTTGAAGGTGCACATCACCTGCCCGGCCATCAGGTCCTGCAAGCCCGGCGCCACGCCCCGGTAGGGCACATGGGTCAGGGGGGTGTTCAGTTCGCGTCCCATCTGCACGCCCAGAAAATGCGGCGCGCTGCCCAGGCCCGGCGTGGCGTAAGTGGCCGAGGTGGGCTGGCTCTTGACCCGCTGGATGAACTCGGCCAGGGTGTTGATGCCTGAGCGGCCCCCCACCGCCAGCGCAAACGCGTGGTCGCCCAGGCCAGCCAGGGGCTGCAGGTCGCGCAGTGGGTTGAACAGGGGCGTTTTGTAGAGCAGCGGGGCCAGTGTCAGCACCGAGGACGGGGTCAGCAGCAGGGTGTTGCCGTCTGCCGGGGCCTGCAGTGTGGCCTGGACCGCCAGCTGTCCGGCAGCGCCCGACTTGTTGTCGACGACGTAGACCCCTCGGGACTCCGGCGCTTGGGCGGCCAGGGCGCGGCCCAGGCTGTCGGCCGTGCCCCCGGGGGGAAAGCCCACCAGCAGCCGCCGCAAGGGGCGGTCTTGCGCGGAGCTGAGGCCGGGCAGGGTGGCGAGGACGCTGGCGCTGCTGCTCAACAGCAGTTGGCGGCGCTTGAATCGGAGGGACTGCATGGGGGTGACTTCACAAAGCAAAAAGGGGCGGGGCCAGGTGGTCCGGGCGGCGGCGGGACGAGCGGGCGGTGGCCCAAAAAAGAGCCGCCCCTCGGGGCGGCTCAAACCGGCAGGGGACTCAGAAACGGTGGCGGATGCCGATGGCGAAGTTGGTGCCGCTGGCCGAGACCACGGTCGGGGCGGTCGGCACCTGGCGGGTGCGGGTCTGGTCGCGCGCCAGCAAGGTGTAGACCTCGGTGCGCGGCGACAGGTGGTGGTCATAGCCCAGGGTCAGCACCTGGCGCGACACATTGCCCCCGGCGGCCGTGACCGCCACGGCCACCGGGGTGTCACCGGTTCGGCGTGAGCCGTAGGCCGCAATCCAGCGGCCCGACCCGGCGGTCAGGATGGCGCTCAGGTCCCACACGCGGTACTGCACCGACAGTGGCGCGTTGGCCGTGCCCCGGTTGTCGATCTGTCCCAGGTGGCCAAACACCTTCAAGGGCTTGAAGTCGTAGCTGGCGGCCCACTGCCAGGCCCGGGTGTTGTTGGACGAGGTGCCATCGGCAAAGGTCTGGGGGTTGCGGTTGACGGTCTGCAGGGCCACGGCGGTGCTGAAAGCCCCTTGCTCATAGGCCACCCGCGCCGCCGTGTTGGGGCCCCCCTGGTTTTGCGAGGCGGCATAGGCCAGCGAACCCGACAGCCCGTTGACCACCGGGCTGTCGTAGACCACCGAGCTGGCCCACGCGGTGCCCCCGGACAACGGCGAGCCCACGAAGGTGAGCAGGTTGATGGGCGAGAAGGTGGTGCTGTCGCCCAGCGCGTTGCTGCTGATCGAGTTCACGAACATCAAGGTCGTGATGTTGCCCAGCCGCAGCCGGCCCAGCTTGGCATCGCTGAGGCCCAGCCAGGCGGCCCGCGAGAAGTAGGGGTCGGCCGCCACGTTGACCGGGGCCGGCAAGGCATCGCTGCGGCCCGCGGCACCGGACTCATTGCGGATGAACGAGGACAGGTCGAACTGCGCCTGGCGGCCATCGCCCAGGTCCTCGCGGCCCTGAATGCCCCAGCGGCTGGTGGACAGACCGCCACTGAACTGCTTTTGGGCCGGCCGCTCCTGGGCATTGACGCCCGAGGTGCTGTGCATGCGGCCCACGGCGGCATCGAGCAAGCCATAGATCTGCACGTTCGAGCCGGTGTTGGTCTGGGCCAGGGCCTGGCCGGGCAGGCTGGCCGCCAAGCCGGCCAGGGCGAGGGCGGCACCCGCCTGGACGGGGCTCGGCAGGCGGCGGGTGGGGGTGTGGTGGGCGGGCATGTGGTGTCTCCTTGGAGGTGTTGAGGGCGTGACGGATCCCCAGCCTGTCGCGCGGCTGGTGGTGTTGGGGGGAACGGGGTGGCGCAGGGCGTGGCGGGGGGCCAGGCCGTGAACGAGGCGCGATCACGGCCTGGGCGGCGATCGCGCGCTCACCACCGCGCATGGCGGTGGCAGGGGGGGCGGGCGCCGGCGTCCGCTGCGGGGGCTGACGCGTGACGCTCACGCGGGGCGGCCGGGGCCGGTCAAAGCCTGCCGGGCCGGGCGGGCGACCCGCCAGGGTGAGGGGGCCTCAGGACGGGCCGCGGGCGGTTTGCGCCGCGCTGGCCTGCAGGCCGCTGAGGGCGATGTCGGTGGTCAGCGGTTTGCCGCCCGCGCCCCACCAGCCGCTGCGCACTTCCTGCACCACGCAGCGGGTCATGGGGCGAAAGCCTTCGCCGCCGACCTGGACCACCGCGTTCGTCAGGGCCGCGATCAGTTCAGGCATCTTCTCGTCGGGCAGCACGCCCTCGATGATCTTGACTTCAATGAATGGCATGAAAGACCCCTTACAGGATGCGGGCCACGGCCTCGAAAGGCAGGCGCGGGCCACGTGGGCGAAGTGCGGCCGGGTCGCCGCAACCGAGGTTGATGAGGAAGTTGCTGCGGTAGCGTCCGTCAGGGAAGAACGCCGCGTCCAGCGCCTGGGCGTTGAAGCCGCTCATGGGGCCGCAGTCCAGGCCCAGCAGGCGGGCGGCCATGATCAGGTAGCCGCCTTGCAGGCTGCTGTTGCGCGCCGCGGTGCCCTGGGCCAGTGCCGCGTCTTTGGCAAAGCCGTCGGCTGCCTGGGGGGCGTGGGGGAACTGGGTCGGCAGGTGCTCAAAGAACTGCGTGTCCTGCGCCACGATCACGGTCACGGGCGCCGCGTCCACCTTGTCCACATTGCCCGGGGCCACGCAGGCGCGCAGGCGGGCCTTGGCTTCGGCGCTGCGCACGAACACGTAGCGCGCCGGTTGTGTGTTCATGGAGGTGGGGCCCCATTTGGCCAGTTCGTAGAGGGCGTGCAGCAGCTCATCGGGGATGGCGCGGTCCAGAAAGCGCGAATGCGTGCGGGCACTGAGGAACAGTTGCTGTTGGGCAGAGATCATGGCGGGGGTCGAGGAAGGGGTCATGGCGGCACCTCAGGCGGCGGTGTAGGCGGTCTTCACCGTGGTGTAGAACTCGCTGGCGTAACGGCCTTGCTCGCGTGCGCCCATGCTGGAGGCCTTGCGGCCGCCGAAGGGGACGTGGTAGTCGGCCCCGGCCGTGGGGGTGTTGACCATCACCATGCCAGCCTGGGCGTGGCGTTTGAAGTGGGTCGCGTGGCGCAGGCTGGTGGTGCACAGGCCGCTCGACAGGCCGAAGGGGGTGTTGTTGGCCAGGGCCAGCGCCTCTTCATAGTGGCGCGCCCGTTGCACGGTGGCGACCGGGCCAAACACCTCTTCGCAGTTGATGCGCATGTCGGGGTGGGTGTCGGTGAACAGGGCTGGCGTCAGGAAGAAGCCCGCCAGCCCGCGTTCGTCGCGTTCGCGGTGCTGGCCACCAAAAGCCCGCGTGGCCCCTTCGCTTTGCGCCGAGGTAATGTAGCCCAGGTCGATGGCCAGCTGGCGCTCGTCCACCACGGGGCCCAGGTCGATGCCTGGGGCACGCGCATCACCGATGCGCAATTGGCCCATGCGCTCGATCAGGGCGGCCACGAAGCGGTCGTGGATGCCGTCGGTCACGATGAGGCGGCTGGTGGCCGTGCAGCGTTGGCCGGTCGAGAAAAAGGCCCCTTGCACCGCGCAGTTCACGGCCACCGCGAGGTCGGCGTCGTCGAGCACGATCAAGGGGTTCTTGCCCCCCATCTCCAGCTGGAACTTGACGCCGTGGGCGGTGCAGGTCTGCGCGATGCGCCGACCGGTTGACTGCGAGCCGGTGAAGCTGACGCCTTGCACCCGCGGGTCCTCGATCAGGGCCCCACCCAGTTCGGCGCCTGAGCCCATCACCAGGTTGAAGGCCCCGGCCGGCAGGCCGCTGCGCGACAGGATCTCGGCCAGCGCCCAGGCCGAGCCGGGCACCAATTCAGCGGGCTTGAAGACCACGCAGTTGCCGTAGGCCAGGGCCGGGGCGATCTTCCAGGCCGGGATGGCGATCGGAAAGTTCCAGGGGGTGATCAGGGTCACCACGCCCAGCGGCTCGCGGGTGATCTCCACGCTGATGCCGGGCCGCACCGAGGGCAGCAGGTCGCCGTTCAGGCGCAGCGCTTCGCCTGCAAAGTACTTGAAGATCTGGCCGGCGCGGGTGACCTCGCCAATGGCCTCGGGCAGGGTCTTGCCTTCTTCGCGGGCCAGCAGGTCGCCCAGTTCCTGGCTGCGCGCCAGCAGTTCGGTGCCCACCCGGTCCAGCACGTCAAAGCGCTGCTGGGGCGTGGTGGCCGCCCACTCGGGGGCGGCGGCGCTGGCCGCAGCGACGGCATCGCGGGCCTGGGCCACGTCGGCCTGCGCGTACAGGTCGATCACATCGCTGAGGTCCGAGGGGTTGATGTTGGGCACCGATCTGGCGCCGTCCACCCATTGCCCGCCAATGAAATTGCGCTTCATCCACGGCTCCCTGCGCCCTGGGCCCGGAAGCGGGCCTGCCACTCGGCCAGCGGCATGAAGCTGGGGTCGTCGCGCACCAGGGCCTCGGTTTCGCGCAGCAGTTCGTCTTCGCTCTTGCTCAGGTCCAGCGGCACGCCGTAAGGCTGGTTCACGTAGTAGGGCGTGTCCATGTAGACCTCGACGCGGTTGCCCTCGGGGTCAAAGTAGTACACCGACCAGGCGTTGCCGTGGTTCATGGGTTGGATCTGGGTCGCCCCCAGGGCCTCGGCCTGTTCGCGGTTCCAGCGCAACTCGGCCAGGTCGGGCACGATGAACGAGGCCTGCATGATGGTGCTGACCGGTGATTCGGCCGAACGGCCAGCCGACAGCACGAACTGGTGGTGCTGGTCTTCGGTGGCGCTCATGAACACCAGCCGGTTGCCAAAGTTCTTGCCAATGCCTTCGTCGGTGATCGTGAGGCGGAACACCCGGGTGTAGAAATCGACCATCTTGTCGAGGTCGAAGGCGTAGATGCCAAAGTGGGCGGGCGTCGGGCGCAGGACTTTCATCGTTATTCCTTTTGAATGTTGGCGTCTTTGACCAGTTGGGTCCAACGCTTGAGGTCGCTTTGAATCGTGGCTTGCAGGTCGGCCGGTGTGCTGGCCTTGACCTCGCCCCCGGTGGCTTCTTCAAGGCGGGTGCGGACGCTGTCCTCGGCCAGCGCGCGGCGGACTTCGGCCTGCAGCCGGTCGAGCTGCGGTTTGGGCAGGCCGGCCGGGGCCAGCAGGGCCGTCCACGAGCGCACCTCGAACTGGGCCACCCCTTGCTCGGCCACGGTGCGCACCTCGGGCATGCCGCTCCAGCGGTTCAGCCCGGTGGTGGCCAGGGCCTGCAATTTGCCGGCCTTGATGTGCTGCACGGCGGTGGTGGGCGCCACCACGACCAGGTCCACCTCCCCGCTGAGGAGGCCGGTCATGGACGCGCTCTCGCCGCGGTAGGGCACATGGGTCAGGTTGATGCCCGCCTGCTGGGCCAGCCAGGCGCCGGCCATGTGCTGCCCGGTGCCGACCCCGGCCGAGCCGAAGGTGAGTTCCTGGCTGCGGGACTTGGCGGCTTTCAGCAGGTCCTGCAGGTGGTTGAACTTGCTGCCCGCCTGGGCCACGATCAGGAAGGGGAAGCTGGTCACCGCCGACACGGCCTGGAACGATTTGACCGTGTCGTAAGGCAGGCGGTCGTACAGGGCGCCCGCGATGGCGTGGCCCCCGGTGGCCAGCAGCAGGGTGTAGCCGTCGGGTTTGGCGCTGGCCACGGTGCCGGAGGCGATCGTGCCACCAGCGCCGGGTTTGGGCTCCACGATCACCGCCTGGCCCAAGCCCTTGCCCATTTCTGCGGCCAGGATGCGGGCCACGGTGTCGGCGTTGCCGCCGGCGCCAAAGCCGTGCAGCACCCGCAGAGGGCGTTCGGGGTACTTGGGGGTTTGGGCCTGGCTGTCTGTCAGGCCCATGAGACAGGCTGATCCGAGGGCGAATCCAGCCTGCCTGCGCGTCATCATCATGGGTGTCTCCTCCGGTGGACCGGACTTCTTATTGACGGGCTTGGGCCACGGGGTTGCTCAACACGCCGATGCCTTCGATCTCCACCTCGACCACATCGCCGGGCACCATGAAGCGCGGCGGCTTGCGGCTCCAGCCCACGCCACCAGGCGTGCCCGTGACGATCACGTCGCCGGGCACCAGCGTGAAGATGGTGGAGGCGTAGGCGATCTGCTGCGCCACCGAGAAGATCATGTTGCCGGTGTTGGTGCTTTGCATGCGCTCGCCGTTGAGGCGGGTGCTCAGCTCGAGTGGGCGCGCCGGGTCGATCTCGTCGGCGGTGACCATCCAGGGGCCGAAGGCGCCGGTGGACTCGAAGTTCTTGCCCGCGGCAATCGCCTTGGCGTGGAACTGCCATTCGCGGATGCTGGCGTCGTTGTAGATCGAGTAGCCCGCCACATGGTTGTGGGCCTGGTCCTCGGGGATGTTGCGGCCGCTGCGACCGATCACCACCGCCAGCTCGCCCTCCCAGTCCAGCGAGTCCGAGCAGTGCGGGCGCAGGATCGGCTGGCCATGGGCCACTTGCGAGCGCCAGGTGCGCAGGAAGATGGGCGGGTGGCTAGAGAGTTCGCGGTCCAGTCCGGCTGCCACGACTTCCTTGTGGTGGTCGTGGTAGTTGCGGATCGCGCAGATGATTTTCTCGGGCTGGGTGATGACGGGCAGGTACTCGATCTCGGCCAGCGGCACATCGGCCTTCACCCAGGCGGTGTCGTGGGCCAGGTTGGCCAGGCGGCCGGCCGCCAGGTACGACTGCAGGGTCGGGTACTGGGGAAAGGCGCGGCCGAGGTCGGCGACGTGGTCACCGACGATGGCGCCCCAGGAGGCCACACCCTGGTATTGGAACGACAGAAGTTTCATGTTCGACTTTCGTAGCGAAGAAGTGATGGGTCTTGACCGTCATGCCCTTCGGTGGCGGAGACGGCCTTGCAGGCCGGGGAAAACCCTTAGATCTGCATTCAAGTCATTTGTTAATTCAGACTGCCGGACTGTATAGAGGGGATGTTCGCCATTCAAACGATATCTTTTCACTATGCATTGCGTTTTTTGCACTCCGAAGCAGAATGGCGCCATGCGAAGAAAAATCCCCAGTACCAGTGCCTTGAGCGCTTTTGAGGCCGCTGCTCGGCACTCCAGCTTCACCGAGGCGGCGCACGAGTTGTCGCTGACACAAAGCGCCATCTGCCGCCAGATTGGCGGGCTTGAAGATTTTTTGGGCGTCAAGCTGTTTCGCCGCACACGGCGCGGCGTGCTGTTGACGGAGGCGGGCGAGGTCTACCACCGCCAGGTCACCCAGCGCCTGGACGATGTGGAGCGCGACACGCTCGACCTGATGGCGCGCCAGGGGCGCGGCGGGCGGCTGGAGTTGGCGGTGGTGCCCACCTTTGGCACACGCTGGCTGATCCCGCGCCTGGCGGCGTTCTCCAAGCGGCACCCGGACATCACCATCAACCTGAGCAGCCGAACCCGCCCTTTCCTGTTCGATGACACCCGCATCGATGCGGCCATCTACGCCGGTGACGGCAACTGGCCCGGCGCCACCACCACCCGCTTGATGACCGAAACCCTGATCCCGGTGTGCAGCCCCGACCTGATCGCCCCGAGAACCCACCTCACGCCCGAAGAAATGGCGCAACTGCCGCTGTTGCAGCAGAGCACGCGGCCCTATGCGTGGCGCCAGTGGTTCGAATCCCTGGGCCACATGCCCGGCAACGAGCTGGCGGGGCCGAGCTACGAGCTGTTCTTCATGTCGCTGGAGGCCGCGGTGGTGGGCCTGGGGGTGGCCTTGGTGCCCGAGTACGACCTGGGCGGCGACATTGCCTCGGGGCGCTTGATCATCCCGATCAACCACGCCTGCCCCAGCGACCGGGCCTACTACCTGGCCTACCCCGAGCACAAGGCCGAGACCCCCACCCTCAAGCTGTTCAAGGACTGGCTGGTGGCCGAAGCCCAGGGCCAGCCTACGGGGCTGCGCGGCCCCAGCAAGGCGGCCTGAGCAGGGCCAGCCGCCGGGCCGAGCCCTGCGCGCGGCTCACTTCAAGCGGCTTGACGGGCCTGGACCACGGGGAAGTCAATGTCCGTGGCGGCCACGTTGTTGAGGTAGTTGGTCAGCCCATTGAGCGCCACGTTGAGCACGATCTCGACCACCGCGGCCTCGTCAAAGCCGGCGCTGCGCAAGGTCGTCAGGTCGGCGTCGGCCACGCGGCCGCGTGATTCAGCCACCCGGCGGGCAAACTGCAGCGCGGCGTGGGTGCGGGCGTCTTCAGAGCGACCGTCGCGTGCGGCCTCGATCTCGCGGGCCGGGATCTTGACCGCGTTGGCCGCCAGGTAGCTGTGCACCGACAGGCAGTAGTCGCAGCCGTTGAACTCGGCCACGGTCAGCGCGATGCGCTCGCGCAGCTGAACACTGAGCTGGCCCTTGGCCAAGGCCCCGCTGAGCGCCAGGTAGCCTTCCAGCCCGGCCGGGCTGTGGCCCGCCAGCTTCATGAGGTTGGGCAGCACACCAAGCTGCTTTTGGACTGCACTCAACAGCGGCTGGGCTGCGGCGTGGGCCTGTTCGAAAGTGGGGATGCTGAGACGGGACATGTTCAAACTCCAGGGTTGGGCGAGCGACTCGCGGCGTTGATTCGGCGGCGGTTGCCACCGAGGACTGAACTGTCTCTGAAACGCTGCATGATTAGAATAATCACGAAAACCATCACACCGTTACGGCTGGAGGAATAATGGACCGCTTGCACCTCATCAACGTCTTCGTCGCGGTGGTCGATGCCAACGGCTTCGCCGGTGCGGCCCGTCAGTTGGGGCTGTCGCCCCCCGCGGTGACGCGGGCCATCACCGAGCTGGAGTCACAACTGGGCGCGCGCTTGCTGACCCGCACCACGCGGGTGGTCCGGGTGACCGAGGCCGGTGCCCGCTACGTGGAAGACTGCCGCCGCATCCTGGCCGAGCTGGCCGAGGCCGACGAAGCCATCCGGGGCCTGCACGGCACCCCGCGCGGGCGCTTGACGGTGACGGCGCCGGTGCTGTTTGGCGCGCTGTATGTGACGCCCGTGGTGACCGAGTTCCTGCAGCGTTACCCCGAGGTCAACACCTCGTGCTGGTTCCTGGACCGGGTGGTGAACCTGACCGACGAAGGTGTGGATGTGGCCGTGCGCATCGGCGAGTTGCCTGACTCCAGCCTGCAGGCCATCCGGGTGGGGGCGGTGCGCCGCGTGGTGTGTGCAGCGCCCGCCTACCTGGCACTTCAGGGCACGCCGCAGCGGCCCGAGGACCTGGCCGCACACACCCTGATCGTGGCCCAGGGCGCCACACCGGCGCCCGAGTGGCGCTTTCGGTCCGGTGGCGAGGTGCAGGTGGTGAAGCTGGCGCCCCGGCTGCAGACCACCACCAACGATGCGGCGATGGCGGCCGCGCTGGGGGGCTTTGGTTTGACGCGTTTGCTGTCCTACCAGGTGGAGGCGCACGTGCGCAGCGGCGCGCTGCAGCCCGTGCTGGAGGCCTACGAGCCCGCGCCCCTGCCGGTGCACCTGGTGCACCGCGAGGGGCGTCATGCCTCGCTCAAGGCGCGCGCCTTTCTGGACCTGGCGATCGAACGCCTGCGGGCCCGGCTCGCGGCCGCGGACTGACGCCGCCCCGCCCTCAGTCCGCGGCCGCCGCCGCCGGGGGGCTGGCCCGAAACGCGGCCTGTGCCTGCAGCGCGCGCACCTGTTCCTGGGCCTCGGCCAGGGCCTTGCGCAGCGGTTGCACAGCCTGTTCGACCTCGGCCTCGGTGAAGCGCGGTGTGATGTGCTGCGGGCAGTTCCAGTCAAAGGCTTCGACGGTGATGACCACCGCGCGTTCGACCTGGGCCCGGTAGTCTGTGGGTTGCAGCTGGGCCATCAATTCGGGTTGTTGAGCGGCTTCAATCAGGCGCACCCGCCCAAGGATCTTCAGGCGCTGTTGCTGGGCGTAGTCCATCAGCAGCAGCGACACCCGGTCCTGGCCCGCCAGGTTGCCCGCGCTGATGTACTGGCGGTTGCCCCGAAAGTCGGCGTAGGCCAGCGTCTGAGCGTCGAGGACCTGGAGGAAGCCGGCCGGGCCACCGCGGTATTGCACGTAGGGCCAACCGGTCTCGCTGACCGAGGCTTGGTAGAAGCCGTCACGGGCGGCAATGAAGGCGGCTTCCAGCCCCGTCAGCGCCGCATGGCGGTCAACCGGTCCGTCCAGCCGGGCGTACGCCGCGCGGCTGCCCATGCGGGTCTGCCAGGCCCGGACGGTGGGGGTGAAAGCAAGGTCGGCATAGGCGCGGCTCATGGGGGGCTCCTGCAGTGGGTTGATGGGCTGCCCCGGTGGCAGCCGATGCCTTGACTGTGCGGGCCACTGGGCGCTGGCAGAAGACCCGGCCCGAGGAATGCAGTGTTTCGCGCCGCACAAGGGTGAACCCTGAGCGTGTCAGTTTCCGCCATGTGCATTGGGCAAATGGGCCATTGGCGCGGGGCGGGGGGCTCTCTACATTGGCGGCTCGAACCGTCCGATCGACCCTCACCCAGGAAGCCCCGCCGTGTACCTGACCCAAGGCCTGCACCGATCATTGCAGCGACACCCCGAGAAGACCGCTCTGAGCCATGTTGGCGAGGGCCCCGAGCGCCACCACACCTTTGCGCAGTTGCTGCACGACACGGCCTGCCACGCGGCGGCCCTGCAGGCCCAGGGGGTGCAGGCCGGGGACCGGGTCGCCTTGCTGGCGCCCAACAACGACTGGCTGGTGCGCGCGCTGTTCGCCTGCTGGTGGCTGGGCGCCGTGGCCTGTCCGCTCAATGTGCGCTGGAGCGCCCCCGAGGTGGCCTACGCGGTGGACGACTGCGGCGCCAAGGTGCTGGTGGTGGACGAAGGCCTGGCCCCTTTGGCCCAGGGCCTGCCGCTGCCGGTGATTGATTTCACGGCGCTGGCAAAGGCTGCCCGGGCGCTGGCCCCCTTGCCTGACCTGCGGGTGGGCGGCGATGAACTCGCCGCCATCCTGTACACCGGGGGCACCACCGGGCGCTCCAAAGGCGTGATGTTGAGCCATGCCAACTTCTGGACCGCGTCCATGACGCGCGGCGCCGAGCTGAACAACGCCCCCGATTCGGTCGCCTTGCTGGTGGCGCCGCTGTTCCATGTGGCGGGCCTCGGGCGCCTGGTGGGCCAGACCCTGGTCGGTGGCCGCTGCCTCACCCTGGCCCAGTTCAAACCGACCTCGGTGCTCGATGTGGTGGAGCGCCAAGGCATCACCGATGTCATCCTGGTGCCCACCATGCTGCAGGCGCTGATGGACGACCCGGGCTTCAGCCCGGCGCGGGTGCGCAGCATTGACCGCATCGCGTTCGGTGCGGCGCCCATGCCCACCGATCTGTTGCAGCGGGCCTTGCAGGCCTGGCCGCACGCGGAGTTCTTTCAGGCCTACGGTTTGACCGAAACCGCGGGGGCGGTCTGCATCAATCTGCCGCCCAACCACCGCGACCCGGTGGCGCTGGCGCAGGGCCGGCTCAACTCGGTGGGGCGCGCGGGCCTGGGCTCGGAGATCCGCATCGTCGACGAGCACGGGCGCGACCTGCCGCCGGGCCAGGTCGGCGAGGTGGTGGTGCGGGGCCCCATGGTGACCCGGGGCTACTGGAAGCTGCCCCAGGCCAGTGCCGAGGCGCTGCGCGACGGCTGGTTCCACACCGGCGACGCCGGGCGCATGGATGCGCAGGGCTACCTGTTCATCGTCGACCGCCTGAAGGACATGATCATCACCGGGGGCGAGAACGTCTACTGCGCCGAGGTCGAGGGCGTGCTGCGCACCCACCCGCTGGTGTCGCAGGCGGCGGTGATCGGCTTGCCCGACCCGCACTGGGGCGAGCGGGTGCACGCCGTGGTGGTGCTGGCCGATGGGGCCGCGGCCGAACAGCTGCCGCTGCCCGCGCTGCGCGACTGGTGCCGCGACCACCTGGCTGGCTACAAGTGCCCGCGTGGCCTCAGCGTGTTGCCGGCACTGCCCTTGTCGGCCGCCGGCAAGGTGCTCAAGACCGTGCTGCGTCAGCAGGTGGCCGCATGAGCGGCGTCGGCGGGCCGCAGCCGGTGGCCGTGCAGGACCCGCGGCAGATCTTTGGCCAGGTCCCCTTCATGGCCTGGCTGCAAATGCAGCGTGAGTTCTCCGAGGGCGGCCGGGCCCGCCTGAGCCTGGAGGCCCGCGAAGAGCTGGGCAATGTCATCGGCGCGGTGCACGGCGGCGTGGTGGTCACCCTGCTCGACGTGGCCATGGCCAGTGCGGCGGTGTCGCACCGGAACTTTGAATGCACCGCCGTCACGCTGAACCTGAACACCAGTTTCCTCGAGCCCGGTCGGGGCCGGCTGACCTGCGACGGCGAGCTGCTGGCCTGCGATGCGCAGGTGGCCACCTGCCGGGCCGTGGTCAGCGACGCCGATGGGCGCGTGGTGGCGCGCGCGCAGGGCAGCTTCCGCTACCTGCCGCTGCCGCAGGCCCCGCGCTGAGGGGGCCCGCAGGGCGATCTTTTTTGTCAGTGCCATCCCAGGACGACACGTCCTCACAACCAACGATCAGGAGACAAACATGACCCACTCACTGCGCCCAACCACCCGACGCCAATGGCTGGCCGGGGTGTCCGCTGCGGGCCTGGCCAGCCTGACGGGCGCCGCACAGGCCCAGGACCGCTTTCCCAGCAAGCCGATTCAGCTGGTGCTGCCGTTTCCGGCCGGGGGCTCGTTTGACCCGGTGTTTCGCAGCCTGGCCGAGGCCGCCTCGCGCGAGCTGGGCCAGCCGGTGGTGCTGATGCACCAGCCCGGCGCCGGTGGGGTGGCGGGCACGGCCAACCTGGCCCGCCTGAGCGAGGGCGATGGCTACACCATTGCGGTGATGCACAACTCGGTGATCCGCGCTCCCCTGGTGCAGCGTGTGAGCTGGGACCCGCTGAAAGACTTCACCTACCTCGGCAGCCTGTTTGGCATGGTCACGGGGGTGTGCGTGGCGCGCGACGCGCCCTGGGCCACCTTGGCCGACCTGATGGCCGACGCCAAGGCCCGCCCAGGCGCCATCAGCTGGGGCAATGTGGGGGCCATCAGCATCAACCGCATCACGGCCGAGCGCCTGGCGCGCGGGGCCGGCACCGCGTTCAACATGGTGTCGTTCAAAGGCGGGGCCGAAGCCTTTCAGGCCTTGATCGGGCGCCACCTCGACGTGTATGGCGACCCGGGCTTCGGGTCGCAGGTGCAGGGGGGGCGGGTGCGCTTGCTGGCCGTCTTCATGGACCAGCGCCTCAAGAACTACCCCGACGTGCCCACCGTCAAGGAGCTGGGCTACCCCTTTTCGATTGATTCGCCGGTCGGCCTGGTGGCGCCGAAGCGCCTGCCGCCGGAGTTGCAGCAACGACTGCATGAAGCCTTCCGCAAGGCGGCCACCGACCCGGCCTACCTGAAACAACTCGATCTGTTCGACATGGTGCCGCAGGTGACCAGCCCGCAGGAGTACGCCGACTATGCCCGGGCCCAGTTCGGCCGTGACCAGAAGATGCTGGCCGAGATCGGCTTCAAGCTCGATTGAGCGCCAGCATTCGCCAACGGTCGCCAATGTTCGCCAGCGCCCACCAGCGCTCGCCGACGCCCGCCAGCGCCCCGGGCCCCGGCGGGCCTGGCCCGACACGCCCCCCGATGAGCCCCCAGGACTGGAGTTGCCCCATGGCCCCCGATGAGATGCTGCCCATTCGCCTCTTGCACGACGCGCTGCGCACGGCCGCCCGCCAGCGCCTGACCGACCCGCAGCGCGCCGTGGTGGCGGCGGACCTGAGCCTGGTGTTCTGCGCCCCCCCGGTCGCGGTGGATGGGGCCCCCGGCACCGCGCCGTCGGCGCCGCCTGCCGAGGGCTGGCTGGCCCATGGCCAGGTCACCGGTGGGGGGCGCTCGGTGTGCTTTTGCGAAGCCGAACTGCGCGACGCCACCCAGCGCACCGTGGCGCGGGCCATGGGCACGTTCCGCTACGCGCCGGCCTGAGGCCCGGACCGCTGACCTGCGCCCCCGCCCCGGGGGGCTGCCATGCCTGCCGGGCGATGGCTGATTTCTCCGAATGGCTGCTACCTCGCGGGCGGCCTCAAACCTAGAGTTGCCTGACTGGTGCTCCCACCGCTTGCGGGTGGCGGCAGAGACCGGTGAACCCCAGGATTTGACAGGAGACAACATTGAAAAAGATCGCACTTCCGCTGGCGCTTTGCGGCCTCGCGCTCAACGCCGCAGCGCAAAGCTCAGTGACGCTGTATGGCGTTTTGGACACCACGGTGCAGCACGCGACGCAGGGCGGCAACAGCATCACCCGGATGTTTGGCACCGGCGGCAACCAGTACAGCCGCTTGGGCATCCGCGGGACCGAGGACCTGGGCGGCGGCTTGTCTGCCGGCTTTGTGCTGGATGCCGGATTGAACGTGGCCAGTGGCACGGGGGGCGCACTCAGCGCCGACAACGCGACCCCCGGCACGGTGGGGGGCCTGGTGTTCAACCGGCGCGCGTCGCTGAGCCTCATCTCGCGCCAATGGGGCGAGTTGCGCCTGGGCCGGGGCTTTGTGCCCAGCTACTGGAACCTGATCGCCTTTGACCCCTTTGGCACCGCGGGGGCGGGGGGCATCACCAACATCGCCCAAAGCGCCTTGACCCGGGTCTCGACGGTCCAGACCGCCGTGCGTGCCTCCAATTCGGTGGGCTACCACCTGCCAGAGCTGAACGGCGTGTATGGCGAGTTGATGGCTGCGGTGAACAACGCGCCCTCCAATGCCGCCACGCCGGACAACGGCAACTACCAGGGGGCGCGCGTGGGCTACACCCGCGGCGACCTCAATGTGGCCGTCGCCACCGGTCGCACGGCCATGGCCAACGGGGCGGTCAGCACCAGCAACCTCGGTGGCAGTTACAAGGTGGGGGCCGTCACGGGGTCCGCCTTGTACTTCACCGACAGCAAGAACGCCGTCGCCGGGCCCAACCGCTCCAACGGCTGGATGCTGGGCGCCAAGGTCAAGTTGGGCTCGGGCTACATCCCGCTGTCGTACGCCAAGGTCACGGACAACTCGGCCACGGCGCGCTCGGCCCATCAGTTGGCCATCGGTTATGTGCACGATTTGTCCAAGCGCACCGCGGTGTACACCACCTATTCGCAGATCCGCAACCGCAACGGGGCAGCGCTCAGCGGCGGCGGTGTGACCGGGGTGGCCAACGCGACCTGGACCGGCATGGACTTCGGCATCCGCCATTCGTTCTGACGGCGCCGGCGAGCAGGGTTTCAATGCGAGGGGCGGCCCGCCAGGCGGGCCGCCCGATTCGCCCGGTCTCGGGGAGTCCGGGCGTTTTTTTTGTGGGCGCTCACTGCGCCTTGGCCAGCCCTCAGGGGCTGGGGTGGTAGCCCAGCAAGCTGCCTTTGTCCTTGATGATCCTGGACACCGCCCGCAGGGCCTGGGTCAGCTGCCCTTGTTTGGGCAAGGCCAGGGTGACGTAGCGTTTGAGGTCCGGGTCGACGATCTTGGCCGCTTGCAGCTTGCCGCTGCGCAGCTCCTCCTGCACCGAAAAAGGCCCCAGCAGCGCACACAGGTCGTCGCTTTCGGCGAGGATTTCTTTTTGCATGCGCAAGGAGTCGGCTTCGATCTCTGCCTGCAAGGAAAAGCCCTGGCTGCGCGCGGTCTCGTCGAGGATCGATCGCCAGTGCGAGGGGCGCCGCGGCAGCACCAGGGGCAGGCCATTGAGCTGCTGAAACGACACCGTGCCGGACTGGGTGATGGGCAGGCCCGGTCGCGACACCAGGTAGGTGTCCGCGGTGGCGAGGTGGATCTCCTCCTGGCTGCGCGGCGGCTCGTAGCGGAACAGGATGGCCATGTCCACCGCCCCGGTGTCGAGCATGGCGTCCAGTTCGCCGCCCTGACCCTCGCGCACATTGAGGCGGATCTGGGGAAAGTGGCTGCGCAACTCCCGGAACACCTGGGTCATCAGCGGGTGGGCCGCCGACGGCAGGATGCCGATCTTCACATCGCCCATCGGCACCCGCGAGAGTTGCTGGAAGTCGGCAAACATCTCCTCGCTGTCGCGGATCCAGACACGGACCCGCCGCTCGACCGATTCACCGAACTCGGTCAGCACCACGCCGCGCCCGGTGCGGCGAAACAGGGCGCCACCGCATTGCTTCTCCAGTTCACTGACCTGGCGGCTGATGTACGACTGCGCCGTGTGGCGCTGGGCCGCGACCTTGGTCAGGCTGCCGGCCTCCACCACTTCAAGGAACAGTCGAAAGTCCTGGATGTTCATGGGCAAGTCTCAGGCCCGTGCACAGGGCCGGGCGCAGGTCAGGGGTTGACGGAACAGGGCGTCGGCCAAAGCCACGGCGTCCTGGCGGCACGCCTTGGCGGGCCGCGCCGCGGCGCTTGGCGGCGGCCCGGCCCGGGCGTTCACAGGCTCGATTCTGGCCGCATTGGTCTGGGTATTGATATGCCTTCTTGGAGATATCTGAAAGACTTTATTTGCATCTATCTGGATTTCTCGGCCAAACCTACAGTCTGCCGTCATCGACATACCGCAAGGAGACCCCGTGAAACTCGTGAGCTTTATTCAAGACGGCCAGGCCCGCTACGGCGTGGTGCAAGGTGATGCCTATGTGAGCCCCGGCGCCGACTTTCTGGCCCGTTACCCCGACCTGACGGCCGTCCTGGCCGCCAACGCGCTGCCGGCCCTGGCAGCCGAGGTGCAAAGCGGTGGCCAGCGCATCGACCCCGCTCAGGTCAAGGCCCTGCCGGTGATCCCGGCGCCCGGCAAGGTCATCTGCGTGGGCCTCAACTACAAGACCCACGTGGCCGAAACCAAGCGCGCCGACAGCGAGTTCCCGTCCCTGTTCCTGCGCTTTGCAGACTCCCTGGCGGCGCATGGCGACGAGGTGCTGCGGCCCGCGTTCTCGGAGCGCTTTGACTGGGAGGGCGAGCTGGCCTTCGTGGTGGGTCGGGGCGGGCGGCACATCGCGGCCGAGAACGCTTTTGAGCACATCGCTGGCTACACCTGCTTCAACGACGTCAGCGTGCGCGACTGGCAGCGCCACACCCACCAGTTCACGCCGGGCAAGAACTTCCCCGGCACCGGGCCCCTGGGGCCGTACCTGCTGACCCGCGACGAAGTGGCCGACGTGACCCAGATGACGCTGGAGACCCGCGTCAACGGGCAGGTGATGCAGCACGCCCGCCTGGCCGACCTGATTTTCGACATCCCGACCATCGTGGCCTATGTGTCGCGCTTCACCCCGCTGTCGCCGGGCGATGTGATCGCCACCGGCACCCCGGGTGGCGTGGGCGACCGACGCGAACCGCCGCTCTACATGAAGGAGGGCGATGTCGTCGAAGTCGAGATCACGGGCCTGGGTGTGTTGCGCAATCGCATCGGCACCGACCGCAGCGCGGGCTGAGAAGGAGAACCGCATGTCCCACAAACCCCAACTGCGCATCGCCGTCGACATCGGCGGCACCTTCACCGACATGGCCGCGTTTGACGAGGCCAGCGGTCGCCTGCTGTTTGGCAAGGCACTGTCCACCCACGGCGAGCTGGTCAAAGGCATTCAGGCCACGATCGACAGCGCCAAGATCGACTGGCGCGACGGTCACCTGTTCCTGCATGGCTCCACCATCGCCATCAACACGCTGCTGGAGCGCAATGGCGCCAAGACGGCCTTGCTGATCACCGAGGGCTTCCGCGACATCTATGAGATCGGTCGCGTCAACCGCCCCGACGCCTACAACCTGTTCTTCAACAAGCACCAGCCCCTGGTCAAGCGTTCGCTGCGCTTCGAGGTGGCCGAACGCCTGCGTGCCGACGGCAGCACCCACAAGCCGCTGGACGAGGCCGCCGTGCGCGAACTGGCCCGCGACCTGAAAGGAGAGGGCGTGGAGGCCGTCGCCGTGCTGCTGTTGCACAGCTACCGCAACCCGAGCCACGAGCAGCGCGTCAAGCAGATCCTGCAGGAAGAGCTGCCGGGCGCCTTTGTCTGCGCTTCGCACGAGCTGAGCCAGGAGTACCGCGAGTTTGAACGCGTCTCCACCGCGGTGGCCAACGCCTATGTGGGTCCGCGCGTGTCCGAGTACCTGGGCCAGCTGGAGGACCACCTGGGCCAGCAAGGCTTCGAGGGCGACTTCTACATCGTGCAGTCCACCGGCGGCCTGTTCCCGGTCGAGCACGCCAAGGTCGGTTGCGTGCGCATGCTTGAATCGGGCCCCGCGGCGGGCGTGATTGGCGCTCAGGCCATCTGCGCCCAGCTGGGCATGGGTGACGCGATCGCGTTCGACATGGGCGGCACCACGGCCAAGGCGGGCGTCATCAGCGAGGGCCGCCCCCTGACCACCGGGTCGGCCTTGATCGGCGGCTATGAACGCGCGCTGCCGATCCAGATCCCGATGATGGACATCCACGAGGTGGGCACGGGCGGCGGCTCGATTGCCCGCGTGGAGACCGGCAACGCGCTGCGCGTGGGGCCGCAAAGTGCCGGCTCCATCCCCGGTCCGGTGGCCTATGGCCGCGGCGGCACCGAGCCCACCGTGACCGATGCCAACCTGGTGCTGGGCCGCCTGGACGCGGACAACTTCCTCGGCGGTGAACTCAAGCTGGACCTGGCAGCTTGCCAGCGCCAGATGCAGGAGCGCATTGCCGGCCCCCTGGGCCTGGATGCGACCCAGGCCGCCGATGGCATCTTGCAGATCGCCGTGACCCAGATGTCGCATGCCGTGAAGGCGGTGACCACCGAGCGCGGGCTCGACGCGGGCAGCTTCACCATGGTGGTGTACGGCGGTGCCGGCCCCCTGCACGCCTCGGCGATTGCGCGCGAAATCGGCATCCGCAAGGTGCTGATCCCTTACGCGCCGGGCTACTTCTCGGCCTACGGCATGTTGTTCTCCGACCTGCGCTACGACTATGTGCGCTCGGTGTTCCGCAAGCTCAATGACCTGTCCTTCGACGAGATCGAGGCCGCCTACCAGAAGATGGAAGAAGAAGGGCGCGCCGCGCTGGCCCAGTCCGGCGTGCAGGCCGACGGCGTGGTGATCGAGCGCGCCGCCGACATGCGCTATGTGGGCCAGGAGCACGCCGTGACGGTGGACCTGCCGCTGGCCTTCTTTGAGGGCAAGGACCGCGCAGCCATCAAGAAGCAGTTCGACGAGCTGCACCAGGTGCGCTACGGCACCTCGGCCCCCCAGGAACCGGCCGACCTGGTGAGCCTGCGCGTGACCGTGCTGGGCACCATGAAGAAGCCGCCCAAGCACAGCGTGGCGCAAGGGGCCGCCGCGCCCGAAGCGTCGGCGGTGCGCGCCGTCAAGCCGGTGTACTTCCGTGCCACGGGCTGGGCCGACACGCCGGTCTACCTGCGCGACCGCTTGCTGGCGGGCAACCAGATCACCGGCCCGGCCCTGATCGAAGAGCACGCCTCCACCACGGTGATTCAGCCCGGGGATGCGCTGCGCGTGGATGAACTTGGAAACCTGCAAATCGAGATTGGGAGTGATCGGACATGAACACCAACGCTGAGCTCAAGACCGTCGACCCGGTCACTGTGGAAATCATCCGCAACGGCCTGTACGCCGTGACGGAGGAGATGAAGACCAACCTGACCCGCACGGCCTACAACCTCATCATCTACGAAGCGCTGGACTTCACGGTGGGGCTGTTCACCAAGGAGGGCGACACGGTCTCCATCGGCCTGGGCCTGCCGATGTTCATCCGGGGCATGTCGGAAACCGTCAAGGCGAAGATTCGCCACTTCGGCTACGACAACATCCGCCCGGGCGACATCCTGGTCACCAACGACGCCTACACCACCGGCAGCCACCTGAACCACTTCACCTTCACCATGCCGGTGTTCCATGAGGGGCGGCTCGAGGGCTTCACCTGCTGCATGGCGCACTGGCTGGACGTGGGTGGCACGCTGGGCAATGTGACCACCGACATCTTCAGCGAAGGGATCCAGATCCCCATCATGAAGTACCAGCGCGAGGGCGTGGTCAACCAGGACCTGATCGACATCATCGCCATGAACGTGCGCCTGGCCGAGCGGGCCCTGGGCGACTTGCGCGCCCAGATCACGGCCATCACCACCGGCGAGCGCCGCTACGTCGAGCTGCTGCAGCGCTACGGTGCCGACGCCGTCAACGGGGCCATCGCGCAGATCATGGATTCGAGCGAGGCCGTGGCGCGCCAGAACACGCTGTCCATCCCCGACGGGGTCTACGAGGCCGAGTCCTTCATGGACGACGACGGGCTGGAGATTGGCAAGCGCATCCCGATCCGCGTCAAGGTGACGGTCTCGGGCGACGAGATGACCGTGGACCTGTCCGACGTGAGCAAGCAGGTGCGGGGCTTCTACAACTCCGGCTTCACCACCGGCATTGCCTGCGCCCAGGTGGCCTACAAATGCCTGACCACGCCCACCGATTACCCGGTGAACGATGGCTCCTTCCGCCCGCTGAAGGTCATCATGCCGATGGGCACGGTGATCAGTGCCGAGCGGCCTTACCCGATGCGGGTGTGGATGACTTTCCCGATGACGGTGATCGACACCATCTTCAAGGCGCTGGCGCCGGCCATCCCGGACCGCTCCATCGCGGGTCACCATGCCGACCTGGTGTTCCCCAACATCCATGGCATCAGCCCCGAGGACGGCCGCTTGTTCATCGTCGGCATCGGCCCCTTGGGCGGGGGCTGGGGGGCCAAGAGCAAGGAGGACGGCGTTTCGGTCACGGTCTGCATCAACGACGGTGACACGCACAACAGCCCGACCGAGCAGCTGGAGGCCAAGTACCCGGTGCTGGTCGAGAAGTACGAGATCCGGCGCGACTCCGGTGGCGCCGGCCAGTACCGCGGCGGCCTGGGCGCCGAGATGGTGGTTCAGGCCCTGTCGCCCTTCACGGTCACCACCCGGATCGACCGCGTGCACTGCAAGCCCTGGGGCCTGGAGGGCGGCGGCGACGCCATGGGCAACGGCCTGGCCGTGCGCCACAAGGGGGAGTGGAAGACCGACCACCCCAACGCCAAGATCTTCAATGTGCGGCTGGAGCGCGGCGACGCCTACAAGATGCTGTCGGGCGGCGGTGGCGGCTTTGGCAACCCGCTGGACCGCGACCTCGACTGCGTGGCCGAGGACGTGCGCGAAGGTTATGTGAGCGCCGAAGTGGCCCGCGAGGTCTACCGCGTGGTGCTCGACGCGCGGGGGCAGGTGGACACCGAGGCCACCCAGGCCCTGCGCGCCCAGGCCCCGGGGGCGACCCCGGCCACGGACCCCGTCGCCTGGGCCGGCCAGTGAGCCTCGCCATGACCGAGCAAGCGTCGCTGCAACAGGCTGCCAGGCTGGTGGACCTGTGGAGCGAGCTGTCCATCCGCCACGTAGCCCTGGGCATGTCCTGCGGCTGCGGTGCGGGTGGCATCAGCCTGCGCCTTGAGGATTTTGAGCTCGACATCGTCGACTACCTCGAGGACGCCGCCTTGCGCTGTGACCAGCCTGCGGTGGCGGCGTACTTCCGTGCCCGTCAGACCGAAGGCTGGCCGCCGTCGCCACTGCGCGACCTGCTGCAGCACGCCAGCGAGGGCGCCTTGCCCGAGGCGGTCTGCGACTGGGTGCTGCCCCGCATCGAAAAGACCCTGACCTCGTTCAAGGCCTTGCACGGCGGAGGGGCTGGCGCATGAGCGGTCATTTCTCTGCCCTGCTGCGCGCCGAGGCGCCCCACCACGGCCCCCGGGTGCCGGTCAGCGTGCTGACCGGGTTCCTGGGCAGCGGCAAAACCACCTGGCTGAACCGGCTGCTGGCTTCGCCAGACCTGTCGGGCACCGCGGTCATCGTCAACGAGTTTGGTGAGACCGGGCTGGACCATGACCTGCTCACCGCGGCGGCGCCCGACGACGTGGTGCTGCTGCCCAACGGCTGCCTGTGCTGCGCCGTGCGTGGCGACCTGGTGCAGGCCTTGGGGGCCCTGATGGACCGCCCGGGCCAGGCCATCCAGCGCGTGGTGATCGAGACCAGCGGCCTGGCCGAGCCGGGCCCCATCCTGCGCACCCTGCTGCTGGACCCGCTGCTGTCGCCGCGTTACCGCCTGGGCACGGTGTTCTGCACCGTCGATGCGGTGTTGGGGCAGAGCAGCCTGGCCCAACACCCCGAGGCGCTGGCCCAGTTGGCCGCGGCCGATGAGGTGCTGTTGACCAAGCTGGACCTGATCGCCGACCCCGCCCAGACCGCGCCTTTGCGAGACTGCCTGGCCCAGCTCAACCCGAGCGCCACGGTGCGCGCGTTGGGGCCGGACGGGGTGGACCTGCTGCGTCAGCGCCTGCTGGCACCCGGGCCCGACCTGGCGCCGGCCCCGGGGCCGGCGTTCTACCACCCGCTGGCCGCACCCCCCACGGGCCCCAGCCACCTGGCGGATGTGCAGAGCTTTGTGCTGTGGCGCGATGAGCCCCTGGACCTCGACGGCTTTGCCCAATGGCTGGACCTGGTCGTGGCGGCCCAGGGCGAGAAGCTGCTGCGCTTCAAGGGCCTGGTGCAGACCGTCCAGACCCCGGAGCAGCCCCTGGTGGTGCATGCCATGCAGCACCTGTTTCACCCGCCCGCGTACCTGCCTGCCTGGCCCACGGCGGACCACCGCACGCGCCTCGTGTTCATTGCCCGAGGCCTGGACCGGGAGGCGCTGGAAAGCACCTTGGACGTCATGGCCCGGCGGCGCCGTCCGCGGCGTCCCACCTGAATGACTGGCTTGATCACAATGGAGACACCCATGAAAAATTCGAGAAGACAAGTGCTGGGCGCCCTGGCGGGCCTGGCGAGCCCGGTGCTGGCGCAAGCCCAGGCCTCCGCCTTTCCGGAGGCCGACCGCCTGCTGCGCATCGTGGTGCCCTTCGCCGCGGGCGGCGGCGTGGATTCCGCGGCCCGCTTGCTGGCCAACCACCTGGGCAAGCAACTGGGCCTGTCGGTGATCGTCGAGAACCGCGCGGGCGCCAGCGGAACGCTGGGGGGCAAGTTTGTCCAGACCGCGCCCGGCGATGGCTACACCCTGCTGTTTTCTGCGGCCACCCACGTGCATGCCCGCCAGGTGCTGAAGAACCCGCCCTACGACCCGCAGACCGACTTTGCCCCGGTCGCCCGCGTCGGCGAGGCCCCGCTGATGCTGGTCATCGCCCCCGACCTGGAGCCGCGCAAGCTGTCGGAGGTGCTCAGCGCCGCGCGCAGCAAATCGGACGGTTGGACCGCCGGCATCCCCGCCGCGGGCGCGCCCAGCCACCTGGCCACGCTGTTGCTGGCGCGCATGGGGCAGGTCAGTTTCAGCTACATCGCCTACAAGGGCACCCAGCCCGCGCTGGTGGATGTGGCGGGCGGCCATGTCAATTTGCTGCTGGACTCGATGATCTCGCTGCTGCCGCTGGCCAAGTCGGGCAAGGTCAGGCCGATTGCCATCACCGCACGCAAGCGCAGTGCCCTGGCGCCCGAGGTCCCGACCGTGGCCGAAAGCGGGCTGCCCCAGTACGCCTACAGCTCGTGGTACGGCGTCTGGGCTCCGCGGGGCACGCCGAACGACCGGGTGCAGGCGCTCAACAAGGCGATCAATGCGGCCGTGGCCGACCTCAGCCGCAGCGGCGGCTTCAGTGCGCTGGGCATCGATCCGGTGTCCGAGACACCTGATCAGTTCCAGCGTTTCATCGCCTCGGAGGTCAGCCAGGGCGCTGAACTGCTCAAGGCCGCAGGCTTCAAGCCCGAGTGAGGCGCGGCGGGCGGGGCCGCACGCCGCGGCCCCCCTTTCGCTGAGGGCGGGCCGCGCGGCCCGCACAGCGCTGGCAGGGGGCGATCAGGGCGCCAGGGGCGGCGGGGCGCCGGGCACGGCGCCTTTCAAGGTCCAGGTCTCGCCGTGCTTCAGCAGGCGAAACACGCCCTCGGCCAAACCCGCCTCGGCGGCCGCCCGGGACAGCTCGCCCAGGGGGGCATCCAACGGCTCATCGGCCAGTTCAAAAGTGCCCCAATGCACGCCCAGGGAATGGTGCGCCCGCACCTCCTGGTGGATGCGCACCGCCTCGCTGGGGTTGACGTGCTGGTCCTTCATGAAGGCGCGTGGCTCGTAGGCCCCGACGGGGATCAGCGCCAGATCAAACGGCCCCATCCGCCGACCGATGTCGGCAAAGTCGGCGCCATAGCCCGTGTCCCCGGCGTAATAGACCCGCTCCGCGCCTACCTGTACCGCCCAGCCTGCCCAATGGCTGGTGTGGCGGTCCGACAGCCCCCGCCCACTCCAGTGGTGGGCGGGCAAGGCCCAGGCGCTCAGGCGCCCCTGCTTCCAGGGCTGCCACCAGGCGACTTCTTCGGCGGCGATGCCCCGTGCTGCCAACCAGGCGCCCAGTCCCTGGGGGACCAGGAAGACCGGCGGGCCCCCCGGCTGTTGCGCCAGGCGCCGCACCGTCGGCTCGTCCAGGTGGTCGTAGTGGTCATGGGAGATCAGCACCACGTCGATGTGCGGCAGGGCTTCCACCCGGTAGGGGGTGGGCACTTTGCGCGGCATGCCCACCCAGCTCAGGGGCGAGGCCCGCCCTGAAAAATGGGGGTCGGTCAACACGGTGTGGCCATTCAGCCGAATCAAGGCCGTCGCGTGCCCGATCCAGGTCACCGACAGGCCTTCGGCGGGCGCCGGTGCCGTGCCTTGAGCGTCCCGGACCACGGGAAAGTCATAGCCGTTCACGTGGGTGGACGGGGGCGGGGGCAGCTTCTTGACCGTGGCTTCCCACATCCAGGCCAGGACCTCGGACCAGGGCTTGTCGATGCGGCTGCCGTCGCTGTTGCGGTAGCGCACCGCGGGGTCGCGTGGGCCCTGGGGGGCCGCGACGGCGCTGTCACTGAGGGCCATCGGGCTGCACGCGGCACACGCCAGCAGTCCGAGCAAGGTCAACAGTCGCATCAGGGCGCTCCTTCCGGCCCCGGGGCGGGGGTGTCTGGGGCCCGGCTCATGACCCAGGCGTTGACCATGCCATCCCACAGGGGCTGCACGCTCAAACGCCAGCCCGGCTGCACCAGCAAGCTGCGGGGCACGGCCCGTTCCGGCCGCCGGGTCGCGGCCCAGAGCAGCAGGGCCCACGCGCCATCCCAGCGCCGGTGGCGTCTCAGGTAGGCCCAGGCGGCGCGCCAGGTCATGGTTTCAGAGGGCTCGATCAGCAGCAGACGCCCCTGGCTCGCCACGGCCTGGCGCAGTGCCCGCAGCGCCGGTTCGCGGTCGCTCAGCACGGCCAGCAAGGAGGCCGCAGACACCACATCCGCGCCCATGGGGGGCAGGTGGTGGACACTGCCCACGCTGAAGGTCGGGGCCCCCGGGCCCGCGGGGCTGGCGCGCCGGGCCGCGGCCACCATGTGCGGATCCAGGTCCACGCCCTGCACCCCATAGCCCCGGGCGGCGGCCAGTCGGCTGACCAGGCCCGGCCCGCAGCCCACATCGAGCCAGCGCCGGCCGTGGCCGGTGGGCAGCAGGGCGACGGCGGTTGCATGCAGTTCCCGGTAGAGGGCCGAGCGCTGCACCCAGCTGAACCCACGTGCGCTCCAGCGGCTCATGGTGTGGCCTCCCGGGCAGGGGCTTGGCGCAGTCCCAGCCACAGCGCCAGGATGAACAGCAGGGGCAAGAACGAGGCGGTGGACACCTGCGACAAGGTCACGGCGCCCAGGGCCAGGTACTTGAGGGTCACCAGCCAGTCGACGGCCTGGATGAAGGCCATGAGCTGGATCCACATCCGTCCGCCTTCCGGCCGCTTCGCCACCTGCCACAGGCCCCAGCCGAAGGCCAGGCAACGGGCGGCCATCATGCCCAGCAACCAGTGGGCCCAACCGGGGGCGGGCGGCAGGCCCAGGGCCTCTGCGGCCCGCTCGGGCGCCAGCGCAAAGGCCAGACCGAGCGCCACCTGAACCGCGGCAATCCATCGAAGGGTGTGAGGCAAGCTGCGTTGCAATGCCATTGGCATGGGATCTCCAATTCCGTTGAAAAAAACGGATGCTAGGCACCTTGCTATCTTTTGGGAAGTAGTTACCATTTGGAAACCATGAAGTCCCCAACCCCGGCAAGTGACCCGACCCCCAACGTGCAGGCGCTGGCCGCCGAGCCCTGTGCGCTGGATTGCCCCGTGGCCCGGACCGCGCGGCTGATCGACGGGCGCTGGACCACCCTCATCATTCGGGACCTGTTGGGGGGCACCCGGCGCTATTCGGCGTTGTTGCGTTCGCTCACCGGCATCAGTCCCAAGGTGTTGGCGGCGCGTTTGCGCTTTTTGGAAGACGAAGGGGTGTTGTTGAAGACCACTTACCCGGAGGTGCCCCCTCGCACCGAATACCGGCTCAGCGAAAAAGGGCTGCGCCTGGTGGGCGTGATTCAAGCCATGGCCGCGTATGGCGAGGGCTTGGACAAGCCCCCGACGGCCGCGCCGGGGCCGGACCTGGACCAGGGCGCCTGAGCCCGGGTCCACACCCCAGCGGAGCCTTGGGCCCGGGGGCGGTGCATGAGCCCCCCGTGCACCGGCCCAGCAGGGGGCTTGAAGCGGCCGCCAACCCTAGCACTAACCCTATTTTCGTCCGCCTATCGCGCGTTGCGTTTGCTGACCGCACGCCGCGCGGCCCTGGCTTGGGACAGGGCCGCCCCCGCTGCCTACACTACGCCGCCATGGCCCGATCGGGGCGCGTGCACCGGCAGTCGGGTGGATCTGGGCTCAGACCCCGCCGCTGCCAGCCCCCCCTCCGATCTGGTGCCAGTCCTGCCTTCCGGCCCCCGCCGACCTACTTTGGAGACTCACATGATCGCTTTCCGTCGCACCCTCCTGGCCGCCTCCGTGGCGGCGGCCTCTTTGCTGTCCCTGGGCGTTTCGGCGCAGGACATCCAGGCCCGCACCATCAAGTTCCCCTCGGCCAGCCAAAAGGGCCACCCCCAGGTCATGGGCGTGGAGCACTTTGCCGAGTTGGTGGCCAAGAAGAGCGGCGGCAAGATGGTGGTCAAGCCCTTCCCGGGCGGTGCCCTGGGCCCGGACGCGCAAGTGGTGTCGGCCATGCAGGGCGGCACGGTGGAGATGAACGTCATGAACGCCAGCCTGCTGGCCGGCAACGTCAAGGAAATGGCGGTCTTTGACTACCCCTTCCTGTTCGCCAACGCCCAAGAAGCCGACGCCGTGGCCGACGGTGCCGTGGGCCGCAAGCTGCTGGACAAGCTGCAAGAACGTGGCCTGGTGGGCCTGGCCTACTGGGACCTGGGCTTCCGCCAGATGCACACTGCCAAGAAGCCGATCCGCAACGCCGACGAGGTCAAGGGCATGAAGATGCGCGTGATCCCCACCTCGCAGTACGTGGACTTCATGAACGCGATCGGTGCCAACGCCACGCCCATGCCCTACACCGAGACCTACAGCGCGCTCGAGCAAGGCGCCATCGACGGCATGACCAACCCGCTGCTCAACATCGTCAGCGAGAAGTTCTACGAGGTCAGCAAGCACCTGACCCTGAGCAACCACATGTACACCCCGCAAGCGGTGATCGTGAGCAAGAAGTTCTGGGACAAGCTGTCGGCCACCGAGCAAAAGATCCTGCAAGACGCGGCCAGCGAAACCGCGCTCTACCAGCGCAAGGTGGCGCGTGAAGAGGCCACCAAGGCGCTGGCCGAACTCAAGAAGCAAGGCATGCAAGTGCATGAACTGACCGCCCAGGACATCGCCAAGCTGCGCGAGCGCGCCAAGCCCGCCACCGACAAGCTGACCCAGCAAGTGGGTGAGCCGCTGGTGAAGGAAGTCTTTGCCGCCGTCGAGAAGGTGCGTTCGGGCAAGTGATGGCCTGGTGGGTCGCTCGGGGCACGGCCGGTCCGTGTGACCCACGAGCGCCTCAACCTCGGTCGGACAAGGGCCTCCAGCGTGGTGCTGGAGGCCCTTGTTTTTGGGGCCTTGGGGGGCCCGCGCCGGCCCCTGGTCTCAAGGCGAGGCTGGCCCTGCGGCGGCGGCCGGCCCCTGGAAGCCCACCTGCACCTCGAGCCCGGGCCCCGCGTTGCGCAGCGTCCAGCTCGCGCCGTGGGCCAGCGCCACCAGGTGGCACAGGTACAGGCCCAGGCCCACGCCGCCGGTGTCGCGAACCCGGGCTGCATCGGGGCGGTAAAAGGGTTCCTGGGCCAGGCGGGGCAGGGCGTCCTCGGGTACGCCCGGGCCGAAGTCTCGCACCGACAGGTGCCAGCCGCCGGGACCGTGGGGGCTCAGGGCGATGTGGGGCGGCGGGGCGCCGGCGGCCTGCGCGGCCGCGCTGTGGCGCTGCGCGTTGCTCAGCAGGTTGCGCAACAGCAGGCGCAGGCGGCTGCGGTCCAGCGTCAAGCACACGGCGTGGTCGGGCAGGTTCAGCGTGACCCGCTGGCGCGGTGCGGCGGGGGCGGTGCCCGGCGCGGCAGTGGGGCTTTCGGTGAGTCCGGGGCGTCCGGGGCCGTCGGGGTCGACCAGGCCCAGGGCACCATCCACGGTTGTCGGGGCCTCGGCGGCCGTGTCGGCGTCTTCGGCCACCACCTCGCGCACCAGCGCGGCCAGGTCGGTGGGCTCCAGGTGCAGGGCGCTGTGGCCGCTGCCCAGGCGCTCGCTTTCGAGCAGGTCGGTGATCAGGTCCCGCATGACGCCCAGGTCGCGCATCAGGGCCTGGCGCACGGGCTCGGTGTCGGGGCCGTCGGGCAGCAGTTCGGTGTGCAGGCGGGCGCGGGTCAGCGGGCTGCGCAGTTCGTGGCTGATGGCCAGCAGCAGGGCCCGCTTGGCCTCCAGCATCTGGTGCAGGTGGCGTGCCATGGTGTTGACGTCGGCCGCCAGGGTGCCCAGTTCGTCGTCGCGCCGCACCGGAATCGGTTGCCCGAAGTCGCCGCTGCCAAAGCGCTGGGCCCCGGTGCGGATGTCGTCCAGCGGCCGCAGCAGGCGGCGCAGGTACAGGTAGGCCCCGGCGGTGAACAGCAGCAGCACGGCCAGGGTGTACCAGCCGATGCGGCGCGGGTGGTGCTGCGCGGCGACCAGATTCAGACCGAGTTCGATGTGGTGCCCGTCGGCGGTGTCGCGTTGCAGCAGGGGCGCGCCGTTGTCGGCCCCGTCGTGGTCGCGCTCACGGTGCCGACCCCGGCCCTTGGGGTGGTCCTTGTGGCGGTGGTCTTCGTCCTCCGCGTCGTCACCGGGGGCCCGCTGGTGGCGACCCTGGCCTTGGGGGTCGCGCGGGAGGGCGGCGTCGGGCGCGGGGCCCGCCGGGCCCCAGCCACGCCATCGGCGCTGCCCCCAGGGGGCCTCGCGCGGCCCCGGGTCGGATTGCCAGTTGACCACCGGGCCGCTGATGCTCAGCGCGATGGGCAGGCGCTCGACCAGGGCCTGGGCCCGCTCGACGCTGGGCGGGCTGCCGAGGTCGGCCACCAGGCGGTCCACGTAGTCGACCACCAGCGGGCGGGCCGCGTCGCGCCAGCCCACGCTCAAGGCGCGCTGCATGCCACCCATGAAAGCGGCGCTCAAAGCCAGCGCCAGCAGCGCGAACAGCAGCATCAGGCGCAGCCGCAGCGACTGGCGCAGCGCGCGTTGGGCCCGGCGCCAGCGCGGCGGGGTGGGGGCAGCGGGCGCGCTGCCCGGGACCGGTGCGGCGGACTTGGCGCGCTCAGCCATGGGGCAGGCGCGCCAGGCCCAGCGCATAGCCGGCGTTGCGCAGGGTTTTGATGCAGTCCAGCGGCTCCAGCTTCTTGCGCAGGCGGCTGACCACGATGTCCACCGCGCGGGTGTAGAGCTCGGCCTCGTGGCCGCGCAGTTGGTTCAGGATGTCGTCGCGGCTGAACACGCGGCCGGGCTCGCGCGCCAGCAGGTGCAGCAGGTCGAATTCGGTGCTGGTCAGCTCCAGCGGCTGGCCTTGGCGTTGGGCGCTGCGGGTCACCGGGTCGATCACCAGGCCGTCAAAGCGCAGCGGGGCGCCGGGCTCGGGGCGGGCCGGGGCGCGGCGGCGCAGCACGGTTTGCAGCCGGGCCACCAGCTCGCGCGGTTCAAAGGGCTTGGGCAGGTAGTCGTCGGCGCCCAGCTCCAGGCCGACGATGCGGTCCATGACTTCGCCGCGCGCGGTCAGCATCAGCACCGGCAGGTCGCTGGTCTTGCGGATCTCGCGGCACAGGGCAAAGCCGTCCATTTCGGGCAGCATGACGTCGAGGATGGCCGCGTCCCAGCCGCCCTCGGCCAGCCGGGCCAGGCCCAGACTGGGGCGCAGGGCCTGCTCCAGCGTCAGTTCGAAGCGTTGAAAGTACGCCGCCAGGGGCGGGCCCAGGTCGGCGTCGTCGTCGATCAGCAAGATGCGTGGCATGGGGGAATTGTCCCATTCAAGCCCGCGCCGCGGGCGCTCAGAACGGCCCGTGGTGGCCGCGCTTTTGCATGAACTCGCGCACCTTTTGCTGTTGCGCCGGGTTCAGGCTGTCGTAGAAGTCGCCCATGGCGGCGATCAGGGCCGGGCTTTGCTGCTGGATCTGCGCCGTCTTCTCGTTGATCAGGGCCTGCGCCTTGCTGCGGTCGAACTGGGGGCCGGCCATCAGGGCCTGCAGTTGGGCACGCGGTTGGGCGTGGCTGCCCATCAGGGCCAGGCGCTGCTGGTGCATTTGCTCGGCCAGGGCGCTGAGGCGCTGCTTTTGCTCGGGGTTCAGGTCGAGGCGGCTGCTCATGCGCTCGACCATCTTGGTGCGGAACTCGTCCGAGTCGCCTTCGCCACGGCCCCAGCGGTGGCCGTCGCTGTGGCTGTAGGCGCTCAGGCTGCCGGCCAGCAGACCGGTGCCGAGCAGACCGAACAAGACGCGTTTGTTGAGGAGGCGGAAATTCATGACAGGTCCTTCACAGACAGGGGTTGAACATGGCTGTGATGGTGCCGCCCGGGGGTGTCGGCGTCCTGTCGGGCGGGTTTCGGTTTGTTTCGTTTTATGTCAGCCGGCGTGGGCGCTGGCGGCGGCGGGCTGGCGCAAGGTGATGGCGGTCAGCAGGGCGGCCAGCGCCGCCGAAGCCGCGATGCCGATCACCATGGGGCGGGCGCTGCCGTCCACAAACACGCCCACCACGGCCATCAGCAGGGCGCCGACGGCAAACTGCAGTGTGCCCATCAGCGCCGAGGCGGTGCCGGCCACGGCACCGTGTGCATCGAGTGCCAGCACCGAGGTGGTCGGCACCACCAGGCCCAGAAAGCCGTAACCGATGAACAGCAGGACGAGCAGGGGCGCCAGGGCGTCCACGCCCGCCAGGTTCAGGGCCAGCAGGGCGCCCATGGTCAGGGCATAGCCCGACACCGCGACCTTGACCACCGCCACCAGGCCAAAGCGCTGGGCCAGTCGGCCGGTGAACTGCGACACGCCAATGAAGGACGCGGCATTGGCCGCGAACGCGATGCTGTAGGCCCGTGGGCTCAGGCCGTAGTGGTCGATCAGCACAAACGACGAATTGGCCAGGTAGACAAAGAAGCTCGCAATGCCAAACGCGCCAATCATCACCAGGCCCATGAACTGCCCGTCGCGCAGCAGGCCGCCGTAGGCGCGCATGGCGCCACCCAGGCTGCTGTCGGCGCGTTGCGATTCGGGACGCGTCTCGGGTAGGCTGCTGGCGGTCAGCGCCAGGCCCAGCACGGCGGCCAGGGTGACGGCCCAGAACACGCTGCGCCAGCCGGCCCACTCGATCAGCAGGCTGCCGGTCAGGGGCGCCAGGATCGGTGACACGCTGAACACCAGCATCAGCAGCGACATCAGGCGTGCCGCGTCGTGGCCGGTGTGCAGGTCACGCACCACCGCGCGCGGGATCACCATGCCCGCGCAGGCCCCCAGGCCCTGGATGAAGCGCAGCACCACCAGGGTGTGGATGTCGGGTGCCAACGCACAACCCACACTGCCCACCCCGAACAGCACCAGGCCGAAGTACAGCGGCACCTTGCGGCCCAGCATGTCGGACACCGGGCCGTAGATGACCTGGCCCAGCCCCATGGAGATGAAGAACGCCATCAGGCTGGCCTGCACCGCGCCCATCGAGGCGCCCAGGTTCTGCCCGATGGAGGGCAGGGCCGGCAGGTACATGTCGATCGCAAAGGGCCCGATGGCAGACAGCAGGCCCAGCACCAGGGCGGTGCGTAAAAAGGAAGATTTCATTCGGTCACAGGGAGGCAAGACAAGGCGGGTGGCCGGGCCAAAGCGGCCGCGGTGCACCCGGGGGCCGGGGCGGCGTCGGCAGGGCCCTCGGGGCCCGGCACGGTCTGGCCGGCGGCACACGGCTCGCAGGACAGGGGGGGAGGATAACGGATCAGGGTTTACCCTGTGTGTCGGCGGCCATCGCACGCGCCGTGGCGCCCCGCCGCGGTCAAGGGTTGGGGGCGTCGCCGGGGTCGGCCTGGCGCCGGTAATGGGCCAGCAGGGCGTCGATCAGGGCGCGCGCGTAGTTGGGCAGGGCCTCGGGGTCGCGCACCAGCACAAAGCGCTCGCGCACGCTCCAGGCGTCGGTCAGCTCGACCAGCGCCAGGTTCATGGCCTGCTGGTTGCGCCGCGCGGCGCTGACCGGCACCACGCCAATGCCGACCCCGGCGCCGATCATGCGGCACATGGCGTCAAAGCTCGACAACTGGATGCGCAGCCGCATCGGCTTGCCCAGCTTCTCGGTCACCCCGGCCAGGAAGGTCTGCAGCGTGCTGCCGTGGTGCATGCCCACCGCGTCGTCATCCAGGGTTTCGGCAAAGTCCACCTGGGCGCGCTGGGCCAGGCGGTGCTGGGCCGCGGTGACCAGCACCAGCCGGTCGGTGCTGAAGTGGATGGCCTGCAGGCCCAGGGTGTCCACCTGGCCCGCCACGATGCCCAGGTCGGCGCGCCCGTCCAGCACGCCGCGGGCGATCTCAGCATTCGGTTTTTCTTGAAGGTCGACGTTCACGCGTGGGTTGGCCGCCATGAAGGCCGGCAGCACCTCGGGCATGAAGTCGGTCACCGCGGTGGTGTTGGCCAGCACCCGCAGGTGGCCGCGCAGGCCCCCGCTGTATTCCTGCAGGTCGATGCGCAGCGCCTCGGTCTGGCGCAGCAGGGCGCGCGCGTGGTGCAAGAAGGCCTCGCCCGGCGGCGTCAGGCTCACGCCACGGGCCTGGCGGTAAAACAGCGGCAGGCCGGCCTGGGTCTCCAGCGCCTTGATGCGCGCACTGGCCGCGGCCAGCGACAGGTGTTGGCTGGCGGCGGCACGGGTCAGGTTCAGCGCCTCGGCGGTTTGCACAAAAAGGCGCAGGTCGGTCAGGTCGAACTGCATGCCCCGATGCTAGCCCAAGCCCGTTGCGCTGGGGGTGGGAGGGTTTTGTTTTGCCGAAGGCTTGGTCTTGAAATGTGTGATTGCGCCGCGGCCTCGTCAGCGCCAACATGCAGGGCTGCATCGACCTACAACAAGTGCTGGAGACAAGCCCCATGTCCTTTGCTTTCAAGGCCCCACCGAACCGATCCGCCCTGCCGCGCCGCCTGGCCTTGGGCGCCGGGCTGAGCCTTTGGGCCAGCCTGACGCTGGCCCCCGCTCTGGCCCAAAGCCCCAGCTACCCCAGCCGCCCGATCGTGATGGTGGTGCCGCAAGCCGCCGGGGGCACCAACGACATCGTGGGCCGCCTGGTGAGCCAGAAGCTGGGCGAACTGCTGGGCTCGGCCGGCGTGGTGGTCGAGAACCGGCCCGGCGCGGGCGGCAACATCGGCACCCAGAGCGTGGCCAAGGCGCCCAAGGACGGCTACACCCTGCTGATGACCATCAGCAGCAGCCAGGCCATCAACCCCGCGCTGTACAAGAACGTGGGCTTTGACCCGGTGAAGGATTTCCGCCCGATCAGCCTGATCGGCGCTGTGCCCAATGTGCTGCTGGTCAACCCGAACTTTCAGGCCCGCACCGTGGGCGAATTGCTGGCGCTGGCCAAGGCCAAACCGGGCCAGTTGCCCTACGCCTCGGCGGGCAACGGCACGCTCAACCACCTGCTCGGTGAAATGCTCAACAGCATGGCCGGGGTCGACCTGCAGCATGTCCCCTACAAGGGCGTGGCCCCGGCCATGAACGACGTGCTGGGCGGGCAGTTGCCCATGCTGTTTGCCAGCCTGCCGTCTTCGCTGGCCAACATCCGCGCCGGCAAACTGCGCGCCCTGGCGGTCAGCGGCCCGACCCGTTCGCCGGTGTTGCCCGAGGTGCCCACGCTGGGCGAGACCGTGCCGGGCTACAGCGGCACGCTGTGGATTGGCCTGTTCGCGCCGGCGGGCGTGCCGCAAGAGGTGTTGACGCGCCTGCAGGACGGCATGTCGCGGGCCCTGCTCAGCAAGGACCTGCGCGACAAGCTGGAGCAGCAGGGCGTGGAGCTGGCCGGCACCCCCGACAAAGCCGCTGGCCCCGAGGCCTTGGCCACCTTGCTGCAGGACGACCTGGGCAAGTGGGCCCAGATCGTCAAGTCCTCGGGCGCTTCGGTGGACTGAACCGAGTGAAGCCGGCGGGGCGTGCGTGCAGTGCAGGCCCCAGCGCCTGGCAGCGCCTGCACCCGTGTGCCATCCCGATTTTTTTCATCCTCTTTCGTTGTCAAACCCATGAGCCAAGACCCCCGCACCGTGGACGCCGCCCTGCTGGCGCACCTGCAAACCTGGCAGGGTCGCCAGGAGACCCTGCACGACCAACTGGGGGCCACCCCGGTCAGTGCCCTGTCGGCCACCCTGGACCGCGATGACCCCGCGCCCGTCACCGGGCGCACCGAATTGCCGCCGCTGTGGCACTGGCTGTACTTCTTGCCCCAGGTGCGCCAAAGCGGCCTGGGCCCGGACGGCCATGCGCTGCGGGGGGGCTTCCTGCCGCCGGTGCCGCTGCCGCGCCGCATGTGGGCCGGTGGGCGCCTGCGTTGGGAGGCGCACAACCCCCTGACCGTGGGGCAGGCGGTGCAGCGGCATTCGCGCATCGAGTCGGTCACCCACAAATCGGGCCGCACGGGCGACCTGGTGTTTGTGCTGGTCAAGCACGAGGTGCACAACGCCAACGGCCTGGCCCTGACCGAAGAACACGACATCGTCTACCGCGCGGCCCCCCAGCCGGGCGACCCGGTGCCGCCCCCGACCGCCGCCGAGACGGGGGCCGCCTGGCAGCGCGAGATCGTGCCCGACGACGTGCTCTTGTTCCGCTACTCGGCGCTGACCTTCAACGGCCACCGCATCCACTACGACCGCCGCTACGTCACCGAGGTCGAGGGCTATCCGGGCCTGATCGTGCATGGCCCGCTGATCGCCACCCTGCTGGTCGACCTGCTGCGGCGCGAGCTGCCGCCAGCGCGCCTCAAGTCCTTCGCGTTCAAGGCCGTGCGACCGACGTTTGACCTGAACCCGTTCCGCGTGCAGGGCAGCCCCGGCGCCGACGGCCGGAGCGTGCGTCTTTGGGCCAGCGACCACGAGGGCTGGCTGACCATGCAGGCCACCGCCGAGCTGTTCTGACGCCTGGCCCGGCGTGGCCAACGCGCCGGCCGGAGACCCCGCTCAACGCCCCCCTCTCTGACTTCACGCCCTCATTCCTTCACCGATCCCGGACCTCTTCACCATGATCAAGCAAGCCCCCGACCAGTACCAGGACATCCGCGATGCCGTGCGCGCCCTGTGCGCGCAGTTCCCTGACGAATACCACCGCCAGATTGACCACGACCGCGCCTACCCCGAGGCCTTTGTCGATGCGCTGACGAAGGCGGGCTGGCTGGCGGCGTTGATCCCGGCCGAGTACGGCGGCTCGGGCCTGGGCCTGGCAGAGGCCTCGGTGATCATGGAAGAGATCAACCGCAGTGGCGGCAACTCGGGGGCCTGCCACGGCCAGATGTACAACATGGGCACCCTGCTGCGCCATGGCTCCAAGGCGCAGAAAGAGCTGTACCTGCCCAAGATCGCCAGCGGCGAGTGGCGCCTGCAGTCCATGGGGGTGACCGAGCCGACCACGGGCACCGACACCACCAAGATCAAGACCACGGCCGTCAGGAAGGGCGACCGCTATGTGATCAATGGCCAGAAGGTGTGGATCAGCCGCGTGCAGCACAGCGAGTGGATGATTCTGCTGGCGCGCACCACGCCGCTGGCCGAGGTCAGCAAGAAGAGCGAGGGCATGTCGATCTTCATGGTCGACCTGCGCGAGGCCGAGAAGTCGGGCCTGACGGTGCGGCCGATCCAGAACATGGTCAACCACGAGACCAACGAGCTGTTCTTCGACAACCTCGAGATCCCGGCCGAGAACCTGATCGGCCAGGAAGGGCAGGGCTTCAAGTACATCCTCGACGGCCTGAACGCCGAGCGCACCCTGATCGCGGCCGAGTGCATTGGCGACGGTTATTGGTTCCTGGACCGCGTCACCCAGTACGTCAGCGAGCGCGTGGTCTTTGGCCGCCCGATTGGCCAGAACCAGGGCGTGCAGTTCCCGATTGCGGACGCCTACATCGAGGTCGAAGCCGCCAACCTGATGCGCTACAAGGCCTGCGAGCTGTTCGACGCCAACCAGCCCTGCGGCGCGCAAGCCAACATGGCCAAGTACCTGGCCGCCAAGGCCAGCTGGGAGGCCGCGAATGCCTGCATCCAGTTCCATGGTGGCTTCGGCTTTGCGCACGAATACGACGTCGAGCGCAAGTTCCGCGAGACGCGGCTGTACCAGGTGGCGCCGATCTCGACCAACTTGATCTACGCCTACGTGGCCGAGCATTTGCTGGGGCTGCCGCGGTCGTTTTGATGGGGGCGATGGTGCTTGTCCGGTGACTTTGGTGCTGGCCTTTTAGCCCTTCGACCACAACACCCCCTTCAGGTCCCCAACCTTTTCAGTGAGTCCACACCATGACCACCCGCCCCCTCGACGGCATCACCGTCATCTCGCTTGAGCACGCCATCGCCGCGCCTTTCTGTACCCGTCAACTGGCCGACCTGGGCGCGCGCGTCATCAAGATCGAGCGCCCTGGCGCCGGTGACTTTGCGCGTGCCTACGACCAGCGCGTCAACGGCGAAGCCTCGCACTTTGTCTGGGTCAACCGCTCCAAGGAAAGCCTGACCCTGGACCTCAAACAGCCCGCCGCCCTGCAAGTGCTCCAGCAACTGCTGCAAGACGCCGACGTGCTGGTGCAAAACCTGGCTCCCGGTGCCGCGGCCCGCATGGGCCTGGGCTACGAACAGCTCAAGGACAGCCACCCGAAACTCGTGGTCTGCGACATTTCGGGCTACGGCGAGGACGGGCCCTACCGCGACAAGAAGGCCTACGACCTGCTGATCCAAAGCGAGGCTGGCTTTTTGTCGGTCACCGGCACCCCCGACGAGCCCTGCAAGGCGGGCAACTCCGTGGCCGACATCGCGGCCGGCATGTACGCCTACACCAGCGTGCTGGCGGCCCTGCTGCAACGCGGCAAAACCGGGCGCGGCGGCCACATCGACGTGTCCATGCTCGAAGCCCTGGGCGAATGGATGGGCTACCCCATGTACTACGCCTACCAAGGGGCCACCCCGCCGCCGCGCAGCGCCGCGGCCCACGCCACCATTTACCCCTACGGCCCCTTCAAGGCCGGCGATGGCGGCACCGTCATGCTGGGCCTGCAAAACGAACGCGAATGGAAGCTGTTCTGCGAGCATGTGCTGCTGGCGCCCGAGCTGGCCGTGGACCCGCGCTTTGACAGCAACGCGCGTCGCAACCAGCACCGCGACACCCTCAAGGCCCTGATCCTGGACACCTTTGGCGCCCTCAGCAGCGCCGAGGTGCTGGCCCGCCTGGACCAGGCCCAGATCGCCAACGCCCGCATGAACGACATGGCTGGCCTGTGGGCCCACCCGCAGTTGCAGGCGCGCGAGCGCTGGCGCCAGGTGGGCTCGCCCGCCGGCCCCATCCCAGCCCTGCTGCCGCCAGGCCGCCACAGCAGCTTCGACTACCGCATGGACCCGGTGCCCACCGTGGGCCAACACACCGAGGCCATCCTGCGTGCGCTGGGCCGCAGCGACGCCGACATCGCCGCCCTGCGCGCCCAGGGCGCGGTCTGAGCGGCCCGTGCCGCGCCGCGCCTGAACTTTGCCGAACAACACACCCCGACGGAGACCGATCCACCATGCTGACCCCCACCGCCACCCTGGCGCGCTTTGCCGCCGAACTGCGCCACGAACACATCCCCGAGGCCGTGCTGCGCAAGACCGAAGACCTGCTGGTCGACTGGTTTGGCTCGGCCGTGGCCGGCCACGGTTCGCGCCCGGTGGAGAGCATCACCCGCTTTGCCGCCCAGATGGGGGGGCCGGCGGCCCAGGCGCCGGCCTTGGGCCAGGGCGGCGCCGAGGTGCTGATCTCGCGCCAGCGCGGCAGCGCCTACCTGGCCGCCATGGCCAACGCCGCGGCCTCGCATGTGGCCGAGCAGGACGATGTGCACAACGGCTCGGTGTTCCACCCGGCCACCGTGGTGTTCCCACCTGCCGTGGCGGTGGCGCAGGCGCTGGGGCGCAGCGGGCAGGACCTGCTGGCGGCCTCGGTGGTGGGCTACGAGGTGGGCATCCGCGTCGGTGAGTTTCTGGGGCGCTCGCACTACAAGGTGTTCCACACCACGGGCACCGCCGGCACGTTGGCGGCCGCGGCCGCGGTGGGCCACCTGCTGCGCCTGGACGCGGCGCAGATGCAGCACGCCCTGGGCTCGGCCGGCACCCAGGCCGCCGGGCTGTGGGAATTCTTGCGCACCGCGGCCGACTCCAAGCAGTTGCACACCGCGCACGCGGCCGCCGCCGGCCTGATGTCGGCCTACCTGGCGCAGGACGGCTTCACCGGCGCGGCGGAGATTTTGGCCGGCCCGCAGGGCATGGCCGCGGGCATGTCCAGCGACGCCGACGCCACGCGCCTCAGCGATGGCCTGGGTACGCGCTGGGCCACGGTGGAGACCTCGTTCAAATACCACGCCAGCTGTCGCCACACCCACCCGGCCGCCGACGCGCTGCTGCAGGTGATGCGCTCGCATGGCCTGCAACCGGCCGACCTGCACCGCGTCGAGACCCATGTGCACCAGGGCGCCATCGACGTGCTGGGCCCGGTCACCTCGCCGAGCACGGTGCACCAGAGCAAGTTCTCCATGGGCACCGTGCTGGCCCTGGTGGCGCAGTACGGCCACGCTGGCCTGGCCGAGTTTGACCAGCACTTCTTGAGCGCCACCACCCAGGCCTTGCGCGACCGCGTCACCATGCGCCTGGACCCCGAGGTGGACGGCGCCTACCCGCGCCGCTGGATCGGCAAGGTCACCGTGCACACCACCGACGGCCGCGTGCTGCACGGCCGCGTCGACGAACCCAAGGGCGACCCCGGCAACACCCTGAGCCGCGAAGAGATCACCGCCAAGGCCTTGCGCCTGGCCGCGTTCAGCCAGGGCGCCACCGCGGCCGAGATGCAGCAGGCGGTGGACGCGCTGTGGCAGGTCGCCCAGTGGCCCGTGGTGGGCGCCTTGCTGCCCAGCCGGGCGGGGGCCGCATGACGACGGCAGCGGCGCCGAGCGCGCAAGGCCCCTGGCTGGCGCGCGCGCGCAGTTTTCTGTTCGTGCCGGCCGACCGGCTGGAGCGCTTGCCCAAGGCGCTGGCCAGTGGGGCCGACGCGGTCATCGTCGACCTGGAAGACGCCGTGGCGCCTGCCGCCAAGGCCGGCGCGCGGCTGGCGCTGGCCTCGGCCTGGGGCGGTCTGGACGCCCCGCAGCGGGCCCGCCTGGTGTTGCGCGTCAATGCCGCGTCCACGACCTGGCACGAGGACGACCTCGCGCTGCTGGCGCAGCTGCCGGGGCTGGCCGGGGTCATGCTTGCCAAGGCCGAGTCCGCGGTGCCCTTGCAGCGCCTGGCGGAGCGACAGCCTGGCCTGGGCCTGCTGCCCCTGATCGAGAGCGCCGATGGGCTGCTGAACCTCAGCGCCATCGCCGCGGCACCGCAGGTGCTGCGCCTCGCCCTGGGCCACATCGACCTGCAGGCCGACCTGGGGATGGCCTGCAGCCCGGACGAGCATGAGCTGCTGCCCGCACGCTGGCAGCTGGTGCTGGTGTCGCGCGGGGCCCGCCTGGCGCCCCCGGTGGACGGCGTCACCGTTGCGCTGGACCAGCCTGGGCTGACCGAGGCCGACACCTTGCGCAGCCGCCGCCTGGGCTTTGGCGCCAAGCTGTGCATCCACCCGAACCAGGTGGCTGCCGTGCACCGTGCCCTGGCCCCGAGCGAGGCCGAGCGGGCCTGGGCGCAGCGCGTGCTGGCCGCGGCCGAGGCCGCTGGCGATGGCCCTGGGGCCGGGGCGCTGCGCGTGGATGGCCGCATGGTCGACGCCCCCGTGCTGGCGCTGGCGCGCCGCTGGCTCAGCGCCTCCGAACCCGTCTGAGCCGCCCCATGCCGCCGCCGCCTGCCATCCAAGCGACCTTGGCGTTTTCACTGACGCTAGGGAATGTGCCAAGTGCATTGACCCGCCGAGCTGCGCAACATGGGTGGCGGAGCAGGGAGAGCGCCACGGCTGCGGCGCTGGCGTCCAACACACACCACGCAGCCGACCCGGCCGAGTCGGCCTGACGCTGCGAGAGATTGCCTTTTGAAGCCTGATCACCTGACCTGAGAAAGAAAGAGACAAACCATGAACTCCCTGAAGACCCTGATGCGCATCGGCCTGAGCAGCCTGGCCGCCGCCTGCCTGATGGCGGTGGCGCCGGCCCAGGCACAGACCTTCCCGGACAAGCCCGTCACCATGCTGGTGCCTTTCGCGGCCGGTGGCCCGACCGACGTGGTGGCCCGGCTGATCGCCATCCCGATGGGCAAGGCCCTGGGGCAGACCGTGCTGGTCGAGAACGCGGCCGGCGCAGGTGGCACCATCGCCGCCACCAAGACCGCGCGCTCGGCCCCCAACGGCTACACCATCTTCTTGCACCACATGGGCATGTCGACCGCGCCCGCGCTCTACAAGAAGCTGACCTTCGACCCGTTGAAAGACTTTGACTACATCGGCCAGGTGGTCGATGTGCCCATGACCCTGCTGGCGCGCAAGGACCTGCCCGCCAACACCCTGCCCGAGCTGCTCAGCTACATCAAGGCCAACCGCGAGAAGGTCACGCTGGCCAATGCCGGCTTGGGCGCTGTGTCGCACCTGTGCGGCCTGCTGTTCATGAGCGCCATCGACACCGACCTCAACACCATCCCCTACAAGGGCACCGGCCCCGCCATGAACGACCTGCTTGGCGGCCAGGTCGATCTGCTGTGCGACCAGACCACGCAGACCGTGCCGATGATCAAGGAAGGCCGGGTCAAGGCCTTTGGCGTGACCACGCTGAAGCGCCTGAGCGCCTTGCCCAACCTGCCGACCCTCGACGAGCAAGGGGTGAAGGGCTTTGAGGTCAAGGTCTGGCATGGCATGTACGCGCCCAAGGGCACGCCGCCCGAAGCGCTCAACAAGCTCAATGCCGCGCTGCGCACGGCGCTGGCCGACCCGGCCGTGGTCAAGCGCCTCAACGAGCTCAGCTCCGACGTGCCGCCGTCCGACAAGATCACCCCCGAGGGCCTGCGCACCCACCTCGAGGCCGAGATCAACAAATGGGGCCCGGTGATCCGCAAGGCCGGCATCTACGCCGACTGATGGGCCACGGGGCCAGCCCGGGCCGGCCTCGGCCGGCACGGGCGGCCCAGCATGAACAAAAGGCGCCACCGTTTGCGGTGGCGCCTTTGTTTTTTCAGCGGCTGTGGTGCGCCGGCGGAGAGGGCCGCGCCGGCCCCCGCTTCATTCGATGCGGATGCCTGCGGCCTTCACCACCTGGCCGTAGCGCCCCAGGTCGCGGCGGATCTCGTCGCGGAACTGCTCGGCGCTGCCCGGCGTGGCCTCGATGCCCATGGCGATCAGCTTCTCGCGCACGGCGGGGTCGTTGAGCACGGCATTGAGCTCGGTGTTCAGTCGGGTCAGCACGGCCGGTGGTGTCTTGGCCGGGGCCAGCAGGCCGACCCAGGAATTGACCACAAAGTCACTGACGCCGCTCTCGATGAAGGTGGGCACGTCGGGCAGGGCGGCCGAGCGCTGGGCGCTGGACACCGCAATGGCCCGCAGCTTGCCCGACTTGACGTGGCCCGAGGCCCCGGCCACGGCGGTGTAGACCAGCGGGATGCTGCCGCCCAGCACGTCGCTCATCGCCTGGCCACCGCCCTTGTAGGGGATGTGGGTCAGCTGGGCGCCCGTGCGCTGGCGCAACAACTCACCCCCGATGTGGGGCGTGCCTCCGGTGCCCGAGGTGCCGTAGGACAGGCCATCGGCCTGGCTCTTGGACAGGGCGATGACCTCGTTGAGCGTCTTGGCCGGCACCGCGGGGTGGGCCACCAGGATCAGCACCGCATCGCCAATCTTGCCCACCGGCGCCAGGTCCTTGAGGGTGTCGAACGGGATCTTGGCAAACACGTGCGGGTTGATCACCAGGGTGCCGTCAAAGCCCAGCACCAGGGTGTAGCCGTCCGGGGCTGCGCTGGCCACGGCGGCGGTGCCGATGTTGCCCGACGCGCCCGGGCGGTTGTCGACGATCACCGACTGGCCCAGGCGCCGGCCCAGTTGCTCGGCGATCAGGCGGCCGCTGGTGTCGGTCACGCCGCCGGGCGTGAAGGGCACCACCAGGCGGATCGGGCGGTTGGGCCAGGCGTCCTGCGCGTGCGCTGGGCGCAGCGCGCTCAGGCCGGCCAGGGCCGTCAGCAGGGCCAGGCCTGTGGCAAGCAGGCGGCGGCGCGGTGTCGGGCCTCCGACAGGGCTGCCTGGGGGGTGGGCACGCAGGGCGTGTCCCGGGGCGCGTTGGGGGGTCATGTGGTGTCTCCTGTTGTTGGGTCGCGTCGGGGGCGCGCCGGTTTATTCGGTCTCAGCGTAGCGCTTATCGAAGTCCCAGACCTCCTGGAAACCCATGAGCTGGGTCAGCTCGCTGAAGGCCAGCAGCGGGGTGGGCACCTGGGTCGACGAGCCCTGATCGCGCAGCGCCTGGTAGACGCTCTTCATGGCCGCGGTGGCCGCCAGCAGCGAGGTGACCGGGAAGATCGCGAGCTTGTAGCCAATTTCCTCCAACTGCGCCTGGCTCAGCACCGGGGTGCGGCCGCCTTCGACCATGTTGGCGAGCAGGGGCTGGTCGAAGCTGCGACCGATCTGGCGCATCTCGTCCACGCTCTCGGGCGACTCGACGAACAAGATATCGGCCCCGGCCTTGGCATAGGCCTCGGCGCGGCGCAGTGCCTCGTCCAGGCCCAGCGCGCTGCGCGCGTCGGTGCGCGCGATGATCAGGAAGTCTTCGGAACGGCGCGAATCGGCCGCCACCTGGATCTTGCGCACCATGTCGGCGGTGGGGATGACGCGGCGACCCGGGGTGTGGCCGCACTTCTTGGGGAACTCCTGGTCTTCGAGCTGGATGGCGGCGGCGCCGGCCGCCTCGTAGCCGCGCACCGTGTGGCGCACATTGAGCAGGCCGCCGTAGCCGGTGTCGCCATCGGCGATCAGGGGGGTGCGGGCCATGCCGGCCATCGCGGTGACGCGGCCCAGCATGTCCGAGTAAGTGGCCAGGCCCGCGTCGGGCAGGCCCGTCAGCGAGGCCACGCTGCCAAAGCCCGTCATGTAGAGGGCGTCAAAGCCAAAGCTGTCGGCCAGGCGCAGCGACACCATGTCGTGCACGCCAGGGGCGATCACCAGGCCGGGTTGTTGCAGGCGTTGGCGCAGGTTGAGGGGGGCGGTCATGGGTTTCCTTTCAAAAAAATCAGTGCGGATGCGGGGCAAAAAGTGGACTTCAGGGGGATGGGCGCGTGCTGCGGTCTCATTCGGGCTGGATGCCGCCCTGCTGTGCCACGCGTGACCACTTGCTTTGTTCCTGCTGCAGGAACTTGGCAAATTCGGCCGGCGGGGCCAGCACCAGCTTGGCGCCCTGGTCGTTCATTTGCCGCTGCAGGGCGGGTTCACTGGTGACCTTCTTGAGGTCCTCGTTGAGCTGGCTGACCAGCTCGGCGCTCAGGCCGGTCGGGCCGAACAGGCCGTACCAGCTCAGCGATTCGACCTGGGGCAGGCCGGCCTCGCGGAAGGTCATCGCGTCCGGGAAGATGGCCAGTCGCTCGGCGGCCGCCACCCCGATCACCCGCAGCTTGCCCGACTGCACATGGGGCAGGGCGGTCAGCACGCTGGTCACGCCCATGGGCAGGTGGCCGCCGATGATGTCGACCATGATGGGGGCGCCCCCTTTGTAGGGCACGCCCTCGGTTTTGAGGCCGCCAGCCTGGCGCATCAGCTCGCCGGTCAGGCGGGTCTGGCCTTCCGAATAGCCCACGCCCAGAGGCTCTTTGCGGGCCGCGGTCAGCAGGTCGCCCAGCGTCTTGTAAGGCGACTGGGCCGACACCACCAGCACCATCGGCGAGTCGGCCAGGCGCGTGACGGGGGTGAAGGCGCGCGCCGTGTCGTAGGGCAGCGACTTCATCAGGATCGGGTTCAGCGCGTGCGAGCCCACCACCATCAGCAGGGTGTAGCCATCGGGGGCGGACTTGGCCACATGGGCCGAGCCGATGACGCCATTGGCCCCGGTGCGGTTGTCCACCACCACCGACACGCCCCACAGCTCGGACAGGCGTTGGGCCACGGTGCGGGCCACGATGTCGGTGCCGCCGCCCGGTGAGTAGGGCACCACGATGGTCACCGGCTTGTTGCCGGGCCAGCGGGCCGTTGGGCCTTGGGCGTGCAGCAGGGGGCTGGCCAGGCCGGCCGCCAGGGCCAAGCCCAGCGCCCGCCGCGTGGGATGAGAAAAGGTCATGTGTGTCTCCTGGGTGTTGTACTGTCCCCTCGGGTTCTGCAGGCTTCGTGCCAGCTTGGATGAATTTCTAAGTATTTGATTTCAAAGGATTTTTATTTTTTGTTGTCAGCAGCAGGTGTTTCACGAAACAATGGATGAAACATTGCATGTTGCATATGAAACGCTTGGAGCGCTGCCATGTCCCTGCCCCGTTTGTGTTTCCTGAGCTACCGTGAGATCCGCCAGCGCGCCCGGCCCATCGTGGAGGCCTACCGCGACCGCGCGCTGATCGAGGTGGTGGACGGCAGCTTCGAACAGACCCTGAGCCTGGCCCGCGAGCGCCTGGCGCGGGGCAGCGTGGACGCGTTCGTCAGCGCGGGCTCGAACGCCAGCCTGCTGCGCCGCCACCTGCAGGCGCCGGTGGCCACCATCCAGCTGGGCGGCTTTGACATCCTGCAGGCCCTGATCGAGGCGCGCCCGCTGAGCCAGCGCGTGGGCATCGTGATGTACGGCGAGACCATCCCGGAGCTGGAGTCGGTCAAGACCCTGCTCAACATCGAGATCCACCAACACGCCTACCAGACCCCCGCCGATGTGCGCGACTGCATGGCACGGCTGCGGGCCCAGGGCGTGCAGGTGGTGGTCGGCTCGAGCCTGGTGGTGGAGCTGGCGCGGCAGGACGGGCTGACCGGCATCCTGGCGTATTCGCTGGCCAGCATCCGGCAGGGCTTTGAGGACGCGCTCGAACTGGCCCGCGTGGCGCGGCTGGAGGCCGAGCGCTACGCCCAGCTGGACGGCGTGCTGCGCCACCTGCAGGACGCGGTGCTGGCGGTGGACCCGGCTGGCCGCGTGACCGCCGTCAACCCGGCCATGCTGGCGGTGCTGCAGCGACCGCAGGCTGCGGTGCTGGGCCAGACCCTGAGCCAGCTGAGCCCCGAGTTGTCGCTGGACAGCACCCTGCGCAGCGGCCTGGAGGAGCGCGGCGATGTGCTGCGCCTGGGCGGGCGCGACTGGCTGGTGCACCGCACCCCCATCCTCGCGCAGGACGCGGTGGCCGGGGCCGCCCTGACGCTGTACGACGCCAGCAACATCCACGAAGGCGACAACCGCCTGCGCATGCAGCAGCGACAAAACCAACGCGGGGCGCGCTACCGCTTTGCCGACCTGGGCGGGTCCAGCCCGGCCTGGCTGGCCGCGCTGGACGAGGCGCGGCGCTACGCGGCCACCGCGTTCAGCGTGCTGCTGCAGGGCGAGACCGGCACCGGCAAGGAGCTGGTGGCCCAGGCCATCCACCACGCAAGCGATCGCGCGCACCGCCCTTTTGTAGCGGTCAATTGCTCGGCCTTTGCCGAGGGCCTGCTGGAGAGCGAGCTGTTTGGCCACGAGGAGGGGGCCTTCACCGGCGCACGGCGCGGCGGGCGGCGCGGTTTGTTCGAGGCCGCGCACACCGGCACCTTGTTCCTCGACGAGATTGGCGACATGCCGCTGGCGCTGCAGACCCGGCTGCTGCGGGTGCTGCAAGAGCGCGAAATCTACCGCCTGGGGGCCAGCAGCCCGCTGCCGGTCGATGTGCGCGTGATCGCCGCCACCCACCAGCCGCTGGCGCAGCGGGTGCAGCAGGGCCAGTTCCGCGAGGACCTGTTCTACCGCCTCAACACCCTGAACCTGCAGCTGCCGCCGCTGCGCGAGCGCCAGGGCGACATCGGGGTGCTGGCGCAGCAGTTGCTGACCGCGCGTTTGCGCGCCCTGTCCCTGCCCGCCACACCGGCCCACACCCAGGCCCTGTTGGCGCCCTTGCTGGCCGCGCTGCGGGCCCACCACTGGCCCGGCAATGTGCGCGAACTGGAAAACGTCATGGATCGGCTGGCGGTCAGCCAGTTGCCACCGCGCCGCCCGCTGCCCGACGCGGCCGAGTTGATCCGCTCCGACCTGAGCGCACCGGGCCCCGCGCCACGGTCCCCAGCCGGGGCCGCCTGGCAGGACCGGCGGGCGGCGCCAGCGGGCGCCTCGGGGCTGCCGTTGGACCCATCGGCCCCCTCGGCCCGAGCGGCCCCTTCGGGCCTTTCGGAGCCCTTGACCGCCGCCAGCCCGGCCCAGCGCGCCGCTGAGGCCCTGGCGCGCTGCGGCCAGCACCACGGGCGCGCCGCGCAGGCGCTGGGCATCAGCCGCTCCACGCTGTGGCGCTGGCTGCGCTCGGCTTGAGCCGCCAGGGCCGCGGCGTGGCACTGGGCCGTGCCGCCGCCGGGGGGTTGCAGGGCGGGGGCTGGTGTGGAGGCTGGTGTGGAGGCTTTGGGGCTCGCGCTGGCGGGGGCTCAGGGGCCTGAGCCGGCCGCGGCTTCAGCCCGGCGTCATCGGGAGCGGCTAAAGTGCCTGGGCGTGTGGCTGCCTCGCAGGGAGGCGGGCCCACCCGCTTTGCCTTTTGGACATGCCATGAATTACCAGGAAAGCCCCCAAGACCACGAAGACACCGAGTTCAGCCAGGCCGAGCGCGCCGCCGCCGGGTCGCGCAGCACCTGGGTCAGCGTGGTGGTCAACCTGGTGCTCAGCACCTTGCAGATCGTGGTCGGTGTGCTGACCAAGTCGCAGGCCTTGATCGCCGACGGCGTGCACTCGCTGTCGGACCTGGTGTCCGACGCGGTGGTGCTGGTGGCCAGCCACCACAGCCAGAAAGAGGCCGATGAGGGCCACCCCTACGGCCACCACCGCTTCGAGACGGCGGCCTCGCTGGTGCTGGGGCTGCTGCTGTTGGCGGTGGGCTTGGGCATGCTGTGGTCGGCCGCGCTGAAGCTGGAGCACCACGACACCATCGAGCGCGTGCATGTCACCGCGCTGTGGGTGGCGGCGTTGGCGCTGGTCGCCAAGGAGCTGCTGTTCCGCTACATGCTCAAGGTGGCGCAGCGCGTGCGCTCCAGCATGCTGGTGGCCAATGCCTGGCACGCGCGCTCGGACGCCGCGTCCTCGCTGGTGGTGGGGGTGGGCATCCTGGGCAACCTCGCGGGCTACCCGTTGCTGGACCCGATCGCGGCGCTGATTGTGGGCTTCATGGTGGCGCGCATGGGCTGGTCGTTCGGCTGGGACGCGCTGCACGACCTGATGGACCGCGCGGTCGATGAGCAGGAGGTCGAAGCGATCCGCCAGACCCTGCGTGACACCCCCGGTGTCAGCGGCGTGCACGATGTGCGCACCCGCCGCATGGGCGACATGATCGTGGTGGACGCCCACATCGAGGTCGATGCCCAACTGACGGTGGAGGCCGGCCACGACATCGCGGTGGCGGCGCAGCAGCGGGTGCTCAAGCACCACCGCGTGCTGACCCTGATGACCCACGTCGATCCCTGGAAACGCCCCGATCTGGACCACGCCGGGGCCGAGGCCAAGGCCCCGTCGGGCTCGGTCAGCGCGCAGGCGTAACATGGTGGGCGGTGGACGGGCGTGTTTCTTGCCTGTCCCCTGCAGGCCCACCGGGGGTGGGCCGCTCCTCACTTCTGCAGGGATTTCATGTCATTTTTCTCCCCTGGCGCCCGCTTTGTCCCTGGCGGGGCCTGAGCCATGGTCCGCATCGAACTGGCCATCGCGCTCCACTACCTGGTGTCCGCTCCGGGCGCCGATTTCATCTTCAACATCCAGGCGGCCCACACGCGCCGGCAGTGGGTGGTGCACGAGCAGTTGGGCGTCAGCCAGCCGGTGCCCCTGCTGATGCACACCGACCCCGCGACCCAGGCGCGCAGCCTGCGCCTGAGCGCGGCGGCCGGGCCGCTGAGCGTGCAGTACCGCGCCACGCTCGACCTGGACCACCTGATCGCGCCGGGCGCCAGCATCCCCGAGATCCCGGTCTCGCAGCTGCCGCCCGAGGTGCTGACCTACCTCTACCCCAGCCGCTACTGCCAGTCCGACCAGCTCAATGCGCTGGCCATGGCCGAGTTTGGCGCGCTGCGCCAGGGCTACTTCCGGGTGCAGGCAATCCAGGAATGGGTGCAGCGGCGCGTGGCGTTCACGCCGCGCAGCAGCAACTCGACCACCTCGGCCATCGAGACCCTGGCCGACGGGGCCGGCGTGTGCCGCGACTTTGCCCACCTGATGATCGCGCTGTGCCGGGCCATCAACATCCCGGCGCGTTTCACCACCGGCATCGACTACGGCGCCGACCCGGCCCTGGGGCCGACCGACTTCCATGCCTATGTCGAGGTCTACCTGGGCCACCGCTGGTACATCTTTGACCCGTCAGGCACGGCCATCCCGATGGGCTTTGTGCGCATTGGCACCGGCCATGACGCGGCCGATGCCTCGTTTGCCACCATCTTCGGGCCGGTGTCGTCGGAGCCGCCGCGCATCGAGATCGCGGCCGTGCTCAGCCCCCACCCGGGCGCGGTGCTGCCCTACCGGCGCACCGAGGGCGTCAGCACCGACGGCGGCCTGGTGGCCGGCGCCTGGGTCAACTGAGCCGGTTGGCCGCGCCGCGCCGCGGGTGCCCTGGTTCGGACAGGTTTGCGCTGGGCGCGGCGCGCTGGCAGCGCTTCAGGGCAGGGGGTAGAGCGGCGTCCAGGGGGCCAGGATGGGCGTGAACAGCAGCGCGAAGGCGGCCCAGTTGAGCCACACGGTGAGCCAGAAGCGGCGCCGGAAAGTCACCTTGCTGGACTTGTGGCGCAGCACCTCCTGCGCGATCACCGCGCCAGGCCAGCCGCCGGCCAGGCCCAGGCCCAGCAACACGCTCTCGCGGGTGCGCCAGGTGCCGTGCCGGGCGGCCTCCTTGTCGCTCATGTAGGCGCCGTAGCACAGCGTGCTCATCAGCGCGCAGTACACCCCCACCTGCCAGGGCAGGTCGCCTTGCAGGCTGGCCACCACGTACAGCGCAATGCCGGCCGACAGCGCGACCAGGCTGGCGGTGCGCCAGCGCGGGCGGGCGGGTCGGCGCGGGGGCGTTGGCGGGCGCCGTTTGGGGCGCCACACTTCGGGGGCCGGCGGGCCGGACACGCGGGTCGGTCTGGCGCTGGGGCGTTGCGGGGGCTTGGGACGGTTCACAGGGGGCCTTGGGGCGGAGGGGGCGGTGGCGGGGCCGTGCCTGCCGGGCGGCGCGTGCAGGGCGCTGGCCGGGCGGCTACAGTGGCAGATCTTTGCCTGATTTTGGACTTTTTTCCATGCCTTACAGCCTCACCTTGTCGCGCCATTTTTCAGCCACCTACGCCCAGGCACGCAGCCAGTTCCTGGCGGCGGCCGAGGGGCGGGGAACCTTGCAGTCCTGGCAGCACCCGAGCCAGGTCGGCGCGTCGGGCGAGGCCCTGGCCATGGATGTGTTGCGGGTGGGGGCGGACCCGGCGCGGCGCCTGTTGGTGATCACCTCGGGCCTGCATGGCGTCGAGGGGTTTTGCGGCTCGGGCTGTCAGCTGGCCCTGTTGCACGACGCCGATTGGCTGGCGCGGGCCGAGCGCGCCGGCGTGGCCGTGCTGCTGGTGCACGCGGTCAACCCCTACGGCTTTTCGCACCGCTGCCGCGTCAACGAGGACGGCATCGACCTGAACCGCAACTTCCTCGATTTCAGCCAGCCCCTGCCCGTCAACGCGGGTTATGCCGACCTGCACGCCGACCTGTTGCCCGAGACCTGGCCGCCGTCGCTGGCCCACGAGGAGGCCCTGGCCCTGGCCGAAGTGCGCCTGGGACCCACGGCCTGGCGTGACGCGCTGTCCAGCGGCCAGAGCAGCCACCCCGCCGGGGTGTTTTACGCGGGCCAGGGCCCGGCCTGGAGCAACCGCACCCTGCGCCAGGTGCTGCGCGAGCACGGGGCGGGCTGTGACCGGATCGGCTGGATCGACATCCACACCGGCCTGGGCCCCGAAGGCCATGGCGAGAAGATCTATGCCGGCCGCAATGACCCCACCGACCTCGCGCGGGCCCGGGCCTGCTGGGGGGCGGATGTGTTCTCGCCGTTCGAGGACGGGTCTTGCACGGCGGTGGTGCGGGGCAGCGCCGCGCACAGCCTGTACGACGAATGCCCCCAGGCCGAGCCCCTGTCGTTGGGGCTGGAGTTTGGCACCCGGCCGTTCGACGAAGTGCTGTGGGCCATGCGCGTGGACCAGTGGCTCAACCAGCACCCCGACACCCCGGTGGCCGAGCGCGAGGCCTGGCGCCAGCGCGTGCGCTCGGCGTTCTGCATCGACACCCCCGAGTGGCGCGGCATGGTGGCGGGCCAGACCCGCGTGGCGGCGCTGCAGGCCCTGGCCGCCCTGGCCGCCTGAGGCCGGGCCGCGCTTCAAGGCGCGGGGGTCTTGTCCTTGAAGTCGCACCAGCGCGCCACGCTGCATTGCCAGCATTGCGGCTTGCGGGCCTGGCACACATAGCGGCCATGCAGGATCAGCCAGTGGTGTGAGTCCACCGCGTAGGCCGCGGGCACGCGCTTGAGCAGCTGCATCTCCACCGCCAGCGGGTTTTTGCCAGGCGCCAGGCCGGTGCGGTTGCTGACGCGGAAGATGTGGGTGTCCACCGCCATGGTGGGTTGGCCAAAGGCCACGTTGAGCACCACGTTGGCGGTTTTGCGCCCAACGCCGGGCAGCGCCTCCAGGGCTTCGCGGGTGCGCGGCACCTGGCCCTGGTGCTGTTCGACCAGGATGCGGCAGGTCTCGAGCAGGTGCCGGGCCTTGCTGCGGTAGAGACCGATGGTTTTGATGTATTTCTCAAGCCCGGCGAGGCCCAGGTCAAGGATCTTCTGCGGCGTGCCTGCCACCGGGAACAGGCGCCGCGTGGCCTTGTTCACGCCCACGTCGGTGGCTTGGGCCGACAGCAGCACGGCGGCCAGCAGCTCGAACACCGTGGTGTATTCAAGCTCGGTGTTGGGCATCGGGTTGGCCGCCTTGAGGGTGGCAAAAAAAGGTTCGATGTCTGATTTTTTCATGCGGGGCAGCGCGGGGACCAGGGGGCAGCGCCGGGAGCGCTGGCGGCCGGACGGCCACGGGTTCGCATTGTGGCGCGGAATCCCCGCGCGGTGCGGGCGGGCCCGCCGTGCCCCCACAGGCCCAGCCCCCGGCGAGCCGCGCTGGCCCCGCATCGGTCCCGCATCGACCCAGCGCTGGGCCCGCGCATCAGGCCACGGCGCGGGGCCGGCCACCCCCGGCGGGGAGGCTCAGTGCAGCACGCTCATGTCGAGGAACTGGTCGACCGTGGGCAGGTGCTCGGCCATCCACACCGGGTCCAGTTGCAAGGCACCCATGACGTCCTGCGGCAGTGCGGCAATGGCCTCGCGCACGGCGGCCGCGTCGCCCGCCTTGGGGGCGCTTTCGGCCAGCAACTCGGCCAGGTGCAGCAGGCCCCCCAAACGGCAGAAGGGGCGGCTGGCCATTGGGTCCGACGCGTGGTCCAGGCCCTGGCTGATCAGCGCCGGGAAGTTCCAGCGCCGCGCCATCTCGGCGCTGACCTGGCTTTCGGTGAACCCCAGCAGCAGGTTCTCCCGCTCCCAGCGGCCCCCGGGCAGGTGGGGCTGGCGTTCGATTTCGGACAGCGCTTGCGGCAGGCGCTGGCCAATCACGATCTCCCCCAGGCGCAGCATCATGCCGGCCAGCCAGGCGGCTTGCGGGTCAACCTCAAGGCGGCGGGCCAGCCAGTCGGCGTAACCGGCGCAGGCCATGCTTTGTTCCCAGAACTCCTGCCGGTTCAGGCCCGAGATGTCCGGAAACGCCCCGTTCAGGCAGGCCGACAGCGCCAGCGTGCGCACCTGGCCGAGGCCGGTCATGAGGATCGCATCGTCCAGGCTGGCCACCGTGCGCGGCAGGCCAAAGCGGGCGCAGTTGGCCAGGCGCACCAGCTTCACGGTCAGCGCGGGGTCGCGCGCCAGGATGTCGCGCACCGAGCGCGACGAGCTGTCGTCGTCGTGCAGGGTGCGGATCAGGGATTGCGCCACTTCCGGCATGGTGGGGAGTTGGGCGTTCTGGAAAAACTCGGCAAGCAAAGGCATGTGAGGCTCCTCGGAACAGGGGGTGGAGAGCCCCATTTATGCCGCTGATCGGGCCGTGTGTACAGAGGTTATTTGCCGATTTAAATGCCATGCATGAAATATAAATATCAAATAAATGGCTTTTTTTCTGATTCTGATCGGTGGGCGAACCCAAATGTTGAAATCCCACCTGCCGGGTCTCGCCTTGGCCGTCGCCGGGCCCGCGGGCGGCGTTGCCCAGAGCCGCTGACCTCAGTCGCTCGCGGGGCCCCCGAATTAGCGACAATGGCGGCCAGAAAGTGAGAACGTGCCATGCCTTTGCAATTCGCTGACCGACTGAACAACGTTGAAACCTCCGCCATCCGCGAACTCTTCAAGTTGCTGGGCAAGCCCGGCATCATCAGCTTTGCCGGGGGCTTTCCCGACAGCGCCATGTTCGACGTCGACGGCATCCGCGAAGCCGTCAACGCCGCCCTGGCCGAAGAAGCTGGCGCCGCCCTGCAGTACGGTGCGACCGAAGGCTACAACCCGCTGCGCGAGCAACTGGCCCAGTTCATGACCAGCAAGGGCGCCCAGGGCGTGGCCGCTGACAACCTGATCGTCACCACCGGCAGCCAGCAAGGCCTGGACCTGCTGGGCAAGACCCTGATCAGCCCGGGCGACAAGGTGATTGTCGAAGGCCCGACGTTTTTGGCCACCATCCAGTGCTTCCGCCTCTACGGCGCCGAGCTGATCAGCGCGCCGGTCGATGGCGACGGCGTGAAGGTCGATGAGCTGGAGAAGCTGATCGCCGAGCACCGGCCCAAGTTTGTGTACCTGATCCCCACCTTCGGCAACCCCAGCGGCGCCATGCTGACCCAGGCCCGCCGCCAGAAGGTGCTCGAACTGGCCGTCAAGTACCAGACCCTGGTGGTCGAGGACGACCCCTACGGCGACCTGTACTTTGGCGAGGCCCCGCCGCCCAGCCTGCTCAACCTCAGCGCCAGCGTGCCGGGCAGCCGCGAGCTGCTGGCGCACTGTGGTTCCTTGAGCAAGGTGCTGTCGCCGGGCCTGCGCGTGGGCTGGATGATTGCCCCGACCGAGTTGCTGGCCAAGGCCACCATGTGCAAGCAGTTCAGTGACGCCCACACCAGCACCTTTGCCCAGGCCACTGCGGCCCAGTACCTCCGAGCCGGCCGCATGCCGGCCACCCTGGCCAAGGTGCGCGCGGTGTACGCCGAACGGGCTCAGGCCATGGGCGATGCGCTGCGCAGCGACCTCGGCGAGGCGATCGAGTTCGTCCAGCCGCAAGGCGGCTTGTTCGTCTGGGCCCGCCTGACGGGGGCGGGCGGCAAGGTGGCCGATGGCAACGTGCTGGCCAAGCGCGCGATCGAAAAGGGCGTGGCCTTCGTGCCGGGCAGCCCCTTCTTCTGCGCCAACCCCGACCACGCCACGCTGCGGCTGAGCTTTGCCACCGCCGACGTGGCCAAGATCCGCGAAGGCGTGGCGCGCCTCGCCCAGGCGCTGTAAGCCCCACACCACCAGGGCCTGCGGGCCCTTTTTTGCGACCCCCTTTTTTTGGCAGGAGACGCCATGCAGTACCGTTCTTTGGGCAAGAGCCCCTTGCAGGTTTCGGCTTTGTGCCTGGGCACCATGATGTTTGGTGACCAGACCGGCCTGGACGAGGCCAGCGCCATCGTGGCGCGGGCGCGGGAGCAGGGCGTCAACTATCTGGACACCGCCGACGTCTACACCTCGGGCGCGTCGGAAACCCTGGTGGGCCAGATCCTGCAAGGCCAGCGCCACGACTGGGTGCTGGCCACCAAGCTGGGCAACAAGATGTCCAACCGGGTCAACGAGGGCCACTATTCGCGCAGCTGGATGCTGCGCGAGGTCGAGGCCAGCCTGGGCCGCCTGCAGACCGACTTCGTGGACATCCTGTACCTGCACCGCGACTTCAATGGCATGGACCTCGAAGAGCCGCTGCGCGCGCTCGACCAGTTGCTGCGCCAGGGCAAGATCCGCTACTGGGGGGTGTCCAACTTCCGCGGCTGGCGCATCGCCGAGATCATGCGCCTGGCGGGCCAGTTGGGCATGCCGGGGCCGGTGGTCTGCCAGCCCTACTACAACCTGCTGAACCGCATGCCCGAGGTCGAAATTTTGCCGGCCTGCGCGCACTACGGCATTGGCGTCACGCCCTACAGCCCGGTGGCGCGCGGTGTGCTGACCGGCAAGTACCTGCCAGGCCAGGCCCCGGCCGAGGGCAGCCGGGCCGCGCGCGGCGACAAGCGCATTGCCGAGACCGAGTTCCGCGAGGAGTCGCTGCTGATCGCCCAGCAGCTCAAGGCCCACGCCGAGGCGCGCGGCTGCACGCTGGCGCAGTGGGCCACGGCCTGGGTGCTGGCCAACCGCGCCGTCAGCTCGGTGATCGCGGGCCCGCGCACCCTGCAGCAGTGGGAGGACTACCGCCCCGCGCTCGACGTGGTCATCACCCCCGAGGACGAGGCCTTGGTCGACCGCCTGGTGCCGCCTGGCCACCCCTCAACGCCCGGCTACACCGACCCGGCCTACCCCTTGAACGGCCGCCTGCCGCGCTGAATCCCCCGCCCGCGGGAGGGGCGGGGCCTTGAAACATGGGCGCCTGCCCTCAAGTCTGGGGGCATGAGCAAGACCCGAACCGACATCACCCCGCTGGCCGCTCTGGCACACATGCTGGACCGGCTCGACGCCTCCGCCACCCCGGCCGACCCGCTGCAGTACCGCCTGCTGGCGAGCCGCACCCGCCAGCTGCTGAGCGACCTGTCGCAGCAGGCCGGGGCGCAAGAACCCCTGCAGGCCCTGCTGCGCCAAAGCCCGGCGCTGGTGGCCTTGTACGAAAACCTGCATTACGCCGAGGCCGGGCTGTGCCGCTCGCCGCTGGCCCAGGCGGTGGCCGCCGAAGTGGCCATGCGCCAGTGCCTTCAGCGCTGGACCCGGAGCCCGGCCGCGCCCGGCGCCCCGCAGACCGACGCGCGCGCCGAACCCGGGACACCCGCGTGAGCAGCGCCGCCAGCCCCGAGGCGCTGCATGTGGTCTGCCCGCACTGCCACACCACCAACCGCGTCCGGCTGGCGCAGTGGAACCAGGCCCCCGACTGCGGCCAATGCAAGCAAGCGCTGTTTGGTGGCCACTCGCTGGCGCTCGATGACGCCACGCTGTTTGACCGCCACATCAGCCGCAACCAGATCCCGGTGCTGGTGGACTTTTGGGCCCCGTGGTGTGGCCCCTGCCGCATGATGGCGCCTGCGTTTGAGCAAGCCGCCCAGCAGCTGGAGCCCCGCTTCCGCCTGGCCAAGGTCAACACCGAAGCCGTGCCCGCCCTGGGCGCGCGTTTTCAGATCCGCAGCATCCCGACGCTGGCCCTGTTTGTGGGCGGGCGCGAGGTGGCGCGCCAGCCCGGGGCCTTGGGCGCCACCGACATCGTGCGCTGGGTCCAGTCACAGCGCTTCTGACGCCGCGTTTGTGATGCTGCGCTTGTGACGCCGCGCTTCTGTCGCGGCGGCGCCCAGCGGCAAGCCCGGGCGGTGCCGCCCGGGGGCCGCCGCGCCTGGTCTGAAACCACCCCAGACCCCGAACCAGGCCCCGAACCAGGCAACGTCACGGTTCGTTGGTTTGTTGGGTTGTTGGTGGACCGGTGGACCGGTGGACCGGCTGTGGCGCCTCAGTGGCGTGCCGCGTCCGGCGCCGGCAGCATGCGGAACAGCAGCGCCCCGATCAGCAGCATCAGCAGCACGGTCAGGTTGACCGCCTGGTAGACCTCCCAGCCGTGTGCCTGCGCCCAGGTGGCGCTCCAGCCCGTGACCCACTGCATCAGCGCGATGCCCAGGAACATGGCCATGGTGTAGAGCGCCATCGCACGGCCGGTTTGCTCGGGCGCATACGCTGCACGCACATCGGCGTACTGCAGCACGATGAAGCCGCACAGAAAGCCAATCACCAGGCTGGCCAGCACCGTGAGGCTGGCCAGTGGCGACAGGCCACACACCGCAAACAGCGCCGACAGGCCGAGCGTGAAGCGCAGGATCCAGCGCCGCCGCTGGGCGCCCTGCACCGGCAGGCGGCCGAACAGCGGTGGGCCCAGCAAGCCGATCACCGACACGGCCAGCGCCACATGGCCGCTTTGCACCAGGGTGAAGCCATGGCGGTCCATCAGCAGCGGCCCCAGCCAGAGCCCGCGCAGCGTGATGAAGGCCGCGTAATTGACCGCCGCCAGCGCCAGGATGCCGGCGGTGTGCGGCAGGCGCAGCAGGGGACCCATGCTGCGCAGGGCCTGCAGCACGCTGTCTTCAGGGCGCGGCCCGGTTTGGGGGGCCTCGCGCACCCAGATCCACACCGCCAGCCAGGCCAGCGCACTGCCCGCGGCCAACACGCCAAAGCCCACCCGCCACGAACTCAGCTCGATCAGCCAGGCCAGTGGTGTGCCGGTCAACAGCAGGCCCAGCCCGCCCAGCCCCATGATCAAACCTGACAGGGCCGCAAAGCGGGCCGCTGGGAACTGGCGCGCAATGAACACCGTGCAGGCCAGGAAGGCGGGGGCGCAACCGGCCCCCACCAGGGTCTGCCCCAGCAGCAGGCTCGCGTAGCCGGTGGCGCTGGCCGACAGCAGCGCTCCCGCCACCGTCAGCGGCCACGCGCACAGCAGGGTGCGGCGGATGCCGTACAGGTCGATGCCCACCCCCATGAAGATCTGCAAGCCCCCAAAGGCCAGGTGAAAGGTGGCGGCAAACAGCCCCAGCTGACTGGCCGACAGGCCCAGGGTCTGCTGCAGGGGCGCCGCCATCATGGCCGCCACCGTGCGGAAGGCCTGGCTGATGATGAAGCCCAGACACAGGGCCAGCAGCGTGGCCCAGAGCCAGCCGGTGCCCTGGGGCGCGGACGGGCCCGGTGGGGCGGGCTCGGCTGCCGCCTCTGACGGCGCCTCTGACGGCCCCGCTGACAGTGCCGCATCGGGGCGCTGGCCGGGCGAGGCGGAGGCCGGGGGGTGGTGAGGGGGCTTGGGCGAAGGCATGGCGCGTTGATTGTGCCGCTCCGGACGGCGCCGGCCTGTCGCGCGTGCGGGCCTGCCGCCATGCCGGTGCGTGGCCTGAGCCCTCAAGGGGGGGGCGTTGGGGCTTGGGGTGGGGCCGCGCAGGCGGGCGACGCCGGGGCGGCCGGGGGCCGTCCGGGATGCGAGGCCTCAGGGGCGGGGGCCGGCCGTGGCCGAGGCGGCGTCGGCACCTTGGGCCGCAGGCCGCGGATCGGGCGCCTGCACCCAGCGGTCGCGGCCCGCCTGCTTGGCCTGGTAGAGCGCGCGGTCGGCCCGCTCCAGCAGTTGCTGCGGGTGCTCATCGGCGGCACTGCGGTTGGCCAGGCCGATGCTGGCGGTCAGGGCGCGGGGCGGGGCGCTGTCGCCGTCGCGAACCCACAGCACGGTGCGGCGCAGCTGCTGCACGATGCGTTCCGCCACCTGCGCGGCCTCCTCGGGCTGGGTATCGGGCAGGATCATGGCGAACTCCTCGCCGCCCAGGCGCCCCACCACGTCCGAGGCACGCAGTTCGCTGCGCAGCACCTGGGCCAGCGCCACCAGGGCGCGATCGCCCTCCAGGTGGCCAAAGCGGTCGTTGATGGATTTGAAGTGGTCCAGGTCGAGCATCAGCAGCGCCAGGGGGCTGTTGCGCTGGCGCGAGGCCAGGAACAGCGACTCACCCAGCTCCAGCAGGGCACGTCGGTTGGACAGGCCGGTCAGCGGGTCGGTGCGGGCCAGGCGCTGCAGTTCGCGCTCGAGGTTCTTGCGCTGGGTCACGTCGCGGTAGATGCCCTCCACCCCGGCGAAGGCGCCGTTGTGGTCGTACAGCGCGTGGCTGCTGATCGAGATGTCGATCACCCGGCCGTCGCGGCGCACCATCTGCCCGGGGAAGTCGGACACCTCGCCATGCGCCATGATCGCGGCCTTGAAGGCGTCGCGGTCCGCGCTTTGCGGGTAATACGATTCGGCGGTGCGGCCCTCGATCTCATGGGGCTGGTAGCCCAGCACACGGATCACCCCGGGCCCGACGTGCTGCACCACGCCCTGGGCGTCGGTGCGGTAGTAGACGTCCTGCATTTTTTCGAACAGGCGGCGGAAGTTGTGCTCGCTTTCGCGCAACTGGTGCTGCAGTTCGTCGAGGTGGGTCATGTCCACGCCATTGATGACCACGGCCGGCGCCCCTTGCCAGACGGTGGCCACGCTGCTGACTAACACGATTCGGATCCGCCCCTGGCAGGTTTGCACCCGAAAAGCCGTGCTTTGCATGGGCAGGCCAAAGTGCTCGGGGCGGGCGCTTTCTTCGCGCCGCTGGCGCGCCAGATCGGCGTCCTGGGGGTGCAGAAAGCGTTCAACCGACTGCCCCAGCACCTGCTGGGCCACATCGGCCTCGAGCAGCCGCAGGCAAGCGCGGTTGACCTGGCGCACCAGGCCGTCACGCACGACCATCACGGCCATCGGCAGCAAATCGAGTTCGGCGGGCAAAGGGTCCATGGGGGCGGGCCATGGGCGCGCGGGTGGCGCGCGTTGCGGCCCCCTTTCAACAGGGGTCAATGTCGGGACTCACAGTGTGCCCTGAAGGCGCGCCGCTGGGCGATTGCCCAGCCTGCCGATCCGGGTTTGACCCGCGGGATCAGGCCTGCAGTTCGAGCAGGCGGTCCAGTCCGCCTTGGTTGATGGCCACTTTGGCCTGGGCGCGCACGCGCGGCTTGGCATGGTAGGCCACCGACAGGCCCGCCACACCCATCATGGGCAGGTCGTTGGCGCCGTCGCCCATGGCAATCGTCTGGCTCGCCGGGATGCCCATCAGGGTGCTGACTTCGAGCAGGGTGCGGCGCTTTTCTTCGCCGTCACAGATGTCGCCCCAGGGCTGGTCGACCATGCGGCCGGTCAGCACGCCGTCGACCACCTCGAGCACGTTGGAGCGCGCGAAGTCAATGCCCAGGCGGGCACGGATGCGGTCGGTGAAGAAGGTGAAGCCACCGCTGACCAGCAGCACCTTGAGGCCGGCGGCCTGGCAGGCGGCCACCAGTTCGGCGGCGCCGGGGTTGAGCTGCAGGCGCTCGTTGTAGACCTGCTCCATGTGGGCCACGGTGACCCCCTTGAGCAGGGCCACGCGCTGGCGCAGGCTGTCTTTGTAGTCGGTGATCTCACCGCGCATGGCGGCTTCGGTGATGGCCGCGACTTCGGCCTTGCGGCCCGCGGCGTCGGCGATTTCGTCCACGCACTCGATGTTGATCAGGGTCGAGTCCATGTCAAAGGCGATCAGCTTGTACTGGCTCAGGTCCAGCGGAGGCGTGAAGTCTTGGAGCACGAGGCCGGGGGCGAATTCTTGGGGCATGGGGAAGTCAGGGCGCTGCAGATGGGGCTGGTTGGGGCCGGTCGGGCCCCGGTTTCCACGCTCGGGCCCGGGCTGGCCAGGGCCTGGCCGGGGCGGGCGAAGTGTTGCGTCAGATTATAGGGAGCGCACCCGGCGGGTTCAGGGCTTGGGCAAGTACAGGCTGTCGGACCAGGTGGCCAGCCACTGCGGTCGAAAAGCCACCAGGATGGCCGCCAGCATGCCGGTCATGAAGCCGTCGCCCCAGGCCATCAACCAGTGCGCGACCAGGGACAGCCCGGGGTCCACGCCCGGCAGCGCATGGCCCGTCCACTGGGCCAGCGCGGTGGCGGCAAAGTTGCACGCCACGGTGCCCAGGAAGGCCCGGCCCAGCACATAGACAAACAGGTGCGGACCGATCCAGCGGCGGATCGCGGCGCCCAGCAGCAGCGCCAGGGTGGCGGGCAGCAGGCCTTGCCAGAAGGCCTGGTCCAGCATCACTGCCACGCCCTGGCCGGCCAGCCAGCCCGCGCTCAACGCCACCCCCAGCAGGCAGGGCGCGGCCAGGGGCCAACCGAGCATCAGCACCGCCAGGCAGGCGCCCGACCACTGCAATTGCAGTGGCATGGCATGCAGCCAGGGCAGGGCCCACAGCCAGGGCAGCAGCACGCTGAAGCCCAGCAGGGTGGACAGGCGCTGCGAGCCCTGCGGCCCGCTGAGCAGGCGCCAGGGCCGCATCAGCGCCGACACCAGCAAGGCCAGGCCCCAGGCCAGGGCTTGCAGCAGGGCGGTGGCGTCGCTCGGCGTGTCCATGGCGGTGCCTCAGGCCAGCCGGGCTCAGGCCACGGCCAGCGGTTGGCCCAGTTGGCGCAGCACATCGCGCACGGCCTGGGCGCGGTCCTTGGGCTCCTTGACCTCGCGTTCGATGCGCAGCTTCTCGTTGCCCGCCAGCTTGATGTGGCGTTGCTTCTGGATCAGGTCGATGATGCGCATCGGGTCCACTGGCGGGTTGGGCTTGAAGGTGATGGTGATGACGCCCGGCGCGGCATCGACCTTGACCACGCCATAAGGGGCGCTGAGCACGCGCAGGCGGTGCACGTCGATGAGGGTCTGGGCCTGCGGTGGCAGTTTGCCGAAACGGTCCACGATTTCTTCCAGCAGCGTGTCGATCTGCTCGGGCGTGCGCGCGGTGGCCAGCTTCTTGTAGAAAGACAGGCGCAGGTGCACATCGCCGCAGTAATCGTCGGGCAGCAGGGCCGGCGCGTGCAGGTTGATGTCGGTGGTCACCGACAGCGGGCTGAGCAGGTCGGGCTCCTGGCCGGCTTTGAGGCTGCGCACGGCCTCGGACAGCATCTCGTTGTAGAGCTGGAAGCCCACTTCAAGCATGTTGCCGCTCTGGCTTTCGCCCAGCACCTCGCCGGCGCCGCGGATCTCGAGGTCGTGCATCGCCAGGTAAAAGCCACTGCCCAGCTCCTCCATCGCCTGGATGGCCTCCAGGCGCTGGGCGGCCTGCTTGGTCAGGCCTTCGGTGTCGGGCACCATGAGGTAGGCGTAGGCCTGGTGGTGGCTGCGGCCGACCCGCCCGCGCAGTTGGTGCAGCTGGGCCAGGCCGAACTTGTCGGCGCGGCTCATCACGATGGTGTTGGCACTGGGCACGTCGATGCCGGTCTCGATGATGGTCGAGCACAGCAGCAGGTTGAAGCGCTGCGCCACAAAGTCGCGCATCACGCGCTCCAACTCGCGTTCGGGCATCTGGCCGTGGGCGATGCCGATGCGCGCTTCGGGCAGGATCTCTTCGAGCTTCTGGCGCCGGTTCTCGATCGTCTCGACCTCGTTGTGCAGGAAGTACACCTGGCCGCCGCGCTTGAGCTCACGCAGCACCGCCTCGCGGATCACGCCAGTGCCCTCGTTGCGCACAAAAGTCTTGATGGCCAGGCGCCGCTGCGGCGCGGTGGCGATCACGCTCAGGTCGCGCAGGCCCTCAAGCGCCATGCCCAGGGTGCGCGGGATCGGGGTGGCGGTGAGCGTCAGCACGTCGACTTCGGCGCGCATGGCCTTCATGGCCTCCTTGTGGCGCACGCCAAAGCGGTGCTCCTCGTCGATGATCAGCAGGCCCAGGTTGTGGAACTTGACCGACTCGCTGAGCAGTTTGTGGGTGCCGACCACGATGTCCACCGTGCCGTCGGCGAGGCCCTTGGCCGCCGCGCTGATTTCTTTGGCCGAGCGGAAACGGCTCATTTCGGCGATCTTCACCGGCCACTTGCTGAAGCGGTCCACCAACGTCTGGTAGTGCTGCTCGGCCAGCAGCGTGGTGGGGGCCAGAAAGGCCACCTGGCGCCCGCCGGTGACGGCCACAAAGGCGGCGCGCAAGGCCACTTCGGTCTTGCCGAAGCCCACGTCGCCACAGACCAGGCGGTCCATGGGGCGCGGGCTGATCATGTCCTGGATGACGGCGTGGATCGCGGCGCGCTGGTCGGCGGTTTCCTCGAAGCCGAAGTCGTTGGCAAAGGTCTCGTAGTCACCGGGCGAGTAGCGGAAGGCATGGCCTTCGCGGGCCGCGCGGCGGGCGTAGATGTTGAGCAACTCGGCGGCCGCGTCGCGCACCTGTTCGGCCGCGCGGCGTTTGGCCTTTTCCCACTGGCCGCTGCCCAGCTTGTGCAGCGGTGCCTCGTCGGCACTGACGCCGGTGTAGCGGCTGATCAATTGCAGCTGGCTGACCGGCACGTAGAGCACCGCCTTGTCGGCGTACTCAAGGTGCAGGAACTCCTGCATCGCGGGGCTGCCATCGGGGTTCTTGCCCTGGCCCAGGTCCATGTGGATCAGGCCACGGTAGCGGCCGATGCCGTGCTGCGAGTGCACCACGGGGTCGCCGACATTGAGCTCGGACAGGTCTTTGATCAGCGCCTCGACGTCGCTGACCTGCTCTTGCTTCTTGCGTCGGCGCGTGGTGGCGCCGGCCGCGAACAGCTCGGTCTCGGTGACGAAGTCAATGCCCTGGTCCAGCCAGCTGAAACCCACGGTGAGCGCGGCGGTGGCGATGCCGATCTTCTCGCCGGGGTCGGCCTCGAAGGCGGCCAGCGACTCGAAGGCCGGCGGGCTGACGCCGCCGGCCCGCAGAAAGTCGAGCAGGCTTTCGCGTCGGCCATCGCTTTCGGCCAGCAGCAGCACGCGCTGCGGCGTGTTGCGGATGTGGGCCTGCAAGCGGGCCAGCGGCTCTTCGGCGCCGCGCAGCACCGACAGGTCGCCCAGGGCCTGCACGCTGACGCCGTCGGCGCTGTCGGCCTCGCGCGGGCGCAGCGAGAGCTGGGCATGTTCGCCGGCCCTGCCGTAGAACTGCTCGACGCTGAGGAACAGGCTCTCGGGCGGCAGGGCGGGGCGGTCGGGGTCCCCCTGGATCAGGCGGTAGCGCTCGCGCGTGTCTTGCCAAAAGCGCTGGAAGGCGGGCTCGAGTTCGCCGTGCAGCACCACCGTGGCGTCGGCGCCCAGGTAGTCAAAGACGGTGGCGGTGTCGTCAAAGAACAGCGGCAGGTAGTACTCGATGCCGGCGGTGGCAACGCCATTGCCCATGTCCTTGTAGACCCGGCTCTTGGTCGGGTCGCCTTCGAGCAGCTCGCGCCAGCGGCTGCGGAACTTGGCCCGCGCCGCGTCGTCCATGGGGAACTCGCGCCCGGGCAGCAGGCGCACCTCGGGCACGGGGTAAAGGCTGCGCTGGCTGTCGGGGTCGAAGGTGCGGATGGAGTCGATCTCGTCGTCGAACAGGTCGACGCGGAAGGGCATCGCGGCGCCCATCGGGAACAAATCAATCAGGCCGCCGCGCACCGCGTATTCACCGGGACTGACCACCTGGGTGACGTGGCTGTAGCCTGCCAGGGTGAGCTGGCTTTTGAGGCGCGCCTCGTCGAGCTTTTGCTTGACCTTGAACTGGAAGGTGTAGCCCGCCATGAAGGACGGCGGGGCCAGCCGGTACAGCGCGGTGGTGGCGGGCACGATGACCACATCGGCGCCGGTGTCCTTGTCACGCTGCTGGATGCGCCACAGCGTGGCCAGGCGCTCGGAGATCAGGTCCTGGTGCGGCGAAAACGTGTCGTAGGGCAGGGTTTCCCAGTCCGGGAACAGCGCACAGCGCAGATCGGGCGCGAAGAAGGCGATCTCGTCCAGCAGGCGCTGGGCGTCGCTGGCGTCCGCGCAGACGATGGCGGTGGGTTTGCCTGCGGCTTTCTCGCGCAGGCCCAGGCGGGCCAGGAGCAGCGCATCGGCAGAGCCGACGGGGCGGGGCAGGGTGAAGCGTTTTCCGACAGAAAGTTTGGGCAGTTCCATGGCGTCCAGCAATGGCAAACACCCCCCGTGGCAAAAGACGGGGGGTGCGCTGCAGGGATTTTAGAATGGGCGACTTCTTATGACCGACACCGCCTTGCATCAACCCCACACTTCATCCACCGCAGCGCGCTTTTGGGCGCTCATTCCCTGCGCGGGCGCGGGCGCCCGCGCCGGTGCCACGGGCCCCAAGCAGTACCAGGCCCTGGCCGGTCGCCCCCTGGTGGCCCACACGCTGGCGGCTTTTGCCGCCACCCCCGGCCTGGCCGGCATCCTGGTGGTGGTGGCGCCTGGCGACACCACGCTGGAAGACCAGGGCCTGGCCGAGTCGGTCCATGTGGCCGACTGCGGTGGCGCCAGCCGTGCGGCCAGCGTCGGTGCTGGCCTGGGCGTGTTGCACACCCTGGGGGCCCAGCCCCAGGACTGGGTGCTGGTGCATGACGCTGCGCGCTGCCTGATCACCCCGGCCCAGATCCAGCGCCTGATGGCCGCCTGCGCTGACGACGCGGTGGGCGGCCTGCTGGCCCAGCCCCTGGCCGACACCCTCAAGGTGGGCACGGCGGGGCGGGTCAGTGCCACGCTCGAGCGCAGCGACAAATGGCTGGCGCAGACCCCGCAGATGTTCCGCCTGGCCCCGTTGCAACAGGCCTTGCAGGCCAGCGGCCCGGGCGTGACCGACGAGGCCAGCGCCATCGAGGCGCAAGGCCTGCAACCGCTGCTGGTGGCGCCCGAGGGGGCCAATTTCAAGGTCACTTACCCGGATGACTTCGCCCTGGCCGAGGCGGTGCTGCGGGCCCGTCAGGCCGCGTTGGCCGCCCCCGCCACCCCCCGGGAGGCCGCATGAAGCTGCGTGTTGGTGAAGGCTGGGACGTGCACGCGCTGGTGCCGGGCCGCAAACTCATCCTGGGCGGTGTCGAGGTGCCGCACACCCTGGGGCTGTTGGGCCATTCGGATGCCGATGTGCTGTTGCACGCGATCACCGATGCGCTGCTGGGCGCGGCCGGCCTGGGCGACATCGGGCGCCATTTTCCCGACACCGACGCGCAGTTCAAAGGCGCCGATTCGGGTGTCCTGCTGGTCGAGGCCGCGCGCCGCGTGCAGGCTCAGGGCTGGCGCATCAACAACATCGACAGCACGGTGGTGGCCCAGGCGCCCAAGCTGGCGCCCCACATCCCGCTGATGTGCGAGCGCATTGCGGCCCTGTTGGGCCTGGCGCGCGACCAGGTCAATGTGAAGGCCAAGACGGCCGAGAAGCTGGGCCCGGTGGGCGAGGGGCTCAGCATGGAAGCGCGCGCCGTGGTGCTGTTGCTGGCGGACTGAACGGCGGTCGGGTCAACCGCGTCGCTGAGCCGCTGGCGGCACACCGGCCGCCAGGCCCTCAAGCCCTTTGCAGCTTGATGTGGGCGGCCAGCCCGCCCGAACTGCTGTTGGCGAGCATGAACATGCCGCCCATGCGTTGCACCGTCTTGTTGACGATCGACAGACCCAGGCCCGCGCCCGTGGCGTGGGTGCGCGCGGCATCGCCCCGGAAGAACGGCTTCACCAGGTCGCTGAGGATGTCGGGTGGCACGCCCGGGCCGTGGTCGCGCACCTTGAGCAGCACCCATTCCTCGCGCGTGCGGGCCGCGATTTCCACCACCGCGATCGAGGTGTTGGGGGTCTTGCCATAGCGGCGGGCGTTCTCGATCAGGTTGGACAGCACGCGGGCCAGCTCGACTTCGTCGGCCAGCACATGGGGGTCGTCCTGCAGCGAGACGTGGATCTTCAGGTCGGGGTCGTCCTGCACACCATAGAGGCAGGACTCCACCACATCGGCCAGGCGCACCGTTTTGAGCTGCACATGGTCGGGGCGCGCGTAGTCGAGGAACTTGTCGATGATGGCGTCGAGCTGCACGATGTCGGCCACCATGTGGTCGCGCGCGTCGACGTCGGCCACGCTCATCTCGGTCTCCAGACGCAGGCGCGCCAGCGGGGTGCGCAGGTCGTGCGAGATGCCGGCCAACATGACGGCGCGGTCCTGTTCCACTTTGGCCAGCTTCTGGGCCATGCGGTTGAAGCCGATGTTGACCTCGCGGATTTCGCTGGTGGCCACCTGTTCGTCGAGGTGGCTGGCGGCAAAGTCGCCATCGCGCACCCGGTTGGCGGCAAAGGAGAGCTGTTGCAGCGGCTTGTTGATCAGGCGCGCAATCGCCGCGGCCCCGGCCAGCGACAGCACCGCGGCGGTGATCATCCAGATCAGCCAGGTGCGCCCGCTGGCGGGGCTGAACCGGGCCCGGTCCATGAGCAGCCAGTTGGCGTCGCCATTGATCTCAAAGCCGACCCAAAGGCCGGACTCCTGGTTGACGCGCTGCGCCACCACGGTGCCGGGGCCCAGCCGCTCGGCGACCTCCAGCGCCACGCGCTGGCCCAGGGTGTTGTCGGCTTCAAACAGGTCGAATTGGTCGCCCGGCTCGCGCGGCAGGATGCGCAGCCCTTCCTGGTCGGCCATGGTCTTGATCAGGGACATGCGCGCGATGCCGTCGGCATGCACCAGCGCAGCCCGGCTGAGGTTCACCAGCGAAGCGATCTGGTGGGCCGTGTGCAGGGCCCGGGGCTCCAGTTCAAGCGCGCGCAGGGTTTGCAGCCAGGCCAAGATGCTGCCGACCAGCAAGATGGCCAACAGGAAGAAGGTGCGCCAAAAGAGGTTCAGCCCCACCCTGGAGCGGCTGCGCGCCTGCCGCGTCAGTTCGAGCGGAGCAGGGCTGGTGGCGTCGACCTGATGATCGCTCGATTTCTTTTTTTTCACATGAATTTCAGCGGGGCACCTGAAGGGACGCGGGGGGCGGGCGCATCAGGCCGCATCCCCCCCGGGTGCAGGGTGGTCGGGGCGAGCAGGCTCAGTTGCCGCCATCCGGGACAAAGACATAGCCCACGCCCCAGACGGTCTGAATATAACGCGGCGCCGCTGCATCCACCTCGATCAATTTACGCAGCCGTGACACTTGCACATCGAGGCTGCGGTCAAACGGTTCGAATTCGCGGCCGCGGGCCAGCAGGGCCAGCTTTTCGCGCGACAGCGGCTGGCGCGGGTGGCGCACCAGGGCCTTGAGCATGGCGAACTCGCCGGTGGTCAGCGGCAGTTCTTCGCCATTGCGCTGCAGCGCGCGGGTGCCGAGGTCGAACACAAAGGGGCCGAACAGCACCTGCTCGTTGTCGCCCGACGGCGCGCCAGGGGCCTCCTGGGGCGGGCGGCGGCGCAGCACCGCGTGGATGCGGGCCAGCAGTTCACGCGGGTTGAAGGGCTTGCCCAGGTAGTCGTCGGCGCCCACTTCGAGGCCCACGATGCGGTCCACGTCCTCGCCTTTGGCGGTCAACATGATGATCGGTGTGCGGTCATTGGCCGCGCGCAGACGTCGGCAGATGGACAGGCCGTCCTCGCCAGGCATCATGAGGTCCAGGACGATCATGTCCACGGATTCGCGCAGCAGGATGCGGTTCAGCGCCTTGCCGTCCTCCGCCACCATGACCTCAAAGCCTTCCTGGCTCAGGTAGCGACGCAGCAGGTCACGGATGCGCGCGTCGTCGTCGACGACCAGAATCTTGTCGGTGCGGGTGCTGGATTGGTTCATTTTTGTTGACCTAATTTGTAACAGCACCGATTTTGAGACTTGTTACAGGTGCTTGAACAGCGTTTTTGTGGCGTTATCACACACTGTTACAAGACTTGCGAATATGAATGGAAATCGTCTGACAAGCTTGTGAGATTGGCGCTGCTGGCGGCGCTGGACGGCCGCAGAATGGGGGGCGTCCGGGGCATGTCGGGCGCCGCAGGGCACCTGTTCGCCGTGGGCCATAGTCAAGGCAATCGGTCAGATGGGTGCTCGTTTTTGTTTCAATCTACTGGAGACTGATCCATGGTTTTCTTGTCTCGCCGTGTTGGCGCTGGCCTGGGTTCGACCGCGATGTTGTTGTGGGCGCTGGGCGGCAGCGTGGGCTGGCCGGGCCTGGCCCGGGCCGAATCGGTGCTCAGTGCCGGACCTCAGAACGTGCTGCAGCTGTCCAGCAGCGGGTCGGTCGAGGTGACCCAGGATTGGCTCACCCTGACCCTGGGCCTGACGCGCGAGGGCAGCGATGCCGCCGTGGTGCAGGCCCAGTTGCGCACCGCGCTGGACGCGGGCCTGGTCGAGGCGCGCAAGTCGGTGCAAGCCGGCCAGGTCGAGCTGCGCACGGGGGCGTTCAACCTGTTCCCGCGCTACAACCGGGACGGCAAGATCAACGGCTGGCAGGGCACGGCCGAATTGGTGCTGGAGGGCCGCGATGTGCCCCGCCTGACCGCCACCGCGGCGCGCATCACCAGCCTCAATGTGACCCAGGTGCAGTTCTCGCTGAGCCGCGAGCAGCGCGCCCGCGTCGAGGGCGAAGCCCAGGCCCAGGCGGTGGAGCGCTTCAAGGCGCGCGCCACCGAACTGAGCCGCCAGTTCGGCTTCTCCAGCTACGTGTTGCGCGAGGTGAATGTCAGCTCGTCCGATGCCGGCAGCCAGCCGCGCCCCCGCATGATGGCCATGGAGGCCAAGGCCGCCGCCCCGATGGCGGCCGACCTGCCGGTCGAGGCCGGGCGCAGCACGGTCAACGTCAACGTCTCGGGCTCGGTGCAGATGCGCTGAGGCACGGCCGCACAAAAAAGGCGCCCCTCGGGGCGCCTTTGTGGCAATCCACAGGCCTCAGGCGAGGCCACTGGCCCGTGGCCCCGGGCCGGTGCCGCTCACTGCGCGGTCCAGCCGCCGTCCATGTTCCAGGCCACGCCGCGCACGTTGTTGCCGGCGGGCGAGCAGAAGAACACGGCCAGCTCACCCAGTTCTTCGGGCGTGGTGAACTGCATCGAGGGCTCTTTTTCACCCAGCAGGGCGCGGGTGGCCTGTTCGTTGGTCCACTGGTTGGCCGCGGCCTTGGCGTCGACCTGTTTTTGCACCAGCGGCGTGAGCACCCAGCCCGGGCAGATGGCGTTGCAGGTGATGCCGGTGGTGGCGTTCTCCAGGGCCGTGACCTTGGTCAGGCCGACGACGCCGTGCTTGGCGGCCACATAGGCCGACTTCTCGGCCGAGCCCACCAGACCGTGCACCGAGGCGACGTTGATGATGCGGCCCCAGTTGGCCGCCTTCATGCCCGGCAGCGCCAGGCGGGTGGCGTGGAAGGCACTGGAGAGGTTGATCGCGAGGATGGCGTCCCACTTCTCGACCGGGAAGTCTTCGACCCGCGCCACATGCTGGATGCCTGCGTTGTTGACCAGGATGTCCACGCCGCCAAAACGCGACTTGGCGAACTCGATCATGTCGGCGATTTCGGCCGGCTTGCTCATGTCCGCGCCATGAAAAGCCACCTGCACGCCATGGGCCTGGCCCGCGGCCGCGACTTCGGCCTGGGGTGCGCTGGCGTCCCCAAAACCGTTGAGGATGACGTTGGCGCCTTGGCGGGCCAGGGCCTTGGCAATGCCCAGGCCAATGCCGCTGGTGGAACCCGTGACCAGCGCTGTTTTACCGTTCAACATGCGTACTCTCCAGATGATTTAGGATGCCAATGAACTCGATTATCAAGCCGTCCTGCGGGTCGGCCCGACGCCATGAGCCATCCTACGCTGAACTACGTACCTTGCCCTGACGCCCAGGGCAGTCACCGCATGGCTTACTGGGCCTGGGGGGACCCGACGGCCGCCCACGTGCTGGTGTGTGTGCACGGTCTGGCCCGCCAGGGGCGCGATTTTGATGTGCTGGCGTCGGATTTCGTGGCCCGTGCGCCGCACCCGGTGCGCATCATCTGCCCCGACGTGGTGGGCCGCGGTCAGAGTGACTGGCTCAGCGACCCGCAGGGCTACCAGATCCCCACTTACGCGGCCGACATGCTGACGCTGCTGGCCCACCTGCAGGCCCAGGCCCCGATCCAGGCGCTGGACTGGTTGGGCACCAGCATGGGCGGTCTGATTGGCCTGGTGATGGCCGGGCAAGCCGGTTTGCCTCTGCCCGTGCCGGTGCGCCGCCTGGTGATCAACGACGTGGGCCCGGTGATTGAATGGTCGGCGCTGCAGCGGATTGGCGCTTACCTGGGGCAGCCGGTGCGCTTTGCGGACGAGGCGCAGGCGGCGGCGGGGCTGTGGCTGATCTCCAGCAGTTTTGGCCCGCACACCCCCGAGCAGTGGCTGGCCCTGACCCGGCCGATGCTCAAGCCCCTGCCCGACGGCGGTCTGGGCCTGCATTACGACCCGGCGATTGCCGTGCCCTTTCGCTCGTTGACCCAGGCCGCAGCCCAGGCCGGCGAGGCGGCGCTGTGGCAGCTGTATGACCACATCCAGGCCCAGACCCTCTTGCTGCGCGGGGCCGACTCCGACCTGTTGTCGGTCGAGACCGCCGCCGCCATGGCCCAGCGCGGCCCGCGCGCCCAGGTGGTGGAGTGGCCTGGCGTGGGCCATGCGCCGACCCTGGTGGCGCAGGCCCAGCGTGATACGCTCTTTGGCTTTTATTTTGGACCTGAGGCCTTGGTTTCCTGATGAACAGTCTCCCGGTGGCGCCGTCTGGCCCACCCTCCCGCTCAGCCCCCGTTCCCCAACTCATCACGGCCACGGCCCAAGACCTGTCCGGCCAAGTCGATGTGCTGGCCCGGGCCCGGGCCTTTGCCGAGCCTTTTCTGGTCGATCAGACCCTGATCTCCGGTGAGAACACCCTGGCCCATGCCGACGCCGAAGCCGCCATCCTGCAGCTGATCGGGGGCTCCGAGGCCATGCAGGCGGCCTGTTACCTGGTCTACACCTGTGAGCACCTGAGCAAGCCCCAGGAGGTGATTGCCAAGGTGTTTGGCGACAACTTCGCCACCTTGGCGGTGGAAACCACCAAGCTGATCCGCATCCAGCAACAGGCCCGCGCGGCCGAGCAGCGCCTGGACGACCCCGCGGTGCAGAACGAGAACGTGCGCAAGATGCTGCTGGCGTTCTCGCGCGACCTGCGCGTGGTGCTGCTGCGCCTGGCCTCGCGCCTGCAAACCCTGCGCTACTACGCCGCGTCCAAGAAACCCATTCCGCCCAGCCTGGCGCGCGAGTCGTTGCATGTGTTTGCGCCGCTGGCCAACCGCCTGGGCATCTGGCAGATCAAGTGGGAACTCGAGGACCTGTCGTTCCGCTTCCTGGAGCCCGAGACCTACCGCGAGGTGGCCCGCCTGTTGGACCAGAAGCGCACCGAGCGCGAGCGGTCGATGGCGGCGCTGCGCCAGGACCTGGAGGCCGAGTTGCGGGCCCAGGGCATGGTGGTCAGCGTGCAGGGGCGACCCAAGCACATCTACAGCATCGTCAAGAAGATGCGTGGCAAGGCGCTGGACTTCGACCAGGTCTTTGACATCCGCGCGCTGCGGGTGATCGTGGGCAGTGTGAAGGACTGCTATGCCGCCCTGAGCTGGGTGCATGAGCGTTTCACCCCCATCCACGCCGAGTTCGACGACTACATCGCGCGCCCCAAGCCCAACGGCTACCAGTCGCTGCACACCGTGGTGCGCGACACGCTCGGCAAGCCGATCGAGATCCAGATCCGCACCCAGGCCATGCACGACCACGCCGAGCACGGCGTGGCCGCGCACTGGGCCTACAAGGAGGCGGGCACCAAAGGGTACGCAGGGGTCTCGGCCAGCAGCGAATACGACGCCAAGATCGCGGTGCTGCGCCAGTTGCTGGCGTGGGAGCGCGACCTGTCGGGCCCGCAGCACCAGCAGGGACTGTTTGAAGACCGCATCTATGTGCTGACGCCGAACGCCGCGATTGTCGAACTGCCCCAAGGCGCGACACCGGTGGACTTCGCCTACACCTTGCACACCGACGTCGGCCACCGTTGCCGCGGTGCGCGTGTGGACGGCGCGATGGTGCCGCTCAACACGCCCTTGCAGAACGGGCAGACGGTGGAGATCACCATCGCCAAGGAGGGCGGGCCTTCGCGCGACTGGCTCAACGCCGAACTGGGCTTCCTGACCAGCCACCGGGCCAAGGCCAAGGTGCGGGCCTGGTTCAATGCGCTGGTGACCCACGAGACCGTGGCGCGTGGCCGCGAGGCGGTCGAAAAGCTGCTGCAACGCGAGGGCAAGACCGCCATCAAGCTCGAAGACCTGGCCTCGCAGCTGGGCTTCAAGTCGGCCGACGCCTTGTTTGAGGTGGTGGGCAAGGACGAGTTCTCGCTGCGCAACATCGAGACCCTGTTGCGTCCGCCCGAGCCGGTGCTGGAGCCCGACGACTACCTGTTGCTGCGCAAGTCCCGCCACGTCGACAAGACGCCCAAGGGCGGTGTGCTGGTGGTGGGCATCGATTCGCTGATGACCCAGCTGGCCAAGTGCTGCAAGCCCGCGCCACCCGATGCGATTGGGGGCTTTGTCACCCGCGGCAAGGGCGTGAGCATCCACCGCCGCGATTGCAGCAACTTCCGGGAGATGGCCGCCCGCAGTGCCGAGCGGGTGATCGAGGTGGAGTGGGGGCGCACCAAGGGCGTCGAGCACGCGGTCTACCCGGTCGATGTGGCGATCGAGGCCGCGGACCGCCAGGGCTTGCTGCGCGACATCTCCGAAGTCTTTGCGCGTGAGAAGACCAATGTGATCGGGGTGCAGACCCAGTCCGTCAAGGGCACCGCGTGGATGACCTTCACCGTCGAGGTGGCCGACTCGGCCCGCCTGGGCAAGGTGCTGGGTCTGGTGGCCGCGGTCACGGGGGTGCGCTGGGCCCGCCGCCGCTGAGCGGTGTGGGCAGCGTGGTGCGGGACGGGGAGCGAACTGCAAAAAAACGAGTTTTTTTGAGTTTCTGCCAAACACCCGAAAAAACCGTGCTAGAATCGAATTCTCGAATGCAAACAGACATAGGCGCGTAGCTCAGCTGGTTAGAGCACCACCTTGACATGGTGGGGGTCGTTGGTTCGAGTCCAATCGCGCCTACCAGTTTATCTGCTGAAGTAAACCAGACTTCAGACACAACAGAAAACTGAACACAAAGCCTCCGGGCTTCTGTTGATCAAGCCACCCACCGGGTGGCTTTTTCTTTTTCCGGTCCCGCTTTCGGTCGCGTTCCCTCGCGCCCCTTCACTGTCCCCTTTCTCGCCCGATCCAGCGCTGACCATGCCATGGTGACATGGGGCGGCATTCGTCGGCATTCTTCAGCAGGGGGCCGACCCGGCCGCGCAGGCGGGTGGCGTGGTTCGCTGCGGTGAACGTTCATCGCAGCTTGGATGGCCCGGTGCGGGCGCCGCTGCCCTCTGGGTGGGTGCAAAATGACCGGTCAGGGTAATCCTTGGCCGTTGGTCAGGCGGGTGCTCCCTAAAATGTGACGATTCAACGATATTTCGGTCCCAGCGGATCGAGGAGCCTCATTCGTGCAAAGCAAGAAAAACGCTGCTGGCAAGCCGGCTCAGCGTGTCATCAAAAAGTACCCCAATCGGCGCCTCTACGACACGGACACCTCCACCTACATCACGCTGACCGAAGTGCGTCAGCTGGTCATGGACAACGAGTCCTTTGTGGTGCGAGACGCGAAGACCAACGACGACCTGACGCGCAGCATCCTGCTGCAGATCATCCTCGAAGAAGAGGCGGGCGGCGCCCCCATGTTCACCGAAGCGGTGCTGGCCAGCATCATCCGTTTCTACGGCCATGCGATGCAGGGCTTCATGGGCTCGTACATCGAGAAGAACATCCAGGCCTTCTCGGACATGCAGACCCAGCTGACCGCTCAATCCAAGAGCGTCTCGCCCGAGATGTGGGCGCAGTTCATGAGCATGCAGTCCCCTGTGCTGCAGGGCATGATGGGCAATTACGGCGAGCAATCCAAGACCCTGCTGACCCAGATGCAGGAACAGATGCAAAAGCAGACCGAACAGATGCTGGGCGCTTTCGGTCTCAAGCGCTGAGCGCGCTTGCCACGCGACCGGACTCGGCGCCGGCGCGGCCCCGCCGGGGGAGGGCTGGCGCCAGTGGCCTGGGGGCGCGGGCCCAGTGACTGCCCGCCGAGGCCTGGCGACTGACCAGACCCCACCAGGCCTCACCAGGCCTCACCAGAACCTAGAGCCCCGGGCCCGGGCCGCGCGCGGCGTGCGCCCACCTCCGCGCGGGCCCAGGCCCCTCAGCGGGCGTCCGGCACGCGACGGGTTTGCAAGAAGGCCTCCAGGGTCTCGCCCCGCATGGCGGCGTAGACCTCCAGGTTGGACAGGCGCAGCACCCGGGCCAGTTTCTCCAGCACGAAGAAGTTGACCCCATAGCGCACCAAGCCGATCCAGTCCCGGTTCAAGATCAGGGCTTGTTCGTGCTCGCTGAGCTTGGCGCCTTGCATGGCCTGCAGGGCGTTGTCCAGAAAGGCCTGCCGGTTCTCGGCGCGGCGCAGTTCCCAGAAGAAGCGATTGATGCGCAGCGCCTGCACGCTCAGGCGCAGGTCAAAGGGGTAGGTGCCCTCGAGGTCCTCGAGGCCTTGCAGTTGCCGGTTCATGGGTGGGCCTCCGGGCCTTGGTCTTCGTACAACACCACCGCCATGCCGGTGGTGGTGGCCAGGTAGTAGTTTTGGTGCAGGCGGCGGACCTGGGGGCTCAAAGCGCCGCGCATCGCCAGCCACATGATGACCTCGGCCCCTTCGGCGCCGCCGAGGCGGATGTAGTCGGCATGCGTCAGCGTGGTCAGGCGCTGCGGATCGTCGGCCAGCCAGTCCATGAACTGGTGGTCCCACGGCTCGTTGTTGAAGCCGGTGCGCTCGCCATGGATCTGGTGCGACAGGCCGCCCGTGCCCACCACCACCACCTTGAGGTCTTCCGGGTAGGCCTGCACCGCGCGCCGCACGGCCTGGCCCAGCCGGAAACAGCGTGCCGCGGACGGCAGCGGGTGCTGCAACACATTGACCTGGATGGGCAGCACCGCGCCGGGCCAGTCGGGCCGGTGGGGCCACAGCAGAGGCAGCGGGGAGTGGCAACCGTGATCCAGCGGTCGGTCCTGGAACACCGCCATGTCGAAGTCGTCGTTGACCAGGGATTCGGCGACGTGGATGGCGAGGTCGGTGTGCCCTTTGATCGGGGGCAGCGGACGGGTGCCGGCGCCCTCATCGGCCAGCTCGAAACTCGGGCTGACACCAATCGCAAAGGTCGGATAGAAGTCAAAAAAGAGGCTGTTCGCGTGGTCGTTGTAGAAGAACAGCAGGACGTCGGCCTGCTGCTCGGCCAGCCAGTCCGCAACGGGTTGGTAGCCGTTGAACAGCGGCGCCCAGGCGGGCTCCTGGGTGCGCCCCTTGTCGTAGGTGAGGCCGATGGTGGGCACATGCGAGGTGCCGATGCCGCCAATGATGGTTGCCATGGGAAGTTGTCAGGGGTTGGGAGCGCGCGCGGGCGCTCAGGGGCGGGTGAGTCCGCTCGGTGGCGGGGCCTCGGGGCTGTGCAGGATGAAATGGGCATGGCGCCGGTGGATCCGCCAGCCGTCGGGCGTGGGCACCAGCAGGTCGTTGAACTCGCCGAGCAGTTGGCGTGCTTCGGCGGGGCGGCCCTCCGGGCCGGCGGCATCGTCGAGGTTGCCGCGCCACAGCAGGACCGTGCTGATGGCGTGGGCGAAGTCGCTGCCTTCGGGCTCGATCAGGACATTGGTCAGCAGGTGGCGCGTCAGGCGGTGCGCGGGGCGCGAGGCGTAGGCCGCCTCGATGGCGGCCCGACCGATCAGTGGAGCCGCGCCCGGGCGTTGCAGCTGGGCATCCACCGTGAACCAGGCTGCCAGCGCCTGAGCGTCCCCGGCGTCGACCGCGGCGGCGGCCTGGAACAGGGTGCGGCGGCAGGCCTGCTCAATCAGCAAGGGGTGCCAGGCGTCCCGTGCCGGGCTGGACGGCGTCAGCATGTCTGCTCCAGCCAGCGCCGCAGCGCCCCGGTCACGGCCGCTGGCTGTTCCTGGGGACTCATGTGCCCTGAGTCCTCGATCACCACCAATCGGGACTGCGGCGCCAGGGCCTGCATCTGCTCATGCCGCGCCAGCGGGCTCCAGCTGTCCTGGCGTCCGCACAGCAGCAGCGTGGGGCCACGCCACTGGGCCAGCACCGGTCGGGCGTCCGGACGGCCCAGCAGGGCCTGGATCTGGGCCGCGAACACGGCCGTCGATTTGCGCGCCACCATGGCCACGATGTCTTCGAACAAGGGGGTGTTGAGCCGCTCCGGGTGCACCATGCCCACCGCCCAACGGCGGGCCATGGTGGCCATGCCTTCTGCACGTGCCAGGGCCAGCAGCGCCAGGCGCTGCTGCTCTTCGGCCAGGCCGTCCGGGCCCTCGGGACGGGGGGTGACGCCGGTGTCCAGCAGGGCCAGGCGCTCAATGCGTTCGGGGGCCAGTCGCACCATCTCCAGGGCGACGCGCCCGCCCATCGAATGGCCGGCCACGCACAGGCGCTCGGCGGGCACGGCGGCCAGCACATGCGTGGCCATGTCGGTGATCGAGGACCGGGTGCCGTAGTCGGGCACGACACAGGGCCGTTCGCCGAGGCCGGTCAGCTGGTCAGCCCAGACGGCCTCATCGCACAGCAAGCCCGGCAGCAACACCACGGTGGCTGGGGCGCTCATGGGCAAGCTCCGGTCGGCAAGGCGGCCCGCCAGGTGCTGAGCTGCGGGGGCGTGGCCGTCGGCGCCCCGTGTGGGGTGGGGGGATGCAATTTCATGGGCGCAGTGTCCCACCGGCCGGGCGGCCCGACCAATGCAAGCGAGTGCGGGGCCATGCGCGGGTCTTATAAGGGGCTGTCGGCACACACGGCGTGCAATGCGGTGATCAGGCCTTGCAGCTCTGGCGGGGCCGGCGCGTCGCTGCGCACCAGCAGGCCCACCGTGCGCTGCAGGGTGCCAAGGGGAACCGGGACGATGCCCAGCACCCCCGCCACCCGTTCGACCTGCACCTGCCGCCGGGCGCTGAGCGTCAGGTGGTCGCTGTGCGCTGCGAGGCTGTGACTGAACGGCACGCTGTTCGACTGCAGGGCCGCGCGGGGCGGCGGCAGCCCGGCGGCGGTGAAGGCGCGCTCCAGGGCGACCCGGGCCGGGGTTCCGGGCAAGGGCAGGACCCACGGCCAACGCAGCAGTTCCGCCAGGCTCGGGGGCGATGCCAGGCAGGGGTGGCCGGTTCGGGCCACCACCACCAGTTCGTCGTCGAACAGCGGTTCTTGCCGCAGATCGCTCGGGGGCTGCGGCCGCAAACCCCCGACGATCAGGTCGACGTCGCCACTCTGCAGGGCCCGGGTCAGGCTGTCGTAGGTGCCATCGACCACGGTCACTTCGACGCCGGGTTGCTGGGTGCGCAACCGGGCAATGGCCCGCGGCAGGACCTGCTGCACCGACAAGGGCAGGGTGCCCACCACCAACTGGCCACGGCAGGCCCCTTGCCGGGCCGCCAGCTCTGAGGCCAGCGCCCGCAGCTCGGCCATCGCCAGCTTCACGCGCCGCAGCAGCGCCTGGCCGCTGTCGGTGAGCTGGGTGCCTTGCGGGGTGCGTCGGCACAGCGGGGCGCCACAAGCGTCCTCCATCACCCGCAAGGCGCGGTGGACCGCCGGTTGGCTCAGCCCCAACCGGGCGGCGGCGCGCGACGCCGACCCCTCGCTCGCGAGGGCCAGCAGGGCCCGAATCGAGGCCGGCGCCACCACCGCTGCAAAGCGCTCGGGCCGTGGCGATCGACGGGCCGCGGCGCGTGGGGCGCGCCCCGCCGCTGCCAGCTGCAGGGCTTCTGTCGCCCCTTGGCACAAGGCGTCGTGCAAGCGCTGGGCCCGCAGCGCCACGCGGGCCCCCCAGGGGGTGACGCGCATGCCACGGGCCTGGCGTTCGAACAGCGCCAGGCCCAGCCGCTGTTCCAGGTCCAGCACGGCGCGGGTCGTCGCGGGTTGGGACAGGTGGATGGCCTGGGCCGCGCGGGTGCTGCTGCCATGGGCGGCCACTGCGGCCACACAGCGCAGACCCTTGAGCCAGTTCACCGACTCGGGCAGGTCGCGGCTCAAGGGCGCGTCATCGCAGCGCTGTGGTGGGTCGGGCAATGGCCCCGCCTCCAGCGGCTGCGCGGTGGGGTGGTTGGTGTCCAGCATCGGGGCGGTGATCAGGGGCGAAGCGGTTGGATGGGAATCAGTTGGGGGCGCCATGGTCACCTGGCGGGTGGGGCAGAAAGCACAACGCATGGCGGTGGCCTCCTTTGGATGGCCCGCCAGGGGTTGGCGCAGGTAGCATGGGACACCGCGGCCTGCCGTGCGGCCAGTGCCGCAGCCAGTCGGGCGTCCGGCCTGGGGGCGCGGTGTCGCTGTCGGTTGACCGGCGCCGCCGCAGGTCGGCGTGCTGGCGGACCTGGGGGCCGCGGCGTCACCTGGCGGACAGCATCGAGGCCCGGGCGCGTCGGCGGCCCGATCTGTCACGCACAATAAGCCGCCCATGTCCGTCATCCCATGCGTTTCAAGAAGCTCGACCTCAACCTGCTCGTGGCGCTCGAAGCGCTGCTGACCGAGCGCAACGTCACCCGTGCCGGGGAGCGATTGGCCTTGAGCCAGTCTGCCACCAGCAATGCCCTGGCCCGCCTGCGCCAGTACTTCAATGACGAATTGCTGGTGTCCGTGCGGGGCAAGCTGGAGCTGACCCCGCGGGCCGAGGTGCTGCACGAGGCGGTGCGCGACCTGCTGCTGCGCATCGACACCACGGTGGCGGTCGAGCCGGAATTCGACCCGCGGGCCTCGGACCGGGAGTTCACCCTGTTTGTGTCGGACTACTCGATGGAGGTGCTGATCCCGCGTGTGCTGGCCCTGGCCGCGCGTTGTGGCAGCCGCATCCGCCTGCGCCTCAAGCAGCAGGCGGCCCACCCCTACCGCAGTCTGGAGCACGGCGAGGCCGATTTCCTGATCATCCCGGGCATCTTTTGCTCGCCCGACCACCCGCAGCAAAAGCTGTTCGCCGACCACTTTGTGTCGGTGGTCTGGAAAGACAGCCCCCTGGCCGTGGGCGAGTTGACGCTGGAGCGCTACCTGGCCGCGTCGCATGTCGACATGCAGCCGTCGGACGACGAACTGCCGGTGCTGGAGCACTGGTTCACGGCCGAGCACCGCATGCGCCGGCGTGTGGCGGTGTCGAGCCACAACTTCGTGGCCATTCCCCACATGGTGGTGGGCAGCGACCTGATCGGCACCGTGCACTCGCGGCTGGCGCAGATGGTGATGCCGGCGATTCCCGTGGTGGTCCGGCCGGTGCCGCTGCCCATGATGGAATTCGAGCAGACGCTGCAGTGGCACAAGTACCGCAGCCGCGACCCGGGCCTGATCTGGCTGCGCAGCCTGCTGGTCGAAGCGGCCAGTGAGCTGGCGACGCCCATGGCGTCCCCGATCCCCTGAGCGGGCCCAGGCCAGCACCGGGCTGGCTGGACGCCAGTTCATCGGCGTGCGGCGCCGGGCGCAGCCACGACCTGCTGGTCGAGCACGCCGAAGGGGCCCTCGGTCCCGTCGTCGAAGCGGGCCACCATGCGCGTGCGGTCGCCAAATTGCAGGTACGGGGTGACCGCAGCCCCCTGGTCCAGCATTTCGATGGCGCGCCGCTCGGCCACGCAGGACGAGCCCACCTCGCGGTAGTTCAGGTTCGACACCGTGCCCGACCCGATCACCGTGCCCGCCACCAGGTCGCGGCTGTAAGCCGCATGGGCCACCAGCTGGTCGAAGCCAAACGCCATCGCAGCACCGTGCGGTGCACCGAATCGCTGGCCATTGAGGTCCACCTCCAGCCGCATGTGCACGCGGCCGCGGGACCACGCGGCGCCGAGCTCGTCGGGGGTGACCGCGATCGGCGCCACGCTGCAGGCGGGCTTGGCCTGGACCCAGCCAAAGCCGGTCTTCATCTCGATCGGCGCCAGCCGGCGCAGCGACCAGTCGTTGATCAGCACCACCAGGCGGATGTGGCGCAGCGCTTGTTCGGGCGGCGTGCCCATCGGCACCGCGTCGGTGATGACCCCGAACTCGCCCTCGAAGTCGATGCCATCCGCTGCGCTGGGCAGCACCACGTCGGCGGTGGCGGGCAGGAAGCGGTCGGACAGGCCCTGGTACATCAGGGGTCGCTCGGTGTAGTCGTGGCCCTCGGTGTGGAAGACCTGGGCCATCAGGTCGCCATGCGCCTGGAACGCTGAACCATCCAGCCACTGCCACGCACGGGGCAGCGGGGCCAGCGCCTGGCGGATGTCGAAGGGCTGGGCCTCGGGGCAGTGACCCGCATCCAGTGCCTGGGCCAGCGCGCGCAGCGGTGCCTCGACCTCGGTCCAGTGGTCTAAGGCGCTTTGCAGGGTCGGGGCCAGGCTGCTGACGCGCAGGCATTGTTGGCCGGTCTGGGACACCAGCACCAGCTGACCGTCCGGGCTGCCGTTGAAAAGGGTGCACAGTTTCATCGGGCGCGCCTCAGGCTTCCAAGATGGCCACGGCCCGGGTCCAGCCGGCGCTGGCGCCGCGGATCTTGTGCGGGAAGCAGCTGATCATGAAGCCATGCGGCGGCAGGGCCTCGAGGTTGTGCAGCTTTTCCAGGTGGCAGTAGCCAATGTCCCGCCCCGCCTTGTGGCCCTCCCAGATCAAGGCCTTGTTGCCGGTTTCGGCCACTTTCTGGGCGGTGTAGCTGAAGGGGGCATCCCAGCTCCAGGCGTCGGTCCCGGTCAGGCGCACGCCACGCTCCAGCAGGTACATGGTGGCCTCGTAGCCCATGCCGCAGCCGGTGCTGACGTAGTCGGGCTGACCATAGCGAGCACCGGCGCGGGTGTTCACCACCACGATGTCCAGCGCTTGCAGCTCGTGGCCGATGCGGGCCAGTTCGGCGGCCACATCGGCCGCGCTGGCCACGTAGCCATCGGGGAAGTGGCGGAAGTCGAGCTTCACACCGCGTTGGAAGCACCATTCCAGGGGCACCTGATCGATCGTGATCGAGGGGCGGGCGCCGCCGTTCTTGGCGTCCTGGGTCGAGTGGAAATGCCACGGTGCATCGAGGTGGGTGCCGCTGTGGGTGGTCAGCGTCACCCATTCGGCGGCGGCGGCTTCGCCGTCAGGAAAGTCCTCCGCCCGGGTGCCCGGCATCATGGCGATGAACTCGGGCAAGGTGTCCTGGTGCCGTTGGTAAGTGATCTTGGGGGCCAGGGGCGGGGGGTCCGACAGCACGTCGTTCTCGAGGTAGATCGACAGGTCGATGAAGCGGCGTTGGGGTTTCATGCGGTCTCCGGGGTCAGGGGGGAAGAAGGGGTGGTGGGCAGGCGCGACATGCAGGCCAGCGCCACCGCGCCGATCAGCAGCGCGGCCACGCCCAGGCTGGTGTAGCCCGCGGCCTTGACCAGCGTGCCGCCCAGCACCGGCCCCAGGGCCGCGCCCACCATCAGCATGGCGGGGGTGGCGGCCATGGCCCGGCCGCTGGGCTCGAGTTGGGCCATCAGGCCAAAGGCAAAGGTGTGGGTGAAGATCATCACCGCCGCGAACACCGACGCGGCCAGCGCGTAGGCCATGAAGTGCGGGGCGCCCATGATCACGGCCGCCAGCAGGGCCTGCAGCAGCGGGCCGGCGATCAGCACCCGGCGCGCCGGCCAGCGCTGTTGCAGCAGCGCGGCCAGCCCCGCGGGCAGCAGGTTGACCAGGCCCAGCACGACCAGCACGCCGGTGACCTGGGCCGCGCTGTAGCCGCGGCCATGGCCGACCAGCTCCAGGAAGCTGAAGGTCATCGACTGCACCAGGGCCATGGCGCTGACCCCGATGATGCCGAACCACACCGGCGCGGGGATGCGCGTGTTGGCGGTCGGGTGCCCAGGCTCACCGGCCTGGGGCCGTGCCAGCTCCGGTGCCGGAAACGCCAGCGCGCAGGCCACCGCGGCCAGGGCCATCACGGCGCTGAACACCGCGAACAGGCGCGGCCCGCCGTGCATGGCAATCCAGCCGGGCACCACGGCCATGAACGCCACCGCGAACACCCCGAGGGCGACGCCGACCAGCGCAAAACGCCGGTGTGGGTTGTGGCTGCGCGCGATGGTGCCATGGGTGGCGCTCAGCGACAGGCCGGCACTCAGGCCGCCCAGCGCGTGCAATGCGACCATCGCACCGTAGGGCAGGGGCTGGGTCAGCCAGGCAAAACACAGGGCCGAGACGGCGTAGCCGCCCGTGGCCACCCAGCGGGGGCTCAGGCGCTGGAAGCGCGTGGCCAGCGTGATGCTGGCCAGCACGGCGCCGGCCAGGAAGCTGGTGGCCAGGGCGCCGGCCTGCTGCGGGTCCAGCCGGTAATGCTGTACCAAAGTGCCGATCCAGACCGGCAGCGCGATCAGGTCGACCATGCCGGCGCAGTGCGCCACCATCAGCGCCACCAGACCGGGGGCGCGGGTTGTGCGGGTGTTCATGGTGGGACCCTGGCTCAGATGGGCTGTGCCAGCGCGGCCAGCGAGTCGCGCATGATCTGCGCGTGTTCCTGCTTGTCGCCGCCCTCGATCTCGATGCGGCACAGGCGCTCGGAGTTCTGGATCACGAGGCGGCAACGGTCCCAGCGCCGGGCGTGGAAGGCGTCGAGGGCCGGCTGCAGCGCGCTGGCTGCGGCCAGTTCATCGGCCAGCACGATGCCGCTTTCGATGCCGATGCCGGCCCCCGACGCCAGGTGCGGCGTGGTGGCGGCCACGGTGTCGCCAATCAGCACCAGGCGGCCACGGTTCCACGGGGCGGGCACCAGCAGGTTGGCCAGCGGCCGGTAGTCGATGGCGGCTTCGGGCGTCAGGGCGTGCGGGATCAGGGCGGTGATCAAGGGGTCGGGGAAGCCCCGCATCAGCCCGGCGAAAACCTGTGGCCAAGTCGCTGGGTCGATGTGCTCCTTGGTCGGGCGGTCTTCGGTGATGAACATGTACATGTGCGTGCTCGACACCGGGTTGACCCCCACCTTGATGTGCTGGCCCAGCCACATGCGCGGGCGCACGATGGCGTCAGGACGCGGCAGCACCGCGCGCCAGACGCCCTGGCCGATGTACTCGGGCGGCTTCACCTCGGGGAAGAACTGGCTGCGCAGTTTGGAGTGCACGCCATCGGCACCGACCACCAGGTCATAGCGACCGTGGCTGCCGTCGTCAAAGAGCACGGCCACACCTTCGCTGTCCTGGCTGATCGCCGACCAACTGCAGCCCAGGCGCACCGACACACCGGCCTGCCGGGTGGCGTCGGCCAGGATGCGCGCCAGGGTCGGGCGCATGATGCCGCCGCCGCCTTCCACGGTGGAGCCCACCGGGATCGGGGTCGGCAGGTCGGCCACTTTTTGGCCCGTGGGCAGGCAGATCTCCACGCCGCTGACCACATGGCCCTGTTCGGCCACGGCCTCATAGACCCCCAGGGTCTGCAGCGCGCGCAGCGAGGCGCCGCCCAGGGTGATGCCGGCGCCCATGGGGCACCACTGCGGGTCGATCTCCACCAGATCGACTTCGATCCCATGGCGGCGCATCCGGATGGCTGCTGCCATGCCTGAAAAGCCACCCCCCACCACCAATACTTTTTTCACTGCGGTCATGTCTCCACCTTGTGTTCCTTGAGTTGTTCCAATGCCCCGTCGTCAGACAGGGCGAAGACGGCGCCGTGCGCGTCCACGCGCAGCGGTCGCCGTTGCAGGCTTTGGCCCAGGCAGGGGCCTTGCACGCACAGGCCACTGTCCTTGTCGAACAGGGCCCCGTGGGCATGGCACTGCACATGCGTGCCGGCCGCATTGAGGTGGGCGTGGCGGCGCCAGGCCATGGGCACGCCCTGGTGCGGGCAGCGGTTGACCCAGCCTTGCAACTGGCCCCGGTGGCGCAGCACGAACAGGGTGTCCTGCCCTTCGCCCTCGGGGTCAAAGCCGCGCACCTCGCCCTCAGCGATGGCACTTTCGTGGCACAGCGGCCACGCCCGTGCGCCGGCCTGGGGGCTCATGCGTAGTCGCCGTTGGCCGAACTGGCCGGGCCGGGAATCCACTTGTTGCGGTAGCGCAGCAAGAAGGCCTGCGATGCATCGGCGCTCATCGGCACCTCGCGCGCGGTCCAGGTGCTGTCGTGCAGGTCCATGTCGGCGTCCATCTCGAGGTGACAGGCCAGCGGGCTGTTGAAGTACCAGAACCAGTTCGAGCCGAACAGGTGGCGACCCGGACCCCAGAAGGCCTGGTAACCCTTTTCGATGAAGCGGTGGCCGTTGCGCAGCACTTCACTGGGGCCACCGAAGTGGAAGGTGAAATGCTCCACGCCGGTCATGAAGGCCGGGGCCCCGATCAGGAAATGCGAGTGGTGCTCCAGGGAGCCGCCAGGTTGCAGGAAGGGGCCGGCGCCGGTGAAGCGGTCGGTACAGCGGAAGCCCAGGCGCTCGACATAGAAGGCCTCGGCCTTGGCCACATCGGGCACGAAGTACACGATGTGCGACAGCGTGCGCGGGCGGATCGGGCCAGCGTCGGGGTCGACCCCGAGGTGGTTGACGGGGCGCTGGAACGGCGAGCCTGGCACGTTGGCGATCTCGCCGGGCAGGCCCAGGTCGCGCTTGCGGCTGATCTGGAAGCCCAGCGTGAAGCCCGCGTCGTCCACCGACTCCAGGCTGCCGTCGGCCAGCCGGCGCACTTCGCGGTCGCGGCCGAGTTCGGTGGCGATGGCGTCCAGCGTGGCGGCATCGGCGACGCCGAGCACGGTCTTGCGCAGCAGGCAGCCATTGGCCATGGCCGGTGGCAGGCTGGCATCGCTGGCCGCAGCCAGCTCGACGGCCGAGCCATCGAGGGCTTCGTAACGGCCGCCGGTGCCATCTTCGCGCGCCGCGATCAGGCCATAGTCTTTGAGGTATTGGGCGCAGCCTTCGAGGTCTTCGACGCCGAACAGCAGGGTTTCAAGTCCAGTGATTTTCATGGGAGGTTCCAGGGGAGGGGGATGTCAAGCGGTGCGCGCGCGCAGGGTGGCGGCCACCCAGTCGGCGATGTAGTGGCCAGCGTTGATGCTGTTGTCGAAGCTCGCGTGCTGGACGCCACCTTCGCGGTCTGTGAAGATCTTCAACTCGCGCTTGGGGCTGTTGACCAGCTGTTCATAGGTGCGGTGGGCCCACTTCAGCGGGATCTGCGAGTCGCGCTCGCCGTGGGTGACCAGGAAGGGCACCTTGATCTTCTCCACCACGCCATCGAGGTGCACGTCTTCGGCGATGCGCATGAAGTCCTCGACGTTCTTGGCGCCCCAGACCCAGCAGACGTGGGCCCAGTAATGCGGCACCGGGAAGTCGCCCTCGCGTTCCAGGCGGCGCTTTTGCACGTCGCGCCAATCGTGGTTGGCACCCCAGGCCACGCCGCAGGCAAAGCGCGGCTCCATGGCCACGGCCCGGGGGCAGTAGTAGCCGCCCAGCGAGACACCTTCGCAGCCAATGCGCTTGGGGTCGACTTGCGGGTGCTGTTCGAGCCAGTCGACCACGCAGCTGGCCCAGTGCTCGGCGTCGTAGCGTGCGGTCAGGCCCTGCAGGCGCAAGGCTTCGCCGGTGCCCGGTTGGTCCACCATCAGCGACGACACGCCGCGCTTGGACAACCACCACGACAGGCCCACCAGGTACTTCATTTCCTTGGTCGAGTCGAGGCCGTTGAGCTGCACCAGCAGTGGCGCGCGCTCACCGGGCTGCAGGCCCTCGGCGGGGAAGTAGAGCGCCGACAGGTGGGTGCCGGCATAGGGGATCTCCACGCGCTGAACGCGGTCTCGCATCAGGCCGGCACCCTTGTGGAACAGCGCCAGTTCGCGGCGGTACAGGTCCAGGCGGCCCGGTGCGTCGTGGGCCTGCAGTCGTTCGGCCGTGATCAGGTACGCAGAGGCGCGGCGGTACTTTTCGCCGGCCGAGAACAGGCGGCCCTTGGCTTCATCTTCGGCGGCCAGTTCGCACAGGCGGTCGGCCATGTGCACCCAGGTTTCGCGGAAGGCCTGGGTGCCCGCGGCATCGGGGGCCTTGGCGGCCTCTTGCAGCGGGGCGCACATGATTTCGATCTCGCCGACGCGCGCACCCATCTCGATGGCCAGGTTGACCGAGAGGTTCCACACGTAGTTGGTTGGGAAGTACTTGAACATGGTGTCTAGAAAGGACAGGTTGAAAAAACGGAGGTTTCAGGCCTGGCGGGCCTGCAGCGGTGCCGCGGAGCCGGGCACCGGGGCGATGGCCCGGGGTTTGAGGAGGAAGTGCGCCAGAGCGGGCACCAGCAACAGCGCTCCCAACATGTTCCAGAGGAACATGAAGGCCAGCAGCAGGCCCATGTCGGCCTGGAACTTGATCGGTGATGCGACCCAGGTGATGACCCCGATGGCCAGGGTCACGCCGGTCAGCATCACCACCTTGCCGGTGAACAGCAGGGCCCGGTGGTAGGCCTCGGACAGGCTCTTGCCCTCGCGCAGCTGGGCCAGCGTGACCGACAGGATGTAGAGCGCGTAGTCCACGCCAATGCCGACGCCCAGGGCAATCACCGGCAGCGTGGCCACCTTGACGCCCATGCCCAGCGCCACCATCAGGGCCTCGGCCAGCATCGAGGTCAGCACCAGCGGCAACATGGCCACCAGCACGGCGCGCCAACTGCGGAAGGTGATGAAGCACAGCAGCGTCACGGCGCCATAGACCAGCACCAGCATCAGGCCCCAGGCCTGCTTGACCACGATGTTGGTGGCGGCCTCGATGCCGGCCGACCCCGCTGCCAGCAGGAACTGGGTGCGCTCGTTGTTGTGGGTCTGGGCGAACGCCTCGACGTGCTCGACCACCCGGGCCAGCGTGTCGGCCTTGTGGTCTTGCAGGTACACGTAGACGGTCAACAACGAGCAGGCGTCGTTGTAGAGGCCGCGCGGGGCGCTGGCGGTGACGGTGTTGAGCATGTCCTGGTTGGGCAGGAACTCGTACCAGCGCGGGTTGCCCTCGTTGAGGCCGGCGAGCATGCGGCGGTTCAGCAAGGCGAGTGTGTTGCTGCTCTCCACACCGGGCAATTGACGCAGCTGCCATTCCAGCGCATCGACCAGGCTCAGCGTTTCGAGGTTCGAGCACTGGCCCTCGGGGGTGCGCACCATCACCGCGAGCACATCGCTGCTGGCGCCGTAGTGCTGGTTCACAAAGGCCACATCGCGGTTGTAGCGGCTGTCGGCGCGCAGCTCGGGCGCCCCGGGGTCGAGGTCGCCGATCTGCAACTGGCGGCTCACGGCGTAGCCGCCCAAGCCCAGCACCACCGCCACCAGCACCGCCACGCTGGCCCAGCGGCGGGTCGTGAAGTGGTCCAGCCAGGCCCACAGCGGGTGGCGGGCTGCACCCTCGTCGGCCGCCTGTTCGGCGCGCAGGCTGCGGGCCGCGGCCTGCGGGCTGACCCCGACATAGGACAGCAGCACGGGCAGCAGGATCAGGTTGGTGAAGATCAGCGCGGCCACCCCGATGGACGCGGCCAGGGCCAGCTCGCGGATCACCTGGATGTCGATTACCAGCAGCACGGCAAAGCCCACTGCATCGGCCAGCAGGGCGGTCAGGCCCGCCAGGAACAGCCGCCGGAAGGTCATGCGGGCGGCCACCAGGCGGTGCATTCCGCGGCCCACGTCCTGCATGATCCCGTTCATCTTCTGCGCACCATGGCTCATGCCAATCGCAAACACCAGGAACGGCACCAGGATGGAGTAGGGGTCCAGCGCCTGCCCCATCAGCGGCAGCAGGCCCAACTGCCAGACCACGGCGACCAGCGACGCCAGCACCACCAGCGCCGTCGAGCGCAGGCAGCGGGTGTAGCCGAACACCATGGCCGCGGCGATGGCGACGGCCAGCGCAAAGAAGCCCAGCACCGCGCGCACGCCCCCGATCAGGTCGCCCACGATCTTCGCGAAACCCGTGATGTGCAGCTGCACGCCCTGGGCTTGGTAGCGTTCGCGCAGCGCCTCCAATTGGGTGGCCAGCGCGGCGTAGTGGATCGGCTGGCCATCCGCGCCTTGCGACAGCAGGGGCACGAAGATCATCGACGAGCCTGCGTCGTGTGCCACCAGCTGTCCGACCTCGCCGGAGCGGGCGACGTTGGCGGCCAGTTGCTGCAGCTTGGCGGGCGAGCCGTCGTAGCCGTCGGGGATCACGGGACCGCCCTCCAGCCCGTCTTCGGTCACGCCGATCCAGCGTGTGCTGGGCGTCCACAGGGACTTCATGCGGGCCCGGTCCACACCGGGCAGCAAGAACACCTCGTCCGACAGGCGCTGCAAGGTCTCCAGGTAGCGGGCATCGTAGAGGCTGCCCTGCGGCTGCGCCACCACAATGCGCACCGCGTTGCCCAGGCCGCTGAGCTCGTGTTGGTAACGCAGGTAGTTCTGGATGTACGGGTGGCTGCCAGGGATGGTCTTCTCGAAGCTCGCGTTGAGTTCGAGCCGGGTGGCTTGCCAGCCCAACAGCACGGTGACCAGGGTGCACAGCAGCACCACCAGACCCCGGCGGTTGAACAGCAGGCGCTCGACCCAGGCGCCAGATTGGGGATCAAAGGCGGCGCTGTCGCTGCGCACGCCCCCGTGGACGGGGATGGCGCTCATGGTCGACCTCCGGTGGGTGTGGCTGGGTTGATTTGCTGCGCCCCCGCCACGCCGACCACCGTCAGGCGGCCGTCGCGGTGCGCCAGCAGGCCCGCAGGCATGGGCTGCGCCCGGGCGGGCACCGCTTGCGCGACCTCGCCCTGCAGGCGAAACAGGCTGCCTGACTGACTGGCCAGCCAGGTGCTGCCTTGGGCGTCGGTGGTGGAGGCCAGGATGCTGGTGGCACCGGGCAGGCTCACCGCCGACCACTGCTGCCCCTCGGCACTGCGCCAGACATGGCCGCGCAGGCCCGCCAGCAGCAGGCTGCCGCCGGGGCCGATCTCGGCCGTGAACCAGCTGCCTTTGTAGGGCGAGGGCAGGGCCTGGAAGCTGGCGCCGTCGTCACTGGAGCGTGCCAGCACGCCTTGCTCGCCCGCGAGCAGCACCGCGTTGCCGCTGCGCCGCACGGTGTACCAGTGCATGCCGCGCGGGTTCGGCAGGCGCTTCATCCAGGGCTCCCAGGTCTGGCCGCCGTCCCGGGTGTGGAACGCCAGGCCGTAGGCGCCCACCGCCAACAGGCGGCGCGCGTCCCACATCACCACATCGAGGAAGGGCTTGTCCGGCCCGTCGGCCAGCAGGCGCTCGGCCTCGGCCACCGCGTCCGGCGTGCTCGCCGACTGGCGCGCGATCTCGGCCAGTTGACGGCCATCGAGTCGAAGGGTCCAGCGCTGCCCCCCGTCCTGGGTGGTCAGCACGGTGCCGCCATGTCCCACCGCCACGCCTTGGCGGTCATCGGCAAAGCGCACCATGGTCAGGGTCACGCTGACCGGGCTGCGCACCTGCTGCCAGGTCTGGCCTTGGTCGTCGCTCAGCGTGATCAGGCCCCGCTCACCCACTGCCACCAGGCGCTGGCCCGCCCAGGCCACCGACAACAGCACGTTGCGGGCCGGGTCGCGGACGGTCAGGGCCGGGCGGGTCAGGGCGTCGTTGGCCGCGGCAGCACCGGCCGCAGGGTGCGCTCCGCCCGCCGCGAGCGCCAACGCCGCGGCTAAGAAAGTTGCAGACTTCATCGGGAGGTTCTCAGCGCAGACCCTCGGCGGCCAAAGCGTCGGGGGTGAAGTGGCTTTCCGCGCGGCGCGGCATGATCTTGTAGTGCTGTGGGCGTTCGTTCACCACACCGCTGGCGTACCAGGCGCCAGAGATCAGGTCGTTGAAGCCCCATTGCTGTTGCGGCGTGGTGGCCGGCAGATCGGGCATCACCACCGGGTGTGACCAGACGGTCTTCCACAACTGGCCCTTGGCGTCCCAGCGGTCGGCCAGCACGGCGACCCAGGTGTCTTCGTCCACGTAGTAGCGGCCCCGCGGGGCCTGGTGGCGCTGGCCCGGCTTGAGCTTGGCCTCGATGACCCAGACCCGGTGCAGCTCCCAGCGCACATGGTCGGGGTTGAGGTGGTTGTCCATCAGCACATCGCTGTCCTTGGTGGGCGTGTGCAGGCGGTTGCTGTTGTAGGGGATCAGCATCTCCTGCTTGCCCACAATCTGCCAGTCAAAGCGGTCGGCCCGACCGCCAAAGACGTCCACTTCGTCGAAGCTGGCCACGCCGCTGGTCGCGGGCGTGGGGGTGTCGCAGCAGGCGTTGGGCAGCTTGCGCACCCGGCGCTGTCCGGTCAGGTAGACCCAGGCCCCCGACTTGTCCTGGTCCAGGTGCTGACGACCCACCAGCGCTTCACCCGCGCGCACCGGCGGACCGCTGTTCAACAGCCGGATCAGCCAGTATTCCCCATTGAAGGCGTCGGCCTGGCCTGGGGCGTAGTAGGGCATCTGGAAGTCGCCGATGCCCTGCACCGACAGCACTTTCTGGCCGCTGGCCGTGCCCAGGTAGCCGCGGAAGTCGGTCTGCCAGGCTTCGCCGCGCCAGTGCAGCTCGTGGTTGGCCATGACCTCTTTGCCGTTCTTGGGGATGGGGAACGGGATGCCGCCATAAGCCCCCTTGACCACTTCACCGTCGAGCGTGGCGCTGGTGGCGTTTTTCAGCGTGTTGTCGTAGACCCACTGCGGCGCTGCAGCGGTGCGGTGGGTCTTGTAGACATCGACGCGGTAGGTCTGCGGGTACTTTTTGAGCAGGGCCTGTGTGCCCTCGGTCAGTTTGGCCGCGTGCTGGGCCAGGTTGGCGGCGGTGATGCTGTAGAGCGGCTTTTCACTGGCGAACGGGTCACCGCGGCGGCCCCCATTTTTGAAACCCGGCAGCGGCGTGGTGTAGCCGCCGGTCCAGGCCGGGATGCTGCCGTCCTTGTTGCCGGCGCGCTCGGCACCCAATGGCGTGAGTTCGCTTTTCAGTCGGGCCGCCTCGGTGGCGCTGACCTCGGCGTGGGCGGGCAGGCACAGGGCCAGGGCGCAGAGGCCCGCGCCCAGCAGGTGCTGTGGGGTGGTGTTCATGGCTTGTCTCCTCAAATCAGAAAGTGGTGCGCAGCGACAGCGTCAGGTAGTCGCGGTCCTTCAGGGCTTGCAGGAACTGGGTGTTGTTGTTGATGTCCAGCGTGGTGCCTTCCTTGCCGTAGAAGTGCTGGTAGGTCAGTGCCACGTTCCAGCGTCCCAGGTAGACACCGGCCAGGCCCAGGCTCAGGTCGCCACCGCGGTTCGGGCCGAAGGCCGGGCCCACGGCCGAGGAGCGGCCATCGGTGTAACCCACGCCAATCGACGGCGTCAGGTCCAGACCGGGCACCACCTGGCGGTAGGAGGGGGCGAACACCATGCGCACGGCCCAGGCCGATTTGTCGGCGTTCGGGTTCAGCATGGTCTCGTTGCGGGTGACCTTGAGGCGGGTGTTCCAGGCGATCTCGCCCACAAAGCTGGCCTCATTGGCGATGAACGACGGCCCCAGCGAGGCCAGCCACGAGAACTGGGCGTGCGCGGTTTCGCCCACCGCATAGCCTGGGCGGCTGTTGTTGTTCAGCCCCGTGTTCAGGCCAATGCTGGGCAGCACAGTCTGGCCCGAGCTCGACAGCGGGGCGTTCTGGCGGTAAGACATTTCACCGGCCAAGCTCCAGTCGCCAACCGCCTTGGCGAAGCTGGCGCCATAGGCGCGGATGCCTTCGTGGTAGGCCCAGCGGTAGCTGCTGGGGGTCAGCGCGGGCGGGAAGCCGCTCAGCGTGTTGTAGATGTTGGAGGCCGACGTCGCATGGAATCGGATCGCGTACAGGCCGAAATCCGTGTCGATGGCGGGCGCGCGCCAGCGCAGTTGCAGACCGCCCTGCCCAGTGTTCCGGGCGCCCAGGTCCGGGCGGGCGGCAAACGCCGTGCTCGGGCTGGTCATGATGCGTTCCGCGCCCGGGCCCAGCGCGTCGCTGGTCGACAGGAAGGCCCCCACCGGCATCATGCGGGTCTTCTCCCATTCATAGCCCAGGTAGCCGCCCAGCGAGACGTCGGTCGACCATTGCCACTGGGCCGAGAGCTTGCCGGTCGGCCGCGCGATCTCTTTGAAGGTGGCGTTCGGTACCGACTGCAGCTTGATCAGATCCAGTGGCGCCTGGCCGCCCGCGATGCCGTTGGCGCCAAAGAACAGGCTCTCGCCCCACAAGAGGGTGTGGCGGCCCAGGCGCATGGTCAGCGGTCGCCCGGCCAGGTCGGTTCTGGCGTAGACAAAAGCGTCCAGCACCTCCGCATGGCGGCCCATCAGCTCGCGCGCGGCCGGGGTGAATTCGCCGCGCGGCTGGTGGTTGGCCGTGAAGGTGTTGTTGCCGGTGCCGCGCAGGTAGACGCTGTCGTTCCAGGCCGCAGCGCTGAGGCGGCCACCGAAGCGTGGCCCCGCCAGGTCCAGTTCGGACAGCAGGTCCAGCCGGTTGGAGGCCAGGCCTTGGCCAAAGTTGTTGTTGCCATCGTCCTGGTTGACGGTCACCGGGGCATTGGCCGACAGGCCCGCAGAAGGCGCATGCAATCGGTGGGTCAGGCTGTACTTGAGGGTGTTGTCCCAGCTCAGCTTCCAATCGGGGTTGCCGGTGTCGAGTTCGATGGCGTGGGCGGACGGCGTTGCCAGGCAAGCGGCCATCAGCAGGGTCAGCACGCGTGGATCTTCAGGTGTGAGCAGGCGCGCTGCCGCGCAAAGGCACCGTGGGGTCATGCTTGTCTCCGTTGTTGTGGGTCGGTTGGCTCGTTCAGGCGGTTGCCAGACGGGCCAAGCGCCGGAATTTACGGACTTGACTCACATCACGGAAATGGATTGTTCAGATCCTCTAAATCTGTTTGATCAATATCAGGGAGAACACTGGGGCGACTGGCGGGGGGCTGGGGCAAGCTGGCCAATGCGTTCAAAAGCGCCGGTGACCCGTCGGTGTGGTGTGGCGCTGGCCAGCGTGGGGGCCGGGGCGCAGGCGCCGCTTGGGGGCGGCTGTCGTAGAATCGCTGCCCAGCACAGTTGCCAGGTCGCACTGCCAAATTCAAATGAAATCAGATACTTACGATGCAGCCGCGGCGCCGATGGCCGTCAAAATCCCCAAGGTGGCCTTTGCCAGCCTGGGTTGCCCGAAAGCCCTCACCGACTCCGAATTGATCCTCACGCAGCTCAGCGCGGAGGGCTATCAAACGTCCAAAACCTTTGAAGGCGCGGACCTGGTCATCGTCAACACCTGTGGTTTCATCGACGACGCGGTGAAGGAAAGCCTGGACACCATCGGCGAGGCGCTGGCCGAAAACGGCAAGGTGATCGTCACCGGTTGCCTGGGCGCCAAGCAAGGTCAGGATGGCGAGAACCTGGTGCTTCAGATGCACCCCAGCGTGCTCGCCGTGACGGGCCCGCACGCCACCCAGGAGGTGATGGACTCGGTGCACAAGCACCTGCCCAAACCCCATGATCCGTTCATTGACCTGGTGCCCAACGCCTTTGGCGAGGCCGGCATCAAGCTCACGCCGCGCCACTACGCGTACCTGAAGATCAGCGAAGGCTGCAACCACCGCTGCACCTTCTGCATCATCCCGTCCATGCGGGGTGATCTGGTGTCGCGACCCATCGGCGACGTGCTCAAAGAGGCGAAGGCCTTGTTTGATGGCGGCGTCAAAGAACTGCTGGTGATCAGCCAAGACACCTCGGCCTATGGTGTGGACGTCAAGTACCGCACCGGCTTCTGGGATGGCAAGCCGGTCAAGACACGCATGCTTGAGCTGGTCCAGGCCCTCAGCGAACTGGCCGAGCCGCACGGCGCCTGGGTGCGCCTGCACTATGTCTACCCCTACCCCAGCGTGGACGAGATCCTGCCGCTGATGGCTTCGGGTCGGGTGCTGCCCTACCTCGACGTGCCGTTCCAGCACAGCCACCCCGATGTGCTGCGCCGCATGAAGCGACCCGCGAGTGGCGAAAAGAACCTCGAGCGCATCCAGCGCTGGCGCGAGATCTGCCCCGAACTGGTGATCCGCAGCACCTTCATTGCAGGCTTCCCCGGTGAGACCGAAGAAGAATTCGAGCACCTGCTGAACTTTGTTCGCGAGGCCCAAATTGACCGCGCGGGCTGCTTTGCCTACAGCCCGGTCGAAGGCGCCGCGGCCAACGAACTCGAAGGCATGCTGCCGGCCGAAGTGCGTGAAGAGCGCCGGGCCCGTTTCATGGCCGTGGCCGAAGAGGTGTCGACCCAACGCCTGCAGCGCCGCGTCGGCGCCACCATGCAGGTGCTGGTGGATTCGGCCCCGGCCCTGGGTCGCAAGGGCGGGGTGGGCCGCAGCTATGCCGATGCGCCTGAGATCGACGGCGTGGTGCGCCTGTTGCCGCCGGAGAAAATCAGCAAGACCCTCAAGGTGGGCGAGTTCACCCGGGCGCGCATCGTGGCCACCGAGGGGCATGACCTGGTGGCTGCGCCGATCTGAGCCACCGATCCGCTGTGGGCAGGGGCTGATCCGACGGGTTTGCCACCGCTTTTGAAACTGAAGAACCCTGGGGCGCGATTGCTTCCCAGGGTTTTTTTGTGGCTCGGATTCGCTGGCCGTGTGCCCGGCGCAGTGGTCCGAAAGCCAGGGCTGGGGATGTTGGCGACGCACTGGCACGGCGCGCGATCTGGGGCGGCGGCGAGGGCGTTGCGGTGGGGCGGTTGGCCGCGGGGCACTTGGGGTGCCGCTGGGCGGTGAAGTGGGGGCAGAAAACAAAAAAGCCGCTGAAACAGCGGCTTGTTTGCGTGTGAACGATTACAGACTGGTGCCCAGGAGAGGACTCGAACCTCCACGATGTTACTCGCTAGTACCTGAAACTAGTGCGTCTACCAATTCCGCCACCTGGGCAGTCTTGTAACCTATCAACTTCCTAAAATTTAGTTGTCCTGAAACCGGATTGTGTAATCCGTTTTCATTAAACTTGGTGCCCAGGAGAGGACTCGAACCTCCACGATGTTACTCGCTAGTACCTGAAACTAGTGCGTCTACCAATTCCGCCACCTGGGCATCTCAGGAAGAATTAGATTGTATATCAAAAATTTAAGCCAAAGCAAGTCGCCGAGCAATTTGTTAGAAGAATTTGAAGGAATCATCCAAGGCCACCGGGATGGCCATGGCTTTGTGGTCCGTGACAGTGGGGATCCAGACGTCTATTTGCCCCCCAACGAAATGCGGGCGGTGTTGCACAAAGACCGGGTCAAAGTCCGCATCGTGCGCTCTGACCGGCGCGGCCGCCCCGAGGGGCGTGTGCTCGAAATCATCGAACGTTCCCAGCAACCGATCATCGGTCGCTTGCTTCAAGAGAGTGGTGTCTGGCTGGTCGCCCCGGAGGACAAGCGCTACGGTCAGGATGTGCTGATCCCCAAGGGCGCCACCGGCACGGCCAAGACCGGTCAGGTGGTGGTGGTCGAGTTGACCGAGCCGCCCGCCCTGTTTGGTCAGCCGGTGGGCCGGGTGATTGAAGTGTTGGGCGAGGTCGATGACCCCGGCATGGAAATCGAGATCGCGGTGCGCAAGTACGGGGTGCCGCATGAGTTCTCTGAAGCCTGCCTCGGCGAGGCCAAGGCGCTGCCTGACAAGGTGCGCCCCACCGACAAGCGCGCCCGTGTCGACCTGACCGACATCCCGCTGGTGACCATCGACGGCGAAGACGCGCGTGACTTTGACGACGCGGTGTATTGCGAACCGGCCCGGGTGGGCCGCGGCAAGGGCTGGCGCTTGCTGGTCGCGATTGCCGACGTGAGCCACTATGTGCAGACCGGTTCGGGCATTGACATCGATGCCTACGACCGCGCCACCAGTGTCTATTTCCCGCGCCGCGTGATACCCATGCTGCCAGAGAAACTGTCCAACGGCCTGTGCTCGCTGAACCCCGAGGTCGAGCGCCTGTGCATGGTCTGCGACATGATGATCAACGCCAAGGGTGAGATCCATGCCTACCAGTTCTACCCGGCGGTGATGTGGAGCCATGCGCGTTTCACGTACACCGAGGTGGCGGCCATCCTGGCCAACACGCGGGGCCCCGAGGCCACGCGCCGCAAAGACCTGGTGCCGCACCTGCTGGACTTGCACGATGTGTACCGTGCCCTGCTGGCCGCGCGCCACACCCGGGGCGCGGTGGACTTCGAGACCACCGAGACCCAAATCGTTTGCGACGACAGTGGCCGCATTGAGAAGATCGTGCCGCGCACCCGCAACGACGCGCACCGCCTGATTGAAGAGGCCATGCTGGCCGCCAACGTCTGCAGTGCTGATTTCATCGCCCAGGGCAAGCACCCGGGCCTGTTCCGGGTGCACGAAGGCCCGACCCCGGAGAAGCGGGAGCTGCTGGCCAACTACCTCAAGGCCATGGGCGTGGGCTTGTCGATCAGCGACGAGCCCACACCGGGCGAGTTCCAGGCGATTGCCGAGGCCACCAAAGAGCGCCCTGATTCACAGCAGATCCACACCATGCTGCTGCGCTCGATGCAGCAGGCCATCTACACGCCCATCAACAGCGGCCACTTTGGCTTGGCGTTCGAGGCGTACACCCACTTCACCAGCCCGATCCGGCGCTACCCCGACCTGCTGGTGCACCGCGTGATCAAGGCCATCCTGGGGCAGTCGCGCTACCAGCTGCCGGCCCTGCCGACCCCGGGCGAGGCGCACACCAAGCTGGCGCGCCGCCTGGCCTCGCGCGTCAAGGAGCCGACCGAGAAGCCGCGCAAGGCCTCGGCCGAAACCCAGGCCTGGGAGGCGGCAGGCCTGCACTGCAGCGCCAATGAACGCCGCGCCGACGAGGCCAGCCGGGACGTCGAAGCCTGGCTCAAGTGCAAGTACATGCGCGAACACCTGGGTGAGGAGTTCGGCGGGGTGGTGTCCTCGGTCACCAGCTTCGGCCTCTTTGTCACCTTGGATGCGATGTATGTCGAAGGCCTGGTGCACATCACCGAGCTCGGGGGCGAGTACTTCAAGTTCGACGAGTCCCGGCAAGAGCTGCGCGGTGAGCGCACTGGCATCCGCTATGCGATTGGTTCGCGGGTGCGGGTGCAGGTCAGCCGGGTTGACCTCGATGGGCGCAAGATCGACTTCCGACTGGTCAACGAAGGCGAGGACCCCTTGCTGCGCGCGCCGCGCGACAAGACGGGCGCCGGTCCCCAGGGGGCTGGTGGCAAGTCGTCGGGCAGAGGCGCCAGCCGCGACCGGCAGGCGGGCACCGCGGCCAAGGGCGGCAAGAACCCCGAGCGCCAGGCGCGCTCGCCCGAGCCGCCGACGCGCTCGCCCATCCAGGCGCTGAAGGCCTCGGTCAAAAAGGCCTCCGCCAAGAAAAAAGCCAGCAAGGGGCGCAAAACCCACCGCTGATCTTGGCTGAGGGTCCCCAGGCCCGCCTGCCACCAGGCCGGGGCGGCGTGTTCGCCCCTGCGTCAGCTTGGGCCCCCCTCTGTTTCACTGTCACACAAAATCAAGGAGACACCATTCATGAGTACCGACAAGTCCTGTTCGCCCGTGGCCATCGTCACAGGCGCGGGTTCGGGAGTAGGCAAGGCCACCGCGCTGACCCTGTTGAAGGCGGGTTACCGCGTGGCCCTGGCCGGGCGACGTCCCGAGCCCCTGCAGGCGGTCGCTGCCGAATCCGGCGCCGGTGAGCGGGCCCTGGTGGTGCCCGCCGACGTCGCGGACGAGGCCTCGGTGGCCCAGTTGTTTGCGCGCACCGTCGACGCTTTTGGCCGACTGGACCTGTTGTTCAACAACGCGGGGGTCAGCGCCCAGGGCGTGCTGCTGGAGGACCTGTCCCTCGAGCAGTGGCGCAATGTCGTGGACATCAACCTCACCGGCATGTTCTTGTGTGTGCGCGAGGCGTTCCGGGTCATGAAGGCCCAAACCCCCATGGGGGGCCGCATCATCAACAACGGCTCCATCTCGGCCCACACCCCGCGCCCCAACTCGGTGGCCTACACGGCCACCAAGCATGGCGTCATGGGGCTGACCAAGACCGCTTCGCTCGATGGCCGCAAGTACAACATTGCCGTGGGGCAGATCGACATTGGCAACGCGGCCACCGACATGGCGGCGCGCATGGCCAAGGGCGTGCCCCAGGCCAATGGCGAGATCGCCATCGAGCCGCTGATGGACGTCAACATCGTGGGTCAGTCCGTGCTCTACATGGCCAGCCTACCGCTCGAGGCCAATGTGATGTTCCACACCGTGATGGCCACCAAGATGCCGTTCGCCGGCCGCGGTTGAGTTCGGGCCGCCAGCCGGGCCTGGCCCCTGCCCACACCGGCCGGCCAGGGGCGGGGTGGTTCAGCCCGTCGGGCCGGCTGCGCCTGCGGGTCGCAAGGCCGCCGCCAGGCCGCTGGCCGTGAGGCTGTGGCCTGCGGGCCAGTCGTCGGCCACCTGCCCGTGCTGGTACACGGCGGCACAGGCGGCCTTGAAAGCGAGCAACCCCGAAGCCTCGCCCGCGCGCGGCGCGCCAGTTCCCGCCCACAAGGCGCCCAGCAGACCCGCCAGCACATCCCCGGTGCCGCCACTGGCCAGTCGGGCATTGCCGGTGGGGTTGAGGTGGGGCCGCTGGCCTGGCGCCGCGATCACCGAGCCCGACCCTTTGAGCACCACCACCGACCGGTACTGATCGGCCAGGGCTTGGGCGGCCTGCAGTCGGTCGCTTTGCACCGTGGCGGTGTCGCAGCCCAGCAGGCGCGCGGCCTCGAGTGGGTGGGGGGTCAGCACGGTGGCCTGGTGTTGGTCGTGGCGGGCTTGCAGGGCGGCTTGCAGCGTGGGCTCGGTGGCCAGGTGGTTGAGCGCGTCCGCGTCCAGCACCAGGCGCGGGGCCTCGCGCAGCACGCGCGGCAGCCAGGCCGCCACCGCGTCACCGCCGCCGCAGCCGCAGACCACGGTGGCCTGGGTGGGGTCCATGGCCTCGGGCCGGCGCAGCATCAGTTCGGGTTGGACTGGGTCCAGCGTCACGCTGGTTTCGCGGGTGTCCAGCAAGGCCAGCATGACGCGGCCGGCCCCGGCGTACAGTGCTGCCCGGGCCGCCAGGACGGCGGCGCCCGTCATGCCAAGGCCGCGTTGGCTCAGGCCTTCGCCGCCGATCACCAGCACATCGCCAAAGCTGCCTTTGTGGCTGGCATGGGCGCGCACGGTGGCCGCGGGCGGGCCGTTGAGCCAGGCGTCGGCGGGCTGCGCGTGCACGGGCAGCCCCAGAGGGTCCCACCACACCTGGCCGCTGAAGTCCCGCCCCTGGCCGGTGAACAGGCCAGGCTTCAGGCTCAGCAGGCTCAGCGTGTGGTCGGCGCGCACCTGGCTGCGCCCCCCGTGGAGCACCGGCTGACCTTGGTCGGCACTGAGCCCGGAGGGCAGGTCCACGGCCAGCACGGTGGCCGGGCTGTGGTTCAGGTGGGCAATCCAATCGGCCAGGCGCGCGTCGGTGGGTGGCCCCGGAGGCTGTGCTGGGGCGTCAGTGGCGCGGGCCCGCAGGCCGATGCCCAGCAGGGCGTCAATCGCCAGGTCGCCCGCCTGCAAGGTGGGGGGCTGCGCCAGCAGGGGGACGCCCGCGGCCTGTGCGCGCCGCAGGCTGTTCAGGGTGTCGGCGCTGGCGTGTTCGGCCTGGCCCAGCCAACTGGCGCTGACGGGCCAGCCTGCCCGTTGCAGTTGGGCCGCTGCCTCGAGCCCATCCCCACCGTTGTGGCCTGCCCCGCAGGCTACCCAGACTTGCCGTGCGTGCGGTGCCAGCGCCTGGGCCAGACGGGTCGTGGCCGCACCGGCGCGCTGCATCAAGGTGTGCGGGGGCAGGGCGGCCAGGCCCTGTTGCTCCAGGGCGCGCGTGCTGGCCAGGGTGTGCAGCGGGTGGGCTTGGTCGGGTCGAATGCGTTGCATGGGCTTTCCGTGCGGCCACCCCGGGTGGGCGACCTGCTGTGAACGATAGCCGAAGCGCAGGCCGGTCGGTGTTGTGCTGGCGCAGCGCTTGCTGCTGCAGGGGGGGCGGATTGTGGCCCCCTTGTTCGCCACTGAGGGGCTGGGGGTGCTGGGGTGCTGGGGCGCTGGGTACCGCTGGGCTGCCCCTGTGCACCTCTTATATATAAAGCGATGGAGCGAGATGGGTGCGGCGCGTTTGGGATGGGGCCGGAGGCGGCTTGGTGGGGGCTGCGCGCCTCAGCGGTAGCGCTCGATGCCGTAGCCGCCGAGGTCGATCTCCGGGGCGCGGCCGCTCAGACCATCGGCCAGCGCGCGCGCGCTGCCGCAGCTGAGCGCCCAGCCGCTGCTGCCATGGCCCAGGTTGAGCCAGATGCCCGGCGCCCCGCTGGCGCCGATCAGGGGTGGGGCGTCCGGCAGCATGGCCTGGCTGCCCTTCCACTCTTGCACGCCGCTGGACAGCGTGGCCGCGCCTGGGAACCAGTCTTGCAGCACTTGGTACAGCTCGCGCAGGGCAGCGGTGCGCTTGTCGTCGCTGGCATGGCCCAGCTCAAAACCACCAGCGACCCGGATGCGCTGGCCCAGGCGGCTGATGCTCACCTGGCGCTGGGCGTCCCAGACGGCGCTGCGGGGGGCGTTGAGGGGCTCGCGCACCTGCGCGCTGACCGAATAGCCGTGCACGCCCATCAGTGGCAACTTGATCCCCAGCGGGCGCAGCAGGTCGACCGAGGGGGCGCCCGCGCAGACCACGCAGGCGTCGAAGGTCCGCTGCTGGCTTTGGCCCCGCGCGTCGCGGGTGTGCAGCGTCACACGCTGGCCGGGCTCGATGGAGGTCACTGTGGTCTGAAACTCGAACTGGGCCTTCAGGCGCAGGGCCTCGTTGCGCATCAGCATGGCGAACTGGCGGCAGTTGCCGGCTTCGTCCTCGGGCAGCAGCAAGGCGCCCGCGAAGTCGGTGTCGGGGTTCAGGCCTGGCTCCAGGCGCCGCGTCTGCTCAGGCCCCAGTTCATGGAAGGGCAGGCCGACCTCGCGCCACCAGGCCTGCATGGCCTGCGCCCGGGCCAGGTCGTCGGCGTCGCGCAGCATCACCAGGCAACCTGTGCTGTGCTCGTAGTCCAGCGCCAGATCGCTGCGCAGGCGCTGCTGGCGTTGCAGGCTGTAGCGGGCCAGTGCCAGAAGCGACTCACGTTGCGTGGTCTGGGCGTCGGTGCGGGCGGCGCGCAGCCAGCGCCACATCCAGCCCAGTTGGCGGGCCCCCAGGCGCGGGCCCAGGTGCTGGGCGTGCAGCGGGTTCCACCACTGGCGCAGCACGCGGCGGGCAGTCGGGGCGCCGGTCCAGGGGGGCTGGCAGGAGGGAGAGATCAGGCCACCAGTGGCAAAGCTGGCTTCTTCGGCCACCGCGCCGCAGCGCTCAAAAACGGTGACCTGGTGGCCGTCGGTGGCCAATTCATAAGCGGTCGTGACGCCGATGATGCCGGCGCCGATGAGGGCAATGTTCATGCACTTACAAGAGTGGCGGTCCCCGCACAAAGGCTTTGGCGGGCCGTCAAATCTTCTTTCTTGGGAGGTCGCTGGAGACGCGCAGTCGGGCGGCAAAAGGGAGGTGGTGGGCCAGATGGCGGGGGACTGTAAGCGAGCGTGTTATAATTTTGGGGTTTTTGCTGGTGACCCGGCAAGACAAATCGCAAACCAGTCCCATCAAGGTGTTGCTGCAATCAAGAGGGTTTTCCATGAGGAAGCGCTCTGCGGCAAAGACGGGCTGGATTTTAGACCCAACCTTCGGAGAATTTTCATGTCCGTTACCATGCGCGAAATGCTGGAAGCCGGTGTCCACTTCGGCCACCAAACCCGCTTCTGGAACCCCAAGATGGCCCCGTATATCTTCGGCCATCGCAACAAGATTCACATCATCAACCTGGAAAAGTCGCTCCCGCTGTTCCAGGAAGCCACCAAGTTCGTCAAGCAACTGGCTGCCAACCGCGGCACCATCCTGTTTGTCGGCACCAAGCGTCAAGCCCGCGACATCGTGGCCGCTGAAGCTGAACGCGCTGGCGTGCCTTTCGTGAACCAGCGCTGGCTGGGCGGCACCCTGACCAACTTCAAGACCGTGAAGACCTCGATCAAGCGTCTGAAGGACCTGAAGGCTCAACAAGAAGCAGGTCTGGGCGGTCTGTCGAAGAAGGAACAACTGACCTTCAGCCGTGAAATCGAGAAGCTCGAAAAAGACATCGGCGGCATCCAGGACGTGTCGGCCCTGCCGGACGCCATCTTCGTGATCGACGTGGGCTTCCACAAGATCGCCATCGCTGAAGCCAAGAAGCTGGGCATCCCGCTGATCGGCGTGGTGGACTCCAACCACTCGCCCGAAGGCATCGACTACGTGATCCCCGGCAACGACGACTCGGCCAAGGCCGTGGCGCTGTACGCCCGTGGCATCGCTGACGCCATCATCGAAGGCCGTGCCAACGCCGTGAACGACGTGGTCAAGGCAGTGGCTGCCGAAGGCGGCGACGAATTCGTGGAAGTCGAAGAATCGGCTGCCTGAGTTTGCCCCTGCGCGACCTCTGACTGATCGCGAAAAAAGTGGGGCTTAGTGGCCCCCTTTTTTTTAGCCTCATCACCAACGTTTTGCATTGAACTGAATACGGAGAAACAAAAATGGCTGCTATTACCGCAAGCATGGTCGCTGAACTGCGCGCCAAGACCGACGCCCCCATGATGGAGTGCAAGAAGGCCCTGACCGAAGCCGAGGGCGATCTGGCCAAGGCTGAAGAGCTGCTGCGCGTCAAGCTCGGTACCAAGGCTGGCAAGGCTGCTTCGCGCGTGACCGCCGAAGGCGTGGTCACCAGCTTCATCGACGGCACCACCGGCGCCCTGGTCGAAGTGAACTGCGAAACCGACTTCGTGACCAAGAACGACAGCTTCCTGGCCCTGGCCAAGGCTGCTGCTGAACTGGTGGCCAAGCACAACCCCGCCGACATCGAAGCCCTGGGCGCCCTGGCCTACGAGCAAGACAGCTTCGGCCCGACCCTGGAAGACGTGCGCAAGGGCCTGATCGGCAAGATCGGCGAAAACATGTCCTTCCGTCGCTTCAAGCGTTTCGAAGGCGGTGCCAAGCTGGCCGCTTACCTGCACGGCACCCGCATCGGTGTGGTCGTTGAGTTCGACGGCGACGAAGCCGCTGCCAAGGACGTCGCCATGCACGTCGCCGCCATGAAGCCGGTCGCCCTGACCAGCGCTGACGTGCCGGCCGACCTGATCGAAAAAGAGCGCGCTGTGGCCGCTGGCAAGGCTGCCGAAGACGCTGCCAAGGCCCAAGCCGAAGGCAAGCCCGTGCAATCGCCCGAAATCGTGGCCAAGCGCATCGAAGGCGGCGTGCAGAAGTTCCTGAAGGAAGTGTCCCTGTTCAACCAGGCCTTCGTGAAGAACGACAAGCAAACCGTCGAGCAAATGCTCAAGGCTGCTGGCACCAACGTGAAGGGCTTCACCCTGTACATCGTGGGTGAAGGCATCGAGAAGAAGGTTGACGACTTCGCCGCCGAAGTGGCTGCGCAAGTTGCTGCTGCCAAGGCTGCAGCCTGATTCCGTTTTCGCCACTCAAGCCAAGCCACTACATTCCCATTTGCATCAGGAGAGCCCTTACATGACCACCGCCCAACCAGCCCACAAGCGCATTCTGCTCAAGCTGTCAGGCGAGGCCCTGATGGGGGACGACGCATTCGGGATCAACCGTGCCACGATCGTGCGCATGGTTGAGGAAGTGGCTGAAGTGACGCGCCTGGGCGTGCAGGTGGCCGTGGTGATCGGCGGCGGCAACATCTTCCGGGGTGTGGCTGGCGGCTCGGTCGGCATGGACCGTGCCACGGCCGACTACATGGGCATGCTCGCCACCGTGATGAACGCGCTGGCACTGGCTGACACCATGGACAAAGCAGGCCTGGTGGCCCGCGTGATGTCGGCCATCGCCATCGAACAGGTGGTGGAGCCCTATGTGCGTCCCAAGGCGCTGCAGTACCTCGAAGAGGGCAAGGTGGTGATCTTCGCCGCTGGCACGGGCAACCCGTTCTTCACCACCGACACGGCCGCCGCGCTGCGCGGTGCGGAGATCGGTGCCGAGCTGGTGCTGAAGGCCACCAAGGTCGATGGTGTCTACACCGCCGACCCCAAGAAGGACCCCAACGCCACGCGTTACACCAAGCTCACCTTCGACGACGCGATGTCGCAGAATCTGGGCATCATGGACGCCACCGCGTTCGCCCTGTGCCGCGACCAGAAGCTGCCGGTGAAGGTGTTCTCGATCTTCAAGCACGGCGCGCTCAAGCGCGTGGTGATGGGCGAAGACGAAGGCACGCTGGTTTACGCCTGAGGCCTGCCTGGCCCCGCATCCCAAGAAGCCCCGGCGCGAGCCGGGGTGGCTCCAGGAGATTGACATGAGCATTGCCGACATCAAGAAAACCACCGAAGCCAAGATGGACCAGTCCATCGCGGCCTTCAAGAACAACCTGACCAAGATCCGCACGGGTCGCGCCAACCCGGCGTTGCTGGACGCGGTGCAGGTCGACTACTACGGCTCGCCGGTGCCCATCAGCCAGGTGGCCAACGTGTCGTTGCTCGACTCGCGCACGATCAGCGTGCAGCCCTGGGAAAAGGGCATGGGTCCGAAGATCGAAAAAGCCATCCGCGACAGCGACCTGGGCCTGAACCCGTCGAGCATGGGAGAGCTGATCCGCGTGCCGATGCCGCCGATGAGTGAAGAGCGCCGCAAGGAGCTGACCAAGGTGGTGCGCAACGAAGGCGAAGGCGCCAAGATCGCGATCCGCAACCTGCGTCGTGACGCCAACGAATCGGTGAAGAAGCTGGTCAAGGACAAGCTGGCTTCGGAAGACGATCAAAAGCGTGCCGAAGCCGACACCCAGAAGGTGACCGACAAGCACATCCTCGAGATCGACAAGCTGGTGGCTGCCAAAGAGCAGGACATCATGGCGGTCTGATCCCCGGGCCGCTTGCCGAGCCCGCTTGGGACCTGATCGTTTTTGCTGGGGCCGCCCTTTTGCAGGGCCGCCCCGTTCGTTTTTTGGGGCCTTGGTGCCTGTTGCTGTAACACTCCCCTCATGACCCAGTCCAAAACACCCGGGGCCGTGCCCCACCACATCGCCATCGTCATGGACGGCAATGGCCGTTGGGCCACACGCCGTTTTCTGCCGCGCGTGGCCGGGCACAAGCAGGGGGTGGACTCGCTGCGGCGCTGCGTCAAGGCGTGCGCGGCGCGGGGGGTCAAGGTCCTGACCGTGTTTGCCTTCTCGTCCGAGAACTGGAACCGCCCGGTGGACGAGGTGTCGGGCCTGATGGAACTGCTGGCGCTGGCCCTGGGCCGTGAGGTGCCGCAGTTGCTGGCCGACGGTGTGCGCCTGCATTTCGTCGGTGAGCGCCGGGGCCTGTCGGACAAGGTCTGTGCCGGTCTGGCGCAGGCCGAGGCCACCACAGCCCACAACAGCCGCCTGGTGTTGAACGTGTGTTTCAACTATGGCGGGCGCTGGGACATTGCGCAGGCCGCCGCGGCGCTGGCGGCCCGCGGTGAGCCCATCACTGAACAAAGCCTGGACCGCGCCATGGCGCTGGCCCATGTGCGCGACCCCGACCTGCTGATCCGCACCGGTGGCGAGCAGCGCATCAGCAACTTCCTGCTGTGGCAATGCGCCTACTCGGAGCTGTTTTTCAGCGACCGCCTGTGGCCGGACTTCGACGAAGCCGCGCTGGACGAGGCGATCGCCGTCTTCGCCTCGCGCGAGCGTCGCTTTGGTAAAACCTCGGCCCAGATCGCGCAGGAGGCTGCGGCCCCGGCATCGGGTGATTCGCCCCAATCCGTTTAAAAGGGCTCCCCATGCTCAAGCAGCGCGTCATCACCGCCCTGGTCCTGCTGGCCATTTTGTTGCCCGCGCTCTTCTACCCTGAGCCCGAGCCCTTTTGTGCGCTGCTGCTGCTCTTCATTGCCGCCGGTGGCTGGGAGTGGGGGCGCATGAATGGTTTGGGCCAGCCCGCCGCCTGGGCGCTGGGGGGCGTGTGCCTGGTGGCCTGTGCACTGGCCTGGTGGGCGGGCTGGCTGGCGCGGCCCCTGACACCGGTGTGGGTGGTAGCGGGCACGGCTTGGGTGCTGGGCGCGGCCGCCTTGCTCAAGGCGGGGGTGCCGGGCTGGCCGCGTGTGCCGGCCGCCTTGCGCCTGGTGGGGGGCTTGCTGGCCCTGATCGTGGCCTGGCTCGCGGTGGCGCAGGCCCGCGTGGCGGGCATCAATTTCTTGCTGTCGGTGCTGGTGCTGGTCTGGGTGGCCGACGTGTTTGCCTATTTTGCGGGCCGGGCCTTCGGCCTGCGCTTCACGCGCCGCAAGCTGGCCCCCGCCATCAGCCCGGGCAAGAGCTGGGAAGGCGTGTGGGGCGGCATGGCCGGTGTGGTGGTGTTGGCCTGGTGCTGGAGCGCCGCCGACGCCGCCCTGGGCGCGTCTGTGCCCAGTTTTTATTCGCGCTTGGCCAGCCATGGCGGGGCCTTTTTGACGCTGGCCGTGGTCTTCATGGGGGCCATGAGCGTGGTCGGTGATTTGGTTGAATCGCTGATCAAGCGCAGCGTCGGCATCAAGGACAGCAGTGGCCTGCTGCCCGGGCATGGCGGGGTGCTGGACCGCATCGATGCGCTGCTGCCGACCCTGCCCCTGGCCCTGATGCTCAGCTCTCTGGTGGGATGACATGACACAACAACGCCTCACGGTGCTCGGCTCGACCGGCTCCATTGGACAAAGCACGCTCGACGTGGTGGCCCGCCACCCGGAGCGGTATGAGATTTTTGCCCTCACGGCGTCCACCCAGGTGGACAAGATGCTGGCCCAGTGCGCGGCGTTCAAGCCGCGCCATGTGGTGATGGTCAGCGAGGCGCATGGCCGCGCGCTGGCCGAGCAGATCCGCGCCCACCAGTGGCCCATCGAGGTGCACACCGGCGCGGCTGCGCTGGAGTGGGTGGCCGCCCACCCCGAGGTGGACTCGGTGATGGCGGCCATCGTGGGGGCCGCAGGCCTGGCGGCCTGTCTGGCGGCGGCCCGCAGCGGCAAGCGCCTGATGCTGGCCAACAAAGAGGCCCTGGTGGTCGGTGGCGAGGTCTTTTTGCAAGCCGTGCGCGAGGGCGGGGCGGTGCTGCTGCCGATAGACAGCGAGCACTCAGCCATCTTCCAGTCGCTGCCCGAAGACCCCAGCAGCTGGGAGCGGCGGGTGCGCAAGATCATCCTCACCGCGTCGGGCGGACCGTTCCGCACCCGCGACCCCGACACCCTGCGCGACGTCACGCCTGAGCAGGCCTGTGCCCACCCCAACTGGGTGATGGGGCGCAAGATTTCGGTCGACTCCGCCACCATGATGAACAAGGCCCTGGAGGTCATCGAGGCGCGCTACCTGTTCGGTCTGCCGCCAAGCCGCATCGAGGTGGTGATTCACCCGCAAAGCATTGTTCACTCGATGGTGCAGTACCACGACACCGCGGTGGTGGCCCAGTTGGGCGTGCCCGACATGCGCGCCCCGATCGCCTACGGCCTGGCCTGGCCCGAGCGCATCGACAGCGGTGCCGAGCACCTCGACTTCACGGCTCTGCCGGCCATGACCTTCTCCAAGCCCGACGCACGCCTGTTCCCGGGCCTGCAACTGGCCTGGGACGCGCTGAACGGCCCTTCGGGCACGGCGGCGGTGCTCAATGCCGCCAACGAGATCGCGGTGGACGCCTTCCTGAATCGCCGCATCCGCTTTGACCAGATTCACCACACCAATGTGGCGACCATGGCCGCGGTGTTGCCCGAGTCGCCGACGACCCTGGCAGACTTGCTGGCGCTGGACGAACGCGCGCGTCGTTCGGCCTTGGAATTTGTGCAGCGCATTCAGGCCTGAAAGGGCTGGAGGTAGGACATGTTGATGACCGTTGCATCCTTTGTGCTGGCATTGGGGATCTTGATCGCTGTGCACGAGTACGGTCACTACCGGGTGGCTGTGGCCTGTGGCGTCAAGGTGTTGCGCTTCTCGGTCGGTTTTGGCCGCGTGCTGTTGCGCTGGCAGCCGCGCCCCGGGGGCACGGAATTCGTGCTCAGTGCCTTCCCGCTCGGGGGCTATGTGCGCATGCTCGACGAGCGCGAAGCACCGGTGCCGGCGGCCGAGCGGCATCAGGCTTTCAACACCCAGTCCCTGCCCAAGCGCGCGGCCATCGTGGCCGCCGGCCCGGCGGCCAACCTGCTGCTCGCGGTGCTGTTGTATTCGGCCGTGAACTGGTACGGCGTCGAAGAACCCAAGGCCATCCTGGCGGCGCCGGTGGCTGGGTCGCTGGCCGCGGAGTCGGGGCTGCGTGGCGGTGAAATCATTCGCCAGGCCGCCCTGGACGGCGATGAGCTGGCCCCGGTGGCCTCGTTTGAAGACCTGCGCTGGCTGCTGACCCAGGCCGCCCTGAATGGCCGCGATGTGACGCTGGAGGCCGCACGCGGCGAGCGCGCTGGCGCCCAGGAGTACCGCTTGCCGCTGTCACGCCTGCCGGTCAAGGAGGCCGATGCGCAGCTGTTTCGCCGCATTGGCTTGCTGGGGCCTTGGACGCGCCCCGAGATGGGCGATGTGCTGGCGGGCAGCCCGGCCGAGAAAGCCGGTTTGCGCAAAGGCGATCTGGTGCACCAGGTGGGCAACACGCCCATCGTCGACGGCCAGCAACTGCGCGAGTTGATCCGCGCTTCGGTGGTCGGGGGGCAGGCACCGGTCCAAACCTGGCGCATTGAGCGCGCGGGCCTGATGATGACGCTGGACGTGCAACCCCAGATGCAGAGCGATGGTCGCAACCCGCCGGTGGCCCGCATCGGTGCCTTTGTGGGGGCGCCGCCCGAGCTGGTCACGGTCTACCGCGGCCCGCTGGAGGGCTTGTGGAGCGGCGCCGTCAAGACATGGGAAGTGTCCACGCTGACCCTGCGCATGATGGGCCGCATGGTGGTGGGGGAGGCCTCGCTGCGCAACATCAGTGGCCCGCTGACGATCGCCGACTACGCGGGCAAATCGGCCAGCCTGGGCCTGTCCCAATACTTGGTGTTTCTGGCCCTCATCAGTGTCAGTCTCGGGGTGCTGAACCTGCTGCCGCTGCCGGTTCTGGATGGGGGGCACCTGATGTATTATCTTTGGGAGGCGGTGACCGGCAAGGCCGTGTCCGACGCTTGGATGGAACGTTTGCAGCGTGGCGGGATGGCTGTGCTGATGGCCATGATGTCCATTGCGTTCTTCAACGACGTCACCCGGCTCTTTGGTTAACCTTGTGATCGCTGCGTTTGGCGCAGCGGTACCGGCTCATTCATGAACATACAACTCACCCGTTTCCGCCTGCGCTCTGTGGCCGCAGTGGCTGCCCTGATCGTGGCGTCTCACGCCGCATGGGCGCTTGACCCCTTCACCGTGCGCGACATCCGCGTCGAAGGCCTGCAACGGGTCGAGCCCGGTACCATCTTCGCGTCCCTGCCGTTCCGGGTCGGTGAGACCTACAACGACGACAAGGGCTCCGCCGCGATCCGCGCGCTGTTCGCCCTGGGCCTGTTCAAGGACGTGCGCCTGGAGGCCAATGGCAACGTGCTGGTGGTGGTGGTTGAAGAGCGCCCCACGGTGGCCGACGTGGACTTTGTTGGCACCAAGGAATTCGACAAGGAAACCCTGAAGAAGGCGATGCGCGACGTCGGCCTGGCCGATGGCCGTCCTTTCGACAAGGCGCTGGCCGACCGGGCCGAGCAAGAACTCAAGCGCCAGTACATCAGCCGCAGCCTGTACGGCGCCGAGGTGGTGACCACGGTCACCCCGATCGAGCGCAACCGCGTCAACATCACCTTCTCGGTGGTCGAAGGCGAGCCTGCCAAGATCAAGGACATCCGCGTGGTGGGCAGCCAGGCGTTCAGCGAATCCACCCTCAAGGGCCTGTTCGATCTGGACACCGGGGGCTGGCTCAGCTGGTACACCAAGTCCGACCGCTATGCCCGAGCCAAGCTCAACGCCGACCTCGAAACCCTGCGCTCGTACTACCTGACGCGCGGGTACCTCGAGTTCCGCATCGACTCGACCCAGGTCGCGATCTCGCCCGATAAGAAAGACATTTCGATCACCATCAACGTGACCGAGGGTGAGCGGTTTGTGGTCTCGTCCGTCAAGCTCGAAGGCGACTACCTCGGCAAGGAAGACGAGTTCAAGTCCCTGGTCGCGATCCGCGCCGGTGAGCCCTACAACGCGGACGCCGTGGCCCAGACCACCAAGGCCTTCTCGGACTACTTCGGCAACTTCGGCTTCGCGTTTGCCCGCGTCGAAGCCCGCCCCGAGATCGACCGCAGCACCAACCGCGTGGCCTTTGTGCTGGCCGCCGAGCCGTCGCGCCGCGCCTATGTGCGCCGCATCAATGTGACTGGCAACAGCCGCACCCGCGATGAGGTGGTGCGCCGTGAGTTCCGTCAGTTCGAAGCCTCCTGGTACGACGCCGACCGCATCCGCCTGTCGCGCGACCGCGTGGACCGTCTGGGCTTCTTCAAGGACGTCAACATCGAAACCCAGGAAGTCCCGGGCTCGCCTGACCAGATCGACCTGTCGATCAACGTGACCGAAAAGCCGGCCGGCAGCATCCAGTTGGGCGCCGGTTTCTCGAGCGCTGAACGGGTTTCGCTGTCCTTCAGCATCCGTAACGAGAACATCTTCGGCTCGGGCAACTACCTGGGCTTCGAAATCAACACCAGCAAGTACAACCGCGTGGTGTCGGTCAGTGCCACCGACCCGTACTTCACGGTGGATGGCATTTCCCGCACGGTCGACGTGTACCACCGTGCGTTGCGCCCCTATGCCGACCAAGGCGGTAACTACCGTTTGGTCACCACGGGGGCCGGCCTGCGTTTTGGCGTGCCGTTCAGCGAGGTGGATCGCGTGTTCGTCGGTCTGAACCTGGAGCAGACGACCATCCAGCCGGGCACCAACATCCCGGCCGCCTACCTGACCTACGCCGAGACCTACGGTTACACCAGCAGCGCGATTCCGCTCACGCTGGGCTGGTCGCGCGACGACCGGGACAGCGCTTTGGCCCCCAACAGCGGCCGTTACCAGCGCTTCAACTCGGAACTGGGTCTGATGGGCGATGCGCGTTACACCCGCAACAACTACCAATACCAGCAGTACGTGCCGCTGAACAAGAAGTTCACCTTGGCCTTCAACGGCGAGTTGGGCCTGGGCAAGGGCCTGGGGGGGCGTCCCTTCCCGGTGTTCAAGAACTTCTATGGCGGCGGTCTGGGTTCGGTGCGTGGCTTTGACCAAGGCACCCTGGGCCCGCACGACGTCACGGGCGCCATCGTGGGCGGCGCCAAGAAGGTGGTCCTGAATGCGGAGCTGACCGCGCCCTTCCCGGGCGCCGGCAATGACCGCACGTTGCGGGTCTTTGGTTTCACCGACGTGGGTAACATCTACGGCGAGAATGAAAAAATCAGTACCAGCACGCTGCGCGCCTCCGTTGGGGTCGGTTTGAGCTGGGTCTCCCCCATGGGGCCCCTGCGTTTTGCCATCGCCAATCCCGTGCGCAAGTTCGCTGGCGATAGAATCCAGAAATTGCAATTCCAGATCGGAACGTCTTTCTAATGAAATCCTTTTCCCGTCAAATGGCCCTGGCCGCTGCGCTGGGTCTCTCTGCCTTGACTGCTGCGCCGGCGATGGCTGAAGAATTCCGTGCTGGTTTCGTCAACACGGACCGCATTTTCCGTGAAGCCAACATGGCCAAGTCCGCCCAGGCCAAGCTCGAGGCTGAGTTCGCCAAGCGTGAAAAAGAACTGGTCGACATCCGCAACAACTTGAAGACGGTCTCCGACAAGTTCGAGCGCGAAGCCCCCACGCTGTCCGAGGCGCAACGCAACACGCGCCAAAAGCAGCTGGTGGACCAAGACCGTGACTTCCAGCGCAAGAGCCGCGAGTTCCAGGAAGACCTGAACACGCGCAAGAACGAAGAGCTGCAACAAGTGATTGACCGCGCCAACAAGGTGGTCAAGCAAGTGGCTGAGGCTGAGAAGTACGACGTGATCCTGCAGGAAGCGATCTACATCAATCCCAAGCACGACATCACCGACAAAGTGATCAAGGCCTTGAACGCGGCCAGCGCAGCATCTGCAGGCGCCAACAGCAAGTGATCCCGGTGACAGGCATGGTCCTGCATCTGGGTCAGATCGTTGAAGCCTTGGGGGGCGAGTTGCATGGTGACCCCGCCACCCCCATCGCGCGCATTGCCTCACTGGAGTCGGCCCAGGCCGACGCCATCAGTTTTCTAAGCCACCCGCGTTACCAGCAACAGCTGTCGGTGACGCAGGCGGCTTGTGTCATTGTGGCGCCGGCTTTTCGCGAAGCCGCCCAGGCCCGCGGGGCCTGCATCGTCACCGAGCAGCCCTACGTCTACTTTGCCCGCCTGACGCGGTTGTGGAAGCAGGCCACGCGCCCGCAAGACCCCCAGCGTGTGCACCCCAGTGCCGTCATCCACCCGCAAGCCGAGGTGCACCCCAGTGCCCGCATCGGGGCTTTGTGCGTGATCGAGCGCGGGGCCCGCATCGGGGCTGAAACAGTGCTGTATTCGCGCATCACGGTGGGCGAGGACTGTGTCATTGGTGAGCGTTGCATCGTCCACCCGGGCGTGGTGATCGGGGCGGATGGCTTTGGCTTTGCTCCGGTGGACGGCCGCTGGGAGAAGATCGAGCAGTTGGGCGCGGTGCGCATCGGCGACGATGTGGAGGTCGGTGCCAACACCTGCATCGACCGCGGCGCGCTGGGCGACACGGTGATCTCGAACGGCGTCAAGCTCGACAACCTGATCCAGATCGGTCACAACGTGCGCATCGGCGAGCACACCGCCATGGCGGGCAACGCCGGTGTGGCGGGCAGTGCCACCATCGGGGCGCATTGCACGGTGGGCGGTGGTGCGGTGGTGCTGGGCCATTTGAGCCTGGCCGACCATGTGCACGTCTCGGCCGCGTCGGTGGTGATGCGCTCCCTGCACAAGCCGGGCCAGTACACTGGCGTGTTTCCGTTGGATGAGAACCGCCAATGGGAGAAGAACGCGGCCACGCTGAAGCAATTGCACAGCCTGCGCGAGCGCATCAAGGCGCTTGAAGCGACCCCCAAAGAAAACCATTGATAGAGAAGACCCCATGTTGGACATTCACCAGATCCTCAAGCAACTGCCGCACCGTTACCCCATTTTGTTGGTGGACCGTGTCCTGTCGGTTGAAAAGGGCAAGACCATCAAGGCGCTGAAGAACGTCTCCATCAACGAGCCTTATTTCATGGGCCACTTCCCGCACCGACCGGTGATGCCGGGCGTGCTGATGCTCGAAGCCATGGCCCAGGCCGCAGCCCTGTTGGCCTTTGACACCCTGGGTGTGACGCCGGACGACAAGACCGTGTACTACTTCGCCGGCATCGACGGTGCCCGTTTCAAGCGCCCGGTCGAACCCGGCGACCAGCTGATCATGGACGTCTCGCTCGAGCGCATGAAGGCCGGTATCTTCAAGTTCAAGGGAATCACCCGCGTGGGCGATGAGGTGGCTTGCGAAGCCGAACTCATGTGCACCATGCGCACCATCGCCTGATCTGAGACGGGAGCCCTGCCCATGACCCGAATCCACCCGACCGCCATCGTCGACCCCGCTGCCGAACTCGACAGTTCGGTCACCGTGGGGGCGTACACCCTCATCGGCCCGAATGTGATCATTGGGGCGGGCACCACGGTGGGGCCGCACTGCGTGATCGAGGGCAACACCTCGATCGGCTGCGACAACCGCATCTTCCAGTTCAATTCGCTGGGCGCGATCCCGCAGGACAAGAAGTACGACGACGAGCCCTGCGAGCTGATCATCGGGGACCGCAACACCATCCGTGAGTTCTGCACCTTCAACATCGGCTCGCCCGGTGGTGGTGGCGTGACCCGCATCGGCAACGACAACTGGATCATGGCGTACGTGCACCTGGCGCACGACTGCCTGGTGGGCAACCACACCATCTTTGCCAACAACTCCCAGCTGGCGGGCCATGTGGTGGTGGGGGACTGGGCCATCCTGGGGGGCTTCACGGTGGCGCACCAGTTTGTGCGCATTGGTGCCCACAGCATGACCGCCATGTGCTCGCTGCTGTTCGCTGACCTGCCGCCGTTTGTGATGTGCCAGGGCCAGCCGGCCGAGGCGCGCACCATGAACTTTGAGGGCCTGCGTCGCCGCGGTTTCTCGGCGGAGCGGGTGGCGGCGGTGCGCACCATCCACAAGCTGCTGTACCGCAGCAACCTGGCACTCGATGCGGCGTGTACCGAAATCTCCCGTCTCACCGAAAGCCACCCCGAAGCGGCGGCCGATGTGCAGATGATGTTGAGCTTCCTGGAGCAGACGCCGCCCAACCGCGGCATCGTTCGCTGACTTTCAAATGACCATGGATCCGCGTTTCGCCATGGTGGCCGGCGAAGCGTCTGGCGACCTGCTGGCTGGCCTGCTGCTCGACGGCCTGAAGTCGCGTTGGCCCGCGCTGTCGGCGCAAGGCATTGGCGGCCCCGCCATGGCCCAGCGTGGCTTTGAGGCCTGGTGGCCGCAGCACAAGCTGGCCGTGCGCGGCTATGTCGAGGTGCTGCCACACCTGCGCGAGCTGCTGGCCATCCGGCGCGCCCTGGGCGACCGCTTGCTGGCCCAGCGCCCCGAGGCCTTCATCGGTGTCGATGCCCCTGATTTCAATTTCGACCTCGAGATTCGCCTGCGCGAAGCCGGGGTCAAGACCGTGCACTTCGTCAGCCCTTCGTTTTGGGCCTGGCGCGCCAAGAAGGTCGAGAAGCTGCGCCGAGCCGCCGACGAGGTCTTGTGCATCTTCCCGTTTGAACCCGAGCTGCTGGCCGCCCAGGGCGTACCGGCCACCTATGTGGGGCACCCGATCGCGTCGGTGATCCCGATGGCGCCCGACCGCGCGGCCGCCCGTGCCCGCCTGGGCTTGCCCGCCGAGGGCCCGGTGGTGGCCTTGCTGCCGGGCAGCCGGCGGGCTGAGATCCGCTACCTGGCGCGTCGCTTTTTTGCCGCGGCACGCCAGTTGCAGGTGGCGCGTCCTCAGCTGCATTTTGTCCTGCCCACCTTGCCCGCGCTGCGCGCCGAGGTGGAGGCCGCCGCGCGCGCCGAAGGGCTGAACCCGGGACCGGGTGGGCCGCTCACGGTGCTCGAAGGACAGTCGCACGCGGCCCTGGCGGCCTGCGATGTGACCTTGATCGCCAGCGGCACGGCGACGCTGGAGGCCGCCTTGTTCAAGCGCCCGATGGTGATCGCCTACAACATGCCCTGGCTCAGCTGGCAAATCATGAAGGGCAAGAAGTTGCAACCCTGGGTGGGCTTGCCCAACATCCTGGCGCGCGACTTTGTGGTGCCCGAATTGCTGCAGGACGCGGCCACCCCCGATGCGCTGGCGCGCGCGGTGGGTCGCTGGCTGGACCACCCGGCCGAGGTGCAGGCGCTGGAGCGCCAGTTCACCACGCTGCACGAACAACTCAAGCGCGACACCGCGCGCCTGGCGACCGATGCGATCGAGAAACTTCTTGCACGCTGAGCAGGTGTCGCTGAGCTGGGATCCCCCCGGGCTGCAAGCCGGGGTGGACGAGGCCGGCCGAGGGCCGCTGGCGGGACCGGTGGTGGCCGCGGCCGTCATCCTTGATGACCTGCGCCCGATCGCTGGCCTGACCGACTCCAAGAAGCTCACCGCGGCGCGCCGCGAGAAGCTGTTTGACGAAATCCGGGCCAAGGCCTTGTGCTGCTCGATCGCCGAGGCCAGTGTGGAGGAGATCGACCGCCTCAACATCCTGCAGGCCACCCTGCTGGCCATGCGCCGCGCGGTCGAGGGCCTGCGCCTGAAGCCCGTCAAAGTGATGGTGGACGGCAACCAGTTGCCGCGCCTCGACGTGCTGGCCGAGGCCGTGGTCAAGGGCGACGCCCTGATTCCCGCCATTTCGGCGGCCTCCATCTTGGCCAAGGTGCACCGGGATCGCTGGTGCGCCCAGGTGGACAAGCACTACCCCGACTACGGCTTTGCCGCGCACAAGGGCTATGGCACGGCCGCCCACCTGGCGGCGCTGCGGGCCCACGGCCCGTGCCCGGAGCACCGCCAATCCTTTGCGCCTGTGCGCGAAGCCCAGGCCCTGCTGGCTGGGCGAGAATGCAGCCTGTGACCTCATTGACCCCCGAACCCGTTCTCATCACCTCGCGCGACAATCCGCAACTCAAGGAGCTGCGTCGCCTCTCGCAGGACAGCACCGCCTACCGCAAGCAAGGCCGTGTCTGGCTCGAAGGGGACCACCTGTGCCGGGCGGCACTGCAGCGCGGCCTGCGTCCTGCGCTGGGGGTGTACTGCGAGTCGTTCTGGGCCCGCTCGGGCCGGGAATGGGGGCCGCACGCGCACCGCAACCTGGTCGTGCCCGACGCCTTGTTCAAGGACCTGAGCGGCCTCGAATCCCCCGCGCCACTGGCCTTTGTGATCGACCTGCCGGTCTGGGACGGTCCGCAGCCCGGTGTGCCCACCGTGGTGCTGGACCGCGTGCAGGACGCGGGCAATGTGGGCTCCATCCTGCGCAGTGCCGCGGCCTTTGGCTTTGCCCAGGTGCTGGCGCTCAAGGGCACCGCCGCGCTGTGGTCGCCCAAGGTGCTGCGCGCTGGCATGGGGGCGCACTTTGGTCTGCGCCTGCTGGAGGCGCAGGCGGTCGAAGACCTCGATGGCCTGGACCTGCCTTTGATCGTCACCAGCTCCCACCAAGGCGCCTTGATCCACCAGCAAACCTTGCCTTGGCCCTGCGCCTGGGCCATGGGTCACGAGGGGCAGGGCGTGGGCGAGGCCCTGATGGCCCGCGCGGCGCTGTCGGTGCGCATTGGCCAGCCCGGTGGTGAAGAGTCGCTCAACGTGGCGGCCGCTGCGGCCATCTGTCTGCACGCGAGCGCAGTGCAGGCGCATTAGAAATTCTCATACCCTAAATTGGGCCGAAATTGTCATCTGGGCGTCAGCTTGGGTGGCGATCGGCTATAATGAGAGGCTTTCACGCAACACCCGACGCCCTAGCGCATTCCAGCCAATCCCTCCAAAAGCACATCGACAGAGGCAACTCGTCGGAATCCGCTTGGGCGTACCCGTAACCAACTCGGAGAACCCAGTGCTTTTGTCTCAACAGGGAAGCTTCCCGCCCGCCATCCTGGCGCTCGCAGACGGCACGGTCTTCTATGGCAACTCGATCGGAGCCGCTGGCTCCACGGTCGGTGAAGTGGTGTTCAACACCGCCATCACCGGCTACCAAGAAATCCTCACCGACCCCAGCTACTGCCAGCAGATCGTGACCCTCACGTATCCGCACATCGGTAACTACGGTGTCAACGAGGAAGACGTCGAGGCTGAGAAGATCCACGCCGCTGGCCTGATCATCAAAGACCTGCCCCTGCTGGCATCCAACTTCCGCATGTCGCTCACGCTGTCGGCTTACCTGCAGCGCGAGGGCACGGTGGCGATTGCCAACATCGACACCCGCAAGCTGACCCGCCTGCTGCGCAGCAAGGGCGCGCAGAACGGCGCCATCATCGGCCTGGCCGCCGGTCAAGAAGTCACCCCGGCCCTGGTGGCCCAGGCGGTGGCCGCGGCCCAAGGGGCGCCGAACATGGCCGGGCTGGACCTGGCCCGTGTGGTGACGGTGCCCGCAGCCTACGACTGGACCCAGACCGAGTGGAAACTGGGCACGGGCTACGGCGTGCAAGCCGAGCCGAAGTTCCATGTCGTGGCCTACGACTTTGGCGTCAAGAAGAACATCCTGCGCATGCTGGCCGAGCGCGGCTGCAAGGTCACGGTGGTGCCCGCGCAAACCCCCGCCGCCGAGGTGCTGAAGTACCAACCGGACGGCATCTTCCTGTCCAACGGCCCAGGCGACCCGCAGCCTTGCGACTACGCGATTGCCGCGGCCGCCGAGCTGATCGAAACCGGCATCCCGACCTTCGGCATCTGCCTGGGTCACCAGATCATGGCCCTGGCCTCGGGGGCCAAGACCTTCAAGATGAAGTTCGGCCACCACGGTGCCAACCACCCGGTCAAGGACCTGGACACCGGTCGCGTCAGCATCACCAGCCAGAACCACGGCTTTGCGGTGGACGAGAAGTCGTTGCCCGCCAACCTGCGTGCCACCCATGTCAGCCTGTTTGACGGCACGCTGCAGGGCCTGGCCCGCACCGACAAGCCGGCGTTCTGCTTCCAGGGTCACCCCGAAGCATCGCCCGGCCCCCATGACATTTCCTACCTGTTCGACCGCTTCACGGCATTGATGGCCAAGGCCCAGGAGAACCAATAATGCCTAAGCGTTCAGACCTCAAAAGCATCCTCATCATTGGCGCCGGCCCGATCATCATCGGCCAGGCCTGCGAGTTCGACTACTCTGGTGTGCAGGCCTGCAAGGCCCTGCGCGAAGAGGGTTACAAGGTCATCCTGATCAACAGCAACCCTGCGACGATCATGACCGACCCGGCCACCGCCGACGTCACCTACATCGAGCCCATCACCTGGCAGACGGTCGAGAAGATCATCGCCAAGGAGCGTCCCGACGCCATCCTGCCCACCATGGGTGGCCAGACTGCGCTGAACTGCGCGCTCGACCTGTGGCGCAACGGCGTGCTCGACAAGTACAAGGTCGAGCTGATTGGCGCCACGCCCGAGGCCATCGACAAGGCCGAAGACCGCCTGAAGTTCAAGGACGCCATGACCAAGATCGGTCTGGGTTCGGCGCGCTCGGGCATTGCCCACAGCATGGACGAAGCCTGGGCCGTGCAAAAGTCGGTGGGCTTCCCCACCGTGATCCGCCCCAGCTTCACGCTGGGCGGCACGGGCGGCGGCATTGCCTACAACGCCGAAGAGTTCGAGATCATCTGCAAGCGCGGCCTCGAAGCCTCGCCCACCAACGAGCTGCTGATCGAAGAATCGCTGCTCGGCTGGAAAGAGTACGAGATGGAAGTGGTTCGCGACAAGGCGGACAACTGCATCATCGTCTGCTCGATCGAGAACCTCGACCCCATGGGCGTGCACACCGGTGACTCCATCACCGTGGCCCCGGCCCAGACCCTGACCGACAAGGAATACCAGATCATGCGCAACGCCTCGCTGGCGGTGCTGCGTGAGATTGGTGTGGACACTGGCGGCTCCAACGTGCAGTTCTCGGTCAACCCGAAGGACGGTCGCATGATCGTCATCGAGATGAACCCGCGTGTCTCGCGTTCGTCGGCCCTGGCCTCCAAGGCCACGGGTTTCCCGATCGCCAAGGTGGCGGCCAAGCTGGCCGTGGGTTACACCCTGGACGAGCTGCGCAACGACATCACCGGTGGTGCCACCCCGGCCAGTTTCGAGCCCAGCATCGACTACGTGGTCACCAAGATCCCGCGTTTTGCGTTCGAAAAGTTCCCCACCGCGGACAGCCGCCTGACCACCCAGATGAAGTCGGTGGGTGAGGTGATGGCCATGGGCCGCACCTTCCAGGAGTCGTTCCAGAAAGCCCTGCGTGGCCTGGAAGTCGGCGTCGATGGCATGAACGAGAAGACCCAGGACCGCGAAGTGCTCGAGAAGGAACTGGGCGAGCCCGGTCCCGAGCGCATCTGGTACGTGGGCGATGCCTTCGCCATGGGCCTGTCGGTGGACGAGGTGTTCGAGCTGACCAAGATCGACCGCTGGTTCCTGATCCAGATCGAAGAGATCGTCAAGATCGAACTCGAACTCGACCAACTGGCCGCTGAGAAGGGCGAGGCTGCGCTGGCCAGCCTGGACGCCGGCACCCTGCGCCTGCTCAAGAAGAAGGGCTTCTCTGACCGCCGTCTGGCCAAGCTGCTGAAGGTCAACGAGAAGGCCGTGCGCGATGCGCGTCGCGCCCTCAACGTGCGCCCGGTCTACAAGCGTGTGGACACCTGCGCGGCCGAGTTCGCCACCAACACCGCCTACATGTACTCGACCTACGAAGACGAGTGCGAGGCCGAGCCGACCGACAAGAAGAAGATCATGGTGCTGGGCGGTGGCCCGAACCGCATCGGTCAGGGCATCGAGTTTGACTACTGCTGCGTGCACGCGGCACTGGCCATGCGCGAAGACGGTTACGAGACCATCATGGTCAACTGCAACCCCGAGACCGTCTCGACCGACTACGACACCTCCGACCGCCTGTACTTCGAGCCGCTGACGCTCGAAGATGTGCTCGAGATCGTTGACAAGGAAAAGCCGGTCGGCGTGATCGTTCAGTACGGTGGCCAGACCCCGCTGAAGCTCGCTTTGGGCCTGGAGTCCGAAGGCGTGCCGATCATCGGCACCAGCCCCGACATGATCGATGCGGCCGAAGACCGCGAGCGTTTCCAGAAGCTGCTGCAAGACCTGGGTCTGCGTCAGCCCCCGAACGCCACCGCCCGCACCGAAGCCGAAGCGCTGGAAAAGGCCGCTGCCTTGGGTTACCCCCTGGTGGTGCGTCCCAGCTACGTGCTGGGCGGCCGTGCGATGGAAATCGTGCACGAGCAACGCGACCTCGAGCGCTACATGCGCGAAGCGGTCAAGGTCAGCAATGACTCGCCCGTGCTGCTGGACCGCTTCCTCAACGACGCCATCGAGTGCGACGTCGACTGCCTGCGCGACCCCGAAGGCAAGACCTTCATCGGTGGCGTGATGGAACACATCGAGCAAGCCGGCGTGCACAGCGGTGACTCCGCCTGCTCGCTGCCGCCCTACAGCCTGAGCGCTGAAACGGTCACCGAGATCAAGCGCCAGAGCGCCGCCATGGCGGCTTCGCTGAATGTGGTGGGCCTCATGAACGTGCAGTTCGCGATCCAGCACATCGACGGCGAGGACGTGATCTACGTGCTCGAAGTCAACCCGCGTGCCTCGCGCACCGTGCCCTTCGTCTCCAAGGCCACGGGCATCCAGCTGGCCAAGGTGGCGGCACGCTGCATGGCCGGTCAGACCCTGGCCTCGCAAGGCATCACCGCCGAAGTCACCCCGCCGTACTTCAGCGTCAAGGAAGCCGTGTTCCCATTCGTGAAGTTCCCGGGCGTGGACACCATCCTCGGCCCTGAGATGAAGTCCACCGGCGAAGTCATGGGCGTGGGCAAGACCTTTGGCGAGGCTTTCGTGAAGAGCCAACTGGGCGCGGGCACCAAGCTGCCGCGTTCGGGCAAGGCCTTCCTGACGGTCAAGAACAACGACAAGGCGCGCGCCGTCGAGGTGGCCCGCCAGCTCGTCGCCCAGGGCTTTGAACTGGTCGCCACCAAGGGTACGGCCGCGGCCATCACGGCCGCGGGCATCGCCTGCGTGACGGTCAACAAGGTCACCGAAGGCCGCCCGCACATCGTGGACATGATCAAGAACAACGAGATTGCCTTGGTCATCAACACGGTGGAAGAGCGCCGCAATGCGATCGCTGATTCGCGTCAGATCCGCACCAGCTCGCTGCTGGCGCGTGTCACCACCTTCACCACCATCGCGGGCGCGGAAGCGGCTGTCGAAGGCATGAAGTACATGGACAACCTGGACGTGTACTCGGTGCAGGAACTGCACGCTCAGCTGCACGCTGCCTGAGTGCGCTTGGCGGACCCGAATGCCGTGTGATTCACGGCATAATTCACCGCTGACTTAGAGACCGCCGCGCGGCAACGTGCGGCGGTTTGCTTTTGTGCTTGCGCCGGACTGTTCCGGCGTGGGCAATCCCTCGTATCAAAGACGGAGTACGGCCCATGGCTACCATCCCCATCACCAAGCGTGGCGCAGAGAAGCTGAAGGAAGAACTGCACCGCCTGAAGACCGTTGACCGCCCCTGGGTCATCAACGCCATCGCCGAGGCACGCGCCCAGGGCGACCTGAGCGAAAACGCCGAGTACGACGCCGCCAAGGACCGCCAGGGCTTCATCGAAGGCCGCATCCAGGAAATCGAAGGCAAGCTGTCGGCTGCCCAGGTGATCGACCCGACCCAGCTGGACGCGGGTGGCAAGGTGGTCTTTGGCTCGACCGTCGAGCTGGAGGAGGAAAGCAGCGGTGACGCCGTCAAATACCAGATCGTGGGCGAGGACGAGGCCGACCTGAAGCAAGGCCTGATCAACGTCTCCAGCCCGATCGCGCGTGCGCTGATCGGCAAGGAAGAGGGCGACGTGGCCGAAGTGCAGGCGCCCGGTGGCGTCAAGCGCTACGAAATCGTCGCCGTCCACTACATCTGACCCTGGCGGCCCGCATGTGGAGAAACCGCTTGCCGCTGGTGCTGGCCGGCCTCTGGTGGGGCAGCCTCAGCACGGTGGGCTTCTGGGTGGTGCCGATGCTGTTTGCCCACCTGCCGACCCCGGCCGTGGCCGGGGCCATGGCCGCCAAGCTGTTCGCGGCCCAGACCTGGGTCAGCCTGCTCTGTGGCGTGTTGTTGTTGATGTTGTCGCGCCCCCGTGGTGAGACCACGCTGGCCCCCTGGGCCAAGGCCAGCTTGGGCCTGGTGCTGGCGGCGCTGTTGATGGCCTTGCTGTCCGAGTTTGCGGTGGCGCCGCGCATCGTGGCCCGCGAGAACCTCAAGCTGTGGCACGGGGTGGGCACGGGCCTCTATGCCTTGCAGTGGTTGCTGGCCGGGGCGGTGTTCTGGCGCCTGACGGCGTCCGCTGCCGTGCAGCCATCGCAGGGGGCTTCTGAGGCGTCTTCCGGGCTCGATTGACCCCGCACGGAGCCTGGCACGCGAAGGGCGCTCCGAGATTGCTCAGTGATCGTTCAGTGAGCCTTCAGCGCCTGGCCCGCATCGGGTCACCGCGCCATTCCGGGCGAGCCCTGACCACTGTGCAAGCCGGGCTGGCCGGCTGGTGCGGCGGTCCCAGGACGCCCAGGACGCCTGCGCGTCGGGCGGGGCCGAGGCTCAGCCCTCGCGCCAGTGTTCGGCCACCCAGGTGGCGGGACGGATGAAGCGGAAGCGGCGATTGCGCCGGCCCGCCAGGGCATCGGGCGGGTTGCATTCGCCGTGAAAAATTACTACCTTGGCGCCTTCGGGCACGAAGGGGGCCTGCCAGTAGTTGGTGGGCCAACGCGGGATGCAGTGGTACTTGAAACTGGGGCACCAGGCGGCGGGCCAGTAACTCAGCTTGCCTTGGCGGTGCAGCACATCCGACAGGTAGGCCTGCTCGTTGCGGAAGCGCTGGCGCACCTCTTCGAAGTGGCTGCGGAAATAGCTCAGCACATCGGGGTGGGCGCCGAGTTGAAAGCGGTACACGGACGAGTTGCCCGTGATGCGCCAGGGGCGCTTGTAGTCGTGGATGATGAGGAATTCACCCGGCTGGGTGAAAAACTCGTCCAGCGACCCGGTGATGACCACGTCCACATCGAGGAACAAGGCGGTGCCGCGCAGGCCATGCAGGTCGGCGCTGAAAGTGGCAAGCTTGGTCCAGCCGCGCTCCGGAATGCCTGCTGGCAGGTCCAGGGCGGGAATGGGCAGGCACTGCACTTCGCTGCGGATGCCCGACGCGTCGTCGGTCAGGCAGACAAAGCGAAAGTCGCCGCGCAAGTGGCGGCGGACCATGGCATAGAGGCGGTTGACGTAGTCGGGGCCGTATTTCGTGCCCCACTTCATGCAGATGACGTGGCGCTCGCCCGAGGGCGAGGGCTGCGTGTCCGGCGTGACGCTCATGGGCTCAGTCGGACTGGCGTTTCTTGATGGACGTCTGCTTGGGCTTGGCGCGCTTGACCTGACCGCCAGCGGTCAGGCGCTGGTTGCCCAGCACGCGCAGGGTCTTGACTTCAGGCTTGTGGCCGGCGCGCTTGCTGTATTTAAGCACCTTGACGTCACGCGGACCGGGCATGCGGTCTTCGTTCTCGGGGCGCTCTTTTTCGGGCTGCGGGCGCCACAGCACCAGCAGCTTGCCGATGTGCTGCACCGGGGCCGCGTTGAGTTCGTCGGCCAGGGTCTGGTAGATCTGCTCGCGACCCGCGCGGTCGTCGGAGAACACGCGGACCTTGATGAGGCCATGCGCGTTCAGGGCGAGGTCGACTTCCTTCTGGACGGCAGGGGTCAGGCCATCGCCGCCGATGAGCACGACGGGGTCAAGGTGGTGGGCCTCGGCCCGGTGTTCCCGGCGCTGGGCTGGGGTAAGTTGAATTTGGGGCATGGCCGTATTATCGGGCTTGGCCGCCCCGTGAACCAGGGTGACCTGGCGGAGAACCCGCCGGCAAGGACATATGAAGATCAAAACGAAGAGCAAGAAAGTCAACAAGGCGTGGTTGAACGACCATGTCAACGACCCCTATGTGAAGCAGGCAGCGCGCGACGGCTACCGGGCCCGGGCGGCCTACAAGCTCAAGGAAATCGACGAGACCCTGGGGTTGATCAAGCCCGGCCACCTGGTGGTGGACCTGGGGTCGACGCCGGGCGCCTGGAGCCAGTATGTGCGCCGGCGCCTGTCGCCGTCGGGCGCCGCGGTGGGGGCCCTCAATGGCGCCATCATCGCGCTGGACCTGCTGCCCATGGAACCCATCGAAGGCGTGGTGTTCATTCAGGGGGACTTCCGCGAAGACAGCGTGCTGGCGCAATTGGAAGACGTGGTGCAGGGGCGGCCCGTGGACGTGGTGGTGTCGGACATGGCGCCCAACCTGTCGGGGGTCGAGAACGTCGATGCCGCCCGCATCGCGCATCTGATCGAGCTGGCGATTGAATTTGCCCAGAAACACCTCAAACCTGAAGGGGCGTTGGTGACCAAGGTGTTCCACGGCAGTGGCTACACCCAGTTGGTTCAGCTGTTCAAAGACACCTTTCGGGTGGTCAAGCCGATCAAACCCAAGTCCTCGCGCGACAAGTCGTCGGAGACTTTCCTGATCGGCATCGGCCTCAAGAAGCCGCCTCAGGCCTGAGCCAGGTCAAGGAATTCGGGTTAATCCCGGCCAAAACCCTTGCTGAGGCCATGGACGCGATCAATAAAAGCGATCGTCCTCCGACTTGAAAGGCCTAAAATGGGCCCCAAGTTTCCCTCGTTGACATTCGCTTCTGGAGCTCCGCTTGAATAATCAGTGGTTTTCGAAAATTGCCGTTTGGCTCGTGATTGCCATGGTGCTGTTCACTGTTTTCAAGCAGTTTGACACCCGCGGTTCCGCCAGCGCCGGCTACGTCGGCTACTCCGACTTCCTCGAAGAAGTCCGTGGTAACCGCATCAAGAGTGCCACCATCCAGGAAGGCCAAGGCGGCACTGAGATCGTGGCGATCACCAACGATGACCGCAAGCTGCGCACCACGGCCACCTACCTGGACCGCGGTCTGGTCGGCGACCTGATCAGCAACAACGTCAAGTTCGACGTCAAGCCGCGCGAAGAAGGCTCCCTGCTCATGACCCTGCTGGTCAGCTGGGGCCCGATGCTGCTGCTGATTGGCGTCTGGATCTACTTCATGCGCCAGATGCAAGGCGGCGGCAAGGGCGGGGCGTTCAGCTTCGGCAAGAGCAAGGCCCGCATGCTGGACGAGAACACCAACCAGGTCACCTTTGCGGACGTCGCGGGCTGCGACGAAGCCAAGGAAGAAGTCAAAGAAGTCGTCGATTTCCTCAAAGACCCCCAGAAGTTCCAGAAGCTGGGGGGGCGCATCCCCCGCGGTCTGCTGCTGGTCGGCCCCCCGGGCACCGGCAAGACCCTGCTGGCCAAGTCCATTGCGGGCGAAGCCAAGGTGCCGTTCTTCAGCATCTCGGGTTCTGACTTCGTGGAGATGTTCGTCGGTGTCGGTGCCGCCCGGGTGCGCGACATGTTCGAGAACGCCAAGAAAAACGCCCCCTGCATCATCTTCATCGACGAAATCGACGCCGTGGGCCGTCAGCGCGGTGCGGGTCTGGGCGGCGGCAACGACGAACGCGAACAAACCCTCAACCAGATGCTGGTCGAGATGGATGGTTTCGAGACCAACCTCGGTGTGATCGTGGTCGCCGCCACCAACCGCCCCGACATCCTGGACGCCGCCCTGCTGCGCCCGGGCCGTTTCGACCGCCAGGTCTACGTGACCCTGCCGGACATCCGTGGTCGTGAGCAGATCCTCAATGTGCACATGCGCAAGGTGCCGATTGGCCAGGACGTCAACCCCGGCATCATCGCCCGCGGCACCCCCGGCATGAGCGGTGCCGACCTGGCCAACCTGTGCAACGAAGCTGCCCTGATGGCCGCGCGTCGCAATGCCCGCACCGTGGAGATGCAGGACTTCGAGAAGGCCAAGGACAAGATCCTCATGGGCCCGGAACGCAAGAGCATGGTCATGCCCGAGGAAGAGCGCCGCAACACGGCCTACCACGAGTCGGGCCACGCCCTGATCGGCAAGCTGCTGCCCAAGTGCGATCCAGTGCACAAGGTCACCATCATCCCGCGTGGCCGCGCCCTGGGCGTGACCATGAGCCTGCCGGCGCAAGACCGCTACAGCTACGACCGCGACTACATGCTCAACCAGATCAGCATGCTGTTCGGTGGCCGCATTGCCGAAGAAGTCTTCATGAACCAGATGACCACGGGGGCTTCCAACGACTTCGAGCGCGCCACCCACATCGCCCGCGACATGGTGATGCGTTATGGCATGACCGAGTCCCTGGGCCCGATGGTCTACGCGGAGAACGAGGGCGAAGTGTTCCTGGGCCGCTCGGTGACCAAGACCACCAACATGAGCGAGCAGACCATGCAAAAGGTCGACTCCGAGGTGCGTCGCATCATCGACCAGCAGTACGCGCTGGCCCGTCGTTTGATCGAAGAGCACAGCGACAAGATGCACGCCATGGCCAAGGCCCTGCTCGAATGGGAAACCATCGATGGCGAGCAACTCGATGACATCATGGCCGGCAAGGCCCCGCGTCCGCCCAAGGACTGGACCCCGCGCGTGCCGCCCACGGGGGGGGACGGCAGCGGTGGTGGTACGCCGGCGGTCAGCACCGACCCCGCGCCCAGCGCGGCCTGAGGGCGCAGGGCAGTGTTCTGGTGTTGAGCCAGCCTGCCATCCTAGAAACGGGGCCTCAGGCCCCGTTTTCCGTTTTTGGCCCTTGTGGCGTGCGGCTCGCACGGGCTTTTTGAGACCTGGCCTCCATGTTCTGGCAAACCTCCCGCTTCCGACTTGAGTTGAACCGCCCCCTGGTGATGGGCATCGTCAATGTCACCCCCGATTCGTTCTCGGACGGGGGCCGCCACGACACGCTGCAGCAGGCCCTGGCACACGCCGAGCAGTTGCTGGCGCAGGGGGCCGACCTGCTGGACCTGGGGGGTGAATCCACCCGCCCTGGCAGCCCCCCCGTGGGCCTCGACGAGGAGTGGCGCCGGCTGGAGGGGGTGTTGCGCGAGGTGGTGCGTTGGCAGGTGCCGATCTCGGTCGACACCTACAAAGCCGAGGTCATGCGGCGGGCGCTGGATTTGGGCGTGGACGTCATCAACGACATCTGGGCCCTGCGCCAGCCGGGCGCCCCAGAGGTGGTGGCCGCGCACCCGGCGTGCGGCGTGTGCCTGATGCACATGCACCGCGATCCCCAGACCATGCAGGTGGCCCCCATGGTGGGCGATGTCGTGCCCCAGGTGCTGTCCTTTTTGCAAGACGCCAGCGCTGGGCTGCTGGCCCGGGGGGTGGCGCGCGAGCGCATCGTGCTCGATGCCGGGGTGGGCTTTGGCAAGACGGTGGAGCAGAACTTTGCGCTGCTGGCGCGCCAACACGAACTCGACCAGAGCGGCTGGCCCTGGCTGGCAGGCTGGTCGCGCAAGTCCTCGCTGGGGGCGGTCACCGGGCTGGACGTGGCCGACCGGCTGGTGCCCAGCACCACCGCCGCCGTGCTGGCGGCGGACCGCGGTGCCCGCGTGCTGCGCGTGCACGATGTGCGTGAAACCGTGGCGGCCCTGCAGGTCTGGCAGGCGGTGCGTCAGGCGCAGGCACCTTCAACTCCGGTACAGTCGATGTCCGTTTAAGCGTCCACCACAGAAACAAAACAACATGACCAGACTCTATTTCGGTACCGACGGCATCCGTGGCACGGTGGGCCAGGCGCCCATCACCCCCGACTTCGTGCTGCGACTGGCCCACGCGGTGGGCCGCGTGCTGCGCCAGAGTGAATCCCGCCCGACCGTGCTGATCGGCAAGGACACCCGCATTTCGGGCTACATGCTCGAAAGCGCCCTGGAGTCGGGCTTCAACTCGGCCGGGGTGGATGTGGTGCTGCTGGGGCCCCTGCCCACGCCTGGCGTGGCCTACCTCACGCGGGCCCAGCGGGCCAGCCTGGGCGTGGTCATCAGTGCCAGCCACAACGCCTTCCAGGACAACGGCATCAAGTTCTTCAGCGCCCAGGGCGCCAAGCTGCCCGACAGCTGGGAACAGGACGTCGAGGCCGCCTTGCAGGAGGCCCCGGTCTGGGTCGACTCGGCGTCCTTGGGCAAGGCGCGTCGCCTTGATGACGCGGCGGGCCGCTACATCGAATTCTGTAAGAGCACCTTTGCCAACGAACTGACCCTCAAGGGCCTGCGCATCGTGGTCGACGCAGCCCACGGTGCGGCCTACCACATCGCACCCAAGGTGTTCCATGAGCTGGGGGCCGAGGTGATTGCGATGGGCTGCGCCCCGGACGGCCTCAACATCAACCACGAAGTGGGGGCCACGCACCCCGAAGCCCTGGTGCGCTCGGTGCGGGCCAACCAGGCCGACCTGGGCATTGCCCTTGATGGCGATGCCGACCGCTTGCAGATGGTCGACGCCACGGGCCGCCTCTACAACGGCGATGAGTTGCTGTACCTGCTGGCACTGGACCGGCTGGAACGTGGTCTGCCCGTGCCGGGGGTGGTGGGCACGCTGATGACCAACATGGCCGTGGAGTTGGCCCTGCGCGAGAAGGGCATCGATTTTGTGCGCGCCAAGGTCGGCGACCGCTATGTGCTGGAGCAACTCGAGCAGAAGGGCTGGCAACTGGGCGGCGAGGGCTCGGGCCACCTGCTGGCGTTGGACCGCCACACCACCGGCGATGGCCTGATCAGCGCGCTGCAGGTGTTGCAGGCTTGCGTGCGGGGCCAGCGCACCTTGCCGCAGTGGTTCAGCCAACTGCGGCTGTTCCCTCAGACCCTGATCAATGTGCGCTTGCGGCCCGACCAGAAGTGGCAACAGAACACGGTGCTGAAAGCCGAGATCGCCGAGGCCGAGCAGGCCCTGGCGGGGGCGGGGCGGGTGCTGATCCGCGCCAGTGGCACCGAGCCCTTGCTGCGGGTGATGGTGGAGGCGCGGGACGAGGCCGTGGCCTCGCGATGGGCCAGCCGCCTGGCCGAGGCCGCACGCAGCGCTTGACGCGTGGGGGCGCCCCCGGGGGGCATGGCGTGTCCGGCGCCACGCCGCCGGGTGTGGCGCAGGAGGGCGCCGCGTCAGCCGTGGTGACCTAGCCGGGCCAGCCTCAGGCGGGCAGTGGCGTGCTTTGGCGTGTCAGGTAGGCCTCGAACTCAGCGGCAGGCAAGGGGCGGCTGTAGTAGTAGCCCTGGATTTCGTCGCAACCCAGGGTGCGCAGGAACTCGATCTGGCCCTCGGTCTCCACCCCCTCGGCGATGGTGCGCAGGCCCAGCGCCTGCGCCATGCCGATGATGGCCTTGACGATGCCCTGATCCTGCGCGGCTTCGCTGAGGTCGCGCACAAAAGACTGGTCAATCTTGAGCTTGTAGACCTGAAATCGCTTCAGGTGGCTCAGGGATGAATAGCCGGTCCCGAAGTCGTCGATCAGCAGCCGTATGCCCTGGTCGTGCAGGCGGTCCATGATGGCAATGGCCCCCTCCGGGTCGTCCATCGCAGCCCCTTCGGTGAGCTCCAGCTCCAGCAGCTGGGGCGCAATGCCGGCTTCCTTGATCAGGCGCTGCACCAGCTCGGGCAGCAGCGGTTGGCGGAACTGCACCGGGGACAGGTTCACCGACACGGTCAGGGGGGGCAGCCCCTGGTCCTGCCAGCGACGCACTTGCTGCAAGGCGGTGCGCAGCACCCACTCCCCCAGGTCCAGGATCAGGCCGGTGTCCTCCGCCACGGGGATGAACTCGGCGGGTGAGACCTGGCCCAGTTCGGGGTGCCGCCAGCGCAGCAGGGCCTCGGCACCAATCACCTGCCCGGTGCCCAGGTCGACCTGGGGCTGGTAGTGCAGCGTCATCTGGTCGCGCTCCCAGGCCTTGCGCAAGGCGTTCTCCAATTGCAGCACGCGGGCGGCCGCCTGCTGAATCTCCGCGGTGAACAGCCGGTACTGGTTGCGCCCGCTCTTCTTGGCCTGGTACATCGCGCTGTCGGCGCGCTGGTGCAGGGTGTCGAAGTCCTCGCCGTGCTGTGGGTACAGGGCCACGCCGATCGACAGCGTGACACTGAGCTCGTACGGCCCGATCTGGAACGGTGTCGCGGACATCGCCAGGATGGCTTCGGCCAGCTGCTGGGCCTGCGCAACCGGCGCGTCATTCACGACCAGCACGAACTCATCACCGCCCAGGCGCGACACCGTGTCCTGCTCTTTGACCAGGGCCTTCAGGCGGCGTGCAAAGTCAACCAGCAGTTCGTCGCCGACGCTGTGCCCCAGCGAGTCGTTGACGTTCTTGAAGTGGTCCATGTCCAGGTAAATCACCGCCACAGGCTCCCCCGAGCGGCGCGCACTGGCCAGCGACAGGTTGCTGCGCTCGTTCAGCAGCGAGCGGTTGGGCAAGCCGGTCAGGGCATCAAAGTAGGCCAGGCTGCGGATGCGCTCCTCGGTCTCTTTTTGCTGCGTGATGTCGCGGAACGAAGCGATGTAGTGGCTGGGCTCGCCCAGTGAATTGTCGACCCGGCTGATCGACAGCCACTGCAGGTAGCGGCTGCGGTTCTTGCGCTGGTTCCAGGCCTCGCCCTGCCAGTGGCCCCGCTGGCGCACGGCCACCCGCACCAGTTGCCGAAAGCTGTCGTCTTCGCGGTGCGCCGCCAGCAGCTTGGCGGTCTTGCCGACGGCGTCTTCGCGGCTGAAGCCGCTCAGGTCGCAAAACGCCTGGTTCACCATCAGGATGCGTTCTTGCGCATCGGTCACCACAAAGGCCTCGGTGCTTTGCTCAAACACTTTGGCGGTCAGGCGCAGCATGTCTTCGTCCTGGCGCCGCCGGGTGATGTCGCGCGACAGCACCACAAAGCGCGGTGCGGCCCCCTCGGGCACGGCCATGCGGGCCACCGACAGCTCGAACCACAGCCTGCGCCCCTGCAGGGGCAGGGCCAGCAGGCGGCCGCCGCTCAGGCCGTCGCGGTGGGCGTCGGCCAGCGCGCCCAGCACCTGTTCGGCCGCCTCGGCTTCCATCAAGTCGCTGACGCGCTGCCCCAACATGTCGGCGGGCGGGCGCAGCAGCAGGGTGGGGTCGGGGGTTTGCACGCTGAGGTATTCACCGTCCAGGCTCATCTCGAACAGCGAGTCCGGCACCGCGCTCAGCGTGGCCTCCATGTGGCGGCGGGCTTCTTCGATTTCGGCGGTGCGTTGGTTCACCAGGGCAGCCAGGTGGCGCTCCTGGGCCTTTTGGCGCCCGAGCAAAAAAACCAGGTAGCCCAACAGGGCCGAGAACAGCAGCGCCATGGTGCTGCGTGCGGCCAGCGATTGCGGGCTGCCCCAGCCGTTGACCGGGCTGACGCTCAGGTACCAAAAGCCATTGGGCAGCTCCAGCGGTCGCTCCACGGGCTGCACCAGGGTGGGTCGACTGGATTGCGAGATCACCTGTCGCCCGCCATCGTCACCCGCCACCCGCCACAGCTGGTAGGCGTAACCCCGTTCTTCGAGTCGCGACAGATGGGCCAGGGCCAGCACCTCGTTGAGCCGGATGGTGACCGTGGTGAAGCCCCAGAACTTGTCCGGCGTTTGGGCGCCCTTGATGAAGACGGGCAGGCGGCCGACCACCCCCACGCCGCCCTGGATCAGTTCCATGGGGCCCGCCAGCGTCAGGTGACGGGTTTCGCGCGCCAACAAGGCCTCAGCGCGCTGCACCGGGTGGTTCAACGGGTTGAACCCCAGCGCACGTTCATTGCCTTTGAGGGGCACCACCTGGCTGATGGTGCCCTGCGGGCCCAGCGCCAGCATGCTGACGCCGGGGTGGAAGGTCAGCAGCTGCTCGCCGGCCGCCTGGAAGTTGGGCACCTCACCCTGGCCCTGTTGCACCAGGGCGGCCAGCGAGTAGTTGGCCGACAGGGCACGCTCCAAGCCCCGTTGCACCGCCTGGGCGTGGTCCGCCGCGAGGTCGGACACCCGGGCGCGGGCCTCACGCAGCTGGTTCTCCTGCAGGACCCAGACCATGGCCATGGACGCCATCAACGAAGCCGCAAAGGCCACCAGGCCGGCGGTCCAAGGCTTGACTTGAGGCAAAGGCATGGGGCGAGGTCAGTCGTTTTGCTGCGGCCCATTATGCCGGTGCAAGCGGCCTGTTTCGGCCCAATCCTGGCCCGATTCAGGGTCTCGCGCCGGGCGCACGCTGTCATCAAACCGCCTTCTCTGTGACATGGCGCAGTCACTGGCGCTCGCGAGACTCACGCTCAGTGCAGGCCTTGTCCCGCCCTGCCAGCGTGGCAAGGCAGGCGGGCCAAGGGGGCCCGCTGGATGTCCATGGGCCCGTTCGGCGGCGTGCAGGACAGGGGTCCTGTGGAACGCTGTCTGTTGATCTGGAGATCGCCATGAAAGAATTGCCCAACCCCACGTTTCCTCTGTCCCCGATGGCCTTACCTCGGGGGTCACTTCATCCAAGCGACCACCTGGCTGACCGCGCGCACGGCGCGCCGGATGTGGCGCCTGGGCGCGGGGGCATTGAAGTTTCGTGGGCCCGACACCTGGACGAAGTTCGGGAAGCCCAACGACTGAGGTTTGACATCTTCGCCGGCGAAATGGGGGCCCGCCTGGCCACCCCGGTGCCCGGCCATGACATCGACCTGTTCGATGACTACTGCGAACACCTGCTGGTGCGCGACGCCAGCACCCGCCAGGTGGTGGGCACCTACCGGGTGCTGACGCCGGTGCAGGCCAAGCGCATCGGCAGCACCTACAGCGACATGGAATTTGACCTGACCCGCCTGCGCGGCCTGCGTTCGCGCATGGTCGAACTGGGCCGCAGTTGCGTGCACCCGGAGCACCGCCAGGGCGGCGTGATCCTGGCGCTGTGGGGCGCGCTGGCCGAGTTCATGGTGCGCAACCAGCTTGACACCATGATCGGCTGTGCCAGCATCCCGATGCTGCACAACGGCGTGGTCAGTGGCGACGCGGCCGCCAGCATCTGGCGTCAACTCAGCAGCAGCCACCTGGCGCCGATTGAATACCATGTGCTGCCGCGCCTGCCGCTGCCGGTCGAGCAACTCGATGCCGGTTTGACCGTCGAGCCGCCGGCCCTGATCAAGGGCTACCTGCGCCTGGGCGCCCGCGTGCTGGGGGCCCCGGCCTGGGACCCGGACTTCAACACGGCTGACCTGCCGATGCTGATGCGCATCGCTGACCTGCCGGCCCGCTACCGCAAGCATTTCCTGGGTGCCTGATGCGCTTGAACTTCGAGGCGCTGGCGGACTGGGCGACCGAAGGGCGCCTGCCCGATGGGGCAGACGGAGCAGACAGCGAGTCCGAGGGGGCGCCGCCGCCGTTCCGCGCGGTCTTCATTTCGGACCTGCACCTGGGCACCCCGGGCTGCCAGGCCGAGGCCTTGCTGGACTTTCTCAAACACCACCCCAGCCAGACCCTTTACCTAGTGGGCGACATCATCGACGGCTGGCAACTGCGGCGCCGCTGGTACTGGCCCCAGGCGCACAACGACGTGGTGCAAAAACTGCTGCGCCGTGCCCGCAAGGGCTGTCGCATCATCTTCATCCCGGGCAACCACGACGAGTTTGCACGCGGCTTTGTGGGGCATTCGTTTGGGGGCATCGAGGTGCTCGAGCAGGCCATCCACACCACCGCCGATGGGCGCAAGCTCTGGGTCATCCACGGTGACCATTTCGACGGCGTGATCCAGTGCGCCAAGTGGCTCGCCTACCTGGGTGACAACCTGTATGAGTGGTTGCTGCGTTTGAACCGGCACCTCAACCACTGGCGCGGCCGCCTCGGGTTGCCGTACTGGTCCCTGTCGGCCTACCTCAAAGGCAAGGTCAAGACCGCCTTGAACTACGTGATGGATTTTGAGGTGGCGGTGGCCACCGAGGCGCGCCGCCGCGGCCTGCAGGGGGTGGTCTGTGGTCACATCCACCGCGCGGAGATGCGTGTCATTGACGGCACGTTGTATTGCAATGACGGCGATTGGGTCGAAAGTCACACGGCTTTGGTCGAGCACCTCGATGGTCGGCTGGAGCTGGTGCACTGGAGCCCCGACGCCGCTCAGGCCCGCCGCCATGCGGTCAGCGCGGTGGCGGTCAGTGGCTCAATTTGATACTTTGTGAAGATGTGACACACATTTTGAACTGACATATTTCTGTCATCAAATTTTCATCATTGAGGCTAATAATGTGGCGCTAACAAAGCGACGCTGTGCGTTGCTGCCGTCGGTGCGGGTGCGTGGCGTTCGCTCTGTGCCGTGCCGGTGGTGATCCCTGTCAGAGGTTCTGGTTTGCTGATTCCCCATTCCCCTTCCAAGTCCGAACCCCCGTCTGAGGCCGCTGAGGCCCATGTCAGTCTGCTGGACCGGGACCACAGCATCCTGGCCTTCAATGACCGGGTGCTCGATTGGGCGCGTCGCGATGACGTGCCGCTGCTGGAGCGCTTGCGCTTCCTGTGCATCGTGTCCTCCAACCTCGACGAGTTCTTCGAGGTCCGTGCCGCTCCTCACCTGATCGCCCTGCAACTGCGTGACCCCAAGGGCACCTACAGCCACAACTCCTTTGAGGCGTTGGCCGACCGGGCGCACCACCTGGTCGAGCAGCAGTACGCGCTCTACAACGACCAGTTGATGCCGGCCTTCGAGCGCCGGGGCATCCGCATCCTGTCGCACGGCGAACGCAATGCGGCGCAGCGGCGCTGGGTGGCGGACTACTTTCAGCGCGAGGTTCAGCCTCTGCTGGTGCCGGTCGGGCTGGACCCGGCCCACCCGTTCCCGCAGGTGGCCAACAAGTCGCTCAACTTCATCGTGCGCCTGCAGGGCCACGACGCTTTTGGGCGTGACAACGAGGTGGCCATCGTCAAGGTGCCGCGGGTGTTGCCGCGCATCATCCGCATGCCGGGCAAGGTGTCGGGCAAGGGGGCCAATTTTGTCAGCCTGTCCAGCGTCATCCGTGCCCATTTGAGCGATCTGTTCCCGGGTCGCCAGGTCACCGAGTTCTCGCAGTTCCGCGTCACCCGCCACTCTGACCTGGCCTTTGACGAAGAGGACGTGCGCGACCTGCGCGCGGCGCTGCGTCAGGGCCTGGAGCACCGCAACTATGGGCAGGCCGTGCGCCTGGAGGTGTCGGCCGGATGCTCGGGTTTCCTGTCCGACTTTTTGCTGTCGCAGTTCAACCTGCCGCCCGGGGGGCTGTACCGTGTGCATGGGCCCGTCAACCTGGTGCGTCTGACCCAGCTGGTGGATCTGGTGGCGGACCCGGCGCTGCTGTTCCGGCCCTGGAAAGCGGCCTTGCCGCGCCAGTTGCAGCAGGGCACCTCGATCTTCCAGCAGGTGGCGCAGCGCGATGTGCTGATCCACCAGCCTTTCGAGAGCTTTGATGGCGTGTTGGGCTTTCTGCGCGAAGCCGTCAACGACCCTCAGGTGCTGGCGATCAAGCAGACCATCTACCGCACGGGCGCAGATTCCGAGCTCATGGAGCTGCTGCGCGAGGGCGTGCGCCGCGGCAAGGAAGTGACCGCGGTGGTGGAGCTCAAGGCCCGCTTTGACGAAGAGGCCAACATCAACTGGGCCGAGGCCCTGGAGTCGATCGGCGCGCAGGTGGTGTACGGTGTGGTGGGCCTCAAGACCCACGCCAAGATGCTGCTGGTGACCCGCCGCGAAGGGCGCCAGTTGCGCCGCTACGGTCACTTGTCCACCGGCAACTACAACCCCCGCACCGCCCGGCTCTACACCGACCTGAGCTACCTGACCGCCCAGCCCGAGCTGACCGCGGAGATGGATGCCGTGTTCTCGCACCTGGCCAGTCAGAACCGCCTGCCGCGCCTCAAGCACCTGTGGATGGCACCTTTCCACCTGCACCAACGCACCCTCGATGCCATCGAGGAGGTGGGGTTGGCGGCCCAGCGCGGCGAAGGCGGCCGGATTGTCGCCAAGATGAATGCGTTGACCGATGAGCCGCTGATCCGGGCGCTGATCCGCGCTGGCCAGCGTGGCGCGCACATCGACCTCATCATCCGGGGCGCGTGCATGCTGCCGGCCGGGGTGCCGGGGCAGACCGACAACATCCGGGTGCGCTCCATCATCGGGCGTTTCCTCGAGCACTCACGGGTCTTTTATTACCGCGCGGGGCAGCAGGAGCACCTCTACCTGTCCAGTGCCGACTGGATGAACCGCAACATGCTGCGCCGGGTCGAGGTGGCTTGGCCCGTGACCGACCCGGAGCTGCGTCAGCGCATCATCGACGAGTGTCTGGTGGGCTACCTGCACGACGACCGGGATGCCTGGGCCTTGTCGCCGCAGGGCAGTTACGCACGGGTACCCCGGCAGGGCGCGCAAGCGCATGGGGTGCAGCAGGCCTTGATGGACCGTTACAGCAGCGAGACCCGAAGCAAGAAAAACTGACCGGCCAGGGAGGGCCCATGGATCTGATTTTGTGGCGACACGCCGAAGCCGTTGAAGGTGAGGAGGCCCTCGAGGACCTGGCCCGCGGCTTGACCCCCAAGGGTGAAAAGCAGGCCATGCGCATGGCGGGGTGGTTGGACCGGCAACTGCCCGAGGGGCTGCGTGTGCTGTGCAGCCCGGCCCGCCGAACCGAACAGACCGCCATCGCGCTGGGCCGCAAGTACAAGCTGCGCGCCGAGTTGCTGCCTGGGGGCACCCCTGACGACCTGTTGAGCCTGGCCCAGTGGCCGCGGCAGCGGGGGGCCGTGTTGGTGATCGGTCACCAACCCATGCTGGGCCAGACCATCAGCCAGCTGTTGGGCCTCTCTGAACCTGAATGCGCCGTGCGCAAGGGCGCTGTGTGGTGGTTGCGTTACCGCGAGCGCCTGGGCGTGCCCCAGACGGTGGTGGTCACGGTGCAAACCCCCGACCTGCTTTGAGGTCCAGGCCCTGCTGCGGCCCCGGCCGTCAGGACGGGTCACTGGGGCGGCAGGGCTGGGTACCGAGGAGGTGGCCTTGTTGGATTGCTGTCCCGGCCGACTGACCGTGGCACGTGCCGGTGGTGACTGGTCAGGCCATGGCCAGCGGCCAATGAACAGTCACCAACGACCAATCACCAACCACCAGCTACCAGCTGACAACTGAGCTTGGACGGTCGTTGCCCATCCGGGGGCGGCTCAACCGAGTTCTGCACTGGCGGCGTGGCTCGGTGTTCCGGTGGGGCGTGTCAGGCCTTGCTCTTGCGGGCGCTGGCCTTGGGGGCGGCAGCGCTGCTGTCTTGCTTGGGGCGACCGGTCTTGATCGATGGCACCGCTTCCAGGGCCTTGAGCAGCGCGCTGCTGTTCAGGCTGGCCAGCAGGCGGATGCCGGCGCGCAGGATTTCGCTCTTCTTGGCCGAGTGCCCCAGCTTCTGGGCGCTCTGCTTGAGGTTGGTGAGCACATCGAACTCGTCCTTGGGGATGGTGAAGCTGTCACGCACCAGCTTGGCCTTCTTGGGCTTGACTTCAGCTTCAGCGGCCTTCTTGGCTTTGGCCGGCTTGCTGGCCTTGGCGGGCTTGGCTTTCTTGTCGGCGCTGGCCTTGGGCGCGGCTGCTGCCACGGGGGGGGCAGCTTTGGCGGGGGCCTTGGCCTTGCTGCTGGTGGCCGGGGCCGGGGCCGGGGCCGGGGCTGCAGGGGCGCTCACCGCGGTGCTGGTGGCCTTCTGGCTGCTGCTGGCTTTCGCAGGGGCGGCCTTCACTGCCGCCTTGGTCTTGGTTTTCACGGCGGCAGGGGCTGCGGGCGCGGGGCGGGCTTTGGGCTTGGCGGCGGCTTGGGTGGGCGCCGGTGCCGTGGCGGCCTTGGTGGTTTTGGCGTCTGCAGCAGGGGCCGGTGCCGCCTTGGCGGTGGCCGGGGCGGCGGCCGCAGCCTTCGGGGCCGAGGTGGCGGGGCTGGGCTCGGGGGCGGGGTTCACCACGACCGTGGCTGGGGTGGCGGTGTTGTGTTTGGTGGGGCTGGAGGCGCTGTCTTTGGAGACCATGCTGTTGTTCATGCGGATCGGCTGAAAGGTTGAAACGGTATAAACAGTATATACCGTTTGTCCAATTTGCAGATTCGGTTCGCGCAGGGTCACGCGCCTGGCCATCGGGGGTAGGCGGGCGCTTGTTGTGGGTGTCTGGCGGGGTGCAGCGAGCCTCCGCGCAAGGGGTGGCGCCGCCTCAGGGGGGCGGGCGTTTGCCTGCGGGGCCGGGTCGGCCCAGCACGGCGAGCCGCTCAGACGGGCAGGGCGGTGCGGCACCGCGCCCGACGGAGGGGGGGGAGTTGAGGGAGGGCTGCGGCGCAGGTGCCGCGCCGCCTTGGTTCAGTGGGCTTGGAACGCCAGCGACCAGGGTGTCTTCTGCCAGGCCAGGGTTTCTTCGCGCATCAGGTGGGCCGATTGCGGATACTGCTGGCACCAGGCCGCGCTGGCGCTGAGGCTGAACTGGTAGCCGTCTTGCTGCAACCGCAGCGAACTCAAGTCCGGGCTGCGGCGGGCATGGCACAGGGCCACGGCCAGGCGCAGGCAGAGCAGTTGGCGCACGAAATCTTCGTCGTCCAGGTCGGCTTCGAGCTTGCGCACCTTGCCCCGGTGGCCCAGGATCAGCAGGCCCAGGCGGTGCAGTTCGTGCAGCGAGAAGCCCGGGGCATCGGTGTTGTCGAGGATGTAGGCGCCATGGCGGTGGTAGTCGCTGTGGGCAATTTGCTGCCCGATCTCGTGCAACTGCGCGGCCCAACCCAGCTTGCGCTCTGCGCGCTCTTCGACCGGGTCTTCGATCTGTTGGTACAGCGCCAGGGCGGCCTGGTGCACGCGCTCGGCCTGTTGGGCGTCGACCTGAAAGCGCTCGCTCAAGGCGATCACGGTGCTGGCGCGCAGGTCGGTGTGGGCCTGTTCGCGGTCCAGCAGGTCGTACAGCACGCCCTGGCGCAGGGCGCCCTGGGCGACCTGCATTTCATCGATGCCCAGCAGGTCAAAAATGGCGGTCAGCACGCTCACCCCGCCGCCGATCACGGCGCGGCGCTCGTCTTTGAGCCCTTCCATGCGCACCCGGTCAGCGCTTTGGGCGCGCAGCAGGCGCTCCTGCAGCCAGGCCAGGGCGCTGCGGCTGATGCGGCCGCTGGGTTCTCCCGCAGCGGCCAGCACGTCGGCCACCGCACCCACGGTGCCCGAAGACCCGTAGGCCACGTCCCAGCTGTCGCGGCGGTAACTGTCGAGGGCTTCGTCCAGCACGGCCTTGGCGGCGATCTCGGCGGTCATGAAGGCCTGCTGGGTGAACAGCCCTTGCGGAAAGTATTTCATGGACCAGGCCACGCTGCCCACGCGGTAGGAGGCCACCACGTGGGCGTGGTACTGCTGGCCCAGGATCAGTTCGGTGGATCGGCCCCCGATGTCCACCACCAAGCGTCGCTCGTCCGACTGTGGCAGCAGGCGCGCCACGCCCTGGTAAATCAGGCGGGCCTCTTCAGGGCCCGAGATCACATCAATCGGAAAGCCCAGGATGGCATTGGCGCGGTTCAGGAATTCGTCACGGTTGCGCGCTTCGCGCAGGGTCTGGGTGGCCACGGCCCGCACCTGGGTCGGGTTGAAACCCGCCAGGCGTTCGGCAAAGCGGGCCAGGCAATCCCAGCCGCGCTGCATGGCTTCGGGGGTCAGGCGGCGGTCTTCGTCGAGACCGCTGCCCTGGCGCACGGTTTCCTTGAGGTACTCGCTGCGTTGAATCTGACCGTGCAGCAGGCGCCCGATCTCCAGTCGAAAGCTGTTCGACCCCAGGTCGACAGCGGCAATGAGTGATCCGTTTTGCATGGGGGTGGCGGCGTGTTCGGGCAGTGCGTGAAGGCGTGCTGGCGCCGCCGTCGGCGCCACAGAGGCCGGAGGGCGGGGGCTGAGCAGGGCAGTCATGGCGGCGGCAGGCAGGTGAAAAAGAGGAAGTGACTGCTTCTATGAGCTCCGCTGGGCACAGGCCCCGCGGGGTGGCCGGGGACCTGAGGGAAGCTCGGAACTCACAGGGGGCACAGCGCCGCAGCACGGCTGCGGCCCCTTCATTGTCTCTGTTGTATCGAATTGCAGAGCCGCACGATGCCGGAATATTTGACAGTCAAGGCACTTTAGGCGGCCTGTGTGACAGTCAAATGACGTTTTTGTGCCATTTGTGACAAGAAATCCAGGGTTTCTCAGGGGTTTTGAGGATGTCACGCAATCGTCACATTGGGCTTTTACAGTCCGGGCATCCCTTCCAACCTCCAAGGTGACTTTGTATGACTTCGTGGATGATTCGTTTGGCCATCGCCGGTGCAGTTGCTGCTCTGTCCTCTCCCGCTGCCATGGCCCAGCAAGAAGCCACCGGTGCCGGTGCCAGCTTTCCGGCGCCTCTGTATTCCAAGTGGGCCGCTGATTACAACAAGGCCACCGGCGTCAAGATCAACTACCAATCCGTGGGTTCGGGCGCTGGCATCCGTCAAATCGAAGCCAAAACGGTCGATTTCGGTGCCTCGGACGCCCCGCTGACCGACGACGACCTGAAGGCCAAGGGCCTGGTGCAGTTCCCCACCGTGATCGGCGGCGTGGTGCCGGTGATCAACATCAAGGGCATCACCCCCGGCCAAATGAAGCTGACCGGCCCCGTGTTGGCCGACATCTACCTGGGCAAGATCACCCAGTGGAGCGACCCCGCCATCAAGGGCTTGAACCCGGGCCTGGCGCTGCCGGACAGCCCGATCGCCGTGGTGCGCCGCGCCGACGGTTCGGGCACCAGCTTCATCTTCACCAACTACCTGAGCAAGGTCAGCCCCGAGTGGAAGAGCAAGGTTGGCGAAGGCACGGCTGTGAACTGGCCCACCGGTGCCGGTGGCAAGGGCAACGAAGGCGTGGCCGCTTTCCTGGGCCGCCTGCCTGACTCGATCGGCTACGTTGAGTACGCTTACGTGAAGCAAAACAAGCTGAACTACGTGCAGCTGCAAAACGCTTCGGGCGCCTATGTCGCTCCGGACGACCTGACCTTCAAGGCCGCCGCTGCCGGCGCCACCTGGAGCAAGAGCTTCTACCAGATCCTGACCAACCAAGCTGGCAAGGAAGCCTGGCCGATCACCGGTGCCACCTTCATCCTGATGCAAAAGAAGCAGGACAAGCCGGCCCAAGCCACCACCGCCCTGAAGTTCTTCGACTGGGCCTACAAGAGCGGCGACAAGACTGCCACCGACCTGGACTACGTGCCCATGCCTGACAGCGTGAAGGAAGTGATCCTGAAGTCGTGGGCCGAAATCCGCGACGCCGCGACCGACAAGCCGGTGGCTTACAAGTAAGTCGGTACTCACTCGACCCGCTTTCAGGACTGCAACGTGTCCACTACACTGCCGGTCAATCACGCCTCGCCCCCATTGGCGGGGCGTGTTCAAAATATGACCACACCTCCTACCCCCCGCCCCCTGCTGTCGGGTGCCGTGGCCGACCGGCTGTTTGGCTGGCTGGCCAAGGGCGCCGCGCTGCTGACCCTCGGCTTGCTGCTGGGCATCCTGGCCTCCCTCGTGTTTGGCGCCTGGCCTGCCATCGAAAAATACGGCCTCTCTTTCCTGACGCGCAGCGTCTGGGACCCGGTTCAAGGCGACTTCGGTGGCCTGGTGATGATTTACGGCACCCTGGCCACCTCGTTCATTGCGTTGGCCATCGCGGTGCCCGTCAGTTTTGGCATCGCGCTGTTCCTCACTGAACTGTCGCCCAACTGGCTCAAGCGCCCGCTCGGCACGGCCATTGAACTGCTGGCCGCAGTGCCTTCCATTGTGTACGGCATGTGGGGCCTGATGGTGTTCGGCCCCATCCTGGCCACCTACGTGCAGCAGCCGCTGCAGGCCCTGCTCAAGGGCGTGCCGGTGCTCGGCGGTCTGGTGTCGGGCCCCCCGGTGGGCATCGGCATTCTGTCGGCCGGCATCATCCTGGCGATCATGATCATCCCGTTCATTGCCTCGGTGATGCGCGATGTGTTCGAGGTCACACCGGCCCTGCTCAAGGAATCCGCCTACGGCCTGGGTTCGACGACCTGGGAAGTGGTGTGGAAGGTGGTGCTGCCTTACACCAAGACCGGTGTGCTCGGCGGCATCATGCTGGGCCTGGGCCGTGCCCTGGGTGAAACCATGGCGGTGACCTTCGTGATCGGCAACATGAACCAGCTCAACTCCCTGAGCGTGTTCGAGGCCGCCAACAGCATCACCTCGGCGCTGGCCAACGAATTCGCCGAAGCCGGCGAAGGCCTGCACCAAGCGTCCCTGATCTACCTCGGCCTGGTGCTGTTCTTCATCACCTTTGTCGTGCTGGCCCTTTCCAAGGTCCTGCTGCTGCAGCTCAAGAAGAGCGAAGGAGCCCGTTCATGAGCACCTCGGCTCAATTGTTGGCCGCGGCCGACCTGGCGCAGACGCGCCAGGGCCGCTATGCCAGCCGCAAGCGTGTCAACACCATTGCCCTGACCTTGTCGTTGGCTGCCATGGCCTTCGGCGTGTTCTGGCTGGTGTGGATCCTGTGGGAAACCATCCGCCTGGGCTTTGGCGGTCTGAGCGTGGCCCTGTTCACCCAGATGACCCCACCCCCGAACGAGGTTGGCGGCATCTCGAATGCCATCTTCGGTTCTTTCGTGATGGTCTTGATGGCCACCTTCGTTGGCACGCCGATTGGCATCATGGCCGGTGTCTACCTCGCGGAATACGACACCAAGGGCTGGTTGGCCTCGGTCACCCGCTTTGTCAACGACATCCTGTTGTCCGCCCCCAGCATCGTGATCGGCCTGTTCGTGTACGCCATCGTGGTGGCCCGCTTCAAGAGCTTCTCGGGCTGGGCCGGCATCATCGCGCTGGCGCTGATCGTGATCCCGGTGGTCATCCGCACCACCGAGAATATGTTGACGCTGGTGCCGTCGGCACTGCGTGAAGCCGCCTACGCCCTGGGCACGCCCAAGTGGAAGGTCATCCTGATGATCACGCTGCGGGCGGCCAAGTCGGGTGTGATCACCGGTGTGCTGCTGGCCGTGGCCCGCATCTCGGGTGAAACCGCACCGCTGCTGTTCACCGCGCTGAACAACCAATTCTGGAACTCGGACCTGTCCAAACCCATGGCCAGCCTGCCGGTGACCATCTTCAAGTTTGCAATGAGCCCGTACGAAAACTGGCAGCAACTGGCCTGGGCAGGGGTGTTCCTGATCACCGTGGCCGTGCTGGGGCTCAACATCCTGGCTCGGGTTTTGACCCGCCAGAAGTAAAGGCAAGGATCCATTCCCATGACGACCACTTTCACTGTGCCCGATCACCAGGCCAAGATTGCCGTGCGCGATCTGAACTTCTACTACGGCAAGTTCCACGCCCTCAAGGGCATCAACCTGAACATCCCCGAGAAGAAGGTCACCGCCTTCATCGGCCCGTCGGGTTGCGGCAAATCGACCCTGCTGCGCACCTTCAACCGCATGTTCGAGCTCTACCCCGAGCAACGTGCCGAAGGCCAGATCGTGCTCGACGGCGAGAACCTGCTGACCTCCAAGCAAGACGTGGCCCTGATCCGTGCCAAGGTCGGCATGGTGTTCCAGAAGCCCACCCCGTTCCCGATGTCGATCTACGACAACATCGCGTTCGGCGTGAAGCTGTTCGAGAACCTCAGCGCCGCCGACATGGACGACCGCGTCGAATGGGCCCTGCGCAAGGCGGCCCTGTGGACCGAAGTCAAGGACAAGCTCAACCAGAGCGGTTCGGGCCTGTCCGGTGGCCAGCAGCAACGCCTGTGCATTGCCCGCGGCATCGCCATCAAACCCGAAGTGTTGTTGCTCGACGAACCCTGCTCGGCGCTGGACCCGATCTCCACCGCCAAGGTCGAAGAGCTGATCGCTGAACTGAAGGATGACTACACCGTGGTCATCGTGACCCACAACATGCAGCAGGCGGCGCGTTGCAGCGACTACACCGCCTACATGTACCTGGGCGACCTGGTGGAATTTGGCGAAACCGAACAGATGTTCTTCAAGCCCACCCGCAAAGAAACCGAAGACTACATCACCGGCCGTTTCGGTTGAGGAGCCCCCATGCCTGACAAACACCTTTCCACGCAGTTCGATACCGATCTGAACGGCGTCTCCTCGCGCGTGATGGAGTTGGGCGGCCTGGTGGAGTCCCAGATCCACCAAGCCATCTACTCGCTGTCGCAGTTCAGCCCCGAAGCGGCGGACCAGGTGATCGAGATCGAACTCCGCGTCAACGCGATGGAGATCGAGATCGACCGCGACCTGGCCTCGATCATCGCGCGTCGCCAACCGACCGCGCGTGACCTGCGCCTGCTGCTGGCCATTTCCAAGACCACCGCCAACCTTGAGCGCGTGGGCGACGAAGCCAGCAAGATCGCCCGCATGGTGAAGTCCATCATCGAAAGCGGCTCGGCCCGTCAACTGCCCTCGTCGGACCTGCGCATGGCGGCCGACCTGGCGTCGGGCCTGCTGCGCAAGGCGCTGGACGCCTTTGCCCGCCTGGACACCGCGACCGCCGTGTCGATCCTCAAGGAGGACGACCTGATCGACCGCGAGTTCGACGGCTTTGTGCGCAAGCTCATCACCTACATGATGGAAGACCCGCGCACGATCTCCGCCAGCCTCGACCTGCTGTTCCTGGCCAAGGCCATCGAGCGCATTGGTGATCACGCCAAGAACATCGCCGAGTTCATCATCTATGTGGTCAAGGGCACCGACGTGCGCCACGCCTCGATCGATGATGTGGAGTCGGCCCTCCGGTGATTCGAGATGAAGAAACTGCCTCAAATCCTGATTGTTGAAGACGAGCCGGCGATTGCCGAGCTGATCGCGGTCAACCTGCGCCACAACGGCTTCCAGCCGGTGTGGGCGGAGGACGGCATCTCGGCCCAGCGCGAGTTGGACGCGGTGTTGCCCGATGTCATCCTGCTCGACTGGATGCTGCCGGGCCAGAGCGGCGTGGCGCTGGCGCGCAAGTGGCGCTCGGATGCCCGCACCAAGGGCGTGCCGATCTTGATGCTGACTGCGCGTGGGGACGAGTCCGACAAGGTGCAAGGCCTCGACGCCGGTGCCGACGACTACATCACCAAACCGTTTTCGACCCAGGAATTGTTGGCCCGCATCCGTGCCGTGCTGCGCCGCCGTGCCCCCGAGCAGGTGTCCGACGCGGTCACGATTGGCGAGCTGGTGCTCGACGCGGCCACCTACCGCGTCACCTTCCAGGGCCAGCCCCTGAAGGTGGGGCCGACCGAGTTCAAGCTCCTGCACTACCTCATGAAGCACTCCGAGCGCGTGCACAGCCGCTCGCAGCTGCTGGACCGCGTCTGGGGTGACCATGTGTTCATCGAAGAGCGCACGGTGGACGTGCACGTCAAGCGCCTGCGTGAAGCCCTGGGCGGCGCAGGCACCATGGTGGAGACCGTGCGCGGCGCCGGCTACCGATTGACCGGGCAACCCCAGACGGCCGTTTCTGCCTGACCGCTGCGGCGGCGCAACCCATGACATTCCGGTTTTTGAGTTTTGTAGGGGCCCAGCTGCTGGCGGGCGCCCTGGGCTGGGCGCTGGCCGAATGGCTGGGCGCCTCGATGGCCGTGGTGGTGGGCACTTGGGTGTGGTTCCTGCTCGACGTCTGGCGTGGCCTTCAGGTGCGGCGCTGGTTGCGCAAGGGCGATGCCAATGCCGCCCCCAACATCGGTGGCCTGTGGGGCGAGGTGTCGGACCGGGCGCGTCGCCTGTTGCGCCAGGAGGCCAAGAAAGCCTTGGACAGCGAGCAGCGCCTGCAGGACTTTCTGGCCGCCATACAGGCCTCGCCCAACGGGGTGGTGCTGCTGGACCCCGAGGGCCACATCGAGTGGTGCAACCAGACCGCGGCCGAGCACTTTGGCTTTGACCCGCAGCGCGACCTGCTGCAGTCGATCGGCAACCTGCTGCGCGAACCGGTGTTTGCGGCGTACTACGCTTCGCGCGACTACAGCCACGACATCATCATGTCGGGCCGCGACAGCACCCTGTCGCGCCCGGTGCGCCTGTCGGTGCACCTGCACGCCTACGGCGAAGGCCGGCGCCTGCTGCTGTCGCGCGACGTCACGGCGCTGGACCAGGCCGATGCCATGCGGCGCGACTTTGTGGCCAATGTGTCGCACGAGATCCGCACCCCGCTGACCGTGCTGTCCGGCTTCATCGAGACCTTGCAGACCCTCAACCTCGAACCTCAGGAACGCCAGCACTACCTGAGCCTGATGGCCCAGCAGGGCAGCCGCATGCAGACGGTGGTGAACGACCTGCTGACCTTGTCGCGCCTGGAGGGCAGCCCGGCCCCGGGCCTCAACGACTGGCAGCCTGTGGGGGCCCTGTTGCAGCACTGCGAGCAGGAGGCGCTGGCCCTGTCGAATGTGGTGACCGCGCACAGCGGGCGCCGCCATCAGATCCATTTCGATGTCAGCCATGCCCTGGGCATGGACCTCGCGGGCTCGCACAGCGAGCTGCAAAGCGCCCTGTCCAACCTGATCAGCAACGCGGTGCGCTACACCCCCGGGGGCGGCAGCATCCAGGTGGCTTGGCGTGTGCTGCCCGATGGACGCGCCGAGTTTGAAGTGCGCGACACCGGCCCGGGCATCGCGCCCGAGCACATTCCCCGCCTGACCGAGCGCTTCTACCGCGTCGACCGCAGCCGCTCGCGCGAAACCGGTGGCACCGGCCTGGGCCTGGCCATCGTCAAGCACGTGGTGCAGCGCCACGGTGCGCAGCTGCTGATCGAAAGCTCGCTGGGCGTGGGGTCGCGGTTTGCGATCACCTTCCCCGCCAATCGGCTGCGCCGAGCCGCGGGCGCCTTGCCGGTCACGGCGCCGGTGGCGTCACCGGCCGCCGAAGCGCGAACCAAAGCATTGGCGTGAGCAGCAGCGCGGCCAGCCAGAGGGCCAGTGTGCTGGCGGCCCAAAAGGCCGTGGCACTGGCCCAGGCCGGCTGGTCCGCCAGGCCCTGGTAGGCCAGCAGGTAGCCGCCCCCCAGGCCCGCGCCCCACAGCAGCACGCTGTAAACCAGCAGGGGGCTCAGCGTGACGCGGTAGCAGCGCAGCACGAACACGCACAGGGTCTGCCAGGCGTCAGCCAGGTGGAAAAAAGCCACCCACAACAGCAGCGGCGCGGCTTGGCGCGCCACCTCCGGTGATTCGGCGTAGGCGCGGGGCAGTTGTTCATGGCCCAGCCACAGGGCGGTTGACGCCACCACACCCAGGCCCAGGGCCAGCATCAGCCCGGTCAGGACCGAGCGTTTGGCGCGCTCCGGCTCACCGGCGCCCAGCCAGTAGCTGGTGCGCGCACTGGTGGCAATGGCCAGCGACAGCGGCACCATGTAGAGCACGGCCGTCACATTGGCGGCGATCTGGTGGCTGGCCGCCGCGGTGGTGCCCAGGCGCGAGATGAACAGCGCCATCAGCGTGAAGGACGTCACCTCCACCATCACCGACAGCCCCGCCGGCAGGCCCAGGCGCAGGAATTGCCCGAGTTGCGCTGGGTCTGGTCGCTCCAGCGGGCGCCACAGTTGCAGCGCCTGGTAAGCGGTCTGGCGGCGCAACATCAGCCATGCCAGGCCCAGCAGGCTGTAGTTGACGACCAGGGTGGCCAGCGCGCAGCCTGCCGCCCCCTGAGCAGGCCAGCCGGCGCCGCCCCAGGTCAGCAGCATCGACAGGGGCACCTTGATGGCCAGCCCGCCGAGTTGCAGCCAGGTCACCAGACGCGGCTGGTGCAGCGCCTGGCTCAGCGTGCTGTAGAGGCGAAACAGCAGTGCAGGGGGCAAGGCCCAGGCCAGCAGGCCCAGATAGCGCGTGACGTCCGGGCGCAACTCGGCGGGCACCTGGGTCCAGGCCAGCGCCGGCTCGGGCCACAGCAGCAGGCCCATGCCCAGCAGCGCCGCCACGGCGCTCAGGTACAGCGACTGCCGCACCGAGGCCCCCAGCGCCTGCGGCCGACCCGCGCCCAGCAGTTCGGCCCAGATCGGCAGCAAGGCCTGCAACACGCCCATCAGACCGATGTAGACACTGATGTAGAAGGCCGAGCCCACGGCCAGTGCGGCCAGGGCTTCGGGTGAATGGCGGCCCGCGACCAGGGTGTCGGTGACGCCATAGGCCATCACCGCCAACTGCCCGGCCAACACGGTGCCCGCGTGGCGTGCAATCGAGCGCAGTTCGCTCAAGTTCAATCTCCGATGCGGCGGTACAGCAAGACCACTTCGCGCCGCTCGACAGGGCGCCAGACGCTGCTTTCAAACTGCCATTGCAAGGCGCTGGGCTGCGCCTGCCCTGGCTCGGCCGGCTCACGACCGACCAGCAGCCAATCGCAACGCGGCGTGGCCCCCAGTGCCTGCAGGCGCAGTTCACCGTGGTACTGGAAGGCCGCGGCCTGCGCCTGGGTCAGGCCAATGGCCTCGGCACATTGCGCGGTGCCCATCAGGGCGCGCGCCGACTGCACCATGGTGGCGTAGCTCTGGGCGTAGTCCAGCAGCGGCAGCCACAGCGTCATGAGCAGGATCCAGCCGAGTGCCGCGCCGCCCGCGGGCAGCACCAGGCTCTTCCAGATGGCCGCGCGGTGGCGACCGGCGCGCCATTTCACCAGCGCAATCCAGGCCGCGGTCGCGGCCAGTGCGCACAGCAGCGGAAAGAGTGAGAAATCAGGCTGAAACCCCGGCGCCAGGCGCGCCACATTGGCGGCCGGCTGGGCCGGGAAGCCGGTCTGCATGGCCAGCCAGATGACCCAGATGATGATCGCCGCACCGGTGAAAAACAGCAGCGTGAACCAGTCGATCAGTGCGCCCATGCTGCGGCTCAGCGTGGGCAGAGCAAAGGCTGCCAGCGTGGCCAGCGCGGGCATGCCCAGCAGCAGGGCCCGGTCGGCAGGCAGGGTGGTGAAGGTGGCGACCACCGACACCGAGACGAACCACAGCGGCAGGCTCAGGTGCAGCGGCCAGCGGCGGCTGCGCAGGTGGTGGCGCCAGCGCCAGACCGACCAGAGGGCCAGCGGCCAGGCCGGCCAGGCAAACCACACCAGCAGGCGCAACAGGCTGCGCGCCTCGGCCAGGTCGGGCCACACCAGGCGCCAGCGGTTCAGTCCCAGGGCCAGCACCAGGGCCACCACCGCCAGCGTCACCACGCCCGCCACGGCCGCCACCTGGCTGGGGCTGTGGCGCCGACCGGGTTCGTTGTCGGCCGGGTCGGTCTGGGCCCAGCACAGGGCCGTGGCCCCAAAACCAAAAATCAGGGCCAGCGAGGGGCCGCCGCTCAAGGCCAGGCCACCCAGGCCGGCACTCAGCGCCACGATCGGGGCCGTGCGCCGGTACGGGCTGGCCGCCACCGCGTAGAACGCCAGGCTGGTGCAGCACAGCTGGGCCAGGTACGAGGTGGTTTCGTGCGACAGACGCGCCAGCCCCAGGCAGGCCATCAAGGCCAGCAGGCCGCCGTCGGCCAGCGCGCGCGCGTAGTCGTTGGGGCGCGCCTCGCCGCCAAAGGCAAAGGCCACCGGCTGTGCGCGCGGGCTGCGCGCCAGGTAGTACACGCCGTACCAGGTGGCCACCAGGGTCAGCACCAGCATGCCGATGAAGGGCAGGCGCGTCACCACCTCGGGCGACCAGCCAGCGGGCGCCAGCATCACGGCCCAGGCCCCGAGCCAATAGGCGAGCAGGCCGTCGGTTTCGGGCGGCAGTCCCGCCAGCAGCGGGTTCAGCCAGGGGGTGTGGCCACCGGCCAGCTCCAGCATGTAGCCCAGCGCGGCGATGTCGCCGTTCTTCCAGGGGCCACGGCCCCAGAAGCCCGCCATCACATAGGCTGCGCACAGGCCCAGCAGGGCCCACCGGGGCAGGCGGCGCACGGCGCTCTGGGCAACGATGGCGGGGGAGGTGGAGTTCAACTTGGGCGCAGAGGTTGGTGGGAACGAAACGCGGGCAGGGCCCAGAAATGCAAAAAGGCAGCACGTTGACCGGGCTGCCTTTTTAGCAGAAGTCGAACCGGCGTCACGCGCCGGCTTTGACTTACTTGCTGGGGGTGGCCAGCTTGCCGAAGCGGTTGCGGAAGCGCTCGACGCGACCACCCATGTTGTCCACCGACTTTTGGGTGCCGGTGTAGAAGGGGTGGGATTCGCTGGAGGTGTCCAGCTTGAACAGCGGCAGTTCGCGGCCGTCGTCGGTGGTGCCGGTTTCCTTGGTGCTCACGCAGGAACGGGTCACAAACTTGAAACCGTTCGACAGGTCCAGGAACAGGACTTCGCGGTAGTTCGGGTGGATGCCTTCTTTGGCCATGGTCTTTACCTTGTAAATACTTGCGAGAGCCACTGCACACCCACTGCGCAGCACTTTTCGCCAAAAGCTCTCCATTATCACCTTTTTTGACGCAGGCTTCAAGCAGGGGCCCATTGACGGGCGGCGACTCAGGTCGGGGGCGACCAGGGCAGCACGCCGCACCAGTCCACCATGAACCTCGCCAGGGTCTGGCTGACGCGCTTCATGCTGCTCAGCGAGACGGACTCGTCAATGCCGTGGATGTGCCTGGCCATGGGGCCGTAGTTGGTCACCGGCAGGTCGGTGCCCAGGCTGAAATGGCGCCCGTCGGTGGTGGCGGTGCAGGCCAGTCGGGTCGGCGCCTGCCCGTTGACCTGGGTGTGGGCCTGGGCCAGGGTTTGCATGGCGGGGTGTGCCAGGTCGTAGACACAGCCGGGCGAGCGGTGGCCGCGCGCACTGATCTCGATCTGCAGCGCCGGGTTCAGCGCCTGCGCCTTGGCGCGCAGGCGCTCGCTGATCTCGGCCAGCGCGGCGTCCGCGTCGATGCCGGGAAAGTAGCTGCAGCGCAGGCCCAGGGTGCAGGTGCACGGCACGGACGAGTTCCACTCACCGCCCTCGATGGTGCCGAGGTTGAAGTTCAGCGGGTGCGCCACGTCGGCAAAGGCCGGGTGGCGGCGCTCGGGGGCGTTCCACTCGGCCTCCATGACCTTCAACTCGGCCACCAGGGCCATGCCGGCCTCGATCGGGTTGAGCCCGCTGCCCATGTAGGCCACATGGGCCGGGCGTCCGGTCAGGGTGACGAATAACCAGCTGACCCCCACCTGGGCCGCCATCAGGGTTTCGCCAAAGGGCTCGGGGATGATCACCGCGTCAAAGTCGGTCAGGCGGGCCTTGGCCAGGGTGTGCTTCAAGGCGTGCACCGTGGACAGGGTGCCGTTGCCGGTGTTCTCTTCGTCCAGCACGGCGTTGAAGCCCACCACCCCCGCGGGCTGCAGGCCCAGCGAGCGCAGCGCCTGCAGCGCGATCAGGGTGCAGATCAGGCCACCTTTCATGTCGCCCGCACCGCGGCCGTACAGCCAGTCCCCTTCGACCCGGGGCTGAAACGGCGGGCTGTGCCACAGGCGGTCGGGCCCGGTGGGCACCACATCGAGGTGGCCATTGAAGAGCACCGATCGCCCGCGCGGCGTGCCCGCCGGCGGCAGGTGGCGGGCCAGCAGGTTGTAGCGGCCGTTGTCGGGGTCACAGGGACAGGAGAACAGCGGCGAGTCCTGGATCAAGCGGCTGTCCAGCAGGATGCGTTCGCAGTCCAGGCCCAGGGCTTGCATCTGGGCCTCCAGCACCGCGGCGGCGGGCTGTTCGGCGCCCGACGGGCTGGGCGCCGCGACCAAGTCGCTGAGCTGGCGGACCATGGTGTCGTGCAAGGCCTCGACGGCTTGCGCCAAGGCGTCGGTGCTGGGGGGTGGAAGAGAGGGCGAGGTCATGGCAAGCTCCAGGCACGGTCAGCCGTGCGAACACAACACAATGAACCCTGGCCCCGGCGGGGCGTGGGGCACAGCAAGGCGGGTGCAGCAGCGCTGCCCCGGTGGGGGGGGACCCCCTTGAACACGAAAAGGCGTTTTCTGTGAAGACTGAACTCTGGCGTTTGACGGCCACCGAACTGGCCGCCCTGATCCGTGAGCGGCAAGTGAGTGCGCTGGAGGCGGCCGAGGCCGCCCTGCAGCGCCTCGCCGAGGTCAACCCGGCGATCCATGCCGTGGTCGAGCACCGACCCGACGAGGTGCGGGCCCAGGCCCGGGCGGTGGACGCTGCCCTGGCCCGTGGCGAGGACCCCGGGCCGCTGGCCGGCGTGCCGGTGACCACCAAGGTCAATGTGGACCAGCGAGGCTTTGCCACCACCAACGGCCTGCGCGCCCAGCAGGACTGGATCGCCGAGCACGACAGCCCGGTGGTCGAGAACCTGCGACGCGCCGGCGCCGTGCTGCTGGGGCGCACCAACACGCCGGCCTTCAGCTACCGCTGGTTCACCAGCAACCTGCTGCACGGCCAGACCCTGAACCCCCGCGACGCGCGGTTGACGCCGGGGGGCTCCTCGGGGGGCGCCGGGGCCTCGGTGGCGGCGGGCATCGGCCACATCGCCCATGGCACCGACATCGCGGGCTCGGTGCGTTACCCGGCCTACGCCTGTGGTGTGCATGGCCTGCGGCCCAGCCTGGGGCGCATCCCGGCCTACAACGCATCGTCCCCCGAGCGCGGCATTGGCCCGCAGTTGATGGCGGCCTCGGGGCCGCTGGCGCGCAGCGTGGCCGACCTGCGCCTGGCGCTGCAGGTGATGTCCGCTGCCGACGCGCGCGACCCCTGGTGGGTGCCGGCGCCGCTCGACGGCCCGGCCCAGCCTCTGCGCGCCGCGCTGTGCTTGCGTCCCGATGGCCTGGCCACCCAGCCCGAGGTGGTGGCGGCCTTGCTGGACGCGGCCGAGCGCCTGCGCAGCGCAGGCTGGCAGGTCGACGAGATCGACGCCCTGCCGCCGCTGCGCGAGGCCGTCACCCTGCAGATGCGCCTGTGGCTGGGCGAGGGCTACGCGGCCCAGGTGGCGGCGGCCGAACGCGAGGGCGACCCGGGGGCGCTGACCGCGCTGGCCGGCTACCGCGCCGTGGCCGAGGGCCTGACCCCGGCCAGCCTGTCCGAGACCCTGACGCGGCGCGCCACCCTGGTGCGCCTGTGGCAGCTGTTCTTTGAGCGTTACCCGGTGCTGTTGCTGCCGGTCAGTGCCGAGTTGCCCTTTGCCAACGACCTCGACCTGCAGGGCGAGGCAGCCTACGCCCGGGTCTGGGCGGCGCAGATGACCCAGATTGGCCTGCCGTTCATGGGCCTGCCGGGCCTGACGGTGAGCACGGGCCTGGTGGGGCGCACGCCAGTCGGCGTGCAGCTCACGGCCAGCCGCTTCCGCGAGGACCTGTGTCTGCTGGCGGGCCAGGCGATCGAAGTCGGTGGCACGCCGAGTGCCCCGGTCGACCCTTGGCGGCCTTGAGCCCCGCACCCGTGGTGGGCTGCACATCGCCATTCAGCCCGGAGGGAGCTCACTGAGCACCGCGTCCAGCGCGTCGACCAGTTGGTCGGCGTGGCCGCGCGAGAACACCAGCGGTGGCCGGATCTTGAGCGCGCTGGCGTGCTCCCCCGTGGCGCTGAGCAGCACCTGCCGCTGGCGCAGGCCGTTGACCACGCGCGCCGTCAAGGCCGGGTCGGGGGTGCGCTGGGCCCGGTCGGCGACCAGGTCCACGCCAATGAACAGGCCCGCGCCGCGCACATCGCCGATCACGGCGTGGCGCTGGGCCAGTTGCCGCAGTTGATGGCGCAGGTACTGGCCCACCGCCTGGGCGTTGGCTTGCAGGCCCTCACCCTCGATCACATCGAGCACCGCATGGGCCACCGCCATCGACACCGGGTTGCCACCGAAGGTGTTGAAGTAGCGGCACTCGCGGCCAAAAGCGGCCATCACCTCGGGCCGCACCGCCAGGCCCGCGACCGGGTGACCGTTGCCCATGGGCTTGCCCAGGGTGACGATGTCGGGCACCACGCCGTGGCGCGCAAAGCCCCACAGCGCATCGCCGGTGCGGCCAAAGCCGGGCTGGACTTCGTCGGCAATGAAGACCCCGCCCTCGGCTCGGATGGCCTGCACCGCCTCCTGCAGAAAGCCCGCGGGGTCGGTGCAGATGCCGTCGCTGGAGAACACGGTGTCCACCAGCAACGCGGCGGGTCGCAGGCCGTGTGCCTGCAGATCGGCGATGGCGGCGCGCACGCCATCAGCGAACTGCCGGCCCACGCGGGCCGGCTCCTGCGGGTGCAGGTCGGGCGCTGGCACGGTGCGAACGCTGGCGCCGATCTGGATGCTTTTGCCCAGCGAGGGCGAGGCCTCGGCCAGCGGCGCGGTGACGCCGTGGTAGGCGAAGCGGGTCACGATCAGCCCTGACGCGCCGGTGTGAGCGCGCGCGATGCGCAGCGCCAGGTCGTTGGCCTCGCTGCCGGTGCAGGTGAACATGGCGTGGCCCAGCTCGCGCGGCAGGCGTGCCAGCAGGCGCTCGGCGTAGTCCAGCACGCCGGCGTGCAGGTAGCGGGTGTGGGTGTTCAGCGTGGCGGCTTGGCGCGTCAGCGCCTGCACCACCTGCGGGTGGCAATGGCCCACGCTGGCGACGTTGTTGTAGGCGTCCAGGAAGGGGCGGTTGTCGGCGTCGTAAAGCCACACGCCGTCACCGCGCACCGGGTGAAAAGGCGTGTCGTAGAAGGTGCGGTAGGCCGGGCCCAGCAGGCGGGCGCGGCGGGCCAGCAGGTCGGCGTCGGTCGGCCTGCTGGCCGTGGGGGTGGGGGTGTTCATGGCGGGGCTTTCGACCGGTTCAAAGCGGGGCCAGGCCGCAGGCCTGGTGCAGCACGGCGCTGGCGCGGGCCGGGTCCAGCCCGTCCAGGGCCTGCAGCCGGGCCCACGAGATGGGGTTGTTGCGCAGCAGGTAGGGTGCGTTGTCGGGCTGGCGCGCCGCGCGCCAGCCACTGATGGCCACCACCATGGCCAGGCGGGCGCGCACCAGGGCGGGCAGGGCCTGCAGCTCGGCCGACTGCAGGGGCAGCACCGCGTGGTAGGCGGCGCAGAACTCGGCCATCGTGCCCAGGGGGTCGCCCTCGACCTCGATCTGGTAGGACGCGGCCACCGCCAGGTCATCGACCAGGGGCGCATGCACCATGTCGCCGAGGTCGAGGATGCCGCTCAGGCGCTCGGGGGCGGCCGGGTCGACCAGCAGGTTGTAGATGTTGAAGTCGTTGTGGATGGCCTGGCGGCGCAGGCTCGCCAGCCGGGGCAGGGCCTGGGATTCAAACGCGTCGAGTGCGCGTTCGGCCAGCGCGCGGCGCGCCGGGTCGGGCACGTGGCGCAGCAGGCCCCGTGCACGGTGCGCGTACTGGATGTCCCAGGGCAGGGCCAGGCGGCTGGCCGGGTGCTGCAGGCCGCTGAGGGCGCGGTCCAGCCGGGCCAGGGCCTGCGCCACGCTGGCGCGCTGGGCCGCCGAGCGGGGCGCTTGCGGCATGGGCAGGCCCTCCAGGTAGCTGAACAGGCGCATCACGCGGGTCTGGCCACCGGCGCAGGGCAGCAGCACGGCGTCGGCGCCGTCGCGGGTGGGCAGCAGGCGCTGCACCGGCAGGCTGGGGTCGCTGTGCGCGAGGTGGCGCAGCGCCTGGGTTTGAAAATCGGCCACCAGGGGGGATTCGAGCGGGTGCGAGATTTTCAGCATGGCGCGCGGGCCCTCGTGCGGCGTGACCAGGAAGTTGGCGTCGCGCTCACCGCTCAGGGGGCTGAACTGCGCCTCCAGCCCGTAGTGCTGGCGCAGCAGCGCCTGCGCCTGGGCCAGGGCAAACGGGGCGGGGGGCGCGTTGAGCACGGCGGCGCCGGGCAGGTCGATGGCCTCGTCGTCCGGGGCGCTGGGGGGCGTGCCGAGGGGGGGCTGCGAGGTGGCCACCATCTCAGACCCCCGCCTCGAAGCCGCGCAGGGCGCTGGCCAGGTTGGGGCCCAGGTCGTCGGACAGGTAACCGCCTTCCTGCACCAGCACGGTGGGCAGGCCCAGGCGGGCGATCTCGGCGGTGATCAGCGCAAAGCCCTCGGTGGTGACGGCCATGGCCTGGTAGGGGTCGCGCTCGTGGGCGTCCAGCCCCAGGCTGACCACCAGGGCGCCCGGTGCAAAGGCCCGCACGGCGGTGCAGGCGCGGGCCAGGGCCTGCAGGTAAGCCGGGGTGTCGGTGCCCTTGGGCAGCGGCAGGTTGAGGTTGTAGCCCAGCCCATCGCCCTCGCCGCGCTCGTGCGCGTGGCCGGTGAAAAACGGCGTGCAGAAGTGCGGGTCGCCATGCAGTGACACGGTCAGCACATCGTTGCGGCGCCAGAAGATGCCCTGGGTGCCGTTGCCGTGGTGCACGTCCACATCCAGGATCGCGACGCGCGCATGGCGCTGGCGCAGGTGCTGGGCCGCGATGGCGGCGTTGTTCAGGTAGCAGAAGCCGTTGGCGCGGTCGGCGTAGGCATGGTGGCCCGGGGGGCGGCACAGCGCGTAGGCGGCGTGCTCGCCGTCCAGCACCAGTTGCGCGGCGTGGGTGGCCACCTGGGCTGATTGCGTGGCCGCGCGCCAGGTGTGCTGGCCAATGCTGCAAGCGTTGTCGCCCATGTGGTAGCCGGCCTGGCCAACCAGGCTGTCGGGGTAGCTGCAGGGCTGGCCGGGGAAGGGGTAGACATTGGGCATGACCTCGTCGGAGGCGCCCTCCAGGGCCTGCCAGCGGGCCCAGGCGGTTTCGAGGAAATGCAGGTATTGCGGGGTGTGGACGGCCGCGCGTGGGCCGGCGCCGTGGTCTTCGGGGGCCAGCACCGGGTGGCCGGCGGCCTGGGCCGAGGCCAGCAGGCGGTAGGCGCGCTCGGGCTGCTCGTTGCTGCGCTTGAGGCGCCCGCGCACGATGAACTGTTGCGGGTCGTGGTCTTGGTGCTGGTCCGAGTAGACGATCTTCATGGCGGTGACGGGGGCGGGTTGGTGCCGGCCGGTGGGCTGGGGCGGAACAGGGCCTGCACATGCTCCTGGCCTTCGACCAGGTGGTGGTGCAGCGCGTGGTCGGCGGCCTGGGCGTCGCGCCGCAACAGCGCTTGCACCAGGGGTTGGTGCGACTCGGCGATCAGCGCCGGGTCGCGGTAGCTGCCCTCGGTGAGGGCCAGGATCATGCGGATCTCGGTCTGCATGTTGTTGAACAGGCGTTGCAGGTAGGCGTTGCCCGAGATCTCACACAGGTAAGCGTGGATGCCCAGGTCCAGCGTCACGCGCTCGGCCTGGGCCAAGCGCGGCGCCTGGCGCACCATCTCGTCGACGCGGGCCTGCAGCTGCGCCAGCTGTGCCTCGCTGGCGTGCTGGCAGGCCAGGCCGGTGGCCATGCGCTCGAGGCCGATGCGGACCTGGAACAGGTCGTCGATCTCCTTGGGCGTGATGGTGCGCACCGCAAAGCCGTGGCGCGGGCGCGAGACCAGCAGGCCCTGGCTCTCCAGGCGCCGTGCGGCTTCGCGCACCGGGGCGCGGCTGACGCCCATCTGGCGGGCGAGTTCGGCCTCGACGATGCGTTCACCGGGGCCCAGGCGGCCGGCCACGATGGCCTGCTGCAACTGGGCCTCGACCACCGCCACCAGGTCGGGCAGCTCGATCGACGAAAACCCGGCCCCGGCGGGGGCATTGGGTTGGGCGGGGTTCAGGGGTTGGAAGGGCTGCATATCTCCTCTTTTTTTCAGGGGCTGTGCGGCGGCACACGGCGTCGGGGCGCTACTTTAAGCGCCTGGGCAACGCCAGGTAGACACCCGCCCCCATGATCAGGGCAATGCCCAGCAGCGCCACCCCGTCGGGCGCCCGCTGGAACCAGAAGGTGCTGATCAGCACCGCCAGCAGCAGTTGCAGGTAATTCATCGGCGCCAGCGTGGCCGCCGAGACACGCCGGAACGCCGCCAGCAGCAGCAACTGGGCGCCACCGCTGACCGTGCCGCCGGCGATCAGCAGCGCCCATTCCGCAGGCCCGGGCCAGGCCACGGGCGGGGTGAACAGCGCCGGCAGGTTGGTCACCAGCAGGCACACCGCGGCCATGTAGGCGAACTGCACCGGGGCGGGCACCAGCCCGGCCAGGCGCCGGGTCAGCACCTGGAACAGCGCGTAGCAGACGGCGGCCAGCGCCATCAGCAAGGTGCCGGCCAGCGGCAGCGCGCCGCCGGGGCGCACGATCAGCAGCATGCCGGCGAAGCCCACCCACACCGCCACCCATTGCACGCGGCCCACGCGCTCGCCCAGCACCCACGGCGACAGCGCCACCATCATCAGCGGGGCGGTGAAATAGATCGCCGTGGCCTCGGCCAGGGGCATGCTGGCCAGCGCGGTCATGAAACTGGTGGCGACGATGGCCAGCATCAGGCTGCGCAGCAGCAAGAGCCGCTGGTGCGGTTGGCGCCAGACCCGCCAGTCGCCATGGCGCCACAGCAGCACCGCGGCCATGCCGCCGACCGCGAGGTAGCGCGTCAGGTTCATCAGCGTGGCCGGGTAATGGAACAGCATCTGCTTGGCAAAGGCGTCGTAGCAGGCAAAGGCCAGCAGGGCGCCCAGGAACAGCAGCATGCCGCTGCGCTGCGAGGCGGCCGCGGCAGGGGGCGCCGCGGGCTGGGCGGTGGCGCTGTGGGGTTCAGCCATGCAGGCCTTCCAGGAAGGCGCTGAGGCCCGGGCCGATGGCCTCGACCATGTAGCCGCCCTCTTGCACCACCACCGTGGGCAAGCCCAGGGCGCGCACCTGCGCACCGACCTGGCGGTAGGCGTCAAAGTCGAGTCGCAGCACGCTGATCGGGTCGTCCTTGTAGGTGTCAAAGCCCAGTGCCAGCACCAGGGCCCGGGGGGCGAAGTCGCGCAAGGCGAGGACGGCGCTGTCCAGCGCGGCGCCGAACTCGGCGTTGCCGCTGCCGTGGCGCAGCGGCAGGTTCAGGTTGCAGCCCAGCCCGGCGCCCAGACCGCGCTCTTCGGCGTAGCCGGTGTAGAACGGAAAGTACTGGCTCGGGTCGGCGTGGGTGGACACCGTCATCACGTCGGCGCGCTCGTAAAAGATGTTCTGCGTGCCATCGCCATGGTGGGCGTCGACGTCGAGCACTGCCACGCGGCCAAAGGTTTGCCGCAGGCGCTCGGCCGCGCAGGCGCTGTTGTTGACAAAGCAGAAGCCGCTGGCGCGGTCGCGCTGGGCGTGGTGGCCCGAGGGGCGGCACAGGGCGTAGGCGGCGCGCTCGCCCGTGCAGACCGCCTCGGCGGCGGCCACCGCAGAGTGCGCCGAGCGCAGGATGGCGCGCCAGCTGTCCGGCCCCAGCGGGCACGACAGGTCGCCGATGTAGTAGCCGGTCTGGGCCACCAGCGAGGGCGAGGGGCAGGGGCCGCGTCGCCCGGGCTCGCCCGCGCGCGGGTAGGGCGCCAGGTTGGGCAGCACCTCGATGCCGGGCTCCACGCCAGGGCGGCGCAGTGCCTGCCAGCGCGGCCAGGCGGTCTCCAGGTAGTCCAGGTAGGCGAGGCTGTGCACCGCTTCCAGCGGGGCCCGGCCGAGCTCGGGGGGCTCGTGCACCGGCACGCCGCAACCGTGCAGCGCGGCCTGCAGGGCGTCGGCGCGGCTGGGCAGATCGGCCGGCGGCATGAGGCGGCCCAGGCGCATGAACTGCTGCGGCGTGTGCAGCAACTGATCGGGGGCAAAGAAGGCTTTCATGGCCAGGCCTCCTCAGGCGGCGGACGCGTGTTCGTAGCGGTCGAAGGCGGTGCCCAGGCGCTGGAACAGCGTGGCCAGTTCGGCCTCGCTGATGATCAGCGGCGGGCACAGGGCCACCGTGTCGCCCATGGCGCGCACGATCAGGCCTTCGGCCTGGGCCAGCGCCGCCAGGCGCGGACCGGCCTTGACCTCGGGGGCGTGCGGCTGGCGCGTGGCCTTGTCGGCCACCAGCTCCAGCGCACCGATCAGGCCCACGCCACGCGACTCGCCCACGCTGGCACGCTGGCCCAGTTGGTGCAGACCGGCCTGGAAGGCCGGGGTCAGGGCGCGCACGCGCTCGACGATGCGTTCGTCTTCAAAGACCTTGAGGGTCTCCAGCGCGATCGCACAGGCCACCGGGTGGCCCGAGTAGGTGTAGCCATGGCCGAAGGTGCCGATCTTGCCGCTGTTGGCGGCCAGGGCTTCGTGCACCCGCTGCGACACCATCACCGCCGAGATCGGCACATAGCCCGAGGACAGGGCCTTGGCGCAGGTCAGCAGGTCGGGCTGCAGGCCCAGGGTGGTGCTGCCGAACATGTTGCCGGTGCGGCCAAAGCCGCAGATCACCTCGTCGGCCACCAGCAGCACGTCGTACTTGCGCAGCACGGCCTGGACCTTGGGGAAGTAGGTCTGCGGTGGCACGATGACGCCCCCCGCGCCCATCACCGGCTCGGCAAAGAAGGCCGCCACGGTGTCCGGGCCTTCGGCCAGGATGCGCTGCTCCAGCGCCTCGGCCAAGCGGGTGGCGAAGTCGGCCTCGCTCTCGCCGGGCAGGCCGTAGCGGTAGTGGTGGGGGCAGTCGACGTGCGAGATGCGGTCGATCGGCAGGTCGAAGTCGCGGTGGTTGGTGGGCAGGCCGCTGAGGCTGGCGCTGGCCACGGTGACGCCGTGGTAGGCGCGCTGGCGCGCCAGGATCTTCTTCTTGTTCGGTTGGCCAATCGCGTTGTGGTAGTACCAGATCATCTTCACCGCGCTGTCGTTGGCCTCGGAGCCCGAGTTGGCAAAGAACACGCGCGCCATCGGCACCGGGGCCACGGCCAGCAGGCGCTCGGCCAGTTCGGCCACGGCGGGGTTCGAGCGGTGGTTGAAGGTGTGGTAGTACGGCAGGGTCTGCAAGGCCTTCACGCCGGCCGCCACCAGGCGCGGGTGGCTGAAGCCCAGCGCGCTGCACCACAGGCCGGACATGCCTTCGATGTAGCGGCGCCCTTGCTCGTCTTCGACGTAGATCCCGTCGCCGCGCGTGACCATCAGCGGGCCGACATCGGCGTGTGCCGCCAGGTTGGTGAAAGGGTGCAGGTGGGCGGCAATATCCTGGCGGGCCAGGGCGGTGGTGTCGGACATGGGGCTTCCTTGGGGTGGGGCAAAAATCAGTAGCCGCGTTGCAGGTCGACCGCGACCTCGGCCGCCCGTCCGGCCCGGATGCGGGCGAGGTTGTGGGCGGTTTGTTCCGCGATCACCCGGGGCGCGGTGCGGGTGGCGATGTGCGGGGTGATGGTGATGCGTGCTTCCGACCAGAAGGGGTGGTGCGCCGGCAGGGGCTCCTGGCTGAAGGCGTCCAGCGTGGCGCCGCCCAGCTGGCCCGACGCCAGGGCCTGCAGCAGGTCGGTCTCCACCAGGTGGTCGCCGCGCCCCACGTTGATGAGGTGGGCGCCGCGTGGCAGCTGGTCGAACAGCGGCTGGCTCAGCACGCCCCGCGTTTCGTCGGTCAGCGGCAGCAGGCAGACCAGGGTGTCGCAGCCTTGCAGGAACTCAGTGCGTTGCGCCTCGCCGTGGAAGGCCTGCAGCCCCGCAGGCAACCCGTGTTTGGGGGACCGGCTCCAGCCGCGCACGCTGTAGCCCAGGCCCAGCAAGGCCCGGGCGCAGGCCAGGCCCAGCGTGCCCAGGCCCGCGATGCCGACACGGTGTTCGCGCGGGGGCTGGATCGGCTGTTCTTCCCAGCGGCCCGCGGCGGCGCTGGCCAGGTAGGCGCCCATGTGGCGCTGCCGGTGGGTCACCGCCCAGCAGACGTAGGCCGTCATGCCCTGGCCCATGTCGGGGTCGATGATGCGGCACACCGGCACATCGGGCAGGGCGGGGTCGGCGCGGATGTGGTCCACCCCGGCGCCCACCGACTGCACCAGCTGCAGCTTCGGCATCTGCGCCATCAGGCCCTCAGGCGGGTACCAGCAGACTGCCACCTCGATCTCGTCCAGCGCCCCGAGTGCGCCCGGGAAACGCAGCTCGGCCTGCGGGAAGCGGGCCCGGTAGGCTTTCTCGAGGTGGGTCATGGGGATCAGGGTGCTGAGAAAGGCGATGGTGCGGGGATCGGACATGGGCGCGGTTGGCTGGTCGGTTGGGGTGGCGTGTGGCGTGTTGCGGGGGCGGGTTGGGGGGCTCGGGCGCAGCGCCCTCAGGCCGCCTGAGCCAGCCGGGGCACGGCCTCGATCAGCGTGCGGGTGTAGGCGTGCTGCGGGCGGCTCAGCACCTCGTGCGTGGGGCCGTACTCGACGATGCGGCCGCGCTGCATGACGGCGATGTGGTCGCACATCTCACCGGCCACGCGCAGGTCGTGGGTGATGAAGACCATGGCCAGCTGGAAGCGCTCGCGCACCTCGGCAAACAGCTTGAGCACCTGGGCCTGCACCGACACGTCGAGCGCGGACACCGGCTCGTCGGCCACCAGCAGCTCGGGTTCCATGGCCAGGGCGCGGGCGATGCCGATGCGCTGGCGTTGGCCGCCCGAGAACTCATGCGGAAAGCGCTCGGCCGCCTCGGGCCCCAGGCCCACCAGTTGCAGCAACTCCAGCGCGCGGGCCTGGGCCACCTCGCGGGACACGCCCTGGGCGATGGGCCCGGCGGCCAGCGTGGGGCCAATGCGGTGGCGCGGGTTGAGCGAGGCGTACGGGTCCTGGAAGACCATCTGAATCTTGCCCTGCGCTTGCTGGCGCAGTGCCGCGCCCGACATCAGGTTGCGGCCCTTGAACAGGATGCGCCCCGAGTCAAACGGCGCCAGGCCGACGATGCAGCGGCCCACGGTCGACTTGCCCGAGCCCGACTCCCCCACCAGGCCCAGCGTCTGGCCCCGGCGCAGCTCGAAGCTCACCCCCTGGGCCGCACTGACCTCGCGCCCGCGCTTGAACAGGCTGCCGCCGGTGCGGTAGGTCTTGCACAGGTCCTGCACTTGCAGCACATGCAGCGGGTCGACCTCGCGCTCAGCCAGCCGGGCCGTGCCCTGGGGGATGGCGGCGATCAGCTTGCGGGTGTAGGGGTGCTGCGGGCGGGTCAGCACGTCTTGCGCGGGGCCTGATTCGACCACCACGCCGGTCTGCATCACCACCACCTGGTCGGCGATCTCGGACACCACGCCAAAGTCGTGGGTGATGAACAGCACCGCGGTGCCGCGCCGCTGCTGCAGTTCGCGCATGAGCTTGAGGATCTGTGCCTGGGTGGTCACGTCGAGCGCGGTGGTGGGCTCGTCGGCGATCAGCAGGCGCGGCTCCAGCACCAGCGCGCAGGCGATCATGACGCGCTGGCGCTGGCCGCCGGACAGGCGGAAGGGGTAGCTGTCGATCAGCAGTTCGGGGTCGGGCAGGCCCACATCGGCCAGGGCGGCCAGGATGCGTTGGCGCTTCTCGCCGGCCGACAGCGAGGTGTGGGCGTCAAACACCTCGGCGATCTGTTCGCCGATGCGCATCACCGGGTTGAGCGCGGTCATCGGCTCCTGGAACACCATGCCGATGCGCTGGCCGCGCAGCTCGCGCAACTGGTCTTCGTTGAGGCTCAGCAGGTCGACCCCGTCGAACAGGATTTGACCGGCCACGGGTTCGACCTGGGGGCGCGGCAGCAGGCCCATGATGGCGTTGGCGATCATCGATTTGCCCGAGCCCGACTCGCCCACCACGCACAGGGTCTGGCCCGGCTGCAGGCTGAAGCTGGCGCCTTGCACGGCCAGTGCGCGGTCGCCGCCAGCGGGCAGTCGGATGTCGAGGCCGCGCACGTCGAGCACGGGCTGTTGGGGGGCGGCAAGGGTCATGGGCGAGGCGTCCAAAGAGGCGGTGTGTGTCGGGGCTGGAGCGGGGTGGGGCAGGGGCTCGTCAGCCAGGCGAGGGGCCAGCACGGCGTTCATCAGCGTCTCCCGTCCAGGCGGGCGTTCAGCCCGTCGTTGAGGCCTTCGCCGACCAGGTTCAGGGCCAGCACGGTGAGCACAATCGCCAGCCCCGGGAACACGGCCATCCACCAGGCCTGGCGCAGCACGGTGCGCGCCGAGCCGACCATGTAGCCCCAGCTCATCTGGTTGGGGTCGCCCAGGCCGAGGAAGCTCAGGCTCGATTCGAGCAGGATGGCGGTGGCCACCATCAGCGAGGCCATCACCACGATGGGCGAGGCCGCGTTGGGCAGGATCTGGGTCAGGATGATGCGGGGCGTGCTCTGGCCGGCCAGCAGCGCGGCGGCCACGAAGTCGCGCTGGCGCAGGGTCAGGAACTCGCCGCGCACCAGGCGCGCCACGGGCGGCCAGGACACGATGGCGATGGCCGCCACAATCGACTGGACCGAGGGCTCGAAGATGGCCACCAGCACGATGGCCAGCGCAAAGCTGGGGATGGCCTGGAACAGCTCGGTGAAGCGCATCAGCGCGGCGTCGACCCAGCGCCCGAAGTAGCCGGCGATGGCGCCAATCGACACCCCGATCAGCAGCGACACCACGGTCGACACGACCCCGATCAACAGCGAGATGCGGGCCCCGCGCACCACCCCCGACAGGATGTCGCGGCCCATGGTGTCGGTGCCCATGGGGAAGCCGCTTTCCTGCAACGGCTGCAGGAAGGGCTGCTCCACCATGTCCCAGGGGTCGTGGCTGGCCAGCAGCGGGCCAAAGGCCACCAGCAGGCCCACCAGGCCCAGCACGATGAGGCCGAACACGGCGCCGCGGTTGCGGCGGAAACGGCGCCAGAAAGCGTTTTGGCGAACAGGGCTCATGGGGCGACTCCTCAGGCCATTTCGATGCGCGGATCGACCAGGGTGTAGACCAGGTCGGTGAGCAGGTTGAACAGCACGGCCATCGCGGCCGTGATCAGGAAGCAGCCCAGCAGCAGGTTGTAGTCACGCTGCAGCAGGGCGTCGAACATCAGGCGCCCGATGCCGGGCCAGGCGAAGACGGTCTCGGTCAGCACGGCGCCGCCGATCATCCCGCCGGCCTGGATGCCGGCCAGCGTGACCACCGGCAGCAGGGCATTGCGCAGGATGTGGTTGCGCTGGATGCGGCCCGGGCGCACGCCCTTGGCCCGCGCGGTTTTGACGAAGTCCATCTGGGCCACCTCGAGCATCGAGGCCCGAGTCATGCGGGCGTACACCGCCATGTAGAACAGCGCCAGGGTCAGGGCCGGCAGGATCAGGTGCTGGGCCACGTCCCAGGCGTAGGCCAGGCCGCGGTGGGCGGTGCCGACCGTGAAGTAGCCAAAGCCTGGCAGCCAGTCCATCTGCACCGTGAAGACCAGCACCGCCATCATCGCCAGCCAGTACAGGGGCGTGGCGTAAAACACCAGCGCGACGACGGTGATCGCGCTGTCCACCCAGGTGCCCACCCTTCGGCTGGCCATGGCGCCGAGCGCCACGCCAAACAGCAGTGACAGCGCAAAGGCACTGCCGGTCAGCAGCAGGGTGGCGGGCAGGCGGTCGAGGATCAGCTGCAGCACGGGCTGCTGCTGGCGGTACGAGAACCCCAGGTCGCCCTGCACCACATGGCCCAGGTAGCGCGTGAGCTGGGTGCCCAGTGGTTGGTCGAGGCCGAACTCGTGGCGCAACTGGGCCACAAACTGGGCGTCGGTGGCCCCCGCCTCGCCGGCCAGCACCGACACCGGGTCGCCCGGGGCGGCGCGGATCAGCAGGAAGTTGACGGTGGCGATCAGCAGCAGGGCCAGCAGGCCTTGCACGGTGCGCGTGAGCATGAACTGAAGTCGTTGCATGGGCTTGTCCGGGGCAGGCGGTGAAGCGGTCGGGTGGGGTGAAAAGGGTCACGCCGGCCCGAGCCGCCGGGCGGGCGGTCAGGCCAGGGCGCAGCGCGCCTCAGGTCAGCGAGGCGCGGCTCAGGCTGTCGTTCAAGCCGATGCCCGAGCTGATCGGGTTCTTCACCTTGCTGCGGTACAGCGTGGGGAAGTTGATCTCGTGCAGCCAGGCCACAGGCACTTCTTCGAGCAGCAGCTTTTGCACCTCGAGGTAAGCCTTGGCGCGCGACTCGGGGTCGGTGGCGCGGGCGCCGGCGGCGAACAGCGCGTCGACGCGGCTGTTGCTGTAGCCCTCGACGTTGTTGAAGGGGGAGCCCTTGGCGATGTTGCTGCTGGTGTAGTTGCGGGCCACGCCCAGTGCCGGGTCACCGTACTGGTAGACGTAGGTGAAGGCGATGTCGTAGTCCCATTCGTTGAGGCGCTGGTTCCAGCCCGCCACGTCGGTGCCGGTGAGCTCGACCTTGATGCCGGCCTGGGTCAGGTTCTGGCGCACGATTTCGGCCTGGCGCTGCCACGATTCGCCGTAGGGCAGGGGCAGCAGGCGCAGCGGCTCGCCCTTGTAGCCCGACTCGGCCAGCAGCTGCTTGGCTTTTTCGAGGTTGCGTGGGTACTTGGGCACGTCGGCGCTGTAGTACTTGATGTGGCTGTTGAAGGGCCCGGTGGCGGGCTTGGCAAACCCTTGCCAGGCGACCTTGGCCATGGCCTCGCGGTCGATCGCGAACATCACGGCCTGGCGGAACTTGACGTTGTTCATCGGCGCCTTGCGGTTGTTCAGCCACAGCCAGGAGTGCGGCGAGAAGAACTCCCAGCCCTTGGTGGTGACGGTCACGCCGGGCAACTTGGATAAGCGCACCACATCGAAGAATTCCACCGCGCCGCCCGGCACGATGTCGACCTTGCCCGACTCGAAAGCCGCGGCCCGCGACGCTGCATCGGGGATGACGTGGAAGTACAGGCTGTCCACCATCGGCAGGTTGGGCGTGTGGTAGGCCTCGTTGGCCACCAGCTGGATGTACGAGCCCTTGACCCACTCTTTGAACTTGAAGGGCCCGGTGCCGATCGGGGTGGCGTTGGCCGGGTTGGTGGCGTAGTCGGTGCCCTCGTAGACGTGCTTGGGCACCATGGGCATGGTGCCGGTTTCAAACAGACCCAGGAAGGGGCCAAACGGGTACTTGAGCTTGAACTCGACGGTCAGCGGGTCGAGCGCCTTGATGGTCTCCACCGGCTCCAGGTTGCCGCGCAGGCGGGCGTGCGTCTTGCGCAGGAACACATCGACCGAGAACACCACGTCGGCCGCGGTGAAGGGCTTGCCGTCGTGCCACTTGACGTTGGGCTTGAGCTTGAAGGTGTAGACCAGGCCGTCCTTGCTGACCGTCCAGGCCGTGGCCAGCGAGGGCTGCGGGTTGAGCTTGTCGTCGTAGCGCAGCAGGCCCTCGTAAATGTTGCCGGCAATCAGCTGGGTGGGGCCGTTTTGCACCATGCCCATCATCAGGCCAGGCGGCTCGGGCTGCACCAGGACGTTGATCACGCCGCCCTTCTTGTCTTGCGCGAGGGCGCTCAGCGGAACGCCCGCAATGCTCAGGCCCAGGCTGCTGGCGGCCCCCAGTTGAATCAGTTCACGACGCTTCATGGCACGGTTTCCTTTGAGGTGGTGGGGTGGGTGGAAATGACTGGCAGGGAATCAGGGGCAAGAACGGGGCCGGGTGGGCGCTCAGTCGCGGAAGCTGCTGGGCGCCGGGCGTTCGAGGTGCTTGAGCAGGCCGCGCCATTCGCGCAGGTTGGGCTCGGGCGAGTCGGGCAGGCGGTTGCTGTCGCCGCTTTCGTATTGGCGGGCCGTGCGCTCACAGACCTCGGGCGAGACCGGGCGCACCGGCTGACCGCTGGCCTGGATGGCCAGTTGCACGCGGCAGGCGCGGTCCAGGTTGATCATCAGGATCAGGGCCTGCGCCACCGTGGGGGCCAGGGTCATGAGGCCGTGGTTGCGCAGGATCATGGCGCGGGCGGTCGGGCCCAGGTCGGCGATCAGGCGGGCACGCTCATCCAGGTCCAGCGCGATGCCCTCGAACTCGTGGTAGACGACGCGGTTGTAGAACTGCAGCGCCCATTGGTTGCAGGGTTGCAAGCCGCCGTCCAGCGAGGACACCGCCACCCCGGCCACGGTGTGGGTGTGCACCACACAGCCTGCGTCGTGGCGCGCCGAATGCACCGCGCTGTGGATGGTGAAGCCGGCCGGGTTCACATCGTAGGGCGAGGGCTCCAGGATGCGCCCCTCCAGGTCGATCTTGACCAGCGAGGAGGCCGTGATGTCCTTGAACAGCAGGCCGTAGGGGTTGATCAGGAACTGGTCCTCGGTGCCTGGCACGCGTGCCGAGATGTGGGTGTAGATGCTGTCGTCCAGGCCAAAGTGGGCGATCAGGCGGTAGGCCGCCGCCAGGTCTTCACGCACCTGTTGTTCGCTGGGCGAGGGGGTTGTCGAGGTCATGCGCCGGTCCTTCCTGGAAGTCAAAGCGGGCGTGAGGCACTGGCATAAAACGCCGCATTGAGGGTTGATCTTCGACAGTCTTCTGTCGACAGTTATCAACTTAGCAGGTTCTGGGCCAACTTGTGAAGGGGTGAAACACCCGGTGAGCGCGCCGCCCCAGGGCCAAATTCAGAGCGACTTTGGTGCCTGGGCGGCCGCCTTCGGTGCGCCCGGATTGGTTTTGGTGCACCCGGAGGCCGGGGCCGCCCACCGTGCGGTGCGGCCCCGGTCTGGCGCCGGACGGCCAAAAAAAATCCCGCAGGCCGGATCGGCGTGCGGGACGGGCAGCGCGCCCAGGGCGGGGCGCTGACGATGGCGGGGGGCGTTCAGCCGCCGCGGCGCATCATGTCGAAGAAGTCCACATTGGTCTTGGTGGCCTTCATGTTCTTGATCATGAGTTCCATCGACTCGATCTCGTCCATGTTGTACATGAACTGGCGCAGGATGCGGGTCTTCTGCAGGATCTCGGGCGGCAGCAGCAGCTCTTCGCGGCGCGTGCCGCTCTTGTTGAGCTCGATGGCCGGGAACACGCGCTTTTCGTACAGGCGGCGGCTGAGGTGGATTTCGCAGTTGCCGGTGCCCTTGAATTCTTCAAAGATCACTTCGTCCATGCGGCTGCCGGTGTCGACCAGCGCGGTGGCGATGATGGTCAGCGAACCGCCTTCCTCGACCTTGCGCGCGGCGCCAAAGAAGCGCTTGGGGCGTTGCAGGGCGTTGGAGTCGACACCGCCGGACAGCACCTTGCCCGAGGACGGCACCACGTTGTTGTAGGCGCGGGCCAGGCGGGTGATGGAGTCCAGCAGGATCACCACGTCCTTCTTGAGTTCGACCAGGCGCTTGGCGCGCTCGATCACCATTTCGGCCACGTGCACGTGGCGGGCGGCCGGCTCGTCGAAGGTGGAGGCAATGATTTCGCCCTTCACCGAGCGCTGCATTTCCGTCACTTCTTCGGGGCGCTCATCGACCAGCAGCACCATCAGGTGCACATCGGGGTTGTTGGCGGTGATGGCGTGGGCGATGTGCTGCATCATCACCGTCTTGCCGCTCTTGGGCGGCGCCACGATCAGGGCGCGCTGGCCGCGACCGATGGGCGAGATGATGTCGATGATGCGGCCGGTGATGTTCTCTTCGCTCTTGATCTCGCGCTCGAGCTTCATCTGCTCTTTGGGGAACAGCGGGGTCAGGTTTTCGAACATGACCTTGTGCTTGTTCTGCTCCGGCGGGCCGCCGTTGACGGCGTCGAGCTTGGTCAGGGCAAAGTAGCGCTCGCCATCCTTGGGGGTGCGCACTTCGCCTTCGATCATGTCACCGGTGTGCAGGTTGAAACGACGCACTTGGCTCGGCGAGATGTAGATGTCGTCGGTGCTGGCCGTGTAGCTGCTGTCCGGGCTGCGCAGAAAACCGAAGCCATCTGGCAGGATTTCCAGCACGCCATCCGCAAACACCTGTTCGCCCGCTTTGGCCCGCTTCTTGATGATCGCAAACATCAACTCCTGCTTGCGCATGCGACCGGTGTTTTCAATTTCAAGCTCTTCGGCTTGCTTCAACACTTCAGACACGTGAAGTGCCTTGAGTTCATTCAAATGCATGGAGGGTCCTGCAGGGACAGACCCGGAATGGGGTCGCCCAAAAATGCCTTGCGGGCTGAAAAATTCGGGGGAGGTTTGGGGGGAGGCGAGAGAGGCCTCGCAAACCGGTAACTCGAGCCGGGAAGTTGTCTGCTGCCCAGTGAATTTGGCTGATTATGACAGGAAAATCTGGCGACCCGTTTCAGCAGGGCGGCTCGCCGTGAGGCGGGTCCTTGGCGTGCGCGTCAAGGACCCGAACGGTCAGGGAAGGCTCAGGCCAGTTGCTGGTCGATGAAGGCCGTCAGGGCGGTCTTGTTCAGGGCGCCCACTTTGGTGGCGGCCAGTTGGCCGTTCTTGAACAGCATCAGCGTGGGGATGCCACGGATGCCGAACTTGGCGGGGATGTCGCGGTTCTCGTCGACGTTCATCTTGGCGATTTGCAGCTTGCCGTCGTAGCTGGCAGCGACTTCGTCGAGGATGGGGGCAATCATCTTGCAAGGACCGCACCACTCGGCCCAGTAGTCGACCAGCACGGGCTTGTCGGCTTGCAGGACATCGGCTTCGAAGGAGGCGTCGGAAATGTGTTTGATCAGGTCGCTGGCCATGGTGCTGTTTCCTTGGAATGAAACGGTTGATTGAGTTGCTGTTGCAGCTGAATTGGCGGCATTGTGACAGAAACCAAGGCTTTGCATGGTCGCTGCTTCGGCTATGGCGCGCATAGGCAAAAGCGATGGGCCCGGTGGTGCGCCACCCGCCGCGCGCCCAGGGCCCGCGCGGGGCGCGCATCGGGTGGCGCACTGGGGACGCACTGGGGGGCGGGGCCGTGTGCAGGGACTTCGACCGCAAGGGGCCGCGGCGGTGTCCGACTCGCAGCGCTGGCGAGGCCTGAGCGTCCGTCATACTCGGCGGTTTGTTGTGCGGCATCAGCTGGGCTGGCGCCGCACCTTTTGAATTGCGCAGTGAAGCCATGACCGAGTCCCTTATTTCCCCTTCCTCCCCTCAACCGACCCGCAGGGCCTCGAGCCCGACCGACCTGCCGGTCGTGGTGGTGGGCGGCGGGCCCGCGGGCCTGATGGCCGCTCAGGTGCTGGCCTCGGCAGGCGTGCCGGTGCACCTGTACGACGCCATGCCGTCGGTGGGGCGCAAGTTCCTGCTGGCCGGCAAGGGGGGGCTGAACCTGACCCACTCGGAACCCCTCGATCCCTTTGTCAGCCGCTTTGGCGGCCGCAGCGCGGTGCTGGCACCCTGGTTGCAAACCTTTGGCGGGCCCGAGGTGCGCGCCTGGGCCGAAGGCTTGGGCGTGAGCACTTTTGTGGGCAGTTCGGGGCGCGTGTTCCCGACCGACATGAAGGCCGCGCCGCTGCTGCGTGCCTGGTTGCACCAGTTGCGCCAGCAGGGTGTGCAGTTCCACATGCGCCACCGGTGGCTGGGCTGGGGGAGCGACGGGGCCCTGAACTTCCAGGCCCCGGCGGGCCCGGTGCGGGTCGAGGCCCGTGCCGTGGTGCTGGCCTTGGGGGGCGGCAGCTGGGCACGTTTGGGCTCGGACGGCGCCTGGCAGGCCTTGTTGCGCGAGCGTGGTGTGGCGGTGTCGCCGCTGCGGCCTTCGAATTGCGGTTTCGACGTCGCGGCCCCGGGGCGCCTGGCGGCGGCGCCGGCCGATGGCGCCGCTGAGGCCTCCCCCGCGGTGGGCTGGACGCCGTTCTTCAGCCAGCGTTTTGCGGGCCAGCCTTTCAAGTCGGTGGCCCTGCGCTTCAGCGCCCCCGACGGCACGGTGTTCGAGCGCCGTGGTGAGTTTGTGGCCACCGCCAGCGGGGTCGAGGGCAGCTTGATCTACGCGGTCTCCGCCGCGCTGCGCGACGCGGTGGCGCACCAGGGGCAGGCCACGTTCCACCTCGACCTGCTGCCCGATCACTCGGCCGAGCGCGTGTTCAGCGAGGTGCGACACCCCCGGGGTTCGCGCTCCCTGTCCAGCCACCTCAAGGGGCGTCTGGGGCTGGAGGGCATCAAGATGGCCATCCTCAACGAGTTGCTGAGCCGCGAGGCCCTGGCCGACCCCGCCACCCTGGCCGCGGCCATCAAGGCCTTGCCCATCACGGTGGTGGCCACCCGGCCGCTGGACGAAGCCATCAGCAGCGCCGGGGGCGTGGCCTTTGAGGGGCTGGACGAGCAGCTCATGCTGCGCGAGTCGCCTGGCGTGTTCTGCGCGGGCGAAATGCTCGACTGGGAAGCCCCCACGGGGGGCTACCTGCTCACCGCGAGCCTGACCACGGGCCGCCAGGCCGGCTTGGGCGTGCTGCATTGGCTGGGCCAGGGCAGCGCCACCTCGGCCGCCTGAGCCCCGGGTGGGTGCGCGGCCCGGGTCGCTGTGGCGCCGTGGCGCCGTACGGGGGCAGGGACGGGGCGCGGTGCGCGGTCTCAGACCACGCGGTTGCGGCCCTGGTGTTTGGCCAGGTAAAGCGCCTGGTCGGCAGCTTGGTACAGGCTGTCGAAGTCGGCGGTTTTGTCCTGCGGGCCCGCGCCCGACAGGCCGATGCTGGCGGTGACCTGGATCAGCTGGTCTTGCACCCGCACCGGGCTTTGTTCCAGCCGTTGGCGCAACTTTTCGGCCAGCTTGCGGCCAGCTTCCGGGGTGGTGGCCGGCAGCAGCACGATGAATTCTTCACCCCCCAGGCGGCCAACCAGGTCGGTGCTGCGCACCGTGCCCATGCACAGCGCCGCGACATGGCGCAGCACCGCGTCGCCCGCGGGGTGGCCCCAGCTGTCGTTGATGCGTTTGAAGTGGTCCAGGTCCAGCACCAACAAGGTGGTGGCCGTGCCCTGGCGCCGGGCGCGCGCCAGTTCACCCCGGGTCAACTCGACAAAGGTCAGGCGGTTCAGCAGGCCGGTGAGGCCATCGACGCGGGTCAGGCGTTCAAGTTCGCGCTGTTTGATTTGCAGGTCGTTGTTGGCTTTTTCGAGTTCGGCCTGCTGCAGGGTCAGCAAGGTGAACTTGCGCCACAGCATGACGCTCAGGGTCCAGCCCATCACGCAGCCGGCCACGCCATTGATGCGGTTGGACAGCAGGGCTTCGGCCTGGTCCTGGGCCTGCCCCATGAAGACAAAAAATGCGATCGCCGACGCGCCGTACAACAGGCCCGAGACGGTTGGCCGCTGGTGGAATGCCAACGCGGTCATCATGCAACCGAGCAGGAACGGGGCGATGCTGGGCGTGACCAACTGGTCGATGCAGGCCAGCAGCACACTGAAGCCCAGGCTCAGGCCCATGGCCACCGTGGGCAACCAGCGGCCGAACCAGCGGCGGCTGGCATGGCGCCAGTGCTGGGCCCCGGCGGCCAAGGCCACCATCACCCCGCCCATCACGAGGTGCGCCAGCAGCAACTGCACCTGCCAGACCTGCACCGTCGCATGCAGGTCCGCCAGCAGCAGCCGCATGCCAAACACAAAGCACAGCAAGCCATTGATGACGGCCACCGCGGGCGCCAACAGGCGCAGGCGCTGCAGGTTGATGTCGCCTGCGGTGCCGGTCACGCGGTCGTGTTCATTGAGCCAGCGCTGGTGGAGCAGTCGCAGCTTGTGCCAATCTCGCTGGAGAGGGTGCATGAAAGAGAAGGTGGGCCGGGTCGCCTGCCAAATAATCAGATTGACGCAGATGTGAAACTTTAACGTGATTTCACGCGATCGGGCCGGTCGTTTTGGTGCATTTTGGCGCCACGAATGCACCGCTTTGGTGGCCCCGTGGTGGCTACAATTTCAGCGGTCTGCGCACTCGATCCAATCCGTGAAAAACATCTTCCACAACCGCCACTTCACGGGACTGTTGCGTGGTGCGGCGCTGTTGGTGTTGATCCAGGGGCTGGGCACCTTGGGCTACCACTACATCGGCCGCCCCACCGCCACCTGGATCGACAGCTTCTACATGACGTTCATCACCATCGCCACCATCGGCTATGGTGAGACGGTGGACCTGACCCACCACCCGATGGGGCGCCTGTTCACGGTGGCCATCGCCGTGGTCGGGATCGGCACCATGAGCTACCTGTTCTCCACCCTGGTGGCCTTGCTGGTGGATTACGACCTCAACTCAGCCTTCAGGAGACGGCGAATGGACAAGGAGATCGCCGGCTTGTCCGGTCACTACATCGTTTGCGGCATCGGCCGCGTGGGCACCAATGTGGCCCACGAGCTGACCCTGACCCGGCGCCCGCTGGTGGTGATCGAGCCCGACCGCGCGGCCCTGGACCGCTGGCTTGAGCACCACCCCCAGGCCCTCTACCTGCACGATGACGCGGCCGACGACGAGGCCCTGCAGCGCGCTGGCGTGGCGCGGGCGGCGGGCGTCTTTGCCGTCACCGGGGACGACAGCCACAACCTGATGATTGCGTTGTCGGTCAAGCTGATCCAGCCCACGGTGCGGGTGGTCGTGCGCCTGCATGACATCCGCAACGAGAAGAAAGCCCGCCGCGCCGGCGCCGACGAGATCGTGTCGCCCGACTTCACCGGGGGCATGCACATCGCGTCCGCCATGCTGCGCCCGCAGGTGGTGAACTTCATGGAGCAGATGATGCACAGCGAAGAGGCCATGCGCGTCGAAGAGGTGAGCGTGCCCGCGGGGCTGCCCACGATGGCGCTGGCCGAGTTGCTGCCGCGTTCGCGCGAGCATGTGTTGCTGGCCTTGCACCAGGGCGGTCGCTGGGTCTTCCACCCGGAGGAATCGCAGGTGGTCGGGGCCGGGGTCACCTTGGTGCTGATGACCAGCCCCGCGGGCCGTGCCGCGGTGGAGCAGCGCCTGCGCAGCTGGGCCGCCTGAGGTCGACCGCCGCCCTGGCGCTGACCCTGTTCAGTGGGTGCGGTCTCGTCCGCCGCCCCCTGGAGGCGTTGTTTGGCCTGGCGTTTACCTGGATTTGGGGGCCTTGAGGAGATTCCCCTAGGCTTACTCTGGCACCCGCCGGTGGGCGCCGTGCGCCGATAGGATGGGAGGCGAAGCAGGTGGCCAACCCTGCGCGTGCGTCTGAGGACGGAGACTCCCTGCCATGACGAATTCCATCACCGGGCCGATCGCCCCCGCTGGCGATCGCCACGCCTGGCCCCTGGTGTCCTACCTGATGGGCCTGCTGTGCCTGTCGACCTTGCTGGCGTTCAGCATCGTCGGCTTGACGCTGTTGCTGATCCGCATCCCGCAGCTTGAAGCCGATGCGCGCGGGCGGGTGATCCAGGAGGCCCGCAGCGCGGCGCGCAGCGAGGATCTGTTGCTGCACTCCATCGAGGAGCGCCTGGAGATCCTGGCCGCCACCCTGCGCGCGCCACGGCCCGAGACCTTGGCCGAGGTGCTGAACCAGGCGGTGGGCGATGGCAGCACCTTTTTGTCGATTGCGCTGTTGAGTCCTGAGGGCCGCGTGCAGGCGGTGGGTGCCAGCACGGTCTGGCGTTGGCGCCAGAAGGAGTTGCTGGGGCAAGACCTGTCGCTGTCCCCGTTGGTGGCGCGGGTTCGCTTTCAGCAGCGCTTGCTGTGGGACGAACGTCACCCATCCATGATGGCCGGCGAGCGGGTGCTGGCCCTGGCCCGTCCCTTGCCTGATGGTCGACTGCTGTTGGCCGAGGTGCCAACTTCGTTTCTTTTTCGGTCTGCGACCGAATACCAGGAGCCCATCCGCGGCTCCGCCACCAGCCCGATCAGCCTGTGGTTGCTGGACGCCTCGGGTCGCTTCATGGCCAACAGCGAGCGGGGGGTGGTGCCCTCGGAGCCTGCTTATTGGCGCGAAACCGCCTTGTACCAGCAACTGCGCCAGGGCTTGGAGCCGCCCGAGCACATGGTGCTGCAGGGCGTGTCCTACCACGTGGCGGTGGCCAAGTCGCAGTACGTTGACTGGTACGTCGCCGCGCTGACCCCGCGAGGACTGGACAACCCCCGGGTGATGGCCTGGATCACCTTGGTCAGCACGGGCTTTTTGGGCATGCTGTTGATCGGGGTCGTGTTGTCACCCCTGTGGGCCACGGGTTTGAAGCGTGCCTTGCAGCGCATCGTCGAGCAGGCCAAGCAGGTCGCGTCGGGGCAGGTGCTCAGCAATTGGCCCAAGGGCCCGGTGCGGGAGTTCAACAGCCTGTCGGAGCACCTCGAGTCGATGTCGGCCAGCTTGCGCGAGCGGCAACAGCACTTTCGGGCCATTTTTGATGTGTCACCGATCGCCTTGGCGGTGTACGACCCCGAGAGCGACCTGCTGATCGACCTGAACGAAGCCGCGTGCCGGCAGTTTGGCCTGGTGCGTGAGGCGGTGGTGGGGCAACCGGCCCGCCTGCTGCCCATCTGGCCCGAGCGCGAGGGGCGGCCGCGGCGTGATCCGCGCCTGGTGCAGGGCGAAACTGTCGAGGCCCGGCTGCGCCACGCCGATGGCACGGAGCTGACTTGCCGCGTGTCGGTGCGGGTGTTGGAGCGCAGCGGCCAGACCTGGCAGGTCTGGGCACTGGAGGACATCTCCGAGGCGCAGCGCCATGCGCAGGAGCTGAAGAGCCTCAACGAGGCGCTCGAAGCCCGTGTGGCCCAGCGCACCGAGGCGCTGCAGCGCGCCAACGACGAAGCCAGTCAGGCCATTGACCGCTTGCACGAGACGCGGGACAACCTGGTCCGGTCCGAGAAGATGGCGGCACTGGGGGGGCTGGTAGCGGGGGTGGCGCACGAGCTCAACACCCCGCTGGGCAACAGCCTGATGGCCATCAGCACGCTGCGCGATGAAACCCAGCAGTTCAAGGACGCCATGGCCGCGGGCCTGCGCAAGTCGACCCTGGAGGCCTGGATCGATTGTGTCGACCAGGCCACCAGCATCAGCGCCCGCAACCTCAAGCGGGCCGCCGATTTGGTGACCAGCTTCAAGCAGGTGGCGGTCGACCAGTCGAGCGCCCAGCGCCGGGTGTTTGTGCTTGACGAACTGGTCAACGAGATCTTGCTGACCCTCAAGCCCACCTATTCACGGCTGCCGATCACCTTCGAGGTGCAGGTGGCGTCGGGCTTGAAGATCGACAGCTACCCCGGCCACCTGGGCCAGGTGCTGACCAACCTGATCACCAACGCCATCGTGCACGGCCTCGATGGCCTGCCGCGTGGCACGGTGCGCATCCTGGGCGCGGCGGTGGATGCCGACTGGGTCAGCCTGCAGGTGATGGACGATGGCCATGGCATTGCGCCCGACCTGATCGCGCGGGTTTTTGACCCCTTCGTCACCACCCGCATGGGCCGGGGGGGCACCGGGCTGGGCCTCAACATCAGCTACAACGCGGCCACCCATGTGCTGGGCGGTCGCATCGAGGTGCGCAGCGAGCTGGGCCAGGGGGCCTGCTTCTCGGTGGTGTTCCCGCGCCTGGCACCGGCCCGCGCCGAGGTCAGCCGCGACGACGTGCAGACCTGGGACTGAGGGCCTGGGTCGGCTGGGGGCCCACCAGGATTGGCTGGCCCGGCTGGCCCGCCTCGGCCTGGAAGCGCGCCGGAATGCATGACGGCGCGACTGCTGAAACCCGTGCCGAAACGCGAGCCAGAACGCGGGCCAGAACGCGGGCCTTGGGCTGCTGAAGCTCAGTTGGCGCGGGCCTTGGCCAGCCAGGTCAGCAGCTCGTCGTAGGGCATCGGGCGGGCGTAGAAGTAGCCTTGCACCTCGTCGCAGCCCAGCTCCTGCAGCACCTTGATCTGTTCACGGGTCTCCACGCCCTCGGCCACCACCTTCATGCCCAGTTGGTGGCCCAGCGGGATGATGATGCGCGCGATGCGGGCGCCCCGGTGTTCGCTGTCCAGGTTCTCGATGAAGGCGCGGTCGATCTTCAGCCGGTGTGCGGGCAGCCGGTCGATGTAGGACAGCGATGAGAAGCCGGTACCGAAGTCGTCGATGGCGATGCCCACGCCCAGCTCGCGGATCGATTCAAGCAAGGCCGAGACCCGGTCCAGGCCCAGGATGGCCACCGATTCGGTCACTTCAAGCTCCAACTGCTCGGGCGCCAGTTGCGACGCTTGCAGGATGGCTTTGAGCTCGGCCAGGAAACCCGGGTGCTCGAGCTGGACCACCGAGACATTGACCCCCATCTGGATCTGCCCATGGCCGGCCTGGGCCAACTGGGCCAGCGTCTGCAAGGCGGTGCGCAGCACCCACAGCCCCAGCGCCACGATCAGGCCCGACTGTTCGGCCACCGGGATGAAGCGGTCGGGCGGCACCATGTGGCCGTTCTCGTCGCGCCAGCGCACCAAGGCTTCCAGCCCCACCACCTGCTCGCTCTGGATGTCCACCTTCGGTTGGTAGACCAGGAACAGGCGGTTCAGGTCAAACGCCTTGTGCAGGCCTTGCAGCAGGGTGGAGCGCTCTTTGGCGTCGTTGCCAAGCGCGCGCGTGAACCAGGCGATGCGCCCCTGGCCCTGCGATTTGGCCTGCTTGAGGGCCACAAAGGCGTATTCGATCAGGTCCTCGGCGCTGCAGGGCATGACGTCCTCGCAACGCACCAGGCCCACCGACGCGGACAGCCGTCGGCTCAGCGGTCCGACCTGGAACGGGGACTCGCAGATGCGGGCCAACGCCTCCGGGCGGAGCGATCGCTCGGGCCCGAGCAGGCCAAAGGTGTTGCCGCCCAGGCGGCCGATCTGGCAGTCGGCGGCAAAGTGCTCGTTGAGCCGCGCCACCAGGGCTTGCAGCAACAGGTCGCCATAGCGGTGGCCCAGCATCTCATTGGCCTGGGCAAACTGGTCGATGTCGAGCTTGGCCAGCACGCAGTGGGCCAGTTGGCCTTGTTCCAGGCGCTCGCCCAGCAGCTTGAGGAAGGCAAAGCGGTTGGGCAGTTGCAGCAGGTTGTCGTTGTAGGCCAGGTCGCGCAGGCGGTTGACCAGGCTCACGTTGTTGGCACACAGCGAGATGTTGGTGCAGAACACCTCGAGCAGGCGGCGGTCGACCTCCAGCAGGGGCACGCTGGCGGCGATGTGCGCTGCAAAATCCTGCTCGGACTTGCCGGCAAAGAACAGGGTGACGCTTTGTCGGTCGACCAGGGTCTGGCGTTGCTGCAGGCTGCGCCGCAGGCTGGCCACAATGCTCTCGTCGGCGATCTGGTCGAGCGGGCGGTTCATCCACTCGCGGTAGGGACCGGCCGCCGCGATGATGACGAAGTGGTCAGGGTTCTCGCCGTCTGCCGGCCCGCTGCCAAATTCAGCGCTGGCGCACACCACGCCTTCCGGCGCAATGCCCAGCAAGCCGGCAATCTGGGTGATGACGCCTTCGGCAAAGGCCTGCATGCCCTGATCGGCGATGAACTGGTTGCCCGCGTCGACGATCTTCTCCAGCCCTTGCCGGCTCAGCTCAAGCCGGTGCAGCTGGTCGTAGCTGCGCAGCGCGGTGGTCAGGCTGGCGTAGAGCTTGGTGCGGGTCAGCTCGTTCTTGGTCTTGTAGTCGTTGATGTCGTAGGCGTTGATGGTCTCCAGCTCGGGCGATTGGCCCGGCTGGCCCGTGCGCAAGATGATGCGCAACTGGTGCAGGCCCAACTGCTTGCGGATCACCTCGACCAGGCGCAGGCCCGCGTCGGGGGTCTCCATCACCACATCAAGCAGCACCACCGCCACATCGCGTTCGCGCTGCAGCACCTCAACGCAGGACGCGGCGCTGCGCGCGTGCAGCAATTCGAGCGCACGGCCTGCGATCCGCAAGCCGCTGAGGGCAAAGTGGGTGGCCTCGTGCACGTCCTCGTCATCGTCCACCACCAGGATGCGCCACGGCGTTTGGGCTTCAAACGACAACTCGTCGGCGACCGGGGCGTCGGCTTCATCGATAAAACTCACCAAACCGTTGTCTGTCATGGCGTTCCTTCTGCTTCACCGCTGCCGGTGTCCAGCCCCTGGGCCTCGGTCCTGAACGGCACTGGGGCCGGGGACCGGTGCCCACCGAGCACCGATGCGGTGGTCGCCAGGCTGGAGGATTGAAAATGATATTTTTATTCGGTTGAATTGCAATTCCGCAAAAGACCTTCAAACCGTCCTGGCGTGGGCACCGAGGCCTGCTTGGGCCAGGGGCGGCATTGGCGCCGCGCACGCGCAGCCCCTGGTTTCAGCTTAATAGGCTCGGAAATCCCTTGCTGATCGCCAGGTTTGGCGTTCGTTCGAGCGCCTGTGACCCAGCCCTCGGGCTGGGCGCCACGGCCCTTGAGGCCCTCTGTCGGATGACAAGTGCTTGTCATTTGGAGAGGGTGAAGTGTCATATTTCAGAGTTGCAAATGCCTAAATAAACATTTTTATTATAATTCACACTTTGAGGCGGCGGAAGATCGGCAGTCCTGCACCGCGCGGGGCGGCGGTCCGGGAGTGCAGGGCATGGCTGGCCCGGCGGGGGGCGTGGCTTGGCGCCCAGCCTCCATCGGCCGCTATTGACCGCTATCGGCCGCCCTCGGGCTCAGTCGGGGCTATTCGGGGTTGGTTGGGGGCGGTTGGGGTTGTGCGCGGTGCCGCGTGGCATGCGCTGAGGCCTCCCCTGGCATGGGGCGGTGCGGCCCAGACGGTGGTCGTTTCTGGCCGCGGGGCATGGCGCACGGGTGACCTCAGTCGGGCGCCTTGGAGCGCTTGGTTGAAATTGGGTGAACCTGGTCGAGCCTGCGCAAGGCGCCGGTCGGGGCCGGCGGCGGCCCTTGGCTGGAATGACACTGGAGGGGGCGGTTGAATGCGGCCCAAAGCCCCAAGCGCCAACTGCCACCGCAACAGCGGATCGGGGCGGGGCAAGGGGGATTGGCGGTAGGCCTGGACAAACCGTTGCGCTTCAGCGGGCTCTCGGTGGGCACCCCACAACGGTTCGAAAGAAGAAGTTGACGAGCCTTACCCCCGGCACTGGCTCCACAGTTAGGGCTGCTTGGTTCCCCACCTGACCCGGTTGGCCGCTTCACCATGCGGGGAGGCCCGTCAAGGCGAGAGTATATGCGATGCCGCCCCCTGGTTCGGGCTGGCGGGCCAGAATCGCGCAGCCCAGTCCCACTTCACGACACTCTGGCGCGGGTGGGGCGCCCGCTGGCGCGCCACGCCCACGCATCGCCGTGAACCCAGCGAGGATCGACGGGCTGGGTTGGTGTCGACCGACCAGGCGGGTGGATCCGTTCGCTCTGGGCCGGGTGCGGGTTCGCCGGGGTGGCCCGGGTCGTCACGGCATGGCCACGCGCCCGGGGGGGCCATGCCAGCGCCTGGGCGGGGGCCGCCGTGCACCTTCAGCAGCCCATGCCGCCTCAGCGGCGGCCTGGCAGCATGCGGGTCAAGGTGTTGTCGCCTTGCACAAAGTGGTGCACCAGCGCGGCGACGGTGTGCAGCGCCACCAGGGCCATGCCCAGGTTGGCGCCCCATTCGTGCCAGTCTTCCAGGGTGTGGGCGAGGGCGGCGTCCGGGTTCAGCAGCAAGGGCAGGCTCCAAACGCCCCACAACACCAGGGTCTTGCCTTTGGCGTTCATCGACAGCCAGCCCAGCAGTGGCAGGGCCGCCATCAGCAGGTACAGGCCCCCTTGCACCCCGTGTGACAGGCGGGCTTGCCATCGGGCCAGTGGGGGCTGAACAGCGGGTGACCTGGGGCCGGCCCAGCGCAACAGCAAACGCAGCCACAGCAGGGCAAACACCGCCAGGCCCAGCTGGAAATGCCAAGCCTTCAGCAGGGCGCGGGTGGGGTCGCCCTTGGGCCAGAGTTCGTGCAGTTCGATGCTCAACACCACAGCCACCAGCAGCAGGGCCATCAGCCAATGCAGCCAGAGGGTGGGCGGGTTGAAGCGTTGCGGGTGAGCGGTGGCCATGGTGTCCCTTCCTGGGGAGGTGAAAAGGACCATGGTGCGCCGCGAGGATGAATCAATTCTGAAGGGCTCCCGCCGGTCAGCCCCGGCTGGGGTCGGCGGGGCACATAGAATCATGGGATGTCCTATCTCGTGCTCGCCCGAAAGTACCGCCCCCGCAATTTCACTGAAATGGTGGGGCAGGAGCACGTCGTGCAAGCCCTGGGCAACGCGCTGGAGACCCAGCGCCTGCACCACGCTTACCTGTTCACGGGGACCCGCGGTGTGGGCAAGACGACGGTGTCGCGGATTTTGGCCAAGTCGCTCAACTGCGTGGGGGTGGACGGCCAGGGGGGCATCACCAGCCGCCCGTGTGGTGTCTGCCAGGCGTGCACCGACATCGACAGCGGTCGTTTTGTCGACTACACCGAGCTCGACGCGGCCTCCAACCGTGGGGTCGATGAGGTCCAGTCGCTGCTGGAGCAGGCGGTCTACAAGCCGGTGCAGGGGCGCTTCAAGGTCTTCATGATCGACGAGGTGCACATGCTCACCAACACCGCCTTCAACGCGATGTTGAAGACGCTCGAGGAACCGCCTGAGTACCTGAAGTTCGTGCTGGCCACGACCGACCCGCAGAAGGTGCCGGTCACCGTGCTGTCGCGTTGCCTGCAGTTCAACCTGCGCCCCATGGCCCCCGAGACCGTGCTCGAGCACCTGACCCAGGTGCTCGGCAAAGAATCAGTGCCGGCCGAGGAGGGCGCCCTGCGCCTGCTGTCGCGGGCGGCCCGTGGCTCGATGCGCGATGCGCTGTCGCTGACCGACCAGGCCATTGCCTTTGGCAGTGGGCAGCTGCTGGAAGCCGGTGTGCGCCAGATGCTGGGCAGCGTGGACCGCAGCCATGTGTTCCGCCTGATCGGCGCCCTGGCCGAGGGCGATGGCCGCACGGTGGTCGAGACCACCGAGGCCTTGCGCCTCAACGGTTTGTCGGCCGCCTCCACGCTGGAAGAAATGACCGCGGTGCTGCAGCGCATGGCGGTGTTCCAGGCCGTGCCTCAGATGGCCGCTGCGGCCGAGGGCCGCGATGCCGAAGTGGTCGAGATGGCGCGCCTGTCGCTCCTGATGCCGCCCGACGAGACCCAGTTGCTCTACAGCATGTGCCTGCATGGCCGCGCCGAGTTGGGCCTGGCGCCCGACGAGTACGCCGCACTGACCATGGTCTTGCTGCGCTTGCTGGCCTTCAAGACCGCGCACGGTGGCCCCAAGTCGCCATCGGTGCTGACGGCCGCGGCGGCCCTGGCTGAAAAAAAAACTCTGAATCCTGAGCCGGCGCCTGCGGCGGCGGTCCCCGTGCCCTCTGCGCCGGTGGCCGCGATGCCGCCCCCGGTGGTGGCCCCGGCCCCTGTGGCGGTCACGGCGGCCCCGGCGACTCCGGCAAGGGCCGCGCCCGCTGAGGCTGTTGCGGCCCCCGCCACGGCGGCCCCAGTGAGCCCAGCAGCCCCCGAAGCCGCCGTGATGGCGGCGCCTGCCGCGCCCGTGGGCACGTCGGTCGCAGTGGCGCCCGAGGCTTCGCCTACCGCGCCAGCAGCCCCGACACGCGCCCCGACACCCACCCCGGTCGCGCCTTGGGAGGCCGCCCCCGTTCAAGCCCCGGTGGCGACGACGGCCGCCAGGGCGCCGTCGGCTGTCACCCCCCCGGCACCACCCGCAGCCTCCGCAGTGCAGGCCCCAGAGACCCCCGCTGCGCCCCAGGCTCAGCCCGACGCCCGACCGGCGCCGGCCCCCGTGGCGTCGGAGTCCAGTGCTGCCGAGGCGGACGACGACCGCTGGGGCGATGTGTTGCCCGACGCCGGGCCGCAGGTCGATGAAGACGATGGCCCGCCCGACTGGGCGCAGGAATGGCCCGATGACGGCTCGGTGGTGTCCACCCCGGTGGCGGTGCCGGGCCGGGCCTTGCCGGTGCGCGACCCCCAGGCCCCCGTGCCGCCGGCCGGTGCCGTGCGCCCCGCGGGCGATGCGCCGCAGTTGATGGCCGTGCCCGTGCGGGTACAGCCCGAGCCCGGCGAGCGCACCGCGCAACGCTACGACGTGCACGCGGCCTCGCGCATCGACCCCACCTACACCGACACCGAAGACGGTCGTTTCTGGCACGAGGTGGTGCAGCGCCTCGCGGCGGCCGAGGCCATCACGGCGCTGGTGCGCGAACTGGCACTGCAGTCCCAACTGGTGTCGCGCACCGAGGCCCTGTGGACCTTGCGCGTCGAGCGTGACTCGCTGAACCAACCCAACAGCCGGGAGCGTTTGCGCCAGGCCCTGCAACAGGCGGGGTTGACGCAGCAGATCGCGGTCGAGATCGGGCCGGTCACCGACAGCCCGGCGCGGCGCAATGCCGCGGCCGCCGCGGCGCGCCAGAAGCTGGCCGAGGACGTGATCCTGTCCGACCCCTTTGTGCAGACTTTGATGCGTGACTTTGGCGCGAAAATCGTGCCTGGCACCCTCAAGCCGGCCTGAGCCCTGTGGGCTGAGTCCGGCTGAGCCGTTTTTTTCCTGTTCATTTCTCCAACCATTCCAAGAAAGACCCCGACCATGTTCAACAAGGGACAACTCGCCGGCCTCATGAAACAAGCCCAGGCCATGCAGGACAATCTCAAGAAGGCCCAGGAAGAACTGGCCCACATCGAGGTCGAAGGGGAGTCTGGCGCCGGTCTGGTGAAGGTCTTGATGACCTGCAAGCACGACGTCAAGCGCGTCACCATCGACCCCAGCCTGCTGGCCGACGACAAGGACATGCTCGAAGACCTGGTGGCCGCCGCCTTCAATGCCGCGGTGCGCAAGGCCGAAGAAACCTCCGAGCAAAAGATGGGCAAGATCACCGCTGGCATGCCGGGCCTGCCCGGTGGCATGAAGTTCCCGTTCTGAACCCGCGCTTGAACCGGCCGGCCCGGCCCCTGGGGGCCGCCACCCATGTCTGACACCCATTCGCTCGACGCCTTGATCGCTGCCCTGCGCCGCTTGCCCGGTGTCGGGCAGAAGTCGGCGTCGCGCATGGCTTACCACCTCCTGCAAAGCGACCGCGAAGGCGCCCAGTTGCTGGCGCGGGCCTTGCAGGAGGCGAGTGCCAGCATGCGCCATTGCGAGCGCTGCCACACCTTCACCCAGCAGGTGGTCTGTGCCACCTGCCTGGACCCCAGCCGCGACCTGACGCGCCTGTGCGTGGTCGAGACCCCGGCCGACCAGGCGGCGCTCGAGCGCACCGCCGCCTACAAAGGCCTGTACTTTGTGCTGCTGGGGCGCATCAGTCCGCTGGATGGCATTGGCCCCCAGGAGATCGGCATTGACCTGCTGTTCAAACGGGCCTGCGATGGCGTGGTTCAGGAGGTGATCCTGGCCACCAACTTCACGGCCGAAGGCGAGGCCACGGCGCACGTGGTCAGCGAAGGGCTCAAGTCTCGCGGCTTGAAGGTCACCCGCCTGGCGCGTGGCGTGCCAGTGGGCAGTGAACTCGAGTACGTGGACCTGGGCACCATTGCCCACGCGCTGGCAGACCGCCGTTGAGCACCGCCTAGCGCTGCGCGGCGCCGGCGGCTGCCGCTGGGGGCGACGGTGCGCAACCGGGCGCTGATTCGAGGCGCCTGCGTGACCTGGGTCACAACCCCAGGCGCGCCTGGCCTGCGCGCTCATGATGTAATAGCGCCGCCGGTTCAGAGGCCGCCGAGGGGTTGAGCCTGACCGGTGGTCTGTGTCTATGTCCCTCTCTCATCGCTTGCGTCCCGTGTGGGACGGGCCTGTCTCTCCATGAACACCCTGCATTTCGCTCGTTTCACCGTGGCCTATTGGTGCGTGCTGGTCGCAGCCCTGCTGCCGATCGTGTGTGCAGGCATTGCCAAGTACGGCATGTTCAACAAGCCGCGCCGGGAGGGCGGCTATGACAACCACCACCCGCGTCAGTGGCTGGCGGGCCAGACCGACTGGCGGGCCCGTGCCAACGCGGCCCAGGCCAACAGCTTTGAAGGGCTGCCGTTCTTCATTGGGGCCGTGGTGATCGCGCACCAACTTGGCGCGGCACAAACCTTGCTCGACATCCTGGCTTTTGTGTATGTGCTCCTGCGCCTGCTCTACATCATGATGTACGTGGGGGGCCTGCCGACTGCGCGCAGCGCCGTCTGGGTGGCAGGCTTGGTGGTCAATGTCGCCATCCTGTTCGCGGGCTACCGCTGAGCCGCCTGCGCCTTGAGCTGGGCCGGTCGGTCGCGTGCCGGCCACCATGGCGGGGCTGAAGCCCCGTGGCCATGCGTCCCCCCGTCTTTTTGTTTCACCAACTCTTGCGTCTCCCGAGCAGAGAGGATTTTTTCGGATGACCCCCTTTGTGCTGAACCGGCGTGCCTGCCTTGGCGCGGGCCTGGCTGCGGTCGTGGCCGCGCCGGCGTTGCGCGCCCAGCCCAAACTGGAACAAAGCTCGGTGTCGATTGCCGTGGGCGGCAAAGGCACGTTTTACTACCTGCCGCTGACCGTGGCCGAAGCCCTGGGCTACTTCAAGGCCGAGGGCCTGGACGTCGACATCCGTGATTTCGTGGGGGGCGCGCGCGCCTTGCAGGCGGTGCTCAGCGGCCCTTGCGATGTGTGCGCCGGGGCGTTCGAGCACACCATCACCTGGCAGGTGCGTCAGCAGGCCCTGAAGGCCTTTGTGCTCATGGGGCGCGCACCCCAGGTGGTGGTGGGGGTGTCGCAGAAGACGCTGCCCCACTACCGTGGCCTCGGTGATTTGCGCGGCCGCAAGGTGGGCGTGTCGTCCCCCGGGTCGTCGACCAACACGGTGGTCAACCTGCTGCTGGCGCGGGCGGGCCTCAAGCCCAGCGAGGTGAGCTTCCAGGGCGTGGGCGTGCAGGCCGGCGCGCTGGCCGCACTACGATCGGGCAGCATCGACGTGATCAGCAACGTGGACCCGGTGGTCACGCAGCTGGAGCAAAAGGGCGAGATCAGGGTGATCGCCGACACCCGTACCCTCAAGGGGGCGGACGATGTGTTTGGCGGCCTGATGCCGGCGGGCAGCCTGTACGCCCCCAGTGACTACGTGAAGCGCCACCCACGCACCGTGCAGGCGCTGACGAATGCGATCGTCCATGCGCTCAAATGGCTGCAGACGGCCGGCCCCTCGGACCTGCTGCAAACCGTGCCCGAGAGTTACCTGCTCGGTGACCGGGCCCTGTACCTGGCGGCCTTTGGCAAGGTGCGCGAAGCCCTGTCACTGGATGGTCTGGTGCCCGAGGAAGGCCCTCGCACGGCCTTGCGTGCACTGGCCACCTTCGACCCTGCCCTGAAGGCCGAGCGCGTCGACCTGAGCAAGGTCTACACCAATGAGTTTGCGCGCCGCGCCAAGGACCGCTTCAAGGCCTGAGGCCTGCCATCGCCACCAGCGCGGTGCCAGTGAGGTGCCAGCGCGGTGCCGCGGCTGGGGTGGCCGGCCCGCGCCCGTCAGGGCGCCGGGCGGGTGGGGCGATCAACGCTTTTTGCGGCTGTCCGTGCGCGGCGCGGCCGCACGCACCGGCGCCTTGCTGGCGCTGGCGTGCTGGGGGCGGCCGGACTTGGCCGCCTGGCTGGCCTGGGGGGTGGGGGCCGCGTTGCTGCGCGCCGACACCGGCAAGAACAGCACCAGACTCTGCCCCGGCTTGAGCGAGGCGCCAGACTTCAAGTCGTTCCAATCCGCCACCTGGCTGATCGACACCTTGTAGCGCTGGGCGATGCTGACCAAGGTGTCTTTGCGACCCGCCTTGACGGTGGTGCGTCGGGTCACGATCTCGGGGGCCAGGTTGAGTTGCCCGGTCTCGGCCACGCGGCCCGTGACGTCGTTGTCCAGCGAGCCCTGGCGCGACACGATCAGCGCCGAGCCGGCCTTGATCAGCATGCGCGGCGGGATGTTGTTGATGTTGCGCAGGTCGTACTCGCTCATGCCCACGCGCTGCGCAGCGGCGGCCACCGACATGGTGCTGGGCGCGGTCCAGGCGGTCCAGCTGGCCAGGCGCTCGTGGTAGGCGTCGAGGTTGCGCTTGAAGATGGTGGCGTTGTCCCAGGGCAGCAGGATCTGCGGCGTGCCCGCGGCCAGGATCACCGGGCGGTGCACCGAGGGGTTGAGCGCCTTGAAGTCGGCCAGCGGCACATCGGCCAGCTTGGCGGCCAGCGCGACGTCGATGTCACCGGGGATGTCCACGGTTTCAAAGTACGGGTGGTTCGGGATGTCGGGCAGCTCGGCGCGGAACAGCTCCGGGTTGGCCACGATGTTCTTCACCGCCTGAAACTTGGGCACGTAGTAGCGGGTTTCGTTGGGCATGCTCAGGTCCAGGTAGCCGGTGCCCAGGCCTTGCTTCTGGTTGCGGGCAATCGCCTTGCCCACATTGCCTTCGCCCCAGTTGTAAGCGGCCAGCGCGAGGTGCCAGTCGCCAAACAGGTTGTAGAGCTTTTGCAGGTAGTCGAGCGCCGCGCGGGTCGAGGCCAGCACATCGCGGCGGTCGTCGCGGAACACGTTCTGCTTGAGGTCGAAGGTGGTGCCGGTGGCGGGCATGAACTGCCACATGCCTGCGGCCTTGGCCGACGACACGGCCTGCGGGTTGAATGCGCTTTCGATGTAGGGCAGCAGGGCGAGCTCGGTTGGCATGCCCCGGCGCTCCAGCTCTTCGACGATGTGGAACAGGTACTTGCGCGAGCGCTCGGTCATCCGAAAGATGTAATCGGGCCGGGTCGTGTACCACTGCTCCCGGTCGCGCACCAGGTCGCTGTTCAGGTCCGGCATGGCGTAGCCCGCGCGGATGCGCTGCCAAATGTCTGCCGGCGCGGCGGTGGTGGCCACCGGGCGCGAGCTCCAGGGGCTGGGCGCGATGGGCTGCAGCGTGTGCTGCGGGCTCAGGCTCAGCGACATCGCGGGGCGGTTGGCGTTGGGGGTGCTGTGCAGGGGGGCGGTGTCGTTGGCCGTGGGGGAGGCGGGGCCGGGTGCAGTGGCGCAACCGGTGAGCCACAGCAGGCCGGCCAGGCAGGCCGCGGTGATGAGTTTCATTGGAACTGGTTCTTCCATTCACGCAGGCTGGCGAACACGGCGACCTCGTCAGCGCCATCGGCGGCGGGGTCGTGTTGCCGGACGCCTCGGATCACTGAGGCCTCGCGTGAGCGCAGAAAAGGGTTGATGGCGCGCTCCAGCGCAACGCTGGAGGGCAGGGTGGGCAGGCCCTGGTCACGCAGGGCCTGGCAGCGGTGCTGGTAGTCGAGCAGCGCCGAGTTGTCGGGTTCGACGGCGCGCGCAAAACGCAGGTTCGACAGCGTGTACTCGTGCGTGCAGCAGACCCGGGTGCTGCCCGGCAGGGCCGCCAATTGGTCCAGCGACTGCAGCATCTGGGCGGGCGTGCCCTCGAACAGGCGGCCGCAGCCGCCCGAAAACAAGGTGTCACCGCAGAACAGCAGGCCCTGACCACCGACATCGGGGTGGTGGAAGGCGATGTGGCCCGCGGTGTGGCCCGGCACATCCAAGACCTCAAAGTCCAGGCCCAGTGCCAGCACGCGCTGGCCGCCTTGCACGCGCTGCAGCGGCTCGGGCAGGCGCTCCCGTGCGGGGCCCCAGACGTGGGCCTGGGTGGCTTCGCGCAGGGCGGCCACGCCCCCGGTGTGGTCGGCGTGGTGGTGGGTGATGAGGATGGCTTCGAGCGTCAGCCCCGGCCGCTGGGCCAGGGCGTCCAACACGGGTTGGGCCTGTCCGGGGTCCACCACCAGGGCCCGCTGCCCGTCGTGGAGCAGCCAGATGTAGTTGTCCGTGAAGGCCGGCAGGGGAATGAGTTCAAAGGTCATGGACGGGCGGATTATAGGAACTTGGACGGCCTGCTGCGGGGCTGGCAGGCGCTATGCTTGGGGTTGGGCGGCTGCAAGCCTGCGCCCGTCGCCGGGGGCGGCGTCTGTGGGGCTGCAACCCTGCAGTTTCGCACTTCTTGGCACACGGGTTGATGCACTTTTCATTCCCTCACTGGTCTTCTTGGTCGCTTGCCCATGTTGTCGCTTCACGATTGGTTTCAAACCCCGCCGGGCCGCTACCTGCTGGCCTGGGAGCAAGCCCGCATGGACGAGGCGGTGGCCGACCTGTTTGGCTACTACAGCCTGCAGTTGGGCCTGCCTGAGTTGCCGGCCCTGCGCCGCAACCGCATGCCGCACCCCTGGTTGGCGGTGGACTCGCTGGAGGCACTGAGCCTGGCGCCGCTGGCCGAGGCGGGCGAGCCGCGACCCCGGGCCGCCTTGCTCACCGATTACGCCGCCTTGCCCTTTCCTGAGGCCAGTCTGGACCTGGTGGTGCTGCCGCACACGCTGGAGCTGTCGCACGACCCCCACACCACCTTGCGTGAGGTGGAGCGGGTCCTGGTGCCCGATGGGCGGGTGGTGATCAGCTGCTTCAACCCAACCAGTCTGTGGGGTGCCCGGCAACGCCGGGCGCGGCTGTACCAGCGCTGGGGCGGCGGGCGCCTGTACCTGCCGGGGGGCGGTGACTTTCTGGGGTACCTGCGCTTGCGCGACTGGCTGCGCCTGTTGAGCTTCGAGGTCGAAACCGCCCACTTTGGCTGCTACCGCCCGGCGGTGGACAGCGAGACCTGGCTGCGCCGCTTTGAATGGATGGACGCCGCTGGCGAACGCTGGTGGCCCATCTTTGGTGCCGCTTATTTTTTGGTGGCCGTCAAGCGGGTGCGTGGCATGCACCTGCTGGGACCGGCCTGGAAGCAGGCCCGTCGCCCTGCCGGGGTGTCGGTGCCGGCGGTCAATCGCCAGCACCGCACGCCCCCAGGGCCCCAGGCCATGCCGTTTGAATCTGAAGGAAATTGAGTTTTGAATTCTGTTGTGATCTACACCGATGGGGCCTGCAAGGGCAACCCGGGCCCGGGGGGCTGGGGCGTGCTGCTGAAGTCCGGCACGTTCGAGAAAGAGCTGTTTGGCGGCGAACTCGGCACCACCAACAACCGCATGGAGATGATGGCGGTGATTGAAGCGCTCAGCGCCCTCAAGCGCCCCTGTCAGGTCACCTTGTTCCTGGACAGCGAGTACGTGCGCAAGGGCATCACCGAGTGGATCCACGGCTGGAAAGCCAAGGGCTGGAAGACCGCCGCCAAGCAACCCGTGAAGAACGCCGAACTGTGGCAGCGCCTGGATGCGCTGGTCGCCACGGGGGGGCATCAGATCGAATGGCGCTGGGTCAAGGGCCACGCGGGCGACCCGGGCAACGAACGGGCCGACGCGCTGGCCAACATGGGGGTCGAGAAGGCGCTGGGCCGACGCTGAGTCCCGGTGTGCGCGGGTGTGCACCGATGCGCGCCGGTGCGCGCCAGCGGCGCGTGGGGGCCTCCAACTGAGGGCGCGCGGTGTGCGCACGGGCCCCGGCGCCGGGGCCTGAATCGTCCCGCCTGATCTCGCCCGGTGGGCGCGCGGTCAGTCTTCGGTCCGGCCCCTTTCAGCCCTCGGTCAAGCCGGGGCGGTTCTCCAGCGCCCGCAGGGCGGGCAGGGTGTTGGCGTTGGCAAATGCCCAGGCCGGCGTGTGGGCGGCTTCGAACGTCACCTCGACCGAGGGGTGGCGGGCCATCCAGGCCCCCACCTTGCGCCCGCCGCCGGCCAGCCACTGCGCCAGGTCCTCGGCCAGGCTGCGGTGCAGCAGGGCAAACACCGGCTGACGCGGGGCGGGCCCCTCGGGGGGCTCGGGCGGGTGGACCGGGGCCAGGTCCCACTGCAGCAGGGCGTCGTCGTGGGGCGCCCAGGCGCGCACCACCGCCATCGCATGCGGGCCCCGGGTCTGGGCCTGCACCAGGCCCGCGCTCAGGCGCGCTGCCAGGTCCAAGGGGAAGCAGGGCACATCGCAGGGCACGGTCAGCAGCCAGGGCGTGCTGGCGCGTTGCAGGCCGCTCAACACCCCGGCCAGCGGCCCAAGCGCCTGGGCCGGTTCGGCATCGGGCCACACGGGGGCGCCCAGGGCGGTGTAGGCGGCCCATTCGCGGTTGGCATTCACCGCCTGCAGCCCGGTCTGGCCGCGCAGGCGTTGCAGGGCCCGTGCCGCCAGCGGCTGGCCGCCAAAGGGTTGCAGGCCTTTTTCGCGGCCCATGCGCTGGCCCAAACCACCGGCCAGCACCAGGCCGGTGATGTCTTGCGCCCCCCGGGGGGGGGCCAGCCCGGCGGGGTCAGCCACCGATGTAGCTCATCTCGACCCGGCGTTGGCCGCTGCCCGCGGGCAGGGCGGTGTCGGGTGGGCGTTGGGCGCGCAGCTCGGAGTAGCGGTCGCCGCGCCCCTGCCAGATGTGCGCGATGGCCGAGGCCAGTTCGGCCTCGCTGGCGCCGCCGCGCAGCAGGCTGCGCAGGTCATGGCCCTGGCTGGCGAACAGGCACAGGTAGAGCTGGCCTTCGGTGGACAGCCGCGCGCGGTTGCAGTCGCGGCAGAAGGCCTGGGTCACGCTGCTGATGACCCCCACCTCGCCGAGGGCCGGGTCCCACACGCCGTCGGCGTTGGCGTAGCCCCAGCGTTGCGCGGTCTCGCCGGGGGCGGCCGCCTCCAGCGGCACCAGGGGAAAGGCTTCGCGCAGGCGCTCGATGACCTGGGCCGAGGGCAGCACCTCGTCCATGCGCCAGCCATTGGTGGCCCCAACGTCCATGTACTCGATGAAGCGCAGGGGCACGCCGCTGCCACGGAAGTGGCGCGCCATGGGAAGGATCTGGTCTTCGTTGGTGCCGCGCTTGACGACCATGTTGACCTTCAAGCCGCCGTCGGCACCCAGGCCAGCCGCCTGGGCCGCCTCGATGCCGGCCAGCACATCGCGGACCGGAAAGTCCACATCGTTCATGCGCCGGAACACCGCGTCGTCCAGCCCATCCAGGCTGACCGTGACCCGCTGCAGCCCGGCCGCCTTGAGGCTGGCCGCCTTGCGGGTCAGCAGCGATCCGTTGGTGGTCAGCGTCAGGTCGGGGGGCACCCCGTCGACGGTGCGCAGCGCGGCCAGTTGCTCGATCAGCCGTTCCAGGTGCTTGCGCAGCAGCGGCTCACCGCCGGTGAGGCGGATCTTGCGCACGCCGTGGGCCAGGAACTGGCGCGCCAGCGTGGTGATCTCTTCAAAACTCAGCAGCGAGGTCTGCGGCAGGTAGGGGTAGTCCTTGTCGAACACCTCCTTGGGCATGCAGTAGCTGCACCGAAAGTTGCAGCGGTCGGTGACACTGATGCGCAGGTCGCGCAAGGGCCGGTGCAGGCGGTCACTGAGCCCCCCCTGGGCTGGCAGCAAAGGCTGGGTCAGCGGCCGCACCGGCGCCGGCTGGCGCAAGTCCAGCACAGGGATGTTGCGGGGCGCAGGGCTTTGGGGGAGTCGGTCTGACATGCCGGAGCAGGCTCAAAAAGTGAACAAATGAGGAAGGTGCCGAGGCACCAACCGCCACCTTACACCAGAAGCCCGCGCTTCGGATCGGGGCTCAGGGGTGTCCCTGACCCCGGTGAGGCTGGCCTCAGACGCAGCGCGCGCCGTCGACCTCGATGCACACGCCCGAGATGAAGGACGCCTCGTCCGACACCAGGTACAGCGCGGCGTTGGCCACGTCGAGGGCGGTGGAGAAGCGGCCCAGCGGGATGGTGGCGCGGAACTTGGCGCGGCGTTCTTCGTCCACCGGGCCCCCCGCAAACTCAGCCGCCAGGCCGGTGTCGGGGTTGAACACCGGGTTGATGCAGTTGACGCGGATGTTGTCCGGGCCCAGCTCGGCCGCCAGCGACTTGCTGGTGGTGATGACGGCGCCCTTGGAGCCGTTGTACCAGGTCAGGCCGGGGCGCGGGCGCACGCCGGCGGTCGAGGCGATGTTGACGAAACTGCCGCCACCGTGGGCACGGAACACCGGCGTGGCGTGCAGCGTGGCGAGGTAGATGCTCTTGACGTTGATCGCGTAGCAGCGGTCGAACTCTTCTTCGGGCACCTCGAGTGCCGGGCGGTTGCGGTGCGTCCAGCCCGCGTTGTTGACCATGGCGTCGAGCTTGCCGTACAGGCGCACGGCCTCGTCGACCAGGGCCTTGACCTGGGCCGACTGGGTCACGTCGGCCTTGAAGAAGGCCGCCTGGCCACCGGCCGCGATGATCTCGGCCACCACGCGCTGGCCGCCGGCTTCGTTGATGTCGTTGACCAGCACTTTGGCGCCCTCGGCGGCCAGACGCTTGGCAATGCCTTCGCCAATGCCATTGCCGGCGCCGGTGACGATGACGGATTTATCTTGTGCGCGCATGGAAGATCTCCTGATGTTTCTAGGTATGAAGCGCCCCAGCGCCCGCCACAGCCCCATGGGCCGGTGCGGGCGAGCGGCGAGAAGTGGGCTCAGCCGTGGCGGATGGCCACGGTCTTGAGGGTGGTGAAGCCGTACAGGGCTTCAAACCCTTTTTCGCGGCCATAGCCCGAGGACTTGACGCCGCCGAAGGGGAGTTCCACCCCGCCGCCTGCGCCGTAGTTGTTGATGAACACCTGGCCGCTGCGCAGGCGCTTGGCCATGCGGAACTGGCGGCCGCCGTCGCGCGTCCAGACACCGGCCACCAGGCCGAAATCGGTGGCGTTGGCGAGTTCGATCGCATGGTCTTCGTCGCGGAAGCTCATGGCCGCCAGTACCGGGCCAAACACCTCTTCCTGGGCCAGTCGGTGGTCCACGGGCACATCGCGCAGCAGGGTGGGGGCCTGGTAGTAGCCGGTTTCAGGGGCCTGGTCGACGATGCGGCCCTGGGCCACCATCTGGATGCCAGCCACCTGGGCGTCGGACAGGAAGTCCCACACGCGCTGTTGCTGGGTTTGGCGGATCAACGGGCCCACGTCGAGGTCCATGCTCGCCGGGCCCACCCGCAGGGCTTCAAAGGCCTGGCCCAGTCGGGCCAGCAGGGCTTCGTAAATGCTTTCCTGGATCAGCACGCGCGAGCCGGCCGAGCAGGTCTGGCCCGCGTTCTGCACGATGGCGTTGATGATCACCGGCACCGCGGCGTCCAGGTCGGCGTCTTCAAAAATGATCTGCGGGCTCTTGCCACCCAGCTCCAGGGTGACCGGGCAGTGGCGCTCGGCCGCCACCTGCTGGATCAAGGTGCCCACCTTGGGGCTGCCGGTGAAGCTGATGTGGTCGATGCCGGGGTGGCGCGCCAGGGCATCGCCAACCTCGTGGCCATAGCCGGTCACGATGTTGATGGCGCCAGCCGGGAAGCCCACCTCGGCCGCCAACTGGGCGACCCGGATCAGCGACAGGCAGGCGTCTTCGGCGGGCTTGACCACGCAGACATTGCCTGCGGCCAGGGCCCCCCCGACGCTGCGGCCGAAGATCTGCATCGGGTAGTTCCAGGGCACCACATGGCCGGTCACGCCATGGGGTTCGCGCCAGGTCAGCACGCTGTAGCCCTCCTGATAGGGGATGGTGTCGCCATGGAACTTGTCGGCGGCACCGGCGTAGAACTCGAAATAGCGCACCAGGGCCAGCGCGTCGGCCTTGGCCTGTTTGGTGGGTTTGCCGCAGTCGCGCTGCTCCAGCGCGGCCAGTTCTTCGGCGTGTTCGGCCACTTTGACCGAAAGGCGCATCAGCAGGCGGCCGCGTTCGGCGGCGCTGAGGCGGGACCAGACGGTCTCGTAGCACTGGCGGGCGGCACGCACCGCGTCGTCAATGTCTTGCGCGTTGCTGCGCTGAATGTGGTCAAAAACCTGGCCGTCCGACGGATCGATCACAGGCAGTGTCTTGCCCGACGAGGAGGGCACCGAGGCGTTGGCGATGTAATTGAGTTGCATCCCTTCATTTTGCGCCAACGACTGCGCCCTGGCACGGGGGCGGCGGGCTGGCGCCGGGATTCAGCCTTCGCGCTTGGTTGGGGCTGTCATCGTCGAAGGGGGCGGGTGTCGCTCGGGTGTCCGTCAGGGCCGCCGAGGGCCGGAGGGGGGGCCGCCGCGGGGGACGAAACGGGCAGCAAAAAGCGCCCGGATCGGGCGCTTGGAGGCGGGGAGAGGCCGGTGGGCCTGGTGGTGCAGCGGGGGACCGGCGGAGCCAACAAGGTCGGCAGGCGGGGCCGCTGGTCAGCCCTCAGTGGGGGGCTGGCCGTGTCAGTGGCGTTTCAACGGGGGCTGCGCTTGCGGTCGCGGTCGTCGTGGGGCCAGGCGTTGACAGGGCAATCTTTGAGGCAGGAAGTCATCAGGAATCTCCGTGGATGGCGCTACAACGAGCGCCGCAGGATTCCGGTTGACAACTTTTATCAAGAATTCAACATTGCTTGCAAAGATTTCTAAAGTCGCTGCCCACGGCGGCCTATTAAATGCTAAAAGCTGATCTGTCTGGGATTTGATTTGTCACAAATCAGGGCGACTGGGCGGCTGACCTGGGCCCGGTTCGGGCCCGCGCTGGGCGGCGGCGTCGGGCCCAGGGCTGGGGCGGGGCCCTTGGCCGGCGTGCAGCAGGCGCGCGGTCAGTTCCTCGGCGGCCACCGCTTCGGGGCTGCGGTAGGCCACCCGCAACACCATCAACAGTTCTTCCAGTGCGGCGAGGGTGTCGTGCACGGCCAGGCGCAGCTGGCGGATTTTGGGGGCGTCTGGCGTGTCCATGGCCCATTCTGTCGGTGACGTCCGCGTCTTCCAATCCCCCGATTGTGTGCAAATGCAGCAGGGGGGGCGGGCCCGATGCCCCTTTGGCGCTGCATCGGGCGGGGGCGAAGGGGGGCTCGGTCGCACCCGCTGGAACGCAGGATCGGGGGCCAAGCTCAAGCCTTCACGCCTCGGGCCCCCCATGGATCAGGCCAAGGGGCTGACTTCCCCGCGCGGGCGACGACCCGGAGGACGTCAGGCGCCAGCCCCTGAGCGCCCAGTCCGGGCCCGCTTGGGCTTGGCAGCCCCGCCAGCCGGGGTGGCCGGGGTCAGCCAACGTGCAGGCGTGGGTTGGTCGGCGGTGGCCCCAGCGCCGCGCACACCGGTTGCAGCGCGGCCTCCAGGGCCTGCTCGCCCAGCCATTCATCCTCCCTGAAAAAGACCTGCCGGAGCCGGATCGCCGAGGCCTGCGCTTCGGTAGGCGCGGAGGCGGTGTGGGCGTGAACGTGGGCGGGGGGCTGGGCCTGGGCGGGCAGGACGTCGAAGCCGTCCTCTTCGCTGCGCAGGCAGCACCAGCCCTGTTGACCGTCCAGCTGCACCGGTGCGACAAACGAGAAGCCGTCGACCGAGGTGTTGAACGCCTGCAATCGGGGGGCGCTGAGTTGCCAGCCCCGGCCCGTGTCGTGGGCGCTGAGCAGGGACTGCGCCAGGGTGATCGGCACGGTGGCGGCGCGCTCGGCCCGCAGGACATCGGGCAACAGGTGCTCGCGCAGGGCCCCGTTGGGGGTTTGCACCAGGAACTCGATGGCCAGGCGTTGCGACCAGAACAGCGCGGCCAGGGCCGGGTCTTGCTGGCGCAGTTCGGCCATCAGCGGCCCCAGTTCCCGAGCCTCGCCCCCCAGGCCGCCGCAGTGGACAGGCACGGCGCAGCGCAGCCAGCCGCGGTCAGCGAGTGGTCGCAGCGGGGGCGCCGGGGGCGTCGGCAAGGGGGCGGCCCGGTGGGCTGCCGAGTGGGCTGTCGAGTGGTTGGGGGTGGAGGCGAGGGCGGCGGCGGCCCGGGGGCGGGACCGCGAGGCGCTGGGTTGGGGCGGGGTGATCAGGGGCATGGTCGCCAGTGTTCACCGCGGGCCTGGTCCGCAACAGGGGCAGATGTCGATTTGTCCGCCAGATCAGCCTGTTCAAGCGCCGCCGTTCAAGGCCTGCCCATAAAACGATTCGCCCCCCATCTGTCCTCCCTTGAGGATCAGCTCCAGCCCATCGCGCCGAGCCTCGCCGGACCAGGCGCGGCACAGCGGTGCGCCGGGGGTCAGGCGGGCCAACACGGTCAGGGCCTCGATGCCCAGCACGCTGGCCACCTCGCCCGAGCTGTCGCCGCCGGCCACCACCACGCGTTGCAGGGGGTGCTGGTCCAGCAGGCGTTTCATGACCTCGGCCAGGCCCGCACCGACACAGCGCGCGGCCTCGCTGCGGCTCAGCCCGGCCCGGGCCGCGTGCTGGTCAAAGGCCAGCACCTCGGGGTCGTCCTGGCCTTCGGCGCTGAAGACCACCACACTGCGACCCGCCGCCAGGGCGGCGCCGGCCTGGGTGAGCAGGCGTTGCAACTCGGCTTCGCGCTGCTGGGGTTGCAGGCAGGCCGCCACGTTCAGGCGCTCGGTGGCAAAGCCCTGGGCGCGGGCCCAGCGGATCTGCGCCGCCGAGACCGGCGAGCAACTGCCACTGACCGCCGCGATCTGCGGCACCGCCGTGGCCTCGGGCAGGCCGGCGGGGCGGGGCAGCCAGCCCTGGTGTTGCCAGTAGCGGGTCAGGGCGTAGCACAGGCCCGAAGACGAGGCACTGAACAAACCCGGGCCGCGCTGGCTCCAGACCAGGCGGCCCGCCTCGAGCAGGGTCTCGTCGTCGAGCACATCGATCAACACGATGGGCACGTCGGTGGGGGTGTCGGGGGCGGGTTGCAGGCAGGCCGTGAGTTGGGCGTGCGCGTCGCCCGACTTGAGTTGCACCATGTCCACCAGTTCGGTGCGGCGCGCGGTCTGGGCGGCCAGGTGGCGGCGCAGGTCCGATTCGCCCATGGGGGTGACCGGGTGGCGCGACATGGTGGGGTGGCGGTCCAGGCGGTAGCCCACGCCGTCGACTGCGGCGAACAGGTGGCCAAACACCTGGTAGCGGCGCAGCCGCGGAGCGCCCACCACGGTCGGGCTCCAGCGCCCGCCCATCTGTTGCAAGCCCAGCTCGATGGCGCAGCCAATCGAGCCGATGTCGGGCGAGGAGTCGAAGGTGGAGCACACCTTGTAATGCAGCAGCGGTGCGCCCAGGGCCCGCAGGCTGGCGAAGGCGGGCGGCAGGTGGGCCTGCATCCAGGCCGGACTGCGTCCGCGCGAGGCCCCCGCCAGCCCGACGCAGCGCACGCCCGGAAAACGCTGCAAGGCCTGGGGCGTGGGGGGCGCCAGGAACAGCACGGTGGGCACGCCGGCCGCGGTCATGGCCTCCATGGCGTCGGTGGAGCCCGTGAAGTCGTCGCCGTAATAGGCCAGCAGCAGGCCCTCGGGCAGGGCGGTGTCGGGGGCGCTCATCGCCAGAACCCCAGGGCCTGCGCCAGGGCCGGCGATTGCCGGGCGGCTTGCGACAGGGCCACCCCCTCCTGGGCGGCCTGCCAGGCATCACGGAACGACTGCACGCCCGCGGCCACCCCGCCGGGGTGACCAAAGATGCCGCCGCCCGCGGTGTGGATCAGGTCGGCACTGCCCAGCCCGGTGAAGGTGTCCTGGGCCTGCAAGCCGGTCTGGCCCGAGCTGAAGACCGGCATGGCGGTCATCGGGGCGCTGTCCATCACTGGGGCCAGCACCGCGCGGGCCGCGGCCATCACGCTGTCGTCGGCCTCGCTGAACTTGTTGCGCAGGCCGTTCACATGCAGGTGGTCGGCGCCGGCCAGGCGCCAGATCTTCTGCCACGGCGCGTAGTCAAAGCCCAGTTGCGGGGCCCGGCTCAGGTAGCCCCAGCCGGCACGGTGGGCGTGGATGGGCAGCTGGGCGTGGCGCCGCAGTTCGGTCAGGCCGACCAGGCCGATCGAGTTGAGGCAGGCCATGACGCAGGTGCCGCCTTCGGCCAGCACCAGGTCGTGGCGCCGCTTCATCTGGTCCAGGTTGCCGGTCAGGTTGAATGCCACCATCGGTTGTCGACCCAGTCGGTCGGCCGCGGCCCGCACCACCCGCATCACGGCGCGCACGCGCTCGTCAAAAGGGCAGGCCGGCCCGTCGGCCTGCAGCTCGTCGTCCTTGATGAAGTCGATGCCCCCGTCCACCAGCAGCTGGACCTGTTGCGCCGTCTCGGCCACGCTGAGACCGACACTGGGTTTGATGATGGTGCCGATCAGCGGGCCGTGCGCCACCCCGCTCAGTCGGCGCGTGCCGTTCACCCCAAAGGCCGGACCAGGGTAGGCCTGGGCAAAGGCGGGGGGCAGTTGCAGGTCGGTCAGGCGCAGGCCGGTGACGCAGCGCAGCTCATACAGGTTGCCCGCGATGGTGGCCATCAGCGTGGGCAGGCAGGGGCCCAGGTTGGCCAACGGCCACGACAAGGTCAGCCGTGCCTGGGTGTAGCGGCCGCTCGGGGCGGAGACCGGTGTGGGCAGGCTGGGCTGGGCGCTGTGGCCCAGGACTTCCAGCTGCTCGACCCGGGCGCCGGCGCGGGCCTTGAGTTCGGGTGTTTCGGTGGGCAGGGCCACGAAGGTGCCGCTCGACTGTTCGCCGGCGATGACCTCGGCCGCGTGCGCCGGGTCGTCGCCGGTCTCCAGCCAGTAGGTGGCGTAGATGCGTTCCATGCGGGGCTCGGTGGGGTTCAGGTGATGCGGCGGATGCTTTCGGCGATCTCGTCGCGCTCGAAGACCTTGATCCAGTCATCGCGCATCAGGCGGGGTTTGCCGAAGGTGATGGCCTTGTTGCAGGCGTCCGAGAAGGCGCCGGGCACCTCTTTGAAGATCACCGCGGCCAGGATGTTCATGTGGCCCAGCAGGAAGTCGCGCGCGCACTCGGCGGGTACGCCGCGGCGCACGGTCTCATCCATGGCCTCGCGCATCACGTCAAGCAGGGTCGCGCACACCGTCTCCGACAGGCCGGGCTCCAGCAGCGCCATCTGTTCCACCGTCAGGCGGTAGGAGTTGAGGACGGGGGCGTAAATGGTCTTGGCCAGTTCCTCGCCCAGGTCAAAGGCCGACTCGGGACCCTGCATCAGTGCGCTGGTGATGGACTGTTTGGCGAAGCCGCCGCCAAAGTAGTCCTTGCGGGCGGCTTCGGTGGTTTCGTTGTTGTAGATCGGCGGATGGCAGGGGTGGGCCACGAAGTAGGTCAGGTCTTCGCGTTGGGGCAGGTGGCCGGCAAACGGGGCGGCCGCGTCCAGCACCATGACCATGGTGCCGGGCTTGAGCTGGGGTTCGATCTGGTGCGAGATCTTGCCGATCAGGTTGTCGGGCACGGCCAGGATCACCACGTCGGCGTCCTGCAGGGCCTCGTCGGTGCTGACCACCGACAGGCCGAGTTCATCGTGCAGGCGCTGCTGGCCGGCCGCGCCGGGTTCGACATGGGCCACGCGGAAGCGCGAGTTCAACAGGTTCTTGGACAGGCGCACGCCCATCTTGCCGCCAGCGCCAAACAAGGCAATTTTGGGGTTCATCGGTAGGACTCCTTGGTGTGGGTCGGGCCTGCGTTCAGGCCGCGGGGAAGGGGGCCGGGTCGTCCGCCAGGGGCATGGGGACCCACCCGGTGCGGAAAACTCAACTGGTATGATGAGTAGACCACTTTGAGCTCGTCGGCTGAACTGGGGTTTTCACGGGGCTGGCCGGTGGTGTGGCGTCCGGGGAGGTGGGGCGCGGCGTTGGGCCCCGGCTCAGGTGGCTGCTGCGTTGGCCGGTGCGGGGCCATAATCAAGCGCTTTGGCCTGTGCCTGGCCACCCCGAACTCCGCTTTGCCATGACCGAACCCATCCAGCGCCGCAAACTGTTCCAGGAAGTCCTGGACCGATTGATGGCGCGCATCCGGTCGGGCGACATCCCGCCGGGGGCGCAGTTGCCGTCGGAGCGCGAGTTGATGGAGGTTTATGGGGTGGGGCGACCGGCGGTGCGTGAAGCGCTGCAGGCGCTGGAGCGGTCGGGCATCGTCGAGATCGCCCATGGCGAGCGGGCCCGGGTGGTGGTGCCCACGGCCGACCGCCTGATGGCCCAGATCGCCGGGGGCGCCATGCACCTGCTGCGCAGCCAGCCCGACACGCTCGAGCACCTCAAGGACGCACGCCTGTTCCTGGAAACCGGCATGGCGCGCCTGGCCGCCGAGCGCGCCACCGAGGCGGACGTGGCGCGCCTGCGCCAGGCCGTGGCGCGGCACCGCGCGTCCTTGAACGACCTCGAAAAGTTCATCGAACTGGACATGGTGTTCCACCGCGAGTTGGCCACCCTCAGTGGCAACCCGATCTTCCCGGCCATCGTTGAAGCCCTGTTCCGCTGGGCCAGCGAGTACCACCAGGACATGGTGCGCGCCCCGGGCGTGGAGGCGCTGACCTTCTCCGAACACGAGCGCATCGTGGACGCGGTGGCGCAGCACCAGCCAGAGGCCGCGGTCGAGGCCATGCGCGCCCACCTGACGCGGGCCAGCCAGCTCTACAAGACGTCTTCAAACCAGCCAGGCTGAGGGCGTTGAGGTGGACTTGGGCGGGACGCTGGTCGGTGCTTGGCGTGGGGCCTGGGCCCTGGGGCCGGTCGCGGGCCGCGCAGGCCGCGGCGATGAGGGGGTGTGCGGCGTAAGGGAATCGAACCCCTGACCCACGGCTTAGAAGGCCGTTGCTCTATCCAACTGAGCTAACGCCACCCAAATTCAAAATCCAGTATGCCAGCCGCCGGCTGCGGCGCAAGCGGTGCAGCCGCTGCCCTGTCGCCCAATGGGTCGAGCGCTGCGCCGGGCTGGCCATCCAGGGCATCGGGCAGGTTTGGCCTGCGCGCTGGAAAGCCTTTGATTATGCCCCAAGCCACCCCGACCGTGGCCCGACGCGAGTGCCCGTCGGTGGGGTACCGCCGGGGTGTGGCACCGGGGTGTGGCACCGGGCCGGCCTGGTGGCTGGGGCGCTGTTCAGCGGGCCTGGTATTGCGTGGCGCCGAACAGCACGTCGCGGGCCTGGTCGTCGGTGATGGGTTTGCGCAGATCGGCCAGCACCGTGCACCCTTTTTGCACGGCCGGTCGCTCACTGAGGCGGTCAAACCAGGCCTTGAGGTGGGGGTGGTCGTTCCAGTCGATGCCCTGGTTCTGCCAGCTGCGCAGCCAGGGGTAGATGGCGATGTCGGCGATGCTGTAGTGCGGGCCCGCGATGTACGGCTGTTGTGCGACCTGGCGGTCCATCACGCTGTAGAGGCGCTTGGCCTCGTTGCTGTAGCGTTGGATCGCGTAGTCGATCTTCTCGGGGGCATAGAGGCGGAAGTGGTGGGCCTGGCCCAGCATCGGGCCCACACCGCCCATCTGGAACATCAGCCATTGCATGACCTGCCAGCGATCGCGCTCGCCCGGGGGCATGAAGCGCCCGGTCTTCTGCGCCAGATACAGCAAAATAGCACCGGACTCAAAGACCGAGATGGGCTGGCCATCCGGGCCATTGGGGTCGACCAAGGCGGGGATCTTGTTGTTGGGGCTGATGCTCAGGAACTCGGGCTTGAACTGGTCGCCTTGCCCGATGTTGACCGGCACGGCCTCGTAGGGGAGGCCACATTCCTCCAGCATGATGTGAATTTTGTGCCCGTTGGGGGTGGGCCAGGAATAGACCTTGATCATCCCGTTGCTCCTTGTGAAAGACCGACAAAAGTTCGACTGTAGGTGAAGTCTCTCTGTGATGTTTGCGCGCCTCAAAAAGCTGTTTCAGCCCGACCACTCGGCCGCCCTTGCGGCCTGGGCCCAACGCGAGTCCCTGGGTTTCGAGCGGGTGCCGGCGGGTGACCGCCTGGTCTGGACAGGCCAGTGGGCCGGGCACCCGCTCCGCATGGAGAGTGCGCCCCCGCAGCGCGAGTACATGCGCGGCCACGAACTGCGCCTGCGCCTCGATCTGGGGTTGTCGGACCAGTGGTCGCTGATGGTGCTGAACCGAAGCCTCAAGCAACACCTGGAGCAGGCCGCCTACAGCGGCTACACCGACCCGGTGCAGACCACCGCCCGCCTCAAGTTGACCGAAGAGATGCGGTGGCTGTCGATGTTTGGTGAGGTGGGCTGGACCCGCATGAGCCCTGATTTCTGGACCCGCTTCGTGGTGCTGGCCGAGCGCCGTGAGGACGCCCAGGCCTGGCTGGACGACACGCTGGTGCACGCCCTGATGGGTCTGCCCGCGGCCGATGACGGCCAGCAGATTCCCTTGATCATGATGTTGACGCGGGGGCGCTTGTACCTGCGCACGCAGCACGACCGAGGCGATACGCTGAAGCTGGACCTGTTCCTGGCCTTGGCGCAGACGGCCGCCCAGAGTGCCTGCCGCATGCCGCCCTGACCCCCCAAGACGCGCGGGGCCACGTTGTGGCCCCGCGCTGGAAGGGGTGGCCTGAACCCGCGGCCAGGGCCATGGGCCGATGCCGGGGCCTCAGCAGCCGCGTGTGATGGGCATCTCGACTTCGACCGGGCGGGGCGCGTACTTGCCCAGCTCCAGCTTGGCGATGGCGTTGCGGTGCACTTCGTCCGGGCCGTCCGCAAAACGCAGGGTGCGTGCATGGGCGTAAGCCGAGGCCAGCGGGAAGTCGTCGCACATGCCGCCGCCGCCGTGCACTTGCATGGCCCAGTCAATGACCTGGCAGGCCATGCTCGGGGCCACCACCTTGATCATGGCGATCTCGGTCTTGGCGACCTTGTTGCCGGCCACGTCCATCATCCAGGCGGCCTTGAGGGTCAGCAGGCGGGCCATGTCGATCTTGCAGCGGGCTTCGGCGATGCGCTCTTGCGTCACGGTTTGCTGGGCCACGGTCTTGCCGAAGGCGGTGCGCGCGCTGGCGCGGCGGCACATCAGTTCAAGGGCACGTTCGGCCAGGCCGATCAGGCGCATGCAGTGGTGGATGCGGCCCGGGCCGAGGCGGCCCTGGGCGATCTCGAAGCCACGGCCTTCGCCGAGCAGGATGTTGGAGGCCGGCACGCGCACGTTCTCGAAGGTCATCTCCACGTGGCCGTGCGGGGCGTCGTCGTAGCCCATCACATTGAGGGGGCGAATGATGTTGATGCCCTTGGTGTCGGCGGGCACCAGCACCATGCTTTGCTGCGAGTGGCGCGGGGCGTCCGGGTCGGTCTTGCCCATGGTGATGTAGACCGCGCAGCGCGGGTCGGCGGCGCCCGAGATCCACCACTTGCGGCCATTGATGACGTATTCGTCACCGTGGCGTTCGATGCGGGTTTCGATGTTGGTGGCGTCGCTGGAGGCGACGTCGGGCTCGGTCATGGCGAAGGCCGAGCGGATCTTGCCTTCGAGCAGCGGCTTGAGCCAGCGTTCGCGGTTCTCGGGCGAGCCGTAGCGCGCGATGGTCTCCATGTTGCCGGTGTCGGGGGCCGAGCAGTTGAACACCTCGCTCGACCAGGGCACGGCGCCCATGATCTCGGCCAGCGGGGCGTACTCCTGGTTGGTCAGGCCCGCGCCTTCGTAGCCCGAAGCGGCCGCGCTGTCGACGGGCAGGAACAGGTTCCACAAGCCGGCTGCCTGGGCCTTGGGTTTGAGGTTCTCAATGGTTTGCAGGGCCGACCAGCGCTTGCCCGCCGCCGTGTTGGCCGCCAACTCGGCCTTGTAGGCGTCTTCGGACGGGTAGATGTAGTCGGCCATGAACTGCTTCAGCCGGGCCTGGAGGTCTTTTGTTTTGGGGGAGTAATCAAAGTCCATGTGCTTCTCCTGTTGGATGGATGGGGCGCTGAGGCGGTTGCTTCTGGTGGTGAAATCGGGCGGAGGGCGGCCTCAGGCGCCGGCGCGCTGGGCAAACTGCCAGGCCATGGCCGCCAACGGGCGGGCCCCGGCGGCCGAGCTGACCGCCTGGGCGCTGGAGGCCGTGCCGGCCTCCACCCGCTTGGCGATGCCCTGCAGGATCGCGGCGAGGCGGAACAGGTTGTAGGCCAGGTAGAAGTTCCAGTCGGCGCGCAGGGCCTCGGGGGTGCTGAGGCCGGTGCGTTCGCAGTACAGGCGGATGTACTCGTCCTCGCTCGGGATGCCGAGGCTTTCAATGTCCAGGCCCCCAATGCCGCGGAACGAACCCTGCGGGATGTGCCAGGCCATGCAGTGGTAGCTGAAGTCGGCCAGTGGGTGGCCCAGGGTGGACAGCTCCCAGTCCAGCACGGCCAGCACGCGCGGCTCGGTAGGGTGCAGCATCAGGTTGTCGAGGCGGTAGTCGCCGTGCACGATGGACACCATGCGCTCGTCGCGGGCCGCGGCCGGGATGTTGGCCGGCAGCCAGGCCATCAGCTGGTCCATCTCGGGAATGGGCTGGGTGATCGAGGCCACGTACTGCTTGCTCCAGCGGCCAATCTGGCGCTCGAAGTAATTGCCCGGCTTGCCATACTGGGCCAGGCCGCGGTCGGCAAACTTGACCGTGTGCAGCGCCGCGATGACACGGTTCATTTCCAGGTAGATGTCGCGCCGCTGGGCCGGCGTCATGCCCGGCAGCGACTGGTCCCACAGCACGCGGCCGTCGACGAATTCCATCACATAGAAGGCGCGCCCGATGACGGACTCGTCCTCACACAGGCAGTGCATCTGGGCCACCGGCACTTCGGTGCCGGCCAGGCCGGTCATGACCGCGAACTCGCGCTCGATGGCATGCGCCGAGGGCAGCAGCTTGGCCACCGGGCCCGGCTTGGCCCGCATCACATAGGCGCGGTTCGGGGTGATGAGCTTGTAGGTCGGGTTGGACTGGCCCCCTTTGAACATCTCCACGCTCAAGGGCCCGGCAAAGCCGGGCAGGTGGCTGCTCAGCCAGCGGGACAACGCATCAACGTCGATGGCGTGTTGCTCGGACACCGCGCGGGTGCCGACAAAGTGATCGAATTGGCTCATGGGCTTTGTCTCTGTGGTTCTTGTAGGGGGCAGTCAGGGTGGGGCTAGACGTCGCTCTCGGCGATGCGCATCAGCGCATCGCGGTCGCGCACGATCAAGCCCCCGGGTTCGATGCGGATGGCTTCCTCGCGCTCCATGGCCTTGAGCTCCTGGTTCACGCGCTGGCGCGAGGCTCCCAGCAGCTGAGCCAGTTCTTCTTGGGCCAGGTGCAGGCTGATGCGCATCTCGCGCCCATCCGACAGGCTGGGCACGCCGTAGCTGCGCACCAGGTGCACCAGCTGTTTGGCGAGCCGCGCCCGCAGGGGCAGGGTGTTGAGGTCTTCCACCAGGCCGAACAGCTGCCGGATGCGCCGCGCGTGCAGGCGCAGCATGGCTTCGTACAGTTCGACGTGGGTGGCCAGGATCTTCTTGAAATCGGCCTTGGCAACACACAGGATGGTGGTGTCGCCATGCGCGTAGGCATCGTGGGTACGCCGGTCCCCGTCGAAGATCGCCACATCGCCAAACCAGATGCCCGGCTCGACATAGGTCAGCGTGATCTGCTTGCCCGAGATGGAGGTCGAGCTCACCCGCACCGCGCCCTTGGCGCAGGCGATCCACTCTTCGGGTGGATCGCCGCGGGCCGCGATCAGCTCGCCATCGCGGTAACGCTTGACGTAGGCGCATCGGAGTATGTCGTGCCTGAGTGAGGGTGAAAGGGATGAAAACCAGCGACCTGAGTTGATCGCTTCACGTTCTTCGATATTAAGAATCGGGTCGTCCATGGCCTGTCTTTTCCGTGACTGAAAACAGGTCCATTGTCGCGTCTGGGACCGGCGTCTTTCCGCGGCTTTGTCGCCTGCGTGTCTGAGTGGTTGCGGCAGGGAAAGCGGCCTCCAGACCCTGGAGGCGCCCGCGGGGTTCAGGGCCTGTGGGGCGGCCTGGGGGCTGAGGACTAATGGCCGTGGTCGGCTGGGCCGCGGGGGGCGTTGGGGTTGGAAGCAGGGGCGAAGGTTCGACGGCGTGCTGGGCCCGGTTGAGCGGGGCGGGCCGGTGGGGCGCTGCCGCACTGTGCACTCCGCATTCAGTGCTCAGTGCTCAGTGCTCAGTGCTTGGGTGCTTGGGTGCTTGGGTGCTTCGGTGCTTGGGGGGACCGGGCCCCGATGCACCCAGGGGCGCTCAGAGGGCCTCGGCTCCGTGCGGCCGGCTGTGGGGGCGCGCCGGGGCGGTGCGCTCGGGCTTGAGGCGCGCCGGGCCGGTGTGCGCTGCGCCGAGGCCCGCTGGGTTCAGTAGCGCGGTGTCGTCTTGTCGAGGAAGGCCGCGATGCCGATGCCTGCGTTGGCGTGGTGCAGGTTGCGCACAAAGTGGTCGCGCTCGGCCGCCAGGTGCTGGGTCAGCGACTGGCCTGGGGCGTCGTTGACCAGTTCCTTGATGCTGGCCAGGGCATTGGGTGCCCGGGCGTTGAGCTGCTCGGCCAGCTTCAGCGCTTCGGCCAGGGCTTGGCCTGGTTCGCACACGCGGTTGACCAGGCCATGTTGCTGCAGGGCCTCGGCCCCGATGCGGCTGCCACACATCAGCAACTCATTGACCAGCGCACGCGGCAAGGCGCGCGCCAGGCTCCAGCTGCCACCGCCGTCGGGCGACAGCGCGATGTTGCTGTAGGCCATGACGAACTGCGCATCGCGCGCCGCGGTCACAAAGTCGCAGGCCAGCGCGAGCGAGAAGCCCGCGCCGGCCGCGGGCCCTTCGACCGCCGCGATCACCGGCTTGGGGAACACGCGGATCGACTCGATCCAGCTGTGCAGGCCTTCGATGCTGTCAGCTTGCACCTGGGGTGGGCGTTCGCGGTTGGCCTGCAGGCGGCGCAGGTTGCCGCCAGCACAGAACCACGGGCCTTCGCCGGTGATGACCACCGAGCGCACCTCGGCGCTGCTCTCGGCCACGTTCAAGGCCTCGATGCCGGCGGCGTACATCTCCGGCCCCAGGGCGTTGCGGAACTCGGGGTTGCTGAGGGTCAGTACCAGGGTCTGGCCCTGGCTGTGGCTTTTGAGTTCAGCGCTCATGGGCTCAGCTTTCCTCGTGCTTCAGGCTCAGGCCAATGGCGCCCCGGCGGCGCAGCCAGGGGCTGGGGCGGTAACGCTGGTCGCCGTACACCGTCTGCATGTTGAACAGCACTTCGAGCACATTGGTCGGGCCGTAGCGGTCCCCCATGCTCAGCGGGCCCATCGGGTAACCCAGGCCCAGCGTGACCGCCAGTTCGAGGTCGCTGGGGCTGCAGATGCCCTGCTGGCAGATGTCGGTGGCGATGTTGATGATGGTGCCCACCACGCGCTGGGTGACAAAGCCCCCGCTGTCGCGGATCACACTGACGGCCTTGCCGTCGCGGGCGAACAGCGCGTGCGCGGCATCGCGCATGTCATCGCGGGTGGCGGGGTTGGTGGCCAGCACGCGGCGGCGGGTGCTGGCGTCGTCCACCAGCAGGTCGATGCCCACCGTGCGGCTGGGGTCCAGTCGCTCGACCACGGCCACCGTGGTCACATCAAAGCCCAGCGGCGCGACCAGGGTCAGGGCCTGGGGAGAGGGGGCTGTGCCGGTTTCAATGGTGGCGCCCAGGTCTTTGAGCAGTTGGTACAGCTCGGCGCGGCGTGCGGCGCGGCTCGACACCCAGACCGGCGGCATCTCGGCCACTTGAGGCACGGGCGGTTCGGCGGGCTGTTGGGCCTGACCGTTTTCATAGGTGTAGAAGCCTCGCTGCGTCTTGCGACCCAGCAGCCCCCCGCTGAGCCGCTGGGCGGTGATCACGCTGGGGCGGTAACGGGCTTCCTCGTGGTACTGGTGGTAGATCGATTCCATCACCGGGTGCGACACATCGAGACCGGTCAGGTCCAGCAGTTCGAAGGGCCCGAGCTTGAAACCCACCTGGTCCTTCAGAATGCGGTCAATGGTGGCGAAATCCGCCACGCCCTCGGAGACGATGCGAAGCGCCTCGGTGCCGTAGCCCCGGCCCGCGTGGTTGACGATGAAGCCAGGGGTGTCTTGGGCGCGCACGGGGGTGTGGCCCATCTGGCGCGCATAGGCGATCAGGCCTTCGACCACCCAGGGCTGGGTCAGCAGGCCATCAATGACCTCCACCACCTTCATCAGCGGCACCGGGTTGAAGAAGTGGTAGCCCGCGACACGGTCGGGGTGGGCGCAGCCCGCGGCGATCGAGGTCACCGACAGCGAGGAGGTGTTGGTGGCCAGCACCGTGTTGGCGGGGACCACGGTTTCGAGTTGTTTGAACAGCGCCTTCTTGGCGTCGAGGTTCTCGACGATCGCTTCCACCACCAACTCGGCCGAGGACAGGTCTGAAACTTGCTCAGCCACTTTCAGGTGTTCGGCATAACCTTGCACCTGTTCGGCCGTCAGTCGCCCTTTGTCCGCCAATTTGCCCCACTGAGCGATGATCTCGGACCGCGCCAGCGCCGCTGCGCCGGGCTTGCTGTCGTACAGAAACACTTGGCTGCCCGCCTGGGCGGCCAGCTGTGCAATGCCCCGTCCCATGGCACCGGTGCCAACAATGGCCACGTTCTGATAAATTATTTTCATCTTTGAATTATCTCTTGGTTGGTGAATTGGGGTGTTGTGCCAAAATCTGCGATAAAGCAAACGATAAATTGTGAAAATACGTAAGATTTTCCTCGGGGTGGCCTTGGTCGCGGCGGCTGGTTCCAGCTACTCGTTGAGCCTCGGAAGGGTACGCGGATCTGCCGTTCTGGGGCAGCCGTTGTCGCTCGCTTTTGAACTCAAGACAGAAACCGGCGAGGATTTTGACCCCGCCTGCCTCGATGTCCAAGTGTTCCAAGGGGACACCCGGATCGAGGGCTCCCGCATCACCCTGAGCACCACCGGCACTGGCGCAGACCGTGTGCTCAGGCTGAAAAGCAATGTGGTGGTGGACGAACCCGCCGTCACTGTCAACCTGCGTGCGGGCTGCGACCTGAAGACTGCCCGCCGCTACGTGCTGCTGACCGACCTGCCGCAGGACGGCAGCGCGTCCCAACTGAGCGCGGAAGCCCCGCTGGTGCGTGCGCCCCTGGTGGCGGCTGCGGGCTCGGCGGCACCGGCAGCAACCGCCCCCACGGCAGCCGCCACGGCGCCGCGCCGCGAAGGCAAGCCGGTGGAGCCGCGTGAGGCCAACCGGGCCCGTGAACGCCGCACCGACCTGCCGGCGACCGCCCCGACTGCTGCAGGCCCGCGCCAAGCCAAGGAAACACCGACGCAGGCTTCGGCCTCGAAGGCCCGCCTCAAACTCGAAGCCCCCCTGACTGCCGGGGTCGACCACCCCACCACGCTGCGCCTGTCGCCCAGCCTGGCCGTGGTGCCCCAAGAGGGCTCGTCGCCACAGCGCCTTGAGTCGCTGGCCGCCTGGAACGCCCTGAGCCGCTCGTTGGAGCAGGTGCTGGCCGATGCTGACAAGCGCAGTGTGCTGGAAGCCGAGAACAAGCGCCTCAAGGCCGCCAGCCTGGCGGCTCAGGGGCAGGTCAACGAATTGCAAGTGCGTCTGGCCGAGGCCGAGGACGCCCGCTACGCCAACCCCTTGGTGTATGGCCTGTCTGCGGCCCTGGTGCTGCTGTTGGGCGCCATGGCCTATGCCTGGACCCGCAAGAGCAAGCTGCCCGCCAAGGCGGCTGGTGCCGAACCGGCGCCTGCCCCCAAGAAGAAGGGCAAGCTGCCTTGGTGGCAGACCGGTCTCAAGGGCGGTGCCACCGCCGCCACCGCTGCGGCACCGGTTTCCCAATTGCCGCCCCAAGCCGAAGCGGGCCCGAGCGAGTTCCCCAAGAGCACGCTGGACCGCCCGGCCTTTGGCCCCTCCCTGTCGGGCGTGCACGTGGACCTGGACCTGAGCGAGTCGGCCTTCCGTCGCCTGGAAGGCATGGGGGCCTCGCCGACCCAGGACTCGACCTTCGCTGCGTCGGTGGCGCCGGTGTCCAAGTTGCCCGACCCGGTGGCTGCCGCGTCGGCGCCGACCCAAGGCGGCAAAGCACCGATGGACCTGTTCGATGTGCAGCAGCACGCCGAATTCTTTGTTTCGCTGGGTCAGTACGACGAAGCCATCGAAGTGCTGCAAAAGCACATCAACCAGTTCCCGGAGGCCACCCCGCTGGCTTACTTGGACCTGCTGAAGATCCACCACATGCTGAGCCGCACCGGCGAGTACGCGCACTGGCGTGAACGTTTCAATGCGGTGTTCAGCGCCGAGGTGCCGCCATTCAGTGCCTTCGGCAAGGGGGGCAAGTCGCTGGAGTCTTATCCCCGCACCCTGTCCTACCTGGAGAAGGTCTGGGGTTCGCCCAGGGCGCTGGTGGCGGTTGAGGACAGCTTGTTCCGGGCCCATGCGGTGTCGATTGGCGAGTTCTTCGACCTCGAAGCCTTCAAAGACCTGCTGGTGCTGCAAGCAGTGGCGCGTCAGTTGGCCCAGGACGCCACCGTGCAGGGCTCCTCGGCGATCGAATCGCGCTTGCAGGCCGGTGATTTGTCGATGGCTTTCCAGTCGTCCCGCGACGTGCATGCCAGCACCACCCCGGCTCAGTTGCCCGAGGCTTTCATGCCGGTCGAACCCATCTCTGGCTTTGGTCCCTCGACCCAGATGCCGGGCGCCGAGAGCCTGTTGGACCTCGACCTGAGCGAATTGGTGGTGGAGCAGGCTCCGCAGCCCGTGAGCCCGCTGGAAGCCCCGTTGCAGACCCCGCCCAAGCCCCCGGTGCACCTGGACCTGGAGATGGACTCGCTGCTGACCGCCCCCAAGGCAGAGGCCGTGCCCGCCTTGCCGGAGTTGGTGTCGCCGCTGGATTCGCCCTTGGACTTTGTGCTGGACGCGAACTCGATGGCCTCGCCGCTGGATGTGGGTCTGAGCCTGCTGCCCGAGGAGCCCTTGCCGAGCTCCAAGCTCGACGACAGCCACCTGATCGACTTCGACATGTTCGAGGCCGATTTGCTCAAGGCACAGGAAAAGAGCCGCGGCGCCAAAGACCCCAAGGCCTGAGCCGAACGCCGGGCCTAGCGAGTTGCAGGGTGAGATGAGCGCTGCTTGCGCTGAGGCGGACGGGCCCTGCTGAGCGCCTCCCTTGTCTCTCGTTGCGATGGGCGTCCTCAGGCCGACGCCCACCTTGGCCATGCCCCACCTCCCAACCTGACGGCGCCAAGGCCCCCATCGGCTGCGAAGCCACGGGGCTGCGGGCTGCTTCCCTCACAGCAGGGCGCCTGCCACGCTCGCCAACCGAGGGCGGCACCGCCCCGAGGGGGCAAGGTGATGGGGCCGGTGGTCCTTGGTGACGGCGCGATGCCGCCTCTTGCGAGGCGGATGCCCCGCTTGGCCGAGATGAGGCGGGATGGGTCGGGCAGGGCCGGCAGGGGCGCTCAGCGTCGAACTTGCAGCGCACCCGGGTTGACGATGTTGGTCGGCGTGCCGCGGATGTAATTCACCACATTGTCAAATGCCGCGCCGAAATACAGCTCGTAGCTGTCCTGCTCCACATAACCGATGTGCGGTGTGCAAATGCAGTTTTCCAGGCGCAGCAGCGCATGGCCTTGCAATATGGGTTCGCTCTCAAACACATCGACCGCGGCCATGCCCGGGCGACCCCGGTTCAGCGCGGCGATCAAGGCATCGGGTTCCAGCAGTTCGGCGCGCGAGGTGTTGACGATCAGCGAGCTGGACTTCATGCGCGACAGGTCTTCCAGCGTGATCATGCCCCGCGTTTCGTCATTGAGCCGCAGGTGCAGGGTCAGCACATCACATTGCTCAAAAAACTCTTCACGGCTGGTGGCGGCCTGGTAGCCATCGGCCAGGGCTTTGGCGCGCGACGCTTCTCGACCCCAGACGCGCACGCTCATGCCAAACGCGGCGCCGTAGCTGGCCACCAGTTGCCCGATCTTGCCGTAGCCCCAGATGCCCAGGGTCTTGCCGCGCAGCACCGCCCCCAGCCCGAAATTGGGGGGCATGGAGGCCGAGCGCAGCCCCGACTGTTGCCAGGCGCCGTGCTTGAGGTTGGCGATGTACTGCGGCAGGCGTCGCATGCTGGCCATGATCAGGGCCCAGGTCAGCTCGGCAGGCGCCACCGGGGAACCCACGCCTTCAGCGACGGCCACACCCCGCTCGGTGCAGGCACTGATGTCGATGTGGCTGCCCACCTTGCCAGTCTGCGAGATCAGCCGCAGCTTGGGCAGTTTTTCGATCAGCTGACGCGACAGGTGCGTGCGCTCCCGGATCAGCACGATCACCTCGGCATCCTTGAGGCGCACCGACAACTGACCAAGGCCTTTGACGGTGTTGGTGTACACCTTGGCGGAGTAGGGGTCGAGACGGGCAGCGCAATTGAGCTTGCGCACTGCGTCCTGGTAGTCGTCGAGGATCACAATGTTCATGGGTTTATATCGTCCGCTAGGTCTTTGATTTGCTTGGACTTTTCGCCGTAACTCGTTGAATTGATTCAGCTTTTTGACTTCTGTTTGCTGGGCGCTCAATCTACGAGCATCTCAACAGATCCATGCGCTCATCATGGGTTGGCGTAACTTTGGCGTGACTTTGTAGAATCTCCCCAAAAAAGAGGGGAATCAATGCATTTCGATGCCAGGGCCGCCAAACAACTGGCGCCAGGACAGTCTATTGTCTACGAAGATCCAAAGGGCCTTCGCCTTGTGGCCACCGAGGCAAAGCGCTCTTGGATATACCGTTTCAAATCTCCCTTGGACGGGAAAATGCGACAGGTCAAGATCGGGGAATGGCCAGCGGTTCCCTGGGCGGCCGCGGTTGCCAAGTGGCAGGAGCTGAAGAACCTGCGCGATTCCGGGACGGATCCTGCCCTGACCAAGAAGGAGCGGCGCAGAGCTGTCGCGGCCGAGCACTTGGAGCGCACGACAACCGTGCTCAAGGTCGTGGAAACCTACGCCAAAAACTACTTGGCCAACAATCGGGAGCCGAAGGGCGCTCGCGCCGTGGAGTCGCGGCTGCGGAATGCGGTGGCTGGTTTTGCGAGTGAACCGGCCGCCAGCGTGACCCGAAAGATGGTTTTTGACCTGATGAGCGATCTGTCTGATCGGCCAGTCCTGGCCAAGTCGGTCAAGACCGAGCTTGCCGCAGCCTGGGATCTGGCTCTGGATGCTGAGATGCTGCCCAGTGAGACGCCGAACTGGTGGCGGCAGGTCAAGGGGCCGAAGCTGAAGTCGAAGGGGGCAAAGAGGGATGGGATTCACAAGGGCACCGCTAAGAGGGTGCTGAGTGATGAAGAGGTGGGCATCTTGCTGCGCGAGGATCTGGCTCTGTTGAGCGAGAACGCGCGGGATGTCATGCTGATGTACCTCTGGACCTGCTGTCGGGGCGCTGAGATCGTGCAGATCAACAAAGCCCAGATCCGAGAGGAAGCGAGCGGATGGTGGTGGAACTTCCCCAAGCACCTGGGGAAGAACAGGCACCGCAGTGCGGCGGTGGACTTGCGCGTGCCATTGTTCGGTGGCGCGCTAGAGGTGGTTCAACGGCGGCTAAAGACGGCCAGCCAGGCTGGGTATCTGTTCCCCAGCGAGGGGCGTCTGCCGCACATCACCCAGAACTCAATTCAGTCGCAGACCAATTTCAGGCAGGCCTACAGCCCCTTGAAGCCAGAGGTGAAGCGGACGCGCTTCCAGGTGAACAACTGGTCACCCCATGACCTCAGGCGTACGGGGCGCACGATGCTGGCTGCGATGGGGTGCCCCGCAGAGATCGCTGAGGCGATCCTTGGGCACGTCCAGCCGGGCATCGTGGGCACCTACAACCTCTACCAGTACGACACCGAGAAGCGGCACTGGCTGGGCAAGCTGAGTGAGAAGCTAGAGGCCTTGAGAGCCTAGGCAGCTTTCTTCTGGGCCTTGTGGGTCGGGTTGGGTGGCGGGAGGATGCTTGAGACGGGGCGGTTCTCGCTCCATTCCCGCAACTCCCTGACCAGCCAGCCGACGCGCTGGTTCGACAACATGCGGGGCTTGGGAAACTCGCCCTGGGCCGCCAGCCGCGCAATCTGCTGCTCAGACATGCTCACGAAGGCGGCTGCCTTCTCGCGGTCAAGGTAGGCGGGTTCAACTGCAACAATCATGATGCTTCCTGTTGAGGTGGGGGGAAAGAAAAAAGCCCGCTGTTGCGGGCTGGTGGGGGTGGCCACTTGGGCGGCAAAAACCTGCCGGAACCCTTGCCAATCCTTGGTTTGACGATGGCCACTTGCAGCTGTCAGCGGTTACGTGATTTCGTTGAAATCCACGGATTCGCTGTAGTACCCGTTCGATGATCCGTACCATCGGATGTCCACATAACCTTTGATCGTTGCCAGCTTGTAGAAAGTCCAGGTGAAGCTTCCGTACTGCTGATCTTCAACGACGACGCCCTCTGGGTTTTCTCCGCTGGACGACTCCTCGGCGATCAGTATGGGATGCCCGATCAGGTCGGCCAGATCCCCGGTTACGCTTTCAACCTCCACCGTTTCGCAGCAGTCTTGGAAGTGGTGCAGGACAAACCTGCGCCCACCCACGGTTTCAAATGCGACTTCACTGTCGCCCGCTTTGCCGCTAATCGATTTGAGGGTCAAACCCTTCAAATCTTCAAACTTTGCCTTTACGTAAGTCATTCCGTGCTTCCATGAAAAAAGCCCACCGAAGTGGGCCCGTAGGGTTGAGTGGCGCCTCAGAAGGGCGTGCCGAGGTATTGGCTGAAGTCGTAGATCTCTTGGTTCGGCCGAGAGGGCCATCGAACCCTTACCCGTCGTGATCCGGGTGGGTCCAGCGGCTCAGGTGGGAAGATCGGCGGCCAGGCTATTGGGTGGTCAAAGACGCGCACCACGTCGCACCACCGGGCGGCGGGCTGATAGGCCCGGCGAATGGATAGGGTCAGGCGGGAGGGGGTCATGGGATCAGCTCCTGGGCATCGGTTGCCCCCTCCCCGCAGACCTCGCACCACCACAGGCCATGACCAGGGGACTCGGGATCCTCGCGGTAGTTGGCGGGCCACTGGTCGCGGGGCAGCGGGCGGGATTGGCCGATGGTGGCGCCCGGGATCTTGTAAAAGCAGACGTGCGGGCCGACGCCGTAGTACGGCACCAGCGCCTCGCCGGTGTCGGGATCTTGGCAGGCGGGGCAGGTCATGGCACCCCCATAAACGGAGCATCGGGCGCTTTTTGGCGCTGCTGCCGTGCGTACTCACGGTGTTGCTTTGCAGTCCACGGGACAGCGGGGAATTCTTTAGTTGGGAAAGGCCAGGCGCTCATCACCCACCCCCATTGATCATCAAATGGTTGAATGCCTCACGCACCAGCAGCACACCGCGCTTTGTCGGCTTGCCGGTCTTTCCGATCAGCTTGAGTTCCTGCATGATCGTTGTGATGGTGTGCCCACAGTGGTAGCCGACCAGCTTCTTGAGCACGCTGACGTTCAGCAGTTCTCGATGGTCGGCCCCACCGAAGTTCGTTCCTCTGAACGCCTGCTCGATCTCGGCGTCGGAGACGATTGGTTCTTGCATCACGCACCGCCTTTCAGGGCTGCGGAGCTGATCACAGAAATGACTGCGTTCTCCATCTTCCATGCGCACGAATCACAAAGATCCATCGAGCGTGTAGCGTCTGCACATGCGCAACCCTGCATGTCCAGTGCATGTTGTTTGAGCATCAGCTTTGCCTCTTTGCGGCCGTTGTGCGCTTCAACTTCGTCCCCGCAGCAATCGCATGTCTTGATCGTCTGGGCTGGAATTGTTCTGACAGCCATCACGCACCGCCTTTCTGGCCCTTTATCGACCCCGCGTGAAACGCCTTGCGGGCCAAGCCTTCGGCGCTGTGGACCTTGTGGGTTGCAACGCGGTTGTCGGCCCACCACGCGTCGAATGCGATGCTCCAGGGCGCTGGCGGTGTCGGCGCCTCGGCCTGGGGCGCTGCTGCGAGCAGTCTCAGTGCATACTCCAGAGGGTCAAGTGCAGATTCTGACGCCCCCGATCGGATGCGATGAATTGCACTTTTGATACCTAGGCTAACCGCCGCTTCTGTCGGTGTTTGCACGGCTGGCCGTGTCGGCGCCGGGGTGGGGTGGGCGTAGAGTGCTCGAATTTCCCAGCCTGTTGAATTTCCTTCCCACCATTTGGCGTCATGGTGAGTGGTGTTCTCCCAGAGGCCTTCGGTTTGCTCCTGATGGCGCTTTTGCCACTGCACCGGCTCTTGCGGCTTGCTCAGCGCCTCCACCTGGGCGCGCAGGTCGTCCCGTTCCCGCAACAACTCGGCGCTGATCTTGTTGGACTGCTCCACCATAGTCAGCGTCGTCTCCACCTGTTCGCGCAGCCGGTCACGCTCGGCTTGCGTGTCGGGGTTCCACCAGCCCACCAGGCCGCCCACCGTGATGAAGCCCCGCACGGGCTCGGCGCCATCAACGTCGCGCTCAATTTGCAGCCCGTTGACTTGGAAGCCCTGAGCCAGCAGCTCATTGAGTTTGCGCTTGGGCGTGCCGATGAAGGCCGGCAGGATCGCGGCGGGCTGCAGGCCGGTCGGCGTGTCGGACCGGGCCACCCGAGCGCGCAGCCCCTCGTTCTCGGCCTGCAAGCGGCGGAGTTCGGCGGCGCACTCTTTGACGTCAGTGGGGTCGTAGGGCAGGGCGGATTGCTCCAGCCAGGCGGCTAGGCGCAGGGCCTCGGGTTGGTTTTCTGTACTCATGCTTGCTCCTTGCTGCGCCGCAGGATCTCAGCCCCGGCGCGGATTTTTTCCAGTGTGAACATGGCCCTGATCTCCCGGTGGCTGAAGCCAAGGTCAAGCAGGGTGCCGAGAAGTAGCCCGAAGACCACGGCTTGGGCTTTGGGGTCGCGCGGGGTCATGCCTTTTCTCCTTGGGATGCCTTGCCAATCACGTACTGGGCAAAGCGGATGTAGCGGGAATAAATGGACTGCGTTCGGTCGTGGTAGTGGCAGTAGTCATCAATTTCCCCAAAGCCATCAATGAATTGACTTCCACAGTCGCACCGACCCTTTGCCTTCACCCGAGCCTGATAGGCCTTGTTCGCCTCAGCGCGAATCGCAGCCTTCTTGCTGAACCATCTGCGCCCACCGCCCCGGTAGACAGTTGCTGTTTCGGTTTGGATCACAACTGTTCTCCTTGGGACGCCAGGGCGGCACGGGCAACATCAATTGATCTGCCCGTGACGAATTTCCCCTCGTCGTGCTGTTGAATTACCCAGCTCAACGCCGAGTCGCTTTGGTCAATCTTTCGAGCTGCCCGCTCCAGCAGTTCTTTGACCGAGTCCAGCCCGGTGTAGAGCGCAGCTGATTTCAGTTGGGTTGATAGGGTCATGCTGTCCTCCCAAAATCAAACCCAAATGCTTGAGCTCGCCGGATCTCCGCAGCGAAGGCTGCTTCCAGCCCATAGGCCCTGGCCACCGAACCATCTTCTTCCTCGCTGGAGCTGTAGTCCCGTAGCAGGCCCTCTGCCGCCTGCGCGGTCTTGATTGCATCCTCCAGCGCCTGCATCTCAGCTTTTGCGGCGTCGATCTGCGCGCTGACCAGCATCCAGACGAGGTTTTCACCCTTGCTGACCTGGACCAGCGCGCCGCGCTTTTCCAGCTTGACCACTTGGCGACGCAGGTCCACCAGCTTGGCTTCAGCGCTGGACTGCATCCGGCGCAGCTTGAGGTGCGTCTGTTTGACGATGTTGCCGGGCTCGGCCAGGGCTTGCCGGAAAAGCTCCACCAGCAGCTTCTTGGCTTTGTCCTCCTGGCTCAGCTCCGGCGCATCATCGCCGGTGGTGTCGTACTTTTGGCGGCGCTCGGGATCGCTCAAGACCTCATAGGCCCGGTTGACCTTGGCCATGGCCTCATCCGAGCCACCTTCGCGGTCAGGGTGGGAGGCCTGCGCGGCGCGGCGAAAGCCTGCTTTGATGTCGGCCTGGCTAGCGGCTGGGTCAATGCCCAGGGTTTCGTAGTGGGTCATAGTGCGTCCTTTGCTTTGCGTCGAACTTCGTCGCGGCGCTGCTTTTTCAAACTTGTGGAGTCGTAGGCGGGCCAGTCTTTGAACAACCCGAGAATCGCGGCCCAGAGCTCTCCCAGCCAGGATTTGCGGACTTCACCGACCTGGCGGTCGAAGTCGCGCTTTGCGTTGTTGAACTCGCGTTCCGTACTCATTGCGCACTCCAAGTGACGCACCCGACGCTGTTGCAGCGCCCGGTGCTGATTCCGGTTTGAGAGCTGACCGTGAAGGCCAGGCGGCCGCCGCACTTCGGGCAAGTCATCGTGCTGCGCACGTCTGCCGGCGGCTTGTAGGTGGGAGCAGGGCAGTGCTTGAGCTTCACCTCGGTGATCGCTGCAATGCGGTGCTTGTTCATGACGTTCCAGGTTTGGGTGGTCATGCCCGCCCCCTCAGCTCCCCAGCCCCGGCCCGGATGTGCACCCGCGGCGGGACATACAAGCCGGCCAGCTTGTTGATCAGTTGGCCGGGAGTGATCGCCGGCATGAACGGCCTGTCCTCTGGCTTCAGCTTCGGTAGGCGGAACGTCGTGATGTTCCCTTTTCTCGTCGTCACCAGCTTGCCCTGGTCTTTCAACTGGGTCAGGCTGCGGCGGGTGATGGACTCGCTAAAGCCTGTCAACTGAATCGCTTGCTCGATGGTGAAGGGGGCGTGGGCCTGCAGGCGGTCAAAGATCAGTGCCTGGGTCTCAGCTGGAGTGCGGCGCGGCGTTGGGGTCTGCATGGTGGTCTCCGAGGAGTTCGGGTGGACGAAAAAAAGCCGCCTCGGTGGGCGGCTGGGAAGGAGGATTTGGTCAGGCTGCTTCAAGAGCGAGACCAGGTTGACGCAAACGTTCGGCCTGCAGCGGCTCATTGGCGCGGTTCAGATCGATGCCGATCCAGTTGCGGCCCAAGCGCTGAGCCACTTGGCCGGTAGTGCCGGTACCAAAGAAGATGTCGAGCACCGTCCCACCAACGGGGCAGCCGGCAAGAATGCAGGGCTCGACCAGCGCCTCGGGGAATGTTGCAAAGTGGGCCCCGGCATAGGCCTGGGTTGGAATGGTCCAAACCGTTCGACGGTTGCGCATGGTCGGCGCTTCTCGCAAAGCCGAATCCATGCTCATGTTGTTCTTCACCCTGGGCTTTGGCGCCTTGTCGTAGCCGCGGCCGAAGCCCACGCCGGTGCTGGCCTTGGCCTTCGGTGTGTTGTGCCCGATCGCGTGATGTGTTCCAGGCCCCGAAGCCCAGCCATCAGGAAACTCTCTCCGGCCGCGACCGTGCGCGGTACCGCTCACGGGCTCCTGAAAAGCCTCGAAGTCGAAGAAGTACTGCTCTGACTTTGACAGCAAGAAAAGATATTCATGGGCCTTGGTCGGACGGTCCTTGCAACTCTCCGGCATGGGGTTGGGCTTGTGCCAAATGATGTCGGAGCGCAGCCACCAGCCAGCGTCCTGAAGGGCAAATGCAAGCCGCCAGGGCTGGCCTACCAAGTCCTTTGGCTTCAGGCCCTCCACTCGCACATCGCTGCGCGGTATCGCCAGTTTGTCCCGACGCCGGGAGGCTGTCATAGTCTTTTCGCGCGCGGCCTGACTAGATGGCGACGGGCCCCATGCGGCGCCCCGGTTGCCCACGTAGCTGTCACCCATGTTCACCCAAGCCGTGCCGTCATCGCGCAGGACCTGGCGAGCCAGGTCAAAAACCTCGGTCATGGTGGCCAGGAACTCGGGAAAGGTTGGCTCCAAACCAATCTGCCCATCTACCCCATAGTCACGCAGCCCCCAGTAAGGCGGACTGGTCACGATCGTGTTGACCTTCACTCCATCGGAGATCATGTTAGTCAGCACATCGCGTACGTCACCGAAGTGGCACTTGTTGATCCAGTGCATATGAGAACCTTTATTGGCAATCAAAAAGCCCGCACGCGGCGGGCTCAGGTTGAAATTCAAAAAACTGATCCGCTACCATCGCCCCAACAAAAAAGGGGTGGGGAATGGTTGAAGGTCTTGATCAGTTGATCCAGGCGGTGAAAAGCCTGAAGAGTGCGGCGCCCGATGAGTACTGCGCCTTCTGGTGGCAGACTTGGGCCACTTGCATGACCAAGGCAGAGTGGTCGGGGTGGGTGCAGGCTGTTGGCTCGGTTGCGGCGATCTATGCGAGTGCCAAGATGGTCAAGAGGGCTGACCAGCAAGAGCGCAGACGGGTTGCCGAGGCTGAAGAGCAGGAGCGAAAGAATGCAGTAGTCACTGCCGCCCAATTGGCATCAGCTGGTCTGCTTGCGCTTTCCAGGGCTCGGATCATCGCAAAGACTGAGAACCACGACAAAACCCTCGGAGCCCTTTGCTCCATTGAGGCCACCGTTACAACGATGAAGTCGATCAACTTCAGCTTGTTCACCAAATACACCGACTTAGAGCCCCTCTTGCGTGGCCTGGCTCTACTCTCAGCTAGCGTTGAACTCGGTGCCAAGTGGGCCGCAAAAATGAGTCACCTTCCAAATGCGGGCCACTTGTTTTTCGTGATCTCTGAACCCTTGGATATGGAACTTGGCGAGGTCGTGATCGTTCTCCGAGAGCGCGCCGGCCTACCTCCCCTGCAGCGTGACAGCGATATCGTCAAAGAGGTCTAAGGCGGGTTCGAGCGGCTGCAGGAACCCGCGCAAAGAGGCCTCACGCCGCCAGTTCAACCTGGTCAGCGTTCGCAGCAGCCACCCGGCGGGCATCAATCAGGGCTTGGAGCTGCTTGACGGTGTCATTCACTTCGGCCGTGAACTTCCAGACCTCATCCTCCAGACGCTGGATGTAGGCCTCGTCCCGCTCAACCCAAAACCAGTGCAGCTGCAGCTCCGGAGGGAAGTCTGGATTGAAGCTCGCAAAGGCCCAGCGCCTGCGGCCGGTGATCCAGAGGTTGCCCTGAACCTGGGCGACATACTCGGGCGGGACCGTGCGGCGCTGCAGGTATTCCAGGTGCACAGCCTTCGTCGGGCACTTCAGCTCAAACCCGGCATCGCTCTCGATCAGCCCGTCAGGACTCACGCCAGCGCGCAGGAAAGGGTGATCCAGGCGCATGAAGCTCACCTGGTCGACCATGAAACCGGTGGCCACCTCAAAGGCCATCCGCCCGATTGGCTCGCGCTCAATGCCTTGCTTGATGGCCCAAGTCGTGAAGCCTTCGCCCTCCGGCTCACCGGTGAACAGCTCAAGAGCCTGCCGGACTCGGTAGTTCTTGCGAGTGACCGCTTCGGCCTTGCCTTCGCCCTTGGCCAGGACAAAAGCAAAGCCGCTCCCAGTGGCGCAGCCCAGGCGCAGAGCGCGCCACGCTGCGTCCTGCTGGTCGCCGTCGTAGGTAATGCAACGAGGGGCGGCCATGGCTTCAGCCTCGCATCTCGGCCAGGCGGGACTCGAAGAAGTTGCCCAGCTCGGCGCGCTGCTGCGGGTCGGCCACTTCCCCAATCCAGTCAGCGGCAACGGTCAGGGCGTCCTCGTTCGTTGCTGCCTTGAGCTTTTCCATCACCTGGGCGTAGGTCACGATGGGGGCTGCTGGAGCCGGGGCCGGGCTTGGAGCGGCGGGCTCAGTGACTTCCGTTTCGGCCTGGGGCATGTCCACGGTGCGACTCTCAGCGAGCTGCTTGCGGTGCAGCGCCACCGCATCCTTGAGGCGCTGGTGATCCTTGGGCTGCTTGGCCAGCAGTCCATTGTTGTTCTTCCAGTAGGCCAAGGCGTCGGCGTCCGTTTTTGTCTTCCGGGCCTCGGCGATCATGGCGTCCACGTTCACCTGGGGTGCTGCGGCCTCGCCGACCACTTCAGCCGGGCCCATGTCCTTGGGCTCGGAGTCCATGACCTCTTCGGCCACCGGCAGGCCGCGCAGCACGTCGGGGAAGACGTCACGCAAGGCAAAGGCCCGGGCGCGCATCTGACGCATCCGCTTGGGGTACTGGGTCCAGGGCCCTTGTTTGCCCAGCAGGCCGGCGGTCTTGGCGTCAGCCATGCTGAAGGTGCGCTTTTGCTCGGGCTCACCGCGGCGCTTCACTCGGCAGACAGCGGTGTCGCCTTCGTCTTCTTCGATCACCCACTCGCAGGCCGGGCTGGCACGAACCAGTGCCAGGACAGCGTCACCCCAGAGGCTGGGGCGGCCATTGATGATGGCCAGGTTCTGCAGGGCCTGCAGAGGCTTGAGCCCCAGTTCAGCGCCCCACTGCATGGCGATCAGGCAGTTGCCCGCCTTGCCCTTGAAGTCCTTGGGCACCAGATCCGATTCGGCCAAGTACTGGCTGAAGGTCAGTGCCTGCTCGAAGGTTTGGGGGCTCAGGTCAAACTGGCCGGCGGGCTTGATCGCTGCCACGGCGCTGGTTTCTTGGGTCGTGAGTTGCATGTTCGGCTTTCGGTTGTTTGGTCAGTGGTGAATCAGGCGGCCATCGAGGCGGCCAGATCGCGGAAGTGGGCCGCCAGGTGGTGGCAGGCCTTGAGCACGTCGCCCTGTGCGAAGAACTTCGAGCCCTTCTCGGTCTTGCAGGGGGTAAAGCCCATCAGGGCCATCTGGTCGGCGGTGGTGCTCACCAGCTTGAAGAGGTCGTTGATCTGGCCCAGGCGCAGGGCGGGGACTTCGACCGGCGCGGCCAGCGCAGGGATCTCGCGGGGCACAACGTCGGTCACGTCGCTTTCGACTTGGGCCGGCATGACGGCCACCGGGGCGGGGTCCGTGGGCTCCGGATCGAATTGACCCGCGGCCTTCGCTTCTGCAGCCGCTTGAGCTGCGCGCAGCGCCTGGGCGGCCTGCTCGCGCTGTGCCTCCAGTGCTGCGGCCTGCTCAGCAATCAGGCGGCTTTGAGCGGCCAGGGCTTCGCGCTGCGCTGCCAGTGCTGCCTGTTCCTCGGCCAGCCGGGCGCGTGCCGCGGCGGCCTCAGCTTCGCGCTCCGCAGCGGCTTCAGCGTCCCGCGCCGCCTGCTGAGCGCGCAGGCGCTCCAACTCGGCGCGCTCAGCAGCCAGGCGGGCCGCTTCGGCTTCCTGCTCCTGCCGGATGCGCAGGGCTTCGGCTTCAGCCTCGCGCTTCGCGGTCACAACCGCGGTCACGGCCAGGATCGTTTCTTCCCATGCCTTGACGGCCTGCTCGGTGAATTCCTCGAAGCCGGTCATGTCGCAGGCCTGCAGCTTGTCCAGCAAGCCCTGGGCTCGGTCAGCTGTGCGGCAGTCATGCACCAGGGTGCCGATGGCCTTGATCTCGTTGATGCGGGCGATGTGCGCTTCGACCCGAGCACGCTCGGCCGCGGCTTTGGCTTCAGCCTGGCGGCGGATCTCGGCGTCCCACTCGTCGCGCAGGGCCTGCAGCCGGGTTTCCTCGGCCTCGGTGATGGCGATCAGGCGGGACTCTTCAGCGATCACAGCCTTGGCGAACTTGTTCGCATCATCGCGGACTTCCTTGCCGCGCTTCGTGATCGTGGTTCGCGCCTTGATCAGGGTCTGGAGCACTGAGTGGCACTCATCGCGGCCTTCAGCGTTCTTGATGGCCGTGATCGGCTTGGCCTTCTCGACCAGGGCGCGCAAGTCTTGCTCGGTCTTGGTCGATTGCAGCGCGACAGCGGCGCGGGTTGCGGGGGGAAGCTCAGCCAGGGGCTTGTCAGAAGACTGGGTTGCGGTGGACTCAACAGGTTCCAGAAGGTCGGCGGTGGTCATGGTGGTGGGCTTTCAGAGGATGGTCGGGAAGAGGCCGGCAATCACGCCGGCGGCGAATGAAACAAGGATCACGACAGCGATGCAGATCACTGCGGGCTGCCAGTCGTAGGGGTCGGGGTGCACCACATCGATCGGGAGGTGGCAGGCCTCGGGAGTGGGGCAGGGCCGCGGCTCAGGCGCTGAGCTACAGCGGCAGGTGGGGCGGGTGCTCACTGGGCCGCCTCCGCCGTGCGCTTGGCCTTGTGCGCCTTTTTCCGCTCAAAGTACGGGCTCCAGAAGCGAGCAGACCCGTCTTTGAAGATCAGGACGCCTCGCCTCTTCAGCGCTCTGGCTCGCTGTGCAGATACCTGCTTCTTGAGAGATGGGCAGGCCTCCAGGACTTCCAGCCAGTACTCTTCGGTCTCGCGCCGGTCGTACTTTCTGTAATCGGTGCTCGGCTCATTCGCGTCCAGCCATTCCTGCAAGCGGGCTTTGCTCACGCTGGCACCAGAGAACACATAGCAGTCGCGGAGTCTTTCAATGGTCCCGATGCCAAGCTGGACGGTGGGCTCTGTTCCCTTTGGTGCACCACAGGACCAAACTTGGCCGTGGCACTCAAAGGTCGAACCATCGTCCAGCTGAATGCTGAATTTCCGGCCGCCAAATGCCTTTGTGCCGCCTTCAATCGCCAGAAAGTCGTAAAAGCCGCTGTCGTTTGAAACCAGCATGTTGCCGGTGCGGGTGTAGACCCGCTTCGGCATCCGGTCCACAACGACAAACCATTGATAGCCGTAAGCGTTTTTGTGCTTGATCACGTCGATGATCTGGATCGGGTTCATCGCTCACCCCCAGCCACCAGCACCAGCCGGTCTCTCGCGCGCACCCGTGGCACGCAGTTGAGGGTCTCTTCAGGGCCGGACCATGCAGCCCGCGTGTTCGGCCCAGCAGTGCGGATGCACAGCATGTCGCCGTAGGCCTGAGCGCGCTGGTTGAACAGCAAATCGCCTTCCAGCTGAGCTTGGTCTAGCGCCACCTGGTGCACCTCGTCGGCCACATCCTGGGCGGCCTGGTGTTCGGAGGGCAGAGAGTCCTGGGCGGCGATGTAGCCGACCGAAAGGGTGACGGCCATGGCCAGGATGGCGCGGCCAAGGATGGATTGGGTGCGGGTCATGCTGCTTCCTTCAGTGCTTCTGTACGGGCCTCGGCGCGGTCTTCGGCGTCGGCTTCCTTGTTGTCCGCAACCTCCTGGGAGATTCGGGACGCGATCTCTTCGAGTTGCGCTTCGCTCAGCGCTGGCCCGATGTCAGTGCCGTGCAGGTAGACCGCAAGCACCTGGATTTCCTCGGGTCGGTGAGGCGAGTTCCAGCCGTCACCCTCTTCGGGCAGCACCTCGTAGTGCGCGATCAGCACAGCCTCGATGCCAGCGATGCAGATCGAGGTCTCATAGGTGCCCTTGTCGCTGCGTGGGGCTCGGTAGCGCTCAAGCTCAGCTTTGAGTGCAGCGATCTGCAGGGCCGCCGCGTTTGCGAACTGCACAACGTCGGACTGCAGGCCTGGGGGTAGGGGGGCTGGTGTCATTGGCGGGCTCCAGACGTGAAAAAGCCCGCTGGTGCGGGCTTGGGGGGATTGGGTTTGCGAGATCAGAATGGAATCGTGTCGCCGCAGGTGATGCAGACCTGCCCGGGACCATTCGAGCTGTCTACCCACTTGCACTTGGGAAGGTTGCCGGGGCACCGGTCGAGCGCTGGCTTGGCCGGCTCTGGGGCTGGGTCCAGGGTCGCCTCGATCGGCTTGGGGCTTTCCGGCACCTTCGTGCGGGCCTCCAGCATTGCGTCGGCGTATTCGTAGGCCCACTTGGCTAGCGTGGGCACAGCCTTGGCGCCTCGGTTGATATCGTCCTTGCCCTCATGCCCAATCAGCGCTGCCAGCGCAGCCTTTGCGAACTCGTCGCGCAGCGTGGGGGCAAATGACTCGGTGGTAGTTCGTGGCGCAGCGGCGGGGGCGTCTTCGATCAGTTTGAAAAAGTCAAAGCGGCTTAATTTATGGAGAAGCTCACGTCCGATCAGCGTTCGGCGGCAACCGTCACTACAATTAACCGGATATTCAGGGTCGTTATCAATACCCTCAACAAAGACCTCCCACCCACCCCGAGTGCGCCACTTCTGGCCTGGTTTGATCTCAATTCCGTTGACTGCCATGTATGGCCTCCATGAAAAAAGCCTGCTCATGGCAGGCTATGGTTTGTGGTGTCTTTTGGGATGCGGGCCGGAGGTGATCCCGGCATGAACCCTTGCTGCTACATCGCAGGTGGCTCTGGCTCTCGATTTCCCCAGCCCATCACCACTGGGCATTCCGCACCCCAAAAGACACCTAGAAAACAGAAACGCCCTCACTCGGAGGGCGCTTTTGCTTTGCCCCTCTTTGGAAGGGCTCGGCCGGGTTCTCTTTCTTTTCTTGGACCACCCAGGCCCTCAACTTCGTATTTCGTGACGCCCTCCGTTTGGCGATTGGTCCTGGGGCCAGAAGGGCGTGAACCTCGACCTAGTCACTCAGCTACGGTATGCCTTCGCTGCCTTCATCCTTGCCTTGCTGCCGTCTTGCACTCTTCGTTGCGGCATGGGGTAATTATCACGAGCGTGTTAGAAATAGTCAACACGAATGTGATTGAAGATGCGAAAAAAGTTAGGCATCTGCTGATCTCACCAAATCCAAACACTCCCTGGCCAGATCGGCCGCGTGCAGAAGGTAGGACTCCTTGATGTGGGATGCGAGGCTTTGGAAGGACGCACCCGATTCGGTGGTGGTGTGTTGAAGCATTGCTTCGAGTGCTGAGAGCTTCCGAGTAAGCGTGTCAGTGATTTCCTCAGTCACAGCGTCCTCGCTGGATGAGTTGCAAGATCTTGGCGGAGACGGTGAACGCAGAGCCCTTGGATGGGTAGGCCAGCCTCTGGCGGGCTGGATCACTGATCAACATTTTTTTCCCTGATTGGTTGTTTGAGCACCCATTCTTACAAGGTGTAACAAGGGCGAACCCTTAAACCACGTTCGAAAAGTGGTTCACTTTGATGTGACACGAACGTGATAAATTGAGACAATCCCATCACCTCGGTCGCGCGTTAGCACTTCCGATTCGGGGCAAGTTCTCGGCGTCCGAAATTGAGCTTTGTTCCAGCCTGAACCAAATCTCGGCGTTGAGGCTTCGCTTGTTCTTGTCGGCTTCGCGCTGCAAATGGTCGATCAGATCCTTGGGGATCCGGATTGATCTTGCGGTCAGCTTGGGGGGTTCTTTCATGGTCACCTCAATGAACCAAAGTGGTTCACGTTGATGACTGTAAACCAGCACCTGACCCCCATGCAATACGAGGTTGGAAGTAAACCATGCTGGTTTAAGATGAACCAATGCGTGATCTCCAGATGAAAGTGCGCCTGACCGAGGCAGAAAAGGCTCGCCTCGAAGAGGCCTGCAAGGTCAGTGGTCGTTCTCTCAGCAACGAGATCATCACGCGCGCGATGCTGACTTTTCAGCTGGAAGATGCCGCAAAAGAGGGATTTACACGCCCCCTGGGCATGGCCAAAAATGAGATCACAAAGATCGTGGATGAACGGCTGCGCCGCCTGGTGAAGTCAGGTGAGCTGAGCATCGGCAAAGACGGCACAACCCAGGAATAGGGCCCCCTTTGACGGACCACCGCGGGGCATCCACGGCCAAACGCTCAATTGGGGGGATTGATGAAAAAGTGGTTCTTTGCAGCCCTTGCGCTAGGGGCTGAAGTCGCTGTTGCTGGCTACGGCGGGATGGGCAAAGAGTGGACGGGCGACTCAACCCAGTCCGGCGACATTCGTGACCTGGTGCTGGGGGCGATCGGCATCGCGGCCGTCTACTTCATTTGGAAGTCTTTCGGGGCCAATCGCGATGCCAAGGACGGGCGCCGGCCCATGACATCGCTACCCGAAGCGATGCCCGTATCGAAGCCCATTCAGCCCGCTGGCATCGACTGGAATCTGGTGTCGATCCAGATCTCGAACTACATCAAGCAGGCCAACAGAGAAGATCGGCCAGACATCTACGAACCTCACGCGCGCTTCATCGTGAACCGGGAGGGCCGGGTCTCCTTTGCCTGCGATAAGCGGGCAACCGCGAGCTTCTTGGGGGCTAATGATCTAGCGTGCTACTCAATCTCTGAAGACCAAGACGCCTTCTTCCAATGGACGAATGGCCATGCGGTCGGGGGGAGCATGTTCGTGCAAGCGACAGATGATTTTGCGCGCCTGATCTCCGCAAAGCTTTGCGAGAGAGTCAACGTCGATCAAAGAAGTTGAGGGCGCAGGAAAACACCATGAGTTACCCCTCCAAATCCCAGCGAGAGCTGATGCTGGACCGACTCGTCATTGCTCAGGTCCGCTGCATCTTGAATCTCAACGGAGCCGTTGAGGCTCTGGCAAACGAAACAAGGAATGGCTCTTACAGCCAGAACATAAAAGAGAAGCTGGACCAAATCAGCAAGGCCACAGATGGGCTGATGGATGCCTTCCAGGACTATTACGAGGGTCCGAAGAATGACTGAGTCACCTAAGCAGGTAGCTTTTCTTCGGTCTGTCGAAAAGACCGAGCAACGCTTGAAGGGATCGGGCGGATCCATTGATGGGACAGGCAGACCCCCATATGATGGGGACATGGAATCCCGTGTTTCGGCCCTTGAAGCCAAGCTTGACCACATTGAGAAGGAAGTAAGCGCCACGAAGTGGTGGCTTGCGGGCTCAACCGTGACCATCGTTCTGACCATGATTGCCGCAGTTCTAGGCACCGGCGTTGCGATTCAGCAGATGACAGTTGCGACGTTTCAAGCCGCAGGGGCTCAAGCGGCGCCCGCTCAACCTCCCCAGCCGCCGATCATCATCAACGTTCCTAGCGCTCAATCGGTTCCCGCCTCGCAGCAGCCGGTTCCCGCCACCAAGTAGGTCTCTGCCACCTCCAGATAAGCCCGCCGAGCGCGGGCTTCTCCTTTTGCGCCGATTGATCAGTCCTCGAGCTTCTCGCTGGCCTTGATCAGCGCTTCTAAGGTCTGAGCGGCTTCCGTTGCTGACAGCTTGCCAGCAGCCCACTTCCCCAGGGTTGCTCGGCCTGCCGCCTGGAGTTCCTCGGCCATGTCGGCCAGGCGTAAGTCCAAGTTCACCAGGTTGCCAAGGATGTCTGGCGGGCCTGGTCGGTCGATTGCCGCTTCCTCCCCAGCCTGACGAGGCTCTTCACCTGTCTTCAGCCATTCCGGACGCACGCCAAGCACCTTGGCAATGGTCAGCAGTTCGCGCGGCGCGTCACGAATCCCGGCCTCCACGTTGCCAATTGTTCCCTGGCTCACACCAGCGGCAGTGGCGAGTCTCCCCTGAGACCAACCCCTGGCCTTCCTCGCTTCTTTCAACCGTGTTCCGAGCGTTTCCATATCTACTATCTTGACAACACGAAAGTGTTTGCGGATCAATCACGAACGTGATAAATTCACGTCCCATGAACATCCTAGACACCGCAATTCAGGCCGAGGGCGGCGTGAGCAATCTCGCCAAGGCGCTTGGGATTCGCCAATCAGCCGTGAGCAATTGGCGCTCCCGAGGCATCCCCCGCGGCTGGCAGGCCGCCCTGGAAGGCCGCTACGGCGATGACAAGAAGAAGCGCAAGCCCCGCGCCGCCGTCCCTCAGCCGGTTGGCGCCTGACACCCGTGTTTGGCCCTCCAGATTGCTCTGCGAGCAGCCTTCTCGGCCAGCCACTCATCCCAGTTTCCGCCGTGCATATCCAGCGATTCCCCTCCATTGATCGTTGCACGGCCTTCGCCCGGGGCTTCGGCTCCGGGCACTTTTGACACCACCACCGTGAGGCGCACATGAGCCACGACAACGAATTCATCGACCCCTCGTTCTCCAAGGACGGACGCCGCAAAGAAACAGCTGAGTTGCGTCAGCAAGTCCCCATCGACCTGCTCCAGATATACGACGCCGTGAGCTTGGCCCGAGGCAAGGAGCGTTTTGAGGTTGTTCTGGAAGTGCTGCAAAAGGCGGCGAGTCAGTGGATGCATGAAGCTACTTTGATTCATCGCGTCACGCGGGGCAATCCCGCCAATGTGGACTCAGATGGAGGTGACCGCGCATGACCATAACCCCCATCGCTCGCATGTCCCCCGAGGACATCGCAGATCAAGCCCAGGCCGCGGCAGACAACCTCATTCCCGCAGAGCAGGCCAACCCGTTTGAGCCCGGCTCAGTCCAACACCGCGCCTACCTGGTGGCCTACCGCACCCGCCAGAACTGGCTGGAGAGCGCCAAATGCTCCTGACCAGTGCCCAGCAGTCTGTCCTTGAATGGGTGCGCGCAAACCTGCGCGTAGCGCCGGCAGAGGCCATTGCAGCCCACTTCGGCTGGGCAAGCCCCAACGCCGCATATGAGCACCTGCAAGCCTTGGTTCGCAAGGGCTATCTGGAACGTGTTGGCAACGGCCTGCGCGTGATTGTTTCCAACACGTCTCCGATGTCGTTGGAGGATCAGGCTCTCGAATTTCGCATTAAGGCTCAGGGCGCGCTCCTTGAAGCCGAGATGGCCGATTACCGCCTGACCGGTGAGGCCCATCACAAAGCCGCCGCCGAGTTGCACCAGGCCCTGATGACCAAGCTCATCGCGGAGCGATCTGAGCGCGCCGTGAGGGCGATGGAAGCGGAGAGGGGGCTGGACCATGCGTGACTTTGGCAAGGTGCACACCCAGTTCTGGGAGAGCACCAAGATTCGAGGCCTTTCTGAGGATGCCCGCTACCTGGCCATCTACCTCCTGAGCTGCCCTCACGGAACCATTGCCGGAGTGTTTCGGCTTCCCGATGGCTACGCCTGCGAAGACCTCCAATGGACTTCCAAAAGGGTTTCGGAAGGGTTTAAGGAACTGTTTCAAAAGGGTTTCGCTAACCGTTGCGAAACGACGAAATGGGTGTGGGTTTGTAAGCACTTTGAGTGGAACCCGCTTGAGAACCCCAATCAGCGCAAATCGGCCGTCAAGGTGGCCGACCAGATTCCAGATGAATGTGACTGGAAGCCAGCATTCATGCGGGTTTGCGGCCCATTGCTCGGAATCCAAGCCCCTGATTTTGATAACCCTCTCGAAACCCTTTCGGAAGGGTTCCTTAACCAGGAGCAGGAGAAGGAGAAGGAGAAGGAGAAGGAGATAAGAGAACCTAACGGTTCTGTCGGCAAGGCCGACCCCATCCCGCCATGCCCAACTCAGGACTTGATCGACCTGTTTCACGAAGTCCTGCCAGAGCTGCCGGCGGTGCGCCTGCTCAACGACAAGCGCAAGAAGTCGATCTCGGCCATGTGGCGCTGGGTGCTGACATCGCGCAAGACCGACAACACACGTCGGGCAGAGACTGCCGAGCAGGCTAAGGCCTGGTTCCGCGAGTACTTCGACCGGGCCCGGGACAACGATTTCCTGATGGGCCGCGGGCAACGCAGCGGCGATCACGCGAACTGGGTTTGCGACATCGATTTCCTGATGACCGATCGCGGTCTGAAGCACGTCATCGAGAAGACGAGGGTGGCGGCATGAGCTCTACTTTCCCCGACCTCCCAGACGAGTTGGCTGTGCCCGTGGACATGGTCCACCGCGAGGCAGAGCAGTCGATCCTCGGCGCGCTGATGCGCAATGCTCAGGTGTACGACGTGATCGGCGACATCCTGCAGCCGGCCTACTTTTTTGTCGAAGACGATCGCACGATCTACACCGCGCTGTCAGGCCTGATCAACGCCTGCAAGCCTTGTGACCCAATCTCAACCCACGAGGCTCTGGCCGGCTCGATCTCGCTGGAGTACCTGGTCAGCCTGGAGCACTCGGCAACCGGCGGCCTATCGTCGGCCCGTCGCCACGCCGAGATCGTTGCCAGCAGGGCCAAGGGCCGTGAGTTGGCCGCCATCGCCAGTGAGGTGCAGGAGTTGGCCCGCAACCATGCGATGTCGATTGACGAGCGTGTGGAGCTGGTCACCGAGCAGCTGTCGCGGCTGGCCGGCGATGCGCAACAGGACGATTGGGTCGGCTCCGACCAAGGCATGGTGGAGTTCTGCGAATCGATCCAAAGCCGCAATGACGGCGGTTCGCCAGACTTTGTGTCCACTGGCCTGCGCGATCTGGACGAGAGGCTCAACGGTGGCCTGCGCCCCGGCAACCTGGTGGTGATCGCAGCCCGACCCGGCATCGGAAAGACCGCGCTTGCCTTGGACATCGGGATGCACTCCGCACGGCAGGGGGAGTCTGTGGGCATGTTCTCGCTCGAGATGCCCCGCGCCGAACTCCAGAACCGTCAGGTCTCCAAAGTCTCGAAGATCCCGTTCTCGAGCATCCTGCGGCCCGAGCGCCTGAGCGATTGGCAGTGGAGCGAGATCTCGCGCACCGCCGAACAGATCCGCCAGATCCCGTTTTTCATCAACGACAACAGCTCGCTGAACATCAATCAGCTCCGGGCCAAGTCCCGATCGCTCAAGCGTCGCAAAGGCCTGCGCGTGCTGATCGTGGACTACCTGGGCCTGATGGACGGCACCGACGTCAAGGCTAACCGCACCACCCAACTCGAGGAAGTCACGCGCGGCCTGAAAAAGCTGGCCAAGGAGCTAGGCATCACCGTGTTGCTGTTGGCCCAGCTCAACCGCGAAGTTGAGAAGCGCACCGACCAGGTGCCCCAGCTCTCCGACCTGCGCGACTGCGGAGCTATCGAGCAGGACGCCGACATCGTGCTCTTCCCGCTGCGCCCTGGCTACTCCAACCCATCCCTGGGCAGCGAGTGGAAGAACTACGCCCGGATCTTTGTCGCCAAGCAGCGCGGCGGCTCCACCGGCTTCCTCGACCTGTTCTACACGGGCGAAACCATGACGTTTGGCAACTGGGACGGCGACCGGCCCACCACCGGCCGCCAGCGCTCGGCAGACCTCTGATCACCCAGCCACAACCCCAACCGCCTACCACTGAAGAAAGGCACAAAAAACCATGAGCACCACCACAAAACCCGTCTTTCAGTTCCGCGAGAACACCGATGTCATCCTGGCCGACGTGAACCTGCGCAAGGAGCTGCACGGCGAAGAGTTCCGCCAGGCTGTCGATCTGAAGATGGGCATCGACATTCCCAACAGCCGCCTGGAAGAGTTCGCACCCGGCCTGTGCGAGGCCCTGTACTACAACGCCGCGGCCGACGATGGCCAAGAGCAGATCGACGGCGTGCCCGAGATCCTGCCGAACCTGCGATTCCCCGCGCTCAATGGCGGCAGCTTCAGCCTGGGCGACAAGAAGACCAAGATGGCCGGGTACGAACTTTGGATCGACTACGGCCTCGGCGACGACATCAGCACCATGACATTTGACCTGGTGCGCGTCACTGGCCTGCACATCGAAACCAAGGAGGGTGGCACTGTGCACCTGACCTGGAAGTGCCAATACGCCGGCGACCGCCTGGACATCGAGACCTGCGGAAAGCTGGCCAGCCTGGAGCGCGACCAGATCACGATCCGCCTGATCCCGCCGGCCGTGCCCCAGCACGAGCAGGAGCCCGCTGAACCGATGGAAAACCCGTTCCCGGTCCAAGGTGGCGACAAGCCCGCTCCGACCATTGAAGACCTTTTCATCAATGGTGGCCAGCCGACCTTCCCGGCCCTGGATGAAGAGCAGGCGGAAGAGGGGGCTCCAGCCTCTGGTGATGACCTGAGCGAACTGAGCTTCTGAGGCCGCCATGTTCACCCTGACGCTACCCCTGCCAGTCTCGGCCAACCGGTATTGGGCTTCCCGAGTCGTGAAGGCCAAGACGTCCGGTAAATCCATGCCGCTCACCTACGTGACCGCGGAGGCCAAGGCCTACAAGGAGCGCGTGGCGTGGATGGCAAAGGCCGCCGGCATCCACAAGCCCATCGAGGGGCGCGTCCGGGTGGACATCAAGCTCTACCCGAACCGGCCCAAGGACTGGGAGCGCCGCGCGCGCCTGGATCCGATGGGCTGGGACGCCACGGTCCAGTGCATCGACCTGGACAACAGCCGCAAGGTGCTCTACGACGCCCTCAAAGGCATCGCTTTCGGGGATGACAAGTGGGTCTGGCAAGAGACCGGCCAGCGGATGCCACCGGACGAGCACCAGGGCCGGGTGGTTGTGGTGATCCGGCCCATCGTGGTGGCGGCGCACCCGCAACAAACCATCCCGCAAATTCTTCCGCAAACGATTCCGGGGGCCCCATGACTCAAGCCCTGCACCTCGAATGGACCGACAGCGAGCAGGCCAAGGCCAGCTTCCTGCGCCAGATGGCCCCCTACGTGGCCCAGGCCATGAGGGCGGGCCAGCGCCTGGCCGTGGTTGTCAAACCGCTGGAGGACGAGAAAAGCGACCGCCAGAGACGTTACTACCACGGCGTGGTCCTGGCCGAAATCGCTGAGCACGCCCGAGCCAGTGGCCAAAAGTACGACCTCAAGACCTGGAAGGAGTACTTCCGGGACAAGTTCGTCGGCTATCGCTGGGAGCCATCCACCGACCCGGTGACCGGCAAGAAGATCAGCCGCCGCATCCGCATCAGCTCCGAAGAGCTGGGGGTTAAGGCCTACGCCAAGCTGATCACCCAGGTGCAGGCCTTTGCCGTCACTGAGCTGGGCCTGCAGGGCTTCAGCGTGGCTCGCTGGGAGGACTACCGATGATCCGCCACTCCCAACTCAAGCGCAGCGCTTTCAAGCGTGAGCCCCGCGTGATCAGCAGGTCGACCGAAAAATTGCAGGCCGACCACGAATCAGCAGGTCAAGCTGAAATTAGCAGGTCGACCGTCAAGCCCATCCGCCGCGGCGTGATCGCCCCCATCGAGGGATTCAAGTCCGCGCCCAAGGATCCGGCCCCGGTGCGCAGCGAACCCTACCGCCGGCTTGTTGCCAAGCTGCCCTGCAAGTTTTGCGGCATCGACGGCTACAGCCAGGCGGCCCACCCGAACACAGGCAAAGGCGCCGGCACGAAAACCGATGACCGCCTGTGCTTTCCGCTTTGCGCCGACCGACCTGGCCAACGCGGCTGTCACAGCTACTTGGACCAGGGCGCACTGCTCGGCAAGGAGCGCCGCCGCCAGATTGAGCCCCTTTGGGGCGCCGCCACCCGCAAAAAGATCAACGACCTGGGCCTGTGGCCCAAGAACCTGCCGCAATTTGAAGGAGAAGATGCATGTCGCTCGTGACACAAGACCAAATCAAAGCGCTCGCGGACGAGGTGGGTGACTGCCTCATCTGGCATGGGTCGGTAAGCGGCGATGGCTACCCGACCATGAAGTTCATGGGTTCTTGCCGGCTGGTTCGTCGGCTTGTGATTGAAGCCAAAGGGCAAGAACTGGCACCCCGTCAGCCTGTGATGACGACGTGCGGGGAAAAGCTCTGTGTGAGTCCAGCCCATTTGACCCCCACCTCCTGGGCGGTGATCGGACAGGCTGCCGCAAAGCGTGGGGCCTTCAGCCGGCCTGATCGAAGGGCGAAGATTGCCGCAGCCCGCCGCAAAGCTGGAAAGCTGACGATGGAGAAGGCACGCGAGATTCGCCTGAGCACTGATACCTACGAGGTGCTCTCGGCCAGATACGGGGTGAATCGCACCATCATCAGCCGCGTGAAGAATGGGCGCGCCTGGGTTGAGTTCAATAGTCCGCTCCCATCTTTGTCCTCCGCACCCGCTCAAGGGAGGGCCCACGCATGAGCCACCATCCCACCGGCACCGAGGCCCGCGTCTGCGAGTTGATCGCCCAACGACAGGCCCTGGGGATCGCCAAGTACGGCCAGACCGTGGCTGAAAACCCCCTGTCCTTGCGCGATTGGCTGCAGCACCAACTCGAGGAACTGCTCGACGCCGCCGTCTACGCCCAGCGAGCGATTGAGCAGCTGGATCAGATGGACAGCGAGCGCAACGACGCGGCCCTAGCCAAGGCTCGCGCAATGGTCCGCAACGCCATCACCCTGCGCACCAAGGTGCTGACCGGGACGATCAGCCCGCAATCCATGAAGGAAAGCATCGCCCGCCAAGACCGGGAGTTGCAAGAGATCTTGAACAAGGAAGGAGCCTGACATGGCCAAGCCCAAGCGACCGGCTGCGCGCACGCGCACCTACACCCTCTTGCATGAGATATCGGCCAGCCGGACCGAGACCCTCCCCAAGCACTGGCAGGACACCCAGTTGTCCAGCATGTGGGACGGCTTGGCTCAGCTCAAGCAGAGCGCCGCCACCACCGACGACTGGCGTGTCTGCAGTGATGCCGTGAATCTGATGGAGACCTTCATCACCGAAGGCCCTTGGCTTGACTGTGACGGCGCCCAAGTCGAGATCCAGGACGAGCGCGGCTTGCTCAAGGATGCGGTGACGATCATGGCTGTCGCAGGCAAGCGCAGCAGGACCGGCCAACCCCTCTACCTGGATGAGGCTGAGGCCGCAATCGTTGCTGGCCTGCTGGAGGACTATGCCGCCCTGATCGGCGTCCTGCCTCAGCGCACCATGATCCGCTGCCACCGCCTGACCGAGGCACGTCTGCACGAGATCCTGGCCGGCAAGCGCAAGCCTCATGACGTCGAAATCGTGACGGTATGACCTACGGCTGCTACAACCGCGCTCCATTGGGCCAGCTCGTGATCCCTGCCCAGGACGGCCACTTCACGGACGGCTTCACCCGCTATCCGAAGCTCAAACCCATCCATTTCCGCATGGAGAAGGACTGTGTCTACACCACAAGCGAGCTCGGCAAGGCCGACAAGAAGTGCGAGGGCTGCAGATGGCGCAAGTGACCTGCCCCGACTGCACCGCCGCAGCCAAGAAGCCCTACTGGGGCGCCTACAGCGCGTTCTGCAGGGGCTGCGAGGTTCGTGCCCTGGCAAGCGGTCAAGACTTCTGGAGGTCCGTGGCAGCCCGGGAGAAAACACCCGGCTACCTGGCGGCCCTGGCCACGATCTTCGGCCCGGAAGAGAAGGCCCAGGCCGCAGGCCATGAACTGGTCAAGGCCGAATACCAGCGCCGCAAGCGGTTGATCCGCGAGAAGCAAACCTGAGCTCACAAAAGAGAAAGGCCACCCGGAGGCAGCCCTTCCCAGAAACGCACAACGAACCTGAGAACTCGATTGTATGACTGGGGAACCTCATGACCAAGACCCAAATGAAAACCACCGGCCAAATCGTCTACGACGCAATTGTCGACCTGCACAACCAAGAGCAGATCGTCACCCGCAAGGTGCTCTGCGAGGTCACCGGCCTCAAGATGACCATCATCGATGACCACGTCAGCCGCCTGTGCGACGAGGAACGCATCCGCCGCGTTGAAAACGGGGTGTTTGTGCCCTCGGATGTCCCACCACCGGCCCGCTCAATCTCGGTGACCCAGATCGTCGGCGGCCTCACGCGCATCGAGATTGGCGACGAGTGCCTGGACCTGTGGCCCCGCGAAGCCCGCGCTCTGGCGTCTCTCCTGGCGGGATTCGCAAACCAGTTCGCCATGATCCAGGCCGGCAATGAGATTGGCCAGCTCGTGATGCAACAGCAAAACACCTTGAAAACCGTCCGCCGAGAGCTGGCAGCCGTCATGGCCAAGGTGGACCCGCCGCCGCAGCTGGATCTGCTTGCATCAACCCACCAAGACTGACGCATGAATCACCCACACCCTGACATCTTCTACAACCTGCAGTACGCCGACAACTTCGCCGACGACATCGCGCACCGAATTGGTCTGGCGGAAGAGAAGCTGCAGGACTTGGCCAAACTCCGACCCCAATCCACTCCGGTCTACCCGGCTGAAGCAACGGTCGAGGCCACCGAGCAATGCTGGACTGTCCTGCAGGCCCACAAGACCCTCATGATGGAAATCCTCCAGGCTGAGCTCGCCCAACACAAGGAGATCAAGCATCTGAAGCTGCTGCAGGAGAACCCGCCACCCTCCATTGAAGACCGCTACGGCTTCACGGTCCTAGAGGACAACGATGGGGAGTTCATCATCGACATAGCGCAAAGCCCAGACTAAGACCCCACCTGAAACAGACCCGCCCCGAGCGGGTTTTTTGTTACGCAAACCTCCCCCCGGTAGGGTTCGCGCAAATAGGAGCGCCCCGGAATCATCGGGGCCATGAATGACAAACCAGAACCCCAGGCAAACGCCAACCAGACCGCAGACGGCGCCGCCGCCACGGCCCGGCCGCCTGTTGACTGGGAGCGCATTGAGGCCGACTACCGAGCCGGGATCCTCTCGCTACGCGAGATCGCATCGTTGCATCCCGGCACCAACCATGTGGCTATCACCCGCAAGGCAAAAGCCCTGGGGTGGACAAAAGACCTCAACGCGAAGATTCGAGCCCGCGCCGAAGAGCTTGTAACAAAGCAGGCCGTAACGAAATCCGTAACAGGTGTTTCACCGGCGACAGAGCGGCAGATCATCGACGCAAACGCAAATCAGCTGGTCGAGGTCCGAGTGGCGCACCGCCGCGACATTTCTAAGGCCCGAACCATGGCCATGAAGCTGATGGATCGCCTGGAAGAGGTCTGCACCATCGAAAGCTCGAAGGTTCTGGATCGACTAGACAAACTGATCAGCAAGTCCGGCGATGATGATTTCCGCGACGCTGCCGCCCAGATCAATGAGTCTCTGGCGAAGCTGACCGCGCTGCCTGGCCTGGTGAAGGTGCTCAAAGACCTCTCGGAAGCCCTGCGTACCCTGATCACCATGGAGCGCACCGCCTACGGCCTGGATGACCCAGAAGGCCCGCCGCCGGAATTGGCAGAGCAGGCCCGGGTGACGAGGCCCATGACCGACGCAGAGCGGGCCGTGCGCCTTCACGCACTGCTGGGCAAAAAGCGGGGCGAATCCGCATGAGCGCTCTGGTTGAATCTACGGGCGACCTGCTGGCCGAGATTCAGCAGATGACGGCCGAAGAAAAGGCCGAGTTGGATGCGCTGCTGATGGCGGGGGATGCCCCCATCTGGCTGCCTCAGCCGGGGCCTCAGAGCGCCGCCTATGAGACAAAGGCGGACATCGTTTTTTACGGAGGGGCCGCCGGAGGTGGGAAAACGGACCTACTTCTCGGACTTTGCCTAACAACCCAAGAGCACAGCATCATTTTTCGGCGCGAGTCAGTCCAGCTCACCGGCATCGAAGAGCGGATGATGAAGATTCTTGGCACCCGCAAGGGCTACAACAGCCAAGATGGCTTGTGGCGTCTGCCAGGTGGCCGAATCATGGAGTTGGGCAGCGTGAAAGAGCCCGATGACTGGATGAAGTACCAAGGCCGAGCGCACGACCTCAAAGCCTTCGATGAGATCTGTCACTTCACTGAGACCCAATTTCGGACCCTGATCGGTTGGCTGCGCACCGACAAGCCAGATATCCGGCAGCGCGTGGTTTGCGCTGGCAACCCGCCGACCGACCCGCAGGGCGAATGGGTGAAGCGCTATTGGGCCGCCTGGCTCGATCCCCAGCACCCCAACCCAGCCAAACCGGGTGAACTGCGCTGGTACGTCACAGACGAAAAGGGCGAGGACATGGAGGTCCCCGACTCCGAGCCCGTCATGGTGAGCGGCGAACTGACCCGCCCTATGAGTCGGACGTTCATTCCGTCAAGCGTCTCTGACAACCTGTTCCTCTCGAGCACAGGCTACCGAGCCAAGTTGCAGGCCCTGCCTGAGCCGCTGCGCTCCCAAATGCTCCGCGGCGACTTCAATGCTGGTGCGACCGACCCGGCCTGGCAGCTGATCCCGACCGAATGGGTGAAGGCGGCCATGGCTCGCTGGCAGCCGCGTGTGGCCAAGGGACCGATGACTCGAATGGGCCTCGATCCTGCACGCGGAGGCCTGGATAAGACCAGCGCCGCGCGCAGGCACGGCCAATGGTTTGATGAGATCGTTGCCGCCCCTGGCATGGTGACCAAGGACGGCCCGACCGCTGCTGCATTTGCTGCGCCATTGGTGCGCGACGGCGCAGTGATCTGCATCGACGCGATCGGTATTGGCTCCAGCGCACTCGACTTTGTCAAAGGCCTGGGCCTGAACGTCTTCCCGGTCGTCAATTCCGAGGCCTCCAGCGGCATGGACATGGCCGGGACCCTGAAATTCCGCAACCTGCGCGCCGAAGCGTATTGGCGCCTGCGCGAAGCGCTGGATCCAACTAATCCAGACCCGATCAGCCTGCCCAACGACCAAGAACTGCTCGGCGATCTGACCGCCGTTCGCTACAAGGTGGTCACCATGGGTCAGCACGCCGCCATCCAGGTGCGTAGCAAGGACGAGATCCGAGAGGCCCTGGGCCGAAGCCCGGACAAGGGCGACAGCGTGGTGCTCACGTTCGTTGACGCGATCCCTAAACCCCCACGGGACCCCAAGAAGCGCAGTTGGCGCGACCGCCTCTCCAGCCGAGCAGGTAACAAAGGATCGGCCCAGGCCGCATAACCCATGAGCACGACCGCACCCATCAAGAACACGCCCGACAACAAGGGCGCGACCGAGAACTGGCACCGCTACCTGTACGCCAAGTACCGCGGCCACCTTGAGTTCACCGCCACAGCCCGGATGCTCGAAGGCATGTACCTGGGGGGCGGCCGGCAGTGGACGGATGAAGACCGGGCGATCCTGGAAGAGCAGGGGCGGCCGGCCTACGAGTTCAACGAGCTCCAGCCCAGCATCAACAGCGCGATCGGCTACCAGATCCACAACCGGATGGACATCGCATTCAAGCCGCGTGGCGGCGAGGCGGACCAGGCCACGGCGTCCCTGTTGAGCAAAGTGGTGATGCAGATCGCCGACCAGAACGCTCTGCACTGGCACGAAACCACGGTTTTCAGCGACGGCCTGATCATGCGTCGGGGGTTTTTCGACATCCGGATCAATTTCGACGCGAACATCAAGGGCGAGCTGGAGATTTGCGCCCTGGACCCCATGGATGTGGTCCCAGACCCGGACGCCAAGACCTACGACCCGGACGGCTGGAAGGACGTCACGATCACCCGCTGGCTCACTCTGGAAGAGATCGCCGAGCGCTGGGGGCAGGAGGCCGCGGACCGGGCCCGAGGCAGCGGTGATGAATCGAGCGACTACGGCTATCAGGACGGCGAGAGCGAGCGCAACAAGTTCGGGCAGATCCGATTCCCTGGCCAATATGACGCTGTTGGCCAGCAAGACAATGATCTCAAGCGCTATCGGGTGCTCGACCGTCAGAAGTTCGTCTACGAAAAGACCGACTGCCTGATCTGGCCTGATACCGGCGACATCTCCGTCATTGGCACCATGAGCGAGCAATCTGTGGCTGATGCCCTGGCCAAGGGCGCGATCAAAACGAAGCGGATGCGCAAGCGGGTGAAGTGGTGTGTCAGCACCTACTCGACTGTGCTGTTTGACGACTACAGCCCCTACGAGCACTTCACTGTGGTGCCGTACTTCTGCTATTTCCGCCGCGGCGAGACTCGCTCCATGACTGATGCAGGCCTGGGCCCGCAGACGGCCCTGAACAAGGCGATCAGTCAGTACATCCATGTGATCAACAGCGCGGCAAACAGCGGCTGGATCGTTGAGGAGGAAAGCCTCACCAACATGGACACCGAGGACCTGGAGACGCGCGGGTCTAAGAGCGGGCTGGTTCTGGAGTTCAAGAAGAACGCCGCAAAGCCTACCAAGATCGAGGCCAACTCGGTGCCCACCGGCGTGGACAAGATGATCACGCACGCCGTGAACTTCCTCAAGGACGTCACGGTGCCCGATGCCATGCGCGGCACCCAGGGCCAGGAGGTCTCCGGTGTGGCTATTCAAACCAAGCAGTTCGCCAGCCAGCAGCAGCTGGCCATCCCCCTGGACAACCTGGCCTACACCCGCCAACTCCTTGCCAAGCGAATCATCAAGCTGGTCCAGCGCTACTACGACAGCTACCGAATCTTCCGCATCACCGAGACCGACCCACTCACGGGTAAGGAGCAGGTCAACACGCTGGAGATCAACAAGTTCGATCCGGCCACCGGCACCTACCTAAACGATGTGACCCTGGGCACCTATGACGTGGTGATCTCAGAGCAGCCGATGCAGGTCACCTTTGAGAACAGCCAATTCACCCAGGCGCTCGAGATGCGGGACAAGGGCATCCGCATCCCGGATGCAACCGTCCTGCGCTACTCCAACCTGGCCGACAAGCACCAGATCATCGAGCAGATGGCGGGCCAAGAGCAGCCCTCTGACCCGACCCTGGAAGCCAAGGCGAAGCTCCTGGAAGCCCAGACGCGCAAGGCCGATGCCGAGGCAGTGGCCACCGCCGTCACGACCCAGTACAGCGCTCTGCAGGCGTCCCAGGTACTGGCATCCCTCCCGCAGACAGCGCCGCTGGCCGATGGCCTGCTGGGCTCGGCCGGGTATGTGGACCGCAATGGCGGCACGGCCGTTCCCCAGCCGCCTCTGGGTCAGCCCCATGCCGGCCTGCCGGAGCCAAACACCGACCCGCTGACGCCGCTCAGCCCTGCGCGAGGCCTGGATCAGGGGATTGAAACCCTGGAGGCCGATGGGGTTCGTTGATTGCCACCACTGAGAACAACCATGACACAGCAAAGCACCAGCCAGATCGTGAGCGAGAAAGAACTCCTGATGGGGGAGATCAAAACCCCCTACAGACTGAACTTTGATCAAGCCCTCGGTCTGGCCGATCAATTGCAGCGCAATCCAATCGAGGGTGCTGGCTCGACTCGTCATGTCCTGGGAAGCAAGCAGGCCCAGCAGGTATACGCCCGTCAATTGTTTGAGCAGGCTACGCGCCAGGACGCCTTCAGCGCACTTTTCCTGAAGCCAGCCAAGCCCCTGACCCGATTCCAGCGCCTGCAGCGCCGATTCCAGCACCGATTCCACGACTTCCGCATGGCCCTGGCCTCCTGGATCGCTGGCACCCACCTCGAATGACCTGATCACCACCACCAAGAAGGAAACCATGACCACTGAAACCACTGACCCCGGCATCCTGGCAATCGCACGAGTTGCCCACGAAGCAACCCAGGCCTACGCCCGCTCGGCAGGCGACTACGCCACCCAGCAGGCTTGGGAAGCCCTGGACGCCAAGGACCAGAAGACCGCCGTGGCGCGCGTCTGCTTCTTCCTTGACAACCCCGCGGCCGAGCCCGGCTCGGTGCACAACGCCTTGGAACTGCAGGACAGCACCCAGCGCGCCAAGGCGTTCATCTTCCATGGCGTGGTCCGGGCCATTGCCCGCGAGCAGGCCCGCACCTGATCAACAAGCCTTACTCAAGGAACCCTTATGACCACCCAAGATCAAGCCCTGGAGGCAGAGATCCAAGCCAAGGGCGCCAATGTGGCGCCGCGTGTGACGCCGGCTGATATTGAAGCCAACATCGTCAGCGAGCACTACTTCACCGCAACGGACGGCGTGGTGTCTGCAACCGGTAGTTTCCCCAACGGCTTCGGGCCCAGCCCGCTTGACCTCATCACCATCTGCGTGCTGGTGACGAAGAACGGCACCAAGCTGGTAGGGGCCAACGAGGGCCCGGTATCCCCCGAAAACTTCGACCCCGAACTGGGCCGTAAGTACGCCCGCCAGAAGGCGATTGACCAGCTCTGGCCGATGTTGGGCTACGAGCTGCGCACCAAGCTGGCCGCCCCCTGACCCAATCCCCAACCATCCCAAGGAGATCCCCATGGCAAAAGAACCCAAAGCCAGCATCAGCCTCGACCGCTGGCAGATCGAAGAAGACCTGCGCACCCTGACCCGGGCCGAAGAGATCAAGGCTGACAAGAAGCGCTACGCCGCTGCCGTGAAGTACGCCAGCGAGCGCATCAGCGACCTGCGCGACATCGTGGCCGACGCCGCCGAGGAAGCGTCTGAAGAGGGTAGCGAAAAGGACTGATCACCCTCGCGCCATCGCCTATCCATCCCCCACCACTGAGAGGAATCCAACATGCCCGGCTTTACCGAAGACACCATCGACACCAGCTCCAACTCCATCAACACCGGCGACGAAGATCGCGGCGACGTGCTCAACCCAGAACTGAGCAACGTCGACGCCCTCAAGAGCGTGGTTGAAGGCGCTCCCGCTGACTTGGATGACGACACCGCCATCACGTCTGATGCCGATGGCGGCGCCAAGACCGCTCAGGAAGGCGAGGACGCCCAGGGCGAAGCCAAAGACACCGGCCCGCGCACCATCCCGAAAGCCCGTTTCAACGAGGTCAACGAGCAGCGCAAGCAGGCTCAGCGAGAAGCCGAGGAAGCCAAGGCCCGAGCCGAAGCTGCCGAGGCCGAGCTGCAAGCCCTGCGCTCCCAGCGTGCGACGCCCGCCCAGGCACCGGCCCCACAAGCGCCCGCACCAGCAGCCCCGGCTGCGCCAGAGTTCGACATCAAGGCCCAGGAACGCGCCTACCTGGAGGCCACCATGGATGGGGATGTCGAAAAAGCCCTCGAGATCCGTGAGCGCATCAACACCCACATTCGTGAGAACGCCGAGAGCACGGCCCGCGAACGTGTTGCTCGAGAGCTGACCGAGCGCCAAGCGGCTCAGGCCCTGCAGGAGGCCAGCGAGAAGGCGGTGCAGGCCTTCCCTTACCTCGAAACCCCCGAGGGCGAGGAAGCGCTCGAGCTGATCATGGCCAGCCGTGACGCCAAGATCGCCCGCGGCATCCCGGCTCACATCGCCTTGGCCGAGGCGGTCACCAAGATCGCGCCTCGCTTCGCCCCGGCGGAATCCACCCCCAGTAAGGACTCCACAAGCACCACCCAAGCGAAGGACACTCGCTCCGCAGCAGCAATTGCGCGGGGCCTGGCTGATTCGGCCAAGCAACCTCCCGCGCTGACTGGTGGTGTTGGTGATCGAGCGACGGCCGGCAAGGTCGACGTCGAGACGATGACCGAATCCCAGTTCGAGAACCTGTCCGCAGCCGAGAAGAAACGTCTTCGCGGCGACTGATAGGGCGGGCTGCAAGGGCCAGCAGGGACTCACCCTCCTGCTGGCCGACATCTCCGGGTGCCCTCGTCCTGAGCCGACGTTAAAGGGCTCGGCGCTCTTGACCGCCTCCCAAGTCATGACTTCCGCAGTGGCTGCGCAACGCCTGAACCCCGTAACGCAACCCACTTTTGGAAGGACAACACCATGTTGACCAATTTCGCTGCACTCAACTCGCAGCAAAAAGTAGTCTGGTCCCGCGACGTCTGGCAGGCGGCCCGCGACAAGATGTTCGTGAAGAAGTTCATCGGCACCGGTGAAAACGCTGTGATCCAGCGCATCACTGAGCTGACCAAGACCGAGCGCGGCGAGCAGGTGCTCATGCAGCTGGTGGCCGACCTGGTCGGTGACGGCGTGATCGGCGACAACGAGCGCGAAGGCAACGAAGAGGCCCTGCAGAACTACGAGCAGCTGATCAACATCGACCTGATCACGCACTCGGTGGGCAACAAGGGCAAGCTGGCCGACCAAAAGACGGTCATCAACTTCCGCGAAACCGCCCGCGACCGCCTGGCCTACTGGCTGGCCAACCGCGTGGACCAACTGGTGCTCCTGACGATGTCGGGCATCAGCTACGCCTTCAACAACGATGGCTCCCTGCGCGTCAACAGCCCCTTCCCGAACCTGCGCTTCGCCGCTGACGTGTCCGGCCCGTCTGCCAAGCGTGCCCTGATGTGGAACGGTTCGGCCCTGGTGCCCTCGGTCACCGGCTCGATCACCTCGGCCTTTGTGCCCAGCTACAAGATGATCGTGGACGCTGTGGCCTACGCCAAGACCCACTACGTCAAGCCGCTGATGTCGGGTGGCAAGGAGTACTACGTCATGTTCGTGCAGCCGGGCACCCTGGCCGCACTGAAGAAGGACTCCGACTACCAGCGCGCCGTCACCAACCTGGCCCTGAAGTCGGGTGAAGACTCGCCCTGGTTTACCGGCGGCACTGTGACCATCGACGGCGTCGTGATCCACGAGCACCGCCTGGTCTACAGCACCAACGGTGCGGCCTCGGGCAGCAAGTGGGGCTCGGGTGGCACGGTCAACGGCACCCGATCGCTCCTGTGCGGCGCCCAGGCTCTGGGTATGGCCGACATCGGCGTGCCGGAGTGGAACGAAAAGCTCTTCGAGTACGACTCGCGTCAAGGCATCAACGTCGACAAGATGTTCGGCCTGCTCAAGCCCAAGTTCTATTCGATCTACGACAAGTCGATCGAAGACTTCGGCATCGTGACCATCGACCACTTCCTGCAGTAAGCAGCGCCCTCGAAGACGGGGCCTGCAGCGCAGCGCCCTGTCTCCCTGAACCGTCTTCAGTTTCAAGGAGCAGACCATGCCCATCATCCAGCAATCCGGCCGCCAGAACGTTCAAACCGCTCTGCTGACCATCAATTTCGGCGATCCCACCGCCTACGGCACTGCCGAGAACGCGATCGAACTGCCCCCGGGCTCGATCGTGGTCGGCGGCGACATCGTGGTGGACACCCCCTTCAACAGCACCACCAACAGCCTCACCCTGGGTGATGCGACCACGGCCAACCGCTACGCCAACGCCGTCGACCTCAAGACCGCTGCCCGCAGTGCGCTGACCGTGACCGGCTTCGTGACCACGACTGCCGAGCGCTTCATCCGCGCCAACCTGGCTCAAACGGGTGGCGTACCGACCGCAGGCTCGGTTCGCATCCGTGTGGACTACGTGACCCAAGGCCGCGCCAAGTCCGTCTGGGGCGCTGGCCGCTGACCATTTCTTCAGTGGTGGGCCAGCGATGGCCCTTTACCCGGCGGACTGATCCCCGCCGGGCTTTTTGAACCCTCAGGAGCAACAAATGAAATTCGTATCCACCACCGGCGAAGACATCCACATCGCTCTGCCCAGCGGTCACACCGCGCTGATTCCGGCGCCGGGCCCCGAGACCGATGGCGTCGAACTCCCCATCCAGTTCCGCCGCGAAGCCATCGCCCGCGGCGCTGTGGCGGTCGGCATCGACATGACGGAAACCCCTCAGGCCGCCCCCCTGGACCGCACTGCACTGATCACCAAGGCCATCACCGAGATGCTGGACGGCAGTGACGAAGCCGACTTCACCAGCGACGGCAAGCCCAACCTGATCAAGCTCGCGGCTCGCGTGGGCTTCCGTGTGGCCCGCGAAGAGGCCGACAAGATCTTCGATGCCATCACCAAGGGCACTGACGAAGCACCGGCTTCGACCTCCGCCCCTGCTGCCGAGTAAGACGCCATGCAGGTCTCTGAATTCATCGCCACCTTTCGCGCTGAGCGCCAGGATCTGGCCCAGCCGTACCTGTGGACTGACGAGGAAATCGTCATGTACCTCAACGAGGCGGTGAACGAGGCCTGTATGCGCGCTCGGTTGATCGAGGACACCCTGACCAGCGCTGTCTGTGACATCAACCTCACTGCCGGCCTGGCCACCTACACCCTGCACCCGTCCATTCAGCACGTCGACCGAGTGACCTGGCGCGGCATCCCTCTGGACGAGACCAGCCTGCTCATGGAAGACCGCAAAGACTTGCGATGGTCCACCAGGCTTGGCCAGCCCAAGCGCTACCTCACCAACGGCACCAACCAGATCACGATCATCCCAGCCCCGGACAGCACAGCTGTGTCCGATCCGGTGCACCTGACCGTCAAGCGCGTGCCAGTCACCCCGCTGAGCGCAGCGACTCCCGCCGGAGTTCCTGAGATCCCGCTGGTCTACCACCCGCTGATCAAGGACTGGGTCTACCGGTGCGCCTACCTGAAGCAGGACGCCGACACCTTTGATGAGGCCAAAGCCGCGAAGTTTGAGGCTGCCTTCACCGATTCCTTCGGCGCCCGGCCCAACGTCAACACCCAGCGCAAGCGCCGTGAGCTGCGCAGCAATCAGGTTCGCCCCACCTGGTGAACCCCTGAACCAGATCCCAACCTCACCAGGAGCCCAACATGGCCAACGCCCTCTACGTCAAAGGCAAGGAGAAGATCCTCTCCGGCGCCATCAACTTTGTCAGCGACACCCTCAAGGTGGCCCTGGTCAAGAACACCTACCCCCAGAACCTCAGCACCGATGAGTTTCTGTCGACCATCTCGTCCTATGTGGTGGGCACGGCCCAGACCCTGGCCAGCAAGTCTGTGACTGGCGGCGCCTTCAATGCCGCGGCGCCAGTCTTCCCGACCGTGGCGGCCGGCGATACCTGCGAGGCCGTGGTGATCTACAAGGACACCGGCAACGCTGCGACCTCGCCTTTGCTGGCCTACATCGACGTCATCACCGGGTTCCCTGTCGCCACCAACGGCTCGGACATCACCGTTCAATGGGATGGCGGCGCCTACAAGATCTTCAGCCTGTAATCGGGCAGACCCTGAATGGACGCCTACATAAAAAACGTAGTAGTCGGCCTGGTTCCCGCCGGTGACGTTGGCAGCTCCACCATCACGGACCAGAGCCCGACTAACCGCGCGTTGACCAACAATGGAGTAGTGATCTCCAACATCTCCACCGCCCAGTACAGCGGGCGGGCGATGCGGTTCAACGGCTCCGCAGATATTGAGGTGCCGTCCTCCCCCGATCTGGACCTTGGGAACTACTACACGGTCGAGTGCGGTTTCATGGCCGACACCATCGAAAACTGGTTTGGCCTGGTGCAGCGCGGCTACTACTCCGCCTATACCAACGACTGGACCGGCCTCGTCTTCAGCATCGTCCACACTGGCAACGGCAACTTGGTCGCCTATTTTTGGGGCACCACCGTATTCAACGAGCGGGCCATTGTCTCTAGCACCCCAATCGAGGCAAATCGGCACTACACCCTGGCCGTGGTCCGAAGTGGCACCAACGGCTACATGCTGCTCGACGGCGCCGTGGTGGGCACCATCAGCAATCTCCAGACCTGCGCCGCGAGCAATCTCCCTCTGCGCATTGGCCACTACGACGAGCCCTACGTCAACAACGGTCGACTGGTCGGGTACATCGACAACGTGCGGATCACCAAAGGCGTGCCGCGATGGACTGCGGCCTACACCCCCGATCTCCCGTTCGAGTTCACCCAGCCGGTGGCCGGCAGCGTCACCACCAACGGGCTGCGCATGGGTGCTGTCGACCAGGGCTATTTCCTGCGACTGATCACGAACCCCGGCGGCGGCAAGAAGCTCACGCTCTCGGCCTGGATCGCGTTAGACACCGCGAACATGGAGGCGTTTTTCTACGGCTCCCGCAGTTCCTCATCGTCCTACGATCTGACGGCCATCTCGGTCCGGGGAGCCCAGTTCACAGCGTTCTCCCGCGACTCCAACCTGAACACGCTCATCAACGTGTCGGCGAGCGAGCTGGATCTGCCCGTGGGGGTGGAGCGGCACGTCACCATCGTGATCGACACGACTCAGCCTGCCCCGGAGAACCGGGTGCAGATCTACATCGGCGCCACCCGAGCCACGCTGGCCGGCACGTTCCCCGCTCAAGACGCTGTCCTGCCGCTGCTGCAGGCTGGCCAGACCGAATACATCGGCGTGAACTGGGGCAACGCTGAGTACGCGCACGGCCTGTTGGGCGGCTTGGCCATCGTAGACGGTACCGCCGCCACGCCCAGCCAGTTCACTGGGGCTTACGGCGCCTACACCGGCGGTTCCTATGGTCCGAACGGCGGGTTCTTGGCCTTCCTGGACACCAGTGGCAACACAGTCAACAGCAACGTCGGATTTGGGGCGGACTCGTCAGGGTTGGACCTCTACCGCCCAAGTTACGGCATCGCACTGGCAAACGCAATCAGCTTGTCTTCGCTCCCGACGCCTTTGTCGGTCAGTGGGGTGGTGCGCGACGCCAACAACCAGTTTGCCGCGCGGACCATCGTAGTCCAGCGCCGCGACAACTCTCAACTGCTTGGTTCGACGGTCAGCGACGCCGCAACCGGGGCCTACAGCGTGAGCCTGACGTACTCGGGCCTTGTCGACATCATCGCCAAGGACAGCACTGGTACGCTGCCTGACCTCATTCTTTCTCGAGTGACGCCGGGATGAGCTACACGCCGCCCGCGTTCAATGCGGCCGACTTCTCATGGGTCGGAGTTGCGGCGTACACGCCACCAGCCTTCAACGCTGCAGACCTGCAGTGGTCCCCCTCGGTTCCTGTAGCCCAGGGCTTTGAGGTCACGAAGTTCGGCACCCCAGCGGCCAGCTACAACCAGTTCGCCCAGGCCCATGGCTTCCAAGCCACCCAGTTCGGCACGCCGATGTACGGCCTGTTTGCCCAGGGCTGGCTGGCAACGCAGTTCGGCACACCCACCGGCACCGCGGCCTTTCACGCTTCTGGCTTCCTGGCTGCGCAATTTGGCTCTCCCACGGTCAAGCTGCAGGCGGCTGGCTGGCAGCCGACCTCATTCGGGTCTCCGTCCGTCATCCTGGGTTTCCGTGTCGCTTCGATGGGGCCGATCACCCAGTTTGGGACGCCCACCCGGGTTTTTGCCCAAACCTTGGATGCCCAGGGCTGGCAGGCCGCCCAGTTTGGCGAGCCTGTTGCGCTGCTCTACCAAGCCGGGCAGACCGCGGCCCAGAAGTGCCTGGCCTCTGGCTGGCAGGCCGCGGCCTTTGGCACCCCAGCAGGAGGCCTTGATCAGGTTGCTCAGGCCTCCGGATGGCTGGCGACCAGCTTCGGGGCCCCTCAGGCGGGCCGGACCATGTTGGGGACCGGCTTTCTGGCCGCCACCTTTGGCCAACCCAAGGCGATCAGGACCACTCACGCACAGGGCTGGCAGTCAGCCGTCTTTGGCGCACCCGTGACCCGGCGTGCCTTCCAGGCCCAGACCTTGGGGGCCGTCACGCAGTTTGGTTCGCCGCGCGCCGGCTTTCCTGGCGCCCATCTGGCCTATGGGTTCACCGTGGCCGGCCGGTTTGGTCAGCCCAAGGCTTGGACGGGCAGATACCAGGCAACAGGCCTGCGATCAACCCAGTTCGGCACTCCGGCCAAGCGCGAGATTCACCACGCCCTGCACATCCCGCCCGGCACCCGATTTGGCGTGCCGCTGCTGAAACGGAGCACCTGACATGCCCACCTTCGAGAAATTCACCGGAATCAACAACGTACTTCCCACTGAGCGCCTGCCTGAATCCGACCTGGCCGTGGCCACCGACGTGGACTTCGGCCTCTCCGGCGAGATCCTGCGGCGCGCAGGGTATGCCCGCACCGTTGCAACCGACCATCGCAACGTCTGGGACGGTTCGGCCTACACGTTGGCCACTTGCGCTGGTGATCTGACCTCGATCCTGCCCAATGGCACCCGCACCGTGGTTTCCCAGTCGCTCGGCAGCGACCGCGTTTGGTATCTGGCCCTGCCAGATGGCCGAATCGCCTTCAGCAATGGCCTGATCACCGGCATCGTGAGCGCGGACGGCCTGAGCTCTACCGGATGGGGTATTCCAGTGCCTGAAAGCATCGGCGCCCTGACGCCCGTGGCCGGCGCGCTGTTCCCTGGGGACTACCAGTACCAGATCACCTACGTCCGGCTGAGCGATGGCCAGGAAGGCGGGCCGCAGTACTCCAACCCCATCACCGTGAGTACGGGCGGCATCCTCCTGACTGGCCTGCCGGTGCGTGCCGGGTATGGGATCAATGTCTACCTGACCAGCCATAACGGCGGCGATGCCCACCTGGCCGGTTTCACGACCACTGCGTCCTTCAGCTACCTGGGCAAGAACGATGGCCTCGTGATTCCTTGCCGCACCGACTTCGTGAGCCCGCCGCCGGCTGGCACAGTGAGCGCGTTCTGGCGTGGCCGCGCGCTGGTGGCTGTTGGCTCAATGATCATCGCCACCCGGGTGCACCAGGTGGAGCGATTCGACGCCCGGAGCGACTTCCTGCAGTTCCCGGATGCCGTCACCATGATCCAGCCGGTGGACTCTGGGGTGTACGTGGGCACCAAAAAGAGCTTGTTCTACCTGGCCGGTGCCGAGTTCGAGAAGCTGGCCATCACCGCCACCAAGCCGTGGCCAGTGGTTCTTGGGTCTGGCGTGGCCGTCCCTGGCGAGCTGGTGAAGCAAGGCGACGGGGTGGGGCAGGGCAGCGCCATGATCTGCATTGCTGACGGATTTCTGGTGGCCGGCTTCAACGATGGTCAGCTCATCCGGCTGACAGAAGGCCGGTACAGCACGGTAGTGACCGAGGTGTCTGCCACCTTCCGGACCGTGAACGGCATTCCTCAATACCTGGCGGTGCCGCGATGAGCTTCGCGTCCGACCTGTTCATTGATCAGGACGGGGAGCCCATTCCCGGCAAGATCCCCGCCGAGCTGCTGCTACAGGGGCCGGCCTCAAATGCGCAGATGGCCGCAGTGCAGAGCCTGTATTTCGACTTCATGACTCAGCAGCGCCTCTCGCTGTCGCCTTCGGCTTCGTGGAATGTTGGGCTCTCCGATGGCTCTCGGGTGAGGTTTGAGTACGCCTACGGGATGACTCGGATCTTCGTCTGGCCGGCAAGCACTGAGGACGAGAGCGCGACCGTGGCCCCATTGGCCTATCCCGCCTATGTGAGCCTGGAGTACGCGCCGATCTATGAGCGCTCCATCATCGACCTGGGCACCTACAGCCCTCAGGAATACCCGCCCGAACCCGTCTACACGGCACCGGAGTACACGGTACCGGAACCGACGTTCGACCAGAGCGCGCCCGTTTACATGGGGGTGGTTCGGACTAACCCGAATGGCACCCCGCCTAACTACAACCTGCAGGCCGGCAGCACGATTTTTGACACGAAGACCACCAACTACATCGACGGGACCATCAGCGAGGATGGCCTCACGGTGGTCGGCGCCGGCAGCCAAAACATCTACCGGCGCACGATCGCCTACACCCTGGCCGGCGGCGGCTACATCGGCTACGAATACGTGTTCTTGAGCCTTGCCCCGGCAAACTACCCCCGACTGACCGAAAACGGGCAGTACACCGACTTCGGATTCCTGCGAAACCCGTCGATCGGGGACAACGAACTGCCTTGGACCATCGACACCAGCTGGTACGACCAGATCACCGCCTACAACAACGCCCGAGACGCCGAATACAACGCCGCCTACCTGGCGTGGCGGAACTCCACTTACGCCGCATGGCAGGCTGATCGAACAGCTTTCTTCAACAACGCTTATGCCACCTGGCGCGCAACGGTCTATCAGGCTTGGCTGGATGAATGCGCCGCCATTGACGCTCAGTACCCAGCCAACACCAGCAACAACATCCTCACCAACCTGCGCCGGGCTGCTCGGCCGGCTCAACTGGCCGCCCTGGCCGCTTGGCTGGACACCGGTATCGCATCCCCCCACCTCACGGCCCGCTACCTGGCGCTGCCATTCAACGTGAGCTACGCCCACACGGGCACGCTGGACCTATCCGGCGGCTCGGTGGCTGGTGACAACCAAGTGACCGAGTACCCAGCGGCCTATCGGATCACCTACAACGTCACCAACGCCACCCGCGCATCTGGCTACACCGAGCACTATTCGGACGGCTACGCAGAGGCCATGATGATCCTTCAGGCGGGCTGGAGCTTTGGCGGCGACGTCTCTCAGCCCCGCAACCTCTTTGGGTGGCGGGCAAATGGCCAGTATTCCCGCCTCTCACAGTGGTTCCCCTACAACTACTTTGAGCGCCCCCAGACCGTGCCAGGGGATCTGTCCAGCCTGACCTTTGACACCGCGCCCGGGTATGCCGCCTTCATGGCCTCCGCTATTGAGCGCAGCGAGGCGCCAGGCCTCAAACCAAGCTCTGACCGGTTTGTGCCAGAAGACACCACCATCACCCTGATTCAGCTCGAGTACGACACCTACGACCCGATCACCCGTCAGTGGATGTGGCTGCCCCACGTCGGCATGATCTACGTCGATGCCATCTGGCTCAAAAGCCTGGGGCAGTTCACTGTTCCCACCCGGCCAAGCAGCCAAAGTGAAGGGGTTTCCCCGCGCGCCGTTCGGGTTCGCCGGGTGCTTCGGCAGAAGCGCAATCCCGATCTCAGCTGGACCACCCCCACTGATGTGCCCACCGATGAGCTGCGAGAGCCTGCATTCCCGAGTTTTCCGCTGACCTCACTGTGGACCGAGTACCCCACCACGATCGTTGCGGTGCTCGGCCTACCAGGGTTTGCGGCGCCAAAGCCAACCCCTGACACTCAATTCCCGCACGATGCGGTGGCGGTTTTTGCTGGCATGAATGGGGATTTTGAGGACCTGGTCACCGGCTCCTGGACCATGAACCCCACCCCCATGCGGCTGGCTGCCAAGGCCTTGAGCTACGTTTACAAAGTCACCTGAAGGGGAGATTCCCTTGAACACCATTGTCATGAACACGCTGACCGGAGCGGTTTCCGAGTACACGAATTTCCAGTTCGACTCCATCACCCCGAAGCGGGCCGGATCTGCCGGCGGCCTGCACACCCTCGGCGGGGATCTGGACATCTCCACACCCATCGTCTCCCAGGTCATCACAGGACGCCAAGAATGGGGCGCAAGCCTGAAAAAGCTGCTCAGCGTCATCTACCTCTCAATCAGGTGCACGGGCCCTTGCGCGGCCATTGTGCAAGGCAAGTCTGGCTCCTGGACCTACCCCGCCGAGTCCTATTCCACCGGTGTGACCCGGGCCAAACCCGGCCTAGGCATTCGGGAGAACTACCTGGCTTTCGGATTTCAGAACACCAACGGGGACACCTTTGTGCTTGACCGCATCGAGGTGCCCACTTCGCAATCCAACACCCGGAGGGTTTGACCATGACTACCCCTGCAGAACAGGTAAGTGCCGCATTTGCCCAGGCCAACAACTACGCGCAGAACGCCCTCACCCAGCTGGAGAGCTACACCGCGGCCATGCGGGATGCCGTCTACGCCCAACCGACCTACAACGTTGATTGGGTGTCCATCGCGGCGCCCACGGCCATCACCTACGACGCGCCGCCATCGGCTCTGACCTCCATCTCCAACGATTTCAAGTTCGACAGTTCGGTCCTGGCCAGCAAGCCCGCCGACCTGAGTGACAGCCTGACGGCTCCGAGCTTCGACATCGCCGGGTTCACCGGCACAGTCCCCACGCTCAACCTGCCGGCCGCACCGACGCTGAACTACGGCACCGCGCCGACCGTGCCCAGCCTGTCCGCCGTGACCGTGCCGGATGCGCCCACCGTTACCATGCCCAGCGCCCCCACGCTGCTGAGCTTGTCTACCATCGCCTTCGGTGGAGTCGACTTGCGCGAGTCCATGCTGACCCGCCTGGAGGATGTCCCGACCCTCACGCTTGCCGGGCCGACGCCGTACACGTACGCGGCAGGGCCAACCTACGCGAGCGACCTGCTGACGGCCCTCAAGGCTACGCTGCAGGGACGGCTGGCGGGTGGTACCGGCCTTGCGCCGGCGGTCGAACAGGCGATGTGGGATCGACTGCGCAGCCGCGAAGAGCGCCTTGCGGACGCCAATCAGCAGGAGGTCATGCGCAACAGCCAAGCCTTTGGCTTCGCTTTGCCGTCCGGCACTCTGGCGGCCCAGCTGCGCGAAGCCCAGCAGGCCTACTACGACAAGCTCAGCGAAGTCAGCCGCGAGATCACCATCAAGCAGGCCGAACTGGAGCAGGAGAACCTGCGCCAGACCATTGACGCGGGCATCAAGCTGGAGGCCGAGCTCATCGACTACGCCTGGAAAATCGAGCAGATCGCTTTCGATTCGGCCAAGGAGTACGCAAAGAGCGCGATCGACCTGCACAACGCCGCCGTGCAGCGCTACCAGGCGCTGCTTGCCGGGTATGAGGCCTACGAGAAGGCCTACAAGACCATCATTGACGCCCAAAGCATGAAGGTAGAGGTCTACAAGGCCCAGCTCGACGCCGAGAAGACCAAGGCTCAGATCAATGTCGCCCTGGTCGACCAGTACAAGACTCAAGTTGAGGCAGGCATGGCCGTGGTTGAGCTCTACAAGGCTCAGCTGGGCGGCACGCAAGCCCTGATCGCGCTTGAGGGGGCCAAGATCAGCGCTGCCGGCGAGCAGATCCGAGCCTATACCGCCAGCGTGAACGCTGAGACCTCGAAAGTGGAGGCCTACAAGGCTGGGGTTGAGGCCGAGCGGACCAAGATTGACACCTTCAAGGTGCAGGTTGACGCCTACGCCTCCTACGTCAGCGCTCAAGGCGAGAAAGCCCGGGCCAACGTGGCCTACTACAACGCCCGCGTTCAAGGGTATTCGGAGGCTTGGCGCGGCTACAGCGCCCGGGTGGATGCTGAGCGCGCGCGCGTGCAGGCGATTGCACAGCAGTCCAGCGCCATGTTGGAGGGTTACCGCGCCAACCTGGCCAGAACCCAGGCCCAGGTCGATCAGGACATCAAGCGGTGGGAGACCGCGATTGGGCAATATTCGCGTCAGAAGGAGTACACGCTGACCGTGGCCAAGATGAACAACGACGCAGTGCTGGCTCAGCGCCAGTCGTTGCTTGAGGTCGGCAAGGTGGGCACCCAGGTCTATGCGCAGCTCACTGCCAGCGCGATGGGGCGAATCAACGCCCAAGCCCAGATCCAAGCCAGTTCGGACAACCGGGTCAGTTACTCCTACAGCGGTTCGACCACGTCGTCTGTCGCGCCGGTCACCGCCGCATAAGACCCCCTGTTGGGTTTTGCTGCCGGGCCTCGCGCCCGAAGAATGGCCTCATGCAATCCATTGGGGCAAACATGCGCGCAGCAAAACTCATGGGGTCCATGCCCCACTACCGCGACGGCGGGATGGTCAAAGGCAAGGGCTCGCCCACCTCCGACAACGTCACGGCCAAACTCAGCCCGGGCGAGGTTGTTCTGCCGGTCGACACGGTCAAGGCCGTGGGCGCCGCCCAGCTCATGGCCTTGATTGATACCACCCACACCCCCAGCGGCAAGCCCGCGGTCAAGGATGGGGTGCAGGCCAAGGCCGATGGCGGTCTGGTGGAGGACAAGACTCAAAATCCATTCACCCAGGTCAAGGCCCCCAATCGCTTCGAGCCTGCCGGGGGCGGGATGATCCAGTATGGGCAGCAGGGAAACCAAAGCTCATCGCCAGGCGCAGGGGGTGGGCGAGGCTCGGTGAATCCGCCGATTGATGCGGTCAAGGTGATGAACCAGCCGCCGGGGGGGGCTCCAAGTGCGACGGCTAACCCTTATGGGGGCGCGAACGCAGCAAGGGTCCAGACCAACGAGCCTGCAATGAGCGCGCCGTTTCAAGCGACAAAGCAACCAAGTCCAGCATCATCGGCGGCACAGGTTATGGCATCTCCCGTCAATTTTGACGCCACAACCAAGACCTACAGCGGATCGAACATCGGCCCTGGCGCCGAGATCTTGGGCGGTCGAGGTGGGGGTGGGGTGATCTCGGCCCAAGGCCAGACAGCCGCACAGCGACTCTCAGACCTCTCCGCTGCCGAGTCGCTCGCTCGCGTCACGCAGTCCACGGCCAGCAACCCTGCTCAACAGCCGCTTGGGGTCTCTCTTCAGAAAGACCCATGGTCGGCGCAGAAGGCACTGGACAACGCCGCCACCGCGGCCTCTTCGATCCACGCACCTACGGCTGCCCGTGGCGCCGCAGAACTGGCCTTCTTGCAAAACCGGCAAATGCAGGCCGAGCGCGAGGATGCGAGCACCGGACGCACGGCTATGACCGATTTTGGCCAGACTGCGCGGGCCCGCATGGCTGAACTTGGGCAAACCGCCCGTGCCAATGCCTCCAATGCACTGACTGCCGGCCTGACGCAATTCCGCGATCAGGGCGAAACACAACGGACGCTCTTAAAAGAGGCGGGCGATGATCGCCGCGCTCTGTTGTCCGCTTCCAATCGAATGCAAGGCGCGCCGGCTGGCTATCAATGGGCGCCTGATGGTAGAAGTCTCCAACCTATCCCTGGCGGCCCGGCATCGCTTGACAAGCCGACTGAGGACCAAGCCAAGGCCCGAGGCTGGCTTGCTCAGGCCCAGAGTGCTCGGCAGAACATGATCGATGCAGCGGCGGCGAAGAAGGGTGCGGACACGCCGGGCTTTGGAGATGCTGTTGCATCGCTTCCCGGGCTGGCATCGGTGGGCAACTACATCATGTCGCCCGAGCGTCAGAAGTACAACCAAGCAGCCAGCTCCTTTGCCGAAGCCGCGCTGCGCGCTGCCACTGGTGCAGGCGTCAACAAGGACGAGGCGCTGCAGAAGATTGCGGAACTGACGCCTCGAATGGGTGACTCGAAGGAAGTGCGGGACCAGAAGTATGCGACTCAAGAGGTATACCTCAAGGCACTCGAAGCCAGATCAGGCCTTCGTCAACAAGAGCCACAGCCGCAGGCGGTTCCCCAGGCTGTAGCGCCAGTGGTTGCCCCAACAACCGCCAGCCCAACGCCTCAAGTCCAGGCGCCCGCATCGGCCGCGCCGGCGCAGCAGGTTGACCCTGGCCATTTGTCTGAATTGCAGCGCCGCGCCGCAAGCAATCCAGCCATTGCAGCAGCTCTCAAGCAAATGGGGTACTAAATGCCGACCAACTACGAGTCCATGTCTGACGCTGACCTTCTCGCGTCACTACCTCGCCGCGATGCCGCCCCGGCCGCGCCAACTTCTGCGCCGGTGCCGACCGCACCAACCGGGCAACGGGCTCTGCAGCGCACCCTTGCCCAGGGGGGAATGCTGACCCCGCCCCCTTCTACCCCTCCAGCGTCCGTCCCCGTCATGGGGGTAACCGCTGGCCCGCCAGCATCCCCGCAGCCATCTGCAACGCCGTCACGGGATTATTCCAAGATGAGCGACGATGATCTTCTGGCTGCACTGCCTGCGCGCAAGCCCGCCGGCGGCAACCCAGGGATCCTTGAGGGGGCTGGAATGGGTTTGGCCCGCGGCGTCAAGGATGTGATCGACACCGGCGCCCACGCGCTGGCATCGGGGTTTGACTCACTGATGGGCACCAAGGAGGCTGACCGCATCAAGGCATCGGACGCGGCCGGCGCTCAGGCCTTCGAGCAAAGGTACGGCGACAGCACCGCGGCCAGTATTGGCCGGGTGGGCGGTCAAGTGCTGGCCACCGCGCCTATCGGCGGCGCTGCGGGCGCCTTGGTGAAGGGCGGGGCGGCTGTCGGCGCTCTACCCAAAGGGGCGGCAGCCCTTGGCGATGCGATTGCTTCGGGCGGCATTGGAGGCTCTGGTGCTGGTGTCGCCACTCGAATGGCGGGTGGCGCGATCAATGGCGGGCTGACTTCTGCTGCAGTTGACCCCTCGACCGTTGACGCGGGTGCCGGCATTGGGGCAGCGCTGCCTGCGCTCGTTTCTGGCGCTGGTCGCGTTGGCCAGGCCGTGGGCGCAGCGGTGGCCCCGTTCACCCGCAGCGGTCAGGATGGCATTGTTGGCAAAACCATGCGCTCGATGGCCACAGACCCAGACGCAGCTGCGGCGGCTATGCGTGCAGCTTCGGAGGTGATTCCAGGCTCAATTCCAACCGCTGCGGCAGCATCGGGAGATGTCGGCCTTTCTGGATTGCAGCGTGGACTGATCAACAAAAGCCCTTCCTTTGCCTCTGACATGGCGGCACGCACGGCCGACCAGAACGCAGCACGCACCGCTGCGCTTGAAGCCATTGCAGGGAACGAGGGCAAGATATCTTTGGCTGAAGAGGCCCGAGACGCCGCCACCGCTGCGATGCGAGAAGATGTGCTTGCCCGCGCTGGCGTTTTGGATGCAAAACCAATGCAGGCTCAACTTGATGCAATGCTGAAAGACCCAAATAACGCGGGGCTGCTTTCGCGCAAGGCGATTCGTGACTTCAAGAAGCAGCTCAACGAGGTCAGTGTTAACGGCTCGGTCGACTCCCGCGCGCTATACGCCTTGCGCAAGGACCTTAACGACATCCTGGGCGGGAAACTGCAAGGCGAGTCCGGCAACCTCAAGTACGCAAGCGGCCAGCTCATCGGCATCAAAGGCATGATTGATGATGCCATCGACATGGCCTCAAACCGAGTTCCGATGGCTTCCGGGACGAGCCTTGGTGCACCTCAAAGTCAATTGGCAGGCGCCCAATCCGCAGCGGTCGGCCAGGCGGCCCCCTCTTGGAGAGGGTATTTGTCGACCTATGCCGACATGTCCAAGCCCATTGAGCAGATGAAAGCGCTCCAGGATGTCTTTAAGTCCATTCAGACCGGGACTGTGGACACGGCCGGCAGACCGATCATCTCGCCTGCAATGCTCAACAACCAACTGAAAAATAAGCTGCCCGAGCTGAAAAAGAAGCTGACAGAAGAGCAGATTCAGGTGCTGCGCAACCTGCAGGCCGACCTGAACGCGGCAACGCTGGCCAACAACGCAGGCCGGGCCGTGGGATCCAACACGGTACAAAATCTGGCTGGGGATCAAATGATCAACGGGTTGCTCGGCTCGGCGGGGAACGCTACACCCATCAAATCGCTGGTGGGTAACGTCATGCGCCTGCCCTATGCGCGGGCTAATGAGATGGTGGAGAACCGCTTGGCTGAGGCTATGCTGGACCCGCAGGTGGCGGCCAAACTGATGACCAAAGCGGAGAAGAAGAGCGCCCTCGAAAGAATGCGCGAGCTGCCAGCGGCGGCTAATTTCGGTCGCGCTTTTCCCGTTCTTGCGAATCCGAGTCTTGACCGTTGATGCCACGTTCAAAGCCTTCCCAAAAGGCTTTGCCGACCAGCAAGGTCACGAGGACGATTTTGTAGATGAGGAGTCCGCTCACGGGCACCAATGTACCCGCCAACCAGCTGTGATGCAAAATGCCCAAAAAATTCAGTGGGGGCGTCATGAACATCTTCTCAGCCGCAAGGCGGCTTGGCATCGTGGTTTCGGCAATCGGCGTCTTGATCGCCGGGGTTCTGTTCTTCAGCTACGAGCCAAGCGTCTGGCTCAAATTCAGCGGGCCGGGCCGTATAGATCCGAACTGCACAACCGAGTACATGGACTCAATCCGCGTGACGGTCAGGAACGGATATTTCCTCGCCTATCCTTGCCGGGACAAGTTCCCACCGGTCCGGGCGGTGCCACCTCAGTCAACCGGCGCGCCTCCAGTTGACTACTCAACGATGAGCACAGCCGAGTTGATTGCCAGCCTGCCTGTGAGACCACCACAGCCGGGCCAAAAATACGCCCCTCATTGGTTTAAAGAGTCCGCCATCACCCCAGAGGACAGGGCCTACGCCGAATCTCTAATCTCAGCCGAGAAGCGCCGCTGGTTCTTTGAGGTTGTCCGGGCTGCTGGGATTGGACTGGCTGCTTTCTGGCTTGCAGCGTGGGCTATCGGCTGGGTAGTCCGGGGCGCCCTTGGTATTCCCATGGGCCGCGATTCAAAAGCTTGATCGCGCATTGGGCGCGCGCCGCTGGCGATGCATTCTTCCCAGCAGGACGTGAGCTCTTGATGCCCCAGCTCCAGGGATCCCTCGCACCCTTCGCGCCGCCGCTCCGCATCCCTTGCGAACCAACTGTGCCGCTGCTTTGAGCGTGGCTACAAGGTGGGCGTGACCGATTTTCACCTTTCCCGCAGGCCGGTTCAGCATCTGCTTGACCTTGGCAAAGGTTACGCGCCGCTTGGTCTTCTTGGGCGTGAATTCACCTGTGAATGGGTGCGCCTCACGCTCGACGGCATAGGCTGCAACTTCCTCAGCCGCCTGTAAAGGCTTCAAGGTGAGGCGGCCGTGCTTGTTGGCATAGGTGCGCTTGACCACGTCGCGCATCTTCTTCAAGGGGCCGGCGCGCTTGTTCTGCAGGGTTTCACTTAGGGCCGCGAGGAAGCGCTGCTTTCGGCTCTTGAGCAGATGCCGCAGACCGAAATGGGCAATCACTTCATGGGCCACCGTCTTGGCTACACCGGTCAATGGCTGTTTCGCCACGATGTAGACACGATTCTTCCAATAGAGCCCCGCAGCATCCTCGGGCGCCTTCACAGGTAGGTCTGATGGCTTCTCCACAACATCGACCTGGGGGATGAATTTCCACTTCGAGAGTACGTTGTGGACGATGCTCTTAACGACTTGGATGCGGTCAAGGACCTTCATGATCACCTCCGGGCAGTTGGCCAAATGGATTGAAGTTGTGAACAGACTTGCGCAAACTCCTTTCGGAGTTGCGCCTTTCGCTCAAGGAGTTCGGCCACCTCGGTTGCCGATCGTGGCAGATCTGGTGCTGGTTGCAGTTGGTGACAGGCACCCTTCTCGCGCGCGTTGGTGGATCTGGTCATTTGCGCCCATCTCCAAAGTTTCCGGTTTTAAGGCGGGCGAGGAACGCTGCCGACTTTGTCTTGAGCTGCTTCACTTCCAGATCCAGAGCCTCAGCATGTGCGGCACTGACTTCTTCGAAGAACGGTACAAAGTCGAAGTTTTTGCACATTTGGACAAACAACTCTTCGAAATTCACAATGAATCCGACGGCCGCACCACGGTTAGAGAACTCCTTGTTGTCGCGCTGACTTCTGATGTGCACAGCCGCGGCGATGATCTCGACGATGCCTAGATGGCAGCTTTCGCTGGATTGCGCCGCAAGTGTGGCCAGTTCCCCAACCAACTCCAGGCCAGTGAGGTTCCCGCTGGTGTAGTCCTGGGGTTTGACATCGAAGTAATTGATCGCGCCGTCGGCCTCAATCGCTTTCTTCTCATCCCAAGTGACGCATGAGGCTTTGCTGATATAGCTGGGTTTCGGCATATCAGTGCACCTCCACAGCTTGGGCCAACACCCGGATTGCGGACATTGCGGCGGCAGCGTGATCGCTAGCCAGCTTGTAGGACGTGGACTGGCTGCGCAGCTCATGCAGACAGCGATTCAAGGCATTGACCGCGGTCGCATGAAGCTGGACTTGATCGGGGGTGTGACCTGGGGTGGTTGCCCGGGCCTGAGGGTGTGCATTACATTTCATGGCACGATTCCTTTTCAGTAGTGAGTTTGGGGATCCAGAAGCCCCTGAGCACTTCGACTTGCTCAGGGGTTTCGTCTTTCAGAGCGCATTGCCAATCTCGTTTGCTTCGCGCTGCTTGCGCGATTGACGGATCGCATCAAGTGGGATGGCTTGGCCCGGCCCATGCTTTTTTGGTGCGTGGCTGAACTCAATCAACATCTGGCCTTGACGTTCGGCGGCGTACCGCCAGCACAACTCCCGAACCCCCTCGCGCATCGCCTTGTCGGCCAGGTCTGGGTCAAACAGCTTGGAAGTCACGCCACCGACTTCGGCTTGGCCATTCGTGTAAGCACCATGCTTCACAAGCCAGATGCTCAACATGCGCGACGCGTTCTTCAGTTGCGGCAGGCCATGGCGCCGCCAAATCTGACCGGCGGTCTCGCCATGACGGAGGCTGGTTTGCTTCTTGGACAGTTCCGCCTGGATCAGCTCAGGGATCATTGCTGCCAGCTCCTTGTGAACGACAGCTTTGACGATGCCGCCGACCTGGGATGCGACCGCCGGAGGCAGTGTCAAAAATTGATCTTGCTTCGCTTTTGTCTCGAGTTCATGCCAGCGCCGGATCACCTTGTTGCGGGCGACGATGCTGTAGCCAGTCAAAAGCGTGTCCGTCAACTCACGGTTCAGGTGGAAGCAGGTGGTGTAACCGCGTGCATCCTTGTCTTCTTGGGGGTGGTCCAAAACTGGACCATCTTTTCCGAGCTCATCCAGCATGTTGCGAATGTCCCGCAGCACATGCTTGTGCTCCTTACCAGTCAGCTCCGCGATCTCGCGGCTGGTCATGGTTGCGATCAACGCTGGGCCGGTGATGGTGATCGGGGTGCTCATGCCTTGACCTCCTGAAACACGGGTTTGCCGGCCACTTCAAGGAAGAATTGCGCGCTGCCGAAAAGGAACTCCGGCAGGTTGCCATCGGTTTCCATCGAATGGGCGATGGCGCCTTCAGCGAAGAGGGCGGCCGCTTCCGCCTGACTCAGACCTTCGCCGGTCTTGAACCAGGCCTCTTTCGCCATTTCGAATCCGGCACTTGCGATGTCGGATTCGGTGTCTATGAACACGCTGGGTTGGAGGGTCAATCTCTTGCTCATTGCTGGCCTTTCTGGGGCTGGTTGGAAAGCTGTTGAGTTCGGCTCTGTTCGAGGCGGAAGACGATCTCGCCATTGAGGCTTCGCTGGTTCTGTGATGCGGATTGCATCAAGTGCGCCTTCAATGGCTGGGGCAAGCGCAGCGGGTATGCCGCCGTCTGGCTTCTATCTGGGTTTGCTTTGTGCTGCATTGATCTTTCCTTTATGCCAACTCGGCATGATCGAAATTTAATGCCAACTCGGAATGATGTCAACTAGGAATATAAAAAATGTTCCAAGTCGCCAGTACCATCGGCCCATGAGCAAGAAACCCTTTCCCAGCGAGATCCAAGAGCGGTTCATCGTTCGGTTGCCCGATGGGATGCGCGACCAGATCGCCTCAGAAGCTAAGAGCAATCAGCGCAGCATGAACGCGGAGATCGTTCACCGCTTGCAGCAGACCTTCCAGCCTGGCGGCTCTGTCCAACTTGGCGATACCTTTGAGGTTGAGCTGGCAGAGATGGTTGAGGAAGTGGTGAAGGCCTTGGGCCACAAGGTTGGTACGGCCCGGTATGAGTTCGCCTTCAATGAGTTGATTGCGTACGCGAGGCAGAGCGCAAGCCGGGAGGCAAAGAGAGCAATGGATGGCATTGCCTGGCTAGCAAAACTCCAGCGCGAAAACCCTGAGGCGCTTGCCAATATCAGCGAGACCACCGCCACCTACCGCGCCACCGAAGGCAACCCGAAGCCCTGACCCCCGTTTCGGATTCCCTGGTGGCCTGGATCGGCCGACCATCATCAGATGGCAATCCGACAATCCCCACCACTGAACTCACAAGGCCGGCCGCCCAAGCCCAGGGAACTGCGCCGCCAACAACTGCGCGAGCTGGAGCAATACCAACGCCGGCGCGAGTACCCACAGCCCGAGGTGGCCCCCTGGAAGCCCTTGGGATGAAGACCAAGCCGCAGGCCAAGCCATCACCGGCGACATTGGCAACGCTGCCCTCACCATCGCCCCCAAGGCTGCAAGCAACCTGGCTAAGGGTGTCGACATGCTCAACGCTGGGGCCTACCGCGATGCGAAGGGCTACAACGTCATCCAGACCACTCCCGGCGAGGCCTTTTCCAAGGCACTGGGCTTTCAGCCCGGCAGCGTTGCCAAGATCCAAGAGGCCAATGCGATCCACCAGCGCGAGAAGAACTTCTACGCGATCAACGCCGCTGAGATCCGGGCCAAGTGGGCGCGCGGGATCTTCGAGAAAGACCCGGACATGGTTGCCGAGGCCCGCGATGCTCTGGCCGACTGGAACGAGAAGAACCCGGATCAGCGGATCTCGCCCAACATGCCGGCCATCATGAAGAAGGTCCGAGAGATGGGCAAATCCAAGGATCAGCGCATCGCAGACACCGCCCCGAAGGCCATGCGCGCCGAGATGCGCCGCGAAAACGCCCAGGTGCGCGAGGGGATGTAAGGGCAGGGCGGGCGGCCGGGAAACGGCTGTCCCCCCTGTTGGGTTTCTGGATCTTGGGGCGCGCGGGAACACTGCACTCATTTGCGGCTTGACCGCATTGCAGGAGCCCAGCATGAGCAACCATCGAACTCCCCAGAACCAGTTCGTCTACCCATTAGCTGACAACGACGGGCGAAGCATCATCACATCCGAGGCGATTCGGTCTGTCATTGAAGTTCCGATTCTGGCTGGCAATAGCGTCACGTCGAACCTGGACCTCGGCAACAACTCGCTGATCGGCATCGCAATGCCGGCCGCTTGGACCGCTGCAGCCCTGACCATTGAGGTGTCCGAGGATGGCTCCACATGGCGCACCGCATACGACTCCAGCGGCGTGGCCACCGGGGTCATTTCTTCGCCGGTAGCTGGTGCTGCGTATGCAGTCGATGTGCAAGCGCTGTTGCCCTGGAGGTATGTGCGATTCCGGTCGAGCACCACCCAAGCTGCCCAGCGCCTGCTCGAAATCGTCACCCGGGCACTGGCATGACGCTGCTGCTACGACAACAACGCAATGATCGGCGCGCCGGGTACGCGCTGCTGCGACGTCTCGGGGACCGAGCGGTGGCCCTGCTGCCTGGTGTTGCCAACCCTGATGGCTCGCACTGGATCACCAATGCCAGCCTGACGCCTACCGCTGGGACTCTGGGGCCGGACGGTGTGAGACGACCGGGCGCTCTTTGGTTCAACACGGCTCAAGACAGCGCGAACACTATCGCTACAGCGGTGGACAGCCCTGTCGGGTTCTTAAGCGATGGCCTTGGAACAGTCGAAGCCCCTGGCAAGAATGCGACCCAGGCCACCGGCGCCAACAAACCGGTGTTGCGCCGGGGTGTGTTGAACACCCTACTGAGTAACGGAGTTCTAAATAGCGCGTCGTGGAACTCAAATAACAACGTGACCGTCACGAACAACTATGCAACCGCGCCGGATGGCACAACCACGGCTGCGCGGGTCCAGGTGAATGCGGCTAACGGAGCCCTGATACAAGGGTTGTCCATCTCTGCAAATACCCAATTCACACAAATGGTGTGGGTAAAAAGTAATACGGGAAGCAGCCAAACTTACCAGTTTTGGAACGGTTCCGCGAGTATCCAAGGTACGGCCACAACTGATTGGCGTCCCGTGACCCCAGGTGCGTCTAGTTTCGCAACTGGTACGCGTTTTGACTTCGGTAGTCCTACTAGTGGTGCGGACCTACTCGTCTGGCGACCTGGTGCGTTTGTCGGCGTGTTTACACCGGACGAAATTCGAGCCCAAGGTGGTATCCCTCTGACCACGACCGTGGCGGCTAGCTCGGCGCTGGGAAACTACGCGCTTGAGTTTGACGGTAATAGAGTTCTGCTCGCAGCGGCTCCGTTCCAGCCTTCGGAAGATCACATACTGATTGCGTCGGCTATCAATAGGGTTAGCGATACTGCATCCAAGAGTGTGCTTTGCATTGGTAACGCAGGTCAGGGCTTTGTGGAAGTCAGCTTCTCCCCCTCCGGGTCTATTCCACGGGCTATATGGAAAGATGACGCGGGTGCGCAAGTAACCATCGTGAATGACACACCCGTACTAAACGCCCCCGTCGTTATTACAGGTCGCAAAGTTGGTAATACCCGCTCCTTGAGGATCAACGGGATTACGAAGGGTACAGACACAACCGTGTTGGGGGCATCTGTTGCAAACACGATGTCCGTTGGTGCGCGATTTACGATCAATGCGTCGGGGAGCAGCCTCTTTGGTTTGTTTTTCGATGGGATTGTTATTCGTGGAACACTCACCGACGCCGAGCTGCTGATGCTAGAGCGCTTCGTTGCGGCACAGACCGGCCCCGTCCCCAACAGCGTGAGGTTCTGACAATGACCCCCTACACCGAGCAAATCCGCATGACCCTGCCGCTGGGCTTCGAGACCATTGCCGCAGCGATTGGTCGGGCTCTGGACCCCGATGTTGGCGGCGCCGAGTCTTTCCGCCGCCAAGTCACCGGCTACAACAAGGACGAAACGCCCATCTACGGCGACGTGCTCACCTGCTCCAGCCTCTGCACGCCTGAGTTCAAGCAGCAGGCCCTGGCGATGCAAGCGAAGCCGGAACTGCTGCACGCGGCCTGCGCCGCAGACTATGCTGCCCGCTGGCCAGACCTGACACCCCCAACCTTGGAGGACTGCCAGGCCTTTGCGGCCGCGGTGGCGATCGAATGAGTGCTTGGGTCTGGTTCATCGGCGGATGGGCCCTGCTACTGGTCCTGATGGCGTGGTGCTTCGTGCGCGCTGGGCGCCGCATTGAAGACGATGCTGGCGAGTTCGCTGAGGATCTGGCCGAGGCGATGATCGAGGACATTCAGGCCCGTCGCACTATCAAACCGAAAGACTAACCCCCCCCTTCAGGTTTCGACTTTCCCGTCACCCCTCAGAAACTCGTGTGCAGCTTGAACACGCACCGAGATTCACTCATGACGCACGAAACCACCGCTCAGGGCACCCAGGACAGCCCCCATGTCTGCCCGGTCTGCGAGGCCCCAGACCAGCAGGTCCAGGACCGCCTTGACGATGGTGACGCCCGCATGAGCAGGATCGAAGCCGCCCTGGCCGAAGTCGTGCAGTCGCTGGGGAAAAACACCGAGTTGACCCAGAAGAATGCCGATTCGACGCGCGACATCGTGGAGTTCTTTGAGGCCTTCAAGAGCGCTTTCAAGGTGCTGGGTTGGATCGGAAAGCTCGCCATGCCCTTTACTGCAATTGCGAGCTGCTGCGCGGCCCTGTACTCCCTCTGGATCACATGGAAGACGGGCCACCCCCCGCTGCACAAGCCATGAACGAGATCCTTCGCTCCCGCTTGGCCAAGGCGGCTGCCGGTGGGACGCTGGCCATCGTGGCCGTGCTGCAGTCGCATTTCGAGTCGAGCGACCGGCGCCCCCTGGTGCCCTACCTTGACCCAGCCAACATTTGGACCGTCTGCCATGGGGTGACCGGGCCAGAAGTGATCCCCGGCAAGACCTACACGACAGCCGAGTGTGAGGCCTTGGAGCGCAAGCACTTGGCTATCGCTGAGGCGGCGACCAAGCGCCAGATCGTGGTCTACGACCGTCTGAACCCCTTCCAGCAGGCCGCCCTGGTGGACTTCACCTACAACGCCGGCGAGGGCAACCTGGCCAGCTCAACGATGCGCCGCCTGTTCAACAGCGGCCAGACCGATGCGGGCTGCCGCGAGCTCATCAAGTGGGTGAAGAGCCGCGTCAATGGCGTGCTGATCACGCTGGATGGCCTGGTGGATCGCCGCTCGGTCGAGATGGAGCTTTGCCTTACCTGGGGGCGCAAATGAGCACCAACCTGATCGCTTTCATCGTCGGCGCCGTACTGGCCGGCCTGGGGTCTTGGACCTTCCAAGACACCCGCCGCGCCGCCGAGGTGTCGGAGATCCGGCTGGCCCAAGCCACTGCCGAGGCCGACGCAAGGGAAAAGGCCCTGGCCGAAGAGCGCGCAATCACCACCCGCTACGAAGGAGCCCTCAATGCTGCCCGAACCCGTGAAGCGGCCCTGCGCCGTGATGTTGACAGTGCTCGCGCTGAGTCTGACCGGCTGCGCGACCAGAACGCCGACGCCGCTCGCCGCCTCGCCAGCGCTCCCGCCGGTGCCGTCCTTGAGTACGCCCTTGCCGTCAACCAGCTATTCGACCAGTGCCAGCGGGAATATCAGGGACTGGCAGCAAAAGCTGACGGCCACGCAAGTGATGTCCTCACCCTGATCGAGGCCTGGCCCAAGCTCCCCTCAAACAAGTAGCGCTCCACCGAATTGCCCGCGATGGCCAGGGCTTCCCGCTGTGAGCCGCAGCAAACAACCCAAGGAGTTCTCCATGATGCGTTCCTCGTTCCGTTCCATGTTCTCTCTGGTGCTGGCGGCCGCCGCGGCCTTCGCTTGCGCCGTTGTCGACGCCTCCGGCCGGGCTGTCGCCGCGATCAGCACCCTGGTGGCCGGCGCTGTGGCGGTCTTCCACCAGCCGAGCTTCGACTTCATCCAGCGCTTGGGCCGACCGCCGGCCAAGTTGACGGGTGATCGAGAGCGGATCGTGGGAATGGCCCGCCGGGTTGAAGGGCGCCGCATGTTCAGCACTTGGCGATTGTGCCCCTCGATCTGAGGCTTGATCTTCCACCTCCCAATCCCTGAAAGGGCTCGCAGCGCGCGGGCCCTTTTTCGTTTGAGGCTCAGTCCTCGTCGTCATACTCCGGGCTGAATGCATCGTTGGGCCTGACTTGGATCTTGGAGAGCAACGCCAGGGCGACGGACTCATCCCACACGCACAGCCAAGTCTGAGCCCACTTTGTGGCGCGGCCCTTTGTGGTCCTTGATGTGATCTCAACCCCCGAGAGCTGCATGGCCTCACCGCGGATCTGCTTGACGGACGCATACTCCAGCGGCTGTGTAAGGTCCCGGCCATCCGGGCCCAGCAGACGGGCGCGGCGCCTGGTCTCTCCTACGTCAGCGGGAACGAGCTGGAGATCCCCGCGCAGCGCATGGCGAAGGGTCGGATCAGCGCCTGGGATTCGGTGGCCGCCGGAGCGAAGGCGGTAGACGATGATTTGCATCCTCAGCCCTTGCTGCAGCCCTCAACCGCGGCCCGAGGAGCAAAGGAGGCGCAGCCGTTGGCCGCATTGTTGTCCGCGCCGGTGTGAGCGGCGTAGATTCTGAATCCCGGTTCCATTTTCTCAGTCCCTCAAAAATCGGCGTAGGTTTTGGCGCAGTTTTGTAAAAACCAGCCCAATTCTCCGAGGGGGACATTGCAATCGAGGATCACAATGTTCATCCCCTGATTGTGCCTTGCCTGCGCTGCCCCCATCGCCATCCGGGCCAGCCTGGCGTGGCCTAGTTGGCGCTCCGGTGCGGGGAGGGGCGGCCCAAGCGTCTGAACAGACGGTCAAAGTCGGATTCCGATCGGTCTGGCAACAGTTCAGTGCCGGATTGAAGCCTTGGCAGACCGAGCGCCCGCTCAAGGGCAGCGTCCCCTGCCGCTGAGCGCCCGCCGGGCGTCCATCGAACGACATGGAGCCTCTGTCGAGCGCTTGCTGAGCGCCCTCAGGGCCCGGACGCCAGGGCCTGGGGCCCTGTGACGGCAGGTTCAGTGCAGCAGACCAGGGTGGGCATTGGCCAGTCGCTCGAGTTCGGCGCACACATCGGCCATGCGGCCCGAGATCACCAGGCGGCCCGCATGGCGGCTGGACTGGCGTTGCTCGCGGATGCGCAGCACGCGCAGCGGTCGGGCCTGGGCGCCCTCGCGGGCCGACAGGGACAAGGCCGGGCTGGCCAGGTGGCCGTGGGCACCGCTGACCAGCGAGCCGGCGGGGGGCTGAGGGGCGCTGGACGTTGGCGTGTTGGGGGCCTCCCAGGCGGCGACCCGGGGCGAGTCAGCGGGCGGTTCGACCCGCAGGCCATTGACCGGTCGTTGGGCCTCGGCCGCCAAAGGGCCGGTGGCAGGGGGCTGGAAGACCGCGCGGTCCGCCTGAGGACGCGGGGGCTGGCCGGGGGCGCTGTTCAAGTGCGTGGGCCGCCATTGGTCCCACAGCAGGCCCAGCGGGGCGAGCAGGCGCGACGCGGCAGAAAATGCCTTTCCCATGTGAAACTCCAGTTCGATTCAGGGGTTGAACACAGGCAGGATTCAAGGTGTCGCCACAGACCAGGGTTGTTTGGCAAATCCGGATTTGCCTCAAACGCCCGCCACCTGGTCAGGGCTGCTGAATCACATCAGCATCGAGTTCCGGATCAGGCCGACCGCGAGGCCTTCGATTTCGAAGGGTTCGTCGGGCTGGACAATGATGGGCGCGAAATCGGGGTTTTCGGCCAGCAGTTCAATGTGATCGGCGGTGCGGTGCAAGCGCTTGACCGTCACTTCTTCGCCCAGTCGGGCCACGATGATCTGGCCGTTCTTGGCTTCGCGGGTGGACTGCACCGCCAGCAGGTCGCCGTCCATGATGCCGACGTCGCGCATCGACATGCCCCGCACCTTGAGCAGGTAGTCGGGCTTTTGCTGGAACAGGCTGTTTTCGACGTAATAGGTCTGGTCCACGTGTTCCTGCGCGAGAATGGGCGAGCCTGCGGCCACCCGGCCGATCAGGGGCAGCGCCAGCTGGCTCAGGCTGGGCAGGGGCAGCGAGAACTGCGGGTCCCGCGACTGGTTGAGCTGGCGCAGGCTGTTGCCGCGCAGGCGGATGCCGCGCGAGGTGCCACTGACCAGTTCGATCACGCCTTTGCGGGCCAGGGCTTGCAGGTGCTCTTCAGCGGCGTTGGCCGACTTGAAGCCGAGTTCCGAGGCGATCTCGGCCCGGGTGGGTGGGGCGCCCGTGCGGGCGATGGCGTTCTGGATCAGTTCCAGAATTTGTTGCTGTCTTGCGGTGAGCTTCACTGTGAGCTGGGGCATGTCCATCATCGCGCCTCCTGAGGGCTGTTTGAATATCCAGTAACTGTATTTTTGACCAGTTTTTTACGAAATGCAAGTCACCTCTCCAAAAGCCGATCGCCTGCTTGTGTTGGGCACCGGGGGCACCATCGCGGGCGAAGCCGGCAGCCAGCATGACAACGTCGGTTACCGGGCCGCTCAGCGCAGCGTCAGCGACCTGCTTGGCAGCTTGCCTGTGCCCGAGGGCCTGACGGTGCAGGCCGAGCAGGTGGCCCAGCTCGACAGCAAGGACATGGACCACGCGACCTGGCAGCAGTTGCTGGCCCGGGTCCACGCGGCGCAAGCCGATGAGCGTGTGCGCGGCATCGTCATCACCCACGGCACCGACACGCTCGAAGAGACCGCGTTCTTTTTGCACACCTTGCTCGGTGACAGCAAGCCGGTCGTGCTGACTTGCTCGATGCGCCCCGCCACGGCCCTGCTGTCCGACGGCCCGCAGAACCTGGTCGACGCGCTGGCCGTGGCGGCCGACCCATCGGCCCGCGGCGTGGTGGTGGTGTGTGCGGGGCAGATCCATGACCCGGTGGGCGTGCAGAAGGTGCACACCTACCGACCCGATGCGTTCGCCTCGGGCGATGAGGGGCCCCTGGGCCAGGTGCTCGAAGGCCGGCCTGTGTGGCACCGGCGCACGGCACGGCCCCACCAGGCAGCCGCCCCCGAGGCGCTGGCCGCCGCCCTGGCGCAGCCGGTGCAGGACTGGCCCTGGGTGGCGGTGCTGAGCAGCCATGCAGGTGCCACCGAGCGCGCCATCGATGCCTGGGTGGCCCAGGGGCTGTCGGGCCTGGTGATCGCGGGCACGGGCAACGGCACGGTGCACGAGGCCCTTGAGGCGGCGCTGCAACGCGCTGCCGAGGCGGGGGTGTTGGTGTGGCGCAGCACCCGCTGTGTGGGCGGACCCGTGCTCGAAGGCGGGGCCTCGCCGTGGCCCATCGCTGAGGGCCTCAATGCCGTCAAAGCCCGGGTGGCCTTGCTGCTGACCTTGCTGGCACGCCGCACCACGGCGTGAGCCTGTGGGGCTGAACGCCTGAAGTACGCCCCGCGGCGCCAAGCGGGGCGTTCAGAGGCCCCAAAAAAAGCCCGTCGAGGCCAGGCCTGACGGGCTTTGATTTGACCAGGGCCGCCCGACCATTGGGCGGGGCGGATCTGGCCGGGCCGCGCGCTTGTGGCGCGGTCAGGGAGTCAGAAGTTGTCCAGCACGGCGCCCTTGCTGGCGCTGGCGGCGTTGAAGGCGAACTTGGCTTGCACGCCACGGGTGTAGCGCGGTGCGGGGGCGGTCCAGCCTTCGCGGCGCTTGGCCAATTCGGCTTCCGGCACGTTCAGCTCCAAGACCAGCTTGTGCGCGTCAATGGTGATGCTGTCGCCTTCGTTCACGAAGGCGATGGTGCCGCCCGCGGCCGCTTCAGGCGCCACGTGGCCCACCACCATGCCCCAGGTGCCGCCCGAGAAGCGGCCGTCGGTGATCAGGCCGACGCTCTCGCCCAGGCCGGCACCGATCAGGGCGCCCGTGGGGGCCAGCATTTCGGGCATGCCCGGGCCGCCCTTGGGGCCCAGGTAGCGCAGCACCATCACGTCGCCGGCCTGGATCTTGCCGTCCAGGATGGCCTTGAGTGCCGATTGCTCGTCGTCAAAGACGCGGGCCGGGCCGGTGATGACGGGGTTCTTCAGGCCGGTGATCTTGGCCACGGCGCCTTCGGGGCTCAGGTTGCCCTTCAGGATGGCCAAGTGACCCTGTTCGTACATCGGGTTGTTGATGGGGCGGATCACGTCCTGGTCAGCGCGCGGCTCGTTGGGCACGTCGGCCAGCACTTCGGCGATGGTTTTGCCGCTGATGGTCAGGCAGTCGCCATGCAGCAGGCCGGCGTTCAGCAGGACCTTCATGACTTGCGGGATGCCGCCGGCCTGGTGCAGGTCCACGGCCAGGTACTTGCCGCTGGGCTTCAGGTCGCACAGCACCGGGGTCTTCTGGCGCACGCGCTCGAAGTCGTCGATGGTCCACTCGACGCCCGCGGCGTGGGCGATGGCCAGGAAGTGCAGCACGGCGTTGGTCGAGCCCCCGGTGGCCATGATCACGGCCACGGCGTTCTCGATCGACTTGCGGGTCACGATGTCGCGCGGGCGGATGTCCTTCTTGATGGCTTCGATCAGCACCTTGGCCGATTCCTTGGCCGAGTTCATCTTCTCGTCGTGCGGGTTGGCCATGGTCGAGGAGTAGGGCAGGGAGATGCCCAGGGCCTCGAAGGCCGAGCTCATGGTGTTGGCGGTGTACATGCCGCCGCAGGAACCGGTGCCGGGAATCGCGCGCTTTTCGATCTCCTTGAGGTCGAAGTCGCTGAGCTTGCCGGCGGCGTTTTCACCGACGGCTTCGAACACGCTCACGATGTTCAGGTCCTTGCCCTGGTAACGGCCCGGCAGGATGGTGCCGCCATACACGTAGATGGCTGGCACATTGGCGCGCAGCATGCCCATCAGGCCGCCGGGCATGTTCTTGTCGCAACCGCCAACCACCAGCACGCCGTCCATCCACTGGCCTTGCACGCAGGTTTCGATGCAGTCCGAGATCACTTCGCGGCTGACCAGGCTGTACTTCATGCCTTCGGTGCCCATGGCCATGCCGTCGCTGATGGTCGGGGTGCCAAAGACCTGGGCATTGCCGCCCGCTTCTTCGATGCCCGCGATGGCCGCGTCGGCCAGCTTCTGCAGGCCCGAGTTGCAGGGCGTGATGGTGCTGTGGCCATTGGCCACGCCGACCATCGGCTTCTTGAAGTCGCCTTCCTCGTAGCCCATGGCGTAGTACATGGAGCGGTTCGGGGCGCGCGACTTGCCTTCGGTGATGTTGGCCGAGCGGCGGTTGATCTGGATCGGTTTGGTTTCCATGGGGGCGTCTCTTTCGGCTGTGCCGGCCTCGGATGCGTGGGCCGGCGTGGGCTGAAGTATGCCTTGGGTGATTGATTCTTTCTAATCCTGTTTTTCGATCAATTAATATGCTGTGCATATGAAAGAAGCCCCCATCGAGCTGCGGGTTTGGCGCCAGTTTGCGGTGCTGGCCGAAGAACTGCACTTTGGCCGTGCTGCCCAGCGCCTGCACATGACCCAACCCCCGTTGACCCAGGCCATTGCCCAGCTGGAGGCCACATTGCAGGTGCGCCTGTTCGACCGCACGCGGCGCAGCGTCAAGCTCACGGACGCGGGCCAGGCCATCCTCGCGGACGTGCAGGGCCTGCTGGCGCGGGCGCAGCAGCTGCCCTGGCGGGCCCGCGCCGCGGCCCAGGGCCAGACCGGCTTGCTGCGCCTGGGCTTTGTGTCGACCATCGGTTTTGATGTGTTGCCTGCCTGGGTGCAGGCGTTTCGAACCCAGTACCCGCAGGTGCAGCTTGAACTGATCGAGGCCACGGGCGACGTGCAGTTGCAGGCTTTCGAGCGCGGCGAGCTGGACGCGGGCTTCATGTTGCATTCGCCAGGCTTTGCGCCGCCGGGCTTTGCCTGTCGCCGCGTCAGTGCCGAGCCCCTGGTACTGGCACTGCCGGCCCAGCACCCCCTGGTGAGTGAGGCGGCCAGCCTGTCGGACAGCCGGTTCCTGGCGCGCGCACTGGATGAACCCCTGGTGATCTTTCCGCGCCGCATCGTGCCGTCCTTGCACGATGCGGTCTTTGGTCTCTACCACGCCCAGGGGCGCAGCCCGCAAGTGGTGCAGGAGGCGATCCAGATGCAGACCATCATCAACCTGGTGTCGGCCGGGCTGGGCGTGGCCTGGGTGCCGCGCAGCGTGACGCAGTTCCGGCGTGAGGGCGTGGTCTACCACGCGCTGGCCGAGCGTCGGCGTCCGCTGGTGCCGGCCTGCGAGACCAGTCTGCTGTGGCCCAGCGCGGTCCCCTCGCCCGTGGTGGCCTGCTTTGCCGCCTGCGCGCCGCCGGGGCGCTTGGTGGCCTCGGCGGGCGCTGCGGGCTGAAGCCTGCTGCCACTGTCGCGCTGTGCCGCTGTGCCGCTATGCCGCTATGCCGCTATGCCGCTATGCCGCTATGCCGCTGTGGGGAGTACTGGGCAGACAGGCCGCGGGGGGCGCAGGCATGGCCTGTCACAGCGGGGTCGCGTTCTGCGGGCACAATCTCGCGCATGCTGACCTACCCGCAAATTGACCCCGTGGCCTTGCAGCTGGGGCCCCTGTCCGTGCATTGGTACGGGCTGACTTACCTGGCCGCCTTTGGCCTGTTCATGTTGCTGGGCCTGCGCCGCCTGCAACACCCGCCCTATGTCGGCATGACCGGCGACCGCGCCTGGAGCCGCCGCGACATCGAGGACATTTTGTTCTACGGCGTGCTGGGGGTGGTGCTCGGGGGGCGCCTGGGTTACTGCCTGTTTTACAAGCCGCTGCACTACCTCAGCCACCCGCTGGAGATCTTGCAGATCTGGACCGGGGGCATGAGCTTTCATGGTGGCCTGCTGGGGGTCACCGTGGCCCTGATCTGGTACGCCCGCTCGCGCCACCGGCCTTGGCTGGAAGTGACCGACCTGGTCGCGCCCTGCGTGCCGACCGGGCTCGCGGCGGGCCGCGTGGGCAACTTCATCAACGGCGAACTGTGGGGCCGTTTCAGCCCGCCCGACCTGCCCTGGGGCATGGTGTTCCCGCAAAGCGGTTCGCTGCTGCCGCGTCACCCCTCGCAGGTCTACCAGTTCTTGCTGGAGGGGCTGCTGCTGTTTGTGCTGCTGTGGCTGTACGCGCGTCAACCGCGCCGCCTGGGGGAGGTGTCGGGGGCTTTCCTGATCGGCTATGGCCTGCTGCGTTTCACGGCCGAGTACTTCCGTGAGCCCGATGCCTTCCTGGGCTTGCTGTCGCTGGGCATGAGCATGGGGCAGTGGCTGTGCGTGCCGATGGTGCTGGCCGGGGCGGTGATCTGGGGCTGGGCCCAGCGCGGGGCCGCCGCTGTGCAGCGCTGAGTCCATACCTGGTCGCCGGGGCGGTTGAGGCCGCACCCGGCATGCACGCGGGCTGAACGCCCCATCTGTCCCATCTGGCTTAAGAGGCGGATCAACACCGCGGTGCTTCGGCGCGCCTGCGCTGGGCTTGCGCCCCAGGCCGGCCGGCCTGAGCTTGAGGGCGGGGGGCTGAGGGTAAATACCGGTGGGGATGTCCTTGCCAGTGCCGCGCAAATCGCCATAATTATCCGTAATTATGAAAAATTACCGTGTCGCAGCCCCCCAACTCGCAGGCCCCCTCGGGCCAGCTGAGTCTTGCCCCCCGTGTGGGACCGGGCCGGTATGCGGCGGGGACCGGGTGACGATTCTGGCCACGCGCGTGGCCGAGGGGCGCCCATGAGGGCCATGTCGCAGTCGCTGCACAGCGAGGTGGCCGACCGCCTGCGCGAGCACATCTTTGCGGGTGAGTTGCCGCCAGGCACCTTCCTTGATGAAGTCGCGCTGTGTGAGCGCCTGCAGATCTCGCGCACCCCACTGCGCGAGGCGCTCAAGGTGCTGACGGCCGAGGGCCTGCTGCGGCACGAGCCGCGCCGCGGTTGCTTTGTCAACGAGGTCACCGAGCAGGACCTGGACGAGATTTTTCCGGTCATCGCGCTGCTTGAAGGTCGCTGTGCCTATGAGGCGGCCCGCCAGGTCAATGACGCCGACCTGCGCGCTTTGGCCGTGCTGCACGAGCGCCTGGAGCAGCACGCCCGGGCACGTCAGATCCCCGAGTACTACGCCGCCAACTACGCCATCCACGAGGCCCTGATCCAACTGGCCAACAACCGCTGGCTGGCGCAGGTGATCAGCGACCTGCGCAAGATCCTCAAGCTGGCCCGGCTCCAGTCGCTGCAGGCCACCGGCCGCATCGAGCAAAGCCTGTCCGAGCACTTGGCGGTGTTTGCCGCGCTCAAGGCACGCGACCCCGAAGGCGCCGAAGCCGCCATGCGCACCCACCTTCTGCGTCAGCGCGATGCGCTGCGCGACCTGGCTCGTCAACACAAAAGCAGTCTCCTCGCATGAACACACCGACCTGGATCAGCCGCGGCGTCTCCAAGCTCATGCCCGCCTCGAAGGCGGCCAAGACCGCCGAACCCTCTGGCGCGGCGGCCGCGCCGGCCAACGCGCCCGCAGCAGCGCGCGGCCGATCGGCCCAGCGCAGCACCCGCGAGCGCCTCGAGGCCACCTTGCGCCAGGGCGATGAGGCACTGTCGCCCCGCATGCTGCGACGCACCCTCGAGGAGCTGCGCGGCATCATCGATTCGCGGGTCAGCGAGGTCGAGGGCGGGCGCCGCGCCATGGCCGTGGCCGCCTGGTACGCCGGGGCCACGCCCGCCCGCCGGCGCGACCTGTGGTTGCTGATGAGCGAGATGTTTGTCGCCGACCCGGTCAAGGCCAAGGAGGCCCAAGCCCGCTTTGCCGCAGCGGTCGGCACCCCCGACGAAGCCGTGGCCGAGGTGCACTACCGCCGCGCCACCGTGTCGCCGCGCCGCCGCCTGTTGCAGCGCTTCAGCGTCTACCCGGGCGGCGTGCAGTTTCTGGTCGACATGCGGGCGGAGATGCAGCCCCAGTTGCGCAGCGACAAGCGCCTGCAAGCCCTGGACGTGGAGATGGAGTACATGTTCTCCACCTGGTTCGATGTGGGCTTTCTGGACCTGCGCCGCATCAGCTGGGATTCGCCCGCCTCGCTGATCGAGAAGCTGATCCAGTACGAGGCGGTGCACGACATCAAGAGCTGGGCCGATGTGAAGAACCGCCTCGACAGCGACCGCCGCTGCTACGGCTTCTTCCACCCGCGGCTGCCCGATGTGCCGCTGATTTTTGTGGAAGTAGCCCTGGTCGACGAAATCGCCAGCGACATCGTGCCCCTGCTCGATGAGTCGGCCGCCGCGGCCGACCTGCAAAAGGCCACCACCGCGATCTTCTATTCGATCAGCAACACCCAGGTGGGCTTGCGCGGGGTCAGCTTTGGTGATTCGCTGATCAAGCGCGTGGTCGAGACCCTCAAGGACGAGTTTCCCAAGCTGCGCACCTTTGCCACGCTGTCGCCCATCCCGGGGCTGCGCGCCTGGCTGGGGCGTCAGGTGGCAGGCCAACTGGAGCGCCTGGACGAGCGCTCGCGGCGCGACCTGGGGCGGGCGGTGGGCTTCGAGCCGCCCTCGGCCGAGCATGTGCTGGCCGCCTGGGACAAGCCCTTGGCGCTGGACGCCAAGTCGCCGGCGCGCCAGTTCTTGCTGCAATGCGCGGCCCAATACCTGGGGCGCGAGATGCAGGACGGCAAGCCGCTCGACCCGGTGGCCCGCTTCCATTTGGGCAATGGTGCCCGCGTGGAACGCCTGAACTGGGCCGGTGATCCGTCGCCCAAGGGGCTCAAGCAATCCTATGGTCTGATGGTCAACTACCTCTACGACCTCAAGCGCCTCGACAAACACCGCGCCTTGTTGGCGCAGGGCCGCATCCCGATGGCGGGCGAGGTCGAGAGCCTGCTCAAAAATTGAGCCCCGGTACATTCGGCTTTCAATGGTCCGATGGCATCTGCATCGGTGAGTGCAAGAGCGCGTTCCAAGCGCCCCTGGGGCACAGGGCCCCGAGACAACAACGACAGGAGACAAGCATGAACAATCCATCCCTCACCCGCCGCCGACTGATCGCCGGTGTTCCCGCGCTGGGCGCCTTGGCGGCGCTTGGCGGCAGCCTGCCGGCCTGGGCGCAAGGAGCCTGGCCCAGCAAGCCCGTCAACATGGTGGTGCCCTTCCCGGCGGGTGGCGGCACCGACGCATTCGCGCGGCCTCTGTCAGCCCAGTTTTCCAAGACCACGGGCAAGCAATTGATTGTGGACAACCGCGGCGGCGCCGGGGGCACGTTGGGGGCCAGCATCGCAGCCAAGACCGCGCCGGACGGCTACAACCTGTTCATGGGTGCGGTGCACCACGCGATCGCACCGTCGATGTACCCCAAGCTCGATTACGACATCGAGAAAGACTTCGTGCCCCTGATGCTGCTGGCCAATGTGCCGCAGGTGCTGGTGGTCAACCCCAAGAAGGTGCCGGGCGATTACAAGGCCTTCCTCGCGGCGGTCAAGGCCGCGCCAGGGCGCTTCAACTTCGGTTCGGCGGGGGGCGGCACCTCGCACCACCTGGCTGGCGAGCTGTTCAAGATCCAGACCGGTACTTTCATCACCCACATTCCCTACCGCGGTGCGGGCCCGGCCCTGCAAGACCTGATGGCGGGCAATGTGGACATGATGTTCGACGGTCTGGGCTCGTCGGCCAACCACATCAAGGGCGGCCGCATCAAGGCGCTGATGGTGTCGGGCAACAAGCGCAACCCGGCTTTCCCCGACGTGCCCTGCGCGGCTGAGCTGGGCTTGCCGGACTACACCGTCACCACCTGGTACGGCCTGTGGGCCCCCAAGGGCACGCCCGCCGACCTGCAGGCGCAGATCATCGATCAGATGCGCCAGGCCGGCGCCAGTGACGAAATCAAGACCGCCTGGGCACAGAATGGCGCCGAATTCGGGGGGCCGGTGCAGCAACAGTTTGGCGCCTTCGTGAGCGCCGAGGTCAAACGCTGGGCCGCGGTGGTCAAGGCCTCGGGCGCCAAGCTCGATTGACGGACAGAACAGGACACAAGGAAGCAGCATGACAGGTCAGGTCAGGGTGCAATGGCACACCGGTGAAGACAGCGGTGTGGTGCAGGTGTGGCTGTCGCATCCGGCCAAGCTCAATGCCATGTCGCGCGCCATGTGGCGCCAACTGCGCGAGGTCTTTCTGGACCTGCAACAGCGCCCCGAGGCGCGTTGCGTGCTCATCACTGGGGAGGGCGGCCACTTTTGTGCCGGCGGCGACATTGCCGAGTACCCGGACTTTCGCTTCGACGAGGCTGGCTTGCGCCACTTCCACGAGGTGGAGGTGTGGGGCGGCCTGTCGGCCATGCTGGCCTGCGACGTGCCCCTGGTGGCGTGCATCGAGGGGGCTTGCATGGGCGCCGGGGTCGAACTCGCGAGCACCTGTGACCTGCGCTTGTCGGCGGCGTCGGCCCGTTTCGGCGCCCCGATTGCCAAGCTGGGCTTTCCGATGGCGCCGCGTGAACTGGCTCTGGTGCGCGCCGCCGCGGGCGAGCTGAGCACGCGCCAGATGCTGCTGGAAGCCGCCACCTTGGACGCGGCCACCTTGTTGGCGCGCGGCTTCCTGACCCGCTTGCTGCCCGACGAGCAACTGCAGGCCGACGCGCTGGACACCGCGCGCCGCATCGCCCGCCTGGCACCGCAGGCGGCCCGCCTCAACAAGCAGACCCTGCGGGCCCTGGCGCCGCCCTGGCCCGCGGGCCTGCTCGACACCGCCTATGCCTACGCCGACAGCGCCGAGCACCGCGAAGGCATTGACGCCTTCCTGGCCAAGCGCCGACCCCAGTTCTGAGCCGGCCCTGGTGCCGGTGTTCCGTTTTCAACCCTCCTCATCCCAACCTCTGCCTCTCCCATGAAGAACCAGAACCTTTTTGTGGCCTTGCGCGCCCAGTTCCCTGCCGACCTCGATGCCACTGCGGTGGAGACCGACAACGGCTTGTTCTACACCTGGCGCGACCTCGACCATGCCACCGCGCGCATGGCCAATCTGTTGGCCTCGCTGAACCTGCCGGCTGGCGCTCGCGTGGCGGTGCAGGTTGAAAAGTCGGTCGAGGCGATGGTGCTGTACCTGGCCACGCTGCGCGCCGGCTATGTGTTCCTGCCGCTCAACACGGCCTACCAAAGCGCCGAGATCGAGTACTTCATCGGCAATGCCGAGCCCTCGGTGGTGGTCTGCAGCAGCAAGAACTTTGGCTGGGTCAGCAAGATCGCCTTCAGCGCCGGCACTGCCCATGTGTTCACGCTGGACGATGACCGCACAGGTTCGCTGCTGGACCGCGCCGCCCACTTTAGCGACCAGCACACCCCGGTCCACAGCGAGGCCGATGACCTGGCCGCGATCCTCTACACCAGCGGCACCACGGGCCGCAGCAAGGGCGCGATGCTGAGCCATGGCAACATGCTGAGCAACGCGGTCATGCTCAAGGACTACTGGGGCTGGCAGGACGGCGACGTGCTGATCCACGCGCTGCCCATCTTCCATGTGCACGGCCTGTTCGTGGCCATCCATGGTGCGCTCATCAACGGCAGCAAGATGATCTGGCTGGCCAAGTTCGACCCCAAGCTGGTGCTGCGCAAGATGCCCGAGGCCACGGTCTTCATGGGCGTGCCCACGCTGTACGTGCGCCTGCTGGCCGAGCCCGGCCTGACCCGCGAGGCGGCGTCCAAGATGCGCCTGTTCATCGCCGGTTCGGCCCCGCTGCTGATCGAGACCTTCAAGGAATGGCAAGACCGCACCGGCCACACCATCCTCGAGCGCTACGGCATGAGCGAAACCATCATGCTGACCTCCAATCCCTACACGGCCGATGCGCGCCATGGCGGCGCCACTGAGCGCCGTGGCGGCACCGTGGGCTTCCCGCTGCCGGGCGTGTCGCTGCGCGTGCAGTCCGATGACGGCCAGGCCCTGCCGGTGGGCGAAATCGGGGGCATTCAGGTCAAAGGGGCCAACGTGTTCAAGGGCTACTGGCGCATGCCCGAGAAGACGCGCGAGGAGTTCACTGCCGACGGCTACTTCAAGACCGGCGACGTGGGCAAGATCGACGAGCGCGGCTACGTGCACATCGTGGGCCGCGCCAAGGACCTGATCATCAGCGGTGGCTACAACGTCTACCCGGCCGAGATCGAGAGCTACATCAACGACATGCCCGGTGTGGCCGAAAGCGCCCTGGTCGGCGTGCCGCACCCCGATTTCGGCGAGGTGGGTGTGGCGGTGGTGATTGCCAAGCCCGGTGCCCAGGTCGAGGCCGACACCGTGATCAGCGCGCTCAAGTCGCAACTGGCCAACTTCAAGATCCCCAAGAAGTGCTTCGTGGTCGCCGAGTTGCCGCGCAACACCATGGGCAAGGTGCAGAAGAACCTGCTTCGCGACCAGTACAAGACGCTGTTTGTTTGAGGGAGCGGGCACCGGCCTCGTGCCACCGTGGCGGGGCCGGTTTCGTCCTTGACTTGCCATTGACACTTGCCGCCCCCTTGGCCATGGGGCGCGGCTCTTGAAATTTGCGCTCTACTGAACGCGCGCAGGTCGCATCACCCAAGCCAACACCGCGAATACGAGCTGGACCTTCACCTACGATGCCAACGGTAACCGCACTGGAGGGGCACTGAACGGTGGGCAGCCTGCTCCCTGCACAATCGCTGCAGCCAGCAACCGCCTAGTGGCACTGAGCAACCCAGCGATTTCTCTGACCCCTGACGCCGCTGGCAACGCAACATCCGATGTGACCTATTCGTTGGCCTACGATTTGCGCGGTCGCCTGGCGAGTGTGACCGCTGGAGTGGTGACCAGTTACACCTACGATAACGAAGGGCGCAGAGTTCGTAAGAGTAGCAGCGCAGGGGCTGGAGCCACCATCTTCTACGCCTACGACACACAAGACCATCTGCTAGGTGAGTACGACGTCAATGGCACTCCGATTCGGGAGTATGTATGGCTCGGTGATATCCCTGTGGCGGTCTTCACACCAGATCCATCGAACGCCATGGGTGCGCCGCTGGTGTATTTCATACACGCGGACCACATCAACACGCCTCGGGTGGTGATGGATAGGGACAATGTGATGCGCTGGAGCTGGTTTGCGGAGCCGTTTGGGACGACACTGGCGGACAACAACCCCAGCGGGATGGGCAGCTTTGCGATGAGCTTGAGGTTTCCTGGGCAGGTGTTTGATGTGGAGTCAGGGATGCACTACAACATGAACCGTGACTATGTGCCGGGGGTAGGTCGCTATGCACAGAGTGATCCGATTGGCTTGGCGGGGGGATCAATACCTACTCATCTGTGGACGCAAGCCCTTTGTTGAAAGTTGATGCCACGGGCCTGTTCTCCTTGTCAGATGTGTCAGATGCATGGGGCCATTATTGCGATGGCAGTGGCACTGATTGGTCTACGAGTTTCAGTTCATTGAATTGGGGTGATACTGAGGCGAGCATCAGTGTAAAAATAAAAAACTTGGTAGGTGGCTCTTGTAAGGATGCGACTATTCCAGTTGAGTTTACAAGCGAAGGACAAACTGGTGGTGCCGATGCATGGATCGTGGGACGTCATTCAGTAAAAACCAAAGGGGCTATCCAACTAAGCCGCGACTGCACCTGGAAATTTAGCGGTGACTTATCCTCTGCGCGCGGGTATGACCCCTATGATTTTGATAAATCAAATCGCGGATTTATCGCTGAAACGGCCACTGCTGTGGGTCGAGCCTCTTGCAAGACCAAGGCGAAGTCGTTCAAAATACTTATTACTGGCTCTAAGGCTATCTCCTTGAGCGGCAAGGTAAAAGGGTAATCCGCATGTTGCGAAAAGTAATCGTTATCGGTGCATTGACGTTGATTTTTTTGGTGGTTGTTTCTATTCTGCATGACTATTGGTGGCGTTGCTCTTCTGGTGGATTAAGTAGAGATTTTGCTTTGGCCATTGCGAATGAAAAGTTGAGTGCGCAAGAAAAAAAATACCAAACAGCTGAGTATTCTTTGAAGGCGATACTGCATCATGGCGATGATTGGATGTTTACATATGAGGTCAAAGATTGCACCATCGATATTATTGTAAATAAGTGCGGCGTCGCTGATGTTGGAGGTCTAACGCGAGGATGTTTCTGATGTGAGTTATCTACTCGTATGTGGGTGCATCTCCAACTAGCTCGGTTGATCCTTTGGAACTTCTCGCTAGGTGTGAGGCTGGTATCGCAGCAATCGGAGGGGTTGCATTAGGACCCATACGCCATACGTATCAATGTTGGTTTGGCTTTAATGGTCAAAAGATCTGTCGTAGTTATTCAGCCGACCCAGCGAGCAATCCTAGTCTCCTAGATAAAACTACAGGCAATGTATTTGGAGTGGTTGATGTTTCTGATGATGGAATCTGTGAGCCTGACGACAATCGGCAATGTATGAATAAATGTGTAAGTAGAAGATTTATGCATCATGCAAATTCAGGTGGTGTGGGATTTTTAGGCAAAACTTTCCGAGAAGTTGATGCAACTATCTTTATGCATTGGTTAATAGATTGTTAGGAAAATTTAATGATGATCAAACAGTTGAATCACCGCTGCCTTCTGCTCTTGCTAGGGTTGTTTTTTATTCAATTTCTACTCCTCAAATATACTGAAGAGATGGTGGTTTCGACGACATGGTTTGGGTGGGTTTTGAATCTGGAGTTCTTTTTTATTGTTGCCTCATGGCTCTATCTATTAAAATGCACTTTTGTTGATGTGGATTGGGGTAATTTTGTTTATGGCTGGATCTTGGTGAGTGCATCAATATTTATTTTGATAGTATCACTTGCTTCTGATTTTTACTCGGACGGGTTTGCTGATGGTGTAGATTATCTTTTTTTTGGACTCTATTTCCCATTTTCACTTGCGGGTCTTCCGATTGTTGCATTGATTGATTGGTTTTTTACCACGTATGTGCCCAATTTTTACGGAACTTTTGTAGGCAAGTTTCTTGTTTGGGAAATATCTTCTCTACTTTTTCTTATATTTTCATTTGTCTTTAGTAATTTTTTGCTCAAGCAGCGCTCACCTTCCCGTGATGATTAGTTTTACCCTTTTATGTCGGGGGAAATCGCTGAGTAAGACAAGCGCAGAGTTCGCAAGAGTGGCAACGCTGGGGCAGGTCGCTTGACTACTCTTATAGAGTGTGTGAACCAAAAAAAAGGGAGCCGAAGGCTCCCTTTTTTGTTTGGATCGGATGCGTCTGGATCAGGGCATGGTTCCTGGGGTATCAGGCGATACGCTGAACAGGTTCATGCCTTGCTGAGGTCGAGTTGATCCTCACAGGTGCAGCATGGCCGCACCGCCAATCACCAGCCCCACGCCAGCCACGCCGAACATGGCGTATTCCAGCCACTTCTTCTTGGTCAGCAGCGCGATGGCGGCCAGCGCGATGGCCACTTGCAGGGCGGTGGTGGACTGGGCCCAGCGGTGGTGCTGGTGCATTTGCTGGTCGGACTGCTCGTCCCACTGCTTGGCTTCGGCTTCCAGCTTGTCGGCCACCACCTTGATCTCGTTCTTTTCTTTTTCGTAGCGCTCCACCTTGGCCTGGTAGGTGGGCTTCTTGTCCTCAGGGGCCAGGTCACGCGCCAGTTCGGCCAGCGACTGTTTGGTGCTCTTGGACTGGAAGTAATTCCACTGGTTGGACGCTTCGGTCTTCTTGATGGCGGCGTTGTTCTTGTACAGCCCGGCGTTGGCCTGGGTGGCGCCGCCCATGTAGGAGAACATGGCGCCGACCGTGGCGATGATGGCCGTGAACATGGCGATCTGGTTGGTCATGCGGTCACCGCCGTGTTGGGCGGCGTGCTCCAGCTCGTGGTCGTGCGGACCGTGCACATGGAATCCGTGTCCGGACATATCAGGCTCCTTTTTCTTGTGTGTAGGTGACAAAACGGAATGTGAGGCCGGTCGATGACGTCTGCAAGTCGCTGCGGCTCGATTCGGTCCAGCCCGGGCCGAAGTGTGGCGCCAGGGCGTCACCCTCAAACGCCTGCTCGATCTCGGTCACCACGGCCTGTTGGGCCAGGGGCAGGGCCTGGGCGTACAACTCAGCGCCACCAATGACCCAGACGTCCTGCTCAGCGGGCAGTGCGGCCAGCGCTTCGCTCAAAGAGCCCACGCGCAGGGCGCCCTCGGCCACCCAAGCGGGGTTGCGGCTGAGCACGATGTTCTGGCGCCCAGGCAGCGGGCGAAAGCGCGGCGGCAGAGAATCCCAGGTGCGCCGCCCCATGATGACGGGGCAGCCCAGGGTGGTGCGCTTGAAGTGGGTCAGGTCCTCGGGCAGGTGCCAAGGCAGGGTGTTGTCGCGGCCGATCACGCCGTTGGCGGCGCGGGCAAAAATCAGTTTCAGGGGCATGCGGGCTTTCAGACGGCGACCGGCGCCTTGATGGCGGGGTGGCACTGGTAGTCCAGCACTTCAAAGTCTTCGTACTGGTAGTCGAAGATCGATTCAGGGCGGCGCAGGATGCGCAGCGTCGGGTAGGCGTAGGGCGTGCGGGCCAGCTGCGTTTCGACCTGCTCGTGGTGGTTGCTGTAGATGTGGCAGTCGCCACCAGTCCAAATGAAGTCGCCCACATCGAGGTCGCATTGCTGGGCCACCATGTGGGTCAGCAGCGCGTAGCTGGCGATGTTGAAGGGCACGCCCAAAAAGATGTCGGCACTGCGCTGGTACAGCTGGCAGGACAACTTGCCACGCTCGCCCGGGGCCTGGCCCGGGGCGACGTAGAACTGGAAGAACGCGTGGCAGGGCATCAAGGCCATCTTGTCGAGGTCGGCCACGTTCCAGGCGCTGACGATGATGCGGCGCGAGTCGGGGTTGGTCTTGAGGGTCTTGATGACTTCGGCGATCTGGTCGATGTGGCCGCCGTCGGGCTTGGGCCAGCTGCGCCATTGCACGCCGTAGACCGGGCCCAGGTCACCGTCCTCGCGCGCCCATTCGTCCCAGATGGTGACTCCGCGCTCCTTCAACCAGAGGTTGCTGCTGGAGCCGGTCAGGAACCACAACAGCTCCTGGATGATGGAGCGCAGGTGCACCTTTTTGGTGGTCACCAGCGGAAAGCCCTCGTTGAGGTCGAAGCGCATCTGGTAACCAAAAACGCTGCGGGTGCCCGTGCCCGTGCGGTCGCCCTTGCTGACGCCCGTGGTGTAGACGTGGCGCATGAAGTCCTCGTACTGGGCACGGATGGGGCGGTGGGGCAGGGTGGTCATGGCGGCTCGGCTGGGTTCGCAAACGCGCGATTTTAAGGCCAGGGCGTCGGGCCGTGCCGCGCCGTGTCAGCCCATCGGGCACTGGGCCGCAGCGCTCGGGGACAGGGGGGCGCCCGATGGTGGACCGTTTGGCGGCTTGAGGGGGCAGGACGGGCAGGTGTCCTGCCCACCAGGTTGAACCCGGGCGCCGGGTCTTCATGAGGTGAAATTCAGGTGTTGCAGGGGCTTACGATAAAAACACTTATCGATACAATGATTTTGGTTAAGAAATGGCCATCGACCGTGAAGTTTTGCAGAGCCTCGTGCTTTGGTTGATGGCCGTGCATGAGTGAACCCCTTCCTCGCGGTGGTCTGACCGCGCGAGTTGTGTCTAACCCCCGCGGAGCCTTATGCAAACTCATGATCTACCGGCGCGTCGGCGTTTGATGGTTCAGTTGGCCGCCTGTGCGGCAGCGGTGGCCTTGCCGAGCGGGGTGGTTCAGGCCGCCAGCAGCCTGACATTTCCGCGCCGCCAGGTCCGAGCCCTGGCCTCGGTTTGCCAAACCCTGACCGGCATCGCCAGCGACAACGACACGCTGACCCAGCAGTACCTGTCTGTGCTGCTCAAAAACCTCGACAAAGCGCAGTGGAACGCCCTGATGGGCTTGGCCAAAATGCCGCCACCCCAACAACGCGCGGCCTCACTGCAGGCCCCGCTGAGTGAGGTGGTCGAGTTCGCCTTGCAGCTGTGGGTCAGCGGCATGGCGGGTCAGACCCAGGTGGTCACCTACGCGGAGGCCCCGATCTGGTCGGCGCTGACGTTCACCAAGCCACCAGGCATGTGTGGTGGCGCCTTTGGTTACTGGGCCGAACGGCCTGCCGCCTGAGGCGGCGGCAAGCCTTCGGCGTTTGAGCCAGCCCCACCGCCACCCTGCGCCCCTATTTGCCCTGAGGACCCGCTTGCATGACCAAGTTGCTAGACAAAGATCTGACCGCCGACGTGGTCATCGTGGGGGCCGGCGCTGTCGGCAGCATGATGGCCTGGCAGCTCGCGCTCAAAGGCGTCAAAGTGCTGTTGCTGGAGGCAGGGCCCCGCATCGAGCGGGCCACTGCGGTGCAGCACTTCTTTGCCTCGGCTGAGAAAGGGCCGAATTCGCCGTACCCCAGCCAGCCCTATGCGCCACACCCCATGCACGCACAGGACCACTTGGTGCAGGCCGGGCCCGCGGTGTTTGGGGGCAGCTACCTGCGCGGTGTCGGTGGCACCACGTGGCATTGGACGGGTTTCTCGGCGCGCTTCCGACCCAACGACTTCCGCACCCAGACCCTCTTTGGGGTTGGTGTGGATTGGCCCGTAGCCTACGCGGACCTGGTTGATCACTATGAGTTCATTGAGAAGCAGTGGGGCACGGCGGGCGACAACGCTTTTGACCAAGGGGGGCCCCGCAACGGTGTGCCTTTCCCGCTGCCCAAGGTCCCCATGACCTATGCCGACACGGTGATCCGGGATGCGCTGGCGCCCCTGGGCTACACCGTGGCGCCGTTTGCACATGCGCGCAACTCGGAGGTCTTCGATGGCCGGCCGCCCTGCTGTGGCAGCTCGAGCTGCGCACCGATCTGCCCGATCGGTGCCAAGTACGACGCCAGTGTCCATGTGGCCAAAGCCGAGGCCGCCGGCGTGCGTGTTGTGCCTGAGGCCTTGGTTGAGCACATTGAGGTGGGTGCCAACCAGCAAATCACCGGTCTGCGTGTGCGCGGTTCGGACGGTCAGCGGGCCATGGCCCGGGGCCGTGCTTTCATCCTGGCGGCCCATGCGATTGAGACCCCCAGCCTGTTGTTGCGCTCGGCGCAGCCTCAGGCGCCGCAGGGGGTGGCCAACCGCAGTGATGCGGTCGGGCGTTACCTGATGGGGCAGGTGGACCTCGACACCCGTGCCTTGACGCGTGACCCGCTCTACACCTACCGCGCTCCGACCACCACCGCTGGGGTGCTCGAGTTGCGCGACGGCCCCAGCCGCCGCGAGCACGGCGCCGTGGGCACCTCCTTCCTCAACCGTGGCTGGCGCACAGGTCTGGGCCCGATGCAGCGCTCGGCGCGCCTCATCAAGGCTGGTGTGCGCGGAACCGAACTGGCGCGCCGACTCAACGACGAATGCGCGCGCGAACTCGCCATCAACAGTTCGGTGGAGACCTTGCCCTCGGCCAACAACCGGGTGCTGCCCGACCCCGTGTTGCGCGATGCCAGCGGCGTGCCGCGGCCGCGGGTGCAGTTCACCATTGAGGACTACACCCTGCGTGGGATCGAAAAAGCCCGCGAGCGGCATGCCGCGATCACCCGGGCTTTGGGCTGCACCGACATTGAGACCGATGCCCCGTCGGTGGCCACGGCGATCATCGCGGGCACGGCGCGCATGGGCAGTGATCCGCGCACCTCTGTGGTCGACGCCTTCTGCCGCAGCCACGATCACGCCAACCTGTTCATCGTTGGCACGGCCAACTTTCCCACCATGCCGATCAATGCGCCCACCCTCACGGCCGTTGCCCTGGGTCTGCGTGCCTTGCCGTCCATTCATGCCGATCTGACCGCGGGACGTTTCCCGATGCCGGTCTGATGGGTCCACGAAAGCCCCTATGCTGCGACGCCACTGGTTGAGTACGACAGCGCTGCTGTCTTTTGCGGTCAGCCTCCCGAGCCGGGCTCGAGATGCTCTGCGTCCCCCGAGCCCCACTGCGTCGGCGGGGTCGGCCAAGTACCAACGCATCGTGCACCGCATTCGCGACAGCTTCCCGTCGCCGGTACGCTCGGCGAGCGCCGACAGCAGACTGTCCCGGCTGATGGCGTTTGCGATGTCCGAGTATGAGAAGCGCAAGTCCCATCGCACCTTCCTCGGCAGTCGTCGGGCGCTGGACTATGCCGGGGCGCGCCGCGAGCGTCTGGGTGATCCGCTCGGAGATGCCCGCAGCACGGTGCGCGAAACCGCGCGCTACCTGGAGGGGCAATACACCTGGAGCCACCCGAATGTGCACCGCCTGCACGGTTCGGCCACCTCGGTGTCCATCATCGGTCAGCTTTACGGCTCCATCATCGACCCCAACACAGTGTGGGACGACTTGTCCTACAAGGCGGCGGAGGCTGAGGTGCGCGTGTCCGCGATGTGCGCTGCGTTGGTGGGCTATGACGCCAACAAGGCCTTGGGCCTGTTCACCTTTGGTGGCACCGGCACCACCTTGTACGGGATCAAGGTCGGTGCTGAGATCGCGCAGCCCGGCTTGTTCAACGACGGGGTGCGCCAACCCTTGCGCGTCTTTGGATCGGACCTCGCGCATTACGCCAAGCTTAGCGCCTCCGCCTGGTTGGGGCTAGGGGCCCAGGCCGCCGTGTCGGTGCCCACTCGGGACGACAACTCGATGGACGTGGGGGCGCTCGAGAAAGCCCTGCGCCAGAGCATTGAGAAGGGCGAGCGCATTGCCGCCATCGTGGTGACCATGGGCACCACGGACGCTTTCGGCATTGATGACATTGCCGCGGTGCACGCCCTGCGTCAGCGTCTGGTGGAGGAGTACCGGCTCAATTACACGCCGCACCTGCATGCTGATGCGGTGATCGGCTGGGCCTACGCGGTGTTCAACGACTACGACTTCGCCGCCAACCCGCTGGAGATTCCGAGTGCGGCTGCCAGCTCGCTCGAAGCGGTGCGTCAGCGCATGCGTCACCTGCACCTGGCCGATTCGATGGGCATCGATTTTCACAAGAGCGGCTACACGCCTTACGCGTCCAGCCTGTTCCTGGCCCGCGATGCCCAGTTGCTCAACGCCATTCGGCGCGACAAGGTGGCCATGCCCTATCTGTTTCAGTTCGGCGAGTACGACCCAGGCATCTACACGCTCGAATGCTCTCGCTCGGGCGGGCCGGTGCTGGCGGCGTTGGCCAACCTGCTGATGTTCGGCAAAGACGGTTACCGTGGCCTGCTGAGTCACTGTGTCGAGATGTCTCAGCGCCTGCGCGAGCGCGCCCGCGACTTGCCCTGGCTGACGGTGCTCAACACCGACAACCACGGTGCAGTGGTGGTGGTACGCGTCTACCCCGACGGCGTGGCGGGTGACCAGACCTACCTGGCCGAGAAGGCCGACGTGGCCCAGCGCGACACCCTGGCGCGCCACAATGAATTCAACAAGGCGGTCTACACAGCCACCCGCGCCGCCGCCGAAAGTGGCGAAGGCCCGGTGTTCGTGCAGACCAGCCGCTACCGCAACACGGCGTATGGTGAGCCCGTGGTCGGGATCAAGGTGTTCACCTTGTCCGCCTTCACTGACCCCGCCGCAGTCGATGCCGCCATCGCGGCGCTGCAAGCTGCCCGCAAGAAAGTCTCGACGGCCTCGAAACGCACCTGATCGCTCTCATTTTCGTGAGGTTCCCTTGACCCTTTTGACCCCTTCCATCCGCTTGCCAAACTGGTCCCGCCTGCTGCGCCGAGGCGCCTGGGTGGCCAGCCTGGTGTTGCCGTTGGCGCTGATGTCGCTGCCCTCACAGGCCTTGGACGCGGCGCCAGCCGCCCCTTCCACGGCCGTGCAAGGCACCACGCTGCCGATCCCGAATCAGCTTTTTGCGCTGACCCACCCGATTGGGCAGCAGCGCTTGATCGAGAGCAGCTACCGCCAGGCCTACTTTCCGCTGGCGACCTATTTTGAAACCCAGCGCAACCAGGCCTATTGTTCGGTCGCGACCTCGGTGATGGCCTTGAACGCCCTGGGGGTCAGCCGTCCGGTCACGGCGCTCTACCCGGACTACCGCTTCTTCACTCAACAAGACTTCTTCGCCGGCGTGGACCCGCGCATCGCGCAGCCCGATGTGGTGGCGCGCGAGGGCATGACCCTCGAGCAACTGGGCAGCGTGCTGGCCTTTCAACCGGTGCGGGCCGAACTGGTGTTTGCTGACACCCTGAACGTTGCTCAGCTGCGTCAGCTGCTCATGAAGCATTTGCGCGAACAGGACCGCTTTGTGCTGTTCAACTTCAACCGCCGCATCCTGGGTGAAGCGGGTGGGGGCCACTGGTCGCCGCTGGCGGCTTACCACGAGGCCAGTGATTCAGCCCTGGTGATGGACGTGGCACGCTACAAGTACCCGCCCGTGTGGGTCCCCCTGGCTGACCTGCTGCGCAGCGCGCAAGACCACGACAGCGTGAGCGGCAAGGCCCGTGGACTGATTGTCTTGAGCGGGCGCTGACACCAAGATGGCGTTCATTCGAGACCTCGCCGCGGGCCGAGACCACAGCCTGGTGCTGGATGTGCAGGGGCGGTTGATGGCCTGGGGTGGGGACGGCACCGGGCGCTTGCCGTCGCCGGCTGGCATTTGTGCCGCGCCGCCAGCTGTGGCCTCGCCCATTCCGGTGCACACCCCCTTGCCTCTGCTGCAGGTGAGCGCCAGTGGCAGCGCCAGTCTGGGGCTGGACGCGCAGGGGCGGCCTTATTTGTGGGGGGCCAACCGGGCTGGTTTGGGGGGGTACTCGATGCACATCGTGCACGAACGACCCGAACCGCTCAAAGGCCTGCCGCCGCTGGCACAGCTGCATGGCAGCGAATTCTTGTCCCTCGCGCTGGCGCGCGATGGGCGCTTGTTTGCATGGGGCCTGGTCAATCACCCGAGCCAGGTAAGCAACGACCCCCCGGCCTTGTTTGACGGTTGGCCGGCGCTGGTGCAGTGCGTGGCGGGCGGCGCTCACGTGTTGGGCATCGACGCGGCGCGCCGCCTGTGGGGTTGGGGCGCCAATGCCGCAGGGCAATTGGCCCAGGGCCATCTGCGAGACACGGTGCAACCCGTTCGCATCCAGGGGCTGGGCCGGGTGGCGGTCGCGGCCGCTGGGGCCAGCCACAGCTTGGCCATTGACACCCTCGGGGCGGTATGGGCCTGGGGTAGCAACCAACATGGGCAATTGGGTCGCCACGAGCCTCCCTACAGCGACCGGCCTCAGCGTGTGGCCTTGCCCGAGAAGGCGCTCAAAGTCAGTGCGGGGATGTATGTGTCCTATGCCCTGGGCGCCTCTGGTCAGTTGTACGCTTGGGGCTGGAACGCTCGCGGTCAGTTGGGCCAGGGTGACCTGCTGCCACACGGGGGTATTTGCCGCGTCGCCCTGCCAGGCCGTATCCGGCATTTGGTGTCTGGCCAGGGGCATGTGTTGGCCAGCGATGGCACCCAGGTCTGGGCCTGGGGCGACAACACCAGCGGCCAACTGGGTCGCGAAGGTGGGCACAGTGGCGTGCCCCAACGTTTGTTTTTCGGCGATGCCGCGCCGTCCCTGCCCACCTGAACCCGAGCCTTGCCATGACCTCCAGTGCCTCCCGCCGAGACTTTCTCAACGTCAGCTGGCAACTCAGCGCCGGTGCCGTGGTCGCCCCGGTGTTGTCGGCCTGCGGGGGAGGGCAGTCGACCCCCGAGACCTTTGTCGAACCGCTGCGAATCCAGTCGGTCAACGGGGTTTTGGACTACACCCTGCGCATGGCTTACGCCGATTTGCAAATCGATGGCAAGCCGGTGCACCTGCGCACTTACAACGCAATGATCCCGGCACCGACCTTGCAACTGCGCGCTGGCGAAGTGTTGCGCTTGCGGGTGCAGAACGACCTGCCGTCCAACCCGGCGAGCACCGAGCCCGTGACGCATTTGCGCTACATGAACAGCGCCAATTTACACACCCACGGCTTGCATGTGTCGCCCAGGATGCTGGCGCCTGGCTTGTATGGCGACTATGTGGTGGACGACCCCAATTCAGCCGTGCAGCCCGGCACTTCGCGGCAGCACGAGTACGCGATTGCCAGCGACCACCCGATTGGCACCTCCTGGTACCACCCGCACTTGCATGGTTCGACCGCCATCCAAGTGGGCAGCGGCATGGCTGGCGCGATCCTGATCATGGGCGACCTCGACCAAGTGCCCGAGATCGCTGCGGCGCGTGATCGGGTGATGGTCTTTCAGGCCCCGGTCTTTGATGCGCAAGGTCGGCTGGAGAGCTTCTCACAGGTGACTTCCCCCACGGCGGAGCCCCCCTTCCTCATCAACGGCGTGCGCCGACCGCGTCTTGTGCTGAGGCCCGGCGAGGTACAACGCTGGCGCCTGGTCAATGCCGGTATTGCCAACTACCTCAACCTCGCCCTCGATGGCCACAGCTTGCAACTGATCGCACTCGACTCCTGTCCGCGCCGACGTCCAAAGGCCTATCCGGCCGAGGCCGAGACGGGTCTGGTCTTGGCGCCGGGCAACCGCGCCGATGTGCTCATCCAGGCCGGGGCACCAGGGCGCTATCAGTTGCGAACGAAGGCGTATGACATGGGTTTTCCCAGTCCGCTGGCGGCCGACATCCTGGCGGAGGTCGTGGTCGAGGGGGAGCCCCTGAACATGCGCCTGCCTGCCGGTGACTTGCCAGTGTCGTCCATGCTTGATCCGATCACCGATGCCGAGTTGGCCGCCAAGGGCGGCCTGCGCCGCAAGGTGGTGTTGCGCTCGGTGTTCAATGACAACGGTGACCCGCTCACCATGGCGCCGGCGGCCGATGTGCTGGACCAACCCGGCAGCGAGCTGTCGCAATGGCAATACCAGACCGATGGCACCTTCTTTTCGGACACCGCCTTCACGGTGGGCACAGGCAATGGCTTGGCCTCGACTTCCCCCGCCATGCCGCAGCGCTTTGCGCCATTCCAGTCGCACCGGGCCACGCGCCAGACCGTCGCGCTGGACAGCGTGGAGGAATGGACCGTTTACAACATGAATGCGGTACAGCACCCGTTTCACATCCACATCAACCCGTTCCAGGTCGTCAAGGTCAACGGCCTGCCGGTCGAGCCCTATTGGGCCGACACCATCGGTCTGCCCCGCGGGGGCACGGCCCAGGTGCCGACGTCCGTGACTTTTCGCACCCGCTTCACGGACTTCACAGGCTTGTATGTCATGCACTGCCACATCCTGGCCCACGAAGACATGGGGATGATGCAGCTCGTTGAGGTGACGTGACGCGGAGCACCGAGGTTGATGCGCTGGCGACCGAGCGGCCGTTCCCCGACAGGGCCGGCCTCGCGGTGGTGGTGGCCTGCGCCGGGGTCGCGCTGGTGGCGCCCTGGGCCGGCTGGGGCCCGGCTCAACTGCTGGCGCCCGCACTGCTCTTGGCCTTGCTGGCGGGGCTGTGGGCTCTGCCGGGCACGCCGATCTTGTTTCCGCCACTGCTGGTGCTGTTGCTGCTGAGCCTGTTCGATCTGGTGCCGCCAGAGGGTCTGATCCGCGCCGCTTCGGGCGATGCGGCGCTGTGGGCCCTGGGGTCGTTGGTGTTGTCGCTGGCGGCACGGCAGAGTGGTTTGCTGGGGCGCTTGTTCGCGGCTGCGGCGGCCCCGGGGCGTCTGACTCGGCTGTCGGTGGTGTGGCTGGCGCTGGCGCTGGCGCTGCTGCCGTCGCCTCTCCAGGCGGCCCGTTGGAGTCAGAGCTTTCAGGCCGTTTCGCCACGGTCGGCGCGCGCTCGCGAGGAGCTGCTGCGCGCCGCCCGTTTGCTGGCCCGACTGGCCTGGTTGCCAGCCCACCCGGCCAGCCTGGTGGCCATTGGCCTGTTACCCGCAGAAGGCCTGGACCGATACGTGGCCATGCACTGGCTGCTGCCAGTTTGGCCGCTGTTGGTTCTGGCCCTGCTGCAGGGGCTGCTGGCGCCATGGTGGCTGGACCGATCGTTCACTTCAGCCGCCCCCCCGACAACAGGCCGCGCCACCGGGCCGGCAATGGCCCCCGCGGCGACCGACGAGCGACTGGCCATGTACGGCGTGGCTGGGATCGGCTTGAGCTTGATGTTGATGACGCTGCTGCAGCCCTTTCACGGGCTGGCGCCGGGGCAAATGGCCTTGTTTGGCTTGGTCATGTTGTTTGCGCTCCAGTGGGTGCCTCAAGGCCGCTTTCACCCCGCGGTGGACTGGTCCGTGTTGGTCGCGGTGGGCCTGCTGCCGGGCCTGATTTCAGCCCTGGCGGTCCCCTTGCCGCAGGCCACAGCGTCTTGGCCTCTTGGGGCCCTCGCGCTGCCGCTGTTGTTGCTTCTGCGGCTCTGTTTTCCGCCGCTGGCCGCCGCGAGCTTGGCTTTCGCCTTGGTGTTGCCCTGGACCGCGCACCTCAACGCTGATTTGCTCAGCACGGCTTTGCCGGTGTTGGTGGCGCTGCACATCGCCGACCTGTTGCTGGTGAGCTCAGACAATGGGGACCGCCGTGCCAATTGGCGCAGCCTTGGACTGGCCTTCAAGTCGGGCCGCACCTGGCTGTGGGTACCAGCCTACTACCTTTGGCTGGGCTGGTGGAACCCATGATGACCCCCGACCCCTCTCTCGGCGCGGCGCGGTGGACGCGGCCTCTGTTGCTGGGAGCCCTGGTTCTCCTGGCTGGCTGCCTGTTGTGGCAGGGCTCGCGCCGACCCGCCGTGCTGGTGGTACACAGCCAGAGCGAGGGCCTGCCCTGGACCCAGGGGGTGAATGCGGGCTTGGATGCTGTGTTGGCGACCCGCAAGGATGTGCGCCTGCAACGCTTGTACCTGAACGCACACGCCACCGAACAGTTGGATGGCCGTGTCAGGACGGCGCATGGTTTCATCCGCCGTTGGCAGCCTGATGCACTGGTCACCGTGGACGACGTGGCCCAGTCCACTGTGGGCGTCCACTACCTGGGCCAACCTTCCCCATGGTTGGTTTACAGCGGCATCGAGGATGCAGAGCGGTCCCTGGCGGCCAGCGGTGCGCCCAATGTCAGTGGCATTGGCGAACGCACGCCCTGGTCCGTGGTTGAGCGCACCCTGCTGCACCTGGCTGAACCCAAGGGAGCGGGCGGTGCGTCCGGGCTGGGCCCTCAGGCCCAGCGCAAGCGCTGGCGTGTGGCTTTGATCAACGATGGCGGGGCCGCCTCGACCGAGGAGGCGCAGGGTTTTATCCAGCACCCCTGGAGCCTCGCCAAGCCGGTCGGGGTCTGGCGCTGCCACAGCCCGGCGCAGTGGGCGGCCGCGCTGCGCGAGATCGCACACCGCGCGGACCTGGTGGTGGTCGGCGACTACCGGGCCATGCCGCCCCCTGCCGATGCACCCGCCCTGACCTGGTCGCGTGACTTGGTGACGCAGGCGTTGGCCGAGTTGTCGCAGCCCATGGTGGCACTGTCGTATTACGCTGTGCGCGATGGCGTCCCGGTGGGGGTCCTGCCGTCGCCGATGGAGCAGGGCGCGGTGGCCGCACGGCATGCCCTTCAGGCTTTCTCAGTCCGGGCGGGGGCCATTGAGCCGTCGCCCAGGCACGCCCAGACCACGGAGTTCGCCCTGGTCATCAATCCCGAGTCGCTGGCCCAGCGTCGGCTGACCGTGGGCGGGGTTGAGGCCCACTACGCCCGCCTGTCCAGCCGCCTCCTGAGGAGCTCCCCTCCGTGACGGCCCCACTGCAAGCGCACCCGTTTTGGCGCAGTCTTGACCCCTCCATGCGGCGCCTGCTGGCGCTCGGCCTGCAGCCACTGCGCTGGACCAACCTGCATGAATTGCAGCAGCTCAGTGCGGGGCAGTTGGTGATTGGTTACTCCGAGCAGGGCGAGGTGCTGACCTTGAACGCCGCGTCGTGCTTGGCGCCAAGCATCGAGGCCCCCGTGGCCGCCCCGCCGGACGGTTCTGGTCAGGGCTGGCTGTTGCCTCGGGCGCTGTTGTGCCCCTTGCTTGAGGGGCAGGAGGCCAGTCAAAGTCTGTTGAGGCAGGCCTGTGTCCGTCCCAGTGTGCCTCCCCAGGCCGACCCGACCGTGGCAGATGGCGGGGTGAGCGCACTGCGCCCGGCCTTTGTCGGCGGTTGGTTGCTGGCCGTGGCCTTCCCATTGCTCACCTCATGGTGGTTGGGGCATGCACCGGTCTTGCATGCCTCGTTGGCACAGTGGCTTCATTTTTTGGCTGCCTTGGCCTCGGGGTTGTGCGTTTGGGTGCTCAACTTGGCTCCGCCATTTGTCGGCGCCATGATGGCCATGTTGTTGATGGTGCTGGGCAGTGGTATGCCCCCCGAGCTGGCCTTTTCGGGCTTGGCCAGTGCCAGTTTTTACTTGCTCCTGGGCATGCTCGGGGTCAGCGTCGCGGTGCAGCAAAGCGGTCTGGTGGAGCGGCTGATGGGGGCGGTGCTGCGGTACTTTCCGGGGGGCGCGCGCACGGTACAGATCAGCGTGGTGATGATTGGGGTGCTGATGTCTGTGTTCATCCCCAGCTCCTCAGGCCGTCTGCAACTGTTGGCACCCATGGTCAGCGCCTTCGCGCGGGTGGGACATCGGTCGGCGCTGGCCCTGGCGGGCCTGTCGGGGACCACGCTGTTTTCGACGGCTTTTCTGCTGGGCAACGCGGGCAACTTCATCGTGCTGGGGCTGCTGCCCGCGCACTGGCAACCGCATGTCAATTGGCTGATGTGGTTCAAGGGGTCTGCTGTTTACGTGGCCGTGCTCGGTCTTTGGTTGGCATTGAGCTTGTGGTGGTGCCCTCTGGCCGAAGCCGAGGCCAGTGCACCGGCCTCGGCTGGCGCGCGACCGTTTTCATTCAATGAGGGCACGGTCGCCTTGGCGCTGGCATGCCTGACTTTGGGCTTGGGGCTGGGGAATGTTCACCACATCGAAACTGCCTGGCTCACGCTGTTTGTGTTCTTGCTGCTCTGGGCCACCGGGGTGTTGCGCTGGTCTGGCTTGCAGGGCGCCATCCACTGGCCCATCCTGATCTACCTGGTTTGCACGGTGGGTTTTGCCCGTGGCTTCGCCTTCACTGGCCTCAATGACTGGATCGGTGCCCACCTAGGGGGGCTGACTGCCCTGATGCGCAGCGGACAGTCTGAGTTTTTATGTTTGCTCATCGGCATTGTTTTGCTGATGCGACTGCTCCTGCCCGCCGTGGTGTGCGTGACCACCATCTGCGCCGTGATGATGCCGCTGGCCGATGCTTTTGGACTCAATCCCTGGGTGATTGGCTTTGTCGTGTTGACCACTTGCGAGGTCTGGTTCATGCCGCACCAGAGCACCGATTACCTGCTGTTCCGCGAGTCCACCGGTCTGAGTGAGGCGGAGCGAACCCAGCTGTTGCGGCGCAACTTGTTCCTGCAAGGGGGACGCTTGCTGGCGCTGTCCTTGTCGATCCCTTACTGGCGTTTTTTGGGGTACGTGCAATGACCCACCCTGGCCGCCTGGGTTGGTTGTCGGTGTTCTTGCTGCTGGCCGTGGCGGCGGTGTGGGTCAATGCCAGCAGCCGGCGCATCTTCATCCTGCACGAAGGGCGCGCGGAGCAGCCGACCTCGCGTGCGTTCTTCGCTGGATCTGAGCGGGTGCTGGGGCGGCTGTCCCACCTCAAGGCCCGCCATCAGTATTTGGGAGCTGACGCTGATGCCTGTCGCCAAGCCTGGACGCAGTTGCAGGCCTTTCAGCCCGACGCGGTGATCGTCGAGGGCGCCCAAGCTCAGGAATGTCTCAGCGACCGCTTGCGGGGACCTGCGTACGCCCAAGTGCGGCTGGTGCAGGCGTCCGCGACAGGCGCAGCGGCGCATGGCCGGGCCGCCTTCATCGCGTCCTGGGCCACCTTGTTGGGTGAATTGTCGTCAGGCCAGGGGCCGGTCATGCTGCTTCATGGCGGCGATCCTGCCGGCTTGGCGGAACGCGATTTACTGACCCTGGCGGTCGCCCAGGCCGGTTTGGACGTGCAGTGGGTCGACGTGTCGACGGCCTCCTCCGCGGGGCGGCCACTGGTCTGGCCCGAGGCCCTGCAGGGGCCCATCAGCAACGTTGTGGTGCTGGGGCAGAGCGTGGGCTGGGGGGCACCGCAGGGTACGGAGCAAGCGCTGAGGGCTTTGGTCGGGGTTCTGCGCCAAGCCAGTCCACATCCCATTTTGGCGACCCGTTTGGACCGCGTGTTTTGGGGCGTCGACATGGCGTTGGACGAGTCGCCTGAGCAGCGGGGCGAGCAAATGGCCTTGAACGCCTGGCGTGGCGACCGGACGGACCCTCTGCCGCCGCTGGAGATGGCAGTGGCCTTGCGCGCCGAGTTTGCCGAGCGCCGCGCCAGCAGCCTGCCCTCGATCTACCGGGCCAGCGCGCGGCTGGCGGGGTTCTGGGCCCCTCCTTGAGCCCAGCGACCCAGCGAGTCCATGGGCCGTCTGCCCCCACGTGGCCTCAGTCCTTGGCGGCGTCCACTTCCTTGAACACGTCCTTGGCGGTGCGGAAGCTGTCGATGGCGGCGGGTGCGCCGCAGTACACGGCGGTCTGCAGGAACACCTCCTGGATCTCCTCGCGGGTGACGCCGTTGTTGAGCGCGCCGCGCAGGTGCAGCTTGAGTTCATGCGGGCGGTTCAGCGCGGTCAGCATGGCGAGGTTGAGCAGGCTGCGGGTGCGTCGGTCCAGGCCGGGCCGGTTCCAGATCTCGCCCCAGGCGTACTGGGTGACCAGCTCCTGCATCGGCATGTTGAAGGCATCGGCATTGGCGATGGCGGCGTCGACGTAGTCGGCGCCCAGCACTTCGCGGCGGGTCTTGAGTCCCGCATCAAAAAGGTCTTGGTTCAGGGCCACAGGGGTTCCTTGCAGGGGTGACAACAGGGGGGGCTGTGCCGGTGTGCTGCGGGCATCACGCGGGCGGGCTCAGACCTCGACCACCCGGCCGGGGTTCATGAGGTTGTGCGGGTCCAGCGCGCGCTTGATGGCGCGCATCAGGTCCAGCGCCACCGGCGACTTGTAGTGTGGCAGCTTGTCCCGCTTCAGTGAACCCACGCCGTGCTCGGCCGAGATCGAGCCCGCGTAGCGGCTGACCTGGTCATAGACCAGGGTGTTGACGCGGTCCTCTTGCTCGCGCAGGAAGGCCTTGGCATCGCCGTCGGCCGGGGCCTGCACGTTGTAGTGCAGGTTGCCGTCGCCCAGGTGGCCAAAGTTGACCAGGCGCACGCCCGGGATCTCGCGCTGCAGCAGGGCATCGGTCTCGGCGCAGAAGGCCGGGATGCGCGACACCGGGATGCTGATGTCGTGCTTGATGTTGAGCCCTTCTTCGGCCTGGGCCAGCGGGATGCTCTCGCGCACATGCCACAGCTGGTGGGCCTGGCTGAGGTTCTCCGCCACCACCGCGTCTTGCACGCAGCCCTGCTCGAAAGCGGTTTCGAGCAGTTTTTCGAAGCGTTCGCGAGCGTGGGCTTCGGACTCGCTGTCCGAGTTCTCCAGCAGCACGCCATAAGGCGCGTTGTCCTGGCCCAGGAAGGGCACGCGCAACTGCGGCATGTGCTTGCCCACCAGGCTCAGCGCGAACTGACCCATCACCTCAAAGCCGGTCAGCCCTGCGCCCAGGTGCTGGTGTGCCAGGCCCAGCAGGGTGACGGCGTCGTCGAGCGAGGCCACGGCGGCCCAGGCGGTCAGGGTGGCCGCGGGCTTGGGGTAGAGCTTGAGTGTGGCCGCGGTGATGATGCCCAGCGTGCCCTCGCTGCCGATGAACAGATCGCGCAGATCGTAGCCCGTGTTGTCCTTGCGCAGGCCACTGAGGCCGTCCCAGACCTCGCCCTGGGCGGTGACGACTTCCAGACCCAGGCACAGCTCGCGCGTGTTGCCGTAGCGCAGCACCTGGGTGCCCCCGGCGTTGGTGCCGAGGTTGCCGCCGATGGTGCAGCTGCCCTCGGCCGCCAGGCTCAAGGGGAACAGGTAACCGGCCTGGTCGGCCACGTCCTGCAGGTTTTGCAGCACGCAGCCGGCTTCGACGGTCAGGGTCAGGTTGTCGGGGTCGAGGCGACGCACCGCGTTCATGCGCGTCAGGCTCAGCACCACCTGGCGGCCCGAGTCGTCGGGGATCGAGCCCACGGCCAGGCCGGTGTTGCCCCCCTGCGGCACGATGGGGGTGCCCGCGGCGACACAGGCCTTGACCACGGCCGCCACCTCGGCGGTGTTGGCGGGGCGCACCACCGCGAGTGCGCGGCCGCGCGAGCGGCGACGCCAGTCTTGTTCCCAGGCGCTCAGGTCGGTGGCGGGGTCGTCGTGGGTCAGCACCTGGGTGGTGCCGACGATGGCTTGGAGTTGGGCTATCAGGGCAGTGGTCATGGTTCTTGTGAAGGGGCAGGGTGCGCCGGAGCGGTCAAACAGACGGGCTAGCTTAGCCGCCGTTTAAACTGAAGACAAATCGAATAATTTTGAGGTTTATGCCGAATTTTCCGAATAACGTGAGCCTGCGCCAACTGCGTGCCTTTGCCGAGGTGGCCGAGTGCGCATCCTTCGCGGCGGCGGCGCGGCGGCTGTTCATCACGCAGTCGGCCTTGTCGGAGTCGATTCGCCTGCTCGAGGAGGCCGTGGGTTTGCGCCTGCTGGACCGCACCACCCGCTCGGTGGCGCTGACCGCCGCGGGGACGGTGTTCCTGGAAGAAGTGCAGCAGGCCCTGGCCACTTTGGCCCAAGGCATGCGGCGCATGGACGACCTGGCCTCGCTGCAAGGCGGCGAGGTGCGGGTGGTGGCCGCCCCCTCGGTGCTGGCGGCGCTGGTCATGCCCTGCCTGCCCGCGTTGCGGGCCCGCTACCCGGGCTTGAAGGTGCTGTTGCACGAGGACGGCGGCGCAGCGGTGCTGCGCGCGGTGCGCGAGGGGCAGGCCGACTTTGGGGTTGGCGGTTGGCACGCCAGCGCGCTCAACCTGGACGCCGAGGCCCTGTTGCGTGACCGCATGGGCTGGCTGGCCCGACCCGACGACCCGTTGTTGGCCCGGCCTGGGCTGAGCGCGGCCGACCTGGCGGGGCAGCCCTTGGTGGGCTACACCACCGACACGGCCATCCACGCCTTGTTGAGTGCCGAGCCCAGCCTGCCCGAGTCGGTGCTGGCGCCGGCCTTGCGGGTGTCCAACACGGTGCTGCTGCAGCAGGCGATTGCCTTGGGTTTGGGGGGCGCGGTGGTGCCGGCCTTGATTGCCCGCCACCCGCTGCTGCAAGGGCTGGGTTTTCGGCCCCTGGCAGCGCCGTTGATCGAGCGCCAGGTGATGGTGTTTCAGCGCCCTCGGCGCTCGCTGTCGCCGGCTGCCGAGGTGTTCAAGGCCGCCATCGTGGCGCAGGCCCGTACCCTGCAGGGGCAGCCTGGCATCGAGGCGGTGGCCCGCTGATCAGGCCGCCGGTGGCGCCCCGGGGCTGGCCGCGGCAGCCGTCTGGCTGGCGGCCAATTCGCGTGCGTGGCGCAGGCGCAGGCGCACATGCAGGGCACAGGCGGCAAACAGGCTCAGGCACAGCAGCACTTCGAGCAGGGCCAGCGCATTGCTTGGAAAACGGTCGCCGTAGGCGCGCACCACGCCCTCGGTGAAGTACAGCCAGACCAGCAGGCTGACCCAGCGGTAGGTGTACATGCGGTTCTTCAGCAGACCGGCCAGGGGGATGCACAGCGGCAGCACCTTGAGCGCCAGCAGCGAGCCGCCGGGGCGCACGGGGGCCAGCACCAGTTCCCAGGCCAGGCCCAGCACAATCAGACCGATCAGGCTGCCCACCGCCAACCAGCGGCTGCGTTGGACCGCGGGGTGGGTGGCCGGCAGCTGGAAGGCGGCATCGGGGCTGGGGGAAGGTGGCGTGGGCAGTGTCATGGCGGTGGCATCATAGCGGCCATGTCCGAGTCTGCCCGATCTGCTGCTCTGTCCCGTTCACTGTCCCAACGCTTGGGAGTGCAGCTTCGGCAGCTGTGGCGCGGCCTGTCGCGATTTCCGTGGCGGGTCACCGCGCTGATCTTGCGCGAGCGTTTTCGCGAAGACCGCCTGGGCCTCACGGCCAGCAGCTTGACCTTCACCACCACGCTGGCCCTGGTGCCGCTGGTCACGGTGGCGCTGGCGGTGTTCACCGCCTTCCCGATGTTCGGCAAGGTGCAGGACGTGCTGCAGCGCTGGCTGATCGAGAGCCTGGTGCCCGAGGCCATCTCGCGGCAGGTGCTGGGCTACCTGACCCAGTTCGCCAGCAAGGCCAGCCGCCTGGGCGTGGCGGGTTTGTCGGCCTTGCTGGTCACGGCGCTGACCCTGATCCTGACCATTGACCGCACGCTCAACAACATCTGGCGCGTGCGCCGACCGCGCCGGCTGCCGCAGCGGGTGCTGATTTACTGGGCCGCTCTGACGCTGGGGCCGCTGGCCTTGGGCATGAGCCTGGCCCTGACCTCGTATGTGATGAGCGCCTCACGCGGCGTGGTGTCGGCCTTGCCCGGGCCCTTGCGCCTGCTGCTGGATTCGGTGGAGTTCGTTGTGCTGGCGGCAGGCATGGCGGGGCTCTACCACTACGTGCCCAACACGGCGGTCAAATGGAGCCATGCCTGGGCGGGGGGCGTGTTCGTGTCGGTGGGCATCGAGCTGGCCAAAAAGGTGCTGGGCCTGTACATGACCCAGGTGCCCACCTACTCGGCGGTGTACGGGGCGTTTGCCACCTTCCCGATTCTGCTGATCTGGATCTATGTGGCCTGGGTGATCGTGCTGCTGGGGGCGGTGACCACCGCCTACCTGCCCAGCCTGATGTCGGGCGTGGCGCGCTACGGCACCGGGCCGGGCTGGGCTTTCCAGTTGTCACTGGAGGCCTTGCAGCGCCTGCGCCAGGCTCAGGCGGGCCCGGAGCGTGGCCTGGGCATCGGCGCGTTGGCCACCCACCTGCGGGTCGACCCGCTGCAACTGGAGCCGGTGGTCGAGACCCTGCAGGCCCTGGACTGGATCGGGCTGCTGCAAGAGGCCGAACGCGGCAACGAACCGCGCTACGTGCTGCTGGCCGACCCGACCCAAACCCCGCTGGCGCCCTTGCTGGAGCGCCTGCTGCTGGAGCTGCACAGCGGCGTGGCGCCATTCTGGTCCCACGCCAGGCTGGACCAGTTGCGCCTGGCCGACGCCTTGCCCCCGCCCTGAGGCGGGCGCCCGGCCCCAACCCAGGGGCCGAGGGGCAGCCCGGCGCAGGCTGGGCTCGGATGCTCAGCGGCGCAAAAAGTCGCGCAGCGCGTACAGCGTGGCCTCGGGGGCTTCGGTCATCTGGTGGTGGCCCACCGGCAACTGAACGGTCTGCACCGCGACACCGGCCGCCTGCGCGGCCTGGGCCAGGCCCTGGGCCGCCTTGGGGGGCGTCATCTGGTCCAGGCTGCCCAGCAGCAGCAGAACCGGGCAACGCACCTGGCCCATGGCCTCCAGCCCGTGGGCATAGCGGTCGCAGGCCAGGAACCCGCGGTGGAACACGTTCACATGGGGGTTGCTGCGCAGCACCCGGCGGCCCAGCGCCAGGCTGCTGCCATAGACCCAGGTGCCCGGGCCCAGCGCCGACGGCGGGGCCGCCAGCGTGCTGCGCGAGAACACATTGATCATGTGCAAGGCTTTTTCGGGCTCGTTGAGTGCGCTGTCCAGCAGCGCGGGCGAGACCTTCATGGGGAAGGCGCAGCCGACCAGGGCCAGGTGGCTGATGCAGTCTTGCAGGCGGGCTGCGGCCTCCAGGGCGATCAGCGAGCCCCAGCTGTGGCCCACCAGGGCCGCGCGCTGCACGCCCGCGGCGTCCAGCAGGGCGGCCACGAAATCGGCCGCGGCCTCGACGCTTTCGGGCGCCTCGCCAGCGCTGCGGCAGTGGCCGGGCAGGTCGACCGCCAGCACGTTCCAGCCGTGGTGGGCCAGGTAGCGGCTCTGCAGAATCCAGACGCTGTGGTCGTTCAGCACGCCATGGACAAAGACCACGGTCGGCTGGGCCGGGTTGAAGGCCTTGCCCCCGGTGTAGCAGTAGGTGTTGTGGCCCTGGACGTTGAGGTACATGGCTCAGGCCCCCGCTTTCTCGGCCGCCTTGAGCGCCCGTTTGAGGTCATCGATCAGGTCGTCCGGGTCTTCCAGGCCAATCGAGAGGCGGATCGTGCCTTGGCCGATGCCGGCGTGGGCCAGGGCCTCGTCGCTCATGCGGAAGTGGGTGGTGCTGGCCGGGTGGATCACCAGCGAACGGCAGTCGCCCACATTGGCCAGGTGGCTGAAGATCTTCAGGGCTTCAATGAACTTCTTGCCCTGCTCGCGGCTGCCCTTGAGGTCGAAGCTGAACACCGAGCCCGCGCCGCGGGCGCCAAAGCGCAGCACCTTCTCGGCCACGCGGTGGCTGGGGTGCGACTCGAGCAGCGGGTGCCCGACCCGCGAGACAAAGGGCTGGCTGGCCAGGAACTCAACCACCCGAGCGGTGTTGGCCATGTGCCGCTCCATGCGCAGCGGCAGGGTCTCGATGCCTTGCAGGATCAGCCAGGCCGAGTGCGGGCTCAGGCAGGCACCGAAGTCGCGCAGCCCCTCGCGGCGCGCCCGCAGCAAGAAGGCGCCGACGGTCGATTCTTCGCTGAACACCATGTTGTGGAAGCCATCGTAGGCCTGGGTCAGCTCGGCAAAGCGGCCGCGCGTGGCCGGGCCTTCCCAGTCGAAGCTGCCACCATCTACCACGATGCCGCCGATCACCGTGCCGTGCCCGGACAGGAACTTGGTGGCCGAGTGGTAGACCAGGTCGGCGCCCTGGGTCAGGGGTTTGACCAGGTAGGGCGAGGTCAGGGTGGAGTCGACCAGCAGGGGCACGCCAGCCTCGTGGGCGATGGCGCTGATGGTGGGGGTGTCCAGCACATCGAGGCCGGGGTTGCCCACGGTCTCACCAAAGAACAGCTTGGTGTTGGGCCGCACGGCGGCACGCCAGCCGTCAATGTCACCGGGTTGCACGAAGGTGGTCTCGATGCCAAACCGGCGCAGCGTGTAGTGCAGCAGGTTCTGCGACCCGCCGTACAGTGCGGTGGAGGCCACGATGTGCGAGCCCGCACCCATCAGGGTGGCGATGCTCAGGTGCAGCGCGGCCTGGCCGCTGGCGGTGCTGATGGCGCCAATGCCTTCTTCGAGCGCGGCCACGCGCTGCTCGAGCACCGCGTTGGTGGGGTTGGAGATGCGCGAGTACACATGGCCTGCGCGCTCCAGGTTGAACAGGGCGGCTGCGTGGTCGCTGGACTCGAACACGAACGAGGTGCTCAGGTGGATGGGCACGGCGCGCGCGCCCGTGCTGGGGTCGGGCGCCGCGCCCGCGTGAAGGGCCAGGGTGTCAAACCCCGGGTCTGAATAACCGGCCATGCGGTGTCTCCTGTGTCGTTTTGGGGGTGGCCTGAGGGCCAAGACTTCCATCATAGAAGCCTGCGACCGGGCGGCGCAGCAGCCCCGGCGGGGCAACTGCCCCCTGCGCGACCTCGAGGCTGCACTTTCTTCCGTCAGAGGCGCCAATCTTCGTTATATTCTGGCGAAGACCATCCGCTCCAGGAGACGAAACATGAAAGTCAGCGACATCCTCCGCGTCAAGGGCAACACGCTCTACACCGCCACCCCTGATGAGCCCCTGGCCAAGGCCATCCAGATCATGGCCGACAAAGACATTGGCTCGCTGGTGGTCATGGAGCACGGCGACCTGGTCGGCATGCTGACTTTCCGCGAAGTCATCCAGACCGTGGTCAAGAACGGGGGCTCGGTGGGCACCATGCTGGTGCGCTCGTCGATGGACGACCACCCCATGACGTGCACGTCCGAGACCGACCTCGACGAAGTGCGCCGCATGATGCTGGACCGCCACACCCGCTACATGCCGGTCATGAACCAGCGCATGCTGATGGGCGTGATCAGCTTCTACGACGTGGCCAAGGCCGTGGTGGACAGCCAGAACTTTGAAAACAAGATGCTCAAGGCCTACATCCGCGACTGGCCCGAAGAAGACGAAGCCAAGTCCTGACCGGTCGGCGCGCGGGCGCGCCGCTCGCAGACACGTCAACGTCAAACGGGCCGCTTCGGCCCGTTTTGCATGGCGCGGCCCAGGTCGGGGTTTACCCGCCTTATGCCGGTGAAGCCTGGGGCTGATGCCGAATTCACATGCACTTGGCCCGACCTTTGCCTACCATGCGCACATTCACCGGAGTGCGACATGAATTTCAACCAAGTGCGGGTCTCGGGCAAGATCTGGGGCGCCATCCTGGTGCTGCTGCTGGCGATGCTGTCCGTGGCCGGCTTCACCTTGTGGCAGGCCGACCGGACCCAGAACCGCTTGCTGGATCGGCAGGCCAACCAGTACGGCATCATCGAGAAGGCGCTTCAATGGCGCGCCATGACCCAGGTCAGCCTGACCCGCACCGTGGCGGCAGGCATGAGCGCCGATCCCTCGGTGGGGGACTTTTTCAAGGCCGAACAGGCCTCCGCGATCGCCGAGATCCAAAAGCTGCGCGAAAGCCTGCGCGAGACCGCGGACACCGACGAGGAGAAGCAGGCGCTCGACCAGATCGCCAAGTTGGGCCAGGTGCTCCTGGGCAAGATCAAGCTGGTCGATGACGCCAAGGACGACGGCGACGGCGCCATCGCGGCGGCCAAGGTGCAAGGTGAGCTGCTGCCCGCGGCCAAGGCCTACCTGGCGGCCATTGGGGCCTACGAAGCCTTGCAGCGCCAGATCCTGGCGCGTGACCAGGTGGCCGCCGAAGCCAGCAAGCGCCTGATCGCGCTGATCGGCGCTGGCAGTGCCTTGCTGGTGATCGCCTTGGGCGGCGGCGCGGCGCTCTGGCTCAGCCGCAGCATCAGCCAGCCGCTCAAGGAGTCGGTGGCCCTGGCCCAGTCGATTGCCCAGGGGGACCTGAGCCAGCACATCAGCACGCAGCGGGGCGATGAATTTGGTGATCTGATCCAGGCTTTGGCGCGCATGAACCAGTTCCTGGGGCAGGTGGTGGGCCAGGTGCGCGAGGCGTCAGACAGCATCGCGGTGGCTTCGAACGAGATCGCCAACGGCAACCAGGACCTGAGTCAGCGCACCGAGCAGACCGCCAGCAACCTTGAGCAAACCTCGGCCTCGATGCAGCACCTGACCGACACCGTGAGCCAGAACAGCCAGGCGGCGCAGCAGGCCAATGAACTGGCCCACACCGCGTCGGCCGCCGCCCAGCGTGGTGGGGCCGTGGTGGCCGATGTGGTCAGCACCATGGAGGCCATCACCCAGTCGTCACGCAAGATCACCGACATCATTGGCGTCATCGACGGCATCGCTTTCCAGACCAACATCCTGGCGCTGAACGCCGCGGTGGAGGCCGCGCGGGCTGGCGAGCAAGGCCGGGGCTTTGCCGTGGTGGCCGCCGAGGTGCGCAGCCTGGCGCAGCGCAGTGCGTCGGCCGCGCGGGAGATCAAGGGCCTGATCGGCAACTCGACCGAGAAGGTGGAGATGGGGGCCTCGCAGGTGCAGGCGGCCGGCAGCACGATGGACGAAATCGTCAGCGCGGTGCAGCGTGTGACCTTGATCATGCAGGACATCCTGGCCGCCACACGCGACCAGGCCACTGGCATCTCCGAGGTCAACCAGGCGGTCAACCAGCTCGACCAGATGACTCAGCAGAACGCCGCCCTGGTGGAGCAAGCCGCCGCCGCGGCCAGCGCATTGCGCGAGCAGACCGCGCACATGACGCACACCGTGTCGGTGTTCCAACTGGGGCGCGACGCTGGGCGCGCCACACCCGGTCTGGCCGCACCGCGGCCTGTGCCGCGGCTCGAGGGCTGATCACCGCGGTGGTGGCCGGGCCCGGCGCAGGCGGGCGCCTTGCCTCAGCCCGGTGTCAGCGGTGAAGCGATCACCGGGGCCGTGTGCCCTTGCATCCAGGCGGTCAGCGCCGTGGCCGGCATGGGGCGGCTGAACAGGTAGCCTTGCAGCACCGGGCGGCCCTGGGCCTGCAGCCAGTCCTGTTGCTCACGGGTTTCCACCCCTTCGGCCACCAGCGTTTTGCCCAGGCTTTGGGCCAGGCTCATCACCGACAGGGTCAGGGCCCGGGCCGTTGGGCTGGTGGAGAGGTCCTGCACAAAGCTCTTGTCGAGCTTGAGCTCGCCAATCGGCAACCGGTGCAGGTAGCTCAGGCTCGAGTAGCCGGTGCCAAAGTCGTCGAGCGAAAACACCAGCCCCAGCGCATGCAGGCGTTCCAGGTTGGCGGCGGTGACCGAGCGCGTGTCCATCATCACGCTCTCGGTGATCTCGAGCACCAGGTCGCCGGGGGCGATGCCGTGCCGCCGCAGCGCCGACTCGACCAACTGGGCAAATTCGGGCTGGTGAAAGCTGCGCGCGGACAGGTTCAAGGCCACGCGGGGCACGGTCAACCCTTGGTGGCGCCACTGCGCGAGTTGCCGGCAGCACTCATCGAGCAGCCAGCGCGTCATGGGGTGGATCAAACCGCTTTCCTCGGCCACCGGGATGAAGCGGTCGGGGGGCACCCAGCCCCACGCCGGGTGTTGCCAGCGCATCAGGGCCTCGACGCCATGCAGGCTCAGTGTGGCATCGCTGTTCACTTGGGGCTGGTAGTGCAGGCTGAGCTGGCCTTGCTGCAGGGCGTGTTTCAGGGCCTGTTCCAGCGCGGCGCGGGCTTCGGTGCGCTGGTTCATGTCGGCACTGAACAGCATCAGGCTGTGCCGCGCCTCGCTCTTGGCCTGGTACATGGCCTGGTCGGCGTGGCGCAGCAAGGTGTCGATGTGGTCGCCGTCCTGGGGGAACAGCGCGATGCCGATGCTGGCCTGGGGCGTGTGGGTCTGGCCTTCCAGCAGAACGGGTTCTCCCAGTACCTGCAGCAGGTGTTGGGCCGTTTGCACGGCGCGCTCGGCGTCGCAGTCGCCGAGCATCAGCACGAACTCGTCACCCGCCAGGCGGCCCGGCAGGTCCTGCGACCCAAGCTGGCTCAGAAGGCGTTCCGCCACCAGGCGCAGCAGCGCATCGCCGGCGGCATGGCCCTGGCTGTCGTTGATGTGCTTGAAGCGGTCGAGGTCGATGTAGAGCAGGGCGCCCGTCTGCTGCTCGCTGGCCAGTTGCTGCAGGGCTTGCTCGGCGCGTTGGCGGAACTGGGTCCGGTTGGGCAGGCCGGTGAGCACATCGAAGTACGCCAGCTGGTGGATGCGCTGGCGCGAGGCTTCGCGCTCCAGGGCCACGGTGCACAGGTGCAGGCAGACTTCGACCAGGCGGTGGTGCAGGGCGTCGGGCACGCGCTGCTCCTGGAAATAAAAGGCGAAGGTGCCCACTACCCGGCCCTGGTGGTTCTTGATGGGGCTCGACCAGCAGGCCCGCAGGCCTGTGGGCGCGAAGAGGGCCCGGTAGTCGGCCCACAGCGGGTCGGTGTGGATGTCGGTCACCAGCACCGGTTCGCCACGCCAGGCGGCCGTGCCACAAGAGCCCGCCTGGGGCCCGATCTGCAGCCCGTCGATGGCTGCACCCACGTAGGCCGGCATGCTTGGGGCTGCCAGGGGGTGCACACGGCCGTCTTCGTCGACCGACAGGATGGTGGCGGTCACCTCGGGCGCGATGCGTTCCACCTCGCGGCAGACCAGGGCCATGAGCTCGGGCAGCGGGGTTTCGCGCACCATGCTCTCAAGCACCTTTTTCTGCAGCACCTCGTGCATCTTGGTCAGGGTGATGTCCGTCAACACGCTGATCGAGCTGGCGCCCTGGTCGGGGTGGTCGCAGCTGTTGATGACCAGGGACACCCAGCGGGGCTGGCCCGAGCGGCTGTAGATCAGGGCCTCGCCGTGGGCTTGGCCGCGGCGCTGCAGGCCGTCGGCGATGGTCTGGGTCAGTTGGGGATCGGAGTGCCGACCCATCAGCAACTCGGCGGGCAGGCGGCCCAGGGCTTCGGCGCTGCTGTAGCCCAGCAGGCGGGTGAAGCCGTCGTTGACATAGGCGATGCGCCGGTGGGCATCGGTCACCAGGATGGCGCTGTCGCTGGCGTCCAGCGCCCGCCGCAAACCGCGCAAGGTCAGCACGTCGGGCGGCTCCACGGAACAGTGGCGCCGGCCGGCCGGTTCAGCCTCGGATGTGTCAAAGGCAGTCATGAGCCTCCCAGTCCTGGTTTGTAACCAGTTGTTCGCATCGTATCAGTATCCGCTGCGGGCGCAAGCCCGGTGCGGTCACGGGCTGCGACCCGGTCTGACGCAGAAGATCGGAGGCCAAGCCGGGGGAGGGCGGCAGGTCGGGGATAATCGGGGCATGAGCGGCAACACCCTTGGAACCCTTTTCTCCGTCACCAACTTTGGTGAATCCCACGGTCCGGCCATCGGCTGCGTGATTGACGGCTGCCCGCCGGGCATGAGCCTGTGCGAAGCCGACATCCAGCAAGAGCTGGACCGCCGTCGGCCTGGCACCAGCCGCCATGTGACCCAGCGTCAGGAGCCGGACGTGGTGGAGATCCTCTCTGGCGTGTACGAGGGCAAGACCACCGGCACCCCGATCGCGCTGCTGATCCGCAACACCGATCAGCGCAGCAAGGACTACGGCAACATCGCCCAGAGCTTCCGACCGGGCCACGCCGACTACAGCTACTGGCACAAGTACGGCATCCGCGACCCGCGCGGTGGCGGGCGTTCATCGGCCCGCCTGACGGCGCCCACGGTGGCGGCCGGCGCGGTGGCCCGCAAATGGCTGTTCGAGAAGTACGGCACCGTGTTCCGGGGTTGCATGACCGCGGTGGGCACGGTGGAGATCCCGTTTGAGAGCTGGGACCATGTGCCCCACAACCCGTTCTTTGCCCCGGTGGCCGACGTGCAAGCGCTGGAAGACTATATGGACGCGCTGCGCAAGGCCGGCGACTCCTGTGGCGCCCGCATCCGCGTCACGGCCTCCCATGTGCCGGTGGGCCTGGGTGAGCCCCTGTATGACCGCCTGGATGCCGACATCGCCCACGCCATGATGGGCCTCAACGCCGTCAAGGGCGTTGAAATCGGTGCCGGCTTCGACAGCGTCGCCCAACGCGGCACCACGCACGGTGATTCGCTCACGCCCGAGGGCTTTCGCACCAACAACGCGGGCGGCATCCTGGGCGGCATCAGCACCGGCCAGGACCTGGAAGTGTCCCTGGCCATCAAGCCGACCAGCTCCATCATCAGCCCGCGCGAGTCGATTGACGTCAACGGTCAGCCGGTCGAGGTGGTGACCAAGGGGCGCCACGACCCCTGCGTGGGCATCCGGGCCACCCCGATCGCCGAGGCGCTGCTGGCGCTGGTGTTGATGGACCACGCGCTGCGCCACCGCGCCCAGTGCGGCGATGTGAGCCTGCCAGTGCCGCCCATCCCGGCGTCGATTGGCTGATCGCGACGTGGCCGCGCCCGCTGCCGGCCCGGCGGGGGCGCCCACGCTGCGCCAACTGCTGCCCTTCGGGGCTTTGTCGGCCAGTTATTTCGCGCACATCGGGTTCTTCAACCCTTACCTGCCGCTGTGGCTCAAGGAATTGGGCCTGCCCTTGGTAGCCATCAGCTTGCTGACCTCGGCCCAGTCGGCCACCCGCTTGTTTGCGCCTTATGCCTGGGGCGCCTTGTCGGACCGCCTGGGCGAGCGGGTGCGCCTGATGCGCTACAGCGCCACGGTGGCCTTGCTGCTGTCGCTGGGCCTGTGGCGCGAGGCGCCGAGTGTGGGCTGGCTGGCGGCCGTGCTGCTGCTGATGTTCAGCCACACCAGCGCGATGATGCCCATGAGCGAGGCCGCCATGGCCCACCTGGTGAGCCAGGGCGGGCAATTCGATGCGCGGCGCTATGGCCGGGTGCGCCTGTGCGGCTCACTGGGCTTCTTGCTCACGGTGTTCCTGGCGGGGGCCTGGTTTGAGCGCCGGGGCATGCACGACTTTCCGGCCTGGACGTTGCTGACCTTGTTGGCCGTGGTTGGCAGCGCCTGGTGGCTGCCCGACCAGCGCGAAGCCCGCAGCGCGGACGAGCACGCCCACCTGCCGGTCGGGCCGGTGCTGCGCCAGCCCGAGGTGCGCTGGTTCTTTGCTTCGCTGTTCTTTCATGTGCTGGCCCATGTGAGCCTGTACGTGTTTTTCTCGCTCTACCTCGACAGCCTGGGTTACAGCAAGGCGGTTATCGGCTTGCTGTGGGCGGTGTCGGTGATCGTGGAGGTGGCGTGGTTCTTCACCCAAAGCCGCTGGCTGCCGGCTTGGCCGCTCACGGTCTGGCTGGCGCTGTGTGGCTCGGCCATGGCGCTGCGCATGGGCCTGACCGCTTGGGGCGCCACCTCGTTGGCCTTGTTGCTGGCCCTGCAGTGCCTGCATGCGCTGACGTTCGCCGCCCACCACACGGTCTGCATCGCGCTGATCTCCCATTACTTCCCCGCCCGGCTGCGGGGCCGCGGGCAGGCCTTGTTCACCGTCATTGGCTACGGGGTGTCGGGTGTACTCGGGGGCTTGGGCGGCGCCTACCTGGCCCGCGACTGGGGCTTGCAGAGTGTGTACTGGGCGGCTTGTGGTGCGGCCTTGCTGGCCACCGCCTGTGCCTGGCGTTTGCGGCGGCTCAGCCAGGGCCACGCGGCGGCCGTCTGAAGCAGACAAGCCCCTGCAGAGGTGCAGAGGGCCGGGGCATGCTTGGCCTTGGGCGCGTGGCGCAAGGCACGAGGTGGGCGCGGTCAGCGCACCTCGTCGACCAGGGTCTTGAATTCGTCGATGTCCTCGAAGCTGCGGTAAACGCTGGCAAAGCGGATGTAGGCCACTTTGTCGAGCTTCTTGAGTTCGCGCATCACCAGCTCGCCCAGGCGGCTGGAGGCCACTTCGCGTTGCCCCAGGTTGAGCAACTGCTCTTCGATGCGTTCGATGGCGCTGTCAATTTGCACCGTGCTGACCGGGCGCTTGCGCAGCGCCAGGTTGAAGGACGCCTGCAGCTTGCCGCGCTCGTACTCGATGCGGCGACCGTCCTTTTTGACGATGGCCGGGAAGCTGACTTCCGGGCGCTCGTAGGTGGTGAATCGCTTCTCGCAGGCACCGCATTGGCGGCGCCTGCGGATGAAGTCCCCGTCCTCGGCCACACGGGTCTCCACCACCTGTGTTTCCTGGTGTCCGCAAAAAGGGCACTTCATCGTTCAGTCGCGACCGGGTTTCAGCGGTAGACCGGGAAGCGCGCGGTCAGGGCGTTGACCTTGGCGCGCACCGCGGCGATGTTGGCTTCGTCGCGCGGGTTGTCCAGCACGTCGGCGATCAGGTTGGCCGTGATGCGGGCTTCCTCGTCCTTGAAACCACGGGTGGTCATGGCCGGGGTACCGACACGGATGCCGCTGGTGACCATCGGCTTTTCCGGGTCGTTCGGGATCGCGTTCTTGTTGATGGTCATGTGGGCGGCGCCCAGCACGGCCTCGGCTTCCTTGCCGGTGATGCCCTTGGCACGCAGGTCCACCAGCATGACGTGGCTTTGGGTGCCACCGCTGACGATGCGCAGGCCGCGCTGGGTCAGGGTTTCAGCCACGATGCGGGCGTTGGTCACCACTTGCTGTTGGTAGGCCTTGAACTCGGGTTGCAGGGCTTCCTTGAAGGCCACAGCCTTGGCCGCGATCACGTGCATCAGCGGACCGCCTTGCAGGCCGGGGAAGATGGCGCTGTTGATGGCCTTCTCGTGCTCGGCCTTCATCAGGATGATGCCGCCGCGCGGGCCGCGCAGGCTCTTGTGGGTGGTGCTGGTGACCACGTCGGCGTGCGGCACCGGGTTGGGGTACACACCAGCGGCAATCAGGCCGGCGTAGTGGGCCATGTCGACCATGAAGATCGCGCCCACGTCCTTGGCCACCTTGGCAAAGCGGGCAAAGTCGATGTGCAGGCTGTAGGCCGAGGCGCCAGCCACGATCAGCTTGGGGCGGTGCTCGTGGGCCTTGCGCTCCATCGCGTCGTAGTCGATGGCTTCGTTGGCATCGAGACCGTAGGAGACCACGTTGAACCACTTGCCCGACATGTTCAGCGGCATGCCGTGGGTCAGGTGACCGCCTTCGGCCAGGCTCATGCCCATGATGGTGTCGCCGGGCTTCAGGAAGGCCAGGAACACGGCTTCGTTGGCCGAGGCGCCGCAGTGCGGCTGCACGTTGGCAGCGTCGGCACCGAAGATCTGCTTGACGCGGTCGATGGCCAGTTGCTCGGCCACGTCGACGTGCTCGCAGCCACCGTAGTAGCGGCGGCCCGGGTAGCCTTCAGCGTACTTGTTGGTCAGTTGCGAGCCCTGGGCCCACATCACGGCCGGCGAGGCGTAGTTTTCGCTGGCGATCAGCTCGATGTGGTGCTCTTGGCGGGCGTTCTCGGCCTGGATGGCGGCAAAGAGTTCGGGGTCGGTTTGCTCGACGAGGATGTTGCGGTGGTACATGGCAGTCCTTAAAGACGTGGTCCCTGTTGCTCGACAGAATGCGAATCAAAACAAGGGCTGCCCAGGCGAACGGCTGAACACCCGGGCCTGTTGGCCCTGGGGCGGTACGCTTCCCAGTGGTAAACCCACGTCAGCGGCAGAGGTCGGTTGCTTGGAACCACCCCAGCGCCTATCGCCAGTCGCGTACCCGCGTAGTGTAGCGCATGCCCGGGGGCTGTGGGTGGGGCCCCTGGGGGCAGGCAGGCGGCTCCAGGGCCCGACATCGGTTGCAGGGCTCAGCCGAGCCCGGCTGCTTGGCGCGGCGGGCGCCGAGGCCCTCAAGACTGGCTCAGCAGGGCTACTTTTTCGCTGTTGTTCGAGGCGGCGGCTTCGCGGGCCGGGGCCGTCGGCTGGGCCGGGGCCTGCGCCGCGCTCGGCGGTGTGAGGATCGGCACATTGCGGCCAGCGGCCACTTGCAGCAGGCGGCTGTGCTCGGCCAGCACCTTGGCGGCATAGCCCCCGTCGTCCTCGATGTTGGCTGCACCCACGTAGAAGCGCAGTCCACCTTCGATCGAGCCGGCCTTGGCGATGCAGTCCTGCAGCACCTTGGCGCCCACGCGCAGGTTGGCCACCGGGTCGAAGGCGGCCAGGTGACCACCAAAGCCCTGGTACTTGTCGCTGTGCACCCGCGTCATCACCTGCATCAAGCCTTGCGCCCCCACTGCGCTTTGCGCGAAGGGGTTGAAGCTCGACTCGATGGCCATGATGGCCAGGATCAAGGTCGGGTCCAGGCGGTTGCGCTGGCCCACGTCCCAGGCTTCGGCCACGAGGGCGCTCAGCGGCTCGGGGGCCACGCGGTACTTGCGGCTCAGCCAATAGGCCACCGCCGCTTGTGACTTGGGCAGATCACGCGGATCGGCCGCGGTCGCGCGGTCGCGGGCTTCACGCTCGCTTTGCAGACCGGTCACGGCTTCTTGTCGGGACTGTAGCCAGCCCATCAATTTTTCTTCGCCCGTCTGACGCAGGTCAGGGCGGGCAGTCAGGGTGATCACGGCAAACGCAACGGCCAGGCCCAGCAGGGCAAAACCGTTGTGCGTGATTTCAAAAAAACCGTCGGCGATGTCGGATGCGAAGGTTCGCAGGCCTCGGGTGATTTGACCTAACGCTGTCATAGCTCTTCCTTTCTACGCGGGGGCGGCTCGGTGGACTCAGGGGCTGCGTGTGCAGCCTCCGAGCCCGGAAACCATCCCTCGTTTGGATTGGTACGCCATCAAGTTCCTGCGATGCCCAAGGGGGTCTGGTGCAGCGAACTGACTTAGCCGGGGTCGGCAGCGGGTTCGGGTTGTCCCCGGTTTTTGGGGACGGGCGGATTCTAGGAGCATTCAAAATAACAAGTCAAGACTATTGATATCGTTTGTTATATTTAAATAGATATGAAAAATGGGGTATAGGACGCCCTCATCTGGACATTTGTACAGCTGCTTGTTTTTCAATGGTCAGCCCCTCATTGATTGAAAATTTCTTCTTGAATGCGGAGGGCTGTGAACTATCCTGAGGAGGCCTGAGCGTTTCAGGCGACCGTCGGCAAGTGACAGTCCACGACAGGGTTATGGCCTGTTGGCGATGACGAAGCGAACCCGACAACACCTGGAGGCAATCTCTTGCTTCCCTGCAAGCCGGGACGAACCTCTCCCGCTTGCATGTTCGACGGCACGGGCTTGAAGCCAGCCGTCAAGCCCGGCAGACCCATGCAGTGGATCTGTCGGGCTTTCTTCGTTTGGGGGCTGATTTGACTGGGTCCGCTCCGCCGGCGTTGGGGCGCCGGCCGGACAGGCACCCGCTGGCTTTTGTGATTTATGCCCTTCATGCCCCGGCGCCAGCACCGCACAATGCGGTCATGAATTTTCTGTCGTCGAAAAGCAAACCCGTGTGGCGTGCCCTGGCCTGGACGGGGGCCGCCGGTCTGCTGGCTTGTGGCCTGGCCTGGGCCACGGTGCCCAGCTTGCTGCGTTACGGGATCGAATCCAAAGGGACCGCGCTGCTGGGTCGCCCGGTCAGCGTGGGGGACATCGACTTCCGCCCCTGGAGCCTCGAGCTGACCCTGCGCGACCTGGCCGTGGCCACCCAGGATGGGGATGGCGCCCAGCTCTCTGTGGAGCGTCTCTATATAGATGCGGCGTGGCAATCTCTGTGGCGCCTGGCCCCGGTGGTGGATGCCCTGACGATCGAGCAGCCGGTGCTGCGCCTGGCCCACACCAAACCCAACTACTACGACATTGACGACCTGATCGAGCGCTTCAGCCAGCCCGACGACCGCGCGCCGAGCAAACCGCTGGGGTTTGCCATCCACAACGTGTCCTTGCTCGGGGGCCAGGTTTCTTTTCACGACACCGTCGCGGGGCAGGACCACCAGCTGAAGGACCTGCGCTTGGAGGTGCCGTTCATCAGCAACTTCGATGCGGGGCGCGAGGTCGCTGTGGCCCCGAAACTCGCCTTCAACTTGAATGGCAGTGCCTTTGAGTTGGACGGTGAGACCACACCGTTTTCGGACAGCCGCCAAACCGCCCTGAACCTTCGGCTCAGCGCGGTGGATGCCGCGGCCTATGCGCGCTACCTGCCCGCCACCCTGCCGGTGCGCCTGCAAGCGGGCGCGTTGGACCTGGACCTGCACCTGACCTTCCGGCAGCAGCCTGCGATGGCTTTGTCGCTCTCGGGCGATGTGACGGCCCAAGGCGTGCGCCTGGCGCGGGCCGATGGGCAACCCTGGCTCAGTTTTCCCCGCCTGAAGGTCGAGTTGAAGGACCTGCAGCCGCTGAAGCAGCAGGTCCACCTGGGGACCGTGAGCTGGCAGGCGCCGGACCTGGCCCTGCAGCGCGATGCGCGCGGGCGTTGGCTCCCGTTTGCCACCGGGGGCGCTGCCGCAGCCACTTCGGCGGCCCCAGCGGCACCGACCACGGGATCCCCGGCGGCACCTGATTCGACCCCATCACGGTCACCGACAACCGCCAAGGCCCCGGCGCAGGCGGCGCCGGGCTGGACCGTGCAGGTCGATGACTTCCAGCTGCAAGGCGGGCAGCTGGCCTGGCAGGACGACAGCACCCGCCCCGCCGCCCGTGCCCGTGCCTCCGAGTTGGACCTGTCGGTGCAGGCCCTGCGTTGGCCCTGGCGCGAGCCCGCCCGCTTCCAGGGGCAACTGAAGTTGAGTCCGGTGGCTGAGGCGGGCCGGCCGGCCACCAACCCGGCCCCCGCCAAGCTGCGGTTCTTTGGCTCGGGCACCGACCAGGCCGCTTCGGTCAGCCTGCTGGTCAACGACTTGCCGCTGGCTCTGGGCCAGAGTTACTGGTCGGCCTGGTTGAAACCCAGCCTGTCGGGCAAGGTGCAACTGGTCGGTGGTTTGGGGTGGCGCGCGCCTGACCTGGCGCTGAGCCTGGCCCACGTGGCGGTGGACGATCTGCGCTTGCAGCAGGACGACACCGCCTTGGTGAGCTGGGACCGCCTTGGGGGTCGGGAGCTGCGGCTGGACCTGAGCCGCCAGACCCTGGCCCTGGGGGAACTGAGCCTCCTCAACCCGCGCACCACGGTGTCGCGCGACGCCCAGGGGCATTGGATGGCCGAGTCCTGGCTCAAGCCGGCCGAGCCCGCGCTGACTTCGGCGGTGGATGATGGCCTCCGTGGCGAGCCCTCACGCGCCGCCAACCCCGCTGGAACCGCTCAAGCCGCCGCCACGGCCACGCCCGCCGCGGCGCCATCGCCCTGGCAGTTCAAGGTCGACAAGCTCTTGCTGTCGGGGGGGCAACTGGCTTGGCGGGACGTGCCCGCCCCGGGGCGGCCGGTGCAGCTGGACCTCAGCGCGCTGAGCCTGCAGGCCGGGCCGCTGGCGTACGGGCAGGGGGCCTGGAGCACGGCGCCAGTGGACGTGCAGTGGGGGGGGCGGATCAGCGGGCGGCGCTTGCCGACCTCGGAGCCGGCGGAACCTGGGCGCCTGGATTACCGCGGAACCCTCAAGCTGGCCCCCCTGTCCACCGAAGGGGCCTTGGAGATCACCCGCCTGCCCGTGCAGGTGCTGGAGCCCTATTTTGCGCAAGCCCTCAACGTGGAGGTGCTGCGGGCCGAGGCCGGTTACCGTGGCCAGATCGCGTTCACCAGCACCGCCAACGGCCCCAACCTGCAGTTGCGCGGTGATGCCGCGCTGGAGTCGGTGCGGGCCAACAGCGTGCTGGCCCACGGCAAAGCCGACCAAGGCCCGCCGCTGAGCGAGGAGTTGCTCAGCTGGAAGGCCCTCAATGTGCGCGGGCTGGCCTTCGCCATGCTGCCCGCGGCGCCCATGGCGCTGTCGGTGGCCGAGACCTCGCTGTCGGATCTGTATGCGCGGGTCGTGGTCAGTGCCGATGGCAGCCTCAATTTGCAGAACCTGCTGCGCTCGCCCACGGTGAAGGGCGCGCAGGCAGGGGCGCCCGTGGCTTCGGCTGCGCGCCCCGCCGAGGCGGCCGCGCCCGGGGCCAGCGGGGCGTCCGCCCAGCGGCCGCGCACGGCGCCTGCGGCGCCCGAGCCGGTGATCCGATTGGGGCCGCTGGCGGTGGTCAACGCCCGTGTGCTGTTTTCGGACTTCTTCATCCAGCCCAACTACTCGGCCAGCCTCACCGAGCTGACCGGGCGCCTGGGCGGCTTCAGCTCCACCGTGGGCCCGGAGGGGGTGCAACTGGCCGATCTCGAGCTGCGGGGGCGGGCCGAGGGCTCGGCCGCGCTTGAGATCACGGGGCGCCTCAACCCCCTGGCCAAGCCGCTGGCGCTCGACATCCAGGGCAAGATGCGCGACCTTGACCTGCCGCCCCTGTCGCCGTATGCCGTCAAGTACGCAGGCTACGGCATCGAACGCGGCAAGCTCAACGCCGACGTGGCCTACCGGGTACAGCCCGACGGCCAATTGACCGCCAGCAACAAGGTGGTGCTCAAGCAACTCAGCTTTGGCGACCCCGTGGCGGGTGCGCCCAATTCGCTGCCCGTCAAGTTGGCGGTGGCCTTGCTGGCCGACAGCCATGGTGTGATCGACCTCGACCTGCCGGTCAGCGGTTCCCTCAACGACCCCGATTTCAAGGTCGGCCCGATCGTGGGGCAACTGGTCCTCAACCTGATCGGCAAGGCCTTGACTTCGCCCTTCAGCCTGCTCGGGGGCATCTTCAGGGGCACCACGGGCGAGATGGACGAAATCCGCTTCGAGCCCGGCAGTGCCGCCCTGAGTGCCAGCAGCCGCGCCACGCTGGACAAGCTGGGCCAGGCGCTGATCGGACGCCCCGGTCTGAGCCTGACCGTCAGTGGGCGTTCGCAGCACCAAGGCGAGCGTGAGGCCTACCGCCAGCAGCGTTTGCGCGAGATGTTGTTGGCGGCCAAGCAGCGGGCGGCCACCCAGGCCGGTCGCCCCTTGCCCGAACCGGTGACCTTGGAGGCTGCCGAGACGCCCGTCTGGCTCAAGGCGGCCTACCAGCAGTCCAGCATCACCAAGCCGCGCAACCTGCTGGGCCTGCCCAAGGACCTCACCGACGCCGAGATGAGTGCCTTGTTGCTCGCCAGCATCCCGGTGGCGCCGGACTTTCTGGCCACGTTGGCGGCCCAGCGGGGGGCGGTGGTGCGTGACTACCTGCTGGCCAAGCAGGTGCCCAGCGACCAGTTGTTCCTGGGCGCCGCCAAGGCCGACGGGCCCGAGGGCCAATTGAAAGCCTCGGCCGAACTCAAGCTCGAAGCCCGCTGACAACGGATGCCCCCGTGGGGCGTGGGGCCCAGCCCGTGGACCGGTTTCAACGCGTTGGCCGGGGCTCGCCACGGGGGCGCGCATGGCCGTTGGGCCCCTGGGCCGACCGCCCGGAGGGGTATTTCCGCGCCCTCTGAAGCCCTTTCTCGTGCCCGGCCTGGGAGGCCTGGCCCAATTCGGGCGAAAATAGCGGTTTGATCCAGCGGTTCAGTCGTCTGAACCCTGGCGGTGCGGGGGCCCCTTGGTGGCCCTGTGCTGTCTTTAACGACCTACAAAATGTTCAGTTTTTCTTCCCGCAACAAAATGACCGATGCCCCTGAAGTGAACCCGGCTCCGGCCAAAGCCCAAGAAGCCCATCCCCTGGATGCCCTCACGGGTGGTGCCTTCTCGGCGCCTACCTCGGGCGAGCGTTCGTCGCGCATCCGCGAATGGCTGGCCAGCCAACCTGCCGAGAGCGTGTTGCAGGAGGTGTTCAAAGAGCTCAGCGTGCGCGACAAGGGGGCGGCCCGCCCGGTGCGTGAGCGCCTCGATGAACTCAAGCGCGCCAAGGGGCAGGAAGTCATTGCCGCAGAATGGGCCGAGAAGGCCCAGGCCCTGCTGAGCGCCGCGCGCCTGAACATCGCCGACGCCATGGCCTGGCAGCGGGACGCCGCCAAGGCGGGGGCTCCGTTGAGCCGCGAGCCGCTGTCGGTGCTCAAGGTCCAATTGGCCGACCGCGTCAAGGTCATCGAAGACCTGCAACACCGCGTGCAGGTGCAGCGTGAAGCCGCCGTGCTGCTGGCCCAGCGCATCGAAGTGCTGTCCACCAAGCCCTGGCGCGATGCCCATGCGGTGCTGGAAGGCCTGCGTGGTGACGTGCAAGCCTGGCAGGACCAGGCCCAAGGCCTGACCAGCGACGCGGCCTGGGCCAGCGTCGAGTCGCGCTTCCCGCCCATGCTGGACGCGTCCAAGGCCCAATTGCTGGTGGTGTGGGAGGCCTTCCAGGTTGCCATCACCCAGGCCCTGGCCGCCTCTGAAGATGTCAACGCGGCACTGCCCACCGTGCCGGTGTGGGCCGATGAGCTGCGCGTGGCGCGTGGCCTGCCCAGCGAAGCCGCCGAAGCCGCCGCCGCGGCCGCACCGAAGCCCGCCCGCACCAGCCGCCCCGCGGTGCCGCCGGAACTGCGCAACAAGGCCTCGAACATCGTGCGTCAGGCCCTGGAGCGCCTCGAGAAAGAAACCGCTGAAGGCCACGGCAAGGCCAGCGCCGGCGCCGCTGCGGCGCTGCGCGCCGTGCTGAAGGACCATGGCCGCCTGATCGACGCCGCACTGGAGCACCAGGTGCACACCGCCCTGGTGGCGGCTGGCGAGCTGGAAGGCTGGCAACGCTGGAGCGCCGACCAGGTGCGCGAAGCCCTGGTGGGCCGGGCCGAAGCCCTGCTCAACCGCCCTGAAGGCCAGGCCCTGGGCGGTCGCAAGATGCAGGAAACCCTGCGTGCGCTGCGCGACCAATGGAAACAAACCGACCAAGGCGGCGCGCCCAACCACGCGCTGTGGAAGCGCTTTGACGAAGCCTGCAACGAAGCCCACAAGGTGGTCGAAGCCTGGCTCGAAAAGATCAAGGCCGACGCCGCCGAGCACAAGGCCCAGCGCCTGGCCCTGATCGAAGAACTCAAGGCCTGGGCCCAGAGCCAGGCCGCCAGCACCGACTGGAAGGCCATCAACCGCGCGTTGTACCAGTTCAGTGACCGTTGGCGTGATGCCGGTCACCTGGGCGAGAAGGCCTTTGCTGAGATCCAGCCGCTGTGGAAGGACGCCATGGCCGCGGCCGCCGCGCCACTGGAAGCCGCTCAGAAGGCCAGCCTGGCCGTGCGCCACGCGATGATCGAAGAAGCCAAGGCCCTGGGGGCTGCGCCGGTCCTGCGCGTGGATGCCGTCAAGGCGCTGCAGCAACGCTGGCAAGCCGAGGCTCAGACCGTGCCGCTGGACCGCAAGCACGAGCAAAAGCTGTGGGACACCTTCCGCAAGCCGATCGACGAAGCATTCAACCGCAAGAGCGCCGAACGCGAAAAGGCCTCCGCTGCGCTGAGCGAGCGCGACAAGGTGGTGCTGGACGCGGCCAAGGCCCTCGAGGCGGCCAACGCCAGTGGCGATGCCCAGAAGATCCGCACCGCCATGGCCGATCTGGATGCCGCCCTGCGCGGTCAAGCCCAGGCCCAGCAGGCCGTGGTGGCGGCCAGTGAGTCGGCCGCAGCCGGCGCGGAGGCGGCTCAGGCCGCCGCGCAGGCGGAGGCCCCGACCGATGCCGCGACCGATGCCCCGGCCGCGGACACGGCCGATGGGGCCGAAGCCGCTGCGGCTGCCGAGCCCGCCCCGGCGGCCAAGCCGGTGGCACCGCGCAAGGTGGTGGCCGTGCGCGGCGACGACCGCCCCGGCATGAAGAAGGCCGAGCCCGCACCCGCGGGCCGACCTGGCCGCCCCGGCGAGCGCCGCGACGGTGGCGCTGGCGCCCGTGGGCCGCGCGACGACAGCCGACCGGGTCGTTTTGACCGTGGTGATCGGGCTGACCGAGGCGACCGTGCCCCGCGCGAAGACCGTGGCCCGCGCCTGGGTGACACGGCTTTCCGTGCCCAGCGCGATGCCCTGGAACACGCCCAACTGGCCCTGCGCAAACTCGCGGCACAAGCCCATGGCGAGGCCCTGACCCAGTTGCTGACGGCTTGGGAAAAGCGCGATCCCGCTCAACTGCCGGGCACCCAGGAACTGGGTGGCCGTGTCAGCCCCGCGGTGCGCAGCGCCTGGAACCAGGCCTTGAGCAAGGCCCCGCAAGGCGATGCCAGCACCGCCTTGTTGCGCCTGGAAATGGCCGCCGAGGTGCCCACCCCGGCCGAGCACATCAGCGCGCGCCGCATGCTGCAATTGCAGCTGCTGACCCGCCGCAACGACCCGGCCCCGGCCCAGACCTGGGGCCAGGACGCCGCCGCGGTGCTGGCCTCGGCCAGCGACCCGGCCACGGCCCGCCGCCTGCAGAACGCCCTCAAGGCCCTGCTGCGCTGAGCCATGGGCGTACCGGCGTCACCCCCGCTGGCGGGGGACTCCGAGCCGCTCGATGCGGGCTTGTGCATCCGCCCCTTCGAGCGCGCTGACGAAGCCGAGGTGCTGGCCTTGTGGCAGGCCAGCGGCCTGCTGCGCCCCTGGAACGATCCGCGCAAGGACATTGAGCGCAAGCTCACCGAGCAGCCCGAATTGTTCCTGGTGGCCTCCCTGCCTGGCCGCCCTGTGGTGGGCACGGCCATGGCGGGCTATGACGGGCACCGGGGCTGGGTGTACTACCTGGCGGTGGCGGCAGACTTGCGCGGTCGCGCCATCGGTCGCCGATTGATGCACGAGGTGGAGCAGCGCCTGCTGGCCGTGGGTTGCCCCAAGGTCAACCTGATGGTGCGCAGCGACAACGCCCAGGTGCTCGCTTTCTACGACCGCCTGGGCTACGGGCGCGACGCTTCCGTCAGCCTGGGCAAACGCCTGATTCCGGATCTCTGAGCTGCGCTGTCTGCAGGGTGCCTGCAGGGTGCACGGGGCGGGTTTTGGGGCGGGTTCTGGGGCATGGCCAGCCCGCGGTTGCGGCCCGCCGCCAGCAGCCTGCTACCGCCAGCAGGTGCCCATGCCCATGCCCGCGGCTTGGGGCATCTGATCGTTCCCCGCTCCCCTCAAGGCAGCAGCGCGGCCAGTCCGCCTTCGGGCTCAAAGCGCTGGTCGCGGAAGGTCAGCCGGGTCGGCCCGTCCCAGACGGGCTGAGGGCGGCTGTGGCGCGGATCACCGGGGTAGCAGATGACCCGCAGGCCGTCGAGGTCGAAGGGCTCTGGTTCGATCAGGGCCGGGGGCGTGCGCCGCGCCTGCGCCAGCACGTCGGCCACTGAGGCCTGGCGGGCCAGTTGGCTCAGGGTCATGATCTGCGGTGGCGCCAGTTCGATGTCGCGCTGCCAGTAGCGCTCCAGTGCGGCGCGCGGCGTGGTCCACAGCGCTTCGGTGGCTTCGTGGTTGTCGTGGGCCGCGGTTTGGCCGCTGGGCGCGCTGCAGATGAAAAAGCGCGTGTCGAAGCGCTTGTTGCTGACCGAGGGCACGCGGGGTGTGATCCAGCGCGACCAGGGCACCAGGCTGTCGGTGGCCAGCGGCAGACCCAGCTGCTGGTGCAGGGCCACAAAGCCTTCGCCAGCGCGCCAGCGGCGCAGTACTTCGGCCACGGTGTCGGGCACTTCATGGCCCAACAGCAGACCGCATTCTTCGAGGGTCTCGCGCAGTGCGGCCACATGCAGGCCGAGCGCGGTGTGGGGGTCGAGTTCGGGTTCGTTGAGGGCCTGGGCCAAGCGCTGGCCCGCTTGCGGATCGGCCAGGGCCGCGGCGCCGTGGTCGCTGTCGTCGAGCTTGCCGCCCGGGAACACATGCACGCCCCCCAGCACGGCCGAGCGGCCGTGGCGCCGCATCATCAGCAGTTCCAGGCCTGCGGTGCCGTCGCGCAGCACGATCACGGAGGCCGAGGGGGTGGGGGCCCCGGTCACGACATTGGAGTTGATTTCAATCGCCATGGCGCCGATTGTGGCGTGACGGCCCGCCCTCGCGCTGTCGCAGAGGGCGCAAACTGTGCCGGCGTGGCGCGATGCCGGCTTGAAAGCCCCATGAAAAAAGCCGCCCGAGGGCGGCTTGCGGGACACAGCGGCAGGCGCTTAGACGCGCTTGCGGTATTCGCCGGTGCGGGTGTCGATTTCGATGCGGTCGCCTTGCGACACGAACAGCGGCACGGGCACTTCGAAGCCGGTCGAGATTTTGGCTGGCTTCATGACCTTGCCCGAGGTGTCGCCCTTGACGGCGGGTTCGGTCCAGGTGATTTCGCGCTCGATGCTGGTCGGCAGTTCGACCGAGATGGCCTTGCCGTCATAGAACACCACTTCAACAGCCATGCCGTCTTCGAGGTAGTTCAGGGCGTCGCCCATGTTTTCGGCTTCGACTTCGTATTGGTTGTATTCGCTGTCCATGCAGACGTACATCGGGTCAGCGAAGTAGGAGTAGGTGCACTCCTTCTTGTCCAAGATGATTTGGTCCATCTTGTCGTCGGCCTTGAACACGACTTCGGTACCGAAGTTGGCGATCAGGCTCTTGAGCTTCATGCGCACGGTGGCCGAGTTGCGGCCGCCGCGGCTGTATTCGGTCTTCAGCACGACCATCGGGTCCTTGCCGTGCATGATCACGTTGCCAGCGCGGATTTCTTGAGCGATTTTCATAGGAATAGGGCCCTGCGGGCCTGTTGGGCTTGAATCTGGTTGCCGGGCGTGTGGCCCGCTGCACTGCGCACCACCAGGCTTGCAGGCCGACGCGGCCCGCCTGTGTTGCGCAAAACCTCGGATTTTATCGTTTTTCTGTGCAAAAACGAAGTAGCTGTGTGACCAAGTCGTCCTGGGCGCACAGGATTTGACGCGCCGCAAGCACGCAGTCGCGCCAGGCTGCGGGTTCCACCGGGGGCAGGGGGCCGTCGTTCAGGCCGTTCCAGACCCGGTGGAAATGACGCAGGCTGGGCGGCGCCTGCAGCCAGTCCAGGAAGGCTTCGAGCTTGTCTTCGTGGGCGCCGTCGTCTTGCGGGTAAATGTGCCAGACCAGGGGCTGACCCGCCCACAGGGCGCGCACCAGCGAGTCCTCGCCGCGCACGAAGTTGAGGTCGCAGGCGCGCAGCTTGGCGTCAAACTCAGGCTGGGGCACGGGTTGGGCGTAGTCAATGTGCAGCCAGTCGGTTGCCTGGGGGGACGGGGTGTTCGCTGGGGTGTTGTGGGCGCGGGCGGCCTCGGCGGCCCGCACCGCCGCGGTGGGGCGTCCCGGCATCACATGCAGGCGCACTGGCCGGCCTGCCAGGCCCTCTCGGTGCAGTCGGCTCAGCCAGGGCGCCAGGCCCGCGGGTTCGTAGCAAAACAGCGAAACCAGCCACTCTTCGCCTTGCACGCCCAGGGCAGTGCGCTGCCGTTGGCGTTCGCCCGCGGGCGGGTCGTCGGCCACACCGGGCTCGCGCAGCAGGCCACCGGTGCGCGGCGTGAAGCCGGGGTAGAAGAACCACTTGCCCAGGCCCGCGGCCGGGCCGCTCAGGATGGGCGAGGGCAGGGCGTGGCAGCGTTCCACCCAGGCCTCGGCGGACAGGTATTCCAGGTTGATCCACACCGGCGCCGGGCCTGGGGAGGCCACTCGCTGGGCCACTAGGCCGGCATCGATCTCGCAGCCAAAGGCTTCGATCAGACCGTCGGCCGGGGGCAGGTCGGCGAAGGCGCTGGGGCTCAGTGGGCGCGTCCAGGGGTGCACGCTGACACCATTCGCGCCTTGCGGCGCCATCCAGGCCAGAGCGCTGGCGTCGTCCACCCACAGGCGCACCTGCTGGCCGCGCCGGGCCAGGTCGGCGGCCAGGCGCCAGGCGACGCCGAGGTCGCCGTGGTTGTCAATGACGGTGCAAAAAAGGTCCCAGAGCATGGCAGTGTGTGGAGTCAAGACCGCCATTGTCCCTGCGCGGCGAGGCCACTCGCCGCCAGGGGCACGCGCGCGCAGCCGCTGGGGCCACAATACGGCCCCATGTCTGATGTGCACTCCGAACAGCTGCTGTCCGAGGTGGCGGCCTTGCCCGCCTTGCCTGGGGTCTACCGTTACTTTGATGCCGATGGCCTGCTGCTTTATGTGGGCAAGGCGCTCAACCTCAAGCGTCGGGTGTCGAGCTATTTTCAGAAGAACCACGGCGGCACCCGCATCGGTCACATGGTCAGCAAGATCGTGCGCATGGAGACCACCGTGGTGCGCTCCGAGGCCGAGGCCCTGCTGCTCGAAAACAACCTCATCAAGACGCTCAACCCCAAGTACAACATCCTGTTCCGGGACGACAAGAGCTACCCCTACCTCAAGCTGGCCAGCCACAGCTTTCCCCGCATGGCCTACTACCGCGGCGCGGTGGAAAAAAAGCACCGCTACTTCGGGCCTTACCCCAGCGCGTGGGCGGTGAAGGAAACCATCCAGTTGCTGCAGAAGGTGTTTCGCCTGCGCACCTGCGAGGACACGGTGTTCAACAACCGCACCCGGCCTTGCCTGCTGTACCAGATCAAGCGCTGTTCCGGGCCTTGTGTGGACCTGGTGTCGCCGGCGGATTACGCCCGCGATGTGGCCGATGCCGAGCGCTTCTTGCGCGGCGAGGCGCAGGGCGTGCTCAGCGAGATGGAGGGCCGCATGATGGCCCACGCCGAGCGGCTGGAGTTTGAGCAGGCCGCCGAGATCCGCAACCAGATGACGGCCTTGTCGCGCGTGCTGCACCAGCAGTCCATGGACACCGCGTCCGATCAGGACGTCGACATCCTGGCCGTGAAGGTGCAGGGCGGGCGCGCCTGCGTCAACCTGGCCATGGTGCGTGGTGGGCGCCACCTGGGCGACCGGCCGTACTTCCCGGTGCATGTCGAGGACGCTGTGGCCTTGTCCGAGTGGGCCGAGGGCGGTGCCGACACGGCGCCCGCCCCCGAGGGGGCGGGGCTCGAGGCGTCGGAAACCTCTGCCGCCCCGGCGGCCCCGGCGACCGCCCCCGTGCCGGTCGAGGTGCGGGTGCTGGAGGCGTTCATTGCGCAGCATTACCCGGGGGTGCCGGTACCGTCGGTGCTGGTGACCAGCGTGCCGGTCGACAAGCGTTTGCTGGCGGCTTTGTCGGAGCAGTGCGGGGTCAAGATCAATGCCGTGCACAACCCGCGCGAGCAACGCCGCATCTGGCTCGAGATGGCGCAGAAGAACGCCGACCTGCAACTGGCGCGCTTGTTGTCCGAGGAAGGCTCGCAGCAGGCCCGCACGCGTGCCCTGGTCGAGGCACTGGACCTCAGCCCCGACGACCTGGACCAGTTCCGCGTCGAGTGCTTTGACATCTCCCACACCGCGGGCGAGGCGACCCAGGCCTCGTGTGTGGTGTTTCAGCAGCACAAGATGCAAAACAGCGAGTACCGGCGCTTCAACATCGAGGGCATCACCGGAGGCGATGACTATGCGGCCATGCGCCAGGTGCTGACGCGCCGTTACAGCAAGGTCGCTGAGGCCCTGCGCGAGGCGGGCGGTGCCGCGCCGTCGCCTGGGCAGGCCCGTTTGCCGGATCTGGTGCTGGTGGACGGCGGCAAGGGCCAGGTGTCGATGGCGCGCGAGGTGTTCGAGTCGTTGGGCCTGGACCTGTCGGTCATCGTCGGGGTCGAGAAAGGGGAGGGCCGCAAGGTCGGGCTGGAGGAGTTGGTGTTCGCCGATTGCCGTGACAAGGTCTACCTGGGCAAGGACTCGGCGGCGCTGATGCTGGTGGCCCAGATCCGCGATGAGGCGCACCGCTTCGCCATCACCGGCATGCGGGCGCAGCGCGCCAAGGTGCGCGTCGGTGGCAGCCGGCTCGAGGACATCCCAGGCGTGGGCCCCAAGAAGCGCGCCCGCCTGCTGCAGCGCTTTGGCGGCGTGCGCGGCGTGGCCGCGGCCAGCGTGGCCGACCTCAGCACGGTGGACGGCATTTCAGCCGACCTGGCCGAGGAGATCTACCGCGCCCTGCACTGACGCCCAGGCCGGGGCACCAGGGCTGTGCCTGATTTGGCACCGTTGTCAGACAGACGAAGGTCAAGGCGTGACACAATTGGTGCATGTTCTTCACGATCCCCACCCTCATGACCTGGACGCGCATTGTCGCGATCCCTTTGATCGTGGGGGTGTTCTACTCGCCGCTGGATCCGGCCATGCGCAACCTGATCGCCACGGTCATGTTCGTGGTCTTCGCGGCCACCGACTGGCTGGACGGGTTTTTGGCGCGCAAGCTCAATCAGACCTCGTCGTTCGGCGCCTTCCTTGACCCGGTGGCAGACAAGTTCCTGGTCTGCGCCTCCTTGCTGGTGCTGGTGCATCTGCAACGCGCCGACGTGTTTGTGGCCCTGATCATCATCGGCCGTGAAATCGCCATCTCGGCGTTGCGCGAGTGGATGGCCCAGATCGGCGCTTCCAAGAGCGTGGCGGTGCACATGCTCGGCAAGCTCAAGACCACCGTGCAGATGGTGGCGATCCCCTTCCTGCTTTTTGATGGCACCGTGTTCGGCGTCATCGACACCGGCACCTGGGGCACCTGGTTGATCTGGGCCGCTGCCGTGTTGACGGTCTGGTCCATGGTGTACTACCTGCAAAAAGCCTTGCCGGAGATTCGGGCCCGCGTGAAATGAGTTCGGGCTCCACGCCTGGCCCGGCGGGGCCTGCGGGTGGGCCTCCCGCCTCGGCTTGGGCGCAGCACGGGTTGGCGGCCATGCCCGCGGTGTTTGTGCTGATCTGGAGCACTGGCTTTGTCGTGGCGCGCTATGCCATGCCCCACGCCCCCCCTTTCACCTTCTTGACCGTGCGCTACGCGCTTTCGGTGCTGTGCTTTGTCGCCTGGGTTGGGTGGGCTCGGGTGCCCTGGCCATCCAACCGGGCCCAATGGGGGCACTTGGCGGTGACCGGGGCGCTGATGCATGCGGGCTACCTCGGCGGCGTCTGGAGCGCTGTCAAGCTGGGCATGGGCTCGGGCCTGACGGCGCTGATCGTGGGTTTGCAACCGGTGCTGACCGCGGTGTGGATGTCCGCCCAGGGCGGTCCGGTGACGCGCTGGCAATGGCTGGGTTTGGGGCTGGGCTTTGGTGGGCTGGTGCTGGTGGTCAGTGCCAAGCTGTCGGTTGGCCAGGAGGTCACCGCCACCACCCTGAGCCTGGCGGTGTTGGCCTTGCTGAGCATCACCACGGGCACCCTGTACCAAAAGCGGCATGTGCAGCCCTGCGATGTGCGCAGCGCCAGTGCGGTGCAATTGTTCGCTGCCTGCTGCGTCAGCCTGCCGCTGGCGTGTCTGGAGCCGCAGGCCATGGACTGGCATCCCGAGTTGATCGGGGCCATGGCCTGGTCGGTGCTGGCTTTGTCGCTGGGCGGCAGCTCGCTGCTGTACCTGTTGATTCAGCGGGGCGCGGCCACCCGGGTCACCAGCCTGCTTTACCTGGTACCGCCGTGCACCGCGGCCTTGGCCTGGCTGCTGTTTGGTGAGGCCATCACCGGGGCCACCGTGTTGGGCACAGCCCTGACGGCGCTGGGCGTCAGCTGGGTGTTGCGCGCCCCCAAGCCCTGAGTCCCGCGGGCCGGGTGCGACCAGGCTCGGGGGACTAGGGGTGGTCAGGTCACGGGCGCGGCAGCCAGGGTTCGCTCTGGAAGCGGTCGCGCAGGAAATCGATCAACAAACGCACCCGGCGCGGCGTGCGCGCCTGCCAGGGCATCAGCCAGTGGATGTCGGCGTCGGCCATGCTCCAGTCGGGCAGCACCTGCACCAGACGGCCGTCTTGCAGGGCGCCGGCAATGTCCCAGCGGCTGCGCAGCATGATGCCGTGGCCCGCCAGGCACCAGTCGCGCACCAACTCGCCCGAGTTGCTGCTGAGGTCGCCGCGCACTTCGACACGTTGGACTGCCTTGGACCGGCCCTGGCTGCTGTGCAGCGTCCAGTGGTCAAAGCGCTGGCTGGCGTCGCCGCCGTTTTCGCGCACCACCAGGCACTGGTGCTGGCTCAGCTCGCCGGGTTGGTCGGGGCGACCGTGCCGCTGCAGGTAGGCCGGGGCGGCCACCAGCACACGCTGGTTGCGCGCCAGGCGCTTGGCCACCCATTCCGAGGCGCGGTGGCCCGGCAGGTTCCACAGCCACACCGCGCCGTCGTAGCCCTCGACCGCGAGGTCGGGCAACTGCTCCATCAGTTGCATTTGCACCTGCACCTGGGGGTGGCGGGCCTGAAACTCCGCCACCGCAGGCCCCAGCCACAGCCGGCCAAAGCCAAAGGTCGCCACCAGGCGGATCAGGCCGGTGGGCTCGGACTGGCGTTCGCGCAGCTCGGCCTCCGCTCTTTGAAAGCCTTGCAACAGCCCTTGGGCGTGTTCGCACAGCGCCTCGCCGTCCGCCGTGGGGCTCACCTTGCGGGTGGTGCGCTGGAACAGCCTGAGCTTCAACGTGCTCTCCAGGGCGGCCAGGCGCTTGGTCACCGCGGGCGGGGTGACCCGCAGGGTGCGCGCGGCGGCGGTCAGGCTGCCGTGCTGCCGGATGGCGAGCACCAGCTCGAGATCAGCGCGTTCCATTGCTTCCTCATTGGAAATAATTGATTGCCCGATTATTGCTGGCATCCGCGCTAAGCTTGTCGCATACCAAGATTTGGAGACCCGCATGGCGTTGCAAGCCTGGGGCCCGGTGAGCGGGCCACGACCGCAGATGGCAAGTGCCGCTGCATGGCAGGGGGTGAATCGCTTCGGCGGCACCGTCCAGCGTGGAGGCGCTTGCCCATGCTGAGCGCTTTTGCCACCGACACCGTGGTGCGCGACGGCGTCCACCTGCACACCCGCCGCGCGGGGCAGGGCCCGGCCTTGCTGCTGCTGCACGGCCACCCCCAAACCCATGCCATGTGGCACCGGGTCGCCGACAGCCTGGCGCAGCGTTTCACGGTGGTGATGATGGATTTGCGCGGCTATGGCGACTCCGACCGACCCGCGCCGCACCCGCAGCACCTGAACCACTCGCGGCGCGCCATGGCGCTGGACGCTGTGGCAGTGATGCAGCACCACGGCTTTGACCGCTTTCAGGTGCTGGCCCACGACCGTGGCGCCCGCGTGGCCCACCGCCTGGCCGCTGACCAGGGGGAGCGGGTCGAGCGCCTGATGCTGCTGGACATCGCCCCCACCTTGGCGATGTACGAGCACACCGGCGAGGCCTTCGCGCGGGCTTACTGGCACTGGTTCTTCCTGATCCAGCCACCGCCGTTGCCCGAAGCGCTGATCGACAGCGATCCGGTGCGCTACCTGCGTCAGGTGATGGGCAAGCGGCACGCGGGGCTGGCGGCTTTTGCGCCGGAGGCCCTGGCCGAGTACGAGCGCTGCATTGCCCGACCCGGCAGCGCGCAGGCGATTTGCGAAGATTACCGGGCCAGCGCCGGGATCGACCTCGAGCACGACCGCAGCGATGTGCAGGCGCAGCGCCTGCTGACCCAGCCGCTGCGCGTGTTGTGGGGCGACAAAGGCGCTGTGGGGGCTAATTTCGATGTCCTGGGTTTGTGGCGCGAACGTGCCGTGTCGGTGTCCGGCCGGGCCTTGCCCTGTGGTCACTACATCGCCGAGGAGGCGCCCGCCCTCTTGTTGCAAGAAGCGTTTGAATTTTTCAGGAGTTGATTGACATGAGCCAGAAACGAATCGCCGTCATCGCCGGGGACGGCATCGGCAAGGAAGTGATGCCCGAAGGCCTGCGCGTGATGGACGCGGCCGCCCGCAAGTTCGGCATCGACCTGCACTTTGACCACTTCGATTTTTCGAGCTGGGACTACTGCGAAAAGCACGGCAAGATGCTGCCCGACAACTGGAGGGACCAGATCGGGGGTCACGACGCGATCTACTTTGGGGCCGTCGGGTGGCCCGACAAGATCGCCGACCATGTCTCGCTGTGGGGCTCGCTGCTGCTGTTCCGCCGTGAGTTCGACCAGTACATCAACCTGCGCCCGGCGCGCCTGATGCCCGGCATCATTGCCCCGGTGGTGCGCCGCGATGGCAGCCCGCGCCTGCCCGGTGAAATCGACATGTACATCGTGCGCGAGAACACCGAAGGCGAATACTCCAGCATCGGTGGGCGCATGTTCCCCGGCACCGAGCGCGAGATCGTGATGCAAGAGACGGTGATGTCCCGCATCGGCGTGGACCGCGTGCTCAAGTTCGCGTTCGAGCTGGCCCAGTCGCGCCCCAAGAAGCACCTGACCAGCGCCACCAAGTCGAACGGCATCGCCATCACCATGCCGTACTGGGACGAGCGCGTGGCCGAGATGGCCAAGGCGTACCCGGGCATCAACGTCGACAAGTTCCACATCGATATCCTGACCGCGCACTTTGTGCAGCGACCGGACTTCTTTGACGTGGTGGTGGCCAGCAACCTGTTTGGCGACATCCTCAGCGACTTGGGCCCGGCCTGCACCGGTACCATCGGCATCGCCCCCAGTGCCAACCTCAACCCGGACCGCCTGTTTCCGTCGCTGTTCGAACCAGTGCACGGTTCGGCGCCCGACATCGCAGGCCAGAACATCGCCAACCCGATCGGTCAGATCTGGTGCGGCGCGATGATGCTCGAGTTCCTCGGCCACAAGGACGCCCACGACGCCGTGCTGGCCGCCATCGAGAAGGTGCTGGACCCCAAGAGCGGCGCCCCGCGCACCCGCGACATTGGCGGCACGGCCAGCACCACCGACCTGGGTCGCGCGATCGCCGAGGTGCTGTGAGCTGACCCGGCCGTGACGCCCGCCCTGAACTCTGACCGGTGCGTTGGGTGGGATGGGCGGCGTCGGCCAGACCTGCAAGCTGTCACCTGAGCGTCAGATCGCGGCGTTCAAAAAGGCGTCCAAGCGCGCTTTGAAGGCCTCAAAAAGGGTCTAAAATCCGCGTCCGCGCTGTTGCAAAACAGCCCGTCATATTGACACCGTGAAGGTCCATCGTTTTAATCTGCACAGCAGTTGAGACTGCGACAAAGGCCTCCCGCTCAGCGGAAAAACCCATCGATTGATGGCTCCGTTGAGGGGAGGCAAGATTTTTGATGAGACGCACAGATCAACACTATTTCTGAACGAGGGGCTCCTTGTGAATAAGACCGAATTGATTGAGCACATTGCCAACAACGCCGACATCTCCAAGGCTGCTGCCGCCCGTGCGCTGGAGTCGACGATCGAGGCTGTGAAGAAGACCCTGAAGAAGGGCGGCACTGTTTCTCTGGTTGGCTTTGGCACCTTCGCGGTGGGCAAGCGCGCGGCGCGTACCGGTCGCAACCCCCGCACTGGCGATACAATCAAGATCAAGGCAGCCAAGGTTCCCAAGTTTCGTCCAGGCAAGGCATTGAAAGATGCCTTGAACTGAGATCCAGTTCAGGTGGGGTGCTTAGCTCAGTTGGTAGAGCAGCGCCCTTACAAGGCGCGGGTCGGCGGTTCGAGCCCGTCAGCACCCACCACCACCGATGCAAAGGCGAACACATTGTTCGCCTTTTCTTTTTGTTCTTGAAAGATCGCCATGTTTGAGTCCATCCGCAAGCACTCGAAGATCGTCATGATCGTGCTGTTCTTGCTGATCATTCCTTCGTTTGTTCTGTTCGGTATCGATGGCTACAACCGAGCCATGGAAAAAGGCGTTGCCGTGGCCAAGGTCGATGGCCACGACATCAACCAAGGCGAATGGGACGTGGCCCACAAGAACGAAGTCGAGCGTCTGCGCGTCCAGATGCCCGACATCGACGTCAAGCGTTTCGAGACCCCCGAGGCCCGCTACGTGACCCTCGAGCGCATGGTGCGCGAGAAGGTCCTGTCGGCCGCCGCGACCTCGATGCACCTGGTGACCAGCGACCAGAAGCTGGCCCGTGCGTTGCAGGAAAACCCCACCATTGCTTCGCTGCGCCGCCCCGACGGCTCGCTCGATGTGGACCGTTACCGCCAGCTGTTGGCTGCTCAGGGCATGAGCCCCGAGATGTACGAGGCCAGCATGCGCGCCGACCTGTCGACCCGCCAGGTGTTGACCGGTATCAACGGCAGCGTGATCGCCCCCCCGGCACAGGCCAACGTGGCCTTGGGCGCCTTTTTTGAGCGCCGTGAAATCCAGGTGGCCCAGTTCCGCCCGGCCGACTTCACCAGCCGCGTGACCCCCAGCGACGCCGACCTCGAAACCTTCTACAAAACCAACACCAACCGTTTCCAGTTGCCTGAGCGCGCCACGGTCGAGTACGTGGTGCTGGACCTGGAAGCCGTGAAGAGCAGCATCAGCGTCAACGAAGGCGACCTCAAGACTTACTACGAGCAAAACACCGCTCGCCTGGCCGCCAAGGAAGAACGCCGCGCCAGCCACATCCTGATCACGGCCCCCAAGGACGCTCCGGCTGCCGACCGCGAAAAAGCCAAGGCCAAGGCCGACGCCCTGCTGGCCGAAGTGCGCAAGGCCCCGAACAGCTTCGCCGATGTAGCCCGCAAGAACTCGCAAGACCCCGGCTCGGCCCCCAAGGGCGGTGACCTGGATTTCTTCGCCCGTGGTGCGATGGTCAAGCCCTTTGAAGACGCCGCTTTTGCGCTGTCCAAGGGCGACATCAGCGAGGTGGTCGAATCCGACTTCGGCTACCACATCATCAAGCTGGTCGACATCAAGACCCCGCGTCAGAAGAGCTTCGAGGAACTGCGCCCCGAACTCGAGGCCGACCTCAAGCAACAGCAAGCCCAGCGCAAGTTCGCTGAAGTGGCCGACACCTTCACCAACCTCGTCTACGAGCAGGCTGACAGCCTGAAGCCGGTGGCCGAGCGCCTGAAGCTGACCGTTCGCACCTTCAAGGACCTGACCCGCGCTGGCGCCGACAACGTGCCTGCCACGCTGGGCAACCCCAAGGTACTCGAAGCCATCTTCTCGCCGGAATCGGTGAGCAAGAAGCGCAACACCGAAGCCGTGGAAGTGGGCCCGAGCCAACTGGTGGCGGCCCGCATCACCGACTACACCCCATCCCGCATCCAGTCCTTTGACGAAGTCAAGGCCAAGGTGCGTGAACTGTGGGTGGCCGACCAAGCCGCCGTGCTGGCCCGCAAGGAAGGCGCTGAGAAGCTGGCCCAGTGGAAGGAAAGCCCGGCCGCCGCCAAGCTGGCCTCGGCCGTGGTCATCTCGCGCGATGACACCCAGAAGCAAGCGGCCCCGGTGGTCGACGCCGCCCTGCGCATCCGCGCCAGTGCCTTGCCGGCCTGGGTGGGGGTGGACCTGGGTTCGCAAGGTTATGCCGTGGTTCGCGTGACCAAGGTGGTGCCGCGCACCGGCGTGGACGAAGCCCGTGCCCTGCAAGAGCGCGGCCAGTACGCCCAGTGGTGGGCCGCGGCCGAAACCCGCGCCTACTACGAGTACCTGGCGGACAAGTTCAAGGCGCAGATCAAGACGCCGAAGCCCGCTGCAAATTCTTCTGAAGAAAAGTCGTCAATTGGCGGATAAGCGGAAAAAGCAGTATATAATCTAGACCTTGCGGTGGCTGTAGCTCAGTTGGTAGAGTCCAGGATTGTGATTCCTGTCGTCGTGGGTTCGAGTCCCATCAGCCACCCCAACTGATACCGAAAAGCCCGCTGTCGATGAGACAGCGGGCTTTTTTTTTGGTCCCTGCCCAGGCCCCCCGCTGGGCCGCGACGTCCAGATCCGTGTTGCGGTCCCGCGTGTGAGGGGTCGATCAGGCCCTGCGCCTGATTCGCCCCGTCGATTGCCTAAAATTCAGCGCCTATGTACAACGAAATCCGTGTTTTAGACCAGCAGATCGCCGAACTCAGCGCCCGCCGCGAAGCCCTGTTCCAAAGCAAGCGACAAGAAGCGGTGCAGTTGGCCAGGGCCCTGGTTCAGCAGTTTCAACTCACCCCTGCGCAGGTTCAACTCAGTTCCTTGAGCCGGAGCCGCGCGCCCGTGAAGCTCAAGCGCCCAGCCACCTTCTACGACCCCAACCGAGGCTTGTCCTGGGACGGCACGGTGACGGGCCCTGGTCGCAAACCGGACTGGATCAAAGCCGCCATCGAGGACGGGACGATCGAGTTTTTCCGCATTCAGGTGCAGAGCGCGACCAGCGCTTGAGGCGCCAGCTCGCCGCGCCGCGCTGCGGCGAGCCTGCCCCCCGACCCTTGCCATGGCGCTCAGCGCCAGCCACAGTGCGGTGCTCTCCATGCCACCGCCCCTGCCTGAACCCACGCCAAGCCGCAAACTGCTCACGGCAGGCCGCAAGCACCCCGCGTGACGCCAGGCGGCGGTAGGCGTGGCTGCGCCCGGAGCGATTGGACGGAGGGGCATTGCGCCAGTGCCCGCCGCGCAGGCGTGTGCCCCCCCCACGCAGAGTGGGCAATGTTTGCTTGAGGGCGCCACTGCAGGGCGCCGCCGGCCGACCCCTTGGATCGCTCCTTGAGGGCCGTGCCGCGGGTACCGACCCACCGGCAGGGCGGCCCCCGTTCATGTTGGGGCTGGGTGGGCAGGCGCAGGCACCTTTCGCCAGGGATTAACCCATTTTCATTCAGTTTTTTTAGGAATGACCCTCTACTAAAGCCAGCTTTTTTTTGAGTGTCTTCATGCGTACCCTGCGGCCTGTACTTGCTATTAAGGAGCTGACGATGAAGAAACTCTTATCTGTGCTGGCTGTGGTGCTCTCTTTGGGCATCGCGACCGTTTCCATGGAGGCCGAGGCTGCCAAGCGCATGGGGGGCGGCAAGTCGGTCGGCACCCAGCGGGAGGCGGTGCAGAACAAGGCGCCTGCGGCCCCAACGGCCCAGGGCAACCCCAGCACGGCGGCGGCCGCAGCGCCGGCCGCCGGTGCAGGGGCTGCCGCAGCGGCCAGCAAATCGTCATGGGCGGGCCCGTTGGCGGGTCTGGCCGCGGGTCTGGGCATTGCCGCCCTCGCTTCGCATTTCGGTTTCGGCGATGAACTGGCTTCGATGTTGATGATGGGCTTGCTGGCGTTTGCGGTGCTTGCCGTGATCGGCTTCGTGCTGCGTCGCCGTGCCCAGTCGGCCCAAGGGACGCGTCCGTCCATGCCGGGGCTGGTGCCTGCCGCGGTGGCCTCGGGGGCTGCCGACCCGGGTCACGCGCAGCCTGCAGCGTCTCAACCGAGTGCGCTCAACAGCTACAAGGTGGCCACGCCGGCCAGCACCGCCAGCGTGGCAACGGGCTCGGGCTCCTTGATCGGCTCGGCCCTGCAACCGGTGGCTTCGGCAGCGTCGGTGCCGGCTGACTTTGACCGGGCCAGCTTCGAGCACCATGCCAAGGCCAATTTCGTCCGCTTGCAAGCCGCCTACGACGCAGGGGTGGTCGATGAACTGCGGGACTTCACCTCGCCGGAATTGCTGGCCGAGTTGAAGCAGGAGCTCAGCGAGCGCGGCGCGGCCACACAGCGTGGCGAGGTCATGCAGCTTCAGGCCAAGGTGCTCGAAGTGGCTGAGGAATCGCAGCGCTACCTGGTCAGCGTTCAGTTCACAGGCTTCATGCGCTATGGCGCGGGCACCGACGACGAGGTGTTTGACGAGGTCTGGGTGCTGGCCAAGCCGATCCACGGGCAGGGCGGCTGGGTGCTGACGGGCATCCAACAAATGGGCTGAACCTGAGCGCTCAGGCCATCAACGGCATCCGGGCTGGCCCCGGGTGCCGTTTTGTTTTGGGGGCATGTCATTCGAGCGTGGGGCACCGAACGGTTGGCCACGCCGTCGCTCATGGAGGCCGGGCCGCTGGGCCGTGGTAGGGCCAGTCTCAGCCCAAGTCCCTTGCCGGGGCGTTCCCACGGCATCCAGGTGGGGGGGGGCATGCGTAGGCGCCGCTGCGCCGTGAGCGTCAACCAACGACGGCAGAGGGCAGAGGAAAGGTCAGAGTTAGTTCCGAAGCAGGCCAGAAGCAGGCCAGAAGTGCGACAGAAGCCCGACAAAAGCCCGACAGAGCCGGGCTGGCGCTTCTCGCCCTCGGCTTCCAGCCTTGTCAGGCGCTGATGCGGTCGGCACCGTTGGTGCCACGGGGCCCTTGCCCCTCCACGCGCTGCCTCTTGGTCAGGGGCGCAGTTTGCGGCGGCGCCACTGCAGCGTCACGCGCAAGCGCCAGACCAGTTTGACGCCTGCATAACCGGCGGCGGCGCTCCCGATGGCCAAGGTCGCCATGCCGACCAGAGCCGGCCACCCATAGCGGCTCAGCCACTGGCTGAGCCCGGCAGCGGTGGGCCCATCTGCCTGGGCGGGGGCCCCCAGCACCCAGGCGCCCAGGTGGTAGGCCAGCCACAGCCAAAAGCCGATCGTCAGCGGGTTGGTCACCAGCGTCATCAGCGCTGCCACCGGGATGTTGGCCCGCCAGACGCTGCAGTGCGCCACCGCAGCGACGATCTGCCCGGCTGGCAACACAAAGGCCCAGAAGAGGCCAACCGCCGCGCCACGCGCGACGGACTCGTGTCGCAGCCGCCAGAGGCTGGGGTGCAGCAACCGGCCCGCCAGGGGCTTCAACCAGGGGTGCTGGGTGAACTGGTCAGGGTGTGACCACGAGGCGAAATGGCGGCGCCACCAAGACGGAATGGGGTCTGACATGGGCGATGTCCCAGGTTGGAAATACCGCGATGGTGCGGGTTGTCTGGGGGTTTTGTGCGCAGGTCCAGGCGCATCATCATTCCTGTTTTTACGAAGTATTTGATCGCCATGTTTCGTATTTATTGACTATATTTTGAAGCACCCCATTCACTTTCTCTGACGATCAAGGCGCTTTATGCAAACCATCGCTCCACTCTGGTTATGGCTCACCTTCGGTGGCATCGTTCTGGTGTCGCTGTTCATCGACTTTGTCGTGTTGCGCAAGCAGGGCGCGCACGAGATGGGGGTCAAAGAGGCCCTCAACTGGTCGCTGGTGTGGATTGCACTGAGCTTCTTGTTCAACGGACTCCTGTGGTGGGCCGTGAAGGACACCACGGGCTCTGCCGACCTGGCCAACACCCGCTCGCTGGAGTTCCTGACCGGCTACCTGATTGAGAAGTCATTGGCGGTCGACAACATCTTTGTCTTCCTCATGATCTTCACCTACTTCGCGGTGCCCCCGGCGTTCCAGAAGCGCGTGTTGATGATCGGCATCGTGGGTGCCATCGTGTTGCGCACGGTCATGATCCTGGTGGGGGGCTGGCTGCTGTCGGAGTTCCACTGGGTACTCTATGTCTTCGGCGCCTTCTTGCTGCTGACGGGCATCAAGATGTGGTGGGCGGCTGGCAAGGAGCCCTCGCTGGACGACAACCCCGCCCTCAAGCTGCTGCGCCGCCTGCTGCCGGTCAGTCAGCAGTACGACGGTGAGAAGTTCTGGACCGTGGAGAACGGCAAGCGCATCGCCACGCCCCTGTTCATGGTGATCTGCCTGATCGCGCTGACCGATGTGATCTTTGCGGTGGATTCGATCCCGGCCATCTTCGCCATCACCAGTGACCCGTTCATTGTGCTGACCAGCAATGTGTTTGCCATCCTGGGCTTGCGGGCCATGTACTTCCTGTTGGCGGCCGTGGCCAGCAAGTTCCACCTGCTGAACTACGGTTTGGCCGTGATCCTGATGTTCATCGGTGCCAAGATGTGCCTGATCGATGTCTACAAGGTGCCGGTGCTGGTGTCGCTGGGGGTGGTGGTGGGCATTCTGGTGCTGACCATGGTGCTGAGCCTGCGCACCGCGGCACCTGAATCCAGGGCCTGATCGCCCTCGGTTGGCGAGCCCAGGGCCCCGGAGCGGCAACGCTCCGGGGCCCTGGCGCTTGAGCGCCCGCCCCCCTCTCAGGTGGCCGCTTGCAACAGGCGCTGCACCATGGGGTGCTGCACTTTGCGCTCGGTGCCGATGGCGTAGAAGTGTTCCGTGACGCCGTCGCAGGGGCCAATGTGTCGCACGGCATAGCGGGTCTGCAGGTCTTCGTGGGCCAGTTCGGAGGCGGGAAACACCCCCATGCCGCTGGCACCAAAGGTCTTGAGCAGCGCGCTGTCCTCGAATTCGCCGACCACCCGGGGGCGCACCCCCTGGCGTTCAAACCAATGGTCGATCCGGGCCCGCAGGGCGGTGTGGCCGGTGGGCAGAAGTACCGGGACATCGGCCAGGCAGCCCGGAAAGTGCTTGGCGCAGCTTTTGGCCATCGCCGCGGTGCCATACCAGGCGATCGACGACGTACCCATGGCGTGGCTGTAGAGCTTGATGTTGGGGTTGTTGGGGGCAGGCCGGTCGGACAGCACCACGTCCAGGCGGTGCAGTGCCAGTTCGCCCAGCAGGTCATCGAGCTCGCCTTCGTGGCACAGCAGCCGCAGGTGTTTGACCTCCATGACGGGGTTCAACAGGCTGCGCACCACCAGTTTGGACAGGCCATCACAGATGCCCACGGCCAGGCGCACCATGGGCGCACTGACCGCGTCGCGCACCCGGGCAGGCAGGCTCTCGCCAAGCTGGAAGATCTGGTCGGCCTGCTGCATGGCTGCGATGCCCGCATCGGTCAGCACCAGGCCGCGTCCTGCGGGCTTGAGCAGGGCGTAGCCCAGCGAGCGCTCCAGCTCCCGCACCTGGGCGCTGATGGTCTGCACCGCCATGTCCAGGCGTTCGGCGGCTTTGGAGATGCCGCCTTCTTTGGCGACCACCCAGAAGTAGTACAGGTGCTTGTAATTGAAGGCAGCGCTCATGTGTTTTTTTGGGAATATGGATTCCAAATTATCTGCTTTTACCGAAGTCAGTCCAACCCTATCTTCAGGGTTCTCATCACTCACAGGAGCCCCGTCATGCAGGTTATCTTTGAATCGCGTCACCCTGAAGGCCAGCCGCTGCGCGAGCAGTCCGTGGCGCGCGTGCGTTTTGCCATGCGCCGCCTGAGCGGGCTGGTGCCCCGGGTCAAGGTGCAGTTCTCCGACATCAACGGCCCCCGGGGCGGCGTGGACAAGCGCTGCCAACTGGCCCTGAGCACGGTGGGCGCGGCTGACGTGGTGGTCATCACCACCTTGGCCAGCGATTGGCGCACCGCGCTGGACCTGTCGCTGGGGCGCGCCACGCGCGCACTGACCCGGGCCCTGCGGCGCCAGCAGAAGCCGGTGAGGGCGCGCTTGATCCGCCCTGCGATGGAGGCCTGATGGTGGATGGACGCGCACGTGTACCCCATCACCGCATCCAACCGACCGCTTGAGTTCGGTCGTTCCAACTGACTTGAGACAGGAACTCCTCCATGCGCACCTATCCCCTGAACAGTCCGGCCGCTGCCGCTCGCATCATTGCCTTGACCCTCATCGCCGATCGCGACTTGAGCCCCTTGGAGCTCGATTGTCTGGCGCAGCAATCGGTGCCTGAGCAGTTGGGCTTGAGCCCAGAGGCCTTGCAAGGGGTTCTGGACGGCCTGTGTGTTGATCTGCAGGTTCACCAACTGATGCGCTGGGAACACGCCTGTCCGGTCGACTGGGTCACCCTGCAGTCACTGATGGATGAGATCAGTGACCCCGCGCTGCGTCGCCGGGTGCTGCGACTGTGCACCCAGTTGGCCGAGGTGGATCAGCATGTGGCTGTTGGGGAGTCCCTGGTGTTGCACGCGGCTCAAACGTGTTGGGGTTTGCCGGATCAACGGTGGTCTGCGCTGAGCGCCTGACCGCCATCGGGGGGACTGAGGCGCCTCAACCTCTTGGCCGCGGAGCTGCGTCGGTGCACGGTTGACCTGGAGCGCCATGCGGCGTCTCAGGCGCCGTGGCGCGGGCAGGTGGGGACGCTGCCGTGGGGGGCCTGCGCTTGTTGGCTTGGCGCTGTCTGCGCGCAGGGCACCGCGGCGTGCGGTTGGCGGGATCCGCCTGAGCGCCGCCCCACCCACCCAGGGCGGGCGGCGGCCACATTCACAGGTCCAGCACCAGGCGCGGCGAGCGCGAGCGCGAGCAGCACGGCAGGCACTGGTCGTTGGCGGCTTGCTCTTCTTCGGTGAGGTAGCTGTCGCGGTGGTCGGGCTGGCCCGACAGCACCCGGGTCAGGCAGGTGCCGCACACCCCCTGCTCGCACGAGGTCATCAGCCGCACACCAGCCTGCTCCAGCGCCTGCGCGATGGTCAGCTCGGGGGGCACGGTGACCACCAGCCCGCTGCTGGCGATCTCGACCTCGAACTCCGCGTCATCGGGCAGGCTTTGCACCGTGGCCTGAAAGACTTCGCTGTGCAACTGCGCCTCGGGCCAACCGGCCTGGCGCGCGGCGCCCAGCACCGCGTCCATGTAGCCCTTGGGGCCGCACACATACAGGTGCGTACCCGCCTGGGGCTGGGCCAGCAGCGCCGCCAGGTCCAGCTTCTGGGCCGCATCGCCGTCATCGAAATGGGTCTGCACGTGGGGCTGCAGGTCGGCCTCGGCCAGGCGTGGCAGGAAGGCCGCCTGGTCGCGGCTGCGGGCGCTGTAGTGCAGGCTGAACGACTGGCCCTGGCGCGCCAGGTGCTGGGCCATGCTCAGCAGCGGCGTGATGCCAATGCCCCCGCCCAACAGCAGGTGGTGCTGGGCTTGGGGTGCCAGCTCAAAGTGGTTGACCGGGGCGCTGATGGTCAGGGTCTGGCCAGCTTGCAGAGCATGCACGGCGCGCGAGCCCCCTCGCGACGCCGGGTCCAGCAGCACGCCGAGTCGGTACACGCCGCCCTCATCGGGCGCGTTGACCAGCGAGTAGGGGCGCACCAGGCCCGGGGCCAGGTGCAGGTCGAGGTGGGCGCCCGGGGTGAAGCCGGGCAGGCTTTGGCCGGGCAAGGGCTCCAGTTCGAGCCGGCAGATCTGGGCGGTCTCGGCGCTCTTGCGCGCCAGGCGCACGGTCAGGGTAGTGGCGGTCATCGGGGGCCTCTCACACCGTGGCCGCAGCGGGGGCGGTGCGTTCGGCTGCGATCAGTCGGTCAATCACCCGACGGGCTTGCACACCACCGGCGTCGATGTTGAGCATCAACAGTTGGCGATCGGGCCAGCGCAGCAGGTTTTGCTGCTGGCGCTCCAGCATCTCCTGGTCTTCCGCAAAGATGTTGCCTTGGCCCTGGCGGATCTGGTCGGTCAGCGCCGGGTCTTGGGGCTTGAACCGGCGCGCCATGCCCCAGAAGTAATGGATCGAGGTGGCGGTCTCCGGCGTGATGAAGTCCACCACGATGCTCGAGGCCTTGACCGAGTCGGGCGCGTCATAGCCGCCGTGACCGGCCAGCGCCACCCCCACCTCGATCAGCACATGGCTGGGCGGCGTGAAATGGCAGATTTGCCAGCGGTCCACCAACTGATCGTCGGGCAGGCCGTTCATGCGCAGGGCCATCTGCCAGAACGGCGGCGGCTTGATGCCATTCATGAACCGGCTGGTGATCACCTCATCGCCTTCGACACGGGTCTGGCACGGGGTTTCGTCGATTTCGGGCTGGCCAATGCTGGTCGAGTGCACATAGGTCTCGTGCGTCAGGTCCATCAGGTTGTCGACCATCAGGCGGTAGTCGCAGGCAATGTGGTACAGGCCGCCGCCGTAAGCCCATTCGTCGTTCTGGGCCCAGTGCAGGGCGGGGATCAGGTCGGCATTGGCTTGGGCCGGGTCACCGGGCCAGACCCAGATAAAGCCATGGCGTTCCACGGCCGGGAAGGCGCGCACCGCAGGGAAGCCGCGCACGCGCTGGCCGGGCATGGCCACGGTCTTGCCTTCGCAACCCATCTCCAGGCCGTGGTAGCCGCAGACCAGCTTGCCTTCGCAGACCCGGCCCAGGGACAGCGGCGCGCCGCGGTGCGGGCAAAAATCTTCGAGGGCCACCACTTGCTGCTCGGGACCGCGGTAAAACACCATGCGTTCGCCGCACACTTGGCGACCCAGCGGGCCCGCTTGGATCTCGTCGGGGGTGCAGGCGACGTACCAGGTGTTGAGGGGGAAGGTCATTGTCTCTTTCTCCGTGGGTTGGGTTCTAATGGATCCAATTCTAGGCAAATTTAGAAGAAAACTCAAAGAAAGTTCAAAAAATGGATCCAGAAAAGACTCAAGCCTCGGATTCGATCGGTGTGCTGGCCCATTTGCGCCAGCGCATCATGGAGGGCCATTTCCCGCCAGGCACCCGCTTGGCCGAGGAGGCCGTGGCCGAAGCCCTGGGGGTTTCGCGCACGCCGATCCGGCTGGCGTTTCGCACCCTGGAGCAAGAGGGCCTGCTGGAGAAGACTGGCAAGCGTGGCCTGGTGGTGCGTGATTTTTCCGAGGCTGATGTGCTGTGCGCCCTGGAAGTGCGCGGGGTGCTTGAAGGCCTGGCGGCGCGCCGCCTGGCCGAACGCGGTCTGAGTGCCGAGGTGCGTCAGCGCCTGCAGGCCTGCCTGGACCAGGGCGAGCGGGTGCTGGCGGCCGGCCACCTGCGGGCCGAGGACATTGCCGCTTGGAGCCAGCTCAACGATGCGTTCCACAACGCCATCGTGGGCGCCGCGGGCAGCCCGGTGATTGGCGACGCCATCACCCGCAACAACCACCTGCCTTTCGCCTCGGCGGCCTCCATCCGCATCGACCCCAAGGCACTGGACCGCGAGTTCGACAAGCTGCGCATCGCCCAGTTGCAACACCGCCTGGTGTTCGACGCGCTGGTGCGCGGCGAGTCGGCCCGCGTCGAGATGCTGATGCGCGAGCATGCCCACATCGGCCTGCGTTATGGCGATCTGCTGGGCCTGGGGGCAGGGCGATCGCCCCGGAGCGCGGAGGCCGCGCCTGGGGTTGCGCCGGACGCTAACAATTGATTACCAAGAAGCACAGACAAGGTGGCACAGATGGGGTGGGTGGCGCGTTAAGGTCAAACCATCACCTGAGGTGCTCCCGTGAAAAACAAGTTTTCTTTGTCTTTGAGTCAATTCCAGCAACGCGCCAAGTCAGGCCTTTTGTCCATCGCCTGGGTCGGGATCGCGGCCTTGGCGGCCTCGTTGAGCCCTGTGGCAGCGCAGGCGCAGACCTACATGAACATCACCCTGGGGGTGCCGTTGGCGCCGGGGGGCTACGGGCAGATTTCGATCGGCAACAACCCCATGCCACCCATCATCAACACCGCGCCTCTGATCGTTGGTCCGGTGGTGCATGGGGCGGCACCAATGTATCTGTATGTGTCCGATCTGGAGTACCGCCATTGGGCCCGCCACTGCCGCCGTTACCAGGCCTGTGGTCGTCCGGTCTACTTTGTGCGGGTCGATGAACGCCACCGCTGGTGGGATGGCCACCCCCCTGGCCATGCCCGGGACCGTGACGACCGCCCAGGCGAGCGCCGGGGTTGGGACCGTGGCGGCCCAGGCCATGGGCACCGCGGTGACCGGGATGATCGGGACCACCATGGCCCGGGCCGGGGTGAAGGCCGCGGCCACGGTGACCACTGAAGCGCGGAGCGTCGCCACGGCCTGGGGCCGCCCGACCTGCTGGGGCGCGGCCTGGCCATGACTCGCTCCCCGGCCAGGTGCAGCGCCGGTGTTCAGGGGGGCGGTGGCGTTGCGCGCGACGGCCAGCCGCATCGCCCCAGGGCCTGTGCGGGCCCTGGCGGAGGGGTCAGGGGATGTCGATCTGGTGGATGCCGAAGTGCCCGCGGCGGCGGTCGGCAAAGAAGCACTCCAGCGTTTCCTTGACGGTGCGGAAGGCTATTTCGTCCCAGGGGATGTCTTCTTCGCTGAACAGCCGGGCTTCAAGCGTTTCATGCCCTGGCTGGAAGGTGTCGCTGAGCAGGCGCGCGCGGTAGAAAAAATGCACCTGCCCGACCCGCACCACGCTGAGGACGCTGAACAGGCCCTCCAGCTCGATCAGCGCGCCGGCCTCTTCGTCGGTCTCGCGCTGGGCCCCTTGTGCCAAGGACTCGTTGAGCTCCATGAAGCCTGCCGGCAGGGTCCATTTGCCCCAGCGGGGCTCGATGTTGCGCTTGCACAGCAGCACCTTGTCGCCCAGGTAGGGCAGGGTGCCCACCACATTGAGCGGGTTTTCGTAGTGGATGGTGTGGCAGGCGGGGCACACCGCGCGGAGTTTGGTGTCACCGTCGTCCGGAAGGCGGTACACCACGGCGGTGCCGCACTCGCGGCAGTGCTTGATGGGGCTGCGAAACGTCATGCGGCGAGTGTACGGGGATTGGCTCGCCTTGCTTGAGGGACTGGGGATGTCCCTGAGAACGCCGAGTTGGGCGTCTCAGAGCTTGAGTGTCTGATCGGTTCGGTCAACCCTGGGTCCGTTCTTCGGGGCGGTACCCCAGCCCACACCGGGGGATTGGCTGGGCTTCATTGGTTTTGGAAAGCCTTCTTCGATCGTGCGCCGGTGTCGGGTGGTGATGTGGAAGGCATGGGGCCGCAGGTTGGTTGGCTTGTCTCCGACCTGGGCGGCCATGCATTTTGGGCTGAACACCGGCCCCACGCCGACGTCCGTCGTTCCCGCAAAGTGAGTGCGCGGGTCGTCCAGCTCAAGAAGTGCCTGATGCGCCCGCGCTGCGCACGCGGCGCTTGGCGGGCGTGCCGCTGTGTGATCGGGGCATGGCTACGCTGAAAGGCCAGGCCTGGTCGGGCCGCATGCTGTGGCCAAGGCTGAAGCCAAAGTGGGCGCGTGCCCGTTCGGCGCCTCAAAAGCCGTTAGCCTTGTGGCCACGACACCTTCGTCAGTTGGTCAGGCTCGGAGACTCCACCCCGAGCAGAACAAGGAAATTGCATGACTGCGCCCATGGCTTCCCAGCGCCCCCTTCAACGTGTGACCCTGATCGGCTTCGGCGCGATTGGGCAGTCCATTTTTCAGCGTGCCGCCCAGGCCCCGGGCGTGCACATCAGCCACGTGGTGGTGCCCGCAACGGGGCTGGCCAAGGCTCAGGCGCGGCTGGGCGCTGCCGCCACGGCCTGCACCGCGGTGCCTGAGGACGCCACCCTGGTGCTGGAATGCGCGGGCCACAGCGCCTTGTTGCAGCATGTGCTGCCGGCCCTGCAGCGGGGGGTCGAGTGCGCCGTCCTGTCGATTGGCGCTTTGGCAGGCCCAGGCCTGGCCGAGCAACTCAGTGACGCCGCTGAACAAGGCGGTACCCAGGTGCATTTGCTGGCCGGTGCCATGGCGGGCGTGGATGCGTTGGCTGCCGCCCGCCTCGCCGGTTTGAGCGAGGTGTGCTACACCGGTCGCAAGCCGCCCGCGGGCTGGCGCGACACCCCTGCCGAGCAGGTGTGTGACCTGGACACGATCACCCAAGCCACCGTCCTGCTGGACGCCACCGCCCGCGAGGCTGCCCAGCGCTATCCCAAGAATGCCAACGTGGCCGCCACCCTGTCCTTGGCTGGCCTGGGCTTGGACGCCACCCGGGTGCGCTTGATCGCTGACCCCGCGGTGAGCGAGAACATCCACCACGTCGTGGCGCGGGGCGAGTTTGGCGAGATAGAGCTGACGCTGCGCGGCAAGCCCCTGGCCGACAACCCCAAGACATCCGCCTTGACCGTGCTCTCGGGGCTGCGCTTTCTGCACAACCGGGGCGCTGCGCTCACGCTGTGATCGCCGCTGACGGGGGCCTCGCATGCGGCTGAGGCTGGTCACCCGCGCGCGGGTGATGCCGCCGGGTCCGGGCACGCGCCCCGGTGTTGCGGGGCCGGGCTTTCAAGCCACAGGCCCGCGGTGGGCCGCCCTGCGGTGCAACACCACCAGGCGGGTCGGGCTTCGGTGCGAGCCGTCCCGCCTCAAACCATGCAGTGCTCGGGGCGTCCCCCATGGGGTCATCACAAGTGGGGTGCTTGTTGGCTGGGTTGAGCTGCTCCAACCACCCCAGGTCCAACGCGGTCCGGCGATGAAAAAAGGCCCCGAAGGGCCTTGGTTTGCCACGGCCCAGTGGGCGGTGGTTGGGGGCAGGGCGTCAGGCTTCAGACCACGCGCAGCTTGAGCTCACCCAGGCCGCTGACGCCGCCTTCCAGCACATCGCCCCGCACCACAGCGCTCACGCCTTCGGGCGTGCCGGTGTAGATCAGGTCGCCCGGGGCCAGGTCCCAGGCGGCAGACAGGTGCTCGATGGTCTCGGCGATGTTCCAGATCAGCTTGGACACGGTACTGGACTGGCGGGTCTCGCCATTCACCTTGAACCAGATGTCGGCCTGGCTCACATCACCGGCTTGGGCCGCGGGCGTGATCGGGCCAATCGGGGCCCCGTGGTCAAAGCCCTTGCCGATGCACCAGGGCCGGCCTTGCTTCTTCATTTCGTTTTGCAGGTCGCGGCGCGTCATGTCCAGGCCCACGGCGTAACCGTAGATGTGCTTGAACGCGTCGGCCGCAGCGATGTTGCGACCGCCCACGCCGATGGCCACCACCAGCTCGATTTCGTGGTGGAAGTTCTGCGTCAGGCTGGGGTAGGGCAGGTTGCCGGTGCTGCCGGCGTCGACCACCACCAGGGCGTCGGCGGGCTTCAGGAAGAAGAACGGAGGCTCACGGCCGGTGAACCCCATCTCCTTGGCGTGTTCTTCGTAATTGCGGCCCACGCAGTAGATGCGGCGCACGGGGAACCGGTCGGTGGTGCCCAGCACCGGTACGCTGGGGACGGTTGGGGCAGGGAAGACAAAGCTCATGGCTGACTCTCGTTCAGTGACAGGACGTGAGGGGGCTCACTGGCCGCTGGATTGGGTCACCAGCTCGAAGTGCTCGACCACCGGCGGCGCGGCGAAGAACGGGCCGACGATGGCACGCCATTCGGCGAACAACGGCGACTCGCGGAAACCGACCGTGTGGGCCTCCAGGGTGTCCCACTGGATCTGCAGCACGTAGCGTTCGGGCGATTCGATGCCGTGGTGCACGCTGAAACCGCGGGCCCCCTGGGCCCGGCTGATGACGCTGCGCAGGCCGCGTTCAATGGCTTCTTCGAAGGCCTTTTGCTGGCCCGGCTGGATGCGGATGTCCGCGAGTTCAAGAATCATGTCGTCTCTTTCTTGGTGTGTCGTACAAGGACGGCACACAGTCTACCGCCTGCCTTTATGCTTGCGCGCATGAAGCTCTTCAACTATTTCCGTTCTTCGGCGTCCTTCCGGGTGCGCATCGCTTTGCAGCTCAAGGGCCTGCCGTACGACTACCAGCCGGTGCACCTGGTCAAGGGCGAACAGACCGCACCCGCCTACGCCAGCCTGGTGGCCGACCCCCTGGTGCCCATGCTGGAGGTCGATGGGGCCCACCTCACCCAGTCGATGGCCATCATCGAGTACCTCGACGAGACCCACCCCGAGCCCCCGCTGATGCCCGCCGACGCGCTGGGCCGGGCCCGCGTGCGAGCGCTGGCCCAGACCGTGGCCTGTGAGATCCACCCCATCAACAACCTGCGGGTGCTCAAGTACCTGAGCCGGGACCTGGGCGTCGACGAAGACGCCAAGAACGCCTGGTACCGCCACTGGGTGCGGCTGGGCCTGGAGGCGGTGGAGCGCCAGTTGCAGCAGCCCGCCACCGGCCGCTTCTGTCATGGCGACACGCCCACCCTGGCTGATTGCTGCCTGGTGCCGCAGATCTTCAATGGCCAGCGCTTCAAGGTGAGCTTTGACGGGCTGGACCGCACGCTGGCGGTGTTCGAGGCCTGCATGGCCCTGGACGCATTTCAGCGCGCCCAGCCCAGCCAATGCCCCGACGCGGAGGCCTGATGTCGCTGCCGCCTGCTGCCCCGGCCCATGGCGCGCTGGTGGCGCCCGACACGCCATTCTGGACCCCGGACTGGCCCGCGCCGGCGGGCGTGCAGGCCCTGTGCACCACCCGGGCGGGCGGCGTCAGCGCCGCCCCCTGGGACAGCCTCAACCTCGGCACCCATGTGCAAGACGACCCCGCCCATGTGGCCATCAACCGGGCGCGCCTGCAAGCCGAGGTGCACCGCCGCGGCGGCGGACCGCTGCTGTTTCTGAACCAGGTGCACGGCGACCGGGTGGTGCGCCTGGCGGCGGGCGCCGCGTTGCCGCAGGGGGAGGCCGCCGATGGCGCGCTCAGCGCCCAGGCCGGAGCCACCCTGGTGATGATGGTGGCCGACTGCCTGCCGGTGCTGTTCACCGACACGCAAGGCCGGCGCGTTGCCGCGGCCCATGCGGGCTGGCGCGGCCTGGCCGGTGGGGTGCTGGACGCCACCGTGGCGGCTCTGATCGCCCCTGGAGCCGATGGCCCTGGTCTGCCCGCGTCGTCCGTGCTGGCCTGGCTGGGCCCGTGCATCGGCCCCAGTGCGTTTGAGGTGGGCCCCGAGGTGCGCGAGGCCTTCATGCGGCACCACCCGGCGGCGGCGTCAGCCTTTGTGCCGCAGGCCCACGGGCGGTGGCTCGCCGATCTGCCCGCCCTGGCCCGTCAGCGCTTGGCGGCTTTGGGTGTCAGTGCCGTGTATGGCAACGATGGCACAACGCCCTGGTGCACTTACACCCAATCAGCGCTGTTCTTCTCGCACCGCCGCGACAGCCGGCGTTTCGGCCACACGGGTCGCCTGGCCGCCTGCATCTGGCGCACCTGACGCCGGCGCGCCCTCGGCCGCACGGTGCGGTGCAGCCGCAGGCGCCGCCGTGAGCGGGGCTGGGTCCGAAGCTTGCTTGGCCTGTGCCAATGCCAGGGCTTCGGCCCGCTCAGCGGCCTCTTTGGCCTTGATGGCCCGCCGTCGGGCGGGCGAGCCCATCAGGTAAAGCACCACTGACATGGGCAGCAATCCATAGAGTACAAAGGTGATGACCGCGCCTAAAACGGTGCCTGTGGTGTGGGTGGCTTCGGCCACCGCCATCATCAAGGCGACATAAAGCCATGCAATAAGGACGAGGTACATGTTGTTTTAAGAGCGTAGCCTTGAGGCCATGATTCTGTAAAAATCAGGGTTAACCCTAAATCTATAAACCGGACGATTCGTGAGGAGACAACATGAATTCTGAATCACCTTGGGGTCCAGGGGCCCAACCTTTTCAGCAAATGCTGGGTGACGGCTGGGCCAAAGCCCTGCAGGCCTTCCAGCAGTTTGCCCCACCCACTGGCGGCCTGTCCGCGGCGCCCAGCGTTCCGCAACTGAGCTTTGACACCGAAAAGCTCCAGCAGTTGCAGCAGCAATACCTCCACGACGCGACCGAACTCTGGAACGCGAGCCTGCAAGGCACGCCGACCGCACCCGACCGGCGCTTTGCCGGCGAGGCCTGGGCGCACAACCCGCTGGCCAGCTTCACGGCAGCCCTCTACCTGCTCAACAGCCGCACCCTGACGGGCCTGGCCGAGGCGGTGCAAAGCGATGACAAGACCCGCGCCCGCCTGCGCTTTGCGGTCGAGCAATGGGCCGCGGCCACCGCACCGAGCAACTTCCTGGCCTTCAACGCCGAGGCGCAGAAGAAAGCCCTCGAATCCAAAGGCGAAAGCATCGCCAAGGGCTTGCAGAACCTGGTGCATGACCTGCAGCAAGGCCACATGAGCCAGACCGACGAGAGCCTGTTCGAGGTGGGGCGCAATGTGGCCACCACCGAGGGCGCGATCGTGTTCGAGAACGAGCTGTTCCAGCTGATCGAGTACAAACCGCTGACCGCCAAGGTGCACGAGCGTCCATTCCTGCTGATCCCGCCGTGCATCAACAAGTTCTACATCCTGGACCTGCAGCCCGAGAACTCGCTGATCCGCTATGCCGTCGAGCAGGGGCACCGCACCTTTGTCGTGAGCTGGCGCAACCCCGATGAGTCGCTGTCCCACAAGACCTGGGACGACTACATCGAAGACGCCGCCATCCTGGCCATCCACACGGTGCAGGCCATCACTGGCGCGCCCACGGTCAATGCCTTGGGCTTCTGCGTGGGCGGCACCATCCTGGGCACGGCGCTGGCTGTGTTGGCCGCGCGCGGCGAGCAGCCGGTCGAGTCGGCCACCTTCCTGACCACCTTCCTTGATTTCTCTGACACCGGCGTGCTCGACCTGTTCATTGACGAGGCCTTCGTCAAGTTCCGCGAGATGCAGATGGGCCAGGGCGGCCTGCTCAAAGGGCAGGAGCTGGCGTCGACCTTCAGCTTCCTGCGCCCCAACGACCTGGTCTGGAACTATGTGGTGGGCAACTACCTCAAGGGCGAGACGCCACCGCCGTTCGACCTGCTGTACTGGAACGCCGACTCGACCAACCTGCCGGGCCCGTTCTACGCCTGGTACCTGCGCAACACCTACTTCGAGAACAACCTGGTCAAACCCGGCAAGGCCACCGTGTGTGGCGTGGGGGTGGACTTGGGCCAGGTCGACATCCCGGTCTACCTCTATGGTTCGCGCGAGGACCACATCGTGCCCATCGGGGGGGCCTATGCGTCCACCCGTCACCTGCCCGGTCCCAAGCGTTTTGTCATGGGCGCCTCGGGCCACATCGCGGGTGTCATCAACCCACCGGCCAAAAACAAGCGCAGCCACTGGATCCGTGCCGACGGTCAATTGCCACAGACACAGGCCGAATGGCTGGCGGGCGCCAAGGAGCACCCGGGCAGTTGGTGGACCGACTGGTCGCAGTGGCTCAAGGGCCACGCCGGCAAGTTGGTGCCGGCCCCGAAGGCCTACGGCAAGGGGCGCTACAAGGCCATTGAGCCCGCGCCCGGACGCTATGTGAAACAAAAAGCCTGATTTTTCGGGGCGAGGTCAAATTTTTGACCTCTTTTTTCAGGCAAGCTTATTGCTCGGCTCGGCGACGTGTCGTCCAGCCGCGCGACAAACACAACACGACCACCTCAGGAGCATTCCATGGAAGACATCGTCATCGTTTCGGCCGCACGCTCGGCCATCGGCAAGTTTGGCGGCTCGCTGTCCAAGATCCCGGCCACCGAATTGGGGGCCCAAGTCATCCGCGAAGTGCTGCGCCGCAGCGGCCTGCAAGCCGACCAGATCGGTGAAGTCATCCTGGGTCAGGTGCTGGCCGCCGGGGCGGGCCAGAACCCGGCCCGTCAGGCCGTGATCAAGGCTGGCTTTGACAAAGGCACGCCGGGCCTGACCATCAATGCCGTCTGCGGCTCCGGCCTCAAGGCCGTGATGCTGGCCGCGCAAGCGGTGGCCACCGGTGACAGCGACATCGTGATCGCCGGCGGCCAGGAGAACATGAGCCTGTCGCCCCACGTCCTGCCGGGCTCGCGCGACGGTCAGCGCATGGGCGACTGGAAGATGGTCGACACCATGATCGTCGACGGCCTGTGGGACGTCTACAACCAGTACCACATGGGCATCACGGCCGAGAACGTGGCCAAGCAGTACAGCATCACCCGCGAGCAGCAGGATGCCCTGGCCCTGGCGTCGCAGACCAAAGCCGCCGCTGCGCAGGACGCGGGCCGCTTCAAAGACGAAATCGTGCCGATCAGCATCCCGCAAAAGAAGGGCGATCCGCTGATTTTTGACGCCGACGAGTTCATCAACCGCAAGACCAACGCCGACGCGCTGGCCGGTCTGCGCCCCGCCTTCGACAAGGCCGGCAGCGTGACCGCCGGCAACGCCTCGGGCATCAACGACGGCGCCGCCGCCGTGATGGTCATGACCGCTTCGCGCGCCGCCAGCCTGGGCCTCAAGCCGCTGGGCCGCATCGCCAGCTACGCCACGTCGGGTCTGGACCCGGCCTACATGGGCATGGGCCCGGTGCCCGCGTCCACCAAGGCACTGCAACGTGCCGGCTGGAACGCTGCCGACCTCGACCTGCTCGAAATCAACGAAGCTTTCGCCGCCCAGGCCTGCGCCGTCAACCAACAAATGGGCTGGGACACCAGCAAGGTCAACGTCAACGGCGGTGCCATCGCACTGGGGCACCCGATTGGTGCGTCGGGTTGCCGCATTTTGGTGACCTTGCTGCATGAAATGCAGCGCCGCGATGCCAAGAAAGGCATCGCTTCGCTGTGCATCGGGGGTGGCATGGGAGTTGCCCTAACCATCGAGCGTTGATTTGCCATTCAAAATGGCATCGCGACCGGGCCCTCTGGCCCGGCTCAGGGAGTACCCGCGGGAGCGGGCCTCCAAACTAGGCGCAAAGCTATGAATTGCGTAGCAAAAACATAATCAGGAGCGTTTTTCATGAGTCAAAAAGTAGCGTACGTCACCGGCGGTATGGGTGGCATTGGGACCGCCATCTGCCAGCGCCTGCACAAAGAGGGTTTCAAGGTCATCGCGGGTTGCGGCCCGACGCGTGACTACAGCAAGTGGCTGGCTGAGCAAAAGGCGCTGGGCTACACCTTCTACGCCTCCGTCGGCAACGTCGGCGACTGGGATTCCACCGTCGAAGCGTTCAGCAAGTCCAAGGCCGAGCACGGCTCGATCGACGTGCTGGTCAACAACGCCGGCATCACGCGCGACCGCATGTTCCTCAAGATGACCCGCGAGGACTGGGACGCCGTGATCGAAACCAACCTCAACAGCATGTTCAACGTCACCAAGCAAGTGGTGGGCGACATGGTTGAAAAGGGCTGGGGCCGCATCGTCAACATCTCGTCGGTGAACGGCGAGAAGGGCCAGGCCGGTCAAACCAACTACTCGGCCGCCAAGGCCGGCATGCACGGTTTCACCATGGCGCTGGCGCAAGAACTGGCCACCAAGGGCGTGACCGTCAACACCGTGAGCCCCGGCTACATCGGCACCGACATGGTCAAGGCCATCCGCCCTGACGTGCTCGACAAGATCGTCGGCACCATCCCGGTCAAGCGCCTGGGCGAGCCCAGCGAAATCGCCTCCATCATCGCCTGGCTCGCGTCGGACGAAGGCGGCTACTCCACCGGCGCCGATTTCTCGGTCAACGGCGGCCTGCACATGGGCTGATGCGCCGCTTGCGCTCAGGACAAACCCGCTTCGGCGGGTTTTTTTTCGTCTGATCACCAAAAATGGGGAACCTGGGCGAAGGCCGTGATTCGGACTAAAGTGGGTAAGACTGTTCCGACCATCGCAACGATCTTGCCCGGCATCGGTTCATGCAGGGAGGCCTGGGCATGAATCGGTGGTTCTGAGACCGCGTTTCACCATCACGATAAGGATTTCTTCAATGCCCCACAGCGTTTCCCTGATCAGCACCATGGCCGTGGGCCTGGGTTTGTCCCTGGTGCTCGGCTTCATCGCCGTGCGCCTGCGCCTGCCCGCCCTCGTGGGGTACTTGGTGACGGGGATGATCGTGGGACCCTTCACGCCGGGCTTCGTGGCCGACGCCGAGATCGCCTCGCAACTGGCCGAGATCGGCATCATGCTGCTGATGTTCGGCGTGGGCCTGCATTTCTCCTTCGCCGACCTGATGGCCGTGCGTCGCCTGGCCTTGCCCGGAGCGCTGGTGCAGATGACGGTGGCCACCTTGCTGGGCATGGGCCTGGCCTGGAGCTGGGGCTGGGCCTGGGGCCCTGCGCTGATGCTGGGGCTGGCGCTGTCGGTGGCCAGCACGGTGGTCTTGTTGCGGGCACTGGAGTCGGCCAACCTGACGGACTCCTTTGTGGGTCGGGCCGCGATTGGCTGGCTGGTGGTGGAAGACCTGGCCATGGTGCTGGTGCTGGTGCTGCTGCCGCCGCTGGCCAGCGTGCTGGGCGGCTCGGTGGCCGCGTCCGACGCGAGCAGCCATTCGCTGGGCATGACGATGCTGCTGACATTGCTGCGGGTGGGTGCTTTTGTGGCCGTGATGCTGGTGCTGGGCCGGCGCCTGTTCCCCTGGCTGTTGTTGCAGGTGCACAAGACCGGCTCGCGCGAGTTGTTCACGCTGTGCGTGGTGGTCGGCGCGGTCAGCATCGCCTACGCGTCGGCGGCCCTGTTCGGGGTGTCGTTCGCGCTGGGGGCGTTTTTCGCCGGCATGGTGATGCGCGAGTCCGAGTTCAGCCACCGTGCGGCCGAGGAGTCGCTGCCGCTGCGTGATGCGTTCGCGGTGCTGTTCTTTGTCTCGGTCGGCATGTTGTTTGACCCCCAGGTGCTGCTGGACCGCCCCTTGCAGGTGATCGCCGTGGTGCTGGTCATCATGCTGGGCAAAACCGTGGCGGCGGCGCTGCTGGTGCTGGCCTTCCGCCACCCTTTGAGCGTGGCACTCAAGGTGGCCGCCAGCCTGGCCCAGATCGGTGAGTTTTCGTTCATCCTGGTGGCGCTGGGGCGCAGCCTGGGGCTGTTGCCGCCCGAGGGCCAGAGCCTGATCGTGGCTGGGGCGCTGATCTCGATCGCACTCAACCCGCTGATGTTCCATTCGATGGGCCCGCTGCAACGCTGGTTGTGCCAGCGCTCGGCCTGGGCGCGGCGCCTGGAAGAGCGCGGCGACACCCACCCCGCGTGAGGGCGATGCCGCTCAGCGGGCACACCGCGGCGGCTTGAAGCCCGGCCTGACGGGGTGAGAGGCCGTTGTGTGGGGCCGTGATATGGGGCCGAGGGGTGTGACCGTGGTGTGGGGCCGAGGTGTCGCGTCAGCCGAAGCGCCCCTGGGGCGCTGCGGCGGTTCAGCCCGCCGGATGGGTGACGGGCAGGCCCGCGTGGGCCATGGGGGCCCAGAGGATCTCGCCCGCGGTGGAGTCGGTGACAAACAGGCGTCGGCGCTCGGGGCCGCCGAAGGCGACATTTGTCAGCGAATGCCCGGACGGCCCGCGCAACACCTCCACCGGTTCGGCGCGGCCGTTCAGCACCCACACATAGGCCAGCCCGGGGTTGGCCACGATCAACTGGCCCGCCTCGTCCATCGCCAGGCCGTCGGGTCCGCTGGGGCCGTAAGAGGTGAAGAACTGACCCGCCTTGGCCACGCCGCCGTCGCCGAGCAGGGGCATGCGCCAGACGCTGTTGCCCCGGGTGGCGGCCACAAACAGGAACTTCTCGTCGGGCGACAACACGATGCCGTTGGGGCTGGGCACATTCGACAGCAGCAGGTCCAGCCGCCCCGAGGGGGCGAGCCGGTAGACCCGGCCGCTGGGGTCGTGCAGGCCGGTCTGCCCCTGGTCGGTGAAGTACAGGTGGCCGCTGCGGTCGTAGCACAGGTCGTTGAGCCCCTTGAAGCTCTCGGTGTTGCGCCGCGGCAGCAGGGGGCGCAGGGTGCCGCGCGTGACATCGAGCACCATCAAGCCGTTGAGGTAGTCGGTGATCAGCAACTCGGTCGGGCTCATGAACTTCATGCCGTTGGGCTCCCCGTCCCATTGGGCCAGCAATTCCCATTCACCTTGCGGGTCGATGCGGAAGACGCGGCCAAAGGGGATGTCGGTCACGTACAGGTTGCCCTGGGCATCGAACACCGGGCCTTCCAGGAACGAGTCGCTGACACGGCCACCCTGGTTGGCATCGCCCCACAGGGTGCGCCGGGCCTGCCGGAACTTGCCGGGCAGGGCGGTGAAGGTTTCAAGGGTCCTGACCACGGGCGGGTTCAGTAAAAACATGCGGTCTCCTCAGGCGCGGGGGTAGCCGTACAGCACGGCGGGGTTGTCGACCAGTATGGTGTGTCGCAACGCCGGGGTCGAGGCCCAGGTCGCCAGCGCGTTGAGCAGGGCCGCGTCATCGGGTTTGGCATCGGCCTTTTTGGTCGGGTGGGGCCAGTCGCTGCCCCACACCACGCGTTCGGGGGCCTGACGCACCAGCGCCTGGGCGATGGGCGTGACATCGCTCCAGTCGCTGCGCTGGCTGTTGAGGTAGGCCCCCGACAGCTTGATCCAGGTGCGTCCACCGTCCAGCCAGCGCTGGTAGTGCCGGAAAGCCGGGTGCTGGACGCCGCTGGCCGGCGGCAGTTGGCCCAGGTGGTCAATCACCAGGGGGCAGGCCAGTGTGTCCAGCAGGGCGGCGTGGGCCAGCAAGGTGTCGGCGCTGCCATTGACCTGCAGGTGCCAGCCGCGCTCGGCGAGGCGGTGCGACAGCGCCGGCATCATGTCGGCGCGCACCCCGACCAGAAAACTCAGGTTGAAGCGCAGACCGCGCACCCCTGCCTCGTGCAGGGCCTGCAACTCGGCGTCGCTGACTTCGCTGGACGCCACGGCCACGCCGCGGGCCTGGGGGCCGGCGGCCCGCAAGGTGTCGACCAGCAGGCGGTTGTCCGTCCCGTAGGTGGACGGCTGAACGATGACGTGGCGTTGCAGGCCCAGGCGACGTTGCAGCAGCCGGTAGTCGGCCAGACTGGCGTCGGCGGGCAGCAGGGTGGCGCTGGGGTGGGCCGGGTAGCGCTGGTCGTAGACGTGGTGGTGGCAGTCGCAGGCGTTGGCGGGCACCGGGAAGTTGGGGGTGCCTTGGCCGGCCGAGTGGGGCACCTGCAGCGCCTCGGGGGAGGGCGGCGCGCTGCGGCTGCCCGGGGCCGCGCAGGCGCCGAGCTGGGTGCCGAGCAGGGCGCTGGCGCCCAGCCCGAGCAGCGTCCGGCGTGGCACGTTGGGCTCGCGAATGGGCTCGCGAATGGACCCGCGAATGGACCCGCGAATGGGCCCGCGAATGGGCCCGCTGGCGGGCCGGTGGTCTGGGGCCAGGGTGGTGGGCAATTCAGTCATCTTTGATTTTCAGTTGCTCGGCCAGGCGGGTCCAGTGGGCGGTCTCGCTGGCCAGTTGTCGGTCGAATTCGTCGCCGCAGAGCAGGGCGGGTTCCATGCCCAGTTGTTGCAGCTTGTCGGTGCCGGCGCTGGAGCCAACGTAGCGGCTGACCTCGGTTTGCATTTTCTTGAGGGCCGCCTCGGGCAGTTGGGCCGGGGCCAGGACCCCGTACCAGGCGTCGGCCCGGTACGACTTGATGCCCGACTCCTCGAAGGTCGGCACCGCCGGCAAGGCTTCCGAGCGCTTGGGGCTGGCGATCGCCAGCGCCACCAGTTTGCCGGCTTTGACCGACGCCAGCACCGAGCCCAGCGAGGCGAACGACGCCGTGACCTGACCCGCCATCACATCGGCCAGCGCAGGGGCCGCGCCTTTGTAGGGCACATGGGTCAGCTGAACCCCCGCCCGCTGGGCAAAGTCCTCGGCCGCGAAGTGCACCGAACTGCCCAGCCCGGGCGAGGCGTAGGTGACGCCGCGGCCAGCGCCCTTGGCCTGCTGGACGAAGTCAGCCAGGTTGCGCAGGCCCGTTTGGGGCCCGACCACCAGCACGGTGGGGGTGGCGGCGATGCGGCACACCCCCTTGAAGGACTTGACCGGGTCGAACTGGATCTGGCGGCTGTACAGCGCCGCGATCATGGTGTGGTTGGTGGCCGCCATCAGCAGGGTGTGCTGGTCCTTGGCCTGGGCCACGGCCTGGGCCGCGATGATGGTGTTGGCCCCCGGGCGGTTGTCGACGATGACGGGCTGGCCGATCGATTTGCCCACCGCCTCGGCCAGGCTGCGGGCCACGATGTCGGTGGGCCCGCCGGCCGTGAACCCCACCAGCAGGCGCACCGGTTGGGTCGGCCAGGTGGGTGGGGTCTGGGCCCGCGCGCTCTGGCTGTTCGCCGCCAGCAGGAGCAGCGTCAGCAGCCCGCCCAGCCCGGACCGGGAGGCGACCCGTGTCGTGGTGGGCGTGTTGGACGCGAAGGGCCTGCTGGGCTTGGCGGGGGCGGAGGCCGCTTGGACGGCATGGGGTTGTGACATGGCGGACCTCACTGCTTCTCAAAGGCCGTGTGGGTCACCACCTTGCCCCAGGCTTCGGTGCTGTCCTTCAGCATTTTGGCCATGTCACTGGCGCCGATCTGGCGGGCCTCGGCGCCCATGTTGTCGGCGAAAGCCTTGAGGTCGGCCGAGGCCATGGCCTTGGCGATCTCCGCTTGCAACTTTTGCAGCACGGGCGCGGGGGTGTTCTTGGGGGCCCACAGGCCGGTCCAGTTGACCACCCCGTTCCAGCGCACGCCGGCCTCGGCGAAGGTCGGTGCGTCCGGCAAGGCGCTGACGCGTTTGTCACCACTGACCGCCAGCACGCGCATCTTGCCGCCCTTGACGTTGCCCATCACGCCTGCGGGCGAGGCGATCTGGAAGTCCACCGTGTTCGACAGCACAGCCTGCGTCGCTTCGCCCGCGCCTTTGAACGGCACATGCATGAAGTTCACCCCGGCGGCAATGCCCAAGGCCTCGGTGGCGAAATGGGGCGTGGTGCCCGGCCCGCCGGTGCCGTAGCTGACCCGGTTGGGCTCGCGCTTGGCGGCGGCCAGCAGGTCCTGCAGCTTGGTGTAGGGGGAGGTCGCGTTGACCGCCAGGGCCATGGGGGCAAAGACAAAAGCGCTGACCGGCACCAGGTCCTGGCCCACATCGAAGGGCAGTTTCTTGAAGATGTGGGGCAGCAACGAGAACGTGGTGTCGTTGGCCATCAGGGTGTAGCCGTCGGCTTCGGCACGGGCCACCTGGGTGGCGCCGATGGTGCCGGTGCCCCCCGCCTTGTTTTCGATGTAGAAGCTTTGGCCGGTTTGTTCGGTCAGCTTCTGGGCCAGCTTGCGGGTCACCACATCGACCGCGCCGCCCGGGCCGTAGGGCACGACGATCTTCACGGGTTTGCTGGGCCAGGCCGTGTCGGTTTGGGCGTGGCTCAGGCCAGCGGCGCTGCCCAGGGCCAGCGCGGCAAGTCCGATCCACGCGCGGCGTGCGGCGAGGCGGTTCTGGAGGGGCTTGGGGATTTGTCTCATGGTGTGTTGCTCTATCGGGGGGGGGGAATCAGTTCAGGGTGATCTGGGCACTGTGGATGACCTGGGCCCACTGTTTGAATTCGGCTTGCAAGAAGCGGGCGAATTCCGCCCGGCTGCTGCCCACGCTCTGGGCGCCCTGCTGGGCCAGGCGCTGGCGCACCTCGGGCCGGGCCACGATGGCGCGCACCTCGGTTTCCAGCTGGTTCAGCACGTCCACCGGTGTTTTGGCGGGGGCCCACAGGCCGTTCCATTCCTGGGCCACCAGGCCGGGGCTGCCCGCCTCGGACAGCGTGGGCACCTCGGGCAGGCTGGGCACCCGCGCTGCGGCGGTCACGGCCAGGGCGCGCAGCCTGCCGGCCTTGACCAGCGGCTGGCTGGCGCTCATGGCCGAGAACATCAGGTCGACCTGTCCGGCGGCCAGGTCGTTCAAGGCCGGGGCCCCCCCACGGTAGGGAATGTGGGTGATGTAGACCCGTTGCCGCTGCTTGAACAGCTCGGCCGCCAAGTGCTGGGCGCTGCCGTTGCCCGCCGACGCAAACGACAGGCCGCCTGGCTTGGCCCGCGCCGCGCGCAACAGGTCGGCCACGCTTTGCCACGGGGACTGGGCGGGCACCACCAGCAGCATCGGCACCTGCATCAACAGCGAGATGGGCGCGAAGTCCTTGAAGGGGTCAAACGGCAGGTGGGGCATCAACTGGGGGTTGACCGTGAAGCCGGTGGCGTCGAGCAGCAGGGTGTGGCCATCGGGGGCCGCCTGGGCCACGGCCGCGGCCCCGATCGAGCCGCCCGCGCCGGGCCGGTTGTCCACCAGCAGCGGGGTCTTGAGCCGCTCGCCGAGGGCGGTGGCCAGCCAGCGAGCGGTCTGGTCGGCGGCCCCGCCCGCAGGGTAGGGCACGATCAGCCGGATGGGGCGGTTGGGCCAGTCCGAGGGGCTGGCCGCCCGCACCGCGGGGGCCATCAGCAGGCTGCTCAGCCCGGCGCCCAGCAGGTGGCGGCGTTGGAAAGAAGGTGGCATGTTTGTCTCATTGTTCTGATGGGGAGTTGGCTTGGCCCCGGGGTTTACACGGTGGCGATCGGGGTCGCGGGGGAGCCCACCGCACCCGGCAGGCGCAGTGGTGGGGCGGTCAGCAGGAAGCGGTGGCGACCATGCTGGCGCAACCAGTCCGCCAGCTCGGTCAGGTACCACAGCTCACCGAGGTGGATGCCGTGCTTGAACAGGCAGTGCTCATGCAGCGGCAGGCGCGGCTGCCGCAGCGGCTGGGGGGACAGCAGCTTGGGCACCACGAGTTCGACCGCCGGGTTGTCCGCCAGCAGGCAGGCCAGGCGGCTGTCGGTGATCCAGTTCAGCAGCCGGGCGTCGTGCCCGTCCAGCCCGCTGCCGGTGGCGTGCAGCAAGGCCGGGTCAGGCTGGCGGTTCATGGCCAGCAGGGTGTCGGCGTAGCCGGTGTGCAGGCAGACCATGTCGCCGGCTTCGACCTCGATGCGGTCGGCGTCCAGCAAACGCATCAAGCGGTCGTAGCCCACGGCCTGGCGCTCGCGACCCAGGTGGTAGGCCAGGTCGATCATCACGCCGCGGCCCTGCACGCCGTGCTCGGCCAGGTGCTCGATGCCGAGTGCGGCCGCTTCCGGGCCCGGGTAACGGGCCCATGGCGCGCTGGCTTGCGGGTCCTCGGTGCCGGGGCGGATGTCGCGACCGGCGCGGTAGCCGTTGTAGAACACCGCTTCGGCCACGCCGTCGCCGTCGGCATCGAAGTGGCTGCCCACATGGGCCAGGCTGTCCCACTGGGTGCTGTACTGCAGGCTCATCAGCACCACATCGTCGTTGACCACATCGGTCAGGTCGGGGTCTTCGCTCTGGTAGGACCAGCAAAAGCCCTGTTGGCCCTGGCTCTGGCCGTCACGCAGCACGCTGTAGCGGCGCGGTGGCATGCGGCGCGGGTTCAGGCGCTGGCCACCGGGCACGTCCAGGGGCAGGGACAGGCAGAAGGTCCGCCCGACCTTCACCTCCGCCACGCCCTGCAGCACCTTGTGGGCGTCCACCAGGTTCATGCGGCCGCGTTGATCGTCGGGGCCGAACTCGCCCCAGCTGCTGCCGGGCGGGGCCTGGGTCCATCGGCGTTCAGCCATGGCGGTTCCTTTCGCTGGGTTCAGGCGGGTTGGGGGCTGGCCTGCAGCACGGCCAGTGAGTTGCGGGCCGCGGCCACGCCCATGTTGACGTAGGCGTCGCTGGTCACGCCCCCGATGTGGGGGCTGAGGATGAAGCCCGGCTGACCGTGGAAGGGGTGCGGGGCCACCATCGGTTCCACCGCAAAGCTGTCCAGTCCGGCCGCCTTGACCTGACCCGACTGCACCGCCGCCAGCAGGGCGGCTTCGTCGATCAGGCCACCGCGCGCGGTGTTGACCACGATGACCCCCGGTTTGCAACGGCCCAGGGTCTGGGCGTTGATCAATTGGCGGTTCTCTGGGGTCAAGGGGCAGTGCAGCGAGATCACGTCGGCTTGTTGCCACAGCGTGTCCAGGTCCACCGGGGTGATGTACGCCGGCAGGTCGCGGGCGAAGGGGTCAAAGCCGATCACGCGCAGGTTCATGGCGTGGCACATGCGCGCAAATCGCTGGCCAATGGCCCCCAGCCCCACCAGCCCCACGGTGCGGCCGCCCAGCTCCAGGCTCTTGTGGGTGGCTTTGTCCCAGTGGCCCTGGTGCATGCGCTCGTTCAGCGCCACCACCGACTTGGCGCAGGCCAGCATCAGGGCCAGGGCCTGCTCGGCCACCGCGGCGGCGTTGGCGCCGACCGCGGCCGTCACGGCAATGCCCCGCTCGGCGGCCGCCACCTTGTCGATGGTATCGGTGCCGCTGCCATGCTTGGAGATCACGCGCAGCGCGGGGGCCGCGTCCATGACCTCGGCCGTCACGCTGCTGTAGCGCACGATGATCGCGACCGGGTTGTGGCGCCGCGCCAGCGCGACGATGTCGGCCACCTGCGGGGTCTTGCCGGCGTACACGATCTCGTAGTCGCTCAGCAGGGCCAGCGCCGCCGGGGCCAGGTCCGCTGCGGTGATCAAAATGGTGCCGCGGGTCATCACAGCACCTCGCCTTCGCGCAGCACGCCGGCGGCCACCAGCGAGGCGGTCAGCCATTTGGCGGCGGTGTCGCCGTTCTTGATGGCGGCAATGCGCTTGGCTTCGGCCTGCACCTTGTGCGCGGCCAGGGGCAGCAGGCCGGGCAGCTGCTCACGCTCCACCACCACCACGCCGTCGCCGTCGCCGATCACCAGGTCGCCTGCGCGCACCGTCACGCCACCGCAGGAGATGGGGTGGCCGATGCGACCGCCGTTGTTCTTGGTCGGGCCGTTGGGGTTGGTCCCGACCGAGAACACCGGGAAGTCCATCTCGTCGATCTCCAGGCTGTCGCGCACGGCGCCGTCCAGGATCACGCCGGCCAGGCCCAGCTGGCGCGCGGCGGTCATCATGATGGTGCCCATCAAGGCCGAGGTCTGGTCCCCCTTGCCATCGACCACCAGCACGTCACCAGGCTTGGCCAGCGACATGGCGGCGTGGATCATGAGGTTGTCGCCGGGGCGGACCTCGACGGTGAAGGCGGGGCCCGCGACCTTCATGCGCGGGCGCAGGGCCTGGATGCGGCCATGCAGGGCACCGCGGCGGCCTGCGATGTCCGAAAAGATCGCGGGTTGGTATTGGCTGGCCTGGGCCACGTCTTCGGGGCTGACGCGGGGAAAGTCTTTGATGATGTCTGGGCTGCTCATGGCGTGTTGTGTGGTGAGGTGAAAGGGGTCAAGAAAAAGAAAGTTCCAGCAGGGTCCGGGTCGGGGCTCAGTCGATGCGGGCGCCGGCCTCGCGCACGATCTGGCCCCAGCGTTGCACGTCGGTTTTCAGCAGCGCAGCGAATTCGGCTTGGGTTCCGCCCAGCACTTCGCCACCTTCGCCCATCAGGCGGGAGCGCACGGCAGGCGACTTCAGCGCCTGGTTGATGGCCTGATTCAAGTGCTCGAGCACCGGGGCCGGGGTGCCGGCCGGGGCCAGGAAGCCGAACCAGGTGTTGGCCTCGAAGCCTTTGAGGCCCGATTCGGCCACGGTCGGCACCTGGGGCAGTTGGTTGGAGCGTTTGTCGGAGGTGACCGCCAGCGCCCGCAGTCGGCCCCCCTTGATGTGGCTGAGGGCGGTCGGGACCGAGGCGACATAGACGTCAATCTGTCCCCCCATGAGGTCGGTCAGGGCCTGGGCCGAGCCCTTGTAGGGCACGTGCTGCATCCGGATGCCAGCGGCCTTGTGCAACTGCTCCACGGCCAGGTGAGCGACCGTTCCATTGCCCGGGGTGCCAAACAGCAAGCGGTCCGGGGCCTTGCGGGCCGCGTTCAGCAACTCCTCGAGGTTTTTGAGCTTGGAGTCGACCGGCACCACGATGACCAGCGGGGCGGTGGCGGCCAGCACCACCGGCTTCAGGTCTTTCAAAGGGTCGTAGGGCAGCTTGGCGTAAAGCGTGGGGTTGATGGCCAGGTTGCTGGTTTGGCCCAGCACCAGGGTGTAGCCATCGGCCGGGGCCTTGGCCACCGCGTCAACGCCCAGGTTGCCACCGGCGCCAGGCTTGTTGTCCACCACCACGCTCCACTTCGGGCCATCGGACAGCTGCTGTCCGACTGCGCGGGCAATGATGTCGGTGCCCCCGCCAGCGGGAAAGGGCACCACCAGTCGGACCGGTTTGCTGGGAAAGGTGTCGGCCTGGGCCAGGCCGAAATGGGCGCCGAGGCCCAGCAGGGGCCAGGCCAAGAGGGTGGCCTTGAGCAGGCTGCGATGGGTGAGGTTCACGTTGTCTCCTGTGGTCAAACCGGGGGAAGGGAGGCCTGTTGGGGGCGGCCTTTGTCTTGGCGGTGGACTTTAGGAGTTCGTTTCAACAAGTACAATGCGGTTTCACTGTGCAGACCAAGGTCCACCATGCGAAACAAAAAACAAGCGCCTGAAGGGGGCGATCCAGGTCCGGCCGACGCCTCTGTGGCCACGGACAGCGACGCGGGGGCGGGCAGCCCGGGCGGGGTGGTGGCGGTCACGCGGGCGCTGCGCCTGCTGGAGGCCTTTGGCATGGACGACGCTTTCCTCAGCCTGGCCGAGTTGAGCCGCCGCACCGGCATGCACAAGACCACCGCCCTGCGCCTGGCCCGCACCCTGGCCGCCGACCACTACCTGGTGCAGCGCGACGACGGTGCCTGGCGCCTGGGCCGGGCCGCGGGCTGGCTGGGGGCCTGTTACCAGGCCACCTTCGATGTGCACGACCTGGTGGAACCCGTGCTGCGCGAGCTCACCATCCAGACCGGCGAAAGTGCGTCTTTCTACGTGCGCGAAGGCGAGCTGCGCACCTGCCTGGCGCGGGTCGATGGCCCGCGCACCATCCGCCACCATGTGCGCGTGGGGCTGGGGCTGCCCTTGAACCTGGGCGCGCCGGGGCGGGTCATCCTGGCGTTCTCGGGCGAGCCCGGCGAGCCCTACGAGTCGATTCGCCAGCGGGGCTACCACCTGTCCTTGGGCGAGCGCGAGCCCGAGGTGTCCAGCGTGTCGGCGCCGGTGTTTGGCCTGCACTGGAAGTTGCTGGGGTCGGTCTGCATTTCAGGGCCGACTTCGCGCCTCAACGAAGCGGTGTTGCTGGACCTGGCGCAGACCATCATCCAGGCGGCCAATCAGCTGTCCTACGCGCTGGGCGGCAGCCGCAAGCCCGCGCTGGCCGCAGGCCCGCTCAAGGCCAACGCCTGGCACCCCTGAGGCGCTGCCTGGGCTGCGCGCGGTCTGTGTGCGGTCTGTGCGCGGGGCCGTGGCCTCGGGGGTAACGCTCAGCGCGCGGCGCTCGCGGCGGCAGCCCCGTCGGCACGGGGTGGGCGGCCTTTGAGCCGGCGCTTGGCCTCGTACATGGCCTGGTCGGCCAGGGTCAGCAGCTGGCTGGGTTGCTGGCCATCGGTCGGGTGGAAGGCCACCCCCACGCTGGTCGAGACTTGCACCTCGGTGCCGGAGGGCAGGCGCACCGGCTGGCGCACCGCGTGTTCCACGCGCTGGATGATCAGCTGGGCTTCATCGGTCTGGTGCAGCGAATTCAGCAACAGCACGAATTCGTCGCCACCGAGGCGGGCCACGGTGTCGTGGGCCCGCACCGCGTCCAGCAGGCGCTTGGCCATGGCCTTGAGCAGCAGGTCGCCGGCCTCGTGACCGTGTTGGTCGTTGACGGCCTTGAAGCCGTTCAAGTCCAGGTAGCACACAGCGGTCAGGGTCTTGGCGCGCTCGTGCAGCGCAAAGGCCTGGCGCATGCGGTCCGACAGCAGCAGCCGGTTGGGCAGGTGGGTCAGCGGGTCGTGGAAGGCGATGTGCTCCACCTGCGCCTGGTACTGCTTCATCTCGGTGATGTCCTGCAGCAACCAGAGCGACTCGTTGCTGTCTTCTGACAGCTGGACCCCGTTGAGGTCGATCCACAACGTGTCGCCATTGGCCTTGCGCATGGGCATCTGGCGGCGGAAATGCTGGCCGCTGCGCAGGGTGGCGTAGGCATCGCGACCGAAGGCCTCATGGTCCTCCGGCGAGGCGTACAGGCATTCGGTGGGCTGGTTCAGCAGGGCGCCGGGCTCGTAGCCGAAGATGCGCTCCAGGGCGCGATTGCGCCAGACCATGCGCCGGTCTTTGACGCGGGCAATGCCCAGCATGTCGTTGTCCAGCATGGCTTCTTGCTCGCTGTTGAGCTGGCGCAGCTGCTTGCGCATGGCGAACAGCTCGGTCACGTCGTACATGACGGTGCGGCTCATGAGGAACTGCCCGTCGGCGTCGCGCAACGCGGTGGCCTGCATGCTGATGCGCCGCGTCTCGCCATGGCGTCCGGTCAGGTTGAACTCCAGCGGGCCCACCTGGCCTTGCTCGATGAGGCGGGGCATGTGCTCATCGAAGCGGGCGCGGCCGGCTTCGTCAAAAAAGTCCCTGGGCCCCAGGTGGCCCAGCGCCTCTTCGCGGCGGCAACCCAGCCAGGACAGGGCCAGCGAATTGATCCGGACAAAGCGCCCCTGGGCGTCCAGCGAGTGGTAGCCGCAGGGGGCGTTGTCGTAGAGGTCCTGGAACTCATGCGAGACCCGTTGCAGCGCCTCCTCGAGCGCCTTGCGCTCGGTGATGTCGCGCCCCACCGACTGCCATTCGAGCAACTGCCCGTCTGCGTCGTAGAAGGCCTGGTTGATGAAGTGGCACCAGCGCACCTGCCCCTCGCCGTTGAGCACGCGGTTCTCGATCGACATCACCGGGCGTTCCGGGTGGGTGGCGGCCAGCGCGGCCTGCACCCGCTCGAGGTCGTCGGGGTAGACGACCGGCGACCACACCTGGCCCAGGATCTCTTCGCGGCGCACGCCGAACTGGCGGCAGAACGCCTCGTTGACGTAGCTGAGGGTCAGGTCGGCCCGGAAGCGGCAGATCAGCTCGGACTGCTCCTCGAGGATGGACCGGTACTGCTCCTCGCGCAGCTTGATCTCCTGCGTGCGTTCCTCGACCTTGTGTTCGAGGCTCAGGTTGGCCTCACGCAGCTCGCGCTGGCTGCTCAGCAGGTGCTGGGTCAGCTGGCGCAGGCTGTCGCGCAGGTGGCCGAACTCCAGCGTGTTGGCCCGGATCTCAAAGTCAGCCCCTTCGCCGGTTTCGTCGATCCGGCGCGCCATCTCGGCCAGGCGCTCCAGGGGCTGGCTGAAGCGCTGGGCGATCCAATAGATCATCAGCATCAGCAGGGCCGTCAGCAGCAGGGCCAGGGTCACGATCAGGCGGTGCACCTCTTGCACCGGGGCCAGGGCCTGGTCCAGCGGTTGGCGCAGCACGATCTTCCAGCGCAGGCTCTGGGCGGTGAATGAGGGCACCTCGACAGAGGCGGTCAGGTAATCCCCCCCATCGCCCCAGGCCTGCACCCGGTAATCGTCCAGCAAGGGGGGCTCCTTCAGTGTGCGCATCAGGTCGGCCTGGCCGGAGGGGTGCAGCACTGCGCCAGCCTCGCTGACGATCAGCAACTCGATGCCATTCGGGGCCCGCACCCCGGCGCTGGCCTGTTGCACCAGGCGGGTCACCCAGGTCCAGTTGAGGTGGGTGGCGGCAACCCCCAGCACGCGGCCGTCGGGGGCCCGGATGGGGGCAGCAAAGTCCAGGAAGCGCAGTGGCTCCTTGGCGTTCTCGGCGCCCAGCAGTTTGGCCAATAACACCGCTTCATGGGCGTCGCCGACATAGGGGCCTTGGAGTCCGCCGCTGAACCAAGGCCGCTGTTGCACGGACTGGCCCAGCAGCAGCCCGCCGGTGGCGCTGCGCACCCGGCCAGTCGGGTCGGCAATGCCGATCCACGAGTAGGCCGGGAAGGTTTGTTTGAGTTCGTCCAGGTAGGACGACGACAAGGCCGAGTCCAACTCGCCCGAGGTCAGCAGGTGGTTGCGGCTCAACAGCGCGATGTCGCGCTCGCGTTCGAGCATGCCGTCAGCCAGCGCATGGGCGACCGGGCGGCCCACATGCAGCAGGGCCTCACCGCTGCTGCGCAACACGCGCTCGGTGGCCAGGCGGTCCGCGTACACGGCCAGCAGCAGCGCGACCAGCAGGGACGCGCTGCCGAACAGCAGGGTCAGGCGGGCGCGCGACGAGCGCAGCCAGAGGGTGTCACGAAAGGGGGCTAAAGCAGCAGGCATGCAATCGAACCTGGCGGGAGGGACGCTCATTTTGCTTGGAACTGGGGCGAGGCCGATGGCATTTCTCGCAATTCACGGGGAGGGCTTGCCCCGATGACTGCGCGCATCAGACCGATCAAGTCAGCGACTGGCAGTTGATAAGCTTGATCTAGGTTAAATATTTCGCCCAAAATAACCCACAAATTTACCGTTATATTTGCTAAATTAAAGCCTTTGATAGGTAAATTTATTAAAGGTGAATTTGATATGGCAATTCCTGCACTTGGTCACCCCTGCTGGCAAAAGTTGGCCGCCGGCGGTTTGTCAAAGATCCGGACCCAGCACTTGGGCACCCAATTGCTGGCCAAGCGCATCGAGCGCAGCACCGATCCCCTGCCGGCCCGGGCCGCTGAAGTGCATGCCTTCTTCACCAAATGGGAACGCATCTTGCCGACCGAAATTGCCCAACTGACCACTGTTTGAGGACCGAACCATGAACGAACTGATTTCCGTGCAGGCTGCGGCCGAGCTGATCCGCCGGGGCACCCCCCTGAGCCTGGCCGGTCCCGAATCGGCGCTGGACCAGTTGCCGGCCGGCAACTGGATTGGCGGCACCATCCCGTACTTCATGGTCGCCTCGGGCGGCGTGGTGGTGCAAGAAGGCCAGGTGTTTGCCACCGACCTGTCGCCCGCCGGTGAAGTGAGCATTGCCAGCTACGGCCCCGAGTCGCTCGGCGACATCAGCCGCAACGGCCCGGACAACGGCTTTGCCGTGACCATCCTGCCCGCGGGCAGCAGCTCGCACCAGAAGTTTGCCGCCGACGCCGCCAACTTCGAAGACGCGTTTCTCAAACCCACCGTGGGTTGGATCGCCGGGGTGCACCTGTCGGACCTTGGCCAGCAGACCCCCAAGGTCTATGACGGCCGCACCGCCACCAAGTACGAAGACCGGGCCGTGGTGGCCTACGTCAAGCTGCCAGACGACAAGCTGGCCTCGATCGAGATCGTCAACCTGTTCGAGCCCGAAGAAGGCGACCTGCTGCAGTTCGAGCAGACCACCTTCAGCGTCGACCAATGCCTGGTCAACGGCCAACCCACCAACTTTGCCAGCTACGTGCGTCAGCGCGGCCTGGAGAGCGGTCAGTTGCCGCTGGTGGGCGACTTTGCCGGCGCGCACCTGAACGTCTCGCTGCAGAGCGTGGGCGAAGCCGGCGGCACCGTGGTGCTGTACGCCCCGGTGTTCCCCGGCGTGGACTACCGCTTTGCCAAGCCGGTGGGGGACTACGCGGCGGCCTTCCGCGCCCGCCTGGCCGACCAAAACACCGACGGCCTGGCGCTGTCCTGCAACTGCATCTTGAACTTTGTCTTTGGCGACCTCGAGGGCAAGGCCATCGGGGGCATGGCGGGGCCGATCACCTTCGGTGAGATCGCCTACCAATTGCTCAACCAAACCATGGTGAGCGTGCGCATCCAGTGAGGCACTGCCCCGATGCGTCCGGGGCCGCGGGCCGTGGGTGACACCGCCCGCCCGGCCCCAGACCGGTTTCCTGAGCGGCCCCTGGTGGGCCGTTGTCGTTTCAGCACCGCCAACCCGGGCCTTGAGACCTCGCTGCGCCGCCTTGTCGCGCCGCCAGGACTGCCTGCGGTTGGGTGCCCCGGCGCCAGCGCCCAGCGGCGATGGGCGGGATCGTGTTCGTGGTTCCCAGGGGCCGGCCCGCTAGGGCGGGGCCGGAGGCACTAACATCCGGGGCATGAGCGACACCTACCTCGTCACCACTTACGCCGACAAAGACCAGGTCAAGGCCCTGGGGGCCCGCTGGGATCCGGCGCGCCGTCAGTGGCGGGTGCCCGCGGGGCTGGACCTGGCCCCGTTCGCGCGCTGGCTGCCGCACAGTGCGGCCGGGGCCGCAGCGCCGCCAGGGGGCGACCCCTCGGCTTCGGGCGCGCTGCCTTTGACCGCGCCGGCGACCGTGTCGTCATCGCTGGCCCCCCTGGGGGCGCAGGGCATCCCGCTGTCGCGCCTGCTCAACGGGGTGGCGCTGGCCGTGTCGGAGGCTTTTCGGGACGGGGTCTGGACCACCGTGGAACTGGTCGATGTGCGCATCCGTCAGCACGTCTACCTGGAGCTGGCCGAGCGCGACGCCCACGGCAGCACGCTGGCCAAGGCGCACGCCATGGTCTGGTCCAACCAGGCGCAGCGCATCTTGCCGCAGTTCCAGCAGGCCACCGGGATCGAGCTGGCCGCGGGGCTCAAGCTGCTGGTGCGGGCGCGCCCGGTGTTCAAGGCGCAGTATGGGTTTTCGCTCGAGATCGACGCCATCGACCCCCACTACACCCTGGGCGATCTGGAGGCTAGCAAACGCGAGATCCGTGAGCGCCTGACCCGCGAGGGCCTGTTCGAGCGCAACCGCCAGCTGCCCCCGCCCTGGGACTTCAACCACATCCTGGTGGTGGCGCCCGAAGGCGGTGCCGGCCTGGGCGACTTCCAGGCCGAGGCGTCGCGGCTCGAGCGCCACGGCCTGTGCCACTTCCGCTATGTCTACAGCCGTTTTCAGGGCGAGGGGGCCGCGAGCGACATCCGCCAGCAGCTGTTGGCCGCGCTCGAGCAGATCGACGCCAACCACCCGTGGCAGCCCGATGCGGTGGTGCTGATCCGGGGCGGCGGTGCCGTCAACGACCTGGCCTGGCTCAACGATTACGCGCTGGCCCGCTGCCTGTGCGAGCTGCCCGTGCCGGTCTTCACCGGCATTGGCCATGAGCGTGACAACACCGTGCTCGACGAGGTGGCGCAACAGCGTTTTGACACCCCGTCCAAAGTGATCGCCGGCATCGAGCAGCAGATCCGCGAACGCGCCTGGCAGGCCCAGGCCCTGTTTGAGGCCATCACCCAGCAGGCCCGGCGCACGCTGGAGCAGGCGCGCTGGCAGGTGACCGACTGCCACCACCAGGTGCAGGTGGGGGCGCGCAGCCAGCTGGCGCAGGCGCGCAGTCAGGTGGCCAGCCACCTGGGCGAGCTGCGCGTGCAGGCCGCGCACACGGTTCGGCTGGGCGCCGAGCTGGCGCAGGCGCGGCTGTCGGAGGTCAAGACCGAGGCGCGCGCGCAGCTGTTCAGCGCCCAGCGCGAGGTGCCGGCCCTGATCAACGAGGTGCGCGCGGAGGCCCGCCAGGCGCTGCGCAGTGCGCGGCTGCAGACGCGCGCCGAGCTCGGCACGGTGACCGGTCTGTCGTCGGCCGCGCTGCGGCAGCAAAAAGAGCAACTGCAACACCGCTGGACCGAGCTGACCCAGCAGGCGCGCCAGTCGATCGTTGACGCCCGCGAGGGCAGCACCAGCCTGATGCGCGAGATCGCGGGCCAGGGCCCGAGCAAAACGCTGGGCCGCGGGTTTGCCGTGGTGCGCAGCGCGCGCGGCGAACCCATCACCAGTGCCTCGGCCGAGGCCGGGGACATCACCCTTCAATTCCATGACGGCCAGCGGGCCGCCCAACTCCTCAAGCCATGAAGCACACGTTCAAGGAATCCTACGGCGTCCTGCAACGCCACGCCCAAACCCTGCGTGAGCAACGCGAACCCAACATCGACGACCTGCTGCAGATCGTCGAAGAGTCGGTCAGTGCCTACAAGATTTGCCAGGCGCGCATCGATGCGGTCGAAAAGGCGCTGGAGAAAGAATTGGGCAGCGAGGCGGCCGCGGGGGCCGCAGGCGTGCCGTCGGGCACCGAGCCGGAGGCCGCCGTGGCCGCCAGCCCGGCGCCGCGCCGTGCTGCCAAGGCGGCCCTGGCGTCTGCTTCGTCCGCTGCCCCCGTTTCACCGCCTGCGCCGCAACCCCCGGTCAACGACGACGACATCCCGTTCTGACCGACCCTGGACCAAGGCGCGTCCAGCCCGGGCTGACGGGGCCCCGGCACGGCATCGGCCCGCCCCCCCCGGGGGCTTGGCTGGCCTGGTCTTCAGCCCACAGCGCTGTCCGGTTCGGGTTCCTCCAGCACAAAGCCCACGCCGTACACCGAGCGGATCCATTCGCTGCCCGGTGCGGCCTGGTTCAGTTTGCGGCGCAGGTTCTTGATGTGGCTGTCGATGGCGCGTTCGGTCACGTCAAGCTCGTTCGCGTACACCCGGTCCAGCAGTTGCTGGCGCGAATAGGTGCGGCCCGGGCTGGCGTGCAGCACCTGCAGCAGTTCGAACTCGCGCCGGGTCAGCTCAAGCGCCTGCTGGTCCAGCGTGGCCTGCCAGCGCTCCGCATCCAAGTGCAGTCGCGTCGGGGCCGGGGGCGGGGCGGTGGCGGGCTGGGCTGCGCTGCGGCGCAGCACGGCCTTGACCCGGGCCACCACCTCGCGCGGGGAAAAGGGCTTGCAGATGTAGTCATCAGCGCCGGTTTCCAGGCCCAGCAGGCGGTCCAGTTCCTCGACCCGGGCGGTGATCAGGATCACGGGCAGCTGGGGCTCGCGCTGGCGAAGGTCGCGCAACAGGCTCAGGCCATCCAGGCCAGGCAACATGATGTCGAGCAGCAGCAGGGCCGGGCGTTGCGCCTGCAGCGCCTGGGCCGCGCTGAGGCCGTCGTGGAAGCACTGCACTGGGTAGGCGGCGGCCAGCAGGTAGTCGGCCAGCACGCTGGCGATGTCGACTTCGTCTTCGACGATGAAAATCGGGGCGGTCATGGGGTGTGGCTGGGCGCCGGGGCCGCCTGACTTGTCGTCCCAGGCGGCGTTGGAGCCTTTGAATTCAGTGGCAGGTAGAGGCTGGCCCGCAGGCCGCCCAGGGCTGACAGCGTCAGCGTCAAGCGCCCGCCATGGGCTTCGACCAGGCGCTGGACGATGCTCAATCCCAGGCCCGAGCCGCCCAGCGCCCGGTTGCGCGAGCTGTCGGCGCGGTAGAAGCGCTCGGTCAGGCGCTGCAGTTCGTCGGCGCGCGGCGCCGGGGCGCTGTCGTCGACATGCAGCCACAGCCCCTCGGGGGGGCTGCTGCCTTCGCGCGGGCCCACCGCCTCGGCCGAGACATGCACCTGCCCCCCGGCCTGGGTGTAGCGCAGGCTGTTTTCCAGCAGGTTCATGAACACCTGCTGCAGTCGGCGTTCGTCGCCTGGCAGCTGCCAGTGGGTGGGGGCCTGTTCGCACAGCGGGTCCAACGTCAGCCGCAGGCCGGCCTGCGCAAAACGCTCGCGCATCCAGTCCACGCTCTCCTTGAGCAGGGGCAATGGCTGCACGGAGTCGGGCAGCGGCAGGGCCGGCGCGTCGGGCTCGTGCAGGCTCAGGCGCAGGTCGTCCACCAGTTGGCCGAGCCGCATCACCTGGCGGTGCAGGCGTTCGGTGGTGCTGGCGTTGAAGGGGCGGATGCCGTCTTGCAGCGCCTCGATCTCGGCCCGCATGGCGGCCAGCGGCGTGCGCAGTTCGTGCGCCACATCGCTGAGCCAGCGCTGGCGCGAGGCTTCGAACGAGGCCAGTTCCTGGTTCATGTGGTTGAAGGTTTGGCTCAAGGCGGCCAACTCGTCATCGCCCTGGGTGGGCAGCGGCGCCGCCGGCTGGCCCCGCGCCACCTGTTGGGCCGCCTGGATCAGGGCGGTGATGGGACGCAACCAGCGCTGGCTCAGGCGCCACGAAATCAGCAGCGCCAGCAGCAGGCCCACGCCACCAGCCCACAGCGCAAACTGCAGTTGCTGGGCCAGAAACGCCTGGTTGGTTTGGCCCCCGAGGTGGCGCAGGGGCAGCACCGCGAGGTAGCCCACGGTGCGCCCCTGGTGGTCGATCGGGCTGCGCAGCGCGGCGGCCAGCGGTTCGCTGGGCACGGCGCCGGCCAGGCGCTGCTGGCCATCGGGCCCCAGCAACACCAGCCGCGGGTAGACCGAGTCGGGGCCGCCGCCGTCGGCGGGTTTGGGGCCCGGTCCCCGGGGTCGCGGGGGCGGCTCGGACTCGGGGCGCGGCGGCCAAGATGGGGGCTGTGGGTGGGGCTGTGGGTCGCCGGGCGACGGGGGGCCTGGTGGCCCATCGCCGCGGTGGGCGGGGGGGCCGGAGCGGTCGAACGGCGGGCCAGGTGGTTGGCCCGGTCCGCCGCCCGGGTTCGGACCCCGTGGCAGGGCCCCCGGTGGCCCACTGGGGGCCCCTTGGGACACCAAGGCGGCGTCGCCCTCGCGGGGGGCGGGGCGGCGGCGCAGCAGTTGCGACCAGGCGTCGGGCTCGTCGCTCAGGAACGCCCAGCTGCCTTGCTCGGCGTAGCGTTGGGCCAGTCGGCTGTTGAGCCAGTCCATGCGGCTCAGTTCGATCTCGGCGACAAAGTCGCCCAGGCTGTGTTGCAGGCCCCAGCGTGTCAGCGCGAGGAACACCAGCACGATGCTCAGCAACAGGCCGCTGAGGGCCAGGAACAGTTTGCGCGGCAGGGTGAGGCGGGGCATGGCGTGCAGCAACACGGCGCCAGGCAGCGCCGCCGGTCAGGAACAAAGCGCGATTTTGCGGCATGCGCAGAGCGCCGGTGCGCCGGCCTGGGCCGACGCGCCGGGGGGCGCCGCTTCAGGCGGCGATGGCCACCGTGATCGAGGCCTTGTAGCCGTCGGTGAGGTTGCCGCTGAGGCTGACCATCTCCAGCGCGTAGCCGTCGCTGAACACGTTGTCGGTCGCAAAGCTGATGGCGGCCAGGTTGCTGACGCTGGCGCTGTAGCCGCTGGCGCTGCTGTAGACGGTCTTGAGGGTGTCGGTCGGGAAGGCCAGCTGCGAGGTCTTGATCTTGTTGCTGGCGTTGGTGGCCTTGGCCAGGCTGGGGTAGACCTCGAAGTGCATGTGCGGCATGCGGCCCGAGTAGCAGCCCGGCACGATGGTGGTGAAGGTGACCTGGCCGCTGCTGTTGGTCGCTTGCACGCCGCGGAAAGCGTTGTCGCTGAGGTTGCTGGTGCTGTAGACCGAGTAGGTGCCCTCGCGCGAGCAATGCCAAAGGTAGATGGCATAGCCGGCCAGGCTGGCGCAGTTCTGGTTGGTGTTGATGAGGGTCAGGGTCAAGGTCAGGGGCACCCCGCCCAACACGGTGCTGCTGCCGATGTTGCTGCGGATGTCCGAGCGCACGATGCCCGACAGGGCCAGCACGTTGTAGGTCTGGTTGCTGGCGGTCGAGCCATCGGCCGGGTAGGGGCCGGCCGTTTCTTCGGGGATGGCGGTGCAGCTGGTGGTGGTGGTGTCGGTGCTGCTGCTGGCCGAGCTGCTGCCACTGCTGCTGGCGCTCGAGCTGCTGCTGGCGCTGCTCGAACCCGATGCCGTGCCGCTGCTGCTCGCGGAACTGCTGTCCGTGCTGCTGCTGGCGGTGCTGCTGGTGCTGCTCGAACTGCTGGTGCTGCTGTCGCTGCTGCTGCCACCGCCGCCGCAGCCGGTCAAGGCCATCAGGCCCAGCGAACCCAGGGTGCCCAGGGCTTTGCGGCGGTGGGTGTGGGACGGGGCCCCCGCAGCGGCGGGGACCAGCCAGGAGGACTCGGTGGGGACGGGGAGCGACACGGAAGCGGCCGGCCGGGACAGGTCGGTCGCAAGGCTTGTCGAGGGGGCGGTGAAGGGCTTGGGCATGTCGATTCAGGCGTTGGGGTGTGGGAGCGCCAGTGTGCTGAGGCACTTGGGAGAAATCTGGGAGCCGGTGGGCGCGCTGTGGCGCCAGCGTGGGGCTGTGTGCTGTGGACCGCTGGCCGCAGCGCAGGGGGCGGAGCTCGGGCGTGGAGCACGGGGGGAATCGGTCCATTGAGGGCCCGGCACTGACCCTGCCTGAATCAAAACTGACAGCTAGATCAAATTTGTGGTTTTCCACAATGCTAGTAAACCCTAGGCCTCATAGAATGCCGGACCTTTTTGAAGGCCCGGTCACCGGCTGGGCTGCCCTTTTCATCCATGACTACCCCTCAAAATTCCCAAGTGGCCCACCCGGCCGCTGCCGTGCCCACCAAGCGCCCGCTTTACAAATCCCTGTACGTCCAGGTGCTGGTGGCGGTCACGCTCGGCGTCCTGCTGGGCCATTTCTACCCCGCCCTGGGCGCGGACCTGAAGCCGCTGGGCGACGGCTTCATCAAGCTGATCAAGATGATCATTGCGCCGATCATCTTCTGCACCGTGGTGGTCGGCATTGCGGGCATGGAAGACATGAAGAAGGTCGGCAAGACTGGCGGCCTGGCCTTGCTGTACTTTGAGATTGTCAGCACGCTGGCCCTGATCGTTGGGCTGGTGATCGTCAACCTGGTGCAACCGGGCGACGGCATGCATGTGGACGCCAGCACCCTGGACAGCAAGAGCATTGCGGCCTACACCGGCCCGGGCAAGATGCAGGGCACGGTGGATTTCCTGCTCAACGTGATCCCGAACTCGGTGGTGGACGCGTTTGCCAAGGGCGAAATCCTGCAGGTGCTGCTGTTTGCCGTGCTGTTTGGCTTTGCCCTGCACAAGTTCGGCGGCCGCGGCACGCTGGTGTTTGACTTCATCGAGAAGACCTCGCATGTGCTGTTCGACATCGTCGGCATCGTCATGAAGGTGGCCCCGATCGGTGCCTTTGGCGCCATGGCCTTTACCATTGGCAAGTACGGCATTGGCTCGCTGTTCAGCCTGGGCAAGCTGATGGGCACCTTCTACGCCACCTGCCTGATCTTTGTCTTTGTGGTGTTGGGCCTGATTGCCCGCCTGCACGGATTCAGCGTCTGGAAGTTCATCAAGTACATCAAGGAAGAGCTGCTGATCGTGCTGGGCACGTCCTCGTCCGAATCGGTGCTGCCGCGCATGATGGAAAAGATGGAGAACCTGGGCGCCCGCAAGTCGGTAGTCGGCCTGGTGATCCCGACGGGTTACTCCTTCAACCTCGATGGCACCTCGATCTACCTGACCATGGCCGCCGTCTTCATCGCGCAGGCCACCGACACGCCGATGACCCTGACCCAGCAGATCACCTTGCTGGCCGTGCTGCTGCTGACCTCCAAGGGCGCCGCCGGTGTGACCGGCAGCGGCTTCATCGTGCTGGCCGCCACCTTGTCGGCCGTGGGCCATGTGCCGGTCGCGGGCTTGGCGCTGATCCTGGGCATCGACCGCTTCATGTCCGAAGCGCGCGCCCTGACCAACCTGGTTGGCAACGGTGTGGCCACGCTGGTGGTGGCCCGCTGGACCGGGGACCTGGACATGCAGCGCCTGGAGGCTGGCCTGAACCACGAAACCTGGCAAGAAGCCGACGCCCCCGAGGTGTTGCTGGACCAGAAGACCGAAACCTTCGGCGGTCGCTGAGGCCGTCGGTGCGGCGCTTGGTCAGGCGCCCGGTCAGGCCTTTGCTGGTCGGCCGGGCCGGTGGCCTGTCACCGCTTGGGCGGCGCGGGCGGGGCTTCAGCCCAGACCAGCCCGCCCAGCCCGGGCTTGCGGCACGGCTCGCCGGTCAGCACCGGTTTCAGAACACGTACTGCACGCGCAAGGTCAGCATGTTGGCCTTGCTGCCGTAGGCCTTGCCCATCAGGTAGCCCAGGTGGTAGCGCAGTTCTTCGCGCGGCCCCAGCGACAGGCTGCCCTTGACCATCGGGCCGTGTCGGTGCGACTGCTGGCGGCGCGGCGACAGGTCGTCCCAGGGCCCCAACTCGCCAAACCCCATCCAGCCCGGGTGCACCCCGGGCCGCCAATGTTGTGCCACTTGCCATTGGTATTTGAGCTGGGTCGGCGTGGGCCGTTCGGTCTGCAGGCTGCGCTCCCAAAACAGGTTGGTGTTGAGCTGGGTGCGGCCGAATTCGGTTTGCAGCACCGGTCCAAGCTCCAGCAGGCGGCCACTGCCCGGGCCCTTGTTCCAGGCCAGGTTGCTGTGCATGGCCAGGTCAAACGGGTATTGGCCCTGGGTCAGCAAAACATCGTTTTGCCAGTTGACCGACTCGGTCCTGACGCGCTCGGGGTGCTCGCCCACATAGCTGACAAACACCTCGGTGTACCAGCGGCTGTTGACGCCGTAGCCCAGGCCGATCTCGGGCCAGACACGGGTGCGGCCGCGCCGCGGGTCCACGGTCCAGTAGCGGAAATCCACGTTCATTTCACCCGCCCCGTCGTAGACCGTCACCAGGTAGTAGCTGGGCGCGGCCTGGGCGGGGACGGCGCCCACCAGGGCGGCCATCCAGGCCAGGGCGAACCAGGTCAGGTGGGGGAGGGGGCGGCGCTCGAACATGCCTGTTGAGCATTGCGCGAAGTGCCTGACAGGTCAAACAATTAGTTACATTCCCGACCCATTTTCCCGGAGAACCGGCGCGGCCTCAGTTCGCCACTTTGAGGAACAGGTCCGGCGCCGGCGCAAAGTTGGCGTACAGCGGCAGCAAGGCGCCGCCCAGCGCCCCAGCGTCCGAGCCAATGGTGCCGGCCAGCAGTTGTGGGCGGGCCACACCTTCCCAGCTGTAGCGGTCCAGCGCGCGCTCGGTGTGGGTCAGCAGCGCGTCCAGCAGGGCGCGGTCAAAGGCGCCGTCAAGGATCACGCCGTCCAGGTCCAGCAGGCAGGAGGCGCTGTTGCTGGCCAGCGCGATGGCCGTGCCCGCGGCCTGCAACCAGGCCTCGGTGTGGGGCTGCCAGGGCGCTTGCAGGGCGCGCGCGTCGCTGGCGGCGCGCGGGTCCAGGCCGGCGGCCTGAAAGCGTTGCTCCAGCTGCACCAGCGAGGCCACGCTGAGCAACTGGGCTGGCGCGTCCCGCCCGCCGGGGCCGCTCGGGGCCAGGCCCAGCGGCAGCGAGCCGATCGCCCCGGCGTTGCCATGCAGGCCCGCGCGCAGGTGGCTGTCGATGACCAGACCGCCGCCAATGAAGGTGTCGACAAACACGTACAGAAACGACTTCAGGCTGCGCCCGCGTCCAGCCACCAATTCGGCCACGCAGGCGGCCGCTGTGTCCTTGAGGGTGGTGGCGGGCAGGCCACAGCGCTGTTCGAGTGCCAGGCGCAGGTCGGTGCGTTCCCAGCGCTGGGCCAAGTCTGCGGGGTAGCCCAGCAGCGGCTGCCAGCCGCCCAGGGACAGCGGCGCGGCCACGCCCACGCCCTGCAGGCGCTCGGCCGCCGCGGGGCCCAGGCGTTGTTTGAAAGCCTCCACCTGCTGGCAGACCTGGTTCAGCACCTGTTCCGGGTCGGGGTAGGCGTGGTCGGTGCTGGCGCGTTCACGCACCTGGCCTTCAAAGTCGATCAGCAGCACGTCGAGCCGGCGTCGGCCGACCTTCACGCCCACCGACCAGGCCCCCTCGGGGTTCAGCCCCAGGGGCACCGAGGGCTGGCCCACCTTGCCGCGCAGGGGCGCCTGCTTGAGCAACAGGCCATCCTCGATCAGGCGTTTGGTGATCAGCGACACGGTCTGGGCCGTCAGGTGCGTCAGCCGCGCCAGTTCGGCCCCGGGCAGGGCCCCGTGCAGGCGCACCGCTTGCAGCACGACCCGTTCGTTGTACTGGCGCAGGCCGCCCTGGCTGGAGCCGCGCGGGCGCAGGCGCGGACTGGTGGTGGCGGTGTCAGGGGACAAGGGCTTCTCCAAGGACGCCTTTTTGGAAGATGAAGTTGCCATAGGGTTGCAGTTCGCCGGTCAGGACAATGGCCTGGGCCGCGCGCACCCGATCGTAAAACGCAAATCGCTCCACGGCCTCGCATTGCGCGGGCAGGGCATGCCCCTCGGCTTCCAGCATGGCCACCACGCTGCGCTGCTGGGCGCTGAGGTAGCCCTCGGGCGTGCCACAGACCTGCATGCAGGTGATCGGCTGGGCCACCGACGCGTCCAGCGGCAGCAGCGACAGCACCGCGCGTGCGCAGCGTTCCACGCTGATCCCGGGCAGGTGCAGCACGGGCCGCGCACCCGAGGGGTGGCGCGACAGGGACTGGGCGGTGAAGTTGGCGTCGGCGATCACGATGGCGTCGCCGTGGCCCATCTCGGCCAGCACTTTGAGCAGGTCGGGGCTGAGCAGGGGATCAATACCTTTGAGCATGGGGCGACTGGGGTCGGGGCTGCAGGGCGTGGGGCGTGGTTGGGGCGGTGGTGCGGACTCAGTTCGCCAGGCACTCGGCGGGCAGGGCCTCGGGCGCCAGGGCCCCGGTCATCACGGCAACGGTGTCACTCATGCTGATCTTGCGGGGGTTGAGCACCGCGGCGCGCTTGCCCAGTCGGGCCACATGGATGCGGTCGGCCACTTCAAACACATGCGGCATGTTGTGCGAGATCAGCACCACGGGCAGGCCCTGGTCGCGCACGCGGCGGATCAGCTCCAGCACCATGTTGCCTTCTTTGACCCCCAGCGCTGCGGTGGGTTCGTCCATGATCACCACATGCTGGGCAAAGGCCGCCGCGCGGGCCACGGCCACGCACTGGCGCTGGCCCCCCGACAGGGTTTCCACGGCCTGGGTCATGGAGCGAATGCCGACCTTGAGGTCCTGCATGCGCGCGATGCTCTGGGCCAGCATTTCCTTTTTGTCCAGGCGCCGCAGCAGCGTGCCTTGCCAGCCGGGGCGGCGCAGTTCGCGGCCCAGGAACAGGTTCTCGGCGATGGTCATGGCGGGCGCCACGGCCAGGTCCTGGTAGACGGTTTCGATGCCGGCGCGGCGCGCGTCCATCGGGCTCTTGAACTGCACAGGGCGGCCGTCCAACAAGATCTCGCCCTCATCGGGCACGGTGGCGCCCGACAGCGCCTTGATCAGCGAGGACTTGCCCGCGCCGTTGTCGCCGATCACGGCCAGGATCTCGCCGGCCCGCAGGTCGAAGTCGGCGCCATCGAGCGCGGTGACCTGGCCATAGCGCTTGACTAGGCCACGGGCCTGCATCACCAGTGGCTGGGTGCTGGCGGTCGACGGGGTGGAGGTGGGTGAGCGGCTCATCAGCGGGCTCCCTTGCGAGACAGTTGATCGGTGGCCACGGCCAGGATGACCAGGATGCCGGTGATCAGCACCTGGTAGATGGAGGACACGCCCATCAGCGTCAGCCCGTTGCGGAACACGCCCACGATCAGCGCGCCCACCAGGGTGCCCAACACCACGCCGCGGCCGCCAAACAGGCTGGTGCCGCCCAGCACCACGGCGGTGATGGCGTCCAGGTTCTCGGTCTGGCCGGCGTTCGGGTCGCCGACCCCGGTGCGGGCCACGCTCAGCAGCGAAGCGACGCCGTAGCACAGGCCGGCCATCACGTACACGCCCAGCAGCACACGCTGGGTGGGGATGCCCACCAGGCGGGTGGCCTCGGCATTGTTGCCGACCGCGTAGACATGGCGCCCAGCCGCGGTGTCGCGCAACACGAACCAGGCCAGCAGGTACAGGCCGATCATCAGCAGCGCGCCCCAGGCGAACTCGGTCTGACCGAGCTGGAAGGTGTTGCCCAGCGCGGTCAGCAGCGGGGGCAGGTCGGTCACGGTCTGCGAGTTGGAGTACAGCTGGGTGATGGCGAACGCGATGTTCATGGTGCCCAGCGTGACGATGAAGGACGGCAGCTTGACGCGTGTCACCAGCAGGCCATTGAGCAGCCCGAACGCGGTGGTCGCCGCCACCCCGCAGAGGATGGCCAGCGGCGCGGGCAGGCCCAGCTCGGTGGCGAACTTGCTCATCACGATGCTGCCCAGCGCCATCACCATGCCGCAGCTCAGGTCGATGCCGGCGGTCAGGATGATCAGGGTCTGGCCAATGGCAATCACGCCGACCACCATCACCTGCTGCAGGATCAGGCTGAAGTTTCCGGCGCTCAGAAAACGGTCGCTCTGGGTGGCAAAAAAGAGGCAGGCAGCGAGCAGGGCCACGAGGGGCCCCAGCGTGGCCAGGGGGGGCAACTTGTCTTTCACGGGAATCCTTCCTGGGAGGGGCCACCTCCCGGGCCGTGACAGGGGCCTGGGGGGGCGTGGGGCACCGCGGGCGGTGCGGGCATCGGTGTGGGGCCAAGGCGGCGCGACAGCGGCCGAGGCTCGGTGGCGAGGGCGGTGACGGGGGGCGGCAGGCGCTCAGGCCCCCGTTCCCCGGCCCGGTCGGTCAGGCCAGGGGCTTACTTCTTGCCCCAGCACAGGTCGGTGCCGGTTTTGACGCTCTGGCTGGGCACGCCGGCCTGGGCGTTGGCCGCGATCAGGGTCACGCCGGTGTCGGTGTAGCCGCTGGGCTTCTGGCCGGTCTTGGCGTAGGTGACGCCGGCTTCGACACCGAGCGCCGCCATCTTGAGCGGGTACTGCTGGCTGGTGGCCGCGATCACGCCGGCCCCCACGTCCTTGATGCCCTGGCAGCCGCCGTCCACCGAGACGATGACCACGCCTTTTTCCTTGCCGGCCTTTTTCAGGGCGTTGAAGGCGCCGGCTGCAGCGGGTTCGTTGATGGTGTAGACCACGTTCACGTCCTGCACTTTCTGCAGGCAGTTCTCCATCGCCGTCTGGCCCTTGGCCTGGTCGCCGTAGCTGTCGGCCATGCAGACCACGGCGGGGTCTTTGCCGAGTTCATTGCTTTTGGCGTCCGGGGCATTGAGGCCAAAGCCCTTGAGGAAGCCGTTGTGGCGTTGGGCGCCCACCGGGTGCCCGGGGAACAGGTCCAGCGTCACGATGCGGGCTGGCTTGCTGCCCAGGGCGGCGCGTGCGTACTGGCCGATCAGCACCCCGGCCTGGTAGTTGTCGGTGGCGAACAGCGCGTCGGTGCCATCGATCGGGTCGGTCGGGCTGTCCAGGGCGATCACCAGCACGCCCTTGTCGCGCGCCTTCTTGATGCTGGGCACGATGGCCTTGCTGTCGCTGGGCGTGATCAGGATGGTTTTGGCGCCGGCCGCGATCATGTTCTCCATGGCGGTGACCTGGCCGGCGTTGTCGCCGTCGGTCTTGCCCGCGCCGGTCAGCAGCTTGGCCCCTGCGGTCTTGGCGGCCTCGGCAGCGCCTTCCTTCATCTTCACAAAGAACGGGTTGGTCTCGGTCTTGGTGATCAGGCCGATCACGGGCTGGCTCTGGGCCTGGGCAGCGCCCGAGGCAATCAAAGCACTGGTGGCGGCAGCCGCCGCGAACAGGGTGAGGGCAGGGCGCATGGGGTCTCCTGGTGGCGTTTTGGGTGGGGGCCAGCGCCGTGGCTGGCTGGTGACGTGACAGGGACGAATTCTGCGCACCGGTGTTTAATAAATCAAGTGGATTGATTAATGGTTTTCCCGATGTTCGAGGTGACTCGGGGCTGCGATGCTCGGGGCCTGTTGAGCGGCGTGCGCCGCAAAGGATGTTCAAGATGATGGTGGTCAGTGGTGAAGCCCTGATGGATGTTTTTGCGGCCGGCGACACGCCCACCGGTCTCCTGATGGATGCCCGCATCGGCGGCTCGCCGCTCAATGTGGCGCAGGGCCTGGCGCGCCTGGGGCAGCGCGTGGCCTTCTTTGGCGGCCTGAGTCGCGGCTTCCTGGGGGACCGCCTGCTGCAGGCTTTGCAGCAGGCCGGGGTCGACACCGCTTGCGTGCAGCGCCTGGACGCCCCCACCACCTTGGGCCTGGTGGGCTTGGATGCCCAGGGCGTGCCGTCCTATGCGTTTTACGGCGAGGGCGCGGCCGACCGCCTGTTGCCGCTCGCGGCGGTCGATGCGGTGCCCGCCGCGCAGGCCTACCACTTTGGTTCCTACGCCATGGTGGTGGAGCCCGTGGCCAGCACCCAGCGCGCGCTGGTCGAACGTGAACACAGGCGCAGCCTGATCGCCTACGACCCGAACATCCGCCTCAATGTGGCGCCCGACCTGGCGCGCTGGCGCGACACCCTGGCCTGGATGCTGCCGCGCACCCACCTGCTCAAGGTCAGTGACGAGGACCTGGGCCTGCTGTTCCCGGGCGTGGCGACGGCCACGCTGGCGCAGGGGTGGCTGGCGCAAGGGGTGCGTCTGGTGGTGGTGACCCGCGGGGCCGAGGGGGTGGTGGCCTGGACGGCTCAGGGCCGCCACGTGGCCCGCCCCGCGCGGCCGGTGAACGTGGTCGACACCGTCGGCGCGGGCGACACTTTCCAGGCGGCTTTGCTGACCCGGCTGGCCGAACAGGGCTGGCTGAGCCCGGCGGCCCTGGCGTCGCTGACGGACGCGGCGCTGGCGGACCTGCTGGACTTCGCGGCCCGTGCCGCGGCCATCACCTGCTCGCGCCGTGGCGCCGATCTGCCTGACCGCGCCGAGCTGGGTTGAGCTAGCCAAGCCCGTCCCGGAGGGGCGGTGTCCGGCGCGGCCGCCCTTGGGGTCCCCTCAGGGGGGCGCAGCCCCGGGCAGCCAGCCGCGCAGGCGTTCCAGCGCCGCGCGCAGGCCCTGCAAGCCGGTCTCCGGCCCGACCACCACGGCGCTCAGGCTGTGCGCCAGCATCAGGTTGAGCGGCAGGCCGAAGTCCTCGACGGTGCAACCCTCGGCGTCCACGCCGTGCTGGTGCTGGCCCGCCATGCGCTCCAGCAGGCTGCCCGCGCGCGGCAGGTAGCCGACCACCGGCTTGCCCAGGGCGAGCGCGAACGAGGCCTCCCACACCGTGCCGCTGTCGGGCTCGCAGCCCCGGAAATCCCGCAGGTTGGCAACCACCGCATCGGCGCTTTGGATCAGTTGCCGGTTGGCCTGGTAGATGCGCAGCGACAGCGGGGCGTCGCCCTGGGCGCTCAGGTCGCCGTCCAGCGGGTACAGGCCCACCAGGCCCAGCTCGGCGCACAGCGCCTGCATCTGGCGTCCACGCTCGCGCGCGTCGGGGTAGAACACATCGGGGCCCGCCAGGTACACGCGGGGCTTCAAATCAGGGGCACAGGACATGGCCCAAGTATCCGCTGCCTGGGGTGGTCCGGCTGCCTGAGGGCACGGGTGGCACCCGAATTGGCGAATTGGCGGGACTGCGCCCCGGTGTCACCCTGTCGCCAGCCTTTCGCCACTCCGTCGCCACCCTGTCACGGGCGGCGGGCCGTTAACATCGCCGCCCATGTGTGCCCATTTTGAAGCCGTCTACAACCCCGAACGCCTGCGCAAGACCTTTGGCCTGTCGCTGCCCGAAGGCGGTCGGCGCGATGTGTGGCCGGCCTACCCGGCGGCCTTCATCCGTTACCCGCGCCCGCTGGCGGCGGCCCCGGCGACCGGCGAGGGGGACGCGCCGGAGCGCGAGGCCCTGCTGGGCCGATTCGGCCTGATCCCGCACTGGGCCAAGGACGCCAGCGTGGCCCGCCACACCTACAACGCGCGCAGCGAAACCGTGGCCAGCAAGCCGAGCTTTCGGGATGCGTGGCGCCTGGGGCGGCGTTGCATCGTGCCGGCCGAGGCGATTTACGAGCCCGACTGGCGCTCGGGCAAGGCGGTGCCCACGCGCATCGTGCGCGCCGATGGCGAGCCCTGGGCCCTGGCGGGGCTGTGGACCGGCTGGCGCGATGCCACCGGGGCCGTGCAGCGCAGCTTCACCCTGCTGACCGTGAACGCCGACCAGCACCCGTTCATGAAACAGTTTCACCAGCCCAACGAAGAAAAGCGCATGGTGGTGGCGCTGCGCGCGGCCGATTTCCGCACCTGGCTGCAGGCCCCGTTGGCCGAGGCGGCGGCCCTGGTGCGGGCCAGTCCCGCGCAGGACTGGCAGGCCGATGCAGGCCAGGACGCCGAGCCCGGCGCTGGCGCGGGCTGACCACGAGGGCTTGAACAAGGTTGGAAGAACGGCTCGGGACCGGGCGCGTAGCAAGGGTGCAGAGAACGGGCGCGGAGGACGTGCGCAGAGAACGGGCGCAGAGGACGTGCGCGGAGAACGTACGCAGAGGACGGCCGCAGACCGACCCGTTTGAGCCGCGGCGGTGGGCCGTCGGCCGCCCCGCCCGTGGGGCGGCCTTGTCCGCCTCACCGGGCCGGGCGTGCCCCCTCAGGCGCGCAGGCGCCGCGGGCTCAGACCGTCCACATCGACCCCGGCCGCCACCAGCGCGTCGACCGGCTCGCCAAGGATCAACTGGCGCGCCAGCAGGGAGGCCCCGGCGGCACTTTGGATGCCGTAGCCCCCCTGGGCCGCGAGCCAGAAAAAGCCTTCCTGTGCCGGGTCCCAGCCGATCACCAGGTCGCCATCGGGCACAAAGGAGCGCAGGCCAGCCCAGGTGTGGGCCGGGCGGCGGATCTGCAGCGTGGTGGCTTCTTCGATGTGGTAGATGCCGGTGGCGATGTCCAGTTCTTCGGGCACCACATCGTGGGGCTCGGTTGGGTCGGCATTGGCGGGCGAGCCCAGCAGTTGCCCCGCGTCGGGCTTGAAGTAGAAGCTCTCGTCGATGCCCACCACGGCCGGCCAGCGGCTGCTGTCCAGGCCCGCCGGGGCGGCGAAGGTGAAGGCGCTGCGGCGGCAGGGTTGCAGGCCAATTGGCGCCACACCGGCCAGGCCTGCCAGCACATCGGCCCAGGCACCGGCGGCATTGATCAGCTGGCGGCCCTGCACGCGTTGACCGTTGGCCAGCTCGACCTGCCAGACCCCGTCGACGCGCTGCAGGGCCTGGACTTCGGCGTCGCAGCGCAGTTCAACGCCGCGTTGGCGCGCCCCGCGCAGGTAGCCCTGGTGCAGGGTGTTGACGTCCAGGTCGGCGGCCAGGGGCTCGGCCATGCCGGCCACAGCGGCTTCAGGCCGCAGGCAGGGCACGGCGGCCAGCAGTTCGGCCTGGCTCAGCTCACGCACATTGGGCGACTGGGCGCGGGCCTGGCTCAGGGCCTGGTCCAGCAGCGGTCGCTGGGCTTCGCTGGCGATGTAGACCACGCCGCGGGGCGACAGGATGGGGTGCGGCCCGAAGACCTCGGGCGGCGACTCGTAGAAGGCGCGGCTGGCGCGCGTCAGGGCCTGGATGTTGGGCGTGCCATAGGTTTCCATGAACATCGCGGCCGAACGCCCGGTGCTGTGGTAGCCGGGTTGGGACTCGCGCTCCAGCAGCAGCACGCGACCGTGCTCGGCCAATTGCCAGGCCACGGAGGCGCCTGCGATGCCGGCGCCCACAATCACATAGTCATGAATCGACATGGGGTTTCTTTCTGGGTCTCGAGGGCCGGGCGTTCAAACCGCCGACACCGTGCCCGTGCTGGCCGCACGACCGTCGAGGCGCGGCTGGCCCACCGCGTCGCGTGCGTCTGGCGCCGCGGTGACGATGGAGGTCAGCGCGGGTTGGGCCGGCTTCAGGCGGGACAGGTCGGGGCGCGGGCGTTGCAGGCCTTCGATGCGGGCAAACGCGTGCTCCATCGCCTGGCCGGTGCCCAGTGTGTGGTGGTCGGCCCGGAAGCGGCCGATCACCTGCAGGCCAAACGGCATCTGGGCGTGGTCCAGGCCGCAGGGCAGGCTGAGCGCGGGGTGGGTGCTCAGGGTACTGACGTAGGTCAGGGCCAGCCAGCGGTAGTAATTGGCCTGCGCCTCGCCGTTGATGTGGCTGGCGTACAGCTCGGTCCACGGGAAGGGTGAGACCGGGGTGGTCGGGGCCAGGATGATGTCGAAGTCGGCAAAGGCCTGCTGGAAGCGGCCCAGCAATCGGGTCTGCTCGGCCTGGGCCCAGGCGCTGTCGAGCAGGCTCATGGCGGCGCCCATCTCGTAGTTGGCACGGGTGTTGGGGCCCAGGCTGCCCGGGTCGCGCTGGTAGGCGTCGCTCAGGCTGGCCACAAAGGCCTCGGCACGCAGCACGTCAAAGCACTTGTGGGCGTCGCCGAGCTCGAACTTGACCTCGTCGCAGTTCGCGAACAGGTGCTTCATGGCGGCGATTTTTTCGCGGAACACGCGGCGGATGTTGTCGTCCACGGCGCAGGTGCCGAAGTCCTCGGTCCAGCCCACGCGCAGGCGGCTCAGGTCCACCTCGGGGGGCACCAGGAAGCTCAGCGGGTCGAGCGGGTAGGTCAGCGGGTCACCGACCGAGGGGCCGGCGCTGGCGGCCAGTTGCAGGCAGGCTTCGGCCACCGTGCGGCCCATCGGACCGACCACCGAGATGGGGGTCCAGCCCAGCAGCTTGCGCGAACTCGGCACCACGCCGGGCGAGGGGCGAAAGCCCACCACACCGCACTTGGCCGCCGGGATGCGCAGTGAGCCCCCGGTGTCCGAGCCGGTGCACACCGGCAGCATGTCGCAGGCCAGCGCCGCGGCCGAGCCGCCCGACGAGCCCCCGGCGTTCAGGTTGGGGTTGAACGGGTTGCCGGTGGCGCCCCAGACCACGTTGCGCGAGTTGGCGCCTGCGCCCATTTCAGGGATGTTGGTCTTGCCCGCCACGATGGCCCCGGCCGCGCGCAGCCGAGCCACCAACACGTTGTCGGCGCTGGGGATGTTCTCGCGGTAAATGGGCGAGCCGTAGGTGGTCAGCAGGCCTGCGGTGGCCTCGAGGTCCTTGATGCCGGCAGGCAGACCATGCAGCAGGCCCAGGGGCTGACCCTGCATGACGGCTTGTTCGGCGGCACGCGCTTCGCTGCGCGCGCGGTCGAAGCAGGTGGCGGTCACAGCGTTGACAAAGGGGTTGGTCTGGTCGATGCGCTCGATGCAGGCGTCCAGCAGTTCGACGGGCGACAACTGGCGCGCGCCGATCAGGCGGCGCAATTCGGGGGCGGTCAGCTCAACCAGTGCGGTGGTGTGGGCCATGGATTTGTCTCCAGGAGGCGGGGCGTTGGACAGTGGGGGCACACCGGTCGCTGCAGCGCCGGTGGCCGTCGGTGGGTGGCGGGCCCACAGGGGGGCCGCCCGCTGGCGCTCAGTCTAGTTTGATCTGGGCGCGCTGAGCGATGGCGCGCATGCGCGGCAACTCGGACTCGATCAGGGCCGCAGTCCCGGCCGCCGACACATGGTTGGGCTCGAAGCCGACTTCGATCAGCTTGGCGCGGGTTTCCGGGTCGGCCACCACGTCGGCGAGGGCTTTTTCAAGCTGGGTCTTGACGGCGGGCGGCAGGCCCCGCGGCGCCACGATGGCCAGCCAGGTGTCCATGTCGAGGTCGGGGTAGCCGCTCTCGGCCAGCGTCGGCACCTGGGGCAGCAGGGTCGAGCGTTTGGCTGTGGTCACCGCGATCGCCTTGATCTTGCCGCCCTTGAGCTGGGGCAGGGCGGCCGACACGGTGTCCACCGTGAACGGGATCTGGCCGCCCATCAGGTCCACCATGGCGGGTGCGCTGCCCTTGTAGGGCACATGCAGCAGCTTGGTGCCGGTGGCGTAAAGGATCATTTCAGCGGCAAAGTGCGAGGTGGTGCCGCTGCCGTAGGACCCGTACGAGTAGGTGCCTGGCGCAGCCTTGGCGGCCGCCACGAATTCTTTCACGTTGTTCACCGGCACGGCCTTGTTGGCCAGCAAGATCAGGCCGGTGCGGCCCGCGATGCCGATGGGCTCGAAGCTCTTCACCGGGTCGTAGGGCAGCTTGCTCTGGATGGCGGGGTTGACCGTGAAGGTGGTGCCCGAGCTGACCAGCAGGGTGTAGCCGTCGGCCGGGGACTTGGCCACGAAGTTGGCGCCGATCACCGTACCAGCGCCGGCGCGGTTGTCGATCACCACGCTCTGGCCCAGCTTGTCCGACAGCTTCTTGCCAATCAGCCGACCCAGGATGTCGGTCGAGCCCCCGGGTGGGAACGGGATCACCAGCGTGATCGGCTTGGCGGGCCAGGCCCCTTCGGCCGCCTGGGTCAGCGCGGGCCAGGTGGCGGTGCTCAAGGCGCTGGCCAGGGCCAGCAGGGGCAACAGGGGGCGGGTGCGGTTTTTCATGGGCGGCTTTCGCAGTGGGCAGGGAGGGAGCGGAACGGGGTGGAGCTCAGGGCTTGGATGGGGCCCGCACTGACTGGCGGCCCCGTTGCACAAAGCGGCTGAATTCAAGTTCGGGCACCAGCAGGCCCCCGGTGGTCCACACCAGGTGGGTGGCTTGGGGCAGGTGCGGCAGCAGGCCCTGGGCGGCCAGCCAGGCCTGGCCGGCCTCGCTCTGGCACAGCTGCTGAGGCCCACTGAAGCCGGCCGCCGCCGAGGGCTCGATGCGCTGGTCGGCATGGTCCAGCACCTGCACCAGGTGCTCGAACAGGGTCTCGTCGCGCACCGTGAAGACGCCCGACAGCAGCGGGCGCATCAGTTCGGCGGCCAGCAGCGAGGCGCGCGGCACGGCCAGGCCATCGGCCTCGGTGTGGTTGTTCAGGCCGATGTCGTAGACCGAGGGGTGGGCGCCCTCGGGGCTCATCATTTGCAACATGAAGCAGGGCGACTGCACCGGCTCCGCAAAAAAGCAATGCACATGCGGGCCTAACAGCTGGCGCAGGCCGAAGGTGATGCCCCCCGGCGCGCCGCCCACGCCGCAGGGCAGGTAGACGAACAAGGGGTGTTCGGCGTCCACGGTCACACCCTGGGCCTGGAGTTGCTGGCCCAGGTGCAGGGCGGCGGCGCTGTAGCCCAGCAACAGCGAGAGCGAACGCTCGTCGTCGACAAAATGGCACAGCGGGTTGGCGGCAGCTTGCTGGCGGCCCGCGGCGACGGCTTTTTCGTAGTCGCCACCGTGTTCCACCACGTCGACACCGCGCTGGCGCAGGCGTTCTTTTTTCCAGGCCTTGGCGTCCGACGACATGTGCACCACGGCCTGAAAGCCCAGCGCGGCCGACAGCACGCCAATGCTCAAGCCCAGGTTGCCGGTGCTGCCCACAGCCACCTGGTGGCGCGCGAACAGGGCCCGGGCCGGGCCCTGACCCAGCACGCGGTAGTCGCTGTCGATGGTGATCAGGCCGTGTTCCAGCGCCAGGGCCTCGGCCCATTGCAGCACCTCATGGAAGCCGCCGCGGGCCTTGATCGAACCCACCACCGGCAGCGCGTGGTCGCCCTTGATCCACAGCGCGCCATGCTCGGGCGCCAGGCCCAGAGCGGCTTGCAGGGCCGGGGCGGGCAGCAGCTCGGACTCGATCACGCCCTGGCGGGCGCGCAGTTCGGGCGACAGCTCGGCCAGCAGCGGCGCGAAGCGGGCAAACCGGGCCGCCGCTTCACGGGTATCGGCCAGACTAATGTGGCCGCCCTCGGTGGTGGGCATCTCGGCCGCCACTTGGGGCTGGCGGGCCGGGTTCAGCCACAGCGCGGGTTGGGCGGCGCGCAGCAGCGTGTCAGTGGGCGCGGAACTTGCAGGCAAAGTCATGGTCAGGGTAAGCGCTGTGCGCCGTTAAAACAGGTTGCCAGCCACCGATTCAGGCCGCGGCCGCTGGGCAGTACATGGGTGCATTCTTCATGTCGACGCACGCCACGGCAAAGCATTTATAGTGCGTTAAACATTAGTGAGAGTAATGGAAACCAGGCTTTCTCCGTCTTTGTTGGCTTGGCTGCGCTGCTTTGAAGCGACGGCCCGCCACGGCAGCTTCACGCGCGCAGCGGGGGAGCTGTGCATCACTCAGGGGGCGGTCAGCCAGCAGGTCAAGCAGTTGGAGCAATGGCTGGCGCGGCCTTTGTTGATCCGCACGCCGCGCAGCTTGGTGCTGACCCCCGAGGGCAAGTGGCTGGGGGTGGTGTTGCGCGAGAGCTTCGAGTCCATCGAGGGCACGCTGTCCCAGCTGCGGCGTGCGCCGCGCAGCGACGGCCCCACCACGCTGAGCTGTTCACCCTCGTTCGCGATGCGCTGGCTGACCCCCCGGCTGGGGCATTTCATGGGCCAACACCCCGAGGTGGGCCTGCGGGTCTACGGCGAGTTCCACGCGCTGGACCGCACCCGCATGGTGCACGACGGCATCGAGGTGGCGGTGCGCTTTGACCCGGGCCAGTACGAGGACGTGCAGGCCACCCAGTTCCTGGACGAGTGGCTGGTGCCCGTCGCCAGCCCGGCGTTCCTGGCCCAGCACCCTGAGTTGCAGACCCCGGTCGACCTGAACCCCGGCTGGCTGTTGCACGATGCCAGCCCCTGGGACGGTGGCGATGAGTTTGCCGAATGGCTGCACTGGTTCCAGGCCATGGGTTGCCCCGCGCCCGAGCTGAAGCAGGGCCAGCGCTTCAACCTGTCCCAACTGGCGCTGGGGGCGGCGCTGGCCGGGCAGGGGGTGGCCATGGGCCGCGCCGCGCTGGTGCTCGACGACATCGTCACGGGCCGCTTGGTGCCGCTGTTCGGCCGCAGCGTGCAATCGCACGCCAGCTACCACTTTGTGTCCCAGCGTTTCCCCTCGGAGGCCATGCGCCTGATCGAGGCCTGGTTGCACGACGAAGCCCGACAGTTTCGGGCCTTGCGCGCCCAGACCCTGCCCGCACCGAGGGCCTGAGTGCGTGGCGGGGGCCCTGGGCGGGCGACAGGCGGGCACTGGTTTGGGGCATGCGTCGTCTTTCATTACAAAAAATTGAATGAAGTCATATCGACATGACGGAAAGTGTTATAATTGCGGTGCGCGATGGAGCAGCCTGGTAGCTCGTTGGGCTCATAACCCAAAGGTCGTAGGTTCAAATCCTACTCGCGCAACCAACACCGGGGCAGCAGTCCGGTCTCCATTCAGGACCGCTGTCCCACCCCGCCAAACGCTCACCGCCCGTGGGCGTTTTGCATGGGGCGCCCGGTTTGCCGCCACCGCGTGTGGCCAGGGGGCGCTGCCACCGGGCCTGGACCTGGGCCTGGGGCCGGCCCACCGGCCGCGGTGGGCGCTCAGCCCGCGCTGGGGGTTTTGGCCGCTTCACTGTGCAGCCACGACAGAAAGGCCTCTACCGCCGGGCGCTTGGCGTGGCGCTCCGGGTAGACCGCGAAGTGGGCCTTGACGCGGATGGCATGCGCCTTGCCAAACACCATTTGGAGCTTGCCTTCGGCGAGGTGGCCGCCGGCATTCACCACGCTTTCCAGGGCCACGCCCAGCCCCTGGGTGGCGGCGTCAAGCGACATCTGCGCGCGGTCAAAGCGCACCGGAAACCGGTCGGGCGCGCGCAGCCGGGTGAAGCGGTTGAACCAATCTGACCACTGCACCACGCTCACATTGCTCTGGATCAGCGGCACCTCCAGCAACTGCTCCATGCGTTTGAGGCCGTGTTCCTTGATGAACTCGGGGCTGGCCATGGGCACGATGGCCTCTTCGAACAGCGGCTCGACCACCAGGTCGCCCCATTGGGGAATGCCATAGCGCAGGTCGATGTCGGCCTGGCCCAGCGCAAAGTCACTCGGCGTGTGGGCCGCCGACAGGTTCAGTGAAATGTCGGGGTAGGCCTGGGCAAAGCGGCGCAGCCGCGGCATCAACCAGAGGCTGGCGATGCTGGGCGCCGAGTGCACGTACAGGCTGTTCCGGATCCCCTGTCGCAGGTCGTCGGTGGCGGTGGCAATGGCGGACAGGGCGGCCCCCACATGCAGCAGGTAGTGCTCGCCCGCCGGGCTCAGGCGCACGCCGTGCGCGCTGCGCTCAAACAGGCGGATGTCCAGCAGCGCTTCTAGCCGGGAGATCTGGTGGCTGACGGCCGAGGCTGTCAGGTGCAATTCAGCCGCCGCCAGCGCAAAGCTGCGGCGGCGTGCCACGGCTTCAAAGGCTTGCAGGTTGGCAATCGGAGGCAAGGCGGGCATGGGGACAACCCTGTCGTCAGATGAAGGATTGTCATCTTACGTTGATATTACTTCGCTTGTCATCATCTACCCACCCTCCCAGAATCCGGTCTCAGAACAGGAGACCTTCGGCACCAGGCCCCGGCAGCGGGGCTGGCCAAGCCGAGCCGGGGGCTCCTGCGCACCGACCCACCACCAGGAGATATTCACCATGCTGCTCACCAACCAAGTTGCCATCATCACCGGCGGGGCCGGCCTCAATGGCCTGGGTTTTGCCACCGCCCGCCTGATGGCGGCCCAGGGGGCCAAGGTCGCCATCCTTGACCTGGAGCGCGCCAACCCGGCCGCCGCCGCCGCCTTGCTGGGCGAAGGGCACCTGGGGCTGGTGGCCGACGTCACCGACAAGGCCTCGTGCGAAGCCGCCGCCGCCGCCGTGCTGAAGGCTTTTGGCCGCATCGACACCTTGGTCAACAACGCGGGCATCACCCAACCCGTCAAGACCCTGGACATCAGCGGCGCCGACTACGACCGCATCCTCGATGTCAGCCTGCGCGGCACGCTGTACATGTCGCAGGCCGCCTTGCCTGCGATGCGCGCGCAAAAAGGGGGCTCCATCATCTGCATCTCGTCGGTGTCGGCCCAGCGGGGTGGCGGCATCTTTGGCGGCCCGCATTACTCGGCCGCCAAAGCCGGTGTGCTGGGGCTGGCGCGGGCCATGGCGCGGGAGTTCGGCGTCGACGGCGTGCGCGTCAACAGCATCACGCCGGGCCTGGTCGAAACCGACATCACCCAGGGCAAGCTCAGCGACGAGAAGAAGGCCGAGATTTCCGAGACCATCCCGCTGGCCCGCCTGGGCCGCCCTGCCGACATCGCGGGCGCCTGCGTGTTCCTGGCCAGTGACTTGTCCGGCTACTGCACCGGCATCACGCTCGACGTCAACGGCGGCATGTTGATTCACTGACCGCCCCCTCATCCCAGAACTCAAAAGGAGACATTCCCATGCCAACCCCCCAACGCACCCGCCGCCTGATCGCCCTGGCCACCATGGCCACCCTGTTACCCCTGTCCAGCCTGGCCCAAACCACCAAGCTGACCCTGGGCCACGGCGCCGCGCCGGGCAACCCGCGCCACGAGGCCGCGGTCAAGTTTGCCGAAGTGCTCAAGGCCAAGACCGCGGGCCGCATCGAGGTGCAGGTGGCGCCGTCGGCGCAGCTGGGCGATGACGCCGCGATGGTGACGGCGCTGCGCACCGGCGCCTTGGACATGAGTGCCAATTCGCAAGGGGCGGTGTCGGCCGCCGTGCCCGAGTACGCGGCCTACGGCATGCCCTTCCTGTTCGACACACCGGCCCAGGCCTTCAAGCTGCTGGACGGCCCCCTGGGGCAGGAGTTGGCGCAGAAGTCCTTTGACAAGGGCATGGTGGTGCTGGGCTATTGGGACAACGGCATCCGCCACATGAGCAACAGCAAGCGCCCGATCACCAAGGTCGAGGACATGAAGGGCCTGAAGATGCGCACCCCGCCCGACGCGGTGCTGGTGGACATCATGCAGGCGCTGGGCGCTGAAGCGCAGCAGATCAAGTTTGCCGAGTTGTACGTGGCCTTGCAGCAAGGCGTGGTGGACGGGCAGGAGAACCCCCTGGTCAACATCCATGCCAGCAAGCTGTACGAGGTGCAAAAGCACCTGGCCCTGACCAGCCACATGTTCCAGATGACGCCCTTCCTCATGAGCAAGCGCAGCTGGGACCGCCTCTCGGAGGCCGACCGCAAGGCGGTCACCGACGCCGCCACCGAAGCCACCGCCCTGCAACGCAAGATGTCGCAGGAAGCGGACGACAAGCTGCTGGCCGAACTCAAGGCCAAGGGGGTGCAGGTCACCCAGGTCGACAAGAGCGCCTTTGCCAAGGCCACCTCGGCAGTCGATGACAAGTGGTTGGCCACCCCGATGGGTGCTTACCTCAAGAAGGTCATCGCGGCCGCGCGTTGACCCGCCAGGGCGGGCATGGCCCGCCCTTCCATTCAGACGCTGCATGGGGCCGGTGCATCCGCCGGGCCCATCCAGCCCAAGGAGTTTTCCGATGAACTTCATCGAACTGGCCGTCATTGGCCTGTGCCGTCTGTTCCTTTGGATCAGCACGGCCGTGATCTTCGTGATCCTGGTTGCCAACACCGTGCTGCGGTATGCGACCGGTAGCAGCCTGCAGTGGGCCAACGAAGTGCCCGAGTTGCTGTTCCCCTGGCTGGTGATGTCGGGCGTGGTGCTGGCCGCGGCGCACGGGGCCCACATCACCACCACCTTCCTGATGGAGGCCATCCCGGCCACCTGGCGCCGCCGGACCGCCATCGCGACATGGCTGGTGGTGGCTGGCCTTTACGGCACCTTGGCTTGGGCCACCTGCCAGATGCTGGACATCGTGCACGACGAGAAATCACCCATCTTGCAAGTGCCCGGTTCCTTGACCTACGGCTGTGTCGCGGTTGGGCTGCTGATGCTGGGCTTGCTCGCCATGAAATCGGCCTGGAACGCTTGGCTGACGCCAGCCATGTCGAATGAACCGCTTGACGAGCCTGTGGCGCCCGAAGCGCACTGGTAAGCCGCCGCACACCCCGCCAAGGAACATGCCATGAGTGCACTCATTCTGATCGTCTTTCTCTCCGGCGCCGTGCTTGCGGTGCCCATTGCCCACGCGCTGCTGATGGCGGCCATGGCGGCGGCCGCCACCTCTGACAAAGTCCCCCTGGATTTGCTGGTTCAGCAAATGGTGGCGCAGGTGCAGAGTTTCCCGCTGATCGCCATTCCGTTCTTCATGCTCACCGGCTCGCTGATGATGGGCGGACGCCTGGGGACGTCGCTGGTGGGCGTGCTGTCCACGCTGATCGGCCGTTTCCATGGCGGCCCGGCGCAGGTGGGGGTCTTGTCGTCCACCCTGTTTGGCGGCGTGTCGGGTTCGGCCGTGGCAGATGCCTCCGCCATCGGCTCGCTGTTGATCCCCTGGCACAAGCGACTGGGCTATCCGCCGGCTTTCTCTGCGGCCACCCTGGCCGCTGCCGCCACCATCGACATCCTGATTCCCCCATCGATCCCGATGATTTTGTTTGCGTTGACGGCCAACGCTTCGATTGCCGCGCTGTTTGTGGCCGGCATCCTGCCGGGCATGCTGATGTGCGGTGGCTTCATGTTCATGTGCTGGTGGGTGGGCAAGCGCCGCAATTTCCCGCGCGATCTGGCGCCCATTGACTGGCGCGTGTTCGGCACCCATTTGCTGTACGCGTCTCCCGCGCTGTTGCTGCCGGTGCTGATCGTGGTGTTCCTGCGCTTTGGCATCGCCACACCGACCGAGGTAGCCGTGCTGTCCACCTTGTACGCTGGCGCGGTGTCGTTGCTGGTCTACCGAGACCTCTCGTTCAAGCGATTGAACGACGCCGTGGTGTCCGCGGGGCTCGCCACAGGGGTCGTGCTGTTGGTGATCATGGCTTCAGCCGCCATTGGCTGGTTGCTCACCTATGACCAGATGCCCGCTGGCGTGGCGGCCTGGATCACCCAGAACGTGAGCCAGGACTGGATCGTCATCTTGATCATGAATTTGCTGATGTTGTTCATCGGCATGTTCATCGACCTGCCTGCCGCGGTGCTGCTGCTCACACCCGTCTTCTTGCCGCTGGCCGCGAGCATTGGCATGGACCCGGTTCAACTCGGAATCATGATGGTTGTGAACCTGGCGATTGGGCTGTACACGCCGCCGGTGGGCACCACGCTGTTCATCACCAGCGCGCTGGCCAGAGTGAAGGTGGGTCAGACCGTGCGTGAACTGGGCCCTTTCTACCTCGTGGCATTTCTGGTGCTGGCGCTGGTGTCTTACTGGCCCGCGTCGATCTTGCGCTGAGCGCCCCCTTATTTTTTTCAGGAGCTATTCCATGATTTCATCCGCAGAACGACTCCCTGCGTTGGCGCAGTGCGCGCACCGCATTCGCCGCTACGCCCTGCGCATGGGCGAAGTCCAGGGCCAAGGCTACATCGGCCAGGCCCTGGGCTGGGCCGATGTGCTGGCGGTGGCCTATGGCCATGCGCTGAACTTCAAGCCCGATGACCCGCAGTGGGAGCAGCGCGACCGCTTTTTGCTGTCCCACGGCCACTACGCCATTGCGTTCTACGCGGCCCTGATCGAGGCCGGCATCATCCCCGAGTCGGAGCTGGAGACCTACGGCAGCGACGACAGCCGTCTGCCCATGTCCGGCATGGCCAGCTACACCCCGGGCATGGAGATCTCGGGCGGTTCGCTGGGCCAGGGCCTGCCGATTGCAGTGGGCATGGCCCTGGGCCTGCGCCACAAGCAGAACCCGGCCTTTGTCTACAACTCCATGTCCGACGGCGAGCTCGATGAGGGCTCGACCTGGGAGGCCGCGATGTCGGCGGCCCACCACGGCCTGGCCAACCTGATCTGCCTGGTCGACATCAACAACCAGCAGGCCGATGGCCCGTCCACCCAGGTGCTGGGCTTTGAGCCTCTGGCCGACAAGTGGGCCGCCTTTGGCTGGCATGTGCAGCGTGTGGACGGCAACGACCTGGCCGCCGTGCTGGCGGCTTTTGACGCCGCGCGCGGGCTGACCGAGCCCAAACCGCGCGTGATCCTGTTCAACACCCTGATGGGCAAGGGCGTGCCGTTCCTGGAGACCCGCGACAAAAACCATTTCATCCGGGTCGATCCACCCGAGTGGCAGCAGGCCCTCGCCGTCCTGGACCAGTCTCAAGCCGAAGGAGCCACCGCATGAACACCGTTGCCGACAAGAAACCCCGCCTGACCACCTCCGCCATGATCGCGTCCATCGCGGGCGAGGGCCAGCGCGTCAAGGCCGCCCCCTTTGGCAAGGCCCTGGTGGCCCTGGCGGCGCAGCGCCCCGACCTCGTCGGCATGACCGCCGACCTGGGCAAGTACACCGACCTGCACCTGTTCGCCCAGGCGTACCCCGAGCGCTACTTTCAGATGGGCATGGCCGAGCAGCTGTTGATGGGCGCGGCCGGCGGCATGGCCAAGGAAGGCCTGCTGCCCTTTGTCACGACCTACGCGGTGTTTGGTACCCGGCGCGCCTACGACTTCATTCACCAGGTGATCGCGGAGGAGAACCTCAACGTCAAGATGTGCTGCGCGCTGCCGGGCCTGACCACCGGCTACGGCCCCAGCCACCAGGCCACCGAGGACATCGCCATGATGCGCGGCATTCCCGGCCTGACCATCGTGGACCCGTGCGATGCGCTGGACATCGAGCAGGCCGTGCCCCAGATCGCCGCCCACCCGGGCCCGGTCTACATGCGCCTGCTGCGCGGCAATGTGCCCCTGGTGCTGGACGAGTACGACTACCAGTTTGAACTGGGCCAGGCCAAGCGCCTGGTCGACGGCAACGAGGTGCTGATCATCTCCAGCGGCTTCATGACCATGCGCGCACTGGAGGTGGCGCAAAGCCTGAAGGCCGACAACATCGGTGTGGCGGTGCTGCACTGCCCGACCATCAAGCCGCTGGACGAGGTGACGGTGCTGGCCGAAGTGCTGCGCCAGCCGCGCCTGGTGGTGGTGGCCGAGAACCACTCGGTGGTGGGCGGTCTGGGCGAGGCGGTGGCCAGCAGCCTGCTGCAAAACGGGGTGCAGCCGGCGCGCTTCCGCCTCGCCGGGCTGCCCGATGCCTACCTCGATGCCGGGGCCTTGCCCACCTTGCACGACCGTTACGGCATCAGCACCGAGGCCTTGGCCGGGCGCATCAAGCGCTGGCTGGACTGAACAGTGCGCGCCGGCACCGACCGGCGCGGGCCCGCCCGGGCCTCAAGTTTGCGCCCCGCTGGCCGATGATGAGGCAGCACGCCAATCAAGGGGAGGGGGGCGCACCATGTCGATTTCACCGGTGTCGAGCACACCACCTTCCCCCGGGGGCGGCGCGAGCGACGACGGCCTGCGGGCCCAGATCACCAAGCTGACCCAGCAGATCGCCAAGCTGAGCGTCAAGCTGCAGGCGCTGGTGCGCTCCGATGCCCCGGCCAAGGAGAAGCTGGCGCAGACCAAGGTGCTGCGCCTGCAAATGGATTTGCTGAGCCAGCAATTGGCCCAGTTGATCGCCGAACAAGCACGCCGCCAGCAAGGCAGCGCGGCCGCCACCCAAGCCTGGGTGCAGAACGCCCTGACCCAGGCCGAGCGCCGCGAGCGTTCGGCCGCCGGTACCTACAACCCCCGCGGCCATGTGACCGACGCCGTGTCGTGGCCGCCGTCCAATCCCCTGCTCACCGGGCTCAACACCCAGGCCTGAGCGTGCCGGGCGACAGCCGCCGCCATGGCTGGCGCTCGCGGTGGCGCGGCAGGCGGTTCGCTGTGGGTTGCGGGTTGAGCGGGCCCTGAGCCGTGGCTGACCGCGGCCTCAGGGCCAGCTGACGCCCTCCAGGCGACCGCGCCCCTCGATGGCCAAGATGGGGCAATTCAACACCAGGTCGGTGGCTTGCACGGTCAGCAGGCCCTCGTCCTCGGCGGCCAGGATGGCCTGCTCCGAGCGCAGTTCCCGCGCTTGCGAGGCTTGCTTCCAGGTCACGGTGGTCAGGCGCCACAAGGGGCTGTAAGACAGGTCCTGGCTGGCAGGACCCACCGGTTGCGGGGCCGACTGGAACACCGGGGCCTGCTGGAAGTTGCTCACTTTGTAGACCCGTTCCAGCAGGTTCAGCCCCGCGGGGGCGCGGGCTGAGCGCGCCAGTCGAGGGGCATGGTTGGCCTTTTGCTCGACCGCCAGCGCGGCGTCCGACACATCGGTGGTCACGTACCGCGCCTCCAGGCCGTCGATCCAGCCGATGCGCAAGGGCAGGCTGATGGTGCGGGCGGCGGCGGGCGCGGTGGCGGCGGGCGCGCCCGCCTGCGGGGCGGTGCTGCAGCCGCTCAGCCAGGCACAGGCCAGCGCCAAGGCCAGGCCGATCAGGGGGCGTTGGGGGGCCAGCGAAGAAGTCAAATCACGGGTCATGGCGTCTCAGGCATCCAAGGTGGGGGCGGCAGGTCCGAAGCCGCGCGGCGAAGCGAGGGGGAGGGCGGGACGGCGTCGTGGGCCGCCGCACCAGCCATTTTGAGGGGGTTTGGGCTGGCCTGGCAAAGCCCCCAAGCAGGTAGGATTTCACTTCCGAGGGGCTTTGTCCTTGGGGCGGCTGGTCGGCGCTGACCCGTCGGCATGGTATTTTCAGAACACCCATGCCCGAGGCGGTGAATGCCTGCCGATCCTCGATTTCGACCTTCCGACCCAACGGCCCGCCTCAACGACCGCCCATGACCCCTTTGGACCTCCGCAGCTTCAACCTGTTCGGTGGCCTGGTGTGCACCACCATGGGCTTGGTGCTGCTCGCGGTACGACTGCATTTCCGCAGCCCGGTGCAGGGCTTGGGGCATTGGGGCGTGGCGCCGCTGATGGCGGTGGCCTCGGCGCTGCTGTTCGGGCTCGAAGGGCGGGTGCCGTCAGCGCTGGTGCTGGTGGGCGGCAATGGCCTGCTGCTGGGCTGCAACATCGCCATGCTGGCGGGCACCAGCCGCTTTTTGCACCGGCCCTGGCGCTGGTGGCCCTGGCTCACGGGCACGGCGTTGTGCTTGCTGGTGCTGCTGTGCTTCTCCAGTGTCTGGCCCGATTACCGGGTCCGCATGATGACCTTTGCCTCGACCATGGCCTGGGTCTGTGCCGCCCATGCCCGCTTGCTGTGGGTGCATGGGCGGGGCTTGTCGGCGCGCCTGATGGGGGCGGCGATGGTCTGGCAGACCGGCGTCCTGCTGGTCCGCGCCGTGGCGACCTGGTGGATCGACCGGCCGGACACCCAGCGCTTTGAGCCGGTGTCGGTGATCCACACGGTCTATGTCGGCACCTTTGGCTTCTCGGTCATGCTGCTGCTGGTAGGTGGTTTGCTGATGTTCAGCGAATACCTTCGGCAGCGCTTCGAGCACCTGGCCACCCACGACGACCTGACGGGCGTGCTGAACCGCCGCGCCCTGGCCACGCGGATCGACCAGGCCCACGCCCGTTGGCAGACCCAGCGCCAGCCCTACGCCTTGCTGTTGATGGATGTGGACCATTTCAAGCGCATCAACGACGCCCTGGGCCACCAGGCCGGCGACCGGGCGCTGGCCCGGGTGGCCGCCACCTTGCAGCAAGGCCTGCGCGCCTCGGACACCCTGGGCCGCTACGGCGGTGAGGAGTTCATGGCTTTGGTGACCGGGGCGGATGCCGAGCTCGCCTTGTCGCTGGCCGAGCAACTCTGCCAGCGGCTGGCCCAGCAGGCCGATGACGACCAGGCCCCCGCCTGCACCGTCAGCATCGGGGTGGCGGTGGTGGGCGCGGGCGACCCCCAGAGTGACTCGGTGCTGGCCCGGGCCGATGCCGCGCTCTACCAGGCCAAGGCCGCGGGGCGCAACCGCGTGGTGCTGGCCTGAGGCCGTTCGCCTGGGCCCACAGGCGGTGGTCAGCGCCCCGATCGCCCCGGCGGCTTCGGCTGGCGCCTTGAGGCGGTTGGTACGGAGGCGTCAAGGCCCTGCCGAGGGGGGGGCGCCGATCTGCGTTTTTTGCGCACTTGTTCTTGCAATTCACGCATTTTTAAGTGGATATTTGCCGGGATCTGCTGGATTCAATCCGCGGCTTTGGTGAGTCCCAAAAAAATCACGCTTTGGCCAAGTTGTTGCAAAAAGTGTCATGTATCTGACAATTTTGCCTTGCTGGCTTTTTCCCAGGCTGCGGACAATGGCAGCCATGTTGGGATCCTGTCTCTCAGACCACTTGGACTGGTTTTTTGAGGCATGGCAGCGTCCGGTTTGGAGTGTTTTTCTGCTTTAAATGCTCCTGAATAAAATGATCAATAGAATTCAAAGTCGAGTCGGCTTAAAAACCTGGACTGAATATGGCCAGTTTTTAACCTATGCCGAAGGTCGATTTCGGCGCTCAGCGCTGGTGGTGCAAATCACGGCCTGCCTGGCCTGGGGCGTTGCGGCGGTCGTGGCACCAGCCGACGCCCATTTGGACTGGGGCCTTTTGCTGCTCTATGGCCTGATGATTCTGGCCGCCGCTTTCTTGACCGATCGCGGCGCCAGCGCCGTGGTGCGGGCGATCGGTCGGGCCACTTTCGCGCTGGTCATTGCCAATGCCCTGGCCCATGTGGTGCACGCATCGCCAAGCGCTTTGTACTGGGTGCTGGCGATTGCCTCGTTGGTGGTGGTGGCCATGTCGCCTTTGCACCATGAGCCATTGGCATTCATGGTCTGCGCCAGCCTGATCGATGCCACCTTGCTTTGGCCCCGGCGGCTGGCCATTCTGCAGTCGCCGGAATGGGCCTGGATGGCTTGTCTGGTGGTGTTTGCCCTGGTGTTTGGACTGTTGTTGAACAGCCTCTACTTTCTGGAGCGCCTGCGCTTGTACCAAACCAATCGCCGGTTGGCGGAATTGGCTTACCGGGATGGTTTGACCCAGCTGAACAACCGGCGTGCTTTCATGACGCAGCTGGAGCGGGCCGTGGTGTCCGCAGAGGCCCACGAGCTGCATTTTCTGCTGGTCGATGTGGACGACTTCAAGTGCGTCAACGACCGCTATGGCCATGCCATGGGAGACCAGGTGTTGCGCTCGGTGGCGGCTCGCATCCGGGCGATTGCGGGTGATGCGGCGTGCGCGCGCATCGGGGGCGAGGAGTTTGCGGTGCTCAGCCGTGGTGGGCGGGCCCAGGCCGAAGCCCTGGCGGTCCGCATCAACGCGGCCTTCACCGACCGCCCGATCGAACACCTGTGGGTGACGGTGAGCACGGGCGTGTCTTGTTTTCGCCCTGGCATGACGGTGGGGCAACTCATGAATGAGGCCGATCTGGCCCTGTATGACGTCAAGAAAATGGGTAAGAACGGTTACTCATTTGCGGCCTGACGCGCGTCGCACGGGCCCATGCTGTGAAGGTGAATGGATGAAAGTTTTATCGACCGGGCGCATGTATGCCCGCGATTTGATTGGCAAGAGTAAATGGTTTAGTACGTGGTCATCTGTTGATATTGATGATTTTTTTATCAAGAGTGAGCTGCGTTCTTATTCAAAATTTGACTTGCTCTATCAAGATTATCGTGCGGAGGAGTTGATTTTTCTGGTGACCGGTTCGGCATGGGCTTGCCTGAGGAATGAACAGGGCTTGGTTCGGTTCGGCTTGGTGCAGTCCTCGATTTTGATAGGGCTTTCCCAGTTATTAGGAAAAACATTTTCTGATGAGCCCTGCTATGAGTTCTATGTGGCCGAGGATGCCTTGGCGCTGGCGATTCCGACCGCGGTGTTGAAGCAGCGCCTGGCCGCCCGTCCAGTGCTGTGGCAAACCGTGGCGGAGGCCGCCATCCTGTACCAGCGTCACTGCATCAAGCTGGCCCTCCTGCTCTATGCCGGGCCGACCAAGGAGCGTTTGATCTCGGCCTTGTTCCAGTTTGGGGTGTCGGCTTCGATCCGCTCCAGCGACCTGAATGAGGGCGGGGTTCACATTTCGCAGGAGGACCTGGCGGTGTTGATTCAGGCCTCGCGCCAGCACGTGAACCGGGCGCTCAAGGAGCTTGAGGCGGAGGGGGTGATTGCGCTGGGCTACAAGCGCATCGACATCCTGAACCCGACCGAGCTGGAGCGCCGGGCCTTGGCGCGCCTGCTTTACCAGTCGCCCGGCGACTGATGGACCCACCGGGGTCGAAACCCCTCGCCCCCTTTTTGGGGGCCTTGAATCTGATCGGAGCTTGCCATGAGGATGAATTTACCGGTGTCTCAACGGGCGTTCGAGTTTGCGCCCGAGGCGACGCTGATGTCGATGACCGACACCAGCAGCCGCATCACCTATGCCAACAGTGCTTTCCTCGAAGTCAGTGGCTTCGAGCGCGAGGAGTTGATGGGCCAGCCGCACAACCTGGTGCGTCACCCGGACATGCCGGTGCAGGCCTTCGAGGACATGTGGGCCACGCTCAAGTCCGGCAAGTCCTGGACCGGTCTGGTCAAGAACCGCCGCAAGAACGGCGACCACTACTGGGTGCGGGCCAACGCCACCCCGGTGTCGCGGGGCGGGCGGGTGAGCGGCTACATGTCGGTGCGCACCCGACCCAGCGCGCAGGAGGTGCAGGCCGCCGAGCGCCTGTACCGCGACTTCCGCGAAGGCCGCGCCGCGGGCCGGGCGTTTCACCAGGGGCTGATCGTGCGCACCGGCTGGCGCGGCTGGACCGCCTGGCTGCAGACCCTGTCGGTGCGGGGGCGACTGCGCTGCGCCATGGCGGTGCCGGCCGTGGCCAGTCTGGCCGGTGCCGCGCTGTGCGGGGTGGCGCCCGAGGCCCTGGTCGCGTGGGCTTTGGCGGCGTTGGGCCTCAGCACCGCGGTGGGGGCCTGGCTCGAATCTCAGATCGCCCGACCCCTGGGGCTGATCGAGCGCCAGGCCCTCAGCGTGGCCGCCGGCCAGCCCGCCGAGAACGTGCACCTGAACCGGGTGGACGAGATCGGCATGATCCTTCGCGCCGTCAACCAGGCGGGCCTCAATCTGCGCTCCCTGGTCGACGATGTCGGGGCCCAGGTGGGGGGCGTGCAAGCCGCCAGCGCCGGCATGGCCGCAGGCAACCAAGATCTGCGGGGCCGCACCGAGCAGGCGGCGGCCAGCCTCGAGGAGACCGCCACGTCGATGGAGCAGATCAACGCCACCGTCAAGAACAACGCCACCTCGGCGTCCCACGCGACGACCCTCGCGGCGAGTGCCAGCGAGGCGGCAGCACAGGGCGGGGCGGTGGTGGGGCAGGTGATCGCCACCATGCAGGACCTCAGCGCCGCCAGCAGCCGGATCGCCGAGATCATCGGGGTGATTGATGGCATCGCCTTCCAGACCAACATCCTGGCCCTGAATGCCGCCGTCGAGGCCGCGCGGGCAGGCGAGCAGGGCCGCGGCTTCGCGGTGGTGGCCGGTGAGGTGCGGCACCTGGCCCAGCGCTGCGCCAGTGCCGCGCGCGAGATCAAGGGGCTGATCGGCGACAGTGTGGCCAAGGTGGACAGCGGGGTGGTGCAGGCCGACGAGGCCGGTCGGGCCATGCGGGAGATCGTGACCCAGGTGCAGCGGGTCAATGGCCTGATTGCCGAGATCAGCCACGCCACCCAGGAGCAGGCCAGTGGCATCGGCCAGGTCAACCTGGCCGTGTCGCACCTGGACGACATGACCCAGCAAAACGCCGCCTTGGTGGAGCGCTCGGCCGCCGAAGCCGAGTCCTTGCAACGGCGGGCCGAGCGCCTGGCCGAGTCGGTGAGCGTGTTCTAGCGCCGAGCGCAGGCCGCGCCAGTGTTGGCCAGGCCCCCGCCAGCGCGGTGGCACGGTGGCACGGTGGCACGGTGGCGCGCCCGTCAGGCTCACATCACGACGGGGCCGCCCTTGGCGATGGCGCGCTGGTAGGCTGGGCGTTGGTTCATGCGCTGGCGGTAGGCCTGCAGGTGGCGGTAGCGCTGGGGCTGGTCGGCCCGCGACAGGGCGGCCTCGACGGCAAAGCTCATCTGAAAATCGGCCAGGCCCAGGGCCTCGCCGGTGAACCAGGGGCGTTGGGCCAAGTGGGCGTCCATGAAGGCCATGGCGGTGTCCACGTTCGGGTTGATCAGCTTGGCCTGCACCTGGCCGCACAGCGCGCGTGCGATCGGGCGCACAAAGAACGGCATCGGCTGCGTGGGCAGGGTCATGAAGACCAGCTTCATCACCAGCCAGTTCATCAGCGAGCCCTCGGCGTAATGCATCCAGAAGCGGTGCTCGCGGTGCTGTGCGGTGCCGCGTGGGGGTTCGAGGTCAGCGAGTTCGCCGCCCAGCCCTTGGCCATAGCGCTCGGCCAGGTACTCCAGGATGGCGCCCGACTCGGCCACGGTGATGTCGCCATCGGTGATCACTGGCGACTTGCCCAGCGGGTGAATGGCCTTGAGCTCGGGGGGCGCCAGGCGGGTTTTCTTGTCGCGCTGGTAGACCTTGATGTCATAGGGCAGGCCCAGTTCTTCGAGCAGCCAGAGCACGCGCTGCGAGCGCGAGGTTTCGAGGTGGTGGACAGTGATCATGGTGGTGCTTGCACAGACGTTGGGAGGGGGCGTGGCCGCCTGGTTGCGGGCCTGGTGTCTGGCGGGATTGTCCCTGCTTTGACGGTGCGGCCCAAGCCCAAAGCCCCGTGCCAGCGCGGCGCAAGGGCCTGCTTTACCATCGCTTTACCGCTCGCTCCGAGTCGTCGCGTCACAGAATGCTGTGCGGGCGTCGGCAGCGCCCGCCCGGAACCCCCCCCATGGACCAACTCGACGCCTTGCATGCCCTGCTGGCCGTGATCGACCACGGCGGCTTTGCCGCGGCTGCCCGCGCGCTGAACACCTCGCCAGCCAAGGTCACACGGCTGATCCAGGACCTCGAGCACAAGCTCAACGCCCGCCTGCTCAACCGCACCACGCGCACCCTGTCGCTGACCGAGGCCGGCGAGTTGTATGCGGGCCGGGTCCGCCCGGCGGTGGAGGCCTTGCGCGCGGCGCAGGACGAAGTCACCACCTACAACAGCCTGCCCTCGGGCGTGCTCCGGGTGAATTCCCTGCTGGACTTTGCCGTCACCCAGTTGATCCCGCGCGTGCCGCGCTTCTCGGCCCTGTACCCGCAGTTGGAGCTGGACGTGCAGGTGGCGGACCGGCTGCAGATGACGCCCGACCTGGACGCCGACCTGACCATCCTGTTCTCGCGTCAGCCCCTGCCGAGCGGCGACTTTGTGGCCCGTCGCCTGGCCATGACCTCGGGCGTGTTGTGCGCCGCGCCCCAGTACCTGAAGCGCCATGGCCTGCCCCTGCACCCCAAAGACCTGGTGCGCCACAACTGCCTGATCCCCAGCAGCAAGGAGCTGCCCGAGACCTTCATGCTGACCTGGGTCGGAGAGGGGGCGGTGGACCCGTTCGAGTTCCACCCCGGTGCGCCGAAGTTCCACTCCAACAGCCCCGAGGCCTTGCGCCACGCGGCGCTGCACGGCCTGGGGCTGGTGGGCATGTTGTCGGTGCACGCCCAACCCTATCTGCGCAGTGGCGCCCTGGTCCGGGTCTTGCCCGACTGGGTGGGCGAACGCTGGGAGATCTGGGCGGCGTACTCGGGCCGCAAGCACGTGCCGCGCAAAGTGCACGCCTTGCTGGACTTCCTGCGCCAAGAGCTGGGCGACCCGCTGCACGACCCCTGGTTGTTCTGAGCCCGGTCGGGCCGCGCGCAGGCCCGGCGCGCCCAGCGGTGTTCCGTGCTTGCCATCGCGGCCCATCGGCACCCGCACTGCGACCTGGAAGGTGTCGGGCACGTCGAGGTGAAGCGGCTGGCCCACGCCTTCCGACGGGATCCGCGCGTGCCGACTGAGCTGTCCTGGCACACCGTTTGCATGGCTTTAGCCAGCTTGGCTAACAGCTCCTGTATAGACAGCATATTGGTGCAAATCCTGATGAGGTGCACCAGCTTGGTGATTCACACTCCAGCCCTCACAGGCCTTGGGGCTGAGGCATCGGGCAGTCTGTCGACGTGGCTTGTATAGACAGCAATTCACCCGCTCCGCATGACGGTCCGGGTGGGCAAGTGCACGGGGCCTCAGGGCGCTGTGTGGGAACTGGTTTTCTTCAGCAATTTAGGAGCAGAGAAATGGGTCGTTCTACCTTCAAAGTGGCGTCGCTGATGGCGGCCGTGGGTCTGGCTGTGGGCCTGGCGGCGCCCGCGCAAGCGCAGGAAACCAAGATCGTGCTGGGCATGTCCGGCTGGACCGGTTTCGCGCCGCTGACCCTGGCGGACAAGGCCGGCATCTTCAAGAAGCACGGCCTGGACGTCGAACTGAAGATGATCCCGCAGAAGGACCGTCACCTGGCCCTGGCCTCCAAGGCCATCCAGTGCGCGGCCACCACGGTCGAGACCCACGTGGCCTGGAACGCCAACGGCGTGCCCATCGTGCAGATCTTCCAGATGGACAAGTCCTACGGTGCCGACGGCCTGGCCGTGCGCAACGACATCAAGGGCTTTGCCGACCTCAAGGGCAAGACCATCGGCGTCGATGCCCCCGGCACCGCACCGTACTTTGGCCTGGCCTGGATGTTGAGCAAGAACGGCATGAGCCTGAAGGACGTGAAGATCACCACCCTGGCCCCGCAAGCCGCGGCCCAGGCCTTTGTGGCCGGTCAGAACGACGCCGCCATGACCTACGAGCCCTACCTGTCCACGGTGCGTGACAACGCCAGCGCGGGCAAGATCCTGGCCACCACGCTGGACTACCCGATGGTGATGGACACCGTGGGCTGCGACCCCACCTGGCTCAAGGCCAACGCCAAGGCCGCCCAGGCCCTGACCGATTCGTACTTCGCGGCGCTGGAGATGATCAAGGCCGAACCCGCCAAGTCGCACGAGCTGATGGGCTCGGCCGTCAAGCAGACTGGCGAGCAGTTCGCCAAGTCGGCCGCCTACCTGCGCTGGCAGGACAAGGCCGCCAACCAGAAGTTCTTCGCCGGTGAACTGACCGCCTTCATGAAGGACGCCACCACCATCCTGCTGGAGGCCGGCATCATCCGTAAGGCGCCCGAGAACCTGGCCGCCACCTTCGACGCGAGCTTCATCAAGTAAACCCATGGCCGCTCCGACTGCATCCTCTGCCGGCGCGTCCTTGCCCACGGCGCAACCACCGAGCCTGCAAAGTCCGGCACCGGCCGCCCGCTCGGGCTGGCGGCCGCTGGAGCCCGTGAGCCCGCGCGCGCGCTGGGCGCTGGGCTTGGGTTTTTTCGTGCTGTTTGTGGCCGTTTGGGCCGGCTTCACCCTCGGCGGCTATGTGTCGCCCACCTTCTTGGCCAGCCCGGTCACGATGGCCCAGGAGGCGTGGCTGCTGTTCACCGAGTACGGTTTCCACAAGGACATCGGCATGACGGTGTGGCGCGTCCTCGGGGGCTTCGTGCTGGCTTCGGTGCTGGCCGTCCCGCTGGGCATCGCGATGGGGGCCTACAAAGGGGTGGAGGCGTTCTTTGAGCCCTTTGTCTCGTTTTGCCGCTACCTTCCCGCGTCGGCCTTCATCCCGCTGCTGATCCTGTGGGCCGGCATCGGCGAGTTGCAGAAGGTGCTGGTGATCTTCATTGGTTCGTTCTTCCAGATCGTGCTGATGGTCGCGGTCACCGTCGGGGGGGCTCGCAAGGACCTGGTCGAGGCCGCCTACACCCTGGGCGCCAGTGGCCAGGGCGTGGTGCGCCGCGTGCTGATCCCGGGCGCTGCGCCCGAGATCGCCGAGACCCTGCGCCTGGTGCTGGGCTGGGCCTGGACCTATGTGATCGTGGCCGAGCTGATTGGCTCGTCCTCGGGCATCGGCCACATGATCACCGACAGCCAGGCGCTGTTGAACACCGGCCAGATCATCTTCGGCATCATCGTCATCGGCCTGATCGGGCTGGTGTCGGACTTCGCTTTCAAGGCCCTGAACCGGCGCCTGTTCGTGTGGAGCTTTTTCAAATGAGCCAGCTGTCCATCCAGGGCGTGTCACGCACTTTCGAGTCGAACCGGGGTCAGAAGACCCAGGCCTTGCTGCCGGTGGACTTCGAGGTGCGGGACAACGACTTTGTCACCATCCTCGGCCCCTCGGGCTGTGGCAAGAGCACCTTGCTGCGCATCGTGGCCGGCCTGGACCACCCCACCAGCGGCCGTGTGCTGCTGGACGGCCAGCCCGTTCAGGGCCCGGGGGCCGACCGCGGCATGGTGTTTCAGAGCTACACCCTGTTCCCGTGGTTGACCATCGAGCAGAACGTGCGCTTTGGCCTGCGCGAGCGGGGCCTGAGCGAGGCGCAGCAAAAAGAGCGCAGCGACTTCTTCATCGCCCGCGTCGGCCTGCGTGGCTTCGAGCACCACTTTCCCAAGCAGCTCTCGGGCGGCATGCAGCAGCGCACGGCGATTGCCCGCGCGCTGGCCAACGACCCCAAGATCCTGTTGCTTGACGAGCCCTTTGGGGCGCTCGACAACCAGACCCGGGTGCTGATGCAGGAGCTGCTGCTGGGCATCTGGGAGGCCTCGCGCAAGACGGTGCTGTTTGTCACCCACGACATCGACGAGGCCATCTTCATGGCCAACCGCGTGGCGGTGTTCAGTGCCCGGCCCGGTCGCATCAAGACCGAGCTGGCGGTGGATTTGCCGCACCCGCGCCACTACACGATCAAGACCAGCCCCGAGTTCATGGACCTGAAGGCGCGCTTGACCGAAGAGATCCGCGCCGAGTCCATGGCCGCCGCCACCCACTGAGCGGCCCACCTCGTTACCATTGCGCCCCATGTCGCCTACCCCTGCCAGCCGCCGCAAAGCCGCCTCCCAAATGCCCTCGGTCAGTTCGACCGTGGCCTCGGTGAGCGCCGCCGCGCCGGCCCCGGCGCTGGCCCTGTACCAGCAGATCAAGGACCACATCTCGCGCAAGATCCAGGACGGCTCCTGGCCGGCCGGCCACCGCCTGCCGTCCGAGCACGAGCTGGTGGCGCAGTTTGGCATCTCGCGCATGACCGTCAACCGCGCGCTGCGCGAGCTCAGCGAGCAGGGGCGCATCGTGCGGGTGGCCGGTGTGGGCAGCTTTGTGGCCGAAGAAAAGCCGCAATCCACGCTGCTGCAGATCGCCAACCTGGCCAGCGAGATCCGCCAGCGCGGCCACGATTACCGCTGCGAGGTGCTGACGGTGGAGCGCATTTCGGCCTCGATGGAAGTGGCTGCTGCGCTGGATTTGCGCCTGGGCGATTCGGTGTTCCATTCGGTCTGCGTGCACCTCGAGGACGGGGTGCCGGTGCAATTGGAGGACCGCTACGTCAACCCGCGTGTGGTGCCCGACTTTGGCGCCCAGGACTTCACCCAGATGCAGCCGTCCGAGTACCTGGTGCGCAACGTGCCCTTCGACCAGGTGGAGCATGTGGTCGACGCCGTGCTGCCCAGCGCCGAGCAGGCCGAGCAATTGGCCATGCAGGTGCAGCAACCCTGCCTGCTGCTGACGCGGCGCACCTGGACGCGTGGCGTGCCGGTGACCGTGGTGCGCTGTTTGCATCCGGCGTCGCGCTACCGGCTGGGCAGCCGTTTTCGCGCCGACGGCAACCCGGTTTTTGGCTGAACACCGGGTGTTCAGCCCCTGATTTTGTTTTGCGTTAACTTGTATAGACAGGATGGTCAACATGACATCAACAAGCCTTCACAACCCCGCCACCTGCGCCACCCTGGTGTTGCAGCCGGGCCAGGTCAGCCTGGCGCAGTGGCGCCAGATCCAGGCCGGTGGGGTGACCCTGGCCCTGCACGGCTCGGCGCGCGAGGCCATCCTGGCGGCCCAGGCCAGCATCCAGCGCATCGTCGATGAGGACCGGGTGGTCTATGGCATCAACACCGGCTTTGGCAAGCTGGCCAGCACCCGCATCGCGCACGAGCGCCTGGCCGAGTTGCAGCGCAACCTGGTGCTGTCGCACAGCGTGGGCACAGGCGAGGCGCTGCCCGCACCGGTGGTGCGCCTGGTGCTGGCGTCCAAGGCGGTGAGCCTGGCGCGTGGTCATTCGGGCGTGCGGCCCGAGCTGATCGACGCCTTGCTGGCGCTGGCCAATGCCGATCTGCTGCCGGTCATCCCGGCCAAGGGCTCGGTCGGTGCCTCGGGCGACCTGGCGCCGCTGGCCCACCTGGCTTGCGTGCTGATCGGCGAGGGCGAGGTCATGACCCCCGAGGGCGGCCGCCTGGGGGGCACCGAGGCGCTGGCGCGCATCGGCCTGAGCCCCTTTGTGCTAGGGCCCAAGGAAGGCCTGGCCTTGCTCAACGGCACCCAGGTGTCGACCGCGCTGGCGCTGACCGGCCTGTTTGGCGCGGAAGAGGTGTTTGCCGCGGGCCTGGCCGCTGGCGCGCTGTCGCTCGAGGCCATCAAGGGCTCGGTCAAGCCGCTCGATGAGCGCATCCACGCCGCGCGTGGCCAAGCTGGCCAGATCGCGGTGGCGGCGGCGCTGCGCGAGTTGCTGGCGGGCAGTGACATCGTGCACTCGCACGAGCACTGCGGTCGCGTGCAGGACCCGTACTCGATCCGCTGCGTGCCCCAGGTCATGGGCGCCTGCCTGGACAACCTGCAACACGCCGCGCGCGTGCTGGTGATCGAGGCCAATGCCGCCTCGGACAACCCCCTGGTGTTCGACAACGGCGACGTGATCTCGGGCGGCAACTTCCATGCCGAGCCGGTGGCGTTTGCCGCCGACATCATTGCGCTGGCGGTGTCCGAGGTGGGCGCGATTTCGGAGCGCCGCATGGCCTTGCTGCTGGACACGGGGCTGTCGGGCCTGCCAGCCTTCTTGATCCAGGACAGTGGCGTCAATTCGGGTTTCATGATCGCCCAGGTGACGGCCGCGGCGCTGGCCTCGGAGAACAAGTCGCTGGCGCACCCGGCCAGCGTGGACAGCCTGCCCACCTCGGCCAACCAGGAAGACCATGTGTCCATGGCCACTTTCGGCGCGCGCCGCCTGACCGACATGGTCAACAACACCGCCGTGGTGGTGGGCATCGAGGCCATGGCCGCGGCCCAGGGCCTGGAGTTTCAGCGCCCGCTCAAGAGCTCGGCCGCCGTCGAGGGCCTGCTCGCCGGCATCCGCCAGCGCGTCGCCTTTTTGGCGCAGGACCGCTACCTGGCACCCGACATCGAGGCCATGCGCCTGTGGGCCCGCCAAAGCGATTGGCCCCGTTGCCTGACCGCGGCCCTGCCCAGTTTTGCCTCGGCCGCCTGAGCCGACCCTGTTTTTTGTCCCTTTCTGCTGCCTTCATCCCCCGACCTCAGGAGTGTTGACCATGAACGCCAACGATTCTTTCATCACCGCCACCCCGGCCGACCCGCGCCATGACGCCAGCCGCGTGATCCGCGCCCCGCGCGGCGCCGAGAAGACCTGCAAGAGCTGGCTCAGCGAAGCCGCCTACCGCATGCTGCAAAACAACCTCGACGCCGAGGTGGCCGAGCGCCCGCAGGACCTGGTGGTCTACGGCGGCATTGGCCGCGCCGCGCGCAACTGGGCCTGCTACGACGCCATCCTGGAGTCGCTGCGCCAACTGGAGGACGATGAGTCCCTGCTGATCCAGTCGGGCAAGCCCGTGGGCGTTTTCAAGACCCACGAGAACGCCCCGCGGGTGCTGATCGCCAATTCCAACCTGGTGCCCAAGTGGGCCACCTGGGAGCACTTCAGCGAACTCGACCGCCAGGGCCTGTTCATGTACGGCCAGATGACGGCCGGCAGCTGGATCTACATCGGCACCCAGGGCATCGTGCAGGGCACTTACGAGACCTTCATGGAAGCCGGCCGCCAGCACCACGGTGGCAGCCTGCAGGGCAAGTGGATCCTGACCGCGGGTCTGGGCGGCATGGGCGGTGCCCAGCCCCTGGCCGCCACGTTTGCGGGCGCGGTGTCGCTGAACATCGAGTGCCAGCAAAGCAGCCTCGATTTCCGCCTGCGCACCCGCTACATCGATGAACAAGCCCGTGACCTGGACCACGCCCTGGCCCTGGTGGCCGAGTACACGGCGGCCGGCAAGGCGGTGTCGATCGGCCTGCTCGGCAACGCGGCCGAGCTGCTGCCCGAACTGGTGCGCCGCGCCCGCGCCGGCGGCCCCCGACCCGACCTGGTGACCGACCAGACCTCGGCCCACGACCTGGTCAACGGCTACCTGCCCGCGGGCTGGAGCGTGGCCCAATGGCGTGCCGCGCAACAAGACGAAAGCCAGCACCCGGCGCTCAAGAAGGCCGCGGCCCAGTCCTGCGCCCTGCATGTGCAGGCGATGCTGGACTTCCAGGCCCTGGGCGTGCCGGTGGTCGACTATGGCAACAACATCCGCCAGGTGGCGTTCGACGAGGGCGTGAAGAACGCGTTTGACTTCCCGGGCTTTGTGCCGGCCTACATCCGCCCCTTGTTCTGCGAAGGCAAGGGCCCGTTCCGCTGGGTGGCCCTGTCGGGTGACCCGGAAGACATCTACAAGACCGACGCCAAGATCAAGGAGCTGTTCCCCGAGAACACCCACGTGCACCGCTGGCTCGACATGGCGCGCGAGCGCATCGCCTTCCAGGGCCTGCCGGCGCGCATCTGCTGGCTGGGCCTGGGCGAGCGTCACAAGGCTGCGCTGGCCTTCAATGAGATGGTCAAGAACGGCGAACTCAAGGCCCCCATCGTGATCGGCCGCGACCACCTGGACACCGGCTCGGTGGCCAGCCCGAACCGCGAAACCGAGTCCATGAAGGACGGCACCGACGCCGTCAGCGACTGGCCGCTGCTCAATGCCCTGCTCAACACCGCGGGCGGCGCCACCTGGGTCAGCCTGCACCACGGCGGTGGCGTGGGCATGGGGTATTCGCAGCACTCGGGGGTGGTCATCGTGGCCGACGGCACCGAGGCCGCCGCCCAGCGCCTGGCCCGTGTGCTGTGGAACGACCCCGCCACCGGGGTCATGCGCCACGCCGATGCCGGCTACGAGAGCGCCCAGGCCTGCGCACAGCGCCATGGCCTGAACCTGCCGATGCTGAAGGGCTGAGCCGTGCCGCCGGCACCGCAGCAGACCCCGATGACGTTCGCTGAGTGGCACTTCTTCGACCGCCGCACGTTGGTGGCCACCCCCTGGAAGAACGGGGGCGGGGTGACCCGCGAGATCGTCTGCCAGCCGCCCGGGGCCGACCTGACGGGTTTTGACTGGCGGGTGAGCATTGCCCACATCGCCAGCGATGGGCCGTTTTCGGCGTTCCCGGGCGTGGACCGCGTGATCACCCTGCTCGACGGCGCCGGCGTGCAACTTGATTCAGCCGATGGCCACGTGTCGCATGGCCTCGACACGCCTTGGCGGCCCTTTGCCTTCGCGGGCGAAGCACCCATCCACAGCCGACTGCTGGGCGGGCCCTGCGATGATTTCAATGTGATGACACGGCGCGGCGTCTGCCGGGCCTCGGTGCAGGTGCTGCGGGCCCCCGCGGCCGGCCCGGCGCTGCCGCTGGGCAGCCCGCCCGCCGGCCTGTGCATGGTGCTGCAAGGCGCCTGGTCGCTGGTGGGGCCGGCCCCGCGGCGCCTGAGCGAGGGCCAGGGCCTGTGGTGGGCTGGCGTGCCGGGGGCTGGGCCGGTGCCTGCGACGCCGGCGCTGCGGGCCGAGGCGCCCGACGCGGTGTTGCTGTGGGTGGCCGTCGAGCCCCACAGCGTCTCGAATGAACTCAAGGAGTGACCATGACGCATGCACAAGCGCCCGGGGCGGACGGCCTCTGGGTCCACTGGCAGGGCTGGCCCGGTGGCCTGGCCGAGGGGGTGCCCGCCGACAGCAACGCGCTGTGGGTGCAAGGCGGCCAGGTGCAGTGGGTGGGGCGCGAGGACACTGCCCCAGTGCCCGCCGATGCGGTGCGCCACGACGCCCGCGGCGCCTGGTTGACCCCCGGCCTGATCGACTGCCACACCCACCTGGTCTACGGCGGCCAGCGGGCCAACGAATTTGCACTGCGCCTGGCGGGGGCCAGCTACGAGGACGTGGCGCGTGCCGGGGGCGGCATCGTCTCCAGCGTGCGCGCCACCCGGGAGGCGTCTGAGGACGCCTTGCTGGCCAGCGCCAGTGCGCGCCTGCAAAGCCTGTTGGCCGAGGGGGTGTGTGCGATCGAGATCAAGTCCGGCTACGGCCTGAGCCTGGCGCACGAACGCAAGCAGTTGCGCGTGGCACGTCGCCTGGCCGAGCTGCACGGGCTGACCGTGCGCAGCACCTTCCTGGGCGCGCACGCCTTGCCGCCCGAGTACGCGGGCCGCAGCGGCGACTACATCGATCTGGTGTGCCACGAGATGCTGCCCGCGCTGGCCGCCGAGGGCCTGGTCGACGCGGTGGACGTGTTCTGCGAGCACATTGCGTTTTCGCTCGCCGAGACCGAGCAGGTGTTCCAGGCCGCGCAGGCCCTGGGCCTGCCGGTCAAGCTGCACGCCGAGCAGCTGTCGGACATGGGCGGGGCCGCGCTGGCGGCGCGCTATGGCGCCTTGTCGTGTGACCACATCGAGCACCTGTCGCCCGAGGGCATCGAGGCCATGCGCGCCGCGGGCAGCGTGGCGGTGCTGCTGCCGGGCGCTTACTACAGCCTGCGCGACACCCACTTGCCCCCGATCGCCGGGCTGCGCGCCGCCGGGGTGGCGATGGCCGTGTCGACCGACCACAACCCGGGCACCTCGCCCGTGCTGAGCCTGCTGCTGATGGTCAACATGGCGTGCACGCTGTTCCGCCTCACCGTGCCCGAGGCTTTGGCCGGGGTGACCCGCCACGCGGCGCAAGCGCTGGGCCTGCAGGCCACACACGGCGTGGTCGGCCCGGGCCGACCGGCCAACCTGGTGTTCTGGCCGGTGCAAGACCCGGCCGAACTGGCCTACTGGGTCGGGCAGCGGGCCCAGCCCACGGTGGTGCGCCAGGGCCGCATCGTGCAGCGCGCCTGCGGCGGCTGATTGGAATCGACCACTTTGGATGCTTGGACTTCACTCATGAGTGCTCGTCAATTGTTTGCTGAACACGCCCTGCTGCCCACCGGCTGGGCGCAGAACGTGTGGCTGGCCTGGGACGCCCAGGGCCAGTGGACCCAGGTGCAAGCCGGCACCACGCCCCCGCCCGGCGTGGCCCGGGCGGCTGGCCCGGTGCTGCCGGGCCTGCCCAACCTGCATTCGCACGCTTTCCAGCGCGCCTTTGCCGGTCTCACCGAGTACCGCAGTGCGCAGGCGGGTCAGAGCGACAGCTTCTGGAGTTGGCGCACCCTGATGTACCGCTTTGCCGGCCACCTGACGCCCGAGCGGCTGGAGGCGATTGCCACCTGGCTCTACCTGGAGATGCTGGAGGCGGGCTACACCTCGGTGTGTGAGTTCCATTACGTGCACCACCAAAGCGACGGCCAGCCCTATGCCGACGCCGGCACGCTGTCGCGCTGCCTGCTGCGCGCGGCCCAGCGCGTGGGCCTGGGCCTGACCCTGCTGCCGGTGCTGTACCAGACCGGCGGCTTTGGCCAGCAGGCCCCGCACGCAGGGCAGCGCCGCTTCTTGAATGCCACCGACGCCCTGTTGCGCCTGCTGCAGGACCTGGCCCCCGACGCCACGGCCCAGGGGGCCCGGCTGGGCCTGGCGCCCCATTCGCTGCGCGCCGTGCCCCCCGACAGCCTGCGCGACGCCGTGGCCGGCCTGACCGCGCTGGACCCGTCAGCGCCGATCCACCTCCACATCGCGGAGCAGACCCAGGAAGTGGACGACTGCCTGCTTTGGACCGGGCAACGCCCGGTGCAATGGCTGCTCGACCATGCCCCGGTGGACGGCCGCTGGTGTCTGGTGCACGCCACCCACATGAACGAAGGCGAGTACCGCCGCGCCGCCGCCCGGGGCGCCGTGGCCGGCCTGTGCCCCAGCACCGAAGCCAACCTGGGCGATGGCCTGTTCGACCTGCCCCTGTGGACCGAGGCCGGTGGCCGCTGGGGCCTGGGTTCGGACAGCCATGCCTGCGTCAACGCGGCCGAGGAGATGATGCTGCTCGAATACGGCCAGCGCTTGCAACGCCGCCAGCGCAATGTGCTGAGTGCCCCCGACCAACCCCATGTGGCCACTGCCATCACCCTGCAGGCCGTGGCGGGGGGCGCCCAGGCCAGTGCCCGGCCCGTGGCGGGCCTGGCCGTGGGGCAGCGTGCTGACCTCGTGGTGCTGGACCCGCAGCACCTGGCCCTGGCCGGCCTGTCGGCGCAGGACATGTTGTCGGCCCATGTGTTTGGCAGCCACCGCAGTTCGGCCATCGCCCAGGTGATGACCGGCGGGGTGCTGCGTGTGCAGCAGGGTCGCCATGCCTTGCACGAGGCCGCGGCACCCGCCTTTGTGCAGGCGCGCAGTGCCTTGCTGGCAGCGGTGTGACCGCCTCCGCGCTACCCTGACCTTGTTTGGATTGCCCTTGTTCTGATCGACGCTTGAACCCTGTTTGCCATGGCCCATTTCCACACCACCGAAGCCCCGTTCCGTTTTCGCCGCGGCCGCACGCCGCTGCTGATCTCTTTCCCCCATGTCGGCGCCCATGTGCCCGAGTGCGTGGCCAGCCGGCTGAGCCGCGCGGGCGTCGAGGTGCACGACACCGACTGGCACCTCGAGCAGCTCTATGCCTTTGCCGACACTTTGGGCGCGTCCATGCTGGTGGCCACCCACTCGCGCTATGTGATCGACCTGAACCGCCCGCCCGATGGCGCCAGCCTGTACCCGGGGCAGAGCGTCACCGGCCTGTGCCCGATCGACACCTTTGACGACACCCCGCTTTACACCCGCGGTGAGGCGCCCGACGCGGCCGAGGTGGCCCAGCGCCGCGAGCAGGTCTGGCTGCCCTACCACGCGCAACTCGAGGCCGAGCTGCAGCGCCTGCGCGCCGAACACGGCGTGGCGCTGTTGTGGGACGCGCACTCGATCCGCTCCGTCCTGCCGCGGTTCTTTGAGGGCAAGCTGCCCGACCTCAACCTGGGCACCGCCGACGGCGCCAGCTGCGACCCCGCGCTGGCGCAACGCCTGCTCGCGGTGGCCCAGGGTGCACCGGGTCACACCGCGGTGCTCAATGGGCGGTTCAAGGGGGGCCACATCACGCGGCATTACGGTCGACCGGCGCAGGGCTTTCACGCGGTGCAGCTGGAGATGACCCAAAGCAGCTACATGGACGAGGCCATGCCGTTTGCCTACCGCCCCGACCTGGCGGCCCAGATCCAGCCCACCTTGCAGCAGCTGATCGAGACGATGCTGGCCTTTGGCCGCGCGGCCTGAGCCCGGTCCCGACGTGGCCCGGCCTAGCCCCGCGGGCACCGCGGGCACCGCGGGTGGGGCGGCCCGCGCCTGGGTGACTTGGTCGGCGCGCGGGCGGACCGGGTGGGTGGGCTGGGTTGACGGTTGTCGTGGGCCGAGCTTGCGGGCATTTCGCACCGTATCGGCCCGGTAAAGTCGGGGACTTCGCGGGCACCAGGCCCGAGCCGTGGCAACATGCCGGCCATGACGAAACACCTGTCCTACCTGAGCGCACGCGCTCCCTTGTCCACCTGGCAGCGCTGGGCCCGCCCGCTGGCGCTGACCGGCTTGTGCCTCCTGGCAGGCACAGCCTGGGCTGCCAAAACCCCCCACAAGTCGAGCAAGGCCGCGCCGGCCGCGGCCGCAGCTGCCACCGCGACGGCGGCGGCGGCCACCAGCAGCCCCGCACGGGCCAATACTTGCCCGCCCAACTCGCCGCCCCTGTCCGCCGAGCTGTTCCAGCAAGCCGCCCAGAAGGCCACCGACCGTGGCTTTTTGTGGAAAGTCACGCGCGACGAGCGCAGCTCCTACCTCTACGGCACCTTCCACGCGGGCAAGGCCGAGTGGATGGCCCCGGGGCCCCTGATCAGCGAGGCCCTGGCACAAACCGATGTGACCGGGCTCGAGCTCAACCCCTTCGATCCCGACCTGCAGCGCGAGCTGGCCTCGATCACCCAGGGGGTGCAGCGCAAGCTGTCGCCGGCCCTGCAGACCCGCTTGCAACAACGCTGGCAGGCCGAGTGCCTGCCCGCAGCGGCGCTGGGCACGGCCCCGCCCGAGGTGCAGGCGCTGACGCTGACCTTCCTGTCGGGCCGCCGCGATGGCCTGCAGCCCAGCTTTGGCACCGAAATCATGCTGGCCGTGCTGGCCCGCCGCGGTGAACGCCCGCTGGTCTCGCTGGAGTCGGCTGCGGGTCAAATGAGCGCGCTGCTCGCGCCCAACGACGCCGACGCCAACACCCTGGTGGGCCGCACGCTGGACGAGCTGGAACAAGGCCAGTCGCGCCGCATGTTGGCCCGCCTGGCCCAGTTGTGGGAGCAGGGCGACCTGCAGACCCTGGAGCGCTACGCCGACTGGTGTGAATGCCTCAAGACCCCGCTGGACCGCAGCCAGCTCAAGAAGCTCATGGACGACCGCAACCCGGGCCTGGCCGACCGCTTCGAAGCGCTGCACGCCGAGGGCCTGCGCGTGTTCGGCGCGGTGGGCTCGCTGCACATGGTGGGGCCAACGGGCCTGCCCACGCTGCTGGAGCAACGCGGCTTCCGCGTCGAGCGCCTGCGCTGAAGCGTCAGGCCTGAGCCGATCCGCCCTGGCCGCGCCTCATCCTCGCCTCACCCGTGCCACACCCGTGCCACACCCGTACCTCACCCACACCTGTGGGGCCGGGGCCCCGCGCTCAATCGGCCAGGGTGTACAGCGGCACGTCGTGCTGCTGGGCCAGGGTGTCCAGTGCGGCGCAGGTTTGGCCTGCCAGGAACTGGGCCACCGCGTCGTGTGTGGCGGCCGAGAACAGGGTCTCCGGGCCCGTGATGGCGATGCCGGCCTGCTGGCACAGGGCCGCTGCAAAATGCGGCTCCAGGGCCGCCAGGGCAACGCGCCCATCCCGACACCGGTAAACCCGGTAGCCCGCGTGGGCGCCCCCCACCGCGCCCTCGGGGCGGGTCAGGCCCCAGTGGCGCGGCAAGGCCAACCAGCGCGCGGCCTCACTGAGCGCAATTTCACGCCGGGCACCGACCCCGCTGCGGGCCCGCTCCAGCAGGCATTGCAACACCGCCTCGCTGGCCTGCAGTGCGCCAGCCATGTCGGCAAACAGGGTGGCGGGCAGGTGGAGGTCGGGCACCAGGCCGGCTTCGGCCAGGTAGGTGAGGTCGTGGCCGGGTTCCTCGGCCCGATCACCCGGCGCACCGACGATCTCGACCAGGGACAGGCGCGGGTGGCGTGCCGACAGCGTGGCCCAGTCGAGGCCGAGCTTGCGCAAGGCCGAGGGGCGGAACGAGGTGATCAGCACATCGGTCTGGGCCAGTTCGGTGTGCAGCAGGGCTTGGCCTTCGGCGCTTTTGAGGTCGGCATGGACCACCCGCACGCCGCTGTGCATCACCGCGTAGGCCTCGGGGTTGTAGGCGCCCATGGGGTCGGCCGACACGCCGTGGCGCGGCAGGGGCTCGAGCTTGACGCACTCGGCGCCCAGGCGCTGGCAGCGCATCAGGGCGGCGGGGCCGGGCAGGTTGAGGGCCAGGCTGAGCACGCGGGTGCCCTGCAAGGTGGTGTGGGTCGCGGTGGCGGTCATGGCGTTGTCTCCTGGGCGGCCGTCGCGCTGATCCGGGGCAGCGCGGGCCGGGTCTGAAAAAGAAGCCGGTGCATCCGGACCGGGCCCGAGCGGGCAGGCCTGGCGGCAGGCGGGTCACGAGGCAGGCGGATCACGGGGCAGGCGGATCACGGGGCAGGCGGATCACGGGGCAGGCCGGGGCGTCGGCGCTCAGTAGCGCAGCTTGCCGGTGGCGTCGACCACGCTCATGTCCACCCACTGGCTGCCTGAGTTGCCTTTGCTGAAGTTCACGCGGAAGCCGCCAAAGTCCTGGTCCCCGGCACTGCGCAGCGCGTCCATCAGGGCCTCGGGGCTGGCGTTGCCGCGGCTGCGGCGCAGCGCCTCCACCAGCACGCGGGCGCTGAGGTAGCCCTCGAGGTGGAAAGCCGTGTAGGTCTTGATCTCGGGCGCGTGGCGCGCCATGGTGGCCTGGAAATCCGCCTGTAGCGGCAGCCCGCGCCCGTTCGGGTTGGGGTAAGTCTGGGCGATGCCAACGCCACGGGCCGCAGCCTCACCAGCCACCTTGACCAGCAGCGGAGCCGACAGGTAGGACAGCGCCATGACCGAGCGGCTGTAACCCGCGTCGCGCAGTTGCTTGATGGCGTCGGCCATGAACTTGGGCGAGCCGATCACGATGACCGACTGCGCGTCGGCCGCGCGCACCTCTTTGGCGGCGACGGTCAACTGGGCATCGTCGTGTTTGGACTGCGTGCCCTCGACCCGGGTGTAGCCGTAGCCCGGGGCCATTTCTTTGAGGGCTGCCAGGCCCTGCTGGCCGATCGGCAACTCCTGGTACAGCACCTGCACGGTGCTCATGCCCAGGGTGCGGCCGTGTTCGAGCATGCGGGCGTACTGCTGCCGGTCGCTGGCGCGGATGTGGAACAGCTTGGGGTGACCCGGGTTGCGCAGCGAGTCGGCACCGGGCACGGCATTGATGACCACCAGGTTGGCGTTGTCGAGCAAGCGTTCTTTGATCAGCGTGCTCAGCGCGGCCGAGCCCACCGGGCTGATCAGCGCAATAGGGCGGTTCTCCAGCGCCTTGGGCAGTGCGGCCTTGAAGCCGTCGGCGTTGAACTGGTCGTCCAGCGTGAACAGGCTGATGCGCCGACCTTGCACGCCACCGGCTTTGTTGACCTGGTCGAAATAGGCTTTGGCGCCGGCCTGGATGTCGGGGGCGTCGGGGGAGGGCAGGCCCGTGAAGGGGCCGATCTGGCCCACCACCCAGTCGTCGGCGGCCCAGGCTGTGGCGGGCATGCTGCCCGCCAGGGCCAGCCACAGGCTCCAACCCACCAGGCCCTTCAGGCCCTGGCGCCGGGGGGCGGCGTCGTGCAGGGCTGGGCGGCGTGCAAACAGGCCCCAGGGTGCCGGGCACTTGCGCATGGTCTGTCTCCGTTCTCAGTGTTTGCTGCGAACTATAGCGGCAGACCGGGGCGGTTTGCCGCGGCGATTGACCTGAACGCAACACCCTGTCCCGGGGCCCACGGTGCTGCGACCGGGGGAGCCTTGGGGCGTGGCGGGGGCACGGGGCCCCGCCCACGCGGGGCCCTGGCTCAGAGCTTCATCGGCAGGCCGACGTAGTTCTCGGCCAGCGAGGTGGAGGCGGCTTCGGAGTGGATCAGGTAGTCGAGCTCGGCTTCCTGGATCTTCTGGCCGAATTCACCGGTTTCAGGGAAGCGGTGCATCAGCGAGGTGAACCACCAGGAGAAGCGCTCGGCCTTCCAGATGCGGCTCAGGCAGCGGGCCGAGTAGTGGTCGATGCCGGCCTGGCTGCGCTCGCGGTAGTGCTCAATGAAAGCGCTGGACAGGTAGCCGACATCGGAGGCGGCGAGGTTCAGGCCCTTGGCCCCGGTTGGCGGCACGATGTGGGCCGCGTCGCCGGCCAGGAACAGCTTGCCAAAGCGCATCGGCTCGGCGACAAAGCTGCGCAGCGGGGCGATGCTCATCTCCAGCGACGGGCCGGTCACCAGGCGCTCGCGCGCTTCGGGGTCGAGGCGGCGGGCCAGCTCTTCCCAGAACAGGGCATCGGTCCATTGCTCCACCTTGTGGTCGGACGGCACCTGCAGGTAGTAGCGGCTGCGCGTGTGGCTGCGCATGCTGCACAGCGCAAAGCCGCGCGGCGTGTTGGCGTAAATCAGTTCTTCGGACACCGGCGGCACGTCGGCCAGCACGCCCAGCCAGCCGAAAGGGTAGACCTTCTCGTAGAGCTCGATGGCCGAGGCTGGCACGCTGGCACGGGCCACGCCGTGGAAGCCGTCGCAACCGGCAATGAAGTCACAGGCGATCTCATGCGTCACCCCGTCCTTCTGGTAGCGCACGCGCGGCTGGCCGCCATCGAAGTCGTGCAGGCTGACGTCGCTGGCTTCGTACACGGTGGTCAGGCCGGCGGCCGCGCGGGCGGCCATCAGGTCGCGCGTCACCTCGGTCTGACCATAAACCATCACGCGCTTGCCGCCCGTGAGCTTGTGCATGTCGATGCGGTGGCGTTCGCCCTTGAACAGCAGTTCGAAGCCATCGTGCGGCAGGCCTTCGGCGTGTGCGCGCTGGGCCACGCCGGCTTGCTCCAGCAGGTCCATGGTGATTTGTTCGAGCACGCCGGCGCGGATGCGGCCCAGCACGTAGTCGCCGCTTTGGCGCTCGATGACGATGTTGTCGATGCCGGCTTTGTGCAGCAGTTGGCCGAGCAGCAGGCCCGAGGGGCCGGCGCCGATGATGGCGACTTGGGTGCGCATGAGGGGTCTCCGTGGATGTGGGATGGAACGTCCGCAAGCGTAGAAGCGAGCACGCCGCAGCGAAAGCCCGACGCTCAGCCTTTGTGCGATGATCAAGTCGCTTGTGCGATCATCGCGCAAGATTGATGTACATCAACCCGGCCCTGCATGGCCCGGCCAGCCGGGTCGGGCGCGGTCAGCGTCCCCTTGTCCACCCATGATTGCAAAAGCCGATTTCATCGAAGGCATGGCCAAAGGCCTGGCGGTGCTGGAGAGTTTTGACACCGAGCGGCAGCGGCTCAATGCCACGCTGGCCGCGCAGCGCGCCGGCATCACGCGGGCCGCCGCACGCCGGCACCTGCTGACCCTCACCCACCTGGGCTACCTGGAAAGCGACGGCAGCTATTTCTGGCTGACGCCCAAGGTGTTGCGCTTCTCGGGCAGTTACCTGGCGTCGGCGCGGCTGCCGCGCGTGATTCAACCGACCTTGAACCGCCTCGCGGCCCAGACGCAGGAGTCGTTCTCGGCCGTGGTGCTGGACGGCGACGAGGTGGTCATCGTCGCGCGCAGCGGGGTCTATGGTGCCCCCACCCGCTTGCTGGCCTACGGCCTGCACCTGGGGGCCCGCCTGCCCGCGCATGCCACGTCGACCGGGCGGGTGCTGCTGGCGGCCATGGGCCCGGCCGAATTGAGCGCCTGGTTGCAGGCCCGCACGCTGGCGCGCCTGACGCCCCAGACGACGGTGCAAGCCAGCGCGCTGCGGCGTTTGCTCAAGCAGGTGCGGGAGGACGATTTTTGCCTGGCGACCGAGGAGCACGAACTCGGCGTGTTGGCGCTGGCGGTGCCGCTGCGCAACATGCAGGGGCGCACGGTGGCAGCCCTCAACGTGGTGGCCTCGACCCAGCAGCGCGAGGCCAGTGCCCTGCAGCAAGGGCTGTTGCCCTTGCTGATGGAGGCCGCCCGCGAGGTGCGCGCCTTGTTGTGAGGCCCAGGGCGTCGCCCGCGGCAGACCCTTTTCATCCTGGCCCTTGGTGAGGGGGCGGTTTCCGGCTTCAGGCGGCTTCAGGCCCGCGGCTGCGCGGGTAACCGTTTGTCAGTTCTTATCAATATTGGCGTTTTGCAAATTGCAAAAATGGCATTGATAATGTAAAGTTGCGTAACGATAAAGGCACACCTGTACGAAAGTCAGGGTCGCAAAGCCACCGGTCTACGCCCTCCAATGGGTATGACAGCGGGGTTGCCGAACAAAGGCCAGTCGATCGACTGGCTTTTTTCACATCGGCCCTGAGGGGCTGTGGGCGACTCCTGTGTGGCGCTCGACCGGTCCGGTCGATGCACCCGGCGCTGCAGGTCGAATTTATCAATTCGATCAACCTGGAGAACCGCCATGCGCCCTCATTTCCCTCGCCCTTGCTCCACCCGCGTGTCTGCTCTCCGGTGGTTCCCGCTCAGTGCCGTGGCCCTGGCGCTGCTGGCTTGCGGTGGCGGTGACGGCCCCTCGATCCCGGACAGTGTGCAGCCTTTGGTGGCCAGCACCACAACCACCTTGACGCTGGCGGCGGAGGACCTTTCTGAAGAAGCGGGCGCCCTGTTGGCGCAGCCGGCCTTTCACCTGGCCCCGGTGCTGCTGAATACCCCAGACGACCGTGATGCGGGTGGTTACAGCCTGTCGGCCAACATGGTGCCCCGCCAGCAGGCGGTGCCTGCCGAGTTGTCCGACTTGTCGACACGTCAACTGACCTTGCAAGGGTTGGAAACCGCCAAGCGCCAGGCGCTGCCGGCGGACGTCACCCGCGCCGGCACGGCCGTCAGCACCTACACGCCGGCCCAGATCCGGGCTGCTTACGGCCTGCCCGCCTTGCCCACCCCGGGGGCCACCCTGACGGCGGCCCAGGCGGCTCAGTACGGCGCCGGCCAGACGATCTACATCGTGGACGCCAAGCACAACCCGAACGTCGCGGCCGAGCTGAATGCCTTCAACCAGAAGTTCGGTCTGCCCACCTGCAGCACCAAGGCGATTGCGGTCACGGCCAGCCTGCCGCTGCCGGCCGCGTCGGCCACGGGCTGCGAGTTGTCGGTGGTCTACAACACGGCCGCAGGCGGCATGACCGCCACCGCCCCCGCGTATGACGCGGGCTGGGCGACCGAGATTGCGCTGGACGTGCAATGGGCCCATGCCCTGGCCCCGTTGGCCCGCATCGTGGTGATCGAGTCCGTTGACGCCAGCCTGACCCAGCTGCTCGGGGGCATCAAGCTGGCCAACGCCATGGGCCCGGGCATTGTGTCGATGAGCTTTGGTGCCAATGAGGGCAATTGGTCCGCATCGGTGGAGGCCACCTTCACCCATCCCAAGATGAGCTACCTGGCCGCCGCCGGGGACTCGGGCACGGCCGTGCTGTGGCCCGCGGTGTCGCCCAATGTGTTGGCGGTGGGGGGCACCAGCCTCAGCTACAGCGGCACCGGGGCCCGCTCGGAGGTCACCTGGTCGGGCACGGGCGGGGGCACCAGCCGATACACCGCCAAGCCGGCCTACCAAACGACGGCGGTGCCGGGGCTGGGCAATGTGGCACGCCGCACCGGCCCCGATGTGGCCATGAACGCCGACCCCAGCACGGGCCAGTACGTGGCCGTGATGACGCCGGGCAGCAGCGCCGTGAGCTGGGTCAGCGCGGGCGGCACCAGCTTGTCCACGCCCCAGTGGGCCGGTTTGCTGGCGGTGGCCAATGCGCAGCGGGCCCAGAGCGCCAAAGCCCCGCTGGGGGGCCCGCACTCGGTGCTGTACGGGCAGATCTCGACCGTGCCGGGCAATTACGCTGGCGCGTTCGCCGACATCACCAAGGGCAGCAACGGCAGTTGCAGCACCTGCACGGCGCGGGTCGGTTTTGACCCCATGACGGGCCTGGGCACGCCCAACGGCAGCAACCTGCTGGCGCAGTTGTCGGGGGCTGCGGTGCCGGCCGTGGCACCGGTGGTGACCGCCGCCAGCATCAAGGGGGTGAGTGGCACCGCGCTGAGCTTCACGGCCTCGGTGACGGCCTCCAACCCGGTGACCTACAGCCTGTCGGGATCCCCCGCGGGCATGGCCATCAGCAGTGCAGGTGTGGTGACCTGGGCCAGTCCCCAGGTCGGCACCTACAACGTGACCGTGACCGCCAAGGACACCGCCAATGGCCTCAGCGGCCAGGGCCTCTACACCGTGACCATCGCGGCACCGACCCCGCCCACCGTGGGGGGCGTGACCATCACCGGTCAGCCAGGGGTGGCCTTGTCCTTCAACGTGAACTACAGCGCCGCCAACCCGGTGACCTACAGCCTGACCGGGGCGCCGGCGGGCATGACCATCAACAGCGCGGGCACGGTCAGTTGGCCCAGCCCGGTGCTGGGCAGCTACAACGTCACCGTGACCGTCAAGGACAGCAAGACCGGCTTGACGGGGCAGGGTGTTTATGTCGTCAAGATCGCCAAGAACGGCCCGGTGATCACTGCCGCCGCGATGACGGGCGTGGCGGGCAAAGCGCTGCGAGGCACCATCACCATCGCTGACCCGGGGGCCAGCTGGATCTCGGTCTCGATCTCGGGGGTGCCGCTGGGCATGGGCTTCTCGATGAGCGGCCTGATCATCACGGCCAATTGGCCCAGCCCGGTGACCGGCAACTACTCCCTCAAGGTGACGGTGGTCGACAACCGGGGCCTGACGGCCACCCAGTCGATCCCGGTGACGATCACCGCCAAGTGAGCAGCGCCCCGACGGGCCCGGCGCCATCGCGCGGGGCCCGTGGCAGCGGTTGGTGATGGATGCCAAGGCCCTACGGGGCCTTTGCTTTTGGGGCCGCGGTCCACTGCCCCGGCGCCCGGCGTGACAAAGGCCTGCGCGGCACTGGCCTTGCAAGCGTTGAAGCCGTGCGAAGCCTCAAACCCCCAGGTATTGGTCGAGCAGGCCGGGTTCGTTGCGCAGGCGTTCGGAGCTGCCCTCGAACGCCACCTGGCCTTTGACCAGGATGACGTTGCGGTTGCTGATCTGGGTGACGTGCTTCCAGTTCTTGTCGACGATCACGCTGCTGATGCCACTTTCGCGGATCAGGCCGCAGATGCGCCAGATCTCGCGTGCGATCAGTGGTGCCAGGCCTTCGGTGGCCTCGTCGAGGATCAGCACGTCGGGGTTGGTCATCAGGGCGCGGCCGATGGTCAGCATCTGTTGTTCGCCCCCCGACAGTTGCTGGCCGCCGTGGTCCAGCCGCTCCTGCAGCCGCGGGAAGGTGTCGAGCACGCGCTGGTACGTCCAGTCGCGCTGGCCGCGGGTTCCGGCCCGCGCTGCCATCTGCAGGTTTTCGCGCACGCTGAGGTTGCCAAAAATGCCCCGACCTTCGGGCACGTAAGCGATGCCCAGGCGCGCCACTTCGTAGGTGCTGCGACCGTTCATGGGGCGGCCGCAAATGTGGACCTGACCACTGCGTGGGGGCACCAGGCCCATGATGCTTTTGAGCAAGGTGCTCTTGCCCATGCCGTTGCGGCCCATCAGGCCGATGGTCTCGCCGCGCGCCACCTGAAAACTCAGGTCGCGCAGGATGTGGCTGGCGCCGTAGTAGGTGTTCAGGCCCTGGGCCTGGATCAGCAGTTCGCTCATTCTTCGTCCGCTCCAAGGTAGGCCGATTGCACTTGCGGGTCGGCGCGCACTTCGGCCGGCGTGCCGGTGGCGATGCGCGTGCCATTGACCATCACGGTCAGGCGGTCGGCCAGGGTGAAGACAGCGTCCATGTCGTGTTCGACCAGCATCATCGCGTGGCCGGGCTTGAGGCGCAGCAGCAGCTCGACGATACGTTCGGCTTCGGCCACCCCCATGCCCGCCAGCGGCTCATCGAGCAGCAGCACCTGGGGTTCGGTGGCCAGGGTCATGGCGATCTCCAGCTGGCGCTGCTCGCCGTGGCTGGCCGCACCGGCCACGGCATGGCGGCGCTTTTGCAGACCCGCCAGCTCCAGGGCGCGTTCGGCGCGCTCGTTGACCACCGCCACCGAATCGGCCCGGCGCAACCAGCGCCAGGCCTGGGGCGTGCGGGACTGGGCGGCCAGGTGCACGTTCTCCCACACGGTCAGGGGTGCGAAGATGTTGGTCTTCTGGTAGCTGCGGCCCAGGCCCTGGCGCGAGCAGCGCTCGGGCGACCAGCCGGTGATGTCCTGGCCACCCAGGGTGATGCGGCCTTCGCTGGGGGGCAGGTCGCCGGACAGCAGGTTGGTCAGCGTGGACTTGCCGGCCCCGTTGGGGCCAATCACCGCGTGGATGCGGTTGCGCCACAGGTCCAGGTCGATCTGGTTGACGGCGGCCAAGCCGCCAAAGCGGCGCGTCAGGCCGCACGCGCTCATCAGCACTTCGGCGTCGCGGTTCTCAGTCATGGGGCTTCTCCGACGGGGTCTTGCTCAGGCGTTGGTTCAGGCTTTGCACGAGGCCCAGCAGGCCGCGCGGCGCAAACACCACCAAGGCCACGATGAACAGGCCCATCCACAGCTGCCAGTGTTTGCCCATCTTGAACTGGCCGAGGGTCGGCAGGTCCTTGAACAGGTCGAGCAGGGTCTCGAAAGCGAAGGCCCCGACCACGGCGCCGGCAAAGTTGCCCATGCCACCCAGGATGACCATCATGATGGCGTGGGCGCTGAGGTGGAAGCCCATCAGCTCGGGGTTCACATAACCGCTTTGCGCACCCCACAGGTAGCCCGCCAGCCCCGCCAGCGCGCCGGCCAAAGTGAAGGCAGCGAGCTTGTAGCCGAAGGTGCCGAAACCCATCGCCCGCATGCGGTGTTCATTGATGCGGATGCCCGACAGCGCGCGGCCGAAAGGGCTCCACAGCAGGCGGCGCAGGAAGACGTACACCGCCAGCATCAGCACCAGGGTGAAGTAGTAGAAGGTCTGCTTCTTCTCGAGGTCGAAGGGCAGCCAGCTGCCCAGGGCCGCGTCGGGCTTGAAATTGATGTACAGGCCGTCCGAGCCCCCCAGGGCCTTGTTGTCAAAGAACACATAGAACACCATCTGCGCGAAGGCCATGGTGACCATGATGAAGTAGATGCCGTGGGTGCGCACCACGAAAAAGCCGATCACCAGCGCCGCCAAAGCCGATACGCCCACGGCGGCTGGCAGGGTCCACCACAGGCTGACGGGTTCGCCTGCGGGGGTCAGGAAGGCCAGTGCATAACCGGCCAGCCCAAAGTAGGCTGCATGGCCCAGGCTGACCAGGCCGGTCACGCCTTGCAGCAGGTCCAGGCTCATCGCAAAGATGGCCAGGATCATCATGCGGGCGACCATTTGCACGTAGAAGTCGGTGCCCACGCTGGGGAAGGCAGCCAGCGCCACAACCGCCAGCCCGAGGGTGATTTGCAGGCCGCGTGGCAGGGTTTCAAGATTCGCTCGGGGGGCAGACATGGGCAAGACTCCGGGCCGGTGAACCGACAGAACAGACAGGGGCAGGGCGCAGGTGCGCGGGGATCAGGCAGAGGGGGCAGCGCGGGCTCATTGCTTGAACAGCCCTTCCGGTTTCCACAGCAGCACGGCCGCCATCAACATGTAGACCAGCATCCCCGAGGCTTGCGGCAGCAGCACCTTGCCAAAGGTGTCGACCAGGCCCACCAGCAAGGCCGAGATCAGGGCACCGCGCACCGAGCCGATGCCGCCGATGACCACCACCACAAAGCACATGATCAGCACCTGCGAACCCATGTTGGGGTAGACGCTGGCAATCGGTGCGGCGATCATGCCGGCCACCGACGCCAAGCCCACGCCGAGCGCGAACACGGTGGCGTGGATCAGCTTGATGTTGATGCCCAGCGATTCGGCCATGTCGCGGTTGAAGGCCCCGGCGCGGATCTTCATGCCCAGGCGGGTGCGCGAGATCAGCAGGTACAGGCCACCGGCCAGCAGCAGGCACAGGCCCGACATGAACAGGCGGTAGCCCGGGTAAGACAGGGTGTCGGTCAGCGGGATCGACCAGTCCAGGGCAGGCGGCACATTGACACCGTGCACGTCATCGCCCCACAGCAGCGAGCGCACCTCCTCGAACACATAGATCAAACCAAAGGTCAGCAGCACCTGGTCCAGGTGGTCGCGGTGGTAGAAGTGCCGGAACAGCAACCACTCGAGTGCCAGCCCCAGCAGCACCGACAGCACCGCCCCGACCACGATCGCCAGGGCCAGGCTGTTGAGCTGGGTGCTGAGCGACCAGGCCAGGTAGGCACCCAGCATGTAGAAGCTGCCATGCGCCAGGTTGACCACGCCCATGATGCCGAAGATCAGCGTCAGGCCGGCCGCCAGCATGAACAGCAGCAGTCCGTACTGCAGGCTGTTGAGCAACTGGATTAAGAAATTGGCAAGGTCCATGGTGGTTCAGGGCAGGGGTTGGCCGTGCAAAGGGGGGGGGCCCCGGGGCGGGCAATCAAATCAAGGGGCAGGGGCTGAATGCTGGACGGCCCGCTTCCCAGCCCCGGCGGCAGTCACAGCGCGGGGCCGCTGTGTCGCCCCCTGGGGCGCGGCAAGCGGTGGGATGGGGTGAGGCCGTCCAGGCCGCCACAGCGGCCCGTGGATCAGCTCAGGCGGCAGCCGGCGCCGCTGTCGGACAGGGCTTTGGCGGCCACGCCGATGACCTTGTTTTCGCCTTTCTCAACCACGCGCAGGTAGATGTCCTGCACCGGGTTGTGGGCCTTGCTCATGGTCCACTTGCCGCGCGGGCTGTCGATCACGGCGGCCTCCAGGGCCTTGTAGAGTGCGGGCTTGCTGCCGCTCAGGTCGCCCTTGACCGCGTTGGCGCCTTGCACCAGCAGCAGACCCGTGTCATAGCCCTGCACCGCGTACACGTCGGGCTGCATCTTGAAGGTCTTGGCGTAGTCGAGGCGGAACTGCTTGTTGCGCGGGGTGTCCAGCGAATCGCTGTAGTGCATGGTGGTGGTGATGCCTTCGGCCGCCGGGCCGGCGGCTTCGAGCACGCCCTCGGTCAGGAAGCCCGAGCCATACAGGGGAATCTTGCCCTTGAGGCCGGCCGCAGCGTAGTCGCGGATGAACTTGGCAGCCCCGCCGCCGGCAAAGAAGCAGGCCACGGCATCGGGCTTGAGCGAGGCGATCTCGGTCAGCAGGGCCTGGAATTCAACGTTCGGGAAGGGCAGGCCCAGCTCTTTGATGATGGTGCCGCCGGCCTTGGTGTAGCTTTCTTTGAACCCTTCAAAGGCCTCGTCGCCCGCGGCGTACTTCCAGGTGATCCAGACGGTCTTCTTGTGGCCGGCCGCCACCATTGCCTGGCCCAGCGCCAGGGTCGGCTGCGAGTTGCTGAAGCTGGTGCGGAACACATTGGGGGCACACAGCGCCCGGGTGGCCGCGTGCACACCGGCATTGGGGATCAGGCTCAGCACGCCGCTGTCACGAGCGACTTTCTGGATGCCCATCTGCACGCCCGAATGCACGGTGCCGATCAGCACGTCGACCTTGTCGCGTTGCACCAGTTTGTTGGCGTTCTCGATGCCTTTGGACGGATCGGATTCGTCGTCCACCTTGAAGTACTCGATCTCCCGCCCGCCGAGCTTGCCGCCTTGCTGTTCGATGGCCAGGCGGAAGCCGTTCTCGATCGCCACGCCCAACTGGGCAAAGGTGCCGGTGTACGGCAGCATGAACCCCACGCGAACCTTGCCCGTTTGGGCCAGCGCCTGGCTGGGCAGCCAGAGGCCGGTCGTGGCGGCCCCCATCAAGGCAGCGCTGTGGCTGAGAATCTGTCGGCGTGAGGTCATCTGAAGTCTCCTGTCTATTGGTTTAGGCTTAAAGCAATCTAACTGAATCGGTCGGTGCAACGCCCTCTGGCTTACCCGTACCACGGCCCCTCAGGAACAGGCCAGCGCCTGGGCCAGCCAGTCGCGGCACCAGGCCGTGGCAGGGCCTTCGGGGTCGATACCGCTGCTGGCGTCGTGGCGCCAAACGTCCCCCAGGCGCTGCGCACCCAGGGCGCTCAGGCGCTCGTCAAAACGCTGACCGCCGAAGCAGAAGGTCTGGGCGTACTGGCTGTCCCCGAGCGCGATGACGCCATAGCGCAGGCCAGGCAGGGCCAGGCCCGGGGTGTTGAGGGCGTCATACAGGTCCTGGGCGTTGTCGGGCACATCACCCGTGCCGTAGGTGGAGGTGCAGATCAGGTAGAGCGCGTCGTCGTTGAACACGCTGCTGTCGAGGCCGTCCATCAGGGTGATGTCAATGGACTCGACCAGGTCGGCGCAGTCCATCTGAATGGCCTGGGCGACGTAGTCGGCCGTGCTGGTCATGGTGCCGACCAGGATCTTGAGCTTCATGCCTTGTCTCCTATGGGGATGCAATAAAATGCTTCACACCTTGTTTGCAGGCAGTATATTGCAAACCCCTCGGACCGCAAGGCCCAATTCCGGCCCCCAGCCTCCTTGCAAACCCTGATAGGAGCCGCAGGTCAGGCCCCAGGCCAGGCGGTGCGGGCGGGCGGGCCGACGCAGCCCGGCCGCCGACGGTGACGCCCTCTCTGCCCCAGGCGTGGTTGATTTTTCCGCCCTGGGTACAGAATCCAGGGACGATGCGATTGGATTCTTGACCCCAATCGCCAGAATCCCCTCCAAACTCGGGGTACAATGCAGGCTGTCGGAGCGTAGCGCAGCCTGGTAGCGCATCTGCTTTGGGAGCAGAGGGTCGCGAGTTCGAATCCCGCCGCTCCGACCACCATTCAAAACGGGTTTCAACGGTTTCGTTGAAACCCGTTTTTCTTTGTCGCTCGCTTGGGCGATGGGCTGGCCCTGCAAGTGCCGCGGGCGTCCCGCATCGGCGCTCCCGCTTCCGTCCTGCCTCCCTGCGACCGGCCCACCTCCCCATCGCACCCTGGCCAAAAAAAGCCCCGCCTGGCGAGGCCGGGCGGGGCAAGCAATGAAGGTTTACATCCCTGAGGGGCTCGTCTGGGCGTGGCAGCGCCCAGGCGAGCTGGCTGGCATTAGAAGCGGTGTTGCACGCCGACAGCGAAGCCGGTGTTGCTGGTGGTGCCGCTGGCGGTTTGGGCGGCAGTGATGCCCTTGGCCTTGGTGTAGTCGATGGCGGCGTACAGGTCGGTGCGCTTGCTGAGCTTGTAGCGGGCGCGGGTCGCGAAAGTGTCGTAGCGGTTGCTTGCCACGCCGTCAGCGCTGTACTTGGTGTTGTAGTAGGCCACGACGACCTCGGTCATCGGGGTGGCGTTGAAGGTCAGGCCCAGGTCGACCACGGTGGCTTTCAGACCGGTGGTGCGTGCCGTGGCGCCGGCCAAGAAGCGGTACAGCGAGGTGCTCGAGCTGGAGTTGGTCAGGATCGAGGTGTTGCTGTTCAGGAAGCCCGGGTCGGCCTGCATCTGGCTGTAGCCACCGGTGAACTTGTAGCCGTTGACCGTGTAGTTACCGCCCGAGGTCAGGGTGGTCTGGGTTCGGGCCCCGGTGTCACGCAGGCGGTCGTAAGCCACGCCCAGTTGCAGCGGTTTGGCGTCGTACTTGGCCATCACTTGCACCGACGAGTTGGCGGCGGTGGCGCCAGCCACGTTGCCAAACGAGTAAGCCAGGCCCAAGGTGGTGCCCGACCAGGTGGGGCTCTGGTACTTGACCATGTTGTCGCGGCGCGAGGTGTTCAGCGCCGAACCCACCAGGGTGCCCAGGGGGTTGACAGCGGTGGCGGCGTTGGCGGCGAATTGGCGGTTGCCGGTCAGTTCGTGGCCCAGCGGGTCGACCACATAGCCTGCTTGCAGGTCGTACAGGAAGGTGGTGTTGCGACCAATGTCAACGCGGCCCCAGCTGTCTTGCAGGCCCATCACAGCGCGGCGATCAAAGAAGTTGCTGGTGCTCGAGGTGGCGCCGCTGCCCAGGTTGATGCCGGTTTCCAGGTTGAAGTTGGCTTTGAGGCCGCCGCCGAGGTCTTCGGTGCCGCGGAAGCCCAGGCGCGAGGTGTTCATCACACCCGAGCTGAACTGGGTTTGCGAGCCAGTGCCGGCCGTGGTCTTGGCGACAGCGCTGTCGTGGCGCACGCCACTGTCGACCAAGCCATAGATCACAAGGCTCGATTGGGCTTGGGCCAGGGTGCACAGGGCGCTCAGCGAGGCCAGGGCGATCAGGGATTTTTTCATCAGTTTTCCTAGCGCCATCAGCCCGTGGCCGATGGCATGAATGGGTCATCAGACGACGCCGTTGTGGCTTGCCCGCCCAAGAGGCGCGCAGTGACACCGGCATCGGTGCAGCCAGGGGCCGCCAAGGGGGCCGCGCCGAGAGGCGGCGGTCCAGCAGCTGGCCTGGGCCAGCCCCTCATGGGCTGACTTGCGTCATTCTGTAAATGGAATTTGACTGACTTGTGACGATTGAATCGGGATCAGCAATAAATAAGGCTATTCATCGATTGCCTGTTTCATTTGAAGAAATAGATTAGGCCCGGCTCAGGGCCTGTTCAGCCGGCCCACGACCACGCTGGGCGGTGGCGGCGAAGGCCTTGGTCACCCCCCTTCTGGGCCGGTGGGCCTGGCGTCGAGCCGCGCGGCGCCGGCGTCAGGACCGGCCCGTGCCGCGGCGCTGGACCCGGGGCAGGGTTGGCCCGGAGGCAAGTTCGGGCGAATTGCAACAATATGTAATGCTCACGTCAACCGCCTGCCTAGAATCGCCACCCGTTCATGTCAGACAACGCCCCCTGGGTCGGGGGTGGTCGTGGCGTGCAGGCCATGTCATCAGGAGACTCCATGAGCCATTTTCCCCGTCCTCGAACCCGGCAAGCGGTGGTGGCCTTGGCCACCGCCCTCTCGTTGGCCTGGCCTTCGGTTCAGCCGCTGTGGGCGGCCAACCACCCCAACTCCCGCGTGGCCAGCACCCATGTGCTGGACCTCACCGCCAACGTCGACTGGGACTACGATGCCGCGCCGCCCACCCAGGCCGGGGGCACGACGGTGCTGACCAAGGAGGTGCTGCGTGACCAGATCCTGCGCGAGGTGGCCCGCAGCGTGTTCTTGATGACCGAAGGCCGGCACCGCATCGGCACGGTCTACCTCTACAAGAACGGCCGCTTTGGCAAGAACGTCGACGTGCAGATCATCAACAAAAGCGACCGCTCTTATGCCAGCGCGGCCAAGTGGCAGCAAAGCGAGGGCAGCAGCTACAACTTCTTGGCCATGGACAACCGGCCTGAGAACCTGCGCAATTACGCCCGCGTGATCGCCCACGAACTGGGCCACTATGTGTATGGCTTTGCCGACGAGTACCGTGAGGAGGGCAAGGCGCTGAGCACCAGTGACCCGGGCGGCCCGTCGGGGGTGGACTTCACCCGCAACACGATCATGAACAACCACGAGAACTTCACCAGGCTCTCGCTGGCGGATGATTACCTGGGCAGTCTGGCGGACAACAACACGGCCCAGGCCCGGGTCTACGCCACCGACCGGACCAACCTGCGCGGTGGCAGCCATTGGGAGATGCTGACGCGGGACCCGGCCAACGATCCGGCCGAGGCCAAGGGCTTTCACGGTGGCGACCGAGTCTGGTTCGAGGCTTTCAAGGACTTTGCCGCGCCCACCAAAGTGAGCCAGTTGACGCGCTATTTCGGTGTCCTCTGCGATCCGCAATTGGTGCAGAGCCATTGCGGCACCGGCGACGCGAGCAAAGACCAAGTGGTGCCCAGTGCCGATCGCCTGAGCACTTTGGCCGACTACAACGCGCAGTTGTTTGCCAAGTCGGGTGGTTCGCTGACGGCCGATGCGGTGGATGGCACGCCGGGCTCGGCCTTTGAGAGTTTCAAGGTGGTGTTTGTCGATTCGCCCGCTGAGACCAGGTCGCTGGCGGTGCGTCAGACCGCGGCCAGCACCCGGCTGGCCGTGACCGCACGCGCGGCCGCCACCTCGGCTTCGGTGGCGCGCCATGCCATCGTGATCGACCGCAGCCTGCCCAGCGCCACCTTCGAGCAAGCCCGCGAGGCCGCTGTGGCGCTGTTGCAATTGGCCGAGTCGGGTTCGCAGTGGGCCGTAGTGGTGTCCCCGGGCACGGGCAGCAGCCCGCTGCAAAGCCTCAAGCCCATTGATACGGACCGGTCGGCCTTGGTGGCCAGTCTCGAAGCGCTGACCCGGGTGGACGGGCGTTTCGATGCCGCTGCTGCGCTGGCGCAGGCCCGCTCGGAAGTGGCCAAGAACCGTGCCGACGTGGACACCGCCCGCATCGAGCTGTTCACAGGCCAAGGCACCACGGTGGCCAAGGAGCTGGGCACCGATCTGCGTCAGAGCCGCACCGCGGTGAACGCGATCGGCCTGCGCCTGCCGGCGGGCAGCAGCGCCACGACCACCCCTGGCGGCGTGTCGCTGGATGCCCTGGCTGAGACCACGGGCGGCGTGTCCTACAGCGCCCGTGACGCCGAGCAAGCCATCAAGAAGATCCTGCGCGCCGAACGCAAGGCCTCGGGGGAGGTGTTCAGTTTGCTCGCCACCACGGGCTGGGACAGCCTGGCCGCCGGCGCCACACAGCAGACGGCGCTGACGGTGACCAGCCATGACCAGGTCATCAGCGCCCATTGGAACTTCGATCCCACCGACAAGGACCGCCTCAGCTTCCGCTTGATCACCCCCGCCGGGACATTCAGCACCTTGTCAGCGGCCTCCAACCTCAGCGAGGGCTATGCCCTGATTGAGATCGACAACAGCAGCGGTCTGCACAACGGGGCGGCGCGCGCCGAGACCCGCACCAGCGGCGCGGTCAGCAACTCGGTCGGACTCGATGTGCAGACCGAGTCGCCGGTGCAGTTGTCCGCCGACGTCGAAGGCGGCATGCTCAGCGACAACCGCGAACCCGTGCTGCGGGCCCAGTTCAGTGGCCAGGCCCCGGTGGCCAAGGCCCGCGTGGTGGCCACGGTGTACCGGGTCAGTGATGGCGTGGCCGTGTTGAGTGATCTGGTGCTGGCCGACGACGGCAAAGGGGTCGATGCACGGGCCGACGACGGTCGGTATGCGATCAGCCTCAAGGGCCTGCTGCCTGCCGGGGACTACACCGTCGAAGTCCACGCTGAAACCACTGCGGACTCGGTGTTCCAGCCGAACCAGATCTTTGCGGTGGGCACGGTGGTGCCGGTGCGCCCCGTGGGGGCGGGCCTGGTGCGCGTCGAGGAGGCCGACCTGACGCTGGATGCCGGCGCCACAGGCGTGCTGGCCGCCAGCAGTGGGGACAGTGGCTCGGGCAGCGCCAGCGGTGGCAGCAGTGGCAGCAGTGGTGGCTGCACCAGCGTGGCGGGGCAACATGACGCGGGCTTGCTGCTCCTGTTGCTCAGCGGCCTGACCGGCCTGTGGCTGCGCCGCCGTCGCCCAGCCCCCTCGCGTGGCCGCGACTGAGTCTGCGCGGGGTCCGGCGCCCCACCGGGCGCTGGGACCACTGCTGCTGGCTGCGGTGTTGTTGACGCCCGCGGTGGCCGCCTGGGCAGCCTTGTCGGGCGGGTTTCGTTTGGCCCTGCCGGACCTGGGCAGCGCGGTGGTGGCCTTGTTGATCGCGCCGCTGCTTGAGGAGTGGGTGCTGCGCTCTGGCTTGCAGCAGGGACTGAGCCAACTCGGGTCGCCCGGTACCGGGCAGGGGCCCCGGTACGCGGGTGGCCCGGGGCTGGCGGTGGCGGTGAGCACCGTCGCTTTCGCCTTGATTCACCTGGATGAGGTCTCCTGGACAGCCTGGGTGCGCTGCCTGCCCTGGCTGCTGCCGGGCCTGGTCCTCGCCTTGGTCTGGTGTTGGCGTCAGCGCCTCAGCGACTGCGTGGCGATGCACGCTTACTTCAACGCCTGTTTGGCCTTGGCCAGCCTGCTCTGACCCCCGGGACGGGGCGCTGGCGCGGAGACTGTTGCTTTGTTGCCATTCGAGGCGTGTCCCCGCGATTTTTTGACCTTCGTCAGGTCCGCGTCGGAATCAGGCGCTTCAATTCGTAAGGTATCAGTCAGAGTGCGTCGGCGCCGCTGAGTCAGCGGCTTGCCCGAGCCCGCTGCCTGGGGGGCGGTCGAGCCCTCTGTGAGGGTACCTCCGTCGTTTCACCTGCCCCCCGACCCGTTCATGACCCGCTCACCACTTCTGGCACCCCCGGCCACCATCGCTCCCCCCCAAGCCCGATCGGACAGCAGCTTCTTCCAACACCACGGTGTCTGGGCCCCCGGGGTGCGCTTGTTCCGCAAATTGCAATTTGGCGCCAAGGCTGGCTGGATTTCGCTCGCCTTCCTGATCCCGCTGATCCTGCTGGTGGTCGCCTACGTGCGCACCAGCCAGGCCACGATTGATTTTGCCGAGCACGAATTGGCCGGCGTGGCCGTGATCGGCAAGATCGAGCCCTGGTTGATCGAGGTGCAGCGCCAGCGGCGTTTGGTGTTGTCGGGCCTGGCACCGACGCCCGACATGAACGCCATCAGCAAGGCGCTGGAGGGGGTCAAGCAGCACCTGTCCGCGACCCAGCATCAAGTCGACGTGCGCACAGAGCTGGCCGCGGTCGAGCAGCTGCATGCCGCGCTGGCGGCGCAGGCTGGCAAGGCAGGCCTGGATGAGATGGAGCAGGGCTTTCAGCGTTATGTCGATGCCGTGCGGGACCTGCGCGTCACGGTGCTGGACCGCTCCGAGCTGACCTTGGACCCGGACCAGGACACCTACTACCTGATGAGCCTCTCCACCGACGTGGTGTCCGAGGTGATCGAGTCGATCTCGCGCACCCGTGCCATGTCCGGCGTGCTGGAGCGACGGGGTCGGGCTGACCCCGAGGCCCTGCGTCGCCTGTATGGCATCTGGTACCTGGGGGCTGACCGGGTCGGTGCGATCAGCAAGGCCGCCGCCCGGGCCGCCGAGGCCAACCCCGAAGTGCGTCGCCGTCTGCAGGTGGACGGCGCCGTGACCGCCACGCGGGCCTTTCAGGCCGCGGCCTCCAAGGCCTGGTTCGAAGGCGTCTACCGGGCGGAAATCCAGGCCTTGGGGCAGCCGGGTCAGCTGGCGGTGGACCAGTTGCGCGCGGTCAGCGGTGAGAGTCTGACGCTGCTGTCCGAGCTGCTGCAAAAGCGCATCGATCGCACCGTCACGGAGCGCCAGATCCTGTTTTCGCTGTTGCTGGTGTTCTTGCTGCTGGCCGCCTACCTGTTCTACGCCTTCTTCCTGGTGATGCACGGCGGCTTGCAAGAGGTCACGCGTCACCTGGAGGCCATGACCGAGGGCGACCTCACCACGTCGCCGCGCCCCTGGGGCCGCGACGAGGCCGCGCGCCTGATGTTGATGCTGGCCCGCATGCAGGACAGCCTGCGCCAGATGGTGCTGGAGGTGCGCAATGCCTCGAATGAGATCGTTCACTCCAGCACCGAAATCGCCGAAGGCTCGATGGACCTGTCGGCCCGCACCGAGCAAACTGCGGCCAATCTGGAGCAGTCCGCCGCGGCCATGGAGCAGATCGGCACCACGGTGCGCCAGACCTCGGACCACACCCAGGAGGCCACCCGCATTGCGGCGCAAAACGCCGCCATTGCCGGCCGTGGTGGCGAGGTGATTGGCAACATGGTCAGCACCATGGAGGACATCCAGACCTCGTCCCGCAAGATCGAAGACATCATTGGTGTCATTGACGGCATCGCCTTCCAGACCAACATCCTGGCCTTGAACGCCGCGGTGGAAGCCGCCCGGGCGGGCGAGCAGGGCCGGGGCTTTGCGGTGGTGGCCAGCGAGGTGCGTTTGCTGGCCGGGCGCAGTGCCGAAGCCGCGCGTGAGATCAAGCAGTTGATCGCCACCAGTGTCGAGAAGGTCGAGGGCGGCACCGACATCGTGCGCCAAGCGGGCAGCACCATGCAGGAGATCGTCGCCAGTGCGCAACGGGTCAACGAACTGTTGAGCTACATCGCCACCGGCTCGGTCGAGCAAAGCCAGGGCATCAGCCAGGTGGGCGAGGCAGTGCAGGAGCTGGACCGCGCCACACAGCAGAACGCCGCGCTGGTCGAAGAAACCGCTGCCGGCGCTGCCGCCCTGCGTGAGCAGGCGCTGGGTCTGGCCCACGAGGTGGCCCGTTTCCAGGTGCCTGAAGGCATGGTGGTCGAGTCCCGCCCGTCCTTGGAGATTGCCGACCTGAATGTGGACTCCGCCATCGAGGCGCATCGCCAGTGGAAGGTCAAGCTGCGGGCGGCCATCGAACAACGCAGCCAACTCGATGCGCAGACCATCTCCTGCGACGACCGCTGTCCCCTGGGCCAGTGGTTGCATGGGCGTGGTGGCCAGCGCTTCGGTGGCAAGCCGAGCTTTGTGGCGCTGCTGGAGGAGCACAAGGGCTTCCACCTCGCCGCTGGGGATGTGGCACGCCGCATCAACGCGGGTGCCCTGGACGACGCGCAGCGCATGCTGGGGGCGGGGTCGGCCTTTGCCAAGGCCTCCAACGCGGTGACCACCGCACTGTCGCGCATCAAACGGGGCATTTGAGGTCGACCGGGGAGGGGGCGGGCAGGTCGCACCCCTCGGTTGGTGTTGGTCAGGTTCAGGTCAGGGACGGGCCGCTATCGTGCCGCGTCGAGATCTGATCCTGCCATGAAGCTGCCTGCCCAACCCCCATTCAGCGAATCCGAACTGACCCCAGCCATCGCCACTGGGGTCCGTCCCAGCAAGTCCCGAATCACCAAGCGCTGGAGCATGCTGCGCTGGGGCGGCTTGGCGTTGGCGATCTTGATCTTGCTTGAACCCTACTGGAGCTGAATGCTGCGCCGGCAGCGCCCTGGGACCAGCCGCCTCACAGGGGCCCCAGCCACCACCCCAGAAAGCGCAGGTAGCGTTGCTCGCAATGCAGGCAACGCAGGTGTCGACTGAAGGGCAGGGCACGCATCCAGCCTGCGCGTCGGACACGTTCGACGGCGATTTTGCAGTGGGGGCAGCGCAGTGCCGGGCTGTGAGAAGTGGAGGAGGTCAGCGTGCTCATGGTCGTCCAAGGGTCGTTGTGACAGGGCATCCTGGCTCGGCCAGCCGGGCTGAGGCGGGAGGGATGCGGTGATCCGCGGGGTTTGAGGCCACGGGCTTGTCTCCTTGGGGCGTCTGCGGGCGCTTTGGCAAGCCTCCATGATGCGCTTTTTGGGTGACATCGGCATGTCTTTGCCGGCAGCGGCCAGCGCCTTGCTGCCGCGCAGGGCGCGGGTTTTCCTGAGGCCAAGCGCGGCGGAGGTGGCTTTTTCCCGCCAGGCCTTGGGGCAAAATGGGTTGGCCAGCCACCAGCTTTGGGGCGCCTCACCTGCAGAAGGTCCTCTGTGTCGAAACTCATCCTCACCATTGATGACCACGAAGACATTCGCAAACTGGTCCGTTTGACGCTTGAGTTTCAGGACTACGACGTCATCGAGGCCAGCAATGGCGCCGACGGCTTGGCGCTGGCCCGCCTGCGCCGGCCGGACGTGGTGTTGCTCGATGTGCTCATGCCGGGCATGAACGGCCTCGAGGTCAGTCGCACCATGGCCCAGGACCCGGAGCTGCGCGACATCCCGGTGGTCATGTTGTCAGCCCTGGAGCAGGCCACCGACGTCAGTGCCGGCTATGCGGCAGGGGCGCGGGCTTACCTGGGCAAACCTTTCAGCCCGTCGGACCTGGTCGATGTGATCGAATGCCTGATCGGTGACGATTGACCCTTGGCGCAGGGCCGGCCGGTTTTCGATGGATGGGCGGCCCGGTGGGTTTTGGAGCGCTCAGTGGCCCGGATGAATCCGCCTTGGGGCCTGGGTCGCGCTCATTTGCGGCAGCGCAGTTGGCGCAGGGCAGCCTCGCGGACCAGGTAATCGGCTGGCAGGGTCCATTTCTCAGGGTGGGCTCGGACGTGGTCGACCACCAGGTCATAAATCTGCGCCGATTCAAACTGGTTGGGCAGGCACAAGATGTCGCGGCCCGCGAGGGTGGCGTCCCAGACCCCCATCACATACCCCATGAACATCTGCACGTCGCGCCCGTCCTTGCTGCTTTGCAGGCCCTGACGGCGGCGCTCGAACGCCTCCCCCCAGCGGTTGAGTTCGTTGCCGTCAATGAACTGGGCCTGCGCTGTTGGGCTGCCCAGGCTGGCGGCCAGACAGCCTGCCATCAGCCAGCGCACCCAGCCCGCGGGACGGCCCGGTGAGGCTGGCAGGCGGGGGGCGACGGTGACACAAGGCGGGTGGGCAACCATGGGCGGGCAATTCGGCAGGTGTTGAGCGGGGGACGCTCAGAATGCTTCGCATTTTCTGGCCTTTTTGATGGCGCTCAAGCGCTGCGCCCCAAAAACACCCTCAAACCGGGCCTGGGACCTCCGGGACTGTGGTTTGAAGTGGACTGTCCACAAGCAAAAGCCCGCCAGGGGCGGGCTTGAAGGAGGAGGGGGATGACGTGCCGCTGGCCCCATGCGCGGGCTGCGCGGCGTGGCCGAACGTCGGCTTCAGGCGCGGTGCGGGGCTCGCTTGCGATCGCGCTCGTCGTGAGGCCAGGCGTTCAGAGGGGCGGGTTTGAGAGGCTGTGTCATGGGAAATCTCCAGGGATGCACCCACAACGAGGCGCTGCTCCAAATGGATGACAGCGTGGCCAAAATATTTTTCAACACCGGTTGCAGCGCCCGAGGTGGCGGCGGCGGCGCACCACCGCGGGAGAACAAGGGGGCCCTGGCTCGGCTGGTCGAGGACCCGGCTGGGGCGATGAGCGCGGTCCGGCCAGAAAATGAGCGCAGCACCGAACGGGGAGCAAGCCTCACGAAAGTAAAATCTGTCCTAATCCGGCTGGCTACTGGCCTGATCCTTTCGATAAACCTTAACCAAAATCAGATTCAACATGGCTCTCGACAAAGTCACTGCTGGCAAGAATGCCCCCGACGCCTTCAATGTGGTCATCGAAATCCCGATGAACGCCGACCCGATCAAGTACGAGGTGGACAAGGAATCCGGTGCCATTTTTGTGGACCGTTTCATGGGCACGGCCATGCACTACCCGACCAATTACGGTTATGTGCCGCAAACCATCAGTGGCGACGGTGACCCGGTCGACGTGCTGGTGATCACCCCCTTCCCGCTGATTCCGGGTGTGGTGGTGACCTGCCGCCCCATCGGCATCCTGAAGATGGAAGACGAAGGCGGCGTGGACGGCAAGGTGCTGGCCGTCCCCACCGACAAGATCCTGCCGATCTACACCCACTGGCAAAAGCCCGAAGACATCAACCCCCTGCGCCTGAAGCAGATCGCTCACTTCTTTGAGCACTACAAGGACCTGGAACCCGGCAAGTGGGTCAAGGTGCTGGGCTGGGAAGGCGTTGACGCCGCCAAGCAAGAAATCCTGGACGGCATCGCCAACTACCAAAAGGCGGCCTGACCGGCTTGGCCCGGCTGATTCGCCTTGGCGGCGGCATCGACCGGACCTGAGCAAAGCCCCTCGCCAGACAGGCGTGGGGCTTTTTTTTTTTGCCTGGCGATCAGGCGTTGGGGGACGCCAAGTCACGATCTGATGCAGGGCGTTTTTGAAAATGCATCAATTCGATCCGGATGGGTGAAATTGTTCGCGTTTTTCGCGATTCCGCTGGCGGATTGAGTGACAATTTGATCGATTGTCAGCCCGGCTGGCAAATGCGGGTCAGGCAAGTAGGGGTGCGCAGACACCTTGGGGGGCATGACTGACGTGGTTCTCATCCATTGATTCATGACCTGTGAGGGTTGATATGTCTTTCCGTGATTTGCGCATTGGTTACAAGCTGGGCTCGGCCTTCTTGCTTTTGGTGCTGTCAACCTTGCTGCTGGGGGGCGTGGCGCTGACCCAGTTGTCGCGGATCAACGCCAACACCCAGGACATTGCGAGCAACTGGCTCCCCTGCGTGAAGATCCTGGGCGAGATGCGCGTCTCGCTGAACCGGCTGCGTCGGGCCGAGGGCCGCATGGCGTCGGCGAGCTCGCCGCATGACCTGGAGCTCCAAACCAAGGCAGCAGCGGACATGAAGGCGTTGTTCCTGAAGCAGGAAGGCACCTACGCCCCCTTGGTGACCCCCGGTCGTGAGACCGAACTCTTCAACCAGTACAAGGCCCAGCGCGACGCTTTTTTTGCCAGCCAGGTGCGTCTGCTGAACTTCGCCAACTCGGGCAACATGGCTGCCACCCTCCAGTACTACGAAGGGGAGTCTGAGGCCACCTTCCTGGCCGTGGTGGACGCCATTGAAAAGCTGGCTCAGCTCAATGAACAGGGGGCGGAAGCTGCCAGCGTCAACGCCCAGTCGGCCTTCACGGGGTCGCGCCTGTTGCTGATCGGCGTGCTGGTCTTCATTGTGGTCAGTGCCTCGGCACTGGGTTGGATCATCACCCGGATGATCAAGGCCCCGCTGGCCGAAGCCGTTCGGTTGGCGCGTGACATCGCGGCGGGCAACCTGTCCCAGCCGGTCAATGCACACAGCCGCGACGAGGTGGGTGAACTGCTGCAATCGCTCGAGGACATGCGCCTCAGTCTGGCCCAGGTGGTGGCCGGGGTGCGGCAGAACGCCGACGGGGTGGCCACCGCCAGCGCCGAAATCGCCCAGGGCAACAACGACCTGTCGGCGCGCACCGAGCAGCAGGCCTCGGCCCTCGAAGAAACCGCCGCCTCGATGGAGGAGCTGGGTTCCACCGTGCGCCAGAACGCCGACAACGCGCGCGCGGCCAACCAGCTGGCGCTCAACGCGTCCAATGTGGCGGCCCAGGGCGGCGAGGTGGTGGCCGAGGTGGTCAGCACCATGAAGGGCATCAACGAGAGCTCGCGCAAGATCGCCGACATCATCGGCGTCATCGACGGCATCGCCTTCCAGACCAACATCCTGGCCTTGAATGCCGCGGTGGAAGCGGCCCGCGCCGGCGAACAAGGCCGTGGCTTTGCCGTGGTGGCCAGCGAGGTGCGCAGCCTGGCCGGGCGCAGCGCCGAGGCCGCACGCGAGATCAAGAGCCTGATCGGCGCCAGCGTGGAGCGCGTCGAGGTCGGCACGGCCCTGGTCGACCGGGCCGGCAACACCATGACCGAGGTGGTCAGTGCGATCCGCCGTGTGACCGACATCATGGGCGAGATCAGCGCCGCCAGTGCCGAGCAAAGTGCAGGGGTTTCGCAGGTCAGCGAGGCGGTGACCCAAATGGACCAGGCCACGCAACAGAACGCGGCCCTGGTCGAGCAGTCGGCCGCGGCCGCGGGGGCGTTGACCAACCAGGCCCAGGAACTGGTGCGTGCGGTGGCGGTGTTCCGATTGGCGTCGGAGGGCTTGCTCAAACCGGCGCTGCGCTCGGTCGCCGCACCGATGCCCAGCCCGGTGGCCGCTGCCGCACCGGCGCTGGCCAGCCGAGCCGCCCCGGCGGTGGGCCAGGCCAAGCGCCCCAGCGCCACTGCTACTGCCAGTTTGAGCGGTCCCTCGGCCTCAGCTCCGTCGCCCGCGCCGTCCCCCGGTGTGGCGGCGAGCAAGCCAGCGGCCACCTCGGAAAGCGCCTGGGAAAGCTTCTGAAGTCTCGGGCCGTCCTGGGGCGAGCCCTGAGGCGGTGAAGCCAGCGCGCGACGCGCTCAAGCCGCTTTGAAGGGGCTGTGTGCGCGCAGGTCCGCCAGGTAGTGCTGCACGCCTTCGCCCTCGCGCTCCAGAAACCGTTGCACCGCCTCGGCGAACGCCGGGTGCGCCAGCCAGTGGGCGCTGTGGGTGTTCACCGGCATCAGGGCGCGCGCCATCTTGTGTTCCCCCTGGGCGCCGCCTTCAAAGCGGTCAAAGCCATGGGCCATGCACCAGGCCAGCGGCTGGTAGTAGCAGGCCTCGAAGTGCAGGCAATCCACGCGCTCAAGCGCGCCCCAGTAGCGGCCATAGGCGGTGCGCTGGGTGGGCCCGTCAGGCGGTGTGAATTCTTGCAGGGCAATCAGGCTGCTGGCGATCGCCTGGCCTGCCCGCTCCGCCACGAACAGCAGCCATGACTCGCTTTGCTGCTCGGCCTGCGCACGGAAGAACGCCCGGGTCAGGTAAGGCGGGTTGCCGTGTTCGAGGTAGGTGCGTTCATAGCAACGGTAGAAGAAATCCCAGTCTGCCTCGGTGATGTCGGCGCCCCGGGACCAGCGAAACTGCACACCGGCTTGTTCGACTTTGCGGCGCTCCTGCCGGATTTTCTTGCGCTTCTCCTGGTTGAGGTGCATGAGAAAGTCGTCAAAGTCACGGTAGTGCTGGTTCTCCCAGTGGAACTGCACCGTGTGGCGCGCCATGAGCTTCAGCGCCTCGCAGGTCGCCAAGTCCTCCTGGCTGCCGAACAGCAGGTGCAAGGAGGACAGCTGCAACTGCTCGCAGTGCCGGAGCACGGCGTTGAGCAGGGCCTGGCGGGCGGGCGCATCCACGGCCAGCAGCCGCGTGCCGGGCACCGGGGTGAAGGGCACGGCCAGAACGGCCTTGGGGTAGTAGGGCACACCGTGCTGTTCGTAGGCCCGGGCCCAGGCCCAGTCGAACACGTATTCACCGTAGGAGTGGTTCTTGATGTAGAGCACGCAAGCGGCCTGCAGCACCTCGCCGCGCCACACGCTGATGAGTTGCGGCAACCAGCCCGTGGTGGGCTCGGCGCTGCCGCTGTCCTCGAGTGCGCGCAGGTAGGCGTGGCGCATGAACGGCGTGGGGTGCGCTTGGGCGGCCAGCAAACCGTCCCAGAGGGACTCCGGCAGTGCGGCCAGCGAGTCCTGTACCCGGATGAGATAATCGTCGCGGCTCATGCGCTGGATCCTGCCAGCCAGAGGCCCCCGGGGACCCAGCCCCCGGCACGACCTTGGTGTTTTGACCCGGCTCTCACCGCAATTTCTGTTCTCATGACTCTCCAAATCTGCGTCGTTCAGCTCAATTTTGTCGTGGGCGACATGCCTGGCAATGCTCGCAAGATCATCGATGCAGCGCAAACCGCCCACGCCCAGGGCGCGCGCCTGGTGCTGACCCCCGAGTTGTCCATTTGCGGCTATGCCGCAGAGGACCTGTACCTGCGCCCGGCCTTCATGGCGGCGTGTGATGATGCCGTGAAACAGGTGGCAGACGCGTTGGCGGGGTTAAAAGACCTGTGCGTGGTGGTCGGGCACCCCTTGGGGGACCACGAGCGGGCGCGTTCGGTCTCGGTGTCGCGCCGCTTCAACGCCGCCAGCGTGCTCAGCGAAGGGCGCGTGCTGGCCACCTACCGCAAGCGCGAGTTGCCGAACTACCAGGTGTTCGATGAGCGCCGCTACTTCACGCCGGGCGATCGGCCCTGTGTCTTCGAGGTCCAGGGCGTGCGCGTCGGCCTGCTGGTGTGTGAGGATGCGTGGTTTGACGCTCCGGCCCGCAGCAGCCGCGAAGCGGGTGCCGAGTTGCTGGCCGTGATCAATGCCTCGCCGTTCCATGTGGGCAAGTCGCAGGAGCGCCTGGAGCGCATGGCCAGCTGTGCCCGCGCCGTGGGCTTGCCCCTGGTCTATGCCCACCTGGTCGGCGGCCAGGACGAGGTGGTGTTCGACGGCGCCTCGTTTGCTTTGCAGGCCGATGGCAGCTTGGCGGCCCGGTGCCCCAGCTTCCGGGAGGCCGTGTCCCTGATGGCTTTGCAGGGGACGGGTTCGCAGCGTGTGTTCGAGGTGCAGCCGGCGTCGTCGCTGGTGGCGCCGTCGCCGATGGCCGAACTGTGGGACGCGCTGGTCACCGGCGTGCGTGACTACGTCGGCAAGAATGGTTTCCCGGGCGTGTTGCTGGGCTTGTCGGGGGGCATTGACTCCGCGCTGGTGCTGGCCATCGCGGTGGATGCGCTGGGCGCAGCCAAGGTGCGCACCGTGATGATGCCTTCGCCCTACACCGCGGACATTTCATGGATCGATGCCCGTGACATGGCGCAGCGCCTGGGCGTGCGGTACGACGAGATTTCCATCGTGCCGGAGTTCGAGGCCTTCAAGGCCTCACTGGCCAGCGACTTTGCCGGACTGGCCGAAGACACCACCGAAGAGAACCTGCAGGCCCGCATCCGTGGCACCTTGCTGATGGCCTTGTCCAACAAGTTTGGTGCCATCGTGCTGACGACCGGCAACAAGAGCGAAATGGCCACCGGCTACTGCACGCTGTACGGCGACATGGCTGGGGGTTTTGCGGTCATCAAGGACGTGGCCAAGACCGTGGTGTTTGAGCTGGCCCGCTGGCGCAACGCCCATGACCCTTACGGCACCGGGGCGTCGCCCATCCCCGAGCGCATCATCACGCGCCCGCCGAGCGCTGAGCTGCGGCCCGACCAGAAGGACCAGGACAGCCTGCCGCCCTATGAGGTACTGGACGCCATCATTGAGCGCTACATGGAAAACGACGAGCCGATCGACAGCCTGGTGGCGGCCGGCTTTGCGCGGGCCGATGTGGAGCGCGTGACCCGCCTGATCAAGATCAACGAGTACAAGCGGCGCCAATCTCCGGTGGGGATTCGTGTCACCCACCGCAGTTTCGGCAAAGATTGGCGTTACCCTATCACCAGCCGATTCCGGGCTTGAGCGCGCAGGCCTCAGCCCAGTCCAGATTCACGAAAAGGAGCATTCAATCCATGAAACAGATCACCGCCATCATCAAGCCGTTCAAGTTGGAAGAGGTCCGCGAGGCCCTGGCCGAGTGCGGCGTGACCGGCTTGACCGTCACCGAGGTCAAGGGTTTTGGTCGTCAAAAGGGCCACACCGAGCTCTACCGTGGTGCCGAGTACGTGGTCGACTTCCTGCCCAAGGTGAAGATTGAAGTGGTGGTCAAGGGCGACGACGTGGACCGCTGCGTGGACGCGATCGTTCGCGTGGCCCGCACCGGCAAGATCGGCGACGGCAAGATTTTCATCACCGCCGTCGAGCGCGTGGTGCGCATCCGCACTGGCGAGCAGGACGAATCCGCCGTCTGAGTGCAGTCCGGGCTGTGGCCCGGGGTGGCCCCCAGCACGTGGCGCGCCTCCGTGGGCGGCCACGTTTTTTTTCGCCTGGCGCGGCGGCGAGCCCCCGGCTGCTAAAAGGGGCGGGGGCCTGGGGCCTGGTTACAGCTGGCTGCTCAGCAGCGGGCTTTGGTGGCTCAGGCCCGCGTTCTGGACCAACTGCGGCAGCAGGGTGTGGGCGTCGGGGCCGCTGTGGATGAGGGACATCTGCCAGTCGCTCATGAAGCCACTGGCGACACTGGTGTCGAGAAAATCAAGCAGCTGGGTGTAGTAGCCGTTGAGGTTCAGCAGGCCAATGGGCTTGTTGTGGTAGCCCAGTTGTCGCCAGGTCCAGACCTCAAACAGCTCCTCCAGGGTGCCAATGCCGCCCGGGATGGCCAGGAAAGCATCGGCCCGCTCGGCCATCATGGCTTTGCGCTGGTGCATGTTGTCCACGATGTGGAGTTCGTCGCAGGCCTTGTTGGCGAATTCGCGCTCGACCAAGGCGGTCGGAATCACCCCGACCACCCGCCCGCCCGCGGCCTGCGTGGCCTGCGCCACCAGGCCCATGAGGCCGTTGTTGCCGCCCCCATAGACCAGTTGGCCACCATGCTGCCCGATCCAGTGCCCCACCGCTGTGGCGCAGGCGGCAAAGTCGGGGTCCACACCGGGGCGGGAGCCGCAGTAAACGGCCAGGGAGAAAGCGGGTCGCGTCATGGTGAAAATCGATTCCAGAGGGCACTGGCCCAGGTGAAGAGGGCCAGCAAAAGGCTGAGGAGGACGGCGGCACTGCCCAGGTCCTTGGCGCGCTTGGACAGGGCATGCCACTCGGGGCTGATGCGGTCAATCGCCACCTCGATGCCGGTGTTGAGCAACTCGACCACCATCACCAGCAGCACCACACCCACCAGCAGGGCGCGCTCGACCCAGCTTTGGCCGAGCCACAGGGCCAGGGGCAGCAGCAGCACGGCGGCCAGGGCTTCCTGGCGGAAGGCGGGCTCGTGCCAACCGGTCTGGAGCCCAGCGAGCGAGTGTTGGAACGCGTGCCACAGGCGGCTCAGCCCGCGCCGCTTGGGCGGCAAAGCCCGACTGAGCGGCTCGGCTGGGGTGGGCGCTGGATCGGTGGCCATGGGGCAGGGTGGCCGAAGGGCGCGGTGGCGTCGGGCTCGAAGGCGCTGCGGTCAGCGGCTGAGCGGTGTCGAGTGAATCAGGCGGGTGCCGGCCCAGGCGTCATGCCAGAACTGGCCTTCGGGGTGGAAGCGGCTCAAGAGCGCCCAAACCGCCACCCAGCCGGTGACGATGACCGCGATTTCGCCACCGCTGAGGTTGAACGGTGCCACCGCACCCAGTGGCGGGATCAACCAGAGCCAGCTCAGCACATAGCGGCCCAAGGCGCGTGCCTGGCTGATGGCCCGCCCCTGGCGGTCGACCACGCGGATGTTCCAGGTCTTCATGGCCAGGGTTTGGCCCTTGGCCCAAAACCAGGTGAAGTAGATGCCAAAAATCACGAACAGAAAGGCCTGCAGCGCATGCCGGTTGTCGAGGGCGTGGCGGGTTTGGCTCAGGGTGCTGAACAGGTAGCCCGAGATGAAGACCACCCCGAACATCAGCATGCCTTCGTACATCCAGCAAGCCATGCGCCGCTTCAGGGCAGGGGCCGGCAGGGGGGGCGCAGAAGGCGGGGTCGCGGGAGAGGAAGGGTTGCCTGTGGCGGCCATCGGTCTGAGGTCAGAGAGCCCCGCTCATTGGCTGCGGGAGGATGTGGTGGTGGTGCTCCGGCTGGTCACCTGCGATTGGGGCAGCAAGGTGTGCATGTCCACATGATGCGGCCCGGTCTGGATTTTGCCCGATTGGCGGCTGTCTGTTTTGGGCGGTGGCAGCTGGGTCAATTTTTGGGGTGCCACCGGTTTGACGGGCACAGCGGCACCCACGGGGTGCGGCATGGCCTGGCTGGCGAGTTTCTGCCGTTCTTCGTCACTGAGGGCCTGGTAGGCCTCCCATTGGGCTTTTTTGTTGTCGGGGGCCAATTGCTTGGTCTGACCGAAATTCAGCCGCGCTTGGATGCGCTCTTGCACGGTCAAGGTGACCCATTCAGTCATGCGGCTGTGCAGCTTCTCTTTCTCATCGTCCGACAGGCTGCGGTAGTTGTGCGACAACGCAATCCATTTGCGCTTGTGGGCTTCACTGAGCTGATCCCACAGGTCTGACAGAGGCTCGAGGGCTTCCTGTTGGCGGCGGGTCAGCTCGTTCCACAGGGGCTTGCTGACCGTCGTGACAGGTTTCGGGGTGGCCACCTTGGCCGCCGGCTTGCTGGCCGTGGGGGTGACCGAAGGGGGCGTCGCCGTGGCGGGGGGGGGCAGGCTGGCGGTGGCGCCCAAGGGTGGGTGGCTCAGCTCGGCGGCTTGGTTGTCTTCCGTGCTGGCGGTGGCGCCGCCTTGTGCCAGTGCAACAGGCACGGCCGTGGCCCAAAACACCCAGGTGACCAAGCGGCTGGCAAGGCTCGGGCGATGGCTGGGGGTTGGAGTTGGGGTTGGCCGGGTGTCCAGGGGCATGAAGGGCAGTGTCAACGGGCTTCGGTGGCTTGGGTTTTCAGAAACTGAACAAAGCCAGGGTCTGAGTAGGCCTGCGGCGGCAGGTCGTCGGTCAGCAGTGCTGCATCCACTTCGGCAATTTCATTGACGCGATCATCGTCCAGGACGGCCTGGATGACAAACAAGCCGGCCACCAGGGCCAGCAAGGGGAGGGCCGAGGCCAGTCGACCCCAGAGGCTGAAATGGTCGCCCCCGCCAAATTGCAATGCGGCGGTGCCGCCACCTTGGTGTACCACGGCCGGCGCGGTGCGCACGGCAGCGACCACCTTGCGTTTGGCCAGCGCCTGCATGCGCGCCGCGCGCAGTCGCTCGGAGACCTCGTAGGGCAGGTCTTGTGTGCCAGCATCGAGGCGGGCCGCGATGCGGGCGCCCAGCACGTCTTCAGCAGTCATCATGGAAGGGGGGTGTTGCAGCGATGTCTTCATGGTTGTAATCCCTTTGCCTTCAATGCCCGCGCCAGAGCCTGAACGGCTCTGGAGCAGTGTGTCTTCACGCTCCCTTCGGAGCAACCCATGGCGGCCGCGGTCTCGGCCACGTCCATTTCCTCCCAGTAACGCATGAGGAAGGCTTCCCGTTGACGTGCTGGCAGGTCTTGGATCTCGCTTTCGATTGCACGCAAGACTTGGGCCCGGCGTGTGGTGTCTTCGGCGCTTTCCGTCTGCTCAGAGGGGTCGGCCCCCCTAAAAGTTTCCAGTAAATCAAAGTCGCCTTCGTCACCAGCGCCATCAAAGTCGCTCAAACTGGAGAAAAGGGCGTTTCGGGTCTTCTGACGGCGGAACCAGTCCAGGGTGCAATTGGACAGAATGCGCTGGAACAACATCGGCAATTCGCCTGCGGGCTTGTCGCCGTAGTGTTCAGCCAGCTTCATCATGCTGTCTTGGACGATGTCGAGCGCGGCCTCTTCGTTGCGGACGTGGTAGAGCGAGCGCTTGAAGGCGCGCTTCTCCACGTTCTTCAGAAAATCCGATAGTTCTTGTTCGGTGGCCAAGTGGGCTCTGGCATGACAACCATGCGGTGTACGGTGGGGCGGGGCGTTTGATGCGTCCCGTTTGGCGCGGATTATGGCACCGCGAACCCTAAATTTTGCTGCGTTGCATGATTTCCGTGCAACGGATGCGATAATGCGCAAGCAAATTAACGGCAAACGGGTCACCGTCCGGCGCAAGAATCAGTGCGCTCATGGCTGTGGTCCTAAGTCCCGACGCGGCTCCACAAGAGTTCGGGAAGGGGCACCCAAGGTTTTTCGTCAGAGAAATTCACAAAGGTTGATCATGGAAGTTTCAAAGGCCGAACTGGCCTCTGCCGCCGCAGCGGCTTCGCCCTCGCAAGAGCTGATGGGCTCCGAAATCCTCATCAAGGGTCTGCAAGCCGAAGGTGTCAAGTACATCTGGGGCTACCCCGGTGGTGCGGTTCTTTACATCTACGACGCGCTCTACAAGCAAGACACGATCCAGCACGTGCTGGTGCGCCATGAGCAGGCGGCCGTGCATGCGGCCGACGGCTACGCCCGCGCCACGGGCGATGTCGGTGTGGCGCTGGTGACCTCGGGTCCGGGCCTGACCAATGCCGTGACCGGCATTGCCACCGCCTACATGGACAGCATCCCGATGGTGATCATCAGTGGTCAGGTGCCCACGGCAGCCATCGGCCTCGATGCGTTCCAGGAGTGCGACACCGTGGGCATCACGCGTCCCATCGTCAAGCACAACTTCCTGGTCAAGGACCCGCGTGATCTGGCCATGACGATCAAGAAGGCCTTCCACATTGCCCGCAGCGGTCGCCCCGGCCCCGTGGTGGTGGATGTGCCCAAGGACGTCTCTTTCAAGAAGATTCCCTACACCGGCTACCCCGAGTCGGTCGAAATGCGCTCCTACAACCCGGTGCGCAAGGGTCACGGCGGTCAGATCCGCAAGGCCCTGCAGTTGCTGTTGACGGCCAAGCGCCCCTACATCTACACCGGCGGTGGTGTCTTGCTGGGCAACGCCACGCAAGAACTGCGCACCCTGGTCGAGTTGCTGGGCTACCCCGTGACCAACACCCTGATGGGCTTGGGGGCGTACCCGGCGTCGGACCGCAAGTTCCTGGGCATGCTGGGCATGCACGGCACGGTCGAAGCCAACAACGCGATGCAGAACTGCGACGTGCTGCTGGCTGTTGGGGCCCGTTTCGATGACCGCGTGATTGGCAACCCCAAGCACTTCGCCCAGAACGAACGCAAGATCATCCACATCGACATCGATCCGTCGAGCATCTCCAAGCGCGTCAAGGTCGACATCCCCATCGTGGGCGATGTCAAGGACGTGCTCGGCGAGCTGATCAGCATGATCCGCGAAAGCAGCCAGCGTCCTGACGCGTCGGCGTTGGGCGCCTGGTGGGACACCATTGAAGGCTGGCGCAAGCGCGATTGCCTCAAGTACGACCACGGCAACGGCGAAGTCATCAAGCCCCAGTATGTGGTCGAGACGCTGTGGAACATGACCCGCGACGCCGACACCTACATCACCTCCGATGTGGGGCAGCACCAGATGTGGGCGGCTCAGTACTACCGCTTTGATGAACCGCGCCGCTGGATCAACTCCGGTGGTCTGGGTACCATGGGGGTGGGCATTCCCTACGCCATGGGCATCAAGCTGGCCAAGCCCGACAGCGAAGTGTTCTGCATCACCGGCGAAGGCTCGGTGCAGATGAACATCCAGGAACTGTCCACCTGCCTGCAGTACAACACGCCGATCAAGATCTGCGCGTTGAACAACCGCTACCTCGGCATGGTGCGTCAGTGGCAGGAGATCGAGTACTCGGGCCGCTACAGCCACAGCTACATGGATGCGCTGCCCAACTTCGTCAAGCTGGCCGAGGCCTATGGCCACGTGGGCATGCTGATCGAGCGTCCGCAAGACGTGGAACCCGCCCTGCGCGAGGCCCGCAAGCTCAAGGACCGCACGGTGTTCATGGACTTCCGCACTGACCCCACCGAGAACGTGTTCCCGATGGTGCAGGCCGGCAAGGGCATCACCGAAATGCTGCTGGGGTCGGAAGACCTCTGACACGCGAGGTCGCTGCCCGCGTCGGGTGGCGAACCTTCTTTTTCTGACGAATCTATTGCCCGCCAAGCCTGGCCATTACCGTGGTCAGGGGAGGGCGGCGAAAAGAGGAATCCCTTATGAAGCACATCATTGCTGTCCTGCTCGAAAACGAGGCAGGCGCCCTGTCTCGCGTGGTGGGTCTGTTCTCGGCCCGCGGCTACAACATCGAATCGCTGACGGTGGCCCCCACCGAAGACCCCAGCCTGTCGCGCATGACCATCCAGACCACCGGTTCGGATGACGTCATCGAGCAGATCACCAAGCACCTGAACCGCCTGATTGAAGTGGTCAAGGTGGTTGACCTCACCGAAGGTGCCTACACTGAACGCGAACTGATGATGGTCAAGGTGCGCGCGGTGGGCAAGGAGCGTGAGGAAATGAAGCGCATGGCGGACATCTTCCGCGGTCGCATCATCGACGTCACCGAGAAGAGCTACACCATCGAGCTGACCGGCGACCAGTCCAAGAACGACGCCTTCCTGCAGGCCATCGACCGCAGCGCCATTCTGGAGACGGTTCGCACCGGCGCCAGCGGCATCGGCCGGGGTGAGAGAATACTGCGCGTTTGAGTTTCCGTTCGGACGCGTTTGGACGGGCTCAACGCGTACCGATCTTTGCCATGGCGATTGTTCCAAGCGTTCGCCCTGAGCCTGTCATTGGGCGTTATCGCCAAACCTAATTTCACTGGAGAGCAGCATGAAAGTTTTTTACGACAAGGATTGTGATCTGAGCCTGATCAAGGGCAAGACGGTTGCCATCATCGGTTACGGTTCGCAAGGCCACGCCCACGCTCAAAACCTGAACGACAGCGGCGTGAAGGTCGTGGTCGGTCTGCGCAAGGGTGGCGCTTCGTGGGACAAGGTCGGCAAGGCCGGTCTGACCGTGATGGAAGTCAACGACGCCGTCAAGGCCGCCGACGTGGTCATGATCCTGTTGCCCGACGAGCAAATCGCCGAGGTCTACACCAACAACGTGGCCCCGAACATCAAGCAAGGCGCTTCGCTGGCTTTCGCTCACGGCTTCAACGTGCACTACAACCAAGTCGTGCCGCGCGCTGATCTGGACGTCTGGATGGTGGCCCCGAAGGCCCCGGGCCACACCGTGCGCTCGACCTACGCCCAAGGCGGCGGCGTGCCCCACCTGGTGGCTGTGCACCAAGACAAGAGCGGCAAGGCCCGTGACCTGGCCCTGTCCTACGCCATGGCCAACGGTGGCGGCAAGGCCGGCATCATCGAGACCAACTTCAAGGAAGAAACCGAAACCGACCTGTTCGGCGAGCAAGCCGTGCTGTGCGGTGGCGCTGTCGAACTGATCAAGATGGGTTACGAAACCCTGGTCGAAGCCGGCTACGCCCCTGAAATGGCCTACTTCGAGTGCCTGCACGAACTCAAGCTGATCGTCGACCTGATCTATGAAGGCGGTATCGCCAACATGAACTACTCGATCTCGAACAACGCCGAGTTCGGTGAGTACGTGACCGGTCCGGAAGTCATCAACGAGCAGTCGCGCGCTGCCATGCGCAACGCCCTGAAGCGCATCCAGAACGGTGACTACGCCAAGATGTTCATCCAGGAAGGCCGTCTGAACTACCCGAGCATGACCGCTCGCCGCCGCAACACCGCTGACCACTCGATCGAGCAAGTCGGTGGCCAACTGCGCGCCATGATGCCTTGGATTGCCAAGAACAAGCTGGTTGACCAAACCCGCAACTGATGTCGAGAACGGCCCGTGCCGTTCCCCATCGCGAAAGGGCCACCCACGGGTGGCCCTTTTCTTTGTGGGGTGGGGCAGCGCGTGGCTTAAACTCCCACGCTTGGGCTGCACGCCCTTGTGTTGCGTTGCGCTTGGTTTTACTTGGAGGATGTTTCATGCACGATGGCAAGCCGTCATCACCCGACACCGTGGACGAGGTGGTGCTGCCAAAGCGCAGAAAAGGCATTTACGTCCTGCCCAATCTGTTCACGCTGGCGGCCCTCTTCGGGGGGTTCTACTCGATCGTGATGGCCATGAATGGGCGTTTTGACCTCGCCGCCGTGGGCGTGTTCTGTGCCATGGTGCTCGACAGCCTGGATGGGCGCGTGGCCCGCATGACCAACACCCAGAGCGCGTTCGGCGAGCAGATGGATTCGCTCGCCGACATGGTGTCCTTTGGTGCAGCCCCCGCGCTGATCGCCTACGAGTGGGCGCTCAAGGGGCTGGGCCGCTGGGGCTGGATTGCGGCGTTTGTGTATTGCGCCTGCGCGGCCTTGCGCCTGGCCCGTTTCAACGTCAACACCGCGGTGGTCGACAAGCGTTACTTCCAGGGCTTGCCTTCGCCTGCCGCGGCGGCCCTGGTGGCGGGGCTGATCTGGCTGGTGACCGATGCCGGCATCCGAGGTGGGGATTCGGCCTGGCTGAGCTGGACCCAGGTCACCTGGATCACGTTCGCGTTCACCTTGTACGCGGGCCTCACCATGGTCACCAACGTGCCCTTCTACAGCTTCAAGGAAGTGCACCTCAAGCGCAGCGTGCCGTTCGCGGTCATCGTGCTGATCGCCCTGGGCATTGCAGTGATCAACATCCACCCGCCGGTGGTGTTGTTTGGCTTGTTTGTCATCTATGGCTTGAGCGGCTACGGCGTCTACCTGTGGCGTCGCACCAAGGGCATGCAGACCAGCGTCATCAGTACTTCCACTGACGAACCCGACGAGCGCGGCCTGCACAAATAAACCGAGCTGTGCTAAAGTCAAATGATGCGTGTGTCCCACTCCCTGCGAATCACCGTTTCGACACTTCTCAAGATTGAGACCCTGTCGTTGGCTGTGCTGTCGCTAGTGGCCTTCCTGCTAAGCAAGGCGGGTTGAGCGCGTACATCTGACTTCAGAGTTACCCTGCGAGGCCCGCCAGTCATCTGTTGCGGGCCTTTTTGTTTCTGGGCCAAATCAAACATTTCCGGAGATCCCCATGACTGACAAGCTGATCATTTTTGACACCACATTGCGTGACGGTGAGCAATCGCCGGGCGCATCCATGACCAAGGATGAGAAGCTGCGCATCGCGCGCCAGCTCGAGCGCCTGCGCGTGGACGTGATCGAGGCCGGTTTTGCCGCCAGTTCCAATGGTGACTTTGAAGCCGTCCAAAGCATCGCCAACGCCATCAAGGACTCCACGATCTGCTCTTTGTCGCGTGCCAACGACCGCGACATCTCGCGCGCAGCCGAGGCCCTGCGCGGTGCCAACAGCTCGCGCATCCACACGTTCATCGCCACGTCTCCGCTGCACATGGAGAAGAAGCTGCGCATGACGCCCGAGCAGGTGCTCGAACAGGCCAAGCTGGCAGTGCGCTTCGCCCGCAACCTGGTGTCGGACGTTGAGTTCAGCCCCGAAGACGGCTACCGCAGCGACATGGACTTCCTGTGTCGTGTGCTCGAGGCCGTGATCGACGAAGGCGCCACCACCCTCAACATCCCCGACACCGTGGGCTATGCCGTGCCCGAGCTGTACGGTAACTTCATCAAGACCCTGCGCGAGCGGGTGCCGAACTCGGACAAGGCCATCTGGTCGGTGCACTGCCACAACGACCTGGGCATGGCGGTGGCCAACTCGCTGGCCGGGGTCAAGATCGGTGGCGCGCGTCAGGTCGAGTGCACCATCAACGGGCTGGGTGAGCGCGCAGGCAACTGCTCGCTCGAAGAGGTCGTGATGGCCGTCAAGACCCGCCGCGATTACTTCAACCTGGCGCTCAACATCGACACCCAGCACATCGTGGCCGCCAGCCGCATGGTCAGCCAGACCACGGGCTTTGTGGTGCAGCCCAACAAGGCCGTGGTCGGGGCCAACGCCTTTGCCCACGCCTCGGGCATCCACCAGGATGGCGTGCTCAAGGCGCGTGACACCTACGAAATCATGCGCGCCGAAGACGTGGGCTGGACCGCCAACAAGATCGTGCTCGGCAAGCTCAGCGGCCGCAACGCCTTCAAGCAGCGCCTGCAAGAACTGGGTGTCAGCCTCGAGAGCGAACAAGAAGTGAACCTGGCCTTCGCCCGCTTCAAGGAATTGGCCGATCGCAAGAGCGAGATCTTTGACGAAGACATCCTGGCCCTGGTCAGCGATGAGAGCGTCACCGCCGAGAAGGAGCAGTACGGTTTGGTGTCGCTGTCGCAACACAGCGAAACCGGCGAGCGTCCGCGCGCCTCGATCGTGTTCACGGTCGATGGCAAGGAGGTTCGCGGCGAGTCCGACGGCAACGGCCCGGTGGACGCTTCGCTCAAGGCGATCGAGTCGCTGGTCAAGAGTGGTGCCGAGATGGTGCTGTACTCGGTCAACGCGATCAGCGGTTCGACCGAAAGCCAGGGCGAAGTCACGGTGCGTCTGCAAAACAGCGGTCGCGTGGTGAACGGCGTGGGCTCCGATCCGGACATCGTGGTGGCCTCGGCCAAGGCGTACCTGAGCGCACTCAATAAATTGCAGAGCAAAGCGGACCGCGTCGCTGCACAAGGCTGATTCGGCTCTCTATAATTCTGGATGAGCATGAAAAGACTCGCGCAAGTGATTGATCTTGCGTGGGTTTTTCTTTATCGTTAACGTGAGTTACAGCCGTTGTCCTCACGGAGAGCCCGAATGACCCCTTCTTCGATTGCCCGCATGAGCCGCACGAACCGTTTTCTGTCTTTCACAGCCCTTGTTCTGGCCTTTTCGGTGACCGGGGTACAAGCCGCAGAACGCAAAAAGGCTCCGGTGGCCCGCAGTCACGCGGCGGTCCAGAAGGTGTCGCAACAACCGCGCGCCGCCAAGGTGGCCAAGGTGGCGCGTGCGGCGGCCGTGGTGCCTGCCAAAGCGTCCTATGGTCAGTTGGCGGGCCTGCACAGTGCGGCCGATCCGCTGGCGCTCAAGTCCAGTGTGGCCCTGGTGGTCGACCAGGACACGCACGAGGTGTTGTTCAGCAAGAACATGCAGGCGGTGCTGCCGATCGCCTCGCTGACCAAGTTGATGACCGGCGTGGTGGTCAGCGAAGCCAAGCTGCCGCTCGACGAGAGCATCACCATCACCCAAGACGATGTCGACACCGAAAAAGGCAGCAGCTCGCGCCTGGCCGTGGGGTCCACGCTGAGCCGCGGCGAGATGCTGCACCTGGCCTTGATGTCGAGCGAGAACCGCGCCGCTCACGCCCTGGGGCGCACCTTCCCCGGTGGTTTGTCGGCCTTTGTGGCACTGATGAACGCCAAGGCCAAGTCCCTGGGCATGGCGGACACCAGCTATGTGGAGCCGACCGGCCTGTCGAGCAAGAACCAGTCGAGCGCGCGTGACCTGGCCATCCTGGTGGGGGCGGCCCATGCCGACCCCATGCTGCGTGAGCTGACCACGTCGCCGGGCTACCAGGTTGAAGTTGGCCGCCGCACCCTGCAGTACAACAACACCAACCGCCTGGTGAAGAACCCGGCGTGGGACATCGGTCTGCAAAAGACCGGCTACATCTCCGAAGCTGGTCAGTGCCTGGTCATGCAGGCCAAGGTGGCGGGCCGCAAGCTGATCATGGTGTTCCTGGACTCCGCGGGCAAGCTGAGCCGCATTGGGGACGCCGAACGCGTGCGCCGCTGGGTCGAATCCAACCACCCGGTGATGACCGCCCACAGCAACGGTTGAGGGCCTGTGTAGCGCCCTGATTGGGGGGCGCGTTGGGTCAGGCCCTGGTGCCGCGGTGCCCGGGCCTTGTTGCCGAACTGAATCTGATTTGAAAAAGGCCTGACGCGCGAGCGTCAGGCCTTTTGGCTTGGAGGGATCCGGCACGAGGCCCAGGCTGTGCGGGGCCCACTGGGCGGGCACGGCCTGTGGGTGGCCACGGGCGCACGGGCAGGGCGCGTCAGGCTGCGCTGGTCGGGCGGTGCGGGGCTTGGTAGCCCAGGGCGGCCGAAATCTCGGCGGCGGTGGCTTCGAGCTTGGGCAGCCAGCTCTCGTCCAGGCGGTCGGCCGGGGCCGAGATCGACAGGCCCGCCACAAGCTTGCCTTGGTCATCGTGGATGCCGGCCGCCATGCAGCGCACACCGAGTTCGAGTTCTTCGTTGTCGCGTGCAATGCCGTACTGGCGCGCTTTGGAGAGTTCGCGCTCCAGCACCGGCAGTTGGGTGATGCTGTTGCGGGTGTGGCCCGACAGCCCCGTGCGGGTGGCGTAGGCACGCACCTTCTGCGGGTCGTCGACAGACAGAAAAAGCTTGCCCACCGAGGTCAGGTGCAAGGGCGCCCGGCCGCCGATGGCCCGCACCACCTGCATGCCCGAGCGCTCGCTGTAGGCGCGTTCGACGTAGACGATCTCATCGCCCTGGCGCATGCTGAGGTTCACGGGTTGTTGGATCAGCTTGTGCAATTCGCGCATCGGGTGCAGCGCGGCGTCACGCACGCTGAGGCGGGCCTTCACGAGGTTGCCCAGTTCGAGCAGGCGCATGCCCAATCGGTAGTTGCCGGCCTCGGGGCGGTCGACGAAGCGGCCGGTGGCCAGGTCGTTGAGGATGCGGTGGGTGGTCGAGGGGTGCAGGCCCGTTCGTTCGCTGATTTCCTTCAGCGAGATTGCCTCTTCGCGCGAGGCCAGCACATCGATCAGCGCGAACATGCGCTCGATCACTTGGATGCTCGGCGTGGTGGGCAGGGGGGTATCTCGTTTTCGCATTGCAAACAATAGGGGAATGGTTGCATTTTACCCTGTGAAATTCGAGCGCGCGATTATTTGACCTCCACCGCCTCCCAGCCTTGCTCTCCAAGCACTTCATGGGGGTGAAAGCGCGCCTTGTAGTCCATCTTGCCGCTGCCCTCGATCCAGTAGCCCAGGTACACGTAGGGCAGGCCCATCTGGCGCGCCTGTTCAATCTGCCACAGCACGCCAAAGGTGCCCAGGCTGGCCCGTGGGTCGGGGTCGTAGAAGGTGTAGACCGCGGACAGGCCGTCGTCGAGCACATCGAGGATGCTGACCATGCGCAGGCGCCCTGCGCTGGCCTCGGGGCCCGGAGGGTCGCGGAACTCCACCAAGCGCGAATTGACCCGGCTTTGCAGCAGGAACTGGGTGTATTGGTCGATGCTGTCCTGGTCCATGCCGCCGCCGGCGTGGCGTCCCGCCTGGTAGCGCAGGTAGAGCTGGTAGTGCTCAGGCGAGAAATGCAGTTTCAGCACCCGAACCTCGAGGTCGGCATGTTGCCGCCAGGCCCGTCGCTGGCTTCGGCTGGGCTGGAAGTCGGCCGCCCGCAACCGCAGCGGCTGGCAGGCCTGACATCCGTCGCAGTAGGGGCGGTAGGTGAACATGCCGCTGCGCCGGAACCCCACCGCGACCAACTCGGAGTAGATGCTGTTGTGGATCAAGTGCCCTGGCGTCGCCACTTGCGAGCGGGCCTGGCGGTCGGGCAGGTAGCTGCAGGGGTATGGGGCCGTTGCGTAGTACTGCAGGGCTTGGAGGGGCAGATCGTTGAGCTGGGTCACGGGACTTCTACCTCAGTCGGCTGACGTGGTTCCAGTATACGGAATTCAAGGTCCAGGCCGGGGCGGGCATCGGAGTGACCCGCTGCAGCCATTGGCTGAATTCGGCGCGGTCCACTTCCCGTGCGCCCAGTGACGCCAGGTGGCGGGTGTTTTGCTGGCAGTCGATGGCCTCGACCCCCACCGCCAGGCACCAGTCCACCAAGGTGGCCAGGGCCAGTTTGGAGCCATCGGTGACGCGGGTGAACATCGATTCGCCGAACACCGCTTGCCCGATCTGGATGGCATACAGGCCCGCCGCCAGGCGACCGTCGATCCAGGTCTCCACGCTGTGGGCCAAACCCAGGCGGTGCAGCCGCACATAGGCCTGAATCATGTCCTCGGTGATCCAGGTGCCTTGCTGACCGGCCCTCGGGGCGGCGCTGCAGGCTCGGATGACGGCTTCGAAGTCGTGGTCAAAGCGAATCTCGCACCCTGGCTGGCGCCTGAACTGCTGCATGGCCTGGCGCAAGCTGCGGCGCAGGCGGAACTCGGCCACAGGCAGCACCATGCGGGCCGGGGGCGACCACCACAGAATGGGTTGTCCCGCGCTGTACCAGGGGAAGATGCCTTGGCGGTAGGCCTGGGCCAGGGTGTCGGGGCTCAGGTCGGCGCCAGCGGCCAGCAGGCCGGGCGCCGACGTGTGTGGGCCCCAGGCATGGTCCACAGGCGGAAAGGGGTCGCCGGGCTCCAGCCAGGTCAGCGTGGCTTGCGGCTCAGGCATGGCAGGCTTGGCAAGGTGGCGGGGTGCAACAGCCGGCTCAGCGCGGCTGGAGGCGCTGCATCAGGGCCTGCAAGGAGGCCTTGAGTTCAGTCCAGTACAGCAGCGAGGTGTGGCCGTCGGCCTGTTCGGCGGCCAACTCGAGGGCCTTGCCCTGTTGTGACGCGGCGGCTTCGCCCAGGGTTTGCAGCACGGTCTTGAGGCTGTGGCCCAGGCGACGCAGGCCCATCAGGTCCAGCGTGGCCGCGGCCTGATCGCCGGTGACGATGTCTTTGGCAAATTGGGTCACGCAGGTGCCGCGGTACAGCAAAAAGAAAGCGGTGTCGCCGTTGAAATGCGCTTGCACCGCGGCGACTTCGGCCGGACTCAGGGTCTCCGAAGGGGCTTTGCCGGCGTTGGTGTCGTCTTCCGTGGCGCTGGTCAGGCCCACGGCCTCTTCCACGCAGGCAATGAGGTCCATCACCGAGATGGGTTTGGACAGCATGCGCCACACGCCCAGGGCCTGCAGCTGCGCCTGGATCGGCACCGTCAGACCGGCACTGAACACCACCGCCCGGGCCGCGCCGGCCACCTCGGGGTGCTGCCGCAGGTGCTCCAGCAGGTCGATGCCCGATTCACCGGGCAACATCAGGTCGGTGAGGATCAGGTCCACCGGGCCTTGGGCCAGCAAGCCCAGGGCTTCTTGAACCGAGCCCGCGATCAGCAAATCGAGGGGCATCTCCTCGAGCGCAAACTCGACAAAGCGCTGGATCGAGGCATCGTCTTCAATCAGCAGAACGCGGGGCATGGGTTCAAAGACTGGTTTTTTGGGCGGGTGCGGATTCGGGCAGCAACTGCGACAGCAAGCCCGGCAACTCGGCCACCAGGCGCGGCTTGTGGATCACGCGCACGCCCTTCAGGGCGAAAGCGTAGGGCGCGCGTTGTGACTCGTCGAGCGAGGTGATGACGATCAGCTGGCTGCGCGCAAATTGGGGGTGCGATCGCAGGCTGGTGATCAGGGTCGGGCCATCGATGCCAGGCAGCAGGATGTCCACGATCAGGATGTCCGGCTGGAACTGCCCGTAAATGGCCAAACCGGCGATGCCGTCATCGGCAACGCGCAGTTCCACCGACGGGAAGTGCTGGCGCACCAGCATCGACACCAAATTCTGGAAGTGGGTGCTGTCTTCAATCAGCAACAGGCGGGTCCCACCGTGTTGGGTGTGGGGGCGCGGGGCATCGCCGAAGTTGCGATCGCCCTGGGCACTGGCGGGGCGCCGGGAGGCGATCCAGCGTTCGACCGAAGCCCGAGAGATGCGGCGGTGCCCGCCGGGGGTCTTCCAAGCCTCCAGCTCTTCACGGTCCACCATCAACTGGACCGAGCGCACCGCCATCCCGAGCAGGCCGGCGACCTCCAGTGTGGTGTAGTGATCTCGCGTTGGGTTGTCTTCTTGATTCATGGCTTCGCTATTTTGGCACGACTGATGTTGAAAAAGACTTGACAAATGATAAAAATAATTTATATGATATGCAAATACAGTCAAAAATCACCCCTCAGGGTAATTTATTGAATTATTGCGAGGCTTTGCTATGAAAAAAATACTGATCGTCGACGACCATGCGGATATTCGCAAGCTTTTGCGCATGACGATGGAGTTTGTGGCCTATGAAATCTTCGAGGCCGCGGACGGAAAAACCGGCTTGGCCATGGCTGAGGAGCTGCAGCCCGACCTTGTTTTGCTGGACGTCATGATGCCGGGGGGCGTGGACGGTCTGGAGGTGTGTCGTCGCATCAAGGCAGCGCCCGAATTGTCCCACGCCAAAGTGATTTTGCTGACGGCGCGGGGGCAAAGCGAAGACCGTGCGGCCGGTTTTGCCGCCGGTGCTGACGAGTACCTCGTCAAGCCTTTCAGCCTGCTGCAGCTGATCGAAACCATCCACAAACTGGAAGAAGGCACGCCCTGAGCCTGTCGTCGGTTGGGGTCGGCCCGCAGGCCGACGCCACCGTGTCCACCTTGAGGCCTTGTTCGCCCCGAGGGCTTTGATTGGCGCTTGATGATCTTGGAGACTGGTCCATGAGATTGAACCGTGTTGGGGGTCTGGCTTGCCTGCTGGCCGGCGGCCTCCTGTGTGCTGTTTCCGCCTGGGCAGGGCCGGTGCTCGACCGCGTGCAAAGCAGCAAGGTGGTCCGTGTGTGCGTCTGGCCTGACTATTACGGCATCACTTACCGCAACCCGCGCACCCAGCAACTGGGCGGTCTGGACATCGACCTGGCCCAGGCGCTGGCCTCGGACCAGGGCTGGCGTGTGGAGTTCGTGGACTCGAGTTTCCCCAGCCTGGTGGCCGATGTGCTGGGCGACCGTTGCGACGTGGCGATGTTCGCCATCGGCATGTTGCCGCAGCGCATGCAGCAGCTGAAGTTCACGCGCCCCTACCTCAGCAGCGACATCTACGCCATTGCCACGCGCAGCAGCTCGGTGGTGCGCCAGTGGGCAGACATCGATCAACCAGGCGTGGTGGTCGGGGTCCAAGCAGGCACCTTCATGGAGCCGGTGATGGCCGCTTACCTGAAGCAGGCCAAGCTGGTCAGCATCAAGCCGCCACTGACCCGCGAGCGAGAGCTCGAAGCCGGTCGCATTGACGTGTTCATGACCGACTACCCCTACAGCCGGCGCCTGCTGGACAACGCCGACTGGGCCAACCTGATCTCGTCACCCACCCCATTCCATGTGCTGCCCTACGGCCATGTGGTGCGGCCTGGTGATGACGCCTGGCTCAAGCTCGTGGACGAGTTTGTGGGCCGCGTGCAGCGCGATGGTCGGCTGGACCAGATGGCCAAACGCCATGGCCTGTCGCGCATCGTGGTGCGCAACTGACGCATTTGCCAGGCCCGCCCGTGCGTCGTCCCGATCTCTCCAGTCGCTCCACAGGCACGCTGTGGTTGTCCAGCCAGGTGGCGCTGTTCACAGGCGTTCTGTTTGCGGTGCTGCTGCTGGTGGCCATCGTGTGGATGTCCTTGCGTGGGCACCAGCAGGTGGTGGACCAGGATCTGCAGCAAGAGGCGCTGTATGCGCGGGTGATTGAGGACCAGGCCACGCGCTCTTTTGACGCCGTGGCCGTGGTGCTGAGCGCGCTGTCCGAGACCATTGTGTTGCACGACTCGCCCGACGATCTGGGCAGCATGGGCCGCCAATGGGCGCAGGCCCTGGCGGGGGTACCGTTTGTGCGATCGCTGGCCATCGTTGACGCCCAGGGCAAGATCGTGACCAGCTCCAACGGGTCGGAAACCGGGCGTCTGCTCGACCTGCGCCCGCTGGGGCCGCGCCCGGCGCCGGGGCAGACCTTGCTGGGTCCGCTGCTGCGCGGTCGCGCCCTGGCCGATTTTGAGGTCGGCTTCAACCGGAGCACCTTGCGCCCCGGGGTCAACGGCATCCCGATGCTCTACAGCTTCGGGCTCAAGACCGGACAGAGCCTGCTGGCCGTGGCCTTCATCAACCCGGACGCGTTGGTCAATTTCCAGCGCCAAGCCATCGGTGATGCGCCCCTGTCGGTGGTCATGACCACCTACAGCGGGGCGGTCCTCACCAACACCGGCGACATGGTCGATGCCCCGGGCACCAGCCTGGCGGGGCACAGCCTGTTCCGCGAGCGCCTGGCGGAGCGTGAGCACGGCAGCTACCGTGAATCGGGCACCGAAGGGGTGCTGGTGGCGTTCCGCGCCTCACGGGTCTGGCCGGTGGTGGTGCTGGTGGAGCAGGCCGTGGCCTCGTCAACCCAGCGTTGGCTCGCGCGGGCCCGCCCGGTGTTGATTGCCGGGCTGGTGGTGGTGTTCATGCTGCTGGGCATGTCCCTGATGCTGTACCGCAGCCTGCGCTCGCGCGAGCGGTCGCGGGTGCTGTTCGACCGGGCCCGCGACCAGGTGGTGCGCAGTGAGCGCGAGCTCAGCGTGCTGCTGCGCAGCTTGCAGGAGCTGATCTTCCGCACCGACGCCTCGGGCGTCGTGACCTATGTGAACGCCCGCTGGGCCGCCTTGCTGGGGGCCAAGGCCCACCAGGCGCTGGGCCAAAGCGTGCTGGATGTGCTGGTGCCCGAGCGCGCCACCGACCGCGCTGCCTTGTTCGCGCTGGACCACCTCGATGGCGTGCGCCATTGCCGGGCCAGCACCTTGGGGGCCGACGGGCGCACCCGCCATTTTGAGCTGGCGGTGGTGCCGCTGCTGGTGGGCGGCCAGATCACGGCTTTTGCGGGCAGCGCGGTGGACATCACCGAGCTGCTCGAGACCCAGCGCCAATTGCAAATGCAGCTGTCCCTGATCGGCCTGATGCTTGAGATCAGCCCACAGCCAACCTCGATGGCCGACGACTCGGGGCGCCTGGTGATGGTCAACAAGGCTTGGGAGCAGTTCAAGGGCTACGAGCGCTCCGAGGTCATTGGCAAGCGCCTGGCGGAGTTTTTGCCCGCCAACGAAGCCCTGCTGCACGAGCGTGCCGAGCAAGAACTCAACGCCCTGGGCGGTGAAATGCGGTTTGAAGCCCGCATCACCCGCTTTGACCAAGGGATGCGCGATGCGCTGATCAGCAAGGTCAAAGTGCCCAGCGAGTCCGGGGCGCTGATCGGGGTGCTGACCGTGTTGACCGACGTGACCGAGTTCCGCGAGGCCGAGCGTGCCATCCGCGAGGCGCGCGACGTGGCCGAGGAGGCTTCGCGCTCCAAGTCGGAGTTTGTGGCCAACATCAGCCATGAACTGCGCACGCCCCTGCAGTCGATCATCGGCTTCTCCGAACTGGGCTTGATGCGCGGCCGCGGCAATGAGCGCATCACCGGCATGTTCCAGGACATCAACGCCTCGGGGCAGCGCATGCTGGCCCTGGTCAACGACTTGCTGGACGTGTCCAAGATCGAGAGCACGGTGGGCACCTTCCACCTCGAAAGCGTGGACCTGCGTTCGCTGATCCGGCCTGTGGCGCGCGAGCTGGGCCCGTTGCTGGCGCGCAAGCACCTGAGCCTGTCGCTGGAGCTGTCCGAGGCACCGTTGGTGGCCCGGGCCGACCCGATGCGCTTCCAGCAGGTGATCCGCAATGTGCTGGCCAACGCGGTCAAGTTCTCGCCCGACCAGCAGGTGGTGGAGTTGACCGCCGAGATGAGCGTGCAAGGCGAGATCGTGATCACCGTGCGCGACCACGGCCCGGGCATCCCGGAGTCCGAACTGGAGAAGATCTTCGAGGCCTTCGTGCAGTCGAGCAAGACCAAGAACGGCTCTGGGGGTACCGGGCTGGGCTTGGCCATTTGCCGCAAGATCGTCGAGGCCCATGGCGGCCGCATCCATGCCCGCAACATGCCCGACCAGGGCGCCCTGTTCGTGATTGCCTTCCCGGCCCGCACCGGACCTGACACCGTGCCCATGAGTGCGCCATGAGTGCGCTATGAGGCTGGGCTGAGGGCGCGCGGAGGTCGCCGGGCGGCCGGGCCGCGCAGGGGCGCGAGGGGCGCGAGGGGCAGGGCGCTGCACCGCCACATTGCCGTCCGCCCCGGCGCACCGCCGCGATCACCCCAGGGGCAGGGGGCACTGTGGTTTTCGGCGAAAATACCCGCTGTTGCGGCCGCTGCCGCCCCGACGCAAAAGGGGCCCCAGGCCCCGCGCCCGTGTGGTTGCCCTGGCATGGCACCGGGATCTTCTCTTCCAGTTGCGCCGCAGGCCCCGGTGGGTCGCCTCGGCGCGCCGCCCCATTTTTATGCAAGACACCCCAAGCTCTTACAGCCCCTGGCGCACCTCGGTGGCCCCGATGATGGATTGGACCGACCGCCATTGCCGCTACCTGCACCGCCTGATCACGCGCCACACCCTGCTCTACACCGAGATGGTGACCACTGGCGCTCTGATCCATGGTGATGTGGCGCGGCACCTGCGCTACAACGCCGAAGAGCACCCGGTGGCGCTGCAGTTGGGCGGCAGCGAGCCCGCCGACCTGGCCCACTGTGCTCGCCTGGGCGAGCAGTGGGGCTATGACGAGATCAACCTGAACTGCGGCTGTCCCAGCGAGCGGGTGCAGCGTGGCGCCTTTGGGGCCTGTCTGATGGCCGAGGCGGGTCTGGTGGCCGATGGCGTCAAGGCCATGCTCGACGTGGTGGATCACGTGCCGGTGACGGTCAAGCACCGCATCGGCATCGACCGCATTGAGCGCTATGAGTTTGTGCGTGACTTTGTGGGCACGGTCAGCGAAGCCGGGTGCCGGGTCTTCATCGTGCACGCCCGCAACGCCTGGCTGCAAGGCCTGAGCCCCAAGGAGAACCGCGAGATCCCGCCGCTGCGTTACGAACTGGTCTACCAATTGAAGCGCGAGTTTCCGGCGCTCACGATTGCTGTCAATGGCGGCGTCACGCTCAACACCCAGATGGCGGATCACCTTCAGCAGGTGGATGGTGTGATGGTCGGACGCGAGGCCTACCACAACCCCTGGGTGATGGCCGATTGGGACGCGTGCTTTTGGGGCGCTGAGGCCCGCGAGCTCAGCCGGGAGTCGGTGGAGCGGCAGATGTGTGACTACATGCTGCGCGAGCAGGCCGAACATGGCACCTCGTGGCACAGCATTGCGCGCCACATGCTGGGGCTGCGCAATGGCCTGCCAGGCGCACGCCGCTGGCGCCAGGTGTGGAGCGACCACCGCCTGCGTGACCGCAACCCCCATGAGGTCATGGCCCTGGCCCACGAAGGCAGCCCCAGCGCGGCGACCGCGTTGGACTGAGTCGGTTCAGGCCGCGGGCGGCGCTGGGGGCACGGGGGCGCCGGCCAGGATGGCGTTGGCGCGGGCCTGCAGGGTCACATCGCCGTGCACCAACAGCACAAACTCGTCGACCAGGATGGCGCTTTCGTAGCGCACGGCGTCCTCGCGCTTGAGCCCCACCTGGGTCAGCGCGGCGCCCAAGGCCGACAAGCCCCCGACCGCCACCGCGCCTTCCAGGGCCGCAATCACCGTGCTGACCACTGGGCCGGCAAAAGCCACCACGCCGATGCCAGGGAACAGGATCATGGCCGGTGCGGCCAGGATGCCAAACACCGCCCCCCAGAACGCGCCGTTGCCGCCCCAGGTCTTGATGCGGTCACCCAGGGTGTAGAAGCCCACGGGGTGTTCCTCGCTGTGGTAACCCTTGCCGATCAGGGAAAGGTGCTTCAGGTCAATGCCGGCATGGCCTAGCAGGCGCACGGCTGATTCAGCGCTGTCGCGGGTTTTGAACACATGGGCTTCGCCAAGGGCGTTGCTGAAAGGGGCGTTTTGAGGCATGGGGTCTCGCGTCGTGCTTGGCTGCCACCAACGTGCAGCACCCAACGCAGTATTGGCCCTTCGCGCCAGCCCAGGGTTCGCAGATGTAAGGGGGGCGGCCTCAGGCAGCGGCTTCGAGGCCGTTGCTGAAGTGGGTGCGCATGCGCCGCGCGGCGCCCGTGCCGTCGCGCGCTCCCAGGGCTTGCATGAGGTCGCGGTGCTCTTGCAAGGACTCCGCGATGCGGCCCCGTTTGAGCAGGGAGTTGTGCCGGTTCAGCTTCATCACCTTGCGCAGGTCGGTCACCATTTGCAGGCGCCAGCGGTTGTCCGCGATCTCCAGCACACGCAGGTGAAAGCGCTCGTTGAGCTCGAAGAAGCGTTCGCGGTCGTCCACCGCCGCTTCGAGCTCGGCGTGCAGGGTGTTGAGCTCGTCAAGTTGCGCATCGCTGGCGTGCTGGGCCACTTCGCCCGCGGCATCGCTCTCCAGCAGACTGAGCAGGTGGTACACGTCACGCAGGTCTTTTTCGTTCACCTCGGTCACATAGGCGCCACGCCGCACCTTCATCGTGACCAGGCCCTCGGCGGCCAGCACCTTGATGGCCTCGCGCAGCGGCGTGCGGCTGATGCCGAATTCTTGCGCAATCTTCAGTTCGTCGATCCAGCTGCCCGGCTCCAGCTCGCGCTGAAAGATGCGCTGGCGCAGCAGTTCGGCCACTTCTTCGTAAAGGGCTTTGGGCGTGAGGGTGAGGGCAACCATGGGCGCGATTGTAAGGCCTGTGGAATATTTTGAATCAATAATTATGAATGATGTAAAATCCGGCCCGCAGACAGCAAGCCGCTGACCCCTCTCACCTGATTCTTCGGAGACGCTACCGTCATGAGTGATTCCCAGTCCAACCCGCCCAGCCACCCTGAATTCGCCTCCAGCAACCTGGAAGCCTGGGCCAAGGCCGCCGCCAAATCGGCCCCTGGGGGTGATGTGAATGCCCTGAACTGGATCACCCCCGACGGCATCACCGTCAAGCCGCTGTACACCGCGGCCGACACCGCCAACCTGCCGTACGCCAACACCCTGCCGGGCTTCGAGCCCTTCTTGCGCGGCCCGCAGGCCACCATGTACGCGGTGCGTCCCTGGACCATCCGCCAGTACGCGGGTTTTTCGACGGCCGAAGAATCGAATGCCTTTTACCGCAAGGCCCTGGCCGCGGGCGGGCAGGGCGTGTCGGTGGCCTTTGACCTGGCCACGCACCGAGGCTATGACAGCGACCACCCGCGCGTGACGGGCGACGTCGGCAAGGCTGGGGTGGCGATTGACTCGGTCGAGGACATGAAGATCCTGTTCGACCAGATTCCGCTGGATAAGGTGTCGGTCTCCATGACCATGAACGGCGCCGTGCTGCCGGTGCTGGCCGGCTATGTGGTGGCCGCCGAAGAGCAGGGCGTGAGCCAGGACAAGCTGTCCGGAACCATTCAGAACGACATTCTGAAAGAGTTCATGGTGCGCAACACCTACATCTACCCGCCGCAGCCGTCGATGAAGATCATCGGCGACATCATCGAGTACACGGCCAAGAACATGCCGAAGTTCAACTCGATTTCCATCAGCGGCTACCACATGCAGGAAGCTGGCGCCAACCAGGCGCTGGAGCTGGCCTTCACCCTGGCCGACGGCAAGGAGTACGTGAAGACCGCCATCGCCAAGGGCATGGACGTGGACGAGTTCGCCGGGCGCCTGTCGTTCTTCTGGGCCATCGGCATGAACTTCTATCTGGAAGTGGCCAAGATGCGCGCCGCCCGCCTGCTGTGGTGCCGCATCATGAAGGGCTTTGACGCCAAGAACCCCAAGAGCCTGATGCTGCGCACCCACTGCCAGACCTCGGGCTGGTCGCTGACCGAGCAAGACCCCTACAACAACGTGGTGCGCACCACCATCGAGGCCATGGCCGCGGTGTTTGGCGGCACGCAAAGCCTGCACACCAACAGCTTTGACGAAGCCATCGCGCTGCCCACCGAGTTCAGCGCCCGCATCGCGCGCAACACCCAACTCATCATCCAGGAAGAGACCCACATCACCAACGTGATCGACCCCTGGGCCGGCAGCTACATGATGGAAAAGCTGACCCAGGACATGGCCGACGCCGCCTGGAAGATCATCGAAGAGGTCGAGGCCATGGGCGGCATGACCAAGGCTGTGGACAGCGGCTGGGCCAAGCTCAAGATCGAGGCCGCGGCGGCTGAAAAGCAGGCCCGCATCGACTCGGGCAAGGACGTCATCGTCGGCGTCAACAAGTACAAGCTCAAGACCGAAGACACCATCGACATTTTGGAAGTGGACAACGTCAAGGTGCGCGACGGCCAAATCGAGCGCCTGAAGCAAATCCGCGCGACCCGCGACGGCGCCGCTGTGCAGGCCGCGCTCGACGCGCTGACCGCCGCCGCCGAAGCCGGGGTGCATGCCGACGCGGCCGACAGCAGCGCGGGCAATTTGCTGGATTTGGCCATCAAGGCCATCCGCCTGCGCGCCACGGTGGGCGAGGTGTCCGACGCGCTCGAGAAGGTTTATGGCCGCCACCGCGCCGACACGCAGAAAGTGACCGGCGTCTATGCCGCTGCCTACGACTCGGCCGAGGGCTGGGACAAACTCAAGGGCGAGATCAACGCCTTTGCCGAGGAGCAAGGCCGCCGCCCGCGCGTGATGATCGCCAAGCTTGGCCAGGACGGCCACGACCGTGGCGCCAAGGTGGTGGCCACGGCCTTTGCTGATTTGGGCTTCGATGTGGACATGGGCCCGCTGTTCCAGACCCCCGAAGAGTGCGCCCGCCAGGCCATCGAGAATGACGTGCACGCGGTGGGCGTCAGCACGCTGGCCGCCGGCCACAAAACCCTGGTGCCGGCCATCATCGCCTCGCTCAAAGAGCAGGGTGCCGACGACATCATCGTCTTTGTCGGCGGCGTGATCCCGAAGCAGGACTACGAATTCCTGTTCGATGCCGGTGTCAAGGGCGTGTACGGCCCGGGCACCCCGATCCCTGCCAGCGCCAAGGACGTGCTGGAGCAAATCCGCAAGGCCCAAGGGTGAGCTCCCTGCCTTTGTTGGACGGCCTGCTGCAGGGCAGTGCGGCGGTGCAGCGGCGTGCCATGGCCAAGGCCATCACGCTGCTCGAATCCACCCGCGCGGACCACCGGGTCCAGGCCGATGAACTGTTGACGGCGCTGCTGCCGCACACCGGGCGGGCGTTTCGCCTGGGCATCAGTGGCGTGCCGGGGGTGGGCAAGAGCACCTTCATCGAGGCCCTGGGCCTGTTCCTGATCGGGCAAGGCCACCGGGTGGCGGTGCTGGCGGTGGACCCGTCCTCGACCGTGTCGGGCGGCTCCATCCTTGGCGACAAGACCCGCATGGAGCACCTGTCGGTGCATGAGCGCGCCTACATCCGCCCCAGTCCCAGCAGTGGCACGCTGGGCGGGGTGGCCGAGAAAACCCGCGAAGCCATGCTGGTCTGCGAGGCCGCTGGCTACGACGTGGTGATTGTCGAAACCGTGGGCGTGGGCCAGTCCGAGACCGCGGTGTCCGGCATGACCGACATGTTCGTGCTGATGCAACTGCCCAATGCGGGCGACGACCTGCAGGCCATCAAGAAGGGCGTGATGGAGCTGGCCGACCTGGTGGTCATCAACAAGGCCGACATCGACGTCCACGCCGCCACCCGGGCCCAAGCCCAGATCACCTCGTCGCTGCGCCTGCTGGGGCTGCACGGCAACCCCGACCACGCGCACCACGACGAGGCCCTGTGGCACCCGCAGGTGATCCAGCTCAGTGCCCTGTTGGGCCAGGGCGTGGACCGCTTCTGGGACTCGGTGGCCGAGTTCCGCCGCCTGCAAACCGCCAATGGCCGCTTGCAGGCCCGGCGCCAGAGCCAGGCGCTGGCGTGGATGTGGGAGCGCATCGATGCCGGCCTCAAGCAGGCTTTCCGGGCCCACCCTCAGGTGCAGACCCTGTTACCCCAATTCACGCAGGACGTGGCCCTGGGCCGCCTGCCCGCCTCGACGGCGGCCCGCCAACTGCTCAGTGCCAGCCGCCTTGGCCACTGAGTCTGACCCCCGAATCACCCTGGAGCAAAGAGAGAGCACGACCATGCAAGACATCCTCGACCAACTCGAAAAGAAGCGCGCCGCCGCCCGCCTTGGTGGCGGCCAGAAGCGCATTGACGCCCAGCACAGCAAGGGCAAGTTGACCGCGCGCGAGCGCCTCGAGCTGCTGCTCGACGAAGGCACGTTTGAAGAGTGGGACATGTTTGTCGAGCACCGCTGTGCCGACTTTGGCATGGCCGACAACAAGATCCCTGGCGACGGCGTTGTCACCGGCTACGGCATGATCAACGGCCGCCTGGTGTTTGTGTTCAGCCAGGACTTCACCGTTTTTGGCGGTGCCCTGTCCGAAGCCCACGCCGAGAAGATCTGCAAGATCATGGACCAGGCCATGAAGGTGGGCGCCCCGGTGATCGGCCTCAACGACTCGGGCGGCGCCCGCATCCAGGAGGGGGTGGCGTCGCTGGGCGGTTACGCCGATGTGTTCCAGAAGAACGTGCTGGCCAGCGGCGTGATCCCGCAGATCAGCATGATCATGGGCCCGTCGGCCGGTGGTGCGGTGTACTCGCCCGCCATGACCGACTTCATCTTCATGGTCAAGGACAGCTCCTACATGTTCGTCACCGGCCCTGAAGTCGTGAAGACCGTGACGCACGAAGAAGTCACCGCCGAAGAACTCGGTGGCGCCATCACCCACACCACCAAGAGCGGTGTGGCCGACATGGCGTTTGACAACGACGTCGAGGCGCTGATGATGCTGCGCCGCCTCTACAACTACCTGCCGCTCAACAACCGCGAAAAAGCCCCCGTGCGCAAGAGCGGTGACCCGGTGGATCGCCGCGAACTCAGCCTGGACACCCTGGTGCCCGAGAACCCGAACAAGCCCTACGACATGAAGGAGCTGATCGTCAAAACCGTGGACGACGGCGACTTCTTCGAGCTGCAACCCGAGTACGCCAAGAACATCCTCATTGGCTTTGCGCGCATGGATGGCCAGACCGTGGGCATCGTGGCCAACCAGCCGCTGGTGCTGGCCGGTTGCCTGGACATCAAGAGTTCGATCAAGGCGGCGCGCTTTGTGCGCTTCTGCGATGCCTTCAACATCCCGGTGGTGACCTTTGTTGACGTGCCCGGCTTCATGCCCGGCACATCCCAGGAGTACGGCGGCATCATCAAGCACGGCGCCAAGCTGCTCTACGCCTACGCCGAGTGCACCGTGCCCAAGATCACCGTCATCACCCGCAAGGCCTATGGCGGCGCCTACGACGTGATGGCCTCCAAGCACCTGCGCGGTGACGTCAACTTCGCCTGGCCCAACGCTGAAATCGCAGTGATGGGCGCCAAGGGCGCGGTCGAGATCATCTTCCGCGAGGACAAGGGCGACCCAGCCAAGCTGGCCGCCAAGGAAGCCGAGTACAAGGCCCGCTTTGCCAACCCGTTTGTGGCGGGGGCCCGCGGCTTCATCGACGACGTGATCCTGCCCTCCGAGACCCGCAAGCGCATCTGCCGCTCGCTGGCCATGCTCAAAGACAAGAAGCTTGAGAACCCGTGGCGCAAGCACGGCAACATCCCGCTCTGATCGACCGCCAGAACAAGAACAGGAAACGCACCATGTTTAAGAAGATTCTGATTGCCAATCGCGGCGAGATCGCCTGCCGCGTCATCGCCACCGCCAAAAAAATGGGCATCCAGACGGTCGCCGTCTACTCTGAAGCCGACAAGGAAGCCCGCCATGTGGCCCTGGCCGACGAGGCCGTGCTGCTGGGCCCGGCGCCCAGCCGCGAAAGCTACCTGGTGGCCGACAAGATCATTGCCGCGGCCAAGGCCACTGGCGCCGAGGCCATCCACCCGGGCTACGGCTTCTTGAGCGAGAACGAGGCCTTTGCCAAACGCGTCGAGGACGAGGGCATGGCCTTCATTGGCCCGCGCCATTTCTCGATCGCCGCCATGGGCGACAAGATCGCCTCCAAGAAGCTGGCCAACGAGGCCAAGGTCAACACCATTCCCGGCTACAACGACGCCATCAGTGGCCCCGAGCAGGCGGTGGAGATCGCCCGTGGCATTGGCTACCCTGTGATGATCAAGGCTTCGGCCGGCGGCGGCGGCAAGGGCCTGCGCGTGGCCTTCAACGACAAGGAAGCCTTCGACGGCTTTGCCAGCTGCCAGAACGAAGCCCGCAACAGCTTTGGCGATGACCGCATCTTCATCGAGAAGTTCGTGCAGGAGCCGCGCCACATCGAGATCCAGATCCTCGGCGACAGCCACGGCAATGTGATCTACCTCAACGAGCGTGAATGCTCGATCCAGCGCCGCCACCAGAAGGTGATCGAGGAGGCGCCGAGCCCCTTCATCAGCGAAGCCACCCGCCAAGCCATGGGCGAGCAGGCCGTGGCGCTGGCCAAGGCCGTCAAGTACCAGTCGGCCGGCACGGTGGAGTTCGTGGTCGGCAAGGACCAGGATTTCTACTTCCTCGAGATGAACACCCGGCTGCAGGTGGAGCACCCGGTCACCGAGTGCATCACCGGCCTCGATCTGGTCGAGCTGATGATCCGCGTGGCCGCCGGCGAGAAGCTGCCCCTGACCCAGGCCGATGTGAAACGCGATGGTTGGGCCATCGAGTGCCGCATCAATGCCGAAGACCCGTTCCGCAACTTCCTGCCCTCGACCGGTCGCCTGGTGCGCTTCCAGACCCCGCCCGAGACCATGTTCCAGAGCAACACCGACGCGCTGTATGGCGTGCGCGTGGACACGGGCGTGACCGACGGCGGCGAGATCCCGATGTTCTATGACTCGATGATCGCCAAGCTCATCGTGCATGGCCGCGATCGCACCGACGCGATTGCCAAGATGCGCGAAGCCCTGAACGGCTTTGTGATCCGCGGCATCAGCAGCAACATCCCGTTCCAGGCCGCTCTGCTGGCGCACCCCAAGTTCGTCACCGGGGACTTCAACACCGGTTTCATCGCCGAAAACTACGGCAAGGGCTTCTTCGCCGAAGACGTGCCGCACAGCGATCCGGCCTTCCTGGTCGCGCTGGCCGCGTTCCAGAACCGCCGTTACCGCAGCCGTGCCTCGGGCATTTCGGGGCAGCTTGAGGGCCACGGTGTCAAGGTGGGCAAGGCTTTTGTGGTCGTGGTGCTCGACAAGCAAGGCCAGCACCAGCAGCAGGCTGTCAGCGTGACCGATCTGGACGAGCAAGGCCTCAGCGCCGTGGTCACCGTCGGCGAGCGCAGCTACCAGCTCAGCAGCGCCTCACGCCTGGGCGCGATCCGCATCGAAGGCCAGGTCAATGGCGCCCCTTTCACCGCCCAGGTGGAGCGTGGCGCGGGCAAGAACCCGCTGGCCCTGCGCGTGTCGCACAACGGCACCCAGATCGAAGCCCTGGTGCTGTCGCCGCGCGGTGCCGAGCTGCACAAGCTCATGCCCTACAAGGCCCCGCCAGACCTCAGCAAGTTCCTGCTGTCGCCGATGCCGGGTCTGCTGGTGGACGTCGCGGTGCAGCCGGGGCAGACCGTGCAGGCGGGTGAGAAGCTGGCGGTGATCGAAGCCATGAAGATGGAGAACATCCTGTTCGCCGCCCAAGATGGCGTGGTCGGCAAGGTGCTGGCGGGCAAGGGCGAGTCCCTGGCTGTGGACCAGGTGATCCTCGAGTTCGTCTGAGGGCCTGTCCCGGGCCGCCCGGTGGGGCGCCCCTGCGGTGGGGGCCGGCCGGTGCAGGCCCGGGTCCCCTCCCTGCGGCCTGGCGGGACCCGCCGCTGTGCCGGGCCCATGGGGCGACTCGATGGCCCATGGCGCCTGCACCCGTGCCCGGGCTGACCAGCCCTTTGTTCAGTGAGAGAAAGAAGCAACAAGCATGACACGTCCTTTTCAAGTGCTGGGGGTCCAGCAAATCGCCATCGGTGGCCTCGACAAACTCAAACTGCAGAAGCTGTGGGTGGAGATGCTGGGGCTGAGTGTGACGGGCACCTTCCGCAGCGAACGTGAGAACGTGGACGAGGACATCTGCGCCATCGGCAGTGGCCCGTTCAAGGTCGAGGTGGATTTGATGCAGCCGCTCGATGCCGACAAAAAGCCCGCTGTGCACGCCACCCCGCTGAACCACATCGGCCTGTGGATTGACGACCTGCCGCAGGCGGTTCAATGGCTCACCGCACAGGGCGTGCGCTTTGCCCCGGGCGGCATCCGCCGGGGCGCGGCGGGCTTCGACATTTGCTTCCTGCATCCCAAGGGCAATGACGAGTTCCCGATCTCGGGCGAGGGGGTGCTGATCGAACTGGTGCAGGCCCCGCCGGAGGTGGTGCAGGCCTTTGCCGCGCTGGCGGCCGCGCCGTCGACCCCGGCTTGAGGTTTGAGGTTTGAGGTTTGAGGTTTGAGGTTTGAGGTTTGAGGTTTGAGGTTTGAGGTTTGAGGTTTGAGCGGGCCTAGCGGCGGTGCGGCGGCGCGAGGTCATATTTGTTGTTTTTGTTCGACTTTCGATGAAGTCTGTCCTGTTGGCGACTGTTGAACACGGCGTTCAGGGTAAGCACGGGTGTTTTTCAGTGCCAAGCCTGCGTGTTTTTCGGCACGAATAGGCCAAAATTCAGGCTCAAAACCGCAAAAATAATTAGGGGTGAGTATGACTTTTGCCGCTTTCTGGCGTCCGGGCATGGCCTTGATGCTCCGCATGCGTTTGCCATCCAAGCTGCTTTGGTTGTCCGCCATGCTGCTCGTGCCCCTGATTCTGGTGTGCTGGCAGTTGTTGCAGCGCGTGCAGGACGATCAGGTGTTCATCGCGGGCGAGCAGGCGGGGGTGACGGTGCTCGATCCTTTGTTCAAGCTCACCCAAGAGGCTCAAAAGCACCGAGGGCAGACCAACATGCTGTTGTCGGGCAATGCTGCGGCCGCCTCCGCGCTCGACCAGACGGGGGGACGGCTGCGTCAGGCCTTGGGCGAGTCCCAGCGCGCCTTGCGTGCGTCGGGTCTCGGGCTGGAGGCGGAATGGACGCGCGTCATGGCGCGTGTCGAGGCCTTGCCCACCCTGCGCCAGGCCGAGCGACAAGCGGCTTTTTCCGAACATTCGGCAGCGATCGATGACCTGCGCCGCTTTGCCTATGCCGTCGGCGAGCGCTCGGGTCTTCTTTTTGACCCGGATCCAGCGACCTACCTGTTGATTGACATGGCCGTGTCGCGGGTGATTCCATGGACCGAACGCCTGGGCCAGTTGCGTGGCAGCGGGGCTGGGGTGCTGAGCCAATCCCAGCCCGACCCCGTGAACCTGGGGCGCTTGCAGTCGCAGATCGACGCGCTCAACAGCGAATTGGCCGACCTGCGTTTCTCCATGCAACTGATGGGCGCTCGGCAGGAAACCGATCTCAGCGACGAGGGCTCGCTCAAGAGCAGTCAGGCTTTCCTCGCCCTCGCCACAAAGTCATTTCCCCGCTCTGGCGGCGTCGCGGAGCCGCGCATGCCGTCGGCGGACTACTTCGCCCAGGGAACCCAGGCGATCGATGACGCGGGTCAGTACGGGGTTCGTGTGCTGAACCGCATTGACAGCCGACTGGGTGCGCGCGCCCAAGACATCCGGCAGCAACTGTGGATCGTTTTTGTGGTCATCTTCGCTGGCATGGGCCTGCTCCTGTACCTGCTGGGAGCGTTCTACCGCAGCTTCGTGATCAATTTCCGCGAGGTCATCGATGCCATGCATTCAGTGGCCCAGGGTTCCTTGCGCGTCAAGGTCACTGTGGCCGGGCGCGATGAACTGGCCGAACTGGCGGGTTTGCTGCTCAAGATGACCCGCACGCTGTCGGGCATGGTGGCCGATGTGCGCAGCAACGCGGCCCTGGTGTCCCACGCAGGGGGCAGCCTGGCGGCCGGCAGCAAAGACCTGTCGGACCGCACCGAACAGCAGGCGGCCAACCTGGAGCAAACTGCGGCCAGCGTTGAGGAACTGGCCAGCACGGTGGAGAACAACGCGGGCATCGCCCAGCAGGCCAACCAGCGCGCCGCCCAGGTGCGGGATGCCGCGGAGGCGGGCGCCTCGGCCATGGGGCGGGCCGTGGCCTCGGTGGAAGGGGTTCAGAGCAGCGCCAGCAAGATGGGCGAGATCATCGGCGTGATTGACAGCCTGGCTTTCCAGACCAACATCCTAGCCCTCAATGCGGCGGTGGAAGCCGCACGGGCCGGCGAGCAAGGGCGTGGCTTTGCGGTGGTGGCGGCCGAGGTGCGCTCGCTGGCCCAGCGCTCGGCCGCGTCGGCGCGCGAGATCCGCCAGCTCATCAGTGCCTCGTCGGAGCAGGTGGAGGCCAGCGTGGCCCTGATCCGTGCGGCAGGCGACAGCATGAAGCACATCACCGAGGGCATCCGCTCGGTGGCCGGCAGCATGGCCGAGATCTCGGCCCTGAGCTCGGAGCAGAGTGCCGGCCTCAGCGAGATCACCCTCGCGGTGCAGCAACTCGACCAGATCACCCAGCGCAATGCACAGATGGTCGAGTCGTCGGTGCAGGAGACGGTGTCGTTGGAGCACCGCGCCGCCACGCTGGCCCAGTCGGTGTCGTCCTTCGTGCTGCAACAAGGCACGGCCGACGAGGCCGAGGCCCTGGTGCACCGCGCCATGGCCTTGGCGCAGAGCACGTCGGTGGAGGCCTTCTTGCGCCAGGTCAGCGACCCGGCCCAGCCCTACCACGACCGCGACATGTACGTGTTTGCCTTGGATGAGGCCGGTACCTACCGGGCCTTTGGCGGCCAACCGGCCCGAGTGGGGACACGGGTGCAGGACTTGCCGGGCATCGACGGCCAGGTGCTGCTGGACCGCATCATTGAAAGCGCTCAGCGGGGCGCGGGCTGGGTCGAATACGACATCAACAACCCGGCCACAGGGCTGATGCAGACCAAGATGTCCTATGTGCAGGCGTTCAAAGGCCTGTACGTGGGCTGCGGCGTCTACAAGTCTTTGGCCGGGTCTTGATGGGCTGCAGGTGGGGCGCTGCCGGTGGCTCGCGCCCCTGGTTGCCAGGGGGGCCGGCTCAGGCTCGGTGAGTGCGCGGGCCTTGGCGGTCTCAAAAAGGCCTTGGCAGGGCACCGTTCAAGCGGGCGGTGCGTCTTCGCCGGACACGGCCTGACGTTGGGCACGTGACTTGGCCAGCGCGGCTTCGATCAGCGCCCGTTTGCGCTCAAGCACGGCCGGATCCGTGAGGCGCGAATGGGCCGCCATGTCCTTGAGCTTGGCCTCGGCCTCGTGGCGCAGCCGGGCCTCGTTCTCGGCCTGCTCGCGCGCCGTGCGGGTCTGGCGTTGCTGGTAGCGTTGCAGGGCCTGCTGTGCCTGGGCTTCGGACCAGGCGGCCCAGCCGGTCAGTGTGCCACTGGCGTTTTCAAGTTCGATGCAGTCCACCGGGCACACCGGGATGCACAGCTCGCAGCCGGTGCATTCGGACTCGATCACGGTGTGCATCTGCTTGTTGCTGCCGACGATGGCGTCGGTCGGGCAGGCTTTGAGGCACAGCGTGCAACCAATGCACCAGGCCTCGTCGATGAAGGCCACCTGCCGTGGGCCCTCGGTGCCGTGTTCAGGCGACAGGGGGCGGGCAGGGCGCCCCGTCAGGGCTGCCAGCCGTGCCACGCCCTCGGCGCCGCCGGGTGGGCATTGGTTGATGTCGGCCTGCGCCGAGGCCATGGCCTCGGCATAAGCCGCGCAGTCGGGGTAGCCACAGCGGGTGCACTGCGTTTGCGGCAGGGCCGCATGCAGTTGTTCAAACAGCGAAACCAGCACCGTCAGCTCAACCCTTCTTGGGGCTGCCGCCGCGGCTGCTGCGGCGTGCGCTGGCCGCGGGTTGGCTGCTGCTGCGGGCGGTCTGACCTTGCTTGCGGCTGGCCGCCGAGCGCGGGGTGGCCACGGTCGGGGTGGCTGGGGTAGCCGGTTCCGCCGGCGCCACAGCCGCGGCCACGGCGGGCGCGGTGGGCGCAATCACAGGCGCTGCGGCCGCCGCCGGGGCACTGGGGGCCTGCGGCGCACTGTTCACCACAGGGGCCTTGGCGGGGGCTTGGCGTTCCAGGATGAAGCGCTTGACCACCGGGTACACGATCTCGCGCCAACGGCGGCCACTGAAGATGCCGTAGTGGCCGGCGCCCTTGGCTTCGAGGTGCTTGTGCTGGTCGCTGGGGATGCTGGCGCACAGGTCATGGGCGGCCGCGGTCTGGCCCGAACCCGAGATGTCGTCCAGCTCGCCTTCGACCGTCAACAGGGCCGTGGTCACGATGTCTTGCGGGCGCACGCGCTCGATCTTGCCCTCGGGGCTGCGCACGTCCCAGGTGCCGTTGACCAGCTTGAAGTCCTGGAACACGGTCTTGATGGTCTCGAGGTAGTAGTCCGCGTCCATGTCCAGCACCGCGTTGTACTCGTCATAGAACTTGCGGTGGGCTTCGACGCTGGCGTCATCACCCTTGATCAGGTCCTTGAAGTAGTCGTAGTGGCTGGTGGCGTGGCGGTCCGGATTCATGGCCACAAAACCGGTGTGCTGCAGGAAGCCCGGGTAGACCCGGCGGCCTGCGCCAGGGAAGTTGTGCGGCACGCGGTAGATCACATTGTTCTCAAACCACTCGTAGCTCTTGTTGGTGGCGAGGTTGTTGACCGCCGTGGGCGATTTGCTGGCGTCGATGGGGCCCCCCATCATGGTCATCGACAGGGGCGTGGTCTCGCCGCGCGAGGCCATCAGCGACACCGCCGCCAACACCGGCACGGTGGGCTGGCAGACGCTGATCACATGGCAGTTGCCGTAGGCGCCTTGCAGGTGACGGATGAAGTCCTGCACGTAGTTGACGTAGTCATCGAGGTGGAACTCGCCGTCGGCCAGGGGCACCAGGCGGGCGTTTTTCCAGTCGGTGATGTAGACCTTGTGGTCCTTGAGCATGGTGCGCACGGTGTCGCGCAGCAGGGTGGCGTAGTGGCCCGACAGCGGCGCCACGATCAGCACCACGGGCTGCCCCTTGAGCTTGGTCAGCGTGGCGGGATCGTCGGAGAAGCGCTTGAAGCGGCGCAGTTCGCAGAACGGCTTGTCGATCTCGATGCGCTCGTGGATCGCCACGCCCACGCCATCCACATCGACGGTGTTGATGCCAAAAACGGGTTTCTCGTAGTCCTTGCCCAGTCGGTACATCAGGTCGTAGCCCGCGGACAGTCGCTGCGCAAAAGGCACTTGGCTCAGCGGAAAGACCGGGTTGTTCAGCATTTTGGCTGCGGCCTGGGCGAAATCGGAAAACGGCTCCATCAGGGAGCGTTGGGTTTCATAGACTTGGTAAAGCATGGGGGGACCCGAATTCGTTATGTTGCAGTGCAGCAATATACCAGCAGAAGGGCGGTTTTGTCTGGAGGACAAACACCAATGCGGTGCAGGATTTGGCAGGATGGAACTTGTGACGCCGTCAGATCTCTGCTCATGGGTCATGAAAATGGGCGTTCACATGAAAAGAAGATCTTTGATTTCCTCGGCGCTGGCGCTGAGCACCTCGATAGGAGTGTCGAACATGAACCTGGCTGCCGCCGCGCCAGTCCTGCGGGCTTTGCCCAAGACCCCGCGCCTGCCGGTGCTGTTTGTGGGGCACGGCAGCCCGCTGAACGCCATCGAAGACGGTCCCTACCGCCGCGCCTGGGCGGCGCTGGGCACCGAACTGGGGCGCCGCGAAGCCAAGCCCCGGCTGATCCTGTGCATCTCGGCGCACTGGGTCAGCCGGGGCAGCTGGCTGACAGCCATGGAGCGGCCCAAAACCATCCATGACTTTGGCGGCTTTCCACAGGCCTTGTTCGACCAACAGTACCCCGCGCCTGGCTGGCCCGCGGCCGCGCGCGACATCCAGCAGCACCTGCAGCCCACGGCGGTGCAGCTTGATCAAGACCAGTGGGGGTTGGACCACGGCACCTGGTCGGTGCTCAAGCCGATGTTCCCGGCCGCCGACATCCCGGTCATGCAACTGAGCCTGGACGCGAACCGCAGCCCTGCCGAGCACTTCGCCCTGGGGCAGCAGCTCAAGGGTTTGCGGGAGCGGGGTGTGTTGATCGTGGGCAGTGGCAACATCGTGCACAACCTGCGGGCCGTGCGCCGCGATGCCCCGCCCGAGCAGGCGTTTGACTGGGCCCGGGAGTTCGATGCCCATGTGCAGGGGCAGCTGCTGCGGGGTGAACTCGCGGCCCTTGCCGGCTACGAGTCATTGGGCGCGGTGGCGCGCATGGCCCACCCCACCGCCGAGCACTACTGGCCTTTGCTGGTGGCGGCCGGTGCGGTCGAACCCCGCGAGATGCCGCGCTTCTTCAACAACGGCTTTCAGTTCGCCGCGATCTCGATGCGCTCGGTGGTCTGGGGTTGAGCCGGGCCGGGCCGCAGGCCGCCCTGCCAGACAGGCAGGCACAAAAAAGCCGCCCGAAGGCGGCTGGTGGGGCCACGGTGCCACCGGGCGCAGCGGCCCGGTGACCCGGGTGACCGGTGCCCGACTCAGACCACCTTGGCGATGGCTTGGCAGACGTAGTCGATGTTCTTGCTGTTCAGCGCTGCCACGCACATGCGGCCCGTGTCGGTGCCATAGACGCCGAACTCGGTGCGCAGGCGAACCATCTGGTCCTTGCTCAGGCCGGAGTAGCTGAACATGCCGATCTGGGTCGTGATGAAGCTCATGTCTTGTTGCACGCCTGCGGCCTTCAGGCCGTCGACCAGCTTTTGACGCATGGCCTTGATGCGCACGCGCATCTCGCCGAGTTCCTTCTCCCACAGGGCGCGCAGTTCGGGGTTGCCCAGCACTGCGGCCACCACCGCGCCACCGTGGATCGGCGGGTTGGAGTAGTTGGTGCGGATCACGATCTTCAGTTGCGACAGCACGCGCGAGGCTTCTTCCTTGTCGGCGCACAGCACCGACAGGGCGCCCACGCGTTCGCCGTAGAGGCTGAAGCTCTTGGAGAACGAGGTCGAGACGAAGAAGCTCAGGCCCGCGGCCACGAACTTGCCGATCACGGCGCCGTCTTCGGCGATGCCGTGGCCAAAGCCTTGGTAGGCCATGTCCAGGAAGGCGGTCAGGTTCTTGGCCTTCACGACAGCGATCACTTGGTCCCATTGGGCGGCGGTGATGTCGTAGCCGGTCGGGTTGTGGCAGCAAGCGTGCAACACGACGATGGTGCCGGCGGCGGCTGAGTTCAGCGAGGCCAGCATGCCGTCGAAGTTCACGCCGCGCTTGTCAGCGTCGTAGTAGGCGTAGGTGTCGACGGCGAAACCGGCGTTGGTGAACAGGGCGCGGTGGTTTTCCCAGCTCGGGTCCGAGATCAGGACCTTGGCGTTGGGGCTGACGCGCTTGAGGAAGTCAGCGCCGATCTTCAGGCCGCCGGTGCCGCCGATGCCTTGCACGGTGGCCACGCGGCCCGAGGTGACGGGCTCGGAGTCCGCACCGAACACCAGGCTCTTGACGGCAGCGTCGTAGGCCGCGATGCCGTCGATGGGCAGGTAGCCACGGGCCGAGGGCTTTTCCATCATGGCTTTTTCAGCGGCCTGCACGCATTCCAGCAGGGGCAGCTTGCCGTTGTCGTCGAAATAAACGCCCACGCCGAGGTTGACCTTGTTGGGGTTGCTGTCGGCGGCAAATTGCTCGTTGAGGCCCAGGATCGGGTCGCGGGGGGCCATTTCGACGGCCGTGAAGAGAGACATGAAAAAAGTCCTTGAGAGGTTGTCAGTAGCGGCAATCGGCCGGCTGGGTTACGCTGGCGGATTGGCTTGAATTTTAGCCGCAGGGCCAGCACCTGGCTCTACAACCTCACACATTGCGCACCATGTCCGACCTCTCCGAAGTGCTGCCCGAACCGTCCAAGGGCGAGTTTGTCCGTTTCCCCGACTCGCCGTTCGAGCTGTTTCAGCCCTATCCGCCGGCCGGTGACCAGCCCACGGCGATCGCGCAACTGGTCGAGGGGGTGCGCGATGGCGAGGTGTTCCAGACCCTGCTGGGCGTGACCGGATCGGGCAAGACCTTCACCATGGCCAATGTGATCGCGCGCCTGGGGCGGCCGGCGATTGTGTTCGCCCCCAACAAGACCCTGGCGGCCCAGTTGTACAGCGAGTTCCGCGAGTTCTTCCCCAAGAACGCGGTGGAGTACTTCGTCAGCTACTACGACTACTACCAGCCCGAGGCCTATGTGCCGCAGCGCGACCTGTTCATCGAGAAGGACTCGGCGATCAACGAGCACATCGAGCAGATGCGCCTGAGCTGCACCAAGAGCATCATCGAGCGCCGCGACGTGGTGATCGTGGCCACCGTGTCGGCCATCTACGGCATCGGCGAGCCCGAGAGCTACCACCGCATGGTGATGACGCTGCGCACCGGCGACACGCTGGGCCAGCGCGACATCATCGCGCAGCTGATCCGCATGCAGTACCAGCGCAACGACATGGAGTTTGGGCGCGGCAAGTTCCGCGTGCGCGGCGACACCATCGATGTGTTCCCGGCCGAACACAGCGAACTGGCCCTGCGCATCGAGCTGTTTGACGAGGAGATCGAGTCGCTGCAGCTGTTCGACCCGCTGACCGGCCGCATCCGGCAGAAGATCCCGCGCTTCACGGTCTACCCGTCGAGCCACTATGTGACCCCGCGCGACCGCGTGCTGGCGGCGGTGGAGACCATCAAGCTCGAGTTGTCCGAGCGCCTCAAGGAACTGGTGGGCATGGGCAAGCTGGTCGAGGCCCAACGCCTGGAGCAACGCACGCGCTTCGACCTGGAGATGCTCAGCGAAGTCGGGCATTGCAAGGGCATTGAAAACTACACCCGGCACCTGTCGGGCGCGGCGCCCGGTGAGCCACCGTCCACCCTGACCGACTACATGCCCGCCGATGCGGTGATGTTCCTTGACGAGAGCCACGTTCTGATCGGTCAGTTGGGCGGCATGTACAACGGCGACCGGGCGCGCAAGACGACCCTGGTGGAGTACGGCTTTCGCCTGCCCTCGGCGTTGGACAACCGGCCGCTCAAGTTCGAAGAGTTTGAGAAGCGCATGCGCCAGATCATCTTTGTCTCGGCCACGCCGGCGCAGTACGAAATCGACCACGCCGGGCAGGTGGTTGAGCAGGTGGTGCGCCCCACCGGCCTGGTCGATCCGGTGGTCGAGGTGCGCCCGGCAACCCACCAGGTGGACGATGTGCTGCAGGAGATCCGCATCCGGGTCGAGAAGAACGAGCGGGTGTTGATCACCACGCTGACCAAGCGCATGGCCGAGCAGTTGACCGACTACCTCACCGACAACGGCGTCAAGGTGCGCTACCTGCACAGCGATGTGGACACGGTGGAGCGGGTGGAGATCCTGCGCGACCTGCGCCTGGGCACGTTTGACGTGCTGGTGGGCATCAACCTGCTGCGCGAGGGGCTGGACATTCCCGAGGTCTCGCTGGTGGCCATCCTGGATGCCGACAAGGAGGGGTTCCTGCGCGCTGAGCGCTCGTTGATCCAGACCATCGGGCGCGCCGCGCGCAACCTGAACGGGCGCGCCATCCTCTACGCCGACCGCATCACCGAGTCGATGAAGAAGGCCATGGGAGAGACCGAGCGGCGCCGGCTCAAGCAGATCGCCTACAACGAAGCCCACGGCATCACGCCGCGCAGCATTGTCAAGCAGGTGCGGGACCTGATTGACGGCGTCTACAGCGAGAAAAGTGGGCGCGAGGCCGAGAAGCTTGAGCAGTCCGCGCTGCAGCGGGCCCGCGTGGAGGAGCTCAGCGAAAAGGATGTGGGCCGCGAGATCAAGCGACTCGAGAAGGAAATGCTCGAACACGCCCGCAACCTCGAGTTCGAGAAGGCCGCCCGCGCCCGCGACCAATTGGCGCTGCTGCGCGAGCGGGCCTTTGGCGCCGCGGGCTCCGACAACATCGTGCTGATGCCTGCCAAAAAATAGTCGAGCGCAGGGCTTGTGTTTTCTACGAATGAAGCTAAATTGTGACTACCTCGTTCACTTACCCGAGTGAATACATTGGCTTTGTGTGTTATACTTGACGCAAATAGTCAACAACCCAACACGATGAAGGGCCGGTTCCAGTAACCGGAAAGGGTGGGGACGGGGCTTGCTGGCCACAAAGCGGCGAGTCATTTGAACAAACCAAGCCTGATGAAGGAGCTTGATATGCGTCTCACTACCAAAGGCCGCTTTGCGGTCACCGCGATGATCGACCTGGCCCTGCGCCAAAACAACGGCCCGGTCACCCTGGCGGCGATCAGTCAGCGCCAGCAGATTTCGCTGTCCTACCTGGAGCAGCTGTTCGGCAAGCTGCGCCGCCATGAACTGGTGGAATCCACCCGGGGTCCCGGTGGGGGTTACACCCTGGGTCGCAAGGCGGCCGACATCACCGTCGCTGACATCATTGTGTCGGTGGACGAGCCGATCGACGCCACGCACTGCGGCGGCAAGGAGAACTGCATGGGCGACGCCGGTCGCTGCATGACGCACGAACTGTGGTCGGCGTTGAACCAACGCATGGTCGAGTTCCTGGACTCGGTCACACTGCAAAAGCTGGTCGAGGAGCAGATTGCCAAGGGCGTGCAAGTCGAAGACAAGCCCGTCATGCGCCGTGCCATCTCCAGCACCCCGGTGGTCAAGCCGATCCGCGTGAACGCGCCCAACTCGGTGTTTGCACTGGGCAACGTGTTCGCCAAATCCTGATCCCGATCCGGCCTCGGGGCCCGCTGCCGGCGGCCCTGCAGCCCAATGCTATTTCGCCAAGCCAGTTTTGATTGAGCCAGCCATGGACATGACCCCTCATTTCCCGATTTACCTTGACTACGGCGCCACCACGCCGGTGGACCCGCGCGTGGTCGACGCCATGATCCCCTGGCTGCGTGAGCAATTCGGCAACGCCGCCTCGCGCAGCCACGCCTGGGGCTGGGCCGCTGAAGAAGCGATCGAAAAGGCCCGCGTTCAGGTGGCGGACCTGATCGGTGCCGACCCGCGTGAGATCGTCTGGACCAGTGGCGCCACCGAGTCCATCAACCTGGCCCTCAAGGGAGCCGCCCAGTTCTACAAGGGCAAGGGCAAGCACCTGATCACGCTCAAGACCGAACACAAGGCCGTGCTGGACACCATGCGCGAGCTCGAGCGTCAGGGCTTTGACGTCACCTACCTCGATGTGCAGGAAGACGGTCTGGTCAACTTCGAGGCCCTCAAGGCCGCGCTGCGCCCGGACACCATCCTGGTCAGCATCCTGTTCGTGAACAACGAAATCGGCGTCATCCAGGACATCCCCGCGATCGGTGCGCTGTGCCGTGAAAAGGGCATCCTGTTGCACGTTGACGCCGCCCAGGCCACGGGTCGGGTGGAGATCGACATGCACACGCTGCCGGTCGACCTCATGAGCATGACCGCCCACAAGACCTACGGCCCCAAGGGCGTGGGCGCGCTGTACGTGCGCCGCAAGCCGCGCGTGCGCCTGGAAGCCCAGATCCACGGCGGCGGTCATGAGCGCGGCATGCGCTCGGGCACCCTGCCGACGCACCAGATCGTGGGCATGGGCGAGGCCTTCCGCATCGCCAAGGCCGAGATGGCCGAAGGCAACGCCAAGGCCCATGCGCTGCAACAGCGCCTGCTCAATGGCCTGAAGGACATCGAACAGGTGTTCATCAACGGCAGCCTGGAGCGCCGCGTGCCGCAGAACCTCAACATGAGCTTCAACTTTGTGGAAGGCGAATCCCTGATCATGGGCATCAAGGGCCTGGCGGTGTCGTCGGGTTCGGCTTGCACCTCGGCCAGCCTCGAGCCCAGCTATGTGCTGCGCGCCCTGGGCCGCAGCGACGAGCTGGCCCACAGCAGCCTGCGCATGACCATCGGCCGTTTCACGACCGAAGAAGAAATTGACTACGCCATCTCCACCATCCGCGAAAATGTCGCCCGTTTGCGCGAGTTGAGCCCGCTGTGGGAGATGTACAAGGATGGCGTTGACATGAGCACCATCCAGTGGGCCGCGCACTGAGCGCGACCGACCCAACCGATTGAAGGACTTGCAATGGCTTATTCTGAAAAAGTGGTGGACCACTACGAAAACCCCCGCAATGTGGGCTCTTTTGACAAGGGCGACGACTCGGTGGGCACCGGCATGGTGGGCGCTCCGGCCTGCGGCGACGTCATGAAGCTGCAGATCAAGGTCAACCCGCAAACCGGCGTGATCGAAGACGCACGCTTCAAGACCTATGGCTGTGGTTCGGCCATCGCCTCCAGCTCGCTCGTCACCGAGTGGGTCAAGGGCAAGACCCTGGACGAAGCCGCCGCCCTGAAGAACAGCGAGATCGCCGAAGAACTGGCCCTGCCGCCGGTGAAGATTCACTGCTCGATCCTGGCCGAAGACGCCATCAAGGCGGCCGTGAACGACTACCGGCAAAAGCACGCAAACTGACCATGGCAGTCTCTCTCACTGAAGCCGCAGCCCGGCATGTGACCCGTTACCTGACCAAGCGTGGCAAGGGCGTCGGTGTGCGCCTCGGGGTCAAAACCACGGGCTGCTCCGGTCTGGCCTACAAGCTCGAATACGTGGACGAAGTCGCCCCCGAGGACGTGGTGTTTGAAGGTCACGGCGTGAAGGTCCTGATCGACCCCAAGAGCCTGGCCTACATCGACGGCACCGAGCTCGACTTCGTGCGCGAAGGCCTCAACGAGGGCTTCCGCTTCAACAACCCCAACGAGCGCGATCGCTGCGGTTGTGGAGAGAGCTTCCGGGTCTGAGACCCCGCTGCAACGGCCGCTGCGCCGTTGCCTGATTGTTGCAAGAACCGCCTTCACGGATGTGCTGGCGGTTTTTTACTGAGTGCCATGAACCTTCAATCCAACGACTTTGAGTTGTTCGGCGTGCCCGAACGCTTTGAGCAAGACCGTGCCGCGCTGGACCTGCGCTGGAAAGAGCTGCAGCGCGAGGTCCACCCCGATCGCTTTGCCGCCCAGGGCGCCGCGGCCCAGCGCGTGGCCATGCAATGGTCGGTGCGCATCAATGAGGCGTACCAGCGCCTCAAGGACCCGCTGCGCCGCGCGGCCTACCTGTGTGAAATGCGCGGGGCGCCGATCCAGGCTGAGAACAACACCGCCATGCCCGCGGCATTCCTGATGCAGCAAATGAGCTGGCGCGAATCGCTGGACGAGGCCGACACCCTGGCCGCGCTGCAGTCGCTGGAAGACGAAGTCATGGCCGAGCGCCGTGCGCTGCTGGCGCGTTGCCAGCAGGCGCTGGACGGGGCGGGCGACGCCGCTGCCGCGGCCCGGGAGGTCAGAGCCCTCATGTTCATTGAGCGCTTTATGCGCGACATCGAATCCCGTCAGGATCAACTGGGACAATAAGGCATTGCCTTATTTCAAAACCGACTCAAACAACAAACATGGCGCTTCTTCAGATTTCCGAGCCCGGTCAGTCGCCTGATCCCCACCAACGCCGCATCGCTGTGGGCATCGACCTGGGCACCACGCACTCGCTGGTGGCCGCGGTGCGCAGCGGCGTGGCCGAGTGCCTGCCCGATGACCAAGGGCGTGTCATTTTGCCGTCGGCTGTGCGCTACCTCGCCGGCGGCGGGCGCCAGATTGGTTTTGACGCCTTGCCGGCCCAGAGCGAAGACCCGCAGAACACCATCGTGTCCGTCAAGCGTTTCATGGGCCGGGGCCTCAATGACCTGAAGGACGCCGCGCGCCTGCCGTACCACTTCGAGGCGGCCGAAGGCCCGGGCATGCTGAGCCTGCACACCGTGGCGGGCGTGAAGTCGCCGGTCGAGATCAGCGCCGAGATCCTGGCCACCCTGCGCTACCGTGCCGAAGACACCTTCAACGACGACCTGTATGGTGCGGTCATCACGGTGCCCGCCTACTTTGACGATGCCCAACGCCAGGCCACCAAGGACGCGGCCCAGCTGGCCGGCATCAAGCTGCTGCGCCTGATCAACGAGCCCACCGCCGCCGCCATCGCCTATGGTCTGGACAATGCCAGCGAAGGCATCTACGCGGTGTATGACCTGGGGGGCGGCACCTTCGATATTTCCATCCTGCGCCTCACCCGCGGGGTGTTCGAGGTCATCGCCACTGGCGGGGACTCGGCGCTGGGCGGGGACGACTACGACCAGGCCTTGGTGGCCTGGGTGCAGCAGCAGGCCGGTCTGCAGGCCACCGAGGCGTCGGACCTGGCCCGCCTGCGGGTCGCTGCGCGGCGCTGCAAGGAAGCCCTCACCGATCACGACAGCGTGGACTTCGTGGCCGAGCTCAGCAGCGGCCCCCTGCGCCAAGCCGTGCGCCGGGCCGACTTTGACGCCGCCACGGCCGAGCTGACCGCCCGCACCCTGGCGGCCGTGCGCAAGGCCTTGCGCGATGCCCGGCTGGAGCGCGACGAGATCCAGGGCGTGGTGATGGTGGGTGGCTCCACCCGCATGCCGCAGGTGCAGGCCGCGGTCGCCCAATTCTTTGGCAAGCCGCCCCTGAACAACCTGAATCCCGACGAAGTGGTGGCCCTGGGTGCGGCCATCCAGGCCAACCAGTTGGCGGGCAATGACAGCGCCGGGGACCTGCTGCTGCTCGATGTGATCCCGCTGTCGCTGGGCATCGAGACCATGGGCGGTCTGGTCGAGCGCATCGTGCCGCGCAACCAGACCATTCCCACCGCCATGGCGCAGGACTTCACCACTTACCAGGACGGCCAGACCGCCCTGGCGCTGCACGTGGTGCAGGGCGAGCGCGACCTGGTGGCCGACTGCCGCAGCCTGGCCCGTTTTGAGCTGCGTGGCATCCCGCCGATGGCCGCTGGGGCGGCCCGCATCCGCGTCACCTTCACGGTCGATGCCGATGGCCTGCTGCAGGTGGCCGCCAAAGAAATGCTCAGCGGCGTCGAGGCCGCCATCGAGGTCAAGCCCTCATACGGCCTGTCGGACGACCAGATCGCCCGCATGCTGCAAGACAGCTTCAGCACCGCGCAGCAGGACATGCAGGCGCGCGCACTGGCCGAGGCACGCCTCGAGGTGGACCGCATGGTGCTGGCCACGCGCAGCGCCCTGCAGGCCGATGGCGACCTGCTCGCGGCCGATGAGCGCGCCGCGATCGACACGCTGATCGACGCCGCCCTGGCCGCCAAGGACCTGACCGATGCCAAGACCATCGAAGCCGCCACCGAAGCGCTGGCCAAGGGCACCGAAGCCTTTGCGGCCAGCCGCATGAACCGAGGCATTCAACAGGCGCTGGCCGGGCGTCAGCTCGACAGCCTGTGATTGCCAGACCCACGACACCGATCACCCCACGCCATGCCCGTCATCAAAATCCTGCCCCATCCCGAGTACTGCCCCCAAGGCGCTGAGCTGAAGGTGGCCACCGGCACCAACATCTGCGAAGCCCTGCTGGACAACGGCATCCACATCGAGCACGCCTGCGACATGAGCTGCGCCTGCACCACCTGCCACGTCATCGTGCGTGAGGGCTTCAACTCGCTCAACGAGCCTGAAGAGGTCGAAGAAGACCTGCTCGACCGCGCCTGGGGGCTGGAGCCCCAATCGCGCCTGAGCTGCCAGGCCATCGTGGCGCGTGACAACCTCACCGTGGAGATCCCCAAGTACTCCATCAACCACGCCAAAGAGAACCACTGATGTCGCGCCAGATCATCCTCGACACCGAAACCACCGGCCTGTCGGCCGAGAACGGTGACCGCATCATCGAAATCGGTTGTGTGGAGATGCTCAACCGCAAGTTGACGGGCCACAACCTGCACCATTACCTGAACCCCGAGCGTGACAGCCATGAAGATGCGCTCAAGGTGCACGGGATCAGCAATGAGTTTCTGCGTGACAAGCCCAAGTTTGCCGAGGTGGTCGACGAGTTCCTGGACTACGTGGCGGGCGCCGAGCTGATCATCCACAACGCGGCCTTCGACATGGGCTTCCTCAACAAGGAGCTCGAACTGCTGGGCCGCCCGCCGCTGACCACCGTGGTGGCCAGTGTGACCGACACCCTGGTCATGGCCAAGGAAATGTTCCCGGGCAAGCGCAACTCGCTGGACGCTTTGTGCGACCGGTTGGGCGTCGACAACTCGGGCCGCACCTTGCACGGCGCTTTGCTCGATGCCGAACTGCTGGCCGATGTCTACATCTACATGACGCGGGGGCAGGACGCCTTGCTGATGGAGCCCACGGGCGACGAGGAGCAGACGCAGCAGGTGGAGAGCATTGACCTGCGCGGCTTGGCGCTGCCGGTGTTGCGGGCCAGCGAGCAGGAGCTGTCGGCCCACGAGGAGGTGCTCAAGCAGCTCGATAAATCGAGTTCAGGCAAAACAATTTGGCGAACTCTTGCAAACAGCTAAAAAACTGTGCCATAATAGAGTTCTTGACGCAGTGAAGCACTGAACAAGCAGCAAGACAGACAAATCAGTCAGTCAAGCAGGCAAGTTAGGGCTGACAAATCACAGCATCAGGGCGATTAGCTCAGCGGTAGAGCACTGCATTCACACTGCAGGGGTCACATGTTCGATCCATGTATCGCCCACCAATCTTGAAGCCCGTGAACAAAAGTTCACGGGCTTTCTCGTTTTCGGCGCTCGACGGGTGGTGTGACGCGATGCCATCCATGTCGCGCGCTTCTCGCCGCCCACCGCCTCCAGGGCGTCCGCCAACCGGGGTCGGATCGACCGGAGTGCCCAATCAACGCGTCAGCGTCCCCCGTTGGGGGCAGGAACCGGCCAGCTCAGCCCATCAAGGCGCGCCGGGCCCGGTACACCCGCTCAAACGCCAGTGACAGTTGGCGCCAGGCTTTGTCCTCCAGGCTGGGGGGCCGTGCTTGTTGGAAGGGCGAGGGCAGGGTGGGCAGCGGGCCCTTGAAGGCGAACACCGTGCTGTTGGTGCCGCCGGACTCGCGCACCACCAGCATCGATTGATCGAACACCTCGGCCAGCCGCGCCAGGTACTGCGCGTAGTCGGGGTGGTAGGCGTGCAGGTTGGCCACCAGGATGCCGTCCTCCCGCAGGCAGCGGTGGCAGCCCTGGTAGAAGGCCTCTGAGCACAATTGGGCCGGCATCTCCAGCGACTGGTAGCCGTCCAGCAACAGGACGTCGCAGCTCTCGTCGGCCGTCTGGATGAACTGGGCACCGTCCCCAAGCCGCACCTCAAAACGATCGCTGTCGGGTGGAATCTGAAACTCCTCGCGCAGGGCCATCACATGGGGGTTGATCTCCACCACCAACTGCCGCGTGTGCGGCAGGTAGCGGTGGCAGAACTTGGGCACCGATCCACCGCCCAGCCCGATGCTGATGATCGAGCCCGGTTGGGGCTTGAACAGCAGAAAGCCCATCATCGTGCGGGTGTAGCTCAGCACGAGCGCGTCGGGGTCGGCACGGCTCATGGTGCTTTGCACGGCCAGGGTCGAGAAGTGCAGCGACTTGGTTTTCGCGGCGCTGCTGACATAGGGCTTGATGTGCAGGCGCAGGGGTGGGGCTTCGTTCATGCAGCGACTCAGGTGGGGGCGGGGGAGGCCGGTCCGGTCATGCACAGCGGGCCGGTGGCAGGGCCCTCAATGTAGGGCATCTGGCGCGTGCTGGCGGGCTGGCGCCGTGGTCCATCCCCAAGGGCGAGCCTCAAAGGACTGGTGGATGTAACAAAATTTAGCTAATCTGGCACTTTGACACAATTAACCGCTGAATTTTCCGGTGCCGGGGCGGGCCTGCGGCCGTGGTCGGCACCCCCCTGAGCCGCGAGGGCCTGTGCACCATGATCTTGTTCGACGCTGAGGCTTGTGATGGACCGCTGCCGGTGCTGACCGACTCGGCGCTGCTGGCGGTGCTGGGCCAACTGCAAGGGGCCACGGTGGCGGTGGTCGACCGTGGCTTGCGGGTGGTGTACGTCAATGCCAGTTTCGCGCGCTGGTTCGGGGTGCCGGGCCACGAGTTGATCGGTCGCCGCTTGCCTGATCTGTATGGTGCGGTGGCCGCAGCGGCCTTTCGCCCCCACCTGGAACGTGCTTTTACGGGCGAAAAAGTCACTTACCAGCGCCTGGTTCAGGAGCCGGGGGGGCGCTCGGTGTGGCACACCATCAGTTTGGTGCCCTGGTTCAGCGAGCGCGGTGAGTTGCAGGGCCTGATCTCGTCCGCCTTGCCCGTGCACGAACTGCAAAGCACCAACGAAGCACTGCGCGATGCCCACCAGCGCTTGCGTGCCCACATGGACAACAGCCCCCTGGCGGTGGTGGAAATGGATGCCGATCTGGCGCTGGTGCATGTTTCCAGCCGGGGGCAGCAGTGGTTTGGCTGGCGCGTGGAGCAGCACGCGGGGCGCAGCGTGCTGGACTTGCCCGGTTTGGAAACCCCGGCCGGGCCACTGGCGGAGGCCCTGCGCCGTTTACAGGCGGGGCAGGAACTGCAAAACCGCGTCGAGGCCACGCACCGGCACCCCGATGGCTCGCTGTTTCATGGCGTCTGGTTCAATTCGGCCCTGCTCGACGCGCAGGGGCGCACGGTGTCCATCATGGCGCAGATCGAGGACGTGACCGAGTTGGTCGAATCAACCCAGCGCCTGCGCGACCTGGCCCGCTTCGACACGCTGACCGGCCTCATCAACCGGGGCGCCTTGATGGCCCAGGTGGATCAGTCCTTGAGCCGCGTCCGTGGCAGCCCCCAGGGTGGGCAGGTGGCGCTGCTGTTTTTGGACCTCGATGGGTTCAAGCTCGTCAACGACCTGCACGGCCACCGCGCCGGCGATGAGGTGCTGCAGTGGGTGGCCCGCCGCCTGGCCAGCGCGGTGCGGCAGACCGACACGGTGGCGCGACTGGGCGGTGATGAGTTCGTGGTGCTGCTGGACAACGCGGTGTCTGATGCGGTGGTGCAACAGGTGCTTTCCCGCATCCTGGCGGCCTTCGACGACCCCTTTGTGCTGCCGCAAGGCCCAGTGCGCCTGGGCGTCAGTGTGGGGGTGGCGGTCTACCCGCAGGTGGAAGGCACGGTGGATGAACTGGTCGGGTGTGCCGATCAGGCCATGTACGAGGCCAAGCGCGCCGGCAAAGGCATGGTTCGCTACGCCGAAGTGGCGGCGTGACCCACTGGTTGCGGTGCGCGACCGCGCCGTCGGCAGACCAAGTGGGGGCGTGCCCCATGGCATGGGGGGCGATGGGCGCGCCGACCGGTCGGTAGCCTCGGATAAAGGGTCGCGGCTATCATGCGACGAAGGCCCATCTGGCGGGGGCTGTCGGGGCGCCCGTGACCGGGCCCCTGGCCCTGGTCTGGAGGCTGGCCTGCTCTGGGAACCCACATGGCTGCTGTCGAAAACCCTGATTTCTCGGACGTCCGAGCTGATATTTCTGCCGTGTTGGTGGCGCGCAAACATGGCTACCTGAGGTCCCTGGCCTGGGTCACCATGGTGGCGGCCGCGCTGGTGATTGCCAGCCACCTGAACGCCGGCATGACGCCTTTGCAGGCGTGGCTGGGCTCGGGCTGCGCGGTGTTGGCGGGCGCGATCAGCCTGCTCCTGCATCGACTCAAACAGCCCTATGCGGCCGCTCTGGTGTTGCTGATCGGCGCGGTGGTCTGGATTGGCTGGATCACGGTATTGACCGGCGGCGCGCGCTCGATCGTGGTGGGCGCCTACATCACCATCGGGGCGCTGGCGGGGTGGTTCCTGGGCCGGCGCTGGATGGTGGCGTTGATGCTGACCGCGCTGGCCTCGCTGATGGGCATGGAGCTGTTCTTCAACGATTGGGTGCAGGCCCAGCGGGTGGTCGACCAACCGCAGCGGGTGTTGGTCGGGCTGGTGCTGGTGTTCGGCCTGTGCACCACCTTGTTGTACCTGGTGTTCCGCGAGAGTGACCGGCAACTGCAAGGCCTGCGCGAGGCCCGTCAGGCCCAGTTGGCCAAGAACCAGCACTTTGAGCTGATTGCCAACAATGTGCCCGGGCTGATGTCCCACTGGGGGCGCGACCTGCGCTGCCGCTGGCTCAATGCCCGCTACCTGGCGGTGATGAAGCGCCGCGCCGATGAGTGCATCGGACGTTCTCTGGACGAGCTGTGGACGCCCCAAGTGGCCGACGAGGCGCGCCCCTACATCGCCCAGGTCTTGGCGGGTCAGGAGGTTCGCTACGAAACCGTGCAGCGCGAGGCCGATGGCCGTCAGCGGGTCTGGCAGATCCAACTGGTGCCAGACCGCCTGCCCAACGGCGAGGTCGATGGCTGGTTTGGCTTGCTGCGCGATGTCACCACCCAGCACCAGTCCACCCAGGCCATGATCGAGAGCCGGCAGCGCCTGAGCCTGGCGGTGGACCTGGCCGGCCTCATCTACTGGGAGCTGGAGCGCGATGCCGAAGTGCTGCGCTGGGGCACCGAGGCCGAGCGCCCCGATGGGCCAGGGCAGTGGACCTGGTCGCGTTACCTCGACGTGGTGCACCCCGACGACCGCGCGCGGGTGTCGGGCGACATCGAGGCGGCCTGGCAGCACGGCCATCTGAGCGCCCAGTACCGTTACCACGACGCGCAGGGCGTCTTGCAATGGGCCTCGGTGCGGGCCCAGGTGCGGGCCGATGGCCATGCTGGCCTGCGCATGATTGGCGTCTGGCAGAACATCACCGAGGTCGAGCAGGCCCAGCGCGCCCTGGTGGCCAGCGAGGCCCGCCTGCAGGCGATGCTGGACAACACCCCGGCGGTGGCGGTGCAGCAGTTTGCCCCCGATGGACGGGTGCTTTACTGGAACCGTGCCACCGAGCAGCTGACGGCCTGGTCGGCCGAGGTGGCGCTGGGGCAGCGTCTGCCCCAACTGCTCTGGCCCCAGGGCGAGGATCCGCGCTGGACCGCTGGCTGGCAGCAGGCGGTGGCCGGCGAGGCGGTGACGCCCTTCGAGCTGACCTTTGTGCGCCCCGATGGGGAAGAGCGGTCGGTGCTCTGCTCCCTGTTCAGCCTGGTCGAGCGCAGTGGCGAGCAGCGCGTGGTCGCCATGACGGTGGACCTGACCGAGCGCCGCCGCGCCGCCGATGCCTTGCGCCAGATGCAGCAGAGCTTTGAGTCGGTGTTCCTTGACAGCCCGACCCCGGCGCGCATCTTCACCCTCGATGGACAGAACCTGACCCTGGCCTGCAATGACGCATTTTGCGAGCTGCTGGGCATGGAGCGCGAGTACCTGATTCGGCACAGCATCCGCGAGCTCAACCTGCACCAGGACCCGCAAGCCCGCGAGGCGGTGCTGGCCACCTTGCTGCGGGAGGGGCGTGTGGAAAGCGCCGAGTTGGTGATCCTGACGGCCCGTGGTGAATCACGCACCGTGCTGGCGTCGATGCTGCCAGTGACTTGGCATGGCCAGCCGGCCTGGATGAGCCAGCTGGTGGACATCACCGAGCGCAAGCGGGTCGAAGAAGAATTGCGCTCCAACCGCCGCCTGCTCGAGCGCGTGATCGATGCGCTGCCCATGTGCATCTTCGCCAAGGACACCGAGTCCCGTTACGTGATGGTGAACCAGGCGATGGCCGATTTCATGTGCAGCACCAAGGAGGCCTTGACCCTGCGCCACACCGCCGATGTGGCAGCGGTCGACCGCAACCGCTCCCTGGCCGACGACCGTTGGGTGTATGACCACCGCAAGCCCCTGATCCAGCCCGACATCGAGTTGTGCGGGCCCAGCGGGCAGCCCACCGCGTTCCACAGCGTCAAGGTGCCTTTGTTTGATGAGCGCGGCGAGCTTGAAGGGCTGCTGGGCATCAACCGCAATATCACCGAAGAAAAGCGGGCCCGTGCCGTCCTGCAGGCCAGCGAACAGCGTTTGTCGGTGATGTTCCAGCATTCCCCCGCGGCGCTGGCGATGATCGACCACCAAGGCATTTACCGCTCGGTGAACGAGGCCTGGTTGCGCCTGTTTGGCTACCGGGAGGCCGATGTCCTGGGTTACGCCTCGTGGGACTTTGGCTTGTTTGCCGACCCCGCTGATCGCTCGGTGCTGTACGAGCGCATGCGGCGCGATGGCGGGGTTGATCACTGGGAAGTCGACCTGCGTCGAGCGGATGGCCAGGTGCTGCAGTGCGTGGCCTCGGGGCGCTCGCTGGAGATCAATGGCGAAGAGGTGCACCTGTTTGGCATCGTTGATGTCAGTGACCAGCGCCGTGCGCAGCGCCAGATCGAGCAGATGAACCACTTGCTGGAGCAGTCGGTGGCCCAGCGCACCCAGGCGCTGACCGAGGCCAATCAAGAGCTTAAAGCGGCGCTGGCCTCGCTGAACAGTGCGCAAGAGGAGTTGTTGCGGTCCGAGAAGCATGCGGCACTGGGGCGCATGGTGGCTGGCGTGGCGCACGAGCTCAACACCCCGATTGGCAACAGCGTGCTGGTCGCCACCACGCTGCGCTCTGAGGTGGACGGCTTTGCCCGCCAGGCGGTGCAAGGCCTGACCCGCAGCGCCTTGAACGAGCATGTGGAGCAGACCCGTGACGCGGTGGGCATGCTGGTCAAGAACCTCAGCCGGGCCTCCGAACTGATCGCCACCTTCAAGCAGGTGGCAGCCGACCAGACCAGCCTGCAAAGGCGGGTCTTCGACCTTGGCGAAACCGTGCGCGAGATCTTGCAAATGCACCGCCCCTTGATGCGCACCCACGACGTACAGGTGCGTGCCGAGGTGTCGCAGGCGGTTTCGATGGACAGCTACCCTGGCCCCTTGGGCCAGGTGCTGGTCAACCTCATGACCAACGCCATGCTGCATGCCTATGAGGGCGTCAAAGGCGGGGTGGTGGACATCAGCGCCCACTGCCCCGAGCCCGAGCGCGTGGTGATCGAAGTGCGCGACCACGGCCGGGGCATCGAGCCCGAAGCGCTGCGCCGCATCTTCGACGCCTTCTACACCACCAAGCTGGGGCGCGGCGGCACGGGGCTGGGCTTGGCCATCTGCCAGACCCTGGTCACCCGGGTGCTGGGCGGCGAACTGCGGGTCGAAAGCGTGCTGGGGCAGGGCACTTGCTTTGTCCTTCAACTGCCCCGCGTGGCCCCCATCGTCAGCGCGGGCTCGGAGGTGGTGTTGCCAGGGCGTGAGCCCCCGGCCGATGAACGCACGCGGCCCTCCCCACCGCCACCGCCTCCGGGCTGAGGTGGGCAGGCTGCATGGGCCTCCGCGTGCGCTGGCTCTGCGCGAGAGGGCTTGCGCGGGTGACCGGGCGTGTGCTGAGCGTGTGTTGAGCGTGTTTTCTGCGAGTTTTCTGCGTGGTGCCCTGCGAAGGCATCCCCCAATGGGCTCCGGTGCGCCACGGCGCAGGGGTGGGGCGCGCTAGCGGCGCAGTGCGGCGCCGCCGTCGCCGGGCCGGGGCCGGGGCTCGGGTTCGGGTCAGCGGCTGGCGCTGGTCGCGCCCGGAGTCGCGCCGGCGCTGCTGTTCAGGTCGTTATCGCGCAGGTCCTTGAGTTGCTGTGCCACCAAGGCAAAGAAGCGGTCATAGAACGAGGCCGACAAAATGGTTTCCGATGCCACCTTGACCATCGAGTCCTGGCTTGACGACAGCGGCAGCGAGATCGAACCAATCGCACTCACCCCGACGCTGGTCGAGTTGCTGCTTTTCTTGACGGTGTAGCGGTCCTGCTGGGCCGTCACGTAGGTGGTGGAGATTCGGCTGTCGCGCCCATCGGGCACGCAGACGATGGTGAAGTTGATCTCCAGATGGGTGTCGCCGTCGGGCTGAAAGCTCTTCTGCCCATTGATGCCCGAGGGCCGGTTGCCGGTGATCACATAGCCTTGGCTCAGCAAGGCACGCCGCGCCGCCTCGCAGGCCGTGTCCGACGGGCCATCGAACAGGCGCGAGAAATTCTCGTTGGCTTGGAACTGCTCATTTTGGTAAGCCGAGGGCCCGTGGGCGCTCGGCGAGCGCGGCCACAGACCGCAGCCGGACAGGGCCAAACTGACGGCCAGCACTGTCAAAGCGGAGCGGGCCCGGTGGCATAAGGGGAGCGACAACGTGATCATGAAAGCGAGTGAGACAAAGCCGTGATGACAAGCCCAGGGCAGGCTGTCAGCCAAGCGGCATTATTGCTGTGTCTCTTGTCGTTCTGGTGAAGTGGGGTCGTCAGCGATGGAGTGAGAGGTGTCTCTGATGCGCTTGCAATAGCGCCGAGCTCGGGGGAGGCATTCACGACTGGAGGGCTGGGCCGCAGGCACCCGCATGGGATTGATAAGATGAATCGGTAGGGTTCAATTAATTCAATTCAGCGAGGTGTATGTGTCTGTCAGTGCATTGGCTTCCGCCGCAACTTTTTCCGGCATCCCGTCTCCGATCAGTTTGATCGCCAGTGCGGTCAGTGCCTTGTACGGTATGGGCTCCAACATCAATGACTTCATTGATCGTCACATTGAGGACATGCAGTCTTCAGCCAACAAGACCATTTCAACCACGGGTCAGGTGTTGGAGGCTGCCAAGTTTGGATTTGGCTTGGGCTATCTCTCATCGGTCACGATCATTGCCGTCGGGCAGTGTCTGTTGGGTAACACCTTCGCCGCCCTGGGTACCGTGGCGACGGCAGCCACCATCAGCAACCCGATCGCGATGACTTGCGGTGCGGTGGGGGCGATCCTCTATGGTTGGAATGCACTGAGCGACGCTGAGCGCAGTAGCGTCTTGGATACCCTGGCCAAGGGTTTGGGGATTGGTGTGGAATTGATCCGGTCTCTGATCGCCTTTGTGATCAACACGGCCAAATCCCTGTTCAGTTCACCCGTTCTCAAAGATCTGAAGGTGTATGTGGCCAGTCGGGCGGAGTTGTTTGGCAAGACGCTGTCCGATGTCACGCGTCAGACGGTCGACATTTTGGCTGATGCTGCGCAGGCAGCGAAGCAAAAGGCCATCCAAGCCTACGACGCAACGGCACAGGTCGCTCAAACCGCTGGCGAGGCGATTGGTGAATCATTCGACGAGTTGACAAGTCAAGCGGGACGCCTCCTCGAACAGAAGGGGGAGGAAGCCAGGCAGTTGATCAACGAAGGGCGTGCCGCACTCAAAAATGGGAAAGACCACCCTGACGACCCCAAGTTGCTCAAGTGAATGGCTGACCTGAGGTTCTGCCAAAAATTACAAGTTCTTTGCGTGGAGATTGAGGTGGCGATCGATTACCACCGGCTATCCGCAAGCATGGGGACGGAGTGGTGCAATGCATTTGAAAACGGCCGTGTTCGGCGTTGGCGTGGTCGCTTTGATCGGCCTTGTGGTGGCTTGTCGATTGGCTCTTCGTGAGCGCAAAACTGGGGCGCAGGGCGATACTCAAGGCGCTGACAATGGGGAGAGGCTTCCGATTCGTCGTCCCGGGCGGCGCAGCATTTTGATAGCCATCCCAGGATGCATCCTCAGCATGGCGTTGATGCAGGTGCTGTTTTCGCATTCCGGGCGGGCTCTGTTCAGCAGTCTGGTGCCACTGGCGATTGCGCTGTCCCTGATTGGCTTGTTTGTGTTGGGACGCTGGCGCCTTCGAGCCTGGATGGCTCAGCCGGCTTGCCTGATCGTGGGAGCCCTCGGTTTCGTGGTCTGGCCATCGGTCAGTGCTGCGGCTTGGGCTTGGCCAGTCAATGGCGTGATCCTGTTCATCTATGGTGCTTGCAGTGCGTTGTTGTTTCTTGGGTGCCTACGTTACATGGAGGCGTTCCCCCGGCCATGAGCGAGGTCGACTCGCAGGTGTCGCGCGTCCTGCGGGCAGGTCGGCTTGAGGGCGGCAGGGTAGTTCTGCCCAGCGGGCTGTGCTTTGTGGAAGACTGGTTTGGCTGCGAGTGCAGTTGAGCGCGGGCAAAGAAAAAGCCCCGCAAACAAGGTGTTTGCAGGGCTTTCAAGTGGCTCCTCGACCTGGGCTCGAACCAGGGACCTACGGATTAACAGTCCGGCGCTCTACCGACTGAGCTATCGAGGAATGTCGGTACCTGAAGACCTGACCTGCTGCAGTGCAGGGGCCAGAAACTTCTGGAAATTAAATTTTAAAACTTGGCTCCTCGACCTGGGCTCGAACCAGGGACCTACGGATTAACAGTCCGGCGCTCTACCGACTGAGCTATCGAGGAACAAGACTTAGATTATATACACAAAAAATGCGGTCTGGAAAGTCAGAAGCTGGTTTTCATCGTCAAACGCCAATTTCTTGCAGCACCGGGGTACAGGTAGACGTGACCATAGCTGGTCGGCGACTCGCGCCAGTAGCGGCGGTTGAACAGGTTGTCGATGCTGAGCTGCCAGACCGTGCTGCCGGCCTCGCCTTGCTTTTGCAGCAGGCGCAGCTGGGCGTCAAAGCGGGTCCAGGCCGGCAGGTCGATCTGCTCGCTGCTGGTGCTCACCACCTTGCGGCTGCCTTCGTGGGTCAGGCCGCCACCGACGCTGAGACCGGGCACCTGGGCGATGCGGTACTCCGCATGGGCCCGCAGCACTTGCTTGGGCACATTGGTCGGGGCCAGGCCATTGAGTGTGGCGTCGGGGCTGTTGCGCACAGCACGCAGCAGCAGCGCGCTGCCGTTCAGGCGCCAGGGGCCCAGGGTGCTGCTGGCCGAGGCTTCCAGGCCGCGGTGGTGGGCGTCGCCACTGAAGGTCTGGCTGCGGCAGTCGCTGAGGCTGCTCGGGCACAGCTGGGCCACCTGGGTGGCGTTGGTGATCTGGCTTTCGTACAGGGCCGGGCGGCGGATGTCGAAATACGCCAGCTGCCAGCTGAGGTCAGCGCTGGCGTGCTTCAGGCCCACTTCCTTTTGGGTGCTTTCGGCGGCCGGGATGCCGGTGCCGGCGTTGGCGTAGTAGGCGCGGTTGGGCACCACGCTGGACTCGACGCCTCGGCCCCAACTGCCGTAGACCGACATCTGTTGACCGAGGTCGTAGCTCAGGCCCAGCCAGGGGCTGGTGAAGCTCTGGCGGTAGCGGGTTTCGCGGGCGCCGGTGTTCTGCACGCTGTGGCGGTCCAGTCGGGTGTGGCGCAGGCCCATCCAGCTGCTCAGGCGCGGGGTCCAGCGGGCCACGTCTTGCACGAACAACTCGGTGTTGTATTCGTCGCGGTTGGTGTTGGGGCTGTTGAAGGCGAGCGGCGGGTTGGGGGCCGGGATGACGGTCAGGCCATCGGTGGTGGCCTGGCCCACGGCGGCCGAGCCGTCGGCCTGGAAGTCCAGTCGATTGTTCAGCACGCTGCGCAGCAGGCCGGTGCTGACCTGGTGCGGGATGCCCGCCACCACGGTGTTGCCTTGCAGGCGCCATTGCAGCGCCTGTTGGCGGCGGCGTTCGTTGTTGCTTTCGAACTGGTAGATGTCGGCCAGGCCGACGCCGGCTTTGCCGGTGGCGCTGCTGGGGCAGTAGCGGTCGGCGTAGTAGGCGCCACTGGCGGCGTCGTAGCAGCCGAAGGGGTAGGCCAGGCGGTCGTTGGTCTTCAGGCGCTGGGCGCCGTACACGGCTTGCCAGCTCCACTGGCTGTTGATGGCCTGGTCGAGCTTGATGCTGCCCGTCAGCCCCCGGAATTCGTTGGGCTTGGACCAGGGCTGGTTGTTGAGGTTGATGTTGGGGTCACCGGCGCTGGGCAACTGGTTGCCCAGCAGGCTCTGGCCGGGCACGCTGGCCTGGGTTTGCTGGCTCCATTCCAGCTCGGCCGACAGCAGGGTGTCGCGGCTCAGGCGTGCGTCGCCAGCGAAGGCGAACAGATCGCGGTGGCCGTTGGTGTTGTTGATCAGCGGGCGCATGTCCTCGTGCGCGATGTTCAGGCGGTAACCCAGCACCTTGTTGTCACTGCGGCCGCCAAGGTCCAGTGCCAGCAGGCGGCTGCCACGTTCGCCGGTGCTCAGCGTGACCTGGCGCAGCGGGGTTTCGGTGGGGCGCTTGACGACGTAGTTGACCAGACCGCCCGGCGAGCTGGTGCCCGCTTGCAGGCCGCTGGTGCCCTTGAGGATTTCGATGCGCTCTTTGTTGTCGAGCGGGATCACGGTCTCGGCGCTGATCGGCAGGCCTTCGCGGCGGTAGTTGTAGTTCTGGTTGAGGGTGTAGCCGCGGATGTTGAGGGTGTCCCAATAGCCGGGGGCGTTGTAGCCATCGGTGACCGAGGCATCGAGCTGGGTCAGGTCTGCCAGGCGGCGGGCCCCGAGGCGGTCCAGTTCAGCGCGGTCGATCACGGTGGTCGAGATGGGCACTTCGCGGGCCGGCACGTCGCCGAAGCCGGTCACATCGGCGGTGGGGGCCGCGGTGCGGTCACTGACTTGCACCGCCGAGAGGGTTTTCTCGGCCGGGCCCGATTGGCCCCAGGCGGGGTTGAGCAGCAACAGGGACACGGCCAGGCCGGTGGCCGAGGCGGGGCGCAAGCGCAGGTGGCTTGGAAGGTGATGACGCATGGTGTGTTTCTTTCCTTGGGGGCAGGAAAGATCGGCGCACGGACCGGTTCAATGGCTGAGGCTCAGCCCGGTCAACGTTTCACCATGCTTCCCTGCGCGAGGATGATCTCAATCAGGTTCAAAGGGACTTTCTCAGCCCAGGCCTGGCAGCCCGGACACCCCTAGCGGCCTCGCGATCGGTGTGACCGCGAGATGACGGAATTGTAATCCGATGGTGAAGTGCCTTTCCAGGCGTGACCTCAGGCCGGCCGCGGCGCGCGGTGTTTCAGGGCGGTCTGGAAGGCTTCGATTTCTGCTTTCGGGTCGGGGGCGCCCAGCACCGCGCGCACCACCGCGACGCTGCCCACCCCGCTGCCGAGCACCGCGGGCAGGCGCTCGCGGTCGATGCCACCAATCGCCACCAGCGGATAGGGCCGGGGCATGCGGTTCAGCAGTTGGGCGTAGGCCCGCAGGCGTGCCACCCCCTGGGGGGCGGTGGCCATGGCCTTCAGCGTGGTGGGGAACACCGCCCCCATGGCGATGTAACTGGGCTGCACCTGATCGGCCACCACCATTTCGGCGTAGCCGTGGGTGCTGACGCCCAGGCGCAGTCCGGCCTGGCGCAGCGGGCTCAGGTCCAGGCCCTCGAGGTCCTCCTGGCCCAGGTGCACGCCCCAGGCACCTTCCTCGAGCGCGATCTGCCAGTGGTCGTTGATGAACAAGCGGCAGTCACGACCGCGCACGGCTTGCAAGGCCGCCCGCACCTCTTGGCGGATGGCTTGCGGATCGTTCGACTTGAAGCGCAGTTGCAGCGTCGGCACCCCCAGATCGGCCAGGCGCGCGATCCAGTCGGCGCTGGGCGCCACCACATAGAGGCCCAGGTCGCGCGGGCAGTCCGCAAAGGCCCGGCTGGGGTCGTGCGACCGGCCCAGCCCGAAGTCCTCAGGCTGCTCGGGCCAGGCCAGCGTCTCGGGCTGGCCGGTGCGCTCGGCTTGCCGTTGCCAGGCCTGTGCCAGGCAATCGGCATCGCGTTCGATGAAGCCCAGCGCCCGACAGGCCCGCCAGGCGGCCTGGTAGGTGAGGGGCCCGGGGGGCGCCGTGTCGGGCAGGGTGGATGCGGGGCCGAAGCGGTCGGCATGGATCGCCACCAGCGCCTGGGCCAGTGCGGTGGTGTCGGCAGGGGCCAGGCTGGGGGTTGAAGCGGGGGGCATTGGCATGGCGGTTGGGGCTGAAGGGGGCTAAGGCGACCCGGGCGAACCGGGCCGGTGGCGGCCTTTGGCGGCTGGTGTGAATCGGCGGAATCAAGCCAAGGGGGACGCCTTCTCGGGGCTTGGGGGGGACTGTGGCGTCACGCGTGGTGCCAGAACGGGGTGCCCAACACCGGGGTGCTGGGCTGGGCGCTGGTTTGTTCTTCCATCACCCCGGCCAGGTGGGCCTGGCGGCCGGCCTGCACCGCGCGGGCGAAGGCCTCGGCCATCGCCACGGGTTGCGGCGACAGGGCCACGGCGGTGTTCAGCAGCACGGCATCGAAGCCCCACTCCATCACGGTGCAGGCGTGGGAGGGCCGGCCCAGGCCGGCGTCCACGATCAGGGGCACCTCGAGCCGATCCCGCAGGGTCTGCAGCGCGTAGGGGTTGATGGGGCCCTTGCCCGTGCCGATGGGGGCGGCCCAGGGCATGACGGCCTGACAGCCCACATCGACCAGGCGCTGGCACAGCACCAGGTCGTCGGTGCAATAGGGCAGCACCTTGAAACCCTCACGGATCAGCCGGTCGGCCACCGCGACCAGGTTCAAGGTGTCGGGCTGCAGGGTGTAGTCGTCGCCAATCAGTTCGAGTTTGAGCCAGTCGGTGTTGAACACCTCGCGCGCCATGTGGGCCGTGGCCAGGGCTTCCTGGGCGCTGTGGCAACCCGCGGTGTTGGGCAGCACGGGCACCCCCAGTTCTTGCAGCAGGGCCCAGAAGGTGTTGTCCTGGGGCGCGCCGCTGCCACCGGCGGGGGCGCTTTGGCGACGCAAAGAGGCGGTCAGCATGGCGGGCCGCGCCACTTGCACGGCGGCCCGCAAGGTGGCGGGCGACGGGTAGCGGGCGGTGCCCAGCATCAGGCGGCTGTCAAAGTGCTGACCGTACAGGCACAGGCGGTCGCTGGGGGGGGCCTGCGATACGTCGGGCGTGGCGGGCGCCGAGGGGTGGGCGGGGTGGTGGGCGAGGTGTTGGGTGGGGTGCATGGGCTTCAACCTCCGGTGACTGGGGCAATGACTTCAATCTGGTCACCGTGCTGCAGCACGGTTTGCGCGTAGGCGCTGCGGGGCACGAACTCGGTGTTCACCGCCACCGCGTAGGGGGGCACGAAGCCCTGCTGGGCCAGGGCGTCGGCAAGCCGGGTGGCGGGTGGCAGCGGCAGCGGGCGTTGGTTGATCAGGACCTGGATCTGCATGGGGGAGGGGTCTTCGGCTGGGGCAACAAGGAATGAACGGTGGGGCTGGTCAGCGGTGCGGCGTTCAAGGCGGTGGATCGGCTGGCACGGGAAGTGAGCAGTGGGGGACTGGGCGAGGTGGTGGGCAGGCGGGGCTGTGAGGCCTCGGCGAGCCGTGCGGGTTGGCACCGGTGCACCGGGGCTCAGTGGCTCATCGCCAACGCAGGGGCTTGGCCCAGGGGCACGCCCAGGCGCTGCGCCAGCGAGGTGTCGCCGTGCTGCAGCCAGGCGCAGGCGACGTCGAGCAGGGCCGGCGCGATCATGAAACCATGGCGGTACAGGCCGTTGATCTGCAGCACATTGGGCCCCCGCTGGCACAGCGCGGGCTGGTGGTCGGGCAGGGTGGGGCGGCATTGGCTATTGAGCTCCAGGATGCGCGCCTCGGCGAAGCCCGGGTGCACCGTGTAGGCGGCGCTGAGCAACTCGAGGGTTGAGCGCACGCTGACCGGGCTGAAGTCCTCGGTTTCGATCTCGGTGGCGCCCACCACGAACACATGGCCGGGCTTGGGCGCGATGTAGATCGGGTAGCGGGGGTGGATCAGCCGGGTCGGGCGGCTCAGCGGCACGTCGGGCGCGTGCAGGCGCACCACCTCGCCGCGCACCGCGCGCAGGCCGGGCCAATGTTCGCGGGCGCCGATGCCCCGGCAGTCCAGCACGCAGCGCTGAGGGTCGCTGGCCAGGCTGTCCAGGGTTTGCGGGCTGTGCCAATGCAGGTCCACGCCCACCTCGCTCAAGCCGTGCAGCAGGGCGTCGAGCAGGGCGCGGTTGTCCAGCTGCCCTTCGTCGGGCAGGTACAGGCCCTGGCTGAAGCGCCCGGCCAGCGCGGGTTCAAGGGCCGCCAGGTGGTCGGCGTCCAGGGGGCGGGCGCTGGGCAGGCTGGGCTCCTGGCGTGAGGTGCCTTGCAGCCAGTGTTCAAAGCGCTGGGCTTCCTGGCGGTCCTGGCGGTGCCAGACGATCAGCGTGCCCTCGCGCTGAAAAAACACCGGCTGGCTCAAGCCGGCCAGCAACTCGGGCCAGCGGCCCAGGGCGTACTGGCCCATGCGCACCACCGACAGGTCGGCCACGGCGGATTCGGCCAGCGGGGCCAGCATGGCCGCGGCCACGCGTGCGGCGGCCCCTTCGGCCTGGGGGCCACCGGCTTCGTACAGGCTCACGGGCAGGCCGGCGCGCGCCAGGGTCCAGGCCATCAGGCGGCCCATCAGACCGGCGCCGAGCACGGCGACTTCACGGGTGTGGGGGCCCAGCGGCGGGGTCAGGTCGGGGGGCAGCGCCCGCGCGGGGGCGCCCAGGGGCGGGGCGGCGTTGAGGTCGACAGAGGGCTGCACGTCAGGGTGTCCTTTCCAGGGAATGCCGGAGCAGGACGAAACGAGGCCACGCGTCGTTGATTGAAACTTCCCACGCCAGCATGATCTGGATCGGGTCATGAGGGTCTTTCTCAGCCCAGTCGAGTGATCGGTTTCCGATCGCCAGACAGGCACCCCTGTTTCATCCGCAAGCCGCGATTACAGCACAAAGCCGGTGACCCTGGGCCCAGGTCGGCGCCATAATCGCGCCGGCCGACGAACCACTGGCGGGCCCTCCGCGCCGCCCTGTGGTTCGCCCCCTGCTTGTGTCGTCCCGTTCTGCCCTGCTGCCATGCCCAACCCACCGATGCCCGCCTCCGCCCTCGCTTCCCCTGCTGTGCCCGGCCGTTACCTGCGGGTGCTCAGCATCGCAGGCTCCGACAGCGGCGGCGGTGCGGGCATCCAGGCCGACCTGAAAACCATGCTCGCCCTCGGTTGCCACGGCATGAGCGCGATCACGGCCTTGACGGCGCAGAACACGGTGGGCGTTCAGGCCGTGCACCCGGTGCCGGTGGCCCATTTGCGGGCCGAGATCGACGCGGTGACGCAAGACATCGGGGTTGACGCGGTCAAGACCGGCATGCTGCCCAGTGCCGAGGCGGTGCACACGGTGGCGCGGGCGTTTGACCAGTTCCGCTGGCGCCACCTGGTGGTGGACCCGGTGATGATCTCCACCAGCGGTCACCGCCTGATGGGCGACGACACGGCGCGGGCCCTGGTGGCCGAATTGTTTCCGCGCGCCAGTGTCATCACCCCCAACCTCGACGAGGCCGAGGCCCTGCTCGGGCGGCCCATCCGCGCGGCCCAGGAGCTGGAGGCCGCAGCCCAGGCCCTGCTGGCCTTGGGCGCGCCTTCGGTGTTGCTCAAGGGCGGGCATTTGCCGGGCGACGAGGTGGTTGATTTCTGGCTGGCCCGAGATGGCCAGTGCCTGCGACTGGCCAGTCCGCGCATCGCCAGCCACAACACCCACGGCACGGGCTGCACCCTGTCGGCCGCGCTGGCCTGCGGCCTGGCCGAAGGCCTGCCGATGGCGCAGGCCGTGACCCAGGCGCGCGCCTTCATCCTGCGCGCCATCGAGGCGGGCGCCGGGGTGCAGATCGGGCGGGGGCACGGGCCGTTGAACCACGGCCTCAGGGTCCTGGCCTGAGCCAGACGCTGGCCCGGCTCAGGCCTCGGGGACGGCGGGCGGCAACTGCCGAAGTGTGCTCAACAGCATGTGTTGGCGGATCGGCTTGCTCAGCACGGCCCCGATCCGCAGGCCCTGGGCCTGTGCGGCCGCCAGCCTCGGGCTGGGGTGGCCGTGGCTGACCGCGATCACGTTGAGGCCGGCGCTGAGTTCGGTCTGGTCCTGCAAGCGCACCAACCAGTCCAGGGTGCCGGCGTCGTCGGGGGGCAGGTGGATCACCAGGGTCTGGAAAGGCTGCCCTTGCTGGCGCGCTTCCTTCAGGGCCTTCCAGGCCGGGCCTTGTTGCTGGCAGCACTGCACACTCATCTGCCAGGCCCCCATGAGCTGGGCCAGGATCTCGCCCGCGTCCGGGTCGGCGTCCAGCACCAGGACCCGGCTGGGCCGCAGCGTGATGGAGCTGGTGAGCCGCTGAACCTGGGGCACCGAGGCGCGGCCAAACACCGCGCTGAAGCCAAAGCGGCGCTCCTGCTGGGCGCCGCGTGACACCCACAACTGACCCTGCATCAAGGCCACCAGGTGCTGGGTGGTGTAGAGCGGCTCACCCGGGGCGGGGGCCAGCGGCTGGGGTTGCTCGGGCAGGCTCAGCAGCGCGTTGACCCGGCCCCCGTCCTGGCCGCTGGCGTGGTCGATGACCTCAAACTGCAGCGTCACCGTCAGCTCGGTTTCGTGCAAGGTCTTGACCTGGATCTGCACATCGCCTGGGGCCTGGCTGCGCAGGCTGTTGTCCACCAATTGGCTCAGCACCTCGACCAGCCGCGCTGGGTCACCCACCAGGGCGGTGGTGACCGTCTCGGGCACCAGCGGACGCAGTTGCAGCCCTTGCTCGTCGGCTTGCTCGACGGTCGAGGTCAGCAGATCGTCCAGCATGTCCAGCAAGCAGAAAGGGCGCGTCTGCAGCGCGAGGCTGGCGTGCTCGATCAGCACCCGGTCCATGGCGTCCTCCAGCGCGTCGGCCATCCGCTGCCCGGCCAATTGGGTGCGCTGAAGGTAATGCTGGCGCTGCGCCTCGCTGACGGCGCGCAAGGCCAGCGCACTCATGCCCAGCACGGTGTTCAAGGGGCCCCGCAGGGCCTGATCCAGGGCTTGCAAGGGGGTGACGGGGGCCACGCCACTGGGGGCGTCGCTGGCGGGTGAGGGCGGCGCACAGCTTGGCAGTTCACTGTCAGGCGCGGACAGCAAGTCGATGCCGATGTTGATCTGCACCAGCCCCGGGTGGGCTGCGTCACTCTGGCCGGGGACCTGCAGGGCGCTGCTGCGCCAGACGACGCGGCGCCGGGCCCCGCGCAGGTCGGTCAGTTCGTAGATGGCGGTGTCCCCGGCGCCGTCGCCCAGCTGGGTGGCGGGGGCGGTGGGGTGGCGGGCCGGGTTCAATCGGGCACTCAGGTCCATCCAGCGCTGACCCAGCGCCTCGTGGCGTTGGAAGCCGCTGAAGCGCTCGGCAGCGCGGTTGAACAGCAGCACCCGCCCTTCGCCGTCCAGGCCCACCACGATCAGGTCCAGGCCTTCCAGCCAGTCGCCAGGGGACTGTGCGCCGTGCGTGGCCAGGGCGGTCGCTGCCGGGCCCTCGGGCGGTGCGACGGCACCGGGTGCGGGCTCATACGGCACGGGGGCGCTGCGGGCGACGGTGGGCCGCGCCACGAACGCCGTGCTCGCCTCCAGCGCGGCCCCGGCACCCTCTCGCGCTGCGGCGCGCGCTGGCGGCCAGAGCCGCCGCGCCAGGGGTTTCAACAGCCGGTGTTGCAGGGCATGGGCCAGCAGCACCGACAGCACCGACGCGATCATCAGCTCGACCCCGGCCCAGAAGCGCTGCTGCTTGATGTAGGTGGCCAGCGTGTCCTGGCCGTTTTGCTCGGCGTTGCGCACCGCTTGCACGGCCTCGTTGAGTTCGCGGCGGTGCTGTTCGAACAGCACCGTCAGGTCGGCCATCAGCTGTTGCTGCTCGGCCCGCCGCCCTTGTTGGACCGCGTCACTGAAAGGCCCCAGGGCCAGTCGATTGAGCTGTTGGGCGCTTTGGTGCGACAGGTTCAGCAGGGTGGTGACCGGCTGCAGGCGCTGCGCCTGCGATTGCGCCCAGTACTGGTAGCTTTGCTCGTAGTGGCTGCGCAACTTGCCCAGTTGCTCTTTGAGGCGCTGCTGGGTGGCCGGGTCGGTGGCGGCGCCGAGTTCAAAACACAGCAGGTAAGCCTCGGTCACGAACAGCGACGGCAGCATCAGGTCGGAAGCCTTGTCCTGTGGGGTGTAGGCCGGTGGCTGGGCCTGGTCGACCAGGCGGGCATCGTCCAGCAATTGAAAACAGGCCAGGGTGAACCCGCCCAGCAACAACGCCGATGCGCCATTGAGCAGCATCGGTCGTAGCTTGGCGGGAATGAGGTGGCGCATGGCGGGGCGTGGGCCGGACCGTCCTCGCGTTGGGGCGGCCTTCGGGCGCTGAGGTGGAAGTTAAAAATGAAATTATCGCCATTTAATTATTTTTAATCCAATAAAAATGATTTATTTGTTATTTATTTGCGTGTTGCGACCTTTTGACATTGACGTTTTGACCAGCGCTGTGCTGGCGCCAGTCACCCAGCGGCAGGCTCGGGGGCATGGACTGTGCGTGGAGGCGTCTCAGGCGATGGCGCCTGCCGCTTGGTGTTTTGCCGGGGGCGGGGTGGTGTGGCGGAGGGCTGGTGGTCAGCCGCCAGCGCGGGCCTGCGCAAGGGGCCAATGAAGCCGATGAGGCCACTCCCGGCCAGGGGGCCAGGGACCGGTTCAGCCAAGGGGGCGACCGAGCCCCGCTGCCCTCAGTGCCGCGGTGCGGTGGCGACCCCGAGCCGCTGCTGCAGCTGGGTGCTGGTGGTGGTGTACTGCAGGCGCACCGGGGCCTGGTTGGGGGACAGCCATTGGGCGGCGGCAAAGGCCGCCATGGTGGCTTCGTGGAAGCCGCACAGGATCAGTTTGCGCTTGCCCGGGTAGTGGTTGATGTCCCCCACCGCAAAGATGCCGGGCAGCTCGGTGCCGCAGCTGGCGGGGTCCACCGGCAGCAGTTTGCGCTCCATGGCCAGTCCCCAGTCCGCCAGGGGGCCCAGGCGCGGGGCCAGGCCCAGGAAGACCAGCACCTGGTCGGCGGGCAGGGTCAGTTCTTCGTCGTCGGCGGTCGCGATCTGCAGGCCGGTCAGGCGCAGGCCTTGGGCGCTGTCATGGGTTTGCAAGCCGATGGCCTGGCCCACGGCCACGCGCACCAGGTCGGCGGCGCGCAAGGCGGCCAGTTCGGCCAGCAGCTCGGGCGCGGCCTCAAAGGCGTCTTTTCGGTGCAGCAGGGTCACACTGCGCGGTGCGTTGGCGTCAGCGCTCTGGCGCAGTCGGCCTGCCTCCACGGCGGTTTGCACGGCGGCGTCGTCGGCGCCGTTGATCAGCAGCCGCTGGCCCGCCAGCGTGGCGGCCGCGGGCGTCTGGTAGTGCACCTGCCGCCCCTCAAAAGCCGCGATGCCTTCGAGCCGCAGGCTGCGCGCCACAAAAGCGCCCACACCCGCTGCGATGAACACGGTGCGGGTCAGAAAGCGGGTGCCGGTGGAGGTGAGCAAGTGCCAGCGCCCGTCGGCTTGCCGTGCCAGTTCGGCCACTTCCTGCGACAGGTGGAAGGTCGGGGCAAAGGGGCGCGTCTGTTGCAGCAGGCGCTCGGCCAGTTCACGGCCGGTGCAGACCGGCAGGCCGGGGATGTCGTAGATCGGCTTGTCGGGGTACAGCGCCAGGCACTGGCCACCCACGGCGGGCAAAGTGTCCACCACCTGGGCGTGCAGGCCCTGCAAACCGAGCTGGAACACCTGGAACAGCCCCACCGGGCCCGCGCCGATGACCACGCAGTCGGTCTCGATGGGGGGCAGGGCGGTGGTGTTCAAGGGGTGTTTCAGCAACAGGGACCCGGGCCAGCGGGCTGGCCCGGGTCGGTCGATCAGCGGATCAGGTCAGCCAGCTTGCCCGGCTTGTTGTTCCAGGCGTCGGCGTCCGGCAGGGCGGGCTTGCGCTTGGTGATGCTCTTCCAGCCATCGGCCATGGCCAGTTCGGCATTGAGCTTGATGAAGTGCAGTTGGTCGGCCGGGGTGTCCTCTTCGGCAAAGATGGCGTTGGCCGGGCATTCGGGGATGCACACGGCGCAGTCGATGCACTCGTCGGGATCGATCACGAGCATGTTGGGGCCTTCGCGGAAGCAGTCCACGGGGCACACATCCACGCAATCGGTGAATTTGCACTTGATGCAGTTTTCGGTAACGACGTGAGTCATGGGAAGAGGTTTTGTCTGGTGGGTGGAAGGTTTCCCGAACGATTTTCGGGAAAACCCTTGATTTTAGGGGGAATCTGGCCAGAACGCAGATTTGTCCTCGACAAGTCTGCGGCCTCTGGCCTGCGTGCCGCGGGGCACGCGGGCGGCGATCAGGCCTTGACCAGCACCGCGGCGGCGGTTTTGTGGCTGGCGGTGTCGACCAGGATCAGCGATCCCAGGGCACGCGCTTGCTCGAACGGCAGTGTCGCCACGGGCTCTTGCAGCGCCAGTTCGATCAGGCCGATGGTGTTGGCCGGCAGTTCGGTGGCGGCTTCTTCAGCCAGGGTGTTGACGTCGAGTCGGTGCACGATGCGGCTGACCTTGGCCTTGATCCAGCGGTGGCCATGCAGGGCCCAGTAAACGCGGCCCGGCACCAGGGCTTCGTCGTCGAGCCAGGCCACCGTGGCTTGCAGGGTGCGCTGGGCTTCGATCTGACCCGGGGCCAGCAGCCAGTCGCCGCGCGACACGTCCACTTCGCGGTCCAGCACAATGCCCGCGCTGTGGCCGGCATCGATGTCCGACGGGCGACGCGCATGGTCCAGCACTTGGGCCACGGTGGCGCTTTGGCCCCCGGGCAGCACCGTCACGGCTTGGCCGGGCTTGACGCTGCCCGCGGCCACACGGCCCCAGAACACGCGGCGGCCCTGGCTGGTGTCCGACGAGGAGGAGAACTTCTCCACCCACTGCACAGGGAAGGCAAACGGCTGCTCGACATCGGCGTGGGTCACCGGCAGGTGCTCCAGCAGTTGCAGCAGGCTTTCGCCTTCGTAGCCGCACCAACCGGTCTTGGCATCGACCACGTTCCAGCCCTTCAGGGCCGACACCGGGATGGTGGCGCGCACCTGGATGCCTGCCGCCGTCGCAAACGCCTGGAGCGCCGCACTGATGTGCTGGAACGCCAGCGCCGGGTCGTCCACCGCGTCGAGCTTGTTGATGGCGAACACCAGCGAGCTGACGCGCAGCAGCTTGACCAGCAGCGAGTGGCGGCGGGTTTGCACCAGCAGTTCCAGGGCCGGGTTCTTCCAGTCGAGCTTGGTGGCGTCGACCAGCACCACCGCGGCGTCAGCGCTCGAGGCGGCCGTCACCATGTTGCGGGTGTACTGCTCGTGGCCCGGGGCGTCGCCGATGATGAACTTGCGGCTTTCGGTGGCGAAGTAGCGGTAGGCCACGTCGATGGTGATGCCTTGTTCGCGCTCGGCCGACAGGCCGTCGGTCAGCAGGGCCAGGTCGGTCTCACCCTGGCGTTGCACGCCGGCCAGGTGGTCCTGCAGCACGGCCTTGCTGTCCACCAGCAAGCGGCCAATCAGGGTGCTCTTGCCGTCGTCGACCGAGCCGCAGGTGATGAAACGCAGCGCAGGACGCAGTTCGGTGTCGGTGCCAGCGGGGGTGTTCAATTCAGTCGTGCTCATCAGAAGTAACCGTCCTTCTTGCGTTTTTCCATCGAAGCATCGGACGTCTTGTCGTCCATGCGGGTGGCGCCGCGCTCGCTCACGTCGGCGGCCAGGGTTTCAATCACGATGTCGGCCGGCGTGGCAGCCAGGCTTTCCACCGGGCAGGTGCAGGTGATGTCGCCCACGGTGCGGAAGCGCACGTCGCGCAGCTGCACGGTCTCGCCGTCCTTGGCGGGGGTGAGTTCGGTCACCGGCACCAGCAGGCCGCGGCGGTCCACCACCTCGCGCTGGTGGGTGTAGTACAGCGAAGGCAGGGCGATCTGTTCACGCTCGATGTACTGCCAGACGTCGAGTTCGGTCCAGTTGCTGATCGGGAACACGCGGAAGTGCTCGCCCGGGGCCAGGCGGGTGTTGAACAGGGTCCACAGTTCGGGGCGCTGGGCCTTGGGCTGCCATTGGCCGAAGCTGTCGCGGTGCGAAAAGATGCGCTCCTTGGCGCGGGCTTTTTCTTCGTCGCGGCGGGCGCCACCGATCAGCGCGTCGAAGCGGAACTCTTCGATGGCTTCGAGCAGGGTCACCGACTGGTGCACGTTGCGCGACTCGCCCGGGTGGGCCAGGCGCACGGTGCCACGCTTCATCGAGTCCTCGACGTTGCGCACGATCAACTCGGCCTGCAGTTCCTGGGCGCGGAAGTCACGGAAATCAGTCACTTCGGGGAAGTTGTGGCCGGTGTCGATCATCAGCAGCGGGTAGGGGATGCGGCCCACGCCAAAGGCCTTTTCGGCGCACTTGAGCATCACCAGCGAATCCTTGCCGCCCGAGAACAGCAGGGCCGGGCGCTCGAAGGCGGCGGCCACTTCGCGCAGGATGAAGATGGTTTCCTCTTCGAGGGCGTCCAGGTGGGCGTTGCTCAGTTGGCTGGTGGGAGAGGTGCCGGTGGCGGTCATGGTCTGAGGCTCAAGCAATTGGGGATCGGTACGGGTGTTCATGCGTTCACCGGGCGGATGGGGATGATGCTGGAGGCGGGGGCGGCCTCGTCTTTGGCCACATGCAGGCCGCATTCCTTGGCCGACTCGGGTTGGCTCCGGCCGTTCTCTGGCGCGAACTTGACTTCGCTGCTCGCGAAGTCAGCCTGCGCCGAAACATCGCCGGGCCCGCTGCTGCGTGGCAGCAGCGACGATGCGGGCGCATCGTCGGAATGCGACTTGACATGCAAGCCGCATTCCTTGGCCGACTCGTTTTCCCACCACCAGCGGCCCGAGCGGAAGTCCTCGCCCAGCGTCACGGCGCGCGTGCAGGGCGCGCAGCCAATGCTGGGGAAGAACTGGTCGTGCAGCGGGTTGTAGGGCACGGCGTGCAGCTCGATGAAGCGCCACACATCGCCCAGCGTCCAGTTGGCCAGCGGGTTGACCTTGGCGCGTTCGCCGCTGCGGTCGACGTCGGGCACTTCGGCGCGGGCGTTGGACTGCTCGCGGCGCAGGCCGGTGATCCAGGCCTTCTGGCCCTTCAGGGCCCGGGCCAGCGGCACCATCTTGCGGATGTCGCAGCAGGCCTTGCGCAGCTCGATGCTCTTGTACATCGCGTCCTCACCGTTGGCGGCGACAAAAGCGTCGGCGGCCGCGGCGTCGGGGCGGTACAGGTCCAGCTTTTTGCCGTAGCGCGCCTCGATCTGGCCGATCAGGGCCAGGGTCTCGGGGTGCAGCTTGCCGGTGTCGAGCACGAACACGCTCAAGCTCGGGGCGGACAGCACGCCAGCCTGGTGCAGCAGTTCGGTGATGACCATGTCCTCCACGCCCAGGCTGGAGGCCTGAGTGAGGGGCTGGAACTCGGCCACGGCCTGCTGCAGCAGGGCCTGACTGGCCGCCACCTTGGCCGACAGGTCGGCCGAAGCGGTGTGGGCGTAAAGGGAAATGGCACTCATGTCGCGGGGTTTCTGATGGGGTTGAGTGACAGGACTGCGGGCTGAACGCGGCGCTCAGGCGCCTTGGCGTGCGAACACCGGCTTGGGGTTGACCGCATCGGCTTGGTAGAAGCCCGAGAAACGGTCGAATTGGCGCTGCGCGTCGGCGATGTCGACACCGGCACGCAGCACGGCGACGTCAAAGCCGGTGCGGCTCATCTGCACCAGTTGGTCGATCAGCACATCGCCCACGGCGCGGATCTCGCCCTGAAAGCCCAGGCGGCGGCGCAGCAGGTAGGCCTGGCTGTAGGCGCGGCCGTCGGTGAACTTCGGGAAAGTCAGGTCGATGCGGGTCACGCCGTCGAGCGACAGCGAGTGCGGGTCCACGTCGTTGGCCGGGGCCAGCACGGTGGGGTCGTCTTGGGACGCAGCTTGGTGGTCCTTGGCTTCAATGATCTTCATGGCGCTTGGGTTCTCTTGACGTTCTGGGGGCGACCGGCTCAGGCGGCCACCGCGGCGTGGGCGGGCACGGCACGGGCGGCATTGGCTGCGGCCTTGAACGGGTCCAGGCCCACGCGGCGCAGGGTGGAGATGAAGTTCTCGCCGTTCTCGCGCAGGTCACGGTAGGTGCCCAGCACGGCTTCGATCACGTCGGGCACTTCGGCGGCCGAGAAAGAGGGGCCGACCACCTTACCAGCCACCGCGGCACCGCTGAGGTCGGAGCCGTCGGCGCCGCCCAGGGTCACCTGGTACCACTCCTTGCCGTCCTTGTCGACACCCAGGATGCCGATGTGGCCGCTGTGGTGGTGACCGCAGGAGTTGATGCAGCCGCTGATGTGCAGGTCGATCTCGCCCAGGTCGTCGAGCTCGTCCAGGTCCTGGTAGCGCTCGGTGATGGCCTCAGCGATGGGGATCGAGCGCGCGTTGGCCAGCGCGCAGAAGTCGCCGCCGGGGCAGGCGATCATGTCGGTCAACAGGTGCACGTTCGGGCTGGCGAAGCCGGCCGCGCGCGCGGCGGTGTAGAGCTCGTGCAGCTGGCTGGCCGAGACCCAGGGCAGCAACACGTTCTGGTCGTGCGTGACACGGGCCTCACCGGCGCTGAAGCGGTCCACCAGGTCGGCAATGGTGTCAAGCTGGTCGGCGCTGGCGTCGCCCGGGGCCTGGCCCAGGCGCTTGAACGACAGGGTCACCGCGCGCAGCGACGGGTTCTTGTGTGGCGCCACGTTGCGGGCCAGCCAGCGGGCGAACAGCGGGTCGGCATCGGCGGCCTGGCGCAGCTGGGTGTCCACGGCTTCGGCGCTGACCACCGGGCGGCCGGCCAGCGAGGGCGGCACGAACGAGGCGCTGACGCGGTCGAGTTCGCTTTGCGGGATGGTGTGCTGGCCGCCGTCGTGTTCGACGATCTGCTTGAACTCGGCTTCGACGTCGTCAAAGTAGCGCTGACCTTCGGCCTTGACCAAGATCTTGATGCGCGCCTTGTACATGTTGTCGCGGCGACCGTAGCGGTTGTAGACCCGCACCACGGCTTCGAGGTAGTTCATGATCTGGTTCCAGGGCAGGAACTCGCGGATCACCGTGCCCGGGATCGGCGTGCGGCCCATGCCACCGCCCACCAGCACGCGGAAGCCCAGTTCGCCGGCTTCGTTCTTGATCAGGTGCAGGCCCACGTCGTGCCAGGCCGTGGCGGCGCGGTCTTCGGTGGCGCCAATGATGGCGATCTTGAACTTGCGCGGCAGGAAGGCGAACTCGGGGTGCAGCGTGCTCCACTGGCGCAGGATTTCGGCGAAGGCGCGCGGATCGGCCAGTTCATCGACGGCGATGCCGGCGCGCTCGTCGCTGGTGATGTTGCGGATGCAGTTGCCGCTGGTCTGGATGCCGTGCATGTTGACGCTGGCCAGCAGGTCCATCACGTCGGCCGACTTGCTCAGCGGGATCCAGTTGAACTGCACGTTCTGGCGCGTGGTGAAGTGGGCGTAGTGCGTGGGCAGCTGGGTCGAGCCCATGGCGCCCTGGATCTTCAGGGCTTCGGCATACACCTCGGCTTCGGGTTCGTCGTATTCGCGCGCGATCTTGGCCAGCACACGGAACTGGGCGCTGGACAACTCGCCATAAGGCACGGCCACGCGCAGCATGGGCGCGTAGCGTTGCACGTACCAGCCGTTTTGCAGGCGCAGCGGGCGGAACTCGTCGTCGGCCAGCTTGCCGGCCTGCCAGCGCTCGAGTTGGTCACGGTGCTGGGCGGCGCGCAGCTTCACGAACTGCTTGTCGAAGTCGGTGTATTGGTACATCGTGGGCGTTGGGTGTTATGAATGAGCCATCAAATGGCGATCAATTTGGTGCCGGCATAGGCCAGCAGCAGCGAAAGAACGGAGCGGATGAAACGCTCGGGCAGCTTGTGATTGAGGTGGGAGCCCAGCCAGATGCCGGGAATCGAGCCCGCCAGCAGCTTGGCCAGCAACCACCAGTCGACGGTGCCCAGGCCGGCGTGGCCCAGGCCCGCGACCAGGGTCAGCGGCACGGCGTGCGCGATGTCGGCGGCCACAATGCGCTGCAGCGGCAGCGCAGGGTAGACCAGCATCAGCACCAGCACCCCAATGGCGCCCGCACCCACCGAGGTCAATGTTACCAAGACCCCGATCACCGCGCCGAAGATCACCGGCAAGGCCTTGTGCGTGGGGCGAGCGGCGGCGGCGGGGTCGGTGCCGGCCGCTTGGGCGCCTTGCTTCTGACCAAACAGGGCTTTGTACAGGGTGGCCACGGCGGTCAGCAGCAGGGCCACGCCCAGGGTGGTGGTCATGGCCTTTTGCACGGCGGGCGAGGTGGCGCCGAAGTGCTCCAGGGCAAGCAGCGTGAGCATCGAAGCCGGCACACTGCCCAGGGCCATCAGCAGCACGACAGGCCAGTCAATGGTGCGCGAGCGCGCCAGTTTGATCGAGCCGCTGAGCTTGGTCCCGGCGGCAAACAGCAGGTCGGTGCCGATCGCCAGGTGCGGTTTCATGCCGAAGAAAAAGATCAGGATGGGCGTCATCAGCGAGCCCCCGCCGACACCGGTCAGGCCGACCACCACGCCCACAAACAGGCCCGCCAGGACAAACGCTAAATCATGCATGGGGGCGTATTGTGGTGAGTCGCCTTATGACCCCCAACGATTTTTTTGTTCACGCTTTATGCGGATAAGCTTATGCGCCTTATTTGGCGCGGCTTGGCGGGCTGTTGGTGGCGATTTTCGGATAAGACCGAGGGGGCTCAGTCTTCGCCCAGCGGCGTGGCTTTGCCCGGCGCCGGGCGACTGGCCAGCAAGGACCTGGCCAGGCTCAGCTCGATCGGCAGCGGCTCGCCGCTGAGTTGGGCCGCCAGCAATTCGGCACACAGCAGGCCCCAGGTCAGGCCCCGGGTGCCCAAGGCGGTGCAGGCCCACACACCCGGCAGGCGTTCGGGGTCCACCGGCCCCACCAGGGGCACCCGGTCGGGTGAGGTGCAGCGAATGCCGGCCCAGGCCTGCAGCGTGGCACTGCCCGGCGGGCTGCGCAGGCTGGCCGCAGTGGCCGGCAGCAGCTTGGCCAGTTTGTCCAGGTTGGTGTCGTGGTCGACCGCCTTGACGGGGGTGGCGTCACCGGCCTGCTGGGGCGGGTGAGCCCGGTCGAAGGTCGACCCGGTGTACCAGGCCTGGCCTTCGGGCAGCGGCAGGTGCGGGATCAGGCTGCCCTGGCCATTGACCGGGTGCGGTGGCAGTTGCTCGCCGGCCTGCGCCACGGCCCAGCTCAGCTGGCCGCGCAGCGCTTGCAAGGGCACCTGGGGTTCGCACAGCGCGCGGCTGCCGGGGCCGGCGGCCACCACCACCAAGGCGGTGCTGGCCAGCGGGGCGCCGGCCTCGTCGAGCAGTTGCCAGCGGCCCTGCGCGTCATCGCGCTGCAAACGCGCCACGCGACAGCCGCCGCGCCACGTCACCCGGCCGGGCAGGGCGCTGCAGGCTTCGGCCAGCAATTGGCTCACCAGGCGGGCTGGCCGCACCCAGCCTGCGGTGGGGTGCCAGGTGGCCGCGGCCTCGGCGGGCAGGCCCGCGGCCTGTTTTTGTTCGGCGCTGGCCTCGTGGCTCCACAGCGCCTCGTCGGGCAGTGCGCCGCGCGGGCCGCTCTTGCCGTGCACGCGGTGCTCCATCACACCCGTGGGGGCCCAGTCCTGACCTTCGGTGAGCAGGCGCTCGGCCGTGTCCCGGGTCAGGCGCAGGCCGGTGCGGGTCAGGCGTGAAATGCGGTTGTTGTCGGGCGACACATGGGGGGAGAACAGGCCCGCAGGCAGGCCCGAGGCCCCTTGGGCTGGCTCGGTTGCGGCGTCCAGCACGGTGACCTGCCAGCCGCGGCGGGCCAGGGCGTGTGCGGTCCCCAGGCCGGCCAGGCCGCCGCCCACCACCACGCAACTGCGCTCGGCGGTGTCGGGCCAGGGGGCGGCCAGTGGCGCGGCCCGGCGGGGCGCCCAGGCAGGCTGGTACACCCAGTGGTCGGTGGTTTGGGGTTGGAAGCCAAGCGCCTGCCAGGCCTCGTGAGCGGCGCCAGAGCGGGCGTGTTCGCTGTCTGCCGGGTGCAAGGTGGCGCCACGGCGGCACAGCCGGGCCATGGCTTTGAACAGGCCCTGTTGGGGGTCTTGCGCGGCGGGCACGCCCCAGTGCACCTGGTCGGCCTGCAGCTGCAGTTCGCGCAATTGGTCCAGCAGCGGTCCGATGCACAGCGTCAGCTGCAGGCGGCCCTGTTCGAGTTGCAGGCGGTGAAACCCCGGGCTCAGGCCCCAGCACTGACGGGCCCAGGCCTCGGCCAACGGGGCCCAATCGGGCTGGCCCTGACCCAGTGCGCGCAGCACATCGGCCCGCGGCGGGGCTTCGCTCAGCAGCACCATCGACAGCCGGCTCTGGGGTGCGCTGGCTGTCGGTGCCTCCGTGGCCGGGCCGCCGTCCTGGCGCCAGTTTGCCCAGGCCTGCAGGCAGGCGGCCTCGCCGCCTGGGCCCACCGCCAGCAGCACGCGGTGCGCAGGCGCCTGCCGGGGCAGGTGGCCGGGCTTCTGGGGGGCGGCAGCGCAGACGGGGTGGGGCAGGCTCATGGCGAAAGGCCCGGGTGAGCGGGCGGGGGCGGCGTTGTCGGGGGGGGGGGCGGGGCGGGGGGGGGGGGGGGGGGGGGGGGGGGGGGGGGGGGGGGGGGGGGGGGGGGGGGGGGGGGGGGGGGGGGGGGGGGGGGGGGGGGGGGGGGGGGGGGGGGGTGGTCGCGGAGTGGGGTGATTCCCGCCACCGGCTGCGACGGGCTGGCCGTCCAACCGGGGCGCCCGAGGGGCGGCCGGCGGGCGGGCTGATCGGTGTGGCCGGGGCGCTGGGCACCCCGGATCAGTTCAGGCCCCCGGACGGGGGGCTGCTTGGGGCTGTCCTGCTTGCCGCAGGCCGGTCAGCGTCAAGCCTGGGGCGGCACGTAGCCCTGCACGGCATCGGCGCCATTGCCGAAGAAGTGGTTTTCCATTTGGCGGGCCAGGTACTGGCGTGCACGGGCATCGGCCAGGTTCAGGCGGTTTTCGTTGACCAGCATGGTTTGCTGCTTCATCCAGGCGGCCCAGGCTTCCTTGCTGACGCCTTCCCACAGGCGCTTGCCGAGTTCGCCGGGGTAGGGCGGGAAATCGAGACCTTCGGCTTCCTTGCCGAGTTTGATGCAGTTGACCATGCGTGCCATGTCGTTCTTCCTTGTCCAGTGGGGGAGGGTGGGGCCGACGAGCGGCCTGACCAAAGCGTCGAATTATCCCATTGCTGCCGGCCCCCACAGGGGCTGGGGGCTTGCGTTGGGGCAAGGGGGGGGCGACTGGGAACTCAAAAAGACAGAAAACAGATAAACAAATGACTTCTTATGCGTTTGAGTTTTAACCGATGCTTTTCAGAATGCACCCCATAACTTCATTCACCCCCCTACCGAACCCCAACGAAAGCAACCCATGAACTTCCGACGCGCCCTGATTCAACGTGCTGCCCTGGCCACGCTGGCCGTGGCTGGTGCCCTGTCTGCCCTGCCGGCTGCCGCCCAGTCGGTGACGCTGCTCAACGTGTCTTACGACCCGACCCGTGAGTTGTATGTCGACTACAACGCCGCCTTTGCCAAGTACTGGAAGGCCAAGTCGGGTCAGGACGTGACGATCAAGCAGTCGCACGGTGGCTCGGGCAAGCAGGCCCGCTCGGTCATCGACGGCATTGACGCCGATGTGGTGACCCTGGCGTTGGGCGGTGATGTGGATGCCGTGGCCAAGAACGGCAACCTGCTCGCCAAGGACTGGGTCAAGCGCCTGCCGCACAACTCTTCGCCCTACACCTCGACCATTGTGTTCCTGGTGCGCAAGGGCAACCCCAAGGGCCTGAAGGACTGGGACGACCTGGTCAAGCCCGGCGTGTCGGTCATCACCCCGAACCCCAAGACCTCGGGCGGCGCCCGCTGGAACTACCTGGCCGCCTGGGAATTCGCCAAGCGCAAGTACGGCGGTGATGCCAAGGCCAAGGAGTTTGTCGGCAGCCTGTACAAGAACGTGCCGGTGCTCGACACCGGGGCCCGGGGTTCGACCATCACCTTCGTGCAGCGCGGCGTGGGCGATGTGCTGCTGGCCTGGGAGAACGAAGCCTTCCTGGCACTGAAAGAATTTGGTCCGGACAAGTTCCAGATCGTGGTGCCGTCGATCAGCATCCTGGCTGAGCCCTCGGTGGCCGTGGTCGACAAGAACGTCGACAAGAAGGGCACCCGCGCCGTGGCCGAGGAATACCTGAAGTACCTGTACTCCGATGAAGGCCAGGACATCGCCGGTCGCAACTACTACCGCCCGACCTCCGACAAAGCCAAGGCCAAGTACGCCAACCAGTTCCCCAAGCTGACCCTGGTGTCGATCGACGAGGCTTTCGGTGGCTGGACCAAGGCCGACAAGGACCACTTTGCCGATGGTGCTTCGTTCGACCAGATCTATTCGCCACGCTGAGCCCTTGGCCGCCCCTTTTGACTTGACGGCCTTCCAGGTTCAGAAAGACACACCATGACCGTACTCTTGATTGCTGGCAGCCCCTCGGCCCGGTCCCGTTCGTCGGGTCTGCTGGACAGCGTGGGCCAGCGCCTGCTGAACAGCGGGGTCGAGGTGGATCGCATCCAGATCCGCGACCTCTCGCCTGAGGCCCTGGTGCTGGCCGATTTTGCCCACCCGAGCATCGTGCAAGCCGCCGCCAAGGTGGAGCGCGCCACCGCCATCGTGGTCTCGACCCCGGTGTACAAGGCCGCCTACAGCGGGGTTCTCAAGGTGTTCCTGGACCTGCTGCCCCAGACCGCGCTCAAGGGCAAAACGGTGCTGCCGCTGGCCACTGGCGGCAGCCCGCACCACATGCTGGCGCTGGACTACACGCTGCGCCCGGTGCTGCAGTCGCTGGCGGCTCGCCACATCCTGCCCGGGGTGTACGCCACCGACGCCCAGATTGCCGTGACGCCGGAAGGCGCCTACCAGGTGGGGCCCGACATCAGCACCCGCCTCGATGAGGCCGTGAGCGTGCTGCAACTGGAGGCCTATGGCCGTCGTCAGCCTGCGGCTGGCTTCGCGCCCATCGCCTTCGACCAGGTGCGATGTAGCGTCTGACAGCCCGGCAGCAGCCGTCCCTGACGGGGTTGGCAACGCTGCCGTTTCGGCTTCCTCCCCCCCTCCCAGATGGTTGCTTTGGCAGGTGGCGTGTCGCCACCGGGGGAAGCCTGCGTCCCGAATTTGTCTGTCACGCCCACGAGGTCACCGCCATGAGTCCCTTGCCCCTGTCCAACCCGCCCCAGGCCCCCACGCACCCGGCCCAAGACGAACTGCTGCTGAGTTGGCCGCGTTGGTGGCTGGACCTGGCTCAGGCCCTGGGCATCGCGGTGCTGCTGGTGGCCTCGATGGTGTTGATTGTGAGCTTCCTGCTCCTGCCCGTGGTGCCCGCCTGAGGTGCCCCGTGGCCCCCGCCGGCCTGTCTTGGCAGGCGCGGGACCGCACGGCCCCCCCCTGTTTTGACCTTCCGACCTGATTGAAAGCACTGACCATGACCTCTTCCCTGAAACTGCCGCGCCGCCAGGCGCTGATCACCGCCCTCGGCCTGGCGGGTGCCGCCTTGGGCGCGGCACCGGCCTGGGCCCAGAAGACGGACCGGGTGTTCCGCATTGGCCACCAGAAAGGCTGGCTGTCCCTGCTCAAGGCGCGTGGGACGCTCGAAAAGCGCCTCAGCCCGCTGGGGGTCAGCGTGACCTGGACCGAGTTCAACGCCGGGCCGGTGCAGCTGGAAGCCCTGAACGTCGGCTCGATCGACTTTGGTGACGTGGGCGAGGCCCCGCCGATCTTCGCCCAGGCCGCGGGCGCGCCGCTGGTGTACGCCGGCGCCACCGTGCCGCGTCCGGCGCTGGAGGCGGTGATCGTGCCCAAGGACTCGCCGATCCGCTCGATCGCCGACCTCAAGGGCAAGCGCGTGGCCTACAACAAGGGCTCCAACGTGCAGTACTTCCTGGTCAAGCTGCTCGAGAAGAACGGCCTCAAGTACAGCGATGTGCAGTCCGTCTTCCTGGCCCCGCCCGATGCCCGTGCCGCGTTCGAGCGCGGCGCGGTGGACGCCTGGGTGATCTGGGACCCGTTCCTGGCCGCGGCGCAAAAGACGCTCGATGCCCGCCTGCTGGCCGACGCCACGGGCGTGGTCAACAACCGCGCCTACTACTTCACCTCGCGTGATTTTGCGACCAAGAGCACCGACGTGCTGCGCATTGCGATCCAGGAGATCAACAGCATCGAGCAGTGGATCGCCAAGAACAAGTCCGCTGCCGCGGCCGAGTTGTCCACCGTGCTGGGTTTGGACAAGAGCATCACCGAGTTGTTCATCAGCCGCGCCTCGTACGGTGCGGCCCCGGTGACGCGCGAGATCCTTGCCGAGCAGCAATCGATCGCCGACACCTTCTTCGAGTTGAAGCTGATCCCCAAGAAGCTCAACTTGCTGCACGCAGCCCCGGTGGACCTCTGAACCCACCCGACGCTGACCACGCCCCATGACCCGAGCGCAGGAGCCCACCATGAGCACCTTGTCTCCCCTGTCCCTCACCAGCCCACCGGCCGGGGTCCCGTCGCGGCCCGCGCCCGGTGGCGACACGGCCCACGCCGATCGGGTGCTGAGCACCACCGCGGCCCATTGGGGGCTGGTCTGGCCGGTCTCGGCCCCCAGTCAGGCGCCTTGTTCGCGCCCGCTGCAGCCCACGCTGGCGGCACGGCTGGCGTCCGGGCGCTTGCTGGCCAGCGGGCCGGTGCGGGTGCGGCGGCGGCTGAACCAGGCCCGGCGTGCCCAGGCACGGGCTTGCCAGCCGGTCGCAGCGTGGTCCCTGAGTGGATTGGCTTGGTGAGCGTTGGCCTGACGGCTCGGGTGAATGGCGACTCAAGCGCCCACCGAACCAGCCCCCGGCGTCCCCCCTCGGGCGAGCCGGTGACGGAGCCCCTTTGAGTGATTTGCGCCCACAGAGCGCACAACAGCGAGAGACCCCCATGAAGATTTTTTGGTTCATTCCCACCCACGGCGACAGCCGCTACCTTGGCACCAGCGAAGGGGCCCGTGAATGCAGCCTGGACTACCTCAAGCAGGTGGCCTCGGCCGCCGACCACTTGGGCTACGAGGGCGTGCTGATCCCGACGGGCCGGTCGTGCGAAGACCCCTGGGTGGTGGCCTCGGCCCTGCTGCCGGTCACTCAGCGGCTGAAGTTCCTGGTGGCCGTGCGCCCAGGGCTGCACCAACCCTCACTGGCCGCGCGCATGGCCGCCACTTTTGACCGCCTTTCGGGCGGCCGCCTGCTGATCAACTTGGTCACCGGGGGCGACCAGATCGAGCTCGAGGGCGACGGCGTCTACCTCAACCACACCGAGCGCTACGAACAGTCGGCCGAGTTCATCCGCATCTGGCGCGAGATCCTCACGCGCAGCCACACCGGTGAGCCCTTCGACTACCAAGGCAAGCACCTCAGCGTGACCGGGGCACGCCTGCTGTACCCGCCGCAACAGAAACCGCATCCGCCGGTGTACTTCGGTGGCTCCTCCGAGGCCGGCCATGCGCTGGCGGCAGAGCAGGTCGACACCTACCTGACCTGGGGCGAGCCCCCGGCGGAGGTGGCCAAGAAAGTGGCCGATGTGCGCCAACGTGCCGCCGCCCAAGGGCGTGAAGTGTCGTTTGGCATCCGACTGCACGTCATCGTGCGGGAAACCGAAGAACAGGCCTGGGCGGCAGCCGACGCCCTGATCAGCCGCGTCGACGACGAAACGGTGGCCCGTGCCCAGGCGGTGTTTGCCCGCATGGACTCCGAAGGCCAGCGCCGCATGGCGGCCCTGCACGCCACCGGTGGCAAGCGCAGCCGCGCCGACCTGGAGATCAGCCCCAACCTGTGGGCGGGCGTGGGCTTGGTTCGGGGGGGCGCCGGCACGGCGCTGGTGGGCAACCCCCAGCAGGTGGCGGCCCGCATCCAGGCGTACGCCGATCTGGGGCTGGACAACTTTGTCTTGTCGGGCTACCCGCACCTGGAGGAGGCCTATCGCTTTGCCGAATTGGTGTTCCCGCTGCTGCCGCAGCGCCTGCGTGACGGCTTCAGCCGCCCCGGGCTCAACGGCCCGCTGGGCGAAGTGGTGGGCAACCAATACGTGCCGCCTGTGCCCCGCACCTCGGCCAGCTGAGCCCGTTGCGGGCCTGCTGCCGACGCTGGCGCCACCACCGCCTGAACCCTATCCGCCCGGTCGCCGCACCGGGCCCTTGAACCCGACGAGATGGCCATGAACCAACCTGTGCGAAAACTCCCTGACACCCTCGAGGCCCCCGGCCTCGGCCTCCTGGCGGCGAGCCGGGGCGACGCCGAAAGCAGCACCGCCCTGGCTTGGGCGCTGCGTTCCCTGAAGTCGATCTGGCAACGTGTGATCCCCTGGCTGGTGCCGGTGGGCCTGATCGTGGGCTGGCAGATCGCCTCGGCCCAGGGGTGGATCTCCACCCGCGTGCTGCCCGCGCCGCTCGACGTCGTCAAGGCCGCCTGGACCCTCAGCGCCTCGGGCGAGCTGTGGACCCACGTCAAGGTGAGTGCCGGGCGCGCTCTGTTGGGCCTGGGCATTGGCGGCGGCCTGGGCCTGTTGCTGGGCCTGTTGACCGGGTCGGTGCGCTTCTTTGAGACCCTGCTCGACTCCAGCATCCAGATGGTGCGCAACATCCCGGCGTTGGCGCTGATCCCGCTGGTCATCCTGTGGTTTGGCATCGACGAATCGGCCAAGCTGTTCCTGATCTCGGTGTCGGTGTTCTTCCCGATCTACCTCAACACCTTCCACGGCATCCGCAACGTCGACCCGGGCCTGATCGAGATGGGCCGCACCTACGGCTTGTCGCGCTGGCAGCTCTACCAGCAGGTGGTGTTGCCGGGGGCCATGTCGTCGATCCTGGTCGGCCTGCGTTTCTCGCTGGGCCTGATGTGGGTAATCCTGATCGTGGCGGAGACCATCTCGGCGCAGGCTGGCATCGGCTACCTGACCATGAACGCGCGTGAATTCTTGCAGACCGACATCGTGCTGGTGGGCATCCTGCTGTACGCGCTGCTGGGCAAGTTGGCTGATGTGTTTGCCAAGACGCTGGAGCGCTACTGGCTGCGCTGGCACCCGGGCTACCAGTCGGCCGCCTGAGGGCCCCGGTCACGCTGTTGCCACCCGAACGCGCTGGGCTTGTCGCCCGCGTTCCTCCCACAACCCTTTTCGGATCCCTCTGCCATGAGCACCAACCCCTCTCCCACGGCGACCCCGACCGCCCCCCCGCCCGGTGGCGTGCGCCTGCGCCTCCAGGGCCTGAGCAAGCGCTACGGCCAACGCGATGTGCTGCGCAGCACCGAGCTGACCATCGAAGCCGGCGAGTTTGTCGCCATCGTCGGCCGCAGTGGCTGCGGCAAGAGCACCTTGCTGCGCCTGGTGGCCGGCCTCGAAGCGCCCACCCGCGGCAGCCTGAGCATCGACGGCGCGCCCGTCAAGGGCCTGAACCCAGACACCCGCATCATGTTCCAGGACTCGCGCCTGCTGCCCTGGAAGCGGGTGCTCGACAACGTGGCGCTGGGCCTGACCCCGGCGCAGCAGCCCGATGCCCGCGCCGTGCTGGCCCAGGTGGGGCTGGCCGAGCGCGAGGGTGAGTGGCCGGCGCGCCTGTCGGGCGGTCAACGCCAGCGCGTGGCCCTGGCGCGCGCCCTGGTGCACCACCCGCGCCTGCTGTTGTTGGACGAGCCGCTGGGCGCGCTGGACGCGCTGACCCGGATTGAAATGCACGCCCTGATCGAAGGCCTGTGGCGCCGCCATGGCTTCACCGCCTTGCTCGTGACCCACGACGTGCAGGAGGCTGTGGCCATGGCCGACCGGGTGATCCTGATCGAAGACGGTGTCATCGCGCTGGACGAAAAAATCCCGCTGGCCCGCCCTCGCTCGCGCGGGGATGCGGCGTTTGCGGCGCTTGAAAAACGCATCCTTGACCGGGTGCTGCAGCACGAGGCCGACGAAGCGCCCGCGGTCGATCCGAGCTGGGTCGGCACCCCGGCCCACGGCCTGCGCTGGGCGGTTTGACGCCCGGCCGCCTGCGCTCGCCCCCCGGGGCGACGGCTGGGCGCAGGCGTCTCAAGCCTTGAATGGCATAAGAATTGACGTTTATATAAACGTAGGTTCTTATTACCTGATAAAACAATATTTAAAGGTCTTTGGGTAAACCCTTACATTCGCTGCTCTCCCGGGCTGGACCACACGTCCACCACCCGGACACGGCGATCCATCCGTACAGGGTTTCATGATTCATCTAGAAGGCATCTACCAGACCTACCCAGGCCCACAAGGCCCTGTGGAGGCCTTGCGCGGCATTGACCTGCGCATCGCGGCCGGCGAGGTGTTCGGCATCATCGGGCGCAGCGGCGCGGGCAAAAGCTCGCTGGTGCGCACCATCAACTGGCTGAACCAGCCTTCGCGCGGCACGGTCACGGTGGCGGGGCGTTCGCTGGGCGCGCTCAGCGAAGCGCAGTTGCGCGAGGCGCGGCGCGACATCGGCATGATCTTCCAGCACTTCAACCTGCTGGCCTCGCGCACCGTCTACGACAACGTGGCCCTGCCGCTGGAACTGGCGCGCTGGTCGGCCGACCGCATCCGCGCCCGTGTCGAACCGCTTTTGGAGCTGGTCGGCTTGAGCGCCTTCCGCGACCGCTACCCGGCCCAACTCAGTGGCGGGCAAAAGCAGCGCGTGGGCATTGCGCGTGCCCTCGCCAGCCAGCCCAAAGTGCTGCTGTCGGACGAGGCCACCTCGGCCTTGGACCCGGAAACCACCCGCTCCATCCTGGCCCTGTTGCGTGACATCAACCGCGAGCTGGGCCTGACCATCGTGCTCATCACCCACCAGATGCAGGTCATCAAGCAGGTGGCCGACCGCGTGGCCGTCATCGACGGTGGCCGCATTGTCGAGTGCGGCCCGGTGCTGGAGGTCTTCAGCCGCCCGCAGCACGCCACCACCCGAAGCCTGATCGAGGACGTGGTGCCGCAGGCGCTGCCCGAGGCCGTGCTGGCCCGCGTGCAGGCCCAGTTGCAGCAGTCGCCCGACGCGTCGGCCCGCCTGCTGCGCCTGGTGTTTGCCGGTGCGCAGGGCGAGCAGGCCCTGCTGTCGGACGTGATCCGGCGTTTCAACCTCGACCTGAACATCCTGCATGGTCAGGTCGATGACGTGCAGGGCCAGCCCTTCGGTGCCCTGTCGGTGTTGGCCCGTGGCGATGCCGCTGCAGTGGCCCAGGCCGTGGCGCAATGGCGCCAGGCTGGCGTGGTGGTGGAGGAACTGAGCCATGTTTGAACGATTCACCGCCGAGTTGCTGGCGCTGATGCTGGACTCCTTCTGGGAGACGGTTCTGATGGTCGGCATTGCCGGCCTGCTGGGCACCCTCATGGGGCTGCCACTGGGGGTCTACCTGCGCCTGACCGACCGCGGTGGGGTGCTGGAGAACCGTTGGGCCAACCGCCTGGTGGGCACCCTGGTCAATGCGGTTCGCTCCACGCCGTTCATCATCTTGCTGGTCGCCGTGATCCCGCTGACGCGCCTGTTGACCGGCTCGTCGATCGGCACGGCCGCTGCGGTGGTGCCGCTGACCCTGGCCGCCGGCCCGTTTGCGGCCCGCCTCATTGAGGCGTCGCTGCGCGAGGTGGACGAGGGCCTGGTCGAGGCCGCCCAGTCCATGGGCGCCACCACCTCGCAGATCGTCTTCAAGGTGCTGCTGCCCGAGGCCCTGCCGGGCATCGTGGCGGGCGTCACCATCACCCTGGTCAGCCTGACCGGCTACTCGGCCATGGCCGGGGCCATTGGGGGCGGCGGCCTGGGCGACCTGGGCATCCGCTACGGCTACCAGCGCTTCTTGCCCGAGGTGATGGCGGTCGTCGTGGTGGTGCTGATCCTGTTTGTGCAGGCGCTGCAAAGCGCTGGCGACTGGCTGGTGCGCCGCCTGGCCCACCGGTGACCCGGGGCTGCCGTGGCGGCGCGCGACAGCGGGTCCGTGGCCACGGCGGTCACCGCGCCGGTGACGGCTTTTTTGATTTGTTGACAACGCCCGGGCAGGGCTTGGGTCACAAGCCCGCCTTGCCCCTTTTGAAACCTGAAAAAGGAAACTCCCATGAACACCAAACGTTTCACCCTCCGCACCCTGGTGCTGGCCGCTGCCGCCCTGAGCACCGGTCTGACCCTGGCCCAGGACAAGCCGCTGAAGATCGGCGTCACGGCCGGCCCGCACGCCCAGATCTTTGAGCAGGTCAAGAAGGTCGCCGAAAAAGACGGCCTCAAGGTGCAGATCATCGAATTCAGCGACTACATCCAGCCCAATGCCGCGCTGGCCGCCGGCGACCTGGACGCCAACAGCTACCAGCACAAGCCCTTCCTGGACCAGCAGGTCAAGGACCGGGGCTACAAGATCGTGTCGGTCGGCTACACCGTCAACTACCCGATGGGCATCTACTCCAAGAAGGTCAAGTCGCTGGCCGACCTGAAGCCGGGCGCGCGTTTCGGCCTGCCCAACGACCCCACCAACGGCGGTCGCAGCCTGCTGGTGCTGCAAGACCAGGGCCTGATCAAGCTGCGCCCCGAGGCCGGCCTCAAGGCCACGCCGCTGGACGTGATCGACAACCCCAAGAAGCTCAAGTTCGTCGAGCTCGAAGCGGCCCAACTGGCCCGCGCGCTGGACGACCTGGACGCCGCCGCCATCAACACCAACTTCGCGCTGTCGGCCGGCCTGACCCCGGGCAAGGACTCGATCGCCCAGGAAAACGCCAAGAGCCCCTACGTCAACCTGATCGCGGTGCGCGAACAGGACAAGGACAAGCCCTGGGTCGCCAAGCTGGTCAAGGCCTACCAATCTGAAGACGTGCGCAAGTTCATCCAGACCGAGTTCAAGGGCTCGGTGCTGGCCGGCTTCTGAGGCCCGCCTCCGGGGCCGCGCCCGCTGTGGCGCGGGCCCGACGAGGGGGCGGCTGCCGAGGCCTGCCAGGGCCCCGCAGCCGTGTCATACTGCCAGCGCTTCGGGGCCCCACGGGGCCCTTTTTCATTTGCTGCCGCCCCGCATCCCGATGTTCGCCACGCCCAATTTGCCGCCCGGTTTCATGGTCTTGCACGGCAACCGCCTGGAGGACTTGCGCGACCTGCTGACCGGCTTCCTGCGCCAGCACCCGCTGCCGCCGCTGTGGCCCGAGGTGTTCTTGGTGCAGAGCGCGGGCATGAAGCACTGGCTCGAACTGTCGCTGGCCGACGAAGCCGCCTTGGGCATTTGCGCGGCCACCCGCATGGAGCTGCCCAGCGCCTACCTGTGGCAGGTGTACCGCCAGGTGCTGGGCCCGGCGGCCGTGCCGGCCCAGATGCCGTTCGACAAGGCCAGCCTGCTGTGGCGCCTGGTGCGCTTGCTGCCCGATCTGGTCGCCTCGCGCCCCATCTACCAGCCCCTGCAGCGTTACCTGGACCAGGCCCCGGACGCGCGCAAGCTGTACCAATTGGCGCTGCAACTGGCCGACGTGCTGGACGGCTACCAGAGCTACCGCGCCGACTGGCTGCACGACTGGGCGCAGGGCCGCGACGTGCTGGGCAGCCCCAACACCTTGCCCGCCCAGGCCCCCGCGCTGGACCCTGCACAAGCGTGGCAGGCGCAGCTGTGGCGCGACCTGCGGGCCGACGTGGGCGAGGCCCTGGCCGAGGCCTCGCGTGCCGCTGTGCACGCGCGCTTCATGGCCCGCCTGCGCGAGTTGAGCGACCAGTTCCAGTCCAGCGGCGAGCGCCCGGCGGGCTTGCCCGCGCGCATCGTGGTGTTTGGTATTTCATCGATGCCGTACCAGGCGGTCGAGGCCCTGGCCGCATTGGGCCAGCTGAGCCAGGTCATGCTGCTGGTGCACAACCCCTGCCAGTACTACTGGGGCGACCTGGTCGAGGGCCATGCCCAGCTGCGCCAGTTGCTGCGGCGGCGCCAGCCCGTCAAGGCCTCGGCGCTGGCGCAGGCCACGCCGGGCACGGCCCACCACCCGCTGCTGGCCTCGTGGGGCAAGCAAGGGCGCGATTACCTGCACATGCTGGACGAGTTTGACCGCGTCGAGGCCTACCGCAACCGCTTCGTGCGGGTCGACGCCTTTGTCGACCCTTTGGGCATTGGCAGCCCGCCAACCCAGCTGGCCCAGCTGCAGTCGGGCCTGTTGCACCTGGAGCTGCCCAGCGCCCCCTTGCCCCTGGCCGAGGACGACGACTCCATCCGCCTGGTCAGCTGCCATTCGGCCCAGCGCGAGGTCGAGGTGTTGCACGACCGCCTGCTGGCCTGGCTGGACGCCGACCCCAGCCTGCAGCCGCGCGAGGTGATGGTCATGGTGCCCGACATCGCCACCTTTGCGCCGCACATCCAGGCCGTGTTTGGCCGCTTTGCGCGGGGGGAGCCGCGCCACATCCCTTACTCGGTGGCCGACACCTCGCCGCGCCAGTCGCCGCTGGTGCAGGCGCTGCAACAGCTGCTGTCGCTGCCGCAGGCGCGGGTTTCGCTGGCCGACTGGTTGAGCCTGTTCGAGGTCAGCGCGGTGCGTCAGCGCTTCGGCCTCAGCGAGGTCGAGGTGGGCGAGGTGCAGGCCTGGCTGCAGGCCGCGGGCGTGCGCTGGGGGCTGGACACCGAGCACCGCCTGCGCTGGGGCCTGCCACCGGGGGTGCCCGGCCTGGCCCAGAACACCTGGGACTTCGGTCTGCGCCGCCTGCTGCTGGGTTACGCCGTGGGGCAGGGCGCGGTGTGGGGCGACACCTTGCCCCAGCCGGCCCTCAGCGGGCTGGACGCGCCCCTGGCCCAGGCCCTGTGGGGCTGGGTGGACGCGACCCGCCTGAGCCTGGACACGCTGTCCCAACCGCACACCCCCAGTGAGTGGGTGCGTGTGCTGGGCGAGCTGGTGGCGCGCTTTTTTGAAGGCGCCGACGAGGCCGAGGCCCGCCAGGTGCAGGCCCTGCTGGAGCCGCTGCAGACCTGGCTGCAGCACTGCCAGGCCGCGGGCCTGGACAGCCCGCTGCCGCTCGAGGTGGTCAGTGACCACTGGCTGGGCCAGTTGCAGGAGGGTGGCCTGCAACAGCGCTTTCTGGGCGGCGGTGTGCAGTTTGGCACCCTGATGCCGATGCGCTCCATCCCCTTCCGCGTGGTCTGCCTGCTGGGCCTGAACGACGGCGACTACCCGCGCCAGAGCGCCCCGCGCGACTTCGACCTGATGGCCAGCAACTGGCGCGCGGGTGACCGCTCGCGCCGCGAGGACGACCGCTATCTGTTCCTGGAGGCGCTGCTGTCGGCGCGCGAACGCCTCTACATCAGCTGGCAGGGCCACCGCGCCACCGACAACGCCGAGCGCCCGCCCTCGGTGCTGGTGGCGCAACTGATCGAATTTCTGCAACGCCACTGGGCCCCGCCACGCCAGCCGCAGGTGCAGCCACTGCAGCCTTTTTCGGCCGCCTACTTCCGCCAGGGCAGTGGCTTTGTCACCTACGACGCCGACTGGGCGCGCGCCCAGGGCCCGCGGCCCGAGGCCCCGGTGGCGGGGGCCGCTCTCACAGGGCGCGCGTCCCCAGCCGACGCCGAGCCGGCGGCCCCGGTGCCCACGGTGCTGAACCTGAGCGACCTGCGCCAGCTGCTGCGCCAGCCCGTGGAGGTTTTTTTCAAAGGCCGCCTCGGGGTGTACCTCGACGAACTCGAAGAAGAAACCCTGGACAGCGAGCCCTTTGGCCTGGACGGGCTGGAGAAGCACCAGCTGGGCCAGGCGCTGCTGGCCGCCGACAGCGACGCCACCCCCGAGCACCTGGCCGATCTGCAGCGCTCGGGCCGCCTGCCCATGGCGGCCTTTGGTCAGCGCGAGTTGCAGGAGCTGCACAGCCGCCTGAACGTGGTGCAGCAGCGGCTGGCCCCTCTGGAGGCGCGCTTTTCCCAGGCGCTGCCGGCGCAGTCGATTGACCTGCGCTTCAGCCTGCCCGGCGAAGCCGGTGGGGTCGACGAGGTGCAGCTGCTGGGCACCTTGAGTGGCCTGTTCAGCGAGCACGAGGCGGGCCCCGACACCGCGCCCGCCGAGGTCTCGCCCTGTCTGCAGCGCAGCCAGCGCCTGGGCGCCGTGCTGCAAGGCAAGGCCGACGACGCCACCGCCCGCGTGCAGGTGCTGACGGGCCTGTGGGTGTCGCACCTGGCGGGCTGCGCCGTGGGCCTGCCCCTGCACAGCACGGTGCTGGGTCTGGACGGCCAGATCGTGCTGCCCCCCTTGGCTCCAGCCGAGGCCCGGGCCCATTTGCTGCGCCTGGTGCAGGCCTACCGTGCGGCCTGGCAGCGACCCCTGCCGGTGGCCTGCCAAACCGCCTGGGCCTACTGGCAAGCCGCCCGCAAGGCCGAGTTGGCCGAGCTGACGGGCCGCCCGCGCAGCCGCAGCACCGATCCGCACGACAGCGCTCGCCAGGTGTTTGAAGGCGGCTTCCAGCTGACCGGCGAGCGGCTCACTTCGCCGTACTTGCAGCGCTGCACCGACGACTACAGTGACCTGCAGGACGAGCTGCCACACTGGGCCGAGGCCCTGTACGGCGACCTGGCCCGCCACCTGCGCATCGGCCCGCTGGCGGCCGACACCGGCGCCGACACCAGCGTGGACAAGTGCGCGGACAAGCGCGTGGACGCGGCGGACGGTGGCACCCCAGCCAAGACCGGGGGCCTGGGCGCTGCACGGGCCCAGACCTGAGTCCGATGCCGTCGCCCCACCAAACTGTCACGCCCCGTCACCGCGCCCCCCTGTGCCCGAACCGACCGAGACCGAAACCCGCATGAGCCCCATCGACGCCAACGCCCCTGTGGCGGCCCACGCCAGCGCCCCCGGCGCCACGCTGCAGCCCCCGATGCAGCCGCTCGACCCGCTGACCCTGCCCTGGCAGGGCCGGCAGGTCATCGAGGCGTCGGCCGGCACCGGCAAGACCTGGACGCTGGCCGCGCTGTACGTGCGCCTGGTGCTGGGCCACACGGCATCGGGTTTGCAGACCGAGCGCGGCTTGTTCCCGCCGCAGATCCTGGTCATGACCTTCACCGACGCCGCCACCGCCGAGCTGCGGGGCCGCGTGCGGGCCCGCCTGGCTCAGGCCGCGCAGTACTTTGCCGACCTGCCCGAGGTCGAGGCCGACGGGTTTTTGCAGCAGCTGCGGGCCCAGATCGCACCCGAGCGCTGGACCGAGTGCGCGCGCCGTCTCGACGCCGCCGCGCAGTGGATGGACGACGCCGCCATCTTCACCATCCACGGCTGGAGCCACCGCATGCTCAGCCAGCACGCCTTTGACAGCGCCAGCCTGTTCGAGCAGGCGCGTGTCGAGGACAGCGCCCAGTTGCAGTTGGCCGCCGCACAGGACTACTGGCGCCGCTGGTGCTACCCGCTGGACCTCAGCGAGCTGGAGGCGCTGGCGCCCTTGGGCCGCCACCCGGGCGAACTGCTGCAACGCCTGCAGCCCCTGTGGGCCCAGGCCGAGCGCAGCCCCGAGGCCGCCGAGGCCGCGCGCCAGCCGGTGGACAGCCCCGACCACCTGGTGGCGCAGTGGCGCCAGTGGCAGCAGCGCCATGACGCCCTGCAGGCCCAGGCCCGCGCCGCCTGGACCCCCGACTGGGTGCAAGCCGTCGAGGCGGCGGCCGCCAGCAAGACCCTCAAGAACTACCAGGCCCGCTGGATGCCGGGCTGGCTGGCGGCCATGGCGGCCTGGGCCGAAGGCCAGCCCGCCAAGCTGGACCAGCTGCAGCGTTTTTCGCTGAGCCAGTTGCGCGAACGTGGCTGGCCCCAGGCCGAGGATCACCCCGTCACCGCCTGCCTGGACGACCTGTGCGATCACCTGCGGGTGGCGCCCGACATCGGCCCGGCCTGGCTGGCGCACGCGGCTCAGCAGGTTGGCGCGGCCTACCAGGCGGCCAAGGCGCGGTTGGCGCAGTTTGATTTTTCAGACCTGCTGCAGCGCCTGTACGAGGCCCTGCAAGCCCCGGACGGGCGGCTGGCGGCGGCGATCCGGGCGCAGTTTCCGGTCGCGCTGGTCGACGAGTTCCAGGACACCGACCCCTGGCAGTACGGCGCGCTGTGGCGCATCTACGGCGGCGACGCGGGGCAGGGCACCGGCCTGATCATGATCGGTGACCCCAAGCAGGCCATCTACAGCTTCCGCGGCGCCGACCTGGCCACCTACCTGCAGGCGCGCAGCCAGGCCCAGGCGGTGCACACGCTGGGCGGCAACTTCCGCTCCAGCGCGGGCGTGGTGGCCGCCGTCAACCACATCTTTGCCCACGCGCCGCAGCCCTTCGGGCCGCTGCCGTTCGAGCCCGTCACCGCCAGCAACCCCCGGGTGCAGGCCCTGCAGGTCGCGGGCCAGCCCCAGCCCGCACTGACGGTGTGGCGCCTGCCCGGCGAGCAGCCGTTGTCCAAGGCCGCCTACGAGCGCGCCATGGCCGCGCTGTGCGCCACCCAGATGGTGGCCTTGTTGAACCAGGGCGCAGCCCAGCCGGGCCAGATGGCGGTGCTGGTGCGCCATGGCGCCGAGGCCAAGGCCATCCGGCGTGAACTGGCGCAGCGCGGCGTGCGCAGCGTGTACCTGTCGGACCGCGACAGCGTCTACGCCAGCCCCGAGGCGCACGACCTGTGGCGCGTGCTGTGCGCGGTGGCCCAGCCGCGCTCGGCCAGTGCCCTCAAGGCCGCTTTGCTGACGCGCCTGTGGGGCTTGAGCTGGCCGGCACTGGAGCGCCTGCTGCACGACGAGGACGCCTGGGACGCCCTGGTGGACCAGTTCCATGGCTGGCAGAAAATCTGGCAGCAGCAGGGCCTGCTGCCCATGCTGCACCACTGGCTGCACGACCTGGGGGTGCCACGCCGCCTGCTGGCCCCCGAGGCCGAACAGGGGGAGCGCCGCCTCAGCAACCTGCTGCACCTGGGCGACCTGTTGCAGACCGCGAGCCAGGGCCTGCAAGGTGAGGGCGCCTTGCTGCGCTACCTGGAGCAGCAGCTGCAAAAGCCCAGCGCCAGTGGTGACGCCGCCCAGACCCGGCTGGAGAGCGACGCCGACCTGGTGCAGGTGATCACCATGCACAAGTCCAAGGGCCTGCAGTACCCCTTGGTGTTCCTGCCGTTTGTGGGCGGCTTCCGCGCCGAAAAAGCGGACAGCGGGCGCGACGACGCCCAGCGCCTGGCCGAGGACGTGCGCCTGTTGTACGTCGCCCTGACCCGCGCCGAACAGGCCCTGTGGCTGGGCGTGGCGCCGCTGGCGCGCGACCTCGACGGTGAGTCGCCGAAGCTGCAAAGCGCCCTGTCGCTGCTGTTGGGCCGCCAGCGCCCCGACGACCTCGACAGCGCCTTGCAGGCCTGGGCCGCCTGCCCCGACATCGTGGTGCAGCGGGCCCCCGAGCCCGACCTGCAGCCTTACCGCGCCCCCGACACCCCCAGCCTGCCGCAGCCCGCGCTGCAACCCCAGCGCCGGGCCAGCCGCCCCTGGTGGACGGCGAGTTTCAGCGCGCTGACGCGCGAACTGGGCCACCGCCCCGAGGCCGCTGGCACCGGGCAGACCCCGCTGTCCGAGCGCGACGAGCGCCTGGACGACGCCCTCACCGACAACCGTGACAGCCCCGAAGCCGCCTTGTCGGACCCGGCCGAGGCCGCTGCGGCGCCAGGCTGGAACGCGTTCCCTGCTGGCAGCCGTTACGGCACCCTGCTGCACGACCTGCTGGAATGGCAGGCCGGGCAGGGCTGGCCGGCGGCCCAGCGGGCGCCCGAGCCCGAGCCCGGCCAGGCGGGCAGCGCCGCAGCGGTGCTACAGGCCGACGCCACCGCCCGCACGGGCACCGAGGCCGAATGGGCGGGCCTGCTGCAAAGGCAAGCCGCCGCCTTGCAGCTGGACGAGGCCCAGACCGCCCAGCTGGGCCAGTGGGTGGGCGAGATCCTGCGCAGTCCCCTGCACTGGGTCGACCCTGCGCAGCCCTTGGCAGGCCAGACGAGCCCGCCATTGGTGCTGGGGCAGTTGCCGCCCCACGCGTTTTGGGCCGAAATGAACTTCAGCTTGCCGGTGCGCGAGCTCAACACCCAGGCGCTGGACGCGTTGATCAGCGCCCAGGTGCTGCCGGGCCTGCCACGGCCCAGCCTGCTGCCGCGCCAGCTCGAAGGCATGCTGACCGGCTTCATGGACTTGGTGCTCTGGCATGGCGGGCGCTACCACGTGCTCGACTACAAATCCAACCGCCTGCCCGACTACCGACCCGAGACCCTGGCCCAGGCCGTGCTGGCGCACCGCTATGACGTGCAGTACAGCCTGTACCTGCTGGCCCTGCACCGCCTGCTCAAGTCGCGCCTGCCCGACTACCAGCCCGAACAGCACCTGGGGGGCGCGCTGTACCTGTTTGCGCGCGGCATCGACCAGGTGGGGCAGGGCCTGTTTCACGAACGCCCCCCGGTGGCGCTGATCGAGGCCTTGGACCAGGCCTTCTCAGGCCGCACCGCCCTGGAGACCCTGGCATGACCCGCCCCCCTGTTGCTGCCGCCACGCCAGCGGCCTCCGCCCAAATGGACTGGCTCAGCCTGCCGCCCGACGGCACGCACGCCGCCGGTGGCGACGCCGCCGAGGACGGGGTCCCGGGCTCGGCCGCGGTCTGGCCTTGGGACCTGCCCGAGGCCGACACCCCCCTGAGCACCCTGGACCGGGCCCTGGCGCGCTTTCTGCAGGACACCCAGCCCAGCCCCGAGCCACGCCACGCCTGGCTGGCGGCCCTGGTCAGCCACCAGTTCGGTCGCGGCCACGCTTGCCTGGACCTGGCGGCGCTGGCCAGCCAGCCGGCCGCCACCCTGGGCTGGGAGCCGGCCGCCCTGCAAGGCCTGCCCCCGGCTCTGAGCCGGGCGGCCGACGGCCTGCCGTGGTGCGAGGGCGCTGGCAGCCCCCTGGTGCGCGACGGCGCGCGCCTGTACCTGCGGCGCAATTGGGCCGCCGAGCAGCTCATTCGGGGCTCGATTGCGGCGCGCCTGGCGCTGCCCTCGGTGGCGCCCGAAGGCCTGGCGTCCTTGCTGGCGCGCTTGTTCCCGCCCACGCCAAAGATCCCCGGTCCCGACTGGCAGAAGGTGGCCTGTGCGCTGGCCGCCCGCCAGCGGTTCACCCTCATCACGGGCGGGCCCGGTACCGGCAAGACCACCACCGTGGTGCGCCTGCTGGCGCTGTTGCAGTCCAGCGCCCGGCAACGCGAGGGCGGCCACGGCCAAGCCCTGCGGATTGCGCTGGCCGCGCCCACCGGCAAGGCCGCTGCGCGGCTGGCGGAGTCGATTGCTTCGGCCGTGCAGCACCTGCCCGAGGACCTGCGGTCCGACATCCCCGACCAGGCGCAGACCCTGCACAAGCTGCTGCAGGTGCGACCCGGCGTGGGCCACCAGGCGCCCCCCGAGCTGGCGCTGGACCTGATCGTGGTCGACGAGGCGTCGATGATCGACCTCGAAATGATGGCCCGCCTGCTGACGGCCGTGCCGCCGCGGGCCAGTGTCATCCTGCTGGGCGACAAGGACCAGCTGGCCTCCGTGGAGGCCGGCGCCGTCATGGGCCAGCTGTGTGAGGGCGCCGATGCGGGCGGCTACAGCGCCGCCACCGTGGCCTGGCTGGCCGAGGTGGCGGCCGAGGACGTGTCGCGCTTTCAGGGCGACGGCGGCCTGCTGGCGCAGCAGACCGTGATGCTGCGCTTCAGCCGCCGCTTTGCGGGCGACAGCGAGATCGGCCAATGGGCCCACGCCGTGAACCAGGGCCAACTGAGCACTGTGCAGGGCCTGTGGCGGCGCAGCCCGCGCGTGGGCAGCGCCCCCAGCGCCTCGGTCGACCGCCTGGAGCCCGCGCAAGCCACCGACCCCGCCTTGGCCCCGGTGTGGCAGCGCGGCTGGGCGCCATGGCGCGCCTTGATGGCCACGGCCACCGGTGCGGCCGTGGGCGCCCCAGCGTCGGCCGGGCCCGGGCTGGAAACGCCGGCAGCCGGCGCCTTGGGGCCTGTTTTTGACGACCGGCTGGCCCTGCAGGCGCTGGCCGCCTTCAACCGCTTTCAGGTGCTGTGCGCGGTGCGCGACGGCCCGTGGGGTGTGGAGGCGCTGAACCGCCGCATCGCCCAGGCCCTGGGCCTGCCCACCGAGGGCTGGTACGCGGGCCGCCCGGTGATGGTCACGCGCAACGACTACGCGCTGCAGCTCATGAACGGCGATGTGGGCCTGTGCCTGCCGCACGCCAAGGGCTTGCGGGTGGCGTTTGCCGATGGCCACGGCGGCGTGCGCTGGGTGCAACCGTCGCGGCTCGACGCGGTGGAGAGCGTGTTCGCGATGACCGTGCACAAGTCGCAGGGTTCCGAGTTCGAACACGTCGCCCTGGTGCTGCCCGAGGTGCCCGTGGCGGTGTTGACGCGCGAGCTGCTCTATACCGGCATCACGCGCGCCAAGACCCGGCTCACCCTGGTGGTGCCGGGCGTGCCCGCGCTGTGGCGCGCGGTCGAGAAGAAGGTGGTGCGCAGCGGCGGGCTGGGCGGCGGTTGGCCAGTGCCCGCGCCGCCGCGCTGAGGCGGGGGCGAAACCCGCCCGCCCCAGCCGGTTTCAGGCGGCGGTCAGGCGGCGGTCAGGCGCAGGGCGGCGTCGAGCTGGTCCACCAACTCGGACCAGTCGGCATCCTGCTGCCATTGCTGGCGCAGGAAGCCGGCCTGGGCTGGGGTCCAGAACGGCGCCTCGGGCAGGCGCAGGTCGTCGGCCAGCGGCGAGTGGCTGCGGATGAAGTCGGCGATTTGCTCGGGGCTGGACGGCAGGCCCAGTTGTTCGAACAGGTCGTGAAAGCGCGGGTGGATGTTGTCCATGGGGGCAGCGCCGGGTGGCGCGGTTCAGTGGCGGTCAGACGAGGCTAACTCAATCCGGCGGCTTGTGCTGGTGTCCTGGGCACTTCTCTTGCTTGGGTCCACCCCATGCAAAGACGACACCTCTTGACCCTGGCCGCTGCGGCGGCCACCTTCCCGCTGGCGGCCTGGGCCGACGGCAAGCCCATCCGCCTGGTGGTGCCTTTTCCGCCCGGTGGCGCCACCGACATCACCGGCCGCGCCCTGACCGAACCGCTGTCGCGCCTGTTGGGCCAGCCCGTGGTGGTGGACAACCGGGGCGGGGCCGGGGGCTCGATTGGCATGACCGAGGTGGCGCGGGCCGCGCCCGATGGCCTGACCTTCGGCGTGGCCACGCTGTCCACCCACGGCGTCAACCCCGCGGTGTACAAAAAGCTGCCCTACGACCCGGTGCGCGACTTTGCCCCGGTGGCGGAACTGGTCAAGGCGCCTGGGGTGCTGGTGGTCAATGCGGCCTTGCCGGTCAAGGACTACGCCGACTTCTTGCGCTACCTGAAAGCCAACCCCGGCAAGCTGTCTTACGCCACGCCGGGCACCGGCACCATCGGCCACATGTGGGGTGAGTTGTTCAAAAGTTCGACCCAGACCTTCATGCTGCACATCCCTTACCGAGGCGCCGGCCCGGCCCTCAACGATGTGGTGGGGGGCCAGGTGATGGTGTACTTCGACCAGGTGGCGGCGTCGCTGCCGCACATCCAGTCGGGCAAGCTGCGCGCACTGGCCGTGTCCTGGCCCAAGCGGCTTGAAGTTTTGCCACAGGTGCCCACCTATGCCGAACTGGGGCTGCCCGCGTGCAACGAGCCGTCCTGGTTTGGGCTGCTGGCTCCGGCCGGCACCCCCAAGCCGGCCATTGCCCGCGTGCACGAAGCCCTGGTCAAGGCCCTGCGCGAACCCGCCGTGCGCGATCGCCTGGCCGCCCAGGGCCTGTTCGCCACCGGCACCACGCCTGACGAATTCGGCCTGCAGGTCAAGTCGGAGATTGAGAAGATGCAGCGCGTCAGCGCCTACGCCAAAATCACGCTCGACTGATCGATCAGCGCACGGCTGCGCCCGGGCATCAGAAGGCCAGGCGGCGCCTGGAAGGGCGTCGGTGTCGGTGTCGTGGGCAGGCCAGGCCGGGCCGGGCGCTACGCGGCACTGGGGCCCCAACCGGGGCCGCCCCTGATCGGCCTGGGTGGCGCGGTCTAGCCGCCTGGGTGGGGGGCGCCGCGTGGGCGGTGTCGCGCGCGCCGGTTGCGGGACAACACAAGAGACAAAAACGCACCGCTGAGGTGCGGGAGAATGACTGCCATGACTGAAATGATCCGAACTTTGGCGGGCACCACGCCCCTGGTGCTTGACTCGCCGCACAGCGGCACCTTCTACCCCGAAGACTTTCAGCACGCCTGCGACCTCGCCGTGCTGCGCCAGGCCGAAGACACCCACGTCGAAAAGCTCTACGACTTTGCCCCCGCCCTGGGGGTGGCCTGGATCGAAGCGCTGTTCCCGCGCAGCTACCTCGACGCCAACCGCAACACCACCGAGATCGACACCCGCCTGCTCGACGCGCCCTGGCCCGGTCCGGTGGCCACCGACCCGGCGGTGCTCAGCAAGGTGCGCCTGGGCAAGGGCCTGATCTGGCGCAGCACCGACACCGGCCTGCCGATCTACCAGCGCCAACTTGGCGTGGCCGAGGTGCAAGAGCGCATCGAGCGCTGCTGGGTGCCTTACCACGCGGCGGTGGCGCAGGCGATTGACCTGGCGCACGCGCGCCACGGCTACAGCCTGCACGTCAACTGCCATTCGATGCCCGCTGTGGCGTCCAGCCACGCGACCGATTTCCCGGGCGAGGCCCATGCCGACTTTGTGGTGGGCAACCGCGACCACAGCACCAGCAGCCCGGCCCTGGCCGAGTTGGTCTGCGAGCACCTGCGCGACCTGGGCTACAGCGTGGCCCTGAACCACCCCTACAAAGGGGTCGAGCTGGTGCGCCGCTACAGCCACCCCGCGAGCCACCGCCACAGCCTGCAACTGGAGATCAACCGCAAGCTCTACATGGACGAAACCACGCTGGCCCCCAGCGAGGGCTTTGACGCGCTGCGGGCGCATTTGAAAACCCTGGTGCTGCGCCTGCTCACCGTCGACCCCAGGAGGCTGTGATGGAGGCGGTGGATTGCGTGGTCATTGGCGCCGGTGTGGTGGGGCTGGCCGTGGCGCGCGCGCTGGCGCTGGCCGGGCGCGAGGTGCTGGTGCTCGAAGCGGCCGATGCGATCGGAACCGGCACCAGCTCGCGCAACAGCGAGGTCATCCACGCGGGCATCTACTACCCCAAGGGCTCGCTGAAAGCGCGTCTGTGCGTGCAGGGCAAGCAACTGCTGTACGCCTACTGCGCCGAGCGCGGCATCGCCCACCGGCGTTGCGGCAAGCTGCTGGTCGCCACCCAGGAGGCCCAGCTGGGCCAGCTGCAAGGCATCATCGACAAGGCCGCGGCCAATGGCGTGGACGACCTGGTCTGGCTGTCGCGCGAGCAGGCCCAGGCCCTGGAGCCGGCCCTGGCCTGCGTGGGGGCGCTGCACTCGCCGAGCACCGGCATGGTGGACAGCCACGGCCTGATGCTGGCGCTGCTGGGTGATCTGGAGCACGCCGGGGGCCTGCTGGCGCTTAACTCGCCGCTGGACAGCGCCCGCATCACCCCCGAGGGCATCGTGCTCAACGCGGTCGGTGGCACCACCTTGCTGGCGCGCACCGTGGTCAATGCAGCGGGCCTGCACGCGCAGGACCTGGCGCGCCGTTTTTCGGGCCTGGACCCCGCCCTGGTGCCGCCGGCCTATTACGCCAAGGGCAATTACTTCACCCTGGCCGGGCGTTCGCCGTTCAGTCGCTTGATCTACCCGGTGCCGCAGGCCGCGGGCCTGGGGGTGCACCTGACGCTGGACCTGGGCGGCCAGGCCAAGTTTGGCCCCGATGTGCAGTGGGTGGACTCGCCCGACGACCTGGTGGTCGACCCGGCGCGCGGCGACGCCTTTTATGCCGAGGTGCGCCAGTACTGGCCCGACTTGCCCGACGGCGCCTTGCAGCCCGGGTACGCGGGCATCCGGCCCAAGATCCAGGCGCCCGACCAGGCCGCGCTGGACTTCATGGTCCAGGGGCCCGCCGACCACGGCGTGCCGGGCCTGGTCAACCTGTTTGGCATCGAATCGCCCGGCCTCACCAGTTCGCTGGCGCTGGGCGCGCATGTGGCGGCGCTGCTGGCCGACTGAGCGGCGCGGCGGTGGACGCTGGCTTCGCGTAAGATCGCGCCCTTTCGCGATTTCACCCGGGCCTTTGCTTTGTCACATTCCAGCGCACCTGATTTCACCCCCGACGATGGGGCCCCGGCGGACGAGGAGGCGGTGGCGATCAAAGAGCCCCGCCGGTGGCGCGACAACGGCTGGACCGCGCGCGTCATCAAGAACGAGGACGACGACGGCTGGGCCGTGGCCATGTTCAAGGGCCGCGAGCCCGAGCCCGCCCTGGTCGGCCCCTGGACCATGGGGCGCGACAAAAAGAACCCCAAGCCGCTCGATGTGTCGGCCTTCAACACCCTGGTCAAAACCGCCAACGAGGTGTTGCGCCGCCACGAGCAGCAGCTGCGCGCGCAGCTGCACAAGAGCGTGCAGCTGACGGTGGGTGAGCAGCGTTGGGAGATCACGCTGGACATCGTGCCCGATGAGTTCGAGCCCTACGCCCTGCTGGCCGCCCACCCCCTGCACGGTGGTCACGTCAGCATCGACGGCCCGGTGGCCGAGCGCCGCGTGCGGCCCGACTTCAAACTCAGCCCGCGCAGCGCGGCCGACTGGATCGAATCCGACTTCGGCCCGGCGCGCTGAGCGCAGGTTCCACCCGGATTCAGACCCGGGTGCCTGCTGCTGCGCAGGGCCGGGCCCCGGATGGGGGCTGCTGCGTGGGGCCCGACCCGCATGGCCTTCAGCGGCCCGGGGGGCGACCCCCGGGGGCTTTCAGCTCACGCCAGCTTGAAGGGCAGGGCGCGCACCGGCTTGCCGGTCAGGCTGGCCACCGCGTTGGCAAACGCCGGGGCCAGCGGGGGCAAGCCCGGCTCACCCATGCCCGTGGGGGCGTCGGCGCTGGGCACGCTGTGCACGGCGATCTTCGGCATGTCGGTGATGCGGGGCACCGGGTAGTCGCCGAAGTTGCTTTGCTCGACCTGGCCGTCCTTGAGCGTGATGGCCGCACCCGGCAGGCACATGCCCAGGCCCATCAGGGCGCCGCCCTGCACCTGGGCTTCCAGCGTGCGCGGGTTGACCACCAGGTTGCAATGCACGCCCGCGGTCACGTTGTGCAGCACAGGCACGCCCTTCTTGACCGAGGCTTCGACCACGTAGGCCACCACCGAGTTGAAGGACTCGTGCACCGCCACGCCCCAGGCGCGGCCGGCCGGCAGCTTCTTCTTGCCGTAACCCGATTTGTCGACCGCCAGTTGCAGCGCGGCCTTGTGGCGCGGGTGCTTGTCGCCCATCAGGGCCAGGCGGTAGGCCACCGGGTCCTGGCGCGTGGTACGGGCGATCTCGTCGATCAGCGTCTCCATCACGAAGGCGGTGTGGGTTGAGCCCACGCTGCGCCACCACAACACGGGCACATTGACCTGCGGGTGGTGCACCGTCAGGCGCATCGGCACGTCGTACGGCTCCTTCATGCCTTCGACCGCGGTGGCGTCGATGCCGTCCTTGACCATGAAGCCTTCAAACGGCGAGCCCTTGGTGATCGACTGGCCGACGATCACATGGTCCCAGCCCAGCACACGGCCCTTGGCGTCAAAGCCGATCTGCGCGGTGTGCAGGTGCATGGGGCGGTAGTAGCCGCCCTTGACGTCGTCCTCACGGCTCCACACCAGGCGGATCGGGGCGTTCACGCCGGCGGCGCGTGCGGCCTTGACCACCTGCGCCGCTTCGACCACGTAGTCGCTGCTGGGGATGGCGCGGCGACCAAAGCCGCCCCCGGCCATCTGCACATGGACCTGGATGTTCTGCGGTGGCAGGCCCAGCACGGTGGCCGCGGCCATGCCGTCCAGACCGGGCATCTGCGTGCCCACCCACATCTCGGCCTTGTCGCCCTGGACCTCGATGGTGCAGTTCAGCGGCTCCATCGGCGTGTGCGCCAGGTAGGGGAACTGGAACTCGGCCTTGATCTGGTGCTTGGCGGTCTTGAGGCCCGACACGTCGGCGTCGTACTTGCGCGGGCCGGCTTTCTTGGCCAGGTCGCGGTACTGGGCCAACTGGCGGGCGCTGTCCACTTTCTCGACCTGGCTGTCGTCCCATGCCAGTTTGAGGGCGGCCCGCGCCTGGCGGGCGTTCCAGTAGCCATCGGCGATCACCGCCACACCCTCGCCGCCGCGGTCCAGCGGCACACGCAGCACGGCCTTGACGCCGGCCATGCCGCGCGCGGCGCTGTCGTCCAGCGACTTCAGGCGGGCACCAAACACCGGCGGGTGGGCCACCACGGCGCTCAGCATGCCGGGGCGACGCACGTCGATGCCGTAATCCTGCTGGCCACTGGACTTGGCCTGCGCGTCGAGGCGGTTGGTGGCCTGGCCGATCAGGCGGAAGTCCTTCGGGTCTTTCAGCGTCACGGTCTTGGGCACGGGCAGGGCCATGGCGGCCTCGGCCAGTTCGCCGTAGCCCAGGCGTTGGCCGTTGGGGGCCACGACAAAGCCCTGGCGGGTTTGCAGCGTGGCCGCGTCGAGCTGCCAGCGGGCCGCTGCGGCTTGCACCAGCATGGCCCGGGTGCGTGCGCCCAGCTCACGGTACTGGGTGAAGGAGTGCGCAATCGAGCCCGAGCCACCGGTGATGTGCATGCCGAACAGGGGGTCGACATAGGCCGGGTCGTTGTTGCCGTGCACGCTTTTCACCCGGGCCCAGTCGGCGTCCAGTTCTTCGGCCAGGATCATGGGCAGCGCGGTTTGCACGCCTTGGCCAAAGTCCAGTCGGTTGATGGTGATGGTGGTCGTCCCGTCCGGGGCGATGTGCACAAAGGCCAGCGGTTGCTGGGTGGGTTTGAGGGCTGCGTTGGCGGCGGCGTCCTGGGCCATCGCGCCCAGCGGGAAGGCGCCGAGCGCGAGACCGCTCAGGGCGCCCAGCTTCAGAAAGCTGCGGCGCGGCAGGCCGGCGCCGGCTTCATGGCCTTCGCTGCGGGCTTGTTGCCTGTCGATCAGGCCTTGCAGGGCGCGGGGCACTTCGAAAGTGGTGGCGTTGAAATGCATGGTGCTCTCCTTCAAGCCAGGGTTTGGGCGGCATCGGCCACGGCGGCGCGGATGCGGGCATAGGTGCCACAGCGGCAGATGTTGCCGGCCATGGCGGCGTCGATCTCGGCCTCGCTCGGCTTCTTGCCGCGCGGCAAGGTCTTCAGGAAAGCGGTGGCCGACATGATCTGACCGCTTTGGCAGTAGCCGCACTGCGCCACGTCGTGTTTGACCCAGGCCGCGTGCACGGCCTGGCCCACCTTGTCCTGGCCAGCGGTGACGGCCTCGATGGTGGTGATCTTCTGGCCGGCGGCGGCCGAGATCGGCGTCACGCAGGAGCGGATCGCCTGGCCATTGAGGTGCACGGTGCAGGCGCCGCACAGGGCCGCGCCGCAGCCGAACTTGGTGCCGGTCATGCCCAGCGTGTCGCGCAGGGCCCAGAGGATGGGGGTGGAAGGGTCGGCATCGACCTGGCGGTCCTGGCCGTTGATGTTGAGCGTGCTCATGGTGGGGACTCCTGTGGGTGAATATTTATTCGTTTTAAGGTCGGATGTTCGCCGGGGTCTGGGGTGTCGGGACTCAGGCTTTGATGCCGTCCCAGCACAGGCCAAAGGCCATCGCCAGGTGGGCGTCATCATGGGGCAGGGTGCCGGCGCGCAGCAGGTTGGCGGTCTCGCGCACCGACCCGCCAAAGCTGTTGAGCAGCAGCACGGTGGGCACGTCCTTGAGGATCTGCTGCTGCTTGGCGTGGTTGAACAGGTCCAGCCAGGCCTGCACCAGGCGGGCCGACAGGTTGCGGCTTTCTTCGCTGAACCAGGGGGAGTTGTAGTACTGCTCCAGGAACACCATCTGCGCGTACTGCGACAGGCGGTGATTCAGCCAGTTGGTCCACATGCGCTGAAAGCGGCGTTTGAACGGGTCCTGCGGGTTGTCGCCCTGCATCAGGGTGGCGGTGGTTTCGGTCTTCGCCTGCTCGTAAAGCGCCGTCAGCAACTCTTCCTTGGACTTGAAGTAGACATACAGCGTGCCCGTGGCCAGCCCGGCTTCGCGGGCAATGGCCGCCATGGTCAGGCCGCTCAGTCCGGTCTGCTCGACCAGCCTGAAGGTGGCCAGCGCAATGGCGCGCAGCTTGTCTTCGTCCTTGGGCTTCATGGGCGCATGATAGACGAATATTTATTCAGGTGCATGGCCCTGCTGATCGAAGGTGTATGCCCGCGATCCGGGGGCCCGTGGCTGGGGTGGGTGCCCCGCGCGGTGTGTGTTGGCGCCCGCTGGCGCACCAGTGGCCAGCCCCAGCAACCTGCGCTGACGTGCTTTTACCGGCCGGCGACCGGGGCTTCACCAGGGCGCCAAGCGGGGCGGCGAGCATGTCGGCTGGATTGACCACTTTCGCAGGAACCCCTTTGAAGCACACCCCATGGGCCGCCCGTGCCCACGCCTCCCACCTCACCCTCTTTGTAACGCTTGCTGCGTCGCCCGTTCAGGCCCCCGCCACTGCCCGTGCCCTGCGCTGGGCCCAGCGTAGCGGCGCGGCCCTGCTGTGGGCCACCTTGGGCCTGAGCAGCCTGGCCGCCCACGCCCAAAATGGCCCGCCCTCGGGGCAGCCCCCCGGCCCACCGCCCGAGGCCGTGGCCGCGTGCAGCGGCAAGACCGCGGGCAGCGCTTGCAGCTTCACCGGCCGTCAGAACGACACCTTGACCGGCCAGTGTGCGACCGCACCCTCGGGCCCACCGGGCAGCAGCAGTGCGTCGGGCTCGTCCTCGCCTTCGAGCGGCACCTTGGCCTGTCGACCCAGCCAAATGCCATCCCCCAGGTGATGGGCTGCGGGCCGTCGGTGACCGGCCCCGGTCAACCGGGCATGGACGGGCCCGCCCTCGGCCTGTGGCCACAGGCCAAGGCGGTCACCCGACTGCGGTTTTGGGGCTTTTGGCGCGCCCTGCACGCACGCAAGGCTTGTGCGAGACTGGTCTTTTTTGACGGAGACTTGCATGACCCGTTTGACCGCCAAAGATTTCCACCCCGAGTTGCTCGAGCTGTATGACGGCTATGTTCATGGGCGGGTGAGCCGCCGTGACTTCCTGGACCGCGCTGGCCAGTTCGCGGTGGGGGGCGCCACCGCCGCCACCTTGCTGGCGTCGCTGAGCCCTGTCTACGCGCAGGCGCAGCAAATTGGCTTCACCGATCCGGACATCCTGGCCCAGTACATCCGCTACCCGTCGCCGAATGGCCACCAGCAGGTGCGTGGCTACCTGGTGCGCCCCGCCAAGGTGACCGGGCGGGTGCCGGCGGTGGTGGTGGTGCATGAGAACCGGGGGCTCAACCCCTACATCGAGGACGTCGCGCGCCGCTTGGCCAAAGCCGGCTTTGTGGCCCTGGCGCCCGATGGCCTCAGCTCGGTGGGCGGCTATCCCGGCAACGACGACGAAGGCCGGCGTCTTCAGCAGCAGGTCGATCCGCAGAAGTTGATGAACGATTTTTTTGCCGCCATCGAGTACCTGCAGGCCAGCGAGCTGACCACGGGCAAAGTGGGCATGACCGGTTTTTGCTACGGGGGCGGTGTCTCCAATGCGGCCGCGGTCGCCTACCCGAACCTGGCCGCGTCGGTGCCTTTCTACGGTCGCCAGGCCAAGCCCGAGGACGTGCCGCGCATCAAGGCACCGCTGCTTCTGCATTTCGCTGAAACCGACCCCAATGTGAACGGCACCTGGCCGGCTTACGAGGCCGCGTTGAAAGCGGCCGGGACCCCTTACGAAGCCCACATCTACCCTGGCACCCACCACGGGTTCCACAACGACTCGACCCCCCGCTACGACGAGGCGGCTGCCAAGCTGGCGTGGAGCCGCACCCTGGCCTGGTTCCGCCGTCACCTGGCCTGATGGCGGTTCGAGATTGGGCGCTGCCCAGATCCTTGGATCCTTGGATCCTCGGATCAGTCGATCAGTCGATCAGTCGATCGGCGCTGCTGCGACACCCGGTGTCCGGGCCCTTGGCCCAGTTGGGCCGGGTCTGTTGAGGTGGGTGCCCGGCCCATGCGGCGATCATGCGGCGATCATGTGGCGGGCCATGTGTCGGTCCATGTGTCGGTCCATGTGGCGGCCCATCAGGCCACTGGCCTGCGCGGTGGGCCCGCCGTTGCCCTCAGGGCGTTGAGGTGACATGGCTGCGCGGAGGACGGTGAGGCGGACGGGCCACGGCGCCCCGTGTGGGCCGCCCCGCCCCTGGGTGGACGGCCGTTGACGCGCGTGCCGGTCAGTCCCGCGGTGGGGCGTCTAGGCGGGAGGCCCAGCGTTGCAGCCGCGGTCGCCATCGCAAGAAACCCCGGTAGCCGCGCTCCATCACCCACAGGGCCCCCGGAACCCGTTGCAGCGTCGCCAGCCACCGCCAGCCCGGCAACTGGCTCCAAAGCATCAGGAAGGCTTCAGCGCCACTCAACAGCCGGCCATCCGGGTGTTGCACGTGAAAGCGCGCCAACAAACCGGCTCGCGTGGTGCCCGGGGGCACTGGCACGGACGCATCGCTGATGTCGGCGTAGCAGACCGACAGGCCGTTGTCGACGGGACGCAGGTCGCGGTAGACGCCGATCTCCCGCCGGCACAGCGGGCATGCGCCGTCGTACAAAACCGTCAAGGTCGGTTCGCTGGGGGGCGTGGGGGTAGGGGGCGTTGCGGGCGTTTGAGTCATGGCAAGGACCAATTCAAGTGCGACAAGTGAGCCGCTGTGGCCCACTCAGAGCGTGCTGGGCGCCTGGGCTCTGAGAACCCCTCGCGACCCGACTTGGCGGGCCGGCGTGCATGGGGCTGCGCGGCGTCCGGACCAGCACCTCCGTGCACCCGGCAGGGGCTCCAAGGCCCTTGCCGAGGCGGGTGGGTTGGCGGTCCGATGGGGGCCTGCCGGCGCAGGCTGGCACCAGTGGCCAGGCTTACTTCGGCAGCACGACGCTGTCGATCACATGGATCACGCCGTTGTCGGCCACCACATCGGTCTTGATGACGTTGGCGTTGTCCACCTTCACGCCGCCCATCGTGCTGACCGTCAACTCCGAGCCCTGCACGGTCATGACTTTGCCGGCCTTGACGTCCTTGGCCATGACTTTGCCCGGCACCACGTGGTAGGTCAGGACTTTGGTGAGGGCCGCCTTGTCCTTGAGAAGCGCTTCCAGTTGGGCCTTCGGCACCTTGGCAAAGGCTTCGTCCGTGGGGGCGAACACCGTGAACGGGCCAGGGCCCTTGAGCGTGTCCACCAAGCCCGCGGCTTGAACCGCCGTCACCAGGGTCTTGAAAGAGCCCGCCGAAACGGCGGTGTCGACGAGATCGGCGGCTTGAGCACTCACAGCGCCCAGGCCCATCAGGCAGGCAAGCAGGATTTTTTTCATTTCGGACTCCAGATCAGAAGGGGTGGATGGATCCCGCGGGGGGGATGCGCCGTGGTTACTGACGCGTCCGAATGATAACTTTAATGATCAGTTTTTTACCAATCAGTAAATTGGCATACATATTGGTATGGTTTTGCAGGGTGGCGCCAACGCTCCCCGCGCGCCTGGTGTGGAAGCGGCGGGGCCTGGGCGGGGCCGGTCGCGCTGCGCGGTCGGGCCATGGCGCCCGTCCGGCCAGGGCGCGCAAGCCCACGGCTCAGTAAGCGCCCTGGCTGCCCGCACCCACTTGTGGCCGTGGCGTGGCCCGGTCGCCCAGCCATTGGCGGGCCAGGCCGCGCGCGGCGTTGGCGAACAGCAGCACGTCCACCCCGACGGCCACAAAGGTGGCGCCCAGGTCCAGGTAGCGCTGGGCCAGCGCCGGGTCGGAGGTGAGCGTGCCCGCGGCCTTGCCCGACGCCACGATGGTGCGGATGGCGTGTTCAATCGCCGCCTGCACCTCGGGGTGGCCGGGGCGGCCGCGGTGGCCCATCGAGGCCGCCAGATCAGCGGGGCCGATGAAAACACCGTCCACCCCATCGACCGCGCAGATCTCGCGGAGGTGGGTCAACGCGGTCACGCTTTCAGCCTGCACCAGCAAGCAGATGCCGTCGTCGGCCGCATCGAGGTAGTCGGTTTGCAGGCTCCACTGCGACGCCCGGCCCACCGCGCTGCCCACGCCGCGGATGCCGCGCGGCGGGTACTGCACCGCTGACACCATCAGGCGGGCTTGCTCGGGCGTGTCGACCATCGGGATCAGCAGGTTGCGCACGCCGATGTCAAGCAACTGTTTGATCAGGGCCACCTGGCCTTCGACCGCGCGCACCACGGGCTGGGCGCGGTAGGGCGCCACCGCCTGCAATTGCTGCAGCGTGCTGGGCAGGTGGTTGGGCGCGTGTTCGCCGTCGATCAGCAGCCAGTCAAAACCAGCGGTGGCACTGACCTCGCTGAGGTAAGGCGAGGCCATCGACAGCCACAGGCCGATCTGGGCCTGCTGCTGTTGCAGGGCGAGCTTGAAAGGGTTGGGGTGGCTCATGGGGGGCTCCTGAAAAAGCGGGTGAATCGGTGAGGCGATGAATTGATGAGTTGGTTCGGCGCGCGGCAAGGCGTGTTCAGTCCAGCTGGCCCTGGCACAGGTACTTGGTGTGCAGGTAGTCGTCCAGGCCGTAGCGCGAGCCCTCGCGGCCATAGCCGGACGCTTTGACCCCGCCAAACGGCGCGGCCTCCGAGGCCACGGCCCCTTCGTTGATGCCGACGATGCCGCACTCCAGCGCGCTGGCCATACGCCAGATGCGGCGCACGTTTGGCGAGTAGAAGTAGGCCGCCAGGCCGAACGGTGTGTCGTTGGCTTGCGCGATGACCTCGTCTTCGGTGTCAAAGGTGAACAGGGGCGCGACCGGGCCAAAGGTCTCTTCTTGCGTCAGCGCCATGTCGGGCGTCACGCCGCTGAGCACGGTGGGGGCGTAGTAGTGCGGGCCGTCGAGGCCAGGGCCCTGCAGGCGCTGGCCACCGGTCTCCAGGTGCGCGCCCTTGGCCAGGGCGTCCTGCACATGGCGCTCGATCTTCTCCACCGCGCGGGCGTTGATCATGGGGCCGATCAGGCTGTCAGGCTGCTGGGCCGGGCCCACGGGCAGGGCGGCGACGCGGGCAGCCAGCTTCTGGCTGAAGGCCGCCATCACACCGCGCTGCACATAGATGCGGTTGGGGCAGACGCAGGTCTGGCCGCCGTTGCGGAACTTGGCAGCCATCACGCCCTCGACTGCGGCGTCGAGGTCGGCATCGTCAAAGACGATGAAGGGTGCGTTGCCGCCCAACTCCAGCGACAGCTTTTTCAAGGTGTCGGCCGAGGCCCGCGCCAGGTGCTGGCCCACCGGGGTGGAGCCGGTGAAGGTGATCTTGCGCACCTCGGGGCTGGCCAGCCAGACATCGACCACGGCCGGGGTGTGCTCGCGCGAGGCAGTGACCACGTTCAGCACGCCCGGTGGAAACCCCGCCAGCTCGCCCAGGCGCGCCAGCGCCAACGCGGTCAGCGGGGTGTCTTCGGCGGGCTTGGCCACCACGCAGCAACCCACGGCCAAGGCGGGCGCAATCTTGCGCGCGATCATGGCGAGCGGGAAGTTCCACGGCGTGATGGCGGCCACCACGCCAACGGGCTCTTTGAGCACCATCATGCGCCGGCCGTTCACGGCGGCGGGCAGCATGTCGCCATAGACGCGGGTGGCTTCCTCGGCAAACCAATCGATGTAGGACGCGCCATACAGCACCTCGCCCCGCGCTTCGGCCAGCGGCTTGCCTTGCTCCAGCGAGATCAGCCGGGCCAGGTCGTCCTGGTGCTGCAGCAGCAGCGCGTGCCAGCGCTTGAGCGCCTGCGCGCGCTCCTTGGCCGGGCGCACGCGCCACAGCTTGAAGGCCGCGCTGGCCGCGTCCAGGGCGGCCTGGGCGTCGGCGGCGTTGCCATCGGGCACCTGGGCGATCAGCGCCTCGGGCCGGGTCGGGTGCAGCGCGGGGTTGTGCACGGGCAGGGCCAGGCCCGATCGGCCAGCCACCCATTGGCCGTTGATGAAGTGGTGAGTGCGCAGCAGGCTGGGGTCGGAGAGGGTCAGGGAATGCATGGTGTCAGGGGTTGAAATGGGGGGCGTGCCGGGCGCGTCGATGCGGGGTAGATGGGGCGTGGATGAGGTGTGCAGTGGCCGTGAAAGGGCCTTGAAGGGGGCGGCAGGCGACACGAAGCCGCACCGCGCGCCTGGGCGGCGGAGACAAGACGCCAAGGGGGGGGGCGACTGGAAAGGCGGAGCGAGGGCGTGCCCGCCTCAGCTCACGATGCCCAGGTGCCAGGGCACAAATTCGTGGTCGCCCAGGCCCAGCAGTTCGCTCTTGGTTTTGTGGCCCGAGGCGGCGCGCAGGATGTGCTCAAAAATGCGCTGCCCCATCTGCTGCACATCGCAGTCGCCGTCGAGCACGGCGCCGCAGTTGATGTCCATGTCCTCTTCAAGGCGCTCGAACATCGGCGTGTTGCTGGCCAGCTTGAGGGTGGGGGCCGGTTTGGAGCCAAACATCGAACCCCGCCCGGTGGTGAAGCAGATCAGGTTGGCGCCGCTGGCGATCTGCCCGGTCACCGCCACTGGGTCGTAGCCGGGGGAGTCCATGAACACAAAGCCCGCCTTGTCGATGGGCTCGGCGTAGCGGTACACCTCCACCAGGGGCGTGGTGCCGCCCTTCATGGCCGAGCCCAGGCTTTTCTCGAAGATGTTGGCCAGGCCGCCGGCCTGGTTGCCGTGGCCCACCACGCCGTTGAACTGGGCGTTGTGGCCACGCGTGTACTCGGCCCACCAGTCCAGCCGGTCCAGCAGCTTCTGGCCCACCTCGGGGCTGACCGCGCGGCGCGTCAGCATGTATTCGACGCCGTGGATCTCGGGGGTTTCCGACAGGATGGCGGTGCCGCCATGGCGCACCAGGATGTCCATCGCTGCGCCCAGTGCCGGGTTGGCGGTGATGCCCGAGAACCCGTCCGAGCCGCCACACTCCAGGCCGATCTTGAGGTGCTCGGCGCTCACCGGCTGGCGCGTCACTTGGTTGACCTGGGGCAGCATGGCCTCGACCGCGGCAATGCCCGCGGCAATGGTGGCGCGCGTGCCACCGCTGTCCTGCATGACCAGCGACTGCACCAGGGCGCTGTTGTGCAGCCCCTGCGAGCTGAACAGGTCGGCCACCTGGTTGCGTTCGCAGCCCAGGCCCACGATCAGCACGCCGCCCAGGTTGGGGTGGCGCGCGTAGCCCGCGATGGTGCGTCGCAACAGGTCAAAGTGCTCGCTGGGCGAGGACATGCCGCAGCCGCTGGTCTGGGCAAAAGCCACCACGCCGTCCACGTTGGGGTAGTCGCGCAGGCGCTCTTCGGTGAAGTGCGCGGCGATGCGGTTGATGGTGGTGGCCGAGCAGTTGACCGAGCTGATCAGCCCGATGAAGTTGCGCGTGGCCACCCGCCCGTCGGGCCGCACGATGCCCATGAAGGTGGCGCGCTGCCCGGGCGGCAGCAGGTCGACCGGTTTCACGTCCTGGCAGAAAGCCGGGTCACGGTATTCGTCCACCAGGGTCAGGTTGTGGCCGTGCACGTGTTCGCCGGCCTCGATGTCGCGGCTGGCCGCGCCGATCACCGTGTCGTACTTGCGCACCCGCTCGCCGGCCGCGATGCCGCGCGCTGCGATCTTGTGTCCGGCGGGCACCTGGGCCCGGGTGCGCAGGTCAAATTCGGCCAGGTGCTGGCCCAGCGCGATGGGCGCGCGCGCCACCAGCACGTTGTCGTTGGGGTGCAGCCGGATCAACGGCGAGAGGGGAGGGCGGGAGGTCATCGGTGGTGGGCGGCGGGGAGGGCGGGCAGGCTGGGGTGCGGCGGGCAGGGGCTCAGCCCTTGGCCAGCAGTTCCTTGAGTTTCAGGCGCTCGATCAGCTGGGTTTCGCGGCGGTAGACCTCGCTCACATAGCGCGCGTAGTCGGGGCCGTCCAGGTACATCAGGGGTGCATCGATGCGGTCGCAGGCGGTGGCAAATTCGGGGCTGGCCGCGGCTTGGCGGAAGGCGTCGCGCAGGCGCTTCTCAATCGCCGGCTCCAGGCCCTTGGGGGCGCCAATGCCGTTGGGCGCGTCGACCACCACGTTGTAGCCCAGTTCTTTGAGGGTGGGGGCGTCAGGGAAGTCCTGGGTGCGCTTTTCGCCCCAGGTCGCCAGCAGGCGCAGCTTGCCGGCCTTGACATAGGAGGCCCACGAGGTGGAATCGGCCAGCGCATTGACCTGGCCGGCCAGCAGGTCCTGCAGCGCCGGGGCACCGCCCTTGTAGGGGATGTGGTTGAGCTGGATGCCCGCAGCCAGCGCAAATTCCTCCATGCCCACATGGGTGGCGCCGGCCACGCCCGCGCTGCCATAGGTCAGCTCGCCGGGCTTGGCCTTGGCGGCGGCGACAAACTCTTTGAGCGTCTTCCAGGGGGCATCGCTGTGCACCACGATGCCAAAGGTCTGGCCCGAGGTGCGGGCTAGGTAGCTGAGGTCTTTGAGCGGGTCCAGCGCCACCGTGCCCAGTTGGGAGAAACGCGTCACCGAGATCGGGATCTGGCCGATGGTGTAGCCGTCCGGTTTGGCGGCGGCCATGGTGCGCAGCCCCAACATGCCGGCGGCGCCGGCCTTGTTGTCCACCACCACACTCTGGCCCAGTGCCTTGGCCGCGGCCGAGCACAGCGCGCGCATGGTCATGTCGGCGGTGCCGCCCGCGGGCCAGGGGCAGATGAAGGTGATCGGGCGCTCGGGGTAGCTGGTCTGCGCCTGACTGCCCAGGGGCAGGCCCAGGGCCAGGGTGCCCAGGCTTTTGGCGATGAATTGGCGACGGGTGTCGGGCAGGGCTGGCGTTGGCTGGCGCATGGTTGTCTCCGCGTGGTGGCGAGGTTGTCGTTATGGGGCGAGCGGGCCTTGGGGGCCGGTCTGGGCGCGATTCTGGGCCGGCGTAACATAGCCGTCCAATGAAGTTATGGACTGACTTCATAGCTTGTTTGACATGAAGATGCCGCCATGACCCTTGCCGCCTCGTCGATTGACCGTGTTCTGCGCTCCAACCTCAAGCTCAAGCACCTGCAACTGCTGGTGGCGCTGGACCAGTTTCGCCACCTGGGCCGGGCGTCGGAGTTCTTGTCGTTGACCCAGCCCGCGGTGTCCAAGACCCTGGCCGAGGTGGAGCGCCTGTTTGGCGTGGCGCTGTTCGTCCGTTCGACCCGGGGCACCGAGCCCACGGCCTATGGCCAGACCGTGGTACGGTTTGCGCGTTCGGTGCTGGCCGACTTTGACCGCACGCGCGACGAGATCGCCGCCGTGGCCAGCGGTGCGGCGGGGCGGGTGCGCGTGGGCGCCATGGTGGTGGCCACGCCGGTGTTGCTGTCGCAGGCCATGGCGCGGCTCAAGCAGCAGTCGCCACAGACCTCGGTGCTGGTGGAGGAGGGCGACCTGACGCGCCTGTTGCCGCCCTTGCGCCAGGGCGAGCTGGATGTGTTTGTGGGCCGGCTCGAGCCCGGCTATGCCGCGCCTGATCTGGAGACTGAGGCGCTCTACACCGAGCCCATGTGCATCGTCTGCGGCCCGCGTCACCCGCTGGCGCGGCGCCGGCGCGTGGACTGGGCCGAACTGGCCGCCCAGCCCTGGGTCATGCCGCCGCCCTGGGCCTCGTCCCGCATCAAGCTCAACCAGATGTTCTACAAACACCGGCTCAACCCGCCGGTGGATGTGATCGAGAGTGCGTCCTTCCTGGTCACGCTGACCTGCCTGCGCGAGCACGGTGCCATGGGCTTCTGGGCCCAGTCGGTGGCCCGGCATTACCGCGACCAGGGCCTGGTGCGCGTGTTGCCCATCGAGGTGCCCATCGACCTGCCCCCCGTGGGCCTGATCACCGTGCGCGGCCGTTTGCGCACCCCGGCGGCGGAGCAGTTCATGGCGTGTTTGCGGCAGGTCAACACCGCTTTGCCTGATCGCTTGACCCCGCCTGCACCCGTTTTGCGCGAGGGCTGACGGTGGGGCCGTCTGCGGGGCGGGTCTGGCACGCCCAGCGCGTCTGCGGGACGGCTTTGAGGGGGCACCCGCGCCCGTGAGTGCATCCCGTCGCGGGGCTTACAGGGCACTACACTTGCTGCCTTGCCGTAACGTCAACAGCGCTTAGGTTTACAAACCTGGGCCATTGACGCACCTCTGCTGCCGGGGCGACTCGCTTTGGCCTTTCGACTTCTTGCCCCGACTTGTCCATGGACTTTCAGCACGCCTTATCCCTTAACCCTTTGGTTCCTGCCACGCGATTCAAGTTGCGGCTGTGGCGCGCTTTGAACGCTTGCTTTTTGCTGTGGCTGTTGGCTTGTGTGACCCCATTGGCCTGGGCCGACACCCTCCTCACCTATGCGGGCAGTCTCATTCCCAATGGCCTGGCCACCAACATCGGGGCCGGCGCCAGCGGCATGGCCGTGGACGCGGCGGGCTTGCTCTACGTGACCGATATCAGCAACCACACCGTTCGAAGGATCGACCCCGCAACGGGGCAAAGCACCGTGATCGCCGGTGCCGGGCGCAGTGGTTTCTCGGGGGATGGCGGGGCTGCCACCGATGCCATGCTCAATGCGCCCAGGGGGGTGGCAGTCGACAGCGCCGGCAATGTCTACATTGCGGACACTGGCAACCACCGCATTCGCAAGATCAACACCAGTGGGGTGATCTCTACCTTCGCAGGCACGGGCGCGACTACTTTCGCGGGCGATGGCAATGCCGCGACGGCGGCCAACTTCAGCGGTCCCCAAGGTGTGGCGGTCGACGGTGCGGGCAACGTGTTCATCGCCGACACCGGCAACCACCGCGTTCGCCAAGTCAGCGTGGGCGGCACCGTCACCACCGTGGCGGGGATTGGCCAATCCGGTTACCTGGGAGACGACGTGGCGGCCACCACCACCAGCCTCAGCAGTCCCCGTGGCGTGGTGCTGGATGGGACGGGTGCCTTCTACATCGTTGACGCCAGCAACCAGCGCATTCGCAAAGTCAGCACCGCAGGGATCATCACCACGGTGGCGGGCACTGGGACGGCCGGCTTTACTGGCGACGGCGGTGCGGCCACCAGTGCCAGCCTGCGCGCGCCAGCGGGCCTGGCCCTGGATGGCAGTGGCAATCTTTACATTTCCGACAGCAGCAACCACCGCATTCGCAAGGTCAGTGCCGGCGTGATCACAACCCTGGCAGGCACGGGGACCTTTGGTTTCGGCGGCGATGGCGGGGCGCCCGCCAGTGCCCAGATCAATTCTCCGCAGGGGGTGGCCGTGGACAGCACGGGGACCGTGTATGTGGCAGACACCAACAATGTCCGGGTGCGAAAAATCAGCGGGGGCCTGATCTCCACACTGGCTGGCACCGGAAGCAACTCTTTTGGCGGTGACGGCAGCGATGCCTTGAGCGCGCAGTTCAGCACCATTCAGGGGGTGGCACGCGACAGCGCCGGCAATGTCTACATCTCGGACTCTGGCAGCCACCGGATTCGCAAGATCAGTCCCACCGGCCTGGCGTCCACCCTGGCGGGCACCGGTGTGGGAAATTACAGCGGTGACAACGGCCCGGCCAGCAGTGCCCAGTTGAAGAGCCCGCAGGGCATCGCCCTGGATTCAGCTGGCAATCTGTACGTCGCCGACAGCAGCAACCACCGCATCCGCAAAATTGACACGTCGGGAACCATCACCACCGTGGCAGGCAGCGGTTCATCTGGGTTTTCCGGGGATGGGGGGCCTGCAAACAGCGCCCAGTTGGATACCCCCTATGGTGTTTTGGTCGACAGCCAGGGCAACATCTTCATCGTGGACTCAGGCAACAATCGGATTCGCCAAGTGGACACCGCTGGCACCATCACGACCTTGGCGGGCAGCGGTGGGACGGGCCTCGTCAATGGTGCTGCCGCCAGTGCCAAGTTCACCCTCCCCATAGGCCTGTCCATCGACAGTGCGGGCAGCCTGTACGTGGCCGACTTCGGCAACAACGTGATCCGCAAGGTGGCGGCTGGCATGGTCAGCACGGTGGTGGGCACGGGTTCCAACGGCTTCAGCGGCGACGGTGACGCGGCCACCAGCGCCAAGCTGAACTTTCCGCGCGGCACGGTCGTGGACGCTGCAAACAACCTTTACATTGCAGACACCGGCAACCACCGGATTCGCAAGGTCGACAGCAACGGCGTGATCACCACCGTGGCGGGTTCCGGTACGCCGGGCTTCAGTGGCGACGGTGGCGCGCCCACCAGTGCCCAGCTCAGTTCTCCGTTCGGGCTGAGCCTCTTCGGTTCGATGGGCCTGTTGATCGTGGACAACGGCAATCGGCGGGTGCGCCTGCTGGCCTTTGCCGACCCACCTGGCGCACCGACCTCGGTGACGGCCACGGCGGGCAACGCCAGCGCCACGGTGTCGTTTGCCGCGCCGGCTGCCGACGGGGGCTCGGCCATCACCGGCTACACCGTGGTGTCCAGCCCGGCGGGCGGCACCGACAGCAATGCCGGCTCCACGGGCTTGAGCCATGCCATCACTGGCCTCACCAACGGCGTGAGCTACACCTTCACGGTCGTGGCCAGCAACCTGGCCGGGTCGGGGCCGGCGTCGTCGCCGTCGAACAGCGTGGTGCCGGGGGCGGCCCATGGGGCCTGCGGCGCAGCAGCCAATGTCAGCAGCCTGTTCATGCCCAGCAGCAACCTGTGCTCGGCGGGCAGTGCCAGCGCCGTGAGCAACAGCTCGCCCTGGCGCTGGAACTGCGTCGGCAGCAACGGCGGCAGCACCGCCATGTGCTCGGCGCCGGTGGGGCAAACGGTCTCTGGCACGGGCGCGTCGCGGGTCAGCGTCGCGGGCAGCAACTGGGTGGTGGACCAGGTGGGCACCACCAATGGCCAGCCCAACACCGCCGGGGCCATCCGCGTGACGGGGGACGCCAAATCCCCGCCCGACCCGGCCCCCGCGGGCTATGTGTTCGCCCACGGCCTGTACGACTTCACGCTGACGGGCGGCACCGGGCCGGCCACCGTGGTCATCAACTACCCCACCGCCTTACCGGCCGGAACGGTGTACTGGAAGTACGGCAAGACCTCGCCCGCCGGGGCCGCGCGTTGGTACATCTTCCCGGGCGCTGTCATCAGCGAAGATCGCCTGTCCATCACCCTGACCCTCAGCGACGGGGCGCTGGGCGACGACGATGGCACGGTCAACGGCGTGATCACCGATCCGGGCGGCCCGGGCGTGCCCCTCAATGCCGCCACCGCGGTGCCCGCCTTGTCGCCGTGGGCCCTGGCGACCCTGGGCCTTTTGTTGATGCTGATGACCTGCGGCCTGCGTGGCGCTGGTGTGAGCCGCAGCGCTGACGTGGCTGGGCGCTGATCACGCCTGCCGTGATGGCCAGTCCAGCAGCGCACCTGTCTGCGCCTGCCGCAGCCCGCCCCAACCCGCGGGGCCTGGTGCCAGGCCCCGCGGGCTCAAAGGTCGTAGGCGCAGCGCAGGCCGATGTAGACCACGTAGAAGTCAGCGGGCTTCCATTGCAGCGCCGTTGACTGCATTTGGGCAGGGCCGTACCACCAGGACCCTCCCGCGGTCAGCGCGGTGTTGCCGTCCCGGTCGGCGAGCCACTCCCACGCATTCGCGCCCATGTCGTACAGGCCATTCACCCCGCGGCGTGTGGCGCCGACCGGCGCCAGGTTTGGCCAGGGATCGGCGCCGTTGGTGTTGGCGCCACTGGGGCTGTCGCCGGTGGGGTAGGGGTAGGTTCGACCAAGCACATAACCCGCTTGGCCAAGCTGTTCCGTGTAGGCGGCGCGGGTCCACTCGGTCCGTGTCGGCAGCCGTCCCCCGGCCCACCGGCAGAAGTCCTGGGCCTCGTGCCAGCTGACGTGCACCGCCGGGAGGTCCGAACTGGCACCCGGCACCCCAAACGGTTGCCGAAAGTGCCAGTCCTTTCTGCGCTGCCACCCGCCATCCCATTCGTGGCCGCCGCCATTCGTCTCGGCGGCGGTCAGTCGGCCCGTGGCCCGGGTGAACTCGGCAAAGCGCGCGATGCTGACCTCGTGGCGGTCGATCGCAAAGCCGTCGAGTCGCACTTTGTCATGGGCCAGGGCGGGCACCACCGTCAGGGCCCATGCCAGGCCAGCCATCAAAGATCGGTTCGCTGCAGTTCTCATGCTCAAGCACGCTTCGTTGTGAGGGGCAGGGTCATTGCACATCGGCCGGGCTCGGACCCCGTGAGCACGCTCGGCCAGTCACATCAACATTTTGTTGAAAAGGGCAAAGCCCTGTGGGGGCGGGCAATTAGAGCCGTTGACGCGACCCAGCCCATCGAGGATTGGCGCTTGAGCCGAGGCACCACGCCGCAGCCAGTGCAGGCGGTACGACAAGTCGAAGCAACGAGGTCCCATGGTGGGTGTCAGCGGTTCTGATGGAGCTTCGTGTGGTGGACCCGGTTCAAGGAGTGATGTCGGCAGACGACCGTCTTGACTGTCACCTTGACGTCACTGGAGATTCGATGTCTGTCGTGATACTCCGCCCAGGCACGCCTGCCGTGGATGACGAACGCTGGGGTTGTTACTGATGTTTTTTACTTGCCGGTCGGCAGGTAAAATGGCATCATAGGAAGCAACACAGGAGGCCAATCAGGGCCTCATGGCATTTGTAAAACAGGAGACACACCATGACTGCAGGCACCACTGCCGCCCCTTCGTCCCAGACAACCCAGGTTCAACAGCGCGATGTACTGATCGTCGGCGGCGGATTCGGCGGGATGTATGCCGTGTACAAATTCAACAGCATGGGGATGCGCTTGCAGGCGTTTGAGTCGGGGGGCGATCTGGGGGGCGTCTGGTACTGGAACCGTTACCCAGGGGCTCGGGTGGATTTGCCCAGCATTGACTACAGTTTCTCCTTCTCGCGCGAGATTGAGCAAGAGTGGACCTGGTCTGAGCAGTATGCGGGTCAGCCCGAACTGCTGAAGTACATCGACTTTGTGGCTACCCGCCTGGACCTGCGCCGTCATTACCAGTTCAACACCCGTGTGAACAGTGCGGTGTGGGATGAGGCTCGCCAAGTTTGGACGCTGAAAACGGCCCGTGGTGAGGTGTTCGAGGCCCCGTTCTGCATCATGGCCACGGGGCCGCTGTCGGTGCCCAAAAAGCCGGAGTTTGATGGCCTGGAGAACTTCAAGGGCCGCGTTTTGCATGCCGCCCGCTGGCCCCATGAGCCGGTTGACTTTTCGGGCAAGCGGGTGGGGATTGTGGGCACCGGCTCCACGGGGATCCAGATCGTGCAGGAGGTCGGTCGACAGGCCGGTGAGACTTTTGTGTTCCAGCGCACGCCGAGTTTCACGATGCCGATGCGAAACGTACCGCTTGACGCCGAGTACGTGGCTGAAGTGAAGCGCCATTACGCCGGTATCCGTGAAGTGGCCCGCAACAGTGCCATTGGCGGCTCGCGACCCACCTCCACGCGGGCCTTCTTCACGGCGACGCCAGCCCAGCGCCAGTCGCTGCTTGAGGACTCCTGGAAGCAAGGGGGGCTCGCCATGTTGGGAACCTTTGGCGACTTGATGACCAACGAAGAAGCCAATGAGCATGTGGCCAATTTCGTGCGCAAGAAGATCGGTGAGGTGGTGACGGACCCCGTGACGGCTGACAAGCTCACCCCGCGCGGCTACCCCATCTTTGCGCGACGTCCGTGCTTGGACACGGGCTACTACGAAACCTTCAATTTGCCGACCGTTCACCTGATGGATTGTCTGACCGACCCGATTGTGGAGGCCACCGAGAAGGGCATCCGCACCACCTCGGGAGAGACCGAACTCGACTACATCATCCTGGCCACGGGCTACGATGGCCTGACGGGCGCCCTGTTGTCGTTCGAGGTTCGTGGGCGTGAAGGCCGCACGGTGCAGGACAAGTGGAAGGACGGCCCGCGTTCGCACCTCGGGATCATGATGGAAGGCTTTCCCAACCTGTTCATGACCACGGGTCCCAATGGCCCGGCCGCGCTGGCCAACATCATTCGCATCAGCGAGAACGATGTCGACTGGATTGCCGACGCCATCACTCACCTGCGCCAGAACCGGCTGGGCAGCATCGAGCCGACTTTGAAGTCCGAGAACGCCTGGATGGAGCTTGTCTACAACCTGGCTCGTCACTCGTTGCTCAACAAGGCCAAGACCTGGTACGTGGGCGCCAACGTTGAAGGTAAGCCCAAGGGGTTGAGCCAGTTTGTGGGCGGCTTTCTGAAGTACCGCGAGCATTGTGCGGCGGCAGCACAGAACGGCTACCAAGGGCATCGACTGGAACCGGCCGCACAGGCAGCGCTTGCGGCGTTGGCCGCGTGAGCAGAGGGGCCCCGATGGGCCCCTTTTTTTGGGCGTGCAGCGCTCAGTGCTTTCCGCCTGGAGTGGTTCAAGACCACCCACCCCGCGGGGGTGGGCTGGCACGCTCACCGTGGCAGTGAGTTCAGCAAGGCGTAGATCGGATCGCTGCCGCAGAGCGAGCCGAGCGGTTGACGCACCGCGCCAAAGTGCTCCGCCTCTGTGACCTCAGTCGTCCCCAGATCACGCAGCCAGTCATAGACCACGGTGCGCGCTGCAATGCGCCACTCCTGCCCTCGCTTTTCAAAGCGGTCCACGTAGCGGCCAGCAATGAAGATCTCCCGCGGCACACCTTGTGCATCGCGATCGCGCTGCAAGGCCAGGAAGTAAGTCTCCACGCCCGCCTGCTGTCCCGCCAAGGTGATCGACATGTTCGTGATGTTGTGGATGGAGCGCAGGCTGTCGCGGGCCAATTTCTGCAAAGCCCAATCAATGAAGCCGGTCGCGCTGCCCTGGTAGGGGCCATGGCGGTCGGTGGCATCGGGCCAGTAGGCGCTTCGCAAGGCCTGCTCGTCCTGTCGATCGATCCCTCGACAGTAGCGATTCATGCACTCGCGAATGGCTTCGCGATCCATCAGTTCGGTCAATTGCTGCTTGAACTCTTCAGATTGCATAGGGTATCTCCTTAGGAGTCATGACTATACATTTTTACTTACCGGCCGGTAGAATTATTTTCATGAATGGAGACAACATCATGGACAGTCGTTTGAAAGGCAAAGTCGCTTTGGTGACCGGTGGGGCGCAGGGCATAGGTCGTGCAATTTGTGAGCGGCTGGCCGCCGACGGTGCCACCGTGGGGGTGCTGGACATCAAGGCCGACAACGCCAAAGCGGCCGCCGAAGCGCTGTGCGCGCAAGGTGGGCAGGCCCATGCCTACGCCGGGGATGTGGCGCAACGCAGCACGTTTGAGGCTGCTGTGGCCGATTTGGAGCAACGCTATGGGCGTTTTGACATCCTGGTCAACAACGCCATCTGGGTGCGCTACAGCGCCATTTCCGGCATCACGCCTGAGATGCTGGCGCGCATGACGGGGACGGGCTTCCACTCGGTGGTCTGGGGCATCCAGGTCGGAGCCGAAGCCATGGCCCGCTCGGGGGGCGGCAGCATCATCAACATCGCCTCGGCGGCCAGTTTCCTGGGCTTGCCCTCCGGCATGGTGTATTGCGGTGTCAAGGCCGGTGTGCTGGGCCTGACCCGATCGGCTGCCGTCGATCTGGGTCCTCAGGGCATCCGGGTGAACGCGATTTGCCCGGGCTCGGTCCTCACCGAAGGGGTGCGCATCAATGTCAATCCCGACATGGAAGCCAAGCGCATCGCCCGCACGCCACTGGGTCGCATGGGCCAGGTCACCGACATCGCCTCCGTGGCCAGCTTTCTGGCGTCTGAAGACAGCGGTTTCATGACCGGCGAGTCCCTGTTGGTTGATGGTGGCGTGACCCACGCGCTGCTCTGATCAACCTGATTTTTTTGCAACCGTAGCACTGCCTGACATGCACTCACTCGAGCCTCTTTTCTTCCCGGCGTCTGTGGCCCTGATTGGCGCCTCCTCCGATCCGGAGCGCATCGGAGGACGCCCTTTGCGCTTCATGCTGGAAGCGGGCTTCCAAGGTCGCCTCTACCCTGTCAACCGCAGTGGTGCGCAGGAGATTCAGGGCATCAAGGCCTACGCCAGTGTGCTTGACATCCCCGACGCCGTGGAGCACGCCATCATCGCCGTGCCAGTCCCGGGCGTCGAGGCGGCCTTGCGGGAGTGTGCGCAAAAAGGGGTTCGGGTCGTGCAGGTCTTCACCGCCGGCTTCGGCGAAATGGGAGCCGAAGGCATGGCGCTGCAGAACCGCTTGGTCGCGATCTGCCAGGAGGCGGGCATGCGCATGGTGGGGCCGAACGCGCTCGGCCTGCTCAACCCTTCGACCCGCTTCTTTGCGACGTTCTCTACCGCCCTCAATGGTCTGCAGCCTCGCAGTGGCGTCATTGGTCTCGCGACCCAAAGCGGTGCCTTTGGCTCGGCTACCTATGGCATGGCGACGCTGCGGGGCATTGGCCTGTCTCGGGTGATCGCCACCGGCAACGAGGCGGATGTCGATGTGGCGGAATGCATCGACTACCTGGCACAAGATCCCGAGACGCGGGTCATCTGCGCGGCGCTCGAAGCCTGCAAGGATGGCCATCGCTTGCGCAGTGCCTTGAAGAAGGCGGCCGCCGCTGGCAAACCGGTGGTTCTCATGAAGATCGGCAGCACCGATGTGGGCGCTGCCGCTGCCGCCACCCACACGGGTTCCCTGGCCGGCAATGATGCGGTGTACGACGCTGTTTTCGCCGAGTGCGGGGCCCACCGGGCGGCCTCGCTCGAGGAGATGCTGGACATCGCTCAACTCTGTGCGGTGTTGGGCCATCTGCCGCCCAATGAGCAGATCGGCATCATGACGGGCTCCGGGGGCATCGGCATCTTGATGGCGGACAATGCCACCGAGTCGGCGCTCAGCCTGCCACCGCTTGATGCCGGTACGCAGGCGTCTTTGCGCGAGTTGCTGCCGTACGCGGTACCCGCCAACCCATTTGACACCACCGCTCAGGTCACCGCGGTGCCTGATGGCATCGCCCGCACCATCGAGCTGATGCTGTCGCCCGAGGCTCCCTACGGCACCCTGTTTGCCTACCTCGCCCACGTGGGACTCTCGCCGCAGCGATTTCAGGCCACGGAGCAACGCCTGATCGAGATCCGCCGGGCCAATTCCCAGCGTGCTTTGGTGGTGGTGATGCTGTCCGAAGCGGGGGTGACCGAGCGACTGGGGGCCGCGGGGATTCCTGTGTTCGGCGATCCGACCCGTGCCGTCCGTGCGATTGCGGGTGCGGCACGCATGGCCCGCCTGCGTCAGCAGATGCAAGCAGCCGTGGACTCGCCGATCGCGCTTGCCACCGACCCCTTGCCGCGGGTGGAGACCGAAGCACAGGCCAAAGCGCTGCTCAGCCAAGCTGGCATCCCGGTCTTGCCTGAGAAGACTTGCACCAGCGCGGCCGAAGCTGTGGCAGCGGCGCGAGCCATGGGCTTGCCCGTGGTCGCCAAGATTGTTTCTGCCGACATCCCGCACAAAACCGAGGTCGGCGGGGTGATGCTGGGACTGGACAGTGACGAGGCTGTGGCGGCTGCCTACGACACGCTGCTCAGCCGGGCCCGCACCCATGCGCCCGCGGCCCGCCTTGACGGCGTGTTGATCGCCCCGATGGTTCGCGATGGTGTGGAGACCATCATCGGGGTTCACCAGGACCCGGTCTTTGGTCCCATGATGATGTTTGGCCTGGGAGGCACCACCGTCGAGTTGTACCGCGATGTGGCCTTCGCTTCGGCGCCGCTGTCGGACGCCCAGGCGCTGCGCTTGATTGACTCTGTGCGCGCCAGCGCCTTGCTCAAAGGCTGGCGCGGCGCGGCTCCGGGCGATCTGCCGGCCCTGTCGGAGGCCTTGAAGCGCCTGTCTGAGTTTGCTGTTCGCTACGCCGATCAGCTCGCTGGCATTGACATCAATCCCTTCGTGGTTCGGGCCCAGGGTGGTGTGTGTCTTGATGCCCTGATTTCGATTCGCTGAATCTGCGGAGCTGTGATGGACTTCAAACACCTGGAACTGACATTGGATCAGGGCATTGCCGTGGTCACCATGAACCGCCCCCCGGTCAATGCCCAGCATGCGGAACTGCGCTCCGAGCTCATCGAGTGCTTTGACACCCTCAGCGACTGGCCCGATGTGGCCTGCATCGTGATCACTGGGGCAGGCAAAGTGTTCTCCGCCGGAGCCGACATCCGCGAGCGCCCTCAGTTGGGAGAACGACCTGGTGCGTATGGGCGCCACAACCGCCTGACCCGTGAATGTCACTACGCGATGGTGGAGTGTGCCAAGCCCATCATTGCGGCCATCAATGGTCCGGCCCTGGGGGCCGGCTTTGGCTTGGTGATGGGCGCGGACATCTGGGTGGCCAGCGAGGATGCCTATGTCGCGATGCCCGAGATCAACGTGGGGCTGGCCGGGGGTGTGACCTACCTGCAAAAGTATTTCAGTCAGTCGACCGCCCGGCGCATGTTCTACACCGGCATGCCAATGCCGGCCCGTGAGTTGTACCGACTGGGCTTGGTGGAGGCCTGCCTGCCCGCCGAGCAGCTCATGCCCTACGTCATGGACATTGCCCGCGAGATTGCGGCCAAAAGTCCAATCGCCATGCGCCTGGCCAAGGAGGCTGCGCGCTTGACCTTGTCCATGCCAACGCGCGAGGCCTATCGCTATGAGCAAGGCAACACGGTGGCGCTGTCGAAGACGGCGGATGCGCGTGAGGCACAACAGGCCTTTCTGGAAAAGCGTGCGCCGGTCTACCAGGGGCGATGAAGCTTTGGTTGGGCAAACCTGCAACTTGGCATGACGGCGGCAGAGTCCATGACGCGCACCAAACCCGCCAAGTCTGGCGCCGCCCCCGCCGCGACCGCACTCGGCGACTCGCGCGAGGCCCAGTTGCTGTTGATCGCCAGGCGACTGTTTGCCGAACACGGATTTGACCGGACCTCGCTGCGCGACATTGCAGAGGCGGCGCACATCACCAAGGCGGCGCTGTACTACTACTTTCCGAACAAGGACGCCCTGTACGAACGCATCGTGCTCGAATCCGTTGAACTGCTTCACGACAAGGTCGCGGCTGCGGTGTCACAAGCGCAGGGACCGGTCGCCAGGGTGCGGGCGTTCATGGAGACCTCCGCCGAATTCCAGGGCAACGCGCGGGACCGCTGGATCGCCGGCTCGAATGCCTTTTGGCAGGCGGCCCGCGGGGGGCAGCGCATGGCTGCCTTGAAGCTGCGTGACAGCTATGAACAACTGTTGCGCCGCTGTCTGCGGGAAGGCATGGAGGCCGGCTTGATCCGGCCGGTGGATGCCGCCATGGCGGGCCGGTTTTTGCTCTCTGCCCTCAACCAGATGCCACGGTGGCACCGGCCGGATGGGCGACTCGAGACGGCGCAGGTCATGCGCGAATACATGGACATGCTGCTCAACGGATTGCTTGTCGACAAGCAAGTGAGCACTGAGGCCAACAAAGAAAGCCAAAAGTTAGGGTAACCATTCATTGGACCCCGTTTTTTTTGACCTCACAATTTACCTGCCGACCGGTTAATTAAATAAACTAGTGACATGAATCAAATGAATGCCCACCCCCCGATACCTGAGCTCAGCACCCAGGTGGCAGGCCGGCTGGCGGGTCGCCGGATCCTGGTGACTGGCGCGGCCTCCGGCATCGGTCAGGCCATTGCCAGCTTGTTCACCCGGGCGGGTGCCCAGGTCGTGGCCTTGGACCGTGCGCCTGCGCTGGCGCTGCACGGCCACCCCGGCCCGGCGCTTTCGTGCCAGGCTGACATCACCGATGCCTTGGCCGTGCAAGCGGTTGTGCAGCGTGCAAGCGACACCCTGGGCGGGCTCGACGGTGTGGTCAATGCCGCGGGCATCGCCAACACCGACTGGGCAGAGCAGGTCAGTGATGCGGACTGGGCAAGGGTCATTGAGGTCAATTTGACTGGCACTTTCAACGTCTGCCGTGCGGCTTTGCCCGCACTGCGCAAGGCGGGGGGCGGCACCATCGTCAACCTGGCTTCAGGGCAGGGATTGCAGCCGTTCAAGCAACGCAGCGCCTATGCCGCGTCCAAAGCGGGCGTGATTGCCTTCTCAAAATGCATCGCCATGGAATGGGCGCCTCAAGTCCGTGTCAACACGGTCTGCCCTGGTGCCGTGGACACCCCCATGGTGCGGGGCGGCTACAGCGCCGACGCGCTGCAAGCCACGGTCGGCCCCCGCTACGCCCTGCAGCGCATTGGGCAACCCCATGAAATTGCCCTTGCGGCGCTTTACCTCACCAGTGCGGAGTCGTCCTTTGTGACCGGCATCGTGCTCGCCGTCGATGGCGGGCGCAGCTACCACTGAGGTCTGGCGCGCCTCGAACTTCATTCTTCCCCCGTTTTTTAGAAACCGCCAAGGAGCCCGCTGATGCTAGGCCTCATGCAACAACACCAACTTCTGCTGTCCGGCGTGCTCGAGCATGCCGCTGCGTTTCATGGCGACCGCGAGATCGTGTCCCACCTGGTCGATGGAAGCACCCATCGCAGCAACTGGCGCCAAGTCCAGCAGCGAGCCAAACGTCTGGCCAATGCCCTGGGGGCGCTGGGGGTGAAGGCGGGCGATCGGGTGGCCACCCTGGCGTGGAACACGCACCGCCATGTGGAGCTCTACTTCGGTGTTTCGGGCATGCAGGCCGTGCTGCACACGGTCAATCCGCGCTTGTTCCCGGAACAGATCAGCTACATCCTGAACCATGCAGAGGACGGCTACATTTTCTTTGACACCAGCTTTGCGGAGCTGCTGGCGGGCTTGGCGCCGCAGCTTCAGCACGCCAAGGGCTTTGTGGCCTTGTGCCGTCGCGATCAGATGCCGCAGGTGGATTTGCCCAACCTGCTGTGCTACGAGGACCTGATCGAAGCGGCCTCGCCTGATTACACCTGGCCGCGCTTTGACGAGAACACCGCTTCTTCGCTGTGCTACACGTCGGGCACCACGGGCAACCCGAAAGGCGTCCTGTACAGCCACCGCTCCACGATTCTTCATTCGTTCACCGCCTGTGCCACGGACGGACTGGGCCTGTCGGCCCGCGACAGTGTGCTGTTGGTGGTGCCACTGTTCCATGTCAATGCCTGGGGCATTCCGTATGCCGGTGCCATGTGCGGGGCCAAGTTGGTGCTGCCGGGGCCGAATTTGGCGGGCGAGAACATCTACCGCCTGCTGCGTGAGGAGCGCTGCAACTTCTCCCTCGGCGTGCCAACGGTGTGGCTGGGGCTGTTCGATCACATCGAGCGCCACCGTGCTCAACTGGACTTGTCGGAGCTGGCCCTGCAACGCGTGGTGGTGGGCGGATCCGCCTGCCCGCGCGCGATGATCGAGAAGTTTCAAACGCTGCTGGGCACTTTTGTCATCCATGCCTGGGGCATGTCGGAAACCAGCCCCTTGGCCAGCATCGGGACCTTGCTGGCCAAACACCACGACCTGACCTTGCCGCAACGTTTTGACCTGCAGGCCAAACAGGGTCGTGCCATCTATGGCGTCGACCTCGAAATCTTTGGCGAAGACGGTCAGCCCCTGCCACACGATGGCAAGGCCTTTGGCGACCTCAAGGTGCGCGGTCCCTGGGTGGCCAGTGCCTATTACCGGGCCGAAGGGGGCAGCGTGTTGGATGCCGACGGTTGGTTCGCCACGGGCGATGTGGCCACCCTCGACGCCGACGGCTTTGTGCAGATCACCGACCGATCCAAGGACGTCATCAAGTCGGGTGGCGAGTGGATTTCGTCCATCGATCTGGAGAACGCCGCCATGGCCCACCCCGGGGTGCAAGAGGCCGCCGTGATCGGTGTGGCGCACAGCCGATGGCAGGAGCGACCGCTGTTGCTGCTGGTGCCCAAACCGGGGCAGGCCCCCTCTCGCGAGGAAATGCTGGCCTTCATGGAAGGCAAGGTCGCCAAGTGGTGGATGCCTGATGACGTCGTGCTGGTCGAGCAACTGCCCCACACCGCGACCGGCAAGCTGCAAAAGCTCAAGCTGCGCGAGCAATTCAAGGCCCATCGCCTGCCCACCGACCTGGTTTGAGGTCGCCCCCTTTTCAATGATCGTGACGTTTTTCAGATGAGCTCATTCGACGAGACCCAAGGCATGCTGCGCGACAGCGTGCAGGATTTTCACCAACGCCACCCCGCACCTGCCCGGGTGCGACGCCTGCGCGATGGGGCGGTTCCATTCGACCGTGAGGTCTGGCAAGCCATGGCGGAGGCCGGTTGGCACAGTGTGTTGGTCCCGGAGTCTTTGGGGGGGCTTGGGTTGGGGCCTGCCGAGGTTTGCCTGATCGCCTGCGAGCTTGGGCGTGGCCTGGCGCCAGAGCCCTTCGCCGCCAGCAGTGTGCTCGTCGCTCAGGTTCTGGCGGCGCTGGCACCAGTGTCCGACCGTGCACGCGATCTCTTGCAGGCGGTCGGCCAGGGGCATCAGTTGCTGGCACTGGCTTGGCAAGAGCAGGTCAACAACTTCGATTTCGATAGCCTCGAGTTGGAGGCGCTGCCCGTTGGGCCGGGTTGGGTGTTGCAGGGGCCTGACAAGCGTTTCATCCCACTCGCGTCGGCAGCCGATGGCTTTTTGATCCAGGCACGGCTGGCCGGACAAGCTGCGCTGTTCTGGCTCGACGCGGCTTCATGCCGCGAGCGCTTGCACAACGCCCGCACCGTGGATGGTCTGAATTTTGGCGACTTGAAGCTGGCTGGCCTCAGTCTCTCCGCTGACGCGTTGATCGCCGTGGGCGAGCCCGTCCGTCTGGCTTTGACGCAGGGTGTGGAGTTGGCCCGGCTCAGCTCGGCCTTTGAGTTGGTCGGTGTGGCCGAAAGGGCGTTGCACGACACGGTGGCCTACACCTCCCAGCGCATTCAGTTCGGCAAGCCCATCGCGTCATTCCAGGTCTTGCAGCACCGCATGGTGGACATGTGGATTCAGTGCCAGTTGGCGCGTGCCTCGGCGCAATACGCTTTGCTGGACTGGCTCAAACTGGGTGGCCCCGAGGGCTGTGTCCCGTCATTGCGAGCGGCCAGAGCCCGGGCAGCGGGCGCTGCACTGGCGGTGGGCAAGGCCGCCATCCACCTGCACGGCGGCATGGGCATTGCCGATGAAACCGACATCGGCCTGTGCCTGAAGCGGGCGCTCGCGCTGTCCGCGTGGCTGGGCAACCCCTTGTGGCAGCGCGGCGCCTTCCTTCAGGCGCAACGGCAGGCCAGTCGCGAATCGGCTGAAGCGGACCAGGCTCCCCTTGATCTGGTGCCGGGCGCCGACATCGCCGACCTGCCCGACGAGAGCTTCCGCCGAGTGCTGGCGCAATGGATCGCTGCCCACTACCCGCCCGAAAAGCGCTTCATGAAGAAGCGGGCCTACTACGCTGACATCTCGGACTGGTACCAGGCGCTGTCGCGTCAAGGTTGGCTGGCGCCTTCCTGGCCCAAGGAGTTTGGCGGCATGGGCTTGTCACCGACCCAGCAGGTCATCTATGCCGAGGAAATGGCCCGCCATGGCTGCGCCCGCATACCCGACCATGGCCTGGCCTTGGGCAAGCTCTTGATGATGCATGGCACGCCGGAGCAGATTCGCTACCACTTGCCCCGCGTGCTCAGCGGCGAGACCATGTGGTGCCAGGGCTACTCCGAGCCGAATGCCGGTTCCGACCTGGCCAGCTTGCGCACCCGGGCCGACCGCGAGGGTGACCAACTGGTGGTCAACGGCCAAAAGATCTGGACCACCCTGGGTCCGGGGGCGGACTGGATGTTTGCATTGGTGCGCACCAGCAAGGTCGACGGGGCCAAGCAGCGCGGCATCACCTTTTTGCTGATTGACCTGCGCAGCCCCGGTGTGCGCGTGCGACCCATCGTCAACCTCAAGGGGGAAGGGGAGTTCAGCGAGGTGTTCTTTGACAACGTCCGCGTGCCCGTGAGCAATGTGGTCGGTCAGATCGACGATGGCTGGAATGTGGCGAACTCGTTCCTGCGTGAAGAGCGCATCTTCTTCGGCACCCCTCGCCAATGCGAGGGGGCCCTGGCCCAGCTGGATCGGCTCAGCCAAGCCACGCAGGCCCTGGCGCACGCAGACTTCCGCGACCGTTATGCGCAGCTCTTGTTGGATGTGCGTGACCTCAAAGCTGCCTTTGAACTCTACATGGGCCGCCTGCGCAGCGGAGAAGAACTCGGCCCCGACGTGTCCTACCTCAAGGTCTGGGGCACGGAGACCTACCAGCGCATCGCCGATGAACTGGTTCAGCTGGCGGCAGACCATGGCGCCCAGATGGACGACGTGACCATCGGCGGCATCGCCACCGACGTGATGGGCCAATACCTGGACTCGCGCATGCCCGCCATTTTTGGGGGCTCCAACGAGATCCAACGGAACATCCTTGCCAAGCTGATCTTGAACCTGCCCTCTGGGACAGCCAAGTCCTGAGCCGGCAGACGCGTCTGGCGCTGACCTCAATTTCCCTCACCCACCTCAACAATCAAACTGGAGACAACCATGAATCATTCCACCCAACGCCCGATCCCGCGCGCCGCCCAGGTGCTGTTCTCGGTGCTCGCCCTTGCGGCTGGCGCAGCGCATGCGCAGATATCCGACGATGTGGTCCGCATCGGCGTCATGAACGACGCCAGTGGCCCTTATTCCGGCGCGGGGGGCTTGGGGTCGGTGCTGGCCGCTCGCATGGCCATTGAGGACTTCGGCGGCAAGGTCAATGGCAAAACCATCGAGCTGGTCTCGGTCGACGACCAGAACAAGCCCGATGTGGGGTTGGCCGCAGCGCGAAAATGGATCGATACCGACAAGGTCGACACCATTGTCGGTGGCTCGGCATCCTCGATTGCGCTGGGGGTGCAGAACTTCATGAAGGAGAAGCAAAAGCCTTACCTCATCGCAGGCTCCATCTCTTCGGACTTCACGGGCAAGGCCTGTTCGCCGATGAGCATCCAGTTCCTCAATGACAGCTACGCCATGCCCAAAGCGGGTGTGCAACTGCTGATCAACCGCGGCATCAAGGACTTCTACTTCATCACCGTCGACTATGCCTTCGGTGCGGCCATGCAGGCCGAGGCCACCCGCTTCATTCAGGCTGCCGGTGGCAAAGTGGTGGGCTCGGTCAAGCATCCTTTGGGAGCGACCGATTTCTCCTCCTACTTGCTGCAAGCGCAATCCAGCGGCGCCAAGGGCATCGTGATCCTCAACGCGGGCCTGGATTTGTCCAACTCGCTGAAGCAGGCCGCCGAGTTCCGCATCACCCGCGGCGGCCAGACGCTGAGCGTTTTTGGCATGACCATCAACAGCGTGACGGCGATGGGACTTGATGTCGCCCAGGGTCTCAACATCACCGTGCCCTTCTACTGGGACCAGAACGATGCCACCCGGGCCTGGAGCAAGAAGTTCATGGAACGCAGCAGTGGCGGCGTTCCACCGACCTTCACCAACGCCGGTGTCTACAGTGCGGTGACCCACTACCTCAAGGCCGTCAAGGAAACCGGCACGGATGCCGGTCCGGCGGTGATGGCCAAGATGAAGGCCACCCGGGTCAACGACTTCATGACGCAGAACGCGCCGATTCGGGAGGACGGTCAGGTCATGCGGGCGGTTTACCCGGTGGAGGTCAAGGCACCGTCCGAATCCAAGTACAAGTACGACTTCTACAAGGTCGGTGCTGCGATTCCCGCCGAGCAGATTTTCCGTCCGCTGGCCGAGGGTGGCTGCGATTTCGTGAAGAAGTGAAGCGGCGGTTGTCATCCATGGCTCGACTATTCACACCCTACAGCTTGCGTGGCGTGACGGCCCGTAACCGGGTGGTCATCTCGCCCATGCAAACGTCTCAAGCCCATGACGGCCTGGCCTCCGACTGGCACTTGGCGCACCTGACCCGCTTTGCCATGGGCGGTGCCGGCACCGTGTTCGTCGAATCCACCGCGGTGGAGGCCCGTGGACGCAACAACCACGGGGATCTGGGTCTGTGGCAGGACGAACAGGTTCAGCCACTGGCCCGCGTGGCTGAGGCGATCCGGCGCGAGGGCGCCGTCCCCGCCATTCAACTGGGCCACACCGGGCGCAAGGCTTCGACCCAGAAATGGTGGCGCGGTAATGGCGCTTTGACCGAGGCCGATGCGGCCCAGGGAGAACCCCCCTGGCTTGCCGTGGCGCCCAGCGCCCTGCCTGTGGGGCCGGGCTGGCCCACACCTCAGGCCTTGGGCACTGCCGAAGTCGAGGACTTGGTGCAGGCCTGGGGCTCGGCAGCGCGCCGCGCCCGCGAGGCGGGCTTCCAGGTGCTGGAGATCCACGGCGCCCATGGCTACCTCATCCATCAGTTTCTGTCGCCCCTGGCCAACCAGCGCACCGATCGGTTTGGTCAGCACCGCCTGCGTTTTGCCCTCGATGTCGCTGAGGCCGTGCGTCAGGAATGGCCCGAAGATCGTCCGCTGTTCTGGCGTGTCTCCCTGGCTGATGTGGTGGATGGCGGACTGGAGTTTGACGAGATGGTTGACCTGCTGCGCAGCCTCAAGGACCGGGGGGTGGACGTGGTCGATTGTTCGTCAGGGGGCGGCATCTCGAGCTACCCCACACAGGGCAAATCGGTGTCCAACGACCTGACCTTTCGCGCGGCCCTGGCCGCCCGCCTGCGCGAGGCCTCGGGGCTGCAGGTGATGGGGGTCGGGTTGGTCATCGACCCCCGGACGGCCGAGGGCTACCTCGGTGCCGGTCAGGCCGACCTGATCGGTCTGGGCCGCGAGGCCCTCTACAACCCGAACTGGCCGCTGCATGCCGAGGCCGCACTGAGCGTCAACCGCGACTACGCCAGCTGGCCCCAGTCGTACCGAATGCATCTCTTGCGCAGGGCGGCATCGGCCGATGCCTTGCGCCCTTCTTTTTCACCTGGTAGTGCGACATGATGGCTTCCACCCCCCGCATTGAAATCTTGGGCCCGCACCGCGACCGGCTCGGCGAGTGCCCCCTGTGGGACTGGCGTGACCAGTCCCTCTACTGGGTCGACACCAAGGCCCGACAGGTTCACGCCTGGCGCGATGCCGTGCACAGCCGCTGGGATGTCCCCTCCGACATTGGCTCGATGGCCCTGACCCGCCGAGGCCGATTGATCCTGTCGCTGGAGGACGGGTTCTACCTCATGTACCCCGTCACTGGCACGATGCGGCGACTGGCCGAGGTGGTTCACCCCAGCCATCCCATGCGTCTGAACGATGGGCGCACGGATCGACAAGGGCGCTTTGTGGTGGGCTCCATGGTGGTGGGTCGGCACGAAACGGCTGGCGCCTATTACCAGCTCGACCGGCAGGGCCGGGTCAGCACCTTGTTCAGCGGCGTGGCCCTGGCCAATGGCACCTGCTTCAGCCCCGATGGGCGCACCCTTTACTACGCCGACAGCCTGGGCATGGAAATCAGCGCTGCCGAGTATGACCCCTTGAGCGGCGCTGTCGGGGCCCGTCGCTGCCTGGTCGACACCCGCCCTTTGGGGTCGGCACCGGACGGTGCCACCGTGGACGCCGAGGGACGCCTCTGGGTCGCGCTGGTGCAGGTGGGCAAGGTGGCGTGCTTCTCGCCTCAGGGTGAACTGTTGCGAACCCTCGACGTACCGACCCCGTTCCCCACTTGTCCGTGCTTCGGTGGGCCGAATCTGGACGTGCTCTACCTGACCAGCATCCGGGACAGCGGCAACTTGATGAAAAGTGAGCACCCGGATGCGGGCGCGCTGGTGGCCCTCCATGACCTGGGCGTCAAAGGGCTGCCCGAAGTGCTTTTTGATGACGAGGATCTGTCATGAGCGCCGTCCATTCTCAAGCCGCCGTGGCCGAGGACGTGATCCTGCGAACGGAAGGGCTCAGCAAGCAGTTCATGGGCTTCTACGCCGTGCGCGATGTGTCCTTGTCCATCCGCCGGCACAGCATCCATGCCCTCATTGGGCCCAACGGGGCGGGCAAGACGACCTGTTTCAACTTGCTGACCGTTTCCACCCCGTCGACGGCCGGGCGCATTCACTACAACGGGCGAGACATCACCCGGCGTGATCCGGCCAGTGTGGCCGCCAGCGGCATGGTCCGCTCATTTCAGATCTCGGCGGTGTTTGGTCAGATGACAGTACTGGACAACGTGCGCGTCGCCCTGCAGCGGCGGGCGGGGGGCAGTTTTGCCTTCTGGCGCAGCGTGCGCACCCTGGACCGTCACACGCCGCGGGCCCGAGAACTTCTGGCCGCTGTGAACCTGGATCGCTATGCGAATGAACTGGCAGCCAACCTCTCTTACGGGCGCAAGCGTGCCTTGGAACTGGCCACCACCCTGGCCCTGGACCCCGAAATGATCCTGCTCGACGAACCCATGGCCGGGCTCGGCCACGAAGACATCGGGCCCATCACCCGCCTGATTGCGCGGGTCGCCCAGCAACGCACGGTGCTCATGGTGGAGCACAACATGAAAGTCGTGGCTGAACTGTGTGACCGCATCACGGTCCTGCAGTCCGGCGAAATCCTGGCTGAAGGCAACTATGACGAGATCTCCAGCAACGCCCGGGTCCGTGAAGCCTATGTCGGTGGAGGTGCCCATGCCTGATGTCCGTGCAGCCGCACCCTGCCTCGAGGTGCATCAACTGACAGGCTTCTACAACGAGACCCAGGCCCTGCACGGCATTGACCTCACGGTGTACCCCGGCGAAGTGGTGTGCCTGCTCGGTCGCAACGGCGCCGGCAAAACCACCACGCTGCGCGCCATCGTCGGTTTGCTCAGCCGCCGTTACGGCCGCATCGTGGTCAATGGACGGTCCACCGAGGGCCTGGCCCCCGAGGACATTGCCCACCTGGGCGTGGCCTATTGCCCTGAAGAGCGAGGCATCTTTGCCAGCCTGAATGTGGAGGAGAACCTGCTGTTGCCACCCATCCTCAAGCCCGGTGGCATGACGGTGGACGAAATCTACGCTTTGTTCCCCAACCTCAAGCTGAGGCGCAAGAGCCCCGGCACCCGGCTTTCCGGTGGCGAGCAGCAGATGCTGGCCATCGGCCGCATCCTGCGCACGGGCGCCAAGTTGCTGCTGTTGGACGAATGCACCGAGGGGCTGGCCCCCGTGATCATCGACAAGATCGGCGAGGCGATTGCCGCGCTGCGTCAACGCGGCTTCACCATCCTCATGGTGGAGCAGAACTTCCGCTTTGCTTCTGGGGTGGGCGACCGCTTTTATGTGATCGAGGAAGGGCAGGTGATCGAGCAGTTCAATCGCCAGGCCATCGACGAGGACCGGCCTCGCATCGAAGCCCTGCTGGGTGTTTGATGCCCACGCCTGCCTGACAACCACTTCATTTGGAGACACAACACCATGCCCGACTCTCTGTTCGGCTATCCAATGGCTGCCATCTCAGGGCAATTGTTGGTCGGCATGATCAACGGCTCGCTCTATGCGCTCATGAGCATTGGTCTGGCCATCATCTTCGGCCTGCTGCAAGTCGTGAATTTTGCTCACGGTGCGCAGTACATGCTGGGCGCTTTCGTGGCCTGGGGCCTGCTCGAGTACCTGGGGCTGAGCTACTGGTGGGCCCTGGTCTTGGCCCCGCTGATCGTCGGCCTCTCCGGCATCGCGCTGGAGCGTTTGTTGCTGCGCCGGCTCTACCACCTGGACCACGTCTACGCGTTGCTGCTGACCTTCGGTGTCGCCCTGATCCTGGAGGGCAGCTTCCGCTACAAGTTCGGTGCCACGGGGCAGCCGTATCCCAATCCCATCCTGGGCGGACTGGACACCACCATGGCGTTCTTCCCCTGGTACCGCTTGTGGGTGATCGCAGCTTCGCTGACGGTGTGCCTGGTGACCTGGTACGTGATTGAGCGCACCAAGCTGGGGTCGTATCTGCGGGCTGCCACTGAGAACCCCAACCTGGTCCGCACATTTGGGGTGCGTGTGCCGCGCATGCTGATGCTCACCTACGGCTTGGGCGTGGCCCTGGCCGGCTTCAGTGGCGTCATGGCGGCGCCCATTTACCAAGTCAATCCCCTGATGGGCTCCCAGCTCATCATCGTCGTGTTTGCGGTGGTGGTGATCGGCGGCATGGGCTCGCTGGCCGGCTCCATCGTGGCCGGCTTCGTGCTGGGCGTGATCGAGGGCATCACCAAGGTGGTCTACCCCGATGGCGCCGGCATGGTGGTCTTTGTGCTCATGTTGGTCACCCTCGCTTTGCGTCCCAACGGCCTGTTCGGCAGCAGCCGGTGATGGAAGGAAAACAGCCATGAATGATTCTTTTGCTCCGATGACCCAGCGCACCCGGGTCCTGCTGCTTGTTGCCGCCGTGGTGCTGCTCGTCGCGCCCTGGATGGCCTATCCGATCTTTCTCATGAAGCTGATGTGCTTCGCTTTGTTGGCCGCGTCGCTCAACCTGCTGGTGGGGTATGTGGGGTTGCTGTCCTTCGGCCATGCCATGTTCTTTGGCTCGGCGGCTTATGGCACCGCCCATGCCGTCAAGGTTTGGGGGCTGGACCCGCTGCTGGGGGTGGCCTTCGGTGTCCTGGTGGCGGCCAGCGTTGGCGCCGTCACAGGCTTGCTCGCCATCCGGCGGGCCGGCATTGCGTTCTCCATGATCACGCTGGCCAGTGCCCAATTGGTCTATTTTCTGGCCTTGCGACTGCCCTTCACGGGGGGCGAGGATGGCATTCAGAGCGTGCCCCGAGGGCACCTGTTGGGCCTGATCGACCTGTCCGACAACACCACGCTTTACTACGTCGTGATGCTGGCCGTGGTAGCAGGCTTTTGGTTGATATGGCGCATCGTCTACTCGCCTTTTGGCCAGGTGCTGACCGCCATCCGGGACAACGAGGCGCGGGCCATCTCTCTGGGCTACCAGGTCAATCGCTACAAGCTGCTGGCCTTCACGCTGTCGGCCGCCTTGGCGGGCCTGGCTGGCGGGCTCAAGACGCTGGTGTTCCAAATCGCCACCCTGACCGATGTCAGCTGGGTGACGTCCGGCGAGGCCTTGCTGATGGGCATTGTGGGCGGCTTGCAGACCCTGCTGGGCCCGGTGGCTGGGGCCATGGTGGTGGTCACCATGGCCAGTTCATTGTCATCGGTCGCGGAAGCGGTCCTGATCGTTCAAGGCTTGGTCTTCGTGCTGGTGGTGATGTTGTTCCGCCGCGGCATTGTGGGTGAGATCAATGCCTATTTATCGCGCCGCGATGCGGCCCGCCAAGCTCAATGACACAGGAGACACCATGAACCAAGCAACATCCCATTCACCCGCTTTGTTGGAGGGCCGGCTGGCGCTGGTCACCGGCGCCGCCGCCGGCATTGGGCGCGCCATCGCCCTGCAATACGCCCGCGCTGGAGCGCGGGTGGTGCTGGTGGACCTGAAGGCCGAGGCCTGTGAGGCCACGGTGGAGCAGATTCGACAGTCGGGTGGGCAGGCATGGGCCTTCTCGCTCGACATCACGGATGTTCCGGCCTGCGAGGCCCTGGCGCTTGACGTCAGCCTGAAGATCGGTCCGTTGGACATCCTTGTCAACAATGCGGGCATTTTGATTCGCGCCGGACTCGATGCCCCCGAGGTGCACCACAAGTTTCGCCGTGTTTTTGATGTCAACGTCATGGGCGGCTTCAACGTGCTGCATGCCTTTTTGCCGGCCCTGCGGCAGACCCGCGGCAATGTCATCAACATCGCATCGGGGGCGGCCTTCATTGCGCAGCCCGGCTGCATCGGTTACTCCAGCTCCAAGGGCGCGGTGAAGATGCTGACCCAAAGCATGGCGGTCGACCTGGGCGCCGACGGCATTCGGGTGAATGCGATCGCTCCAGGGGTCATCGAGACCGCCATGACCGAGGCCACCCGCGCCGACACCCGGCGCCTTGAGGGCTTCTTGAAGCGCACCCCACAGGGGCGTGTGGGTCAGCCCGACGAGATCGCAGCGCCTGCTGTGTTCTTGGCTTCATCAATGGCCAGCTACATCAACGGCGTGACGCTGCCGGTGGATGGGGGCATGTTGGCCAACTGACGACGCATTCGTACCCGCTACACAGCCAAAAGGCCCGGTGGTGACCGGGCCTTTTTGTGGATGCCCCATCGAAGGGGAGTGGCCTCAACGCCCCAGCTTGCAGCCTGGGGCGGTGGTCGGCTTCAACGCCCCTGGAACACCGGCGGGCGTTTCTCTGCAAAGGCCCGCATGGCCTCGCGCGAGTCCTCGGTCTGGCCCAGTTCAGCGGTCATGTTCTGTTCGAAGCGGTAGCCGTCGCGCAGGGTCATGTTCTCGATGGTGGCTGCCGAGTTCTTGGCGGTGCGGCTGGCCACGGGGCTCTTCGAGGCAATGCGCTTGGCCATTTCCATGGCGGCCGGCATCAGTTCTTCCAGCGGCAGGCAGGCTTCCACAATGCCGCGTCGGTACAACTCGGGGCCTGGAATGCGGTCACCTGTCAGCATCATGCGGCGGGTCAGCGAATGGCCACAAACGCGCATGGCGTGGCGGCCCCCGCCCATCAGGCCCACATCCACCTCAGGCAAGCCCAACGAGGCATTTTCCGAGCACATCAGGATGTCGCAAGAGACCGCAATCCCCAGGCCTGCCCCCAGTGCTGCGCCGTTGATGGCAGCAATGACGGGTTTCTTGCACTCGATGATGGAGTAGCTCAATTCACGGGCGCGGCGCGAATGGGCCCAGCGTTCACCAGGTTCGAACGTCTTGTTGGCGCGGCTCTTGATGTCGGCCCCGGCGCAGAAGATCTTGCCCGCACCGGTGAGCACCACCACGCGCACGTCGTCGCGGTCGCTCATCTGGTCGAAGGTGGCGATCATCTCGTCCATCAGACCGGCCGACACCGCATTGACGGGTGGGGCGTCCATGGTGACCACGGCCACATGGTCTTCAACGGTCAGCTTCAAATATTGCATGTTTATCTCCTTGTTGGGATGGTTGGTTGGCAAAAAATCAGAAACGGTGTCGGCGCGCTTCGCTCATGCGCAGCGAGCTCAGGCCATCAATGACCAGGTGCTGGCCGGTGATGCGGTTGGTCGGGGCGGCAAACAGGCTCACGGCGTGGGCCACCGCACCCCGGTTCTCCGGGCTGTCCTGGCGCTCGTGTGCAAACTCGGCGGCCACCAGGTTGACGCTGATGCCCTCGGCCTGCAGCTCCAGCGCCATCGACCGGGACATGGCCGCCAGGGCCGCGCTGGCCGCCATCTGGTGCACGCCGCCCCAGGCGCCCAGGTGTCCACGTGAGCCCACGTGCACGATCTGAGCGCCCGACGACAGGTGAGGCAGCACCTGCTGAACCACCCGCACGACAGAAAAGAGTTGCTGCTCCAAAGCGGTTTCGAAATCGGCGTCTGTGATGTCTTCGAAGCGCCGGTGGGACAAGGCGGTGGGGGTCATGAGCACCAGCGCGGCAAGCCCATTCAGGCCGAGCAGGCGCTCGGCCACGGCGTGGGGCGCACAGGTGTCGAGGCGCAGTACCCCATGCCCATCGTCTGAGAGTCGCGCGTGCACCACCTCGGTCAGGGGTTCTGGGGTGCCGATCAACAACAAGGGGCTGGGGGCCGCGGTGGGGGAGTGGGGTGACATGGCAGGAAGCGGTTCTGAAAGCTGCGGGCGGTGGGGTTAGAGCGGCGGCATGCCGACGCTTTTGCCGCCGTCTACAAAGATCACCTGGCCCGTCATTTGCGAGGCCCGGGGCGAGGCCAGGAATGCGACCGTGTCGGCAATCGTCTGCGGGCTGGCCGCGGCGCCACTGGGTTCGCGTTGTTCCAGGCTGCGTCGGACTTCGGGCGAGAAGCCCTCCAACATGCGGGTGTCAACCATGCCCGGTGCCACCGCATTGACAGCAATGCCACGCCACCGCAATTCGATCGCCATGGCGCGAACCATGCCCACGACACCGGCCTTGCTGGCGACGTAATGGGCGGCACCGGCGCCCCCCAGGTAACCACGCGATGCGATCTGGATGATGCGCCCGCCCGGCTTGAGGCGGCGCACCGCCTCCTGGGCCACGATGAAACTGCCCACCAGGTTGACGCCCAACATGCGCCGCAGCCTGGGTGCATCGAGTTCACGCAATGCGAGCATGCTCGAGGCCATGCCGGCGTTGTTGACCACCACGTCCAAGCGCTCGAGCCCTTCAATCACCCGGGACACGCCGGCTCGGTCCTGCACATCCAGCCCTGCAGCCTGAACTGACAAACCCTGTGCTTGCAGGGCCAGGGCTTGGGTCGTGACCTCGGCCTCGTCCAGATCGGTGGCCAGCACATGAAAGCCATCGAGCGCCAGTTGCGTGGCAATCGACAGCCCGATACCCCGTGCTGCGCCAGTGACCAGGGCGCAAGCGCGTTCTTCGGGCTGGGTCGGGGGGAGCGGCGCCATCATTCGAGAACGATCTGGGTTTTCTGGAGCACGTCGCTCCATTTGGCTCGTTCAGCCATGACCCGGCGTTCCAATTCCTCGGGGGTGCTGCCTTGGGGCACCACCCCCACGGCGCTGATCCGGTCGCGGACCGAGGGCATGGTCAGCACTTCGTTGATGAGTCGACTCAGTCGGTCCACGATGGCCTTGGGCGTACCGCTGCGCATGGCGATGTAGTTGATCGCGGTCACGTCGTAGCCAGGCAGGCTGGTGGCGATGGGCTGGATGTCGGTGGGGATGCCGGGCAGGCGTTGGGCCGATGACATGCCAATGGCACGCAGCTTTCCGGCTTTGACCTGCGGCAGGGCCGCCGCGCTGCTGAGGAAGGCCGTCTGCACTTGCCCACCCATCACGCCGGCCAGGGCCGGTCCTTCGCCGGTGAACGGCACCATGGTCATGTCGGTGCCCGCCAGCAAATTGAAATAGGCGCCCATGAGGTGGCCCTGGCCGCCGGTGCCTGCGGTGGCGTAGTTCACAGAGCCCGGCTTGGCCCGAGCAGCGGCAATCAACTCGGGCACGGTTTGCACGTTCAGCTTGGGGTCAACCACCAGCAGGTAAGTTGCCGCCACCGTTTGGCTGACGGGCGCGAAATCTGCCACAGGGTCGTAGCGCACCGAACGCGGGGCCAGGTATTGGGCTGCAGGGGTGCACCACACCATCGTGTAACCATCGGGGGCCTGCTGCAAGGCGTAGGTCACGCCCACGGTGCCTGCAGCGCCGGCCTTGTTCTCGACCCAAACGTTTTGCCCCAGCTTGTCGGTCAGCGCCGCGGCCAGGATTCGGGCCACCACATCGGCACCACCACCCGGTGGAAAGGGCACCACCAGGCGCAGGGGGCGGTTGGGCCAAGCGGCCTCTTGTGCTTGGGCTGGGAACGCGAGCGCGGCAGCGCAGCCACCCAGGCTGCCCAACAGCAGGCGGCGACGCAGGAGATTCACGTGAGAGGTGTCGGTGTTCATGGGGCTCAGCCTCGAAAGGGCAAGGGGAAAGGGGCGTTGGGGGTGGCGCAGGTTCACTCCAGCACCAGACCACTGCGCTGGACCGTGTCCTGGACGCGTTGACGCTCGGTCTGGATACGGCGCCGCAGCGCCTCGGGGGTGCTGGCGGTGGGCGACACGCCCAGTTGGGTGATGCGTTCCCGAACCGCTGGGCTTGCCAGCACGGCCTGCAGGGCTTGGCTCATCTTGTCGATGATGGGCTGAGGCGTGCCTGCGCGTGCCGCCACGTAATTGATGGCCACCAACTCAAAGCCAGCGACCGTCGCAGAGATCGCCGGCAGGCCGGGGGGCAGTCCTTCGAGTGGTTCGCTGGAGGACAGTCCGAGGGCCCGCACCCGCCCAGCCACCACATGGGGCAGGGCGCCCGCGCCACTGATGAACGCCATCTGCACATCGCCGCGCATCAGGGCCATCATGGCGGGGCCTTCGCCCGTGAAGGGCACCTGGACCAGCTCAGTTCCCGTGGCCAGGCCGAACGACGCGGCCATGTAATGCCCGAAGGTCCCTGTGCCTGCCGTTCCGTAGTTCAGCTTGCCCGCCTGGTGTTTGGCGCTGTCGATCAGATCGCGCAGCTGACGCCAAGGTTGCTGTGGGCCCACCACCAGCAAGTAAGGGGCCGTGACCACCAGGCTGACGGGGGCCAGGTCCTTCACGGGGTCGTAGCGGAGGTGTGCGGGGGACATGATCTGGGCGGAAGGGGTGCACCAGATGAAGGTGTAGCCGTCAGCCGCCGCCTGCAAGCCGGAGGTCACCCCGGTGGTGCCGCCTCCGCCGGGGCGGTTTTCCACCACCACGGCTTGACCAAGCCGATCGCCAAGGGCCTGGGCCACCAACCGGGCCACCGTGTCAGCACCACCGCCGGGTGCAGCCGGGACGATCAGTCGCACGGGGCGCTGCGGCCAGCCATCGTTGGCCGCCTGAGCCCTGTTTGACAGCAGCCAGCACGCGCCCAGGCAGCGCGAGGCGAGGGCGGCGCCCACGCTTTGAAGCCACAGCCTTCTCATGCCGGGGCGAGCGCCTGTTGCGCCATCTCGCGGGCCAGTCGGTAGTCGCCCTTGCCCGTGTCTGCGCGGGGCAGGCGGTCAACCGCAATGAAATGCTTGGGCATTTTGTAGCCCGCCAGGTAAGGGGTCAGGCCGCTGCGCAGCGCCGCCCCGTCAGGCGTCGTTGAGCCGGCCTGCAGCAGGGCCACGATCACATTGCCCCAGCGTTCATCCGGTACCCCGACCACCAGCGCGTCGTGCACGCCGGGCAGGCGCTTGAGGGCCTCTTCGACCTCCTCGACATAGATCTTCTCGCCGCCGGAATTGATCACCAGGCTGCCGCGACCGAGCAGCTGCATCGATCCATCGGGGTGGCGGCGTACCCGGTCCCCAGGCACCGAATAGCGTTGCCCGTCGATCATCCGGAACACCTCTGCCGTCTTCTTCGGGTCACCAAAATAGCCCTCTGGCAGGGGCTCGCCCCGGGCCAGCCAGCCTTCGCCTGGCTGGTCTGCGGGCACCAGTCGTCCGTCGTCATCGATGAGGACGGTCTGAGGGCCAGGCTGGAAGCAACCCGTCGGGGTGCTGCGCTCTCGGGTGGTGATGGCGTAACCCAGGCCCGCAGCCTCGGAGGCGCCATAGATGTCGGCCAGCACCAGCCATGGCAGGTGTCGCAGCAGTCCCGCCTTGACCTCCTCACTCCACATCAAACCCGCGGAGCTGATCACTTTGAGTGCCGACAGATCGTAGCGGCCGGGGGCCTCATCGAGGGCTGCCAGCATGGGGCGGGCAAAGACATCGCCCACGATCAGGATGCGGCTGGCACGTTCGCGCTCGGCCAGTTGCCACAGTTCGTGTGCGCTGAAGCTGCGCTCGGCCAGCAAAAGCGCTGTGCCGCCGTTGAGCAGCTCTGCCAGTGTGCTGCTGATGCCGGCACCATGCATCAATGGGCAGGCCGGCAACACCCGGCCAGGGCTGGGGTTGGCCGCGATCAAGTCCAGGTGCTCCGCCAGACTGGTGGCGCGGCGCGCCACGAGGGGGGATTCCTGCTGGCAGGCGCGGTAATGGTGGCCTGGCCAAATCACCCCCTTCGGACGCCCGGTGGTGCCTCCGGTGTAGAGCAGCAGCGGGTCGCGAGCCTCGCGTTGAATGCCCAGGGGGCTGGCGTCACCGTCCGCGGCCCAGTCCTGGAAACGGGCTGTGGCCTCGCCTTGTCCTGCGCCGTCCAGGCAGACACGCGTGCGCAGCGCGGGCAGCTTGTCGACCAGCGCTGCCACGGTGGAGGCGTACTCCGCTTGGTACAGCAGCGCCGTGGCGCCGGCATCCTCCAGCACGCCGGCCAGTTCGTCCACGGTGTAGCGGTAATTGAGGTTGACGTGGATGAGCCGTGATTTGAGGCAGGCGATGAACCCTTCGATGTAGCCCGGGTGGTTGCGGGAGAGAAAGGCCACGCGTTCACCACTTTGGTGGCCCGCCGCGAGCAAGGCGCGTGCAACCCGGTTGCTGCGCTGGTCAAGTGCCTGCCAGCTCACCACGTGGGGGCCATGGACTATGGCGGGCCGGTCGGGCGGCACGCGGCTGGCCACGGCGTCCAGGATGTTGGCCAGGTTCCATTGGGCATCGGTGGGGGCGCTCATGCAGTCTGCTCCTGGGCGGTGGGGGGCAACGGGAGGTGGGGGGATGGCAGTGTCGCATCGGTCAAGGCCATGAAGCGATCGCGCTGAAAATCGGCGTTGCCAAAGGCCATGTCGATCATGCTCAGGCGCTTGAGGTAATGGCTGACGGCCAGCTCATCACTGGTGCCCACGCCACCGTGCAATTGCACCGCCTGGTAGCCCACATAGAGGCCACATTGGCCCACCCGGGCCTTGGCGGCCGCGACGGCGCGTTGCCCATCAACCCCCCCGGTCTCCAGTCCGTCCAGCGCCAGTTGCAACATCGAGCGAGCCTCTTCGCAGGCGATGCGCATGTCCACGATGCGGTGCTGCAGCGCCTGGAAGCTGCCGATCGTGGTGCCAAACTGTTGGCGCACCTTGAGGTAGTCCAGCGTCATCGCACAAACTTCGTCCATGGCGCCACAAGCCTCAGCCAGGCGCGCCGTGATGGCATGGTCCACAGCGTCCTGCAGGAGCGCCAGCCCTTGCCCCTTGGGGCCCAACAGGGCCAATGGCGGTACCTCGACCCCGCGGAGCTCGAACTGGCTGATGTGCTGGTGATCGGGGCTTCGGAAGTCCGTGCGGTGCAGCCCCGGTGTGTCGGCAGGCAGCAGGAACAGCGAAATGCCTTCAGCCTGGTGGGCAGGCCCCTCGGTTCGGGCGGGAATCACCAGCCATTGCGCCGTGTCCCCATCGGGCACCCAAGGCTTGAAGCCGTCGAGACAAAAACCGTTGCCGCTGGGTTTGGCCGTGGTCTGCACACTGTCCAGGCGGAAGTGGGCTCCGTTCTCGCCCAGGGCGGTGGCCACCCGGACGCTGCCGTCGGCAATGCCTTCAAACAGGCGCTTTTGCGGCGCCTGGCCAGCCTGTGTCAGCAGCCGAACCGCCATCACGCAGGTGCTGATGTAAGGCCCGCGGAACAGGCCCCGTCCCAAGCCCTCGGCCACGATGGCCACCTCTGCCGGGCCGGCGCCAATGCCGCCCTCGGCCTCCGGAATGAACAGGGCCAGCCAGCCCATGTCCGCCATTTGTTGCCAGTGGGCTTCATCGTACGGGGCGCCGCCAGCGCTGAGTTTGCGCCAGTGCTCGAAACGCCCGTGTTCCCGGACAAAGCGGTCCACGCCGTCCGCCAGCATCTTTTGTTCAGGGGTGTGATGGTTGTGCATGTCTTACAAGCCCAGTGCGCGACGCGCGATGATGTTGCGCTGGATTTCGTTGGAGCCGCCATAAATGCTGGTGACCCGACTGTGCAGGTAGGCCGTCATGGGCCCGGACTGATCCAGTGGCACCGCACCTGGCTGTGGGCCGGCCGGCGCAAAGCGGGTGGCGTCGTAGCCCAAGGTCTCGACCCACAGTTCAGTGGCTCGCTGCAGCAGTTCCGACCAGCGCAACTTCAACATCGAGCCTCGGGGCCCGGTGTCCACGCCGGCCACGTTGTCAGCCAGCATGCGCAGGCCCATTTGCTCGATCGCCTGGACTTCTATCTCCAGTTGGCCCAGCTTGCTTCTGAACGATGGGCTCTCATACAGGGTGCGCTCGCCGTCCTGGGTTTGGCGTGCCCGCTCACGGACTTGTTCCAACTGGCGCGACAGGCGCACCCCCAGGTTGGCGGTCAGGGCCCGTTCCCGGTCCAGCAGCACTTTGCCGTAGCTCCAGCCCTTGCCTTCCTCGCCGATCAACTGGGTGACCGGTACGCGGACCGAGTCCAGGAACACTTCGGTCACATGGGCCTGCTCATCCAGCGTGTGAAACGGCCGCACAGTGATGCCGGGCGTATCCATGTCGATCAGCAGCAGCGAAATACCGTCCTGCTTGCGCGTTTCATCGCTGGTCCTGACCAGGCAGAACATGCGGTTGGCTTCGTGGGCGTAGCTGGTCCAGAGCTTCTGACCGGTGACGACGTAATGGTCGCCATCACGGACCGCCCGGGTGCGCAGGCCTGCGAGGTCCGAGCCCGCCTGGGGTTCCGAGTAGCCCTGGCACCACCAATCGGCCCCCGACAGAATGCCCGGCAGGTAGCGGGCCTTCTGTTCGGGCGTGCCATAGGTGAAAATAATGGGCCCGATGAGCTCCAGACCTTGGTGAAACTGAGGCGGCGCGTCAGCGGCGGCAGTCTCCTGCTCGAAGATGTGGATCTGCACCGGGGTCCAACCGGTACCGCCATGTTCTTTGGGCCAGGTGGGGGCGCCCCAGCCTTGTTCAAACAAGATGCGCTGCCATTGTCTGAAGCCTTCGGGGGTGGCCCGCATGCCCGAGCGAACCCGCTGGCGCAGGGCCTCGGGCACCTGCTGTTCACAGAACCGCCGCACCTCCATCCGGAACGCGCGGTCTGATTCGTTTTGATCTAGCCTCATATTTTACCTGCCGATCGGTAAGTAACTGATTCAAAAAAAAGCACGTCGAGGCGTGCGTCATCAATCTTCGTTCGGCATAAATCTACTTGCCGACTGGTTAATAATACTGTCATTCCTGCACCACTCACAAGGCGCCCGGATCATGGTTAACCCTGTATCCCACGACCAGTCTGTGTTTGCGGGTTAACCTTTCACCATCAAGTCTTCCAGAAAGCATCTCCTATGGCATCCCGTGCTGGCACCCCACAGTCTTCGATTGAGCCAACCTCGACCGGGCACAACCGTGAAGATCAACTGCTCGACATCGCTCGACGCCTGTTCGCGAACCGCGGCTTCCATGCCACCTCGCTGCGCGACATTGCCGAGGAGGCCAAGATCACCAAGGCGGCGCTCTACTACCACTTCCCCAACAAGGACGAGTTGTACGAGCGTGTGGTGATCCAGTCGCTGGACGCTTTGGTGCAGATGGTGGCGGCCGACGTGGCCCGCGCCAAGACGCCCACGGATCGCGTGCGGGCATTCATGCATTCCTCGGCCCACTTCCTGGACGAACACCGTGAGCACTGGCTGGCGGGCGCCAACGCATTCCGTGAGGCGGGTCAAACCGAGCGCCGGGGGGTGGCCCTGCACTTGCGCGACACCTACGAAAAGTTGCTGCGCCGTTGTGTCAGCGAAGGCATCGAGGCTGGCGAGTTCCGTGAGGTGGATGCGGCCATGACGACCCGGTTCTTGCTCTCGGGCCTCAACTACGTCACCCGCTGGCATTCGCCGACCGGCAAATTGACGGTCAAAGAAGTCATGGGGCAGTTTGTTGACATGGCCCTGCTGGGGCTGGCGGTGCGGGGCGCGGTGACCGAGGCGGAGCCTCCGTCGCCAGGTGTGCAGGCTGCAGAGCCACCCGCGTCGCCGCGCAAGGCTGCCGGAGCAAGTCGCAAGAAGGCGGCCCCGGCGACCTGAAGCCGCCGGCTTTTTTTAGCTACAAAACTTACCTGTCCACAGGTAGATGTTGAACTGAATTTGGATGATCGCGCCTTCAGCGCGGGCTGAGGGCGGACTTTGGGGGAGCCGCGAGTGAGCGCTAAAAGCCCTGGATCAGGCAGCCATGCCGCCATTCCACGTCCTCGACCAGACTGGTTGGCCACGCACCACGAAACTGTGTTGGACCCTGAGCTGCCCATCGTGGATGCCCATCACCACCTTTGGTCTTTGCCTGATTTTGAGTATCTGGCGCCACAGTTTCAGCACGATCTGGCAACGGGGCACCGGGTCGAGGCCACGGTCTATGTCGAATGCCTGTCCAACTACCTGTCCCAGGGGCCTGAGTCCTTGCAGGCGGTGGGTGAAACCCGCTTCGTCGTTGAGCAAGCGACCTCCCACGCTCAGAGCGGCGCCTCTACCCGCTTGTGCGAGGCCATCGTTGGATGGGCCGACCTGAGCCTCGGCGCAGCGGTGGAGGCTGTTCTGCACGCCCATGCGGATGCCGGAGGAGGGCGCTTCCGCGGCCTTCGCGCCCGCCCCACTTGGCATGAAGACACGCGCATTCACCCAGCGCAAACCGGTGGGCCCCACTTCCTTTTGCAAGCGCCGGTGCTTGAGGCCGTGCGTGCCCTGGGGCGACTCGACCTGAGCCTGGATCTGTGGCTCTACCACACCCAACTGGAGGACGTGCTGACGCTCGCCGATCAGTGCCCCGAGACGCGGCTGGTGTTGAACCATTGCGGCGGCCCCCTGGGGGTGGGGCCCTATGAGGGGCAGCGGTCCGAGGTGTTCTTGCGCTGGCGTCAATCCATGCGTCAGTTGGCCGCTCTGCCGCAGCTCCGCGTCAAGCTGGGCGGGCTGGCCATGCCGCGCATGGGCTTTGCCCTGGATCAAGCGCCTGTGGCGCCAGGCTCAGAGTGCTTGGCCCGCCTCTGGGCGCCTTACCTGGAGACCTGCATCGAGCTGTTGGGTGCTGAGCGTTGCATGTTCGAAAGCAACTTTCCGGTCGACCAGGTCGGGTGCAGTTATGGGGTGTTGTGGAACACCTTCAAGCGGGTCACCCAGGGCTGCAGTGCGAGCGAGCGCCTGCGCCTGTTTGCCGGCACGGCCACCGACACCTACCGACTCACGCCTCTGAAGTTCTGAATCTTCGGCTCTCTGGGCCCCGGCTCAGTGTTTGCCCTGTGTGGGAAATACATCAATTTCTCCGAAAAGATTACCTGCCGACCGGTAAGTTGAGATACATTTCGACGCAGCGGGACACATCGGAAACCGCTGCGGATACCAACTCGACTGGAGACAACATGAGAAAGCAACTTCCTATCACGGCCCTGGTGGCCACGCTGGCCGCGCCAATGGCCATGGCGCAATCGTCGGTGACGATCTATGGGGTCATTGACTTGGCCTTCACCCGGGCCAGCAATGGGCCCGCCAACATCACCCGCGTCGATTCAGGTACCGGCTGGGGTTCGCGACTCGGGTTCCGGGGCTCGGAAGACTTGGGCGGTGGTCTCAAGGCCAACTTCCTGTTGGAGCAGGGCTTTGATGCGAGCTCGGGTGCGCTGCAGCAAGGCGGGGCCGCCTTCGGTCGCTCGGCCTGGTTGGGTCTGAGTGGCAGCAACTGGGAAACCCGCCTCGGGCGCCAACTGTCGCCAACCGCCTTGTCCCTGCTGGCGGTGGATCCGGGCGTGGGCAATTACTACGCCAACCTGCAACAGACAGGCATTGGTTCGCTGCAAAGCCCCGCCTCGGTGGCCGGCGACCCAGGCCACCAATCCACCGCGCGCATCAACAACTCGGCCTCGGTCCGCTGGACTGAAGGTTCTTGGATGGTCCGTGCCTTGGTGGCCCCAGGCCAATCGGACTCGACCGGCGCAGGCAACCTTCATGGTGGCAGCGTGACCTACGAGAAGGGGCCGTTGCTCGGCACCGCCGCCTACACCCGCTTCAAGCAGTACGCCAAAGACATTCCCAGCGGCGCCGCGCCAGGCTGGCAAACGGAGTGGACGCTGGCCGGTTCTTACAAATTTGGTCTGGCCAAGCTGGAAGGCGGCTTCTACAGCTTTGACCCCTCTGAGCGCAACAAGACGCTGGCCGCCACCACGGTGTTGAAGTCGCAATCGCGCTGGATTGGCGCCACGGTGCCCACGGGCACGGGGCAGGTGCTGGTGCAGTACATCCGCAACAACGTGCAAAGAATGCCGGGAGTCGCCGCGGCGAACTCCGACATCCTTGGTGCAACCTACGAGCACTTCCTCTCCAAGCGGACCGTGGCTTATGCCAGCGCTGGCAGCGTGCGCAACAGCGCGACCAGCAACACCATGCTGGTCGGTAGCACCACGGCAGTCGTGCCCGGGGCCATGGGGGCCAGTGTGAAGGCGGTGTCTTTCGGGCTTCGCCACAGTTTCTGAGTTCGCCTTCTCCAAGGCATTTTTCGCGCCCCCCCGTACAGGGGGCATCGCAATCGCCAGAGGATGAGGGTTCATGCTCTGGCGATTTTTTTTGAGGTCCAGCCCCTTTGCGGCTCGCCTGACCTGTTGTGCTCGATGCCATGCCACACACTTGCTGGGCGTTTCCGCCACCCTGGTTGTCGTCTATCGATGCAGCCGGTCAAGCCGCGGCTGGGCTGCCATCCAGCCCCCGGGCCTTGGCCAACCTGGCACGCGACAGCCTGCGCCTGGGCCATCATCGGGTGGCGACCCAGCGTTGCCTCATGCTGCGGGCGGCCGGGTTCGATTTGCCCGAGGACCTGGCCCACGTTTTGACCGAGCTGTTCATGCGTTTGTCGCCGGGCGAGCGGCTCCGGCTTCAGGCGCGTGCTGAATCCTGGGCGCTCATGCTGAGTCGGTCAGCGAGCTTGCAGCGTCCGGGCGAAGGCAGCCGATCGGATCGGTTCCATGTGGCCAGTTCAAAGCTTGGCCGGTACCCGGCGGGCCAGCGGGTGTCAAGGTAGAGGGTGATGTACCACCCCGCGTGCCAGATCCGGTAGCGGCTTTCGGCTTGGCTGACCTGTCCATCCGGGCCACCTCAGGCGCCGTGGCGGGCGTAGGCGCCGATGACATGGCATGTTTGGACGGTGCAGTGGTGCTTTTGTCACACTTTGCCCCTCCTGCACCCAGCACCCGGTCACATGAAGCAGTTAAAACCAAGCTTCATTCAACACCGGGAGTTCCCCATGGGTTTTTTCAGCAGCATTCTTTCTAAACTGGGCTTCGGTGAGCACGCGGTCGCCGCGGCAGAGCAGGCGCCCGGCGCTGCCACTGCACCCGCCAACGCGCCTGCGGCCGCGGCGCCGACCCCCATCAGCACGGTGGATGTGCTGGGGCAACTGGAGGCCCTGGCGGCCAGCCACCCTGAAAAGCTCAACTGGAAGGTGTCCATCGTGGACCTGATGAAGCTGCTGGGGCTGGACAGCAGCCTGACCGCGCGCAAGGCCCTGGCCACCGAGCTGGGCTGCCCCGCTGACCGGATGGGCGACTCCGCCGCCATGAACATGTGGCTGCACAAGACCGTGCTTCAAAAACTGGCCGCCAACGGCGGCAATGTGCCCGCCGATTTGCTGCACTGACCCCCGGCCCGCGCGCGGCGGCTGGGCCCCTGCGGCGGGGTGGCCGCCGCGCCGTCCGGCCGCCGGCCCAGGCTTACGCGGTCAGCGGTTCAGGTTGGCGGGGGCCCCGGCTCAGGCCTGCGCGACCACCGGTGCGGCCACCGGCGCGGGCAGCACCTTGCCCGGGTTCAGCAGGCCTTGGGGGTCGAGGGCGTTTTTGATCTGCCACATCAGGGCCAGTTCAACGTCGGACTTGTAGTGGCTGAGGTCGTCGCGCTTGGCCACGCCTACGCCGTGCTCGGCCGAGATCGAGCCTCCCGCCGCATGGGCCAGCGAGTCGACCTGGCGCGAAATCGGCTCGTAGAACGCGGCCAGGTAGTCCTTGGCAGGGCGGTCGGCGGGGCGCAGCGGGTTGAAGTGCACGTTGCCGTCGCCCATGTGGCCGTAAACAATCATGCGGGTCTGCGGCTCGAGGGCCAGCACCGCGGCGGTGGCTTCGTCAATGAAGGCGGCGATGCGCGACAGCGGCACCGACACATCGCACTTGATGCTGCCCCCGGTGCGCGTCTGCGCGTCGGAGATCTCTTCGCGGATGCGCCAAAAGGTCTGGGCGTCGGCACCGCTTTGGGCCAGTGTCGCGTCCAGCACCAGGCCGCTGTCAAGCCCGGCTTCCAGCACCTGCATCAGGGTGGCATCCAGGCCCTCGGCCGAGGCGCCCGAGGTCAGCTCGATCAGCACCATCCAGTCATGGCGCGCCTCGAACGGCGACTTGACGTTGCCCAGGTAGCCCAGCACCAAGTCCAGCGCCGGGCCCGAGATCAGCTCGAACGCGGTCACCGCCTGGCCCGCGGTCTTTTTGGCCTCGCCCAGCAGGGCCACGGCGGCGGCCGGGCTGGCCACCGCAGCCAGCGCCACCGACGACGCAGTGGGCTGCGGCATGAGCTTCAGCACCGCCGCGGTCACGATGCCCAATGTGCCCTCCGAGCCAATGAACAACTGCTTGAGGTCGTAGCCCGTGTTGTCCTTGCGCAGGCCGCGCAGGCCCGAGTAGATGCGCCCGTCGGGCAGCACGGCCTCCACGCCCAGCACCAGGTCACGCATGTTGCCGTAGCGCAGCACGGCGGTGCCACCCGCGTTGGTGGAGATGTTGCCGCCAATCTGGCACGAGCCCTCCGACCCAATGCGCAGCGGGAACAGGCGCCCCGCGTCCTCGGCGGCGCTGCGGGCTGCGTTCAGTGTCACACCGGCCTGCAGCGTCAGGGTGTCGTTGACGGTGTCCACCGCCAGCACCTGGTTCATGCGGCGCAGGTTCAGCACCACGGCCGGGCTGCTGGCCTGGGCTTCAGGCACCGCCCCTCCCATCAACGAGGTGTTGCCCCCTTGCGGCACCACCACCACGCCGTGGGCATGGCACCAGGCCATCACCTGGCTGACTTGCTGGGTGCTGTTGGGCAGCACCACGGCAGCGGCCTGGCCCACGTACAGGCCGCGGTAGTCGGTCACAAAGGGCTTCAGGTCGGGGGCCTGGGTCAGGCAGGCCTGCGGGCCGACGATGGCAGTCAGGGCTTGGACGATGTCATCGGTCGAGACTGGGGAGGCGTGGAGAGGGGTCGTCATGGGGCAGGGCGGTTCAAGTCAAAACAAAAAGCAGGCCCCAAAAACGGTGCGCTGAGCGCTGTCGGGCCTGGGGGCATGCCGGCATTCTGGTTGACTCCACAAAGCGGCACAATCAGGCGCCTGTGCATTCATTGACAACACATCGTGAACAGTCTGCCCGACAACGAAGACCTGCGCGTCTTCACCGTGGTGGCCCGCAAGTCCAGCTTTGCCGCCGCGGCTGAAGAGCTGGGCAGCTCGCCCGCCTATGTCAGCAAGCGCATCCGCCTGCTGGAGCAGGTGCTGGGTGTGCGCCTGCTGCACCGCACCACCCGCCGCGTGGCCGTCACCGAGGACGGCGAACGCGTGTTCCATTGGGCCCAGCGCGTGCTGGACGATGTGGACCACCTGATGCAGGAGGTGTCGGCCACGCGGCAAACCCCGCGCGGGTCGCTGCGCATCAGCAGCAGTTTTGGCTTTGGGCGCCAGGTGGTGGCGCCGCTGGTGTCGCAGCTGGTGGAGCGTTACCCCCGCCTGCAAGTGCGCTTTGAGGTGTTTGACCGCCTGGTCGACGTGGCCAGCGAGGGCTTTGACCTGGACGTGCGCGTGGGCGACGACATTGCCCCGCACCTGATCGCGCGCCGCCTGGCCGACAACCACCGCATCCTGTGCGCGGCGCCCAGCTACCTGCAGCGCCGGGGCACCCCGCGCAACCTGCCCGACCTGGCCCAGCACGACTGCCTGGTCATCAAAGAGCGCGATCACCCCTTTGGCGTGTGGCGCCTGCACGCTGGTGCGCAAGAGGACACCGTCAAAGTCACCGGCCCGCTGTCGTCCAACCATGGCGAGATCGTGGTGCGCTGGGCGCTGGACGGGCGTGGCGTGCTGCTGCGGTCCATCTGGGACGTGGCGCCCTGGCTGCGCAGTGGCGAATTGGTGCAGGTGCTGCCCGATTGGCGTCAGGACGCCAACATCTGGGCGGTCTACCCCTCGCGCCTCAGCCACTCGGCCAAGGTGCGCGTGTGCGTGGAGTTCTTGCAGGCGCAGTTGGCGCAGCAGGCCGGTGTGGCGGCAGCGCTGCCGCCAGCGGGGTGACGCGGCTTGGTCATGACGCCGGAGCCTGAGGTCAAGGGCCCGGTCAGCGCGTGCAACGCTCCCATGCACCCACCGCACAGACGTGGGCCCGCGTTGGCCGGTAATGTCGCACCTTGTTACACGTCAACCTTGAGCGCAGTCAATCCAGGGTCTCTTGGCGTGTTTAAGATGTTTGGGTGCCTTTCGGCCGACATGTGGCTTGGCCGGGGCCTGAAATCAGGAGAGAACCATGTCCGCTAGCAACACCGAAGGCAGCCGTCCCGTGACCCACTCGGAGCTCGACAACCTGGTCGCCGACCTGCGCAGCCTCATCACCCGCAAGGAGCTTGACGCTGTCCCTGAGATCAAAGCCCTGCGCGAGCGCATGGACGCCGGCCTGGAGTCGGTACGCACCTCGGCCGTGCAGGCCGCGCAAGACGCCGCCCGCCAAGCCCGCGAAGCCGCTCGCGCCGCCAACAACTACGCCCACGACGAACCCTGGCGTGTCGCCGGGGCCGCACTGGCCTTGGGCGCCGTGCTGGGCTTCTTGCTGGGCCGCCGCTGATGCCTGAGGCCGCGGGCCCCAGCCAGCGCCGCCTTGGCCAGCCCCGCTGGGGCCTGGCATGAAGTGGTTGTCCTTTTTGGGCCTGGATGAACGCGTGCAGCGCGTGCGCCAGGGCGCGGCCGAGCTGGCGCAGGCCGCCGAAGACCGGGTCGAACTGCTGACCCTTGAATGGGCCGAAGAAAAGCAGCGCCTGCAGCGCATCGTGCTGCTGTCGGTGCTGGGGGCTGTGCTGACGTCGGTGGTGCTGATCGTGTTGTCGGCCGCCGTCATGGTGCAGTTTTGGGACACCCCTTGGCGCACCACGGTGGCCTGGGGGGTGGCGGGGGCCTGGCTGCTGTTGTGGCTGGCCATGGCCGTCGCCTTGTGGCAAGCCTTGCGTGCCGGGCACCAGGCCTTTGCCCTGACCCGGCGCGAGTTGAAGCGCGACTGGTTTGAACTGAAGGACGGGCTATGAGCCAGCACCCAAGCGCCTCCCGGTCCCACACCGATGCCGGCCCCGGTGCCGACACAGTCACCGCCAACGCCACCGACCGAGTGGCCAGCAGCGCCGCCGCCCGCCGGGCCCGCTGGGGCTACCGTGGTGACCTGGCTCCCGCACTCAGCCCCCAAGAACGCAAAGGCCAATTGCTGGAGCGCATCGAGCGCCAGCGCCTGATGCGCCAAACCCGCCGCATCCAGGCCGCCATTGCGGCCCTGCAAGCCGAGGCGGGTCAAGCGTCCGGCGACGCTGGCCGGGGCGGCGCGCAGCGCTCGGGCCTGTGGGCCGATTTGGCGGGCCTGGTGGGCCGGGGTGCCCAAGCAGGTGCCACAGGTGCCTCAGGCACCAGCGGCGACGGGTTTCCGCGCAGCCAGTTGATGCGCAGCATCACCCAGCAGCCGCTGCTGGCCGCGGGGGTGTTGGGCGTGTTGTTGATGGTGGGCCCGCGCCGCCTGGCGCGTGTGGCCAGCTGGGTGCTGCCGCTGGTGCTGCGGCGCATGGGCTGACGATCAAAAGAGCGCCCGCTGCGCCTCAGAGCGTGGGGGGCGGGTTCACATCTGCTGCTCGCGCAGGATCTTGGCGAGCATGTCCTTCCACAAACGCACCTGGCTTGAGCCCCCCTTGCGTGTCAGCCCATTGGGCAGCCACAGGTCGTCGTCGTTGAAGCTGTAAACCGGCTCCAGGTCAGGCCGCTGCGAAGCCGGGCGGATCACAGGGTTCAGGTTGTCCAAGATCAGCGGGTCGGCATCGGGCGTGGGGTAATAGGCCAGCACCATGTGCGCCTCGTTCAGTCGCAGCGCCCGCACATAGGTGATGCGCAGGCGCTCGATGGGCACCCCCAGCTCCTTCAGCGTCAGGTACTTGGCCACCGCGTAGTCCTCGCAGTCGCCCCCCAGGCTGCCCAGCAGCTCGACCGGCGTGGCCCAGTAGTCCTCCACGCCCCAGTGCTGGCGGTCGGTGCGGTAGGGCACCTGGTTGAAAAAGTCGTTGGACCGAGCCAGCTGCGCGGGCACCTCCAGCTTGCCCGCGTCCCGCGCCTGCAGCGAGTCGCGCACGATGCGCTGCCAGGTCAGCAGCCGCGCTGGCGCATCAGGGCCCCACTGGCGGTCGGCCCAGTTGAGCAGGTTGCGCGAGAAGTCAACCACCCCCGCCCGCGCCAAACCCACTGCCCCCACGGCCAGCAGCGCGGCCAGGCCGAAACCCCACAACGTGGCCCGCAAACCCCGGTGTGCCCATCGCTCGGCGCTTTGCCCGGCCGACTGGGGCGGGGCCACGCGGTAGCGCTTGAACAGGGGAGGGGAGGGGCGGTGCATGCCGGGGGTCAAACGAAGCGGAGCAACTGGTTGAGGCGGAAGAAAGAGAAACTGGCCGTCGGAAAATAATGGCTGGGTTGAGTTGGGATCGCTTGGCGAGTGAATTTGACTCAAGGTTTGTTTTGAATATTGATTTATGGTTTAAATCAAATAAACCGACTTCAAAATAGGCGTCCCATAATCAAGGTCAATACCACACAAGCCGCTGGCCGCATGAGGCGCCCAGCACCCCAGGCCAACCCACTTGCCTGCCTCAAGCCACAGTCCCGGCCTGCCTGGCACCGCGTCAAGGGCCTAACGGGTGCCCAAAAACACACAGATCAGCGCCCGCAGGCGGCCCCTGAGTGAGCAAATTGCTTCACCCGCGTTGCAATCGTAACTCAAAGCAAGTGACGGCCATCACGCTGGTCGCGGCTTGCCAACCGGCGGTCCTCAGGTGATTTCGGGATTGCTGAAATTGGCATGCAGCCAGAGTCCAATGCGCCGTCTTTGTCCAGTAGTGGCCCTTCATCTGGCTCGCTGAACGTGAACAACTTTGCAAAGGCTTCACGGGCTGTTGTGTGTGTGCCACGCTGCGCCGGGCTGGGCGCACGCTGGGCCGCCGTGGCCTGCCTTTGGTGGAGATGCTGCGGTGCACCAACCCTGCTCGGCGCACCAAGTTGGTGTTTTTGTGAAAAGTGGAAGTGCGCAGGCGGAAGCGTTCAGAGATTGCTTTTAAATTGATTGAACTGATTTGTTTTGAATCAATTTAATTTGATTTCAAGGGACCGACTTCAGGCCTACTCACCCAATTGGGTGAGCCCGTTGCACCGCCTCAGTGCCAGGGGCCTCATCCGTAGAATGGATGGTTGATTAATTTCCAGCGGGTCAGCGAGCGTTAGAGCCAGATTATTAGGGTAAACACGAAAAATTTGACCTCGCGTGATAACATCAAGATACATCTGTCCGTACCAGATGGTTTCAGGCGAGGCGAGGCCGTAGCGCAGCCCCGGACACATCAACCAACCTTGGACGACCCAACATGAAAAAATTCCTCCTGCACCCCTTGGCCCTGGCGGCTGCCTCCCTGTCCATCGCAACCGTGGCCCAGGCCCAGCAAGCTGCTGCCACCGACGCTGCTGCCACCCCGGCTGCCACCACCAACACCGCCCCGGCCTCCAACGGTGGCACCCTGGGTGGCTTGTTCAATGCCCCGGGCACCACGGGCAGTGCCAGCCAGTTGTCTGCCACCCCCTCATATGAGCTGGCAGGCATTGGCCGCCGCGACAACACGCAAGAGCGCATCCTGACCGCCCCCACCAACGGCCTGCCCATCCGGTTTGAAAACGGCATTTACGTCTACACCTCGGCCACCGGTGGCCTGGGTCACAACAGCAACGTGTCGGGTGTGAACACCGGCGCCATCTCCAGCAACTTTTACTCGCTGCAGCCTGAAGTGGTGGGCGAGCTGAAGAAGTCGGGCGACCGCTACACCCTGCGTTACGCCGGCAACTACACCAAGTACACCGGCAGCAGCGCCGACAACTTCAACCACCATTTCTTTGACCTGGCAGGCGACAACTACTTTGACAGCCGCACCCGCCTGGGCTGGGATCTGGGTTATGTCGACCAAACCGACGCCCGTGGTTCGACCAGCGTCACCGCCAATACCCCCAACCGCTGGACCGCCCCCACCGCCCGCGCCGTGTTCACCTATGGTGCGCCTCAGGCCCAAGGCCGCGTTGAAGTGGAGGGCAATTACGTCCAGAAGCGTTACCAAAACAACCGCACCGTCACCACCAGCTTTGACACCAACCTGACCACGGTGGCCGGCCGCTTCTTCTACCGTGTCATGCCGCGCACATCGATGATTTTTGAAGTGCGCCAGACCAATGCGGACTACCAAACCGCCACGGCCAGCACCAACACCGACCGCCGCTATTACATCGGCGCTACATGGGACGCCACGGCCAAGACGTCGGGCACCTTCAAGCTGGGCCAGGCTGAGAAGAAGTTCAGCAACACCTCCATCCGAAACTCCGCGCTGTCGTGGGAAGGCTCGGTGCGCTGGTCTCCGCTGACTTACTCCACCTTCGACCTGATCACCAGCAAGGCACCTGCCGACGCCACTGGCGTGGGTAACTACCTGATGAACACCGCCACCAGCCTGCAGTGGAACCACCGCTGGGCCAGCAACCTGAGCAGCCGCGCGTCGCTGGGCACGGTCAAGACCGACTTCTCTGGCGCGGGCCGCACAGACACCACCAACAACGTGGGCATCGGCGCCTTCTATGAGTTTGGCCGCAACTGGCGTGCCGGTGCCGAGTACACCTACACCGACCGTTCGTCCAACCAGAACACCTTCAACTTCAATCGCAACGTGACGTTCGTTTCGATTCAAGGCGCTTTGTAATTTAAACAGGGGTTTGCTGCGTGATGATGAGACAAGCTAAGGCAGGCTTTGCACCTGCCGTCAAAATCGGAGTAGTACTTGTTTGCGGTCTGCTGGCACTGGGTGTGCAGGCTCAATCTGGTGCGGCCCCAGCCCCAGCCGGGGGCGAGGCCTCTGGTTACCAGCTCACACCGCAGCAAATCCGTGTGTCCGCCTTGTCGTCTTACAAGCTGGCCGCGGGTGATGTGATCAGCATCCGCGTGCTGGGCGAGGACGAGTTCACCCGCGAGAAGATCCGCCTGACGGACGCGGGCACCATCAGCTTCCCGGCCATTGGTGAAATCAAGGTGTTTGGCCGCACGCTGGGCGACCTGGAGGCGATCATCGTCGCGGGCCTCAAGGGCCGTATCTTGGTCAACCCCAAGGTGTCGGTGCAGATCGACGAGTACCGTCCGTTTTATGTCAATGGCATGGTCGATAAGCCCGGTGGCTACCCCTACCAACCAGGTCTGACGGTACGTAAGGCAGCATCGTTGGCCGGTGGCTTCAAAGAGCGCGCAGCCTTGAACAAAATCCACGTCATCCGTGAAGATGATCCGGCCCAGAAACCGCAAAAGGTTGATCTGAACTCTGTGATTGGCCCTGGCGACATATTGACGGTGGAAGAGAGCTTTTTCTAAAAGTAATCAACCAGCAGCCCAGGCCAAACGCTAGCCGATTCCCTTTTTATTTAAGCACCCCTCGGGGTGCTTTCTGATTGAATTAAGTCTGTCACACATGCAATTGACCGCCGCCCCCAACTCTGTTGAGCCAGCGCACAAGCACAAAACCATTTCGCTGCACGACCCCGAAGATCAGGCCAACAAGTTGGACCTGCTGGAGTACTGGCGCAGTGTCACCAAGCGCAAGTGGGCCATCTTAGGCTTTGGTTTGCTGGTGGCTCTTTTGGCGGGCGTGGTGGTGTTTGCCCTGACCCCTGTTTACAAGGCAACCACAACCGTCCTGATCGAGGCCAACAAAAACAAAGTGGTGTCGATTGAAGATGTCTATTCGGGTATCTCTCAGAACCGGGAGTACTTTCAGACCCAGGTAGAGATCATCAAGTCTCGCGAGGTTTCGATGCGCGCCATCGAGGCCGTGAAGCTGTGGGACTACCCTGAGTTTGACCCCCGCCTGAAGGAGAAAGGTAAGCTCCAAGAGCTGATGGAGTCGTTGGGGATCAGTGATCCAACCGAAGCCAAGGAATGGACAAACACCACTTTGGCGGCAGCGGTTTACACCAAGTTCTCCAAACAACTCAGCATTGAACCCGTTCGCTTGAGTCAGTTGGCCAAGATCAGCTTTGAGTCGACCAGTCCAGCCTTGTCTGCTTTGGTGGCCAACACTGTCGCCAACACTTACATCGAGAACGATCTTGATGCGCGCTACAAAATGACCAAGCAGGCCAGCGGTTGGCTGCAAGAGCGTTTGTCGTCGTTGAAGACTAAGCTGGATGATTCAGAGCGCAGCCTGCAAAACTACCGCGAGAAGGCTGGCATAGTCGACGTCAAAAACTCGGCTCAAAGTGGCGCCGGTAAGCAGATTGAAGAGGTGACTCAGCGTTTGGTGGAGACGCGCTTGCGTCGCGCAGAAGCTGAGAATGCCTACAACCAGATCAAGTCGGTAGGCAAGAACGGCGACTTCAGCAGTTTGCCTGCGGTGGTGCGCAACGGTAACGTATCTGACGCACTTAAGTCTCAGGCTGATGCAGAGCGCAACATGTCTGAAGTGTCTCAGCGCTATGGCTTTGAGCACCCCAAGTACGTGGCGGCGGAGGCCCAACTGAAGAGCGCCCGTGAGAACGTCAAGCGCCAGGTGGACGCCGTGGTGGGCAGCGTCACACGTGAATATGAAGTTGCAGTCGGTACAGAGCGCGCTTTAGAAGGCACGTTGAATTCTGCGCGTGGTTCCATCCAGAACCTGAACCGCAAAGAATTTGAGTTGGGCGTGTTGGAGCGCGAGGTGGATTCCAACCGCCAGATCTATGACATGTTCATGAAGCGCGCCAAAGAGACCAATGTCTCTGGCGACTTGCAGAGCGCAGTGGCCCGCGTGGTCGACGCAGCCGTGGTCCCCATCAAGCCGGTGAAGCCCCAAAAGCTGCAAATCATTGGCATTGCGTTTGTGTTGGGCTTGTTCATTGGTGTGTTGGTGTCTTTGCTGCTTGACCGCTTGGATAACACCATCAAAACGACCGACGACGTCGAAGCCAAGTTGAAGGCACCCTTGCTGACGACCTTGCCTTTGTTGGACAAGGCTGACACGGACCGTGCATCGAGCGCCCGCCTGTTCATCGACAACCCCAAGTCAATCTATTCGGAGGCCGTGCGTACCGCGCGCACTGGCGTCTTGCTGTCGGCCATTGATGTGCCTAACCGCATCTTGCTGGTGACTTCCAGCTTGCCAGGCGAAGGTAAAACCACCTTCTCCATCAACTTGGCTCTGGCCCATGCCCAAACCAAGCGCACGCTGCTGATCGATGCCGACATGCGGCGCCCAGCGGTGACCAAGGGTTTGGATCTGGCGCCCAGCGCCAAGGGCTTGTCGAACCTGGTGGCAGGCACCGCCGACTTGGATGACTGCTTGCAGGCCGTTGAGGGCACCACATTGAGCGTCTTGGGCTCAGGCCCCATCCCGCCCAACCCGCTTGAGCTGATGCTGTCGCAGAAGTTCAAGGCCACACTGGACCAGCTGGCCACCATCTTTGACGTCATCGTCATTGACTCGCCCCCGGTGGAACTGGTCAGCGACGCGCTGGTCATCAGCTCGCACGCGACTGGCGTCATCTACGTGGTCAAGGCTGCGGACACACCTTACCCGCTGGCACGCAAGGGCCTGCAGCGCATTCGCCGTGCAGAAGGCGAGGTCATGGGCGTGGTCTTGAACCGCTTTGACTTTGCCAAGGCAGAGCGCTACTACGGCGAGTACTCTGGCTATGGCAAGTACGGCTATGGCAAGTCGGGCTACCGTGGTGGCTATGGCGAGGTCTACGGCAGCGAGCCCGAAGGCCAAGCCAAGGCCGCCAAGAAGGCTTAAACACGCATGACCACTGCTGCAGCACACGGCCTGATTGATCTGCATTGCCATTTTTTGCATGGCGTGGACGATGGCGCGCGCAATCTGGACGAGGCTTTGGACTTGGCTCGTGCCGCGGTGGCCGATGGCATCACGGCCAGTGCCATGACGCCACACTTTCACCCTGGTCGGTATCCCAACCAACGGTCCGTCATTGCCCTGCACGTCGCTGCCTTTCAGCAAGCACTGGACGAGCATGGCATTGCGCTCAAGGTGCACTTGGGCGGCGAAATGCGGGCCTCGGATGAGTCTTTGGCCCAGTTGATGGACCACGAAGTGCCCTTTTTGGGTGAGGTCAAAGGCCTGAAGATTTTGTTGCTGGAGTTTCCACACCAGGGCCTGCCTGGCTGGGGTGTCGGGTTTGTGTACCGCCTGTTGGAGATGGGCATTCGCCCCCTGATTGCCCACCCCGAACGCAACAAACATGTCATGGCCGAGGTAGACCGCATCCAGCCCTACCTGGCGGCAGGCTGCTGGCTGCAGGTCACAGGCGGGTCATTGCTGGGTCATTTTGGCAAGGCCTCGCAAAAGGCGGCCTGGGCCTTGATGGAGCAGGACGCTGTGGCTGTTGTGGCTAGCGATGCGCACAACCTTGATTCTCGCCCGCCCCATTTAGCGGCTGCTCGCGCCCTGGTCGCTAGCGAATATGGCGGCAAGCGAGCAGACCGCTTATTTACAAACACCCCCGCCAGCATTTTGGGCATAGGCTGATATGAAGTACCTGCACCCCCAGTCTTGGTTGCGGTTTGGTCTGCTGCTGGCACTGGGTGTGCTGGTGCTGGCTGCACTGCGCACATTGTGGCCAGCAACCCAGGCCGATTTGGTGACGGCCAAGGCCAGAGCCGAGATCACCACCTGGAGCGCTAAGAACGCACCATTGCCTTTGGCAGACTTGGTGAAATGGCGCAACAGTCTTTCTGAAGGCTTGGCTTATACCCCCGACGATGCGCTGTTGCACAGCCAGTTGGGCCTGCTTTTTGGTCGTTACGCCTTGCAGTCGCGCGCCGTGCCGGATGTCTCGCGTGATTTCTACACCCAAGCCTTTAACAGCTTCAATCGAGCCTTGATTTTGCGGCCCATGTCGGGTGATTTGGCGTTGAACCTCAGTCTGACGCAGTCGGGCCGCGGTGAGGCTGAGTCCAAACAGGTTCAAATCAAGGCCTTGAACTGTCGAGCTTTGCGATACACCTCCAAGCATATTGAAACAGCGGCCTACTTGCAGACCTTGTCATCAGGTTACTGCTCCTGACACAGGGCTACGCCCTATACGGGATATGAATAACAAAATGAAGATAGGGAGCGCTAAACCATGAAAGTTTTGCTCTATGGCTTGAACTATTCGCCTGAGGTCATTGGCATTGGAAAATACACAGGTGAAATGGCGCAGCAGTTAGCTGGGTTGGGTTTTGAGGTGCGGGTGGTGACTGCTCCGCCGTATTACCCTAAATGGGAGGTACCTCAGGGACATTCGGCTAGTCGATATGTGACTGAACAGCATGGCTTGGTCAAGGTATGGCGCTGCCCATTGTGGGTGCCCAAGCGGGTCAGTGGCTTAACGCGCATTGTTCACCACGTTAGCTTCGCTCTGTTTAGCCTGCCTGTAATGTTGCGACAGGCATTTTGGCGACCAGACGTTGTGTGGGTGGTCGCGCCATCCTTCATGGGGACGCCTGCCGCGCTGCTGGTTGCGCGCACGTCTCGCGCAAAAGCTTGGCTGCACATTCAAGACTTTGAGTTGGATGCGGCTTTTTCATTGGGCATTCTGAAGAACCAAGCTCTAAAGAATTGGGCATTGCGTCTAGAGCGTTGGGTAATGCGTAGGTTTGATAAGGTTTCGACCATCTCGTTGAACATGCGGCAGATGTTGCTGAACAAAGGTGTCAGTGAGCAGGCCACCGAGATGCTGCCCAATTGGGTCGACATTGCACACATCGGTTTGCCGAAGGATCACCCCTCTGTCATAGCGCTGCGCAAGCAGTTCAACATTGACGAATCGGCTGTGGTGTGCCTCTACTCAGGCAATATGGGCGCCAAGCAAGGGTTGGAGATTTTGGCTGAAGTCTCCATCATTTGCTCCAAGTCTGAAGAGCCTGTAGCGTCAAGGCTCATTTTTGTGTTCTGTGGCAACGGTGCTGGCCGTGAGCAATTAGAACAAGCTTGCCAGGGCTTGGCCCATGTCCGCTTCTTGGACTTGCAACCGCTGGAGACGCTGCCCAGCCTGCTAGCCATAGCTGATATTCATTTGTTACCCCAACGCGCTGATGCTGCCGACCTGGTAATGCCTTCCAAGTTGACGGGTATGTTGGCCAGCGGCCGGCCAGTTGTCGCCACAGCCCATGCGGATACGGAACTAGCGCGAGTGGTGAATGCAGAGCTGGGTGCTGTGACAGGTCAATCGCTCGGTTTGGTCGTGCCGCCCGAACAGGGCCCCGCCATGGCGCGCGCTATATTGGACTTGGCCTGTGATCCCTTATCGCGGCAGGAAATGGGGAAAGCTGCCAGAGCTTTTGCAGAAGCTAACTTAGACAAAGGTTCAGTGCTGGCTCGATTTGGTGCGCAATTGAATCTGCTGGTGCACGGTACTGATGCATCCAAACATGTCGCGATCAATACTCACGCAGTGCGAGATGGTCAGAGCTAAACCCAGTTTTTATTTTGCTGCTCTGTTAAGTACAAGCGGTACAACGTTTTTTATTTGAGGAATGTAATGACTGTTTTGGTGCAACCTGTCATTTTGTGTGGTGGTTCTGGCAGCCGGCTGTGGCCTTTGTCACGTGAACACTATCCCAAGCAACTGCTTAAGTTAGTGGGTCAACATACCCTGCTGCAAGACACTGCACTCCGCCTGACTGGTTCGATGCGGGGCACGGCTGCCACATTCATGGCTCCGGTTTTGGTGGGTAATGACGAATATCGTTTTCTGCTGGCTGAGCAATTGCGCGCCGTCGGGGTCAAGCCTGCCGCTCTGGTTTTGGAGCCTATGGGCCGTAACACTGCCCCAGCCCTTACTTTGGGGGCGCTGGCTGCATCGGTGGACGGTGCTGATCCCGTCATGGTGGTCATGCCAGCTGACCATGTCATTCAAGACGAGGACGCATTTCAGGCTGCCGTGGCCGAAGCGGTGCCATTGGCCAATGAGGGTAAGTTGGTGACGTTTGGGATTCAGGCCACAGCGCCTGAAACAGGCTATGGCTATATCCGCCGTGGCGCAGCCATTGTGGGTAGCACAGGCTTTGGCGTGGCCGAGTTTGTCGAGAAGCCCAGTTCGGAAATAGCCCAGGCGTACTTGGACAGTGGCGAGTTCTTTTGGAACGGGGGCATTTTTGTTATCAAGGCTTCGGTCTGGCTGGAAAAGATGCGGCAGTTGCAGCCTGCTGTGCACAGTGCCTCCCTAGCAGCCTTTGAGGCCCGCAAGGTTGATGCTGATTTTGTGCGGCCAGACAAAACTGCTTTTGCCACATCGCCTTCGGACTCTATCGACTACGCCATTATGGAACGTCTGGCTAGTACGGCGAATAACACCGGCGAGGTTGTCGTCATACCACTGGCAGCCAACTGGTCGGACGTGGGTGCGTGGAATGCTGTGTGGGACATTAGTCCAAAAAACTCAGATGGTAATGCACTGGTTGGTGATGCTTTGGCAATTGACACCAGCAATTCATTGGTGATGGCTCATTCGCGTCTAGTAGCTTGTGTGGGATTAACCGATGTAGTGGTTGTGGAGACACCCGATGCTGTGCTGGTGGCGAGCAGAGCCCACATTCAGAAGGTGAAAGAGGTTGTCAATCAATTGAAAGCAGGGGGCCGGACCGAAGCTAGCAGCAGTCGCAAGGTGCACCGTCCTTGGGGTTGGTATGACAGTGTGGACATGGGCGAGCGCTTTCAAGTCAAGCGCATAGTAGTCAAACCGGGTGCTAGCTTATCCTTGCAAATGCACCACCACCGTGCCGAGCACTGGATTGTCGTGCAAGGTACTGCTCGTGTAACCCGGGGCAATGAAGTTTACCTCGTAGCTGAAAATCAATCGACATATATTCCTTTGGGGGAGAAACACCGTTTGGATAACCCGGGCAAACTGCCGTTAGAGATGATTGAGGTTCAGTCGGGTACTTACCTCGGTGAAGACGATATTGTTCGCTATGAAGATGTTTACGGAAGGTAGCTTTGAATGTATTCGTGGCTATTCATGGTATGGGTTGAAGTCATTAGATTCATCGATTGGTAGAGGGAGAAGTTTTGGCTACTTTTTCAATGCGCAGTTCTAGCTCACTAATGCGCTTTGGTGTGCATTTAGTGGATTGGTTGGCGTTTGCTGGAGCAGGGCTAATAGCTTATGTGTGGCGGTTTGAAGCAGAAGAGCTTCCGCCACCTCAAGTTTATGCACTGTTGATCGTGCAAATGGCAACTCTGATGTTTTTGGTGTCATCTGCCATTTATCGCAATTGGCGTGGTGGTAAATTTAAGGCGATGCTCGGTAGGGTTGGTTTAGCGTGGGCGATTACTTGGGCATTATTGATGACTTGGCTGGTACTGACCAAGAGTAGTGCAGATTTCTCCCGCATTTGGTTGATCACTTGGGCGGTGTTATCTTTAGGTATTTCATGGATTGCCCGATTTTTATTGTTTTTGACAATGGCATGGTTGCGCGGTCGTCAGGTTAATCACATGCGTGTTTTGCTGGTGGGGCGGGGTGGACCTGTGGCCGCGATCCGACGTCGTGTTAAAGCATCTAATTGGACCGGTTATGATTTAGTAGGCGTAGTGAGTGTTGATGATATCAAGGGCCTACAATATTCATTAGGGCAACTCGATCCTGATGAGGTATGGATTTGTCCGTCTGCTAATGACATGAATGCCATTCAGTTCGTATTGAACGAATTACGCCACAGCACGGCCAATATTCGATTGGTTCCTGATATGGGGGCATTTCAGTTGGTTAATAACGGATTGACTGTGGTGCTCGGAATGCCCATGCTAGATATATCAAGCTCACCGATGTCTGGCTTCAATCTCGTTTTGAAATGGCTGGAAGATAGAATTTTAGGTGTCATTATTTTATTGCTCATTTCACCGATCTTGTTGGTTGTTGGATTAGCTGTCAAGCTGACTAGCAAGGGTCCAGTCATATTTAAGCAAAAGCGTCATGGTTGGAATGGTGAAACTATTGAGGTATATAAATTCAGAAGCATGTATGTGCATGAGGAGCATACAGGGCGAGTTACTCAAGCGAAGAAAGGCGACGCACGCATTACGCCACTCGGGAGTTTTCTGCGACGCAGCAGTCTTGATGAGTTGCCACAGTTTATAAATGTTCTCCAGGGGCGTATGAGCATCGTTGGGCCTAGGCCGCATGCAGTTGCTCATAACTTGCAGTACCGTGAATTAATTCCTCGGTACATGCTACGTCACAAGGTTAAGCCAGGTATTACAGGATGGGCTCAGGTCAACGGTTTACGAGGCGAAACTGACACTGTTGATAAAATGGAGGCTCGTATTCAGGCTGATCTCTATTATATTGAAAATTGGTCACTCTGGTTTGATGTGAAAATTATATTCATGACTGTTTTCAAAGGCTTTATTAATGAAAATGCATATTAATTCATTGTGCGCAGCTTGAAAATAATATTCTCACTTCTATTGATCCTCTTCTCATGTGTGGCCGCTCAGGGAGCTATACATGGGAAGAAGATCTATGCTCATTATTTCCCTCCTTACCCTTTGTCGGTTGATAATAGGGAATATCGTTATGATTGGTATACGGAGCAGCGATTTATTGGTGGCGACGAAAAAAAAAATCATAAACGGCCAGATGGAGTTATAGAGGATAGACCACTGCCAATCGAGATTAGAGATGGTTCTTCGTGGAAGGTTGATAATCTGGCTGCGGAGATTGCTCTTGCTCGAAGTTTTGGAATAGATGGATTTGTTGTGGATATTATGGGGGATGATGAAATATTTCATGGTTTTTTTAAAGATTTGCTTGAGGCTGTAGATAGAAATAATCTCGGTTTCGAAATTGTCCTTATGCCTGACATGGAGTCGAAGTGGTCACTGGATAGAAAAAGAATTGCTAATCTTGTATGTCGGTATGCAAACCATGCGGCCATAACTAGGGTGAATGGACGAATAGTATTAAGCCCGTACAATGCCGAAAGCTCACCAATGAAAAAAGATATAGATGGATATCTGATTGATGATGATTGGTGGCGCAGCCTCATCTTGAAAGACATACCAGATTTGTGCAGAGAGAGAGTTTTCTTTCTCCCCCTTTTTCAAGGTTTGTCAAAATATTTTTCAAGATACGAAGATTTTTCAGATGGATTCGCTGATTGGGGGATGCGTGATCCTGCCGGCGTAGATTATTTGTTGGCGAGCTATTTGGAGATATCGAAAAAGTACCCTGACAAAGTTCCCTTTTTTCCCGTTTCTCCACAAGATTCAAGGCCGAAAGACAAGATTTATTGGGAGGCTGGTGGGGGGCAGCTATTTCTTAGTTCTTTTGCTGCTGCTGATCAAATAAGTAATTCATGGATTCATTTGATTACATGGAATGATTACGGTGAGAATACCCAGATAGCCCCTTCTTGTAAAACTGGATATGCATTTCTTAGCTATCTTAAGGCTTGGAAACTAAAAACTTCATCCGATGAACTAATATATTTCCATCGGCCAAATTTCGTCTCTGACTATGATGAAAAAACAGGCTGGCGTAAGATGGTCCTGTCGTCGACTGCTTCAAATGCAATTGGCGTATTTTTGAATGTTGAAGAGAAGAGTACGCTGGTTGTTGAAATTAACACGTCAAGGTATTATTTTTCATCAACTCCCGGTGGTAATTATTTTTCAATTCCAATGCAAACTGGTAATCCAAATTTTAAAGTCTTTAGGGATACTGGCCCTGTAATTAGTCTTGCTAGTAGTTGCCGTATTGGTAGAGAGGGATTTGATCGAGACTATGGTTATTGTGCAGGGAGTAGTTTAAATCCTATTCCACCTGTCATTCAATCACTTTGCGCCCAATGGACTAATTGATGATTTACCCTATTAAGCCAGAGTTTGTGAAGTTGTTTGCTTCGCATTTACTCGGTCAGTTAATAGTTCTGTGCTCTTCGTTGATTCTTCCAATGGTTTTGTTGAAGGAATGGAGTAGTGAGACCTATGGCCTGTGGGTTTTGGCCAGTGGTGCTGGAATTTTTTTTTCCTATTCTGATTTTGGTCTTTCGGTCGCATTAAATACGGCTGTTCATGCTGTTGGTGCTCAAAGCCGGGGGGCGGCAGTCTGCTTCATAAGAAGTGTGACAACGAAGGTAAGTAATCGTGTTTTTTATTTTTTTATACTTATTTTGATTTCTTATTTCTTTATTTGCTGGTATGGATTTTACTCGTTTGAATCTTCTTTTGTTTTTTTGGCGTGTGCACTTGTTTTTGTGCTTCAGCCGTTTGTTAATATCATGCTTGCGGTTCATCGGTGGCGTAATAAAGCTTGGTTAGGTGTTTTTTACGATCAGACTTTCCGTATTTTTGAGTTGCTCTGCGCGCTAGTTTTTTTTGCAAAACTTGGTATTCTTTTCGCCGCAGCTATATCTTTGATCTTAAAAATAATTTATGTCTCATTAATTCTGCTGAAGTTGAGTAAGATTTTTAAAATTTCAGACCGGCGTATTAACGTTAATTTTGAAAGTAGATTTTCAAATCTTTCCTCGAATGGCCTGGGTGGTTTTTTGTCATTCTTAGGTTCTAATTTATCTATTCAAGGGCTAATGCTAATTTCTGGATTGTTTGGGCCAAGTTCTGCGACTTTATTCTCAACTTCCAGAACTATATCTAGAATGCACTTGCAGCCTGCATCTGTAATGATATCAACTGCAGCCCCTTTTTATAATAAATTTTTTTCCGAACATTTGGTCGATAAAGCAAAGAAATATATCGTATTGCTGTCGATTTCATTATTCTTGAATTGGTGTTTTTTCTTTCTGGTTTCGATTTTTAATTTGGATTTGATTCAGCGTTATTGGTTGCATGATAGAGTTGAGCTAAGTCCTCAATTCATGTTTGTGATGTTTTTAGCATCTGGTGTTAGTGCTTTTAATCAATTGTTCGTGTCCGTCTTGCAGGCGGCCAATAAATATGTGGGTGCCGGTGCATTTCAGTTTTTTTTGATGTTGGTAATATTTTGTTTGGGCTATTTGGTGACTGTTACTCATGGAATTGAATTGCTTCCTGTCGTGTGGCTTTTGGGTGAAATCTGCCTCTTAGTCGTTCTATTTTTTGGTGTTAAAAGAGTGGTGATGCTATGAGTTTTTTATTTTGGACGCTCTCTTGTTTCTCCCTTCTTTTACTAATTTTAGCTTACGCGATTTATCCAGTTTTTTTATTTTCTTCGCTCGTTTTACACTTGGTACTTTGGCTTCAGGTCATTGTTTGTCTATCTCATGAACTCAAGCGTAAGGTTGGCTCATATGCTGGTTGTTCCGTTGTTGCTTTTTCGTATTTATTTCTGCTGATCGCGCCTTCATTTCAATTAATTTCATCCGATGGACTGATGGTCAATACTATGACTATCTCTGACACAGCGATATCATCTGCCAATTTGCAATTCGCATTTTTTCTTGCTGGGTATATTTTTTTTAGAAAGCGTTCGCCTGACTACTTTAGTTCTTTTGTTTTGAATCGATCATTTGATTCGACAGATGTAGACAAGCAAAAAGATTTTTTTAGAGCGATTGTTTTCTTATTTCTTTCAATATGCGCGCTTGGACTTACTTACGGAATTACGTCTGATATTGTTTCTGAACGCGTCTCTTTGGTGAATGATTTAATTATGTCTCCATTGTATTTGATTAAAACAAAATTCCTTGGATTCCTGCCGATTCCCATCTTGCTTTACATAATTATTAGCGTTCGTTCAAGGATTTTCAAAAGTCCTCTTTGGTTTCTTGTTTTTATTTTTTCCTTACTAGGTGTACTAATATCTCAGAATCCATTGCTCGAGAAACGCCAAAGTATAGGCCCGGTCTATCTCAGTATTGCGGCTGCATGTCTGTTTTATCAGATTCACAGCGGGCTCCATCGATTTTTATATATATTTAGTTCGATTGTTGTTGCATTGCCACTTATTTCTATCTTTACGCATATTAGTTATCTAGACTGGGCGGATGCAAATATTAGCATGGACGTTATTTATGATCATTTTCTTGAGACTCATTATGATGCTTGGGCAAATGCTGCTGGCGCGAGTGAGTTGACATCTCTGTGGGGTTATTTTGGTGGGCAGCAATTAGTTGGGAGTATTTTGTTTTGGGTGCCCCGTGAAATATGGCCAGATAAGCCGGTAATGTCGGGGGTGGAGATTGCGCGTTATCTTGAAGCATTTTATGCTATGTGGTTTGATAATATCTCTGCACCGCTGGCAACTGAGGGATTTCTCGATTTTTGGTACCTTGGCTCCTTTTTTTATGGAGCGTTTTTGGCTCTTCTTTGTAGGTTTTTGGATTACACGCAAATTGTGGTTAAGTCGGCTGTTATTGTCGGTTTGGGACTATATTTTTCATTTTTCCTAGTCTTTTTGCTACGAGGGGCCTTAATGAATGCTGTTGCTTATGGTTTTGGTAATATGCTCGCATTCATTTTGGTTTATGGAGTGGATCAATATTTTGGTCAGAGAAGAATCGCGCAGGAGTGATGGTGATGCACAATTATGTAGTAATACCAACCGTTGGACGTGTCCAGCTCCTTGGCCTAGTGCTTGTTCATACTATAAAGTATTTGCCTAAAGGTTGGAGAATTATTGTTGTGGGAGCTGATGAAGGAGATATTCCGAATAACTCGGAGGCCCAACTTTTTTCAGAGTTTGTTGATTTTTATGTTTCGAGTAAGGGGGCATCTGCGCAAAGGAACTTTGGAGTATCACGTGCTATTGTAGATGCCAATCTTATTGTTTTTTTGGATGATGATTTTATAGTTGATGAGTTTTATTTTAAAACTATATCGGAGCTTTTTGATGCTGATGCTGACATAGTTGGTGTGAATACATCATTACTTTTAGACGGTGCAACAAATCAGGGATATGATTTTAATTATGCTCTCGATCGGCTTAAAGCACATCGTGTGAAGACCATGTTTACGGGCTACTATGAGGTTAGTACACTTTATGGTTGCAATATGGCGGTTCGTGCTGATGCGCTACGGCAATTTTCGCCCTGGTTTGATCCTATGCTCCCTCTTTATTCTTGGTTGGAAGATCGTGATTTCAGTCATAAGCTAAAAATTTATGGTCGTTTAGTCAGGACTAAACAATGTCTTGGTGTGCATTTGGGATTTAAACAGGGGCGAACGTCCGGTATTCGTTATGGATATTCTCAAATTGTCAACCCTATTTATTTGTATAGAAAAGGCTCGTTATCGTTTTCTTCTGCGGTATCGCTTGTCGGGCGTCCTTTTTTTATGAATGTTGTACGATATGGGTTCCCTGAAAAGTGGATTGATCGGCGTGGTAGGCTTATTGGCAATTTTTACGCTTTTCGAGATATTTTAAATCTGACACTTGATCCGACAAAAATTTTAAGGATGTAAAGTGGTGAGAGAATTTACTAAACTAGTTTTTGTTTGGGATAATTTTGGTCCCATGCACGTTGATCGAATATCGGCTTGTGCAAAATATTTCCACGGCTCTATGAATGTGGTCGGTGTTGAGATGTTTTCTAAGAGTTCTACTTATGAGTGGAAGGTTGACGATTTTGGCGGTTTTGATAAAATTACTTTATTTGAAAATCTCGATTTTAATCAGGTTGGTTTCTTTCGGAGATTTTTTCGGTTGTTTATTCGGCTGTTTTTTATTGGTAAGTCTAAAGTAGTTTTTTGTCATTATGAGCGCGCTGAAGTCTTTTTGTGCGCGTTAATTATGCGGTTCATGCTTCGCGATGTTTATTTGATGAATGTTTCAAAGTTCGACGACGTGCCGCGTAGCCGTTGGCGTGAGTTAGCCAAGAGCTTTTTCTATCTCCCCTACAAGGCGGGCATTACATCTGGTGGTCGAACTAGCATGTATATGAGTTTTCTTGGTATTCCTCAGGATAAGATATTCGCTCCATATAATTCTTTGTCTTTGGCGAGAGTTCGCTTGGCGTTGTCGACCTTTGAAGATTTTGATTATTTGAATCGCGATTTTGTTGTTGTCTCTCGGTTTGTTAAGAAGAAGAATTTATTCACCGTTTTGGATGCCTTTTCCAAGTACCGTTTTCAGTTGGGCGGACAGAGGCGACTTAAAATGATTGGTTCGGGTGAGCTTGAATTGGATTTGAAGAATTATGCATCTAAGTTGGCGGTTGATAAGTATATTGATTGGTTTGGCTTTTTGCAGTCTGACGAGGTGGCAATACATGTGGCCAAATCGGTAGCATTAATATTGATCAGTACGGAAGAACAGTTTGGTAACGTGGTGATTGAATCGATGGCTCTCGGAGTGCCTTGTCTGGTTAGCCCTGAGGTCGGTGCTCGGGATATTTTGATTAAATCTGGTGTTAATGGGTTTGTTGTTGAGTCAAATAATAGTTTAGGGCTTGCCTTTTTTATGAATATTTTATCTTCTGATTACTCGACGTGGCGACGAATGTCAATTGATGCTTGTAACGCTGCTGAGTATTTCGATTCAAGCAATTTTGCGGTAGGTATCGCAAAGATGATCGGTGTTGAGGATCCGCGATGAGCCGCCTTGTTGTTTCGGCTGCTTTGCCTCCCCCTATTCATGGCCAGTCGACAATTTCGTTGGCGATGATTAAGATTTTTATTGGTGCGGGATTTGATTCCGTTAAGGTGATAAACTCATCTCCTAGGTCGTTAAATAGGAGTTTAAAATATCATTTGTTGAGATTGTTTTCCCTGTTTTTGACAGTATTTAATCTGTTGGTATTTCGTTTCTTTTCTTTGGATGTTGTTTTTTATACCGTGTATGAGTCAGGGTACGGTGTTTTTTATAATTTTGTTTCTTGTGGTATTGCGCGCTTGTTGGGGTATCGGATATTCTTGCATCACCATACGTCTAGACATATTTTGAGAAGGTCTGGTTTTTTTTCGGTGCTTGTCATGTTGTTGGGTAAGTCGTGCACGCATGTTGTGCTTGCGGATAAAATGAGGTTAAACATTGTCGCAATGTATCCAACTATTTCGAAGGTGTATGTTCTTCCGAATATAGCTCTTCTTAAATTTGATGGTGATGGATCGCATTTGCGCCACTTTGATACGTCTGGATATTATACTTTTGGACTGCTTTCCAATTTGACCGTTGAAAAAGGCGCTGTCGATGTGCTTGATGCTGTACGCTATCTGATTGATCGGGGCCTGCGTGTTCGTTTGTTACTGGCTGGCCCCGTTGTTGATGATGAAGTTCGTTGTGCTATTGAGCGATTTGCGATTGATTTTCCTAATGTTTTAAATACTATTGGCCCAATAACTAACAACTCGGAGAAAATTAACTTTTATTCAAATGTTGATTTTTTTCTCTTTCCGTCTAAATATATATTCGAGGCGCAGCCATTAGTGCTCATTGAGGCGCTGTCCTCTGGTTGTATTTGTATTGCAAGTGATGTGGGTTACATTTCGGATATCCTGGCTAATGCGGGTTTTGTTTATTCGGGCTCCGATTGGGGGGCGTATATCTTAGATCTTCTTAAATCTCTTGACTCTGAGGGCTTATCATCTTTATCTAAGGGGAGTTTTGAGCGGTTTCTTTATCTCAATGCCAGTGCTTCTGATTCTCTACATGATTTCGTTCGATTGGTGCGTGCTGCCGACAAGAATGACTAACGTGATTCACATCTGGAGTACTGCGCAGCTGTACTGACTCAGTGATTTAATACTCAGTCGTTTCCGTTGAAAGGAGTCACAGTTGAGCATCTTGATGGATGACGACATCAAGCGTTGGACAGCCAAGAGAAAGACGGTCCTGCTCCTGGACATCATTCAAGGCAAGATCACGGTCTCAGAGGCCAGCCGGGCCTACGACCTCAACCCATCTGAGGTTGAACAGTGGATCGATGAAGGCAAGCGCGGCATGGATAACGCCCTGCGCAGTAATCCCTTGGTGTTCAAAGAGCAGTACGAACGCCAGCTGAGTGATCTGCAGCAGGCCTACGGCGAAGCGATGTTGGAGCTGCGTGCTCGAAAACAAGCGATAGCGCAGCTTCATTAAAAAAGCAGGACTCCCTGCTGGGCAACGAGGATGAGCAATGATCCTCACCCTTCAGCAGGGATTGGCTGAAGACGGGATGGCGGTCAGCCTGGTCAAGCTGTGCCAGTGGTTCCAGATTCCCAGGCGCACGGTGTATTACCGCAGCTGCAAATCGGCGCCCAAGGGTAAGCGTCCCGGCAAGTCATCTACCCAACCCTGCGCCGCCGCTTGAGGATCCATCCCACCAATCACTCCCCTTGGTGGACACATGGACTCTTCAGCAATCAATCTCCCATCTCCCGGCCGGCGCCGCGGCCGCTACAGCGACTCCTTCAAGGCCGACATCGTTGCCGCCTGCAAAGCCCCGGGCGTTTCAACCGCTGCGGTGGCCCTGGCCAACAGCCTCAACGCCAACCTTGTGCGCCGCTGGGTGGCCGGGAGTGATCCCGCCCACAAGGCTGCTGTGCAATTGGCTCGCGTTCAATCCGCGGCCTCGGTTTCAGTCTCGCCAACCGTGGCCGCACCTGCCTCCACGCCCGGCTTTGTCCCAGTACCGCTGGCCACCCCCAGCGCCGACATCCGCATCGAACTGCGCCGAGGCGATCACCTCATCACGCTGTATTGGCCCGTGGCCGCTGCCGCTCAATGCCTGAGCACGCTTCAGGACTGGCTGCGGTGATCCGCATCGACGCGGTCTGGCTGGCGGTGGCCCCCATGGACATGCGAGCCGGTGTATTGACCCAGTACTTTCTGCACAGGTCAGGCCGCTAACGCATAAGCCTCAGCGGGGGTCTTCATTTTCAGCGCCTGGTGAGGGCGCCGATGGTTGTACCAACTGATCCAGTCCGCAATCACTCGGCTGGCGTGC
>NZ_JAQSIP010000003.1 GCF_028649475.1 Curvibacter cyanobacteriorum
AGTTACGTCCTGCTCGTCAGGGCTGAGGCGCCTGACTCACCGTTCTCAATGGGTCAATTCACCCCGGCCAAGTGGAGCAGTTTGGGTGGCCATGGGTGGGGCAGTTTGGGTGGCCGCCGGGGTTCGACCCCAATCGGGCGGGGCGTGGCCTCATCGCCATAGCGGCCTAGCTTCTCGGGCTGCACCATGGCGAGGGTGATGGCAGCAGCTCTGCCGCAGGTGGGGCCACCCTGGGCCATGCAGTACTGGTCCCAGGCCACGCAGGCGGATTCGTGGCCGTCGATCTGGGCCATCTTGTTGACGGCCTCATGGGCTTGCCTCAGGTGCGCAGGGACACCCCCAGGCAGGGCAGGAATGCGGCGCAGTTCGCGCCATACCCCCACGGGTGCCCCGCCGATTTGTTGAAACTGCCGAATGCCCCATGTGCTGGCCCAGGCCTCGACTCGCTGAGCGGTTTCAGTGGCGGGCTTGCCATGGAAGTCATTGCCGACTTGGTGGCCGTCGATGTTCTTGGCAACGTACTTGGCGATGTACCCAGCGGCAGAGCCCTTGGCCCAATCGATCGATTTGAAGTCGCAGCGATGCTGAGCCGCACCCCGTTCATTGGGACTGTCTTTGAGTGCGTGGCGGCGAATGGTGTCGCGCAGGGCCTGCACATGGTCAGCCGCGCAGAACAAGAGCAAATGCCAATGAGGCGTGCCATCGTGTTGTGGCTCAGCAATCCGGAAGCCATAGACGGCGATGTCTTGGCGCTTCAGTGAGGCCCGAATGCAGGCCCACACCTGGGCTAAGTGGCGTTGAGCCGTTGCAGGCGTTTCTAGTGGGTCATAGAGGAGGTTCTCAATGACCTTCTGCCCATGGTTCACGGTGCGCCAGCGATGAAAGCGGCTGGGGCAGGTGAGGGTAATGAACTCGCCTGCATGGTCAAGGTGTCGGGCAATCCGTTCAAAGCCACTGATGCGCGTCATCAGCTCGGCGCGGCGGTTGCTCTTGTTGGCGGTGCTGGTCGCTGCCAGCTCGGCCAATGTGTATTCCTGCCCCAGCTCGTTGCGGGCGAGGGTGCTCTCCAGGGTCTCGGCGTTGCGGGCGTTTTGTTGCTGTCGGGCGCGGAAGCGTTCTTCACTGACATACAGGTCTGCACTTCGGTTGACCCGCCCAATGCGAATGGCTGAGGCCTCGACGATTTGTGCGTGTTGCTTGCGCAGCTTGCGGCGCCACCACTGGGCGCAACCCATGCGGGCGATGGCAGGCCCGTCTTTGTGGTGATCCCCTGGGGGCGTGATGTGATGGTCAATGCAGATGCGCGCCATGGCGGCGCGCAGGTCTGGGGCGTTGTGATACAGCTCGGCCCGGGAGAAGCATCGTTTTGCCAGCGCGGCAGCGGCTTCGCAAAGGGTGGAGTCGCTGGCGTCCAGGGGGATGCGGACTTGCAGCAGAGATTCTGTGGTGGTGCGCAGTTCCACATTGGCCGCGCGGTAGTCGGTGGCCTGGTGGTACTGCCAGCGGACTATCAAGTCATCGGCCCAGCGTTTGGGCAGCGAGTTGACCCGGCTTTGCGTCCACTCCGCATCCGAGGGCATACGCTGGAGCATGGTCAGCGCGTGAGGTGGGTAGCGAAAGGAGGCAGGGTCTGATGGGTCAGACACTTAGTCGATGGTGTGAGGTGCGCCCCCAGCATCAAGCAACCGCATCCAGTTGCAACACGCGGCGCAGCTCACGCACCGGCCAAGCCAGTCGCCCATTGACCCGGATGGGCAGCAGCGGGCCGTTTTGGCGCATGGCCCAGATGCGCAGGGTTTGTTGGGCGCGGTTTAGGTGGACGGCCGCCTCCGGTGTGGGCAGGTGGGCGCGGGTCTCTTGCTGGAGTGGGGTGATGTGAGTCGTGTTGTTAGCCATTTGTCACCGCTGGGGTGTGTTCAATATGGCTACGAACTGTTAGGGCGGTACCCGGGTACCGGTCAAAAGCGGAACCCCTTCCGCTTCTAACACCCTGTCAATAAAGGACTTTTTTTGAAGGGGCGGAACCCCTTTCGGGTGATCGAAAAGGGGGGGCGCCTATCGCTTCGCCAGGTCAAAGACGCTGGAGGCGGCTTTGGATCGCCCGGCCTTGTGCTTGGTGCCCGCTGCGCTGCTGTTGAATTCGCGCACCTTGCTTCTCACTAGGCTGTCTGAAATGCTGAAGTGTTCCGCTGCTTTTTTTGTGCCGTGCCGAGCGTGGTACGCCGCCAGCTCAGCCAGTTTTTCAGCAATCCAGAACTTGGTTTGACCCTTGGGCGTTTTCTCTCCGGTGCTGATCGTTGGCGTTGTTGTCTGTGCCGATTGGCCTGGTGTCGAAGCTGGGGCTTGCTGTGCTTTGTGGTTGCGAATCCGGACCCGCAGCTCCAACTCAGAGGGCGGTTGAATGACGCCTGAGTCCTCTGCCCATTGAATGACCGCAATCGGTCTAAGGCGTGGCGGACTCATGGCCTCAGCGCGGCGGGCCAACTCACAGACCTTTTCATACCGATCCAGAAAAGCGGAGCGAGGGAGCAGTGCGGGGAGTAGGAACTGGGCTGCTTCTGCCGCACGGTCTTTCTTCACAGCAGCAGGTGTCAAGACCTTGGGGCTCTTGCCCAGCAGCAGCGCAATGGCTTCGTCAAAGGTCCAATACTCCATCATCGACCAGAAGTCGTAATCAGGTGTGGCGGCGGGTTGGTTGTAAAACCGACTGGCCTCCTGCTTCGCCGCTTTGGCGGCGGCTTGGGCTTTTCTTTGCTGCTCTTGACTGATCTGCGCGAGCTGGACTTGCTTCTTGTGATCGGTGCAGGCGGCTTGCCATTCTTGTTCTGGCAGATTCAACAGTCTTTGGCGTTCTGCTTCCCAGGTCTGCTCTTGTGCGGTGGCTGGGGTGTCGGCTTGAGGCTTGAGAACACTGCTGAGCGCCTGGTGGATCTGCATTAGGGGAAACTTGCGAATCAGGATTTGATCGACGAGCTTGGTTCGTTCTTGCCCGACAGGGGTTGAAGATGGCGTGTCCACAACTTTGCGGCTCATGTACTGTGACCTTAGGAGGTGTGTCTAAGGCGGCTATCCTAAGGGTGGATGTCTAGGGGGAGTTTGACGGTAGGGCCAGGCGCGGGTCTCAATTTGGAGCACCAACGGTTCAGGCGGGCCTACTTAGAAAATGAACCGGTGCACCACTTTTGTTCGCAAGGGATTCCGTCGTGATTCCCATCCATTTTTGTGCCGGGGCAGTTCTTCAGAAAAAATTTGGCCTCACTGCACGACGTCATTTGTGAGCAATGCAAGCGGCCATCGCATTGGTAGCTGCTGGGTGAGGTCAACGCCTCTTGGGGCGGTATCGCAAAATCAGCCTGTGAAGTTTGTGGCCGTACGAAATGTTGGCGGTACATCGAATAGCCGAATCCGCCGATGCCAACCAGCAGTAAGAGGCTGATGAATGTTGTGACGAGCGAGCGAGTTCCGTGGCGATTCTTTGCCCGCGTTCGTGGATATGTCGACGGATGTTCGAGAGCTTGCCGGTAAAAATTAACGGCCTGAGGTTTTCCGTTTTTACCTCGGCCGAGTTCATACATGACCGTTTCCCCAACCGTTGGGCGCGATCCATCTCGTGGGAGTGAACTGATGTGCACAAAAATCCCACGACCGCCATCTTGGTGTGCTATTAATCCAAACCCCCTTCATAATTTTATTGCCTAATTTTCCGTGTGGGATTGTATTTGATGGGTGAGGATACCGTGTGATGAGCTAGGATATATGTCTGGATGCAATTAAAAGACGCATGGCAATTGACTTTGGTAATACCAGCTAGGCAGCTTTACAGATGGCGACGATCAGTTGGTGAACGCGCATTTATTGACAAAAGCTTACCTTGGCTGCAATGGCGAGCGATGCTGCGAACGCCAATAAATGAAAAAAGTCGACAGTCGCAGCATCTCCTTGGGGCCGTAACCGTGAAGGACTAGTCTAATTTCCGTGATAGGCCTAAATCAGACGTGGCTTTTTCTCCTGTCAGAGTCGGCATCTCAGCGACAAGCTAGAACGAGGGTGGCCTACACTCAAGCACTATAAGCCTTGGTGCCAAATGTTCGCTTAAAGCGATGAATGTTGAATCTATTTTTGATTGCAGCGGCTTCATTACTCAAAACATCTTTGACTGTTCTGTTGCGTGACGCAGAATAAGCTCTATCGCGCGTTTTGGAAAACATTTCACTATAAGCTGATGCGAGATAAAACCTTAGATCGAAATATAATTTCGACGTCGGGGAGTGCAAAATTTTGGCCGCCTCCTCCAAGTGTCGGATTGAGCGAGAAGCATCCTTCATATCTTCGAGTAAAAAAGCACCGAAGAACAACTGAACGGCGCCATGAGAGCGGGTGTTTCGAACGTGTGGATAGCCAAATTCTATTGACTCAAGGGAGTCTTCGTATGCACGCTCGATGGATTTTATCAGCCGATCACGATCTTCCTCATAAAGGCCGCTATTATATAGTTGCCTAACAATCTGAGCTTTTTGATACTGAACATATGGATGATTTGTGATCATCTCGTTTTTGTTGAACTCTCTTAGTAAATTATTGCACAGAGTTTTATCTTTTTGTTTGGTTGCCGCAATAAATCCTTTGTAGCCGTCAAAGCATTCGGCGATTATGATTTTGTCAATGTAGTTTTTAGGCTTCCAGTCATCCATCATGTCACGAATTCTCGAATTTGAACATATTTTGTCGTCGAGACTTTTAATTTTTTCGTTCATTCGGTTTTTGTGGTTGGCAATTCTATCTTTTATTTTTGAGAGTTCGATTCTCTCCGGGAGCATTTTTATGAATATGAAATTGCTCGCAAAGTCGTTTAAAGAAAAATATTCTCCGACCTTAATAAATATTAAGCATTTTGTAATGTAGTTGCAAATTTCAATGGCAGTGCCTATATCAATCCCACAAAGCTGGCTGATTGAATACAAGTCAATCGGCTCCTTGTAGAGTGACGCAATAATGATTAGATTTCGCGGTGTATAACCCTTCTCTTCGAGTTCGCGAATCGCGCTGTCAAATGTATTTTTGTACATGAAGTCGGCAATAATCCGCGCCTCCTTCGTTTGCACTGGTGCGAGTGATGCGACAATTTCATCAACAGTGCTTACTTGGTTAATTATCGAGTTCAGTGATTGAACTAAAATAATCGTATTGCCTTTTGATGCACTCAGCAGTGCGTCAGCCTCTGTATCGCTTAATTGTGTCGAGAATTCTTCAAATTCCAAATATTCGCGAATGAAGCGCTTTCCTTTCTCTTTTTCACGGTATTCTTCAATGTGAAGTTTTTCTTCGCATTGCTCCTCACTTCTTGAGGTTAGTATAAATTGAATATTGCGTGGTGTTGACTTTATGAAATCAAAAAGCTTCTCTTTGTCTGTGGGGCAAAAGGTTTCGACATTGTCAACAACTATTAATCCGCGATTAAATTTGGAGTCGAGCGAATCTATGGATTCAATATCCAAATCCCGGCACAGTGACGTGATCAAGTGATCAAACGAGGCAATCTGCCTGTCTACCTTTTGTATATATCTCTCGCCTGAGGTTTCCATTCGGCGCAAGAACTCTTCCTTGCTTGAGTAAAACAGGATGCAGTCGAATTGAAGAGTCTCTGAAGCATCTGCAATCTCTTTCAAAAGTCGAAAGATGAAATCTATAACGAGAGCTGTTTTTCCAATTCCTCCATAGCCGTAGACAATTACAGATCCCGCGACACGTCTATAGCCATCTTTGCCGACGATATAATCGTGAAGACGTTGAAGCTCATCTTCTCGGCAAAACAATTTCCTGTGTTGTAGCGGTAATTCGCTGATGTTTTGAATTATTTTTGGTTCACTGTTAATCGAGGAGGAAAAATCAGCAATCAGAGTAATTAAATCCGCTCTCGATGTGAACCAAAAATATTTATCGTCGATAGCTTCCGATATCTTTTTTACAAACTTGGAGACTAGAGCCGCATCCTCCACTAAAATCTGTTTTGACCCTGGGTGCGAAAGATCGTTGCGTAGTCGGTGATAGCTGTTCACGCTATAAAGCAACTCCTCCGCCGATGTGAAGTTTCGCACCAGAGAGTGCTTGCTATAGCATTTCTCGAAAAACAAAACAAAAATATCAACTATCGTGGATACGTATGGTACGTCGCCTGGGTATGTTTGGGTGAGATATGAGTTCCTAGATAGTTCTACTTGTTTGAAAATGGCATCATGGTTGGCCTTGATTTGGCCTATTTTCCCTTTGTATCTTGAGGCTAAGATAAAAGTGGAATTGTCGAATCCGGTCTGGATAGATGCAATTTCAGATTGAAGTTGCGTAGCATTAGGGATTGCCTGGATTAGTTCGTCCGCGACGTAACTCCGGAAGGCTACTTCGAATTTTTTAACAATTTTATCTAGGTCAAACGTAGATTTTATGTCGATATACATTTCGTTCCCATTATTAATCACATAGATCGTACCATTGGCGGATTTCGGCGCGATACACTGTCGATAAGTGTAGGCCCTAATCAGTCCGGAAGTAAGGCCCAGCCACTGCTGATGGGCGGCTACCATGATGATCTAACCGTGGAGCACTGGTAACAGCCAGCGGGCAGATGTGCAAGTTAGTTTTGCACCGCTCACTCTTGTATGACGACCTATGTTTGACACCCACGCTTTTCAGGCGGTTCGGGTTCGATCCTGGCGCAACCGAAGGAGCCGCTGAGGTTCCGGCCAAGCCAGCATGGATGGGTAGTTACCCCGCGACTCGATTTAGCAGGGGTACATCACCTTGGGTACAGTTCTGCCTACCGCTCAGCACGTCATCGGTCGTTCGAGTGTCGCCAGGGCCGCCCGTTCGGGCTAGTGACGGTCGCGATCACAGAACATAGAGCGGTATGGGGCTGCTTATGTAGGTCCAGGCCATTCGATCAACTGGATCAAATGACCCGTACTCATTCTGTAGCAGCGGTTCGCGACTTCGTGCAAGAAGACAGCTTATGGTCGAAATCGGGCGCTACGTGCGCAAGATTCAAGGTCTCACCGATATTCCAAACCCAGCCTCCCCCAGCACCCACCCCTCAATCCTCTCGTGATACATCCGCAGCAGATCCAACGGCCTCACCGTGTAATGCTTCTCCGCTGTTGCACTCGGCTTGTGCCCCATGATCTGCGCGACCACCCCGGTCGGTGCCTCAACCCATTCGGTCAGCGTTTTGAATGAGCGCCGCAGGCCATGCAGGGTCAGCCCCTCCAGGCCTGCCACCCCGCAAGCCTGCTCATGCAGTTTGTGGGGCGTGCTCATTGGCTTGTCTGCCATCTTCGGGTCGCTGGATCGGCTGGCAAACACCCAATCATTGATGCGGGGTTGTTGGCTCAACAGGTGGGCCACATAAGGGGTCAGCGGGATAGTCCGCTCGCCTTCCACTTTGTCGCGGATGGTCAGGCCTTTCCATTTCTCGTTGACGTCCTCCCAGCGCAGGGCCAGCACTTCACCGGGGCGGGCGCCGGTCAGCAGCAAGATTTGCAGATAGTTCGCGGCGGACCGATTGCTCAACTGCTTCACGGCCGCAAACCAAGCAGGTAATTGCTCGCGTTGCAAAACGTCTTGCTTGGCCTTGGGCTTGGCGACCACTTCGCGCACCACCTTGGCTTTGGCCGGGTTTTGTGGGGGCAGCACCTGGGCGTATTGGCTTTGTTCACTGCACCAGCTCAAAAAGCCTCGCAGCAAACGCCACGACAAGGCGGTAGCCGTGGGGCGGGTTTGGGTTTCGGCTTCCGCCCAGGCCGACATGGCGCTCGCGGTCAGTTCGCGCAGGGGCATTCGCATCAAGGGGTACAGCGGCCCGGCCACGGTTTCTTTGCGGCCCCGCGTGCCGCGTGTGGCGGGCTCGCCGCCAGCCTTGGCCTTGGCGATGTGGTCGCGGTAATGCAGGTCGCCCCACCGTGGGCGCCGGGCTTCCACGTAAGCACTCCAGGCTTCGCCAACGGTCACGGCCTGGGCCACCTTTTGCGCAGCCTTGGCGGCTCTCGCCTCCAGGCGTTCGCGTTACAGCTCGCGGGGGTCATTGCCTCCATCCAGCTCCACGCGCAAGCGGTTGGCTTCTGCCCGGGCGGCCTCAATGGTCCAGCTCCGAACATCCCCAATCGTGCGCCGGATGTTGGTCCGGTTGAGCTTGGACTCAAACACAAATGATTTGGCCCCGCTGGCGGTGACGCGCACCCCTGTATTGCCCCAGCACTTCCAGCCCACGCCAGACCCTCAACGCCTCTGGCTCCCGAAAGCCCTCCCTGCGTCCACCCAGCCGGCGGCAGGACTTGCGCCGGTCAAAGCCACAGCTTCCGTTCCGAAGCCCCAACTTAACCCAACCACGCCGCACCAGGCGAGGTCAGGCGAGGTCAGGTCAGGCCGCGCCAGGGCCAGGTCCTCCCGCCCCACAAGGCCAACCACAGGCCCAGCGCTGACCTTGGTTTCAACTCGCCAACCCCCTCAGTTCGCAGCCGCCAGTCGCTGGTCGATCCAGCTGAACGCGTCTTTCACGTCGTAGTTGCCGGCGTGGCCCTGGTCCCACGCCAGGGCGTAGTCCACGGTCTTGACCTTGGCGTCGGCCTTCAGCGCGCGGCTGATGTTGTAGGCCACGGTGAACGAGGTGTCGCGGTCGCGGGCGCCGACGCGGATGCGCCAGTGGGGGGTGATGGCGTCGGTCTTGCCAATGTAGGCCAAGGAGTTGATCAGCTTGTACTGGTTCAGCAGAGCGGCCTGTTGCGGGTTGTTGGCCCAGGTGTAACCGCTGTTCTTGAGGCCCACACCGCTCTGGGTGGCGTTGATGGCGTCGCCACCGTTGTTGTTGTTCCAGGCGTACTCGGTGAAGTTGGAATACACCTGGGCCGCGGTGCCAAACAGGTTGGATTCGCCACCGCTGTAGTTGCCATAGATGGTGGCGCCAGCCTGGGTGGTGTCATTGGTACGGGTGGCCGCCAGGGCCGGGGTTTGGCCCAGCTGGTCGAAGGCGGGCACGGCTTTGAGGCGCGCTTGCTTGGCGACGAATTTCAGGTAGTTCGACAGGTTGAAGAAGGTGACGTTGCCGTTGGCGTCCACGTTGATGAAATCGTTCTTGTACGACAGCGTGCCACTGCCGCCGGCCACGCCGTTGGCCGCTGCACTGCCGGTGGCGTTGTAGGCGACCCATGATTTGCCCGCCTTGACGTGGGCAGTGGCGGCTTTCTGGAACTCGCTTTGCAGCGCGGCCAGAAGGTTGTCGGCGGTCAGTGCGCTGCCGTCGTCGTTTTTCAGGCCCAGGCTGGCCTGGTAGGTGACAAACTGGCTCATCAAGTGGGCGCTGCCGCTGGGGTCGGGGTTGGAGGCGCGCACCAGTTCGTTGCCGTTGGCGTCGACGATCAACCCGGCCTTCTGGTCTGCCGACACCAGATTGCGGGTGTTGAGCACGTTGAACATCCACTCGTAGGCCAGGTCGGCGCTGCCCAGGTCCTGGATGGGGCAGTAGGCCACCACCGCGTAGACCTGGTCGCTGAGCCCGGTGCTGTTGCCGTTGCTGTCAATACCGGCGGCGCCCACGGCCCGGAGGTAGGGCAGGTAGTCGGCACTGTCACCAGTGGCCCCCAGTTGGGTGGTTTGGGCGCCACCGCCGCTGGTGCCGTTGACGACGATGCGACTGGCGTTGCCGGGCATGGCGTTGTCGTTCAGGCGCAGGTAGCGCACCGCGGCCTTGGCGTCCACGATGGCGGCGGGAGCCTTGCCTTGGTAGATGCCGTCGGCGTACACGCCCGCGGGGGCCAGGGCGCCGCGGCTGCGCGACGCCATGTTGATGTAGACAAAGCCACGCGCCAGCGCGGCGCCGCGCTTGTCGGTGTCGCTGGTGCTGACATAACTGCCGCCGTTCACGATGTCGGCGCCGCTGTAGTTGGCGCTGGTGATCGCGTCCTTGCCGTTCCAGCCGCCCTTGCCGCCTTGGTAGCTGGCCAGCCAGCCGGCGTTGTTGACGTTCAGGAAGATGGCGTTGTCTTGTCGCGCGGCGTCCACCTCGCGCACAAAGATGTTCATGTTCTGGTAACCGCAGGTCTGGTTGTCGACGGCGCCCGCGGCCTGGGTGGGGGCCAGCTGCATGGGCTTGGCCACGTAGCACACCTCACGGTACCAGCGCACGGGGGTGCTCACGCCGTCCAGGGTGACGGTGATGGTCGTGTAACTGGACTTGTCAAACGCCAGTTGGCGGTCGAACGCACCCTCGACCGTGGCGCCCTGGCCGCCGCTGCAAGCGCTGATCAGGCCTGCGGTCATCAGGGCCGCGAGTGAACCGGCCAAAGGCCGAAAGGGAAACGAGGGAGTCATGGTGGTTGTCTCTTCCAATGTTGTTGTGATGGCTCGTCACGTCTCAGCGCCACCCTCAAGCAAGGCGGGACGCTGGCGTGGGCTTGGTCTGCTTGCTCAGGCGCGCAGCGTGGGCAAGTGGGCGAATTCTTGAGACATGTCAAACATCTGAAAAGATGCCGAATCCGTGGGCGTGAACCCGTCTGGTTATCACGCTTCTTGATGCGGGACGGGGGGGCTGGGGGCGATGCAGGGTGATTGGTGCGTCGCATGACCCACCAGGCAGCGGTCCAGGGCTTGGGCCTCAGCCACCGCGTCTGTTCGGCCTTCGCTTACCATGCCCACGCAGCGGCTTGGGGGCGCTGGGGTCGTGGTCTGGCCATTTGGCCGCCGGGGCGGTTGGACCCGTGCGGGCTCGCCACCTGGTGCCGCGATGCGTTGGGGCGCCGAGGAAGATGGCGCCCCCTTCACGCCCGGCAAACGGAGACTTTCATCATGTTCATCAAACCTTTCGTGGCCCTGGCCCTGGTGCTGGTGGCGCTCAGTGGCGCTGCCCAGGCCCAGCTCTCTGACACCGAACAAAAAATCGTCGCCGCTGTCCAGCAGCGCTCGCCCGCAGCCCTGGTGCTGTTGGAGAAAGCGGTGCGCATCAACAGCGGCACCCTCAACCCCGAGGGGGTGCGCGCGGTGGGCGATCTGTTCCGTGCCGAGCTGGACGCGCTGGGCTTTCAAACCCGCTGGATCGACATGCCTCCGGCCATGAAGCGGGCGGGCCACTTGGTCGCCACGCACGATGGCGGGCAGGGCCAGCGGCTGCTGCTGCTGGGGCACCTGGACACCGTGTTTGAGAAGTCCAGCGCGGTGCCGCTCTGGGAGCGCCATGGCGATTGGGTGCGTGGTCAGGGCGTCAATGACATGAAGGGCGGTGATGTGATCCTGCTCGAGGCCTTGCGCGCTCTCCAGGCCGTGGGCGCCTTGGCGCCGGCGCGCATCGATGTCATGCTGACCGGGGATGAGGAGCGCACCGGCCGACCCCTGACGGTGGCGCGTGCTGACCTGGTGGCCTTGGCCAAGAAGGCCGACTATGCGCTGTCATTTGAAAGCAGTCACAGACACCAGGGGACGGACTCCGTGAGCATCGCGCGCCGCGCTGCGGGCGGCTGGGTGTTGCGCGTCAAGGGCAAGCCGGGGCATTCGATGGGGGTGTTCTCCAGCGCTTCGGGCCATGGCGCGGTCTATGAGGCGGCGCGCATCCTCAATGCTTTCCGCGAACAGGTGGTGGAGCCCCATCTGACCTTCAACCCGGGTCTGGTCTATGGCGGCACCGAGGTGCGCTACGCCGAAGACTCCGCCACGGCCACCGTGTTGGGCAAGTCCAACGTCATCGCCCGCGACGCCGAGGTGCGTGGTGACCTGCGTTACCTGTCGCCCGAGCAAGGCGAGCGGGCGCGTCAGAAGATGCAGAGCATCGTCACCACGGGCAATCTGCCGGGCACATCGGCCACCATCCGGTTCACTGAAACCTACCCACCGATGCCGCCCACCGAGGCGGGGCAGCAACTCGCGGCGCGGTACTCGCAAGCCAGTCAGGATGCCGGCCTGGGCCGCATCGAACTGCTGGACCCAGGTTGGCGGGGCGCGGGCGACGTGCAGTTTGTCGCGCCCTACACCGTGGGCATCGATGGCCTGGGCGCCCAGGGGCGTGGCGCCCACACCGACGACGAGGCGCTGGAGATCGCGTCCATCGAACGCGGCGCCATCCGGGCCGCCTTGCTGATTTACCGCCTCACACGGCCCGCGCCCTGAGCGGCCACGAGCCGGTGGGACTGGGGCAGGGGCCGTGGCTGGGACCGGGCGCTGTGATGGGGCAGGGGCCTCAGTGGCGGCCCTTGCCAGTCCGGTGGTTGGGTGCTGCCATCCCAACGGTGGAGCCGCTCGGGGAGGCTAGCGGCTCGGGCCCGGTCAAGCCTTCGGCCGCGCGGTCAGGGCGCCGTGCGACCGACGGCGTCCCGGCTAGTCGCTCGCTCAGAACGCGACTTGCAAGCCGGCCACCAGCTGCCGACCCAGCCCAGGGATGACCGTCAGGGCACCCCAGGACGCGGTGTAGTAGGTCTGGTTGAACAGGTTGTGCACGTCCAGTGTCAAGCGAGTGCGTTTGTCCATCTGCCAGTAGCTGCTGACCCGGGCGGTGGTGTAGGCCGGCAGTCGGTAGGTGTCGGTGGCGGTGCCGGTGCGTTCTCCGACATGGACCAGGCCACCCCCCACCCCGTAGCGACCGCCCCAAGGGGCCAGGTCTTCACGCATGGCGAACAGGCCCGCGCTGACGCGGGGGATGTTCAGCAAGCGCTTGCCCAGCAGGGCTGGGTTGTTGTCGCGGGTGACTTCGGCATCGGTGTAGGCGAAGTTGCTGGTCAGGCGCCAGTGTCGATTCAGTTGCCCCGCCGCATCCAGCTCCAGTCCGCGGCTGCGAACTTCGCCGGCGGCCACGCTGTAGTTGGCATTGGTCGGGCTGCGGGTCAGGACATTGGTTTTGCGAATGTCGAACAAGGCCACACTCGCCATCAGTGCTTGGTCAGGCGATTGCCATTTGGCCCCCACTTCCAGCGCTTGGCCTTGCTGCGGTGCAAAGGCTTGCCCGCGCTCGTCGGTGCCAGCGTTCGGTCGGAACGACCGCCCCGCAGACGCGTAGACCGAGGTGTTGGGATCGATCAGGTAGGTCAGGCCCAGGCGGGGGGTGGTCGCGGTGTGGGTTTGCACCTGGCGGGTGGCGGTCAGGCGGTTTTCGCTGTCTTGGTGAAAGCGATCCAGGCGCAGACCCGCCAGCAGTTTCCATCGGGTGCTGAGGTCGATCTGATCTTGCACAAACAGGCCTGCGGCGCGTTGGCGGTCGTACAGGCTGAAGCCAGGGGTCAGGGTGCCCGCGGCCTGGTTGTAGACGGGGTTGTAGATGTCGATGGCGAAGGGCTGGGTGGCCAGGTTGGAGTAGTTGATGTTCTGTTCTGTGACCAGGCGCCAGGTTTCTACGCCGGCCAGCACGGTGTGCCTGAAGCCCCCCGCTTGCAACTTGCCTTCCAGTTCGGCTTGCAGCGATGTGTCCTGCGCGGGCAGGCTGCGCCAACTGTCCCGGCGGGTGAGGGTGCGGCCATTGGCCGCCAGCGAGCCGATCAGGTCGACGGCTGAGCCGTACAACTCGGTGCTGCGGTGCGACGCGCCCCAGCGGGTGCGCCAGCCTGCGCCCAGCTCGTGGTCCAGCGTGAGCTGGTGGGTGTCGCCGTTCACCTGCAGGTTCCCGCGGCTGGGGTCGCCCAGGAATCGGTCGCTGGGCAGCGCACTGACGTTGCCGTTGACCTGCACGATGCCCCGGTCCAAGGGGGTGCGGATGCGAATGAACTCTGCTTCGTAATTCAACACGGTTTGGGGGCTCAGCTTCCAGGTCAGGGACGGAGCGACCACCATCTTGCGGTTGTCCACCAGCGTGCTTCGACTGGCCCCGTCTTCGGCGGCCAGGTTCAGCCGGTAGGCCAGCTGCTCGCTCAATGGGCCGGTGCTGTCGAGGGTGGCACGTCGGTAGCCCAAGCCCCCCACCTGCACATTGGCCTGGTGCGCGGAGCGGAATTGCGGCTTCTTGGTCACCACGTTCAGGGTACCGCCAGGCTCGCTGCTGCCGTACAGGGCGGCGGCGGGGCCTTTGAGGAATTCAATGCGTTCGACCGAGGCCACATCGCGCTGCGGGCCATAGCCACGGTTGGACGCAAAGCCATTGAGCAGCTGACCTCCGTCGGTGTTGCTGAAGCCGCGGATGGCGTAGTTGTCCCAGGTGCCGCCGAAGTCGTTCAAGCGGGTGACGCCGCTGACGTAGTCCACCGTGTCTGCGAGTCGGCGTGCGCCCAGGTCTTCCATCAGGGCCTGCGGGACCACGCGCACCGACTGTGGGGTTTCGATCAAGGGGGTTTCGGTGCGGGTGGCTGCGGTCTGGCTGGGCTGGCCCTGGTAACCCTGCGCTGAGAGATCGTCGCGAATCTGCACCTCGGTCAGCGAGGTCTCAGTTGGCGGGGGTGTCTGGGCGCCCGCCATGGCCCATGCGCTGCAGGCACTGGCGACCAAGATGGCATGGGCCACGTGGGTCAGTCGTGGGCGGAGGGGGGCAGGGCCGATGGAGGGCGCGTGGGCAGCGCGAAGGGGAGTAGGAACCTGGATCATGCTTGAACAAAAAGAGAACTTCCCTGCGCTGATGTAGCGGGAAGATGAACGCTTGATTATCGCTTAAAAAATAATGATTCTCATTTGTGTTATGACGGGTGAAGGCTTCTGAGGGCTCCAGGTCGGCCCACTGGAGGGCAGGGTGGCTTGGGTCTGGGGAGGTGATTCGCCAGGCGTGGTTCGGGCTTGTCCTGCACCGGCTGGGCTCAACCAACCAGGGGCGCTCGGTGGGGCGCATGAGCCCCTATGGCAGAATGAATTTTTCAGGGCACGGCCGTTTGGGCGGCTGGCCCGGCCCTTCTTTTGTCATCCCCTGAGCCCGCCATGCCGTCCCGTGATTTCGAGCTTGAACAGCAGGCCTTTCGGGCTTTCCATCAGGCCCACGCGGCCGAACTGAGCACCCTTCGCCAAGCGCTGCAAAAGCGCATCGCGGGCCTGCTGGCGGCGCAGCCAGGCTTGCGGGTGTCCAAGGTCGAGGGGCGCGTCAAGCAGCTCGATGAATGCCTGCGCAAGTTCTCGGCCAAGTACCGCCAGGCGCTCGAAGATCAGAACCAGCCTTACAGCATCCAGCCCCACATCACCGACTTGCTGGGCCTGCGGGTGGTGTGCCTTTACGAGGATGAGATCTGGAAGACGGCCGAGGCGATCCGCCCCAACTTCGGCGTGATTGAGATCACTGACAAGATTGCCAAGGTGGAGGGCACCGACGACTCGTTTGGCTACAAGGGGCTGCACCTGGACCTGGCTTTCAGCCCGGTCGAGCTGGGCCTGTCGCCCGACATGCACTGGCCGGTGACGCAGTTCGAGTTGCAGGTGCGCACCATCATCCAGGACTCCTGGAGCGTGCTGGACCACCAGATCAAGTACAAGAAATCCATCCCCAATGCGCTCAAGCGGCGCATCAACGTGCTGTCGGCCCTGTTTGAGTTGGCCGACCGCGAGTTTCGCCAGATCCGTGACGAAACCGACGCCGCCCTGCATTCGGCGCTGGACGACACCGCCCCGGAGGGCGCGGCCTCCGAGCTGCCTGTGGCCTCGCCAGAAGCGCAGGCCAAGGCCGAACTCAATGCCTTCACCTTCCTCAAGATTGCCAACCACTTCTTCAAGGACTTTGCCTTTGAGCCCAGCAAGGTGGACGGCTTTGTCGAGCACATCAAGCGCTGGTCGCCCCAGATCACACGGCCTGAGTTCAACGTCATCGTGCGCGAGAAGATCGGCTTGGTGAAGCGCTACAAGCAGTACTTTGAAGAGCGCCATCCACAGCTCAGCTTCAACCCCTACACCGTCATCCGCCACTGCCTGTACCTGGGCGACAAGGTGGTGTTCGCACCGGCCTTGCGCCGCAGCGCCCAAGAGGCCTTCGACGCCTGGCTGGCTGAAAACGCCCCACCCGACAAGGGGGCCGAGGGCTGATCGGCACCGCGGCCAGGGCGGCCGTGGGGCGCTTGCCCCTACACTGGGCTGGCCCATGCAGCGCTTTGTGTGCCTTTGCCTTGGGGGTTGACCCGTGCGTGACCCCGTGCGCCAGATGTCTGGCGTCAGCGCCTTGCCCGGACTTGTTCATGACCCTCTCTGCGCCCCCCTTCGCCGCCCCTGGTGTGCCCGCACCGGCCCCCGCGCCTGTGGACCCCTTGTTCCTGTCGGCCCCGCGGGTGTCGGCCTTTCTGGGGCGTCAGGGGCTGACCAACGCCAGCGGCTTCTTCTTTGAGCGCGACGACCGCCTCTACCTGGTGACCAGTCGCCATGTGGTGATCGACGAGGCCAGCGGGCACCTGCCCGACCGCCTGGAGATCGAGCTGCACCTGGACCTCAGCGACCTGACCCGTTCCACGGGTTTCTCCATCCTGCTCTACCAGGGCGGCCGGGCGGTGTGGCGCCAAGGGCGGGATTCGGGTGGGGACATCGACGTGGCCGTGCTCGAGCTGGACCGCGCGCAGCTGCCGCCGCACGCGGTGATCCGGGCCTACACCCCGGCCCACCTGGTGCGTGAGTTGTCCGAGGTGGCGGTGGACGCATCGTTGCTGGTGGTGGGCTTTCCGCTGGGTTTCCATGACGCGGTGCACCACCTGCCGGTGTTGCGCCACGCGGTGGTGGCGTCGCCCTATGGCATCCGGTTTCAAGGCAAGGGCTTCTTCCTGACCGACGCACGCACCCACCGCGGCACCAGTGGCGCGCCGGTGGTGTTGCGCCACCCCCATCCGCAGGGGGCCACGCAGGCGCTGCCCTGGAAGCTGCTGGGCGTGCATTCGTCGCGCATGGACATGGGCAACCGGGACCTGGTGCAGGACGAGTCGCTGGGGCTGAACTGCGTCTGGTACGCCGACATCCTGCTCAAGCTCACCGAGGCGCCGCCCGCGCCACCACCGCCAGCCCCACCTGGCACCCTACCCATCACCCCGACCGGGCGCTGACCGCCTAACCGCGTGATCGGGGCGCGCACCGGGGCTGCGTGCGCAGCGCGGTCAGAACCCTTCGAAGCGGCAAACCTCGTCGAGCGGCGCGCGGCTGCTGCGCCACTGGTTGACGAGGGCGTCCTCGCGCGCGTAGCCAATGGCCATGCCCGTGAACAGCATGCGCTCGGGCGGCAGTTGCAGGAACGGCGCCAGGGTCTGGGGGTACATGGCCCAGCATTCTTGGGCGCAACTGTCCAGGCCCTCGGCGCGCAGCAACAGCATGAGGGTTTGCAGCATCATGCCCAGGTCGGACCACTGGGGTGGGCCCATGCGCCGGTCCACGCTGCAGAACAACGCCACCGGGGCGCCAAAGAAGGTGTAGTTGCGGGCAAACCAGCGCAGCCGGGCGGCCTTGTCCTCACGCGGCACACCGAGCTGGGCGTACAGCGCTTCGCCCACCTGAAAGCGGCGGTCGCGGTAGGGCGACACCAGCTCTTTGGGGTAGACGTCGTACTCGCTGCCTTCGGCGCCGCCCTGCTGCAGGCGTTGCTGCATGGTGGCCTTCAGGCGCGCCAGCGGCTCACCGCTGAGGATGTGCAGGTGCCAGGGCTGCAGGTTGCCGCCCGAGGGCGCCCGCAGGGCCTGTTCCAGCACGCGGCGCAACAGCGCTTCGGGCACTGGGGTGTCCAGAAAGTCGCGCACCGAGCGGCGCGACGCCACAGCGTCTCGGATGTCCATGGGGGCCTCTTGTCTCGTGTCTCGTGGTGTGGGGGAGGGGATCGGTGGGGGCCGGGGCGCTGCGTTGGCTGCTCAAGGCCCGCTGGCTGCTGAGGTGTCTGGGAGCCCTGCGTCATGCGCCATGCCGGGGGCCGCCTGGAAATCGCACAGTTGGTACCAGTGGACGCCATCACGCGTTTCACGCCACACCTCACCGCGGCTGATCAGGTGGTTCAGACAGGCCAGGGTTTCGCCCGTGGCCATGCCCAGCAGGCCCACGTCCTGTTCGCCGATGGGGCGCGCAAACAGGGCGCCAAACACATCGACCACGCGGCGCGGTTGGAGCAGCGCCCGGCGCAGGCGGTCAAATGACTTTTGCTGGCCCGTGGCCAGGCGGTCCAGCCGGGCGTGCAAGCCACGGAAGGGTTCATTGTGCGACGGCAGCACCAGCACATCGGCAGGGATCTCGCGCTTGAGTTTGGCCAGTGAATCCAGCCAGTCGCTCATCGGGTCGGCATCGGGCTCGGTGGGGTGGACCGACACATTGGACGAGATGCGCGGCAGCACCTGGTCGCCCGAAATCAGCACCCCCAGTTCGGCGCAGTACAGGCAGGCGTGCTCGGGCGAATGCCCTGTGCCCACCACCACCCGCCAGTGGCGACCGCCGATGTTCAGCACCTCCTGGTCGCGGATGCGGCGATAGCTTTCCGGCAGGGCGTGGATGTGCTTGCCAAAGTTGCCAAAGCGCAGGCGGTAGCTCTCGATGGCGGCGTCGCCCCAGCCCGCATGGCGGTAGAAGTCGATGGCCTCGGGGGGCGCTTCGCGACCGGTGTCCGACACCATCACGCGGCAACTCATGTACTCGAGCCGGGTCATCCACATGCGCACATCGAACTTGCGCGTCAGCCAGCCCGCCATGCCGATGTGGTCGGGGTGCATGTGGGTGACCAGGATGCGGGTCAGGCCGCGCGTGTCGGGGGCGTTGGCGAACAGCGCACGCCAGACCTGGGCGTTTTCGTCGGTGCGGGTGCCCGTGTCGACCAAGGCCCAACCGTCGCCGTCGTCCAGCGCCCACAGGTTGATGTGGTCCAGCGCATAGGGCAGGGGCATGCGGATCCAGTGCACCCCGGGTGCCACTTCCAGGGTGGTGCCGCGCGGAGGCAGGGCCTCGAAGGGGTAGCTCAGCGGGGTCTTGTCGGTGGGCGCGGTGTCGGTTTGTCCGTCCATGGGCTTGCACAAAATTCAGGGGGGCGTGGGCCCGTCAGCGGGCCCCCACACGGGCGGCAGCGCGCCAGGCGCCGCCGGGAGATTCGAACATGCTAACGCGCTGCCTCCTGATTTGCCTGGGTCTCAGGTGACACCCCGGCGTCAAGTGGGCGCAAGCGCAAAAGGCAAGTGTTGTGAATAGGCCAAAAGGCGCAGTGTCAGAGGCTTGCGCTGTCATCGCGTTCTGCCATGATGGGTTATCGGCTATGCAGTCACTTCCCACAAGGAGAATGGAATGTCCGCTCAGCTCATGCCCATGGAACCCTGGATTCAATCGTTGGTGGACCAGTGGGTACTGACCCCTCTGGAGGCCGACAGCTTGCAGGACCTCTGGATGGAGGCGCCCGATGACTTTGACATCGAGGCCCCGCCCCACCTGCGTCACGCTTTTGAGAAGTTGGCGCTCGACCGAGCCCTGGACAGCAGCGACACCCTGCATTGAATGTTCTTCGGAGAGCCCGAGTCATGAGCAAGTCGCACCGATACGAACTCCACGCCCCCAAACCCAAGCCGGGACAGGTCAAGCGCCTGCAGCAACGCGATGCGATGCAGCAGTACCGGCCCAAGGACTACCCGGAGCGTGAAGCGCCGGCCTGGAAGCCCCTGGGCTGAGCGGTCAAGCCAGGGCCCTGCGACGGGGCTGATGCGGGCCGCTGGCCTGCGGTGGCTCACGGGCGGCGGATGGGGCGCTGTGAACCCAGGCGCTCAGGGCTTCAGCCCTGGGCTGGTGGTCGGGGCCGCGAGCCGGTTCGGGGCTGCCGGCAGGGCGTCACTGTGGGGCGCTCGGCTCATGTGCCGCACCACCGGCTGAGGTGCATCGGGCCAGAACAGGGCCACGCCCAGGGTGGCCAGCAACGTCAGCGCCATCAGCACCAACGCAACGGCCTGCAGCCAGCTGCCATCGGATTCCTCGCTGGGCTGCGCGCCCGTGCCGGCGACGCCACGCCATGCCTTGCAGTTGGGGCAGACGAAGGCCTTGCCTTCAAAGCGGGTGCCGCATTCGCGGCAAATCACCGATCCCATCACGCTCTCCCTGAATGTCTGCTGTGCAGCCTTTGTTCTCGCCCTCGATTTTGCCCAAGTCTGGCCTCAAGGGGGTGGCGATTTGGGGGCCTTGCGTTGTTGGCGGAAGGTCCATGGCGGGGTCGGTCGTGCCTCCACCCACAGACCCTGCCGTTGCGCCTGGGCCTGCTGCTGCAACCGCGGCAATTGCGGGTCTTGGGCATAACGCTCGTAGACCCAGGCCATGCCCGAGCGCACTTGTTGGGCGTTCACATCGAGGCCTTGGCATTGGACGTGGGCCACCCAACGCCCATAGCGGTCGCTCTCTGTGGCCCGGACCTGGGCCATGCGCCCAAGGCACAGTTGCTCCAGCGCCCGCTTGCTGCGCTGCCCGAAAGCCTGGCCCTTTTCTGGCGCGTCAATCTCGGCCAGGCGCACCTTGACCTTGACGGGCAGGGGCCACGGCGCGCCAGACTTCATGGGCGGCTGGTGGGGGCATTGGGCGGTGAGGGTGTCTCCGTCGGCCACGCGCAGCACCAGGCAGGCCATCACCACACTCAGCACGAGCGGGCCATCCACTGCTGGGTGTCCGCGGGTCGCCGCCTGTTGTGCGGCGGCACGCCCGGGAGCGGTCGTGCCGTTGGTTCGTTTCGATCATCCGTGCAGCCTTGGGCTGCGATGCTTGTGTTCAGTCCAGCCTGAGCCAGCTTGTTGACGTTCATGACTTGCCGCGCGATCTGCCCTGCCTAAAGGCGTATTCTGGACCATCGCGAGCCGGTCGTTCGGGGCCGGCACCCCAAGCCCCGTCGGAGCGCCGTTCAGATTTTTTGGCGCTTCTTGCTTTTGGGGTCAAAAGTAGTGCATAATCGAGGTCTTCGCTAAACGAAGCAGCCCGTACCGGCGGTCAGTTCTCAAAAGCAAGTAGTTGAATAAAAAATTCAAAAACTTGAAAAAAGAACAAAAAATAGGTTACAATAGAAATCTCAGCGGCTGTAGCTCAGTTGGATAGAGTACTTGGCTACGAACCAAGGGGTCGTGGGTTCGAATCCTGCCAGCCGCACCAAACGGATAGTCCTAGAACAGAAATGTTCTAGGACTTTTTCGTTTTGGGCTCGCCGAAAGCCATGTGCAAGATGGGCACGGGCAACCATGCCAACCGAGTCCGTTTGCGGTGGCTGTGCTTGCCGCGTGTCTGGCCCCCCAGTCACTCAAGTACCCCAGTTACCCCACGCTCGATCTCCCTTGGGCGTCCCCAGGCCATGGTGCCCGTGGGCCAGTCGACCAGGCCCGCTGGCAAACCGACGCCCTTCAGCCTGGGCTCGACCTCAGGTGGGTGATCCCCTCGAATCCCGACACCCAGTGGGTGCTTGCCATGACGGTGCGTGGGACCCCGCGCAGGCCGGTGTTGGCGGCAGACCGCGTTGTTCCAGGGTTGGAGGGGGGCGGGGCTGACGGCACAAGCTTTGCGCCGCGGGCTGCAATCGTTTGATTCAACTTGATTTCTTGAATGGCAAACTGATTGCTCATTAATGATTCAATGATTTGTTCAATATCGACGATTGAAGCCGCCATTTTTTGATGATGGGGTAAACGTAAAAAATATTAGTTATTGTTTTCAAAATGATGCTTTTGTGTGTTGTTGAACAGTCAGGCAATATATTGTAATTAAATAAAGGTTCAAAAGAATAATCGGTTTTCAGGCTTTACCATTCGCAGCCGAATTAAATGAATTTGAGGCGAGAGGTATCTATGCCAGGTCTGACGAGAGAGGGCGTCCCACGTCTGCGAAGCGCTGGCGCTTTGCTGATGATGGGCTTGTTGGTTGGGGGATGTGCCATGCCCCCAGAGAAAAGCCAGCCTGAGCAAGGCTGGGCGGCCCCTGCCCAGTTCGATGCACCGCAGTCGGCATCATCCGCCTCGTCGGGCAGGGGGGTGACCTCCCTGGCCCAAATGCCATGGCAGCAGTATTTCACCGATGCGCAATTGCAATCTCTGATTGAGCGCGCCTTGGCCAATAACAGCGATTTACGCGCCACCATGGCGCGGGTCATGCAAGCGCAAAAAGCCTATGGCATCGAATATGCAGCAGGTTTGCCAAAAATCAACGCCAGTGCCTCCGCCAATCGCGCTGGCTTGAACGACAACGCCGCTTTGTTCGGTATTCCTGCCGTCAACAGCGGTTATCAAGTCGGCCTCAGCATGGTCAGTTGGGAGCTTGATTTTTGGGGCCGGGTGCAGGATTTGCGCGACGCCGCCTTGCAGCAGTTTCTGGCCTCCGATGCCAACCGCCGCGCAGCCGTGCTGAGCCTGATCGCTCAGGTGGCCCAGACCTACGTCGCTTTGGGGCGCTCTGATGAGCTGATCGAGTTGGCCCGGGGCCAGGTGCTGAACCGCGAGGAGAGCCTGCGCCTCATCCAGCGCCGAATCCAGACCGGGGCCGTGCCGCCCGTGGAGCAGGCCTCCACGCGTTTGATGGTCAACCAGGCCAAGTCAGGCCTGCACAGCCTGCAACAGGCGCGTGCCGAGCAGTGGCAAGCCCTGACCTTGCTGGTCGGCGGCCCCTTGCCACCCCTGCAAAAAATCAATGTCTCGCCCCAGAACTGGCCCGAACTGCGGCCCGGGGTGCCGACCGACCTGCTCAGAAGCCGGCCCGACATCATGGCCGCCGAGCACCAACTGCGGGTCATGCAGGCCAATGTCAGTGCGGCGCGGGCGGCGTTCTTCCCCAGCGTCACGCTGACCGCAGCCGGTGGCGTCAGCAGCAACCAGTTCAGTCAGTTGTTCGACAGCGGCAACGGCGCATGGCTGTTCTCGCCCCGCATTTCCCTGCCGATCTTTGACGGGGGCGCACGCCAGTCCAACCACGAACTGCAGACCTGGCGTCGCACCGAGTCCGTGGCGCAGTACGACAAGGCCATTCAGACGGCCTTCCGAGAGGTGAACGATGCCTTGTCCAACAGCCACTGGCTGAAGCTGCGACTCGACCTCAGTGAGGCCGATCAGACGGACCAACAAGAGCGCACCCGCGTGGCCACCAGTCGCTTCAAGCGCGGCGCCACGGCGTACCAGGAGGTCTTGGACGCGCAACGCGACCAGCTTCAGTTGGCCCAGGCCTTGGCCCAAGCCCGTGGGGCCTGGATCGCCAGCCGCATCAATTTGTACGCCGCACTGGGGGGTGGTTCGGCCTTGCTGACCGACACCTCTGTCTCTTCCTCTGTTCCGCCGACCGCTCAATAACGCCATGACCACTACCCCTGATAACGCCAACGCGCCCCGCCCAGCAGTGGCCTCCGCTTCCTCGGCCGCCGCGCCCAAGCCGACGGCGACGGCCAAGCCCGCTGTCCTGCCCAAAAAAGCGCCGAACCGCTCATGGCAGGGCCTCGTGGCCGTCGTTGTGGTCGTCGGTGTCGGCGTCTGGGCCTGGCAGACCTTCAAGCCGGCCCCGGGCCCGGCCGGGCTGGGCTCGGGCAATGGTCGAATGGATGCCACGCAGATCGACGTGGCAGCTCAAACCTCCGGGCGGCTGATCGAAGTGCTGGTGCATGAAGGGGATTCGGTACAAGCGGGGCAGGTGCTGGCACGCATGAAGGTCGATACCCTCGAAGCCCAGCGTGAACAGGCCGTGGCCCGGATCGAGCAGGCGGATTCCGACATCGAGAGCGCGCGCGTCATGGTAGGCCTGCGCGAGCGCGACCGTGCCGGCGCTGCCGCCCGCACTCTGGTTCAGGTGGCCGATCTCAAGATGGCCCGCCAACACATGGTGCGCTCTGACAACCTGGCGCAAGACGGCGCCGCCTCGACCCAACAACGGGACGACGACCGCGACCGCGTGGCCAGCCTGGAGGCCGCGGTGGCTGCCAGCCTGGCGCAGGAGGCCGTGGCCCAGCAAGCGGTTGTGGCCGCCAAATCATCGGTGCTGACCAGCCTGGCCGCCCGCAAGGCCGCTGTGGCGGCCCTGGCCCAGGTGGACGCCTCGCTCGACGACAGCATCCTCATCGCCATGACCTCGGCCCGCGTGCAATCGCGCCTGGCCGAACCCGGCGAGGTGCTCGGCAACGGCGGCAAGGTGCTCAACATGATCGACCTCACCGACGTGTTCATGACCTTCTTTGTGCCCGAAGAAGTGGCGGGCCGCATTGCCCTGGGGGCCGAGGCGCGCATTGCGCTCGACGCATTCCCTGGCGAAGCCGTGCCTGCCCAGATCAGCTTTGTGGCCAGCACCGCCCAGTTCACGCCCAAGACGGTTGAAACCGCCAGCGAGCGCCAGAAGCTCATGTTCCGGGTCAAGGCCAAGGTCGATCCCAAGTGGCTCCAGCAGAACATCAAGCGCGTCAAGACCGGAGTGCCCGGGGTGGCTTGGGTCAAGCTGGACGCGCAGGCCACCTGGCCCGCTGACCTGCAGGTCAAGGTGGCTGGCGCCCAGAAGGAGAACGCGCAGTGATGCGTTCCTCCACGGCAGCGACACCGCCTCCAGCCGCGTTGAATTTCGACGCCTATGTGGCCCAGGTGATCGATCTGCGGCACCAGTACGGCAGCGTCACGGCCATCAATGGCATCAGCCTGAACATCCCGCGAGGTCGAATGGTCGGCATGATCGGCCCCGACGGCGTGGGCAAGTCCAGCCTGCTGTCACTGCTGGCGGGTTCCAAGAAGATCCAGCTGGGGCAGGTCTGGGTGCTTGGCGGGGACATGCGTTCCCACGAGCACCGGGAGGCGGTGTGTCCCCGCATTGCCTACATGCCCCAGGGCTTGGGCAAGAACCTGTACCCGACCTTGTCCATCGAGGAGAACCTGCAGTTCTTTGGCCGCCTGTTCAACCAAACCGACGAAGAGCGGCGCAGCCGCATCGACGTCCTGACGCGCAGCACGGGGCTGTTCCCCTTCCTGAGCCGGCCGGTGGGCAAGCTGTCGGGGGGCATGAAACAAAAGGTCGGCTTGTGCTGCGCCCTGATCCATGACCCGGATCTGTTGGTGCTGGACGAGCCCACCACCGGGGTGGACCCGTTGTCTCGGGCGCAGTTCTGGGACCTGATCGACAGCATCCGCCTGGAACGACCCGGCATGAGTGTCGTGGTGGCCACCTCTTACATGGAGGAAGCAGACCGCTTTGATTGGCTGGTGGCCGTCAACGCAGGGCAAATCCTGGGCACGGGCACGCCCGCTGAACTGAAGTCCAAAACCCAGACACAAACCCTCGACGACGCGTTTGTGGCCTTGCTGCCCGACGCGGACCGTCAGCAGTTCAAGGTGATTCACATCCCGCCCCTGGACACCGGGGCCAAGCACACCCTGGCGATCGAGGCCAAGGACCTGACGATGCGCTTTGGCGACTTCACTGCCGTCAGCTCCGTGAACTTCAAGATCGAGCCGGGCGAGATCTTCGGCTTCCTGGGCTCCAACGGCTGCGGCAAGAGCACAACGATGAAGATGCTCACCGGCTTGCTCACCCCCACCTCGGGGGAGGCCTACCTGTTCGGCGAAAAGGTCAATGCCGATGACCTGGCCACGCGGCGCAACCTGGGCTACATGTCGCAGGGCTTCTCCCTGTATTCCGAACTCAGCGTGACCCAGAACCTGGCGCTGCAGGGGCGCTTGTACGGCATCCCGGAGGCCGACCTGCCGCAGCGCATCGAAGAGTCGATCGTCCAGTTCGACCTCACCGACATCCGCCACGCCATGCCTGCCCAATTGCCGTTGGGCATGCGGCAGCGCTTGTCCCTGGCGGCGGCCGTCATCCACCGGCCCCGTTTGCTGATCCTCGACGAGCCCACCTCGGGTGTGGACCCGGTGGCCCGCAATGTGTTCTGGCAGTCGCTGATCAAGCTGTCGCGCGAAGACGGGGTGACGATCTTCATCACCACCCACTTCATGAACGAAGCGCAGATGTGCGACCGCATCTCGCTGATGAACGCGGGTCAGGTGGTCATCACCGACAGCCCGAACAACGTGATCCAAAGCTGTCAGGCCAGCTCCATGGAAGCCGCGTTCTTGTACTACCTTGAGCGCGCCACAGGGCAAACCGTCAGCAAGCCCGGTGCTGCGCCCCCAGTCGCTGCGGCACCGGTTGCCGGGCCGGCTGCCGGGGCGGTCGCGCCCGCGGCCAAACCGCCATCGGCCCCGGCCGTGCCCACGGCCCGGCACCGGCCCCGGGGGTTCAGCCTGGTGCGTGCCTGGAGCTATTGCCAGCTCGAAAGCCTGCAACTGGTGCGCGACCCGGTGCGCGCCACGCTGGCGCTACTGGGCACCACCTTGCTGATGCTCGTCATGGGGTACGGCATCACGCTCGATGTGGACAACCTGCGCTATGCCGTGTTGGACCGCGATCAGACCACGCTGAGCCGTGATTACGCCAACAACATCGCGGGCTCCAGCTACTTCAAGCAGCAGGCGCCCCTCCACAGCTATGCCGACATGGACCGGCGCATGGTCAGCGGTGAGCTGTCAATGGCGGTCGAGATCCCCAGCAACTTCGCGCTCGACATCGGCAAGGGCGACACCGCCCACGTCGGCGTCTGGGTCGATGGCGCCATGCCCACCCGGGCCAACACCATTCAAGGCTATGTGCAGGCGATGCACCTTCAGTGGATGGCTCAGCAGTACCAGGACCGCATGGGCACCGCCCCGCCGGCAGCGATGGACATCGAGACACGCTACCGCTACAACCCCGACGTCATGAGCCTGCCCGCCATGGTGCCCGCGGTGATCCCTCTGCTGTTGATGATGATCCCCGCCATGCTGACGGCCTTGTCCGTGGTGCGTGAAAAGGAGATGGGCTCCATCCTCAACCTCTACGTCACCCCGGTGAGCCGGGCCGAGTTCCTGCTGGGCAAGCAGGCGCCGTATGTGTTGTTGGCGTTCTTGAACTTCTGCCTCATGGTGTTGATGGCCTTGGTCGTGTTCCAGGTCAACATGAGCGGCAGCGGTCTGACCCTGGCCATGGCCGCCGTGATCTATTCGCTCTCGGCGACGGGCATTGGCTTGCTGGCCTCCTCGTTCATGAAGAGCCAGGTGGCGGCGGTGTTCATCACCATCATCGTCACCTTGATCCCCGCGATCCAGTTCTCCGGGCTGCTCAACCCCGTGTCGTCGCTGGAGGGGATCGGACACCTGATTGGCGTCACCTACCCGTCGGCGCACTTCCTGACCATCAGCCGTGGGGTGTTCAACAAGGGCCTCAGTGCCCCTGAGTTGACGACCGCCCTTTGGTCGCTGGCTGCGTCGGTGCCCACCATCCTCGGCCTGGCCGTGTTCTTACTGAAGAAACAGGAGCGGTGATGCCCAGCTTCAAAAACATATTCCGCCTGGGCGTCAAGGAGATGTGGAGCCTGCTGCGCAATCCGATGATGCTGGTGCTGATCTTCTACTCCTTCAGCCTGGACATCTACGTGGCGGCCACCGCCATGCCGGACAGCATCAACAAGGCGGCCATCGCGGTGGTCGACGAGGACGGTTCGGCCCTGTCGGCCCAGTTGCTGGCAGCCTTCGAATTGCCCTACTTCATGCCGCCCCAGTTGGTCAGCCGCCAGGCCATGGACGCGGGCATGGACCAGGGCACCTTCACCTTTGGCTTGTCGATCCCCAGCAACTTCCAGCGCGATGTGCTGGCTGGTCGTTCACCCCAACTTCAGTTGAACGTGGACGCCACCCAGATGAGTCAGGCCTTCACGGGCAATGGCTACATCGCACAGATCCTCAGCACCGAGGTCGGGCAGTTCCTGAGCCGCAGCGACGCCCCGGCCACCGGGCCGGTGAGCCTGGACATGCGCATGCGCTACAACCCCAACCTGATCGCTTCGTGGTTCGCTTCCATCATTCAGGTGGTCAACAACATCACCATGTTGTCGATCATCCTGACCGGCGCCGCAGTCATCCGCGAGCGTGAGGAGGGCACCATGGAGCACATCCTGGCCATGCCCGTGGCGCCGAGCGAGATCATGATCTCCAAGGTGCTGTCGATGGGGCTGGTGGTGCTGCTGGCCACCCTGGGGGCCTTCGTGGGGATGGTCAAGGGCGTCATGCATGTGCCGATCGCGACCCCGTCGCTGGCCCTGTTCATGGTCTGTGTGCTGCTGTTCCTGTTCTCGACCACGGCGCTGGGCATCTTCCTGGCCACGCTGTCGCGCTCGATGCCGCAGTTCTCCATCTTGATGGTGCTGGTCTTGTTGCCCCTGCAGATGCTGTCGGGTGGGGCGACGCCACGCGAGAGCATGCCGCAGGTGCTGCAGGACATCATGTTGGCCGCACCCACCACCCACTTTGTGTCGTCAGCGCAGTCCATTTTGTTGCGCAACGCGGACTTCTACACGGTCTGGCCCGACTTCCTGGCACTTGCGGTCATCACGGCAGTGCTCTTCTTTGTGTCTTTGGTGCGCTTCCGAAAGTCCACCACCGACTCTGGCGGCTGAGTCGGTACCCCGGCACCCGAAGGGTCAGCCCGGCTGAGGGCTGCCTCCGGCGCCAGGGATCAGTGCAGCCCCCTGCGTGAGGTGTCACGCAGCGTCCTTCCGCCCCATTGGCCTGTGACCTCAACGAGAGAGACCCTATGCAAACTGCCTCCAAATACATGTTCAAGCCGCGCAGTGACCACAAGCTGTCCGATTTGCCCACGCTCGACGCGGCCTTGCTCAAGCACCAGAGCAAGAACAAGAAGGACCTGGTCAAGGTGGCCAGCGAGATTGGGGCCCTGCAATGGACCATGTACGCCGAAAAGAAGCAGTCGCTGTTGGTGGTGTTCCAGGCCCTGGACGCCGCCGGCAAGGACGGGGTCATTCGGCATGTGCTGCAAGGCGTCAGCCCCCAGGGGGTCAGCACGGTGAGCTTCAAGCAGCCCAGCGCCAGCGAGATGGCGCGCGACTTCCTGTGGCGTGTGCACCTGCGCACGCCGGCCCGGGGTGAGTTCACCATCTTCAACCGCTCCCACTACGAGGACGTGCTGGTGGCCCGCGTGCACGAACTGGTCCCGAAGTCGGTCTGGAAGAAGCGCTACGACATCATCAACCAGTTCGAGCAACTGTTGGCCGACGAGTGCCAGACCCGCGTCATCAAGTTCTACCTGCACATGAGTCCCGACGTGCAGCTGGCGCGTTTCAAGGACCGGCTCACCGACGAGAGCAAGAACTGGAAGATCACGGCGTCCGACTACCAGGAACGCGAGTACTGGAGCCAGTACATCGAGGCGTTTCAGGAAACCCTGGAGCGCACCAGCACCCCGCAAGCGCCCTGGTTTGTGGTGCCTGCCGATGACAAGGATTCGCGCAACCTGCTGGTGGCCGAGATCATCCGTGATACCTTGAAGGACATGCACCCCAGCTACCCTGAGCCCGCCGCCGACCTCAAGGACGTGCGCGCCCGCTTCCATGCCGCGAGTGCCGAGGCCAAGGCGATCCGCAAGCCCAAGGCCTGACCTTTTCAGCGACTGTGGGTCCCATGAGTACCGATTCCGTCAAGCACCTGTCGTGGCCCGCCGTGTCCTGGATGGACATGGTGGCGGGCGTGTCTCTGGCAGGTCTGCTGGCCTCTTCAAGCATTGCCTACGCGCGTTTGGGCGAGTTGCCGCCGCAGGCCGGTTTGATGGCTTCGGTGCTGGGTTTGCTGGGTTATGGCCTGTTGGGGCGCAGCCGCTTTGCCGTGGTGGCGCCGACCTCCTCGTCGGCCACCGTGATGGCGGCGGCCACGGCGTCCTTGGCGGGGGGCAATGTGCTGCTGCAAATGGGGCTGTCCGCCGTGCTGGTGATCATGACGGGCCTGATTTTCATGTTGGCGGCCTTGCTGCACCTCGGGCGCATCTCGGACTTCATTGCCCGCCCAGTGCTGCGCGGCTTCACCCTGGGCCTGGCCTGGGTGATCTGCATCAAGCAATTGCCCTCGCTGGTGGGCTTCACGCCCCACGCGTCGGGGGCCCTGCCCATGGCGTGGGAGCTGCTGACCCATGTGCCTCAGTGGCAGCCCTGGAGTGTGATGGTGGGGGGGCTGGCCTGTGCCCTGTTGTATATGGGGACGGTCTTTCGCAAGCTCCCCATGGCCTTCGCGGTCATTGTGCTGGGTGTGCTGGCCAACCGCCTGTTCGGTTGGCATGCCCTGGGCGTGGCCGAAGTCGGTGCCATTGAATTGACTTGGCAGCGCCCCCATTGGCCCAGCCTCAACCAGACTCAGTGGCGCCAGATGGCCGAGATGTCGATTGCCGTCATGTTGATGGTGTACGGCGAATCCTGCACTTCGATTCGCACCTATTCCCTGCTCAAGAAAGACCCCATCGATTCCAACCGAGACCTGTGGGCGCTGGGTGTCAGCAACCTGGCCTCGGGCCTGTTCAACGCCCTGCCGGTGGGCGCGGGTTTTTCGCAAACCTCGGCCAGTGTGGTCTACGGCGCGCAGGGCAAGGCGACTGGCTGGGTGGCCTTGCTGGCGCTGGTGGTGCTGATCGTGACGTGCTTGCCGTTCCTGGCCTCAACGCCCGAGCCGGTGCTGGCGGCGATTGTGATCTTCTCTATGTGGAAGAGCCTGGGCTGGGGCCCCTTGAAGGTGTATTTCGAGTTGCGCCGCAGCCGCCTCACCGCCATCGCTGCGGCGCTGGGTGCGGTGTTGTTTGGGGTGCTCGACGGTCTGTTGCTGGGCATTGGCATCAGCTTCATCATGGCCTTGCTGCAACTCGGCAAAGGGGCCGTGCAAGAGCTGGGTCGTTTGGGCAAAGACACGGTGTTTGTGGACCGCCACACGTTCCCGGAGGCGGAGCCGGTGCCGGGCATCCTGGTGCTGCGGCCGGACGAAGGTCTGACCTTTGCCAACGCCGACAAGCTGTGTCAGGACATCCGGGCGCGGGTGCTGGACGTGAGCCTTCGGCCTCGGGTGCTGGTGCTGAGCCTTGAACGCAGTCCCGATCTCGATGGGGGCGCGGTCGAGAGCCTGCAGGAGCTGGCGCAGTCACTGCAGGAACATCAGGTGCGACTGATCTTCGTGCGCTTGAGCGCCAGTGTGATCCAGGTGCTCGAGGTGCTGCACCTGTTCGGCGTGGCCGACGAGCATTTGTCTGAGTTGTCGGTGCACCAGGGGGTGCAGCAGGCCCTGCAAAGCACGGCGGCGCCTGCCGCGGTGTCCAGTGCGTCCCCGGCGGCCACGCAGCGCTCGGTCCCGGTGGTGCCAGGATGATGGCGGTGGTGGCGATCAACCTGCCCGCAGGAGAGGCACTGCCAGCGCCTTTGCCCTTGCTGAACCGCGAACTGGCGATCCTCGAGTTCAATCGCCGGGTGCTGGCGCAGGCCATGTTGACCTGCAATCCCGTGCTGGAGCGCCTGCGCTACCTGACCATCGTGTCGGCGAACCTCGACGAATTCTTTGAGGTGCGCATGGCCCCTTACATGGGGGCCCTGCGGGCGGCGGTGCCGGGCAGCCCGGAGTCCCAGGCGCTCAAGGCCGGCATTCATCGCGTGGCACAGGGGGTGCGCGCCCTGCTGGAGACACAGTGCCGGGTGTACTGCGACGACTTGCGGACCGAGTTGGGGCTCAAGAAGATTGCCATCCTGTCCCATGTCGATCGGGACACCGCTCAGCAAGCCTGGGTGAAACAAGTCTTCCTGAAGGAGATCAAGCCGCTCCTGACGACCACCTTGATCGATCCCCGCCGACCTTTCCCCAAGGTGGCCAACAAGTCACTGCACTTTTTGCTGCGCCTGCAGCCCAAGAAGAAAAAGGGTTCCGGGCCATCGTCACCGGTCATGGCCGTGCTCAAGATTCCCCGCGCCTTGCCCCGCGTGCTGCGCTTGCCAGGCAAGCTGAGCCACGGGCGTCAGGCCTTCGTCTTGTTGTCCAGCGTCGTGCGTGCCAACCTGTCGGTGCTGTTGCCGGACTACCACCTGCTGGAGTGCGTGCAGTTTCGCTTGACCCGGGATTCCGAGCTTTGGGTCCAGGACGATGACCAGACCGATCTGCGCCTGGCCTTGAATTCTCAGTTGCACACACGCCACTTTGGCCAGCCGGTGCGACTCGAGGTGAACGCCCAGTGCTCCGTGCAACTCAGTCGCATGCTGCTGCAGGAGTTTGATCTGCCGCCCTGTGCCCTCTACCGCATGGAGGCCCCCGTCAACCTGGTGCGCGTGCAGGAGTTGCTGGACCTCGCCGACCCCAGCAAGCAGCGCTACAAGCCCTATGAGCCGGCCTGGTCCAAGGCCTTGCAGCGCAAGCAGCCTTTGTTTGCCCAACTGGACCGGCGCGATGTCCTGTTGCACCACCCCTTCGAGTCATTTGAGCCCGTGCTGCAATTGCTGCGCGAAGCCGTCGAAGACAAGCACGTGCTGCAGATTCAGCAAACCATCTACCGCGCGGGTGCCCACTCCGAAGTGCTGGATCTGCTGTGCAAGGCGGTGCGGCGCGGCAAGGATGTGACGGTGGTGTTCGAGTTGATGGCCCGGTTTGACGAGGCGGTGAACAGCGCCTGGGCCGAACAACTGGAGCGGCTGGGGGCCCAGGTGCTTTACGGCATCGCAGGCATGAAAACGCATTGCAAGATGCTGTTGATCACCCGCCGCGAACAGGCTTCGCTGCGGCGTTACGCCCACGTCTCGACCGGTAACTACAACGTCAAGACCACGCGGCTCTACACCGACATCGGTTTGTTGACCAGCCAGACCGAGTTTTGCGCCGACGTGCAGGCCATGTTCGATGCCCTGCGACAGCCGGGCGTCTCGCCCCAGCTGCATCACCTGATCAATGCGCCGAATGCCTTGCGCCGAACCTTGCTCGCGCACTTGGATGAGGTCCGTGAACAGGCCCTGCAGGGGGGGGCGGCGCGCGTGGTGTTCAAGCTCAATGCGCTGACCGACGAGGGCCTGATCGCCGGCATCCTGCGGGCGGCTCAGGCCGGTGCCCGGGTGGACCTGATCGTTCGGGGCGCCTGTCTGTTGCCTTCGGGGCTGCCGGGCGTCAGTGACCGGGTGCGGGTGCGCTCGGTGATCGGACGCTACCTCGAGCATTCGCGCATTTACCACCTGGTGGCGGGCGAGCGGGTCTGGACCTACCTCAGCAGTGCCGATGGCATGTCGCGCAACCTGGACCGGCGTGTGGAGCTGGCCTGGCCGGTGCTGGACAACGAACTGCGGCAGCGGCTGTACGACGAGGCCCTGATTCCCTACCTGCTGGATGCCCAGGACGCGTGGGAGCAAAACCCAGACGGCAGTTACCAGGTCGCCGATGGGGCCTACCCTTCAGCGCAGCAAGCCCTCATGCGCAAGTACGCGGGCACCAGCAGGAAGGAGTCTTGATGTCCACGCTGTCATTGAGCATGAGCTTGCGCCCGCCCAATCTGAGCCCCGCAGAAGATGGTTTGCTGATGTTCCTGTACGGCTTTGGCGTGATGGTGTTGATCATCGCCAGCCATGGGTTCTTGCTGATCTCGATGGTCTTGCCCCTGGCCCGCAGCAAGAAGTACCTGAATGTTCAGCACCCGTTCCGGCTCAAGTTGTTGTTCATGGTGATGATCATCCTGATCCTGGCTTTGCACACGATCGAGATTCAGTGCTGGGCGCTGTTTGTCTGGACGAGCGAATACTACCGGGGCTTTGTGTCCTCGCTGTCCTTTGCCGGACTGGCTTACTCCACCCTTGGCCTGTACGGTCAGTCACGGTACGAGCAATGGCAGCAGGCCTTGCCCTTGATGATCGCGTTCTCGGGCATGTTCTGCACGGGACTGAGTGGCAGCATGTTATTCACCCTGCTGATGTCGGCGGTGCAGTTCGCGGCCGCGTCTCCGGCCGACGCCCCTGCCGCCGCCCCCGCCCCAACACCGATTCCATTGCCGGCCCCGCACCAAGACGCCGCCTGAGGAGAAGAGGGCGGCAGGGGCGGTTGCTGGGGCAGCGGCATGGGCCCCTGGGAGGGCCGGTGGGCCCCACGGGCCCGGGCCTGGTGTCAACGCTTGGCTTTGCTCGCCTTCTTCTCGTCCTTGGGCTTTTTGATGGCTTGGGCGGCTTTGCCAACTTTGTTGGCGCGTGGGGGTTTTTCGGGCAGCGGGTCGAGGTGGTTCAGCGCCGCCTCCAGTTGTTCACACACCGTGCGCAGGATCTTCACGCGGGCGTGGCGCTTGTCATTGCCCTCGACCAGGGTCCAGGGGGCGCTGGCCGTGCTGGTGCGCTCGACCATGTCGCAGACCGCTTGCTGGTAGGCGTCCCATTTGTCCCGGTTGCGCCAGTCTTCATCGGTCAGCTTGTAGCGCTTGAAGGGCACGCTCTCGCGTTCTTGAAAGCGCTTGAGTTGCTCCTCCTGGCTGATCTGCAACCAGAACTTGACCACCACGATGCCCACGTCGGTCATGCCATGCTCAAAGTCATTGATCTCGGTGTAGGCGCGCTGCCAGTCTTTGGGTTGGCAAAAGCCTTCGACGCGCTCGACCAGCACGCGGCCGTACCAGGTGCGGTCGAACAAGGTGATGGTGCCCTTGCGGGGCAGCTGGCGCCAGAAGCGCCAGAGGTAGGGCTGCAGCCGCTCTTCTTCGCTGGGGGCGGCCACCGGCACCACCTGGTACTGGCGCGCGTCCAGGGCCGAGCAGATGCGTCGGATGGCGCCGCCTTTGCCGGCGGCGTCCGCGCCTTCGAAGGCGCACACCAGCGCCCGGTTCTGAAACCGGGGGTCACGCACCAAGCCAGCCAGGCGACTTTGCCAGTGCGCCAGTTCGGTCTTGTAGCTTTGCGGGCTCAGGCGATGGCTGAGGTCCAGGGCCGAGAGGATGTTGAGCCCGTCGGGGTCGACCCGCGTCGGGTTGACCGCCTGCGCGGGGGCTGGGGCGGGCACCTGGGCCAGCCGCTCTTGCAGGGCCTTGAGCAGCATTTGCCCCACCGTCAGCGAGCGGTAGCGGTCATCGGCGGCTTCCAGCACGGTCCAGGGGGCCCAGGCGGTGCTGGTCATGCGCAACAGCGGGCCTGCGGTGTCCTGCAGTTGGTCGTAGGTTTTGACGCGCTCCCAGTTCCAGGGGCTCACTCGCCAGGCGGTGCGGGGGTCGCTTTCCAGTTCCTTGAGCCGCTCGCGCTGGGCATCCTTGGACAGGTGGAACCAGAACTTCAGGATCAGCGCGCCTTCCTGGGCCAGCATGCCTTCGAAGCGGTTGATCTGGGTGGCGCGGGCGTCGAGTTGCTCGCGGGAGATGTCGCCCGCGATGTGCTGGCGGATCGGCTCGGAGTACCACGAGCCCGCAAAGATGCCCACCCGCCCCTTGGGCGGCAGCGAGCGCCAATAGCGCCACATCGGTGGCTGTTGTCGCTCTTCCTCGGTGGGGTGGGCAAACGCCAGGGTGGAGAGAAATCGCGCGTCCATCCACTCGTACAGCATGTTGATGGTTTCGCCCTTGCCGGCACCATCTTGCCCGCTGATGATCACCAGAACAGGGAAGGGCTTTTTGTCGAACAGTTCCGCCTGGGCTTGGAGCAGGGCGGTGCGCAGGGCCGGCACGGCCTCACGGAACGCGGACTTGCTGACCTTGTGGCCGATTTCTGCGGATTCAAACATGGATCTTCTCCTGGTGGATGCCGCCGCCTGCTGCGTGTCGGCGCGGGGCGGTGACCGAAATTGTCGGCGCAAAAAGCGCTTTCAGACTACAGCCCAATTGGCCATTCAGTGGGGTACGAGGTCCGTCAGTGGGCCTGCGGTTGGCTTGAGCAGACGGCCCCTACAATCGCAGCCGAAGATGCGGCCTGGCCGCTGGAGACGAACTCGATGAGCAAGGCGTTCACACGCGAAACCGATTCGGACGATGACGATGACCTGGCGCTGCCGCCCTTGCCGGCCGGCACGCGCAACTACATCACCGCCCAGGGCTACCAGCGCTTGCGCGATGAGTTGCTGATGCTGATCGATGTGGAGCGGCCCAAGGTGGTCGACATTGTCCACTGGGCCGCCAGCAACGGAGACCGCTCGGAGAATGGCGATTACCTGTATGGCAAGAAGCGACTGCGCGAGATTGACCGCCGCATCCGCTTCCTGACCAAGCGCCTGGAGATCGCCGAGGTCACCGACCCCAGCCTGCACCATGGCAGCGACCAGGTGTTTTTTGGCGCCACGGTGACCTACGAAGACGAGCAAGGCACGCAGCGCACCGTCACCATCCTGGGCATTGACGAAGCCGACAGCGCGCAGTCGCAGGTGAGTTGGGTCTCGCCGGTGGCGCGTGCCCTGTTGAAGTCCCGCGAGGGCGATGTGGTCAAGCTCATCACCCCCTCAGGGCCGGTGGACATCGAGGTGCTCCAGGTCCGCTACCCGGCCCCCGCCACGGCCCAGCCCTGATGCTGGCGCGGGCGCCGAGGCGCCGCCGAACCTGAAGCGGCGCTTCGCGCCGCTTCAGCCTGCGGGCTTGATGCGGGCCGCGCGCAGCACCGTGGGCGTGCGCGCCAGGTGGCGCAGCGCGCTGTCGAGGTGGTTGGCATCCTGCACGGACACCAGAAAGCGCAGGTCGGCGGTGTCGGCAGGGCCTTCGTCGCCCATGTCGACATGGGTGATGTCGACCTCCGAGCTGGCCAGCTCGGCCGCCACCCGGGCCAGCACGCCCTTGCGGTTGGTCACGGTGACCACCAAGCCGGTCTCGAAGGCGCGTACTGGCTCGTCGGCCCAGTCCACGGCAATGAAGCGCTCGGCGTCCTTGTGCTGCAGGCGTTTGGCCGTGCCGCAGTCGGCCGTGTGCACCACCAGGCCTTCGCCACGGCCCAGGTAGCCCACGATGGCGTCGCCGGGGATCGGGCGGCAGCAGGGCGCGTATTTGACCGAGGCATTCTCGCTGCCATCGAGCAGCACGGCCCCTTGAGACAGCTTTTCGTGCGAGGTGTAGCGTTCACGCGTGAGCAACAGGGCATCGCGCTTCTCGCCGCCTTCGGTCATCAGCACCGTGAGGCGCTTGGCCACCATGCTGGCGATGCGCTTGCCCAGACCGATGTCGGTCATCAGCTCGCTGCGCGTCTTGTTGCCCGTGAAGCGCAACAGCTTCTCCCAGATGCCGGGGAAGGCGGGGTCGCGGGTCTCGGGCAATTTCTCCAGCCCCTCGGCGCGCAGCGCCTGGGTGAGCAGTTTCTCGCCCAGTTCCTCGGACTCGGTCAAGGCCAGGGTCTTGAGGTAGTGGCGGATCTTGGAGCGGGCCCGACCCGTGCGCACAAAGCCCAGCCAAGCCGGGTTTGGGGACGACACCGGCGCCGTGATGACCTCGATCACATCACCGTTCTTGAGTTCGGTGCGCAGCGGCACCTGTTCGCCATTGATCTTGCCGGCCACCGTGCGGTCGCCGATGTTGCTGTGGATGGCGTAGGCAAAGTCCACCACGGTGGCGCCGCGCGGCAGCGCCATGATCTGGCTCTTGGGCGTGAACACATAGACCGCGTCGGGGAATAGATCGACCTTGACGTGGTCCCAGAACTCGGCGGCGTCGCGGGTTTCGTTCTGGATGTCGAGCAGCGACTGCAGCCACTTGGTGCCCAGGCGCTCGGACGGGTCGCCGTCGTGGTCGCTGGCTTTGTAGAGCCAATGCGCGGCCACGCCGGACTCGGCCACCATGTGCATGTCCTCGGTGCGCATCTGGAACTCGATGTTGATGCCCGAGGGGCCGACCAAGGTGGTGTGCAGCGACTGGTAGCCGTTGACCTTGGCGATCGCGATGTGGTCCTTGAACTTGCCCGGCACCGGCTTGTACATCTGGTGCAGCACGCCCAGCGCGGTGTAGCAGTCGGTGATGCCCGGCACGATGATGCGGAAGCCGTAGATGTCGGTCACCTGGGCAAAGCTCAGGTGTTTTTCGTCCATCTTGCGGTAGATCGAGAACAGGGTTTTCTCGCGTCCGGCGATGCGGATGCGCATGCCCAGTTTGGCAAACGCAGCGTCCACATCGGCCTGCACCTTTTGCACCAGGTCCCGGCGTCGGCTGCGGGCTTTGGCCACCGCTTTCGACAAGATGGCGTGGCGCCAGGGGTGCAGGTGGCGGAAAGACAGGTCCTGCAGCTCGCGGTAGGTCTGGTTCAGGCCCAGCCGGTGGGCAATCGGGGCGTAGATGTCCAGGGTTTCCGAGGCGATGCGGGCCCATTTGTTCTTGGGCATGTCCGACATCGTGCGCATGTTGTGCGTGCGGTCGGCCAGCTTGATCAGAATGACGCGCACGTCGCGCGCCATCGCCAGCAGCATCTTGCGGAAGGACTCGGCCTGGTTTTCTTCGCGGGTGTTGAACTCCAGCTTGTCCAGCTTGGTCAACCCGTCGACCAGCTCGGCCACCTGCAGGCCAAAGCGGTCCATCAACTCGGACTTGGTGACGCCGCAGTCTTCGAGGGCGTCGTGCAGCAGGGCGGCCATCAAGGCCTGGGCGTCGAGCTTCCAGACCGCGCACTGGGCCGCCACGGCGATGGGGTGGGTGATGTAGGGCTCACCGCTGTTGCGCAACTGCCCCAGGTGGGCTTCGTCGGCAAAGCGATAGGCCTGGCGCACCTGTTCGATGCCCGCAGGACCGAGGTAGTCCAGCGCGTCGGTGAGCGCCGCAAAGCTGGCCGCAGCCGCGTTGGCCGCGGCCGTGGTGCCTTTGGAGGGCACAGGGGGCGCGGATTTCGAGGGCTTGGCAGGGGAAGGTGTAGGCAGCACCGCAGTCATGCTTGTAATGTAGCGTCCCAGAGGGGTTTGGCGGACACCGGAAAAAAAAAGCACCGCGCGCAGGCGGTGCTTTTTGGGGCCCGTCGGGCCGGAGGTCAGGGGACCTTCTTGAGCATCTCGATGCCGATCTTGCCTTCGGCGATCTCGCGCAGGGCGGTCACGGCGGGCTTGTTCTTGCTTTCGATCTTGGGCGAATGGCCCTGGCTCAGCATGCGGGCGCGGTAGGTGGCCGCCAGAACCAGCTGGAAGCGGTTCGGGATATTGACCAGGCAATCTTCAACGGTAATGCGTGCCATCAGAATTCTCCGCGGGGCTAGTCGATGTTTAGTGAATGGAAGGTGTCTGCCCGGGCGCGTCGCTGGGCAGCATATTTGAGGCGTTGCGCGTGGACGACGGCCTTCAGGTCGAAGAGCGCGCGCTCAAACAACTCGTTGATTATAACGAAGTCGAATTTGCGGGCCTGGGCCATCTCCTCGGCGGCGTTCTTCAGGCGCAGTTCGATGACCTCGGCGCTGTCCTCGCCTCGGCGCTCCAGGCGCGAGCGCAGCTCTTCCCAGCTGGGCGGCAGGATGAAGATCAGCACCGCGTTGGCGAAGATCTCTTTGACCTGGATGGCCCCCTGGAAGTCGATTTCCAGGATCACGTCAGCGCCTTCGGCGATGCGCTCCTCGATCGCCTTGCGCGAGGTGCCGTAGCGGTTGCCGTGCACATGGGCCCATTCCACGAAGGCCTGACCGGCCACCATGGCGTCGAACTCGGGCTGGGACACGAAGAAGTACTCGCGTCCGTGCTTTTCCTGGCCCCGCGGCGGGCGGGTGGTGTGCGACACAGAGGGCTGAACGCGCGAATCGAGCTCCAGCAGGGCCTTGACTAGGCTGGACTTGCCGGCGCCACTGGGGGCGGCCACGACAAACAGGTTTCCTGGGTAATCCATGGTGTGAGGTTGGGTTCAGCGCGGGGGCTGTGACTCGGTAGAGGGCATGTGAAAGCGCCGCAGACACCCCGGATCAGGGCGCTGCGCAGCGCGGCTGAGCTGGGGCTTCAACCGCTGGAACGCCCTATTTTAACGGCGCGCTGTGCGGCTGGCGCTTGGGCCGCCGCTGTCAAAGGCCGACTCGTGCGCCAGAACGGCCCCATGGGCACGCCAAGCAGTTCGCAGACCATGGGTAAATTTGATCAGATAGGCGGAAACTCAGCGATTGCAGTGCTATTGTTTGAGCGCAATTTTGTTCATTCGCCCCCTTTTTGGAGTCTTTACCCATGTCCAAATTCACGCTCGTGCTGATTTCTGGTTTCCTGGCGGCCAGCGCCGGTCTGGCCCAGGCCTCGGATTGCGAATCCAAGGCGGTCAGCAAGGAAGGCAAGCCGCTGGCCGGAGCGGCCAAGGCGTCCTTCATCAAGAAGTGCGAAGCCGACAGCGCCGGCGCTGCCCCCAGCTGCGAAGCCAAGGCGGTGAGCAAGGAAGGCAAGCCGCTGGCCGGGGCCGCCAAGGCCTCCTTCATCAAGAAGTGCGAAGCCGACGCCAAGAAGTAAGCGCCAGGCCAGCCCGTGGTTCGCACGGCGGCGCTGCTGCATCGGCCGCCACGGGCCAGGGCGCGGGGCTCGTTTTCAGCCGCTGGCGCCCGGGCCCGTCCCTGCGTTCACGGGGCGCCGGCCGCGCCCAGCGGTGACGCCACCAGCGCCTGCCATTGCTGGCGTGTCAGGGCCGTCATGGTCTGGGCGGCGGTCAGCAGTTCGTCGACCCAATCTGGCGTCTGGGCAAACGCCTGCAGCGCATCCGCATTGGCCGACCCGTTGCGGCCCGAGGCGCGCAGCTGGTCCCAGGCCAGCACGCGGCCCAGGGTGGCCGCCAATTCGGACAACGGTGCGGTATCTTGACGACCTTTGCCGATGCTGACCCGGTCCTCGCTGGGCTGCAGACCGCGCAAGACGCAGGACTGACCTTCAAAGGTGACCGCGTCCAAAAAGGCATGGTTCACCGCCTGCAACCGCTGCTGTACCCCCACGATGCGGGCCGCCTCGCTGGGCCAGGCGGGCTGCGGCATGCCCAGGCCCTGCAGCACCGGTGCCAGTGAACTGCTTTGGGCCGCTTTCAGGTCCAGCAGCAGGTAGCCGTCCGGGGCGCCTTTGCCGGCCACCAGCACCACATAGCGCGACAGGCCCAGGCTGCCGGTGCCGGCGATGCGCCGCGCCACGTCGCAGACTTCAAAGTAGCTGGCCGGGTAGCGGTTTTGCTGTTGGGCGTATTGCTGGACAAAGGATTTGACGCGTTCAACCTGCTCGGGGTTGGCCGGCAAGGCTTTCTGTCCATCGCTGCGCAAGTGCCGTTGGCCGTTGTGCAGCACCGTGCGGCTGTTCAAAAAGTCAACCCGGTGCCGGGATTGCAGTCGCGTGAACAGGTCGGCCACCAGCCCGGTGGCGGTGGCGCCCTGCACCCATTGTGGTTTGCCCAGGCGCAGGGCGTCGCGGTAGGCCAGGATGCAGTCCTGGCTCATCACATGGGCCTGGCCAGGGCTGGCTTTCAGTTCGTCGGCCCCGCATTGCAAGCTGGTCAGCAGGCGCAGCAGGTCCCAGGTGCAGGGCGCCAGGGCCGACTCGTCAAAGTCATTGATGTCGAAATAGGCCTGGCGGTCGTCGCCCTTGTAGCTGCCAAAGTTTTCAAAATGCAGGTCGCCACAGGCCCAGGCCAGGGGCGCCTGGGTCAGGCTGGCCAGTGCGGGCAGCGCGGGGTAGAACAGGTGGCAGGCTCCGCGCAGGAACACAAACGGGCTCTGCCGCATCTTGGCGTACTTGAGCGCCAGGCGCTCGGGGTCGCGCCCCTGGTTGTAGTGGCGCAGGGCCGCCACCGTGGCGTCAGGGTGGGGGGCCTGGGCCGCAGGGGCCGGGTGGGGCGCATCGCTCGCATGGGGCATGGGGGTCACCTTCAAAGAGCCGTCAGTCTAGAGGGCCCGTCCGGTGCTCTGAGGTTTGGGCACTGCCGTTCGACCGGCCACCTGTGCCCCCAACGCCACGCGGTCGCCGAGGCCTGGGCCTGGGCCGATCTTCAGGTGAGGTTTTGCCAGCCACTGTGGCTTTGGCTGGGGGTGACTTCGGGCAGCCACAGGGTCACCACGGTGCCTTGGCCGTGTTCGCTCTCCAGGTGCATCTGGCCGCCTTGCAGCTCCATGATCTCTTTCACGATGCTCATGCCCAGCCCCGTGCCGGGAATGGTGCCCGACGCATCGGCGCGGTAGAAGCGCTCGCTGACGCGTGCCAGTTGCGCGGGGGTCATGCCGATGCCGTGGTCGCGGATCTCGAACCCCACGATCGGCTGCCCATCGCGCAGGTCGTTGACGATGCGCACATTCACGGCGCCGCCTTGGGGCGAGTACTTGTAGGCGTTGGACAGCACATTGCCAATCGCCTGCGCCATCTTCTTGCGGTCCACCTGCACCAGGGCCATGCCGCGGCCCCGGTCGAAGTCCGGGTGCGGGCGCTGTTGGGGCGGGTTGAAGTCGTGCAGCAGCGACTCGGCCAGGTGCACGAGGTCCAGGGTTTCGATCTCGAAGTCCTTGCCGCGGCGGGCTTCGATGCGCGCCAGGTCCAGCAGCTCATTGATGATGGCAATCATCAATTCGGACTGCCGGTGGATGGTTTTCACCAGGTCCTCGCGCTGTTCGGGCTTGATGCCCGGGAACTGCAGCAACTCGGCAAAGCCGTAAATGCTGGTCATGGGGGTGCGCAGTTCGTGGGCCGCGGTGGACAGGAACTCGCTCTTCATCTGGTCGACTTCGGTCTCATGCGTCACGTCGCGCAGCGACAGCACCTGCGAGATCACATTCGACTGGCTCTCGCGCAGGCCCAGTTGCAGGATGCGCCGGGCCGGGCGGGCCAGCTCGATGATGGTGCGGCGTGGCGCATCGGCCGCGCCATCGCTGGGCAGGTCGCGCAGGATCGACTCAAAGCTGCGCCAGCGCACCGCGCTGTTGGCCTGCTGGTGCAGCAGGTGCTCGACCTGGGTGTCGGTCTGGCCGATCAGTTGCGCCACGGTCAGGCCGGTCAGCTGGGTGAAGGCGGGGCTCACGTAGTTGGCGCGGCGCTCGGCGTCGAAGGAGACAAAGCCGTCGGGGCTCAGCTCGAAGATGGCCCGCAGTTGCTCGCCCCGCGACTGCAGCCGGTGCACCAGGGTGGAGATCATGCCCGAGATGGCCTCCAGGTCATCGCTGGCGTTGGGGGCCGGGGTGGCCAGGTCCTGGGTGAATTCTTCGAGCACCTTGCGCATCGAAATGAGGGCCGAGGCGCGCGACTTGAGTTCGGCGCGCAGGCGCATGTCGAGTTCGTGCTGCTCGCTCATGTCGCGGCAGGCCAGCACATAGCCCACCGTCTCGCCTTCGGGTGACAGGATGGCCGACAGCGTGCTGTCGATCACCAGCTCCTGGCCCTGGCTGTTGCGCACCGTCCGGCGCCGCCCGCGCCAGGGTTGCAGGGTGGTGGTGACCGGGATCACCTGCGGCATCAGCTTGGAGGCGGCCTGTCCTTGCAGTTGCTCGGGCGGCAGGCCGAGCAGCTCACAGGCCGCAGGATTGGCCAAGATGACCTGGCCGCTGGCGTCCAGGGTCAGCACCGCATCGGCGATGGCGCCCAGCGTCACGGCGGCCTGGTGGCGCTGCGATTGCAGGTTGGCTGCGGCGCGCCCCAGCACCTCGAAAGTCTGGCGGAACTCCACCGGCGCCTGGTCGGCGACCAGCAGGTCGGTCGACACGGCGCCGCTTTCCATGGCCTGTTCGAACGCCTGCACGCGGTTCAGCCCACCGAGCCAGCGCCTCAGCGGGAACAGGATCAGCATCAGCCCGCCACCGATGGCCAGGGCGCCCAACAACAGCGCCAAGCGGATCTGAGTCCACAGCCGGGCCGCGATGTCGCGTGAATCGAAGTTGAGGCGCAACACCCCATAGTCTTGCCCGCCCACATTGATTGGCAGGTTCACGTCGTAGAGTCGACCATTGACCAAGTCGATCAACCAGTTCGGTGGCTGGCTGCTGCCCGACGGGGTGCCCAGCGACTTGACCACGCCGCCATTGCGGTCGATGAAACTGGCCGACTTGAGTACCGAGTGTTCAACCGTGCGGGACAGGGCCTGGCGCACGGTGTCGTAGTCGCCGATCACCACACTGTCGGAGATGATGGGCGAGATGATCGACCCCAGCGCGTCCCCTCGCAGCTGCTCATCCTCCAGCACCACGCTGAGCTGGTAGTAGCAGAACAGGCCGATGCCCGCCAGCACAAAGCCCAGCAGCGTCACGGTGTAGAGGGCGAACACCCGCCCCACCAGAGAACCCGGCAGGACACGTTCAAGGAGGCGGGAAAGGATCAATTGCGTTCAGCGCAGTGAGGGAGGGGCGGTGCGATAGAAGTCGCGGTAGCTGCTGTATTCGCTGCCATCGGAGGCGATGAAGTGCGCCTCGGCGCTCAATCCAACCTGTTCGGATGCTTTTTGCAAGATGTCCCGGCCTTTCGGGTCTTGGTGCATGCCCAGAAAGGCTTGACTCACGGCCTTGGTGATCTTGTCAGGAACCCCCGCCGCCGACATCAGCGCCAAGTCATACAGCGGAGGGGAGGACCACAGGATGCGCAGCTTCTTGCCCTCGCGCCGCGAATAGCCCTCTGCCAACTGGGAGTTGGTGCCCACCGCGGCCACCTTGCCGCTGGTGAGTTGCACAAAGGCCGCGTCCATGTTGCCACCAAACAGGTACTTGGCTTCGATCTTCTTGGACATCAGGTGGGCGGCGGGAAACTTGTAGGCCACCAGGGCTTCGGGGCCGGGGAAGGCGATGTCCTTGCCCTGCAGTTGCGACAGCTCGGTGATGGGCGAGTCCGCGGGCACCACGATTTGCGCGTGCAGCGGGGGCGTCAGGCGGCGCCCAAAGACCTTCCAGCCCAGCTTCTCGCGCTCGGGGCTGAACAGGTGGTTGGAGAACACAAACTCCACTTCCTGGGCCAGCACATAGGCGGTGGTGTCCGCCGAGGTGCGGCCAATCTTGAGTTGTAACTTGACGCCGCTTTTGTCGCTGACGTAAGCGATGATGGGGTTCCAGTACGCCGCCGTGAGGTTGATGCCGTACTGATTGACCGGCGAGAAGCGGTAGGTGTTGGGCTCCGCCGGCGTGTCTTGGGCCCAGCCCGCGGTGGCGGGTGCCAGCAGGCTCAGGGCGGTCAGGGTCAGGGCCAGGCGGCGATTCACAGGACGTTCAGCCATGGGGACTCCGGTAGTGGCGGGGTGTCTGGCGCCGGCACCGGCCCAGCAGGCCAGACACATGCGCTTACGACTCACGCCATGTTAGCGCCATCTGGCGGCTGTCCCATGGGCTTCAGCGCACAAAAAAAGAGCCGGGCACCGCGGTGCGGTGTCCGGCCCATCGGTCAGCCCCGGGGGGAGCGACAGCGGTTTACTTCTGGCCGCGCAGCTTGGCCAACTCGGCCTGCGTGTCGCGCCACAGGTCCATGCCCACCTGGGTGGCGATGCTGGCGTTGACCTTGGTCAACTTGTCGCGCATGCGGGCCGATTCAGCGGGAGACAGCTCGTTGATCTGCATGCCCTTGGCCTTCAGGTCGGCGAGCGCGCGACCGGCTTCTTCGCGGGTGTCCTTGCGCTCGAAGTCGCGGCTCAGGCGGGCGGCGTCTTGCAGCACCTTCTTCTCGGCGGCACTCAGGCCGTCCCACCACTTCTTGCTGACCAGCAGCACCCAGGGGCTGTAGACGTGGTTGGTCACGCTCAGGTACTTTTGCACCTCGTAGAACTTGCTCGACAAGATGGTGTTGTACGGGTTCTCCTGACCGTCCACGGTGTTGGTTTCCATGGCGCTGAACAGCTCCGAGAAGGGCAGGGGCACGGCGTTGGCGCCCAGGGTCTTGAAGCTCTCCAGGAACACGTTGTTCTGCATCACCCGCAGCTTGATGCCGTTCAGGTCTTCCAGCTTGCCCACGGGGCGCTTGCTGTTGGTCAGGTTGCGGAAGCCGTTTTCCCAGTAGACCAAGCCCACCAGGCCCTTCTCTTGCAGCTTGTCCAGCACCTTCTGGCCGACCGGGCCGTCCAGCACGGCATCTGCTTCACGCGTGTTGTTGAACAGGAAAGGGGTGTCCCACAGGGCCATTTCGGCGGTGATGCCGACCAGGGTGGCGGTCGAGCCGACCATCATTTCCTGGGCGCCACCAATCAAGGCTTGCTGCATCTGGGTGTCCGGGCCCAGCGCGGCGGCGCCGATGGCGCGCACCTTCATCTTGCCGCCCGAGGCCTTTTCGACCGCTTCGGCAAACACCTTGGCCGCGCGGCCCTGGTTGCTCTGTTCGTTGAGGCCGTAGCCGAAACGGATCAGGCGGGGCTTGAAGTCTTGGGCGAAGGCAGCGCCCGTGCTGGCCAGGGCGGCGACGGTGAGGGCGGCCATCAGGCTGCGGCGAAACAGTTTCATGGAAGTCTCCAGTGGGTCAAAAGTCAACAGGGATGGGTCGGGTTCGCTCAGCGCAGCCACACGACGGGGGCGGTGACCAGCTGCGGGAAGATGACGAACAGGATCAGGATCAGCACATAGGTGAGCAGGAAGGGGTTCACACCCTTGATCACGCTGTGCATCGAAATGCGGCCCACACCGGCCACCACGTTGAGCACGGTGCCCACGGGCGGGGTGATCAGACCGATGGCGCCGTTGAGCACGAACATCAGGCCGAAGTACACCGGGTCGATGCCGGCCTTCACCGCGATGGGCAGCATCACCGGCGCGAAGATCAGGATGGTGGGGGTCAGGTCCAGGGCGGTGCCGATCAGCACCAGCACGATCATCATCACCGCCATCAGCAGGCGCGGGCTTTCCACCAGCGGGCCGAGCCAGCCGGTCAGCACGTTGGGCAGGTCGGCCAGGGTGATCATGTAGCTGGCGACTTGGGCCCCCGCGCACAGGAACATCACGATGGCCGTGGTTTTGGCGGCCCGCACCAACACGCCATGCAGTTCGCTGACCTTCATTTCGCGGTGCACAAACAGGGCCACCACGAGTGCGTAGAAGGCGGCGACCACGGCGGCTTCGGTGGGCGTGAACAGGCCCGACTTCATGCCGCCAATGATGATGACCGGCATCAACAGGGCCCAGAAGGCCTTGGCCGTGGCGCGCAGCCGCTGGCCCATCGGCAGGGGCTCACCCTGCGGCAGTTGGAGGTCGCGCAGCACCCAGCGCCAGGCGAAGATCAGGCCCGCGCCCATCACCAGGCCCGGCACGATGCCTGACACAAACAACGCGGAGATCGAGGTGTTGGTGGTCACGCCATAGATCACGAAGGGCATCGAGGGCGGGATGATCGGCGCGATGATGCCGCCTGAGGCGATCAGCCCCGCCGAGGTGTTCATGGGGTAGCCCTGCTGGCGCATCATGGGCAGCAGAATGGTGGCCAGGGCGGCGGTGTCGGCCAGGGCCGAACCGCTCATGCTGGCCATCAGCACCGCGGCACCGATGGCCACGTAACCCAGGCCGCCGCGGATGTGACCAACCCAGGCCTGCGCCATGTCGATGATGCGGCGGCTGATGCCGCCCGAGTTCATCAGTTCACCGGCCAGGATGAAGAAGGGCACAGCCAGCAGCGGAAAGCTGTCCACCCCGGCGACCAGGTTCTGGGCCAGCAGCTGGGTGTCCCAGAAATCGAGCACATAGGCCATGCCGGCGCCGGTCAGCACCAGGGCCAGGCCCATGTTCATGCCGCTGCCCATCAGCACCAGCATGCCCAGAGAGAAAACAAGAAAGGCAAGACCTTCGGGACTCATGGGGTCACTCCACTTCAGCGCCGTGACCCAGGTCCAGCGGTTTGCGTTGAATCAGCTCGATCGCGGCCATTACGGCGATGGCGGCCGAGCACAGAAAAGCGGGCAGGGGCAGCAGGGCCGTGGGGTAGCCCAGCACCACCGAGTGGCTGTCCAGCCCCACCACCACCTGTTGCCAGGCGCCCCAGGCCAACATGGCGCAGGCGCTGATGACCAGCAGCCGGATCAGCGCGCTCAGCAGGCCAAACAGCAGCGGCTGGCCGCGCAGCAGGCCCGCCAGGCTGGTGAAGGCCATGTGCTCGCCCAGCGGGTAGGACGCGGCCGCGCCGATGAACACCATCCAGACGAACAGCAGGCGCGACAGCTCTTCGCTGGCGGCCACGCCACTGCCAAAGCCGTAGCGCAAGACCACGTTGATGAAGACGGAAACCGCCATCACGGCCAGGCACAGGGCCATCAGCGTGTGGGCCAGGCGGGTGATGCGGTTGGGTTGGGCGTCCGCAGCGTCGGTGCTCATGCGTTCTCCGGGTTCAGGTTGGGGGTGTCGGGGGCGCCTTGGCGCAGCCAGGCCGAGGCTTGGTCGCACAGCTCGTTCAGGGGGCGCAGGGCATCCACGCGCAGCACGCCGGCTTCGCCGACCGGCGACTCCAGCGTGGCGAACTGGCTGTCCACCAGGCTGCTCGAGAAAAAGTGGCTGGCACGCGACGCCACACGTTCGCCTGCGGCCTGACGCCCGATCTCAAGGAACACAAAGCGCAGGTCCGGACGGGCCTGGCGCAGCAGGTCGCGGTAGCTCTTTTTGAGCGCCGAGCAGGTCAGCACCACGCCTTGCGGGTGGGCTTGCAGTTGCTGGCCCAGCACCTGCAGCCAGCCTTGGCGGTCGGCGTCGGTGAGGGCAATGCCTTGCTGCATCTTGTCGCGGCTGGCTTGGCTGTGGTGGTCATCACCTTCGATCAAGGGCATTTGTTCGGCCTGGGCCAGGGCGGCCCCCAGGCTGGACTTGCCGCAACCGGCCACGCCCATGACAACAACAGGAGGTTTCATTTTTGGATAGCGCTGTCCCATTGGGGAGAAAAAAAAGGACCAGGCAGCAAAGCCGTGCAGCGTGTCATTTTCGGTATGATCGAACGCGCACCCTCTGACGCAGGTCAAGTTTGGATAGCGCTATCCTATCCAGATTGCTGCTCGCTTTACTACGTATAAACCCTAGGATTCATGCCCCGATCGCCCGCCCATCAGCGCGCCACTGGCCGTGTCACCCTGGCCGATGTGGCCCTGGCGGCCGGGGTCAGCCCGATCACGGTGTCCCGTGCGCTGCGCGGCGAGCGCGCGGTCGATCCGCTGCTGGTGGAGCGTGTGCAGGCGGCGGCGCAGAAGCTCGGCTACGTGCCCGACCCCGCGGCACGGGCGCTGGCGTCCAAGCGCAGCACCCATGTCGCGGTGCTGATCCCCATGCTGTCCAACGAGCTGTTCGTGGGGTTGCTGGAGGCGGCCCAGACCCGCTTGCGTGGCGCGGGCTACCAGACCCTGATCGGCATCACCCACTACGACCCGAGTGAAGAAGAGCAGTTGCTGCGCGAGCAACTCATGCACCGGCCCGCCGGCCTGCTGGTCACGGGTTTTGACCGCACGGAGGCCACCCGGCGGCTGATGGCGCAAAGCGGCGTGCCCTGTGTGCACATGATGGAGAACAGCGACGACCCGGCGGTCTACAGCGTTGGGTTCTCGCAGACCGAAGCCGCCGTCACCATGACCCAGCACCTGCTGGCGCAAGGCTACCGGCGCATTGCGTTCGCAGCGGCACAGCTGGACCCCCGCACCTTGCAGCGGCAGCAAGGCTGGCGCCAGGCGCTGCAGGCGCAAGGGCTGTACGACCCTGCGCTCGAATGGATGAATCCGGCGCCCTCGTCGATGGCCCTGGGGGGGCGCTTGTTCCAGCAGATCATGGGGCAGGCCCCGGCGGTGGACGCCATTTTTTTCTGCAACGACGACTTGGCCCAGGGCGCCTTGCTGGCGGCCAACCGGATGCAGGTGGCCGTGCCGCAGCGGGTGGCGATTGCGGGGTTCAACGACCTCACGGGCAGCGACCTGATGCTGCCCTCGCTGAGCACCGTGCACACGCCCTTGGCCCGCATTGGCGAAGAAGCCGCGGGCCTGCTGCTCAAGCTGATGCGGGGCGAGCCCGTGACCCAGCATTGCATCGCGCTCGACTACCAGTTGGTGGTGCGCAAGAGCACCTGAAGACGGGCCCCGGGCGGGGCGGCGGTGGTGGTGGTGCTGTGCGGTCAGCGTGGCTTCAGCGCGGCCGGGGCCGGGCCGAGGCGGCTGGGGCCGGCGCCGGCTTCCATGGCATGGCGCAGTTCGGTGCAGCAGCCCAGCGCAAACAAGGCCTCCGCCACCACGAACATCGGGCCCACCAGCAGGCCAACCAGGTCGTCGACGAACGCGGGTTTGCGCCCCTCGAAATAGTGGCCCACGAACTGGATCACCCAGCCCAGGCTGAACAGGCCCAGGCCCCAGCCCAACCAGGCTGCCGTGCTGCTGCCGGCTTCCAGGGCGTGGGCCAGGGCCATCAACAGGCCCACCGCGGCACTGACCGCCCATTCCACCAGTCCGTGACCTCGGCTCAGGTACCAGGCGGTGCTCGCGGCCCAGGCCAGCCACGCCGCGCTCAGCGGCAGGCCCGCGACGTCGAGCGAGGCGCGGGCCAGCAGCACCCCGAGGGCCAGCACGATCATCGGCACACCCACCAGGTGGGTGGCAATGTTGCGTCGGTCGCGGTGGTAGTGGGCGTACTGGGTGAGCAATTCGGTGCTGTTGCGCATGGGGGTCTCCTGTGGGTGGACGGCACGGCACCGCAGTGCAGGGCCTGCGACGCTCGTGCGCTTCATGCTAAGGAGCGGCGCGGCAGGCGACTGTCAAAACCGATACATTTAGAGCCCCGTGCCCCTGCTGGCCCCGGCCCCTAGTCGCGATGAAACCCCTTCCCAGCACCCCCGTCGAATGGTTGCCCGCCCTGAGCAGCGACACCTGGTTCGCCCAGTGCCCGAGCGATTTTCAGCAGGCCTTGCTGAGCCGGGCTCAGCTGTGGTCGCTCGATGACGGCGAGGCCTTGTACCAGCGCGGCGGTCGCGTGTCGGACCTGTGCTGCGTGACCGCGGGTGCCCTGCGTGTCGGGGCCTGGGGCGAGGACGGCAGCGCGTCCTTGCTGGCCTACCTCGAGCCCTACCAGTGGCTGGGCGAGATCTCCCTGCTGGACGAGCGCCCGCGCAGCCACGACGTGGTGGCCGATGGTCCGACCACGGTGTTGCGGGTGCCGGAGGCCGCGCTGCAAGCGTGGCTGGCCGAACACCCGGTGCACTGGCGCAACCTCGCGCAACTGGCCTGCGCCAAGCTGCGCATGGTCTTCATGGCCCTGGAGGACATTGCGCGTTTGCCGCTCGAACAACGCCTGGCCAAACGCTTGTGGCTGGTGGCCCACGGTTATGGCGCGCGCAGCGGACCGCCGCGTCGCCTGGTGCGTCTGCCACAGGAACAACTCGCCCTGATGCTCGGTGTCAGCCGCCAAAGTGCCAGCAAGGCCTTGCACGCGCTGGAGCTGCAAGGCTGGATCCGCCTGCGCTACGGCACCATCGAGCTGCTCGACCTGGAGGCCCTGCTGCGCACCTCGGAGGGCGAGCGCGGGGGCGCAGGGCCAGCCGGCGGCCTGCAGCCCTGAGCCCGGCGCCGTGCCTCAGAGCGGGGCAGAAGGTGCGGCAGTCGGTGTGGCAGAGGGCGAGGCCGTAGGCGGGGCTGCGTCCAGGTTGCTGCGCAAGCGCTTGAGCAGGCCCAGCAGTTGGCCCAGCTCATCGGGGCTCAGGCCTTGCAGGCTCAGGGCCAGCACTTCGCGTCGGGCCTTCTGCAGCGACTGGTGCAAGGCCAGTCCACTGGGCGAGGGGTGCAGGCACTGGCTGCGCCGGTCGTGCGGGGAGGGCTCGGCCACCAGGTAACCGCCGCTCAGCAGCGACTTCATCAAGCGCGCGATCTGGGCCTTGTCGCGCCCGCTGTGTTGCACCAGGTCGCTTTGGGTCGCGCCCGGGTGGCGCACAAAGAACTGCAGCGCCCGCATCTCCATGGGCGCCAGGGCCAGCGGCTGTTCGCCCAGGCCATGGCGCAGCCGACCCTTGAGTCCGAACACCAGGGCTTGCAGGCTCTCCAGCACGTCATCTTCCAGGACGCCCGTGGGGTCTTGTTTTTTTGTTGACATTATCAACTTGTGGTCCTACTATTTGTTGATCATATCAACCAATCAAGGGTTTGCCATGTCGGCTGTTGCCAATGCCTCCGTTCCGTCCCAGCTGCTGCCGCAGCGTGTTCGCCATGCCACCGCCGTGCGCCGCCTGCGCGTGCTGCGCAGTGGTCGCCCCAGCCCCGGGGTGGTCAGCCTGACCCTGGGTGGCGAGGCCCTGCAGGGCTTTGTCTCTGCCGCCTTTGATGACCACGTCAAGCTGATGCTGCCGCCACAGCCCGGTGCACCGCTGTACCTGCCCGAGCTGCGCGACGGTCGCCCGCTCTGGCCCGAGGGGGTGTCGCCCGAGCAGCGGCCCGTGATGCGTGACTACACGCCGCGCCATTTCGACCCGTTGACGCTGGAGCTGGACCTGGAGTTCGCCGTCCATGGGGCGGGCCCGGCCGCCGAGTGGGCCTTGCGCGCCCGCCCTGGTGACGAAGTGGGCCTGGGTGGGCCCAAGGGCTCCTTCGTGGTGCCCGAGGGGCACGATGCCTACGTGTTGGTGGGGGACGACAGCGCCTTGCCCGCCATCGCGCGCCGCCTCGAGGAGCTGCCAGCCGAGGCCCATGCCACGGTCTGCATCGAGGTGGCACACCCCGAAGACCAGCGCGGCCTGAGCAGCCGCGCGCGGGTGGACCTGCGCTGGGTGGTGCGTGGTGATGCCGCCCCGGGGCAGGCGCTGCTGCAGGCGGTGCAGGGGCTGCCCCAGCCGTCTCGCCAGGCCTACCTGTGGGCAGCGGGCGAGGGCCGCACCATGGCGGCCGTGCGTGAACATTGGTTGGCCCAGGGCCACCCGCCGGCGCTGATGCGGGTGGCCGCTTACTGGAAGCAGGGCCTGCCGGGGCACCACGAAAACCTGGGTTGAGCCCCGCTGGTGTCGGTAAAAGGCCTGAAAACAGCCAAAACCTAGGGTAAACCCTTGAGATTGGCTGACAATTTCCTCTATTTCTCTCGGATATTCAAAAGGCTGTCACCTAAAGTACTGCAAAATAGCACGACCGTTCGTTTTATTTGCAAGACAGCCCATGCCCGAAGCCTCATCGACCGCCAAGACACCGCGTCCCGCGACCCGCGCACGCAGTGGCCGTGCGCTGCAAAAAGGCCAGCAAACCAAGGCCGCCATTGTGGAGGCCGCGCTGGGCCTGGCCACCCAGATCGGCCTGGAAGGCTTGTCCATTGGGGCACTGGCCGAGGTCACACAGATGAGCAAGTCGGGCGTGTTCGCCCACTTCGGCTCGCGTGAAGAGCTGCAAATCTCCGTCATCCGCGAGTACCACGTCCGTTTTGAGGACGAAGTCTTCTACCCCGCCATGGCCGCCCCCCGCGGCCTGCCGCGCCTGCGCGCCATGTTTGCCAACTGGATGAAGCGCACCTCGGTCGAAATCGACTCCGGCTGCCTCTACATCAGCGGTGCGGTCGAGTTTGACGACCGCCCGGGCCCCGTGCGCGACGCTTTGTGCAGCTCGGTCATGACCTGGCACGCCGCCATGAAGCGGGCGATTACGCTGGCCAAGCACGACGGTCAACTGAGCGCTGATGTGGACGAAGACCAGATGCTGTTCGAGATCCACGGCCTGATTCTGGCCTTGCACTACGAGGCCCGCTTCCTCAAGAACCCGGGCTCGATTGCCCGGGCCAACCAAGGCTTCGACAACATCCTGGCCCGCTACGGCGTGCCGCCCCAGACCGCCGCGCGCTGAGCGCCCCCGATTTCCGTTTGACCCCTTCGATTTGATCAGGAGACCCGCCATGCCTACTTACAACCCCCCCCTGCGCGACATGCAATTCGTGCTGCACGAAGTGCTCAAGGTCAGCGACGAGTTCAAGGCCTTGCCCCCGCATGCCGAGATCGATGCCGACACCATCAACGCCGTGCTCGAAGAGGGTGGCAAGTTCGCCGCCGAAGTCACGTTCCCGCTGAACATCAGCGGTGACACCGAAGGCTGCGTGCTCGACCGCAGCACGCACGAAGTCAAGACCCCGAGCGGCTTCAAGGACGCTTATGCGAAGTACGTCGAGGGCGGCTGGGCGGCGCTGTCCTGCGACCCCGCTTACGGCGGCCAGGGCCTGCCGTTTGTGGTCAACCAGTGTTTCTACGAGATGATGAACTCGGCCAACCAGGCCTGGACCATGTACCCGGGCCTGAGCCACGGCGCCTACGAGGCCCTGCACGCCCACGGCACCGACGAGCAAAAGCGCCTGTACCTGCCCAAGCTCACCAGCGGTGAGTGGACCGGCACCATGTGCCTGACCGAACCGCACTGCGGCACCGACCTGGGCCTGCTGCGCACCAAGGCCGAGCCCCAGGCCGACGGCACCTACAAGATCACCGGCAACAAGATCTTCATCAGCGCCGGCGAGCACGACATGGCCGCCAACATCGTGCACCTGGTGCTGGCCCGCCTGCCGGACGCACCGGCCGGCAGCAAGGGCATCAGCCTGTTCGTGGTGCCCAAGTTCAAGGTCAATGACGACGGCAGCCTGGGTGAGCGCAACGCCATCTACTGCGGTGGCCTGGAGCACAAGATGGGCATCCACGGCAATGCCACCGCCCAGATGGTCATCGACGGTGCCGTGGGCACCCTGGTGGGCCAACCCAACAAGGGCCTGGCCGCCATGTTCGTGATGATGAACGCCGCCCGCTTGGGCGTGGGCAACCAGTCGCTGGGCCTGACCGAAGTGGCCTACCAGAACGCGCTGGCCTACGCCAAGGACCGCATCCAGATGCGTTCGCTGAGCGGCACCAAGGCCAAGGACAAGCCGGCCGATCCGATCATCGTGCACCCCGATGTGCGCAAGATGCTGCTGACCGCGCGGGCCTACGCCGAAGGCGGCCGCGCCATGGCCTGCTTCTGCGCCGTGCTGCTGGACAAGGAACTGCACCACCCCGACGAGAAGGTGCGCAAGGATTCGGCCGAAATGGTCGCCCTGCTGACCCCGATCGTGAAGGCCTTCATCACCGACAACGCCTGGGCCGCGACCACCGCCTGCCAGCAGGTGTTTGGTGGCCACGGCTACATCAAAGAGTGGGGCATGGAGCAGTTTGTGCGCGACGCCCGCATCAACATGATCTATGAAGGCACCAACACCATCCAGTCGCTGGACCTGCTGGGCCGCAAGATCCTGGGCAACAACGGCGCCTCGCTGAAGAAGTTCGGCAAGCTCGTGGCCCAGCTGGTGGAAGCCGAAGGCGTCAACGAGAAGATGGCCGAGTTCATCAACCCGCTGGCTTACCTGGGCGACCAGATGACCAAGTTCACCACCGAGATCGGCTTCAAGGGCTTCCAGAACCCCGACGAAGTGGGCGCCGCCGCGGTCGACTACCTGCGCGTGGCCGGCCACCTGGTGTTTGCCTACTTCTTTGCCCGCATGGCCTCGGTGGCCCTGAAGGAAATCGCGGCCGGCAACACCGACCCGTTCTACCAGGCCAAGCTGCAGACCGCGCGCTTCTACTTCGCCAAGCTGTTCCCTGAAACCGCTTCGCTGATGCGCACCGCCCGCAGCGGCTCCAAGGTGCTGATGGACACCGACGCCGTGTTCGCCTGAAGCCCACGACGCCCCCGTTTTCCCTCACGCAGGAGACCCCATGATCCCGTCACTTTTGACCGCCGGCCTGATGCTGATCAGTGGCGCGGCCTTGGCGCAGAACAGCCCGGTGGGCTTGTGGCGCAGCGTGGACGATGCCACTGGCGAAGCCAAGGCCGAGATCCGCATCGTCAGCGAGGCCTCGGGCCAGCTGGTCGGTCGCATCGACAAGGCCCTGGTGCAAAAGGGCAGCCCGACCTGCAAGGTCTGCACCGACGACCGCAAGGGCCAGCCCATGGTGGGGCTGGACATCATCCGTGGCGTGCGCAAGACCGACGGCAAGGACGTGTGGGAAAACGGCCGCATCCTGGACCCGGAAAACGGCAAGGAGTACACCGTGCGCCTCACGCCCCTGGAGGGCGGCAAGCAGCTCCAGGTGCGCGGCTACATCGGGCTCTTCTACCGCACCCAGGTGTGGCAACGCATCGAATAAGGCCACGGGCGCAGCGGCGCTGCGCCCCTTTGTCCTGAACAGGAAACCTCATGAACCGATTTCAAGTGAAAAAAGTCGCCGTGCTCGGCGCAGGCGTGATGGGCGCGCAGATCGCGGCCCACCTCGTCAATGTCAAAGTGCCCGTGGTGCTGTTTGACCTGCCGGCCAAGGAAGGCCCCAAGAACGGCATCGTCAGCCGCGCCATCGACGGCCTCAAGAAGCTCAAGCCCGCACCGCTGGGCGTGGCCGAAGACGCCGCGCTGATCGGCCAGGCCAACTACGAAGAGCACCTGGACCAGTTGCGCGACTGCGACCTGATCATCGAGGCCATCGCCGAGCGCATGGACTGGAAGCTCGACCTCTACAAGAAGATCGCGCCCTTCGTCGCTCCGCACGCCATCGTGGCCTCGAACACCTCGGGCCTGTCGATCACTGCGCTCAGCGAAGCGCTGCCCGAAGCCATCAAGCCGCGCTTCTGCGGCATCCACTTCTTCAACCCGCCGCGCTACATGTACTTGGTGGAGTTGATCGCCACCCCGACCACCGAGCCGCAGATCCTCGACCAGCTCGAGAGCTTTGTCACCAGCGGCCTGGGCAAGGGCGTGGTGCGCGCCAAGGACACGCCCAACTTCATCGCCAACCGCGTCGGCATCGCTGGCATGCTGGCCACCATGAAGGAAGTCGAGAACTTCGGCCTGAGCTACGACGTGGTCGATGACCTGACGGGCAAGAAGCTGGGCCGCGCCAGCTCGGGCACCTTCCGCACCGCCGACGTGGTGGGCCTGGACACCATGGCCCACGTCATCAAGACGCTGCAAGACAACCTGACGCTGGAAACCGACCCCTTCTACGGCAGCTTTGGCACCCCTGAAGTGCTGAAGAAGCTGCTGGCGCTGGGCCACCTGGGCCAGAAGACCAAGGCCGGCTTTTTCAAGAAGGTCGGCCGCGACGTGCTGCGCTTCGAGCTCGAGAGCGAGGACTACGTGCCCGCCGGTCAAAAGGCCGATGAGGTCTATGGCCGCATGCTCAAGAAGCCCGCCGCCCAGCGCCTGGCCCTGCTGCGCAACGCTGAAGGCCCGCAAGGCCAGTTCCTGTGGGCCATCCTGCGCAACAGCTTCCACTACGCGGCCGTGCACCTGGCCAGCATCGCCGACAACGCCCGCGATGTGGACCAGGCCATGCGCTGGGGTTTCGGCATGAAGCAAGGCCCGTTCGAGCTGTGGCAAGAGGCCGGCTGGCTGCAAGTGGCGCAGTGGATCAACGAAGACATCGCAGCGGGCAAAACGCTGTGCAATGCACCGCTGCCTGATTGGGTGTTCAAGGGCCCGGTGGCCGAGGCCGGCGGCGTGCACACCCCGCAGGGCTCGTACAACCCGAGCACCAACACCTTCGAGCCGCGCCGCCAGTTGCCGGTCTATGCGCGTCAGCATTTCCCGGAAGCCCTGCTGGGCGAGGGGGCGGTGACCTTCGAGACCGCAGGCAAGACCCTGCACGAAGACGAGGCCATCCGCCTGTGGACGCTGGACGACGAGGTGCTGATCGCCAGCATCAAGAGCAAGATGCATGCGATCGGCCCCGGCGTGGTCGAGGGCCTGCAGCAAGGCATCGAACTGGCGGAGCAGCAGTACAAGGGCCTGGTGATCTGGTCGGGTGACGAGCCCTTCAGTGCCGGCGCCGACCTGCAGTCCATGCTGCCGGCCTTCATGATCGCCGGGGTGGACGCCATCGAAGGCGCCGAGCACGAGTTGCAGCAACTCATGCTGCGCCTGCGCTACGCCGGCGTGCCCGTGGTGTCGGCCGTGCGTGGCCTGGCCCTGGGCGGCGGTTGCGAGCTGGCCGTGCATTCGGCGCGCCGCGTGGTGGCGATGGAAAGCTACATCGGCCTGGTGGAAGTCGGGGTGGGCCTGGTGCCCGGTGCCGGCGGCCTGACTTACATCGCACGCCGTGCCGCCGAGAACGCGGCCACCTCCACCGGCAAGGACCTGCTGCCCTTCCTGACTGAGGGCTTCACCGCCGCGGCCATGGCCAAGGTCGGCACCAGCGCGCTGGAATCGCGCAAGCTGGGTTACCTGCTCGACAGCGACGTCATCGTGCCCAACAAGGACGAGTTGCTGTTTGTGGCCCTCAACGAAGCCAAGTCGATGTTCGACGGTGGCTGGCGTGCCCCGTTGAAGCGCCAGTTCCCGGTGGCCGGCCGCAGCGGCATCGCCACCATCCAGGGCTCGCTGGTCAACATGCGTGACGGCGGCTTCATCAGCCAGCACGACTTCCACATCGGCTGCCTGATCGCCAACGTGGTCTGCGGTGGCGAGGTCGACGCCGGCACCCTGGTCACCGAGGAGTACCTGATGGCGCTGGAGCGCAAGGCGTTCTGCTCGCTCATCGTGCACCCCAAGACGCAGGAACGCATCATGGGCATGCTCTCGACCGGCAAGCCGGTGCGCAACTGATGGGTTCGGTGACTGCCGTGGAACGTGCGCCCAACAAGCTGCAACGCTCGCTGATGCGTCTGGACGAAGCCCCGGCTTTCATGCGGGGCTGGGTGCAGAACATCATCCTGCGCCGTGCCGTGCCTTTCACCGGCACGGCGGGGGTGCGCTTCATCTCGCTGAGCCCGGAGCAGGTGGAGGTGCGGCTGGCCAACGAGGCGCGGGTGCACAACCACATCGGTGGTGTGCACACTTCGGCGATGAACCTGCTGGCCGAAACGGCCACCGGCATGGTCATCGGCATGAACGTGCGCGACGACTGCACACCGCTGGCCAAGTCGATGTCCATGCGCTTCGTGCGGCGGGCCAGCGGCGGCCTGAAGGCCGTCGCCACGCTCAGCCCCGAACAGGCCGCCTACATGCAGGCCAATGAAAAAGGCGAGTTGGCCGTGGCGGTCACCGTCACCGACGACACCGGCGCCGAGCCGGTGCAATGCGAATTTATCTGGGCCTGGGTTCCTGCCAGCCGCCCGACCAAGAACTGAAGGAGTTTCACCATGGCCCACCCCGTCCAGGACGCCTACATTGTTGCTGCCACGCGCACCCCGATCGGGCGTTCGCACCGCGGCTTCTTCCGCAACACCCGGCCCGACGACCTGCTGGCCACCACGCTGAAGGCCGCACTGGCCCAGGTGCCCGATCTGGACCCCGCCAGCATCGAAGACATCATCTGCGGCTGCGCCATCCCCGAAGCCCAGCAGGGCCTGAACGTGGCCCGTGTGGCCGCCGTGCTGGCCGGCCTGCCCACCAGCGTGGGCGGCATCACCGTCAACCGCTTCTGCGCCTCGGGCCTGTCGGCCGTGCAGATGGCGGCCGATCGCATCCGCGTCGGCGAAGCCGAAGTGATGATCGCCGCGGGCGTTGAAAGCATGAGCATGGTGCCCATGATGGGCAATTCGCCCTCGCTGTCGCCCAGCATCTTCGAGCGCGACGGCGACGTGGGCATCGCCTACGGCATGGGCCTGACCGCCGAAAAGGTGGCGCAGCAGTGGAAGGTCAGCCGCGAAGCGCAAGACGAGTTCGCGCTGCAGTCGCACCTGAAGGCCCTCAAGGCCCAGCAGGCGGGCGAGTTCACGGCCGAGATCACCCCGATCGAAGTGACCGAGCGCCGGCCCGATCTGGCCACCGGCGAGGTCAGCCTGAAGACCCGCACCGTGAGCTTGGACGAAGGCGCCCGCCCCGACACCACGCTCGAAGGCCTGGCCAAGCTCAAGACTGTGTTCGCCGCGCGCGGCTCGGTGACGGCGGGCAACAGCTCGCAGACCTCGGACGGCGCCGGCGCGCTGATCCTGGCCAGCGGCAACGCGGTCAAGCGCTTCGGCCTCAAGCCGCTGGCGCGCTTTGTCAGCTTCGCCAGCAAGGGCGTGCCGCCGCACATCATGGGCATCGGCCCGATCGAGGCCATCCCCGCCGCGCTGCGCTACGCCGGGCTGAAGCAGGACGACATCGACTGGTTCGAGCTGAACGAAGCCTTCGCCGCGCAATCGCTGGCCGTCATCAACACCCTGGGCCTGGACCCGGCCAAGGTCAACCGCATGGGCGGCGCCATCGCGCTGGGCCACCCGCTGGGCGCCACTGGCGCCATCCGCTCGGCCACCGTGGTGCACGCGCTGCAGCGGCACCAGCTGAAGTACGGCATGGTGACGATGTGTGTGGGCATGGGGCAAGGCGCCGCCGGCATCTTCGAACGCTGTTAACTGGCTACCGGATGGGCGCCATGCGTCGTTGGGCGGTGCTCGGAATCCTCACGTACCTGAAGTACGTTGCGGTTCCTGTGCTCCGTCCGCCTAGCCTGACACCCATCCGCTACGCCCGATAGGCCGTCGTTGGGGGGCTTGCGGCGTGATGGGGGCTTTCTCGGGCGCTGGGGAGGGGCGGGGTTTTCTTGGGGGGCGTGCGCTCCAGTCCCGGTGTGCCGGCCGTCTAGCTTGGCACCCATACGCTACGCCCGATAGGTCGTCTTTGGGGGCTTGCGGCGCGATGGCGGCTTCTCGGGCGCTTGGGTGGGGCGCAGCGTTTCTGTGTTGGTGAGTGCGCCCCTGTGGTTGTGGGTCGTTCGGCTGACCTGAGGCCGATCCGTTGCGCCCTTGAGTGTGGGGTGGGCGCAGGCTCAGGGGCAGGGCGGCTCTGCTCGGCTTAACATCCGGCGTCGCCAATTCGACTGTCTGATTTTTGAACCTGTCTGACACTGCACGCATGAGCTCACATCCACTTGATATCGCACTGAAGTTGCAAGCCTCCGCTTCGGCGCCTGGGCACTTCACGGGGCAGTCGAGCCCCGCTTACTGGAACATGGTGGGCCCGTTTGGGGGGACCACGGCAGCGACCTTGCTGGAGGCGGTGTTGCGCCACCCCGATTTGCTGGGCGAGCCGCTGTCGCTGACGGTCAATTACGCGGGGGCGGTGAATGCCGGCGAGTTCGAGGTGCAAGCCCAGCCGGTGCGCACCAACCGGTCGACCCAGCACTGGGTCATCACGCAGTTGCAAAAGGACGCCGAGGGCCAGCCCGTGGTGTGCACCACGGCCACCGCGGTGACGGCGGCGCGGCGCGAGACCTGGAGCGTGTCGGACACGCCGATGCCCGAGGTGCCCCCCCCCGATGAGGTGCCGCGCCTGGACCTGGCGCGGGGCGTGGAGTGGATCAACCGCTATGAGATGCGCCCCGTGTCGGGCGTGATCCCGCAGCAGTGGGACGGCTCGGGCGACAGCAGCCTGTCGCAGTTGTGGATGCGCGACCAGCCGCCGCGACCGCTCGATTTCTGCGCCTTGGCGGCCATGTCCGACATCTTCTTCCCCCGTGTCTGGCTGCGCCGGGCCACCCGGGTGCCCGCCGGCACGGTGTCCATCACCATTTACTTCCATGTGGGGCTGGCCGAACTGGCGGCCACCGGGTCGGGCTACCTGCTGGGCCAGGCGCGGGCGCAGGAGTTCCGCAACGGGTTTTTTGACCAGACCGCCCAGCTCTGGAACCAGGCGGGCCAGTTGCTGGTCAGCACCCACCAGGTCGTTTACTTCAAGGAGTGAGCCGCGCCGCATGCCGCATCGATGCTGCGCGGCCGCTTTGCTTCAGATTCCATCACCCCTCACCCCATTCCAAGGAAGCCCCATGAGCCAAGACATCCTGGTCCACACCGAAGCCGGTGTCAGCACCATCACCCTGAACCGGGTCGACAAGAAGAACTCCATCACCTCGGCGATGTACGCCACCATGGCCGACGCGTTGGCTTCGGCCCAGGACGACGCCGCGGTGCGCGTGGTGGTGTTCCAGGGCGACCTCACCATCTTCAGCGCCGGCAACGACATCGGTGATTTCCTCAACAAACCGCCTGCCGGCATGGACTCGCCGGTGTTCCGGTTCCTGCACGGCCTCGCGGCCTTCCCCAAGCCGGTGGTGGCAGCGGTGTGCGGCCCGGCCGTGGGCATCGGCACCACCATGCTGTTCCATTGCGACCTGGTCTACGCGGGCGACAACGCGGCGTTCTCGATGCCGTTCGTGAACCTGGGTCTGTGCCCCGAGGCCGCTTCGAGCCTGCTGGTGCCGCAGATGCTGGGTTACCACCGCGCCGCCGAGGCGCTGTTGCTGGGCGAGCCCTTCATGGCCGAGGCGGCCCTGGAGGTGGGCCTGGTCAACCGCGTGGTGCCGCCGACCGAAGCCAATGCTGTGGCGCAGTTGGTGGCCAAGAAGCTGGCCGCCAAGCCGCTGAGTTCCCTGATCGAGACCAAGCGCCTCATGAAGGGGGGTCAGGCCGCGCTGGTGGCCCAGCGCATGACGGAAGAGGGCGCCAGCTTTGGCCGCATGCTGCAGGAGCCCGCGGCCAAAGAGGCTTTCACGGCCTTCATGGAGAAGCGCCGCCCTGATTTTTCGGGCCTGTGAGGGCCGTGGCCCCGGCCGGGGCCGGGGCTTGTGCTGGGGCCGAGGCCCCAGGATCGATCACTCGATGTTCTGCACCTGTTCGCGCATCTGCTCGATCAGCACCTTCATGTCCACGCTGATGCGCGTCAGTTCCATGGCGGCCGACTTGGAACCCAGGGTGTTGGCCTCGCGGTGCAGCTCCTGGATCAGGAAGTCCAATCGCTTGCCCAGCTCGCCACCCTTGCTCAGCAGGCGCTCGAGCTCGTCGAGGTGGGAGTCCAGGCGGGTGATTTCTTCGGCCACGTCGATGCGGATCGCAAAGGCCGTGGCTTCGGACAGGGCCCGGTCCTGAGCGGCTTCGGGGGCGGTGGCGCCCTCGGCCAGGTTCATGGCTTCTTTCCAGCGCTCCAGGAAGCGTTGGCGTTGTTGCTCCACCAACTGCGGCACCAGGGGCACGGCCTGGGCGGCCAGCGCGCGCAGCTGGGCAATGCGGTCCAGCAGCATGGTGGACAGGCGGGCGCCTTCGCGTTGGCGAGCGGCCATCAGCTCCTTGATGGCCTTGCTGGCCAGGGCCTGGATCTGTTCGCCGGTGGTCTGCACCGTGCCGGCCTCGCTGCCGCCCAGGCGGATCACATCGGCCACGCTCAGCGGCGTGGCCTGGGGCAGCCAGGCGCGGATGTTGTCCTGCATGGCGTTGAGCTTTTGCAGCTGGCGGGTGGTGGGCTCTTTGAGGCCGCCCCCGTTTTCTTGCTCGACGGCGGCGCGCACCTCGACCTTGCCGCGCTTGAGCTTGGCATTCAGCAGCTCGCGCAGTGCGGGTTCATGCTGGCGCAGCTCCTCGGGCAGGCGAAAACTCAGGTCCAGGAAGCGGCTGTTGACCGAACGGATCTCCAGCCCGATGCGGGTGGCGCCGGCGCTTTTGGCGTCGCCGCCGGTCTCGGAGGGGGCCACTTCCTGTTGGGCAGTGGCGTAACCGGTCATGCTGTAAACTGGCATTGGACTTTTTCACGTAACTTCAATACTGCGGATTATCCCGCCTGGGCGCCTCGCCGTCCTGCTTCTCAACCATGTCGAAGGTCAAACCGGCGCCGCTTCCACCAGATACCGTGATCGGTGGTTACCGCGTGGTGCGTCGCCTGTCCGCGGGCGGCTTTGGCGTGGTGTACCTGTCGCTGGACATGGAAGGCCAGCAGGTCGCTGTCAAAGAGTACCTGCCGTCTTCGCTGGCCACCCGGGCCCCGGGCGAGCTGTTGCCCAAGGTGCCGCCCGAAAAGCTGTCGCTGTACCGACTGGGGCTGAAGAGCTTTTTTGAAGAAGGGCGCTCGCTGGCGCAGATTTCCCACCCTTCGGTGGTCAGCGTGCTCAACTTCTTCCGTGAGAACGAAACCGTCTACATGGTGATGAACTACCTGGAGGGGGCCACCCTGCAGGACTTCATCATCACCGCGCGCGACCTCAAGACGCAGAAGGTGTTCCGCGAGTCCACCATCCGCTCGCTGTTTGACGAGGTGCTGCGCGGCCTGCGCATCGTGCACCAGCACAAGATGCTGCACCTGGACATCAAGCCGGCCAACATCTTCATCACCGACGACAACAAGGCGGTGCTGATTGATTTTGGCGCCGCGCGCGAAGTGCTTTCCAAGGAAGGCAACTTCATCCGTCCGATGTACACGCCCGGCTTTGCTGCGCCCGAGATGTACCGCCGCGACGCGTCGATGGGCCCCTGGACCGACATCTACGCGATTGGTGCCTGCATCTACGCCTGCATGCAGGGCTACCCGCCCAACGAAGCACCGCAGCGGCTGGAGAAGGACCGCCTCTCGCTGGCCCTGTCGCGCTTGCGTGGCGTGTACTCGGACAACCTGATCGAGGTGGTTGAGTGGTGCATGGCACTGGACCCGCTGTCGCGTCCGCAGTCGGTGTTTGCCTTGCAAAAAGAGCTCAGCCGCGAAGGCGAGCGCCGCTACACCAAGCTGACGGTGGGTGAAAAAGTGCGCTTGCAGTTCGACACCCTGGTGTCGGACACCAAAAAGAAGACCGGGCGTGAGGCCACCGACATGGGGGCCAAACCCAAATGAAGTTCTCTGTTTTTCAAGTCAGTCGACGCGGTGGCCGCGCCAAGAACGAAGACCGCATGGGCTACTGCTACACGCGGGATTCGGCGCTGTTCGTGCTGGCCGACGGCATGGGCGGACACCCCGAAGGCGAGGTCGCGGCGCAGTTGGCGCTGCAAACCATCTCGGCCCTGTTCCAGCGCGAGGCCAAGCCGCGGCTGGCCGATGTCAGCGAGTTTTTGTCCAACGCCCTGATGGCGGCGCACCAGCAGATCCTGCGCTACGCGGCCGACCAGGGCATGCTGGACACCCCGCGCACCACCCTGGTGGCGGGCGTGTTGCAAAGCGGCAGTGCCAGCTGGGTGCATTGCGGCGATTCGCGCCTGTACCTGGTGCGTGAAAACGAGCTGCTGACCCGCACCCGCGACCACTCCTACCTGGAGCACCGCACCCCGGGCCTGGCCTTGCCCGAGCGCGTCAACCGCAATGTGCTGTTCACCTGCCTGGGCTCACCGACCAAGCCGGTGTTCGACGTGGCCGGCCCGGCCATGTTGCAGCAGGGCGACAAGATCTTGCTGTGCTCGGACGGCTTGTGGGGCAGCGTCAGCGACGACGAGATCGTGCACCAGCTGAGCCGGTCGCCGGTCTCCGAGGCGGTGCCCGATCTGGTGGAGGCTGCTTTGCGCAAGGCGGGCGACAGCAGCGACAACGTCACGGCGGTGGCGCTGGAGTGGGAAACCCCCGACACCTTTGAGTCCACCCGGGGCATTTCGACCGACAGCATCCACGATGGGGTGTTTGCGTCCACCATCCAGTCGGGCGTGCTGGACAACCTGGTCGATGACCTGGACGACGCGGCCATCGAACGCTCCATCGCCGAGATCAACGAGGCCATCCGGCGCTCCGCGGCCCGCAAGCACTGAATCGACGGCGCCCCCGGGCGTGGCCTGCCCTGCAGAGCCTGCGCGACCAGGGGCACGGTCCGGTGCCCGGGCGCAGCCGGCACGGCCACCACCGGCGCAGCGCCGTTCCGTTTACTTTGACAGGATTGACACCATGACCACCACCGACACCCCTTCGGGCGCCCCCTTTGTCCGCAGCCAGCAACGGGCCGCCCATCAGTTGCGCCCGGTGCGCATCACCCGCCACTACACCATGCACGCCGAAGGCTCGGTGTTGATCGAGTTCGGTCAGACCAAGGTCCTGTGCACGGCCTCGGTCGAAGACAAAGTGCCTGGTCACCAGCGCGGCAGCGGCGCCGGCTGGGTCACGGCCGAGTACGGCATGCTGCCGCGCGCCACCCATTCCCGCAGCGACCGCGAGGCCGCACGCGGCAAGCAAAGCGGTCGGACTCAGGAGATTCAGCGCCTGATCGGGCGCTCGCTGCGCGCCGTGTTCGACCTGCAGCGGCTGGGTGAGCGCACCCTTTACCTGGACTGCGACGTGCTGCAGGCCGACGGCGGCACCCGCACCGCGGCCATCACCGGCGCCTTTGTGGCGGCGCATGACGCGGTGCAGGGTTTGCTGGCCGCGGGCAAGATCAGTGCCTCGCCGATCCGCGACCATGTGGCGGCGATCTCGGTGGGCATCGTCCAGGGCACGCCCTTGCTGGACCTGGAATACACCGAAGACTCTGCCTGTGACACCGACATGAACGTGGTCATGACCGGTGCGGGACACTATGTGGAAGTGCAGGGCACCGCCGAGGGCATGGCCTTCACGCGCCGCGAGATGGACCAACTGCTGGCGCTGGCCGAGTCCGGCATTGCCGAGCTGGTGCAGCTGCAAAAGAACGCTTTGGCGTCGGCCTGAGGCGACGCCGTTTGACCCCTGATGTGATGAGAACCCGATGAAACTGGTCCTGGCCTCCAACAACCAAGGCAAGCTCGCCGAGCTGCAGGCCTTGTTCGCCCCGCTGGGCATTGCGCTGTTGCGCCAAGGCGAACTGGGCATACCCGAAGCCGCCGAACCCTTCCGCACCTTTGTCGAAAACGCCCTGGCCAAGGCCCGCCATGCGGCCCAGCACAGTGGCCTGCCCGCGCTGGCCGACGACGCCGGCCTGTGCGTGGACGCTTTTGGCGGCCTGCCCGGTGTCGACACCGCCTACTACGCCACCCAGTTTGGCTACCCCAAGGGCGACGACCACAATGTGCGTGCGTTGCTGGCGCAGATGCAGGGCGTGACCCAGCGCCGGGCCGCGCTGGTCAGCACCCTGGTGGCGGTGCGTTCGCCCGAGGACCCCGAGCCGCTGATCGCGGTGGGCCGCGCGGTGGGTCAGATCACCGAGGCGCCGGTGGGCGACAACGGCTTTGGGTTTGACCCGGTGATGTTCATCCCCGAATTTGGTCAGACCTTTGCGCAGCTGCCCACCGAGGTCAAGAACGCCAACAGCCACCGCGGCCGGGCCGCCCAGCAGATGCTGCAGCTGATGCGCGAGCGCTGGCTGCCGGAGGGGGGGCTGTGAGCAACGCCCCGCAAGACCCCCAGCACTACATGCGCCCGGGCACCCTGAGCCTGAGCGCCCTGCCGCCGCTGTCGCTGTATGTGCACCTGCCCTGGTGCCTCAAGAAGTGCCCTTACTGCGACTTCAATTCGCACGAGTTCAAGGGCGATGATGGGCAGAGCGCCTCGCCGCCCGAGCAACGTTACCTGGCTGCGCTGATGGCCGACCTGGAGGCCTCGCTGCCCCTGATCTGGGGCCGTTCGGTGCACAGCATCTTCATCGGTGGGGGCACGCCCAGCCTGTTTTCGCCCGAGGCCATCGACCAGCTCATCAGCGGCCTGCGCGCGCGCCTGCGCCTGGAGGCCGACTGCGAGGTCACGCTCGAGGCCAACCCGGGTACTTTCGAGAAGGACCGTTTCAGGGCTTTCCGCCAGGCCGGGGTGACCCGCCTGTCGGTCGGGGTGCAGAGCTTCAACGACGCCCACCTGAAGGCGCTGGGCCGCGTGCACAACCGCGATCAGGCGCTGGCTGCGGTGGAAGAGGCCGCAGCGGCGTTCGACACCTTCAACCTGGACCTGATGTACGCCTTGCCCGGGCAGGACCTGGCGGGCCTGGCACAGGACCTGGACACCGCCTTGGCGCTGGCGCCGCCGCACCTGTCGGTCTACCACCTGACCATCGAGCCCAACACCTATTTCGCCAAGTTCCCGCCGGTGGTGCCCGAGGACGACACCGCCTACGCCATGCTCGACCTGATCACCGAGCGCACGGCCCAGGCGGGCCTGGGCCGCTACGAGGTGTCGGCCTACGCCAAGCCCGGCCATGGCTGCTTCCACAACACCAACTACTGGCAGTTTGGCGACTACCTCGGCATCGGGGCCGGGGCGCATGGCAAGCTCAGCTTTGCCCACCGGGTGGTGCGCCAGGTGCGGGTGCGTGAACCGCGCCTCTACATGGAGCGTGCGCTGGCGGGCCAGGCCATCGCGCAGGAACACGACGTCAAGCGCAGCGAGCTGCCGTTCGAGTACATGCTCAACGCCTTGCGCCTGCGCGAGGGCTTTGCGCTGCAGGACTTCTGCGACCGCACCGGCCTGCCCTTGAGCGCCATCGCTGCCGGCCTCGACGAGGCCGAACGCAAAGGCCTGATCGAGCGCGACCTCGCGCGCGTCAAGCCGACCGAGCGCGGTTTCGACTTCCTCAGCGACCTGCAGTCACTGTTCCTGGCTTGAGCGGCGCCGCCCCAGCGCCCGGTCTGCCAGTGCCGCCAGGGTGGCCGTGAGGCCGGTGCCCCACAGCAGGTCGGTCACGCTCAGACCCAGCGGCCAGTCGCGCAGCGTGGCCAGGTTGCTGAGGTTGTAGGCGCCGTAGGCCATCAGCCCAAGCACCGCCCCGCGCCAGGCCGCGCCGCCCGTGGTGGCCGGGCGGGGCACCACGCACAGCGCCACCACCCCGGCGGGATAGCCCAGGTAAAACAGCGCAGCCGGCCCCCAGCGCACCGGACCCAGCCACGGTTGCAGCACCCGGTACAGGTCGGCCCCCAACCAGCCCAGCCACAGGGCATCCAGCACACACAGGCCCAGCAGGGCTGCGCTGTAAGCACGCGCCGCGGCCCGTGGCGTGAGGCCTCCGTGGGGGGCGTTGAAGGGCTGAGGGACGGTCATGGGGTCTCCTGGTGGGCCTTTGGGGGGGGCCCGTCTGGCGCTCGGCTGCGGGTCATCCGCCTTGCTGAACCCGGGCGATCCGGGGATGATTCGGGGCGCCCGGAACGCGCTGTACCGAGCCCGCGCGAGGTTGATTTTTGCATTGTAAAATCGCGTTGCAAAAATCAGCTTGAGGTCAGACGATCGCAAGCAAAATCAGGCAATATCCAAGCATGACTGCCGGTCTGTGAACCAGCCGACGGCCTTTCATTACCCATTCTTGAGATCAGCGATGAGCACGCAGCAACCCACCATCATCTACACCCTGACCGACGAAGCACCGCTGCTGGCGACCAGTGCTTTCCTGCCCATCATCCGCACCTTCACCGGCCCGACCGGCATCGAGGTGACCACGGCGGACATCTCGGTGGCAGGCCGCATTCTGGGTGAGTTCCCGGAATTCCTGAGTGAAGAGCAGCGCGTGCCCAACACCCTGGCCGAGCTGGGCAAGAAGACCCTGCAGCCCGATGCCAACATCATCAAGCTGCCCAACATCAGCGCTTCGCAAAACCAGCTGGTGTCGGCCATCCGTGAACTGCAGTCCAAGGGCTACAACCTGCCTGACTTCCCGGAAAACCCGCAAACCGACGAAGAAAAGGCCATTCGCCTGCGCTACAACAAGTGCCTGGGCTCGGCCGTGAACCCGGTGCTGCGTGAAGGCAACTCCGACCGCCGCGCCCCCAAGGCCGTCAAGGAATACGCCCGCAAGAACCCGCACAGCATGGCCGAATGGAGCCAGGCTTCGCGTTCGCACGTCTCGCACATGCACGCCGGCGACTTCTACCACGGTGAAAAGTCCATGACCCTGGACCGCGCCCGCGACGTCAAGATGGAGCTGATCACCAAGAGCGGCAAGACCATCATCCTGAAGCCGAAGGTGTCGCTGCTGGACCGCGAAGTCATCGACAGCATGTTCATGAGCAAGAAGGCGCTGGTCGAGTTCTACGAAAAAGAAATCGAAGACGCCCACAAGACCGGCGTGATGTTCTCGCTGCACGTCAAGGCCACCATGATGAAGGTCTCGCACCCCATCGTGTTCGGTCACTGCGTCAAGATCTTCTACAAGGACGCGTTCGAGAAGCACGCCAAGCTGTTCGAAGAACTCGGCGTGAACGTGAACAACGGCATGGCCAACCTGTACGACAAGATCTCCACCCTGCCGCAATCCAAGCAGGACGAGATCAAGCGCGACCTGCACGCCTGCCACGAACACCGCCCCGAGCTGGCCATGGTCGACTCGGCCAAGGGCATCACCAACTTCCACTCGCCCAACGACGTGATCGTGGACGCTTCCATGCCCGCCATGATCCGCAACGGCGGCAAGATGTGGGGTGCCGATGGCCGTCTGAAGGACGTCAAGGCCGTGATGCCTGAGTCCACCTTTGCCCGCATCTACCAGGAGATGATCAACTTCTGCAAGTGGCACGGCGCTTTCGATCCCAAGACCATGGGCACGGTGCCCAACGTGGGTCTGATGGCCCAGCAAGCCGAAGAGTACGGCTCGCACGACAAGACCTTCGAGATCCCCGAAGACGGCGTGGCCAACATCACCGACCTCGCCACTGGCGAAGTGCTGCTGAGCCAGAACGTGGAAACCGGCGACATCTGGCGCATGTGCCAGGTCAAGGACGCCGCCATCCGCGACTGGGTCAAGCTGGCTGTCACGCGCGCCCGCAACTCCGGCATGCCGGTGGTCTTCTGGCTCGACGCCTACCGCCCGCACGAAGCCCAGCTCATCACCAAGGTCAAGATGTACCTGCATGAGCACGACACCACCGGTCTGGACATCCAGATCATGAGCCAGGTCCGCGCCATGCGCTACACCCTGGAGCGCGTGGTCCGTGGCCTGGACACCATCAGCGCCACCGGCAACATCCTGCGCGACTACCTGACCGACCTGTTCCCGATCATGGAACTGGGCACCTCGGCCAAGATGCTGTCGGTGGTGCCGCTGATGGCCGGCGGTGGCATGTACGAAACCGGTGCCGGTGGTTCGGCTCCGAAGCACGTGCAACAGCTGGTGGAAGAGAACCACCTGCGCTGGGATTCGCTGGGCGAATTCCTGGCCCTGGCCGTGAGCCTGGAAGACCTGGGCATCAAGACCGGCAACCAACAAGCCAAGGTGCTGGCCAAGACCCTGGACGCCGCCACCGGCAAGCTGCTGGACAACAACAAGAACCCGTCGCCCAAGACCGGTCAGTTGGACAACCGTGGCAGCCAGTTCTACCTGGCCCTGTACTGGGCTCAAGCCCTGGCCGCGCAGACCGAGGACGCCGCCCTGGCCGCCAAGTTCGCGCCGCTGGCCAAGGCCCTGAGCGACGGCGAACAAGCCATCGTGGCCGAGCTGACCGCGGTGCAAGGCAAGCCTGTCGACATCGGCGGTTACTACAAGCCCGACTTCGCCAAGCTCGACGCCGTGATGCGCCCGAGCCCGACGCTGAACGCCGCGCTGGCCACCCTCAAGGCCTGAGCCTGAGCCTGAGGCCCCGGGCCCGCCTGCGGGTGGGCCCCAGAGGCCGAACCGCTGAGCGGTTCGCACCGACAAAAAAACCCGCCAGCTGGCGGGTTTTTTCTTGGGCACTGGACCCGGGCTGCCGCTTCGGACGACGCACCGGGCGACGGTCTGGAGGGGCGCATGACCGCCGCGTGGCCGCCACTCCGGACGGGGCGCGCAGGGCGCCTCGAGGCGTGGCGATGCGCACCGTTCAGGGGTACAGGCCGCGCTCTTCGCGCGCCGTCAGGATGCGCTCGCAGGCCACGGCGAACGTGGCGGTGCGCAGCGTGATGCGGTGCTTGTCCGAGGTGTCCCAGATCTGGTTCAGCGCGTTCACCATGATGCGGTCCAGGCGCTGGTTGATCTCGTCCTCGTCCCAGAAGAAGCTCGAGAAGTCCTGCACCCATTCAAAGTAGCTGACCGTCACGCCGCCGGCGTTGCAGATCACGTCGGGCACCACCAGCACGCCGCGGCTGGCCAGGATGTCGTCGGCCTCGGGCACGGTCGGGCCGTTGGCGCCTTCGAGCACCAGGCGGGCCTGGATGCGTTGGGCGCGCGCCGCGGTGATCTGGCCTTCAAGGGCGGCCGGGATCAGGATGTCGGTCTTCAGGTCCCAGAAATCTTCGTCACCGATGCGCTCACCGCCGCGGAAACCCGCCACCCCGTTCTGGCGGGCATGCGGAATCAGCTGCGCCAGGTCCAGGCCTTGCGGGTTGTAGATGGTGCCGGTGTGGTCTTGCACGGCCACGATGCGGGCGCCGGCTTCGGCCAGCAGCTCGGCTGCGATCGAGCCCACATTGCCAAAGCCTTGCACCGCGACACGCGCGCCCTGCAGGTCCATGCCCAGGCGGCGGGCGGCTTCACGGCCGGTCACGAAAACGCCGCGGCCCGTGGCCTTGACGCGACCCAGCGAGCCACCGAGGTGGATCGGCTTGCCCGTCACCACGCCGGTCGACGTGGTGCCGGTGTTCATCGAGTAGGTGTCCATCATCCAGGCCATGACCTGGGCGTTGGTGTTCACATCAGGGGCCGGGATGTCCTGTTGCGGGCCAATGATGACGCCGATCTCGCTGGTGTAGCGGCGGGTGACCTTCTCCAGTTCCTTTTGCGACAGCAGCTTGGGGTCGACGCGGATGCCGCCCTTGGCGCCGCCGTAGGGCAGGTTCACGGCCGCGCACTTGACCGTCATCCAGGCCGACAGGGCCATCACTTCCTCGAGCGTCACGTCGGGGTGGAAGCGCACGCCGCCCTTGCCCGGACCGCGCGACAGGTTGTGCTGCACGCGGTAGCCCTCGAAGTGGGCGATGCGACCGTCGTCCATTTCAATCGGCACGTCCACGATCAGGGCCCGCTTGGGGCGCTTCAGCGTCTCTGACCAGCGGGCCAGGTGACCCAGGTACGGCAAAACGCGATCCACTTGCGACAGGTAGGTACCCCAGGGGCTGGTGACGTTGGGGTGAACGTAGGACAGGTTTGATTTCATGCGGTTCTCGCGGCGGGTGAAGATGACCGAACGTTACGCCGGTGCCGCGCGACTTGCCACGGGTTATGCACGCGCTGAAAAGGGTTATGCCGGGCGCGTCATGCCGTTGCCGCAAAGGGTTATGCATGGATGTAGGGGCGCTTCATTGTCCAGCGCAGGGGGTGATTCAGGGCGTTGATAAGGCTGCTTTTTGGGGTCGTTTTCACGTATTCCGCTGGGCAGCAAATCCCTAGAGTGGTCCCTCAACCCACTCATCTCCCCCACCCAACAGGAGTATTTCATGGCTGCCGTTATGACCCCGTTTCTGGATTCGGACATCCGCCTCACCCCGCCCCGTGCCGGCCAACAGGCCTCGCTGTCGCAGGGGAAGGATGGCCTGGTCGAGGAGCGTTTGCCTTTCACGGTGCGTCTGGTTTCCAGTGAGCGGCAACTGGCCAAGGCCATCGCCATCCGGCATGCGGCCTATGCGCGACACTTGCCCGAATTTGCCGAATCCCTGAAGCAGGCGGAGCGCTCGGATTTCAGTGACGATTCCGTCATTTTGCTGGCCGAGTCGCGCCTGGACGGCTCCCCGCTGGGCACCATGCGCATCCAAACCAACCGCCACGAACCGCTGCCGCTGGAGCAGTCGGTGGCGTTGCCGGACTGGTTGCGTCATGGGGGCGTGCTGGCCGAGGCCGTGCGCCTGGGCGTGACCGAGGGCGTGCAGGGCCTGCTGGTCAAAACGGTGCTCTTCAAGGCGTTTTTCCAGTACTGCGAACGCTTTGGCATCGACTGGATGGTGATCGCTGGGCGCTCGCCCCTGGACCGGCAGTACCGCCGCCTGATGTTCCGTGAGGTTTACCCCGAACTCGGCCCGGTGCCGCTGCGCCATGCGGGCAATATTCCGCACCGCGTCATGTGCTTTGAAGTCGGGACGGCCCGCACCTTGCCGAACGCCGAGCAGCATTCCTTCTACGACTTCTTGTTCCGCACCCACCACCCGGAAATTCAGCTCGACGATGTACCGCTGACCTCTCGCGCGTCACCGATGCCCATGCACCTGGCCCCGCGTGGGCCGGTGTCGGTGGGGGTTCGCCTTCAGTGAAAGCGCGGCAGCAGCAAGCCCTGGGGGTTGGTGGCCTGGCTGTGCAGGTAGACTTTCAGCGCTTCGTCCTGGATGAAGTCGGCTGAGGACCGGTGCTCCAACATCCGGGCCGGTGATTGGGCCCGGGCGATGGCAAAGCCCTGCACATAATCGACCCCGATGTCGGTCAGGGTCTGCACCGTGGCCGCGTCTTCCGCCCACTCTGCGATGGTCTTCATGCCCAGATTGCGGGCCAGATTGACAATGGCTTCGACGATGGCGATGTTGGCCGGGTGCTTGTTCATGTTCACAATGAAGCTGCCATCGATCTTCAACAAATCGGCTGGCAGGTCCTTCAGGTAGGAGAACGAGGTGTAGCCGGCCCCGAAGTCATCCAGCGCCACCTTGGCGCCGACGGCACGAACCCCGTCGATGAAGCGGCGCGTGTTCTCGAGGTCGTGCAGCGCGATGCTTTCGGTGATCTCCAGACACAGGCGACCCGCGATGTCCCGGTGGCGGTTCAGCAACTCGAACACGTCCTGGACAAAACGCTCGTCGTTCAGCGAGGCGCCACTGAGGTTGACGCAGATGAACAGGGTGTTGTCGAGCTGGGGCAGGTGGGCGCTGAGCCAATTCAGGGTCTCAGAGATGACCCAGCGATCGATCACCCCCATGCGGCCACTGAACTCGGCCGCCGAGATCAGCCGGGGGGTCGGAACCAACTCACCCGCTGCATCGCGGGCCCGCAGCAGCACTTCAAAGTTGAGCGTCTGGAAGGGCTCGCTCAGCGACATGATGGGCTGCATCTCCAGGTACAAACCGTCCGGTGCCCCAGCGTTGGCCGACAGCTGCTCGACCAGCTTCATCTCGGCCTCATGCTCCAGGAAGATCCGGGAGTGCCGTTCGAACACCACGAGGTGATCGCCACCGCTGGCCTTGGCATCCCGGCAGGCTCGGTCCGCCGTGGAGATGGCGTCTTTGTAGGCGGTGCCCGGTGCCACCTCGATCAAGCCGATGGAGCCCCGAACATGAAACGACCGCTCCCCCACCTTGATGGGGCGGGTGCGGATGCTGTTCACCATGCCCTGGCACAGCAGGGTGGCATGGGCTGCCCGGGTGTGGGGAATCACCAGCAGGAACTCGTCACCGCCGACGCGGCCCAATTGCATGTCGCCGGACAGCAGGTTGCTCAGGCGTTGGCTGATCTGCCGCAGCACCTCGTCACCCGCCGCGTTGCCATAGATGTGGTTGATGAGCTTGAAACGGTCCAAGTCAATGAAGGCCACCGACACCTGGCCGCGTGCCTGGGGTTCGGACAAGGCCATCTCCAGCGCCCGTTGGATGCCTGTGCGGTTCAGCAGCTTGGTCAGCGGATCGTGGTGGGCCAGGAACTGCAGGTGGGCCGTGGCGCGCGCGCGTTCCGTGATGTCTTCGAGCGAGCCTTCAATGCGGTCGCGTGCCAGCGTGGCCTTGACCAAGAACTTCTTGGAGTTCGGGTCGCGGCTGTCGCGTCGGCTTTCGATCTCCAGTTCGGCGCCGATCTGGGTCCCCACCATGTGGGTCAGGCGCAGCCAGGAGTCTGGGCTGAAATAGCTGGTCCATTGGTTGCTGCCGTTCTCCAGCAAGGCGGGCCCGAGCAGCGCCATCATGGCCGGATTCGCACTCAGAAAGCGGCCGTCGAGGTCGAGCGTGAACAGCCCGATCGGAATCACCTCGAAGGTGTGTTGCAGGGCGGCCTGGGCTTCTTGCTTTTGTTGGTTTTCCTGGCGCATCTGCGCTGCAATCGCCAACGAGGCCAGCAGGCTCGACGACAAGGCGGCTGTCACGCTGTTGACCGAACCCAACAGCGACTTCTGACCCAAGGCCGCCGACGCAATCTCGTACAGGCTGGCCAGCAGGGTGATTGCGATCGAGGCGCTGTACCAGAGCACCACCGGCGTGCGGGAGTGGGCCAGCACCCGCAGCAACAAATACAGCAGCGCCGCGCCACACAGGGTGGTGCTGACCCACACCAAGGGCAGGAACTGCGCAAACGACAAGCAGGTGGACAAGGCCAGCAACGGCAGGCACACCCACTGGATCAGCCTCATCCGACCCATTTGCTGGGTGGCCAGCAACTCTTTGCGCAGCAGGTTGCTGAACAGGGTCACGCCTACCACAAAGAACAGGGTGACCGTCAACAGCCGGCTGCGCCCGATCAGGTCGGCGGGGATCATGCGCTCCAGCCACCCCAGGTCCCAGCCGGCCGACAAAGAGGCCATGCGCAGGTTGATCACCAGCCACACGGCAAAGAGCAGGTGCAGGCGGCTGCGGGTGATGGCTGCCGTGATCAGGATGAAGACCGCCAACACCAGCAGCCCCCCATTGAGCAGGCCCGCGTTGTGGTCAAACTCGCGCACCGCGACCGACCAGGCAGATTCGTTCCACAACAACACACTCAGTTTCGCCGGGCCCACCGCGTCGATTTGGCAAAGAAGTCGGTGGGGGCTGGATTGCGCCGCCACCTGCAAGGCAAAGCCACCTCGGGAACTGATCAGTCGGCCAGTCTGGCCATGGTGTGACGCGCGCCCCAGCAGGGTCAGCGATGTCCGGTCCCAGCAGCTCATCTGGGTGGCGTGGCGGGACGGGAACTCCAGCATCCAGTGACCCGAGGCCGTTTTGGCGGGCAGATCGAGTTGCAGCCAAACCGGCGACTCGGAGAGGTGCGTCTCATGCTGAGACACTTCGGTGCGGTCGCTGAAGGATTTGAGCGCTTGCTCTGGCGTCCAGGAGGACTCTGCACTGACCGCTTTGAAACGCAAGGTCTCGTTGCTGGTTTCCGGGTAGATGTGCGGCCAGAACACCAGCGCCCAGACGGAAAACAGCAACACCCCGGCCGGCAGGATGTAGATGGACAGCGCCAGCAAAAACCGGTCAAGCCAGTGCTCAGCGCGGGGCGTATCGGAAAGGGTCACGTCGTCGGAAATGACACAACGAACCGTGCCTGGCTCCGAGCTGGATCACATCTGCTTGGCATGGGTCGAGGTTGTAAATAGATTGATCAATTATGAGGGGATTGTTGCCCTGGCAATCATCAACTTGAGGGATTCCCCCTGACAGTGAAGATGGTGTTGGTTCAACCCCACCGTTTTGGTGGACCTGCTGCACCGACCAGGCCGCAGCTGCGCAAGCCCACCGCATGCGCCCCCGCATCTCGCCCCCGCATACGCCACCCGGCGTATTCCTCATACCGCCTGCGCTTCCTACGATGACATCCGTCGTCATCGAAGTGTCACCAGGGGGTGACGCCCCCGGTGACGGACCGATCCAACCTCAACCGGAGTTTCCTCATGCAACGTCGCTTCACCCTCAAGGCCCTGACCGCCGCCGTCGCGCTCGCAGGCATCACCGCCATCCCGGCCCAGGCCGCAGACACCATCAAGGTCGGCGTGCTGCACAGCCTGTCGGGCACCATGGCCATCTCGGAAACCGTGTTGAAAGACACCGTGCTGATGGCCATTGAAGAAATCAACGCCAAGGGCGGCGTGCTGGGCAAGAAGCTCGAGCCCGTGATCGTGGACCCGGCCTCCAACTGGCCGCTGTTCGCTGAAAAGACCAAGCAACTGCTGACCCAGGACAAGGTCAGCGTGATCTTCGGCTGCTGGACCAGCGTGTCGCGCAAGTCGGTGCTGCCGGTGGTGGAAGAGCTCAACGGCCTGCTGTTCTACCCGGTGCAGTACGAAGGTGAAGAACTGTCCAAGAACGTGTTCTACACCGGCGCCGCCCCGAACCAGCAAGCCATCCCCGCCGTCGACTACCTGATGAGCAAGGACGGCGGCGCGGCCAAGCGCTGGGTGCTGCTGGGCACCGACTACGTGTACCCCCGCACCACCAACAAGATCCTGCGCGCCTACCTGAAGAGCAAGGGCGTGAAGGAATCGGACATCGACGAGAAGTACACCCCCTTCGGTCACTCCGACTACCAAACCATCGTGGCCGACATCAAGAAGTTCAGCCAGGGTGGCAAGACCGCCGTGGTGTCCACCATCAACGGCGACTCCAACGTGCCGTTCTACAAGGAACTGGGCAACGCCGGCCTGAAGGCCAAGGACGTGCCGGTGGTGGCGTTCTCGGTGGGTGAAGAAGAACTGCGCGGCGTGGACACCAAGCCGCTGGTGGGCCACCTGGCCGCCTGGAACTACTTCATGTCCATCAAGAACCCGAGCAACGACGAGTTCATCAAGAAGTGGAGCGCTTACGCCAAGGCCAACAACATCGCTGGCCACAAGGACAAGCCCCTGACCAACGACCCGATGGAAGCCACCTACATCGGCATCAACATGTGGAAGCAAGCGGTTGAGAAGGCCAAGTCCACCGACGTGGACAAGGTGATCGCCGCCATGGCCGGCCAGACCTTCAAGGCCCCGAGCGGCATCGTCTCCAAGATGGACGAAAAGAACCACCACCTGCACAAGTCGGTGTTCATCGGCGAAATCAAGGCCGACGGTCAGTTCAACGTGGTCTGGAAGACCCCGGGCCCGGTCAAGGCCAAGCCCTGGAGCCCCTTCATCGAAGGCAACGAGAAGAAGGCTGACGAGCCCGCCAAGAAGTAATTGCCACCGGCCCCCACCCGGGGGCCACCGGACCTGCGACCCGCCTTGCAGGTCACCCGGGCGCTGTGCTGGCCAAGATACGGCTCAGCGCCCCACCCAGACCCCCGAGGCGCCATGCTGATCCGACTCCTTTTCTCCCTCGCTGCCCTGCTGGCAGCCTGCCAGGCCCATGCCCTGGACCCCGCCGTGGCCCTGTCGCTGGTCAGCGGCGACACCGACGCCCGCATCGAGGCGCTGGCCAAAGCGACCGCCACCCCCGACGACCCGACCGCGGCCCTGATCCAGGCCCTGGCCGACGACGCCGTCAAGGTCAAAGGACAACAGGTGTGGCTGATCCAGAAAGACGGCCGAGGCCTGGACCCGGTCACCGGCACCGCCTCGCCCGTGCCCGACGACGCCGAAGACGTCATCAACAACAACCGCATGCGTGGCGAGATCGACGCCGCGCTGGCCGCGCTCAAGCTGTTCTCGCCGGACGAGAAAGTGCGCCGCGAAGCCGTCAAGACGCTGGAGACGGAAACCGACGAAGCGCGCCTGCCGCTGATCGAGAAAGCCCTCGCGGCCGAAACCGTGCCCGCCCTCAAGGACCAACTGGCCGTGGTGCGCGCCCGCATCCTGCTGGGCAGCAGCGACGCCGCTCGCCGCCTGGAAGCCGCGCGTACGCTGGGCGACAGCCACAACGCCAGCACCAAGACGGTGTTGGTCGAACGCCTCAAAGAGGAAACCGACGTCGGCGTGAAGAGCGCCATCCAGCGCTCGCTGCAAAGCATCGAAGCCTCGCTGGTCTGGAGCGACCGCCTGGGCGCTCTGTTCTCGGGCATCAGCCTGGGGTCCATCCTGCTGCTGGTGGCGCTGGGCCTGGCCATCACCTACGGCCTGATGGGGGTGATCAACATGGCCCATGGCGAGCTGATGATGATTGGCGCCTACGCCACCTACGTGGTGCAGGGCCTGTTCCAGAAATACCTGCCGGGGGCCTTTGACTGGTACCTGCTGGCGGCGGTGCCGGTGTCTTTCCTGGCCTCGGCCCTGATGGGCGCCGCGCTCGAGCGCAGCGTGCTGCGCTTCCTGTACGGCCGCCCGCTGGAGACCCTGCTTGCCACCTGGGGCATCAGCCTGATGCTGATGCAGCTGGTGCGCACGATTTTTGGCGCGCAGAACGTGGGCGTCGAGAACCCCAGCTGGATGAGTGGCGGCGTGCTGCTCATGGGCAACCTGCAGCTGCCGTGGAACCGCATCATCATCATCGCCTTCGCCGCCGCGGTGCTGCTGGGCATGGCCTTCCTGATCGGCAAGACCCGCCTGGGCCTGTTTGTGCGCGGCGTGACGCAGAACCGCCCGATCGCCTCGTGCATGGGCGTCAACACCGCACGCATCGACACCTACGCCTTCGCGCTGGGGTCGGGCATCGCCGGTCTGGCCGGTTGCGCGCTGAGCCAGGTGGGTAATGTGGGCCCGGACCTGGGCCAGGGCTACATCGTGGACTCGTTCATGGTGGTGGTGCTGGGCGGGGTGGGGCAGTTGGCCGGCACCGTTTACGCGGCGCTGGGCCTGGGCATCCTGAACAAGTTTCTTGAGGGCTTCGCCGGGGCCGTGCTGGCCAAGATCGCGGTCCTCGTTTTCATCATCGTCTTCATCCAGAAGCGCCCGCAAGGCATCTTCGCGATGAAGGGCCGCTCTGCAGAAGCCTGAAGGAGCGCAGCAAATGACCATGACCTCCACTTCTACTTCGACGACATCCGCCTCGTCCCCCCGCGTGGCCTTGCCAGCCCCGGCACCACTTCTGTCGGGCGCGGGTTGGGGTGCCTTTCTGCTGGCCCTGATCGTGGTGTGCGCGGTGGCCCCGGTGCTCAACCTGATGGTGCCTGCCGACAGCGTGTTCCACCTCAGCGACTACGCGGTCGCCCTGGTCGGCAAGATCATGTGCTATGCCATCGTCGCCCTGGCGATGGACCTGATCTGGGGCTACACCGGCATCCTGAGCCTGGGCCACGGCCTGTTCTTTGCGCTCGGTGGCTATGTGATGGGCATGTACCTGATGCGCCAGATCGGCCGCGACGGCAACTACAAGAGCGACCTGCCGGACTTCATGGTGTTCCTGGACTGGAAGGCCTTGCCCTGGCACTGGACCTTCTCGGACAGTTTTGTCGCCACCCTGATCCTGATCGTGCTGGTGCCCGGCCTGGTGGCCCTGGTGTTTGGCTTCTTCGCCTTCCGCTCGCGCATCAAGGGGGTGTACTTCTCGATCATCACCCAGGCCATGACCTTTGCGGCGATGCTGCTGTTCTTCCGCAACGAAACCGGCTTTGGCGGCAACAACGGCTTCACCGATTTCAAGCGCATCCTCGGCCTGCCGATCGCCACGCCCAGCATGCGCATGACCTTGTTCGTGCTGACCGGCCTGACCCTGCTGGGCTTCTTCCTGATGGCGCGCTGGTTGATCCGCTCCAAGTTCGGTCGCGTGCTGCAGGCCATCCGCGACGCCGAGAGCCGCGTCATGTTCTCGGGCTACAACCCGCTGCCCTACAAGCTCACCATCTGGACCCTGTCGGCCGTCATGTGCGGTGTGGCGGGCGCTCTGTATGTGCCCCAGGTGGGCATCATCAACCCCGGGGAAATGAGCACGGCGGCCTCCATCGAGATGGCGGTGTGGGCGGCGGTGGGCGGTCGTGCCACGCTGATCGGTCCGGTGATCGGGGCCTTCCTGGTCAATGGGGCCAAGAGCTGGCTGACCGTCACGGCGCCGGAGTTCTGGCTGTATTTCCTGGGCGCGCTGTTCATTGCCGTGACCCTGTACCTGCCGCAAGGGGTGGTGGGCCTGGTGAAGAAGTTTCGTGAAGGGGGCGGTCAATGACGCCAGATCTGTTGGAGCAGGGCGCGCGCCGCGCCGAGGCCCGCATGGCGGCCTTGCAGGCTGAGAAGAGCAACACCGAATCTGGTGGCCGCACGGCGGGCTTTGGCCGGGTCGTGACGCAGGGCGAGGTCGATGTGAGCCACGGCCGCATCCTCTACCTCGAGGACGTGAGCGTCAGTTTTGACGGCTTCAAGGCCATCAACAAGCTGTCGCTCGACATCGCCCCGGGCGAGCTGCGCTGCATCATCGGCCCCAATGGGGCCGGCAAGACCACGATGATGGACATCATCACCGGCAAGACCCGGCCCGACGAAGGCCAGGTTTATTTCGGCAGCACGATCGACCTGCTGCGCTACCGCGAGGCTGAGATCGCCCAGTTGGGCATCGGGCGCAAGTTCCAGAAGCCCACCGTGTTCGAACACCTGACCGTGTTCGAGAACCTGGAGCTGGCGCTGAAGACGCACAAGGGCGTGCGCGCCTCGATGTTCTTCCGCCTCGATTCGGCGCAGAAAGACCGCCTCGCCGAGGTGCTGCACACGATTCACCTCGCCGAGCATGTGACACGCCTGTCGGGCAACCTGAGCCACGGGCAGAAGCAGTGGCTCGAGATCGGCATGCTGCTGATGCAAGACCCCAAGCTGCTGCTGCTCGACGAACCGGTGGCCGGCATGACCGACGAGGAAACCGCCCGCACCGCCGAGTTGTTCCTGACGCTCAAGGGCAAGCACTCGCTGATGGTGGTGGAGCACGACATGAGCTTCATCCGCACCATCTCCGACATCGTGACGGTGCTGTGCGACGGCTCGGTGCTGGCCCAAGGCACGCTCGATCAAGTGCAGGCCGATGAGCGCGTGATCGAGGTTTACCTCGGGCGGTGATCCACACAAGCCACAGCGCAACGCGAGGGGCGCCGCCCCAGCGGTGCCAAGCAGCCACCCTGACCTCACCTCAACCTGACTAGCCTGCCACCATGCTGACCGTCAAAAACATCAACCAGTACTACGGCGGCTCCCACATCCTGCGTGACGTGAGCCTGCAAACCACCCCTGGCAAAGTCACCGTGCTGCTGGGCCGCAACGGCGTGGGCAAGACCACCTTGCTCAAGAGCCTCATGGGCCTGGTGCCCATCAAGACCGGCAGCATTGAGTTCAATGGCCAGGCCATCGAGAAAGCCACCCCGTACGAGCGCGCGCGGGCCGGCATCGGCTTCGTGCCCCAGGGCCGCGAGATCTTTGCCCGCCTCACCGTGGAGGAAAACCTGCGCATGGGCCTGGCCTACAAGAGCGGCAGCACCCCGGTGCCCGCCGAACTGTACGAGCTGTTTCCGGTGCTCAAGCAGATGCTGCACCGCCGGGGTGGGGACCTGTCGGGCGGGCAGCAGCAGCAACTGGCCATCGCACGCGCCCTGGCCGCGGGGCCCAAACTGCTGATCCTCGACGAGCCCACCGAAGGCATCCAGCCGAGCATCATCAAGGACATCGGCCGCGTGATCCGCATGCTGGCCGACCGTGGCGAGATGGCCATCCTGCTGTGTGAGCAGTACTACGACTTTGCCGAAGAGCTGGCCGACGACTACCTGGTCATGGAGCGCGGTGAGGTCATTGCCCGCGGCCCGGGCAGCGAGATGGTCGAAAAAGGCGTGCGCCAACTCGTCGCCATCTGACGGCCTGAGGGCGCCCAGCGCGGGCCCCTTCAGGCCCGTGGGCCGTGGGCCCGCGTGCTGCGGGCCGGGCCCAGGTTCACATGGCCCAGATGCGGGGCGGCGTGGCGGGCAGCTGCCACAGGCCTTCGCGCCAGCGGGCCCAGACCGCGCGCAGCAGCTGCATCACGGGCTCCACCTGCGGGCCCAGCACCCGCACCACCATCACCTGCTCGTGCGGGCTGGTGGCGCCGGCCAGGTCGCGCAGGGTGTGCGGTTCGAGCGCTTCGCGCGCCAGGCTCAGGCCCAGCTCGCGGCGCTCTCGGCCCAGGGCACTGCCGGCCAGGAAGAACAGCGACCCCACACACCGCTGCCCTGCCAGCCCCAGCGGACTGCGCAGCAGGCGGTGGTCGTTGGCGTCGATGCGCCCGCGTTCCAGCCAGACGCCTTCCAACTCGATGTGCTGCGCAAACTCGCCTTGTTCAAAAGGCTGCTTGGCGTGCGGCAGGCCCAGGGCCGTGATGTCCCAGCCCATCATCTCGGCACCGGGCGCCAGGCGCAGGCGCAGTTCATTGCGTGCCAGGCACTGGTTGTAGGCGATGGCTTCGAGCGGCAGCCATTCGAGCCGGGCACCCGCGGCCAGGTCCACTTGCGCGCGCTGCAAGGCGGGCTCGCCGAGCGAGCGGTAGAAGCGCGTCGCCCCTGGTGTGGTCACCAGGCCATGGGCGCCGTCGGCCACTTGGACCGTGATGTCCAGCGTGTCGCCCCCCACCAGCCCGCCGGGCGGGTGGACCAGCACGTTGTGGCAGATGGGGCCTTCGGGGTAGAGGCTTTGCAGGATGCGCAGCGGTCCGTCATGTTGAAAACGGGCCGCGGTGCGTTGGGCTTCATAGGTGTATTGGAGATCGAGTCGAGCGTGCCAGGACATGGGGTCAAGTGTAGGGGAGCGCCGGTGGGGCTCAGGCCGGTGGCAGGCCCTGGGACCGCGGAAACGCCGGCGGCTCCACCCCGTCGGGCAAGCGCTCGGAGCTGAGGCGGAAGGCGTTGCCGGCGGGGTCGGCCAGCACGGTTTGCCACTGACCGTAATAGGTCGCATAGGGCGGCTTGAGCAATTGCCCACCCAAGGCGCCGACGCGCGCAGCGCCTTCGCTGACTTCAGCGGCCGTGCTGAGCATGAAGGTCGCGTAGGCGGTCACGGGCGGGGGCTGGTCCGGCGCGGGTTCGCGGCCTTGCAGGCCGAGCAGCGCATAGGCCGGTGCGGCGTTGAAGCCCAGTTGGAAGTCGTGGCCTTCGAGCGCCCGGTAGATCGGCGATCGGCTGGCCCGCGCCTCGGGCAGGCCCAGCAGGGCCTGGTAGAACAGCATCAGGGCTTCGGGCTCGGCGCACAGCAGGTTGAACCAGAGTTTCATGGGGTGACGGTGGGCCGCTCGGCCACTGGGTGGGCGGCCACGGCGGCCTTTGGCGCGTAGGTTTTGAGGTACATCTGGCGCAGGTGCTCGCCCGCGGTGCAGGGTTCGAAGCGCGGCGTCTCGCCAGGCGCCACGGTGCCGGGCACCGGCGTGATCGGGGCCAGGTAGTCGGGTTCGTAGAAGAAGGGGATCGAGTAGCGCGCCGCGCCGCCCGAGTGGCGGTTGCGCACCCGGTGCGGGTTGGAGTGGTAGCGCCCATTGGTCCAGCGCGGCACCATGTCGCCGAGGTTGACCACCAGGGTGCCCGGCAGGGGCGTGGCCTCGATCCAGTCGCCGCGCGGCGTGCAGACCTCCAGGCCACCGTGGTGGTCTTGGGCCAGCAGGGTCAGCGCCCCCCAGTCGGTGTGGGCGCCGGCGCCAAAGGTGTGTTCGTCGGCCCCTGGCGGGTGGGGCGGGTAACGCACCATGCGCAGGGTGACCATGGGGCTGCCGTTGGCCGCGTCGAAATAGTGTTCTGGCAGGTCCAGCGACAGCGCCATCAACTGCATCAGTCGCTGGGCCAGGGTCAGCATGGCCTGCTGGTAGGCCTCGCAGCGGGCCGGGGCCTCGGGCAGTTCGGCAGGCCACTGGTTGTGGCCATAGGTCTGGTAGCCGGCGCGCACATAGGGGTGGTCGTCGGGGTAGGCCAGCCCGCAGTAGAAGCTCTCTTTGAGGTCGGGGTGGGCGCTGGCGTCCAGCGTCTGGGCGCCCAGGGCCTCGAAGCCACGCGAGGCTGGCGAGTGCCGGATCGACAAGGCCTCGCGCACCGCCGCCGGCAAGGTCAGCAGCTGTTCGGCGAGCGCGAACTGCGCGTCGATCAGCGCCTGGGGCACACCGTGCCCGCGCACATAGAAAAAGCCCGAGTCCTGGGCCGCCGCGCGAAACTGGCGCGCCACCTCGGCGCTGCGCGGCGAGCCCGGGGTCAGGGCGTCATGGAGGTCCAGCAGGGGCAACTGGGCGTCGGGCATGGTGGGCTCCAGCGGGGCGCTCAGGCCTTGAGCTTGCGGTCCGCCGCGCCGGGCAGGAAGCGGTCGGTCCAGAACTCGGCCAGCGTGGGCGCGCCCTTGAGGCCGAAGGCGGCCACGGTCTCGTCCAGCGTGGCCTGCAGGCGCGCGGAGGTGGCGGCGCCCCAGCCGTTGGCGCGGGTTTCGGCGGTCTTCATGGTGCCGTCAACGATCAGCTTGAGGCGCTCGAACTCCAGCTCTTCATTGGCCAGCGGCTCGCGGGCCTTGATGGCCGCGGCGCCCGCGCGCGGGTCGGCCATGACCTCGATCCAGCCGCGGGTGGTGGCTTTGACAAAGGCTTTCATGGCGTCGGGGTGTTCTTGCAGGCTCTTGGGGTTGGCCACCAGGCCGTTGCCGTAGGACTTCAGGCCCAGTTCCGAGTAGCGGAACACGGTCAGCTGGTCGGAGGACAGGCCGCGCGCCTTGAGGTTGAGCAGGCCGGTGAAGAAGAAATAGGCCGCGCCATCGAAGTCGCCCTTGGCGAAGCGCGTGTCGCCGATGTCGGGCGTCACGTTCTCCCACTTCACGCCGCTGGGGTCGAAGCCCTGGGCTTTGGCAAAGGCCGGGAACAGCTTGCGCGACGCGTTGAAAGGCTGACCCAGCAGGGTCTTGCCCGCCAGGTCGGCGGGCTTCTTGATCGCGCTGTCCTTGCGCACGATGATCGAGTTCGGGTTCAGGTCGTACTGGATGGCCACGGCCTGCAGGGCGGCCTGCGGGTTGGCGACGTTGAACTCGATCAGCGTCGACAGGTCGGCCGAGGCCACGTCGTAGGCGCCGCTGCCGACCAGGCTGATCGCCGCGGCCGAGCCGTTGCCGGTGTCGATGGCCACGTCCAGGCCGGCGTCCTTGTAATAGCCGCGCTGGAGCGCCAGCAAGAAGCCGGCGCCTGAGGCTTCGACCTTCCAGCCGAGGTTGAACTTGAATTTGTGCAGCGAACCTTGGGCCCGCACCCAGGGGGTGGCCAGGGCACTGGCGGCGGCCAGCGGTGCAGCAGCGCTGATGCGCAGAATGGAACGGCGTTGCATGAAGAGCTCACTCCTTGATGGACATGGGGTTGGGGCGCCCCGGCCCGCCGGTCCTCAAGCGCCCCTGCAGGCCCTTGAACACCAGGCGGACGCGGGCCTTTCGGCCCACCGGATCGGCGCCTGACTTCAAGAGCAATTTCCGGGCGGTCAAGCCGCTGAACGCTTCTACTCTCTGGGCTCAATGAGTGCAGTTTTCGTGCCACGCCGGCCCCGCCGTTCGGGCCCTGTCGGGGCACTGCGATGAGGCCTGGGTGCGCCACGCTGGTGCGCTGGGGGGGCTCAGGCGGCGCCGTACCGGCGCTGGTGAGGGGCCCTCAGGCCCTGCTCTTGCGGGGCAAGGCCTGGCCTGAAAACTGCTTGTTCCTGGGCAAGAGTAGAAGCGTTCAGTTGCGCTGCCACCGTCAGGCCATCCCGGCCCGAGCGGGGCGCGCAGACCGGGAATTGCTCTTGAGGCCCCCGACGCGACCGCCGGATTCGGTGGTGGCGCCCTTGGCCTCAGGTGGCTTTCCGGCACCCGGTGCGTCCTGGGCTGAGGGTCTCTGAGGCGGGGCCTTGGTTTGGTCCCAACCCGCTTTTTGAGGAGCCCTGAATGAACACCGCCCCCTTGACTGCCCCCCAGTCCACCCCCACGGCCTCGGCCCAATCCGAGCTGGCCAAAGAATCGCGCATGGGCGCGGTGGGCCAGGAGAACGCGCAGCGGGAAATCCGCCGCATCTCGCTGGCCCACTACGCCGAACGCAAGGCCGAGATCGCCCAGCAACTGTGGGACGCCTCGGTCGATGTGGGCTTTTTCCAGATCGTCGACCACGGCATTGCGCTGGACCGCGTGCGCGAGGCCTTTGCCATGTCGGAGCGCTTTTTTGCGCTGCCCGACGCGGTCAAGGCCCAGTACCCGCACCAGAAGGCCAACAACGTTGGCTGGGAGAGCAAAGCCCAGGTGCGCCCCAGCACCGGCACGCCCGACCAGAAAGAGTCCTACCAGATCACGCGCCCGCACATGGACGGCCTGTGGCCCAGCGAGGCCGAGCTGGCGGGCTTCCGGGCCACCCTGCTGGCGTTCGAGGCCCAGTGCTGGGGCGTGGGCATGCAGGTGCTGTCGTGCTTTGCCGACCGTTTGGGATTCGCCTCGGACTTCTTCACGGGGGCCCACGACCCGGCCAGCGACCAGTACCAGAGCACGCTGCGCCTGCTGCACTACTACGCCATCCCGCCCGAGGCGCAGGCCCAGCTGGGCCTGTGGCGTGCCGGGGCGCACACCGACTTCGACTGCCTGACCTTGTTGTTCCAGCGCCCTGGTCAGGGCGGTCTGCAGGTCTGCCCGGGCAAGGAAATGGACTCGCAGGCCTGGACGTCGGTCGAGCCCGACGAGGCCGCCATCACCTGCAACATCGGTGACATGCTGATGCGCTGGAGCGACGACCAACTGCCCTCGAACTTCCACCGCGTGAAGAACCCGGTGCCCGGTGAGTTCATGGGCTCGCGCTACAGCCTGGCCTTCTTCTGCCAGGCCAACCGCGATGCTGTGATCGAAGGCCCGGGCCGGAAGTACCCGGCCATCACCGCGGGCGACTACCTCAAGCAGCGCGTGGCCGCCAACTTCAAGCCGTACTGAGAACCGCGGACGCCAGCCTTGACACGGCGTTGCCTCGCCTTGTCGCTCCCCTTGGACTGGCTGCGGCTTCGCGCCGGGTCTCAACCGCCCCGCTTTGATGGGCGGGGTCGTGTTGGCGTTTCTGAAGGCCGGGGCCGGGCCGCCGTCCAGACCTGGGGGGGGCGGGCTTGCGGGGCGCGCGCCACGCGTGAAAAACCCCGGCGCTGAACCTGGGTTCAGCCCGGGGTTGGCGGGCGGCGGCGCGGCCGCAGCGCGGGGGCCGCGCTGGCCCCATCACTCGCCTTGCGAGCCCCGGTGCGCCCAGCCGGTGGTGCGCTTCTCGATGAAGCTGAACAGCTCGTACATCGCCATGGCCATGGCGCCCACCACCAGCAGACCTGCAAAGGCCAGGCCCATCTGCATGGCCGAGCCGGCGCTGATCAGCAGGTAGCCGATGCCTTCGTTGGCGGCGGTCATCTCCGACACCGTGGTGCCGACAAAGGCCAGTGTGATGGCGACCTTGAGCGAGCCGTAGAAGTAGGGCATGGAGCGCGGCAGGCCGACCTTCATGAGCACGTCCCAGCGGCGCGCACCCAGCACCCGCAGCACGTCTTCGAGTTCGGGCTCCAGCGTGGCCAGGCCGGTGGCGATGTTGACCATGATGGGGAAGAAGCTGATCAGGAAGGCCGTCAGGATGGCCGGGCCGACACCAATGCCGAACCACACCACCAGGATCGGCACAAACGCCGCCTTGGGCAGGGCGTTGAAGGCGGTCATCAGCGGGTACACCGCGGCATAGGCCAGGCGCGAGCTGCCGATCACAAAGCCCAGCAGCACGCCGACCACGATGGCCAGGCCAAAGCCCGCCATCGTGACCCAGAAGGTGCGCCAGGCGTGGCCGGCGATGATCCATTTGAACTCCATGAACTGGCTGCCAATGCGGGCCGGGCTCGGGAAGATGAACTCCGACACATTGAAGGCCGAGCACAGCAGTTGCCAGCTGACCAGCACGGCCAGCAGCAGCAGCCAGGGCGACCAGGCTTCGATGAGTTTTTTCTTGTTCGTCATGGCGTGGGGTGTCCGTGCGGGCTCATTGGTGGATCACGGCGCCGGTCTGGCGCAACGCACCGATGTGGCCTCGCAGTTCCAGCACGATGTCGGTGAATTCTTTGGTGTAGGTCAGCTCCAGCTCGCGTGGGCGCGGCAGCTCGATCTCGCGCTTGACCACAAAGCGGCCCGGGCTCTTGCTCATCACGTACACCGTGTCGGCCAGGAAGACCGACTCACGCAGGTCGTGGGTGACCAGGATGACGTTGAACTTCTGCTCGGTCCACAGGTCGCGCAAGATGCACCACAGCTCTTCGCGAGTGAAGGCGTCGAGGGCGCCAAAGGGCTCGTCGAGCAGCAGCATCTTGGGCTCGTGGATCAGTGCGCGGCAGATGCTGGCGCGCTGTTGCATGCCGCCCGAGAGCTGCCACGGGAACTTGTCCTCGTAGCCGCCCAGGCCCACTTTCTGCAAGAGCGCGCGGGCACGGGCTTCGTACTCCTTGCGCTTTTGTTTGAAGGTGGAGCGGTAGGGCTCGACGATCTCCAGCGGCAGCAGCACGTTGTCGACCGTGGTGCGCCAGGGCAGCAGCGAGGGCGCCTGGAAGGCCATGCCCGAGATCTTCAGCGGCCCGGTGACAGGCTGGCCGTCGATCAGGATCTTGCCCATCGAGGGCATGCGCAGGCCCGTGGTGAGCTTCATGAAGGTCGATTTGCCACAACCCGACGGACCCACAATGGCAATGAACTCGCCTTGCTTGACCTGCAGGTTGATGCCTTCGACGGCAAAGTGGTTCTGGGCCAGCAACTCGTCGTTGTAGGCCAGCCAGACATCACGGAAGTCCACAAACGGCGCGGACTCCTGGGGGGCGGGGGCGGTGCTCATGCAGTCGTTTCTCGCGGGCTGGGGCGGCGGCTTATTTCTTGGCCGGCAGGATGTTGAGCTCGGCGGCCGAAGGCAGGTAGGCGCTGGTCCAGGCGGTGTCCGGGTTGGCGCGGTTCTTGGTGGCGTAGGCATCCGACACCTGCGAGGCCATCAGCGACAGGCGTGCCGGGTTGACCTGGCCGAAGCCCTCGGCGCGCGCGTCGGGGCTGTTGATGACGGTGTCGATGGCCAGCTTCAGGCGGCGCGTCTCGAGCTCGGTGTTGATGATGCCGTCGCGCTGCTTGACGTACTCGATGGCGGCCTCTGGCTTGGCGATGACTTCCTTGGCGCCCTTGGCAAAGGCCTGCAGGAAGGCTTTCACGGCGGCCGGGTTTTCTTTGAGGATCTTGGGCGAGGCAATGATCGCGTTGCCATACAGCTTCACGCCAAAGTCGGCATACGGCAGCACCACCACGTCGGCGGCCTTGGCACCGCGCGCTTCGAGGTTCAGCAGCGAGGTGAAGGTGAAGCCCGTGATGGCATCGATGTCGCCGCGCACCAGCATGGTCTCGCGCAGCGGCGGGTCCATCGCGGTCCACTGCACGCTGCCGACCTGGTTGGCCTTGGCAAAGATCGGGAAGGCGCGGCGACCGGCGTCGAACACCGGGGCGCCGAGCTTCTTGCCGGTCAGGTCGGCGGGCTTGGTGATGCCGCTTTTCTTGAGGGCCATCACCGAAGCCGGGGTGTTGTTGTAGACCATCATGATGGCCACCGGCTTGTTGGGGGCGTCCGGGTTGTTGGCCTGGAACTCCATCAGCGCGGCCAGGTCGGCAAAGCCCATGTCGTAGCTGCCGGAGGCCACGCGTTGCACCGCCCCCCCCGAGCCGTTGCCCGCGTCGACGGTGACGTCGAGTTTGGCGTCCTTGAAATAGCCCTTGGCTGCGGGCAGCAGGAACAGGGCCGACGGGCCCTCAAAGCGCCAGTCCAGCTGGAACTTGATCGGGGTGTTCTGGGCCTGGGCGCTGCCCAGGGCGGCGGCAAGGCTGAGGGCAAGGCTGGCTTTGAGGAAAGTGCGTGGCGTCATTCAAGTCTCCAAGGGATGGAGGCTTGAAGCAAAAACAGTGCCCGCGGCGGTGTGGCGGATCAACAGGGTGGAAGGTGGGTGGGTTGGAAGGTTGGTGGGTGAAGGTTGGTGGGTGAAGGTTGGTGGGGCATGGCGCGCCGGTCGGGCGGCCCAGCCAAGGCCCAGGCACAAAAAAGCCCCCGCCCTGTTGCGCAGGGGCGGGGGCTGGGCAGGCCGGTGGCCCGCGCCGCGTCAGCCCGGGGCGGGCCCGGCTTGCGACGCGGTGGCCACGCGGGTGGCGACTCAGCTGCCTTGTTGCACGGCCGCGCCGGCGGCGGCCAGGGCGGTCATGTTGACCACGCGGCGCATGGTCGACGACGGGGTCATGATGTGCGCCGAGGCGGCGGCACCGAGCAGGATCGGGCCAATGGTCACCCCATGGCCGCCCGTGGTCTTGAGCACGTTGAACAGGATGTTCGCGGCGTCCAGGTTCGGGCAGATCAGCACATTGGCTTCGCCGGTCAGGCTGCCGTCCATCAGTGCGTTGCCGCGCACCGACTCCGACAGGGCCGCGTCGCCATGCATTTCGCCGTCGCATTCGACGTCGGGGGCCAGCTTGGCGAACAGGTCGCGGGCCTGGCGCATCTTGATGGCCGAGGCGCGCTTGGATGAGCCGTAGTTGGAGTGCGACAGGAAAGCCACCTTGGGCGGCAGGCCGAAACGCTTCACTTCCTCGACGGCCATCAGCGCGATGGAGGCCAGTTGCTCGGCGTCCGGGTCTTCGTTGATGTAGGTGTCGGCGATGAACAGGGTGTGCTTGTCGAGCATCAGCGCGTTCAGGGCGGCAAAGCCGCTGGCGCCGGCCTGCAGGCCCAGGATGTCGCGCACATGCTCGAGGTGGCTGTCGTAACGACCCACCAGGCCGCACAGCATGGCGTCGGCGTCACCGAGCTTGACCATCAGCGCCGCGATCAGGGTGTTGGAGCGGCGCACCGCGGCCTTGGCGGCTTCGGGTGTGACGCCCTGGCGGCCCATCAGGCGGTGGTAGGTTTCCCAGTACTGGCGGAAGCGCGGATCGTCCTCGGGGTTGCAGATCTCGACGTCCTTGCCCGGTTGCAGGCGCAGACCGGCCTTGGCGATGCGCGCGGCGATCACGGCCGGGCGGCCGATCAGGATCGGGCGGGCCAGGCCATCGTCGACGGCCAGCTGGGCGGCGCGCAGCACGCGCTCGTCTTCACCTTCGGCGTAGGCGACGCGCTTGTTGGCGGCCTTGGCGGCGGCGAACACCGGGCGCATGAACATGCCGGTGGCGTACACGAAGCGCGACAGGCTTTCGCGGTAGGCCTCGAGGTCTTCGATCGGGCGCGTGGCGACGCCGGACTCGGCGGCGGCCTTGGCCACGGCGGGCGCGATGCGCAGGATCAGGCGCGCGTCAAACGGCGTCGGGATCAGGTAGTCGGGGCCGAACACCAGCTCCTGGCCCGCGTAGGCGGCGGCCACTTCGTCGCTCATCTCGGCCTTCGCCAGGTCGGCGATTTCGCGCACGCAGGCCTGCTTCATTTCGGCCGTGATCTTGGTCGCGCCGCAGTCCAGGGCGCCCCGGAAGATGTACGGGAAGCACAGCACGTTGTTGACCTGGTTCGGGTAGTCCGAACGGCCGGTGGCGATGATGCAGTCCGGGCGAATGGCCTTGGCCAGTTCGGGGCGGATTTCGGGTTCGGGGTTGGCCAGCGCCAGGATGATGGGCTGGCGCGCCATGGTCTTGACCATCTCGGCGGTCAGCACGCCGGGGGCCGAGCAGCCCAGGAACACGTCGGCACCGTCGACCACATCGGCCAGGGTGCGCGCGGCGGTGTCTTGCGCGTAGCGTTGCTTGGATGCGTCGAGGTTGCCGGGGCGGCCCTGGTAGATCACGCCCTTGGAGTCGACCACATAGACGTTCTCGCGCTTGACGCCGAGGCCGACCATCACGTCGAGGCAGGCGATGGCCGCCGCACCGGCGCCCGACACGGCGATCTTCACCGCGCCGATGTCCTTGCCCACCAGTTCCAGGCCGTTCAGCAGGGCGGCCGAGGAGATGATGGCGGTGCCGTGCTGGTCGTCGTGGAAGACCGGGATGTTGAGGCGGTCGGACAGCTGCTTCTCGATGTAGAAGCACTCGGGTGCCTTGATGTCTTCGAGGTTGATGCCGCCCAGCGTGGGTTCGAGGGAGGCAATGATCTCGACCAGCTTGTCGGGGTCGCGTTCGGCGAGCTCGATGTCGAACACATCGACGCCGGCAAACTTCTTGAACAGGCAGCCTTTGCCTTCCATCACCGGCTTGCTGGCCAGCGGGCCGATGTCGCCCAGGCCCAGCACGGCGGTGCCGTTGGTGATCACACCCACCAGGTTGCCGCGCGAGGTGTAGTCCCAAGCCTTGGTCGGGTCGGCTTCGATGTCGAGGCAGGGGTAGGCCACGCCCGGCGAGTAGGCCAGCGACAGGTCGCGTTGGTTGGACAGGGGCTTGGTCGGGGTGACGGAAATTTTGCCCCGCACCGGCGTGCGGTGGTATTCACGGGCTGCGTCGCGCAGCGCTTGTTCGGCCGCAGACAAGGTTTTGGTCATTGAATGGTTTTCCTTCGGTGGCGATAGCGGGCTGGGAGCTTACCCCATCCTGACGTCAGACTGACACGGCGCGGGGGCACGGGCCCCAAGGCCAACGCCCCCAGGACAGTCTGGGGGCGTGTCTAGGGGGCCGGGCCGGTCAGTGGGCGTCGGCCTGCTTGGCGGCTGCGATGGTGGCCTGATCGTCCCGCTTGGCACCGTTGAAGAACAGGTTGAGCACCACGGCACTGATCGTGGCCAGCAGAATGCCCGACTCGATCAGCGGGTGAATCGCATGCGGCATCCACTGGCGGAAGTTCGGGGCCAGCAGCGGGATCATGCCCATGCCGACCGAGATGGCGACGATCAGGGCATTGAAGCGGTTGTGCTTGAAGTCCACCCCACCCAGGATGCGGATGCCGGTGGTGGCGACCATGCCGAACATCACCAGGCCGGCGCCCCCGAGCACCACGGTGGGCAGGGATTCGACCAGGGCGGCCATCTTGGGCAGCAGGCCCAGCACGATCAGGATCACGCCGCCCGCCACGCAGACAAAGCGGCTGCGCACCCCGGTGACGGCCACCAGGCCCACGTTCTGCGAGAAGCTGGTGTAGGGGAAGGTGTTGAAGATGCCCCCGATCAGGGTGCCCAGGCCGTCGGTGCGCAGGCCCGCGGTCAGCGCGCGGTGCTCGACCTTGCGCTCGGTCATGTCACCCAGGGCCAGGAACATGCCGGTGGACTCGATCATCACCACCAGCATGACCACCGTCATGGTCACCACCAGGATGGGGTCGAACACCGGGGTGGCGATCTCGAACGGCAGCACCAGGTCGAACCAGGCGGCCTTGCCCACCTTGTCGAAGTTCATCAGGCCCAGCGCGACCGAGGCCACACCGCCGATCACGATGCCCAGCAGCACCGAGATGTTGGCCGCAAAGCCCTTGGCGTACTTGGTGATCAGCAGGATCGACACCAGCACCAGCGCGGCCACGCCGACGCCCATCAGCTCGGCGTACTTGGGGTTGGGTACGGTTGGCAGGATGGCCAGGCCCTTGGGCAGGGCGGGCAGGGCCGAGCCCGGCGCGGCGGCCAGTTTGCCGGCCTCGGCCAGCCAGCGCACATGCTCCGGGTCCGGGATGCTGGGGGCGGTCGGGCCGACCGGGTTGCCAAAAATCCAGTTGATGCCCACGCGCATCAGGCTGACGCCGATGACCAGGATCAGCGTGCCCGTGACCACCGGCGGGAAGAAGCGCAGCAGGCGACTGACGATGGGCGCGATCAGGATCGAGATCAGCCCGGCGCCGATGATGGCGCCGAAGATCAGCTGCGCGCCTGCCTGGCCGGGGTGGCTGTTGGCGATGGCCACCATCGGGCCGACCGACGCGAAGGTCACGCCCATCATCACCGGCAGGCGGATGCCGAACCACGGCGTGGCCCCCAGCGACTGGATCAGCGTCACCAGGCCACAGCAAAACAGGTCGGCGGAGATCAGCATCGCCACCTGCTGGGGATCGAGCTTGAGGGCCCGGCCAATGATCAGCGGCACGGCGATGGCGCCGGCGTACATGACCAGCACATGCTGCAGGCCCAGGGCGGCCAGGCGGTTGAGGGGGAGGCGTTCGTCGACGGGGTGGACCGCTGAATTCATGCTGGGTTCCTTGAGGGCTGGAAGGGGGCGGGTTTCGGGGCCGGCAACCGCCACAACAGAACGTCGCACACTTCGTGCACATGTTTGTATGTGAAAAGTGTATACACGTTAAGCCGTGGCAGGGTCGGTGAAAACCCGAGCGCCAACAGCCTGCAAGAAGCAGGCCAAACGCCGGTCAACAGCCGTGGCGATCCGTTCAGGGCCCAGCGCGCGAAAGCACGGCCCCGGCGGGTCGAGGGCGCGGTCAGCCCGAAGGCTTGTGCGCCAGCGGACTCAAGGAGTCGCGCAGCCGGTCGTGGCTGCGCGGGGTGTCGGGTCGCAGGGCCTCTTCGACCTGCCCGATGTGGGCCAGCAGGCGCTCGCGCGCCAGGGCCAGGTCGCCGGCCTCGAGGGCTTCGACGATGGTGGCGTGCTCGGCGCAGGACTGGCTGGCCTCGTGGCGCGACTGGTACAGCGAGGCCGCCAGCGTGGTGCGGGCGGTCAGGTCGCGCAGCACGTCGGTCAGGCTGCGGTGGCCCATGCTCTCGGCCAGGCAGACATGGAAGTCGGCCAGCAAGAAGGCGCGCGTGGCGGCGTCTGCGCCCTCGATGGCGCGCTGCTCGTCCGCGATGTGGGCCCGCAGGCGGCGCGTCACCGCCTGCAGCGGGCGGCCCGCGTCGGCGGCGCTGGCCAGGATGCCGGCCTCCACGATGCGGCGCGCCGAAAACGCGTCGCGCGCTTCTTCCACCGAGGGCTCGACCACGTACCAGCCCCGGCGGGAGCGCACCTCGACAAAGCCGCGCGCTTGCAACTGCATCAGCGCTTCGCGCACCAGGGTGCGGCTGACGCCAAACAGGTCGGCCAGGTTCTGTTCGCCCAGGCGCTCGCCCGGGGCCAGTTTCTGGGCCAGGATGGATTCGACCACCTGTTGTGCGATTTCGGTCTGGGAGCGGCTCATAGGGTTGTGGCGTCTCGGGGTCAGTGCAGGCGTGGGGCGGTCCAGCTCGGTGCCGCAGGGCCTGCCAGTGCCGTGCCCTGCGAGGGCGTGTCACCGAGCTGGAAGGCACCGACGGTCTGGGCCAGGCGGTGAGCCTGGTCGTTGAGCACCGATGCCGCTGCGGCCGATTCTTCGACCAAGGCCGCATTTTGCTGCGTGGAGCGGTCCATTTCAGCCACCGCCTGGCTGATTTGGCCGATGCCGTTGCTTTGTTCGTGCATGGCGCCGTTGATCTCCTCGATCAACTGGCTGACGTTGAGGATGCTGCCCATGATGGTGTCCATGGTCTGGCCCACGGCCTGCACGCGCTGGGTGCCGGTGCTGACGCGCTCCTCCGAGGTGCTGATCAGGCCCTTGATCTCCTTGGCGGCGGTGGCGCTGCGCTGCGCCAGGCTGCGCACCTCGGCGGCCACCACGGCAAAGCCGCGGCCGTTTTCACCGGCGCGTGCGGCCTCGACGGCGGCGTTCAGGGCCAGGATGTTGGTCTGGAAGGCAATGCCGTCGATCACCCCGATGATGTCACTGATGCGGGCGGAGGACTGGTTGATCTCGTCCATGGTGCTGACGGCGCTGGCCACCACCTCACCGCCCTTGGCGGCCGCCTGGCTGGCCTGGCTGGCCAGCTGGGTAGCCCGCACCGTGGCTTCGGCCGACTGCTGAACGCTGGCCGTCAGTTGCACCAGGGCCGCGGAGGTCTGCTCCAGGCTGCTGGCCGCGCCCTCGGTGCGGCTGGACAGGTCCTGGTTGCCGTTGCGGATCTCGTCGCTGGCCAGGCGAACCGACTCGGCGCCCTGGCGGATGTCGCGCAGCACCACGGCCATCTTGTCGACAAAAGTGTTGAAGGAGTGGGCCACCTGGGCCACTTCGTCCTGCCCGGCAATGCGCAGGCGCTGCGTCAGGTCGCCGCCGCCGGAGCTGATGTCGGCCATCGCGTCACGCACTTGTGCCAGCCGGCGGAAGGCGCGGGCCGTGAAGACCGAGCTCAGCACCGCCGCCAGCAGGGCCAGCACCACGGTGGCCAGCAGCACGCCGCGCGACACCTCGCCCAAGGCCTGGGTGGCGTCGGCCTTGTCGAGCGCCACGATCAGGTACCAGTCGGTGCCGCGGATGGCCCGGGCCTGCAGCCATTTGCGGACGCCGTCGAGTTCGACCTCCTGGGGGCTGGTGGCGCTCAGCAAGCGGTCCAGCGATTCGCCTGCCAGGGCCGGGGACAGCTCGGCGGCGGGCTTGAGGGTCCGCTTGGGGTCGGCGTGGGCCAGCAGCTGGCCGCTGCGGGTGACCAGGAGGGCCAGGCTGTTGGGGGTGGGGTGGACGGCGTTCACCACCTGGCGCACCCCGTCCAGGGGCACGGCGCCGCTGACCACGCCGGCCAGCTTGCCGTCGCGCAGCATGGGCGCGGCAAACGACACAAAGGCCACGCCGGTCGAGGCATCGGCATAGGGCGGCGTGACGATCAGCTTGCCGGCCTGCGCGGCCGCCTTGTACCAGGGGCGCACCGTGGGGTCGTAGTTGGCCGGGGTGGTGGTGCTGCTGGAGACGTAGCTCTTGTCGATCCAGCCCACGGTGGTCACCGGAAAACCCCCGGCCTTGTTCATGTGCAGCACGATGCCCTGCGGGTCGCCGTGCTGCACCGCGTTGGCGGCGGCCTGCACGGTCGTGGCTTTGGCGTCCACCCACAGGTCGATGGCCATGCCATTGCCCTCGCTGGCCGCACTCAGTTGCTGCGCGGCGGTCTGGGTGGTGCTGGCGCGCAGCAGGGTCAACGTGATGGCGCCGGTGAGGCTCAGGGCCACCACGACCGACAGGGTCGTGATGAGCAGCAATTTGGTACGCAGTGAACTCAGCATGGGGACAACTTCAGGGAGGGGCGGGGGCGGACTGGGCTGGCGCTGCAAGGCAGCCTGTCGCCGCCAGCGTCTGGCTGGGGCGACAGGCTGGGGGGGAGGCGGGTCCGCATCCGCAGACCCGGGGCCTCAGGGGGCCGAATGGCCGGGGGCGCGGCCGTCCAGCACGGCGTGGGCCCGCTCGCGGTCGATGTCGCCTTCCCAGGCGGCCACCGCGACCGTGGCGACACAGTTGCCGATCAGGTTGCCCAGTGCGCGGGCAATGCCCATGAACCAGTCCACCGACAGCACCAGCACCAGGCCAATAGCCGGGATGGCCGGGATGGCTTGCAGCGTCGCGGCCAGCACCACGATGGCCGAGCCCGGCACGCCGTGTGCGCCCTTGGAGGTGACCAGCGAGATGGCCAGGATGGCCAGCAGGTCGGCGGTGGAGATGGGGGTGTTGGTGGCTTGCGCAATGAACACCGCGGCCAGCGTGATGTAGATCGAGAACGCGTCGAGGTTGAAGGAGTAGCCGGTCGGGATCACCAGGCCCACGGTCGAGTCGCGGATGCCCAGCGCCTTGAGCTTGGCCATGATCTGCGGCAGCACGCTGTCCGACGAGGTGGTGGCCAGCACCACCATCAGTTCTTCGCGCAGGTAGCGCAGCAGCTTCCAGAGGCTGAAGCCCGAGATCCGCATGATCAGGCCCAGCACCACGCTGACGAAGAAGATCGTGGCGGCAAAGAACAGGGCCACCAACATGCCCAGTTGCTTGAGCGAGCCGATGCCGTACTTGCCCACCGTGAAGGCGATGGCGCCCAGCACGCCCAGCGGCGCCAGGCGGATCAGCAGGCCCATGGTCTTGAACAGGGCGTGCGACAGGTCGTCGATGGCTTCGGTGATGCGGGCTCCGCGCGGGCCCAGCAGCGCCAGTGCGCAGCCGAACAGGATGGCGACCAGCAGCACCTGCAGCACGTCACCGGTGACGAAACCACTGAGCGCGGTGGTCGGGATCAGGCGCAGCGCGAACTCGGTGAAGCCGCCGCCGCTGAGCTTATTGGCGTTGTCCTTGTAGCTGGACAACGCGGCACCGTCGAGGGTGTTGGGGTCGATGTTCATGCCCACACCGGGCTGGAACACCCAGGCCAGCACCAGGCCCAGCACCAGCGCGATGCTGGTCACGACCTCGAAGTAAATCAGGGCCTTGATGCCCACACGGCCCACGCGCTTGAGGTCACCGGTGCCAGCGATGCCGTGCACCACGACCCCAAACACGATGAACGGGATCAGCATCTTGATCAACTTGATGAAGCCGTCGCCCAAGGGTTTGAGCTTGACGGCTTGTTCGGGCCAGACCAGGCCCACGACGACACCAAGGATCAAGGCCAGGACAACCTGGCCAAAAAGGGATTTGAAGAGGCGTGACATGTTGGCTCCAGGGGTTGTGGATGTTGTTCTCAAATCTTGTATGCAAGAACTGTAGGCAAATTGCATGCCCATGAACACAGGGTTTTCACGCGGGTCGCGGTGCCGTCATGCCCTCTTTTGAGGCGAAAGAACGGTCGATGCGTGGTTTTGGTGCGGTTTGTGTGCTTCTGCGCCAGAAGGGTGCGCGGAATGAGGGGCGTCCCGTGAACGCACAGCGCCCAGCGCCAGGCGAGCGCCAACAGGCCGCGTCTCCTGGGGCGAGGGATCGGCGGGGATTGGCGAATGGAGGCGAATGGAGGCGACGGTCGCCAACCCTTGCCGCGCGGGCTCAGGCGCCAGCGTCAGCGTGGCTTGGCGCCAGGCCAGCGTGGCCCGGGGCCTGGGGGGGCGGCGCAAGGTCAGCCCGAAGCCCCGCCCCTGGCGTGCCTCCGCGCGCCAAGGCGTGGGCGGGTCAGGCAGGGGCTCCGCAGGGCAAGCGGGGTTGGCGGGTTTGGCGGGTTTGGCGGGTTTGGCGGGTTTGGCGGGAGCGCGGGGCTCAGCGGGACGGGGCGAGGTACAGCGACTCGAGCCGCTGCATCTCGGCTGGGCCCAGGCCCATTTCACGTTGCAGGTAGGGCGCCAGGCCCCCGTGGACGTCGTCGATGGTCTGCAGCGCGGCATCGAGAAAGCTGGGCTGCACCTGCCAGATCACGCGCAGGGCGGCCTCCGGCGCGTCGCCGGGGGGCAGGGCGGGGCGCTGATAGAGCTGGTTGGTCAGCAGGTAGTCGTGCATCACCACGTCAGGTGGCACCCCGAGGGCGCTCAGGATCAGCGCCGCCGCCAGGCCGGTGCGGTCCTTGCCCGCGGTGCAATGGAAGACCAGGGGCGCGTCGTTCTCGAGCAGCAGGGCAAACAACTGGGCGAAGCGCGGCGAGTTGTGCAGCACAAAGTCGCGGTAGGTCTGCTCCATCAGCGCGGCGGCGGTCTCCGGGGTCAGGGCCTGGCCGCGCGCCTGCATGTCCTTGGCGCGTTGCACCACGGTGGGTTCGATCGGCAAGGCGTGCTGCGTCACGCCGGGCAGGGTGTAGGCCTGGGCGCGGCGCTCCCCCTCGCCCCGGAAGTCCACCGTGCGCTCCACTTGCAGGGCCTGCAGCTGCACCACATCGGCCGGGCTGAGCTGGGCCAGGTGGTCGGATCGGAACAGCCGGCGCAGGCGCAGCCGGCGGCCGTCCCGGCCCTGGTAACCGCCCAGGTCGCGGAAATTGGAGGCCCCAAGCAAGGGGATCGACGGGTTGTGCAGGTTCATTCGGGTGGTGCTGATGAAATCCGGGGAGCGGAGCGGTCCGGCTGACGTGGTGGACCCCTCAGACCGGCGCGGGTCGGCGCCGGTCTGCCCTCCATGCTAGCGCCGTGCCCGCTGATCCGGGATCGGGCTTGTCCCCGAGGTGTCGCGGTCGGGCTGCCAGGGCCAGCGCTGCAGCAGGGCCTGCCAGTCATGCAGGTCGGCGGGGGCGTTGGGGGGCTGCGGGTCGGCCCGGAACAGCCCGGGCTGCGCGGGCACCGAGGCGGTGGCCCCGCCCTCCGCCCAGGCGCTGGCCAGGCCGTCGGCGGCCGCCTCGGTGGGGGCTGCCGCCGCCAGCCCGCCGGGCTGGCACAAACCGCTGTGAATCTGCAGCAGGCCGCCGTGTACCGGGTGCGGCAGGCTCAGCGTGGCCGCGTGCAGCCACAGGCGCTGCTGCCCCAGTTGCTCGGCCCACCAGCGGTTGAGCGGGCCTTTGCCGTGGGTGGCGTCGCCAATGATGGGGTGGGCCAGGTGCTTCAGGTGGCGCCGTATCTGGTGGCGGCGACCGGTCTCGGGCCAGGCCTGCACCAGGGACAGCCGGCTGCTGGGGTAACGCGGGTCGGCGGGGGGCTGGCCTTCGGCGGGCGCCAGGGCCAGCGTGGCCAGGCGCGCAAAGCGGGTGCGGGCGGGCTGCACCGGGGCGTCGGGCGGCGCATCGTCGGGGCGCAGGGCGTGGTCCACGTCGCTGGCCAGCGGGGCCCAGCCGCGCACCAGCGCCAGGTAGTGCTTGTGGGTCTGGTGGTGCTCAAAGGCCTGCGACAGGGCGCGTGCCGCGTCCGCGTGCAGGGCCATCACCAGCACCCCGCAGGTGCCTTTGTCGAGCCGGTGCACCGGGAACACATGCTGGCCCAGCTGGTCGCGCAGGGTCTGCATGACGAAGCGGGTCTCCCCCGCGTCGAGGCCGGTGCGGTGCACCAGCCAACCTGCCGGCTTGTAGACCGCCACCAGGTGCTCGTCGCGCCACAGCACCGTCAGCGGGGCGGGCCCGAGGCTCAATTCAGCAGGTCGCAGAGGGCGCGCGCGATCACCTTGGTGGCGGCGCGCAGGTCGTTCAGGTCCAGGCGCTCGTCGGCGCGCTTGGCGTGCGACTCGAGCACCGTGCGCGGGCCCGCGCCGTAGATCACGCCCGGGATGCCTTGTTCGACATACAGGCGCACATCGGTGTAGAGCGGCGTGCCGACCGCGGGCACGTCCTCGCCCAGCACGGTCTTGGCGTGGGTCTGGATGGCGTCCACCAGCGCTTGGTTGCCGGCCAGCGGGGTCATGGCGCGGGCCAGCAGCAGGCGCTTGATGTCCACCGTGATGCCCGGTCGCTCGGCCGCGGCCTGTTCGATCACCGCGCGGATGCGGGCTTCGACTTCGACCGGGTTCTCTTCAGGGATCATGCGGCGGTCCAGCTTGAACACCACCTTGCCGGGCACCACATTGGTGTTGGTGCCGCCTTCGATGCGGCCCACGTTGAGGTAGGGGTGCTTGATGCCCGCCACCTGCGACGTGACCTGCTGGTACAGGGCGTTCTGGGCGTACAGCGCGTTCAGGAGGTGCACCGCGCCTTGCAGCGCATCGACCCCGGTGTGGGGCACGGCGGCGTGGGCCATCTTGCCGTGCACGGTGACTTCCATTTGCAGGCAGCCGTTGTGGGCGGTCACCACCTCGTGTGAGAAGCCGGCCGCGATCATCAGGTCGGGGCGGGTCAGGCCCTGGCGCAGCAGCCAGCCCGGGCCGAGTTCGCCGCCAAACTCTTCGTCGTAGGTGAAGTGCAGCTCGACCGCCCCCTGGCTGGGGCGGGCCACGGCCTCGAGGGCGCGCAGCGCGAAGGTGAAGCTGGCGAAGTCGCTTTTGCTGACCGCGGTGGCACGGCCGTACATCTTGCCGTCAACGATCTCGGCGCCGTAGGGGTCGTGGGTCCAGCCCTCGCCCGGTGGCACCACGTCACCGTGCGCGTTCAAGGCCACGGTGCGGCCCGATCCGGCGGCGCCGAAGGCGCGGCGCACGATCAGGTTGGTGATGCTTTCCATGCCGTAGGCCTGCACCTCGGCGGCGGGCACGGGGTGGCGCTCGGCCTCGTAGCCAAAGTCCTTCAGCAACTCGGCGGTGCGTTCGGCGTGCGGCGCGTTGTTGCCCGGCGGGGTGTCGGTGGGCACGCGCACCAGGGCTTGCAGAAAGCGCACTTCGTCGTCGAAGTGGGCGTCAACCCAGGCGTCCAGGGCGGCGTAGGCGGCGGTGTGGGAAGTGGTCATGGCTGGTCGTTGGCGATTTGATTCAGGACGTGGGAGAAGGTCTGCACCGCGAGTTGCATGTCGTCGTTGGTGGTGGACTCCAGCGGGTTGTGGCTGATGCCCGAGTTCTGGCCGCGCACGAACAGCATGGCCTGGGGCATGACTTCGTGCAGCTTCATGGCATCGTGGCCCGCGCCGCTGGGCAGGCGGAACACCGGCACGCCCTGGGCTTGCACGGCGGCTTCCCAGCGTTGTTGCAGCAGCGGATCGCTGGGGGCGGCCGAGGCGCGCAGGGTTTCTTCGAGGCTGTAGCGCAGGCCACGGCGCTCGCAGATGGCGGCCAGTTCGGCCAGCACATCGCGCGCCAGGGCGTCGCGTTGTGCGTCCACCGGCGCACGCAGGTCGAGCGAGAACTGGCAGCGCCCCGGCACCACGTTGATCGAGCCGTTGGGCACTTGCAACTGGCCCACGGTGCCCACCGAGTCGGCGTCCTGGGCGGCCCGCTTTTCGACGTACAGCGCCAGTTCAGCCACCGCGGTGGCGGCATCGCGGCGCCGGTCCATGGGGGTGGTGCCCGCGTGGCTGGCGGTGCCGATCACCTCACCCAGGTAGCGCAGGCTGCCGTTGATGGAGGTCACCACACCGAGCGGCAGGTCCAGCTCGTTGAGCACCGGGCCTTGTTCGATGTGCACTTCGATGAAGCCCAGGTAGGCCTGGGGGTCGCGTTGCAGCTTGGGAATGTCGTCCACGCACAGGCCTGCGTGTTGCATGGCCTCGCGCATGGTGATGCCATCGGCGTCTTTCTGGTCCAGCCATTCGGGCTTGAAGTCGCCAATCAGCGCGCCCGAGCCCAGGAAGGTCGCCTTGTAGCGCTGGCCTTCCTCCTCGGCAAAGCCCACCACTTCGATGCCAAACGGCAGGCGGCGCTGCGCCTGGGCCAGCGCCTTGACGCAGGCCATGGGCACGTAAATGCCCAGGCGGCCGTCGTACTTGCCGGCGTTGCGCACCGTGTCGTAGTGCGAGCCGGTCAGCAGGCTGCGCGCCCCCGGGGTGGCGGCGTGGTAGCGGCCCACCACATTGCCGACCGCGTCGATGGCGACGTCGTCAAATCCGCAGTCGCGCATGCCCTGGGCCAGGCGCTGGGCGCAGGCGCGGTGGGCGTCGGTCAGGTAGGTGACAGTGAGCTGGCCTTTTTCGGCGTAGCCGGGGTCGCTGTGCTGGCTGAGCTTTTCGTGCCAGTCCCAGACCTCATTGCCCTGCACCGGCTCGACACCGAACTTGTCGTTGAGTCGGATCTCGGCGATGCGGTGGATGTTGCGCAAGGCCTCGGCGCGCTCGAAGTCGGGGTGGTTGTGCAGGCGCCGCTCGAAGGTGTCGATGATCTCCTGGCGCGACAGCCCCAGGCCACGGGCGCCGCGCACCGCGAGGATGAAGGGAAAGCCGAAGCGCGCGTTGTAGTCGCTGTTGAGCTGCTGGATGCGCGCGAACTCGGCGGGGCTGCAGTCGGTCAGGCCGGCCTTGCCTTGCTCGTGGGTGGACTCGGCGGTCAGGCTTTGGCTGACCATGGCCTTGCCGGCGAGTTCGGGGTGGGCGCGGATCAGGTCGAGCTGCGCTGGCGCGCCCGACTCACGCACCACGCGCGCCAGGGCCGCCTTGAGCTGGGCCAGGGTGGCAAAAGGGCGCTGCGGCAGCACGCGCTCCACGATCCAGGGCGAGTGTTCGTACAAGCCGTCCAGCCATTGCAGGGCTTGGGCCGGCTCGGCTTGGTTGAATTGTTCCAGGGTGAGGGCCATGTCAGCCTGCCTTGTGGTCGGTGAAGGGATGGACCGCCTGCCAGTGGCGGGCGATGTCGATGCGGCGGCACACCCAGACGTGGTCATGGCGCTGGATGTGATCGAGGAACTTCTGCAAGGCCACCATGCGGCCCGGGCGGCCCAGCAGGCGGCAGTGCATGCCGATGCTCAGCATCTTGGGGCGGTTCTCGCCGTTCGGGTCGCCCTCGGCATAGAGGCAGTCGAAGCTGTCGCGCAGGTAGGTGAAGAAGTCTTCGCCCTGCGAAAAGCCCTGTGGCAAAGAGAACCGCATGTCGTTGCTGTCCAGCGTGTAGGGCACCACCAGGTGGGGCACCACCGCGCCGTCGGTGCGCTGCACCTTCATCCAGAAAGGCAGGTCGTCGCCGTAGTAGTCGCTGTCGTATTCGAGGCGCCCGTCGTCCACCACCAGGCGGCGGGTGCGTGGGCTGTCGCGCCCGGTGTACCAGCCCGTGGGGCGCTGGCCGGTGAGCTTCTCGATCGCGTCCAGGGCCACGCGCATGTGCTCGCGCTCGGTGGTCTCGTCGATGTTCTGGTAGTGGATCCAGCGCCAACCGTGGCAAGCGATCTCATGGCCCAGTTCGACAAAGGCCTGCGTCAGCTCGGGGTGGCGCTGCAGCGCCATGCCGACACCGAAGATGGTCATGGGCAGGCCGCGCTTTTCGAACTCCCGCAGGATGCGCCACACCCCGACGCGCGAGCCGTACTCGTAGATGCCTTCCATGCTCAGGTGGCGGTCCGGGAAGCTTGCCGGGTTGAACATCTCGGACAGGAACTGCTCGGACCCCGCGTCGCCGTGCAAGGTGGCGTTCTCGCCACCTTCCTCGTAGTTCAGCACGAACTGGACCGCGATGCGGGCCTGGCCCGGCCATTGCGCGTGGGGCGGGTTGCGGCCGTAGCCGACCAGGTCTCGGGGGTAGGGCAGGGTGGTGTCGTAAAGGCTCATGGGGGTGGGCTCGCGGGTCAGGACAAGGCCATGGAGAGGTCGCTGGTGGGCAGCTTGCGGTCAAAAGTGAGGCTGGTTTCGACGTGGGTCAGGTGCTCGTTCATGAGCTGCACGGCCAGGGCTTCGTCACGCGCGGCCAGGGCTTTGACGATCTCGCCATGTTCCTCGTGCGAGTGCTCGGCGGCACTGGCCGACTGGTACATCAGGGTGATCAGGGCGCAGCGCGAGATCAACTCGCCCAGCATCTGGGCCAGCACCTCGTTGCCCATCAGTTCGGCCATGCGGACATGGAAATCACCGAGCAGCTCGGTGCGGCCCGGTGCGTCGCCGCGCTCGACAGCGGCCTTTTCGCGCGCCACATGCTCACGCAAGGCCTTGATCTTGCTAGGGGTGACTTCGCGCACAAAAGCGCGCGTCATTTCGGCTTCCAGCATGCGGCGCACGGCAAACACCTGGCGCGCTTCGGTCACCGAGGGGGCCGCCACAAAGGCGCCGCGCGCGGGTTCGAGCCGGATCAGCCGGTTTTGCGACAGCTGGAACAGGGCTTGCCGCACCAGCGTGCGCGAGACACCAAAATGGTCGGCCAGCTTCTGCTCGGCCAGCTTGGTGCCCGGCAGCAGTCGGTGCTCGACGATGGCCCGCGTCAGGCTTTCGACGATGAAGTGGGTGGTCGAGGTCTCCATGGGCGCATGATAGCCCCCAATTCAAAAAGTGTATACACTTTTGGTTCACCAAACACGGGTCATCCGGGCCCGACGTCATCGCCAATTTGAAAGGTTCCCATGGGCTTGAGTACACACGTTCTGGACACCATGCACGGCTGCCCGGCGGCGGGCATGGCCGTGTCCCTGTTCACCACCCAGGGCGACAGCGCCACCTTGGTGCGCCGCTTTGTGTTGAATCAGGATGGGCGCTCCGATGGCCCGCTGTACGACAACGCCAGCCTGCGCGTGGGCACCTACCGGCTGGTGTTCGAGGTGGCGGCGTACTTCCAGGCGCGTGGCGTGGACTTGCCCGAGCCGCCGTTCCTGGACCGGGTGACGCTGGACTTTGGCATCGCCCATGCGGACCAGCATTACCACGTGCCCTTGCTGGTCAGCCCCTGGAGCCACTCGACCTACCGCGGCTCCTGAGGCTGCTCAGTGCTGGCCTTCGGTCAGGGTGTCGAGCTGGAAGCGCCCGCTTTCGTCCCACAGCCAGGTGTCGGTGTAGACCACCGAACCCAGGCGCGCGGCCACCGGGTAGGGCGCGGCCTGGCGCACGGTGCGTTCGATCTCGCTGATCACCTCGGGTGCGTGGCGCGGCGCCCGCATCCAGTGCAGTTGTGTGACCCGACCCTGGCGGTCGAGGTGCACCTGCAACACGCCCACCGCGTACAGCATGGCGGGCAGCTTGCCCGGGTAGATGCGGTCTTGGTTGAGCAGGTAGAGGTGCTTGGCGGCATCTTGCCGGTAGGCCTTGGGCGTGCTGGCCTGCGAGGCGGGCGGCGGCCCGCGGTGCGTGGCCTGGGGATCGCGCGCCGTGCCAGGGTCGGCCGGGGTGGCGTCTGGCCGGCTGGCCGGGGTGGGGCTGCTGTCGGGCAGCGGCGTGTGGCTGCACGAGGCCAGCAGGGTGGCCCACAGCGTGGCCACCAGCCAGCTGGGGCGTTGCCACAGGCGGTGTTTGAACAGGGATGGACGTGGGTTTGAGCCGCTCATGCGCGCATTTTGCCTGCGCTCCCAAGGCCTGCCCCAGAAGGGTGCCATTTGTTTCAATCGGCGGCGGTGGGGCGGGGGGTGGCCTGGCGCCCCCGCGTCACCGTGCGCCCGCCGCCGGTTGGGCGGCCGATCGGGGCCCCGCGCCCGCACAATGCCCACATGACTGCCTTGTCTCTTTTTCTTGAGCGCCTGGCGCGCGAACCGGCCTGCCTGGTGCGGGTGGTGCAGACCCAGGGCTCGGTGCCCCGGGGGGTGGACGCCTGGATGGCGGTGTGGCCCGACGCGGTGTTGGGCACCATCGGCGGGGGGCACCTGGAACTGGTGGCCCTGCTCGCCGCCCGCGAGGGGCTGGCGCGCCCCGACACGGCCTGGCCGCTGCAGCAGCGCCATGCCCTGGGCCCCAGCCTGGGACAGTGCTGCGGTGGCGCGGTGCACCTGTCACTGCAACGCGTGGTGGCGGCCGACGTGCCGCGCCTGCGCACCGAGTTGGCACCCCAGGGCTCGCCGCTGGCCCTGTTTGGCGGGGGGCATGTGGGGCATGCGTTGGTGCAGGTGCTGGCCCGGCTGCCGTTCCAGATCCACTGGATCGACAGCCGCGATGGCATCTTCCCGGCCGAGCTGCCGGAGACGGTGCTGGCCGAGCACTCCGACCCGGTGGCCCAGGCGGTGCAGGACCTGGCGCCCGGCGCCCAGGTGCTGATCATGAGCTTCAGCCACGCGGAGGACCTGGACATCGTGGCCGCCTGCCTGCGGCGCCAGCGCGAGCGTGCCGACCTGCCCTTCATCGGCCTGATTGGCAGCCAGACCAAGTGGGCCACCTTCCAGCGGCGCCTGCGCGAGCGCGGGTTCACCGACGCCGAACTGGCCCACGTCACCTGCCCGATCGGCTTGCCCGGTCTGCAGGGCAAGCAGCCCGAGGTGATCGCGGTGTCGGTGGCGGCACAGTTATTGCTGAAGCGCTCCGACTCGGGAAAGCCCTGAGGACGGGTCGCGTGAGCGGCTTCGACGGTTTGCAAAAAGTGTATACACTTCGGCCGGTCGGGCGCTTCGGCGCGCGGTCATTCAGCATCAGGTCGCAGCGGAGCTGGGGTTCTCTTGAGGCCCATGGCCGCGGCCGCAACATCTGCTCAGAGCGCCCGCAGTGGTGAGCAGGCTTTCAACGTGGGGGTCCGTTCGCGGGCGCGTCACGGGAGTTGAGCATGGAAAGTTATTTCCTCGACTGGGCCAACCTGCTGCTGCGCTGGGTCCACGTCATCACGGCCATCGCCTGGGTGGGGTCGTCGTTTTACTTTGTCTTTCTGGACAGCAGCCTGACCCCGCCGGTCGATGACGACCTCAAGCGCCAGGGCGTCAGCGGCGAGTTGTGGGCCGTTCACGGCGGGGGCTTCTACCACCCCGTCAAGTTCGCGGTGTCGCCGCCCAAGCTGCCCAGCCACCTGCACTGGTTCTACTGGGAAAGCTACAGCACCTGGCTCAGCGGCTTTTCGCTGTTCACCATCTCCTACCTCTGGAGCGCCAGCACCTACCTGATCGACAAGTCGCGCATGGACTGGGCACCGGCCGAGGCCATTGCGGTGGCGCTGGGCTTTCTGGTCGTGTTCTGGCTGCTGTACGACGGCATCTGCCGCGTCTTCGGTCAGCGCAAGAACGGCGACGCCATCGTCGGCGCCCTGGTGCTGGTGCTGGTCTGTGTGGCGTCCTGGCTGGCCTGCCACTGGTTCGCCGGGCGTGCCGCCTTCTTGCTGGTGGGCGCGATGATCGCCACCTCGATGAGCGCCAACGTGTTCTTCTGGATCATCCCGGGCCAGCGCACCGTGGTGCAGCAAATCAAGGACGGCCTGCCGGTCGACCCCATCCACGGCAAGCGCGGCAAGCAGCGCAGCGTGCACAACACCTACTTCACGCTGCCGGTGCTGTTTGCCATGCTGTCCAACCACTACAGCTTCACCTACACGCACCCGCAGAACTGGCTGATCCTGATCGCCATGATGTTCGCGGGCGCCGCCATCCGCCAGTTCTTTGTCATGCGCCACGGCCACAAGCTGGGCCGCAACCCCCACCCCTGGCCCTACGCGGCGGCGGGCGTGGTGGTGTTGCTGGGCCTGCTGGTCTGGCTGCGCCCGGCCCCGGTGGCCGCCACCCCCCCGGCGGCCGCGCCGGTGGCCGTGGGCTATGAGCAGCTCAAGCCGGTGCTGGCCGAGCGCTGCTACCTGTGCCACGGCGAAGCGGTGCAGATGAAGAACATCCGCCTTGATTCGCCGGCCCAGGTGCAAGCCCATGCGCAGGCGATCTACCAGCAGGTGGTGGTCAGCAAGGCGATGCCCATGAACAACGCCACCGGCATCACCGATGCCGAGCGGGCGCTGGTGGGCGCCTGGTTCCAGGGTGGTGCCAAGACTGCGCCCTGACCGTTCTCCGCCTGCCGAGCCCCCGCCATGAGCACCCTTTTGCTGCGCCACGCGCGCTGTGTTGCCACCCTGGACGCACAGCGGCGCGAGCTGACGGACGCGTCCGTCTTCATCCGTGACCACCGCATCGAGGCCATCGGCCCCGCGAGCGAACTGTCTGCCGAGGCCGACGAAGTGCTCGATGTGTCGGGCTGCCTGGTCACGCCGGGCCTGGTCAACACCCACCACCACATGTACCAGTCGCTGACCCGGGCCATCCCCGCGGTGCAGGACGCGGAGCTGTTCTCGTGGCTGCGTGGCCTGTACCCGATCTGGGCTGGCCTGACGCCCGAGATGGTGCGGGTCTCGACCCAGGTGGCGATGGCCGAGCTGCTGCTCAGTGGCTGCACCACCAGCAGCGACCACCTCTACATCTACCCCAACGGCGTGCGCCTGGACGACAGCATCGAGGCGGCCCAGCAGATCGGCATGCGCTTCGTCGCCACGCGCGGCAGCATGAGCGTGGGCCAGTCGCAAGGCGGTCTCCCACCCGATGCGGTGGTCGAGCGCGAGGACGCCATCCTGCGCGACACCCAGCGCCTGATCGAGACCTGGCACGACGCCGGCCACGGCGCCATGGTGCAGGTGGCGGTGGCGCCGTGCTCGCCCTTCAGCGTGAGCCGTGACCTGATGCGCGAATCGGCCTTGCTGGCGCGTGCCCATGGGGTGCGCCTGCACACCCACCTGGCCGAGAACGACCATGACATCGCCTACAGCCGCGAGAAGTTCGGCTGCACCCCGGCCGAGTACGCCGAGCAACTGGGCTGGGTTGGCCACGACGTCTGGCACGCGCACTGCGTCAAGCTCGACGCGGCCGGCATCGGCCTGTTCGCCCGCACCCGCACCGGCGTGGCCCACTGCCCCTGCAGCAACATGCGCCTGGCCTCGGGTATTGCGCCGGTGCGCCGCATGCTGGACGCGGGCGTGCCGGTGGGCCTGGGGGTGGACGGCAGTGCCAGCAACGACGGCGCCCACATGCTGGGCGAGGCACGTCAGGCCCTGCTGCTGGCGCGCGTCGGGCGCGCACTCGAACCCTTTGGCTGTGACGCCGGTCCGGCCGAAATGACGGCGCGCGACGCCCTGGCCCTGGCCACGCGCGGTGGCGCCGAGGTGCTGGGCCGCAGTGACATCGGCCACCTGGCTGTGGGCCAGTGTGCCGATCTGGCGGTGTTTGATTTGCGCAGCCTCGACTTTGCTGGCGGCGCGGTGCACGACCCGGTGGGGGCCTTGTTGCTGTGCGCCAGCGCCAAGGCTCGCCACACGGTGGTCCATGGCCGGGTGGTGGTGCGCGACGGGCAACTCACCACCCTGGACCTGCCGCCGCTGCTGGAGCGCCACAACCGCCTGGCCCTGCAACTCGCCATCTCGGCACTGGGGCAGCGCTAGGACGGTGCACTGATCCGCACTGTGCGGCGACGCAGCGCGGTGCTGGCGGCGCCCTGACGCCGCGCGGTGTGGTGTGGTGCGGTGCGGTGCGGTGCGGTGCGGTGCGGTGCGCAGGCTTCAGGGTTTGGAAAAGCCGTGCCCCTGCAACAGTGCCTGCGCGGGGGCCGAGCGCAGGTAGTCGACAAAGGCCTGGGCCAGGGCGGGCTGGCGGCTCGCCTTGACGACCGCCACCGGGTAGCGCACCGGCGTGGCCGTCGGCACGCTGAAGGCGATGCGCACCTTGCTCGGGTCCAGCAAGGCGTCGGTGCGGTAGACAAAGCCCGCGTCCACCTCCTGCCGCCCCACATAGGTCAGGACCTGGCGCACGCTGTCGCCGTAGATGAAGCGCGGCTGCAAGGGCGCGTCCAGCTGGGCGGCCCGCAGGGCCTCCAGGGTGTAGCGGCCGACCGGCACGCTGCTCGGCTGGCCCACGGCGATCTTGCGGTAGCCGGGGCCACCCAGGTCGGCCAGGCTGCTGGGGGGCTGGGTCTGGTTGGCGGGCACCACCAGCACCAGGCTGTTGCTGGCAAAGTCCACCCGGCCTGGGGCCATCAGTTGGGCCGCGACGGCGCGGTCCATGGTGTCCTGGTCGGCCGAGGCGAACACATCCACCGGCGCGCCTTGGCGAATCTGCTGCAGCAGCGGTCCCGAGGCGGCGAAGTTGAGGGTCACCTTGACGCCGGGTCGCTCTTTCTCAAACGCCTGCGCCACCGCCTGGAAGGCGTTGGTCAGGCTGGCCGCGGCCGACACCGTCAGCTCTTGTGCGCGCAGCGGGGCGGCCAGGCTCCAGGCGATCAGGCCCAGGGGCAGCAGGCGGCGCAGGGACTGGGTTGGCATTCGCTATTCCTGAAGTGAATAGCGAATGGTAGCGCCAAGCGCTGACCCTGGCATCAGCAGGGCGGCTGGGCAGGCTGGGGTTGGCGTGGGCGTGGGCGTGGGCGTGGGCGCGGTGCCACGGGGCTTGCCCGCGCGGGTTCAACTGGCGTCGAACTCGGCCGCGTTGCGGCCCCGGAATGGGGCATAAAAGGCTTTGATCTCGCGCATGTCGGCGTCGATGTCCCCGGTGGGGTGGAACACCGGGCCCAGCCCACTGCGTTTCTCGGCGAAATCCATGTACGCCAGCACGATCGGTACCTGGGCGGTCACGGCGATCCAGTAGAAGCCGGTTTTCCAGTGGCGTGTCTTGCTGCGCGTGCCCTCCGGGGGCACCACGAGCTGCCAGGGGCCGGGGCTGGCCTGGATGGCCTCGGCCGAGGCGGCCACCAGGTTGGTCGACTGCTCGCGGTTCACCGCCAGGCCGCCGAGCCAGCGCATCACCGGGCCGAAGGGGAAGCGGAACAACTGCCGCTTGCCCATCCAGTGGATGTTGAGTCGCAAGGCAAAGGCCACCATCAGCGTGTAGGGCAGGTCCCAGTTGCTGGTGTGCGGCGCCGCAATCAGCACGCAGCGGGCGTGCTCCGAGGGCAGGGCGCCTTCCACGCGCCACCCTTTGAGGCGCAAAAAGGCGATCGAGAAGGCGCGCAACAGGCGGTTGACCCCAGGGGTGGTGAAGATGGTTCGGTGCATGAGGCGGGGGGCTTAGGGCCTGAGATAGCCGCGATTGTGCCGGTTGGGCGTGGCATTCCACCCGATCAAAGGCAAGGTAGAGCCTGAAAACACGGCTTCAACGGGGCCCAGTGGGCGCTTTTTCAGCCGAAAGAGCCGCGCGGCTCAGGGTTTATGAGCCTAGGTGAAACCCTTGGATTGAATGATCATCGGACAATATTGCGCGGTGATCGCACGAAATCGTGGACTCCACACTGGGATAAACCCTGTGTAGGCCCTACAGTCCGCACCCACGTTCTCCCGCCCGGCCCGCCCCTCTGGGGTGAGTTGCTGCGGCGGGAGATGGAACCCTGGAACTGAACCCGGCCCCCGCGGGCTCCCGGCACCGAAGCGCCTGGGGGCCGCCCGGGCCCTCTGTCCTGAGCCCTGCTCGAAAGAACCCGTCATGTCCCGCTCTCCCGTGGCCTCGCACGAGGCCCAGCAAACCAAGAAGGCCACCGCCAGTGGCTGGATCGGCTCCGTCCTGGAGTACTACGACTTCTTCATCTACGCGACGGCCGCGTCGCTGATCTTCCCGCAGCTCTTCTTTCCGTCGAGCAACCCGCAAGTGGCCATCGTGGCCTCGCTGGCCACCTATGGCGTGGGCTACGTGGCGCGCCCGATCGGCGCGTTCTTCCTGGGCCATTGGGGCGACACCCATGGCCGCAAGCAGGTGCTGGTGCTGTGCATGTTCCTGATGGGCTTCTCGACCGTGGCGGTGGGTCTGCTGCCCACCTACGACCAGGTCGGCTTGCTGGCGCCGACGCTGCTGGTGCTGCTGCGCCTGGTGCAGGGCTTTGCCGTGGCCGGTGAGATCTCGGGCGCCAGCTCGATGATCCTCGAGCATGCCCCGGTGGGCCGCCGCGGCTACTTCGCCAGCTTCGCGCTGCAGGGCGTGCAGGCGGGCCAGATCCTGGCCGCCGCGGTGTTCCTGCCCTTGGCGCATTTTCTGCCCGCTCAGGACTTCAACACCTGGGGCTGGCGCATTCCGTTCTTGCTGAGCTTTGTGGTCATCATCGTGGGCTGGGTGATCCGCCGCGAGGTCGATGAAACCCCGATCTTTGCCGAGGAAAGCCAGGCCGGCCAAGTGGTTCGCGCCCCCATCGTGCAGGCCATCACCCAAAGCTGGCCCAACATGCTGCGCGTGGTCTGCATGGCGCTGATGAACGTGATTCCCGTGGTGACCACGGTGTTCGGGGCCGCCTACGCGGTGCAGGCCGGCTATGGCATTGGCTTTGACAAGGACGTCTACCTGTGGATTCCCGTGCTGGGCAACTGCCTGGCCGTGGTCGTGATCCCGATGGTGGGCAATTTGTCTGACCGCATCGGCCGCCGTCCGCCCATCATCCTCGGGGCCCTGGGCGCGGGCCTGCTGTCGTTTGGCTACCTGTACGCGATCAGCATCAAGAACGTGCCGCTGGCCATGCTCATGTCGCTGCTGATGTGGGGCCTGGTGTACCAGGGCTACAACGCGGTGTTCCCGAGCTTCTACCCCGAAATGTTCCCGGCCCGCACCCGCGTGTCGGCCATGGCCATCTCGCAGAACCTGGGCACCCTGGTGACGGCCTTGCTGCCGGCCCTGTTCGCGGCCGTGGCGCCGCCCGGTTCGGCCAACATCCCGATGACCGTGGGCGCCATCACGCTGGGCATTTGTGTGCTGGCCTCGCTGGCGGCCTGGAGCTCGCGGGAGACCTTCCGCATCCCCTCCAAAGACCTGGGCCTGCCCGAGGCGCGTCCCCTGGACGCGGCCGAGTACGAGCGCCTGCGCCAGGAGGCCTTGCGCAAGGCTTGAGGCCCTGAGGGCGCCAGTCCCGCCTGGGGCGCGGGCGCCCGCCGGGCTCAACGTCCCGGCTGGCGTGCCTGGTGTGCCTTGGTCAGCTCGCGCACAAACAGGCCGCTTTGGCTCTGCTTGGCCTCGTGCTTGGCCAGGGCCGCTTCGTTGGCCACCTGTTCGGCCGAGTGGTACTGGCCGCGCAGGATGCGCACCGCGCCAATCGACAGCGTGGTGCAGGGGAAAAACCGCTTCACCCCGTGCCGGTCCTCGGCCTCGATGCCGCCGGCCTGACGGGCGCTGTCGTCGAACAGGGCCAGGGCCTCGCGCGCGAATTCCTCGATGATGTCTTCGCAACGCTGCTGCCAGTTGTTGCTCTGGAACAGGATCATGAAATCGTCCCCGCCGACGTGGCCCACAAAGTCGCGCCGCGCGTCGCAGTGGCCCACGCACAGGCGCGCCACCAAGCGTATCATCTCGTCGCCCCGCCAGTAGCCGTACTGGTCATTGAAGGGCTTGAAGTGGTTCAGGTCGGCGTAGCAGGCGACAAATTCGGTGCCGCTGTCCAGCAGGCGGTCGATGTGCATGCTGATCGGGATGTTGCCTGGCAGGAAGGTCAGCGGGTTGGCGTGCCGCGCCGCCTCGATGCGCGCCTCGGTGACCGAGCGCACCAGCTGGTCTCCGGTGCCCAGGCCCACATAGCGGCCGTTGTCGGTGACGATGAAGCCGTCGCTGAGGTAGCGCTGGTCCTGTGAGGTCAGGATGCCCACCAGCTCGTCGACGTCGTAGTCGAGCTCGACCACGCGCGGCGAGTGGTTGGCATAGGCCAGGCAGGGCTTGCGGCCATGCACCTCGCGGAAATACAGCGTCGCGTAGTGGTTCATGAACTGCTGGCGGTTGATCAGCGCGACCGGCCGCTCGCCGTCGACCACGGCGATGGCGTGCAGTTCGGGGCGCAGCTTGAACAGCTCGGCCAGCTCGTTGTTGGTGCAGGTCAGGGGGGCGGCAGGTGCCTGGATCACGGGCAGGTGGCGCAGCACGCCGGGCCGCGCCGTGTGTTGCAGCTGGGGCAACACGGCCACGCGGCGGTCGCTCATGACGGCCAGGGCGTCGGCCTCGATGCGCTCCATCACGGCCACCGCGGGGCGCCCGAGCAGGTAGCCCTGACCATAGGCCATGCCCAGGTCGCGCAGCACGCGCAGGTCGTCGCGGGTCTCGATGCCTTCGGCGATCAGCACCGAACCAAACACCTCGGCGATGCCCTTGAGCGCATGCACCACCTGCAGGCTTTCGGTGCGCTCGCTGAGGTCGTGGGTGAAGTACTTGTCGATCTTCACGTAGGCGGGCTTGAGCTCGGACCACAGGCGCAGGCTCGAGCGCCCGTCGCCAAAATCATCAAGGGCCAGCGACACGCCGGCCGAGTGCAGGTGCTGCACCGCCATGTGCAGCTGCCCCATGTCCCCCACGCGTTCGTGCTCGGTCAGCTCCAGCACCAGCATGCGCGGCGACACACCGCATTGCCAGGCCGTGTCCACGATGGCCTTGCTGCCGTGCACGCGCACCGCCTGCACCAGCGCGTCGGCGCTGATGTTGACGAACAGGCGACCCGGTTCACCGAGCGTCCCCCATTGGGCCAGCGCGGTGTGCACGCAAAACAACTCAAACTCAAACAGCAGGTCTTCCTGGGCCGCCAGGGCCAGCAGCACATCGGGGCGGTGCCAGGCACTGCCCACCGGGCCGCGGATCAGGGCCTCGTGACCAAAGATGCTGCCGGTGCGCAGGTCGGCGATGGGCTGAAAGACGCAGTGCAGGGCCTGGGTCGCCATCAACTCCGCCAGCGGTCCCGGGGCCAGCATCAGCCCGAGGTCCGGGCGCGAGGCGTGGGCCACGGCCTGGGATTCCGGTTCGTTTCGGTTCAAAAGGAGGCTCCTGCAAGGTCAGGGAAACGGACTTTGGCAGCCTGCTGTGACAGGGCCATGACGCAATGAGCAACACAGCCTTCACCGCAAGTGAAGGCTGGCCGGGCCCAGGCTGGGCACAATCAGGGCATGACTTCCCCGACCCCGTCCCCGTCCATTTCCGGCCTCACGCCCGACCCCGTCACGGCCCCGGCGGCCTTCCTCGAGCACCTGTATGCCGTGGCGGTGCAGCGTGCGCAGCCCCTGCAGAGCCTGGGTCAGCATTTGCCGGCGCCGCCCAAGGGCCGCACCCTGGTGCTGGGGGCGGGCAAGGCCGGGGCTTCGATGGCGCAGGCCTTGGAGGCGCTGTGGCCGGCCGAGGCCCCCTTGTCGGGTCTGGTGGTGACGCGTTACCACCACATTCCGCCGCGACCCGCGGGCTTGCCGCAGCGCATCGAGATCGTCGAAGCTGCCCACCCGGTGCCCGACGCGGCCGGGCTGGCGGCGGCCCAGCGCATGCTGCAACTGACCGAGGGCCTGAGCGCCGACGACCTGGTGCTGTGCCTGATCTCGGGCGGTGGGTCGGCCCTGCTGACCCTGCCGGCCAAGGGCCTGACCCTGGCTGAGAAGCAGCGCATCAACCGCGCCTTGCTCGAAAGCGGCGCCCACATTGGTGAAATGAACTGCGTGCGCAAGCACCTCTCGCGCATCAAGGGCGGGCGCCTGGCCGCGGCCTGCGCCCCGGCCCGGGTGGTGACCCTGACCATCAGCGACGTGCCGGGGGACGACCCCTCGGTCATCGCCAGCGGCCCCACGGTGCCGGACGCCACCAGCTGCGCCGAGGCGCTGGCCATCCTTGACCGCTACCGCATCGAGGTGCCGGCCGAGGTGCGCGCCGCACTGGAGGCGGGCACGCTGGAGACCCCCAAACCCGACAGCCCCGTCTTCACGGGCCAGTCGGTACACCTGATTGCCACGCCGCGCCAATCGCTGGAGGCCGCCGCCGCCGTGGCCCGCGCTGCCGGCCTGCCGGTGCATGTGCTGGCCGACGACCTGGAGGGTGAATCGCGCGAGGTGGGCAAGGTGCACGCCGCCCTGGCGCGCTCGGTGGTGCGGCACGGTACGCCGTTTGCACGCCCGTGCCTGATCTTGTCGGGTGGCGAAACCACGGTCACCATCCGGCCCCAGCCTGCCGGCAGCCCGCGTGGCCGGGGCGGGCGCGCGGGCGAGTTTTGCCTGGGGCTGGCGCAGGCGCTGCAAGGGTTGGACGGGGTGTGGGCCTTGGCCGCCGACACCGACGGCATCGATGGGGTGGAGGACAACGCGGGGGCCCGCGTGGCGCCCGACACCCTGGCCCGGGCCGAGGCCCTGGGCCTGCGGATCGACCGCTTCCTGGACCGCAACGACGCCTATGGCTACTTCGAGGCGCTGGGTGATCTGGTGGTCACGGGGCCGACCAACACCAATGTGAACGATTTCCGCGCGCTGCTCATTTTGTGAGGCCCGGCGCGGGCGGCGCCGGGGCGGCGGCCCCGGGGGCTCGGGTAAACTGCCGCCGCCATGTCCCGTCCTCCCGTCTCTGAAACCCTGCGCCCCGGCGACCTCGACCCGGCCCCGGTGGCGGGCCTGCTCGGCTACCAACTGGCGCAGGCCACCATCCCCACCAACCAGGTGTTCAAGGCGAACATCGAGCAGGGGTTCAACCTCAACAAACTCGAGTTCACCACCGTGATGCTGCTGTCGGCCAACCAGCAGGTCACGCCCAAGCGGCTGGCGCTGGCCCTCAACATCCCCAGTTCCAACCTCACCTTGCTGCTGGACCGCCTGGAGCAGCGCGGTGTGCTGCTGCGCGAGCGCAGCGACGCCGACCGACGCGTGCAGCATGTGCAGCTGACCCCCGCCGGTGAGGCCCTGGTGCGCGAGGTCCAGCGGACCACCGCGACCATGGAGCAGTCGCTGCTCAGCGACCTGTCAGCGGCCGAGCGCAGCACCTTGTTTGCCCTGCTCGCCCGGATTGCGCAGCGGCGCCAGCCCTGAGCGGCTGAGCCACCCTCGTCGCGGCCCGCCTCGCGCGCCACCAGCCCTCGGCACGTCCTTGCCCAGGCCCGCCATGGTCCGCCATGGCCCGGGCCGTGCCTGCGCCTGGCGCTCGGTGCGGGGGCGTTTTGGAGCGCCTGTACTGGCGCCTGTCAGAACCACTGTCAGAGCGCCTGTCAGACCCTGCCCCACAACACACTGCCGCCGAGGACCGGCCGCGGTGCCGGCGGTGCACACCCAAAAAGGGGCCCGCTGGGCCCCTTTTTGTGGCGACGCGATGGCGCCTGCGCTGCGTTCAAGGTTGGCAGCTGAAGCTGGACGCCTGTTCGATGTCCCCCGAGCCCTTGTAGCGGGCCACGGTCGGGTAGGGGCACAGCGGCCGGGTGCGGCTGGGCGACCAGCTGCTGGGCACTTCGCTGTTGATCAGCGCGGCCAGCGTGCTGGTGCCGGTGCCACGGGCGGCCACGGTCACGGCTTGCGGCTGGCTGCCCTTTTCGACCCAGTTGATCAGCGGGTCCAGCAGGTCGAACTGGTCGGCCGTCGGGCCACCGCTGCAGTGGTTCATCGACGGCACACCGTACAGGCGGGCAAAGCGGCCGATGTCGCTGCCCGGGTTGGCGTTGCGGATGCCCTCGAACCAGCTCACCGTGTCGTGGTAGGAGAACACCGGGTCGCTGGTGCCGTGGTAGACGATGATCTTGGCGCCCCGGTCACGCAGGCGGCTCAGATCGGTCGGGTTGGGCGGGGTCATGAAAGACATCGCCGACTCGGTGTAGACGCCGCTGGTGGCGAAGATCTTCGGTGCGTCGTTGTCGACGTTGAAGTTCAGTGCAAAGGGCAGGCCCGTGAAGGTGCTGGTGTTGGTTTGCGGCGGCGAGGTGAAGATGAACGCCGTGGCGCCCGGGTCGCGACCCACCCCCGTGGCGTTGGCAAACTTCCAGGCCGCCCAGCCGGCGCTGGTGCGGCCCTTGATGCCCACGTCGTAAGGGAAGCTGGCGTACAGGGCCGCGCCGCTGCTGTTGCGGGCCCCGGTGTGCACGTCGGTCAGCACGGTCTTCTGGGCGGCGGTCAGGCAGCTGCCGTTGCGGCTGTCGGTGCAGGTGGGGATGTCGTTGGCCACGCTGAAGTTGGCCTGGCAGGCCGCCACGTCGCCCACCCAGCCGTCACCCGCGCCGTCCAGGGCGTCGCACTTGGCCAGGATGCGGTCGCCGACCAGGGTCAATTCGGCGGGCGTGAAGGCGGTCGACACATCGGGCAGGTCCACCGGCACGCTGACCCCGGCGGCGGTGCTCACCGAGGTGACGCGACCGGTGGCCACTTTGGCGTATTGCTGCACGCCCCAGAGCTGGGCCACCGCGGCCTTGGGCAGGTTGTACCCCGGTGCGCCGGCCAGGATGCCGTCGTACTGGTCGGCGTAGCGCGAGGCTGCCACCAGCGCATGGCGACCGCCGTTCGAGCAGCCCCCGAGGTACGAGCGGTCCGGGGCCTTGCCGTAGGTCAGCTTGATCAGGTTCTTGGCCATCGGGGTCAGGGTGCCGACCGCGCCGTAGCCGTAGTCGATGCGCGCCTGCGGGTCAATGCCAAAGAAAGGGGTGGTCTGGGACTGGTGGCCGGCGTCCGAGCTCAGCACGGCAAAGCCCTTGCTCAGCGCGCTGCTCAGCGGGCCGCCACCCAGGGCGCCCGCGGCGGTGCCAATCGCGCCGTCGGTGCCGCCATTGGCCTGGTAATAGAAGCGACCATTCCAGGCCTTGGGCAGGCGGATCTCAAACCCGATGTAGTAGGTGTTGCCGTCCACCGCGCTGACGCGCTGGTTCATCCGACCCACCACTCGGCAGTGCTCGGCGGTCTGGATGTTGGCCACCAGGCCGGCGGGCACCGTGGTGACCGAGGTGATGCTGGTGTTGGGCAGGCTGGCCAAGGTGCTGGACAGGCTGGCGCAATCGCCCGAGAAGTTGGCGGGCAAGGCGGCCGACAACTGGGGCAGGGCCACTTCGCCACCGCCGCCACCGCAGGCGGACAACACGGCCGAGGCCGACAAGGCCAGCCAAAGGGGGCGGACGGGCAAGGTCCGGCGGGACAAGGGGCTCATGGGGTCTCCTTCATGACTTGATACGGATCATGATATTAATTATCAAAAGTAATCATTACTTTAAGTAATTACCCGAGGAGATCCCGCTTCGGGGCCGGTGGAGTCAGGCCCCCCGGCGCCCGGCGTGGCCACGCCGCCTGGCGCGGCGCACTCAGTCGCAGAGGGCGCGGATCTGGGGCGGGATCAGCACCGCCCGGATGCCCGGACTGCCGTCTTCGCGTGCGCTGGCAAAGATGCGCACTTCCTGGCATTCGAGGATCAGGTCCTCACCGCGGCAGACCCGGTAGCTCTGCACAAAGCTCTTGCCGCGCCACTCGGTGATCGCCGTGTGGATTTGCAGGTGGTCGCCGTAGCTGGCGGTTTTGATGAAGCGGGCCTGGGTGTCCACCAGCGGCGTGCCGATGACGCCGAGGGTGCGCGTGGTTTCTTCCCAGCGTGGCACGCCGCAGGCTTCAAAAAAATGGCGCGAGGCGGCGTCGATCCAGCGGAAGAAGTTGGGAAACCACACGATGCCGGCGGGGTCGCAGTCGCCAAATTCCACCCGCACGTTGTAGGTCACGGTGCGCGGGGGCTTGTGTTCAATCAGGTCGCTCATGGAAGGGGTCTTTCGAGGAGAACAGGGCTCAGCCTCCCATTGTGCGGTCCCCCGTGGCGCCGGCCAACAAGGCGTCGGCGTCCTCGCACCAGAAGGTCAGGGCGCCGAAATAGCCCTCCCAGACACAGCCGTTGCAGCCGCGCCCACAGCAGGTTTGCGGCTCGGGTGGTGGCGCGCGCAGGCTGAGGCCCAGCTGCTGCAGACGCGCTTGGGTGCGGGCAATCGTCTGGCGCGCCTGGTGCAGCGCCGGGCCGGCTTCGGGCACCGGGACCGGCGGGCAGGTGGCTTCGGGGGCGGGGGCGTTCGGGTCAGACATGGCGCTGGATTGTCGCTGGGCTGCGGACAGGCGGGCGGGTGTGGTGCGGGAGTTGGACGGGCGTGGGGTGGACGTGGGGCTGCGCCTGGACCGTGCCGGGGGCGCCGGGGGCCTCGTGGGCCGCCCAAGTGTGAAAGGGTTCCGTTTGGCCTGTGGTTCAGGCCGGGGTAACTTGTTTCAAAAGGTAAGATATTGTCGCTCTGTGCTGTTCCCCAGAGCCGGGGTCGGTCGGCCCGGGCCGGTGTGGGATGGGCGGACCGCTTCGACATTCAGCCCTTCTCGCCATGCCCTCTGCCCAACCCGATCGCGCCACCCTGCTGGAACCGGTCGCTGCGCCGCCGGCGCTGAACCCGATCACCGTGCCGGTGGTGGTGATCTCGCCGGTGCGCGACGAAGCCCAGTACCTGCGCCTGACCATGGACGCCATGGTGGCCCAGACCTGGCGCCCGGTGGAGTGGATCCTGGTCGACGACGGCTCCTCGGACGCCACCCCCGACATCGTGCGCGAGTACGCGGCCAAGTACCCCTTCATCCGCTTGGTGCCGCGCCAGAACCGGGGCTTTCGCAAGCTGGGTGGCGGGGTGGTGGCGGCCTTCAACTTCGGCATGGAGCACATCCAGCACACCGACTACGCCTACATCGTCAAGCTGGACGGTGACATGTCGTTCGGCCCGCTGTACCTGCAGCGCATGGTGCAGCGCCTGATCGACAACCCGCGCCTGGCGGCCGTCTCGGGCAAGGTGTACCGGCACGAACACGGGCGCTACATCGAAGAAAGCCACATCGACGAGCAGGTGGCCGGGCAGTTCAAGCTGTACCGGCGTGAGGCTTTCGAGGACATCGGCGGATTCGTCCAGCACCTGTCCTGGGACGGCATTGACGTGCACATGGCCTGGATGAAGGGCTGGGAAACGCTGGCCGTGTTCGACCCGCAGGCCTGGCTGTGGCACCACCGCATCATGGGGTCGTCGGACAAACACATCTATGAAGGCCGCCTGCGCTGGGGCCGCGGCAACTGGTACATGGGCTACCACCCGCTGTACGCCATCGCGGCCGGCCTCAACCGCATGCGCGAAAAGCCCGTTTTCATTGGCGGCCTGCTGATGATCTTCAGCTACTTCTGGTCGGCGCTCAAGGGCCTGCCGCGCTACGAGAACCCCGAGTTTCGGCGCTACCTGCGCGCCTGGCAGATGCAGCGCCTCAAGCGCTTTGTGCTGCGCCAGCCCGACCGGCGGCATTGAAACGCGTGCCCCGGCCTGCCTTGTCTGATCGCCTGACATGACCTTGTTGACTGCTGTGCCCGAGGGGCCGCTGCCTTACGACCTGTGTGTGGTGGGCGCGGGCCCGGCCGGCCTGTCGCTGGCCCTGGAGGCCGCCTCGCGCGGCCTGCTGGTGCTGGTGCTGGACGCCGGTCATGCCAATCCCGCCGAGTCGCCGCCCGACTGGCGCGGGTCGGAGCGCGTGCACCCGGCCCACCACGCCCCGCTGGAATTGGCCACCCACGCAGGCCTGGCGGGCACCACCTGGCTGTGGGGCGGGCGCTGCGTGCCCTACGAAGCCATCGACTTTGAAGCGCGGCCGCAGGTACCCCAGGCCCGTTGGCCTTTGAGCGAAGCGGACGTGGCCCCCTGGTACCCCGCGGCGGCGCGCTACGTGGGCTGTGGCACGGCCGAATTCCGGCGTCCCTTGCCCCCCGAGGCGGCCGACAGCGCGGTGTCGCGCCTGAGCGCGTTTGACCTGACCCAGATCGAGCGCTGGGCCCACCAGCCCCGCCTGGTGGGCCGTCTGGGCGCGCAGGCGCTGGCCGCGCAGCGGGTGCACCTGCTGCTGCAAACCCGGGTCTCGGCGATCGAGCTGACCCCCACCTTGGACGCAGTCCGGCAACTGCAGGTGAGCCGTGCCGGCCAAAGCGCCACCCTGCGTGCCCGTGCCTATGTGCTGGCCGGTGGCGCCCTGGGCACCACCCAGCTGCTGTTGCAGACCCAGGCCCGCCATGCGGCGCAAAAGGCCTTGTTCGGGGGCCCCGAGGGGCCGTTGGGGCGGTACTACATGGGCCACATCATGGGCTGCATCGCGCGCGTGGTGTTGCACCAGCCGGCCGATGTGCGCTGGCTGGACTTCAGCCAGGACCCTGACGGCACCTATGTGCGCCGGCGCTTTTTGCCCACGCCCGCGACTCAGCGTGCCCACGGCCTGCTCAACACCTCCTTCTACATCGACAACCCGCCGTTCTACGACCACCGCCATGGCAACCCCACGCTGTCGGCGGTGTTCCTGGGGCTGGCCATCGGTCCCATCGGGCGCCGCCTGGTGGCCGAGGCCATGCGGCTCAAGCACATCGGGCGACCGCCCTACCGCTGGTGGGCGCACAGCCTCAACATCCTGCGCCGCCCCTGGCGGGCCGGGCTCGATGTGCTGGACATCCTGCGCCACCGTTACCTGTCCCCGGTGCGCAAGCCCGGCTTCGTGCTGCGCAGCCCGGGCGGCGTGTATGCCCTGGACTACCACGCCGAGCAGGCCCCCAACCCGGACAGCCGCCTGACGCTGAAGAACCCCGAAGGCGATTTGCGGGTGGACTTCAAGTACCTGCCGCAAGACATCGAGTCGGTGCTCAAGGCCCACGAGCTGCTCGACCAGGACCTGCGCGCCGCCGGTCTGGGCTACCTCGACTACGAGCGCCCGCCCGAGCAGCGCCATGCCCATGTGTTCGAGCAGGCCTCGGACGGTTTTCACCAGATCGGCAGCACCCGCATGAGCGCCGACCCGGCCCAGGGGGTGGTCGACCGCGATGGTCGCGTGCACGGGGTGGCCAACCTCGGCATCGCGTCCAGCAGCGTCTTCACCACCTCGGGCGAGGCCAACCCGACGCTGATGGCGGTGGCCCTGGCGTGTCGACAGGCCCACTTCTGGGCCGACCATTTGGGCGGCACAGCGGCCACCGCGGCCGCCGCGGTCCCGGGCGATGGACCGTCAGCCGATGCCTCCGCCCCCCGGGCTTTTTCTTCGATGGCTACCACCAAGGCTTCCACCATGCGCCTCGTTCAGATCCCCGGCACCCGCTTGCAGGCCAGCCGTTTGTCTTTTGGCACCGCCAGCCTGCACCACCTGGCCCGTGAGCGCGATCGGCTGGCCTTGCTGCAAGCGGCCATCGAGGCCGGTTTCAGCCACCTCGACACCTCGCCGCTGTACGGCTTTGGCCTGGCCGAAGCCAGTGTTGGCGCGCTGCCGCCCGAATGGGCCCGCCGCGTCAGTGTGGCCACCAAGGTGGGCTTGTACGGCCCCACCGGTGCGGGCCACAGCGTGCCCGAGTTGTATGCGCGCAAGGTCTTGGGCAAGGCCTTCAAGGGCCTGAACCGGGCCGTGGTCGACTGGCAGTTGGGGCGCGCGCGGCAAAGCTTCGAGGCCAGCCTGCGCCGCCTGCGCCGCAACGAGGTGGATGTGCTGTTCCTACACGAACCGGTGGCCGACCTCATCGCAGGCGACGAATGGCTGGGCTGGCTGCAGTCGCTGCAGCAGGCGGGGCGCATCCGCCACTGGGGGGTGGCCGGCGAGGCCCCGGCCGTGGCGGCCATGCTGCGCCAGCACCCCGCCTTGACGCCGGTGGTCCAGGTGCGCGACAGCCTGAGCCAGCGCCAGGCCGATGTGCTGGGGGCGGCCCAGCGGCCGCTGCAGTTCACCTATGGCTACCTGGCCGACCCTGCGGGCGCCCCGCAACCGGTCGAGCTGCGGCTGCGCGAGGCGCTGGCCCGCAACCCCGAGGGGTCCATTTTGGTGTCGACGCGTCGCCTGGACCGGGTGGCTGCGCTGGCGCGACTGGCCGACTGACGCCGCGAAGCTCCCCATTTGCACCGACTCGGTGCACCCCTGTGCGCAGGGCGGGGCCGCACGCATCGCCTTTGACCTGCCTCAATGTGTGCGCAGGGGGGCTGCGGCACAGTCGCTCCCATGTTGCCCTCTGAGTATTTTGGTTTGTCCCTCGAACACGAGGCGATCCCCGCGGGTCAGGTGCTGCTCACCCGGCAGGCTGTGTCCCCCTGGGTGACCTTTGTCGAATCGGGGCGGGTGGTGCTGGGCCTGCGCGACGGGACCGCCATGAGCCATCAGTTGGGCGTCGTCGAAGGCCCCTTCTGGCTCGAGGCCGCGTCGGCCGTGCTCAACCTGCCCGAGGTGGTCGACGCCTTGACCGAAACCCCGGTGGTGCTGCGCCGCATGCCGTTGCCTGCCTTCCAGCGCACGGTGGCGGCCCTGGCCAGCCCGGCACGCAAGCTGCTGCAGGACGTGTCACGGTCGCAGCGGCAGCAGACCGAGCTGGCGGTCAGCCGCCTGGCGATGGACGCCGAGGCGCGCTGCGCGCGCTGGTTGCTCAACCACGCCGACCAGGCCAGCCAGGGCGTGATGAACGTGCTGCTGAGCCAGCGCAAGCGCCTGATCGCTGCCGAGCTGGGCATTGCCCCCGAAACCCTGTCGCGCGTGCTGCGCCACCTGCGCGAGCGCAGCCTGATCGCGGGCTCGGGGCGCAACCTCACCTTGCTGGACCCGAGCGGCCTGCAAAGTCTGGCGGGCGGCTGAGCGCCCCCTTCCCTGGCTAGGGTTCACCCTAGACGCAGTGGTCATTTTTTGCTTATTTCCGTATAGTCACAGTTAGTTACAAATCAACTTGCCGGACTTGTCGGTGTACCTTGCCTGTTTCATGTCAGTGCGGCCTGAAAGGCACAGCGGGCCGTGCTGTGGGTGGCGCCAGTGAGCGCGCCTCACCTGCCTGGGCGCCCTTGGCGGCTGGCCCACAGCCTGCGTGCGCGCGTCTGGTGGGTGGCGGCCGTGCCCGCCTTGCTGGCGGTGGCCCTGGCGGTTGGCTGGATGGGCTGGCGCGGCGAAGCGTTGGCCTTGTCACAAATGGCCCAGGCCCAGGCGGCCGACGTGGCCTTGCTGGCCAGCCTGATCGAGGCCCGCGCCGAACAGACCCGGGCCACCCTGGGGGTGTTGGCACGCGACCTGACGCCTGAACGCCTGAACCCCGCCCGCACCGCGCCCGACGCCTGGGCCACCCAACGCGCGGTGCTGCGCACCTTCGATTTTGTGGATGTGGCCGCGGCCGACGGTCGCCCACTCTGGCGTCAGAGCCAGGTGCCGCTGCTGCCGGCCGACCTGGACGAGGCCGTGGCCCGCCTGCGCACGCGCACCCTGGCCGAGGGGCAAGACCAGTGGCTGGCGCCGTTGGGTCGCTGGCCCAGTGAAAAGCCCCTGGCCTTGATGTCCACCGTGGTGCGCGGTCCCTTGGGCGAGGTGCGTGGCGTGCTGGTGGCGGGCCTGTCGATGTATTCCAGTCAATTGCTGCCACCGCTGGTGTCGCAGTCTGCTTTCCAGGGCGAAACCCTGCTGGTCTACACCGCCGAGGGCCGCTTGTTGCACCACCCGCAGGCCTCGCGCCTGCTGGGCCTGGTGCAGGACGAGGCGGCTTGGGGGCCGGTGCTGGCCCGTGGTCTGGCGCCGTCCAGTGGGCCTGAGGACCGAGCGGTGTCGCAGCAGGTGGGCGACGCATTGGTCAGCCAGGCTGTGGTGCCCAGTTGGCAGTGGCGGGTGGCGCGCATCAGTCCGGTGAGCTCGGTCCTGGCGCCTTACCAGGCCCTGCGTCGCCAGGCGCTGGGCCTGGCCGGGGTGGCCGCGGTGCTGGCGGCGGCCTTGGCCACCTATGCCTTGCGCCACCTGATCCAGCCCGTCACCCAGCTGCGCCGCCGGGCCTTGCAGGTGCTCGAGCGCTCGGCCCCGGCCGCCAGCGACTGGCCCCAGGCGGGCGGCGAGGTGGGCGAGCTGATCACCATCCTGCGCCAGATCGCCCTGGCCCAGGAGCGCGAACACCAGCGCCTGCGCGTCATGGTGGGGCAGCTGGAGGCGATCCTCGAGCACGCGTCGATCGGCATCGTGGTGACGCGCCACCGCACCCTGGAGCTGTTGGGCCACCAGGCCAGCGCCATGCTGGGCTACGCCCCTGGCGAGCTGCACGGCCAACCGGCGCGGGTGCTGTACCCGTCGGAAGCGGCCTATGCCGAGCTGGGTCAGCAGGTGCGCCAGCAGTTCTGCGAGCGTGGCCATTTCGATGGCGAGCTGGTGTTCCGGCGCAAGGACGGCAGCGATTTCTGGGTCCACATGCTGGGCCGTGGTGTGGTGCCGGACGACCCCGAGGGCGGCACGATCTGGATCTTTGACGACATCACCGCCGAGCGCGAAGCGCGGCGTGAACTGTCATGGAGCGCCACCCACGACAGCCTGACCGGCCTGGTCAACCGCCGTGAGCTGGAGCAGCGTCTGGCGCGCCTGCTGCAGGCCGAACCCACCGAGTTCAGCCCGGGCGAGGACGCGGTTCGGGGTTGCCTGCTGTTTGTCGATCTGGACCACTTCAAGCCCATCAACGACGGTGCCGGCCACGCCGCGGGCGACCTGGCGCTGCAGCAGATCGCGCGCCTGATGGAGGCGCAGGTGCGTCAGAGCGACACCGTGGGCCGCTTGGGCGGCGATGAATTCGCCTTGCTGCTGCCGGCGTGTTCGGTCGAGCGCGCCGAGCAGATTGCCGACAGCCTGTGCCGCTCCGTGGCCGACTGGCCCTTGGTGTTTGAAGGCCAGTCCTACCCGATTGGTTGCAGCATCGGCCTGGTCGCCTTGACCCCCGCGCTGGGGGACGTGCGCGCCGTGCTGCACGCGGCCGACATGGCCTGCTACCGGGCCAAGCGCGCGGGCCGCAACCGCGTGGCCCAGCACGAGCTGGTGGCCTGAGGCGACCCGCAGCCCTGGGGCCGTCAGCCCGCGGCCAGCGCTTTCGGGGCTGGGCTGCACGGCACCCCCGCGCCTGCCCGTGGCGCAAGTACTGACCCCGCCCGGCACAGGCCCGGCGGCCGCGGCGCGCCGGTCCTCAGCGCGCCCGCGCCTCAGGGCCGTTGCAGGGCCTCGAGCACATGCTCGGCGGTGGCCGGGGCTTCAAGTTGCACGGGGCCACCGCGGCCGGCCCGGGTGCGGGCCTGGGCCACGGCGTCCTTGAGGGCTTCGAACACGCTGATCGCCAGCATGAAGGGCGGCTCACCCACGGCCTTGCTGCCGTGGACGTTGTCCTCGCGGTTCGGCTCGGGCCACAGGTCCACCTTGAAGTGGGCCGGGATGTCGCCGGTGGCCGGGATCTTGTAGGTGCTGGGCGCGTGCGTGCTGAGGTAGCCCTTGTCGTTCCAGACCAGCTGCTCGGTGGTCAGCCAGCCCATGCCCTGCACAAAGCCGCCCTCGATCTGGCCGATGTCGATCGCAGGGTTGATGCTGCGGCCCACGTCGTGCAGGATGTCCACCTTAAGCACCCGGCTTTCGCCCGTCAGGGTGTCGATGGCCACCTCGGTGCAAGCGGCGCCGTAGCTGAAGTAATAGAAGGGCCGCCCCGTCAGGGTGGTCTTGTCGTAGTGGATCTTGGGCGTGCGGTAGAAGCCGTCGCTCCACAACTGGATGCGGTTGGCATAGGCCATCTGCACCACGTCCTTGAAGCGCCGCGTCGTGCTGGGTGAAATCACCTGCCCCGCCTCGAAGCGGATGGCGCCCGCCCCGCAGCCGTCCAGGCCGCAGACAAAGCTGGCCAGGTTGTCGCGCACATGGCGGGCCGCAAACTGGGCGGCGCGTCCGTTCAGGTCGGTGCCGCTGCTGGCCGCGGTGGCGCTGGCGTTGGGCACTTTGGCGGTGTCGCTGGCGCTGACCCGCACCTGGTCGAAGCCCACCCCCAGCTCGTCGGCCACGATCTGCGCCACTTTGGTGTGCAGACCTTGCCCCATTTCGGTGCCTCCGTGGTTCACCAGCACGCTGCCGTCGGTGTAGACGTGTACCAAGGCCCCGGCCTGGTTGAACAGCGTGGCGGTGAAGGAGATGCCGAACTTCACCGGCGTGATGGCCAGCCCGCGTTGCAGCACCGGTTGGCTGGCGTTCCAGGCCGCGATGGCCTGCTGGCGGCGCCGGTAGTCGCTGCTGTGCTCCAGTGTATTGAGCAGGGGCTCGAGGATGTTGTCCTCGACCGTCATTTGGTAGTGGGTGACGTTGCGGTCCTCGGTGCCGTACAGGTTGCGCAGGCGCACATCCAGCGGGTCCAGGCCGAGGTGGCGCGCGATGTCGCCGAGGATGCTCTCGATCACGATCACGCCCTGCGGGCCCCCAAAACCACGGAAGGCGGTGTGGCTCTGGGTGTTGGTCTTGCAGCGGTAGGAGACGATCTCCACGTCTTCCAGGAAGTAGGCGTTGTCGGCGTGGAAGATGGCGCGGTCGGCCACCGGCCCGCTGAGGTCGGCGCTGAAGCCGCAGTTGGCCAGCATCGTCAGCTGCAGGCCGTGCAGGCGGCCCTGGTCGTCAAAGCCCACGGTGTAGTCGTAGGCAAACGGGTGGCGCTTGCCGGTGATCATGAAGTCGTCGTCGCGGTCCAGGCGCAGCTTGACCGGGCAGCGCAGCTTGCGCGCGGCCAGCGCGGCCCACACCGCCAGGTGACCGGCCTGGGTTTCCTTGCCGCCAAAGCCACCACCGAGGCGTCGGCATTCGACGCGCACGTCGTGGTTGGCCACGCCCAGCGCATGGGCCACCCAGTGCTGCACCTCGCCCGGGTGCTGGGTGCTGGTGTAGATCCACCACTGGCCTTGCTCCAGTGGCAGCGCGTAGGCGATCTGGCCTTCCAGGTAAAAGTGCTCCTGGCCGCCCACTTCCAGGCTGCCGCTCAGGGTGTGCAGGGCCTGGCTCAGGGCGCGTTCGGGTTCGCCCCGGCGCACCGTGACCGGGGGCAGCACATAGCTTTGGGCCGCGTGCGCAGCGCGCGGGCTCAGCACCGGCGGCAGGGCTTCGATGTCGGGCCGCACCAGGCGGGCCGCGCGGCGTGCGGTCTGCACGCTGTCGGCCACCACCAGGCCGATGACCTGGCCGATGTGCTGCACGGTGTCGAACGCGAACACCGGCTCGTCGTGGCTGAAGGCGGCCAGCAGGGGGTCGCCGGGCACGTCGGCCGCCAGCACCACGTCGCGCACCCCGGGCACCGCCAGCGCGGCGCTGCAGTCGACGCCGCGCAGGCGGCCATGCGCCACGGGCGACAGGATGGGCGAGGCGTGCAGGGTGCCACGCACCTCGGCGATGTCGTCAATGTAGGTGGCCGCGCCGGCCACCTGGGCGGCGGCGCTTTCGTGGTGTTGCGAGCGGCCACAGCTGGCGTTGGCGGCATCCGGGGCCACCGGGGCGGCGCTGGGGCTGTGGGTGGCGGGGGTTGGGGCGTTGGCGATGGAGGTCATGCGGCCACCTTGGGGGCTTGGAAAGTCAGGTCCAGCGTGGCGGGGTCCAGGCGCTGCAGGTCGATGGTGCTCAGGCCCTGGCTGTCCAGCCACAGGCGTTGCAACAGGTTGCCCAGCACTTCGCGGCGGTAGGCGCTGCTGGCGCGCATGTCCGAGATCGGACTGAACTCGCTGCGCAGCACCTCGGCAGCCTGCTGCACGCTGGCCGGTTGCCAGGCCTGACCGCGCAGGGCGGCCTCGGTGGCGCTGGCGCGCACCGGGGTGGCGGCCACGCCGCCGACACCGATCGAGGCGCTTTGCACCTGCCCGTCCTGCAGTTGCAAACGCACGGCCAGGCAGACGGCGGAGATGTCGTCGTCCTGCCGCTTGGAGATCTTGTAGGCGCGCAGCAGTTCGCCGGTCTGTGGGCGCGGCACCTTGATCCAGGCCAGCACCTCATCGGGGCGCATGACGTTTTGGCGGTAGCCGGTGTAGAGCTGCTCGAGCGGGAACTCGCGGTGCACGATGCGCCCGGCCTGGCGACCCCGCCCGGCTTCCCAGCGCATCAGCACCACATGGGCGCCGAGGGCAATCAGCAGCGGCATGCTGTCGCCAATCGGCGACCCATTGGCCACATTGCCGCCCAGCGTGCCCGAGTTGCGCACTGGCAGGCCGGCAAAGCGGCTGGCAAAGCGGTGCAGTTGCGGGCGGTCGGCCACCAGCGCCTCGAAGGCCTCGGTCAGGGTGACGGCGGCGCCGATCGCGAGGTGGTGCGGGTAATGTTCGACCCGGCGCAGCTCGGCGGTGCGGGTCAGGTCCAGCACCTGCTCGAACTGGCGGTGTTGCTTGGTGATCCACAGGCCCACGTCGGTGCAGCCGGCCACCAGCTGGGCCTGGGGGTGCGCGGCACGGGCCTGTAGCAGGCCTTGCAGGGTGGTGGGCGCGAGGTAGCCGGGGGCGTCAGACGCCGCAGCGGGCGCGGCGTCGGGCTGGATCGCGCGCAGGCGCTGCGCCAGTTCGGCTTCGTTGACCTGCTGGCGCGGCAGCTCGCCCATGCGCTGGGCAGCGTCAAAAATCGGTCGGTAGCCGGTGCAGCGGCACAGGTTGCCCGACAGGGCCTCCACCGCCTGTTCGCGCGTCACGCCCTGCCCTTGGCCGACCTGGTTCTGGTACAGGCCAAACAGGCTCATCACGAAACCCGGCGTGCAAAAGCCGCATTGCGAGCCGTGGCACTGCACCAGGGCTTCTTGCACCGGGTGCAGTTCACTGGGTTCGGCCTGGGGCTCGACGGCTTGGATCAGCGGGTCCTGGGCCAGGTCTTCGGCGGTCCACAGCGCCAAGCCGTCCACCGACTGGGCCAGGCGGATGCAGCTGTTGATGGCACGGTACTTGATTGCGTTGTCACCGGCGCTGGCATCGAGTTCGCCCAGCACCACGGTGCAGGCACCACAGTCCCCTTCGCCGCAACCTTCCTTGGTTCCTGTGCAGTGCAGCTCGTCTCGCAGCAGGTCCAGCAGGGTCTGGGTGGGTGTTACATTGCCCAGCGAGACAAGCTGGCCACGGCGCAAAAATCGGATCGGTCTGGTGTGCATGGGGTATCGGGTGAGCCCGTGAAGTGAAGTCCCTGCGCGTGAGGGTAGGGCGAGCGCAAGCCGCCAGCATAAGCGTTGACGTATGACAAGAATGCAGGCCCTGCTATGAGAGACCAAGCCCTTTTCGACAAGATAGACCTCCATTTGATAAGGGTCTTGCACACCGTGTTAACCGAACGCAGCGTTTCGCGCGCCGCCATCCGTCTGGGCATGCACCAGCCCGCCGTTTCGGCGGCGCTGAAGCGCCTGCGTGACCTGGCCGACGACCCGCTGCTGGTGCGCTCGGGTTCTGGCATGACGCCCACCGACGCCGGACTGCGCATGGTGGAACCGGCCGCCAGCATTTTGCGTGCCGCCGAGGTGCTGTTCACCGATGTGCGGGGCTTCGACCCGCGCACCGCGCGCAACACCTTCCGCGTGGCGGCCAGTGATTACCTGGACCCCCTCTTCCTGCCCCAGTTGGTGGCGCAGATCAAGACCCAGGCGCCGTTCTGCCAGATCGAAATCCACGCCCTGTCGGCCGACACCCATTACCACGCTCACCTCTCGCAAGGGCAGGTCGACGTGGTGATCGGCAACTGGCCCAAGCCGCCGGACGACCTGCACATGGGGCGCTTGTTTGGTGACGAGGTGGTGTGCCTGGTCAGCCAGGACCACCCCGCCGTGCGGCGCGGCTGGGACCAGGCCGCCTGGCTGGCGGCTGAACACATCGCGCCCACGCCGACCCACCCGGGCGCCCGCGGTGTGATCGACGACCACCTCGACGCCCAGGGCTTGCAGCGCAACATCACCGCGCGCTGCTCGCATTTCAGCTTGATCCCGAGCATGGTGGCCAGCAGCCTGCTGGTGCTGAGCACCGGGCGCCAGTTCTGCGAGCGCTTTGTCGACCGCTACCCGCTGCGCATCCTGCCGTGCCCGGTCGAATTCCCGCGCCTCATGTATTACCAGTTGTGGCATGAGCGTACCCACACCTCGGCCGCCGGGGCCTGGTTGCGGGACCGCGTCAAGTCGGTGGCGGCGTCGCTACGGAAAGAGTAGCGCCTGATGCCCAAGCCACGCCCCCACGTCTTTGTTTTCGCCCTTTGAGGAGCCCCGCGATGAGCCCCCAATTTTTGAGAAAATCTGGCGCATGAACACGCACGATTCCCCCCCGAGCGCCCGATTGGTGCTGCAAGGCATCACCAAGCGCTACCCGGCGGTGGTGGCCAACAGCGCGGTGTCGCTGACGGTGCAGCCGGGCGAAACCCACGCCGTGCTGGGTGAGAACGGGGCTGGCAAGTCCACCCTGATGAAGATCATTTATGGCTCGGTCAAGCCCGATGAGGGCACCGTGCTCTTCAACGGTCAGCCGGTGCGGGTGCGCAACCCGCAAGAGGCGCGGGCCCTGGGCATCAGCATGGTGTTCCAGCATTTCAGCCTGTTTGACACCCTGACCGTGGCCGAAAACGTCTGGCTGGGCCTGGACCGCCACCTCAGCCTGGCCGAAGTGACCCGGCGCATCAGCCAGAAAGCCGCCGAGTACGGCCTGGACATCGACCCCTCGCGGCCGGTGCACACGCTGTCGGTGGGCGAGATGCAGCGCGTCGAGATCATCCGCGCGCTGCTGACCAACCCGCAGTTGCTGATCCTCGATGAGCCCACCTCGGTGCTGACCCCGCAGGCCGTCGAAAAGCTGTTTGTGGTGCTCAAGAAGCTGGCCTCCGAAGGCTGCAGCATCCTCTACATCAGCCACAAGCTGCACGAGATTCGTGAGCTGTGCACCGCTTGCACCGTGCTGCGTGGCGGCAAGGTGACCGGCGTGTGCAAGCCCGCGGAGGAGTCCAACGCGTCGCTGTCGCGCCTGATGATCGGCGCCGAGCCGCCCGCCCTGCAGCACCGGCCCGCCCAGCTGGGCGCCACCGTGCTGGGCGTCAATGGCTTGTCGCTGCCGCGCCAGGACCAGTTTGGCGTCGACCTGATCGACGTGCAACTGGAGGTGCGCGCCGGTGAAGTGGTGGGCATCGCCGGTGTCTCCGGCAACGGCCAGCAAGAACTGCTGTACGCGCTGTCGGGGGAAGACACCCGCGCGACCCCGGCCGCCATCACGGTGGGGGGCCAGGACGCCGGCGCGCTGGCGCCGCAGGCGCGCCGGGCCCTGGGCCTGCATTTTGTGCCCGAGGAGCGGCTGGGCCGTGGCGCGGTGCCCACCATGGGGCTGGCGCACAACCTGTTGCTGACCCGCAGCGAAGCGGTGGGGGCGGGCGGCTGGCTGAGCCTGGGCCGACTCGAGGCGCAGGCGGCGGACATCATCCGCCGCTTCAACGTCAAGACCGGCGGGCCCCATGCGGCGGCCAAGTCGCTCTCCGGCGGCAACTTGCAGAAGTTCATCGTCGGCCGCGAGATCGACGCCAAGCCCAAGCTGCTGATCGTGTCCCAGCCGACCTGGGGCGTGGACGTGGGGGCGGCGGCGCAGATCCGGGGCGAGATCCTGGCCTTGCGCGACGCGGGCTGCGCGGTCCTGGTGGTGAGCGAAGAGCTCGATGAGTTGTTTGAAATCAGCGACCGCCTGCATGTGATTGCCAAGGGGCGGCTGTCGCCCTCGGTGCCGCGCGCGCAGGCCACGGTCGAGAAGATCGGCGAATGGATGAGTGGCCTTTGGAATGAAACGGTGCAAGCGCACCTGGGTGAGTTGGAGCAGGCGCCTGCCGCCGCAGCGGAGGTGAACCATGTTCAAGCTTGAACCCCGGCCCCAGGCCTCGCGCTGGTGGAGCCTGGGCTCGCCGGTGCTGGCGCTGGTGGTGACCGTGCTGATCGGCGTGCTGCTGTTCATGGCGCTGGGCAAGGACCCGTTGCGCGGCCTGATGGTGTTCTTCTGGGAGCCCCTGAAGAACGCCTACGCCATTGGTGAATTGATGGTCAAGGCCACGCCGCTGTTGCTGATCGCCTTGGGCCTGGCCGTGTGCTACCGCTCCAATGTCTGGAACATCGGTGCCGAGGGCCAGTTTGTGATCGGCGCGCTGGCGGCCGGTGGGGTGGCTCTGATGGCCGACAAGGGCACGAGCGCCTGGATCATCGTGCCCATCTTGCTGGCCGGTGTGCTGGGGGGCATGGCCTGGGCCGCGATCACGGCCTTGTTGCGCGACCGCTTCAATGCCAGCGAAATCCTGGTCAGCCTGATGCTGGTCTATGTGGCGGTGCAGTTGCTGGGTTACCTGGTGTACGGCCCCTGGAAAGACCCCGCGGGCTACAACTTCCCGCAGACCAAGATGTTCGACAGCGTCACGCAGATCCCGCGCCTCATGAAGGGCTCGCGCGTCAGCATCGGCCTGATCATGGCCTTGGTGGGGTCGGCCCTGCTGTGGGTGTTCCTGTTCCGCACCAAGGCGGGCTTTGCCCAGCAGGTGGGGGGGCTGGCGCCGGCGGCGGCGCGCTATGCGGGCTTTTCGTCGCGCCGTGCGCTGTGGCTGGCCTTGCTGGTGTCGGGCGGGGCGGCCGGTCTGGCCGGGGCCCTCGAGGTGACCGGGCCGATCGGTCAGCTGACCCCCTACGTGCCGGCTGGCTACGGCTTTGCCGCCATCATCGTGGCCTACGTGGGGCGCTTGCACCCGGTGGGCATGGTGTTCTCGGCGGTGCTGATGAGCATGTTCTACATCGGCGGCGAACTCGCGCAGTCGCGCCTGGGCCTGCCCAAGTCGATCACCGGTGTGTTCCAGGGCCTCTTGCTCTTCACCTTGCTGGCCTGCGACACGCTGATCGCTTACCGCGTGCGCCTGGTCAGCCCACGTTCCAAGGGAGGGGCCCTGTGATGGAGTCCTACGCACTGCTTTTGGGGGCCACGCTGAATGCGGGCACCGTGCTGGCCATCGCGGCCCTGGGCCTGCTCATCAACGAGAAGGCCGGTATCGTCAACCTGGGCGCCGAGGGCCTGATGCTGTGTTCGGCCATCGCGGGCTTTGCCACCGTGGTCCACACTGGCAGCGACACGATGGGTTTCCTGGCCGGCATGGGGGCGGGGGCCTTGCTGGCGGCCGTGTTCGGCTGGCTGGTGATCTGGCTCAACACCAACCAGTACGCCACCGGGCTGGCGCTGAGCCTGTTTGGCGTGGGCTTCTCGGCCTTCGCTGGCATCAGCTATGTGCAGGCCAAGCTGCCCGAGCGGGTGCAGTTTGCGGTGCCTGTGCTGAGTGACATCCCGCTGCTGGGGCCGGCCCTGTTCCGCCAGCACCCGCTGGTGTATGGCGCCATCGTGCTGATGCTGGCACTGAGCTGGTTCCTGTACCGCTCGCGCACCGGCCTGGTGTTGCGCTCGGTGGGCGAGTCGCCTGAGTCGGCCCATGCGCTGGGCTACCCGGTGCGTCGCATCCGCCTGGCCGCCGTGGTGGCGGGCGGGGCGCTGTGCGGCCTGGCGGGCGCTTTCATTTCGATCGCCTACACCCCGCTGTGGGTCGAAGGCATGGTGGCCGGGCGCGGCTGGATCGCGCTGGCCCTGACCACTTTCGCCACCTGGCGTCCGGCACGGGTGTTGCTTGGGGCTTATCTGTTTGGTGGCGTCACGATGTTGCAGTTCCACCTGCAAGGTGTCGGGGTCAATGTGCCCAGCCAGGTGCTGAGCATGCTGCCCTATGTCGCCACCATCGTGGTGCTGGCACTGATTTCGCGCAACCCGGCCTGGATCCGAATCAACATGCCCGCCTCCCTGGGCAAGCCCTTCCACCCGGGGGCCTGAGGGGCCTCTGGCTTGCTGATTTGTTTTTCTTGACCGGATAATCAAAATTTTCTCAACCCCTGTCGCCCATCCCAAGAAGGAAATGACATGACTGACCTGAATAAACGATCCCTGCTCAAGGTAGCCGCCCTGTCGGCTGTGGCCGCGGCCGCCTTGGTGGGTTGTGGCAAGAAGGAAGAGCCGGCACCGGCACCGGCCCCCGCGCCGGCTGCTGCCCCGGCCCCGAAGCCTGAGCCACTCAAGATCGCTTTTGCCTACGTGGGCCCGGTGGGCGACGGTGGCTGGTCTTTTGCCCACGACAACGGCCGCAAGGCACTGGAAAAAGAATTTGGCGACAAGGTCCAGACCTCGTTCGTGGAAAGCGTGCCGGAGTCGGCTGACGCCGAGCGCGTGCTGCGCGACATGGCCAGCCAAGGCAACAAGCTGATCTTCGGCACCACCTTCGGCTACATGGAGTCCATGCTCAAGGTCGCTGGCGACATGAAGGACGTCAAGTTCGAACACGCCACCGGCTACAAGACCGCCGAGAACATGCGCACCTACGACAGCCGCACCTACGAAGGCGCGTACATGGCGGGTGTGATTGCCGGTGCCATGACCAAGTCCAACACCCTGGGCGTGGTCGGCTCGGTGCCGATCCCTGAAGTGATCCGCAACATCAACAGCTTCACCCTGGGCGCTCAAAGCGTGAACCCGAAGATCAAGACCAAGGTGGTCTGGGTCAACGAATGGTTCAGCCCGCCGAAGGAAACCGAAGCCGCCACCGCCCTGATCAACGGCGGCGCCGACATCCTGTTCCAGAACACCGATTCGCCGGCCGTGCTCAAGACCGCCGAAGAAAAGGGCAAGCGCGCCTTCGGTTGGGACTCCGACATGACCGCCTACGGTCCCAAGGCCCACCTGGCCTCGGCCGTCATCAACTGGGGCCCGTACTACATCAAGGCCACCAAGGACGCCCTCGAAGGCAAGTGGACCACTGGCCAAAGCTGGTGGGGTGTCAAGGAAGGCGCGATCGACGTGGTGTCCATCGCTGAAGACGTGCCCGCCGACATCAAGGCCAAGGTCGAAGAGATCAAGAAGGGGCTGACCGATGGTTCCTTCTCCATCTGGAAGGGCCCCATCAAGGGCCAGGACGGCAAGGACGTGCTGAAGGCCGACGAAGTGGCCGACGACAAGTTCCTCGGCGGCATCAACTTCTACGTCAAGGGCGTGGAAGGCAAGGTCCCGGGCGGCGACAAGAAGTAAGCCCAACGGGTGGGGCTGCGGCCCCCTCGCTGCAAGAGCTGCCCCTGGGGCAGCTCTTTTTGCTTGGCGCCCGGCCCAGACCTGCGGCGCCCGCCCGCTGCGGGCCCTGTGCTGGCCACCGTCCTCCTCCCCCTGAGAAAGAACCCCTGTGATGGAAACCCGTTTGTGGCATCCCGTGGCCCTGGCCGCGTCGGTCGGCGCGGCGCCCCTGGCCGTGACCTTGCTGGAGCAGCCGCTGGTGTTGTGGCGTGATGCGGCGGGCCGTGTGCAGGCCTGGGCCGACCGCTGTCCGCACCGCGGCGCGCGCCTGTCCTTGGGGCGGGTGCAGGACGGGCACCTCGAGTGCCCCTACCACGGCTGGCAGTTCGAGCCCGGTGGGCGCTGCGTGGCGGTGCCGGCGCTGCCGGCTTTCCAGCCGCCCGCCACCCATTGCGCCACCTCCCATGGCTGCCGCGAGGCGCACGGCCTGGTCTGGGTGCGGCTGGTCTGCGACGGTGAGGACCCGGGCCTGCCCGCTTTCCCGGCCGAGGACGACGCCGGCCTGCGCAAGATGAACTGCGGCCCCTATGACGTGGCCGCCAGCGCGCCGCGCATCGTTGAGAACTTCCTCGACATGGCGCATTTCTCCTTTGTCCACGAGGGCTGGCTGGGCCTGCGGGCGCGCCCCGAGATCGAGCCGCATGCCGTGCAGGACACACCGCGCGGCCTGCTGGCCACCGGCTGCAAGGCCTGGCAGCCCCGCTCTAACCTGCATGCCATGGCGGCCGCCCTGGTCGAGTACAGCTACGAGGTCACCGACCCGTATTGCGCCTTGCTGACCAAGGTGCCCGAGGCCGGCAGCACCGCGGTGGCGCATTGGCGCGAGTCGATCGGCCTCTTCATCTGCCCGCTCACGCCGGAGACCAGCCGGGTCTGGTTCCGCCTGGCGGTGGCCGACTTCGAGTCCCCCGACGAGAAGCTCGCCGCCTTCCAGCACACCATCTTCACGCAGGACCAGCCGGTGCTGGAATCGCAAAGCCCCAAGCGCCTGCCGCTGGACCCGCAGGCCGAGCGCCACGCCGCCAGCGACAAGGTGTCAATGGCCTACCGGCGGGCCTTGCAACGCCGGGGCGTGCGCTTCGGCGTCCTGTGAGACCGCTCCACGGGGTCCCCAGGGGCCAAAATCCCCTGCGCTGGGCGCGGGGCCTGTGGTACAAAACTTCAAACTCTCGGAGCCTTCCATGTTCAAAATTCCCCACATTTCGCCGGCCCGTCTGCCCGAGCTGCTGCGCCGCATGCCCAAGGCCGAGCTGCACATCCACATCGAAGGTTCGCTCGAGCCGGAGCTGATTTTTGCGCTGGCGCAGCGCAATGGTGTGAGCCTGCCGTACCCCGACGTCGAGTCGCTGCGCCGGGCCTATGCCTTCACCAACCTGCAGAGCTTTCTGGACATCTACTACGCAGGGGCCAGCGTGCTGATCCAGGAGCAGGACTTCTACGACATGGCCTGGGCCTACCTGCAGCGCGCGGCGGCCGACCACGTGGTGCACGCCGAGCTGTTCTTTGACCCGCAAACCCACACCGCGCGTGGCATTGCCATGGAGACGGTGGTGCGCGGCCTGCACCGCGCCTGCACCGACGCCCGGGCGCAACTCGGCGTCGACGCGACGCTGATCCTGTGCTTCTTGCGCCACCTCAGTGAGGAGGACGCCTTTGCCACGCTGGAGCAGGCGCTGCCTTTGCGTGACCTGTTCATCGGCGTGGGGCTCGACTCCAGCGAACTGGGTCACCCGCCCGAGAAATTCGCCCGCGTGTTCGCACGCTGCCGCGAGCTGGGCCTGCACCTGGTGGCCCATGCAGGCGAGGAAGGCCCGCCAGCCTACATCTGGAGCGCGCTCGATGAACTGAAAGTGCAGCGCATCGACCACGGCGTGCAGGCCTTGAAGGACCCGGCCCTGGTGCAGCGCCTGGCGCAAGACCGCATCCCGCTGACGGTGTGCCCGTTCTCCAACGTCAAGCTGTGCGTGTTCCCGGACCTGGCCAGCTCCAACCTGGCGCAGTTGCTGGACGCGGGCCTGGCGGTGACGATCAACTCCGACGACCCGGCCTACTTTGGCGGTTACCTCAACGACAACTTCGTGCAGACCTTCGCGGCCACGGGCCTCAACGCCCACCACGCCTACACCCTGGCGCGCAACAGCTTTGAGGCCAGCTTTGTCACCGAAGCCCAGCGCCATGACTGGGAGCACCAGCTCAAAGCGGTGTTCGAGAGCTTCTCCGAACACGACTTCTGACCTGGCGCAGGCCGGGCCTGGGCCCGAGCCTTAAAATCCGCAGCGCGCACCGGTGGCCCCGCCGGTGCGCGTTTTCATTCTGGGGACATGTAGAGGAACACCATGTACAAAAACCTCGCGGCCGCGCCGGCCCGTGCGCTGGCGGCTGCTTGTTTTCTTTCCGCCTGGCTGGCGCTCCCGGCCCAAGCCCAGGCCCCCGTCCCCAACCCTGCCGCCTCAGCCGGGGCCGTGCCCACCCCCGACAGCGCGCCCCTGAAGGCGGCCTTTGTCTATGTGGCGCCACTGACCGAGGCGGGCTGGGTGCGTCAGCACGAGAGTGCCCGTCAGGCCGTCGAGGCGGCGCTGGGCCCGCGCGTCAAAACCACCTATGTCGAGGACGTGCCCGAGGGGGCTGACGCCGAGCGCGTGATCCGCGACCTCGCGCAGCAGGGCCACCAGATCATCTTCACGCCCAGCTTTGGCTACATGGAACCCACGCTCAAGGTGGCGCGCGACTTTCCGCAAGTGAAGTTCGAGTCCGTCACCGGCTACAAGACAGCGGCCAATGTGGCGGTCTCCAACGCGCGCTATTACGAAGGCCGCTACCTGGCGGGCATCGCGGCCGGGCGCATGACGCGCAGCCAGGTTGCGGGCTATGTGGCGGGCTTTCCCATTCCCGAGGTGCTGCAAGGCCTGAATGCCTTCACGCTGGGGCTGCGCTCGGTCAATCCGCAGGCCAGCGTCAAGGTGGTCTGGCTCAACGCGTGGTTCGACCCGCCGCGCGAGCGCGACGCCGCCATGACGCTGATGAACCAGGGGGCCGACGTGCTGGCCTTCCACACCGGCTCGACCGCGGTGATGGCGGCGGCGCAAGAGCGCGGCAAGCTGGCCGTGGCCTACCACTCCGACATGCGCCGCACCGCCCCCGAGGCGCAGATTCTGGCCGTCACGCACCAATGGGGTGACTACTACACGCGCCGCGTCAAGGCGGTGTTGGAGGGGCGCTGGCAAAGCGGTTCGGTCTGGGGCGGGGTGCGCGAGGGCATGATCCGCGTCGGTGACTTCGGGCCCCGCGTGCCCAAGGCCGTGCAGGCCGAGGTGCTGGCGCGTCAGCAGGACATGGCCGCGGGCCGCCTGCAACCCTTTGCCGCCGGGGCCCAGCCCGTGCTGGACAACCAGGGCCGCACGGTGATCCCCGCGCACAGCCAGCTCAGCGATGAGCAGATCCGCCAGATCGACTGGCTGGTCGACGGCGTGCAGGGGCGCTTGCGCTGAGTCGGGGCCAGGCCTGTGGCGCCTGGGGGCGCCGGCTCTGGCCGCCGGAGTCAAGCCACCGAGGTCAGGCCACCGAGGTCAGGGGCAGGGCGGTGGTGCTTTTGATCTGTTCCATCGAGAACGCCGACGACACCCCCGACAGCGCGCCCACCCGGATCAGCTTTTTGTAGAAGGCGTCATAGCCTTCCATGCTGTGGGTCACCACCTTGAGCAGGTAGTCCACGTCGCCGCTCATGCGGTGGAACTCCTGCACCTCGGGCAGCGCGGTCACCGCTGCGGCAAAGGCGGCCAGGCCGCGCTCCTCGTGCTGGGCCAGGCGCAGGCTGACAAAGACGGTGATCGGCAACCCCACCTTCTTGCGGTTCACGATGGCCACGCGGCGCTCGATCACGCCCTCGTCCTCCAGCCGCTTGACCCGCTTCCAGCAGGGCGTGGACGACAGGCCCACGCGCTCGGCCAGCAGGGCGATGGGCAGCTGGCTGTCGCGCTGAAGTTCTTCAAGAATCTGCAGGTCGATGCGATCCATTTTTTGAATTCCTTTTTTGAGAGAATAATTTTCTCCTATTAGGACGTTTCGCAGCGCAGAAGAAAATTTTATTCAGGGCGGGGTTTCCTAGACTGGCAGGGTTCCTGATTCAGCCCACCCCGCCATGACCGCGCCCCTGCCGACCTCCCTGTATTTCGACTTCAACGCCACCAGCCCTGTCTTGCCGCAGGCCGCCGAAGCGGCGCTGCACACCATGCTCAGCGCCTATGGCAACCCCAGCAGCAGCCACGCCAGTGGGCGGCAGGCCAAGGCCTTGCTGGACGCGGTGCGCCAGCGGGCCCGCGCAGTGCTGAACGTGCCGCAAGGCGAGCTGATCTTTGTCAGTGGCGCCACCGAAGGCATCCAGACCGCTGTGCTGTCGGCGCTGTGCGCCGTGCGCGCGCGGCGTGACGCGGGCCTGCCCACCGGCCGCTGCCTGGTTTATGGCGCCACCGAGCACAAGGCGGTGCCGCAAAGCCTGGCCCACTGGAACCAATTGCTGGGCCTGGGCCTGGAATTGCGGGCCTTGCCCGTGGACGCCTCGGGGCAGCATGACCTGGCCACCCTGCGGGCCTGGCTGCCCGACACCGCCTTGCTGTGCACGATGGCCGCCAACAACGAGACCGGGGTGGTCTCCGACCTCGACGCCATCGAGCAGGCCTTGAACGACCACGGCAGCCCCGCGCTGTGGCTGGTTGACGGCGTGCAGGCCCTGGGCAAGGTGGATCTGAAGCTGGCCCAGCGTCGCATCGACTATGTGCCGTTCTCGGGCCACAAGCTGCACGCGCCCAAGGGCATCGGTCTCCTGTACGTGCGTGCGGGCGCCCCCTACACGCCCCTGATCGCGGGCGGCGGGCAAGAGGGCGGTCGCCGCTCGGGCACCGAAAACATGCCCGGGGTGGCCGCGCTGGGCGCGGTGCTGTCGGCGCTGCAGCAGGGCGACACCTTCTGCAGCCTGCGCACCTTGCGGGGCTACCGCGAGCAGATCCGCGCCTGCCTGGAGGTGAACTTTCCCGGCGTGGTGTTCAACGCGCCCTTGGCCCAGTCGCTGCCGACCACGCTCAATTTTTCGGTGCCTGGGCCGGTGGGCAGCGCTTTGACCGCCTGGCTCGACGCGGCGGGCCTGCAGGTCAGTGCGGGCAGTGCCTGTTCGGCCGCCCAGGCGCAACCCAGCTTTGTCTTGCAGGCCATGGGCTGCGCCGACTGGCAAGCGCGCTCGTCGGTGCGCCTGTCGCTGAGCCTGTGCACCCAGCCCGAGCAGGTGGCGGCCCTGTGCGACCGTTTGCGCGATTGCGCTCGCCAGCTGGCCCTGAGCGCCGAGGCCGCCGGGGCCGCTTCCGCCGCGGTGCTCGACGCCGAGGCCCTGGCTGACCTGTGGGCCCGCCAGCCCGAGACCTGCCTGGTCGATGTGCGTGACGCCGACGAGCACCACGCCTGCGAGGCAGTGGCCCGCTGGGGGCGGCCGGTGGTGTCCTGGCCTTTGCCCGAGGTGCTGGGGGGGCGGGCGCCCGCAGCCGGCGTGCCCGAGGGGGTGCCCCTGGTCTTGTTCTGCCGCAGCGGTCAGCGCAGTGCCCAGGCGTGGCAGGCCTTGCGCGCGCGCGGCCATGCGGCCGTGTGGCAGCTGGCCGGGGGCGTACAGGCGCACCCGCAACTGGTGGCGCTGGCCATTTGACGTCCGCATCCGGGTGGGGCCCCGGTGGGCCCGGCGGCGGCTTGGCACAGGGGGGGCCCGGCGCTATCCACGTGGGCGGATAGCGGGTATGTGGGCGCCCCTATTCAGCCCTGGGGGGCGCCGGGTAAGCTCGGGCCCCATGAAAGCTTACCGCGCCGCCATTCTCCGTTTTGCCGATGACCGCACCGCCCTGTACGAGGAGGACGGCCTGCTGGTGATTGGCCCCGACGCCCAGGGTCAGCCGGTGGTGCGGGCCGTGGGCCCATACCGCGACCTGGCGGACCGTTTTCCGGGGCTGGCCATCACCCATTTCCCGGGCCGCATCCTGGCGCCTGGGTTTGTTGACCTGCACATCCACTGCCCGCAGACCGATGTGATTGGCTCGCCTGCCGAGGGCCTGTTGCCCTGGCTGGAGAACTACACCTTCCCGCACGAGTCGCGTTTTCACGATGGGGCCTATGCGACCGAGGTGGCCAGCTTCTTCCTGGATGAACTGCTGCGCCATGGCGTGACCACGGCGCTGGCCTTTGCCACCTCGCACCCCAGTTCGGTCGAGGCGCTGTTTCAGCAGGCGCAGCAGCGCCGCCTGCGCTTCATCACCGGCAAGGTCTTGCAGGACCGTTTCTCGCCCGATGGCGTGCGCGACCAGACCGAGCAAAGCCTGATCGACACCGAGGCGCTGATCCAGCGCTGGCACGGCGTGGACCGGCTGGGCTATGCCATCACGCCGCGCTTTGCCCCCACCAGCACGCCCGAGCAGTTGCGCGGGGCGGGCGAACTGGCCGCGCGCTACCCGCAGGTGTGGATTCAGTCGCATGTGGCCGAGAACCTGGCCGAGATCGCCTGGGCGCGCGAGCTGTTCCCGCAGTCGCGCAGCTACCTGGCCACCTACGCCGACTTTGGCCTGATGCGCGATCGGTCGGTCTACGCCCACTGCATCCACTTTGACGACAGTGACCGGGCCCTGATGCGCGACACCGGCGCCGCTGCCGCCGTCAGCCCCACCAGCAACCTGTTCCTGGGCAGTGGCTTCTTTGACTACCAGGGCGCCGACCGCGTCGGTTACCGCTACGGCCTGGCCAGTGACGTGGGCGGGGGCACCTCGTTCAGCCCCTTCCACACCATGCTGGCGGCCTACTACGTGGGCCGCGAGGGGCAGACCAAACCAGGCCTGTCGCTGAGCCCGCAGCACCTGTGGTGGCAGCACACGGCGGGGGCCGCTGCGGCCCTGGGGCTGGCGGGCGAGGCCGGTGCCCCCTCGATCGGCAACCTGAACCCGGGGTGCGAGGCCGACTTCGTGCTGCTCAACCCGAAGGCCACACCGCTGCTGGCGCGCAAGACGGCGCAGGCGCGCAACCTGGACGAGTTGCTGTTCTCGCTCATCGTGCTGGGGGACGACCGCCTCATCGAGGGCACTGCCGTGGCCGGTCAGTGGTGCGCACCGCGGGCCGCCGACTGAGCCTGCGCGCAGGGTGGCAGCTCTTTTTTCGATAGTACGGGCTGACCTACAATGGGGCCCCTTGCCAGCGCGGTCGCGGCCGGGCCGACGTCACAGGCCCGCCCCGGGGGCCGGGCAAGCGGGCGGCGGCTCGACGTTCCCACGGGCCGGCAACGGAGGTTTTCCCCATGAGCATCAAGAGCGATAAATGGATTCGGCGCATGGCCGAGCAGCACGGCATGATCGAGCCCTTCGAGCCGGGTCAGATCCGTGAGCAAGACGGTCGCAAGATCATCAGCTACGGCACCAGCAGCTACGGCTACGACATCCGATGCGCGCCGGAATTCAAGGTGTTCACCAACATCCACAGCACCGTGGTCGACCCGAAGAACTTCGACGAGAAGAGCTTTGTCGACTTCGAGGGCGACTCCTGCATCATCCCGCCCAACAGTTTTGCCCTGGCCCGCACGGTGGAGTACTTCCGCATTCCGCGCAATGTGCTGACCATCTGCCTGGGCAAGAGCACCTACGCGCGCTGCGGCATCATCGTCAACGTCACCCCCTTCGAGCCCGAGTGGGAAGGGTATGTGACGCTGGAGTTCTCCAACACCACGCCGCTGCCAGCCCGCATTTACGCGGGGGAGGGCTGTGCCCAGGTCCTGTTCTTTGAAAGCGACGAGGTCTGCGAGGTCAGCTACAAGGACCGGGGCGGCAAGTACCAGGGCCAACACGGCGTGACCCTGCCGCGCGCCTGAGCCGCGGAGCCTGCGCCATGAGCGAGTCCCCGCGCACGGCCCCCTTGTCGGCACCGGCCACCACCTGGTTCGCGCCCCCGGGGCTGGGGGCGCCCGAGTTGTCGCGGCCCAAGCCCGAGCGCCTGGAGCAGGGCAACCCGCTGCGCGAAACCTGGTCGGCGGTGGCCGCGCCTGCGGGTGGCGCCACCCAGTTGTCCAGCGGCCTGTGGCGCTGCGAACCGGGGCGCTGGCGCATCGAGTTCGGTGCCGCGCAGCAAGAAGTGTTCACCGTGCTGTCCGGGCGCTGCCGGGTGCACGACACCCAGGGCGCTTACCGCGAGGTCGGACCTGGCGAGAGCCTGCACATCCCCGCGGGGTTCAGGGGCTCGTTCGAGGTGCTGGAGACGGTCACCAAGTCCTGGGTCATCCTCGACTGACCGGGCTGCGGCGGTGCCTGAGCCCCAGATGGGTGAGGCTGGGTCCCCGTTGCGCCCGCGGCCCGCTGACCTGCCCAACGTCCCGGGCCGCAGCGGGCCCTGGCCGTGATCTGCCCCCGACCCAGCCCTCAGCGCGACCCCGTGGCTGACGCCGGGCAGGCCAGGCGCGCGGCCGCCAGGTCCCAACCGGCCCAGCCACAACTCTTGAACAGCACCGGCCCGCGCCGGGGGGGCGCGGCCTGCACGCATTGGGCCAGGGTCAGCAAGTCGGTCATTGGCACACCGGCCTGCAACAGGTCACCGGCCTCGTGCTGGGCGTCGGGCGTGTCCACCACCACCGTGCCGTGCTCGAACACGTGTTGGCACAGCGCCGGGCCGAGCTCCCGCATGGCCGGGGTGAAGGCCCCCACCGCGGCCACGAAGTGGTCGGCTGACAACGGGCCGTCCAGCACCACGTGCTGGGCCGGCGTGCCGGTGACCACCAGCGGGCAATGGCGCAGCGCCTGCTGCGGATCGTCGGTCCCGTGGGCGGTCAACCCCAGGCGCCGCGCGTGGTCCAGCAGCGCCTGGGTGCTGCGGGCGCTGCGCGAGGCCACCCAGACCTCCTGAACCCCCAGACCCTGGACAAAGGCGTCGAGGTGGGCACGCCCCTGCACACCGGCGCCCACGATCAACAGCGGGCCGTCGGTCCGCGGGGCCAGCCGCTGGGCCGCGAGCAGGGACACGGCCGCGGTTCGGCGTGCCGTCACCGTGGGACCGTCCAGCACCCGCAGCCGCGCCCCGGTCCGGATGTCGAACACCAGCACGTCGCCTTGGATGGTCGGACGGGGGCTGCCCGCGTTGGCAGGGGTGAAGGTGATGACCTTGCTCATGCCCAGGCGGTCGTCGTGCGCCGGCATCACAAACAGGCTGCCGCCGCCGGGCCAGCCCATCACCTGCCGGGCCGGGACCCGCACCCCGGGGTCGCGCAGCAGGGCTTCGATCTCCTGTGCCAAGGGCAAAAAGGGCAAATAGTTCGCAGTTTGGGCGGGGCTGAGAAGGATGGCGTCCCCGGCCTGTTGATCGGTGGTTTGCATCGCGTGGATTGGTGAATGGGGGCGGGTTGGAGGGGGTGGGCTGTGTTGCACTCGGTTTTCGGCGACAGGCCGATGAGCCAGTGTCCTACAGCTTTGTAGCGCTTGCTTACCTACGATTCACGGAGACCATAAGGAGAGCTGAGCGATGTACAAGCCTGAACGCACCCCCCGGACCTGGGTCCAGCTGCTGGACCCCTCATTGTTGATCGCCCTGGGCAGCGTGGTGGGGGTGCTGTTGGTCATTGAAATGCTGGGCCGTGCCGGCTGGATACAGGTCAGCCCTTCGGCCACCGAGTCCCGTCCCTTGGCCCCGTCGGCGTTGTGGGTGCAGCAGCGCGAACTGGTGCGCCTGTGCGACAGCCAAACCGGCCCGGCGCTGCCCGTGGCGTGCGAACAGGCCCAGCGCGCCCGCGACCTGGTGCGGGCGCTGCACGCGGAAGCCGCCTTGCCCCAGGCGCTGCCCCACTGAGTCGTGCCAGCCCCCCACCGCACAGGCGGGGGCTGTCCATTTTTTCACGCTCTGGTGGTTGGGGGGCGGTCCTTGTGGCGGTAGCATGCTGCGCAGTCGGGCTCCTGTTGGGCCCAAGGGGCCGCCATGAAGTGGGAAGACCAAAGAAGTTCGGACAACATTGAAGACCGTCGTGATCAGTCTGGTGTCACGCCTCGCCTGGGCCTTGGTGGTGGCCGTCTGGGTCTGGGGACCGTGCTGGTGGTCCTGGCTGTGGGGTGGTTCATGGGCATCAGTCCCCTGACCCTGCTGCAAATGCTGAGCGAGGGCGGTGAGGCGGTGCCGGTGGCGGCCCCGGAAACCCGCACCCCGGCATCGAGCGCCGACGACCGATCCGCACGCTTCGTGTCGGTCGTGCTGGCCGACACCGAGGACGTGTGGCGCAGCATTTTTGCCAGCTCGGGAGGTCAATACCGCGACCCCCATCTGGTCTTGTTCCGCGGCAGCACGTCCACCGCCTGTGGTCAGGGGCAGTCGGCCATGGGGCCCTTCTACTGCCCGGCCGACCAAAAGGTCTACATCGATCTGGGGTTCTACGACGTGCTGAAGACCCAGTTGGGCGCTCCCGGTGACTTTGCCCAGGCCTATGTGATCGCCCACGAGGTGGGCCACCATGTGCAGCACTTACTGGGCATCAGCCAAAAGCTGGACGAGGCCCGTGGCCGCGTCAGCCAGGCCCAGTACAACGCCCTCAGCGTGCGCTTGGAGTTGCAGGCCGACTGCCTGGCGGGCGTTTGGGCCCACCACGCGGACCGCAGCCGGCACATCCTGGAGCAGGGCGATGTGGCGTCGGCCATGAACGCCGCGGCCCGCATCGGTGACGATGCGCTGCAGAAATCAGCCGGTGGCGCGGTGGTGCCGGAGCGCTTCACGCACGGCAGCAGCGCCCAGCGCCAGCGTTGGTTCGCCACCGGCCTGGAGGCGGGGACCGTGCGGGCTTGCGACACCTTCAACGCCCGCAGTTTGTGAGGCGTGCCGCCCGGGGCCATGCTCCGTGCCGCTGGGCTGCACTTAATTTCATAGCAATGAGCGATTGTTCAGCGCCAGGCACGGGGCGCTGGGCATTTTTCTCCGGGCCCGGAAACACAGCGATTACCGGGTTTTCCCAGCCAGTGCGACAATAGCGGACTTCATGACGACATCTTTCTCTCATTTATCGCTGGCTGAGCCGCTGGCACGTGCCGTGGCCGAAATGGGCTACGAGTCCATGACCCCCATCCAGGCGCAAGCCATTCCGGTGGTGCTCACGGGCAAGGACGTGATGGGCGCCGCCCAGACCGGTACGGGCAAGACCGCCGCTTTTTCGCTGCCTTTGCTGCAGCGCCTGCTCAAGCACGAGAACAGCTCCACCTCGCCAGCGCGCCACCCGGTGCGGGCCCTGGTGTTGCTGCCGACGCGCGAACTCGCCGACCAGGTGGCCCAGCAGATCAAGCTCTACGCCAAGTACACCAACCTGCGCAGCGCCGTGGTGTTTGGTGGCATGGACATGAAGCCCCAGACCGCTGAGCTCAAGCGCGGTGTCGAGGTGCTGGTGGCCACGCCGGGTCGCTTGCTGGACCACATCGAAGCCAAGAACGCGGTGCTCAACCAGGTGGAGTACGTGGTGCTCGACGAGGCTGACCGCATGCTGGACATTGGCTTCCTGCCCGATCTGCAGCGCATCCTCAGCTACCTGCCCAAGCAACGCACGACCTTGCTGTTCTCGGCCACCTTCTCGCCGGAGATCAAGCGCCTGGCCGGCAGTTACCTGCAAGACCCGGTGACCATCGAGGTGGCGCGCTCCAATGCCACCGCATCGACCGTCGCCCAGCACTTCTACGGCGTCAACGACGACAACAAGCGCCACGCGCTGCACCAGGTGCTGCGCCGCCATGGCATCAAGCAGGCCTTTGTGTTCGTCAACAGCAAGCTCGGTTGTGCGCGCCTGGCGCGGGCCCTGGACCACGATGGTCTCAAGACCGCGGCCCTGCACGGCGACAAGAGCCAGGACGAGCGCCTGAAGGCGCTGGACGCCTTCAAGAAGGGCGAAGTCGACCTGCTGGTGTGCACCGACGTGGCTGCACGGGGCCTCGACATCAAGGACGTGCCCGCGGTGTTCAACATGGACATCCCGTTCAACGCCGAAGACTATGTGCACCGCATTGGCCGCACGGGGCGGGCCGGGGCTTCGGGCCTGGCTGTGAGCTTCGTGGGCGGCAGCAATGACGCCCGCCTGGTGGCCGAGATCGAAAAGCTGATCAACAAGAAGATCGAGGTTGAGGCCTTGGAGTTCGATGAAGACCGCCCACGCGGTCGCATCAACGACGGCCGTCGCATGTACAACCGCGAGGGTCAGGACCCGCGCCAGGCGGCCGAGAACCAAGGCCGTGAGCGCGACCGCGAACGCGAGCGGGACCGCCGTCCGCAGCAGCGCGCCCACGGTGCACCGCGCGATCCGTTCTTTGACCAGCCGTACCAGGCCCCGTCGCTGAGCCCCGACGCCGCCCCGGCCTGGGAGGCTGCCGCCAAGGCTGCCCCCGCAGCCCGCGCGATTTCGTCGAACATCAAGCCCAAGCGCAAGGTGGCTGCGCTGTTCAAGGCGGCTCAGCCCGTCGTGTCCTGAGCTGACGCCACGCCCTCACGGGCGTGCAGAGCACGGGCCCGTGCGTCAGCCTGGGCGGCGGGCGATCCGGGGCTTGGCCCCGGCCCCGTTTTGGGCGTCTGAGGCCGATGGACCCACCGGCGTGGTCGGATGGGTCGGCAGGGCAGGGGGACTCAGCGGCCGCCCGGCTTTTGTGACTGGGCGCACTTCACTTGAATCAATGTCCGGTCGGCCGGGGTGGCCCCCAGGCGCACCGCACTCAGGCAACCGCCCCAGACACAGCCCGTGTCCAGGCACATCAGGTTGTCGCGCTGCTTCCAGCCCAGCGTGGACCAATGGCCAAAGGCCACGGTCACCCCCTCGGTGCGGCGACCCGGCACATCAAACCACGGCAGGTAGCCCTCGGGCCCTTCGCCTTCGCCCTCGGTGCTGGCGAACTCCATTTCGCCCTCGGCCGTGCAGTAGCGCAGGCGGGTCAGGGCATTGACGATCACGCGCAGGCGGCTGGCGCCTTGCAGCCGGTCGTTCCACGCGTTGGGCAGGTTGCCGTACATCTCCGCCAGGAAGGCCGGCAGGTCGTCGCTGCGCAGCACGGCCTGCACTTCAGCGGCCAGGGCCAGCACCTGCTCAGGGGTCCAGGACGGCAACACGCCCGCGTGCACCATCAGCACCCCGGCTTCCTGGCGCGCCAGCGGTTGGTGGCGCACCCAGTTCAGCAAGGCCTCACGGTCGGGCGCCTGCAACACCTCGGTCAGTGTGTCCTTGCGCCCCGCGGGGCGCACGCCATGCGCCGCCGCCAACAGGTGCAGGTCGTGGTTGCCCAGCAGACAGCGGGCCGAGTCACCCAGGGCCATCAGGCGGCGCAAGGTGCCTAGCGAGTCCGGGCCGCGGTTCACCAGGTCGCCGAGCAGGTAAACCGTGTCGCGGCTGGGCGAGAAGTCCAACGCCGCCAGCAGGCGGCCCAAGGCGTCGTTGCAGCCCTGAATATCACCAATCAAGTACATTGCCATGGTGTTGATTCTCTACTGCCTTGAATGGACTTCCTGCTGATTGCCTTTCTGACACTGCTTAACGCGGTGTTTGCCATGTCTGAAATGTCACTGGCCTCGAGCCGAAAGGCGCGCCTGACCGCCATGGCCGAGGCGGGCGACAAGGGGGCCAAGACAGCGCTGGACCTGCTGGACAACCCGACCCAGTTTTTGTCCTCGGTGCAGGTGGGCATCACCTCGATCGGCATGCTGAACGGCATTTTGGGCGAGGCCGCGTTCAGCGATCGCCTGGCGGCGGGCTTGATTCAACTGGGCATGCCCACCGGCGCGGCGGGCATCACGGCCACGGCGGTGGTGGTGACGGTGATCACGTTCATCACAATTGTGTTTGGCGAGTTGGTGCCCAAGCGCATCGGCCAGCTGTACCCCGAAACGGTGGCCCGCTGGGTGGCCCGGCCCATGTCCTGGGTGGCGGTGGGGGCCAAGCCCTTTGTGCGCCTGCTGTCGATCAGCACCCAAGCCACCTTGCGTGTCTTGCGGGTTGACAACTCGGCTGCGCGGGCCGTGACCGAAGAAGAAATTGTGGCCAGCCTTGAAGAGGGGCTCGACGCTGGGGTGATCGAGGAGCATGAGCACCAAATGGTGCACAACGTGTTCCGCCTCGATGAGCGCCCACTGACCTCGATGATGCTGCCCCGCACCGAAATCGAGTGGCTGGACGCCCGCGCCACGGTGGCCGAATGCCTGCGCCAGGCCAGCGCGGCCCAGGGGCAGGCCAGCCATTCCTGGTACCCGGTGTGCCGAGGCTCGCTCGACGAGGTGGTGGGCCTGATCAGTGTGGCCCGCCTGCTGGAATTGGGCGTGGCCCACGAAGGCCCCATCGAGCCCCATGTGCAGCCAGCGGCCTTTTTGCCCGAAACCCTCAGTGGCATGGAGTTGCTGGAGCAGTTCCGCCTGCGCGCGGCCCGCATGGTGCTGGTGGTGGACGAGTACGGTGTGGTGCAGGGCCTGATGACCCCACGCGACATGCTCGAAGCCATCACCGGTGAGTTGCAGCCCCACGTCCAGGCCGATGCCTGGGCCGTGCAACGCGAAGGCGGCTCCTGGCTGCTGGACGGTTTGATGCCGGTCGATGAACTCCGGGCCCGCCTGGATATCAAGGAATTGCCCGATGAACATCGGGGGCGCTACAACACCCTGGCGGGCTTGCTGATGTCGGAGTCCGGGCATTTACCGGTGACGGCCGAGCGCATTGAATGCGCGGGCTGGGTATTTGAAATCGTGGACCTCGACGGCAAGCGCATCGACAAGGTGATGGCTTGGCCGCTGGGGACGTCGACCTGACGCGTCTCGATATTGTGCGAAATCCGCCCCACAGCGCAGGGGGTATGAGGCTGTTTTCTCCCTGCGTGCCCGCGGGTTTCTGCTGCGTGAATCTGGGCCGGTCGTTCGATTCGTTCAGCACACGGTCGAATCGATAATCGAAGTGGCATTCGGCCGCCGGAGGTTAATCCCGACAGATCAAGGGGTTGGTGCGGTGCTGGTTGTGGCTCGGGAAATACTTCTTATAATGGCGCTTTAAACATTATTTGATTGTTCAAATCATGAGCACCACTTACAAAGATCTTCTGAAGCAGCGTGAAGCGCTGGAACAACAAATTCAAGAAGCGCGCAAGCGCGAAACCGCCGACGCGATTGCCCAAGTCCGCGCGCTGGTGGCTGATTTTGGTTTGACCGCTGAAGATATCTTTCAAGCGCCGCGCGGCCGTGCTGCCTCGTCGGCCAAGGGCGGTAAAGTGGCGGCCAAATACCGCAATCCGGCCACCGGCGAAACCTGGACTGGCCGCGGCAAAGCGCCCAAATGGATTCAAGACCAAGACCGCAATCAGTTCCTGATTGCCGCTTGAGTTCCTGTCGTACGACAGTCCGCGCCGAGGCCTGAACGCGTTGGCGCGGCCCCTGAACCCTGCCACACCTCGGTCTGGCAGGGTTTTTTTATGTGTGTTGTCTCACTGGGTTGTGACGCGAAGGTAAAGGTTTATCAAAGTTGGCCCCGGCCCGAATCATGAATCGCCCAACAGCACGGCCAGTCGGCATTTAGTGGCTGGAAGAAGTTCCCTTTTGAAATGAATTGATACCATTAAAACAATCGGTATTGATCTGCGCTTTTGATTTCTTCCTCCGGTACCGCGCCTGTTTGGCCGCGGCGGGCTGGGCAAACCCCGCGGTCATTTGACCGCACCGCCCCACCGCAAGGCCCTGGTTGAATGGGCTGAACAGTGGCGTTTTCGCATTTGATTTTTGTCATGCGGCTGGCGGGCCGTGGTGGTGAAACCGGTGGCCATCGCACCGGAGGCGCGTCGATCGATGGGGCCTGTGGGGCATGGGGGTTGCTTGTCCCGCTCAGGACGGAATCCTTGCGCTGCCTGGTTCGTGGCGGTGCGCATCACCGGGTTTTCTGGATAAAGTGGTGCTATCAGCAATTTGGACGGCAGGATGAAAGAACAAGACGCTTGGCGTCGTGCGCGGCGAATCACCACCCTCCTGTGCGGCGGGGCGGCGGCCTTGTTGGCCGTGTTGTTGCTGTCGCCCTCGGTGCCTTTGTTTGACCCGTCCCACGCCAGTGCCTGGCTTGGCGTCCACTTGCTGCTGGAGCTGTTGGCGGTGATCGTGGCGGCCTTGGTGGTGGTGGTGTCCGGGTCCTCGCTGGGGGTCAGTTCCCACCGGTTCTTCAATGGCCTGGTGTTCGGGTTCTCGATCGTCGCGGTCTGCGACCTGATGCATGCGCTGTCGTTCGATGGCATGCCCGATCTCCTGTCGGAGTCCAGCACCAGCCGGGCCATTTATTACTGGCTGGTGGCGCGCAGCGTGGAGACGGTGGCGCTGGGCTTGCTGGCTTTCCATGTGGCATTGCCGGGCCCGCCGGGGCGCTGGCTGGCGGCAGGGCTGGGGCTTGCCGCGGGGGTGGTCTGGCTGGGCTCCAACCACCTGGATGGGTTCCCCGCCACCTTTGTGCCGGGCCACGGGCTCACCTCGTTCAAGGTGTTTTTTGAGTACGTGCTGTGCCTGTCCAACCTCGCGATCGCGGTCGTGTTCTGGGGCCAGGCCCAGCAGCGGGGGCGGGCCCGCGACTACCACCTGGCGGGAGCCTGTTTTGTCATGGCGCTGGGGGAGGTGGTGTTTGCCAGCTACCGCGCACCCGATGACTCGCTGAACATGCTGGGCCATGTGTTCAAGCTGGTCGCCGATGGGTTGATCTTCCAGGCGGTGTTCAGCATCAGCATCCGCCAGCCCTTTGAGATGGCCCGGCGCGCCGAGCAGAGCCTGCGCGAGCGCGAGGCGCAACTGGCCGCCTTGGCTCGCAACCTGCCGCATGGCGTGCTGTTCCAGGTCGAACGCGAGATTGATGGCTCGAACCGCTTTGTTTACGTCAGCGAGTCGATGGAGCGGGTCACCGGCCTCAGTGGCCGTGATCTGCTGCGCGACGCCCAGACTTGGTACCGCATCGTCTCGCCAGCCGACCTGCCGCGTCTGCAGGCCGCCGAGCGTGACTCGGCCCGTTCGCTGGAGGTGCTGGACATCGTGATCCGGGTGCGCGGCGCCGACGGCGAGCTGCGCAGCCTGCACCTGTGCTCGGCACCGCGGCGCTTGGACGACGGCCGCACCATGTGGGACGGTCTGCTGTGGGACATCACGCGCCAGAAGGCCGACGAAGAAGCCTTGCGCAGCAACGAGGCGGTGCTGCGCACCATGGTGGACAACATCCCGTTCGAGGCCTGGGTGCGCGACGAATCCGGGCGGTTGGTGCTCGAAAACCCGGCACGCATCGCCCATTACGGCTCGCAACTGGGCCGCACGCCCGAGCAATGCAGCCAGCAGCCGGAAGAACTGCAGCGCTGGCTGCGCTACAACGAACGCGCCATGCAAGGCGAGGTCATCGAGTACGAAGCGCGCACCGACGTTCACGGCCAGGTGCGAGACTTTCTGTGCATCGTGGCGCCGCTGTGGAAGCTGGGCCGGGTCGCTGGGCTGGTGGGTTTCAACATGGACGTCACCCCGCGCAAGGCCGCGGAGCGCCTGGCGCACGAAAAAGACACCCAGCTGGCGGCCATCCTGCGCCAGATGCCTGGCGGGGTGTCGCGGCTGGACCGCGACTTGCGCTTCCTGTTTGTCAACGACGCCCATGCCCGCTGGTTTGGGCACCCCGCCGACGCCATGCTGGGTCAACCCCTGTCGAGCATCGTGTCGGCCGAACGCCTGCAGCGCATGATGCCCTTTGTGCAGCGCGCGCTGGACGGCGAGGTGGTGGTGTTTGAAAACCGCATCGTGCTGCCCAGCGGGGCGGTGCACTGGCGCCACACCACGCTGGCGCCCGAGCGGCTGGCCGATGGCCAGGTGTGTGGCTTTGTGGCGTTCGCGATGGACACCACCGAGCGCAAGAACATGGAGCTGGCCCTGGCGCAAAACCAGTCGCGCTTGCGCACGCTGGTCAACGCGCTGCCGGACATGGTCTTCCTCAAGGACGCCGACGGGGTCTACCAATACTGCAACCCGGTGTTCGAGCGTTTCGCGGGCCGGCCCGAGGCCGACATCGTGGGGCGCACCGATGTCGAGCTGTTCAGCGAGGACGCGGCCCATGCCTACCGGGCCCATGACCTGGAGACGCTGCGGCTCAAGGAGTCGGTCACCTACGAAGAAGACATGGTGTTTGCCGATGGCCACCGGGGGCGTTTTGAAACCATCAAGACCCCGATCCAGGGCGAGGACGGGCGCTTGACCGGTGTGCTGGGGGTGGCGCGTGACATCACCGACCGCAAGCGCGCCGAGCGCGAGATCGAGCGCCTGGCCTTCTTTGACGCTCTGACCGACCTGCCCAACCGCCGCCTGCTGGTCGACCGCCTGCGCCAGGCCTGCCTGGCCAGCGCCCGCTCGGGGCAGCATGGCGCACTGCTGTTCCTGGACCTGGACAACTTCAAGGACCTCAACGACACCATGGGCCACGCCATCGGCGACCAGTTGCTGGTCCAGGTGGGGCGCCGGCTGGTGGGCAGTGTGCGCCAGGTCGACACGGTGTCGCGCTTTGGTGGTGATGAGTTTGTCCTCATGCTCGAAGAGCTGTCACCCCACTGGACCGAGGCCACCGAGCAGGCCGAGCGCGTGGCCGAGAAGCTGCTGGTCAGCATGAACCAGCCCTTTGAGTTGCGCGGCCTGCAGCACTACAGCACCCCCAGCATTGGCATCACCTTGTTCTCCGGGGACGACACCCCGATCGACGAGTTGCTCAAGCGCGCCGACCTGGCCATGTACCAGGCCAAGGCCCATGGGCGCAACACCTTGCGCTTTTTTGACCCGCAGATGCAGGCCGCCGCCACCGCCCGTTCGGTGCTGGAGGGTGATCTGCGTCAGGGCCTGCTGCGCCAGGAACTGCTGCTGTACTACCAGCCCGTGGTCAACGACCAGCAGCGCATCACCGGGGTCGAGGCCCTGGTGCGCTGGGCGCATCCGCAGCGGGGCATGGTGTCGCCGGGCGAGTTCATCCCGCTGGCCGAGCAGACCGGCCTGATCCTGCCCCTGGGCCAATGGGTGCTGGAGCAGGCCTGCGCCCAGCTGGTGCAGTGGGCCGATCGGCCCGAGACCCGCCACCTGACCTTGTCGGTCAACGTCAGCGCGCGCCAGTTCCGCCACCCGGACTTTGTGCAGCTGGTGCTCGACACCCTGAGCCGCACCGGCGCCAACGCGCGTTGCCTGCAGCTCGAGTTGACCGAGAGCCTGCTGCTGACCGACGTCGAGGACATGATCGCCAAGATGACCGAGCTGCGCATGGAGGGCTTGCGCTTCTCGCTCGATGACTTTGGCACCGGCTATTCCAGCCTCAGCTACCTCAAGCGCCTGCCGCTGGACCAGCTCAAGATCGACCAGGGCTTTGTGCGTGACGTGCTGGTGGACCCCAACGACGCCGCCATCGTGCGCACCATCCTGGCCCTGGCGGGCAGCCTGGACCTGGCGGTGGTCGCTGAGGGGGTGGAAACCGAAGGGCAGCTGGATTTCCTGCGCCAAAGTGGCTGCCGCGCGTTCCAGGGGTATCTGTTTGGTCGTCCGGCGCCGATCGATCGGCTTGAGCAGGCGCAAGGCCTGAGCCTGGCGACGGGCTCGGCCCACGGCACAATCTCTGGATGAGTCCGCAGATCGAAATTTTGGTGGCTGGCGGTGGCATTGGGGGGCTGGCCGCGGCCCTGGCCACGGCGCGTGCCGGCCACCGGGTGCGCCTGTTTGAACGGGCACCCGCTTTCAGTGAGGTGGGGGCCGGCATCCAGATCAGCCCCAACGTGGTCCGGGTGCTGCAGGCCTGGGGCTTGCAAGATGGCTTGCAGGCGGTGGCGGCGTTTCCCGATGCCTTGCAGGTGCGCTCGGCCCTCAGCGGTCGCACCCTGGGCCGCTTGCGTCTGGCGGGGCGTGCCGAGGCCTTGTACGGGGCCCCTTATGCCACCATCCACCGCGCCGACCTGCATCAACTGCTGCTGCAGGCGGTGCAGGCCCAGCCCGAAGTGAGCCTGCACCTGAACAGCCCCGTCACCCTGGCCGAGGCCGAGACCGACGGGGTGGCCCTGCTGACGCCGCAGAAAAAGCGCATCGAAGGCGATGTGCTGGTGGGTGCCGACGGCCTGTGGAGCGCTGTGCGGCAGGCTTTGCTGGGCGTGCAGCCGCCCCGCGTGACCGGGCACCTGGCATTCCGCGCCATGCTGCCGCAGACCCACTTGCCGGCCGCCTTGCGCAGCACTTGCGTCACGGCCTGGCTGGGTCCCGACCTGCATGTGGTGGTCTACCCCGTGCGCGGCGGCCACTGGCTCAATGTGGTGGCCATCGTGCACGGCGAGGTCGAAGGCGACCTGGCCCAATGGGACCACGGCAACAACGCCAGCCAGTTGCTGGCCGTGCTGTCGGACTGTTGCAGCCCGCTGCAGGACCTGGTGCGCGCGGTGCCCGAGTGGCGCCTGTGGGCGCTGTGTGACCGGCCGCCGCTGGCACGCCCGGAGGACATGGCCCAGGGGCGGGTCGCGTTGCTGGGGGATGCCGCGCACCCGATGCGGCCCTACCTGGCCCAAGGGGCCGGCATGGCGATCGAAGACGCTCACGCCCTGTGCCGTGCGCTGGACCAGCAGGCCATTGACCTGCCGACCCGGCTGCGCCGCTATGCCCTGAACCGCTGGCAGCGCTGCGCGCGCGTGCAGGCGCGCGCCGAGCGCAATGGGCGGGTGTTCCATGCCACGGGCCCGGTGCAATGGGGCCGCGATGCGGCCATGGCCTTGTTGGGCGAACGCCTGCTGGACGTGCCCTGGCTCTACGCGGGTGACCCGCTGAACCCCCTGCCAGACGCCTGAGCGGGCTTCACACCCGCGCTGCGGGCGTTCAACCGGCCCGCTGGTGGGGCAGGCGGGCGGTGAACGCCGGGGTCACTGCGAGATCTTTTGCGCCTCGGCGATCTGGTACTCGAAATACCGCTGGAAGCTGTAAACCAGGCTGGCCATCAGCACGCCCGTGCCCACCAGCAGGGCCAGGGCCACGGCGCCAATGGTGCCCCAATGGGTGCGGCCGGCCGCGGCCTCGGGGGCCGCGCTGGGGTTGTAGCGCGCGTTCCACTTCTCGGGGGTCATCAGGCCGAACACGATGGCACACAAGGCGCAGCCCGCGATGTTGAAGCCCAGCAGCGGCACCAGAATCCAGCTCAAGGTGTCGTCCAGCCCGTACAACTGCACCCGCTCCAGGCCCCAAACGCCCAGCGCGGTCGGGATGGGCAGCAGCCATCCCAGGGTGTCCCCCAGGCCCTTCAGGTAGAAGCGGTGCAGGCCCAGTGGGCCGCCCAGGAAGGCGAGCCAGGCCGCGATGGTCTTGTTTTTCATGCGCCCACTTTACTCGGGTGCGCTGCTGTCACCGGCACCCAGGCTTTTCTCCATCAGCACGATGTCGAGCCAGCGATTGAACTTCCAGCCGCAGGACTTCAGCACCCCGGTGTGCGAGAACCCACAGCTGCGGTGCACGCCGACCGAGCCGGCGTTGCCCGAATCACCAATCACCGCGATCAGTTTGCGCACGCCCACCGCCTCGGCGCGGGCGGCCAGTTCGGCCAGCAGCGCGCGCCCCCAGCCTTGGCCGTTGGCGCCGGCCGCCATGTAGATCGAGTCTTCGGCCGAGAAGCGGTAGGCCGGCCGCGGCTTGAACCAGTTGCAGTAAGCAAAGCCGATCACCACCCCGTCTTGCTCCATCACCAGGTAGGGCAAGCCCTTGGCCAGCACATCGGCGCGTCGACCGGCCATGTCGGTTTCGCTGGGGGGATCCACCTCAAAAGTGCCGGTGCCGGTCAGCACATGGTGGGCATAAATGGCGGTGATGGCGGGGATGTCGGTGTCGCTGCTCGGGCGGATGATAGGCATGGAAATTTGAAAGAGATATAATGGAAGGCTCTTCAGCGTGTCGCTGGCCGGGTGGCTATGTCGCGTGTCTCAACGCTGGAAGAAATTTCGGAAGAAATTCCACCACCCAAGGATAAATCATGGTCGTCATTCGACTCTCCCGCGGCGGCTCCAAAGCCCGTCCTTTCTACAACATCGTCGTCGCTGACAAGCGCGAACGCCGCGATGGCCGTTTCATTGAGCGTCTGGGTTTCTACAACCCGAGCGCCAAGGAATCGGAAGAAGGCCTGCGCATTGCGCAAGACCGTCTGACCTACTGGCAAGGCGTTGGCGCTCAAGCGTCCGACACCGTGGTGCGCCTGATCAAGCAAGCTGCCAAGAAGGCTGCTGCCTGATCGCTGAGCGTTCAGCCACGCGCTGATTTCAAGCGCATTGACAGGCCGGCTGTGCTCGCACCGCCGGCCTGAATTTTTTGGGGCTCCCTGACCATGTCGCAGAATTTTCCTCCTCTAGAACCCGCCGAACTGCCGGCCGACGCCGTCGAGGTGGGCCGCATCGCGGACGCCTGGGGCATCAAGGGCTGGTTCCGGGTGCTGCCGTACAGCGCTTCGCCCGAAGCCCTGTTTTCGTCCAAGCGCTGGTACCTGCAGCCGGCCGAAAAGGGGGCCAAGACCTTCACCGGCACCCTGCGACTGGCCATCAAGGAGGCCAAGGAGCATTCGGACGCCGTGGTGGCCTCGGCCCAGGACGTGCCCGACCGCAACGCCGCCGAAGCGCTCAAAGGTGCGCGCATCTTCGTGCCGCGTTCCAGCTTTCCGACCGCCTCTACCGACGAGTACTACTGGGTCGACCTGATCGGCCTGGAGGTGGTCAACCGCGAAGGCCTGGCGCTGGGCCAGGTGCGCGACCTGATGAGCACCGGTCCGCAAACCGTGTTGGTGATCGCCTACGAACAGGACGGCAAGACGCGCGAGCGCATGGTGCCTTTTGTGGCCGCCTACGTGGACGCGGTCGACCTGCCGGGGCGCCGCATCACGGTGGACTGGCAAGCCGACTTTGACGTCTGAGCCGGGTCCCGGCCATGCGCTTTGACATCATCACCCTGTTCCCGGAGCTGTTCGCCCCGTTCCTGGCCAGCGGCGTGACGCGCCGCGCCTACGCCAGCGACCAGGTGGCGGTGCGCCTGTGGAACCCGCGCGACCACGCCGACGGCAACTACCGGCGGGTCGACGACCGCCCCTTCGGCGGTGGGCCGGGCATGGTGATGATGATCGAGCCCCTGGTCCGTTGCCTGGCCGCCATCCGCGCCGACCGCGCCGCGCTGGCCGAGCCGGTGCCCGCCCCGGTGGTGCTGTTTTCGCCCATCGGTGAGGTGCTGCGCCACGACCGCGTGGCCCGCTGGGCCGACGGCCCGGGGGCCATCCTGCTGTGCGGCCGCTACGAAGGCATTGACCAGCGTTTCATTGACGCCCATGTCGACGCGCAGATCAGCCTCGGCGACTTCGTGCTGTCGGGGGGCGAGATCGCCGCGCTGGCGCTGCTCGACGCCGTGACCCGGCTGCAGCCCGGCGTGCTCAACGACGCGGGCAGCCACCAGCTCGACAGCTTCAACCCCGCGCTCGACGGCTTGCTCGATTGCCCGCACTACACCCGGCCCGAACACTGGCAGCCCGCACCCGACCAGGACCCGGTGCCGGTGCCCGAGGTGCTGCTGTCAGGCCACCACGCGCACATCGAGCGCTGGCGCCGTGAACAAAGCCTGCGCATCACCGCGCAGCACCGCCCCGAACTGATCCAAAACGCCCGTGCCGCAGGCCGCCTGAGCGCCGCCGACGAGGCCATCTTGGCTCGTTTGGGCTGACTTGTTATAATCAAAGGCTTTTCGATCCTCTGGCCGGCCGCTCGCCCGACAGGGCCTCTTTCACGAGGGGTGCTGATTTGGTGCGAGCTACCTCGGACGATGAGGCCTTGGAACCCGCCACCGCCCTGCCGCCTTGTGCAGTGGGGCCGGGGCAGATTCCCGGGCCCTGCGACTGGGGTGTATGTCATTCCGACAAAGCCAATCGTGGCGCGGTCAAGATCAATTAGAGGCTCCTATGAATCTGATTCAAATCCTCGAGCAAGAAGAAATTGCTCGCCTGAACAAGACCATCCCCGCTTTCGCCCCTGGCGACACGGTGATCGTCAACGTGAACGTGGTTGAAGGCAACCGCAAGCGTGTGCAGGCTTTCGAAGGCGTCGTGATTGCCAAGCGCAACCGCGGTCTGAACAGCGGTTTCACCGTGCGCAAGATCTCGAGCGGCGAAGGCGTGGAACGCACGTTCCAAACCTACAGCCCGCTGATCGCCAGCGTCGAAGTGAAGCGCCGCGGTGACGTCCGTCGTGCCAAGCTGTACTACCTGCGTTCGCGCAGCGGCAAGTCGGCTCGCATCAAGGAAAAGCTGCCGAACCGCGTCAAGGTGGCTGCTGCCGCTTGAGGTCTCGACCTTCGCTGAAAAAAGCCGCTGCAGCCTGCGCTGTCAGCGGCTTTTTTTTGGCTTGAACCGACCACTGTCTCCGACCCATTTCCCCACAGGCGATCCCTTGACCACCCTGCCTCCCGTGCTGACGCCGCTGTCGCGGCTGCCCGACTTTGACCCGCGCCGGGTGCCGGTGCTGGGCACCGATGCCGACCTGCCCCCGGTGCCTGCCCACCTGCTGCGGCCCGACGCCCTGGTGCAGCGGTTTCAGAGTCCGCCGGTGTGGACGCCGGAGGTCACCCAGGAGCGTCGTTTTGCCGACCGCTCACCGGCCCATGCGTCGGTGCTGGTGCCCATCGTGTTGCGCGACGAGCCCACGGTGCTGCTGACCTTGCGCACCACGCAGTTGTCCACCCATTCGGGCCAGGTGGCTTTTCCGGGCGGGCGCATGGACGACACCGACCCGACGCCGGCCGACACCGCCCTGCGCGAAGCGCATGAGGAGGTGGGGCTGGCGCCCGACCGGGTGCAGGTGCTGGGCAATCTGCCGCTCTACACCACCGGCACGGCCTTCATGGTCACCCCGGTGGTGGGGCTGGTGCGGCCGGATTTCACGCTGAGCCTGAACCCGCACGAGGTGGCGGCCGCCTTCGAGGTGCCGCTGTCGTTTTTGATGAACCCGGCCAACCACCGACGCCACGCCTTCGAGGCCGAAGGCGTGCGCCGGGAGTGGTTCTCCATGCCCTGGATGGAAGGCGATGAAGAGCGCTTCATCTGGGGCGCGACCGCCGGCATGTTGCGCAATTTCTACCGTTTCCTGTCGGCCTGAGGGCTGCGCGACCGAAGCGGCGGGAGCCCCGGTATCATCGGCGCATGAGCTTTTTTGCCATCTTGTTGGCCCTGCTGATCGAGCAGGCCAGACCTTTGGGCGCTGGGAACCCGATTCACGCGGGGCTGCGCGCCTGGGCCCGCACGGCCAGCCGCAATTTCGATGCCGGCAAGCCGCACCACGGCTGGGTCGCCTGGGGCCTGGCGGTGGCTTTTCCGGCGCTCATGGCGCTGGGCATCCATTGGTTGCTGTGGTGGGCCGCTGGCTGGCCCGTGGCCATGCTGTGGAACGTGGCCGTGCTGTACGTCACGCTCGGGTTTCGCCAGTTCAGCCACCATTTCACCGACATCCGCGATGCACTGGAGGACGGCGACGAGGCCCGCGCCCGTGAACTGCTGGCCGAGTGGCAGCAGGTCGACGCCAGTGAGTTGCCGCGCAGCGAGATCGTGCGCCATGTGATCGAGTATTCGGTGCTGGCCGCCCACCGCCATGTGTTTGGCGTGTTGGCCTGGTATTCGGTGCTGGCCGCCTTTGGCCTGGGCCCGGCCGGGGCGGTGCTGTACCGCCTGGGCGAGTTCGTGTCGCGCTACTGGCGCTACCGCAACCGGGCTGGGCAGCAGCCTGTCAGCGCCTCGCTGCAGCAGGCGGCGGCCCAGGCCTGGACCGTGATCGACTGGTTGCCGGCCCGCCTGACCGCGCTGGTGTTTGCGGTGGTCGGCAATTTTGAAGAAGCCATCGATGGCTGGCGCTACCAGGCCCAGCGCTTTCCCAATGACAATGACGGGGTGGTGCTGGCCGCCACGGCGGGTGCTGTCAATGTGCGCCTGGGGGGCGAAGCCCTGAAGGTGGCCGCACCGCCCACCTTGTTGCCGGACTTCACCTCAGGCGAAGCCGACGCCGAGTCGGCGGACAGCGCGAGCACCTCCGGCCGCCCCCCTGAAGTGGCCCACCTGGCCCAGATCGTGGGCCTGGTCTGGCGTTCGGTCGTGGTCTGGATGGTGTTGCTGGCCCTGCTGACGCTGGCCCGCCTGCTGGGCTGAGCCCCGGCACCGCGCCGCCTGCGCCGGGTGGCGCGCTCGATTCCCTTTTGCCATGGCCTGCGGGCCACCCCAGCCGGGCCGGGGTCACAGGCCCGAACAGGACGCTGCCTGCATGACCTCAAGTTTCTGGAGCCCCGTGGTGGGCACCCTCAAGCCCTATGTGCCCGGTGAACAACCGCGCGTGCCCGATCTCGTGAAGCTCAACACCAACGAGAACCCCTACCCACCGTCGCCCGCCGTGCTGGCCGCGCTGGACGCGGCGGTGCGCAGCGGCCTCGAGCGCTACCCCGATCCCGAATCGACGGCGCTGCGCCGCACCATCGCGGGCCACCATGGCCTGCAACTGGGCGAGGTGTTCGTGGGCAATGGCTCCGACGAGGTGCTGGCCCACGCGTTTCAGGCCTTCTTCCAGCACGCTGACCAGCCGCTGCTGATGCCCGACATCACCTACAGCTTCTACGCGGTCTACTGCGGGCTGTACGGCATCCAGGCCCTGACCGTGCCTTTGCGTGAGGGCTTGCGCCTGCAGGTGGCCGACCTGCAAGCCCCGGCCGGCCAGCGCGTGGCCGGGGTGGTGGTGGCCAACCCCAATGCCCCGACGGGCATCGGACTGCCGCTGCGCGACATCGAGCAGTTGCTGCGCCAGCACCCGGAGCGGGTGGTGCTGGTGGACGAGGCCTATGTGGACTTTGGCGGCCAGAGCGCGGTGCCCTTGATCGAGCAGTACCCCAACCTGCTGGTGGTGCACACCCTGTCCAAGTCGCGCTCGCTGGCGGGCTTGCGGGTTGGGGTGGCGATGGGGCAGCGCCACCTCATCGATGCGCTGGAGCGCATCAAGAACAGCTTCAACTCCTACCCGCTGGACAAGTTGGCCCAGGCCGGGGCGCAGGCCGCCTACGAGGACCGGGCCTACTTTGACCGCTGCCGCCAGGCCGTGATGGACAGCCGCGAGGGCCTGAGCCTGCAGCTGGAGGACCTGGGCTTTGAGGTGCTGCCGTCGCAGACCAACTTCATTTTTGTGCGCCACCCACAGCGTGACGCGGGTGGGCTGGCGGCGGGGCTGCGCGAGCGCGCGGTGCTGGTGCGCCATTTCCGTCTGCCCCGCATCGAGCAGTACCTGCGCATCTCGGTCGGCACGCCCGACCAATGCCAAGCCCTGGTGGACGCCTTGCGCGCCCTGCTGGCCCAGCCTGCCTGAGGCCAGGGGCCGGCGCGGCTCCGCAGCCGCTCAGGACGGGCTCAGTCGGGACTCATCAGGGGCTCATGCGTCGCTTGTGCGTCGCTCAGTAGCGGCTCTGGCTGAGCTCGGCGAACAGGTCGCCGTAGATCTTGTAGCGCTGTTCGCTGATGGCGTCCGCGCGGTCGTCGGCGCTGACCGCCGCCATCACGCCACAGCCGGGTTCGTGCAGGTGGGTGCAGTTGTAGAACTTGCACTGCGCCACATGCGGCTTGAGGTCGGGCATGTAGGCCGCGAGCTGGGCGGGATCGATGTGGTGCAGGCCAAACTCCTGAAACCCTGGCGAGTCGATCAGGCCGGTTTGGCGCTCGGCATCCACCCAGTACCACGAGGTGCTGGTGGTGGTGTGCTTGCCTGAGTTCAGGGCCTGGGAGATTTCCTGCGTCTCGGCCAGGGCGCCGGGCACCAGCAGGTTGATCAGGGTGCTCTTGCCAGCGCCCGAGGGGCCCAGCACCAGGGTGTTCTTGCCCTGCAGCAACTGCAGCAGCACCGCGTGGTCGCGCGTGCCTTCGGCCTTGAGCGACAGCGGCATGACCTGGTAGCCCATGTGCCGGTAGGGGGCCAGGCGGGCCCAGGCGCGCGCAAAGGTGTCGACCAGATCGGCCTTGTTCAAGCCGATGATGGGCGTGATGTGTTCGGCCTCGGCGGCGATCAGGGCACGCGACAGCTGGCTGGCCGAGAACTCGGGCTCCGCGGCGACCAGGATCAGCACCTGGTCGAGGTTGGCCGCAAACGACTTGGTGCGGATTTCGTCCTGGCGGTAAAACAGGTTGCGGCGCGGCAGCACCTTCTCGATCGTGCCTTCTTCGCCCTGGCCCGGGGTGGCCGTCAACCAGCTGACGCGGTCACCGACCACGGCCTGGCTCTTCTTGCCGCGGGGGTGGCAGATGCGGCGCTGACCGTCGGGGCTTTCCACCACACAGTGGCGGCCGTGGCTGGCCACGACCAGGCCTTCTTGCAGGGTGCGGCGGTCACTCACGGGGGGCCTTGGTCGGGGTCATGCGAGCAGGGCGTCGATTTGCGTCGCGCACTCAAAGTCGGTCTCCGACAGGCCCTTCACGTCGTGCGTGTTGAAGCGCACCACGCAGCGGCTGTAGTGCACGGAAAGATCGGGGTGGTGGTCTTGCGCGTTGGCAATGAAGGCCACCGCGTTCACAAAAGAAATGGTCTCGTGGTAATTGGCGAAGGTGTAGGTCTTCTCGATCGCCACATCGGCGCCGTCGCCGCTCAGTTGCCAGCCCGTCAGGGTGGACAGGCGGGTCACCACCTCGGTGGCGCTCAGCGCGCGGCGCGGCAGTTGGGACCAGTCTTTTTTCTTCAGCATCGAGCTCATGGTTCAGGCAGAAAGGGTTGCAAAAAAAGGGGGGCGGCGCTCACGCCGCCATGCGGGCCAGCCGCTCGGAGGCCGGCGGGTGGGAGTAGTAGAACTTCACGAACACCGGGTCCGGTGTCAGGGTGGAGGCATTGTCCTCGTAAAGCTTGAGCAGGGCGCTGGACAGCTCGGCGCCGCTGGTCTGGGCCACCGCGTAGGCATCGGCCTCAAACTCATGGCGGCGCGACAGTTGCGCGAACAGCGGAGAGATGAAGAAGCTGAACACCGGCACCGCCAGCAGGAACAGCAGCAGGGCCAGGGCGTCGTTCGACCCGCTCAGCGAAGGGCGCACCCCGAGACCGGTGTAGAACCAGATCTGGCCCGACGCCCAGCCCAGCAGGGCAAAGCCAGCCAGCGACATCGCAAACAGGCCGACGATGCGCTTGACGATGTGCTTGTGCTTGAAATGCCCCAGCTCGTGGGCCAGCACCGCATCCACCTCGCCGGGCGACAGCTTGGCCAGCAGGGTGTCGTAAAACACCACGCGTTTGGCGGCGCCAAAACCCGTGAAGTAGGCGTTGGCGTGGGCGCTGCGGCGGCTGCCATCCATCACGAACAGGCCCTTGGCGGCAAAGCCGCAGCGGGCCATCAGCGCGCTCACGCGGGTTTTGAGGGTCTCGTCCTCGAGCGGCTTGAACTTGTTGAACAGTGGCGCGATGAAGGTCGGAAAAATCACCATCAGCAGCAGGTTGAAGGCCATCCAGCTGCCCCAGGCCCACAGCCACCAGTAGCGGCCGGTGCTGCCCATCAGCCACAGCATCAGGGCTGCCAGCGGCAGGCCGATCACGGCCCCGAGCAGGCTGGACTTGAGCAAGTCACCGAGCCACAGGCCCAGCGTCATCTTGTTGAAGCCAAAACGCTCCTCCACGACAAAGGTCTGGTAGAGCGTGAAGGGCAGGTCGATCAGGCCGCCAATCACGGCAAAGCTGGCCAGCAGGGCCAGCTGTTGCCACAGGCTGGGCCCCAGGGCGCCCAGCAGGGTCTGGTTGAGGGCGTCCAGGCCCCCCAGCAGCGTCCAGCCCATCAGCACCACCGTGCCCCAGGCCAGCTCGAGCAGGCCGACGCGGGTTTTGGCCAGGGTGTAGTCGGCGGCCTTCTGGTGGGCGGCCAGCGAAATTTGGGCCTGGAACGCCACGGGCACCGCGCCGCGGTGTTGCGCCACATGGCGCATCTGGCGGGACGCCAGCCAGAAGCGCGTCAGCACGCTGGCCACCAGGGCCAGGGCGAACAGTGCGGTCAGCAGCAGGGATGGGGACAGGGGTTCGGCAGCAAGGGACATGGTGGCGGAGTTTAGGCCATCGGCGACAATGCGCTCCATGTCCGAAACCATTGCCCCTCTCACCAAATCAGACCAGAACCTTGTCTGGCTGGACTGCGAAATGACCGGCCTGGAGCCCGAGGTCGACCGCCTGATCGAAATTGCCGTGGTGGTCACGGGACCGAACCTGGAATCCCGCGTCGAAGGCCCGGTGTTCGTGATTCACCAAAGCGATGCCCAGCTCGACAAGATGGACGCGTGGAACAAAGGCACGCATGGGCGCAGCGGCCTGATCGACAAGGTCAAGGCGTCCACCACCACCGAGGCCGAAGCCGAAGCCCAGTTGCTGGCGTTCCTGTGCCGCTACGTGCCCAAGGGTGTGTCGCCAATGTGTGGCAACACCATCGGCCAGGACCGCCGCTTCCTGGTCAAGTACATGCCCAAGCTGGAGGCCTTCTTCCATTACCGCAACCTTGATGTCAGCACCTTGAAGGAGCTGTCCAAGCGCTGGAAGCCCGAGGTCTACAGCAGCTTCAAGAAGGCCCAGAAGCACACCGCGCTCGCCGATGTGCACGAGTCCATCGATGAACTGGCCCATTACCGCGAGCATTTCATCAAGCTGTGACGCCGCCGCCCGGTGCGGCGGTTTTTCGCGCCCCTTTCTCGACAGGGGGCTTGCGGGAAAACCCTAGACGGGTGATAATCCAAGGCTGCGCTCGTTGTTGAGCGCATATGTGCATCTCCCTTCACTCCAGGGCTTGCGGTTGTGGTCAGGCGTCCAGGTGCTTTTTCAGTTGACTGAAAAAGACCCCCGCCCAGTTCGGTGAAAACCAAACTGCCCAAATTCGCAGCAAACGCCCACCCGTGCCATCGTCCTCGTGACGCCCAGATGGCTCAGGCTTCGTTTGATGGTTGATGTTGTTTAACCATTGACGAAGCGTCCGCCGGCCACGCTGGCGGAGCATTCGTGTGAGAAAAAATACCATGACCGACACTCTTGCAGTGCAGGGCGAATTCGCGCCTGCCCAATCCCCTGTTTCCATCGCCGCTGCCGTGGCCCAAGCCGCTGAACAAGTGCTGGCCCAGCCCGTGGCCGACACCGCCGCTGACGCCGACGTCGCGGTGGAAGCCGCCGCCCCCGCCGCCCCGAACGGCTTCGTCAAGCTGGGCCTGGCCCCTGAGCTGGTGCAGGCCGTGGCCGACCTCGGCTACACCGACCCGACCACCGTGCAATCGAAGGTGATCCCGCTGGCCCTGCCCGTGGCCCCGATCGAAGGCCAGACCACCCGTTACACCGACCTGATGGTGTCCAGCCAGACCGGCAGCGGCAAGACCGCCGCCTTCCTGCTGCCTGTGCTGCACACCCTGATCCAGCAACAAGCCCAGGCCGAAGCCGACGCCCGTGCCGAGTTCGACCGCGCCGTGGCCGAAGCCGCCGCCCGTGGCGAACCCGCCCCCAAGCGCCCCAAGCGCAAGGACCCAACCAACGCCCGCAATTTCAAGGCCGCCACCCCCGGCGCCCTGATCCTGTGCCCGACCCGCGAACTGGCCCAGCAAGTGGCCCACGACGCCATCGAGCTGGTCAAGCACTGCCGTGGTCTGCGCGTGGCCAACGTGGTGGGCGGCATGCCTTACCAGCTGCAGATCGCCAAGCTGCAGAACGCCAACCTCGTGGTGGCCACCCCGGGTCGCCTGCTGGACCTGCAGCGCTCGCAGCAGATCAAGCTCGAACAAGTGCAGTTCCTGGTGGTGGACGAAGCCGACCGCATGCTGGACCTGGGCTTCTCGGACGACCTGGCCGAGCTGAACCAACTGACCATCCAACGTCAGCAAACCATGATGTTCAGCGCCACCTTCGCGCCCCGTATCCAGCAACTGGCTGCCCGCGTGATGCGCGAGCCGCAACGCGTGCAGATCGATTCGCCGCAAGAGAAGCACGCCAACATCAAGCAAGTGCTGTTCTGGGCCGACAACGCCCAGCACAAGCGCAAGATGCTGGACCACTGGCTGCGTGACACCAGCATCGACCAAGCCATCGTGTTCGCGTCCACCCAGGTGGAATGCGACGGCCTGGCCACCGACCTGCAACAAGAAGGCTTCTCGGCCGTCGCCTTGCACGGTGCCCTGAGCCAGGGTCTGCGCAACCGCCGCCTGATGGCCCTGCGCAGTGGTCAGGTGCAAATCCTGGTGGCCACCGATGTGGCGGCCCGTGGCATCGACGTGCCCACCATCACCCACGTCTTCAACTTCGGCTTGCCGATGAAGGCCGAGGACTACACCCACCGCATTGGCCGCACCGGCCGTGCCGGCCGCGATGGCCTGGCTGTGACCTTTGCCGAATTCCGCGATCGCCGCAAGATCTTCGACATCGAAGGCTACAGCAAGCAAACCTTCAAGGCCGAAGTGATCCCGGGCATGGAGCCGCAACAGCGCTTCCAGGACAGCCGTCCCCCGCGCGGTGACTTTGGTGGCCGCGGCCGTGGCGGCGAGCGTGACTACGGTCCGCGCGGCGGCAAGTTCGGCGGCGGTGGTGACCGTGGTTTCGGTGGCCCGCGTGGCGGCGACCGGGGTGACCGCGGTGGCTTCGGCGGCAACGGCGGTGGTTTTGGCGGTGGTTTCGGTGGCGGCTTCGGCGGTCAGGACCGCGGCGGCGACCGTGGCGCTCAGCGTCCGTTCCGCGCCGATGGCTTCCAGGGCCAGGGTGACAGCTTCGGCGGTCGCCGTGAACCCCATCGCGACAGCCAAGGCTACGGCCGCAAGGCCGGTTTCGGTGACGTGGGCGCCCCCCGCCGTGACCGTGAGCAGCGCGAAGCCTTCGCGGGTGCCCCGCGCGGTGATTTCGCCGCCCGCAAGCCCGCGGCTGGCCCGCGTCACGCCCCGGCAGGCGCCGGTCCGCGTCCTTACGTGCCGCACGGCAAGCGTCCGGCCCGTTGAGCCCGGCTCCGACCAGCTCGGACCGGTCGCGGCCAGGCTGAGGCCTGGCGGCTGACTGCTGTCAGACAAAGCGCAAGCCCCTTCTTGGGGCCTGCGCTTTTTTTTCGCCTGAGGGGCGCTGGGCCAGTGCGGACGGCGCCCATCGGGGGAGTCGGTTGGCGTGGCTTGGCGCAACCTTGTTCAGCGCAGACCAGCCCGGCGGAGTCCAGTGCGGCGAACGGCCTGGGGGGGGGGGGCGAGTACGCCATGTCACCATCACGCGATGGCATGGCATGGCATGGCAGCTCATGGCAAGCGCGGTCCCATCGCCTCGGGCCGGGGCTGACGGGGCTGGCGGGGCCGCACGGACGGCTGGCTTGGGTGTGCTCGGGTGGGCTTGGTGTGGGGCTCGGGCCCTGGGCTGCGGGCGGCGCGGTGGTGGGTGGGGCGGGCCGAGTGGGGGCGGTGCCTCGCCGCGTGTCAGCCGCCGCTGGCGTGCTGGCCGATCTCCGGCCAACGGTGGTGCAGCCAGATCCAGGCCACCAGGCCCAGCGACATCATCAGCAGCGAGGTCAGGGCCAGCAGCAGCGTGGACTCCATCACCAGCGGCGCGATCACCCCAGCCACCAGGCCGTTGGCCGCCGACCCGATGAAGGCCTGCATCGACGAGGCCATGCCGCGGCGTTCGGGGTGGATGTCGAGGGCCAGCAGGGTCACCACCGGCACCATCAGGGCCCAGCCGAAGGCAAAGACGGCGATGGGCGGCAGGGCCCACCACGCCTGCGCCGGGAACAGCGCGTTGGCCACCAGGTTGAGCACCGAGACGCTGAGCATGATCACAAAGCCATGTCGGATCTGGCGCTTGGGGGCGATGCGCCCGGCCAGCCGACCGCTGCACCAGGCGCCGGCCATGATGCCCGAGATGGTCAGGATGAAGAACCAGAAAAACTGGGTGGGCGCCAGGTGCAGGTGATCACCGAGAAAGGCGGGGGCCGACAGCACGTAGAGGAACATGCCATTGAAGGGCACGCCGCTGGCCAGGGCCAGCAGCAGGAAGCGTGGGCTGGCCCCCAGCTGCAGGTAGCCCGCCATCAGGTTGCGCACCTGAAACGGCTGGCGCTCGCTGGGGTGCAGGGTTTCGGGCAGCAGGCGGAAGTTGGCGGTCCACAGCAGCACGCCCACCGCCGTCAGGAACCAGAAGATGCTGTGCCAGTCGAGGTGCACGAACAGCCAGCCGCCGATGATCGGGGCGATGGCCGGGGCCACGCCGAAGAAGATCGTCACCTGGCTCATCATGCGCTGGGCTTCGGCGGGCTCGAACAGGTCGCGGATCACCGCGCGCGACACCACCGTGCCGGCCCCGGTGGACAGGCCTTGCAGTGCGCGGAAGAACACCAACTGCCCAATGCTTTGCGACAGCGCACACCCGGCCGAGGCGAGGGTGAACACGGCGATGCCCCACAGCACCACAGGGCGGCGCCCAAAGCTGTCCGCCAGCGCGCCATGGAACAGGTTCATGAAGGCAAAGCCAAACAGGTAGGCCGAGAGGGTCTGCTGCATCTCGACCGGTGTGGCGCCCAGGGCCCGTGCGATGCCCGTGAACGCCGGGATGTAGGTGTCGATGGAGAATGGGCCCAGCATCCCGAGCACGGCCAATAAGATGGCCAGCGCCCAACGCGGCGCGGTCCAAAGGGTTTGTGCGTGGGGGTGCATGGGGGTCTCGGCAGCTTTCGGGGCGGGGGGCTGGCGCGTGTCGCGCCGCAACCGGTCATTATGCGGCGAGCTGCCTTTTGGGCGTGCGGCGCGCGGCGTTGGGGACAGCGGCCAACGCGGTCTTAGGCGGGTTTGGCCCCCGGGCGGGGCGGCGCTGGGGGCCGGGTCTGGCGCGTCTGGGTGGGCAGAAGCTGGCCTGAAGGCGGGCTCAAAAGCCTTATTTTTCAGTCTTTCGGCCCCGACTGTGCAATTTCTGGCCCCTGAAGCGTCCAAGCGCTTGGCCGTTTCCCTACAATCCGCCCCTTGACCACCCGAGGCCGAGGCGCCTCATATTTTGAGAATCACATGAACAAGACAGAACTGATCGCCAAGCTGGCCCTGGACACCGACCTGAGCAAGGTGCAAGCCCAAGCCGCTTTGGACTCGGTCATTCAGACCATCACCGAGCAACTGCAACAAGGCGAAGCCGTCAACATCCTGGGTTTCGGCTCCTTCGTGGTGACCGAGCGCGCTGCCCGCACCGCCCGCAACCCGCGCACCGGCGAAGCCATCGAAGTCGCCGCCGCCAAGGCCCCGCGCTTCAAGCCGGGCAAGGCCCTCAAGGACGCGCTGGCGGCCTGATCGCTGCCGGGCAGCGAGGTCCGGCCGAGGGACTGACAAAGACCTGACGCGACCGGACTTTACTTTTGAAAGGGCTGCCTTGGGGCAGCCCTTTTGTCATCATGCGGGGTGAATCCGCGTCTGCCGATGGCCTGGCCCGGCGGGGTGCGGAAGTGGCATTCGTTCATTCGGCATGGGGGCTGCTGTGGCCCCACCGACCCAACAAGGACCGTCTCGTGAGTCAAACACCGGGAACCAGACTGAAGCTGGACCATGAGCACATCGCTTTGGTGCTGCAAGGCGGAGGCGCCTTGGGGGCCTACCAGGCCGGCGTCTTTGAAGCCATTGCCGAGTTGCCCCACGAGCCGCATTGGGTGGCGGGCATCTCGATCGGGGCCATCAACGCCGCGCTGATCGTCGGCAACCCACCCGAGCGCCGCGTGGCCCGTTTGCGGGCCTTTTGGGAGCGGGTGTCCTCGCATGTGAGCACGGTGTTCCCCTGGATGGATCCGCAGCGTGCGGCTTTTCACCAGTTCAGTGCCGCGGTTTCGGCGACCGTGGGGGTCAACGGTTTTTACGCCCCCCGTCTGTGGCCACCGGCCTGGCAGTGGCCCGGCAGCGACGGGGCCCTGAGTTATTACGACACCGCGCCGCTGCGGCAGACGCTGGAGGCGCTGATCGACTTCGACTTGATCAACCAGGGCGGCATTCGCCTGTCGGTTGGGGCGGTGAATGTGCGCACGGGCAACTCGGTGTACTTCGACAACCGGCAGCAGCGCATCGGGCCCGAGCACATCATGGCCAGCGGGGCTTTGCCACCCGCCTTCGCGCCGGTGGTGATCGATGGCGAGGCCTATTGGGATGGCGGCATTGTCTCCAACACCCCGCTGCAGTACGTGCTGGACCAGCGCGGACCGGGGCGCCTGCTGGTGGCGCAGGTGGACCTGTTCAGCGCGCGTGGTGCCCTGCCACAGACGCTGGGCGAGGCCTTGTCGCGGCAGAAAGACATCATGTATTCCAGCCGCACCCGCTTCAACACTGACCAGGCGGCCCAGTTGCAGCGCGACCGGCAGCTGATCCACAGCCTGCTCCAGCGCCTGCCCGAAGCGGTGCGTCAGGAGCCCGAGGTGCAGCAACTGGCGGCGCGCTGCCAGCAAAGCCATGTGGACATCGTGCACCTGATCTACCGCCAAAGCCGGTACGAGCAGGAGTCCAAGGACTACGAGTTCTCGCGCTCGACGGTGCTGGAGCACTGGGCGGCAGGTCGACGCGACATGCTCAACACCCTCAACCACCCCGACTGGCTCGAGCGCAGCGAGCCCGATCACGGTGTGGCGGTGTACGACCTCAACCGCGATGCCGAGGGCGTCTGGCCTGCCGCGACGCCCCGCGCGTGACGGCATTTGACGGTACGGTACAGTACCGACACGGGTCGTGGTGTTGCCGCGGCCGCACGCCCACGCAGGCTTTGACCCCAGCCCGGGCGGTCACCGGTCTTGTGTGGTGAAATCGCGGACTTTGAGCCTCTTGAGCGCCGTCGCCAGGCGCCTGGCGCCGCGAGTTCGGCACCGCCTGGCTGTCACACCATGAACCTGTTGAACCTGCAGCCCAGCACTTTGGGATTGAGTGCCGTGGTCTGGGCCCTGCTGCTGGCCATCACCACCTATGGCTTGGGCCGTGCCGCGGCCGTCAATGCCCGCGCGACCCGGGTGTGGGCGGCCACGCTGCTGTCGATGGCGGCCGCCTTTGTCTGCTGGTCGGCCGGTACCGCGGGGCGGGGCTGGATCGACTTCTTGCTGGGCAACGCCCTGGCGGTGTTGTGCAGCGTGCTGTTTCTCAACGCCATCTGGATCTTGGTGGGGCGCTCCATTCCCTGGGGCTGGTCGGTGGGCCAATTTGGGGCCGGGGTCAGTGGCGTGGGCTGGGTTTATTTTTTGGGCGCCCCCCATGGCTGGGCGGTGGTGACCATTGCCCTGGCCATCCTGGCGACGGCCATGGGCTCGATCGTGGTGTTGTTGCAGCACCGCCGCATCCGCTCCAGCGTGGCGGGCTGGACCTTGATTGGGGTGCTGCTGCTGGTCTGCGTTTTCTTTGTCGCGTCCCGCCTCGCGGTGCTGGTGTTCGGGGGCGGTGCCCTGGCCGTGCGGCCGCTGGCCGACCACCAGGTGCAGGTCATCAGCTTGTGGCTGACCCACCTGATCATTGGTGGCGCCAGCCTCGGGTTCCTCGCGGTCCTGATGCAGCAGCGGCGCGATGCGGCGTTGGCGCGCTCCCGGCTGGACCGGGTCACGGGCGTGCTCACGCAGCAGGCCTTTGCCGAGCAGGCCTTGGCTCACCTGGCGCACGCTTCGGTCTACTCGGTGCTGCGCCTGGAAGTGGATCATTTTCAGCGCCTCAGCGAGGCCCATGGGCGCGAAGCTGGCGACGCGGTGATGCAGCAGGTGGCGACGCAGTTGTTGCGGGCTTTGCGCGATCCTGATGTGGCGTGTCGTTGGGGCGCTGACTCGTTTTGTGTCCTGCTGCCCCACTGTGATGAGACCGAGGTCCATGGCGTGGCCAGCCGGATCTGCCAGTCTGTGGCCAGCCAGGACCTGGCCTTGCCCGCGCCGGTGGGCCTGGCCTGGACGCAGGCGGCGCCGGCCTCGGTGGCTTTGTCGGCCTCGGTGGGTGTGGCCACCGCTTGGGTGCCCAGTGAGGTGGCGCTCGTCACGCGCCAGGCCTTGGACGCCTTGATCCGGCGCGCCGATGAGGCCCTGTACCTGGCCCAGTCCATGGGGCGCAATCAGGTGCAGGTGGTGCACACCGGGGCGTTTGACGCGTCTTGGGCTGAGCCCTTGCAAGCCGCTGGGTCTGGCGCACTGCGCCGGGTGTTCTGACGGTTTGCCGCTGTTGGCTGAAGGCGGGGCGGTCTGGCGTTGCCTTCGACTTCAGTGGGGGGGAATCCAGGGCCTGTTTGTTTTTTGTTTGTGCGCTGGGCGTGACCTTGGCCGAGGCTGAAAAGAACAAAGCCCGCATTCGTTAGAATGGCAGACTTTGCGGTGCCTTGAGGGCTTGTGATTGATGGGTCCTGAGTGACTCGAACACTCGACCTACGGATTAAGAGGCAAAGAAACGCAAATGAACAGATGATCTTCCGGTGCAGCGAGCCAACGGCGCTCGCTTCGAGCCAGGAGATGATTTTGAGTCGGAGCGTAGAGATTCGCCGGGATGCCGGCCAGGTGGTGTCGGGGGATGCCGTCACCAACATTCAAAAGTTGGTGATACCGATGCCGGCCCGAAGTCAGGGTGGTGCGCATGCTTTTTTTAGGCATGTTGAGTGTTGGCTTGCTGCTGTCTGTAGTGTGCTCTGGGTGGCACCTGGCTGCTACGCGAGATGGCGGTACCGATCCATGGCTGTGTCACTACCAAGGCGAGGCTTACTCACTGGTCAGCGTGATCAAGATGGTCGGTGAAGTGGCGAAGGCGTGCCTGTTTGGGACCGATAGGCTGTTCTCGACGGACATGTTCTGCGACTCGCGCTCGGCCATGCCAATCACCTCGGCACATTCGACCGGCAACAGTCTTATCGGAATCGGTTTTACACCTTGGTCCGCCGAATCCCTTTCGTCAGAAGACACCGCTCCTTTGGTCAATTCCCACGCAGCAACATACGAAGACCGGGCGGTGACCCGAAGGGTGCGTTCGCTGGTGGCGAAACAGACGTAAAAGCGTGCCTGAGTGTTGGGTGTCTTGGCTGGGCTGTGCCTGTTGGATAAGCTGGCCCAGACGCCGGTTGCTTGGTTTGACGACCGTGACTAGTGGCTCGCGGCGTACTGGCTGCATCTAGTGCCTTGGTGCTTGAGCCAAGCCTGTTAGCCGGGCCTATGGCCACTCCAATCGGCGCTTGCATGGACGCTTTACACTGCCAACTGCAACATGGTGGCTGTGAGGTCTGGCTCAGGGAGAGCAAGAATATTAAGCACTATGCATAGAACGATGTAAAGGAGCCGTTATGTCAGACAAGAAAAAGATCCCAGCAATTTTTTGCAAGCAGTGGCTTGCTGATTGGAGTCAATTTTCCTTTCCTGAGGAAAATCAGCGACGCCAACCGCCAGAGAAGCTTTTAGTTTTTTCTATGTCTGCCCAGCAACTTCGCAAGTTGTCGGGTGTTTATGTTCGTAGGCGTGATGGTGCTGATGCTTCTGGCATTCAGAGACTTCATGAAAAAGACCGCTCGCAAAAGATTCGTGAATACGTCAGGAATGGGTATCCCTTTGGTGATCTATCTCAACGGCAAAAAGCTGATCCAGATTCTGACTCGCTAAAGAAGCCTGGCTGGCTTCCAACTGCTATTGTGGTAAATTTTTTAAAGTCTGGGGATGAGCGTCGAAAAAAAGTGCTCGATTCCTCTGATGCTTTAGACGTTGTCTCAACTGCAGGGAGTGCAGAGATTTATTTGCCAGAAGGAATCGATGAGGTGGGATGGGAGCCCAAAGGGCTACCGCCAATCGAGGTAATCGATGGTCAGCATCGTTTGTTTGCGTTTGGCGACGATTCGGACTTGCCGGACGATTTTGAATTGCCTGTCGTGGCGTTTCATGGTTTGGATATTGGATGGCAGGCATATTTATTTTGGTCTATCAATGTCTCGCCTAAGAAAATAAATCCTAGTCATGCCTACGACTTGTTCCCATTGTTGAGAACTCAAGATTGGCTCGAAAGAGTTTCATCTGTTCACGTTTATCGAGAAGCTCGGGCGCAAGAGTTGGTGGATCTTCTTTATCGCCATGAGAGTAGTCCGTGGCGAGGTCGTGTAAACATGCTTGGCGAACGAAAGTCTGGCTGGGTGACGCAGTCTGGCTGGGTTCAGGCGGTATATAACTCCTTCTTGAGTCCCGGCGCAGGCAGAAGCCGGAAAGGACTATTTTCTGCTAATCTTTCAACAACCCAAGGTCCTCTGCGTTGGAGTCGTCCACAGCAAGCTGCTTTTTTGATCCTCTTGTGGAAAATTCTACGCGATGCTGTTTCTGAGATTAAACATGGTTGGGCTGAACCTCTTCGGACTGTCGAAGGTGGTCAATTGGATTTTGGTGATAATCATGATTTGGCATTCTCTGGTCCGAAAACATTGTTAAATCAAGAGCAGGGTGTTCGAGGTTTTTGTCTGGTCTTGAATGATGTTCTGTTCAGGGCTTGTGCTGATTTGAAGTTGGATGAATGGATTAGTGATTCTGTCGATGTCGGTGAGACACGCTCTGAAGATGTGAGTGCATGCATCGCTGAATTAATGAAATATTCTTTCATTGGTGAAATATCTCGCGCAGTCTCTAAAATTGCCGAATTCGATTGGCGTTCCAGTGATGCGCCAGGCTTGTCAGATCAAGAGGTACTGATGAAATCGGCACTCCGTGGAACTGGTGGCTATAGTCGTATTCGTACTGAGTTACTTGGCTTCCTTGCTGGTGATGCAGGTGTTTTGGGGGTGACTGCCTCTCAAATTATTTCTAGCGAGAGGCTGTAAATATGGCAATCTCTCTGAATCCTTCTGAAGAGGCTGTTCTTCTGCAGGCGAATCGGGCAGCGGTCGTAGATGCCCTGGCGGGGATTAATTTAACTGGAAATAATCAGTGGCTGCCGCCTGGGCATCCAGCTGCGTCAGGAATTGATAATACACATAAACCAAGTGGAAGTAACCCTATTTCAGGGCCTGATCTGGCTGTGTATTTTGCTGCAGCTGCTCCTACACACTGCGCTGATGGCTGGAGTTACTTGTCTCGGGCTCTTAATGCGTATTTGCTTGGGGATGCGCATTCCTCGTGGCATTTTGCGTACTATGCCGAACTACGTGCTGCGCAATCTATATTGTCTGCATCAGGGTGCGGTGCATTTGATAAGTGGAACTGCGTAATAGACGCCGGAGGGGTTGTTCATTTGGCAGTTAAACAACCAACACACGTAATGGTTTGGCTGGCACTCGCTTTGTTTGCAAAATCCTCGGAAAGCATCAGCGCCAAAATCGCTTCTGCTACTAGTGTTTTCGGGGTGCCTATACAGGAGATCGTCAATCTTGGGTTTCCTGGGAGTGGATTTTCGGCCGGATCAGCAACATGGATAAAAGAGTGGATATATGATCTTGAGACTTCATCTGCCGATAAAAGCTTTCGAAATCGCTGTAGTTACAATCCTCATTTGGTTACGCCACACTACTCATTTATGAATGAGAGCACTGCATGGGTATCGGCGCTTTGGGATGCTCTTAGGCCAACTCCAGGCGCGGACTTCATGGAGATTGATAAATATATCATTCGAGTTGCTTTGAGAAAGATCGCCAAAATGCAGCTTGAGGCTAGTCTTGGTCTTGGTAATTTTACGGATCTGAATGTTGAAAACGAACTAAGTCTTGCATATGACAGAATAATTTCTGCCGAGCCAACTATCGGGAATATTTCCCGAGATTTTATTGTTGATGCAGTTGCTCCTGATCATCCATTGTTGACATATGCAAGTGATCCTAATCCTGCGCCTAGCACGCCGCGGCCGGCTTTGGCCCGAGCGACACTCCTGCTGCGGATCGCGACTGGAATGACAAAGAATCTTCTTCATGACGCCGGAAAAGACACAGAGTTGGAATTCTGGTTGAATGATTTAGCGAACAAGCAAGGTTTAGTTTCCGGCGCTGATGGCGTGCCGAATCCAAGATCGGATTATTACGAGGATTGCGCGATTGCTGTTCAGGATATGAATAATGTAATCGAGAGGGGTAATGCCGGGCTTGCTGATTTGATTAATAATGTTAGAATAAAGCCACATTTGCTTGCGCAAGCCGAGCGCGTTGTTCAGTGGAGTTTTGTCTCGTGAAATATATGGGGTCCAAGCGGTCGATGCTTCGCAATGGCCTGGGTTTGATGCTTGATACGCTGGTGCCCCAAAAGACAGGGTTCTACGATCTTTTTTGTGGCAGTGCCTCTGTAGCAGGTCACGTGGCTCAGAAGTACAGCATTCCTGTATTTGCGGGTGACTTGCAAAAATATGCCGTAGTCATGGCCGCGTCACAGGTCGAGCAGGTTGGGGCTTTTGATGCTGCCGCGGTGTGGTGTCAATGGATTAATCGGCGCAATGTGTGGCTCTTGGGTAAGCTTGACCAATTGGCCCCGCCACCTCAGCTTCCTGGGCTTGATGAAGAGCTGGGCAAATGGCGGGTTGCGGTTGAGCAATCTCGCGCTTATTGCGCACAGCTGCCAGAGTGCTTCCCGATCGCTAGGGCCTATGGGGGCTACTACTTCAGTCCTGCGCAAGCCTTGGCGATCGACGCACTTCGGTCAAGCTTGCCAGACAAACACGATACGCCAGCCTTGGCAGCTTTGATTGATGCAGCCAGCTCGTGTTCAGCTTCGCCTGGGCATACTGCGCAGCCTTTTAGCACTAAAGATTCTGCTTTGCCTCACCTCGCTGCTGCATGGAATCGGGATGTTTCAGACAATACCAACGTCACTTTGCAGCGCTTAGCGCTTTGCAAAGCCAAGGTGAAGGGGCAAGCCTACCAAAAGGATGCTTTGGCATTGACTGAATTCTTGACAGAGCGAGATTTGGCCTTTGTTGATCCACCCTATTCGGAGGTTCAATACAGCCGTTTTTATCATGTATTGGAAGCAATTGCATTGGGTACAGTTGGGCCGGTTACTGGGATCGGTCGGTATCCAGATTTGAGTGAGCGCCCTCAGTCGTTGTTTTCACTAATTACCCAGTCGGCTGAAGCATTTGATGCATTAATGCTTAGCATAGCTGCAGTTGGTGCTGAAGCGATCGTGACATTTCCGTCTGGAGATGCATCAAATGGCTTGTCTGGTGAGTTGGTCGAGGCGATTTCCGACCAATACTTCAACGTGAAAACGAAGAAAATAGCTTCTCTGTTTAGTACTCTGGGCGGCAACGCAGTAACGAGAACTGCACGTAAGTCAGCGACTGAACTCGTTTTGCATTTAGCGCCAAAGTGAGCATGGCCTTGTCTGCGCTTTGGTGACCAACTCTGGTCAAGAGGGCGCTTGTTGGGCTGCTGCCGGTTCAGTGGACACCAACCTAAGCTTCTTGAGCTTTCTCGAACTGTATCGGACTGACGTAGCCCAGCGTCGAATGACGCCGCCTGGGGTTGTAGAAGCGCTCGATGTAATCGAACACATCCGCCCGGGCCTGCTCTCGGCTGCGGTAGACCTTCCTGGCAATTCGTTCCGTCTTCATTGAACTGAAGAAGCTCTCCATTGCCGAGTTGGCCCACACCTCGCCCGCACGACTCATGCTGTGGAATTGCCCCCGTATGACCGGACACGGTCTATTCGCAATTGAGCGCCTGGCCGTTTGACTGGCCCAGGCGCTGACGATGTTGCCTGAATTCACGCGGTGAGCGCATCTTCAAGCCCGAATGGGGATGAACCTCATTGAAGTGCTCGAACGCCGCTGGCAACTGGTGTATTGACCCAGCACTTTCTGCACAGGTCAAGCCGCTAACGCATAAGCCTCAGCGGGGGTTTTCATTTTCAGCGCCTGGTGAGGGCGCCGATGGTTGTACCAACTGATCCAGTCAGCAATCACTCGGCTGGCGTCGGTGCGTGTCAAGGTAGTTGTCGCCTAATTCATGCGCGCCGAGGCGCTTTATCCAGTGCTGGTGCCGTCGTGCTGATAGCTTCTGAGTCCCTCTCCGGATTGAGCTTGACCACCGCAATGTGATCCCAGTTTCGGGTGTGTCTCGCCCACCTAGCCGGATGGCATTGGCGGGCCTGCTGGTACAGCTCATCGCGGCGTTTCAATATCTCCACGTCCTGCCCACTGTGGCGCTGCGCTGGCGTCACGTATCGAATCCCGCTGTGGCGGTGCTCCAGGTTGTACCAATGCACGAACCTCGCAGCCCAGGCCCGCGCGTCCCTCAGCTCCGCAAACCCGCTCTTGGGGTATTCGGGGCGGTATTTGGCCGTTCTGAACAGCGCCTCCACAAACGCGTTGTCGTCGCTCACCCGGGGCCGCGAGTAAGAGGGTTTGACCCCCAGCCAGTGCAGCATGGCCAGCACCGTTGTGGCTTTCAGCGTGGCGCCGTTGTCGCCGTGCAGCACGGGCTTGCTGTCTTTGGCGGCAATCCCTTCGGCCAAGGCCGTGCGCTGCACCAGGCGAGCCGCGTGGTCCGAATCATCTTCGGCGTGAACCTCCCAGCCCACCACCTTGCGGCTGTACAGGTCCACGATCAGGTACAGGTAACGGTGCGTGTCAAGGTAGTTGTCGCCTAATTCATGCGCGCCGAGGCGCTTTATCCAGTGCTGGTGCCGTCGTGCTGATAGCTTCTGAGTCCCTCTCCGGATTGAGCTTGACCACCGCAATGTGATCCCAGTTTCGGGTGTGTCTCGCCCACCTAGCCGGATGGCATTGGCGGGCCTGCTGGTACAGCTCATCGCGGCGCTTCAATATCGCCACGTCCTGCCCACTGTGGCGCTGCGCTGGCGTCACGTATCGAATCCCGCTGTGGCGGTGCTCCAGGTTGTACCAATGCACGAACCTCGCAGCCCAGGCCCGCGCGTCCCTCAGCTCCGCAAACCCGCTCTTGGGGTATTCGGGGCGGTATTTGGCCGTTCTGAACAGCGCCTCCACAAACGCGTTGTCGTCGCTCACCCGGGGCCGCGAGTAAGAGGGTTTGACCCCCAGCCAGTGCAGCATGGCCAGCACCGTTGTGGCTTTCAGCGTGGCGCCGTTGTCGCCGTGCAGCACGGGTTTGCTGTCTTTGGCGGCAATCCCTTCGGCCAAGGCCGTGCGCTGCACCAGGCGGGCCGCGTGGTCCGAATCATCTTCGGCGTGAACTTCCCAGCCCACGACCTTGCGGCTGTACAGGTCCACGATCAGGTACAGGTAAAACCAACGCCCAGCCACCGTGGCGCTCAGGTAGGTCATGTCCCAGCACCAGACCTGGCCTGGTGCTGTGGCGATGTGCGTGGTCGGTGGTCGTTGCGCTCTCGGTGCTCGGGATCGGCTGCGGTGGGCGTTTTGCCCAGCCTGACGCGGCACCCGCGCAAAGCTCGATTCGCTGGCCAAGTAACGGCCTTCGTCGGCCAGCAGGGGAACGATGCGCGCAGGTGGCAGGTCTGCAAAGCGCGGCTCATTGGCCACTCGCAGCAGTTCGGCGCGCTCAGCGGCACTGAGGGCGTGTGAGGGGCTGGGGCGTTGGGCATGGGGGCGTTGGTCGCACCCCAGCGTGGCTCCTGTTGCCCGGCTTCGCCAGCGCTGCAGGGTGCGTTCGCTCAGGCCGCACAGCTCGCAGGCCAGGGCCAGTCGGGCCCCGGCGTTGCAGGCCTGGGTGATGAGTTCAGACATCTGTTGACGATCTTCAAGCGAGGTCATTCGTCCTCGTCTCTGTCCTTTTGGAAGATCGTCTCTAACTTTTTTGACAGCACCAGCAAGGCTGCGGTTTCTGCCAAGGCTTTCTCTTTGCGACGCAGGTCGCGCTCGAGCTCTTTGATGCGGCGCCGGTCCTGGGCGGTTTGTGAAGGGCTGGCCCGTTGATCCTGAGGGTCGGCCAGCGACGGGGCTGCGGTTTGCCGCCACAGTTGCAGGTCGTGCAGCAGCACTCCGTTGGCTCGGCACCAGGCACTCTTGGCAGCCTCGTCCATGGCGGCTGTGGTCAGCAGGGCATCAAAGCGGGCAGCAGCGCTCCAAACCTTGCTGTCACTGCGGGGCTGGTTCAACGCATCACTGCGCCAACGCTCCAGGGTGGAGGCGCTCACTCCGACCTCGGCTGCCACTTGGTCCAGTGGGGCGCTCTCGGGTGGCAACAGCTTTGCCAACGCCTTGTTCTTGAAGTCTTGTCCGTATCGGGCCACGTCGTTCTCTCATCGTCCTCACCCCCTAGTTTCTATGGTTTTAAGGAGGCGACAAGTAATCTGACACGGGGGGAACTCGCGGTACTTGACGCAAAAGCTGGTGTACTTGTAGGCCAGTGGGTTGCCGGTGGCGTACTCCTCCCAAAGCAGCATCAGTGTGACGCCGGGTCGCTTGAGTTCTTGGTGAACGAGGGCGAAGTCGGGAGCCAGTTGGTGGCTCGCCCGGGGTACCGCCGGACGGTACAGGCGTGACTCCAGCTCAACGTCATCCAGGCCGTCGGCCACGGTGCAATCGACGCCAGCCACCTTGGCCAGCGAGACGTACTTGCCAACCACGCTCTTGGAGATCTTGAGCGCGCGGCCCACCTCGTTGTAACTCAACCCTGCCTGCAGGTGCAGGCGTAATGCCTCTCGGATACGGCGCATGGTGACTCTGTTTGTTGGCATTGACTGGAACCGCAAAAAACGGCCAGCCTATCCCGGTCAAAAATCACCTGCGCGCAACCCCTAATCGTCCACGATGGCGCTGAAACAGCGTCCACGATCAGACTGAAACGCCGTCCACGACTACGCTGAAATCCCGTCCACCATCAACCTGAAATGTCGTCCACGATGGGCTGAAATACGCATTGATGGGCTGAACCAGGTGTTCCTGAACCTTGGGCGCTGATTTGGTACTGCGGTAGTACACCGTGCGTCGTGGAATCTGGAACCACTGGCACAGCTTGACCAGGCTGACCGCAATCCCGTCTTCGGCCAATCCCTGCTGAAGGCTGAGGATCATTTCTCGTCCTCGTTGCCCAGCAGGGAGGCCAGCTTTTTTCGAGCACGCAGCTCCAACATGGCTTCGCCGTAGGCTTGCTGCAGATCGCTGAGCTGGCGTTCGTACTGCTCTTTGATCTCCAAGGGTTTGCTGCGCAGGGCGTTCTCCATGCCGCGCTTGCCCTCATCGACCCACTGTTCAACCTCAGATGGGTTGAGGTCGTAGGCCCGACTGGCCTCTGCGACCGTGGTCTTGCCTTGAATGATGTCCAGGACCAGGGCCGTCTTTCTCTTGGCCGTCCAACGCTTGATGTCGTCTTCCATCAGGGTGCTCATCTGTGTTTCCTTTCAACGATAACACCTGAGCAGGAAAGTTCTGGGTCAATACAGGGCGCCGAAGGGGGAGTTGATCGTGGGGAATTTCCCATTCGGTTGACCATCAGCTGTGATCGCCCAGTTTTTCAGCGGCCTTCTTTAAACATCTCCGCGAACAAGCTGTCCCTGTCTGCGAAGTTCTGTCGCTATGAAGGGCGCTCGATGTTCCAGATAGGTAATGTCGATGCCTTTGGCGCCTGGGCCTCGCCGGTATTCTTCAACATACCGGCGGCGCTGAGCGCAGCAATCGCGCGTGTTCAACATGGGAAGCGTCCTATCAATTTGGTCGTGGCGGTCGTTAGGTGCAGTTGCTCCACGGACGATCCGATAAAGAATGAGATCTAAGGCAAACCATCCAACTTTTGCTTCCATCGGGTCCACCAGCCCTAAGAGCGCGCCCTTATGAGCATTGACGACGCCGGCACATAGCCGGTAATTCTTCCACTCGTATACAAGGTTCCAAGCTACCGACTTCGGGATCACATGATCAACCGTTGGCCCGCCAGTCTCTTCGATATACATCGCGAGATAGGAACAGCGATGTTCGTACAAAGTCATCATGTCGTCGATTGCTTCGCGCCAGAAGGCCGGAAACTTCTCTGGCGGGATGTCAGTCTCCACGGCAGCAATTTTTTTGCGCCCACGCCCGGGGTGTTTGACTCGCGGAGGCCTGCCGACCATTTCGTCGATAGCGGATAAGCCTCGGTTTCGGATGCGCGAATCAAAGAGCGCCGGTTCCTTTGCTAGCTTCAGTCCAATCAAGACTTGGCTCCCGGCTTTGTGGGGCGTATCGCCTTGATTGTGGGCTTAGTGGCGCGCGCTTTCTTAAGGGGGGGGGAGTTAGCAGCGCGCACGACCTCACTTTTATCAAGTTTGTGCTTTTGCATGAAATAGCCCCAGGACACCCAGAAGGGATCGATGTCAGGTATTCCTGCCCGCCGAAGGCCTTTGTCTGCAGCCTCGATAGCCTTTGTCGTGGGCTTGGACTCATCCAGCACTGCCTGCGCTGCCCTTATCGCCTGCTCTCCTTCCAGCGAGCGTGGCTCCTTAAGATCGAAGGCCTCACTCACCAACCAGTTACCTATTTCGCCACGTGGAAAATAGGGGCGCTTTCGGAGAGTCACTTGCTTCTGCTCAAGGTCGAGGTCGAACCAAGTATCCTTTTCGGCATCGAACTCCGACTCGACCGATGCCAGGACCAGAGGCGAGTGCGTCGCTGTTATCAATTGAACTTTAGAGTTGTGCGAGCTTGTCAGAACATCCATCACTTTAAGCAGTGCGGGCACAATGCAGCGCTGCCACCGGGGGTGTAGGTGCCCTTCGATTTCGTCCACTAAAAAAATGATCTCGCGAGTTGGGTTCTCACTGCGTAGTTTGGCGCTTTCGACGTGCTCCTGCCAGGCCCAGGTAAGCAGATAAGCCAGCGCGATGACCCGCCGCATGCCAGCCGACGCATGTATGACCGCGACATCCTCTCCATAGGGCATTCGCAGTGTTGGATACCGCTGCGGGTCTTTAACAGAAAGCTTGCGAAGATCACCGGGGATCAGCAACTCATCTGCAGATGGAGACAGCGCTCCGAGGACCTGTTTAAGGACTTTGAAGGACATGTCGTTGCCAGCTTGCCAGAGGGCCCAATCGTCAAGCAATCCCTTGCAGAACTCGTTGCCTCGCCAGACTTCATCCGGCTTGAACAAGAATGCATTTGGCCTGTCCGGTGCATCGTCAGTCCAATAGTTACGCATCGGATCCCAAACCGAGAAGCCTCCATCGACCTGGGCATACAGGATGAGACCAGGGATTGCCGGTCGACTCTGTTTCACAGTCCATCTGGTGCGTCCTGCGTCGTAGGTACTCTTGAACTCGTAAGGCGGCTGCGTCTTTTTGGTATACCTAAAGAATATTTCCGCCTTAGATCCTGGGAGAGGAATGATCGTTTCTCGCGCCCATGTTCGGGTCAGCGTCCACCATGCTAGGTCAAGAAGGAAGCTTTTTCCGAGGCCGTTATCCCCTGTTATCAGATTCAGCCGAGGGGCAAAATCCATCGCCAACTGGGGTACTGGTCCCACATTCTTCAGACGGATGGTCTCGAGCATGCGTTGCTTCTTTCGCTAAAAATTTGGGTCGACCACTATCGGGCCAGTCCCTGGCTTGAGCCCACGTCCAGCCACGGGCAAAAGAATACATCAGATATGCGGGGCTCAAACCTCTCCGCGTCAAGACCGATGGCGCGCGGTCGAGACCCCGCCGCGCCCTCGGTCTAAATAGGCCTCTTTTAACGGCTCTGCCGACCCTGGGCAGCGCAAAGCCTGATGCTGCCCCGCGGCTGATTCCCCACCCATTTCAGATGACGGAATTCGACGGCCTTTTACGCCGGTTCGATGGGGCTGCGTGGCATCTAGCGGGTGGTGGGGTCTTGGCCGGCCAAAACGCTGGATATGAGACGCGTCTCATAAAGTGTCTCATTTCGATCCCGAAATGAACAAAGCCCGCTAGCGTTTCCGTAGCGGGCTTTGTAGTGCCTATAAGGCTTGTGAGTGGTGGGTCCTGAGTGACTCGAACACTCGACCTACGGATTAAGAGTCCGCTGCTCTACCAACTGAGCTAAGAACCCACTCTTTGTTTCTTGCTGCTTTGCTAAGTGCGCTGCAGCAAGACCGCTATTATGCACAAGAAATTGGGCTTGTAGCAAGTTCCCGGAAAATTTTTCAAAAATCTGAGTTTGATTCAGATTTGAGTCCCTGGCCCCCAGTCCCGTCGCCTGCCGGCTTGGCTTGCGCCAGGGCGCTTCAGCTCATGCCGTTGCGGCTGGCCAGCTCGACGAACAGGCCCGAGTGGTCCAGGTCGGTCAGGCCATGCTCAATGCCACTGGCGTACAGGGACTCGAACAAGGCGGTGACGGGGGCGTCAAAGCCAATGTCGGCGGCGGTGTCCAGCGCATTGCGCATGTCCTTCAGTTGCACCGACATGCGCGCCCGTGGCGCGAAGTCGCGTTCCACCATGCGCTGGCCGTGCAGTTGCAGGATGCGGCTTTCGGCAAAACCACCGCCAATCGCCTCGCGCACCTTGGCCATGTCGGCGCCGCCCTTGGCCGCGAACAGCAAGGCTTCGGCGACGGCCCCGATGGTGATGCCCACGATCATCTGGTTCGCCAGTTTGGCCAGTTGGCCTGCGCCGTGCGGGCCAACATGGGTGGCCCGGCCCAGCACCTGCAGTGCTGGCAAGGCGCGCTCAAAGTCGGCGGCCCGGCCGCCAGCCATGATGGCCAGCGTGCCTTGCTCGGCCCCCACCGTGCCGCCCGAGACCGGCGCGTCGAGGTGGGCCACGCCGCGCTCGCTGAGCCGCGCCGCATGGTCGCGGGCTTCGGCCGGCTTGATGCTGGCCATGTCCATCACCAGGGTGCCCGGGCGCATGGCGGCGGCGGCACCTTGCTGGAACAGCACGTCGCCGACCACCGCGCCGTTCTCCAGCAGGCTGATCACCAGATCGGCCTCCCGCACGGCGTCGCCTGGCCGGGTGTGGATGGTGGCGCCCAAGGGGCTCAGGCGTTCGGCCTTGCCTGGACTGCGGTTCCAGGCGTGCACGGTGAAACCGGCTTCGCACAGGCGGCGCGCGATGGGGAAGCCCATGAAGCCGATGCCCAGCACGGCGATGGTTTTCAGGGGGGCGGTAGGGGTGGGCAAGGCGTCGGTCGTCATGGTCGGCAAAAGCAAAAAAGCGGGGCCCACGCAGCGCGGCCCCAGAGAACATCACAAGGTGTCGGACAGGCGTCCATGATGGCGCAGTGTGGCTGGGGCAGTCTGTCAGTGGGCTGTCGTCCCTTGGGGCTTTCAGGGCATGCCAAACAGGTCTTCCATGGCGCGGCGCGTGAGCCAGGCCGGGGTTTGGGTGTCCATGGCGACGTCGTCCCAACTCAGGCATTGGCCTTTGGCCACCGGACGGATGACTTTGACCTGGTGGGCCAGGCCCAGGGGCAGGCCGCCGAGGCGACGCGAGGTCTCGGCCGGCAGCAGCTTGCCCCAGACGGTGTAGCCACCCTCGCCGTCGAGCAGGTCGCCGGGGCGCAGGTCACGCTTGGCGGTGGCCACCACGTCAGCGTGCCAGCCGGTGGCCACGCCCGTGGCCTCACGGCGCAGCGCCACGCTGGCCACGCTCATGCCGACCTCGAGCCCAATCAGGTGCCAGCGCTTGTAGAGCGTGAAATAGCGGCCGCTGGGGTCGGTGTGGGCGTTGTATTCCTCAAAGCAGTGCTTGATGTAGTCGGTCTCGGCCTCCACGGTGACCCACACGCCCATGCGGATGTCATAGGGGATGCGGCGGCCGTCGGTCTCCAGCGAGGAGATCACTTCGACCATGCCCTTGCGCTCCAGCACCCCGCCTTCGCTGCGCGGGCGGGTCACGAAGGGGATGTCTTCAATGCTGGCCGGTGGGTAGAGCAGGCCGTTGCTGGGCACGCCCAGGCCCGTGGCATTCGCCACGGCGCTGCTTTCGATGGCCGGCTTGGAGCCATCCAGGAAGCTGTTGAACATCTTGGGGTTGAGGCCTCCGCGCTGCGCTTGCTCGGGCGTCAGGCCGTAGTAGCCCCAGACGGTCTCCGGTGTCGATTCGCTGAAGTGCGGCAACCACTTGTGGCCGCGCCCTGCCGCCACCACCGGGAAGCCGCAGGTGCGGGCCCAATCCACCAGGTCGCAAATCAGGGCCGGTTGGTCGCCAAACGCCATGGAATACACCACGCCGGCTTCGGCGGCGCGGCGCGCCAGCAGGGGGCCGCAAAAGGCGTCGGCCTCGACCGTCACGTTGACCACATGCTTGCCGTGCGCGAAAGCGTCCAGGCAGTGTTCGACCGCGGCGATCGGGTGGCCGGTGCATTCCACCACCACGTCGATCGCGGGGTGGCGCACCACGGCCTGCCAGTCGTCGGTCAGCCAGGTCTGGCCGGTCTGCAGGGCCTGGTCTAGGCTGCTGGCTTGCGCCTGTTCGGCCGACCAGCCCACACGGGCCAGGTTGTTGCGCGCCTGGTCCGGCGACAGGTCCGCGATGGCCGCCAGGTGCACCCCGGGCGTGCGCGGCACCTGGGCCAGGTACATGGAGCCAAACTTGCCCGCACCGATCAAGGCAATGCGGATCGGGCGCTGTTCGGCGGCGCGTTGCAGCAACTGGGCGTGCAGGCTCATCAGGGGGTCTCCGGGTGATCAAGGGGGGGTTGTGGGCAAGGGGGGTAGCGGCGGCAGCGGCGGCAGTGGCGGCGTGGCCGGTTGCAGCAGCCGGCTCAGGCGGGCGGTGATGTTTTCCCGCGCCCGCTGGCTGTGTTGGTAGACCAGGGCGAGCGCGGTTTCCGCCTGGCCCTGGGCGATGGCCGCCGCCATGGCCTCGTGTTCGTCACACACCGTTTCGTGGATGGTGCTGCTGCGCAGCACCACGCCCATGGCCCGGCGCAGGTGCTGCCAATGCAAGGCCGCACTGCTGGCGATCAGCGGGTTGCCCGAGGCGTCGTAGAGGGCCATGTGGAAGGCCATGTCGGCCTCGATCATGGCGGCGATGTCGCCACTGGCAAACGCCTTGCGTCCCTGGCTGAACACCGCTTCGGGCAGTTGGGCATGGCGCTGGGCGGCCAGGCGCACGGCCAGGCCGTCGAGGGCCTGGCGCACCTCGTAGACCTGACCGATGCGCTCCACATCGAGCGGTGCGACCAACAGCCCTCGGCCTGGGGCATCGAGCAACAGGCCATCGCGTTTGAGCATGCGCAAGGCCTGCAGCACCGGCTGGCGCGAGACCACCAGGCGCGTCGCCAGTTCTTCCTGGGTCACGCGTTGGCTGGGCGCCAATGCCCCGCTGGCGATGGCGTCCTGCAAGCGCCGGTAGACCTGGTCCACCAGATCGGGCGCGCTGGACAAAGGGCTCAGTGCTGAGGCGGAAGGACGTTGGTTCATGTCTGTATACAGAATACAAAAATGTTCAAAGGGCTTCATCAGGGTTTGTCCGCAGCTCGGCGGCGCTTGGGCTGGGTCCGGGTCCGTGCCAAGATGCCGCAGCGTCGACCTGCTTGATCCACCCCGGGCTCACTGTCGCCCTCTCAGGCCTTTTTTGGAGACCCCATGGCCCCTGCTCGCCCCTCTGCCGCCGCTTTGTTGGCCCGTTTTGATCCCGATTGGCTGGACCTCATGTACAACAACCGCCGCCGGGTGCCTGAGCACGGTGCGTACTTGGCGCGCTGGGCGGCGGCGTCGCAGCAGGCCCGCACCGGGCCGGTGGCGCTGGACCAGCGCTTTGGGCCCGGTCCCCAGGAAACGCTCGATGTGTTCCCCGCCGTCCCCGGGGCCGCGCCGGACGCACGGGCGCCCGTGTTGGTGTTCATCCATGGTGGCTACTGGCGTTCGCTCGACAAGGCAGACCATTCCTTTGTCGCCCCGGCCTTCACGCGTCAGGGCGTGTGCGTGGTGGTGCCCAATTACGACCTCTGTCCGGCCGTGACCGTGCCCGACATCGCCTTGCAGATGGTGCGGGCCCTGGCCTGGACCTGGCGCCACATCGCGCAGTGGGGCGGCGACCCGTCGCGCATCACCGTGGTGGGGCACTCGGCGGGCGGGCACCTGGCGGCCCAGTTGCTGAACACCCGCTGGACCCAGGTGGGGGCAGACTTGCCGCCGAACCTGCTGCGCCAGGCCTTGTCGGTGTCGGGGCTGTTTGACCTGGAGCCCCTCATGCACACCCCCTCGCTGCGCGACGCGTTGCGCCTGACGCCTGAGCAGGTGGCGCGGGTCAGCCCGGCCTGGCAGGTGGCGCCGGCGCAAGGCACCCTGTACGCGGTGGAGGGCGGCGATGAGAGTTCGGAATTCAAGCGCCACAACCAGCTGATCCGCCGTGCCTGGGGGCGCCGCGTGGTGCCGGTGTGTGAAACCCTGCCTGGCTTGAACCACTTCAGCGTGCTCGATGCGCTGGTGCAGCCCGGTCACCGCCTGAATCAACTGGCCGGGCAGTTGTTGCAGCGCCCCGCCTGAAGGCGCTGGTGGCTGGCGCGCCCCGGCCCTGTCAGCCCGCCTGTGGGGGGCGCCGTCCGTGGCCGGCGGTCAACCCACCCGCCTGAGCGCTGGCGGGTCGTAGCGCTGCGCCACGATCTCGGCCGACGGCATGTAGTTGCGCATGGTCAGGTTGAAATTGCCTTCCTTGGGGGCGGGCAGCCAGTTGCTCACCAGCGCGTCCGCGGGGCGTTGGGCCTGGATGGCGATGCGCAGCGTGCCGTCGGCTTCCCGCTGCAGCCCGCGGGTGTTCTCGCGGATGGCCCAGCGGTTGATCTCGTTGGGCACCAAGTTGAAGTCCTGGTACAGCGTGAACGACCAGAACGCTTCGACCCGGGGCACGTCGGTCGGGCGCATCACCAGTTCGTAACGGCGGCGGCTGTTGAGCCGCTCGCCGTGCTGGTCCACCGACGCCCACAGGTAGGTGCATTCGTGTGGGGGATGCGCCACGATGCCCCACAGCGACTGCCATGCGGAGCGCATCAGGTAGTCGTTGGTTTTGGCCTGGCCGATGTGGGTCGGGAAGTAATACCACCCGTTGACCGCGCGTGCCCATGGCCTCTCCACATGCGCGCGCAAGGTGCGCAAACCATCGCGCGCGGCGCGGGCCAGGCCTCGGTTGACCGTGGCCGGGTTGGCCGACAGGTCCAGCCCGGGGCCGACACCGATGGTGCGAAACGCCTGCAGCAAGGCCGCGTCGTCAGCGTCGGGTGGGTTCTCGGTCAGCATGTGGTTGAGGGTGGCGAACGCCCGCAGCGGGTTCTGAGCCAGTCGATTGACATCGAACACCTGGTGGTCCGACGCCACAAACTCGCGCCCGGCCAGGAAGTCGCCCAGCGGGGTGATGCGGTTGCGGGCATAGAGGGCCTTGGCCTGCGCCACCTCCGCGGGGTCGTCTTGGTCGATGCGCATGCGCACCAGCACAAACAGCCAGTGCTGGGGCACCTGCAACACCCGCTGGAACCGCCCCTCGGGCAGGGTCCCTTGCCAACCGGGGGGGACCAGCACGAAGTCGCCCCACAACGGGCCACCGGCTCTCTGGCTGATGTAGGCCAGGTTGTTGGTGTAGAGGTCAGAGATCTGCACCGAGAAGTAGCGCGGGCCGGGGTCCGTCAGCGACAGCACGACCGGCCCTTGGCGCAAGTCAATGAAGGCCGATGTGTACACCGTGTCGGTGTTGAACGAACCGCCATTGCGGTAGTGGGAGGTGGCCACGAATTCGCGGGTTTGGATCCACGAGTTGAGTGGTCGTCTCACGCCCTGCGGGTCCAGTGTCCAGCGCGTGCGCAGGGTCGCGAAATAGATCAGCGGCCAGCCGTATTGGTAGGCCTGCAGGCCCAGTGAATAGGCATGCAGTTCCGTGGGGTCCATGCCCTCGGTTTCCTGGCCCTTGAGGAGGTCGATGTCCTGGCGCGGCGCACCGGTGTGGGGCGGTGTGCCGGGGTTGGCATGGGCGTGGTGACCTTGCGCCAACAGCACACCGGCGGTGGCCAGTGAGCGGGTGAGAACAGATCGGCGGTCCATGGTCTGCGCCTTCATTGGGCTTCCACCTTGGCGAACTTCATCATCTGCTCCGTCTGGTCCACCTCGGCGCGCAAGGCGTCCAGGTAGTCCTGCGGGGTGCTGGGGGTGACACGGCCGCCCAGGCTCTCCAGTTTGTGGATCAGCTCCGGCCGGGCGAGCGCCTGTTGAAGGGCCTCGCCAATGCGTTGCGTGATGGCGCGCGGTGTGCCCGCCGGCACCGACAGGCCCCCAAAGGAGGTCAGCGTCACGCCCACCCCCGACTCGGTCAGGGTGGGCACGCCGGGCATCAGGGGGTTGCGTGCGCTGCCCGTCACCGCCAGCGGCGCCAGCTTGCCCGACTTCACGTGGGGCAAGGACACCGAGGTCACCGTCACGGCGAAGTCCACTTGCTTGCCCATGACCGCATTCACCGACTCGGACGCCCCTTTGTAGGGGACATGAAGCGCCCCTGCTTTGGCCGTCTGCAGCAGCAACTCACTGGCCATGTGGGCCGGCGACCCGATGCCGCCCGAGGCGTAGGTCAGCGTGCCGGGGCTTTTGCGTGCGCGATCCAACAGGTCCTGCACCGATTGGATGCCCGTCGCCGGGCTGGTGACCACCGTCAGCTCGGAGGTCCCGATGCGGCCGATGTGCACAAAGTCCTTGAAGGCATCAAAACCGGGCTTGCGGTACATGCGCATGCTGTTGGCCATGGGCGAGCCCGAGTACACCCAGGTGTAGCCGTCGGGTGCTGATTTCGCTGCGGCCATGGCGCCCAGGTTGCCCGCCACCCCTGCCTTGTTTTCCACCACGATGGGCTGCTTCAGGAGGTCGCTCATGACCTCGCCCACGAGGCGTGTGGTCAGGTCGGGCGAGGTGCCGGCCAGGTAGGGCACGATCCATTTGATCGGGCGGGTCGGGTAGTCTTGCGCTTGGGCGGTCGCGCTGGCCAGCAAGGCCAGGCCCAGCAGGTTTCGACGGGTCAGTATCGGCATGGCTTGTCTCTGATTGTGGGGGGGTAGCGTGCGGTTGGCACGCGGGTTCAATGCGTCAACGTCCGGTCACGTTGCTGGGGTTCAGAAGCTCTTTCGCGATGGTGTTGCGCTGGATCTCGCTGGTGCCGGTGAGGATGCGGTACATGCGCAGCACGCGGAACAGAAACTCCACCCGGCTGCCTTGGACAATCCCCTCGCCCCCCAGCACCTGCACCGCCCGATCGGCCACCCGGAAGGCGGTCTCCGAACAAAACAGTTTGGCCATCGCGGTTTCGGCGCGTGGGTCGGCGCCGGCGTCCAGGCTGCGTGCCGTCCAGAGCATCAGGGCACGGGCGGCGGCCAGTTCGGTGGCCATGTCGGCCAACTGGTGCTGAATCGCCTGGAACCCCGCAATCGGTTGACCGAACTGGCGCCGTCGCAGGGCATGGGCTTTGGCGTCTTCCAGCGCGACCCGGGCCAGCCCCACCATGGCGGGGCAATGCAGCAAACGGTTCACGCTGATGCGCCCGAGCGCCAGGCCCAGCCCTTTGCCACGTTCGCCGATCAGGTTGGTGGCGGGGATGCGGCAATCGGTCAGCACGATGTTGGCCGTGTGCGACTGACCCGCCATGGTCTTGTATCCGCCTTCGATGTGAAAGCCGGCCCGCTCGCGCTCGACCAGGAAGGCCGAGGTTTCGCGTTGCCGGGGGTCCTCGGACGTGGACGCGATGATGACGGCCACATCGCAAAAGGGTGAACCGGAAATGAAGCGCTTGGTGCCGTTGAGCACCCAATGATCGCCATCGAGCACCGCCTGGGTTTGCACCGCCCCCGCATCCGAGCCCGCCTCGGGCTCCGTGATGGCAAAGCAAATGGCTTTCTCGGCACGGGCCACCGGCAAGATGATGCGCTGCATCTGCTCGGGCGTGGCCTGCTTGATCAGCGCGCCCAGCCGGGGGGGGCCCGACAACTCGCCCAGCACATGCGGTGCAAAGGGCGAGCCGGTGGCATAGATGGCCTCTTTGATCAGCACATGGTCCAGCACGCTGAAGCCCGCGCCGCCCAGGGGTTGGGGCAGGGTCATGCCGTAGAAGCCCAACTCGTGAGAGCGCCGCCAAACCTGCTGCAGCAGCGCTCGGCTGGGACTGTGGTCTTCGTGCGTGCCGTGGGCTTGCGCCAGGTCCGCCAGCTCGCCGTTCAGGAACGCCGTGACGCGTTGGATGAACTCAGCGGCCTGGGCCGAGCCCTCGAAGCCGTTGGGGACCGCCGTGGCGGAGGGGGTGGGTGATGGGGAGGTCATGGCCTGTCCTGTTCAGTTCACTCGGCGCTCACGGCCGTGCCAATAGGGCTCGCGCACGTCTTTGCGCGACAGCTTGCCGTTGCTGTTTTTCGGCAGCTGGTCGACAAAGTCCACCGAACGTGGGCGCTTGAAATCCGCCAGGCGGCTGCGGCAAAAGTCCATCATGTCTTCGGCGCTGGCCTGCTGTCCTGCGCGCAGCACCACCACCGCCTTCACGGCTTCACCCCAGTGCTCATCGGGCACGCCGATCACACACACCTCGTACACGCTGGGGTGTTGGGCCAGCACCGCCTCCACCTCGCTGGGGTAGACATTGAAGCCCCCCGACACCAGCATTTCCTTCTTGCGGTCGACGATGAACACATAGCCTTCGTGGTCCACACGGGCCAGGTCGCCGGTGCGCAGCCAGCCTTGGGCGTCGATGGCCTGGGCCGCGAGTTCGTCGGCCCGCCAGTAGCCCGCGAACACATCGTCGCCGCGCACGCAGATCTCGCCCACCTCGTCCCCCTGCACGGCCTGGCCTGCGTCGTTCAGCACCTGCACGTCGCTCTCGCCCGCCGGGCGTCCGCAGGAGGCCAGCAACTCGGGGCGCTCGCCGCTCATCGCGCGTTGGTGGTCTTCCGTGGTCAGGGTGATGACGCCGCCGGTGGTTTCTGCGGCCCCATAGCCCTGCGCCAGGACCGGGCCAAAGGCCTGCCAGGCCTCCCGGATGCGCGACGGCGACATGGGGGCCGCGCCATAGCTCACCAGCCGCAGGCTGGACAGGTCCCGGGTGCGGAGGCTGGGTTCGGCCAGCAAGGCGTGGATCATGGCGGGCACAAAGAAGCAAATGCTCACCCGGTGCTTTTCGATGGCCTCCAGCATCTCGGCGGGGTGAAAGCGCTCCATCAGCAAAATGGCCGCACCCTGGAACAGCATCGGCTGAATGAACATGCCGCTGGCGTGGGTGATGGGGCCACACAGGGCCAGCACATCGCCCGGGCCGGCATGCATGCGACCCAGGATGATCTTGCGCAGTGACGCACGGCGGTTGCCCACGGTTTGCATGGCCGCCTTCAGCTTGCCCGTCGAGCCCGAGGTGAAGTGCAGCACCGCCAGGTCCTGGGGCTGCAGGTCGATGGCGCGGTGGGCCGTGCTGTGGGGGGCCAACAGGGCTTCGTAGTCGATCCAGTCGGGCTCCTGTGCAGGGTCGACGTCAAACCCGATGTGGTGTTGCAGACCGTTCAGGTCAGCAACGGCCGCCTGGACCATGCGCCGGTGTTCGGGCCCGGCGGCAACCGCCACCGGTTCCGCATTGCTCAGGGCATCGGCCAATTCGCTGGGGGCCAGACGCGCGTTGAGCGCCACTTTCACCAGGCCCAGTTTGTAGAGCGCACATTCAAACTCCACGATCTCGGGGCGGTTCGGCGACACGATGGCCACCCGGTCGCCACGCTTCAGGCCCAAGGCCGCCAGCGCGTGGGCCAATTGGTTGGAGCGGGCTTCCAAGGCCTGGTAGGTCAGGACCTGGTCACGGAACAACACGGCTGGCTTGTCGGGCCAGAACCGTGCACTGCGTTGGAGGAAGGTGCCAAAGTTCATGGACGCACTGTAGGCAGCCCGTGCGCTGTTTAGGATGCTGGAGTCGCCGGGATTGATAACATTTGGTTATTCTTGAACCGTTCAAAGCATTCAAACCATGGCTCTATCGCTCGATGATCTGGATTACTTTCTGGCCGTGGCGAAGCACGGTCAGGTCAGGAGCGCCGCCGCGGCGTTGGGGGTGTCCCAACCGGCGCTGACCAAGGGCATTCAGCGCTTGGAGCGTGAACTGGGCTTTGCCTTGTTCAACCGCAGCCGGCGTGGCATGGCGCTGACCCCCGTGGCCGAGCGGTTCCACGAGCGCACCAAGGGCCTGCGCAGCGGCCTGGCAGAAGCCATCAAGGAAGCGGCGGACTTGCACCTGGGGTCCATGGGGGTGTTGCGCGTGGGGGTGTCGCCGCTCTACACCCAGCGCCTGTTTGTCCCCGCGCTTCTGAGGCTGCATGCCCAGCGCCCGGCGGCCCGGGTCCAGGTGCAGTTCCACCTCAACGATGCCTTGTTGCTGGCGCTGCGACAGGGGGATGTGGAGCTGACGCTCAGTGCCTTGCCCGCCACCGTGCCCGATGACCTGCAGGCCCAGGTCCTGCTGCGGGATGATTTGTGCTTGGTTGTGCGGGTGGGGCACCCCTTGCTGGCCAAGCGGCGCCTGAAGCTGTCGGACCTGGCCGAGGCGCACTGGTTGATGCCCGGTCCCAGCGTGGCCGCTCGGCGCACGGTGGAAGGCCGGCTGGCGCAGGCTGGCCTGCCGCCGCCCAAGGTGGCCGTGGAGGTCAACAACTCCGCCACGCCCCTGGTTGAACTGATCGAGCGCAGCGACCTGATCGCCCTCATGAGTGACACTTTGTTGACCCCCGAAGCCCGGACCCGCATCCTGCCCTTGCCACTGGCCGAGGCCCGCTTTTCTCGCGAGGTGGGCATCCTCCGGCGCCAGGCCGTGCCTGCCACGCCCTTGGCCGAACGGTTCATGGAAATCCTGGTGAGCCAGCGTTGATGGCCCCCTCGGGCCGGTGCCCGCTCCGGCCACTGCGGGCGACACGGCGGGCCCGGACAGGCCCGCCTGGGCGGGGCGTCAGAGGGGCGTGTCCGCCGGGGCTGGATCGGCGCCGTCGCGGTCCAACAGGCAGTCGATCAAGGCGCTCAGCGCGGGCTGCTGGTGGCGCCGGTTCGGGTAGTAGAGAAACAGCCCTGGCCGCGTGACCGACCAGTCGCCCAGCACCTGCACCAGCCGCCCCTGGGCCAGGCCTTCGTCGACCTGCCCGCGGTCAAAGGCGTAGGCCAGTCCCAGCCCTTGCAAGGCCGCTTCGATGCCGACCTCCGAGTGGTTGGTGACCAGGGGGCCGTTGACGGCCATCTCGAGGCGTTGGCCATTTTTCTCGAATTCCCAGCGGTAGGCCCGACCGTCCAGCTGCAGGCGCCAGTTGAGGCAGGCGTGCCGGTGCAGGTCGGCCGGTGTGCGTGGCGTGCCGTGTTGCGCCAGGTAGTCGGGCGACGCGACCACGACCATCTTCACGTCCGGCGTGAGGCGCACGGCAACCATGTCCTTTTCCAGCCGCTCACCGACACGGATGCCCGCGTCAAAGCGACCCGCCACGATGTCGCTCAGACCGTCATCCACCACGATGTCCAGCACCACCTCGGGGTGCGCACGGTGGAACCGACCCAGCCGGGGCGCGATGAGCTGCCGTGCCGCCATGCCCAGGGTGTTGATGCGCAGGGTGCCCCGGGTCTGACTGGCCGTCGCACTGGCCTCGGCCACCGCGTCCGCCATCTCCTGGAACAAGGGGGCGATGCGGCGATACAACTGATCGCCCGCCGCCGTGGGCGCCACGCTGCGTGTGGTGCGGTTCAACAACCGGGCCCCAAGCCGGGCCTCGAGTTGCCGGATGGTCTGGCTCAGCGCCGAGGGCGACAGGCCCAGCGACGCGGCTGCCCGCGCGAAGCTGGCCCGCTCCACCACGGCGGCAAAGGCTTTCAGTTCGGCAAAGTCGGAGCCGCGCATTCTGTATTCATTTCTACATAGATCATCAAAATTCTAGGTGATTCACTGATGACTGAATGGCTTGCATCCTCGGGGCTTCATCACCACGGAGTTCGACATCATGACCGCACTGACCCTCCCCGAGCCGCTGGCCACCTATTTCACCGCCGCCCCGTCACTGGACGGTGCCGAGGCCATCGTCCGCTGCTTCAGCCCCCAGGCCCTGGTCAAGGACGAGGGCCGATCCCACGTCGGCCACGACGCCATCCGGGCCTGGCAGCGGCAGGCCAGCAGTCAGTACCGCTACACCAGTGAGCCCTTTGCCGTGGCACCCACGGACGGCGGGTGCCTCGTCACCAGCCGCGTCACCGGCAACTTCCCTGGCAGCCCGGTCGACCTGCGGTACCACTTTCAACTGGCAGGCGGATTGATCACGTCCTTGGAGATCACGCTGTGACCGTTGATGGAGCGCCCACAGAGCGCCCACCGGGCGCAGATTGGGCGGGCGCCCGGGGGACCCCGGGGCACGCGGTGCTTCGCGATGACGCCCTGGTCATGGGGGGCGCCCTGAGTGGGGCTGGGGGCGATTCGCTGGGGCGGGCGCGCGGGCGGTGCGCGGCCCGTCAAAGCGCGAGGCACCCTAGGGCGCCTCGCGCGGGGGGCGATCACATCAGCAGGTGTTCGCCCGCGTTGTCTCCGCCCAGGATGACGTAGTTGACGCGGCGGATGTCCATCAGCTGGGTGCCGCCTGCGTAGCTGATCGAGCTTTGCACGTCCTGCTCCATTTCGATCAGGGTGTCGGCCAATTTGCCCTTGACGGGCTCGAGGATGCGCTTGCCTTCCACATGGCGGTACTCGCCCTTGTTGAAGTCGGAGGCCGAGCCGTAGTACTCCTTGTAGAGCTTGCCATCGACCTCGACGGTCGCACCGGGCGACTCTTCGTGGCCCGCCAGCATCGAGCCGATCATCACCATCGTGGCGCCGAAGCGCACGCTCTTGGCGATGTCGCCGTGCTCGCGGATGCCGCCGTCGGCAATGATCGGCTTGGTGGCGACGCGGGCGCACCACTTGAGCGCCGACAACTGCCAGCCGCCGGTGCCAAAGCCGGTCTTGAGCTTGGTGATGCACACCTTGCCCGGGCCGATGCCGACCTTGGTGGCGTCAGCGCCCCAGTTCTCCAGGTCAATCACCGCTTCGGGGGTGCCCACATTGCCTGCGATCACAAAGGTGGCGGGCAATTTGGCCTTGATGTGGGCGATCATGTGCTGCACGCTGTCGGCATGGCCGTGGGCAATGTCGATGGTCACGTACTCGGGCACCAGGCCCAGGGCGGCCAGCGTGTCCACCGTCGCGTAGTCGGCGTCTTTGACCCCCAGCGAGATCGAGGCGAAGCTGCCTTGCGACTGCATCTCGCGCACGAATTGGACGTTGTCGATGTCAAAGCGGTGCATCACGTAGAAGTAGCCGTGCTGCGCCATCCACAGGCACAGTTCCTGGGTGATGACCGTCTTCATGTTGGCTGGCACCACCGGCAGGCGAAAGCGCCGTCCGCCCAGGGTCACGCCGGCGTCGCATTCGGCGCGGCTCTGCACGCGGCACTTGCGTGGCAGCAACAGGATGTTGTCGTAGTCGAAAATTTCCATGAGAAAACCAAGCTTCAGAAGGATCGTTGAAAAACGAGTGAGCGCTTGGCTTGAGACCGGCTTCGGGCCGCCTGCCGCAGGGTCAACCCCCGCCGCCAGGCCCAAAAAAACCGGGCGCAAGAATCTTGGGCCCGGTGGCTTATTCTATCGACTCGACCCCGGCGTGGGGGCCTTTTCGCATACGGTTTCATTTATGGCCACCATACGTCCCTGCCCATCCTGCAGCCAGCCCACCAGGGCCAGGCGCTCGGGCCGGGCACCCTCGGGCAGGCGCATCGTGCGCAGCTCTTTCCAGCCGCGGTGGGGCGCCGTGGGGCCGGCCAGGCTCAGGCTGTTGCGCACCAGCTGGCGCGCGATGGGCGACCCTTCGGTGCCGGCTGGCAGGCGTTCCACCAGCAGCAACCACGCGGTCCAGGGTCCGGGGGCGCGGGTGGCGGCGGCCGCGCGGCGCGACCGGTCCTGCGGCGGCTGCCATTCGATCGATACCCCCAGGTAATCGGCCACCGCCACGCCGTGGGCCACCCGCAGGCGGCCGGGCACGGGCGCCGGGGCTGCGCGGCGCTGGGGGTGTTCAAAGGTGCGACCGGCCAACTCGGTGGGCCAGTCCAGGGCGTTGAGCCGCATCAGGCTGTCCCGGGTGGCCGCGGCCGACAGGGCCGCTTCGTCGCCCAGCGCGGCCGAGGGCACGATCCAGTCCACCGCCACGGACCCAGCCGCGGGCAGCGGGCCCGGGGCCGTCCAGCAGGCCTCACAGTCGGCGCCCATGAAGCGTTCGAGCACGCCCTGGCGCGGGCGCAGCCCATCGCTGCTGCACAGGGATTGGGCGCTGGCCACCGTGGCCAGCAGGCTGGCGCTGACCAGCAGGGCTGTGCGCCAGCGCACGAGGCGGGAGGAGAGGGGGGTCATGGTCGGGGCCTGAGAAGTTCAGACCCCATCGTCCCACAAGCCTCAAGACCCGGTGGCGCGCTGGGGTCTGGGCCCCGGTGCATCACTCCGGCTTGACGTTGGCGCGCTTGACCACGTCGCCGTACAGGGCCAGGCGGTCGCTCATCATTTTTTCAAATGCGGCCGGGGTCATCTCCTCGGGGGCGATCACGCCGCGTTGCTTGAGCGTGTCTTGCATCGCGGCGCTGGTCGCCACTTCGCGGATGCTCTTGTGCAGCAGTTGCACCACGGCAGCCGGGGTGTTGGCCGGGGCGGCAATGCCGGTCCAGGACGTCAGGTTCAGGGCCGGCTGGCCCAGCTCGGCAAAGGTGGGCACGTCCGGCAACTGGGCCACGCGGGTCGGCGAGGCCACGGCCAGCGCGCGCAGCTTGCCGGCCTGGATGTGCGACAGCACGGTCACCAGGTTGTCCAGCTGAAACTGCACTTCGTTGCTGAGGATGGCGGTGATCAGGCCCGAACCGCCCTTGTACGGGATGTGCGTGCCCTTGATGCCGGTGGTCAGTTGTAGCAGCTCGACATTGAGCTGGCCCATGCTGCCGGCGCCGGCGCTGCAGAAGTTCAGCTGGCCAGGGCGGGCCTTCACATAGGCCACGAACTCGGCCAAGTTGTTCACCGGCACGCTGGGGTGCACCACCAGCACATTGGGCTGGCGACCCAGGATGGCAATCGACTCAAAGTCCTTGATCGGGTCATAGCCGAGGTTGGGTTGCACCAGCGGGTTGGCCAGGTGGCTGCTTTGCGAGGACACCACCAGGGTGTAGCCGTCGGCCTTGGCGCGCGCCACGTACTGGCTGCCGATCGAGCCGCCGGCCCCGGGGCGGTTGTCCACCACGATGGGCACACCGAGCAGGCGCGACAGCGGCTCCGAGTAGGTTCGGGCCATCACGTCCACCGAGCCCCCGGGCGGGAAGGGCACCACCAGGGTGATCGGGCGCGAGGGGTACTTGTCGCTCTGGGCCAGGCCAGCCAGGGGCGACAGGGCGGCGCTGGCGCCTAGGCCGGCGGCCAGCCATTGGCGGCGGTTCAGGATCGGGGGGCTTGCTTGGGTCATGGCGGGGGTTCTCCGGTCTCAGGTCAAACGGTTGGGGATTCAGTCAACCAACAAAGGTCAAAGCGGGGGCTGTTGGACGCGGCCGAGTTCAGGCCGGGTCCAGGATGGTCAGGGCCAGGGCCTGGGCGCGCGGCACCAGGGTGTCGATCTGGCAGAACTCGCGCTCGCTGTGGGCGTAACCGCCCACGGGGCCGAGCGCGCACAGCGTGGGGATGCCCATCGACGAGGTGATGCCGCTGTCGGCGGCCCCGCCGGTGAACTCGCCCTCGACCTGGAAACCCAGGCGCGTGGCGTGGCGCTGGTAGCAGGCCAGCAAGGCGGGCGGCGTGGGGGCCATTGGCAGCGTGCTGTGCTGGCTCAGGATGCGGCCTTGGGTGCGCGGCAGCGATTCGGCCTCGATGATCTCGCGCACCCGCTTCAGCAGGGCGTCGAGGTCGGTGGCCGCGGTGTAGCGCAAATCGAGCTGGGCCTTGGCCAGCGGGGCCACCACGTTGGCGGCCATGCCGCCCTCGATGTGACCGACATTGAGCGTCACGCCTTCCTCGCAACCATTGAGGGCATGCAGCGCCAGGATCTTGTGCGCCAGGGCCTCGATGGCGCTGGCGCCCTGGGCCGGGTTGATGCCCGCGTGCGCGGCCACGCCCTGCACCTCAAAGACCGTCAGGCACGATCCCTTGCGCGCGGTCACCACGTTGCCGGTGATGCGCCCCGGTTCGGCGTTCAGCACCACCTGGGCGCCCTGCGCGGCCTGGCGGATGGCGTCGCGCGTGACCGGCGAGCCGATCTCCTCGTCGCAGCTGAAGAACAGGTGCACCGGCCGCGAGGCGCCGCCCACGCGAGCCAGGGCCTCCAGCACAAAGGTGTTCAGCACCAGGCCCGACTTCATGTCGGCCACGCCCGGGCCAAAGGCCTTGTGGCCCTCAACGCGGTAGGGCCGGGCTGACGCGGTGCCGGCCGGGAACACGGTGTCCATGTGGCCCAACAGCAGCACATGGCCGGCGTCTGTCGGGCCCCCCGGGGCGGCCGGCAGCCGGGCTTGCAGGCAGCGACCATAGCCTTCAAACACCTGCGTCTGCACGCTCAGGCCGGCGCGCTCGAGGTGGGCGCCGATGACGGCGGCCACCTGGTCCACCCCGGCCGCCTGGCGGCTGCCGCTGTCGATGTTGACGATCTCCTGCAGCAAGGCCTCCATGGCGGCTTGTTGGGTGCCCAGCCAGGCGATGACCTGGTCGGCGAGGGCGGTGGGGGGCGTGGCGGTGAGGCTCATGGCAAGGGGCGCTGGCAGGCGGTGGGTTTGGGTTTGAAATAAATGTTTCATAAATCATAATTCATGCAACAAGCATTGCAAATGCAGCCGCTATGCTGCGCCACTGGCTGTTTGCCGCACGCCACGAAACACCCCACGAGACGCCCATGCCCTTGACCGACCGCTTGCTGCACCACGCCGCCACCCTGACCACCAGCGAGCGCGCCTTGGCCGACGCCTTTATGCGGCGTTACCCCGAAAGCCTGCTGGATTCGGCCAGCGTGATGGCGGCCCAGGCGGGCACCAGCGCGTCGACCGTGGTGCGCCTGTTTGCCAAGCTCGGCTATGCGAGCCTGGACGAGGCCCGGCGCGAGGCCCGGGCCGAGCTCAGCGCGCGCCTGCAGACGGCCGCCCAGCGTGCCCCGGCCACCCTGAGCGGGGAGCGGTCCTTGCAGCAGTGCGTGGACGACGCGCTGCTGCACGACCAGCACAACCTGGCCGCCACCCGCGATGGCCTGGACATGGCCGTGTTCCAGCAGGTGGTGGACGTGCTGGTCCAGGCCCCCGGGCGGGTGTTTGTGCTGGCCGAGAAAAACAGCGCGCCGGTCAGCGCCTTTTTGGCGGCCCACCTCAACCTGTGCCGCCCCGGGGTGCAGGACCTGGGCCTGGGCGCGCCTGCGCTGGTCGACAAGCTGCTCTGGGTGCAGCCCGAGGATGTGTTGCTGGTCTTCACCGTGCGCCGCTACTCGACCGGCGCCTTGCACGCGGCGCGGCATTTCCGGCAGTTGGGTTGTCCGGTGGTGGTGCTGACCGACAGCCCGGCCTCGCCGATGCTGGAGCACGCCAGCCAGGCCCTGCTGGTGCAGACCGCCAACGCGTCGCCGTTTGACTCCTACACCTCGGCCTTTTTCTTGTGCAACGCCCTGGTCTCGGCGGTGGCGCAGCAGCACCGGGACACGGTGCGTCTGGCGCTGGAACGGCGCGATGCGCTGTGGCAGGACTTCCCGTCCGACGCCGTGGTCGGGCCGCGCAAAGCGCCCGCCTCGCGCCGCTGACCCCCGGCGCCCCAGGCCCGGGGCGGGCTTTCTACAATGGCGCCATGTCCCCGCAAAATTCGCTGTTCGATGCGGCCCCCGTGGCCAGCGCCCCGCCTTCTTCGCCCCTGCTGGCCCACCTCAACCCCGAGCAGCTGGCCGCCGTCACCCTGCCGCCCGAGCACGCTCTGATCCTGGCCGGGGCCGGTTCTGGCAAGACCCGGGTACTGACCACCCGCATCGCCTGGCTGCTGCAGACCGGTCAGGTCAGCCCGGGCGGCCTGATGGCCGTGACCTTCACCAACAAGGCCGCCAAGGAGATGCTGCTGCGCTTGGGCACCCTGCTGCCGGTGAACGTGCGCGGCATGTGGATCGGCACCTTCCACGGCCTGTGCAACCGCTTTCTGCGTGCCCACTGGAAGCTGGCCAACCTGCCGCAGAGCTTTCAGATCCTGGACACCCAGGACCAGCTTTCGGCCATCAAGCGGTTGATGAAGCAGTACAACATCGACGACGAGCGTTTTCCGGCCAAGCAGACCCAGTGGTTCATCTCGGGTTGCAAGGAAGACGGCCTGCGTCCCGGCATGGTCGAGGCGCGGGACGAAGAAACCCGCAAAAAGGTCGAGATCTACCAGCTCTACGAGGAGCAGTGCCAGCGCGAAGGCGTGGTCGACTTTGGCGAGCTGATGTTGCGCAGCTACGAGCTGCTGCGCGACCATGAATCGGTGCGCGACCATTACCAGCGGCGCTTCCGCCACATCCTGATCGACGAGTTCCAGGACACCAACAAACTGCAGTACGCCTGGATCAAGATGCTGTGCGGCGAGCACAACGCGGTGCTGGCGGTGGGCGACGACGACCAGAGCATCTACGCCTTCCGGGGCGCGCGCGTGGGCAACATGGCCGACTTCGTGCGCGAATTCCGCGTGCGCCACCAGATCAAGCTCGAAGAAAACTACCGCAGCTACAGCCACATCCTGGACGCCGCCAACGAGCTGATCAGCCACAACCAGAAGCGCCTGGGCAAGACCCTGCGCACCAGCCAGGGCCCGGGCGAGCCGGTGCGCGTGATCGAGTCGGCCAGCGACTTCGCGGAGGCCAACTGGCTGGTCGACGAGGTCAAGCAGCTGGTGCGTGACCAGGGCACCGAGCCTGGTTTCGAGCGCAAGGAAATCGCCGTGCTCTACCGCAGCAACGCGCAAAGCCGGGTGATCGAAACCGGCCTGTTCAATGCCGGCATCCCGTACCGCGTGTATGGCGGCCTGCGCTTCTTCGAGCGCGCCGAAATCAAGCACGCACTGGCCTACCTGCGCCTGCTGGAGAACCCCAACGACGACACCAGCTTCTTGCGCGTGCTCAATTTCCCGCCGCGCGGCATTGGCGCGCGCAGCGTCGAGCAACTGCAGGACGCGGCCAAGGCAGCGGGGTGTTCGCTGCACGACGCGGTCAGCACCCTGAGCGGCAAGGCGGGCACCAACATCGCGGCCTTTGTGGCCAAGATCGACGTGATGCGCGAGCAGACCGAGGGCATGACCCTGCGCGAGATCATCGCCCTGGTGCTGGAGCACAGCGGCCTGGTCGAGCACTACAAGGCCGACCGCGAAGGCGCCGACCGGCTGGAGAACTTGGAGGAGCTGGTCAACGCGGCCGAAAGCTTTGTCACCCAGGAGGGCTTTGGCCGCGATGCGGTGGCCCTGTCGCCCGAGCAGCAGGTGGCCACCTTGTCGCAGTCACCCGCCAGCCAGGGCCTGGACCTGAGCCGCCCGATGATCCAGGCCGACGACCCGCTGCCGCCCGACGCCGAGACCGGCGAAACCCTGTCGCCGCTGGCCGCCTTCCTGAGCCACGCCGCGCTCGAGGCCGGCGACAACCAGGCCCAGGCGGGCCAGGACGCGGTGCAGCTGATGACGGTGCACTCGTCCAAGGGGCTCGAATTTGATGCGGTGTTCATCACCGGCCTCGAAGAGGGGCTGTTCCCGCACGAGAACTCGATGAGCGACCACGAAGGCCTCGAAGAGGAGCGCCGCCTCATGTACGTGGCCATCACCCGGGCGCGCAAGCGCCTGTACCTGAGCCACTCGCAGACCCGCATGCTGCACGGCCAGACGCGCTACAACCTGCGCAGCCGTTTCTTTGACGAACTGCCCGAGGGCTCGCTCAAGTGGCTCACGCCCAAGCAGCAGGGCTTTGCCTCGCCCGGCCTCGGGGCTGGGGGCCACGGTGGCTATGGCGGCCAGGGCGCTCGCCGCGATGGCGCCTCGTCATGGGGTGGGGGCGGCCGCAGCACGCCGGACTTTGCCTCGTACACCGCAGCGGCCCCGGCCCCTTTGCCACCGCAGAAAGCAGAGCCCCCGCAAGGCCTGCGCGCCGGCATGAAGGTGTTCCACAACAAATTTGGCGAGGGCAAGGTGCTGACCGTCGAGGGCACCGGCAACGACGCGCGGGCCCAGGTCAACTTCCCGCGCCACGGGGTCAAGTGGCTGGCCCTCAGCGTGGCCAAGCTGACCCCGATCTGAGGGGGCGGCCCCGTCCGGCGGCCGCGCGGCCTGACCCAGCGGCGACGCCGTGCGGACGCCGTGGTGGGGGCGGCTGGCCTCAGGGCCGGCGCAGGGGCATGGACGGGCGGCCACAGTGCCGCCGCAGTGCCACCCTCAGCGACCGGGCGCCACCAGGTGCCACCAAGCACCGCCAAGCACCACCTGGGGCGTCGGCTCCGGCGGTCTGGGGGGTGGTGCGGGTGGTGCGGGGTGCGCTGTGGGTCAGGCCGAGGGCGGCGTGTCGTCGGCGGGGGCCTCGGGGCTCAGCGGGGCGGCAAAGCAGTCGCGGAAGGTGAACACCAGCGAGCTGAAGAACATGGCCAGCAGCACCAGCATCGAGCCCATCACCAGGCCGCTGCCAATCACCGGGCCGATCAGCCCCCCGATCAGGCTGGCCACCAACAGGCCGGCCGTCAGCACCCCCATCCAGGCGAGGCCGAACACGGTGAACGCGCCCTTGTTGCGCCAGCACGCCACCAGGCTGAAAAACAGGCTCTTGACGGGGGACAGTCGGTCCCAGTGCACGAGGGCCGGCGCATGCCAGAACAGCAGCGACAGCGGCAGGTAGCCCAGGGTGAAGACCCACATGGCGCCCAGAAAGCCGTCGTCATTGAGCAACTCGGCGCTGACGCGCCCGCCCAGCAGGTACAGCTTGGCAAACTGCCCGCCGTCGAGCACCGCGGTCAGGCCCAGCAGGCCGACAAAGCCGCCCGCGTAAAGGGCCCCCAGCACCAGCATGGCCTGGAGTTGCTCGCGCCCGGCGCGGAACGCCGTCACCAGGATGGTGGGCATCGGGAAGCGCCCGCGCGAGGCCTCGTGGCTGGCCGCCATCATGCCCAGCGTGGCGCCGGGGATCAGCATCAGGGCGATCACGCTGCCGATCACGGGCAGCACGGTGCACATGGAAATCACCGCCATGAACATCAAGAACAGGCCCGACAAGGCGATCGGTTGTCGGACAAAGGTCTTGATGCCCAGTTTGACCCACAGGAGGCCGGTGCGTGCAGGGACGATGTTCAGTTTCATGGGGGTGTGCGTGAGCGCCCGGCCGCCAAGGCCAGGCTGGATCGCGCTAATTTAACCGTTTGGATGGACTGAAGAACCGTGAGGTCTTTTCAGGGCCGCCAAGGGCGCTGCACGCGGTCGCGCAGCACGCGTTCGAAATGGGTCGGGTCGTGCGGTTTGAGCATCGAGGCTTCGCGCGGCAGGTGGAAATCCCACAGGCGCGAGATCCAGAAGCGCAGCGCGCCGGCGCGCAGCAGCGCCGGGAACAGCGCCCGCTCGGCCGCTGTGAAGGGGCGCACCGCCTCGTAGGCCTGCACCAGGGCGCGCGCCTTGGCGTCGTCGTGGCGGCCGGTGGGCCAGTCGATGCACCAGTCGTTGAGGCAGACGGCGACGTCGAACAACCAGGTGTCCACGCCCGCGAAGTAGAAGTCAAAAAAGCCCGTCAGGCGCTCGCCTTCGAACATCGCGTTGTCGCGGAACAGGTCGGCGTGCACCGGGCCCCGCGGCAGGGCGGCGTAGTCGCTGCCCGAGGCGGTGTGGTTCTGGAACGCCAGTTCGGCGCGCAGCAGGTCGGCTTGCTCGGCGGCCAGGTGGGGCAGGACCACGGGCACGGTCTCGTTCCACCAGGGCAGGCCGCGCAGGTTGGGCTGCTCGCGGTCGTAGTCGCGCCCGGCCAGGTGCATGCGGGCCAGCATGTCGCCCAGCGCCGCGCAATGCACGGGCTCGGGGGCCAGCTGGCTTTTGCCCGCCAGGCGGTTGACCACGGCCGCGGGCTTGCCACACACCGTGTGCAGCACATCGCCGTTGGGGTCGCCCTGCGGGTCGGGCACTGGGATGCCGGCCTGCGCCAGGTGCTTCATCAGGTACAGGTAGAACGGCAGTTGCTGGGCGCTGAGGCGCTCGAACAGCGTCAGCACGTAGTGGTTCAGCACCCCGTCCTGCTCGGCGCTGGCGAAGTAGTTGGTGTTTTCGATCCCGCCTTCAATGCCACGCAGGTCTTGCAGCTCGCCCAGGCGCAGGCGGCGCATCAGTTTCTGTGCCTCTTCGAAAGAGACTTCGGTAAATACAGCCATCGGTCAGGAAAAAATCAGAACTTGAACAGGTTCCACACGCGGGCGCCCAGGGGGCCGGTGCCTTCGTCACGCGCCGTCGGGCGGCTGCGCGCACCGTCGTTGGACAGCACTTCGTACTCGGGCAGGCTGCTGCCCTTGGGCTGCACCGTCACGCTTTGGGTCTGGCCGCCGTAGCGCACCTCGTCGACGCGGGTGCCGCTGTCTTCCACGGTGATGTGCTGGATGCGTTGGTCGCCTTTGAGGGCGCCCGAACGCGGCGCCGGCGCTTCGGCGCGGGCGGGGCTGTCCTCGGTGGCCGCGCTTTGGGCCAGGGCTGGGGCGCCCAGGAACAGGGCAGCCGCAGCCGCCAGAGAGGAAATGAGGGAAAGGGTGGTGGCGCGCATGGCTTTCATTGTAGGCAATGCACAATCGAGTCCATGCAAGACGAACCCCGCGACACCGCCGAATCCACCCCTCCAGCCGAGCCCGCTGTGGCTGCGGAGGCTGCTGCCCGCCCGCGCACCCTGCTGCTGGTGGACGGCTCCAGCTACCTGTACCGCGCCTTCCACGCCATGCCCGACCTGCGCGCTGTGCCGGGCGACCCGGGCAGCGCGGCCACCGGTGCCATTCGCGGCATGATCAACATGATGCAGAGCCTGCGCAAAGAGGTGCCGGCCGACTACGCCGCCTGCATCTTCGACGCCAAGGGCCCGACCTTCCGCGACGAGATCTACCCTGAGTACAAGGCGCAGCGCGCGCCCATGCCGGACGACCTGCGCAGCCAGATCGAGCCCATCCACGAGGTGGTGCGCCTGATGGGTTGGACGGTGCTGGACGTGCCCGGCGTGGAGGCCGACGACGTCATTGGCACCCTGGCCGTGCTGGGCGCCCAGCAGGGCCTGGAGGTGGTGGTGTCCAGCGGCGACAAGGACCTGTCGCAACTGGTCAACGAGCGCATCACCATCATCGACACCATGAACGGCAAGAAGCGCGATGTGGCCGGCGTGACGGCCGAGTTCGGTGTACCGCCGGCGCTGATGATCGATTTCCAGACCTTGGTGGGCGACGCCGTGGACAACGTGCCCGGCGTGCCCAAGGTGGGCCCCAAGACGGCGGCCAAGTGGCTGGCGGAGTATGGCTCGTTGGATGCGCTGATCGCGCGGGCCGGCGAGATCAAGGGCGTGGCGGGCCAGAACCTGCGCGACAGCCTGGGCTGGCTGCCCACCGGGCGCCAACTGGTCACCATCAAGACCGACTGCGCGCTCGGCGACTGGGTGCCTGACCTGCCGCGGTTCGACGCCCTGAGCCTGCGCGCGCCCGCCAACGATGCCTTGCGCGACTTTTACGAACACCACGGCTTCAAGGGGCTGGCCCGTGCCCTGGGCGGCGGCGCCAGCGCAGCCACCAGCGCGCCGGCCCCCTCGGCCGTGCCCGCCCCCGGCCCGGGCGACACGGGCGACCTGTTTGCCGAACAGCCCCAGGCCGCCGAGGCCCCGCCCCCGGAGCGCGAGCTGCGCTACGACACGGTGCTGGAGTGGGCCGACCTGGAGCGCTGGCTGGCCCGCCTGCAGAGTGCCCCGCTGGCCGCCATCGACACCGAAACCACGTCGCTGGACGCGATGCGCGCCGAGATCGTCGGCCTGAGCTTCAGCGTGCAGCCCGACGAGGCCGCCTACGTGCCGCTGGGCCACGACGCCACCGACGCGCCGGCCCAGTTGCCGCGCGACGAGGTGCTGGCCCGCCTCAAGCCCTGGCTGGAAGACGCCAGCCGTCCCAAGCTGGGCCAGCACATCAAGTACGACCGCCATGTCTTTGCCAACCACGGCATTGAGGTGCAGGGCTACGTGCACGACACCATGCTGCAAAGCTATGTCCTCGAAGTGCACAAGCCCCACGGCCTGGCGAGCCTGGCCGAGCGCCACCTGGGCCGCAGCGGCCTGAGCTACGAGGACCTGTGCGGCAAGGGTGCGCACCAGATCCCGTTCAGCCAGGTCGACGTGGCGCGTGCCTCGCGCTACGCCTGCGAGGACGCCGACCTCACGCTGGCGGTGCACCTTCACCTGTGGCCGCAGTTGCAGGCCGAGCCCCGGCTGCTCGACATCTACCAACTCGAGATCGCCAGCAGCGAGGCGCTTTACCGCATCGAGCGCAACGGCGTGCTGATCGATGCCCCCACCTTGCAGCAGCAAAGCCACGAGCTGGGTCAGCGCATCCTGCAACTGGAGACCGAGGCCTACGAGATCGCCGGCCAGCCCTTCAACCTGGGCAGCCCCAAGCAGCTCGGCGAGATCTTCTTTGACAAGCTGGGCATGCCGGTGGTCAAGAAGACCGCCACCGGTGCACGCAGCACCGACGAGGAGGTGCTCGAGAAGCTGGCCGAGGACTACCCGCTGCCCGCCAAGCTGCTGGAGCACCGCAGCCTGTCCAAGCTCAAGAGCACCTACACCGACAAGCTCGCCCAACTGGCCTTGCCCCGCGATGGGCGCGTGCACACCCACTACGCGCAAGCCGTGGCGGTGACCGGTCGCCTGTCCAGCAACGACCCCAACCTGCAGAACATCCCCATCCGCACCGCCGAAGGCCGGCGTGTGCGCGAGGCCTTTGTGGCCGCGCCGGGCCATGTGATCGCGAGCGCCGACTACTCGCAGATCGAGCTGCGCATCATGGCCCACCTCAGCGCCGACCCGGCCTTGCTACAGGCCTTCCGCGAGGGCATGGACGTGCACCGTGCCACCGCGGCGGAGGTGTTTGGCGTGGCACCCGACCAGGTCAGCACCGAGCAGCGCCGCTATGCCAAGACCATCAACTTCGGACTGATCTACGGCATGAGCAGCTTTGGCCTGGCCAAGAGCCTGGGCATCGAGACCAAGGCGGCGGCGGCCTACATTGACCGCTACTTCCAGCGTTACCCGGGCGTCAAGCAGTACATGGACGAGACCCGGGCCCAAGCCAAGGCCCAGGGCTATGTCGAGACCGTGTTCGGCCGCCGCCTGTACCTGCCCGAGATCAATTCCCCCAATGGCCCGCGCCGTGCGGGCGCCGAGCGCGCGGCCATCAACGCCCCGATGCAGGGCACCGCGGCCGACCTGATCAAGAAGAGCATGGTCAAGGTCCAGCAGGTGCTGGACCAGGAGGCCCGGGGCACGCGCATGATCATGCAGGTGCACGACGAACTGGTGTTCGAGCTGCCCGAGGGCGAGGTGGACTGGCTGCGTCAGGCCATCCCGGCCCTGATGGCGGGCGTGGCCGACCTGCAGGTGCCCCTGTTGGCCGAGGTGGGCGTGGGCCCCAACTGGGACCAGGCGCACTGAGCCTGAGACCGGGCCTCGGGCCTCGGGCCCCGGACGGAGGCTCGGAGCGCCCGGAGCGGTGCGCGCGGCAGGGCCGTGGCTCAGCGCCAGGCCTGCGCCAGCAGGTCGCGGTAGGCCACGGCGGGCCGGCCCAGCAGGGCCTCGAAGGCGGTGGCATCCCCCACGTTGTCGCTGCCCAGCATGGCCAGGGTTTCGCTGCACCAGGGCACCGAGGCGGGCAGCAGGTCGCCGATCCGCGCGCTGAGGGCGGTCAGCAGGTCGGGCAGGCGCAGCACCTGGGCCGGGCGCTGGCCGTTTTGCTCGCGCAGGCTGGCCACCAGGGCCGCCAGGCTCAGGGCCTGCGGGCCCGCACAGGTCAGCACGCCGCTGGGGCCGGGGTCGCGGCCCAGGCTGGCCACCACCGCGGCGGTCAGGTCGTGCACCGACACCGGCTGCACGCGCGCCGTCAACATGGGCCCGGGCAGCAGGGCCAGCGGCAATTTGGCCAGGTTCATGAACAGGGCACTGCTGTCCCCGCCACGGCCAAACACCACGCTGGGGCGCAGGACCAGGGCGCTCAGCGCGCCCCGGGCGTGCAGGCTCAGCAGGTGCTCGTCGGCGGCGCGTTTGGTGCGCGCGTAACGGGTCGGGCTGTCCGCGATGCCCAGCGCCGACACCTGCACCACGCGGCGCACGCCGGCCTGGGCGCAGGCCTCGAACAGGGCGATGGGCGTGTCGCGGTGCACCGCATCGATCGGGCGCGCCGCGCTGTCGCGCAACACCCCCACCGCATTGATCACACAGTCCACCCCGGCCAGCCGGGGCAGCCAGGCGCCCGGTGTGGTGTCGCGGGCGAAGTCCATCGCGACCCCGTTGGGGCTGCGGGCGGCGCGGGCCGGGGAGACCCCGCCCAGCACCTCGTGCCCGGCCTGTTGCAGGGCTGGTTGCAGGTGCCGGCCAACAAAGCCGGTGGAGCCAGTCAAAAGGATGCGCATGGGGGGCTTTCGGTCGGAAGGGGGCCCGGGCGAGCGGCTCGGGCGATTCGCCTGCATGGTGCCTGCAAGGGCCGCGGTGCGCCACCGAGTCGGTCAAAAACCCGGCGCCGGTGTCGGGTCTGTCACCCGCTCGGCCGCTCAGTCTGGGCGGGTCGTCAGTCAGTCAGGATGCCGGGGTGGCCGCCACGTGCGGGGGCGGGGGCGGCCAGTTTGGTGGGTTCGAGGCGTCCGACGCGGGGGGCAGGCTGGAGGCCAGCACATAGCGCGCACGCCCCGTTTGTTTGGCCTGGTAGAGCGCGGCGTCGGCCGCGTTGATCAGTGCGTGGGGCTGGCTTTTGGCGTCGGGCAGGCAGGCCGCCGCGCCAATGCTCATGGTCAGGCGCGAGCTGGTCAGCGACGCCACATGGGGGATGTTTTCGGTGCGCATGCGCTCCAGGCAGCGTTGGGCCACTTCGCGCGCGCCGTCCTCGGTGCTGCCCGGCAGCAGGATGACGAACTCTTCGCCACCGTAGCGGGCCACGATCTCGCCACTGCGCCGCACATCGCCCACCAACACCTGGGCCACGCGGCGCAGGCAGTCGTCGCCCGCCAGGTGGCCGTAGTGGTCGTTGTAGAGCTTGAAATGGTCGATGTCGACCAGCAGCAGCGCCAGGGGCAGTTGGTGGCGTTGGCAGCGCATCCACTCGCGCGCCATCGCGTCGTCGAAGCTGCGCCGGTTGTGGATGCCGGTCAGGCCGTCGGTCACCGACAGCGTGGCCAGGCGCTCGTTGGCGCTGGCCAGTTGCTGTTCTTTTTGCACCAGTTCGGTCACGTCGACGTGCACGCCCACGGTCATGCGCTCGGCGGTCTGGCGTTCGTGCACGCGGTACCAGCGGCCGTCGTGCATGGGCACCAGCAGGGCTGCCCCCGGTTGCCGGTGCGAGGCCAGCCGCAGGGCCGCCCAGTCGGGCCCCTGGCCCGGGCGGTCGGCGTAGTGGTGCTGCTCTTGCGAGTAACGGTTCAGTTCCTCAAAACTGCGCCCCGGTTGCAGCAGCGGGCTGAGGTCCTTGTACATCTGGCGGTACTGGGTGTTGCACAGCAGCAGCTTGTCGTCGGCGTCGTAGACGGCCAGGCCTTCGGGCAGGGCTTCGATCGCGTCCATCAGCAGCTGGCGGTTACGCAGGCCCTCGCGCTGGGCCGCCTCCAGCGCGTGGCGCTGTTTGACCATGTCGCTGACGTCCAGGCGCACCGCCACGATGTAGTTTTCGGGCGTGCGGGTCTCAAAGGCCTGCACCCAGCGCTCACCGGAGAAGGCCTGCAAGAAGGTGCGGTTGACCAGGCGCTGGCGCTCTTCAAGGCGCCGGGCCAGCCAGGCGTCTTCTTGACCGATGGCCTCCAGCACCACCTGGTGGCGCAGGCTTTCGGCAGCCATGTCGGCAAAGGCCCGCCCCACCGAGGCGGGGTAGTCGATGTGGCTGAACATGCGCTGCAGCGCGCGGTTGTAGATGACCAGCCGGTCTTGCTCGTCAAAGATCTCCAGTGCCACGGGCAGGGCGTCGAGCGCGCGCACCAGCAGGCGCCGCGCTTGCTGAGCGTCGCTGCGGGCCTCTTGCAGGGCCTGCTGTTGTCGCACGAAGTCGGTCACGTCGGTGCGCAGGCCGATCAGGCCGCCATCCGGGGTGCGGCATTCGTTGATGCGCACCCAGCGGTTCTCGCTCAGGGCCTGCAAAAAGTCCTGCCGCGGGGTGCGGTGCTCGGCCAGGCGTTGCTTGACCCAGGCGTCTTCATGGCCAATGGCCTCCAGGATCTCGCCGGCCTGGGCGGCCGTCCGGATGATGTGTTCAAAGGGCACGCCCGGCTGCAGCAGCGGGGCGATGGTCGGGTTCATCTCGCGGTAGCGGTCGCTGGCGATGATCAACCGGTCCTCGGCGTCGAACAGGGCCAGTGCGTCCGGAAAGCAGCGCAGCGCGCCTTGCAACTGCTCCCGGGCGGCACGGGCCTCGTCGCGTTCCGCGCGCAGTTGGTGCGCGGTTTGCAGGCTTTGTTGCAGTGCGCTCCAGGCGCTCAGGGTGCCCACCAGCAAGCTCACCAGGGCCAGCGCGCACACGGCGGACAGCACCGGCTGGCCCGCCATGATGAGCTGCCAGCCCGCCAGCGCCAGGGCGGCCTGGCTGAGGGCGCTGCCCAGCACCAGGGCCGTGCTGGGCCACCAGGCCGGTGGGGTCGCGGTCGACGAAGAAGGCTGGGGCATGGCTGGGGCTGATCGGGCGCCGTCGGGCGCGTCGTGGGCTGGGGTGGCGGAGGGGGACTCGCCGCAGTCTAGCAATCTGCGCGCGCAGCGTGAAGCCCCGCCCGCGGGGTGGTGGGGTGGCAGGGCTTTGCCGACCTGGCGCACCGGGGCCGCGGCGGCCCGGTAAACTTCCGGGTCCGCGATCGGACGCCCTGGCTGTCAGGGCCGTCGCCGCGGGGCGGCGCCTGTTCACGGGTGGCCCGCATTGTTGGTGCGCAGCGGGGCCTGAGGAGGGCGCTGCGCTGTTGGGTTCAAGTTCTATGACATTGGTCGCAATCATTCTCGCCACCCTGGGGGCTGGCATCGGCAGCGTTTGGGTGGCTGCGCTGCTCCTGCGGGTGGGCGTGAATTCGGGTTCGGGTGGGGTCAACGCCCAACACCTGTTGAGCCTGGCCGCGGGCGCGCTGCTGGCCACCGCCTTCATGCACCTGCTGCCCGAAGCCTTCGAGGGCAGCGTGGGCGCGCATGCGCTGTTCGCCACCTTGTTGGTCGGGGTGGTGTTCTTCTTCTTGCTGGACAAAGCCGAGCTGTGGCATCACGGCCACGAACACGGTCAAGGCCACGACCACGGCGATGGTCATGCCCATGACCATGACCATGACCACGGGCACAGCCATGCGCACCCCCCTGGGCATGGCCACGCCCACGATGGGCCGCGCGCCGGGGGCTGGTCGCTGATCACGGGCGACAGCGTGCACTGCTTTGGCGACGGCATCCTGATCGCCTCCGCCTTTGTGGCGGATGTGCACCTGGGCCTGGTGGCCGCGTTGGCCGTGCTGGCGCACGAGGTGCCGCACCACATGGGAGACCTGGTGGTCATGGGGCAGGCCAGCGGCAACCGTCGCCTGGCCTTGCTCAAGGTGTCCTTGGCGGGCGCCGTGACCATGCTGGGCGGCGTGATGGGCTTCTACCTCGTGGAGTCGCTGCCCGACTGGTTGCCGTACTTCCTGACCGTGGCCTCGAGCAGCTTCATCTACGTGGCGCTGGCGGATCTGATCCCGCAACTGCAAAAGCGCCTGACAGCCCGGCAGACCGCGGCCCAGATCAGCTGGCTGGTGCTGGGCATGGGCCTGGTCACCGCGGCCAGCCTGCTGGCGCACACCCACTGAGCCGGGGGCACGGGGTCCCTGCCACGGCGGCCCTCAGGCCGCGCCAGCCGTGTGGCGGGCGTTCGCCCTGGTGGCTGGGCCAGGGGCGCCAGTCAGGCACCGGAGGCGGGTACCGGAGGTGAATACCGACGCTGCGGGTCGCCCGGGATCGCGGGCCGGGCGCCCGTCGGGCCTCAATCGCCTGTCAATCGACCATCAATCGCCCGTCAATCGGGCGTGATGTTGCCGCTGCGGATGGCTTTTTCGTAGCGCTGGTGTTCGCTGCGGATCAGGCGGGCAAAGTCCTCGCTGCTGCCAGGCGTCACCTCGCCCCCGACCGCGGCCAGCTTGTCGCGCACGTCTTTGGACGCCAGGGCTTTTTGCAGCTCGGTGTGCAGGCGGCTGATGATGGGCTTGGGCGTGGCGGCCGGGGCCAGCAGGCCATACCAGACCGAGGCCTCGAAGCCCGGAAACCCGCTCTCCGCAATCGTCGGCACGTCCGGGAAGATGGGGCTGCGCCGGGCGCTCAGCACCGCGATCACACGCAGCCGGCCCGACTTCTGATGCGGCAGCGCTTCGAGCGCGTTCACCGCGACCAGGGGCAGTTGGCCCCCAATCACATCGGTGATCGCGGGGCCGCCGCCGCGGTAGGGCACATGGGTCAGTTGCAGGCCCGCGGCGCGCTCGAACAGCTCGACCGCCAGGTGCGGTGTCGAGCCGTTGCCGGGCGTCGCGTACTGCACGCTGTGGGGCTTGCTTTTGGCGGCCGTGATCAACTGGGCCAGGCTGCTGAAGCCCGAGGCCGGGTTGACCGCCAGCACCACCGGCACGCGGCCAATCAGGCCGATCGGGGCCAGGTCGCGTTCGGCATCGAAGGGGGCAGGCTGGTACAGCGACATGTTGGCCGCCAGCGCGTTGGCCGCCACCATCAGGGTGTAGCCGTCGGCCGGGCTGTCGATGACGCTCTTGATCGCGATGTTGCTGCCCGCGCCGGGCTTGTTCTCCACCACCACCGACTGGCCCAGTGGCCCGGTGAGCGCCTGGCCCACGGTGCGGGCCACCACGTCCACCGCGCCGCCGGCGGGGTAGCCGACCATCAGCTTGACGGGGCGTTCAGGGTAGTTGGCACTTTGCGCCTGGGCCCAGGTCGGGGCCAGCAGGGTGGCACCGAGGCCCAGGCATTGGCGGCGCGTGAAGGGGAGGCGGGGGGGCATGGCGTTTCCTTGTCTCTGCATTGAAAAGCCGGGTCGGGCCCGGCACTGTGACCGGATTCTAGGCAGAAGCGGCCGCCTCTGCTGTGCCCCCGCCAGGCCCCTTGGCGGCCTGGTCGGCCCCGTCAGGCCGCCGCAAAAGCCATGGTGCCGGCCGCGGTGTTGGAGATCGGGATGTGGTAGTTGGTGTGCACCTTGCGCACCGCGCCCGGCACCGCGCCGCGCGTGGCCAGCCACATCAGCAACTCGACGCCCTGGGTGCCGGTTTTCTCGACCAGCTCGGGGATGCTGAACTGGGTGGCCCACTCGGGTTCGTTGAACAGGCTGTCCATGAACTTGAGGTCAAAGGGCTTGTTGATGAAGCCGGCGCGTTCGCCGTCGAGTTGGTGGCTCAGGCCCCCGGTGCCGATCACCACCACCTTCTTGTCGCTGTCCCAGGCCGCAATCGCCTCGCCCACGGCGCGGCCCAGGGCCAGGCAGCGCTTGGCGCTGGGCAAGGGGAATTGCACGGTGTTGATGCAGATGGGCACGGTCAGCACCGGGCAATCGCCCTCGGGCCAGAACAGCTTGAGCGGCAGGGTGAAGGCGTGGTCGACCAGCATCTCCTGGCAGATGGTGAGGTCGAAGTCCTGCGCCACCAGGTGGTTGATCAGGTGCCAGGACAGCTCGGGTGCGCCCTTGAACGGCGGCAGGGTGGGAATGCCCCAGCCCTCATCGGCGTTCTGGTACTGGGCGGCGGCGCCGATCGCGAAGGTCGGCATCTTGTCGAGGAAGAAGTTCAGCCCGTGGTCGTTGTAGAACACCACCGCGATGTCGGGGCGCACGTCGTCAAGCCATTGGCGCACCGGCAGGAAGCCATCAAAAAAAGGCTTCCAGTAGGGCTCGTTTTGCAGGCCTTTGTGCATGGCGCCGCCAATCGCGGGCACGTGGGAAGTGGTCATGCCACCAACAATCTTGGCCATGGGGGTTCTCCGGGGTGTCAGGGTGGGAAGGGGAAGGCTGGGCGCGCGCTCAGGCGTCCAGCGTGTCGGGTTGCTGGTTCTGGGCCACCAGGCGGGCTTTGAAGGCTTCTTTGCTGAGGCCGGTCTGGGCTGCGCCCAGGTCCTGCACATCGAGGCCCAGGATGCCGGCGAACTTGGCCAGGTAGTACACATTGCCGCCCGCGGCCAGCAGGCCCAGCACGTCGCGCTCGCGGATCGCGCGGCTCTGTGCTTCGTTGAGGCCGTAGGCGCGCATGTAGGCGGCTTCGTCGGCCTTGAAGGCCTGGCGCTGTTCGGCGCTGTTGAACGAGAAGCACATCTTGTTGAGGGCATAGCCTTTTTGTGCCTGATCGCCATCAAACAGGGTGGTGCCGGGGATGGCGGGTGTCGCGGAAGTCATCGCGGTCTCCTTCGGTTGATCTGTGTCAGGCCGCGAGTATTCCGAGCTGGGCCTCAAAGATAAACAGATGGATACTCATCTAACCTATGAACAAAATCGATTGGTTGAGCTTGGACGCGCGCCTGCTGCAGCTGCTGGTCACGGTGGTCGACAGCGGCAGCGTGACCGGTGCCGCCCAGCGCCTGGGCCTGACCCAGTCGGCCGTCAGCCACGGCCTGGACCGCCTGCGGGCCATCGTCGGGCAGGCCCTGTTCGTCAAATCGGGGCGCGGCATTGTGGCCACCGCGCAAGGGCAGTTGCTGGCGCGCCGGGCGCGCGGGCTGCTGGAGGAGTTGCAGGCCTTCAGCGTGGCGGCGGGCTTCGAGCCGGCGCGCCTGACCACCTGCTTCACCATCGCGGCCAATGACCTGCAGCGCGACCTGTTGTTGCCCCCGCTGTTGCGGCGCCTGCGCGCCGAGGCGCCGGGGGTGACGCTGCGGGTCATCAAGTCGGGCGCACCAGGGCCCGCCTTGCTGCGCGATGGGGTGTGCCAGCTGATCATCACGCCGCGCCCGCCCGAGGGGTCGGACATCCTGCAAAAGCGCTTGTTCGAGGACCGCTATGTGGTGTTCTACGACGCCGAGCAGCGCGCCGCGCCGCGCCGTCGGGCCGACTACCTGGCGGCCCAGCATGTGTCGGTGCTGTACGAGCCCCGGCGCCCGCTGGACATCGACCAGACCCTGCTGAGCCAGGGCATTGAGCGCCAGTTTGTGGCTCATGTGCCGGGCCTGGCGGCCTTGGGGGCGATGCTGCGGGGCAGTGACTGGCTGGCCACCGCACCGTCCCTGCTGGCCCGCCACAGCCTGCAGGGCCTGACCCAGGCCCCGGTGCCGCTGGCCACGCCGCCGATGCCGATGTACCAGGTCTGGCACCTGCGCTCCCAGGGCGACCCGGTGCACCAGTGGCTGCGCGCCGCGCTGGAGCAGGTGGTGGCCGAGGTGCTGGTTCAGCCGGCCTGAGCCGGTGCGGCCGCGCCCTCGGCCGCGGCCAGGCCCTGGGCCTGCAGCCGATAGGCGCGCGGCGACTGGCCGGTGTGGCGCTTGAAGAAGCGGCAGAAATACGCCGGGTCCTCGAAGCCCAGGTCGAAAGCGATGCGCGAGACCGGCGCCGCGATGTGCACCAGGCGCCGGCAGGCCTCGCGCGCCAGACGGGCGTGCAGCAGCTGCTGGGCGTTGCGACCGGTCTCGGCCGCCACCATGCGGTTCAGGCGCTCGCTGGACAGGCCCAGTTGCTCGGCATAGCGCGACACCGGCCAGTGCTCGCGGTAGTGCGATTCGAGCAGCACCACCCAGCGCGTGTAAAGCGCCTGGCGGCGCGAGGGCCGCGGGCGTTCGCCGGACTCGGCCGCGCCGCGCCGGCCCAGCTGGGCCAGTCGCCAGACCACGGCGCGTGCCAGCCACAGCGGCACCGGCGCCTCGGCTGCATCGTCGGCGCTGTTTTCGGCGTGCAAGGCCTCGAACAGCGGCTGCAGGCGCGACACATCGGGCGAATCGGCGGCCAGGGGCAGGGTGCGCGGCTGGGCGAACAGCTGCTGCAAGGCCTCGCCCATGCCGGCGGCCTCGCCGTCGGCCAGCAAATGGGCGTTGACGGTCAGCACATGGCCGTCGCTGTCGGACGAGAAGCGGAACGCATGGGCCACGCCGGGCGGGATCAGCAGGGCCGCCGGGCCCTCGCAAAGGCTGCGGCTTTCGTCCAATACGGCCTCCACCCGACCCGAGCGCAGCCACAGCACCTGGTGCAAACCCTGGTGCACATGGGCATCGATTTCCCAGTCGTAGAGCCGGCTGCGCGATTCGATGGATTCGATGTGCAGCAGGGCGGCGCCGGGGCTGCCGGCCTCGCCGTACAGCGCGAAGGCCGGCAGGGTGCTGAAGCGTCGGCGGGCGGGGGCGGGCTGGCGGGGCGCGTGGGGCATGTCAGTCGGACTGCGTCAAAAGTGCAAGTATTGGCCGGCTTTCGTCCACTGTGTTTTGCCTTGGGTCAAAACAGAATGCAGCCCAGCCCCCGAGGGCAGCCCAGGAGACACCATGACCTTCAGTTTCGACCCCTATTCGCCAGCCATCGATGCCGACCCCTTTCCCTACTACAAGATCCTGCGCGACGAGCAGCCCTGCTTCTGGAGCCCCGAGGCCCAGATGTGGATCCTCTCGCGCTACGCCGACATCGTCAGCGCCGGTCAGGACTGGCAGACCTATTCGTCGGCCAGCGGCAACCTGATGACCGAGCTGCCGGGCCGCGCCGGCGCCACCCTGGGCAGCTCCGACCCACCGAAGCACGACCGCCTGCGCGGCCTGATCCAGCACGCCTTCATGAAGCGCAATCTGCTGGCGCTCGAAGCGCCCATCCGCGCCGTGGCCCAGCAGGTGTTCGGCCAGTTGCGTGGCGTCGAGCGCTTCGACTTCAAGGAGGTGTCCTCGCAGTTCACCGTCAAGGTGCTGATGGCCGCCCTGGGCCTGCCCATGGGTGACGAGGCCATCGTGGACGAGCAGACGGTGCGTGACAACGCGGTGCTGATGGTGCAAAGCGATGCGCGCACCCGCACCAAGGGCCCCGAGCACATCGCCGCCTACAACTGGATGCAGGACTACGCGAGCCGGGTGATCGCGATGCGCCGCGCCGCGCCGCGCAACGACCTGATCAGCAACTTCGCGCTGGCCGAGATCGACGGCGACCGCCTGGACGACCGCGAGGTGCTGCTGACCACCACCACCCTGATCATGGCCGGCGTCGAGTCGCTGGGCGGCTTCATGATGATGTTCGCCTACAACCTGGCCAGCTTCGAGGAGGCGCGCCGGGCCGTGGTGGCCAACCCGGCCCTGCTGCCCGACGCGATCGAGGAGTCGCTGCGCTTCAACACCTCGGCCCAGCGCTTCCGGCGCCGCCTGATGAAGGACGTCAGCCTGCATGGCCAGACCATGAGGGCCGGCGACTTCGTCTGCCTGGCCTACGGCTCGGGCAACCGCGACGAGCGCCAGTACCCCCACCCCGATGTCTACGACATCACGCGCAAGCCGCGCGGCCACCTGGGCTTTGGTGGCGGCGTGCACGCCTGCCTGGGCACGGCCATCGCGCGCCTGGCGGTGAAGATCGCCTTCGAGGAATTCCACCAGGTGGTGCCCGAGTACCGCCGCCTGCAGGACCAACTGGCCTGGATGCCTTCTTCCACCTTCCGCAGCCCGCTGGTGCTGGACCTGAGCACCCGCTGAACCTGGAGCCCCCTTATGACCACCCTGACCTACCTTGAAGCCTCGGGCACCGCCACCGCCATCGACGTGCCCGACGGCTGGAGCCTGATGCAGGCCGCCATTGCCAATGGCATCGAAGGCATCCTCGGCGAATGCGGCGGCTCCTGCGCCTGCGCCACCTGCCACTGCTACGTCGACGATCAGCTGATGGCGGTGCTGCCGCCGCCCAGCGCCGGTGAACTGGACATGCTCGACAACGTGGCCGCCGAGCGGCGCCCCAACAGCCGCCTCGCCTGCCAGATCAAGGCCAGCCCGGCCCTGGCTGGTGGCTCGCTGCAACTGCCCGAGGTGCAGGAATGACGCTGGCCCGTGGCGCGCTGCCCGAGGCCATGGCGCCCGAAGGCCATCTGGTGATTGTGGGCGCCGGCCAGGCCGGCCTGATGGCGGCCGAGGCCTTGCGCAGCGCCGGCAGCCCGGCCGCCATCACCCTGATCGGTGACGAGCCCCATGCGCCGTACCACCGCCCGCCGCTGTCCAAGGCCTGGCTGGCCGGCGAGATGGATGCGGCCCAGTTGCTGATGCGCGCGCCCGAGATGCTGGCGCGCAAGCAGATCACGCTGCAGACCGGGGTCACGGTGCAGGCCATCGATCGGGCGGCCCAAAGCGTGCGCTTGTCCGACGGCCGCGCGCTGCATTACAGCGGCCTGGTGCTGGCCACCGGCGCCACGCCTCGGCGCCTGTCATGGCCCGGCGCCGAGGCCGCCAACGTGCTGACCCTGCGCAGTCGCGACGACGCCTTGGCCATCGCCGCCGGGCTGGCCCGTTGCCAGGCCGAGGGCCTGCCCCTGGTGGTGATCGGCGGCGGCTTCATCGGCCTGGAGGTGGCGGCCACGGCGCGCAAGAAGGGCGTGGCCGTGACCGTGCTCGAAGCCGCGCCGCGCCTGCTGGGGCGGGTGCTGAGCCCGCAATTGTCCGACTGGTATGCCGCGCTGCACCGCCGCCACGGGGTGGCGCTGGAACTGGGCGTCACCATCGAGCGTCTGGTGGTGCACGACGGTCAGGCCCGGGCCGTGCAACTGGCCGATGGCCGCGAGCTGCCCTGCGCGCTGGTGGTGCTGGGGGTGGGCGTGCAGCCCAACGATGCCCTGGCCCGTGAGGCCGGCCTGGTGGTGGACCGGGGCATCGTGGTCGATGCCTGCGGCCGCACCGCCGACCCCCGCATCGTGGCCGCCGGTGATTGCGCCGCGCGCCGCCTGCCTGACGGCCGGCTGCTGCGCCTGGAGTCGGTGCAGAACGCCTCCGAGCAGGGCAAGGCCGCGGCCGCCGCCCTGCTGGGTCAGGAGCGGCCCTTCACGGCCACGCCCTGGTTCTGGTCCGACCAGTACGAGCGCAAGCTGCAGATGGCCGGCCTGTCCGAAGGGGCTGACCAGGCCGTGCTGCGCGGCCGCCTGGACGACGACAGTCCGTTCTCGGTCTTCCAGTACCGCGGCGGGCGGCTGCTGGCGGTGGATTCGGTCAACGCCGCCAAAGACCACTTGACGGCCCGCAAGCTGCTCGATGCGGGCGTGTCGCCCACGCCCGAGCAGGCGGCGGATCCGGGCTTCAACCTGGCCAGTCTGCTGAACCCGGCCTGAGTCCGCTCACTCCGGCGTGATGCCGGCTCGGCGCACCACCTCGCCCCAGTGCTTGATCTCGCTGTTCAACAGCTGGCTCAGCTCGGCCGGGGTGCCGGCTTGGGGCTTGACGCCGAGCTTCAGCAGCGCGCTTTGCACCGCGGGCTGGGCCAGGGCGTCGCGGGCGGCCGCGTTCAGCCGATCCAGCGCCTGCGGCGGCGTGCCCGCCGGGGCGGCGAGCGCGTTCCAGCTGTCCACCTCGTACTGCGCCACGCCTTGTTCTTTGACGGTGGCGACCTCGGGCAGGCCGCTGAAACGCTGTGCCCCGGTCACCGCCAGCAGGCGCAGGGCCTGCGCCTGCACCTGGGGCAGCAGCGGGCTGAGGATCTCAAAGCCCAGGTCCACTTCGCCCGCGCGCAGCGCCTGCAGCAGGGCCGGCGAGCCCTTGTAGGGCACCACCGTGGCCTCGATGCCCGCGCGTGACTTGAACAACTCGGCCGCCAGGTGCTGGGTGCTGCCCGGGGCGATGCTGCCCAGCGTCAGCCGCCCGGGCTGGGCACGCGCGTAGGCCAGCAGGTCGGCCAGGGTCTTGAAGCGCGACGTGGCGGGCACCGCCAGCCCCAGGTCAAAAAAGCCCAGGGTGCTGATGGGCGCGAGCTGGCGCGTGACGTCAAACGGCAGCTTCTTGAACAGGTGCACGCTGACGGCGCTGGCGTTGCTCATCAGCAGCAGGGTGTGGCCGTCGGGCGCGGCCTGCACCACCAGGCTGGTGGCCACAATGCCCCCCGCGCCGGGGCGGTTGTCGACCACCACGGGCTGCTTGAGCACGCTGCCCATGGCCTGCCCCACGACCCGCGCGGTCAGGTCGGCCACGCCCCCCGCCGCAAAGGGCACCACCAGGGTGATGGGCCGCTGCGGGAACGTGCTCTGTGCGCGGGCTGGGGCACTGAGCAGGCCCGGGCCTGCCAGGCTGGCCAGCGCCCCCAGCGCCACCAGCATTGGCCGGCGGCGCAGGGCCGGGGTCAGCGGGGCGCTCAAGCGCCAAACTCCTCGGTGTCGATCTCCACCTGGTTGCCGGCGTTGTAGCGCGGCCCGTGCACGGTGTGGCGGTTGATCAGTTGGTCCAGACTGGCCATTTGCGCCGCGTTCAAACGGACTTGGAGCGCGCCCCAGTTCTCTTCGAGGTGGTCGATGCGCGTGGTGCCCGGGATCGGGATGATGTGGGGCGCGCGTTGCAGCAGCCAGGCCAGCGCGAGCTGGGCCAGGCTGCAGCCGGCCTCGCGTGCCACCTCGGCCACGCCGTCGAGCAGGCGCAGGTTGGCCGCGTAGGTGTCGGGGGCGAAGCGCGGCATGGCGCGGCGGATGTCCTTGGCGTCGAAGGCGCTCACATCGCGCACCTGGCCGGTCAGGAAGCCGCGCGCCACCGGGCTGAAGGCGACAAACGCGGTGCCGAGTTCGGCGCAGGCGTCGAGCACCGCGATCTCGGGGTTGCGCGTCCACAGCGAGTACTCGGTCTGCACCGCGGTGATGGGGTGCACCGCATGGGCGCGGCGCAGCGTGGCGGCCGACACCTCGCTCAGGCCGATGCTGCGGATCTTGCCGGCGCGCACCAGGTCGGCCAGCGCGCCCACCGAGTCCTCGATCGGCACCTGCTTGTCCCAGCGGTGCAGGTAGTACAGGTCGATCACGTCGGTCTGCAGGCGGCGCAGGCTGTCTTCGCAGGTGGCGCGCAGGGTCTCGGGGCGGCCATCGATGACGCGCTTGACGCCATCGGGAAAGCGCACGCCCTGCATGCCGCATTTGCTGGCCAGGGTGAATTTCTGACGGTGCTTGGCCAGCACCTGGCCGACCAGGGTTTCGTTGGCACCAAAACCGTACAGCGCGGCGGTGTCGAACAGGGTCACGCCGAGGTCGAGCGCGCGCAGCAGCAGGCGCTCGGCGTCCTCGAACGAGGGCGGCTGGCCATAGGCATGGCTCAGGTTCATGCAGCCCAGGCCGATGGGGCTGACGTGGAAGGGGCCGAGGGGTCGGGTCGCGGTCATGGGTGGGTCCTCCAATGAAAACGGCCCCAGCGGGGGCGGGGGCCGTGAAGGGGCAGGGGGTGCTCAGGCGGCGTTGAGTTGCTGTTCCAGGTCGTGCAGCACCTTGTAGCAGGGCAGCACCTGGGCCACGCTGGAGTTGGGCTCACGGCCTTCGCGGATGGCGGCAAAGAACTCGCGGTCCTGCAGCTCGATGCCGTTCATGGACACGTCCACTTGCGACACATCGATTTTTTCCTCCTTGCCATTCACCAGGTCATCGTAACGGGCGATGTAGGTCGAGGTGTCGCCGATGTAGCGGAAGAAGGTGCCCAGCGGGCCGTCGTTGTTGAACGACAGGGAGAGCGTGCAGATGGCGCCGTTGGCGGCCTTGAGCTGGATCGACATGTCCATGGCGATGCCCAGCGTCGGGTGGATCGGGCCCTGGATGGCGTTGGCCTTCACGATCGGGCTGCCGCACTGGTAGGCGAACAGGTCCACGGTGTGGGCGGCGTGGTGCCACAGCAGGTGGTCGGTCCAGCTGCGCGGCTGGCCCAGCGCGTTCATGTTGGTGCGACGGAAGAAGTAGGTCTGCACATCCATCTGCTGGATGTTGAACTCACCGGCCTGGATCTTCTTGTGCACGTACTGGTGGCTGGGGTTGAAGCGGCGGGTGTGGCCGCACATGGCGACCAGGCCGCTGCTCCGGGCCAGTGCCACGACGTCTTCGGCGTCCTTCCAACTGTCGGCCAGCGGGATTTCGACCTGCACATGCTTGCCGGCCTTCAGGCAGGCCAAGCTTTGCGCGGCGTGCATCTGGGTCGGCGTGCACAGGATCACGGCGTCGACTTCAGGCAGGGCCAGGCTGTCGGCCAGGTCGGTGGTGACGTGACCGATGCCGTACTTGGCGGCCACTTCGCGGGTCTTCTCGAGGTCGCGGCTGATCAGCGACACCACTTCGACGCCGTCGATGTTCTTGATGCCGTCCAGGTGCTTGATGCCAAAGGCACCGGCGCCCGCGAGGGCGACTTTGATGGTCTTGCTGTTGCTCATGCTTGGTTCTCCAAAATCAGGTGACCCACGGCGGTGTTGGACGCCGGGACGTGAAAGAAACGGTGCTTGACGAGGGGCGGCTGGCTGCCGCCGTTGACGTCGTCCATCGCGCCACGCGCGATCAGCCACATCACGAGTTCGATGCCCTCGGAGCCGGCTTCACGCACGTACTCGATGTGCGGCACCTGGGACAGGCCATCGGGGTCGGCGATCAGGCGGTCCAGGAAGGCGTTGTCCCATTCCTTGTTGATCAACCCGGCGCGCGGGCCCTGCAGCTGGTGGCTCATGCCCCCGGTGCCCCAGATGTGCACGTTGAGGTTCTCATCGAAGCTGTCCACCGCCTTGCGGATCGCCCGGCCCAGGTTGTAGCAGCGGCGGCCCGAGGGCACCGGGTACTGCACCACGTTGACCGCGAACGGGATGACGGGGCAGGGCCACGCTTCGGGCTGGCCACACATCAGCGACAGCGGCACGGTCAGGCCGTGGTCCACGTCCATCTTGTTGACGATGGTGAGGTCGAAGTCCTGCTGGATCACGCTTTGCGCGATGTGGCTGGCCAGCTCGGGGTGGCCGATGACCTTGGGCACCGGGCGCGGGCCCCAGCCCTCGTCAGCGGGCTGGAACTCGGCGGCGGTGCCGATGGCGAAGGTCGGGATCATCTCCAGGCTGAAGGCCGTGGCGTGGTCGTTGTAGACCAGGAAGATGACGTCGGGTCGGTTGTCCTTCATCCATTGTTTGGAGTACTCGTAGCCCTTGAACAGGGGCTGCCAGTAGGCCTCCTCGGTCTTGCCGAGGTCAATGGCCGCGCCGATGGCGGGGACGTGCGAGGTGAAGACGGATGCAGTGATCTTGGCCATGTCAGGCTTTCTGGTGGGCGCTGCCCTGGGGTTGTCGGTGGGCCTGGGCGTCGCCGTCTTCGCCGATGTAGCGGTTGCCTTCAACCGAGCGGCCGCCCTTGATCATCATGTTGCGGTACTCCTCTTCGGTCATGCCGGTCATCGAGCCTGCCATCTGCTGGAAGCTCTTGCCGTCGGTGGCGCCAATCTTGGCCAGGAAGTAGATGTTGCCGCCCGCGGCCATGCAGCGGTTCAGGTCGCGCGTCAGCACGCCTTGCTTTTGTTCCTCGGTCATCGGCCATTCGTCCAGGTAGGCACGCTCGTTGGCCTTGAAACGTTCGCGGTTCTCGGCCTTCATCAGCGACATGCAGAACTGGTTGAGCCAGTAGCCCTTGCGGCTTTGCTCGGCGTCGAAGATGGTCGTGCCGGGCACGTCCAGGTAGGGTTTATCAAGTGCCATTCAAACTCTCCATTAAAACGGTCCAAATCGCCGCCGGGCCGCCCCAAGGCGATTTGCACCCCCTCGGGGGGCAGCGACCCGCGCAGCGGCGGAGCGTGGGGGCATTGCGATCGCCGGGCCGCCCCAAGGCGATTTGCACCCCCTCAGGGGGCAGCGGCGGAGCGTGGGGGTCATTCTTCCGGCCAGTACAGGCGCATGGGGTTGCTGACCAGCAATTTTTGCTGCAACTCAGCCGTCGGCGCAATGTGCGGGATGAAGTCCACCAGCAGGCCATCGTCGGGCATGTGGTCCTTGAGGTTGGGGTGCGGCCAGTCGGTGCCCCACAGCACGCGGTCGGGGAACTCCTCCACCACGCGCTTGGCGAAGGGGATCACGTCGGTGTAGGCATTTTGTTCGCCGTTCAGGGCCTTGGGGCCGCTGACGCTCAGGCGCTCGGGGCAGCTTACCTTGCTCCACACGTTCGGGTGCTCGCGCATGAACTTCAGGAACAGCTGGAACTCGGGGCCGTCGAGGGGCTTGCTGACGTCCGGGCGGCCCATGTGGTCGACCACCACGGTGGTGGGCAGGGCGGTGAAGAAGTCCCACAGCTCGGGCAGGTCCACCGCCTCGAAGTAGATCACCACATGCCAACCCCATTTGGCGATGCGGCCGGCGATCTCCAGCAGCTCGTCCTTGGGCGTGAAGTCGACCAGGCGCTTGACGAAGTTGAAGCGCACGCCGCGCACGCCGGCGTCGTGCATGGCCTGGATCTCTGCGTCGCTCACGCTGCGCTTGACCGTGGCCACGCCGCGGGCCTTGCCGTTGGAGTGGACCAGGGCATCGACCATGGCGCGGTTGTCGGCGCCGTGGCAGGTGGCTTGCACCACCACATTGCGGGCAAAGCCCAGGTGGTCGCGCAGGGCGTAGAGCTGGGCCTTGCTGGCGTCGCAAGGGGTGTACTTGCGCTCGGGGGCGTAGGGGAACTCGGCGCCGGGGCCGAACACGTGGCAGTGCGCGTCGACGCTGCCTGCGGGCAGTTGGAAGCGCGGCTGGCTCGGGCCGTCGTACCAGTCCAGCCAGCCGGAGGTCTTGGTGAAATCGCCTGTCGTGGGTTTGCTCATGTCAGTCTCTCGGGGTGAGCGCCGGGCCGCTGCCGAAGGGGGGCGGACCGGGCGGGCAATCAGGGGGAACGTGCGCCCAGGGCCACAGGCCCGGGGCGGTGCGCGTGGCGTCAGTCGATGTACTTGAGGCCGGCGGCGGCCAGCGGTTCGCGCATCTTGTACATGTCCAGGCCCAGCACGCCGCTGGCCAGCTTGGCGCGCTTTTCGCCTTCGAACGATTCGCGCTTTTGGGCCGCGGCCAGGGTCTCGGCAGCGCGGGCGGCGGGCACGCAGACCACGCCGTCGTCGTCGGCCACGATCACGTCACCCGGTGTCACCAGCATGCCGGCGCAGACCACGGGGATGTTGACCGAGCCCAGGGTGGCCTTGATGGTGCCCTTGCTGCTGATGGCCTTGCTCCAGACCGGGAAGTTCATCTCTTGCAGCGTGGCCACATCGCGCACACCGGCGTCGATGATCAGGGCGCGCGCGCCACGGGCCTGGAAGCTGGTGGCCAGCAGGTCGCCAAAGTAGCCGTCGGTGCACTCGGCGGTGACGGCGGCGACCACGATGTCGCCGGGCTGAATCTGCTCCGCCGCGACGTGCATCATCCAGTTGTCGCCCGGCTGCAGCAGCACGGTGACGGCCGTGCCCGAGACCTTTTGGCCCGCGTAGATGGGGCGCATGTAGGGCTTCAACAGGCCGACGCGGCCCATGGCTTCGTGCACGGTGGCGCTGCCCAGGGCCGCGAGGCCATCGGCGGCGGCGCGGTCGGCGCGGGTGATGTTGCGGTAGACAACTCCGAGTTCGTACATGTCTTGATTCCCAAGTGTGTTCAGTGGTTGAAGAGGGGGCGGAGGGGGCGGAAGGGGCGGAGGCCGGGGTGAGCGCTTGGCTCCGTGTCCCCCGCCCGCTTGGCGGGCTCCGCCTTGACCTGCGCCAAACGCTCACCCCGGCCTCTTGCGACGACAGGGCGCGCGCGCTCGCTCGAAATTACTTTCCCTTGGCTTTCAACTGCGCGTCCAGGCGCGGGAAGACGCGGCGGGCGTTGCCTTCGTAGACCTTGTAGCGGTCTTCGTCGCTGAGGTTGGGGGTGGCGGCGACGTAGCGCTTGGTGTCGTCGTAGTAGTGGCCGGTTTCAGGGTCGATGCCGCGCACGGCGCCAATCATCTCGCTGGCGAACAGGATGTTGTCGACCGGGATCACCTTGGTCAGCAGGTCGATGCCCGGCTGGTGGTAGACGCAGGTGTCAAAGAAGATGTTGTTCAGCAGGTGGTCTTTGAGCAGCGGCTTCTTGAGTTCTTGCGCCAGACCGCGGAAACGGCCCCAGTGGTAAGGCACGGCGCCGCCGCCGTGCGGGATCAGGAACTTCAGCGTCGGGAAGTCCTTGAACAGGTCGCTGGTCAGGCACTGCATGAAGGCCGTGGTGTCGGCGTTCAGGTAGTGCGCGCCGGTGGTGTGGAAGCAGCTGTTGCAGCTGGTACTGACGTGGATCATGGCCGGGATGTCGTACTCGACCATCTTTTCGTAGATGGGGTACCAGTGGCGGTCGGACAGCGGCGGGCTGGTCCAGTGGCCGCCCGACGGATCGGGGTTCAGGTTGATGCCGACGTTGCCGTACTGCTCGACGCACTTGACCAGCTCGGGGATGGAGGTGGCCGGGTCGACGCCGGGCGACTGCGGCAGCATGGCCGCCGGAACGAAGTGCTCAGGGAACAGCTGGCTGACGCGGTAGCACAGCTCGTTGCAGATGGCGGCCCAGGTCGAGGACACGTTGAAGTCGCCGATGTGGTGGGCCATGAAGCTGGCGCGCGGGCTGAAGATGGTCAGGTCCGAGCCGCGCTCCTTCATCAGGCGCAGCTGGTTGGTCTCGATCGACTCGCGCAGTTCGTCGTCGCTGATCTTCAGGTCCGAGGCCTTGGGGGCCTTGCTCGGGTCCTTCAGGGCAGCGATCTGCAGGTCGCGCCAGGCGCCCAGGGCGGCCGGGGCGGTGGTGTAGTGGCCGTGTACGTCGATGATCATTGCTCTCTCTCCAGTGTGTTCAGTTGGGTTCGGGGGCGGGCAGGCACGCGGCCAGCCCGGTGGCAGAGGCTCAGCGCGCGGGTGCCCAGACGCTGGCGGGCACCATCGCCTCGCCACGCATCAGCAGGCGGGCGGTGCGCAGCAGGGCGGCCTTGGTGACGGCCTGGCCGCCAGGCGCGTCGGCCGCGGGTTCGGTGGCCAGCTCGACGCTGAACTCGCCGGTCGGGTGTTCCACCGACACCTTCTTGCTGGCGCCCTCGGGCACCACGGCCACGCCGTCGCAGACCGAGCCCTGGAGCACGCAGGCGGTGCCCACGGTGACGGCCGCCAGCACGCCGATGGCGTCGTGGCAGACGTGCGGGATGAAGCTGCGGGTGCTCAGTGCCCCGCCGTCGCGCGGCGGCGCGATCAGGGTCATCTTGGGGTAGTTCTTGGGCGTCACGTCGCCCAGGCCCATGGCGTGGCCGGCGGCAATGCGCAGGCGTTCGATGCGGGCCTTGAGTTCGGTGTCGGCGTTCAGCTCGGCCACGCTTTCATAGCCGGTGCGGCCCACGTCGGCGGCCTTGAAGATCACCAGCGGCATGCCGTTGTCGATGCAGGTCACGGCCACGCCATCGATCACATCGCGCACGTTCCCGGTGGGCAGCAGGCCCGGCGCCACCGAACCGGCGGTGTCCAGGAAGTTGATGGTGATCGGGGCCGAACTGCCCGGTGCGCCGTCGATGCGCGCGTCGCCCGCGTACTCGACATGGCGCTGGCCGTTCGGGCCCAGCGGGGTTTGCACCGTGATGTCGCACTGCATGTCGGTGTTCAGGGTCAGCACGCGGAAGGTGCTGGTGTCCCCTTGGGCCTGCACCAGGCCGCGCTCCAGCGCAAACGGCACCACGGCGGCCAGCATGTTGCCGCAGTTGGGGGTGGTGTCCACCGTGTCCTTGTCGGGCTGCAACTGGGCAAACAGGAAGTCGAGGTCCACGCCCGGGGTGGTGCTGGGGCGCACGATGCCCACCTTGCTGGTCAGCGGGTGGGCGCCGCCCAGGCCGTCGATCTGGCGTTTGTCGGGCGAGCCCATGACCGACAGCAGCACGCGGTCGCGCGTGGGCAGGTCAGCCGGCAGGTCGGTTTCCAGGAAGAACGGCCCCTTGGAGGTGCCGCCGCGCATGAACAGACAGGGGATGGGGGTTTGCATGGCCGCGATTCTGGCCATGCCGGGGCCATCGAGCCAGCGGCTGTGGCGTCTAGCTGGTATGCCGGATTGATATAGTTTGACGAAAGTTATACATTTTTCTCGCGGTATGGACCTCAAGCAACTCGAATACTTTGTGCGCGTGGCCGAACTGGGCAGCTTCACCCGGGCTTCGATCGCGCTCAACATCGCCCAGCCGGCGCTGAGCCGCCAGGTGCGGCTGCTGGAGGTGGAGTTGCGCCAGAACCTGCTTGACCGCAACGGCCGCGGTGTCAAGCTGACCGAAAGCGGCAAGCTGCTGCTGGAGCATGGGCGCGGCATCCTGCACCAGGTCGAGGTGGCGCGCGAAGAGCTGGGCGCCGTGCGTGGTGCGCTGGCCGGGCGGGTGTCGATTGGCTTGCCGCCCAGCTTGTCGCGCCTGATCACCGTGCCGCTGACCCGGGCTTTCATGCAGCACCTGCCGCAGGCGCGCCTGACCCTGACCGAGGGCTTCTCGGTGCAGATGTACGAGGGCTTGCGCGTGGGCAACCTCGACATGGCCGTGCTCTACAACCCCAACCACTCGCCCGACCTGGACAGCCTGAGCCTGCACCAGGAGGAGCTGGTGCTGATCGCGGCCCACGACAGCCCGCTGACCCAGGCCCAGCCCTTGCCGCCCGCGCTGAGCCTGCGCGAGGTGGCCGCCTTGCCGCTGATCCTGCCCAGCAGTCCGAATGTGTTTCGCCTGTTGTTGGACGGCGAGATGGCGCGCTTTGGCCTCAAGCCCCGCGTCACCCTGCAGGTCGACGGGCTCAACGCCATCCTGAACCTGGTCAAGGAGGGCCTGGGCCACGCGGTGCTGCCCGCCTACACCCTGAGCAACTTTGACAATGCGGCGCCGTTTGCGCTGCACGCCATCCACTCGCCGCGCGTCATGAGCGAGCTGAACCTGGTGTGGTCGTCCCGGCGCCCTGCCACCGAGACCCACAAGCGGGCTTTGGACCTGATCCGGGAGGTGGTGCAGCAGGCGGTGGGCAGCGCTGCGCGCGCGCCCACCCCGGAGCGCTGACCCGCCCAGAGCGGTGAGCGCAGCGTGACCCAGCGAACGGCCGCTCATCGACGGGGTGATCGGGTGGAGGAGAACAGGGGAGGGGGCGAGGGGCTGAGTGGGGAAGGGGGCGAACGCAATGGGCGCGGATCTCGCGCTGGGGTCCGGCCCCGGGGCGCCCAGCCGGGGGCGGGGCCTCAGTTGGCGGAGATCGCCTCGCGCACGGCCGCCAGTTGCCGGCGCGACACCGACAGGCGTTCGTCCAGCCCTTGCAGGCGCACGGCCCAGCCGTCGCCCTCTTCGGCGTCAAAGTGCTTTTCGAGCGCGCGCACCGCGTGGCGGGCCACCAGGGCGTTGCGGTGGATGCGCATGAACTGGCTGCTGTAGCGGCTTTCGAGTTCGCTCAGCGAGCCGTCGAGGATGTAGCTGCGCACGGCGGTACGCACGGTCACGTACTTGAGTTCGGCCTTGAAGTACAGCACCTCGGCCAGCGGCACCCGCTCGGTGCGGCCGCGGTCCTGGATGATCAGGTGCTCGGTGGGCACCGGGGGCGGCAGTTGCCCCCGTGCGGCCTGCAGGCGACGCTCGGCCTTGGCCAGCGCGTCGCGCAGGCGCTCGGAGCGCACGGGTTTGGTCAGGTAGTCCACCGCGTCGAGGTCGAAGGCCTGCACCGCGTGCTCGGCGTGGGCGGTGACAAAGATCACCACCGGTGGGCGGCGCAGGATGCGCAGGTGGTTGGCCAGGCCCAGGCCGTCGGTGCCCGGCATGTGGATGTCGAGCAGGACCACGTCGATGGGCTCGCGGTCCAGCACCCCCATGGCGGTGACGGCGTTGGCGGCCTCCTGGACGGTGTAAGGCTGGTCGGGCTTGTATTCGCTGAGCAAGGCGCGCAGGCGGCTGCGGGCCAGGGACTCGTCGTCAACGATCAGATAGTGAAGCTCCATGGTGCTTTCGGGACGGAGGGTGGATCAATGTGGCGGTCATATCACCGCGCCCGGCTCACGCTGGAAACGTGATTCGGACATGGTAGTGGTCGTCCCGGACCCCAGCGTTGAACTCAATTTCGACGTCGTGCAACAAACGCAAGCGGTCCCTTACATTTGCCAGCGCAATCCCGTGGCCCGCCGTGCGGGACCCGTCGGTCGATGTTGCGTTTGGTAGCGTGTTCAGGATGTCGATGCGCACGCGCTGGCCGGTGAGCCGGGTGCGCACCTGCACTTCGCCCCCCTCGGTGCTGGGCTCGACGCCGTGCTTGATGGCGTTCTCCACCAGCGGTTGCAGCAGCAGCGGCGGCAGGCGCGCCCGGTCGGCGGCCGGGTCGATCTGCCACTGCACGCGCAGCCGTTCGCCAAATCGCACCTGCTCGATGGCCAGGTAGTGGCGTGCCAACTGCACCTCCTGGGCCAAGGTGGTGGTCTCGCCCTGGTCCAGCAAGGCGGCGCGGAACAGGTCGCTGAGGTCCTCCAGCAGGGTTTCGGCGCGGCCCGGCTCGGCACGCACCAGCGCGATCGCGCTGTTCAGGGTGTTGAACAGGAAGTGCGGGCGGATGCGCGACTGCAGCTCGGCCAGCCGCGCGGTGGTGGTGGCCGGGGTGCGGCCGCGGGCCCGCAGCAGCAGCGCGCCCACCAGCAGGCTGGCCAGCAAGGCGCCGGTCATGGCGCTGGCCAGCCACGGCGGGGCCTGGGTCAGGAACGGGCCCAGCGACAGCATGAAGCAGCCGTACAGCCCGGCCAGCGCGCCCAGCACCGCCCCGGCCAGGTACTGGCCCCCGGTGGGCAGGCCGGCCAGTGGCCGCTTCAGGCTGCACGCCAGCACCAGCCAGGCCAGGGTGCCAGGCAAGCCCGCCATGGTCAGCAGGCCCAGGCCGGTGACCCAGCTCACAAAGTCGTCGGCGCGGTACATCACGGCCACGCCCAGCACGGTTTCGACGAACAACAGGGCGCGCAGGATGACGCCCAGGTGGCAGGCGTCGAACACCAGCGCCGGGGCCCGGGCCGGGGTTGGCGACGGGGGCTCGGTCGGGGTGCCGCCGAAGGTCGATAAAATTTGAGAATCTTTCATTGCCACGCGCCTTTCATGCGCCTCATGGGCAGCGGCCTGACGGCGGCTGCCCGAACCGGATTATTGACCCCCATGTCCACCAGCTCCAACTCTGCAGCCCAGGCTGCATCGGCCTCCGTTAACCAGCTCGACAAAAAATCGGAGGCCTGGTCGGCCCTGTTTTCCGAGCCCATGAGCGACCTGGTCAAGCGCTACACCTCGAGCGTCTTCTTCGACAAGCGCCTTTGGCTGGCCGACCTGACGGGCTCCCTGGCCCACGCCGACATGCTGGCGGCCCAGGGCATCATCAGCGCCGACGACCTGGCCGCCATCCAGCGCGGCATGGCCCAGATCCGCGCGGAGATCGAAGCCGGCACCTTCGAGTGGAAGCTCGACCTCGAAGACGTCCACCTGAACATCGAAGCCCGCCTGACCCAGCTGGTCGGTGACGCCGGCAAGCGTCTGCACACGGGCCGCAGCCGCAACGACCAGGTCGCCACCGACGTGCGCCTGTGGCTGCGTGGCGAGATTGATCTGATCAGCGGCCTGCTGGTCGACCTGCAAAAAGCCCTGCTCGACATCGCTTCGCGCAACGTCGAAGTCATCCTGCCGGGCTTCACCCACCTGCAGGTGGCGCAGCCGGTGAGCTTTGGCCACCACATGCTGGCCTATGTCGAAATGTTCAGCCGCGATGCGGAGCGCATGGCCGACGTGCGCCGCCGCGTCAACCGCCTGCCGCTGGGCTCGGCCGCACTGGCCGGCACCAGCTACCCGCTGGACCGCGCCCGCGTGGCGCAGACCCTGGGCATGGACGGCGTCTGCCAGAACAGCCTGGACGCCGTGAGCGACCGCGACTTCGCGATTGAGTTCACCGCAGCGGCCTCGCTGGCCATGGTGCACATCAGCCGCCTGTCTGAAGAACTGATCCTGTGGATGAGCCAGAACTTTGGCTTCATCCAGATCGCGGACCGCTTCACCACCGGCAGCTCGATCATGCCGCAGAAGAAAAACCCCGACGTGCCCGAACTCGCGCGCGGCAAGACCGGCCGCGTGGTGGGCCACCTGATGGGCCTGATCACCCTGATGAAGGGCCAGCCCCTGGCCTACAACAAGGACAACCAGGAGGACAAGGAGCCGCTGTTCGACACCGTCGACACGCTCAAGGACACGCTGCGCATCTTTGCCGAGATGGTGGACGGCATCACCGTGCGCCCGCAGGCCATGGAAGATGCGGCCAAGCGCGGCTACGCCACCGCCACCGACCTGGCCGATTACCTGGTCAAGAAGGGCCTGCCCTTCCGCGACGCCCACGAAACCGTGGCCCACGCGGTCAAGGCGGCCATCACCCAGCAGGTCGACCTGTCCGAGCTGCCGCTGGCCGTGCTGCAGCAGTTCAACCCCAGCATCGAGCAGGACGTCTACGAGGTGCTGAGCCTGCGCGGCTCGCTGAACGCCCGCAACACCCTGGGCGGCACCGCGCCCGAGCAGGTGCGCGCCCAGATCGCGCGCCACCGCCAGCGCCTGGCCGCCTGAGGGCGGTGCCCCGGCACCTGCCGGGGCTTCAGACTGGCCTAAGTCGGGCCGGGCACACTGCCCGACTTCACCCTCTCCGCCTTGCGAGGCCCCGCCATGAGACTGTTGCTGGTAGAAGACGACCCCATGATCGGCCAGGCCGTGCTCGAGGTGCTGCGCGCCGAGCACTACGCCGTCGACTGGGTGCGCGACGGGGAGATGGCCCAAACCGCCCTGGCCAGCCACGCCTACGACCTCATGCTGCTCGACCTGGGCCTGCCGCGCCGCGATGGCCTGCAGGTGCTGGGCGAGCTGCGCGCGCAGCGCAGCACCTTGCCGGTGCTGGTGCTGACCGCGCGGGACGCGGTAGGTGACCGGGTCGCCGGCCTGGACGCCGGGGCCGACGACTACCTGGTCAAGCCCTTTGACACCGACGAGTTGCTGGCCCGCGTGCGGGCCTTGCTGCGCCGCCAGGCCGGCCAGGCCGGGCCGGTGTTCGAGCAGCACGGCGTGCGCCTCAACCCCGCTACCCACGAAGCCAGCTGGCAGGGCCAGCCGGTCAGCCTGTCGGCCCGCGAATGGGCCGTGCTCGAGCCGATGCTGGCGCGCCCCGGGGTGATTTTTTCGCGGGCCCAGCTCGAAGAAAAGCTCTTCAGCTGGAAGGACGAGGTCAGCAGCAACGCGGTCGAGGTCTACATCCATGGCGTGCGCAAGAAGCTGGGCGCCTCGCTGATCCAGACCGTGCGCGGCCTGGGCTACCTGGTGCCGCGCGAATGAGCGACGCCCCGCCCCGCCCCCCGGCCGGGCCGCTGGTGGCATGGCGATCACCACGCCCGCCCCGGCGCCACTCGCTGCGCGCGCGCCTGCAGGCCTTGGTGCTGGGCGCCATTTTGCTGGCCTGTGCGGTGCTGGCCACCGCGGCCTACCGCAATGCCTTGCGCGAGGCCGACGCCTTGTTCGACGAACACCTGCAACAACTGGCGCGCCAGGTGCAGGAGGGCCTGCCACTGGGCGCGCTGCACCCGGGCCAGTCCGAGGGCGGCGGCATCGAGGTGCAGGTCTGGGGTCCGGACGGGCTGCAGATCTTCCGCTCGCCCCGCTCGGTGCTGCCCGGGCGGGCGGTGCTGGGCTTTTCGGACCTGGAGGTCGACGGTGCCCGCTACCGCGTCTACACCCTGCAATCGCCGCTGCAGACCGTGCAGATCGCGCAGGACATGGGCGAACGCGACGCACGGGCCCGCGGCCTGGCGCTGCGCGCGGTGCTGCCGCTGTTGGGCATCACGCCGCTGCTGATGCTGGTGGTGGGCTGGATCATTGGCCGCACCCTGCGCCCAGTGCAGCGCATGCAGCGTCAGGTTGCACAGCGCAGCGCGGACGACCTGGCGCCGCTGCCGGACCGCGACCTGCCCGACGAGGTGCGCCCGCTGGTCGCCGAGCTCAATGCGCTGTTCGCGCGCGTGCAAACCACGCTGCAGACACAGCGCCATTTTGTGGCCGATGCCGCGCACGAGTTGCGCACCCCGCTGACCGCGCTGCGCCTGCAGCTGCAGGCCCTGCAACGGGCGCCCGACGACGCGGCCCGCGAGCAGGCCCAGCAGCGCCTGCGCGAGGGCATCGACCGGGCCATCGACATGGTGGCCCAGTTGCTGCTGCTGGCCCGCCACGAAAGCCTTGACGCGGCGGCCCAACGCGCCGCCGTGCCAGTCGACCTGCTGGCGCTGACGCGCGAAGGCGTGGCCGATGCGCTGCCGTTGGCGCGCGCGCGCGGTCTGGACCTGGGCCTGGCCGATGGGACTGTTGAAGGCCCCTGGAGCGTGCCCGGCCAGCCCGAGGGCTTGCGGGTGCTGCTGCGCAACCTGCTGGACAACGCCATCAAGTACACGCCGGGGCCGGGCCAGATCGATGTGGGCCTGCAGCGCGACCCGGTGTCGGGCCAGCCCGTCTGGTGGGTGGAGGACAGCGGGCCCGGCATCCCGGCCGCGCAACGCAGCCGGGTGCGCGACCGCTTCATGCGCGGCGACGCGGTGTCCGACATCCCTGGCAGCGGCCTGGGCCTGGCCATCGTCGAGGCGGTGGCCCGCCAGCATGGCGCGCGCCTCGAACTGGGCGACGCGGTGCGCCTGGGCGGTTTGCGCGTCAGCGTGCACTTTGCCCCCGAGGCGGGGTCGCCCACTTGAACCCGGCCCGGGCCTGGCCATGACCAGCGCCGTGGCCTTCCCCATCGCTCGTTCCCCGCGGATTGGCCATGGCCCGGGCCCGGGGTCTCAGTGCGCGGCCAGGTGGGGCAGCAGCAGGGGCAGCAGGCGCTGCACCACGCCATCGGGCAGGTCGTGCCCCATGCCGTCAATGACCTCAAGCCGGGCGCCGGGGATGCGCGCGGCGCAGTCTTCGCCACAGGCCAGTGGCACCAGCGGGTCTTGCCGGCCGTGCACCACCAGGGTCGGGCAGCGCAGGCTGGTCAGGGCCTGGGCGCGCCGTGTGTCGGCCAGGATGGCGGACATCTGCCGCACCGTGCCTTCGGGGTGGTAGCTGCGGTGGATGCCGGCCAGGATGCGGCGGCGCAGGCGCTCGGGGTCGTCCTGAAAGCCCGGGCTGCCGATCAGCTGGTACAGCGCCAGCATGTGCTGCAGGATGCTCTCGGTGTCGCCGCCGGGGCGGCGCAGCAGGGCCTGCCGCACCGAAGCGTTTGGTCCGGGCAGGCCGCGCGCGCCACTGCTGCTCATCACGCTGGTCAGGCTGCGCAGGCGCTGCGGTGCCGCGATGGCCATGCGCTGGGCGATCATGCCGCCCATGCTCACGCCCAGCACATGGGCGCGTTCGATGTTCAGCGCGTCCAGCACGCCCAGGCTGTCCTGCGCCATGTCCTGCAGGCGGTAGGGCGGACGCCCCGGCATGCGCAGCGCCTGGCGCAGCATTTGCCAGGGCAGGTTGGGCACCCCCAACTCGTCGTAGTGCTGGGACAGGCCGATGTCGCGGTTGTCAAAGCGGACCACGCGGTAGCCGGCCTGCAGCAGGCCGTCGATCAGGCTGTCAGGCCAGGCCACCAGCTGCAGGCCCAGGCCCATGATCAGCAGGATCGCGGGGCCGTCGTGCGGGCCTTCGTCGCGGATTTCAAGTTGGGTCGAGCGGGCTTGGATGCGCATGGCGTGAAGCGCCGGCAGGGCCGGCGGAGGTGAGTTGGGCGGTCGTTGGAAGGTGTCTGGCGGCGCCAATTTAACGGCTCGCAACCGCGATGAACGGCGTTTTGGACCGTTTGGAAACCGTTGCTGACCCCCGTTACAGATGCCGCGCGGACTGTTGCGCTTGGGTGCCGCCTCGGCCCCAGCGCCAACGCCGGGGCGGGCTTAAGACGGGCCTAAGGCCCGCGTCGCACAGTCTGGCCATCGCAACCGCTTCTTTCACCAGGAGAACACCATGTCCCAGAGCATCCATCTGCGTCCCTCCCGTCTGCTGCTCGCCTTGCTGGCGGCCGGCACCCTGGGCGGGGCGGGCGTGTCGGCGCTGCAGGGCTTGCAGGCCCATGCCCAGTCGGCCCCAACCGGCCTGACGGCCGCCGCGCCCGCGCCTGCGCTGGCCGCGGCCCCGGCGGCGGGGCTGACAGGCCCTGATTTTTCGCAGATCACCGAGCGCTACGGCCCCGCGGTGGTCAACATCAGCGTGGTCGGCACCGCCAGCGCCGACGACGAGGCCGACAGCAGCCAGGCCGACGCGGGTGCCGGCCTGCCCCCCGGCATGGCCGAGTTCCTGCGCCGCTTCGGCCCCCCGGGCTTGGGGCCGGGGCAGGGCAGTGGCCCGCGGGCGCGGCCCCACGACACCCCGGTGCGCGGCCAGGGCTCGGGCTTCATCGTCAGTGAGGACGGCCTGATCCTGACCAACGCCCACGTGGTCAAGGGCGCCAAGGAAGTCACCGTCAAGCTGACCGACCGGCGTGAACTGCGCGCCAAGGTGCTGGGCGCCGACCCGCGCACCGATGTGGCGGTCATCAAGGTCGAGGCCAAGCACCTGCCCGTGGTCAAGTTCGGCCGCATGGCCGACCTCAAGGTGGGCGAGTGGGTGCTGGCCATCGGCTCGCCGTTTGGCTTCGAGAACACCGTCACGGCGGGCGTGGTCAGCGCCAAGGGGCGCTCGCTGCCCGACGACAGCGCGGTGCCCTTCATCCAGACCGACGTGGCCATCAACCCGGGCAACTCGGGGGGGCCGCTGTTCAATGCGCGTGGCGAGGTGGTGGGGATCAACTCGCAAATCTACAGCCGCACCGGGGGCTACCAGGGGGTGTCGTTCGCGATCCCGATCGACCTGGCCAACCGCATCCGCGAGCAGATCGTCGCCACCGGCCACGTCGAGCACGCACGCCTGGGCGTGGTGGTGCAGGAGGTCAACCAGACCCTGGCCGACTCCTTCAAGCTCGACCGGCCCGAGGGCGCGCTGGTGTCGCGCGTTGAAAAGAACGGCCCCGCCGAGCGCGCCGGCCTGCAGTCGGGCGACGTGATCCGCCAGGTGAACGGGCAGAAGGTGGTGTCCTCGGGGGACCTGCCGGCGGTCATTGCGCTGGCCTCGCCCGGTGACACGGTGTCGCTGGACATCTGGCGCCAGGGGCAGGCCAAGGCACTGAGCGCGCGCCTGGGCAAGGCCGGTGACAAGACCACCGAGGCCGACACCGACGCCGCCGCCGCGGGCCGCCCGGCCGGGCGCCTGGGCCTGGCGCTGCGCCCCCTGCAACCGCAGGAGCACCGGCAACTGGGCTCTGCCGATGGCTTGTTGGTGGAGGACGCGCGTGGCGCCGCCGCGCGCGCCGGGGTGCAGTCGGGCGACGTGTTGCTGGCCGTGAATGGCACGCCGGTGCGCTCGGTGGACCAGGTGCGTGCGGCGGTGGCGGCGTCGGACAAGTCGGTGGCGCTGCTGATCCAGCGCGGCGAAGACCGCCTCTTTGTGCCGCTGCGCCTCGGTTGACCGGCGGCGGCAGGCCCGCGGGTGCGGGCCGCCGTGGGCCGGGTGCCGGGGCTCCGGCACGGCCCTGGCAGTCGTTTTCGCACCACCCGGGGGGCTGTCGATGGGCGTGCATTCGGCTACGCTAGGCGGCTCAGGAGGTGCTTAGCGTGACGAAGTCCAAACAGGTCGGGCGGGCCGTGGGGTGGGTGTTGGCCGGGCTGGCAGGCTGGGCCGCGGTGAGTTCACCGGCCCAGGCGCTGCAGGTCAGCCGCGTGAGCCCCCAGGGCGAGGTGGCCGAGGTGCGTCAGGTGCGCCTGCAGTTCGATGGCGCGGCGGTGCCCGAGGGCCAGCCCCAGGCCCCAGCCCCGGTCAGCGTCAGCTGCCAGGACCCCCGCGCGGCGCGCGGCAGCGGGCGCTGGCTCAGCGCGCGCGAATGGGTGTTCGACTTCGACCAGGACCTGCCCCCCGGTCAGGCCTGCACGGTGCAAAGCCTGCCGGGCTACAAAAGCCCGCAGGGCGGCGAGCTGGCGGCACCGGTCAACGTCCGCTTCAACACCGGCGGTCCTTTTGTGCAGAACGTCTTCCCCTCGACCGACGAGCGCATCGACGAGGACCAGTTCTTTTTGCTGCAGCTCAATGGGCCGGCCACCGTGGCCAGCGTGCTGGCCCGCGTGGGCTGCGCGGTCGAAGGCCTGGGTGAGCGCGTGCCGGTGCGCCTGCTGGACGACGCCCAGCGCCAGGCCTTGCTCAAAAGCCGGGGCCTGGTGCGGGCCGCCGCCGCCGATCCGCTGCGCTATGTGGCGCTGAGCTGCCAGCGCCGGCTGGCCTCGTCGGCCCAGGTCGAGCTGGTGGTGCAGCCCGGCTTGAGCACGCCGGGCGGCCTCAGCAGCCGGCAAGAAAAGCGTTTCCGATTCCAGGTCCGCGAGGCCTTCAGCGCCAGTTTCAGCTGCGAGCGCGAGAACGCGCAGGCGGCCTGCCTGCCGCTGCGCCCGCTGAGCCTGCGCTTCAACGCCCCGGTCACCCGCCGGGTGGCCGAGTCGATCCGCCTCGAGGGCGGGCCCACGGTGCTCAAGCCCCGGCTTGAAAGCGAGGCCGACAGCGGCGAGGCCCAGGTCACGGCGCTGCGTTTTGAGCCGCCGTTCCCCGAGCGCACCCACTACCGGCTGACCCTGCCGGCCGGCCTGTCCGACGTGTCGGGGCGCCCGCTGTCGAACGCGGCCACCTTCCCCCTGGCGGTGGCCACCGGGCCGATACCGCCACTGGCCAAGTTCGCGGCCTCGCCGTTCGGCATCGTCGAGCGCCTGGCCGAGCCGGGGCAGCCGGCGCTGTTGCCGCTGACCTTGCGCCGCGTCGAGCCGGCGCTCCAGTTGCAGACCCTGAGCCCCGGGCAGGTCAGTGACCTGCAGCCCCGCAGCGACGCCGACATCATCGCCTGGCAGCGCAAGGTGCAGGCCTTCGATGCCTTCTGGGTGGCCCGCAAGACGGCCCAGCGCTTGGTCAGCGGGCCCTTGCCCAAGCCGGTGCAGCCGGAGATGGCCGAGCAGGTGGAGTCGCGCAGCGTGTCGCTGCTCAAGGGGCAGACCGGTGCCAAGGCGCTGACGCTGCCGGCCGCGGCCCCCGGCGACAGCCGCCCCTTCGAGGTGGTGGGCGTGCCGCTGAGCCCGGGCTTCCATGTGGTGGAGATCGCCTCGCCGCAGCTCGGCGTGGCCCTGCTGGCGCCGGGTGAGGGCGGCGCGCGGACGATGTACGTGCGCACCACCGCCCTGGTCACCAACCTGGGGGTGCATTTCAAGCTGGGGCGCGACAGCGCGCTGGCCTGGGTCACCACGCTGGACAAGGGCACGGTGGTGGCCGGGGCGGCGGTGCGCGTGTCCGACTGCCAGGGCCGTGAAGTGGCCCAAGGCGTCACCGACGCGCAGGGGCTGGTGGCGTTTCAGCAGGTGCCGGTGCAGCCGCCGGCCTGCGCCAGCGTGGCCGGGCCCGGTGGCGAGGACGACTACCGCCAAGCCTATTTCATCAGTGCGCGGGCGCGCGGCGCCGACGGCGTCGAGGACCTGGCCTTCACCTGGAGCGACTGGACCCGCGGCATCGAATCCTGGCGCTTCAACGTGCCCACCAGCCGCGAGTCCCGCGCCGATCTGCGGGCCCACACGGTGCTCGACCGCCCCTTGCTGCGGGCCGGTGAAACTGTGTCGATGAAGCACTACCTGCGGCTCGAAACCCGCCGGGGTCTGGCCTTGCCCCCGCAGGGGCCCGCCCAGCTGACCGTGACCCACGACGGCACGGGCCAGCAGTTTCAGCTGCCGCTGAGCTGGCGCAAGACCGGCAGTGGCGGCTTCAGCGCCGAGAGCCAGTTCACCGTGCCGGGTGCGGCCAAGCTGGGCCGCTACAGCCTCAGCCTGGACGGGCGCGAAACCGGCGAGTTCCGGGTCGAAGCCTTCCGCCTGCCGCTGCTGTCGGGCAGCATCAGCCCGCTGCAGGCGCAGGCCTTGGTCAACACCACGGCCGTCACGGCGCAGTTGCAGGTGCATTACGTGGCCGGCGGGCCGGCGGCTCAGCTGCCGGTGCGGGTGTCGGCCGCGCTGCGCCCGCGCGCCATCAGCTTCCCCGACTACGAGGACTACAGCTTCAGCCCGCCACGCAGCCGTCAGGCCGGCGCCGGGCTCGGTGGCGACGAGGAAGACGCCCAGGCCGTGCAGGACCTGCGCGTGGTGGCCGACAAGCAGGCGCTGACCCTGGACCGCCAGGGCACTGGCCGCCTCGCGCTGCCGACCCTGCCGCGCAGCGAGCAGGCGCAGGACCTGCTGCTCGAGGCCAGCTACGCCGACCCGAATGGCGAGCTCAACACCCTGCGCAGCGTGTCGCCGCTGTGGCCCGCCGCGGTGATCGCCGGCCTCAAGACCGAGGGCTGGGCCTCCAGCCAGCAGCAACTGCGCTTCCAGGCGCTGGCGCTGGACCTGCGCGGTCAGCCGCAGGCCGGCGTGGCGCTCGAGGTGCGTGCCGTGTCGCGCCAGACCCGCAGCAGCCGCAAACGCATGGTGGGCGGCTTCTACAGCTACGACAACCAGGCCGACACGCGCGACCTGGGCACGGTGTGCAGCGGGCGCAGCGACGCGCAAGGCCTGCTGCTGTGCGAGACGGCGCTGAAGGTGTCGGGCGAGGTCGAGCTGATCGTGCAGGCCAAGGACGGCCAGGGCCAGGTGGCCCAGGCCGCCAGCTCGGTCTGGATCACCCAGCAGGGCGAGCTGTGGTTCGGGGGGGACAACCACGACCGCATCGACGTGCTGCCTGAAAAGCGCAGCTACCAGCCCGGTGAGGTGGCGCGCTTTCAGGTGCGCATGCCGTTTCGCCATGCCACCGCGCTGGTGGCGGTGGAGCGCGAAGGCGTCATCCACACCGAGGTGGTATCGCTGCAAGGGCGCGACCCCACGGTCAGCCTGAAAGTGCAGCCCGACTGGGGGCCGAACGTCTATGTCAGCGTGCTGGCCCTGCGTGGGCGCCTGCGCGAGGTGCCCTGGTACAGCCTGTTCACCTGGGGCTACAAGGCCCCGCGCGAGTGGTGGACCGCGTTTTGGTACGAGGGGCGTGAATACCAGGCCCCCAGCGCCCTGGTCGACTTGAGCAAGCCCGCTTACCGCCTGGGCCTGGCCGAGATCCGGGTCGGCACCCAGGCGCACCGCCTGGACGTCAAGGTCAGCCCCGATCGGGCCAGCTACCCGGTGCGCGGCAAGGCGCGGGTGCAGATCAGCGCCACGCTGCCCGACGGGCGCCCCGCTGCGGGGGCCGAGGTGGCGCTGGCGGTGGTCGACCAGGCCCTGCTGGAGCTGTTGCCCAACCGCAGCTGGAACCTGCTCGACGCGATGTTGCAGCGCCGCGCCTGGGGCGTCGAGACGGCCACCGCCCAGATGGAGATCATCGGGCGCCGCCACTACGGGCGCAAGGCCGTGCCCGCGGGCGGCGGCGGGGGCCGCGGGGCCACCCGCGAGCTGCTCGACACCCTGTTGCTGTGGAACCCGCGCGTCACCCTCAACGCCCAGGGCCAGGCCACGGTCGAGGTGCCGCTGAACGACGCGCTCAGCACCTTCACCATCGCCGCGGTGGCCGATTCGGGCGCCGCCCTGTTTGGCACCGGCAGTGCCAGCCTGCGCACCACCCAGGACCTGCAGCTGATCAGCGGCCTGCCCCCGATGGTGCGCGAGGACGACCAGTTCCGCGCCCAGTTCACCGTGCGCAACACCACCGCCCAGGCCATGAAGGTGCAGCTGAGCCCGCGCGCCACCCTGCTGACCCTGGCCCCCCAGACGGTGGACGTGCCGCCCGGCGAGGCGCGCGAACTGGCCTGGACCGTCACCACCCCGGCCGCGCTGGCGCTGAGCCGATTCGAGTCGCTGTTGTGGGAGCTGGACGCACGCGACACCCTGAGCGGCGCGCGCGACGCGCTCAAGGTGTCCCAGCGCGTGCTGCCCGCGGTGCCGTTGACGGTGCAGCAGTCCAGCCTGACCGCCTTGGACGGCCCGTTCAAGCTCAGTGTTCAGGCGCCGGCGGGCAGCTTGCCGGGGCGCGGTGGCGTCAAGCTGGCGCTGCAGGCCCGGCTCGCCGATGGCCTGCCCGGGGTGCGCGACTGGTGGGCCGCCTACCCCTACGTCTGCCTGGAGCAGCAAAGCAGCCGCGCGCTGGGCCTGCGCGATGTGCGCCGCTGGCAGGCCCTGCTGGCGCAGGTGCCGGGCTACCTCGACAGCGATGGGTTGGCCAGTTACTTCCCGCCCCGCGACGGCGAGGTGGGGCGGGGCAGTGATGTGCTCAGCGCCTACCTGCTGGCCGCCAGCCACGAGGCCATGGGCCTGGAGCCGGCGCTGGCGCTCAGCGAGCCGCTGCGCAGCGCCCTGCAGCGTGGCCTGACCGCGTTTGTCGAAGGCCGCCTGAGCCGCGAGGGCTGGAGCCCCCGCCCCGACCTCGACGCGCGCAAGCTGGCCGCGATGGAGGCCTTGTCGCGCTGGGGCCCGGTGCCCGCGCGCTGGCTCAGCAGCCTGAGCCTGACGCCGCAGCAGTGGCCCACCCACAGCGTGATCGACTGGGTGCTGCTGCTCAAGCGCCAGCCCGACTGGCCCCAGCGCCAGCAGCGCCTGGCCGAGGCCTGGCAGATCCTGCAAGCGCGCCTGGTCTACCAGGGCAGCCGCATCGGCTTCAACAACGAGTCCGAGGACAGTGGCTGGTGGCTGATGCAGAACGCCGACGTCAACAGTGCGCGCCTGCTGCTCGCCGTGCTCGACGAGCCCGCGTGGCAGGACGACTTGCCACGCCTGGCCAAGGGCCTGCTGGGGCGTCAGCAACGCGGCGCCTGGTCCACCACCACCGCCAATTTCTGGGGCGCGGTGGCGCTGGACAAGTTCTCGGCCCGCTTCGAGCGGGCGCCCGTCCAGGGCCAGACCCGCGCGACCCTGGGCGCGGCCAGCGGCACGGTCGACTGGGCCCGCGTCAGCCGGGTGCCGGCGGGCGAAGCCGCGCCCGCCGGGCCGCGCGGCAGCGCCTTGGGCGTGCCCCCGGCGGCCGAGGCCTGGCGCCACAACAGCGTGCTGCTGCCTTGGCCGTCCGAGGCCGGGGCCGCCGAGTTGCAGGTCAACCACCAGGGCAGCGGCAAGCCCTGGCTGACGCTGCAGTCGCTGGCCGCCGTGCCGCTCAAACAGGCGGTCAACGCGGGCTACCAGGTGCGCAAGACTGTCCAGCCGCTGGAGCAGGCGGTCAAGGGCCGCTATTCGCGTGGCGATGTGCTGCGCATCAGTGTGGAGCTGCAGGCCACGGCCGACATGGCCTGGGTGGTGCTCAGCGACCCGGTGCCCGCGGGCGCCAGCATCCTGGGCAGCGGCCTGGGGCGCGACTCGGCTTTGGCCACCCAGGGCGAGAAGCGCGGTGGCGCGGCCTGGCCGGCGTTCGAGGAGCGCAGTTTCGAGGCCTTCCGCAGCTACTACGAGTTCCTGCCCAAGGGCGTGACCCGGCTCGAGTACACGGTGCGCCTCAACAACGTGGGCGACTTCAGCCTGCCGCCGACGCGGGTCGAGGCCATGTACGCGCCCGAGGTCTTTGGCGAGGCGCCCAACGCGCGCCTGCAGGTGCAAGCCGCGCCATGAGGCCCTGGTTCAGGCGCGGCTGCTTGGCGCTGGGCCTGCTGGGCGCGGCGGGCCTGGCCCAGGCCTTGCCGTCGTTCGAGGAGGTGCGGCGTGCGCACCGCCCCAGCGACACCCAGCTGCTGGACCGCCACGGTGAGCTGCTGCAGACCGTACGCACCGATCCCAGCGTGCGGCGCGGCGAGTGGTTGACGCTGGACCGGGTCTCGCCGGCGCTGCGCCTGGCCCTGTTGCTCAGCGAAGACCGGCGCTTCTATGAGCACAGCGGTGTGGACTGGCAGGCGGTGTCGGCCGCCGCCTGGGGCAACCTGTGGCGCCAGCGCACGCGGGGGGCTTCGACGCTGACCATGCAGCTGGCGGGTCTGCTGGACGGTGACTGGCGCGCCGGGCCAGGCGGGCGCACGGTGGTCCAGAAGGTCGGTCAGACCGTGGCCGCCCAGTGGCTGGAGCGGCGCTGGCAAAAAGACCAGATCCTGGAGGCCTACCTCAACCTGGTGCCGTTTCGGGGCGAGCTGGTGGGGCTGGAGGCCTTGTCGCAAACCCTGTTCGGCAAGGCCGCGCATGGCCTGGACGAGCGCGAGGCGGCGATTGCGGTGGCGCTGCTGCGCGCCCCGAACGCAGGGCTGCCCGTGGTGGCCCGGCGCGCCTGTGGCGTGTTGGGCGCGACGCAGCGCCACGCCAACCCCCAGGCCCCGGCGCCCGACTGCCAGGCGCTGGACCTGCTGGCCGGGGCCGCCCTGCAGCGTCCCGCGCTCGAGCCCAGCCGCGGCTGGGCCCCCCATTTCGCGCGCCTGGCGCTGCGCCAGCAGCCGGGCGGGGGGGCGGGGCTGGCCCACCTGCGCACCCCGCTGTGGGCGCCGGTGCAGCGCGTGGCGGTGCAAAGCCTGCAGCGCCAGCTGCGTGAACTGGCGGGGCGCCAGGTCGAGGACGGCGCGGTGGTGGTGCTCGACAACGCCAGCGGCGAGGTGCTGGCCTGGGTCGGCTCGTCGGGGGCGCTGAGCCGCGCCAGCGAGGTCGATGCGGTGCTGGCGCCACGCCAGCCGGGCTCGACGCTGAAGCCGTTTTTGTATGCCCAGGCGCTGGCCGAGCAGCGCCTCACCGCGGCCTCCTTGATCGACGACTCCGCGGCCCAGCTGCCCACCGCCAGCGGCCTGTACATCCCGCAGAACTACGACCACCGCTTCAAGGGCTGGGTCTCGGTGCGCACCGCACTGGCGGCGTCGCTCAACGTGCCGGCGGTGCGCACGCTGACCCAGGTCACGCCCGATGCCTTTCACCGCCAACTGGTGCGCCTGGGCCTGCCGCTGCGCGAAAGCGGCGACTACTTTGGCTACAGCCTCGCGCTGGGCAGCGCCGAGCTGCCCCTGCTGCACCTCAGCAACGCCTACCGGGCGCTGGCCAACGGCGGCCGTTTCAGCGAGGTGCGCCTGCAACTGCCCGAGGCCGCGGCCACCGCCGCTGCGCGGCCGGGCCCGGTGGTGCTGGACCCGCGCGCGGCCTGGCTGGTGGGCGACATCCTCAGCGACGCCCAGGCGCGCAGCCGCACCTTTGGCAGCGACAGCGTGCTGGGCACACGCTTCTGGACGGCGGTCAAGACCGGCACCAGCAAGGACATGCGCGACAACTGGGCGGTGGGCTGGTCGGCCCGCTACACCGTGGGCGTGTGGGTGGGCAATGCGCGCGGGCAGGCCATGCACGAGGTCAGCGGCACCTCGGGCGCGGCCCCGGTGTGGGCCGAGGTGATGGGCTTCTTGCACGCCCAGTTGCCGAGCCGGGCCCCGCCGCCGCCGCCGGGCCTGGTCAGCACCGAGGTGCGTTTTGCCCTGCCCGAGCGGGCCCAGGCGGCCGGCCAGTGGCCCGAAGCCAGCCGCCGCGAGTGGTTTTTGCAGGGCACCGAGCAAAACCTGATGGCGGTGACCGAGGCGGTCAGCCCGGTGACGGGCCGCCTCAGTGCGCGCATTGCCGAGCCCCCTGCAGGCACCGTGGTGGCGCTGGACCCGGACATCCCGCCGCAGCACCAGCGCTTGCTGTTCCGCGCCAGCTCTCTGCCCCCGGGGGCCGGGCAGGATTCGGCCGCGGCGCGCGCCTCGGCGGGCCTGCAATGGCGGCTGGACGGCCGGGTGGTGGCGCGCGGCGGGGCCTGGCATTGGCTGCCCTGGCCGGGTCGGCACCGGGTGCAACTCAGCGATGCGCGGGGACAGTTGTTACACGAAATCACGCTCGAAGTGCGCGGCGCCGGGGTGCGCGCCGCCACGGCCAGCCCCCCCGCGCCGCCCTCGCGCGGGCGCCGCGCCGAGCCCTGAAGCCCCGTCGGAGACCCCTCGGCGCCGGAGGCGGGACACAAATCGCCTACCATCGCTGCCTTTGCGAACAATATGTAAATTGAGATGATGGACCGATTTCAGAGCATGGCCGTCTTTGTTGCCACGGTGGAAACCGGCAGCATGGCAGCGGCCGCACGGGCGCTTGAGCTCCCGGCCGCCTTGATCGGCAAACAGATCCAGCAGTTGGAAGACCAACTGGGCGCCCGCTTGTTCGAGCGCGTGGGCCCCTGGCAGCGCCTCACTGGCGCCGGCCTGCAATACCACCAACAGTGCCGCAGCATCCTGGAAATGCTGCGCGGTGCCGAAACCGAGGCCCAGGTCACGGGCCTGCAGGCCGCGGGCCAGGTGCGCGTGCACGCGCCGGTGTTCTTTGGCCAGCGCACGCTGGCACCGGCCCTGGCGGACTTTTTGGCCACCTACCCCGAAGTGCAGGTGGAACTGGTGCTGGACGACCGCGCGGCCGACCCGCTGGACCCCGCCGTGGACGCCGTGTTCCACCTGGGCCCGGCTCCGTCCGACGACGTGCACAGCCTGCCCCTGAGCGAGCAGGCCCTGGGCCTGGTGGCCGCGCCCGCCTACCTGGCGCGCCACGGCACGCCGCAGCGTGCCGAGGAACTGGTGCGCCACCGTTGCCTGGGCTTCATCGCGCCCTTGCCGCCCGAGCCGGTGTCCGAGGCGCGGGGCGAGGAGGCGGACGCCCGTGACGGGCTCGACCTGGCGCTGGCGACCGAAGACGAGGCCGACTTGGAGGCCGCGGCCGAGACCGATTTCGAGCCTGATTTCGAGGCGGACGCCGACCTGGCGCCCGAGGGGGATGCGGACCCAGAGGCAGAGGCAGCGGCCGAGGCAGCGTCGGATGCGCTGGCCGACAGCCAGTTGGCCCCCGCCATCCGCCTGCAAAGCAACAACGCGCTGGCCCTGCACGCGCTGGCCCTGGCCGGCGCCGGCATCACCGTGCTGCCCACCGCCCTGGTGGCCGACGACCTGGCAGCCGGTCGCCTGGTGGCCCTGCTGCCCGAGGCCCCTGCGGTCAGCGAGCCGCTGAGCCTGCTGTTGGCGGCCCACCGCGCCGAAACCCCCGCGTTGACGGTGTTTGTCGACTGGGTGCTGGCCCGTTTCAGGGGCGCCGAAGCGGCCAGCGAATCCGCGTCCGAAACCGCTTCCGAACCTGCGTCGGCGCTGGTGCCCGAGCCGGACCGCTCGTTCGCGCTCGACCCGCAGACCGAAGCCGAGCCCGACCCGGCGGCCTGAGCCCGGCCGGGGCCCCCCGGCACCCGCTGGCCGCCCTGGCGCCCGATGCCGTGCCGGGGGACCGGCCGGGCATCGGCCAGGCGCGATCGGTGTGATTGGTGTGATTGGTGTGACCGGTGTCACCGCTGAGGTCTGCTCGGCGGCCGCCCCGGTCCGCTGCGAAGCCGGGGGCGGGCCCGCTCCTGGGCCCCTGGACGTGGCGTGGCCTCAGGCCGGTTTGGATTCCGCCCGTTTGGTGGCGATCAGTGATTGCACCTCGGCGGCCGGCAGGCGAGGGCGGTTGGCTTCTTCTTCGCTGAGCGGCTGCACCTCCACCAGCGAGGCCTGACAGCGCCGCGTCAGCGCCTGGTAGGTGCGCGTGCCTTCGAGCTTCCAAGCGATTTCTTCCTCGCGCAGTGGCCGGATCACCTTGGCCGGCACCCCTGCCATCAGGGTGCGCGGCGGCACGCGCGTGCCAGCGGGCACAAAGGCGCTGGCCGCGACGATGGCTTGCTCGCCCACCTCGGCCTCGTCCATCACCACCGCATTCATGCCCACCAGGGCATCGCGCCGCACCACGCAGCTGTGCAGCACCGCGCCATGGCCGATGTGGCCGTTTTCTTCGACCACCGTGTCCTGGTTCGGAAAGCCGTGGATCACACAGGTGTCCTGCACGTTGGCGCCCGCGTGCAGCACGATGCGCCCAAAGTCGCCGCGCAGGCAGGCGCAAGGCCCGACATAACAGCCCGGCCCCACCACCACGTCGCCGATCAGCACGGCAGTGGGGTGGACATGGGCGCTGGGGTGGATCACGGGCACCACACCGTCGATGGCGTAACAGGGCATGAACAGGTCTCCTGGTTGGGGATGGGCTGAGCGCGGGCGCGCCCAAGGGTTTTCACTAGGGGCTTTGACTTGCGTCAGAAGAAGTCTCGATAGTATTATCGACCGACTGGACGGTCAAACATAGACCGAAACCCGACCCAGCCCTGCCGAGCCGATGGCGGCGGGCGCGGGGTCACCCAAGGAGACACGATGAGCGACGCCCTGATCCTGACCCGCCAAGACGGTGCGGTCCGGACCCTGACGCTGAACCGGCCGCAGGCCCTGAACAGCTTCACCACCGAGATGCACGCCCAGTTGCTGGCCGCGCTCGACGCGGTGGCGGCCGACGCCAGCGTGCGCTGCGTGGTGCTGACCGGGGCCGGGCGGGGCTTCTGCGCCGGGCAGGACTTGGCCGACCCCAGCGTGGCGCCCGACGCCACCCCGGGCGCCACGCCCAAGGACCTGGGTCAGGTGATCGACCGCTTTTACCGCCCGCTGGTGCAGCGCCTGCGCAGCCTGCCGGTGCCCGTGGTGGCCGCCGTCAATGGCGTGGCCGCCGGGGCCGGCGCCAACCTGGCGCTCAACTGCGACCTGGTGCTGGCCGCGCGCTCGGCCAGCTTCATCCAGGCCTTCAGCAAGATCGGCCTGGTGCCCGACACCGGTGGCACCTGGCTGCTGCCGCGCCTGGTGGGCCGCGGCAAGGCCCTGGGCCTGGCGCTGCTGGGCGACAAACTGAGCGCGGCCGAGGCCGAGCCGCTGGGCCTGATCTGGCGCTGCGTGGACGACGAGGCCCTGGCTGCCGAAGCCCTGGCGCTGGCCAACCGCCTGGCGGCCCAGCCGTCGCGTGCGCTGGTCGCCACCCGTCAGGCCATGGACCAGGCACAGGGCCTGTCGCTGGACGAGGCGCTGGCGCTGGAAGCCCAACTGCAAAGCACCCTGGGCGCCGCCCACGACTACCAAGAAGGGGTGGCCGCCTTTGGCGCGCGCCGCGCCCCGGTGTTCACCGACCGCTGAGCCAGGAGCCCGCTTTCTATGACCGAGACCTCTTCCCCGCTGAGCCCGCAGCAGACCGCCGACCTGGTGCGCGTGGGCATGCTCGCCAACGACAACGTCACCCTGGGCTTTGGCATGCAGATCCACGAGGTCACCCCAGGGGGGGCCGTGCTCAGCATGACCGTGCGCGAGGACATGCTCAATGGCCACAAGACCTGCCACGGCGGTCTCATTTCCACGCTGGCGGATTCGGCCTTTGCCTTCGCCTGCAATTCCTACAACGAACTCACCGTGGCCTCGGGCTTCAGTGTCGACTTCATGGCCCCGGCGCGAGCGGGCGACGTGCTGACGGCGCGCGCCAGCGAGGTGTCCAAGGCCGGTCGCACGGGGGTTTACGACGTCGAAGTCAGCAATCAGAAGGGCGAGCGCATCGCGGTTTTTCGCGGTCGCTCCTACACCCTCAAAGGCAAGCCGGCCGTGGCCGGCTGAAGCATCAGGAGATCCACCCATGACCGTCAAAACCCCCGCCCCCGGCGAACTCGATCCGATCGAAACCGCCAGCCGCGACGAGATCGCCGCGCTGCAACTGACACGCCTGCGCGCCACCCTGCAACGCGCCTACGACCACGTGCCGCACTACCGCCAGGCCTTTGATGCCAAGGGCGTGCACCCCAGCGACCTGAAGCAACTCAGCGACCTGTCCAAGTTCCCGTTCACGGTCAAGAAAGACCTGCGCGACAACTACCCCTTTGGCTTGTTTGCCGTGCCGCGCGAAGACGTGGTGCGCCTGCACGCCTCGTCGGGCACCACCGGCAAGCCGACCGTGGTGGGCTACACCGCCAACGACATCAGCACCTGGGCCGACCTGGTGGCGCGCTCCATCCGCGCGGCCGGTGGCCGCCGCGGCGACATGGTCCATGTGTCCTACGGCTACGGCCTGTTCACCGGCGGCCTGGGCGCGCACTACGGCGCCGAGCGCCTGGGCTGCACGGTGATCCCGATGTCCGGTGGTCAGACCGAGAAGCAGGTGCAGCTGATCACCGACTTCAAGCCCAAGATCATCATGGTCACGCCCAGCTACATGCAGGTGATCATCGAGGAGTTTGTGCGCCAGGGCCTGGACCCGGCCGACAGCTCGCTGAAGATCGGCATCTTCGGTGCCGAGCCCTGGACCGAAGCCATGCGCCGCGACATCGAGGCCAAGGCCGGCATCGACGCTGTGGACATCTATGGCCTGTCCGAGGTCATGGGCCCGGGCGTGGCCTGCGAGTGCGTCGAGAGCAAGGACGGCCCGGTCATCTGGGAAGACCATTTCTACCCCGAAATCATCGACCCGCTGACCGGCGAGGTGCTGCCCGATGGGTCGGAGGGCGAGCTGGTCTTCACCTCGCTGAGCAAAGAAGCGTTGCCCATCATCCGCTACCGCACGCGCGACCTGACGCGCCTGCTGCCGCCCACCTCGCGCGCCTTCCGCCGCATGGGCAAGATCGTGGGCCGCAGCGACGACATGCTGATCATCCGGGGCGTCAATGTGTTCCCGACGCAGATCGAAGAGATCGTGCTGCAGCACGCCAGCCTGTCGGGCCAGTACCAGATCCTGGTGCAGCGCGACGACAAGCTCGACCAGGTCGAGGTGCGTGTCGAGCTGCAACCCGCCGCGGCCGACCTCAGCGAGGCCCAGGTCCAGGAGATCGCGGGCTGGCTGCAGCACCGCATCAAGACCCTGGTCGGCATCAGCACCCGGGTGCAGGTGCTGCGCCCTGATTCGATTGAACGCACGCTCACCGGCAAGGCCCGCCGTGTGATCGACTCCCGCCCTCGTTGAGGCCACCTCCCACCTTGAAGGATTCCCCCATGTACACCCAAGCAATGGACACCATGGCCCGCGAACCGGGCGACGGCAAGAAGGTCATCCGTTCGGCCGAAGAGGCTTTGCTCGAAGAGCGCTTTGAGGCCCGCATCGACGACGGCGAGTTCATCGAAGCCAAGGACTGGATGCCCGAGCACTACCGCAAGACCCTGGTGCGCCAGATCAGCCAGCACGCCCACTCCGAGATCGTGGGCATGCTGCCCGAGGGCAACTGGATCACCCGCGCCCCGACGCTCAAGCGCAAGGCCATCCTGCTGGCCAAGGTGCAAGACGAGGGCGGCCACGGCCTGTACCTGTATGCCGCGGCCGAGACCCTGGGCACCTCGCGCGACCAGCTGCTGGACGCGCTGCACACCGGCCGCGCCAAGTACAGCTCGATCTTCAACTACCCGACGCTGACCTGGGCCGACATGGGCACCATCGGCTGGTTGGTCGATGGCGCCGCCATCATGAACCAGGTGCCGATCTGCCGCTGCTCGTATGCCCCTTACGCCCGCGCCATGATCCGCATCTGCCGCGAAGAAAGCTTCCACCAGCGCCAAGGCTACGAAGCCCTGCTGACCATGATGCAGCACGGCACCGAGGCCCAGCGCGCGATGGTGCAGGACTCGGTCAACCGCTGGTGGTGGCCGTGCCTGATGATGTTCGGCCCGCCCGACGACCAGTCGCCCAACAGCGCGCAGTCGATGCGCTGGGGCATCAAGCGCGTCAGCAACGACGAGCTGCGTCAGAAGTTCGTCGACGCCACCGTCGAGCAGGCCAAGGTGCTGGGCGTGACCCTGCCCGACCCTGACCTGAAGTGGAACGAAGCGCGCCAGCACCACGACTTCGGCACCATCGACTGGAGCGAGTTCTGGCGTGTGGTGGGCGGTGACGGCCCCTGCAACCAGGAGCGCCTGGGTGCCCGCGTCAAGGCCTGGGAAGACGGCGCCTGGGTGCGCGAAGCCGCCCTGGCCCACGCCGCCAAGCACACCCCCCTGCAGCAAGCCGCCTGAGGCCGCTCTGCGCAACCGACAGCAAGAAAGAAGAACCCCATGACAACGCAAAACGAATGGCCTCTGTGGGAAGTGTTTGTCCGCACCAAGGCCGGTCTGGACCACAAGCATTGCGGCAGCCTGCACGCGGCCGACGCCAAGATGGCCATCCAACTGGCGCGCGACGTCTACACCCGCCGCCAGGAAGGCACCAGCCTGTGGGTGGTGCAATCGAACCAGATCGTGGCCAGCGACCCGGGTGACAAGGGCATGTACTTCGACCCGATGGAAGACAAGGTGTACCGCCACCCGACCTTCTACCAGTTGCCCGATTCCGTGAACCACATGTGAGGGGCCCCTGATGCAAGCCTCCATCCAACCGGGCCGCGACGCGGCCACCCAGTACGTGCTGCGCCTGGCCGACACCTGCCTGATCCTGGGCCAGCGCATCGCCGAATGGTGCGGCCACGCGCCCATCCTTGAAGAGGACATCGCGCTGACCAACATGTCGCTGGACTTGATTGGCCAGTCGCGCGCGCTGCTGACCCACGCAGGCCAGATCAGCGGCCTGGGCCACGACGAAGACCAGCTGGCGTTTCTGCGCGAAGAACGCGACTACCTGAACCCGACCCTGGTCGAACTGCCGCGCGGTGACTTTGCCTTCACGGTGCTGCGCAATGCCATGGTGGCCACCTTCTTGAAACTGATGTGGCAACGCCTGTCGGCCTCCAGCGACGCCGAGCTGGCCGCCATCGCGGGCAAGGCCGTCAAGGAAGCGCGCTACCACCAGCAGCACGCGGCCGACTGGGTGGTGCGCCTGGGCGACGGCACCGACGAGTCGGCCCGCCGCCTGCGCGACGCGCTGGCCCAGCTGTGGCGCTACACGCCCGAGTGGTTCGAGGACGACGCCGTCGACCTGGCTGCCGCTGCCAGCGGCCTGGGCCCGCGCTGGTCCGAGCTGCAGGCCGATTGGCGTGCCGAGGTGGGGGCCATGCTGGCCGCCGCGCAACTCGCCGTGCCGGCCGATTCGGCCTACCGCAGCAGCGGTCGCCGCGGCGTGCACTCCGAGCACATGGGCTACATCCTGGCTGAAATGCAGCACCTGCAACGCGCCTACCCCGGGGGGGTGTGGTGAGCCACGCGGTGCCCACCAGCGCTGCCTTGGCCCCGGTCTGGCAGGTGCTGGGCAGCGTGCTCGACCCCGAGGTGCCGGCGCTGTCGGTGGTCGACCTGGGCCTGGTGCGCGAGGTACTGGCCCACGACGACGGGCTGGAGATCGTGCTCACGCCCACTTACTCGGGCTGCCCCGCCACCGAGCTGATCGAGCGCAACGTGCTCGAGGCCGTGGCGGCGGCGGGCTTCGGTCCGGCGCGCGTGACCCTGCGCCGCGCCCCGGCCTGGAGCACCGACTGGATCAGCGCCGAGGGGCGGCAAAAGCTGCTCGACTACGGCATTGCGCCGCCTGGCCCGGTGGACCCCACCGAGGGCGTGCCCATGCAGTTTGTGGGGCGCACACCGTCGGGCCAGCGCCTGCCGTGCCCGCGTTGCGGCAGCCAGCAGACCGAGCGCCTGAGCGCCTTCGGCTCGACCGCTTGCAAGGCGCTGTACCGCTGCCTGAGCTGCCGCGAGCCCTTTGAACACTTCAAACCGATTTGACCCGCCCGGTGACGCCACGCCTTCACAACGACAAGATTCAAGCGAGCCTTTCATGAGCGTACTCTTCCACTCCCTGACGGTGCAGGCCCTGGAGGCCGACACGGCCGACTCCCTGATCGTTTCCTTTGCCGTGCCCGAGCCGCTGCGCGCGGTCTTTGGCTTCACCCAGGGCCAGTACCTGACCCTGCGGGCCACGGTGAACGGGCAGGACCTGCGCCGTTCCTATTCGATCTGCGCCGGGGTGGACGATGCCGAGCTGCGCGTGGCGGTGCGGCGCGTCGAAGGCGGTGCCTTTTCGAGCTGGATCCACCAGTCGCTCCAGGTCGGTGACAGCCTGCAGGTGATGGCGCCGCAAGGCCGATTTTTTGTGCCCATCGAGCCCACCGCACGTCGCCACCATGTGGGCATCGCAGGCGGCAGTGGCATCACCCCGATCCTGTCGATCATGAAGACCGTGCTGGCGCGCGAACCGCAAAGCCGCTTCACGCTGATCTACAGCAACCGCACCCCGGCCTCGACCATGTTCAAGGAAGAGATCGAGGACCTCAAGAACCGCTACATGGCCCGCCTGGCGCTGCACCATGTGTTCACCCAGGAACACGTCGACGCGCCGCTGTACGCCGGCCGCCTGGACAGTGCCAAGCTGGGCACTTTCCTGGGCCAGGTGCTGTCGCCCAGCGACCTCGACCAGGTGTATGTCTGCGGGCCGTTCCAGATGAACGACGAGGCCGAGGCCGCCCTGCTGGCCGCGGGCGTGCCCGCCGAGCGCGTGCACATCGAACGCTTTGGGGTGGCCCAGTCCGCGGCGGGTGACAAGGCGGTCGGTGCGGTGCAGCATGAGGCCCGTCCCGGCGACGCCGAACAGGCCCGCGTGACCATCATCCGCGACGGTCTGCACCGCGAGATCGAGTTCCGCCGCGAGCAGCCCAGCATCCTCGATGCGGCGTCGGCGGCCGGGCTGGAAGTGCCGTTCTCCTGCACCTCGGGCGTGTGCGCCACCTGCCGCTGCAAGGTGCTCGAAGGCGAGGTCCGCATGGAGCGCAATTTCGCCCTCGACAAGGCCGACGTCGAGGCTGGCTTTGTGCTGGCCTGCCAGTCGCATCCGCTCAGTGCGCGTGTCGTACTATCGTTCGATGAACGCTGAGATGACGAAGACGAGGATGCTCTGATGGGACGAGGACGCGCGGCTGGCTACAACGACCAGCGTGAACTGATTCTGGCGCACGCCGCGCATTTGTTTGCGCGCCGGGGCTACCCATCGACCTCCATGAACCAGGTGGCCGAGGCCTGTGGCCTGTCCAAGGCCACGCTCTACCACTACTACCGCGACAAATACAGCCTGCTGGTGAGCATTGCCGAGGGCCATGTCTCGCGCCTGCAGACCCTGGTGCGCGAGGTGGAGGCCGAAGGCCTGCCTCCCGAGCGCCAGTTGCGCGAACTGATCCGCCGCATCGTCGAGGAGTACGCCGATGCGCAGGACGCGCACCGGGTGCTGACCGAGGACGTGAAGTTCCTGGAAGACGCTGACCGTGAGCGGGTGCTCAACCAGGAGCGCGATGTCGTGAACGGCTTTGCGCGGGCCGTGGGCGGCCTGCGCCGCGAGCTGCACCAGGCCGACCTGAGCAAGCCGCTGACCATGCTGTTGTTCGGCATGATCAACTGGATGTTTACCTGGATGAAGCCCGAGGGGGAACTGGACTACGATGCCATGGCCCCCATCGTGGCCGACCTGTTCCTGGGGGGCTTGGGCGCGGTCCACCCCCCCTCCAACACCACCACCACCGCGGGCTGACGCACACCGGGCACCAAGACCCTGCTTCAGTCCATCAACCCATCCATCACAGAAGGAGACAAGACCATGAAACTGCTCAAACCCATCGCCCTCGCGGCCGCCTTGCTGGTCAGCGCGCTGGCCCATGCCGACATCAACGTCGGCGTCACCCTGTCGGCCACCGGCCCGGCGGCTTCGCTGGGCATCCCCGAGAAGAACACCATCAGCCTGATGCCGCAGACCATTGCGGGCCAGAAGGTCAACTACATCGTGCTCGACGACGCCTCGGACACCACGGCCGCCGTCAGCAACACACGCAAGCTGATCTCCGAAAACAAGGTGGACGTGATCCTGGGCTCGACCACCACGCCCAACTCGCTGGCCATGATCGACGCCGTGGCCGAAGCCCAGACGCCGATGATCTCGATCGCCGCCTCGGCGCTGATCATCGAGCCGCAAGACGGCGGCAAGAAGCGCTGGGTCTTCAAGACGCCGCAGAACGACATCATGATGTCGCTCGCCATCGCTGAACACATGGCCAATTCGGGCGTCAAGACGGTGGCCTTCATTGGCTTCTCGGACGCCTATGGTGAAGGCTGGTACAAGGAATTCGTCAAGGCCGCCGAGCTCAAGAAGATCCAGATCGTCAGCAACGAGCGCTACTCGCGCACCGACACCTCGGTCACTGGCCAGGTGCTGAAGATCATGGCCGCCAAGCCCGACGCGGTGCTGGTGGCAGGCTCGGGCACGCCGGCGGCGCTGCCGCAGAAGACGCTCAAGGAGCGGGGCTTTGGCGGCAAGATGTACCAGACCCACGGGGTGGCCAACGCCGACTTCCTGCGCGTCGGTGGCAAGGACGTCGAAGGCACCTTCTTGCCGGCCGGCCCGGTCCTGGTGGCCGCCCAGCTGCCCGCCGATCACCCTGTCAAGAAGTCGGCCATGGCCTATGTGACGGCCTATGAGGCCGCCTTTGGCAAGGGCAATGTGTCGACCTTTGGCGCCCACGCCTGGGACGCCGGCCTGCTGATGACCGCCGCGGTGCCGGTGGCCCTCAAGAAGGCCCAGCCGGGCACGCCGGCCTTCCGCGCCGCGCTGCGCGATGCACTCGAAAACGTCAAAGAGCTGCCCGGTGCACACGGCATCTTCAACCTGTCGCCCACCGACCACCTGGGCCTGGACCAACGCGGCCGCGTGATGGTCAAGGTTGAAGGCGGCACCTGGAAGTACCAGCCCTGATCCGGGCCCCGAGGCGCCCCCGGCCCCGGCCTGGCGGCGACCTCGGTTCTTGTTTCCCCTTTTTCTGTCTCGCAGTGAACAGACCCGCGCCCTGGGGCGCGGGGCGGTCAAACCACGGGCCGGCCTGGTGCCGACCCTGAACCGGACTTCATCATCATGGATTTGCAGATTGCCCTGATCCTGGGGCAGGACGGCGTCGTCAACGGCGCGGTGTATGGACTGATTGCGCTGGCCCTGGTGCTGGTGTTTTCAGTCACGCGGGTGATCTTCATCCCGCAGGGCGAGTTCGTCGCCTTCGGGGCCTTGTCGATGGCCATGATGCAGGCCGGCAAGGTGCCTGCCACGCTGTGGTTGCTGATCGCTCTGGCCATCATCACCCTGGTGGTCGAAGCCTGGCGTCACCAACGCGGCCAGGCGGTGGACTGGGCCTCGACGGCGATCTGGGCCTTGGCCATGCCGGCCCTGGCCAGCGCCCTGGTCTGGCTGGCCAAGCCCGAGGCCTTGCTGCTGCAAGCGGCCGCCGTGCTGGCCCTGATCGTGCCCCTGGGGCCGCTGCTGTACCGACTGGTGTACCGCCCGCTGGCGCACGCCACGGTGCTGATCCTGCTGATCGTGTCGGTCGCTTTGCACGGCGTGCTGGTGGGCCTGGGCCTGCTGTTCTTCGGTGCTGAAGGCTTTCGCACGCCGGCGTTCTCGGACGCGCGCTTTGACCTCGGGGGCATCCCGGTCAGCGGTCAGTCGCTGGTGGTGATCGCCATGGCCGCGGTGCTGGTGGTGGCCATGTTTGTCTTCTTTGAGCGCTCCATCGTTGGCAAGGCCCTGCGCGCCACCGCGATGAACCGCGTCGGGGCCCGCCTGATGGGCATCCCGACCGAGCTGTCGGGCGACCTGAGCTTTGCGCTGGCGGCGCTGATCGGCGCGGTGTCCGGCCTGCTGATCGCGCCACTGACCACGGTGTACTACGACACCGGTTTTCTGATTGGCCTCAAGGGCTTCGTTGCCGCCATCGTCGGCGGGCTGGGCAGCTACCCGCTGGCGCTGGCCGGTGCCGTGCTGGTGGGGCAGCTGGAGGCGTTTTCTTCTTTCTGGGCCAGTGCGTTCAAGGAGGTGTTGGTGTTCACGCTGATCATCCCGGTGCTGTGGTGGCGCTCGCTCAACAGCCGTCATGTGGAGGACGAGGAATGATCACCGCACGTCAATTCACCCTGGCCTGCGTGGCCGCCCTGGCCCTGGTCTGGGGCCTGCTGCCCGAGTTCACCCTGACCGTGATGAGCTACATCGGCCTGTATGCGCTGGTGGCAGCCGGCCTGGTCATGTTGACCGGGGTCGGTGGCATGACCTCGTTTGGTCAGGCGGCTTTCGTGGGCCTGGGCGCCTACGCCACGGCCTGGGTCTGCACCTCGCCCATGGTGGCCGGCTGGTTGCCGGCCGCGTTCCCGCGGGCCTTGTTGCCCTGGGCGGGCTTGCTGCTGGGCCTGCTGGTCACTTATGGGGTGGCCTGGTTCCTGGGCTCGGTCACGCTGCGCCTGTCTGGCCATTACTTGCCGCTGGGCACCATCGCCTGGGGCCTGAGCCTGTACTACATCTTTGGCAACCTCGACGTGCTGGGCGGCTTCACCGGCATCACCGGCCTGCCGGCGCTGACCTTGGGCAGCTTCTCGCTGGCCTCGCCGCTGTACCTGGGGCCCGTGATCTGGGGGGTGTTGCTGCTGGCGCTGTGGGCGCTGCACAACCTGCTGGACTCGCGTGAGGGGCGGGCCATCCGTGCGCTCAAGGGCGGCCGTGTGATGGCCGAATCGATGGGGGTGGACACCGCGCACTACCGCATCAAGCTGTTCGTGCTGGCGGCCCTGCTGGCCGCGCTGTCGGGTTGGCTGTATGCCCATTTGCAGCGCTTTGTGAACCCGACGCCGTTCAACATCAACATCGGCATCGAGTACCTGTTCATGGCCGTGGTCGGCGGCGCGGGCTACCTGTGGGGCGCGGTGCTGGGCGCCTTGCTCATCACCTTGCTCAAAGAGCAATTGCAGGACTGGCTGCCGCGCCTGCTGGGCAGCAGTGGCAACTTTGAAATCATCGTCTTCGGTCTGCTGATGCTGGTGGTCTTGCAGCGCTTTGCCGACGGCCTGTGGCCGCGCCTGAACCACTGGAGCGCGCGTTGGCTGCGCCCCGACACGCGCCAGGCCGCGCCGTCGGCGCGACCCGTCACGCTGGCCCAGCGCACGCTGCCGCCCGCCGGTGAGGTGATCCTGCAGTCGCGCGACGTGAGCCGCCGCTTTGGGGGGCTGCTGGCCAACGACTCGGTCAACATGACGCTCAAGGCCGGTGAGGTGCACGCGCTGATCGGCCCCAACGGCGCTGGCAAGAGCACGTTCTTCAACATGATCTCGGGCGTCGACACCCCCAGCTCGGGCGAGGTGCGCTTGATGGGCGCGGTCATGCAGGGCAAGCCCTCGCGTGATTTTGCCGCGCTGGGCCTGGGCCGCACCTTCCAGCACGTGCGCCTGCTGGGGCAGCGCAGCGTGCTCGAGAACGTGGCCCTGGGAGCGCACCGCCGTGGCCGCCAAGGCTGGATCGCCAGCATGTTGCGGCTGGACCGCGCCGAGGAGGCCGCCATCCTGGCCGAAGCGCGGCGCCAGATCGAGCGCTGCGGCCTCGGTGAGCTGGCCGACCGGCCCGCTGCGTCGCTGGCCCTGGGGCAGCAGCGGGTGGTCGAAATCGCCCGCGCCCTGGCCGGCCAGCCCGCCGCCTTGCTGCTGGACGAACCCGCCGCCGGTCTGCGGCACCTCGAGAAACAGGCCTTGGCCGTCTTGCTGGACCAATTGCGCTCCGAAGGCCTGGGCATTTTGGTGGTGGAACACGATATGGAGTTTGTGATGAACCTGGCCGATCGCATCACGGTGCTGGAGTTCGGTGCCGTCATTGCCGAGGGCACGCCGGCCGAGGTGCAGGCCAACCCGCGGGTGCTGGACGCCTACCTGGGCGGCAGCGACGACCTGGCAGGAGCCGCCGCATGAGCCACGTCGACGTCAAACCCACGCTGCTCGATCTGCAGCAGTTCAGTGTCTTTTATGGCGAGGTCGAGGCCGTGCACCAGGTCCACCTGACGGTGGGCGAGGGCGAGATCGTCACCGTCATTGGTCCCAACGGGGCGGGCAAGACCACCTTGCTGAGCGCGGCCATGGGCTTGCTGCCCTCGCAAGGTGTGCTGACCCTGGCGGGCGAGCGCATCGAGCGCCCCACGGTTGAGGCCATGGTGGCGCGCGGGGTGGCCCTGGTGCCCGAGAAGCGCGAGCTGTTCGGTGAGATGTCGGTCGAGGACAACCTGCTGCTGGGCGGCTTCTCGCGCTGGCGCAAGGGCCTCAAGGACCAGAAGCAGCGCATGGACGAGGTGTTCGACATCTTCCCGCGGCTCAAGGAACGCCGTGCCCAGCTGTCGGCCACGCTGTCGGGCGGCGAGCGCCAGATGCTGGCCATTGGCCGTGCCTTGATGGCCCGCCCGCGCCTGCTGATGCTGGACGAGCCCTCGCTGGGCCTGGCGCCGCTGATCGTGCGCGAGGTGCTGCAGGTGGTGTCCTCGCTGCGCGACCTGGGCGTCTCGGTGCTGCTGGTCGAGCAGAACGCGCGTGCCGCGCTGCAGGTGGCCGACCGCGCCTACGTGCTGGAGATGGGCGCCGTGGCCCTGAGCGGCGCGGCCGCCGACCTGCTGCACGACCGCCGAATCATCGACACCTACCTGGGCCTGGGCGCCAAGCACTGAGGCCTGCGGCACTGGGCCCCGCGGGGCCGGCCGCGCCCACCCCTTTTTCGGAGAAATTTCATGACGCTTCAAAGTTTCATCGGCGGGCGCTGGATTGGCCAGCAAGCCGCCAGTCCCCTGCACAGCGCGGTCAACGGCGCCACCGTGGCCCACACCCATGCCGAGGCCCTCGACTTTGGCGAGGCCGTGCATTACGCGCGGCGCACCGGCGTGCCTGCGCTGATGGCGCTCGACTTCCAGGAGCGCGCGGCGCGCCTCAAGGCACTGGCCAAGTACCTCAACGAGCACAAAGAGTCGCTCTATGCGATCTCGGCCCACACCGGCGCCACGCGCGCCGACAGCTGGGTCGACATCGAAGGCGGCAGCGGCACCTTGTTCGCCTACGCGGCCATGGGCAGTGGCGAGCTGCCCAGCGGCAACCTGATCCACGAAGGCCCGGCCCAGTCGCTGGGCAAGAAAGGCGCGTTTGCGGGCACCCACATCCTGGTGCCGCGCGGCGGCCTGGCGGTGCACATCAATGCCTTCAACTTCCCGGTCTGGGGCCTGTTGGAGAAGTTCGCGCCCACCTTCCTGGCCGGCATGCCCTGCATTGGCAAGCCCGCCACCGCCACCAGCTACCTGACCGAGGCCCTGGTGCGCCTGATCGACCAGTCGGGCATCCTGCCGGCCGGCGCGCTGCAGCTCGTCATCGGCGGCACCGGTGACCTGCTGGACCGCCTGGAAGGCCCCGACGTGGTGACCTTCACCGGCTCGGCCGACACCGCGGCGCGCCTGCGCGTCAACGCCAACCTGGTGCGCCACAGCATCCCGTTCAACGCCGAGGCCGACTCGCTGAACTGCTGCATCCTGGCGCCCGATGTGACGCCGGACGACGAGGAGTTCGATCTCTTCATCAAGGAGGTGGCGCGCGAGATGACGGTCAAGGCCGGCCAGAAGTGCACCGCCATCCGCCGTGCCATCGTGCCGCGCCAGCACCTGGACGCCGTGGCCGAGCGCCTGTCGGCCCGCCTGGCCAAGACGGTGGTGGGTGACCCGGCCCTGGAGGCGGTGCGCATGGGCGCCCTGGCGTCCAAGGCCCAGCAGGCCGACGTGGCCGAGCGCGTGGCCCTGCTGCGCCAGGGCGCCGAGCTGGTCCATGGCGGGGGCACGGCCGACTTCGCGCCGCTGGGCGAGGGCGTGGCCGAGGGCGCGTTCTTCCAGCCCACGCTGCTGTTGAGCCGCCAGCCGCTGAGCCACGACGCGGTGCACGACGTCGAGGCCTTTGGCCCGGTCAGCACCCTGATGCCTTATGACGGTCTGGACGAGGCGCTGCAACTGGCGGCGCGCGGCCGCGGCAGCCTGGTCGGCTCCCTGGTCACCAAGGACCCGGCCACCGCCGCCCGCGTGATCCCGGTGGCCGCGGCCCACCACGGCCGCCTGCTGGTGTTGGACCGCGAGGCCGCGACCGAGAGCACCGGCCACGGCTCTCCCCTGCCCATGCTCAAGCACGGCGGCCCAGGCCGCGCGGGGGGTGGCGAGGAGTTGGGCGGCATTCGCGCCGTCAAACACTACCTGCAACGCGCCGCGGTGCAGGGCTCTCCCACCATGCTGGCCGCCATCACCGGCGAGCATGTGCGCGGTGCCAAGGTGATCGAAACCGAGGTCCACCCGTTCCGCCGCCACTTTGAAGACCTGCGCATCGGCGAGTCCCTGTTGACGCACCGCCGCACCGTCACCGAGGCCGACATCGGCGCCTTTGGCGGCCTGTCGGGCGACTACTTCTACATGCACTTCGACGACATCGCGGCCAAGGAAAGCCCGTTTGGCCAGCGCATCGCGCACGGCTACTTCGTGCTGTCGGCGGCCGCGGGCCTGTTTGTGTCGCCCGCGCCCGGCCCGGTGTTGGCCAACTATGGGCTGGACACGCTGCGCTTCGTCAAGCCGGTGGCGATCGGCGACACCATCCAGGCCCGCCTGACCGCCAAGCGCAAGATCGACCGTCAGAAGAAGGACGCCAAGGGTGTCGGCCAGGGCGTGGTGGCCTGGGATGTCGAGGTCAGCAACCAGCACGGTGAGCTGGTCGCGAGCTACGACATCCTGACCCTGGTGGCCAAGCGGGGCTGAGCGGTGGCTGTGGGGGCTTGATCGGCCCCCGGCCTGTACCGAGGGGCAGCGCTTGGTCGAGCGGCCCGCTGTCGGGGGGCTGTGTATTGAGAGAATTTGTCGGCGGTGTCAAAAATCTTCACGCGACAAATGCGGCCCAGTCGCTACTATTTGCGCTCCTAAGGAGTTGCCCCGTGGCCGATTTATCCAAGATCACCTGCATTGAAGACCTGCGCCGCATCGCCGAGCGCCGCGTGCCCCGCATGTTCTATGACTACGCCGACTCGGGGGCCTGGACCGAGGGCACCTACCGCGCCAACGAGTCCGATTTCCAGGGCATCAAGCTGCGCCAGCGCGTGGCCGTCAACATGGAAGGGCGCAGCACGCGCACCACCATGGTGGGTCACGATGTGGCCATGCCGGTGGCGATCGCCCCGACCGGGCTGACCGGCATGCAGCACGCCGACGGTGAGATCCTGGGCGCCAAGGCGGCCAAGGCGTTTGGCATCCCGTTCACGCTGTCGACCATGAGCATCTGCTCGCTCGAGGACATTGCCGAGCACACCCAGCGCCACCCGTTCTGGTTCCAGCTTTATGTGATGAAGGACCGTGATTTCATCGAGCGCCTGATCGACCGCGCCAAGGCCGCCAATTGCTCGGCACTGCAACTGACGCTGGATTTGCAGATCCTGGGGCAGCGCCACAAGGACATCAAAAACGGTCTGTCGGCACCGCCCAAGCCCACGCTCAAGAACCTCATCAACCTGGCCACCAAGCCCCGCTGGTGCCTGGGCATGCTGGGCACGCCGCGGCGCACCTTCGGCAACATCGTGGGCCACGCCAAGGGCGTGGGCGACCTGTCCTCGCTGTCGTCGTGGACGGCCGAGCAGTTTGACCCGGGCCTGAATTGGGGCGATGTCGAGTGGATCAAGAAGCGCTGGGGCGGCAAGCTGATCCTCAAGGGCATCATGGACGAGGAAGACGCCCGCCTGGCCGCCAACAGCGGGGCCGACGCGCTGATCGTCTCCAACCACGGGGGCCGTCAGCTCGATGGCGCTCCGTCCAGCATCAAGGCCTTGCCCGCGATCGCCGAAGCGGTGGGCAAGGACATCGAAGTCTGGATGGACGGGGGCATCCGCAGCGGCCAGGACGTGCTCAAGGCGCGGGCCCTGGGCGCGCGTGGCACGCTGATCGGGCGCAGCTTTTTGTATGCCCTGGGTGCCTTCGGCGAGGAGGGGGTCACCCGCGCGCTGCAGATCATCCACAAAGAGCTGGACATCACCATGGCCTTTTGCGGTCACACCAACATCAACACGGTGGACAAGGGCATCCTGCTGCCCGGCACCTACTGAGCCCGGGCCGCCCTGGTGGCGGCCCCGACACGGGCCCAGACGGGGGCGCAGAGGGGGACGCAGCTGAGGCATTGGCACCCCGCCTACCACCCCCCCGCCGGTGCGCGGTATGCTTGGCCGGGTGAGCGATCTTCCCCTTGCCCCCGCGACGGCCCAGGTGGCCGATTTGGCCGCGACTGCGGCCCCAGCGGCCGACAGCGTCGGGGCCTCGGGCACCGCCTCCAAGCCCTCGACCTCGGGCCCCCCCACCTTGCCCGCGCAGCCCGGGTCGTCGGCTTCGGCCTCGGGCCGCCAGCGCCGCATCGCCCACCTCGACATGGACGCGTTCTACGCCTCGGTCGAGCTGCTGCGTTACCCGCAGCTCAAAGGCTTGCCGGTGGTCATTGGGGGCGGGCGCCGTGGCGTGGACTCGGTGCTGGCCGCTGGTGCCGACTTGCCGCTGGAGGCGTTTCCGCGCCTGGCTGGCTACACCGGGCGCGGCGTCATCACCACCGCGACGTATGCGGCGCGACAGTTTGGCGTGGGCTCGGCGATGGGCTTGATGAAGGCGGCCCGCCTGTGCCCCCAGGCAATCCTGCTGCCGGTGGACTTTGACGAGTACCGCCAGTTTTCGCGCCGCTTCAAAAGCGTCATCACCGACATTGCCCCCTGCATGGAGGACCGCGGCGTGGACGAGGTCTACATCGACTTCACCGACGTCCCCGGTGGCCAGCGCGAAGGGGGGCGGGTGCTGGCCCGGCTGATCCAGAAAAGCATTTTTGAAGCCACGGGGCTGACCTGCTCGGTCGGCGTGGCCCCCAACAAGCTGCTGGCCAAGATGGCCAGCGAGTTCAACAAGCCCAATGGCATCTCCGTGCTGCAGGCCCATGAGGTGCACGAGCGCATCTGGCCGCTGTCGTGTCGCAAGGTCAACGGCATCGGCCCCAAGGCCGAGCAAAAGCTCGCCGCTCACGGCATCCACACCCTGGGTGAGCTGGCCCAGCGGCCACGGGACTGGTTGCAGGCCACCTTCGGCAAGGCTTATGGGGCCTGGTTGCACGACGCGGCCTGGGGCCGGGACGAGCGCCCCGTGGTCACCGAAAGCGAGCCGGTGTCGATGAGTCGTGAAACCACCTTCGAGCGCGACCTGCATGCGCGCCACGACCGTGCCGAACTGGGGCAGATCTTCACCCAGCTGTGCGAACGCGTGGCCGCCGATCTGCAGCGCAAGGGCTATGTGGGGCGCACCATCGGGGTCAAGCTGCGCTATGACGACTTCCGCATCGTGACCCGCGACCAGACCCTGGCCGAACCGACCGCAGACGCGGCCCGCATCCGCCTGACCGCCGGTCAGTGCCTCAAGCGGGTCGATCTGACGCGCCGCTTTCGCTTGCTGGGGGTGCGGGTCGGTGGTCTGCAGCGCCTGGGTGAGGATGGTTTGCCGCTGCCTGTGCCAGGCCCAGCCCCGGGCGCTTTGCCACCCCGAGCCCCCATGGACCAATTGTTCTGAGCCCACGCCCGGCGGGCTGCTGTGTGCTTTTGGACACAGGGGCTTACCCGGGGACGGTGGGTTCGGCGCCACCAGGGCGTAGCGCCCGAGGCCCGCGATCGGCTTACCCGGGGGCGGTGGGTTCGGCGCGCGTGGGGCGCTGGAGCGCGCGGCTCGCCCCAAATCCCCAAAGCACCATAGGACAAACGGGTATTTGATTGAACTGAGCGGTATGCGGCGTACAAAGGCGAGGGGTCCGCCCCGCCCACCACCGCCCCTTCAGGAGACCTGCGTTGACGTCCATCCGATTGCGTTTGCTGGCGCTGTGCTGCGCCCTGGCTGCCCCAGCCTTCCCGGTCTGGTCGGACACCGGCAAGCTGCCGCTGACCGGGGGCATCAGCACGGTCGAGGGCACTGCCGGTGGCGGCATCACCCCCTGGGCCTTGATCGGCACCCAGGCCACCGAGGACGAACACGGCCTCAGCGTCAGCGCGAGCCGCCTGCGCACCCGCGACTACGGCCTGGACACGCTGGGCCTGGCCTGGGCATGGGACGACCGGCTCGAGTTGTCGGTGGCCCGACAAGACTTTGACGCCTCGCCCGCGGTGGCCCTCAACGGCCTGGGTTTTGCAGTGACGCCCGGTCAGCACATCCGCATGGACGTGCTGGGCGTCAAGTGGCGCGTGGCCGGTGAGGCGCTGCTCGACAGCGACACCCTCCTGCCCCAGGTGGCGGTGGGCGCGCAGTTCAAACGCACCGATGCGGGCAGCCTGCGCCCGGTGCTCGATTTTGTCGGCGCCAAGACCCAGGGCACCGACCTGTATGTGTCGGCCAGCAAGCTGCTGTTGGCGCAGGGGCTGTTGCTCAACGCCACCCTGCGCTACACCAACGCCAACCAGGGCGGGTTGCTGGGCTTCGGGGCGGCGGCCCCGGGGCGGCCGTCGCGCTCCTGGCAACCTGAGGTGTCGGTGGCCTACCTGCTGCGCAAGGACCTGGCCGTGGGCGCCGAGCTGCGCCGCCACCCCAACAACCTCGAGGCCGTGGGTCGGGCCGCGGGCCTGGGCTCGGCCTTGCGCCAGGACACCTGGCGCGATGTGTTCGTGGTCTGGTCGCCGACCCGCCAGTGGACGCTGACCGCGGCCTGCGTGGACCTGGGGCGCGTGGTGCCGGGCGTGACCCGGGACCGGCGCCAGCGGGGGCTGTTCCTCGCGACGAGCTGGTCCTTCTGAGCCCCGGCCCGGTGCGACCAGTGCCTCACTCAGTCACCACCCCTGCCATTCCCCGATTGGAGTTTTCAGCATGAAATCCTGCGTTGTTCTTCTGTGCCTTTGGGGGGGCCTCGGTCTCAGTGCCTGGGCCCAGTCCAGCCCTGCCACCCCACCGACTGCGGCGTTGTCGGCGTCCCCAGCCTCGGCGGACAGCGCGCTTTACCGCAGCCTGGGGGAGAAGGCCGGCATCAGCCGCCTGATGGATGATTTTGTGAACCGGCTGGCCGCAGATCCGCGCCTGAGCGAGGCGTTTCGGGAATCCAACCTGCCCCACCTCAAAGAGCAGCTGACCGAGCAGATCTGCCAGGTGGCTGGCGGGCCCTGTGTTTACCAAGGCGTGGACATGCGCACCGCCCATGAGGACATGAACATTCGCCGCGCCCAGTTCAACGCCCTGGTCGAGGACCTGCAGGCCGCCATGGACGCCCAGGGCATTGCCTTCCGGGTGCAAAATCAGTTGCTGGCGCGGTTGGCGCCGATGCACCGCGAGATCATCGCGCGATGAGGAACTGTCGTTTGATGCAAACCAAGATGTCGATCGCTTTGAGCGGCGCCGGGCCCGTGCGGGCGCGCGCTCGGGCGCCGCAGCGTGGCCCGTCGCGGGCGGGCTGGGGGCCGTCGTGGCGCCTGCTCGGCCTGCTGGCGTTCGCCTGGGGCAACTGGGCGGCCCAGGCCAGCACCTTGCAGGTGCGCGTGGTGGACCGCGAGGGCCAGCCCGTGGCCGACGCGGTGCTCGAGGTCTTGCCCGCACAGGGGCCCGAGTCCCGGCCCGCGGGGGCGGCGGCCAGCCCGGCCCTGGTCGCCCAGGAAAAAATGCAGTTCATCCCGCGCGTCAGCGTGGTGCAGGCGGGCACCCGGCTGCGCTTCACCAACCAGGACCGCTGGGACCACCATGTGCGGGTGCTGCCCGCCAGCCTGAACCGCCTCAGCGAGGGCGGCGGCATGGAGTTTCGCCTCAGTGGCCTGGTGGACGGCCAGGCCCCCAGCAGCCAGGAACGCGCTTTTGACCAGGCCGGCGTCTACGTGCTGGGCTGCCATCTGCACAGCTCGATGCGCGGCCATGTCTATGTGGCCGAGTCGCCGTGGGTCGGCAAGACCGGTGCCGACGGCACCCTGACCCTGCAAGGCCTGCCGATGGGCCCGGCCTCGGTGCGCCTGTGGCAGGCCGACGAGGTGCAGGCCCTGGCGCCGCGCAGTGTGACGCTGGGCACGGCGCCGTTGAGTCTGGACTACCAGCTCAGCGTGGTGCCTCGCCGACGCCGTTGAGCCCGCGGTGCGGGCCCGGCGCCCTGGGGGACTGAGCCGGCCCCATTGGGAGGGCCTGGCCCGGTGTCGGTGCGGGGCGGTGCGGCAGGTCCCGGGTTTGTCGCCTGTTTGCCTGATCGGCGGGACGGAGAGCGCTAAATTGGCTGCCGTACCCCCCAACCCAGAGGCCCCTTTGCGGCCCGATCAGGAGACCCCCATGCACTGCTTCACCCTTAGCCAGACCGATCACGTGGCCCACCTGGTGCTGAACCGGCCCGAGGCCATGAACACCATGAACCCGCAGTTCTGGCGCGAGCTCGACGAACTGCTGGCCCAGCTGCACCGCGAGGGCAGCGCCCGGGCGCTGGTGATCTCCAGCACGGGCAAGCATTTCAGTGCCGGCATGGCGCTGGACACCTTCGGGGGGGCCATCACCATGGACGACCAGAGCCCCGAGGGCCGGGCCGCGATCTTCGACCTGTTGACCGACATGCAGTCCACCTTCAGCCGCCTGGAGTCGCTGCGCATGCCCGTCATCGCGGCCATCCAGGGCGGCTGCGTGGGCGGCGCGGTGGACATGGTGACGGCCTGCTGCATCCGTTACGCCAGTGCCGATGCCTTCTTCTGCATCCAGGAGATCAACATCGGCATGGTGGCCGACGTCGGCACCCTGCAGCGCCTGCCCAAGCTGATCCCGCTGGGCCTGGTCAAGGAACTGGCCTACACCGGACGCCGCCTCGGGGCCGCGCGGGCCCTGGGTTGCGGCCTGGTCAACGAGGTGTTCGACAGCGCCGAGGCCACCTTGGCGGCGGCCTTGCAGTGCGCGCGCGAGATCGCCGCCAAACCCCCGGTGGCCATCTGGGGTAGCAAGCAGGCCATCCACTATGCACGCGACCATTCGGTGGACGACTCGCTGCGCCAGATGGGCTGGTTGCAAGGCGCGATCTGGAGCAATGCGCATGTGGGCGAGGCGGTGCAGGCGCAAAAGCAGAAACGCGCAGGTGACTTCACACCGCTGTCGCCGCTGACCCCGTTCCGCGACTTGGCCTGAGGACGGGTCACCTCCGACTCACCCGCTTGATGCAAGTCAATTTCTGCGTCAAATAGACCCCGCGCGTCCAGTACGGGTGTTACATTTTTAAGCATTAAACAAAGCAGTCGTGCCCCTGCGGCGGGGGCTCAGGCTGTCAGAGTGCGTGGGGCGCTACTGGGGGAAACACCGCCCTGGCGACCGTGCAACTCAGGGGAGGATCGGTGGGAACAGGCACAGGGCCGTGACCCCGCGTCGGGGTGTGTGGGGCCTGGACACCGATTCATTGTGGGCATTCCTGTCAGTGTTGATGGCGAGGTTCAAGATGAGAGTTAATTTGCCGGTCACGCAGCAAGAGTTCCTTTTTCCGGAGGATGAGCTGCTGGTTTCCACCACCGACACCCGGGGCGTGATCACCCACTGCAACCCGGCGTTTGTGCATGTCAGCGGTTTCTCCTACGAGGAGCTGATCGGGCAGCCGCACAACCTGATCCGCCACCCCGACATGCCCGCGGCGGCCTACAAGGACATGTGGGCCACCATCGGTCGCGGGCGCCCCTGGACGGGCCTGGTCAAGAACCGGCGCAAAGACGGCAGCCACTATTGGGTGCAGGCCAATGTCACGCCCATCATGAGCCACGGCAAGCCCTCGGGCTACATGTCGGTGCGCATCAAGCCCAGCCGCGAGGCGGTGCAGCAGGCCGAGGCCCTGTACGCGCAAATGCGGACCGAGGCCGAGCAAGGGCGGGCCACCCTGGTGCTGCACGGCGGCGAAATCCGGCCCACCGGCTGGCGTGGTCTGCTGGCGCGGCTGGGGCGCCTGGACCTGCCTGCGCGCCTGGGGCTGATGCTGCTGTTCATGGGGCTGGCCACGCTGCTGCCGGATGCCCTGGGCCTTGTTGGCGCCACGGCGGTCTGGGCCCGGGCGGCGATCCTGCTGTTGGCGGGGTTGGGCATTGCAGCCTGGTTCCGCTGGCGCATCACCGCCAGCCTGGATGAGGCGGTGCGCTTTGCGGGCGACCTGTCAGGCTGCAACCTCAGCACCTCGGTGCAGGCCGACCACCCCGAGCCCATGGCCTCGCTGATCAAGCGCCTGGTGCAGATCCAGGTCAACCTGCGCGCCGTGGTGGGCGATGTGCGCAACGAAATTGAAGGCTTCACCCAGTCCGCCAGCGAGATTGCGCAGGGGGCCAACGACCTGTCGGCGCGCACCGAGGCCCAGGCCAGCGCGCTGGAGCAGACGGCGGCCTCGATGGAGGAGATCTCCAGCACGGTGCGGCACACCGCCGACACCTCGACCCAGGTGTCGGGCGAGAGCGACCGCAGCATGGAGATGGCCCAAAAAGGCGGTGTCGCGATGCAGCAGGCCGCGCAGGCGATTGGCGCCATCGAACGCTCGTCCGACAAGGTCAGCGAGATCATCGGCGTGATCGAGGGCATCGCGTTCCAGACCAACATCCTGGCGCTCAATGCCGCGGTCGAGGCCGCGCGCGCGGGCGAGCAGGGCCGGGGCTTTGCGGTGGTGGCGTCCGAGGTGCGCGCACTGGCCCAGCGCAGCGCCAATGCGTCCAAGGAGATCCGCGAGTTGATCGTGGGCTCGTCGCAGCAGGTGCATGACGGGGCCCGCCAGGTGCAGGGCGTGGGCCACACGATCGAAGAGGTGGTGAGCTCGGTGGCGCGGGTCGGCGCCCTGGTCAATCAGATCAGTGCCGCGGCGCGCGAGCAGTCGACCGGGCTGTCGCAGATCAACGAGGCGGTGGTCCAGCTCGACAGTGCGACCCAGCAGAACGCAGCCCTGGTCGAACAGTCCGCGGCGGCGGCCCAGTCGCTGAGCAGCAGCGCGCGATCGCTGGAGCGCTCGGTCAGCGTTTTTGTGATGCCCTGATGAGGTGGCCCCCGGTCCGAGGGCCTCACCTCATTGGCGCGCGGTGCGCACGTTGGCGGGCAGCGCCTGCGGGTGGCTGGTGCGGAAGGGGTTGATGTCCAGACCACCGCGCCGCGTGTAGCGCGCGTACACCGACAGCTTGATCGGTTGGCAGCGCGTCCACAGGTCCATGAAGATGCGCTCCACGCATTGCTCGTGGAACTCGTTGTGGTTGCGAAAGCTCACCAGGTAGGCCAGCAGACCGGCCTGGTCGATCTGAGGGCCGCTGTACTGGATCTGCACGCTGCCCCAGTCGGGCTGACCGGTGACCAGGCAGTTGCTCTTGAGCAGTTGGCTGGTCAGGGTTTCGGTGACCGGGGCCTCGCCGGTGGCGGCGCTCAGCAGCGCCGGCGCCGGGGTGTAGTGCTGGCACTCGATGTCCAGTCGGTCGAGGTTGAGGCCGTCGAGTTCGTGCACTGGCTCGCGGTCAAACAGCTCAGGCGACAGCAGCTTGACCCCCACGCTCGAGGGCTGGGCCGCGCCGCGCCAGGCGGCTTCGCTGAGGTCCTGGCGCAGGCGGGCCTGCACCTCGCTGGCGTCGGCGAAGCGGGTGTTGTTGAAGCTGTTCAGGTAGAGCTTGAAAGACTTGCTCTCGATGATGTTCGGGCTCTCGCACGGCACCGTGATGTGGGCCAGGGCCACCTGCGGCTTGCCGCGTGGGTTGAGCCACGACAGTTCAAACGCGGTCCACAGGTCGGCACCAAAAAAGGGCGGCGTGCCGGTGACACCGATTTCGGCGCGCTTGCCCAGGCGCGGGATCGGGAACAGCAGGCTGGCGTCGTACTGGTCGACATAGGCCGAGGCCTTGCCGAGCTGGGATTGTTCTGGGGTGTTCATGAGAAGGGATGGTGGGCTGTGGGGGGGGCGGCCTCAGGGGCCGCTGGGGCAGGGGCGTTGTGGCGCCTGGGGCGCCGGTGGCGGCGTCGGCAGGCTCAGTGAAATTCACCTTCCCGCAGCCACTTGGTGGCCACCCACTTCTCGCCCTTGAGCACCGGGGCCCCGCCATGCAGGGTCCGGCTCGACGGGTGGGCTTGCGCGTAGCTGAAGAAGACCGCATTGCCGCGGCGCGGGCCGACCTCCAGTTGCAGGTCGGGGAAGGTGGTGCCGCCGCCTTGTTCGGGGTCGTTGAGGTACATCACCAGGGTGCCGACGCGCTGACCTCCGCGCTTCAGGATGGTCGGCGTGCCGGGCTCGTGCGGGTCGAAGTAGTCGTAGTGCGGCTTGTACTCGGCGCCTGGGCCGTAGTGCAGCACCTGCAGCCCTTCCCCGTGCAGGACGGGCCAGTTCAGCAGGCGGGCGATGCGCTGCTCGATGCGCCGGATCAGCTCGCTTTCGCCGCGGCTGAAGAACATGCCGTCGCTGGTGCGGTCGACGCTGACCTCTTCACCGCCGGTCTGGGTCATCACGGTGCGCGAGCGCGCCAGGCGCGGCTCGGCGGCGGCGATCAGGGCCTCGCACTCCTCGGCGCTGAGCAGGTCGCCAAACACCACCAGCCTGGGGTGTTGGACCTGCATCAAGACGGCCACCTGGCGGTCGCCCGCGTCCAGGTACAGCGGCGAACCCTCGAGCTCGGGGCCCGGCAGGGGCTGCTGGGGCGGCACGCGGGTCGCCACCGCCTGGTGGCTGGCGAGGTCGAGCTGCTGGTTCAGGGTCTGCTCGAGCGCCAGCAGGGCCACCGCCTCGTCCCAGCCGGCCGCCTGCATGGCCTGCAGCACGCTGGCCGGGCCGTGACCGGCCTCACTCTGCTCGGTGATCCAGCGGGTCAGCTCGGGGGTGATGGATTGCTGCAAGCGCGACGAGGGGTGGGCGGCGTTCGTCATGGCAAGGTCAGGAACAGTGAGGCTGTCAATGCTAAGCGCAGTCGTGCCCTGGGTGAACAAAGCGGGGGGGCGCTGGGCCAGGCTCACGCCTGCCGGCGTCGGAACACCAGCCGATCGGGTTCGCTGCTGGCGGGCACGAAGGCGTAGCCCTCCAGTGCAAAACCTTCCAGTTGCTGGGGCAGGTTCACGCGTTGGGTGATGGCGTAGCGGGCCATCAGGCCTCGGGCGCGCTTGGCATGAAAGCTGATGATCTTGTATTGGCCGCCCTTCCAGTCCTCGAACACGCATTCGATCACGCGCGCCTTGAGCACCTTGCGCTGCACCGACTTGAAATACTCCTGCGACGCCAGGTTGACGATCACCGGCGTCACGTCGGCTTGCAGGCGTTGGTTCAGGTGCTCGGCGATGCGCGCGCCCCAGAACTGGTAGAGGTCCTTGCCTGCCGGCGTGGCCAGTCGGGTGCCCATTTCAAGGCGGTAGGGCTGCAGGGCATCAAGCGGCCGCAGCACGCCGTACAGGCCGCTGAGGATGGCCAGGTGTTGCTGGGCCCACTGCAGCGCCTCGGGCGACAGGCTGTGGGCTTGCAGGCCCTCGTAGACATCACCGTTGAAGGCCAGCACGGCCGGGCGGGCGTTGTTGGGGGTGTGGCGTGGCGACCAGGCCTCGTAGCGCGCCACATTGAGCGCGGCCAGCTTGTCGCTGAGGCTCATGAGGCTGGCGATGTCCTGCGGTGACTGTTGGCGCAGTACCTCGATGAGCTGCTGCGACTGGTCGGTGAACAGGGGCTGCGAGGGCTGAAGGCCGGCCGGCAGCGGCGATTCGTAGTCCAGGGACTTGGCGGGGGAGAGCAGGAACAACATGGGACTTTTCAGAAGGGCTCGGGTCAGGACGGCATTGTGCCCAGATCGCGAAGACCCCAGGGCGACCCGCGGCAAAGCGGGTGGGGCAAAAAAAATCGCCTCCGAGGAGGCGATTTTCATCGGGCCGAGGCCGATCAGGTGTTCTGCTCGAAGGGCAGCTTCAGTTCGCTCAGGTCACGGCGGGTCTCCACCAGCACCAGCGGGCCTTCTTCGATCACCACCACGGGCGGGCGCTCGCGCGGCACATGCACCGGCTTGGGCTCGGCGGCGATGGCGGCTTGCACGGCCGCCACCTTGTCGGCGTCCGAATTGACCCACTGCAGACCCGAGGATTCGGCGATTTGTTGCAGTTCAGCCATCGGCAGCTCAAAGGCGGTCACCTTGGGCAGAGCCTCGGCCACGGCCGGCGCGGCGGCCGGGGCCACGGGCGCCGCGACGGCGGGGGCTTCGGCCGGTGCCGGCGCAGCCACTGGGGCGGCGGCCACCGGGCTCACCGGCGCTTCGCTCGGGGCGGCCTGCACGGCATTCACCAGGGCTTCTGCCACCGGCGCAGCCGCCAGCGGGGCGTCGGCGTTCAGGGCCTGGGCGTTGTCGCCAGCACCGGGTTCGCGCGGGGCGCGCTCGCCGTTGTTGCGTTCGCGGCGGTCACGGCCGTAGCGGTCACGCGAACGGCGCTCGCGGCGCTGTTCGTCGCCTTCGGCGCCGGCCGGGCGTTGGGCGGCCTGGCCGTCAGCGTCTGGCAGCGGGGCTTGGCCTGCATCGACCTGGGCCGCTGCCGGGCGCTCGTCACCCTGGGCGGCAACCGGTGCCGCTTGGCCTTCGGCGGCGCCGTCCACCGGGCGCGGGCCACGGTCTTGGCGCGGGCCACGTTCACGGCGACCCCCTTCGGTGCGCTCGCCGCGCTCACCACGTTCGCGGCGCGGGCCGCGTTCGGGGCGGGTTTCTGCCACCGGGTTGCCCGCCTCGTCCAGCGTCACTGGGGGCGGCAGGGTTTCGGCGTTCGCCTGGGTCGCATCGAATGCGGCGCGTTGCTCGATCGGGGCGCCGTTGTCCGGGCGTTCCTGACGCGGACCGCGTTCGCCGCGCTCACGGCGACCGCCTTCGGGGCGCTCACCGCGCTCGGCACGCTCACCCCGGCCGTCACGGCGGGCTTCGCCTTCGGGGCGCTCGCTGCGCGGCGGGCGGGTGTCACCGGCTTCGCGCGGGGCGCGTGCTTCGCCGCGCTCGGTGCGTTCACCACGTTCAGGGCGGTCACCACGGCCTTCGCCACGGCGGCCATTGCGGCCTTCGCCACGCTCGCCGCGTTCACCGTTGCGACCTTCACCGCGGCCTTCGCCACGGCGGTTGTTGCGGCCTTCGCCACGCTCACCGCGCTCGCCCGGGCGGCCTTCGCGCTTGTCTTCCTTCTTGACTTCGGTCACCACCGGCGCCACGGGCGCGGGTTCGGCGGCCTTGACGCCAAACAGGCCCTTGAGCCAGCCAAAGAAGCCGGTGTCGGCCGGTGCCGCAGGGGCGGCGACCGGGGCGGGCGCAGCAGCGGCCGGGCTGGCCTTGTCCGCGCCACGGCCACGACCGACGGTCGAGGCTGCGCCTTCGGGCTTGGGCACGGCTTGCGGCGCCGGCGCGTCGGGCAGCACGCCCTTGATCACCGGGGTTTGCTTGTTGGTGGGTTCTTGCGAGCGACGTGTCACGGTGGTGGCGTCGTCGACCACTTCGGCCATCTTGTAGCTGGCTTCAATGTGGTCCAGGCGCGGGTCGTCGTGCTTCAGACGTTCCAGCTTGTAGTGCGGGGTTTCCAGCGCCTTGTTGGGCACCAGCAGCACGCTGAGGCGTTGCTTGACTTCGATCTTGGCGATCTCGGTGCGCTTTTCATTGAGCAGGAAGGAGGCCACTTCGACCGGCACTTGCACGTGCACGGCGGCGGTGTTGTCCTTCATGGACTCTTCCTGGATGATGCGCAGGATCTGCAGTGCCGAGCTTTCGGTGTCGCGGATGTGGCCCGCACCGCCGCAACGCGGGCAGGGGATGGACGAGCCTTCCGACAGCGCCGGCTTCAGGCGCTGGCGGCTCATTTCCATCAGGCCGAATTTGCTGATGGTGCCAAACTGCACGCGGGCGCGGTCTTGGCGCAGCGCGTCGCGCAGGCGGTTCTCCACTTCGCGGCGGTTCTTCGACTCTTCCATGTCGATGAAGTCGATCACGATCAGGCCGCCCAGGTCACGCAGGCGCATCTGGCGGGCCACTTCGTCAGCCGCTTCGAGGTTGGTGCGGGTGGCGGTTTCCTCGATGTCACCGCCCTTGATGGCGCGGGCCGAGTTGACGTCCACGCTGACCAGCGCTTCGGTGTGGTCGATCACGATGGCGCCGCCCGAGGGCAGGGTCACGGTGCGGGCGTAGGCCGATTCGATCTGGTGTTCGATCTGGAAGCGGCTGAACAGCGGCGCGTCGTCGCGGTAGCGCTTCACGCGCGCGGCGTGCTCCGGCATGACGTGGGCCATGAACTGCTGCGCCTGTTCATAGATGTCGTCGGTGTCGATCAGGATGTCGCCGATGTCGTGGTTGAAGTAGTCACGGATCGCGCGGATCACCAGGCTCGATTCCTGGTAGATCAGGTAGGCGCCCTTGCCGCCCTTGGCCGCGCCGTCGATGGCGTTCCAGAGCTTGAGCAGGTAGTTCAGGTCCCATTGCAGTTCCGGGGCCGAGCGGCCAATGCCGGCGGTGCGGGCGATGATGGACATGCCGTTGGGGTATTCCAACTGGTCCATGGCTTCTTTGAGTTCGGCCCGGTCTTCGCCCTCGATGCGGCGCGACACGCCACCCCCCCGCGGGTTGTTGGGCATCAGCACGACGTAGCGGCCTGCCAGGCTGACGAAGGTGGTCAGGGCCGCGCCCTTGTTGCCACGTTCTTCTTTTTCGACCTGGACCAGCAGTTCCTGGCCCTCACGGATCACATCGTTGATGCGGGCCTGGCTCGGCGACACGCCGGGCGCGAAGTACTGGCGCGAAATTTCTTTGAAAGGCAGAAAGCCGTGGCGGTCTTCGCCGTAGTCCACAAAACAGGCTTCGAGGCTGGGCTCGACGCGGGTCACGACGGCCTTGTAGATGTTGCCCTTGCGCTGTTCGCGACCTTCAATTTCGATCTCGTAGTCGAGCAGCTTCTGCCCGTCCACGATGGCCAAACGGCGTTCTTCTGCCTGGGTGGCATTGATCAGCATCCGTTTCATGATGCGTGTCCTTCCTGGACCCTCAGGTCCATGCAATCGTCAAATCTTCAACAGGCCCGAAATGAGCCAACGATGCCGGAACAGACGCTTTGAAACGAAGGGAATTGCCAAAGTAGCCGCAACACCACCGAGCCTTGGGCTCAGGTGTCGGGCGGGGGCGCGTGGATGGGGGCGAGGGAGAGGGGTTGCCGTGTGGCCGCAAAGGGTGCGGCGTCAGGTGCCCGGTAGGCGGGCACCATGGGTGATTCCATGCCATGCGACCGTGGCTCTAGCCACTGCAAGCAGGTATGAATCAGCGCCATCAGCACAATATGTCTCGCTTTGATCCGCCCGAGGCCCAGCTGACAGTCATCAGCAGGCCCTCAGGCATGGGTATTCCGTATCGGTGTTTCAAAGTGCCGGCCCATCTGGGATTGGGGCACCGTCATCACGCCCTGTGGTGCGTGATCTACTTGCCACAAGCCAGTCGGCATCGACCTTGCCAGCGCTGCGGAGGTGGGACTGGACTAAACTCCAGACGAATCAACCAGTTACAGCAAAGCGCTAGTGAAACACATTATAGAGGGCAAAGTTGGACCCCAAGTCCAGCCCGCAGCGGTCTCGGCCAGCCTGGTCGAAGTGGACGAAGAGTCGGCCGGACAGCGCTTGGACAACTTTCTGATCCGCCAACTCAAAGGCGTGCCCAAGACCCATGTTTACCGCATCATCCGCAGCGGCGAGGTGCGGGTGAACAAAGGCCGGGCGTCGGCAGACACCCGGGTGAAAGCGGGGGATCTGGTGCGTTTGCCGCCCGTGCGTCAATCTGAGCGCGCCGCCGAGAAGGAGGCTTCGCCCGCCCCGGCGCGCGAATTCCCGGTTTTGTACGAAGACGACCACGTGCTGGCCATCGCCAAGCCGGCTGGCGTGGCCGTGCATGGTGGCAGCGGGGTGAGCTTTGGCGTCATCGAGCAGCTGCGCCAGGCGCGCCCCCAGGCCAAGTTTTTGGAGCTGGTGCACCGCCTGGACCGGGAAACCTCCGGCATCTTGCTGCTGGCCAAGAAGCGCTCTGCTTTGGTGCATTTGCAAGACCAGTTCCGCGAGCGCGAAACCGGCAAGACCTACCTCGCCTTGGCGGGGGGCAGCTGGCCGGGCAACAAGAAGGTCATTGATTCGGCCTTGCAGAAATACCTGCTGCCCGACGGCGAACGGCGCGTGCGCGTAGTGGAAAAAGACCACCCCGACGCCATGCGCGCCGTGACCTTGGTCAAGGTGCAATCGCGATCGGCGCCCGTGCAGCTGGCTGGGTTGCCGGTGTTTTCGCTGTTGGAGGTGACCATCAAGACGGGCCGCACCCACCAGATCCGGGTGCATCTGGCCTCCAGCGGTCACGCCATCGCCGGCGATGACAAGTATGGTGACTTCGAGCTGAACCGGCGCCTGCAGAAGCAGGGGCTCAAGCGCATGTTCTTGCACGCGTGGCGTTTGCAGTTCAATCACCCGGTCAGTGCCGAGCGCATCAGCCTGGAAGAACCGTTGCCGCCGGAGTTGCAGCAGTTTGTCGACCAACTTCCGCCCTCCGGGGCGCCCACCACCCCGTCTGCCGCCCAACCATGACCCTCTCTGCCCCGCGTGCCCGCCAGTTTGACCTGATCGCCTTCGACTGGGATGGCACTTTGTTTGATTCGACCCAGATCATCGTGCGCTGCATCCAGGCGGCGGTGGTCGATGTGGGGGGGCAACGGCCCTCGGACGAGGCGGCGGCCTACGTCATCGGCATGGCCTTGATGCAGGCGCTGGCCCATGCGGCGCCCGATGTGCCGCCTGAAAAATACCCTGAACTGGGCCGCCGTTACCGCTACCACTACGCCAAGCACCAGGACGACATCGCCCTGTTCGAGGGCGTGCTGCCCCTGCTGCAGCAACTGCGGGAGCGCCAGCACCTGATCACCGTGGCCACCGGCAAGAGCCGGCGCGGCCTCGACGAGGCGCTGCACTCGGTGGCGTTGCGCGGGGTGTTCGACGGTTCGCGCACCGCTGATGAAACCGCGGGCAAGCCCGATCCGCGCATGTTGCACGAGCTGATGGCCGAGTTCGATGTGGCGCCAGAGCGCACCTTGATGATTGGCGACACCACCCACGACCTGCAGATGGCGGTGAACGCGGGTTGCGCCAGCGTCGGGGTCACTTATGGTGCCCACGAGCCCGCTGCTTTCCATGCGCTCAAGCCCCTGCACATCGCCCATTCGGTGGCCGATTTGCGCGACTGGCTGTTGCAAAACGCCTGAGCAAGCGCTTTGGGCACCTTGATTTGACCAGGAGGGTCCGGGATGAGTGAGCTGATTCCGTTGTGCAACAGCAACGATCTGACGTCGTCTGGCCAGGCGGTACCGTTTGACGTGGTGTACGCCGGTCAGACCTGCCGCGCCTTTGCCATTCGCTATGAGGGGCAGGTGCACGCCTACCTGAACCGCTGCACCCATGTGGCCATGGAGATGGACTACCAGCCCAACCGCTTCTTTGACGACACGGGGCAGTGGTTGCTGTGCGCCACCCATGGCGCCGCTTACGCGCCCGACAGTGGCGCGTGTCGGGGTGGGCCCTGCCGCGGTGGCCTGATCCGCATTGAGTTGTCCGAGCGTGACGGCGTGGTCCACTGGCATACTGCCTACAACCTGCACCCAGTTGAATTTTGAGATGACGGATCCCACCAAGCCAGAACCCACCGACGCCCCCGGCTCGTTCGCTGCGCCCGCCGATGCCTCCGCTCCGGTGCGTGAGCCCGCGGCGCCTGCCGCGAGCCCGGCACCGGCACCGGCCACCCCGGCGGCGGCCCTGCCGCCCGGTTGGGAGCGTGCGACGCTCGAGAAGCTGGCCTTTGCGTCCCTGCGCGAGCAGCAGGCGGCGCGCCGCTGGCGCAACTTCTTCCGCCTGGCCTGGTTGGCGGTCTTGCTGGTCGGTGGCTGGCTGGCCTTCAGCCGCACCGCGCCGGTGACCGACAAGAGCACGCCCCACACCGCCGTGGTGGAGATCAAGGGCGAGATCGCCGCGGGCGCCGACGCCGGGGCCGAATTCGTGGTGGCGGCCATGCGCAGTGCTTTCGAGGACGAGGGCGCTCAGGCGGTGGTCCTGCTGATCAACTCGCCGGGCGGCAGTCCGGTGCAGGCGGGCATCATCAACGACGAGATCCGCCGCCTCAAGGAAAAGCACAACAAGCCGGTCTACGCGGTGGTCGAAGAGTCCTGCGCCTCGGCGGCCTACTACATCGCCGCGGGTGCGGACCAGATCTTCGTCGACAAGGCCAGCATCGTCGGCAGCATTGGCGTGCTGATGGACGGATTTGGCTTCACGGGTCTGATGGACAAGGTGGGCGTTGAGCGCCGCTTGCTCACGGCGGGCGAGAACAAGGGCTTCCTCGACCCCTTCAGCCCGCAGACCGAAAAGCAGCGTGTGTTTGCGCAGGCCATGCTGGATCAGATCCACAAGCAGTTCATTGCGGTGGTCAAGGCTGGCCGTGGCAGCCGCCTCAAGGAAACGCCCGAGACCTTCAGCGGCTTGTTCTGGACCGGCGAGCAGGCGGTGGAGATGGGCCTGGCCGACCAGCTGGGCAACCTCGACTTTGTCGCCCGCGAGGTGGTCAAGGCCGAAGACCTGGTGGACTACACCCGCCGCGACAACGTGGCCGAACGCCTGGCCAAGCGCTTTGGTGCCGCCTTTGGCGAGGGCGCGGTGCGCGCCCTCAAGTCGGTGCCGGCACTGCGCTGAGCGCAGTGCCTCGGCCCCTCCGGGGCCTCAGCGCCCGATGCTGAACACCGCCGGGGTGTCCGCCGGGGGGAAGGCGCTCTTGTCCTTGCCCGCGGCTTTGCCCTGATGGGCTTGCTGGCGCCAGTTTTTCACCAGATCGCTGCGGTTGCGGCCTGAGGCCAGCGTCAGCCCCAGGCTGATCGCCAGCCGCGTGTTGGGCTGCAGGGTCTGCACCAGGGCCTGCCACAGCGCGGGGTTGCGGTAGGGGGTCTCGATGAAGATCTGGGTTTGTCCGGTGCGCAAGGCAAAAGACTCCAGTTCCTTGAGGCGCTGGCTGCGCTCGCCGGCATCCTGCGGCAGGTAGCCGACAAAGGCGAAGTTCTGGCCATTCAAGCCGCTGGCCGCCAGGGCCAGCAGCAGCGACACCGGGCCCGTCAGGGGGATGACTTCCAGCCCCAGGTCGTGGGCGGCGCGCACCACCGACGAACCCGGGTCGGCCACCGCGGGCATGCCGGCTTCGCTGATCAGCCCCATGTCATGGCCGGCCAGGGCCGGGGCCAGCAGGGGGCGGGCGTCAAACTGACCGGCTTCGTGGTCGCCTTTCTTGTGCACATGGCGCGGCAGTTCCTGCAGCGATTGCTCTTGCAGCGGGGCCACCAGGGGGTGGTGCTCGCCGATGCGCTTGAGGTAGGCGCGGGCGCTTTTGGCGTTCTCGCACACCCAGTGGCGCAGGCCGGCCGCCGTTTGCAGGGTGTGGGTCGGGATCACATCGGTCACTGGGGCCTGCTCGGGGCAGCCAAAGTCCAGTGGGGCAGGGACCAGGTACAGGCGGCCCTTGGGGGCCTGGGCTTGAGGGGTGTTCATCAGAGCAATCGGAGGCCGGCGGCCTGCAGCAGGCTGCAGGTGCGGATCAGGGGAAGTCCCACCAGGGCGGTGGGGTCGTCGTTTTCGATGGCGCTCAGCAGGGCGATGCCCAGGCCTTCGCTTTTTGCGCTGCCGGCGCAGTCGTAAGGTTGCTCGGTGCGCAGGTAGTGTTCGATCTCGGCGTCGCTGAGGTCGCGGAACTTCACTTTCACCTGGGCCAGTTCGGTTTGGGCAAAGCCGCTGTCCTGGCACACCACGGCCACCGCGGTCTGGAACACCACCGTCTGGCCTCGCATGCGGCGCAACTGGGTCACGGCGCGTTCGTGGTTGCCGGGCTTGCCCAGCGGTTCACCCGCCAGGTCGGCCACCTGGTCGGAGCCAATCACCACGGCCTGCGGAAACTGGCGCGCCACGGCCTGGGCCTTGGCCAGGGCCAGGCGCTGGGCCAGGTCGATGGGCGCTTCGCCAGGCAGCGGCGTTTCATCGACGTCCGGGGACGCCACTTCAAAGGGCAGGTTCAGGCGTTGCAGCAGTTCGCGGCGGTAGCGCGAGGTGGAGCCCAGCACCAGGGGGCGCTGGGCGGGCGTCGAGGGGGAGGGCGTGGGCGCACTTGGGTTCATGCGGGCGATTCTCTTACACTGCGCGCATGAAGAAAGAGTATTCCCTGGAACGCTTGGACCTGAAGGCTTTGGCCCAGGCCGGCGATGAGCTGTCTGGTCAGGCCCCGGTCGGCCAGTTTCAGCGCCTGGTTGAAGAGTCCGCACCGGGCACCCCGCTGACGCACGAGGTGCGTTGGAGCGCCCAGGGCGAGACCCGCCCCGTGACCGGCGGCGCCGATCAAATCTGGTTGCACCTGCAGGCCGAAGCCACCTTGAGCCAGGTGTGCCAACGCTGCCTGGGGCCGGTGGACACCGGGCTGTGGGTGGACCGTTCGTTCCGCTTCGTCAAGGACGAGGCCATGGCCGAAGCCGAGGACGATGAGTCCGAAGAAGATGTGCTGGCCCTGAGCAAAGAGTTCAACCTGCTCGAGCTGATCGAGGACGAGTTGCTGATGGAGCTGCCCGTGGTGCCGCGCCATGACATCTGCCCCGAAGAGGTGCCGATGGTGGTGGAGGACGAAGACTACAAGGCCGCCGAGGCCGAAAAACCCAATCCCTTTGCCGCCTTGGCCAAGCTCAAAAAAGGGGGGCTGGGCTAAAGCCCGGTCTTGGGATATAATCTAAGGCTTCGCGCGAATTCCTAGGCGTCTTTTTGATCTGGTTGCCGCGCTGATTGAGTTGAATTTCATCGATTTCGCACTCACTGAGTTGCTTGTGCTGGGATGCAGAGTCCCTGTGCAGGTTCATGTAACAACCCTTAAGTCCAGGAGCCTGACATGGCTGTCCAGCAAAACAAAAAGTCCCCTTCCAAGCGCGGTATGCACCGCTCGCACAATGCCCTGAACGTGCCGGGCATCGCTGTGGAAGCCACCACCGGTGAAATCCACCTGCGTCACCACATCAGCCCGAACGGCTTCTACCGTGGTCGTCAGGTGCTGAAGAACAAGTCCGAAGCCTGATCTGCTTCCGGAGCCATCAAAGCCCGATGCTACCTTTCAGTAGCGCGGGCTTTTCTTTTGTTGGCGCCCCATTTTGAGACCGTGCAAGCGGTTGATTGAGCTCTGAATGATCACACTGGCTGTTGATTGCATGGGGGGCGACCACGGTCCCCGTGTCACGCTGGCTGCTTGCCGGCATTTTCTGGATCAGCACGCGGACGCCCGCCTGCTGTTGGTGGGCAAGCCCGAAGCCATGGGTGGCTGGACCCACGAGCGCGCGGAAATCCTGCCGGCCACCGAGGTGGTGGGCATGGATGACACCGTCGAGGTGGCGCTGCGCAAGAAAAAAGACTCCTCGATGCGAGTAGCCATTCAGCAGGTCAAGGATGGCCGCGCCGAGGCAGCGGTCTCGGCGGGCAACACCGGTGCCCTGATGGCGATTGCGCGCTACCTGCTCAAAACCCTGGACGGCATCGATCGCCCGGCCATCGCGGCGCTGATGCCAAACGGCAAGGGGCAGGCCACCACCGTGCTGGACCTGGGGGCCAATGTCGACTGCACGGCCGAACATTTGCTGCAGTTCGCGGTCATGGGTTCGGCCCTGGTGTCGGTGCTCAAGAACAACGACACCCCGTCGGTTGGTTTGCTCAACATCGGCGAAGAAGTCATCAAGGGCAACGACGTCATCAAGCGGGCGGGCGAGCTGCTGCGTTCGGCCGGGCAGTCGGGTGACCTCAACTTTTATGGCAACGTCGAAGGCAATGACATCTTCAAGGGCACGACCGAGATCGTGGTCTGTGATGGCTTTGTCGGCAATGTGGCCCTGAAGGCCACCGAAGGGTTGGCCTTCATGATCGTGGGTTTCCTGCGGGAAGAGTTCTCGCGGAGCATCTTCACGAAAATCGCCGCTATTTGCGCATATCCGGTTTTATCGTCCCTCAAAAAGCGAATGGACTACCGTCGCTACAACGGCGCAGCCTTGCTGGGCCTGCGCGGACTGGTGTTCAAGAGCCACGGTTCGGCCGACGAGTTCGCTTTCGAGCAGGCTTTGAACCGGGCGTATGATGCGGCTCGGAACAACCTGCTCGACCGTGTGAAGGTCCGCATTGCCCGCGCTGCCCCGCTGTTGGTGCCTGCGTCGGGTGAACCGGACGCCAGCACGGCGGGCACCCCAGCACCATGAGACGTTATTCGCGCATTGCCGGCACCGGCAGTTACCTGCCTCCGCGCAGACTCACCAACGCTGACCTGGCCGCTGAGTTGGCCACGCAGGGCGTTGAAACCTCAGACGAGTGGATTGTGGAGCGCACGGGCATCCGGGCGCGTCACTTCGCTGCGCCCGAGGTGGGCAGCAGCGACCTGGCCTTGCAGGCCGCACAGCGGGCCCTTGAGGCCGCAGGTCTTGAGGCCTCGCAAATCGACCTGATCATCGTCGCCACCTCGACGCCGGACATGGTTTTTCCGTCAACGGCTTGCATCTTGCAACATAAGCTTGGCAACGCGGGGGCTGCGGCCTTTGATGTGCAGGCGGTTTGCAGCGGTTTTGTGTACGCGCTGACGGTGGCCGACGCCATGATCCAGAGCGGTGCGGCGACGCGCGCCCTGGTGGTGGGGGCCGAGGTTTTCTCGCGCCTGCTCGATTTCAAGGACCGCACCACCTGCGTCTTGTTCGGTGACGGCGCGGGCGCGGTGGTGCTCGAAGCCTCGGACCAGCCGGGCATCCTGGCCACCGACCTGCACGCCGACGGCAAGCATGTGGGCATCTTGTGCGTGCCGGGCCATGTCTCGGGCGGCAACGTCCTCGGTGACCCGCTGCTCAAGATGGACGGCCAGGCCGTGTTCAAACTGGCGGTGGGCGTGCTCGAAGAAGCCGCCCGTGCCACCTTGGCCAAGGCTGGCAAGACCGATGCGGACATCGATTGGCTGATTCCGCATCAGGCCAACATCCGCATCATGCAGAGCACGGCGCGCAAGCTCAAGCTGTCCATGGACAAGGTCGTCGTCACCGTCGACCAGCATGGCAACACCTCGGCCGCCTCGATCCCGCTGGCCTTGGATTCGGCCGTGCGTTCGGGTCGCATCCACCGGGGCCAGACCCTGATGCTCGAAGGCGTCGGCGGCGGTTTCACCTGGGGTGCGGTGCTGGTGCAGTACTGACGACTGAGGGCGCGGGCCCGGCACGGGGCCGCGCTTTGGTGGGCGACGCTGGCAGCGACTGCCTCACCTGGCTGCGATCGAGCGGCAGGTGCCGGCAGGGCAAGGCTGAGTGGCGCGCCTGGTTTCCTGATTGAACCCTCCCAACAACCATGACTTCATTTGCATTTGTATTCCCGGGTCAAGGCTCCCAGTCTGTGGGCATGCTGGATGCCTGGGGTGACCACCCCGCTGTTCTGCAAACCTTGCAAGAGGCTTCCGATGCCTTGGGTGAGGATGTCGCGGCCCTGATCCATGCCGGTCCCAAGGAGGCCCTGGCCCTCACCACCAACACCCAGCCCGTGATGCTGGTGGCGGCCGTGGCCGCCTACCGTGCCTGGATCGCCGAGACGGGGCTGCAACCGGCCGTCGTGGCGGGGCATTCCTTGGGCGAGTATTCGGCCCTGGTGGCCTCGGGGGTGCTGACCCTGGCCCAGGCTGCACCGCTGGTGCGCTTCCGCGCCGCGGCCATGCAAGAGGCGGTGCCGGTGGGGGTGGGTGCGATGGCGGCCATCCTGGGCATGGATTCGGCCAAGGTGCGTGCTGGCTGCCTGGAGGTCACCGAGTCCTTCGGCGCGGGCTCGGGCGAAGTGGCCGAGGCGGTCAACTTCAACGACCCGATGCAGACTGTGATCGCCGGTACCAAGGCGGGTGTCGAGAAGGCCTGTGAACACCTCAAGGCCCAGGGCGCCAAACGCGCACTGCCGCTGCCGGTGTCGGCGCCGTTTCACTCCAGCTTGATGAAGCCGGCGGCCGACAAGCTGCGTGAGAAACTCGCGGGCCTGAGCCTGGCCGCGCCCCAGATCCCGGTGGTGAACAATGTGGACGTGCTGGTGGAGACCGATCTCGACCGCATTCGCGACGCGCTGTACCGTCAAGCCTTCCAGCCGGTGCGCTGGGTCGAGTGCGTTCAGGCCATCAAGGCCCGGGGTGTCAACACCCTGGTTGAATGTGGTCCGGGCAAGGTGTTGGCGGGCATGACCAAGCGCATTGACGCTGAACTGGTGGGGGCTGTGGTGCTGGACCCGGCCACCCTGGCAGAAACCAAAGGATTGTTGGCATGAGTGAAATTCAATTTGCGGGCCAGGTGGCCCTGGTGACGGGCGCCTCGCGCGGCATTGGTGCCGCCATCGCGCTCGAGCTGGCCCAGCGTGGCCTCAAGGTGATCGGCACCGCCACCACCGACGACGGTGCCGCACGCATTGGCGAGACGCTGGCTGCCCTGGGTGGCCAAGGCGCGCGCCTTGACGTCAACGACGGCGAGGCCGTGGAGGCCCTGATCGATCGCATCGTCAAGGAGCACGGCGGTCTGCAGGTGCTGGTGAACAACGCCGGCATCACCCGCGACATGCTGGCCATGCGCCTCAAAGACGCCGATTGGGATGCGGTGCTGGACACCAACCTGAAGTCGGTGTTCCGCATGAGCCGCGGTGTGATGCGCCAGATGATGAAGCAGCGCTATGGCCGCATCATCAGCATCACCAGCGTGGTGGGCGCCTCGGGCAACCCGGGCCAGGCCAACTACGCCGCCGCCAAGGCGGGCGTGGCGGGCATGACCCGTGCGCTGGCCCGCGAGCTGGGCAGCCGAGGCATCACGGTGAACTGTGTGGCGCCCGGTTTCATCGACACCGACATGACTGCTTCGCTGCCTGAAGAGCAGCAAAAAGCACTGTTGTCCCAGATCCCTTTGGGCCACCTGGGTCGCCCTGCCGACATCGCTCACGCTGTCGCTTACCTGGCCTCGCCGCAGGCCGCGTACGTGACCGGCCAGGAGTTGCATGTCAATGGCGGCATGTACATGTAAGAAGTCTGCAAATTAAAGTCGTTTGGTCCGTGCGGCGATTGCTTCGGGAATGTTTGCCCGAGGCGGCTAAAATCACGGATCTTTTTACAACCCTCAGAGGGAACCATGAGCGATATCGAAGCACGTGTCAAAAAAATCATCGCCGAACAACTCGGCGTGGAAGAGTCTCAAGTCACCAACGAAAAGGCTTTCGTGGCCGACCTGGGCGCTGACTCTCTGGACACGGTCGAGCTGGTGATGGCGCTGGAAGACGAGTTCGGCATCGAGATTCCGGACGAAGACGCCGAGAAGATCACCACGGTGCAAAACGCGATCGACTACGCGAACACGCACCACAAGGCCTGAAGTCCTGTCGGACTGGTCTGACATCCTTTCATGTGCGGGCGGGACGGGTCTTCGGGTCTGTCTTGGCCTGTCACCGACCGCCGGCGCATGACGTCCGGCCAAACTGAGATTTTCATATGTCCCGTCGTCGCGTCGTCGTCACTGGCCTGGGCTGTGTCAGCCCGGTAGGCAATACGGTTGCCGAGTCCTGGAACAACCTGCTGGCTGGTCAGTCTGGCATTGATCTCATCACCGCTTTCGATGCCAGCGCCTACGCTTGCAAGTTCGCGGGTGAGGTCAAAGGCTTTGATGTCACCCAGTACATGCCCGAAAAAGAAGCGCGCCACATGGACCGCTTCATCCACTTGGGCATGGCAGCCGCCATTCAGGCGGTGGCGGATTCCGGCTTGCCCACGGGCGACGCCCTGAGCGATGAGCAGGCGGTTCGCATCGGTTGCAACATCGGTGCGGGCATCGGCGGCCTGCCGATGATCGAGCAAACCCACGCTGAACTGACGAACCGCGGCCCGCGCCGCATTTCGCCGTTCTTCGTGCCGGCCTCGATCATCAACATGATTTCCGGCCATGTGTCCATCAAGTATGGATTCAAGGGCCCCAACATCGCCGTGGTCACGGCCTGCACCACGGGCTTGCACGCCATTGGTTTGTCGGCCCGCATGATCGAGTACGGCGATTGCGACGTGATGGTGGCCGGTGGCGCCGAGTCCACGGTGTCCCCGCTGGGCATCGGTGGTTTCGCCGCCGCCCGTGCACTGTCCACCCGCAACGACGACCCCAAGACCGCATCCCGCCCCTGGGACAAGGACCGCGACGGCTTTGTGCTCGGCGAAGGCTCCGGGGTGCTGGTGCTCGAAGAGTACGAGCACGCCAAGGCCCGCGGTGCCCGCATTTATGCCGAGCTGAGCGGCTTTGGTCTGTCGGCCGACGCCTACCACATGACCGCCCCCAACGTGGACGGCCCGCGCCGCTCCATGGAGATGGCGTTGCGCAATGCGGGCGTCAATCCCGATCAGGTCAACTACCTCAATGCCCACGGCACCTCGACCCCGCTGGGCGATGCCAACGAATCGAACGCCATCAAGGCGGCCCTGGGCGATCACGCCTACAAGACGGTGGTCAACTCGACCAAGTCCATGACCGGGCACTTGCTCGGTGGCGCCGGTGGCATCGAAAGCGTGTTCACCGCGCTGGCGGTTTACCACCAGAAGAGCCCGCCGACCATCAACATCTTCAACCAGGACCCCGAATGCGACCTGGATTACTGCGCCAATGAGGCTCGGGATCTGAAGATTGACGTGGCCGTCAAGAACAATTTCGGCTTCGGCGGCACCAACGGGACCCTGGTTTTCAAGCGACTGGCTTGATGCCCCACCCTTGGGTGTCCGATTGAACTCCGGGCACCCGTACACCACGGCAGGCAGCGCATGTTGAGGCATGGCGCCCCTGCCGTTTCTTTTGCTGTAGAGCCGTCCCGTCTGCTGCGCCAGGTGGGGTGGGCTTGGTGCGGCTTTGCCTTGGGGGTGCAGGGGCTGTGGTTCGCGCAGTCCGGGGTGCATTGGCTGGGGCCTTTGGCCGGCGCGTTGCTGACCTTGGTGTTGGGCGCCTGGGCAGGGTGTGAGCTGCGGCGGGCCCCGACCGGGCTGCTGGCCTGGGACGGTGAAGCCTGGTCTTTCACGCCCTTGTCGGGTCAGCCACTGCATGGCGAACTGCCTTTGCGCGTGCTGCTCGACGCCCAGTTTTGTTTGCTGCTGGCCTGGCCGGCCTCGGCCGCCCGGGGCCCGCAACGCTGGTTCTTTCTGGAGCGCGCGCAAGCGCCATCACGCTGGCATGCGCTTCGCTGTGCGGTATATTCGCGCGCTGCCACCCGACCGCCGACGCGGTCGCCTCGTTCCTGAGCCTGTGGCCTTCCCTAGATTTCATGACCACCTCCCTAACTGAACCCAGCACGGCCCCCGAAGGCAGCGACCTGTTGCTGGTGCAGCGCACCGTGGCGGGCGATCAGCGGGCGTTTGAGCTGCTGGTCATCAAGTACCAGCGCCGTGTGGCCCGTTTGGTGGCCCGCATGGTTCGCGACGCGGACCTGGTGGATGACGTGGTGCAAGAGACCTTCATCCGCGCCTACCGGGCCCTGCACCAGTTCCGCGGTGACGCTCAGTTCTACACCTGGCTCTACCGCATCGCCGTCAACACGGCCAAGAAGGCCCTGGTCGACTTGCGCCGCAACCCGGTGATGAATGAAAGCGCTCTGCGCGGCCGCGACGAAGAGGATGAAACTTCTCGGGTCGAAAACGAACTAAGCACAGACGAGACCCCAGAAACGGTGCTCGCGGCCAAGGAAATCGGGGCGGCGGTGAACGCGGCCATGGAAGCCTTGCCTGAAGATTTGAGGCACGCCGTGACCTTGCGAGAGATCGAAGGCCTGAGTTACGAAGACATCGCCGAGGTGATGAACTGCCCAATTGGCACCGTGCGGTCCCGCATTTTCCGGGCCCGCGAAGCCATTTCGGCCAAGGTCAAGCCCCTGCTGACCAATCAGAGCGGCAAACGTTGGTGATGAATCATGGGATTGCATATGGACAGACAGCTTGAAAACCGCGAACTGGTTTCTGACTTGATCGATGGTCAGCTTGACTCGGCGGAATTGGCACGCGCGCTCGCGCAGTTGGAAGGCGACGACGACGCCCTGCAGTCTTGGGACGCTTACCACCTGAGCCGTGAGGTCCTGCGCGGTGAATGGGACGACACCGAGGCCCCTGGCAGTGATTTGGCGCCTGATTTCCTGGCCCGGCTGCGGGTGCGCTTGCAAGACGAAGTGATCGAGCCCCCGGTGCTGCCGGTGGCCCCTGTCAACCCCCCGTTGCAGATTCAAGTGCCGCGCCAGGAGGCGGCCAACCAGCCGGTGTTCCGCTGGCGCATGGTGGCCGGTCTGGCCACTGTCACCGCGGTGGCCGCTGTGGGCTGGGCCCTGCTCACCACCCAGGCGCCGATCGGCACCGCGCCGCAGCTGGCGCAGGCCCCTGAACTGCGTTCGGGCAATGTGCAGCAAGCCGTGGCCTTGTCCAGCGGTGAGCGCGCCGTGATGCTGCGCGACCCGCGTCTCGATGAATTGCTGGCCGCTCACAAGCAAGCGGGCGGCAGCTCGGCCTTGCAGATGCCGACAGGCTTTCTGCGCAACGCGACCTTCGAAGGCGAGGGCCGGTGATGATCAGTCCGTTGTTGAAAGGCTGCGCCTGGCGCGCCGCCTGCCTGCTGGGCGCCGGGGTGCTGAGCTGGCCCGCAGCGGTTTGGTCAGGTCCAGCGCCGGCGCCGGCGTCACCGTTTTCCATCGCCGGTAGCACGCCTCCGGCGCCGCCGCCCATCAGTGGCGCCCCGTTCTCGATGGCAGGCACCACGCCGCCGCCGGTCACCGCCCCCGTGCCGGACCGCGACCTCAACCAATGGCTGCTGCGCTTGCACAGTGCCTCCAGTCGCCGCAACTATGTGGGCACGTTCGTGGTCATGTCCGGCGCGGGCAACATGTACAGCTCCCGCATCTGGCATGTCTGTGAGGGCGACCTGCAAATGGAGCGGGTGGATGCGTTGACGGGACCGGCGCGGTCCACCTTCCGGCGCAACGACCAGGTCATCACCTTCTTGCCCGACGCCCGCGTGGCCCGTTCCGAAAAGCGGGAGTCGCTGGGCCTGTTCCCCAACCTCAAGCGCGCGGGCGACCCCGCGCTGGCGGCCCTGTACCAGGCCCAGTCGGGTGCTGTCGACCGGGTGGCGGGCTTTGACGCGGATGTGGTGCACATCCAGCCCAAGGACAACCTGCGCTACGGCTACCGCATCTGGAGCGAAAAGAAGTCCGGCCTGGCGATCAAGATCCAGACCCTGGACGCCGACGGCAAGGTGCTGGAGCAAGCCGCGTTCTCTGAACTCGACCTGGACGCCAACGTCAAGATGGACAAGCTGGCCCAGATGATGAACAACACCAGCGGCTACAAAGTGGAGCACGCCGAGTTGGTCAAGACCACGCCGCAGCAAGAAGGCTGGGCCTTGAAGAGCCCGGTCGCGGGTTTTCAGCCCGTCAGCTGCTACCGGCGCAGTCAGGGCAACCCCACGGTGGTTGGCCCGGGGCCGGCCCCCGCGCCCACCTTGCAGTGGACGTTCTCGGATGGCCTCGCGACGGTGTCGCTGTTCATCGAGCCTTACGACCGTCAGCCGCACCCGCAGGACGAGGTGCAGGTGTCCATGGGGGCCACGCAAACGCTGGCCCGCCGCTGGGGCAATGACTGGTGGTTGACGATGGTGGGCGAGGTCCCGCAGGCCACGCTGAAATTGTTCGCTCAGAACCTTGAGCGGCGCAAGTAAGTCCCCATGTCGGCTGCGAGGGCGGCCGACCGTGCGGCCGTTTCGTTCTTGTTCTATCTCATCCCGTTTGACGATCTGATCTCTGAAAGGTCCATGATGCACAACGTCTGTTGGAAGCGCCTGCGCCTGGGGGCGCTGGCCATCGCCATGGCTGCGACGTCGGCCATCACCCTGCTGCCCATCGAGGTAGCCCAAGCCCAGTCTGCCAACGCGGCACGCGCGCTGCCTGACTTCACAGACCTGGTGGAGCAGGTAGGGCCCTCGGTGGTCAACATCCGCACCCTGGAAAAGGCCTCCAGCCGGGGCCCGGCCGGGGGCGGTGTGGACGAGGACATGCTCGAGTTTTTCCGCCGGTTTGGTCTGCCGGTGCCCAACATGCCACGCCAGGGGCCGCGCCAGCAGCGCCCGCAGCAGGACGAAGAGGCCCAACCGCGCGGTGTCGGGTCGGGCTTTGTGCTGACCTCCGACGGCTTCATCATGACCAATGCCCATGTGGTCGAGGATGCGGACGAGGTGGTGGTCACCCTGACCGACAAGCGTGAGTTCAAGGCCCGCATCGTGGGCGCCGACAAGCGCACCGACGTGGCCGTGGTCAAGATCGACGCCACCGGACTGCCAGCCGTCAAGCTGGGCGACACGGCGCGTCTGAAGGTCGGCGAATGGGTGATGGCGATCGGCTCGCCGTTCGGCCTCGAGAACACCGTCACCGCAGGCATCGTCAGCGCCAAGCAGCGCGACACCGGGGACTACCTGCCCTTCATCCAGACCGATGTCGCCATCAACCCGGGCAACTCGGGTGGCCCCTTGATCAACATGCGCGGCGAGGTGGTGGGCATCAACAGCCAGATCTACTCGCGCTCGGGCGGCTTCATGGGCATCTCGTTCGCGATCCCGATCGACGAGGCCATCCGCGTCAGCGACCAACTGCGCCTCAATGGCCGGGTGTCGCGTGGCCGCATCGGGGTGCAGATCGATCAGGTCAGCAAGGAGGTCGCCGAGTCACTGGGCCTGCCGAAGGCGCTGGGGGCGCTGGTGCGCGGTGTCGAAACCGGCTCGCCCGCCGACAAGGCCGGCATTGAGCCCGGTGACATCATCGTGCGCTTCGATGGCAAGGCCATCGAAAAGAGCGCTGACCTGCCGCGCCTGGTGGGCAACACCAAGCCAGGCTCGAAGAGCACGATCACGGTGTTCCGCCGTGGGTCCAACAAGGACTTGGCCATCACCATCGCAGAGATCGAACCCGAGGTCAGCGCCCGCAAGGCGGCCGACCGCGAAGAGAAGCCCAAGGCGTCGGCCGCGGGACAGTCGCTGGGGCTGGTGGTCAGTGACCTGACCGCTGCTCAGAAGAAAGAGCTCAAGCTCAAGGGCGGCGTGCGCATCGATGCCGCCAGTGAGGCTGCAGCCCGTGCCGGTTTGCGCGAGGGGGATGTCATCCTGGGCATCGCCAACGCCGAGGTGGGTTCGGTCAAGGAGTTCGAAGCGGCCCTGGCCAAGGCCGACCGCAGCAAGACCATCAGCGTGCTGTTCCGCCGCGGCGAATGGACCCAGTTCGCCGCCATCCGACCCGCCCGCTGACCTGAGCCCGTGTGCGGTGTCCCCTTGGGGCGGGTGGGGCTGGCTTCAGGCCGCCCAGCCGACCCGGGTGCACCGCACCATCGGGCCCCGATGGGCGGGACAGGCTGACTTTTTTTGAAAGCAAAACCAATTTTTCACTAAGTTTGTACTTACTCACTACTTTTGGGGTTAATTCCTCATTTGGGTAGAATGCAGGCTGTTGACCGATGCGCTTTGGCATATCGAGAAGACCAAAAACCACGATGCGGGATGCAGACCGATGGGTCGCCACTGATCCACAGATCACCCACAAGTTGTCCAGAAACTCATCAACTGCAGTTGTTGATAAGTTGTGCATAAGTTTGCTGTTGCTGCGCTGCAACGTCCTGGTTTTGGTCTTTTTCGGGCTGTACGTCCCAGGCTTTTTGCCTACAATGAAGCTCCAACTATCGCAGTTGCCATAGATTGTTGGTTCAGGGCGCGTCGCTATCAGACGCGCCCTTTTTTATTGGGTCTCCCCCAGACAATTCAATTACTTAAGCGTTCTCGTTGATGAATCACATCAGAAATTTCTCGATCATTGCCCACATCGACCACGGCAAGTCAACGTTGGCAGACCGCTTGATCCAGCGCTGCGGCGGCCTGGAAGAGCGCGAGATGGAGGCCCAGGTGCTCGACTCGATGGACATCGAAAAAGAGCGTGGGATAACCATCAAGGCGCAGACCGCTGCGCTGCACTACAAGGCCAAGGATGGCCAGGTTTACAACCTGAACCTGATCGACACCCCGGGCCACGTTGACTTCTCTTACGAAGTGAGCCGTTCGCTGTCCGCCTGTGAAGGCGCGCTGCTGGTGGTCGATGCCTCGCAAGGCGTGGAAGCCCAAACCGTGGCCAACTGCTACACCGCGCTGGACCTCGGCGTCGAGGTGGTGCCGGTGCTCAACAAGATGGACCTGCCGCAGGCCGATCCCGACAACGCCAAGGCCGAAATCGAAGACGTGATCGGCATCGATGCGACCGACGCCATCCCCTGCTCGGCCAAGAGCGGCATGGGCATCGAGGACATCCTGGAGGCCGTGGTGGCCCGCATCCCGCCGCCCAAGGGCAACCCAACTGCGCCGCTGCGCGCGATGATCGTGGACAGCTGGTTCGACACCTACGTCGGGGTCGTGATGCTGGTGCGCGTGGTCGACGGCCGCCTGGGCAAGGGCGAGCGCTTCAAGATGATGGCCACCGGCGCCGTCTACAACGCCGACAACCTGGGCGTCTTCACCCCCACCAACGTGCCGCGCGACTCGCTCGAGGCGGGCGAGGTGGGCTACATCATCGCGGGCATCAAGGAGCTGCAGGCCGCCAAGGTCGGCGACACCATCACGCTCGAGAAGAAGCTGCCCAACAACCTGGGCCCGGCCAGCGAAGCCCTGCCGGGTTTCAAGGAAATCCAGCCCCAGGTGTTTGCCGGTCTGTACCCGACCGAGGCCAATCAGTACGACTCGCTGCGCGACAGCCTCGAGAAGCTCAAGCTCAATGACTCGTCGCTGCACTTCGAACCTGAAGTCTCGCAAGCGCTGGGCTTTGGCTTCCGTTGCGGCTTCCTGGGTCTGCTGCACATGGAAATCGTGCAAGAGCGCCTGGAGCGCGAGTTCGATCAGGACCTGATCACTACCGCGCCCAGCGTGGTCTACGAAGTGGTCAAGGGCGATGGCGAGGTCATCATGGTGGAGAACCCCGCCAAGATGCCCGACCAGGGCCGCATGCAGGAGATTCGCGAGCCGATCGTGACCGTGCACCTCTACATGCCGCAGGACTATGTGGGGGCCGTCATGACGCTGGCCAACCAAAAGCGCGGCGTGCAACTGAACATGGCCTACCACGGTCGCCAGGTCATGCTGACCTATGAAATGCCGCTGGGCGAGATCGTGCTCGACTTCTTCGACAAGCTCAAATCGGTCAGCCGTGGCTACGCCTCCATGGACTACGAGTTCAAGGAATACCGCGCCTCCGATGTGGTGAAGGTCGACATCCTGCTCAACGGCGAAAAGGTCGATGCACTGTCCATCATCGTGCACCGCACCCAGGCGCAGTACCGCGGCCGTGCCGTGGCCGCCAAGATGCGCGAGATCATCAGCCGTCAAATGTTTGACGTCGCCATCCAGGCCGCGATTGGTGCCAACATCATCGCGCGTGAAACCATCAAGGCCCTGCGCAAGAACGTGCTGGCCAAGTGCTACGGCGGGGACATCACCCGCAAGCGCAAGCTCCTCGAGAAGCAGAAGGCAGGTAAGAAACGCATGAAGCAAATCGGCTCCGTTGAAGTGCCGCAAGAGGCCTTCCTGGCCATTCTGCAGGTGGAAGAATGATGAGCATCATGTCCACCGTCACGGCCCTGATCCTGGCGGGTTTTGCCGCCTATGTGGGGGCCTGGTACCTCAACATCGGTGGCATCGAAGGCAACTTCGCGCTGCTCCTGTTCCTGGCCACTGCGGTGACCGGGGCCTACTGGGTGGCCGAGCGCCTGTACTTCCTGCCGCGCCGTCGCCAGGCGGCGCAAGCCATTGAGGCGGCCCAGCAGCAACGCCGCGACGAGCTGACCCGCATGGGCATCCAGCAGGTCGACGGTGACGTCGAGGACGCCAAGGGCAAGCTGCTGATGCAGCCCTGGTGGCTGGATTGGACCGCGGGTCTGTTCCCGGTCATCGCTGCGGTGTTCGTGCTGCGTTCCTTTTTGTTCGAGCCGTTCAAGATCCCCTCGGGCTCGATGATCCCGACCCTGCTGGTGGGCGACCTCATCCTGGTCAACAAGTTCACCTATGGCATCCGCCTGCCCGTGATCAACAAGAAGATCACCGAAGGCAATGCCCCGCAGCGCGGCGACGTGATGGTCTTCCGCTACCCGCCCAAGCCGTCGCTGGACTACATCAAGCGCGTGGTCGGGGTGCCTGGTGACGAAGTGGCCTACCTCAACAAGCGCCTGACCATCAATGGTCAAGCGGTGGCCACCTCGGCCCTGCCGGACTTCTTTGACGAAGACGCGGTGCGTTACTTCAAGCAGTTTGAAGAGCAGCTGGGTGCGCACCCGCACCGCCTGCTGAACGACCCCGATCGTCCGGCCTTCGTGCCCGGCGTGGACAACTTCCCGTTCAAGGACCAGTGCCAGTACAGCATCGAAGGCGTGCGCTGCAAAGTCCCTGCAGGTCACTATTTCATGATGGGTGACAACCGCGATAATTCCCTCGATTCGCGTTACTGGGGCTTTGTGCCGGACAGCAACATCGTCGGCAAGGCCTTCTTTGTCTGGATGAACTTCGGCAACCTCAAGCGCATCGGTTCTTTCAATTGAGCGATCAAGTGCCCCAGAGCAGGAGGAGTGCATCCATGAAACCGTCCTTCCAAGCCCTGCGTTCTTCGCAACGCGGTTTGTCCTTCATCAGCCTGGTGCTGGTGTCGGTGCTGATCGTGTTCGTCATGGTGGTGATGGCCCAGGTGGTGCCCACCGCGATCGAATACACCGCGGCCAAGAAGGCCATCGAGCGCGCCAAGGTGGGCTCGACCGTGCTGGAAATCCAGCAAATTTTCGACCGGGCCGCGGCCATTGACGACATCAGCTCGATCGCCGGCAAGGACCTGGACATTCGCAAAGTGGGTGAGAAAGTGGTGGTGGGTTTTGCCTACAGCCGTGAGATTCACCTCGTCGGGCCAGCGTACCTGGTCATGAAATACAGCGCACAGACCAACTAGGTGGACCCTCGACTTCAAAGTTTGCAGCAGCGGCTGCAACACACATTCTCCGACCCGAAACTCCTGCAGCGGGCGGTCACGCACCGCAGCTTTTCGGCCGACCACAACGAGCGCCTGGAGTTCCTGGGTGACTCGGTCCTCAACCTGGCCGTGGCCGGTTTGCTGTACCAGCGCCTGGGCGCCCTGGCCGAGGGCGACCTGTCCCGCACCCGCGCCAACCTGGTCAAGCAAGACACCCTGCACCAACTGGCCCTGGGCCTGGACCTGCCCAGCGTGCTGCGCCTGGGTGAGGGCGAGACCCGCTCGGGCGGGCAGCAACGCCCCTCGATCCTGGCCGACGCCCTGGAGGCCCTGCTGGGCGCCGTCTTCGTGGATGCAGGCTATGGCCCGGCCGAAGCCCTGGTGCACCGCCTGTTCCAAGGCGTGGAGATCAACCCCCAAATGCAAGCCATGGGCAAGGACGCCAAAACCGGCTTGCAGGAGTGGTTGCAGGGTCGCAAAATGAAAGTGCCGACCTACCGCGTGGTCGCGACCACCGGTGCGGCACACCGCCAGACCTTCGACGTTGAGTGCGAAATCCCCGAACTGGGCCTGACCGAGCGAGGCATTGGGGGATCCCGGCGCGCCGGTGAACAGGCCGCTGCTGCAGCCATGCTGCTCACCCTGAAAGCGACCCAAAAATGAATGAAGCAAGCAAGCCTGTAGCGGGTACCGAACTCGATCTGGAAGCCATGCTGGCCGCCGCCAAACCGGCCGCGGCCACGTCGGTGGAAGGTCAGCGCTGCGGCGTGATCGCCATCGTTGGCAAACCCAACGTCGGCAAGTCGACGCTGCTCAACGCCCTGGTGGGGCAAAAGATCAGCATCACCTCGCGCAAGGCGCAAACCACGCGCCACCGCATCACGGGCATCCGGACCCTGAACCAGACCCAGTACGTGTTTGTCGACACGCCGGGTTTCCAGACCCGCCACAGCACGGCACTGAACAAGTCGCTCAACAAGACCGTCATGGGCGCCATCGGCGACGTGGACCTGGTGTTGTTCGTGGTCGAGGCCGGCAATTTCACGCTGGCCGACGCCAAGGTGCTGTCCCTGCTGAAGCCGGGCATCCCCGCGCTGCTGGTGGCCAACAAGCTCGACACGGTGAACCGCCGCGCCGAACTGGCCCCCTGGCTCAAGAGCATGCAGGAACGCCACCCCTTCAACGAGTTCGTACCCATGTCGGCCAAGAACAAAGGGGACATCGAGCGCCTGTTCGGCATCTGCGAAAAGTACCTGCCCGAGCAGCCCTGGTTCTACGCCGAAGACGAGCTGACCGACCGCAGCGAGAAGTTCCTGGCCTCGGAGACCGTGCGTGAGAAGCTGTTCCGCTTCACCGGCGATGAGCTGCCCTACACCTCGACCGTGGTGATCGACAAGTTCGACGAAGAAAAGAGCAAGAACCACGGCCGCATGGTGCGCATCTCCGCCACCATCGTGGTGGAGCGCGATGGCCACAAGGCCATGGTGATCGGCGACAAGGGCGAGCGCCTCAAGCGCATCGGGACCGAGGCCCGTCAAGAGCTGGAAAAGCTCATGGACGCCAAGGTGTTCCTGGAGTTGTGGGTCAAGGTGCGCTCCGGCTGGGCCGATGACGAAGCCCGGGTGCGGAGCTTTGGCTACGAGTGACACCCTGCGGCGGCAGTCCAGCCCCCCGCACCCGCGTGGGGCGGTCTGAACCATGGCGACCAAGCGCATCGCCGACGAGCCGGCCTTTGTCCTGCACCGCTACGACTGGAGCGAGTCCAGCCTGATCCTGGAGGTGTTCACGCGCCGCCACGGTCGACAGGCCCTGGTGGCCAAGGGGGCCAAGCGGCCCAGCTCCAACTTCCGCCCGGTGCTGCTGCCTTTGCAGCCGCTGCGCCTGAGCTACAGCCTCTCGCCCGACGAGAACGCCGAGATCCACACCCTCAAGGGGGCCGATTGGGTCGGGGGGCACATCATGCCGGTGGGCGATGCGCTGCTGTCGGGCTACTACCTCAACGAGTTGTTGATGCGCCTGCTGGCGCGTGACGATCCCCACCCCGGTCTGTTTGACGCCTATGCCGCCGTGGTGCGCGTGCTGGCGTCCGAGCATGGCGAGGCCCTGCAACCCGTGTTGCGTGCCTTCGAACTGGTGCTGTTGCGCGAGGTGGGGCTGCTGCCGGCCCTCGACGCGCAGACGGCCACCTTGTCGCCCCTGCGGTCACAAAGCCACTATGTGCTGGTGGCCGAAGGCGGTTTGCGCGAGGCGCGGGCCCAGGACCGCGGCGCTTTGCCGGGGGCCTGGTGGCAGGCCTTGCAGGCCGCGCTCGAGCAAGAGCCCCCCTTGGCCCCGACCCTGCTGGCCACGGCTGAGCGCGCGGCCGAACTCAAGCCCCAATTGCGAGCGCTGCTCCACTACCATTGCGGTTCGCTGCGCACGCGGCAACTCATGATCGATTTGCAAAATCTATGAACCAAGCGACCTCTGCCACCTCACCGCTCACCGCGCTGTCGGTCAACCTCAACAAGGTCGCCCTGGTGCGCAACACCCGCCACCTGGGCATCCCCAGTGTGAGCCGGGCCGCCACCCTGTGCCTGCAAGCGGGGGCCGCGGGCATCACCGTGCACCCGCGGCCGGACGAGCGCCATGTGCGCGCCGGCGACGTGCACGAGCTGTCCGACTTGCTCAAGGTATGGCCGCAGGCCGAGTTCAACATCGAGGGCAACCCGTTCCACAACCTGATGGACTTCGTGCGCACCCTGCGCCCCCACCAGGCCACATTTGTGCCCGACAGCGAAGGTCAGTTCACCAGCGACCACGGCTGGACCTTCCCGCAGGATGCGGAGCGCCTGCGCCCGCTGATCGAGGAAACCCGGGCCCTGGGGGTGCGCGTCAGCCTGTTCATGGACCCGGTGCCCGAGGCCATGGCCGCCGCCCGCGCCCTGGGCGCCGACCGGGTCGAGCTCTACACCGAGTCCTGGGCCCGCGCCCACGGCACCCCGGACGAGGCCGCGGTGCTGGCCCAGTTCGCGGCCACCGCGCGCGCGGCGCAGGCGGTGGGCCTGGGCATCAATGCTGGGCACGACCTGTCGCGTGACAACCTGACGGCCTTTTTGCGCGGCGTGCCCGGGGTGCAGGAGGTGTCGATCGGCCACGCCCTGATCGCCGACGCGCTGGAGCTGGGCTACAGCGCCACTGTGCAGGACTACCTGCGCTGCATCCGCGACGCCCAGCCCGCCTGAGCCGATCGGAGCCGCCCATGATCTATGGCATCGGCACCGATGTGTGCGATGTGCGCCGCATCCAGGCCAGCCTGGCCCAGCACGGCGACCGGTTTGCCGAGCGCGTGTTGTCGGCCGGTGAACTCAAGACCTGGCACGAGCGCACCGAGCGCTGGCCCGAGCGGGGGCTGCGTTACCTGGCGACGCGCTTTTCGGCCAAGGAGGCCTTCAGCAAGGCGATTGGCCTGGGCATGCGCATGCCCATGACCTGGCGCTCGTGCGAGATCGCCAAGCTGCCCAGTGGCCAGCCGGTCATCGTGCTGCACGGGGAGCTCAAGACCTGGTTCGAAGCGCGTGGCCTGCGCGCCCATGTCACCGTGACCGATGAGACCGACTACGCGGCCAGCTTTGTGGTGGTGGAGCACGACCCTGCGACCAACGCCAACGCGAACGCCAACGCCAACGCCGGCTCCGCCCCAGCCTGAGACCTTGGCCCGCCCCTCTGTTTTCACCTTTTCCTTCTTTCAGACCATGACTGAACACGCACCCCTGATCCTCGATGTGGCTGGCACCGAACTGAGTGCTGCCGATCGCCGTCGCCTGGCCCACCCGCTGACGGGCGGTGTGATCCTGTTTGCCCGCAACTGGCAGAACCGGGCCCAGTTGCTGGCCCTGGCCAGCGCCATCAAGGCGGTGCGGGACGACCTGCTGATCTGCGTCGACCACGAGGGCGGGCGCGTGCAGCGCTTCCGCACCGATGGCTTCACCCACCTGCCGCCGATGCGCGCCTTTGGCGAGCTGTGGCTGCAGGACGGCAAGGGCGGGCCGGGCGCGGGCGCCATGGCCGCCACCAATGCGGCCACCGCCGCCGGCTATGTGCTGGGCAGCGAGCTGCGGGCCTGCGGCGTGGACTTCAGCTTCACCCCGGTGCTGGACCTCGACTGGGGCGAGAGCGGGGTGATTGGCGACCGCGCCTTCCACCGCGACCCGCGCGTCGTCACCCTGCTGGCCAAGAGCCTGATGCAGGGCCTGCTGCAGGCTGGCATGGCCAACTGCGGCAAGCATTTCCCAGGTCACGGCTTTGTGAAGGCCGACTCGCACACCGAGATCCCGGTCGACAAGCGCAGCCTCAAGGCCATCCTGGCCGATGACGCCGCGCCGTACCCCTGGTTGTCGAGCACCCTGACCAGCGTCATGCCGGCCCATGTCATCTACCCCAAGGTGGACGCCCGGCCGGCGGGTTTCTCCAGCCGTTGGCTGCAAGACATCCTGCGCCGCCAACTGCGCTTTGACGGGGCCATCTTCAGCGACGACCTCAGCATGGAAGGGGCACGCCGCCTGGACGGCCGCGTGGTCAGCTACACCGAGGCCGGCGTGGCCGCCTTGAACGCGGGTTGTGACCTGGTGCTGCTGTGCAACCAGAGCCTGGGCCAGGGCGAGGCCGTGGACGAGCTTCTGGCGGGGCTGGAAGCGGCGCGCGCGGCCGGTCAATGGCAACCCAGCGTGGACAGCGAATCGCGGCGCCTGGCCCTGTTGCCGCAGACCCTGCCGCAAACCTGGGACGAGCTGATGCTGCAGCCCGCCTACCAGCAGGCGCTGGCCCTGTTGCCCTGATGGCTTAGGTATCACCTGGCGCGGTCGGCGGCCCCGCTCGGGGGCCCCGCGGTTTTGACCTTGGAGTGTGACCATGTCCCTTGCTTTCAACCCCGACACGGCGGCCCAATGCCTGCTCAGCCACTGGCAAAGCGGCCAGCCCTTGGGCGCCTGGCCGGCCCATGTGCTGGCCGATGGGGCGCCGGTCGACCGCCCGCAGGGCTATGCCGTGCAGGCGGCGCTGGCCCGCCACGCGAGTGCTCGGCCCGCCGTGGGCTGGAAGATCGCCGCCACCAGCGAAGCCGGGCAACGCCACATCGGGGTCAGCGGCCCCCTGGCCGGGCGTTTGTTGGCCGAGCGGGTGCACGCCCATGGCGCCAGCCTGTCGATGGGGTCCAACCGCATGGCAGTGGCCGAACCGGAGTTTGTTTTTCGCCTGGGGGTGGACCTGCCGCCCCGTGAGCAGGCCTACGCGCAAGACGAGGTGATGGCCGCCGTGGACGCGTTGTTCCTGGGCCTGGAAGTGCCCAACGCCCGTTGGGCCGATTTTGTGAGCGCGGGTGAGGCCCGGCTGATCGCCGACAACGCCTGTGCCCACGAGTTTGTGTGGGGCCCGCAGGTCCCGGTGCCCTGGCGCGCGCTCGACCTGTCGCAGCACCGTGTGCAGGCGCAGGTCACAGGCCCGGCCCGCGCCTACCAGCGTGGCGGCATCGGGGCCAATGTGCTGGGTGACCCGCGGCGCGCGCTGACCTGGTTGGTCAATGAGCTGTCGGCCTTGGGCCTGACCCTGGCTGCGGGCCAGATCGTCACCACCGGCACTTGCATGCCGCCGCTGGAGATCATGGCGGGCGACCGCGTCGACGCCGATTTCGGCGTGCTCGGGCAGGTCAGCGTGTCGTTCACGCCCTGATTGCGTGCGCCGCTGATGGCGTGCCACCCGGCGGTGGTGCGCCCCGGCGGCGCAGGCCATGGCGCCGGTCCGGCAGGTGCCCCCTGACCGTTCGGCCGACTGGCTTGTCGGCTTTCAGCCTTGCAGTTGTTCGATGGTGTCGAGCTGGAACTCGAAGCTGAAGAAGCGGTTGCGCCCCTGGGCCTTGGCCGCGTAGAGCGCTTCGTCGGCCCGCATGATCAGGGTTTCGGGGCTGGTGCTGTCGTCGGGCACACAGGTGGTGATGCCCCCGGACAGCGTCACCAATGGGCCCGTCGGCGAGTCCGGGTGTGGCAGCTTGAGGCTGCTCAGCATCTGGGTCAGGGCGCGCGCGAAGGTCATGGCGCCTGATTTTGGGGTGTCGGGCAGGATCAACGCAAACTCCTCACCACCGTAGCGCGCCGCCACATCGGACGGGCGCTTGCAGATTTGGCCCAGCATGTTGGAGATGCGCTGCAGGCAGATGTCACCCTCCACGTGGCCCGCGCTGTCGTTGTAGCGCTTGAAGTGGTCGATGTCGCACAGCATCAGCGTCAGCGGCTTGCGGTCCCGCTTGGCTTGCCGGATCTCGGTGTAGAGCAGCCGGTCCATGCCGCGCCGGTTGACCAGGCCGGTCAGCGGGTCGCGTTCGACCAGCTCGTTGAGCTTCTGGTTGGCGAGGTTGAGTTCCTCCGTCACCGCCACCAGGCGGCGTTGCATGCCCAGCAGGCGCTGCATGGCGCGCAGCTTGGCCGCCAGCACGGTGGGGGTGACGGGCTTGACGAGGTAGTCGTCGCCACCGGCCTCGATGCCCCGCCACAGGTCTTCGTCGCGGTCCATGCCGGACAGGAAGATGATCGGGGTCCAGTTGCCGGGCTCCGCGTCGCGGATCTTTTGCGCGGTCCAGTAACCGTCATGGCCCGGCATGCGGATGTCGAGCAGCACCAGGTCCGGGCGCTTGGCGCTGAACACTTCCAGCGCTTCTTCGCCCGAGCCGGCTTGCCACACCGTCTGCACCCCCACCTGGCGCAACTCCAGGGTCAGGGCCGATCGGATGGCTTCCTGGTCGTCCACGACCAGCACGGTGAACGGGCTTCCGTAGGAGAGGGGCATGTTCGATCTCGCTTCAAGCAATCGTTCAGAAAACGCCATGCTAGGCGGATTTCAGGTCACCCCGGTGAAATTTCTGGGCTGAACACCGAGCTTTTCACGCCCCCACGCCCTTTTGAGGGGGCGGGGGCGGGTGGTGGCGCGCTTCAGCTTTCGCGGCGCAGGGCCGGGAACAGGATCACGTCGCGGATGCTGGGGCTGTCGGTCAGCAGCATCATGAAGCGGTCGATGCCGATGCCGCAGCCGCCGGTGGGGGGCAGGCCGTACTCCAGCGCGCGCACAAAGTCGTGGTCGTAGAACATGGCTTCGTCATCGCCACTGTCCTTGGCGGCCACCTGGGCGTGGAAGCGGGCGGCTTGTTCCTCGGCGTCGTTGAGCTCGGAGAAGCCGTTGCCGAATTCGCGGCCGGTGATGTAGAGCTCGAAGCGCTCGGTCACTTCGGGGCGGGCGTCGTTGGCACGGGCCAGCGGCGAGATTTCGGTCGGGTGCTCCATGATGAAGGTCGGCTGCCAGAGCTTTTCTTCGACGGTTTCTTCGAAGAACAGCACCTGCAGGCTGGCCAGGCTGCGCGTGGACAGCTTGTCCTTTTCTTCGTTCATGCCCAGCTTCTTGAGGTTTTGGATCAACCAGGCGGCATCGTCCACCTGGGCGTCGGCGGTGTGCTTGATGATCGCTTCGCGGATGGTCAGGCGCTCAAAGGGCTGGGCCAGGTCCACCGGCTTGCCTTGGTAGGTCAGCTGCAGCGTGCCGACAGCCTTTTGCGCCGCGTCGCGGATCAGGGCTTCGGTGAAGCCCATCAGGTCCTGGTAGTTCCAGTAGGCCGCGTAGAACTCCATCATCGTGAACTCGGGGTTGTGGCGCACCGAGATGCCTTCGTTGCGGAAGTTGCGGTTGATCTCGAACACGCGCTCGAAGCCGCCGACCACCAGGCGCTTGAGGTACAGCTCCGGTGCGATGCGCAGGTACATCTCCTGGTCCAGCGCGTTGTGGTGGGTCACAAACGGCTTGGCGTTGGCGCCGCCCGGGATGGGGTGCAGCATCGGGGTTTCGACTTCCAGGAAGCCGTGCTGGACCATGAATTCGCGGATGCCGCTGACCGCCTTGCTGCGCGCGGCGAAGCGCTTGCGGGCGTGCTCGTCGGTGATCAGGTCGACGTAGCGCTGGCGGTACTTTTGTTCCTGGTCGCTCATGCCGTGGAACTTGTCCGGCAGCGGGCGCAGGCTCTTGGTCAGCAGGCGCAGCTGGGTGATCTTGATCGACAACTCGCCGGTCTTGGTCTTGAACAGGGTGCCCACGGCGCCCACGATGTCGCCCAGGTCCCAGTGCTTGAAGGCGGCATAGGCTTCGTCGCCCATGGCGTCGCGCGTCACGTAGAGCTGGATGCGGCCCGTGCTGTCCTGCACGGTGGCAAAGCTGGCCTTGCCCATGACGCGCTTGAGCATCATGCGGCCCGCCACGCTGACGGTCACGGGTTGGGCTTCCAGGCCTTCGGCTTCGGAATGGCCATAGGCCGCGTGCAGGGCGTCGGCATGGTGACCGGGCTTGAAGTCGTTGGGGAAAGCCACGCCTTCGCCGCGTGCCTGGGCTTCGCGCAGCGCTTTGAGCTTCTCGCGGCGTTCGGCGATCAACTGGTTGTCGTCCTGGGCGGAGGCTGCGTGGGCTGGCGTGGCGTTTTGGTGGTCAGACATGGGCAAAAGGGTCGGTGACCGGCCCTGTGAACAGGCCGGGAGGTGGGGCGAAAGTGGGGCCACGGGGTGGCCAAACCCGCTATTTTAGTTTTTTGCTGCGCCTGTGGGGCGTCCGGTGTCTGATGAAGCGCAGAAAGTCCTGGCGCAGGGTGGGCCCAGGCCGCCTGGGGGCGCCGGCTTCCGCCCGATAATGGCGCCGACGCGGCCCTGCTCGCCGCGATGGATGGTGCCGGGATCATGCTTTACCAAATTGCCTCGTTTTTGTTGGATGTCCTTGCCGGGCTGGTCGGGGGCGCTTGCCTGCTGCGTTGCTACATGCAGCGCCAGCGCGTGCCCTTTGGCAACCCGATCGGGCGCCTGGTGTTCGCCTTGTCCGACTGGCTGGTGATGCCGCTGCGCCGGGTGGTGCCAGCGGTGGGCCGCTGGGACCTGTCCAGCGTGCTGGGGGCCTTCCTGGTCGAGTTGCTGCAGTACGTGCTGCTGTGGCTGCTGAGCGGCCTGCATTCCAGCCCGGTGTCGGTGCTGTTGCTGGCCTTGTTCGGCCTGCTGCGCCTGACCTTGACCGGGCTGACCGGCCTGGTGATCGTGTTTTCGGTGATGTCCTGGGTGCAGACCCACAGCCCGGTCTACGACCTGCTGGCGCGCTTGTGCGACCCCTTGCTGCGCCCGTTCCGGCGCGTGATCCCCTTGGTCGGTGGCGTCGACCTCGCCCCCTTGGCCCTGCTGGTGGCGTTGAACATCGGCCTCATGGTGCTGGCGAGCATCCAGACCTCGGTGCTGATGGGCTTTTGAGGGGCGCAGCACGGGCCTCGGAGCGCCTGCGGCGTCAGCGCGGCAGCCAGACCGCCAGGCCCGCCACGGCCGCGCCGGCGATCACCGCCAGCACCGAGGCTTTGTAGCGCACCAGGGCCAGCAGGGCCAGGGCCGCGATCAGCGCGGCGGGCCACTCAAAGGGCCCGGCCCAGCCCTGAGGCCACAGCCCGTGCCAGGCGAAGAACAGCGCCAGGTTCAGGATCACGCCCACCACCGCTGCCGAGATGCCCGTCAGCGGAGCGGTGAAGCCCAGCTTGCCGTGCGTGGACTCGATGAAGGGGCCGCCCAGGAAGATCAGGATGAACGACGGCAAGAAGGTGAAGAAGGTCACCACCAGGGCCCCCGCCACCCCGGCCAGCAGCAGCGCCTCGGGGCCGTACAGCGCCTGGTTCCAGGCACCGACAAAGCCCACATACGAGACCACCATGATCAGCGGACCGGGCGTGCTCTCGCCCAGCGCCAGGCCATCCATCATCTGGGCCGCCGACAGCCACTGGTAGTCCGTCACCGCCCCCTGAAACACATAGGGCAGCACCGCGTAGGCCCCCCCAAAGGTCAGCCAGGCCGCCTTGGTGAAGAACCAGGCCATCTGGGTCAGCGTGGCCTGCCAGCCCAGCCACAGCGCCAGCCCGCCGATGGCCGCGCCCCACAGTGCCAAACCCACCCCCAGCACGCGCAGCAGGCCGGGTGCGCTGAAGCGCGCATGCGCGGGCGTGGGGCTGTCGTCGTCGATCAGGGCTGGGCGCGGGGACGCTCCCGCTGCGGCGCCGTGTCCACCGGCCCCCACCGAAAACGCGGCGGGTACCCAGCGCCCCCCCAGCCAGCCCAGTGCCGCCGCGCCCAGCACAATCCAGGGGAACGGCAGCTGCAGTCCAAAAATCGCCACAAAGGCCAGCAGCGCCAGGCCTTGCAGCCAGCGGTTGCGAAGGGTGCGGTGGCCCAGCCGCCAAGCCGCCGCCAGCACGATGGCGATCACCGCGGGCTTGAGGCCGTACAGCAGCCCGCTGACCAGTGGCAGGTGCCCGTAGCGCATGCACAGCCACGACAGGCCGATCAGCAAGATCAGCGACGGCAGCACAAACAAGCCCCCGGCGACCAGGCCCCCCCAGCGCTTGTGCAGCAGCCAGCCCAGGTAGGTGGCCAGTTGCTGGGCTTCGGGGCCGGGCAGCACCATGCAGTAGTTGAGCGCGTGCAGAAAGCGCTTTTCCGAGATCCAGCGCCGCCGCTCCACCAGCTCCTCATGCATCAGTGCGATCTGCCCCGCAGGACCGCCAAAACTGATGCAGCCCAGCTTGAGCCAATACCACAGCGCCTGCCAGAAGGTCGGGGCGGGCGGGGCGCTGAGGTCGGGGGCTGCAGGCGCCGGGGCGGGCGCCAGTGGGTCGCGGGTCATGGTGGGGGGTGGGTTGGGCCCGTGCTCGGGGGGAGGGCGCCGGCCGAGGGGGCGTCAAAAACAAAAAGGCCCGAACGGGCCTTTGGGGTGGGGGCAGGGCCGTGCTTCAGAGCACGGCGTCGGCCGGCTGGCGTTGCAGCATGGCCAGCGCGCTGGCCACGGTCTTGCGCAGTTCGCGGCGGTCGCAGATGAAGTCGACCGCGCCCTTGGTCTGCAGGAACTCGGCGCGTTGGAAGCCTTCCGGCAGCGTCACGCGCACGGTCGACTCGATCACGCGCGGGCCGGCAAAGCCGATCAGTGCCTTGGGCTCGGCGATCACGATGTCACCCACAAAGGCAAAGCCCGCGCTGACGCCACCCATGGTCGGGTCGGTCAGCACGCTGATGTAGGGCAGGCCCTTCTTGGCCAGGCGGGTCAGGGCCGCGTTGGTCTTGGCCATCTGCATCAGGGACAACAGGCCTTCTTGCATGCGCGCGCCGCCGGTGGCGGTGAAGCAGACAAAGGGCACCTTCTGTTCGATGGCGTTTTCGACACCGCGCACAAAGCGCTCGCCGACCACCGACCCCATCGAGCCGCCCATGAAGTCGAATTCAAAGCAGGCAGCGACCAGGTTGATGCTGTGCACGGCACCGCCCATGACCACCAGCGCATCGGTCTCGCCGGTGTTTTCGAGGGCTTCCTTGAGGCGTTCGGGGTACTTGCGGCTGTCCTTGAACTTGAGGGCATCGACCGGGATGACCTCCTGACCGATTTCGTAGCGGCCTTCGGCGTCGAGGAAGGCATTCAGGCGGGCTCGTGCCCCGATGCGGTGGTGGTGACCGCAGGTGGGGCAGACGTTCTGGTTGTGCTCCAGGTCGGTCTTGTAGAGAACGTTCTCGCAGCTGGGGCACTTGATCCACAGCCCTTCGGGCACGCTGCGGCGCTCACTGGGGTCGGTGTGTTGGATCTTTGCCGGAAGCAGTTTTTCGAGCCAGCTCATGCTTTACTCCTTGTTGCCGGGCCGGGTCAGGCCTGACTTTGGTTCAATGCCGATCGGATCTCGCTCAGGAAGGCGCCACACGCGGTGAGCGCCTGCTCGCGCGGAAGATCTTCGATCAGCTGGATGATCTTGCTGCCAATGACCACCGCGTCAGCGACGCGGGACACGGCCACGGCAGTTTGGGCGTCGCGGATGCCGAAGCCCACGCCGACCGGGATTTTGACATGCCGGCGGATGCGGGGCAGCGCGGCCTCGACCGCGTCGGTGTCCAGGTGGCCGGCACCGGTCACGCCCTTGAGCGAGACATAGTACACATAGCCGCTGGCCACTTCGGCGACCTGGGCGATGCGCTCGTCCGTGCTGGTGGGGGCCAGCAGGAAGATCAGGTCCAGGCCGGCGGCCTTGAGGCGGGCCGCGAAATCACGGCATTCCTCGGGCGGGTAGTCCACGATCAGCACCCCGTCCACGCCGGCCGCCGCGGCATCACGGATGAAGGCATTGGCACCGTGCTGCAGGTCATAGCACTCGACCGGGTTGGCGTAGCCCATCAGCACCACGGGGGTGTTGTTGTCACGCTCACGGAAGGTCTTGACCATGGCCAGCACATGCGAGGTGCCAATGCCGTAGGTCAGGGCCTTTTCGCCGGCACGCTGGATCACCGGTCCATCGGCCATGGGGTCGGAAAACGGAACCCCCAGCTCGATGATGTCGGCGCCCGAGGCGACCATGGTGTGCATCAGGTCGGGCGTGATGTCGGCCTGCGGGAAACCGGCGGTGACGTAGGGGATCAGGGCCTTGTGGCCGCGGGCCTGGAGGGCAGCGAGGGTGGCTTGAATGCGGCTCATCGGATCACCTGCATGGCTTGTTCGGCGCCTTTGACGGATTGGCCGCGGCAGCTGGGGCGGCAGAAGAATTCGGCTTGGCTCAGGTCGGCCACGGTGCCGATGTCCTTGTCGCCTCGGCCCGACAGGTTGACCAGGATCGACTGGTCAGCGCGCATGGTCTTGGCCAGTTTCATGGCGTAGGCCACGGCGTGGCTCGATTCGAGCGCCGGGATGATGCCCTCGGTGCGGCACAGGTAGTGGAAGGCCTGCAGCGCTTCGCTGTCGGTCACGCCCACGTACTCGGCGCGGCCAATGTCCTTCAGGTAGGCGTGCTCGGGGCCCACACCGGGGTAGTCCAGGCCGGCGCTGACGCTGTGCGTCTCGGTGATCTGACCATGCGCGTTTTGCAGGATGTAGGTGCGGTTGCCGTGCAGCACGCCCGGGCTGCCCTTTTGCAGCGAGGCCGAGTGCTTGCCGCTGTCCAGGCCTTCGCCGGCGGCTTCGACGCCGATCAGGCGCGTCTTCTCGTAGGGGATGTAGGGGTGGAAGATGCCCATCGCATTGCTGCCGCCGCCCACGCAGGCGATCACCGCGTCGGGTTGCTCCGCCGCCATGTGCAGCTCTTTGAACAGCGACGGCATCTGGGTCAGGCATTCCTCGCCGATCACGCTCTGGAAATCGCGCACCATCATGGGGTAGGGGTGCGGGCCCGCCACGGTGCCGATGATGTAGAAGGTGTTTTCGACGTTGGTGACCCAGTCGCGCATGGCTTCGTTGAGCGCGTCCTTGAGCGTCTTGCTGCCCGAATCCACCGGCACCACCTTGGCGCCGAGCAGGTGCATGCGGTAGACGTTGGGGCTTTGGCGCTTGACGTCTTCGCTGCCCATGTAGACCACGCATTCGAGGCCGTAGCGCGCGCAGATGGTGGCGGTGGCCACACCGTGCTGGCCGGCGCCGGTTTCAGCGATCACGCGGGGCTTGCCCATGCGCTTGGCCAGCATGGCCTGGCCAATGGTGTTGTTGACCTTGTGGGCGCCGGTGTGGTTCAGGTCTTCACGCTTCAGGAAGATCTGCGCACCGCCGACTTCGCGGCTCATGCGGGCCGCGTGGTAGACCGGGGAGGGGCGGCCGACAAAGTGGGCCAGTTCGTAGCGAAATTCCTGCTGGAAAGCCGGGTCGTGCTGGTATTTGGCATAGGCCTCGCGCAACTCGACCAGCGCGTGGGTCAGGGTTTCGCTGGCAAAACTGCCGCCGTAAATGCCGAAGTGACCGCTGGGGTCAGGTTGTTGGTAACTGAACATGGAAAGAAGCCTTGGCAAGCTGTTCATCGGCGGCGCGCACGGCCGTGACGAACTGGAAGATCTTTTCGGCGGACTTGATGCCTTTGGACACCTCGACCCCCGAGCTCACATCAACGGCCAGGGACAAGCCCCGAGGCCGAACTTGCAAAATGCCATCGGTCACGTTTGCAGGCGTGAGTCCACCAGACAAAACGAGGTGAGAGTTGACGCTTGGAGGCAGGAGTGACCAATTGAATGTTTTGCCGCTGCCGCCGTAGCCGTCCACATGGGCGTCTAGCAGGATGGCGCGGGCTTCCTTGTAATCTGAGGCGTATTTTACGAGGTCGAAGGCCGGGGCCGACAAACCGAGGGGAATTCGGGCCGCGCGCAGCCAGGGGCGCTGACCGGGCGCCGCGGCCTGGGCGCACTCGGCCGGGCTTTCGTCGCCGTGGAACTGGATCACTGCGCCGGGCACTTGCGCGCAGGCGGCTTCGACCTCGGCGGCAGGGCTGTTCACGAACAACAGCACCGGGCTCACGAACGGGGGCAGGCGGCGCGCCAGTTCGGCGGCGCGCGCGGCGCTGACGTGGCGCGGGCTGGGCGGGTAGAGCACAAAGCCCACCGCATCGGCCCCGCTGGCCACCACGGCATCGACGTCTTCTTCGCGGGTCAGGCCGCAGATCTTGATGCGCGTGCGTGGCAGGGTGGGGGCGTGGGAGGTTGGGGTCATGGCAGCCAGTCAAAAGCGGGGGTGCGGTCGGGCAGCCCCCATTCTGGGCCATACACGGGGCCCGAAAAATACAGCCCGTCAGGTGCGAAGGTGGGTGCAGCGGCATCGCGCGAGCGGGCCGCCAGCACCTCGGCCATCCAGCTGGCGGGGCGCAGGCCCTGCCCAATCTGCAGCAGGCAACCCATGATGTTGCGGATCATGTGGTGCAAAAAGGCATTGCCTTCGAATTCGAAGCGCCAGTAGCAGGCTTCGAACTGGTGGGCCGTGTCGTGCTGCGCATCCTGCTGGGCCCGGGCCGGGCGGCGGTGGATCTGGATCTGGTAGAGCGTCTTGACAGGGGTCAGCGCCTGGCAGGCCGAGGCCCGGAACGAGCTGAAGTCATGCTCGCCGATCAGCAGGTTGGCGGCCTCTTGCATGGCGTCCTGGTTGAGCTTGCGGAACACCCAGCCCACCGAATGCGACTCCAGGCTGGGCCGCACGGGCGACTGCAACAGCACATAGACATAGCGGCGGCGCAGCGCGCAGGCCCGCGAATGGAAAGCCTGCGGCACCTGCCGCGCCCATTGCACGGCGATGTCGCGCGGCAAGAAAGCATTGGTGCCGCGCACCCAGGACGCGTCAGGCCGCAGCGCGTGGGTGTCAAAGTGCACCACCTGCATCAAGCCGTGCACCCCGGCGTCGGTGCGGCCCGCGCACAGGGTGTTGATGGGCTGGTCGACAAACTGCGACAAGGCCTTCTCGAGCGCGTCCTGCACGGTCGGCACGGTGGCCTGGCTTTGCCAGCCCGCGTAAGCACTGCCCCGGTAACTGATGCCGAGGGCCATCCGCACGGGGGGGCGGAGCTCGGTCCAGGGGCCTTTCAAGCCAGTTGCTCGAGCAGGCGCTCGGCTTTGGTCTTCAGGCTGCCGGTGGCTTCGGCAATGACTTCCTCGACCAGGGCGCGGGCACCGTCGGCGTCGCCGATGGCGTTGAACTCCTCAGCCAAGGCCAGCTTGGTGGCCAGCGGGTCCTCGGGCTGCAGGTCCTGGTCGTCGTCGAAGTCGTCGAGCGTCGGCTCCTGGGGGGCGGCGGGCTCGGCAGGTGCGGGCTCCGCGGGCTCGGCCGGGGTCGATTTTTCGAGTTCGAGCGACAGCGAGTCGAGGTCGAACTCGATCATGCCGGAGTCGCTGGCCGGGGCTTCGGGCTCGGGTTCGAGTCGCGCCGGGGCCGTGGCGTTGCTGTTCGGGAAGTCCAGCTCCTCGGTCAGGTCCACGGCCGGGCTGTCGATCTGGGGCGTCAGTTCGGCGGCCTGGGTGGCCTGGCTCAGGCTGTCCGCGAAGCTCGGTGTCGGCGGCGCGGGGGGCTCGAGGTCGAGGTTCAGGTCGGCAAACGGATCACGTTCCGGCTGGGGGGGCGGGACGCTGCTGGGGGCCTCGTCGAGGGGCAGGTCGAGATCGAGGTCCAGATCCAGGTCGAGGTCACCGCCCGCGGCCGACGGTTCGGTGGGGGCGCTGAAGGGGATCGAGTTCGACGCTTCGGCCGGTACGGGTGCGGGCACCCCGTCGGTGTAGAGCGTGTTGGTCGGGTCCAGCTCTCGACCCAGGTCGCGGATGCGGTCCCACTCGGGGCCTTGGCCCTGGGTAAGGCGGAAAGCCTCGAGTGCCAGCGCGTTGAAGGCCACCAGATCGCGGCGCTTGGCGTAGATCTCGGCCAGCTTGGCGTGGATGGCGACGCGGGTCGGGTTGGTCTTGAGGGCCTCTTTGAGGATCTCTTCGGCCTGCAGGTCGCGGCCGTAGGCCAGGTAAACATCGGCTTCGGCCACCGGGTCCACGTCACCCGCATCGAGCTGGCTGGGGGAGTAGGCCATCGATGAGGAGCCCGTGGTGGAGTCGCGCGTGTCCACGCGCTGGCCACCACTGGCGCCAAAGAACGAGTCGGGCTGCAGCCGGCTTTCGAGGAACGAGCTGTCCACATGGCCGGCGCGGCGGCGGCGCAGCCAGCGCACCAGGCCCAGCCCGCCGAGCAGGGCCAGGATGCCGCCACCCGCGGCGATGGGCAGCAGGGGGGCTTCGCCCAGGAAGCTCAGGAAGCCTGCTTCTTCAGCCGGGGCCGGCACCGGCGCCGGGGGCGGCGGTGGGGGCGCGGGCGGTGCCGGGGGCGCTGCGGCAGGGGCTTCGGGCGCTGCGGCCGGGGCGGCCACGGCCACCGTGGGCGTGGGTTCGGGTGGCGTGACAGCGGCGGCCGGCACGCTCACCGGCGCGGCCGGGGCCACCGTGGCCGTGGCTTCGGTGGGCTTGGTGGCCGGTGCCGGCGCGGTGGTCGCGGTCACGGCGCTGCTGATCTTGTTGAGGTCGCTGAGGTTCTTGTTCAGCTCGGCCAGGCGCTCGGCCTGGGCCTTGGCCTGCTTGTCTTCGGCGATCTTTTGCTCGGCCGATGCGGCACCCGCCTTGTCGGGCAGGGCGCCCTTGGACAGGGTGAGCTTGTCGGGGGCGGCGGCCTGGGGCTTTTTCTCGTCGACCTGGGTCTGTACCTTGCCGCTGGCACTGCGCTCGGCGGGGGCCACGTCCACGCTCGGGGCCTGGTTGGCCAGCTTGCGGCGGAAGTCGTTGAAGTCGCGGCTCTGGGCCTGGATCATCTGCCGGGCTTCGGCCGCGGGCACGGCCTCGGCGGCCGAGGCGTCGGGGATGTCCAGCACGGCACCGGCCTTGAGCCGGTTGACGTTGCCACGCAGGAAGGCGTCGGGGTTGGCCCGCATCAGGGCCACCAGCATCTGGTCCAGCGAGACCTGGCTGGGTTTCACATTGGCGGCAATGCGGCCCGCGGTGTCACCGGTCTTGACGGTCACGGTGTTGCCCGTGGGGGCCGGGGTGGCGGGGGCCGCCGGTGGTGCCTTGGCCACTGCGGGGGCCACCGGGCGGGCCGGGGCCGGGGCGGGCGCTGGGGCCGGGGCGGGCGTCGCCGCAGGCGGGGCCAGCACCACGGGCGGGGCCGAGCGCACGGGCGCCGCCGCGCTCTGGGCCGGGTTCACCGGGGGCGCAGGGGTTTGACGCGCGGCGGGCGGGTCAAACAGCAGGGTGTAGTCGCGCACGATGCGCCCCGAGGACCAGTTGGCTTCGAGGATGAGGTCGACAAAGGGATCGTTGACCACGCGGTCGCTGCGCAGTTGCAGCACGGCACGGCCGTCGGCGCGGCGTACCACGTCGATGTTCAGGCCCGAGAGGGCGCTGTTGTATTCAAAGCCCGCGGTGCGGAAGCTGGCCGGCGACGCGGGGGTGGCGCGCAGGCTGTCGAACTCGGCCGAGGTGATGTCGGGCAGGTCGATCTCGGCGCGCAGGGGCTCTCCCAGCGCGGACTGGACCGTCAGCCGGCCCAGCGCCAGCGCGTGGGCGTCTGCACCCCAGAGCCCGGCCGTGCTGACCAGCAGCGCTGCCAGGGCGGTGCTTTTCCACCGGTTCGTAGAAGCAGATGATGTCATGCTTGGATGTCCGGGTGCAGGTCGAACGGCAGGTCTCTTCTCAACATGGGTAACTTGGCCCGGACTCAAATAATGAAAAAGCACCATAGCATCAAGGCCTTATTCCGACAAGCTGAGGCGCCTGCTGAACAGGCCCTGCGTGATGCGAGACCCAGAACGAAACGGCTGGACGTTGTCAATTCACAACGTCCAGCCGTACTTCGCGCCTGTCGGGTCGCCGGGGGATTTAGGCGTCGAGCAGGATGCGCAGCATGCGGCGCAGCGGCTCGGCAGCGCCCCACAGCAGCTGGTCACCGATGGTGAAGGCGCCGACGTACTCGGGGCCCATGGCGAGCTTGCGCACGCGGCCCACGGGGATGGTCAGGGTGCCGGTCACGGCCACCGGGGTCAGGTCCTGGATGGTGGCTTCACGGGTGTTCGGCACGACCTTGGCCCAGGGGTTGTCGGCGGCGATCATGGCTTCGATGTCGGCCACGGGCACATCCTTCTTGAGCTTGAAGGTCAGGGCCTGGCTGTGGCAGCGCATCGCGCCAATGCGCACGCAGAAGCCGTCGACCGGGATGGCCGGGCTGTTGAAGCCTTCGCCGATGCCCAGGATCTTGTTGGTTTCGGCCATGCCCTTCCATTCTTCGCGGCTGACGCCGTTGCCCAGGTCCTTGTCGATCCAGGGGATCAGCGAACCGCCCAGGGGCACGCCGAAGTTGGCGGTTTCAGCGCCGCTCAGGCTGCGCTGCTTGGCGATGATCTGGCGGTCGATTTCCAGGATGGCGCTCTTGGGGTCGTCCAGCAGGTGCTTGACCTCGGCGTTCAGGGTGCCGAACTGGGTCAGCAGTTCGCGCATGTGCTGGGCGCCGCCGCCCGAAGCGGCCTGGTAGGTCTGGGTGGACATCCACTCGACCAGACCAGCCTTGTACAGCGCACCCACGCCCATCAGCATGCAGCTCACGGTGCAGTTGCCGCCAACCCAGTTGTTGCCGCCCTTGGCCAAGGCGTCCTTGATCACCGGCAGGTTGACTGGGTCCAGGATGATGACGGCGTCGTCCTTCATGCGCAGGGTGGAGGCGGCGTCGATCCAGTGGCCGTTCCAGCCGGCGGCACGCAGCTTGGGGAATACCTCGGTGGTGTAGTCCCCGCCTTGTGCGGTCAGGATGATGTCGCAGCGCTTGAGCGCGTCGATGTTGTAGGCGTCCTGCAGGACGGTTTCGTTCTTCGCTTGCGCGGGGGCCTGGCCACCGGCGTTGGAAGTCGAGAAGAAAACGGGTTCGATCAGGCCGAAGTCACCCTCAGCCGTCATGCGGTCGATCAGCACCGAGCCGACCATGCCGCGCCAACCCACCAAACCTACGAGATTACCTACCTTCATCACATTGCCCTTTCAGAAAAATGAAATCTTCTTGTCCCCGGCTCGTCGGGCCGGGGAGGGCGTGACGAACCGGGCTACTGCTTAGCCTTTAATGGTCGTCTTGGTAATGGCAGCCACCACGGCATCACCCATTTCGCGGGTGCTGACCTTGGTTGTGCCTTCCGAGTAGATGTCAACGGTTCTGAGGCCAGCAGCCAGCACCGATTGCACCGCGGACTCGATTCGGTCGGCGGCTTCGGCTTGGTTGAGGGAGAAGCGGAGCATCATGGCAGCGGAGAGTATTGTAGCCAAAGGATTGGCAATGCCCTTGCCGGCGATGTCGGGGGCGCTGCCATGGCTCGGTTCGTACAGGCCTTGGTTGCTCGAATTCAGGCTGGCCGAGGGCAGCATGCCGATCGAGCCGGTCAGCATCGCGGCCTCGTCGGACAGGATGTCGCCGAACATGTTGCCGGTCACCACCACGTCGAACTTCTTGGGGGCCTTGACCAGTTGCATGGCGGCGTTGTCGACGTACATGTGGTCGAGTTCCACGTCGGGGTACTGCTGGCCCACTTCGATCATGATGTCCTTCCAGAACTGGAAGGTTTCGAGCACGTTGGCCTTGTCCACGCTGGTCACACGCTTGCTGCGCTTGCGGGCCGCCTGGAAGGCGACGTGGGCGATGCGCTCCACCTCGGGGCGCGAATAGCGCATGGTGTCGAAGGCTTCTTCGGCGCCAGGGAAGTGGCCGTCCACGGCGGTGCGGCGGCCGCGCGGTTGACCGAAGTAGATGTCGCCGGTCAGCTCGCGGATGATCAGGATGTCCAGGCCCGCGATCAGCTCGGGCTTCAGGCTCGACGCGCCCACCAGCTGCTCGTAGCAGATGGCGGGACGGAAATTGGCAAACAGGCCCAGGTTCTTGCGCAGGCCCAGGATGGCTTGTTCGGGGCGCAGCGGTCGGTCGAGCTTGTCGTATTTCCAGTCGCCCACGGCGCCGAACAGGATGGCGTCCGATTCCTTGGCCAGCTTGAGGGTCGACTCGGGCAGTGGGTGGCCGTGGGCTTCGTAGGCGGCACCGCCGACGAGGGCGGTTTCGGTTTCAAACTTCAGGTCCAGCACGTTCAGGACCTTGACCGCTTCGGCCACGATTTCGGTACCAATGCCGTCACCGGGCAGGATGGCGATTTTCATGAGACAACACTTTCAAACGACCGGCTGCGCCGGCCAACAACACGAGGGCTAAAAAGGAGGTCGGCTCAGCCGACCATGGTTTGGGCCAGCCAGGGCTTCTGGGCCAGGCGTTCGGCTTCAAACGCCTTGATCTTGTCGGACTGGCGCAGGGTCAGGCCGATGTCGTCGAAGCCGTTCAGCAGGCAGTACTTGCGGAAGGCGTTGACTTCAAACGGGATCTCTTCGCCTTGCGGGCGCACGATCACCTGGCGCTCCAGGTCGATGGTGAGCTGGTAGCCCGGGAAGGCCAGCACTTCGTCAAACAACTGGGCCACGGTGGCCTCGGGCAACTGGATCGGCAGCAGGCCGTTCTTGAAGCTGTTGTTGAAGAAGATGTCGGCAAAGCTCGGCGCAATGATGGTGCGGAAGCCAAATTGGTCCAGCGCCCAGGGCGCGTGCTCGCGCGAGGAGCCGCAACCGAAGTTCTTGCGTGCCAGCAGGATCGAAGCGCCTTGGTAGCGCGGCTGGTTCAGCACGAAGTCGGGGTTGGGTTTGCGGCTGGCGGGGTCCTGGCCCGGCTCGCCGTGGTCCAGATAACGCCATTCGTCAAACAGGTTGGGGCCGAAGCCGGTCTTGCGGATCGACTTCAGGAACTGCTTGGGAATGATGGCGTCGGTGTCGACGTTCTCGCGGTCCATCGGGGCCACGAGGCCCTTGTGCACGGTGAATTTTTTCATGGCGGTTCGTTCTTATTTCTTGGCGGCGTTTTCAATCGCCGAGCCGGCTTTTTGGACGTCCTCGCCCAGGCCTCTGACAGTGTTGCAACCCATCAGAGCGACCAGGGCAGTGAGGGTCAGTGCGGTGGTGAGTCGGTTCATGGCGGAGCTCCTTCAGGCAAATTGACGGACGTCGACGAAGTGACCGTGCACGGCAGCGGCCGCCGCCATGGCGGGGCTCACCAGGTGGGTGCGGCCCCCGGCGCCTTGGCGGCCTTCAAAGTTGCGGTTGCTGGTCGAGGCGCAGCGCTCGCCTGGCTCGAGGCGGTCGGCATTCATGGCCAGGCACATCGAGCAGCCCGGTTCGCGCCATTCAAAGCCCGCGGCCTTGAAGATCTGGTCCAGGCCTTCGCGTTCGGCCTGTTCCTTGACCAGGCCCGAACCCGGCACCACCATCGCCACCTTGATGTTCTTGGCCACTTTCTGGCCCAGGCGCTTGACCACGGCCGCGGCTTCGCGCATGTCTTCGATGCGGCTGTTGGTGCAGGAGCCAATGAACACCTTGTCGACGAAGATGTCGTTCAGCGCCTTGCCAGGTTCGAGGTTCATGTAGGTCAGCGCACGTTCGATGGCGCCGCGCTTGTTGGCGTCCTTTTCCTTGTCGGGATCGGGCACCCGGGCGTCAATGCCCAGCACCATTTCGGGCGAGGTGCCCCAGGTGACTTGCGGCACGATCTGGGCGGCGTCGAGTTCGACCACCGCGTCGAAGACGGCGTCGGCGTCCGAGTGCAAGGTCTTCCAGTAGGCGATGGCCTGCTCGAGTTCGACCCCGGTCGGGGCCAGCGGGCGGCCCTTGACGTACTCGATGGTCTTGTCGTCCACGGCCACCAGACCCGCGCGGGCGCCGGCTTCGATGGCCATGTTGCAGACCGTCATGCGGCCTTCCATCGACAGCGCACGGATCGCCGAACCGGCGAACTCGATGGTGTAGCCGGTGCCGCCGGCGGTACCGATCTTGCCGATGATGGCCAGCACGATGTCCTTGGCCGTGACGCCCTTGGTGACCGTGCCCTCGACCTTGATCAGCAGGTTCTTGGCCTTCTTGGCCAGCAGGGTCTGCGTGGCCATGACGTGCTCGACCTCGCTGGTGCCGATGCCGTGGGCCAGTGCGCCGAAGGCACCGTGGGTGGAGGTGTGCGAGTCGCCGCAGACCACGGTCATGCCGGGCAGGGTGGCGCCGTTCTCCGGGCCGATCACGTGCACGATGCCTTGGCGCTTGGACATGAACGGGAAGAACGCGGCGGCGCCGAATTCCTTGATGTTGCTGTCCAGCGTGGTGATCTGTTCTTTGCTGATCGGGTCGGTGATGCCGTCGTAGCCCAGTTCCCAGCCTGTCGTCGGGGTGTTGTGGTCGGCGGTGGCGACGATGGAGCTCACGCGCCAGACCTTGCGGCCGGCCTCGCGCAGGCCTTCAAAGGCTTGCGGGCTGGTGACTTCGTGCACCAGGTGGCGGTCGATGTAGAGGATGGACGTGCCGTCTTCTTCGGTGTGAACGACGTGTTCGTCCCAGATCTTGTCGTAAAGGGTGCGTCCCATGGTGGTTCTCTGGTCTTTCGTGAGGAATTGAATTTTAGGCGGGCAGGGCCTGGGCCCGGGTCGGCGTGGCCGGGGCCACCGCGGTCACGCTGGTGGGGTGGGGCTCCGGGCGGGCGCCGGCCCGTGCGGGAGGTTCGGGTTGGCGCGGGGGCTGGCTGGCGCGCAGGTGCTCGGCCAGCAGGCGCGCCGTCATGGGCAGGGCCTGGAAGTCGCGTGCCACGATGCGCAGTTCGCGGTGGGCCCAGTCGTCGGTCAGGCGCACGGCCTGCAACTGGCCCACGCCCTGCATCAGCGCAAAGGCGCGGTCTGGCAGCACGCCAACGCCCAGACCGTTGTCGATCATGCGGTACATGGCGTCCAGCCCGGTGACCTGGATGCGCAGCTTGAGCGTGCGGCCCGCGGCGGCGGCGGCCTGCTGCATCGCCAGGCTGATGCTGCTGTTGGCGTGCAGGCCCACGATGTCGTGGTCCAGCACGTCGGCAAAACTGGCTTCGCTCTGGCCGGCCAGCGGGTGGTCGTGCGGCAGCACCAGCACCAGGCGGTCTTCGCGGTAGGGCAGGGTCTGCAGCGGCGTGCCCAGGCTGGCGCTGTCGCGCACATGGCAGATGCCAAGGTCGGCGGCGCCTTCGCTGACGGCCTGCATCACGTCGGGGCTGAGGTGTTCTTCGAGGTCGATCTTGATCTGCTCGTGCTCGCGTGTGAAGGCGCCCAGGTCCTCGGGCAGAAACTGCACGATGGCCGAAATGTTGGCGTGGATGCGCACGTGGCCGCGCACGCCATCGGCGTATTCGCTGAGTTCACCCTGCATTTTCTCGAGGCCGTAGAGCACGGTGCGGGCGTGGTGCAGCAGGCTTTCGCCGGCCGGGGTCAGGCGAACGCCCCGGCTGTGGCGGTACAGCAACTGGGTGTCGACGGTGGCTTCCAGGTCGCTCAGGCGTTTGCTGACCGCCGAGGCCGCGATGAACTCGCGTTCCGCGGCCTTGCCAATGCTGCCCAGCTCGCACACGGCGACGAAGAGTTGCAGCGAGGTGAGGTCGATTCGACGGGCGAAATTGCGCTCTGAGCTTTTCATGTGGCTTTGATTCATCTCGGTTGAAGATGAATTATCTATTTTCTACGGGTTTTTTGCCTTCCGAATTCTCCATCGACGATGGCTGCCTTCTTTTTTGTGGCGAGGTCTGGCCCTGGGCGCTGGCGCGCAGGCATGAAAAAAGCCCGCACTGGGCGGGCTTTTGAAGGGGGGCTGAGTCGGTGCCGACTTCAGCTGAAGAAGTTCTTCAGGCGGTCGGTCCAGCTGTCTCCGCTGGGCGAATGCTTGCCACCGCCTTTCTTGAGCGACTCTTCGAGTTCGCGCAGCAGCTTGCGCTGGTGCTCGGTCAGCTTGACCGGTGTCTCGACCGCGATGTGGCAGTACAGGTCGCCCGGGTAGCTGGCGCGCACGCCCTTGATGCCCTTGCCGCGCAGTCGGAACTGCTTGCCGGCCTGGGTGCCTTCGGGGATGTCGATGGCGGCCTTGCCTTGCAGGGTCGGGACTTCGATCTCGCCGCCCAGGGCGGCGGTGATGAAGCTCACCGGCACCGAGCAGTGCAGGTCGTCGCCGTCGCGCTCGAAGATGTCGTGCTTCTTGAGGCGGATCTCGATGTACAGGTCGCCCGGCGGGCCACCGTTGGTACCGGGTTCGCCGTTGCCCACGCTGCGGATGCGCATGCCGTCGTCGATGCCGGCGGGGATCTTGACCTCGAGCGTCTTCTGCTTCTTGATCTTGCCCTGGCCGTGGCACACGGTGCAGGGCTCGGGGATCACCTTGCCGCTGCCGCGGCAGGTCGGGCAGGTTTGTTGCACGCTGAAGAAGCCTTGGCGCATCTGCACGCTGCCCTGGCCGTTGCAGGTGCCGCAGGTCTTGGCGCTGGTGCCGGGCTTGGCGCCCGAGCCGTGGCAGGTGTCGCAGCTGTCCCAGCTCGGGATGCGGATCTGTGCATCCTTGCCGCGCGCGGCTTCCTCGAGGGTGATTTCCATCGCGTAGCTCAGGTCACCGCCGCGGTAGACCTGGCGGCCACCGGCCCGGCCACCGCCGCGCTGCTGGCCGAACATGTCGCCGAAGATGTCGCCAAAGGCTTCGGCAAAGCCGCCGTAGCCTTCGCCGCCCGGGCCGCGCATGTTGGGGTCCACGCCCGCGTGGCCATGCTGGTCGTAGGCCGCCCGCTTTTGCGGGTCGCTGAGCATTTCGTAGGCTTCCTTGGCTTCCTTGAATTTCTCCTCGGCAGCTTTGGCGGCATCACCCTGGTTGCGGTCAGGGTGGTGCTTCATCGCGAGCTTGCGATAAGCCTTCTTGATTTCTTCATCCGAGGCGGTCTTGCTGACGCCCAGGATTTCGTAAAAGTCTCGTTTAGCCATGGGTTTTCCGAGCCGGTTTCAACACAAACGCCGCGCAGGGCCCTGTTCAGGGCACAGCGCGGCGGGCCATGCAGAAAGGCGAGGGGCGATCAGCCCTTCTTCACTTCCTTGACTTCGGCGTCCACCACGTTGTCGTCAGCGGGCTTGGAAGCAGATTCCGCGCCAGCAGCGCCTGCGGCTTCGGCCCCCCCGGCGGCAGCCGCCTGGGCAGCTTGCTCGGCCGCGTAGACCTTCTCGCCCAGCTTTTGGCTGGCGGTCATCAGGGCGTTGCTCTTTTCTTCGATGGCGGCCTTGTCGTCACCCTTGAGGGCTTCTTCGAGGTCCTTGACGGCGGCTTCGATCTTGTCCTTGTCGCCGGCATCGAGCTTGTCGCCGTGTTCGCCCAGGCTCTTCTTGACGCTGTGCACGGTGGCTTCGCCTTGGTTGCGGGCTTGCACCAGTTCGAGCTTCTTCTTGTCCTCGGCGGCGTTCAGCTCGGCATCCTTCACCATCTTCTGGATTTCTTCTTCCGACAGGCCCGAGTTGGCCTTGATGGTGATCTTGTTTTCCTTGCCGGTGCCCTTGTCCTTGGCACCGACGTGCAGGATGCCGTTGGCGTCGATGTCGAAGGACACTTCAATCTGGGGCACGCCACGCGGTGCGGGCGGGATGCCTTCGAGGTTGAACTCACCCAGCAGCTTGTTGCCCGAGGCCATTTCGCGTTCACCCTGGTAGACCTTGATGGTCACGGCCGGCTGGTTGTCGTCGGCGGTGGAATAGGTCTGAGCGAACTTGGTCGGGATGGTGGTGTTCTTCTGGATCATCTTGGTCATCACGCCGCCCAGGGTTTCGATGCCCAGGGACAGGGGGGTGACGTCCAGCAGCAGCACGTCCTTGCGGTCGCCCGACAGCACTTGGCCTTGGATGGCCGCGCCAACGGCCACGGCTTCATCGGGGTTCACGTCCTTGCGCGGGTCCTTCCCGAAGAATTCCTTGACCTTCTCTTGCACCTTGGGCATGCGGGTCATGCCGCCGACCAGGATCACGTCGTCGATTTCGCCGACCGACACGCCAGCGTCCTTGATGGCCATGCGGCAGGGGGCGATGGTGCGCTCGATCAGCTCTTCCACCAGTTGTTCCAGCTTGGCGCGGGTCAGCTTGATGTTCAGGTGCTTGGGGCCCGATGCGTCAGCGGTGATGTAGGGCAGGTTCAGGTCGGTGGCGGCCGAGGACGACAGCTCGATCTTGGCCTTTTCGGCGGCTTCCTTCAGGCGTTGCAGGGCCAGCACGTCCTTGGACAGGTCAACGCCTTGCTCCTTCTTGAACTCGGTGATGATGTGGTCAATGATGCGTTGGTCGAAGTCTTCGCCACCCAGGAAGGTGTCGCCGTTGGTGGACAGCACTTCGAATTGCTTTTCGCCGTCGACGTCGGCGATTTCGATGATCGAGACGTCGAAGGTGCCGCCGCCCAGGTCATACACGGCGATCTTGCGGTCGCCCTTTTCCGACTTGTCCAGGCCAAAGGCCAGGGCTGCTGCGGTCGGTTCGTTGATGATGCGCTTCACATCCAGACCGGCGATGCGGCCAGCGTCCTTGGTGGCTTGGCGCTGGGCGTCGTTGAAGTAGGCCGGCACGGTGATCACGGCCTCGGTCACGGCTTCGCCCAGGTAGTCCTCGGCGGTCTTCTTCATCTTGCGCAGGATGTCGGCCGACACTTGCTGGGCCGAGATCTGCTTGCCACGCACTTCCACCCAGGCGTCGCCGTTGTCGGCGGCCACGATGGAGTAGGGCATCAGGTTGATGTCCTTCTGGACTTCTTTTTCGGTGAACTTGCGGCCGATCAGGCGCTTGATCGCGTACAGCGTGTTCTTGGGGTTGGTCACGGCCTGGCGCTTGGCCGAGGCGCCGACCAGCACTTCGCCGTCTTCCTGGTAAGCCACGATGGACGGCGTGGTGCGGGCGCCTTCCGAGTTCTCAATCACCTTGGTGGTGTTGCCTTCCATGACGGACACGCAGCTGTTGGTCGTGCCCAGGTCGATGCCGATGATTTTTCCCATGATTTACTCCTGTGTTTTGAACCTGCGGCTGGTCTGGCCGGCCGCTTGGGTGTGAATTGAATCTGTTGATGAGGTGTGGATAACTCGCCCGGTTTCAAGCCCGGTCGAGCCGTTCACCGCGTCTTTATTTGGGGGCGGCCACCGTCACCAGGGCCGGGCGCAGGGTGCGGTCGGCGATGGAATAGCCTTTTTGCAGCACGGACACCACGGTGTTGGCTTCCTGGTCGGCGGGCACCATGCTGATGGCTTGGTGCAGGTGCGGGTCGAACTTGCTGCCGGCGGGCGGGTTGATGGCCAGCACCTTGTTGCGCTCGAGGGCGGCGCTCAGTTGGCGCAGCGTGGCTTCGGCGCCTTCGCGGATCTGTTCGGGGGTGGCGTCCTTGATGGCCAGGCCGGCTTCAAGGCTGTCGGCCACGGGCAGCAGGCTTTCGGCAAAGCTCTCGATGCCGAACTTGCGCGCTTTGGCGACTTCTTCTTCGGCGCGGCGGCGGGCGTTCTCGGCCTCGGCCTTGGCGCGCAGGAACTGATCGGCCAGATCGGCGCTCTTGGCCTTCAGGGCGGCGAGTTCGGCTTGGGCCTGGGCCAGGGCTTCAACGTCGTTGGCGGCCTGAGCGGCTTCCAGTTCTTCGGGGCTCATCGGTCCGCCGGCCATGGCCTGCTGTTGGTTTTCTTTGGAATCAGACATTGTGCTTGGAGTCGATCAGTTGACGAAACGGGATGCCGCGTATCTTGGGGCGGCCCGGAACTTTTCAAGGCGTGGATTGTCCACTGCTTTCATTCCGTTCCCACGCAGCGTGAACGCTTGCGAAATTCGCAGGAGCGCTGGTATACTCGTGGGCTTTGCCTTGCCGTACTGCTACAGGCGCAGCGGACGGCTTCACCCAGAAGGAGTACTCAATGCGTCATTATGAAATCGTTTTGCTGATTCACCCGGATCAGAGCGAACAGGTTCCGGCCATGCTGGAGCGCTACAAGGGCATGATCACCGCCGGCGGCGGCAAGATCCACCGCGTGGAAGACTGGGGCCGTCGTCAACTGGCGTACCTGATCAACAAGCTGGCCAAGGCCCACTACCTGTGCGTCAACATCGAAGCTGACCAAGCTGTGATGGCCGAACTGGAACACGCGTTCAAGTTCAACGATGCCGTGCTGCGTCACCTGACCGTCGTCAAGAAGAAGGCTGACACCGGCCCGTCTTCGATGATGAAGACCGTCGAGCGTGAAGAGGCCCGCAAGGCCCAGCAAGCTGAATTCGCCGCTGCCAACTGATCTGGCCTGCGCGATTCGACTGACTGATTCATAGGGAATGTGAACCACTTTGTATTGACTGCCGTGATCGTTGAGGCCAAGCCGATGCGATTCACCCCTGCTGGTTTGCCTGCACTGGACGTGCGACTCGAAGCCGAGTCGCAAGTCGAAGAGGCAGGTCAGCAACGCAAGGTGCAAGTCGCCATGCGGGCAGTGGCCCTGGGGGCGCAAGCCGAGCGACTGGCCAGACAGTCGCTGGGCACGGTCTTGAAATTCACCGGATTTCTCGCCACCCCCCGCAACGTCAAGACGGTTGTGTTTCACATTCAGGAATTCCAGCAAGATTAAATTTCAGGAGGCCAACATGGCCACGTTCAAGAAGTTCAACAAAGACAAGCGCCCGAAGCGCAACACCCAGTCCCTGCTGTTCAAGCGCAAGCGCTTCTGCCGCTTCACCGTCGCTGGCGTCGAAGAAATCGACTACAAGGACGTTGACACCCTGCGCGATTTCATCGCTGAAAACGGCAAGATCATCCCCGCTCGCCTGACCGGCACGCGCGCCATCTACCAACGCCAGCTGAACACCGCCATCAAGCGCGCTCGCTTCCTGGCCCTGGTGCCGTACAGCGACCAGCACAAGATCTAAGGAGAACAACCATGCAAATCATTCTGCTCGACAAGGTTGTGAACCTGGGTAACCTGGGCGAAATCGTCAAGGTCAAGGACGGCTACGCCCGCAACTTCCTGATCCCTTCGGGCCGCGCTCGCCGCGCCACCGAAGCCGCCAAGGCTGAGTTCGAAGCCAAGCGCGCCGAACTCGAAAAGGCCGCTGCCGCCAAGCTGGCCGAAGCCCAAGCCCAAGGCGAAAAGCTGGCCGGTACCACCGTCAAGCTGACCCAAAAGGCTGGCGTGGACGGCCGTCTGTTTGGTTCTGTGACCAACCACGACATCGCTGAAGAACTGAACAAGCAAGGCTACAAGGTCGTCAAGGCCCAGATCCGCCTGCCCAACGGTCCCCTGAAGACCGTCGGCGACAGCACCATCAGCGTGGCTCTGCACACCGACGTGGTGGTTGAAGTCAACGTGTCCGTGTACGGCGAAACCGCCTGATCACGCAGCATCCGTGCTTCTGAGAAGCCGCCTTCGGGCGGCTTTTCTTTTTGGTGGATGGCTCGGGCCGTGTGGTCCGGGCTTGTCCCAGGCCTGTCCACGCTGGGGTCACAGCTTATCCACAGCCTTGTCCCAGACGTTCGGGGCCGAAGCGCGTACGATCAAAGGTTGTCAAGGAAAGCCATGTCCGCTGTATTTCCCCCCATGGATCCGGATTTCGAACCTGAATTCCACCCGCCGTCGCCCGACGACTTGCTGCATGACCTGCCGCCCGTGGAGTCGATCCCCCCGCTGGCGTCGTCCCCCAGCCCCGCGGCCGCGGTGGCCGATGTCGACCGCGAGGTCTCGCAACTGCGCGTGCCGCCGCACTCCATCGAGGCCGAGTCCAGTGTGCTCGGCGGTTTGCTGCTGGACAACAGCGCCTGGGACCGCGTCGGCGACGTGCTGGCCGAGGGCGACTTTTACCGCTACGAGCACCGGGTGATCTTTGGGGTGCTGGGGGCGTTGATCAACGCCTCCAAGCCGGCCGACGTGATCACGGTGTACGAGCGCCTGCAGAACCTGGGCAAGTCCGAAGAGGTGGGGGGGCTGACCTACCTGAACAACCTGGCCCAGTACGTGCCCAGTGCCAGCAACATCCGGCGCTATGCCGAGATCGTGCGCGAGCGCGCGGTGCTGCGCAAGCTGGTCACCGCCAGCGACGAGATCGCCACCGCGGCCTTCAACCCCAAGGGGCGGCCGGTGGAGAAGATCCTGGACGAGGCCGAAGCCAAGATCTTCAACATCGGTGAAGAGGGTTCGCGCAACAAGCAGGGCTTTCAGTCCATGGACTCGCTGGTGGTCGACCTGCTGGACCGCGTCCAGGAAATGGCCGACAACACCAACGACATCACCGGGGTGCCGACCGGCTTCCACGACCTGGACCGCATGACCTCGGGTCTGCAGCCGGGTGACTTGGTGGTGCTGGCCGCGCGTCCCTCGATGGGCAAGACCGCTTTCGCCATCAACATCGCCGAGCACGTGGCTGTCAACGAGGGCCTGCCGGTGGCGGTGTTCTCGATGGAAATGGGCGCCGCGCAGCTGGCGGTGCGTATCGTGGGTTCGATCGGGCGCATCAACCAGGGTAACCTGCGCACGGGCAAGCTGACCGATGACGAGTGGCCGCGCCTGACCGAGGCCATTGAGCGCCTGCGCACCGTGTCGCTGCACATCGATGAAACCCCGGGCTTGTCGCCCGGCGAGTTGCGCGCCAACTCGCGCCGGCTGGCGCGGCAGTGCGGCAAGATGGGTTTGATCGTGGTCGACTACCTGCAGCTGATGAGCGGTTCGGGGTCGGCAGCCAGTGCCGACAACCGTGCCACTGAACTCGGTGAAATCTCGCGGGGCTTGAAGATGTTGGCCAAGGAGCTTCAGTGCCCGGTGATCGCACTGTCGCAGCTGAACCGAAGCGTGGAGCAGCGCACCGACAAGCGCCCCATGATGAGTGACTTGCGTGAGTCCGGCGCCATCGAGCAGGATGCGGACATCATCATGTTTATTTACAGAGACGACTACTACAACAAGGAAAGCAAGGATCAGAATCTCGCTGAGGTCATCATCGGCAAGCAGCGTAACGGTCCGACCGGGACGGTGAAGCTGTATTTCCACAAGGCGCAGACTCGGTTCGAAACCTTGGCGATGGGGGCTTCCGACGACTTTTAAATCTGCCAACCGCCCATGTCCCAGCCCGCTGCCCGCCATCTGTTGTCTGTTGCCCACCGTCGCTTGGGGCGGCGTGGATGGGGGGTGTTGCTGGGCTTGTGTTGGCTGGCCTGTGTGTTGGTGGGCTGGCGCCTTTGGCGCCATGAGCAGGTGGTGCACCACATGCTGCACCCGGCGCGCCAGGCGCTCACCGCCGAGGAGCGCGCGCAGGCCCAGGCGCGCTTGCCGGGCTTGCGCGAGGTCAGTTTCAACACCACCGATGGCTTGACCTTGCGGGGTTGGTACGTGCCCTCGCACAGCGGGGCTGCGGTGGTCATGGTGCACGGGGCCGGGGCCAACCGGGCCTGGTTCCTCGAGGAGGCGGTGGCCTTGTCGCAGCGTGGCCTGGGGGTTTTGTTGTACGACAACCGCGCCAATGGCGAGAGCGATGGCGACACCCAGACCTGGGGTGACCACGAACAAGACGATTTGCGTGGTGCGCTGGATTTTGTGCAAGCGCAGCCCGACGTCGATCCGCAGCGCCTGGGGGCGGTGGGTTTCTCGATTGGTGCCTACACCGTGGCCATGGTGGCGGCGCAGGATCCGCGCATCCGTGCCGTGGTGCTCAAGGCGGTCTGGACCTCGCTGCCCGATGAGCTGCTGTTCATGGCGGGCCCCACGGGGCGCTTCAACGCCTGGTTGCTGGGGCAGGAGTTCAGCTGGGCGGGGGTGCGGCTGGACCGGGTCCACCCGGGCGACCTGGTGGCGGCGATCGCCCCGCGTCCCTTGTTGGTGGTGGCGGGTGACCAGGACCGCGATGCGCCCATGAGCGTGTCACGCGCGGTATACGAGGCCGCGCGCGAACCCAAGCAATGGCGCTTGATCCCGGGGGCCACCCATGTGGACTACGAGCGCCTGGGGGGCGACGCGTTGCACCAGCAGGTGGCCCAGTTCTTCTGCCGCGGCTTGGCGTCGAAGGTGCCCGCGGCGCTTTGAGCGGGATGGCCAGCGCGTCTGCTGCGCCTTTCAAGCCCCCACGGCCAATGCAATTCACGGCGCAGGCGCTGGCGTGCGCCGACGCTGGGGCTGGGGCTGGGGCGGTCGCGCCCAGGCGAAAAAAAGCCCGCCAGAGGGCGGGCTTTTTCAGGGCGGGGCGCCTGGGAGGGGCCCCGAAGGGGTCAGAGCACCTCGCTGGCGAAGTCCGCCAGGCGCGAGCGTTCGCCGCGCGCCAGGGTGATGTGCCCGCTGTGGGGCCAGCCCTTGAACTTGTCGACGGCAAAGGTCAGGCCCGACGACCCTTCGGTGAGGTAGGGTGTGTCGATCTGCGCGAGGTTGCCCATGCACACGATCTTGGTGCCCGGGCCGGCGCGGGTGATCAGGGTCTTCATCTGCTTGGGCGTGAGGTTCTGTGCCTCGTCGATGATCACGTACTTGTTCATGAAAGTACGCCCACGCATGAAGTTCATGCTCTTGATCTTGATGCGGCTGCGGATCAGTTCGTTGGTGGCCGCGCGGCCCCATTCGCCGGCGTTGCCGCCATCGCCCTTGGCCAGGAACTCGAGGTTGTCGTCGAGGGCACCCATCCAGGGGCCCATTTTTTCTTCCTCGGTGCCGGGCAGGAAGCCGATGTCCTCGCCCACGCTGACGGTGGCGCGGGTCATGATGATCTCGGTGTAGCGGCGGTCGTCCAGCACCTGGGTCAGGCCGGCGGCCAGGGCCATCAGCGTCTTGCCGGTGCCGGCGGTGCCGGCCAGGGTGACGAAGTCGACTTCCGGGTCCATCAGCAGGTTCATCGCGAAGTTCTGCTCGCGGTTGCGTGTGGTCACGCCCCAGATCGAGTTCTTGGCGTGGGCGTAGTCCTTCAGGGTCTGCAGCACGGCGGTCTTGCCGCGGATCTCGGTCACCCGGGCGTACAGGCTGGGCTCACCCGGGGCCTCGAAGTACACAAACTGGTTGATCAGCAGGTTGGGCACGATCGGGCCGGCAATGCGGTAGTAGGTGTGGGCGCCGTTTTGCCAGCTCTCCACCGACTTGCCGTTCTTGGTCCAGAAGTCGGCCGGCAAGGCCAGCGCGCCCGAATACAGCAGGTCGCCGTCCTCGAGGGTTTTGTCGTTCTGGTAGTCCTCGGCGGCCAGGCCCAGCGCGCGGGCCTTGACCCGCATGTTGATGTCCTTGGACACCAGCACCACCTCGCGCGGGCTGTTGCCCGAGGCGCCTTCGGTGCTGTGCAGCTTGCGCAGCGCTTCGACCACGCCCAGGATCTGGTTGTCGGCCTTGCCCTGGGGCAGGCTGGTGGGCAGGCTGTAGTCCAGTGGCTGGGTCTGGAAGAACAGCTTGCCGCCGGCTTCGCGGTGACCGGTGGTGTCGAGCTTCAGGCCGGCTCCGATGTCGGCACCCTGGGCGCCCGCGAGGGCGTCGAGCGACCGGCTGGTCTGGCGGGCGTTGCGCGCCACTTCGGTCATGCCCTTCTTGTGACCGTCGAGCTCTTCGAGCACGATCATCGGCAAGAAGATGTCGTGTTCCTCGAAGCGGAACAGGCACATCGGGTCGTGCATCAGCACGTTGGTGTCGAGCACAAACAGCTTGGTCGGACCGCTGTGGCGCGGCTTGCGGGCGCGCGGGGTCGGCGTGGCCAGTTCGGCCGGTGCCGGGGCTTCGGTGATGGCTTCCACCGGGGCGGGGGTGGGGCTGGCGCGGCGCTTGCCGCCGCGGGCGCTGGTCGGCGCGGCCGGGGAGGGAGTGGGCGCCGGTGCGACCACAGGGGCGGCGCTGGGCGCTTCCACGCTGGCGACCGCCGGGGCGCTCAGCAGCGACGACACCTGGGTCGAGGCCTTGCGTCGGCCGCGCGCCGGGCTCGGCGCTGGCGACGGCTCGGGGTGGGTCGCGACCTCCAGCGTGGGGCTTTGTCGGGCTTGGGCGTGGCGCTCGGTGTCCGGCGCGTCGTCGGTCTTGCCGCGGGCTCGGGGGGGGCGGCTGCTGCGGCTGGCGTTGCTGTCGTAGGCGCTGCCGGGCAGGATGGTGGCTTTTTTAGACGGGGCGGGCGGCAGAGGCATGGATGAACGGACTCCTGAAGAGCACTGACAGATAAGAAGGCGCGAGCGCGGTGCTGGCCTGGGCCGCAACCCAAAAGCAAAAAAGCCGCCAGGAGGCCTGGGCGGCTTTTTGATCGGTGTGGCGGTGCGAAACCAGCGGCATATGCGACCCATTATGCATGAGTCTGATGACGCTGCCGGCTTGGCCGGCGCGGGGTCAGGCGGCCTTCTTGAGCGCCTTCAGGGCCTTGACCGACTTCAAGACTTCATCGACGTGGCCCGGCACTTTGAGGCCGCGCCATTCTTCGACCAGCACGCCATCGGGGCCGATCAGGAAGGTGCTGCGCTCGATGCCCTTGACCTTCTTGCCGTACATGATCTTGTTCTTGACCACGCCGAACATGTGGCACATTTTTTCTTCGGTGTCGGCGATCAGTTCGAACGGCAGTTCGAGCTTGAGCTTGAACTCGTCGTGCGACTTCATGTTGTCGCGCGACACGCCGAACACGGTGGCGCCGGCCTTGACAAAGTCCTTGTACTTGTCACGGAATTGCATGGCTTCCGTGGTGCAACCCGGGGTATTGTCCTTGGGGTAAAAATACAGCACCACGATCTGGCCGTGGTGGGACGTGTTCGACACCTTGATCCCACCCGTTGCGTTCGCTTCGAATTCGGGAATGGACTTGTTGACAACGATCGCCATAGAACTTCAATCTCGTGTGACAGGTGTGACCTAAGATGGTCGGGTATGGAGGCATTGCACCTCTCTCTTTGGCCCCCCCATCCGCAACTCGAGATTTTACCCTGAAAACCGCCGCATCAGGGTGATGGCGCTTGCGCGTCCTCCAGCAGCAGGGCTGCGGCCACCTTGCGACCCTCGCCCGCGAGGATGTTGTAGGTGCGGCAGGCGGCCTGGGTGTCCATGGTTTCGAGGCCGATGCGGCGTTCCATCAGGGGGCGCAACCAGGCCGCTGGCGGGAACCGGTTGCGCAGGCCGCTGCCGAACACCACCACCTCGCAGTCCAGCGCCGCCAGTTGGGCGAAATGGCCTTCGTTGAGGTCTTCAAAGCGGGTCGCGCCCCAGTCGAATTGCTCGCCCTGGCTGCTGACCACCACACTGCCGTGGTGCTTCTGGCCATCGATGGCAATCCAACCCGGGCCGTAGCCATTGATGGAGGGAACGTCGTACTTGTCGGGTTGGAGTTTCATGGTGCGTTGGGCCAGTCAGGGGGCGCTGCACTGGGTGGGCGCAGAACTGTGGTCAAATTATAGGTTTCGCTTCTGATGACTTAACACCGGAGGGGACATTCCCGACACTATGAAAACCGTCCAGAAATCTGCCAAGCTTGCCAACGTCTGCTACGACATCCGCGGTCCCATCATGGACCGAGCGCGTCAGATGGAAGACGAAGGTCAAAAGATCATCAAGCTCAACATTGGCAATCTGGCGGTGTTCGGTTTCGATTCCCCCGAGGAAATCCAGCAGGACATGGTCCGCAACCTGCCGAATTCGGCCGGGTACTCGGACAGCAAGGGCATCTTCGCGGCACGCAAGGCCGTGATGCACTACACCCAGCAGCAGGGCATCAAGAACGTCACGCTCGACGACATCTACCTGGGCAATGGCGCCAGCGAGTTGATCGTCATGGCCACCAACGCCTTGCTCGACAACGGTGACGAGCTGTTGTTGCCGTCGCCCGATTACCCGCTGTGGACTGCTGCCGTCAGCCTGTCGGGCGCCCGCCCGGTGCATTACCGCTGCGACGAAGACAACGGCTGGATGCCCAACCTCGACGACATCCGGGCCAAGATCACCCCGCGCACCAAGGGCATTGTGGTGATCAACCCCAACAACCCGACCGGCGCCCTGTACTCGGACGACCTGCTCAAGGCCATCGTGGCCATCGCCCGCGAACACGGTCTGGTGATCTTTGCCGACGAGGTCTACGACAAGGTGCTGTACGACGGCGTCAAGCACACCGCGATCGGTTCGCTCAGCGAAGACGTGCTGACCCTGACCTTCAACTCCCTGTCCAAAAGCTACCGCAGCTGCGGCTACCGGGCGGGCTGGATGGTGGTGTCGGGCGACAAGAAGCCGGCGCGTGACTACATCGAGGGCCTCAACATGCTCTCCAACATGCGCCTGTGCTCCAACGTGCCGGGCCAGTATGCGATCCAGACCGCGCTGGGCGGTTACCAAAGCATCAACGACCTGGTCTGCGAGGGCGGACGCCTGCGCCGCCAGCGCGACCTGGCCTACGAACTGATCACCGCCATCCCGGGGGTCAGCTGCGTCAAGCCGACCGCGGCGCTGTACATGTTCCCGCGCCTGGACCCGGCGGTCTACCCGATCGAGAATGACCAGCAGTTCTTCCTCGAGTTGCTCGAGGAAACCCGCGTCATGCTGGTGCAGGGCACCGGCTTCAACTGGCCGGATACCGACCACTTCCGCATCGTGTTCCTGCCCCATGAGGATGATCTGCGTGAGGCCATCGGCCGCATCGCTCGCTTCCTGGAGCAGTACCGCAAACGCGTTCAAACCGCCGCCTGAGCCCCGCGGCCCTGACCGGACAGCCGACCATGAAGCGTTACCTCCTGGCCCTCCTGTGTGCCGCCTCGGCCTGGGCCGGGGCCGCACCGCCGGTGCCCAAGCCGGTGCAGTTCTCGCATGGTCATTGGAGCGTGCTGTGCGACAACAGCCGCACCTGCCGGGCCGAGGGTTACCAGGCCGATGAAGCCGACCCGCGGCCGGTGTCGATGTTGCTGACGCGGGCCGCCGGGCCCGACACCCCCGTGCAGGTCGAATGGCAGGTCTACAGCGAACCGGCGACCAAGGGCCCGTTGCGCCTCAGCGTGGGCGCGGTCACTTTGACCGGGCAGGGCGAAGGCGTGCAGACCGTGCCCGCGGCCCAGGTGCCGGCGCTGCTGCGCGAGATGCTCAAAGCCGACGCGGCCACCGTGCGCGGCGCCCAGGCCGCGGCCGGTGCGTGGCGCCTGTCGCTGGCCGGGCTGAACGCCGTGTTGCTCAAGATGGACGACGTGCAAGGCCGGGTCGACACCCCGGGAGCCTTGGTGCGACCGGGCAAAAAGCCCGAATCGGCCGTGCCGCCAGCGCCACCGGTGCCGCAACTCAAGGCCGCCAAGCTCGCCGCGCCCCGCGCCGCTGACGCCGGCCTGCTGCGCCCGCTGCTCGCGGCGCTGCCCACCAAAGTGATGGCCGAGGAGTGCAACGACTCGGACCTCTACCGCACGCAAAGTGAAGTCGTGCGCCTCACCGATCGCCAGGTGCTGCTGGTCACGCCGTGCCCACAAGGCGCTTACAACGGCACCAGCCTGCTGTGGCTGGCCAATGACCGTCCGCCCTATCAACTGCAGTTGCAGGACGCCAATGGCGACCTCGACCCCAAGACCGGTCGGGTGGTCAACAGCATGAAGGGCCGGGGCCTGGGCGACTGCTGGTCGCAGCAGGCCTGGCAATTTGACGGCCAAGCTTTTGTCCTGGCCCGTGAGGCCAGCACCGGCGAATGCCGTGGTTTTCCAGGCGGTGCCTGGGACCTGCCGTCTTACGTGACGCGCTGACGCCGCGCGCCCCGGTTTATTTTTTGAAACTTGAAGTGAGCTCCATGAAACCCATCCAAGTCGGCCTTTTGGGCATCGGTACCGTCGGCAGCGGGACGTTCCACGTTCTGCAGCGCAACCAGGAAGAAATTCGCCGCCGGGCGGGTCGGGGCATTGAGATCACCATGGTGGCCGACCTCGACGTGGCGCGCGCGCGCTCGGTCGTGGGCGACCAGGTGCAGGTGGTCAATGACGCCCGCGCCGTGATTGCCAACCCGGACATCGACATCGTCATCGAACTGATTGGCGGCTATGGCGTGGCCAAGTCGCTGGTGCTCGAAGCCATTGCCGCGGGCAAGCATGTGGTCACCGCCAACAAGGCGCTGCTGGCCGTGCACGGCACCGAGATCTTTGCGGCCGCCTCGGCCAAGGGCGTGATGGTGGCGTTTGAGGCCGCCGTGGCCGGGGGCATCCCGATCATCAAGGCGCTGCGCGAGGGCCTGACCGCCAACGCCATCCAGTGGATCGCCGGCATCATCAACGGCACCACCAACTTCATCCTGTCCGAGATGCGTGACAAGGGCCTGGACTTTGACGTGGTGCTCAAGGAAGCCCAGCGTCTGGGGTATGCCGAAGCCGACCCCACCTTCGACATCGAAGGCGTGGACGCGGCCCACAAAGCCACGCTGATGAGCGCCATCGCGTTCGGCATCCCGGTGCAGTTCGACAAGGCCTACGTGGAAGGCATCACCAAGCTGTCGGCCGCGGACATCCGCTACGCCGAGCAACTGGGCTACCGCATCAAGCTGCTGGGCATCACCAAGCGCGCGGCCAACGGCATCGAGCTGCGCGTGCACCCGGCCCTGGTGCCGGCCAAGCGACTGATCGCCAACGTCGAAGGTGCCATGAACGCCGTCATGGTGCAAGGCGATGCCGTGGGCACCACCCTGTACTACGGCAAGGGCGCGGGCTCTGAGCCCACGGCCAGCGCGGTGATTGCCGACCTGGTCGACATCGCGCGCCTGCACACCGCCGACGCCGCCCAGCGCGTGCCCCACCTGGCCTTCCAGCCCGACGAGATGAGCGACGCCCCGGTGCTGCCGATGAGCCAAGTGGTGACCAGCTACTACCTGCGCCTGAGCGTGTCCGACGAGGCCGGCGTGCTGGCCCGGGTGACCGGCATCCTGGCCGGCGCAGGCATCAGCATCGACGCGGTGCTGCAGCGTGAAGCCGACGAAGTGGGGGGCGAGGGTTCGACCCACACCGACCTGATCATCCTGACCCACGACACCGTCGAGGGCACGATGGACCGCGCGATCGCCGAGATGCAGGCCCTGCCCACCGTGCTGGCGCCCATCACCCGCATCCGCAAAGAAGAACTGGCCTGAGGCCCCGCAGCGCAGCCGCCTGTCCCGGGCGGCCGCGGCTGCGTCAAAATGGCGCCCTGACCGTGTCCGCGGCAGGTCGCCCTTGAATTGTTGGAACAGGAACAGACCGTGAAGTACCTGAGCACCCGAGGTCATGCCGACCGCAAGCGTTTTTGTGAAATCCTGCTCGAAGGTCTGGCGCCCGATGGCGGCCTTTACCTGCCCGAGCACTACCCGCAGGTGGACGACGCCACGCTGACGCGCTGGCGCTCGGTCTACCACGAGCAGGGTTACGCCGAGCTGGCGTTTGAAGTCCTGTCGCTGTACATCGACGACATCCCGGCCGCCGACCTCAAGGCCCTGTGCCACAAGACCTACACCGCCGAGGTGTTTGGCACCGGCGAGATCGTGCCGCTGCGCCACCTCGAAGACGGCCTGTGGCTCGAAGCCCTGTCCAACGGCCCGACGCTGGCCTTCAAGGACATGGCCATGCAGCTGCTGGGCAACCTGTTCGAGTACGAATTGGCGCGCCGCGGTGAGGAGCTCAACATCCTGGGCGCCACCTCGGGCGACACCGGCAGCGCAGCCGAGTACGCGATGCGCGGAAAGCAGGGCGTGCGCGTCTTCATGACCAGCCCGCATGGCCGCATGAGCCCGTTCCAGCAAGCCCAGATGTTCAGCCTGCAGGACGAGAACATCCACAACCTGGCGGTTGAAGGGGTGTTCGACGATTGCCAGGACATCGTCAAGGCGGTCTCCAACGACCTCGAGTTCAAGCGCAAGTACAAGATCGGCACCGTCAACTCGATCAACTGGGCCCGCCTGCTGGCCCAGGTGGTGTACTACTTCGCCGGTTACATCCAGGCCACCGAGCAGAACGCGCAGAAGGTCAGCTTCACGGTGCCTTCGGGCAACTTTGGCAACGTCTGCGCGGGCCATGTGGCCCGCATGATGGGCCTGCCGATCGAGCGCCTGGTGGTGGCCACCAACGAGAACGACGTGCTCGACGAGTTCTTCCGCACCGGCGTCTACCGCGTGCGCGGCAGTGCCGACACGCACGAGACCTCCAGCCCGTCGATGGACATCTCCAAGGCCAGCAACTTCGAGCGCTTTGTCTTCGACCTGCTGGGCCGCGATGCCGCGCGTACCAAGAGCCTGTTCGGTGAGCAGCTGTCGAGTCAGGGCCGTTTTGACCTCAGCGCCGACCCCCTGTTCGCTCAGGCCGCCAGCCGCTATGGCTTTGCCAGCGGCCGCAGCACCCACGCTGACCGCCTGGCCACCATCCGCGACAACTTCACCCGCCACGGCGTGACCATCGACACCCACACGGCCGATGGGGTCAAGGTGGCCCTGGAGCAGCGGGGTCCGGCCGAGGTGCCGATGATCGTGCTGGAAACGGCTTTGCCGATCAAGTTCGCCGCCACCATCGCCGAAGCCCTGGGCCACGAGCCCGAGCGTCCGGCCCGCTTTGAAGGCATCGAGGCCCTGCCCAAGAAGGTGCAGGTGATCCCGGCCGACGTCGCGGTGGTCAAGGCCTACATCGAGGCCCATTGCCCCTGATCGCTTGCTGGCGGCCTTGCGTTCGCCGCTGAGCCGCCCCACCAAGCCAGCGCCCGCGCTGGCTTTTTGCCATCCGGGCCCCGCCGAAAGGGGTTGCGGAGGCCCCCAACCCACCGCACCACGGCACCCCGCAGCGGGTGCCGGATGCACACCGGAGACAGACATGAAGGTCGTAGGCTTTGCAGGTTATTCAGGCTCGGGCAAAACCACCTTGCTGGAGCAGGTGATCCCGGCGTTGCGCCAGCGCGGGCTGCGCGTGTCGGTGGTCAAGCACGCGCACCACCGCTTTGACATCGACCACCCGGGCAAGGACACCTGGCGCCACCGCCAGGCCGGCGCCTTCGAGGTGGTGGTGGCCAGCGAACACCGCCTGGCCCTGATGCGCGAATACGAACAGCCCTACCGCCTGACGGTGCACCAGATGCTGGCCGAACTGTACGAGGGCGTGGACTGGGTGCTGGTCGAGGGCTTCAAGGAAAGCGATCTGCTCAAGGTCGAGGTCTGGCGCGCCCCCACGGCCGACTTTGCGGGCCACCCGGCGCGCTACCCCGATGACGATTTCATCGTGGCCATCGCCACCGATGCGCCTGAGCAGCTGCCCGTGCCCACGGGCCGCCCGCTGCTCGACCTGAACCAGCCCGAGGCCGTGGCGGCCTGGTTGGTCGACAATGGCGAGAGATTTGAATACTCGTTTGAGAACCGCACATGAACGCCCCCGCTGCCCCTGCTTTCAAACCCCTGCGCCCGCTCGATGAGGTGCTCAGTGAATTGCTGGCCTACGCGCGTCCGCTGAACGACCAGCCCTGGGCCCACGAGCCAGTGTCCACCTTCGAGGCCGATGGCCGCGTGTTGGCCGAAGAGGTGCTGTCCCCCCTGCAAGTGCCGCCGCACGACAACAGTGCCATGGACGGCTACGCCGTGCGCTGTGCCGAGGTGGTCGCCGAAGGCACGGTGCTGCCGGTGTCGCAGCGCATTGCTGCGGGCGCCGTGCCCCAGCCTTTGCAGCCGGGCACGGCCGCGCGCATCTTCACTGGCGCCCCGATCCCGCCTGGGGCCGATGCGGTACTCATGCAGGAGGACTGCGAGGCCCTGAGCGACGCGGCAGGCGCGCCCCAGGTGCGCCTCAAGGTGCTGCCGCGCCCCGGCCTGGCGATCCGCCGCGCCGGTGAAGACGTGGCCCTGGGGCGAGCCGTCCTGAGTGCTGGCCAGCGCCTGCACCCGGCCTCGCTGGGGTTGGCGGCCAGCGTCGGTCGCGCCACCCTGTCGGTGGCCCGACGCCCGCGCGTGGCCCTGTTCTCGACCGGCGACGAGCTCGTCATGCCCGGTGAGGTGGCGCCCGAGCAACTGCCCGCCGGGGCGATCTACAACTCGAACCGTTTCTTTTTGCGCGCCCTGCTGCTGCGCATGGGCTGCGAAGTCAGCGACCTGGGCATCGTGCCCGACGACCTGGCCGCCACCCAGCGCACCCTGGCCGAAGCTGCCGCGGGCCACGACCTGATCCTCACCAGCGGTGGCGTCAGTGTGGGCGAGGAAGACCACGTCAAGCCCGCCGTGCAGGCGCTGGGCGAACTGCACCTGTGGCAGCTGGCCATCAAGCCGGGTAAGCCTTTTGCCTACGGCCGGGTGGCGCAAAGCCACTTTGTGGGCCTGCCGGGCAACCCGGTGTCCAGCTTCATCACTTTCTTGCTGCTGGTGCGGCCCTTTTTGCTGCGCTTGCAAGGCGTGCAGGATGTGGCCCCCAAGCCGGTGCCGCTGCCCGCACATTTCGTCTGGGCCAAGGCCGACAAGCGCCGCGAGTTCCTGCGCGTCTGGCGCAACCCGCAGGGGGGGCTGGACCTGTTTGCCAACCAGGGCTCGGGCGTGCTGACCTCGGCCGTGTGGGGCGACGGGGTGGTCGACAACGCCCCGGGCACCCGCATCGCGCACGGCGACCTGGTGCCCTTCATTTCGTTTGCGGAGCTGCTGTCATGAGCGCTGAACTTCAACTGACCCTGCGCTACTTTGCGTCGATCCGCGAAGCCTTGGGCCGGGGCACCGAGGCCTGGGTCACCCAGGCGCCCACCCTGGGTGCGCTGCGTGACGAGCTGATCGCCCGCGGCGGCCCCTATGCCGAGGCCCTGTCACGCCAGCGCCCCGTGCGCCTGGCGCTGAACCAGGACCTCAGCGACGACAGCGCGGCCCTGGTGCCGGGCGCTGAAGTGGCGTTTTTTCCGCCAGTCACGGGCGGTTGAGGGTGATTGCCGGCGATTGCCGGCGATTGCCGGCGATTGAGGGCGATTGAGGGCGATTGAGGGCGTGCGGCCCGGGGCAGCCACACCACCCCAGGCCCGCCATCGGCTTGGGGTGCGCGCCCGGGGCCGGCCTCGAGTCCGTCAGGGGCGTCAGGGGGGGGCGGCAGGGGTGTCCGGCTCGGTGGCCGGTGGCAGCGCCGGGCAGGCCCAGTTCAGCAGCTCGGCCAGGCGGCTCACCACCCAGTCGGCTTCGCCAGCGCTGACGCCCGCGTCCGGGCTGCGCAGCCCCGCGTGCAGGCTCAGCAGGATGCCCGACTCCGACGGGGCTTGGGCGTGGTAGAGCAACTGGGCATGTTCGACCAGCTGGGTGGCCAGGTCTTCGCACAGCTCGTAGCGCTGGCGCACCACCTCGCTGGGCTCGCGCAGGCGCTGGCGCGTGTCGCTGAACACCGCGATGAAGCTCGGCGGTACCCAGATCTGGTTCTCGTCTTCCATCGAAAGGCTCATGGCGGGCTCATTGCGGTTAGGTGGGGCTCAATCGGGCACGAAGCGGCTTTTGAAGCGGGCTTCGTCCTCGGGCCGCTCGAAGGTCACCATCTGCCCCATCTTCATGTCGCTCAGGCGGCAGGCCGCGAACAGGCTGTACTTGCCCCCCAGGTTGTAGCTGGGCAGATCGATCAGCGCGTAGGGGTAGGGCAGGAACAACTGGTGCTCAAACACCACCCGGTGCTCGTTGCGCGGGGAGGGGAACAGCTTGTAGCCGTCGATGGTGATGGTTTGCGTGGCCATGGTGCTGGGGGCGTTAAAGTGCTGCCGAATGCTACCCGGATTGGCGGGGTGCTGATTGAAAGGAAATCATGGCCAAAAACAACAACGAATGGACGCTCAAGGTGATGGCCTTGCTGAAGGCCGGCAACGCCCAGGCGGCCATCGGCCAGATCAAGGTGGCCCCCACCGTGGGCGACCTGCGCCGATTGCAGGCCGCCTTGCTGGCGCCCGGCGCCCCGCGCCTGAAGAATGTGGACGAGGTGGTGGCCGACCAGATCGTCGCGCTGTCGGCCCCGCGTCTGCACCGCTCGCCTTGAGCCAGCCCCTGTCGCGGTGCCTTGTGGGGGCCCACGGCCCACTCACTGGCCCCCTTGCCTCGGGGGCTCCGGCTCAGTGGGGGCGGCGCCACACCACGCGCTCCCGCTCAACCCACCGTGGTGGCGGCGGCCCCAGCCACCCACCCCCGATCGTTACCCATTGCCTGAACCCCGATGACCGAGTCCCTGCCTGCCCGCCCTGACGGGCCCTCCGCGCCCCGTCGCTTTGGCCTGATTGCCCACCGCCTGCACCGCCAGCACGCCGACAGCGCGCTGACCCAGTGGTCGCGCGCCTGCGAGCCCCTGGTGCGCGCGCTGAGGCTGGAACTGTTCGTGGTCGGTGGCGCATTTGACGCCCTGCTGCGCGACGAGCAACTGCTGGACCACCCGGGCCTGCACCGCCTGCCCAATGGTCGCGAAGGCGGGCTGATGCGGGTGGTGTCGCGCGTGGCCGGCGGCTTGTTGCCTGGGGATGCCCTGGATGGCGTGGTGTTCCTGATGGACCCGGTGGACCCGTCGTCCACCTTTCCGGAAGCGCAGGCCCTGAAGCGCCAGTGCGTGACGCATGGCAAGCCCTTTGTGCCGACCCTCGCCGGTGCGCTGGAGTGGGTGGCGGTGGAGGCCCTCCAGGCGGGGCTGCCCGCCGAGTCGGTCGCGCCGCTGGCCCCCTTGCTGGCGCTCGAAGAACAGACCGTGGCCCTGATTGCCCACGATGCGCGCAAGCGCGACATGGTGGCCTTTGCCGACGCCCACTTTGACCTGCTGTCGCGTTATGAGGCCCGGGTGGCCACCGGCACCACGGGCGGCCTGCTCAATGAGCTGGCCTGGTCGCGCGGCTGGCCGGCCGGTCAGCCTTGGGTGACGCGCTACCAAAGTGGCCCCCTGGGCGGCGATGCCCAGATTGCCGAGCTGGTGCTCGATGGCGCCTGCGAGAAGGTGGTGTTCTTTGAAGACCCGCATGTGGCGCGCCAACACGAGGCCGACATCCAGCTGATGGAGCGCGCGGTCTGGAGCGCAGGCCACCGCTGCAGCTGCCTCAATTCACCGGCCATGGCCAGCCAGTGGGCGCAGGCCCTGCAGCGCCTGGCTTGATTCGCCCGCGCAGCGGCCAGGCGGCGGCCGTCCCGGCGCCCGGCTCACCGGTCGCGGGTCACTGGTCCTGCAGCAGGGTGAACTTGCTGACCGCCGTGGTGCCAAACGCGAAGGCCGAGTAAACCGCCTGGGCGGCGCTGGTGTAGCTGGCCTGGGTCTGGCTGCTGCCGCCGCTGGCGCTGACCACGAAGTCGTACTCGCCCGCCGTGAAGCTGGTGTAGCTGGAGGCGCTGCGCGCGGCGGTGTAGTCGCTGAGCAGCGAGCCCCCGTTGTAGGTCAGCTGGGCGCTGCCCGCGGCCGAGGCCAGGTTGACCAGGCGGATCTTGGACTTGCTGCTGCTGGTGGCGGGGAAGTTGTCGTCCGTGAAGCTCACGATGGCCAGGCTGCCGGCGCTGTCCAGCACCAGCGCGCAGGTGATGTCGTAGCCTGCGGTCAGGGTGATGGAGCTGCTCACCGAGCTGCCCCCGCTGGTGAAGGCCACTGTGCGCGTGCCGGCGGTCAGCTGCCCATACGACGACACCCCGTAGCCGCCAATCGACGAACTGGTGGCGGTGCTGCCGTCCACCGTCGGCGTGGCGGCATTGCTGGCCGAGGCCGCGTTGACAAAGCGCACCCGGGTCAGCGGGGTCGCCAAGCTGGTGGCGCTGTTCTTTTGCGGCAGGCGCACGATGTCGGCCAGCTTGGCGCTGTGGGTGGGCGCCAGCACCAGGGTGTCGATGCCCTGGTCGGCCAGCGTGATGCTGGCCACGTAGGCCCGCAGGTCGGTCTTGTCGCCGTAGCCGGTCACCCACAGGCTGTAGGTGCCTTTGGTGATGCTGCGGAAGGCGCTGGTGCTGTTCTCCGTCACGTTGCCGATGGCGGCGGTTTCGCTGTTCAGGGCGGTGGTGCTTGTGCTGGTCACATAGACGTCCACCGCGTCGCCGATCTGCAGGCCGTTGATCAGGCGCAGCTTGGCGTAGCCGCTGGACGGCGAGCTCTCGTTTTCGGTGTAGACCGTGGTGGTCAGTGAGCTTTGCGTGCCCAGTGCCACCACCGTGGTGCAGGTGTCTTTGCTCAGGGTCAGCGAGGACTCCACGCTGTTGACGGCGCTGCCCGTGCTGCGCACGCCCAGGGTGTAGGTGTCGGGGTCGGCACCGTAGTAGCTGCTGGCGGCGGCGGCGGTCACGGCGCTGGCCAGGGCGTCGGTGTCCAGGTAGGCGCTGAGCTGCGTCACGCCTTGGGTGGCGTTGACCAGGCGGATCTTGGCGCTGCCATCGCTGGCCCCGCAGGCGGCAAGCCATGGGCTGGCCCCCAGGCTGGTCAGGGCCAGCAGGCAGTGGCGGCGGCTCAAGGGGGCGGTGTCGGGGGTGGTCTGGGGGGCCAGGCGGGCAGGGCGTGTCATGCGGAGGTTTCTGAAGAGGGGGGGCACAGGGCCCGCGTCAGGGGGCGACGCGGGCAGTGGGCTGATCTTCAAGGCCCCCCGTCACCAGCGAATGTCCTCCTGGTGAGGTTTTGTGAACCCCGGGCCGACACGGTGTCGACGGGGTGAAGCTGTGTGAAGTGGCGGGGCCCGGTGGCTTCAGGTCAGCGCGCGGTCCTGCGCCAGCAAGCGCGCCTGCAGCGCGGCCGAGGCCGGGGTCATGGGCTCGCGCAGGTGGGGCAGCAGCCGGCCCTGGCCGGCCAGCAAGGCCTTGATGGGGGCGGGGTTGGGCTCCTCAAACAGCAGCTCGATCATGGGCTGCAGCGGCTGCCAGGCCTGCCGTGCCTGGGCCAGCTCGCCGGCCGCCAGCAGGGCCAGCACCTGCGCCAGGCGGGCCGGTTGCCAGTGGGCGCTGGCCGCAATCGCCCCGTGCCCGCCCAGCGCCACCGTGCTGAAGATCTGGCGGTCCTCACCGGCCAGCACCTGCCACTGGCCATCGCGGATCAGGGCCTCGGTCTTGGCGGGATCGCCCCCGCAGTCCTTGATGGCTTGGATCTGCGGGTGCTGGGCCAAGGCGCGCAAGGTGGCGAGGCTCAGCGTGGACCCGGTTCGGTACGGGATGTCGTAGACGATCACCGGCGCGTGCGCCTGGTCCGCGATGCGTTCAAACCAACGTTGCAGGCCTGCCTGCGAGGGGCGGATGTAATGTGGCGCCGGCACCAGCCAGCCGCTCAAAGGGTAGGCCGCCAGCGCGGCGACGCGGGCCAGGGTGTGTTCCAGGTGGTAGCCCGACAGCCCCATGACCACGGGCAGGGTGGTGTGGGCCAGCACGGTGTCCAGCACCGCTTGCTGCTCGGTCGCCGAGAGTGCCGCGGCCTCCCCGGTGGAGCCACACACCACCAGCCCGTTCAGGCCCTGCGGCGCCTGGCTGTAGTGCCGGGTCAGGGCGGCCAGCCGGGGGTGATCGACGGCGCCGTCCGTGTCGAAGGGCGTGACCAGGGGCAACCACAGGCCTCGAAAGGGGCGGTGGGCGGGGCGGGGAGGAGGGGTGACGGACAGCGACATGCGTGTTTCCTTGCCAAGGGCAAAACGACCGGGATGGAGCCGGCCTCGGGACACGCGATGGGGGTTTGACTGGGACCCACAGCAGGGCGCTGTGGCAGGGCGGCTCCATCACTCATCCGAGGACGGAACCGCAGCTCCGGTCAGATGAGCTGGGGTTTTTTGCATTTGTTCACGCCACAGGCCGGCCCGTGCGCAATGCGCAGCGGTGCAGGGCTGGGGTGGGGCGTGAACATCGGCGCAGTATAGACCGGGTCCGGCAAACCCGCGGGGGCGGTGCCAAAATGCAGCCCATGAGCCTGCCCCGTACCGCCATCCAAACCGCCGACTTCGATGTCTCCGCCGAACTGGCCGCGCTGCGCCAGCAAGACCGCCGTGTGGGGGCCGTGTGCAGCTTTGTCGGCACGGTGCGGGGGGGCTATGAAGGCAACAACGGCGCGCCGGTGCTGTCGATGGAGCTGGAGCACTACCCGGGCATGACCGAGAAGGCCATCGAGGCCATGATTGACGAGGCGCAGCGCCGTTTCGACATCTTCGCCGCCCGCGTGGTGCACCGGGTGGGCCTGCTGCAACCCGGTGACCAGATCGTGCTGGTGGCGGTCAGCTCGGCGCACCGGGGCCAGAGTTTTCAGGCCTGCGAGTTCTTGATGGACTACCTCAAGACGCAGGCGCCGTTCTGGAAGAAAGAGCAGACGCCGCACGGTGCGCGCTGGGTCGATGCCCGCGTCAGCGACGACGCGGCGCTGGCGCGCTGGGGCATCGACGCGCGCAATGCCTGAGCGCCGCGGCCGGCCTCAGTGCAGGTAGCGCGGTTTGCCCAGAGGGCGGGCGCCGGTGTCGGCGTCGGGTTCGGCCTCGATCTCGACCGAGGCGCCCAAGGGGTCACCCGGGGCGTCGGGCAGCAGGCCCCAGTCGGTCTGGCTCAAGGCCATCTCCAGCAGGTGCACCAGGCCGTGCAGCAGGGGCAGTTCCAGTTCCAGGTCAAAGCCGCGCGGCGGGGCCTGGTTTTCGAGCTTCTCGACGAATGACAGCGCCAGCTTGTCGTCGCGTTGTTGCTGGCTGACCTCGGTCAGCAGCAGCGGGGCACTGCCCAGCGGCAAGGTGGCATCGGCTTCGTCGAAGGGGCTGGCCAGGTCGGCCTGGGCCAGCACCTCGGCGCGGCGGCGGCGGCTTTGCTGCTCGCGCTCGTGGGCCGGGGTGTCGCTTTGCTGTCGGGTCTCCAGCTGGGCCACCGCGGTGCGCAGGTGCGGCCACCAGCCGCGCAGCAAGACCCGGGTCAGCCAGACGCGCAACTCCTCGTGCGAGGTGGTGTTGAAGCGCATCAGGATGCGGTCCTGGTCCTTTTGGTATTGCGCCGACAGCTGGTGGATGTCCATCCTTTGATTTTAGTCAGCCCCGCGTGTCGGATGGCCCTTGAAATACCCTTCCAGGGACACAAGCTGCCTGTGCATCTGGAGATCACACCCATGCGAATCGACAAATTCACCACCAAGTTCCAAGAAGCCCTGGGCGAGGCCCAAAGCCTGGCCTTGGGCAACGACCATGCCTACATCGAGCCCGCCCACCTGCTGGTGGCCTTGCTGCGGCAGGATGAAGGCCCCAAGGCCTTGTTGCAGCGTGCCGGCGTCAACGTGGGCACCCTGCAGAACGCGGCCGAGGCCGCCGTCAAGCGCCTGCCCCAGGTGCAAGGCCAGGAGCAGGTGCAGGTCAGTCGGGACCTGGCCAACCTGTTCCAGGCCACCGAAAAGGAAGCCATCAAGCGCGGCGACCAGTACATCGCCAGCGAACTGTTCCTGCTGGCCCTGTGTGACAGCAAGATCGACCTGGCCGACCAGGCGCGCAGCCACGGCCTGAACCGCAAGAGCCTGGAGGCCGCCATCACCGCGGTGCGCGGCGGCCAAAGCGTCAACAGCCCCGAGGCCGAAGGCCAGCGCGAGGCGCTCAAGAAATACTGCCTGGACCTGACCGAGCGCGCGCGCCAGGGCAAGCTCGACCCGGTGATCGGCCGCGACGATGAAATCCGCCGCGCCATCCAGGTGCTGCAACGCCGCAGCAAGAACAACCCGGTGCTGATCGGTGAACCCGGCGTTGGCAAGACCGCCATCGTCGAAGGCCTGGCCCAGCGCATCGTGGCCGGCGAGGTGCCCGATTCGCTCAAGGGCAAGCGCGTGCTGTCGCTCGACATGGCCTCGTTGCTCGCGGGCGCCAAGTACCGCGGCGACTTCGAAGAACGCCTCAAGAGCGTGCTCAACGAACTGGCCAAGGACGAAGGCCAAACCATCGTCTTCATTGACGAGCTGCACACCATGGTGGGCGCCGGCAAGGCCGAGGGCGCGATGGACGCCGGCAACATGCTCAAGCCCGCGCTGGCGCGCGGCGAGCTGCACTGCGTGGGCGCCACCACGCTGGACGAGTACCGCAAGTACATCGAAAAAGACGCCGCGCTGGAGCGCCGCTTCCAGAAGATCCTGGTGGGCGAACCCACGGTGGAGGCCACCATCGCGATCCTGCGCGGCCTGCAGGAAAAGTACGAAGTCCACCACGGCGTGGACATCACCGACCCGGCCATCGTGGCCGCGGCCGAGCTGAGCCACCGCTACATCACCGACCGCTTCCTGCCCGACAAGGCGATCGACCTGATCGACGAGGCCGCGGCCAAGATCAAGATCGAAATCGACTCCAAGCCCGAGGTGCTGGACAAGCTCGACCGCCGCCTGATCCAGCTGCAGATCGAGCGCGAGGCGATGAAGAAGGAAACCGACGAAGCCTCGCAAAAGCGCCTGGACCTGATCGCCGAGGAGATTCAGAAGCTCGAACGCGAGAGCGCCGACCTGGAAGAAATCTGGCAGGCCGAAAAAGCCCAGGCCCAGGGCAGCCAGCAGGTGCGCGAGGCCATCGACAAGCTGCGCCAGCAGATCGAGGAACTGACCCGCAAGGGCGACTTCAACAAGGTCGCCGAGCTGCAATACGGCAAGTTGCCGGAGCTGGAAAAGCAGCTCAAAGAGGCCCAGGCCAAAGAAAGCGGCAAAGGCCAGCAGGCCGACGGCAGCAACGCCCCGCGCCTGCTGCGCACCCAGGTGGGCGCGGAAGAAATCGCCGAGGTGGTGAGCCGTGCCACGGGCATCCCGGTGTCCAAGATGATGCAGGGCGAGAAAGACAAGCTGCTGCAAATGGAGGACAAGCTGCACGAGCGTGTGGTGGGCCAGGACGAGGCCATCGGCGCGGTGGCCAATGCCATCCGCCGCTCGCGCTCGGGCCTGTCCGACCCGAACCGGCCGACGGGCTCCTTCTTGTTCCTGGGCCCCACGGGCGTGGGCAAGACCGAGCTGTGCAAGGCGCTGGCGGGTTTCCTGTTCGACTCCGAGGAGCACCTGATCCGCATCGACATGAGCGAGTTCATGGAGAAGCACTCGGTGGCCCGCCTGATTGGCGCGCCGCCCGGCTACGTGGGCTACGAAGAGGGCGGCTACCTGACCGAGGCGGTGCGCCGCAAGCCCTACAGCGTGGTGCTGCTCGACGAGGTCGAGAAGGCCCACCCCGACGTGTTCAACGTGCTGCTGCAAGTGCTCGACGATGGCCGCCTGACCGACGGCCAGGGGCGCACCGTGGACTTCAAGAACACCGTCATCGTGATGACCAGCAACATCGGCTCGCACCACATCCAGGCCATGGTTGGGCGCGACTACGAGGACATCAAGGAAGCGGTGTGGGACGAGTTGAAGAACCACTTCCGCCCCGAGTTCCTGAACCGCATTGACGAGACCGTGGTGTTCCACCCGCTGGACGCCAAGAACATCGAGTCCATTGCCAAGATCCAGCTGCAGATCCTGCAAACCCGCCTGGCGCGCATGGACCTGACCTTGCAGGTGTCGCCCGCGGCGCTGGCCGAACTGGCCAAGGTGGGCTTCGATCCGGTGTTCGGGGCGCGGCCGCTCAAGCGCGCGATCCAGCAGCGCATCGAGAACCCGCTGTCCAAACTGCTGCTGGAGGGGCGTTTCCTGCCCAAGGACGTGATCCCGGTCGAGGTCGATCCGGTGGTGGCGCCCGGGGTGTTCCGCTTCGGGCCGACGGTGCATTGAGCGCCCGGCTTGAACTTTTGGCCGGCGGCCCCATCTGAGGGACAGCAGGGCCCGGTGCGCAGGCGCGTGCCGGGCCTTGTCACTTTGAAAGGACCTCATGACCGGATTCAATCAGGCCCTGGCCACCCTCAGCCGACTGTTGCTGCGCCTGCTGCTCTTGGCCGCCGCCCTGGTGCTGGTGGCCAGCCTGCTCGCGGCCATCGCTTTGCTGGCCCTGGGCTGGGCCTTGCGCGCGGCCTGGGCCCGCCTCACCGGCCGCCCCGTCACGCCCTGGGTCAGCCGCTTTGATCTGGGCCAGCAGTTTGGCAATGTGATGCGCCGCGCACCCGGCGCCACGGTGCACCGCCCGGCCCCCACGGACATCACCGACGTCGAGGTGCGCGAGGTCTACGACGGCCCCGCGGCCACCGACCCCGCCGCGCCGCGCCTGCCGCGGCGCTGATCAATACTGCGCTTGCCGCGGCGCTGATCAACAGTGCGCTTGCCGCGGCGCTGACCAGCACTGCGCCTGCCGCCGCGCTGCGCGGTTCCGTTCCGGCCAGCCACCACGGCCGCGGCTGACCCGGTGCGGCCCGCCGTTCGCTTGGTACAGGCGGTTTACGCCAGGGCCAACAACGCTTTACGCCCGCGCCGCACCATGGCAGGGCCCCGGCAAGGCGGGTGCAGGGAACTGCCCCCGAACAGGCAGGCAGGTCTGTTCGGCGCCCTGTGACTCCCTTGCCTGGGCTTTTTTGACCTTGCACGGGAGCCCCATGGCGGCCAGGCGTTTCGCGATCATGGCAACCGACCGTTACCTCGGTGTCTTCAAAGCCTTTGTCGAAGCCGGCTGGGCACCGGTGAAGCTCTTCACCGCCCCCACCGACGACCGGCTGTTCCACAACAAGGCCACCATCGCCTACGCGGCCTCACTGGGCCTGGACATCCAGCTCTCGCCGCTGGACGAGGCCGCCCTGGCCGACCTGGGTCAGCGCCAGTGCGAGTTGCTGGTGGTGGCCAGCTACCAATGGCGGATTGGCGACTGGGCCGCCCACCTGCCCTACGCCGTCAATTTCCACCCCTCACCGCTGCCGTACTACCGCGGCCCTTACCCCCTGGTGCAGGGCCTGCTGGACCGGCAGCCACGCTGGGGCGTGAGCTGCCACCGGCTGACGGCGGCGTTTGACCGCGGCGCCATCCTGGCCAGCCGCCAGTTCGATGTGGCCGAGGACGAATGCCACGAGAGCCTGGACCTCAAGACCCAGATCGCGGCCCGCCAACTGGCCGCCGCCGTGGCGCTCAACTTCGATGGCCTGTGGGCTGGGGCGCAAGCGCAGAGCGGGGGCAGTTACGTCAAGCTGTGGCGGGACGAAGACCGCATGCTGGACTTTCAGCAGCCGGTTGCCGAGCTGCAGCGCCGCCTGCGCGCCTTTGGCCGCTTTGAGTGCCTGGCCACGCTCAACCAGGTGGTGTTCCATGTGCGCCGTGCGGTGACCTGGGTCGATGGCCACCGATTCCCCCCCGGCGCCGTGGTGCACACCGACGGCCCCCGCCTGGTGGTGGCCTGCCGGGACGGCTACATCGCCTTGCTGGAATGGAGCCTGCTGGCCCCCGGGGCCTCGACCGAGACGCCTGGGCGTTGAGCCGGCGCTGCCGGTGGTTGCCCGACGCCGTTGGCGCCAGTCTGTCGTCCTGAAGGTCCGTTGAACAGCGCGGGCACGGGGCCCCTCGGCCCAGTCCTGTCCAGGGACGGCGGGGCGGTGGCTTAGACTTTGCGCATGAACGTGCGTTTTCTCGAAGCCTTTGTCTGGGTCGCCAAGCTGGGCAGTTTCAAGGCAGCGGCCGACAAGCTGCACACCACGCAAGCCGGCATCTCCAGCCGCATCGCCACGCTGGAGGAGCAGTTTGGCGTGCGCCTGTTCGAGCGCGAACGGCGCGCCATCACCCTGACCTACCAGGGCTCCGAGCTGATGCCCTACGCGCTGCGCATGATCGACCTGCAAAGCCGCATGGTGGCCGCGGTGGGGCAGACCGAGGCGTTTTCGGGCATGTTGCGCATTGGCGCCATCGAAACCGTGGTGCACACCTGGTTGCCGGACCTGTTGTCGCGGTTTGTGGCGCGCTACCCCAAGGTGACGCTGGAGCTGATCTCGGACATCACGCCGCGCCTGCGCGACGACCTGCTGCGCGGCAGCCTCGACTGCGCCTTGCTGTCCGAGGAGATCACGCCCGGTTTCATCGAAAACCGCCGCATCGCCACCTATGCCATGCGCTGGGCCACCAGCCCGGGCCTGGCCAGCCAGTTGCCGCCGGGTCGTTTGAGCTTCAGCGACATCGCGCGCCACCCCATCATCTCCTTCCACCGCGAGTCCAGCGTGTACCGCAACATTGCGCAGGGGGCGGCCGATTGCCCGGACCTGCGGGTGAGCTATTTTTCATCGCTGGCGGCCATGGTGGACCTGACCCGCTCGGGCTTCGGCATTGCCCCGCTGCCGCTCGCGGTGATCGAACGCGACGTGCTCGAAGGCCGCCTGGTGCTGCTGGACCTGGCCCCCACGCCGTCCTCGCTGCCGCTGGTGGCCAGCGTGCGCATGGACCCGGCTTCGCCGGTGGCCGAGGCCCTGGTGATGATGGCACGCGAGGCCAGCGAAGCCTTCACCGCGCGCTGCCAGTTGCCCGTGCTCGAGGCCTGAGCGCGCGCTGTTTCAGTGCGGCCGCGGGCCGCGGTGGTGCATTGCGCGGGCCACTGCGGTGCATCACAAAACCCTATTGGTTGACACCAGAATTTCCCGTTTGACCCTGCGGGGCGCCGCGTCAACACTGCGGGCATGACGTTCAGTTCTGCCTCCCCCCTGCGGCCTTTGCCACACCGTGAATTCTTTGACCTGCAACCGCTGCTGGCGCAGGGCGACTGGCAGCAAGTGCCTTCGCGCGCCGGGCTCATCGAAGAGCTGACCCTGCGCGACAGCTTTGATCCCGTGCGGCGCACGGGTTCGCGCACGGTGCTGGCGCGTTGGTCCGCGGGGGCGTGGCTGGACCGCGCCGTGGTGCACGACTTCTGCGAAGAGGTGTACCTGCTGCAAGGGGACTTGGTCGTGGGTTGCGACGCGCAAGCGCAGGGCGGTGATGCTTTCAACGCGCCCACCTACGCCTGCCGGCCGCCTGGGGCGGTGCATGGGCCTTTTGTGTCCCGTGGCGGTTGCCTGATGCTGGAGATCCAGTCCCACGAGGTGGCCCCATGAACGCGCGCTTGGCTGTCCCCAGCGCGGGCTGGCTGGCGCGCCAGCCGATTCGCCGCGGCGAGCACCGTGGCCACACCTCGGGCCTGGCGCCGGGCCTGGTGCAGGGCAACCTGATGATCCTGCCGCAGGCATTGGCGGCGGACTTTTTGCTGTTCTGCCAGCGCAACCCCAAGTCGTGCCCTCTGCTGGCCGTGTCCGAGCCGGGCGACCCCTTTTTGCCGACGCTGGGGCACGACATTGACATCCGCCGTGATGTGCCGAGCTACCGCGTCTGGCGCGACGGCGTGCTGGTCGATGAGCCCAGTGACCTGGGCGCCTGGTGGCAGGACGACTTCGTCACCTTTGTCTTGGGCTGCTCGTTTTCGTTTGAGCAGGCCTTGATCGAGGCCGGCATCCCGCTGCGCCATGTGCAGCAAGGGCGCAACGTGGCCATGTACCGCACCCAGGTGCCCACGCAGGCCGCGGGCCCGTTCGCCGGTCCGATGGTGGTCTCGATGCGGCCCATGACGCCGGCCGACGCGATCCGCGCGGTGCAGGTGACCTCGCGCTACGCCCAGGTGCACGGGGCGCCGGTGCACCTGGGGCGGCCCGACCTGATCGGCATTGCCGACCTCAGCCGGCCTGATTTTGGTGACCCGGTGGAGATCGCACCCGACGAGATCCCGGTGTTCTGGGCCTGCGGTGTCACCCCGCAGTCGGTGGCCATGGCGAGCCGGCCCCGTTTGTGCATCACCCACTCCCCGGGTTGCATGTTGGTGACCGATTGGTTGAACCACCAGCTTGCCACCGGCTGACGCCCTCGACCCTGTTTGCACCCGCTGTGGACCTGGTTCACAGCGGGCCCCGTTTCACTCACCCCCTCGTCCACTTGGAGCCTCCCATGAAACTCAAAAAAACCTCCGTTGCTGTGATCCTGGCCGCCTCGGCCCTGCTGCCGGCGCTGGTCAGTGCCCAGGCCTTCCCGGCCGGTCCCAAAGTGGCCATCCAGGCCATCACCCAGGTGGCGCCCAACCTGCCCCAGTACACGCGGGTCGACCAGCCCTTGCTGCGCGACGGCCTGAGCAAGGCCACCGGTGGCCGTGTGGAGGTGACCCTGTCGTCCTGGCCGGAGCGCAACGTCAACGGGCCCGAGGTGCTGCGCCTGGTGCGCTCGGGTCAGGTGGACATTGCGGCCGCGCCGCTGACCACCGTGTCGGGTGATGTGCCCATGCTCGACGGCGTGGATCTGGCCGGCATGAACTCGGACATCCGCCAAGCCCGCAAAGTGGCCGATGCCATGGTGCCGGTGGCCAACAAGGAACTCGAGCGCCTGGGCATCAAGCTGATCGCCACCTACCCCTTCTCGGGTCAGATGCTGTTTTGCCGCAAGCCCATGGCGAGCCTGGCCGACCTCAAGGGCCTGAAGGTGCGCACCAACGGGCCGTCCGCCGCCGACCTGGTCAAGGCCCTGGGCGGGCAGCCCGTGTCGCTGGCCTTCGGGGAGGTCTACACCGCGCTGGAGCGCGGCACGGTGGACTGCGGCATCACCGGCGCGGGGTCGGGCAACGGCGTCAAATGGACCGAGGTCTCGACCCACCTGTTCACGATGCCCCTGTCTTGGTCCACGTCGGGTTACTTCGTCAACCTGGCCTGGTGGAACAAACTCGACCCCGTGGTGCGGGCCCAGCTCGAGAAGACCCTGGCCGAAGTTCAGGAAGCCCAATGGAAGCTCGGTGTGGACGCCACCAACGACGGCGTGGCCTGCAATGTCGGCCAGGCCGACGCCTGCAAGTTGCACACCCTGGTGAAGAAGCCGATGGTGGAGGTCAAACCTGGCGCCAATGTGGTCGCCACGCTGCAGAAGGAACTGAGCGAAGACGTGCTGCCGGGCTGGATCAAGCGCTGCGGTGACCGTTGCGCCGCCGTCTACAACGAGGTGATCGCTCCGATCACCGGCATCAAGTACGCAGGGAAGTGAGATGTTTCGACGGTTGGAGTCGATCAGCCGCCACGCGATGACCGTGGCAGGCTGGTGCTATCTGCTGATCACCGTGCTGATCTGTTTTGACATCGGGGCGCGTCGCCTGCTGGGCTTCTCGACCGAGGCCACCACCGAGCTCACCGGCTACCTGATGGCGATCGGCATGAGCTGGGGCCTGGCGGGCACGCTGTTCGATCGGGGCCATGTGCGCATCGATGTGTTGGTGCAAAAGCTGCCGCTCCAGGTGCGGGTGTGGTTGCACCTGCTGTCGCTCGGGGCCTTGCTGGTGGCGTCGCTGTTCTTCGTCTACGGCGCACTGTCGCTGGCCAAGGACTCCTGGGATTTCGGGGCCACCGACCTGTCCACGCTGCGCATGCCGATGGTCATCCCGCAAGGCTTGTGGGCGGCCGGGCTGGTGCTGTTGTTGCTGACTGGCGTGGCCTTGCTGGCACGTGCCCTGCGCCAACTGAGCACCGGCCAGGCCGACGCCATGGACCGCATGCTGATGGCTCGTACCTATGAAGACGAAGCCGCCGAAACCCTGGAAGCCGTGTCCGAGGCGCAAGCCCAGATGAGTCCGCCGGTGGCCGCCGCCGCCCCCCTGGCCACCCCGGCCACCCGTCCTGTTGGAGCCCCCAAATGATCGCCATTGTTTTCATCCTGGTCATGGGCGCGGTGGTCGGTCTGGCCTCGCTGTTCGGCCCGGCCAGTGGCGCAGCCGCGGCCTCGGCCGCCAGCGTGCCCTGGTGGGCCCTGGCCGCTGTGCTGGTGGCCTTTGTGGGCTTCTTCGCGGGCGGTATCTATGTGGGCGCGGCCTTGGCCATGCTGTCCTTGCTGGCGGGTTTTGGCCTGTCCGACCGGCCGTTCTGGAACTTCATCGGCGAGATGATCTGGGGCCCTTCGACCAACTTTGTGTTGGTTTCAGTGCCCCTGTTCCTGCTGATGGGCGAGATCATGCTGCGCGCCGGTTTGTCCGAGCGCCTGTACCGGGCCCTCAACGTCTGGATGGGGCGCCTGCCCGGCGGCCTGCTGCACACCAACATCATGGCCTGTGGTGTGTTCTCGGCGGTGGCGGGCTCCAGCGTGGCGACCGCCGCGACCATGGGCTCGGTGGCCTTGCCGTACTTTGAGAAAAGCCACTACCCGCCGCGCCTGGTGCTCGGGTCCTTGGCGGCTGGTGGGGCGCTGGGCAACCTGATCCCGCCCGGCATCACCTTCATCATCTATGGCCTGATCACCGAGACCTCGGTCGGGGCGCTGTACCTCGCCGCGGTCGGCCCCAGCCTGCTGGTGGTGCTGCTGTTCACGCTCACCATCCTGTTCTACAGCTACAAGCTCAAGCTGCACGGCGAGGCTGGTGGGGCCAAAGTCGGCTGGGCTCAGCGTCTGGCCAGCCTGTCCGACCTGGTGCCCACGGCCTTGCTGATCGGCCTGGTGCTGGGCACCATCTACGCGGGCTGGGCCACGCCCACCGAGTCCGCCGCGCTGGGGGTGGCCGGGGCCATCGTGTTGTCGCTGGTGGACCGCAAGCTGAGCTGGAAGATGCTCAGCGAGTCGATGCGCTCCACCGCGCGCACCACCTCGATGATCGCGCTGATCCTGTTTGGCGCCTACTTCCTGAACTACATCCTGTCGTCGCTGGGCATCCCGCAGATGTTGGCCAAGTTCCTGACCTCACTGCCCTTGCCGGGCTGGGCGATCATGCTGGTCATCATCGGCTTTTACCTGGCGCTGGGGACCTTCATGGAAGGCATGTCGATGGTGATCACCACCATCCCGCTGCTGTTCCCCGTGGTCAAGGCCCTGGGCTACGACCCGATCTGGTTTGGCGTGGTGATCACCATGCTGGTCGAGATCGCCATGATCAGCCCGCCCGATGGCACTGTGCTTTATGTGCTGCAAGGCATGCGGCGCCAGCCCGGGCCGATCACCGATGTGTTCTCGGGGGTGCTGCCTTTCATGTTCGTTTACATGCTGGCCATCATCGTTCTGATGCTGTTCCCCGCCATCGCCCTCTGGCTGCCGACGGCCTTGATGTAGCGCCTCCAGCCCTTGCGCTCGGTCGCGCCGTGGGCGCGGCCGGGCGCCCAAATTCCCCTGTTTTTTTCACCCTCTTCTTTGAGACGAGAGCCCTAGCCATGTCCACTCCTTTGCTTTTTGCTTGCGAAAGCGCCCTCGACAACGCCGTGCCGCGCACCGAGGTGCGTGCTGTGAGCCCGCGTCAGTTCATCATCGCGGGCTGGACCGGCCGCGACAGCGCCGCCATCGCCCACCACATCCATGAGCTGGAGTTGCTCGGGGTGCCCGCGCCGTCGTCGGTGCCGCTGTTCTACCGCGCCAGTGCCAGCCTGCTGACCCAGGCCCCGCAGATCGAGACCCTGGGCGAGGACAGTTCGGGCGAGGCCGAGCCGCTGCTGTTCCGCGCTGACGGCGAGTGGTGGCTCACCGTGACCTCGGACCACACCGACCGCAAGGTCGAGACCTATTCGGTGGCCGTGTCCAAGCAGATGTGCCCCAAGCCCATCGCCGCTGCGGCCTGGCGCTGGTCCGAAGTCGCCCCCTACCAGGACGAGTTGCAACTGCGCTCGCGCATCTTCGAAGGCGGGCAGTGGGTGGACTACCAGCAGGGCACGCTGAGCTCGATCCGACCGCTGGCGTCGCTGTGTGCCGACAGCCCCTTGGGTCTGGGGGCGGCGGAGGGCTGCTTCCTGTCCTGCGGCACGCTGGGGGCGATTCATAATGCGCAAGGGGTCGGCATCCGCCCGGCCGCGCAGATGGAAATCGAGCTCCGCGACCCGCGCCGCCAACGCAGCATCGTGCACCGCTACCAGGTGCAGACCCTGCCCGTGGTGGCCTGACACGCGTGGCCCGAGGCCTGTTCAATTCAACCCCCTTTGACGCCATGACATCTACTCTTGAGTCCCTGCAGTCGCGCCTTCAGCAAGGCCTGACCTCCTGCGAAGCCGTGGTCGAGCAGGCCCTGGCCGGTGCCGCCGGCCCGGCGGCGGCCCATGTGTTCACCCGCCTGTACCCGGAGGCTGCGCTGGCGGCCGCCCGCCACGCCGACGCCCAGCGCGCCGCGGGAGTGCCGCAGGGGCCGCTGGCGGGCCTGCCGGTGAGCATCAAAGACCTGTACGACGTGGCCGGCGAGACGACCCTGGCCGGCTCGGTGGTCTGCCGTGGCGAACCCGCAGCCCAAGCGGACGCGCCCGTGGTGGCGCGCTTGCGCCGCAGCGGTGCCGCCTTGATCGGCAAGACCAACATGACCGAGTTCGCCTTTTCGGGCGTGGGCATCAACCCGCATCACGGTACGCCGCGCAACCCGGCCGATGCGGCGGTGGCGCGCATCCCGGGCGGTTCGTCGTCGGGCGCCGCGGTGTCGGTGGCGCTGGGCCTGGCCGTGGCCGGTCTGGGGTCGGACACCGGGGGCTCGATCCGCATCCCGGCCGCGCTGTGTGGCCTGGTTGGCTTCAAGAGCAGCCAGGGCCGGGTGCCGCGCAGCGGCGCGTTGGAGCTGTCGCGCAGCCTGGACACGGTGTGTGCCATGACGCGCAGCGTGAGCGACTGCCTGACGGTCGATGCCGTGTTGTCGGGCGCGCCGCTGGCGGTGGCCCGCCGCCCCCTGGCGGGCCTGCGCCTGGCCCTGCCGCAGACGGTGCTGCTCGATGGCCTGGACGACACCGTGGCCCGCGCCTACCAGCGCACCCTGTCGCGTCTGTCGGCCGCAGGGGCGCAGTTGATCGAGATCCCGCTGGCCGAGTTGGCCGAGATCCCGCGCCTCAATGCGCCCGGGGGCTTTTCGCCGGTGGAGGCCTTTGCCGTGCACCACGAGCGCCTGGCCCGGGCCCGTGACCAGTTTGACCCGCGCGTGGCCGCCCGCATGGCCTTGGGGGCCTCGGTGTTGGCGCGCGAGTACCTCGACATGCTGGACCACCGCGCCGACTGGATCGCCCGCGTCACCCAGGCCCTGGACGGCTTCGATGCCGTGCTCTGCCCCACGGTGCCGATCGTGGCGCCGGAGATCGAGCCGCTGCGGGCCTCGGACGAGGCTTTCTTCAAGGCCAACGGCCTCTTGCTGCGCAACACCTTTGCCTTCAACTACCTGGACGGCTGCGCCTTCAGCCTGCCGTGCCACGCCGAGGGCGAACTGCCGGTGGGCCTGATGCTGGCCTCGGTGCGCAACGACGATGCGCGCCTGGCCACGGTGGCCTTGGCGGTGGAGCAGGCACTGGCGCAGGCCTGATGCGGGCGGCAGCGGCCCGCCACGGGGCTGCTGGGCCGTGCGACCTCAGCCGCGGGCGGGCTCGCGCAGCGCTTGCAAGGCCGCGCGGGCCGAGGCCGCGGTGCGCGCCGCGTCGAGCTGGGTGACCTGCAGGCGGCGGTGCAGCCAGGGCAGGGCGTTGTCGGTGGGGGGCTCGCTGGGCAGCAGTTGCTGCTTGTGGGCCAGGGCGTTGGCTTCGATGCCGGCCTCCAGCGCGCCCGTGCTTTGGGGATCGAGCAGCGCTTGCAGGGTTTGATTGGCCTGCGCCAGCGCGTTCAAGGCCTCGGCCTGGGCCATCTCGGGGCCTTCGCGCAGGCGCATCAGGCGCAGCATGGACAGGTGGGCCATCAGGCGTTGGCCGTGGTCCAGCAGGGCGGTCAGCGGGCCCAGCGGCAATTGCACCCCGCGTGGCTCGAAGCTGCTGCGCTGCAGGGCCGCTGCCAACACGCCCAGCGCGTCGTAGGCCTGGCGCCGGGCCAGGCGCTGGCGCACCGCGCTGGCGGGGTCGGTGGGCCCGGACGCCTGCAGCGATTCGGCCGCGTAGTGGCGCAAGGCCCCCAGCAAACGTGGCAGGCTGCGCGGCAGGCTGCGCCGTTCCCACGACGGCAAGACAAAGCAGAAAGCCCAGGCCATCAGGGCGCCCAGCAGGGTGTCGGCCACGCGCTCGGCGATCGGGAAGCCGGTGTTTGGGTGCGCCATGTGGGCTTGCAGCAGGGCCATCACGGTGGCCGCCACGGCGGTGACCAGGTAGCGCTCGATGGCAAAGCTGTGCGCCAGCCCCACCGCCAGCAGGAACACCAGCATCAGCAGCAGGGGCGAGGACACCTGGGCCAGGCCGACCACGATCACACAGCCCAGCAGCGTGCCCATGACCCGCAGGTTGCGCCTCGACAGGGTTTGTTCGAGGTTGCCACGCAGCACCACGGCGACGCTCAACACCATCCACTGCGGGTGTGAGGCCCAGGGCAGCGCCAGGCCGATGTAGTAGGCGGCCCCCAAGGCCAGCCCCGCGCGCAGGGCGTGGCGCAGCACCGGCGAGGCCAGGCTCAGGTGCGGGCGCAGGGCCGACAGCGGCCAGCCCTCGGGGGCCACAAACAGCTGCAGTTCGGCGGCGCTCAGGGTGGGGTCGGTCTGGCTGCGGTCGAGCAGGCGGTGGATGGCGCTCACGTCGTCGCTGAGGTGGCGCACCCGGTTCACCAAGGCGGGCAGCAGGCGGGCCCGCAGGTCATCGGGTGCCAGCCGCGGGCTGGTCTGCAGTTCGCCCAGCAACTCGGACAGCGAGGGGCCGGCCGGCGGGCTCGGGTGCTGGACGCCGCGCAGGCGGTCCTGCGCCAGGTCCAGGGCATCGGCCAGGGTGCGCAGCCGTTGGGCCAGGCTGCTGCGGATCCTGTCGGCCAGCGCATCGTCGCCCAGCAGGTCCAGGTCCAGGCGGCTGGCCAGCAGGATGTCGCGCAGGTCCACCACGCGCAGCAGGATGGCGGTTTCGCGCTGGGCGCGCTCGCTCGGCGGGGCGGCAAACAGCAGGTCGCGCGCGGCCTGCAGGCGCTCGGCCAACTGGGCTTCGTCACGCACCCAGGTGTTCAGGGCCTGGGTGGCGGCGTCGACCTCGCGCCCTTGCACCATGGCCTGCGCGCGCGAGCGCAGCAACTGCGCGGTGGCTTGCAGTGCGGTGGCCAGGGTCAGGCTGCGGTAGCGCGCCTGCAGGCCCCGCAGGGTCAGCTGCGACCAGGCCAGGTAGCAGGCCGAGCCCAGCAGGTGCCAGCCCGTCAGCGCCCAGGGGGAGGTGCCGTCGGGCACCCCCATGGTGAAGACGATGGACAGGATCACGGCAAACGACACCGGTCCCGCGCGGGGCCCCCAGGCCAGCGTCATCATCGAGATGAACACCAAGGCCATGATGGCCAGGCCCAGCGCGCGCGGGTGCGGGTCAAGCGAGGCCACCACCCAGGTGCTCAAGGCCCCCAACAGGCCGGCCATCAGCACCCGCGGCCAGGACCGCGTGGGCGTGGTGGGCGTGTCCGCGAGGCTGGCGAACACCGCACCGCTGCTGACCAGTTGGGCCACGTGCAGGCTGGCCTGACTGCCAAACAGCACTTGAATCAGTCCGACCCCGAGGGCCACACTGAGGCCGTTGAGCACGTGGGCAGGCATTCGCAAAAGCCAGTTCAAAGGGGACATGGGCGGGCAGGGTCAAACAAGACAGCAGGCGGTGGGCGCGACGAGGCGCAGCATAACGCGCCCCCGGGCCGGGGGCTGCCTGGTCGGTGGGGGCCGGACGGTCGGTCCGTCTCCGGGCTCAGAGCCCGCGCAGCGCCAACATCGCCACCCCCGTGGCGGGCAGGGCGGCCAGCAGCAGGCCCAGGGGGTGAATGGCTTGCTCTTCGAAGTGGCCGCGCAAGATGGCCACCCCGGCCGGGTTGGGCGCATTGGCGATCACGGTCAGGCCGCCGCCGGTGACCGCACCGGCCACCAGGGCCACCTTGAACTCATCGCTGAGCCCAGGCACCAGCGAGCCCAGGTAGGTCAGGGCCGCGTTGTCGGTGATGGCGGTCAGCGCGGTGGCCCCAAAATACACCGTGTCGCTGTTCAGCGATAGCAGCAGGGGCTGCAACCACCACTGTTGCAGACCGCCCAGCACCACCAGACCGGCCAGGAAGAAGGCCACCAGCAGGGCTTCGCGCAGGATCAGCGGGTTCTGGTGCCGCTGGTAGGCGGTGGCGAAACCCAGGAAGAACAGGAACAGCCCGAGGAACACGGTGGGGTGGTGGGCAAACACCACCACGCCCAGCAGGAAAAGCAGGTGCACCAGCACCACCGCTGGCGGCACCGGACTCGGCTGGTCGGCACCGCGGGCCCCATCGCCCAGGCGACCCAGCTCGGCGCGGAACAGCCAGGCCAGGGCGCTGGCGTTGACGAACACCGCGGTGGCCGCTTTCCAGCCAAAGGTGCCCAGCACAAAAGCCAGGTCCCACTGCCAGGTGCTGGCCACCATCAGGATCGGCGGGGCCGCAAAGGGCGTCAGGGTGCCACCGATCGAGATGTTCACAAACAGCACACCCAGGATGGCGTAGCGCAGGCGTTGGGACAGGCCATGGCAGAACAAGGTGTCGCGCAGCATCATCGCGGCCAGGGTCATGGCCGCGGGTTCGGTGATCACCGAGCCCAGCAGCGGCACCACCGACAACACCACCCAGCAGCGCGCGGTGGCCCGGGGCAGTGGCATCAGGCCGGTCAGTTGCCGCACCAAGGCGCCAGCCACCTGCAAGATCGGGCGCGTGCCAGCGATGACCATGATGGCAAACACAAACAGCGGCTCGGTGAAGTTGCGGCTGTCCAGGTAGGCGATGGCCTGTTGCTGACCCAGCAGCGCAAACATCACCACCATCAGCACCATGGCCCAGAAGCCAAACACCACCTCCACCTCGCCCAGCAGGTGCCACAGGCCCGCATGGCGCGGCCGGGTGTGGGCCAGGTGTTCAAAGAACTTGGTCGAGAAGGTGTGCAGCAGGGCGACGGCAAACAGGGCCGCACCGATCCACTGCAGGGTGGTGGGAGTGTTCATGGCTAGGGCTTCGCAGGACGAAATGGGGCGACTGGGCGCCCTGGTAGGCGCCCAACCCGCTATTGTCGCGCGCCGCTCGGGGCCGAAGCATGGGGCCCGGCCTGCCCTGGCACTGGCTCGAGGGCAGGGGCAGGGGCAACGGGGCCGTCCTTGTGGCGTTTCGCCGGGGCGTTCGGGCCCCGCTGTGCCTTCGGCGTCTGGTCCGCCTTAGCCATGTGACAATCGCGCCCTCTTCTTGTCAATGCGTGTCGACTTTTCATGGAACTCTCCACCTGGCTGGCTTTTTTCGCGGCCGCTTGGGCCATCAGCATCTCCCCGGGCGCGGGTGCCCTGGCGGCCATGAGCGCGGGCTTGAACCACGGCTTTCGCAAGGGCTATGTGACGACCGTCGGCCTGGTGCTGGGCATCTGGACGCAGCTGATCGTGGTCGGCGTCGGCCTGGGCGCGCTGGTCGCGGCCTCGGCCACGGCGTTCTCGGTGGTCAAGTGGAGCGGCGTGGCCTACCTGGTGTGGCTGGGCATTCAGCAGTGGCGCGCGCCAGCGCGCCCGCTGGCGGCGCAGCAGGCGTCGGCCGCCAGCGTCAGCTGGCACGCCATGGTGCGCCGCGGCTGGATGATCAACGCCATCAACCCCAAGGGCACGGTGTTCCTGCTCGCCGTGGTGCCGCAGTTCCTGGACCTGCACCAGCCCCTGGTGTGGCAGTACCTGGTGATCGGCCTGACGCTCAGTTTCACGGACTTCGTGGTGATGGCGGGTTACACCGCACTGGCCTCGCAGGTGCTGGGCTCGCTGAAGTCGGCCGCCCACATGCGTGCCCTGAACCGGGTGTTTGGCAGCCTGTTCGTGATGGCGGGCGGCCTGTTGTCGGTGTTCTCGCGCAGCGAGTGAGGCCGCCGCGGCCGACTCACGCGGGGCGGCGGTGCTTGCCTGAGAAGCGGCTCGGGGCCTGACCCATGGCCGCGCGGAACATGGCCGAAAACGCGCTTTCGCTGGCGTAGCCGCTGGCGCTGGCGACCTGACTCACCGGCAGGCCACGCGCCAGCAGCGGCAGCGCATGCGCCAGCGTGACCTGCTGGCGCCATTGCTGGTAGCTCAGCCCCAGCTCGTCACGGAACAAGCGTGCCACCGTGCGTTCGCTGGCCCCCACCGAGGCCGACCACTGGGCCAGCGTGGCGCGCTCACCCGGCGCGCGCAACACCGCTTCGCACAAGGCGCGCAGGCGCTTGTCGCCCTGGCCGGCCACCGGCAGGGGCACGCCCATGCGGATCTGGGGGGCTTGCTGCAACTCGTCGCACAGCAGCGGGGCAATCAAGGCCTCGCGCCGGCTCGGCCGTGCGGCGGTGTCTGGCGCCTCGCGCTGGGGCGGGTCGGCCTGGGTGTCGAGCTGACGCACCAGCGCGCGCATCAACTCGCTGACCTCGATCACCACACAGCGCTGCCAGTGCGCCGTGGCGGGCGCGATGTGCTGGTGCAGGTACAGGGTGTGCAGGTCGGCGTCCTCGACCACGGTGATCGAGTGCGCCATGTCGGGTGGCACCCAGACGGCCCGCGACGGCGGCACGATGAAGGTGCCGTCCTCGGTGCTGAGGCGGCACACCCCGTTGAGTGAAAACGTCAGCTGGCCCCAGGCGTGGGCGTGCGGCAGCACCTCGGTCTCGGCCAGCAGGTGGCGCTTCTTGGCGCGCAGCGGGCGCTCGGGGGTGGGCTGAAAGAGGTGGGGTGTCAGGCTGCCCACCAGGTCGGCCGGGGGCTTGTTGCGCCAACCCTGCCGCGGTCGGGCCCCGGCGCGGGTCGGTGGCTGGGGGGCGGGCGCGGCTTGGGCCGGGTGGAGGCGGGTGCGGGGCATGGGCAGGGCCAGGAGCGGGCAGGGCGTGGGTCGCGGTGACTGGGTTGGGCCTGTGGGCCCAAGCCGTCCATTTCACGTGCCCGGGGCGGGGGACGTGGTCAGCGGGCATGGGCTTGTCTGATTGCCGACGAAATTTGTCTTTTCATCGCCAACCAGACGCGAGTCTGGCCCGTACGATGACCTCCGTCAAGCTCTTGGAGGTTTTACCCATGTCGACTGCGACCGCGCTGCCCAGCGCCACATTCAAGCAGGACGTCCGCCTGATTGGCCTGGTCGGCCTGGCCCACGGCATCAGCCACTTCAGCCAGTTGGTGCTGGCGCCGCTGTTCCCGTGGCTCAAGGAGGCCTTCGACGTCAGCTACACCGAACTGGGCCTGGTGCTGACGGTGTTCTTTGTCGTGTCCTGTGCGGTGCAGGCCCTGTCGGGCTTTGTGGTTGACCGGTACAGCCCGCGCCCGGTGTTGTTCGCCGGGCTGGGGCTGCTGGGCCTGGCCTTGATCGGCTATGCCCTGTCGCCCAACTACCCCACCTTGCTGCTGTGCGCGGTGCTCGCGGGCACTGGCAATGGCGTGTTCCACCCGGTGGACTACACCCTGTTCAACCGCAAGGTCAGCAGCACCCGGCTGGGCCATGCCTACAGCGTGCACGGCATCACGGGCAGCCTGGGCTGGGCCTTGGCACCGGCCCTGGTGGTGCCCTTGGCGCTGGCGTTCTCGTGGCGTGTGGCGTTGGGGGTGTCGGGCCTGCTGGCCTTGGCCGTGCTCGGCCTGCTGTGGCTGCAGCGCGAGGTGTTGAGCCTGCCCGCGGCCCCCGCGGTGGCCGTGCCGCCCGCCGGGGCCAAGCCGGCTTCGGGCGCTGGCGCCGCGGCCGGGGGCTTTGACTTCTTGCGCATCCCGGCGGTGTGGATGTGCTTCGCTTTCTTCTTGTTTTACGCCATGGCGCTGAGCGTGGTGCAGACCTTCGCCCCCGAGGCCGCGCGCCAACTGCACGACGTCCCGGTGGCCCTGATCGCGGCCTGCCTGACCATTTACATGGTGGCCAGTGCCAGCGGCATGGTGCTGGGCGGTTTCTTGGCGGCCGACCCGACGCGCTGTGAGCGCATCGTGGCCGGTGGCATCGGCGTCGCAGCCCTGGTGGCGCTGAGCCTGGCCCTGGCGCCGGTGCCGGGCTCGCTGGTGCCGGTGCTGTTCGGGGTGATGGGTTTTGCCAGCGGCATTGCGGGGCCCTCGCGCGATCTGCTGGTCAAGCGATCCACGCCCGAGAACGCGACGGGCCGCGTCTATGGGGTGGTCTACGCCGGGCTGGACATCGGGCAGGCGGTGTCGCCCCTGGTGTTTGGCCGCCTGATGGACCACGGGCAGTACACCAGTGTGCTGGTGGGCCTGGCCCTGGTGCAGGCGGTGCTGATCGCCAGCGCCTTCAATGTGCGCCGGGTGCGCCGCACCGCCACGCTGGCGGCGGCCTGAACCGGCTGCCCAACGGGCGCCCCCAGAGGCATTAGGATGCGGGCGGGCCGTCCGTGTCGGACGGTGTTTTGATCGAGGCACAGCACAACATGGCACAGCGCAACGCAGGACATCTGATCGTCGAATGTTTGATCGCCCAAGGCGTGGAAGTCGCCTTCGGCGTGCCTGGCGAAAGCTACCTGGCGGTGCTCGATGGCTTTCACCGCCACCGCGAGCAGATCCGCTTCATCACCTGCCGCCAGGAGGGCGGTGCGGCCTTCATGGCCGAGGCCCACGGCAAGCTCAGCGGCCGACCCGGCGTTTGCCTGGTGACCCGCGGCCCGGGCGCCACCAATGCCTCGATCGGGGTGCACACCGCGTTCCAGGACTCGACCCCGATGGTGCTGCTGGTGGGCGACGTGGGCAGCGACTTCCGCGACCGCGAGGCGTTTCAGGAAGTCGACTTCCAGAGCTTTTTCGGCCCCAGCACCAAGGCCATGGCCAAGCGGGTGGAGCGCATCGACGACGCGCGCCGCATCCCCGAGTACATCGCGCGTGCTTTCGCCACTGCGATGAATGGCCGACCCGGCCCGGTGGTGCTGGTGTTGCCCGAAGACATGCTGACCCAGACCGTGGACGCCGAGCCGCTGCCGCGCGTCGAAGCGGTGCAGGCCTGGAGCGACCCGGGCGCGCTGCGCGACCTGCGCCAGTTGCTGCTGCAGTCGCAACGCCCCTTGGTGATCGCCGGTGGGGGCGGCTGGACGCCACAGGCCGCGCAGGCGCTGCAGCGCTTTGCCGAGAACTGGCAGCTGCCGGTGGGCAATGCCTTCCGTTTTCAGGACACCTTTGACAACCACCACCCGCTGTACGCAGGCGACGTGGGCATTGGCATCAACCCGCGCCTGGCCGCGCGCATCCGCGAGGCCGACTTGGTGCTGGCCATCGGCCCGCGCCTGGGCGAGATGACCACCAGCGGCTACACCCTGCTGGAGGCCCCGCGCCCGCGCCAGAAGCTGGTCCACATCCATGCCAGCGCCGAGGAGCTGAACCGCGTCTACCAGGCCGACCTCGCGATCCAGTCCAGCATGAACGCGGCCGCCCGCAGCCTGGAGGTGCTGAGCGCCCCACCAAGCCTGCCATGGGCCGACTGGACCGCGGCCGCCCACGCCGACTACGAGGCCAATTTGCAGCCCCAGGCCCTGGCTGGCCTGGACCCGAACCAGCCCGGCGTGATCGACCTGCCCGCGGTGGTCGCGGTGCTGCAAAAGCACCTGCCCGCCGAGGCCGTGCTGACCAATGGCGCGGGCAACTTTGCGAGCTGGGTGCACCGTTACTTCCGCCACTATGGTCTGGCGCGTGGTCACAAGACCCAGTTGGCGCCCACTGTGGGCGCCATGGGCTATGGCGTGCCGGCGGGCATCGCGGCCAACCTGGTCAGCGGCCGGGTGGCCTTCACCATCGCGGGCGACGGCGACTTCCTCATGAACGGCCAAGAGCTGGCCACCGCCGTGCAGCATGGCGGCAAAAGCATCATCGTGCTGCTCAACAACGGCATGTACGGCACCATCCGCATGCACCAGGAGCGCGAGTACCCGAGCCATGTCAGTGGTTCCAGCCTCAGCAACCCCGACTTTTGTGCGCTGGCGCGCGCCTATGGCTATGCGGCCGAGCAGGTCACCCGCACCGAAGACTTCGAGGCGGCCTTGGTGCGCGCGCTGCAAAGCGAGCGCGGCACCTTGATCGAGATCCCCCTGAGCCCCGAAGTGATTACCACCCGCGGCACGCTGAGCGCCATCCGTGAAGCGGCCTTGAAGCGCTGAGGCGCCGGCGCGCACCCCAGCCCGTCCCCCGGCCCCCAGCGCGGCAGGCGCGGCTGGCGCTGGGCCGTGGGCTGGGCTGGCGTTCGGTGGGTGCCGGGCGCGGTGGAGCGCTTGGGGCTCAGGCGGCCTGGCCGCCCACGGTGCCCAGACCGGCTGGCAGCGACTGGCCCTGCAGCAGCGGCCGGGCCGCAAACAGCTCGGCCGCCCAGTCCACAAAGGCGCGCACCTTGGCGCTCAGGTGGCGGTTGGGGGGGTAGACCACATAGACCGGCAGCAGCGGGTGGCCCCACTCGGGCAGCAGGCGCTGCAAGCGACCTTCCGCGAGGAAGGGCTCCGCCTGGTAGCTGGTGATCTGGCCGATGCCCAGGCCTCCGAGCACGGCCTCCAGGTAGGCCGCCGATTCGTTGACACTGACCTTGTACGGGCCCGGGATCTCAATCACCTCGTCGCCCTGGTGAAATTCCAGCGGGTAATGGCGACCGTTGTGGGCGCCAAAGTACATCACCGTGTTGTGCTCGCGCTCGATCTCCAGCGGGTGGCCCGGGGTGCCGTGGCGGCGCAGGTAGTCCGGCGAGGCCACGGTGATGAACTCGAGGTTGCCGATGCGCCGCGCCACCAGCGACTGCTCGATCAGGTTGCCGCCGCGGATCACGCAGTCCACGTTGTCCGAGATCATGTCGACGATGCGGTCGCTGACCCCGAGGTCGAGTTGGATGTCGGGGTAGCGCTCGTGGAAGGCGGGCAGGTTGGGAATCAGCAGCATGCGCGCGATCGACGTCCCCACATCGACGCGCAGCCGCCCGCGCGGGCTGGACCTGGCCTGCCCCATGCTGGCCTCGATGTCGTCAAAGTCGGTCAGCAGGCGCAAGGTGCGCTCGTAGTAGGCCGCGCCATCGGCGGTCACGGTGACGCGCCGCGTGGTGCGGTTGAGCAGCTTCACGCGCAGCCGGGCCTCCAGGGCCTGGATCTGCTTGGTGACAGTGGCCTTGGGCAGGCCCAGCGAATCGGCGGCGCGGGTGAAGGTGCCGGCCTCCACCACGCGCGTGAATATGCGCATGGCCTGGATCGGGTCCATGGGCTCTCCTGTGGTCATGCCCGGGTTTGGGCTGATGCAAATTCTCACATGTTGCGGCGTGGCCATTGTTGGGCGTTTGGAAACACTGCAGTGGTCATGGAGGTGTTTATGCGCGGCCCTTCCGCCACTACAGTTGCAGCATCCCTTTTTGTTGCACTGCCATGTCCACCCCTGACCCAGCGCTTGTGAACCCCTCGCCAGACCCGTCCGCCCCGGCCCCGGCGGGCGCCTGGACCGTCCCCCAAGGCACCGACACCGAGGTCGCCCTGGGCGGCGGCCAGAGCGTGCCGGTGCGGGTTTACGGTCGCAAGAAGGCCGGCGCACCGCAGCCCGTGGTGGTGCACTTCCATGGCGGCGCTTTTGTCTCGGGCTGCCTGGACAATGGCCTCGCCGTGGCGGGCTTGCTGGAGGCCGCTGGCGCGGTGGTGGTGTCGGTGGCTTACCCGCTGGCGCCGCAGCACCCGTTCCCGAACGCGGCCGAAGTGGGCTACCAGGTGCTGCAATGGGTGTACCGCCAGCGCAAGCGCCTGGGCGGTGCCGAGCCCCGCTTCTACCTCGCCGGCGAGGAGGCCGGCGGCAATGTGGCCGCGGCTGTCAGCCTGATGGCACGTGACCAGTCCCACCCGCCGCTGGCGGGCCAGGTGCTGTTGTCGCCCATGCTCGACCCCTGTGTCGGCACCGCGTCCTTGCGCCAGGCCACCGGCTCGGCGACCGCCTGCAAATGGGTGGAGGGCTGGCTCAGCTACCTGCGCAGCCCACGCGATGCCGAGCACCCTTACGCGGTGCCGGCCAACTCGCTGCGCCTGCAAGGCCTGCCGCCCACCCTGGTGCTGGTCGGGCCCGACGACCCGATGCGTGACGAAGCCCTGGCCTATGTCGCACGCTTGCAGGCCGCGGGCCTGCAGGCCCGCGGCGAGGTGCTCACCGCGGCCGAACACTGGCCCGATGCCTTGCTGACCGAGCTGCCCCAGAGCTGCCCTTGCGCACCCGCGGTGCAGCAGCAATTGCAGCGCTTCTTCGCCGAAACGGCGAACCCGACCGGGCCTGCCCCGGTGCCTTCCTAGGCCCTGGCCGCACCGCGGCCGTCCCTCTCTTTTCTTGTTGACCCCGACCGTCTGATCGCCCTTGCACCGGGTGAGGGCGGGCTGTTGCCCGCCGGGTGGAACGGGGTTTGATGTTGGTCCCACGACCGGCCTGGGAGGGCCGGGCGTTGGCTGTGCTCGCTCTTTTTCTGCTTTGGAGGAACCCCATGAACCCGAATCAAGCCCCCCACCCGGGCCCCCACCACGAGGCGCCCGCCGCCGCCGCGCCGACCCCCAGCCCGTCCGCCGTGTCGCGGCGCCCGGTCTGGTTGTCGGCTGTGGCCCTGGCCGTGCTCGCCACCAGCGGGGCCGCCTTCCTGGGCTGGCCCAGTTCGCATGCCGATGCGCCGGCCGCCCAGGCCCCCGCCGCCACCCCGGTGTCGGTGGCCACCGTGGCCGAGCAGCCCATTGCCCTGTGGGACGAGTTCTCGGGCCGGCTCGAAGCCGTGCAGCGCGTGGACTTGCGCCCACGGGTCGCGGGTGCCGTGCAGGCCGTGCATTTCCGCGAAGGCGCGCTGGTGCAGGCCGGTGACCTGTTGTTCAGCCTCGATCCCGCGCCATTTGCGGCCGAGGTCGACCGGGCCCAGGCCCAGGTGGCCGCGGCGCAAGCGCGCCTGGCCTACAGCCAGAGCGAGTTGGAGCGGGCCAGCCGCCTGTGGGAAGACCGCGCCATCGCCCAGCGCGAATACGACGAGCGCCAGAACGCCCAGCGCGAGGCCGACGCCAACCTGCGTGCGGCCCAGGCCGCGCTGCAGAGCGCGCGCCTGAACCTGGGCTATGCCCAGGTGCGGGCCCCGGTCAGTGGCCGCATCGGACGCATCGAAGTCACCGCGGGCAACCTGGTGGCCGCGGGCGCTGGGGCCCCGGTGCTGACCAGCCTGGTGTCGGTGAACCCGATCTACGCCAGCTTTGAAGCCGACGAGCAGGTCATCGCGCAGGCCTTGCAGGGCCTGGGCCGCGGGGCCGCCGCCCGCGCCCGCATCGAGCGCATTCCCGTGCAGATGGGCACCGCCGAGAGCGGCAGCACGCCGTACCAGGGCCACCTGCAACTGGTCGACAACCAGGTCGATGCGCGCAGTGGCACGGTGCGCGTGCGCGCCGTGTTCGACAACCCCGACGGCCAGCTGATGCCGGGCCAGTTTGCCCGCCTGCGCATGGGCCAGGCCCAGTCCCGCCCCGCGCTGCTGATCAACGAGCGCGCCGTGGGCACCGACCAGAACAAGAAGTTCGTGCTGGTGGTGGGCGACGACCAGACCGCGCAGTACCGCGAGGTCACGCTGGGGGCGCCGGTGGACGGCCTGCGGGTGGTCAAGTCGGGCCTCAAGGCCGGTGAGCGGGTGGTCGTCAACGGCCTGCAACACGTCCGACCCGGCGCCCGTGTCACGCCCCAGAGCGTGCCCATGAACCCCGATAACGCCGCTGCGCAGCCCGCTGCCAGCCCCAAGGCGCCTGCGGCCTGAGGCCAGGCTTTGCCCAGAGAACCCTCATGAACCTGTCCAAATTTTTCATTGACCGGCCCATCTTCGCGGGCGTGCTGTCGGTGCTGATGCTGATCGCCGGCCTGCTGGCGCTGCGGGTGCTGCCGGTGTCCGAATACCCCGAGGTGGTGCCACCCCAGGTGGTGGTGCGCGCCAATTACCCGGGCGCCAACCCCAAGGTGATCGCCGAGACCGTGGCCACGCCTCTGGAGGAGGCCATCAACGGTGTCGAAGGCATGCTCTACATGGGCAGCCAGGCCACCACCGATGGCCTGCTGACGCTGACCGTGACCTTCCGCCTGGGCACCGACCCCGACAAGGCCCAGCAGTTGGTGCAGAACCGTGTTGCGCAAGCCGAGGCGCGCCTGCCCGAGGAGGTGCGCCGCCTCGGTCTGGCCACCGTCAAGAGCTCGCCCGACCTGACCCTGGTGGTGCACTTGCTGTCGCCCAATGGGCGCTACGACATGACCTACCTGCGCAACTACGCGGTGCTCAACGTCAAGGACCGCCTGGCCCGCGTCAAGGGCGTGGGCGAGGTGCAGCTGTTCGGCTCGGGCGACTACTCGATGCGCGTCTGGCTGGACCCGCAGAAGGTGGCCCAGCGTGGCCTGTCGGCCAGCGATGTGGTGCGCGCCATCCGCGAGCAGAACGTGCAGGCCGCCGCCGGTGTGGTGGGCGCCTCGCCGGGGCTGCCGGGCGCCGATCTGCAGTTGTCGATCAACGCCCAGGGCCGCCTGCAGAACGAAGAGGAGTTTGGCGACATCATCGTCAAGACCGGGGCCGACGGCGCCGTGACCCGGCTGCGCGACGTGGCGCGGCTGGAGCTGGGCGCGGCCTCGTACGCGCTGCGCTCGCTGCTGGACAACCAGGATGCGGTGGCGGTGCCGATCTTCGCCGCGCCGGGTTCGAACGCGATCCAGATCTCGGACGATGTGCACGCCGCCATGGCCGAGCTCAAGAAGAACATGCCCGACGGCGTGGACTACCAGATCGTCTACGACCCGACGCAGTTCGTGCGCGCCTCGATCGACTCGGTGGTGCACACCCTGCTCGAGGCCGTGGCCCTGGTGGTGCTGGTGGTGATCCTGTTCCTGCAGACCTGGCGCGCGTCCATCATCCCGCTGCTGGCCGTGCCCGTGTCGGTGGTGGGCACCTTCGCCGTGATGCAGTTGTCGGGCTTTTCGATCAACGCCCTGAGCCTGTTCGGCCTGGTGCTGGCGATTGGCATTGTGGTGGACGACGCCATCGTGGTGGTAGAGAACGTGGAGCGCAACATCGAGGCCGGCCTGAGCCCGCGCGAGGCCACCTACCGCGCCATGCGCGAGGTCTCGGGCCCGATCATTGCCATCGCGCTGGTGCTGTGCGCGGTGTTCGTGCCGCTGGCCTTCATCAGCGGTCTGACGGGCCAGTTCTACCGCCAGTTCGCGCTCACCATCGCGATCTCGACCATCATCTCGGCCATCAACTCACTGACCCTGTCGCCCGCGCTCGCCGCCTTGCTGCTGAAGGGCCATGACGCACCCAAGGACGCCCTGACGCGCGCCATGGACCGCGTGCTCGGGGGCTTCTTCCGGGGCTTCAACCGCCTGTTCAGCCGTGGCGCGTCCGCTTACAGCGGCGGGGTGACCCGGGTCATTGCGCGCAAGGGCGCCATGATGGGCCTGTACCTGGTGCTGGGCCTGCTGACCCTGGGCCTGTTCAAGACCGTGCCCGGCGGCTTTGTGCCGGCGCAGGACAAGCAGTACCTGATCGGCTTCGCCCAACTGCCCGATGGCGCCACGCTGGACCGCACCGAGCAGGTGATCCGCCGCATGAGCGAGATCGCCCTGGCCCAGCCCGGCGTCGAGCACGCGGTGGCGTTCCCGGGCCTGTCGATCAATGGCTTCACCAACAGCTCGAACTCGGGCATCGTGTTTGCCACCCTGAAGCCGTTCGAGCAGCGCCGCGACCCCAGCCTCAGCGCGGGCGCCATCGCGGGCCAGCTCAACCAGAAGTACGCGGGCCTGCAAGACGCTTTCATCGCCATGTTCCCGCCACCACCGGTGGCCGGGCTGGGCACCACGGGCGGCTTCAAGCTGCAGATCGAGGACCGGGGTTCGCAGGGCTACGCGGCGCTGGACGGCGCGGTCAAGGCCTTCATGACCAAGGCCTACCAGACGCCCGAGCTGGCCGGCCTGTTCACCAGCTTCCAGGTCAATGTGCCGCAGCTCTACGCCGACATCGACCGCACCCGTGCACGCCAGTTGGGGGTGCCGGTGACCGAGGTGTTCGACACCTTGCAGATCTACCTGGGCAGCCTGTACGCCAATGACTTCAACCGCTTTGGCCGCACCTACAGCGTGCGGGTGCAGGCCGACGCGGCTTACCGCGCGCGCGCCGAGGACGTGGGCCTGCTCAAGGTGCGTGCCACCACGGGCGAGATGGTGCCGCTGTCGGCGGTGCTGAAAATGGCCCCCAGCTTCGGCCCCGAGCGCGCCATGCGCTACAACGGCTACCTGTCGGCCGACGTCAATGGCGGCCCGGCGCCCGGCTATTCGAGTGGCCAGGCCCAGGCCGCGGTGGCCCGCATCGCGGCGGAGACCCTGCCCGCCGGTTTCAGCTACGAGTGGACCGAGCTGACCTACCAGGAGATCCTGGCCGGCAACTCGGCGGTGTGGGTGTTCCCGTTGGCCATCCTGCTGGTGTTTCTGGTGCTGGCCGCGCAGTACGAAAGCCTGACGCTGCCGTTGGCCATCATCCTGATCGTGCCCCTGGGCCTGCTGGCCGCCATGACCGGCGTCTGGCTTTCGGGCGGGGACAACAACGTCTTCACCCAGATCGGGCTGATGGTGCTGGTCGGGCTGTCGGCCAAGAACGCGATCCTGATCGTCGAGTTCGCGCGCGAACTGGAGTTCGTGGGCCGCAGTCCGCTACAGGCCGCGATTGAAGCCAGCCGCCTGCGCCTGCGTCCGATCCTGATGACCTCGCTGGCCTTTGTGATGGGCGTGCTGCCCCTGGTGCTGTCCACGGGGGCGGGCGCCGAAATGCGCCGCGCCATGGGCGTGGCGGTGTTCGCCGGGATGATCGGGGTCACCGCCTTTGGCCTGTTCATGACGCCGGTGTTCTATGTGCTGCTGCGCCGCCTGGCGGGCAACCGCCCGCTGGTGCAGCACGGTGACCTGGTCGCGCCCATCGCCCCCGGTGGCACGGCCCACCCGCCTCACCCGACCGTGGCGGCGCTGCTCCCGGCAGCGGCCGGTGCCGCGGTGCTGGCCAGCGTGCCGGCGACCCCTGATTGAAAGACCCTGCCATGCGCAAATTCTCCTCTCTGATGTCGGGCCGTGTCCTCACGCCCCTGGCCCTGGCCTTGTGGCTGGCCGGTTGTGCCAGCGCCCCCGCGGGGGCCCCCGAGCGTGCCCTGCCGCCGCTGCCTGCACAGTTCAGCAGCGTCCCGACGGTGGCCGCCACGCCGCCGCCAGCCTCTGCGGAGGCGCCCGCCGCCGTGGCCCTGGCGACCCCAGAGGCCGCCACCGGTTCATGGACCCTGGCCCCGGCGGCCGAGGCCCAGCCCCGGGGGGCCTGGTGGCGCCCCTTCATGGACCCGGTGCTCAGTGACCTGGTGACCCGGGCCGACCTGGGCAACACCCGCTTGCAAGCGGCGGCAGCCCGGCTGGCCGAGGCGCGTGCCCTGCTGGGCACGGCCGAGGCCGCGCGGCACCCGCAAGTGGGGGCCAATGTGGGCCTGCAACGCCAGGCCGGGCGCGGCACGCTGGGCGGCGAGCAGCCCAGCACCACGGCCAGCCTGGGGCTTGGTGCCTCGTACGAAGTCGATGTGATGGGCCGCCTCAGCCTGGCCAGCCAGGCCGCGCAGCAGGACGCCCGGGCCCAGGCGGCGCTGCTGCAAAGCACGCGCCTCATGGTGCAGGCCGACGTGGCCCAGACCTACCTGCAACTGCGCGCCCTGCAGTCTGAGCAGGCGCTGGTGGACGAGAGCCTGCAGGCCTTGCGCGACACCTTGCAGCTGACCACCCGGCGTGAGCGGGCCGGCGATGTGGCCGAACTGGACCTGGCCCGCGTGCGCGCCGAGGTCGCGTCCACCGAGGCCGAGTCGCTGGCCCTGCAGCGGCAGCAGGCGCTGCTGACCCACGCGCTGGCCGTGCTGGTCGGCGAGGTGGCCACGGGCTTCAGCCTGCCGGCGCCCAGCGCCGACATCAGCCTGCCGGTGGTGCCGCCGGGCGTGCCCGGCACGGTGCTGGCCCGCCGACCCGATGTGGCGGCCGCGCAGGCCGCGGTGCTGGCCGCCCAGGCCCGCGTCGGGGTGGCCCAGGCCGCGTGGTTCCCGGCCGTCACGCTGACCGGTGCCGCGGGCCAGGCCTCGCCCGAGCTCAGCGACCTGTTCAAGTGGTCGGCCCGGGCCTGGAGCGTGGGCGCCCTGATGTCCTTGCCGCTGTGGGATGGCGGGCGGCGCGAGTCGCTCCAGCAGGGCGCCCAGGCCCGGCTGGACGCGGCGCTGGCGGCCTACCGTGGCCAGGTGCTGACCGCGTTTGGCGAGGTTGAGGACCAGCTGCGCAGCCTGCAACTGCTGGCCGCGCAGTCCGAGGCCCAGGCGCGTGCGGTGGCCTCGGCCCAGCGCGCCACGGCCTTGTCGGCATCGCGGTACCGGCATGGCCTGGTGAGCCAGATCGAATGGCTCGATGCCCGCCGTGCCGAGCTGCGCAACCGCCGCGCCGAGCTGCAGGCGCGCACCGGCCAGGCGGTCGCCACCGTGGCCCTGGTAAGGGCCTTGGGCGGCGGTTGGGACGGGGATGGCCAGCGCCCCGCGGGGGCTCAGGTGTCGATGGCGCCCGCGGCCCGGCCCTGAGCCGCGCCCGCGCCGGGGCCCGTGCGGCCCGTCGGGGTCGGCTGAACAAGGCCTTCGGGCCGCGCCAATAAAAACGGGGCCCGAGGGCCCCGTCAGGTCACCGTCACCGGGGTGCGGTTTATTCGATTTCGCCCATCTGCGATTGCAGGTAGTTGGGCAGGCCGACCTTGCCGATCAGATCGATCTGGGTTTCCAGGAAGTCGATGTGTTCTTCGGTGTCGTCGAGGATCTTCTGCAGCAGGTCGCGCGACACATAGTCACGCACCGATTCGCAGTGCGCGATGCCGGCCTTGATGGTGGCCTGGGCGCCTTGTTCGGCGGCCAGGTCGCAGCTCAGGATCTCGGGCACGTCCTCGCCAACCGACAACTTGCCCAGGTCTTGCAGGTTGGGCAGGCCATCGAGCGTGAAGATGCGGTCCATCAGCCAGTCGGCATGCTTCATTTCACCGATCGATTCGGCGTATTCCTTCTTGGCCAGCTTGTCGAAGCCCCAGTGCTTCAGCATGCGGTAGTGCAGGAAGTACTGGTTGATGGCTGTCAGCTCGTTCTTGAGCTGCGCTTGCAGGTGGGCAATGACTTGTGCGTCGCCTTTCATGGCTGTTCCTTGGTTCAGTCTGTCTAGGGCCCGATTGTGGTGTATTTGGCGGGCTCGGCCAACAGATGTCACCGGTTTTTCCGGGGCAAGCGGAACTTTACAAAGTCAATTTCTTCTCATCAAATGAGAATTATTCTCATATAATCCTTTCACGCCAGCCAAGCGATGGGTTGCCTTTGACCCACGGCCTCCGCCAGCACCTCAACTTTCATGTGTGCTCGAGAGGTCGTCTTGTCTGGATTTGCGCTTTCTTCCCTGTTTCCCCTGCGCGGTGCCGCCTCGGCGCGCCGCCCCTGGGTCTTTGCCGGCAACTGCCTGTTGCTGGGTTCGTCCACCCTGTCGGTCGGTGCCCAGCCGGTGTCGATGCCCGAACCGGTTGCGCAGGTGGCCGCGCTGTCCGAGGTGGTCATCAGCGGTTCGCGCCACGAGCAGGACCCCGATGAACTGCCCATGAGCCTGGACGTGCTGCGCCAGTCAGACCTGGAGCGGCGCCAGGTGCGCGACATCCGCGACGTGGCGCGCGAGGTGCCCGGCCTGTCGGTGACGCGGGCCCCCGCGCGCTTCACGCTGGCCTCCAGCAGCACCGGTCGCGATCAGAACGCGGGCTTCAACATCCGGGGCCTCGATGGCAACCGGGTGCTGATGCTGGTCGACGGCATCCGCCAACCGCGCAGCTATGTGTTCAGCGCCAATGCCTTTGGCCGCGACTACCTGGAGCTGGGCCTGATCGAGCGGGTCGAGGTGCTCAAGGGCCCCATGTCGGCGCTGTATGGCTCGGACGGGCTGGCGGGCCTGGTGAACTTCATCACCCTCGACCCCGCCGCGCTGCTGCGCGACGGTCAGCCGCTGGGTGGCCGGGCCAGCGTGGCCTATGCCAGCGAGGACCGTGGCTGGCGCGCCGGCGCCACCCTGGCGGGCCGCCCCAGCGACACCCTGCAGTGGCTGCTGGGCGTGCACACCTCGGGCGCCCGGGCGCTGCAAAACATGGGCAGCAACGCGTCGGCCAACGTCGACCGCACCGAGCCCAACCCTGAGCAGCAAAAAGGCGAAGGCCTGTTGTTCAAGGCGGTGCTGACGCCCGGCGGCGGGCAGCGCCACACCCTGAGCCTCGAGCATGTGCGCAAGCAGGCCGACTACACCCTGCTGTCGGCGGTGGCCAAGGCGCCGTTCAGCAGCACGTCGACGGTGCATGCCCGTTCGTGGTCGCAGCTGCAGCGCGACCGCCTGAGCTGGGACGCGCGCTGGCAACCCGGTCTGGCCTGGGCGCAGGACGTGCGCACCGTGCTCAGCTACCAGGACGCCCGCTCACGCGAATTCGCCTACGAGGACCGCTACACCGCGGCAGACCGCGAGCGCGATGTGCGCTACACCGAGCGCACTTGGCAAGCCGGTGTGCAGGCGTCGCGCGTGCTGACCGAGGGTGCTCGTTCGCACCGCATCACCTACGGCGTGGACTGGGTGCGCACCTCGGTGCTCAACCTGCAAACCGGCGTCACCCCGGCGGCGGGTGAAACCTTCCCGCTCAAACGCTTCCCTGACACGGTGGAGACCAGCCAGGCGCTGTACGTGCAAGACGAGGTGATCGAGGGCCCGTGGAGCGTCACGGCCGCCTTGCGCGCCGAGCACTTCCGCTTGCAGGCCGATCAGGCGGGGTTCTCGCCCCCGTCGTCCACCCCGGCGGCGTCGTTGTCGGGTTCGGCGACCTCGCCCAAGCTGGGCGTGATGCGCCAGCTCTCGCCCCAGTGGAGCGTGTTCAGCCATTACGCAGCGGGCTTCCGGGCGCCGAACGCGGGCCAGGTCAACGCCTACTTCGAGAACACCACCCAGTACTACAAGTCGATTCCCAACCCCAACCTCAAGCCGGAGACCAGCCACAACCTGGAGCTGGGCCTGCGCGGCCGGCTGGCCGACTGGCGGCTGGATGCCGCGGTCTTCACCGGCTTCTACAAAGACTTCATCGAGGACCAGCGCCTGGTCGGCGGCAGCATGACCGCCGCCAACCCGCTGATCTACCAGTCCGTCAACATCGGTCGGGTGCGCTTGTCGGGCCTGGAGTTCAAGGGGGAGAAGGACTGGGGCGTGTGGGCCGGTGGCCGGCTGTCCAGCCCCTTCGCCTACAGCCGCGTGGTGGGCAAGGACACGCTGACCCAGCGGCCGATCAACTCGATCGACCCGCAGCGCCTGAGCGCCGGCCTGCGCTACGAACGCGCGCAATGGAGCGCTCGCCTCGATGTGCAGCACCGCAGCGCCAAGAAGGCGTCCGAGGTCGACAGCACCCAGTTGTCGGCGCAGTTCCTGCCGCCGGCGTCGACCACGCTGGACCTGTCAGGCCAATGGCGCCTGCGCCGCGACCTGCGCCTGAATGTGGCGCTGACCAACCTCAGCAACCAGCGGGTTTGGTACTGGTCCGATGTGCGTGGCCTGTCGTCGGCCTCGGCGGTCAAGGACGCCTACACCCAGCCAGGGCGTTCGCTGCGCGTGGCCTTGGTGGCTGATTTCTGAGCGCCCGCCGGGCGCCGGCCGCCCCGCTGCGGTCTCTCTTTGTTGTGTGAATTGGAGTGCTGTGATGTCTTCCGTGATCTCTGCGGGCCCGCTGGCCCAGTCCCCTTTGTCGGCGCCCGATGGGCCCTTGAGCGAGGTCGCCGCGACCCCGGCGCCCACCACCCCGGCCGCGGTGTGTGCGGCCTTCGAGGCGCTGCGCCAGGCCGGGCTGCGTGCCCGCGACGCGGCTGAGCGCCTGGGCCTCAGCGAAGGCGCCGTGCTCGCCGCCCACGCCTTGGCGGGCGCCGAGGGCGCGGTGGCCGAGCCGCCCGCGTCGCGCCTGGGCGTGCTGCCCCTGAACGGCCACTGGGTCGATTTGCTCAAGGCGCTGGAGCCCTGCGGCCCGCTGATGGCCCTGACGCGCAACCACAGCGTGGTGCACGAGAAGACCGGGGTCTACCGCCGCGTGTCGGCGCAGGGCGAGGTGGGCCTGGTGTTGGACCGCGACATCGACCTGCGCCTGTTCCTGGCCCAGTGGCATGCCGGTTTTGCGGTGCGCGAGCGGCCCCTGCGGGAAGGCCAGTTCGAGGCGCTGAGCCTGCAGTTCTTTGATGCCTGGGGCCACGCGGTGCACAAGGTGTTTGTGCGCGAGGCCACCGACCGCCTGGCGTTGGAAGCGGTGATGGCGCGCTTTGCCGCGCCCGAGGCCCGGCCCCAGTTTGCGCCGGGGCGTGCGCCGCGCCCGGTGCCCCGGCCTGACGCCGAGTGCCATGCGGACGCGCTGTGCGCCGACTGGGCTGCGCTGCGCGACACGCATGATTTTTTTGCCCTGCTCAAACGCCATGGGCTGGACCGTCGGCAGAGCTTCCGGCTCGCCGAAGGCCGCTTCACGACGCGCCTGCCGAGCGACGCCATCGCGCGCCTGTTGCACCTGGCCGCCGCCTCGGGTCTGGGCCTGATGGTGTTTGTGGGCAATGCGGGCTGCATCCAGATCCACAGCGGACCAGTGCAGCGCGTGGTGCCGCTGCAAACCGACAGCGGCCAGTGGCTCAATGTCATGGACCCCGGCTTCAACCTGCACCTGCGCGCTGATTTGCTGGACCAGGTCTGGGCCGTGGACAAGCCCAGCGACGACGGGGTGGTCAGTTCGGTGGAGGCTTTTGACGCCGACGGCGAGCTGATGCTGATGGTGTTCGGCGAACGCCAACCCGGTCAGGCGCAAGACCCCGCCTGGCATGAACTGGTGCATTCGCTGCGGCCCGGTGCGCAGGAGGCCGCATGAGCCGCGCGCCTGAGCGGACCCTGCCGGGGCCAACCGACGCCGGGTCGGGCCCCGGCAGAGCCCTCGTTTCGCGTCGGCGCTGCCTGGCCTGGGGGGCGGGCGCCTGGGCCGGGGCGGTCAGTGGCGGGGCCCAGGCGGCGCCGGCCCGACTGGTCACCCTGGGCGGCGCCTTGACCGAGGTGGTCTACGCGCTGTCGGCGCAAGGCCAGCTGGTGGGCTCGGACACCACCAGCACCTACCCCGACGCGGCGCTGCGCACGGCCAAGGTCGGTTACCTGCGTCAGCTGTCGGCCGAAGGCCTGTTGTCCTTGCGCCCGGAGGTGGTGCTGGGCACCAGCGAGGCCGGCCCGCCGGCCGTGCTGGACCAGGTGCGTCAGGCCGGGGTGCGGGTAGAGCTGGTGCCGGTGGTGCACCAGTGGCGTGAGGTGCGTGCCAAGGTCGAACTGGTCGGTCAGGTCACGGGCCGTGCGGCCGCCGCGAGCGCACTGTGGCAACGCCTGGAGGCCGAATGGGCGCAGCTGGGGCGCCTGGTGGCGCGCCGCGCGGGCCAGCCGGCCCCGCGCGCCCTGTTTGTGTTGGCCCACGCGGGCGCGCCTCAAGTGGCGGGGCGTAGCACCGCGGCCGATGCGGTGCTGGGCTACGCCGGTGCCACCAACGTGATGACGGGGTTCGAGGGCTACCGACCGCTCAACGCCGAGGCCCTGGCCGCCGCCGCGCCCGAGGTGTTGGTCACCACCCAGCAGGGGCTGGAGGCCCAGGGCGGAATCGACCGCTTTTGGCAGCGGCCCGAGTGGGCCGTGACCCCGGCCTTCGCTCGCCGCCGCCTGGTGACGCTCGAGGCCAGCCACCTGCTGGGCTTTGGGCCGCGCCTGCCCAGCGCGGTGCTGGCCCTGCACCAGGGCCTGGTCAACGCATGAGCACCGTCTGGCAAGCACGCCGCTACCCCGGCGTGTTGTGGCGCCTGGGCGCGCTGTTGCTCGCGGCCACGGTGCTGGCGGCTTTCACCGGGGCCTACCGGCTGGACCTGGCCCGGCTGGCCGCGCTGCTGGCCTCGCCCGAGGCGCGTTCGGGGCCTGATGGCCTGGTGTTCCTGCACATCCGCCTGCCGCGCCTGATGCTGGGCTTGGCCGCGGGCGCCGGTCTGGGGCTGGCCGGTGCGCTGATGCAAGGCCTGTTTCGCAACCCCCTGGCCGACCCGGGCCTGATCGGTGTTAGCAGTGGCGCCGCGCTGGCCGCGGCCAGCACCATCGTGCTGGGCACCTGGTGGTGGCCGGGGCTGTCGCGCAGCTGGGGCGGTGGGGCCCTGGTGCTGGGGGCCTTTGCCGGCGGCCTGGCGGTCTGTGCCTTGGTGTACGGCCTGGCGCGCTCCCCCAGCGGGCTGCGCGTGGAATCCTTGCTGCTGGCCGGGGTGGGCGTCAATGCCTTGGCGGGGGCCGGGCTGGGCACGCTGAGCTTTCTGGCCACCGACGAGCAGCTGCGCAACCTGCAGTTCTGGTTGTTGGGCAGCCTCGGGGGCGCCCGTTGGACGTCGGTGAGCTGGGTTGTGGCTGGGGTGTTGCTGGCCGTGGTGCCGGCTTGCCGGCTCGCGGCGGGCCTCAATGTGCTGGCCCTGGGGGAGGCGCAGGCCGTGCTGTCGGGGGTGCGGCTCGAGTCCTTGAAGCGGCAGGTCGTTGTGCTGACGGCGCTGCTGGTGGGTGCCATCACCGCCACCACCGGGGTGATTGGCTTTGTCGGCCTGATCGCGCCGCACGGTGTGCGCCTGCTCGCGGGCGCCGACCACCGGCTGCTGCTGCCGGGCTCGGCCCTGCTGGGGGCGGTGTTGGTGGTGGGGGCGGACGCCCTGGCCCGGGTGCTGGTGCAACCGGCCGAATTGCCCTTGGGGGTGCTGACCGCCTACGTCGGTGTGCCCGTGTTTTTGGCCTTGTTGCGCCGTCGCCGAGGAGCCATGTGATGCTGGGTTTGGAGCAGTTGGCCGTGTCGGTGCGGCCGCCGCAGGTGTTGCTGCGTTGCGAGGCCGCCTTGCAAGTGGGCCGTGTCACCGCCGTGTTGGGGCCCAACGGGGCAGGCAAATCCAGTTTGCTGGCGGTGCTTTCGGGGCTGAAGGCCCCGTGGCAGGGGCGGGTGACCCTGGACGGCCGGCCCTTGGGGGGCTGGTCGCCGTCGGCGCTGGCCCGGCAGCGCGCGGTCATGCTGCAAGAGCACGCAGTGGCTTTTGAGCACCCGGTCAGCGAGGTGGTGGCCCTGGGCCGCTTTGCCCACCAGCGTCAACCCAGTCGCCACGAGTCGGCCATCGTGCCGGCCGCGCTGGCGGCCATGGGGGTGGCGACCTTGGGCGCCCGCCGGTACGCCAGCCTGTCGGGCGGCGAAAAGGCGCGTGTGCAGTGGGCCCGCGCACTGGCCCAGATCTGGGAGCCGGTGGCCGCTGGCGGCGCGCGCTGGCTGCTGTTGGACGAACCCACGGCCGCCCTGGACCTGGCGCACCAGCACGCCTGCCTGGGCTGGCTGCGCGCTTGGGCGCGGGCGCAGTCGGTGGGGGTGGTGGTGGTGCTGCACGACCTCAACCTGGCGCTGCGCTACAGCGACGATGTGCTCTTGCTGCCCGGCGCGGCCGAGCCCCAGGCCCGCGCCTGGTTCGGGGCCACCGAGGCGGTGCTGACGCCCGAACGGGTGCGCCAGGTCTGGGGGGTGGCCGTGCAGGAGGCTGCGCCCGCGGCCCCCGGCCCGGGCCACCCGCCCTGTCGCCAGATGGTGTTCGGACCGGCCTGAGGCACCCCCCCCGCAGGCCTGGGCCTGGGCCCGGGCGGGGTCAGCGCCGGCGGCCGGGCTTCAGTACACCAGGCGCTCGGGGCGGATCTCTTGCAGGATGGTGGTGGCGATCTCTTCGATCGACTTGGTGGTGCTGCTGAGCCAGCGGATGCCGCTGCGCCGCATCATGGCTTCGGCTTCGTTGACTTCGGCGCGGCAGTTCTCCAGGCTGGCGTAGCGCGAGTTGGGGCGGCGCTCGTTGCGGATTTCGGACAGGCGTTCGGGGTGGATGGTCAGGCCGAACAGCTTTTTGCGGTGCGGCATCAGGGCCGGGGGCAGTTGACGGCGCTCGAAGTCCTCGGGGATCAGCGGGTAGTTGGCCGCCTTCAGGCCGTGTTGCATCGCCAGGTACAGGCTGGTTGGGGTCTTGCCGCTGCGGCTGACGCCCACCAGGATCACGTCGGCGCCTTCGAGGTCGCGGTTCGACTGGCCGTCGTCGTGCGCCAGGCTGAAATTGATGGCCTCGATGCGGTCGTGGTACTCCTGGCTCTTGCTGACATCCGAGAAGCGCCCCACGCGGTGGTGCGACTTGATGCCCAGCTCTTGCTCCAGCGGGTGCACAAAGGTGCCAAACATGTCCAGCAGCATGCCTTGGCAGCCTTCCTGGATGACGGCCAGCACCTCCATGTTGACCAGGGTGGTGAAGACGATGGGCTTGCGGCCCTCGATGTCAGCGGTGTGGTTGATCTGGCGCACCACTTGGTGCGCCTTGTCCACGGTGTCGATGAAAGGCAGGCGCACATGACGCGGCTTCATGTCGAACTGGGCCAGGATGGCGTTGCCGAAGGTTTCGGCCGTGATGCCGGTGCCGTCCGAAATGAAGAAGACGGTGCGAGTGTGCATAAAAAGAGACTCCTGAAGAGGGTGTCAGCCTGTCGCCAGACCGCGGGCGCCGCTCGCGCCTACAATCCGTCCATTATCCAAATTCTCACCATGCACCGCTCTGACCTACAAGCAGAACTAAAAAGTCGCCGGCTGTGCATGGGCGCTGGTGGCCTGTCCCCGGGGGACGGCACCGCAGACCCGGTTTCAACTTCTGGAGCTTTCCCATGTCTGCACTTTTCAGCCCGACCGCCCTGGTCGTACCGTTTGAAAACCTGAGAATGAGCGATGTCGAGGCCGTTGGCGGTAAGAACGCCAGCCTCGGCGAAATGATCTCGCAACTGCCGCAAGGCGTGCGGGTGCCCACCGGCTTCGCCACCACGGCGCATGCCTTCCGCCAGTTCCTGGCCCACGACGGCCTGGCCGACAAGATCAACGCCCGCCTGTCCACCCTGGACACCGAGGACGTCAACGCCCTGGCCAAGGCCGGTGCGGAGATCCGCGCCATGGTCGAAGCCCAGCCTTTCCCGGCCGACCTGCAAGAAGCCATCGCCAGCGCCTTCGCGACGCTGAGCGCGGGCAATGCCGCTGCGTCCTTTGCCGTGCGTTCCTCGGCCACCGCCGAAGACCTGCCGGACGCCTCGTTCGCGGGCCAGCAGGAGACCTTCCTCAACGTGGTTGGCCTCGACGATGTGCTGCACAAGATGAAAGAGGTGTTCGCCAGCCTCTACAACGACCGCGCCATCAGCTACCGCGTGCACAAGGGCTTTGCCCACGCCGATGTGGCCTTGTCGGCCGGCGTGCAGCGAATGGTGCGCTCCGATCTGGGGGCCGCCGGCGTGATGTTCACCATCGACACCGAGTCCGGCTTTGAAGACGTGGTGTTTATCACCTCGAGCTACGGCCTGGGTGAAACCGTGGTGCAGGGCGCCGTCAACCCCGACGAGTTCTATGTGCACAAGCCCATGCTCAAGGCGGGCAAGCGCGCCGTGATCCGCCGCAACCTGGGCTCCAAGCTGATCCAGATGGTGTTCGCCTCGGCGGAAGAGAAGGCCGCCAGCGGCAAGCTGGTCAAGACCATCGATGTGCCCACCGAGCAGCGCAACCGCTACTCGCTGACCGATGCCGATGTCGAGCAACTGGCCCAGTACGCGCTGGTGATCGAGCAGCACTACGGCCGCCCGATGGACATCGAGTGGGGCAAGGACGGCACCGACGGCCAGCTCTACATCCTGCAGGCCCGCCCTGAGACCGTGAAGAGCCAGCAGCAAGGCAAGGCCGAGCTGCGCTACAAGCTCAAGGGCCAAGGCGCCGTGCTGGCCGAAGGCCGTGCCATTGGCCAGAAGATCGGCACCGGCCCGGTGCGCCTGGTGCACCACATCAGCGAGATGGACAAGGTCCAGCCCGGCGATGTGCTGGTCACCGACATGACCGACCCCAACTGGGAGCCGGTGATGAAGCGCGCCAGCGCCATCGTCACCAACCGCGGCGGTCGCACCTGCCACGCCGCCATCATTGCGCGCGAGCTGGGCATCCCGGCCGTGGTCGGCTGCGGCAACGCCACCGACCTGCTCAAGGACGGCACCCTGGTCACCGTCAGCTGCGCTGAAGGCGACACCGGCCACATCTATGACGGTCTGCTCGAAACCGAGGTGACCGAGGTGCAACGCGGTCAGATGCCGAAGATCGCCACCAAGATCATGATGAACGTGGGCAACCCGCAACTGGCGTTCGACTTCTGCCAGCTGCCCAACGAAGGCGTGGGCCTGGCCCGCCTCGAGTTCATCATCAACAACAACATCGGCGTGCACCCCAAGGCCATCCTGGACTACCCGAACATCGACGCCGACCTGAAGAAGGCCGTCGAGTCGGTGGCCCGTGGCCACGCTTCGCCGCGTGCCTTCTATGTCGACAAGGTCGCCGAGGGCGTGGCCACCATCGCCGCCGCCTTCTGGCCCAAGCCGGTGATCGTGCGCCTGTCCGACTTCAAGAGCAACGAGTACCGCAAGCTGATCGGCGGCAGCCGCTACGAGCCCGAAGAAGAAAACCCGATGCTGGGTTTCCGCGGCGCGGCGCGTTACATCAGCGCCGAATTCGGCGAAGCCTTTGCCATGGAGTGCGAAGCCCTCAAGCGCGTGCGCAACGACATGGGCCTGACCAATGTGCAGGTGATGGTGCCGTTCGTGCGCACCCTGGGCCAAGCCGACCGCGTGACCCAGTTGCTGGGCGCCCATGGCCTGAAGCGCGGCGAGAACGAGCTCAAGCTGATCATGATGTGCGAAGTGCCGAGCAACGCCATCCTGGCCGACGAGTTCCTGCAGTACTTCGACGGCTTCTCGATCGGCTCCAACGACCTGACCCAGCTGACGCTGGGCCTGGACCGCGATTCGGGCCTCGAGTTGTTGGCAGCCGACTTTGACGAGCGTGACCCGGCCGTCAAGGCCATGCTGAGCCGGGCCATCAACGCCTGCAAGGCGCAAGGCAAGTACGTCGGTATCTGCGGCCAAGGCCCCAGCGACCACCCGGACTTCGCGCAATGGCTGGCCGATGAAGGCATTGCCTCCATCTCGCTGAACCCGGACAGCGTGATCGAAACCTGGAAGCGTCTGGCGGGCGTTTGAGCCCCGCTGAGCGGGCCCGGCACCGGCCCGCTCGCCCGTTCTTCGCGCCGGCCGCCGGGGTAAGACCTAGGCCGTCAAGGGCCGGGCAGGTGCGATGATCCAGGGATGTCCGACCGAGCCTTGTCGGTGCGCCCCGAAGGCGCACCGGTTCCCCCCCACAACACCAACCGCCACTGGTGGCTGCGCGCCACCTTGCTGCTGTTGTGGGCGGGCATTTCCTTTGGCGCCTGCTTCTGGGCGCGCGACCTCGCCCAGGTGGCTTTGCCGGGCTGGGGAGGCTCGCTCGGCTACTGGCTGGCGTCGCAGGGCGCGGTGCTGGTGTTCATCGGCATCGTGGTGCTGTACGCCACCGTCATGAACCGACACGACCGCGATGACCGGGACCGCCCGCGGCCCCCAGGCGGAGCGCCCGATGCCTGATGCGTCACGTGGCCTGAACACCCCGGGTGCGCGGCAGGCCTACGAAATCCGCTTGTTCAAGATCCTCGCGGCCTACGTGGTGGGCCTGCTGGGCTTTTTGCTGCTGATGGGCTGGGCCGAGCAGCAAGGCCTGTCGCGGCGCTGGATCGGGCCCATCTTCTTGTTCTCCAGTGTGATGGTGTGCGCGGGCATCGGCATTTACTGCCGCACCACCGACGCCGAGGACTACTACGTCGCCGGCCGGCGCATCCCCGCCTTCTTCAACGGCATGGCCTCGGCCGCCGACTGGATGAGTGCGGCGTCCTTCATCAGCCTGGCCGGGGCGCTGTACCTGCAGGGCTTTTCGGGCTCGGAGGCCCAGCCGGGCGGCTTGGCCTATGTGCTGGGCTGGACGGGCGGGTTCTGCCTTGTCGCGATGCTGATCGCGCCCTACCTGCGGCGGGCCCAGCTCTACACCTTGCCTGACTTTTTTGACCGCCGCTTCGGTGGCCGTTGGCCCCGGGTGATTGCCGCGCTGGCGGCGGTGGCGTGTTCGTTCACCTATGTGGTGGCGCAGATCTACGGCGTGGGCCTGATCGCTTCGCGCCTGACCGGCGTGCAGTTCGAGATCGGCATCATGCTGGGCCTGGGCGGGGTGCTGCTGTGCTCCTTCCTGGGCGGCATGCGCGCCATCACCTGGACCCAGGTGGCGCAGTACATCATCTTGCTGCTGGCCTTTTTGATCCCGGTCTCCTGGCTGGCCTACAAGCAACTGGGCAACCCGCTGGCGCCGCTGGTGTATGGGCAGCAACTGGCCAAGATCGAGGCGCTGGAGCAGCAGCTCATGGCCTCGCCCGCCGAACAGGAGGTGGCCGCCATCTACCTGCGCCGGGCGCGCGAATACGAGTCTTACCTCGAGAACATCGACGCGGCCCTGATCAAGGAGCGCAAAGCCGCCCAGGACCGCTTGCGCCAACTGCGCCAGCAGAACGCCGATGTGTCCCTGATCGTGGCCGCCAGCCGCGATGTGGCCAATGTCCCCCACGACGCGGCCACCGCGCGCGAGCAGTGGACCCGCGCCATCCAGGAAAGCCGGGAGCGGGCCCTGCCGCTGGCCGGCATGCCGCCGCACAGCCGCCCCTTTGCTGGCGACCCGGATGGCACCCCGGCCGAGCAACAGACCTACGACTTCGCGCGGCGCAATTTTCTGGCGCTGATGTTCTGCCTGATGATGGGCACGGCGGGCCTGCCGCACTTGTTGACGCGCTACTACACCACGCCTTCGGTGGCCGAGGCCCGCACCTCGGTGGCCTGGTCGCTGGTCTTCATCGCGCTCTTGTACGTCAGCGCGCCGGCGCTCGCGGTGCTGGTCAAGTTCGAGGTCATGAACAACCTGGTTGGCAGCACCTTTGAGTCGCTGCCCCCGTGGATCGTGCAGTGGTCCAAGGTCGATCCGGCCCTGGTGTCGGTCAGCGACGTCAATGGCGATGGCCTGTTGCAGTTTGGCGAACTGCGCCTGGGCGCCGACATCGTCATGCTGGCCATGCCCGAGCTTGGTGGTTTGCCCTATGTGCTGTCGGGGCTGGTGGCGGCGGGGGGGCTGGCGGCGGCCTTGTCGACCGCGGACGGCCTGTTGCTGACCATCAGCAACTCGCTGGTGCGCGACCTGCGCCTGTTCCGGGCGCCCCCCAAGGCGGGTTCCGAGGAGCGCCGGGTGATCCTGTCCAAGTTTGTTTTGCTCGCGGTGGCCATGCTGGCCGCTTTTGTGGCCGCGCTCAAACCGTCGGAGATCCTGCCCCTGGTGTCGGCGTCGTTTTCGCTCGCGGCCTCGGCCCTGGTGCCTGCCATGGTGCTGGGCATCTTCTGGCGTCGCACCAGCCGGCAAGGCGCCATCGTGGGCATGCTGGCGGGCCTGGGCGTGACCGTCTACTACCTGTTGTCCAACTCGCCCACCTTGCGCGCCTTGTTGGGCCTGCCGCCTGGGCCCAGCCTGTGGCTGGGCATCCAGCCGGTGTCGGCGGGGGTGTTCGGCGTGCCGGTGGGCCTGGCCGTGACCTGGCTCATCAGCTGGCTGGGCCCCCGCGAGACCGGTCCCGCGCTGGACGTCCACGCCTGAGTCCGCCGGCGGGCGCGGGGCGCTGGCGCCCCCGCCATGTCGTTGGGAGCGCGGGCGCCCTGTGCCCTGTACCGTGTACCGTGTACCCGCAGCGGCCACGGGGCGGGGCCCATCAGCGGGGCGGTCGCTGCAGGCCGCTTGGGGCACTGGATAAACCCCAATTCAAAACCGGTGATGCCCGTGACAAGCTGGCGCCCCCGCTGGGCTGCTACGCTTGTGCCCTGGCTGGACTGGTTTTTCAACTCATCTGACACCCTGACATGATTTACGCCAAGACCGAAGCCGGGCAGCTGCTGTTCAAGCGGCGCGACCCCACCTTGTCGCCCCGGCAGCGATCGGCGTTCATCCTGTTCGATGGTCAGCGGCGCCTGGAGGAAGTCTTGCGCGCCACGGCTGCGCTGGGCATCACGGTGGCCGATGTGGATCACCTGGTGGCCGCGGGGGCGCTGGCGCCAGTGGGGGGGGCGGTGGCGGCCTTGCCGCCCTCACCACCCGAGCCGGCGGTTGCACAGACGCAGGAGGTGGTGATCGACTTCCCCTTGTCGGGGCTGGATGCGGTGCCTGAGCGCAGCCCGCGGCAGCGCTACATCGAGGCCTATCCGATTGCGGTGGCCTTGACGGCGTCATTGGGTTTGCGGGGGTTTCGCCTCAACCTGGCGGTGGAGGGGGCGGCCAACCTCGAGGAACTGCAGGCGGTGGCGCCGCGCATCCGCGAGGCGGTGGGGCCACAGGCCTATGCCCCGCTGGAGCGCGCTTTGAAGGGCTGAGGCGGCCACTGCGCCTCAGCCGCTGACACGGGCCCCGGGGCGGGGCCCGCAGGCCTCACAGCACGGCGAGCAGTTCGACGTCGAACTTCAGCGTGGCGTTGCCAGGGATCACGCCACCAGCGCCGCGGGCGCCGTAGCCCAGGTGGGCCGGGATGATCAGGGTGCGCTTGCCGCCCACCTTCATGCCTTGCACGCCCTGGTCCCAACCCTTGATGACCATGCCAGCGCCCAGGCCGAACTCGAACGGCGAGTTGCGGTCCAGGCTCGAATCAAACTTCGGGCCTTGGGCGCCGTTCTTGTACAGCCAGCCGGTGTAGTGCACACGCACCTTGCGGCCTGCCACGGCTTCGTCGCCGGCGCCCACCACGGTGTCCACGATCTCGAGCTCGCCGCCGGTGTCAGCGCTTTGCACACCGAGCAACTCGACGTCGAACTTCAGGGTGGCGTTCGGCGGGATCACGCCGCCGGCGCCGCGGGCGCCGTAGCCCAGTTGCGGCGGGATGATCAGGGTGCGCTTGCCACCCACCTTCATGCCTTGCACGCCCAGGTCCCAGCCCTTGATGACCATGCCGGCGCCCAGGGAGAACTCGAACGGGTCGTTGCGGTCCACGCTGGAGTCGAACTTGGCGCCTTGCACGCCGTTCTCGTACAGCCAGCCCGTGTAGTGGACGGTGACCTCGGCGCCGGCGCGGGCTTCGCTGCCCTCGCCAACGGTGGTGTCTTCGTATTGGAGGCCGGATTCGGTGGTGGGCATGAAAGTCCTTGGGTGTGTGCGGTCGGAATGAGAGGGCCCATGTCCGCGCGGTGGCGCGCCTGGGCCCGGTTTTGGAGCCCGGATTATCCCCGAAACCGCCTGCCCAGCCCGGGCCGCGCGGGGCGGTGGGCGCGCGGGCGGGCTGTGGTCAGGCCCGCGGCGATTATTTTTTCTTGGCCCGCCCGGCGGCCCATTTGACGGCAAAAGGCTGCACGTCGTTGAGGCGGCGCAGCAGGTCTTTGCCGCTGTCGGTGACCAGGTAGCCGCTGGGGCCGTGGTCGATCAGGCCAGCTTCGCGCAGCTCTTTGATGCGTGTGTTCAGCGTGTTGGGGGTGATGCCGCCGACGCTGTCTTGCAGCAGGCGAAAGGTCTGGGCGTGTTCATCGCGCAGAGCCCACAGCACGCGCAAGGCATAACGCGACTCCAGCAGGTCGAACAACTGGCTGATGGCGGGGGCTTCCTTGGCGGTCATGGTGGGGATCTCCTCGTGACACAACACATTCGCATTCAAACACCCCAGGCCCAGTGGCCTGCCCGTGCGGCGCGACTATAGCCCAAAACCCGTCTTTGCTACCGGATTCATAGCTGCCCAGCAACCGCCGGAGCGGCTGGTGCGCCCCAGTCAGGGCCTGGCGGTGATTTCAGTCCGCCAGCGACCCGAGGGTCACAGGTAGATCTTTTGCAGCAGGCGGATCAGCGTTTTGCGTTCCTGGGCGCTGAGCCGGCTGGTGGCGTCGTCCTCGAGGTCGGCCGCGGTTTGTTCGGCGTCCTTCATCAGCGCCTGGCCGGCTTCGGTCAGGTGCAGGCCCATGGCCCGGCCGTCGCTGGGGTGGGGGCGGCGCTCGATCAGGCCGCGCCGGTCCATCGAGGCAATGATGCCCACCAGGTTGGGCGGCAGGATGTCCAGCGTGCTGCACAGCTGGCGCGAGGTGATGCCCGGGTTGTGCGCCACCAGGGACAGCACCGAGAAGTCCACCACCTTGAGCCCATAGACCGACATCCGCTCCATGAAGACCTCGATGATGCTCAACGCCGCCCGACGGGCGTTGTAGCCCATCAGCGTTTCCAGGTAGCGGGTGTCCACGGCTTCGACGGCGGCCGCGGGGGAGGTGGTTTTGCGCTGCGTGACCATGGCCCGATTGTCCTCCCAATAGCGGCCGCCTCGCGGCTGGTGTGACGCGTTGATGTCCAGCGCTCCCGGGAGGGTGGTATTTTTAATAGGCAAAAACAATTGGGTGAATATGATCAATCAATTGGTTCAATGGCTATGGCTCGGATAAAGTCACGGCTGTCGTCAACCAAACGTAACAGAGGAAACATCAATGTCCTTGATCAACACCCAAGTCCAGCCTTTCAAGACCCAAGCTTTCCACAACGGCAAGTTCGTTGAAGTCAGCGAACAAAGCCTGAAGGGCAAGTGGTCGGTTCTGATCTTCATGCCGGCAGCGTTCACCTTCAACTGCCCGACCGAAATCGAAGACGCCGCTGACAACTACGCTGAGTTCCAAAAGGCCGGTGCCGAGGTGTACATCGTCACCACCGACACCCACTTCTCGCACAAGGTCTGGCACGAAACCTCGCCGGCCGTGGGCAAGGCCAAGTTCCCCCTGGTCGGCGACCCGACCCACGTGCTGACCAAGGCTTTCGGCGTGCACATCGCTGAAGAAGGCCTGGCTCTGCGCGGCACCTTCATCATCAACCCGGACCTGGTCATCAAGACCGCCGAAGTGCACTCCAACGAAATCGCTCGCGACGTCAAGGAAACCGTGCGCAAGCTGAAGGCTGCCCAGTACACCGCCGCCCACCCCGGTGAAGTCTGCCCCGCCAAGTGGAACGAAGGCGCCAAGACCCTGGCCCCCTCGATCGACCTGGTCGGCAAGATCTAAGTCACCGCCTCACGGCAGAGCGCTTCGGCGCTCCCCCGCCGGACAGCGTCATGGCCTGGTGCCATGCCGTCCGGCTTTTTTTTGCCCGAATTTTGGCGCCCGGGCCGCCACAAGCGGCCCGCCGCGCCCCCCAGCACTGACCCCTGAAGGACCTGAACATGCTCGACGACCAACTCAAGACCCAACTCTCTGCGTACCTGGAGCGCGTGACGCAGCCTTTTGAGCTGGTGGCTTCCCTCGACGACAGCGACACCGCACGCGACATGCTGCAGTTGCTGCAAACCATCCAGTCCCTGCGCGCCGACAAGATCTCGCTGCGCACCGATGGCACCGACGAGCGCAAGCCGTCGTTCAGCCTGCAGCGCCTGGGCAGCCACAACCAGCTGCGCTTTGCGGGGCTGCCCCTGGGGCACGAGTTCACGTCTTTGGTGCTGGCCCTGCTGTGGACCGGCGGCCACCCGCCGAAGGTGGAGCAGGATGTGATCGAGCAGATCCAGGCGCTGGACGGGGACTACAACTTCGAGGTCTACATGAGCCTGAGCTGCCACAACTGCCCCGACGTGGTGCAGGCAGCGTCCCTCATGGCGGTGCTCAACCCGCGCGTCAAGACCACCATCATCGAAGGCGGCGCCTTCCAGGATGAAGTCACGCGCCGCGGCATCATGGCCGTGCCCATGGTCTACCTGAACGGCGAGGTGTTTGCCTCGGGCCGCATGACGGTGGAGGAGATCGTGGCCAAGCTCGACACCGGTGCCGCAGCGCGCGACGCGGTCAAGTTCGACGCCAAGGCCCCTTACGATGTGCTGATCGTCGGCGGTGGCCCGGCCGGCGCCGCAGCGGCGGTGTATTCGGCCCGCAAGGGCATCCGCACCGGCGTGGTGACCGAGCGTTTCGGTGGCCAGACCCTCGACACCCTGGGCATCGAGAACTTCATTTCGGTCAAGGAGACCGAAGGACCGAAGTTCGCCGCGGCCCTGGAAGAGCATGTGCGTGCCTACGACGTGGACATCATGAACGCCCAGCGCGCCGAGCAACTGGTTCCGGCGGCCCAGCCGGGTGAGCCGATCCTGGTCAAGCTGGCCAACGGTGGCACGCTCAAGGCCAAGACCGTGATCCTGAGCACCGGCGCGCGTTGGCGCAACATGAACGTGCCAGGCGAAAACGAGTACCGCACCAAGGGCGTGACCTACTGCCCGCACTGCGACGGCCCGCTGTTCAAGGGCAAGCGCACCGCGGTGATTGGCGGCGGCAACTCGGGCGTCGAGGCGGCGATCGACCTGGCTGGCATCGTCGACCACGTCACCCTGCTCGAGTTCGCCCCCGAGTTGAAGGCCGATGCCGTGCTGCAGAAGAAGCTGGCCAGCCTGCCCAATGTGACGGTGCTCACCAACGCCCAGACCACCGAGGTCCAAGGCGACGGCAGCAAGGTCACGGGCCTGCGCTACAAGGACCGCGTCAGCGGTGCCGAACAGCTGCTGCCGCTCGAAGGCATCTTTGTGCAGATCGGTCTGCTGCCCAACACCGACTTCCTGAAGGGCACGGTCGAGCTGTCCAAGCACGGCGAGATCGTCGTCGACACCCATGCCCGCACCTCAGTGCCCGGGGTGTTCGCTGCCGGTGACGTCACCACGGTGCCGTTCAAGCAGATCATCATCGCGGCCGGTGAAGGGGCCAAGGCCGCCCTCGGCGCCTTCGACCACCTGATCCGCACCCCGGTCGTGGCTTGAGGCGGGACGGCGCCAGGCCCGGCGACAGGTCGCCGGGGCCTGGCCCCCACGAGCCCCGCCCTCGGGCGGGGTTTTTTGCGGGCGCTGAATTTCAGGTCCAATCGGGGCATGGAAAAACCTGACATCATCGACCACCGCCTCACGGAGCTGGAGATCAAGACCAGCTTCAACGAAGACCTGCTGGAGCAACTCAACCAGACCGTGTTCCGCCAGCAGGAACAGATCGAGGCCCTGATCCGCGAGGTGCGTGAACTGCGTCGGCAGCAGCCCGACAACGGCCCCGGCGCCACGCCCGGCCTGCGCGACGAACTGCCACCCCATTACTGACTCGCAGGTCATTCAATCAGCCTGACCTGGCCCCCCGTGAACCGAGCCGCCGTCCCCCCAGGGCTGCGGCTTTTTTGCATGGTTTTGAGACACATCGCCGTTCCGCGGGGGAATTTCTTTGTTTGCAACCGAACCGTTGGTACCATGCCTTGAAAGAACGGTTTCAGACTCCCAAAGCAACACCATCGACCTGGAGAGGAAGCCGGCGATGTCCACGGTACTTGAAAGTGGCGCGAAACATGCCCGCTCGGGCGCCCTGCCGGCGCCTTGGGAGGGTGGCCACCGCACTCGCCTCACGATGCTGGTGGCGGTGGGGGTCAGTTACGCACTGGATGCAGTGTTCCTGGCCTGTTTCTGGTGGCTGGGCCGGATCGAGCTGAGCCTGCCTCTGCTGTATGTGGCAGCGGGCCTGGGGCACATCTTGCTGTTCACCCTGGCCTTCCGGATCGGTGATGCGCGGGGGCAGCGAGACCTGCTCCTGACCGAATGGCAGATGGCCGCGGCGATTGCCGTGCAACTCGGCGCGGTGCTGCTGGCGCCGTGGATCAAGGCCTATTTCCTGTGCATCATCTTCGTCGTGTTCGCGTTTGGCACCCTGAGCCTGAGCGTGCGACGGGCCTTGCTGATGTGGCTGGGCACCTGCGCCATGACCGCCCTGACCCTGCAGTGGCTGCCTTCGCAGCACACGGTGCCCGTCAGCATTCCCGCCAACGCGCGTGAGGCCGTGCTGGTGGGCGTGGCCTATGCGTCCATTTTGCTGCGTTGCCTGCTGCTCAACCACTACGGCACCTTGCTGCGCACGCGCCTGATCCAGCGCCAGCGCAAGCTGACCGAAGAGGTCGAGGCGGTACACCGCCTGGCCTCCCACGACTTGCTGACCGGCGCGCTCAACCGCCACGCCATGCTGCCCTTGCTTGAAGGGCAGATTCAACTGGTGCAACGCGGCCGTCAGGTGTGTGCGTTGGCCCTGATCGACCTCGACCATTTCAAGCGCGTCAATGACAACCATGGCCATTTGACCGGCGACCAGGTGCTGTGCCGGGTGGTCGACACCATGGCGGCCACCCTGCGCCCCAGTGACAAGCTGGCGCGCTACGGTGGCGAGGAGTTCTTGCTGCTGATGCCCGCCACCACACTGGCCGAGGCCGAGGTGGTGCTGGAGCGTGTGCGCGCAGCCGTGGCCTTGCAGCATTGGCAGGATTTGGTGCCGGGTTGGCCGATCACCCTGTCGGCCGGCATCACCAATGTGCACCCCAGTGACCGGCTCGACGATGTGCTGGCCCGCGCCGACACCAGCCTCTACCAGGCCAAGAACGGTGGTCGCAACCGCTGTGTGTCCTTGCCGTGGCAGTGAGGCGGGCGGTGCCAGCGCGGTGGCGGGGACGGCTCAGGTCAGTGCCAGCAGGCGCACCAGGTCCGGGCGCACCCGGATGTCCTTGTAGTTGACGCTCGACAGGATGCGGTGGTCGTGCAGGCGCGTGTCACGGATGGCGGGTTCCAGCATGGGCATGCCTTCCCGGTTGACCAGCACCGCGACGCGCGGGGTCAGGGTGTTGGCCCCGCGGCGCACCACGGTGGCAATCTCATTGCTGGCCAGTTTGACGAACGAGCCCGGTGGGTAAATGCCCACCGCCTTGATCAGCGAGGCCCCGGCTTCGTCGACCTTCTTGCTTTCGTCAAAGTAGGTCGCGTGCATGGCGGCCGAGGGCGCCATGGGCGGTCGGGTGGCGCGCGGCGACAGGCGTGCGGCAAAGCCATCGGCACGGTGGATCAGGCGCGCAATCTGGTCGGCGGGCGTGCGCCCGCCCAAGGGCCCGGCGCTGACCTGGTGGTGCTGTTGCACGGCTTCGAGCCAGATCGGGTCGCGCACCCCGCGCTCGCGCAGCAGTTGAACCGAGCGCAGCGGGTGGTGTTCGATCTGTTCCCGTTGTTCGGGCGACACCGGTTCGCGTTGCAGGGTCAGCTGGTCCTGCAACTCGGTCATGCCGATGTTCATGGTCAGGCAGGCCCGCACCATGGTGGTCTCGAGTTCTGGGGACCAGTTCAGCACGTCACGCGCTGCCAGCGAGCACATGGCGCACACCAGCATGGCGTGGGTGGCGCTGTAGTAGCGGGTTTCGCTGGCGGTCAGGTGGATCAGTGCGAACAGCGCGGTGTCGGGGTTGCGCGTCAGCACCCGGCTCAGGTCGCGCTGCAGGCGGTCCAGGCGGAACATGAAGCGCAGGCTTTTGGTGTCGCGCAGCAGGGTGTTGGCCCGGCTCTGCATGTCCAGCCAGTCGATCGGGGCATCGGGGTCACCGAGCTCTTCGGGCGGCCGTGCCGACGGGGCGCTGCTGGGCTCGGGCGCCATGATCTGGGTGTCGGCGATCTGGCCCAGCGTGGTGTTGCCGGCGTTCACCATCGAGTTCATCTGCGCTTCCATGGCACGCCGGTATTGGCGCACTTCCTGGGGGTCGACGAACAAGGTCCCGTGCGCCGCCAGCGTGTCCAGCGCTTCGCGTTCGTTGAACACATAGCCACGGCTGGCCAACAGAATGCCCTCGGCGTTGTGCAGCGAGAAGGGCAGTGGACGTCCCAGCGGGATGTTGCTGAAGCTGACGGGAGCGAGTTTCATGGGTGGCCGTGATTATCTGACAGGATTTTTCATCGGTGACCGAGGTTTACCGGGTATCCCCAGTGCTGTTCTGGCTTCCACGGAGAGGGCCGGACTCAGTCGTGCAGCTGCCGGCGCACAAAGTCGCGCAGCAGGCCCATCAGCGGTGACTCCGTGCGCCCGCGCAGCGTGATCAGCCCGAAGCGCGCCGAAGCCTGCAGCGGCGGGCTGACGCGGACCTCGGCCAACAGGCCGGCTTCGATGCCGGCGCGCGCGGCGGCCCGGATGCCGAGGAACAGCGCGTCGGTCTGGGCCACGGTGTCGAGCAGGCTGCTGACGTCCTCGCAGCGCAGCGAGACCATCTGCTCGGGGTTGGCGGCTTCGCCGTAGCGTTCGACCAGCATGCGCGCCACCTCATCGCTCAAAGGCGTGGTGGCGATGGGGTAGCGCAGCAGCGCGGCAAAAGGCGGGCTGGCGTCATGGCGCAGCAGTGGGTGCCCCGCGCGGGCGATGAAGGCCGCCTGCATGTCGGTCAGGCGCTCGATGCGCAGGTCTTCCGCGGGCGCAACCCGGCGCAGGTCGACCACCAGCGCATCCAGCTGGCGCTCGCGCAGGGCCTGCAGTTGCAGCTCGGTGGCGCCACGCGAGACGCTGACCTTGACCCCCGGGTGGTGGCGCGCCATGTGCTGCAGCAACGGCGTCATCAGCAAGGCCCCAGGGCCCGAGCCCAGGCCCACGCGCAGGGTGCCCAGCTCGGCCTGGTTCAGGTGTTGCAGGCCTTCTTGCAGGTCGTGGGCCTCGAACAACACGCGGCGTGCGCGCTCGGTCACCCAGTGGCCTACGGGGGTCAGCTCATTGCGCTTGCCCAGGCGGTCCACCAGCGGCACGCCCAGGCTCGATTCGAGCGCCTGGATGCTGCGGCTCAAGGCCGATTGGGTCAGGTGCAGCTGCTCGGCGGCCCGGCTGAAGGAACCGCACTCGGCGAGGCAAATCAAGTGTTTGAGTTGGCGCAATTCCATGGGCGACCCAATGAGTTTGATGAATCATTATCAGGAAAATAATGCATTAGACACATGGATAAACCATGCCCTAGCATGGACTCACCTTCCTCAACTCACCTCCCGATACCCCATGACCTCACCCCAAAAACGCCGCTTGATCGGCCTGTCGTTGGCCCTGCTGGGCCTGAGCTGGATGGCGGGCGCACAGGCGCAAAGCTACCCCAGCAAGCCCGTGACCTTGATGGTGCCGTACCCAGCGGGGGGCTTGTCGGACGTGATCGCCCGCACCGTCAACACGGCGCTGGCCAAGCACCTCGGCCAGCCGGTGGTGGTGGAGAACCTGGGCGGCGTGAGTGGCGCCCTGGCGGCCCAGAAGGTGTTGAACGCTCCGGCCGACGGGTATCAGATTTTCCAGGGCTCGCCCAATGAGCTGATCCTGTCGCCGCTGGCCAACTCGGCGGTCAAGTTCAAGAGCGAGGACTTCCGCCTGGTCCAGTTGGTGGCGGTGGCCCCGATGGCCGTTCTGGCGCGGGGGGATTTGCCGGTGAGCAATGGGGATGAGCTGGTGGCCTACGCCGCCCGCATGGCCAAGGAGCAAAAGCCGCTGACCTACGCGAGCGTGGGGCCGGGCTCGTTCTACCACCTGATGGGCGAGCACCTGTCCCACCTGGTCGGCGTGCCCATGACCCATGTGCCCTACAAAGGCGCCGCACCGGCACTGCAGGATCTGATGGGTTCGCAGGTCGACATCTTCATCACGCCGTTTGGCAAGCCGCAGCTCGAGATGGCCCAGCAAGGGCGACTGAAGTTTGTGGCCACCCTGTCACCCGAGCGCCTGGACGGTCTGAAGAACACCCCCACCCTCAATGAAAGCAAGGCGCTGAAGGGCTTTGTGTTCAACATCTGGACAGGTTACTTCGTCAAAAAGGACACGCCCGAGCCCGTGGTGCAGGCGCTGCACAAGGCCCTGTCCGAGACGCTGGGCGACGCCACCATGCGCGCCAGCCTGGAGGCCCAGAGCCAGTCCGTGTCGCGACCGCTGTCGCTGGCCGAGGCCGCGCGCTATTACAGCGAGGGCACCGCCCAGTTCCGCGCCATCGCCAAGTCCATCCAGTTGCAGGCCCAGTGAGCCCCATGTCCGACCTCACCATCCAACAAGTTCTGGCCCGCGCTGAGGCGCAGGCCCCCGAGTTCGTCACCTTCCGGCGCGACATCCACCAGCACCCCGAGCTGGGCTTTGAGGAACACCGCACCAGCGAACGGGTGGCCGACTGCCTGCAACGCTACGGCTACACCGTGCAGCGTGGCGTGGGCGGCACCGGCGTGGTGGCCCAGCTGCGGCGCGGCAACGGTCCGCGGCGCCTGGGGCTGCGCGCCGACATGGACGCCTTGCCGATCGTCGAGGCCACCGGCCTGCCGCACGCCAGCCAGCACGCCGGCGTGATGCACGCCTGCGGTCACGACGGGCACACCGCGATGCTGCTCGCAGCGGCGCGCCAACTGGCCGAGCACGGCGAGTTTGACGGCACGCTGAACCTGATCTTCCAGCCCGCCGAGGAAGGCCTGGGCGGCGCCCTCAAGATGATGGAAGACGGCCTGTTCGAGCAGTACCCGTGCGACGCCATCTTCGCCATGCACAACATGCCCGGCTACCCGCAGGGCCACCTGGCGCTGCGCGAGGGCGCGGCCATGGCCTCGTCGGACCAGGTGTTCATCACCGTGCGCGGCGTGGGGGGCCATGGCGCCATGCCGCACAAGGCGGCCGACCCGGTGGTGGCCGCCAGCAGCCTGGTGATGGCCTTGCAGACCGTGGTGTCGCGCAATGTGGACCCGCTGGCCATGGCGGTCATCACCGTCGGAGCCTTCCACGCCGGCGAGGCGAACAACGTGATCCCCGAGACCGCCAGCCTGAAGCTCAGCGTGCGTTCGCTGGACCGCGAGGTGCGTCAACTGCTGCGCGAGCGCATCACCGAGCTGGCCCACGCGCAGGCGCGCAGCTTGGGTTGCGAGGCCACGGTGGACTACCGCGCCGGCTATGCGGTGCTGGTCAACACCCCGGCCGAGACTGCGTTGGCGCGTGAGGTGGCCCTGGCCCTCAACGGCCCCGAGCGCGTGTTGTTGCAGGCTCCGGCCTTGCCGGGCAGCGAAGATTTCGCTTTCATGCTCGAGCGGGTGCCCGGCAGCTATGTGCTGATCGGCAATGGCGATGGCCACGATGACAGCCCCTATGCCGGTCACAGCGCCTGCATGGTGCACAACCCGTCCTACGACTTCCACGACAGCAATGTGGCCCGTGGGGCCGCCTTCTGGGTGCTGTTGGCGCAGCGCTTTTTGCAAGCGGCCTGAGCCCGTCGGCGGCCCGGCCGCGGCCCGTGGAGGCGCTGGACCGGGGTGCAGCGCTGCATTTGAGCGGCTGGACTTGACCGGCTGTCCTGGGCGGGCCGCGTCGCGCGGGGGGCGGGGGCGGTGCTTGCTAAATTGGGTGGCTCCCGTTTGGAGTTCCAGCACCACAGCGCATGGCCTCCCCCAATGATCTTGACACCCCACCGACGGCAGACCGTGGTTGGGGGCGACTGAACCCCCGCCACCGGCTGGCCTCCTGGGGCTGGGTGTGGGCGGTCTGTCTGTTGCTGGGCCAGGAGCGTGGCTGGCCCGGGCTGCCCTGGGTGGCCGTGACGCTGCAGTGTCTGGTCTATCCGCTGCTCAGCCAGGGGTGGGCCCGCCGCCAGGCCGACCCTTGGCACGCCGCACGGTGGGTCCTCACCCTCGACGCCGTCTGCCTCGCACTCTGGGTGGTTTGGCTGGGCGTGCCGCTGTGGCTGACCTATGCCCTGGCGACCGCCAGCGTGACCTCGTTCGCAGCGCTGTGGGGGCGGGCCGGGCTGGTCCGCGCCGGGCTGGCTTGGGCGGGCGGCGCGGGGTTGGCGGGGGCGCTCTGGGGCCTACACCTTCAACCCCACATGGGCCCTGCGGCCACGGCCTGCAGCATGCTCTACCTGACGGCCCAGCTGGCGTGGTGGGCCCATGTGCTGCAGCGGCGCCTGAGCCGGCTCAGCCAGGCCCGGCAACAACTGGCGCACAGCGAGCGCCAGCTGCGCCAGCAGCTCGGGGTGGTCAGCGCGCTGCAGTCTCAGTGGCAGGAGCAGGCCCACCACGACGCACTGACGGGTTTGTTCAACCGCCGCTTTTTGGACGCCACGCTGGCGCGCGAGCTGGTGCGCTGCCTGCGCATGCAGAGCCCCCTGTCCTTGATCCTGATCGACATCGACCATTTCAAACGCGTCAACGACGAGCACGGCCACGCGGCCGGCGACGAGGTCTTGCGCCGGCTGGCGTTCTTGCTGAGCAATGACGCGCGGGCCAGCGATGTGGTGTGCCGCCACGGCGGTGAAGAATTCTTGTTGATGCTGCCGCACATGCCGCTGGCGACCGCGCTGGCCCGCGCCGAGCACTACCGCGCGACGCTGGCCGCGTCGGTGATGTGGATCGGCGGCCAGCCCTTGAACTGCACCTTGTCGGCCGGGGTGGCCTGCTACCCGGCCGACGGCCAGACGGCCGAGTTGCTGGTGGCGGCCGCCGACCAGGCCCTGTACCGGGCCAAACGCAGCGGCCGCAACCAGGTGGTGGCGGCCAGCGACGAGGGCGCGGTGCAGTCGGCCCGCGCGTGACGGCGCGGCCTCAGGCCGGGTGCGCGGCGTTGGGGTTGGGCAGTTGCAGCTTGATGAGCTTCAGGCGCAGGTCCAGCTCGGGCAGCACCCGTTCGCGGAAGGCCTTGAGCGGTGCTTGCCAGCGCGCCGACTCTGCCCCAGGCGTCTGGGCGATCTGGGCCCAGGCCCAGGCCATCAGCACCAGGGCGACGGCGCGCAGGTAGTCGTCGGCCACCTGGCTCGCGAGCACGGCGTCTTGCCCACCCGCCAGGGCCAGGGTGGTGGTCAGGTAGCGCAGTTCCGCCAGGCGGCGCAGCACCTCGGCGTCGAAGTCGCGCGCCGCATCGAGCGAGCCGCGCAAGGACAGCAGCACCTGGCCCAGGGCTTCGCCCCCATCGGGCAGCACCTTGCGCAGCAGCAGGTCGATGGCCTGGATTTCATTGGTGCCCTCGTAGATCATGCTGACGCGCGCGTCGCGCACGATCTGCTCAATGCCCCACTCGCGCACATAGCCGTGGCCCCCCAGGACCTGCAGGCATTCGCTGGCGCCATAGAAGGCCTGGTGGGTCCAGGCGGCCTTGAGCACGGGGGTGACCAGGCTGCACCAGCGCTGGGCGGCGTCACGGGCCGTGGCGTCGGGGTGGTGGCGGGCCTGGTCCAGTGCCAAGCCGGTGCGGTAGGCCAGCAGGCGGCCGGCGTCGATCCAGGCGCGTTGCACGTCGAGGATGCGGCGCATCGCAGGGTGCTCGATCAGCAGGTCGGCACTGTCGCCGTCGCCCCGCGAGGCCGGGCGGGCGCCGGGGGCGCGCATCTGGCGCCGCTCGCGGGCATAGGCGTCGGCCTTTTGCCAGGCCGCGTCCAGCAGGCCAATGCCTTGCAAGGCCACATGGACGCGCGCGGCGTTCATCATGATGAACATGGCATTCAGGCCGGCCCCGGGCTGGCCCACCAGCCAGCCGGTGGCGTCCTCAAAGCGCATCACACAGGTGGGGCTGCCGTGCAGGCCCATTTTTTCTTCGATGCGATCGCAGTGGGCGCCATTGCGCGAGCCGTCGGGCAGGAACTTTGGCGCCAGGAACAGCGACAGCCCCTTGGGGCCGGCCGGTGCGCCCGGCAGCCGGGCCAGCACCAGGTGAACGATGTTGTCGCTGAGATCGTGCTCGCCGCCAGAGATGAAAATCTTGGTGCCGCTGAGGCGGTGCTCGCCGGGGAAACGGCCGCCGTCCTGGGGCACCGCCTGGGTGCGCACCAGGCCCAGGTCGCTGCCTGCGTGGGGCTCGGTCAGGCACATGGTGGCCAGCCATTCACCGCTGGCGATGCGGTTCAGGTAAGCGGCCTTCAAGTCGGCGTGGCCATGGTGCTTGAGGCATTCGTAGGCGCCATGCAGCAGGCCGGGCGCCATGGTCCAGCCGTGGTTGGCCGCGCTCAGCCATTCGTAGAGCACGCCTTCGAGCACCCAGGGCAGGCCTTGGCCACCGTCTTCTTCGGCGCAGGCCAGGGCGGGCCAGCCCGCCTGCCAGAACGCCTGGTAGGCGTCGCGGAAGCCGGGCGGGGTGGTCACCTGGCCGGCCTCCCAGCGGCAGCCGATCTCATCGCCCTGGCGCGACAGCGGCGCCACCACCTCCCCGACAAACTTGCCGGCCTCGTCGAGCACCTGGGTCATCAGGGCCTCGTCGGCCTCGGTGAGGCCGGACAGGGCCGCGAGCTGGCTTGGGGCTTGGAGCACGTTGAACAGCAAAAAGCCGTTGTCGGCGGGGCGGGGCTGGTAGGAGGACGACATGGGCGGGCAGGGCGACAGAACAACTCAACACACAAAAAGCCGGCAGGTGCCGTGGGCACCGTGCCGGCCAGGACTCAGGACTCAGGACTCGGACCTCACGACTCGGCCGAGAAGCCGATGCGCTTGACCAGGGGGCCCCAGCGCTCGAACTCGAGCTTTTGCGAGCGGCCCATTTCTTCGGGCGTGGAGCCCTGGGCGATCAGGCCCACGATGGCCAGGCTGTCGATCACGCTCTTCTCTTTGAGGGCCGCGTTGATGGCGGCATTGGCGGCCGCGACCACCGGCGCCGGTGTCTTGGCCGGGGCGTAGAAGCCAAACCATTCTTCGGTCGTCAGGTCAGCGAAGCCTTGCTCGGCGAAGGTGGCCACCTCCGGCAGGTAGGGCGAGCGCTTCTCGCCCGAGGTGGCCAGGATGCGCAGCTTGCCGGCCTTGGCGTTGGCGATGAAGTCACCGCTGGGCGTCACCATGGCGGCGATCTGGCCGCCCACCAGGTCGGTCACGCCGGGGATCGAGCCACGGTAGGGCACGTGGCGCATCTCGACGCCCGCGTTCAGGCCCAGCAGGGCCCCGATGAAGTGCGGCGTCGAGCCGGCCCCGGGCGAGCCATAGCTGGCGTCCTTGGGGTTGGCCTTGGCCCAGGCCAGGAAGTCCTTGAGGGTCTTCACGCTGGCCGGCACCAGGGGGCCCACGGCCAGGCCGTGGTGCATGACGGCTGCGATCGACACCGGCGTGAAGTCCTTCTGCTCGTAATTCATCTTGGTGTAGATGTGCGGGTAGATGGCCAGCGCCGAGAACGGCGACAGGGCCAGCACCGAGCCGTCGGCCGGCGAGGGCTTGAGCGATTCAAGCGCAATGCGGCCACCAGCGCCGGGCTTGTTCTCAACCACGCCGGCGTTCTTGGTGTAGGCGCTGCCCATCAACTTCTCGCCCACGCGGCGGGCCACGCTGTCGCCCGAGCTGCCGGCCGGGAAGCCGTAGTAGATCTTCACTTGTTCGACCAGTTGGGCGAAGGCGTTGAGCGGCAGCAGGCTGGCGCTGGAGCCCAGGGCGCCCAGGGCGGCGACGCTGCCCAGGCGCTGGACAAATTGACGGCGGTGTTGGTTCATGGTGTGTCTCCGATGTTGTTGTGTGGGTGGGGTCGGCTGGGGCGGGCTCAGCGCGGCGCCATGCGCAGCGCGCCATCGAGGCGGATCACCTCGCCATTGAGGTGGCCGTTGGTCACGATGTGGCAGGCCAGTTGGGCAAACTCTTCGGGCTTGCCCAGGCGCGACGGAAAGGGGATGGACGCGGCCAGCGAGGCCTGCACGGGCTCGGGCAGTTGCTTCATCAGCGGTGTGGCGAACAGGCCGGGGGCCACGGTGCAGACGCGGATGCCATGCTGCGCCAGGTCGCGGGCCATCGGCAGGGTCATGCCCACCAGGCCGCCCTTGGAGGCGCTGTAGGCCTGCTGGCCCACCTGGCCGTCAAAGGCCGCGACGGAGGCGGTGAACATCATCACGCCGCGCTCGCCGTCTTCCAGCGGGGCTTGCTTGGCGCATTGGGCGGCAAACAGGCGGCTGATGTTGTAAGCACCGATCAGGTTGACGGTGACCACGCGGCTGAAGTCCTCCAGCGGCGCGGCGCTGCCGTCTTTTTGCACCACGCGCTTGGCCGTGCCAATGCCCGCGATGTTCATCAGGATGCGGGCCGGGCCGTGGGCCGCCGTGGCCTGGTCCAAAGCGGCTTGCACGCTGTCGGTGTTGGTGATGTCGCAGACGCAGGCGATGGCGCGGCCTGCGCCGTACTGGGCGTTCAGGTCGGCGGCCACCTGAGCGGCCAGCGTGGCGTTGACGTCGAGCACGGCGACCTTGGCGCCGAGCCGGGCCAGTTCGCGGGCCGTGGCTTCGCCCAGGCCCGAAGCGCCGCCGGTGACCAGTGCGGCTTGTCCTTGGATGTCCATGTCAGTTTCCTTGCGGTTGGAGGGTGTTCGGCAGGGTGCCTTGGTGCAGCGCCTGCACCAGGGCGTCGCGGTGCTTGAGCACGGCACGTTGGTTGATCGAGCCCTTGTCGGTGACCTCGCCCTTGTCGATCGAGGGCGGCTCGGCCAGCAGCGCGGCGCGCGCAATGCGGTTGGCACTGCCGGTGGCATGGCTGGCCAGCTCGTTGACCACCTGCTGGAACTTGGCCAGCACCGGGGCGCTTTGCAGCACCTCGGCCCAGGGGGCATCGGCGGGCAGGCCGCTGAGGGCCCGGCAGGCCTGGGTCGGGAAGATCAGCGCGCCCACTTCCTTGAGGTTGATGCCGGTCAGCACCGCGTCCTGCACATAGGGGGCGCCGGCCGCCGTGATCTTGGCGCGCAGCGGACCCACGCTGACAAAGGTGCCCGTGGCCAGCTTGAAGTCTTCGGCAATGCGGCCGTCAAAGCGCAGGCCCTGGTGCACGTCGTTGGGGTCGATCCACTGCACGGCGTCGCCGCTGCAGAAGAAGCCTTCGCTGTCGAAGTGGGCCGCGGTTTCCTCGGGCGCACGCCAGTAGCCCGGGGTGATGTTGGGGCCGCGGTAGCGCACCTCGGTCTTGCCGTCGATGTCCACCAGCTTCAGGGTCAGGCCCGGCGTGGGCACACCCAGGTCGCCCGACTTGACTTGGGGGCCGGTCACGAAGATCGCAAACGGGCCCGATTCGGTCATGCCCAGGCCGGTGCCCATGACGATGCGTTCGCCCACTTCTGCTTCCTGCAGCTGGTGCAGGTCGTCCCACACCGACTGGGCCAGTGCGGCACCGGCGTAGAAGAACATGCGCACCCGCGACAGCAGGTTCTTGCGCAGCACGTCGTCGGTCTTCATCGCGTTGGCGATGGCCTCGAAGCCGGTGGGCACATTGAAGTACACCGTGGGGGCGATCTCGCGCAGGTTGCGCAGGGTTTCCTGCATCAGCGCGGGGGTGGGCTTGCCGTCGTCGATGTAGAGCGTGCCGCCGTTGTAGATCGTCAGGCCGACGTTGTGGTTACCACCGAAGGTGTGGTTCCAAGGCAGCCAGTCGATCAGCACCGGGGGCAGGTCGGGGTCGGCCAGCACCGGCATGGACTGGCGCATCTGCTGTTGGTTGGCGCACCACATGCGGTGCGTGTTGATGACCGCCTTGGGCAGTTTGGTCGAGCCCGAGGTGAACAGGAACTTGGTGATGGTGTCCGGTCCGGTGGCTTGCAGCGCGGCGTCTACGGCCTCGGTGTCCGCGGTGTTCAGCAGGGCCTGCCAGTCGGTGTGGGCACGGCCCTCCACCTGGCCATGGACCAGCACCACCTCGGTCTCGGGGGCCACCGCGGCGGCGATGGCGCGGCCGTAGCGGCTGCCGTCGGTGGCAAACACCAGACCCGGCGTCAGGGTGTTGAGCACATGGCGCAGCTTGTCGTAGTCCTGGCTGACGGTTGAGTAGGCCGGCGAAGCCGGGCAGTGCGGGATGCCCGCGAGCAGGCAGCCCAGTGCCAGCAGGGCGTGTTCCAGGCTGTTCTCGCTCAAGATGACCACCGGCCGTTCGGTGCTCAGGCCGCGGTTCAGCAGCGCCTGGGCAATGCGGCGCGCGGTGCTCAGCGCTTCGGCGTAGCTGACGTGGCGCCAGTCGCCGGTGCGGCCATCGGCCAGGCGCTCGCGCTGGGCCATGAAGGTGCGGCTGGGCTCGGTGCGGGCCCAGTGCAGCAGGCGGTCGGTCATGCGTTCGGCATGGCTGTCGAGCGCCTGCTCGGCCTGCAGGTAGCGGGTGCCGGCCTCACCGTCTTGCAGCGTGACGCGGGTCACGCCGAAGGTCAGCGGGCGGTAGCGCGGCGCAGCGGCGCCTGAGGGGCGGTTTGTCTCTGTCATTTTGTTCTGCTCGGGCTGTGGGTCTGGAGGAGGGCGCTGGGCACACCGGGGGGCGTTCAGTCCTTGCGCACTTTGTCGGCGCGGCCTTCGAGGAAGGCGCGCACGCGTTCCTTGGCGTCCGGGGCGCTCTGGGCGATGGCGGCCATCAGCGCCTCGGTGAAGAAGCCCTGGTCGGCCGGTTGCTCGGCGATGCGCGGCAGCGCGTGCATCAGCGCGTAGTTGGTCAGCGGGGCGTTCTCGGCCACCCGTTTGGCCAGTTCCAGGGCTTTGTCAAAAGCCGTGCCTTCGGGCACCAGGTACTGGGCCATGCCGATGCGTTCGCCGTCGGCGGCGTTGTAGACGCGGCCGGTCAGCATCATGTCGGTCATGCGGGCCGCGCCAATCAGGCGCGGGATGCGCACCGCGCCGCCGCCACCCACAAAGATGCCGCGCGAGCCTTCGGGCAGGGCGTAGAAGGTGGTTTCGTCGGCCACCCGGATGTGGCAGGCGCTGGCCAGTTCGAGGCCGCCGCCGACCACCGCGCCGTGCAGCGCGGCGATGACGGGGACCGGGCCGTGCTGCACGCGCTCCAGCGCGGCGTGCCACATGCGCGAGTGGTGCAGGCCCTGGCCGGCGTCGCGCTCTTTGAGTTCGCTGAGGTCCAGGCCGGCGCAGAAGTGCGGGCCTTCGCCGTCGATGACGGCAGCGCGCACCGTGGCGGGCAGGTTTTCGAAGGCGTCGCGGATCGCCAGGATCAGGCCGTCGCTGAGCGCATTGCGCTTGGTCGGCCGGGTCAGGCGGATCACGGCCACTTCTTGGCTGGCGCCGTGGAATTCAACTTTGAGGTCTGGATTGGAGGAGGTCTGGGTCATGATGGCGTTCCGTTGTTGAATTCATTATGGTTATGAAACATAATCAATTCAAGCGAGCCCCACTCGTTTTTTTATAAGTACTTACCCTTGCATCCGATCCACCCAATCAAGGAGACTTCATGGATTACAAGAACCTGATCGCGATTGACATCCACACCCACGCCGAAGTGAGTTGCTGGAACCCGTTTGACAGTTACGGCGAGGAGTACGACCGCGCGGCCGACAAGTACTTCGGCAGCAACCGCCGCCCGACCATCGAGGAAACGGTGGCTTACTACCGCGAGCGCAAGATCGGGCTGATCATGTTCACGGTGGACAGCGAGTCCAAGCTGGGGCGTCGCCGCATCCCCAATGAAGAGATCGCCGAGGCCGCCAAGAAGAACAGCGACATGATGATGGCCTTCGGCAGCATCGACCCGCACAAGGGCAAGATGGGCGCGCGCGAGGCCGAGAAGCTGATCACCGAGCACGGCGTGCGCGGCTTCAAGTTCCACCCCACGGTGCAGGGCTACCACCCCTACGACAAGATGGCCTGGCCGATCTACGAGGTCATCAACCACTACAAGCTGCCGGCCATCTTCCACACCGGCCACAGCGGCATTGGCAGTGGCATGCGCTGCGGTGGTGGCCTGCGCCTGGAGTACAGCAACCCGATGCACTTGGACGACGTGGCGATTGACTTCCCCGACATGCAGATCGTCATGGCCCACCCGAGCTTCCCGTGGCAGGACGAGGCCTTGTCGGTGGCCACGCACAAGCCCAACGTCTGGATCGACCTGTCGGGCTGGAGCCCCAAGTACTTCCCGAAGCAGCTGATCCAGTACGCCAACACCCTGCTCAAGGACCGCATCCTGTTCGGCAGCGATTACCCGCTGATCACCCCCGAGCGCTGGATGAAGGACTTCGAGGTCGCCGGCTTCAAGCCCGAGGTGATGCCCGGTATTCTGAAAGACAACGCCGTGCGCCTGCTGGGCCTGGACAAGACCGACCCGGCTTGAGGCAGGCCGCGCGTCAGAACGAGACGCGCACACCCACGTCCAAGCCGGTCGAGCTGTGGTTCACATTGTTGGACCCCATGACCGGTGACAGGGCGCCAGCGCCATAGGAGCTGGCGCTGATGGAGGCCCCACCCGAGTTCTGCACCCGTGCCACCGTGGTGTAGACGGCGCTGCGTTTGGACAGGTTGTAGACCGCGCCCAGCGCCAGCTTCTGGGCCTTGGCGCCGTCCAGTTTGGCGCTGCTGAACGAGGCCAGCCACTGCGTGTTGCCGAACGGCGCCTGGAGCCCCAGGCTCCAGGCCCGGGTGCTTTGCTGGTTGCCGGCTTGAACCAGGTCATTGAGGGTTTGCTTGGCCAGCACCGTCATGACCTTGACGCGGTCGAACTGGTAGGACGCGCCGAGGTTGGTGTCGGTGTATTCCCCCGCACGCGTCACCGTGCTGCCGCCCTGGGTGCCGCTGCCCGCCAGCCCATTGCTGCCCAAGGTCTGGGTCAGCGGCGCATAGCGGGTCTGGCCGTAGGCCACCGCCACGTCGAAGCGGTCCCGCTGAATGCCCAGCCGCGCCCCCGCGTAGCGCCCGTTGCCGGAGGTGTCGACACCATCTTGTTGGGCGTTGCTGCCGTGGTTGCCTGACGCCAGCATGGCCTGACCATACACACCGCTGCTCATCTTGGGCAGGAAGTAGCCCACGGCGTTCGAGGCGCGCAAGAAGGTGTTGGCCGACGCCGAGCCGGTGTAGCTGGCGATCAGTGTGCCCACCCCGTTGCCATTGAAAGGGTCGTTGTTGCCGTAGTTTTGCCAGGTGGGCGTGGTGTCACGGCCCAGGCGGAGTTCGCCGTAGTCGCTGCTGAGGCTGACGGTGGCGCGGCGGTTGAACAGGAAGCCGCCCGAGGCCACGTCATTGGTCTGGTTGTTGGTGCTGCTGCCGCTGGGGCCGCTGCCATTGGCGGGGTTGAGCCCGCCCTCGAGCCAAAAGTTGGCGGCCAGGCCGGCCCCCAGGTCCTCGGAGCCCCGCAGCCCCAGCGCGCTGCTGCTGTTGCCCGAAGGGGCCAGGCCCGTGACCCGGCCACTGCCGGTTTGCACCGTTTCGTAGGACAGGTCCAACACGCCAAAAAGATGGACCGCCGCATGGGCGGGAGCCAGACTGGCGACGCCCAGGATGGCGCCGGTGAGCAGGGGGTATTTGAATTGCATCATGGGTCCTCAGCCAGCAAAGAAAGGCGCTTCGGGGCATTCAGCCCCTGCGACGCCGGGAAGGGCATGATCGGACCTGTGCCGTGGGTGCCGAGCCGTCGCGGCCCATCCAATCTCTCGGAGGCCGGTCTGTCTCCTTGGGCGGCCAGCGTGGGGTCCCAGACCCGGGTCCGGCGGGCAGTGTTCAGGGCTGGCGCGTGTGTCGTGCCTCAGAAACTCAGCCGCAACCCGAGGTCCCAGCCGGTGCTGGGGCCGTTCACGTTGCCGGGGCCCGAGGCGGCTGGCAGCCCGCTGGAGCTGTTGGAGCTGGCCGCCATCGAGGCGCCGCCGGTGTTGCGCAAGCGGGCCCAGCTGAAGTACAGGGCGCTGCGCTGGGACAGGTCGTACACCGCACCCAGGGCCCATTTGCGGGCCTGGGCCCCGTCCAGCCGCACGGCGCTCAACGACGCCAGCAGGTGGTAGCGCCCGCTGGGCAGTTGCAGGCCGACGCCCCAGCCGCGTGTGCTTTGCTGCTGCCCGGGCTGGCCGACGTCCTGCAGGGTCTGGCGCGACAGCAGGGCGGTGAAGGTGCCGCCCTCGAACTGCTGCGTCACGCCCAGGCTGCGGTCGATGAAGGTCCCGGCCAGCACCGGGGCGCCGCCCTGGGTGCCACCACCGGCCAGCGCGTTGCTGCCCAGGGTCTGGGTCAGGGCGGCGTAGCGTGTCCGGCCCGTGGCCAAGACCCAGTCGGTGTAGGGCAGTTTGAAGCCCAGGCGCGCACCGGCGTAGCGCCCATTGCGCGAGGTGTCGACCCCGTTCTGTGTTGCTTGGCTGGCCTGGTTGCCCGAGGCGACCATGGCCTGGCCGTACCAGCCGGTGGCGGCCGCGGGCAGGAAGTAGCTCACCGCGTTGGAAGCGCGCGAGAAGGTGCTGGCCGCGGCGTCCCCGGTGTAGCCGGGCAGCATGGCGCCAACGCCATTGCCATTGAAGGGGTCCAGCGTGCCGTAGTTCTTCCAGCTCGGGGTGTCGTCGCGGCCCAGACGCAGTTCACCGGACCCGTCCTTCAGGCTGAGGGTGGTGCGCCGGTTCAGGATGAAGGGGCCCGGGGGCGTGTCCAGGGCCTGGTTGTGGCTGGCACTGCCGCTGGCCCCGCTGCCGTTGCTGGGGTCGACCGAGCCTTCGAGCCAGATCAGCACCGACAGGCCTGCCCCCAGGTTCTCGCTGCCCCGCCAGCCCAGCGAACTGCTGCTGTTGCCGGAGGGGGATAAGCCTGTGGACCGGCCACTGCGGGTCTGCACGGTCTCGCGCGACAGGTCAATGACACCAAACACCGTGACCTGGGGTGGGGGCAGGGCTTGCGCGCCCACCAGGGGGCTCAGAGCGGCCAGCGCCAGGGGGCGCAGACAAGGGGGCCAAACCAAAGGAAAGTCTCCTAGCGTCAGTCAGGGGCGGGGGGGATGAAGGGCTGCGGGCCTGATCGGGCGTGCCGCGTGGGGCATGATTTCAGCGCGTGGGGGCTCGCGCCATCGGACGGCGCCGGCTTCGGTACCGGCGGTTGGGTTGGTGCCCCCAGGGGCGGGCACCGGGCCGCTGTGTGGCGCCCCACCGCGGCCAGGGCCGCCACGTGCGTGTCCAACGGGACGGAGCGCGGCGGAGCGGGATGGTGGGGATGCGGCGGGCGGCGGGACGCCGGGGCCCGGCGGCGACGGCCTCACTGTCCAGATCGGGCGTTGGCGCCTGCGGGTCGCTGCCAGACCGGCCTCGGCCCGTGCTTTGTTATATGTCGTCATACAACATGAGGGGCGCTTATCATCGGGCCATGCCCAAGTCGTTCAATGCCCCGTCCCCGGCCCCGTCACAAGCCCCCGCTGTGGAGGTCGGCAGCCCCGCGGCTGCGTGGCCGGGGCGGCGCCGAACACGGGGTCTGGCGCACGACCTGGTGGACGACTTCAGTGGCCGCATCCAGGCCCAGCTGTTGCGACCCGGCGACAAGTTGCCCACCGAGTCCGAGCTGATGAAGGCCTTTGGGGTCAGCCGCACCGTGGTGCGCGAGGCCCTGTCGCGTTTGCAGGCGGCGGGCCTGGTGGAGACCCGGCACGGCATTGGCACCTTTGTGCTGGAGGCGCGCAGCACCGGCATGTTCCGCATCGACCCGTCCGACATGGCGACTTCGGTGGAGGTGCTGGCGGTGCTGGAGTTGCGCGTCAGCCTGGAGACCGAATCCGCTGGTCTGGCCGCGGTGCGCCGCACCGAAGCGCAGCTGCAGGCCATGCGCGAGGCCTTGAATGACTTTGCGGCCAATGTGGGCGAGGGGGGCGACACCGTGTCGCCCGATTTCCGCTTTCACCTCGAGATCGCCCAGGCCACCGGCAACCGCTACTTTGGCGACATCATGAGCCACCTGGGCACCACCATCATCCCGCGCACGCGCATTTCCTCGGCCATGCGCATGGCGCCCGAGTTGCGGGCCCAGTACCTGCAAAAAGTGAACCGCGAGCACGAGGAGATCTTCGAGGCCATTGCCCGCCAGGACGCTGACTCGGCCCGGGCCGCCATGCGCATCCACCTGACCAACAGCCGCGAGCGCCTGCGCCGCGCGCAGGCCCTGGCCCAGGCCGCCTCCGAGGCGGCCGCCGCGCCCGAGGGCATCCCCCGCCCCGCCGCGTCGGACTGACGCTTTTCGCGGCCACGGACAGGGCCATCCAGCAACAGGCTGGATTTTTTTGAAATTTGGTTGTACGATGACTGACGACATAAGACAGCGTTCGTTTTCAGCAGGGCATGGAGGCACCCCCTTCCCCGCGGCGGACGCACCAACAGGAGACCTTCATGAGCTTGACTAGACGCCTGGGCCTGATCGCTGCCGCGACCTGGCTCGCCGCCTCGGGGGCGGCGCTGGCCGCCGATCAATGGCCCAGCCGCCCACTGCGCATCGTGGTGCCTTACCCGCCGGGGGGCTCGTCGGACATCATCGCGCGGGCCATCAGCCAGCCCCTGTCCGAAGCCCTCAAGCAACCGGTGGTGGTCGAAAACCGCGCCGGTGCCAACGGCAACCTGGGCGCCGAACTGGTGGCCCGTGGCGCCGCCGATGGCTACACCCTGCTGCTGTGCGACGTGGGCGCCCTGGCCATCAGCCCCTCGGTCTACACCAAGCTGGCGTTCGACCCGTCCAAGGACCTGCGGGGCGTGACCATGCTGGCCTACTCGCCGCACTTGCTGGTGGTGCACCCCTCGGTGCCGGCCAACAACTTTGCAGAACTGGTGGCGCTGTCCAAGAAAAGCGACCTGAACTTCGCCATCCCGGCCACGGGCAGTGCGGCGCACCTGGCCGCGGTGGCGGTGCAGGCGGCCACGGGCGCGCGCTGGCAGTACGTGCCCTACAAGGGCGGCGTGCAGGCGATCGGCGACACCGTGGCCGGCCAGACCCAGGTGCTCATGAACGGCATGCTGGCTACGCTGCCGCAGGTGCAGGCCGGCAAGCTCAAGCTGCTGGCGGTGTCCAAGGGCGCGCGCATGCCGCTGGTGGGCCAGGTGCCCACGCTGGCCGAACAAGGCGTGACGGGCTTCGAGTCCGGCACCTGGCAAGGCGTGCGCATGGCCCGCGGCACCCCCGACGCGGTGGTGGCGCGCCTGAACACCGAGCTGATCCGCATCATCCGCAGCCCCGAGATCCGCTCCCGCCTGGCGGGGCAGGGCGCCGAGGTGGTGACCATGACCCCGGCCGAGGAAGAGCGCTTCTTCAACCAGGAGCGCAGCCGCTGGGCCAAGGTGGTGCAAGCCGCCAACGTCAAGCTGGACTGAGGCCCGCCCCGCTGGCAAGCCGCCGATTTTTGATTTCCTTTTTATCCATCGCAACCCTCTGAAGAGCATCCTCATGACGCCTCAAGAACTCAAGACCATCATGGGCTCCGGCCTGCTGTCCTTCCCGCTGACCGACTTCGACGCCGAAGGCAACTTCAACCAGAAGGGCTACATCGAGCGCCTCGAATGGCTGGCCCCTTACGGCGCCAGCGCGTTGTTCGCCGCGGGCGGCACGGGCGAGTTCTTCTCGCTGACCGCCGACGAATACCCCGGCATCATCCAAACCGCGGTCGACACCTGCCGCGGCGTGGTGCCCATCATCGCTGGCGCCGGTGGCCCGACCCGCTTTGCCATCCAGTGCGCCCAGGCCGCTGAGAAGGCTGGCGCCCACGGCGTGCTGCTGTTGCCCCACTACCTGACCGAAGCCGGCCAGGAAGGCCTGATCGCGCACGTCGAAGCGGTCTGCAAGAGCGTCAAGTTTGGCGTCATCGTCTACAACCGAGGCCAGTCCAAGTTGACCCCAGCCTCGCTGCAGATCCTGGCCGACCGTTGCCCCAACCTGGTGGGCTTCAAGGACGGCATCGGCGACATCGAACTCATGATGTCCATCTACCAGACCCTGGGCGACCGCTTCGCCTACCTGGGCGGCCTGCCCACGGCCGAAGTCTATGCCGCGGCCTACAAGGCGCTGGGCACCCCGGTGTACTCGTCGGCGGTGTTCAACTTCATCCCGAAGACCGCGATGCAGTTCTACGAAGCCGTGCGCACCGACGACCACGCCACCCAGCACCGCCTGCTGAAGGACTTCTTCCTGCCTTACCTCGAACTGCGCAACCGCGGCCAGGGCTATGCGGTGAGCATCGTCAAGGCCGGTGCCAAGCTGGTGGGCCACGACGCCGGGCCGGTGCGCACCCCGCTGACCGACCTCAAGGCCAACGAAATGGAAGCGCTCGACGCGCTGATCCGCCAACTGGGCTCGCAAGCCCTCTGAGGCGAGCGCCGCCAGCACCCCCTTCACTGACAGGAGACGATCCCGATGCACCTCCGTCGCCGTTGGGCCCTTCTTGGCCTGTGGGGGGCCGTGTGGCTGGCCCCCTTCACCTGGGGGGCTCAGACCCCTGCCGATGAGCAAGCCGTGGTCCAGGCCGTCGAGCAGCTGCGGGTGCTGATGGTGGACCCCGAGCGCCGCCAGCTCGAGGCCCTGCTCAGTGAATCGCTGAGCTACGGGCACTCGGGTGGCCGCCTGGACACGCGCGACAGCTTGGTCGGCGACCTGCTGAGTGCCCGTTCGGACTTCACGCACATTGCCTTGAGTGAGCAGACCGTGCGCCTGTCCGGTGATGTCGCCGTGGTGCGGCACCGCTTCGTCGGCGGTACCTTGAGCGGCGGCCAGCCCGGCCAAGTGGACCTGAAGGTTCTGCAGGTCTGGCAAAAGCAGGGCGGTGTCTGGAAGCTGCTGGCCCGCCAGGCCCTGCGCGTGCCGGGCTGATTCCCCGGTCGCTGGTGTTGTGGCGCCAGCGCCCCTTACTTCAAACCGAGACAAAAACTGCCATGACCATTTTTTCCAAGCTGAGCCGCCGTGCCTGGATGGGCGCCGCCTTGGCCTGCCTCAGCGTGCCCGCCTGGGCCGCGTTCCCCGACAAGACCATCACCGTGGTGGTGCCCTTCCCGCCGGGGGGCTCGACCGACATGGTGGCCCGTTTGCTGGCCACCAAGATGGGCGAAAAGCTCGGCCAGAGCGTCATCGTCGACAACAAGGCGGGTGCCACCGGCAGCATCGGGGCGACCTTTGTCAAGCGCGCCCCGGCCGATGGCTACACCTTGCTGGTGGCGTCGCTGGGCCCCTATGTCATCGTGCCGCACCTGATCAAGGGCGTGGCCTATGACGCCACGCGCGACTTCGACTACCTGACCGTGGCGGCCCAGTCGCCCAATGTGCTGGTGGTGCCCGCGAACTCGCCGTTCAAGACCGTGGCCGACCTGATTGCGGCGTTGCGCAAGACGCCCGAGCGCATCACCTTCGCCTCCTCGGGCAATGGCTCGTCGGACCACCTGAGCGCGGTGCTGTTCTGGCAGCAGACCAACACCAGCGGGCTGCATGTGCCCTACAAGGGCGGTGGCCCGGCCATCACCGACTTGCTGGGGGGCAATGTCGATGCGTCGTTCCAGAACATCAACAACGTGATCTCCCACATCAAGGCCGACAAGCTGCGTGTGCTGGCCGTGGCCGGCGAGAAGCGCGTTGCGCTGCTGCCGCAAACCCCGACCCTGGCCGAGAGCGGCGTCAAGGACGCCGAGGTGTATTCCTGGCAAGGCGTGGCGGCCCCCAAGGGCCTGCCCGCGGACGTCAAGAAGCGCCTGCACGAGGCCTTGGTGTTTGCCTTGGCCGACCCGCAGGTCAAGTCCCGGTTGACCGAGATCGGTTTCGACATCGTGGCCAACACGCCCGAGCAGTTCACGGCCTTCCAGGCGCGCGAGTTCGCGCGTTGGAAGAAGGTGATCGAAGAGCGCAAGATCACCGCGGATTGAGTTTGTCCCTGACCCCAAGCCGGCCTGTGCCGGCTTCTCCATTTTCTGATCTGAAAGCATTGACATGAACCAACACCTGAACCTCATCCATGGCGAATGGGTGGCCGGCCACACCCTGGCCCCCAACCTGAACCCGTCCAACCTGGCCGACGTGATCGGCGAGTACACCCAGGGCGATGCGGCCCAGGTGGACCAAGCCGTGGCGGCTGCCACGGCAGCCTTTCCGGCCTGGTCCACGGGCAGCGTGCAGGCGCGCTCCGAGGCCCTGGACAAGATCGGCACCGAGATCCTCGCGCGCCGCGAAGAACTGGGCACCCTGCTGTCGCGCGAGGAGGGCAAGACCCGCGCGGAAGGCATTGGCGAGGCCACCCGCGCGGGCCAGATCTTCAAGTTCTTTGCTGGCGAATGCCTGCGCCTGAGCGGCGAGACCTTGCCGTCGGTGCGCCCCGGCATCGGCGTGGACATCACGCGCGAGCCGATCGGCGTGGTGGGCCTGATCACGCCGTGGAACTTCCCCATCGCCATCCCGGCCTGGAAGATCGCGCCGGCCCTGGCCTTCGGCAATTGTGTGGTGCTCAAGCCTGCCGACCTGGTGCCGGGCAGCGCCTGGGCGCTGGCCGAGATCATCAGCCGCAGCGGCATCCCCGCGGGGGTGTTCAACCTGGTCATGGGCCGGGGCAGTGTGATTGGCGACGCCCTGGTCAAGCACCCGGGCATCCACGCCATCAGCTTCACCGGTTCGGTGGGCGTGGGACGCCGCATTGCCGAGACCTGCGTGCAAAGCGGCAAGAAGGTGCAGCTGGAGATGGGCGGCAAGAACCCACAGGTCATCCTGGACGACGCCGACCTGAAGCAGGCGGTCGAACTCAGCGTGCAGAGCGCCTACTTCTCGACCGGCCAGCGCTGCACCGCCAGCAGCCGCCTGATCGTCACCGAAGGCATTTACGAGCAGTTCATCGCCGGCGTCACGGCGCGCCTGGCCAGCCTGAAGGTTGGTGACGCGCTGACTGCGGGCACCGACATCGGCCCAGTGGTGTCGCAGGCCCAGCTGGAGCAAGACCTGAGCTATGTCGAGATCGCCAAGTCGCAAGGCGCCACCGTCGCCGCTGGCGGCCAACGCGTGGCCTGCCACACCGGCAGCGGCCATGACGGCTTCTTCATGGCCCCGGCCTTGATCACCGACACCACGCCCGAGCAGCGCATCAACCGCGAAGAAGTGTTTGGTCCCGTGGCCAGCGTGATCCGGGTGAAGCACTACGAAGAAGCCCTGGCCGTGGCCAACGACACCGAGTTCGGTCTGTCGGCAGGCATCGCCACCACCAGCCTGAAGTACGCCACCCACTTCAAGCGCCACGCCCAAGCCGGCATGGTGATGGTCAACCTGCCCACCGCCGGGGTGGACTACCACGTCCCGTTCGGGGGCCGCAAGGGCTCCAGCTACGGCCCGCGCGAGCAGGGCCGCTATGCGCAGGAGTTCTACACCACGGTGAAGACGGCCTACACCCTGGCCTGACGCGGCAGGGCGCGGTCGCTGGGGCGCCGAGTGGCCCCACCGACCGCGCAACGGCGGCGCTGCAAGCCCTTCAAGGAGACAAAACAATGACCCCCAACGCATCCCATTCCAACCTGCCCGCTGCGCCGCAGCGGCGCCGCCTGGCCGCTGTCTGCGCCCTGGGCCTGAGCCTTGGCCTGGGCCTTTTGCCAGCGCTGGCCAGTGCCCAGGGCGCCGCCAGCTACCCCGAGCGCCCGGTCACCCTGGTGGTGCCCTTTCCGCCCGGTGGGGGCACCGACACCGGGGCCCGCCTGATCGCCCAGCGCCTGGGGCAGAAATGGGGCAAGTCGGTGATCGTCGAGAACAAGGCCGGGGCGGCGGGTGTGATCGGTGCTGACTTCGTGGCCAAGGCCAAGGCCGACGGCTACACGCTGCTGTTTGGCAACATCGGCACCCAGGCCATCAACCCTTCGCTGTACAAGAACCTGCCCTATGCCCCCGACACAGCGTTCGCGCCCATCACGCTGGTGGCCGAGTTGCCGCTGGTGATGTTGGTCAACGCCCAGGTGCCCGCCAAGACGGTGGAGGAGTTCATTGCGCTGGCCAAGGCCAAGCCCGATGGCATGAGCTACAGCACCTCGGGCGCGGGCAGTTCCATGCACCTGGCGGCCGAAATGTTCAAGAGCGGCACCGGCACCTCGGTGCTGCATGTGCCTTACCGCGGGGGCGGCCCGGCCGTGGCCGACCTGATCGCGGGTCATGTGCAGCTGAGCTTCGCCACCGTGCTCGAATCCAGCGGCCACCTCAAGGCCGGCAAGGTGCGCGCCCTGGCCGTCACCGGCAAGACCCGGGTGCCGGCCTTGCCCCATGTGCCCACGCTCGCGGAGAGCGCTGTGCCTGACTTCAACTCCATCTCTTGGATTGGTCTGCTGGCCCCTGCGGGCACGCCCAAGGACGTGGTGGAGAAGATTGCCGTTGACGTGCGCCAGGTGCTGGCCAGCGACGAGGTCAAGGCGCGCCTGGCCGAGTTGGGCGCGCTGCCGGTGGGCAACTCCCCGGACGCCTTCGCCAAGCTGATGGCCAATGACCGCAAGCGCTACGCGCAGATCATTGCCGACAAAAACATCCAGGTGGATTGAGCCCCGCCAGCGCTTTGGCGCTGGGGCACCGACCCTGTTGAGCTGACTTTCATACCGAGGTTTTTTTCATGTCTTCTTCCGCTGTTCGCCTGTTGCAGATCGGTCGCCAGATGCCTGCTCTGGAGCAGGCCCTGGCCGCCCGTTACCAGGTGCATTGCCTGGCCGATGAGGCCGATCCGCAGGCCTTTTTGGCCGCCCATGGGGCCGAGTTCCAGGCCCTGGTCACCTCGGCCGCCATCGGGGTCGAGCACGCCGTGGTGCAGGCGCTGCCGAACCTGAAGGTGATCTCCAGTTTCGGCGTGGGCCTGGACAAGATCGACGTCGCAGCCGCCCGCGCCCAGGGCGTGGCCGTGGGCTACACCCCCGAGGTGCTGACCGACTGCGTGGCCGACCTGGCGTTTGGCCTGTTGATCGACGCCGCGCGCGGCCTCAGCGCGGCCGACCGCTTTGTGCGCCGCGGCGACTGGGAGCGCAGCAAGTTCCCCATGAGCACCCGGGTCAGCGGCAAAAAGCTGGGCATCTTTGGCCTGGGGCGCATTGGCCGGGCCATCGCGCGCCGGGCTTCGGGCTTTGACATGGCGGTGCACTACACCAACCGCCAACCGGCTGAAGGCGTGTCCTACGGCTTCGAGCCGTCCTTGCTGGAGCTGGCCCGCTGGAGCGACTTCCTGGTCATCGCGGCGGCTGGCGGCCAGAGCACCCACCACCTGGTCAATGCCGAGGTGCTGAGCGCGCTGGGGGCCCAGGGCTTCCTCGTCAACGTGGCGCGCGGCAGCGTGATCGACGAGGCCGCCCTGGTGCAGGCCCTCAGCCACCGCACCATCGCAGGCGCAGGCCTGGATGTGTTCGAGGACGAGCCGCATGTCCCGGCCGCGCTGCGCGCGCTGGACAACGTGGTGCTGCTGCCCCATGTGGCCAGTGGCACCCACGAGACCCGCCAGGCCATGGCCGACCGGGTGCTGGACAACCTGGCCCGCTTCTTTGCCGACGGCACGCTGGTGTCGGCGGCCTGAAACCCTTCGGCCGGTGCGCCCCCGCAGGGCGCGCTTGCCCGCAACCCGGCAGGCTGGTAAGGTTTCAAGGCGTATCAGTGCGGGCCGGGCGCCCGTGATCCTCCAGGAGCAACGACCATGGCCATCAGCGACTTTGAACAGATCCACAATTTCTATGAACGACTGGTGTTCGAAGAAGTCAGCCACCGGGCCGATGCCCACCCCGACTTCACGCACGACATGCTGGCCGATGTGGCTTGTGTGGCCTTGAACCGCCTGCCGGCGCGCTATGTGCGCCACGACGTCGACCTGATGTTCTACCTGACCGAGAAAGAGCGCCACAGCATCGAAAAGGCCATGGACGAGGCCCTGTCCTTTGGCTTCCGCTTTGTGGCCGAGCGGGCGGCCAAACGCCAGGCCGCCGGCTGACCAGGGGGCCGCAGCGGGTGCCGCTGTGCGGGCCGCTGGCGGCACGCGGGGAGCGACCCGGCGCGCGGGCCGGGGTGGCCCGGGGTGTGGCCCAGCGCTGACACATTCGGTCCAATTTCTCTTTTTTGAGCCCTTCGGTGGGGTGATGGGCAGGCGTCGGGCGTGGCCTTCCTTATCATTTGGCAGCTTCAACAACCAAGGGTTTTCCCGTGTCTGATTGCCTTGCGCGCCGACAGGCGCTCGCTTCTTTGGGCTGGGGCGCGCTGGCGCTCGGTGCGCCGGGGGTGGTTCGCGCCCAGGCGCCGGCCTTGCGGTTTTCCGGGGCCTACGGCGATGCCGTGTTCCACACCCAGAACCTGCGCCAGTTCGCGCGCCGCGCCAGCGAGTTGCTGGGGCGCCCCATCGAGGTGTCGGTCAACGCCCAGCTCAAGCCGATGGCCGAGGTGCTGCCGGCCCTGTCGGGCGGTGAGATCGCTTTTGGCGAGGTGCTGATGTCGTCGTACGGCGGCAAGTACCCCTTGCTGGCGCTGGATTCGCTGCCGTTCATCGTGCGCGGTTTTGAAGACGCGGGCCACATGTGGGAAGCCTCGCGCCAGGCGGTCAGCGACGACCTGCTGAGCCGGGGCGTGCGCCTGCTGTACGCCGTGCCCTGGCCCGGTCAGGGCCTGTACAGCCGCAGCCCCGTGACCTTGCTGAGCGACCTCAAGGGCCTGCGCTTTCGCGTCTACAACGACGCCACCAAACGCCTGGCCGAACTCTCCGGCGCGGTGCCGACCACCATCGCCGCCAATGAACTGTCCAAGGCCCTGGAGTCCGGGCAGGTGGACGCCATGATGACCTCCAGCACCACCGGGGTGGACAGCCAGGCCTGGCGCGTCATGAAGTACTTTGTCGACCTGCGCGCCTGGATCCCGAAGAACATGGTCTGCGTCAGCGACAAGGTCTGGCAAGGCTTCAGCCCCAGCCAGCAAAAGGAGCTGCTCGAGGCGGCCCGCCAGGCCGAGCAGCAGGGCTGGCAGATGGCCCGTGACGCCGACGAGGCGGCCAAGAAGGTCTTGACCGAGCAAAAGGTGCGCATCGTGGCACCGACCGCCGAACTGCGCCGCACCCTCGACCAGCTCGGCGAGCGCTTTGGCCGTGAGTGGGCGCAAAAGGCCGGCATCCCCGGCACCCAGGCCCTGCTGGGGTATTACGCGCGCCGCGGCTGAGTCGGCGCCGGGGGCTGGTGCGCCTTCACCAGGCACTCATAAAAACACTGCGCGGCCCGCCCCGGTTGCGGTGAACGCCGCAGCAGGCTGACGAACTGGCAGCTGTACTGCAGGCGTTCGGGCGCCAGCGCCTGCATCAGGCCGCGGCGCTCGAAGGCCTCGGCATAGTGGTCGGGCAAAAAGCCCAGGTAGCGGCCCGACAGGATCAGCGTGGCGATGGCTTCTTGGTCGAAGCCGGTGGCGCTGCGTGTCAGCTGCGCCTGGTGGCTCAGCGCCATGTTGGGCGAGTGGTAGCCCAGGCCGGCAAATGGCCATTGGCGCAGCGCGTCCCAGTCCAGTTCCGCGTGCGCTTGGCCAAACAAGGGGTGGCGCTGGCCGCAGTACAGCTGCATGGTTTCGCCAAACAGATCCGCGTAGAGCAGGCTGGGCGAGTTGCGGTGCGCCGGGATCACGCCCACCTGCCAGCGCCCGTCGATGATGCCGCGCTCGATCGTGTTGATCGAGGCCACGTGCAGCACCAGCTTGACCTCGGGCGCCTGCTCGGCAAACAAGGCGATCGCTTCGTGGATGCGCGCGCGCGGGTTGCTGGCGGTCTTGTCAAACAGGGCCAGCTCCAGTTGGCCGCCCATGCGCTGGTGGATGTCGTCCACGCTGGCGCGAAAGCCGTCCACCGCGGACAGCAGGCGCAGGGTCTCTTCGTACACGCGCTGGCCTTCGCCGGTCAGTGCAAAGCCGGCCCGGCCGCGCCGGCACAGCACCAGGCCCAGGCGGGTTTCCAGGTCCTTGACGTGGCGGCTCACGGTGGAGCTGCCGATGTTCAGCTCCAGTTCGGCGGCGGACATGCCGCCGCACTCCACCACGGTCTTGAAGACCTGCAGCAGGCGCATGTCCATGTCACTGAGCTGACCCAGGATGGCGCGGTTTTTGGCGGGGCGGGCGGGTGGGGGTGTTACTTGCATAAAGTGCGAAGTAAGTATTGATATTGAGCTATTTTCAAGAATAACCAGCGCATGAAAAATGAACAAGTTCTTTCACCTGATCGCTGCGTTCGTCGCGCAGCCTGACCGCCATGACCCTCCTCACCGCTGACCCCGCTGCCCCGGCCCCGGCCTCCGAATCGGGGGTGCGCACCGACGCTGCCTGGCTCGACGCGCACTGGATGCCCTACACCGGCAACCGCAACTTCAAGGCCAACCCGCGCATGATCGTGGAGGCCAAGGGGGCGTATTTCACCGATGCCGACGGGCGCAAGATCTTTGACGGTCTGTCGGGTCTGTGGTGCACGGGGCTGGGCCACAGCCACCCCGCCATCAACGAGGCGGTCAGCCGCCAGATCGCCAAGCTCGACTACGCACCGGCTTTCCAGCACGGCCACCCGGGCAGCTTTGCGTTGGCCAACCGCCTCAAGGAACTGACCCCCGCCGGTCTCGACTACGTGTTCTTCACGGGTTCGGGCTCCGAGTCGGCCGACACCTCGCTGAAGATGGCCCGCGCCTACTGGCGCGCCAAGGGCCAGGCCAGCAAGACGCGCCTGATCGGGCGCGAAAAGGGCTACCACGGCGTGAACTTCGGCGGCATCTCGGTCGGTGGCATTGGCGCCAACCGCAAGCTGTTCGGTCAGGGCGTTGAAGCCGATCACCTGCCGCACACCCAGCCGCCCGCGGGCTCGTTCTACAAGGGCATGCCGCCGACCGGCGCCGAACTGGCCGACCGCCTGCTGGACCTGATCACGCTGCACGACGCGTCCAACATCGCGGCCGTCATCGTCGAGCCCTTCTCTGGTTCGGCCGGCGTGGTGATCCCGCCCGTGGGCTACCTGAAGCGCTTGCGCGACATCTGCACCGCCCACAACATCCTGCTGATTTTTGACGAGGTCATCACCGGCTTTGGCCGCGCCGGCGCCTTCACCGGGGCCGAGGCCTTTGGCGTCACACCCGACATCCTCAACTGCGCCAAGCAGATCACCAACGGCGTGCAGCCGCTGGGTGCCGTGCTGGCCAGCAAAGAGATCTACGACACCTTCATGTCGGTTGGCGGTCCTGACTACATGCTCGAGTTCCCGCACGGCTACACCTACTCGGCCCACCCGGTGGCCTGCGCCGCTGGCCTGGCCGCACTCGATGTGCTGCAAAAGGAAGACATGATCGGCCGCGTGCGCGCGCTGGCCCCGTACTTCGAGACCGCCGTGCACAGCCTGCGCGGTGCCAAGCATGTGCTGGACATCCGCAACTACGGCCTGGCCGCTGGCATCACCCTGGCCCCCGTGCCCGGCGAGCCGGCCAAGCGCCCCTACGAGGTGGCGATGGCGTGCTGGAAGAAGGGCTTCTACGTGCGTTACGGTGGCGACACCATCCAGTTGGCCCCACCCTTCATCTCCGAGAAGGCCGAGATCGACCGCCTCATCAACGCGCTGGGCGACGCCCTGGCTGAAACCGCCTGAAGGCGCTGAACCCGGGTGGCCGGTCCCCGTGCCGGCGGCCCGGGTCGTGGGGCGCTGATTCTGGGGTGCTGGTCGTGAGGCGCCGATGCTGAAGCGCTGGGGGCGGTGTGCCCACCGGCGCTGCCCCGGCTAGGTTGTTCCGGCTCTGTTGGTCCGGCGCTGTGGACCCCGCTCAGTGGGCCCGGCCTCCGGGTTGCTCCGGCTGCCCGGGCCGGGGTCTTTTTGATTAAGCTGCCCCCATGAGTTCCACGCCTGTTGAACGCGCCGCATCGGCGCCATCCCCCGCTTCTTCCCCCCTCCATGATGTGGTGCAGCTGGACGCGGTCGCCCTGTCGCGGGCCATCCACCAGCGCGAGGTGTCGTGCCTGGAGGTGCTGGACGCTTTCCAGGCCCAGGTCGCGCGCCACAACCCCCGCGTCAATGCGCTGGTGGCCCTGGCCGACACCGAGCCCCTGCGCGACCTGGCACGCGAGCGCGACGCCCAATTGGCCCGCGGCCAGAGCCTGGGCGTGCTGCACGGGTTCCCGCAGGCCCCCAAGGACATTGCCCCGGTCGAGGGGCTGATCACCACGCGGGGCTCGCCGCTGTTCAAGGGCCAGCGCACGCGCCTCGACGCGCAGGTGTTCGAGCGCATGCGCGCCGCGGGCGCCTTGTTCATCGGGCGCAGCAACTCGCCTGAGTTCGGCCTGGGCGGCCACACCTACAACCCGGTCTACGGCATCACCCGCAATGCCTTCGACCCCAGCCGATCGGCCGGGGGCAGCAGCGGCGGCGCCGGGGTGGCCGTGGCCCTGAACATGCTGCCGCTGGCCGATGGCTCGGACATGATGGGCTCGCTGCGCACCCCCGCGGCGTTCAACCATGTGTTTGGGTTTCGGCCCTCGGTGGGCTGCGTGCCGCAGGGCCCGGCCGACGAGGTGTTCTTCCAGCAGTTCGGCGTCAGCGGGCCGATGGCCCGCAACGTGCCCGACCTGGGCCTCCTGTTGTCGGTGCAAGCGGGCTTTGATGCGCGCCAGCCACTGACGCGCCAGCAGGACCCCCGGGTCTATGCAGGCCCCCTGGAGCGGGACTTCAAGGGCACGCGCATTGGCTGGCTGGGCGACCTGGGCGGCCACCTGGCCACCGAGCCCGGCGTGTTGCCGCTGTGCGAGCAGGCGCTGCGCCACTTCGAGCGCCTGGGGTGCACGGTCGAAGCGGTGCGTCCGCAGGCTGACCTGGAGCGTGTCTGGACGGCCTGGCTGGACCTGCGCGCCTTCCAGATGGCGGGCAACTACGCGGTGCTCTACCACGACCCGGCGCGCCGCGCCCAACTCAAACCCGAGGCCGTGTGGGAGATCGAACGCGGCCTGGCCCTGAGCGGGCAGGACGTGTTCCGTGCCGCCAGCGTGCGCAGCCACTGGTACCAGGCGCTGCGCAGCCTGTTCGAGCAGGTCGACTACCTGGTGCTGCCCTCGGCCCAGGTGTTCCCTTTCGAGGCCGAACAGCACTGGCCCGCCGAGGTCGGCGGTCGTGGCATGGACACCTACCACCGCTGGATGGAGGTGGTCGTCGCCGCCACCCTGGCGGGGCTGCCCGCGCTGAGCGTGCCCGCTGGCCTGGGCGGGCCCGAGGGCCGCTGGCCCGTGGGCCTGCAACTCATCGGCCCCACGCAGGCCGACCTGGCCGTGCTGCAACTGGGCCACGCCTACGACCAGGCGGGTGGGTTCTCGAAGGTGCGCAGCCCCTGGCTGTGAGGGGGCCGGCGGCCGCTGCGCAGCGGTGCGGCGGCGGTGCCCCTGCAGGCGCCCCCGGCGGGTCTGGTGGGCTGGCCGAGGCGTCGGGCCGGGGGGCGGGTCTGGGGGCGAGGCCGGGCTTGGCGACCGAGCCTGGCGCGAGCCGGCTCCAACAACGATGCACTTGAAACACCAGGAAACACGCCCGCCCCCCGGGCTTCTGCCATATTGAGCCCTTTCCACCCCAACAGGGGTGGCCGATGGATGTGTCAAGCGCAGGCCCCTGCACGCTCCGTGCGCCAGCGGGCCTGGTGCGCAAGGAGCCCCTTTGTGAAACCAAGCACCGCGCTTCGCCTGGGCTCGGCCGTGGCCATTGTGGGGCTGGTGCTCCTGATCTGGTGGGGCATTCCCGTGCCCCAGGGCGTGACGGCGCCGGCCTGGCACCTGCTGGCGCTGTTTGTCGGCACCATCGCGGCCATCATTGCCAAGGTCATGCCCATTGGCGCGCTGGCCATCATCGCGATCGTGTTGGTGGCGATCACCGGTGTCACCCACAGCACGCCGTCGGTGGCCATGGCCGACGCGTTGAGTGGCTTTGGCAACCCCCTGATCTGGCTCATCGGCCTGTCGATCATGCTGTCGCGCGCGCTCATCAAGACCGGCCTGGGCGCCCGCATCGGCTACCTGTTCATGCGCTTGTTCGGTCGCAAGACCCTGGGCATTGGCTATGCGCTGGCCTTCTCCGAGTTGGTGCTGGCGCCAGTCACCCCCAGCAACACCGCGCGGGGCGGGGGCATCATGCACCCCATCATGCGTTCGATCGCCACCAGCTTTGGCTCGACACCGGAGCAGGGTACGCACCACCAGATGGGCCGCTACCTGGCGCTGGTCAACTACCACGCCAACCCGATCTCCTCGGCCATGTTCGTCACGGCCACCGCGCCCAACCCCTTGATCGTTGATTTCATCAGCCGAGCCACCGGCGCACAGGTCTCGCTGACCTGGACCACCTGGGCCTGGGCCATGTTGCTGCCTGGTCTGGCGGCCATGCTGTTGATGCCGCTGGTCCTGTACTGGCTCAGCCCACCCGAGGTCAAGGACACCCCACAAGCGCGGGTGTTTGCCCAGGCCCGCCTGGATGAACTGGGTCCCCTGCACCGCGCCGAGAAGATCCTGCTGGCGGTTTTCGCCTTGCTGCTGTTGCTGTGGGTGGGGGTGCCGGCGCTGCTGTGGGGGCCGCACTGGGAGGTGGACGCCACCGCCGCCGCCGCCTTGGGTCTGGCCTTGCTGTTGGTGAGCGGCGTTTTGCAATGGGACGATGTTCTGAAGGAAAAATCGGCCTGGGACACCATCGTCTGGTTTGCCGCGCTGGTCATGATGGCCACCTTCTTGAACAAGCTGGGGCTGATTGCCTGGTTCTCCACGCTGGTGCAAAACGGCATCCTCCACCTGGGCCTGGGTTGGGCGGGGGCCTCGGCCTTGCTGATCGGGGTCTACCTGTACGCGCACTACTTTTTCGCCAGCACCACCGCCCACATCACGGCCATGTTTGCCGCCTTTTACGCGGCAGGGCTGGCGCTGGGCGCACCGGCCATGCCCTTGGCCCTGCTGCTGGCCGCAGCCTCGTCGATCATGATGACGCTGACCCATTACGCCACGGGCACCTCACCGATTGTGTTTGGCTCCAACTTCGTCACCTTGGGCCATTGGTGGCGCATTGGCCTGGCCATGAGCGTGGTCAACCTGCTGGTCTGGACGCTGGTGGGGGGCCTGTGGTGGAAGGTGTTGGGCTACTGGTGAGTCTTGGCGCGCGGCGCCCCCAGGCGCTGTGACAGCTGGCGGCCGCAGTCGCGCAGCAGGCTGGCGCTGGGGCCGTCCGGGCGCAGGTCCAGCGTGGCACTGGGGCCGATGGCGGCCAGGGCCAGCACCAGCTGACCAAAGCCGTCAAACACCGGCACGGCGAGGGCGCTGACGCCTTCAATCAACTGCCGGTCCACCACCGCCAACTGACGGGCCCGTACCTCCTGCAACTCGGCCTGGAACACCGGGTCGTCCAGGGCCCCGGCGTGGCCGTCCAGGCGCAGGGCCTCGGCCACCGGCTCGGCCGGGTGGAAGGCCGCAAACACCTTGCCCGACGCGGTGTGCCGCACCGAGGCCGTGGTGCCGTGGCGCATCGCCACATGCACGGGGGTGGGGGCCTCCTCGACCCGGATGATGGTCGGCCCGCGCGTGCCCCACACCGAGGCCGACACGGTGTGGCCCAGGCGCTGGGCCAGCGAGGGCAGCTCGGCAATCGCCAGCCGCACCGGGTCCACCTGCTGCAGGCTGATCAATCCCAGTTGCAGGGCCAGCGGGCCCAGGCCGTAGTGGCCGCTGACGGGGTCTTGTTCGATCAGGCCCAGCTTGCCAAAGCTCACCAGGTAGGGGTGGGCCTTGGCCGGGGTCATGTCGGCCTCGCGCGCCAGGTCCTTCAAGGCCATGGGGCGGCCGGTGTGGGCCAGCGCCTTCAGCAACTGGCCGCCCACCTCCACGCTCTGGATGCCACGCGGGGCGCGTGCGGCGCCGTCACCACTGTCTTCTGCATTGCTCATGGGCCCGATTGTCTCTGCTTCGCAGGCCGGGGCAGCGCTGGGTCTAGGGTTTTCACCTAAACAAATGAATTCGACATTGACGAATTTTTTGCCTAACATCAAAGAATTCCGTTTAGGTGAATTCATTCGCCTATGTTGAACAACCACCCACTGTGAGCCCACCATGAGCACCAAGACCTTCGCCTCCGCCGCCGACCTCGAAGTCAAGAAAGTCAGCTTCGACAAGCTGTCCGACCACGCCTACGCCTACACCGCCGAGGGCGACCCGAACACCGGCATCATCATTGGCGACGACGCGGTGATGGTGATCGACACCCAGGCCACGCCGGTGATGGCGCAGGACGTGATCCGCCGCATCCGCGAAGTCACCGACAAGCCCATCAAGTACGTGCTGCTGAGCCACTACCACGCGGTGCGCGTGCTGGGCGCCAGCGCCTACGGTGCCGAGCACATCATCGCCAGCGAAGACACGCGCGACCTGATCGTGGAGCGCGGCCAGTTCGACAAGGACAGCGAGATCGGCCGTTTCCCGCGCCTGTTCCAGAACGTGGAGAGCGTGCCCGAGGGCCTGACCTGGCCCACCCTGACCTTCAACAAGAAGATGACCCTGTGGCTGGGCAGCGTCGAGGTGCAGATCCTGCAACTGGGCCGCGGCCACACCAAGGGCGACACCGTGGCCTGGCTGCCGCAAGAAAAAATCCTGTTCTCGGGCGACCTGGTCGAGTTCGATGCCACCCCCTACGCGGGCGACGCCTACTTCAAGGACTGGCCGCAGACGCTGGACAACATCGCCGCCCTGCAGCCTGAAAAGCTGGTGCCCGGCCGCGGTGCCGCGCTGCAGACGCCCGAGCAGGTGCAGGCCGGCCTGGCCGGTACGCGCGCCTTCATCAGCGACCTGTACGAGAGCGTGCAGGCCGGCGCCGCCGCGGGGCAGGACCTGCGCAAGGTCTACGAAGCGACCTTCGCCAAGCTGCAACCCAAGTACGGCCAGTGGGTGATCTTCAACCACTGCATGCCGTTCGACGTCACGCGCGCCTACGACGAAGCCACCCAGTACCCGGACCCGCGCATCTGGACCGCCGAGCGCGACATCCAGATGTGGAAAGCCCTGGAAGGCTGAGCCCGTTCGAGGTGAGGAGACACGTTCCATGAAACCCCAAGACATTCCTTTTGACGCCTTGCGCGGCACCGGGCCTGAGGTGCAGGCCATCGAGTTCCCCTACCGGCGCAGCGCCGACCAGGACCAGGCCACGCCGGCGCGCCACCCGGTGGTGGTGGTGGGCGCCGGCCCCGCCGGCCTGAGCCTGGCCATCGACCTGGCCCAGCGTGGCCAGCCCGTGGTGGTGCTGGACAACGACTACCGGCTATCCATTGGTTCGCGTGCGATCTGTTTTGCCAAACGCACGCTCGAGATCTGGGACCGCCTGGGCGTGGGCCAGCGCATGGTGGACAAAGGCGTGTCCTGGAACCTGGGCAAGGTCTTCTTCCACGACCAGCAGGTCTACCAGTTCAACCTGCTGCCCGAGGACGGGCACGAGCGCCCGGCCTTCATCAACCTGCAGCAGTACTACGCCGAGGCCTACCTGGTCGAGCGCGCGCTGCAACTGCCGCTGATCGACATCCGCTGGCACAACCAGGTCAAGGCGGTCACGCCGCGTGACGACGGTGCCTCGGTGCAGGTCGACACGCCCGACGGCCCCTACCAGATCGAGGCCGACTGGCTGATCGCCTGCGACGGCTCGCGCTCGCCGGTGCGCGCCATGCTGGGGCTGGAGAGCAAGGGCCGCATTTTCCAGGACCGCTTCCTGATCGCTGACGTCAAGATGCAGGCGGATTTCCCGACCGAGCGCTGGTTCTGGTTCGATCCGCCGTTCCACCCGCAGCAAAGCGTGCTGCTGCACCGCCAGCCCGACAACGTCTGGCGCATCGACTTCCAGCTCGGCTGGGACGCCGATCCCGAGGTCGAAAAGCGACCCGAGAACATCCTGCCCCGCGTCAAGGCCTTGCTGGGCCACGACGCCCAGTTCGACCTGGAGTGGGCCAGCGTCTACACCTTCGCCTGCCTGCGCATGGACCGCTTTGTGCACGGCCGCGTGGTGTTTGCCGGTGACAGCGCGCACGGCGTGTCGCCGTTCGGTGCGCGGGGCGCCAACAGTGGCGTGCAAGACACCGAGAACCTGGCCTGGAAGCTGGACTGGGTGCTCAAGGGCCGCGCCGGCGCCGAGCTGCTGGCCAGCTACGGCCCGGAGCGCGAGTACGCGGCCGACGAGAACATCCGCAACTCGACCCGCGCCACCGACTTCATCACGCCCAAGAGCGAGATCAGCCGCCTGTTCCGCGACGCCGCGCTGGACCTGGCGCGCGAGCACGAATTTGCGCGCCGCATCGTCAACAGCGGGCGCCTGTCGGTGCCGGCCACCTTGCATGGGTCGGCCCTGAACACGCCCGACGCCGACCACGGTGCCGACGCCTTTGACGCACCGCGCCAGGTGCCCGGGGCCGTGTTGCTCGACGCCCCGGTGCTGCGCGATGGCCAGCCGGGCTGGCTGCTGCGCGCGCTGGGGCCTGACTTCACCCTGCTGTGCTTTGGTCCGGTGCCCGCCTGGGCCGCGGGCTTGCCCCATGTGCAGGCCCTGTCGCTGGGCAGCGATCTGGTCGACGCCCAGGGCCTGGTCACCCAGCGCCTGGACGGCCGCCCGGGCAGCGCCTACCTGGTCCGCCCTGACCAGCATGTGTGCGCGCGCTGGCGCCAGCCCACCGAAGCCGGCGTGCGCGCCGCGCTGGCCCGCGCCACGGCGCGTCACGACACCACGGCGCGTCAAGACGCCCCTGTGGCGGCCTGAACCGGAGACCCCGACCATGCTCAACACCCAAGCCAACCTGATCGCTTGTGACGACTTCTACGAGAGCCTGATCCAGGCCCACCACGGCCTGTCCACCGCGCAAAGCCACGCCATGAACGCCCGCCTGGTGCTGCTGCTGGCCAACCACATCGGTGACACCGAGGTGCTGCAGCAGGCGCTGCAACTGGCCCGGCGTTCGGGGCCCGCGCCCGCCGAGACCACGGCCGCCGAGCGCGCCGCCATCACGCCGGTGGCCCCGGTCCACGCCGAGGCCTGAGCAACTGAGCGACTGAGGTTCTTTCGTCCCTGCCCGGCTTGCACCCCGCAACCCGCCAGTTCGTGTTGGTCCATGCGCCCCCTGGCCCGAGCCAGGGTGGCACCTGGCGACCGGCGCGGGGGCGTTTTGAGGTGCTTTTCGGACACGGCCCAAGCCCCCTCAGCCTCTGAGCACCGCCCCCAGTTGCTGCGGCACAGATCACCTGACACCGGGCCGAGCCCGGTGGGGGGCGAGCTGCGCCCTGAATTCATCCACCCACCCACAAGACCCCACCACGGAGACCTTTCCCATGCTGCGCAAATCCTTCCTGAGCACCCTCGCGGCGCTGGCCCTGGCCGCCACCGCCCCCCTGGCCCTGGCCAACAACGACAAGCCCCTTGAATGGGTGGTCGGCTATGCCGCGGGTGGCGGTTCGGACGTGGTGGCCCGCACCATTGCCGAGGCCATGGGCACAGCCCTGGGCCGCACCATCATCATCAACAACAAGCCCGGCGCGGGCACCAACATTGCGGCCGAGTACACGGCCCGCTCCAAGGACCTGGGTAACCTCATGTTCTCGGCCGACTTCGCCACGCTGGCGGCCAACCCCTTCTTGTTCAGCAAGCTCAGCTACAACGCCGAAAAGGACTTCCAGCCGGTGGGCCTGCTGGTGCGCTTTCCGATGTTCCTGGTGGTCTCCAACAAGGTGCCGGCCAGCAACTACAAAGAGTTCGTCGCCTGGGCCCAAGGCCAGTCGGACAGCGTGAACTGGGCCTCGGCTGGCCCGGGCAGCCCGCACCACCTGGTGGGCGAGTTGTTCCGCGAGCAAAGCGGCCTCAAGCTGACTCATGTGCCCTACCGTGGGGCCGCACCCGCCATCCAGGACGTGATCGGTGGCCAGGTGCCGGCCATGTGGGTCGACAGTGCCTCGGTCTACCCCTTCCTGAACGCGGGCAAGCTCAAGGCGATCGGTGTGGCCAGCCCGCAGCGCGTGGCCACGGCGTCCGAGGTGCCCACCCTCCAGGAACAAGGCCTGAAGGGCTTTGAGGGCTATGCCTGGCAAGGCTTGGTGGTGCCCACCGGCACCCCCCCCGAGGTGACGGCCCAGTTCAGCAAGGCCTTGCAGACGGCCCTCAACGCCACCGCGGTCAAGGCGCGCCTGCAGGCCCTGGGCGTCGAGCCGCTGCCGGGCACGCCGGCCCAGATGGCGGGCTTTGCCAAGGCCGAGCGCGAAAAATGGGGCCGCGTCATCAAGCAGGTGGGCGTCAAGCTGGACTGAGTTCGGGCTCGCCCCATGGCCGGCCCCCCTCGCGGGCCGGCCGCCTGCCGGTCGGTGCCCCGCCTGGCGCGGCTGCGCCAGGGGCGCACGCAGGCCCCTGGGGTGGGGGTCAGTGCGGGGGCGGCACGGCCGTTTCCGGGCTTGTCTCTGCGGGTGTTTCTGGGGGTGTTTCCGGGGCCGGCGGCTGTGCGGCCTGCGCCTCGAGCCAGGCCCAGGCCGGGGTCGGGCGGGCGTACAGGTAGCCCTGCAGGGCGTCGCAACCGCTGCTGACCAGGAAGTCCACCTGGGCCTGGGTTTCCACGCCTTCGGCCACCACCCGCAGCCCCAGGTGCTTGGCCATCGACAGGATCATGCGCACGATGGCCGTGCCGTTGGGGTCGCCAGGCGTGTCCTGCACAAAGCTGCGGTCGATCTTCAGCTCGTACAGCGGCAGTCGCTTGAGGTAGACCAGGCTCGAGTAGCCGGTGCCAAAGTCGTCGATGGAGAAGCGGATGCCCAGTTCGGCCAGCGCCTGCATGCGGCTCACGGTCTCCTGCAGGTCGTCGATCAGCAGGCCTTCGGTGACCTCAAACACCAGGCCGCAACCGGGGGCTCCGGTGTCGGCCAGCACGGCCTGGACCCGCTGCACAAAGTCGGGCTGGCGGAACTGCCGCGGGCTGACGTTGATGGACAGCGGCGTGTTCAGGCCGCGCGCGCGCAGACCCACCAGCAGGGCGCAGGCTTGCTGCAACACCCAGTCGCCCAGCGCGATGATCAGGCCGGTCTTCTCGGCCACCGGGATGAAGCGGTCCGGCGGCACCAGGCCGCGTTCGGGGTGCTGCCAGCGCAGCAGCAACTCGGCACCATCCACCCGACCTTCGGCATCGAACTGGGCTTGCAGGTGCAGCTGCAGCTGCTGCTGCGGGATGGCTTGGGCGAGTTCGTTTTCGAGCGCCAGGCGGTCTTCGATGTGGGTCTGCATGCCGACCTCGAAGAAGGCCAGCCGGTTGCGCCCTGCGGCCTTGGCCTGGTACATCGCGGTGTCGGCTTCGCGCAGCAGGTCGGCCGGGGTCTGTTGGCCAAACGGAAACAGGCTCAGGCCCAGGCTGGCGCTGTGGGTGTAGGGCTGGCCGTCCAGTTCGAAGGGTTGCGCCAGTTCGTTGCGCACCTGTTCGGCCAGGCGCAGGGCGGTGCTGGCCCCGCTGGCCAGGTCCTGTCCCAGCGCGGGCGCGAGGACCACGAACTCGTCGCCACCGAGCCGTGCCACGGTCTGGCCCTTGCGCAGCAGCTGGGTCAGGGTGGCCGCCGCGTGGCACAGCACGGCGTCGCCCACGGCGTGGCCGCGGGCGTCGTTGACGTCCTTGAAGTGGTCCAGGTCGATGAAGATCAGCGCCCCCACCGACTGCAGGCGCTGGGCCTCATCGAGGGTCAGTGCGAGGCGGTCCATCAGCTGGCGGCGGTTGGGCAGGCCGGTCAGCGCGTCAAAGTAGGCCAGCACATGGATGGCTTGCTCGGCCGTCTTGCGCGCCGTGATGTCGCGCAGGATGTTGGAGATGCCCTGCACCTCACCACGGTCGTCGCACAGCGGCGAGATGCTCATCTCCACGTCGATGCGGCGACCGTCGCGGTGCAGGCGCTGGGTTTCGATGCGCTCCACGCGCTCGCCCTGGCGCACCCGGCTCAGGTGGCGCGCCTCGTCGGCGGCCAGGTCGCTGGGCACGATCAGGTCCAGCGGCTGGCCCAGGGCCTGCGATTCGCTGAAGCCCAGCAGGCGCGTGGCGCCAGGGTTCCAGGACTTGAGGCGGCCGTCCAGGTTGTGGCTGATGATGGCGTCGTCGGAGGACTCGACAATCGCGGCCAGCCGGGTCTGGGCGCTGCGGGCCTGCTGCTGTTGCAGGTACAGCTCGCGCTGGCGCCGCCGGGCGATGCGTTGCGCCAGCAGCAGGCCGCCCAGCAGCAGGGCCAGCAAAAAGTAGGAGGTGCGCACCGTGTGCCACCAGACCCGGTACAGCTCCGTCATCGGCAGGGTGATGAACAGCGTGATCGGGTAGTGGGTGAGGCGGCGGAACACATTGAGGTTCTCGGTGCCCCCGATCTGGTTGACGCCTTGGGTGGCGCCTTGCTGCGGAAAATGCTGGGCCTGCAGGTGACGGTACAAGGCCCCCCGGCGGCGTTCGCCATAGACCATGGCCGGTGTCTGGTCACCGGGCACCGGGTAGCGGCTGCGCAGGTAGCCGTCGTCACCGAGCAGGCCGATGGCGGCGCGTTTCATGATCGGGGCGTCCTGCCAGAAGGTCTGCATCAGCTCGACCGGCAGGTAGGCCGAGGCGATGGCGTGCAGCTGCCCTTGTGCGTCGCGCACGGCATAGCGCAGCGGCAGCACCCAGCGTCCGCTCAAGGCCCCTTGCACGGGGCGGCCCAGCACAAAGTCGACCCCGCCATCCATGGCGTCGCGGGCTTCGATGAAGTTGGCTTGCTGGCCCACCGAGGGCAGGCGGTTGTCGGCTTGCTTGCGGCTGACCACCAGCACCTGGCCGTGGCGGTCGATCAGGCTCACGTCCACCAACTCGGGGTGGCGGGCACCGTAGCGGCGCACTTTGTTGAGGTCGTACTGACCGGCCCGCGGTGCGGCTTCCTGCAGTTCCTGGGTCAGTCCGTGCAGGCTGGTCTGCAGCAGACCCAGGTAGTGGTCGATCGACTTCTCGCCGAGTTCGGTCACGGTGTCCAGTTCGGCCACCGTGTTGTCGCGCACCTGCTCCAGCGTGTGCAGTGTGTACAGCGTGGTGAAGGCCAGCACCAGCAGCACGATCACCAGCGAGGCCCGCAGCGACGACGGTCCCACCGAGGGGTCGGTCAGTGGCGGGGAGCGGGTGGGCCGGGCCATGGGGGTGCGGGCTGGGGGCGTCAGGGCCGGGCTGGTGCGGGGGGCGCAGGCCTCGGGGGCACGGCGCCGCGGCTCAGGCCGTCCAGCCCGACCAGGGCCGCATGCAGCAACAGCATGATGGTCTTGCCGTCCTGGATGCGGCCGTCGTAGACACCGGCCAGGGCCTCGCTCAAGGGCATCTCCAGCACCTCGATGTCTTCACCCTCGTCGGCCAGGCCGCCGCTGCGGTTCAGTGGGGCGTCGTCGTATTCGGCGCAGAAGCAGTGCAGCTTCTGGGTCACCGAGCCCGGGCTCATGTAGGCCTGGAACACGGCTTGCGGGCGGTGCACGCGCAGCCCGACTTCCTCTTGGGCTTCGCGCTGCACGCAGGCCGCCGGGTCGTCGCCGTCGAGCAGGCCGGCACAGGTTTCGATCAGCAGGCCATCGGCGCTGCCGGTCAGGAAGGCCGGCAGGCGGAACTGGCGCGTCAGCAGCACGGTGCCACGGCCCCGGTGGTAGAGCAGCACGCTGGCGCCGTCGCCCAGGTGGTAGATCTCACGCGTGGTGACCAGGCGGCGCTGATCGCGGGTCTGCAACTCGAAGCGGGTCTTGCTCAGCCGGGTCCAGTCGTGGGCCAGTTCGGTGGTCTCCAGCAGGCGCACCGGGGCGCTGCTGGGGGCGCCGGGGGCGGTGTCCGTGAGGGGCTGGGGCATCGAGGTCATGGCGGGTGAAGGCTTCAGGGGCATCAGGCGGGTGGTTCAGGGGCCGGGCAGGGCGCGCAGGTCGGGGAAAATGGGGCCATGCAAAACACCCCCACGCCGCCGTCACAGGCCCGAAACCCGCTGCACGGCATGACCTTGGAGCGCATTGTCATCGCCCTCGTTGACCATTTTGGCTGGGCGGAATTGGGCCAGCGCATCCCGATCCGTTGCTTCACCTTCGAGCCCAGTGTGGCCTCCAGCCTGAAGTTCCTGCGCAAGACGCCCTGGGCCCGCGACAAGGTGGAGAGCCTGTACCTGTTCATGCTGCGCGACATCCGGCGCCAGGGCGGTGACGCGTCGGCACCGCCCCCCGGCGCCGACTGAGTCGCCGCCGGCGCCCGGCGGGTGCAGGCGTCACTGGCAGACAAACTGGACACGGCTGCCGCCTGTGGTCTGTGTGCCTTGCCCCGAGTTGTTGGCCAGCGCGCAGCTGCCTGTTGCCGGCTGGCTGCTGACGGTGTAGCTGTAGGTGGCGCCCACCGGCAGGTAGTAGTTCAGCGTGCCCCCCTGGCTGGTGATGGTGCGCGTGACGGTGTCGGTCAGGTCGGGCGACTGGCCGCTGGGGTAGCTGTAGGTCAGCGTGAAGTCCATGCTGGCGCCCGCGGCCAACCCGGTGGTGCTGAGGGTGTGCGGGTACTGGTCAAAGCAGGCCATGCGCACCGTGACACCGCCGGGCGGCATGGCCCCGGACACCGCGTTGCAGCCATAGGCTTGCAGCGCCGGGAAGGGCGTGTAGACCCGGTAGGCCGTGCCCGTGGCCACCGGTTTCGGGAAGCTGAAGCCCGGCGAGGCCGCGCTCACGGCCACGGTCTCGGTCCCGGTGGTGGAGGTCAGGGTCAGCGGTCCGGTCAGCCCAACGGTGGTGCCGCTCAGGGTGAAGGTGTTCTGCCCACAGCTCACGGCCACCGAGGTGATCGCCGAGCCCCCCATGGTGCCCGTGCCATTGCCCACGGTGCAGTACTGGTTGGTGGGCTGGGTCGGCACGGTCACGTTGTAAGGCGTGCCGTTGGCCAGCGGGGCCAGGAAGGTGAAGCTGTTGATCGGCGGCGTCAGGCTCAGGGTCTGGCCGTTGCTGGCCAGCACCAGGCCCGCGCCACTCAGTCCGGTGATGCTGCCCCCCAGGGTCGAGGCGCTGCTGCTGCAGGTCACCCCGACGTTGCTGACGGCGCTGTTCATGCTGCCGCTGCCGTTGCTCACGCTGCAGGTCAGGCCTGCGGGTTGGCTGCTGACCTGCACGTTGTAGCTGCTGCCGGCCTGCACCGTGCTGGCGAAGCTGAAGCTGCTGCTGTTGGCCGGCACACTGAGGGTTTGGCCTGCGGCGCTCAGCACCAGGCCGCTGCTGGTCAGGCCGCTGATGTTGCCGCCCAGGCTGAAGCCGCCAGTCTGGCAGCTGACCTGCACCGAGTTGACGGCTGCCGCCCCCATGGTGCCGCTGCCGTTGCTGACGCTGCAATTGGCGCCCACGGGCTGGGCGCGCACGGTGACGTTGTAGTTCACGCCCACGGCCACGCCGGCGGGGAAGCTCCAGCTGGCGGCGCCGGCGGGCACGCTGACCGTCTGCGCCGTGATGCCCAGCACCAGGCCGTTGCTGCTCAGGCCGCTGACGCTGCCCCCCAGGGCGTAGGTGTTGACCACGCACAGCACCTTGACGGACGTGACCGCGCTGCTGGCGATGTTGCCGCCACCGTTTTGCACGGTGCAGGTGGCGCCGCTGGGCTGGCTTTGCACCGTGACCCAGTAGCTGGCCCCCTGGGGCAGGGCGTTGGCAAAGGTGAAGCCGCTGGCGTTGGCGGGCACTGCCACGGTTTGGCTGCCATTGGCCAGCACCAGGCCGCTGCTGGTCAGGCCGCTGACGCTGCCGCCCAGGCTGAGGGTGGTGGTGTTGCAGACCACGGCCACGTTGGTCAGGGCGGCGTTGCCCATCACCCCGCTGCCGTTGTTGACGGCGCAGGTCAGGCCGCTGGGCTGGCTGGCCACGCTGATGTTGTACGGGCTGCCCGGGGCGATCTTGCGCACAAAGCTGAAGCTGCTGGCGCCGGCCGGGAGGCTCAGGGTTTCGCTGCCGTTGAGCAGGCTCAGGCCCGTGGCGCTGCCCAGGCCGTTGACGCTGCCGCCGAGGCTGTAGCGGGTGCCGATCACGGTGGCCGTGGTGGCGCTGTTGCTGATCGCTAGGCCGTTGAGCAACTGGTCGTGGCCGGTGTTGCTGGGGGTCAGCAAGGTGGTGACCGGGTCAAAGCCGGTGGTGCTGAGACCGGCTGCGCTGATCTGTGCGCTGAGCTGGCTGTTGAGGGCCGCTTTGGCGCTGCTCAGCGCCGCGGTGTTGGCGGCCAGCAGGGCCGGGGTCAGCTGGGCTGAGCCCGTCTTGCCGGCGGCCGTGGCCACGTCCGACACCAGCTTGTCGGTCAGGCCGGTCAGGTTGAGCAGCACAAAGCCGCGCGCCACGGGCGTGCTCAGCGAGGGGGCGTACCAGCGCGAGCCGTCAGGCTTGGTGACCACGCCCAGCAAGGGGGGCACAAAACCGTCGATGCGGGCGCGGTAAATGCCTTGGCTGTCGGTGCTGGTGCTCACGCTGCGGCCGGCGTTGTCGATCACCGTCACCAGCGCGTTGGGCAGCACGGCCCCATCGGCGGCCGTGCCATTGATGCCGGCGGCGCTGGCCGAGCCCCCGTCAAAGCTGCTGGGCTGGGCCACGCCGTAGCTGTCCACCATGGCGGTGCTGACCGTGCTGCTGCCGCCACCACCGCCACCGCCGCAGGCCGCCAGCATCACGCTGCCCACCAAGGCGAGGGCCAGACTCAGTTTTCGGGTCATTTTCTTCATGGACATCTTTGGGACTCAGGGCCCCCAACGCAAGCGGGGGCAGGGGACGCCGGGCGGGGCCCGCGTGGGGTCAAGGAACGATGAACGGTTTGTAACACGCGGATCAAGGGGATTCCAGTCACGCAGGTGTTTTGCCGTGATGTCGTGCCGAAGTCGCCGAGTGGGGGGCGGGGGCTTGGGCTGGACAAGCCCAGACCTTGCGCTCAAAATACTGTATAAATAAACAGTTTTATGGGCCTTCAGGCCCCGTGTGCTGTTCCACCTACTTCTGCTGTGTTGCCCCGATGCCATCCACCGCTTTGTCCCCGTCCCACGCGCTGCTGCACCGCATTCCGGCGCTGTGGCGCGCCAGCGAGCTGGGCGCGCCACAGGGGCCGGTGTTCAGCACCGGCTTTGCCGCGCTCGATGCGGTCTTGCCGGGCGGCGGCTGGCCGGCCGGGCAGCTGACCGAGTTGCTGCAGCCCGAGGCCGGCTGGCGCGAGTGGCGCCTGCTGGCGCCGGCGCTGGCGCCGCTGTCGCAGCAGGGCACGGTCTTGCTGGTGGGGCCGCCGTGGGTGCCTTATTTGCCGGCACTGGCGGCCCAGGGGCTGCGGGTGTCGGCGCTGCGCTGGGTGCAGGCCCAAACCCCGGCCGAGCGCTTGTGGGTGGCCGAACAGGCGCTGCGTTGCCGTGACCTGGCGGCCTTGCTGGTCTGGCTGCCCGAGGGGCCGGCCAGCCAGGCCAGCAGCCTGCGTCGCCTGCACCTGGCCGCGCAGGCCGGGGCGCAGCCCCAGCCGCCTGGGCTGTGGGCCCTGCGGCCCTGGCGCGTGCAAGCGCAGTCGTCCCCGGCGCCGTTGCGGATCGGCCTGAGCGCAGGCGCCGAGGACGGCCTGAGCCTGAACGTGTTCAAGCGCCGCGGCCAGGCCCTGAGCCAAGCGCTGTGGCTGGCGGCCGCGCGGCCACCGGCCCTGCGGCCCCGGCCCACCTGGCCGCCTGTGCCGTCTGTGCCGTCTGTGCCGTCTGGGCCCTCCATGCACCCGGTGGGGATCCCGGTGCTGGCGCCGGAGGCCACGGACCCCAGCGCCTTCCGTGTCGGGGGGCGTGCCGCCCGCGCGGTTTCAGACCGAGGTGCCCATGTGGTGGATCGCCCTGCTGCCCGCACCCTGTCCTGAGCCCGCGCCGCCGCTGAGCGCTGCCGTCGCCGGGGGGGCGTCCGACCCGGCCACCGGGGCCGGCACCCCCGCCATCCCCGCCACACCCGGCACACCCGGCACACCCGGCACACCCGCCGCGCACTCCGCACACTCCGCACACTCCGCACACTCCGCCGAGGCCCCAGGGGGGCTCGTCCCTGGGCTCCGCGCAGGCCACCCCCCCGAGATCGATCCCCCGGCTGGGGGCGAGGTCACCCCTTTGGACGACCCCTGTCAGGCACAGCGCCGCCGGGTCTGGTGGGCCTTGCGCTACACCCCCCGCGTCACCTGCCTCGAGGGCGCGGTGTTGATGGAGCTGCAGGCCAGCCTGCGCCTGTTTGGGGGCGACCGGGCCCTGCTGCGCCGCGTGCTGGGCGAGTTGCAGGCCCTGGGGGTGGACCGCCTGGGCCTGGCGCCCACCGGTCGCGCTGCGCTGGCCTTGGCCCGCTCTTTGCCCCCAGGCAGCCAGCGTGCGCGCCGTTGTGGCGCCGACACCCTGACCGCCCGCCTCGATGCCCTGCCGCTGAGCTGCCTCAGCGAGGCCGCGGCGCAGGCGGCCCTGCTGTCGCGCCTGGGCTGCCGCACCCTGGGGCAGTTGCGTGCCCTGCCGCGGGCCGGGGTGGCCCGGCGCTTTGGCGCCGGCCTGTTGCGCGCGCTGGACCAGGCCTATGGCCGGCAGGACGAGGTGTTTGCCTGGGAAAGCCTGCCCGAGCAGTTTGAGCCCCAGTGCCAACTGCCCGAACCCGAGGCCCACAGCGCGGCGCTGGCGCCCGTGCTGCAAGCCCTGATGCAAGCCCTGCAAGACTGGCTGGCCGCGCGCCAGGCCGGGGCCACGGGGGTTGGCCTGCGTTGGCAGCACGACGCCCGCCGCGGCTGCCCCCCGCACGGCGAGTTGCGCGTGCACAGCGCCCAAGCCAGCCGGGACGGGGCCCACTGGCTGCGCCTGCTGCACGAGCACCTGGCCCGCGTGGTCTGGCCCGCGCCGGTGCAGGCGGTGTCGCTGCGCGCCCTGGGCGTGCAGACCTGGGCCCCGGACACCGCCAGCCTGCTGCCGCAGGACCGCCACGCGGGCGAGCCGCTGGCCCAGTGCCTGGAGCGCCTGGCCGCCCGCCTGGGGCCCGAGCGTGTGCTGCAAGGCGAGCTGCAAGCCGACCACCGGCCCCAGCACCGGCAGCGCTGGTGGCCTGCCGTGGCGCCGCCCGGCACGCCGCCAGCCCGTTCACCCGACCCGGCCCTGGGCCCGGCCTTGGGCTGGGGGCAACCGCCCTGGCTGCTGCCCCAGCCCCTGGCCTTGCGCTGTGTCGGCGAGCGCCCGCACTACCACGGCGCACTGGCCCTGCTGGCCGGGCCCGAGCGCATCGAGGCCGGTTGGTGGGACGCCCGCCCGGGGGCCGAGGCCGGCCTCACCTTGCGCGACTACTTTGTCGCCCGCAGCGCCCGGGCCGGCTTGTTGTGGGTGTTCCGGGTGCGCGATCGCGGCGGGGCCGACCCCCTGGGCGCGCGCTGGTATTTGCATGGGGTGTTCGGATGACGCTGCCCCCGAGCACGGGCCTGCCCGCCTATGCCGAGCTGCAAGCCTGTTCCAACTTCAGCTTTCTGCGTGGGGCCTCCACCCCGGCCGAGCTGATCGACCGGGCCCAGGCCCTGGGTTACAGCGCCCTGGCCCTGACCGATGAGTGTTCGCTGGCCGGGGTGGTGCAAGCCCATGCCCGGGCCCGCGAGTGTGGTCTGCCGCTGTTGATCGGGGCCCAGTTTGCGCTGGACGCCGAGACCCTGGCCGAGGGGGCTGTGGGGGCGGGCACCCTGGTCTTGCTGGCCCAGCACCGGCGTGGCTACGCGCAGCTGTGCAGCTTCATCACCCGGGTCCGTGCCGGCCACCCCAAGGGCGCCTACCAGGTGGCCTGGGCCGACTTGCTGGCCGACCCGCGCCGACTGGACGGCTGCCTGGCCCTGTGGAACCCGCAGCGCGCAGGCGCCCCCGACACCGCGGCCCTGACGCGGGTCGCCCGGCGCCTGGCCCAGGCCTTTGCGTCACGCGCCTGGCTGGCCGTCACCCAGACCCTGCGCATGGACGATGCGCGCTGGCTGGAGGCCCTGCGCGAGGCTGCCGACCCGGCGGGGCTGCCCCTGGTGGCCTGCGGCGCGGTGTTGATGCACCGGCGCTCGCGCAAGCCCTTGCAGGACGTGCTGACCAGCCTGCGCCTGCGCCGCCCGGTGGCCGACTGCGGTCTGGCCTTGCAGCCCAATGCCGAGGGCCACCTGCGCTCGCGGGCCCGCCTGGCGCGCCTGCTGCCGCCCGCGCTGCTCGAAGAAAGCGTGCGCATCGCCCAGCGCTGCCGTTTCAGCCTCGACGAGCTGCGCTACGAGTACCCGCAAGAGGTGGTGCCCGCCGGCCTGACGCCGACCGACTACCTGCGCCAGTGCGTGGCCGAAGGCGAGCGCCGCCGTTACCCCGACGGCACCCCGGCCCCGGTGCAGGCCCAGTTGGCGCACGAGCTGGCCTTGATCAGCGAGCTGGCGTTTGAGACGTACTTCCTGACCGTCTACGACGTGGTGCAGTTTGCGCGCCGGCGCCACATCCTGTGCCAGGGCCGGGGGTCGGCGGCCAATTCGGCGGTCTGCTATTGCCTGGGCATCACCGAGGTGGACCCGGCGCGCAGCAGCCTGCTGTTCGAGCGCTTCATCAGCCGGGCCCGCCGTGAGCCCCCCGACATCGACGTCGACTTCGAGCACCAGCGCCGCGAGGAGGTGATCCAGTACCTCTACGCCAAGTACGGGCGGGCCCGCGCGGCCCTGGTGGCGGTGGTCATCCGCTACCGGCTGCGCAGCGCCATCCGTGACGTGGGCTTTGCCCTGGGGGTGGCGCCCGCCGTGGTGGATGCGCTGGCCAGCCGCCCGCATGAGTGGGGCGAACCCGCCACCCTGGCCCAGCGCCTGGTGGCGCAGGGGGCCGCGGCCGAGCAGGTGCGCCTGCCGCTGTGGCAGGCCTTGGTCGAGCAGTTGCTGGGGTTTCCGCGCCACCTCTCGCAGCACCCGGGCGGCTTTGTCTTGACCGGCGACCGGCTCGACGCCACGGTGCCCGTGGTCCACGCCAGCATGGCCGGACGCACCTGCATCGAATGGGACAAGGACGACATCGACACGGTCGGCCTGCTCAAGGTCGACGTGCTAGCGCTGGGCATGTTGAGCGCACTGCAGCGCGCGTTCATGCTGATAGGCCAGTGGCGCGGCCGCCCGTTCACGCTCAGCGAGATCCCCGAGGGCGACCGCCCCACCTACGACATGCTGTGCCGGGCCGACACGGTGGGCGTGTTCCAGGTCGAGTCGCGGGCCCAGCAAAGCATGCTGCCGCGCCTGCGACCGCGCTGCTTTTATGACCTGGTGGTGCAGGTGGCCATCGTGCGGCCCGGGCCCATCCAGGGCGGCATGGTCCACCCCTACCTGCGGCGCCGCCAGGGCCTGGAGCCGGCCGAGGGTCCCCCGGGTCTGGAGGCCGCGCTGGGCCGCACCTTGGGCGTGCCGATCTTCCAGGAACAGGTGATGCAGATCGCCATGGACGCGGCCGGCTTCAGCGCCGACGAGGCCGACCAGCTGCGCCGCGGCATGGCCGCCTGGAAGCGCAAGGGCGGTTTGCAGCATTTTCAGGACCGCCTGCTGCAGGGCATGACGGCACGGGGCTACAGCCCCGAGTTCGCCGAGGCGATTTTTCAGCAGATGCTGGGCTTTGGGGAATACGGTTTTCCGGAAAGCCACGCCGCCAGCTTTGCGCTGCTGGCCTACGCCAGCGCCTGGGTCAAGCAGCACCACCCGGCCTGCTTTTTGGCCGCCTTGCTGAACTCGCAGCCGATGGGCTTTTATGGCCCGGCCCAGCTGGTGCAGGACGCGCGCCGCCATGGCGTGACGGTGCGGCCTGTCGACGTGCTGCACAGCGACTGGCTCAGCACGCTCGAGCCCCTGGGGCCTGAGGCGGACGCTGCCGTGCCCGCGGTGCGCTTGGGGCTGAACCGTGTCAAAGGCCTGGGTGAGGCGGTGGCGCGCCGCATCGTGCGCCTGCGCCGCCAGGGCCAGCCCATGACCGTACAAGGCCTGGCCCGGAGCGCCGAGCTGGACGCGGGCGACCTCGCCACCCTGGCCAGCGCCGACGCCCTGGCCAGCCTGGCCGGTCACCGCCGCCAGCAGGTCTGGGAGGGCAGCGCGTTGCGCCAGGCCCCGGCCTTGTTGCGCGAGGCCCCGGTGCACGAGGCCGAGCTGACACTGCCCGCCCCTGGCGAGGCCGAGGACGTGTTGTTTGACTATGCGGCCACCGGCCTGAGCCTGCGCCGCCACCCGCTGGCCCTGCTGCGCCCGACGCTGGACCGCCAGCGCCTGTTCACGGCAGCCCAGTTGCAGCACGTGCGCAACGGTCACCTGGTGCGGGCCTGTGGTCTGGTCACGGTGCGCCAGCGCCCCGGCACGGCCAAGGGCACGGTGTTTGTCACGCTCGAAGACGAGACCGGCTGCATCAACGTGATCGTCTGGCCGCAGCTGCGTGAGCAGCAGCGCGCGGCCCTGCTCGAGTCGACCTTGTTGGCGGTGGACGGGCAGTGGCAGCGCGAGGGCGACGTGGCCCACCTGATCGCGCGCCGCCTCAAAGACCTGACCCCGTTGTTGCAGGCCCAGTTCGGGGCCTTGGCACCGCGCAGCCGCGACTTCCATTGACCCGCCGATCCAGGGTATGTGCCCATCGGGAAAACCCGAAAGCGCCCCGACCCGCCGGGGCTGGCGGTGTTAATTTGCAGGCTCCTGATGAGCCCGTGCCAGCGCACGGGCCGCCAGCCCTGGAGACCTCCCCATGTTGCATTCATCGGCCGCGCCTGCGCGGCCTTCTGTGTTTCGACCGTTCCCCCTGTTGCAGACCATGGCCCTGACCCTCGCCGCCACCCTGGCCAGCGCCCCCGACGCGCTGGCCCAGACCCCGACCAGCCCCGCCACGCCCGCGGTCGCCGCCCCGACCGCCACCGCCTCGCCCGCGCCGACGGCCCTGCCCGCGGCGCAGCACGGCCAGGCGGTGCTGAAGGACTTTCGCTTTCACACCGGCGAGGTGCTGCCCGAGTTGCGTCTGCACTACACCACGCTGGGCACGCGCGACAAACCCGCGGTGCTCATCCTGCACGGCACCAATGGGTCGGGGGCGGGTCTGTTGAACCCGGCCTTTGGCGGCGAGTTGTTTGGCCCCGGCCAGCCGCTGGACGCCAGCCGCTACTTCATCATCCTGCCCGACGGCATCGGCACGGGGCAGTCCTCCCGCCCCTCCGAGGGCTTGCGCACGCGCTTCCCGCGCTACAACTACGCCGACATGGTGCGTGCCCAGCACCAGTTGCTGACGCAGCACCTGGGGGTGCGCCACCTGCGCATGGTGTTGGGCTACTCGATGGGCGGCATGCACACCTGGCTGTGGGCGCAGCAGTACCCCGACTTCATGGACATCGCGGTGCCCATGGCCTCGTTGCCGGTGCCCATGTCGGGCCGCAACTGGATGTTGCGCCGCCTGGTGATCGACTCCATCCGCAACGACCCCGCCTGGCAGGGCGGTCAGTACACCCAGCAGCCGCCGAGCCTGGCCTTTGCCTCGGTGTACTTCAACCTCGCCACCAACGGCGGCAACCAGGGCCTGTACCACCTGGCGCCCACGCGCGAGAAGGCCGACCAGTTGCTCAACCAGCGCCTACAGGCGCCGTTCCGCGGCGACGCCAACGACCACCTTTACCAGTGGGAGGCCTCGGGCGACTTCGATCCCTCGCCGGGGCTGGAGCGCATCCGGGCCCGTGTGCTGGCCATCAACTCGGCCGATGACGAGCGCAACCCACCCGAGTTGGGGGTGATGGAGCGTGAAATGCGCCGCATCCCCCACGGCCAGGTGCTACTGGTGCCCGGCGGCCCCGACACCTCGGGCCACGGCACCCTGGCCCAGGCACGCCGTTGGAAGGGCGCGGTCGAGGCCTTGCTGCAGACGGCGCCGGTGGTCGGTGCGCCCTGAGCCCCCGGGCTTTCCAGGCCCCGCCGAGCCCGCGGCGAGGGCATGAAAAAAGCCCCGGCACCGCAGGGTGCAGGGGCTGATTCAGTGCGCACTTGAGCGCTTGGGCGGCCCCCCAGGGGGCCAGGCTTCACAGCGAATCGATGAAGCTGCGCAGCTTGTCGCTGCGGCTCGGGTGCTTGAGCTTGCGCAGGGCCTTGGCTTCGATCTGGCGGATGCGCTCGCGCGTCACGTCAAATTGCTTGCCGACTTCTTCCAGCGTGTGGTCGGTGGACATCTCGATGCCGAAGCGCATGCGCAGCACCTTGGCTTCGCGCGGGGTCAGGCCGTCAAGGATGTCCTTGACCACGTCGCGCAGACCGGCCTGCATGGCCGCGTCGATCGGGGCGGTGTTGGAGCCGTCCTCGATGAAGTCGCCCAGGTGGCTGTCGTCGTCGTCACCGATGGGGGTTTCCATCGAGATCGGCTCCTTGGCGATCTTCATGATCTTGCGGATCTTGTCCTCGGGGATCTCCATCTTGGCCGCCAGGATGGACGCATCGGGCTCAAAGCCAAACTCTTGCAAGTGCTGGCGGCTGATGCGGTTCATCTTGTTGATGGTCTCGATCATGTGCACCGGGATGCGGATGGTGCGGGCCTGGTCGGCGATCGAGCGCGTGATGGCCTGGCGGATCCACCAGGTGGCGTAGGTCGAGAACTTGTAGCCACGGCGGTATTCGAACTTGTCCACCGCCTTCATCAGGCCGATGTTGCCTTCCTGGATCAGGTCCAGGAACTGCAGACCGCGGTTGGTGTACTTCTTCGCGATCGAGATCACCAGGCGCAGGTTGGCCTCGATCATTTCCTTCTTGGCATCGCGCGAGGCGGCTTCGCCTTCGTTCATGCGCTTGTTGATGTCCTTCAGGCCCGGCAGCGGCACGACCACGCGCGATTGCAGGTCGATCAGCTTTTGCTGCAGTTCCTGGATCGGCGGGATGTTGCGGGCCATCACGGTCGACCAGGGCTTGCCGGCCGCGGCTTGCTTTTCGACCCACTTCAGGTTCAGCAGGTTGGGCGGGAATTCCTTGACGAAGGTTTCCTGCGGCATACCGCACTTGTCCACGATGATGCGGCGCAGTTCGCGTTCTTTCTTGCGCACGTCGTCCACCTGGCTGCGCACCAGATCGCACAGTTTCTCGATGGTCTTGGCGGTGAAGCGGATGGTCATCAACTCGGCCGACAGTTGCTGCTGGGTCTTCATGTAGACCGGGCCGCCATAGCCTTCCTTGTCGTAGATCTTGTGCATCTTCTCGAACAGCTCGCGCAGCTTGTCGAAACGCGACAGGGCTTCACGCTTGAGTTCTTCGAGCTTCTTGGTCAGGGCCTTGGAGCCGCCCTTGCCGTCGTCGTCGTCGGCTTCGTCGAATTCGTCGAAGTCTTCTTCGGCCACATAGTCGTCGGCCTCGTTGGCGTTGGAGAAGCCGTCCACGATGGTCGAGATGACGATCTTGCCTTCGCGGATTTCCTCACCCATGTTGAGGATCTCGGCGATGGTGGCCGGCGAAGCCGAGATGGCTTCCATCATGGCCATCAGGCCGCCTTCGATGCGCTTGGCGATTTCGATTTCGCCTTCGCGGGTCAGCAGTTCAACCGTGCCCATTTCGCGCATGTACATGCGCACCGGGTCGGTGGTGCGGCCGAATTCGCTGTCCACGGTGGACAGGGCGGCTTCGGCTTCTTCTTCGGCTTCCTCGACCGTCGCGGCCGTCGGGGTCACGTTGTTCTGGAACAGGGTCTCGGCGTCGGGCGTCTGCTCGTACACCGCCACACCCATGTCATTGAGCATGGTGACCACGACTTCCATGGTCTCGGCATCGACCAGTTTGTCGGGCAAGTGGTCGGAGATTTCGACCTGGGTCAGGTAGCCGCGCGTCTTGCCCAGGGTGATCAGGGTCTTCAGGCGCGAACGGCGCTTGGCCATGTCTTCTTCGGACAGGACGGTTTCGTCCAGGCCGAATTCCTTCATCAGCGCGCGCTCTTTGGCCTTGCTGATCTTCATGCGCAGCGGCTTGACCTTTTCGGTCGTGGCTGCGGGCGTGGCTTCGACTTCACCTTCGAGGTCGGCTTCGATGTCGGACAGGTCCAGGTCATCGTCCACGCTGTCCTTGGCGGCATCGGCCTTGGGCTTGCGACCGCGCTTGGCGCCGGTGGCCTTGGGGGCGGTGCCGTCTTTGTCAGCAGCGGCCTTGGGCGGGCGGCCCGGCTTCTTTTTGACCGGGGCGTCTTCGCCCGCCGCGGCAGTGGCCTTGGCGGTTTTCTTCAGTTCGTCGGTGGGGGCTTCAGCTTTGGATTTCGAGGCAGGCACTGTGGTGGCTTTCTTGGCAGACGGGGTCGTCACCTTGGCTGATGGGCGCGTGCTGGACGCGGCGGCAGCAGTCTTGGCGGCGGCTTGAGGGGCGGCCTTGGCGTCGGATTTCGGGCTTGACGGAGCAGACTTCGCGGACTTTTGAGCGGGCATGAAACAACCTCAGGATCAAAATGGGACACAAAGAACACGCAAGCGCCACAATCCCGGCGCGGGTGGCTCAGCCAAGGGCAGCCCGGAGGCGGCTTGGCTGTCGAGAAGCCGGCAGCCCAACTGGGACGCGGCCGCACGCTTCTCAAGGGCAAGATGTCTGGGCGATCATTTGGTGTGCAGTCCTTGCGAATGTTGGGCGCGTGCCCCGTATGAAGGGGTCGGTGCGGGCCCGGACCGGAGGTGCTGCTGTCGCTCTTGCCGATGCAAACCTTACATTATACCGATGAATCTGTTTTTCAAGGGGTAGGGTGCATCACCGCCGCCCGGTTCAGGGCTTGGCGGTCGCGTCCAGGGGGCCCAGCCCCCTGCCCGGATCAGCTGGCCGAGCCTTGGGGGCCCCCGGCAGGGCGCGGCACGGTGCGGGCCAGCGCTCGCCCCACCCACACACTCACGGTCAAGCCGCCCAGGCAGAACACCCCGGCCACCACCCAGGTCCATTGCCAGCCCCCGCTGCGCGCGGCCACCCAGGCCACCAGCGGGGCCCCGGCAAACTGCCCCAGGGCCGAGCACTGGGTCATCCAGCCCACGGTGGTCGAGATGGTGCTTTCGCTCGGCGACAGGCGCACCGCCAACAGCGACAGGCTGCCCGGGATCAGCCCGCCCAGCATCGAAAACGCCAGCAAGGCCAGGTAGCGCACCGCGGCGGGCAGCGGCCAGAACGGCTCAAACGCCAGCCAGGCGCCGACGGCCATGCTGACAAAGCCAAACGCCAGCACCCGCGCCGGCGGCACCCGGCGCTGCAGCAGCAGGCCGGCCCCCAGGTTGCCCAGGATGTTGGCCGCCCCGGCCAGGGCGGTGAGCACCGCGGTCAGCCCCACGCCGAGGGTGCTGTTGGCGTAGATCGAGGGCAGAAAGCCCATCACCGCCTGCCATTGCGCGGCGTAGAACGCAAAGCTCAGCGCGACCAGCCAGGGCCCCTGGCAGCTCAGGGTCAGCCACAGGCCCGCGAGGCCGGCTTGGGCCTCGACCGCGTCGTCGGGCTGGCCCGCGGCGCGCGCGGCATCGCTGGGCACCCCCAGGGTCATGAGCAGGGCCATCACGGCGCTCAGGGCGGCCATCAGCCACCACCAGTCCGGCCAGCCCAGCAAGGGCAGCAACAGCGGCCCACCCAGCAAGGCCAACGCGGTGGCCAGCGGCATGCAGGTGCCCCAGACGCCCGACATGAAGGGCATTTGCTCGGTGCTGACCAACTGGCGGATCAAGCTCACGCCGGGCATGAACACCAGCAGGAAGCCAATGCCCTCCAGCGCCCGGCAGGCCAGCATGAAGCCGGCCGTGGGCCACAGCGGACCGGCAGCGCTGGACAGGGTCAGCATGAGCAGGCCGATCAGCATGCAGCGGCGCAGGCCGATGCGGTCCGAGAACAGGCCCAACACAGCCCCCAGCAGCATGGAGGCGATCTGCACCGCCGACAGCATCAGCCCCGCTTCAGGCAGGGTCAGGCCCAGTTGGGCCTGCAACAAGGGCACGGCCGGGGCCAGTTTGGCCACATGCAGCGCGCCCGCCATGCCGCACAGCACCACCAGGTAAGCGGTCGCCAGGCCCGACAGGGCCCTGCGCGGGCCCGGTACCTTCGTCTGGGGCGTCGGGGCTGCAGGCGGCCGGGGCGTGGCGTCCCCAAGCGGGGATTGAGGGGGTGCTTCAGGGTTCACGGGGTCTCCAGCCAGGGATGGTCTGTGCCGATCCGGCCTGCACAGGCCGCCGGGATCGGGGCTGCGCCGGGGCCGCACCCGCTCAGGGCACCGCCTTCAGCGCAGGCCACAGGGGGGCCCAGCCTAGTCGCGGTGCGCGCTGCAGGGGTATCCAATTGGCACAACAGGGGGGCACCTGGCGCCGCCTGCCGGGTCGCCTGCACCCGCCCCAGCGCCCAGCCCCCGCCCCCGCCGGCACCGCGGGGGCCACCTCAGCGACCGCAGAACCCGGGGGGGCGATGTCAGTGCGCTGCGCACCATGTTGCCAGCCCTTACCTCTGGCGGGGCGCATGGTCGGAGGGCGGTGGGCAGGACCGGGCGGTGGCGGCCCAGGTGCTGAGAGGCTTTGAGACGCACTAAGAGGTGCTGGGAGGTGTTGAGCGGTGCTGGCAGCCGCTCCAAGGCTTTCAAAGGTGCTGAAAGGTCGGTGCGGCAGCCCGCCAGGGCGACCGCCCGTCACTGGATCGAAACGCGCTGCAGGCTGAGTTCGAGTTCGGTACGGCGCTTGAACAGGTGCCGGTAGCGTTCCAGGGCACTGGGGTCGCTGCGCACGGCCACGATGGCTTCGTTCTCCAGCTGCTTGAGGCGGTCCACCAGCATGCGGTTGAGCACGCCGCGCAGCTCGGCGCGCAGTTCCTTGATCTCGCCCTCGGTTTGCGCGTGCGAGCCGGTCATCAAGCGCGTGGCCAGGGCATCGAAGGGTTGTTGGCGCAGGCTTTCGCGCAGCACCGCCCAGGCCACAGCGCCATGCTCGTGGTACTGGCTTTCGAGCCAGACGAACAGCGGGCCGTGGGGCGGCGGCAGTTCGCACAGCATCTGGTGGTCTTCATGGGTCAGGTGGTCCAGCGCGCCCATGTGAGACAGCAGCAGGCGGGCCGCGTGGTCGGCCCGGGTGACGGGGGGCGTGCGCGGGCCGTCGTCGTTCTCTTCGGGCTTTTGGCCCCACTTGCCGCCGCGCCAGCCGTCGCGGTCGCCACCGGGGCCTTTGAAGCCGCCCGGGCCCTGGCCGCCCTTGAACGGGCCTTTGAAGGCCCCTTTGTCAAAGCGCTTGAAGCCCCCGCCAGGGCCCCCTGCGGCGCCTTGGCCCCTCGGGCCGCCGCCCGCCTGGGCGCCGCCGTCGTGCCAGCCGCCGCCCGGCGCGCCCTGGCTGTGACCGCCATGCCAGTCGGGCGCATCGTCGGGCTCGGGGGCCCCGCGCGAACCGCTGCGGCCCGCCGCCGTCCCCCCTGCCTGCTGCCACAGGGCGGCCAGGTCGGCCGCGGGCAGCTGGGCCAGCTCGGCCAGTTCACCGAGCAGCTGGCGTTTGAGCACCCCTTCGGGCAGGGCACTCCACAGGGGGCGGGCGTTGGCGGCCATGCGGGCGCGGCCCTCGGCCGTGCCCAGGTCGCACTGCTCGCGCGCGGCTTCGATCAGGAAGCGGCTCAGCGGCAGGGCTTCGGCCACATGGCGCGAGAAGGCATCGGCGCCGTGTTCGCGGATGAAGCTGTCGGGGTCGTGCTCGGCGGGCAGGAACAGAAATTTGACGCTGCGCGTGTCGGTGGCGTAGGGCAGGGCGCCATCGAGCGCCTTGCGTGCGGCGCGGCGCCCCGCGGCGTCCCCGTCGAAGCTGAACACCACCGCATCGGTGAAGCGGAACAGCTTGTGCACGTGGTCCGTGGTGCAGGCCGTGCCCAGGGTGGCGACGGCGTTCGGGAAGCCCAGTTGGGCCAGCGCCACCACGTCCATGTAGCCCTCGGTGACCAGCGCATAGCCCTGCTCCCGCAGCGCGGTGCGGGCCTCGAACAAGCCGTACAGCTCGCGGCCCTTGCTGAACACCGGGGTTTCGGGGGAGTTCAGGTACTTGGGCTTCTCGTCGCCCAGCACCCGCCCGCCAAAGCCGATGCACTCGCCTTTGACATTGCGGATGGGGAACATGATCCGGTCCCGGAACCGGTCGTAGCGCTTGGCGTCTTCGTCGTTGACGATGACCAGACCGCACTCGGCCAGCAAGGGGCTGTCGTACTCCGGAAACACACTGGCCAGGCTGCGCCAGCCCTCGGGCGCATAGCCCAGGCCAAAGCGCTTGGCAATCTCGCCCGACAGGCCGCGGCCCTTGAGGTAGGCCACCGCCTTGGGCGAGGCCCGCAGGTGCTTGCGGTAGGCGTCGCCGGCTTTTTCGAGCACGTCGCTGAGGCTCAACTGGCGCTGGCGCTGCTCGGCGGCACGGGCTTTTTCCTGGGGCGAGAGGTCATCCTGCGGCACTTGCAGGCCGTACTGCTGGGCCAGGTCATCGACGGCTTCCAGAAAGCTCATGCCGCCGTGGTCCATCAGAAAACCGATGGCGTTGCCGTTCTTGCCGCAGCCAAAGCAGTGGTAGAACTGTTTGGTGGGACTGACCGAAAAAGAGGGGGATTTTTCGCCGTGGAACGGGCACAGGCCCATGAAGTTGGCGCCGGCCTTTTTGAGCGGCACATACCGGCCGACGATCTCGACCACGTCGGCGCGAGCAAGCAGCTCCTGGATAAAAGACTGGGGAATCGTCACGCCGCGTATTGTCCCCTTAAACTCTTGCTTACATTTATATCCAACTCGATGGATCAGGCCTCGGGCTTGAGGAGGGCGGCTCAGAATGCCAATCAGCACAACTCGGCGATCGGTCTGGCAGGCCGGTCTGGCCCAAGCCTGTGCCGTGGGCCTGGGGACCTGGGCGGCGGCCTCGGCCCGCGCGCAGCAGAACCTGCACCGCACCAGTGATCCGGCCAAGACCCTGCGCGTGCTGGCGTGGCCGGGCTACGCCGACCCGGACGTGGTCAAGGCCTTTGAGGCCCGGGAAGGGGCTCGGGTCGAGCTCAGCATCGTGGGCTCCGACGAGGTGCTGCGCCAGCGCCTGTCCCTGGTGGACCCGGTCACCGGGGGGCCGCTGTTCGACGTGCTGGCGGCCAACACGGTCGAGATCCAGCGCCTGCGCGAACTCAACATGCTGGCCCCGCTGGCCCTGTCCGGCCTGCCCCATGCGGCGGCCCAACTGCCCCGTTTTTTGCGCCGCGAGGCGATTCCCGGCATCACCGACGGCGGGCGCGTTTACGCCATGCCCTACACCTACGCCGAGATGGGGCTGATTTTTGACCGGCGTCAAATCAGCACGCCGCCGGTGTCGGTGGAGGCCCTGTGGGACCCCGCGCTGCAGGGGCGGGTGCTGGCCTTTGACGGCAGCACGCACAGCTTTTCGCTGGCGGCCATGGCCCAGGGCCTGTCGCCGTTCCAGATCGACGCCACCCACTGGGGCCGGGTGACCCAGCGCCTGGTGGCCCTGCGCCGCAATGTGCGCGGTTTCTACAGCCTGCCCGAAGAGTCGGCCGAGATGTTCCGCCGCCACCGGGTGGCGCTGATGTTCGCCAACTACGGCCGCCAGCAACTCAAGCTGCTGCAGGACCAGGGCATGGATGTGGGCTATGTGGTGCCCCGCGAAGGCGCCCTGGCCTGGCTGGACTGCTGGGCCATCACGCGCCAGGCGCGCAACCCCGAGCTGGCGACCCGCTGGGTCAACCACCTGCTGTCGCTGGACTCGGGGCGCCTGCTGACGCGGCGCCAGGGCCTGGCCAACACCCTCGAGGAACCGGCCGGTGTGCCCGCATCGGGACGCCTGGTGTGGCTGGAACCGGTGGAAGACGAGCCCCGCCGCGGGCGCTTGTGGCAACGCATCATCGCCGGCGAGCGCCCCGAAAGGCTGGTGGCATGAAGCCTGGCAGCATTGCCTTTCGCCTGAGTCTGTTGTTGGCGGCCTTCAGTGTGTTCGCCGCCGCCTTGGCCAGTCACTACACCTTTGTGACCAGCCGCAGTCTGCTGCGCGAGCGGGCCGAGCACTACCTGATGACGACCACCGAGGTGCTGGGGCGCCACCTGCAGTCCAGCCTGCAGGCGGTGTCGCGCAACGCCGTCACCCTGGCGGCCCTGGCCGCCGCCCAGGGCGCGCTGGAAGAGCACGCCGGGGAGCCGGTGCGCCGCACGCTGGCCCAGGCCTTTGCGGCCGAGATGGATTCGCACCCTGATTACCTGCAGATCCGGCTGATCTCGGCCGGCGCGCATGGCCTGGAGCAGGTCCGCGTGCAACGCCAGCCCACGGGCCTGCAGCGGGTGCTCGACGCTGAGTTGCAGGAAAAAGGCCATTTCCCCTATGTGTTCGAGGCCTTGCCGCTGCCCGCAGGCCAGGTCTACATGTCCGAACTCGCGGCCACCCGCGACGAGGCCCTGGCCGGTGGCGGGGATCTGCCCAGCTACACCTTGTCCGCCCCGGTGGTGCACAACGGGCATGCGCTGGGCGTGGTGGTCATCCAGGTGGCGGCGCGCCCCTTCCTGCAAGGGGTGTCGGCCGATTTGCCGGACGGCTTTCAGCTCTACATGAGCAACCGCTGGGGCGACTGGCTGATGCACCCCGACCCCAGTCAGACCTTTGGCTTTGACCGCGGGCAACGGGTGTTCATCCAGGACAGCTTTCCCGACGCGGCCCGCCTGATCAACGGCCAGTCCCAGCAGTTGGTGACCTCGGTCAACGAGTCCGGTGGCGAGCCCGTGGTGGCGGCGTTTGTGCGCCTGCCGATCGGCTCCGAGCCCGAGCAGCGCTTCTGGGTGCTGGGACTGGCCCAGCCCGTGAGCGCCATCGAGGGCGAGGCCTCGGTGCTGGGCCGCAGCATCGTGCAGGTGCTGTTGCTGCTGTGTGTGGCGGCCCTGGTGCTGGCGGTGCTGGTGTCACGTGTCGTCACCGAACCACTCAAGGCCCTGGCCCAGGCCACCCGGGTGCTGGGCACGGGCCAGCGGGTGCAGGCCTTGCCGATCGAGCGCACCGACGAGATTGGCGAGCTGGCGCGCAGCTTCCAGCTGATGGAAGAACAGGTCTGGCAGCAGATGACCCAGCTGCGCACCAGCCACAACGCCATGGACCACCTGGCCCACCATGATGCGCTGACGGGCTTGCCCAACCGCCGCATGGTCGAGGCCCGCCTGGCCCAGGCGCTGCAGCGTGCCGAACACACCCAACGCCCTTGCGCGGTGCTGTTCGTCGACCTGGACCACTTCAAGAACATCAACGACGGCCTGGGCCACGATGTCGGAGACGCCGTGCTGCGCGGGGTGGCCCAGCGCCTGAGCCAGGCCCTGCGGGTGGGCGACATGGTGGGCCGCCTGGGCGGCGACGAGTTCGTGGTGGTGTGCCAGGACCTGGGGGGCGAAGAAGACGCCACCCAGCTGGCCCTCAAGCTCAAGGCCCAGTTTGACCAGCCCCTGCTGATCGAGGGCCTGCCGGTGCAGATCCAGGCCAGCATCGGCATCGCCATGGCCCCGCGCGATGGCACCGAGGTGCGCGCCCTGCTGACCCGGGCCGACATGGGCATGTACCGGGCCAAGCAAAACGGCCGCAACACCTACTCCTTTTCGTGAACCCGGGTGCGCGGTCAGGCCAGGCCTGAGCGTGCGCCCTGCAATGCGCCTGTAAGCCCCGCCCCGCAGAATGGCGGGCTTGCTTTCATCACCCGCCAGGAGACGCCATGACTTCGATCTACGACCAGGATCTGCCCCGCAATGAAGCCAACTTTGCCCCGCTGTCACCGCTGGGCTTCATCGAGCGGGCCGCCCTGGTCTACCCGGATCGGCTGGCCGTGGTGCATGGGCGAGGCGCGCAGGCCCTGCGCCGTACCTGGGCCCAGACCTACGCCCGCTGCCGTCGGCTGGCCAGCGCCTTGCGTCAGGCCGGCATCGGCAAGAACGACACCGTCGCCGTGATGTTGCCCAACACCCCGCCCATGGTTGAAGCCCACTTTGGCGTGCCCATGGCCGGCGCCGTGCTGAACGCACTGAACACCCGCCTGGACGCTGAGACCATCGCCTTCATGCTGGACCATGGCGAGGCCAAGGCGGTCATCGTCGACCCCGAATTCACCCCGGTCATGCAAAAGGCCCTGGCGCTGCGCCAATCGTCCCTGCCGGTGCAGGTCATCGAGGTCGAAGACGCGCTGTATGGCCCGGCACCGGTCCGCCTGGGGGGCCTGGACTACGAGGCTTTCCTGGCCGGCGGCGACGCTGACTACGCCTGGGAGGGGCCTGCCGACGAATGGGACGCCATCGCCTTGAACTACACCAGCGGCACCACCGGCAACCCCAAGGGCGTGGTCTACCACCACCGGGGCGCGGCAGTGAACGCGATCTCCAACGTGCTGGAATGGGACATGCCCAAGCACGCGGTCTACCTCTGGACCCTGCCGATGTTCCACTGCAATGGCTGGTGCTTTCCGTGGACGGTGGCGGCGCGTGCCGGCGTCAACGTGTGCCTGCGCCGGGTCGAGCCCGAGGCCATTTTCGGCATGATGCGCGAGCACGGCGTGACCCACTACTGTGGCGCGCCCATCGTCCACGGCCTGCTGGTCAATGCGCCCGCGGCCCTCAAAGAAGGCCTGCCCCAGGGCGTCAAGGCCATGGTGGCCGGGGCGGCGCCGCCGGCCTCGATGATCGAGGGCATGGAGGCACTGGGCTTTGACCTGACCCACGTCTACGGCCTGACCGAGGTCTATGGCCCGGCCACCGTGTGTGCCAAACACGAGGCCTGGGACCAGCTCGACATTGGCGAGCGGGCCCGCCTGAACGCGCGCCAGGGCGTGCGCTACCACCTGCAGCGCGAGGTCCAGGTGCTCAACCAGGACAGCCTGACCCCGGTGCCACACGATGGCGAGACCATGGGCGAGATCATGTTCCGCGGCAACATCGCCATGAAGGGCTACCTGAAGAACCCCCAGGCGACGGCCGAGGCCTTTGCCGGCGGCTGGTTCCACAGTGGCGACCTGGCGGTGCAGTACCCCGACGGCTACATCAAGATCAAGGACCGCAGCAAGGACATCATCATCTCGGGCGGCGAGAACATCTCTTCGATCGAGGTCGAGGACGTGCTCTACCGCCACCCCGATGTGCTGGCCGCCGCCGTGGTGGCCAAGCCCGACGCGCGTTGGGGGGAAACCCCCTGCGCCTTTGTCGAACTCAAGGCGGGCGCCGAGACCACGCCCGAGGACATCGTGGCGCACTGCAAGAAGCACCTCGCGGGCTTCAAGGTGCCGCGCGCGGTGGTGTTTGGCGAACTGCCCAAGACCAGCACCGGCAAGATCCAGAAGTTCGAGCTGCGCCGCCAGGCGGGTTCGGCCACCGCCATCGACGTTTGAAGCCCTGAGGCCGGTGCAGACCGGCGCAGACCCCGGCGCCGCTGCGCCAAACCGCTGGCTGGCTTCGCTCCCGCCCGTGGTGCCAGGGCCTCGCCGCGGACCTGGGCCAGGGGCAGGGGCAGGGCCGGATCAGCCGTCGCGCTGCGGCCCGGCGCGGCCGTCCTCCACCACAAAACGGGCCAGTGGGCGCAGCGGGCTGTCGGCGCGGCCCGGGTCGTCCACCGCCATCAGCGTGGTGTGCCAGCGCTGTGGGTTCAGCTCGACCAGGGCGTAGCCGCGTTGCTCGGGGTTGGCCAGCAGCACGTGCGGGTTGTTCTGTTGCAGGGCCTGGGCCCGTGCCAGCGTGGCGCCGGAGTGGGAGCTGATCGAGGTGCCGCAGAACTCGCTGGCCAGCACGGCCGAGTCGGGGCGCGTCGGGTCGGCCTGCACCTGGCAGACGTAGTTCTGGTGGATGTCGCCCCCGATCAGCACCGTGTTGCGGGGCGGCGTGGCCTGCAGCGTGTCCAGCAGGCGCTGGCGCGCGGCGGGGTAGCCGTCCCACGGGTCGGTCGGGGTGGGTTCGTCGGCCTGCGCGGCGGCGCTGGCGCCGCCATAGTGGCGCGGCGAAAAAAGCGTTTGCTGGGCCAGCACGGTCCAGCGCGGGCCCCCCGCCGAGTGGTCTTGCGCCAGGCCCTGGGCCAGCCATTGCTCCTGGGCCGGGCCCAACAGGCTGCGGCCGGGGTCGCGCAGTTCGGCGCAGCGGCTGGGCCGCACGGTGCCGGCGCTGCTGTCGCTGGGATGGCGGCAGGCCTGCACGGCCCGGTACTGGCGGTCGTCCAGCACATGAAAGCGGGCCAGGCGGCCAAAGGTGTGGCGTTGGTACAGGCGCAGCGCATCGGCCTGGTTCAGGCCTTGCAGGCCCTGCACCAGCACCGAGGCGGGCAGCGGCATGTTCTCGTAAAAGGCCTGGTAAGCCGCGCTGCGCTGGGCCAGGAAGTCGGCGCTTGCGCCTTCGCGGCCTTGCACGCCGGCGTAGTCGTTTTCGACCTCGTGGTCGTCCCAGGTCAGCAGCCAAGGGCAGGCGGCATGGGCAGCCTGCAGGTCGGGGTCGCTTTTGTGCAGGGCGTAGCGGTCGCGGTAGTCGGCCAGGCTGACGGCCCGGCGCAGGCTGTGCACCCGGTGGATGGGCGGCGTCGCCTGCGGTGCCACGCCGCCCCGCGGCGAGGCGTACTCGTAGATGTAGTCACCCAGAAACACCACCAGGTCCAGCGCCTGTGCCGCGGCATGGCGCCAGGCCGCGTAGTAGCCGTGCTCCCAGCGCTGGCACGAGGCAAAGGCCAAGCGCAGCCGGGGGGCCAGGGTGTCGGGCGCGGGCAGGGTGCGGGTGCGGCCCACCGGGCTGACGGCATCGCCGACCAGAAAGCGGTAGTGGAACCAGCGGTCCGCGGGCAGGCCTTGCAGTTCGACGTGCACGGCTTGGCCCAGGGCGGCCTGGGTGTCGGTCTGGCCGCGTTGCACGACGCGCTGAAAGCCCTCGTCCTCGGCCAGTTCCCAGCGCACCGACAGCGCGCGCGGGTCCAGCGGGTCGGCCACATGGAGTCGGGTCCAGAGCACCACGCCGTGGTGGCTGGGGCTGCCGCTGGCGACACCGCAGGCAAAGGGCGGATCGGCCAGCCTTGGGTGGCGGCCCGTTTGGGCCCCGGCCTGCCAGGGTTGCAGGGTGGCGCTGAGCAGCAGGGCCTGCAGCCAGTCACGCCGATTCAGGCCGCCGCGCGGGTCGGTGCCGGCGGGCCCCAGGGCCCGATCAGGCCGCCACGACACGGTTCTTGCCCGAGCGTTTGGCCAGGTACATCGCCTGGTCGGCCCGCTTGATGGCTTCGGTGGTGTCTTCTTCGGCGCCCACCTGGGCCACACCCGCGCTGAAGGTGATCAGCACTTTCTCGTTGTCTTTGAGGAAGTACTTCTTGGTCAGTTCGCGCTGCAGCCGCTTCATGACCTCGACGCCCTTGTCCTGGTCGGTGTCGGGCAGCACCACCAAGAACTCCTCGCCACCGTAACGGGCCAGGCTGTCTTGCGGCCGGATGGCGCTGCGCGCCACCTGCACCAGGTGCAGCAGCGCGGCGTCACCGGTGTCGTGGCCCAGGGTGTCGTTGAGTTTCTTGAAGTTGTCGAGGTCGAGCAGGGCCACGCACATGGGGGTGTCCTGGCGGCGCGCGCGCGCGATCTCGCGGGTCAGGGTTTCGTCCAGGCCCTTGCGGTTCAGGGCCCCGGTCAGCGGGTCGTGGCGAGCTTGCGAGCTGGCGCGGTCCAGTTCTTCCTGCATGCGGCGCAGCGCGGCGTCGGCTTGCTCGGTGCGCTCGCGCATCTCGCGCAGTTCGTCACGCATGTGCAGGGTGTCGATGGACATCGAGCGCGTGGCCTGGATGGCCTCTTGCAGCACCGGGGTGATGTCGGCCAGGGTTTCGGCGCTTTCCAGCTGGCGCGCGCAGTGCTCGATGGTGCCCTGGTAGCTGCCGCTGTGCTCGGTCATGGTGGACAGCCTGTCGATGAAGGCGGCCAGCATCTGCTTCATCTGGTCTTGCGCCTCGAGGGCGCGGGCCTTGGCCTCGGACTGCTTGAAGATCACGTCCTTGAGGCGGGCCTGCACATCGTCGAGGCGGCGCAGCGTCAGGGGCGGCGTGGTGGCATTGACCAGCGCGTCGATCTGGCCCTTGAGCCAGCGGTCGTCGACCGCCAGTTCGCCGATGTTGGTGAACAGCAGGTGCAACAGCGCCAGCAAGGTGCTCTTGATGGCGAGCTGGTCTTCCGAGGCAAACGACAGCCGAAAGCTCAGGTTGCCCAGCATCAGCTTGAGCGTGGCGGCCTCGGCCGCGGGCTGGCGGGCGTAGTGCAGCAGTTGCTCGGCCTGCTGCTGCAGGCGTGGGTCGTCGGCGCCGACCATGGGCAGGATGTTCTCGACCAGGCGGGCAATCTGCTCACGCAATTCACCCATCAGCTCTTCGCTGATCACGGACTTGTCTTGCAGGTGCGAGGGCGTGGCCACCAGCGGTTGGGTGGCCAGGCCAACCAGGGCCGCCTGCACCCCCACCCAACTGCGCTGGCTGATGGCGGTGTCGTATTGGGTCAGCAGGCGTTGCTGGGCTGGGGTCTGGCCCGGCAGCACGCGGCCAATGCCGCGCAGCGCTTCTTCAGGGAAGTTGGCCACATGGCGGGTGCCCGCCACTTCATGGAACAGGGCCTGGTAGTTCTCAGGCGAGGGGATCAGCTTGCGCAGGGAAAGCTGCTTGAGCGTTTCCTTGGCGATGTCATAAGGCGAGCGGTCGGCCATGGGGGTGTTGTGCGGTGCGCCAAAAAGAGGTGACAGGATAACGCCCTAGCGCCCCTTCTGGGCGGCTGGGGGGGCGTCCAGGACGCGGTCTTTGAGCTGTCGGGCCACTTGGCTCAGGGTCTCGGGGTCGAGTTGGGCCAGTGGCAGGGTCTGCCGGGCGCTCCAGCCGTGCAGGTGGGCCGCTTGGGACCGGGCGTACTGGGGGTCGTAGTGGCGGGTGATGAGCTGCTCGAACAAGGGGGGCAGTTGCGCCAGGCGGGCCCAGTCCTGCCATTGCAAAAGGGTGTCGTGGCCATGCAGGGTGCGCAGCGGGGCCAGTTGCTGGGCCAGGGCCTCGCCGTGCTCGGCCAGGTAGGCGTAGTCTTGCAGCAAGAAGGCCAGCCGCGCGGCCTTGGGGGCGGTGAGCTCGAGGCAGGGCGCCGCGCGCAGCGCCGCCAGCAGGGGGTTGGGCACCGACAGCTGGCCGATCTTGCGGCTTTCCGCTTCGATCCAGACCGGCCGGGCGGGGTCGAAACCTTCGATCGCCACCGCCAAAGCGGTCTCAAACGCCTTTTGCGAGGGCTGTGGTTGGCCTGGCCAGGCCCCCAGCAGCGAACCCTTGTGGCGTGCCAGTTGCTCCAGGTCCAGCACCTGGGCGCCTTCGCGCGCCAGCGCCTGCAGCAGCCGGGTTTTGGCCGTGCCGGTGGCGCCCGCCAGCACCTGCCAGCGCAAGGTGGGGCTGTGGCTGGCCAGGGTGTCGATGACGTGCTGTCGCCAGCGCTTGTAGCCACCGGCCACCTGCTGGGCATCCCAGCCCACCAGGCGCAGCCAGGCAACCATCGAGCCACTGCGCAAGCCGCCGCGCCAGCAGTAGACCAGCGGCTTCCAATCGGCGGGGCGGTCGGCAAAGTGCTCGCGCAGGTGGCGTGCCAGGTTGGCCGCCACCAGGGCGCCACCGACGCGCCGGGCCTCGAAGGCGCCTTGCTGTTTGTAGAGCGTGCCGACGGTGCGGCGTTCCTCGTCGTCGAGCGCCGGGCAGTTGATCGCCCCGGGGACATGGTCCAGCGCAAACTCGGCGGGCGAGCGCGCGTCGATCAAGGTGTCGAACTGGTGTCGTTCGGTGATGGGCACCGGCCCGCGCCAGGCGGTCATGATCGAGGCCGATTCAAATTGACGCCAAAATAAGCCATGAGCACCTCTTTGCCAGCATTGACCCAGTTTTCCCACGGCGGTGGTTGCGGTTGCAAGATCGCGCCGGGTTTGTTGAGCGAGATTTTGTCACGCGCGCCGCGCGGCCTGATGCCCCCTGAGCTGATGGTCGGCCTGGAGACCAGTGACGACGCGGCGGTGTACCGCCTCAACGACACGCAGGCCCTGGTGGCGACGACGGACTTTTTCACCCCCATCGTCGACGATCCGCGCGACTTCGGTCGCATTGCGGCCACCAACGCGCTGTCCGACATCTACGCCATGGGCGCCACCCCCATCCTGGCGCTGGCGCTGGTGGGCATGCCGATCGCCAAGCTGTCGGCCGAGGCGATTGGCGAGGTGCTGGCCGGAGGGGCCGAGGTCTGCCGGGCCGCGGGCATCCCGATCGCGGGCGGGCATTCCATCGACCTGCTGGAACCCATTTACGGCTTGGTGGCCCTGGGCTTGGTGCACCCCGACCGCGTGCGTCGCAATGCCGATGCGCAGCCGGGCGATGTGCTGGTGCTGGGCAAGCCGCTGGGGGTGGGCATCTTGTCGGCCGCCCTCAAGAAGGGGGTGTTGGACGCCGCAGGCTACGCCGAGATGCTGGCCCACACCACCCAGTTGAACCGCGTGGGTTCGCGCCTGGGGGGCCTGGTCGGGGTGCATGCGATGACCGATGTGACCGGCTTCGGCCTGGCAGGCCACCTGCTCGAGGTGTGCCGGGGCTCGGGCGTGGTGGCCGAGGTTCGGCTGGCTGAGCTGCCCCTGATCGAGGCCGCTGTGGCCTGGGCCCGCGAGGGCGTGGTCACCGGAGCGTCGGCGCGCAACTGGGCTGCCTACGGCCACCAGGTGCTTTGGCCGAGATGGGCAGAGCCGTGGCAGCAGGCGCTGGTGTCGGACCCGCAGACCAGCGGCGGGCTGCTGGTCAGCTGTGCACCCGAGGCCGCCGCGGCGGTGCTGGCCGCTTTCCAGGAAGACGGTTTTGCCCAGGCCAGTGTGATCGGCAGGCTGCAGGCGGTGGCACCCGAGGGCGCGCCGGGGCTGCACTTTGTCTGAGCCGATGCCCCCCTGGGGCGTGGACGCGGCCGAGGGCGCCAGCGATGCGCCCTGGGGCGGACGCTGGTCGGACTGGCAGGGCTGGGCTTACCGCGTTGCCGCCTGGACCTTGCTGCACCTCGGAGAGGATGCGGCCAGCCTCGCGTTCTTGTTTTGCTGAAGAGCGGCTGGGCCTCTGATGGGGGCCTGGACCGGTTGGAGTCCGCTCAGGGCGCCAGGGTGTCTGGTCGGGGCTGGCGGCTGTCTTGCTGCGCCAGGTGCGTCCAGTCGACCACCGGGTCGCTGGGCTCGTAACCGCTGACCAGGGCCACCATCTGCTCGCGAATGGCCAGCGCATCGTGCCGGTTCAGGGCCTCGCGCAGTGTGGCCAGCCGGTGCTGCAGTTCGGGCCAGGGCAGAAAGTCCTCGCGCGCCTTCATGATGCGCGGGTGCTGGGTGGGCTCGGGGTGATCGCCAATCAGCAATTCTTCATAGAGCTTTTCGCCGGGGCGCAGGCCGGTGATCTCGATCTCGATGTCACCATCCGGGGTCTGAGCGTCGCGGATCGTCAGGCCCGACAGTTCCACCATCTTGCGAGCCAGGTCCTGGATGCGCACCGGTTGCCCCATGTCGAGCAGGAACACGTCGCCGCCCCGGGCCATGGCGCCCGCCTGGATCACCAACTGCGCGGCCTCGGGGATGGTCATGAAGTAGCGTGTGATGTCCGGGTGGGTCAGGGTGATGGGGCCGCCCGCTTTGATCTGGCGCCGGAACAGGGGCACCACCGAACCCGAAGACCCCAGCACATTGCCGAAGCGCACCATGCTGAAGCAGGTGGGCCCCACGCTGGGGGCGACGCCAGCGGCGCCCGCCCGGTCGGCTGCCAGCCCCTGCAGCACCATCTCGGCCAGGCGCTTGCTGGCGCCCATGATGTTGGTGGGGCGCACGGCCTTGTCGGTGCTGATCAGCACAAAGCGCTCCACGCCGTGCTGCTGGGCCACGCGGGCGCAGGTCCAGGTGCCCCAGACGTTGTTCTTGAGGCCCTCGGCCGGGTTGTGCTCGACCAGGGGCACGTGCTTGTAGGCGGCCGCGTGGTAGATGGTGTCGGGCCGCCAGGTGGCCATGATTTCGCTCAGGCGGTCGGCGTCCTGCACCGACGCCAGCAGCGGCAGCAGCTGCGTCGGGCTGGCGTCGGCACCACCGGCTTGCAGCTGTTGCCAGCCCTGCAGTTCCTGGTGGATCTGGTAGAGCGCGAACTCATTGAGGTCCAGCAGCAGCAGCAGGCGCGGCTGCCCCTGCAGGATCTGGCGGCACAGCTCGCTGCCGATCGAGCCCCCGGCACCGGTCACCAGCACCACCTTGTGGCGCACATGGCGGTGCAGCAGTTCGGTGTCCGGCGCCACCGGGTCGCGGCCCAGCAGGTCTTCGATGTCCAGCTCGCGCAGGTCGCTCACCTGCACCCGGCCCTGGGCCAGGTCCAGCAGGTTGGGCAGGGTGCGCACGGACACCTGGGCCCGGCTGGCGCGCAGCAAGATGTCGTTGCGCCGCTGCCGCGTGGCCGACGGCACGGCCAACAAGATGGTGTGGATGCGGTGCTTTTGCACGCAACTCTCGAGCTGCTGGGGGTCATGGATGGGCAGGCCGCTCAGCGTCTGGCCGTGCAGCCGCTCGTCGTCGTCGAGGAAGCCCACGGCCTGCATTTCGTGGCTGGCCGACAGCGCATCGGCCAACTGGCGGCCCGCTGCACCGGCGCCGTAGATCAGCACCCGCGGCAGCTGGGCGCGTTGCAGTTTGCTTTGGTACAGCCCGCTGAGCCAATAGCGTGCCACCAGGCGCGAACCGCCGACTGCCAGCAACAGCAGCATCGGCTGCAACAGGCCCACGGTGCGCGGCACCCCGGACACGCTGATCAAGGTGAAGGCCATGGCGTAGAGCACGCCGTACACGGCCACCGCGCGGATCACCGTCATCAGCGCCGACCAGCCTGCGTAACGGAAGATGGCGCGGTACAAACCATGCACCACAAAGATGGGCAGGGCCAGCGCGGGCGACAGGCCGATGGCCAGCCATTGGCCTTCGCGTGGCACGATCCAGGTTTCGTAGCGCAAGCTCATGGCCAGCCACACCGTGAGCGCGCACAGCAGGGCGTCCACGCTCAGCGCCAGCACCCGCTTGGCCGGGCGCGGCAGGTCGATCAGGAATTCGGTGAAGGCCTTGAACATGGCGAAGGGCAGCAGGCAAAGTGCGGGGCAGCGTAACCCGCCATCATAGGGCTTGGCGCACCGCAAGCGAGGCGGCCCCGCGTGCGGAACGCCCGAAGTGCCCGCCCCCTACGCTTGGTTGGCGCCAGGTCAAGCCGAGCCGCCCGTCTCAGCGTTGGGCGGGCACACGGTCAGGCCGAAGGTTGGCCCGGGTCAGTGCGTCACGCCTTCCCGGCGCAGCACTTTGATGACCGTCAACCACAGGATGCGCAGGTCAAAGGCCAAGGACTGGCGTTGCAGGTATTCGGTGTCATAGGCCACTTTCTGCTCGATGGCCAGTTCATCGCGGCCGTTCACCTGGGCCCAGCCAGTGAGGCCGGGCAGCAGGTCGTTGACGCCGTGCTGCTCGCGCAGCGCGATCAGGTCCTGTTGGTTGAACAGCGCCGGGCGCGGTCCGACCAGGCTCATGTCGCCCTTGAGGATGCTCCACAGTTGCGGCATTTCGTCGAGGCTGGAGCGGCGCAAAAACGACCCAATGGGGGTCAGGTGGCTGTCCGGGTTGCTCAGCAGGTGGGTGGCCACGGCGGGCGTGCCCACGCGCATGCTGCGGAACTTGGGCATGCGGAAAATGCGCTGGTGACGGCCCACCCGGTCGGACCAGTACAGCGCCGGGCCGGTCGAGGTCAGGCGCACCGCCAGGGCCACCAGCGCGATGGGCAGCAACAGCAGGGCCAGGGCGATCAGGGCCAGGGTCAGGTCAAAGAGGCGCTTCATGGGGCAGTTTCAATTCAGAGCGGCAGGGCCCACCGTGGCTCGGTACGCCGCCAGCACCGATGAGGTTTGGGTTCAACGGCTCATCGGTCATGTCGTAGATGGGATGACGGTCAGTCGTCGCCCCCGAACAAGTCGCGCGTGAAGACTTTCTCCTCGACGTCAGCCAGTGCCTTGTTCATCCGGTTCGACACAATCACATCCGCCTCCCGCTTGAAAGCGTCGAGGTCATTGACCACGCGGGAATTGAAGAAAAGTTCTTCCGTCATGGCTGGCTCGTACACGATCACCTCGATGCCCTTGGCCTTGATGCGCTTCATGATGCCCTGGATGCTGGAGGCGCGGAAGTTGTCCGAGCCGGCTTTCATGATCAGCCGATAGACGCCGACCACTTTCGGTTTTTTGGCCAGAATCGCGCTGGCGATGAAGTCCTTGCGCGTGGTGTTGGATTCCACGATGGCGTGGATCAGGTTCTGTGGCACCTGGTTGTAGTTGGCCAGCAACTGCTTGGTGTCCTTGGGCAGGCAGTAGCCGCCGTAACCAAAGGACGGGTTGTTGTAGTGCTTGCCGATGCGTGGGTCCAGGCCCACGCCTTCAATGATCTGGCGCGAATCCAGGCCATGGGTGGCCGCATAGGTGTCGAGTTCGTTGAAGTACGCCACGCGCATGGCCAGGTAGGTGTTGGAGAACAGCTTGATGGCCTCGGCTTCGGTCGAGTCGGTCAGCAGCACCTCGATGTCCGGCTTGACCGCACAGTCCTTGAGCAGGTGCGCAAACACACGGGCGCGCTCGGAGCGCTCGCCCACCACGATGCGTGAGGGGTGCAGGTTGTCGTACAGGGCGCGGCCTTCGCGCAGAAACTCTGGCGAGAAGATCAGCTTGTCGCAGTTCAGCTCGGCGCGGGTCTTGGCCGTGTAGCCCACCGGTACGGTGGACTTGATGACGATCACAGCCTGTGGGTTGATGGCCATGACGTCGCGGATCACGGCTTCCACCGAGCGGGTGTTGAAGCGGTTGGTGTCCACGTCGTAATCGGTCGGGGTGGCCACGATCACGTAGTCGGCGCCCTGGTAGGCGTCCTGCTTGTCCTGGGTGGCGCGCAGGTTCAGGGGTTTATGGGCCAGGAAGTCTTCGATCTCGGTGTCGACAATCGGGCTGCGGCGGCTGTTGATCAACGCCACCTTGTCGGCCACGATGTCCAGTGCCACCACCTCGTGCTGCTGTGCCAGCAGCACCGCGTTGGACAAGCCGACATAACCGGTTCCGGCGATCGCAATTTTCATGGTTGGGGTTCCCTTGCCTGGTGGCGAATGGTTGAGGTGGTGTGTGACAGTCAAATGGGGCCCGAAGGGGCTCAACAGGTCCCCTCGCGGGGGCTCTTATCGGCCGCCGTTGCCGGTGGCATGTCTCTGATTTCTTGGCGCAGGGCGTCAATCTCGGCTTGCAGCGCTTCGTATTCTTCGAGTTTGCGCTTCAGGAACCGACCCGTCAGCGCGGCTTTGTGGCTCAGTCCACTGGGGGTCAGCAGGTAGACGTAGCCAAATTTGTTCTTGCTTTCGCTGAAGTTCTGCACCTTGACCCAGCCTTTGTCGATCAGTGCCTTGAGGCAGTAATTCAGGCCGCCCACGCTGACCCCGAGCCGGTCCGCGAGTTCGCGCTGGGTCAAGTCGGGGTTGTCTTGCAGGATGCGCAGCACGCGAAAGTCGGTGTCTTCCTGGATCCTGGCTTGGCGACTGGTCATGGCAAGGTCGGGGCGTGCAAACGTGGGTGGGGCAGGGCGCTGGGCCGCCGTCGAGGCGCGGGCCGGTCCCGTCGGGGGCAAAAAGCGGGGTTTTGTAAGAAGTCGAACAATTCTAAGGGCTGAGCCAAGCCCGGTCCGAGGCGCCCCTCGGGGCTGGATCCGGCCTGGCGTGGGCGTCAGGTCGGCGGCAGTGCCAGGTGGGAGGGGGGCAAGCCCTGGTCTTGCCGGTCCAGCATGGCGAGGTAGGCGGCTTCCAGGTCGCGCGTGAAGCGGGGGCTGTCAAACAGGGGCGCTTGCAGGCCCTGCTCGCGCAAGTGTTGCTTGAGGCCTTGCAAGCGCTCAGGCTGCTGGGCCAGTGCCACGGCCTCGGCTTCGTAGTCGGCTGGGCTGGCGCAGTTGAGGGCTTGCAGGCCCACCGCGGCATTCAGGCTGGCGGCGACCCGGCTGGCAAAGCTGGCGCCGGGGCAGGTCAGCACAGGCACCCCTGCGCGCAGCGCATCGCTGGCGGTGGTGTGGGCGTTGTAGGTGAAGGTGTCCAGCACCAGGTCGGCCAGCGTTTGGCGGGCCAGGTGCTCGGCCGAGGGCCAGCGGGGTGCGAACACCAGCCGTTCCGGGGCCACGCCCTGCGCTTGGGCGGCCGCCTGAAGTCGTTGTTGGGCGTGGGGGTTGTCCTCCAGCAGCCACAGCACGCTGCCGGGGCAGCGCTGCAGGATGCGCATCCACACGGTGAACGTCTCGGGGCTGATCTTGTAGGTGTTGTTGAAGCAGCAAAAGACCAGCCCTTGGGGCGGCAGCTGGCAGTCGGCGCGCGCGTATTGGCGCGTGGAAACAGCGCGCTGGCGGTCGTTGACCTGGTAGCTGTGAGGCAGGTAGACCACCTTCTCACTGAAATGATCCCGGGCCTGCGGCGGGATGACGTGGCGGTCCGCGATCACATAGTCCATGACCGGGTGGCCCCAGGTGCCTGGGTAGCCCAGGTAACTGACCTGCAAGGGCGCGGCGCGGTGCAGAAAAATGCCCGGCCGGCCCCAGGTGGTGAAACCTTTGAGGTCGATGGCGATGTCCACGCCCAGCGCCCGGGCCCGCTGGGCGATGGCTGGATCGCTGAGGTCGTCCACCTCCCAGAACTGGTCAAAGGCGGCGCGCAGGCGTTGCCGCGCGGGGTCTTCCCAGCGCGGGCCATACGACAGCGCGATCAGCTCGAAGCGCTGTCGGTCGTGCAGCTCAAACAGCTCCGCCATCAGGTGGGTGGTGGCGTGCAGGTGGAAGTCCGCCGACAGGTAGGCGAGCCGGACTTTGGTCCGGCTTGCCCGGGGCCGTGGGGCGGGGCGCTCGGGCACCGCAGGCAGCCAGGCGGGGTACTCGTGGGCCAGGAACAGCTCGGCCGCCTGGCGCTGCCAGGCCGGGTCATCGGTCAGGCTCAGGGCCGTGAAGGGCAGGACCGTGGGCTGGCGCTGGCGCAGGCCGGCCTCGATCTGGGTCCGCAGCCCGTCCAGGCCCGCCCAGTCCGCCGACTGCAAGCGGGCGTGCGCCAGTTCCCCCAGCAGAAAAGGGAGCGGCGGCGTGGCCTCGCGCAGGGGCTCCAACAGGGCGATGGCGCCGGCGTAATCGCCCAGTTCCAGCCGCGCCACGCCCAGCAGGTGGCGCACCGCATCGGGCACGGCAGGCTGGCTCAGCAGTGGCTCGAGGGTGGCGACCGCCTCGCCGGCCTGGCGCCGCGCCAGTCCATTGCGGGCCAGGCCCAGCCGGGCCTGGACATCCTGCGGCCGCCACTGCACCGCCTGAGCCCAGTGGGCGCGCGCGTCGTCATGCTGGCCCAACTGGTCCAGCGCACTGGCCAGGTTGGCGTGGGCTTCGGCATAGCGGGGGTTCAGTTGCAGGGCCTGTTCGTAGCAGGGCAGGGCGCTGGTGGTCTGGCCCAGGGCCACCAGTGTGAGGCCCTTGTGGTTGTGCCCGACCGCATAGGTGGGTTGGGTTTGCAGGGCTTGCTCAAAAGCGGCCAGCGCCTCGCCATGCCGGCCCAGGGCGCGCCAGGCCAGACCCAGGTTGTTGCAGGCCGCGACCCAGCCGGGTTGATGCTGCAAGGCCGTTTGGTAGGCCGCCACCGCCGCCTCGTGTTGACCCAGGTCGCTGAGCACATTGCCCAGGCTGTAGTGCAGTGGGGCCTCGGCGGGGGCGAGTTGGCAGGCTTGTTCCAACCAGGGCAGCGCCAGGTCGGGCTGCTGGGCCTGCGCGTACGAGATGCCCAGGAAATGCAGCGCCTGCACCTGCCCCGGGTCGGCCCTCAGCGCCTGGTGGTAATGGGCCCGGGCTTCATCCAGGCGCCCCTGGCGGTGACAGCTCAGCCCCGCCGCGACGGCGGCCTGGGGGTCGGTGGGCGAAGCGGACGTGGCGGTCTCGGCGCGGAGCGAGGCACTCATGGTCAATCGGGCAAGCGGAAACTTTCAGCAGGCACGGGGTCTGGTGTCTCCGTTGGTCTGTCGAAACAGACCTTGAACACACCTCGATGCCGCATGTTAACCGCGCCGCCCGCTCGCCCAGCCGCTGGGGGATCCCTGGCTGCTCGTCGTCAGGCCGGGACCAGGGCCGCGCCGCGCCAGGGCGGCGCACCGCGGCCCAGCGTCACTCGGGCTTGATGCCGGCGTCGCGGATCACCTTGGCCCATTTGGCGATCTCGCTGCGCTGGTGGGCGGCCAGTTGGCTGGGGCCTGCCGCGATGGGCTCCATGCCCAGGGCCCGCATGCGCGCTTGCACGTCGGGCAGACTGAACACGCGTTGGGCTTCAGCGGCCAACTTGGCCTGGACGTCCGGTGGCAGCTTGCCAGGGCCAAAAATGGCCAGCCAGGAGTCGGCTTCGAACCCCGTGAGGCCTTGCTCTGCCAACGTGGGAATGTCAGGGGCCGAGGCGGAGCGTTTCAAACTGGTGATCCCCAGCGCGCGCACCTTGCCTTCGCGGATCGCGGGCAGCGCCGAGGGCAGGTTGTCGAACATGGTGGCAATGTGGCCGCCCAGCAACTCGGGCACCGCCTGGGCGCGGCCTCGGTAGGGCACATGGGTCAGCTTGACCCCAGCCATGGCGTTGAACATCTCGCCCGCCACATGCGGCGAGGTGCCGATGCCCGGCGTCCCGTAGGTCAGCTGGCCCGGCTGGGCCTTGGCCAGGGCGATCAGCTCGGCCACGTTGTGGGCGGGGACCGAGGGGTGCACCACCAGCACGTTCGGGGTGGCCGCCACCCACAAAATCGGGCTGAAGTCCTTCACCATGTCAAAGGGCAGGTTCGGGTAGATCGAGCCATTGATGGAGTGGGTTGCGATGCCGCCCATCATCACGGTGTACCCGTCCGGCTTGGCCTTGGCCACGGTTTCGCCACCCAGGTTGCCGCCGGCGCCCGGCTTGTTGTCCACCACGATGGGCTGGCCCAGGTTGGCCTTCTCGGCCAGGATGCGCGCCAGGGTGTCGGGCACGCCCCCGGGTGGGAAGCCGACCACGATGTGGATCGGCTGACTCGGAAACGGGGCGGTGGCTTGGGCTTGGGCTGGGCTGAGTGGGGCCAGCAGTGCCAGGCTGAGCGCGGGCGCCAAAAGGCCCAGCACTTGTCGGCTGAATGTCATGAAGTGAACTCCCTGTCTTGTTGTTGAAAATGAAAGGCCTCGGGTCTGGGCCACTGGGGCCGGGCCCGCCTCGGCGAATGGGGCCATCGCCTGTCCGGCAGGGGACGCCTGACCCAGTCCCGCCCGCGGGGGGCGCTGTATTATCGGCGGCGCGTCCGGTGGCCCACGCCAGCCGCTGGCCACCGCCATGGGTTGGCCGCGCTCGGGGCTGGAGCGCGGCGCTGGCCCGCGCCGGACGCGGTTGAACATCGAATCAATGCAGGACGGGCCGGGCGGTTGGTTGACCGCCCTGGCCCCTGAGAACACGGAGCCAACCATGCCGAATGAAGCCGCCAAGGTGAGTGATCACTCTCGTCAGGGGCCTGAAGAAAGAACGGCCTACGCTGCTTTTCGGACCATCACCACGCGCTGGATGGACAACGATGTTTACGGCCATGTGAACAACGTCGTCTACTACAGTTGGTTTGACACGGCGGTCAACGCCTACTTGATCGAACAAGGCGTGTTGGACATTCACCAGGGCGCCACGATTGGCTTGGTGATCGAAACCCAATGCAATTACTTTGCCCCGCTGGCGTTTCCGCAAAACATCGAAGCCGGTATCCGCGTGGCGCGTCTGGGCAACAGCAGCGTGCGTTATGAGGTTGGCCTGTTTGCCGAGGGCGCGCCGCTGACGGCTGCCAAAGGGCATTTTGTCCATGTCTATGTTGACCGCGAAACCCGCCGACCGGTGCCGGTGCCGGCCCCTTTGCGGGCCGTGCTCCAGGGCCTGACGCGCTGACGCGTTGAGGCGCTAAGGCGCTGACCGATGTTCGGCCCCCCTGGGTCCATGGGGCGGGGTGACCTCTGCACTGGCGATGGGCTGGATCGCCAATGGTGTGTGCCCCCAGTGACCATCGCGCCTCCCGGGGCGGCGCTCTGAGCGCAAAATTCACCTGGCGTTCAATGGCTGCGAGCCCCACCGGGCCGCAGCGGGGCGGATCTGCCAGCCTCGGGCGTCGGTGCCACAATATGGGCCAGGTTCTTCTTTGGTTCCCAGGTTTCGGGCGGGCTTGCCAGCCCGAAGCCGCACCGGCCCCGACCGTCGACAGTGCGGCCCCCCTTGCCGCAGCACACCATGATCATCACCAGCCTTCTCGACACCGACCTGTACAAGTTCACCATGATGCAGGTGGTGCTGCACCAGTTCCCTGGGGCCCAAGTGGAATACCGTTTCCGCTGCCGCAACCCGGGCGTCAACCTGGCGGCCTACGCCAATGAGATCCGCGACGAGGTGCGCTCCCTGTGCAGCCTGCACTTCCAGGACGCCGAATTGGCATACCTGCGCTCGATGCGCTTCATCAAGAGCGACTTTGTCGACTTCCTGGGCCTGTTCCGGCTCAACGAGAAGTACATCACCATCACGCCGCTGCCCTCCAACGAGATCGACATCACGATCCGCGGGCCCTGGCTGCACACGATCCTGTTTGAGATCCCGGTGCTGGCCATCGTCAACGAGGTGTACTTCCGCAACACCCAGTCGGTGCCGGACTTCCCCGAGGGGCGCCGCCGCCTGGATGTGAAGATTGCGCAGTTGCAGGGCGAAGGCTTGTCCAACCTCAAGATCGCCGACTACGGCACGCGGCGCCGTTTCTCGCGCGCCTGGCACGAAGAGGTGCTGCGCGTGCTCAACAACCGCCTGGGCAAAGGCCAGGGCGACCAGTTTGCGGGCACCAGCAACGTGCTGGCCGCCATGCGCCTGGGCCTGACCCCGCTGGGCACCATGGCCCACGAGTACCTGCAGGCGTGCCAGGCCCTGGGGCCGCGGCTGCGCGACAGCCAGGTGTTCGGCTTCGAGTCCTGGGCCAAAGAGTACCGGGGTGACCTGGGCATTGCGCTCAGCGACGTCTACGGCATCAATGCGTTTCTGCGCGACTTCGACCTGTACTTCTGCAAGTTGTTTGACGGCGCCCGCCACGACAGTGGCGACCCCTTCGCCTGGGGCGAGCGCCTGATCGAGCACTACCGCAACAACCGCGTCGACCCGCGCACCAAGACCCTGATCTTCAGCGACGGCCTGACCATCCCGCGCACCATCGAGCTGTACCAGCAGTTCCGCGGCCGCTGCCTGCTGGCGTTTGGCATTGGCACCAACCTGACCAATGACCTGGGTTATGAGCCCTTGCAGATCGTCATCAAGATGACGCGCTGCAACGGCCAGCCGGTGGCCAAGCTGTCCGATTCGCCGAGCAAGAACATGTGCGACGACGAGAAGTACCTGGCCTACCTGCGCCAGGTGTTCGAGATCGCCTCGCCCTGAGCTTTCCGTGCCAGCCCCGGCTTGCGCAGGGGCTGTGCGTTTGTTGTCCCAAGCCCTGTCTGTTCCATGACCAAGCCCAAAATTCTGGTAGCCCGCGCCGTTTTCCCTGAAACCCTGGCCCTGCTCAGCGAGCACTTCGAGGTCGAGTCCAACCAGGACGATGTGCTGTGGTCCAAAGCCGAGCTGGCGCGCCGCCTGGCCGACAAGCACGGGGCCTTCACCACCGGCAGTGAGCGCATCGACGCCGAGCTGCTGGCCGCCTGCCCGCAGCTCAAGATCTGCGCCAACATGGCCGTGGGATACAACAACTTCGACGTCGACGCCATGACCGCCCGCGGCGTGCTGGCCACCAACGCCCCCGACGTGCTGACCGAGACGACGGCCGATTTCGGCTTTGCCCTGCTGATGGCCACGGCGCGCCGTGTCACCGAAAGCGAGCACTACCTGCGCCGCGGTGAGTGGACCAAGTGGCGTTATGACCTGTTCGCTGGCACCGAGGTGCATGGCGCCACGCTGGGCATCATCGGCATGGGGCGCATTGGCCAGGGCGTGGCCCGCCGCGGTGCGCTGGGCTTTGGCATGAAGGTGATCTACCACAACCGCTCGCGCCTCTCGCCCGAGCTCGAGGCCCAGTGCCAGGCCCAGTACGTGGGCAAGGAAGAACTGCTGCGCACCGCCGACCATGTGGTGCTGGTGGTGCCTTACAGCGCGGCCTCGCACCACACCATCGGAGCCGCTGAGCTGGCCCTGATGAAGCCCTCCGCGACGCTGATCAACATCGCCCGGGGAGGCATCGTGGACGATGCCGCGCTGGCCCAGGCCCTGCGCGAAGGCCGCATCGCGGCCGCCGGGCTGGATGTGTTCGAAGGCGAGCCCTCGGTGCACCCGGACCTGCTGACCGTGCCCAACGTGGTGCTCACGCCCCACATCGCCAGTGCCACCATGACCACCCGCCGCGCCATGGCCCAGTTGGCCGCCGACAACCTGATTGGCTTCCTGACCCAGGGGCGCCCTGTCACGCCGTTGAACCCGTCGGTGTTGGCGTCGGCCTGAGTCACGCATGCCCGCTGGAGAGACCCTGATTTTTGGCGGGCTGTACGCGCTGCTGCTGGTGCTGTTGCTGGCCCTGCTGTTGCGCCGGCCCGCGTCGTCCCACGAGGCGGTGGCCAGTGCGACCGCCGCCTTGACCGCTGCCGTCGAGCGCAGCGAACGCGAGCTGCGCCGCGAGCTGGCCGAGTCGGCCCGGGCCACCCGCCAGGAGTTGAGCCAGGTGCTGGCCACCTTCCAGCAGACCCTGGTGCTGCAAAGCGCCGAGGCCACGCGCACCCAGAACAGCCAGATTGACGCCTTCGGCCAGCAGTTGGGCCTGTTGCAGAAAAGCCTGACCGACACCCTGTCGGTGCAGATCCAGGGCCTCAGTGAATCCAATGCGCGGCGCTTGAGCGAGGTGCGCGCCACCCTCGAGGCGCAACTGGCCCAGCTGCAGCACAACAACGCGGCCAAGCTCGACGAGATGCGCCAGACCGTCGACGAGAAGCTGCAGGCCACGCTCGAGGCCCGGCTGGGCGCGAGCTTCAAGCAGGTGGCCGACCGACTCGACCAGGTGCACAAAGGCCTGGGCGAGATGCAGACCTTGGCCCAGGGCGTCGGCGACCTGAAGCACCTGCTGAGCAATGTCAAAACCCGGGGCATGTTCGGTGAGGCGCAACTCAGCGCCTTGTTGGAGCAGGTGCTGGCGCCCGACCAGTACGCCGAGCAGGTGGTGACCCGGCCCGGCAGCAAGAGCCCGGTCGACTTTGCGATCCGCCTGCCAGGCAAGTCCGAGGACGGGCGCCCGCTGTGGCTGCCGATCGACGCCAAGTTTCCCAACGAGGACTACGAGCGCCTGCTGGAAGCCCAGCAGCGCGCCGACGCGGTGGCCGCCGAGGCGGCCGGCAAGGCGCTGGAAATGCGCATCCGCGCCGAGGCCAGGTCCATTGCCGAGAAGTACGTCGAGCCCCCGTACACCACCGACTTTGCGATCCTGTTCTTGCCCACCGAAGGCCTGTACGCCGAGGTGCTGCGCCGCCCGGGGCTGATCGAACTGCTGCAGCAGGAGCACCGCGTCACCCTGGCGGGCCCCACCACCCTGATGGCCATGCTGAACGCGCTGCACATGGGCTTTCGCACGCTGGCGCTGGAGCGCCGCTCCAGCGAAGTCTGGCAGGTGCTGGGGGCCGTCAAGACCGAGTTCAACAAGTTTGGCGAGGTGCTGGCCAAGGTCAAGGAGCAAACCCAGACCGTGCTCAACACCCTGGACAAGGCGCAGACGCGCAGCAACGTCATGAACCGCGCCCTGAAAAACGTCGAAGCCCTGCCCGGGCCCGACGCCGAGCGCTTGTTGCCTGAGTTGGGGGCTGGCCGCCCGGTGGCCCCCGCTGCGGGGGACCTGGACGCGGGTTGAGCCGAGTGATGGACGCCCACGCCACGGATTCGACGCGCCGCCTCAATGCCGAACTGCTGCGGCTGATTTCGGCCCAGGTCTGCATCCACGCCACCATGGCGGGCATGCGCATGGCCGCGCCGCTGCTGGCGCTGCAGCAGGGCTACAGCGCGGCGGCCGTGGGCGTGCTGCTGGCCTTGTTCGCGCTGACCCAGGTGTTCCTGGCCTTGCCCGCGGGGCGCTTTGCGGACCGACACGGCTTGCACAGGCCGCTGGCCTGGTGCGTCGGGGTGGCGTGTGGTGGCGCGGGGCTGGCCGTGATCTGGCCCCACTACCTGTGCCTCTGTGTGGCCGCGCTGTGCACGGGCGGGGCGGCAGGTGCCGCCGTGATCGCGCTGCAGCGCCACGTCGGCCGCCTGGCCGAGGGGCCGACCGAGCTGAAACGGGTCTTCAGCTGGCTGTCGCTGGGGCCGGCGGTGTCCAACTTTGTCGGCCCGTTCCTGGCGGGCTTGATGATCGACCACCTAGGTTTTCGGGCGGCCTTTGCCCTGATGGCCGCCTTGCCCCTGCTGGCCTGGGCCTGGCTGCGTTCGGTGCGGGCCTTGCCTGCGGTGGCGGTGCCCCCCGCCGATCAACGTCGCCCGGCCTGGTCCCTGTTGCGTGACGAAGGCTTCAGGCGCCTGTTGCTGTTGAACTGGTTCCTGTCCTCGTGCTGGGATGTGCACACCTTTGTGGTGCCCATCCTGGGGCACGAACGGGGCCTCAGCGCCTCGGTGATCGGGGCCTTGCTGGGGGCGTTCGCGGTGTCGGCGTCAGCCGTGCGTTTGCTGCTGCCCTGGTTCGCCGAGCGCGTGCGCGAGTGGGCCGTGATCATGAGCGCCATGCTGGCCACGGCCTTGTTGTTTGCGGTCTACCCGCTGCTGCAAGGGCCTTGGGCGATGGGCTTGTGCTCGGTGCTGGCGGGCTTTGCCCTGGGGGCGGTGCAGCCCATGATCATGAGCACCCTGCACCAGATCACGCCGCACGACCGCCACGGCGAGGCCCTGGGCCTGCGCCTGATGACCATCAACGCCTCCAGCGTGATGATGCCGATGCTGTTTGGTTCGGCCGGTGCGCTGGTGGGCATTGGCTCGGTGTTCTGGGCCTCGGGGGCCCTGGTCGGCCTGGGTTCACGCCTGGCCTGGGGCATGCGGCACGCGCAGCTGCCCGCGCCCACCCCACCGCCGCCGTCGCATTGAGCGGTTGGCTGCCACCGCCGGCGGTTGGCAGGCAGTGGGCCGACGGGCCGCGGGCGGACAAGCGGCCGCCATCACCGTGAACCCCGGTTGGGATCACTGCGCCCCAATTGGGCCCGCGCTGGGATCCGTCGGGGTTCAAAGGCCGTAAAAGGCCTGGATCTGTTGCCAGGCGGTGGCCGGGTCGTCCGCGAAGTGGAACAGCTTGATGTCCTGCGGTGAGATGGTGCCTTCTTCCACCATCAGGTCGAAGTTGATCAGGCGCTTCCAGTAGTCGCTGCCAAACAGCACGATGGGCACCGCCTTGGCCTTGCCGGTCTGCACCAGGGTCATCACCTCAAACAGCTCGTCCAGGGTGCCGAAGCCCCCGGGGAAGGCCACCAGTGCCTTGGCGCGCATCATGAAATGCATCTTGCGCAGCGCAAAGTAGTGGAACTTGAAGCACAGGCTGGGCGAGATGTAGGGGTTGCCACTTTGCTCGTGGGGCAGGGCGATGTTCAGGCCCACGTTGAGGGCGCCCACGTCATGGGCGCCGCGGTTGGCGGCTTCCATGATGCCGGGGCCGCCCCCGGTGCAGATGTACAGGCGTTCGCTGACCGGGCGCTTCTCGCTCTCGGTCGCCACCAGGCGCGCGAACTGGCGCGCCAGGTCGTAGTAGCGCGCGTTGCGCACGGCCTGCTGGGCCTTGGCCAGGGCCGCCGCGTCACCACTGGCCTGGGCTTGGGCCAAGGCGGTGGCAGCGTCTTCAGGCGCCAGGTAGCGCGCACTGCCAAACACCACCACCGTGTTGTCAATGCCCTGTTCGGCCTGCGCCAGATCGGGTTTGAGCATCTCCAACTGGAAGCGGATGCCGCGGGTTTCGCGCCGCATCAAGAATTCAGGGTCGGCAAAGGCCAGGCGGTAGGCATCGGCGTCCAGCGTAGCCCCACCGTTGGCGTGGGCCTGCAGTTCTGCCCAGGCGTTGGCCAGGCGGCGGTCGTTGAGTTGGGTGTTGCTTTCCATGGATTCATTGTGCCGCTGCTCATGCGCTTTTCAGGTGAACTGCAGCGGTTTTTGCGTAGGCGCCACACCCGACGGGGCTGCTATGCTGAAGTCCATGACTCAATCGGTTTCAGGGGCGTCCGAGCCCGCGACGTCCAGCTTTGCTGTGCTCTTGCAGCAGCGTGCTTTCATGCGTTTTTGGTTCACCCGACTGGCCGCCACCACCGGCAGCCAGATGCTGATGGTGGCCGTGGGCTGGCAGATGTACGACCTGACCGGCAGCGCTTGGGACCTGGGCCTGGTGGGGCTTTACCAGTTTGTGCCGGCGCTGCTGTTGACCCTGGTGGCAGGCCATGTGGCCGACCGGGTGCACCGGGCGCGCATCGTCGCCGGGTGTGTGGCGTCGCAGGCGCTGGTGGCCCTGATCCTGGTGCTGGGCACCGAAGGGGCTTGGATCAGCCGCGACTGGTTGCTGGGCCTGTCGGTGGTGCTGGGCGCGGCGCGCGCCTTCCAGATGCCGGCGCAGCAGGCCCTGACGCCCGTGCTGGTGCCGCCCGCCCTGTTGCCGCGCGCCATGGCCTTTGCGTCGGCGGGCATGCAGGCCGCCATCATTGGCGGGCCCGCGCTCGGTGGGGTGATCTTTGTCGCCGGGGCCACCGCGGTGTATGCGACCTGCAGCGTGTTGTTTGCCTTGGGCATTGGCCTGATCCTGGGGGTGCATTACGACCACGCGCCGGCGCCGCGCGAGCCGGTGTCGCTGGGCACGTTGATGGCCGGGGTGCGTTTCATCTGGGACCGCAAGGTGGTGTTGGGCGCCGTGTCGCTGGACCTGTTTGCGGTGCTGCTGGGCGGGGCCGTGGCGCTGCTGCCCATCTACGCCAAGGACGTGCTCCAGGTGGGGCCCTGGGGCCTGGGCTTGCTGCGCGCGGCCCCGGCGGCCGGGGCGTTGCTGATGTCGGTCTGGCTGACCCGCTGGCCTCTGGAGCGCCATGTCGGCCGCAAGCTGCTCGGGGCGGTGGCTGTGTTCGGCCTGGCCACGCTGGTGTTCGGCGTCTCGACCAGCCTGTGGCTGTCCCTGGCCGCGCTGGCGGTGTCGGGGGCCGCGGACATGGTCAGCGTGGTGGTGCGTCAGACCCTGGTGCAGCTGGAGACCCCGGATGCCATGCGCGGCCGGGTCAGTGCGGTCAACTCGGTGTTCATTGGTGCCAGCAACCAACTCGGTGAGTTCGAGTCGGGGGCTACCGCGGCGTTGCTGGGCCCGGTGGGCTCGGTGGTGCTGGGGGGCGTGGGCACAGTGTTGGTGGCGGCGCTGTGGGTCAAGGCGTTTCCGTCGCTGGCCCAACGCGATCACATGCAAGCTTCGGCAAAAGCTGGTTGAATGCAGGGCGGTGCCGATGCACCGTTTCATTTCCCAGGGAGGCCCCAGAGCCATGAGTCCATCCACACCTGTTTTTGAAGTTTTGCCGCGCGACCTCAGCGCCTACCGCCAGGGCAACGTCGGCGTTGACTATGTGCACCGCTTCGACTCTGGCCAGCCGGGCCCCCATGTGCTCATCAATGCCCTCACGCACGGCAACGAGCTGTGCGGCATGGTCGCCGCCACGCACCTGCTGGACCAGGGCGTGCGCCCGCTCAAGGGCACGCTGACGGTGTCCTTTGCCAATGTGGCCGCCTACGAATCGTTCGACATCCACCAGCCCTTTGAGAGCCGCCAGCTGGTGCACAACCTGAACCGGGTCTGGGACCCCGAGCTGCTCGACGGCCCCGAGGACAGCCCTGAGCTGCGCCGTGCCCGCGCGCTGCGCCCGGTGGTGATGGCGGCCGACCACATCCTGGACATCCACTCGACCAGCCAGGACGTGGTGCCGTTCTGGGTCTACCCCGCCTTTGAGCGCAACGCCGCCGTGGCCCTGGCCCTGGGTCAGCCCTCGGTGCACATGGTGATGCCCAACGGCCTGGGCTCGGGCACGCCGCTGATCCAGCACGGCGCACATGGTGACGGCCGCAGCGCGGCCGGCTCGGCCCTGGTGGTCGAATGTGGCCAGCATTTCCGCCAGTCTTCGGCCGACGTGGCCACCGCGGCCGCGCTGGGCTTTCTGGCCCACCACGGCTTGATTGCCCCCCCCGAGCCCACCAGCCCGCGCGTGCCACAGCGGTGCTTCGAGCTGCTGGCCACGCTGATGGTGCAGACCTCGGAGTTCCGCTTCACGCGGCCGGTGATCGGTTTCGAGCGCTTTGCCAAGGGCGAGCTGATTGCCCAGGATGGCCCGCACGAGATCCGCGCGCTGTGCGACGACTGCACGGTCCTGATGCCCACGCGCGAGCCCATCGTGGGCCGTGAGGCGGTCTACCTGACCCGCCCCATGGCCTGAGCGCCGGCAAGCCGCTGCGCACCCAAGCCCCGCGGGCGTCCCCTGGTGCGGTTCAGCCCTGGCGCGTCAATTCAAACGAGCCCATGGTCGAACTCAGGCGGGTGGCCTGTTCCTGCAGGCTCTGCGCGGCGGCGGCACCTTGTTCCACCAGCGCGGCGTTTTGCTGCGTCATCTGGTCCAGCTCGGAGATCGCCTGGCTGACCTGACCAATCTCCTGGCTTTGCTCTTCGGTGGCCGCACTGATCTCGGCCATGATGGCGCTGATGCGTTGCACGCTGTGCACGATCTCCCCCATGGTGTGACCCGCCGAGTCGACGCGTTCGGTACCGTCTCGCACCTTCTCGACGCTGGCACCGATCAGGTGTTTGATCTCGTGCGCCGCGGCCGCGCTGCGCTGGGCCAATGAGCGCACTTCGCCCGCCACCACGGCAAAGCCACGGCCCTGTTCACCCGCGCGTGCGGCTTCCACGGCCGCGTTCAGCGCCAGGATGTTGGTCTGGAAGGCGATGCCATCGATCAGGCCCACGATCTCGCCAATTTTCTGGCTGCTGGCCTGGATCTCGTTCATGGTGTCGACCACGCCTTGCACCACGGCCCCGCCGCGTTCGGCCACCTCGCTGGCCTGCTGCACCAACTGCGTCGCCTGGCGCGTGTTGCTGGCGTTGGTGGCCACCATGCCGGTGAGCTGGTCCATGCTGTTGGCGGTCTCCTGCAGGCGGCTGGCGGTTTGCTCGGTGCGCTGGCTCAGGTCCTGGTTGCCCAGGGCCACTTCGGCGCTCGCGGTGTGGATGGCGTCGCCGGCGTCGCGCACCTCGACCACCACCTGGTTCAGCGAGGCCACCATCTGGTTCAGCGACTGCAGCAACTGGCCAAGTTCGTCGCGGCGCTGGTCGTCCACGCGCACCGTCAGGTTGCCCGCGGCGACCCGCGCTGCGGCCTCGGACGCCGCCGCCAGCGGCTGCACGATGGAGCGCCGCAGCAGCCAGCCAAACAGTGCCGCCAGCCCCACCACCAGCGCCACCGCCACCGCGCTGATCCACTGGGCGCGCTGCGCGTTGTCGATCATGGCGCTGGCATCGGCCTGGGCGGTGCTTTCCGACACGGCCAGCAGGCTGTCCAGGCTGGCCAGGTAGCGCTGCAGGGCGCTGGCGTGGTCGGCCAGCTCTTTCTGGCTGATGACCTTGGCCTCCAGCGCGTTCTGCACCAACTGCTGGCGCAACTGGCTGTAGCGGCTGCGCTGTTGCAGGGCGCTGTCCAGCGCCTGGGTGGCGGTGGCGTCGGTGCTGCTCTGGCTGGCCATCAGCCGCTGGATGTTTTGGACCAGCACCTCGTCCTGCTGGGCCTGGGTGCGCATCTCGTTGGCCACCGGGAACACATCGGTCGAGCCGGTGGCGCGCAGGGCCAGTTCACCGATCTTGATGGACTGGGCCTTCCAGTCGCGCACGGCGCGCTCCAGTGGCAGGCGTTCTTCGGCCAGGCGTTTGGCCTGGCTGGTGGTGGCCTGGCCGGTCAGCCAGGTGGTGGCCCCCAGCAGGGCCACCGCCAGGCCAAGCAGGCCAAAGGCCAGGCCCAGTTTCTGGCCCAGCGACAGGTGCGGGCGGGCGGGTGGGGCCACGGCGGTGGCAAGGCGGGGCGGCGTCACGGGGCGGGGGAGTTGAAGCATGCTGAACGGGAAGGAGCGGAGGGGGGCGGCGGCACCGTGCCCGGCTGGGCGCAGGGCCGTCACAACGGTAGAGCGTGAAACGTGCCAGCTTGAAGCGATGCGCCCCGCCGTGGGCTCGGGCCCACGGCGGGGCCGATCAAGCCGCCGGGGCGCTGGCGTCGCAGCACCCCGCGGGTCGGGCCGAAGGGCTTGGCCCCTCGGGCACCGGCCGCGGCTTGAGGCGGACTTACTTGTCTTTGCCCATCACCAGGTCGGGCAGGAAGGTGACGATCTCCGGGAACACCGTGATCAGCAGAATGCACACCACCAGGCAGGCAAAGAAGGGGATGGCGGCCTTGGCGATCAGGTTGCTGTCCTTGCCGGTCATGTTCTGCAGCACGAACAGGTTGAAGCCGACCGGGGGCGTGACCTCGGCGATTTCCACCAGCAGCACGATGAAGATGCCGAACCAGATCAGGTCAAAGCCGGCCTTCTGGATCATGGGCAACACCACCGCGCTGGTCAGCACGATCATGCTGATGCCGTCCAGGGCGGTGCCCAGGATCAGGTACACCACCACCAGCACGCTGATCAGGGCGAACGGCGACAGGTTCATGGCGTCGACCCACTCGGCCAGTTCCCGCGGGATGCCGGTGAAGGCCATGGTCTTGGTCAGGAACGCGGCACCCGCCAGGATGAACATGATCATGCAACTGGTGCGGGTCGTGCCCATCAGGCCTTCCTTGAAGTTCTGCCAGGTCAGCGATCGGCTCCACAGGGCCAGGCCCAGCGAGCCCAGCACGCCGTAGGCCGCGCACTCGGTGGCGGTGGCGTAACCGGCAATCAGCACCCAGCAGATGAACACGATCAGCGCAGCGCAGGGGATCAGGTTGCCCGACTGCTTGAGCTTGTGCAGGAAGCTGCTGGGCGGGTCGGCCGCCGGCACCTTGTCGGGGTGACGCAGGCTCCACCACATGATGTAGCCGGAGAACAGGGCCATCAGCAAAAAGCTGGGCAGGAAGCCCGCCAGGAAGATGCGGATGATCGAGGCATCGGCCGCCACCGCGTACACCACCATGGTGATCGAGGGCGGGATCAGGATGCCCAGCGTGCCGGCCGTGGCCAGCGAACCCAACGCCTGCTTCTCGTCGTAGCCACGCTTCATCAACTCGGGCAAGGCCACTTTGGAGATGGTCGCGCAGGTCGCCGCCGACGAGCCCGACACCGAGCCAAAGATGCCGCAGCCCAGGATCGTGGTGTGCATCAGGCGGCCGGGCACGCGGTTCAGCCAAGGGCGCAAGCCCTCGAACATTTCTTCGCTGAGCTTGGTCCGGAACAGGATTTCACCCATCCAGATGAACAGCGGCAGCGCCGCCAGCTCCCAGCTGGCATTGCTTTCCCAGAAGGCGGAGAACAGGTTTTTCCCCGGCGCCGTGCTGGTGAAGAAGGCCTGACCGACCCAGCCGCAAATGGCCAGCGTCATGGCAATCCACACCCCGCCCGACAAAAGCACCATCATGAGCAGCAGCAAAATGCCGCCCACCATCAAGACATCCATGTTGTTCTTTCTTTGGGTTGGATGGGGTCAGACGTCGGAGGAGAAGTCGCCACGCGCATGGCGCTCTTCGACTTCGCGCACGAACGTGGGCACGCCCCCGCGCAGCACGATGACCAGCTCATCGACCAGGGCCACCACCAGCAGCACCGAGCCAATCGCAAAGCTCATCTGCGGAATCCACATCGGGATCGGCAACAGGCCCTGGGCGATGTCGTTGAACTCCCAGCTCTCGTAGGTGAACTGGCAGGCCGACCAGGCCAGGTAGCCGGTGGCCGCGACCCCGATCAGCAGCGAGGCGATCTCGAGGGTGCGGCGCAGGCGGCTGGGCACTTTCTCCAGCAGCAGCGTCACCCGCACAAAGTCCCCGTGCTTGAAGGCGTGCGGCATGGCGAAGAACGCCGCCGCCGCACAGCACCAGGCCACCACGTCGTTCAGGGCGCCAGTGCGCACCCCGAACTCACGCAGCACACTCTGGGCAATCATCAGCACGCAGATCAGCGCGATGAAGGCGGCGCCCAAGGCGCCCATGCCCAGGTAAAGGCGATCCAGGAATCGGCGCATTACTTCTTCGCCGCGGGGGCCGACTTCTTGTAGGCCGCGATGATGGCTTCACCATCGGCACCGGCCTTCTTGAGCCAGTCTGCCAGCATGATGTCGCCCACCTGGCGCAGGTCGGCGCTCAGCTTGGCCGAGGGCGGCATGATCTTCATGCCTTTTTCGGTCAGCGCCTTCTTGTACCACTCGTTCTTTTCGGCGCTCAGGGCCCAGCCGCGGGTTTCGGCGTCGGCAGCGGCCTTGACCACGGCGGCTTGCAGGGCCGGGTCGAGGGCGTCGAAGGCCTTCTTGTTGACGATCACCGCGTCCTTGGGCAGCCAGGCCTGGGTGTCGTACCAGTACTTCAGGCTTTCGTAGGTCTTGGAGTCGTAGCCGGTGGAGCCCGAGCTCATGTAGCTTTCGATCACGCCCGTGGCCAGGGCTTGCGACAGTTCGGCCGCCTGGATGGTCACCGGCTGGGCGCCGATCAGTTCAGCAATCTTGGCCGTGGCCGGGCTGTAGGCGCGCCACTTGATGCCGCGCAGGTCGGCCACCGAGGCGATTTCCTTCTTGGTGTAGACCCCTTGAGGCGGCCACGGCACGGTGTACAACAGCTTCATGCCTTGGGCGTTCAGCAGCTTCTCGAGCACCGGCTTCTGGGCGTCGTACAGGCGCTTGGATTCGGCGTAGGACGAGGCCAGGAAGGGGATGCCGTCGGTGCCGTAGACCGGGTTCTCGTTCTCGAAGTTGGCCAGCAGCAGTTCGCCGATCTGGGCCTGACCGCCTTGCACGGCGCGTTTGATCTCATTGGCCTTGAACAGCGAGGCGTTGGCGTGCACCGTGATCTTGAGCTTGCCCGCGCTGGCCTTGTCCACGTCCTGGGCGAACTGGGTCAAGTTCTCGGTGTGGAAGTTGGTCGCCGGGTAGGCGGTGGGCAGGTCCCACTTGGTTTGGGCGAAAGAGGAGGTCGAGGCCAGCACCAGGGCGGCTGCGGCAAAGGAGAGAGAACGACGCTTCATGGGAACTCCGGAATGAAAGAGTGACGTGAATGTAAGCCTCACGGACGGCAGCATCATGCGGGTTTCTACTTAATGTCAACAAATTGTTGGCAAATCGTCATTGTGCTGCCTACAATCTGCCACATGCAACATCAATGCCAACTGGCAGGACACCGATGAACGCCAAGTCTGCGTCGACCCACACGCCAGCCGAAACCGATCGGCCTCTGATTGTGTCCTCGGCCCACCTGGTCTCCGACCAAAGTGCCGAAATGAGTGAGTTCGAGTTTGGCCTGGTGGTGGCGGGCAACGCCTTCCACCGCTGGATCGTGCACTGCATGAGCGCCGCCGGTCTCAAAGACCTGACCCCGCTCGATGTGCTGGTGTTGCACCACGTCACGCACCGCGCGCGCAACAAGCGCCTGGCCGACATCTGCTTCATCATGAATGTCGAGGACACCCACCTGATCAACTACGCGCTCAAGAAGCTGGTCAACCTCGGGGTGGTGCAGGCCAGCAAGAATGGCAAGGAAGTCACCTACGCCTGCACGGACGCCGGGCGCGAGAGCGTGGCGCGTTACCGGGCCATCCGCGAGTCGTGCCTGATTGGTGCCATGAAGGCCGACGATGCACTGAATCGGGACATCGGCGAGCTGGCCCGCCTGCTGCGCGTGTTGTCTGGCATGTACGACCAGGCGGCGCGCGCCGCCGCCTCTTTGTGAGTCTGCGCCGGTGAGCACGCCCCAGTCTGCGCCCGCACGCCTTGGCCTGATCCGGCTGGACACGCGTTTTCCGCGCCCGCCGGGCGACCTGGGGCGGGCCGACAGCTACCCCGCCGAGGTGTTGACCCAGGTGGTGTCGGGCGCCGTGCCCCAGCGCGTGGTGGGCTCGGCCGAGGCCTTGCTGGGCTCGGGCCTGGCCCCGGTGTTTGTGGACGCCGCGCGCCAGTTGGTGGCGCAGGGCGCTCAGGCCATCACCACCAGCTGCGGCTTTCTGGTGCTGTTGCAGTCCCATTTGCAAGCTGCTGTGCCGGTGCCGGTGGTCAGCTCCAGCCTGCTGGCGCTGCCCGCCTTGCTGCGGCGTCAGCCGCAGGTGGGCGTGTTGACCATCCAGGCCCAGGGCCTGGGCCCGCAGCACCTGCTGGCCGCCGGGGTGCCCCCGGAGCGCCTGGCCGATGTCTGCATCCAGGGCCTGCCGCCGGACTGCCATTTTGTGCAGTCCATCCTGGGCAATGCCGCCACGCTGGACCCGGCCCAGGCCGAACGCGATGTGGTGGCTGCGGCGCTGCAGTTGCAGGCCCGCGCCCCCCAACTGCGCGACTTGGTGCTGGAGTGCACCAATTTGCCCCCCTATGCCCAGGCCGTGGCCGATGCCACGGGCTGGTCGTTGCTGACCCTGCTGCAGTCCAGCCGCCTGTTGGGCGACCGGGCGGTGGCCCATCCCTCCTTCATTCACCCTTCACACGCTGAGTTCTGACCATGCAAGTTTCTGTTGCCCCGAAGCCCGCCCGCTGGCAGTTCTGGATCGACCGGGGCGGTACCTTCACCGACATCGTCGCCAAGAAGCCCAACGCCGACGGCAGCTTCTCCCTCTTGACCCACAAGCTGCTGTCCGAGAACCCCGAGCAGTACCGGGACGCGGCCGTGGCGGGTATCCGCCACCTGCTGGGCCTGAAGCCCGGCGAGCCCATCACCCCGGAGCAGGTCGAGTGCGTGAAGATGGGCACCACGGTGGCCACCAATGCGCTGCTCGAGCGCAAGGGCGAGCCCACGCTGCTGGTGACCACGCGCGGCTTCCGCGATGCGCTGCGCATTGCCTACCAAAACCGACCGCGCCTGTTTGACCGCCGCATCGTGCTGCCCGAGTTGCTGTACCGCGAAGTCATCGAGGCCGAGGAGCGCGTGGGCGCCAACGGCGAGCTGGTGCATGCGCTCGACGAGGCGCGCTTGCGCCACGACCTGCAAGCCGCCTTCGAGCGCGGCCTGCGCAGCGTGGCGGTGGTCTTCATGCACGGCTACCGCTACACCGCGCACGAACAGGCCGCGCGCCGCATCGCGGTGGAGATCGGCTTCAGCCAGATCAGCACCTCGCACGAGACCAGCCCGCTGATGAAGTTCGTCAGCCGCGGCGACACCACCGTGGTCGACGCCTACCTGTCGCCCATCCTGCGCCGCTACGTGGACCAGGTGGCCGGCGAGATGCCCGGCGTGCGCCTGTTCTTCATGCAGTCGTCCGGAGGCCTGACCGACGCCCATGTGTTCCAGGGCAAGGACGCCATCCTGAGCGGCCCGGCAGGGGGCATTGTGGGCATGGCACGCACCGCGGGTCTGGCCGGGCACGACGACGTGATCGGCTTTGACATGGGCGGCACTTCGACCGATGTGAGCCACTTCCGCGGCGGCTTGCAGGGTGAGTTCGAGCGCGAGTTTGAAACCCAGGTCGCCGGGGTGCGCATGCGCGCCCCGATGATGAGCATCCACACCGTGGCGGCGGGTGGCGGCTCGCTGCTGCAGTTTGATGGCGCGCGTTTCCGCGTCGGTCCGCAAAGTGCCGGGGCCAACCCGGGCCCGGCCAGCTACCGCCGCGGTGGCCCGCTGGCCGTGACCGACGCCAACGTCATGGTGGGCAAGGTGCAGCCGCGCTACTTCCCCAAGGTGTTCGGCCCGCAGGCCAACGAGGCACTCGACGCCGATGTGGTGCGCGAAAAATTCGCTGAGCTGGCGCGCCAGAGCGGGCGCTCGGCCGAGGAAGTGGCCGAAGGTTTCATCCAGATCGCGGTGCAGCAGATGGCCAACGCGATCAAGAAGATCTCGGTGGCGCGGGGCTACGACGTGACCCGCTACACCCTGCAGTGCTTTGGCGGGGCCGGTGGCCAGCACGCCTGTCTGGTGGCCGACGCCCTGGGCATGACGCGCGTGTTTGTGCACCCGCTGGCGGGGGTGCTGTCGGCCTACGGCATGGGCCTGGCCGACCAGAGCGTGATCCGCGAGCAGGCCATTGAGCTCAAGCTCAGCGCCTCGGCGCTGGCCGACATCGAGCAAAGCCTGCACAAGCTGGCCGCCGCCGCCGAGGGCGAGCTGACCCGTCAAGAGGTCAGCGCCGGTGAGATCCGCACCCAGCGCCGTGTGCATGTGCGCTACGAGGGCAGCGACTCGGCCCTGGTGGTCAACTACCCCGGCGGCCTGGACGCCGAGGCCACCCTGGCCGCGGTGCAGGCCGGTTTCGAGCAGGCCTACCGCCAGCGCTTTGCCTTCCTGATGCAGGGCAAGGGCCTGATGGTCGAGGCCGTGTCGGTCGAGGCGGTGGTGGCCGGCGATGCCCCGGCCGAGCCGCGCCACGCCCTGAACCCGGTGCGCGAGGTGCCGCGCCGTGAAACCGTGCGCCTGTACTCGGGCGGTGCCTGGCACGACGCGGCCCTGGTGGTGCGCGAGGACCTGCGCCCCGGTGACGTGATCCCGGGCCCGGCGATCATCGCCGAGAAGAACGCCACCACCGTGGTCGAGCCTGGCTGGGAGGCCACACTGACCGCCCTGGACCACCTGGTGCTGGACCGCCGCGTGGCGCGTGCCGTGACCTTCGCGGCCGGCACCACGGCCGACCCGGTGCTGTTGGAGGTGTTCAACAACCTGTTCATGAACATCGCCGAGCAGATGGGCCTGCAACTGCAGAACACCGCCTACTCGGTGAACATCAAGGAGCGCCTGGACTTCAGCTGCGCGCTGTTTGACGCCGCAGGCAACCTGATCGCCAACGCCCCGCACATGCCGGTGCACCTGGGCTCGATGGGCGAGAGCATCAAGACCGTCATCCGCGAGAACGCCGGCCAGATGAAGCCTGGCAATGTGTACGCGCTCAACGACCCCTACCACGGTGGCACCCACCTGCCTGACGTGACCGTCATCACCCCGGTCTACCTGGGCCAGGCGGCCGACGAGCAACCGCTGTTTTATGTGGGTTCGCGCGGCCACCATGCCGACATCGGTGGCATCACGCCCGGCTCCATGCCCCCCTTCTCGACGCGCATCGAAGAAGAGGGCGTGCAGATCAACAACTTCAAGCTGGTCGAGCAAGGTGTGCTGCGCGAGGCCGAGATGGTGGCCTTGCTGGAGAGCGGCGAGTTCCCCAGCCGCAACCCGGCGCAGAACCTGGCCGACCTGAAGGCGCAGATCGCCGCCAACGAAAAGGGGGTGCAGGAGCTGCGCAAAATGGTCGCGCAGTTTGGCCTCGACGTGGTCCAGGCCTACATGGGCCATGTGCAGGACAACGCCGAAGAGTCGGTGCGCCGCGCCATCACGCGCCTGAAGGACGGCCAGTTCACGCTGCCGCTGGACAACGGGGCACAGATTCAGGTGGCCATCCGCGTCAATGCCGCCGAGCGCAGCGCCGAGATCGACTTCAGCGGCACCAGCGAGCAGCAACTCAACAACTTCAACGCCCCCACGGCGGTGTGCATGGCTGCGGTGCTGTACGTGTTCCGCACCCTGGTGGACGACGACATCCCGCTCAACGCGGGCTGCCTGAAGCCGCTGAAGGTCATCATCCCGGAAGGCTCGATGCTGTCGCCGCGCCCACCCGCTTCGGTGGTGGCCGGCAACGTGGAGACCTCCACCTGCATCACCAACGCGTTGATTGGCGCGCTGGGTCTGATGGCGGCCAGCCAGTGCACGGTCAACAACTTCACCTTCGGCAATGCGCGTTACCAGTACTACGAGACCATCAGTGGCGGCAGTGGTGCAGGCGCGGTGTTCGACGCCCAAGGGCAGGTCACGGGCGGGTTTGACGGCACCAGCGTGGTGCAAACCCACATGACCAACTCGCGCATGACCGACCCCGAGGTGCTGGAGTTCCGCTACCCGGTGCGCCTCGAGAGCTACGAGATCCGCCAGGGCTCAGGCGGCGCTGGTCAGTGGCAAGGGGGCCATGGCGGCGTGCGCCGCATCCGCTTCCTCGAACCGATGACGGCCAGCATCCTGTCCAACGGGCGCCTGCGTGGGGCCTTTGGCATGGCCGGTGGCCAGCCCGGGGCGGTGGGGCAGAACCGGGTGTTGCGGGCCGATGGTCGGGTCGAGACCCTGGCGCACATTGGTCAGGCCGACATGCAGCCGGGCGACATCTTCGAGGTGCAAACCCCGGGCGGTGGCGGTTACGGCCCGGTGGGCCAGGGGGCCTGAGGCCATGGCCGGCGGTGTGCTGTTGACGGGCTTTGAGCCCTTTGGGGGCGAGGCCAGCAACCCGTCCTGGACGGTGGCCGAGCACCTGCATGGCAGCACCCTGGCCGACGGTGCACCGGTGCAGGCCTTGCAGCTGCCGTGTGTGTTCAGCCAGGCCTGGCCGGTGTTGCAGGCGGCGATCGCCGCCCAATCCCCGCGCTTGGTGCTGGCGCTGGGCCTGGCCGGCACACGCACCGAACTGTGTGTGGAGCGCGTGGCCCTGAATTGGGTCGACGCGCGCATCCCCGACAACGCGGGCGCCCAGCCACTGGACCAGCCCATCGTGCCCGAGGGGCCGCTGGCCTGGCGCACCCGGCTGCCGGTCAAGGCCATGGTGCAGGCCATGCGTGCGGCGGGGGCCCCGGCCAGCGTGTCGTACACGGCGGGGACCTTTGTGTGCAATCAGCTGCTGTTCTGGATCACCCACACGCTGGAGCAGGCCCACACCGCCGGTCAGCCCTTGCCGTGGCGCGGCGGCTTTGTCCATGTGCCACCACTGCCCCCGGCCGCCGGCGGCGTGGACCTGGCGCTGCAGGTGGCGGCGGTGCGTGCTGCGCTGGACGTGGCCTGGGCCGATGGGCCTGACCTGGCGCAGGCGGGCGGTACGCTGGACTGAGGCCAGGGCGCGCTTGGCGCCGGGGGCTTGGGGCCCCGGTTGCCCGTTGGCTCGGGCGTAAAAAAGCCCGCGCAAGCGCGGGCAGGCTCTTGGTAAGGAAGCGTTCTGCGCGCTTTCAATCACTCATTCATTCTGTCGTTCGGCCGTGCTGGGGGGCATGCCGTCCAGGCTCAGGCCGTCCACCGTGGCCCCTTGGGCGGAGAGCTTGCGCGCACTGCGCGGACCGATGCCCGGCACGCGCTGGATCAGGTCACGCCAGTCCTTGAAGGGGCCTTGCTGACGCGCCTGCAGCAAGCGGCTGCTGAGCGACGGTCCGACGCCCAGCAGGCTGTCGAGTTCGGCTTCGCTGGCCTGGTTGAGTTCGAGCGCTTGCGCGGGCATCAGCAGGCTGGCACTGAGCCCCAGCCCCCACAGCCAGGCCCGCGGACCTGCCCGGCGCACCCCGGCCGGCCGAGGCGTCGCGCCATCGGCTGTCGTTGAACCCCAGCTGGGGGCAAGGGAAGTTGGATGGTACACGGCGCCCCTCCTGACGGCCATGAGCCGCTCACGGTGAGCGGTTCTATTGGCTCCAACGGCTCAGGGGGCAGGCCGTTGACGGGAACAACCCGGTCAAGTTGCAAGCAATCGTTACGGGTGCGCGGCGTTCCGGCGTTGTCTGCGTTTCGGCGCCAGGGTCACAGCTCTTCCACCCGCTTGGCGGGGTAGCTGTCCCAGGACTGGCAGCCCGGGCATTGCCAGAAGTACTGCTTGGCCTCGAAGCCACAGGCCGCGCAGCGGTAGCGCGTCAGGGGCTTGGCGGCGTGGTCCAGGGCGCGTTGCACCTGCGGGTGGAACTGCTCATGGGCCAGCTTTTCGCCTGCAATCCAGCGCGCGGCGGCGACCAGCGAGGGCTCGCGCTCCAGGTGCTGCACATAGCGCTCGCGGGCCGTGGCCTCGGACGCACCCTGCGCCTGGCTCAGGCTGACCAGGGCCTCCAGCACATCGAGTGAGGGGTGTTCCTGGTAGCTGGCTTCGAGGCGTTGCAGGGTTTCGGCGACCCGGTTCTGCGCCTGGGCCGAAGCCGCCCAGGGCTGCGCCGCCAGCGCCAGGTGGCTGGGTGCGACGTCGGCCAATTGCGCGAGCATGTCGCAGGCCTGGTCGTGCTGCCCTTGCTGGGCCAGCAGGCGCGCGGCTTCGATGTAGGCGCGGGGGGCGTCCGGGGCAATGCCGCGGGCCTGGGCCAGCAGCTCCAGAGCTTGGGGCACGGCTTGCTTGGCGGCCAGGCTGAGGGCGTCTTCGCACAGGTAATGCGCCTGCCGGGTGTTGAAGCGGCCTTGGCCAGCCTGGTCCATGCGCTGGGCAATGGCTGCGGCCTGCGGCCAGTCGCGCGAGCGCTCGTAGATGGCCAGCAAGGCCAGGCGAGCCTGGTTCTCGAACGGCGTGCCCTCGAGCTTTTGCAAGGCCGCTTCGGCGCGGTCCAGCAGGCCGGCCTTGAGGAAGTCCAGCGCCAGCGCGTGCTGGGCGCGCTCGCGGTCGGTGCGGCTCAGGTCGGCGCGCGAGAGCAGGTGCTCGTGCACCCGCACCGCGCGTTCGTACTCGCCGCGGCGGCGGAACAGGTTGCCCAGCGCAAAGTGCAGCTCCGAGGTGTCGGGGTCGTTTTGCACCGCCTCGATGAAGGCGTCGATGGCCTGGTCCTGTTGTTCGTTGAGCAGGAAGTTCAGGCCCTTGAAGTAGGCCTTGGGGGCTTGCCGGTTCTCCAGGCGCCATTGGCGCAGGTCGAAGCGGGACGCGGCCCAGCCCAGAAAGAAGGCCAGAGGCAAGCCCAGCAAAAGCCAGCTGATGTCAAATTCCATGTGGGGGTTCGTTGGCGTCCAGGGACGGGCTGGCTGGGGTGGAAGGGGGCGTCGGGGCGGCCGCTTGGGGCGCCGTGGCGGGTTGCTGCTTGCGTGCGGCGCTGCGGTGCTTCCACCAGCGCGGCACCATGCCGAGCACGCCCGCGACCACGCCCATCGAGAAGGCCGCGAGCACCACCAGCACCAGAGGCGCGCGCCATTGCGTGCCAAAGAAGAAGTGGACCGTGGCGTCCTGTTGGTTGTTCAGGGCGAACGCGAACAGCGTAAAAAAAATGGCCGCCTTGAGCAGCCACATGAGGTATTTCATTCGTCTCCTCGGTGACGAGGCGATTCTACCGAGGGATCAAGGGCGCTTGGCCCAAGGCACGCTCGGTCGTGCCAGACGCGACCGCGTCCTCCATCAGGTGCCGGGATTCGATTCCAGCTCTTCGGTGCGCTTGTCGACCGCTTCGCGCAGCGCCTTGCCCGGCTTGAAGTGCGGTACCCGCTTGCTGGGGATGGCCACGCTCTCACCACTGCGCGGGTTGCGGCCCATGCGTGGGGGGCGGTGGTTGATCGAGAAGCTGCCAAAGCCCCGGATCTCAATCCGGTGACCCCGCACCAGGGCGTCGCCCAGGGCATCCAGAATGGTTTTGACGGCCTGTTCGGCGTCACGGTGGGTCAGTTGGCTGAACCGGGTGGCCAGTTCTTCAACAAGGTCAGATCGGGTCATGGATTCGGTTCAGAAATGGCAAAGGGCCGGTTTTGCAACGCGTGCAAAACCGGCCCTTTGGCCGGTTGATCCGTCAGGATCAGTTGTTGCCGCCATCCAGCTTGGCGCGCAGCAGGGCGCCCAGGCTGGTGGTGCCGGCGCTTTCGCGGGCCGACTGTTGGCTCAGCGATGCCATGGCTTCTTGCTGGTCAGCAGCGTCCTTGGCCTTGATCGACAGCTGGATGTTGCGGGTCTTGCGATCCACGTTCACCACCACAGCGGTCACTTCGTCGCCTTCCTTCAGCACGTTGCGGGCATCTTCCACGCGGTCGCGGGAGATTTCGCTGACGCGCAGGTAGCCGATGATGTCTTCGCCGAGGTCGATTTCAGCGCCACGGGCGTCCACCGTCTTGACCTTGCCGGTCACGGTTTGGCCCTTGTCGTTCACGGTCACGAAGGTCGTGAACGGGTCGGAGTCGAGCTGCTTGATGCCCAGGGAGATGCGCTCGCGGTCCACGTCCACAGCCAACACGATGGCTTCGACTTCTTGGCCCTTCTTGTAGTTGCGCACAGCGGCTTCGCCAGCTTCGTTCCACGACAGGTCGGACAGGTGAACCAGGCCGTCGATGCCGGCAGCCAGACCCACGAACACGCCGAAGTCGGTGATCGACTTGATCGGGCCCTTGACGCGGTCGCCGCGCTTGGTGTTTTGCGCGAACTCTTGCCACGGGTTGGCCTTGCACTGCTTCATGCCCAGGCTGATGCGGCGCTTGTCTTCGTCGATTTCCAGAACCATGACTTCGACTTCGTCGCCCAGCGTGACCAGCTTGCTGGGGGCGATGTTCTTGTTGGTCCAGTCCATTTCAGACACGTGCACCAGGCCTTCGATGCCGGGTTCGAGTTCCACAAACGCGCCGTAGTCGGCGATGTTGGTGATCTTGCCGAACAGGCGGGTCGATTGCGGGTAGCGGCGGTTGACGCCCATCCAGGGATCGTCGCCCATTTGCTTGAGACCCAGGGACACGCGGTTCTTTTCGGTGTCGAACTTGAGGATCTTGGCGGTGATTTCTTGACCTGCTTGCACCACTTCGCTCGGGTGGCGGACACGGCGCCAGGCCATGTCGGTGATGTGCAGCAGACCGTCGATGCCGCCCAGGTCAACGAACGCACCGTATTCGGTGATGTTCTTGACCACGCCGTTGACGATGGAGCCTTCCTTGAGGGTTTCCATCAGCTTGGCGCGCTCTTCGCCCATCGAGGCTTCGACCACGGCACGGCGGCTCAGCACCACGTTGTTGCGCTTGCGGTCCAGCTTGATGACCTTGAATTCCAGGGTCTTGTTTTCGAACGGGGTCAGGTCCTTGATCGGACGGGTGTCGATCAGCGAGCCCGGCAGGAAGGCACGGATGCCGTTGACCAGAACGGTCAGACCGCCCTTGACCTTGCCGCTGGTGGTGCCGGTGACGAATTCGCCGGATTCCAGGGCCTTTTCCAGGGCCAGCCAGGAAGCCAGACGCTTGGCCTTGTCGCGCGACAGGATGGTGTCGCCGTAGCCGTTTTCGATGGCGTCGATGGCCACCGAGACGAAGTCACCCACTTGGACTTCGACTTCGCCCTTGTCGTTCTTGAATTCCTCGAGCGGAACGTAGGCTTCGGACTTGAGGCCTGCGTTCACCACCACGAAGCTGTGCTCGATGCGCACGACTTCAGCGGTGATGACTTCGCCCGCACGCATTTCAGAGCGTTGCAGGGATTCTTCAAAAAGGGCGGCAAAAGATTCGGACATGAATTTTCCTCATCCGCAAACAGGAAAGTCGAGGGCACCATTGCCATCGATGAAAAGGGCTGCTTGCGGCGGTTTGGGTTGCGGGAGGGCCCGCGGTTAGGTTGATGAACCACAGCACCTGTGCGCTGACGCGCGGCGGGGGGACTGTGGACCCATGCCCCGACAACAGGGCTGTCGGGGGCTTTTGGCGTCAGGTGGCGGAATGACTTCCGATGGCCTGGCGTTGCAGCCAGCCAGTCAACACCTGCTGCACCGATTGATCGATGCTGAGTTCGGAGTTGTCCAACCACTGCGCGTCGGCGGCGGGCTTGAGCGGTGCGACGGCCCGGGACTGGTCCCGGGCGTCACGGGCTTCGAGGTCCGCGCGTAACTCGTCGATGTTAGCCGAAATTCCTTTTGATATCAATTGCTTATGGCGGCGCTCGGCCCGGCAGGCGGCGCTGGCGGTCATGTAGACCTTGTACGGGGCGTCCGGGAAGATCACCGTGCCCATGTCGCGGCCGTCGGCCACCAGGCCAGGCAGGGCCTGAAAACCATGCTGCAAGTCCACCAGGGCCAGGCGCACCGAGGGCAGGGCCGAGACGCGCGAGGCGTTCATGCCAGCGGCTTCGGTGCGGATGGCGTCGGTCACGTCGTCGTGGCCCAGCCACACCTTGCCGCCTTCAAAGCGCACGGGCAGCGCGCGCGCCAGGGCCGCGATCTCGGCCTCGTGTTGCGCGTCGATGCTCAGGCCGGCCCGGGTGGCGGCCAGCGCGGTGACGCGGTACATGGCGCCCGAGTCCAGGAAGTGGTAGCCCAGGCGCTTGGCGACCTCGGCGGCCACCGTGCCCTTGCCCGAGGCGGTGGGGCCGTCAATGCAGATCACCGGCACGCGACCGGGTTGCGCCCGAACCAGGCCGAACAGGGTTTCAAAGTAGTCCGGGAAGGTCTTGGCCACGCATTTGGGGTCTTCGATGCGCACCGTCACCTGGTCGGGGTTGAAGGCCGCCAGCGAGAAGCACATGGCCACGCGGTGGTCGTCGTAGGTGTGGATGCTGGCAGGGCGCCAGGCACCAGCCGGCAGCGGGTGCACGCGCAACCAGTCGGGGCCTTCTTCGACGCGGGCGCCAAGCTTGGCGCACTCGGCCACCATGGCCGCGATGCGGTCGGTTTCCTTGACCCGCCAGCTGGCGATGTTGCGCAGCGTGCAGGGGCCGTCGGCATAAAGCGCCATGACGGCCAGGGTCATGGCCGCGTCCGGGATGTGGTTGCAGTCGAGGTCAATGGCCTTCAGGGGCCATTGGCCGCGCGCGATTTCCAGCCAGTTCGGGCCGCCCGTGATCTGTGCGCCCATGGCCTGGGCGGCTTCAACAAAGCGGATGTCGCCCTGGATCGAGTCCAGGCCCACGCCCTGGATGCGCACCTTGGCCCCCGGCTCGGACGGCGTGGCCAATGCGCCCAGCGCAATGAAGTAGCTGGCCGACGAGGCATCGGCCTCGACGTGGATGTCGCCCGGCGACTGGTAGCGGCTGCCCGCCGGGATGGTGAAACGGGCCCAGCCTTCGCGGCGCACGGCGATGCCAAAGCGCTGCAGCAGGTTGAGGGTGATGTCGATGTAGGGCTTGCTGATCAGCTCACCGACCACCTCGATCACGATGTCTTGCGTGGCCGCCAGCGGCAAGGCCATCAGCAGCGCGGTGAGGAACTGGCTCGACACGTCGCCGCGCACGGGGATCGGCTGGTCCAGCCGCAGCTGGGCGCGGCCGATGCGCAGCGGCGGGTAGCCTTCGTTGCCCAGGTAGTCGATGCTGCAACCGAGTTCACGCAGCGCGTCGACCAGGTCGCCGATCGGGCGTTCGTGCATGCGTGGCACGCCGCTGAGGCTGAAGTCGCCGCCCAGCACCGCCAGGGCCGCGGTCAGCGGGCGCATGGCCGTGCCGGCGTTGCCCATGAAGAACTGCGCGCTGTCGGTCTTGAGCTGCCCGCCCAGGCCGTCAATGACCAGCACCGAGCCCTGCTGGGTCACGCCGCAGCCCAGTTGGCGCAGCGCCTGCAACATGACGCGGGTGTCGTCGGAGTCGAGCAGGTCATGGATGCGGGTGCTGCCCGCGCTCAGGGCCGCCAGCAGCAGCACGCGGTTGGAGATGCTCTTGGAGCCCGGCAGGGTGACGCTGCCGCCAGCGCTGGCCAGGGCCGGCAGGTCGAGGAATTCGGTGTTGAACATGGCTTACTTGGTGGGGCGGGGGGCGGCCAGGCGCCAGGGCGCGCGGACTTGGCTGGCGCGGTCGATCAAGGCCTCCAGGCCCGGACCGTCCTGGGCTGCCAGCAGGGCTTCAAATTCGTCCAGGGCAGCTCTGAAATGTTGGGTCTGGGCCCGCAGTTCGGTCTGGTTGGCCAGCAGGATGTCGCGCCAGACCTTGGGGTCGCTGGCGGCGATGCGGCTGAAGTCGCGGAAGCCCGGGCCCCCCAGGGCCAGGTAGTCGGCCCCGTCGGGCTGGGCGGCGATGCCGTTGATGAAGGCAAATGCCAGCAAGTGCGGCAGGTGGCTGACGGCCGCAAAGGTGGCGTCGTGGCGTTCGGGAGACATGTGCAGCACCTGGGCCCCCAGCGCCCCCCACACCGTGGCGGCCTTTTGCAGGTGCACGGTGAGGGTTTTTTCGAGCGGGGTCAGGATGACTTGCTTGCCGCGGTAAAGGTCGGCGTCGGCGTGCTCGATGCCGGCAACCTCTTTGCCGGCGATCGGGTGCGCCGGCACAAAAGAGCCCACGCGGTCACGCAGCGCGCTGCGCGCGGCGGCCACCACGTCGGTCTTGGTCGAGCCCACGTCCATGATCAGCATGTCCGGGGTGACCAGGTGCTTGATGGCTTTGAGCGTGGCTTCGGTGGCCGACACGGGCACCGCCACGATCACGATGTCGGCGCCGGCCACGGCCAGCAGCGCCGACGGCGCGGCCAGATCGATGACGCCCATCTGGCGCGCCTTCTCGGTCGTGGTGGGGGACTTGCTGTAGCCCACCACGCGCTTGACCAAGCCAGCGCGCTTGAGCGCCAGCGCGAACGACCCGCCCATCAGGCCGCAGCCGATGAGGCCCAATTGCTCAAACATGGGACGCCTTTGCCATGGTGGGGCGCGTGCTCACAAGGCCCCGACCGGGTAGGAGCCCAGCACCTTGTAGAAGGCGCACAGGCTGCTGAGTTCTTCGAGGGCGGCGGCCACATGGGGCTGCGAGGGGTGGCCGTCGAGGTCGATGTAGAAGTAGTACTCCCAGTGGCCGGTGCGCGCCGGGCGCGACTCAAAGCGCGTCATCGACACGCCGTGCTTCTTCAGTGGCACCAGCAGGTCGTGCACGGCACCCGGGCGGTTGGGCACGGACACCACCAGGCTGGTGCAGTCCTTGCCGGAGGCCGGCGGCGTGGCCTGGGTCTGGGGCAGCGAGATGATGGCGAAGCGGGTGCGGTTGTAGGCGTCGTCCTGGATCGCATGGGCCACGATGTGCAGGCCAAACAAGGTGGCGGCACGCTCGCTGGCCAGGCCGGCCCAGGCCGGGTTGGTGGACGCCAGGCGGGCCCCTTCGGCGTTGCTGGAGACCGGGCGGCGCTCGGCGTGCGGCAGGTGCTTGGACAGCCAGGCCTGGCACTGGGCCAGCGCTTGCGGATGGGCCAGCACGGCTTCGATGCCGTCCAGCGACTGGGTCTGGCGCAGCAGGTTGTGGCGCACCAGCAGGCTGACTTCGCCAATCACATGGGTGGGCGTGTGCAGGAACAGGTCGAGCGAGCGCGTGACCACGCCTTCGACCGAGTTCTCCACCCCGACCACACCGTACTGGGCGCTGCCCGCCGCCGTGGCGTGGAACACCTCGTCAAAGTTGGCGCAGTACATCAGGTCGGCGGCGCCGCCAAAGAACTCGATGGCGGCCTGTTCGCAGAACGTGCCCGCCGGGCCCAGCACGGCCACGCGTTGCGGGGATTCGAGCGCCAGGCAGGCCGACATGATCTCGCGCCAGATGGCGGCCACGTGCTCGTCGCGCAGCGGGCCGGGGTTGGCGGTCTTGATCTTTTCGATCACCTGGGCCACGCGGTCCGGGCGGAAGAAGGGCGTGCCTTCGCGTTTCTTGACTTCGCCCACCTGCTCGGCCACATGGGCGCGCTGGTTCAGCAGGGTCAGCAGTTGCTGGTCCAGCGAGTCGATCTGCACGCGCAGTTCGCCCAGGCTGGGCAGGGGGGTGTCGGAGGACTGGGTCATGGCTTGGGTCTCGGGCCGGGGGCAGAACGGAGGGCGGGTTCAGGCCTGGGTTGTCTCGAAGTCGCGCAGGTAGTCGACCAGCGCTTGCACGCCCGCCAAGGGCATGGCGTTGTAGATGCTGGCCCGCATGCCGCCCACCGACTTGTGGCCCTTGAGCTGCAGCAGACCGCGCGCCTTGGCGCCGGCCAGGAAGGCGTCGTTGAGTGATTCGTCGCGCAGGCGGAACGGCACGTTCATGCGCGAACGGCCTTCCAGCGCCACCGGGTTGCTGTAGAGCTGGGACTGGTCCAGGAAGTCGTAAAGCAGCTTGGCCTTGGCGATGTTGCGCGCCTCGATCGCGGCCAGGCCGGTCAGCGAGCCTTCGGTCTGGCGCTTGAGCCACTGGAAGGTCAGGCCGGCGATGTAGATCGCGTAGGTCGGCGGGGTGTTGTACATCGACTGGTTGTCGGCCACCAGGCGGTAATCGAAAGCGCTGGGGCAGGCCTTCAAGGCCTGGCCGAGCAGGTCTTCGCGGATCACCACCAGGGTCAGGCCGGCGGGGCCCAGGTTCTTTTGCGCGCCCCCGAAGGCCACGCCGACCCGGCGCCAGTCCACCGGGCGCGAGGCCACATGCGAGGAGAAGTCGATCACCAGCGGGGCGTCGCAGCCCAGTGCCTGGAGGTCGGGCAGCTCATGGAACTCGACCCCGTGGATGGTCTCGTTGCTGCACAGGTGCACATAGCTGGGCTTGGCGCTGAGCTGCCACTGGCTGGCCGCAGGCAGGCTGGTGTGGCCATCGGCCTCGTTGCTGGCGGCGATGTGCACGTCGCAGTACTTGCGCGCTTCTTTCTGGCTCTTTTGGCTCCAGCTGCCAGTGACGATGAAGTCGGCCGAGGCGCCGCGCGACAGGTTCAGCGGCACGATGGCGTTTTCGGCCAGGCCACCGCCCTGCATGAACAGGATCTTGAAGTTCGGAGGCACCGCCAGCAGTTCGCGCAGGTCGGCTTCGGCTTGCTCGTAGATGCTGATGAACTCTTTGCCGCGGTGGCTCATTTCCATCACGCTCATCCCGCTGCCATGCCAGTCGAGCATTTCGCTGGCGGCGGTTTGCAGGACTTCTTCAGGGATCGCGGCCGGGCCGGCGGAGAAGTTGTAGGGACGCGTCATGGGCAGGGCTACTTCAGTTCAGAGTGGCCTGGGGCCGGGGCCCCAGGCGCAGGTGCGGATTGGTCACAGCACCGGTCGGGCCGGTGCGTGGCGGTGGGCTCAGGCGTCGCCGCTGGCGTCCGGGGCGGCGTCACTGCCGCCTTCGTCGCCGTCGGCGCTGGCCACGTTGGCATCGTTTTCAACGATGCGTTGCAGGCCGGACAGGCGCGAGCCTTCGTCCAGGGCCATCAGGGTCACACCCTGGGTGGCACGGCCCAGCTCGCGGATCTCGCTGACACGGGTGCGCACCAGCACGCCCTTGTCGGTGATCAGCATGATCTCGTCGTCGGCATGCACCAGGGTGGCGGCCACCACGCGGCCGTTGCGCTCGCTTTGCTGGATCGCGATCATGCCCTTGGTGCCACGGCCGTGGCGGGTGTACTCGGTGATCGAGGTGCGCTTGCCGTAGCCGTTCTCGGTGGCGGTGAGCACACTTTGCTGCTCGTCCTCGGCCACCAGCATGGCGATCACGTGCTGGGTTTCGTCCAGCATCATGCCGCGCACGCCGCGCGCATTGCGACCCATCGGGCGCACATCGTTTTCGTCAAAGCGCACGGCCTTGCCGCCGTCGCTGAACAACATCACATCGTGTTGGCCGTCGGTCAGTGCCGCACCGATCAAAAAGTCACCTTCATCGAGGTCGACCGCGATGATGCCGGCCTTGCGCGGGTTGCTGAAGTCTTCCAGCGGGGTCTTCTTGACCGTGCCCATCGAGGTGGCCATGAACACGTACTGGTCGGCCGGGAAGCTGCGCTTCTCGCCGGTCAGCGGCAGCACCACGTTGATCTTCTCGCCCTCTTGCAGCGGGAACATGTTGACGATCGGGCGCCCGCGCGAACCGCGCGAACCCGCCGGCACTTCCCAGACCTTGAGCCAGTACAGGCGGCCGCGGTTGGAGAAGCACAGGATGTAGTCGTGCGTGTTGGCGATGAACAGCTGGTCGATCCAGTCGTCTTCCTTGGTGGCGGTGGCCTGCTTGCCGCGGCCACCGCGTTTTTGCGCCCGGTACTCCGACAGCGGCTGGCTCTTGATGTAGCCGCTGTGGCTCAGCGTCACCACCATGTCGGTGGGCGTGATCAGGTCCTCGGTGCTGAGGTCTTGGGCACTGTGCTCGATCTCGCTGCGGCGGGCGCCGAGCTTGGTCTGGCCGAACTCCGTCTTCACCAGGGTCAGTTCTTCACCAATGATGGTGGACACGCGTTCGGGCTTGGCCAGGATGTCGAGGAAGTCGTCGATCTCGGCCATCACCTCTTTGTACTCGGCCACGATCTTGTCCTGCTCCAGACCGGTCAGGCGCTGCAGGCGCATCTGCAAGATCTCTTGCGCCTGGGTTTCGGAGAGTCGGTACAGGCCATCGCCTTGCATGCCGAATTCGGCTTCCAGGCCGTCGGGGCGGTAGTCGTCGGCATTCACCACGCCACCGTCGGCGCGGGTGCGGGTGAGCATTTCGCGCACCAGCTTGCTGTCCCAGCTCTTGAGCATCAGCTCGGCCTTGGCCACCGGCGGGGTGGGGGCGTTGCGGATGATCGCAATGAAATCGTCGATGTTGGCCAGTGCCACCGCCAGACCTTCCAGCACGTGGCCGCGCTCGCGTGCCTTGCGCAGGTTGAAGATGGTGCGGCGCGTGACCACTTCGCGGCGGTGCTGCAAAAAGACCACGATCAGGTCTTTGAGGTTGCACAGCTTGGGTTGGCCGTCGATCAGGGCCACCATGTTCATGCCGAAGGTGTCCTGCAGCTGGGTCTGCTTGTACAGGTTGTTCAGCACCACTTCGGGCACTTCACCGCGCTTGAGCTCGATCACCAGGCGCATGCCCGATTTGTCGGACTCGTCCTGGATGTGGCTGATGCCTTCGATCTTCTTTTCGTGCACCAGTTCGGCCATGCGCTCTTGCAGGGTCTTCTTGTTCACCTGGTAGGGCAGCTCGTCCACGATGATGGCCTGGCGCTGGCCCTTGTCGATGTCTTCAAAGTGGCACTTGGCGCGCATCACCACCTTGCCGCGGCCGGTGCGGTAACCGTCTTTGACACCGTTGATGCCGTAAATGATGCCTGCAGTCGGGAAGTCCGGCGCCGGGATGATCTCCATCAGCTCATCAATCGTCGCGTCGGGCTGGCGCAGCAGGTGCAGGCAGGCGTCCACCACCTCGTTGAGGTTGTGCGGCGGGATGTTGGTGGCCATGCCAACCGCGATGCCCGCGGAGCCGTTGACCAGCAAATTGGGCAGGCGGCTGGGCAGGACCAGGGGTTCTTTTTCGCTGCCGTCGTAGTTGGGACCGAAATCGACGGTTTCCTTGTCAATATCGCCCAGCATTTCGTGGGCGATTTTGGCCAGGCGGATTTCGGTGTACCGCATGGCGGCCGCGTTGTCGCCGTCAACCGAGCCGAAATTGCCTTGCCCGTCGACCAGCATGTGGCGCAGCGAAAAATCCTGCGCCATCCGAACGATGGTGTCGTACACCGCGCTGTCGCCGTGCGGGTGGTATTTACCAATCACGTCACCCACAATACGGGCAGACTTTTTATAGGGGCGATTCCAGTCGTTGTTCAGCTCATGCATGGCGAACAAGACACGGCGGTGCACGGGTTTCAGGCCGTCACGGGCATCGGGCAGCGCCCGCCCCACAATCACGCTCATCGCGTAGTCGAGGTAGCTGCGCCGCATTTCCTCTTCGAGACTGATGGGCAGAGTTTCTTTGGCGAACTGAGTCATGGAAGGTGGTGTTGACGGCAAGAAGCCGCCATTTTACGGGCAACGTCCTGTCGCTATCTAGCAACAATCAACCCCTATTGAGGCCTTGTCCTGCAAGCTAGGTGACTCTGACCCAAGGCTGAGGGGGGCGGGTGTGGCACAATTTAAGTAACGTTTTTGGTGGTGGTCACTGGAAACGTACGTATTCGCAGCGCGGCTGCGGCTTTTTCCCCAAGAGGAGAACCATGAAGAAACTGAACAAAGTGGCGATGTTGTTTGCCTCCGCTGCCCTTGCAACCGCTGCTGGCGCTCAAACCGTCGACAACTGGAAGAACGGCACCGGCGAACTGGTCTGGAAGAACGGCACCAACGAACTGTGCTGGCGTGATGCCAACTGGACCCCGGCTACCGCCGTGGCCGGTTGCGATGGCGCTATCGCTCCCAAGGCTGCTCCGGCTCCGGCTCCTGCCGCTGCCCCGGCTGCTGCTCCGGCTGCTCCGGCTGCCGCTGCTCCGAAGCCCGCTGCTCCGGCCGTGGCCGCCAGCAAGGTGACCTACGCTGCTGACGCTTTCTTTGACTTCGACAAGGCTGTCCTGAAGCCCGAAGGCAAGGCCAAGCTGGACGATCTGGTCGGCAAGGTCAAGGACATCAACCTGGAAGTCATCATCGCTGTCGGTCACACCGACTCGGTGGGTTCTGACGCCTACAACCAAAAGCTGTCGGTCAAGCGCGCTGAGTCTGTGAAGGCTTACCTGGTGTCCAAGGGCATCGAAAAGAACCGCGTGTACACCGAAGGCAAGGGCAAGAAGCAACCCGTTGCTGACAACAAGACTGCCGAAGGCCGCGCCAAGAACCGTCGCGTGGAAATCGAAGTCGTTGGCACCCGCGCCAACAAGTAATCCCCTTAGGATTACGTCAAGAAGCCCCGGCAACGGGGCTTTTTTTATGCCTGTTTCGTTCACAATCCAGGGATGACCCAAGCCCTGACCCCTGTTCCCGTGCTCAACGCAGACCCGGCCGAGCTGGCCAAGTTCTCTGACCTGGCCCACCGCTGGTGGGACCCCGAGAGCGAGTTCCGTCCCTTGCACCAAATCAACCCGCTGCGCCTGGCCTGGATCAACGCCCAGGCGCCGTTGGCGGGGCAGCGCGTGTTGGACATCGGCTGCGGCGGGGGCATCTTGTCGGATTCCATGGCCCGGGCGGGCGCCGATGTGCTGGGCATCGACCTGGCCACCAAGGCGCTGAAGGTGGCTCAGTTGCATGCGCTGGAGGCCCAGACGCCCCGTGTGCAGTACCGCGAAGTCAGTGCCGAGGCGCTGGCCCAAGAGCAGCCGGGCCAGTTCGATGTGGTGACCTGCATGGAGATGCTGGAGCACGTGCCCGACCCGGCGTCGGTGGTGCGGGCCTGCGCCACCCTGGTCAAGCCCGGTGGCCATGTCTTCTTTTCGACCATCAACCGCAACGCCAAGGCCTTTTTGTTCGCCATCGTCGGGGCGGAGTACATCCTCAACATGCTGCCGCGCGGCACGCATGAGTTCGCCAAGCTGATCCGACCGGCCGAGCTGGCCTCGTTCTGCCGTGACGCGGGCTTGGACTGGCAGCAGACCCGGGGCCTGGGCTACAACCCGCTGACCCGCCGCTACGCCTTGAACGCCGACACCAGCGTGAACTACATGGTGTCGACCCGCCGCAGCGTGGCCTGAGGGATTGACGATGCAGTTCAACCATGTTCGCGCGGTGCTGTTCGACCTCGACGGCACCCTGGTCGACAGCGCGCCTGATCTGGGCGCCGCCGCCGACAAGATGCGCCTCGACCGCGGCCTGCCCTCGCTGCCCTACGAGCGCTACCGCCCCATGGCGGGTGCCGGGGCCCGCGGCATGCTGGGCGAGGCCTTTGGCATCACCCCCGAGCACCAGGACTTTGCCGCCCTGCGCGAAGAGTTCTTCCAAAACTACGAAGCCCGTTTGACCGCCTTGACCACCGTGTTTGACGGTGTGCCCGAGTTGATTGCCGCCCTGGTGGCCCGGCAACTGCCTTGGGGCGTGGTCACCAACAAGTCGGCTCGCTTCACGCTGCCGCTGACGCAGGCCATGCCTTTGTTCCAAACCGCGGCGGCCGTGGTCTCGGGTGACACGACTCCGTTCGCCAAGCCGCACCCCGAGCCCCTGTTTGAGGCCGCTCGTCGGCTGGGCGTGGCACCAGAGCACTGCCTTTACGTCGGTGATGACGAGCGCGACATCGTCGCTGGCTTGGCCGCCGGCATGGGTACGGTGGCCGCTTGCTACGGCTACCTGGGGCAGAGGACGGACACCCAGGCGTGGGGCGCGCACGCGGAAATTAAATCTCCGCTGCAGCTCTTGCAATGCCTGGCCGAGGCCTAAAATAGAGGGTCTGGGGCTGCATTGGTTTCGACGTGGGTTCGGACGCGCAGCAGGGCATGTCGAGGTTCAGTCACCTCGTTAAACAGCTGAAAAAAAACTAACTGCAAACGACGAACGTTTCGCACTCGCCGCTTAAACACCGGTGAGCCTCACAACAGTTGGCCAATGGGCTGGGCAAGGGTGTCGCAAGACGTCCAGGCTGTGGGGTAATTTTCATTGGCTGGTTCTGTGCCGGGTACCTTGGCATGGGACGAGAAAATAGGGTGCTGGCGTCTTGTTCAGCGTGCGACTGCGCGGTTCAGGGTGTGAGATTCAAAACAGACCGCTAAACATGTAGAACTGTTCGAAGAAGGCTTGCGGACGGGGGTTCAAATCCCCCCAGCTCCACCATAAACGCCAACGCCCGCCAAGGTTTTTCACTCTGGCGGGCGTTTTCTTTTGGCCCTGTTGTTGGCGTATTCTGGCGATGGGTTCGCACGGATTTCGCACCGGATTCGCACGTGGTCAGGCGACGGCCTTTAACTGCGGTTTGGGCTTCTGCTGGTCCTCTCGGATGAACTTGCCGCAGGTGCGGAACACCGTCTCCACGTCCTCATGCCCAAGCCACACGGTAGCGAACCCACCGGTCCCAGCCCCCGTGTCCCATCGACAAAGCCAGGAGCCCACCCCATGAGTGACCTCGTCACCTACCCCTCGCCCACCGAACTGCATTTTTCGCGTTTCATCGCGGCGCCCCTGACCTGGGTATGGCGTGCCCATGTCGAACAAGGCCAGTTGGAGCGGTGGTGGGGGCCGGCTGGCTTCTCCGTCACCACGCTGGAAATGGACGTTCGCCCTGGTGGCCGTTGGCAATTCATCCTGCACGGCCCCCGCGTGGGCGCCGACCCCGAAGCGCCCTTTGGCGGCCCGCCCACCGACTACCCCAACCTCATCCAGTACGAAGACGTGGTGCCCCAGGAAAGGCTGGTGTGGTCACATGGCGACTTTGACGAGGTGATGTTCCATGTCACCACCACCTTCCAGGCCGAAGGTGACGGCACCCGCTTGGAGACCACCCTGCGCCTGCCCAGCGAGGCGGAGCGCGACGCCAAAGCCTCCTACGCGGTGCCCGGCCACGCGTCCTCGATGGAGAAGCTGGAGGCCCACCTGCGCCAACCGCACCACGAGTTGTCGTTCACCCGGGTGCTCCAGGCCCCCGTGGGCCAGGTGTGGTCGGCGTGGACCGTGCGCGAGCAGCTGATGCCGTGGTTTTGTCCCCAACCGTGGCAAGTCACCGAGTGCGAGATCGACCTGCGCCCTGGCGGCGCGTTCCGCACCTTGATGCAAGGCCCCGATGGCGAGCGCCATGACCTCCTGAACTGCTACTTGGTGGTGGAGCCCGAACGCCGCCTGGTCTGGACCAACGCCTTGCAGCCCGGCTATGCCCCAGCCACCCAGCCCTGGTGCACCTGCGTGGTGGAGTTGCAGGCCGTGGGCGCGACCGCAACCCGCTTGACCGCCCGCGTGATGCACGCCGACAGTGCCGCGTGCGAAGACCACGCCAAGATGGGTTTCCCCCACGGTTGGCATGTGGCGTTGGATCAGATGCTGGCCCGGATCGCCGCGTAAAGACGCGCGTTGGCGCAAAGGGGGCGGGCGGCGTCGGTCCCGCCCGTCCGGGGCATGTCGTCAGGGCTTGGGCGCAGCCCCTTTTCGCTGCAGCAGCGACAGCACCCACACGTAAAACACCGGTGCGAAAACTACCCCCAGCAGGGTCGCGCTGAGCATGCCGCCCACCACCCCGGTGCCCAGCGAGCGTTGGCTGGCGGCGCCGGCGCCATGGGCCAGCGCCAAGGGCAGGACGCCCAGGATGAAGGCCAGCGAGGTCATGACGATGGGCCGAAAGCGCAGCCGCGCGGCGATGCGGGCCGCCTCCACCAGGGAGTGCCCCTGCTCGCGCAAGGATTTGGCGAACTCAACGATCAGGATGGCGTTCTTGGCGGCCAGGCCAATGATGGTGATCAGGCCCACCTTGAAGTAAACATCGTTGGCCAAGCCCAGCGCCGACACCGCCAGCACCGACCCCAAGGCCCCCAGCGGCACGATCAGCATCACCGAGGCGGGCAGGGTCCAGCTCTCGTACAGCGCCACCAGCAGCAAGAAGACCACCACGATGGCCATGGCGAACAGGAAGGGGGCCTGTTGGCCCGCAAAGCGCTCTTGGTAGGACAGACCGGTCCATTCATGGCCGATGCCCTGGGGCAGCGTGGCCAGAATGCGCTCGATCTCCGCCATCGCCTCGCCCGTGCTGTGGCCCGGGGCGGCGTCACCCATGATGCGGTAGGCCGGGTAGCCGTTGTAGCGCGAGATCTGCACCGGGCCCATCTCCCAGGTCGCGCGCACGAAGGCACTCAAGGGCACCGGAGTGCCATGGCGGCCCGGCACATGCAGGCTCATCAGGCTCTCGGGCGTCATGCGTTCCTGGGCATCGGCCTGCACCACCACGCGCTGCAAGCGCCCGGCATTGGCAAAGTCGTTCACCAAGGCCGAGCCAAAGGCCGTGGACAAGGCGGTGGCCACGCTCTCAAACCCAACCCCCAGCGACTCGGCCTGGCTGCGGTCCACGTCCAGCCGCAGTTGCGGCGCGTCCTGCAGCCCCTCCATCATGGCGTAGGCCAGCACGGGCGAGGCATTGGCTTGGGCCAGCAGCTGGTCGCGGGCCTGGGTCAGCGCGTCACGGCCCAGTCCACCGCGGTCCTGCAGCCGCAGCGCAAAGCCGCCGGCATTGCCCAGCCCCTCGATGGGCGGAGGCATCACCGCCATGGCGGAGCCATCCGGCAACTGCGCGAAGCGCTCGTTGAAGGCGGCGATCTCGCGCTCGACCGTTTGGCCCGGCGGCCGCAGTGACCAGTCCTTGAGGCTCGGAAACCCCAGCGCTGCGTTCTGCCCCATGCCCGAGAAGCTGAAACCCAGGACGCTGAAGGCGGAGTCCATGCCGTCGCGCGCCATCAGGTACTGATCCACCTCCTTCACCAGGGCCTCTGTTCTGGGGTGGGTGGCCCCGGGGGGCAGCTGCATGTCGACCATCCAGTAGCCCTGGTCCTCCGGGGGCACGAATGATTCCGGCACCCGCACATACAACCAGCCCAGCAACACGACGGCCAGCAGGTACACGCCCATGGCCCGCCCGGTGCGTTGCAGCAGGCGGAGGTTGAGCGCATCGAAGCGACCGGTCAGGCGGCTGAAGGCGCGGTTGAAGCCGCCAAAGAACCCGCTTTGGTGGGCCGGGTGTGCGGCCGTGGCGGGCTTGAGCAAGGTGGCACACAAAGCCGGTGTGAGGGTCAGTGCCAGGAAGCCTGAGAACAGAATCGACACCGCCAGGGACAGCGAGAACTGGCGGTAGATCACCCCCACCGATCCGCTCATGAAGGCCAGGGGCAGGAACACCGCCACCAGCACCAGGGTGATGCCCACGATGGCCCCGCTGACCTGGGTCATGGCCTTGCGGGTGGCGTCGCGTGGCGACAGGCCTTCCTCGGCCATGAGGCGCTCGACGTTTTCCACCACCACGATGGCGTCGTCCACCAGGATGCCGATGGCCAGCACCAGGCCGAACATGGTCATCATGTTCACTGAGAAACCCAGGGCCCACATCACGGCAAACGTCCCCATCAGGCAGACCGGCACCACGATGGTGGGGATCAGGGTGTAGCGCACGTTCTGCAAGAACAGGAACATCACCAAGAACACCAGGACCACGGCTTCGAGCAGGGTGTGGATGACCTTCTCGATGGCCACCTTGACGAACAGCGAGGTGTCGTAGGCGATCGAGTACGTCATGTCCGGCGGCAGGCTGGCGGACAGTTCCTGCAGCCGTGCCTTGACCGCATCGGCGGTCTGAATGGCGTTGGCTCCGGGGGCCAATTGGACGGCCCCGGCCACGGCCTTCTTGCCGTTTTGTCGGCTTTCGGCGCTGTAGTCCTGGCGGCCGATTTCCAGCCGGGCCACGTCGGACAGCCGGACGGTGGACCCGTCCCGGTTGGCTCGCAGCACAATGCGGCCGAACTCCTCGGGGGATTCCAGCATGCCCTTGACCGACAGCGTGGCGCTCAACTCCTGCTCGGCGGTGCCGGGGCGGCTGCCAAAGCTGCCCGCCGGCACCTGCACGTTTTGCGCCACGATGGCGGCGTTCACATCGGCGACGGTCAGGCCGTAACCCAGCAGCTTCTGTGGCGACACCCAGACCCGCATGGCCGCCTCGGAGCCGAACAGCTGCAGCTTGCCCACCCCCGGAACGCGGCGGATCTCGTTGTTCAGGGTGCGGGCGGCGTAGTCGGCCAGCGCGACCACGTCCTTGTCCTGGTCATCGCCCTTGAAGTTCAAGGCGTAGATGATCAGGAAGTTGGCATTCGCCTGTTCGACTGGCAGGCCTTGGCGCATCACCGCAGCGGGCAGGCGGGCTTCGGCTTTCTTCAAGCGGTTTTGCACGTCCACCTGGGCCAGCGCCGGGTCGGTGCCGGGCTTGAAGGTGGCGGTGATCTCGGTCGAGCTGTTTGAGCTGGACGAGTCGAAGTACAGCAGGCCGCGGGCGCCGTTGAGCTCCTCCTCGAGGATGCTGGTCACCGAGTTGACCATGGTGCTGGCCGAGGCGCCGGGGTAGGTGGCCGTCACCATGATTTGGGGCGGCGCCACCACCGGGAACTGCGAGACCGGCAAGGCGGGGATCGCCAGCAGGCCGGCCAGCGTGATGAAAATGGCGACGACCCAAGCCAGGTTGGGTCGGCCAATGAAAAATGAAGACATCGTCGGGTGCTTGGGTGCTTGGGTGCTTGGGTGCGTGGGGGAGGGCGCTGCCGGTCAGCGCTTGTCCGTGGCGGACGCGGAAGGGGGCGGGGCGGTCGGCGCCGTCGGCGCGGCGGCGCCGTTGGATCCAACAGGAGATCCCGCGGGGGATGGGCCCGTGCTGACCCTGTCCCCCGGCTGCACCGGCTTGCCCCCGACGATCACCTGTTCACCGGCGCTCAGGCCGTGGGTGATGTGCCAGTTCGCACCGTGCATGGCGCCGGTCTGCACGACCCGCGCTTCCACTTGCCCCTCGGGGCTGACCACCTGGACCTGCGATTGGCCGTCGGCGGTGGTTTTGACCGCCCGTTGCGGCAGCAGGACCGCCTGCGTGTCCTGGCCCCGGGCCATCCGCACCCGCACATACATGCCGGGCATCAGCAGGCCCTCGGCGTTGGGGACCTCCCCGCGCAGCGCGATCTGGCTGGTGCTGGGGTCGACCGTGATGTCCGAGAACAGCAGGCGCCCTTCATGCAGGCGGCTGGAGCCCTCCAGCCGGATCTGCAGGCGTGGCGAGGCTGGCTGGCCCTTGGGCCGGCTGGCCTGGGCTTCGCGCAGGCGAACCACCTCGACCGCGGGCTGCACAAAATCCACATAGATCGGGTTCCATTGCTGGATGCTGGCCAGCGCGGTTGCTTCGCCCTGGCCCACCAAGGCCCCCTGGGTGACCAGGGCGCGGCCGATTCGCCCGGCGATGGGCGCCTTCACTTCGCAGTGCGCCAGGTTGATCTGGGCCGCCTCGACATCGGCCTTGGCGCTCAAGCGGTTGGCTTGTTGTGTCTTGACCGCCGTGGCCGCCGCATCGAACTCCTGCTGGCTGATGGCGTGGGCCTGGATCAACGGCTGGTAGCGGCGCAGCACCGCCTCGGCCTCAGCCAGGGCGGCCTCGGCCTTGGCCAACTCGGCCTCGGCGCGGTTCAGCGCGACCCGGAACGGGGCGGGGTCGATGCTGAACAGCCGCTGCCCGGCCTGCACGTCCGAGCCCTCCGGAAAATGGCGCGCCAGCACGATCCCGGCCACCCGGGCGCGCACCTCCGCCACCCGGGTGGGGGCCAAGCGGCCGGCCAGCTCCTGGGTGGTCGGCAGGGTCTGCAGTTCGACCGGCACCACCTCCACGCGGGGCCGCGGGGGCGCTGAGGGGGCGCTAGTTTCTTGGGGTTGGCAGGCCACCAGCAGGCTGCTCAAGGCGGTCCAGGTGATGACGGCGGTGCTTCGCATTGGAAAATGACGCATGGCGCTCGCCCGGGGCCGGGCGCTCGATCTTGGGAGGGTTTGGTTTGATGTAGATTCAATTGAATCAATTGTGATTCATTGTAATTGAATCGAATTCAGGGCTCGCCGGGGCCGCCGAATTTAGAATGGGCGCTCCCAGCGTGCATTCCTTTTTCGCCAGGGTGTTGCAACCCGTGCACCCAAGCCGTCCCCACCGATGACCAGCCCCCCTTTGAATGCTGAAGACGAGCGAGTTCTGGCCGCCTTGGCCCTCGCCATGGTCGACAAGCCGCGTGCCACCTTGCAGGAACTCGCCCAGGCCATTGGGGTCAGCAAGGCCACGCTGTACCGGTTCAGCCGAACGCGCGAAGAGCTGGTCGACCGCCTGATGGCCCACGGCGCTCAGCTCATGAACCGGGCCTTGGCGGAGGCGGAGCTCGACAAGGCCCCCGCCGCGGAAGGCTTGCGCCGCTTCATCGAGGGCCAGTTGCGCCACAGCGAGCTGGCGGCGTTCATGATCTATTACTGGAAGCCCGACACCTTGCAGAATGCCCGCGCTGCGGCGACCTGGACCGTGTACTTCGAGGTGCTCGATGCGTTCTTCCTCAGGGGCCAACGCGAGGGTGTTTTCCGCATCGAGATCGCTGCCGCCGTGCTCAGCGAGAGCCTGATCTCCTTGCTGACGGGCCTGATGGATGCCGAGCGCCGGGGCCGCATTGCGCGCGCCAGCCTGCCGGGCATGATCGAGGCCTTGTTCCTGGCCGGGGCCCAGAGCCCATCGGGTCGCTGACAGCCCGGTGGCGGCAGCTGCCACCGCCACCTGCACCTGCACCTGCACCTGCACCTGCACCTGCACCTGCACCTGCACCTGCGCGGGTTGCCAGCACCTCGCGCACCCCACGCGTCCCACCCACCCCTGCCCTTGGGCCAGACCTGCGGCCCAGGGCCCGTCCGTGCCGCCTTCCATCCCTGACCCTTGGGCTGCCAGCACCGGCCAGGGGCCAGCCCTTGGCGGGCCGCCCGAGCCTCGGCCGGCCTTGATGTGTACCCAATTGATCCATCTAGGGATAAATACTAGGTAACTGGTGCAATCGAGTATCGGAGTTGGTTTTCTGAGTACCAATTCGGCATTCAAAGATCGGTATCGTTCAAGCCCTCAGCGCGGTCACCGGGGATTGACACCAGGTGCCTCCGCCCTGCGATGCCGACCTTCGGAATCCATACCAACTACCCAGGAGACCTTTCGATGTCCTCTTTCCTTCGTGCCAAACCTGCCCGCCTGGCTTGGGCTGCCGCCTTGGCGCTGACGGTGTGCGGTGGGGCTGCCCAGGCCCAGACCGAGCTGGTGATCGCCACCGTGAACAACGGTCACATGATCGAGATGCAAAAGCTCAGCAAGCACTTTGAGCAGGCCCACCCCGACATCAAGCTCAAGTGGGTGACGCTGGAAGAGGGCGTGCTGCGCCAGCGCGTGACCACCGACATCGCCACCAAAGGCGGTCAGTTCGACGTGATGACCATTGGCCTGTACGAGGCCCCCATCTGGGGCAAGAAGGGTTGGCTGCAAGAGCTCAAGACCGACGCCGCCTACGACGTGGACGACCTGCTGCCCGCAGTGCGCAGCGGTCTGTCGGTGGACGGCAAGCTGTTTGCCGCGCCGTTCTACGCCGAAAGCTCCATGCTCATGTACCGCAAGGACCTGGCCGACAAGGTGGGCGTGCAGGTGCCCGAGCGCCCGACCTGGCCGCAGATCAAGGACCTGGCCGCCAAGGTGCACGACCCCAAGAATGGCGTCTACGGCATCTGCCTGCGCGGCAAGCCGGGCTGGGGCGACAACATGGCCTTCATCACCACCCTGGTCAACACCTTTGGGGGCCAGTGGTTCGACATGCAATGGAAGCCGCAGCTGGAATCCAAGCCCTGGAAGGACGCCATCCATTTCTACGTCGACCTGCTCAAGAACTATGGCCCGCCCGGCTCGTCCGCCAACAGCTTCAATGAGATCCTGGCGCTGACCAACGCGGGCAAGTGCGGCATGTGGATCGACGCCACCATCGCTGCCTCGTTCGTGAGCGACCCCAAGCAGTCCAAGGTGGCCGAGCACATGGCCTTTGCCCAGGCCCCGACCATGAACACGCCCAAGGGCGCCAACTGGTTGTGGTCGTGGAATCTGGCCATCCCGGCCGGCTCGAAGAAAGTGGATGCCGCGCAGAAGTTCATCACCTGGTCCACCAGCAAGGACTACATCCAGCTCGTGGCCAAGACCAATGGCTGGGCCAATGTGCCGACCGGCACGCGCAAGAGCACCTACGCCGCGCCGGAGTTCCAGAAGGCCGCGCGCTTTGCCGCCGCCGAGAAGACCGCCATCGACTCCGCCAACCCCAACGATTCGACGCTGCCCAAGAGCCCGTATGTGGGCGTTCAGTTTGCCGCCATCCCCGAGTTCCAGGCCATCGGCATCGCGGTGGGCCAGCAGATGAGCGCGGCGCTCGCGGGCAAGACCTCGGTGGACGCGGCCTTGAAGGCCGGTCAGGTGAGCGCCGAGCGTGAGATGAAGAAGGGCGGCTACTACAAGTAAGTAAGCCGCCGCCCCGGGCCGCCGCGCTGGCCCGGGCTGGCGCAGGCCCTGGTGGCCGCGCCGCCACCCCGGGCCTGCTGCGCCCCCCCTGACCGACTGCCGCGCCGTGCTGCTTCAGCCTGTACCGGAAACCCCATGAACCGCCTGCTTCCTCGCCTGCTGCTCACGCCCGCCATGGCCACGCTCTTCCTCTGGATGATCGTGCCCCTGGTGATGACGGTGTATTTCTCGCTCATCCGCTACAACCTCATGCAGCCCGACGAATCGGGCTGGGCGGGCCTGGAGAATTTTGAGTTCTTCATCACCGACCCCTCGTTCGGCACCGCGGTGCTCAACACCGTGTGGCTGCTGGGCAGCGTGATCCCGATCACCGTGGTGTTGGGGGTGGCGATCGCGCTGCTCATCAACGACCCGTTTCCGGGCCGTGGCATCGTGCGGGTGCTGCTGATTTCGCCGTTCTTTGTCATGCCCACCGTGAACGCGCTGATGTGGAAGAACATGATGATGAACCCCATCTACGGCGTGCTGGCCCAGGTGTGGATCGCGTTCGGTGCGCAACCGGTGGACTGGCTCACCGACTACCCCCTGTTCTCGGTCATCGTCATGGTGTCCTGGCAGTGGCTGCCGTTTGCCACGCTGATCTTCATGACCGCGCTGCAGAGCATGAACCACGAACAGCTTGAGGCCGCCCGCATGGATGGCGCCTCCTACTTGCAGCAACTGCGCTACCTGTACCTGCCGCACCTGGGGCGCTCGATGGCGGTGGTGGTGATGATCGAGCTGATCTTCCTGCTCAGCATCTTTGCCGAGATCTACACCACCACCGGTGGTGGACCCGGCGATGCCAGCACCAATGTCACCTTCTTGATCTTCAAGCAGGCGCTGCTCAACTTCGACGCCGGCGTGGCATCGGCCGGGGCGCTGTTCGCGGTGCTGCTGGCCAACATCGCCGCCTGGTTCCTGATCCGCATGGTTGGCAAGAACCTCGACCAGTAAGGCTGCACCCCATGACCACTCGACGCCGTTCCCGACGCCTGCAGGGCCTGCTGATCCTGCGCACCACGCTGGCCTGGGCCGTGGCCCTGTTGCTGGTGTTTCCGCTGGCCTGGTTGTTTCTGACCGCCTTCAAGACCGAGTTGCAGGCGATTGCCGTGCCGCCGCAAATCCTGTTCACCCCGACACTGGAGAACTTCCACGAGGTGCAGGAGCGCAGCGACTACCTGCTCTACGCCAAGAACTCCGTCATCACCAGTGTGCTCTCCACGCTGCTGGGCCTGTTGCTGGCCGCGCCCGCGGCCTATGCGATGGCGTTCTTCAAAGGCCGCTACACCAAGGACATCCTCATGTGGATGCTCTCCACCAAGATGATGCCGGCCGTGGGCGCCCTGGTCCCCATCTATGTGCTGGCGCAAAAGAGCCACCTGCTCGACACCCAGCTGGCGCTGATCATCGTGTTCGCGCTGTCCAACCTGCCCATCATGGTCTGGATGCTGTACTCGCACTTCAAGGACATCCCGCGCGAGATCCTCGAGGCCGCGCGCATGGATGGCGCCACGCTGTGGCAAGAAGTGCGGCTGGTGCTGCTGCCGCTGGGCATGGGGGGGCTCGCTTCCACGGGCCTGCTGTGCCTGGTGCTGTCGTGGAACGAGGCCTTCTGGAGCCTGAACCTCAGCGCCGCCAAGGCGGGCACGCTGGCCACGCTGATCGCCTCCTACTCCAGCCCCGAGGGCCTGTTCTGGGCCAAGCTGTCGGCGGCCTCGCTGCTGGCCATTGCCCCCATCGTGGTGTTTGGCTGGTTCAGTCAAAAGCAACTGGTGCAAGGCCTCACCTTCGGCGCCGTGAAATGAGCCCGCCGCGCCACCCCTTCCTGCGCGGGGGCGGTCGGCAGCCCGGTCCCGCCGGTGCTGCGTCCCCCCTGGCAGCCCCTCACTTTGGCCGCGGCCTGTGCCTGCGGTCCCGACCCGAATCAACCTGTTTTGCGGAGCAATAGCGTGGCCTACCTTCAATTGCGTGGCATTGAAAAATTCTTTGGCGAGCACCGCGCCATCAAAGGCATCGACCTCACCATCCACCAGGGGGAGTTCATTGTGTTTGTCGGCCCCTCGGGCTGTGGCAAGTCCACTTTGCTGCGCCTGATCGCCGGGCTGGAGTCCATCGATGGTGGTGCGCTGAGGCTCGACGGCCGGGACATCACCGACCAGCCTTCGAGCCAGCGCGACCTGGCCATGGTGTTCCAGAGCTACGCGCTGTACCCGCACATGAGCGTCTACGAGAACATGAGCTTTGCGCTCAAGCTCGCCAAGGTCGACAAGCAGGTCATCGACGAGAAAGTGCAGAACGCCGCGCGCATCCTCAACCTCACCCAGTACCTGCAGCGCACCCCCAAAGAGCTGTCGGGTGGTCAGCGTCAACGCGTCGCCATCGGTCGCGCCATCGTGCGCGCGCCCAAGGTGTTCCTGTTTGACGAGCCGCTGTCCAACCTCGACGCCGCGCTGCGCGGCCAGACCCGGGTGGAGATTGCCAAGCTGCACCGTGACCTGGGCGCCACCACCATCTACGTGACGCATGACCAGGTCGAGGCCATGACGCTGGCCGACAAGGTGGTGGTGCTGCGCGACGGCCAGATCGAGCAGGTGGGGTCGCCGCTGGAGCTCTATGACCGGCCCGCCAACCAGTTCGTGGCGCAGTTCATCGGCACGCCGCAGATGAATGTGCTGCCGCTGGACCAGCTGCCGGCCGCCTTGCAGCGCTGCGCCCCCGCGGCGGCGGCGGGGGGCTCGATCGGGCTGCGGCCCGAGGCCGTCAGCGTGCAGGCCCCGGGGCAGGGCTCGGTCAACGGGCAGGTCGAGCTGGTCGAGGCCCTGGGGGCCGAAACCCTGCTGTACGTGCGCACCGTCGAGGGCGCGTCCCTGGTGGCCCGCCTCAACGCACGCACCCCGCTGGTGGCGGGCGACCCCGTCTCGCTCCAGGTGGCCACCGAGCAGGCGCATTGGTTTGACCCCGCCGGGCGCGTGGTCCCGGCCCCGGCCGCCGGGCCCGCCAGCGCCGCTTGATCGCCGAACCCCTTTTGCCTTTTTGACGTCGCCATCCCATGACCAACGCACACGACACGCTCACCATCCTGCACCTGGGGCTGGGCTCCTTCCACCGCGCCCACCAGGCCCTGTACCTGCACCAACTGCACCAGCTCGGCGACACCCGCTGGGTGCTGGCCGGGGGCAACCTGCGGCCCGACATGCCCGACACCATCGCCGCGCTGCAAGCCCAGGGCGGGGCCTACACGCTGGAGACGGTCAGCGCCCAGGGCGAGCGCCGTTACACCTGGGTCGAGTCGATCCGCACCGTGGTGCCCTACACGCCGGACCTGTCGGGCCTGGTGGCCCTGGCCACCCAGCCCGGCACGCGCATCCTGTCGTTCACGGTGACCGAGGCCGGCTACTACCTCGACAGCCAGCACCAGCTCGACTGGGCCGCGGCCCCGGACCTGCAGGCCGATTTGCAGGCGCTGCGCGAGGGCCGCGCCGGCAGCACGCTGTACGGGGCCCTCACCACTTTGCTGCGCGCTCGGCGTGACGCGGGGGCCGGGGCCATCACCCTGCTCAACTGCGACAACCTGCGCCACAACGGCGACCGCTCGCGCAGCGGCCTGCTGCAGTTCGTGCAGGCCCTGGGGGACACGTCGCTGGCCGACTGGATCGTCAGCCACACCAGCAGCCCCAACGCGATGGTGGACCGCATCACCCCGCGCCCGACCGCCGAGGTGGTGGCGCGGGTTCGGGCTGCCACGGGCCGCACCGACCCGGCCGCCCTGATGGGCGAGAGCTTCATCCAGTGGGTCATCGAGGACCGCTTTGTCAACGGCCGCCCCGCATGGGAACGCGTGGGGGTGGAGTTGGTCGAGTCCGTCGCGGCCTACGAAGAAGCCAAGATCCGCCTGCTCAATGCCACGCACAGCTGCATCGCCTGGGCCGGCACCCTGGTGGGCTACCAGTTCATCCATGAAGGCACGCGCGACCCGGCCATCCGCCAGCTGGCCTACGACTACGTGACCCAGGACACCATCCCCGTGCTGCAACCCAGCCCGCTGGACCTGGCCGCCTACCGCGACGTGGTGCTGGAGCGCTTTGGCAACCCCGCCATCGAAGACACCAACCAGCGCGTGGCCATGGACGGCTACAGCAAGATCCCCGGCTTCATTGCCCCCACGCTTCGCGAGCGCCTGGCGCGCGGCGAGGGCATCGCCGCGGTGGCCGTGCTGCCGGCTCTGTTCCTGGCCTACCTGCAGCGCTGGCACGCCGGGCAGATTCCCTACACCTACCAGGACCAGGCCATGGACCCCGCCGCGGCCCACGCCATTTGCGAGTCGCCCGACCCGGTGGCCGCGTTCGCCGCCGACCCGGTGCTGTGGGGCGAGCTGGCGGGCGACGCACGCCTGGTGCAGGCCCTGCGCCTGGCCAGCCGCCAGGTGGCGGAGTGGGTTGCCGATCACCCGCGTCAGCGGGCCGCCGCACAATAAGCCCGCCCGCTGTCCACCCACTGCCCACCCGCCCAACCACGCCATGTCCTCGCTTCACGCCCTGCCGCGACTCACCAAGCCTGAGCTTGAGCATGCCTATTCCCGCTCGCCCGAACTGGGCTACGAGTCGCCCGACACGGCGGGCTTCATCTGCTGCCTGTCTCACGGATTTCCGACCCCGCTGGCGCGCTGGCACTACCACGACGAGTACGAGTTGCACCTGATCACGGCCTCGTCGGGCAAGGTCTTTGTCGGCGACTGGATCGGCCAGTTCGCGCCCGGCCAGCTGGTGCTGACCGGGCCGCGCCTGCCCCACAACTGGATCAGCATGGACGTGCCCGAGGCCGGCTACCCCGAGCGCGATCTGGTGGTGCAGTTCCCGCACCAGCCGCTGGTGGAGGCCAGCCAGGGCATCCCGGAGCTGCGCGAGGTGATGCCCCTGCTGGAGCGGGCGCGCCACGGCATCGAGTTCTTTGGCCTGCAGGCCCAGGCCACGGCGCACTGGCAGCGCATCAAGTCCACCCAGGGGCTGGCGCGCTTTGCGGCGTTTTGCGAGTGGATGGGCGAGCTGGCCCGCTGCACCGACTACCGCCTGTTGTCCAGCGCACAGCTGCAAAGCGAGGACAGCGACACCCAGCTGGCGCAGATCAACGACATCGTCAGCCGCATCACGGACCACCTGGCCGAGCCGCTGTCGGCGGCCGACCTGGCCCAAGAGCTGGGCATGACGGAGAGTCGCTTTTCGCGCTTCTTCCGCCGCGCCACGGGCAACACCTTCACCGACTTTGTGAACCTGGTGCGCGTCAACCGGGCCTGCCAGCTGCTGATGGAGACCGACCGCTACATCACCCACATCGCCTACGACGTGGGCTTCAACAACATGGCCAACTTCAACCGCCGTTTCCTGGACATCAAGGGCATGACCCCCCGCGAATACCGCAAGCAGGGCGTCGGTCGCTTTGGCAAGACCGCGGCGCCCGGCCCCACGGCCTGAGGGCGAGGCCGCGCCCCCTGAGCCCACCGGCCGGCGCCCCCCACCCGCCCAAGCCCCTGGCCCCGTGGCGGCCGGCCTGGCCGCGGTCCGCGCGCCCCGCGGGCATGCCCCGGCCGCCCCCCCATCCCCTTGAACCCCTTCTCTGACAGGTCCCACCCCATGTACCTCGGAATCGACCTCGGCACCTCGGGTGTCAAGCTCCTGTTGCTCGACGAACAACAGCGCGCCGTCGCCACGGCCGACGCCGCCGTCCCCCAGCACCGGCCCCAGGCGGGGTGGAGCGAGCAACACCCGGCCGATTGGCTGGCGGCGCTCGAGACCGCGGTGCAGCAGCTGCGGGCACAGTCACCGGCGGCCTGGGCCCAGGTGCGTGGCATCGGCCTGTCGGGGCACATGCACGGGGCGGTGGTGCTGGACGCCCAGGGCCAGGTGCTGCGACCGGCCATCCTGTGGAACGACGGCCGGGCCAGTGCCGAATGTGCCGCGCTGGAGCGTGCGGTCCCCAGCTCGCGTCAGATCACCGGCAACCTGGCCATGCCGGGTTTCACCGCCCCCAAACTGCTGTGGCTGCGCACCCACGAGCCGGCGCTGTTCGCGCAGATCCGACGCGTGCTGCTCCCCAAAGATTGGCTGCGCTGGCAACTCACCGGGCGGGCCGTGAGCGACCTGTCCGACGCCTCGGGCACGCTGTGGCTCGATGTGCAGGCCCGCGCCTGGAGCCCCACCCTGCTGCAGGCTTGTGGCCTGGACCTCTCCCACATGCCCGCGCTGGCCGAGGGCAGTGCGCCCACCGGCACCCTGCTGGGCGAGGTGGCGCGCCGCTGGGGCCTGACGGGCGAGGTGGTGGTGGCGGCCGGGGCCGGCGACAACGCGGCCAGCGCCGTCGGTGTCGGGGCCCGCACGGCCGGGCAGGGCTTCGTCTCGCTGGGCACCTCGGGCGTGGTGTTTCAGGTCACCGACGCCTTTGCGCCCGCCACGGCGCGCGCCGTGCACGCCTTTGCCCATGCGCTGCCGCAGCGCTGGCACCAGATGTCGGTCATGCTCAGCGCCGCCAGTGCCTTTGGCTGGGTGACGCGCCTGACCGGGCAGGGCGACGAGGCGCACCTGTCGGCCCAGGTTGCAGCCCTGAGCGCCGATCGGCAACGCCAGGCGCCGCTGTTCCTGCCCTACCTCAGTGGCGAGCGCACACCGCACAACAACGCGGCCGCCAGCGGCGTCTTCATGGGCCTGCGGGCCGAGCACGAGGCGGTTGACCTGGCCTACGCGGTGATGGAGGGCGTGGGCTTCGGCCTGCTCGACGGCCTCAACGGCATGCGCCAGGCGCGCGCCGCGGCCGACACCAGCGAAGCCCCTCTGGCCCTGGTGGGCGGCGGGGCGCGCAGCGGGGCCTGGGCCCAGCTGCTGGCCAGCACCTTGGGCCTGCCGCTGCAGCGCCCCGAGGGGGCCCATGCCGCCGCGGCCCTGGGCGCCGCCCGCCTGGCCGCCATGGCCTGTGGCGGCGATGAGGCGCACTGGTGCCAGCCCCTGGCCGCCGAGGCCACCTACCTGCCGCGGCCCGAGCAGCAAGCCTGGCTGGCCGAACGCCAGGCCCGCTTTGTCGCCTTGTACCCCGCCTTGCAAGCCCATTTCTGAGCCCCCAGGCCCCACCCGTCCGCGCTGTCCCCGCCCCTGTTTGGGGTGGATCTCACCCCCTTCGCCCTCACACACTTCGCCATGACCCATGCCGCCACCCCCCAGCCTTCGCCCCTTCAGGTCGCCGTCGCGGGCGAAGCCCTGATCGATCTGATCCGCCGCCCCGATGGCAGCTACCTGCCGTGCCTGGGCGGTGCGCTCTACAACCTGTGCCGGGCGCTGGCCCGCCAGGGGGTGGGCACGCAGTACCTGAACCCGCTGTCGCAGGACCGCTTCGGCCGCGACCTGGCGGCGCAGCTGGTGGCCGACGGCGTGCACCTCGCGCAAGCCGAGCCGGTGCCCGAGGTCACCTCCCTGGCGGTGGTCAACCTCGACGACCAGGGCCACCCCGACTACGCGTTCTACCGCGACGGTGTGGCCGACCGCGCGGTCTCGGCCCAGGGCCTGGACGCCGCCTGCGCGGCCTTGCCCGGGCTACAAATCACCTGCACCGGCGCGCTGGCGCTGGACGCCCGCGACACCGAGCGTTACCTGCCCTGGCTGGCGGCCCAGCGCGCCGCCGGCCACTGCGTGGTGGTGGACGCCAACCTGCGCCCCTCGGTCATGCCCGACCTTGGCGCTTACCGCCGCACCGTGCACGCGGCCTTGGCCCACGCCCACCTCATCAAGGTCAGCGACGAGGACCTGGTGCACCTGGGCGTGCCGGGAGGCGATGCGCTGGCCCAGGCCCGCCAGCTGCTGGCCGCCCACCCGCAGGCCCAGCTGCTGGCGCTGACGCTGGGGGCCGAGGGCGCCTGGCTGTTGCACCGTCAGGGCTTTGCCTGTTTTGCGCGCGAGGCGCAGGCCCTGCCGGTGGTGGACACCGTGGGCGCGGGTGACAGCTTTTTGGCCGGCTTGCTGGCCCACCTGCTGCACCAGACCCCACCCGCGCGGCGCGGTCAGTTTGCGGCCGACCTGGCGCAGCGTGGCGCGGCGGCCTGTGGGCAGGCCTTGCGCCATGCCCTGGCCAGTGCCAGCCTGTGTGTGATGGCCCAGGGCTGCGTCCCGCCCAGCTGGGCGGCCGCCGCGGCCTGGGCCCGGCAACACCCGGCTGAGACGGCTGAGACGGCTGAGACGGCTGAGACGGCTGAGACGGCTGAGACGGCCTGAGCGCCCGGGGCTGGGGCTGGGGCGGCTCGGTCTGCGCGCGCCGCGGGCGGCTGGTGCCTCAGCGGGCGGCCCCGTCCGCGGCGTCCAGCTGGATCAGCACCCGCGCCACCAGGCCCGCGATCGAGCCGTCGTGGCGGAAGCCGGCCGCCTCGGCTGCCGGGGTGTCGATGGCCGGGTAGCGGCCAAAGCGCGCCTCGATCTCGGCGTCCGGGTGGTAGGCCAGGTGCGGCGGTGCCTCGGCCCCCAGGGCCTGTTCGATGGCCTGCACGACCTGGTCCACCGACGCCGTCAACACCGGCACCTGCCAGCAGCGGCTGGCCGGCAGGCCGTCGGCGGGCAGGGTGGCGGCGTGCAGCAGGTTGTCCAGGCAGCAGCCCAGCGACATCCACCAGGCGGTGGCCTGCGGCGAGGTCGGGCAGCGGTACACCTGGCCCTCGCGCAGGGCATGAAAAATCTGGCTCATGAAGGCCGAGCCGTGGCCTGATTCGCGGCTCGGGCGGGCCACGATGCCGGGCAAGCGCAGGCTGCGGCCGTCCAGTTCGCCGCGCCGGCTGTGGTCGGCCAGCAGCAGCTCGGTCATCCATTTGTGGGTGCCATAGCTCAGCGCCGGTTGGGGCCGCGCGTCCTCGTGCAGGCGGCGGCTGGGGTCGGTCGGGCCGTACACCGCCACCGAGCTGGCCAACACCACCCGCGGCACCGGGGCTGTGGCGGACTGGCGGCGCTGTTGCGCCAGCGCGTTCAGCAGGGCCACCGGGGCCAGCAGGTTGGCCGCCAGGCCCAGCTCGGGGTCGCGCTCGGCCTGCGCGCCGGGCAGGCTGGCGAGGTGGAACACCAGGTCCACCGGCGTGGCCAGCACGCGCTGGAGCAGCGCCGGGTCGCTCAGGTCCCCCGCGTGCTGCTCGACCTGGGGCGCCGTCGGGGGCGCCCTGAACTGGCGGTCCAGCAGGCTCAGGTGCAGTGGGCGGGCGGCGAGGGCCGGTGGCGGCTCGGTGAGCAGGCGCTGCACCAGGGCGGCACCGACAAAGCCATCGGCCCCTGTGATCAGGATGTGCATGGGATCAGGCCTTCGGGGGATACGCGACCACGCGCTGATCGATCACGCCAAATGGCCCCGGGCCCCCCTCGGGCCCGCAGGCTTCCATGCGCACCAGGTCGCCAAAGCGCATGAAGCCGGTGCGGATCTCGCCCTGGTCCAGCAGTTCGATCACCCGGCGCTCGGCGATGCAACTGGAGCCGCGCTCGCGCGCCGCATTCGACACCGTGCCCGAGCCGATCACCGTGCCCGCGCTCAGGCGCCGGGTGCGCGCCGCGTGCGCGATCAGCTCATGAAACCCGAAGTTCATTTCCCGCCCATGCGGGTGACCGAACCAGGCGCCGTTCCAGTGCACCTGCAGCGCCAGGTGCACCCGGCCGTCCTGCCAGTGCGGGCCCAGCTCGTCGGGCGTGATGGCCACCGGGGCCCAGCTGCACGACGGCTTGGCCTGCAAGAAGCCGAAGCCGCTTTTCATCTCGCGCGGCCCCAGTGCGCGCAGGCTCCAGTCGTTGATCTGCACCAGCAGGCGCACATGCGCCAGGGCCCGCTCGGCGGGCGTGGCCATGGGCACTTCGTCGAGCACCACCCCGAACTCGCCCTCGAAATCAATGCCATCGGCCTCGCTGGGCAGGGGCACGTCGGCCCGCGGCCCCAGGAAGTCGTCGCTGGCCCCCTGGTACATCACGGGCACGGTGTCGAACGCCGGGATCGGGGGCGTGTTGAAGGCGCGCTCCATCAGGCGGCCGTGGTTCAGGAACGCCGAGCCATCGCACCACTGCGGGCTGCGTGGCAGGGGCGCGGCCAGCCGCTCGGTGTTGAGGGCGAAGGCGCCCGCCACCTGGCCGGCATTCAAGGCGTCGTAACGCTGTTGCAGGGCCGGGGCCACCTGGGCCCAGTGCTGCACCGCGTGCAGCAGGTGGGGCGCCAGGTCGCTGGCGTCGCAGGCCTGTTGCAGGTCGCGCGAGACCAGCAGCAGGCGGCCATCCAGGCCGCCATCGGCCAGGGTTGCAAATTTCATGGTGTCTCCCAAAAAATGAAGTCGGTGACGTGCGCGCGGGCGGCGCGTCGTCAGCTGCCGTCGGACACCGTGGTGCCCCCATCGACGACCAGGTTCTGGCCGGTGATGAAGCCGCCCGCGGCGCTCAGCAGCAATACCGCCAGGCCGGCCACCTCGTGTGGCTCGCCGACGCGGCGCAGCGGGGTCTGGGCCAGGCGGCGTGACATGAAGTCGTGGTTGTTGAGCAGCTCGGTGGCCAGCGGGGTGCGGATCAGGCCCGGCGAGAGGGCGTTCACGCACACGCCCTGCGGGCCCCATTCGATGGCCAGGTTGCGCGCCAGCTGGGCCAGCGCCGCTTTCGACAGGCCGTACAGCCCGATGCGGCCATTGCCGCGCAGGCCCGCGATGCTGGACATCAGCACCACGCGCGCGCCGCCCTGAGCGGCCATGGCCGGCAGCAGGCCGGCGCACAGCCGGTGCACGCTGCGCAGGTTGATGTCCATGACCTGCTCCCAGGCCGCGTCGCTGACCGCGTGCAGGGGGCCGGCCGGGCCTTGCACCCCGGCATTGCAGACCAGGCCATGGGGCAGGCCAAAGGGCTGGGCCGCGTCGCGGATCAGCGCCCGGACCTGGTCGGGGTCGGCCAGGTCACAGGGCAGGGCGTGCGCCGCATGGCCCGCGTGGCGCAGGGCCTGGGTCAGTTGCTCGCAGGCCGCCGGGTCGCGGTCGCACACCAGCAGCTGGGCGCCGTGCGCGGCCAGGGCCTGGCACAGCGCCTGCCCCAGGCCGCCGGTGGCACCCGTGACCAGCACGGTGCGCCCCTGCAGGTCGAACAAGGGGCTGTGGGGGACGGCGGCCATGGGCTCAGTCCAGCGTGACGCCCACGGCCTTGATCACCTGGCCCCAGCGCTCGGTCTCGGCCTGGATGAACTGGCCGAAGTCGCTGCTGCTCTGCGGCGCCGGGGTGACGGCAAAGTCACCAAAGCGTTCCATGACCTCGGGCGACTGCACCGCCTTGACCACCGCGGCGTGCAGTTGCTCGACCACCGCCGCCGGGGTGCCCTGGCGCAGCACCACACCGGTCCAGCCCGGCGCGTTGAGCTTGGCATAGCCCAGTTCGCTCATGGTCGGCACCTGGGGCAGCTGGCTCAGTCGCTTGTCGGTGCCCACCACGGCCAGCGCCCGCAACTTGCCTTCGCGCACATGCGGCAGGCTGTTGGCGGCCACGTCCAGCATGACGTCGATGTGGCCCCCCATCAGGTCCTGCAGCGCGGGCGCCGCCCCCTTGTAGGCCACATGTTGCAGGTTGCCATTGAACTCGCGCTTGAGCATTTCCATCCAGATGTGGGGCTGGCTGCCGACGCCGAAGGAGCCGTAGTTCAGGGCCTTGTCCGACTTGGCGGCCTTTTGCAGGTCGGCCACCGACTTCAGCGGGCTGTTCGGTGGCACCACCAGCACCAGGGCCGAGGTCAGCAGGCGTGTCAGCGGGATGAAGTCCTTTTGCACGTCGTAGTTCAACCGGGGGTAGAGCGAGGTGTTCATGGCCAGGGGGCCAATGTCGCCGTACAGCAGCGTGTGCCCATCGGCGGGCAATTGCTTGACATAGGCCGCAGCGATCTGGCCGCCCGCGCCGGGCTTGTTCTCGACGATCACGGGCTGCTTCAGGCTTTGGGTCAGCTGCTGGGCCAGCACGCGGGACAGGGCGTCGCCAAAGCCCCCGGCCGGGTAGGGCACCACCCAGGTGATGGCGCGGTTGGGAAATTTGCTGGCGCTTTGCGCCCAGCTGCCCGTGGCGCAGGCAGCGCCCAGGGCCGAGATAAAGATGCGGCGTTGGTGGTTCACGTCAGTCCCCTTGTTCTGTTGGCTTTCGATCCCGGCGGGACACGCCCCCTGCTGGGGTGGCCCGCTTGGCTCGAAGCGCAGTGTGCTTGGGTGGACTGCCGGGAACTTGCGCTGACTGTCACTTTCTTGCGCTGTTCAGGGCCCGCGGCGCAGGGCGCTGGGGGTGTCGCCCCAGTGCCGGTGAAAGGTGCGGCTGAAATGCGAGGGGGTGGCAAAGCCCAGCGCCGCAGCGATCTCGGCAATCGACTTGCGGCTGTGGCGCAGTTGCTCGAGCGCCTTGTCCATCTTGCACTTCAGCACGTACTGGTGCGGCGTCAGGCCACAGCTGAACTTGAAGTTGCGGCTGAAGTGGTAGGGGCTCAGGTGGCAGGCGTCGGCCATCTCCTGCAGGCTCACCGCGCGGTGCAACTGGCTGTCGACCAGGTCGAACACGGTGCGCAGCTGGCGCTGTGTCAGGCCCGAGCGCTTGAGGGCCTGCTCGCCGGGGGCGCGGTAATGCTCCAGCAGGTGCACGGCCACGCTGAGCGCCATGCCTTCGGCAAAGCGGGTGTGCAGGGAGGTGTTGTCGCTCAGCGAGGTCACCAGCGTGCGCGTGATGTCGCCCAGCAGCCGGTCCTGCACCCCAAAGCAGCTGCGCAGCGGCAGCGGCCCCAGCGGCTCGCCGTGCACGCGCTCCAGCCACTGCGGCGACAGGTCCAGGTGCAGGTTGTCGCGCGGCAGTTCGGTGCGCCAGAAGCTCGGGGTGTGGGCCGGCAGCACCAGCACCTCGCCGGGGCGCCACAGGGTGTCCGAGTTCAGGCGGCCATGCTGCTGTTGCAGCCGCGTGGCCGGCCCGTTGCGCACGATGATGCAGTGCTTGCCCGCGGGCGGGATGTAGAGGTCGGCCGCGTCGGCGATCTGGTGCCACACCGACAGCCCGTGCCAGGGCCGGCCACGGCTGGACAGGCGGATCTGCTCATCGGGCACGGCCGCCAGCGGCTCGTCCAGGTAGGCTTGCTGGGCTTGTCGCCAGCGTTTTTCGTCGAAAGAAGGGGGCATCACAGGTCTCCACAGCGCGCCCCGTGATCTTGCCAGCACTGGGCCGCTTTGGGCATGGGTGGGGCCCTGCCCCCCCTCGAAGGGCCTCAGACCCCGAGGTGGGTTTTCCAGAGGCTGCGGTCGCTGTCGAGTTCGGCCGAGCTGCCCTGCCACACCACGCGGCCGCGCTCCAGGATGAAATGCCGGTCGGCCAGGCGCACCAGGCGGTCCACGTACTTGTCGACCACCAGGATGGTCTGGCCCGCCTCGCGCAGCTGCGCCAGGCACTGCCAGATCTCCTCGCGGATCACCGGTGCCAGCCCCTCGGTGGCCTCGTCAAGGATCAGCAGGCGCGGGTTGGTCGACAGCGCGCGGCCAATCGCCAGCATCTGCTGCTCGCCGCCCGACAGCTGGTTGCCCAGGTTCTGGGCCCGCTCCTTGAGGCGCGGGAACATGCGGTAGATGCGCTCGACGTTCCAGCTGTCGCGCTGGCCGTTGCGCACGTCCGCAAAGGCCACCAGGTGCTCGTGCACGGTGAGGTTGGGGAAGCACTGGCGCCCTTCGGGCACCACGGCCATGCCCAGGCGCGCGATGGCGTCGGGGCGCAGCCCATCGAGGCGCTGGCCGCCAAACTGGATCGAGCCCTGGCGCAGGGTCAGGTCACCGATCAGGGTCTTGATGGTGGTGCTCTTGCCCATGCCGTTGCGGCCCAGCAGGGTCACCACCTGGCCGCTGGCAATCTCCAGGTCGATGCCAAACAGCACCTGGCTGGCGCCGTAGCCGGCCGTCAGGCCGTGGGCGCTGAGCAGGGGAACGGTCGCGCTCATACAGCGGCCTCCGTGGTTTCAGTGCCGAGGTAAACGGCTTGCACTTGCGGGTGGTTGCGGATGGTCTCCACGTCGCCCGACACCAGCACCTGGCCGTACACCAGCACGGTGATTCGGTCGGCCAGCGCGAACACCGCTTTCATGTCGTGTTCGATCAGCAGGATCGCCATGTCCTGGCGCAGCGTGTGGATCAGCTCGGTCATGCGCTCGCTGTCCTCGGGGCCCATGCCCGCCATCGGCTCGTCCAGCAACAGGAGCTTGGGCCGCGCGGCCAGGGCCAGCGCCACATCGAGCTGGCGCTGGGCGCCGTGGGGCAGGGTGCCGGCGATGCGTTGCAGGGCGTGGGCCAGCCCGACGCGGGCCGCCAGGGCCCGGGCGGCCTCGGCCAGGGCCAGGTCGCGCCGGCGGTCGGCCAGAAAGCGCAGGCTGCTGCCCGACTGCGCCTGCACGGCCAGCAGCAGGTTGTCGAGCACGGTGGCCTTGGGGAAGATGCTGGTGATCTGGAAGCAGCGCGACAAGCCGGCCCGGATGCGGGCGTCCATGGGCAGGGGCGTGAGGTCGGTGCCATCAAGCTCGATGCGCCCCGCATCGGGCGCGTGCAGCCCCGAGATCAGGTTCACCAAGGTCGATTTGCCGGCGCCGTTGGGCCCGATCAGGGCGTGGATCTCGCCGGGGCGCACCTCCAGCGAGACGTGGTTGGTGGCCAGCAGGGCGCCAAAGCGCTTGACCAGTCCTTGAACAACAAACAGGCTCATGGGGTTTCTCCGGCGGCAGGGTCGGCTGCCGCGCGCTCACTGTGGGCGCGGCGCCGCGGCCAGCGCCCGGCCTCGAACAGCCCGGCCAGGCCACGCGGCGCGACAAACACAATCACGATCAGCAGCAGGCCCAGCGGCAGGTGCCAGTACTCGGTGAACTGCTTGACCAGTTCTTCCAGCCCGATCCACACCACGGCGCCCACCGGCCCGCCCCAGCGCAGGCCGACACCGCCAATCACCACCATCACGATCAAGGTGGCGGACTGCGTCCAGTGCATCACCGAGGGGCTGACAAAGGCGTTGTGGGACACCAGCAAGGCGCCCGCCAGCCCGGCCAGCGCGCCCGACAGCGCAAACGCCACCAGCATCAGGCGGAACACCGGGTAGCCCATGGCGCGCATGCGGGTCTCGTTGTCGCGCAGGCCCATCAGGGCGTGGCCAAAGCGCGAGTGGGTGGCGCGGTTCAGGCCCGCCATCACCAAGGCCACCAGGGCCAGCACGACCCAGTAGAAGGTGGCTTCGTCGGCGCTGTCCAGGCCCAGGCCCAAGCTGGGGCGGGCCAGCAGGTTGTAGCCGTCGTCGCCGCCGTACACGCGCAGCGACACGGCCACGTAGTACAGCATCTGGGCAAAGGCCAGCGTGCTCATGATCAGGTAGACACCGCGCGTGCGCAGCGCGATCAGCCCAATCAGGGCCGCCACCGCGCCCGCCACCACCATGGCCGCAGGCCACAGCAGCCAGGCCGACTCAACGCCCGCGTCCGCCAGTGCCACCAGCGCATAGGCCCCCACCCCCAGAAAGCCCGCGTGGCCCAGCGCGGCCATGCCGCCAAAGCCCAGGATGAAGTTGAGGCTGGCGGCGGCCAGCGCCAAGATCAGCGCGCGGCGCACAAAGCTGACATAAAAGTCCAGCCCCAGCGACGGCGCCACCAGCGGGAACAGGGCCAGCAGCGCGCACAGCAACCAAGGCAAGCAACGTTCGAATTTCATCATCACTCCTGCTCAGCCCCGGGCCGGGAACAGGCCCGCGGGTTTGAAGGCCAGCACGCCCGCCATCAAGGCATAGGTCGCGAGGCCCGCGATCGCCGGCGCCAGGTCCGACACCAGGGCGGGCGACAGGAAGCTGCGCAGCAGCAGCGGCAAGAAGGCGCGTCCGATGGTGTCGACCATGCCCACCACCAGGGCGGCCACGAAGGCGCCGCGCACCGAACCGATACCGCCGATCACCAGCACCACCAGCGAGGGGATCAGGATCTCCTCGCCCATGCCGATCTGCACGGCCGTCAGCGGGCCCATCAGCGCCCCGGCCAGGGCCGCCAGGGCGGCCCCCAGCAGGAACACCATCGAGAACACCTGCCCGACGCGCACGCCCATGAACTCGGCCATGCGCCGGTTCGAGGCGCCGGCGCGCACCAGCATGCCCACCCGGGTGTGGTTGACCAGCCCGTACAGGCCCAAGGCCACCAGCACGCCCGTCGCGAGGATCAGCAGCCGGTAGCTCGGGTACATCAGGCCCGGCAGCAACTCGACCGGCCCCGACAGCGCGGCCGGGGCCGAGGCCATGATGGGCGCCGCGCCCCAGATCAGCTTGACCGCATCGTCGGCCACCAGGATGACCCCAAACGTGGCCAGCACCTGGGCCAGGTGGTCGCGCCCGTACAGGCGGCGCACCAGGAACACCTCCAGCAACAGGGCCGCCACCAGCACCACCGCCAGGGCCGCCAGCACGCCCATGACGAAGGAGCCCGTGCGGGAATGCACATGGGCTGCGACGTAGGCGCCGGCCATGAACAGCGAACCATGGGCCAGGTTCATGACGTCCATGATGCCGAACACCAGGGTCAGTCCGGCGGCCAGCAGGAACAGCATGAAGCCGTAGCCCAGCCCGTTGAGCACCTGCTCAATGAAAAGAATCGTGGTCATGTTGCGCGCCTTGTGCCCAGGGGCTTACTTCATCTTGCACTGCTCGTGGTAGGCGTCGCGGTGGCCTTTGAGCGCGGTGGTCAGGGTCTTGTTGGTGATCTGACCTTGGGCGTTCTTGCCGATCACGCGCAGGTAGTAGTCCTGCACCGGGAAGTTGTTGTTGTCGAACTTGAACGGGCCCCGCACCGACGCGAAGTTGGCGGCCTTCAGCGCCTTGAGCACCGCGGGCTTGTCTTCGACCTTGCCCTTCACATCGCGCACGGCGGCGTCGATCGCCAGGACGGCGTCGTAGGCCTGCGCGGCATAGAAGGTGGGGTAGCGGTTGTAGGCCTTGCGGAACTCGCTGACGAACTTCTGGTTCGCGGCCACCGGCAGGTCATGCGACCACTGCGAGGTGCTGAACAGGCCCAGCATCGGCTCGCCCACCGCGGCAATCGTATCCTCGTCGGCCGAGGCCGGGCTGGTCACCAGCACGGTGTCCTTGGACAGGCCGGAGGCGACGAACTGCTTGATGAAGTTGATGCCCATCGCACCCGGCAGGAAGAAGTACACCGCCGCCGGCTTGGCCGCGCGCATCTCGGCCAGTTCGGCCGCGTAGTCGAGCTGGCCCACCTTGCTGTAGACCTCGGCCACCACCTCGCCCTTGTAGCGCCGCTTGAAGCCCGTCAGGTGGTCCCGCCCGGCGGGGTAGTTGGGGGCGATGATGAAAGCGTTCTTGTAGCCCTTGTCGGTGGCGTACTGGCCGGCGGCCTCGTCCCAGGTGTCGTTCTGGTAGCTCAGGCCAAAGAAGTAGGGGTTGCACTGCGCACCGGCGTACTGGCTCGGGCCCGGGTTGCTGGTGATGAAGGGCACCTTGGCCGCGAACAAGGCCGGGCCCACCGCCAGGGCCACGTTGGACGGCGTGGGGCCGGTGAAGAAGTGGATCTTGCTTTGCTGGATCAGTCGGTCCACCACCTGCTTGGCCTGGTCCGGGCTGCCGGCGGTGTCCATTTGGATGAACTCTGCGGGCACGCCGCCGAGCTGGTTGCCCAGCAGCTTGGCCGCCAGGTTGATCGCATCGCGCGCTTCGGCGCCACCGGTGGCAAACGGCCCCGAGATGTCGAGCGCCACGCCGACCTTGATCGTGTCCGCGGCCTGGGCGGCCAGCCAGGGGCTGCAGGCCAGGGCGGTGGCAAGGGCCAGGCGGCTCAGGGGCTGGCGGCTCAGGGTTTGGCTGGGGGAAGCAAGTCGAGAAGGCATGGGAACTCTCCTGGGGGGCGAAGGGACATCGGATGGAACAGAAACTGGCGGGGCCGGGCTCAGGCCGCGGTCGTAGGCGTGGGCGTGGCGGCTGGCGCCACCGCCACTTCAACCCGGCCGGCCACGACGCGCACCGGGAAGGCGCGCACCGCTTCGGTCACCGGTGCCTTGCAGGGGGCGCCGGTGCGCAGGTCAAACGTGCCCTGGTGCAGCGGGCATTCGACGCAGCCGTCTTCGACCCAGCCGTCGGACAGCTTGGCCGCGCCGTGGGTGCACAGGTCGTACAGCGCGAACAGCTCTTCGCCCTGGCGGAACACCGCGATCGGCAGGCCGTCGGCCACCACGGGCCAGGCGGCGCCGTCGGGAAAATCATCGGGCTCGCCAATGTCGTGCCAGGTGGTTGATGGGGTGGGTTGGGTGCTCATGGGGGCTCCTCAGATCGGCGTGGCCAGCAGGGTTTGCACGCGCAGGGTGTCGTACACCACGCGTTTGTGGCGGTAACGCCATTCGCCCTCGACGCGCACCACCTCGTCGAGGTAGGTGCCCGCCTGGTAGACGTTCGATTCACCGGCCTGCCCGGTGATGACCACGACATAGCTCGAGGTGGTGGTGACCACGTCACCGCCCTGGCCGGTGATGACCAGGCCCGAAGTCATGTGGCGGTAGGTGTGGCCCTCGTAAATGTTGGCGTGGCGCAGCGACAGCACGCGGTCGCGCAGCATCTTGCGGTTGCGGCAATAGACCACGGGGGCGGGCAGGCCCGCGTCCACGTTCTCCTTCGGGATGATTTCGTAGCGGCAGTCTTCGGTGAAGAACTCGGTCCAGGCCTCGAGCTGGAGGCTGTCCAGGGTGCTGACGTAGCGCGCTTGCAGCTCGCTCAGTTCCAGCCAGAGTTGCAGTTTGGTGTTCATGTGCTCAGTACCCCATCAGTTTCTGGTAGCCCATCCAGAAGCGGCGGATGAGGTTTTCGGTGATCAGTGTTTCTTGTTGCTCCGGGGCGTCGCGCGCCATGTCCAGCACCGACAGCGCATCGGCGTCGCGCACCGTGCCGCGCTGCACCAGTTCGGTGGCTTCGGTGTCCTCCATCGAGATGTAGCCCGCAGGCCCCACCAGGTTGGCCTGCAACAGGCGCAGTTCGCGCAGCTCGGGGCTGTCGTCGGCGTAGCCAAAGAAATGGAACACCAGCTCGAAGTTGTTCGGTCCCTTGGGCAGCAACTGGCGTGCCACCAGGGTGTTGTGGATCTGTTGCACCACCAGCTGCGGAAAAATCGGCTGGATGTGGTTGGTGGTGAGCTCGTCGAACTCCTTGATCTGGCCCAGCAGTTCGGGGTCTTCGAGCGCGAAGCCGTCGTTCATCGAGCGGATGTTCTGCGCGTTGTAGGCCGCGGCGGTGTCGCCGGCTTCCTCCAGCTTGGTGGCGGTGATGATGCTGTGCAGGCCGTGCGTGGCGTCCGGGATCGAGCGCGCCTTCATGCCCACGCGGAAGATGTTGAAGGTGGTGTGGAACAGGTGCAGCAGGCTCGCGTGGTACGGGTCCTTGACGTTCTCGAGGTACAGCTTCCAGTTGCTCTTGGCGTACTGGCGCGTGCAGCCCAGGTACTCGATCGGCTTGTGGAACAGGCGGTCGATCCAGGGCCGCATTTCGGCGCCCAGGTAGTCGGGCAGCGGCGGGGTGTCGTCACTGAAGGTGGCGAACATCAGGCCCTTGTAGCTGTCCACACGCAGCTTGTGCAGGCCGTGGCCCTCGGGGCTGAAGTCCTTGGGCATGCCGGCCTGGCCTTTTTGCCCGCGGCGGAAAGGCACGCCCTGCAGGTTGCCTTCGCAGGAGTAGCTCCACTGGTGGTAGACGCAGGTGTGCGAGGCGGCGTTGCCGCGCTTTTCGCGGCACACCACGGCGCCCCGGTGGGCGCAGCGGTTGACCCAGCAGGCCAGGCCGGTGGCTGTGCGCGTGACCACCACCGGGGTGTCGCCCACAAAGGTGCTCTTGAAGTCATTGACCTTCGGGATCTCGGCTTCCAGGCCCAGAAAGCTCCAGACCGGGCCACGGTAGATGCGCTCCTGCTCACGCTCGTAGACCTCTTGCGAACTGAACACGCGGTAGGGCACACGCGAGCCGTCGGGCTGGGGAAAATGCACGGCGCGACCCAGCGGCGGTGGGGCACTGATGACTTGTTCTGACATGGGGGGCTCCTGTAGAAATCGCTGGAACCCAGTCTAGAAATTCAAGGCTTGGGCAGCTATCCACTACCGGCAAAGTGGGCGGCGGGCTTGTCCGGTTCAGGCAAGCCTGGCCGGAACTGGACAACGCGCCGGCGGCCGGGCTCCGCTCTGGCCAGAACTGGATAAGCGCAGTGGCCGCGCGCGCCGCAGCGCAGCCGCCCGCCCGGGCGAGCCGGGGGGCATGAGGGCGCATGAGGGGCATGAGGGGGCTGTGGCGCGCGCGTTGGCTGGGGCGGTTCTGCACGGCGGAGGTGGCTCTGCGCGGCTGTGGCGGTGGTGGCGCCGGGCGCGATGCGGGCGCAGGTGTGGGCGTGGGCGTGGGCGTAATCGTGGGCGCAGTCGTGGGCGCGCGGGCCGCCCCTCAATGCCGGTGCGGACGGGTCTCGCTGGGCAGCTCGCCAAACCGTTCGCGGTAATAGGCCGAGAAGCGCCCCAGGTGGCCAAAGCCGTACTCGAGCGCACAGGTGGTCACGCTGGCCTGGGGATCGCTTTGCAGGTGGGCACGCACCGCATCGAGGCGCATCGCGCGCAGCAGGTCCATCGGGGTGCTGCCTCGGTGCCGCTGGCACAGCAGCGTGAGGGTGCGCACGCTCACGCCCGCGGCCTGGGCCAGGTCGACCAGCGCGATCGGGGCCGCCAGGCGACGCCGCATGTAGGCCTCCATGGCCTCGAGCCGCGCGCCGGCCGAGGCCCCGCTGAGCGTGATCGCCTGGCGAGCCGCAGGGGGGGCCGGCGGCGCCAGGGGGGCGCTGTCCGGCCCCGAATGGGTGCGCAGAAACAGCGCCACGGTGCGCTCGAAATGGTCGACCCAGGCACCGTGCGCCGGGCTGCCGTGGGGCAGGGCGGTGGTGTGCACCAGCGACTGCACCAGCGAACGCCACGGGCCCTCGTGCGGCGTGGACAGCAGCGCTGCCGAGGGCAGGTCCAGCGCCTCGGGCGAGGCGGGGTCGCCCGCGTGCAGCAGGCTGTGCGGCACCTTGAGGATGAACTGCTCCGAGCCGCGCTCCCACCACATGCGGATGCTCCGGCGCGGCGCGATCAGCGCGGTGCGGCCCTGCGGGACCGAGATGCGCACACCGTCGGCCTCGATTTCGGTGCCACCGCGCAGCGACAGGTGCACCAGCGCAAAGTCCTGAAACGGCCGTGGCCGCACCTCGACTTCGGCGCCGTAGCGCAGCGCGAACATCGCCATGCGCCGCGTGCCGGCTTTGTACATCGCGGTGTCCACGGCCCCCTGGCGCCAGTGCAGGTCGTGGTCCGACAGCTCGCGCGCCACCTGGTCGTGCGACTCCACCTGTGCGTCCGAACGGAAGAGGCAGTGCTGGTAGAGGGGGCTGAGATCGAGGGATCCAGCCGGGGGCAGGGGGGCAGGCATGGTTCGCATCGTGGGCAAAGGTCGCGGCAGGCGGGCTGCAGCGACGGGGGTTGATGTGCATCAAACCGCAAGATGCATGCCACTGCTAAGGCGTGGCGCGGAGCGCGGTGGGCCCCGTGGGCCCGTTTGCTGGGCCCCGCCCCGCAAGGCGGCGGGGGCGGGGCCTGGCGGACGCTGCCGTCGGGGGCCCCCTGCCCGCCGTGCCCCCGGCCTGGGTGCACACCTTCAGGGCCCTGCCATGGGGCCTGGGCGCTGGGATGGTGCATCGGTGGCCTGTGGAGCGCCGCGCGGCCCGCGCAAGCCGGCGACCGGCTGCGCCTGCCAGCCGTGGCGGGCCACCCGTTGTCGGTGCCCCTGGGCGTGTCGCTGACCTTCAACGCCTTCCTGCTGGCCTGAGCGGCCCCAGCAGGCACTTGGCGACCCGGCGCGGCCCGGCGTTACCGCGCCGCGCGGTGCTCATTCGCTCAGCACCCGGGCGCGGCTCACGAGTTCTTCCAACAGGGCGTCGAGCGCGCGTGGCCGCATGGCGTAGGGGTCGAACTGGGCGGACGGTGAATACGCCATCAGCAGCGCTAAGTTGTCCGCCGTGGCGGGCACCAGGCCCATGTGCCAGCCACCAAACAGGCGCCGGTCGATCTCGGCAAAGTTGAGCAGCGCGGGTTGCTGGTGGCGTGGGTCGAGCAGGATGCGGTGGTACAGGGTGTTGACTGGCAACAGGCCCCCTTCCAGGCACTGGAGGAAGATGCCGTCCACCAGCAACAGCGTGCCGGTGATGCCCAGGCGCGCGTTGTTGCGCTTGGAGGCGCGGACGATGTCCTTCACATCGGCCGGGCCCAGGGAGTCTTTGACGCGGCTGGCATAGGTCAGGCGAATGAGCATGGGGTGCCTTCTTTCAGTGCGGGGGGGCCCAGTCTAAGGAAGGGCCCTCAACCCGTGCTCGCGCGGGGCCATGCGGCCCGGGCGGTGCGCGGCCCGCACTGCCGCCTCAGCCCTGCGGCGCTTGGGCCCAGCCGGCCGAGTGGGCCAGCAGGTGGGCCTGAAAAACGCGCGCAATCGGCGTCCACTGCTTGCCCTTTTGCCGCACCAGGTGCCAGCTGGAGGCCAGCGGAAACCCCTCGACATCGAGCACCGCCACCCCGTGCGCCGCCGGCCCGCCCGCCAGGGCATGGCGCGACAGCACCGACAGGCCCAGGTCACCCGCCACCGCCTCTTTGACCGCCTCGTTGCTGCCCAGCTCCAGGCGCAGCTGCGGTTGGAAGCGGTGCCGCTTGAAATGCGCGTCCACCGCCATGCGGGTGCCCGAGCCGCGCTCGCGCAGGATGAAGCGCTGGGCGCTCAGGTCGGACAGCGCCAGTGCGCTGCGCCGGGCCAGCGGGTGGTGCTGGGCCGCGATCACCACCAGCGGGTTGGGCAGGAAGACCTGGTCTTCCAGGTCCATGTCGGCGGGGGGCATGGACATGATGTAGAGGTCGTCGCGGTTGTCGCGCAGGCGCTGCACCACGCCATCGCGGTTCAGCACCTCGAGGGCGATGTCGATCTCGGGGTACTGGGCGCAGAAGCCACCCAGCAGGCGCGGCACAAAGTACTTGGCCGTGCTGACCACGGCCACCCGCAGCTGGCCCCGGGTGAGGCCCTGGGTGGCGTCGATGCGCTGCTCGAACGCGGCCCACTCGTCCCGGATGGCGCGCGCGGTACGGGCCAGGTCGTGCCCGGCGTCGGTCAGGTGCACGCGCTTGGCGATCACCTCGTACAAGGGCACCCCGACCGCATCGGACACCTCCTTGAGCTGCATCGACGCCGTGGGCTGGGTCACATGGCAGGCCTGGGCGGCCCGGCTGACGCTGCCGGTGTCGGCCAGCGCGAGGAAGAGCTTCAACTGCCGAAAGGTGATGTTCATAGATTTATCTCTATGGATCAATGTCTGAGAATCGATTTTACCTAATGACCCCGACGGCCTAGCATCGCGCCCCAAGAAGGAGGTTTGTATGCAGAACCTGTTGGATCCTGCGATCTTGTTTTTTGTCCTGGGCTTGTCGGCGGGCGCTTTGCGCTCCAACCTCGAGATCCCGCCCGCCATCGCCAAGTTCTTGTCGCTGTACCTGCTGATGGCCCTGGGCCTCAAGGGGGGGCTGGCGCTGGCGCACTCAGACGTCAGCGGCACCGTGGTGCTGGGCCTGGTGGCCGCGTTGACCATGGCTTTCCTGGTGCCGGTGCTGGGCTACCAGTTGCTCAAGCGCCGCGTGTCGCCGTTTGACGCGGCCGCCATCGCGGCCTCGTACGGGTCGGTCAGTGCCGTCACTTTTGTCACGGCCTCGCAGTACCTGGACAGCCATGGCATGAGCCCCGGCGGCCACATGGCGGTGGCGCTGGTCATCATGGAGTCGCCCGCGGTGCTGATGGCGGTGTTGCTGGCCAACCGCCTGCGCCAGACCGCCCCGTCGGCGGTGAGTGTGTCGTCGGCTGGCGGGGGCGCCGCGGTGGCGACGCTCGGGGGCGGCGGCGGCCATGCGGGCCCGTCGCTGGGGCACTTGCTGCGCGAGTCGTTCACGGACGGGGCTCAGCTGATGCTGCTGGGCGCGATGGCGATCGGTTACCTCAGTGGTGACCGGGGGCACGAGGTGATGGCCCCGTTTGCGAGCGACCTGTTCAAGGGCATGCTGGCGTTCTTCCTGCTCGACATGGGATTGATGGTGGGCAAGAACCTGGGCACGGTGCGCGGGCAGTCGCCGGTGTTGCTGGCCTATGGCTGCCTGGCCCCCGTGCTGCACGCGTCACTGGCGCTGGCCCTGTCGGCCCTGCTGGGGCTGCCGGCGGGGGATGCGGCCCTGTTGATGGTGCTGTCGGCGAGTGCGTCCTACATCGTCGTGCCCGCGGTGTTGCGCTACGCCATCCCCGAGGCCAACCCCTCGCTGTACTTTGGCTTGTCCTTGGGCGTGACCTTCCCGCTCAACCTGATTGTGGGCATCCCGGTGTACGCCTGGGTCGCGCAGGCGGCGCTGGGCTGAGGCCTGCCTGGCGGGCGCCGGGCGCCCGCTGCGGCCGGCCGGGCCCGTCGCCCGGTGCCCCGCGGGAGCCGTGGCCCGCTGCCCGGGCGCTCAGGCCACGGGTGCCACCACCACCTCAGCCACCACCTCAGTAACGCGCGCGGTTGGGCATTTGCCGAAATTCGTCCCAAACCGCTTTGGCTTCGGCTTGCAATATCTGTTGCGGCGCCAATTGGCGTTCGGGATAAGGTTTGGTGAGGTCGATGCCGATATTCAGGTCGTCAAACAGATCGGCGTAATCTTTCCAGCCCGCGGCGTAGAAAATCTTATCGAGCCGCGCCCAATAAGCGGTGGCATAGCACATGGGGCAGCATTCGCAACTGGTGTACATCACGGCGCCACTGAGGTCGACCGAATTGATGGTGCGGCAAGCCTGTCGAATGGCGTTCACTTCAGCGTGAGCCGATGGGTCTTTGTCTTTGAGCACGCTGTTGCCGGTGGCCGCGATGATTTTGCCGTTCAGCACAATCACGGCCCCAAAAGGGCCGCCGGTCTTGTCCAGCACGCCGGCCTGGCGCATCAAGCGGATGGCGTTGCGCATGTACTCGGCGTCCTGGGGGCTGACCTCCGAGCGCGGCCCTCGGTGCCCGCCGGGCTGCGTCCCGGGGGTGGCCCCGGGCTGGGCAGCGTGGGCGGCCATGGGGCTCAACCAGGTGCCGCTGGCCCACGCCAAACCCGCGGCGGAGAGAAAGTGGCGACGTGGGATGACCGAGAAAACGGCGGTTTCGCCAGCGGTGTCGGTCGGTTCAGGGGCAGAGTCCATCTTCCAATCCTCCTTCAGCGGGGTTCGATGCCGGGGTGAATCACGAACCGTTTTGGATACTATCAGTTACAACCTGTTTTGAGTGCTTTTCTGTCGCGGCGAGTGGCCAGCGATTTTTTCGATCTGATTCAGACCGATGGCTGGGGGATTTTGTGGCGTTCGGACTTGAGGCCATCCCCCCGGCTGAAAAGGGCTCCCACGCATTTGAAACGTTGACCCCAGGGCTGGCCCCGCGGTGATTTTCTGCTGACGCGACAAGCAGGCTGGCAGCGACCCTCACTCTGACCGTAAACTGTTCGCATGACGCCCAGATTCACCCAAGCCATCACCCTGGCCTCGCGGGCCCATGAGGGGCAGCTGCGCAAAGGCACGTCGATTCCGTACATCACGCACCCGGTGGTGGTGGCGGGCTTGGTCGCGCAATACGGCGGCGACGAAGACCAGCAGATCGCCGCGCTGCTGCACGACGTGCTGGAGGACGGCGGCCCCCAGTACGCCGAGCCCATCGAGGCGCAGTTTGGCCCGCGCGTGCTGGCCCTGGTGCAGGCTTGCACCGACGGCGTGCCCGACGCCCAGGGCCAGAAGTTGCCCTGGACCGAACGCAAGCGCGCTTACCTGGCCCACCTGAAGACCGCCTCCGATGACGCCCTGTTGGTCTCGGGCTGCGACAAGCTCAGCAACGCGCGCGCCATCCTGGACGACTTGGTCACCATCGGCCCCGCGGTGTTTGACCGTTTCACGGCCAAGCTCGAAGGCGCGGTCTGGTACTACGAGGCGTTGTCGCGCCTGTTCACCGAGCGCAAGGCCCCGATGGCCAACGCCCTGGCGGACACGCTGCAGAAAATTCGCCGCCTGGTGCCGCCGACCTGAGCTGGCGGGGCGCCGTGCCCCGGTGCGGTGGCCCCCCAGCGGGCGGACGGCGCCGCCTTGGGCGCCGCCAGAGCCCCTGCGGCCACCCCGGGCGTTGTCCCGTGACACGAGGCTGTCACGGCGGGGCGAGATGCTGGAAGTTTGTCATTACAACTTCCGGTGTCCATGGTGTTCTCTCTGTCGCGGCCGCGTGCCGCCGTCTTGTTTTTGGCTTGTTGGGCGGGCTTGGCCCAAGCGGATTTGCTGATCACCGAGGTGATGTCCAGCAGTGCGGCCACCGCCACGGCCGATTGGTTTGAACTGACCAACACGGGCAGCACCCCGGTCAGCCTCAGTGGCCTGAAGATGGACGACAGCAGCGCCAGCTTCGCCAACGCGGTGGCCATGACCGGTCTGGACACCATCGGCCCGGGCGAGTCGGTGGTGTTTGTGGAAGGGTCCGCTGCGGCCATCACGGCCTTTCGCAGCAAGTGGGGCGGTGCTTTTCCGCGGCTGCGGGTGGGCAGTTACACGGGCAGCGGGGTGGGCCTGGGCGCGGGCGGCGACAGCGTGCTGGTGTTTGACGGCGGTGGGGTCGAGCTGTCGCGGCAGAATTTCTCGACCGCCACCACCGGCGTCTCGTTCCAGTGGTCGAGCAACAACTCGGCGCCGACCTTGTCCGCGGCCTCCGACAGCTTTGGCAGCGTCGCGTCGAATGGCGATGTCGGCTCGCCGGGGCGCCGCTCGACCGCGGCCGCACCGGCTGCACCCGTGAGCCAAGCCGCCAGCGGCGTCACCGGCACCGGGTTCACGGCGTCGTGGCAAGCGGTCGGCGGGGCCACCACCTATGTGCTCGAGGTGTCCAGCGACAGCTTCAGCAACTTGCTGCGCGCCGACGGCAGCGCTGGCGGTGGCGGCATTGTGGTGGCTGCCCCCACCGTGAGCCAGGCCGTCAGCGGCCTGACGGGCGACCTGTGTGTGCGCTACCGCGTGCTGGCCATCCACGATGGGGGCGCCAGTGCCTATTCGGACGTGCAGGAGGTGGCGCTCAATGCCGGCACCTGCGCCACACCGCCGGTGTTCAGCGGCCTGAGTGACAACACGCCCCTGTCGGGCGTGGTGGGCGACAGCCGCGACCACTACGCCAACACGGGCTTGACCTTTTCGGTGTCGGACAACGTCACCGCGGCGGGGGCCTTGACCCTCAGCGCGACCAGCAGCAACAGCGCGGTGGTGGCCAACGGGGGGCTGACGCTGAGCAACAACCAAGGCACGGTGACCTTGAAGATCAGCCCGGTCGGGGTGGGCTATGCGGACATCACGGTCACGGTGCGCAACGCGGGCAACGCCAGCAGCAGCCGGGTGTTGAAGTACGCGGCCAGCAGCGCGGCCACGGCCCAGTCGGCCACGGTGTGGCCGGTGGGGCGCTCGGACCTGTCCACCGCGGTTCGACTGGACGACCACCATGTGCTCACCGCCGATGATGAGCCGGCCAATCAGATCCTGCTGTTTGACCGCCGCCGCTCCGGCCCGGCCGTGACGGTCTTTCCGCTGACCTCGATTGGCGGCACGATGGGCGTTGGCGCGGGCGCCAACTGCGAGGGGGTGACGGGGGCCTCGTGCGACGGCGAATCCGACCTCGAGGCGGCCTTTGCCCTGGGCACCCGGGTCTACTGGACCGGCTCGCACAGCAACAACAAGAACGGGCTGATCCGCCCCGACCGCTGGCGCTTCTTTGCCACCGACCTGAGTGGCAGTGGGGCCAGCACCAGCCTGAGCTTCGTGGGCTACTACAAGCACCTGCGCACCGACCTGCTGGCTTGGGACCAGGCCAATGGCCACCAGCTGGGGGCGGCGTACCTGGGTCTTGGCAACAGCGCCGCCGCCGGGTTGGCGCCCGAGTCGGCGCAGCTCGACGGCTTCAGCATCGAGGGCATGACCGTGTCGCCCGACAGTTCGGCCGCGTGGCTCGGCTTTCGGGCCCCGCTGGTCGCCGGGCCAGGGCAGGCCGCGGTGGCCGCGGGCAGCAGTGCCGGTCGCACCCACGCCTTGCTGATCCCGGTGACCAACTTTGCCAGCCTGTTGCAGTCCAACGGCGGCACGGCGGGCAGCGCCACCTTTGGGACGCCGATTCGCCTCAACCTCGGCGGGCGCGGCATCCGTGAGATCCGCCGCACCGTGGACAACCAGTACCTGATCCTCGCCGGTCCCTCCGACGGTGCCACCGGCGTGGCGCCCAAGGATTTCCGCCTCTACACCTGGGACGGCCGGGTGGGGGCGAATGGCGAGGCCATCAACCTGGCCTTGCGCAGCGCCGCCCTCACCACGCTGCTGGGCGGCATGGCGGCGTCCCCCGAAGGGTTGATCGAGCCCGCCACGGCGCTCAGCGACAACGTGTCGATCGGCATCCTCAGCGATGCGGGCGATGTGGTGTTCTACGGCGATGGCACGGCCGCCAAGGACCTGACCGAGGCCCACCGCAAGGCCCGTCTGGACACGGTCACCCTGGGCAGCACCGCGAGCTACGTGGACACCGACGGCGTGAGCGACAGCGTCGAAAGCCAGGTGCCCAATGCCAACGGCGCGGGCAGCAATGACGGCAATGGCGACGGCACGGCAGACAGCCTGCAGGCCCACGTCACGTCGCTGCCCACCGCCATCGGCGGTGGCTATGCCACGGTGGTCAGCGTGGCGGGGCGCCCGCTGAGCGCGGTGAGCGCCCAGGCCCTGCCGGGCGACGCCCCGGTGACCGCGGTCACCGCGCCGTACGGGGCGTTCTCGTTCTCGGCGTCGGGGATTCCGGTGGTGGCCGGGGGCAGCACCGAGACCTTTGAGTTGTTTGTGCCCTACCACGCCTCGATCAATGGCGCGCTCAAGAAGAACCGGCTGACCAACCAATGGGTCAATGTGGCGACCTCGGTGCAGCAGGTGGGCAACAAGACCCGCATCACCTTCGCCCTGACCGACGGTGGGCCTTTTGATGCCGATGGCCTGGTCAACGGTCAGATTCAAGATCCGGTGATCCCGGCGGTGCTGCCGCCCACGGTCTCGGTGCCCACTTTGTCGGAGTGGGGGCTGCTCCTGCTGTCGCTGTTGATGGGGGCCCTGACCTGGGGGGTCGCCCGGCGCTCGCCGGGTGGGGCGCGCCTGGCCTGAGGCCCCGGCGCCCGGCTCGGCTGGCGGGCGCGCGCCCGGGCGGGGCCCGGGGCGCGGCCGCCTCAGGCCGACGGGGTCGCCGGCAGCGCCAGTTCGGCCAGCCGGGTGATGCCCTCGAGGCTGCGGGCCCCGGCAATGAACAGGTTCAGGTGGCAGAACACGCTGTCGGCCACGCCGGTGACCGCCGCCAGCTCCTGCTCGCGCAGGCCCGACCAGGCGGCGGGCAGGTCCAGCCGGGACTGGAACGAGCCCACCTCGACCGGCACGGTCTTGAGCTGGTACTGGTTGCCGTCCGAGTCGGGGTAAATCACCAGCAGCACGTCGGGCATCTCGTCCAGCACCACGCGGGTCCAGGGCATGCCGCCCTGGTTCAGGTGCAAGACCCGGCCGCCCAGCAGGCGCGGCGATTGGCGCACGATGTCGGCCGAGCGGATCTGCGACACCTTCTTGCCAATCGCATGGTCCAGGAAGCGGCGCACGATGGCGATGGCCTCGCGGAAGCGGGTTTCCTGCAACTGGGCCTTGCTGGCCACGTCCAGCCCCTGTTCCTCCATCCAGTGCGTGTTGAGTTGGGCCACCAGCGCCGACAGGCCGAAGATGCCCGGCGCCACATCACCTTGGCCGGTGTCCACGATGTCGAGGTACTGCACCAGCGAATGGTCGATGCTGCTGACGATGTCGGCCACGGCCGCGTCGTCCAGCGCCTGGCCGTGTTGCTGTGCCCAGGCCGTGACGTAATCCGCGCCGTGGGCCGACCAGACCAGACCGGCGCTGGCGTAGCCGACACCGGCCTGCAGCGTGCCATCGGCCAGGGCGCGGGCCGGGCGGGCACCGTCAAAGCCGCGTTGGTGGTGGTCGAAACGGCCGCGCGCGGCGTCCCAGACACCGCCGACATCGACCGCGAAATCGGCGGCCTCGATCTTCTCGGGGTGGCGGGTGCGCAGCAGGCTGTGTTGGGGGTACACGCCCATCAGGACGCCGACGCCAAAAACGTCGTCGGCATGGAAACTGCCACTGTGGGTGGCGATGGTCTTGTTCTGAGTCATGCGCCAATGGTAGCGAAGCAGGCGATGACCCATTGGGGCGACGGGCTGTCCGCCCGGGCTCAGGCCAGGGGCCGCGGCGCTGCGTGCTGCTGTTCGTAGGCCGCGCGCCAGGCCGGAAAATCAGCCGCCGGCATGGGCCGGGCCATGAGGTAGCCCTGGGCCTGGTCGCAGCCCATCTGGCGCAGCCGGTCCCACTGGGCTTGGGTTTCCACCCCTTCGGCCACCACCTTGCGGCCCAGGTCGTGCACCAGGTCGATGGTCGAGCGCACGATGGCGGCCGACTCCTTGCGTTGGATCATGTCGCCGACAAAGGACTGGTCGATCTTGATGCAGTCGACCGGCATCTTCTGCAAATAAGCCAGTGACGAATACCCGGTGCCAAAGTCGTCGATGTAGAGCGCGATGCCGTCGTCGCGCAGGCTGTGCAGCACCCGCAAGGCCAGCTCGGCGTCCTCCATCAGGGTGCTTTCGGTCAGCTCCAGTTCCAGCAGGCCCGGGCCCACGCCACTGGCCTGGCGCAGGCTGCGCAGCGTGTCGAGCAGGCCCTCGTCGCGCAGGTTGCGGGCCGACAGGTTGACGGCGATGGGCAGCGCCTGGCCCTGGGCTTCCCAGGCGTGGTTGACGCTCAGCGTGTGCTGGATCATCCACTCCGTCAGGGGCTTGATCAGGCCGGTGTGCTCGGCCAGGTCGATGAATTGGCCTGGCCCGATCAGCCCGCGCTCGGCGTGTTGCCAGCGCACCAGCCCCTCGGCGCCGCAGACCCGGCCTGTCAGCATGTCGATCTTGGGTTGCAGGAACAGGCGCAGGTCGCCCCCCTCGATGGCGCGGCGCAATTCGCCGGCCTGGTTCAGCCGTTGGGCGCCTTCGGGGTTGCGCGCCGGGTCATAGACCTGGTGCTGCAGCCCCTTGGTCTTGGCGTGGTGGAGGGCCATGTCGACATGGCGCAGCAGGTCGTGCACCGTGTGGCCGTGGTCCGGGTGCAGGGCCACGCCGGTGCGGGCCGACACGTCCAGCTCGATGCCGCCAAGGGCAAAGGGCTGGCGCCAGGCCTGCTCCAGGTGCTGCACCATTTGCAGCGCGTCACGGGCCTGGCTGCCTGGCAGCAACAGCGCGAACTCGTCGCCGCGCAGGCGAGCCACCAGCGCGCTGGCGGGGGCCAGTTGGCGCAGGCGTTGCCCGAACTCCTGCAGCATCTGGTCGCCGCGGCCAAAGCCCAGGGCGTCGTTGATCTCACTGAGGCGCTCGATGTTGATCTGCAAGATCGCCAGGGGCGCGGCCTCCTCCTCCGGGCGCGACAGCAGCTGGGTCAGGCGCTCGGTGAACTGGGTCAGGTTGGGCAGACCCGTCAGGGCATCGTGCCGGGTCAGGTGCTGCATCGCCTCCTGGGTCTGCTGTTGCTGGCGCCGGGTGCGCAGGGTGGCGATGCCAAAGGCGAGGTCGTCGGCCGACTCGCCCAGCAGCAGAATCTCGCCGCGGTCAAAGGCATGGGTCTCGCTGGCAAAGATGGCCAGTGCGCCAATCACCTCGCCATCCACCCGCAGCGGGCAGGCCAGGCCCGAGGCGAAGCCGTGCAGGTGGGCACGCCAACGCTGGTAGCTGGGGTCGTTTGGCATGTCGGTCACCACATGGGCCTCGCCAGTGCGCACCGCCTTGGCGACCACGCCTTGTCCGTAGGGTCCGTCGGCCCAGGTCAGCCAGGGGCTCACGGCCTCGGCCAGCCCGGCGGGAAAGCCGCACTCGGCGCGCAGTTGCAGCGATTGCTGGGCGTCGTCCTGGCGGTACCAGACCGACGCCACCGGGTAGCCACCGGCCTCCACAATGGCCTGGCACATGCGCTGCAGCAACTGGGCTTCGTCGCGCGCCCGCAGCATGGTGCGGTTGCCGGCGCTCAGGGTGCGCAGCGCGCGGCTGACGTGCTCGAGTTCGCGCACCCGCTGCGCCAGTTCCTGGTTCAGCCGCTGGATGTGCTCTTCGGTCTTTTTGCGCTCGGTGATGTCCGAACCCAGCACGTAGTAGCCATCGACCCGCCCCGACGCATCGGTTTTGGGCACATAGCGCACCGCCTGCCAGACGCCGGGGAATGGCTGCCAGTCATAGCTTTGGGGCTGCCCTTGCAAGGCTTGCTCAATCATGGCGGCCACGCGGGGATAGCGCTCGGGCCCCAGGATCTCACTCACCGTGCGGCCGGTGATCTGGCGTTGCCCCGGGGCGAAGCGGTCGATGTAGGGCTGGTTGGTGTAGACAAAGCGCTGCTGGGCGTCGACGTAGGCAATCACGGCGGGCACCGCCCCGATGACGTTGCGCAGGTGCTCCTCGCTGAGGCTGAGCTGGGCCGTGCGCTCCTGCACATGCTGCTCGAGCAGGCGCTTCTGGGCCAGCGTCTGGCGCTGGGCCTGGCGGTCGGCGCTGACGTCGCGGAACACCAGCACCACGCCGCGCACCCTGCCTTGCTTGTCCCGGATCGGCGCGGCGCTGTCGGCGATCGGGCGGCCTTCGCCCTGGCGCGGGATCAGCACGATGGGGCCGGTCAGCTCCTGGGCCTGGCCGGTGGCCAGCACCAGGGCCAACGGGGTTTCGGCGGGGGCGCCGGTGTCCTCGTGGACGATCCGAAAGACGTCTTCCAACCGGCGGCCCAGCGCCTCGGCAGCGCTCCAGCCGGTCAGCTGCTCGGCCACCGGGTTGAGGCGCGTGATGCGGCCCTGGGGGTCGGTGGCCAGCACTGCGTCCCCGATCGAGCGCAGGGTGGTGGCCAGGTCTTCTTCGCTGTCGGCCAGGGCCCGCTGGCTGGCCTGGGTTTCGCGCAGCTGGCGGCGGATCAACCCAAAGCTGGTGTAGAGCAGCCCCAGCAGCAGGCCGGCCATCAGCAGTCCGGCGGCCAGCAAGCGCTGACGCGCCTGGTGCTGCACCTCGATGCGGGCCTGCAGCAGGCGCTGCTCCTCTTGCTCCATGGCCTGCAGGATGGCGAGGGCCTGGGCGCGCGTGGTGGCCAGCGGCGCTTGCGCGATGTAGGCGTTGGCCGCGGCGGGGCCCTGGGTCTTGCGCAGCTGCTCGGATTCGAGGGAGATGGCCAGGCGCTGCTCGACCACGGCGTTCAGGGCCTGCCAGCGCGACAGTTGGGCCGGGTTGTCGCTGAGCAGCCCGTGCAGGGCCTGCAGTTGCGCGGCGCGCCGGGCGATGGCGTCGTTGCGCTCGATGAGGTGCTGCGGTTCGCCCTGCAGCCGGAAGTTCTGGGTGCTGATTTCCACCTGCAGCGACTCGGCGCGCACGCCCCCCAGCCGCAGCAACACGTTCTGGGTTTGCTCCACCCAGCGGGTGGCTTCGGAGGCTTGCTCACCCAGCACCCAGGTGGCGCCCAACAGCAGCAGCACCACCGCCATGGCAGCCGCGAAGGCCGCGAGGACCTGCGTCTCAAAACCCGAGCGGTGGCGCATGAGGTGTCTCCAGAGGGTGGGCCATCGGTGACTGACGGCGTTGGTTTTGTCCACCGCGCAGCTTCTTTATACCGCTGATCTGGACGTGGGCCCCTTCGCCGCGTCAACCCGTGCCCACGATCCACCCCCCAACGTGGGGGGCCGTGCTCGGCATTAGTGCCGCTATTTGTGATGAAATGCAAGCGCTGTCACAGTCGCCTCGGTTAAATTGCGGGCAGATGGGCCCGCTGCGTTCAGCGCCGGGTGCTTGGCTGAGGACCGGCTTCCAAGGCGGAAGCCCAGGAGGGGGATTCATGAGATTTTTGATTTACGCGATGCTGCTCTTGGCCTCGGTCGCCCACGCGCGCGGCGAGGCGGGGCGCGTGCGCCTGTGCCGCGAAGGGGTCACCCCGGTCGGGGTCGATGTGGGCAAGACCGTGCTGGTGCTGGACGGACTGATTCGTTTCCAAACCCCCAGGACGGGCAACCGGCCGGAGTCTGTGCGTGACAAGGACCTGCCCGAGATGCAGGTGGTCACCGAGATCATCGAACCCCTGCGGCCCGGCCCCGAATGCCGCTTGCTGCTGGCTTGGGTGGCCGACAACCCCAACAACGAACCGCTGCCCCGGGCCGGTGCCACCTGGCGCGGCTTTGCGTTCGCCGACTATGGCCGCTTGGTGGATGTGCCGCCGCGCGTCATCGGGACCAGCAGCCGCGTGACGCGCGTGACCTTCGAGCCCTACAAGCCGTGGGAGGGGGGGCGGGTGCTTTTCACCGCCACCGCGCTGGACGACTTCAAGCCTATGCCCTTTGTGGACAGCCCGCCGCCGGTCTTGCCCAAGACGGTGGACCGCGTCGCCCGCCAGCCTTGAGCTGGCCAGGGGCGCCTGCCGGGGCGGCCTGTGGCCCGCACGCCTGACCCGGCCAGTTGAACCGGGCCGCTGGCTTCGGTGGGCAGGGCAGGTCCGATCGAAACCTGACGCATGGTTGTCCCGCTCTGGGCGGGCGCGCGCGCGGCCGGCGCTGCCGACGGCGGCGCCAGGCGTTCAGGCGGCAGGGATCTTCAGCAGGTCTTCGTCCGATTCATCCCCGCTCTTGAGCCAGTACAGCACGCAACGGTGCTGCACCTCGCCCACCATCCAGGACGGCAGCGGCGTCCAGTCGCCCTGGGGGTCGTGCTTGGTCGGGTCCCAAGGGGCATCCTGGTAGGACTTCTTGAGCGCGAACTCGATCAGCTTGGCGCTGGCGTTCTCGGAGATCAGCTTGTGCAGACCGTCGTAGGCCGCCCCTTTTTTGCTGACCGGGTCGTACAGCACGGTGTTGGGCAGGCTGAGCAGGTCTTCGGTGGAAAGGGGCAGCGGCATGGTCGTCTTTCTGAAGTGGAGAAGGTCAATTCATGCGGATCGTCGGCATAGATTCATTATTTTTAACCGAGTTCGTCTAGATCTGACCATTTTTTTGCCCAGGCTTGCACGCGGCGGGCGACCGGGCTGTCGCCGTCCGGGCCATCGTGCTCAAGGCGGCAGTGCTCGATGAGTTGCAGCGCCAGGTAGGCGTCGCCCATCACCGCTTCGGTCAGCCCATGGGGCAGGCGCAGCTGCAGCAGGCCATGGCCCTCGTGGGCGGGGTCGGGCAGGGCGGTCACCACCACCCCACTGAGCACATGGATGGCCATTTCCCGCTCTTGCGCGGGCTGGAACTGGCGCAGTTGCTTGAGCCGGTCTATCAGGCGCTGGCTGCGGGTTTCGGGCGGGTGGATGTGGGACTTGCTGGGCATGGGGCGGGGGCGCGGAGGGCGCAGTGGGGTGGATGAACCTGAGCAACCCTAACAGCCGGGCGGGCTCCGTGCCCCGCGTCAGATCAAGCTTTGCTGCGGGGCTGTCCGGTGGGGGACTCCCGTTGCGCGTGGCATGGGGCGGCCCGGCCCGGGCTGTCATGCGATTGACACAGGTCCTCGCTAGGCTGCAGGCGCCGGGCGCATGGTGTGGCCCGGATCACTTTTTGCCCCAAAGGTTGGCCCCCGATGTCCGACGACGAACTCATCCGCCGCATCCACCAGGAAGCCCATGACAGTTATGACGAAGAGCTGGAGCTCGAGCTGGAGGACCGCCACCTGGACGAGCTCGCTGGCGGGGCCGACGGCCTGCGTGACGCCGCCTACCGCGAAAACCGCCGCCGCTATTTCCGGGAGCTGTTCCGCCTGCAAGGCGAACTCGTGAAGCTGCAGGACTGGGTGGTGGCGAGCGGCCACAAGGTGGTGATCCTGTTTGAGGGCCGCGACGCCGCGGGCAAGGGCGGGGTCATCAAGCGCATCACCCAGCGCCTGAACCCGCGGGTCTGCCGCGTGGCAGCCCTGCCCGCACCGAACGACCGCGAGCGCACGCAGTGGTACTTCCAGCGCTACGCCGCGCACCTGCCGGCGGCGGGCGAAATGGTGCTGTTTGACCGCAGCTGGTACAACCGGGCCGGCGTCGAACGGGTGATGGGCTTTTGCAACGACGACCAGTACGAGGAGTTCTTCCGCTCGGCGCCGGAGTTCGAGCGCATGCTGGTGCGCTCGGGCATCCAGCTCATCAAGTACTGGTTCTCGATCTCGGACGAAGAGCAGCGCCTGCGCTTTTTGGGCCGCATCCACGACCCGCTCAAGCAATGGAAGCTCAGCCCCATGGACCTGGAGTCGCGCCGCCGCTGGGAGGACTACACCAAGGCCAAGGAAATCATGCTGGAGCGCACCCACATCCCCGAAGCCCCGTGGTGGGTGGTGGCCGCCGACGACAAAAAGAAGGCGCGCTTGAACTGCATCCAGCACCTGCTGTCGCAAATGCCCTATGAAGAAGTGCCGCACCCGCGCATCGAGTTGCCGCAGCGTGAGCGCCACGAGGACTACTTGCGCAACCCGGTCCCGGCTGAGATGTTCGTGCCGCAGGTGTATTGATCGATGCCCGAGGGACGGTGGCGGCCATGACGCCGACCTACGGCGCCACGCGCCACGGCCTGATCTGTGGTTACAGCTTTGAAGGGGGCGCGCCGGGGCAGGCGCTCGACCTCGCGCAGGCCCTGCTTTGGCTGCAAGGGCCGCGTGCGCCGGGCGACTTTGTCTGGCTGCATTTCAACCTCAGCGACGCCGCGGCCGAGGCCTGGATCCGCAAACACCTGCCGGTGGCGCCCGAGTTTTTCGAGGCCCTGCACGAGGGCTCGCGCTCGACCCGCATCGAGGACGCCGACGGCACCCTGGTGGCGGTGGTCAACGACGTGGCCTATGAGTTCTCCTTTGACCCCGCCGAGATCGAGACGCTGTGGGTCCACGTCAGCCCCCACCTGGCCTTGACGGCGCGCCTGCACCCCTTGCGCACCATCGATGTGCTGCGCCAGGCGGTGCGCGACGGCTTGCGCTTCGCGTCTTCGCTGGCCTTTCTGAACCGGCTGCTGCATGACCAGGGCGATGTGCTGGTGCGCATCGTGCGCCAGGCCACGGTGCAGGTCGACAGCGTGGAAGACCGCCTGTTGCAAGGCCGACTGCAGCGCCAACGCGCCGAGTTGGGCACCTTGCGGCGTGTGCTGGTGCGCTTGCAGCGCCTGCTGGCGCCCGAGCCTGGCGCGCTGTTTCGCTTGTTGCGCCGGCCGCCGGCCTGGGTCAACCAGGACGATCTGGACGACCTGCGCCAGGCCACCGAGGAGTTTTCGCTGGTGATCCGCGACGCCGCCGAACTGCAGGAGCGCATCCGGCTCCTGCAGGAGGAGATCGCGGCCCAGGTCGGCGAGCAGACCAACAAGAGCGTCTACACGCTGACGGTGGTGACCGTGCTGGCCTTGCCCATCAACATCGTGGCCGGCCTCCTGGGCATGAACGTGGGCGGCGTGCCGCTGGCCGAGGACCCCTGGGGCTTTTGGGTCATCGCGGCGGTGGTGGTCACCTTCACGGTGCTGGCCGGTTGGTGGACGCGGCGGCGCCGCGACGACTGAGCCGGTTGGCGCCCCGCCAGACGGGCGCAGGGGGCAAGCCTTGGCATGGCCCGGGTGGCCGGGCGGACAAACCCCGCGGCGCAAGGGGGGCGGTGGCAGCCGCTGCCGCGGCCGGCGCGACAAGCGGTAGGTGCTGCGTCAGAATGCGGCTTTTCCTGCCGTGCCTGGCAGGTGCCTGCGCCACGAGGAGCCCCATGAGTCAGGAACCCCATTCGCCCCGCAAACCGTCACAGACCGCGTCCACGGCCCCTGTGTCACCTGTTTCGGGCGCGCCGTCCGTCGCGCCGGTTGCGGCCGAGCGCCAGGCGCCGTCAAGCCCATCACGCCGCCGCTGGTTGCAGGCTGGGGCCACTGCGGCCGCGGCCACAGGGCTGGGCGCGGCCGCGGGGGCCTCGGCGGCGCCCCCTGGGGACCGCCCGGCTGGCCGAGCGCCCGCCCGTTCGCTGCAGGCGCAGCTGGAGCGCCACATCCAGCAGGTGGTGGTGATCTACCTGGAGAACCGCAGCTTCGTCAACCTGTACGCCAACTTCCCCGGCACGCTGGATCCGCTGAGCAGCCTGCCGCCCGAGCGTGCCGTGCAGCGCGACCGCAACGGCCAGCCGCTGGCCACCCTGCCCAAGGTCTGGGGCGGCCTGGTGCCGCGCAGCCAGAGCGTGGACGGCAAGACCTACCGGATCGCCGAGCACCAGATCACCGGCCTGCCCAACGCCCCGTTCGTGCTCAAGGATGCCGAAGGCCAGGTGCTGCCTGAATCGGTGATCACGCGCGACCTGTGGCACCTGTTCTATCAGAACCAGATGCAGATCCACGGCGGCCGCAATGACCAGTTTGCCGCCTGGGCCGACGCCGGGGGCCTGGTCATGGGCCATTACGGGGACTCGGCCCAGCAACTGGGGCTGTGGAAGCTGGCCCAGCAGTACACCCTGTGCGACCGCTTTTTCATGGCGGCGTTTGGGGGCTCGTACCTGAACCACCAGTTCCTGATTTCGGGCCGCACGCCGGAATACTTCAACGCCAGCCAAACGGCCGCCCGCACCCGCATCGCCGTGACCGAGGACGGCCCCCAGGGCCGCCGCCTCGCGCTGGCCCCCGACAGCCCCGCCTCGGCGCTGGACGGGCCGCCCAAATTTGTGCGTGACGGGGCCATCACCCCCGACGGTTACGCCGTCAACACCATGGCCCCGCCGTACCAGCCGAGCTACGTGCGGCCCGCCGCCGGGGGCGATCCGCTGCGGGCCGACCCGGCCCATGCGTCGGTGCTGCCACCTCAGACCTACGACACCATTGGCGACCTGCTGTCGCGCCAAGGGGTGTCCTGGGCCTGGTACGGCGGGGCTTGGCAAGCCGCGCTGGAGCGCCGCTCCGATGGCGACCGGCCCAACTTCCAGTACCACCACCAGCCCTTCAACTACTTCCAGCAGTTCGCGCCCGGCACCGCCGAGCGCGCGGTGCACCTGCGGGATGGCGGCACGGGCGACAGCCCCCTGTCGAACCATTTCCTGGCCGACATCGTGGCCGGGCGGCTGCCCGCGGTGACCTTCTACAAGCCGCAGGGCAACCTCAACCTGCACGCCGGGTATTCGGATGTGGCCTCCGGCGACCAACATGTGGCCAATGTGATCGAGTACCTGAAGCGCAGCCCCCAATGGCCCCACATGCTGGTGGTGGTGACCTTTGACGAAAACGGGGGCTGGTGGGACCCGGTGGCCCCACCCGAGGGCGACCGCTGGGGCCCGGGTTCGCGCGTGCCGGCGTTGTTGATTTCGCCGCACGTCAAGAAGGGGCATGTGGACCACACCTTCTACGACACCACCTCGATCCTGCGCTTCATCACCCGCCTGCACGGCCTGCCGGTGCTCGAAGGGCTGGCGGCGCGCGACGCGGCGTTCCGGGCGCGCGGCGAGCGCCCACCCGGGGACTTGAGCGCCGCGTTCAGCTTCGCCTGAGCCGACAACAAAAAGCCGCCTGAACCCGGGGGCTCAGGCGGCTGGCTCGACTCAGAGGGGGCCAGGGTTGGGTCACGGCGGGGCGCCGTGGCCACCGGGGCGGGTCATTCCGGTTCGATCTTGGCGTCGCGCACGACCTTGCCCCAGCGCGGGGCTTCGGCCTTGATCAGGGCCGCAAACGCCTCGGGCGTGCCGCCACCCACGTCGTTGCCCTGGCCGGTGATCTTTTGGCGCAGGTCGGCGTCCTGCAGGGCCTTGTTGCCCACGGTGTTGAGCAGCTTGACCAGGTCCGCCGGCATGTTTTTCGGGCCCACCAGGCCTTGCCAGTTCAGCACTTCGACGGCCGGGAAGCCTTGCTCCGCCATGGTCGCCAGGTCGGGCAGCAGCGGCGAGCGGGCCTTGCTGGTGATGCCCAAGGCGCGCAGGCGACCGGCCTTGATCGACGGCATGGCCGCATACATCTGCTCGAACATGAAGTCCACTTGACCGCCCATCAAGTCGTTGGCGGCGGCCGAGCCGCTCTTGTAGGGGGCGTGGATCATGTCGACCCCCACAGCGTGTTCAAACAGCGAGCCACTCAGGTGGTGCGAGCCGCCAATGCCGCCCGAGGCGTAGATGATCTTGCCGGGGGCGGCCTTGGCCGCAGCCACCAGGTCCTTCAGCGTCTTGTAGGGCGACTCATTGCGCACCATCAGGACCAGCGGGCCTTTTTCGATCAGCATGATCGGGGTCAGGTCGTTGAAGGGGTCGAAGTTCAGTTTCTTGAACAGCGCGTGGTTGACCGACAAGGGGGCCAGGTTGCCCATGCCCAGGGTGTAGCCGTCGGGCTTGCCGCGGGCAATGGCCTCGGTGCCGATGTTGCCGCCGGCCCCGGCCTTGTTGTCGATGATGATGGGCTGGCCCAGCAGGCTGCTCATGACCTTGGCGACCTGACGCGAACGGATGTCGGCATTGCCTCCGGCGGCGTAGGGGCAGATCCAGGTGATGGCTTTGCTGGGGTACTTGTCGTCGGCGAGGGCGAAGCCCGGGATCAGGGCGGCGCTGCCGGCAGCTTGCAGCAGGGTGCGGCGTTTCATGGCTTGTCTTCCTTGTTGTGGAGGGGCCGCCTCGGGCGGCTCGGGGACTGTCCTCGGTGGACAGCGGCTCAGGGGCTGGACTCTAAGAGCGCGGGCCTTTCAGCTGGCTTTCAGCCGGTGCCGTGGCACATGGCCGACAATCGCGCGTGGACGGGGGCCAGCGCAGCCCCTGCCAACCCGCGGCGGGGCACCTGGGCCTTCACCTGGTGCGGTGCACTGTCCGCGGACCCCCAAGGAGACCCACTTGAAACCCCTCTTGCGGCACGCGCTGGGCGCGGCACTTTTCTTGTTGACCTTGACCGGGCTGGGCTTGCTCGGGGCCCCGGCGCGCGCACAAACTGCCGAGCGCGTGGTGTTGATGGTGGCGGGCCTGGACAAGCAGATCTACCTGCCGGTGCGTCTGGCCGCCCACCTGGGCTACTTTCGGGACGCGGGGCTGGAGGTCGAGTTGCAGTCCGAGGGCTCGGGCGTCAACGCCGAGGATGTGCTGCTGGTCGGCGGCGCCCAGGGCGTGGTGGGGGCTTATGACCACACGCTGGACCTGCAGGCCCGTGGCAAGGCGGTGCAGGCGGTGGTTTTGTTCACCCTGTCGCCCGGTGAGGTGGAGCTGGTGGCCAGTCCGCTGGCCGACGCCATCACCAGCCCGGCCGATTTCAAGGGTCGGCGCCTGGGGGTCACGGGCCTGGGCTCGTCCACCAACCTGCTGACCCGCACCCTGGCGCTGCGCCATGGCTTGCGACCCACGGACTACAAAGTGGTGCCGGTGGGCAGCGGCGCGTCGTTCGCGGCGGCGCTGGCGCAGGGGCGCATCGACGCCGGCATGACAACCGAGCCCCTGGCCACGCGCCTGATCCACAGTGGCCAGGCGCGCCTGCTGGTGGACCTGCGCACCCCGGACGCGGCCCAGCGGGCCCTGGGCGGCCCGTTTCCCTTTGCCTCGCTGTACATGCAGACGGCTTGGGTCAACAGCCACCGCGACCAGGTGCAGAAACTGGTCACGGCCCTGGTGCGGGCCTTGCGGTTCATCCAGCAGCGCAGCCCGCTCGAGGTGGCCCAGGCGCTGGGCCTCGAAGAAGGGCTGGAGCGCACGCTGTATGTGCAGGCCCTGACCGAAAGCCGCGCCATGTTCTCGCCCGATGGCTTCATGCCGGCCGCGGGGCCGCCGCATGTGCTCAAGGTGGTGTCGGCGGTCAACCGCATGGTGCGCGAGCGCCCGGTGGACTTGCAACGCACCTACACCCATGAGTTTGTGCGCGCCGCCAACGCCCGCCTGGGGCCGCTTCAGGCCCCCTGAGCCGGGGGCAGGGTCGGAAAGTCCACGCTCACCAACAGCCCGCCGCCGGGCGCCTCTGCGAGGGCGATGGTGGCCTGGCTGGCGTTGGCGATCTCGCGCACGATGGCCAGGCCCAGGCCGCAGCCGTCGGACTGGCGGTTGTTGAGCCGGTAGAAGCGTTCGAACACCCGCTCGCGTTCGGCCTCCGGGATGCCTGGGCCGTTGTCTTCGACCTGCAGCAGCACCCGGCCCGCCAAGGCGGTGGGCTGCCGCACCCGCAGCGTGACGCGGCCCCCGACCGGGGTGTAGCGCAGGGCGTTGTCCAGCAGGTTGGCGCACAGCTCATGCAGCAGCCGAGGTGAGGCCCGCACCCGGCAAGGTGGGCCGTCGGCCTCAAAGCCCAGGTCGATCTCGCGCTGGTCGGCCAGGGTGGCCAGGGCCTCCAGCGCCTCCTGGGCGCAACGGGCCAGGTCCACCGCCTCCTGCTGGGCCGTGCGGCCCTGGCTGGCTTCGGCGAGCGAAAACGACAACAGCTGGTTGACCAGGCGCATGCCGTGCTGGACCGTGCCCAGGGTGGCTTGCAGGGCCTCCTGGCGGGCCTGGGGCTCGGTCGTGCGCAGGGCGTAGACCACCTGGGTGTTGAGCACGGTGAGCGGGGTGCGCAGTTGGTGGGCCGCATCGGCGATGAAGCGGCTGTGGGCGGACATGTGGTGGTCCAGCCGGGTGGCGTAGTCGTTCACCGCGTCGACCAGCGGGGCGAGTTCGGTCGGTGTGCGCCCCGGGGCCAGCGGCTCCAGGCTGCCCGGGCGGCGCCGCAGCATCTGGTCGCGCAAGGCCAGCACGGGCTGCAGGCCACGCCGCAGCCCCAGCCCCAGCAGCAGGGCCATCAGGGCCAGCAGGCTGGCCTGGCGCCAGACCACGCTGCGCCAGACTTCACTGGCCAGGGCGCGCCGGCTGTTCAGTGTCTGGGCCACCAGGATCTGCAGGGGCGCCTGTTCCGGCGCGCCCAGCAGCGGCTGCGCAAAGGCCACGGCGTGCACCGCAGCACCGCTCTGCCGGGTGTCGAAGTAGACCGCTTCGTCGGGCGCGGGCAGGTGGGGCGGGTCGGGCAGATCGGGGTAGCCCAGCAGCAGTTCACCGGGGCCGCGCGTGATGCGGTAGTACACCCGGTCGGGCTCGGGGCCGGCAAACAGCTCCAGCGCCGCTGGGGGCACCACCACCTGCACCCCGTCCTCCTGGTAGCTGGCCTGCTGGCCAATCATGCGTGCCGCCCCCAGCAGCAGGCGTTGCTGCACCAGGGTGGCGGTGCGCTCGGCTTCGCGGTAGCTGGCCCAGGTGTCGAGCAGGGCCATGCCGGCCAGCGGGATCAGCAGCCACAGCAGCAACTGGCTGCGCAGGCTGGCCCCCCAGCGGCGCACCATGGGGGCTGGTTCCAGTGCCGGCGGTGGTGGGGTGTCAGGGGCCATTGGCCTTGAGCAGGTAGCCCAGCCCGCGCAGGGTGATGATGGCCACGCCGCTGCCTTGGAGTTTCTTGCGCACGCGGTGCACATAGATCTCGATCGCGTCGGGCGAGACGTTGTCGTCCAGCGTGAACAAGGCTTCGGCCAGGGACTGCTTGCTGACGGTCTGGCCCAACTTCATCAGCAGGGTTTCCAGCAGCGCGTGTTCGCGTGGGGTCAGGGCCAGCGCGGGGGTGTCTTCGTCGCCAAGGTGGAACTGGCGGGTGTTGCTGTCATAGCGCAGCGGCCCGCAGCGCAGGATGGGGTTCTTGTGGTTGGCGTGGCGGCGCAGCAGCACGCGGATGCGGGCCTCGAGTTCAGTGACCTCAAAGGGCTTGGACATGTAGTCGTCGGCACCACTGTCCAGGCCCGCGATGCGCCCGGCCAGCGAGTCGCTGGCGGTGAGGATCAGCACCGGCACGTTGTTGTCGCGCGCGCGCAGGCGGCGCAGCACCTCCTGGCCGCTCATGCCGGGCAGGCCCAGGTCCAGGATCACCAGGTCATAGGCCTCGCTGCGCAGGCGCAGGTAGGCGTCGTCGCCATCGTAGGCGCACTCCACCACGTAGCGGTCCTTTTGCAGGGTGCGCGCCAGCCACTCGGACAGCGTGCGGTTGTCTTCGACCAGCAGGATGCGCATGGGCTTGGGGTGGGGCAGGTTCTGGGGCGGAAGCAGGGCAGGCAGGGGCGGTCGCGAGGCGAAATACTAACCGCTGGCGCCCAGGGGCCCTGACCGATCTGGAACAATCGGGGCCATGCAATTGCAGGACATTCTTTATTCGCAAGGCTTTGGCACCCGCCGGGTCTGCGCTGGGCTCATTCAGCAGGGGCTGGTTGAGGTGTATGAATCCGCCGACGCGGCCACCCCGCTGACGGTCACCGAATCGGCACGCGACTTCGAGGCCACCGGCCTGCGCTTTCGCGTCCAGGGGGTGGACTGGGCCTACCACGAGAAGGCCTACCTGATGCTGCACAAGCCCGCGGGCACCGAGTGCTCGCAAAAGCCATCGGCCTGGCCCAGCATCTACACCCTGCTGCCCGCCCCGCTGCGCCAGCGGCCCAGCAAGAGCGCGGTGCAAGGCGTGCAGGCGGTGGGCCGGCTCGACCAGGACACCACCGGCCTGCTGCTGCTGAGTGACGACGGTCAGTTCATCCACCGCATGAGTTCGCCCAAGAAGCATGTGCCCAAGGTCTACGAAGTGGTGACCAAGCACCCGCTGGACGACGGCCAGATCCGCCGCCTGCTGGACGGGGTGGTGCTCGACGACGATCCCAAGCCGGTGCGGGCCGCTGCCTGCGAGGCCGCCGCGCCCCACCTGCTGCGGCTGACCCTGCTCGAGGGCAAGTACCACCAGGTCAAGCGCATGGTCGCCGCGGTCAGCAACCGGGTCGAGGGACTGCACCGGGCCCAGATTGGGGGGCTGACCATCCCGCCCGACCTGGCCCCGGGCCAGTGGCGCTGGCTCAGTGAGGCCGACCTGACCTTGCTCAAACCCTGAGACCTTGTGGGCATTTGGCCCGCTGGCGCGCGGCTACACTGGCGGCTTGACCCTGAAAGTGGATTGTTGTGAAGTCGTTTGCCCGTCGCCGTTTTTCGTCCGCCCTGCGTGCCAGCGCCCCCATCGCGGCTGCTGCGTCCTTGTTGATGGCTGTCAGCGCACCGCTGCAGGCCCAGACGGCGGCTTCGCCCGCCAAGCCTGCCGCAGCACCCGCGGCGGCCGCTGCGCCGGCCGCGCCCGCGGCCAGCGCCAGCCTGCCCAACAACGGTCTGGTGCACCCCATCTTCGTGCTGAATTCGCTGGACGCCAGCGTCAGCGTCATCGATCCGGCCACCTGGAAGGAAACCAAGCGCATTCCGACCGGCAAGGAGCCGCACCACCTCTACCTGACCCCCGACGAGAAGTCGCTCATCGTGGCCAATGCGCTCGGTGACTCGCTGACCTTCCTCGACCCGCGGACGGCCGAGGTGCAGCGCACCGTGCGCGGCATCCTGGACCCGTATCAGCTGCGGTTTTCGCCCGACATGAAGTGGCTGATCACCGCCGCCAACCGCCTCAACCACGTGGACATCTACCGCTGGGATGGCAAGGACGTGACCCTGTCCAAGCGCATTGCCACCGGCAAGACGCCCAGCCACCTGTGGGTGGACAGCAACAGCACCACGGTCTACGCCACCATGCAGGACAGCGACGAGTTGGTGGCCATCGACCTGGCCAGCCAAAACCTCAAATGGCGGGTCAAAACCGGTTCGCTGCCCGCCGACGTGTATGGCAGCCCCGACGACAAAACCCTGTTTGTGGGCATGACCGGCGGCGAAGGGGTCGAGGTCTATGACGTCAGCGGCGGCAAGGAAGCCAAGCTGGTCAAGACCATCCTGACCGGCAAGGGGGCCCACGCCTTCCGGGCGGCGGGTGACAAGCGCCACATCTACGTCAGCAACCGGGTGGCCAACACCATCAGCAAGATCGACATGCAGACCCTGACCGCGGTCGCCCAGCTGCCGGGCCCCACCGGGCCGGACTGCATGGACGTGTCGGCCGATGGCAAGCTGATCCTGCTGAGCTCGCGCTGGGCCCGCAAGATGACCGTCATCGACACCGAAACCCGCAAAGTGGTGCGGCAGGTCAACGTGGGCAAGTCTCCCCATGGCGTCTGGACCCTTGACCACGCCCCACGCTGAGCCCCGGGCCGGTCAGGCGCGCGCTCCCATGCGCTCGCCGCATGCCGCCTGGTTCTTGCGCTCGTCGCATGCCGCTTGGTTCGTGCGCTCGCCGCATGCCACCGGGTTCGTGCGCCCGTCGCACGTCGCCTGGCCTGTGGGTCTGACCGCGCTGGCCGTCGCGGCCTGTGGCGCCGCGCTGGCCCAGCCGGCCAGTGGCACCTGGCCCGCCCCGGCCACCTGCGCCAAGCCGGTCTACCTGACGCTGGACACCGGCCACATGGGCGTGGCCCCATTGATGGCCGAGGTGTTGAAGCGCCAGCAGGTGCGCGTGACCTTTTTTGCCGCCAACGAACCCACCCAACAGGGTGACGGCACCCTGGGCGACCACTGGGCACCCTGGTGGCGCGCCCGCGCCGCCGAAGGCCACGCCTTCGCCAGCCACACCTGGGACCATGTTTACTGGCGCGCCGATGTGCCCGCTGCCGACGGGCGCATGCGCTTTCGCGTCAAGCCATCGGCCGGGCCCGAGGCGGGCCGTGAATCGCTGATCGACGTGGCTGACTACTGCCAGGCCCTGGACCGGGCCAGCCAGCGCCTGCAGCAGCTGACCGGGCAAAAGCCCTTGCCCCTGTTCCGGGCGCCCGGCGGCAAGACCTCGCCGGCCCTGCTGGCCGCCGCCCGGCAGTGCGGCTACGCCCACGTGGGCTGGGCGCCGGCCGGCTTTTTGGGCGACGAGTTGCCCAGCGATCGTTTCAGCAACGCCCAGTTGCTCGACAAGGCGCTGCGCAACATCCGCCGGGGCGACATCCTGATGGCCCACCTGGGCATCTGGTCGCGCCGCGACCCCTGGGCGCCCGCGGTGCTTGAACCCCTGATCGAGGGCCTCAAGGCCCGCGGTTTTTGTTTTGCCACGCTGCGCGAGCACCCGGACTACCAGGCCTGGCTCGCGCAGAAAGGCTTTTGAGGCGGACCATGGAGACGTTGATGGATGTCTTTGGCGCGGCTCAGCTTTGGTTGTTTGAGACCGTGCTGCAGCCGCTGATGTTCCAGGCCGGGTTGGGCAACTTCCTGGAGGACGGCTTCAACGGCACCGGCTGGCTGTTGGTGGGCCTGATCCAGCTGGCGGTGATGGTGGCCGTGATCGGCCCGCTGCAGCGCCTGTGGCCGGCCGAGCCCCTGACCGACCGCCGCGCCGTGCGGGTCGATGTCCTCTACACCCTAATCCACCGCCTGGGGCTGGTGCGGGTGGTGCTGTTCTTCGCGGTCGAGCCCCTGTTTGACGATCTGTTCGGTCACCTGCGGGTGCTGGGCCTGCAGACCTGGCACCTCGACGGCCTGTGGCCCGGGGTCACCGACCTGCCCTGGGTCAGCCTGCTGCTGTACCTGGTGGCGTTTGACTTTGTCGCCTACTGGGTGCACCGCGGACAGCACCAGTCGGAGGCTTGGTGGGCCTTGCATTCGCTGCACCACTCGCAGCGCCAGATGACGATGTGGTCCGACAACCGCAACCACCTGCTCGACGACCTGTTTGTCGACTGCATCATGGTGGTGGTGGCGCAGTTGATCGGCATCGCGCCGGGGCAGTTCATTGCTGTCGTGGCCATCACCCAGCTCAGCGAGAACCTGCAACATGCCAACCTGCGCTGCTGGTTTGGTGCGCTGGGGGAGCGCCTGTGGGTGAGTCCGCGCTTTCACCGCATGCACCACGCGATCGGTGTGGGGCACGAGTTCCCCGCGGTGCCCGGCCGCGCCGGGCCGCCGGTGCTGGGCGGTTGCAATTTCGGCGTGCTGCTGCCCTGGTGGGACATGCTGTTCGGCACCGCCAACTTTGAAGTGGCTTACCTGCCCACCGGCGTGCGCGACCAGGTGGAACCCGGCCCGCACGGGCTGCGTGACTACGGGCAGGGCTTCTGGGCCCAGCAGCGCCTGGGGCTGAAGCGGCTGTTCCGGCGCGGTTGAGCGACGGGCGGTACCCCAGCCGCCCAGGGGCTGCCTTCTGGGCCGCCTGAGGTTATGCTGCGCCCATGACTTTGTTGCTTGACTCCTTTTGGCGCGCGGTGGTGTATTGCCTGCACCCGCGCGTGATCGCCCTGTCCTTTCTGCCCCTGGTGCTGCTGGTGGGGCTGTCATTGGGGCTGGGTTACTTCTATTGGGATCCGGCGGTGGAGGGCGTGCGCCAGTCGCTCGAATCGTTCGAGCTGCTCAACACCTTCTGGGCCTGGCTGCAGGGCGCTGGGGTGGGGCAGTTGAAGACCGTGGTGGCACCGCTGATCGTGATCTTTGTGGTCACCCCCGTGCTGGTCGTGGTGTCGCTGGTGGTGGTGGCGGTGCTGATGGCGCCGGCGCTGGTGTCGATGGTCAGCGAGCGGCGCTTTCCCCAGTTGGCGCGGCTCAAGGGCGGCTCGACGGTGGGCAGCCTGCTGTGGTCGCTGGGCTCGGTGTTGCTGGCGCTGGTGGCGCTGGTGGCCTCGATGCCCCTGTGGCTGGTGCCGCCCCTGATTTTGATCTTGCCGCCCCTGATCTGGGGTTGGCTGACCTACCGCGTCATGGCCTACGACGCGCTCGCGCTGCACGCCAGCAAGGACGAGCGCCAGACCCTGTTCCGGCGCCACCGCCTGACTTTGCTGGGCATGGGCGTGATGACCGGTTACCTGGGCGCGGCGCCCAGCCTGGTCTGGGCCTCGGGGGCGCTGTTCGCGGCGGCCTTTGTGGTGCTGGTGCCCGTGGCGATCTGGATTTACACGCTGGTGTTCGCGTTTTCCTCGCTGTGGTTTGCCCACTTTTGCCTGGCGGCGCTCGATGGGCTTCGAGCCGAGTCGGGTACGGCGGCCCCGGTCGAAGTGCTCGATCCGGTCGCGGTAGGATGGCGAGATGAGCTCAACCCACCCAACCCCCTCGTCGGCAACGGCGCCGAGCCGCCCCGCCTCCCCTGAGGCCCCGCCCCCTTTCGGACTGATCATCGTCGGCGATGAAATCATGTCCGGCAAGCGGGCTGACAAACACATGCCCAAGGTCATTGAACTCTTGGGGGCCCGGGGCCTGCAGTTGGCGTGGGCCGATTACGTGGGGGATTCGCCCCAGCGCCTGGAGGCCACGCTGGCCCGGGCCTTCGCGTCGGGCGACATCGTCTTCTCTTGTGGTGGCATCGGAGCGACCCCCGATGACCACACCCGCCAGTGCGCGGCCCGGGCCTTGGGCGAGCCGCTGCAACTGCACCCGCGCGCGGCCGAATTGATCCGTGAGCGCATGCAGGACGTGGCGCGTGAGCAGGGCCTGCCCTACGAGCCCGAGCGCGAGGACAACGTGCACCGCCTCAACATGGGGGTGTTCCCGGCGTCGGCGCAGATCATCCCCAACCCGTACAACAAGATCGCGGGCTTCTCCTGCCAGGGGCCCGGTGGCGGCGCGGTGCACTTTGTGCCGGGTTTCCCGGTCATGGCCTGGCCGATGATCGAGTGGGTGCTCGACACCCACTGCGCGCACCTGTTCAACCGGGTGCCGCACGTGGAGAAGTCGGTCATCGTCTTTGGCGCCATGGAGGCGGCCCTGACGCCCCTGATGGAAGAGATCGAGCGCGACCACGGTGGCGTCAAGGTGTTCAGCCTGCCCAGCGTCGACCACCCCCAGTATGGCCGCCACATTGAATTGGGGGTCAAGGGCGACCCGGCCCGGGTGCTGCAGGCCTACCCGGCCTTGCTGGCCGGTCTGCATCGCTTCGAGGTCAAGTTGGGCCCTGAATTGGTGCGCTGACAATTTGAACCAAGTTGGTGCATTTTTATTTATTGCACCAAAATAGGGTTTCGGTGCGCTGTGGGGCGAAAAAAACGCCATTCCATCGCCCACCGCAGGCCCCAAAAGCCCAAACATCGGCCCTTGGCAAGGCAAAATACCGCAGTGGGGGCTGGGTGCTGTGCACCAAGCTTTGGCACAAAAACTGCATTCCCCCCTGAGTCATTGATTTTTTAACCAGCCTCAACCCAGGAGATCCTGATGGCAAAGACCGTCGCAGACGTGATGAAGTTGGTGAAGGAAAACGAAGTCAAGTTTGTTGACTTCCGCTTCACCGATACCCGTGGCAAGCAGCAGCACACCACGGTTCCTGTGTCCCACTTTGACGAAGACAAGTTCACGTCGGGACACGCTTTTGACGGCTCTTCCATCGCTGGCTGGAAAGGCATTGAAGCCTCGGACATGCTGCTGGTGCCGGACCCGAACACCGCCAACATCGACCCCTTCTTCGAAGAAACCACCCTCATCCTGACCTGCGATGTGGTGGAACCCGCTGACGGCAAGGCCTACGACCGCGACCCGCGCTCGATCGCCAAGCGCGCTGAAGCCTACCTGAAGGCTTCGGGCATCGGCGACACCGCCTACTTCGGTCCGGAACCCGAATTCTTCATCTTCGACGGCATCCGTTGGAGCACCGAGCCGCAAAACACCTTCTACGAAATCGAAGAGTACGAAGCCCCGTGGAACACCGGCGCCAAGCTCGAAGGCGGCAACCGTGGCCACCGTCCGACCGTCAAGGGCGGCTACTTCCCGGTGCCCCCGGTCGACAGCACGCAAGACATGCGCGCTGAAATGTCCCTGATCCTCGAATCCCTGGGCATCCCGGTCGAAGTGTTCCACCACGAAGTGGCTGGCGCTGGCCAAAACGAAATCGGCACCAAGTTCAGCACCCTGGTGGAGCGCGCTGACTGGACCATCCTGCAAAAGTACGTGGTCCACAACGTGGCCAACGCTTACGGCAAGACGGCCACCTTCATGCCCAAGCCCTACCACGGCGACAACGGCTCTGGCATGCACGTTCACCAGTCGGTCTGGAAGGACGGCAAGAACCTGTTCGCTGGCGACGGCTACGCTGGCCTGTCTGATTTCGCCCTGTACTACATCGGCGGCATCATCAAGCACGCTCGTGCCCTGAACGCCATCACCAACCCGGGCACCAACAGCTACAAGCGCCTGGTGCCTCACTTCGAAGCCCCGGTGAAGCTGGCCTACTCGGCCAAGAACCGCTCGGCCTCGATCCGCATCCCGTTCGTGGCCAACCCGAAGGGTCGTCGCGTGGAAGCCCGCTTCCCCGATCCTCTGATGAACCCGTACCTGGGCTTTGCGGCCCTGCTGATGGCAGGTCTGGACGGCGTGGAAAACAAGATCCACCCGGGCGAAGCCGCCACCAAGGACCTGTACCACCTGCCGCCCGAAGAGGACGCACTGGTGCCGACCGTCTGCCACAGCCTGGACCAGGCTCTGGAAGCCCTGGACAAGGACCGCGCGTTCCTGACCAAGGGCGGCGTGTTCACCGACTCCATGATCGATGCCTACATCGACCTGAAGATGCAAGAAGTCAACCGCTTCCGCATGTCGGTGCACCCGGTCGAATACGACATGTACTACTCCCTGTAATCACAGGGCCATGCATGGCGCAAAAGGGCAGCTTCGGCTGCCCTTTTTTCTTGCGCGCCTTGCCGACCTGACCCATGGGCTGTCCGGGCTTTGCCTTCTCGGGTCAGAGCGATTGGGGGATACTTGCCAAGGTGCCCGTGAGGGCGTTGAACTGGACGTATGAAACACGCTGTATTGATCACCTTGTTGGCGCTCCTGTCAGGCCCGGTCCTGGCGCAGGACCGCATTTACCGCTGCGGCAACGAATACACGAACACCGTCTCGCCCGCCCGTGCCAAAGAGTGCAAGCTGGTGGAGGGGGGCAATGTGACGGTCGTTCCGGGCACCCGCCCCGCGGCCAACCCGGCCGAGCCTGGCCGCGTGGTGACGGCACCGCCGGGCGCTCCACGGGTCGACAACAGCGAACAGAAGGCCCGCGACGCCGATGCCCGGGCCATCCTTGATTCCGAGCTGCGCAAGGCCGAGGCGCGTCTGGCCGAGCTGCAAAAGGAATACAACAATGGCGAGCCCGACAAGCAGGGCGGTGAGGCCCGCAACTACCAGAAGTACCTGGACCGGGTGGCGGCCCTCAAGGAGGCCGTGACGCGGGCCGAGGCCGATGTGGCCGGCATCAAGCGTGAAATGGGGCGCCTCAAATGAGCCGCCCCCCTGTCGCGGTGCCGCCCGCTGTGTCGGCGACTTTTCAACCCTTTGACTTGCTGGCCACCCTGATCGCGGTGGTGCGCATCGATGGCTCGGTGGTGTTTGCCAACGCCGCCCTCGAGGACGCGATTGGCACCTCGCGCCGGACCATCGAAGGCTCGCAGTTTGCTGACTTTTTCTCCGAGCCGCAGATCCTGCGCAATGCGCTCGAAGGCGCGGGCAGCAATGAGTTCGCGGCCTTGCGTTACGACGCCTGGCTGAAGCGTTTTTCGCACGATCCGGTGCTGGTGCATGTGATCGTCGCCCAGACCGACCGGCCTGGCGAAGTCATCATCGAGCTGCTGCCGCTGGAGCAGCAGGCCCGCCAGGACCGCGAAGAGCGCCTGATCGACCAGGCGCAGGCCAACAAGGAGCTGATCCGCAACCTGGCCCATGAGATCAAGAACCCCCTGGGGGGCATCCGGGGCGCGGCCCAGTTGCTGCAGATGGAGGTCGAGTCGCGCGACCTGATCGAGTACACCCAGGTCATCATCCACGAGGCCGATCGCCTGCAAACCCTGGTCGACCGGCTGCTGGCGCCGCACCGGCGTCCGCACGTGGTGGGCGACGTCAACATCCACGAGGTGTGCGAGCGCGTGCGCTCGCTGATCCTGGCCGAATTCCCGCGCGGGCTGCGCGTGGTGCGCGACTACGACACCTCGATCCCCGAGTTCCGCGGCGACCGCGAGCAGCTCATTCAGGCCGTGCTCAACATCGCCCACAACGCCGCCCAGGCCCTGGCCGACCGCGTGGCCGCGGGCGATGCGCAGATCACCTTCCGCTCGCGCATTGCGCGGCAGGTCACTTTTGGCAAACAGCGCTACCGACTGGCACTGGAATTGCATGTCATCGACAACGGGCCCGGCGTGCCGGACTCGATCAAGGACCGCATCTTCTACCCCCTGGTTTCAGGGCGCGATGGCGGCTCCGGCCTGGGCTTGACGTTGGCTCAAACCTTCGTCCAGCAACACCATGGCCTGATCGAGTGCGACAGCGTGCCAGGGAGAACAGATTTCAAGATCTTGATTCCATTGCCCTGAATTTGATTGACAACAATTTGACCTAAGGTGGTAAGAGCTCATGAAGCCGATCTGGATAGTAGATGACGATCAATCGATCCGCTTCGTGCTCGAGAAAGCGCTGCTGCGGGAAGAGCTGCCCACGCGCAGCTTCACCAACCCGCGTGAGGTGCTGGCAGCACTCGACGACATCGGGGACGAAGACACCGACAACCAGGGGCCGCAGGTGCTGGTCAGCGACATCCGCATGCCGGGTGGCTCGGGCCTGGACCTGCTGAGCAAGGTCAAGGAGCGCCACCCGGGTCTGCCCGTCATCATCATGACGGCCTTCTCGGACCTGGACAGTGCGGTGTCGGCCTTCCAGGGCGGGGCCTTTGAGTACCTGCCCAAGCCGTTCGACCTGCCCAAGGCGGTGGAGCTGATCCGCCGCGCGGTGGAGGAAAGCCAGCGCGAGGAAGTGGCCGAAGAACGCATGGCCGCCACGCCCGAGATGCTGGGCCAGGCCCCCGCGATGCAGGACGTGTTCCGCGCCATCGGCCGCCTGAGCCAGAGCAATGTGACGGTGATGATCACCGGCGAATCCGGCTCGGGCAAAGAGCTGGTAGCGCGCGCCCTGCACAAGCATTCGCCACGTGCCAATGGCCCCTTTGTGGCCATCAACACCGCGGCCATCCCCAAGGACCTGCTGGAGTCCGAGCTGTTCGGCCATGAGCGCGGCGCCTTCACCGGCGCCCAGACCATGCGCCGCGGCCGCTTCGAGCAGGCCGAGGGCGGCACGCTGTTCCTCGACGAAATCGGTGACATGCCGTTTGACTTGCAGACCCGCTTGCTGCGCGTGCTGTCGGATGGCCATTTCTACCGCGTGGGCGGGCACAACGCCGTCAAGGCCAATGTGCGTGTCATCGCCGCCACCCACCAGGACCTGGAGCAGCGCGTCAAGGACGGCGTGTTCCGCGAGGACTTGTTCCACCGCCTCAACGTGATCCGCCTGCGCCTGCCGGCCCTGCGCGAGCGCAAGGAAGACGTGCCCATGCTGACGCGCCATTTCCTGCAGCAAAGCGCCAAGCAGCTGGGGGTTGAGCCCAAGCGCATCGCCGACACCGCGCTGGCCCAGTTGGGAGCCTTCAACTTCCCGGGCAATGTGCGCCAACTCGAGAACATCTGCCACTGGCTGACCGTCATGGCGCCGGCCCAGGTGATCGAGGCCAAGGACCTGCCGCCCGAGGTGCTGGGTGGCTCCGGCGCCCACGGTGCCCTCAACGCCGCGTCCTACCACCCTGCGGTGGCCGAGGCGGCCCCCCAGCGCACCGAGTCCGCCGCCAGCCCCAGCACGCCGCCTTTCGGTCTGCCGGTGATGGGCGCTGAAGGCCTGACCCACGAACCCAGCCGTGACGATGCCCTGGTGTTGCCGGTGGCGGCCCCGGGCCAGCGGGCCTCGGCCTGGGAGCAGGGGTTGGAGTCCGAAGCGCTGGAATTGCTGGCCACCGGACGCCACGATGTGTGGGACGAGTTGACCCGCCGTTTTGAGTCCAAGCTCATCCTGACTGCGCTGGCCAACACGCGGGGTCGCCGCATCGAAGCCGCGCAAAAGCTGGGCATCGGTCGCAACACCATCACCCGCAAGATTCAGGAACTGGGTCTCGAATGAGCCGCGCGGACGGCCCGCCCCGGCGGGTGGTCCGCAGCCGACAGCAACGCCGCCCCCGGTGCAGGACTGGGGGCGGCGTTGTGCCTTGTGGGGGGCGCTGAAACCTGATCGCAGCGCGGCGTTAGCTAGGCGCTGTCTGCCCCGGCGGCCTGGGCGTCTGAACGTCTGAAGGCCTGAAGGCCTGGGATTCGGGTCGTTGGAGGCGGGCTGCGCTGGCCATGGTGCTGCCCCTGGGCGGGCGCTGGGGCACCGTCCCGCCCCGGCGTGTGCCGCGCCTCAGAACGTCACGATGACCGGCGTGTGGTCGCTGGGGCGCTCGTTCTTGCGCGGGGCGCGGTCGATCTCGCACTGGCTGACCTGCGGCTTGATCGCGTCGCTGACCAGGGCGTAGTCGATGCGCAGGCCGCGGTTGCGGCGGAAGGCGAACTCGCGGTAATCCCACCAGGAGTAACTTTTCTCGGCCTGTTCAAACAGGCGGAAGGCATCGTGCAGGCCCAGGTCCAGCAGGGCCTTGAACTCGTTGCGCTCGGCCGTGGTGTGGTGGATGGTCTCGCGCAGGCCTTCGGGGTCCCAGGTGTCGCGGTCGTCCGCGGTGATGTTGAAGTCCCCCAGCAGCACCAGGCGCGGGTGGGCTTCGAGTTGGCTGCGCAGCCAGTCGCGCAGGGCCTGCAGCCAGCGCATTTTGTAGGCGAACTTGTCGGAATCGGGCGCCTGGCCGTTGACGAAATAGCCATTGACGATGCGCACCGGGCCGCCTTCGCCGGGCAGCGTGCCGGCGATGATGCGGGCCTGTTCGTCTTCGAAGCCGGGGATGTTGCGCACCGTGTCGCTGAGCGGCTGACGGCTCAGGATCGCCACCCCGTTGTAGGTCTTCTGGCCAAAGAAAGCGCTGTGGTAGCCCGCTTCCTGCAAGGCGGCCACTGGAAACTTGTCGTCGCTGAGCTTGAGTTCTTGCAGGCACAGGGCGTCGACCGGGTTGTTGCCCAGCCAGTCCAGCACTTGGGGTAGGCGCACGGACAGGGAGTTGACGTTCCAGGTGGCGATTTTCATGGGGTGTTTCGGTGTCTAGGGTCAGGGGCTGTGGCACGGCGGATGGGGTGGGCCCGAGCCGCGCGCTGCCAGGGGCCGGGCAGCGGGGCTGCCCTTCAAGCCCGCCATTGTCACCCGAGCCAACGGGGCTGGTGGCGGGGCGGCGCTTGCCCACTGGCGCTTGGGGGCTTGTGGGCGGCGCAATCGCTCCGGAGGCCGCCGGGCCGCTGTCAGTCGAGCGTGGCGCCCGTGTCCTTGACCACTTTTTGCCAGCGCGCCAGGTCCTCACGCACCAGTTCGCTGAGCTGGGCGGCACTGCCTTTGTAGGGTTCGCAGCCCACCGCGGCCAGCCGCTCGATGACGTCTTTCTGGTCCAGCGCCTTGACCACCTCCTGCTGCAATTGGGCCACGATGGCGGCGGGCGTGCCAGCCGGCGCAAACAGCCCGTACCAAGGGGTTTGGCCAAAGCCCTTGAGGGTTTCGCCCATCGTGGGACTGTCGGGCAGGGCCGCGATGCGCTTCGGGTTGACGACCCCAATGACCTTGAGTTTGCCGGTCTTGATGAAGGCAATCGACGAGGGCAGGCTTTGCACCGACAGCGGCACCTGCCCGCCCACCACATCGGTGGCCGCGGCGGCCGAGCCCTTGTAGGGGATGTGCTGCAGGTCAATGCCGGCCGCCTTCTGCAGCATCTCGCCAATCAAGTGGTTGAGGGTGCCGTTGCCCGCCGAGGCGATGGCGTATTTACCGGGGCTGGCCTTGGCCAAGGCGATCAGCTCAGCCAGGTTGCGGGCCGGGAAGCTGGGGTTGGCCACCAGCACATAGCCGGCGGTGGCCACGGGGGCGATGGGCTCGAAGTCCTTGATCGGATCGAAGCCGGTGTTCTTGTAAAGCCAGGGGTTGATCACTTGAGCGCTGTCGGCGGTCAGCAACAGCGTGTAGCCATCGGGTTTGGCGCGGGCCGTGGCGGCCGTCCCCACGTTGCCGCCGGCACCCGGCCGGTTGTCCACCAACACCGACTGACCCAATTGTTCGCCCAGCTTCTGGGCCAGCACGCGGGCGATGGCGTCATTGGCGCCGCCAGCGGCTTGGGGGACCACCACGGTGATCGGCTTGCTGGGATAACGCTCTTGCGCGAGCGCCGCCAGGGGGCTGCAGGCCAGCCAGGTGCTCAGGGTGCGGCGTGAGAGGGTCAGGGGGCGGTTCATGGGCTGAGGTCTCCTTGTGCCATGGGGTGCAGGGTGGGGCGCCGAGTGGGGTGGGGCGCTCCCGGCGATTCATGGCGATCGAGCATACGTCAGCGTCGCGGCGGCGGGCAGGTGGTTTGCCCGGGGCCGTGGGGCGTGTGCGTCGGGCGTTGCCTTGTCGGAGTGCCCGGGACCGGGTCAGCCCCGGGGCCGTCAGCCTGCACCCAGGGCTGCTTTCAAAATTTTTTGGTGGTCCGGCAAAAATATGTATAATTTGAGGCTCTGCTGAACACGCTCGGTACCCACTGGGCAGCTCAGCAGGCAGACTTCGCAAGAAGTTTTGCGGGAATAGCTCAGTTGGTAGAGCGCAACCTTGCCAAGGTTGAGGTCGAGAGTTCGAGACTCTTTTCCCGCTCCAGATTCAGTCGCTGCGGTTTGGCTCGCGGTGGCAGGGTTCGGTCAGCAATGGCCGCATCCGGTGGGGGCTTGCGGTGCAAGCACCTGCAAAACGGTTACGCGGGAATAGCTCAGTTGGTAGAGCGCAACCTTGCCAAGGTTGAGGTCGAGAGTTCGAGACTCTTTTCCCGCTCCAAGTTCAGTCGCTGCGGTTTGGCTCGTGGCGGCAGGGTTCGGTCAGCAATGACCGCATCCGGTGGGGGCTTGCTGTGCAAGCACCTGCAAAACGGTTACGCGGGAATAGCTCAGTTGGTAGAGCGCAACCTTGCCAAGGTTGAGGTCGAGAGTTCGAGACTCTTTTCCCGCTCCAAACACCGCCGCTGCGGTTTGGCTCGTGGCGGCAGGGTTCGGTCAGCAATGACCGCATCCGGTGGGGGCTTGCGGTGCAAGCACCCGCAAAACGGTTACGCGGGAATAGCTCAGTTGGTAGAGCGCAACCTTGCCAAGGTTGAGGTCGAGAGTTCGAGACTCTTTTCCCGCTCCAAATAAAAAAAGGAAGCTTCGGCTTCCTTTTTTTTGCGCCGCGTGGGCTGGGGTGGCCGCCTCTTGGGAGGGGTGTCCGGCGAGTGCGGGCTCCCACCCTTCAGGCGGCTGAACTGGCGTTGCTGCCATGGGGCGCTGCGGCTTGGAAGCCCGGCGGCTCGTGCTAGACTGCGCGCCGTGCCCGGATGGTGAAATTGGTAGACACAAGGGATCGTCAGACAACGAGTCCCCCTTTGCCGGTAACGGTGAAGCAAGCTGTGGGTGAATTCAGGAGAGGCTAAAGCGCGAGCCAAGCCGATCGTGAGCCAAGCCAGAACTGCAGTTCTGGAAGGTGCAGAGACTACTGGAGAGGTCGAGCCCTCTTAATGACCAGCAAGAGCGCCCACTGCCCCACCAGGTCAAGCTGAGGGCAAAGAGATAGTCCATGCTGCGGGGAAACCGGCAGACAGAGCATGCTTAAAATCCCTCGACGCAAGTCGTACCGGTTCGATTCCGGTTCCGGGCACCATTTGATCGCCTCAGGCGGTCGCTAAACCCCTCAAAACCCGCACGGCTTCAGGCTCTGCGGGTTTTTCTTGTCGCAGGTAGGCTCAAGGGGTAGCATCTCATCTCGGTATTTTTACGGTACTTCGAACGGTACTTGGTAGATGCCGTAGGTCCAGATACCGTAAAAAGCCCCTATGCCCCTCACCGATACCTTCATCAAGCAAGTCAAACCCTCAGGCAAGCCAGCGGGGGACAAGTATGCCGATGGCGCTGGCATGTTCCTTCTCGTCAAGGCGGCAGGCAAGTATTGGCGGATGGACTATGCGATCCACGGCAAGCGCAAGACGTTGGCCTTGGGTGTCTACCCGGAGGTGTCTCTGGCCAAGGCTCGCCAAAGGCGCGAAGATGCCAAGAAGCTGTTGGCTGATGGGCTCGATCCCAGCCAGGCCAAGCGGGAGGAAAAGTTACACCGCGCTGCAGCTGCCTCCAACACCTTCGAGGCAATCGCGCGCTTGTGGTTGACGGCGACGGCAGCCAGTCGTGCTGAGTCCACCCAGGGAAAAGTCCAAACCTGGCTGGAGAAGGATGTTTTTCCCTCCATCGGTGCTAGCCCCATCACCTCAATTGGCCCGCGTGATGTTTTGGCCGTGGTGCGCAAGATCGAAGCACGTAAGGCGTTTGACACCGCTCACCGCGTGAATCAGATCTGCGGCCAGGTGTTTCGCTTTGCTGTCGCCGAGGGCTCTGCTGAGCGCGATGTGACCACGGATCTGCGTGGAGCCCTGCAGCGTGCCGAAAAGACGCATTACGCTGCTGTCACGGATCCCTCCCAGCTGGGGCCCCTGCTGCGGGCTATTCATGCGTACACGGGCTACCCCGTCGCCAGTGCTGCACTCAAGCTGACGCCGCTGGTGTTCGTCCGGCCTGGCGAGCTGCGCTCAGCGGAGTGGACTGAGTTTGATCTGGAGGCCGCCGAATGGCGCATCCCTGGTGCCAAGATGAAGATGAAGAACGATCACCTCGTCCCCCTGAGTCGCCAGGCAGTAGCGATTCTGCAGGAGCTACAACCAATCACCGGGCACGGCCGGTATGTTTTTCCCAGCATGCGCACTGGCGAACGTTGCATGTCCGAGAACACCGTCAATGCAGCCTTGCGGGGCATGGGGTACAGCAACGAGGTACAGACCGCCCATGGCTTCCGTGCAACGGCCCGAACGATCATGGATGAGGTGCTGGGCGAGCGTGTGGACTTGATCGAGCACCAGCTTGCTCATGCCGTCAAAGACCCCAATGGCCGCGCCTACAACCGCACGGCTCACCTGCCAGCCCGGCGCGAAATGATGCAGCGATGGGCGGACTACCTGGACAAGCTGCGCCAGGGGGCTGATGTGATCCAACTGCGTGCGAACGGGTGAGCTGATGGTTCGGATCGACTTTGATCATTGGGGCGCCCAAAGCAAAGTTTTGCGTGCGCGGGGGAATCCCGAGAACGCTGCAGAGTTGTTGCGTCTGATTGCAAGCCAGCTCAGCGCTGGAACACCTTTGCCCGAGCCGTTCGCTCAGTACCTTGCGGGTGCGATAGAGGCCGCGATGCATGAGCCCGCTGCGCACCGAGGAACTGCGTTGGCTAGGAAGCTCCACCTCACTGCCGCCAGTGGTCGGCCAAAGAAGGGGCTGGATGAGTACAGAGTTGGACGCCTTTACCACCGGCTGCGCCGTCGCAGGGTGACTTCCGAGGTCGTGTACGAAGTTTTGGGAAAGCGCTTCAAAGCCTCAGAGTCAACGTTGAAGCGAGCAGTGGAAGCTTACGACTACGACACATGGGGGTGGAGGCGCGAACTCATGGACGAGCTCACCGACAAGTGAGTGAATATCCCAGGTCAAAAGTCCAAGACCCTTTTGAACTGGACGGCACGATACAGGCTGGCGAGACTTGAGGCCATTCGAGACACACCACCCCGGTGTGTCCGTCACCTCAAGAGAGATCCTCATGGCCGCTATCCCTACTTCCGCCGTCAACTTCGACGACCTTCCCGACAGTGCGCTTGTCGCACTCGACGTCGTGACCACCGTCACGGGCGTTTCCAAAGCGACTGTCTGGCGCATGGTCCAGCGCGGCTCCTTGCCCGCCCCCCGGAAAATTTCCCTTCGCGCAACGCGTTGGCACGTGGGCGAATTGCGCGCCTTCCTGGCTGCCTAAGGTCGAATTGCCATTTACCCCCGATATTGGCCGCTTCTATTCGACTCCGATCAGCTTCCTGCAATGACCATTCGCCTTTCCCATCTGCCCGCCGCGGGCAACCTGCGCGACTTCACCGATGCCATCCACCGAGCGCGCGTCTGCGATGTCCGCAAGGCCCCCAAGACCACGATGCCGACCATCACCAACGATCTGCCCGAGGCAGGTTGTGGTGGCGCGTCGGCAGCTCCAGCCGCGCCTGTAGCAGCGTCGTCTGATGATCATCAGCCTGAACCCGACCCCGAGCCCCGACGACCGTCCTACCGGCCTGTCCTGATCACGTTTTCTGACCTACAGGAGCTGTTACGACTGCGACGGACTGCCGTGCATGAGTTGTCTCGCCAGGTAGGCTTCCCGGTGCCCATCATCGTCGGTAGGTCCAAGCGATGGATCCGCGTTGAGGTCGACCAGTGGATTGAGCAGCGCGCCGCCGCCAGAAAAGGGGCGCTCAAATGAACGCCCAAATGAATGAAGCCCCGCTGGCGGCAACCAGCGAGGCCTCTCAGGAAAAACAGCAGACACTCCATGATTTTCTCGCAAGTGGCGTGAGTGGGCAAGGGCGCGGCGCTCGCTTCACCAGGCTTGAGTACAGCGCGCCAATTGGGAAGGCCTTCTTCGTCTATGACGGGGAGCTGCAGAAGCGCACTAACAGCAATGGGACAGACGCTGTCGCACGCATCGTCGAATGCCACTCCATCCAAGATCTGGAGGATGCCTTCAAAAGGGCCACTCACCGTGATGTTTTCGTTGGCGGCGTACCCTACGCTGACAGGTTGTTGATCACTACGAAAGATGCCAGGGCGGAGGGGAAAATCGCGCGCTCGAAAGACGATCTTCCTTTCCCTCGCGGACCTGGCGTCATGTTCCTGGACAACGACCACCCGACCAGGGAAGGTGACGACCAGTTCGAGGCATACGCAGTCGCAGTCCCAGCCCTGGCGAAAGCCTCGTATGTGTTTGCCCCTAGTTCCTCTGCATGGCTTCATGATCCTGAGACGGTAGAGCTTCTGAAGGGGGCTGGTGGTCAGCATTACGGCATCCCAGTGCAGGATGCAACGGACATCCCTCGCGCCATGAAGGCTCTACACGATAGGCTGGTGCTGGCTGGGATGGGGGCGGCTATCGTCACGCAGGCTGGGTCTATCCTGATCAGGTCCCCCGTTGACCTGGCAATGCGGTCGCCGAATCAGCCACTCTTTCAGCGTGCAGATTGCGGGGCAGGTGTGGTGCAAAAGAAAGTTGAGCACATCGGTTCGCATGCGGGCGAAGTTTTCCTGTTCGATACCCGGCTGATAGCGGACCTCAGCCCGAGTGAAATACATGACCTCGTGGCGGTCGAAGACAAGTTGAGGGCGAGTGTCGATATCAAGGCCCACGACGTCCGGACGTCTTGGGTGGAGGCACGCGTGCTTGCCGTCGCCGCACAGCAAGGCGTTTCGGACGAACAGGCGCGGAGGTTCTTGCATGTCATCGCCCTTGCATCCACAAAGGAACACATCGACATCTGGCCGGGCCTGGTTGTGGAGTTCGCAGACGGCACGACCGTAGACGTGAGCGAATTACTCAAGAACCCCCACAAGTACGACGGTAACGCCTGCTGCGACCCGGTGGAGCCCGAGTATCGCGGTGGAGCACTGGTCGGGAAGTTCTACGCCGAGTCGTTGACCATTCACAGCTTCGCGCATGGCGGACGTACTTTCCACCTGCAGCACGAACCCGTCGACATCAGTGGGATACTGGCCCAGGTGCCAGGTTTGATGGGAGCGCTTACGCACGATGGCGAGGCCCCCTTGGGGCCTTCTGATACGTCTGAGGGAGAGCTCCCATCCATCAACATGACAGGGTGGGCTCCACCGACTGAGCCGCACCCGCTAGCGAGGTTCGTTGACATCAGCGACCTTCCCAAGGTGCCTCGCATGATCATCCCCGGCTTGATCATGCACGGCGTGGTCTGCATCTCGGGCTCTCGGGGCGTGGGCAAGACGACCTGCCTGCTTCCTCTTGCCGCTGCTGCGGCGGGTCTCCATGCGCCTGGGTATGAGTTCGCCCCGAAGCACTGGCGCCATGTGATCTACATCTCCGAGCAGTTGGAGCAAGCCGCGATCATCATGGAGGGGCTGGTCAATCACGCGGGCTTGGGGATCCAGCGTGAGGACGTAAACGATCGCATGCACTTTGTTGATGCTTGCCGGCTGCCCCCAGAAAAGGTTGCCGAAGTCGGAAAGCTCTACAAAGAGCTGTTCACCCGACATATCGATGGCGTCAAGATTGACCCACTGGTTGTGTTTGACACCAAGTCTGCAGTGCTGAGCCTGGCTGACGAGAACGACAACGCGGAGGGGAGCAAGGCCATGGCACACCTCAAGCAGGGCTTTGAAGGCCTCCCTGTTTGGATCATTGGGCATGTGACCAAGGCGAGCATGAACCAAGTCGATGCCAGCGCACTCACCCAGCGGGGAGCAGGATCTTTCGAGGACGATGCGGTACAGACTGCTTACCTCATCGCGGACACATCCGGGGCACGTCGTCTGTGTTTGGGAAAGAAGCGGTTCGAAGCAGAGTGCGACTCCCTTGTCATCGAGTGCGGGTTTGCCAAGACCCGCGCACTGGACGAATTCGGTGACGTGGAAGATGTCGGCATGAGATGGGGGATCGTCAAGAAACCGTTGGGCGACAGCGCAGTATTGCGTTTTGGGGGGGCTAAATCCAGCAAGGAACGGGAAGAAGGGGATCGGCGGGAGAGGATCCTCGATACTCTTCGTGCTGCCTCCAAACGTGGAGAGCCTCTCAACCGGACCGACTTGAGGGAGATGCTGGGCGGCAACGCCCAAAAGCTCTCTGAGACGGTGACAGATCTCTGCAATGAGGGGTGGGTGATTGAGGTCGATGTCCCTGCCGAGCGACGACGAACCTCAACGAGGAAGAAGTTCCTCGTTGCCCTGACGACCGAAGAACACGATGCAGTCACCATCGACGGTAAGCCGGTGCCGCCCCATCTCCTCCAGATCCCCCCAAGTTGGTGCAAACCAACACCACCCGTTCCGGGCGTGGTCAAACCCGTCGCTAAAAACGATGAGGAAAGTTCAACCTGCTGAAAGGCACGCCCATCCGTTCCGAAAGCACCCGTTCCCCTATAGAAAAAACATGGGGGAACGGGTGGGGGAGTGGCTTATTGCCACCCCCCCCCACCCTTCCATTCCCCGATTGCTGGAACGACACGGAACGGGTGGGAACGGATGGAACCCCATCAACCCAACCCCTCTCGACACAATGGGTTCAATACTCTCGGGACGTCACGGCCTCCGGTCCCCCCGGCCGACCAATGAGCAGATCCCCTCCTGGCGCCTGAGCAACAAGGCGCTGTATGGGATCAGCGATGCCCGCCAGGTCATCACTGCCCGGCTGGAATCGCCTGACCTGGTGGTGCTGTCTGCTGGGCGCCTGGTCCAGCCCGTCGGCCTGGTACACCAACCGCGGCACTTCGGCGGAGCTATGCGTTGGGCCTTGTGCCCGATCTGCGACCGGAGGTGCGGGGTCATCTACCTGCACCAAGGGCGGTTCGGGTGCAGGCACTGCCACGGGGTGGTAGCGGCCACCCAGCGCGAGAACCGGCGCAGTCGTCTTTTGAGGCGGGAGGCAGCTATCCGCCGCCGCCTGGGTTGGCCGTTGGGAGTGTTTGACATGAGTCTAGGCAAACCCCGGTACATGCGGTGGTCCACTTTTGCTGCGTTGACCGCGGAGCTGCTGGAGGTTACGAGCCAAGCTACCGGCTTGATTGAGGAATGGACGGCCAAGGCTGAAAAGGTCTTTTGACGGTTGCTGGTACTAGCCCGAGTGACTGCGGTGCGTGTCAAGGTAGTTGTTGCCTGATTCATGCGCGCCGAGGCGCTTTATCCAGTGTGTCGATTTCCATGTAAACCTGACCCCATGGGGGTCACTTCTGCGTGGAAATCAACACCTGTGGGCACTCGGTCCTATGTGCGCCCATAATAAAACCCACCACCGACACACGCCTTCCTCATTCTGAATCCATGCCCTCTCCTCTCGGCTCGCACACCAACGAGCATCTCGGCGACGTTCTCCCGCCCTCCACTCAGCCTCTCACGTCGCTACTGCAAGATTTATGGACCTACTTGCGTGCGCTCGATCCCGTGCTCCGAGCACCTGGCACTGACACCGTGGGTTCCAGTCGGGGCGACCGGTTCCAGCTCCAATGGTGGGCGGCCGAGGACGGCCAGCATTTCGCGCTCCAGGCCTTGGACATTCAACACGGGCAGCAGTGGGAAGCGTTTGCGATTCCAGCCTCAGTTGGACGCACAGTGGCGGGGGTGCGATCAAACTGGGCCACTGCCCAGGCCATGCCGGCGACCGATGACATTTGGACTGCGGTCTTCATGTCACGCGTCGGCCCTCTGATCGGGGCATGTCGTCACCCGAGCTTCATTGAGATCGTCTCCACAGCATCAAACCCAGCTGGCATCAACGTCCTGCGCGATGACCATGCTCGACTGGACCAGCTGAAAAGCGACCTTGAATATTGGAAAGGCCTGGCAAAGGCCCAGGAAAAGAGCGTGCGCAAAGAAGTGGCGTTGCAGCGGCGCCAGCCAAGCTCACCCCAAATTCAGGCCCCCGCCGCGTCTGAGCCAACCTTTGAAACGATATGGAAGCTGCGGGACATCGATCGCTGGGCGGCTCAAAACACGGATCGCATAATCGTCCTGCCCCGGGCGATTTCAGCGACCAAGAACAGCACCTACGACTCTCCAGAAGTGCTGTATCGATCGCTGGAGCTGCTGGCCAACGAGTACACGCAAATGCGCCAAGGGACCATCGACATGGGCACCTTCAAGGACAGGGCAAGAGAAATTGGGGTGGAGTTGAATCGCTCGGTGGCACCTGAATCCGCAAGCGCTTACGGCGATCAGTATTTCGTGCGCTGGGCCGGATCAAGGCGCCTCCTCGATCTGCACCTGACCAAAGGGGTGTCCCGAGATCCACGGTATTGCCTTCGGATCTACTTTTTTTTCGATGAAACATCAGGCCAAGTGGTGGTCGGCTCAATGCCTGACCACTTGGACACAGCGGGGACCTGAGGACTGACATGAGCAAGCTCACAAAAGACCAGAAGCGCGCCAAGGCCAAGCGTGAAGAGCAAAAGCGCCAGCGCACAAAGCAGCACACCATCAACGCTCAGGCAAAGGTCGTGGGTCAGACACTCACAGGGCTGGGTGAATCCATGCGAGGCGGCGTCTCCGCCGAACGGATTGAGGAGCAGATCGTGGCGGTGGCAGGTGGCGCCAGACCTGACAACCAGATCGACCCTTTCTCGCATCCAGCCTGGCGGGACTTCAAGCCCCGCTTGAGCAACCTGGTGGATATGCTGCGCACGGGCTCCATGACACTGGGGAGGCCCGCACCAATGCAGGGGCGTGTCTATCTCATCGACAAGGAACATCGGAGTTTTTCGACGGTCTCCGCCCCGACATGCATGGTTGAGCTGGCGCGTTGGCCCACCGAAATAGTCCTCAAGAAAATCGCTGAGGAGTTATCGATTGAGCCCGTTGAGGGCATCTATTGCTATGGCCTCCGGCTTGGCCAGGTCGCGATCCATTTCGCCTTCGTCCACCATGGCGGTGAAAATGGTTTCGTTGAGATCTACTTGGTCACCCCTACAAGCTGGCACTACCTGATCCCAGACAAGTTTTACCTCTATCTTGAGCCGATGATTGAGTTCACTAGGAACCAGACAGCAGAAATGTTCGGCCTGCGCGAGCCAGAGCAAAAGATGAGGTTTCACCTGAAGGCCTCCCCTGAGGCCATCAAGATGGAGGCGGAACTAGGTGAGGGCCATAGGCGCAAGACCTTGATTTCGATGCTTCAAGACTCAATGGAGGAGTGTGACTTGATTCTGGAATGCGCGCACAACCATCACCGAAACCATGGAAACAAGACCTACGACAACGGGTTTGAGGATGGTTATGCAGAGCGCAAAGGCGAACTCAAGGAAACACAGGAGGCCTTGTCTGCCCTGAGGATGGAACTGCAGACGGCCAAGGCCAAGCTAGCAGCCCAACCATCCTCAAAGGTCAGCAAGCCTGCTCAACTCCTACATGAGCGCATGGCCCATCTGCTGGCGCGGTCATAGGCGTGAGCGGTGGCTAGGCCGTCCTCATTGCAAGACGCGAATGGTGGTGTCCGAACCCAAACTCAATTTTTGTAATGAAGGCGTCGAGGGAGACTAAAAAACGAAATTCGCAGTTCTGAGTTTGGCCGTCATATTGGTCGCTTGTGAAGCGGAAAAGTTCCTATGAAAATTGGGTTCTCCGCGATCCTTCCTTGCATGCTTCAATACCATCTCCAGCCTCAGCTAGATATAGGTCATGCTGTCCCGGAACTTCTTTATGCTCAGCCTGGTGGTATGGAGCCATAACCTTCTGAAACCGACCAAACCCATGTCAGAACACCTGAAGATGCGGTATCCCGAGGACCCGCAAAAGCGGGGAGTCTGCGTTGGAGATAACGTTCTGGGGGATGTTCCCCGAGATGTACCTGACGCTCAAGAAATCCGAGAACTATGTGCCGGCGTCTGTATCCGGGGCCAATGGTTCGCGCTTTGATCCGGGCTCACTGACAATGAAAAGAAAGCCTTCGGGCACCTCCACGGACCCGGCTTAGAAGGCTTGCGTTGCTTTTGTGGGTGAGGGGGCATCGACCCGTCGATTGCATGATTTCAGACCCAAGGGGCGCGCCGTCGCCCAACAGATGGTGTTCGTGCCGAGTGAGGCAAAATTTTCTGTTAAAACTCTGGCAGGGAGGAGACGGAGTGGTTTCGTTTTTAGTGATTCTGCTTTTGAGCAGTGGCTCCTCCAGAGTGAATGGCTTCGCCAAAGACAACAGATAAATCCGCAAATTTCATGCTCCCGTTCGCCCCTGGCTCCCGCGCTGTGATCCGTGACGAAGAATGGGTCATCCGCTGCATCGATCCCTCCTCCGACGGTGGCTGGCTGCTCATCTGTGATGACATTTCGGACCTGGTGCGGGACCATGGGCTTCTCCCTTGGCCGCCGTTGATGGTTCTCACCAATAGCAGTGACGGTGCCATGGTCGGAGCGAGTTCAACTCAGCCCTTCTGTGCTCTGTGCCGGGTGGGTCATCCAACCAATTCCCGCTTTAATGCTAGACGACATCAAAAAAACCCTCTGGGCCACCGCCGACAAGCTACGCGCCAATATGGACGCCGCCGAATACAAGCACCTGGTGCTCGGCCTCATCTTCGTCAAGTACATCTCTGACACCTTCGCCGCCCGCCGTGCCGAGCTGACGGCCCGCCTCACCAACCCCGACGACGAGTATTACTACGGCGATGCCGACCCCGCCGACATTGAAGCCGAGCTGGAAGACCGGGACTATTACAAAGAGGTCAACGTTTTCTGGGTGCCAGAAGGCGCGCGGTGGGAATCGCTGCGCAATGCCGCCAAGCAGCCCGACATCGGCAAACGCATTGATGACGCACTCACCCTGATCGAGGCCGAGAACCCCAAGCTCAAAGGCATCCTCGACAAACGCTACGCCCGTGCGCAGTTGCCCGATGGCAAGTTGGGCGAGTTGGTTGATCTGGTCTCCACCATCGGCTTTGGCGACGACCCCGCCGTAGCCCGCGACGTGCTGGGCCAGGTGTACGAATACTTTCTGGGCATGTTCGCCAGTGCCGAGGGCAAGCGGGGCGGGCAGTTCTACACGCCTGCCAGCATCGTCAAAACCCTGGTCGCCATCCTGGCCCCGCACGAAGGCAAGGTGTACGACCCCTGCTGCGGCTCAGGCGGCATGTTTGTGCAGTCTGAGAAGTTCATCGAAGCCCACGGCGGCAAGCTGGGCGATGTGAGCATCTACGGCCAAGAAGCCAACCCCACCACCTGGCGCCTGGCCGCCATGAACCTGGCCATTCGCGGCATCGACTACAACCTGGGCCGCGAGCCTGCCGACACCTTCACCCGCAACCAGCACCCCGACCTGCGGGCCGACTACATCCTGGCCAACCCTCCGTTCAACATCTCTGACTGGTGGCACGGCAGCCTGGAAGGCGACCCGCGCTGGGAATATGGCGACCCACCCCACGGCAACGCCAACTACGCCTGGTTGCAGCACATGCTGCACCACTTGAAGCCCACGGGCCGCGCAGGCATCGTGCTGGCCAATGGCTCCATGAGTTCCAGCCAGAACAACGAAGGCGTGATCCGCGCCGCCATGGTCGATGCCGATGTGGTGGAAGTCATGGTGGCTCTACCCGGCCAGTTGTTCTTCAACACCCAAATCCCTGCCTGCCTGTGGTTTTTGGCCAAGCAGAAAACGCGCAAGGGCGAAGTGCTGTTCATCGACGCCCGCAAACAAGGCCGCATGATCAGCCGCGTGCAGGCAGAGTTGACCGACGACACCATCGCCCGCATCGAAGCCGTGGTAGCCGCCTGGCGCGGCGATCCAGGCGCAGGCAGCTATGAAGACGTGAAAGGCTTTTGCCGCAGCGTGCCCCTGGCCGAGATTGCCCAGCACGGCCATGTGCTCACCCCCGGCCGCTATGTGGGTGCGGAAGAAGTGGAAGACGACGACGAAGCCTTCGCCGACAAGATGCAGAAGCTCACCGAGAAGCTGGGCGAGCAGATGGCCAAGGGTGCCGAGCTGGATGCGGTGATCCGGGCGAAGCTGGGGGGGCTGGGGTATGAGTTCTGAGTGGCCTGTTTTACCGCTTGAAGACTGCTTAGATGCGCTGATTGACTATCGCGGCAAGACACCTGAGAAAACGGATTCAGGAGTGCCGTTGATCACAGCAAAGATCATTAAGTCTGGGCGAATAGAAACGCCCACCGAGTTCATCGCCGTCGATAACTACGACGCTTGGATGCGACGCGGACTGCCCGAAGCCGGTGATGTAGTTCTCACTGTGGAGGCGCCACTTGGTGAGGTGGCGCAGCTCGGACCGGAGAAAGTCGCGCTTGCTCAACGTGTGGTGACGCTAAGAGGGAAAGCAGGATTTCTGGACAGTACCTATCTGCTTTATCTCCTCCAATCCGAGGATGTGCAAGACCAGTTGAAGTCCAGAGCGACCGGTACAACTGTGCTTGGCATCAAGCAAAGTGAACTTCGGAAGGTTCCAATCAAAGTACCGCCGATACCAGCTCAGCTTGAAGCGGCATCCGTTTTGAAGGCTCTCGACGACCGCATCAACCTCCTGCGCGAAACCAACGCCACCCTCGAAGACATCGCCCAGGCCCTGTTCAAGTCCTGGTTCGTCGATTTCGACCCCGTGCGCGCTAAGATGGTGGGCCGTACGCCCGAAGGCATGGACGAGGCCACCGCAGCGCTGTTTCCCGATGGGTTTGAAACGTCGGAGTTGGGGGAGGTGCCGAGGAGATGGCGGGTAGGTCGGCTTGATGACCTTTTAGTGCTGCAGCGTGGCTTTGATCTCCCTGCTCAGGATCGAACGCCGGGTACCTATCCAATCATCGCGGCCAGCGGGCCTGCAGGCACCCACACAGAGGCAATGGTGAGCGGGCCGGGCGTGGTTACTGGGCGATCAGGTGTGCTTGGCCGTGTCTTCTTGTGTCTCGACAACTTCTGGCCCTTGAACACCACGCTCTGGGTCAAAGAATTCAAAGCTGCAAGCGCCTGCTATGCGTATGAGGTTCTTCGACTTCTAGATTTCAAGTCATTTAACGCGGGGTCCGCCGTACCAACGTTGAACCGTAACCATATTCATGGATTGCCATACCTGATTCCGACACGAGAGTGCATTCAGGCGTATGAATCTGTTGCTATGCCGTTGCATCAACGCGTCAAGCAAAACGAGCTTCAAGCCCAAACCCTCTCCACCCTCCGCGACACGTTACTCCCCCGCCTGATCTCCGGCCAGTTGTGCCTGCCCGAAGCCCAGGCCTCCACCGAGGCCGCTTTGGGCGGTGCGCTGCTGGCATGACAGAACTGATCGCAGCCACTGGGTCCCCATCGTGGGATATGTCGCGCACCCGCGAAATGGTGCGTGCACGGTGGGGCGATAAGGCGTTAGAGGCCTTGCGCCCCGTACTCCGTGCAGTCACCACCCGGCTTATCCATGCGCGCATCCATTTTCAGGATTACCAGCGGTTGGTGAGTGAGCATCTGCGCCAGCCCTTGGAAGCGGGCACGCCTTGGTGGGAGCTGATGTGGGTAGATGAAGAGAAGGGCATTGGTGCCAGCAACTACTTCTTCATAGCTGCAGAGGGCTACGTGTATGCGGGCGTGCAAGCTCAGCATGCGATTGCAGACAACCTGGCACATGTCCTGTACTACAGCTTAGGGTGGAATGTGGACCAACGAATCCCCCTGGGCAAGGTGTCGCTGGGCACGGTATGCGCCCAATTGGCGCGAGAGACGACAAATTCGCCAGAGCTTGCCCCAATCCAGCAGGCCCTAGATGCGTTGAGCACGGCCCCTGCTTACCAAGCGCTCGCCGACGTGACGAACCACATCAAGCACCATGGCGGCCTGCCTGTACGGGTGGGATGGGGTACGTCTGAGCAAACGCCGTTTGAGGTGCTACTGAGCGCTTTTTCACGCAAGCAACAAACACAACCGCCACGGGAGATTGCTGCGTTTCTGGAAGAGACCTACGACGCTATGAGCCGTGCGGTGGTGACTACGGGACTGGCTTTGAATGAATGGCTAGAGAGCAGCGTTGCACCAGCCCCGCCGGACAACAGCCTCCACCAGGATTCGACGCCGGGCGGGCAAGAGTTGCATCCAACTGACCAACCAGCGCGGGTGTGAGATGTACTACATCAATGACGCGCTGTTTGCTGAACTGATGAAATGACGATGGCATCGACACATCTCCAGAATGCGTCGATTTTCGATTGCAAAATAAATATGTTTGAGATTCGTGTCGATGGAGTGAACAACATCACCCGCTGCAAAATCGCTCCTTTTTTTATAGCTATTAGCGCTTATCCACCAATCTATAGAGGCGCTTTGGGCTTAAAAAGTATGCCTCCACGGCCGACACAACGCTCAGGGAGGCTGGGTTGATGACTGTGCAACACAATGCCGCATTTGACCGCTTGGTGGCCGAGCTGCAGAGTCTGGGGGCCGCAGCCCAGCAGTCGCCCACGCAGGACGCAGACTACCAGCGCTTCGTGCAGCGCTTTCCGGCAGCGAAGCTGATCGATTTGTCGATGGATGGCTACTGCGTAGGCAAGGGAGACGGTGCGTCTTTTTGTTGGTGGCTTGAGCAGGGGCTGAAGGCCGTGCTGGGGAGCTACTCTCCCGGAACTTCTCGCGGACATATCTTGTATTTCGCCAAGGACGGCACCGTATACAAGCCCCGCAAGTTGGCCGACTTGAACGACGCTGAGGCGCTGCGCTACACGCTGAAAGTGCACGCAGCAATTGCTAGCGCCGACCCCACACAAGACCTGCGCTGGGTGGATGACGATGCGCAGATCTACCAGCGCGCAGGGGTAGCGCCACGCGTGACCATGGGCGAGGGACGCAAGCTGCGCCTGCTGGCAGCGTATTTGCCTGATGCCGTGTTGCCAATCAGTTCGTCGGACCATCTGGCGCACTTTCTGCGCGTGCTGGGCTGCCCTGTGGCGGACATTCCCCCGGCACATCAGCCGGTGGCGCGCATGCTCAAGCTCATAGCGTACTTCGAGGCAGCGCGAGAGGTGTGCCCCGGCATTACGCCCCCGGGGTTTATGAAGGCCTTGTACGCCCCCACACTAGGCTTGGCGCCCCCACGCGATGTGGATGAGGTGCTGAAACGCTTTGCGGCCGTGCCTCAACTGGCTGATCGACTGCAGGCGGCCGGGCAGACCGAGGCTTTTTGTCAACTGGTGTCGGCGCTGCGCGAATCAGATCTGGACTGGTGGGTGACCCAGAACCACACCATCCACGCTGGCCGCAGCGATGACCCGAAGGTGTGGACGGCCACCAAGGTGCTGGTGATGGAGTGCACGCCGCAGGGGGTGCGCGCAAGGTTGCACCAGCCCGCTGTAGTGCCCACCAGTGCTGTCGATGACACGCTGGCAACTAGCCCCACGCCACCTGCAGCGGATGGCTCTGCGGGTATTGCTGATGGTGCCATCCCTTGGCAACTACTGGACGCCGATGTAGCTGCACGGCTGGCTGACGGAGCGGCAGCCGACCCGCGCGTGCCCGCGCTGCAAAGCCGCGAGGCCTGCTGGCCGGATGACTACGACGGCTCGGAAACAACGCTGAGCGTGGTGCTGTCGCAAGGCGCTATTCGCCATGGATATATCAAGGTACCCAAACTGCAGGCGCTATTTGCACCCGAGTGCATTGCGCCCGACGAGAAAGCCACGCCGCAGCGCAAATTCACACTGGCGTTGCCCAATGGCGAGTCCATCCAAACATGGGTGCTGGCCAATCGTCACCGGCTGCGGGAGCGTTTCGGCGGCATGTTCGGCAGTGCGCAGTTGAAAGCAGGGGATCGGGCCGTAATCCACAAAGAGTCAGACGGCGACTACCGCCTTAGTTTTCAACGCCAAGACAGCACCACCACGAGCGCATCATCGGCAGCCATCACCGCTGTGCCAATCGAACCTCTTTCTCCGAAAGACCGCCCCATGAACGAGCCTTTGAACCAGATTCTGTATGGCCCTCCAGGCACGGGCAAGACCTACGCCACGATCGATGCGGCGCTAAAGATTTTGGACAGGCCGTTTTGGGAGCAGAACCAAAGCCCGGAAAAGCGCAAGGTGCTGAAAGACCGTTTTGATGCGCTGGTCAAAGAGCACCGTGTACGGTTTGTGACCTTTCACCAGAGCTTCAGTTATGAGGATTTTGTTGAAGGGATTCGCGCAACGGTGCCATTGGACGATGACGAAGCCGTCACGGCCGTGCACTACGAGGTGCAGCCCGGCGTTTTCCTGCAGACGTGCCGAGACGCCAAGCGCGACCGGCAATTGGACGACAGCCTGGGAGTACGCGAGGGAGCAAAGGTTTGGAAGCTGTCCATCGAAGAGGCCAGCGGCGCTGGTGAGACACGCCAATACTGTTTGACGCACGGTGAGGCCCGCATCGGATGGGACGTGGCAGGTGACCTCAACGACACTGATCTCAATGATCCTGCCTTGAAGCTGGGCACCAACGAAAAGCACTCTCTCACGGATTTCGGCAAGAACATCACGCCTGGTGACGTGGTTGTTTGCCTTGCGACCAAAACGACCATCAGTGCCGTGGGGGTAGTAACCGGCGACTACGAATACAACCCTCAAGTGCCTGCCGGAGTTCGCTCAGACTACGTGCACAAGCTGCCAGTGAAGTGGCTGGCCACCGGGCTGGACTTCAACATTCTGGAGCTGAACCGAGGGGTGCAACTCACTCTCAAGGCGGTGTACCACCTGTGGCGCATCCAGTGGCCGGACTTGTTGGCCGCATTGCGACACCAGGGCATCACCTTTCAAACGACTGCTACGCCATCCAACGCGGCGGCAGAGCCCTATGTCCTCATCATCGACGAGATCAACCGGGGCAACATCGCCCGCATCTTCGGCGAGCTGATCACGCTTATCGAGCCCTCCAAGCGCGCGGGAGCCGATGAGGCACTGGAGGTGGTGTTGCCGTACTCCAAAACGCCCTTCAGCGTCCCGCCTAACGTGTACCTGATTGGCACCATGAACACGGCCGACCGTTCGTTGACAGGGCTGGATGTGGCGCTGCGGCGGCGCTTTGTGTTTCAAGAGATGCCGCCGCGCCCGGATCTGCTGGACGATGTGACGGTGCCTGGTGTGGATGACGTCACTGTCGGTCAAATGCTACGCACGATGAACCAGCGCATTGAAGCGCTGCTGGACCGGGACCACTGCCTGGGGCACGCGTACTTCATGCCGCTGCGCACAACAGCAACGCTGGCGCAGTTGGGCAGCATCTTTCGCAACCAGGTGCTGCCTCTGCTGCAGGAGTACTTCTTTGACGACTGGCAGCGGATTCAGTGGGTGTTGAATGACCACCGCAAGAAGGCCAAAGAACATCAGTTTGTGCAGTCAGACAGCGTGGACATTGCGAAGCTGCTGGGGCCGGATGTGAATGTGGCGCGCAGCCCGCAAAACTGGCGCATCAACCCGGGAGCATTCGATCTGCCGCAGAGTTACCAGGGCATCGTGCAGAGCACGCCCGCTGGCAACTCTGAGGACGTCAACCTGGCATGACGCAGCGCCCCAAGACCGTACAGGTGCGTGAGCATGCCTGGCTGTGCACCGAGGCGGTCGCGCCGTCGCTGGACTGCGCGCAGATCAGCCCCTCAGCCTTTGACTACCTGTGCCAGCTGAGCGAGCGCTTTTCACGCAGTGGGGCGCGCCTGGCGCAGGTGGAGGGGAGGCAGCGGCTGAAGCTGGACAACTATGTGGGGGTGCTGCAAACGCCCTGCGGCACGGTGATCGAGATCGTGCCCAAGCACCACGCCGAAGGCGGCAGTCTGCCCGAAGCACGTGCCTTGCTGCGCAAGCTGTTGCTGGCACGGCTGGATGTGCCTGCGCGTGAGGTGGGGCCGGCTGCACTGCAGTTGTTTGATGCCCCCCTGTCTGAGTGGGTGATGCAGCAGTTTTTGCAGGCGCTGGATGTGCTGGTGGGCCGTGGCTTGCGCATGGACTATGTACGGGTAGAGGAACAGTTGCCCTTTTTGCGTGGGCAGCTAAACCTGAATGCGCAGTTGCGACAGCCGCCGGGCAAGGGGCATTACTTTCATGTGCGCCATGATATGTATGGACCCGATCGGCCTGAGAACCGCTTGCTCAAGCTGGCGCTGGAGCGCGTCCGCCAGGCCACACAGTCGCCTGAGAACTGGCGGTTGGCGCAGGAGCTGAGTGTTCGACTGCATGAGGTACCCGCCAGCCGCCAAATGGCTCAAGACTTTAGGGCTTGGGGTACCGACCGGCTGCTGGCGCACTACAGGGCGGTCAAACCGTGGTGCGAATTGATCTTGCACCAGCACATGCCGTTGGCGATCTCTGGGGAGCACCAAGGCCTGAGCCTGCTGTTTCCGATGGAGAAGCTGTTTGAGCGCTATGTGGCGCGATGGCTGCGTCGTGCGCTGGCCCCCGGTGTGGAGATGCGCGCACCTGCGCGCAGCCAATCGCTGTGCATGCATGATGACGCTTCGATCTTTCAGCTGGAGCCGGATATCTTCATCAGCCAAGGTACCCAGCGCTGGGTGTTGGATACCAAGTGGAAGCTGCTGAACGAGGCGGACTGGCAGGGCAAGTACGGCTTGAGCCAGTCGGACTTTTACCAACTGTACGCCTACGGGCAAAAATACCTGGGCGGGGGCGGCAGTATGGCGTTGATTTATCCACGCACCGAGCAGTTCACGCAGCCACTTAAGCCTTTTCATTTTGATGAGCGGTTGTCGCTATGGGTGCTGCCATTTGATTTAGATGCCCCGATGGATGAGCAAGCGTTGCTTGGAGGTGAGCATCTGGACATGCCATACGCCACGTCAAGCGGGCCAGCGCTTGCGCTCAGTGCAGATAAAAAAATAATCGAGGGAATCGCACCATGACCGAAGACCAACTCGAACAAGAAACCCTGGCCTGGCTACAAGACGTGGGCTATACCCACCGCTACGGCCCAGACATTGCCTTCGATGGTTCTTCGCCCGAGCGTGCCGACTACCGCCAGGTTGTCCTGCCCTTCCGGCTGCGCGAAGCAGTCAATCGCCTGAACCCAAGCATCCCCGTCGCCGCCCGTGAAGATGCCATCAAGCAAGTCACGGACTTGGGCATCCCGTCCCTGCTGTCTGCCAACCGCGCCTTCCACAAAATGCTGGTGGGCGGTGTCCCCGTCCAGTATCAAAAGGACGGCGAGACACGCGGCGACTTCGTGCGTCTGATCGACTGGGCGCACCCCGAGAAAAACGAATGGTGGGCCGTCAACCAATTCACCATCAAAGGCCCCCACAAGACCCGCCGCCCCGACATCATCCTGTTCGTCAACGGCCTGCCGCTGGTGCTGCTGGAACTCAAAAACCCCGCCGACGAGAACGCCAACATCTGGAAGGCGTTCGACCAGATCGAGACGTACAAGGAGCAGATCCCGGACGTGTTCCAGTACAACGAGGTGCTGGTGATCTCGGACGGCACCGATGCCTTGATGGGGTCGCTGTCTGCCAACGCTGAGCGCTTCATGGCCTGGCGCACGATTGATGGGGTGAACCTCGATCCGCTGGGGCAGTTTCAAGAACTGCAAACCCTGGTGCGTGGTGTGCTGGCCCCGCAGTACCTGCTGGATTACATCCGTTACTTTGTCCTGTTCGAGGACGACGGCCAGCTCGTCAAGAAGATCGCGGGCTACCACCAGTTCCACGCGGTGCGTGCTGCCATCGAAGAAGTGGTGACCGCCTCCCGGCCTGGGGCCTCCCGTAAGGGCGGTGTGGTGTGGCACACCCAGGGCAGCGGCAAGAGCATCACCATGACGTGTTTTGCCGCCCGTGTGATGCAAGAAGCCGCGATGGAAAACCCCACCATCGTGGTCATCACCGACCGCAACGACCTCGACGGCCAGCTCTTTGGCGTGTTCAGCCTGGCCCAGGACCTGCTGCGCGAGCAGCCGACCCAGGCCCTGACCCGTCCAGACCTGCGCGCCAAGTTGGGCAACCGCCCCTCGGGCGGCATCATCTTTGCCACCATCCAGAAGTTCATGCCGGGGGAGGATGAAGACACCTTCCCGGTGCTTTCAGAGCGCAGCAACATCGTGGTGATTGCGGACGAAGCACACCGCACCCAGTATGGCTTCAAGGCCACCCTCAAAGGCAAGCCTGGCGAAGAGAAATACCAGGCAGGCTACGCACAGCACCTGCGCGATGCGCTACCCAACGCCACGTTCGTAGGCTTTACCGGCACCCCGGTGAGCAGCACCGACCACGACACCCGTGCGGTGTTTGGCGAGTACATCCACGTCTACGACATGCAGCAGGCCAAGGAAGATGGCGCCACCGTGGCCATCTACTACGAATCGCGTCTGGCCAAGCTGCGCCTCAAAGACGAAGACCTGCCCAGCATTGACGACGAAGTGGACGAGCTGGCCGAGGACGAAGAAGAAAGTACCCAAGCTAAACTCAAAAGCCGCTGGGCCGCCCTGGAAAAGATCGTCGGCGCAGAACCCCGTGTGGCCAGCGTGGCCGCCGACCTGGTCGCCCACTTTGAAGAGCGCAGCGCAGCCCAATCGGGCAAGGCCATGGTGGTGGCCATGAGCCGTGACATCTGCGTGCATCTGTACAACGAGATCATCAAGCTGCGCCCTGACTGGCACGACCCTGACCCCGAGAAGGGCGCCATCAAGATCGTGATGACCGGCTCAGCCAGCGACAAAGCCCTGCTGCGCCCCCACATCTACGACGGCAAGGTGAAAAAGCGCCTGGAAAAGCGCTTCAAAGACCCCGCCGACCCATTGCGCCTGGTGATCGTGCGCGACATGTGGCTCACCGGCTTCGACGCTCCCTGCGTACACACCCTGTACGTGGACAAGCCCATGAAGGGCCACAACCTCATGCAGGCTATTGCACGGGTGAACCGGGTCTTCAAGGGCAAGCAAGGCGGCTTGGTGGTGGACTACATCGGCATTGGCAACGAACTCAAAGCTGCCATGAAGGAATACACCGCCAGCAAAGGCCGGGGCACTCCCACCGTGGATGCCCGCGAGGCATACAGCGTGCTCATGGAAAAGCTCGATGTCCTGCAATCCATGCTGCATGGCTGCGATTACAGTGACTTCCTTACTGGGGGCCACCAAACCCTGGCCCGAGCTGCCAACCACATCCTGGGCCTGCGCGAAGAGGGTGGCAAGGACGGCAAACGCCGCTTTGCCGACACCACCCTGGCACTGACCCAAGCCTTCTCGCTGTGCTGCACGCTGGACGAGGCCAAGGCAGTTCGCGAAGAAGTCGCCTTCATGCAGGCCGTCAAGGTCATCCTGACCAAGCGCGACATCACCGCCAAAAAACGCACCGACGAACAGCGCGACGAGGCCATCCGGCAGATCATCAGCAATGCCGTGGTGTCCGATCAGGTGGTGGACATCTTCGACGCCGTGGGTTTGGACAAGCCCAACATCGGCCTGCTGGATGATGAATTCCTAGCCCAGGTGAAGAACCTGCCCGAAAAGAACCTGGCAGTCGAACTACTCGAACGCCTGCTCGAAGGCGAGATCAAGAGCCGCTTCGGCAGCAACGTGGTGCAGGAAAAGAAGTTCTCCGACCTGCTGGGCAACGTGATCAAGCGCTACCAGAACCGCTCCATTGAAACTGCTCAGGTGATGGAAGAGCTGGTGGAGATGGCCAAGAAGTTCCGTGAGGCCGCCAGTCGGGGCGAGATGCTTGGTCTGACTGAGGACGAGGTGCGTTTTTACGACGCCCTGGCCACCAATGAATCAGCGGTCAAAGAACTCACCGACGAAACCCTCAAAAAGATCGCCCACGAGCTGACCGACAACCTGCGTCAGAACCTGACGGTGGATTGGTCGGAGCGTGAGAGCGTGCGGGCGAAACTCCGGCTGATGGTCAAGCGGGTCTTGCGTAAGTACAAGTACCCGCCGGACTTACAGGAAGAGGCTGTGGACCTGGTACTACGGCAGGCGCAGGTGTTTGGTGAAAACTGGGGCAACCCATAGCCAGAGCGGTTTGGCGACCTGATTTCGGCTCCGTTAGAAACTTGCACTATCTGTCAGCGATAGCAATACCCCACCGGCGCAACCCAACTACCTGGCGACTAACGTTCATATGGCCGTTCTCGCCAAAAGTGGTAGCTTGGTCAAGCGAAGTCGCCCTGCGCCACGCCGAGGTGCACGCGCTCTAGATGCTCACGCACGTTGGCCTCGTAGTCGATCCAATCCGCGACTTGCTCACCACATGCCAGGAGACGCATCAAATCGCGCTCCAAGGCAGCCCACTGGTCGTATCGTGAAATCCAGTCCCACAGGGTTTGTCGCGGCGCCGAGTTGCTGCTGGCGAAGTACCTCAAGATGCCGGGGTAGCGTGCCTCAACCGCTGCGTAGGTTTCGGGATCAGCGCGGCCCCACACCCAGCCTGCGTCCTCTGGTATCGGTAGGGTAGGGGCGGGGCGCTGGTTACGCCATTCGTAGTAGCGCGTCAGCTCGCGCGCTATGTCCTTACGGATCTTAAAGCGCTCTATGATCTCGACCGGTGCGTCATCCCTGAAACAGAGGGAGAAGTCTGCCATCTCCCAAACCTCTTCGATCGGTCTAGCACGATAGTCGTCGTAGGCCTCGTGGCGGAGGGCCTCAATTCTGGCCAAATCCTCCTCTGTGTAGTCCTGAGGCTGCAGCAAATATTCGAGGTAAGACATCGGCTAAATGTAGCTTACCCACAAGCTTTTGGTCGGACGCAGGCCTGCTCTGGTACTGGGTAGGCGTTCAGGAAAAACAACTGTGACCTCGGCTCGGGACATGCGACCTTCAGGGTGAACGCCACCCTTCGACCCCAGCTAGCCCGGTGACTGACTTTTTTGCGTCGAATTCATGCCGCCTACAGAAAATCGCCGCATGAAAACGAAAGCCTTCCCCACCTCAGGTTACACACCGCTGCAACTGCGTCCATTCCCAAAATTGCTTTTCTGACCGTGCTGTCGATTAGCTTAAAAATGTGCTGCAGGCTAATTCGCGACTAGGCGGCTTTTCGGCGACGGAGGCCGCGTTATTTGGAGCAGTTGCACTCTACCGGATATTGACGGCGCCAGTTGATTCCAGTGATAAGCTTGCTTTCATCAAGCGCTTCCGCCTGGCCTCACCGAGGGCCTTTAAAGTTCCGCAAATCCATGGCTTTGCCTTTGCCCCCTTCTGTATGTCAGTTGGCCTGACCTGTGTGGAGCGTGCTGGTTCAATACAGCCATGGCCTGCAAAGCCCCTGGCGTGTTGACTTCCATCTGGACGTGATCCACCAACAGGGGCGGATTGCATGGAAATTAACACCGTGGAGTTTGCCGCGCTCGAATGGGTATCATAGTTTGACCCCCTCTGCCTGCTCGAACCTATCGGCTATACCCCGCCAGCAGAAGCTGAGGCAAGCTGCTATCGGCAACTCGCCAGAAAGTCCACTACTGTGGTGGCTTGACTTAAACCAAACAACATCCCCGTAACCCGGGGTTGTTCATGTCTATGTGGCAATGGTTTGTCTCAACTTTGGCAAAGGTATTGAGGCGAATGCCATCAACTTTGTTGCAAAATGTAGTAATTCGAGGATAGCGTTCCCGAACAACCTCCCATCTCAGGGATCGCATGTCTAGCCAATCAACAGATTCAGAATATTTTCAAAATTTTGGGGCAGCACGTCCCAATGCTTGTGCAGATGTTCCAAGCAGAGCGCCTACTTTCTTCGATCTTGGCCAAAGCCCTTCATGGCGAATTAGTGCCACATGACCCCACGGCCGAGTCCGACGTTCAGCTGCTGGAGCGCATCTTCACGGAAAGCGCAACCGAGCGTGCCCTACTTGGCGTCTCGACCCGAAGCTGCTCCCGCAAGCGACTTACTTAAATGCCGCGCTGCATCCTCACCCCCATCACTTTTCGCTTCAGACACTCATGACGCCTGAAACATCTGCCCTTATCTCGTCCGCGCTGCACTGGGGCGTCGGTGCCCTGCTTGCCATCGCCGTCGTCTTCTTCTTTATTCAGTTCCTTCGGCCCGGGTGGCGCGTAGGCCGCGAACTGCGTGACGCCCGCCAGCGGCTGGAGCGGCTGAAGGCCACCGGCCCGGTGCTAGACCTAGATCGAGTGCGCGATGAGGTGATGGTGAGCGAGACGCTGCGCCATTGCTGGGACGAATACCGCGACACTCTGCACGGCCAGAAGCAGGCTAACTCCATGGGGGTGATGGAGGTGAGCCGTTGGCGTGCCACCAGCACCGCCAACGTATTCTTCACAGACCAGGGGCTGATCGAGGCGCCGCTCCGCGCAGAGTTCTACAAGCACCTCCCCGGTGTCTTGACCGGCCTGGGCATCATCGGCACCTTCTCGGGCCTGATTGTGGGTCTGCATGGCTTCGATGTGTCGGGTACAGCTGAACAGGTGCGCGACAGCCTCAAGGCGCTGATCGGGAGCGTGGGCGGTGCATTCATGGTGTCGGGCATTGCTATTGCGCTTGCCATGGCTGTGACCACGATCGAGAAATCGCTCATCAATGGCCGCTATACAGAACTAGAGCGTCTGTGCAGCCTAATCGACAGCCTGTTCGACACGGGCGCGGGTGAGGAATATCTACAGCGCCTGGTGGAGGCGTCGGAAACTTCGGCCACGCAGGCTATGCAGATGAAAGAGTCGCTCGTCACCGATCTCAAGCAGGTGCTGTCAGAACTAACGCAGCAGCAAATCGCGACCATGACATCGACCAGCCAAGCGCTGGGAAATTCGATCACCACCAGCCTCACAGAGGGGCTAGCTGACCCGCTAACGCGCATCTCACATGCGGTGCAGCAGGTGGGCAATAGCCAGAGTGAAGCGGTTAACAAGCTGCTGACAGATGTGCTCGGGAACTTCACCGAGCAGATGCACAGCATGTTTGGCTCGCAGATGAGGGGTATGAGCGAAATGCTGGTGCAGACGGCAAACACCATCCAAACTGCGTCGCAGCGCTTCGATCAGTTGGCTGGGCAGATTCAGCAGGCTGGCACCGGTGCGGCCGATGCCATGGCCAACCGTATGGAGGACGCCCTGCAGCAGATGCAGGCCCGCCAGACCGAAGCGAATGATCAAATGCGCTTGTTCATCGACCAGCTCAAGGACAGCGTAGCCAAGGGACAGAGTGAGTCGGCTGAACTGACCATGGGCATGATGCGCGAGCTCAGTGACAGCACCAGCGCTCTCGTGCAGGGCCTGCGCGACCAGGCATACTCAGCCGAGCAAGCGCACAGCCAGCAACAGGCCGCAACCAGCGAGCGCCTGAACAGCTTCCTGGACCAGATGCAAGCGTCTGCGGCCCGTAGCCAGTCCGAGTCTGCCAATGCGACCCAGCGCCTTTTGGGTCAACTGGGTGACTCTGCGAGTGGCATGGTGCGCGAGCTCAGTGAAAGTACCAGCGCTCTGGTTCAGGGCTTGCGCGACCAGGCTCACTCAGCCGAGCAAGCGCACCTTCAGCAACAGGCTGCTACTAGCGAGCGTCTGAACAGCGTCCTGGACCAGATGCAAGCGTCTGCGGCCCGCAGCCAGTCTGAGTCGGCCAATGCGACCCAGCGCCTGTTGGACCAATTGGGTGACTCTGCAAGTGGCATGGTACAGACACTCCAGGCCCAGGCCCAGAAAGCTCAGGAAGAGCATACGAACCGTCAGTTAGAACTGACCGCCAAGTCCAGCGAGCTGATGGAGCAGCAATCGATGCAGATTGCCCGACTGGCTGATGCGGTGCAGCAGGCCAGCACGTCGATGCAGAGCGCGGTCGAGCGCCTTCAGACCAGGGCGCAGGCCACCATCGACAGCATGGGCCAGGGCGCTGAGAAGTTATATGGTGCGTCGGCCCGGTTGGGCGATAACCTGGAACGCATGAAGGCCAGCAGCGATGGCCTGAATGACATGGCAGACAAGCTGAGCGGATCGGCTACTACGCTCAGCACCGCGCTGACAGTCACGCAGCAGGTGCTGGGTGACCAAACTGTTGTGCGCGATGCGTTGAAGTCTCTGGTGGGTGATCTGCGCGAGACAGTTGAACTCGCCAAGCGGGAGGCATCAATGTCGTCTGGACTTGTGGACAGCCTGCAGGCGGCGAGCATCCGCTTGACCGAGGCACAGCGCACCACAGAAACCTACTTGCAAGGGGTCACCGACGTACTGGGTGAAGCTCATGGCGCCTTTGCTCAGCAGATGATGGCTACGATGCGTGAGGGTAACAAGGCTTTCCACGAGGAGCTGGCGCACGCGACAGGCTTGTTAAAAGGCGCGATCCAGGACCTGGGCGATGTGCTCGACAACCTGCCATCGGCAGCCTAAGAAAGGTAGTAGACCATGTTGGGTGGTGTGCGATTGCCTGTGCCCAAACGCGGGCGCGAAGAAGGTGAAAAGCCTTTCTGGATCTCCTTTTCTGATTTGATGTCTGCATTGATGGTTCTGTTTCTCGTGGCTATGAGCGTTGCGCTCCTGACTGTCACTGAAGGCATCACAGATATTGAGCGTCAAGAACGCGAACGCAATGACGCCATCGCCAAGTTGATGGCGGAAGTGGGCAAACTCTCCTTGCAGAAAGAGTTCGAGGGTGTTCGCGTGATCGGCAATACCATCGACTTTGGGACGCGTGGACGCTTTGAGCGCGAAGGACAAAACACCCTGTCCGCACAGCAGCGCGATTTGTTGCGTCAGTTCACGCCCGAGTTGTTGTCCAAGTTGAGAGAATCCGATGCGGGCAAACTTTGGTTCAAGCGTGCTGTTGTTGAAGGTTACGCCAGCCAGACCGGCAAATACCTGTTTAACCTCAACTTGAGCCTAGAGCGCAGCGAGCGTGTCATTTGCGAGCTGCTGCGCGCCCCGGTTGCAGGCGAGCCGGTCATGTCCGACGAAGACCGGAAGTTAGTCGCGACTAAATTCTTCGTCGGCGGTGCATCGTTCAATTCGTTGCGGGCCACAGCCGAGGACAGCCGTCGCATCGAGTTCAAGCTGGAGTTCAAAACGCGGCAGGAACGCAGTGAGGAGCTGAAGAACTCTGCTCCCTTTTTCGACGAGGCAGCCTTGGCTCTGGCTCTGGATCCGAACGAACGATGCCCTATTTTCAGCCGTTGAACGCACTGGACGTGCTGCGCAACCGCTTGCGCAGTGAGCTCGATGTACATCAAGTGGTCCACGCGATCGAATGGGGTAACCCGCGTGTGATGACCGAGGCCCTTAAACGCGTTCGGCACGACTTGGGCGGTGAGGGCCAAGACAAACCAGCTGGGGACCAACTGCGGGCCGCGTTGCTGCGCTTCGCGAAAAGTCATCAAGTGACCTCGTTCAGCGAGCTTAAGTATGTTTGCTATGGCTCCACCGTGCCGATTGGAAAGGACTTGTGGCGGGTGATTGATCAGCGGCCTCTGTTTGATGCCCTGCTGGAGCTGGTGAACCAGCAAGTCAAGCGACCCAAGCAGTTTCGCCGCTGCTACCAGGGCCTGTTGTCCGGGTATTTCGGTTACGAACGTAACCTGGCAGTGCCGGGGGATACGGATAATTGCTGGACTGCTCTTCGCAGCTATTTAGCTAATAATTTAGACTCGTTGTGGCTAGCCTCCTCAAAACGGGGCACTGTGCCGGAGTGGCTAAGTATCCTAAGCGAGCATCGCAACCTGCTCACGACAGACCCCTGCAGTCGCTATGCTGATTCGCTGGTGCGTGACGACCAGACCGAGTTGCGCCGCGTGTGCGCCGGCCTAGGCATCTCAAATAACTCTTGGGTCTGGGAAGAGGCGCTCATGGCCTACGTGAAGCGTGTGTGCCAAAGCAGCGATGCAGGGTTCAAGAAGCACACGCAGTCCATATTGGATCTGGTCAACGGCAAGACGTCGCTCAAACTCCCAACAACCCTTTCTATCAGAGCAACTGCGCAGGTCGTAGCGCGCTATGCACGATGCGCAGATCACCCTGAGCAGCCTGTTCTGCGTGACACTTGCGTGGAGTGGATCGGCAACCCATGGCTGAAGCGAACAGCCTGGGATGCGACGGTAAATTATGAGCCTGCTCGCCTAATGGTCAACAGCTGGCTCAAGCAGCGGCTGATCAAGGACTTCTTCGGTCTGCTGGCTGCTGATGGCGCTGCTGATCTAAGGCGTTTGGATTACTGGTTGACGTGGGAGCCTCAGATCTCTGATATGTGGTTTGTTTTGGGTAGTGATGCCCAAACCAACCGCACTCCTGAGTTTCTGGAGTTGCGGAAACGCATGTCCGGCCGCGACCGGGTACTTGTCGACAACAACCACCTGAACAACGCTTTCGTGATGCGGATTGGGCAGCTTCTTGTGATTGAGTTTGGTGTGACTGGCAATGCTTGTTATGTGTTTGCCGCTTCCGATTTTCGGACTAGCTTAGATAGAGCCGTTCTGAATTTGCATCAGCTCAAGCAAAAGGCCGATGCTAAGCGGCTCTCGCACATGGCCAGTTGGGAGCCTAAGTTTGACTATGAGCTAAAACATTTGCTTCAGTCTGTGCCCATGCGCAAAGGCGAGCTAAAGGACTTCAAGCCTGCCAGCAACCCATCCCAACCGAGCGCGGGTTGGCGTGCGCAATCGACGCCATTGGCTACGCCCGAGCCGATCGCGCCCGTTACTGCTCACCTTCGAAACTCCCCGACACCGACTGCCACGGCGTTTGACTACGCAGGTCTCAAGTCGAAGCCTGTGTGGCCAAGTCCTTCCGCACGAACGCAGTCAGTGGGCACTCGCTCATCAGTGAGCGGTGCCCCGTCCGTCCACAGCGCTAGGCAAGAGTCGTCGGTAGCCCAGCCTACTAGACCAAACAAGCGTCTGACAGAAGTCGAGTTCTCGCAACTCCAGCTTTTGTTCAAGAAGCATGGCGTTGAGTGGGAGGACAACCGTCAAAAGGGCGGCGCGTTGTGGGCGCTGATCCCTGACAAGAACCAGAAGCCAAATGTAGGTGTGGTTCTTGAGCTTTTCCAGTTCCGCTTTACTGAAGGCAAAGGCTACTGGCTCAAAGAAGAGGATTGATGAATGTTTGACGCGCTGTTTGGCAAAAAGCCAGCACCACCGAATGCCCATAAAGGTCCCGTTGTCTCCTTCGACGCCGTCGGCATTCGCTACTCGTCGCCAGCGCCTAGTACCCGTGAATGGCTAGACCAGCCCTTTGCATTTACCGAAACGGCCGACCTGGGGGCCCGGTTGGCTCAGATCCATGTGGAGGGCTTTGGCGACTTATATGAAACCGACTTTCTGTTGCCATGGAGGCACGTATATGCGCTGCTGCGACATCCTGAGCTGAGCGCCTACCGAGAAGCCTTGCTGATCCCACCAGTAACGGTTGCTCGCCCCCGGCTCGTGAGCAAGGGGGCCCTGATGGACCTGGACTTTACGGTGCTGTTGGACGAGTGGGTGGACGGTCAGGGCAGGAGCTTGCAACCGGTGCCGCGACTGGTGGGGCGTGTGCTGCAGTCACCCAGCGGCGCCGCGCTCGTGTCCGAGCCCTTGCACCAACTGCTGGAGGAGTTGTCTCGCTTCCACGCGACTCCGCCACCTGAACGCAGTCAGTCCTTTAAGGAGCAGGCCTTTGGGCGCATACGTAAACTGGCTACGTCAACTGGTTGCCCGGTGTCGGACTATGTAGCGCGAACAATCGTGCTCACGCCGGACCAGTTACGGCTGACGATGGAGCGTCGCGGCGATGAAGATGCCAAGGTGCTGGAGGTCATCCCAGGTTTTGACCGGGCGCCTGAACATTGGTTGCATCACTTCGACCGTTTGCCACTGCAGGACAGTTATGACGTGCCTGATGGGCCATCACTGATTCGGGTCGTGGTGGCTCCTGAAGTGAAGGCGGTGCTTGCAGAGATCAAGCGCATGCCAGGTCGCAGAGCCACAGGTCCACGAGCCGAGGCTTTCGTGCGCAACCCTTTCGCCGTGCTGGGTGAATCTGCAGAGCAGGTCATTGATCCTGAACAGTTCGAGAAAGCCCGCGAAGAGGCAGGTATCCGGTTCGAGCAGTTCACGCCGCATGTCGAACGAGGTGAGTTTGGTGAGGTTTACCGGGTGGGTCTTCTCGTCGAAGAGCTCGGCAACGAGAGTAAGGCCGCCGAGGTGCTGTGGTTTACCGGCCCTGATGATTTACAGCGATTCACCGGCAAGCTGGGACGAGCGTTCACCGATGGCTCGCAATGCGTAGCCTGGCAACGGCGTGACTTGGAGATCGTGGGTGACACTGAGCGCCACCTCATCGATCTGGAGCAATGGGGTCGGGAGTGGGCATGCCCACAGCTCTGGACAGCGGCCGAGGTTCTGAACCTGAGCAACTACTCGGACCGAGTGGAAGATATCGGTGTCGAGAAGCCTTTTGTGACTCCGGTCATCGCCCGAAACGACCAGGGCAGCGGCTGGTTTGAGGGGAACGTCAGCGTCGGGCTGCGGGTGGAAGATTCCCCCGCAGGAAGTGCGACCTATGTGCCCTTGACTTTCCGCGACGTGCCGACGCTGCAGCAGGCAGTCAAGGCCGCTGAGCTGGCCGGGCAGTCCTCGGTCAAGCTCCCAGGCTTGCGCAATGTGGTGCCAATCGTTGATGCCCGACGGGCGGTAGACGCCTTGGCCAAGGCGCAACAACAATTACGCGAAGACAGTTTTAAGCCACCGGGAGATCGGCCTCCGGCCGAGCCCAAGAAGCGCTTGGTAATCAAACGCAACCTCGAAGACGTCGACTACACCGAGGCGCGTGCAGAGTCCCTTCAAATGCCTCAGGATCGGGAGCCGTTGTTACCGCAGACCCTACGCCCTGAGATCGAACTCAAACCGCACCAGCGGATCGGTGTTGCATGGCTACAGCATCTGTGGGAGGCGTCACCCGACCACTGTCGTGGGACTGTTTTGGCCGACGACATGGGATTGGGTAAAACGCTTCAGTTACTCACTTTCATCATCAGTTGTTTCGAGACCGATCCGACTCTGCCACCAGCTTTGGTGGTCGCGCCTGTCGCGCTGCTGGAGAACTGGCGAAACGAGCTGGATCGTTTTTTTCAACGAGGTACCCTGCCACTGTTGATGTTGTACGGGAGCACGCTCAAATCAATGCGTGTGGGCAAGCACGAACTGGATGCCGACCTTAGAGCACAAGGTGTTACCCGGCTGCTGAAGAAGGGCTGGGTTGGCGATGCCCGCCTGGTGCTGACCACCTACGAAACGATGCGTGATTTGGAGTTTGCGTTGGCTAGCCTGCCGTGGTCAATCATGGTCTGTGACGAAGCCCAGAAGATCAAGACACCTGCCGCATTGGTCACGAGGTCGGCCAAGAAGCAGAAGGTGCGCTTCCGCATCGCCTGCACGGGAACGCCGGTGGAGAATACGCTGGCCGATCTCTGGTGCTTGTTTGACTTCGTGCAGCCTGGCATGTTGGGCGCACTTTGCCATTTCTCCCGTACCTATCGTCAGCCGATTGAGGCCAAGACACCCGAGCAGATCGCTAAGGTGGAAGAGTTACGCGCCGTAATCCAACCGCAGATACTGCATCGGCGTAAGACGGAAGTCGCCCGGGATTTGCCAACGCCGGTCGAAGACAAACTTTGCAAGCAGCTCCCGATGTCTCCATTCCAGCAAGGTCTTTATGAGAGTGCGCTCAAGACACTGAGGGAACAGCGGGTCATCAATCCGTCGGCTCAGCTGCAGGCATTGCAGGCGATTCGCAAGATCTGCTCGGACCCGCACGGCTATGCGACGCGGGATAGTCACAAGGCGCCGATCGACAAGATCGTAAACGAGTCACCAAAGATGGGCTGGCTGGTAGGCCGGCTCAAGGCTCTGGCCGTCGATGATGCCGGAAACCACAAGGTGATCATATTTTGTGAGTTCCGGGAGCTACAGCTGCAGCTGCAGCGTGTGATCGCTGCCTTCTTCGGCATCGCCGCTAGCATCGTGAATGGCGACACCTCAGCAGATCCCCGTGCGGCAGGCAACCGGCAGCAGTTGATCGACGCGTTCCAGCAAGCCCGCGGCTTCAACGTGATCATTCTTTCCCCTTTGGCGGTGGGCTTCGGTGTGAACATCCAGGCGGCCAACCATGTCGTTCATTTCACCCGCACATGGAACCCCGCCAAGGAGGATCAGGCTACAGCGCGTGCTTACCGGATTGGCCAGACCCGCACCGTCAACGTCTACTATCCCGGCGTAGTTAGCGACCAGTTCCCGAGCTTCGACGTCAAGCTGGACGCTTTGCTGAGCAGCAAACGCGCACTGGCCACTGACATCCTCAACGGCTGCAGCGATCTCAAGGCATCCGATTTCGCCGACTTCGGTTGACCCGGGTCAATCCCAGTGTCCGCTCACGGCCGTAATCCTTACATGCGACTCGGCTGGAACATGGTGCCACATTGCGCTGTTGATCGGCTCTCGGATAAAAGGGCTGCCGCCATCGACCCTTACATCACGCTCGATCAATAGAAATCAACATCGTCTCGGCCGGGTGATGCGGGAATCCAACGGTTTCGGTCTTTGTTTTTACGGTACTTTTTACGGTACTTTTTTTACTGAATTTTGAAAAATCTATAGATATCGGGGGCGCTAGGACTATTTGCGATTCCGGTTCCGGCACCATTTGATCGCCTCAGGCGGTCGCCAAACCCCTCAAAACCCGCATGGCTGTTGGCTCTGCGGGTTTTTCTTTTCAGGGGCTGTGGCAGTGTTTGTTCTGCGTTCTCAACGTTCTCGAGGGACGGTCGATTCAACTTCCGTGATCCGCCCTCTGCCAGAGGCTTGACGCCCTGGCCGCACCGAGCCCAGGCCGCCTGGGTCGCCGCCATGAACTGCCATGCCGCGTGGCAGGTGGCGTCAGGCAGTTTATGGATTGGCTTTTGATTTGACGCGGATCAATGTTGGGGCGATCCATCAACCAGTCTGTCATTGCTTTACCAGAGAATCTGACTGCCTTGGGTGTTGCCGATCGAGTGGGTTCAGTCCGCCCATGGCAGGTGGCGCGACAGTGCATTTGTACGGTTTGGCACAAATCTCCCGTGGAGGATGTTCTGATGTCACCTTGTGCTGTGGCACGTACCCATGTTCAACTTTTGGACGCATTCAAGGGGTCGTGCGCTCTGCTTGGCAATATGCAGCAAGAAAAGCAATTCAAGACAATTGTGGGGTGGAAGATCCGGCTGGTCTTTTCTTGAGGCGACAAGTTCGCCATGTTGATGTGGGGCGGTGAGGAAAGGGGTTTTACAGGTGCGGCTAGACCAGCAGATAGATTTGAACTCGATTGTTTTGCCAGGCCCCTCCAGCATTAAGACATATCCTTTGCGAGGTGTCGCAGGGACCAACTTTTTATCGCATTGGTCAGGCCCGGCTCACCAGTCGAGCAGTCGAGGTACGCCATTTTTAAGTGTGGCTTTGATGCCGCAAGTTGAGCATCGTCAGGCGCTCTTCAACTTTGGAAATGGTTGGAAAGATCGACTCTGCAGTGATGACAAGGCTATTTATGTCACACCTCCCAATACGCCGCATGAATGGCGGTTTGAGGGGTCGGTCATGGTGATCATGCTGTCAATCTCCATGAGGCAAATTGATGGTGTGTTAGAGGAACTGGAAATCAGCTCATCAGCGCTCGATTTGGTCAAGCCACTGGCTGAAAAAGGGTATAGCGATCCGCTGGTACATGATTTGGTTTTGCGGTTGTGGACAAGTTCGCGCACTGATATCGGCTGCAATCCCTTGTTTGTCCAAAGTGCCATTGTGTGTATCTTGCACAGCATCGCAGCGAAATGCTATGAAGTGGCTGGTGGCGCAACACGTCAGATCGCTGGTTACGATCTCAAAGCTGTTCTTGACATGATTGAGGATCGGTTGGACGAGTCTTTGAGTTTGTCGGCCATGGCCGACTTGGCCAGGGTGAGCAAATTCCATTTCATCCGCCTCTTCAGTGAAGAGACGGGGCGAACGCCCTACCAATACATTCAGCATCGTCGCATCGAAAAAGCCCGGCTCCTGTTGAAAACAACGGATCGCACGGTGGCCGACATTGGCGCCACAGTGGGTTTCCCAGACCCCCCTAATTTCTCAAGAACCTTCACCCGGCATGTGGGATTGAGTCCGACGCAATATCGATTCCAGGGCCGGTGATCGGCATGATTGCCCAGAGTCCACACCACCCGTGACACCGTTTGTTCCTCCGCCCCGCGGGGGGCGCCGAGCGTGGTCACGGCGCGGCCTGGCCAACCGCCTGGCCTTGATGGGATGGGGGGCGATCGGCCCTTCTACCGTGACAGGCCGATCGTCTGTCGGTCTCCTGCACAGGGCTGGGAAAGCCAAGCGATTGCCAGCAGGGCTTTGGCTCCCTGGCAGGGACCGTTTTGCTCAGAAGCTTTCCCAGTTGTCGTCCGTCCCGTTGCGCTTGAACTCCGGTGGGACTTGGCTCAAGGCGGGCTGATTGCGGGTACCGGAACCCAGTGCGCCGGCCGAGGCGCGCCCCGGGTTGTTTGCGACGACGGTCATCTTGGGTGGCGTCGCACGAGTGGGGCTTGCAGCAGACAACAAGTGGTCGGTCGCCGGGTGCGCTGCAGCCAGCTTGAAGACCGATACCGCAGCCACCAACTCGCGGGCTTGCTGATCCAAAGCCTGTGCCGCTGCAGCGCTTTCCTCAACCAGGGCCGCATTTTGTTGGGTGGTCTGATCCAGTTGGTTCACGGCTTGCCCAATCTGGCTCACGCCTGTGTTTTGCTCGACACTGGCAGCGCTGATGTCGCCCACCACGTCGCTCACCTGTTTGATCGCCAAGACCACCTCCTGCATGGTTTGGCCGGCCCGGTCCACGAGTTGCGTGCCTTGTTCGACTTGTGCCACGCTGTCACCAATCAGTGACTTGATTTCCTTGGCGGCTTCGGCGGATCGTCCTGCCAGGCTCCGAACTTCGCTGGCCACGACTGCAAATCCGCGCCCTTGTTCGCCGGCCCGTGCGGCCTCAACCGCCGCATTCAAGGCCAGGATGTTGGTTTGAAACGCGATCCCATCAATGACGCCGATGATCTCCGCAATCCGCTTGGAGCTGGCATCGATGCCTTTCATGGTGTCAACCACCTGGCCCATGGCTTCACCGCCCTGGTTGGCGATCTGAGCCGCATTGGCAGCCAGTTGATTGGCCATCTTGGCGTTGTCGGCGTTCGTGCTCACGGTGGTGCCAAATTGGTCCATGGTCGCTGCCGTCTGCTGCAGCGCACTGGCTTGTTCTTCGGTGCGTTGGCTCAGATCCGTGTTGCCGATCGCGATCTGCGTTGAAGCCGTGGCGACACCCTCAGCGTTCATGCGGACATTGGAGATCACTTGCATCAGGTTGTGCTGCATTTGATTCATGGCGGCCATGATGCTCACGGTATCGCCTGGTTTCACCTGGATGGGGGTACTCAGGTCGCCTGCTGCCACTTTTTGTGCGATTTCAGCGGCCGCATCGGGTTCGCCCCCCAGTTGTTTCACCAGGCTTCGGGTGATCAGCAGCCCCAGGCCGACGCCAAGCAACAAAGAGCCAAAGGTCAGTGAAATCAGCAGCACCCGGGCGTTCTCGAAGGTGTCGTTGTTGGCATCGACAAACTTCTTGGCATTCGTCGCTTTCAGCGCTACCAGATCCTGCATCGCCTGATCCATCTCGTTCACAATCTTGGAGAAGGGACCGAACAAGAATTCCACCGACTCTTTGTTGTTGCCGAGGCCTTCTTTTTTGGCGATGCTTAGCATTTGATCAACGACGGCAAGGTATTGGGGCAACAGGCCGTTGACCTTGTTGAGTCGCTCCTTGCCTTCTTTGGTGTGAATGGTTGATCCGACTTTATCCAGCTCTGCTTTCAGTGCCTCTAAATTTTTTTCAATGCGATTGACATTGATGGTGCGGCGCTCTTCGGTTGGTGATAATAAAATATTCCTGGTTGATCTGCCAATGTAGAGCATTTCAATGGTTGATTGCTTGAGTGAAGATACTCCGATCAATTCCTTTTCATAAAGAAACTGATCTCGCTCGTTAATTTGGCTCAGACTACGCACCCCGATGGCACTCACAATGGCACCAACGATACTGACTGCAATGAATGATCCAATGAGTTTATGAGCTAATTTCATCTGTTTTCCTGGTTGGGGATTGCAGGGGTGATGGGGCTGTTTGTTGAGAATAGGTTTCACGCATCGTGTAGCGCTGGGATGCGGTTAGTCGATTTTATGGGTTCAGTGAAATCTGATTTGATGCAGGTCAATTGATTTGATGGCTGTATCAATTGAGTTTGCACGCTGCTGTGATTGGTGTGGTCTGGCAGGCTGGGGTTGTGGTAATTTTGATTTCAATTCGCAATAGCTGACAAATTGGCAAGAATCAGCATTGTTAATGGCGTGATGGTGCTTTACTGGCCCGCATGGGGAATGACCGAGCAGCCGCCGCGGGAGATGGGCGATGGTGCTCGCGCGCTCTCCAGGCTTGTTGGCCTGGGGTAAAAAGACGGAGTTGAGGGGCTTTACATGCAAATCATCGAAGCGGACATCTGATCGATGTCGGTCGACTTGGCCCAGTTGAACAAGAGACTGGATTGGAGACTCATCGCATGGGTCGTACTCGCCTGGATGGGCCAGGTGGCACAGGCAGAAACTGCGCCTGTGAGGTTCCACCGTCCGGTTGCACCGAAGTCGTTGGCCCGTTCAGCCACTATTCACCGTTTGCGGTCGACATGCCCGCGTCAGAGGGGGCGCCTGGCTTGGCTGCACCGGGGGGCGGTCATCGACATCCGCCAGGGCCGCCAACAGGGTGGCATGGACCCTCGGTCTCTGGATCGGGGCCACTGTGGTCGTGTCCTGCACGATGCCGGACGCCAGGCCCTGTGCTGGCAATGGAGACAGCCCCGCGTTTTTGTTCGGCCGGGCGCTTGCGTGGTGAACGGTCAGACCTTGGGTTTGTCTGGCAACACCGGTTCTTCATCGCCCCGCACCTGCATTTCGCGCTGCAGGTCATCCGCGCCAAATCGGACCAGTTTGAAGCGGTCTCGCAGCCCTTCGCCTTCCCATGGGCTGCCGGGCCAGGGGTCATCGTCCCGCGTGCAGGCATGGCGCTCTGGCGTTGAAGCTGGCCTGGCCTGAGGCGATCCTGACCATGGGCTCGCGTGTCGCATGACCCGGGCTGTCCAACGCAGTTGGCGCACTGATGGCCTGGTGGCGCTGATCCCTGCAGGCCAAACCTTTGGGGGGGGGCAGGGGCTGCGCTGTTGTTGGACGGTCAGCGGACGTCAACCCGCCAGCGTTTGCGCGGCGCGCGCAGGGCATGCCGCCGGCGGTATTCGGCAGGCGCGATGCCGGTGTGGCGCACAAAGATGCGGCGAAAAGCGGCTGGGTCGGCATAGCCGCAGGCCACCGCGATGCTGGGCACGCTCTCGAGCGTCAGCTCCAGCAACACCTTGGCGCGGGCACAGCGCAGGCCGTGCAGGTAGTCCAGCGGCGATTGCGACAGTTCTTGCTGGAAATGCCGCAGCAGCGTGCGCGTGCTCACCGCGGCTGCCGCGGCCAGCAGGGGCAGTGAGTAGGGTTCGTCCAGGTGGGATTCCATCCAGGCAATGGCCCGGGCCAGCGTGCTGTCTCGCGTGGCCGGGAAGTGCTGTTGCGCGTTGGCCTGCAAGGCGGCCCGTGCGCGCTCGTGGTCGGGCCGGAACACGCTGGCGCACACCTGGCCCAGCTCATCGCCCATGGCGTGGTGCACCAGCGCGATGACCATCTCACTGAGGCTGTGGGGCAGGGCGCTGCTCAGCCACGGGCCGTCTGCCACCATGTCCTGACCCGCCACCAGGTGGATGTCCGGAAAGTCCCGTTTGAAGCCCGCCATGTAGAACCACGGCAGGCTGAGTTGCCGGCCCTTCAGCCGCCCGCTTTGGGCGGCCAGCCATGCCGCGTTGCCTTGGGTCAGGACCCTCTGCCCCTGGTCCAGGGCCAGGCCCACCCGGCGCGACAGGCCGTGGTGCCGGCTGGCCACGCTGCGGATGAAGGGGAGGTCTGCCGCATGGAAGGACGGCAGGAACACCGCTTGCGCCGGCCCTGCGGACGCGGCCGCCTGGGGCCCGGCAGGGGGCGGCGAGTACACCGCCCAGGGGCCGGGCAGGGCGCCGAGCGGTTGGCCTTCCGCGTCCAGTAACTGCCAGGCAAACCGCGGGCTGGACGCGCCGGCGCGCAGGCTGGCCAGCAGGTTGGTGCTGCGCAGCAAGTCGATGAACTGCAGCGCACTGCCTGCGGCCGACTCGGGCAGCAGCGGGATGTCGATGCGAAAGATCGGGGCCGTGGCGGATGGGATGGGCGGCGGTGGCATGGCGATAGTGGCTCGGCGATTGGCCATTTTCGCTTGTCATCGGGGCGTGGGCGACTCTTAGCATGGGGCCCTCGCGATCGTTTTTTTCTTTGTTCCTTCACGGATCTGCTGCCCATGCTCAAACACCTCTCTGCTGTCGCCCTGGCCACCGGCGGGCTGACCCTTGCCTTTCACGCCCAGGCCCAGGCCTTGGACCCCGCGGGCCTGCAGGCCATCGACACCGCCGTGAATGCCGTGGCACCCAAGATGGTCAGCTGGCGCCGCGACCTCCATGCCCACCCCGAACTCTCTGGTCAGGAGGTGCGCACGGCCCAGCTGGTGGCCGAGCATCTGAAGAAGTTGGGCATGGATGTGCAGACCGGCGTCGGCGGGACCGGTGTGGTGGGCACGCTCAAGGGCGGCTTGCCAGGCAAGGTGGTGGCCCTGCGGGCCGACATGGATGCCCTGCCCGTCCCAGAGAACACCGGCCTGCCTTTTGCCAGCAAGGTCAAGGCCAACTACCTGGGCAAGGAGGTGCCTGTCATGCACGCCTGTGGGCACGATGCCCACGTGGCCATGCTCATGGGGGCGGCGGAGGCGCTGGCTGGCATGCGGGCCAAGCTGCCGGGCACCATCAAGTTCATCTTCCAGCCTGCTGAGGAAGGTGCCCCCGTGGAGCCGGACGCCCAGGGCAAGGTGCCCAGCTTTGGCGCCAAAGCCATGATCGAAGCCGGCGCGCTTCGGGAGGTGCAGGCGATCTATGGGCTGCATGTGACGGCCAACCTGCCCTCGGGCATGGTGGGCTACCGCAGCGGTCCCTTGATGGCGGGCTCAGACAACATCCGCATCGAGGTCGAGGGGCGCGGCGGTCACGGGTCGTCCCCTTGGGCTGCGATCGATCCGATCGTGGCCGCCAGCCAGGTGGTGCTGGGCTTGCAGACCGTGGTGAGCCGACAGCTCAACATCAGCAAAGAGCCCGCGGTCATCACCATCGGGCAGATCCAGGGCGGCACGCGCTACAACATCATCCCTGACAACGTCGAGATGCTGGGCACCCTGCGCACCTTTGACGAGGGGATGCGCCAGGAGGCCTTCAAGCGGATCACCCAAACCGCGGAGTCGATTGCGGCCTCCAGTGGCGCCACGGCCAAGGTGCGGTTTGGCCCGGTGGCCTACCCGGTCACCACCAACCCGGTCGAACTGACCGAAGCCTCGTTGCCGGCGCTGAAGCTCGCGGCGGCGGGCAAGGTGATGATCATCCCCAAGGTGAGCGGATCGGAGGACTTTTCGGAGTTCCAGAAGGTGACGCCCGGGTTCTTCTACTTCCTGGGCGCACCGCCCAAGGGCCAGGATTTCAGGACCGCCTCGCCCAACCATTCGCCGATGTTCGACATCGATGAAGACCAGATGCCAGTGGGCGCTCGCACACTGGCGGCCCTGGCGGTGGACTTCTTGCAGCGCCGTTGAGTCCCGCTGGCGTGACCTGAACCGCGCCGCACAGGCGTGGTGTTCAGCGCGCCCCCCCGGTGGGTTGACCGCCGGTGCCAGCCGCCTTGGCACGGACCGGCTGGGGCGGGGCCTGGTGGGCCCGTGGGCGCCCCCGCCACCGTGACGGCTCGGGCTGCCCTTCAGATCCAGAGATCTGAGCTTTGAGCTCTGAGCTCTGAGTCTTGTGCCTTGTGCCTTGTGCCTTGTGCCGCTGCGGTCGGTCGTGGCCGGTGCACCGACCGCCTGGGACCAAGCGCTGCGTTGGCAAGCTGCTGGGGCCGCACGGCCGGCCAAGCCTCCGCCTAGCGTACCCCCCTTCCGCCGTCGGCGAGGCGCCCTCGCCGGGCCGTGGCCGCCGCGTTGCAATCGCTTCTGAATGCAGCTTATGTGCGCCAGCGCGTGGTGCGATGGGGGCGGGAGGTCTACAAGCGGAGGCATGCCTTCACCCTTGTCCCCGCTCCCCGCCCTCCCAGTCACCCCGCCGCAGGGCCTGACGGCCGCCACCGCCCAACGCCGTGGGCAGGAGGAGGGGGCCAACACGCTGGCGGTCAGCCAGCGGCGGCCCTGGCGAACCCTGGCCTGGGAGGTGGTGCGCGAGCCCATGTTCTTGCTGCTGCTGGGCTCGGGGGCGCTCTACCTCCTGATGGGCGATGCGCAAGAGGCGCTGATCCTGCTGGGCTTCGTGGCCATCATCATGGCGGTGACGGTGTTGCAAGAGCGCCGAACCGACCGGGCTTTGGGCGAGCTGCGGGCGCTCTCCAGCCCGCGGGCGCAGGTCATGCGCGACGGGGTGCCGCAACGCATCCCGGGGGCGGCGGTGGTGCGGGGCGACTTGCTGCTGCTGTCCGAAGGGGACCGCGTCCCGGCCGATGGGGTGTTGTGGCAGGCCCATGAGCTGAGCACCGATGAGTCCCTGCTGACCGGGGAGTCCGAGCCCGTGACCAAGCACGCCCCGACGGATCGGGTGCTGGCCGGCACCCTGGTGCTCAGTGGGCAAGGCCTGGCCTGCGTGCAGGCCATCGGGGGCCGAACCCAGCTGGGCCGCATTGGTCTGTCGCTGGACGATGTGACCTTGCAGCCCTCACCGCTGCGCGATGAGATGGCCCGCCTGACGCGCCGCCTGGTGGGGGTCGCCGGCGCGGTGTGTGGCCTGCTGGTGCTGTTGTTGTGGGCCCTGCGGGGCGATGTCTTGGCGGCGGTTCTCGCCGGCATCACCCTGGCCATGGGCCTGCTGCCGCAGGAGTTGCCAGTGATCCTGATCGTCTTCCTGGCCCTGGCGGCGCGACGTCTGGCCCAGCAGCAGGTGCTGACCCGACGCCTGAGCGCCATCGAGACGCTGGGCCAGACCACGGTGCTGTGCGTCGACAAGACCGGTACCCTGACCTGCAACCGCATGTCGGTGCAGGTCCTGGTGGCGGGGGAGTCCGAATGGGCGGTGCCTGCCCTCGGGGACACGGCCTTGCCCGAGGCCTTTCACCCGCTGCTGGCGTGCGCCGTGCTGGCCAGCGAGGTCCGCCCGCACGATCCCATGGAACTGGCCTTGCAGCGCCTCGCGACCCAGCACCTCGCGGCATCCGATCCGCTGCCCCCGTCATGGCAGTTGGCGCGTGAGTACGAGTTGTCGCCCGCCTTGATGGCCATGAGCCACCTGTGGCGGGACCCTTCGGCGCCGCAGGACCGGGTGGCGAGCAAGGGCGCACCCGAGGCCGTGGTGGCGCTGTGTCACCTGCCCGCGGCCCAGGCCCAGCGCGTGCAGCAGCAGGCTGCGGCCTTGGCCGACCGCGGCCTGCGGGTGCTGGGGGTGGCCCAGGCCCGCCACCCGAAGGGGCCGGACTGGCCCGCGCAGCAACACGACTTTGATTTCGAGTGGCTGGGTTTGGTGGGGCTGGCTGACCCCCTGCGCCCCGAGGTGCCTGCCGCTGTCGCGCGCTGCCAGCGCGCGGGCATCCGGGTGGTGATGATCACGGGCGACCACCCCGGCACGGCCTTGGCCATCGCGGCCCAGGCCGGCATATCGGCCCAGGCGGTGATCACGGGCGACACGCTGGACACCCTGTCCGCGCCGGATCTGGCCCAGCGGCTGGCCCACACGCAGGTCTTTGCGCGCGTCAAGCCGCAGCAAAAACTGGCCTTGGTGCAGGCGCTGCAGGCACAGGGCGAGGTGGTCGCGATGACGGGTGATGGCGTCAACGATGCCCCCGCCCTCAAGGCGGCGCACATCGGCATGGCGATGGGCCTGCGTGGCACCGATGTGGCCCGCGAAGCCGCCTCCCTGGTGCTGTTGAATGACGATTTCCATGCCATCGTGGCGGCCATTGAACAGGGGCGCCGCACCTTTGCCAACCTGCGCCAGGCCATGGTCTACACCTTGGCCGTGCACCTGCCCATCATCGGTTTGGCCCTGTGGCCGGCGGCGCTGGGCTGGCCGCTGGTGCTGACCCCCTTGCACATCGCTTTCCTGGAGTTGCTGATTGACCCAGCGTGTTCGCTGGTGTTCGAAGCCGAAGCCAGTGCACAGGACTGGATGGCCCAAGCACCCCGTCGCGTGAAGGCCCCCTTGCTCTCCACCGAGGCGGTGCGCTGGAGCCTGTGGCAGGGCGCCTGCGTCACGGCCTGGGTGTTGGGCTGGTATGGCGGTTTGACCTGGCTTGTGCCGTCCTCGACCACGGCCAGCACCGCGGCGTTCGGGGTGCTGGTCATGGCGAATGCCGCCTTGATCCTGCCTTGTCGCTCCGACCAACCGGGCTGGCGCGGCAGCTTTCGCGGCTTGCCGCGGGTCAGTGCCTGGGTCTTGCTGGGCACCCTGTTGGCCCTGGCCCTGGTCACCCAGGTGCCGCTGCTGGCCCTGGCCTTCGGCTTTGTGCGGCTGCCCATGGCGCAATGGGGCCTGATGGCGGCCAGCGTGCTGGTGTTGTTGGGGGTGCTGCAATTGAGCAAGGAGGGGTGGCTGTCCAGCCGGGCCGCGCGCAAGACGGTGGGGGCAAACCTGGCGCCCGCTGATCCGCCTGATCCGGTGCCACGGCGCGGTGGCGAATGAACGGCGGTCGCGGTGGGGGCCGCCAGCGTGGCCGTGGGGTGCCCCGTTCAGGTGGCGAGCCGGTCGGGCAGCAGGCGGTCGTACTCCTTCTTAACCACCGCATAGCATTCGCAGGTGCGGCGCTCCAGCCCCGGGCGGTCCAACACGGTGATGTGTCCGCGCGCATACCGGATCAGACCCGCCGCCTGCAGTTGCAAGGCGGCGCCGGTGACCCCTTCACGGCGCACGCCCAGCATGTTGGCGATCAGCTCCTGGGTCATCACCAGATGGGGGCCGCTGAGCCGGTCCAGGCTCAGCAGCAGCCAGCGGCACAATTGCTGGTCCAGTGTGTGGTGCCGGTTGCAGACCGCGGTCTGGGACATTTGGGTCAGCAAGGCCTGGGTGTAGCGCAGCAGCAGGTGCAAAAATGGCCCGGCATGATCGAACTCATTTTTCAGGGTCTGAGCCCGCATGCGGTAGCCCATGCCGGCGCTCTGCACCACCGCGCGGCTGGGGGTCGAATTGCCCCCCATGAACAGGGCCACACCCACCACGCCCTCATGGCCTACCACCGCAATCTCTGCCGATGCGCCTGAGCCCATCACGTACAGCAGCGAGATGATCGCGGTGGTCGGAAAGTAGGCATAGCTCATCGTGGTGCCTGATTCGTAGAGCACTTTGCCCAGGGGCAGCTCCACCAGTTCCAGCTCTGCCATCACGTCGGCGAAGGCCGGTGAATCCATCGCTTTGAGCAAGTGGTTCAGGGGGGCGCCCTGGGGGGCGGTGTCGGGTTGTTGCATGGCGTTCCTGGGAAATGACGGCGTTGAGAGGGTGACAAGCCGTCCAGGATCCCCCCCTGTGCTGCTGTCCCGGTGGACAGTCTAGGGTGACTGAAACGTTTTGATATGTACGTTGCCGAACACATGGGCATTGTGCGCTGCCGTACCTAAATCCGTCTGGGCACTTTTGCTGCCGAGAATCCGGCAGGTCATGTTCAGTGCGGACGCCGCCGCGCGCGCGTCGCCTCGTCGGGTGCGCTCCTCAGCATCGCGGTGTGTGCTGGCAGACAGATCGCGGCCGGCGTGTCCTCCAGACTGCTTCTGGCTCCCTCGCTCAACCCCCTCAGGACTGTCGCATCGACCACTCTCTCGCAAATCGGCTGCTGGCCCAGTTGAGCCCGGATGAGCGCCGCCGCGTCTTGAGCCAGTCCCAACTGGTCGAGTTGGATGAGGCGGCCGTCCTGGGCCATGCCGGGCAGGCCCTGGCGCACGTCTACTTCCCTACCGACTGCCTGATCTCCTTGCTGACCCACCGGGTTCAGCCGCGCAGCTTTGAGGTGGGGCAATTGGGCTACGAGGGCATGCTCGGGGCCGCTGCGGCCCTGGGCGTCTCGGCGTCGGCGTTTGATGCGGTGGTCACCGGGGCTGGGCGGGCGTGGCAGATCGAGTTGCCCCATTTGCGGGCCCTCACTCGGGCCAGTCGCTCCTTGACGCTGCTGATGACCCGGTTTCTCTACTTCGAGTTGTCGCAAATGGGGGCGCTGGCGGCCTGTGCCCACTTTCACACCCTGGAGCAAAGGCTGGCCCGCTTTCTGTTGATGAGCGTGGACCGCTTGCGCGTGGCCGACCTGAAGATCACCCACGAAGCCCTGTCCCTGATCCTAGGGGTGCGCCGCGCGAGTGTCACCCTCGCCGCCGGTGCTTTCCAGGAGCAGGGCTGGATTCAGTACAGCCGGGGCCACATGCTGGTGCTGAGCCGGGCGGGCCTGCTGCAGGTGGTGTGCGCCTGCTACCGCCAGGACCTGTCCACCTACGATCAGGTGATGCTCGGGTCGACCGCGGCCCAGTAGGCGGGCCCGTCGCGCTGAGCCATGCCCGCGGCCTCACCGTCATGTGGCCTGGCGCTGAGGGGCAACGCACAGACCCGCTGGGTTGATCGCGCCAGACGGGGGCTTTCCGGTTGCCAGGCCTCCGCAGGCGGGCGCCCCAGGTGGCCCCATGAAACCCGTCCCTCCAACCTTGGCCGTGTGGCGCCAGACCCCGGGCCCGGGCGCGCCCTGGGCTGCCGCGCGGCCCCGCTCCGAGACCGAGGCGCGGTTGCGTGCCAACCTGCAGGAGTCCTTGCTCTGGGAACCGGAGGCGAACGCGCTGCGCACCGTGGTGCAGCGGGAGCGCGGCGTGGTCACGCGGGTGTTCAAAGGCTCTGGCGACCGCTCAGCAGGCTCACCAGCAGCATGACCAGCGCCACCACCAGGAACAAATGGATCAAACCGCCCAGGGTGTAGGAGGTGATCAAGCCGAGGGCCCAGCACAGGATCAGCACAGCAGCGAGGGTGTAGAGCATGTCTAGCTTTCGTCAAGCCCCCTGGGCAGCACGGGCCCAGGAAGGGCTTCCCAGTCTGGGGCGTGTGCCGGGTTTTGACTGTTCGCTGCAGCACATGGTCCGTCGCTGGGCGGCCGCGGCCGGCCCAAGTGGGCGCAGGGTATCCCAGCGTACCGACACGGCCCCAGCGCGGGGCCATGCTGGCTCAGCGCAGTCGGGATGGGCGGGGCCTTCTGGCTCTCGGGCCCACACCGCAACACGCTTCCGAAACCTTTTTCAAGGAGCCTCTTATGAATCTGCATTTCATGGGCCGCAGCACGGCCTTGGCCTGTCTGGCGAGCCTGATGTTCCTGAGCGCCTGTGCCTCAACCTCGCGCACCGAAGGCACCGGCGAGTACATGGACGACACGGTGATCACCACCAAGGTCAAGTCAGCGGTGCTCAACGACCCCGTTCTCAAATCGGCCGAGATCAACGTCGAAACCTTCAAGGGCCGGGTGCAGCTGAGTGGCTTTGTGCGCAGCCAGGCGGACATCGACCGCGCCATGACGCTGGCCCGCGGGGTGAAGGGCGTCAACAGCGTCAGCAACGACATGCGCCTGAAGTGAGCCTGCCCGAACTTGTCATTCAACGCTTTTTTCATCTCCAACCGGAACTCCCCATGAAACCCATTTTTCTCACCCTGATGACCACCGTGCTCTGGGGCGCTTCCAGCGTGGCCAGTGCCGCCTTGATGAGCAAACCCGACTACCAGGCCGCCCAGGAGGTGATCTCGCAGCAGTACAAGGCCGACCAAAGCAACTGCGGCAGCCTGGCGGGTAACGCCAAGGACGTGTGCCACCAGGAGGCCAAGGGCCGCGAGAAGATCGCCAAGGCCGAACTGGAGCAGCGCAACCTGCCCAGTGACAAGCACGCCTACGAACTGCGCCTGGCCAAGGCCGACGCCGCCTTCGCCGTGGCCAAGGAAAAGTGCGATGACCTCGCGGGCAACCCCAAGGACGTGTGCCGCAAAGAGGCCACCAGCCGCCATGTGAGCGACAAGGCCGACGCCAAGGTGGTCGAGAAGAGCGCCGAAGCCAAGACCGATGCGCGGGAAAAGATCACCGATGTGCGCCAGTCCGCGGACAACGACAAGCGCGATGCCGCCTACGCCGTGGCCAAGGAAAAGTGCGATGCCCTGGCGGGCGACGCCAAGGCCAGCTGCCACAAAGCGGCCCAGATGAACCGATGAACCCCGCGGCGCCCCCCAGGGCGCCGCTCCCCCTTGGCGACCCCTCTGGAAGCACAACCAGCCATGTCCACGACCAAGCACGCCCCCACAGGCCCATCGCACGCGCATGCCGATGGCCTCGATGAGTCCCATGCCGCCGCGTCGGCGCGCGCCGAGCGCAGCCAGGCCCACCTCAATACCCACACAGCGTCGGCCCAGCGCGTGCCCCTGCCCACCTTGGACGGGCTGGTGGACACCGTGCAACAGGCCTGGTTGAACCCCGGCGAGGACTGGGGTCACGCGCAACTGGAGGCCATCAAGCACCGCTCGCGGCAGTGGCGCGATCAGGGCGTCCAGGCCCGCCTGTCCGCCGAGGCCTATGTGAAGGCCCAGCCCTTCACGGCGCTGGCCTGGGCCGCTGCGGTCGGTGCGGCGCTGGTGGCCGTGCCGCTTTGGTGGCGACGTCGTTGAAGGCGCTTGGCAAGTGCCCGCGCCGCGCGCGCTGCCGCGGCCTGCCCAGCCCGGGGGGCCGACCCCGAATGGTTTCAAGGATGCCCCATGCGCCTGCTGAGCTTTGAACACAGCCTGACCACCTACTACGCCGACCTGGCCGCCTACGGCGTGGGCGTGCTGGGCTTGGGCCTGGCCCTGGGCGGGGCCATGTCGGCCCAGGAGGGGCCTGGTGTCGCCCTGATGGTGGTGCTGGGGCTGGTGGTGTGGACCCTGCTGGAATACCTGATCCACCGCTTCGTGCTGCACGGCCTCGACCCCTTTCGGCGCTGGCACGCGGCCCACCACCAACGCCCCGAGGCCTTGATCTGCACCCCCACCTTGCTCAGCGCCCTGGCTTTTACCGGCCTGGTGCTGTGGCCCAGCCTGGCGGGCTTGCCCAGCCCCTGGGGCCTGGCCTTGTCGCTGGGGGTGCTGACGGGGGCTTTTGTGTACTCGCTGCTGCACCACGCGCTTCACCACCTGCGCGCGCCACCGCTGGCGCTGCGCCGCTGGCAGCGCTGGCACCGGTGCCACCACCACAGCCCCCAGCCGGTCTGCTATGGGGTCAGCACACGGGTGTGGGACCGGCTGTTTGGCAGCGCGGGTCGCTGAGTGTCCGGTGTGCTGACCCGGTTGCAATCGCTGACCGATGCGGCGCGGTCGGCGGTCCGCAAAGCGCTGTGGCGCACAGACCCGCAGCGGGCGCCGCTGCAGACTGCTTCTTTCACCTACAGAAAGTCACCCATGACCTCCGATCAGGCATTGCAGAAGGCGGTACAGGACGAGCTGGGATGGGATCCCTCGCTCAACGCGACCCACATCGGGGTGGCCGTGGGGCAGGGCGTGGTCACGCTGAGTGGGCAAGTGGACAGCTTTGCCGAAAAGTGGGCCGCCGAGAGCGCCGCCCAGCGGGTGGACGGTGTGCGGGCCCTGGCTGTCGAGCTCACCGTGCAACTGCCCAGCACCGCGGAGCGCGCCGACTCCGAGATCGCGCGCGCCGTCATCGCCACGTTGGACTGGCTGACCCAGTTGCCGCCCAGTTCGGTGGCGGTGGTGGTCGAGCAAGGCCAGGTCACCCTCCAGGGCACGCTGGATTGGGATTTCCAACGCCAACTCGCCGCCGCGGCCGTGCGCCATTTGTGGGGCGTGCGGGGGCTGCACAACCAGATCGTGCTCAAACCCCTGTTGCAGCTGCGGGCGATCAAGGCCGACATTGAATCCGCGCTGCGGCGCCGCGCCGAGCTGGACGCCCGAGAGATCCAGGTGCTCGTGGAGGGCAGCAAGGTCATGCTCAGTGGCCGGGTGCACAGCTGGTCCGAGCGCAACCTGGCCACCCATGCTGCCTGGGGCACACCCGGCGTGCACCAGGTGGTGGATCAACTCAGTTTCAACTGAGCCCCCGGTGCCGCGGCGGAAGGGCGTTCAGGCCCGCCGCTGCGGTGGCGGGTGCACTCAGTCCCTCCGATTCGCACCCCCTGGGGTGCCGCCACCAAGGATTGCCATGAACGACTACCCCGAATCTCCCTGCTTTGTTTACGACACCCGTGAGCAAGCCGAGCAGGCCATCCAGACCCTGGACCACGGCGGCGTGTCCCTGTCCGTGCTGTCGCTGATCGGCAAGGGCTACCACAGCGAAGAGCACCCGGTCGGCTTCTACACCCTGGGCGACAAGGTCAAGGCATGGGGCACCAAGGGCGCGTTCTGGGGCGGCATCTGGGGCTTGTTGCTGGTCCCCGCGGTGTTCTTTCTGCCGGGCATTGGCGTTGTGGCGCTGGCCGGGCCCGTGGTGCTGACCCTGGTTGGCGTGCTCGAGGGCGCGGCGCTGGTGGGCGGTCTCTCGGCTTTGGGCGCGGCCCTGAGCCAACTGGGCGTGCCCAAGGCGATGGCACTCAAGTTTGAAACCGCACTCAAGGTCGACAAGTACCTGCTGCTGGTGCACGGCAGCGCCGAAGAGCAGGCCCGGGCGCGCGAGTTGCTGCCGTGGTCGACCATGCGTCAGCAGGTGGCCTGAGCATGGCCGCCCCGAACCAACCCACGCCAGTGCCCTGCCCGGACGACGGGGCCCACCTGCATGAAGGCTCCGAGACCGTGCGCTTTCTGGTCGTCACGGTGGCGGGGGCGGTCGATGCCAGCATCAGCCGCCAGGCCCTGCGTCACCGCTTTGCGGCGGGCGAATCCAGCGCCGACCTGTTGCCGACGTACCGCGCGCACAAGGCACAGATCCATGCCGCGGTGACGCACCGCCTGCAACAGGGCGCACACGCCCCCGTGATGCTGCGCGAGGCCGATTTTCCGCGGCACGGCGGTGGCGACCACTGAGCCTTCGCGGCCAGTGGTGCCCCTGCATCAATTCCCCCTGAACCCTTTGGCAGATGCCTAGAAAGGCCCCCCGATGTCCCACAAGCAAAACGGCAACAAAGAAGTCAAAAAGCCCAAGCAAGAGAAGAAGCCGGCGCCTGCGCCAGTGCCGGTGGCCGTGGTGCCGCCGGCCCCCCGGCGCAAGTAGCCTTGGGCGCGCCCGCGGCCGGGTACGCCATCGCACAGACAGCCCGCCTGGCAAGCCTCAGTCTGCGGTGTAGACGGGTGCCGAGGCGCCCGGTTGTCGACGCTGGAGCGCGCGCCGCCTGCGGTGCGCGCCCAGCCCTGTTGCCCAGGTCCGGGCGGGTGCTGTGGGCCGGTGGGCACCCGGCCTGGCCGGGCTGCAGTCCGGTGCCCCTGCCATGATCCCTGAACCCTCTTTGCTCGTCAGCCTGCGCACCCGACTCTGGGGGCGTTGGGCTGCACGGCGCCGTGCCTTCGCGGCGGCCCGGGCCCAAGCCGCTTTCGAGCCCCCGTTGCAGGCCGAGCTGTTCAACGGCGAGCAGATGCAGCGCCATGGCCACACCCTGGCGCTGCGCCACCAGGCCATCCTGAAGGCCGGGCCGGACCGCTTGCTGGCCCGCCTGACCGACAACGAGGCGGTGTTGCGCGACACCTATGCGGCGCTGCGCCACAGCGCCACCGCCCACCGCCCGGTGGTGCCGGCCGGCGAATGGCTGCTGGACAATTTCTACCTCATCGAAGACCAGATCCGCACCGCCCGGCTGCATTTCTCCAAGGGCTACAGCCGCGCTTTGCCCTTGCTGGCCGATGGCCCGTCGACGGGCTTTCCACGCGTCTATGACATCGCCCTGGAGGCCATCTCGCACGGGGACGGGCGCATGGACCTCGACAGCCTGCACCGCCTGATTCAGGCCTACCAGGGGGTGGACCTGCTGCGCCTGGGGGAGCTGTGGGCGATCCCCATCATGTTGCGCCTGGCCATGATCGAGAACCTGCGCCGGGTCGGTGCGCGCATCGCCCAAGGCATGGCGGAGCGCAACCAGGCCTCGGTGTGGGCCGACCAGATGAGCCTGGTCGCGCAGGCCGACCCCAAGGGCCTGATCCTGGTGGTGGCCGACATGGCGCGCTCCGACCCGCCGCTGGCCCATGCGTTCGTGGCGGAGCTGGTGCGGCGCCTGCGCGGTCAGGGGGCGTCGCTGGCCATGCCGCTCAGCTGGATCGAGCAGCGCCTGGCCGAGACCGGCCAGAGCACCGAGCAGGTGGTCCAGGCCGAAACCCAGCGGCAGGCGGCCAGCCAACTGTCCATCAGCAACAGCATTGCGAGCCTGCGGGCGCTCGACGCCACCGACTGGCGCGAGTTTGTCGAAGCCTCCAGCGCCGTCGAGCACACCTTGCGCGACGACCCGGAGGGCGTCTACGGCCGGATGGACTTTGCCACCCGCGACCACTACCGACATGCGGTGGAGCGCCTGGCCCGCCGGGCGGGGTGCGCCGAGATCGACATCGCGCGCCACGCGGTTCTGCTGGCGCGCCAGGCCCACCGGCCTACCCATCCGCCAGCCAATCCGCCAGCCGATCCTCCAGCCGATCCGCCGGCGCACCCGCCGGCGCACCCGCCGTCCCCGCCGGCGGCGGCCCCAAGCCCCGGCCCGCGCGCGGCGGACCCCCGCCTGGCCCATGTCGGCCATTACCTCATCGGCCAGGGGCAGGCGGCCCTGCAAGCGCCCCGGCACGGGTGGAGCCGCCTGCGCCGGGGCCTGACACGCCGACCCCTGACCCTGTACCTGGGCGCGGTGTGTGGCCTGACGGCGTTCATGGTGCTGCACATGCGCGTCGGCTTGCCCCTGTCGGGGCTGGCTTGGGGCGTCTTCAGCAGCCTGTTGCTGACCCTGGGCTGCAGCCAGCTGGCCCTGTCGATCGTCAACTGGGGCCTGATGCTGTGCACCCAGCCCCAGCGGCTGCCGCGCATGGCCGCGCCCCAGGGCCTGCCGGCGACGGCCCGCACCCTGGTGGTGCCGGCCTTGCTCAGCACCCCCGAGTCCGCCGACCGGCTGGTCGAGGCCCTGGAGCTGCGCTTCCTGGGCAACCAGGACCCCGAGCTGTTCTTTGGCCTGCTGACCGATTTTGACGATGCCCCGGCCGCGGTGCAGCCCGGGGATGCCGCCGCCCTGGCGCGCCTGGCCCGCGGGCTGGAGGCCCTCAACCTGCGCCACGGCAGCGCCACCCACCAGCCCTTCTGTGGCTTGCACCGTCCGCGCCTGTGGAACCCGTCTGAGGGCTGCTGGATGGCGTTCGAGCGCAAGCGTGGCAAGTTGGCGGCGCTCAACCACTGGCTGCTCAGTGGCGATGCCACGCCGTTCCAGTGGGTGCTGGGCGACCCACTGGTCTTGCGCCAGGTGCGCTACGTCATCACCCTGGACTCGGACACCCAGCTGCCCCGGGATTCGGCCCAGCGCCTGATCTGCACGCTGGCCCACCCCTTGAACCAGGCGGTCTATGACCCGGTCGCCCAGCGCGTGACCCAGGGCTACGCGATCCTGCAGCCGCGCATGGCCGCCACCCTGCCCAGCACCAACCGCAGCCGCTATGCGCGCCTGTTCGGTGGTGACCAGGGGGTCGACCCCTACACCGGCGCGGCCTCCGACCTGTACCAGGACCTGTTCCGGGAGGGGTCGTACATTGGCAAGGGCATTTACGACTTGGCGGTGTTTGAGCAGGCGCTGCACGGGCGCTTTCCGGACAACCGCATCCTGAGCCATGACCTGCTCGAGGGCTGCTACGCGCGCGCCGGCCTGGTCAGCGACGTCATCTTGTACGAGGACACCCCGGCGCTCTACGCCAGCGACGTCAAGCGCCGTCAGCGCTGGGTGCGGGGCGACTGGCAGATCGCCGCCTGGCTGCTGCCCCGGGTGCCGCTGGCCGCGGGGCGGCAGGGGGGCAACCCGCTGACGGGCCTGTCGCAGTGGAAGTTGCTGGACAACCTGCGCCGCAGCCTGGTGGCGCCCGCCTTGCTGAGCCTGCTGTGGCTGGGCTGGCTGGTGTTTCCGCCGGCCTGGGGCTGGACGCTGGGGGTGCTGGGCATCCTGTTCTTTCCGGCCCTGGCCGCGGCGGCGGTTCAGGCGCTGCGCAAACCGGCCGAGTCGCTGCCCACCCAGCATGTGCGGCTGATCGCCGTGGGGCTGGGCCGCAAACTGCTGCAGGCGCTGTTCACCCTGGCCTGCCTGCCGCATGAGGCCTGGTACAGCCTGAGCGCGGTGCTGCAGACCGGCTGGCGCCTGGGCGTGAGCCGCCGTCACCTGCTGGTGTGGCAGGCGTCGGAGGCACAGGCCCCGGTGCCCCGGCACCCGCGTTGGGCGGCCCTGGCGCAGCACGGGCTGCTGTGGCCCTGCAGCGCCCTGGCCGTGGCCGGGCTGGCCCTGTGCTGGAGCCGACCCCAGGCTGGCTGGTGGATGGTCGCACCGCTGTGGCTGCTGTGGGCGCTGGCGCCGCTGTGGGAGGCGTGGCTGCGTCGTCCGCCGACCGCGGACCTGGCGCCATTGTCGAGCGCGCAGCGCTTGTACCTGGGGCGACTGGCGCGCCGCACCTGGCATTTCTTTGAGACCTTTGTCACGCGTGAGCACCATGGGCTGCCGCCCGACAACGTCCAGACGCAGCCGCTGGCGGTGGTGGCCCACCGCACCTCACCCACCAACATCGGCTTGTCCCTGCTGGCCAACCTGGCGGCCTATGACCTCGGCTACCTGGGCCAGAGCGCCTTGCTGGCGCGCACCCGCCAGACGCTGGACACCCTGGAGGCCTTGCCACGCTTTCAGGGCCACTTCTACAACTGGTACGACACCCTGAGCCTCGCGCCACTGCCGCCCTTGTACGTGTCGGCGGTGGACAGCGGCAACCTCGCGGGCCACCTGCTGACCCTGCGCGCGGGGCTGCTGGGCCTGCCGGCCGATCCGGTCCTGAGCGACCGGACCCTGGCGGGGCTCAACGACACGCTGGGCGTGTTGCTGGACCAGGCTGGCGAACTGAGCACCAGCCCCCTGGGGCCATCGCTGCAGGCTTTGCAGACCCAGGTGAACGTCGCGCTCGAAGCCGAGGCGCTGTTGCCCCGTGGGCTCTGGCTGTGGCTGGGCCGCCTGGTGCTCAGCGCCCAAAGCCTGGCCCTGCAGGCCGAGGCCGCCGCGGCGGCCCAGGCCCACCCGGAACCGGCGCCTGCCGGGGGCGAGGTGGCGCACTGGGCCCGGGTGCTGGCGGAACAGGCCGGGGCCCTGCAGGCGGAGCTGTCGCACAGCCTGCCCTGGGTCGCTTGGCCCACCGCCAGCGTGCCGCCCGGTCTGCAGCGCATGCCGAGCGGGGTGCAGTTGGCTGCTTGGGCCGAGGCCGGCCCGACAGCGCCCGCGAGCACCACGGCCACCGTGGACCTGGGCATGGCCGCCTGGGTGTTGCAAGCCCGTCAGCGGGCCCGCGACCGTCAGCAGGATGGCCTGGCCCTGGCTGGGCGCCTGCAGGCCCTGGCCGACATGCCCTGGGGCTTCCTGAACCACCCCGCGCGCCACCTGCTGGCGATTGGCTACAACGTGGACCAGCGGCGCCTGGACGACAGCTGTTATGACTTGCTGGCCTCCGAGGCCCGCCTGGCCACCTTCATCGCCGTGGCGCAGGGACGGTTGCCGCAGGACAACTGGTTCGCCCTGGGGCGCTTGCTGACGTCGGCCGGCGGCGACCCGATCCTGCTGTCCTGGAGCGGCTCGATGTTCGAGTACCTGATGCCCTTGCTGGTGATGCCGCAGTACGCCAGCACCCTGCTGGCGCAAACCTGCCAGTCGGCGGTGCAGCGGCAGATCGACTACGGTCATCTGCGGGGCGTGCCCTGGGGCATTTCGGAGTCGGGCTACAACGCGGTCGACGCGGCCCTCAACTACCAGTACCGAGCGTTTGGCGTGCCGGGCACCGGGCTGAAGCGCGGCCTGGGCGAGGACCTGGTGGTGGCCCCCTACGCCAGCGCGCTGGCCTTGGTGGTGCTGCCGGTGCCCGCGTGTCAGAACCTGCAGCGCCTGGAGGCCGAGGGCCTGGGCGCACGCTACGGCTTGTACGAGGCGGTCGACTACACCGCCAGCCGTTTGCCCCGTGGCAAGCGGCGTGTCATCGTGTCGTCCTTCATGGCCCACCACCAGGGCATGACGCTGCTGGCGCTCGATCAGGTGTTGCTGGATCAACCCATGCAGCGGCGCTTTCTGGCCGACCCCGTGCTGCTGGCCGCGGTGCTGCTCCTGCACGAGCGCATCCCCAACCCGACGCGCCTGCAACACGAGAAAGCCGGACCGCTGGAGTTGCGCGCCCTGTCCGTGGGGCCCGAAATGCCCCTGCGCATCATCACCCGCCCCGAAACCCATGCGCCCGAGGTGCAGTTGCTGTCCAACGGCCGCTACCACGTCATGCTCACCCACGCTGGGGCGGGCTCCAGCCGCTGGAAGGACCTGGCCGTCACGCGCTGGCGCGAAGACGCCACGCGCGACGCCTGGGGGCAGTTCTGCTACCTGCGCGACGTGGCGTCGCAGCAGTTCTGGTCGGTCGGCCACCTGCCGACGCGGCGCGAGTCGAGCGCCTACCAGGCGCTGTTCTCGGAAGGGCGGGCCGAGTTCCGGCGCAGCGACCAAGGCTATGAAACCCACGCCGAGATGGCGGTTTCGCCCGAGGACGACATCGAGCTGCGCCGCCTCCACATCACCAACACGGCGCGCGTGCGGCGCGTGCTCGAGGTGACCACCTACGCCGAGGTGGTGCTGGCCCCCGCCGGGGCGGACACCCAGCACCCGGCGTTCAGCAAGCTGTTCGTGCAGACCGAGGTGCTGGCGGACCAGCAGGCCATCCTGTGCCAGCGCCGGCCCCGGACCGACAGTGAGCCGGTGGTGTTCCTGCTGCACCTGATGGCGGTGCATGGCGGCAGCCACGCCGAGGTCTCGTTTGAAACCGACCGCAGCCGCTTCATCGGCCGCACCCGCGACCTGGCCGCGCCCGTGGCGATGACCGACACGGTGCGCCTGTCGGGCACCCAGGGGGCGGTGCTCGACCCCATCGTGGCGATCCGCTTGCGCATCACGCTGGAGCCGCAGCAGTGCGTCACCCTGGACCTGGTCACGGGCATCGCCGAGCGCCGCGAGCAAGCCCTGGCCTTGATCGACAAGTACCGCGACAAGCACCTGGCCGACCGGGTGTTTGACCTGGCCTGGACACACAACTGGGTCACGCTGCAGCAGATCAACGTCACCGAGACCGAGGCCCAGCTGTACGGGCGCCTGGCGGGGCCGGTGCTGTATGCACAAGCCACACTGCGCGCGCCGGCCACCGTGTTGCAGCGCAACCGGCGCGGCCAGTCCGGCCTGTGGAGCTACGCGATCTCGGGCGACCTGCCGATGGTGCTGGTGCGGATCGCCGATGTGGCCCACATCGAGCTGGTGCGTCAGGTGGTGCAGGCGCACGCCTATTGGCGGCTCAAAGGCCTGTCCGTGGACCTGGTGATCTGGAACGAAGACCACGCGGGCTACCGCCAGCAGCTCCAGGAGCAGATCCTGGGCTTGATCGCCTCGGGGGTTGAAGCCAATTTGGCCGAGAAGCCCGGGGGCATCTTCGTGCGCCTGGCCGAGCAGATTCCGCTCGAAGACCGCCTGCTGTTCCTCAGCGTGGCCCGGGTCGTGCTGTCCGATGACAACGGCACGCTGAGCCACCAGGTACTGCAGCCTGCCTATCAGGACCTGCGCAAGGCCCCCGGGTCGCGCCTGCTGGCACGCAGCCCCGCGCTGGCACGGCCGCTGGCCTCCAGCGTGGTCCTGCCCACCGGCTTGCTGTTTGACAATGGCCTGGGGGGCTTCGCGCCCGATGGGCGCGAGTACGTGATCCGGCTCGGTCCCACGCAAGTCACGCCGGCGCCCTGGGTCAATGTGCTGGCCAACGCGCACTTTGGCACCGTGCTGTCGGAGAGCGGCAGCGCCTACACCTGGTTCCAGAACGCCCACGAATTTCGCCTCAGCCCCTGGGGCAATGACCCCGTCAGCGACACCGGGGGCGAAGCCCTGTACCTGCGCGACGAAGACAGCGGGGCCTATTGGTCACCCACGCCCTTGCCCTGCTCGGGACCGGGGCCGACCGTGGTGCGCCACGGCTTCGGCTGCACCACCTTTGAACACGAGGCGCAGGGCATTCACAGCCTGCTGAGCGTGCACGTCGATGTGGTGCACGCCGTCAAGTACTCGGTGCTGACGCTGCGCAACCGCAGTGCCCAGCACCGGCGCCTGTCGGCCACCGGCTATGTGGAGTGGGTGCTTGGCGACCTGCCGGCCAAGACCGGGCAGCATGGCGTCACCGTGCACGACGCCACCACCGGCACGCTGTGGGCCCACAACGCCTACAGCGGCGACTTCCAGCACCTGGCGGCGTTCTTTGACGCGGGTGACGCCAGCACGCAGGACGGGGTCAGCTTCACGGGCGACCGCTGCGAGTTCTTGGGGCGCCTGGGCTCCTGGCGCCGGCCTGCGGCGATGGAACAGGTGCGCCTGTCGATGCGGGTGGGCGCCGGACTCGATCCCTGCGCGGCGCTGCGGGTGCCCTTGGCCCTGGCGCCCGGGGAGAGCCGTCAACTGGTCTTTCGCCTGGGGGCGGTGGACCACCAGGCCCCCTGGCCGGAGGCGGCTGCGCGGCCGGCGCCCTGGCCGCGCAGCCTCGCCGAGGTTCAGGCCTCGCGTGCAGCCGTCGAGGCCCATTGGTCCGGCACCTTGGGCCGCCTGCAGGTGCAGACGCCGGACGCGGCCTTGAACCTGCTGATCAACGGCTGGCTGGGGTACCAGACCCTGGCCTGTCGGCTGTGGGCGCGCAGTGGCTTCTACCAGTCCGGTGGGGCGTTTGGCTTTCGCGACCAGTTGCAGGACAGCATGGCCCTGGTCAGCACCGCGCCGGGCCTGGCGCGGGCCCAGTTGTTGCTGGCCGCGGCGCACCAGTTTCAGGAGGGCGATGTCCAGCACTGGTGGCACCCCCCGGGCGGGCGTGGGGTGCGCACCCGGTGTTCGGACGACTTTCTGTGGTTGCCACAGGCGGTGTGCCGCTACGTCGCGGTGACCGGTGACCAGGCGGTGTTGGACGAGGTGCTGCCCTTCCTCGCCGGCCGGGCCGTCAACGCCGAGGACGAGGCCTATTACGACCTGCCCCAGCCCTCGGGCGAGTCGGGGACGCTGTACGAGCACTGCTGCCGCGCGCTGCGGCGGGGCTGGCGCCTGGGCGAGCGCGGTCTGCCCTTGATGGGCACCGGGGACTGGAACGACGGCATGAACCTGGTCGGCGTGGGGGGCCGCGGTGAAAGCGTCTGGCTGGCCTTCTTCCTGCTGGACACGCTGAACCGGTTCGCGCGCCTGGCCGGGGCCCGTGGGGACGAGGTCTGGCGCGTGCAGTGCCTGACCCAGGCCCACGCCCTGGCCCGCCATGCCGAACTCAGCGGCTGGGACGGCGCCTGGTACCGCCGGGCCTACTTTGACGATGGCACGCCGCTGGGGTCGGCCAGCCAGGCGGAATGCCAGATCGACAGCATCGCCCAGAGCTGGGCCGTGTTGTCGGGCGCTGGGGAGCCGGCCCGGGCGCGCCAGGCCATGCAGTCGGTGGCCGACCGCCTGTTCAACGCGGAGTTCGGCTATGTGGCCCTGCTGGCCCCCCCCGTTTGACCACTCGGAGCACAACCCAGGCTACATCCAGGGCTATGTGCCCGGGGTGCGCGAGAACGGCGGCCAGTACACCCACGCCGCGATCTGGGCGGCGATGGCCTTTGCCCAGTTGGGCGACGCGGCCCAGGCCTGGCGGGTGTTCGATTGGATCAACCCCGTGCGCCACAGCGACAGCCCGGCCGCCGTGGCGCGCTACCAGGTGGAGCCCTATGTCATGGCCGCCGACGTGTACGGCGTGGCGCCGCACCAGGGGCGGGGCGGCTGGACCTGGTACACCGGCTCGGCGGGCTGGATGGTTCGCCTGATCCTGGAGTCGTTGTTGGGCTGGCGGCTGGAAGCCGGCACCTTGAGCCTGGCGCCCTGTCCGCGCCCTGGCTGGGACGGCTTCAGCCTGACGTTGGCCCATGGGGCCTCGACCTACGCCTTGCAGGTCCACTGCCGGGCTTCCTCCGCGGCCAGCCAGTTGCGCTGCGATGGGGTGCTGCTGCCGGGGCTGAGCGTGGTGCTGGTCGACGACGGCCGGCCCCATGACCTGAGCCTGGACTGGTCGGTGCCCGCCGTCCCCCTGGCCGGAGCCTGAGCAGGGACACGGGCTTGGGCTGGCCGGTTCGCCCGGGGAGGGGCCTGGGGCTCGGCCTGGGCCGGGCTGGGCATAGGCCATGCCCCTATCTGATGAATCCCCTGAATGTGGGGCATCAATTTCGCCATTATGATCATTGCGGCGAACCGATCAGGTCCTGCCCAGCGCCCCGTGCGCATCCCGTTGACCCCACACGGCTGCCTAAAAAATGAGCATTCTGAAGCGCAACAACGTCAAGGTATTGGGCGAGTCCGGCCCGGTTTTGCTGTACGCCCATGGTTTTGGCTGCCACCAGGGGATGTGGGCGCAGGTCACCCCTGCGTTCGCGGCCACCCACCGTCAGGTCCTGTTTGACTACGTGGGTAGCGGCCACTCGGAGCGCGCCGCCTTTGACCCCCAGCGCTACGGCCAGTTGCAGGGCTATGCGCAGGATGTGCTCGAGGTGTGTGACGCGCTGGGGCTCGGCTCGGGGGTGACGTTTGTCGGGCACTCGGTCAGTTGCAGCATTGGCTTGCTGGCGTCGATTCAACGGCCCGAGTTGTTTGACCGGCTGGTGCTGCTGGGCCCCTCGCCGTGCTTCCTGAACCACCCGCCCGACTACCTGGGTGGCTTTGAGCGTGAGGACGTGGAGGGCCTGCTGAGCCTGATGGAACAGAACTACATGGGCTGGGCCAAGTCGCTTGCCCCGGTGGTGGCGGGCCCGGCGGGGCAGGGCGCGGTGGAAAACACGCTGTCGGACAGCTTTTGTTCCACCGACCCGGCCGTGGCGCGGGTGTTTGCGCGCGCCACCTTCTGGGCCGACAACCGCGCCGATCTGCCCCGGGTCACCCGGCCCAGCCTGCTGCTGCAGCACCGCCAGGACAACCTGGCCCCGCTGGCGGTGGGCGAGTACCTGCGCCAGCACCTGCCGCTCAGCACGCTGGAGGTGCTCGACGTGGCGGGGCATAGCGCCCACCTCAGTCACCCGGACCTGGTGGTGCAGGCCATGCAAGCGTATTTCGACCAGGGGGAGGCGCAGCCCGCTCCAGCCGCCCGCCCATGACGCTGCCCGAACCGATGGATCTGCTGCCGTGTGCGGTGCTGTTCACCGACCCGTCGGGGCGCCTGCTGGCCCTCAATGCGACGTCGCTGCGCTGGGTGGGTGGGGCCACCGAGGACTGGATCGGTCAGTCCATCGAGGCCTGGCTGCCGCCCGCCAGCCGCATTTTTTTGCAGACGCACATCTGGCCCACGTTGCTGCGCGAGGGGCGGCTGGAAGAGGTGCACCTGCAGATCTGGGGCCAGGACCGAGCCCGCCTGCCGGTGCTGCTCAATTGCCATGAAGTCCAGTGGGCGGGGGAGCGGGCCTTTGCCTGGAGCTTTTTTGTCGTCCACAAGCGCCACCTCTTTGAGGCCGAGCTGGTGGCCCAGCGCAACCTGGCCGAGACCGCCAACCAGGCCCTGAGCGAGAGCCAGCGTTTCATCCGAGGCATCACCGACGCCATCCCCGGCATGGTCGCGTACTGGGACCGCGAACAGCGCTGCCGCTTTGCCAACCAGGCCTACCACCAGTGGTTCAAGCGGGCCCCCGAAGACATCGTCGGCATGACGCTGCGGGCCTTGTTGGGCGAGGCCGTTTATGCGCTCAACGAACCCCACATCCGCGCCGTGCTGCAGGGGCAGGAGCAGCAGTTTGAGCGCGTGTTGACGCGCCCGGACGGGCGCATCAGCCACACCTGGGCGCACTACGTGCCCGACATCGCTGACGGCGAGGTGCGCGGCTTCTTTGCCAATGTCACCGATGTCACGGCGCTCAAAGCCACCCAGCTGGCGCTGGACCAGGCGCAACGTCTGGGGCAGATCGGCAGCTGGAGCTGGCAGTCCGAGGGGGCGGTGACGGTCTGGTCAAAACAGATGTACGCCCTGTTGGGCCTCAACCCCGAAGACCCGCCCCCCAGCTTCGCGGAGCAGGCGCGTTACCTGGGCGAGGCGGACTATGCGCGCCTGCGGGCCCAGGCCGAGTGGGCCCTGCGCACCGGTGCCCCCTATGCGATCGAGCTGCGCTACCGGCGCCCCGACGGCCAGTGGGGCTGGCTGGAGGCCCGAGGTGAGGTGGCGCGGGACGCCGCGGGCGCGGTCAGTGGCCTGCGCGGCACGATCCAGGACATCACCGAGCAGCGGGCCCAGAAGCAGGCCCTGGAGTGGGCCCAGGACCGGCTGCGCAGGATGTACGAGACGACGCCGGCGATGCTGCACTCGATCGACCCGCAGGGCCATTTGCTGCACGTCAGCGACGCCTGGCTGGCCTGCCTGGGGTATGAGCGCCACGAGGTCATTGGGCGCTTGTCCTCCGACTTCCTGACCGAGGAATCCCGGCGCCGGGCCCAGGAAGAGGTGCTGCCCCGCTTTTTTGAGATCGGGCGCTGCGATGCGGTGCCCTACCAGATGCTGACCCGCGAGGGCCGGGTGATCGATGTGCTGCTGTCGGCCATCCTGGAGCGCGACGAGCAGGGCCGCCCGGTGCGCAGCCTGTCGGTCAGCGAGGACGTCACCTTGCGCCGCCAGGCCGAGCGCGAACTGGCGCGCGAGCACGCGCGCATGCGCAACCTCATCGAGGGCACCAACGCGGGCACCTGGGAGTGGAACGTGCAGACCGGCGAGGTCATCGTGAACCCCCGCTGGGCCGCCATCCTGGGCTGGACGCTGGACGAACTGGGCACCGTGACCAACCAGTTCCGCGCCGAGATCGCCCACCCCGACGAGTTGGCCGCGACCCAGCAGCGCCTGCGTGAGCACTTTGCCGGACGCACCGAGGCCTATGTGGCGGAGTTGCGCCTGCGCCACCGCGACGGCCACTGGGTCTGGGTGGAGGACCGGGGCCGCCTGATCACCCGCACCGCCGAAGGCAAGCCCGAGTGGGTCTACGGCATCCACATCGACATCAGCGAACGCAAGCAGCGCGACGAAGCCTTGCTGCGCCTGAGCGCTGAGCTGGCGCAGCAGCACGAGCTGATGCGCGTGACCCTGCAGTCGATTGGCGACGCCGTCATCACCACCGATGCGCAGGGCCGCGTCACCTGGCTCAACCCGGTGGCCGAGCGCATGACCGGCTGGCCCACCGCCGAGGCCCAGGGCCAGCTGCTGCCGCAGGTGTTCCAGATCGTCCACGAGGAAACCCGCGAGGTGGCACCGAACCCGGTCGCGGCCTGCCTGGCGATGGGCCAGATGGTGGGCCTGGCCGACCAGACCGTGCTGATCTCGCGCGATGGCGCCGAGTACGGCATCCAGGACTCGGCCGCCCCCATCCTCGGCCCGCAGGGCGACATGCTGGGCGTGGTGCTGGTGTTCCACGACGTGAGCGAGCAACGCCGCCTCAGCGGCGAGATGACCTACCGCGCCACCCACGACGCCCTGACCGGCCTGATCAACCGCGGAGAGTTCGAGCTGCGCCTGCTGCGCACCCTGCGCCAGGCGCAGGAGCAGCACAGCCAGCATGTCCTGCTGTACATCGACCTGGACCAGTTCAAGCTGGTCAACGACGCCTGCGGGCATGCCATCGGTGACCAGTTGCTGATGCAGGTGGGCAAGCTGCTGGGGGACTCGATCCGGGCGCGTGACACGCTGGCCCGCCTGGGCGGTGACGAGTTCGCGATCATCCTTGAACACTGCACGGCGGAGCAGGCGCAGCGCATCGCCCAGAAGATCTGCGACCGCATGGAGGACTTCCGTTTCGTGCACGAGGAGCAGCGGTTTCGCATCGGCACCAGCATCGGCCTGGTGCCCATCGACCAGCGCTGGGCCAGTGTGTCGGCCTTGCAGCAGGCGGCCGACACCTCCTGCTACGCCGCCAAGGAGGCCGGTCGCAACCGCGTGCACCTGTGGTTTGACACCGACGAAGCCATGCAGGCCCGCCACCACGAGGTGCAGTGGACCTCGCGCATCGAGCGCGCGCTGGACCAGCGTGGTTTCGAGCTGTTTGCGCAGCGCATCCAGCCGCTGAAGGCGGCCTCGGGCGGGGTGCATGCCGAGGTCCTGCTGCGCCTGCGTCACGACGATGGCAGCCTGGTGCAGCCCGGGGCGTTTCTGCCGGCGGCCGAGCGCTTTCACCTGGCGTCGCGCGTGGACCGCTGGGTGCTGCGCCATGCCATCGACTGGCTGCGCGGCCTGCCGGTGCCCAACGGCCTCCACACCTTGAGCGTCAACCTGTCGGGTCAGTCGGTGGGCGACCGGGCCTTCCATGCCTGGGCCGTCGACTTGCTGGCTTCGGCTGGTCAGGCGCTGTGTGCGCAGTTGTGCCTGGAAATTACCGAGACGGTGGCGGTCACCAACCTGGCCGATGCCGCCATCTTCATCGAGCAGGTGCGCAAGACCGGGGTGCGCGTGGCGCTCGATGACTTTGGGGCCGGGGCGTCCTCGTTCGGCTACCTCAAGGCCTTGCCAGTGGACTGCCTGAAGATCGACGGCCAGTTCATCCGCAACCTGGTCACCGACGCGCTGGACGACGCGGCGGTGCGCTGCTTCACCGATGTGGCCCGGCTGTTGCAGATCCAGGTGGTGGCCGAGTTTGTGGACAACGACGAGGTGTTGCAGCGCCTGCGCGCCATCGGCGTCGACTACGCCCAGGGCTACCTGTTGCACCTGCCCGAGCCCATCGACGCCCTGCGCAGCGCCGTCTGGCCCGCCCCCGCCTGAGGCGCGCCGGCTGCGCCCGTCGAGGGGCGCCGGGCGGGCGGCCTCAGAACGGGACCTGGTCGGTGGGGTATTTCCAGAAGTCGCGCAGCAGGTAGCTCATGGGCAGGTTCAGGGCCGCGTTGGCGGGCGGGATGGGGCGCATGAACCAGCGCTCGTAAATGGGGTGGATTTCGCGGCTGGTGATCAGGCGCTTCATCTCCTCGTCCACCACCTGCTTGAGCGCGGTGTCGCCCTTGGGCAGCATGATGGCCAATGGCTCGGTCGTCAGGTAGCGGCCCACCACCTTCAGGTCGGCGGGGCTGGGGCTGCTGGCGATCAGGCCGTAGAGCAGCACGTCGTCCATCACAAAGGCCTCGGCCTGACCGTCGAGGACCTGCTTCAGGGCCTGCTGGTGGTCGCTGGCCTCGCTGAGGTTGAGCTTCATCAGGTGCTGCCGGTTGAGCTGGTCCACCACCTTCAGCGGGGTGGTGCCACGGGTCGACACCACGGTCTTGCCGGACAGGTCCTCGAGCCGGGTGGCCGGGTTGTTGGCCCGCACCAGCAGGCGCGCACCGGCGATGAAGTGCGGCACCGTGAAGGCCACCTTTTCGCGCCGCTCGGCGTTGTTGGTGGTGGAGCCGCATTCCAGGTCGGCGCGGCCTTGTTCGATGGCGGCGAGCCGGTCGCTGGCCTTGACCGGCAGGTAGTCGATGCCCAGTTCGCGCACGCCCGCCTTCTTGCGGATCACCTCGGCCAGGCGCAGGCACAGGTCCATCGCGTAGCCGACCGGGCGCCCCTGGGCGTCGAGGTAGGAGAACGGGATCGACGACTCGCGGTGCGCCAGCACCAGGCGCCCCCCGGACTTGATGCGGTCCAGCACCCCTTGCGCGGGCGCCGGCAGCGCGACACAGGCCAAAAGCAGGGCGGCGACAAGGCCAGGCAGGCGGTGACTGGGCATGGGGTCGGGGCGGGCCGGGTGGGCCCTGGGGGTGTTGATTGGTATTGGCATTTATATCAAAAATTTCATTTGATAACGCTGTGCCAGGTCATCCCGAGGGCCCGGGCTGTGCACCGACTGACCCACCGCCGGCCCGACCTGGGGCGGACGGGCCGGCGCGGGTTCAGGCCTCGACCTGCAGCCGGTAGCCGACGGCGGTCTCGGTCAGCAGGTGGCGGGGTTGGGCCGGATCCTGCTCCAGCTTCTGTCGCAGGTGGCCCATGTAGATGCGCAGGTAGTGGTTTTGATCGGCGTGGCTGGCGCCCCACACCTCGCGCAGCAGCTGGCGGTGCGTCAGCACCCGCCCGGCGTGGCTGACCAGCACACTCAGCAGGCGGTATTCGATCGGTGTCAGGTGCACCCGCTGACCATCACGGCGCACCAGGCGCGCCACCCGGTCCAGCTCCACCTGGCCAAAGCGGAACACCGGGTCCTGCCCCTCGCTGCGGGCCGCGCCCTCGGCGACCGCTGTGCGTGGCCGGCGCAGGTTGGCGCGCACCCGGGCCATCAACTCGCCCACGCCGAAGGGCTTGGCCAGGTAGTCGTCGGCGCCGGCGTCGAGGGCGGCAATCTTGTCGGCCTCGTCGCTGCGTGCCGACAGCACCACGATGGCCACCTGGCTCCAACTGCGCACATCGCGGATCAGGTCCAGCCCATCCCCATCGGGCAGGCCCAGGTCCAGCACGATCAGGTCGGGCTTGCGCGTGCCGGCCTCGATCAGGCCGCGCTGCACGCCGTCGGCCTCGTGCACCTGCCAGCCCTCGGCCTCCAGGGCCACGCGCACGAAGCGCCGGATCTGCGGCTCGTCTTCAATCAGGATGGCAACGGGAGCGGACATGGTGGGGCACAGCCAGGCAGTGGGGAGGACAGCGGGTGGGTGGCGCGCGGCGGGCCGGTCATTCGCCCAGGTCCAGGGCGGGCGGCGCGCGGCGCGGCAGCCGCAGGGTGAATTCTGCACCCTGGGCGGGCGGGGCGACGGTTTCGGCGCTGATCTGGCCCCGGTGGGCTTCGACGATGGCGCGCGCGATTGCCAGGCCCAGCCCCATGCCGGGGGTGGCCGACTCGCGCTCGCCGCGGGTGAAGGTCTCAAACAGCGCCGCACCGCGCAGCGCCGGTGGCAAGCCCGGTCCGTGGTCGCGCACCTGCAGCCACCAGCTGTCGTCGGTGACGCCCGAGTGGATCTCGATCGGGGGGCGCCCGTACTTGACCGCGTTCTCCAGCAGGTTCACCAGCACGCGTTCGATCAGGGTGGCATCAAACTCCACCAAGGGCAGCCCAGGCGCCAGCGTCACGCGCACCGGGCGCTCACCCAGGGCCGGTCGGGCCTGCCGGATCGCCGCGCCCACCACCTCTTCGACCGATTGCCAGTCGCTGCGCAGGTGCACGGCGCCGCTTTGCAGGCGCGCCATGTCCAGCAGGTTGCTGACCAGGGTGTGCAGTTGCCGGGCTTCTTCGGTCAGCGCTTGGGCCAGGCGGTCTTGTTCGGGGGCCAGCGCCGGTCGGCTGCTGCGCAGGGCGTCGGCCAGGCCGATCAAGGCCGTCAGGGGCGTGCGCACATCGTGCGAGATGGCGGCCAGCAAGGCGGCGCGCAGGCTCTCGGACTCCATCTGCACCACGGCTTGCTGGGCCACCTCGACGTAGTGCACGCGCTCCTGGGCAATCGCGATCTGGCGCGCCAGGGTGTCGAGTTGCTGCACCTGCTCGGGGATCAGCAGCCAGCGTGCCTGTGCCGGGCGCAGCGCCAGCACCCCGCGCACCCGCATCGGTGCCTTCAAGGGGCGGTAATGCCAGGGGTTGGCCGACAGGGTGTGGGTGGCCAGACCCGCCGCCTGCCCGTTGCGAAACGCCCAGTCGGCCACGCTGAGGTCGAAGCCAGGTGGCGCTGCCGGGGGCGCGCTGAGGCGGTCGTCGGCATCGCTGAGCAGGATGCGCACCTCGCCACCAAAGCTGGCCCGCACCGCGGCCTCCCCCATCTCGGCCACCTGCTGGCTTTGCAGGGCCGAGGACAGGTCGCGCGTCAGCTCGAACAAGGAGCGGGCGCGGCGTTCGCGCCCGCTCAGGATGCGGGCCTGAAAACGCAGTCCAGCGGTCAGCTGCCCGGTCAGCAGCCCCACCGCCAGCATCACCGCAAAGGTCAGCAGGTACTGCACATCGCTGACCGCGAACGAGAAGCGCGGTGGCACAAAGAAAAAGTCAAACGCCGCCACGTTGAGCACCGCCGACAACGCCGCGGGCCCGCGCCCCAGCTTGACGGCCACCAGCACCACGCCCAGCAGGAACAGCATCACGATGTTGGCCAGGTCGAACCAGCCGATCAAGGGCGTGGCCAGCAAGGCGGTCAGCACCGACACGGCCATGGCGACGCCGTAGCGCCAGACCAGCCGGGGGCGGCTGCTGGGCCACTCGTCCTCCAGCCCGCGGTTCAGCGCCCGGGGCAGCTGGCGCGAGGTGCTGGGTTGGCCCACCTCGACCAGGTCCAACTCGGGGGCGGCATGGGCCAGTCGCTGGGCCAGCCGCGGGCGCCAGAACGCCCGCCGCCACCGGGCCGTGCCTGCGCGGGCCCGCCCCAGCACCAGGGTGGCGCAGTTTTGTTGGCGCGCCAGGCGCAGCAACTCGGTGGCGATGTCGTCGCCGGTCAGCACCGAGGGGATGGCCCCCATTTCCTCGGCCAGTTGCAGCACGGCCAGGATGCGATCGCGCTCGGCCGAGGGCAGCCGCTGCAGGCGCGGTGTCTCCACATAGGCCACCAGCCAGCGCGCATTGAGCTGCCCGGCCAGGCGGGCCGCGGTGCGCACGGTGTGTTCGGCCCCGGGCTGCTCGCCCACGCCCACCAGCAGGGCCCCCGAGGTGTTCCAGACCGGCGTGGCGCCCGGCGATTGCTCGACGCGGTACAGGCGCACATCGTCCTCCACGCGCTCGGCGGTGCGGCGCAGCGCGATCTCGCGCAGCGCCACCAGGTTGCCCTTGCGGAAGAAGTTCTGGGCTGCCCGTTCGGCCTGCGCCGGGCGGTACACCTTGCCGGCCTTCAAGCGGGCCAGCAGTTCGTCGGGGCTGACGTCGATGAGGATGATCTCGTCGGCCCGGTCCAGCACCGTGTCGGGCACGGTCTCCTGCACCCGCACCCCGGTGATGGCACCCACCGTGCCGTTCAGGCTCTCCAGGTGCTGCACATTGAGGGCCGTCCAGACCTCGATGCCGGCCTCGAGCAGCTCCAGCACGTCCTGCCAGCGCTTGGGGTGCCGGCTGCCGTCGACGTTGGTGTGGGCCAGTTCGTCCACCAGCAGCACCTCGGGGTGGCGCGCCAGTGCCGCGTCGAGGTCGAACTCGGGCAGGCTGCGGTCGCGGTAGGGCACCGCCTTCTGCGGCAGCTGAGGCAGGTCGCCAAGCAAGGCCTGGGTGTCGGCGCGGCCATGGGTTTCGACCACGCCGATCAGCACGTCGCGCCCCGCAGCCCGCTCGCGCTGGGCCGCCGTGAGCATGGCGCAGGTCTTGCCCACGCCCGCGCTGGCGCCAAAGTACAGGCGCAGCCGGCCCCGGCTGGCGCGGGCCTGTTCGTCACGCAGTTGGTCCAGCAGTTGGTCGGGGTCGGGGCGACCGTCAGGGGTGGGCGGCACGGGAGCGCTTTCAGATCGTGGCGGCATTATGGTGCCGGGGCGGGCGGGGCGCGAACGGCCTCACGCCCCGGGGCGTTGGGGGCGGGGCGCCCGCCGCGACCAGTGCTGGGGCCGGCCCCACTGGGCCTGCGGCAGCCAGGTCAGCAGCGCATCGACCACGCAACCGTGTTGCTCCGCACTCAGCAGCACCTCGAACTCGACCTCGTGGCGCCAGGGGTGGGGGTGGCAGCGCAGCACCCCCGCCCGGGTGTGGCGGGCCAGCACTTCGCGGGCCCGGCGCGCCTGGTCCATGGGCACGCGCAGGGGGATCACCCACCACTCGGTTCGGGTGGGGCGCAGGTCGGTGTTGGCACCAAACACCTCGGCATAGGCGGCATAGGCCATCGTGCAATCCTCTCTGCTCAACGGCGGGCATCGAGGGCCAGGTTCAGGGCCAGCACATGGACTTGGGCCTCGCCGAACCAGCCCCAGCGTGGGCGCTCGGTGTGCTGTTCGACCAGCGCTTGCAGCTCGGTCGGGTCCAGGCCCCGCGCCCGGGCCACGCGTGGCAATTGGTAGGCCGCGGCGGCCGGGCTGATGTGCGGGTCCAGGCCGCTGGCCGAGGCGGTGACCAGGTCCACCGGCACCGGGCCGGTCTGACCGGGGTCCGCGGCGCGCAGGGCGGCGATGCGGGCGCGCACCGCCTCGCTCAGTGCAGGGTTCAGCGGGCCCTGGTTGGGGCCGCCGGAGGCCGCGGCGTTGTAGGCCATCGGGGCCGTGGCCGAGGGGCGGCCCCAGAAGTGGCCGGGGTCCGAGAAAGGTTGACCGATCAGGTGCGAGCCGAGGGTCTGCCCCCCGTGCTGAATCAGCGAGCCCTGGGCTTGCGCGGGGAACAGCGCCTGGGCCAGGCCAGTCACGGCCAGTGGGTAGAGCCCGCCGGTGAGCAGGCTCAGACCGATCAAGGACACCAGCGCAGGGCGCCACAAAGGAAGGAAGGACATCGACATGGGTTGCTTTCTTGTACAAGTCATCACGAAGGCGTCGGGGGCCTCAGGCCAGGCCCAGCGCGACCAGGATCAGGTCGATCAGCTTGATGCCCACAAAGGGCACAGCCAGACCGCCCAGGCCATAGATCAGCAGGTTGCGCCGCAGCAGCGCAGCGGCGCCGATGGCGCGGTAGCGCACGCCTTGCAGCGCCAGGGGGATCAGGAACACGATGACCAAGGCGTTGAAGATCACCGCCGACAAGATGGCCGACTGTGGGCTGGCCAGGCGCATGATGTTGAGCGCCTCCAGCGGCGGGTAGGTCAGCACGAAGATCGCCGGGATGATGGCGAAGAACTTGGCCACGTCGTTGGCGATCGAGAAGGTCGTCAGCGCGCCGCGCGTCATCAGCAAGGCCTTGCCGGTCTCCACCACCTCGAGCAGCTTGGTGGGGTTGGAGTCCAGGTCCACCATGTTGGCGGCCTCCTTGGCGGCCTGGGTGCCGGTGTTCATGGCCACCGCCACATCGGCCTGGGCCAGCGCGGGGGCGTCGTTGGTGCCGTCGCCCGTCATCGCCACCAGGCGGCCTTCCTGCTGGTACTGGCGAATCAAGGCCAGCTTGGCTTCGGGCGTGGCCTCGGCCAAGAAGTCATCGACCCCGGCCTCGGCCGCGATGCTGGCGGCCGTCAAGGGGTTGTCGCCAGTGATCATCACGGTCTTGATGCCCATGCGGCGCAGTGCCGAGAAGCGCTCCTGGATGCCGGTCTTGACGATGTCCTTGAGCTCCACCACCCCCACCACCTGGGCCCCATCGGCCACCACCAGGGGCGTGCTGCCGCGGCGGGCGATGTCCTCGGCGGCGCGCTGCACCTCGGTGGGCAGCGTGCTGCCCAGGGCCTCGACGTGGCGGCGCACCGCCTCGAGCGCGCCCTTGCGCAACAGGCGGGCCGGCCGCTGTGCGCCGCTGCCGGGCAGGTCGACCCCGCTCATGCGGGTTTGGGCGCTGAAGGGCACGGCCACCGCCTGGGCCAGGCTGGCGCCCAGGGCGGCGCACGCCTGCGCGCTCAGGGCCTGCGCGGCCAGCGCCACGATGCTGCGCCCCTCGGGGGTCTCGTCGGCCTGCGAGGCCAGCCACGCCACCTGGGCCAGGGCCAGCTCGGTCTGGCCCGGCGCCGGGCGCAGCTGGGTGGCCTGGCGGTTGCCGTGGGTGATGGTGCCGGTCTTGTCGAGCATCAGCACGTCCACGTCGCCGGCGGCCTCGACGGCGCGGCCCGAAGTGGCAATCACATTGGCCTGCATCAGGCGGCTCATGCCCGCCACGCCGATGGCGCTGAGCAAGCCCCCGATGGTGGTCGGGATCAGGCACACCAGCAGGGCGACCAGGGCGGTCAGGGTCACCGGGTGGCCGCTCTGGGCGGCCTGCACGCTGAACAGCGAGTAGGGCAGCAGGGTCACGGTGACCACCAGGAACACGATGGTCAGGGCCGCCAGCAGGATGTTGAGCGCGATCTCGTTGGGGGTCTTCTGGCGTTGGGCACCTTCGACCATGCGGATCATGCGGTCGATGAAGCTCTCGCCCGGGTTGACGCCGATGCGCACCACCAGCCAGTCCGACAGCACCCGCGTGCCGCCGGTGACGGCCGAGAAGTCCCCCCCCGACTCGCGGATCACCGGGGCCGACTCGCCCGTGATGGCCGATTCGTCGACCGAGGCCACGCCCTCGATCACCTCGCCATCGAGCGGCACCATGTCACCGGCTTCGACCAGCACCACGTCGCCGCGGCGCAGCAGGCCCGCCTCCTCGGGCAACCAGGGGCTGCCGTGGCGAGGCTGTTGCAGCTTCTTGGCCCAACCGGCCTTCTGGATGCCACGCAGCGAGGCCGCCTGGGCCTGGCTGCGGCCCTCGGCCAGGGCCTCCGCGAAGTTGGCAAACAGCACGGTGAACCACAGCCACAGCGCCACGCTGAAGATGAACCACGGGGCGGCCTCGCCGTGGCCGTGCCAGGCGTGCACGCCCAGCAAGGTGGTGAAGAGGCTGCCGACATAGACCACCAGCATCACCGGGTTGCGCCATTGCACGCGCGGGTCGAGTTTGACGAAGGCCTGGACGAGGGCCGGCTTGAACAGGGCCGGGTCGAACAGGGCAAAGCCTGAGGATGAACTCATGATGACAACTTTCTAGGAAGGCGGGGGTCAGCGGGTCGGGAAGAGCATGAAGTGCTCGACCACAGGCCCCAGGGCCAGCGCGGGGACATAGTTGAGCAGGCCGACCAGCAGCACCGTGCCCACCAGCAGCGACACGAACAGTGGCCCGTGGGTCGGCAAGGTGCCGGCCCCGGCGGGCAGGCGCGGCTTGCGCGCCAGGGCGCCGGCCAGGGCCAGCACCGGCACGATGACGCCGAAGCGCCCCAGCCACATCACCACGCCCAGGCTCAGGTTGTAGAACGGGGTGTTGGCCGACAGGCCCGCCATGGCACTGCCGTTGTTGTTGGCGGCCGAGCTGAAGGCGTAGAGGATCTCGCTGAAGCCATGCGCCCCCGGGTTGCCCACACCGGCCCGTCCGGCCTCGGTCAGCACCGCGACGGCGGTGCCGCCCAGCACCAGCAGGGGCGTGACCAGGATGGCGAGCGACACCAGCTTCATGTCATGGGCCTCGATCTTCTTGCCCAGGTACTCGGGCGTGCGCCCGATCATCAGACCGGCCATGAACACGGCCAGCACCGCGAACACCAGCATGCCGTACAGGCCGGTGCCCACGCCGCCGAACACCACCTCGCCGAGCTGCATCAGGACCAGGGGCACCAGGCCGCCCAGCGGGGTCAGCGAATCGTGCAGGGTGTTGACCGCGCCACACGACGCGGCGGTGGTGATCACGGTGAACAGGGCGCTGGCGCTGATGCCGAAGCGGGTTTCCTTGCCCTCCATGTTGCCGCCGGCCTGCTGTGCGCTGGCCACCGGGTCGGTGCCCAGCGCGGTCAGCAAGGGGTTGCCGGCCTGCTCGGCGGGTGTGATGACCAGCACCGCCGCGACAAACAACAGCCCCATGGCGGCCAGCACGGCCCAGCCCTGGCGCAGGTCGCCGAGCTCGCGGCCAAAGGCAAAGCACAGGGCGGCGGGGATCACGAAGATCGCCAGCATCTGCAGCAGGTTGCTCAGCGCGGTGGGGTTCTCAAAAGGGTGGGCCGAGTTGGCATTGAAGAAGCCGCCCCCGTTGGTACCCAGCACCTTGATGGCCTCTTGCGAGGCCACCGGCCCCATGGGCAGGCGCTGCTCGTTGGTCGACAGGGTCTTCTGCACCGGCTGGCCTTTGGCGTCGAGCACCGGCTGGCCGTCGGCGCCCAGCTGGGGCTGGGTGTACTGCTGGGTCTCCAGCGTGGTCACGGTCTGGTAGGGGCTGAAGTTCTGGATCACCCCTTGGCCGACCAGGGCCAGGGCCAGCAGCAGCGACAGGGGCAACAACAACCACACCGTGCTGCGCAGCAGGTCGGCCCAGAAGTTGCCGATCACCTGGGCCGAGCGCGCGGCCAGGCCGCGGATCAGGGCGAACACCACCGCGATGCCGGTGGCCGCAGAGACAAAGTTCTGCACCGTCAGCGCCAGCATCTGGGTCAGGTAGCTCATGGTGGATTCACCGGCGTAGCCCTGCCAGTTGGTGTTGGTGACAAAGGACACCGCGGTGTTGAATGCCGAGTCGGGGCTGATCGCGCCCAGGGCCTCGGGGTTCAGCGGCAGCCCGCCCTGGGCCCGTTGCAGCCCGTACACCGCCAGCAGGCCCAGGCCATTGAAGACCAGCAAGGCGCAGGCGTAGTGGGGCCAGCGCATCGGGGCCTGGCTGCCAGGGCCGGCCAGCCGCCACCACAGGGCTTCGGTGCGCAGCATCCAGCGTGGCAGGCGGCCCGAACACAGCGCCGCCAGGTAGCGACCCAGCGGCCAGGACAGTCCCAGCAACAGGGTCAGGAACAGGGCCAGCAGGCCCCAGGCTGAGGCGTTCAGGGTCATTCAGAACTCCTCGGCGCGCAGCAGCGCGCAGACCAGGTAGGCGAGCAGCCCGATCGCGATCAGGCCCCCCAGGCTGTAGAGCCATTCGGCCGCCATCATGATTGGCCTCCGGTCGGGGTCTCAAGGGCCTGCAGGCCCCAGATCAGGGCCGCCATCAGGCCGACCAGCAGGGCTGCAAGGGCTAGCCAAGCGATGTCCATGTTCACGCTCCATTTCGCAAAAAACGATGCTGGAAGCGTAGGTTTTCAGGCGTAAAAAGCGGGTTGAATTGCGCGCGGTGCGCGTATAAAAAACGTAAAAACGGCGCCCGGCCCAGCCGGTGGTCGGGGGGCGTCAGGGGGCCGCGCTGCGCCGCCGCCGCGGGCGCGCGGTGCTGGGCTGGGCCGGCGGGGCGGTGCCGGGGGCGGCCAGGGGCAGCCATTCGACCCGGCCTTCGAGCATCGGCCGCACCAGGATCTGGTAGCCGTCGGCGTCAAAGCCCGCGGCCTGGTGGCTCAGTGCGGCGGCCTCGGCGGGGGTGGCCACGCTGCCCAGGTAGCACCAGTGGTGCAGCACATGGATCTGGGTGAAGTCGCCGTCGCGCTCGACCAGGCCGACCGCCCCCGGGTGCGGCCAGCAGTGCACCTGCACGCCGTGCAGGGCCGCCAGCAGGCGGGCGTCGTGCTCGGTCACGCTTTCATCGCCGCGGCACACGCCCGCACACTGGCGCAGTGCCGCGCGGAAGCAGCCCTTGCCTGGCGGCAGCTTCTCCAGGCCCAACTGCCCGTAGCACAGCCGGTGCTGGTCGGCCAGCGCGCGCAGGCGTTCCAGCGCCGCGTGGCGGGTGGCGTAGAGGCCATACAGCTCGGGGGCGGTGGCGAAGTTCAGGTCCTTGGCATGCACCAGCACCAGCCGGTCGCCCTGGCGCTGCCAGGCGCACAGTTGCCGGTTGCGGCGCAGGCGCTGGTTGAACACCGGCTGCTGGGTCTTGATCATCTGCGCTTCCAGCAACTGCGCCCCGATGTCCCCGGCGGTGCGGATGTGGCTGATGCGCCGGGTCTGCCGCAGCATGCGGTCCTCGTCGGGGTTGCGCAGGTGCGACAGCACGCGCTGGCGCAGGTTCACGCTCTTGCCGATGTACAGCGGCAGTTGGTTGGTGTCGCCATGGAACACGTACACCCCCGGGGCCGCGGGCAGGTCGGCCACCGCGGCCTTCAGGTGCTCGGGGTACTGAAAGGGTTCGCTGGGGGCGAAATCGGCGCGGCGGCGGCGGGGCAGTTGCATGGGCGGTGGCAGGGCAGGGCGGGCAGGGCGTGCAGGCGGGACGCTGGCCCGTGATGATGCCTCGGATCGGGCAACCCTCGCCAGGCGTCGGGGACTTTGGGCCGGTGCCTGTGGGATGGGTGTGGGACGGGGGCGGGCTGGGCTGGGCAGGTGGCCGGCGGGCGGTTGTGGGGTGGTCGTGAGGCTGTTGTGAGGTGTGGGCGCGGCGCGGCCTGGCCGCCTGACGGGCCCCTCTGGTCGCAGGCCCGGGGGCGATTTGTCGGTTGCGCGTCTGGGGCGCCGCATGGCTCATGCGAAAATGGGGGCTTCACAAGTGGCCAACGGGCGTTGCGGCCGGGGATGACCTGATCCGCGTGCGCCTGGTTTGTCCGGTGCTGTCGCCCCTGTGCGGCGGTGGCGGTGAACGGCCCTGGGGCTCAATTACCATCGAATCATGTCAAGTTACAACGCCCCCTTTGAAATCCATGTCCACGGACAGGTGGTGCTGCGCAGCGATGTTCTGTTCGAACAACTGCAAGAAGCACTCAAGCCACTCTGGCGTTACGCGGGCGCGCGCTCTCTGGCCGATGGCGCCGCCAGCGTCTACGAAGAAGAGCCGGGCATCAAGTTCGACCCCAAGGAACACCTGTTGCAGATGTGCTGGACGGTGCGTGGCGATGAAGACTTCCGCCAGGTGCTCGACGAGATGTGCATGAACCTCAATGAGCTGTCCGAACACGGCGCGGCCATCGAGGTCACGTTCTACGACGCCGAGTTCGACGAGGAAGAAGAAGACCGCGGCGCCGAGTCGCGGGACGACTTCCTCATGCTCTTCGTGGGCCCCAACCCGGCGGCCATCATGCAGGTGCAGCGTGACCTGCTGGTGCAGGACGTGGTCAACATGATGGAGCGCCACTTCGATGGCTCCGAGCTCGGGGGCGTGGTGGCGGAGATCGACAAGCTGTTCTCGCAGCGTTTCGATGACCTGGTCAACTCGCTCGAAATCGGTCGCCCCCCGCGCGGCTCGGGCGGTTCAGGCCATGGCGGTGGTCGCCGCCCGCGCCACCTGCATTGAGGCCGGCCAGGGTGGTGTGGCGACGCTGGTCAGGCGCGGCCCTGCGGGCTCGCGCGGCACAGGGCCTTGCGGCATGAGCCCGGTGGCCGCGCCGCGCAGCGCGCTCAAGTACCTCGCGGCGTACCCGCCCACCCTGCAGCAGCAGGCCCAGCAGTTGCTGGACTCGGGCCGCCTGGCCGACTGGCTGCTGGAGAAATACCCGCAGGCGCACGGCCTGCGCACCGACGGCGCCCTTTACCGCCATGTCGAGGCCCTGCGCCAGGAGCACATGCGGCAAACGCCGCGGCTCGACCGGGTGCTTTACGACAGCAAGATCCATGTGGTGCGCCATGCGCTCGGCCTGCACACCCTGGTGTCCCGCGTGCAGGGCGGGCGCCTCAAGGCGCAGCATGAGATCCGCATCGGCGCCCTGTTCCGTGACGCCCCGGCGCCTTTTCTGAGCATGATCGTGGTCCACGAGCTGGCCCACCTCAAGGAGCGCGAACACGACCGCGCGTTCTACCGCCTGTGCGAACACCTCGAGCCCGACTACCACCGGCTGGAGCTGGACGTGCGCCTCTACCTCACCCACCTCGAAGCCGGCGGTGGGCGCCTGTGGGCGCCGCCCGCGGCGGCCTGATCCGCGCCCTTTCACGGCCATTGGCCCGCGGTTGCGCCACCGAGCGTCGCCCACGGTGGCTTTTCTCGGGGGACCTTGCTTTGCCTCAAGGTGCGCCGGGGCCAGGGTGGCCACAATGGGCGCGTCCGGGTGGCTTGCAGTGCCCCGGACCCATACCTATTCGAGTTGTCCCCCACCTGAGGTTTATTCCATGTCCAATCGCCGTGAATTTATTGTCCAGCTGAGCACGGGTGCCGGCCTTGCCTTGGCCAGCGCTGGCGCCATGGCCAGCGGCCCGATGCTGGCCGAGTCCGATGCCCAAGCGGGTGCGCTGGGCTACAAGGCCGACGCCAGCAAGGTCGACAAGACCAAGTTCCCCAAGTACGCCGCGGGTCAGAACTGCACCAGCTGCGCCTTGTACCAAGGCAAGGCCAGCGACGCGGCCGGTGGCTGCCCGCTGTTTGCCGGCAAGCAAGTGGCAGGCAAGGGCTGGTGCAGCGCCTGGGCCAAGAAGGCCTGATCGCGGCGAGCATCGGGTGGCTCACCGGCCTGCGCCGGGCGCCACCTGGACCGGGGCGTGGTCACACGCGCCCAGTCCCCCGGGCCACCAGCGCTGCACCGCGGCGCTGAGCTGAGCCGGGTCTCCGCTGGTCAGCCAGCGCACCGTGCCGGGGCCTTCCGGGTCGGTGCGCAAGGCCCCCGCCGCCGTCAGCAAGCGGCGGGTGTGCCGGGCGACTGGCGCCCCGGTGTCCAACACAGCGACACCGGGCCTCAAGTGCTTCTGAATCTCGTCCTCGACCAAGGGGTAGTGGGTGCAGCCCAGCACCACGGTGTCAATCGGTGCACCGGTCCCGGGCGCCATGGCCCCTGCGGCCTGCAGGTACTTGTGACACAAGGCCTCGATGCGCGGCTCGTCGCCTTGTTCGATGGCATCGGCCAGGCCGTCGCAGGGCTGGCAATGCCACTGCCGGTCCGGTGCCTGGCATTGCGCCAGCAACTGGGCAAACTTGGGGCTTTGCAAGGTGCCGCGCGTGGCCAACACCAGCACCTGACCGTTGCGGCTGGCCTGCGCGGCAGGCTTGAGCGCGGGTTCCACCCCGACCCACACCAGTTGCGGCCAGGCCTGGCGCAACTCGGCAATCGCGGCCGCGGTGGCGGTGTTGCAGGCCACCACCACGGCCTTGGCCCCCTGGGCCACCAGGTGTGCCGTGATGCGCTGTGAGCGCTCGCGCACAAACGCATCACCGCGCTCGCCATAGGGCGCAAAGCCGCTGTCGGCCCAGTAGATGAAGTGCTCGTCGGGCAGGGCTGCGCGCAGCGCACGCAACACGCTCAGGCCCCCGATGCCGCTGTCAAACACCCCGATCGGGGCCTCGGCGAGCGGGGCCGAGCCCGGGGCCGAGGCGGCGGGGTCGGCACACAATTGGACGGGGGCGGCGGGATGGGACATGCTGGACAGAAGGCCGGTGCGGCCCGAGATTTTGCCACCACCCCACAACAAAGCCCCCGGCAGCGGGGCTGCGCGGGGGCTTTGTTGTGGGGTTGGCTGGGGCGCTCAGGAGGCGCTCAGGAGACGCCAATGGCAGCGGTTTGGAGGCGGGACCCGTGCGGCGCCGAACTGGCGCCGCGCGGGCTGCCCTGGGGCCTCAGGCTCAGGCGGCGCCGACGGCGATGCCCTTGAACTCGCCGGTGGCGATGCGCTTGTGCCATTCAGCCGGGCCGGTGATGTGGGCGCTGGTGCCGCCGGCGTCCACGGCCACGGTCACCGGCATGTCGACCACGTCGAACTCATAGATGGCTTCCATGCCGAGGTCGGCAAAGCCCACCACCTTGGCGGCCTTGATGGCCTTGGAGACCAGGTAGGCGGCGCCGCCCACGGCCATCAGGTAGGCCGACTTGTGCTTCTTGATGGCGTCGATGGCCACCGGGCCGCGCTCGGCCTTGCCCACCATGGCGATCAGGCCGGTCTGGGCCAGCATCATTTCGGTGAAGCCGTCCATGCGGGTGGCCGTGGTCGGGCCAGCCGGGCCCACGGCCTCGTCCTTGACCGGATCAACCGGGCCCACGTAGTAGATGACGCGGTTGGTGAAGTCCACCGGCAGCTTCTCGCCCTTGGCCAGCATGTCCTGGATGCGCTTGTGAGCGGCATCGCGGCCGGTCAGCATCTTGCCGTTGAGCAGCAGGGTGTCGCCTGGCTTCCAGCTGGCCACTTCGGCTTGGGTCAGGTTGTCGAGGTTGACCTTCTTGCTCTTGTTGTAGTCCGGCGTCCAGTCGACGTTGGGCCACAGGTCCAGGCTCGGCGGGTCCAGGTAGACCGGGCCCGAACCGTCCATCACGAAGTGGGCGTGGCGGGTGGCGGCGCAGTTGGGGATCATGGCCACGGGCTTGCTGGCCGCGTGGGTCGGGTACATCTTGATCTTGATGTCCAGCACGGTGGTCAGGCCACCCAGGCCTTGGGCGCCGATGCCCAGGGCGTTGACCTTCTCGTACAGCTCGAGGCGCAGTTCTTCGGTCTGGGTCAGCTTGTCGCCCTTGGCGGCCTTGGCTTGCAGCTCGTACATGTCGAGGTCGTCCATCAGGCTTTCCTTGGCCATCAGCACGGCCTTTTCAGCGGTGCCGCCGATGCCGATGCCCAGCATGCCTGGCGGGCACCAGCCAGCCCCCATGGTGGGCACGGTCTTGAGCACCCAGTCGACCACGCTGTCGCCGGGGTTCAGCATGACCATCTTGCTCTTGTTTTCGCTGCCGCCGCCCTTGGCGGCCACGGTCACTTCCACGGTGTTGCCGGGCACGATCTCGCTGAAGATCACGGCCGGGGTGTTGTCCTTGGTGTTCTTGCGGGCGAACTGCGGGTCGGCCACGACCGAGGCGCGCAGCGTGTTGTCAGGGTGGTTGTAGCCGCGGCGCACCCCTTCGTTGATGGCGTCGTCGAGGCTGCCGGTGAAACCTTCCCAGCGCACATCCATGCCCACCTTCAGGAACACGTTGACGATGCCGGTGTCCTGGCAGATCGGGCGTTGGCCCGTGGCGCTGAGCTTGCTGTTGGTCAGGATCTGAGCGATCGCATCCTTGGCCGCCGGGCTTTGCTCACGCTCGTAGGCGCGGGCCAGGTGGGCGATGTAGTCGGTGGGGTGGTAGTAGCTGATGTACTGCAGGGCCCCGGCGATGGAATCGATGAGGTCGCTTTGTTTGATGGTGGTCATGGTGCTTCGTGGGCTGGAAGGAACAATGCTCGATCCGGACACGGGGCCCGGGCCTGGCGACGGCGTCGGCAGACCTCTGGGCTTGCCCGAATCGCGGGCACCCGTTATTTTGACAGGTTGAAACAAGCTGAGGGCGTACCATGTCAACTCGCACCGAACACGACAGCTTCGGCCCCATTGAAGTCCCCGCCGATCGGCTGTGGGGCGCACAGACGCAGCGCTCGTTGCAGTTCTTCGACATTTCGGGGGAACGGCAGCCGCGCGAGATCATCCGGGCCTTGGCCCAGATCAAGCGCGCCAGTGCCTACGTCAACCACCGCCTGGGCCTGCTGCCGGCCGCGCGCGCCACCGCCATCATCGCGGCGGCCGACGAAGTGATCGAGGGCCGGCACGAGGCCGAGTTCCCGCTGGTGGTGTGGCAGACCGGCTCGGGCACCCAGACCAACATGAACGTCAACGAGGTGATTGCCAACCGGGCCAGCGAACTGCTCGGCGGGCCGCGCGGCCCCGGTCGCCTGGTGCACCCCAACGACGACGTGAACCGCAGTCAGTCGTCCAACGACGTCTACCCCAGCGCCATGCATGTGGCGGCGCTGGACGCCATCACCCACCGCCTGCTGCCCGCCTTGCAGGCGCTGCAGACCACGCTCAGCGACAAGGCCCATGCGTTCGCCGACATCGTCAAGATCGGGCGCACCCACTTGCAAGATGCCACGCCGCTGACCCTGGGGCAGGAGTTTTCAGGCTACGCCGCGCAGCTGGCCCATGCCGAGCGGCACCTGCGCGCCGCCTTGCCCCACCTCAGCGAGCTGGCCCTGGGCGGCACGGCGGTGGGCACCGGCCTGAATGCCCCGGCGGGGTATGCGCAGGCGGTGGCCGAGGAACTGGCCGGCCTGACCGGCTTGCCCCTGGTGTCGGCGCCCAACAAATTCGAGGCCCTGGCCACCCTGGACGGCCTGGTCCAGGCCCATGGTGCCCTCAAGACCCTGGCCGTGGGCCTGATGAAAATTGCCAACGATGTGCGCTGGCTGGCCAGCGGCCCGCGCAGCGGCCTAGGCGAAATCAGCCTGCCCGAGAACGAACCGGGCTCGTCCATCATGCCGGGCAAGGTCAACCCCACCCAGTGCGAGGCCCTGACCATGGCGGCCGCCCAGGTCATGGGCAACGACGTGGCGCTGAGCGTGGGCGGCGCCAGTGGCCATTTCGAGTTGAATGTGTTCCGGCCGATGGCGGCGCACAACTTCTTGCAAAGCGTGCGCCTGCTGGCCGATGGCATGAGGAGTTTTCACCAGCACTGCGTGCAGGGCATCGAGCCCAACCGGGCGCGGATTGCGGAGTTGCTGGAGCGGTCCCTGATGCTGGTGACCGCCCTCAACCCCCACATTGGCTACGACAAATCGGCCCAGATCGCCAAGAAAGCCCACCAGGAAGGCAGCAGCCTGCGCGAGGCGGCGCTGGCGCTGGGCTTTGTCACTGCCGCGCAGTTCGATGCCTGGGTGGTGCCCGCCGACATGACGCACGGGGGCTGAGGGGCTGCCCAGCCCGGCGCCGGGCCGGCCGGGCGCGCGCGACCCGCGTCAGTGCTTGTCGTCGCTGTGCGCCATCAGGCGGTCGGTCAGCGCAATCGCCAGCGCCGACAGCAAGAAGGTGATGTGGATCGCGGTTTGCGCGATCAGCACCCGGTCGGCGTAGTTGTCGGCGTTGATGAAGGTCTTCAGCAGGTGGATCGAGCTGATGCCGATGATGGCGGTGCTGAGCTTGACCTTGAGCACCGAGGCGTTCACGTGGCTCAGCCATTCCGGCTGATCGGGGTGGCCTTCGAGGTTCATGCGGCTGACAAAGGTCTCGTACCCGCCCACGATCACCATGATCAACAGGTTGGAGATCATCACCACGTCGATCAGCGCCAGCACCACCAGCATGATGATGGTTTCATTCAGCGAGGTGATGGCCACATTCGATTTGTAACCAATGCTGGTGATCAGGGCCTCCAGCGCGCTGCTGCTGCCAAAGGCGGCCTCCACCAGGTGCACCAGTTCCACCCAGAAGTGAAAGACATAAATGGCTTGTGCCGCGATCAAGCCCAGGTAGAGCGGCAACTGCAACCAACGGCTGGCAAAAATCAGGGCGGGCAAGGGCCGCAGGGGGGTGGAGGGCTTGCTCTTGGGGGCGGTCATGGAGGAGTGGGTCGTTGAACAAATGTGAATCAACTGTCGATTCTAGGCAAGCGACGTGACAGTCGCTGTGACAGACCCTTGACCCAGGGGAGATACCATGGCCAACCGCTTTTCAGTCAGAGCGCTGTAAGGGCGGCACGCCACATTTATGTGCAACATACCCGCCCTGATAAAAGGAGACAAAATGAGTGCCACCCCGACCCCTGCCGACGCTGTCGTGTACCTGCCCAGCGAGGACTTCGTCAAAAACGCCCATGTGTCCGGCATGGCGGCCTACCAGGCGCTGTGCCAAGAAGCCGAGACCGACTACCAAGCCTATTGGGGTCGCCTGGCCAAGGAACTGATCACCTGGAAGACGCCCTTCACCCAGGTGCTGGACGACAGCCAGGCCCCGTTCTTCAAGTGGTTTGCCGACGGCACCCTCAACGCCTCCTACAACTGCCTGGACCGCAACATCGAGCGCGGCCTGGGCGACAAGACCGCGCTGATTTTTGAAGCCGATGGCGGCGAAGTCACCAAGACCAGCTACCGTGACCTGCTGGCCAAGACCTGCCAGATCGCCAACGGCCTGAAGTCGATTGGCATCGGCAAGGGCGACCGCGTCATCATCTACATCTCCATGTCCATCGACGGCGTGGCCGCCATGCAGGCCTGCGCCCGCATCGGGGCCATCCACTCGGTGGTGTTCGGTGGCTTCTCGGCCCAGTCGGTGCGCGACCGCGTGCAGGACACGGGCGCCAAGGCCATCATCACGGCCGACCAGCAGGTGCGCGGCGGCAAGCACCTGCCGCTGAAGGCCATCGTGGACGAGGCCCTGACGCTGGGCGGCTGCGAATCCGTCCAGCACGTGCTGGTGGTCAAGCGCACCGGCGCCGAGTTGCCCATGACCGCAGGCCGTGACCTGTGGATGAGCGACGTCATTGCGAACCAGCCCACGGTCTGCGAGCCGGAATGGGTCGAAGCGGAACACCCGTTGTTCCTGCTCTACACCTCGGGCTCCACGGGCAAACCCAAGGGCGTCCAGCACTCCACGGGCGGCTACCTGCTGCATGCGGCGCTGACCACCAAGTGGACCTTCGACCTGAAGGCCGACGACGTGTTCTGGTGCACCGCCGACATCGGCTGGGTCACCGGCCACAGCTACATCACCTACGGCCCGCTGTCGCTGGGCGGCACCGAGATCGTGTTCGAAGGCGTGCCGACCTACCCGGACGCCGGCCGTTTCTGGAAGATGATCCAGGACCACAAGGTCAGCATCTTCTACACCGCGCCGACCGCCATCCGCTCGCTGATCAAGGCCGCCGAGGCCAACGCCGCGGTGCACCCCAAGAGCTATGACTTGAGCAGCCTGCGCCTGCTGGGCTCGGTGGGCGAGCCGATCAACCCCGCGGCCTGGGAGTGGTACTACCGCGAGGTGGGCGGCAACCGTTGCCCCATCGTCGACACCTTCTGGCAGACCGAAACCGGTGGCCACATGATCACCCCGCTGCCGGGCGTGACCCCGATGGTGCCGGGCTCGTGCACGCTGCCCTTCCCGGGCATCCAGGCGGCCATCGTCGACGAGACCGGCAAGGACGTGCCCAACGGCCAAGGCGGCATCCTGGTGGTGAAGAAGCCCTGGCCGTCGATGATCCGCACCATCTGGGGCGACCCGGACCGTTTCGTCAAGAGCTACTACCCGGCCGACTTCCAGGGCAAATACTACCTGGCGGGCGACGGCGCGATCCGCGACGAGAAAACCGGCTATTTCACGATCACCGGCCGCATCGACGACGTGCTCAACGTGTCGGGCCACCGCATGGGCACGATGGAGATCGAGTCCGCCCTGGTCAGCTGTACCGAGCTGGTGGCCGAGGCCGCCGTGGTGGGCCGCCCCGACGACACCACGGGCGAGGCAATTTGCGCCTTCGTCGTGCTGAAGCGTTCGCGCCCCGAGGGGGACGAGGCCAAGGCCATCGCCAAGCAGCTGCGTGACCATGTGGCCAAGGAGATCGGTCCGATCGCCAAGCCCAAGGACATCCGTTTTGGCGAGAACCTGCCCAAGACCCGTTCGGGCAAAATCATGCGCCGCCTGTTGCGCAGCCTGGCCAAGGGAGAGGCCATCACCCAAGACACCAGCACGCTGGAGAACCCGGCCATCCTGACCCAGCTGGACCAGACCTACTGATCCGGCGGCCCCTTCATTGACCGAGTGCGACGGGGCGGTCTGCCCTGTCGCCTCCCTGGGGCGGGCCTCGCACGCCGGCCTCCTTTCCCAACCTGCTTCGGCAGGTTTTTTTTCGCCTTGCGAAGGCCCGGCGCCGGGGAAACGATGGACGGCAGTGCTGTTGGCGCAGGTAAGCAGCGCAAGCAGACGAAACCCATCGCAAGGGCTTCCTTCAGGCCGGGACATGGCATGAACCGGGGCAGCCATACCGTCAGCCCTCGGCGAGACAGGGGAGGGAGCGGCGCGCCCATGCGCGTGGCCGAGGGGGCTCGGCCTGGTCAGGGCGCGCTGCAAGGCGTTGCGCACTGCTTACAAACGATGCCAGTTTATTGCGCTTGGGCTCGCTAACTTGGGCTGACCACGGGCGGGGTGGCCCGTTGGCAGGTTCATTTTCTGTTCGCTAGTTTTCAGGAGGACAGCATGCCCAGAAACCCCTTGCAGCGCGGCTTCACCTTGATCGAGTTGATGATCGTGGTGGCCATCATCGGCATCCTGGCGTCCGTCGCCTTGCCGGCTTACCGTGACTACACCGTGCGCGCCAAGATGGCCGAGGTCATTCTCGCGGCGACGCCCTGCCGAACGGCGGTCAGCGAGGTCATTCAAACGGCCTCAGGCACCAATGTGTCGGAGGCCCTGGTGCAGGCATGCACCGACCAGTTGTCCCGCTATGTGTCCCGGGTCAGTGTGGATGGCAACGGTGTCGTCACCGTCACCGCCAACCAGGCCACGTTGGCGCCCCTGGGCAGCAACACCCAGCTGACCTTCACCCCGGTGGTCAGCAGCGGGGAGGCGGCAGCGCCCACCTACGCCGCATTTGTCGGCGAGCAGGGGGGTGGCAAGGCCCTGCATGGCTGGGTCTGTGGCAGTCGCTCCGAGTCCCGCATCGCGGGGGGCACCACCGTCGACAAAAAATACCTGCCCGCCAGTTGCCAGGGCCTCTACCCCTGAGGGGTGGCCTAGGGGGGCAGGGGGCGCGTCAGCGCAGCACCAGCACCGGGATGGTGGAGTGCGTCAGCACCTGCTGGGTTTCGCTGCCCAGCAGCAGGCGCTTGAGGCCTCGGCGACCGTGCGACGCCATGATGATCAGGTCACACTTGTGCTTCTTGGCGGCGGCCAGCAAAGCTTCGGCGATCAGGTCGGAGCGCACCACCACGGCCTTGGCCTTGAGGCCAGCGGCCACGGCCTCGGCCTTGACCGCGTCGACCACGGCCTGGCCATGGTCAGACCATTCCCTTTCGATGCGGCCCACTTCGTCGACGCTCAGCGGCACAGAGCCTTCAAAGTAACTCTGGGGGTAACGCGGCACCACCTTCACGGCGACCAGTTCAGACCCAGCCAAGCTGGCGAGCTCGATGCCGGTTTCGACGGCCTTGTGGGACAACTTGGAGCCATCGGTGGCCACCAGAATGCGCTTGTACATGTGGATCTCCTTGAATGTGTGAGCCTTCAGGTTAACGATCAGGGGGTTGTGGGCCTTGATCTGCATCAAGAGCCGGGCGCAGAATGAAGGTTAGGCTCTTCCCATGAATCCTGCACCTCCTCTGGCCATCCGTTCGGTCGACATGTCGGCACCGCTGCTCGGGCCCGAGCCCGAGTCGCTGTCTGGGGTGTCCGCCCGTTTGGCTTTGCTGGACGATCCGCAGGAATGGTCTTTCTTTGGTCAACCGGCTTCGGGCCAGGCCCTGACCGATTCAACGCCGCCTGACGAAGTGGGCCCCTGGGCCTCGCAGGTGGTGCTTGAGGGCATGCACTGCGCGGCCTGCGCGCTGACGATCGAGCAGGCACTGCGCTCCGTGCCCGGGGTGTCCGATGCCCAAGTCAATGCTGCCACCCGCCGTGCCCGCGTGGTGTGGCAACCGGGCCTGGTGCGCCCCTCCACCTGGATCTCGGCGGTCGAGGCGGCGGGCTACCATGCGCTGCCCGCGCGCGATGCCTTCAACGCCGAACTGCGTCAGCGTGAGCAGCGGCGCGCCCTGTGGCGCATGGGGGTGGCGGGCTTTTGCATGATGCAGGTCATGATGTACGCGTGGCCGGCCTATGTGTCGGGTCCTGGCGACCTGAGCGAGGACATGGCGCAGTTGCTGCGTTGGGCGTCCTGGGTGCTGACCCTGCCGGTGATGGTGTTTGCCTGCAGCCCTTTCTTTGCCAGTGCCTGGCGCGATGTGCGCCAGCGCCGCATCAGCATGGACCTGCCGGTCGCGCTGGGCATGGCCGTGACCTTTGTGGTGAGCACGGGCGCCACCTTTGACCCTGCGGGCGTGTTGGGGCACGAGGTCTACTTTGATTCCCTGACCATGTTCGTGTTCTTCCTGTTGACCGGGCGCTGGTTTGAATTGCGCCTGCGCGACCGCACGGCCGGGGCCCTGGAGGCCCTGATGAACCGCATGCCCGACAGCGTGGAGCGGCGCACGGCCCGTGGCGATTTCGAGCGCGTGGCGGTGCGCCGACTGGTCCTGGGGGATGTGGTGCGGGTCCTGCCCGGTGAGGGCTTTCCGGCCGACGGCCAGGTGATCGAGGGCCAGACCCAAGTCGACGAGGCCTTGCTCACTGGGGAGTCCAGTCCGGTCTGGCACGGTGTGGGCAGCCAGGTCACGGCCGGCAGCCACAACCTGACGGCCGCGGTGCTGATGTCGGTGCAGCGCCTTGGCGCCGAGACCCGCTTTGCTGAAATCGTCGCGTTGATGGAGCGCGCCTCGCTGGACAAGCCGCGTCTGGCCATCCTGGCCGACCGGTGGGCGCGGCCTTTTTTGGTGTCGGTGCTGGTGGCCGCGGCCTTGTCGGCGGCCTACTGGTGGTCGGTGGACCCGGGGCGCGCCTTGATGGTGGCGGTGGCGGTGCTGATCGTCACCTGCCCTTGCGCCCTTTCCCTGGCCACGCCGGCTGCCATGCTGGCCGCTGCGGGCGCCCTGGCCCGTCAGGGCGTGCTGGTGCGCAATCTGCAGGGTCTTGAGGCCTTGGCCGCGGTGGACCGCGTGGTGTTTGACAAGACCGGCACCCTGACCCGGGACGGCATGGCCGTCCAGGGCCTGCAACGGCGTGACGGCGTGAGTGCCGACGAGGTCTGGGCGGCGGCCCGGGCTTTGGCTGCGCATTCATTGCACCCGGTGTCGCGCGCGCTGCTGCAGGCGGCACCGGCGGTGCCGGAGCGGGTGCTGGCCGCGGTGCACGAGGTGCCGGGCCAGGGCTTGGAGGGCCTTTGGCAGGTGCCGGGTCAACCCGACCGCACCCTGCGCCTGGGGTCGGCGCGCTGGTGTGGCTTGGGTGACGCCTCGTCCCAGGCGGCGGCACAGGTTCACCTGGCGGAGGACGGCGTCTGGCTGGCCAGCTTTGAGTTGCAGGAGGACGTGCGGCCCGATGCGCAGGCCGCGATCCAGCAACTGCACGGCCTGGGCCTCCAGGTGAGCCTGTTGTCGGGGGATCGCCAGGCCGCGGCCCAGCGTGTGGCCTCGGCTTTGGGCATTGACGAAGCCTTGGGCGACTGCACCCCGGCCGACAAGCTCAAGCACCTGCGTGAGGCCCAGCAAGCGGGCCACCAGGTGGCCATGGTGGGTGACGGCCTCAACGACGGCCCGGTGCTTGCCGGGGCCCATGTGTCGTTTGCATTTGGCAACGCGGTGCCGCTGGCGCGCTCGCGTTCTGACCTGGTGGTGATGGGCGGGCAACTGGCCCGCATCCCCGAATCGATTGCGCTGGCGCGCCGCACCCTGAAGGTGGTGCGCCAAAACCTGATCTGGGCCGCGGGCTACAACGCCGTCTGCGTCCCGCTGGCGGTTGTGGGCTGGTTGCCCGCCTGGCTGGCGGGCCTGGGCATGGCCCTGAGTTCTTTGCTGGTGGTGCTCAATGCAGCCCGCCTGTCGTTGACCCACTTTTCGTCACGGAGCCTCTGATGGACGTCCTTTTCCTGTTGATTCCTTTGTCTGTCGGGCTCGTGCTGTTGATCCTGGGGGGGCTGTGGTGGTCCATCTACCACGGCCAGTTTGAGGGGGTCGAGCAGGAGGGGGAGCGCATTCTCAGGAACGATTGACGTGCGTCAATGCGTCGCTGTGCTTTCAATCTGACACTCGGATAGCAACTTAGAGGTAATCGATGAATTCATCCAATACACAAGCTGCCCTGTACAACGACACCGTCGTCAGGCAGTTCTCAATCATGGCGGTGGTGTGGGGGGTGGTCGGTATGTTGGTCGGCGTGGTCATCGCGTCCCAACTGGCTTGGCCCGAACTCAACTTTGGCATTCCATGGCTCAGCTACGGTCGCTTGCGTCCGCTGCACACAAATGCCGTGATCTTTGCCTTCGGTGGCTGTGCGCTGTTCGCGACCAGCTATTACGTGGTGCAGCGGACCTGCCAGACCCGGCTGTTCGCAGGGCCCCTGGCGGCCTTCACCTTCTGGGGTTGGCAGCTGGTGATTCTGGCGGCGGCGATCAGCCTGCCCCTGGGCTACACCACCGGCAAGGAATACGCCGAACTCGAATGGCCGATCGACATCCTGATCACCCTGGTCTGGGTCGCCTACGCCATCGTGTTCTTCGGCACCGTCGGTACCCGCAAGGTCAAGCACATCTATGTGGCCAACTGGTTCTACGGCGCCTTCATCCTGGCGGTCGCCATCCTGCACCTGGTCAACAGTGCTGAAGTGCCGGCCGGCATCATGAAGTCCTACTCGGCTTACGCCGGGGTGCAGGACGCCATGGTGCAGTGGTGGTATGGCCACAACGCGGTGGGCTTCTTCCTGACCGCAGGCTTCCTGGGCATGATGTACTACTTCATCCCCAAGCAAGCAGGTCGTCCGGTCTACTCGTACCGCCTGTCCATCGTCCACTTCTGGGCGCTGATCTTCACCTACATGTGGGCGGGTCCTCACCACCTGCACTACACCGCACTGCCGGACTGGACCCAGTCGGTCGGCATGGTGTTCTCGCTGATCCTGTTGGCCCCCAGCTGGGGCGGCATGATCAACGGCATCATGACCCTGTCGGGCGCCTGGCACAAGCTGCGTGACGACCCCGTGCTGCGCTTCCTGATTGTGTCGCTGTCGTTCTACGGCATGAGCACCTTCGAAGGCCCGATGATGTCGATCAAGACCGTCAACGCGCTGAGCCACTACACCGACTGGACCGTGGGCCACGTGCACTCGGGCGCCCTGGGCTGGGTGGGTCTGATCTCGATGGGCTCGCTCTACTACCTGATCCCGCGTCTGTTCGGCAAGAAGGCCATGTACTCGGTCAAGGCGATCGAAGTCCACTTCTGGACCGCCACCATCGGCATCGTGCTGTACATCGCTGCGATGTGGATTGCCGGTGTGATGCAAGGCCTGATGTGGCGTGCCATCAACCCCGACGGCACCCTGACCTACACCTTTGTTGAAAGTGTGAAGGCGACCTTCCCGTTCTATGTGATCCGTGTGGCGGGTGGCTTGCTGTACCTCGGCGGCATGATCGTCATGGCCTGGAACGTCTGGATGACGGCGATCTCGGGTCGCTCGGTGGACACCGCAGTGCCCGCTGTGACGGCCCACGCTTGAGGAGAGAAACCATGAGTCAACACAACAACACGCCCAGCACCTTCTCGCACGAGAAGATCGAAACCAGCAACTTCCTGATGATCGTCCTGATCTTGCTGGTGATCGCCGTGGGTGGCATGGTCGAAATCGTACCGCTGTTCTTCCAGAAGTCCACCACCGAGGCGGTAAAGGGCGTGCAGCCCTACACCGCTCTGCAACTGGTCGGCCGCGATGTCTACATCCGTGAAGGTTGCTACAACTGCCACTCGCAGATGATCCGCCCCTTCCGCGCTGAGACGCTGCGTTATGGCCACTACTCGGTGGCGGGTGAGTTTGTTTATGACCACCCCTTCCAGTGGGGCAGCAAGCGCACCGGTCCCGACCTGCACCGGGTGGGCGGCAAGTACAGCGATGAATGGCATCGCATCCACTTGAACAATCCGCGTGACGTGGTGCCTGAGTCCAACATGCCGGCTTACCCCTGGCTTGAGAAGACCGTGGTCGACCCGACCGTGGTGGCCCCCCGCATGAAGGCCCTGCGCACCGTGGGCGTGCCTTACACCGACGAGCAAATTGCTCAGGGCGGTGACGAAGTCAAGGGCAAGACCGAGCAAGACGCCCTGGTCGCCTACCTGCAATCCCTGGGCCGCGCGCTCAAGTAAGGAGTTGCGATGGACATCACCACCCTCCGCGTCGTGGCGACGTTGGCCTGCTTTGTGACCTTCATTGGCATCACGGTCTGGGCCTACTCGCGGCGCAACGCTGCAGGCTTCCAGGAAGCTGCTCAGCTTCCCTTTGAACAAGACTGAACACAGAACGAGAGAGCACCATGAGTGACTTCACAAGCAACTTCTGGTCGGTATACGTCACCGCCATCACGCTGGGAGGCATCATTGCCTGCCTGCTGCTGTTGTGGATCGCATCCCGCAAGAAGGTCGTCGCGACGACGGACAACACCACGGGTCACGTCTGGGACGGCGACCTGACTGAGATGAACAACCCGCTGCCCCTGTGGTGGGTGGGCCTGTTCATCATCACGGTGGTCTTTGGCCTCTGCTACCTGGCGTTCTACCCCGGCCTCGGCAACTTTGCCGGCAAGCTGGGTTGGTCCACCAGTGGCGAGTACGACAAGGAAATCGCCAAGGCCAACAAGGAACTTGAACCCCTCTACGCCCGCTTCACCAGCATGAAGGTGGAAGAGGTGGCCAAGGATCCGCAGGCCACGGCCATCGGTGAGCGCCTGTTCATGAACAACTGCGCTCAGTGCCACGGCTCCGATGCGCGCGGCAGCAAGGGTTTCCCGAACCTGACCGACGCGGATTGGCTGCACGGCGGCACGCCCGAGAAGATCACCGAAACGCTGACCGCAGGCCGCATGGGCAACATGCCGCCCATGGCCGCGGCGGTGGGCACGGCGGACGACGTGAAGAACGTGGCCAACTACGTGCTGAGCCTGTCGGGCAGCCCGCATGACTCGCTGCGTGCTTCGCTGGGCAAGGCCAAGTTCGGTGCTTGCGCTGCCTGCCACGGCGCCGATGGCAAGGGCAACCCGGCCCTCGGTTCGGCCAACCTGACCGATGACATCTGGCTGCATGGCTGGGGCGAAGCCGCCATCATCAACATCATCAACAATGGCAAGACCAACCAGATGCCGGCCCAGGCTGAGAAGCTGACCGCTGCACAGATCCACGTGCTGGCATCGTATGTGTGGGGCCTGTCGAACAACCAGGCGCCTGCCAAGGCTGCCCAGTAAGCCCTGAGTGGCACGCCGTCCGGACGCTGATTGACGTCCGGACGGTTTTTGCCTTTTTCAATCGCGTGTTTTTTGGCGTGACGCATTCAGCGGGGACAGCAGCTTGGAACCCTCATCGACAGAGACTCGGAAAGTCATTCCCATCACCCCCGTGGCCGACGATGAGCCGGACATGGTGTCGCTGTATGCCGCGCAACAGAAGATCCACCCGCGTTCGGTCAGCGGCTTTTTTTCGAAGTGGCGCTGGGCGCTGGTCATCTTCACGCAACTGATTTTTTATGGCCTGCCCTGGCTGGAGTGGGGGCAGCGCCAAGCGGTGTTGTTTGACCTCGAGGCCCGCCGCTTTTTCATTTTTGGCCTGGTGCTGTACCCGCAGGACTTCATTTACCTGACGGGCTTGCTGGTCATCTCCGCGCTGGCGCTGTTTTTGTTCACGGCCATCGCGGGGCGTTTGTGGTGCGGCTACGCCTGTCCGCAAACCGTCTACACCGAGATCTTCCTCTGGATCGAACACCACATCGAAGGTGACCGCCAGGCCCGCATGCGCCTGGACGCGGCTCCCCTGTCGATGGAGAAGCTGGTCAAGCGCAGTTTCAAGCACATCGTCTGGTTGACGGTGGCGGTGTGGACTGGCTTCACCTTTGTCGGCTATTTCTCGCCGGTGCGTGACCTGGGGCTGGCTTTCCTGCAAACCCGCATGGGGGGATGGGAGCTGTTCTGGGTCCTGTTTTATGGCTTTGCGACCTATGGCAACGCCGGCTTCATGCGCGAGCAGGTCTGCAAGTACATGTGCCCCTATGCACGCTTTCAGAGTGCGATGTTCGACAAGGACACCCTGATCGTCACCTACGACGAGGCCCGCGGTGACCCGCGGGGCTCGCGTTCGCGCAAGGCCGACCCCGCCCAATTGGGGCTGGGCTCCTGCGTCGACTGCAGCCTGTGTGTGCAGGTCTGCCCCACGGGCATCGACATCCGCAACGGTCTGCAGTACGAGTGCATCGGCTGTGGCGCCTGTGTCGATGTTTGCGACACCGTGATGGACAAGATGAACTACCCGCGCGGTCTGATCCGTTATTCCACCCAGAACGCAGTGACCCAGCAGTGGGGCCGCCCGCAGATCATCCAGCGCGTGTTCCGTCCGCGCACCCTGCTGTACGGCACGGTGCTGGTGCTGCTGACCGTCGGCATGCTGGCCAGCCTGGTGTTGCGCACGCCGCTCAAGGTGGACGTGGTGCGCGACCGGGCGGCCTTGTCGCGCATCGTGGCGGGTGGCAAACTCGAAAACGTGTACCGCCTGCAGGTCATGAACGCCACCGAAAAGACCCAGTCCTACCGCGTCACGGCCTCGGGTCTGGAGGGTTTGGAAGTGGTGTCCGAGCAGCAGTTCGAAGTCGGGCCGGCCGAGTCGCGCTGGGTGCCGGTGCGGCTGCAGATCGCCTACGGCTCAGCCTCCGAGGGCTCCCACCCGGTCTATTTTGGTGTGGCCGACCTGCAAGGTCAGGCCCATGTGTCTGAGAAGTCTGTTTTTCTCGTGCCCCGTTGAAGGAAGCAAGCATGAACTCCCCCCAAACCCAAGCCCTCAAGTCCTCGCCGGCGGCGCCGCGTCCCTGGTGGCGTTTTGGTCACGTCTGGCTGCTGATCTCAGGCCCTGCGATCGTCGTGGTGGCCGGTTTTGCCACCCTCTGGCTGGCCATCCGCACGCCCGATCCGGTGGTGGCCGACGACTACTACAAGCGCGGCATCGAGATCAATCGCACCCTGCCCGATGCCGCTCCCAAGGCCCTGCTGCCCGCCTTGCAGGGTCGCAACCACGCCGCCACGCCGTCTCAGGATATTCCCGAACCCAAGCGTTGAACGCTTAACTTTTGAGGCGTGCAGGACTAGGATGCGCTGACACAACAAGGAGAACCGCACCATGCTGAGTCAACGCCTCATGTGGATTGTCTGGCCCGCTTTTCTGGTGGCCGGTGTGTTGGAAATGCTGGTGTTTGCGGTGGTCGACCCCAGCGACCTGACCTGGCTGGGGCACCCTTTGAGCCTGTCGCGTCAAGGCGTGTACACCGTGGCCTTCTTTGCCTTCTGGGCCTGCGCCATGGTCTCCAGTGCGCTCACCACCTTGCTGGCCCGTTCCCCGTTTGAGGTCAACCGCTGCCCACTGCCCGTTCAGGGGCGGCCGGACGCCTGCCCCAAACAAGAAGCCACCTGTTCCTGATGGACCGCGGCCCGTGGGGCGTGGTGGGGGTGAACGGTCTTGCCGCCGCGGTCGCCGCAGTCTCGGCAGCACGGCGGCGCAGGGGATGCGGCTGAGCAGGCCAAGCCAGCCGTGGCGAGTGCCAGCAGCCCAGGCCCATGCACAGGCTGGCCGAGACCACCCAGGCGCTCAGCGCCAGCCACTAAACGGGGAGGGGAGGGCGCCTTGGGCGCCCAACCAAAGTCAGCCGCGCGGGCTGCTTCGGTGCTGCTTCACTGGCAGGTTTGCGAGTTGACGATGCGCTTGAGGGCATCGGTGTCGAGGATGCGCACATGGCGCTGCTTCACCTCGACGATGTTCTCGTCCACAAACTTCGAGAAGGTGCGGCTCACGGTCTCGAGCTTCAGGCCCAGGTAGCTGCCAATTTCTTCGCGCGTCATGCGCAGCACCAGCTCCGACTGCGAAAAACCACGTGCGTGCAGGCGCTGCACCAGGTTCAGCAAAAATGCCGCCAGGCGCTCTTCCGCGCGCATGCTGCCCAGCAGCAGCATGACCCCGTGCTCGCGCACGATTTCGCGGCTCATGATCTTGTGCACGTGGTGCTGCAGGGCGGTGACCTCGCGCGACAGTTCTTCGATGCGGTCAAAGGGCATCACGCAGACTTCGGCGTCCTCGAGGGCGACCGCGTCGCAGGTGTGGTGGTCCTGAACAATGCCGTCGAGACCGATGATCTCGCCCGCCATTTGGAAACCCGTCACCTGGTCGCGGCCGTCTTCGGTGGCGACGCAGGTTTTGAAGAAGCCAGTCCGGATCGCGTACAGCGAGGTGAACTTCTCACCGTTGCGGAACAGCGTGCCGCCGCGCTTGACCTTGCGGCGCACGGCGACCACCTCATCAATGCGTTCGAGTTCTTCGGGCTTGAGGCCCATGGGCATGCACAGCTCGCGCAGATTGCAGTTTGAGCAGGCAACTTTGATGGTTTGTGGGTTCATTCGCCGGAGAGAAGAGTCAAGGCCCGAGCTTAGCGCTTTTGCAGCTTCGGACGTTACAGGTGTATCAAACATGGCGCCTCCTGATGTGTCTCAAATTGTGAATGGCAGTTCGGGTTGGGCGCTTGATCCAGATCAAGTCCTGAATTTGGGGCACGGGCACAGTATGGTCATTAGAAGGAAAAATGCCAGATGAATGTCGTTTCGCCAGACCTGCTTCGTCGATTTGATGTGCCCGGGCCGCGTTACACCTCGTATCCTACGGCGGACCGCTTTGTTGAGGCTTACACCGAAGCAGACTACCGGCAGGCGCTGAACCAGCGCCGGGGTGGAGGTGCTGCGGCATTGGTGTTGCCCTTGTCGCTGTACGTGCACATTCCCTTCTGCGAGTCGCTGTGCTACTACTGCGCTTGCAACAAGATCATCACCAAGCACCCGGAGCGCGCCGACGAGTACCTGCGCTACCTGAGCCGTGAGATTGACCTCCATGTGCAGCAGATCGGCGCCGGTCAGGCCGTCAGCCAGTTGCACCTGGGCGGTGGCAGCCCCACTTTTCTGTCTGACGACCGCCTCAGCGAACTGATGGGCATCCTGCGGCGCAACTTTGCGCTGGCCCCGGGCGGCGAGTATTCGATCGAAGTCGATCCGCGCACGGTCACCACCGAACGCCTGGCCTTTCTGGCCCAGCTGGGTTTCAACCGCCTGAGCTTCGGTGTGCAGGACTTTGACCCCGCGGTTCAAAAGGCGGTGCACCGCGTGCAACCCGCCGAACAGGTGTTCAACCTGGTCGCCGAGGCGCGTCGCCTGGGCTTTGAGTCGATCAATGTCGACCTGATCTACGGCCTGCCACGCCAAACCCCCGAGTCCTTCGACCGCACCCTGGCCCAGGTGGCCGAGCTGCGGCCGGACCGCATCGCGCTGTACGCCTACGCCCATTTGCCGGAGCGCTTCAAGCCCCAGCGTCGCATCGTCTCGGCTGAACTGCCGGGCGCCGCGGCCAAGGTGTCGATGCTGTCGCGCTCACTGACGGCCTTCATGGGGGCGGGCTATGTCTATGTGGGCATGGACCATTTTGCGCTGCCCAATGATTCGCTCGCGGTGGCCAAGCGCCAGGGGCGCCTGCACCGCAACTTCCAGGGCTACAGCACGCAACCCGACTGCGACCTGATCGGCCTGGGGGTGTCGGCCATTGGCCGCGTGGGGGCCACCTACAGCCAGAACGCCAAGACGCTCGAGGACTACTACGACTACCTCAACCAGGGGCGCTTGCCCGTGGTGCGGGGCTTGGCCTTGTCGCGCGACGACCTGGTGCGCCGGGCCGTGATCATGGCCCTGATGTGCCAGGGCCATGTGCTGTACGAGTCCATTGACCTGGCCTGGCTGATCGACTTCCGCACCTACTTTGCCAATGAGATGGCCCTGCTGGCCGACCTGGAGCGTGACGGCCTGGTGACCCTGGACGACACCGGCATTGAGGTCACGCCCAATGGCTGGTTCTTCATCCGCGCCGTGGCCATGGTGTTCGACCGCTATTTGCAGGCCGATCGCACCCGGGCCCGTTTTTCGCGCATCATCTGAGTCGGGTCGACCGGCTGCCGCTGGGGCCCGCAAGGAGTGGCTTTGAGTTCTTTGGCCTGGACCGGTTTGTTGATGGGCCTCGCAGGGGGGCCGCACTGCTTGGCCATGTGCGGCGCCGCCTGCGCCGCCCTGGCCCGGGGTGGGGCTGGCGCGGCCGCGTCGGCTTCGGCCTTGGCCGCCCGCCAGGCCCTGGCGACGACGGGCCGGGCCTCGATTCCGATCCAGCCGCTGCCGGTGGCCGCCGCGGCACCGGGACAAGCAACGGCCTCTGACACCCCATCGGCCTCCCCGTGGCCCAGTCGCCGTGACGCGCTCTTTCAAGTGGGACGCCTGTTGGGCTACTCGCTGACGGGGGCTGCGGCGGCGCTGGCGGTCGACAGCCTGGCCTGGCTCAGTGCCCAGACGGTCCTGCTGCGGCCGGTGTGGACCTTGTTCCATGTGATGGTGCTGGTGTGGGGCGGGGTGCTGTTGGTCAACGCCCAGCAACCGCTGTGGGTGCAGGGGGCGGCGCGCTCGGTGTGGCAGCACGTGCAAGGGCTGACCCGTCGCCAGAGTGGTGTTTTTGCAACAGGTATGCTGTGGACTTTGATGCCTTGTGGCCTGTTGTACTCCGCCTTGTTGGTCGCGGGCTTGTCTGGCAGTGTGCTCGACGGTGCCGGGGTGATGGCTTCTTTTGCCTTGGGCAGCAGCGTGTCCTTGCTCCTGGGGCCGTGGCTGTGGCGCGGACTGCAGCGGCATGTCAACGCCTGGCGCCAAGACTGGGGCTCGCGCGCCGCGGGTTTGCTGCTGTGTGGCCTGGCCGGCTGGGCCTTGTGGATGGACATGGCGCACCGCATCGCGGACTGGTGCCGCTGATCTTTTTTGCCACAACGAATACCCATTCGTTCTGGATTTATCACCGCAGCCGGCTTTATTAGACGTAAAAGTTGTAGCTAATTGACGCCATAATGGGATTTGACCCTGTGGATTCGGTCAGGTTCTTATGGAAGCAAGTCAAACCAAGCTCATTGATATTCAACAGTTGCGCAAAGGCATGTTTGTGCAGCTTGAGCTCGGCTGGATGGACCACCCCTTCCCGGTGGGCAGCTTCAAGATCAGTTCGGACGAGCAACTGCAAACCGTGCGCGCGCTGGGCCTGAGCCAGATCCGCTATGTACCGTCGCGCAGCGATGTGCAGGTCGAGGACACCCCCGCGACGGCTTCTGCCACCGCCGAACCGTCTCCCGCTCCGGTGGCCGCCGCCCCGGTCGAAGCCCTGAGCCCGGCCGAACTGGCGCGGCGCAAGCGCCAGGCCGACCGCCTGGCCCAGGAGCGCAGCCTGGAGGTGTGCGAGCGCCGCTTTTTTGAGGCCACCCGCCAGTACCGCAAGGTCGGCGAGCAGGTGCGCAGCAGCCCGGCCCAAGCCCGGGCGCAGAGCGAAGAGCTGGTCGATGGTTGCGTCAGCGAGCTGCTGGCGAACGGCGAGTCGGTGATCCGCCTGCTGACCGAGGTGTCGGGTGACCGCAGCGCCACCCACCCCATCAATGTGATGATCATCTCGCTCCTGCTGGGCCGCTCGCTGGGCCTGGGCGAGGAGGAGCTCAAGGAACTCGGTCTGGTGGCCATGCTGCACGACCTGGGCAAGCTGGAGCTGCCCGAGCGCGTGCGTGCCTTTGACGACCAGTTTTCCTCGGCGGAATACCGCATGTACCAGGAGCACGTTGAGCAAAGCGTGCAGGTCGCCCAGCGCATGGGGCTGTCGCCCGCGGTGCAAAAAGGCATTGCCCAGCACCATGAGATGGCCGACGGCAGTGGTTTCCCGATGCGCCACAAGGTGGACCGCCTCGAGACCTACGGCAAGATCGTCTCCTTGGTCAACCGCTACGACAACCTGTGCAACCCAGCCCGCATGGCGATCGCACTGACGCCGCACGAGGCTTTGTCGGTGATCTTTGCGCAGATGAAGGCGCGTTTCGACGCCACCGTGCTCGGCGCCTTCATCCGCATGATGGGGGTCTACCCGCCAGGCTCGGTGGTGCAGTTGGTCAACGACCGCTTTGCCCTGGTGGTGTCGGTCAATTCGTCGCGCCCGCTGCGTCCCCGCATCCTGGTGCACGACCCGCAGGTGCCCCGCTCGGAGGCCCTGGTGCTGGACCTCGAGCACACGCCCGATCTGGGCATCAAGCGCAGCTTGAAGGCGTCCCAGTTGCCCAAGGCCGCGCTCGATTACCTGTCGCCGCGCCAGCGCATTTGCTATTTCTTTGAGCGCGCGGTGGAGGCGCCAGTGGCGACAGGGGTCGAGCCGTGAGCGCCCAGCCCCCAGTCCCATCCTTGGATGGTCTGCTGGAGGCGGTCTGGCTGGTGGAGGCGGAAGGCCTGACGGTCTGCGCGGTCAACGCGGCGGCCTGTCAGCTCATGGGCGGTGTGCCCGCAGCCAGCCTGTTGGGTCACCTGGTCACCGACTGGGCGGTCTCACCCGAAGACATGGTGTTCTGGTCGGGGGTGGCCGGCGGAGCGCCGGACGGCCTGTGGTCGCAAAGCCTGATCCGCCGCCCGGATGGCGAGGTGCTGTCGGTGGAGCGCCGTATCAGCCCCACCACGCTGGCCGATGGCCGGGCTGCCTTTTTGGTGGCGGTGCTGGACCGCAGCCGTGAGCAGCAGGCGGCCAATGAACTGGAACAACTGGTGGCCGAGCTGCGCGCCACGCTGGATTCAACCGCTGACGGCATCCTGGTCTGCAGCCTGCGCGGTGATGTGCGCGCTTTCAACCGGCGTTTTGCCCAGATCTGGGACCTGCCCGACACCCTGCAAACCCGCCGGGACGACACTGCCTTGCACGCCCACCTGGCGCACAGCGTGGTCGACACCGGGGCCTACCAGGCCCGGCTGGAGGTGTTGACCGGCATGCCCGAGATGCAGGGCACCGACACCTTGCTGCTGCGCAACGGGCGCGTGCTGGAGCGCGTCAGCATCCCCCAGCTGAGCCGGGGGCGGCCCGTGGGGCGCGTGTATTCCTTCCGCGATGTGACCGACCAGATGGCGGCCGAGGCCGGCCTCAAGCTCGCCGCCAAGGTGTTCGAATGCAGCCTGGACGCGGCCTTCATTGCCTCCGCCGACGAGTTGCTGGTGGCCGTCAACCCGGCCTGCGAGCGGCTGGCCCAGCAAGCCGCGGGGCGCCTGCTGGGGCGGGTGGCGGGCAGCTTGTTCACCGACCCGCACAACGACCAGTTGCTGGACACCATCCGGGCCCATTGGCGCCGCCACGGCTTTTGGGAGGGCGAGGTCTGGTTGCGCCGCGAAGACGGCGAAGCCTGTCCGGTGCAACTGTCCTGGGTGGTGCTGCGCGACGAGCAAGACCAGGTGCGCCAGAGCATTGGCTTCTTCCGCGACCTCACCGAGCAACGCGCCGCGCGCCACCGCATCGAGCAATTGGCCTACAGCGATGTGCTCACCGGCCTGCCCAACCGCTTGCTGTTGTCGCAGCGGGTGGACTTTGCCTTGCAGATGGCGCGCCGCCAGGCCACCAGTTTCGCCATCCTGTTTCTGGACCTGGACCGCTTCAAGAACATCAACGACTCGCTCGGCCACCAGTTTGGTGACCGCGTGTTGGTGCAGGTGGCTGGGCGCATCCGCTCCTGCCTGCGCGACGTCGACACCCTGTGCCGTCTGGGGGGGGACGAGTTTGTGGTCTACCTGCATGGGGTCGACGCCGAGGGCGCCGAGCTGGTGGTGGGGCGCATCCTGCAAGAGCTGACGCGTCCTTTCTTGCAGGACGACATGAACTTCAGCATCGGTTGCAGCATCGGGGTGGCCATGTACCCGCAGGACGGCAGCACGCTGGACGAACTGATCAAGCAGGCCGACACCGCCATGTACGAGGTCAAGGCCACCGGGCGCGGGCATTTCCGCTTCTACCGGCCGCAGATGAACGTCGATGTGCTGTCGCGCATGAAGCTCGAAACCGCCATGCGCCAGGCCCTGGAGCAAGGCAAGTTCCGCCTGCATTACCAGCCTCAGCTCAACCTGCTGAGCGGCCGCCTGATCGGCGCCGAGGCGCTGATCCGCTGGATCGACGAGGAGCGCGGTCCGGTCTCGCCAGGCCAGTTCATTCCCTTGGCCGAGGAGTCGGGCTTCATCGTCCAGATTGGCGCTTGGGTGCTGGCCGAGGCGGTGCGTCAGGCGGTGTGTTGGCAGCAGGCGGGCACGCCAATGCTGGTGTCGGTCAACGTGTCGGCGCTGCAGTTCCGCCAGCCTGATTTTGTGCAGCGCGTGGCGCAGACGCTCAGCGAGGCGGGCCTGCCCGCCGAGCTGCTCGAACTGGAGCTGACCGAGTCAATCCTTGTGCAGGACGCCGACGAGGTGTTGCAGCGCCTGCAGGCGCTGTCCAGCCTGGGCGTGCACCTGGCGATCGATGACTTTGGTACCGGTTATTCCAGCCTAGCCTACCTGAAGAAGTTCCCCATCGACAAGCTCAAGATCGATCAGTCCTTTGTGCGGGGTCTGCCCGAGGACGAGAGCGACACGGCCATCGTGGTCGCCATGATCAGCATGGCCCGCGCGCTCAAGCTGTCGGTGATCGCTGAGGGCGTGGAGACCGAAGCCCAGCGCGCCACCCTGCAGCGCCTGGGCTGCGACGAGTACCAGGGCTTTTTGTGCTCACCGGGCGTGCCGCCCGACAAGTTCGCGCATTTCCTGCAAGCCTTGCGTTGAGGCCGTGGCACGCGGTGGCCACGCCCCATGGTGCGGGGCGGGCCGGGGCACCCGGAGCCCCCGGTTTCAGCTGCTCAGGCCTTTCCACAGCATGTAGCTCGCCAGCAAGTAGAGCGTGCAGGCGAACACGCGCTTGAGCTTCTTCACCGGCAGTTGGTGGGCCGCCTTGGCCCCCAGGGGCGCGGTCAGCACGCTGCAGGCCGCGATCACCCCAAGCGCCGGCAGCCAGATGTAGCCCAGCGAGGCTGGGGGCAACTGGGCCACCGACTGGCCCGCCAGCGCATAGCCCACCACGTTGGCCACCGCGATCGGGAAGCCCAGGGCCGCCGACGTGGCCACCGCGTTGTGGATCGCCACGTTGCACCAGGTCATGAAGGGCACGCTGATGAAGCCCCCGCCGGCGCCAACCAGACCCGACAGGAAACCGATCACGCCACCCGCCAGCCACTGGCCGCCGGTGCCGGGCATCTGGCGGCTGGGGGCCGGCTTCTTGTCGAGGAACATCTGGGTCGCCGAGAAGCCCACGAACAGGCCAAAGAAGATGGCCAGGTAGCTGCCCTTGAGCAAGGCAAACACCCCCAGGCTGGCGATGGCCCCGCCCAGCACGATGCCCGGTGCCAGGCCCCGGACCAGGTCCCAGCGCACGGCGCCGCGGCGGTGGTGGGCGCGCACGCTGGAGATCGAGGTGAACATGATGGTCGCCATCGATGTGGCGATGGCCATCTTCACGCTGAGGTCCGCAGCCACGCCTTGCTTGCTGAGGATGAAGGTGATGAAGGGCACCATCAGCATGCCGCCCCCAATGCCCAGCAGGCCCGCCAAGAAGCCAGAACCCAGGCCCAGCAGGGCGAGTTCCACGATCAACAAAGGGTCCAGCAACATGGGGGCTTTCGGGAGGGGGTGAGAAGGGTGTCTTTGGCCGACAAGGGACAGGTGCATCTGCTTTGGGGGCGGCGCCCAAGGCGCGATCCGGTCCCCAGGGCCTGCCCAAAATTCTAGTTCAGTTGTTCTCTGCCAGCCCGGCCTCAGGCGCACCTGCGCGACGCCTGCCTCGTCGGTTCAGTCCTGCTGAGGGGGGGCAGGGCGCTGGACCATCGCTTGTCGAGGCGCGTCAACCGAGTCGCTTCAATATTTAAAAGTCTGACACTTCCAGTTGTGAAATATCATTGCCGAGCGCAGCGAACCCGCATCGCTATATCACATCAGGAGCAGTGTTCATCATGAGCCGAATTGAGCTGGATCAAGTAAAGGTGTCGACCCGATTGAGTTTGGGCTTTGGCTTGTTGTTGGTTTGCTTGGTGGCAGTGGGGGGCATCGCCCTCTACAAGTTCTCAACTTTGGCCGGCAAGCTGGATGAGTTGATCTCCAACCGCCTGGTCAAGGTCACCCAGTTCACCGAGTTGAAGGACAACTTCCAATCGGTGGCGCGCATCACCCGCACCGTGGCCTTGATCGAGGACGTGAAGCAGGCGCAAGAGCAGGCTGACAAGATCCAGCCCCTGCGGGCCCGCAGCGTCGAGTTGATTGGGCAGTTGAGCAAGACCCTGACGGTGCCCAAGAGCGTGGAACTGCTCAAGGTCATTCAGGACAACCGCCAGGCGTACGACGCGGACATCGACGCCGCCCTGCGCCTGGGGCTGACGGGCAAGCCGGAAGACGCCAAGGCGGCCACCGACATCCTGCTCCTCAAAGTGCCCGCGCGGCAAGATCTGATTTTCAAGGCCCTGGACGACTCGGTGGCCGTGCAGCGCGAATTGGCGCAGCAGGCGGGTGCCCAGGCCTCGGAGGCGGTGGCTTCGGGGCGTGTGCTGGTGCTGGGCCTGGTGGCGGCCGCGATCCTGGCTGGCGTGTTGGCGGCGTACCTGATCGTGCGCAACCTGACGCGTGCGCTGGGGGCGGAGCCGTACGAGGTTTCGCGTGCCGTGGCCCGTGTGGCCGATGGCGATCTGAGTCAAACGGTGGCTCTGCGTCCCGGTGACACGGACAGCGTGATGGCCGCGGTGCAGCGCATGCAGGCCAGCTTGGCCCAGGTGGTCAGCACGGTGCGCCAAGGCAGCGAGGCGGTGGCCTCGGCCAGTGCCCAGATCGCCTCGGGCAACCGCGACCTGTCCGGCCGCACCGAAGAGCAGGCCAGTGCCCTCGAGCAAACGGCCGCCTCCATGGAGGAGTTGGGCTCGACCGTGACCCACAACGCGGACAACGCCCGCCAGGCCAACCAGTTGGCGCAAGCCGCGTCCGGGGTTGCCAGTCAGGGGGGCGCGGTGGTGGCCGAGGTGGTCGACACCATGAAGGAGATCAACGACAGCTCGCGCAAGATCGCCGACATCATTGGCGTCATCGACGGCATTGCCTTCCAGACCAACATCCTTGCCTTGAACGCCGCGGTCGAAGCCGCCCGCGCGGGCGAGCAGGGCCGCGGCTTTGCCGTGGTGGCCGGCGAGGTGCGCACGCTGGCCGGGCGCAGCGCCGAGGCCTCGAAGGAAATCCGGCGCCTGATCCAGGCCAGCGTCGAGCGCGTCGAGTCCGGTTCGGTCCTGGTCGACCGTGCGGGCGCCACCATGAGCGAGGTGGTGGGCAGCATCCAGCGGGTCAGCGACATCATGGGCGAGATCTCGGCCGGCACCTCGGAGCAGGCCCAGGGTGTGACCCAGATTGGCGAAGCCGTCACCCAGATGGACCAAACCACGCAACAAAACGCGGCACTGGTCGAAGAAATGTCCGCGGCAGCGGACAGCCTGCGGGTGCAGGCCGATGACCTGGTGCGCGCGGTGGCGGTGTTCAAGCTGGCCCCGGGCATGGGGGCAGCAAGCCCTCGTTCCGCACCAGCCCCTCGCCGTCAGGCGGTGGCCGCCCCTGCCGTCAAGTCGCCCGCGTTGAAGTCGGCTGCGGCGCCGGCGTTGGCGCCTGCGGCCTCTGGCCGCCCCGCGGCGCCGGTCAAGGCGGCCGCGCTGCCGCCGGCCAGCAAGTCACCAGTGCCGGCGCGCGAGGACGATTGGGAAAGCTTCTGAGCTCGACCACTGGCGGGGCGGCGGGTCGACCCAGACCCGACGGCTCAGCCGGACTGGCCAAACAAAAAAGCCACCGCTGTGCGGTGGCTTTTTGCTTGGGCGGGGTCTGTGGTGTCCCAGGACTGGGGCCACGGCGCTCAGCCCGGAGGGAGCTGAAGCGCGGAAGAGGTGTCTGCGAATACCACCGGACCGGCATCCTGAACCGGGGGTTCAGGTGGGCAAGGGCAGACTGGCGTTGGGTTCATCTGACGCGAGACGATCACGCTCACCAGCCGATGTACCAAGCCCGGGCTCAAAGAGCATTGGTTCAAGGAAATATAAAGCCCGGCGCGTACCGCAGACGGTGCCTATTGTAGGCCTGAGTCAGGCCCTTGGCGGCTTCGCGGCCGCCGAGCGGCTTGTTTTTAGGGGCTTTGCCGGCGGGGCTTGTCAAACGGGCCCAGTTCGGCTGGGGTGGGGCAGCGAATCAAGCTGCCAGTGCCCGCACGGCGCTGGCTCGCGTGCCTGGACAGTGAGGCCGAACCCGGCCCGGCGCCGCGTCAGATCAGGTGACCGTCTTCGCCCAGGGCTGCATCGAGCTGGGCCATGAGCAGGCTCAGCCGGGCCTGGCGCGCGTCGGACAAGGGCCCGTGCTCGACCAAGGGGGTGGCCGGGCGGGCCGCCTGGGCTTCCTGGGCTTGACGCGCCAGGGCCTGCGCTTGCAGTTCGGCGGTCTCGCGGTCGGCCAGCTCAAAGGCAAAGTTCAAGGCCGCCAGCACCGCGATGCGGTCGCGGGCGCGCACTTTGCCCGCGTCGCGGATCTTGCACATGGCGGTGTCGAGCCGCTCCACCGCGTCCAGCAGACGCGACTCCCGACCTTCCGGGCAGGCCAGCAGATAGCTCTGCTGCATGATCTGAACTTCGACTTGTTTCATGGCCTCAGGCGGCGTCGGTCGGCGGCGGAGGGAGGCGTTCCAGCAAGGCCTCGACCCGCGAACGGGCCGCATTCAAGCGGGATTTGAGGCTGTCACGCTCTCGCGACAAGGCGGCCACTTGCTCGGTCAGCAGGCGATTGGTGCGCTGCAGCTCTTCGTGACGCAGCAGCAGCCGCTCAACTCGATCGGCGATCTGGTCAATGGGGTGCGGTACTGCGTTGGACATACAGCCCATCATTGTAGGCCGAGCGTCAGTGATTGGTTTTAAAATGGCGGCGTTGGTGCTCGCGGTGTGGTTCGCATGCCGCAGTTCAACGGGAAGCAGGAACGGGCTCGCCACCGGCGAAATCACCCGAAACCTGCGCTGCCCCCGCAACGGTCAAGCAGACGGGTCGCGCCGCGACTCTGCCTTTTTCACAACAGCCACTGGATGCCCTGAACACGCATCTGGGAAGGCGAGAAAGGTTGGTCTGCCAGCCCGGATACCGGCCAACAAGGTGGTGAACTGCCGCGCGTGTCCCCGGATGCCCGCCAGGTTTGCCGAAACGTCCAATGCTGGCGGGGATGCCGGCGCGGACCAACCTGCTTTGTTTGTTTTCCATGAAGAACTCCCCTGTTCGCGCACGCGCTTTGGCGTCTTGCGGCGCTGCCCGTCTGGCCCTGTTGCCCCTGGCCTTGACCGCTCTCACCGCCCCCGCATTGGCCCAGACGGCCTCGTCTGCACCGGTCTTGCTGGCCGCGCTCAACCCGCTCAAGGAGACCGTCATCACGGCCACCCGCACCGAGCAACCGCTGATGGACTTGGTGGCCGATGTGTCCATCATCGACCGCGAGACCATCGAGAGCAGCGGCTTGGGGGCCTTGGCCGATGTGCTGGCGCGCCTGCCGGGCGTTGAAATCTCGCGCAATGGTGGCCCTGGTTCGACCACCAGTGTGTTCCTGCGCGGCGCCGAGTCGCGTTTCACCGCGGTTTACATCGACGGCGCCCGGGTGGACTCGCAGTCCACCGGCGGGGCTCCCTGGGAGTCGATCCCGCTGGGCCTGATCGATCGCATCGAAGTGCTGCGCGGTCCGGCGGGCGCGGTGTACGGCTCGGATGCCATCGGTGGCGTGGTGCAGATCTTCACCAAGAAGGGAGAGGGCGCGCCTCAAGCCAGCGTCGGTGTGGGCGTGGGCAGCCTGCGCAGCACCCATGCCGAAGCCAGCCTCAGCGGCAGCACCGGCGTCGTGGACTACGCGGTTGGCGTGCAGAACAAGACCAGCCTGGGCTTCAATGCCCGAACGCTGGCCACCGCCAACCCGGACCGTGACGGCTACCGCAACAACGCCGGCTATGCCCGCGTCGGAGCCCAGCTCAACCGCGACCAGCGCATCGAGGCCACGCTGCTGGGCAGCAACATGAACTCGGGTTACGACGCCAGCCTGCGTGCCGATGACCGCAACATGCACCGCCTCTATGCCGCGGGCCTGAACTGGATGGCGCGCTGGAGCGACCGCTACAGCACCCGCCTGAGCGTCAACGAGTCGGCCGACACCTACACCACCCAGCCCTCGGTCTACCAGACCAAGACGCGCCTGCGCGGCTACCTGCTGCAAAACGACTGGAAGCTGGACCTTGGCTCGGTGTCCGCAGCCCTCGAACGCAAAGAGGACACGCTGGTCAACAACCCCATCAACCGCAGCCGCTCGCAAGACGCCCTGGCCCTGGGCTACGGCCTGCGCCTGCGTGAGCACACGCTGCAACTCAATGTGCGCCACGACCGCGACAGCGAATTCGGCGCCCACAACACCGGCAGCGTGGCCTATGGTTACGCGCTGACCCCCGCCTGGCGGGCCACGGCTTCGGCGGGCACGGCCTTCCGCGCGCCGACGCTGTACCAACGCTTCAGCGAATACGGCCTGGCGGGTCTGCAACCCGAGACCAGCCGCAACCTCGAGGCCGGCCTGCGCTACCAGCAAGGCAGCAGCCTGTTTGGCGTGGTGGTGTACCGCAACAAGGTCAGCAACCTGATCAGCTTTGGCGGCGCGGGCACCTGCGCCTCGGCCTTTGGCTGCTATGCCAACACCGGCCGGGCCCAGTACTCGGGCGCCACCTTCACGGGTGAACAGCGGCTGGGCAGCGTGCTGCTGCGTGGCTCGCTCGACGTGCAAGACCCGAAGGACCTGACCACCAACAAGCAGCTGGCCCGCCGCGCGCGCCAGCACGGCCTGCTGGGCGCCGAAACCCGCTACGGTCAGTGGCTGCTGGGTGCCGAGGCCCAATGGTCGGGCCGCCGCTACGACAACGCGGCCAACACCGTCACCCTGGGCGGCTACACGCTGTTCAACCTGCGGGCCAGCACCGAGATCGCACCCGACTGGAAGTTGCTGGCGCGGGTCGACAACCTGGCCGACAAGGCCTACCAACTGGCCAACACCTACGCCAATCCGGGGCGCCAGCTCTACGTGGGGCTGCTGTGGTCGCCGCGCCGATGAGCGCTGCATCGGGCTTTTGCCCGGTGGTGCTGGTCGCCGCCCCGGCCTCGGGCCAGGGCAAGACCACCGTGGCCTCGGCGCTGGTGCGGCTGCACCAGCGCGCGGGGCGACGGGTGCGGGCCTTCAAGTGCGGGCCTGATTTTCTCGACCCGTTCTGGCTCAGCCTGGCCAGCGGGGCGCCGGTGCATTCGCTCGACCTGTGGATGAATGGCGAGGCCGACTGCGCCCAGCGCCTGCAACAGGCCGCGCTCAGCTCGGACCTGGTGGTGGTCGAGGGCGTGATGGGCTTGTTCGACGGTCAGCCCAGTGCCGCCGACCTGGCACGGCGCTTTGGCCTGCCCGTGCTGGCGGTCATCGATGCGTCGGCCATGGCGGGGACTTTCGGGGCCCTGGCCTTCGGCCTGCAGCATTACCAACCCGACCTGCCCTGGTTGGGCGTGCTGGCCAACCGCGTGGGCAGCGAACGCCATGCGCAGATGCTGCGCGATGGCCTGCGTGAGCCCGGCCGCTGGCTGGGGGCGCTGCCCCGCGATGCGGCCTGGAGCCTGCCCGAGCGGCACCTGGGCCTGGTGTCCGCCCACGAGCTGCCCGACGCCCTGGCCCGCCTCGATGCGGCCGCCGATGCGCTGGCGGCGACCCCGCTGGGCCAGCGCGACCTGGCCGATGCCGCCCAGTGGCCGCGCTGGGCCGGGCCGGGCGATGTGCCGGCCCAGGCGCCCGTCCCGCCCCGGTTGGCCGGGCGGCGCATTGCGGTGGCACGCGACGCGGCCTTCTGCTTCATCTACCCGTCCAACCTGGACACGCTGCGCGCCCTCGGCGCGGAGCTGCACTTTTTTTCACCACTTCAAGGTGAGCCCGTGCCCGAGGCCGACGCGCTGTGGTTGCCCGGCGGTTACCCCGAGCTGCATGCCCCTGCCTTGAGCGCCGCGTCGGCCCTGCGCGCCAGCCTGCACGCCCATGTGGCGGCCGGGCGCCCGGTGTGGGCCGAGTGCGGTGGCATGATGGCGCTGTTCGACGAACTGGTCACCGTGGACGGCCAGGTCCATGCGGGCTGGGGCCTATTGCCGGGCCGGGTGCAGATGCAAAAGCGCCTGGCCGCGTTGGGCCCGCAGCAGTGGGACACGGGGGCTGGCGTGCTGCGCGGTCACACCTTCCATTACTCGCGTTGCGAGACGGCGCTGCACCCCATCGGGCGCAGCCAGCGACCCAGCCAGGCCGGGCCGACCCACGAGGGCGAGGCCATCTATGCGCTGGGGCCGGTGAAAGCCAGTTACTTCCATGCCTGGTTTGCCTCGGCCCCTGAGGCCGTGGCGCGTTTGTTTTTACCGACGGAGGCCGCATGAGCCGGGCCCTGCATGAATTCATCCTCGGCGGTCAGAAGAGCGGCAAGTCGGCCCGCGCCGAGACCCTGGCCCGCGACTGGTTGCAGACCCCGCAACGCCAGGCCTGGCTGATCGCCACGGCCCAGCCCTGGGACGACGAGATGCAGGCCCGCATCGCCCGCCACCAGCACGACCGGGCCCTGCGCGTGCCGGGCCTGCAAACCCACGAGGAGCCGCGTCGCCTGGCCGAGGCGCTGCGCCGTTTCAGCCAGCCCGACACCCTGGTGCTGGTGGACTGCCTGACCCTGTGGCTGACCAACTGGCTGATGCCCGCGCCGGGCCAGCAGGCCCAGGACGCCCCGGTGGCTGAGTTGTTGCTGGCGCTGAACCAGGCGCGCGGCCCGGTGGTGCTGGTGGGCAATGAGATCGGTCTGGGCGTCATCCCCATGGGGCGCGAGGTGCGTCAGTTTGTGGACGCACTGGGTCGCCTCAACCAGCAGGTGGCCGCGGCCTGTGGCCGGGTCACCCTGATGGCGGCGGGCCTGCCCCTGACCCTCAAAGCGGAGGCCCCGTCCCCATGAACCCTCTCACCCTTTTGCTGAGCCGACCGGTGAGCCGCTGCGCGGTGGCGCTGGGCCTGGCCTGGGCGGCTTGGACCGGCCCGGCGGCGGCGGCCTACGAGGTGCAGGACGACCGCGGTCAATCGGTGCGCTTTGAGGCGCCCCCACAACGCATCATCAGCCTGCTGCCCTCGCTCACCGAGTCGGTGTGCGAGATGGGCGCCTGCCCGCGCCTGGTGGGGGTTGACCGCTATTCGACCTGGCCGGTCAGCGTGCGCGCCTTGCCGCACCTGGGCGGGCTGGACGACGCCAATGTCGAGGGCATCGTGGCCTTGCGGCCCGATGTCGTGTTGCTGGCCAAGTCGGCCCGGGTCACACCGCGGCTTGAGCAACTGGGCCTCAAGGTGCTGGCACTGGAGCCCAAGACCCACGCCGACGTGCAGCGCGTGCTGCACAAGATCGGGCAGGTGCTGCAGGTGCCCGAGGCCCAGGGCGCCGCGCGCATCTGGCGCGTGATCGACGCCGAGGTGTCGGCCGCTGCGCAGTCGCTGCCGGCCCGCGTGCGCCAGACCCGCGTCTACTACGAGGTGAACCGCGCCCCTTACGCGGCCGGTGAATCGTCCTTCATCGGTGAAACACTGACCCGCCTGGGCGCGCGCAACGTGGTGCCCGCCTCGCTGGGTCCGTTCCCCAAGCTCAACCCTGAGTTCGTGGTGCGCGCCAACCCCGACCTCATCATGATCGGCGACCGCAACTTCGAGGGCCTGAGCCAGCGCCCCGGCTGGGAGCGCATCCGTGCGGTGCGCGAGAACCGCATTTGCCGCTTCGCCCCGGAGCAATCCGATGTGCTGGTGCGGCCCGGCCCGCGCATGGGCGAAGCCGCCCGCCTGATGGCGCGCTGCCTGCAGGAGATGGCCCCTTGAGCGCGCCGGCCTGGGGCCACCGCGCGCCTGCGCCCTCGGCGCCGGCGGCCGCCATGCCGCCCGGGCGGCGCAGCGGTCTGCGACCGCTGACGCTGTTGCTGTGCATGGGGCTGCTGGCGGGCCTGTTGCTGACCTTGGGCGTGTGCGTGGGCAGCACCGGCCTCAGCCCCCTGAGCGCGCTGTGGACCGACCCGCTGGCCGCGCAGATCGTGCTCGACATCCGCCTGCCGCGCACCCTGGGGGCGTTGGCCGCCGGGGCCTTGCTGGGCCTGGCGGGCGCGGTGGCGCAGGGCCTGTTCCGCAACCCGCTGGCCGATCCGTACCTGCTGGGCAGTGCCTCGGGTGCGTCGCTGGGCGTGGCCACGGCGCTGGTGCTGTTCGGTCTCAAGCCGGCCGCCATGCTGCTGTCGCCCGACTGGCTGATGCGCCTGGGCCTCACTGGCGCGGCTTTTGTGGGGGCGGTGCTCGCGGTGGCGCTGACCCTGCTGCTGGCGCGTGGCGTGCAGCAGACCCTGCGCCTGCTGCTGGCCGGCGTGATCGTGGGGGTGGTGCTGGGGGCCGTGACCTCGCTGCTCTTGCTGCGCGTGCCCGACATCATGCAGCCCATGCAGGCCTTCATGCTGGGCAACACCGGCTTTGTGGGCTGGACTTCGGCGGCCCTGATGGGCACCGTTTGGGCCGCCTGCGCCGTGGCCGCGCTGGCGGCGTCGCGGGTGCTCGATGGCCTGTCGCTCGGCGAGGCCACAGCCCTCAGCCTGGGCCTGCCGCTGGGCGCCTTGCGCGTGCTGCTGGTGGGCGTGCTGGCGCTGGCCACGGGCACCGCCGTGGCCCAGACCGGTTTGATCGCTTTCGTCGGGTTGGCCGCCCCGCACCTGGTGCGGGGCCTGGTCAAAACCGGTCACGCCTGGCAGTTGTTGCTGGCCAGCCTGGCCGGGGGCTGTTTGTTGCTGGTGGCCGATGTGCTGGCCCGTTGGTGCACCGCGCCGCAAGAGCTGCCGGTAGGTGTGCTGACCGCCGTGCTGGGTGGCAGCTACCTGCTGTGGCTCATGCACCGCCGCGGCGGGCTGGGGGGGCGACCATGAGCGCGCACCTGGCACCGCCCGGCCGGGCGCCGGCTTTGCGGGCCCGGGGCGTGCAGGCCCAGCTTGGCGGTCGGCCCGTGTTGCAGGCCATCGACCTGGCCTTGCCCGCAGGCCGCTGGACCAGCGTCGTCGGGCCCAATGGGGCGGGCAAATCCACCTTGCTGCGGGTGCTGGCCGGCTTGCTGCCGCACCAGGGCGAGGTCGAACTCCAGGGCCGTCTCCTGGCGGACTGGCCGGCGCGCGTGCGCGGCCAGCAACTGGCCTGGCTGGGGCAGAGCGAACAGGCGGGCGACGACCTGCGCGTCTGGGACGTGGTCATGCTGGGCCGCCTGCCCCACCGCGCCTGGCTGGCGGCCCCCGACGCACGCGACCACGCGGCGGTCGAGCAGGCCCTGCGCAGCACCCAGGCCTGGGACTGGCGCGAGCGCAGCCTGGGCCAACTGTCGGGGGGCGAGCGCCAGCGCGTGCTGTTGGCGCGCGCCTTGGCGGTGCAGGCCCCGGTGCTGCTGATGGACGAGCCGCTGGCCAACCTCGACCCCCCGCACCAGGCCGACTGGCTGGCCACGGTGCGGGCCCTGGTGCGCCAGGGCCACACGGTGGTGAGTGTGTTGCACGAGATCGGCATGGCCCTGCAGTCGGACGATGTGGTGGTCATGGCGGATGGCCGCCTGCGCCACCACGGCCCGACCCACGACCCCACCACCCACCGCTGCCTGGAGCAGGTGTTTGACCACCGGCTGGCCATCCACGCCCTGCAAGGGCAGTGGGTGGCGCTGCCGGTCATTCCCCCTTTTGATTCCTTTTCCCGAGACCCGCATGCAGATTGAAACCCCGCCCACCGAGAAGCCTTATGACAAAGCCGAGGGCGAGCGCCGTGGCCTGATCATCATCAACACCGGCGACGGCAAGGGCAAGAGCACGGCGGCCTTTGGCCTGGCGCTGCGCGCCCACGGCCGTGGCAAGGCCGTGCACATCTACCAGTTCATGAAAGTGCCGTCGGCGCGCTTTGGCGAGCACCGAATGTTCGAACAGCTGGGCGTGCCGGTCGAGGGCCTGGGCGATGGCTTCAGCTGGAAGAGCAAGGACCTCGAACACTCGGCGCAACTGGCCCGTGACGGCTGGCAGCGCGCGCGCAACACCATCTTGGCGGGCGAGCACTTTCTGGTCGTGCTCGACGAGATCACCTACCCGCTGATCTACGGCTGGCTGCCCCTGGAGGACGTGCTACAGACCCTGCGCGACCGGCCGCGCCATGTGCACGTGGCCCTGACCGGCCGGCGTTGCCCCGAGGAGCTGATCGCCATCGCCGACACCGTGACCGAGATGACCCTGATCAAGCACGCCTTCCGCGCGGGCATCCCCGCGCAGCGCGGCATCGAGGACTGAGCCCCTTGGCCCACCCTGTGCCTGAGCCCACGCTGTCGGTCGCGGCCACGCCGTTCACCGAGGCCGAGCGCGCCGCGGTGTACCGCGCCATCGAGCAGCGCCGGGACATGCGCCACTTTGCGGGCGGCCAGGTGGACCCGGTGGTGCTGCGGCGCCTGTTGGCGGCCGCGCACGCCGCGCCCAGTGTCGGCTTCATGCAGCCCTGGCGCTTTGTGCGCATCACCGACCCCGCGAGCCGGGCCCGCCTGCACACGCTGGTCGAGGCCGAGCGCGTGGCCACCGCGCAGGCCCTGGGCCAGCGCCAGGACGAGTTCATGCAGCTCAAGGTGCAGGGCCTCCTGGACGCCGCCGAGCTGCTGGCGGTGGCCCTGTGCGACGGGCGCGAGCGCCATGTCTTTGGTCGCCGCACCCTGCCGCAGATGGACCTGGCCTCGGCCAGTTGCGCGATCCAGAACCTCTGGCTCGCGGCCCGGGCCGAGGGCCTGGGCCTGGGCTGGGTGTCGATCTTCGAGCCGCAGGCCGTGGCACAGGAACTCGGCTTGCCGCCGGGGGCCGAGGTGATCGCCTTGCTGTGCCTGGGCCCGGTGCCCGGCTTTTACGACCAGCCCATGCTGCAACAGCAACGCTGGGCACAGCGCCAGCCGCTGGCCGAGCTGGTGTTTGACCAGCGTTGGGGCCAGCCCTCATCCCTGTTCGCGGCCGCCGATCAGGCCCCTGCAGCGGCCGACGACAAGCCCTGGCCGGGGGCGCCGGTGCCCGACGTCCCGGCGCCGGGAGGCCGCGTTGCTTGAGTGGGTGTCCCCGGGGGGGGCGGTGCCCTCGTGGTGGCTGGCGGCGGCCCTGGCCGTGGCGCTGGCGGTGGACCACGCCCTGGGCGAGCCACCCGTGCGCTGGCACCCGGTGGTCTGGATGGGGCATTACCTGGGCTGGGCGGGGCGGTGGTTGGCGCCGCAGCGCGGGGTTGGTCCGTCGCCCGAGGGGCGGCGCGACCTTCGGCGCGGCCTGGCCGGGGCGGCGCTGTGGGGCGCTGGCGCTGCGCTGACGGTGGCCGTGGCCGCGGGCTTGCAGCAAGCGCTGCTCAGCCTGGGCCCGCTGGCCGCGGTGTTGGGGCTGGGCCTGTTGCTCAAGCCCCTGTTGGCCTGGCGCATGCTGCGCCTCGAGGTGCAGGCGGTCGAAGCCGCACTGGGTCAATCGCTGGACGCAGGGCGCCAGCGCCTGGCCTGGCTGGTGAGCCGCGACGTCAGCGCACTGAGTGCCAGCGAGGTGCGCGAAAGCGCGCTGGAATCGCTGTCGGAGAACCTCAACGACTCGGTCATCGCGCCCCTGTTCTGGTTTGCCGTGGCCGGTCTGCCGGGCGCGGCACTGTACCGCTTTGCCAACACCGCCGACGCCATGTGGGGCTACCCGGGCTGGCGCCGCAGTGCCTCGGGCGAGTGGCGTTACTGGGCCTGGGCCGGCAAATGGGCGGCCCGCGCTGACGACGCCTTGTCCTGGGTGCCCGCGCGACTGACCGCGGGCCTGTTGCTTGGTGGGCGCGGGGCCTTGTGGCGCGCCTTGCCCACCCAGGCGCGGCAGACCCCGTCGCCCAACAGCGGCTGGCCCATGGCCGCGTTGGCCTTGCGCCTGTCGGTGCGCCTGGCCAAGCCCGGGGTCTACACCCTCAACCCCGGTGCACCTGCGCCCGAGGCCGTGCACACCGAGCGCGCCATCGCGCTGGCCGGCCGGGCCGTGCTGCTGGGGGGCGGGCTGGGCATGCTGCTGACCTGGGCGGTCGGGAGGCCCTGGTGAACCCCTTGCCCGCCCTGATGGCGGCGGCGCAGGGCCGCCCGCGCGAGCACGGTGGCCCCGACGCCGCGGGCGTGCCCGCGCATGACTTCTCGACCAACAGCAACGCCTGTGGCCCTTGTCCCAGCGCCTGGCGCGCCGTGCTGAGCGCTGACGTCACGCGCTACCCCGACGCGCACTACCAGCACCTGCGCGGCTGTTTGGCGCAGCACCACGGCGTGGACCCGGCGCGGGTGGTGCTGGCAGGCAGTGCCAGCGAGTTCATCTTCCGTTTCACCGCCTGGCGGGCACGCCATGGGGGGGCCGCGGTCGAGGTGCCGCGCCATGCCTATGGCGACTACGCCCAGGCCGCGCAGGCTTGGGGGCTGCCGCTGCAAAGCTACGCCGATGGCGCCGAGCCCACTGACGACGCGGACCCAAAACTGCCCCGACTGCGCTGGGCCTGTGACCCGGGCAGCCCGCTGGGGCAGGGGGTGGCGGCCACGGTGTTCGACGGCGCCACCTGGGGGGTGCTGGACCGCGCCTACCACCCGCTGCGCCTGAGCGGCCACTGCGCCTTGAGCGCCGCGACGCTGGACCAGGTCTGGCAGTTGTTTTCACCCAATAAGTCGCTGGGCCTGACGGGGGTGCGCGGCGCCTATGCCCTCGCGCCTGCCGGGGCCGAAGAGGCGGTCCACGCGCTGGCCGACCTCTGCCCCTCCTGGCCGCTCGGTGCGCAGGGCGTGGCGCTGTTGCAGGCCTGGTGCGAGCCCGAGGCGGCGCGCTGGTTGCAGCAGGCCCGCGCCACGCTGGCCGACTGGAAAGCCCGCCAGCAAGCCTTGTTCACCTCGCTGGGCTGGCGCGTCCTGCCCAGCCAGGCCAACTACTTCTGCGTCGCGGTTCCCCCCGCCTGGCAACACGCCCTGCCGGCCTGGCGCCGCGAGGGGCTCAAGCTGCGCGACGCGCGCTCTTTTGGCCTGCCCGGCCACTGGCGCCTGGGCGTGCTGCCGCCGGCCTCGCAAGCCGTGTTGCAAGCCGCTTTGCATCAAGGGCCACCGCCCGCTCTGCCTTCAGAATGGACCCCATGACGAGCCCCTCCCGAATCACCTCCGGCCCCGCGCACTGCGTGATGGTGCTGGGCACCACCAGCGGCGCTGGCAAAAGCTGGCTGACCACGGCGCTGTGCCGCTGGTACAGCAACCAGGGCTTCAAGGTCGCGCCCTTCAAGGCGCAGAACATGAGCAACAACGCCCGCGTGGTGGCGGGCCTGCAAGGCGGGGAGGGCGAGGTGGGCAGCGCCCAGTACTTCCAGGCCCTGGCCGCCCGGGCCGAGCCCGAGGTGCGCATGAACCCCTTGCTGCTCAAGCCCGAGGCCGACACGCGCAGCCAGGTGGTGCTGCTGGGCCAGGTCAACCAGGCCCTGACCGAGATGCCCTGGCGCGGCCGCAGCGAACACGTCTGGCCGGCCATCGCGCAGGCGCTGGACGACTTGCGTGCCGACCACGATGTGGTGGTGATCGAGGGCGCAGGCTCGCCCGCCGAGATCAACCTGCACGCCAGCGACATCGTCAACATGCGGGTGGCGCGCCACGCCCAGGCCGACTGCCTGCTGGTCAGCGACATCGACCGCGGTGGCGCGTTTGCCCACCTCTTCGGCACCTGGGCCCTGCTGCCTGAGGACGAGCGGGCCCTGATCAAGGGCTTTGTGCTCAACAAGTTCCGCGGCGACGCCAGCCTGCTGGCGCCGGCCCCCGAGATGCTGCAGGACCTGACCGGCGTGCCCACCGTGGCCGTCATCCCCATGCTGTGGGAGCACGGCCTGCCCGAGGAGGACGGCGTGTTCGACGACCGCAGCCGCGGTGCCGCGGGCGCGGTGCACACCCGCATCGCGGTGCTGGCCTACCCGCGCATCAGCAACCTCGATGAGTTTCAGCCGCTCAAGAACGTGCCGGGGGTGCGCCTGCAATGGGCCCGCACCCCCGCCGAAGTGCAGGGCGTGGACTGGATCATCCTGCCCGGCAGCAAGGCCACCGCCGCCGACCTGGCCTGGTTGCGTGCCCAGGGCCTGGACCAAGCCGTGGCCGAGCACGCCGCCCGTGGCGGGCGCGTGCTCGGCGTCTGCGGTGGCCTGCAGATGTTGGGCGAGGCCTTGATCGACACCCACGGCATCGATGGCAACGCGCCCGGTCTGGGCCTGCTGCCCCTGGTCACCGCCTTCGCGCCCGACAAGACGGTGCGCCACGCGCAAAGCCGTTTTGGTGCGGCGCAAGGCGCTTGGTCGGCGCTGGCCGACTGCCCGGTGCAAGGCTATGAGATCCACCACGGCCAGACCGCCCAGCACCCGGCCATGGCCGCTGCCGGTGATGTGGCCCGCGAGTTGATCCCGGGCCTGGCCTGGCAGAACGCCGCCGGCAACGTGCTGGGCCTGTACCTGCATGGTTTGTTCGAAGACGCCCGGGTGCTGCAGGCCTTGTTTGGGGCCCAGGCGCGCACCCTGGAGCAGGTGTTTCAGGGCCTGGGTGAGGGCATTGACCGTTACTTTGACCCCGCCTGGCGGGCCGCCGCCCAAGCCGAGGCCCGCGCTCCGCGCTGAGGCCGGTGCCCCGCGCTGACGCCGGCCTGCGCGGCGCGGGCGGGCCGACCGCGGTTTTCTTGTAGACTGTCCGGCATGACGTTCCAGAACTTCCCCCTGTCCCCGCGCGGCGCCCTGTGGCTGAGCGTGGGCGCTGCCGTGTCCGCACGGACGGGGGTGTCGGCCCTGGACGGCATGAACCTCAGCACCATGATGATTAGCACCATGACCACCGCGGCCCCCTAGCAGCGTTGGGGTGGCCGTACCGGCTGCCCCTGGTGTCTTGTCCCCGAACGAACCCAGCCCGGCAGCTGGGTTTTCTTTTTGTTCGGAGATGACTGTGTACCAAGATCCTGAAGCCTTCTGTGCGCCCCTGGCGGGCGCGCCCGCGCCTGCCCCCGCCCTGCGGGTGGGCCTCATTGGCCTGGGCCATGTGGGCCTGGGCACTTACCGCGTGCTGCAACGCAACCAGGCCGCGATCGCGGCGCGGGCGGGTCGCCCCGTGGTGATCACCCAGGTGGCGGTGCGTCGCCGTGAGCGCGCCGCCCCCTTGCTGGCGCCCGAGGTGCGCCGGGTCGAGGTGGCCGACCTGCTGCGCGACCCCGACATCGACGTGGTGGTGGAAGCCGTGGGCGGCACCACGCTGGCGCGCGAATGGGTCTTGCAGGCGATTGCGCAGGGCAAATCGGTGGTCACGGCCAACAAGGCCTTGCTGGCGCTGCATGGTGACGAGATCTTTGCCGCGGCCGCCGCGCGCGGCGTGAGCGTGGCCTTTGAGGGGGCGGTCGCGGTCAGCATCCCGATCATCAAGGCGCTGCGTGAGAGCCTGAGCGCGAACCGCATCGACTGGCTGGCGGGCATCATCAATGGCACCAGCAATTTCATCCTGTCCGAGATGCGTGACACCGGCCAGGACTTCGACGCGGTGCTGCGCGAGGCCCAGCGCCTGGGCTACGCCGAAGCCGACCCGGCTTTTGACGTCGACGGCATCGACGCGGCCCACAAACTGTCGCTGTTGTCGGCGCTGGCTTTTGGCACGCCGCTGCAGTTTGAGCAGGTGGCCGTGCAGGGCATCCGCGACCTGCAGGCCCAGGACGTGCGCCAGGCCGAGGCGCTGGGCTACCGCATCAAGCTGCTGGGTGTGGCGCAGTCCCTGGGCCCGGAGGCGAACGCGCCCCTGTCGCTGCGCGTGCAACCGGTGCTGCTGCCGCGGCGTCACCCCCTGGCCTCGGTCGAGGGGGCGCTGAACGGCATCCTGGTGCACGGCGATGCCTCGGGCGTGGTGGCCTACGGCGGCGCTGGCGCCGGGGGCGAGCCCACGGGCGCGGCGGTGATTGCCGACCTGGTCGATCTGGCGCGTCAACCGCCAGGCCCGGCCGCTGGCCTGCGCGTGCCACACCTGGCCTTCCACCCAGAGGCGCTGCGGCCACGGCCGGTGCAGGCCCTGTCGGCGTCGGTGGCGGCCTGCTACCTGCGCTGGCCGGTGCAAAGCGCCCAGGCCGGCTTGCGCCTGCTGAGCGAACGCCTCGCGGCGCACAGGGTGCCGGTGCGGCGCTTGCAGCCCCAGGCCGCGGTGGCGTCCGGGTCGGGGGGGCAGGCCACGCCCGAATCAGCGTCCGCCTGGGTCTTGCTGGGCGGGCCGGCGCCTGAGTCGGTCTGGCAAGCCCTGACCGCCGAGCTGGCGGCCAGCCCCTGGTCGGCTGCCCCGCCGGTGCGGCTGCGCATCGAGACCCTGGGGCTGACCGGACACGACGACGGGCTGTCGGCTTGACGGGCGCGCGCCCCGAGCCCGCGCCCATGCCGGCCCGGGGGCGGGCGGTGGCCCATGGTAAAAACGGCCGATGCCCACCGGGCGAGGCCCCTGTCGTGCCGTGCCGGTGACCGCCGCTGCCGCTTTGTTTGGAACGGATTGACCATGACCGCCTGGCCTTTGACCTCTGTGATCACTTTGTTGATGGTGCTGCTCTTGCTGGGCACTGGCATGGGGGTGGCCCGGGCGCGTGGGCGCTACAGCATCCACGCGCCGGCCGTCACGGGGCACCCGATGTTCGAGCGCGCTTACCGCATCCAGATGAACACCCTCGAGAACACCGTGCTGACCTTGCCCTTGCTGTGGCTGGCCGCCGCTTGGGGGCAGGACCTGTGGGCGGCCGCAACGGGCGCGGTCTGGCTGCTGGGGCGGCTGTGGTACGCCCAGGCTTACTTGGCAGACCCGGCCGGGCGTGGCCCCGCCTTTGGCCTGGCGCTGCTGGCCAGTGGTGCCTTGGGCCTGCAAGCAGCCTGGGGCGTGGGCCGGCAGCTGCTGGCTTGAGCGGGCGTCCAGCGCCTGCGCCTGCACTGCAGGCCGGCTGGCGGTCCCTCGACTGCCGCCTTGGGACATGCCCCTAGACCGGGGCTTGCTGGGGGCCGTCGGGCTCATGGCTGGCTACACTCGAACTCTTTTTGCCATCGAAGCGCGCGCACGTCATGGATCTCTTTTTGTTGGCCCTGCTGGGGGGCATTGCCTGTCATTTCTTCAAGGCCCAGGAGCAGCGGCGCCGCATCGCGCTGCTGGGCAGCGTGCTGGGGCAGTACCAGATCGAGAAGCTCATGGAGACGCTCACCGAGGGCTACCTGCGGGCCCTGGGCGAAAGCGATCCGGCACGCCGTGAGCAGGTCTGGCAGGTGCTCACCGGTTGTGAAACCAGCCTCAGCGACCAGTTCAACCGCTTTGCCAATGAGTTCGCGCGTGTCGATGGCGCGCTGACCCGGGTCAGCCGCCTGCCCCTGGCCCTGCCGTGGGCGGACCGCCTGCCGCAAAGCCTGTCGTTTGACCTGCGGGAGCTGCTGAAGATCCATGCCCGGGGCCTGGCCCAGAGCGTGCAGGGCGGCAGCGCGGCCGCCGGCCTGTCACCGCGGGACCGCGCCTTCCAGTTGTCGGCCGAGTTGTTCCTGATGCAGCACAGCTGCCACTGGTACTGCAAATCGAAAGCCGTGGCGTCGGCGCGTTTGCTGGCCCGGCACAAGACCTCGCATGCCCAGGTGTTGGCCGCGGTGTCGCCCGAAACCCGTCAGGCTTACTTGGCCCTGGTGGGCGCTTGAGCCCTGGCGGGGGCCGCAAAACCCCTTGAAACAGGTATAAACCCTAGTGCCGGTACACTCCGGCCGACCTCGGGGCCTGCGCCGCCGAGGCCTCCCTGTCCTGTGGTTTGCCACGCTTTTCGATTGTTCTTCACGCACCATGAGTGAGTTGTTCCCCCTCGGGTACCGTACCTGGGAAACCATCACCCACCTGGGCTCGGCCGGTTTGATCCTGCCGGTCTGGTGGTTGGCCGCCTTGGGCCTCTGGCGCGGTGGTCAGCGCAGCGCCTTGCTGTGCTGGGGCCTGAGCCTGGGCTTGGCCGCCAGTCTGACCCTGCTGACCAAACTGATGTTCATGGGCTGGGGCTACGGCATTGCCGCGGTCAATTTCACCGGGATCAGCGGTCATGCGGTGTTGGCCACGTCCGTGCTGCCACCGTTGCTGGGGGCTTTTCTGGCACCACAAGGTGGGCGCCTGCGCGTCTTGCTGGCCTTGCTGGGCTGGTCGCTGGCCATTTTGGTGGGGGTGTCCCGCGTCAAACTGGGGGCCCACAGTTGGAGCGAGGTCATGTCGGCCTGGTTGTTGGGCACGCTGGTCAGTGGCGCCGCCTTGCTGGCCCTGGGCCGCCTGAACCCGACGCCGAGTTGGGCTCGTTGGCTGCCTTTGGCGCTTTTGCTGGCCTTTGCAGGCCGCCAAGTGACTTATTTGCCGACCCATGAATGGGAGATGCAACTGGCCATTCGCCTCTCTGGTGCCGAAAAGCCCTTCACCCGGGAGCAGCTCAAAGCCTCCGGCGGCTGGCGGGCCCGCGCCCAGGCCATGCCTGGGGTGCAGTCTGTGGCCATCCACTGAGGCGTTTCGGCCCACCGTTTTCAAGCTGCTCAACGTGTCAAAGCCCGCTCTGGTGCATCACCGAAGCGGGCTTTGTGCTGTGTGGGTGGGGCAAGCTGCCCCACCTGAAGCGGCTCAGAAGCTCAGTTCGCCGGTGTGCAGTTGGCCAGCGCGGTTGGCGGTGGCGGCGGCCTGGCGCACTTCAGCGCGGGTCAGGGCCGACTTGACTTCGGGCAGCACGCGGGACTTGGCGTCCACCGACACGGCGGCGTCACGGGC
>NZ_JAQSIP010000004.1 GCF_028649475.1 Curvibacter cyanobacteriorum
TGGCGACAACGTGTCGATCACTGTGAAGCTGATCAACCCCATCGCCATGGAAGAAGGCCTGCGCTTCGCCATCCGCGAAGGCGGCAAGACCGTGGGTGCTGGCGTTGTGGCCACCATCATCGCCTAATTGACACGGAGGGGTATAGCTCAATTGGCAGAGCGTCGGTCTCCAAAACCGAAGGTTGTAGGTTCGATTCCTACTGCCCCTGCCACCTGAAGGTGGCAACCCAAAAGCCCGTCAAGACCTGACGGGCTTCGGTGTCTCAGGACACGCAACAATTTTCAAGCGGGAACCAGCCAATCATGGCAACTTCACAGGTTGAAACCGTCAGTGCCGGGGCCGACAAGGCCAAGATCGCGGCTGCAAGTGCTCTGGTGCTTGCAGCCTTGGTGGCGTTTTATCTGCTGTCGCGCCAAGGCGCCTGGGCTCAGTGGGCCGCCCTGATCGTGGGCCTGGCAGCCGCCGTGGGCGTCTTCCTGACGTCTGAGCCGGGTCGCCAGTTGGTGGCCTTTGGCCGCGAAGCCGTGCGCGAAGTTCGCAAGGTGGTCTGGCCCACCCGCAAAGAAGCCATGCAGATCACGGCCTATGTGTTCGCCTTTGTGGTCGTCATGGCTTTGTTCCTCTGGTTCACTGACAAAACCCTGGAATGGTTGTTCTACGACTTGATTCTGGGCTGGAAGAAATAATGACTGACGCTGTTGACAACACCGCAGGCGAAGCGGCTGCGGCGCCCGTGAACCCGGATCTGCGCTGGTACGTGGTGCACGCCTATTCGGGCATGGAAAAGGCCGTCGAGCGCAACATCCTCGAGCGCATCAACCGCGCCGGCATGCAGCACAAGTTTGGTCGCATCCTGGTCCCCACCGAAGAAGTGGTGGAGATGAAGAACGGCCAGCGCAAGACCACCGAGCGTCGCTTCTTCCCCGGCTACGTGCTGGTGGAGATGGTCATGGACGACGAGTCCTGGCACTTGGTCAAGCACACCAACAAGGTCACTGGCTTTGTGGGTGGCGCCAAGAACCGACCTGCTCCGATCTCCGAAGCCGAAGTGCAGAAGATCGTGAGCCAGATGCAAGAAGGCACCGACAAGCCGCGTCACAAGGTCGAGTTTGAAGTGGGCGAACTGGTTCGCGTCAAGGAAGGCCCGTTCACGGATTTCAATGGCTCGGTCGAAGAAGTCAACTACGAAAAGAGCAAGGTTCGTGTGTCGGTGACCATCTTCGGTCGCGCCACCCCGGTCGAGCTCGAGTTCACCCAGGTCGAAAAGACCTGAGTTTGCTCCCCTCCCTTTCCCGGTTCGCCGGTTGAGGTGCTACCCGATTCGGCACCCCGTCAAAACTCAGAGTCGTTAACCCCGGGAAGCTGCGCCGCTCATGTCGAGTGGTGCCGCGTTTGACCCGCAAGGAGTAAAGCATGGCGAAGAAAATCGTCGGTTTTGTGAAGCTGCAAGTTCCAGCTGGCAAGGCCAACCCGTCCCCCCCGATCGGCCCGGCACTGGGTCAACGTGGTCTGAACATCATGGAGTTCTGCAAGGCGTTCAACGCGCAGACCCAAGGTGTTGAGCCTGGTCTGCCGCTGCCGGTGGTGATCACCGCGTTCGCTGACAAGAGCTTCACCTTCATCATCAAGACGCCCCCGGCGACCACCTTGATCAAGAAGGCCATCAAGCTGGACAAGGGCTCTGCCCGTCCGCACAGCGACAAGGTCGGCAAGATCACCCGCGCTCAGCTCGAAGAGATCGCCAAGACCAAGATGAAGGACATGAACGCTGCCAGCGTTGATGCCGCCATTCGTACCATTGCCGGTTCCGCACGCTCCATGGGCGTGACGGTGGAAGGTCTGTGATGACTAAGCTCACCAAAAAAGCAAAAGCCCTGCAAGGCAAGGTTGACAGCAACAAGCTGTACCCCCTGAACGACGCCCTCACCCTGGTGAAGGATTGCGCAACCGCCAAGTTCGATGAATCCATCGACGTGGCTGTGCAACTCGGCGTTGACGCCAAGAAGTCGGACCAAGTGGTTCGTGGCGCTGTCGTGCTGCCCAACGGCACCGGCAAGACCAAGCGTGTCGCTGTGTTCGCCCAAGGCGCCAAGGCTGAAGAAGCCAAGGCCGCTGGCGCTGACGTGGTCGGCATGGACGACCTGGCTGCCATGGTCAAGGCGGGCGACATGCCTTTCGACGTCGTGATCGCTGCCCCCGATGCCATGCGCATCGTGGGTACCCTGGGTCAAATCCTGGGCCCGCGCGGTCTGATGCCTAACCCGAAGGTGGGCACCGTGACCCCGGACGTCGCCACGGCTGTGAAGAACGCCAAGGCCGGTCAAGTGCAATTCCGCGTCGACAAGGCCGGCATCATCCACTCGACCATCGGCCGTCGCTCGTTCGACACCGACAAGCTGCAAGCCAACCTGGCTGCGCTGGTCGATGCCCTGAACAAGGCCAAGCCGGCGACCAGCAAGGGTGTTTACCTGCGCAAGGTGGCTGTGTCCTCGACCATGGGCGTGGGCGTTCGCGTTGACACCCAAACCATCGCAGCCTAATCGCTCGATTGAAGAAATCGTCAGAGGGTGAAAGCCCTCTGGTGTGGTGGGCCCTGATGGCTGCAAGGCTGTCAGGGGCCATCCAAGACCGCTGGTGTGCACGCCGCAAGGCAGGCACTTAATACCCGAGGGGCCAGCGCAGATGGCGATCCCGCTGCAGATGGAAATTTTCCAAAACAGTTGGTCGCTGCACTAAGGCGCGTTGCGGGTTCCGACCCAAAACGCATTTTGAAGGAGTAGACCTTGAGTCTGAATCGCAGTGAGAAAGAAGCGGTCATTTCCGAAGTGACCAGCCTCGCCGCTAAAGCTCAAACGCTCGTGATCGCGGAATACCGTGGCATCACGGTCGCTGACATGACCAAACTGCGCGTCGATGCACGCAGCAAGGGTGTGAGCCTGAGTGTTCTGAAGAACACCCTGGCCCGCCGTGCTGTGGCTGGCACCCAGTTTGACGTTGTCGCCGACCAGATGACCGGTCCGCTGATCTATGGCTTCTCTGAAGACGCTGTGGCCGCCGCTAAGGTGGTGGCCGATTTCGCGAAGACCAACGACAAGCTGGTGATTCGTGGTGGCGCCATCGGAGGCAAAGTCCTGGATGTGAACGGCGTTAAGCAACTGTCTAGCATTCCGTCGAAGGACGTGCTGTTGGCCCAGTTGTGCGGCTTGTTGATGTCCCCCATCTCCCGTACCGCTGTGGTGCTGGGTGCTCTGGCGGCCAAAAAGGGCGAAGGCGCAACCGAGGAAGTGGCTGCTGCCGCTACCGAAGAAGTGGCTGCTGCTTGAGCGCGCAGTCACCTGTTAACCAATTGTTAGGAATTTAAAAATGGCATTCGATAAAGACGCATTTCTGACCGCTCTCGACAGCATGACGGTCCTCGAACTCAACGACCTGGTCAAGGCCATCGAAGAGAAGTTTGGCGTGAGCGCTGCCGCCATGGCCGCTCCCGCTGCTGGTGGCGGCGCTGCTGCTCCGGCCGCTGAAGAAAAGACCGAATTCAACGTCGTGCTGACCGACGCTGGCGCCAACAAGGTGTCCGTCATCAAGGCCGTGCGCGAAATCACCGGTCTGGGTCTGAAGGAGGCCAAGGACCTGGTCGACGGCGCTCCCAAGGCCGTCAAGGAAGGCATTGCCAAGGCCGACGCCGAAGCTGCCAAGAAGAAGCTGGAAGACGCTGGCGCCAAGGTCGAACTCAAGTAATTGGGTCTCGCTCAGAGGCTGGAGTGCCCCAAAAGGCCTCCAGCCTTTGGTGCTTCTTGGATGCATCCAAGCAGAGCACACCCAAAAGAGGCAAATTGGCCTCTTTTGAGTGTTTTCTGACCCCGACAGCAGAAGACGCCTTGGTTCGGGCGATGTGCAACGCATCGCCGTCAGCCATGGTTGGTAGTGGCCAACCGCCAAGTCTCGCCCGAGTGTGCCCCAGCGTGCGCCACCGTGCGTTTCCCATCGTCGAAGACCCAGGACTCATGTCTTTGCCCGGAGATTTCATGGCCCAAACATCCACGTACAGCTACACCGAACGCAAGCGAATTCGCAAGTCTTTCGGCAGCCGCGACAGCGTGCTCGAAGTGCCTTACCTGCTGCAGATGCAAAAGGACGCCTACACCGCGTTCCTGCAAGCAGATCGTGCCCCCCAAAAACGGACTGCTGAAGGCCTGCAAGCTGCTTTCGAAGCCGCTTTCCCGATCGTCTCGCACAATGGTTTTGTCGAGATGAAGTTTGTCGAGTACAACCTCGCCAAGCCGGCTTTTGATGTGCGTGAGTGCCAGACCCGTGGCCTGACTTTCGCTTCCGCCGTGCGTGCCAAGGTGCAGCTCATCATTTACGACCGCGAGTCCTCGAGCGCGCAGTCGAAGGTGGTCAAGGAAGTCAAGGAACAAGAGGTCTACATGGGTGAAGTGCCCCTGATGACCGACAAGGGTTCCTTCATCATCAACGGCACCGAACGCGTGATCGTGTCCCAGCTGCACCGCTCGCCGGGCGTGTTCTTTGAACACGACAAGGGCAAGACCCACAGCTCGGGCAAGTTGCTGTTCTCGGCCCGCGTGATTCCTTACCGTGGCTCGTGGCTGGACTTCGAATTCGATCCCAAGGACCTGCTGTACTTCCGCGTTGACCGCCGCCGCAAGATGCCGGTCACCACGCTGCTGAAGGCCATCGGCCTGAACCCCGAGTCGATCCTGGCGAACTTCTTCGTCAACGACAACTTCCGCCTGATGGACAGCGGCGCGCACATGGAGTTCGTGGCCGAACGCCTGCGTGGCGAAGTGGCCCGTTTCGACATCACCGACAAGTCGGGCAAGGTGGTCGTGGCCAAGGACAAGCGCATCACCGCGCGCCACACCCGTGAGCTCGAGCAATCGGGCACCACCCACGTCAGCGTGCCGGAAGACTTCCTGATCGGTCGCGTGGTGGCCCGCAACATCGTGGACGGCGACACCGGCGAGATCATTGCCAAGGCCAACGACGAGCTGACCGAAGCGCTGCTGAAGAAGCTGCGCAGCGCCGGCATCCACGATCTGCAGTGCATCTACACCAACGAGTTGGACCAAGGCCCGTACATCTCGCAGACCCTGCGCATCGACGAAACCACCGACGAGTTCGCCGCCCGCGTCGCCATCTACCGCATGATGCGCCCTGGCGAGCCGCCGACCGAAGACGCCGTGCAAGCGCTGTTCCAGCGCCTGTTCTACAACCCGGACACCTACGACCTGTCGCGCGTGGGCCGCATGAAGTTCAACGCCAAGATTGGCCGCGAAGAATCCACCGGTCCGATGGTCCTGACCAACGAGGACATCCTGGCCGTGGTCAAGATCCTGGTGGACCTGCGCAACGGCAATGGCGAAGTCGATGACATCGACCACTTGGGCAACCGCCGCGTGCGTTGCGTCGGCGAACTGGCCGAGAACCAGTACCGCACCGGTCTGGCCCGCATCGAGAAGGCCGTCAAGGAACGTCTGGGTCAGGCTGAGCAAGAGCCGCTGATGCCGCATGACCTGATCAACTCCAAGCCGATTTCTGCGGCCCTCAAGGAGTTCTTCGGCGCCTCGCAGTTGTCGCAGTTCATGGACCAGACCAACCCGCTGGCCGAGATCACCCACAAGCGCCGCGTCTCGGCCCTGGGCCCGGGCGGTTTGACCCGCGAACGTGCCGGCTTCGAAGTGCGTGACGTGCACGTGACCCACTACGGTCGCGTCTGCCCGATCGAAACGCCTGAAGGCCCGAACATTGGTCTGATCAACTCGCTGGCGCTGTACGCCCGCCTCAACGAGTACGGTTTCATTGAAACCCCGTACCGCCGTGTGGTGGATGGCAAGGTGACCGACCAGATCGACTACTTGTCCGCCATCGAAGAAGGCAAGTACGTGATCGCGCAGGCCAACGCCACCCTGGACAAGGATGGCCGCCTGACCGGTGACCTGGTGTCGGCCCGTGAAAAGGGTGAATCCACCCTGCTGAGCGCCGAACGTGTGCAGTACATGGACGTGTCGCCGGCCCAGATCGTGTCGGTGGCCGCCTCGCTGGTGCCGTTCCTGGAGCACGATGACGCGAACCGCGCATTGATGGGCGCCAACATGTCGCGTCAGGCCGTGCCGGTGCTGCGTCCCGAGAAGCCGATGGTCGGCACCGGGATCGAGCGCGTGGCCGCTGTGGACTCGGGCACCGTCGTCACCGCCAACCGCGGTGGCGTGGTGGACTACGTCGACGCCACCCGCATCGTGATCCGCGTCAACGACGCTGAAGCGGTGGCCGGTGAAGTCGGTGTGGACATCTACAACCTGATCAAGTACCAGCGTTCCAACCAGAACACCAACATCCACCAGCGCCCGATCGTCAAGCGTGGCGACAAGCTGGCCAAGGGGGATGTGATTGCCGACGGCGCATCGACCGACCTGGGCGAAATCGCCATCGGTCAGAACATGCTGATCGCCTTCATGCCGTGGAACGGCTACAACTTCGAAGACTCGATCCTGATCTCCGAACGCGTGGTGGCCGACGACCGCTACACCTCGATCCACATCGAGGAACTGGTGGTCATGGCCCGTGACACCAAGCTGGGCGCTGAAGAAATCACGCGCGACATCCCGAACCTGTCGGAACAGCAACTGAACCGCCTGGACGAGTCCGGCATCATCTACGTCGGCGCCGAAGTGCAACCCGGCGACGTGCTGGTGGGCAAGGTCACGCCGAAGGGCGAGACCACCCTCACGCCTGAAGAGAAGCTGCTGCGCGCCATCTTCGGCGAGAAGGCTTCCGACGTGAAGGACACCTCGCTGCGCGTGGACCAGGGCTCGCAAGGCACCGTCATCGACGTGCAGGTGTTCACCCGTGAAGGCATCGTGCGCGACAAGCGCGCTCAGCAGATCATCGACGATGAACTCAAGCGCTTCCGCCTCGATCTGAACGACCAGCTGCGCATCGTGGAGGCCGACGCCTTCGACCGTATCGAGAAGCTGCTGACCGGCCGCATCGCCAACGGTGGCCCGCAAAAGCTGGCCAAGGGCACCAAGCTCGACAAGGCTTACCTGAGCTCGGTCGAGAAGTTCCACTGGTTCGACATCCGTCCGGCCGAGGACGAAGTCGCCACCCAGCTCGAATCGATCAAGAACTCCCTGGAGCAGACCCGTCACAGCTTCGACCTGGCTTTTGAAGAAAAGCGCAAGAAGTTGACCCAAGGCGATGAGCTGCCCGCTGGCGTGCTGAAGATGGTCAAGGTCTACCTGGCCGTCAAGCGCCGCCTGCAGCCGGGTGACAAGATGGCCGGCCGCCACGGTAACAAGGGTGTGGTGTCGAAGATCGTTCCGGTCGAAGACATGCCCTACATGGCCGACGGCACCCCCGCTGACATCGTTCTGAACCCGCTGGGCGTGCCTTCGCGGATGAACGTGGGTCAGGTGCTGGAAGTCCACTTGGGCTGGGCCGGCAAGGGCATTGGCCAGCGCATCGGCAACATGCTGCAAGCCGAAAGCCGCCTGGCCGAGCTGCGCAAGTTCTTCGAAGAGCTGTACAACGCCCACGGCCGCAAGGAAGACCTGTCGCAACTGAGCGACGAGGACGTCATCGAGATGGCCGAGAACCTGAAGTCGGGCGTGCCTTTCGCCAGCCCGGTGTTCGACGGTGCCTCCGAAGAAGACATCCGCGCCATGCTCAAGCTGGCTTACCCGGACGACATCGCTGCCGCCAAGGGTCTGACCGCTGCACGCACCCAGGCCCACCTGATCGACGGCCGCACGGGTGAACCGTTCGAGCGTCCGACCACCATCGGCTACATGCACTTCTTGAAGCTGCACCATTTGGTCGACGACAAGATGCACGCCCGCTCCACGGGTCCGTACTCGCTGGTGACGCAACAACCACTGGGCGGCAAGGCCCAGTTCGGTGGTCAGCGTTTCGGGGAAATGGAAGTCTGGGCGCTGGAAGCTTACGGCGCCGCTTACGTGCTGCAAGAAATGCTCACCGTCAAGTCCGACGACGTGCAAGGCCGTACTAAGGTGTACGAAAGCATCGTCAAGGGCGAACACGCCATCGAAGCCGGCATGCCGGAATCGTTCAATGTGCTGGTCAAGGAAATCCGTTCCCTGGGCCTGGACATCGAACTCGAACGTTCTTAATTTGAAAGGGAAAGAGTCACATGAAATCGCTACTCGACCTGTTCAAGCAATTCACGCCTGACGAGCATTTCGATGCCATCCGCATCGGCATGGCCTCGCCCGAGAAGATCCGTTCCTGGTCTTTCGGTGAGGTGAAGAAGCCCGAAACCATCAACTACCGCACCTTCAAGCCGGAGCGTGATGGTCTGTTCTGCGCCAAGATCTTCGGCCCCATCAAGGACTACGAATGCCTGTGCGGTAAGTACAAGCGCCTCAAGCACCGCGGTGTGATCTGCGAGAAGTGCGGCGTTGAAGTCACGCAGACCAAGGTGCGTCGCGAGCGCATGGGTCACATCGACCTGGCCGCGCCTTGCGCCCACATCTGGTTCCTGAAGTCGCTGCCGTCGCGTCTGGGCCTGGTGCTCGACATGACCCTGCGCGACATCGAACGCGTGCTGTACTTTGAAGCCTACGTGGTGACCGACCCCGGCATGACCCCGCTGAAGAAGTTCAGCATCATGAGCGAGGACGACTACGAAGCCAAGCGCAAGGAATACGGCGACGAGTTCATCGCCAAGATGGGCGCTGAAGGCATCAAGGACCTGCTGGAGTCGATCGAGATCGACACCGAGATCGAACGCCTGCGCGGCGACCTGACCGGCTCGGAAGTCAAGGTCAAGAAGAACGCCAAGCGCCTCAAGGTGCTCGAAGCCTTCAAGAAGTCGGGCATCAAGCCCGAATGGATGGTGCTCGAAGTGCTGCCCGTGCTGCCGCCGGACCTGCGTCCGCTGGTGCCGCTGGACGGTGGCCGTTTCGCCACCTCCGACCTGAACGACCTGTACCGCCGCGTCATCAACCGCAACAGCCGTCTGCGCCGTCTGCTCGAGTTGAAGGCCCCGGAAATCATCGCCCGCAACGAAAAGCGGATGCTGCAAGAAGCCGTGGACAGCTTGCTGGACAACGGCCGCCGCGGCAAGGCCATGACCGGCGCCAACAAGCGCGCTCTCAAGTCGCTGGCCGACATGATCAAGGGCAAGAGCGGTCGTTTCCGTCAGAACTTGCTGGGCAAGCGCGTCGACTACTCGGGTCGTTCGGTGATCACCGTGGGCCCGACCCTGAAGCTGCACCAGTGCGGTCTGCCCAAGCTGATGGCCCTGGAGCTGTTCAAGCCCTTCATCTTCTCGCGCCTCGAAGCCATGGGCATCGCGACCACCATCAAGGCCGCGAAGAAGGAAGTTGAATCCGGTACCCCGGTGGTGTGGGACATCCTTGAAGAAGTCATCAAGGAACACCCGATCATGCTGAACCGGGCGCCGACGCTGCACCGCTTGGGCATTCAGGCTTTCGAGCCGATCCTGATCGAAGGCAAGGCCATCCAACTGCACCCGCTGGTTTGCGCGGCCTTCAACGCCGACTTCGACGGTGACCAGATGGCTGTCCACGTGCCGCTGTCGGTTGAAGCCCAAATGGAAGCCCGCACCCTGATGCTGGCCTCCAACAACGTGCTGTTCCCGGCTTCGGGCGAACCGTCCATCGTGCCTTCGCAAGACGTGGTGCTGGGTCTGTACTACACGACCCGTGACCGCATCAACGCCAAGGGCGAAGGCCTGGTGTTCTCCGACACCCATGAAGTGCAACGCGCTTTCGACGCTGGCCAGGTGGACCTGACCGCCCGCGTGACCGTGCGCATCACCGAATGGAACAAGGACAAAGCTACGGGCGAATTCGTGCCTGAAACCAAGCTGGTGGAAACCACCGCTGGCCGGGCCCTGCTGTCCGAGATCCTGCCCAAGGGCCTGCCTTTTGCCAACATCAACAAGGCGCTCAAGAAGAAGGAAATCTCCAAGCTGATCAACGTCTCCTTCCGCAAGTGCGGTCTCAAGGAAACAGTGGTCTTCGCCGACAAGCTGCTGCAAAACGGTTTCCGTCTGGCGACCCGCGCCGGCATCTCGATCTGCATCGACGACATGCTGGTGCCGCCAGAGAAGCACGGCATCATCGAGCGCTCCGAGAAGGAAGTGAAGGAGATCGAACAGCAGTACGTCTCCGGTCTGGTGACCTCGGGCGAACGCTACAACAAGGTCGTGGACATCTGGGGCAAGGCCGGTGACGAAGTCTCCAAGGTCATGATGGCCCAGTTGGCCAAGCAAAAGACCATTGACCGCCACGGCAAGGAAGTCGATCAGGAATCGTTCAACTCGATTTACATGATGGCCGACTCCGGTGCCCGCGGTTCTGCTGCCCAGATCCGTCAGCTCGCAGGGATGCGGGGCCTGATGGCCAAGCCTGACGGCTCGATCATTGAGACCCCCATCACGGCGAACTTCCGTGAAGGTCTGAACGTGTTGCAGTACTTCATCTCCACCCACGGTGCCCGTAAGGGTCTGGCGGACACGGCGTTGAAGACGGCCAACTCGGGTTACCTGACCCGTCGTCTGGTGGACGTGACGCAGGACTTGGTTGTGACCGAGGACGATTGCGGCACCAACAATGGTTCGCTGATGCGCGCCATCGTTGAAGGCGGTGAAGTGATCGAATCGCTGCGCGACCGTATCCTCGGCCGCACCGCTGCCGACGACGTGCTGCACCCCGAAACCCGCGTCGTGCTGGCCAAGGCCGGCCAGATGCTGGACGAAGACCTGATCGAAGAACTCGAAGCCGCTGGCGTCGACGAAGTGAAGGTGCGCACCGCGCTGATCTGCGAAACCCGCTACGGCCTGTGCGCCAAGTGCTACGGTCGCGACTTGGGCCGCGGTGGCCTGATCAACCTCGGCGAAGCCGTGGGCGTGATCGCTGCCCAGTCCATCGGTGAACCGGGTACCCAGCTGACCATGCGGACCTTCCACATCGGTGGTGCCGCGTCGCGTGCTGCCATCGCCTCCAGCGTGGAAGCCAAGTCCAACGGCATCATCGGCTTCAATGCCACGATGCGTTATGTGAGCAACACCAAGGGCGAGCTGGTGGTGATTGCACGTTCGGGTGAAATCATCATCCAGGACGAGCATGGCCGCGAGCGCGAACGCCACAAAGTGCCTTACGGTGCGACCCTGACGGTGAAGGCCGACCAGACCATCAAGGCTGGCACGATCCTCGCCAACTGGGACCCGCTGACCCGCCCGATCATCACCGAGTTCGCCGGTCAGGTGAAGTTCGAGAACATCGAAGAAGGCCTGACCGTGGCCAAGCAGGTCGACGAAGTGACCGGTCTGTCCACCCTGGTGGTGATCGATCCGAAGCGTCGTGGCTCGGCCAAGGTGGTGCGTCCGCAAGTGAAGCTGGTCGACGCCCAGAACCAGGAAGTCAAGATCCCGGGCACCGATCACTCGGTGACCATTGGCTTCCAGGTCGGCGCGCTGATCCAGGTGCGCGACGGTCAAGACGTGGGCCCTGGCGAAGTGCTGGCCCGCATCCCGGTTGAAGGTCAAAAGACCCGCGACATTACCGGGGGTCTGCCGCGTGTGGCCGAGCTGTTCGAAGCCCGTACGCCGAAGGACAAGGGCACCCTGGCCGAAATGACCGGTACCGTGTCGTTCGGTAAGGAAACCAAGGGCAAGGTCCGCTTGCAGATCACCGATCCGGAAGGCAAGGTCTGGGAAGAACTCGTGCCGAAGGAAAAGAACATCCTGGTGCACGAAGGCCAGGTGGTGAACAAGGGCGAATCGATTGTGGACGGCCCGGCCGACCCGCAAGACATCCTGCGCCTGCTGGGCATGGAAGAACTGGCCCGCTACATCGTGGACGAAGTGCAGGACGTGTACCGCTTGCAAGGCGTGAAGATCAACGACAAGCACATCGAGGTGATCGTTCGCCAGATGCTGCGCCGTGTCGTGGTCGAGAACACCGGCGAGTCGAACTACATTGCTGGCGAACAAGTGGAGCGTTCGGAAATCCTGAACACCAACGAAGCGCTGCAACGTGAAGGCAAGGTGCCCGCCACCTACACCAACCTGCTGCTGGGGATCACCAAGGCCTCGCTGTCGACCGACTCGTTCATCTCGGCGGCTTCCTTCCAGGAAACCACCCGCGTGCTGACCGAAGCGGCCATCATGGGCAAGCGCGACGAACTGCGCGGCCTGAAGGAAAACGTGATCGTGGGTCGCCTGATCCCCGCCGGTACCGGTCTGGCTTACCACCAGGCGCGCAAGGCCAAGGACGCCATGGACGAAGCCGAGCGCCGTGCCATCGCTGAAGCCGAAGCCGCCGAGCTGGCAGCCAGCCAGGACTCGACGTCTGAAGAAGGCGCTGCCACCGAGTAATTTCGGCGGTTGACCCTCTCTCAGCCTGGCGCCCCAGGCCCGTCACACGATGGGTCTGGGGCGTTTTTCATCTGACAATGCATTGGAGCAATCTGGAGAGCCCGACATGTCCTGGGACGATGTGCTTGAATGGCCAATCGGGGTCTGGATCACAGCCGCGCTGCTGCTGTTCTGGGCCGTGGGCGCCTACAACCGCCTGGTGCGCTTGCGCGCCGCCGCGGTGCAGGCGTTCAGCCTGCTGGAGTCGCAGTGGCTGCGGCACCTGGCTTGGATCGAGGTGCAGACCTTGCCGGTGCCCAGCGACGCGGGGCCGCAACCCCCCGCGGGGGACTGGCAGGTGATGCTGCCTGCCATGGCCCAGTTCCGAGCCTGCCTGCAGTCGGCCAAGGCGGCCCCTTTGAGCGCCGAACGCCTGGCCGCGCTGGCCTCGGCATGGTCTGTGCTGCTGATGGCCATCCGCCAGACCCTGGCGCCCGATGACGCGGGTGCGTTGCGGGTGCCAGAATGGCTGGTGCCGCAGTGGGAGCAAATGATGCTTCAGGACCAGGCTGCCGTCGACGTGTTCAACGCGGCCATCACCCAATACAACGAGGCCATCCGCCAGTTTCCAGCCCTGCTTTTGGCGGGCTTGTTTGGCTACCGGTTGGCCCGCCCCCTATGACAAGCGAACAAAAGACAACGACTGCCAAGACCGGTCCCCGGACCGGTGATTTCTCTGACTCGGTGCCTTTGTGGCAGCAGTTGCAGGCAGTGGCCCAGGCCCTGGCCGAGGTGCGCGGTGGCGCATCGGCCACCACCGCGCTGGACGCGGTGCCCGCGGCGCTGCGCCCCGGCGTGCAATCGCTGCTGTTCCATGTGCTGCGCTGGCTCGGTCAGGCCGAGGCCTTGCGCCGCAAGCTGGCGCCGCGCAACCCGCCGCCGGTGGCCGACGCCCTGCTGTGCACCGCCTTGGCCCTGGGCTGGCGTGAGGCCGAGGCCCCCTACGAGATGTTCACCCTGGTGGACCAGACGGTTGAGGCCGCCAAGCGCCTGCCCGCGACGCGCCCGCAGTCGGCCTTCATCAACGCCTGCCTGCGCCGTTTTCTGCGTGAGCGCGAGGCCCTGGTGGACGCCACCGCGCGCGAGCCCATGGCCCAGTGGAACCACCCGCGCTGGTGGATCGACCGCCTGCGCCAGGACCACCCGCGCCACTGGCAAGAAATCTTGCGCACCAACGCCACCCAGGCACCGATGACGCTGCGCGTCAACCTGCGCAAAACCACGGTGGCGGACTACCTGGACCGGCTCGCCAGCCAGGGCATCGAGGCCTTGCCGCTGGGCGGCCAGGCCCTCATGCTGTGGCAGGCCCGCCCAGTGCAAGACGTGCCGGGCTTTGCCGAAGGTTGGGTGTCGGTGCAGGACGCCGGAGCCCAGCTGGCCGCTCCGCTGCTGCTGCAAGAGCTGACCCCGCCGCCGGCGGGCCGACCGTTGCGTCTGCTCGACGCCTGTGCCGCCCCGGGGGGCAAGACCGCCCACCTGCTGGAGCTGGCCGAGGCCGAGGTCACCGCGCTGGACATCGACCCCAAGCGCTGCGAGCGCATCCACCAAAACCTGGCACGTCTGCAATTGCAGGCGCGGGTGGTGGCCGCCGACGCGCGCGACATCGACCAATGGTGGCCAGTCAACGGCCAGCGGGAGCTGTTCGATGGCATTTTGCTCGACGCCCCCTGCACGGCTTCGGGCATTGTGCGGCGCCACCCCGATGTGCGCTGGCTGCGCCGCGAGAGCGACATTGGTCAGCTGGCCGTCATCCAGGCGGCCTTGCTGTCCCTGCTGTGGCCCCTGGTCCGACCCGGGGGGCGACTGCTCTACTGCACCTGCTCGGTTTTCAAGGCCGAGGGCGAGCAGCAGATTCAAACGTTTCTTGCGCACAACACTGATGCGGTTTTACGCCCGTCACCTGGCCATTTAATCCCCCGCACGGCGCGCAAGGGCGACGCTGTCCGGGACAATGGACACCGTGACCTCGACGGATTTTTCTACGCCTTGCTCGAAAAACGCGCAGATTGACCGCTTTGTCTTTCTCGCGGGATGGCTGCTGGCCCTCTTTCTGCTGATCGGCCTTCGCCCCGCGTGGGCTGACGCCGCGGACATCGAGGTGTCCCAGATGCGGGTCGAACGCACCGAAGAAGGGCTTTACCTGTCCGCTCTGGTGCGTTTTGACCTGCCCCAGCTGGTCAATGACGCGGCCGTCAAAGGCATTCCCCTGTATTTCGTGGCCGAGGCCGAGTTGCTGCGCGAGCGCTGGTACTGGTACGACCGCCACATGACCAGCGCCACCCGCTACATGCGCTTGGCCTACCAGCCCCTGACCCGGCGCTGGCGCCTGCAGGTGGCGCCCACCCCCATCACCAATTCCGGCCTGGGCGTCAGCCTGGCCCAAAGCTTTGACGAGCTGGAAGACGCCCTGGCGGCGGTGCAGCGCATCTCGCGCTGGAAGATCGCTGAGGCCAGCGACGTCGAGGGCGACGCCAAGCACACCGTCAACCTGCGCTTCCGCCTGGACGTGTCGCAGCTGCCGCGGCCGTTTCAGCTCGGCCTGGCCGGTCGCACCGACTGGAACCTGGCCACCAGCCGCAACCAGCGCCTGGGCCCGGAGACCCCCAAGTGAGCGTGGCGCCTCCCCGGCGGGCCGACCGGCATTCGCTGTTCAGCTCGCGCACCGCGCGCTGGACGGTCGGGCTGGGCATTGTCACGATGGTGGTCACCGGCATCGTGCTGCTGTTCCTGCTGACCCAGGCCACCAACAACCGCGACCTTTACGAGCGCAACTACCTGCGCCTGTTTGTCATCAACTTGGTGGTGGCGGGCGCCTTGCTTGCGGCCATCCTGTGGATCGCGCTGCGCCTGTACCAGCGGCTGCGTCGGGGGCGCTTTGGCAGCCGACTGCTGGTCAAGCTGGCCGCCATCTTTGCGCTGGTCGGCTTCATGCCCGGGGTGTTGATTTACGTGGTGTCCTACCAGTTCGTGTCGCGCTCCATCGAAAGCTGGTTTGATGTCAAGGTCGAAGGGGCGCTGGACGCCGGGGTCAGCCTGGGGCGCGCCACCCTGGACACGCTGGCCAACGACCTGGCCAACAAGACCCGGGTCGCCGGCACCCAGCTGACCGATGTGCCCGACACCACCGCGGGCCTGGTGCTGGAGAAGATCCGTGATCAGCTGTCCGCCAGCGATGTGGTGCTGTGGGGCGCCTCGGGCCAGTTGATTGCCAGCGTCGGCCAGTCTCGCTTTCAGCTCAACCCCGATCGCCCCTCGGTGCAGGTGATCCGCAATGTGCGCAAGCAGCGCGCCGTGGCCCAGATCGAGGGCCTGGACGACCCCGGCAACGCCGCCGCCCTGAGCAATGCGCGCATCCGCGCCATGGCCCTGGTCAGCAGTTCCAGCCTGGGCTTGTTGTCGGAGGCCCGTTTTCTGCAGGTCTCGGTGCCATTGCCGCCGACGCTGGTGGCCAATGCCATGGCAGTGCAAGAAGCCAACCGCGAATACCAGGAGCGGGCCCTGGCCCGTGGCGGCCTGCGCCGCATGTACATCGGCACGCTCACGCTGAGCCTGTTCCTGGCCGTGTTTGGCGCCGTCTTGCTGGCGGTGTTGCTGGGCAACCAGCTGGCGCGTCCGCTGCTGGTGCTGGCCGAAGGCGTGCGCGAGGTGGCTGCCGGCAACCTCAGCCCCAAGGCCGTGCTGCAGGGCAAGGACGAGCTCGGGGGCCTGACGCGTTCGTTTGCCGACATGACCCAGCAGCTGGCCGACGCCCGCGCCACGGTGGAGAAGAGCATGCGCCAGGTCAGCACCGCGCGCGCCAACCTGCAGACCATCCTCGACAACCTGACCGCGGGTGTGATCGTGCTCGACAGCCAGGGCCAGATCCAGTCGTCCAACCCCGGCGCCACCCGCATCCTCAAGGTGCCGCTGGCGGCCTACGAAGGCCGGTCCCTGTCGGCCATCCCGGGCCTGGAGGGGTTTGCCAGCCGGGTACAGGGCCAGTTCGATGCCTTCCTGGGCGACAACGCGCTGCAACACGGGCTGGACCACTGGCAGCAGTCCTTCGAGTTGCCCGACGGCCAGACCGGGGCCAGCGCCACCATGATCACCCTGGTGGCCCGGGGCGCCGAGCTGCCAGGCGCGGCCCGTCTGCTGGTGTTTGACGACATCTCGGAGATCGTGTCGGCCCAGCGCGCCCAGGCCTGGGGCGAGGTGGCGCGTCGCCTGGCGCACGAGATCAAGAACCCGCTCACCCCCATTCAACTGTCCGCCGAGCGCCTGGAGATGAAACTCTCGGGCAAGGTCGCGGCGCCCGAACAGGCCATCCTGACCAAGTCCGTCAAGACCATCGTGGACCAGGTCGACGCCATGAAGCGCCTGGTCAACGAGTTCCGCGACTACGCGCGACTGCCCGCCGCCGAGCTCAAGCCCCTGGACCTCAACGCCCTGGTGCAGGACATCCTGCAGCTCTACAGCCCTGAAAACGCCGACGTGCCCGTGCACGTCGAACTCGACCCGCGCTGCCCCCCGGTGCTGGGCGATGCCCAGCAACTGCGCCAGGTGGTGCACAACCTGCTGCAGAACGCGCAGGACGCCACCGAAGGCAGCCGCGAGGACAGCGATGTGCCCGCGGTGGAGATCCTCACCCGCTGGAGCGAAAGCAGCCAGCGCGTGCGCCTGATCGTGCGCGACCATGGCACCGGCTTTCCGGAGCACATCCTCAAACGGGCCTTTGAGCCCTACGTCACCACCAAATCCAAGGGCACCGGCCTGGGTCTTGCTGTGGTGAAGAAAATCGCTGACGAGCACGCCGCACGCATTGATCTGTCCAACCACTTGCGTGGCGACAAAATTGCGGGGGCCCAAGTGTCGCTATCATTCGCCACTGCACAGGCCCGTGTGGCCTGAGGCGCAAGCGCTCTTCGTCTCTTCTCTCCTGGAATCGCAAACTTTTAATCATGGCAAACATACTGGTGGTCGACGACGAGCTGGGCATTCGTGATCTGCTGTCCGAGATCCTCAACGACGAGGGCCACAACGTTGAATTGGCGGAGAACGCTTCGCAGGCCCGCAACGCCCGCCAGCGTGAAGAATTCGACCTGGTGCTGCTGGACATCTGGATGCCCGACACCGACGGTGTCAGCCTGCTCAAGGAATGGGCCGCGGGCGGCTTGCTGTCCATGCCCGTGATCATGATGAGCGGCCACGCCACCATCGACACCGCGGTCGAAGCCACCCGCATCGGCGCCTTCTCCTTCCTCGAGAAACCCATCACCCTGCAAAAGCTGCTCAAGGCGGTGGAGCAGGGCCTGGCCCGGCACCAGCTGCGCAAGACCGTCCCCGTGGTGCCCAGCGAGCCCGAGCCGCGCATCGAGCCCACCCCCTTGCCCGTGATGCCAAGCAACGAGCAGCTGTCGCAAGCCCAGCAGCTGTTTGACCTGGACAAGCCCTTGCGCGAGGCCCGCGATGGCTTTGAGAAAGCCTACTTCGAGTTCCACCTGGCGCAGGAGAACGGCTCCATGACCCGCGTGGCCGAGAAGACCGGCCTCGAGCGCACCCACCTGTACCGCAAGCTGCGCCAGCTGGGCGTGGACCTCTCGCGCAGCAAAAGAAATGCGATTTAATGCCGTTTCTTGCGCAGACCCCAAAAAACTGGTTATAATTTAAGTCTCGCAGGCCTGGTAGCTCAGTTGGTAGAGCAGCGGATTGAAAATCCGCGTGTCGGTGGTTCGATTCCGCCCCAGGCCACCAAATACAAGCGCCCCAGCACTCGAAAGAGTCTGGGGCGTTTCGCATGGGGCCTTGGCTGAAGTGGGTCAGGGTGACCCTCGGTCGTCGACGGAGCCGCTAGCTGGTGCTGGTGCTGGTGCTGGTGCTCGCCGACGGGCCTCCAGCGGACCCTCCAGGCCCAGACGTCATCGCTGGGTCTGAACCCCTGGCCCCTACCCCCTTTGAAGCCGCAGTCCCTCAGCCCGCCAGCCCTGCGCGCTCGACTTCACCCTCTGCCACACCCGCCCCGCGTGCTTCCATCATCCGTGGCAGGTTGCCCTCGATCCAGTCGGCCAGGTCTTCCACCCGCAAGCCCACCTCCTGGCCCAGCGGGGTCAGCGAGTACTCGACGTGGGGCGGCACCACGGGGTAGGACACCCGCAGCACCAGGCCGTCGCTTTCCAGCCATTGCAGGGTCTGGGCCAGCATCTTTTCGCTCACCCCATTGATCTTGCGGCGCAACTCGCTGAAGCGGTGCGTCTTGCGCAGCAGCGCCACCAGCACCAACACGCCCCAGCGGCTGGTGACGTGGCGCAGCACCTCGCGCGACGGACAGGCCTCCGAGAACAGGTTGCCGCGCTCCAGGCCCTCGGCCAGTGAGCGGGGGCGGATGGGGCCCACGGCCCGGGGTGCGTCTGGTTTTTGCATCGCTTACCTTTTGGTGCGTACTTGTAAAAAGTTAGTGCTTACCAAATGATAGTGCTTGTCTTCAACCAACGCATTGGGAATTCACACCATGATCGTCGTCACCGGCGCCAACGGCCAATTGGGCCAACTCGTCATCCAGGCGCTGCTGCGCCAAGTCCCCGCATCGCAGGTCGTGGCCGCGGTGCGCCAGCCCGCCAAAGCCGCTCAGCTGGCCGCGCTGGGCGTGCAGGTGCGGCAGGCCGACTACAACCAGCCCGCCACCTTGGACGCGGCCTTTCAGGGCGCCCACCGGGTGCTGTTGATCTCGTCCAGCGAAGTGGGGCAACGCGCGCTGCAGCACCAGAACGCCATCGACGCAGCGCAGCGCGCTGGGGTGCAGTTGCTGGCCTACACCAGCCTGCTGCGCGCCGATGCCTCGCCGCTGGGCCTGGCCGCCGAGCACCAAGCCACCGAGGCCTACCTGAAGTCGGTCGGGCTGCCCCATGTGCTGCTGCGCAATGGCTGGTACACCGAGAACTACCTCGCCAGCGTGCCGCCGGCGCTGCAACACGGAGCCTTCATTGGCAGCGCGGGCGAAGGCCGCATCGCGTCGGCCGCCCGGGCCGACTACGCCGAGGCCGCGGCCCGAGTGCTGACCTTGCCGGACCAGGCCGGCCGTGTTTACGAGCTGGCCGGTGACTCGGCCTACACCCTGGCCGAGTTCGCGGCGGAGTTGAGCCGCCAATCGGGCAAGACCATCCCCTATGTGAACCTGCCCGAAGCCGATTACCAGAAGGCATTGGTGGGCGCGGGCCTGCCCGAGGGCCTGGCCCATTTGCTGGCCGATTCGGATGCGGGTGCCGCGCAGGGGGCCTTGTTCGACGAGGGCCGTCAGCTCAGCGCTTTGCTGGGGCGCCCGACCACGGCGCTCGCGCCGCTGATGGCGCAGGCCCTGGCTTGACCGCGGACCCCGCCGTGGACTCGGCGGGTGGTTGGCCGGCGGATGTGCTGGCCTGATGTGCCCGCCAGCAGCCCGTTGACGGTGGCGGGGGCGGGTGGGACCCGGGCTGGTGCGAGGCTCGGGTCAGGCATGCTCAGGCGGCTTGGAACCCCGGCCGGCTCTTGGGCGGGGTGGCTTTGGGGAACTTGCCATGGGGCAGGGCGTGCAGGCGGTGGAACAGGCGCCGGCAGTAGCCCGTGATGCCCAGGCATTTGTTGATTTCTTCGACTGGCAGCGGACCCGACACCACCACGATGTCATTGGCGATGTCCACCGCACCCGCGGCGCGCAGGCGCCGACGCGCGCCGGTGGCCCAGGACTGGATGCGGGTCGGGTTGCCGTGTTGGTGCAATTCGCCGGTGTGGCGGTCAAAGGCGATGGCCACCGTGTCGGTCTTGAGCCGAAAGCGCCGTTCCCCGGTGAAGGGGCTGGGCGCTTCGGTCATGTCGTACAGGTAGTAGCTGCCGGATTTGAGTTGGTATTGCAGGTCCATGGGTGTGTCCTCGTGTCCCGATTGTGGTCGGGCGTCACCGGGGCAAGAGCTGGAAAACGGGCCTAAAACCCCCGGTTATCGGGGGTGTCGAGCGCCGCAGGCGCGCGGCGTTGCGCTAAGCAGGTTGGGTGCCAGGCCCCAGGGCGCAAGGCCCGGCGCATGGCTCGGGCGTCAGAAGTCCACCAGGCTCAGGCCCACGCTGAACACCACGCGGCGGCGGTTGTAGTCGAGCAGGCTGTCGCCATAGCCGCTGAACAACTGGGTGTGCAGGCGCAAGCCGCTCTTGCCACCGCTGTCCGGGCCGTTGCCCAGGGCCTTGAGCCATTCCAGCCGCACCGAGCCACGGGCTTGCGAGCCCAGCGAGTGCCGCACCGTGGCGCCGAGCGTGTTGTCCGGGCTGGGGTGGTAGTAGACCGAGGCCTCGGCCCGACCCACGTAGTTGCTGATGCCCGGGTTGTCGTCACTGCCCGCGCTCTCGTTGATGCGACGCCACAGCCGCCCTTGCACCCGCCAGCGGGTGTCGAGCTCGGCCCCGCTCATGAGGTAGTAGCGGTTCCAGCTGCGCGACAGCGGCAGGCTTTGCCCGTTCGACTGGTGGGCCACCCCAACCCCCGTGAAGCGCCAGCGCCAGCCGCCCGGCAAGGCCGCGTCGGTGGGGTAGACGTAGATCAGCTCGGGCTCGTGGTCGGTGCTGCGGAAGGGGCGCGACAACTGCGGCGTGAACAGCTGCCAGTAGGACTGCTGGGTGTAGCCAAACCACAGCGAGTCTTTCAGCGTCGGGTGGCCTTGGGTCAGCAGGCCCTGGGCGATCTTGGTGCGCACCGACAGCTGCAAGCGCGTTTCGGTGCGCTTGTACTCGACCGGCGTGCTCAGCGTGTGGCCCGGGCTGGGGGAGCTGGGCTGGGTGTTGACGCCGTCCGACAGGATCAGCGACAGGCTGATGGGGCGGTAGCCCCGGATGCCAAAGGTGCCGCAGTCGCTGCCGGCTTCAAGCTCCCAGAAGCGCGAGGTTTCGGTGTACTGGCGGTCCTGGCAGCCTGCTTCGGTGCCCACGCTGATCAAGCGGGTGGCCGGCAAGGTGGTGTCCACCGGGCGGGTGTCGGGGTACTGGCTGGCCAGCGCGCCGGGCGACACCGTGACCTCCCGCGGGGCCGATGCGGCGGCCCCCGTGGCCGGGGCCGCGGGGGACAGTGGCGGCGGCGCGGCGGTGCTCAGGGCGCCGGGGGCGCCGACGGGCAGGCGCGCGGCCTGGGCCCAGGCGTCAAAGCAGGCCAGGCGGGCGCTGGGGTCGTTGACCAGGGTCTGGCAGTGCGTCCAGTCCGCCACGGGCGGCTGCAGCGGCGCGGTGGCGGTGGCCAGCGCGGGCGCGCACGGCAGGCCACTCAGCAGGCCCAGTGCGAGGGCGGCGGTCCAGCGACGAACTCGGTTCATTCGGCCAGCTTGCGCAGCACGAACTGACGGGTTTGGGGCGGTTTTTCTGAAGTCCATGTGCCTTTGATCTCGCGGCCGCAGCGCTGGTCTGTCACCTCGCCCAGCCAGGTGGCTGAGATGTTGCGGCCGTTGTCTGATTCTTCCAAGGTGAAGTCGCCATTGTCCACATCACCGCTCAACCACACCCGTTGACCGTCTCTCTGCAGCACGCCACGCACGCTGTCGGGCAGTTCCGGGTGACGCTCCAGCAGCAGGGTGATGGGCTGGGCCGGGCCCGGGCTGAACTCGGCGCGCCACAGGCCGTACAGGTCACTGGCTTGCAGTTCGCTGGCCTCGGGACAGCGGCTTGGGGCGCTGGGCGCCGCCGGGGGGGGCGGCGCATCGGCCTGCACGGGCAGGCTGCCCCCCAGGGCCAGCACGCCAGCCAGGCTGAGTTTCAGCAGCCCAGCCCCCCACGCGCCCGCGGTGGGCAGGGGCCGGGGGGGGGGCAGGATGGTGTGGAGGGCGGTCATCGGGGTTCGCATTCAGGGGCTGATCGGGTCGGACAAAAGCAGCAACAGGGGCGTGAAACTCGGGCGGTGTGGCCGGGGCCTGGGCTGGCTCGGCGGGCCACGGGGGCCGACCCCGACAGGTCCGCCGGGTCAGACCCGCTGCTCCGCTGACAGTTCCGCCCGGCAAGGTGTGGCGCACGTGCCAGTGGGCCTGTGGGCCAGCGGGGCGTGCGCCGCATCAGCCGCCGGGCGACTGGGCGGCACTGGCCGCGCGCTTGGCGAACTCGGCCCGCAGGGCCTTGAGCTTCTCGCGCGGGTCTTCCTTGACGGTATTTTGGTCCAGCGCCATTTCGGCAATGAAGCGGCTGGGCAGGGCGGCCACCATTTCGCGGCCTTTCTTGCGTCGGCGGGTCCAGCTCACCGCCAGGGTGCGCTGGGCGCGCGTGATGCCCACGTACATCAGGCGGCGTTCTTCCTGCAGGCGCAGGGCCAGGCTTTCGCCACTGACTTCGCTGCCCGGTTCCTGCTCCATCTTGAAGGGCAGGATGTTCTCGTTCACCCCGACCAGCATCACATGCGGCCATTCCAGGCCCTTGGAGGCGTGCAGGGTGGACAGGGTGACCACGTCCTGCTCCTGCTCGCGCTCGCTGATGGTGGACAGCAGGGCGATGGTCTGGGCCACCTCGAGCAGGTTCTTCACCTCGCGGGTGGTGCTGACCCCGGCCGCATCGTCGATCTGGCCGCCGCAGCGACCCGACATCCAGTCGCAGAACTCGAGCACATTGGTCCAGCGGGTGGCCGCGGCTTTTTCGCTGTCTTCGTTGTCGTACAGGTGCTGCTCGTAGCCAATCTCTTTGAGGAAGTCGAGCAAGAAAGTGCGCGCGTCTTCCGCGCCCAGGGTCTGCCGGGCACGGTATTCGAGGTCGTTCACATAGCGGCCAAACTCCTGCAGGCTGCCGCTGGCGCGGGCCGGCAGCACGTTCTGCAGCGAGGCACTGAACAGCGACTCGAACAGGCTCAGCTTGTACTGGCTCGCGTACACCCCCAACTGGCCCAGCGTGGTGTGACCGATGCCGCGCTTGGGGGTGGTGATGGCGCGCAGGAACGCGGGGTCGTCGTCGTTGTTGATCCACAGCCGGAACCAGGCACACAGGTCCTTGATTTCGGCACGGTCAAAAAAGCTCTGCCCACCCGACACCTTGTACGGGATCTGTGCGCGGCGCAGCGCCTGCTCGAACATGCGCGCCTGGTGGTTGGCGCGGTAGAGGATGGCGAAGTCCTTCAGGTCTTTCCATTTCGAGGTGGCGCGCAGGCTCTGGATGCGGGCCACGGCGCGCTCGGCCTCGTGTTCTTCGTTGTCGGCGTCGACCACGCGCACCGGTTCGCCTTCGCCGAGTTCCGAGAACAGGGTCTTGGGAAACAGCTTCGGGTTCGGCTGGATCACGTTGTTGGCCGCGCGCAGGATGGCCGAGGTGGAGCGGTAGTTCTGCTCCAGCTTGATCACCTTCAGGTTCGGGAAGTCCACCGGCAGTTTGCGCAGGTTGTCCAGCGTGGCGCCGCGCCAGCCGTAAATGGACTGGTCATCGTCGCCCACGGCGGTGAAGCGCCCGCGCTGGCCGACCAGGGCCTTGAGCACCTCGTACTGGGTGGCGTTGGTGTCCTGGTACTCGTCGACCAGCACATGGCCCAGCAGGTTCTGCCACTTTTCGCGCACTTCGGCGTGGTCGCGCAGCAGCTTCAGCGGCATGCCGATCAGGTCGTCAAAGTCCACGCTTTGGTAGGCCGTCAGGCGTTCTTCGTAGCGCGCCATGATCTCGGCGATCACGCGCTCGTGGTCGTTCTCGGCCTGGGCCATGGCCTGGGATGCGTTCAGGCCCTGGTTCTTCCAGGCGCTGATGGTCCATTGCCACTGGCGTGCCGTGGCCATGTCGGGGCTGCCGCCGCAGTCCTTGAGGATGCCGGTCACGTCGTCGGCGTCCAGGATGCTGAACTGGGGCTTGAGGCCCAGCACCGCGCCGTCTTCGCGCATCAGCCGCACCCCCAGGGCGTGGAAGGTGCAGATCACGATGTCCTTGGCCTTGCGCCCGATCAGGCCCTTGGCGCGCTCGCGCATTTCGGCCGCCGCTTTGTTGGTGAAGGTGATGGCCGCGATGCGCTTGGGGTCCAGCCCCGACTCGATCAGGTGCGCGATCTTCATGGTGATCACGCGCGTCTTGCCCGAGCCCGCGCCAGCCAGCACCAGGCAGGGACCCTGCACGTAGTTGACAGCTTCAAGTTGGGCGATGTTCAGACCGGCAGACATGGGATCAGGGGGTGAGCGGGATGAGCGGCTCCAGTGAAAGGGCCGATGGGGAAAGCGGAGGCAGCGAGGCCCGCAATGATAGCGGCAGCCGCCCGCCAAGCGCCGGCCCAGCCTGGCCGGAGGTCGGATCAGGGGGCCGGGGCTCGGCGGGTGTCCTTTGATGCCTGCCCTGATTGGACCTCTGCCATGCTGCCTGCCATCCCTTCCCTTCGCTCTGGCGCCTGCCGCGCCGGCTTTGCCCTGGGGACCTTGTCCCTGCTGATGGGCTTGAGTGCCTGCAACAGTTCGGGGGCCTCGTCGGTGGACCCCGCCACGGCCCCGCCCACCACCCTGGCCCAGGTCGGGGAGTACCCGCCCGGTTCCGGGGTCTGGAAGGGCTACCTCGCCAGCACCGCCTGGCCCGACAGCCTGGCCCTCTTGCCCGCGCCGCCCACCAAGGGCCTGCCGCCCTACGAGGCGGACGAATACGCGTTCCTGAGCACCCGCACGCTGGCGCAGGGCCCGCGGGGCCAGGTGGCCAAGGCCGACGCGGACCTGCACTTTCCCCATGCCCCCAACCAAATGGCCTGTGCGCTGGGCCTGGACATCGACGCCGATCGCTCGCCCAACCTCAACGCCTTGATGGCGCGCTCCTTTGCCGATGCCGGCCTGTCCACCTACAAGGCGAAGAACTACTACAAGCGCGTGCGCCCGTTCGTGGTCAACCAAACCAGCACCTGCTTGCCCGCCGACGATGCCTTGCTGGCCAAGGACGGCTCCTACCCTTCGGGGCACACGGCCATCGGCTGGACCTGGGCCCTGCTGTTGTCCGAGGTGTCGCCCGAGCGCACCAACGCGCTGTTGCAGCGGGGCCTGGCCTTTGGCCAGAGCCGCGTGATCTGCGGTGCGCACTGGCAAAGCGACGTGGACAACGCGCGCCTGGTGGCCGCGGGCGTGGTGGCCCGCCTGCACAGTGAGCCGGTGTTCCTGACCCAGCTGGCGCTGGCCAAGCAGGAGGTCGCCACCCTGCGCCAGACCATCAAGAGCAGCACCCGCGACTGCGCGGCCGAAGCCGCCGCCCTGCAGCTGGGGGACACCGCGCCCCCGGCCTCGGTCTCGGGCGCGGCCAGCGGCACCGCCGCTGGGCTGCCAGCCAGCCTCAGCGAGCCCAGCCCCGCGGCCAAGCCCTGACGCCCGGCGAGCCGGGGGGGGCGTCAGCAGGTCTGGCGCGCAGGCGGCAGAATAAGGGCCCTGTCTGCCCTGTTCACCCCGGCGCCGGGTTACCGGCTGAAAGCGTTAGCGCGTGCTGTCCATTCTGCTGGTCACCTTCCCCTTCTTTGCCCTGGTTTTGTGTGGTTACCTGGCGGCGCGGCGCCGGATGTTGCCCCTGGAGGCGATCCCCGGCCTCAACACCTTTGTGCTGTTCTTTGCGCTGCCGTGCATGCTGTACCGCTTCGGCGCCAGCACCCCGCTGACGCAGCTGCTCGACGCCAGCCTGTTCCTGGTCTACCTGCTGTGCGCTTTGCTGATGGTGGCCTGGACGGTGCTGAGCACACGCAACCGCCAGCGCGGTGGCCCGGTGGGCTGGAACGACGCGGCCTTTGGCGCGCTGGTGGCCGCGTTTCCCAACACCGGCTTCATGGGCGTGCCGCTCCTGGTGGCCCTGCTCGGCACCGCCGCCGCCGGCCCGGCCATCGTGTCGATCATTGCCGACCTGGTGATCACGTCGTCGCTGTGCATCGCCTTGTCGCGCCTCGACGGGGCCGACAAGCATGGCGCCGGCCAGGCGCTGCGCAACGCCTTCAAGGGCATGGTGACCAACCCCATGCCGTGGTCCATCTTGCTCGGTGGGGCCGCGTCGGCGGCCAGTTTCAGCCTGCCCGCGCCGGTGCAGAAAACCGTCTCGCTGCTGGCCGATGCCGCGTCTCCGGTGGCGCTGTTCACGATTGGCGCGGTGCTGGCGCGCTCGCAGATGCTGCCTTCGCGCCATGCGCTGCCCGTGCGCGGCCTGGGCGACGTGCCCCGCATTGCCTTGTACAAATTGCTGCTGCACCCCGTCCTGGTCTGGTGCGCTGGCCAGCTGGCCCTCCTCGCGGGCTGGCCCCTGGACCCCTTCGCGCTGACCGTGGTGGTGCTGGTGGCGGCGCTGCCCAGTGCCAGCAATGTGTCCATGCTGGCCGAGCGCTTTGATGCCGACACCGGGCGGGTCGCGCGCATCATCCTGATCTCCACCGCGGCGGCCTTCCTGACCTTCTCGGCTGCGGTCGCGCTGCTGACCTGACGCGCCGCCCGGGGCGCTTGGCCGCCAGGCCCCGCGCCCAGCCCAGGGCCCGCAAGCCCAAGCCCCGTGCTGTGCGGCGGGCTCAGATGGCGAGCGGGTCCACGTCCACGGCCCAGCGGATCAGGCCCTTGTGCTCGGGGGCGGCGCGGGTTGCGTGCAGCACCGCCTGCCACTGCGCCAGAAAGCGCTGCAGCGCCGCCCGCGAGGGGGACTCGATCAGCATCTGCGCCCGTTCGATGTTGGCCACGCGCTGGATGGTCATCGGCACCGCCGAGAAGCGGAACACCTGGTCCGCCCCGTCCAGCGTGGCGCCGGCCGCGCTGGCGCTGTTCAGAAAGCCCTGCGCCACCGCCTGGCTGCGGGCCTCGGCGCGCACCAGGGCCTGGAAGGAAAACGGCGGCATGCCGGCCTGCTCGCGTTCGCTGAGCTGGGCCTGCGCAAACGCCGGGTAGTCGTGGGTTTTGAGGGCCTCGAACAGCGGGTGCGTGGGGTAGAAGGTCTGCACCCACATTTCGCCCTCGCTCTTCTGCGCGCTCACGAAGGCGGCGTCCCGACCCGCGCGCCCGGCCGCCTGCATGAGCAGCGCGAACAAGCGTTCCGGGGCCCGGAAGTCGCTGGAGAACAAGGCCCCATCGGGGTTGATGGCCGCCACCAGCGTGACGCGGCGGAAATCATGTCCCTTGGCAATCATCTGGGTGCCCACCAGCACATCGACCTCGCCGTCGTGCACCTGGGCCAGCTGGCTTTCCAGGGCGCCCTTGGCCTTGGTGCTGTCGGCGTCAATGCGCGCGATGCGGGCGGGCTGGCCATCGGGGCGCAGGGTCTCGCTCATCAGCTCGGCCAGCTGCTCTTCCAGTTGTTCGGTGCCGCGGCCGAGCGGCGCGATGTCCAGGTTGCCGCAGTCGGGGCAGGCGCGCGGCACCGCCTGGGTGAAGCCGCAGTGGTGGCAGCGCAGGGTGCGGTCGGTCTTGTGGAACACCCGGTAGGCGCTGCAGTGCGGGCACTCGCTCTTCCAGCCGCAGTCGTTGCAGTGCAGCACGGGCGCATAGCCGCGCCGGTTCAGGAACACCATCACCTGCTCGCCGCGGGCCACCCGTTCGCGCATGGCGGCCACCAGTGGGGGCGAGAACACGGTGCCCTTGCCCTGCCGGTTCATGTCCACCCGCCGCACGCGGGGCAGACCGGCGTCGGCGGCCGCCCCGACGCGGGTGGGCATCAGCAGCCGCTGGTAGCGCCCGCCATCGGCCGCGGGGCGGCTGTGGTGCCAGCTCTCCAGCGACGGCGTGGCCGAGCCCAGCACCACCTTGGCCCCCTCTTGCTGGGCGCGGTAGACCGCCAGGTCGCGCGCCGAGTAGCGTGCGCCTTCCTGTTGCTTGTAGCTGGGGTCGTGTTCTTCGTCCACGATGATCAGCCGCAGCCCGGGCATCGAGGCGAACACCGCCATCCGCGTGCCCAGCACCATGCGGGCCTGACCGCTGTGGGCCGCCAGCCAGCTTTTCAAGCGCTGGGCCGGCGTCATGCCGCTGTGCATCGAGACCACCGCCTGGGCGCCCCAGCGCGGCGCAAAGCGGGCCTGGAAGCGCTGCTCCAGCTGCGGCGTGAGGTTGATCTCGGGCACCATGATCAGCACCTGGGCGCTGGGGTCGCGCGTCAGCAGCGCCTGCACGGTGTGCAGGTAGACCTCGGTCTTGCCGCTGCCCGTGGCGCCAAACAGCAAAAAGGGGCCGCTGTGCTGTTCGATCTGCGCGCACACCTCGGCCTGCTCGGGGGTCAGGGCCAAGCCCACCGGCGACTCGCCGGGGGCGTCGGGTGCCTGCGCAATGGGGCGCTTGAGCCGGCGCGCCAGTTGCTCGGGGCCCAGTTCGCGCAGCTGGGGGGGCAGGGCGGCCAGCGCCACCTCGCCCAGCGAGCGTTGGTAGTAACGCGCCGCAAAGCTGACCAGCCGCATCCACGCCGGCCCCAGCGGGGCGAGGCCGGTCAGCACGCCGCCGACCGGGCGTTCGGTCACGCCCCCGGCGTCCAGCGCCGATTCGTCCACCGGCCAGACCACGCCCAGGGTTTCGCGCTTGCCCAGCGGCACGCGCACCAAGGTGCCGGGCGGCAAGGCCTCGGGGCTTTGGTAGGTCAGCGGCCCCGACAGGCCGCTGTGCGCGGGCGTCTGGACCACCACAGCGAGCCGGTGGTGCATGGGCAGGGATTGTGCGTCAGCCCAGCCGGGCCCGGGCGCTCGGACGGGCGCTCGCGTGGCGCTTGGGCCGCTGAGGGCTTGATGGGCCAAGGCTTTGGGGTGATTCAGGTTTTCTGTGGATAACTTTGTTGATAGCGCGTAGGCAGATCGCAAAAATCCTTGTCTGACAAGGGCTTGGCGCACTTGCTTAAAAAACAGGCTTGAACATGAAATCTATATAAATCAATGACTTAGCGTTGATTGATGAGAGGCGCCACGCGGCTGGCCGGTCGCCGCAAGGGCCCAAAGGCACGCCCAACTTTTGTGCATAAGTGCTGCAGCGCCGCATCCGATCAGGCCGTGGCCGCCGCCTCGGGCTTGTCCCGGACACTGCACATGCTGTCCACAGACTTATGCGCTTCAGGTGCTGGGGTGGCTGGATTCGCCAAGTGCTTGATTTCACAGGGAAATTCACACCATCCCGCGTTTCTGTGGATAACTTTGGGGATAGGCCACCTGCTTGCAGGCCAAATCCTTGTCTCCCTTGGCCTCTGACAGATTGCCTCTTTATTGAGCAAACTTGAAATTCCATATAAATCAATCACTTAGCGGTTCTTCAAAAACCCCGGTGTGAGAAATCCATCGGAAATGGCTGTCAAAGCTAGGACGACCAGTCTGTGCATAAGTGAGCGCTCGTCTGCGCGGTCCGGGGGCGCGGGGCCTCGGTGCGGCCGATGGGGGCGGTCGGCGCGCGTTCAAACCGGCTTTCAGACCGTTCAAATCGGGCTAAGTCCTTGATTCTGGTGCGGTTTTTCAAAAATTCACAGAAGCTGTGGATAACTTTGTTGACAACGGCCCCTCAAGCCCGCGAAAGCCTTGTCCCACAAGGCTTTTCTTAGATTGCCCGCAAAATTGGCAAAAGAAAAAATCCATATGAATCAATGACTTATGAATCTGATAAGGCTGCGAAAGCCCGCGATCGCCGCCGCCGAGCGGGCTTGCATTTTTGTGCACAAGTCTCTTGACGTGGCGCCGGTTTTGGGCTTTGGCGCGGTGTTTTGAGGCGGGCAGACGTCAAAAAGCCGCTCCAGCTCGAGGGCGGAAGCGGCTGTGGGGGCGGCCGGGCGTGCGGCGCCCCGGGGCGCCCCGGGCTCAGCGCCCGCGCAAGCGGCGCGAGTGGGTGTGCACGGCTTCCACGAGGGCGGCCACGTGCTCGGGCGGCGTGTACTGGCTGATGCCGTGGCCCAGGTTGAAGATGTGGGTCGGGCCGCTGGTGTTCGGGTCCAGGTGCGGGGTCCCGAAGCTGTCCAGCACGCGCGCCACCTCGGTGGCGATCTGGGCCGGCGGGGCAAACAGCACGTTGGGGTCGATGTTGCCCTGCAAGGCCTTGCCCGGGCCGCCCACGGCGCCGCCCACGCGGGCCCGGGCCTGGCCCAGGTTCACGGTCCAGTCGAGGCCCAGCACCTCGCAGTCCAGGGCCGCCATGTTGTCCAGCCACAGGCCGCCGCCCTTGGTGAAGACGATGCGCGGGATGGCCACGCCGTCGTGCTCGCGCTTGAGTTGCTTGAGCACGCGGTCGGTGTAGGCCAGGCTGAACTGCTGGAAGGCGCCGTCGGCCAGCACGCCGCCCCAGCTGTCGAAAATCATCACGGCCTGGGCGCCGGCTTCGATCTGGGCGTTCAGGTAGGCCGCCACCGAGTCGGCGTTCACCTCGAGCATGCGGTGCATCAGGTCGGGGCGGCTGTACAGCATGGACTTGACCAGGCGGTAGTCGTCGCTGCCCTTGCCTTCGACCATGTAGCAGGCCAGCGTCCAGGGGCTGCCCGAGAAGCCGATCAGCGGCACGCGGCCGTTCAGCGCGCGGCGGATGCTGGTGACCGCGTCGAACACATAGCGCAGGCGGTCCATGTCGGGCACTTCGAGCGCCGCCACGGCGGCTTCGTCCCGCACCGGGGTGGCGAAGCGCGGGCCTTCACCCTGGGCAAACGACAGGCCCAGGCCCATCGCGTCGGGCACGGTCAGGATGTCGGAGAACAGGATGGCGGCGTCCAGCGCATAGCGCTCCAGCGGCTGCAGCGTGACTTCGGTGGCGTAGTCGGTGTTGGTGGCCAGGCCCATGAAGCTGCCCGCCTTGGCCCGCGTGGCCACGTACTCGGGCAGGTAGCGGCCGGCTTGGCGCATCAGCCACAGCGGCGTGTGGTCGGTGGCCTGACGCCAGCAGGCGCGCAGGAAGGTGTCGTTTTGCAGCGGCGCAAAGCGGCTGCTGGGGGCGGTGGTGGGGGCGGCAGAAGGGCTCATCCTGCCATTGTCGCAGCAGTGCCCACGGGCGCGAGGCACCGCTTTCTTGAACCAAGTCAAGGGCGCTGCAATGACCGGCCTGCACCGGCCCTCGGGGCGGCGTTTCAGGCCGGCGGCAGCGCCTGGGCCAGCCACTGCGACACCGTCTCGGTGTCGGTCGGTCGCACCAGGCGACCGGTTTCCTGGCCATTCACCAGCGCGATCAGTGTGGGCCAGAGCTTGACCCCAAACGAGCGGCCCAGCGGGCGCCCTGCGCCGTCCTCGATCAGGCAGTGGCGCACGCCTGGGTGGCGCGCCAGGGCCTCGGTCACAGGCGTCTGCGCCGCCCGGCAGTGGCCGCACCAGTCGGTGCCGAACTGCAGCACGGTGACCCCGGACCAGGTGTCGACGTCCGCGCGGCTGGGGGCTTCGGGGGAATAACTCAGTTCAGAGGCCATGGCAGTGCAGGAGGAGGAAAGTGTCAAGTGGGGGGCAGGGCCAGGGCTTGGCGCACCTCGGCCACGCTCAGCAGTTCGGACAGCACCACGGGCGCCTGGCCCGGGCGCAGCACCACGTACACCGGCACCCCGCTGCGGCCCAGCGCCTTCAGGGCCTGGGTGATCGCGGGGTCCTGCCGGGTCCAGTCGGCGCGCAGCAGGGCCACGCGCTGGTCGGCCATGTCCTTGAGCAGTGCCGCGTTCGCCAGGGTGCCGCGCTTGTTGACTTGGCAGGTCACGCACCAGGCGGCGGTGAAGTCGATGAACACCGGGCGTCCCTCGGCCACCAGGGCCTGGGCCCGGGCTTCGGACCAGGGGGCCCAGCCCGACGCCGCCGGGGCGTCTGCGTTGCGGGCGGCGCTGGGGGCCGCCTCCGGCGGCGGGTTCAGGTTGGGGCCCAGGGCCCAGCCCAGCCACAGCAACAAGGCCGCGCTGACCGCGCTCAGCCCGAGGCGGCCCGCACCGGGGCGGCTCAGGGCCCAGGCCAGCGCGCTCAGGGCCACCAGCAGGGCCAGCAGCGAGCCGGCCCCGTCGATGCCGCTTTGCTGGCCCAGCACCCAGACCAGCCAGGCCACGGTGCCAAACATCGGGAAGGCCATCAGCTGGCGGAAGGTCTGCATCCAGGCGCCGGGCTTGGGCAGGCGCCGCGCCAGGCCATCGCTCAGGCCCGGCAGCAGCGCCACCGCCAGGTAAGGCAGGGCCATGCCCAGCCCCAGGGCGACAAAAATGGCCAGCGCTTGCAGCGCCGGCAAGGCCACGGCAAAGCCCAGCGAGGCGCCCATGAACGGGGCCGTGCAGGGCGAGGCAATGGCCACTGCCAGCACGCCCGACCAGGCCGCATCGGCCACCGGGTGGCGCGCCTGCGCGCTGGCCACGCGGCTGGGCAGCCAGTGGCCGAACTCAAACACGCCGGCCAGGTTCAGCCCGATCACCGTGAACAACGCGGCCAGCCCGGCCACCACCCACGGCGACTGCAGCTGAAAGCCCCAGCCCAGCTGCGCCCCGCCCGCGCGCAGCGCCAGCATCAGCCCGCCGAGCGCGGCAAACGACAGCACCACGCCCGTGGTGTAGGCCAGGCCTTGCAGGCGCAGGGCCCGCGCGCCGTCGGCACCGCTGTGGCGCGAAAAGCCCAGCAACTTGATCGCCAGCACCGGGAACACGCAGGGCATGAGGTTCAACACCAGGCCCCCGACCAGGGCCCCGAGCAAGGCCAGGGCCCAGGCCAGCGGCCCGACCGGGGTGCTGGCGGGCAGCGGTTCGGGGCGGGCGGCGGTGGCCTGGTTGGCGGCCAGGGCGGCACTCAGCGCGGGCGACACCGCGCTGGGCGCGGCCACGGGCGGCCACTCGCCCTGCACGCTCAGCTGGGCCCGGTAGGCTGGGCTGCCGGCTTGCGGGCTGGGCAGCACCACGGTCAGTTGGCCGGGGCTGCTGCTGCGCTGGGCCGACAGCGGCACCTCGGTGGTCCACACGGCGCCGTCCCAGCGCGCGGGGCTGGGAGCCGCGATGTCGAGCACCTCGGCGTCTTCGGGGAACAGTTCCAGCGCCTGCCCGCGCCAGGCGGCGGGCAGACCGGCGATGCGCAGGCTCAGGGTCTGGCCCGCCACACGTGCGCTGTGCTCGCCTTTCAGGGCCTGGGGCTGCGCCGCCCGGGCGGCGGCAAACGCGGGCGCCTGGGCCGCGGTGGAGCCCGCCACCGGCACGTCCAGGGCCAGGTCGGCTTGCTCGGGGATGCACTCCTCGCGGCACACCAGCCACTGCGCATGCAGGCGGACCGGCAAGGTGTCGCCCGTGGCCCGCCAGTCGCGGCTGACCTGCACCGGCACCGGCAGCAACACCGTGTTCTCGTAGCCCAGGTTGGCCAGTTGGCCGATGCGGATCTTGTGCGGCACCGGCCAGTCGATCTCGCCCGCGCTCAGGCCCGCCGGCAGTTGCCAGCTCAGCTGGGTGGGCAGGCCGGAATCCCCGGGGTTCTTCCAGTAGGTGTGCCAGCCCGGCTGGTGGCGCAGGCTCAGGCCCAGCCACAGCGGCTGGCCGGGGCCCACGCCCTGGGGGGCCAGGGCCACCAGTTCGGCGGTGACCCGTGGGGTGGTGACGCTGGCGCTGGCGGCGCCGCTGAGGGCCCGGCTGCTGCTGTGGGGGCCCGGGCGCAGCTCCAGCTGGGCCGAGGCGGGGGCGGCGAACAGGCCGCTCAGCGCCACCAGAGCGCACAGGCTGGCGCTCAGGTGGGGGCCCAGGCCCGTGCCCAGGCGGAGGGCCTGGCGTTCGGGGCGGCGCCGGTCAAACAAAGTGGTGTGCAACATGGACTGGGTGGGAGCGTGGCGGGGGCGGTAAGTTCCGGCGGCTCAGGCCGCAAACCCCAGCACCACGCGGCGCGATTGGGCGCTTTTCTTCTCGATCTTGGTGACCACCACGGTGCCGATCTCGGCGGTGTTGCTCACATGGGTGCCGCCGCAGGGCTGCAGGTCGACCGCCTGGTCGCTGCCGGGCAGGGCGGCGATGTGGATGGTGCGCACCTGGCCGCTGCCGCGCGGCGGCTGCACCGACATGCTTTTGACCAGCGCCGGGTTGGCGTCGAGTTCGGCGTCGCTGACCGCGCCCACCGTCACGGGCAAAGCGGCCGCCACCAGGCGGGCCAGGCCCGCGTTGAGCACGTCTTTGTCCAGCGGCTCGGTCATGTGGAAGTCCAGGCGCGCCGCATCGGCCGTGATGGAACAGCCATTGACCGGCTGCGCCACCAGGTGGCACAGCAGGTGGGTGCTGGTGTGAAAGCGCATCGGCCGGTGGCGGCGTGCCCAGTCGATGCGCGCGGTCAGGGCTTGGCCGACCTGCAGCTCGGCCAGCAGGGTCTCCTGGCCCGGCGCCGGCAGGTGCGCGATGTCGGCCGTGGCCTGGCCCTGTTCGTCTTTGACCTTGCGGGTGTCGGCAATCGCCAGCGTGCGGCCGTCGGCCAGCACCAGCCAGCCACTGTCGCCGGCCTGGCCGCCGCCCAGCGGGTAGAACACCGTGCGGTCCAGCACCACGCCGGCCTCGCTGAGGGCGGTCACGGTGGCGCTGCATTCGCGCAGCTGGGCATCTTGGCGGAACAGGTCTTGGGTCATGGCGTCGATGGTAGCGAAGCTGGCGCGGGTCTGCGCTCGTCCAGGCCCATGCCCGACTGCTGGCAGCGCTGGGCCAGGGCGTCGATCAGGGCCCGCACCCGCGCCGGCACAAAGCGGTTGCTGGGCAGCACCGCGTGCAGCGGCATGGTGATGCCCTGCCAGTCGGGCAACACGCGCACCAGGGCGCCACTGGCCAGGTCGGCGTGCAGGTCGACCTCGCTTTTGCAAATCAGGCCGTGGCCCGCCAAGGCCCAGCGGTGGGCGATCTCGGCGTCGTCCACGCTGCGCCGGCCGTGCACGCGCACGGTCAGCTGCTCGCGCCCGTCGCTGCGGGTGAACGGCCATTGCAGCAGGCGCCGCCCGCGCACCATGAAGCTCAGGCATTCGTGCTGGCTCAGTTCGCTGGGGTGTTGCGGGGCGCCGTGGCGTGCCAGGTAGGCGGGGGCCGCGCACAGCACGCGGCGCGTGGTCAGCAGGCGCCTGGCCACCAGGCGCGAGTCGTCCAGCTCGCCGTAGCGCAGCGCCACGTCCACCTGGTCGCGCACCACATCGGCCAGGCTGTCACTGACCGCCAGCTGCAGTTCAACGCCGGGGTGGGCGTGCAGGAAGTCGTCCAGCCAGTCCAGCAGCACGCGCCGGGTGAGGTCGCTGGGGGCGGCCAGGCGCACCGTGCCCAGCAGCTGGGCGCCGCCCTCGCTGAGCTGGGCCTGGCCCTCGCTGAGCAGGTCCAGCGCCCGGCGCGCATAGCCGGTGAACAGCTCGCCCTCGGCGGTGATGCGCATGCTGCGGGTGCTGCGCTCGAACAGGCGCGCCCCCAGCCGGGCCTCCAGCTTCTTCAGCGCGGCACTGGCCGCCGCCGGGCTGATGTGCAAACGGGCCGCGCTGGCCGTCAGGCTGCCGGTGTCGGCGCAGGCCAGGGCCACACGCAGCTCGTCTAGATTTTCAATTTTCATTTGAAACTGATGCCTTTTTGGACGGGTTTATCTGCTGGCAGCGCGGGATTAGATTCTCCCCCATCCCTTGATTTTTCATTTGGAAGCACGCCATGACCTCTGCCATCAACCCCGCCACCATGCAAGCCGTGGGCTACCACCAGCCCCTGCCCATCGACCACCCCGAATCCCTGCAGGACCTGCGCCTGCCCGCCCCGCAGGCCAGCGAGCTGGACCCGCACGACCTGCTGGTGGCGGTGTCGGCGGTGTCGGTCAACCCGGTCGACACCAAGGTGCGCCGCAGCCGTGCGCCCGCGCCGGGCCAGGCCGAGGTGCTGGGCTGGGACGCGGTGGGCACGGTGCAGGCCGTGGGCTCGGCGGTCAGCCTGTTTCAGCCCGGCGACCGCGTCTGGTACGCGGGCAGCATCGTGCGCCCGGGCAGCAATGCCCAGCTGCAGCGCGTGGACGAGCGCATCGTGGGGCGCGCCCCGCGCACCCTGAGCGACGCGCAGGCGGCAGCGCTGCCGTTGACCGCCATCACCGCCTGGGAGCTGCTGTTTGACCGCTTTGGCGTGCCGCTGCAGGCCGACGCGGCCGGTGGCGCGGGCCAGACGCTGCTGATCGTGGGCGCCGCCGGGGGCGTGGGCTCGATCCTGATCCAGCTGGCGCGCCAACTGACCGGCCTGACCGTGGTGGCCACCGCGTCGCGCCCCGAAACCCGCCAGTGGTGCCTGGACCTGGGCGCCCACCAGGTGATTGACCACCACCAGCCCTGGGCCCCGCAGCTGCAGGCGGCAGGCGTGGGCCCGGTGCACCGGGTGGCGTCGCTGACCCACACCGGCCAGCATGTGGCGCAGATCATCGACGCCTTGGCCCCCCAGGGGCAACTGGGCCTGATCGACGACTTCGAGCCCGGCGCGGTCGACCTGATGGCCTTCAAGGCCAAGTGCCTGAGCCTGCACTGGGAGCTGATGTTCACGCGCAGTCGCTTCGGCACCCCCGACATGGTCCAGCAGCACCAGTTGCTGCAACGGGTCAGCGAGCTGGTTGACGCCGGCCGCCTGCGCAGCACCGAGGGCGAGCACATGGGCGCCATCAACGCGGCCAACCTGCGCCGGGCCCACGCCTGGATCGAGTCGGGCCGCGCGCGCGGCAAGGTGGTCCTGCAGGGCTGGGCCTGACCGGGCGCCCGCGGCGCGCTCAGCCCCCCGAGACCGGTGCGGGCGGCGGTAGCGGCGGCGGGAGCGGCGCGTGGGCCGTGTCGGCCGCCGTCGGCTCGGCGCGCCGGTCCGGGCCCGGGCCGAGCCCGCCTGCGGGCAGCGCGGCAAAGAATTCATAGCGGTTGCGGCCGCCTCGCTTGGCCTGGTACATCGCTGTGTCGGCGTGTTTGATCAGCCGGTCGGCGGTGTCCCCGTCGCTCGGGTACAGCGCCAGGCCCAGGCTGATCGAGACGCTGACCTCCTGACCCGCCACCCGGCAGGGCTGGGCCACGCGGGCCAGCACCTTGTCCGCCACCGCGGCCAGGTCGCTGGGGGCGTCGAGCTGGCCGATCAGCATCACGAACTCGTCGCCCCCGAGGCGGCAAATGGTGTCGCACTGGCGCAGCGTGGCTTGCAGGCGGCGTGCCACCTCGCGCAGCAAGTCGTCGCCCGCCGCGTGACCCAGGGTGTCGTTGATCTCCTTGAAGTGGTCGAGGTCCAGGAACATCACCCCAAACTGCCGCCCCTCGCGCTGGCCCAACTCGCAGGCCTGGGTGATGCGGTCTTGCAGCAGCACCCGGTTGGGCAGGTCGGTCAGCGCGTCGTGGTGGGCCAGGTGGGCCATGCGCTGGGCCATGGCGCGGGCCTCGCGCACGTCCTGGAACACCATCACCGCGCCCATCAGGCGGCCGTCGCGGCCAAAGATCGGGGCGACCGAGTCCTGGATCGGGTAGAGCGCCCCGTCGGCGCCCCGCAGCAGCGCCATGCTGGGCAGGCCCGACACCCGTTGCTCGCGCAGGCAGCGCTGCACCGGGCTGTCCAGGCGCTGCTGGGTTTCCTGGTCGAACAGCACGATCACCTCGTCAAAATCGCGCCCGCGCCAGCTCTCGACCGGGGCCCCCAGCAGACTGGCGGCCACCGGGTTGAGGTACTGCACGCGGCCGTCGGCATCGCAGGCCACCACGCCGTCGCCGATCGAGTGCAGCGTCACTTCGGTGAACTCGCGTTCGGCCGCGAACAGGGCCAGGCGCTGCTGCTCGGTCACGTCCTCGATCACCGCCAGCGCGCGGCTGGGTTGGCCGTGTTCATCGCGCTCCCACACCGCCGACAGGCGCGCCTCGATGGTCTCGCCGCGGGCGGTCAGCCATTGGCAGGCTTCGTCCTGGCAATGGCCGTGGCGGCGCAAGGCGGGCAGCACCTGTTCATTCAGGCGGCGTGCCGATTCGGGGGGCATGAAGGCCGTGAAGGGCTGCTGCAGCACCTCCTCGGGGCGGCGCCCGAGCTTCTCCAGCCACCAGTCGCTGGCGCTGACCAGGCGCCCATCGGGCAGGAAAGACATCAGCAGGGCCGGGGTGCGCGCGTACAGGGTGCGAAAACGCTGCTCGCTGGCGCGCAGCTCGCGCAGGCTCTGGCGGTAGCCTTCCATCGCGGTGGCCAGCAGGATCGGTGGCACGATGACCGCCAGGATCGGCAGGTAAAACAGCACGTGCTGCCAGTGCAGGGTGGTGGCGGGGGGCACCAGCAAGCCCAGCCCGATCTGAGTGCCGGTCAGCACCGAGGTCATGAGGTTGGCCACGGCGGTCAGCGCAAAGCCCTGGCGCAGCGCCATCAGCACCAGGGGCAGCGCGATGTACACAAAGGGGTAGGGCACGGCCAGCGGCACCACCAGTGACACGCCGGCGCTGAGCAGCAGCAAGGAGACCGCCTCCAGCGTGGCCAGCTGGCGCCACACGGCGCGCCGGCCCTGGCGCAGCAGCACCAGCACCAGGGGCAGCATGGAGATGCTGCCAATCAGCCCCCCTTCCAGCCAGCGCGGCCACAGGTAGGCAAAGGTCGGTTCGCTGCAGCTGGCCAGCAGCGCCGCCCCCAGCACCGACCCCACCAGTGCCGGCAGCACCCCGGCCAGCAACAGGCCCTTGGCCAGCAGCGCGGGGCTGTGCAGCAGATCGGGGCCCCGCATCAGTGAGCGCAGCGCCCAGGCCGCCAGCGCGGTTTCGGTCAGGTTGGCGGGCACGAAGGTCAGCGCGATCAGCCAGTCGTCCCCCAGCGCCAGGTTGACGCCCAGGTTAGCGGCCATCATCAGCGGCAGCATCAGCCAGGCGTCGCGCGGGGGGCGCCGGGCCAGCGCCCAGGCGCCGGCCAGGTTGGCGTACCAGAGCGTGGCCACGCTGCCGGGCAGGCGCGACACCTCGATGCCCAGCCAGGCCAGCGCCGCGTACACCAGGGCCGCCCCACCGGCGGCCAGCCACAGCGGCGGCTGCGGGCGGCGGTGCGGGGGCACCGGGGGCGGGCCGGTGTCCTGGGGGCGGGGTTCAGCCCGCATCATGGACCGATTCCCGCTGGCGCCACCAGGCCACCGCCAAGCCCAGCACGGCCAGCGCGGCCAGGGCCGTGCCCAGCCGGATCAGCCAGCGCGCCCGGGGGTCCTCGCCGCGTTGCTGACGGCCCTCCAGCCATTGCCGGCGCAGGGTCTGGCGTTGTGCCTCGGGCAGCAGGCGCAGCCCCTCTTCGAGCCGCTCGCCGATGTCCGGCCGCGACTTCAGAAAAGCAAAGCTCAGCGGGTACTCGAACCCGATGCCGGCGTGCACCTTGAAGGCGTCCAGGCCCAGCCGGTCGGCGACAAAGTGCACGCTGGCGACGTCGGCCACCACCGCGCTGACCTGGCCGAGGCGCAGTTTCTGCAGGCCTTCAGCGTCGTCGTTCACCGACACCCATTGCACGGCGGGGTATTTCTCGCGGGCGAAGGCCTCGACCGCGTAGCCGCGCCCCACGGCCACCGGGCGGCCCTGGAAGTCCAGCAGGGTGGGCTGCTGGCCCGTGGGCAGGGTCACCAGCACCGCGGGCACCGTGGCGTAGGCACGCGTGAAACCGAGCACCTTGGCGCGCTCGGGCGTCGGGCGCAGGGAGGAGATCAGGTCCACCTCGCCGCGCTGGGCCGCCGCCAGGATCTCATTGAGCGGGCGCGGGGGAAGCATCTCAAGCTGCAGGTTGGCGTGTTCGGCCAGCGCCGCCAGCATGTCCATCGACAGGCCGCGCACCACGCCGTCGCTGTCTTCGTAGATGAAGGGGCCGTAGTCTTTTTCAGGTGCGAAACGCACCTTCAGCGGGGGCCCCTGGGGGCCATGGTCGGCGGCTGCGGGCGTTGGGGCCAGCGGCGCCAGGGTCAGCACCGCGGCGGCCAGCAGGGCCGGCCCGGCGCGGGCAAAGCGCGGCCTGACACCCCGCAAGGGGGCTTTGGAAACGAGCGGTGCTTGTTCTCCCTTGCCCTGCATGGTTGACGACTTTCCTTGTTCGGACGCGACTGACCGGGGACCACACACCCCATTCTGGAGGAATCATCCGCGCGTTACAAGTTGTTGCGCCCGCAGCGTTTCGGGTCGCCATGGCGCGGGCCCGGGCCCCGGGCGCGGTGCGTCGTCAGCGCGGGCCCGCCTGGGGCGTGGGCAGGGGCAGGGCGGTCTTGTAGCGCACCTGCTTGAGGGCAAAACTGGAGCGGATTTTCTCGATCCCCGGGATCGGCGTGAGCCGCTCCAGGATGAAGCGCTCCAGCGCCGCCATGTCGGCCACCGCGATGCGGATCAGGTAGTCGCTGTCGCCGGTCATGAGGTAGCACTCCATGACCTCGTCGTGCTCGCAGATGCGCTGCTCGAAGTCGGCCAGCGCGGCCTTGCTCTGGGTGGTCAGGCTGATCGAGATGAACACATTGAGCCCCAGCCCCAAGGCGGCCGCGTTGGCCAGTGCCACGTAGCGGGCAATCACGCCCGCCTGCTCGAGCGCCTTGACGCGGGCCAGGCAGGGCGAGGGCGACAGGTGCACCCGGCGCGCCAGCTCGACGTTGGACAGCGAGCCGTCCTGCTGCAACTCGGCCAGGATGCGCAAATCGAGGGTGTCCAGTTTCATCTGCTTCCAATGGGGTTAGGTGTGGCATTTTATGCCTCTGTCAGTCATTTTCGTGGCTTGAATGAGTCGCTCATTCGGCGTTGACCTGCCTACAGTGTTTGTTCTATGAACGCCCCCATCCCCCCGCAGCATCTGCTTCAACCCCTGTCCCAGGAGGCCGCCTTGTCAGTCGATCTGGACCCCACCGAAACCGCTGAATGGCGCGAAGCCTTTGAGTCCCTGGTGCAGAGCCAGGGGCCGGAGCGCGCGCGCTTTGTGCTCGACGAGCTGGTGCGCCTGGCGCGTCAGCACGCCACGGGCTGGCAACCCGACCTCAACACGGCCTACGTCAACACCGTGTCGCTGGCGCAGCAGCCGGTGTTCCCGGGCGATCTGGCGATCGAGGAGCGACTGGCTTCGCTGATGCGCTGGAACGCGCTGGCGATGGTGGTGCGGGCCAACCAGGCCTATGGCGAACTGGGCGGCCACATCGCCAGCTACGCCAGCGCGGCCGACCTGTTCGAGGTCGGCTTCAACCATTTCTTCCGCGCCCGTGAAGGCGTGGGCCCGCAGCAGCACCGCGGGGACCTGGTGTTCTTCCAGCCGCACAGCGCGCCTGGCGTGTACGCGCGGGCTTACCTGGAAGGCCGCCTCGATGAGGCCGACCTGCGGCATTACCGGCAAGAGATCGTGGCCCCCGGCGCAGGCGCGCGCGGCCTGTCGAGCTACCCGCACCCCTGGCTGATGCCGGACTTCTGGCAGTTCCCCACCGGCTCAATGGGCTTGGGGCCGATCAGCTCGATCTACCACGCGCGTTTCATGCGCTACCTGAGCCACCGCCAGCTGCTCGATTGCAGCGGCCGCAAGGTCTGGGGCGTGTTCGGCGACGGCGAGATGGACGAACCCGAAAGCATGAGTGCGCTGACCCTGGCCGCGCGCGAAGGGCTGGACAACCTGGTCTGGGTGGTCAATTGCAACTTGCAGCGCCTGGACGGCCCGGTGCGCGGCAATGGTCGCATCATCGACGAGCTGGAGCGCCTGTTTGCCGGCGCCGGCTGGAACGTCATCAAGCTGGTCTGGGGCAGCGACTGGGACGGCCTGCTGGCGCGTGACGTCACTGGCGCGCTGGTGCGCGCCCTGTCGGGCACGGTCGACGGCCAGATGCAGACCTTCGCGGCCAAGGACGGCCGCTTCAACCGCGACAACTTCTTCGGTCAGAACGAGGACCTGACCCGCCTCGCCATGGGCCTGACCGACGAGCAGATCGACCGCCTGAAGCGCGGCGGCCACGACCTGGTGAAGATCCACGCCGCCTACGCCGCGGCCGCGGCCCACCGGGGCCAGCCCACCGTGATCCTGGCCCACACCAAAAAGGGCTATGGCATGGGCTCGGCGGGCCAGGGCAAGATGACCACGCACAGCCAGAAGAAGCTCGACGAGACCGATCTGATCGAGTTCCGCAACCGCTTCAACCTGCCGCTGAGCGACGAGCAAGCCACCTCGCTGAGCTTCTACAAGCCGGCCCCCGACAGCCCCGAAATGCAGTACCTGCAGCAGCGCCGCCAGCAGCTTGGCGGCTACCTGCCGCAGCGCGACACCCGCTGCGACCCGGTGGCGGTGCCCGCGTTGGCGCAATACGGCCAGTTCGCGCTGACCCCGGCGGGCAAGGAAATGAGCACCACCATGGCCTTTGTGCGCATGTTGGGCAGCCTGCTCAAGGACGCGCAACTGGGCCCGCGCATCGTGCCCATCGTGGCCGACGAGGCGCGCACCTTCGGCATGGCCAACCTGTTCAAGCAGGTCGGCATCTACAGCAGCGTGGGCCAGCGTTACGCGCCCGAGGACATTGGCTCGGTGCTCAGCTACCGCGAGGCGCTGGACGGCCAGATCCTCGAAGAAGGCATCAGCGAGGCCGGTGCCATCGCCAGCTGGACCGCCGCCGCCACCAGCTACAGCGTGCACGGCCTGGCCATGCTGCCGTTCTACATCTACTACTCGATGTTCGGCTTTCAGCGCGTGGGCGACGCCATCTGGGCGGCCGCCGACCAGCGTGCGCGGGGCTTCCTGCTGGGCGCGACCTCGGGCCGGACCACCCTGGGCGGCGAAGGCCTGCAGCACCAGGACGGCAGCAGCCACCTGGTGGCTGCGACCATCCCCAACTGCAAGGCCTACGACCCGGCCTTTGCAGGCGAACTGGCGGTGATCGTCGACCAGGGCATGCGCGAGATGATGGTCGAGCAGCAGGACACCTTCTACTACCTCACGCTGATGAACGAGAACTACGCCCAGCCCGACCTGCCCGAGGGCGCGGCCGAAGGCGTGTTGCGCGGCGCCTATGTGTTCCAGCCCGGCGCCGCGGTGGCCGGAGGTGCTGCCCCCCAGGTCACCTTGCTGGGCTCGGGCGCCATCCTCACCGAGGTGGTGAAGGCGGCCGACCAGCTGCGCGCCGAGGGCGTGTCGGTGGAGGTGATCAGCGTCACCAGCTGGAGCGAGCTGGCGCGCGACGGCCAGGCCTGCGAGGCGCGCGCCCTGGCGGGCGAGGCCGAGCCCGGCCAGGCCTGGCTCAGCACCCTGTTGGCCGGCCGCCCTGGGCCGGTGATCGCCGCCAGCGACTATGTGCGCGCGGTGCCCGAGAGCGTGCGTGCGCTGGTGCCGGCGGGCCGCCGTTACCTGACCCTGGGCACCGACGGCTTTGGCCGCAGCGACACCCGTGCCGCGTTGCGCGCCTTCTTTGGGGTCGACGCTGCCCACGTGGTGCGCGCCGTGCGCCACTGCCTGTGAGCCCACGGCCCCCCTGAGCCCCCGATCCCGCCCGGCTCCGGTGCCTGGGCGGGCTTCATTGGCCCCACCCTCATGCGGTGAAGGCCACGCCCCAAGTGGGGCGCTGGCCGCTACCCAGGTGGGGCGCTGGCCGCCGCCCGGGGGGCGTGCGCCAGGCCAAGCCAAGCCAGGCGCGGAGTCAGGTTCCCCGCGGCCCTCAGGCCCGGCGCTGCTGACGGCGGTGGTGGCGAATCCACTCCCGGCATTCCTGCTCGGGCATCGGACGGGCGAACAGGTAGCCCTGCAAGGTGTCGCAGCCGCGCTCGCTGAGGAAGTCGCGCTGCGCCGGGGTCTCCACGCCTTCGGCCACGCAATGCAGGCCCAGGTCCTTGGCCATCGACAGCGTGGCCCGGGTCACCGCCTCGTCTTCGACATCGCCGGGCAGGTCGGCCACAAAGGACTTGTCGAGCTTGATGCGGGAGATGGGCAGGCGCTTCAGGTAGCCGAGGCTGGAGTAGCCGGTGCCAAAGTCGTCGAGCGAGAAGGTCAGCCCCATCGCCGTGAGTTCGCGCAGGCGGCTGTCCAGATCGTTGAGCGGCTGCATCAACAGGGTTTCGGTGATCTCGAGTTCGATGCAGCGCGGGTCCACGCCGCTGCTGTGCAGCGCGCTGCGCACCGTGTCGGTGAAGCCCGGCTTCCTGAATTGCATGGGCGAGATGTTGATGGCCATCATCAGCTCGTCCAGCCCGTCGTCGCGCCAGTCCTGCAGTTGGCGGCAGGCCTGGTGCAGCACCCAGGCGCCCAGCGGTTCGATCAGCCCGCAGTCCTCGGCCACCGGGATGAAGCGGTCCGGCGGGATCAGGCCTTCTTCGGGGTGGTTCCAGCGCACCAGCGCTTCGACCCCCGACACGCGCCCGGTGCTGGCCTCGATCTGCGGCTGGTAGACCAGGTACATCTCGTGGCGTTCCAGCGCGCGGCGCAGGTTGTTCTCCAGGAACATGCGGCGCGACACGCGCGCGTTCATTTCCTTCATGAAGAACTGGTAGCCGTTGCGGCCGGCCTCCTTGGCCACGTACATGGCGGTGTCGGCGTGCTTGAGCAGGTGGTCCAGGGTGTCGCCGTCTTCGGGGTAGCAGGCGATGCCCACGCTCATCGACAGGTTGATCTCATGGCCTTGCACCACCAGCGGTGTGTTGAGCGCACCGCGCAGCGCCTCGGCCACCTGGGCCGCTTCGTCGGAGGCGTTGACCCGGGGCATCAACACCACGAACTCGTCGCCGCCAATGCGGGCCAGCAGGTGGTGGCTGTCCAGGCAGGGGGCGAGCCGGTTGGCCACCGCCTGCAGCAACTCGTCGCCCAGCGCATGGCCCAGCGTGTCGTTGATGTGCTTGAAGTGGTCCAGGTCCAGGAACAGCACCACCAGGCGTTCGCCCAGGCGTTGCGCCTGCTCCAGTTCGGTCTGGCTGCGGCTGACCCACTGGCTGCGGTTGGGCAGGCCGGTCAGGCTGTCGTAGTGGGCCAGCGCGGCCAACTCGCGCGTGCGCAGGTCGACCAGGGCCTGGGTGCGCCGGGCCTGCCCGGTGATGACCAGCAAAAAGGCCCCCAGCAGGCCCACGCACAACAGGCTCAGCGCCACCATGACCCAGGCGCTCCAGTCGCGCGCGTGCTCCATGAACGCCGGGGTGGCGCGCACCCGCAGCTCCCACTCGCGGCCACCGAACAGCAGGCTGCGGCGCAAGCTCAGCTCGTGGGTCATCCAGTCGGCGCGGTCGCAGCCGGGCGGGCCCGCCAGGCGCTGGTTGTCGACCGCGGCCATCGGGTCGACCAGGCAGCTTTCGGGGCGGTGGCCGGAGTCGGGCTGGCTCATCGCGTGCAGCACATCGTCCATGCGGAACACCGCTGACACCACGCCCTTGAGCTGGCTGGGCGTCTGCGGCTCGAACACCGCCTGGTACATCACCACCGCACGCTGTTCGCCGGATTCCTGCACCAGGCGAATGCCCTCGGAGACCCGGGCCTGACCGCTCGCGCGCGAGCTGGCCACGGTGGCCGCGGTGGCCGGCAGCACCGCCACGTCCAGGCCCAGCGCGCGCACATTGCTGGCCCGCGGTTCGATCAGTGTGATCGGCAGGTACTCGGGCCGCACCGCCGAGGTGTACGTGGTGCCCGTGACCGAGCGGCCCTTGATCAGCCAGTGGCGCGATTCATAGAGGGAGCGCTCGTGGACCGTCAGGTAAGGGCTCCAGCCAAAGTTCTGGGTGCCGGGGTAACGCTCCAGCCAGTGCCGGGCGGTCTGGGCGAACTCGTCCTGGGTGATTTCATCGGGGCTGCCGACCCGGGTCTGGCTGACCTGCATGACGCGGGCGATCGCCTGCACGCTGTCGCTCTGGGCGTCCAGCCGCCGTTGCAGGCGCTGGCTCAGCTCGGTAGCGGACTCTTCCAGCTGCGACTTGATGCGCCGGTCTTCCCAGTTCTTGATGCCATACACCACCGTGCCCACCACCAGCAGTGCCACCCCCATCGGGGCGGCCACCGTCCAGCGCCGGCTGCGCCAGTGGCTGGCCGGCTGGCCCTGCCACACCAGCACCAGCGGCAGGCCGAGCACGGCCCCAATGGCGTCGCCCAGCCACCAGGTCCACCAGCTGAACAGCGCCTCGCTCGGGGCAATCACCTGCGCCGCCACCAGCACCGGCACCGACAGGCTGGCGTTGATCAGCGCGCTCAGCGGGCCCACCCCCAGCAGCAGCCACATGACCCGGTTCGGGCTCTCCACCGGGTCGGGGTAGCCGATCCAGCGCCGCGCCAGCGCGGCCCCGACCTGGGCCTGCAGCATGGCGCCGATCGGCGGCACCAGCATGTGCCAGGACAGGCCTTGCAGCCCGGCCTGGTGGCTGGCCTGCCACTGCACCAGCCAGGACCCCAAGGCCACCGCCGGCAGCATCCAGGGGCCGCGCGTCAGCACCATGCCCAGCGCCAAGCCGGCGGGCAGGAACACCAGGGACACGTAGTCCGGCGGGATGCAGATTTGCAGCGAAATCCAGCCCAGGATGGCATACAAGGCCGCGGTCCAGCAGGCAGGGAACAAGCGGTCAGTCAGAAAAGCAGGCACGGGCGGGCGGGCGGCGAGGCAGATGAGAGGGAAGTCTATTGTTACAGCATGAAATGATGTTTTTGCGCGAACTGGGCAGGGTGTTTCGCGCGCGCGACCATTTGGCCCGCAGCAGGCGCCAAAAACTGGCACTAATATGCGCTTCATGACACTTTCATCACGTTTCTGGGCCGAACTGGGCTGCCGGGATTTCGCACGCCTGCAGGCCACCGGCGAGGCCGCGGACGTGGTCGCCGTGCTGCCGGTGGCGGCCATCGAACAGCATGGCCCCCACCTGCCCCTGAGCGTGGACACCACGCTGGTGGACGGCATCGTGCAAGCGGCCTTGCCCCATCTGCCGGCCGCCCTGCCGGTCTTGTTCTTGCCCACCCAGGCGGTGGGCCTGAGCCCCGAGCACCAGCGCTTTGCCGGTACCCTGACCTTGTCGCCCGAGACCGTGATCCGGCTCTGGACCGAGCTTGGTGAGTGCGTCGCGCGGGCCGGGGTGAAGAAGCTGTTGTTGTTCAACAGCCACGGCGGCCAGGTCAGCGTGATGGACATCGTGGCGCGCGAGCTGCGCAGCCGCTGCGGCCTGATCGTCTACAGCTGCAGCTGGTTCAACCTGCCCTTGCCGCCCGAGGTGGAGGCCCTGTTCAGCGCGCAGGAGCAGCGCTTTGGCATCCACGCGGGGGACACCGAGACCTCGATGATGCTGGCGTTGCGACCCGAGCTGGTGCAGATGGCGCGGGCTCAGAACTTCCGCAGCAGCTCGCAGGACCGGGCCGAGCGCTACCCGCTGCTGGGCAACGGGCGCAGCGCCAAGCTGGGCTGGCAGATGCAGGACTACCACCCCGCCGGGGCGGCAGGCAACGCGGCCGCGGCCACCGCCGACAAAGGCCACGCCCTGGTGCAGGCCGCCGCCCAGCAGCTGGTGCGGCTGCTGCAGGAGATCGCCAGCCTGCCCCTGAGCACCCTGGTGGACGCCCCCGACCCGGGCCTGGCCGAGCCCTGAGTTCTGAGCCCTGAGCCCTGAGCCCTGAGCCCTGAGCTCGCCGCGCCGCGCCGCGGGGGCGCGTCAGCGGCTGTCCGGGACCGGGCCGTGGTCGGGCGCCTGCCAGGGCAGGCGCAGCCGGAAGCAGCTGCCCTGGCCCAGCGCGCTGCTGACCTGCAAATCGCCCCCCAGCACATTGACCGCCGCGTTGTAGGCGATGTTCAGCCCCAGGCCAGTGCCGCCGCGCCCCATGCGGGTGGTCACAAAGGGGTCGAAGATGCGCTGGATCAGCTCGGGCGCGATGCCCACGCCGTCGTCCTCCACCCGCAGCATCACGCCGTCGCCGTGGCGGCTGGCCTCGGCCACGATCCGGATGCGGCCCTGCTCCCGGCCGTCAAACCCGTGGGTGATGGCGTTGGTGATCAGGTTGGTCAGCACCTGGCCCAGCGGGCCGGGGTAGCTGTCCAGCAGCAGGCCTGGCGGTACCTGCACCTCGATCTCGTAGGGCAGGCGGTGGAAGCTCGGCTTGAGCGTCAGCACGATTTCGGCCACCAGTTCGTTGAGCTCGAAGCGCCGGCGCTGCGAGCTGGTCTGGTCCACCGCGACCTGCTTGAAGCTGGTCACCAGCTCGGCGGCACGTTCCAGGTTGCGGCTGCTGATGCGGGTGGCCTGGTCCACGCTGTCGAGCAGGCCCTCCAGGGCCGATCGGCGCAGCCCCTGCGCCAGGCCGTCGCGGAACTGGCGCACCTCGTCGCGCAGCGTGGAGACGGCCATCAGGCTGTTGCCCAGCGGCGTGTTGAGCTCGTGGGCCACGCCAGCCACCAGGCTGCCGAGGGCGGCCATTTTCTCGGCCCGCACCAGCTCGCTGCGGGTGGTGGTCAGGTGCTCCACGGTCTGGGCCAGCGTGGCGTTGGCCTGTTGCAGGGCCTCGGTGCGCTGGGCCACGCGCTGCTCCAGGTCCTGGTTCAGGGCTTGCAGGGCCCGCTCGGCCTGGCGGTGTTCGGTGATGTCTTCCAGCGCCCAGATGGTCAGGCCTTGCCGGCCCAGCTGCACCTGCCGCACGCTGACCCGGCACAGCATCACGTGGCCGTCGGCGCAGACCATCTCGGTTTCGAGCTGCGCATCCTCGCGGCGGGCCAGGCTCAGCAGCTGGTCGCGCGCCGCCAGGTCGCGCCACAGGCCCAGGTCGATGCCGCGGCGGCCGCACATTTGATCGCGCGTGTAGCCCAGCTGGCGCTCGCAGGCGTCGTTGACCTCGAGGATCAGGCCGTTCTGGTCCAGGTCGCTCACCACCATCGGGATCGGCGCGGTGTTGAACAGCAAGAGTCGCTTGTCCTCGCGCTCCTTGAGCCGTTCGGCCATGGTTTGCAGGTCGGCGCTGAGGCGGTTGAACTCCAGCACCCGGCCGCGGGGCCAGCGCCCGGTGCGGTGGCCCGCCGCCACGCGGTGGGCTTGCAGCACGATGGCCCGCAGCGCCCGCACCAGGCCCGAAGCCCAGAACGGCGTCAGCAACAGACCGACCAGCAAGGTGCCCACGAACGCGGCCGCCAGCGAGATCACCGAGCCCCGCACCCGCGGGTTGGCCAGCCCTGTGGGGGTGCGCGCCACATAGACCCAGTTGATCAGGTGCGAGCGCTCAACCGCCACATGCAGGCTCTGGCCGCCATGCACCAGGCGCGCCGGGCCGGTGGGTGGCTGGCCCTCGCGCAGCGCTTGCAGCAGGGGCCAGTCTTTCAGCTGGGTGCGGCCCACGCCGCGCTGCTGGTCGGAGTCGGCAATCACCAGGCCCGCGGCGTTGATGACCCACACCTCCACGGGGTTGGCCGCGCTGCGCATGCCGTCATCGGGCAGCTGGGACAAGTCGTCCAGCAGGTAGCGGGTGGGCACCTCGGCCAGCAGCAGGCGCTGGTCGGGCAGGGGCAGCACCAGGCCCAGCACCGGGTCACCGTTGAGGACCGAGCGGTGCTGGTCGTCCCACAGCAGCTGTTGGCGGTGCAGGCCCAGTTGCACCAGCGGGGTGGCCGACAGGTCCTGCTGCCGCAATGCTTCGCCTTGCAGGCGCAGCACGGGGGGCAGGCCGAAGGCTTCGATCCGGCCTTGCCCATCCAGCACATACAGCGCGCGGAACACCACCCCCTGGCCCGCGGCCTGGTTCAGCAAGGTGCTGACGCCGCGGGGGCCGAGCTGGGGCAGGGCGCTGGCCAGCACACCCAGGCGTTCTTCGATCCCGCTCAGCAGCAGGTCCTCGCGGGCGGCAAAGACCCGGGCTTCGTGGGCCACCTGGTCGCGCGCGTCCTGTTCCATCAGCGGGATGCGCACCGCCAGGATGGCCGAGCCCACCAGCAAAAAAGTGATCAGGCTGGTGAGGAACTGCAGGCCGCTCAGGGTGCTGCGCAGCCGCCATTCGCGGCGTCCGCGCCACCACCGTGCGAGCCTCATGGCGGGCCGCTCCAGCGCCCGCCCAGGTCGATGGCCCGACGGCCTCGACGCGGGGGCTGCGCGTCGGCCAGGGTCATGGGCGGGGCGGTTGTTGTTGCAGCCAGCTCAACAGCTCATCCAACGGCATGGGGCGCGCATAGCGGTAGCCCTGGGCCTCGTCGCAGCCCAGTTCACGCAGGATGTTGGCCTGGCTCTCGGTCTCCACGCCTTCGGCCAGCACCTTCATGCCCAGTTGGTGGCCCAGCGGCACGATCATGCGGGCGATGCGCGCCCCGGGGCGTTCGGTGTCCAGCAGGTTGATGAAGGCGCGGTCGATCTTCAGCCGGTCGGCGGGCAGGCAGTCGAGGTAGGACAGCGACGAGAAGCCGGTGCCAAAGTCGTCGATCGCCACCGCCACCTGGCGTGACTGCACCTCGCGCATCAGCGCCGCCACGCGCTCCATGCCGACCATGGCCACCGACTCGGTGATTTCCAGCTCCAGCCGTTCCGGTGCCACGCGGGGGTTGTCGCGCAGGGCTTCGTCGAGGATGTCCAGGAAGTCGGGTTGGCTGAACTGCACCGCCGACACGTTGACCGCCATGCGCAAGCGGGCAAAGCCCTGTGCATGCAAGCGGCCCAGGTCGTACAGCGCGGTGCGCAGCACCCAGGTGCCCAGGTTGACGATGAGGCCCGAGCGCTCGGCCACCGGGATGAAGCGATCGGGCGGCACCATGGTGCCGTCCTCGGCCCGCCAGCGCAGCAGGGCTTCCACGCCCAGCACCTCGCCAGTGGTCAGCGACACCTGGGGTTGGTAGACCAGGAACAGGCGGTCATGGTCAAAGGCGCGGTGCAGGCCGTGCAGCAGCCGGGTGCGTTCCTTGGAGTCCGCGCCCAGCGCGGGGGTGAAGTACTCGATGCGGCCCTGACCGCCGGCCTTGGCCCGCTTCATCGCGATCGAGGCGTCCTTGAGCAGTTCGTGGCCATTGAGGAACGGCACCTCGTCGCAGCGCACCAGGCTCATGCAGACCGACAGGCGACGGTCGATTTCTTCGACCACAAAGGGCTCGTCGAACAGCGGCTTGAGGGTCTCGGGGTTGACCCACTGGTGGTGGCCCACGATGGCGAAGGTGTTGCCCGCGACGCGGGCGATGAAGCAGCGTTCCGACAGTTGCTCGGTCAGGCGCTGGCCGATGGCGCCCAGCAGCAGGTCGCCATAGCGGTGGCCGAACATGTCATTGGTTTCGGCGAACTGGTCGACGTCGATCTTGGCCAGCACCATGTCGGCCAGCTTGTCGTCGTGGCCCAGGTCGTCGAGGTGCTGGATCAGTGCCGCCCGGTTGGGCAGGCCCAGCAGGCGGTCCACAAAGGCCACGTTGCGCAGGCGGTCAAACAGCGTGACGTTGGAGGCGCACAGCGCGATGTTGGTGCAGAACACCTCCAGCAGATGGTGGTCCACCTCGCGCAGGGGCTGGGACGCCGCGACAAAGGCCGCAAAGTCCTGTTGGTCCCGGCCGGCAAAGAACAGCGTCAGACTGTTGTGGCCCACCACGCTGCGCCGCTCGGTCAGGCTGCGGGTCAACTGGGCCACGATGTCGGGGTTGTCGATGTCGGTGATGCGCTTTTGCATCAGGTGGCTGTAGGGGCCCGCCGCGGCGATCACGATGTAGTCCCCGGCGGCCTCGCCCGGGCTGGTGGGCATGACGCTGGCGCAGACCAGGCCTTCGGGGTCCAGGCCCATGAGGCTGGCCATCTGGGTGATCACGCCCTCGGCAAAGGTCTGCAGGCCTTGCTCGGCGATGAAGTGGTGGCTGGCGGCGACGATCTTTTCCAGCCCACGGCGGCTGGCGTCGAGGCGCCGCAACTGGTCGTAGGACCGGATGGCCGCGGTCAGTGTGGCGTAGAGCTTGCCCCGCGTGAGTTCGCTTTTGGTCTTGTAATCGTTGATGTCGTACTGGCGGATGGTCTCGATCTCGGGCGCCTGACCCGGCTGGCCGGTGCGCAGGATGATGCGCGTGTTCTGCAGCTTGAGCCCGTTGCGGATGCTGTCCACCATGGCCAGGCCGGCGTGCTCGGTCTCCATCACCACGTCGAGCAGGATGACGGCCACGTCGCTCTCCTGGCGCAGCACGTCGAGCCCTTCGACGCTGGAGTAAGCGTGCAGCAGTTGCAGCTTGCGGCCCACGATCTCCAGACCGCGCAGCGCGTAGGAGGTGCTTTCGTGCACATCGCGGTCGTCGTCCACGATCAAGATGCGCCAGGGCAGCCGCTGGGGGATGGGCGCAACCGGGGTCGCGGGGGCCGGCCCGGCGGGCGGATCCTCGTCGACGAAAGGAATCAAGGCGTCAGTGGACATGCGGCCCTTGGGCGGTTGATCAGGGCCCGGGTCAGCGTGACCCGGGGGCTCAGACGGATCAGTACAAACTGTAACGCGAGGGTAGTGGATGCACCTTAACTCAAGTTGACATCAGTGTAATTTCCCCTTGTTCGCGGGTTTATTGGGTGTTTCCACCAAGAAACGGACCAAAGCCGCCACACCGTCATCGACCTGGCCGTCCAAGGTGCCGACCAGCAGGCGGCGTTGTGCCCAGGGGTCGGACAGGGGGCGCCAGGCCAGTTTCATGGCCCGCACGATGGGCAGCGAGGCGGCTTTGGGCAGCACCGCTAGCCCCAGGCCCGAGGCCACCATGTGGCACACCGCGTCAAAGCTGCGCACCTGCATGCGCAGGCGAAACGGCTGGCCCGCGATGCGCGCGGCCTGTTGCTGCTGCTGCAGCATCGCGGCCCCGGCGGCCAGGCTGATCCACTGCTCACCGAGCAGGCTGGTGAAGGCCACCGCCTGCCGTGGCGGGCTGCCCAGCGCCACCGGGTGCTGGCTGGGCAGCACCAGGATCAGTTCGTCGTCGCGGAAATGTTGGGTCTGCAGGCCGCTGGTGTCCGGGCCCTCGACAAACACCGCCAGGTCGGCGCGGCCCTCGCGCAGCGTGGCCACCACGCTCTCGGACACCTGCTCTTCGAGGTCCACCTGCACCTGGGGGTGTTGCTCGCTGAAGCGGGCCAGCAGGGCCGGCAGGAACTGGTTGATGGCCGCGGTGCTGGCGCACAGGCGGATGTGGCGCGCAATGCCCTGGCGCAGGTCGCTGAGCTCCTGGCTCAGCTGGGCCATGGTCTGCAGCAGGCTGAGCCCGTGTTTGACGAACAGGCGGCCCGCCGCCGTGGGGGTCAGCCCCTTGGCGTGGCGCTCGAACAGGGGCAGGCCCAGCGCGTCCTCCAGTTCACGGATGCGGCGGCTCGCGGCGGCCAGCGCAAGGTGGTTGTCACGGGCCGCGGCGGTCAGGCTGCCCTGGTGCGCGCAGGCCACGGCCAGGCGCACCGAAATGAGGTCAAAGCGGGCCAGGTTGAAGGCCGGGTGCATGGCAGGGCTCCGGTTGGGTGCGCCGTGCTGGGGCGCGGTGCATGCAAATGGGTTGCAGGGGGTGGCACCAAGCCGGGGCTGTATGCACAGCGGCGGCCGGGTTGGGGCGCCACTTGGTGTCAAAACGTTGGCATGTTACTTGCGGTTTGTGTGGCTCTTCTTTCTTTTGTTCGCAGGAGCACTTCATGAATCGCTTGGCAACCCGTACCGCACTGACCTGGCTTAAGCGCCCGGCTTCTCTGACCTTGCTGGCCGCTGCGCTGATCGCCTCCGGCGCCCAAGCCCAGGAGAAGGTCCTGCGCATCGCCATGACGGCGGGCGACATCCCGCGCACGCTGGGTCAGCCGGACCAGGGGTTTGAAGGCAACCGCTTCACCGGCATCCCGATGTACGACGCGCTGACGCAATGGGACCTGTCCAAGGCCGATGCCCCCAGCGTGCTGATCCCGGGCTTGGCGCTGAGCTGGGCGGTGGACGCCAAGGACAAGACCAAGTGGGTGTTCAAGCTGCGCCCCGGCGTCAAGTTCCATGACGGCTCGGCCTTCAACGCCGACGCCGTGGTCTGGAACGTGCGCAAGGTGCTCGACAAGGAGGCCCCGCAGTTCGACGCCAGCCAGGTTGGAGTGACCGCCTCGCGCATGCCGACCCTGAAGTCGGCCCGCAAGATCGACGACCTGACCGTCGAGTTGACCACGGGCGAGCCCGATTCCTTCCTGCCGATCAACCTGACCAACCTGTTCATGGCCTCGCCCGCGCACTGGGAAGCCAAGCTCAAGGCCGTGCCCGCCAGCGTCACCGACACCGCAGAGCGCAGCAAGCAGGCCTGGGCCGCGTTCGCCGCCGATGCCTCGGGCACCGGCCCCTTCCACATGACCCGCTTCGTGCCGCGCGAGCGCCTTGAAGTGGCCGCCAACAAGGCGTACTGGGACCCCAAGCGCACGCCCAAGATCGACAAGGTCGTGATGGTGCCGATGCCCGAAGCCAATGCCCGCACCGCCGCCCTGCTGTCGGGCCAGGTCGACTGGATCGAGGCCCCGGCGCCCGACGCCATGGACCAGATCAAGCAGCGCGGCTTCAAGATCTACACCAACGCCCAGCCCCATGTGTGGCCGTGGCAGCTGTCGTTTGCCGAAGGCTCGCCCTGGCTCGACAAGCGCGTGCGCCAAGCCGCCAACCTGTGTGTGGACCGCGAAGGCCTGAAGCAGATGCTGGGGGGCAACATGGCCGTTCCCAAGGGCACCGTGGCCCCGGGTCACCCCTGGTGGGGCAACCCCGGGTTTGACATCAAGTACGACGTCAAGGCCGCCCAGGCCCTGATGACGCAAGCCGGTTTCAGCGCCGCCAAGCCGGTCAAGGTGAAGGTGCAGATCTCGGCCTCGGGCTCGGGGCAGATGCAGCCGCTGCCGATGAACGAATTTGTCCAGCAGTCGCTCAAGGCCTGCTACTTCGACGTGCAGTTCGACGTCATCGAGTGGAACACCCTGTTCACCAACTGGCGCAAGGGGGCCAAGGACCCGTCGGCCAACGGCACCAACGCCATCAACGTGAGCTTTGCCGCGATGGACCCGTTCTTTGCCATGGTGCGCTTCGTCAGCACCAAGACCTTCCCGCCGGTGTCCAACAACTGGGGCTACTTCGGCAACGCCGAGATCGACAAGCTGGTCTCGGATGCCCGGACCACCTTCGATGACAAGGCCCGTGACGGCGCCCTGGCCAAGTTGCATGCACGCATCGTGGACGAAGCGCCCTTTGTGTGGATCGCTCACGACGTCGGCCCGCGCGCCATGTCGGCCAAGGTGAAGAACGTGGTGCAACCGCGCAGCTGGTTCATCGACATCGCCACCATGACCCTGGACTGACCCCCGTCCCCGCCGGAAGCCCGACATGCTGACCTACCTTTTGCGCCGCCTGAGTTACGCCCTGCCCATCATGCTGGGGGTGTCGCTGGTGTGTTTTGCCCTGGTGCACCTCGCGCCAGGCGACCCGCTGGTGTCCATCCTGCCGCCCGACGCTTCGGCTGAATTGGCGGCGCAAATGCGGCAGATGTACGGCTTCGACCGCAGCTACCCCGAGCAGTTCGGGCTCTGGCTGTGGCGGGCTGCCCAGGGCGACCTGGGCACCTCGATTGCCACCGGTCGCCCGGTGGCCGATGAGGTCATCAAGGCGGTGGGCAACACCCTGCGCCTGGCCGTGCTGGCCACCACCATCGGCTTTGTGCTGGGCAGCTTGTTTGGCTTTGTGGCGGGCTTCTTCCGCAACTCCTGGCTCGACAAACTGGCCTCGCTGGTGTCGGTGCTGGGCGTCAGCGTGCCGCACTACTGGCTGGGCATGGTGATGGTCATCATCTTCTCGTCCACCCTGATGTGGTTGCCAGCCACGGGCGCCGGGCCCTCGGGCTCGGAAGGCTGGGCCTGGGACTGGGAGCACCTGAAGTTCATGGTGTTGCCCGCGCTGACCATGTCGGTGATCCCGATGGGCATCATCTCGCGCACCGTGCGCGCCCTGGTGGCCGAGATCCTGGAGCAGGAGTTCATCATTGGCCTGCGCGCCAAGGGCCTGACCCAGCTGGGCGTGTTCCGCCACCTGCTGAAGAACGCCGCCCCCACGGCGCTGGCCGTGATGGGCCTGCAACTGGGCTACCTGCTGGGCGGCTCGATCCTGATCGAGACCGTGTTCTCCTGGCCTGGCACCGGCTTCTTGCTGAACTCGGCCATCTTCCAGCGCGACCTGCCGCTGCTGCAGGGCACCATCCTCGTGCTGGCCCTGTTCTTTGTGCTGCTCAACCTGATCGTGGATGTGCTGCAAACCCTGCTGGACCCGCGCATCGCGCGCGCCTGACGCTGCCCCCCTTTCAAGGAACTTTGCCCATGTCCTCAACCCTTGCTCCGCGTCAGCGCACGCTGCCCGAGCCGGTGCTGCAGTCGCCCGGTTACTGGCAGTCGGTGCTGCAACGCCTGCTGCGTGACCGCGTCGCCATGGCCGCTGGCGTGGTGGTCATCCTCCTGTTGCTGATGGCCGCCCTGGGCCCGTGGATCACCCCGGCCGACCCGTACGCGGCCTCGATGCTCAAGCGCCTCAAGCCGCTGGGCACGCCCGGCTTCCCCCTGGGCACCGACGAGCTGGGCCGCGACATGCTGTCGCGCCTGATGATTGGCGCGCGCCTGTCGCTCTTCATGGGCCTGGCCCCGGTGCTGTGCGCGTTTGTGGTGGGCTCGGTGATCGGCCTGGTGGCGGGCTATGCCGGCGGTCCGGTCAACACCGTGATCATGCGCACCATCGACGTGTTCTACGCCTTCCCCTCGGTGCTGCTGGCGATCGCTTTGTCGGGCGCGCTGGGCGCCGGCATCCTCAACTCGTTGGTGGCGCTGACGGTGGTCTTTGTGCCGCAGATTGCCCGCGTGGCCGAGGCGGTGACCACCCAGGTGCGCAGTCGCGACTACGTGGACGCCGCCCGAGCCTCGGGCGCCGGGCCCATCACCATCGTGCGCGTGCATGTGCTGGGCAATGTGCTGGGACCGATTTTTGTCTATGCCACCAGCCTGATCTCGGTCTCCATGATCCTGGCCAGCGGTCTGAGCTTTCTGGGCCTGGGCGTCAAGCCGCCCGAGCCCGAGTGGGGTCTGATGCTCAACACCCTGCGCACGGCCATCTACACCCAACCCGCGGTGGCGGCCCTGCCGGGCGTGATGATCTTCATCACCTCGGTGGCCTTCAACCTGCTGTCGGACGGCCTGCGTTCGGCCATGGACAACAAAGGCTGATCATGAGCACTTGGCACTCCCTTCCCAAGACCGGCGACACCGATCCCGCCTCCGACGTGGGCGGCCCGGCCCAGCCCCTGTTGACGGTGCGCGGCCTGGTCAAACACTTTCCCCTCAAGGGCGGCCTGTTCGGTCGTGCCACCGGCCAGGTGCGCGCGGTCGATGGCGTGACCTTCGAGGTGCTCAAGGGCGAGACCCTGGGCGTGGTGGGCGAGTCCGGTTGTGGCAAGTCCACCACCGCCCGCCTGCTGATGCAGCTGATGGAGCCGACCGCCGGCGAGATCGTGTTTGACGGCCGCACCGTGGGCAGCCGCGACCTGCCGCTGAAAGAGTTCCGCCGCCAGGTGCAGATGGTGTTCCAGGACAGCTATGCGTCGCTCAACCCGCGCCTGACCATCGAAGACTCGATCGCCTTCGGGCCGCAGGTGCATGGCGTGTCGGCCGAGGAGTCGATGCGCCGTGCGCACGACCTGCTGGCGCGCGTCGGCCTGGAGCCTGCGCGCTTTGCAGGCCGCTACCCGCACGAGCTGTCGGGGGGGCAGCGCCAGCGTATCAACATCGCGCGCGCCCTCGCGCTGCGCCCGCGCCTGCTGATCCTCGACGAGGCGGTGTCGGCGCTCGACAAGTCGGTCGAGAGCCAGGTGCTCAACCTGCTGTTGGACCTCAAGGAAGAGTTCGGCCTGACCTATGTCTTCATCAGCCACGACCTCAACGTGGTGCGCTACATGAGCGACCGCGTGCTGGTGATGTACCTCGGCGAGGTCGCCGAGGTGGGCCCCGCAGGCGATCTGTTTGACAACCCCGCCCACCCCTACACCCGCGCGCTGCTGTCGTCGGTGCCCTCGATGGACCCTGACCACCGCACCGAGGCACCGGCCCTCACCGGCGACCCGCCCAACCCGATCAACCCGCCCCCGGGCTGCCGCTTTCACCCGCGCTGCCCGATGGCCGACCCGGTCTGCTCGACCCGCACCCCGGCGCGCAGCCTGGCCGGTGAGCACCATGTGGTGGCCTGCCTGATGCACGAGCTGGGCAGCGGCCACCCGCGCGCGCCGCAGCGCTCGCTGCACGACCCGCAAAACCTGTTCATCGCGAAAGAGGCCCTGGCATGAGCGCTGACCCCAAGACCCTGTCCGCCGGCGCGAGCGACGATGCACCGCTGGTGCAGATCGAAGACCTGTGCGTCACCTTCACGGGCGGCCGCAAGCCGGTGCAGGCCGTCAGCGGCGTCACCCTCAGCGTGCCGCGCGGCCAGGTGGTGGCCCTGATCGGCGAGTCTGGTTCGGGCAAGAGCGTCACGCTGCGCACCCTGCTGCGCCTGCACCCCGAGCGCCGAACGAAGATGAGCGGCCGGGTGCTGGTCGGTGGGCGCGACGTGCTGGGCATGGGCTCGCGCGAGCTGTGCGACTACCGCGGCAAGACCACCTCGATGATCTTCCAGGAGCCCCTGCTGGCGCTCGACCCGGTGTACCCGGTGGGTGCGCAGATCATCGAATCCATCCGCCGCCACGACCCGAGCGTCAGCCAGGCCCAGGCCCACCAGCGGGCGCTGGCCCTGTTTGAGCAGGTGCGCATTCCGAGCCCCGAGCGCCGCTTGCAGGCCTACCCGCACGAGATGTCGGGCGGCATGCGCCAGCGCGCCATGATCGCGCTGGCCCTGGCCTGCCGTCCCCAGCTGCTGCTGGCCGACGAGCCCACCACGGCGCTCGACGCCACGGTGCAGATCCAGATCCTGCTCTTGCTGCGCGAGTTGCAGCGCGAGCTGGGCCTGTCGGTGATTTTTGTCACCCACGACATCGGCGCCGCGGTTGAGGTGGCCGATCGGGTGGCCGTCATGTACGGCGGCCGCATCGTCGAAGAGGGCACGGTGCGCGAGCTGATCCACCGCCCGCAACACCCCTACACGCAGGCCCTGCTGGGCAGCCGATCGCACGGCGCGATGACGCCGGGCCAGCGCCTGCAGACCATCGGGGGCTCGCCACCGGACCTGGCCAACCTGCCCGCCGGCTGCTCGTTTGCCGAGCGCTGCAGCCGCGCCAGCGACCTGTGCCGCCAAGCCCAGCCCGAGGCGCGCGAGGTGGTCCACTCGGGCAGCCTGGGCCACCGCGTGCGCTGCTTCCATGCCGGCCCGGCCACCCCCGCGGCCCCCTTGCCCCCAGTTGGAGAAGAACCCCATGCCCTTGCATGACCCGGCGCACGCCTTCGTGCCCTATCCCGATGTGCCGGTGGCCCACGCGTCCACCGGTCCCCTGACCGGCCTGCGTTTCGCGGTCAAGGACCTGTTTGACATCGCCGGCTACCCCACCGGCGGCGGCAACCCCATCGTGCTGGCCCTGTCGGGCATCAAGACCCGCACGGCCCCCACGGTGCAGGCCTTGCTCGACGCCGGCGCTGCGCTGGTGGGCAAGACCGTCACCGACGAGCTGGCCTTCTCCATGAACGGCAACAACGCCCACTTTGGCGCCCCGATCAATGGCGCCGCGCCGGACCGCATCTCGGGCGGCTCGTCGTCGGGCTCGGCCTCGGCCGTGTCCAACCACCTGGCCGACTTTGCCCTGGGCACCGACACCGGTGGCTCGGTGCGCGCCCCAGCCAGTCACTGTGGCCTGTACGGCCTGCGCCCCAGCCACGGCCGCATCTCGCTGGCCGGTGCGCTGGACCTGGCGCCGAGCTTTGACACCTGTGGCTTCTTTGCCCGCGAGGCCGACACTTTTTGTCGCGTCGGCGAGGTGCTGCTCGGCCCCGACGCCACCCCGCTGCCGGCCCGTCCGCGCCTGCTCAAGCCGCTGGACCTGTGGGCCCTGGTCGCGCCCGCGGCCGTGGCCGCGGTGACGCCGCTGTTCGAGCGCGCCCAGGCCCTGTGGGGCCCGGCCGCCGACAGCGCCGCGGTGCTCGACTCGCTGGAGGCCATGTACTGGCACTTCCGTTACCTGCAAGGCCGTGAGGCCTGGGTCACCGATGGCCCGCTGATCGAGCGCTACGCGCCGCCGCTGGGCCCGGGTGTGGCCGAGCGCTTTGCCTGGTCGCGTGCCGTGACCGATGCCCAGGTGGCCCAGGCGCAGGCCTTCCGGCGCGCCTACCAGGCCCACCTGGCGGCGCTGCTGGGCGCTGACGGCGTGTTGATCCTGCCCACCATGCCCGACGTGGCGCCGCTGCGCAGCGCCCCCGAGTCGGCCTTGGAGGACTACCGCAACCGCGCCATCAACCTGCTGTGTGCGGCGGGTTTGGCGGGCTGCCCGCAGGTGTCCGTGCCGGGCGCCGTCCAGGCCGAGGCGGGGGCGCCGATCGGTCTGTCCCTGATCGGGCCGGTGGGCTCCGACGCCAGCCTGCTGCGCCTGGCGGCCGCCCTGAGCGTGGTTTGAGTGCGGCTTGAACGTGGCTTGAACGCGGCTTGAACGCGGCTTGGGTGGGCCCTGAGCCCAGGCTGAACCCGCGTTGAACCGGCCCTGATCCACCCCCGATCCACCCCCGGCGGGCGCGTCCGCGCCGGCGGCTCAGGTGCCCCGTCGGCGGTGCACTTTGTAACAAAGTTGGCGCCGTCTTTGCGGCCTTTTCATCTCGGGCGCATGCGTCGGCGCGACGGCGGCGACTACAGTGCACGGGCCCGCGCTGCGCGGGCAGTGACTGGGTGTTCCGATGCAGACTGTTCTCTCTCTTTTGGCCTTGCTCGCGCTGGTGGCCTGTTCCGGCGTGGTGACGCGCTTCTGGCCGCGCCTGCCGCAGCCCTTGTTGCAACTCGCGCTCGGCGCCCTCGCAGCCTGGCCGGTGTCGGGCCTGCGGGTCGAGATCGACGCCGCCACCTTCATGCTGCTGATCCCGCCGATGCTGTTTGCCGACGGCTGGCAGATGCCCAAGCGCGAGTTTGGCGCCAACCGCTGGCCCATCCTGATGCTGGCCGTGGGCCTGGTGCTGATCACCGTGCTGGTGGTCGGCCACATCATCCACTGGATCCTGCCCGCCATGCCGCTGTCGGTGGCCTTTGTGCTCGCCGCGGTGCTGTCGCCGACCGACGCGGTGGCGGTCTCGGCCGTGTCGCAGCGCCACCCCATGCCCGCGCGCCTGCAGAACGTGCTGGAGGGCGAGTCGCTGATGAACGACGCCTCGGCGCTGGTGGCGGTCAAGTTCGCGGTGGCGGCCACGCTGACGCAGCAGTTCTCGTGGCGCGAGGCGGGCTGGGACCTGCTGTGGATGTCGGGCGGCGGGGTGCTGGTGGGGTGGCTGTTCAGCCGCGCCTTTGCCTGGGTGCATGACCGCTTTCTGTTCTGGCGCGAGGGCGAGGCCGCGGGGCCCTCCGTGCTGTTGATCCTGCTGATGCCTTTTGCGCCGTACCTGGTCGCTGAGCACCTGGGCCTGTCGGGGGTGTTGGCCGCGGTGGCGGCGGGCATGAGTGCCAGCCTGCTCGACCTGCGCAGCACGCGCTTCAACGCCTTCCATGTGCAGGCCCAGGGCACCTGGGAGGTGATCCGTTTTGCCTTCACCGGCCTGGTGTTCGTGTTGCTGGGCCAGCAGGTGCCCGAGCTGCTGCAGAACCTGCAAGAGCCTTTGCAGGACCTGCAGGCCGCGGGTGCGCGCATGCACCCGGGGCAGGCGCTGGGGCCGCTGCTGGGCAGCACCTTGGTGATTGCCTTGTCCCTGCTGGCGGTGCGCTTTGGCACCCTGCTGATGGGCGTGGGGCTGCCGTCCTTGCTGCCTCGGCGCTGGCGCCGTGGCGGGCTGCGCCCGGTGCCGCTGAGCTGGGTGGCGGTGGCCTCGCTCGGTGGCATCCGCGGCGGCATCACGCTGGCCGCGGTGCTGGGGCTGCCGCTGTGGCTGAACTCAGGCGCACCGTTTCCGGCGCGCGACCTGCTGGTGTTCCAGACCACCGCCATCATCGTCATTTCGCTGCTCGGAGGCAGCCTGGGCCTGCCCTGGTTGCTGCGCCGCCTGCACGCCGCGGCAGGCCCGGGCCGACCGCACCTGGAGCAGCGCTGGGCCCGCAAGCGCGCCTTGCGCGCCGCCCTGCTGGCGCTGGAGCAGGTGCCCGAAGGCCTGGTGGCCCGCCACTTGGGGGACGAGGCCGCCGCACAGGCGGCCCTGATCGACAAGGTGCGCCTGCGCGTGCGCCACCTCTACCAGCACCGCCTGACCGAGGTGGCCGGTGACGAGGCCGGGCGCGCCGTGTCGCAGAGCGTGCTGGGGTTGGAGAAGGGCCTGCGCCTGCACGTGCTGCAGGCCGAGCGCGAGGCCCTGTACGCGCTGCGCGGGCGCCACCAGATCAACGACGACACCCTGCGCCTGCTGATCCGCGAGATCGACATGGTCGAGCTCGCCTTGCGCGGCGTGGTCTGAGGCTCGCGCGGGGGGCTGCGCCGCGGGCTCAGGCCCACAGCGGCTCGGCGTCCAGGGCTTCGAGCTGGTCGTGCAGCAGGTGGGTCTGACCCTGCCAGTAGTCGCTGCTGCCAAACCAGGGAAAGTGGATCGGGAACGTGGGGTCGCTCCAGCGGCTGGCCAGCCAGGCGCTGTAGTGGATCAGGCGCAGCGTGCGCAGCGGCTCGATCAGGGCCAGCTCGCGGCGGTCGAAGTCGCGCACCTGCTCATAGCCTTCGAGCAAGGCGCTGAGCTGGCCGGTCTGCTGCGCGCGGTCGCCCGACAGCAGCATCCACAGGTCTTGCACCGCGGGGCCGCTGCGCGCGTCGTCGAGGTCGACAAAGTGCGGGCCGCCCTCGGGCAGCTCGGTCGGGGTCCAGAGGATGTTGCCCGGGTGGCAGTCGCCGTGCAGGCGGATCAGCTTCAGTGCATCGGCGCGGAAGTGCCCGTTCACCGGGTCGCAGGCCGGGTGGGCCGCGATGCGCGCCAGCGCCTCGTTGCAGGCCGCCAGCCAGGGGCCGGCGGCGTCGGCGGGCAGGGCGTTGGACTGCAGCAGGCTGTCGCGCGCGGCCCAGCCAAAGCTGGCCAGGTCCAGCGCCGGGCGGGCCTCAAACGCCTGCTGCGCGCCCACCTGGTGCAGGCGCGCCAGGAAGCGCCCGGTCCATTCGAGCACCTCGAAATCGTCCAGCTCGGGCTGGCGGCCACCCCGGCGCGGGCTGACCGAAAACGCGAAGCCGCTGTGGTGGTGCAGGCTGCGGCCCTCGATCTGCAGCGGGCCCACCGCCGGCACTTCGGCGGCACTGAGCTGGGCCGAGAAGCGGTGTTCTTCGAGGATCTGCGCCTCGCTCCAGCGCCCGGGGCGGTAGAACTTGCACACCACCCGGTCGTGCCCCTGCACGGGTGACTCGAGTTGCACGTCGTAGACGCGGTTCTCGTACGAGGACAAGGCCATCAGGCGGCCGTCGCCGTGCAGGCCGATCTGGGCCAGCGCGTCCAGCACGGTGTCCGGGGTCAGCCTTTCGTAGGGGTGCTCGGCAGCGGGGCTGGCCGGGGCCTGCTCGTCGAAGGTGAAGGGAGGTTGGTCGTCCAGGGGATCGGTGTGGGGCATGCGCTGATTGTCGTTGCCCCGGGCCTCTAGGCGGTGGTCGCTTCGTCCATCCGTGCGGCCGCGGCCAGCAGGGTCTGGCGCAGCCACAGCAGGCCCGGGTCCTTGGAGCGGTGCTTGTGCCACTGCATGACCTGCACCATGGGCGGGATCGGCATCGGCGGTTTGAGCAGCCGGATTGGCAGGTGCCGACTGGCCTGCTGGGCCAGGCGCCGGTGCATGGTGGCGATGCGGTCGGTACCCACCACCAGGTGCGGTGCGGTCATGAAGCTGAAGGTGGACACCTCCACGCGGCGCGCGATGCCGTGGCGCAGCATGAAGGCCGACTCCAGCGATTGCCCCCCTGCCGGCGGCTGCATGATCACATGGCCGGCGGCCAGGTAGGAGTCCGGCGTCAGCTCGCGGTCGCGGAAGCGGCCCTGGTTGCACACGGCGCAGACAAACTCGTCCTGGAACACGGTGTCGGTTGGGTGGTCGGGCGAGCAGAACTCCTTGGGAATCACCAGCAAGTCGGCCTGACCCTGCTCGAGCGCCCGTTGGGGTTGCTCCACCTGCGGCATCAGGTGAAATCGCACCCGTGGGGCCTGGGCATGGGCCAGCACCATCAGCTGCGGCATCAGGGTGCTCAGCGAGTAGTCCGAGACAAAGATGCGGAACTCGCGCTCCGAGCGCGCCGGGTCGAACTCGGGCTGCGCGGTGATGGTGGTGTCGACCCGCATCAGCACGTCGCGCACCGCCTCCTTGAGCACTTCGGCACGCGGGGTCAGCTCCATTTGCCGCCCCACTTGCACCAGCAGCTCGTCGTCAAAGTACTCGCGCAACCGCGCCAGGGCGTTGCTCATGGCCGACTGGCTCATGTGCAGGCGCTCGGCGGCGCGGCTGATGCTGCAGGTGCTGAGCATCGCGTTCAGCGCCACCAGCAGGTTCAGATCCAGTTTGTTGAAACGCATCGCGGTCCTGCGGGCCACACCTCAGTGTTAACCCCTTATGTATTCATGGGATCGATATCTTAGATGTGTTGAAACCATTTTACGAATGTGTGTCGGCTTCGTAACCTTCGCGGCATCGATCGGCCAAGCCGCTCAAAGCCTCGCCAAGAAGGCCCCTGAAACCCACGGAGACACACACCATGCAACTCAGACCTCAGCGCCTGCGCCAGCGCACCAGATGGACCCGCCTGCCCCTGTGGGCCCTGTCCATGGTCATGTTCCCGGGCGCGCACGCCCTGGAGCTGGACACCGGCAACGAAGACCTCAAGATCCGCTTTGACAACACCGTCAAGGCCAGCACGCAGTACCGCCTGCAAGACGCCCAGCCCGCCCTGGCCAACAGCACCCGCCAGATCGTGCCCGGCGTGGCCGCCTCGGCGTTTCCGCAGGCCCTGAACCTGAACGCTGGCGATGACAACTTCCGCCGGCAAGGCATCGTCTCCAAGCGCCTCGACCTGCTGAGCGAGTTCGACCTCGTCTACCGCAAAGACCTGGGCCTGCGCCTGAGCGCCGCCGCCTGGTACGACGCCGCCTACAGCGGCACCACCTCGGCCACTGACCCCGGCAACGGACAGGCGGTGTACAACCAGTTCTCCAGCGCCACCCGCGACCTGGCCGGGCGCAAGGCCGAGGTGCTGGACGCCTTCGTCTTCGGCGCGCTGCCGCTGGCCAACGGCAACAAGGCCACTGCCCGCCTGGGCCGCCACGCCCTGCAGTACGGCGAAAGCCTGTTCTTTGGCGACAACGGCATCGCCCGCGCCCAGGGGCCGATCGACATCTGGAAGTTGATGTCCTCGCCCAACGCCCAGTTCAAGGAAATCATTCGCCCGGTGCCCCAGGTGTCGGCGCAGCTGCCACTGTCGTCTGACGTGTCGATCGGCGGCTATTACCAGTTCCGCTGGGAGGCCGACCGCATGGCCCCGGCCGGCAGCTATTTCAGCAATGCCAACACCATCTGGGGCGGCTCGGGCCTCAACGAGGTGGTGGGCAGCGCGGTGTTGCGCCCGGGCGCGGACGTGCGCCCACCCGACAGTGGTCAGTTCGGGGCCCAGCTCAAGTGGCGCCTCGAGGAGACCGACCTGGGCTTCTATGCCGCGCGCTACCACGACAAGGCCGGGCAATTGTTCTCGCAGCTCAATGTGACGGGCGGGCAGGGCCAGTGGTACTACGCCTTTCCCCAGGCCGTGAAGACCGTGGGCGCCAGCGCCAGCCACTCGCTGGGCAACACCAATGTGTCGGTCGAGACCTCGTTGCGCCAGGACATGCCGCTGGTCAACAGCAACATCGTCTACGCCAACGTGGGCCCCACCGGCGTGCTGGCCACCGGCAAGACGGCGCACCTGAACCTCTCGTGGCTCAGCTCGCTGGGGCCCAGCTTCGTGGCCCGCGAAGCCACCTTCCTGGGTGAGATCGCCTGGAACCGCCTGCTCAGCAAGCGCGACCCGCAAGGCCACCTCGACCCCCTGCGCACCCGCGACGCCACGGCGCTGCAGATGGTCTTCAGCCCCAGCTACCGGCAGGTGCTGCCGGGTCTGGACCTCAGCGTACCGCTGGGCCTGCGCTATGTGCTGGACGGCAACTCCGCCATCACCGGCCAGTCCTGGGGCCCCAAGGGCACGGGGTCGGCCACCTTCGGTGTGGAAGGCACGTACGAGGGCGTGTGGCAGTTCGCCCTCAATTACACCCGCTTCCTGGGCGGCTCGGCGCCCCTCGTCAACTACACCCCGCTGCTCACCGGCGGCACCCCGACCTACACCACCGGCAACCCCCTTGGCGACCGTGACTTTGTCTCGCTGTCGATCCGCCGGACCTTCTGATTTCGACTGGAGACAAGCGTGAACAAAACGATGCTGATTTCGATGCTGACCGCCGCTGCTGCGGTTTCAGGGATGGTGCCCGCAGTGGCGGCGGTGAGTGCCGATGAGGCGGCCAAGCTCAAGTCTGAACTGACCCCATTCGGGGCGCAAAAGGCCGGCAATGCCGACGGCACCATCCCGGCCTGGACCGGGGGCTACACCCAGCCCATCGCGGGCGACAAGGCCGGTGGTCGGCGTGGCGATCCGTTCAAGGACGAGAAGCCCCTGTTCTCGATCAACGCCAAGAACGCCGAACAACACGCGGCCAAGCTCAGCGAAGGCACGCGAGCCCTGCTCAAGAAATACCCCGACAGCTTCCGGGTCGACGTGTACCGCAGCCACCGCACGGCCGCGGCGCCGCAGTGGGTCTACGACAACACCTTCAAGAACGCCACCCGCGCCAAGCTCAACAACGACGTCATCGAGGGCGCCTACGGCGGCATCCCGTTCCCGATTCCCAAGACCGGCGCCGAGGCCATCAGCAACCACATCCTGCGCTGGCGCGGTGCCACTTGGCAATGGCAGGCCACCCAGTACCAGCTCACCGCCGAGGGCAAGGCCGTGATGACCACCGACGGCCAGGCCGACCAGCAGATGCCGTATTACTTTGAAGACGGCAATCCCGAGCAGTTCGCCAAGAAGAACGAGACCTGGCTGATCCGCCTCATCAACACCGGCCCGCCGATCCGCGCGGGCGAGGCCATCGTCGGGCGCACCCAGGTGGACGGCAGCAAAGACCAGGCCTGGGTCTACTTGACCGGCCAGCGCCGTGTGCGCAAGCTGCCCAACCCCTGCTGCGACACCCCGGCCCCGGCCACCGCAGGCGTGATGAGCTTCGATGAGCTGGAGACCTGGAACGGCCGCATCGACCGCTTTGACTGGACCCTGGTCGGCAAGCAGGAGATGTTCATCCCCTACAACGGCAACAAGCTGCTGCAGCCCAAGACTGACGCCGAAGTGCTGAGCGCCCACCACCTCAACCCCGACCATGTGCGCTGGGAGCTGCACCGCGTCTGGGTCATCGAGGCCAAGCTGCGTCAGGGCCAGCGCCACCAGGCCGTGCGCAGCCGCTACTACTGTGACGAGGACACCTGGACCTGCGTGCTGGGCGACCGCTGGGACGCCAACGGTCAACTCTGGCGCACCCTGTGGTCGCAGACCCTGGTGGCCCCGGACCTGCCGGGCACTGTGGTCGGCGCCATGGGCATGAATGACCTGCTGACCGGGCAGGCCTATGTGGCCAACCTCTACAACAGCAAGCCAGTGCACTACGCGATCAAGCCGCGCCTGCCGGACACCGTGTTCACTCCCGACGCCATGGCTGGCGAGGGGATCCGCTGAGGGCCCGACCCGACCGTTGCCCCTTCCTGTTCCCTCGGGGCCGGGCCCTTGCGGGCCCGGTTCGCCACCCCTTTGAAGATCGAGACTCGCCATGACCGCGCCTGCTGACGCCCTGACGGTGCCCCACCGCCCGCGTCGCCCCACTGGACCCGCATCCCCCGGGACCGCTTTCCCTCCCGCTGACCTCGCGGGCTCCGTGCCGGCCCGGCGCGTGCGCCCCGCCGCCGCTTCGCTTGCTGACCTGCTGGCTGCTTTTGTCGCGCTGCCGTTCCGGTGGTGTCGTGCTGCCTTGCTGGCCACACCGACGCCAGTGCCCGTGTGCGCCAGCCGTCGCGGGGCGCTGCGGTGGGGCGCCGCCCTGGGCGGCCTGCTGGGCGTGGCCCAGGCCGCCCCGGTGGTTGACAGCCTGGACCGGCCTGCGCTGGCCACCCGCCTGGGGCCGAACTCGGTGCTGCTGGCAGCGGCCCAGGCCGGCCCGCACACCGTGGTGGTGGGCGAGCGCGGTTTGGTGCTGTGGAGCCCGGACCAGGCGCGCACTTGGCACCAGGCCCAGGTGCCGGTCAGCGTCACCCTGACGGCCGTGCGCTTCGAATCGGAGCGCCGCGGCATCGCGGTGGGCCACGGGGGTGTGGTGCTGAGCACCCAGGATGGCGGTCAAAGCTGGCAACAGCGCCTGAATGGTCGCCAGATGGCTCAGGCCCTGCTGAGCGAGGCCCGCGCCCGCCAGCACGCCGGGGCCATCGCCCAGGCCGAGCGCCTGGTGCAGGATGGCGCTGACAAGCCCCTGCTCGACGTGGCCTGGGTGGCGCCGCAGCGCGTGCTGGTGGTGGGCGCCTTTGGCCTGGCGTGGGCCAGCGAGGACGGGGGCCTGAACTGGGCCCCGTGGACCGAGCGCCTGGACAATCCCAAGGGCTTGCACCTGTACGCGGTGCGCCACCATGGGGCGGCCCTCCTGCTGGCCGGTGAGCAGGGTCTGCTGCTGTATTCCAGCGATGCCGGGCGGCGCTTCCAGCGCCTGCCCAGCCCTTACCAGGGCAGCTTTTTCACGGCAGAGATGCTCAGCCCCACCGAGTTTGTGGTGGCGGGCCTGCGCGGCCAGATCTGGCACACTCAAGACGCGGGGCAGCACTGGCAGCCGGTCCACAACCCGGTCCACGCCAGCATCACGGGCTCGGCGCAAGGCGCCGATGGCCAGCTGTGGTGGGTCAATCAGGCGGGCCTGGTGCTGCAACAGCGCCAGGGGGCGCTGCAGCCCGTGCCGGGCAAGCCCCAGGCCCCCCTCAGTGGGGTGTTGCCGCTGGCGGGCGGGTCTTTGTTGACCGTCGGCCTGCAAGGGCTGCGCCTGCAGACCGTCGCGCCCGCCAGCGCCGCTGCGGCGGCCCCAGGAGCCCAGCCATGAGCGCCCACGTCCCGTCGCACCCCTCGGTCGTCGCACCTGCCGGAGCCGACTTCGATCCCCGCTCGGGCTCGGCCATCGAGCGCCTGCTGTTCAACCACCGGCGCTGGGTGCTGCTGTTCTGTGCGCTCGCCACCGTGCTCCTCGGTTGGCAGGCCACCGGGCTGCAACTCAACGCCAGCTTTGACAAAACCATCCCCGTCAGCCACCCCTATGTGCAGAACTACCTGAAGCACCAGGGCGAGCTCAGCGGCCTGGGCAATGCGGTGCGCATCGTGGTCGTCAACACGCAAGGCAGCAGCCTGTACGACCCCGCCTACCTTGAGACCCTGCGCCAGATCAGCGACGAGGTGTTCCTGATCCCGGGCGTGGCCCGCACCCAGATGAAATCGCTCTGGACCCCCAGCACCCGTTGGGTCGGGGTGACCGAAGAGGGGCTCGAAGGCGGGCCGGTGATTCCCGATGGCTATGACGGCTCGCCCGCCAGCCTGCAGCAACTGGCCGCCAACATCGCGCGCTCGGGCGAGCTGGGGCAGGTGGTAGCGCTGGACGGCCGATCGACCGCCCTTTACGTGCCCCTGCTGGAGCGAGACCCGCAGGGCCGGCGCCTCGATTACGCAGCGCTGTCCGAGCGCCTGGAAGCCCTGCGCACCCAGTACGAGGGCCGAGGCGTCACGCTGCACATCACGGGCTTTGCCAAGATCGTTGGTGACCTGATCGCCGGGGTGCGCGTGGTGCTGGTGTTCTTTGCGCTGGCGGTGGTCATTGCGGCCGCCATGGTCTATGGCTTCACGCGCTGTGCACGTTCCACTGCCCTGGTGGTGCTGGCCTCGCTGGTGGCTGTGGTCTGGCAGCTCGGCTTGCTGCCCATGCTGGGCTCCGCGCTGGACCCGTACTCGATCCTGGTGCCGTTTCTGGTGTTTGCCATCGGCATGAGCCATGGCGCGCAGAAGATGAACGGGATCATGCAGGACATCGGGCGCGGCATCTCGCCCCTGGTGGCGGCCCGCTTCACCTTCCGCCGCCTGTTCCTGGCCGGGCTGACCGCCTTGCTGGCCGACGCCGTGGGTTTTGCGGTGCTGCTGGTGATTGACATCCAGGTGATCCGCGAGCTGGCCATTGCCGCCTCGCTGGGCGTGGCGATGCTGATCTTCACCAACCTGATCCTGCTGCCCATCCTGCTGAGCTACACCGGCGTCAGCCAGGCCGCGGCTGCGCGCAGCCTGCGCAGCGAACTGGCCGATGCGTCCGGTGCGGCGCGCCACCCGGCCTGGGCCTTGCTGGACCGCTTCACCCAACGCCGCTGGGCCCTGGGCGCGCTGGTCGGGGCGGCCGCGCTGGCGCTGGCGGGTTACCACGGGAGCACCCAGTTGCAGGTGGGCGACCTCGATCCGGGCGCGCCCGAACTGCGCGCCGACAGCCGCTACAACCGCGACGTGGCCTACGTCAACGCGGCCTATGGCGCCTCCAGCGATGTGCTGGCCGTGATGGTCAAGACCCCCGAGGGCCAGTGTGCGAACTACGCGGTGCTGAACCGGATCGATGCCCTCGAATGGCAGCTGCGCCAGCTGGAGGGTGTGGAGGCCACCAACACCCTGGCGCTGCTGAACCGCCGCGTGCTGTCCGGTCTCAACGAAGGCAGCCCCAAGTGGTATGAGTTCCTGCCCAACCAGGACATGCTCAACACCGTCACGGCGGGGGCCCCGCGCGGCCTCTACAACGATGCCTGCAGCCTGCTCCCGCTGTATGTGTACCTGCGCGACCACAAGGCCGACACCTTGAGCCGTGTGGTCGGCCTGGTCGAGGCGTTTGCGCGCGACAACAACCGCCCCGAGGGCGAGTTTCTGCTCGCCGCCGGTTCGGCGGGCATCGAGGCCGCCACCAACATCGTCGTCAAGAGCGCCTGGCACGAGATGCTGTTGATGGTCTACGCGGCCGTCGTGCTGCTGTGCTTCATCACCTTTCGGTCCTGGCGTGCGGTGTTGGTGGCGGTGTTGCCACTGATGTTGACCTCGGTGCTGGCCGAGGCCCTGATGGTCGGGCTGGGCATGGGCGTGAAGGTCGCCACCTTGCCCGTCATTGCGCTGGGTGTGGGCATCGGTGTGGACTATGCGCTGTACATCCTCAGCATCACGCTGGCGCAGTTGCGTGCGGGCGCCACGTTGTCTCAGGCCTATTACCAGGCGCTGTTGTTCACCGGCAAGGTGGTCATGTTGACCGGCGTCACCCTGGCCATCGGCGTGGTCACCTGGGTTTTCAGCCCGATCAAGTTCCAGGCCGACATGGGGTTGCTGCTGGCCTTCATGTTCCTCTGGAACATGTTCGGCGCGCTGGTGCTGCTGCCCGCCCTTGCGCACTTTCTGCTGCGTCCCGCAGCGCCCTGCAACCCCCGGGTTGCTGCTCCCAACGAAGGTAAATCCCCATGAATCTGTTGAGCCATTTCCTGTGCCATTGCCTGCACCTGCGCTGGGTGGGGGCGGCCCTGGCGGTCTGCGTGGTGGCGGGCGGGCCGGGTCTCGCGGTGGCGGCCCCGGCCACCCCAGCCCAAGTCTTCGAGCAGTACTTGGCGGCCGTCAAGGCCCAGGACAAAGCCGCTGTCGCGGCCCTGATTGCCGACGAGGTGGAGCGCAACGACTTCCCTGCTTGTCGCCCAGAGATGAGCCACAAGCAGTGCCTGATGCTCTACATCGACGCCACGGTGCTGAGCCAGTCGGGCCAGATCACCGTGCTCGACACCCAGGTTCAGGGCGACACCGTCAGCGCCAACCTGGCGCTGCGCAGCGAGCTGACCCGCCGCGCCGGCGTAGAGCGGGTTTTGGGCGTGGACGTGGTGCGGGTGCGCGAGGGCCGCATCGTGGCCTTCCGTTTCGTGCCCGACTTCTCCGACCCCCCGACGCGCCGCTTCTTTGCCACCTTGGGCATTGGGCCGGGCGCGCACTGAGTTGTTGTGCCGGGCCGGCACTCGGCCCGGTGGCCCCCGTTTTTTTGAAGAGGACCTTGGATGTTTCGTTTCTTTCCCACCAACTATGTTTGGGACCTGTCCATCAACCTGGCCATCGAGATGGGCGCCCGCATGGGCGAGATACAGGCCATGTGCGCGCCGCTGGCCGATGCGGCCAAACAACCCGACGCGGCCGGTACCGCCGCTTTCCGCGACACCTGGGTGCGCATGGCCGACCAGCTTTGTGACCTGGCCGCCGAGGACGAGGCCCGTGGCCGCCTGATCTCGGCTGGCGACAAGCTCAACCGCGCCGCGACCTACCAGATCACCGCCGAGCGCCTGCTGGCCCACGGCAGCGAGGGCCGCCTGGCCCTGTACCAGCAGTTCTTGCGGACCTTTCGCCGCAGCATCGAGCTCGCGGGCGAGCCCTGCGAGTTCGTGCAGATCCCTTACGAAGGCCAGCATCTGTCGGGTTTGTTCGTACGAGCCGAAGGCGTCAGCGGGCCGGCGCCGGTCCTGGTGCAGGTCAACGGCCTGGACTCGACCAAGGAGATGAAGTACCGCGTGGGCCTGCCGGCCTGGCTGGCGAAGCGCGGCGTGTCCTCGCTGATCATCGACCAGCCCGGCACCGGCGAGGCCTTGCGCCTGCTCGGGCTCACAGCGCGCTACGACAGCGAGCACTGGGCCAGCCGCGTGGTGGACTGGCTGCAAACCCGCGCCGATGTCGACCCCGCCCGCATCGGCCTCGAGGGCGTGTCGCTGGGCGGCTACTACTGCCCGCGTGCGGTGGCCTTTGAGCCGCGCTTTGCCTGCGGCGTGGTGTGGGGCGCCAACCACGACTGGCGCGACGTGCAAAAGAAGCGCCTGGCGCGCGAGGGCAGCTTCCCGGTGCCGCACTACTGGGAGCATGTGCGCTGGGTCTGGGGCGCCAAGGACCAGGAGGATTTCATGCGCATCGCCGAGAACGTGCACCTCGACGGCGTGCTGGACCGCATCCGCGTGCCCTTCCTGGTGACCCACGGCGAGAAGGATTCGCAGATCCCGCTGGCCTGGGCGCACCGCACCTACGAGCAGCTGGTCAACAGCCCGAAGCGCGAGCTCAAGGTGTTCACCGACCGCGAAGGCGGCGTGCAGCACTCGAGCTTCGACAACTCGGCCAATGCCGGCGCCTACATCGCCGACTGGGTGGCCGAGACCCTCGGCGGCCGCACCGCCCTGAACAAGCGCCCGGGCTGAGGCCTGGGCACCGCCCTTGATTTTTGGAGACTTCGCATGAACATCATCGGACCCGACGCCCTGGTCTTTGGCGTCGACGACCTCGCGGCCTGCAGCCGCTACCTGACCGACTACGGCCTGCAGCCGGTGGGCGTGGACGCCCGCGGCGGCCGCTTTGAGGCCCTGGACGGCACCGCCATCGTGCTGGCCCGCCAGGACGACCCGTCGCTGCCCCCGAGCCTGGGCACTGCCAGCCAGTTGCGCAAGACGGTGTACGGCGTGGCCGACGCGGCGGCGCTGGAGGCCATCGCCACCGAACTCGGCCGCGACCGCACGGTGCGCCGCCTGCCCGACGGCTCGATCGAAGCCGTGGACGACATGGGCTTCACGCTGGGCTTTCAGCTCAGCGTGCGCCGCCCGATCAACCTGCCCGCCGAGACCCTCAACGCCCCCGGCGCGCCGGCCCAGCGTGCGCCCAACCAGGTGGCCGCCAGCGACGACACCCTGATCCGCCCGCGCACCCTGTCGCATGTGGTGTATTTCGTGCCCGACGTGGCGCGCGCCGAGGCCTTCTATGTGCAGCGCCTGGGTTTCCGTTGCACCGACCGCTTCACGGGTGTGGGCCCGTTCCTGCGTCCCGCCGGGACGCTGGACCACCACACGCTGTTCATGATCCAGACCCCGCCGTTCATGAAGGGGGTGGAGCACTTCACCTTCCACCTGGGGGGGCCGTCCGAGCTGATGCAGGCGGGCACACGTTTCGTCAACCAGGGCTACCAGTCGTTCTGGGGCCCGGGGCGGCACCGCTTTGGCTCCAACTGGTTCTGGTACTTCAACAGCCCGCTGGGTTGCCACGTCGAGTACGACGCCGACATGGACCAGCACGACGACCAGTGGCAGGCGCGCGAGACCCCGATGGGCGCCGATGCCTCGCAGCTGTTCCTGTTCCAGCACCGCGACAAGTGGGCGCCGTCGGGCCCGCCGCCCGGGGCGGCGGCCGCGGGCCACTGAGGCGGACCGGGCCGTGTCCTCTTGGATCCGACTGTGCCACAGCGATGAGCTGCCCGAGGGCAGCTCACGCGGCTTCGACCCCTTGCAGCAGGGGCAGGACTCGGTGCTGCTGGTGCGCTGGCAGGGCCAGGTGCACGCCTACCGCGACGCCTGCCCGCACCACCAGGGCACGCCCATGGCGTGGCGCAAGGATGCCTACCTCAACGCGGCGGGCAACCGCATCGTCTGTCACGCCCATGGCGCGCAGTTCGACATGGCCAGCGGGGTTTGCACCCTGGGGCCCTGTCTTGGACAGTCGCTGCAACGGCTGCCGATCGAGAGCAGCCCCGAGGGTGAACTGCGCCTGCCCCGGCAGGCCCTGATTTCAAAACACGGAGACATTTCATGAGCATTCAACAACCCAAGATATTGATCATCGGCGGCGGCTTCTCCGGCATGTCGGCCGCCATCGAACTGCGCAAGCGCGGCCACGCCGTGGACCTGGTCGAGATCGACCCCGGCTGGCGTTCGTACGGCGCCGGTATCAGCCTGGGCGGCGCCACGCTGCGCGCGTTCCGGCAACTGGGCATCCTGTCCCAGTTCCTGGAGGTCGGCCACGCTTCGGACGGCGTCGAGCTGCTGGCGCCCAACGGCAGCTCGCTGGCCATGCTGCCCACACCCCGCATTGCGGGCCCCGAGGTGCCGGGCGGCGGCGCGATCATGCGTCCCGTGCTGGCGCGCCTGCTGGCCGAGGCCACGCGCGCCGCAGGCGCCCAGGTGTTCCTGGGTTGCACCTTCGCCGACATCCGACCGGACGCCGAAGGGGTGGATGTGCGCTTCACCGACGGCCGTGAGCTGCGTTACGACCTGGTCATCGGTGCCGATGGCCTGTACTCCAAGGTGCGGCAAGCGGTGTTCCCGCAGGCCCCGGCGCCCCGCTACAGCGGGCAGGCCGTGTGGCGTGCCGTGCTGCCCCGACCCGACAGCGTTCAGCACGCGATGATGTGGGTCGGCCCGCGCATCAAGGTGGGCGTCAACCCGGTCTCCAAGACCGAGATGTACCTGTTCGTGACCGAGGACCGCGAGCACAACACCCATGTGCCGCCGGCCGACTTCCACCGCCTGCTGGACACCTTGCTGCAGCCCTTCAGTGCCCCGCTGGTGCAGCAGGTGCGCGCGCTGCTGACACCCGAGTCGCAGATCGTCTTCCGCCCGCTGGAAGGCCTGCTCATGCCGCGCCCCTGGCACCAGGGGCGGGTGGTGTTGATCGGTGACACGGTGCACGCCACCACGCCGCACCTGGCCTCGGGCGCCTGCATCGGCATCGAGGACGCGCTGGTGCTGGCCGAAGAGCTGGACGCGGGCAACGACATCGACGCCGCGCTGCAGCGCTTTGAGGCGCGGCGCTGGGAGCGCTGCCGCATGGTGGTCGAGAACTCGGGGCGCCTGGGTGAGATCGAGATCACCGGGGGCGACAAGGCCGAGCACGCGCGCATCATGCGCGACTCCCTCATGAGCCTGGCGGAGCCCGTATGAGCCGCGCCCCCGCTCCCGTGATTGCCCATGGCGCGGCCCTGGCCGGGCCGCGCGCCGACACCGAACGTGGGTCGGCCCGGCTGGCCTTGATGCTGGCGCACTGCGCGGGCATGCTGGACTTGGTGGCCCTGCCCTTGTGGGTGGGCACCCTGGTGTCGGCCTACCGGCTCGACCCCCAACAGGCCGGTGGCCTGGTCACCCTGTTCCTGGCTGGCGCCGTGTTCAGCAGCCTGGCTGTGGCACCGCGCCTGCACCGCCTGCCGGGGCGGCTGGTGACCAGCCTGGGCTTTGGCCTGGCCGCGCTGGCCTTTGCCGGGGTCTCGCAGACCACCGACTACGCCTGGATGGCCGGCCTGCACCTGCTGGCTGGCGTGACCTCGGCCGCGGCGTTGAGCTGCACCCACGGCACCATCGCACGCAGCGCCAACCCGCACCGGCTGTTCGCCTTGGTGGGCATGGCGCTGGGGGTGTTTGCGGTGGTGTTCTTTGCGGCGCTGCCACCGCTGATGGCGCGTTGGGGCGGCGACCGGCTGTTTCAGGTGTTCGCGGGGGTGATGGCGGTGGCCGGTGCGGTCGCGGCGCTGGTTTTCCCACGCACCGTGGCGGCGTCGCCGGTGCCGGCCTCGGTGGCGGCTGCGCCGCGGGCTGGTCTGGGCCGCGCGGTCTGGTTCGGGGCGCTGGGCGTGAGCTGCATGGCCCTGGTGCAAGCGATGATGTTCAGCTTCCTCGAGCGCATCGGCATCGACCGGGGCTTTGGCCAGCCGGCCGTCAACGCGGTCCTGGTGGCGCTGGGCCTGGTCAACCTGTTGCCCGCTGGCCTGGCCGCGCTGTTGCAGCGGCGTTGGCCGGCTGAACGCGTGGTGCTGTGCGGGCCCGTGGTTCAGCTGGCGCTGGTGTTGCTGATGACCCAAAGCCAGCAGTTCGCGCCTTACGCCGCCGCGGCCTCGGTGTTCGCCGCGGTGATGATCTTCACCCACACCTTTGCCTTTGGCCTGCTGGCCCGGCTCGACCCCAGCGGTCGGGCGCTGGCGGCCACGCCGGCCATGATGATGGCGGGTGCCGCCCTGGGCCCGGTGCTGGGCGGCACCCTGGTCAAGTGGGCCGGCTACGAGAGCCTGGCCGTGGCGGCCTTGCTCATCGCGATCGGCGCCGTGGGCTGCTTTGCGCAGGCCCGCCAGGCCCCCGGCCTGCGCCCCGACGCTGCGCGCAGCGCACCGTGATGTTGTTCCTCCTTCGCTGGCAAACCCCATGACCCCCAAGCCCAACCGCCAACTGATCGACCTGTCGATCTACCTCGAAAACGATGTGCTGTCCGACCCGCCCCCGCTGGCGCCGCGCATCACCTACCAGCGCCACGCCGACACCTTGCCCGAGTTCATGCACATGCTGCCGGGCACCCAGGTCGAGGACTACCCCGACGGCCAGGCCGCCGCGGCCGAGTGGGTGACGCTGACCACCCACAACGGCACCCACCTTGATGCGCCGTACCACTTCCACTCGACCATGGACGCCCACTTCGGCGAGGCCAAGCCGTCCATCACCATCGATGAAGTGCCGCTGGCGTGGTGCTTTCAACCTGGGGTGAAGCTGGACTTCCGGCATTTCCCCGATGGTTATGTGGCCACTGCTGCGGATGTGGCGGCCGAGTTGGCGCGCATCCAGTACACCTTGCAGCCGCTGGACATCGTGCTGGTGAACACCCGTGCGGGCGCGCGCTACGGCCAGCCCGACTACCTCAACGCCGGCTGCGGCATGGGCTACGAGGCCACCATGTACCTGCTGGAGCGCGGTGTGCGTCTGACCGGCACCGACGCCTGGAGCTGGGACGCCCCGTTCTCCTATACCGCGAAGCGCATCGCCGAGACCGGCAACAAGGCGCTGATCTGGGAAGGGCACAAGGCCGGACGGGACATTGGCTATTGCCACCTCGAGAAACTGCACAACCTCGAGGCGCTGCCGCCCCACGGCTTCACCGTGAGCTGTTTCCCGCACAAGATCCGTGGCGCCTCGGCGGGCTGGACCCGGGCTGTCGCCATCCTTGACCTGATGTGATGTTGCTTTCTACCGTTTTGGAACCTGGACACCCTTCGCCATGAGCACCTGCACCGCTTTCCCCCCCATCCACCGCGTGGTCACGGGTCACAATGACCGCGGCCAAGCCGTCATCAGCAGCAACGGCCCCTTGCCCACGGTGGTGGCCATCGAAGCCATCCCGGGCACGGTGTTCCATGAGGTCTGGAGCACCGACAGCACGCCGGTGCGCGTGGACAACGGCGCCGACCCCACCGTGGGCCCGCTGCGCCTGCCGCCGCCGTCGCAGGGCACGCGCATCCGCTTTGTGGACATCCCGCCCGACACGGCCGAGTATCTGGCGCACGGTGCCGGCCGCATGAAGGACGCCTTCACCCAGATCGGCGACGCCAGCGCGTCCACCGTGGCCGCCGATTCGCCCCACCCGCTGATGCACCGCACCGAGTCGGTGGACTACGGCGTGGTCATCGAGGGTGAGATGACCCTGGTGCTTGATGACTCTGAAGTGGTGCTGAGGCCTGGCAGCGTGGTGGTGCAGCGCGGCACCAACCACGCCTGGGCCAACCGCTCGGGTCGGCTGTGCCGCATGTTGTTTGTGCTGGTCGATGGCCGTTATGACCCGGTGATCGCACAGCAACTCGGGGCGCCCGGCCACCCGGGCGCCTGAGCCGGCTCCCCCGGGCGGTGGGGCGGTCAGGGCGTCACTCGGGCTCGATGCCGGCCGCCTTGATGATGCGGGCCCACTTCAGCGATTCGGCGGCCTGGAACTTGCGCAGCTCGTCGGGGCTGTTCAGGTAGACCTCGGTGCCGGTGGGCTGGTAGAAGGCCGTGCTGGCGCTGCCGCGCGCCGCCTTGTGCAGCAGCTCGTTGAGCTTGGCGACCACCGGGGCCGGGGTGCCGGCCGGGGCGTAGGCCGCGAACCAGTAGGTGGCTTCGTAGCCCTTGACGCCGGCTTCTTCGATGGTCGGCACGTCGGGGGCCAGCGGGCTGCGCTGGCGTGGCGTCACGCCCAGGGCGCGCAGCTTGCCGCCCTTGACCTGGGGCAGGCCGGTGGCCATGTCGGTGAACATCAGGTCGAGCTGGCCGCCGATCAGGTCGGTCACCGCGGGCGGGTTGCTGCGGTAGGGGATGGCCACGATGAAGGTGCCCGTCAACTGCTTGAACATCTCCCCGGCGATGCGGCTTGACGAGCTGCCCGCGCCAAACGAGTACTTGCCCGGGTTGGCCTTGGCGGCCTTGACGAAGTCGCCCACGCTGTGGAACGGCGACTGCGCGCCCACCACCATCAGCTGGCCGCCGCGGCCCAGCGCGGTGATCGGCTCAAAGTCCTTGATCGGGTCGTAGGGCAGTTTCTTGTAGAGGTGCTCGTTGGCGGCGTGCGTGGTGTTGGTGGCGATCAGCACGGTGTAGCCGTCGGGCTTGGCCTTGGCCACGGCCTGGGCGCCAATGAAGGCGTTGGCGCCGGGCTTGTTGTCCACCACCACGCTGTACTTGCCGTCGCTGCCGATGGCGTTGGCCAGCGCGCGGGCCAGTTGGTCGGTGGCGCTGCCGGCGGTGAAGGGCACCACGAAGGTGATGGGCTTCTCTGGGTAGCCTTGGGCCAAGGCGTTGCCGCCCCAGGCGGCGAGGCCGGCCACCAAGGTGGTTTGCAGCAGCAGGTGGCGGCGGTTCGGGGTGAAGTTCATGGGGTCTCCTTGGTGTTGTGAGGGGCTCAGGCGTCGGGCGCGGTGGGGCGGTGGATGGGCAGGCTCAGCAGCAGGCCGGACAGGCTTTTGCCATGGCCGTCGAGGTTGAGCGCATCATTCACACCGCCTTCGAGCACGTCTTCGAGCACGAAATTCATCGCCTGCAGCTGGGGCAGCAGGTAACGCGTGACCCGGCTCGGGCGCCGGTGGGCGAACAGTTCGGCCACGCGCGCCTCGGTCACTTGTTCCAGCAGCAGCGGCCAGGATTGGGGCTCGTAAGCGATCACGCTGATGTTGGAGTGGTTGCCCTTGTCACCGGTGCGGCCATGGGCCAGGTAGCTCAGAGGCACGGTGTCGGGCAGCGCGTTGGGCAGGGTCTCGGGTCGGGGCGATTTTGTCACAGCAGGCTCCATCGTTCTTGGATCCAGGCGCGCGGCACGTACCAGGATTCGCTGGCCAGGCGGGGGGTGATGGCCGTGCGCACGCCCGCGCCGCCGGCGGGACCGCAGGTGTAGAGCGCGAGCACTTCACGCGTCAGTTGCTCGGCGTCCTCGCGTTGCGGGCTGCGCGCGGCCACGCGCAGGCGCACGTCGGTCAGCGCCAGCGGGTCGGTCGCGGCCTCGGCGCCTTGCGCGCGGGCCCAGTCGCTGGCGTCGTCGTTGAACAGGCTGGCCACGCCAATCAGGTCGCAGCGCAGCGGGGCCAGCGCCGGGGCCTGTTCGGCCAGGCGGGTGCGCACCACCTCGGCCGCCAGCCGGGCGCGGGCCACGGCGTTGGGGCCCGCGTAGGAGATCTCGCCCTCGGCCAGCCAGCCCCCTTCAAAGCAGGCGGTGGTCTTGAGCGTGGCCGGGCGCGGGTGGCCGCGCACCCCGCTGACCTGCACCTGGTTGGGGCCGATGGCCTGCACCTGCACCGCGCTGATGTCGGCCACCACGTCGGGGGTCAGGTAGGCGGCGGGGTCGTGGATCTCGTACAGCAGTTGCTCCTTGACGGTGCGCTCGTCGACGCAGCCCCCGGTGTGGTCGGCCTTGCCCACCGTGAAGCGGCCATCGGCGGCCATGCTCAGCACCGGGAAGCCCACATGGGCCAGGTCGGGCACGTCCTTCAGGCCCGGGTCGGCAAAGTAGCCGCCACAGACCTGGGCGCCGCACTCGAGCAGGTGGCCCGCGATGGTGCCTGCGGCGAGCCGGTCCCAGTCGTCCTCGGCCCAACCAAAGTGGGCCAGCATCGGGCCCAGGGCCAGGGCCGGGTCGGCCACGCGGCCGGTGACCACGATCTGCGCGCCGGCACGCAGGCAGGCCGCGATGCCCTGCGCGCCCAGGTAGGCGTTGGCGCTGACCGGGGCGCCTGGGTGCGGGCCGCGCACCTGGGCCAGTTGTTCGGGCGTCAGTTGGGCCAGCACATCGTCGCCTTCGACCACGCCAATGCGCAGCGGCGGCAGGCCCAGCGTTTGGGCCAAGGCCTGCAGGCAGGCCGCCGCGCCATGCGGGTGAGCAGCGCCGAAATTGCCCACGATGGGGATGCCGTGCGCGATGCAGTCGGCCAGCACCGGGCGGATGAAGCGCGCCAGCGTCGGCTCATAGCCGGCCTGCGGGTTCTGGCGCCGCTGCAACTGGGCCAGCGCCAGGGTGCGTTCGGCCAGGGTCTCGAACATCAGCACCGCGGGGCCACCGCGCGCGATCAGGGTGCGCACCACGGGGACGGCAGCGTCCCAGCGGTCGCCTGAGAAACCGGCACCGCAGCCAATCAGCAGCGGCACCTGGGAGGGGGAGGTGGACAACATGGGCGCAGTGTGGCCGCCCAGTGGACATTTGTAAAATGGATTGATTGAATGGATTGATCCATGAATTCACTGAATCCAATCCGCTGGTCCTCGTCCGATCTGGAGGCTTTTGCGGCCCTGGTGCAGACCCGCCACTTCACGCGGGCGGCCGAGCGCTGTCACCTGTCGCAGAGCGCGTTCAGCCAGAAGATCCGGCGCCTCGAGACCGCGGTCGGTGCGCGCCTGTTCGAGCGCTCGACCCGCCAGGTCAGCCTGACGCCCGAGGGTGAACTGCTGGCGCAGGAGGTGTTGCGCCTGGAGCAGGAGCTGCAGCAGGCGTTGGGGCGTTTGCAGGCCCTGGCCGGCTTGCAGGCCGGGCGGGTGGCGGTGGCGGCGCTGCCCTCGCTGGCCGCGGTCTGGTTGCCCGAGCTGGTGGCGCAGTGGCGCCAGCAGCACCCCCAGGTGCAGTTGACGGTGCACGACACCCTGGCCCAGGGGGCGACCAACCTGCTGCGCGAGGGGCGGGTGGACTTTGCCTTGACCGCCGGGGGCGACCTGCGCGAGTTCGACACCGAGTTGCTGTTGACCGAACCCTACTGGCTGGTCTGCCCGGCCCGGCACCGCCTGGCCGCGCGCGGGGCGGCGGGGGCCCGTTGGGATGATCTGGCGGGCGAGGAGCTGATCCACCTGGCGCGCAGCAGCAGCGTGCGCCAGCAGATTGAGCGCCTGAACCTGCGCCCGAGCTGGCGCACCAGTGCGCTTGAAGTCGAGCACCTGGCCACGCTGGCCGGCCTGGTGCGCGCCGGTTTGGGCCTGACCCTGGTGCCTGCCTTGACGCTGTTTCACTTTGCGGGCCCCGGCCTGGCGGTGCTGCCCTTCCTGGAGCCGGCCTTGTCGCGCCCCGTGGTGCTGGCACGCCGCAAGGGCCAGGCCCTGTCGGTGGCGGCCCAGGCCTGGCGTGAACTGCTGCACCAACGGGTGGCCGCCGAGCGCATGGGGCTGCCGCCCAAGTGACACGCGGAGGCTGGGCCTGAGGGTTGTTGGGGATGGGCGCGGGGGCTCCGGGCCCTGCATGATGGCACCGTACTTGCATCGTGTTGCGCTTCAACAGGAACCTGCCCATGTCTCTTTTTTCCCGCTCTTTCGTGGCGACCGCACTGCTCGCTTTGTCCTGCTCTGCGGCCCAGGCGGCCAGCCTCGACGAGGTGCAGAAGGCCGGTGTGCTCAAGGTGTGCACCCCGGGCGACTACAAGCCCTTCAGCTTCGCCTTGCCCGATGGGAGTTTTGAAGGCCTCGACGTGGACCTGGTCGCTTCGCTGGCCGCCTCCTTGGGGGTCAAGCCGCAGTTTGTCAAAACCAGTTGGGCCAAGCTCATGGACGACTTCACCGGGGGCGCCTGCGACATCGCGGTGGGGGGCATCTCGGTGACCCTGGAGCGCCAGAAGCGAGCTTGGTTCAGCGTGCCCTACATGGTCAACGGCAAGACGCCCCTGGTGCGTTGTGCCGACGTGTCGCGCTACCAGACCGTGGCCGCCATTGACCAGGCGGGTGTCAAGGTGGTGGCCAACCCCGGGGGCAGCAACGAGCGTTTCGCCCGGGCCAATTTCAAGACCGCGCAGCTGACCATCCACACCGACAACATCACCATCTTCAATGAGGTGCTGAGTGGCCGTGCCGATGTGTTCGTCACCGAGTCGGCCGAGACCCTGGTGCAGCAAAAGCTCAACCCGGGCCTGTGTGCCGTGAACCCCGACAAGCCTCTGCAGTACGGCGAAATGGCCTACCTGTTGCCGCGCGGCGACACGCTGACCAAGGCCTACGTGGACCAGTGGCTGCACCTGATCCGGGCCCAGGGCGACTACCAACGCATCACGGCCAAGTGGCTCAACTGAGCCTGCTGGGTCTGGCCCCCGCGGCGCCCGAGTCCGGGGGACCGGGCCAGGGCGCTGCAGCGGGCTAGCCAGGGCCCTGTTTGATGGCTGTCGCATGGGTGACAATCTGCGGAGGTTGAGGGAAATGTATCCACATGTAAACAAGTTCGACGCATACTGTCTCACCGCGCTGACCCCTTCTTTTTTGTGCTGAACTGTGACTTGATTCGCCGTTGGACCGGCGGCCTGCGGGCCTGGCCTGGTCGCCTCATGGGCCTGCTGTTGTCGTGCTCGCTGGGCACTGTGGCCGCCGGGCCCACAGGGTCGCCTGGCGCCAGCGAGGTGGTGCGCATGGGCATCCTGGGCAACTCGCCGCCCATGTCCTTTCGCAATGCCGAGGGCGAGTACAGCGGCTACAGCATCGACATGGCCCGCGCCGTCTGCCGCGAGCTGAACTGGCACTGCCAGTGGGTGCCCACGACGATCAGCGCGGTCATGGACGAACTCAAACAAGGCCAGGTGGATGTGGCAGCGATGAGCCTGCTGTCCACCCCCGAGCGGCGCGCCCAGATCCTTTTGGCGCGCCCCTACTACACCTCGATTTCGGCCTGGGTGGCCCGCCATGGTGTGGCCCTGGATGCGCCGGGCACGCGGGTGGCGGTGGTGCAGGGGTCGGCCCAGGCGCGCTTTGCGCAGACCCGGTCGTGGAAAGCGGTGGAAGTCGGCACCCACGCCGAGCTGGCGCAGGCCCTGGCCCAGGGCCGCGCCGATGGCCTGCTGGCACCCATGATGTCGGTGGTGGGCTTGATGGCCCAGCCGCCCTTGCAAGGCCTGGGGCTCAATGTGCAACCCCGCCGCGAGCCCGAACTGACCGGGGCCGCGTCGTTTGGCATCAGCCCCTTGCGGCCCGAACTCAAACCCTTGATCGACGGGGCGCTGGAGCGCCTGGAGCGCAACGGGGTCTACGACAAGATCAACTCGCGCTACCTGCCGTTCAAGGTGAACTGAGATGTCGCGGCCTCGGCGCAACACCCGCTCCATCTGGTTTTTTTCGCTGGCGGCCGCGCTGTTTGTGCTGCTGTACTTGGGCACCTCTTGGTTGATTGACCACCAGCAGCAGCAGGTGCTGGCCGCCACCCAGCGCATGCAAGAGCGCACCGTGCCCGAGATCGTGCGCCTGCAGCGCCTGGGCCGCAACCTGGAGCAGATGCGGCACGCCGGTGAGCAGGTGCTGGCCCTGGCCCCGGCGTCGCAGCGGCAAAGCACCTTGCTGCTGCTCAACCTGGTCAGCCACCACCCCAGCCTGCAGGCGCACCCGCAGGCGGCGCCGCTGGCCGAGCAGGTGTTCCATTTCCTGACCGAAGCCGACGCCGCCCTGAGCCGCGACCCGTCCAGCGTGGCCGATTGGCGTCAGCGCTGGCAGCCACTGGCGCGTCAGCTCAGTCAACTGGCCGACGAGGTCATGACCCAGGCGGCCCATTTGATGAGCGAGGACCTCGACCGCCTCTCCAAGGTGGTGAGCCGCGCGCGGCTGCAGTTGTTGCTGTCGATGCTCCTGGTCGGCGGCTTCAGCCTGGCGTTGTTGGCCAGCCTGCACCGCCAAATCTTGCAGCCGCTGCGGCAGATCCATCAGGTGTTGCTGGCGCTGAACCAGCATGGCCGGGTGCCCGAGCTGCCGCAATCCCGGGTCATGGAAGTGCGCTCGGTGGAGTCGGCGATCACCGCTTTGCAGCAGGCCATGCGGGAGAACGAATCGGTGCGCCAGCAATTGGAGTTTCAGGCCCACCATGATGCCTTGACCGAGTTGCCGAACCGCCGCTTCTTCATGGACCAGGCGCAGCGCCTGACCCAGTCCTTGCAGGCCTCGGGCGGTGTCGCCGTGGTGGGCATGGCGGATCTGGATTTCTTCAAGCGCGTCAATGACGAGCACAGCCACGCGGCGGGTGACGATGTGCTGCGCCAGTGTGCCCACATCCTGCGCGCCGCCTTGCGCGCCGACGACCTGGTGTGCCGCTATGGCGGTGAGGAGTTTGCGTTCTTGCTGCCCCACGCCAGCCCCGAGCTGGGCCACGCGCTGGCCGAGCGCCTGCGGCACAACCTGGCCGCGCATGTGTTTTCACTCGGCGGCGGTGCGGTGCTGCCGCCCATGACCGTCAGCGTGGGGCTGGCCCCGTTGGGCCCCGATGGGTTGGAGAAGGCCTTGGCCGAGGCCGATCAGGCGCTTTACCAGGCCAAAAAGGGCGGCCGCAACCAGGTGGTGCTGCACCCGGCACCGGCCTCCGCCGTGGCGACCGCTGCGGCTTGAGCACCCAGGCCAGCACGCGCCCCAAGCCAAACAGCCCACGGGCCAGGGGCCGGTGGGCTGTGGTCACGCTGGGGGCGCGCCACCGCCGTAGGCGGGCTGGGCCCGCCGACGGGGAGTGCGCAGGTCGCTCAGGCCAGGGTCAGGGTGACTTCGATGTTGCCGCGGGTGGCGTTCGAGTAGGGGCACACGCCGTGGGCCTTGTTCACCAGGTCCTGGGCCACAGCGCGGTCCATGCCGGGCAGGCTGATGGTCAGGTGGGCTTCGATGCCAAAGCCGGCCGGGATGGCGCCAATGCCCACCTTGGCTTGGATCGAGGCGTCAGCCGGCACGGCGATCTTGGCGGCACCGGCGACGTGCTTGAGCGCGCCCATGAAGCAAGCCGAGTAGCCGGCAGCGAACAGCTGCTCCGGGTTGGTGGCGCCACCGGCACCGCCCAGTTCCTTCGGCGGGGCCAGCTTGACGTCCAGCAGGCCATCGGCACTGATGGCGCGGCCATCGCGGCCACCGGTGGAGGTGACGTCAGCGGTGTACAGAACTTTTTCGATCTTGGTGGTCATGGTGCTTCCTTCAGGTTGATGCCCGCATGGCGGGACAGGGGGGTACAGGGTGAATGTCAGGCCGACGCCAGTCGGTGTCGCAAGGCCTGCAATTGGTGGGTCAGGCTTTGCAGTTCGGGCAGGCTGCACTGGCTGGCCGCCAGCACGCAGGGGGGGATGGCCTCGGCGCGTTGGCGCAGGGCGCGGCCCTGGGCGCTGAGCGTCAGGCGCACCCGGCGTTCGTCGTGGGCGTCGCGCAGGCGGCTCAGCAGGCCGGCGCCCTCGAGGCGCTTGAGCAGCGGGGTCAGCGTGCCGGAGTCCAGGAACAGGCGCTCGCCCAGCTCGGACACCGTCAGGCCGTCGCGCTCCCACAGCACCAGCATCACCAGGTACTGCGGGTAGGTCAGCCCGATCTCGTCGAGCAGGGGCTTGTAGAGCTTGGTCATGGCCAGTGAGGCCGAGTACAGCGCAAAGCACACCTGGTTGTCCAGCTGCAGCATGGCGGGGCTGGGACCATCCATCGGCTGGGCTGAGGTGGGGGTGGGCTGCGTTGTCATGGGGTGAATTGTGGCGATCAATTTAATTGTGTGCAATTTAATTGCGAAAAACCATTTTCGACGAAGGGCTGCTGGCCGCGTGAATGGCGCGCCGCGCTGCGGTCTGGCAAGCCCGGCCCCTTCCCACGCGCAGGGGCCAGTCAGTCCGGGCTGGGCGGCCATGGCTGCGGGCCTGTTCCAGCGGCGGGGCCGAGGTGGTCGGCGGCGGTCAGCGCCCCACGAAGCGGGCCGCGCGCTTCTCGATGAAGGACTGCACCCCTTCGCGCGCATCCTCGCTGCGGGACAGGCGCTGCTGGGTTTCGATGAACTCGTGCATGGCCACCATCGGTCCGTGTTCGACGGCCTTCAGCGCGTTGAGGCGGGTCGCCACGACGGCCAGCGGGGCCTGCTCGGCAATCGCCTGCGCCAGCGCCAGGGCGGTGTCCAGTTGCTGGCCCGCGGGGACCACCTTCTGCACAAAGTTCAGGCGCAGGGCCTCGGCGGCCCCGAACTCATCGCCGGTCAACAGGTGCAGCAAGGCGTTGCCCAGGCCGGCGCGCTCGGCCATGCGCAGGGTGGCACCACCGGTGGCCATGATGCCGCGCTTGACCTCGAGTTGGGCAAAGCGGCAGTCGTCGGCAGCGACCACCAGATCGGCCGCCAGCATCAGCTCGATGCCCACGGTGAAGGTGATGCCCTGCACGGCGACCACCAGGGGCTTGGTGCGGCGCCGGTAGCCGGGGGTGCCCAGGTCGTTGGGCTCGACCAGGCCCAGCGGGATGGCGCGCTCGCCACGCTGCATCAGCGGTGCGATGGTCGGCAGGTCCAGCCCAGCGGTGAAGTGCGCGCCAAACGCATGCAGCACCCCCACGCGCAGCGCGGGGTCCTCGTCGAGCCGGGTGTAGGCCTCGGCCAGCTCGCGGTACATGCGGGGCGTGAAGCCGTTGCGCTTGGCGGGGCGGTTGATGCCGATCAGCAGCACGGCGCCACGCACTTCGGTGACGATGCAGCCCTCGGGCGGGGCGGGGGGCAGGGGGGAGTTGGGGGTGTCGGTCATGCCGACCATGCTAGGCCGGTGAACCCGGCGCCGCTTTCACCGAGGTGACATCGGGCGGCGCCGCGGCGGGGCGGCTTGGGGCCGCTGCCCCCGGGGCCGCCCTGGCCCCGGTGGGGCTCAGTAGGCGTAGACGCCGTGGCCGGTCTTGCGGCCCAGGCGGCCGGCCGCGACCATTTCGCGCAGCAACGGGCAGGGGCGGTACTTGCTGTCGCCGTATTCCTTGAGGTAGACCTCCATCACGGCCAGGCACACATCCAGGCCGATCATGTCGGCCAGGGCCAGCGGGCCGATGGGCTGGTTGCAGCCCAGCTTCATGCCGGCGTCGATGTCCTCGGCGGTGGCCAGGCCTTCGGCCAGCACAAAGAAGGCCTCGTTGATCATCGGCACCAGGATGCGGTTGACCACAAAGCCCGGTGCGTTCTTGACCGTGATCGGGCTCTTGCCCAGCGCCAGGGCCAGGGCCTTGACCGCGTCGTGCGTGGCATCGCTGGTTTGCAGGCCACGGATGATCTCGACCAGGGCCATCATCGGCACCGGGTTGAAGAAGTGCATGCCGATGAAGCGGTCAGCGCGCGAGGTGGCGGCCGCCAGCTGGGTGATCGAGATCGACGAGGTGTTGGACGCCAGGATCACCTCGGGGGCCAGCAGCGCGTCGACCTGCTGCAGGATCTTGACCTTGAGGGCGTGGTTCTCGGTGGCGGCTTCGATCACGATCTGGGCTTGCTTGAGCAGTTCGTAGTCGGTGCCCCCCTGGATGCGGGCCAGGGCCGCGTCCTTGTCGGCGGCGGTGATCTTTTCTTTCTTGATCAGGCGGTCCAGGCTGCCGGCGACGGTGGCCAGGCCCTTTTGCACGGCGGCCTCGGCGATGTCCACCATCACCACCTTCAGGCCCGCGACCGCGCAAGCCTGCGCGATGCCGTTGCCCATGGTGCCGGCGCCAATGATGCCCACAGTCTGAATGCTCATAAACAGTGCTCCTCGTGATGAATCTGTATCAATGGGGCGATTGTTATCGAAAACCCGGGGGGCCATGTGCCCGTTTCAGGCAGGTGCGCGACAGCGGGGCGATCACGGGCCTGCTACAACAGGCCTCCTTGCGGAAAGGCAAACCATGTTCGATTACCTGGTGATCGGTGGCGGTTCGGCGGGCTGTGTGCTGGCCGGGCGTTTGAGTGAGGACCCCGCTGTGCGCGTGGCCCTGCTGGAGGCGGGGCCCGCCGACACCAGCCCCCTGGTGCATTGCCCCGGGGGCATCGCCGGCATTGCTCGGTTTGGCTTGCTGGGGTGGGACCAGCACACCACGCCGCAGCCAGGCCTCAACGGCCGGCGTGGTTACCAGCCGCGCGGCAAGGTGCTGGGCGGTGGCAGCTCGGTCAACGCGATGGTCTATGTGCGCGGCCAAGCCGCGGACTACGAGGCCTGGGCCCAGGCCGGCAACCCGGGCTGGGGCTGGGCCGATGTGCTGCCGTACTTCAAGCGCGCCGAGGACAACGCGCGCGGCGCCGACCCCTGGCATGGCCAGGGCGGTCCGCTGCATGTGATGGACTTGATGTCGCCCCACCCGGTGAGCACCACCTTTGTCGAGGCCGCGGTGCAGGCGGGCCACCGCGCCAACCGCGACTTCAATGGCGCCGACCAGGAAGGCGTGGGCCGGTACCAGGTCACGCACCGCGCGGGCGAGCGCTTCAGCGCCGCCAAGGCCTACCTCACCCCCCACCTGGGCCGCCCCAACCTGCAGGTGATCACGGGCGCCCGGGCCAGCCGCATCCTCTTTGAGGGTCGGCGCGCGGTCGGGGTGGCCTACCTGCAAGGGGGGCAGGAACACCGGCTGATGGCCTCGCGCGAGGTGCTGCTCAGCGCCGGGGCCTTGCTGTCGCCGCAGTTGCTGATGCTGTCGGGCGTGGGCGCGGGGGCCGAGCTGCAGGCGCTGGGACTGCCGGTGCTGCACGACCTGCCGGGCGTGGGCCGGCACCTGCACGACCACCCCGATGTGGTGCAGGTGATGGACACGCCGCAGCGCAAAGACCTGTTCGGGGTCTCGCTCACCGGCCTGGCCCGCATCGCCCAAGGGGCCTGGCAGTGGCAGCGCCAACGGCGTGGCCTGCTGACCACCAACTTCGCCGAGGCTGGGGGCTTCATCCGCAGCCAGCCCAGCGAGCCCGCCCCCGACCTGCAACTGCATTTCGTCATCGGCAAGCTGGCCGACCATGGGCGTCAGACGGTGTTGGGCCACGGCTACTCCTGCCACGTCTGTGTGCTGCAGCCGCAAAGCCGCGGGTCGGTGCGACTGGCCAGCCCCGACCCGCAGGACCTGCCCCTGGTCGACCCCAACTTCCTGGCCGAGCGCGCCGATGTGGACCGCCTGGTGCGCGGCGTGCAGCGCCTGCGCGAGATCCTGGCCCAACCGGCCCTGGCCACCTTGGGCGGGCGCCCCGGGTCCGACGCGGCCCGTGCGCAAAGCCCGACCGAGATCGAGCAGTGGGTGCGCCAGCACGCCGACACCATCTACCACCCCGTGGGCAGCTGTCGCATGGGCCCGGGCCCGCTGGATGTGGTGGACGCTGCCTTGCGGGTGCACGGCCTGCAGGGCCTGCGTGTGGTGGACGCGTCGGTCATGCCGCGCATCGTGAGCGGCAACACCAACGCGCCCACCATCATGCTGGCCGAGAAGGCGGTGGACCTGATCCGCGCCGGGCGCTGAGCCCGCGCGGGCCCGGGGCTTGGCCCCCGTGCTGCAAAGGTGGGCCGGCGTTGTTAAAGTCGCGTTCCTTGAGGCCTCAGCGCTCGCCGCGTCCTACCTCCCTATGCTTCATTACCTGCGCGATCTGGTGCGTGGCACCGTGGCCATTGCCGGGGCCGAGCTCGCCCTGCTGCGCCGATTCCCACGCACCTGGCTGGCCATCCTGGCGGTGGGGCTGGTGCCGGCCCTGTATTCCTTGATTTACCTGACCAGTGTCTGGGACCCGAACGGCCACACCGGTGAACTGCCCGTGGGCCTGGTCAACGAGGACCAGGGCATCCACTACATGGGGCGCCACGCCAATGTCGGTGCCGAGCTGAGCCAGATCCTGCTGGAGCGACCGGCCTTTGGCTTCCGCGCCATGGCCCACCCCGAGGAGGCCCGTCAGGCGGTGCGCCGCGGTGAGCTGGCTTTTGCCCTGTTGATCCCGCCCAACTTCAGTGCCAACGCGGTGCCCGGCATCGAGCGGGGGGCGGGCGAGCTGGTCATCTACACCTCCGAGGGCAACAACTACAGCTCCGCCGGGCTGGCCCGGCGCTTTGCCTCCGAGGTCGGTCACCAGGTCAATGAGATGCTCAATGAACAGCGGTGGGCCCTGGTGCTGGACACCGCCTCCAGCTCACAAGACCGCCTGACCCAGCTGCGCCGCGCGCTGGCGCAGCTGCGTGACGGTGCCCACACCCTGTCCACGGGCAGCCGGCGCTACAGCGACGCCGCCAGCCAGGTGGGCGAAGGCTTCAAAGAGGTCAATGGCGGCATCCGCCACCTGGCCTCGCACCTGCCGCCGCCCGCCGACCTGAAGGCGCTGCGCAGCGGGGCCCAGCAGCTCAGTGCCGGTCAGCGCGAGCTGGGCAGTGGCCTGTCGCAGATCGGCCATGGCCTGGACCAGCTCGACACCGGCGCCGGGCAGTTGTTGACCGGGGCGCGCCAGATGCAGAGCGAGACTGAGTCGATCTGGCTGGTGGGCGACCGCGTGTCCGCCGGGGCCGGCCAGCTGGCCGATGGCGCCAGCCACCTCCAACAGGGCCTGCAACAGGCCCGCAGCGCCAACCGCCAGGCCCAGCTGGGCAACCAGCAACTGCAGACCGGAGCGGTGGCGTTGGAGAGCGGCGTGGTGCAGTTGACCGACGGCTTGCAGACCCTGGGCGACGGGGTGCAGAAGATGAGCAGCAAGCTGCCCAGCGACCGCCAGCTGGACGAGTTCAGTGACGCCGGGGTGCAGTTGGCACACGGCGCCCAGCGCCTGCTGCTGGGCCTGCAGACCGTGGAGGCGGCGCTGCCCCGTGCCATCACCCGGCTCGAAGGCAATGCCTCGGGGCTGGCCGAATCGGTGGCGCCCCAGGTGCAGGTCGACGCGCCCGTGGCCAACAACGGTGTCGCCTTCATCCCCAACATGGTGTCGGTGGCGCTGTGGATCGGTGCCGTCATGGCGGGCTACCTGTTCAACATGGGCCTGGTGCTGCACGAGCACGACCGCTACCCGCGCCTGGCCAAGGCGCTGGGCAAGATGGTGCTGCCCGCCGCGGTGGTCTTGTTGCAGGTGGCCTGGGTCGAGCTGGCCCTGCTGTTCGTGCTCGATGTGCGGGCCCCGCGGGTGGCGGGGCTGGGCGTGACCATGGCTTTGGCGGCGGTGGTCTTCCTGGCCGTGCTGTCCGCGGTGGTGCAGGTGTTTGGTGACTTCGGCCGCATCCTGTCGGTGCTGCTGTTGACGCTGCAGCTGTCGGCCGGGGGCGGTGTGCTGCCCGTCGAATTGTCGGCGGGCTTTTTCCGCGCGGTGCACGACTGGCTGCCTTTCAGCTGGGTCGTCCAGGCCTTCCGTGCGGTGCTGTTTGGCGCCTACGACCAGGGCTGGGGCCACGCCTGTGCGATGGTCGTGCTGTCGGGGCTGGTGGCCGTGGCGCTGATGGCCCTGTTCGGCCGCTGGGGCCGCGTGGGGCTGGACGCCTACCAGCCCACGGTCAAGCTCTGAGCCGGGTCAGCCCCGGAAGCGCTTGCGCGTCAGTTCGAAGACGCGCACTTCGCCACCTTACTCCTGTGCTCATGCGACGCCCCCCGCAGCCACAGGCTTGCGATGACCACCTGCTGCGCATGTCCCATAGGCCGGGCGACCCGTTTTCAGTCAACCCTGAGGGCTCTTTGACCCGGCGACTGGCAAATACCGTCATTCACCGCGACTTTGCGCTGCATGCGAGCAGCAGGCAGCATCGCTTGAATGGGGCGCCTCCGCCGGTCACAGGTTAAAAAAGTGATCCAGCCACAGTGGGGACAAGCGCCTGCACCTGTTCGTCGTCCTTTTGCTCAACCGCCCTCCCGCGGCGAGGGGCTGACCAGCTGGACTACAATTGTTTGAAAATTAAACAACGGTCCTCACTGGCCAATCAGTCATGAGCCCGCGAAGGCGAGTAATGGCATCACCCGCAACTCTGCCTCTCATTTTTGCGGGTGCTGCCACACCGCACTCCTCCCGCAAGTCAAGCCCGCCCAGACGCATGAGCACTCGCCGCCAATATTCGAACGACGACACCCTGTTTTGGACGCTCAAAGCGCTTCAAGACAATCCGGGAGCTACTCAACGAGCTTTGGCCAAAGAGGTGGGTATCAACGTCAGCACCATCCATTTTTGCCTGAAGGCGCTGGCTGAAAAAGGCTGGATCAAAGTCAGCAACTTCAGCAAAAGCCCAAATAAGTTAGGTTATGCCTACCTGCTTACGCCCACAGGGGTGTCTGAAAAAGCGGCGCTGACACACCGTTTCTTGCAGCGCAAGATAGCGGAATACGACAAGTTACGCGAAGAGATTGAAGCGTTGCAACGCCAAGTTGACCAGCCCTTTTCGCCCTTGATCAACGACGCGGGATCGTCGGCACCGACCCAGGAACCTCAATGATCCAAGACAAGCGCGTCCTCCCATGCGGAGGGTTGAGCCTGAGCTCAGGGCGGCTGTCACACAACGGCTTTGCCAAACAGTCTCTGCGTTGGACAGACCATGACAGTCTGTCGAGCTTGGCCGTGACGGAAAGCATTGTTATGCGGGGATTCGTGATGGCTTCGATGGGAAAAATGGCGTGCCTGGATGCGGCGCATGGGCGATTGAAATCACTGTGAGGTCAAGCTTGGCTGTGTCAATTATTCAGTTAACCAACGGGCGCGAGTTCTCTGCCGCCCCGGGCGTCTCCATATTGGATGCAGCCTTATCTGCCAAGATTTCTTTGCCCTACAGTTGTAAAAGCGGCCGTTGTAGTGCCTGCAAAGCACAGGTTCAGGGCGGTCGTACTCGCCCTCTTATTGTCGAAACAGGGCTCACGCCGGACGAGTTGCAAGCTGGCTGGATTCTGACCTGTGCTCGTGAGGTTGAATCCGATATCACGTTGGATGCTGATGATTTGGGGGGTATCGAATTACCCCACCCAAGAACCTTGCCATGCCGCATTGCGCATTTGGAACATCTTGCGTCGGATGTGCTTCAAGTGAAGCTTCGTTTGCCGCCGACGGCAGATTTTGCATACATGCCCGGTCAATACATTGATGTCATTGGCCCCGGTGGTCACCGTCGCAGTTACTCCTTGGCCAGGGCCTGCTCAGCCGATAAGCAGCTTGAATTGCACATTCGTGCAGTTGAGGGAGGGGTGATGAGTCAGTATTGGTTTGCTCAGGCAAAGGTGAATGACCTGCTGCGCCTTCATGGTCCCCTTGGAACGTTTTTTCTGCGTGAAACAGCTGGTGTGGACCTCGTTTTCATGGCGACCGGCACAGGATTTGCTCCCGTTAAGGCGATGCTGGAATCACTGAATGATCTTGCGGCTGATCTACAGCCTCGTTCGGTGACTTTGTTTTGGGGTGGCCGGAAAATAGAGGATCTCTATGCTGATCCTGTCCGAATGTCGACTGGGCACGTCTATGTTCCTGTGTTATCTCGCGCCCCCGAGGATTGGACAGGGGCCAGAGGTTATGTTCAGTCCGAACTGCTCAAGAAAATGCCTGAGTTAGCTCGCGTTGCAGTGTATGCGTGTGGCTCCGATGCCATGATTCGCAGCGCCAAAATTCAACTTGAGGCTGCCGGCTTACAAGCTCGACGGTTTTATGCAGATGCCTTTGTGAGTTCTGGTAATTAATTTTTAAGATTTTAATCTAGGTAACTAAAAATGAAAGCAGTCATTCTTGCTGGGGGGCTGGGGACACGTCTGAGTGAAGAGACTTCCACGCGTCCAAAGCCAATGGTAGAGATTGGTGGTAAGCCCATTTTGTGGCACATCATGAAAATGTACTCCCATCACGGGATTAATGATTTCATTATTTGCTGTGGTTATAAGGGATATTTGATTAAAGAGTATTTTGCCAACTACTTTTTGCACATGTCCGATGTCACTTTTGACATGCATGCCAATAGCATGCATGTCCACGAAAAGCGCGCCGATCCTTGGAAAGTTACCTTGGTTGATACAGGTGAAAAGTCCATGACAGGAGGCCGCTTGCGTCGGGTGGCTGATTATGTTAAGGACGATGAAGCCTTCTGCTTCACGTATGGTGACGGTGTTGGTGACAATGACATTGCTGCCACCGTTGCTTTCCATCGCAGTCATGGTAAGGCTGCGACCCTGACCGCGACCTACCCGCCAGGCCGCTTTGGGGCATTGGATATCAAAAACGGACAGGTACTCAGTTTTAAGGAAAAGCCGCGTGGTGATGGCGCCTTGGTCAACGGTGGCTTTTTTGTGTTATCTCCTAAAGTTTTATCTTTGTTGGAGAATGATGGCACCATCTGGGAGCAAGAACCTCTTGGTAAATTGGCCGAAGCAGGTGAGCTAATGGCATACCCGCATTATGGTTTTTGGCAGCCCATGGATACCCTGCATGACAAAACGACGCTGGAGAGCATGTGGTCCAGTGGCAGCGCCCCATGGAAAAAGTGGGATTGATGATGGCTGCCATCACCACAGTCGATCCAGCGTTTTGGAAAGGCAAGCGAGTTTTTCTCACTGGGCACACTGGCTTCAAGGGAGGCTGGTTGAGTCTCTGGCTGCAATCCATGGAGGTGAACCTACACGGATTTGCGCTGCCGCCGCCGACATCGCCAGCGCTTTTTGATGTTGCTGACGTGGGCGCTGGTATGCACAGCACGGTGGGTGATATTCGTGATTACGCGGCCGTTTTGGCTGCGATGCAGGCCTGTAGGCCTGACATCGTCATTCACATGGCAGCGCAGCCATTGGTACGCTACTCCTATCAAGCGCCTGTGGAGACCTATGCAACCAATGTCATGGGCACCGTCCATGTGCTGGAAGCTGCTCGGCAAATTGGTACCGTCAAAGCGATCGTCAATATAACTACCGATAAATGCTACGAGAATCGCGAGTGGGTATGGGGTTATCGTGAGATTGAGCCCATGGGCGGGCATGACCCGTACTCCAGCAGCAAAGGCTGCGCCGAACTGGTCAGTTCTGCGTATAGACAATCTTTTCTCAAAGATGCCGGTATTGCGATGGCCACAGCCCGCGCGGGCAATGTCATAGGCGGCGGCGATTGGGCGCATGACCGGTTGGTGCCAGACGTATTGCAAGCGCTCCAAGCCAAGATGCCAGTGCTTATCAGAAATCCGCACGCCATACGTCCGTGGCAGCATGTGCTTGAGCCCCTCTCTGGTTATCTTTTGCTGGCGCAGAGTCTCTACACTCATGGGCAGACGGATGCTGAAGCCTGGAACTTCGGCCCTACAGAAGAAGATGCACGTCCTGTCCAGTGGATTGTAGAGAGGTTGTGTCAGGCTTGGGGTGTTGGTGCGACTTGGTCGCTCCAGCCTGGCAACCACCCTCACGAAGCGCACTATTTAAAGCTAGATATTTCCAAAGCGCGGCAGCGTCTTCATTGGGCACCGCGTTGGTCGCTCGAGGCGGCATTGCATCAAATAACATCATGGCACCAAGCTTGGCTCAATCGTCAGGATATGCGTGCGATGTGTTTAGAACAAATATCTCAATACGAAATAAATCAATGACTGCTACGATTGTCAACTTCCAACCTAAACTTGACTTGCTCCGTAGTCAAATCAGCGAACTAGTACAACAGTTTGCCGAGATCGCATGCGCGCAAAAACCCTTCGTGCCTGGTGAGACACCGGTGCCTGTTTCTGGCAAGGTCATTGGTGCAGCTGAACTAAAGAACATGGTCGATGCATCACTGGATGGTTGGCTGACTACAGGTCGTTTCAACGCTATGTTTGAAGCGCGGCTCGCCGAATTCCTGGGTGTCAAGCATCTGATCACAGTCAATTCGGGCTCCTCGGCCAACTTGGTGGCTTTTTCTACGCTGACCAGTGCTAAATTGGGTGATCGGGCCATCAAGCCTGGTGATGAGGTCATTGGCGTGGCTGCAGGTTTCCCCACCACCGTCAATCCCATCATCCAATTTGGCGCTGTTCCTGTTTTTGTGGATGTAGAGCTGTCAACGCACAACATCGATGCTGACAAAATAGAGGCGGCCATCACACCTAAAACCAAGGCAATCATGCTTGCCCACAGTATGGGCAATCCATTCAATCTCGATGTTGTGATGGCTTTGTGCAAAAAGTACAAGCTGTGGTTGGTCGAAGATTGTTGTGATGCCTTGGGTGCGACCTATAAAAATCAAATGGTGGGTACTTTTGGTGATATTGCAACCTTGAGTTTTTATCCCGCACACCATATCACCATGGGTGAGGGCGGTGCGGTATTCACTAACAACTCTGAGCTTAAGTTGATTGCCGAATCGTTTCGCGATTGGGGGCGGGATTGTTATTGCCCGCCTGGCAAGGATAATACCTGTGACAAGCGTTTTTGCTGGACTAAGAAACAGTTGGGCGGTGATCTGCCTGACGGCTATGACCACAAATACACTTACAGCCACTTGGGCTACAACCTTAAGATCACCGACATGCAGGCAGCCTGCGCGTTGGCGCAGATGGATCGGTTGGAAGAATTCATTGCAAAGCGTCGTTCCAATTTTGCTTACTTGAAAGCCCGCTTGGCCAGTTGTGCAGATTTTCTGCAGTTGCCCGAAGCGACGCCGAACTCCAATCCATCTTGGTTTGGCTTCCCATTGATCGTCAGAGAAGAGTCTGGTGTTAAACGCAGTGATCTGATCAATTATTTGGAGCAAAACAAAATTGGTACACGTCTTTTGTTTGCTGGAAACCTAACAAAGCAGCCCTATATGGTTGAGCGAAATTGCCGCGTCAGTGGTGAATTGGTTAACACCGACGTGGTGATGAATCAGACTTTCTGGCTTGGTACTTTCCCGGCGTTAGAGAGAGATCATCTGGACTATATCGTCAGCAAGTTGGAGGAGTTCTTTGGAGTTAATTTCTGATGACTGCTGTCACGATGCCGTGCGGTGACGCTCGCGCTGATCGCCGCTTTGAACCCGCTCGCATGCGACGCACTGTGCTGCAAATGGCCTATGCTGGTGCTGCCGTTCACATTGGTTGCGCGTTTTCGATCACAGAGTTGCTCTCTGTGCTGTACCGAAACCATTTGCGATATCCAGGTAACGATCCTCGCGCTGAGGGGCGAGACTATTTGGTCCTGAGCAAAGGGCACGGGGTCATGGCTCAGTATGCCTGTATGCATGAGCTGGGGTGGCTGCAGGATTCGCATATCCTGGGCTATTTTGCTGACGGCAGCGAACTGAAAGGTTTGTCTGACTCCCGCGTTGCGGGTTTAGAAGTAACCTCCGGCTCTCTCGGCCACGGATTTTCCGTTGGGATCGGTATCGCGATGGGACTGCAACGGCAGAGGACTGATCAAAAGGTTTACGCGATCGTCGGTGATGGCGAGCTTAATGAAGGACCCATCTGGGAGGGAGCGTTGGTCGCTGCGCACCATCGAATTGATAATCTGATGTTGATTGTTGATAAAAACGGTTTTCAGGCGATGGGCTCAACCGATGACGTGCTGGCGCTTGGCGATTTGTCTGCCAAGTTCGTGAGTTTCGGCTTCGAGACGCTCGAGGTTGACGGTCACGACGAAGTTGCGATCGATGCTGCGATACGTCAACTGTGGGAACTCAGTCCGGGCAAACCGAAGGCTTTGATTGCACGCACTGTCAAGGGTAAGGGGGTGCCTTTCATGGAGTCTGACAACCGCTGGCATTACACGCGTCTTGACGCCAAGACCCTCGCCGATGCGGTTGATGCGCTTGGGCTCACTGGAGAATCAAGTTGAGAGAAGCGTTTTCCAACGCGCTGGTGCGCCTGGCGCTGGCTGACCCCAAAGTGCTGTTGCTGACCGGTGATCATGGCTATGCCCTGTTTGATGAGTTTCGCAAGCGCTGCCCAGACCAGTACATCAACGCCGGCATTGCAGAGCAAAACATGGTGGGGATGGCCGCTGGCTTGGCTCGGGTCGGTTTTAGACCTTTTGTGTACGGCTTGGCTGCTTTTGTGCCGATTCGCACCTTAGAGCAGATCAAGCTCGACATTGCCCATGACGACCTGCCAGTGGTCTTGGTCGGAGACGGTGCAGGTTTTGTGTACAGCCACTTGGGAACCAGCCACCAATCGACCGAGGACATTGCTTGCACCCGTGCAATCCCTGGCCTGGAAGTTCTGTCACCAGCCGACCGTTTTGAGATGACGGCCTGCATGGAGCGCGCTTATGCTGCCAAGCAAGCGGTCTATCTTCGCATGGGCAAGTCTGACTGCGGCGACGTGCATGCTCAAACGATCCCAGAGCTGAAGGCTGGTGGGCTTGTGCAGGTCCTTCTGGGTCGTTCCGATCGTCCTGGTCTGATTGCGACTGGCTCCATGGTGCGCGTTGCTGTGGACATTGCCCAAAGGCTGAACCTCTCTGTCTGGAGTGCGCCTGTTCTAAAGCCGTTTTTGTCCGACGATGTTTGCGCAGCAGCTCGCGCGACCACCGGCTTGGTGACATTGGAGGAGCACTCCGTGCTTGGTGGTCTCGGTGCGGCGGTGACTGAAATCACCAGCGAGCAACAGCCGACAAGAGTGCTTCGCATCGGCGTGCAGGACCGCTTCTCCAAATACTGTGGAACCTACGACTATTTGTTGAGGGAGCACGGGTTGGATCGCAGTGCCGTGGCACGGAGGATTGATGATTTCGTCGCGTCTTTCTGAACCGGTTAATCTCAGCGGTCAGCGGGTCTTTGTCACTGGGGGAACCGGTTTCGTCGGTCGTTGCCTGCTGGACTACTTTCTGGAATCAGCGCAAGCGCACGGCGCCGAGTTTGAGGTGTCCGTCTTGACTCGTTCGCCGCAAGCCTTTCTGAGGCGACATCCAAAGTACTCGGGGCAGTCCTGGCTGCGATTCGAAGAAGGCAGTTTGGATCGTTTGCCAGCTCCGGTTTGCGGGCGGTTCACCTGCGTGCTTCATGCTGCTGCGCAGACCCATACCGACATTCTGCCGCTCCGTTGGTTGGACCAACTGGTCCAAGGCACGCGTCATGTATTGGACTTCGCAGTAGCTTCAGGCGCTCAGCGTTTTCTGTTGGTCAGTTCCGGCGCGGCTTATGGTCCCATGCCTGAAGACCTAGCAAGTCTGCGCGAAGATGCGCCGTTCGCGCCAGTGACGCTGGATTTGAAGTCCGTGTACGGTCAGGGTAAGCGAATGGCAGAGCATCTGTGCGCGCTCTACGGTCAACAGTTTGGGATGGCTTGCGTGGTCGCTCGCTGCTTCGCGTTGATCAGTGAGCACATGCCGATGGACGGTCCTTACGCTGCCGGTAACTTCGTGCGAGACGCGCTTGCGGGTGAAGATATCGAGGTTCAGGGTGATGGCCGTGCCGTGCGCACCTACTTGTATGGTCGCGACGCGGCCCACTGGCTGACCCGTCTCATGTGTGACGGGGAAGCCGGTCAGATCTACAACGTCGGTTCGGATGCGGCTGTCAGCATCCTGGAACTGGCGCAGGCTGTTGCTGCGCAGGTGTCGCCGCCGGTGGATGTGCGCGTGCTGAAGCAGATTGCGCCCGGACCCAGAAGTCGATACGTCCCTGACGTTGAGAAGGCTGGGCGCCTGGGACTGAGGGTGGAAACCTCCTTGGCCGAGGCCATTGCGGCAACGATGCAGGCCAACGCCAATGACGCCTTGTTGCCTCAGTACTGAACCTGCGTCCTTGTCATCCCACAGCGCTGCCGTATGCTCCTCACCATTGCAATTCCCACCTACAACCGCGCTGAGAGTCTGCGTGCCACCTTGTTGGAGTTCGTCGCACAGATCAATCAGGCAGTCTTGACCGACGTGGAGATTGTCGTTTCCGACAACTGCAGCACGGACACCACGCAGCAAGTCTGCGCCAGTATCGCGACAGAACATCCGACTTTGAGCCTGCGGTACTTCTGCAACGCCTCGAACCTTGGTTTTGACGGCAATGTCAATGCATTGTTCGGTCATGCGCGAGGTCGCTACGTCTGGACCTACTCGGATGATGACCGACCTTCACCGAAGATGTTGGCACATGTCCTGAATCTCTTGGATCAGAAGGAAATCGAATTCGCTTTCATCAACTACCATGTCAGCGTTGATGGGCAGGTGCTACCTTCTCCGTTCGGCGCAGGACCTGACCGTTGGATTCCCTCACGCGATCTGCTTAAAACCATCCGCTTTTCCAACAGCCTGATCAGTTCCTGCCTTTTTTCGCGTCAGTCCTGGCTGAATGCCGAGCCGCTTCGGTACGTTGGGTCGCTGTGGATCCATTTCTTCATGGCCCGGGAGGTCCTACAGTCTGGCGAATCTCTGATTGTTGGTCAGCCTCAGTTCACCATGGTGCAAAGCTCCATTGAACAGTCGCGGGCCGAGAAACGTCAAGAGGGCAGTGGCCAGATCGAATACTACATGAGGGCGTATCTCAAGTTCGTGGAGTACGTCCATGATCTGCCTAATTTTAATTTTGACCGTGAAACCTGTACGCTGGCTCAGTCGATGTTGGAAGGTGCGGATCTCAATCAAATAGTGAGTTATAAGTTAACTGCCCAGCGTGATGAGTTGCAGCAACTGGTTCTAATATGGAAGCGACTGCTGCCATATCGGTCGACAACGCTCCGATTCTGGTGCATTACTACGCCATTGCTATTCGTCCCTGGCGGGATCTTTCGGCTGCTGAGAATTATGTCTCGGCTGGTGCGCTCATGAGTCTGGCCAACTTGTTCGGGTTCGCTTTGCGTGGTGGTTCTGCTGGTGCGAAGCTTCTGTTTGTTTTCTACTTGGCTGGCAAGGCCAGCAGTACACTTTTAGGCCAGGTCGCTATCGTCGTGACAATGGCGACCGTCTTCAGTCAAATAGCTGGGATGGAGATCAATCAAGTTATCGGGCGCCAACTGCACGCGCTCTCCATCACTGAACGACATCGATTGCTGCGCCGCCAAGCTCAAGCAGGGGTGGTTGCTTACATATTTTTATTGCCAATAGCGATATTGCTGTATGCCGATCTGTTGTCAGGCTACTGGCTCTGTACCTGCGGAATATTGGTGTTGGAGCATTTCATTCTTGAAGCCTATCGATTTAATGTTCTGATGTTGCGCCCTTTGTATGCAGCTGGGCTGTTGTTTGTTAAAAATGTTGGCTGGGTGCTGACTTTTATGGTTCTTGTCGAGAGCGGCTTCGCCAGCCCGTCTTTGTCGCTTGTGTTGGCTTGTTGGTGCGGATTGCTTGCCATCATGTCAGTCCCATTGCTATGGACTCCTCACACTTGGGCGACACTGAAGGATTTTGCGGCGTGGTCAATATGGCCTAGGCAATCTGGGGCGCTGATATGGCAAGCGCGTACATTCATAGTATCAGCGGCTGCTGGTGTTGGCATCGGTGCCATCGACAAGCTATTGATTGCTGAAAAATTTTCTGCAGCGGATCTGGGTGTTTACTTCTTCTTTGCCAGTTGTGCGTCAATTGTCTCATTGGTCGCATCATTCACTATCGGTTCGACAGTTGGACCACAGTGTATCAAAGTCTATGCAGCTGAAGGACGGGATGCTTACCTTCCTCATTTAAAGCGACTCAAGCGACTGTATTTAATTACAACCGTCTGTACGATGGCTGTGATCACGTTGCCTGCCAATTTTTTGCTCATGCATTTTGGACATTCGGAGTATCGTTATCACATTGAAATTTTGTTTCTGCTGACGCCAAGTGCTGCATTGTTGGTGCTTTGTGAGCCGTATAAGGTCAATGCTTATGTGGAGCGTCAAGACTTATCCCTCATGCTTGGGACCCTATTCCATCTCCTGAGTGTTGCCTTGTGTGTCTCGCTGTTTGCGATCAAGCAAGACATTGTCTTTATTTCTGTTGGCATGCTCTTATCGTCTTTGCTGATTTATTTGTACTTCGCATTGGATGTCGGTAATCGGGTGATTGGCTGCTTTCGGCAGGGTTTTGTACGCCAGTAACAATGGCCCCGTATGACTCAAAAGATCCTAGAAATCCTGATCCCCACCTACCTGCGTCCCCAGGCGGCGATTGCCGCGATTGACTCGGTACTCGCCGCGGCGGATCAACGAGTGGCGGTCGCCTGCCACTCAAATTGTCCTGACCTTGAGCTGGAACTTGCTGCGAAACAGCGGCCTGCGCTGCGTTACGGGAGCTTTCCAGAGAACCGTGGTGCAGTGGCTAATTTCCGCAAGATGCTTGAGGAAAGCCGTGGGGACTACGTCATGTTCTTGTCGGATGAGGATCGAATCGATCATAAACACCTCGGTAGCTTTGTGAATTTTTTATCTGGCAAGCAATATGGCTTTGTGCTCTGCAACATCGTCGAGAGCAGTGGGGCGCAATATTTCTCAATCACATCGCTCCAGATTGAAATGCTTTCTGCACATGATTTGCTTGTTTTATTCACCCTTCACCCAACCTACTTGTCAGGTTACTGCTTCCGTCGAGATCTACTTTCTGAGGAGTTGATCTCCGCAAACTTTGAATCAGACGATTCAAACGTTTATCCGCATTTGCTGCTTCGTAATGCCATTGCTGGCTATGAGAGTGTCGGGCTGTTTGCTGGGGATATCATCATCAAAGGAGTGGAGGCAAATTTTGGTGGCGACTCCCACAGCCATGTCGCTCAGTCGGCTGCAGTGAAGCATAACCATCATCAACAATATTTGAATCCGCGGATTTATGGTCAAGGTGCACGCGCTCGCCAGTTGTATTATTTGGTGCCGCGGCTGGAGATGTGGTTGAAGGGGAGTTCTGTATTTCGGCGAGGTTACGTGAATTTCTATGTGCTGAGCGCTTGGTTGAATATTACCCATGATGCACACAAGCATGTGGATGCTATGACAGATATTCCCTCGCTCAGGGCCACGATTGGAGACTACAAGTCTGCCAATAAAAGGATGTCTGGCCTGATTGGGAGTTACAATCGCATCCTGTTGATGAAGTCGGTGGTGCTTCGGGGGATGGTTATTAAGGTAATGTGGCAGCTCGCCAAATTGGTGAAGTTGATACTATTTATTCGGCGTTTTGGCTTTGCCCGTACGCGGGCTTTTGTGGCGGGTAAGGGCGATTGAGTTGGGCATGGTCAGCCATCTTGATCAAAAAGATGTCTGGTGCTGAGCTGATTTTTTCTGGAGACCTGCCATGAGTGTTGCTTGTGCTAGCTGTTTTTTGAAGTGTGGTTAGTATCGAGTGCTCAGTGTGGCTGATAGCTTGGCTTATCATTAAGTATTAAAATGACTGTAGACATGGCTTGCGGTTTGTGTTTTTCTTGATCTGTCTGATGGGCTTTTTGCGGTTGTGTTGCGTTTTAGGATGTGGGTGCTGCTTTCGCTTGTTGGGTGAGCGGTTTTGGTAAAAATTGGTGGTGATTTTGGAGCGATTATGTTGACTGCACTTGTGACCGGCGCTGATGGTTTCATTGGCTCGCACCTCACTGAGATGCTTGTGGCTGAAGGCTATAAGGTAAAGGCATTGTCTCAGTACAATTCATTCAACTACTGGGGCTGGCTGGAGGATGTGGGTTGTCTGAAGGAGGTCGAGGTTCTTAATGGTGATGTTCGTGATCCTCACTATTGCAAGCACATCACCAAGGATGTGGATATCGTTTTTCATCTTGGTGCCTTGATCGCTATTCCCTATTCTTATGTGGCGCCTGATAGTTATGTGGATACCAACATCAAGGGCACGCTGAATATATGTCAAGCGTCACTGGAGAACGGTGTCAAGCGTGTTATTCATACGTCGACCAGTGAGGTTTATGGCACCGCGCAGTACGTTCCCATTGACGAGAATCATCCGTTGCAGCCGCAGTCGCCTTACAGCGCCTCAAAGATTGGGGCTGACGCGATGGCGATGAGTTTTTTCAATGCTTTCAACCTACCGGTCACCATTGCCCGTCCGTTTAATACCTACGGCCCACGCCAGTCGGCGCGCGCAGTGATCCCGACGATCATCACTCAGATCGCCAATGGTAAAAAGCAGATCAAGCTTGGTGATGTTTCGCCGACGCGCGACTTTAATTACGTACTTGATACCTGTCGAGGCTTCCTTGAACTGGCTCGTTGCGATCAAGCGATTGGCGAAACTGTCAATATTGGCTCAAACTATGAGATATCGATCGGCGATACCCTGTCGTTGATTCGCGAGTTGATGGACAGCGAGGTCGAGTTTCTAGCCGAGGAGCAGCGTGTCAGGCCCGCGAAATCTGAAGTTTTTCGCCTCTGGTGCGACAACGCCAAGATCCAGAGGTTAACCGGTTTCAAGCCGCACTTCGACATCCGAGCGGGTTTGCAGGCAACCATTGATTGGTTCATACAACCCGGGAACCTACAGAAGTACAAAGCTGACATCTATAACGTCTAAGGAAGACATGTTTGACTCGCTCATTCATTTCGTTCGCGATCAATACCGTACCGACGAGTTCATACCGCTGCATGCCCCGGTGTTCAGGGGCCGTGAACGGGAGCTGGTGACAGACACGATTGAGTCCACCTTTGTTTCCAGCGTCGGTGCCTATGTCGATCGCTTCGAGAAGGACATCGCGGCAATGACTGACAGCCCTCGCGCGGTTGCTGTCATGAACGGCACAGCCGCGTTGCACATCGCGTTGAAGTTGGTCGGTGTGGTACCGGGCGACTTGGTCGTGACCCAATCGCTGACGTTTGTGGCAACCTGCAACGCTATTGCATACTGCGGGGCCGAGCCGCTGTTCGTGGATGTCGATCGTCACACGCTGGGGCTGTCTCCCGCCGCCTTGGACGCCTGGCTTGGAGAGCACGCGTTGATCGATGACCGCGGCGACTGTCGAACCCGCGTGGGACACAGGCGCATCCGCGCCTGTTTGCCAATGCATACCTTTGGCCACCCTGTCGACCTCGATGCACTGGTTGCGCTTTGCCAACGATGGCGCCTTGTTCTGGTTGAGGATGCGGCCGAGTCGCTGGGCAGCTATTACAAGGGCCGCCACACCGGTAACTTTGGTCGGATCGGCGTGCTCAGTTTCAACGGCAACAAGATCATGACGACGGGTGGTGGTGGCATGCTGTTGACCGACGAGGTCATGGGCCTCCGTGCCAAGCACTTGACGACCACGGCGAAGGTGCCTCATCCCTTCGAGTTCGTGCACGACGAGGTCGGCTACAACTACCGAATGCCTAACTTGAATGCCGCTCTCGGCTGCGCACAGCTCGAGCAGCTGCCATCATTCCTTGCTTCTAAGCGGGCTCTGGCTGCCCGATACATCGAGTTTTTCAATGGCAGCGATCTCCAGCCGATCGTCGAACCCCGTGATTGCATTTCCAACTACTGGCTCAATGGGGTGATCTGCCAAGATCGCGCTCAGCGCGACGCCTTACTCAAGGCGACAAATGACGCGGGTGTCATGACGCGTCCGATCTGGGCATTGATGACGGGATTGCCGATGTTCGCCAATGCGCTTCAAGGCCCGCTGGACAACGCGGAGTGGCTGGAGGCTCGTGTCGTGAACCTGCCGAGCAGCGTGATCTAAGCTGGAGCATGAGCTTGCGTCGAATCGCTTTTTTCACAAGTACCCGCGCGGATTACGGGCTGCTCAGACCACTGATGGCGGAGGTCGTCGCGCGCATGGGGCTCGCTTTGCAGGTCATTGTGTCGGGGACTCATCTTTCAGAGGCTCACGGTGCTACGTGGCATGAGATTGTTGCGGACGGTTTTTCGATCGACGAGCGAGTCGACATGGAGATCACCACGGACGATGCCGAAGCGGTGGCATCATCAGCCGCTTTGGTCTTGTCTGGCGTCGCAAGGGCGTTGGTCCGACTCAAGCCAGATGTTTTGGTGCTGCTTGGCGATCGCTACGAATTGCTGGCTGCGGCTCAAGCCGCGGTGCTCTCCCGCGTGCCCATAGCCCACATCCATGGCGGCGAAGCAACCGAGGGGGCGATCGATGAGTCCATGCGCCACGCGGTCACCAAGTTGGCGCAATGGCACTTTGCTGCAGCGGCACCTTATGCAGATCGCATACGCCAAATGGGAGAAGCTGCTACCCGTGTCTGGAACGTCGGTGCGCCAGCGATGGACAACATTGCCGCACTGGATCCTGTTCCGAAGGAAGAGCTGGAGGCTTACCTCGGCTTGCAGTTGCGCAGACCAACTTTTCTAGTCACCTACCATCCGGTGACCCTCAGTGACGACAGGGGGCTCTTTGCGATGCAGGCGTTGCTGGCCGCTTTGGATGCAAGCGACGGTACGGTCGTCATCACGGGAGCGAATGTTGACCCGGGGGCTACAGCCATTCGCGCGTGCTTGCAAGACTATGCCTCTGCCAGACCGAGCCGTGTGGTACTGGTTGAGTCACTTGGCTCTCGGCGCTACTTGAGTCTGATGCTTCATGCTGATGCCGTCGTTGGGAACTCATCGAGTGGATTGTTGGAGGCGCCCGCCGTTGGCATTCCCACCGTTGACATCGGAGCCCGCCAGAAGGGGCGGCTGCGCGCACCTTCGGTACTGCATTGCGGCGAGAACGCGGCAGAGATTGGCAGCGCCCTGCGGGTTGCGCTCTCTGATCACCACAGAGCGATCGCCGCGCGGCGAGAATCGCCCTACGGCCAGCCGGGCGTGTCAAGAAGGATCATCGATCAGCTGGAGGCCGTCGATGTTAAGGTGCAAACCAAGCCGTTCGTTGATCGCCACTGTGCGGCCGACAACTGATTTTTTTATCCGATCAAATGACAGGGAGTCTCATGCACAAGGTCTATGTCATTGCTGAGGCTGGGGTGAATCACAACGGCGACCTTGATCTGGCGCGTGCACTTGTCGATTGTGCTGCCGATGCAGGCGCCGACGCCGTGAAGTTCCAGACCTTCGACGCCAACAAGTTGGCCACGGGTGCGGCGCCGAAGGCTCGTTACCAGCAGCAGACCACTGACGCCGCTGAATCTCAGCTCGACATGCTACGCAAGCTGGAACTGCCGCGCGAATGGCATTGGGAACTGCTTGAGCGCGCCCGATCAAGGGGGATCGAGTTCCTTTCCACTGCTTTCGATGCCGGTAGCTTGGCGTTTCTTGAAGAGCTTGACATGCCCTTCTACAAAGTACCGTCTGGTGAGCTTACAAATGGTCCGTTGCTCTGGCAGTTCGCCCGACTGGGACGCCCATTGGTGTTATCCACTGGCATGGCAACGATGTCCGATGTAGAGCAAGCGCTGGCGGTGGTGGCCCATGCTGTCAATGCACCTGCTGAGCCTGCCGATGTTGGCGATGTGTGGCGTGGCTGGACCGATCCGGCTTGGCGTGCCAGCCTCAACGGGCGGGTGACGTTACTGCATTGCACGTCGCAATACCCGACACCGATGAATGAGTGCAACCTGCGCGCGATGGACACCTTGCGTGCGTTTGGTTTTCCGGTTGGTTACTCGGACCATACGAAGGGAATTTTGATTCCGATTGCAGCGGTTGCACGTGGCGCAACCCTCATTGAAAAGCACTTCACGCTGGATCGTAAGATGCTCGGTCCAGACCACAGAGCATCACTCGAACCAGATGAGCTGACGAAAATGGTTGCGCAAATTCGCGACCTGGAGGTGGCTTTGGGTGACGGCACCAAGTGCCCACAGCCGAGTGAATGGAACACCCGTCAGGCGGCTCGTCAGCATGTGGTGGCTGCCCGCCACATTGCCGCCGGGACCTTGCTTTCTCGCGACGATCTCACAACCGCTCGAAGTGGCGGTGGACTTCAGGCCACGGACCTTTGGGGGCTGGTAGGTGTGCCCACGGTTCATTCTTACGCAGCAGGGGAGCCGATAAAACGATGAGTCCCGGTGTACGTCCCCTCGTTCTGCTCGGTGCTGGTGGTCACGCCAGGGTGCTGGTCGCACTCGCTCGGGCCGCGGGCTATATGATCCTGGGCGTCTGCGATCCAGCACTGGCGGCGAAGGGCATGACTCGCTGGGAGTCTCTGGATGTGCTTGGTGATGACCGAGCTCTTGAAGGGCTTGATCCCCGCCGCGTCGAGCTGATGCTTGGTGTGGGGCAGCTGACAACATCCAAGGTGCGGGAGCAGCTTTATGCCTCATGGCGGGCTCGCGGGTATGCATTTCCGCCGCTGGTGCATCCCGCGGCCTGGATTGCGCCCGGTGTCCTCTTGAGTGATGGTGTGCAAGTGATGGCGGGCGCCGTGATCCAGCCAGGCTGTGAGATCGGCGACAACAGCATTGTCAATACGCGAGTCAGCATCGACCATGACTGCCGCATCGGACGCGGTGTCCACGTGGCACCAGGTGCAACGCTATGCGGTTCTGTCACGGTCGAAGACGGTGCTTTCATCGGTGCGGGCTCGACGGTGATTCAGGGCGTGCGTGTCGGCAAAAGAGCCGTGGTGGGGGCCGGTGTGACCCTGGTCGGAGATTTGAGCCCTAGTGCAACCATCATTGGTGCGGCGAATCGTTTGCGTTGACAGGCGATTGAAACTAAAAGTACTCAGGAAAAGTTGGGAATGAAAAACTGGAAGACTGTCGCCGCTTTACCGAATACGCCACTCGAGCAGGCGATCGGCGTGTTGGACAAGGGCGGCCTCGGGATTGTTCTTGTGACAGACTCCGACGACACCCTTCTTGGCACCATGACAGACGGTGATGTACGCCGGGCACTTTTACGCCATCAGACGATGGTCACGCCGGTCAGCGAAATCATGTGTTCCACCCCGCAGGTCGCCGAGTTGCACTGGTCGCGCGAGAAGCGGTTGTCAATCATGGAGTCAAATCGGATCCTGCAGTTGCCAGTCGTGGATGCCAGTCGCCGTGTCGTCGGTATCGAGACGCTGCACGACATGTTGGACCACAAGCGGCTCGAGAATCCTGTTTTCTTGATGGCAGGAGGTTTTGGCAAGCGTTTGTTTCCGCTGACCCAGCGCTGTCCTAAGCCCATGCTCAAGGTTGGCGGAAAGCCGATCCTGGAACTGATCTTGCAGAGCTTCGTCGACGCCGGATTTCATCGGTTCTACATATCAACGCACTACTTGCCAGAGGTGATACGTGAGCACTTTGGCGACGGCAGTCGTTGGAACGTCAGCATCCAGTATGTGCACGAGGATGAGCCCTTGGGGACTGGCGGGGCCTTGGGCTTGTTACCTCATGACGAAATTGAGATGCCTATTTTCCTGATGAATGGGGATCTCTTGACGCGTGTTGACTACCGCAGTCTGCTGGATTTTCATGAACGCCACGAGGGCTCGGCCACCCTCTGCGTGCGGGAGTATGAAAGCCAGATCCCCTATGGCGTCATCCAGAGCGACGGCCATCGCATCACACACATTGTTGAAAAGCCTGTCCAGCATTACTTCATCAACGCTGGCATTTACATGCTGTCGCCAGAGTTGGTCCGCCGAGTCGCACCCGGTGAGCGGATAGACATGCCAACGCTGCTAGAGCGCGAAATTGATGCTGGTCGTGCCGTCAACATGTTCCCGGTTCATGAGTACTGGCTCGACATCGGGCGCATGGACGATTTCCAGCGTGCGCAGCAAGAAGTCCTGAACCCGTGAGCACGCCTCATAAAGCCCTTGTTGTTGGCAGCGGCAGCATTGCCCGGCGACATCTGGCCAACTTTCGCCGGCTGCTGCCTGAGGCTGAAATTGGATGCGTGTCGTCTTCTGGACGCCGGCTCGCTGAGAGCGAGACCGTGGCCACGATTCAGTTCACGTCGATGGAGGATGCCGCCGCCTGGGCACCTGATTTGGCCGTTGTAGCTTCGCCGGCGCCTTTTCACCTGGAGCATGCTTGTTTCCTGTTGGATGCCAGCATTCCTGTGCTAATTGAGAAGCCATTGAGCGATAGCTTGGACCGTGTGCGTACCGCGGCCCCCTTACTGGCTCGTCACCGGGACCGCATCGAAGTTGCCTACAATCTGAGGTACCTGTCGTCGGCTTTGCAAATGAAGGCCTTGATTGAGACTGAACGCGTCGGTCGAATTCTCGGCCTGCGAGTCGAAGTTGGTCAGTACCTACCCGATTGGCGGCCCCAGGCAGATTACCGCGAACAGGTGTCTGCGAGACGGGCGCTTGGCGGCGGGGTTCTGCTGGAGCTCAGCCATGAGTTGGACTACTTGAATTGGCTTTTTGGTCGCTTTGAAAAGGTTTTCTGCATTGCGACGAACAGCGGGCAGCTCGAAATTGACGTTGAGGATCGCGCGGATCTTTTGCTGGCGCGCGAGGACTTGACGGCGCAGGTGCACTTGGACTTCTTGCAGCGTCGCGCCAGCCGCAGTTGCAAAGTGATCGGCTCCAGCGGCAGCTTGCATTGGGATCTCGTTGCCAATTGCATTTCTATGGACAGCCCGAGTGGCACGGAGGTTCTCTTCTCGGACTCAGCTGCTGACCGAAATGACATGTACGTCGAACAACTGCGTGGCTTCATCGAGGTTGCCAAAGGCCGAGCGTTGCCACGCATCACGCTGGAGGACGGAATGGCCGTCCTTTGCATGGTCGAAGCAATGCGTCAGTCTGCCGCTACCGGTCTTCAGATCCCTATCCTCGCTGACCCCCTCCTTGCGCTTCTTCCCCCTGAATACCATTCACCATGACCTGGCGCACTTTTGCCTTCATCTTCGCCCGGGGCGGCTCCAAGGGACTGCCTGGAAAGAACATCAAGCTACTTGGCGGGATTCCGCTGATAGCCCATGGCATACGCCTGGCCCAGGCGATGGAGCGTATCGAAAGGATCTTCGTCTCCACGGATGACGCTCAGATCGCTGCTGTCGCGAGGCAGTTCGGTGCCGACGTCATTGACCGGCCGGCGGCGTTGGCCACGGACACAGCGTCTGAATGGCTGGCTTGGCAACATGCGATTCAGCATGTCCGTGCGCTCGGCTTTGACTTCGACGTCTTCCTGAGTTTGCCTGCGACCAGCCCACTGCGAAGCGAACAAGATGTCAGTAACTGTATTGACGCTTTGCAAGATGACGCAGACATCGTGATCTCCGTCACGCCGTCGGCGCGCAGTCCGTACTTCAACATGGTCGTCACCAACGAGGCGGGTTTGGCGAGTGTCGTTCTGGGGGATGCCGCACTTCAACGGCGCCAGGATGTCCCGCCGGTGTATGACATCACGACAGTGGCCTATGTGGCGAAACCCGATTTCATCTTGGCGCATGAGCGATTGTTTGACGGGCGCGTCCGGCCTGTCGTTGTACCGAAGGAGCGCGCAGTGGACATCGATGATGAATTTGACTTTAAGGTAGCTCAAGCGCTGCTCGACTTATGAACATGACTTCCGTACTTCACGCTAAAACGGTCCTCATCGTCGGGGCTGCTGGACGAATTGGAAGCGCTGTTGTTGACGCAGTGCTGTCAGCCGGCGGCAGGGCAATCGCCCTCGACACGGATGCCGCTGGCCTGCAGACCTTGGTCGACGCGCACGGCACAGACGCCTTGGTCTGTGGATCGGTCGACATGGTCGATCGCGAGTCAGTCGACCGTGCTTTAAGCTCCGCTCATGACCGATTTGGCGCTGTCGATGGGGCTGTGAATGCGGCCTATCCGCGCAATACGCGCTATGGGCGACATTTCTTCGACGTCGAGTACGCCGACTTTTGCGAGAACACTGGCCTGCACATGGGGGGGTATTTCCTATTCATGCAGGCGTGTGCTCGCTATGCACTCGAGCATCAGCGACCGTTCTCGCTGGTCAACTTGTCCTCGATCTACGGCTCGATGGTGCCGCGCTTTGAGGTTTACGACGGTACTGCCATGACCATGCCGATCGAGTACGCCGCTATAAAGGCCGGCATCGAACACATGACGGGCTATGTCAATGCCTACATGAAGAGCCGGAATGTTGCATTTCGCGCCAACTGTGTGAGCCCGGGTGGCATCTTGGCTGGACAGGATGAGCAGTTTCTAGCCCGCTATGGAAATCATTGTTTATCCAAAGGAATGCTGGATGCCCGGGATATCACGGGTGCCATTGTCTTCTTGCTTTCGGATGGCGCGCGCTATGTTGTAGGGCAAAACCTGGTCGTGGATGACGGTTTTTCCATTTGATGATTTCCCGCATTCGACTTCGATTGTTGGCTGATTACATTGCGGCAACTCGCAATGAGATCGCCGTTGATGAGATGTTTTTGGCGCTGTCTAAAGTAGACGCTGTTGACGTCGGCTACTTTCCGCGTGTGCCGCATTGGATCAGTTTTGCCAAACGCCAGCCGAATCTGGTTCGCCTGGTGTTCCACATCGCCCGCGTGGTTTGGCTGGGCGGTGGGGCAGCGATTTTCTTTGTCCTGGAGTACTTCAAATTCAGGCGCTTACACCGTATTACCCATGTCGACCAATTACCTCGACACGACGGTGCCGTTCTTTATTTGTCTAAGCGTGTTGGTGATGTTTTAAATCCCACTCAGTTCCCCGCGTTCCCGCGAATATGGTTTACGCTTCCCTGGGTGCCTCCGCAAGGTATTCAGAAGGGGGTGGCAGAGTTGCCCATGCTGTCAGTCTTGCGGGTCCAAGACCTGCGTGAGGCCCTCGTTGACGCGATGATTGTGACCCACCGGAGGCGACGCAAGCAACGTCTATCACCCTGGGTGCTGCAAACATACACGGCATTCCGCTGGTTCTTAGTACGCCGGGCATTGAATTGTTTATCGGGAACATTGGTCACGTCGGAACATTATGATCGATGGGCTGTGCTGGTCGATAGAACTGTACGGGAGCATCGTCGCGTTTCATGCAGCACAGCCCGACTGGTCCTTGTGCAGCACGGGGCAATGACTGGACTTAATCAAGAATTGCCCCTTCGGAAATCCTTGTTGCAATTGCCGACACGCTTGCGGCAAGTAGACGAACTTCACGTTTACAACAGCGATGAAGCCGCCGCATTTGAGGCGCATGTATTTGCCCCAGGCAGGGCAGCACCGATGCCAGAGGTCTACTTTTTCAAGCCTCTGATTGAACTTCGGGGATCCCCATTTTCGGAGCATCAGCGGCTCCTTTTTGTCGGGCATCCCCTCTGTGAGGGTTTTCAAATTGAGATCTTTCAAAGGTTGAAAGCCTGTCGGAACGTCGAAGTCTATTACAAACCTCATCCAACAGCGCCCATGTCCAAGTTGATTGAGGCACTTGACTGGGTGTTGATTCGAGACGTCAATTATTTCCCAAAAGTGGATTTGCTTGTTTCATACCCTTCGACTTTAGTGGTTGAGTATGAGGGTGTCGGTATCCCCGCGTCAGTTCACCCCCTTGATGTGGCTGTCGATGATGCACCTCTATTTTTTGAAAAGACGCTGGCCATCATCGATGGTCGGCTAGAGGGTTTAAGATGAGATTGCTGATTGATATTTTATCATATCAGCCAATGAAGGTGTTGAAGATAACGTCATGAATAAGTCACATCAAGTTTGTAAGCGTTGCATTATGGATGCATCGGATCCTGGCATTTCTTTTGATGCGTCGGGTGTTTGTGATTATTGTAATAATTTTGATTTATTGATTAAGCCGAGCTGGCTGGTTGGACCTGCTGGGCTGCGGCAATTGGATGTTATGGCGGATGATATTCGCCGTGATGGACGAGGTAAAGATTTTGATTGTATTATTGGGCTTAGTGGCGGTCTTGATAGTTCATATGTCTGCTATGTGGCGAAGGAAAAGATGGGTTTGCGTCCACTTTTATTTCATGTGGATGCCGGCTGGAATACAGACCAAGCGGTTAGCAACATAGAAAAGCTGGTTGATGGCTTGGGTTTGGATTTGTATACGGATGTTGTCGATTGGGAATCTATCAAGCGGATGCAGGTTGCGTTCATGCGCTCTGGTATTCCTGATCAAGATCTTGTGCAGGATGCTGCATTTTTTTCGGGTCTTTATAGATTTGCGCGCAAGTACAAAATAAAGCACATCATGACAGGTTCGAACTTTTCTACAGAATGTTGTCGTGAGCCGGAGGCTTGGGGTGGCTATCTGGGAATTGATAAAACGTTGTTTGGTGACATTTGGCGAAAGTGTGGGGATGGTTTGCCAAATGAGGATTTTCCCCTGGTGGATATCTTGGTTTACAAGCTTTGGTATCAAAAGGTGTTGGGTATGAAGGTTCATCACCCGTTGAATTTTGTGCCATTTATAAAAGAAGATGCTGAAAACGAGCTGGCACGTCGATTTGGTTGGCAGCGTTTTCAGCATAAGCACCACGAATCACGCTTTACTCGATTTTATGAGGATTATTGGTTGCCGCGCCGGTTCGGTTTTGAAAAGCGGCGTGCTCATTTTTCCAGCTTGATCATGACGGGGCAAATGACGCGTGAGCAAGCAGTTGAGCGTATTTCGCGTCCTGAAATGGATGAGCATTTTTTGACCCGAGAGTTTGAGTATGTCGCGCACAAGCTTGGTCTGACTGTGGAAGGCTTGACACATCTTTTTCAAATGCCCAAGAGAACCTACCGTGACTATAAAAACAAGCGTGATCTGATTGGCCTTGGGTCAAATGTCATGCGCAAGATCGGACTGGAGAAGAGGTATTTTAGATGATCTGTATCGTTGACTACGGTGTTGGTAACGTCCAGGCCTTTTTGAATCTTTTCAAGCGCTTAGGCGTTGATGCGCGTCGAGCTTGCACTGCTGATCAGTTATCGGGTGCGGAACGCTTGGTTTTGCCGGGGGTGGGTCATTTTGACCGCGCCATGCTGCGGTTGAATGAGTCGGGTTTGCGCCCTAAACTTGATGAATTGGTGTTGGGCGCTCAAGTCCCCGTTATTGGTGTTTGTGTCGGTATGCAAATGCTGGCCTGCCAATCTGAAGAGGGGAACATGCCAGGTTTGGGTTGGGTGCCGGGGTGTGTCAAGGCGTTTGCCAATCATCCGCTCACCGCTCAGATGCCAATGCCGCACATGGGGTGGAATGATTTGCAATCGAAGTCGACGAGCAAGTTATTCTCACGGGGATTTGAGGGCGGCGCGCAGTTCTATTTTTTGCACTCTTATTATTATGATGCTGAGGATAAGAGCGACGTGGCTGCGACAGCTCAATATGGTATAGATTTTGATGCGGCTGTGTCTCGTGGCAATATTCATGGTGTTCAGTGTCACCCGGAAAAGAGTCATCATTGGGGTGAGCAGCTTCTTAAAAATTTTGTCGAGTTGTAGAACATGCTGAGACCAAGAATCATTCCTTGTTTACTCCTCCACAAGGGTGGGCTTTTTAAGACACGTTTATTTAAGGAGCCAAAGTATGTGGGGGACCCCATCAATGCAGTACGCATCTTTAATGAGAAAGAGGCTGATGAGTTGATGGTGTTGGATATCGATGCAACACGAAATGGAGCCTCCCCCGACTTCGCCTTGATTACAAAACTGGCTGCCGAATGTCGGATGCCATTGTGCTATGGCGGCGGCGTGACCACTGCCGAGCAAGCCGCGCGTTTGGTGGATATGGGTGTTGAGAAGGTCGCCTTAAGTGCTGCAGCCATTGCCCGTCCAGAGGTGCTGACTGAAATGGCTGCTGCTGTTGGCCGGCAGTCAGTTGTGGCGGTCTTGGATGTGCGAAAACGGAGTGGTTTTTTTAGCAGAGGTTATGAAGTTTGCACCCATAACGCGACGATCGCTCACAAACTAGAGCCAGTGGTCTTGGCGAAGCAATTACAAGATGCTGGCGCAGGGGAAATTGTCATCAATTCCATTGACTGTGACGGCATGATGCAGGGTTATGATTTGGATTTGGCATCGGAGGTCAAGCGTGTATTGAATGTGCCTCTTACAATTTTAGGCGGAGCTGGTACTTTGGATGACATGAATGATTTGGTCCGGCGGCTTGGTGTGGTCGGGGCCGCTGCTGGTAGTTTGTTTGTCTTTAAAGGCAAGTATCGTGCTGTTTTGATTAACTACCCTGCGCCTGAGAAGAAGATCCAGATGTGCCGCGATGCTCTTCAAATTGAAATAAGGGGAAGTCATGTTTAAAAATAAAAAACTCTTGATTACGGGGGGTACTGGATCATTTGGTAATGCTGTGTTGAATGGACTCTTGAGTTCTGATGTGACTGAAATTCGTGTTTTCAGTCGTGACGAAAAGAAGCAAGATGACATGCGTAAGCGTTACAACAGTTCCAAGCTTCAGTTTTATATTGGGGATGTTCGCGATCCGCGCTCGGTTGCGGCTGCCATGCGCGGAGTGGACTATGTGTTTCATGCCGCCGCGCTAAAACAGGTGCCGAGTTGTGAGTTCCACCCGATGGAAGCGGTTCGCACCAATGTCCTGGGAACTGAGAATGTGTTGGCCGAGGCTGTGGCTGCTGGTGTGAAGCGCGTGGTTTGCCTAAGTACAGACAAGGCGGTGTACCCTATCAACGCGATGGGTATCAGCAAAGCCATGATGGAAAAGGTCATGGTGGCCGCTAGTCGGAACCTAGAAGGCTCCGCTACAACGATTTGCGGTACACGTTATGGCAATGTCATGGCCAGTCGGGGTTCGGTCATTCCACTGTTCATTGAGCAAGTCAGGGCTGGTAAGCCGATCACCATCACTGATCCGTTCATGACTCGCTTCATGATGACATTACCTGACGCAGTTGATTTGGTACTGTACGCATTTCAACATGGTAACAATGGCGATATTTTTGTGCAAAAGGCCCCTGCTGCAACCGTGGAAACCTTGGCCAAAGCCATGTTGGAACTGATGGGGCAGCCCAAGCACCCCATCCACATCATCGGTACCCGCCATGGTGAAAAGTTATACGAAGCTTTGCTGGCGCGCGAGGAAATGGCTTGCGCTCAAGACATGGGCGACTATTACCGGGTGCCACCTGATGGGCGCGATCTGAATTACGCCAAGTTTGTAGAACAAGGTGACCAAAAACTCACCCAGACCGCTCACGGGGAGGACTACAACAGCCACAATACCCGCAGACTGGACGTAGAAGGCATGAAGCAATTGCTGCTGAAGTTGCCCCTCATGCGACGCATTGCCGCTGGCGAGTACGCTACGACTGAGGACTATTGAACAATGGCCAACGTTCTCATTACCGGAGCAGACGGTTTTATAGGTAGCAATCTGCGATTGCATCTCTCCGACCGCAAGGTAGACAAGGTGATGTGCTTCACCCGTCAGCACCGAGTGGATCAATTATTTGAAATGTTACAGGGGATAGATTTCATATATCACCTGGCAGGCATCAACCGCCCGCTCCATCCAATGGAGTTTGTCACTGGGAATGTCGATTTCACCTTGGCTCTCTGTCAGGCTGTGGTGGCCGTGGCAAAAGCCACAGGAAAGTTGGTGCCAGTCGTATACGCCTCATCCGTACAGGCGGCGCTTGACAATCCCTACGGTCAAAGCAAACGCACGGCTGAACAGGCACTTTTTGCCCTGCAAGCCCAACATGGGGTGCCGGTTCATGTGTGCAGGCTACCCAATGTGTTTGGGAAGTGGGCTCGGCCCAACTACAACTCGGTGGTGGCCACCTTTTGCCATAACGTGGCGCGGGGAATGCCAATCAAGATTGACAATGCGTCCTCGCCAGTCAGCTTGGTGCATGTGGACGATGTATGCGAGCGCTTTCTGCAACTTCTGGATGGCGCACAGCCTGCACTCTGTCCGCTGGGTTTTGAGCAAGTTGGGCCTGTGTACACGAGCACGGTAGGTGATTTAGCCTGCACCATTGAAGGATTTGCTGCCAGCCGCCAAACCCTGCTGACTGATCGTGTTGGCACTGGCCTGATTCGAGCGCTGTACAGTACCTACGTCAGCTACTTACCAGTTGAATCGTTTGCCTACAGCGTGCCTCAGCATGTCGATCCACGTGGTGTGTTTGTGGAGATGCTTAAAACGCCTGACTGTGGGCAGTTCAGCTACTTCACGGCGCATCCTGGTGTCACGCGTGGGGGGCACTATCACCACAGTAAAACCGAGAAGTTCTTGGTCATCAAAGGCGAGGCATTGTTCAAGTTCAGACACATGTGTTCGGGTGAAGCGTATCAGTTGCGCACCAGTGGCGCGAAGCCCACCGTGGTCGAAACCGTACCTGGCTGGACGCACGATATCACCAACATCGGGCAAGATGAAATGGTGGTTATGTTGTGGGCCAATGAGGTTTTTGACCGAACACGGCCCGATACCTTCGCCTGTCCTTTGTGATGCCGATCCACCCAGGGGGGGCAATGGGGGTGCCGCCAGGTCGATGGGGCAATGTGTGACTTTCAAGCACGCGATTCCTGGCCAATGCGCTTGCCGATAAAGGGACAATTCTTTTGGGTATCAAGCCTGAAGCACCCACGCCGACGACCTTCATCGCCTTGGAAGCTTTGGACTGATTGATGAGTTCGAAGATTACTATTTAGTAGGCGGCAATTCAATCGAAAAAAGCGCTTGCGTGTGGGGGTTAGGTGATGGAATTGATTGCTGAGGATTGATTGTTCCTCATGCGTTTGTCTGAACTATTCTCTGCCGATGGGTGAGTTCGGTAAATAAATTATTTCTTGCGTTATTTTGGATGCCATGAAAAAACTCAAAATCATGTCCGTTGTGGGTACTCGCCCTGAAATCATTCGCTTGTCCCGCGTGTTGGTAAGGCTTGATGAGTTTTGTGACCACGTCCTGGTGCATACTGGCCAGAATTATGATTATGAGTTGAATCAGGTTTTTTTTGATGATCTGGGGCTGCGCAAGCCCGACTATTTTTTAAATGCTGCTGTCGGCAGCGCTGCTGAAACCATTGGAAACATCATTGCCAAAATGGATGCAGTTCTATTGAATGAGCAGCCTGAAGCTCTATTGGTGCTTGGTGACACGAACAGTTGCCTGAGCGTGATTCCTGCCAAACGGCGCAAAGTGCCCATCTTTCACATGGAGGCTGGCAACCGCTGCTTTGACATGCGAGTGCCTGAAGAAATCAATCGCCGTATTGTTGATCACACTGCAGATATCAATCTAACTTACAGCACAATTGCGCGTGACTATTTGCTGCGTGAGGGTTTACCACCCGATCAAGTTATTAAAACTGGCAGTCCCATGTTTGAGGTGCTGACGCACTATCGCCCTCAAATTGATGCGTCGAATGTGCTGCAGCGCCTGGGGTTGGTCGATCAAGCTTATTTTTTGGTGAGTGCCCACCGCGAAGAAAACATCGAGAGCGAGAAAAATTTTGCAAAGCTCGTGAACGTGCTGAATGCGGTGGCCGTCGACCATGGGCTGCCTGTCATTGTCAGTACCCATCCTCGTACTCAAAAGCGCATCGATGCTTCAGGTGCTGTATTTGATCCCATGGTGCGACTGATCAAGCCGCTGGGTTTTCACGACTACAACCATTTGCAATTGCACGCCAGAGTTGTGCTGTCTGACAGCGGTACCATCAATGAAGAGGCTAGTATTCTTAACTTCCCAGCATTGAACCTGCGCGAGGCTCACGAGCGCCCGGAGGGCATGGAGGAGGCTGTCGCAATGATGGTGGGATTGGAGGCCAACCGAGTGAGTCAAGGACTCGCGATTTTAGCCACTCAGCCACGCAGCAGCAACCGCAGCGTCCCCCACGGCGTTCGACTCGTGGCCGACTACAGCATGCCGAATGTGAGTGACAAAGTACTTCGCATTGTGCACAGCTACACCGACTATGTGAACCGGGTCGTTTGGAAGAAATACTGAGGCTACCTTGCACATTCTTGTCGTCAGCCAGTATTTCTGGCCAGAGAACTTCCGGGTCAACGACTTAGTTAAGGAGTGGGGCGCGCGCGGTCATGTCGTGACAGTACTCACTGGTTTACCCAATTACCCCTTAGGTAAAGTGTACGACAGCTATCGGAGTAATCCACAGGCGTATCGTTATTACGAAGGCGCTAGAGTGATTCGTGTGCCCATGTTGCCTCGCGGCTCGGGCGGTCTGCGCCTCATATTGAATTATTTGAGCTTTGTCGTTGGTGGCTGTTTGTGGGGACCGGTGCGCTTGAGAGGCGTCCAGCCTGACGTGATTTTTGTTTTTGAACCTTCCCCTGTAACGGTTGGGTTGCCTGCAGTATGGTTGGGCCAGCGTAAGAAGGTGCCGGTGGTTTTTTGGGCGCTCGATCTTTGGCCTGAGACATTATCTGCTATTGGTGTAGTGCGCTCGAAGCTTGTGCTGGGTTGGGTCGCTCACATGGTGCGTTATATTTACAAGCGTTGTGAGTTGGTACTAGGCCAATCGCGAGGTTTTATGACCAGCCTTGCCAAGTATTGTGACAATAAAGACAAGATTCGTTATTTTCCCAGTTGGTCGGAGGACGTGTTCATCGAAGGCAATGTGCAGCCAGCTCCAGAAGTTCCCAGGATGCCAGGTACCTTCAGCGTCCTGTTTGCTGGCAATATTGGTGAAGCGCAAGACATGCCTGCTGTACTGGATGCGGTCGAGCGTTTGAAAGAAAATCTTGCCATTCGGTGGATCATCGTGGGCGATGGTCGCAAGACGGAATGGCTGCAAACCGAAGTGTTTAAGCGAGGTCTGCAGGACAGGGTGGTGCTAGCAGGGCGGTTCCCTGTGGAGCGCATGCCGTCCTTTTACGCCCACGCCGATGCGTTGCTGGTGTCATTGAAGCGAGATCCTGTGTTCAGCATGACCATTCCGGGCAAGGTGCAGTCTTATCTGATGGCTGGAATTCCGTTACTGGGCATGCTGGATGGTGAAGGCGCTGCTGTGATCCGCGACGCTGATGCCGGTTTGACGTGTGATGCAGGCGATGGCGAAGGCTTGGCCAATGCGGTCCTGGCCCTGGCGGCCATGCCGGTCGAGGTGCGGCAGCGGTTGGGGCTCAATGGTCGGCACTATGCCCAACAAGAGTTTGGGCGTGCCCAACTGATGGACCGACTGGAGGGGATGTTGGCCGAAGCCGTCGCCCTTCGTAAAGCCAACGCTTGAAAGAAAACGACGATGATTTTGGTGACAGGGGCAACCGGTTTTGTGGGCAGCGCGCTGGTCAAACGGCTTGTGATTGAAAGCGCTTTTGGCGGGGTGGTCGCTGTCTCACGGCGCTTGGATGTCTCATGGCCAGAGGGTGTGAAGCGGGTGCAAGTAAGTGACTTGCTGCCTACAACCGACTGGTCCGTGGCGCTGCGTCAAGTAGATGCCGTTGTGCATTGCGCAGCGCGGGTCCATGTGATGCAGGACAGCGCCAGCGATCCGCTGCAAGCCTACCGGCATGTGAACGTAGAAGGCACACTCCATTTGGCAAGGCAGGCTGCGGCTGCGGGAGTGAATCGGTTTGTGTTTGTCAGTTCCATCAAGGTCAATGGCGAGTCCACGCTGCCAGGCGTTCCATTCACGGCAAATGACGAGCCTGCTCCGCTTGATCCGTACGGTGTGTCCAAGATGGAAGCTGAGCAGGGGTTGCAAGATATTTCAGCCCAAACGGGTATGGAGGTCGTCATTGTTCGTCCACCCTTGGTGTATGGCCCAGGGGTCAAGGCCAATTTCGCGGCCATGATGCGCTGGGTTGCCAGGGGCGTGCCCTTGCCGCTGGGGGCCATTCACAATGCTCGCAGCATGGTCGCTTTGGATAACTTGGTCGATTTGCTCGTGAGGTGTTTGTCCCACCCTGCGGCGGCAGGACAAACCTTTTTGGTGTCAGACGGCCAAGACGTGTCCACCACCTCGCTTCTTCGTCGCACAGCCCAAGCGATGGGTAAACAGGCTTTGTTGCTACCGGTGCCCGCGGGTGTGTTGCAATTGGTGGCCGCTTTGTTGGGTAAGCGGGATGTCGCCCAGCGCCTGTGTGGCTCGTTGCAGGCTGACATTAGCAAGACGCGCCAGTTGTTGGGTTGGTCGCCGCCGCTGACCTTAGACCAGGGCCTTAGGAAAGCTGTAGAGGGAATGACGCTGTGATGCGCATGTTCGACGGGTTGCTGGTGTATTCCTGCGTGGGGCTGGACGCCTACCAGCCCACGGTCAAGCTCTGAGCCGGGTCAGCCCCGGAAGCGCTTGCGCGTCAGGGCCAGGGCGACCCAGAACGCCACCACGGTGTAGCCGGTCAACACCCCGGCGTGGCGCAACGCGTGTTCGGGCCAGCGGTCCATGAACAGCGGTCGCACCAGCTCGACCGCATTGGTCAGCGGCAACCAGTCCGAGGCCAGGCGCACCAACTCGGGCAGCTGTTCGCGTGGAAAGAAGATGCCCGACAAGAACATCATCGGCGTCAGCACCAGGGTGAAGTAGTAGGTGAAGAAGTCATAGCCCTGGGCCAGCGCATTGAAGATCAACGCGATGCTCGAGAACATGGCCCCCACCCCCAGCAGCACCACCCAGGCCAACAGCAGCTTGGGGCTGTGGCTGATGCCCAGGGCCAGCATCACACCCAGGATGGCGGTGACGGTGAACAGCGACTTGAAGGCTGCCCACAGCATTTCGGCCAGCACCACATCGTCGAGCGCGACCGGCGCGTTCATGATGCCGTCCCAGGTCTTTTGCACATGCATGCGCGAAAACGCCGAATACAGGGCCTCGAACGAGGCCGCGTTCATCGCGCTCATGCAGATCGAGCCGCTGGCCAGAAACAGGATGTAGGGCACCTGGGTGGCGCCGTCCGGCCCGTTGACCGTGATCTGGCCCACCAGGGCGCCCATGCCGTAGCCAAACGCCACCAGCCACATCAGCGGTTCGGCGATGTTGCCGACCAGGCTGGGGATGGCCAGCTTGCGCCAGACCAGCAGGTTGCGCAAGAACACCGGCCACCAGCGTGTCGAGAGCTGGGGCGCACGCCAGATCGAGGGCGTCGGTGGGGGCGGTGGCAGGGCCGGGGTGTCGGCGGGCGGGGCAGAGGTCGGTTCGGTCATGGTGGGTGCAGTGCAAAAACGCCAGGTCGAAGGTCGTGGTGCGAAGGGCCGTGAGGGCGGCGGGAGCGGTGGCTGGGCCTGGTGGTGGCTCAGCCCCCTTCGCGGATCTGTCGGCCGGTGAGTTTGAGGAACAGGTCCTCGAGGTTGGCCGGCCGGTGCAGGGTGCGCAGCGCAGGCCATTCGGCCAGGACGTTGAGCAGCGGTGCGGCGGCGTGGGTGTAGAAGAACACGGTTTCGCCGCTGACTTCGGTGCGGCTGGCCAGCGTGGCCACCGGGCTCTGGGTCAGGGCCAGGGCGCCTTGGCCATAGACCTCGACCACCTCGGGTTCCAGGTGCTCGGCGATCAGCTCGCGCGGCGGGCCCTCGGCGATCTTGCGGCCATGGTCCAGCACCAGCAGGCGCGAGCACAGGCGCTCGGCCTCGTCCATGAAGTGGGTGGTCAGCAGGATCGACTTGCCTTGCTGCATCAGCAGCTGCAGCCGCTCCCACATCAGGTGGCGGGCCTGCGGGTCCAGCCCGGTGGTGGGCTCGTCCAGCAGCAGCAGGCGCGGGTTGTTGACCAGGGCTCGCGCCAGGCTCAGGCGGCGCTTCATGCCGCCCGACAGTTCGCCGGGTTTGGCATCGGCCTTGTGCGACAGGGCCGCGAACTCCAGCAGCTGCGGGCCGCGCTCCAGCATCACGCGGCGTGGGATGCCAAAGTAGCGCCCATAGACGATCAGGTTCTCCAGGCAGGTGAAGTCGGGGTCCAGGGTGTCGAACTGGGTCACCACCCCGAGCCCGGCCTTGATGGCCAGGGCGTCGCCCGGCATGTCCAGGCCGAAGGCCCGGATCTGCCCGCCGTCGGGCGTGGTCTGGCCCAGGCACATGCGGATGGTGGTGGTTTTGCCGGCGCCGTTGGGCCCGATCACCCCCAGGCATTCGCCCGGCGCGATGGCAAAGGACAACTGGTCGACCACCGTGTTGGGGCCGTAGCGTTTGTGCAGGTCATGCACCTCGAACAGGGTCTGTGGCATGGTGTCAATTGTGGCGCAGCGACCGGATCCACGGTATGGCCGACCGCTTTGTCCGTTGAGGCTTGCGGGCTGAATAAAATGGGGGGTTAACAACTCCCCGGGAGTGCGCTCTTGTCCGACCGTCTTGTGGTGCTGCCGCAGTACCTGATGCCCAAGCTGGCGCTGACCCGTTTGGCTGGCCGACTGGCCAGTGCCCGGGCCGGGGCCTTGACCCACTGGGCGATCCGCCGCTTTGTGGCGCGCTACGGCGTGGACCTGTCCGAGGCCCAATGGGGCCAGGCCAGCGACTACGCCAGCTTCAACGACTTCTTCACCCGGCCCCTGCGCGAGGGCGCGCGCCCCCAGGCCCAGGCCGACTACCTGTGCCCGGTGGATGGCGCGATCAGCCAGTTCGGCCCGATCGAGCGCGACCAGATCTTCCAGGCCAAGGGCCACTCGTACAGCACCCAGGCCCTGGTGGGCGGCAATGCCGCGTTGGCGCGCCAGTTTGAGGACGGGCACTTCGCCACCCTCTACCTGAGCCCGCGCGACTACCACCGCATCCACATGCCCTGCGACGGCCGCCTGCTGCGCATGGTCCATGTGCCGGGCGACCTGTTTTCGGTCAACCCCGCCACGGCGCGCGGCATCCCGGGCCTGTTCGCGCGCAACGAGCGCGTGGTCTGCGTGTTCGAGGACACGGCTGGGCGCCCCTTTGTGCTGACCCTGGTGGGGGCCACCATCGTGGGCAGCATGGCCACCGTCTGGCATGGCCTGGTCAACCCGCCGCGTCCGGGCACGGTGCGCGAGTGGCGCTACGACAGCCAGCCCGTGCAGCTCAAGAAGGGCGAGGAGATGGGCCGCTTCCTGCTGGGCTCGACCGTGGTGATGCTGTTCCCCAAGGACACCCTGCGCTTCAACCCCGACTGGGCGCCCGCCCGCGCCATCCGCATGGGCGAAGCCATGGCCGAGGCCCTGCCGGCGACCTGCACGCCGTGACCGTTTTCTCCCCCCGCAACCCCTTTTCAACCGACGCGCACTGCGCTTGAAACCATGACCACACTCGGCACCCCCCTCTCGCCCTCGGCGACCAAAGTCATGTTGCTTGGCTCCGGCGAGCTGGGCAAAGAAGTGTTGATCGCCCTGCAACGCCTGGGCGTCGAAACCACCGCCGTGGACCGCTACGACAACGCGCCCGGCCAGCAGGTGGCCCACCACGCGCGCACCATCACCATGAGCGACCCGGCCCAGCTCAAGGCCCTGATCGAGGCCGAGCGCCCGCACCTGGTGGTGCCCGAGATCGAGGCCATCGCCACCCCCATGCTCGAAGAGCTGGAGGCCGCGGGCGTGGTGCGTGTCATCCCCACCGCGCGCGCCGCCCGCCTGACCATGGACCGCGAAGGCATCCGCCGCCTGGCCGCCGAAACCCTGGGCCTGCCCACCAGCCCGTACCAGTTCTGTGACTCGCTGGCCGAACTGCAAGCCGCCATCGACGGCGGCATTGGCTACCCCTGCGTGGTCAAGCCCGTGATGAGCAGCTCGGGCAAGGGCCAGAGCAAGATCGACGGCCCCGCCGACGTGCAAAAGGCCTGGGACTACGCCATGGCCGGCGGCCGCGTCAGCCACGGCCGCGTGATCGTTGAAGGCTTCATCGACTTCGACTACGAGATCACCTTGTTGACCGTGCGTGCGCGCGGCGCCGATGGTCAAGTGCAAACCCAGTACTGCGAGCCGATCGGCCACGTGCAGGTCAGCGGCGATTACGTGGAGAGCTGGCAGCCCCAGCCCATGCACGCCCGCGCCCTCGAGGCCTCGCGCCACATCGCCAAGGCCGTCACCGACAACCTGGGCGGCCAGGGCCTGTTCGGGGTGGAGCTGTTCGTCAAGGGCGAGCAGGTCTGGTTCAGCGAGGTCAGCCCGCGCCCGCACGACACCGGCCTGGTGACCCTGTGTACCCAGCACCAGAGCGAGTTTGAGCTGCACGCCCGCGCCATCCTGGGCCTGCCGGTGGACACCAGCCTGCGCAACCCGGGCGCCAGCGCGGTGATCTACGGCGGTGTCGAGGCCCAGGGCATTGTGTTTGACGGCGTGGACGAAGCCTTGGCCATCCCCGGCACCGACCTGCGCCTGTTCGGCAAGCCCGAGAGCTTCACCAAGCGCCGCATGGGCGTGGCCCTGGCGCGCGGCACCGACGTCGACAGCGCCCGCGACACGGCCAAGCTGGCGGCGTCCAAGGTCAAGCCGCGCCAGGCCTGAGGCCCCCGGGGCGGCTGCTGTGCCGGTCGCCCGCCCACCGCGCTCAGGCCGCGCGGCCGGCTCACTGGCCCATGCGCCGGTACAGCGTCTGCCGGCTGATGCCCAGCTGCCGGGCGGCGGCCGACAGGTTGCCCTGGTGCTGCTGGATGGCCTGCTGGATCGCTGCGCGTGAGATGTCGGCCAGCTTTTGCTCACGGCTCGGCGGCGTGCCCAAGGTCGCCGTGGCTGCCGCGGGCATGGCGGCGCTGTCGCCGGCACCCGCTGAGGGCGCGGCGTCGCGCTGCAGCAGTTCGCGCAGGTCGTCGCCCAGGTGGACCCAGTCGATGCAGTGCTCGTCGGGGTCGAGCATGGCGATCGCGGTGCGCAGCACGCTGGCGTACTGGCGCAGGTTGCCGGGCCAGTCGTAGGCCGCGAAACGGGCTTGCAGCTCGGGGGCCAGGTGCAGGCGCGGTTCGCCGCTCAGTTCCAGCAACAGTTTCTCGGTCAGCGCCGCCAAGTCGCTGCGCGCGCGCAGCGGCGGCAGCTGCAGGGTCAGGCCATTGAGCCGGTAGTACAGGTCGGCGCGAAAGCGCCCGGCCTCGGCCGCTTCGCGCAGCGGCTGGTGGGTGGCGCAGACCAGCGCAAAGTCCACCGCCACGGCCTCGCCACCCCCCAGTGGGCTGACCTGGCGCTCTTGCAGCACGCGCAGCAGCCGGGTTTGCAGGGCCAACGGCATGTCGCCGATCTCGTCGAGGAACAGGGTGCCGCCGTCGGCCTCGCGCAGGCGGCCCGGGCGGCCCTCCTTGCGCGCCCCGGTGAAGGCGCCCGCGCTGTAGCCAAACAGCTCGGCCTCGATCAGGTTCTCGGGCAAGGCCGCGCAGTTGATCGCCACAAAGGGCCGGTGGCGGCGCGGCGAGCTGTCGTGCAGCGCGCGCGCAAACAACTCCTTGCCCACCCCGGATTCGCCCAGCAGCAGCACCGGGATCGGTTTGCCCGCCACGCGCCGGGCCTTGTCGGCCGCAGCGCGCCAGGCGCTGTCGCCGGTGTCGAGTTGCTGCAAGGCGTCCCGCGCTTCACGGGCCACGGCGGGCTCGCCCAGCACCTCGGTGCGGGCCGGGCCGGAGCGCACGCTCAGCGGCCGCCCCAGCGGGCGGCCCGCCGGGTGGTGCAGCTGCACAAACACCGGCTGGCCGTCGCGCCGGTGCAGGCACAGCGGCTGCTGGGCTTGCTGGTGGGCCCGCAGCACCAGCGCGTCAAAGCGGGTGTCGAGCACGCGCGCCAGCGGCGTGGCGCCGATGTCCTCACGTTGCAGGCCCAGCAGTTTCAGCGCCTGGCGGTTGGCGCCCATGATCCAGCCGTCCTCCGACAGCGCCACGATGCCCTCGGCCAGGGTGCCGATGCCGTGGGCCTGCGGGTGCAGGTGCAGGCGCGTCTGGTGTTGGCAGCTGGTCAGGAACAGGCGGTTCTCGATCATCCGCGCCGCCGTGTTCACCAGGCCCAGGGTGTGCGGGTGGTGGCTGCGCTGGTCGCCCGAGATGTCCAGGATGCCCAGCAGCTCGCCGCTGGCCGAGGCGATGGGCGAGGCCGCGCAGGTCAGGAAGTCGTTGCGCTCCAGGTAGTGCTCGGGGCCGTGGATTTCGATGCCGCAGGATTCGGCCAGTGCGGTGCCGATGGCGTTGGTGCCACGCTGGGCTTCGTGCCAGTTGGCGCCGGCCTGCAGCGCCACGCGCTCGGCCTTGCCCAGGAAGTCGGCGTCGCCCAGGGTGTGCATCAGGGTGCCGTGGCGGTCGGCCAGCACCACCATGCTGTGGCTGTGGCGCACCTGTTCGAACAGGTACTCCATGACCGGCTGGGAATGGTTGATCAGGTCGCGGTTGCAGGCCAGCGACTGGCGCAGTTCGGGGCCGCTCAGGTGCTCGGCATGCCGCCCCGACTGGCTGGGCGCCAGGCCTGCGGCCAGGCTGCGGCGCCATGAGCGGGCCACGCGCTCGTCCACACTGCCCAGGGGCATGTCGTCGCCACTGAGCAGGCGCAGCCGGGCCTCGCGCAGCAGGGGGCCGGGAACAGGGTGCAGGTTCGCCATCGGGTCTTGTCTCCAGGGCACCTGAGGTGCTCGTTTGCTGCGCAGTTTAGGCCCTTGGCGGCCGTGGCGACCAGGGGGGCGGGCAGGAGGCGCCGAGGTGTTCCATTTTTGGACAGCTGTGCCGCCCTGTGACGTCCGCCGGCGGACAGGCCGGGGTGCCGGCGAGCGGCGCAGCGGGTCACGGGTCGGCGCCCGTGGGACCTCGAATCCACCAAAGTCCTTGTCAATCAAGCACTTGGCGTGCCCGGCCCGCGGCGGTGGGGGCCCCGGCGGGCCGCTTTTGGGCCCCCCGGTGGGCCTTGGCATGGCTCTTGATCTGTCTGAGCGTCCGACGGGCCTTGCCCGCCGGCCCAACCCATAACACCAGGAGACATTTGTGATCTATGCCGCACCCGGCGCCGCAGGCGCCAAGATCGTCTACAAACCCCGTTACGACAACTTCATCGGTGGCCAATGGGTGCCGCCGGTCAAGGGCCAGTACTTCGACGTGATCACCCCGATCTCGGGCACCGTCTACACCCAGGCTGCCCGCTCGGGGGCCGAGGACATCGAACTCGCGCTCGACGCCGCCCACGCCGCGGCCGACAAGTGGGGCAAGACCTCGGCCGCCGACCGCGCCAACATCCTGCTGAAGATCGCCGACCGCCTCGAAGCCAACCTCGAGCTGCTGGCCTATGCCGAGACCGTGGACAACGGCAAGCCGATCCGCGAAACCCTGAACGCCGACATCCCGCTGACCATCGATCACTTCCGCTATTTCGCGGGCTGCGTGCGCGCCCAGGAAGGCGGCATCAGCGAGATCGACGAGAACACCATGGCTTATCACATCCACGAGCCGCTGGGCGTGGTGGGCCAGATCATTCCCTGGAACTTCCCCATCCTGATGGCGGCCTGGAAGCTGGCCCCCGCGCTGGGGGCGGGCAACTGCGTGGTGCTCAAGCCCGCCGAATCGACCCCCATCAGCCTGCTGGTGCTGGTCGAGTTGATTGCCGACCTGCTGCCCGCGGGCGTGCTCAACATCGTCAACGGCTATGGCCGTGAAGCCGGCATGCCGCTGGCCACCAGCCGCCGCATCGCCAAGATTGCCTTCACCGGCAGCACCAGCACCGGCCGGGTGATCGCCCAGGCCGCCGCGAACAACCTGATCCCGGCCACGCTGGAGCTGGGGGGCAAGTCGCCCAACGTGTTCTTTGCCGACATCATGGACCAGGACGATGCGTTCCTGGACAAGGCGATCGAAGGCCTGGTGCTGTTCGCCTTCAACCAGGGCGAAGTCTGCACCTGCCCCTCGCGCGCGCTGATCCAGGAATCGATCTACGACAAGTTCATGGCGCGCGTGCTCCAGCGCGTGGCGGCCATCGTGCAAGGCAACCCGCTGGACACCAACACCATGATCGGTGCCCAAGCCAGCAAGGAACAGCTGAGCAAGATCCTGTCTTACCTGGACCTGGGCAAGCAAGAAGGGGCCGAAGTGCTGGCCGGTGGTGCCCAGTCGCACCAGCCGGGCGAGCTGGCCGGTGGCTACTACGTGCAGCCCACGCTGTTCAAGGGCCACAACAAGATGCGCATTTTCCAGGAAGAAATCTTTGGCCCGGTGCTGGCCGTGACCACCTTCAAGGACGAAGCCGAAGCCCTGGCGATCGCCAACGACACCCTGTACGGCCTGGGCGCTGGGGTGTGGAGCCGCAACGGCAACGTGGCCTACCGCATGGGCCGCGCCATCAAGGCCGGTCGCGTCTGGACCAACTGCTACCACGCCTACCCGGCGCACGCCGCCTTCGGTGGCTACAAGGAGTCGGGCATCGGTCGCGAAACCCACAAGATGATGCTCGACCACTACCAGCAGACCAAGAACCTGCTGGTCAGCTACAGCGAGAACAAGCTGGGTTTCTTCTGATCCCGCTGACGCTGGATTGACACCGCTGCGCTCTCCTTGACGCGCCCCGTCGCCCGGCCTCAGGCCGGGCGCCCGGGCGCTTTTTTGCTTTCTGATTCGGAGGTGTTCTCATGGTCGACAAAGTCATCGCCACGCCCGCCGCCCTGGCCCTCATCGAGCGGCTGCGCGCCGAGCACGGCAGCTTCTTTTTTCACCAATCGGGCGGCTGCTGCGACAACAGCGCCGCCAACGCCTACCTGCCCGGTGAGCTGACCATCGGCGCGGGCGATGTCTACCTCGGTGACATCGGTGGCATCCCGTTCTACATCGGCGCCAACCAGTACGCGTACTGGAAGCACACGCAACTCATCATCGATGTGATCGAGGGCAGTGGCGGCACCTTCTCGCTGGAAGGCCCCACTGGCCTGGCTTTCCTGACCCGCTCGCGCGTGTTCACCGACGACGAGGCCGCCGCCTTGGGCTTGAGCTGAGCCGGCACCGGCCGAGCCCTTGCGGCGCAGCGCCTTGGCGTCCCTCCTCCGCTCCTTGGCTTGGCCGCGGTGCGTCGGGCGTGGCGGCTGGCTGGGGTGGGCCGGCGGGGCGTCCAGGCACGCCGCCTCGCGTCAGGGGGCTGGGGGGGGGCACGGCGCCCGAGGGGGGCTCAGGGCGCCTCAGGCGGTGTGGGGGCGCGCGGGCTTGGCTTTGATGCTGGGCTCGGGCAGGGCCAGCGCCGTGGTGCGCACCAGGTTGACCAGCCAGTCGCGTTCGTCCCAGTGGTCGGGGTCGATGTGGAAGTAAGGCTTGCCGCCGGGGTAGGGCGGGCGCTCGTCGGCGGACTTGAGCAGCGGCCGGGCGGCTTCGGTGGGTTTGAGGAACAGCTGCTCGTCGCAGACCAGGCCCACCGGCTTGCCCGCGAGGTAGAGGCAGTACTCGCCAAACATCTTGCGGGCGCTCACCGGCCCGGCGGCCGAGAGCTGGTCGAGCAGGTGGTCGATGGTGCTTTGTCGGGTGGCCATGGTCGACTCCTCCGAAGGGCAAGGCCTTGATTTTGAACCGATCGCCAGGCCTTGCCAACCCGGCACCGGCGCTTGGCCGGGCCGGGTTTCAGCTTCATTGGAAGGCGACTTCGGCGAAGCTGCGCAGCTTGCGGCTGTGCAGGCTGGCCATGCCCTCGGCGCGCAGGATCTCCAGCGCGCGGATGCCGATGCGCAGGTGCTGGTCCACGCGTTCGCGGTAGAAGTGGTTCGCCATGCCGGGCAGCTTGATTTCGCCGTGCAGCGGCTTGTCGCTCACACACAGCAAGGTGCCGTAGGGCACGCGGAAGCGGAAGCCATTGGCCGCGATGGTGGCGCTTTCCATGTCCAGCGCCACCGCGCGGCTTTGGCTGAAGCGGCGCTGCGGCTGGTTGTCGGGCAGCAGTTCCCAGTTGCGGTTGTCGGTGCTGGCCACCGTGCCGGTGCGCATGAAGCGCTTCAGGTCCGGGCCGCTGACCTGGGTCACGTCGCTGACAGCGGCTTCCAGCGCCAGCTGGATCTCGGCCAGCGCCGGGATCGGCACCCACAGCGGCAGTTCCTCGTCGAGCACATGGTCCTCGCGCACATAGCCGTGGGCCAGCACGTAGTCGCCCAGTTGCTGGCTGTTGCGCAGGCCGGCGCAGTGGCCCAGCATCAGCCAGGCATGCGGGCGCAGCACGGCGATGTGGTCGGTGATGTTCTTGGCGTTGGCCGGGCCGACGCCGATGTTGACCATGGTGATGCCGCTGTGGTCGGCGCGCACCAGGTGGTAGGCCGGCATCTGCGGCAGGCGCGGCGGCGGTGCGCCCAGTTCGTCCCCGGGCTCGGCGTCCAGGCCAACGCGGCGTGTCACCACGTTGCCGGGCTCGATGAAGGCGATGTACTCGCTGTGGGGGTCTTTCATGGCCTCGTGGCCCAGGCGCACGAACTCGTCGATGTAGAACTGGTAGTTGGTGAACAGCACAAAGTTCTGGAACGCGCGCGGCGAGGTGCCGGTGTAGTGGCGCAGCCGGTGCAGCGAGTAGTCCACGCGCGGCGCGGTGAACAGCGACAGCGGCTGGGCTTCGCCGGGCTTGGCGGTCCAGGTGCCGTTGGCAATGCCGTCGTCCATCGCGGCCAGGTCGGGCAGGTCGAACACGTCGCGCATCAGCTGGCGGCGCTCGGCGCTCATCTGGCCCTCGACGTGGTCGTGCTCACTGAACGAGAAGTGCACCGGGATCGGCTGGTTGCTGGTGCCCACCTCCAGCTCGACGCCGTGGTTTTGCAGCAGCAGGCGGAACTGATCCAGGTAGTACGCGTGGTACAGGTCGGGCCGGGTCAGCGTGGTTTCGTAGCGGCCGGGGCCGGCCACAAACCCATAGGCCAGGTGGGCGATGTCCGCGTCCGATTTGTTGCGCGACACGGTTTCGGTGTGGATGCGCACAAAGGGGTAGCAGGCCCGCACATGGCCCGGCAGGGTTTCGCCCGCCACGAAGCGCTGCATGGCGTCGCGCAGGTGGGCAATCTGCTGGTTGTAGATCTCATGCACCTGTTGCAGTGCCGATTCGGCGCTGAGGTGGCGGGTCGGGGCAATGAAAGGGGGCAGATAAGGCATGTGTCACATTGTGCAGCGGTGTGGCCGCCGCGCTGTGACGGACCCGCTTTTTTTACCTGCGCGCGGGGGCGATGGGCCGGGCAAGCGCGTGCCCCGCCGCCGACCCGGATAATCCGGGGATGAACACGTCTTCCCAAGCCCCCTCCGCGCCCCGTTTTGACACCCTGGGTCTGTCCGCAGCCGCCCTGCAGAACCTGGCGCAACTGGGCTACACCAGCATGACCCCGATCCAGGCCGCCAGCCTGCCGCTGACCCTGGCGGGGCGCGACCTGATCGCCCAGGCCAGCACCGGCAGCGGCAAGACCGCCGCCTTCGGCCTGCCCCTGGTGCAAAAACTGCAGCCCACGCGCCTCGATGTGCAGGCCCTGGTGCTGTGCCCCACGCGTGAGCTGGCCGACCAGGTCACGCAGGAGATCCGCCGCCTGGCGCGGGCGGTCGACAACATCAAGGTCGTCACCCTGTGCGGCGGCGTGGCCCTGCGCGGCCAGACCCTGAGCCTGCAACACGGCGCCCATGTGGTGGTCGGCACGCCGGGCCGCATCATGGACCACCTGGACCGCGGCAGCCTGAACCTGGGCGCCGTCAACACCCTGGTGCTCGACGAGGCCGACCGCATGCTGGACATGGGCTTCTTCGAGGACATCGCCTCGGTGGTGCGGCGCTGCCCGGCGCAGCGCCAGACCCTGCTGTTCTCGGCCACCTACCCCGAGGGCATCGACCGCCTGGCCGCGCAGTTCATGCGCGAGCCCCAGCAGGTCAAGGTGCAGGTGCAGCACGACAGCCACACCATCCGCCAGCGCTACGTCGAGGTCAGCAACGCCCAGCGCCTGCCCGCCGTGGCGCAGCTGCTCAACCACTATCGGCCCGAGTCGAGCCTGGCGTTTTGCAACACCAAGCAGCAGTGCCGCAACCTGGTGAACCTGCTGCAAAGCCAGGGTTTCAGCGCCCTGGCCCTGTATGGTGAACTGGAGCAGCGCGAGCGCGATCAGGTGATGATCCAGTTTGCCAACCGCAGCTGCTCGGTGCTGGTGGCCACCGACGTGGCGGCGCGCGGCCTGGACGTGGCCAACCTGCAGGCGGTGATCAACGTCGACGTCAGCCCCGACCCCGAGGTGCATGTGCACCGCATCGGCCGCACCGGCCGCGCGGGCGCCGAAGGCCTGGCCCTGACCCTGGTCAGCATGGACGAAATGGGCTACGTGGGCCGCATCGAGCAGATGCAGGGCCGCGAATCGGACTGGGTGCCGCTGGACAGCCTGACCCCCACCGGCAAGGGCCCGCTCAAGGCGCCGATGGCGACGCTGCAAATCGTCGGCGGCCGCAAGGAAAAGATCCGCGCTGGCGACGTGCTGGGCGCCCTGACCGGCGAGGCCGGCTTCGTCAAAGAGCAGATCGGCAAGATCAACGTCAACGAGTTCTCCACCTACGTGGCGGTCGATGTGGGCATTGCCCGCGAGGCGGTGCGCCGCCTCTCGGCCGGCCGCATCAAGGGCAAGGTGGTGAAGGTGCGCCTGGTCGAAGGCGACAGCGCCTGAGCCCCCGGGCCCAACCTGCCTGCCTGCCTCCGCCGCTCTGAAAGTCACCCATGTCCGAACCCGCAGCCCCCGCCATCCCGCTGACCTGCGCCGCTCTGGGCCCCGACGGGGCGCTGGCCCTGGTGGTGGGCGGGCAGGGCGGGGTGGGCGCGGCGCTGGCCGAGGGCCTGGCGCAGCGCCACCCGCAGGCCACGGTGCGTCGCAGCGCGCGCCAGCCTGGCCGCCCGGACGACCTGGCGCTGGACTTGCTCGACGAGGCCTCGATCGAGGCCGCAGCCCAGCGCCTGGCGCAGGACCTGGCCGCGCGCCAGCAAAGCCTGCGCACCCTGGTGCTGGCCAGCGGCTTTTTGCACCAGGCGGGCGCGGGCCCCGAGCGCAGCTGGCGCCAGCTCGACCCGGCCTACCTGCAGCAGGCCTTTGCCGTCAACGCCATCGGCCCGGCCCTGGTGATCAAGCATTTCTTTCCGCTGCTGGCGCCCAGCGGGCCGGTGCTGGCGGCCTTTTTGTCGGCCCGCGTCGGCAGCATCGGCGACAACGCGCTGGGCGGCTGGTACGGCTACCGCGCCTCGAAGGCGGCGCTGAACCAGCTGGTGCGCACCTCGGCCATCGAGCTCAAGCGCCACAACCGCGACGCGGTGTGCGTGGCGCTGCACCCGGGCACGGTCGACACGGCCTTGTCCCAACCCTTTGCCAAGACCGGCCTGCGCGTGCGCCCGCCCGAGCAGGCCGCTGCCGAGATGCTCGACGCGCTGGCCGCGCTGGGCCCGGGCGACAGCGGCCGTTTCCTGGCCTACGACGGCAGCGCCATCCCCTGGTGAGCGCGCCAGCGCTCCCCGGTGCGCCGCCCTGAGCGCGGCGCTCAGCCCGGTCTGCCGGCCCACCTGACCCCCACCCTGGTGCCCTCCGGTCCTTTGCGTTAGACTTCAAGTCATCTAGAGGACTATAAGTCTTGAGCATGAAACACCCCTCCCTGAGTCTGGCGACCGAGGCCGCCCACGCCTTGCCGGGCCAAAGCCGCTACGGCGCCTTGGCCGCGACCCTGCGCCACCGCGTGGTGGCGGGCGAGTGGCCCCCGGGCACTGCGTTGCCGGCCGAACAGCTGCTGGCGGCCGAGCATGGCGTGGCCCTGGGCACCTTGCGTCGCGCGCTCGAGCTGCTGGCCGAACAGGGCCTGATCGAGCGCGTGCACGGCAAGGGCACCTTTGTGCGCCAGGGCATTGCGGGGGCGTCCATGCTGCGCTTCTTCCGCTTTGGCGACAGCGCGGGCCAGGTGCCCGACTCGCGCATCCTGTCGCGCCAGACCGTGCCCGCCTCCGCCACCGTGGCCCGGGCGCTGGGACTGGCCCCCGGCGAGCCGGTGCTGCGCTTGCAGCGCCTGCGCCTGATCGACGCCCAGCCCTGCCTGCTCGAAGACCTGTGCCTGCCGCTGGACCTGTTCGCCCCCTTGGTCGACGGTGATCCCGCCGACTGGGACGCCTTGCTCTACCCCATGTACGCGCGCCGCTGTGGCGTGCATGTGCAGCGCGCCATCGACGACATCGGCTTTGGCCTGCTGAGCGCCCCCCAGGCGCAGCCCCTGGGCCTGGCCGCCGGCCACCCGGCGGCCGTGGTGACGCGGCTGGCCTACGACCTGAGCGGGCGCTGCGTGGAATGGCGCTGCACCCGCGGCGACGCCCATGCCTTTCATTACACCGTGACCCTGACCTGAGGAGACAAGCCCATGCACCCCATCCCCCCCATCACCGCCCGCGCGGGCCTGTCGCGCCGCCTGTGCCTGAGCGGGCTCGCCGCCACCGCCGCCGCGCCTTGGCTGGCGGCCCGCGCGGCCCAGCCGATTGCCGGTGGCCGCACCATCACGCTGGTGGTGTCTTACCCGGCCGGTGGCGGCGCCGACCTGATGGCCCGCATCATCGCGCCGCGCCTGGCCGAGGCCCTGGGCCAGGGCGTGGTGGTGGACAACAAGCCCGGCGCCAGCGGTCAGCTGGCCGCGGCCCAGGTGGCGCGCGCCACCGCGGACGGCAGCACCTTGCTGCTCGATGCCTCGTCGTTTGCCGTCAACCCCTCGCTCTACCCGCGCCTGCCCTACGACAGCGACAAGGCCTTCACCCCGCTGGCGGTGCTGGCCACCTTCCCCAATGTGCTGGTGTGCACGCCCAGCTTCGAGGCCCAGTCGGTGCGCGACGTGCTGCGCCTGGCACGTGCCAAACCCGGTGACCTGGCCTACGCCTCGTCGGGCAACGGCTCGGCCCAGCACCTGGCGGGGGCCTTGTTCGAGGCGCGGTCCGGCGTGCAGCTGAGCCATGTGCCCTACCGCGGCGGTGGCCCCGCGCTCAACGATGTGATGGGCGGCCAGGTGCCCCTGTTCTTTGCCAATGTGGCGTCCTCGCTGGGCCACATCCAGGCCGGCAAGCTGCGCGCCCTGGCCGTGACCAGCCGGGTGCGCGCGCGCTCGCTGCCCGAGGTGCCGACGATGGAGCAAGCCGGCGTGGCCGGCTACGAGGTGCTGGAGTGGAACCCCGTGCTGGCCCCGGCCGGCCTGCCCGAGGCGACCCGCCAGGCCTTGGTGGCCGGCCTCCGCCGGGCCCTGGCCGACCCCGAGGTGCTGGGCCGTGTGCGCCAGCTGGGGGGCGATGTGTTTGCCGACGCCAGCCAGGCCAGCGCGGGCCGCTTCATCCGCGAGCAACAGGCGCAGTGGGCGCAGGTGGTGCGCGAGCGCCGCATCTCGGTGGGTTGAAGCGCATGGGGCAAGGTCTTGTGAATGAAGCACCGGCGTCCGCCTGGGACGCCCATGTGCATGTCTTCGATGCCGCCCGCCCGGTGGCGCCCGGCCATTACCAGCCTGTGCACCGACCGCTGGAGGCCATCGAGGCCCTGGCCCAGGCCCACGGGGTGGGCCACCTGGTGCTGGTGCAACCCAGCGTCTACGCCTGTGACAACGAGGTCCTGTTGCAGGCCCTGGCCCGCGAACCAGGCCGCCACCGCGCGGTGGTGGTAGTCGACGCCGGGGTGAGCGACGCTGAACTCGCCCGCATGCAGGCCCTGGGTGTGCGTGGCGTGCGTTTCAACCTGGTGTCGCCAGTGGGCAACGGCGCGGCCGACCTGCTGGCACTGGCGCCCCGCCTGCACGCGCTGGGCTGGCATGTGCAGTGGTACGCGCGCAGCACCGACCTGCCGAGCATCCTGGACTGGCACCGCCGCACCGGCCTGCCCTGTGTGCTGGACCACCTGGCCGGCCTGCACGCGGCGCTGGCCGGGGACGACCCCGCCTGGGCGTGCCTGGGCGACCTGCTGGCGCTGGGCGCCTGGGTCAAGTGGTCGGGTTGGTACCGCTTGGGGGCCGAGGCCCCCTACACCGCCCTGCAGCCCGCCCTGCAACGGGTCGCCACCTTGGCCACTCAGGCGGGCGAGCGCCGCGGCGAGGCGCCGCGCCTGGTCTGGGGTTCGGATTGGCCGCACACCGCGTTCACACCGGACGCGCTGCCCGCTTACGACAGCGTGTGGCAACCGGTGCTGCAGGCGCTGGGGCCGCAGGCCGCGCTGGCGGTGCGCGAGGCCGGTGCCCGCTTGTACGCCTGAGGCGCGGCGCGGGCGGCCGGCCGCACAGGCGCGGGCCCGCCCCGGCTGAGGTTGGTCAGCGCAGCGTGACCTCGACGCGGCGGTTGCGCGGCTCGTCCACCTCGTCGGCGGTGGCGATGGCGGGCTCGCGTTCGCCCCGGCCAATGGCCTCCACCTGACGCGGGCTCAGGCCCTGCTGCACCAGCAGGTCGCGCACCTGCTGCGCGCGGCGCAGGGACAGCGCGTCGTTGCCTTCGCTGTTGCCCTTGGTGTCGGTGTGGCCGACCACCAGCACCTCGACGCCCGGGTAGCGCGCCATGTCCTGCTGGATGCGCGGCAACTCGGCCTGCGACTCACCCGACAGGCGCGTCGTGCCCGGCTGGAAGTACAGCACATAGCGCACCGGTTGCGGCGGGGCAATGCGGAACAGCGCGTCGTAGGTCTGGCGCACCTGGGTCGGGTCCACCTGGTCCACCACCGGCGCGCGGTTGGCCAGCGCGCTGGCGCGTTGGTAGGGCTCGGTCAGCGTCTGCGTGGCCTGGCCGGCTTGCACCACCACGCCGCTGGCGCTGCCATCGGCCTGTGGCAGCAGCACCACCTTGACGCTGGGCACCGGGGGCGGCGGTGGGGGCTTGGGGGGCGGGCTCGAACAGGCGGCCAGCAGGGCCAGCAGCAGGCCCCCGAGGGCGCCGCGCAGCCAGGGCCGCATGGCGACGGTGTGCAGCGACTTCATGGTTGCTCCTCGCCGACTTCCACAATGAAATCCGTGCCCAGCACCCCGATGGTGGAGGTGGGCGTGATGACGCGCATCGCGTCGGGCCGGTGCTTGCCGATCAGACCCGTGATCACCCGCAGCGTGCCCTTGAGCATGCTCAGCACCACCTGGCCGTTGTGGGTGGTGCTGTTGAAGGCAAACTCGCGCAAGTCCAGTTCGCTGTTGGGGCCCACCATCAGCGTGGTGCCGTCGCGCAGCACCAGGCTGACCGACCCGTCCGCGCCGGTCAACACGCGTTCGGCCACTTGCAGCTCATCGCCTGAGCGCAGCGGTCGGTTGCCTTGCGGGCCACGCGCCTGCACTGCGCCAGCCACTTTCTTCACGGTGGCCGCCCGCTCACCCGGGGCATTGGCCGGGCTGGCGGCGGCGGGGGCCGTGGTGGGCAGGGGCGTCGGGGCCGGGGTCTGGGCTTGGGCAGAACCCCAGCCCAGCATCAGCACAGGCAGCCAGGCCGCCCAAGTGGCAGCGTGGCGCGGAGTGAACTTGGTCGTCATGGACTCATCGATCCTTCAATTCGGGGCGTCGCCGTGCAAGCGGCGGACAAAACTCCGACACACTACCATTTTTGTTGCAGGGACGGCAATACACGGACGTGGTGGTCGAAGGGCGACCCGCCGGCCCCTGGAGGAAGGTGCTTGTGATCAGTTTGATTCAGCGGGTGAGCGAAGCCCGGGTGTGGGTGGACGGGCAGGTGGTCGGCGAGATCGGCCCCGGTCTGTTGGTGTTGGCGTGTGCCGAGCGCGGTGACACCGAGGCGGGCGTCGAGCGCCTGCTGGCCAAGGTCTTGAAGCTGCGCATCTTCAGCGACGAGGCCGGCAAGATGAACCGGTCGGTGCAGGACCTGGACGGCCAGGGCCGCCATGGCGGCCTGTTGCTGGTCAGCCAGTTCACGCTGGCCGCCGATTGCAGCAGTGGCAACCGCCCCAGCTTCACGCAGGCCGCCGCGCCCGACGAGGGCCGCCGACTCTACGAACACCTGGTGCAGCGCGCCCGCGCCAGCCACCCGGACGTGGCCACCGGCATCTTCGCGGCCGACATGAAGGTGCAGCTGATCAACGACGGGCCCATCACCATCCCCTTGCGCATGGTCTGAACCCGCGCCATGCGGGGCGGCGCCGGGCTCGGGCCTCAGTAGGGGTTGGCGAAGCCCAGCGAACCCAGCAGCAGGATCTCCAGCGCCTCCATTTCCAGTGCGTCGCGCTGGTTGGTTTCGTGGTCGTAGCCGCAGGCGTGCAGGGTGCCGTGCACCAGCAGGTGGGCGTAGTGGGCTTGCAGGGTCTTGCCCTGTTCTTTCGCTTCGCGGGCCACCACGGGCGCGCACAGCACCAGGTCGGCCAGGATCACCGGGTCGTTGGCGTAGTCGAAGGTCAGGACGTTGGTCGCATAGTCCTTGTTGCGGTAGGCGCGGTTGAGTTGCTGGCCTTCTTCGGTGTCGACGATGCGCACCGCGATCTCGGCCGCCTGCGGCAGCGCATGGCGGATCCAGCGCATGACGGCGCTGCGCGGCAGCGCGGCGCGGTGTTCGGCGACGTCCGCAAAGCGGGCAAATTGCAGGGACAGGGTCAGTTCAGGCAGGCTCATGGGGCGGGTTCCTGTGGGGCGGCGTGGGGTGTTGTTGGAGGGGGGGAGGGGCGCACCGACCCTGCGGGCACCGGGTCGGTGGGGCTCAGGCCGCTGGCGCGGCCTCAGTCGCCGCTGGCGCGCCGGGCCGCCGGGCGGCCTGCGGCGTCGTAGGCGTCCACGATGCGGGCCACCAGCGGGTGGCGCACCACGTCGGCGCTGGTGAAGCGCGTCACGGCAATGCCCTTGACGCGCTTGAGCACGCGCTCGGCCTCGATCAGCCCGCTGGGCGCGCCCTTGGGCAGGTCGATCTGGCTCACGTCGCCGGTCACCACGGCCTTGGCGCCAAAACCGATGCGGGTCAGGAACATCTTCATCTGCTCGGGCGTGGTGTTCTGCGCCTCGTCGAGGATGACAAAGGCGTTGTTCAGCGTGCGCCCGCGCATGAAGGCCAGCGGGGCGATTTCGAGCGCGTTGCGCTCAAAGGCTTTCTGCACCTTGTCGTAGCCCATCAGCTCGTACAGCGCGTCGTACAGCGGGCGCAGGTAGGGGTCGACTTTCTGGCTCAGGTCGCCGGGCAGGAAGCCCAGGCGCTCGCCGGCCTCGACCGCCGGGCGGGTCAGCACGATGCGCTGCACCGCGCTGCGCTCCAGCGCGTCCACCGCACAGGCCACCGCCAGGTAGGTCTTGCCGGTGCCGGCCGGTCCAATGCCGAAGGTGATGTCGTGCGTGGCCACATTGTCCAGGTACAGGGCCTGGGTGGGGGTTCGGGCGCGCAGGTCGGCGCGCCGCGTGCTCAGCAGCTGGGCCCCTTCGGGCGCCTCGGCCAGCGCGGTATCACCGGCCATCATCAGCTGCACGGTTTCGGCGGGGATGGGGCGCTCGGCGATCTCGTACAGGGCCTGCAGCACCTCCATGGCGCGCTGGGCACGCGCCTTGGGGCCGTCCACCTTGAATTGCTCGTGGCGGTGCGCGATGCTGACTTGCAAGCCCGCTTCGATGGTGCGCAGGTGCTCGTCCATCGATCCGCACAGGTGACCCAGGCGCAGGTTGTTGTGGGGGGTGAAGGTGTGTCTGACGATCAAGCTGATAATTCCGGCCAAAGGGCCCCGAGCCGGGGCCACAAGGACTGCAATGATAGGCAAATTGACCGGAACCCTCGCCGACAAAAACCCGCCCCAGCTTCTGGTGGACTGCCACGGGGTCGGCTACGAGGTGGATGTGCCCATGAGCACTTTCTACAACCTGCCCGGCCTGGGCGAGAAAGTCTCGCTGCTGACGCACTTTGTGGTGCGCGAGGACGCCCAGATCCTGTACGGCTTTGGCACCGCGTCCGAGCGTGAGGCGTTTCGCCAGCTGATCAAGATCAGCGGCGTGGGCCCGCGCACCGCGCTCAGCGTGCTGTCGGGCATGAGCGTGAGCGAGCTGGGGCAGGCCATCTCGCTGCAAGAGCCGGGGCGCCTGGTCAAGGTGCCGGGCATTGGCAAGAAGACCGCCGAGCGACTGTTGCTGGAGCTCAAGGGCAAGCTCGGGGCCGAGCTGGACCTGCGCCAGCCCGCCGCCAGCGACGCCCAGGCCGACATCCAGCAGGCCTTGCTGGCGCTGGGCTACAACGACAAGGAAGCCGCGGCTGCGCTCAAGGCCTTGCCGGCCGACGTGGGGGTCAGCGACGGCATCAAGCTCGCGCTCAAGGCGCTGGCCAAATAAGCCGTCCGGCCGCGCTTCAGGCCGGCGCTTCAGGCCTGCGGCCGCAGGGGCAGCCGGCGCAGGCGTTGCCCGGTCAGCGCGAACAGGGCGTTGGCCACGGCCGGTGCGATCGGTGGGGTGCCGGGTTCGCCGACGCCGCCGGGGGGCGCGTCGCTGGGCATCAGCCGGGTGCGGATGACCGGCATGTCGGCCATCCGCAGTGCGTCGTAGCTGGGGAAGTTGCTTTGCTCGACGCGGCCGTTCTTCAGCGTGATCTCGCCCATCAGCGCCGCGCTCAGGCCGTAGACGATGGCGCTTTGCAGCTGCGCGTCCACGCTGTCGGGGTTGACCACGGTGCCGCAGTCCAGCGCGCAGGCCACGCGGTGCACGCGCACCCGGCCCGCGTCCAGCGAGACCTCGGCCACCTGCGCGCACAGGGCCCCAAACGATTCGTGCAGCGCCAGGCCGCGGGCGCGGCCGGCCGGGGCCGGCTGGCCCCAGTCGCCCAGTTCGGCGGCGGCCTGCAAGACCGCGCGGTGGCGCGGCTTGGCCGCCAGCATGGCCAGCCGGTAGGCCAGCGGGTCCTGCCGCGCCGCGTGGGCCAGTTCATCGAGAAAGCACTCGGTGAAGAACGCGTTGTAGCTGTGGCCCACGCTGCGCCAGGAGCCCACCGGCACCGGCGTGGCCACGCGCAGCTGGCGCACCTCGAGGTGGGGGATCGCGTAGGGCAGGTCGAAGGCGCCCTCGATGTGGTTTTTGTCGGGGGAGTCCAGCGCCAGGCGCGGCATCAGGCGGCGCACCGTGTCCAGCCCGATCGACGGCGCCGCCACGCGGTGGCGCCAGGCCCGCGGCAGGCCCTGTGGGTCCAGCGTGGCGCTGAAGCGCGACACCGCGGCGGGCCGGTACAGGTCGTGTTGCACGTCCTCCTCGCGCGACCAGGTCAGCTTGACCGGCGCCCCCCCGGTGCGCAGCGCAATCGCCACCGCCTCTTCGACCATGTCGGACTCCAGCCGGCGGCCAAAGCCGCCGCCCAGGAACGGCACCTCGAACGTGACCTGTGCGCTGTCCACCCCGGCCACCTCGGCGGCCTTCATGCGCGCCAGGGACGGGGCCTGGCTGCCGCACCACACGGTGACCCGGCCGTCCTTGACCTGGGCCGTGCAGTTGACCGGTTCCAGTGCCGAGTGGGCCAAAAACGGCACCTCGTACTCGGCCTCGATGCGGGTCTTGGCGTCGGCCAGCACCTGCACCGCATCGCCTTCGTGGCGGAAGCGGGTGCCGTCCTCCTGGTCGAAGGCCTGGCGCAGCCGGGCGCTGATGCTGCTCGACTGCAGCTGGGCGTTGGGGCCTTCGTCCCACACCGGGGCCAGGCGCAGCAGGCCCTGCTGGGCCAGCCAGCTGTTGCGCGCCACCACCACCACCGACTGGGCGTTCAGGGCGAAGGCTTGCAGCACCCCTTGGAGGGCCAGCGCGGGCGCTGGGTCCAGGCTTTTGAGTTGGCCGCCGAACACCGGGCAGTGCGCGATCGCGGCGTAGACCAGGCCCTCGGGGCGCACATCCAGACCGAACACGGCCTGGCCGTTGACCTTGGCGGGCACATCGGTGCGCGGCACGGGCTGGCCGATCAGGCGCCGTTCGGCCCGGGGTTTGAGGCGCAGTTCGCGCGGTGCTGCCTGCTGGGCCGCGGCCTGGACCAGGGCCCCGAAGCGCAGCGGCGCCCGGCCCGCCGGCCCGTGCACCAGGCCGTCGCGCACACGCAGCTCGCTGACCGGCACCTGCCATTGCCAGGCCGCGGCCTGCAGCAGCTGGTGCCGCGCGGCAGCGCCGGCCAGGCGCATCGGTTCCCAGGCGTCGCGCAGGCTGGACGAGCCGCCCGTCACCTGCAGCGCCAGCGCGTAGCCGGCGGTTTGCAGCGAGTCGCGGGTCAGTCGGGCCAGCAGGCCGTCGTCGTCGGGCAAGAAGGGCGAGACATTGAGCAACAGCGCGGTGTTGCTGTAGACGCGGGCGATCGGCGCCGCCTCGACCTGCACCTGGTCCCAGCGTGCGTCCAGCTCGTCGGCCACCAGCATGGCCAGGCCGGTGTGCACGCCCTGGCCCATTTCAGAGCGCGGCACGGCCACGATGACGCGGTCGTCCGGCGTGATCTTGACCCAGGCATTGAGTGCCACCTGGTCGCCGCTGGGGGCGAAGTCGCTGCCCTGGCCGACCCGGGCGGCGGGCGCGGCACCACCGCAGCCCACCAGCAGGCCGCCGCCGGCGGCGGCGCCGGCCAGCAGAAAACCGCGTCGGCTCCAGGGGGCGTGGGCGCCGATGGCGTCTGGTGACGGGGGGCTCATGCGCGGCTCCCTTGCAAGGCCTGGGCGGCGGTGTGGATGGCCGCCCGGATGCGTTGGTAGGTGCCGCAGCGGCACAGGTTGGTGATGGCGGCGTCGATGTCGGCGTCGCTGGGTTGGGGGCTGCGCCGCAGCAGCGAGGCGGCGGCCAGGATCATGCCGCTCTGGCAGTAACCGCATTGCGGCGTCTGGTGCTGCACCCAGGCCGCCTGCAGCGCGGCCACGGTGCGGTCGGGGGCCCCTTCGATGGTGCGGATGGCCTGGCCTGCCACGCTGCCCACGGGCATCACGCAGGCGCGGGTGGCGACGCCGTTGAGCTCCACCGTGCAGGCACCGCAGGCCGCGATGCCACAACCGAACTTGGTGCCGGTCAGGCCCAGTTCGTCGCGCAGCACCCACAGCAAAGGCATCTCCGGTGGCACGTCGCAGTCCCGGGTTTGTCCGTTAATTTGTAATTTCATGGTGTCTCCTGGGGGCGGTCGAAGGCCTGCACCGCCTGGCCCATTGTGGGGGAGCGGCGCGGGGCGTGGCGTCGTGCGCGGGACCGGGGTGGGCGGGGGGCAAGGTGCTCCTGCCTTGGCCAGGGCCCGCCTGGCGGCATTATTTACATTTGTGCGCCAAGGAACGGCCTCGACCCCGGTGATGCTGGGGCCTTGACCCAGATGGAGCTGACCATGGCCCACCCGCCGCACGCGACCCCCACCTCAACGCCGACACCAAGACCGACATCGACATCGACATCGACCCCGTCCGGCCCCGCCACCCCCGCCGGGCCGTCCGCCGGGCCCGCGCGCTTGGCGTTGACCGTCTGCGTGTTTGAAGGCGGTTGGAACCTGCCGCTGTGGGCCGCCGAGCAGCAGGGCTTTTGGGCCGCGCAAGGCCTGGACGTCACCGTGCTGCCCACCCCAGGGTCGCAGGCCATGGTGCAGGGCTTTGTCGAAGGGGCTTTTCCGCTGCTGTTGCTCAGCGCCGACAACGTGGTGGCCTACCAGCAGAACCTGGCCGAGGTGCCCGTGCCGGGCGTGCCCGATGCGGTGATCTTCATGGGCGGCGACGATGGCTTGCTGAGCCTGGTGGCCGCACCCGGCGTGAGCGAGGTCGCGGCCTTGCGCGACCAGGTGGTGGCGGTGGACGCGCCCGAGACGGGCTTTGCCCTGGTGCTGTACGAGATGCTGGCGCAGGCCGGCCTGGCGCGCGAGGCGGTGCGCATCGAATCACAGGGCAGCACCGAGCAACGCTTTCAGGCCCTGTTGGCCGGGCGTTGCCGCGCCACCTTGTTGCGTACCCCATATGAGTTGATGGCCGAGCAGCACGGCTGCCGGGTGCTGCAGCGCGGCCATGGGGTGTTGCCGCACTACCAGGGCACGGTCGGGGCCGTGCGCGAGGGCTGGCGCGCGTCGCACCCGCGCGAACTGGCCGCCTTTGTGCAGGCCTACCGGCAAGGCCTGGCCTGGTGCCTGGCCGACACCGCGGCCGCGGCGCAGCTCTTGTCATCGCATGTGCCGGGCCTGAGCCCGGGGCTGGCCCAGGCGGCTTGCGCGCTGTTGCTGGACCCCGACCGCGGCCTGCGGCGCGACCTGTCGGTGGACCCCGAAGGCCTGCGCACCGTGCAGGCCCTGCGCCAGCGCTACCTGCCCGCGGTGCAGGGGCGCGCTGCGGTGATGACCTGCGTCGACGCGGCGGCCGCTGGCGGTAAGGGTGCGGATGCGCTCACACCAGCAGTTCAACCGCCTGTGCCAATGGATGTGGGGTTTCGGCCGTTGGCGGCCGCGGAGGCGCCAGCCCGCCGGGATCACCCATTAGAGTGAAGCGCGGCTGGGGCACCACCGGGTGCCACCTCTCGGTCGCAAACGGTCTTGTGATGACACCTTTTTGGAGCTGGTGATGGCGCAACGCGTTTTGTTTGCAGGTGCCCGGTTGGGGCTGGTGCAGGTGGCGCTGTGGGCGCTGTGGGCGGCCGGGCCGGCACAGGCTTTTGAGGGCCGCGAAGGCTGGCTGCGCGGCGCCAACGGCGCCGCGGCCCGCAGTGAGATGGTGGGCAAAGAAGGGGAGATCGCCAGACGCCGTGGCTTCGTGGGCGAGAACGCCGCAGGCCAGGCGGTTGGCGGCCGTGCAGAATCCCTGCGCGGCCCCGATGGGGGGGCGGCAGGCCGCGTTGGCGGCTTCAGCGAAGGCCCCAACGGCAGCCTGAACCACGAGTCGGCCGCCGGCCTGCGCGGGGCCGATGGCACGATGCAAAGCCAGTCCAGCTTTGATCGCTCGGGCACCGGCCCCGCCACGGGCCAGCGCACCACCACCGCCACCGGGGTGGACGGCAACTCTTACCAAGGCAACACCAGCTACACCCAAGGCCAAGGCATCAGCCACAGCGGCACCTGCCGCAACGCCGCGGGTGCCGTCATCGCTTGTCCTTGAGGCCTCTGCGGGGGCCTTGGGCCGCCCGCGCTGAACGCCGCAGGGGCTTGGGCCCTGCCCAGCGCAGCCCAGGCCGGGCCGGGCGCCCCCAGGGGGCGGCGTCGGTCCCGGCGAGCCCTGGTGGGCCTGTCACTGGAGCCCGTGACTGAGGTCCGGGACTCAGGTCCGGGACTTCGACCCGGGGAGGGCGTGGCCTCAGTCGGGGCGCTCGCCGCGGGCCAGGCGGGCCTCGATGTCCTCGATCACCGGCAGCAGGTCGGCCACGCTGTCGATCACCCAGTGGGCGCCGCCGGCCCGCAGTTCGGCCGTGGCGCGTTCGCGCAGGCGCTGTTGCTCGGGGGCGGGCAGGGCTTGCCACTGGGCCTCGCTCAGGCCCAGGGTGTTGCCGCTGATGGCCAGGCCCACCACCCAGGCGCCGATGGCGCGGCCTTCTTGCAGGCCGGGCACGGTGTCGTCCACCTTGACCACGGCCGCGGGCGGCCAGACCTGCAGGTCCGACAGGGTGCGCACCATCATCAGCGGGCCGGGGCGGGCACTGACCAGATCGCCCGCACACACCAGGTTGTCGGGTGCATAGCCCTGGGCCGCGGCCAGCGCTTGCACGACCTCCATGATGGGGCGGTTGTAGCCGGTGGTCGAGCCGATCTTCAGGCCGCGTGCGCGCAGTGCCTGCACCGTGGCCAGGGCGCCCGGGATCAGCTGCGCGTGCTCGCGCACGCTGGCCGCGTTCATCGGCGTGAAGACCTCGTACAGCGCGTCGCAGTCGGCCGCGCTGAAGGGGCGGCCGTGCACGCGTTGCCACTCGGCCGCGATGCGCGGGGCGCTGCCCAGGGCGTGGATGTGGTCCCATTTGGCCAGGCCCATGGGCACGCGGGCCTCGGCCACGTCGATGCGCACGCCGTAGCGCGCGAACAGTTGCACAAACGCGTCCATCGGGGCCAGGCTGCCGAAGTCGATCACGGTGCCGGCCCAGTCGAAGACGACGGCTTGCAAATGGGTCGGGTTGGGGGAGGGCGGAGCGGTGTTCATGGAGGGGCTTTCATCCAATGGGGAGGGGTTACCAGGCGGCCATGACCTCTTCGGCCAGGCCAAAGGCCGTGCTGGCGCCGGTGCCGCCGGTGACGGTGACGAGGCGGGTGTGGGCATCGGGCGCCAGCACCAGGCAGGGTTCGGTGGCCGAGGCGGGGTAGGTGCCGACCCAGCGCTCGGTGACTTCGGCGCTGCCCAGCTGCAGCGCCGCGCGCAACTGGCCCAGGATCAGTTGGTCCACCGCCTCCAGCGCAAAGGGCGGCACGGCGGGCCCGTAGTGGTGCGAGTCGCCGACCACCAGCGAGCCGTCGGCGCTTTGCACCGCGATCAGGTGGATGCCGTGTTGCAGGCAGTCGGCGGCCTCGTGCTGCAGCTGGACGCGCAGCGCGGTGGCCTCTGGCAGCTCGGCATAACCCTCGTAGCGCACCAGGCTCAGGTCGCCCATCACCGAGCCCTGCAGGCGAAAGCCCGGTTGCGGCCGCACGCGCAGCATCTGCAACTGGCACAGGCGCAGCTGGTGTGGCGTCCACAGCGGGGCGAACAGGCCATGGATCTCGGCGTTGGTGCAAACCACCACGCGCTCGGCGTGGTAGCGGGCGCGGGCGGTTTCGACCACCGGCGTTTGCACCGACTGCACGGTCTCGCCGAAGTGGAACTGCACGCCCCAGTGCTCGGCCAGCCAGCGCGTGAGCTGGGGGATGGCCTGGCGCGACTCCACGCGCAGTTCGTGCGGGCTGTACAGCACCGACTGCAGGCCCTCGGTGCGCAGCGCCGGGTGGCGTTGCGCCGCCTCGGCGGGGCTCAGCAGTTCGCAGCCTTCGCCCATCTCGGTGCGCACAAAGGCCTCCAGCACCGCGTGCGCGGCCGGGCGTTCAGCGCGCAGCCACAGGCCCTGGTGCAGCACCTCGATGCCGGCTTGCGGGGCCACCTCGGCCCAGACATCGCGCGAGCGCCGTGCGCGGGCCCAGCTGGCCCCGGCCTTCTGGCCCGTGACGGTGACAAAGCCAAAGTTGCGGATCGACGCGCCGAGGCACATCGCATCGCGCTCCACCACCACCACGCGCAGGCCGCGCCGCGCGGCCTGGTAGGCGTGGGCCAGGCCGACGATGCCGGCGCCCACCACAAGAAGATCACAAGAAGTCGAGGTCATAAGAGAGGTCAGAGAGCTTGGTCAGGACAGCAAAAAAAACAGACATCAGGGCCGGGCCGGTCGACCGGGGTCGGCGGCGTCTGCGGCCAGTGCAGGGGCCATGCGGCGGCCCATGCCGCGGCCCAGGCGGCTCCCCACGGAGCGGCGCCAGGGCCGTCGAGCGGCGGGGTGGTGAGGGGCGCTGGGCGGGGGCTCAGCGTCGGCGCCAGCGCTGGGTGCGCGCGACCAGCCAGCGCTCCAGCGCGCCCAGCAGGGCGCGCCCGAGGGCGGCGCTGGCGAAGATCAGGGTGGCCATGGCGGCGGCTGGGGCGATGTCGCCGGCGTCGTCCATGGCCAGCACGGCCAGCGAGGCCAGCGTGGTTTCGGGCGAGTAGATGAACACCACGGCCGACACGGTGGTCATGGCACTGACGAAAAAGTAGCCCGCCACCTGCAGCAGCGTCGGCAGGCACACCGGCAGGTGCACCTGCCACAGCGTGCGCCAGAACGGCACGCCCAGCGAGGCGGCCACTTGCTCGTACTCGGCGTCGAGCTGGCGCAGCGCCGTCAACTGCGTGATGTGGGCCACCGAATAGCAGTGCGCCACGGTGCACAGCGTCATCAGCGTCAGGCTGCCGTACAGGCCCTGCAAGGGGTTCCAGCCCGCATTGAAGAACAGGATGTAGCCCAGGCCCAAGGCCAGGCCCGGCACCGCCATCGGCACCGAGGCGATGGCGTTGAGCCAGAGCCGCGCAGCGGCGAACTGGCGCGGCTTCTCGACCAGGTAGGCGCTGACAAAGGTGCACAGGCTGCCCAGCACCGCGGTGCCGATGGCCATCACCAGGGAGTGGCCGTAGCTGGCCCAACCGCCGCCGTCCACCAGGTCAAAGTCGTAGTTCTTGAAGCTGGGCGTCAGGTTGTAAGGCCAGAACGTGGCCAGCGAGGCGAACACCGCCACCGCCAGCACGCCCAGCAGGGCCAGGGCGATCAGGGCGCAGTAGGCAAACAGCGCGCGGTCCAGCACCGGGCTGGGCTGCGGTTGAAAGGGCACGGCCCGCACGCCCAGGTTGGCGCTCTGGCGTGCGCGCAGGTGCTGCTCGGCGACAAAAGCCAGCACCGCGGGCAGCAGCAGGATCAGCGCCACCACCGCGCCCATGGGCAGGTTCTGCTGGCCGATCACCTGCTTGTAGATGTCGGTGGCCAGCACCTGGGTGTTGCCCCCGATCACCTTGGGCACGCCAAAGTCGGTGATCACCAGCACGAACACCACGGTCCACGAGATCATCAGCCCGTAGCGGCTGGCCGGCAGGGTGACGCGCCAGAACACGCGCCAGCGGCTGGCGCCCAAGGTGGTGGCGGCCTCGACCAGGCGGCCGTCGCTGGTGGCCAGCGCGGTGCTGAGGATCAGCAGCGCGTGCGGAAACGTCCACAGCACCGAGCCGGTGACGATGCCAAACGGACCGTAGGCGTTGCCGCCCAGCAGCAGGTCTTTCAGCAGGCCCTGGTGACCGAACAGGTAAATCAGGCTGATGGCCATCAGCAGCGACGGCGCCAGCAGCGGGATCAGGGCCACGGCCCGGAACAGGCGCGCGCCGCGCAGGCAGCTGTGCGTCAGCGCGTAGGCATAGCCATAGGCCAGCGCCACGCACACCGTGGCACTGAGGGCCGACAGCCACAGGCTGTTGCCCAGCGAGTTCAGCACATTGGGACTGCGCGCGTAGGCCGTGAAATGCGCCAAGCCGACGAAGTCGCCCGCGCTGTCCCACAGGCTCATGCCCAGCAGGGCCAGCACCGGCAGCGCGATGAACACGGCCAACCCCGCGAGGGCCAGGCCCAGCAGGGCGGCCAGCCAGGGGCGCTCGGCGGGCGCCTGGCGCCGTGGCGAGGCGGCCACAGGCGCTGGCGACGCGGCCGCGGCGAGCGGGGTCACCGACGGGCTGGCTGAAATGTGGCCTGAAATGTGGTCTGAAAGGGGGGCCGTCCCCGGGGTCGCCCCCGGCATGGCGGCCAGTGCCGCCGCCCGGGTGGGACCCCCGGCCGGGGCCAAGGGGGCGAGCGGCACCGCAGGGGCGGGGCTTGGGTTCAGGGGCCAGTTCATGCGGCGCGCCTCGTCGATTCAGGCAGGGGCAGCGTGTGCAGGGCCGGGGCGGGCAGGTCCAGCAGCAGCTCGCCGTGCAGCCAGTCGGGCAGGCGGGCATCGACGCCGGTGGGCCAGTGGGCGTCCAGGGTGGCCTGCAGGCTGTCGCAGTGCAGGCGCAGCAGGGCCGTGGGGCCATGGAACTGGGCCTCCAGCAGGCGGGCCCGCACGCGGTTGTCGGTGGCACCGGCCGGGGGCGTGTCCGCGCGGTGCAGTTGCACCGCCTCGGGCCGCAGGCCCAGCAGCAGGGTGCTGCCGGTGCGAAACGCCTGCGTGTCGCAGTGCAGCCGGGTGTGGCCCACTTCGACGCGGTTGGCCGCCACCACGCGCGCGGGCAGCAGGTTCATGCGGCCGACAAAGCCGGCCACAAAGCGGGTTTCGGGCCGCGCGTAGAGCTGCTGCGGCGTGCCTTGTTGCTCGATGCGGCCCTCGTGCATCACCACCACCCGGTCGGCCATGGACAGGGCTTCGTCCTGGTCGTGGGTGACCATCACGGTGGTGATGCCCAGCTGCTGCTGCAGGCGCCGGATCTCGGCTTGCAGGCCGCCACGCACCTGGGCGTCGAGCGCGCTCAGCGGCTCGTCGAGCAGCAACAACTCGGGCCGCGGCGCCAGCGCGCGCGCCAGCGCCACGCGCTGCTGCTGGCCGCCCGACAGCTGTGACGGCACCTTGTGCCCTTGATCGCCGAGGCCAACCAGGGCCAGCATCTCGGCCACGCGTTCGGCGCGCTGGGCGCGTGGCAGGTCCTGCAACCCAAAGGCCACGTTCTGCGCTGCGCTGAGGTTGGGGAACAGCGCGTAGCTCTGGAACACCACGCCAAAGCGGCGCCGCGCGGCGGGCCAGGCGGTGATGTCCTCGCCACGCAGCGTCAGGCTGCCCGTGTCGGGCGATTCGATGCCGCACAGGATGCGCAGCAAGGTCGTCTTGCCGCAACCCGAGGGCCCCAGCAGGCTGATGAACTCACCGGGCGCCACGTCCAGCGCGATGCCGCGCAGCACGGGTTGGGCGCGGTAGCGCTTGGTGATGTGTTGGATGGAAAGCATGCCGGGGCTCGGGTTCTCGGGGGGCTGCGCAGGGGCAGGGGCTTACTTCTTTTCGGCCTTGGCTTCGTAGCGGCGGGCCCACTCGGTCAGGATGCGGTCGCGCTGGGCGGCGGCCCAGACAAAGTCGTTCTTGACCAGCATCTTTTCGAGGTCGGAGGGCACGAACTCCAGGCGCTCCTGCACCTGGGGCAGGGCCAGCACGGCGAAGTTGGCGGCGTACAGCTCGTTGGCCTTCTTGGTGACGGACCAGTCGGCCAGGGCGCGTGCGGCGTCCTGCTTCTTGCTGGTCTTCATGACCGCGGTGGCTTCGACTTCCCAGCCCAGGCCTTCCTTGGGGAAGATGATGTCGATCGGGGCGCCGTCCTTCTTGGTCTTGTTGGCGCGGTACTCAAAGCTCAGGCCCACCGGAAACTCACCGGCACCCGCCTGACGGCAGGGCTTGGAGCCGCTGTGGGTGTAGACGCCCATGTTCTGGTGCAGCGCGTCCATGTAGGCCCAGCCTTTTTCTTCGCCCATCATTTGCAGCCAGGCCGAGACCATCAGGAAGCCGGTGCCGCTGGAGGCGGGGTGCGGCATGGTCAGCGTGCCTTTGTACTCGGGGCGGGTCAGGTCGGCCCAGCCGGTCGGGGTGGGCAGCTTGCGCTTGGCGGCCTCGACGGTGTTGAAGCACAGGGCCGAAGACCACAGGTCCATGCCGACCCAGGTCGGGGTGGCGCGCGGGTCGCGCATGCTGGCGCGCACGGCCTCGAGGCCCTTGGGCGCATAGGGCTGGAGCATGTTTTCCTTGTCCAGCAGCATCAGCGAGGTGGCGGCCAGGCCCCACACCGCGTCGGCCTGCGGGTTGGCTTTCTCGGCCAGCAGGCGGGCCGTGATGATGCCCGTGCTGTCGCGCACAAATTTCAGTTCGATCTCCGGGTGGTCCTGCTCGAAGGCCGACTTGTAGGCCTTGATCTGGTCGGCTTCCAGGGCGGTGTAGACCAGCAGTTCGGTTTTCGCCAGGGCGGCCGAGGCGGCCAGGGCCGAGGCCAGCACGGTGGTGGCCAGGCCGAGGCGGCGGGCCCATTGGAGCAAGGTGGTGCGCATGTGAAGGTCGTTTGGTTGGGTTGACTGAGGGGGGGAGCCGGTCTGGGCCGGGGCTCGGACCTGGGGAGGGACTGTAGGCAGCGCGTGTGAAATGCCCGTGTCACACAACGGCAATTTTTTGAAGGCCCCATAGGCAGATTTGCGTGCCGCGACCCCCGGGCTGGCAGGGCGGGTTTCTGCCATGATTTCGGGGTCGGCTTGGCGCTGGGGCGCCCTGTTCGCCCCCTGTCCACGGCCCTTTTTTTACCCGGGTTCCTGCCATGTTTGTCACCCAGCTCAAATCGTTCTTCACCGTGGCCCGGCTGGGCAGCGTGACCCAGGCAGCCAAGCAACTGGGCCTGAGCCAGCCCACCGTCACGACCCAGATCAAGGCGCTTGAGGCGCATTACGGCGTGGCCTTGTTCCGCCGCCAGGGCGGGCGCCTGTCGCTCAGTGACGAGGGGGCCCAGTTGCTGCCCCAGGTGGACCGGCTGTTGCAGCAGGAGATCCAGGTCGAGTTCGCCCTGCGCGAGTCGGGCGAGCTGCCGCGCGGCCACTTGCGCCTGGGCGCCACGGCGCCGTATTACGTGCTGGACATCGTGCAGCGGGTGCGCGCCCGCCACCCCCAGGTCAGTGTCAGCCTGGGCGCGGGCAACTCGCGTCAGATGGTCGATGCGCTGCTGGCTTACCAGGTGGACCTGGCCACCTCATCGCACCTGGAGACCGACCCGCGCCTGCACCGGGTCATGCTCGGGGCCGACCCGCTGGTGCTGTTGCTGCACCGCGAGCACCCGCTGGCCCTGCGCCCCGCGCTGCACCTGGCCGACCTGGCGGGGTGTGACCTGATCCTGCGCGAGCGTGGCTCGACCACCCGGCAGATCACCGAGGATGCGCTGGCGCGCGCCCGTGTGCAGCCGCGCAGCGTGATGGACATCGCGAGCCGGGAGGCCATCCGCGAAGCGGTGATCCGGCGCATGGGCGTGAGCGTGTTCGCGCGCCACGAGGTCAGCAGCCACCCCGACCTGGTGAGTCGCCCGCTGGCGGACGAGCTGCCGTCCCTGGTGGAGTACCTGTATTGCCTGCAGGAGCGCCGCGAGTCGCGCCTGATCGCGGCCTTCCTGGCCGAGTGCCGCCCCGCCGCGGCCGGCGGCTGAGCCGGGGCGGCCGAAGGGCCCTGGGCTGGTGGCCGGTTTAAGGCACTTCCCGCACCACGCGGCCGTTCAGCGGCTGGGTCGGGCGGGCGTTGTTGGGGAACAGTTTGGCGAACAGGCGCAGTTGCTCGGTGCTCAGGGTCATGGGGGTTTTGAGCACCATCCACAGCACGCCCTCGGTGCAGGGCGGCGTGGTCAGCGAGCCCAGGAACTGGTAGTAGCGCGTGTCCTGCGGCAGCAACTCGCTGAGGTTGATGCTGCCCGGGGGCACCTGCACCCGGTCCTGGGTGTCCAGCGGCATGTAGGTCCAGACCTTGTTGATCAGCGGGCTGGGCGGGCCCGGGTCCATCAGCACCGCCACCACGGCGAGCTGGTTCTGGTCGTTGCGGTGCACCAGGTGGGCCACCATCGAGAAGCCCTTGTAGTTGACCTTCTCTTCGGCCGGGTGGTGGAAGTGGAACTGGATCAGTTTGTAGGTGGAGCCGCGCACGGTCAGGGTGTTGGGCGAGGCCGGGTCCAGGTCCACCTGCAGGGTGTGGCCGTTGTTGACCACCGAGCCGCCGCTGGGCATGTAGCGCACCTGCAGGGGTTCGGCCGGGCCGACCAGGGTGTCCGAGTCCAGGATGTGGATGGGCGACTGGCGGCGGCCCAGGCTGCAGGTGCTGAACTCGGGCTGCATCTTGCCCCAGGCGGCGGGGCCGTTGACGCCTTCGTACTCCCAGTGGGCACTGCCATGGTGGCCGTGGGTGTCTTCTTTTTCCTCGTGGCCTTCGGCCTTCTCGCCGTTGGCCATTGCCATGGCCTTGGCGCGCAGGGCTTCACGGCTGTTGGGTTCACGGTGCGCGGCCTCGGTGCTGGCCGCGCGGCGTGAGTCCACCGGGTTGGCCAAGGCGCCCGAGGGCTTGGTCACGGCCTTGGGCATGCGCACTTCGATGACGGTGGCGCCTTCGCCCTTGGCGCCCTTGCCCGCCTGGTTGTTGCGGTCCACCCCCTCCCGGATGCGGCTGGCCAGGTCGTTGGCGGCGGCTTTGTCGGCGCCCGCGGCGGGGGCGGCCTTGGGCGCGGGCTTGGCGCTGTGGTCGCTGCCATGGGCATCGGCGGCGTGGCCGGTGGCGGACAGCAGGCCCAGGCTACAGCCCAGGATCACCAGTGCGCGAGACAGGGGTGACCGTTGGGGCAGGCCCGGTTGTGGGCCAGGTGAGGCGCTTGCTTGGTTATGGTTCATGTTGGGCCAGCACAGGGGCGGGGCCGCAGGGCCACGCTGAGACAAAAAGTGATCCGCTATGACGGGATTATCGGCAGCCGCGCGCCACACTTGAGCCCCTGGCACCAACGGCTCGGCTGGTGCGCGCCCCAGGCTGGGCTGGGGCAGCGCTATAGTCGGGTTTGCCGCCGCGGCCCCGCGCTTTGTCAGGGCCGTGGCGGCGGGAACCTGCCCCTCCGAGGGCCCCTGACCCGACCCGCTTTTCCCCTTACGGCCCCCTGCCTGCCTGCTGCTGTGACCATCCAGACCGACAACTTCGCCTCCGCGCCGCCCCCACCCGACCGCCGTGTCGTGTCGGCCGGCCCCACCTCGCCCCACGAGGAGGCCATTGAACGCGCGCTGCGCCCCAAGCTGCTGGACGAGTACGTGGGCCAGGCCAAGGTGCGCGAGCAGCTGGACATCTTCATTGGCGCGGCGCGCAAGCGCGCCGAGGCGCTGGACCATGTGCTGCTGTTCGGCCCGCCGGGCCTGGGCAAGACCACGCTGAGCCACATCATCGCCGCCGAGCTGGGCGTGAACCTGCGCCAGACCAGTGGGCCGGTGCTGGAAAAGCCCAAGGACCTGGCGGCGTTGCTGACCAACCTCGAGAAGAACGATGTGCTGTTCATCGACGAGATCCACCGGCTCTCCCCCGTGGTGGAGGAAATCCTCTACCCCGCGCTGGAGGACTACCAGATCGACATCATGATCGGCGAGGGGCCGGCGGCGCGCAGCATCAAGCTCGACCTGCAGCCCTTCACCCTGGTGGGCGCCACCACGCGCGCGGGCATGCTGACCAACCCGCTGCGCGACCGCTTTGGCATCGTGGCGCGGCTCGAGTTCTACACCGCCGAGGAACTCCAGCGCATCGTGCGGCGCAGCTCGGGCCTGCTCAACACGCCCATCGACGAGGACGGGGCGTTCGAGATTGCGCGCCGCTCGCGCGGCACGCCACGCATTGCCAACCGGCTGCTGCGCCGGGTGCGCGACTACGCCGAGGTCAAGGGCGACGGCCGCATCACCCGCGCCATGGCCGAGCGCGCGCTGACCATGCTGGACGTGGACCCGCAGGGCTTTGACGTGATGGACCGCAAGTTGCTGGAGGCGGTGATCCACCGCTTCGATGGCGGCCCGGTGGGCCTGGACAACATCGCCGCCAGCATTGGCGAGGAGTCCGGCACGATTGAAGACGTGATCGAGCCCTACCTGATCCAGCAAGGCTACCTGCAGCGCACGCCGCGCGGACGCATCGCCACGCTGGCGGCCTACCGCCACCTGGGGGTGACGCCGCCCAAAGGCAGTGGCGGCGGCAGCGAACCCGCGGTCGAGGCCTGAGGCCCCAGGCCCAATGCCCCAGTTGGGGCGCTCAGATGCGTTCAGGGGCGCTCAGAGGCGGTTAGAGGCGCTCAGAGGCGCTCAGAGGCGCTCAGAGGCGCCGGGCGCACGCAGGGGCGCTGGCCTCAGCGGCGCGGGCCCGCGCCGCCTTGTCCTGCCTGGCCCAATCTGCCCCAACCCGTCCCAACCCGCTCCGTTCGCTGAACTGGCGCCGTGCGCTGTGGCGTGGCTTGGGTGTGCGCGCGGCGTTCTCTGCGCGTGAGGGTGTCTCAGCTCAGCCCACGGCGCCGCGCGCGTCCACCGTCACGATGCGCTCCACCGTGCCCTGCTTCAAGCCGCCGCGCACGCCCACCATGAAGTCATGCAGGTTGACCGTGGGGTCGCAGTGGCCGGGGATCAGCCACAGGGTCTGGCCCAGCGCGGGCAGGGTCTGGCCCGCCTGGGTCGGGTAGAGCAGGCCGTGTTCGTCGCCCCCGTTGCCAAAACGCAGCGCGGGCTCGCCGGGCCAGGTGTGCACCGTGGGCAGGCCCGAGTCGATCGCGTGGCTCTTGTGGCCCGCATCGCAGACGGCGTGCTGGGCGCTGCGGCTCATCACCTGGGTTTTGACGAACAGGGCGTGTTCAAACTGGGGCTGGGCCGGGTCGCGCTCGTTGGCGGCGTAGTCGGCGTCCATGAACAGGAAAGAGCCCGCCTGCAGCTCGCCATAGACGCCACTGGCGGTCTCCAGCACCAGGGTGCCGGTGCCGGCGCCGGTGATCAGCGGGGTTTGGATGCCCGCGGCCTGCAGCACCTCGCCGCTCAGGTTGACCGCGCGCACCGCCTGAGCGATGGCCGCGCGGCGCTCGACGGGGCTGCGCAGGTGCTGGGCCTGGCCGTGGTAGGCCTGCAGGCCCCCGAACACCAACTGTGGGCAGGCCAGCACCTGGCGCACCAGGGGCAGCACGGCCTCGCCGGGGGGCACGCCACAGCGGCCCTGACCGACGTCGATCTCGACCAGCACGCGCACCTTGGCGCGGCGGCCTTGCAGGGCCTGGGCCAGGCGCTCAATGCCCAGCGCGCTGTCCACCGCCAGCGCCAGCCAGCCGCCACGGCCCGCGAGGGTCTCGGCCAGCGTGGCGATCCGGGCCAGTTTGGCCGGTGCGATCACCTGGTTGCTGATGTAGAGGTCGGTCACGCCGCCGGCGGCCAGGGCCTCGGCTTCGCTGGTCTTTTGCACGCAGGCGCCAACCGCCCCTGCACTCATCAGCAGGCGCGCCAGTTCGGCGCTCTTGTGCATCTTGGCGTGCGGCCGCCACAGGATCTGGTGCTTGGCCGTGAAGTCCACCATGCGCTGCAGGTTGCGCTCCATGGCGTCGAGGTCGATGACCAGGGCCGGGGTGTCGATGGCGTCCACGCCCTGGCCGATCAGGCCCCAAAGTGCGTCAGGAATGGTTTTCGTCAAGGGGGCTGTCCTGCAAATGCTGGGTGTCGGACCAGCCGACCAGGGTGAAGCCCTGCGGGGTCCAGAGCAGACGGTTGATGGCGGCGTTGCCCAGGGCCCAGGTCCGGGGGGCCTGCAACTCCTGGCCGGTGGCAGCGCGGTAGAGGATGTCCATCACGCCGCCGTGGGCCACCAGCACGATTTGCTCGCCGGGGTGGCGGGCCGCCAGTTCGGCCGCGGTGTCCACCACGCGCTGGCGAAACACGATCAGCGACTCGCCACCGTCGGGCGCGAACACCGGGTCGCGCGTGCGCCAGAGGCGGGCTTGTTCGGGCAGGTGGGCTTCGATCTCGGCGAAGGTTTTGCCCTCGAACTCGCCAAAGCCGCGTTCACGCAGCCCCAGGTGCGGGGTCACGCTCAGGCCGGTGTGCTCGGCCACTTGGGCCGCGGTTTGCCAGGCGCGCGCCAGGTCGCTGGCGTAGATGGCTTGCACGGCCTCGCCGGCCAGGGCTTGGCCGACGCGGCGGGCCTGCCACTGACCTGTGTCGTTGAGCGGGATATCCAGCTGGCCCTGGATGCGGGTGTCCACATTCCAGGCGGTTTCGCCATGTCGGATGGCAATGATGCGGGTGACGTCCATCCAGCCGATTCTAGGCCGGCGTCTGGCACCCGCCGGTCATCAGGGCGGCATCATCACGTCGACGTTGACGCGGCGCAGCCCGCTGGGCGGGGTCGGAAAACCCGCCAGGGCCGCATCGAACAAAGCCCCCAGGGTGACGCTTTCGCTGCGCGTCAGCCCGTCGCTGGCGGCGTGCGTTTCGTAGACCGTGCGGCCGTCGCTGTGGCTGCGGATCAGCACGGCCACCTCGCGCAGGGTGCGCGGTGGTGCATAGGGCATGCCGCCCCACAGGCCGCGCGTGCCCGAGCCGTAGTACATGCCGCGGCCGGCCCAGACCCGGCCCGACCAGCCATAGCCCGGCCAGCCGCCGAAGGGGTAGGGCGCGAAGGGGTCGGTCACGGTGGTGCTGCGCACGCCGACCTGGACGCTGTACTGCGCGTTGGCGTCGTCGCGCTTCAGGCCGGCTTTTTCAAGGGCGGCCTGGGCCAGGGCCTCGATGCGGTCCTGCACCTCCGCCGGCGCGGCCTGCTGCTGTGACGGCAGGCGCTCGAAGCGGAAGCTGCTGCCCAGCGCGATCACCGGGGCGGTGGCGTAGGTCTCGACGTCGCTTTCGACTTCCCAGCGCGTGCTGGCGCAGCCGCTGAGCATCAGCGTCAGCGCGAGCCAGAATGGAATAAGCCACTTCATGGTGTTCTCCTGCTCCCCTGCGGCCTGGGCATCGGGTGGGGGCCGCCGCTCACCGGACTCAGAGTTGCACCACCTGCAGCCCGCCAAGGGCCGGGCTGGTCTGGGGGAACTCTTCTTCGTCAAAGGCCTTGTCGCCGTTGTCGTCGGCGATGCCGGTCGGCTTGAGGTTCTTGAAATCGTGTTGCTGTGCGTCCATCAGGTGCGAGGGCACCACGTTGTGCAGCGCGGTGAACATGTTCTCGATGCGGCCGGGGAACTTCTTTTCCCATTCACGCAGCATGTTGCCGATCTGCTTGCGCTGCAGGTTTTCCTGGCTGCCGCACAGGGTGCACGGGATGATCGGGAACTGGCGGTGTTCGGCCCAGCGGATGAGGTCTTTTTCGGCCACATTGGCGAGCGGTCGGATGACGGTGAATTCGCCGTTGTCGCTGACCAGCTTCGGGGGCATGCCCTTGAGCTTGCCGCCAAAGAACATGTTGAGGAAGAAGGTCTGCAGCATGTCGTCGCGGTGGTGGCCCAGGGCGAGCTTGTTGCACTTCAGTTCGCGCGCCACGCGGTACAGGATGCCGCGGCGCAACCGGCTGCACAGGCTGCACATGGTCTTGCCCTCGGGCACCTTCTCCTTGACGATGGAGTAGGTGTCCTGGGTTTCGATGTGGAACGGAATGCCCAGGCCGCCCAGGTACTCGGGCAGGATGTGGTCCGGGAAGCCGGGTTGCTTCTGGTCGAGGTTGACCGCGATCAGCTCGAAATCGATCGGTGCGCGGGCCTTGAGCTTGAGCAGGATGTCGAGCATCCCGTAGCTGTCCTTGCCGCCCGACATGCAGACCATGATGCGGTCGCCGGCCTCGATCAGGTTGAAGTCGACGATGGCCTGGCCAACCTGGCGGCACAGGCGTTTCTCGAGCTTGTGGGTCTCACGCTCGATCTTCAGGCCCTTGTTCGGGGCATCCGGGACGTCAGCCGCCGCAGCAGCCTCGTCATCAATCCATACGGCACTCATGGGCGGTATTGTCTCACCGTCGCCTTTTCGGCGTCAGCAAAGGACGCGCCGCGGGCCGGTCTTTACCAGTGGCCGGTTTCGACGCGGATCGCCACTTCGCAGTCTTCAAAGATCTCGAGCTTGGCGATCTTCACGCGCACGCCCAGCACGCCGGGCAGTTGCATCAGGCGGTGGGCCAGCTTGCCGATCAGGCTTTCCAGCAGGTTCACATGCTCGGCGGTGCACTCGTTGATGATGATCTGGCGCACCTTGCGGTAGTCCAGCACATGGTGGATGTCGTCATCGACCGGCAGCAGCGGCTGGGTGCCCAGGTTCAGTTCAGCGTCGACCTGGATCGGCTGCGGGTCGGTCTTTTCGTGTTCCAGAATGCCCAGGTTGGCGTCGAAGCGCAGGCCGGTGAGGGTGAGGATCTGGGTGCCTTTGGTGTTGAAGCTCATGGCGTTGGGCAACGGGTTGGGGCTCACATGAGCGAAAAATCGCGCTCGAAGCGCATCAGGTGCTGACCGCCGTCCACCAGCAGGGTGGTGCCGGTGATGGAGCGGTTCTCGAGGGCGAATCGTACCGTGGCCACCACGTCGGCGGGCGAGGACGAGCGCCCCAGCGGCGACAAACGATGCAGTTGCTGGAACTTGTCGTCGCTGAGCATGTGGCTGGTCAGGGTCAGGCCCGGTGCCACGCCCACCACCCGCAGCTGCGGGGCCAGCGCCTGGGCCAGCATGGTGTTGGCCGCCTCCAGGGCCGCTTTGGACAGGGTGTAGCTGAGGAAGTCGGGGTTCTGGTTCCAGAGCTTCTGGTCCAGCAGGTTGACCACCACCCCCTGGCCCTGGCGCGCCAGCACATGGGTGTGCAGGGCCTGGGCCAGCAGGATCGGGGCGCCGGTGTTGCTGCGCAGGTGTTGTTCCAGGCTGGCGTAGCCAAAGCTGCCGGCATCGTCGTGCTCGAACAGCGAGGCGTTGTTGACCACCGCCTCCAGGCTGCCCAGCTCGGCCACCGCGCGCGGCACCAGGCGGCGCACCGCGGCTTCGTCCTGCAGGTCGGCCTCCAGCACCACCGACCCTGGCGTCAGGGCGTTGCACAGGCGCGCCGTTTCGTCGGCGTCCTGGCGGGACTGGCGGCAGTGCACGGCCACGCGCCAGCCATGGCGGGCCAGTTCCAGGGCGGTTTCCCGGCCCAGTCGGCGGCCGGCGCCGGTCACCAACACAGTGCGGGGGGAGGTGGGGGTGTCGCTTGAGCTCATGGGCTGGATTGTCCATGGCCTGCGACCCGGCTGCTGGTGCGGGGCTTTGTGGGGGGCCTGCCTGGCCCTGGGCCCGGCGCCCGCGTGGACAATAGCGGGGTGAGCACCTCTTCTTTTCCTCCTTCCCCTGCGCCCGCCGACGCGGTGGCCAACCCTTTGCTGGCGCAGCTGCTGCGCGACATCCCGGCCCAGGGCGGCTGGATGGGCTTTGACCAGTTCATGGCCGCGGCGCTTTACACGCCGGGCCTGGGCTATTACGCCAACGACAGCCGCAAGTTCGGCAGCCTGCCGGGCTCGGGCAGTGACTTTGTCACCGCGCCGGAAATGTCGCCGCTGTTCGGCCACACGCTGGCGCGCCAGCTGGGCGAGGCGCTGGACGTCACCGGCACCGATGAGCTGTGGGAGTTTGGCGCCGGCTCGGGCGCGCTGGCGCGCCAGGTGCTGGAGGCCCTGGGCGACCGGGTGCGCCGCTACACCATCGTCGACCTGTCGGGCAGCCTGCGCGAGCGCCAGCAGGCGGCGCTGGCAGCGTTTGGCGACCGCGTGGTCTGGGCCACTGAACTGCCCGAGCGCCTGCGCGGTGTGGTGCTGGGCAACGAGGTGCTGGACGCCATGCCGGTGCAGCTGCTGGCGCGCGTCGGTGGGGTCTGGCACGAGCGCGGCGTGGCCGTGCACGACGGCCGTCTGGTCTGGGCCGACCGGCCCACGGCGCTGCGCCCACCGCTGGAGATCGAGGGGCCCCACGACTACCTGACCGAAATCCATGCCCAGGGTGAAGGCTTTGTCCGCACCCTGGCCGACCACCTGGAGCAAGGTGCCATCTTCTTGATTGACTATGGCTTTGGCGAGAGTGAGTACTACCATCCGCAGCGCCACATGGGCACCGTCATGTGCCACCGCGCCCATGTCGCCGACGACGACCCGCTGGCCGACCCGGGGCTCAAGGACATCACCGCCCACGTCAACTTCACCGGCATCGGGGTGGCCGCGCAGGAGGCCGACCTGGCCATCCTGGGCTACACCACCCAGGCCCACTTCCTGCTGAACTGCGGCCTGCTCGAGCTGCAGGGCGAGGGCGACTTGGTGCAGCGGGCACAGGTGCTCAAGCTCATCAACGAGCATGAGATGGGGGAGTTCTTCAAGGTCATCGCGCTGGGCCGCGGCACGCCGCCGGACTGGACGCCGATGGGTTTTGTGCGCGGCGACCGCACCCACAGGCTCTGAGCCGTGTTGCGCTGGATCCTCGTCACTTTTCTGGTGCTGGTGCTGTTCAGCGGCATCTCGCCCTGGCTGCGCAAGCTGGGGTTCGGGCGCTTGCCTGGGGACTTTCAGTTTCGCTTTCTGGGCCGCGACTGGCAGATCCCGCTCACCTCCACCCTGCTGCTGAGCTTTGCTTTCAGCGTGCTGGCGCGCTGGTTGTGAGCGCGCCGGGCCGGCGGGGCGCGCCACCGCCGTCCACCCCCTGACAAGACCCCTGGAGGGCGTCGGACCGTAAAACCCAGGTAAAACCCCGGCCTGTGTACCAAGTCGGAGACAAACGGCGCTTAGTATGATTTGTGTTGGGTTCGTGCCCTGACGGGGTGCGGGCCGCTGTCGCCTGATCGGCGGTGGGTGCCGCAGGCCGGACGCTGGACGTCGGCCCCCGGGCCCGTCGACCTGACCGGGGCGGGGTGGCCTGGCGCTGAGTCCTGCGCGGCCTCTCCCACCTGCTGTCTGCCCTCCTTCGCCTGGCCCTGTCCGAAGCCTGAACGCCTGCCCATGACCGAACCCCACGATCCCGCTGACCGCCCTGAACCCAGCGCTTTGGCGCCTCTGGCCCCGCCCCAACGGCCCCTGAGCCCGGCCGACCGCCCCGCGACCGCGCCCGGGCGGGCCCGGCGCCGTTCGCGTGGCTGGGTCTGGGGCCTGTTGGCCCTGGTCTTGCTGGCGGGCGGGGGGGGCGGCTGGTACCTCTGGCAGGCCCGCAGCGCCGGGGCCGATGGGGCCGAGGGCGCGGCCACGGCCCCAGGCGGTGCCCCGGGCGGAGGGGGCCGGCGACCCGGTGGCAGCCGCACTCAACCGGTGTCGGCCCAGGCCGCGCGCCTGCAGGACGTGCGGGTCACCGTCACCGCCATTGGCAACGTCACGGCGCTGAACACCGCCACCGTGCGCTCGCGGGTGGACGGCGAGCTGCGCCGCGTGCTGTTCAAAGAAGGGCAGCAGGTCAAGGCCGGCGATTTGCTGGCCGAGATCGACCCGCGCGCCTACGAAGTCGCGCTGGCCCAGGTGCAAGGGCAGCTGGCCCGTGATGCGGCCCAGCTGCGCAACGCCGAGCTGGACCTGGCCCGCTACAAGGACCTGCTGGCCAAGGACTCGATTGCGCGTCAGCAGGTCGACACCCAGGAGGCCCTGGTGGCCCAGTTGCGCGGCACCGTGCAGACCGATCAGGCGCTGGTGGACAACGCCAAGCTGCAGCTGTCCTACACCCGCATCACCGCGCCCATCAGCGGTCGCCTCGGCCTGCGCCTGGTGGACCTGGGCAACACGGTGCGCGCCAGCGACACCACGGGCCTGGTCAGCATCACCCAGACCCAGCCGGTCGCGGTGGTGTTTGCGGTGCCTGAGATCCACCTGCCGCTGATCAACCGCAAGCTCAAGGCCGGGGGCCTGACGGTCGAGGCCTGGGACCGCGAGCAACGCCAACGCCTGGCGCAAGGCCGGGTCATCACCACCGACAACGCGATCGATGCCGCCACCGGCACCATCAAGCTCAAGGCCGAGTTGGCCAATGCCGACGGCGCACTGTTCCCGAACCAGTTCGTCAACATCCGCCTGCAGCTGGACACCCTGAGCCAGACCCTGGCGGTGCCCAACAACGCGGTCCAGCGCGGCAGCATGGGCACGTTTGTCTACCTGATCAAGGAAGACAGCAGCGTCACCCTGCGCAAAGTCACCACCGGTGCGGTCGATGGCGCCTGGGTCGCGGTCGAAGGCGACCTCCAGCCCGGCGATCGCCTGGTCACCGACGGCGCCGACCGCCTGCGCGAAGGCGCCAAGGTCGAAGTCATCGCCGCCAACCGAAACCGCCCAGGCGGTGGTGCCGGGGCTGCGGGCAAGGCGGACGCCGCTGGGGGCGGCAAGCCGGTGTCGGACGCTGGGGCCCCCGGCGCTCCCGGTGCTCCTGGTGCTCCCGGCGCTCCCGGCGCTCCCATCACCCCTAGCGCTCCCGTCACGTCGGCCGCCCCGGGCGCGGCCAAGCCGGGGCCCGCTGCGGCCGCCAGCGCCGGTGGCACCCCGTCCACAGCGGCGCCGGCCCCGTCGGCTGGCACCGTCGGTGGCGCCGACAGCGCGGCCGCGGGCGGCGCCCGACCGGCCTGGATGGACCGCCTGCCGCCTGAGCTGGTCGACAAACTCATGGCCATGCCGCCCGAGGAGCGCAAAGCGTATTTGCAGAAGCTGCGCGAACGCCGCCAGCAACGCGAAAGCGGGGGCTGAGCCATGCACGCCTGCCTGTTGCCTGCGGCCCGCTTGACCCGCGGAGCCTGAGCGCATGAACCTGTCACGCCTGTTCATCCTGCGCCCGGTGGCCACCTCCTTGCTGATGGTGGCGCTGCTGCTGGTCGGCCTGCTGGCCTACCGCCTGCTGCCGCTGTCGGCGCTGCCGGAGGTGGACTACCCCACCATCCAGGTCACCACCCTGTACCCCGGTGCCAGCCCCGACGTGCTGACCTCGGCGGTGACCGCCCCGCTGGAGCGCCAGTTCGGCCAGATGCCGGGGCTGTCGCAAATGTCCTCCACCAGTTCGGGCGGAGCCTCGGTCATCACCTTGCGCTTTGCGCTCGATGTGACCCTCGATGTCGCCGAGCAGCAGGTGCAGGCGGCCATCAACGCGGGCAGCAACCTGCTGCCCAACGACCTGCCCATGCCGCCCACCTACAGCAAGGTGAACCCGGCCGACGCGCCCATCCTGACGCTGGCCATCACCTCCAAGACCTTGCCGGTGATCCGCGTCCACGACCTGGTCGAGTCGCGCGTGGCGCAGAAGATTTCGCAGGTGTCGGGCGTGGGTCTGGTGGCCATCGCGGGCGGGCGCCGCCCGGCCGTGCGCATCCAGGCCAACCCGGTGGCGCTGGCCTCGGCGGGCCTGTCGCTGGAGGACGTGCGCACCGTCATCACCGCGGCCAATGTGAACCAGGCCAAGGGCAGTTTTGACGGCCCTTCACGCGCCTCGACGGTGGACGCCAACGATCAGCTCAAGTCGTCGGCCGAATACGCCAACCTGATCCTGGCTTACAAGAATGGCAACCCGATCCGCCTGAAGGACATGGCCGAGGTGGTCGATGACGCTGAAAACCTGCGCCTGGCCGCCTGGGCCGACCTGCAGCCTGGCGTGATCCTGAACGTGCAGCGCCAGCCCGGCGCCAACGTGATCGAAACCGTGGACCGCATCCAGGCCCTGCTGCCCCAGCTCAAGGCCACGCTGCCGGCCTCGGTCGAGGTGCAGGTGCTGACCGACCGCACCGTCACCATCCGGGCCTCGGTGGCCGACGTGCAGTTCGAGCTGATGCTGGCCGTGGCCCTGGTGGTGATGGTGATCTTTGTCTTCCTGCGCAGCGTGCCGGCCACCCTGATCCCGGGGGTGGCGGTGCCGCTGTCCCTGGTCGGCACCTTTGGCGTCATGTACCTGGCGGGGTTTTCGATCAACAACCTCACGCTGATGGCGCTGACGATTGCCACCGGCTTTGTGGTCGACGACGCCATCGTCATGATCGAGAACATCGCGCGCTATGTGGAGGAGGGCGAGTCCCCGCTGGAGGCGGCGCTCAAGGGCAGCAAGCAGATCGGTTTCACCATCATCTCGCTGACCATTTCGCTGATCGCGGTGTTGATCCCGCTGTTGTTCATGGCCGACGTGGTGGGGCGCTTGTTCCACGAGTTCGCCATCACACTGGCGGTGTCGATCCTGATCTCGGCGGTGGTGTCGCTGACCCTCACGCCGATGCTGTGCGCACGCATCCTGCGCCACACGCCCGAGGACAGCCATGGTCGCCTGTACCAGGCCACGGGCCGCTTTTTCGACCGCATGATCGCGGACTACGGCCGCATGCTGCGCTGGGTGCTGGACCGCCAGGCCCTGACCCTGCTGGCGTTCGCCGCCACCCTGGTGCTGACGGCGCTGCTCTACCTGTGGGTGCCCAAGGGCTTCTTCCCGGTGCAGGACACCGGGGTGATCCAGGCCATCACCGAGGCCTCGCAAGACACCTCGTTTGCCGCCATGTCCGAGCGCCAGCAGGCGCTGGCCGAGCAGGTGCTCAAAGACCCGGCGGTGCAGAGCCTGTCGTCCTTCATCGGGGTGGACGGGGCCAATGCCACCTTGAACGCCGGTCGCATGCTGATCAACCTCAAGCCGCGCGAGGAGCGCGACGCGAGCGCCAGCGAGGTGATCCGGCGCCTGTCGGCCAACCTGCAGGCGGTGCCGGGCATCGCGCTGTACATGCAGCCCGTGCAGGACCTGACCATCGAGGACCGCATCTCGCGCACCCAGTACCAGTTCATGCTGTCGTCGCCCCGCACTGACGAGCTGGCCAAGGCCTCGCAGGCTTTGGTGGCGCGGCTCAGGACCCGGCTCGAACTGGCCGATGTGGCCAGCGACCTGCAAGACCAAGGCCTGCAGGCCTGGGTGGAGATCGACCGCGATGCGGCCGGCCGCCTGGGCGTCACGGTGGCGGGCATCGATGCAGTGCTCTACAACGCCTTTGGCCAGCGCCTGATCTCGACCATCTTCACCCAGACCACGCAGTACCGCGTGGTGCTGGAGGTGGCGCCACGCTACAAGCTCGGGCCGTCGGCGCTGCAGCACCTGTACGTGACGTCGAGCACCGGTGTGCAGGTGCCGATGAGCGCGGTGGCCCGGGTCAGCGAGCGCCCGGTGTCGCTGGCCGTGAACCACGCGGGCCAGATCCCGTCGGTCACGATTTCGTTCAACGCGGGCGCAGGCGCATCCTTGGGCGAAGCGGTCGAGGCGATCAAGGCCGAGGTGGCCGCGCTGGACTTGCCGCTCAGCGTCGAGACCGGCTTCCAGGGGGCGGCACTGGCCTTCCAGGCCTCGCTGACCAACACCTTGCTGCTGATCTTGGCGGCGGTGGTGACCATGTACATCGTGCTCGGTGTGCTGTACGAGAGCTACATCCACCCGGTGACGATCTTGTCCACCTTGCCGTCCGCCGGGGTGGGCGCCTTGCTGGCCTTGCTGGTGGCCCGGCTGGAGCTGGGCATCATCGCCATCATCGGCGTGATCTTGTTGATCGGCATCGTGAAGAAGAACGCGATCATGATGATCGACTTCGCGCTCGAGGCCGAGCGTGAGCAGGGCCTGCCCCCGCGCGAGGCCATCTACCAGGCCTGCCTGCTGCGCTTCCGCCCGATCCTGATGACCACGCTGGCGGCCCTGCTGGGCGCCTTGCCCCTGATGCTGGGCAGCGGCACCGGCAGCGAGCTGCGCCACCCGCTGGGGGTGACGATGGTCGGTGGGCTGATCGTCAGCCAATTGCTGACCCTGTTCACCACGCCGGTGATCTACTTGGCGTTTGCCGGGCTTGCGCAGCGCTGGCGTGAGGGGCGTGAGGGGCAGGTATGAGTGCTTGGTTTGGCTTTGGCTTGCTTTTTTGCCCTTCGCTCCGCTCTGAACAAGCAGTGCTTTCGCTGAGGGCGGAGGCCGGGTTTGCGCCCCGGCAGGCGCCTCACTTTTTTTGCTTCGCCAAAAAAAGTAAGCAAAAAAAGGCGACCCGAAGTCAGGGCCGCTGCGCGGTCCCCTGCGCTGCTCACACCAGGGGGGGGCCCGCGAAACTCGCTTCGCTCAAACAGTCGCGGGTCCTTATCCCCCTGGTGCTGCGCTGCTCGGCCCTGACACACGGGACAAGCGGGATCGGACAAGCTCACCACCGCACTGGCGAATGTGCTTTTCGGGGAAGATCTGAAACGGGCAATTGGGTTGAGGCCCAAGTTCAGGTTTGGGTCATACCCAAAACCAAAGCCAAGGCAGCCCCTTCCGACTTGGCCACCACTGGTCGAGCTGGGTTGCGAGGCGCCGCTGCGCAGCAGCAGGCGTTGGGGCCCGTGTTCGACCGCCCGTCTCACCCGGCGAGCAGCGTAGGCCGGGGCGGAAAAAGGGCTCGCGACTGTTTGAGCGAAGCGAGTTTCGCGAGACCCCGCCCTGGCCGAGCAGCGCAGCGGACCCTGCGCAGCAGGGCGGGTGAGTCGGGTCGCCTTTCTTTGCTTACTTTCTTTGGCGAGACAAAGAAAGTGAGGCGCCCGCCGGGGCGCCATCCCGGCCTCCGCCCTCAGCCAGCGCACTGCGTGTTCAGAGCGAAGCGAGGGGCTCTCCCTTGTCTCCCAGTCAACCTCGCCAACAGCAACAGCAACAGCAACAGCAACAGCAACAGCAACAGCAACAGCAAAACAGCCCAGATCGGACAGGCCGCCCCTTTCGCTGGCCAGGCCCACCGCACCCCTGAGAGGCTCACCCCATGAACTTCTCCGAGCCCTTCATCCGCCGCCCCATCGCGACCAGCCTGATCACCATGGGCATCGTGCTGGCCGGCATCATTGCGTTCTTCCTGCTGCCCGTCGCCCCGCTGCCCCAGGTCGACTTTCCGACCATCTCGGTCTCGGCCAGCCTGCCCGGTGCCAGCCCCGAAACCATGGCCACCACGGTGGCCACGCCGCTGGAGCGCGCCCTGGGCAGCATCGCCGGGGTGTCGGAAATCACCTCGTCATCGTCGCTGGGCAACACCCGCGTCACCTTGCAGTTCGAGCTGGACCGCGACATCAACGGCGCCGCGCGCGACGTGCAGGCGGCCATCAACGCTTCGCGGGCCCTGTTGCCCACGGGGCTGCCCAGCAACCCCACCTACCGCAAAGTCAACCCGGCCGATGCGCCCATCATGATCCTGGCGCTGACCTCGGACGTGCTCGCGCGTGGCCAGATGTACGACGCCGCCTCCACCGTGCTGGCCCAGCGCCTCGCGCAGGTCAACGGCGTGGGGCAGGTGGTGGTTGGCGGTGGCGCCTTGCCGGCGGTGCGGGTCGAGCTGGACCCCAACCGGCTGGCCGCCAGCGGCATCGCCATCGACAGTGTGCGCGCGGCCCTGGTGGCCACCAACGCAAACCGCCCCAAAGGCTCGCTCGAGGACAGCCAGCGCAGCTGGCAGATCGGCGCCAACGACCAGGCTTTCACCGCGGCCGAATACGCCCCCCTGGTGCTGCGCTATGCCAACGGCAACGCGATCCGCCTGCGCGACGTGGGCGAGGTCATTGACTCGGTGCAGGACGTGCGCAATTACGGCGCGGCCAACGGCAAGCCCTCCATCCTGCTGATTTTGTTCAAGCAACCCGGCGCCAACATCATCGAGACCGTGGACGAAGTGCGTCGCCTGCTGCCGCAACTGCGCGCCTCGATCCCCAGCGCCATCGACCTCGATGTGGTGGTCGACCGCACCCCGACCATCCGCGCCTCGCTGCGCGAGGTCGAGCGCTCGCTGGCCATCTCGATCGGTTTGGTGATCCTGGTGGTGTTTGTGTTCCTGCGCCATTTCCGCTCGGCGCTGATCCCCAGCGTGGCCGTGCCCGCCTCGCTGGCCGGCACCTTTGGCGTCATGTACCTGTGCGGCTACAGCCTCGACAACCTGTCGCTGATGGCGCTGACGGTGGCCACGGGCTTTGTGGTGGACGATGCCATCGTGGTGCTGGAGAACATCTCGCGCCACATGGAGCGCGGCAAGTCCGCCCTGCAGGCGGCCCTGGACGGCTCGCGCGAGATTGGCTTCACGGTGCTGTCGATCAGCCTGTCGCTGATCGCCGTGTTCATCCCCGTGCTGCTCATGGGGGGCGTGGTGGGGCGTTTGTTCCGTGAGTTCGCGGTGGTGCTGTCGGTCGCCATCCTGGTGTCGATGGTGATCTCGCTGAGCACCACCCCAATGATGTGCGCGGTGCTGCTCAAGCCTCAGGCGCCTGCCACCCACCCGGGGCGCTGGGCGCGCTGGGGGCTGCGCTTTCGGCGCGCGCTGCAGCGCCTGTACCGGCGCACGCTGGCGCTGGCCCTGCGCTGGCAGCCCATCACCCTGTTGTTGCTGGCCGGGGTGATTGGCCTCAATGTCTACCTGTACCGCGAGGTGCCCAAGGGCTTCTTCCCGCAGCAGGACACCGGGCGCATCGTGGGCAACATCCGGGCCGACCAGGCCACGTCTTTCCAGGCCATGCAGCGCCGGCTGGACCGCTTCATGACCATCGTGCGGGCCGACCCGGCGGTGGCCTCGGTCAGCGGTTTCACGGGGGGCGGGCAGCGCAACACGGCGTCGATGTTTGTCTCGCTCAAGCCCCTGGCGGAGCGCGGTGTCAGTGCCGACCAGGTCATCAACCGCCTGCGCGGCAAGCTGGCCAGCGAGCCCGGCGCCAACCTGTTCCTCAACCCAGTGCAGGACATCCGCATTGGCGCGCGCCCGTCCAATTCGCAGTACGAATACACCCTGTTGGCCGACACGCTGGAGGACCTGCGCACCTGGGAGCCCCGCATCCGCCGCGCGGTCATGGCGCTGCCCGAGTTGCTCGACGTGAATTCGGACATGCAGGAGAAGGGCTTGCAGAACTCGCTGGTGATCGACCGCGATGCCGCCACCCGCCTGGGCCTGAGCATGGCCAACATCGACACCACGCTGAACGACGCCTTTGGCCAGCGCCAGGTGGGCGTGATCTACAACCCGCTCAACCAGTACCGGGTGGTGATGGCGCTGGCGCCCGAGTACCAGCAGTCGCCCGAGTCGCTGCGGCAGTTGCGCTTCACTTCCAGCACCGGCGCCCAGGTGCCGTTGTCGGCCTTTGCCCGCGTGGAGCTGACCAACACGCCGCTGTCGGTCACACACGAGGCCGGCGCGCCCGACACCACGATCAGCTTCGCGCTGGCGCCCGGGGTGTCGCTGTCCCAGGCCACCGCAGCGATCGAGGAAGCGGTCGGCGCGCTGGGCGTGCCGGTCAGTGTGCGGGGCCGCTTTGGCGGCACGGCGGGCGCATTCCAGCAGTCGATGGAGAGCCAGCCCTGGCTGATCCTGGCCGCGCTGATCACCATCTACCTGGTGCTGGGCATCCTGTACGAGAACCTGATCCACCCCATCACCATCCTGTCGACCCTGCCGTCGGCGGGGGTGGGGGCCTTGCTGGCGCTGATGTTGACGGGCACCGAGTTCTCGATCATTGCCTTGATCGGGGTGATCTTGCTGATTGGCATCGTCAAGAAGAACGCCATCATGATGCTGGACTTCGCCATCACGCGGCAGCGCGAGGCCGAGCTCAAGGGCTTGCAGCTGAGCGCCGCGCAGGCCATTTACCGGGCCTGCCAACTGCGCGTGCGCCCGATCCTGATGACCACGGTGGCCGCCATCTTTGGAGCCGTGCCCCTGGCCTTGGGGGCCGGCGATGGCGCCGAACTGCGCCGCCCGCTGGGCATCGCGATTGTGGGGGGCCTGCTGTTCAGTCAGCTGCTGACCCTGTACACCACCCCGGTGGTGTTTGTCTGCATGGACCGACTGCGCCAGCGCTGGCGCCGTCGTCGTGCCCGTCCCACCGAGGCGCATGGGGCCCTGCCGGCCCCCTCGCTTGAAAGAGCTGTTCCATGAAAGCTGAGTCTTTGTTGTCGTTGCTGAGCCCTGGGGCCCGGTTGCTCGTGTCGGGCCGGGTCGGCGTGTTGCGGGGGGCCGCGCCGGCCCCCCGGGGGCGTGTCGCCGGGCGGGCCCTGGCCGCCGTGGCGCTGGCCAGCCTGGCTGCCTGTTCCCAGGCGCCGGTGTACCAGCGGCCCGAGGTGGCCACCCCCGCCGCTTTCCGCGAGTCGGCCTGGCAGGCTGCGCAGCCCCAAAGCCCCGACGTGCTCGACGACTGGTGGACCCAGTTCAAGGACCCGGTGCTCAGCGAGCTGCAGGCCCAGGTGGTGGTCAACAACCAGAGCCTGCAGGCGGTGGTGGCCCAGTACCGCTCGGCCGAGGCCGCGGTGGCGATCAGCCGCGCCGCCCAGTTCCCCACGGTCACGGGCACGCTGGGGGCGTCGCGCAGCGTCAGCGGCACCACCAACAGCACGGGCACCAGCGGGTCATCGACCCCGGTGAATGTGTTTTCGCTCGGCGCCAACGCGAGCTGGGACACCGACCTGTGGGGGCGCCTGGCCAACGCCACCGAGGCCGCCCGGACCCAGGCGCAGGCCAGCCGGAGTGACTTGCTGGCCGCCCGCCTGTCGCTGCAGGTGACCCTGGCGCAGACCTACTTCTCATTGCGCAGCGTCGAAACCCAGGCCCAGTCGCTGGCGCGCGCGGTGCAGGCCTACGAGCAGTCGCTGCAGCTGACCCAGAACCGCTACGCCGCGGGCGTGGCGGGCGCAGCAGACGTGGCCCAGGCGCAGACCCAGCTGAAGTCCGCGCAGGCGCAGGCGATCGAATTGCGCCTGCAGCGGGCCCAGCTGGAACACGCGCTGGCGGTGCTGCTGGGCCAGGCCCCGGCCAACTTCCGCCTGGCCGAAACCGCCCGCCTGCCCGAAGCCCCGCCCGCGCCCCGCTTGCTGCCCGCCAGCCTGCTGCAGCGCCGCCCCGACATCGCGGCGGCCGAGCGCCGCGTGGCGGTGGCCAATGCCCAGGTCGGCGTGACGCGGGCGGCGTTCTTTCCATCGCTGACCCTGTCGGCCAGCGGGGGCTACCGCGCCAACCAGTGGTCCGACCTGGTCAGCCTGCCGCACCGGTTCTGGTCGCTGGGCCCCAGCATGGCCCTGGCCTTGTTCGATGCGGGCGGGCGCGAGGCGGCCACCCGCCAGGCCTGGCTGGCGGTGGACCAGGCCTCCGCCAACTACCGCCAGGTGGTGCTGACGGCGTTCCAGGAAGTCGAGGACAACTTGGTCGCCGCCGATGCGCTGGCCCAGGAAGCCCAGGTGCAGGCCGAGGCCTTGGCCGCGGCCCGGCGGGCGCTGGAGATCGTCAGCAACCAATACAAAGCGGGCACGGTCAGCTACCTGAATGTGATCAGCGCCCAGGCCACGGCCCTGACGGCAGAGAACACCTTGACCACGGTGCGCAACCGCCAATTGCTGGCAGTGGGACAATTGCTCAAAAATGCGGCGGGCCGTTGGGACTTGCCGCTGTCCACCGAGGGGGCGGCACCTGCCGCCCAGAAGCCACCGGGCGCTTGAAGTTCTTTACACGCACGGGGTTGAACTGTGGACCGGTTTTGTCATCAAAATCGACATCTCAGCGTCCAAACCGACCGAGGTTTTCCATGAACAAACTGCTCATCCTCAGTGCCAGCCTGCTGGCAGCGACCGGTGCTGTCCAGGCCCAGGAGCTGGGCCGCGTGGTCTCCTCCACGCCCGTGATCCAGCCCGTGGCGGTGCAGCAACAAAGCTGCGGTACCACCCCGATGGTGGTGCAGGCGCCCAAGTCCGGTGCCGGCGCCTTGGTGGGGGCGGTCGCGGGCGGGGCCATTGGCAACGCGCTGGGCGGCGGCGCTGGGCGCGCGGTGGCCACGGCGGCCGGTCTGATGGGCGGCGCCATCCTGGGCGACCACATCGAAGGCGCGGGTGCCACGCAGGTGGCCCAGGTGCCGCAATGCAGCACCCAGACCGTCTATGAAAACCGCCAGGTTGGTTACAACGTGGTCTACGAATACGGGGGCCGCCAGCACACCGCCATGATGGCCAACGACCCGGGGCCCACCGTGCAACTGCAGGTCAACCCGGTGGTGCAGGGCGTCGGCAGTGCGCCGGTCAACTACGGCCAAAGCACCCAGACCAGCCAGATCACCTACACCCAGCCGATCTACACCGAACCCACCACGGTGGTGACGCAGACCGTCTACCCGACCACCACCTACACCACCTACGCGCCGGCGTACTACCCGCAGCCTTACTACGTGGCCCCATCCTATTACCCGGCGGTCACGCTGGGGGTGGGGCTGGGCCTGGGGTACTGGGCCGGTTCACGCGGGGGCTACCGCGGGGGCTATTACCACGGTGGTGGTTGGCGAGGTGGCCGCGGCTGGCGCTGAGGCGCGCTGTCAGGGCCGCTGATCGGCCCCTTTTTCAGGCCACCCCGCCGGGCGGGACTGCGCTGCTTGCCAAGTCGGCCCAGTGACCGTTTTTTTTGGGGCGGCCTCAGTCGGTCGGCAGTGACAGGGCCTGGGCGACCGCCCGGCTGCGCGCCTGTTGCACCGCGGCGCCCACGGCCGGGCCTTGCAGGCCCCGGGCGGCGGCCTGCGCGGCGACGCTGGCGGTCTCCACCGACAGCGCTGCGGCCAGGGCCTGGCGCAGCCTCGCGGCCTGCGGGTAGGCTGCTTCCGACAGGCCCAGCCGACCCCGGGCATCGCATTCGCAGGCCTGCAAGATGTCCTCAAAGCGCGCGGGCTTGCGGATCGCATCGCAGCGCTCCAGCAGGCGCATCAGCGCACTGGCGCCAAAGTCGAGGCTGCGGTGCAGGTTGCCGTGTTCGCGTGCCACCACGTCGGCCAGTTCCTTGCAGTCGATGGGCACGCGCAGGCGGGCGCTGACGGCTTTGAGCAGGCGGGCGCTGCGCTCCTCGTGCCCGATGTGGCGTGGCAGCACGTCGGCCGGCGTGTTGCCCTTGCCCAGGTCGTGGCCCAGGCAGGCGTAGCGCACCGCGAGCGGGGCCTGCAGGCGGGCCGCCATGTCCAGCACCATCATGACGTGCACGCCGGTGTCGATCTCGGGGTGGTAGTCCGCACGCTGTGGCACGCCCCAGAGGCGGTCCAGTTCGGGCAGCAGGCGCTGCAGGGCGCCACAGGCGCGCAGCACCTCGAACATGCGCGAAGGCCGTTCGCTCATCAGGCCGCGGGCCAGTTCCTGCCAGACGCGTTCGGGCACCAGGTGGTCGACCTCGCCGTCGTCCACCATCTCCCGCATCAGCGCCAGGGTTTCCGGCGCCACCGTGAAGTCGGTCAGGCGCGCGGCAAAGCGGGCCAGGCGTAGGATGCGCACCGGGTCCTCGCGGAAGGCCGGCGTGACATGGCGCAGCACGCGCTGGCGCAGGTCGCGTTCACCGCCCCAGGGGTCGATCAGCTGCCCGCTGCCCGCGGGCGGGTCGGACAGGCGGCCGCTGGCCAGCGCCGGGTGCACCGCCTGGGCGATGGCATTGACCGTCAGGTCGCGGCGCGCCAGGTCTTCTTCGAGGCTCACCTCGGGCGAAGCGTGGACCGTGAAGCCCTTGTAGCCATGACCGCTTTTGCGTTCGGTGCGGGCCAGCGCGTACTCCTCGTGGGTGACGGGGTGGAGAAAGACCGGAAAGTCCTTGCCCACCGGCACGAAGCCGTGGCCGCTCATGGCCTCGGGGGTGGCCCCCACCACGACCCAGTCGCGGTCCTGTACCGGCAAGCCCAGCAGGGCGTCGCGGATGGCCCCACCCACCAAATAAATCTGCATCCGATCGGGCTCCAGCGTCAGCGTTGGACGCGGTAGGGTTCTTCGAAGTCGAGGAAGTCGTTCTCTGCCAGGGCGTCCTGGATCCAGGCTTGCACGCCAGGCAGGGCGCGCACGCGCTCCACATAGGCCGCCACGGGCTCGGACAGCGGCAGGCGGTAGGTGTGCAGGCGCATGCAGACCGGCGCAAAGTAGGCGTCGGCGACGCTGAACTCGCCAAACAGCATCGGGCCGCCGTGCTGGCTCAGCGCATCGGTCCACAGCTCGCTCAGGCGGGCCACGTCGTGGCGCACCGCGGCCTGGTCGCGCCAGACCAGCGCCCCGATGTCGGGCAGCTGGGCCTCGATGTTCATGGGGCAATGGCTGCGCAGGGCGCTGAAGCCCGAGTGCATTTCGGCGCACAGGCTGCGCGCGCGCGCCCGCGCCTTGCGCTCGCTGGGCCACAGGGCTTTTTCGGGAAAGGCCTCGGCCAGGTACTCGGCGATCGACAGCGTGTCCCAGATGGCGAGGTCGCCGTCCAGCAGCACCGGCACCTTGCCGGCCACCTTGAGCCGGGCCAGCGCGCGCTTGAAGCCCGAGTCCGGCGCAAAGGAGTCAAACCGCACCTTGACCTCTTCGAACTCGATGCCGGTCTGGCGCAGCAGCACCCAGGGCCGCATCGACCAGGAGGAGTAGTTCTTGTTGCCAATCACCAGTTTGAGCATGGGGTTCTCCACAAAATGGCCCGCCAGTCCCGACCCAGCCAGCCTGGGCGGCGACAGTGAGGCGTGCATGATGCCATGGGCAGCGGCTTGGCTTTGTAGCACTCTCTTACACTTGAGGCATGCAAGAGCGGCTTTCCCCCAGTGGCCAGCGGACCCTGGCGGGCGTCCGCCCCGGGGGCTGGGCGTGGCCGGGCGCCCGGACCGGGCTGGCCTTGGCGCGGCGTGTGCTGCGGGCTGGCGGTTGGGGTGGGCTGGGGCTGATCCTGCTGCTCTGGTTGGGGCTGGCGGCCGCCGTGCCCCCGGACCGGGCCAACCCGCCCTCGACGCCCGCCGCCGCAACCCGACCGGTGCCCGTGGTGACCTTGCAGACCGGGGCCCAGGGCGTGCCCTTGACCGGGGCCGTGGCCCACTTGGTCGACGCCTCCGGCACCCTGACGGTGGACGATGTGCGCGGTGCCGCGCACGCCCCGCGCTGGGCCTACCCCAGCGAACCCGTGCGCACCGCCATGGACGTGCGCGCCCACTGGTTCAAGGTGCAGCTGCGCCACCCGGGCGGCGATGGCGACTGGTTGCTGGCCGTGCCCTCGGTGGCCGCGCGTGAACTGAGCTTTCATGGGCCGTTCGACGCCCACGGCCTGGCCCTGGCCGCGCCCGTGCACACCGGCATCGCCTACCCCTACAGCACGCGCCCGCTGCAGGCCGAACGCATGGTGTTCCGCTTTCGCCTGCACACGCCGGGCGAGTACACGGTCTACCTGCGTGCGGTCTCGACCATCGGGCAGGTGTATGCCCTGAGCGCCTGGGACACCGGCGACTACCTGGCCGGTGTGCAGACCAAGCGCCTGTTCGACGGCCTCAGCTACGGCATCTTGCTCGGCATGCTGATTTACAACCTGGCCTTGATGCTGCTGTTCCGAGACCGGGTCTACGGCTACTACCTGCTCAACTGTTTCTTTGCGCTGTTCTCGATCGCCAGCTTCAACGGCCATGTGGCCCGCTACCTCTGGCCCGACCAGCCGGTCCTGGCCGAATGGGCCTATGTGCTGGGGCCGGCGTTCTGGATCACCGGGGGCGCCTTGTTTGCGCGGCGTTTTCTGGACTTGGCGCGCTTTGCCCCGTGGATCGACCGTTTCTTGCTGGCCCTGGTCGGCGGGCTCACGCTGGCGGTGCTGTTGGCCGGGCTGTGGCCCCTGTGGTGGCTGGTGCTGGCCACCGAGTTGGGGGCCATGTGCGGTGCAGTGGCCGCGTTGACCGGGGCGGTGATCGGTTTCCGCCGGGGCTTCCGGCCCGCCGGGCTGTACATCGCGGGCCTGCTGCTGTTGTTTGTGGCGGTGTTTGTGCTGATCCTGTCCAACCGCGGCCTGCTGCCCTGGAGTCCGCTGCACCTCAATGTGCTGCAACTGGGCGTGGCGGCGGAGCTGGTGGTGTTTTCGCTGGCGCTGGGCACCCGCATCCGGGTCATGCGCCGGGCCCAGCGCGAACTCAACGCCCGGGCCGAGCAACTGGCGCAGGCCGCCGAAACCGACAGCCTGACCGGGGTGGCCAACCGGGCCGGCCTGGGGCAGGCCGCATCGCGCCTGCTGGTGGGGTCACGCCAGCACGCGCTCATGCTGCTGGACCTCGACCAGTTCAAGCCCATCAACGACCAACACGGCCACGAGGCCGGGGATGCCGTGCTGGTGGCGGTGGCGCAGCGCTTGCAGGCCCAGCTACGCCCCAGCGACCTGGTGGCCCGCCTGGGCGGCGATGAGTTCGTCATTTTGCTGGCCGAGGTGCACGAGCGCCCGCGCCTGAGCGTGCTGGCCGAGCGCCTGTTGCAGGCCTTGCAGCACCCGGTGCCCTGGAAGGGGCAGCTGTTGCGGGTTCAGGCCAGCCTGGGGGTGGCGCGCTTTCCGCTGGACGGGCGCAACCTGATCGAGTTGCAACGCGCCGCCGACCGTGCCATGTACCACGTCAAGCAGTCGGGCCAGCCCGGGCATGCCTTCCACGAGGACCTGCCCGACGGCTATGCGACCCTGCCAGCGCCGCTGTTCTGAGGCGAGCCGAGCCGCCGCCTGCGGGGGGCCGTGAGGCCAGCGCGCGGCGGCCGGCCGCTTGGTTGGCCGGGGCGGTGGGCTCGCTCAGCCCACCGGCCAGACCACGCCGTTGTCGTTGAGGATCGCGTCCAGCGGCAGGTCGTGGGCCTCGGGCTCGAAGTCGGGCAGGAAGCCCTGCGTGTAGCCCAGCCCCACCGTCACCGGACGCGGTTCGAGGGCGGCCAGGGTGCGGTCGTAGAAGCCACCGCCATAGCCCAGCCGGTAGCCGCCCGGGCCGTAGCCCACGCAGGGCACAAACAGCAGGGTGGGCACGATCAGCTCGGTGTCCTTGGGCTTGGGGATGCCGTAGGCGTCCTCTTCCATGGGGCAGCCCGGGTACCAGGCGTGGAAGGTCAGCGTCTTGTGCACCTTGTCGACCACGGGCAGGCCGATGCGGCGCGGCTGCGGCTCGCCTTGCAGCTCGCCGTCTTCCTTCCAGCGGTGCAGTGCGGGCAGGGGGTCAAATTCACCCTTGATGGGCCAATAGGCGCCAATGACGGCGTCGGGACGCCCCACCAACCAGATGCGCATCACCCGCTGCAGCAGTTCTGCGCGTTCCAGCCGGTCGGGCATGTTCAGGCGTTGCTCGATGAGTGCCTTGCGAACCGCTAACTTGTCCATAATTCCCTCATGTATCTACAGAAGATTTTGACATCGGTTCTGACCTGCGTGGTCATGGGCTCTTTTTCGGGCCTGGCCAGCGCCCAGAACCGGGGCGACGATGTGTTGCTCGACATGAGCCAGGCCTTCCGCAAAGGCGACCGCAAAAAGCTCACCCAACTGCTGCCCCAGGCCCGGGGCCATGCGCTCGAACCCTGGGCCGCCTACTGGGAGCTGCGCGCCCGGCTCGGCGAGGCCAGCAGCGAGGACGTCGAGGCGTTTCTGGCCCGCTATGTGGGCACCTACCAGGAAGACCGCCTGCGCAACGACTGGTTGCTGCTGCTGGGTCAGCGCCGCGACTGGGCCGGGTTTGCGGCCCAGTACCCGTTCTACCGCATGGGCGATGACCGCGAGGTCAAGTGCTACGGCCTGCTGGTCGACTACCTCAAGGGCACGGCCTCGCCCCAGGTGGCCGACGAGGTGCGCCGCCTCTGGTACAGCCTGCGCGAAGCCGACGACGGCTGCACCCAGGCCGCGGGTCGCCTCTACGCCACCAAGCGCCTCAGCGCCACCGATGTGTGGCGCAAGGCCCGCCTCGCCACCGAAGCCAACCGCCCGCGCGCCGCGCGCAACGCCGTCGAGCTGGTGGCGCCCGATGCCATGGCTGAGCTGGCCCAGCTCAACGACAGCCCCGTGAAGTTCCTCGCCAAGCGGGTGGCCGCGCCCAGCCGGGTGCGCCAGGAGCTGGTGGTGCTGGCCCTGATCAAGATCGCTCAGACCGACCCCGACGCCGCGGCCAACCTGCTCGACACCCGCTGGGGCGTGCAGTTGCTGCCCGAGGAGCAGCACTGGGTGCTGGGCGTGATCGGCAAGCAACTGGCCATGAAGCTCGACAGCGACGCGATGCGCGTGCTGGCCAAGGTCAACCGCGACAGCGACCTCAACGACGACCTGCTGGGCTGGAAGGTCCGGGCCGCGATGCGGGCCGGCCAATGGCGCCAGGCGCTGAGCGCGCTGCGCGCGATGAGCGACGAGGCCAGCCGGGACCCGACCTGGGTCTACTGGCGGGCGCGGGCCCAACTGGCCCTGGCCCGCACGGAGGAGGCCCGCCAGGAGGCCTTGCAGCCACTGCAGTCGATGGCCGGCCCGCGCGGCTTCTATGAGCAACTCGCGCTCGAAGAACTGGGCCAGCGCATCACCTTGCCGCCGCGCCCGGTGCCCCTGTCGGCCGAAGAAAAAGACGCCGCGCGCCAGAACGCGGGCCTGAACCGCGCCCTCTACGCGATCGCCCTGGGCCTGCGCGCAGAAGGCAACCGCGAATGGAACTACACCACCAACCTGCACAGCCCCGGGGGCATGGGGGACCGCGAATTGCTGGCCGCCGCCGACTTCGCGTGCCAGCGCGAGGTCTGGGACCGCTGCATCAACACCAGCGAACGCACCCGCAGCATCGCCGACTACGAGCAGCGCTACCCCATGCCCTTCCGTGACCAGGTGCTGCGCCGCAGCCGCGACATCGGGCTCGACCCGGCCTATGTCTATGGCCTGATCCGCCAGGAAAGCCGCTTCATCATGGACGCCCGCTCCGGCGTGGGGGCGTCGGGCCTGATGCAGGTGATGCCGGCCACCGCGCGCTGGACCGCCAAGAAGATCGGCCTGACCAGCTTCACGCCCGACCAACTGTCCGATCGCGACACCAACATCGCGATTGGCACGGCCTACCTCAAGCTCGCGCTGGACGACTTTGGGGGCTCGATGCCGATGGCCGCGGCCGCCTACAACGCGGGGCCGGGCCGCCCACGCAACTGGCGCAACGGGCCGGTGCTGGACGCCGCGATCTGGGCCGAGAACATCCCGTTCCACGAGACCCGCGACTACGTCAAAAAGGTGCTCGCCAACACCACCGCCTACGCGGCGTTGATCACCGGCCAGCCCCAGTCGCTGAAAGCCCGGCTGGGCATGGTGGGCCCGCGCGACGAGCGCATCCCCGAGCCCAACGCCGACCTGCCCTGAGCGGCCGGCTGCGGCTGGCGTGGGGCGTCCCTTGGGTGCTCCGGTGCGCGAGGGGCCGGGTGAACGGGCCTGCGCAGCGCCGGGCCCCGGCCGACCGCCGGCGTGTCCTGGTGCACGCCGGGCAGGCCCGCCTCAGAGGTTGAGCAGGCGCTCACCGTCCAGCCGCGCGGCCCCGGAGGCCAGCAACTGGCCCACCAGGTCGCGCAGCCAGGCGCCGTCAGGGGCCTGGCCCTGGCGCTGCGCCGCCGTCACCATGTAGGGGGTGCGCTGCATCCACCGGGCGAGGTCGGGCAGGTCGATCTGCTGCCACTCGAGCAGCTTGAACTTGAGCAGCACCTTGGTCGCGTACTGCTGGTGCTTGTCGGGCTGGCGCTGAAAGCCGTCAAGGCGCCGACGTGCGACCTCGAGCGCGGCCGGGGCGTCGTGGAACACCGCCCCATGGCCCGGGATCACGGTGCGTGGCGCCAGCGACTCGATCAGGTCCAGCGTGGCCCCCACGGCGTCGAAGGCCGACTCGCCCTCCAGTTCAGGGAACACCACGCCAAAGCCGGTCTGCCACAGCGCGTCGGCCGAGATCAGGGTGCGCGTGGCGGGCTCGAAAAACACCACCGAATGCGGGTCATGACCCGGGGCGGCGTGCACCTGCCAGTCGGCCGCCCCCAGGCGCAGCGTCTGCCCGGGCTGCAACACGGCGTTGAAATGAAAGCGGGGGCAGTGTTGACCGGTGGCCTGGTAGCTGAGCCGGTCTTCGTCCCAGTGCCGCACCAGCTCGGCCTCGCCTGGCGGGATGGCCGTGTGCAAGCGCGGGTAGGCCGCCTGCAGCGCGGCATTGCCACCACAGTGGTCGCTGTGCAGGTGGGTGTTGAACAACTGGTCCAGCGGTTGCCCACCCAGCGCCTGGCCCACCAGGGCCAGGGTTTGGGCGCTGTGGCTGGCGTAGCCGCTGTCGATCAGGGCGCTGCCGTCGGGCCCGCGCAGCAGGATGTTGTTGGCTGACAGCCAGCCGCGCTCGAAGACGGTGACGCCGTCGGGCAGGGCAGGCCGTTCGGTGGAGGCCGACATGGGCGCTCGTTCGGGCTCGGGGCCTCAGTGGGCCGCCGCGCTGCTGCGCAGTTCACGGCGCAGGATCTTGCCCACATTGGTCTTGGGCAGGTCGGTGCGGAACTCGATGAACTTGGGCTGCTTGTAGCCGGTCAGGTTGTCGCGGCAGTAGCGCAGCACGTCGTCCTCGGTCAGGGCCGGGTCTTTGCGCACGATGAAGATCTTGATGGCCTCGCCCTGCTTGGCGTCGGGCACCCCGACGGCGGCGCATTCCAGCACGCCCGGGCACAGCGAGATCACTTGCTCCAGCTCGTTGGGGAAGACGTTGAAGCCGCTGACCAGGATCATGTCCTTCTTGCGGTCGATGATGCGGGTGTAGCCCTTTTCGTCCATCACGCCGATGTCGCCGGTGCGCATGAAGCCATCGGCGGTGAAGGCCTTGGCGTTCTCGGCGGGCTGCTGGTAGTAGCCGGTCATCACGTTCGGGCCCTTGATGCAGATCTCGCCCGACTGGCCTTGCGGCACGGTCTGGCCTGCGTCGTCCTTGATGGCGATGTCGATGCTGGGCAGCGGCAGGCCGATGGTGCCCGAGAAGCTGGTGCTGGTCACCGGGTTGTTGGTGCCGATCGCGCAGGTCTCGCTCATGCCCCAGCCTTCGACCATGGCCGAGCCGGTGGCCTCTTGCCAGGCCCGGGCCGTGCCCTCGGCCGCGGCCATGCCGCCCGCCTGGGACACGCACAGGTGCGAGAAATCCAGCGTTTTGAACTCGGGGTGCTGCAGCAGGGCGTTGAACAGCGTGTTGACCGCCGGCAGCATGTGGAAGGTGCGCTTCTTGAGCACCTGGATGAACTTGCCGATGTCGCGCGGGTTGGGGATCAGCGTCATGTGCGAGCCCTGGCGGATGGCCAGCATGCACAGGGTCAGCGCGAAGATGTGGTACAGCGGCAGCGCGGCGATGCTGTTGATCTTGGTGGGGTCGCCCACGCGCGCCAGCGCCGGGCGGAACCAGGCGTCGGCCTGCAAGGTGGCGGCCACGATGTTGCGGTGGGTCAGCACGGCGCCCTTGGACAGGCCGGTGGTGCCGCCGGTGTACTGCAGGAAGGCGATCGAGTCCAGCGTGTTGTTGGCGGCGCGCAGCGAGCGGCCGCGGCCTTGGGCCAAGGCCTTGCTGAACGGGGTGACGCTGCAGCGGTCGTTCTGCGGCAGTTGGTAGGCCGGCACCATCTTGACCAGGTGGCGCACGGCGAAGGTGACCCAGGCGCCTTTGAGGCCGCCGAGCAGGTCGCCCATCGAGGTGAGCACCACCTCCTTGACCTCGGTTTTGTCGATCACCGCCTGCAGGGTGTGGGCGAAGTTCTCGAGGATCACGATGGCGCTGGCGCCCGAGTCCTTGAGTTGGTGCTCGAGTTCACGCGCGGTGTAGAGCGGGTTGACGTTCACGCAGGTGTAGCCCGCGCGCAGCACGGCCGCCATGGTGACGGCGAACTGCGGGATGTTGGGCAGCATGATGGCCACACGGGCGCCGGGCTCGAGACCGCGCGACTGCAGCCACGCCCCCAGGGCGGTGGACAGGGCATCGAGCTCGCCATAGCTCATCCACACGTCCATGCAGACCGAAAACGGCTTGTCGGCGAATCGGCGGAAGGACTCCTCCAGCAATTGCGTCAGCGAGCCATATTGCTCGGGGTCGATCTCGGCGGGTACGGTGTCGGGGTAGTGCTTTAACCAGATGCGGTCCATGTCGGTCTCCTTATCGCGCGATTCTGGATGCAGCGCAGCAAATCCCTTCATCGGGCTTGTCCTAGGTTGAAGGGCTCCGGGGTCTCTCAGGCGACAGAATCGGCCGCGCTCGGGGATGCAGCGCGCGGGGCGGCGGCGCCGCCTGAGTCATGCCATCATGCAGCCTCGTGTGGCCAAGGAGGGGTCGATGATTGCCCAACTGCAACGGGGCCTGCTGGCCGTGATCTGGGGGCTCGCTGCCCTGGCCCTGTGGGGCCTGTGGTCGCGCTCGCCCGCGCTGGCCGTGGGCGTGGCCTGGGCGGTGCTCGCTCTCAATGCCGGCGTGCTGGGGCTGGAGTTCCTGCTGGCCGCCTGGCACAACCGCCGCGAGCCGGTGCCGCGCGCGGGGGCGCTGGTGCTGCTGCAGGCCTGGTGGGGCGAAGCCGTGGCCGCGACCCGCGTGTTTGGCCACTGGCAACCCTTTGCCGCCGGGGCCGTGCCCGACCAGGTGGCGCCAGGCCGCCACCCGGGCCTGCGGCCGGTGCTGCTGTTGCATGGCTATGTCTGCAACCGGGGCTTTTGGACCCCCTGGCTGCAGGCTTTCCGGGCCGAGGGGCGCCCCTTCATGGCCCTGACCCTGGAGCCTCCGTTTGCCAGCATCGACGCCCAGGCCGACGCCGTGGGCGCGGCCGTGCGGACGCTGACCGAGGCCACAGGTCGGGCGCCGGTGGTGCTGGCCCACAGCATGGGCGGCCTGGTGTTGCGCGCCTGGTGGCGGGCGCACAGCGCGCGCGGGCTGCCCGACGCAGTGCACCACGCCATCACGCTGGGCACCCCACACCACGGCACCTGGCTGGCGCGCTGGGCCCACACCGCCAATGTGCGCCAGATGCGCCTGGGCAGTGACTGGCTGCGTGCGCTGGCGCAAGGCGAACCCGCCGAGCGCGCGGCACGCTTCACCTGCGTTCACTCGAACACCGACAACGTGGTGTTCCCGGCGGGCACCGCGACGCTGGCGGGGGCGCGCAACGTGCTGGTGCGGGGCTTGGGCCATGTGGCGCTGGCCTGCGACGATCGGCTGCGCGCCGAAGTGATGGGCTGGATCGCCGCCACGGACGAGGCGCCGGCGCCAACCTCGCGCGCCGAGGCTTGAGGCTCAGGCCGCCAGGGCGGGAGCGCTGACCGGGGCGGGGGACGGCGGTGCGGTTTCGACCTCGTCGGCCGCCAACTCAGGCCAGCCGCGCAGGCGCTCGTACAGCGGCGTGAAGTCGCCTTCGGTGAGGTCGAACAGCTGCTGAAAGCTGTCGATCTCGAAGTAGGTCGCCTGGTAGGTGTCGATCTTGTAGCGCGTGCGCATGGTGCGCTCGAGCTGCAGCGGCAGGCGCTGCGGTTCGGGGCTTTGCACCGCATGGCGCAGTTCACCGCTCGAGCTCAGGATGCCCGCGCCATAGGCGCGCAGGCCGCCGTGCTGGCGGATCAGGCCGAACTCGATGGTGTACCAGTAGAGCCGGCTCAGCTGCTCGCAGGCGCCCAGCGCATGGGCCTTGAGCCCGCCTTGGCCGTAGCGCTGCACGTAGTCGGCAAACACCGGGTTGAACAGCAGCGGCACGTGGCCGAACAGGTCGTGGAACACATCGGGCTCGACGATGTAGTCGAACTCGGCCGGGCTGCGGATCCAGTCGGTGACGGGAAAGCGGCGCTGTGACAGCAGGGTGAAAAAAGGCACTTCCGGGATCAGGCCCGGCACCGTGACCAGCTGCCAGCCGGTGGCACGCATCAGGCGCTCGTTGACCTCGTCAAAGCGTGGGATGCGGTCCACCTCGTCGGGGTGCTGGCCCAGCGAGGGCAGGGCGGCGATGAACTCGTCGCAGGCCAGCCCGGGCAGCAGGGCGGCCTGGCGGCGGAACAGCCGGGCGTAGGTGTCGTGGTCCTGGGCCGTGTAGGCCGCGTAGTCCTGGGTGCAGGTGTAGTCGGCGCCGGCGCGCGAGTAGTCGCCGCGCGGGGGGCGGTCACTGGCGCCGTACACCACGGGTTCGATGGCCATGGCTTGTCTCCTGAAGGGTTGAAACCCCCGCGGCGAGCCGGGTCGGCTGGGGCGGGGGTGGTGCCGGCCCGCCCTTTCTGGGGGGCGGTGTCCGGCTGGGGCTTACAGCACGCCGCGGCGCATCTGGTCGAGCTCGATCGACTCGAACAAGGCCTTGAAGTTGCCGTTGCCAAAGCCGTCGTCGCCCTTGCGCTGGATGAACTCGAAGAAGATCGGGCCGAGCTGGTTTTCGCTGAAGATCTGCAGCAGCAGGGCGTCTTTCTTGCCGTCGATCAGGATCTTGCGCTCGTGCAGCGCGGCCAGGTCTTCGCCGTGGCCCGGGATGCGCTTGTCCACCAACTCGTAGTAGGTGTCGATGGTGTCGAGCAGGCGCACCTGGTTGGCGCGCAGACCGTCCACGGTGGCGTACAGGTTGTCCGAGCCCATGGCGATGTGCTGGATGCCTTCGCCGCGGTACATGTCCAGGTACTCCTGGATCTGGCCGGCCTTTTCCTTGCCTTCCTCGTTGATCGGGATGCGGATCTTGCCGCAGGGGCTGGTCATGGCCTTGCTCTTGACGCCGGTCACCTGGCCTTCGATGTCGAAGTACTTGACCTCGCGGAAGTTGAACAGGCGCTCATAGAAGTCGGCCCACTCGTTCATGCGGCCGCGGTGCACGTTGTGCGTCAGGTGGTCGATGTAGGTCAGACCGACGCCGCGCGGGGCCAGGGCTTCCTCGGTGCTCAGGCCCGGCAGGGGCTCGAAATCGACGTCAAAGAAGCCGATGTTGCCGATGGCGCCCGGGGCCCCGCCGTTCTTGCCGCGCCAGCGGTCCACCAGGTAGATCACGCTGTCGCCGATGCCCTTGATGGCCGGGATGTTCAGTTCGCCCGGGCCGGCGGTGCCGGCATAGCCCCAGGCGCCGAGGCCGATGGCGCGCTCGTAGGCGGCCTTGGCGTCTTGCACGCGGAAGGCGATCGCGCACACGCTGGGGCCGTGCAGGCGGGCAAAGCGCTGGGCGAACGAGTCGGGCTCGGCGTTGATGATGAAGTTGATCTCGCCCTGGCGGTACAGGGTCACTTGCTTGTGGCGGTGGCGGGCCACGGGGCGAAAGCCCATGCGCTCGAACACCAGGCCCATGGCCACGGGGTCGGGTGCAGCGAATTCGATGAACTCAAAGCCATCGGTGCCCATGGGGTTGTCCCAGGGCGTGAAGGGGGCGACGGCGGCGGTCGGCAGGGCGGCATTCATGGTCTTGTCTCCGGTGGGCAGGTTGGTGATTCGACTGTAGGGCGCCGCCCCAGCATTTTTTCTGCATTCTGTGGCGTTGATCTGGATCAGTTTGCAGGAAAAATGCAAAATCAAAGCCATGGAAGCACTCGACAAGCTAGATAAGCAAATATTGCGCAGCCTTCAGCAGGATGGCCGGGCCACCTACGACCAGATCGCCGACACCGTGGGCCTGTCACCCAGCGCGGTGCTGCGCCGCGTCAAGCGCCTCGAAGAGTCGGGCGTCATCGACCGCTATGTGGCCCTGGTCAAGCCCGAATCGGTGGGCCTGGGGCTGACGGCCTACCTCAATGTGCGGCTGGAAAAACTCACCGAGAGCCACAAGCGCAACCCCATGGACGTGTTCCGCGCCAGCGTGCAGACCTGGCCCGAGGTGGTGGAGTGCGCCTCCCTGACCGGTGAGATGGATTACCTGCTGCGCGTGGTGGTCGCCGACATGGCCCATTACAGCCGCTTCATCATGGACACCTTGCTCAAGCACCCCAGCGTGCAGGACTGCAAGACCAGCTTTGTGCTGGACCGCGTCAAGGCGACCACCGCCGTACCGCTCTGACCATGAGGTGCCCCGGGCATCCCGGGGCAGGGGATGGGGCACGCATTTCTCGGTACAAGTCAGGGGTTTGTGCAGATCGAATTTGCAATCTAGGTGAAAACCCTTATAGTTCGGGCCATGTTAGCTCCCTCCATCTGGTTCAAAGCATCTTGGCAGGCGGGTCGTGAATGGTTCCGACCGCGGGCCATCACGCGCTCGGCCCATGCCCGTGCCCCCGCGCCGGTGATGGTGCCCATCCGTTCCTTGGGCCCGGGTTACCGATCGCGCATTGCCGCCCACCTGATGGCGCTGGAGCCGCACGACCGCTACCTGCGCTTTGGCTACGCCGCCAGTGACGAGCAGGTGCAGCGCTATGTGGACCAACTGGACTTCGAGCGCGACGAGATCTTTGGCATCTACAACCGCCGCCTTGAGCTGATCGCCATGGCGCACCTGGCGTTCTCCAGTGACCCCAAGCTCGACAGCTGCGCCGAGTTCGGCGTGTCGGTGCTCAAGCAGGCGCGTGGCCGGGGCTACGGGGCCCGCCTGTTCGACCGCGCGGTCATGCACGCCCGCAACGATGGCGTGAGCCTGATGTTCATCCACGCCTTGAGCGAGAACACCGCGATGCTCAAGATCGCCCGCAACGCCGGGGCCACCGTGGAGCGCGACGGTTCGGAGTCCGAGGCCTACCTCAAGCTGCCGCCGCCCAACTTGGACACCCAGATGGCCGAGCTGTTTGAGCAGCAATACGCCGAGATCGACTACCGCCTCAAGGTGCAGGCCAAGCAGTTCTGGGACACCCTGGCCAGCCTGCAGGAGATCCGCAGCGGCGTGCGTGCCGGCCGCCATCAGTCGGCCCAGTGACGCGGGGCGGCGCCGGGTGGCTGCCGCCTGTCACATCAATCCGCTATCCTTGAGCCCTCTCCACTACCGCACGTTTTGCGCCCCAGGCTGTGTCCGACCCCCACCCCGCGCGACCTTCTGAGAAAGAAGACAAGCGCAGCTTTCTGCAAAAAGTAGCCGAGTTCATTCGGCCGGGCCCCGACTCCCGCGACGAGTTGCTGGAAACCCTCTCTGAAGCCGAAGACAACGACGTCATCGGCGCCGAGTCGCGTGTCATGCTCGAAGGCGTGATCCGCATGGCGGACATGACCGCCGGCGACGTCATGGTCGCCGCCCCGCGCATGGACCTGATCAACATCGACGCGCCCTACGACGAGCTGTTGAACCTGGTCATCGAGACCGCGCACTCGCGTTTTCCGGTCTACAGCGGCGAGCGTGAAAACATCATTGGCATCCTGCTGGCCAAAGACCTGCTCAAGCTGCAGCGGGCCCCCGAGCTCAACATCCGCGCGCTGCTGCGCCCCGCGGTGTTTGTGCCCGAGAGCAAGGGGTTGAACGACCTGCTGCGCGAGTTCCGCGGCAACCGCAACCACCAGGCCATCGTGATCGACGAGTTCGGCCGGGTGGCCGGGCTGATCACCATCGAGGACGTGCTCGAAGAGATCGTCGGCGAGATCGAGGACGAATTCGATGTCGCCGAGGACGAGGGCGACATCTTCGGCCTGGCCGACCACACCTACCGCGTCAGCGGCGACACCCCCATCGAGCGGGTGGCCGAGGCGTTTGGGGTCAGCATCACCAGCTCCGACCCCGAGGACGATTTCGACACCATTGGCGGCTTGATCGCGCACGAGATGGGCCATGTGCCCCGCCGTGGTGAAGCCCATGTGCTGGCCGGTCTGCGCTTTGCCGTGCTGCACACCAAAGGGGGGGCCGTGCGCTGGTTCAAGGTCTCTCCCGTGGTGGACGGCGCCGACGGCGCATGAGCGCCGGCGCTGCGCTACACGCTCCCGTGCGGCCAGGGCGCGGCCTGCTCTGGCGCGTCTGCTGGGCGGTGCCCGCGGGCCTGATGCAGGCTTTTTCGCTGGCCTGGCCGGCGGGCGGCAGCCCCTCGGGCACCCTGCAACTGCTGTCCCTGGCGTGGCTGGCGGGCTTGTTGGCAGGCGTTCAACGGCCCCGCCAGGGTCTGTGGCTGGGGGCCAGCTTCGCGCTGAGCTGGCTCGCAGGCACCTTCTGGTGGCTGTTCATTTCCATGCACACCTACGGCGGTCTGCCCGCGCCGCTCGCCGTTCTGGCGGTGCTGGGGCTGGCCGCCTTCCTCGGGGTCTATTACGCGGCGGCGGCGGCGCTGTACGTGCGCTGGCGCGAGCGCCTGCGCGGGGCCTGGTCGCGCAGCCTGCTGTTCGCCACCCTGTGGACCTTGGCCGAGCTGCTGCGGGGCCAGATGTTCACCGGTTTTCCGTGGGGGGCTGGCGGCTATGCCCAGGTGGATGGTCTGGCGCGCTGGCTGGCCCCCTGGGTGGGGGTGTATGGCGTGGGAGCGCTGGTGGCCTGGGCCGCGGCGGGCCTGGCCGAGGCCGTCAGCCTGCTGGGCGCTCGCAGGAAGACGCGCCAAGGGCGGCTGGCCCCCTGGGGCGGCTGTCTGGTGGGGGGGCTGGTCTGGGCTGCGCTGGCCCTGGTGCCGGCGCCTGAATGGTCGGCCTCGTCGGCCCCGCTGGCAGTGCGGCTGCTGCAGGGCAACATCCCCCAGGACGAAAAATTCCAGGCCGGCAGCGGCGTGCCCATGGCCCTCAAGTGGTACGGCGACCAGCTGATGGCCCATGACAGCGCGCTGGTGGTGGCCCCTGAGACGGCCTTGCCCCTGCTGCCCCAGCAGCTGCCGGCGGGCTACTGGGCGGACTTGCTGGCGCGTTATGGCGTCGCCGCCCAGGCCGATGGGGCTGGCGCGACCGCCCAGGCCGCGCTGCTCGGCATTCCGCTGGGCACCGCGGCCCAGGGCTACACCAACTCGGTGGTCGGCCTGAAGCCGGGTGAACGCTCGCTGTACCAGTACGACAAGCACCACCTGGTGCCTTTTGGTGAGTTCATCCCGCCGTTGTTCCACTGGTTTGTGGCGCTGATGGACATCCCCCTGGGCGACTTCAATGCGGGCGCGTTGGGTCAGGCCTCCATGGACTGGCAGGGCCAGCGGCTGGCGCCCAACATCTGCTACGAGGACTTGTTTGGCGAAGAACTGGGGCGCCGCTTCCTGGTGCCCGAGCAGGCGCCCACGGTGTTGGTGAACTTCAGCAACATCGGCTGGTTTGGCGACAGCGTGGCGATTGACCAGCATTTGCACATCTCCCGCTTGCGCGCGCTGGAGTTCGCCCGCCCCATGGTGCGCGCCACCAACACGGGCGCCACTGCGCTGATCGACCACCGGGGCCAGGTCCAGCAGCAATTGCCGCCGGTGACGCGGGGCGTCTTGCAAGGCACGGTGCAAGGCCGGGGGCTGAGCGCCGAGCAGGGCGGTTGGGGCATCACGCCCTATGCCTGGTGGGTCTCGCGCTGGGGCCTGTGGCCGCTGTGGGCGCTGGCTGGGCTGGTCCTGGCGGGCCTGTTGCGCCCCTCGGCCCGGCGCTGAACGAGGCCGCTCAAAGAGGCCGCTCAAAGAGGCGCTGAACGCGCTGCCGTCGGGCCCCGCGCCCCACCCATGACCAAGGGGCCCGTTCAGGGCCCCTTTGTTCTTGGGTCTGTGGCGCGGGCCAGACCCGGCTGACGCCGGCGGCCCTGCGCTGCGCCCACCTTCAAGGCGTGTTCCAGGCGTAGTAGCCGATGCCCTCGTAGCGGAAGCGCGGCAGGTTGCCGATCACCAGGTCCCGTTCGGTCGTGTCGGTGGTGAAGAAGTGCGCACCCGCGTTGGCGTTGTAGAAGCGGTACAGCGCGGTGTTGCCGCTGCCCGTGGCCGAGTTGGCGTACCAGCCCACGCCTTGGTAGCTCCAGCTCGGGTTCAGCTGGATCAGCAGGTCACGCTCGGTCTGGCTGATGGTGTAGAAGTAGGTGTTGCGTGTGGCGTTGTAGAAGCGATAGACCGGTTCCAGCGCCGAGGGGTTGCTGGTGTAGGCGTAGAAGCGGATGCCGTCGTAGCTCACGCCGGGCGGGTTGGCCGCCAGCATCGCGTCGCGTTCGCTCTGCGTGATGGTGTAGAAGTGCGAGTCGCTCACGCTGTTGTAGAAGCGGTAGACCGGGCTGCGGCTGACCGAGGCCACGTTGTCCAGCCACTTGTAAATGGCGGCCTGGTAGGCCAGGTCAAAGCGGCCGTAGACGTCGGTGCCTGTGGGGTTGCTGCAGTAGGACGAGCCGCCGGTGAGCACGCCCACCAGGTACTTGCCGCCGCTGCTGGTCTGGAACAAACCCGAACCGCTGCTGCCGCCTTCGGTCACGCCGCTGGTCCAGCCCACGGTGAGGTGCGAGCTGCTCGCGACGCTGCTGCTGCCACAGCTGACGTTGGACGATCCGGCGGTCAGGTTGCAGGTCGAGTAGCCGACCACCTGACCCAGGCTGACCTTTTGCAGGTCACCCGAGGGGTGGTGCACGCCGCCCATCGAGGTGCCCACGGCCGGCACCGAGGGCGACCAGCCGGCGTAGGTCACGCCAGCGGGCGGGGCGTTGTTGAGCTTGAGCAGGGTGGTGTCGGTGCTGCTGCTGGTGTAGAGCAGCGAGGCGCCGCCGACCACGGTGCGGCTCAGCCCGCTGAGCACGCCGCTGCCGCAGGCCGAGGCGCGGTAGAACCAAAAGGTTTGCAGCGTCGAGGCCGCGGCCTGGGTCGAGATGCAGTGGTTGGCCGACAGGAAGTACGGCGTCTGGCTGTTCGCGCGGTCGTTCAGCAGCGTGCCGGTGCACAGGTAGCTGGCGCCGGAGCTGGTGTCGGAGAACACCATGCGGGCCGTGCTGTTCGCGGTGGTGGCCCAGTCGGAGCGGCAGGCGACGTCGACTTCGCAGCTGCCCGAGTTGTTGATCTTCAGGCTCAGCTTGGCCGCGGTGGGCGACTGGAACAGGTGCGAGATCTGCGGCACGTTGATCTGCAGGCTGCTGGTGGCCACGCCGGCCGGCAGTTCGATCTCGAGGTTGATTTCTTCACCCTCGACATAGGGGCCGACGTAGGTGCGGCTGGCGCTGCTGCCCGGGGCTTCGATGGCGTTGGTGCTGAGGGTGTCCTTGATTTCCAGGCCGCTGATCTGCGTGGCCGTGGTCGCGCCCTGGCCATAGAAGCGCAGTTGTGCGCTGGGCGGGATGGCCGTCACGTCGAGCAGCAGGCGGGCCCCGGCGGCGCCGGTCGAGACAAACCGGATCGCGGTGATCTGGCCGCCGCTGGCGGTGGCGCTCCACTTCAGGCGTTGGCTGAAGTCGCTGGCCGAGCCCAGCTCGGTGACCTTGCGGCCAATGCCGATTTGCGGCACGTCGGTCAGGCTGCGTTCGCTGCTGGTGGCGACCTTGGCGATGTCGGCCGTGGCGCTGGCCAGCACCAGCTTGGCACTGGGCTGAGGCGACTGGCTGCCCAGGGTGTAGCTGTGCTTGTCTTCGGCGCCGGCCTTGGTCACCTCCGGGGTGTAGGACTCCACGCTGGTGCTCAGGGGCCCGCTGGCGACGGCGCTGCGTGTGGTACTGGCCACATCGCCACTGCCCGTGCTGCCCCCGCAGGCGCTCAAGAGTGCGGCCAAGCCCAGGGCCAGACCTTGGACAAACCGGTTTGTTTTCATACCCATTCCCTCTGAAATTGGACTGCTGCGGACCGTCTGGCCCGCTGGGATGGCCATTCGAGGCCCCATTGGGTGAGGATTTTGCTCTGCCCAGCGCGCCGCGACCAGCCCCTGGCGCCGATTTAGGGCCTCAGATCGGGTTGAGCGGGGCCTGCCGTGTCTTGTTTTCCACAGACAAGGCCTGGTGCAACAGGGCAGGCATCAGGCCCAGCATGCGCTGGGCCTGGTGGCCCGGCGGGTTGGCGCTGGCGTGGTAGCTGTACAGCGACATGGGGGGCAGTTCGTGCAGCTCCAGCGTGAGCAGGGTGGCCGGGTCCAGGTGGCGCGCGGTCAGGAAGTCCACCACCGTCCAGCCCATGCCGCGGCGCACCAGCTCCAGCGCCAGGCGCGAGGTCTGCACCTGGATGCCGGGCCCGGCCGCCGCTTGCAGGCGCTGGGCCAGCTCGTCGATGGCCTGGCGCATCGGGTCGTCACCGACCAGCCGGATCACGGGGATGTGCGCCAGCCGGGCGTGGGGGCGCGGCTCGGGGCTGGGGGGGCAGCGGTCCCACAGGGCGCGCGTCACGGCCAGGAACAGGCGACCGCTGATCAGCAGGTCGCTGCTGATCTGCGGGTGCGGGTGGGGGTAGTAGCCCAGGCAGAAGTCCACGCTGTGCGTCAGCAGGGCCTGGGCCATCTGGTCCTGGTTCAGGGTGCGCACCTCGATGCCCACCTGCGGGTGGCGCTGGGCGTGCAGTTGCAGCACCTCGGGCAGGAACTCGTGGGTGATGGCCGGGATGGCGGCCAAACGCACCAGGCCGCTGTCGCTGCGCCCCAGGTTGCGCGCGGTGCGGCGCAAGCCGTCGAGCTGCCGGTGGATGCTGGCCGACTCCATGGCCAGCAGGCGGGCCTCGGGGGTGGGGCTCAGACCGCTGGGGCTGCGGGTGAACAGGCGGTAGCCCAGTTGCAGTTCGGTGTGCGCCACCGCCTTGCTGACCGCCGACGGGGTGATGCACAGCAAGCGGGCTGCGGCACTCATGTTGCCGGTCTGCAGCACGGCTTGGAAGACTTCGAGTTGACGCAGGTTCATGGCAGGCGCAAGGGCAGGAAGGGGAGGGGTGTGAATTTAACTCACACCCTCAGGTTGATATTTCGCAGCTTGATTTCAGCCCTTCCTCATAGCATGGCGCACCTCGTGCAGGTGCCCGAGTCGTGAATCCGGGGTGTGTGCCGGTTTCACACCCCCTCAACTACAGGAAGTTCAAGATGTTGAATCGTTTCGGATGGAAAAACGGCCTCGCGGCCCTCTTGCTGTCGGCGCTGTCCAGCGTGGCCCTGGCCCAGGCGGCCAAGCCCCATGTGGTGGTCTTGGCCACGGGTGGCACCATCGCGGGTGCGGGCGCTTCGGCGGCCAACAGCGCCACCTACTCGGCGGCCAAGGTGCCGGTCGACAAGCTGCTGGCCGGTCTGCCCGAGCTGGGCCAGGTGGCCCGCGTGAGCGGTGAACAGGTGTTCCAGATCGCCTCGGAAAGCTTCACCAACGAGCACCTGCTGACCCTGGCCCGCCGCGTTTCGGCCCTGAGCAAGCAAGCCGACGTGAACGGCATCGTGATCACCCACGGCACCGACACCCTCGAAGAAACCGCTTACTTCCTGAACCTGGTGGTGCGCACCACCAAGCCGATCGTGGTGGTGGGCTCCATGCGCCCCGGCACGGCCCTGTCGGCTGACGGTGCCCTGAACCTGTACGACGCGGTCAGCGTGGCCGCCAGCCAGGACGCCGCCGGCAAGGGCGTGCTGGTCACCCTGAACGACGAGATCCAGAGCGGTCGCGACGTCAGCAAGACCGTCAACATCAAGACCGAAGCCTTCAAGAGCCAATGGGGCCCGCTGGGCATGGTGGTCGAAGGCCGCAATTACTGGTTCCGTGCCCCGGTCAAGCGCCACACCAGCGCGTCTGAGTTCAACATCGACGAGATCCAGAGCCTGCCCGCTGTCGACATCGTCTACGGCTACGGCAACATGAACACCACCGGCATCGACGCTTACGGCAAGGCCGGCGTCAAGGCGCTGATCCACGCCGGCACCGGCAACGGTTCGGTGGCCGCTCAAGCCGTGCCCGCCCTGCGCGCCCTGCGTGCCAACGGTGTGCAAGTGATCCGTGGCGCCCGCGTGCCCGACGGCTTCGTGCTGCGCAACGCCGAGCAACCCGACGACCAGTACGACTGGGTGGTGGCCCACGACCTGCGCCCGCAAAAGGCCCGCATCCTGGCCATGGTGGCCCTGACCAAGCCCCAGGACGCCAAGTCGCTGCAGCGCATCTTCTGGGAATATTGATCCCCTGAGACCCCGTCGCCGCCCTGCTCCGGGGCGGGGCGCGTCCACAGGCCGGCCCGCTGAACAGCGGCCGGCCTTTTTCATTTTGGGCCCGCCCCGGTGCGCGGCGGCGCCAGCGAGCCCACCGGGCCGTAAAATCAGGGGTTTGCATGCGCGACTGGCTTGTCCCGGGCGCGAGCGCCTCATTCACCTCTTTGCCCAGGCCCTGTTTCCGCAGGGCCCACCGTCATGTTGACCTTTCAGCAAATCATTCTGAAGTTGCAGTCCTACTGGGACGCCCAGGGCTGCGCGTTGTTGCAGCCCTATGACATGGAAGTCGGGGCAGGCACCTCGCACACCGCCACTTTCCTGCGCGCCCTGGGCCCGGAGCCCTGGAAGGCCGCCTATGTGCAGCCCAGCCGCCGCCCCAAGGACGGCCGCTACGGCGAGAACCCCAACCGCCTGCAGCACTACTACCAATACCAGGTGGTGCTCAAGCCCGCGCCCAGCAACATCCTGGAGCTGTACCTCGGCAGCCTCGAAGCCCTGGGCTTTGACCTCAAGAAGAACGACATCCGCTTTGTCGAAGACGACTGGGAAAACCCCACGCTCGGCGCCTGGGGCCTGGGCTGGGAAGTCTGGCTCAACGGCATGGAAGTGACCCAGTTCACCTACTTCCAGCAGGTCGGCGGCATTGACTGCAAACCCATCACCGGCGAGATCACCTACGGCCTCGAGCGCCTGGCCATGTACCTGCAAGGGGTGGACAACGTCTACAACCTCAAGTGGACCGACACGCTGAGCTACGGCGACGTGTACCACCAAAACGAGGTCGAGCAGTCGACCTACAACTTCGAGCACAGTGACGCCGACTTCCTGTTCACCGCCTTCAGCGCGCATGAAAAGCAGGCCAAGTACCTGATCGAGCAGCAACTCGCCCTGCCGGCCTACGAGCAGGTGCTCAAGGCTGCCCACACCTTCAACCTGCTGGACGCCCGTGGTGCCATCTCGGTGACCGAGCGCGCCGCCTACATCGGCCGCATCCGCAACCTGGCCCGCTCGGTGGCCCAGGCCTACTACGAGAGCCGCGAACGCCTGGGCTTCCCCATGGCCCCGCGCGAGTGGGTCGAACAGATGACGAAGAAGGCCGCCTGAGCGCGCCTGGAAGAAGCGAAAGAACCCGACATGAGCCACCAAAACCTTCTCGTTGAACTGTTTGTTGAAGAACTCCCGCCCAAGGCCCTGAAGAAGCTGGGCGAGTCCTTCGCCAACGTGCTGGCCGAGCAACTCAAGGCCCAGGGCCTGAGCGGTGCCGACAGCGTGGTCACCCCCTTTGCCTCGCCGCGCCGCCTGGCCGCCCACATCACCCAGGTCCTGCCCCAAGCCGCGGACCGGGCCGTGCAGCAAAAGCTCATGCCGGTGAGCGTGGGTCTGGACGCCGCCGGCAACCCCACGCCGGCCCTGCTGAAGAAGCTGGCGGCCCTGGGGGCCGATGCCTCCGCCGTGGCCGGCCTCAAGCGGGCCCCCGACGGCAAGGCCGAAGCGCTGTTCTATGACAGCGTGGTGCCCGGCGCCGCACTGCAGGCCGGCCTGCAAAAAGCGCTCGAAGAGTCGCTGGCCAAGCTGCCGATTCCCAAGGTCATGACCTACCAGCTCGAAACCGACTGCGAGCTGCCGGGCTGGAGCAGCGTCCACTTTGTGCGTCCCGCTCATGGCCTGGTGGCCTTGCACGGCAGCAGCGTGGTGCCGGTCAAGGTGCTGGGGCTGAGCGCAGGCCACACCACCCAGGGCCACCGCTTTGAGGCCGCCCAGCCCGTGGTCACCCTGGCCCACGCCGATGACTACGCCGACACCCTGCGCCGCGATGGCGCTGTGATCGCCAGCTTTGCCGAGCGCCGCGCCGAGATCGCGCGCCAACTGGCCGAGCGCGCGGCCCAGATCGGTGGCGGTGTGCGCCCGATCGAAGACGACGCCCTGCTCGACGAGGTGACCGCCCTGGTGGAGCGTCCCAATGTGCTGGTCTGCGCCTTCGAGACCCAGTTCCTGGACGTGCCGCAAGAGTGCCTGATCCTCACCATGAAGGCCAACCAGAAGTACTTCCCCCTGCTCGACGCGGCCGGCAAGCTGACCCACCAGTTCCTGGTTGTCAGCAACATCCGTCCCGACGACGCCAGTGCGGTGATCGGTGGCAACGAGCGCGTGGTGCGCCCGCGCCTGGCCGATGCCAAGTTCTTCTTTGACCAGGACCGCAAAAAGACCCTGGCCTCGCGCGTCGAGGGCCTGGGCAAGGTGGTCTATCACAACAAGCTGGGCACCCAGGGCGAACGCGTCGAGCGCGTGCGCACGATTGCCCGCGCCATCGCCGCCCAGCTGGGCGACGCCACCCTGGTCGAACAAGCCGATCTGGCCGCCCAGCTGGCCAAGACCGACCTGGTGACCGACATGGTGGGCGAGTTCCCCGAGCTGCAAGGCACCATGGGCCGCTACTACGCGCTCAACGACGGCCTGCCCGAAGCCGTGGCCGACGCCATTGAGGACCACTACAAGCCCCGTTTCGCTGGCGACAGCCTGCCGCGCGGCACCGTGGGCCTGGTGGTGGCCCTGGCCGACAAGCTCGAAACCCTGACCGGCATGTTCGGCATTGGCAACCTGCCCACCGGTGACAAAGACCCGTTTGCCCTGCGCCGCCACGCGCTGGGCGTGGTGCGCATGCTGATCGACCAGCAACTGCCGCTGTCGCTGTCGGCCCTGTTGAGCAGCGCCGTGCCCGCGTTCGGCGACAAGATCACCGACGCCACCCCGGCGCTGGCCGACTTCATCTACGACCGCCTCGCCGGTGGCCTGCGCGAGCAAGGCTTCAGCGCCCAGGAGGTCGACGCCGTGCTGGCGCTGCGCCCGCAGCGCCTGTCCGACGTGGCCCAGCGCCTCGAAGCCGTGCGCGCCTTTGCCGCCCTGCCCGAAGCCGCGGCCCTGGCCGCAGCCAACAAGCGCGTCAGCAACATCCTCAAGAAGGCCGGTGAGGTGGACGCCCACGTCAGCCCGGTGCTGCTCAAGGAGCCCGCCGAGCAGGCGCTGTATGCCGCGCTGCAAGCCACCGTGCCGGGCGCCAACCAGCAGTTCGAGGCCGGTGACTACACCGCCTCGCTGCAGGCTCTGGCAGCGCTGCGTGCACCGGTCGACGCCTTCTTTGACGGCGTGATGGTGAACGCCGAAGAGACGGACCTGCGCCTGAACCGCCAGGGCCTGCTCAAGACCCTGCACGAGGCCATGAACCGCGTGGCCGACCTGGCCCGCCTGGCCAGCTAAGCCTTTCCCCCCTCAGGAGCCCCCCATGAAACTCGTCATTCTTGACCGCGACGGCACGATCAACGAAAGCAGTGACGACTTCGTGAAGAGCCCCGAGGAATGGCTGCCCCTGCCGGGCGTGCTGGAGGCCATTGCCCGCCTCAACCACGGCGGTTTCCAGGTCGTGGTGGTGTCCAACCAGGGCGGGCTGGGGCGGGGTCTGTTCGACATGGCCCAGGTCAATGCCATGCACGCCAAGATGCACAAGCTGCTGGCCGCAGCCGGTGGGCGGGTTGAAGCGGTGTTCTTCTGCCCCCACGGGCCCGACGAGGAATGCCGTTGCCGCATGCCGCTGCCGGGCTTGTTCGAGCAGATTGGTGAACGCTATGGCATCAGCCTGAATGGCGTGCCGATGGCCGGTGACAGCCTGCGCGACCTGCAGGCCGGACACGCGGCCGGGTGCGAGCCCCACCTGGTGCTCACGGGCCTGGGCGCCGAATGGCGCGACCGGCCACTGCCCGACACCTTCCCCCCGGGCACCCGGGTGCATGCCGATGTGGGCGCGTTTGCCGACCACCTGCTGGCCCGCGAGGCGCAGCGCCAGGCCCAGCAGGCCTGAGGGCCCGCCGTGCGCGCCCTGTTTGTTTGAGTTTCCTCTCCGAGAAAGTCCCCATGTCTTTGTTGCGTTCCATCTTGCATGCCCTGTGGATGCTGGTCACCGTCATGCCCTGGGCCCTGATCATGCTGGTGGCCTCGATCTGGCGGCGCGGCAAACCGCTGTGGTGGATGGCGGTGCGCTGGCTGCGCTGGGCCACCGATGGCGCGCGCGTCATCCTGGGCATCCAGGTCAAGGTGATCGGCCGCGAGAACCTGCCCGTGGGCGAGACCGCACCGGCCATCCTGCTGGTCAAGCACCAGTCGACCTTCGAGACCTTCCTGATGCCCACGCTGATGCCGCATCCGCTGGCCTACGTGTTCAAGAAAGAGCTGCTGTACGTGCCGTTTTTCGGCTGGGCCATGGGCCGGCTGGACATGATCCACATCGACCGCAGCCAGCGTGCCCAGGCCTTCAACAAGGTGGTGGCCCAGGGCAAGCGCCTGCTGGCGCAGGGCATCTGGATCATCATGTTCCCGGAAGGCACGCGCATCCCGCGCGGGCAAAAGGGCCAGTACAAGAGCGGCGGCACGCGCCTGGCCATCGAGACCGGGGCGCCTGTGATCCCGGTCGCCGTGACCTCGGCCAAATGCTGGCCGCGCAAGGCCTTCATCAAGCGCCCTGGCGTGGTCGAGGTGTCGATTGGCAAGCCCATTCCCAGCGTGGGCCGCCAGCCCGATGAGCTGATGCGTGAGGTCGAAGCGTGGATCGAGGCCGAGATGCGCCGCCTCGACCCCGAGGCCTATGCCAGCTCGCCGGCGACCCCGTCCAAGCCTGCCTGAAGGTCGGCACCCTGCCTGTTTTCGCCATGCACCGCCTGCTGCAGTTCACGCTCGACCTGTTCGAGCGGGACCGCGCCCCTGCGACCCCGGTGCCGGCCCCGCCCCAGGGGGCGCGACCTCGCCGCTCGACAGGGCCTCGGCCGCCCCGCCGCGCCGCAACGCCATCGATGCCGGCGGCGCCAGAAGATGACCTGTTCGCCGCCCCCACCCCCGATCTGGGGGCCGGGGCAGCGACGTCCAGGCCACCGTCCCCACCTCGCGCCCCGGTGGCGACGAGCCCGGCGGTGCCGTTGGCCGAAGCCGTCGCCCCGGTGGCGTTTCAGCACCCCCAGGCCAACCGGACCTTGCGCTTGCAAGACAGCACCGTGGCCTACCTGTTCAAGCGCGCCCAGCGACGCAGCATTGGCTTTGTGGTGGGGCCCGACGGGCTGGTGGTCAGCGCTCCGCGCTGGGTCACGCTGGTCGAGGTCGATGCGGCCTTGCAAAGCAAGAGCGCCTGGATCCTGCGTAAGCTCGGTGAATCGCGCGAACGCCTGCAGCGCCAGGCTGCCGCCCAGGTGCGCTGGGCGGATGGCGCGGAGCTGCCCTACCTGGGGGAGCCCCTGCGCCTCACGCTGAGCCCCGGTCAGTCGCCCGGCGGCCAGTTGCAAACCCTGACGCCGACCGAGGCGCTGGCCGTGGGCGTGTCCCGGCGCCTGCTGCTGGGCCTGCCGCCGCAGGCGGCTGAAAGCCAGGTGCGCGATGCCGTGCAGGCCTGGCTGATGCGCGAGGCCAAGGCCTTGTTCACCCAGCGCCTGGACCACTTTGCCCCCCAGCTGGGCGTGCAGTGGAAGAAGCTGGCGCTCAGCAACGCGGGCACGCGCTGGGGCAGTGCGCGCATCGATGGCAGCATCCGGCTCAATTGGCGCCTGATCCATTTCAGCCTGCCCGTCATCGACTATGTGGTGGTGCACGAGCTGGCCCACTTGCGGGTGATGGACCACAGCCCGCGCTTTTGGGACACGGTGGCCAGCGTGGTGCCTGACCACGCCCAGCGGCGCCAGCAACTGCGCCAAGTGGGTTTGCCTGAGTGGTGAGGCAGGCAGTGATCCACGGCCTGACCCTCTTGTTTTTGATGCAGCTGCTGGGCGAAGGCCTGGTGTTCTGGCTGGGCTTGCCAATGCCCGGGCCGCTGCTGGGCATGCTGTTGCTGGCCCTGTGGCTGGTCTGGCGGGGGGCAGTGCCTGAGGGCTTGCGCCAGGCCTCCGGGGGGCTGTTGCAACACCTGATGCTGTTGTTCATTCCCGCCGTGACCGGGGTGATGATGCATTTCGGGCGCGTGGCGCATGAATGGCTGCCCTTCCTGGCCGCCTGCCTGGGAGGCGCCGCGGTCACTCTGTTGGTGACGGCCTACACCTTCCGCTGGATGCTGCGGCGCAGTGGGGGCGAGTCGCCCGACCACGGTGGGGAGGACGGGCTGTGAACACCAGCGGTCTGTTTGAGATCTGGGTGTTTTTGGGCCGCTCGCCGCTGCTCTGGCTCGCCCTCACCCTGCTGGCTTACCTTGGGGCGGTGGCGCTGTACCAGCGGTCCGGACACAAGCCCTTTCTGATCCCCGTGCTCACCGCGGTGGCATTCATCATCGCGGTGTTGATGCTCACAGGCACGCCGTACCCCACCTACTTTGATGGCGCCAAGTTCGTTCACTTCCTGATTGGCCCCGCCACGGTGGCGCTGGCTGTGCCTTTGTTCAGCCAGTTTCAGCGCTTGCGCCGCATTTGGCGGCCGGTGCTGGTGGCTTTGCTGGTGGGGTCGCTCACGGCCATGGTGTCGGCGGTGGGCATCGCTTGGGCGTTGGGCGGCACGCGTGAGACCTTGCTGTCCCTGATGCCCAAGTCATCGACCATGCCCATTGCCATGGCCATGGCGGAGCGCTGGGGCGGCCTGCCCTCGTTGGCTGCGGTGGCCGTGGCGGTCACCGGTGTCGGGGGCGCCATCATGGCGCGTCCGCTGCTCAACCTGGCGGGCATCCAGGATCCGGCGGTGCGCGGTTTCACCGTGGGCATCACGGCGCACGCCATCGGTACCGCGCGGGCCCTGCAGGTGCATGAGACGGCTGGCGCCTTCTCGGCCTTGGCCATGGGCCTCAACGGCGTGGCCACGGCCTTGTTGATGCCCCTGGTGATCTGGCTGTGCCGGGGGCTGGGCTGGCTTTGAGCCACGGCCCCGGCGGGGGCTTGCCGCCTCAGCCGCGCGCGTGCGTCACGCCGCCGTCGACCGTCAGCGTCGAGCCGACCACATAGTCACCGGCCCGCGAGGCCAGGAAAATCGCCGCGCCGGCCATGTCTTCGGGCTCGCCAATGCGGTGCGCCGGGATGCGCGCGGACACCGCTTCGCCATGGTCGCGCGCATCGCGGTTCATCTCCGAGGCAAAAGCGCCGGGGGCGATCGCGCTGACCACGATGTTGTCGTCGATCAGGCGCAGCGCCATGCGACGCGTCAGGTGGATCAGGCCCGACTTGCTGGCGGCGTAGGAGTAGGTCTCCAGGGGGTTGACCGAAATGCCGTCGATGGACGCGATGTTGATCACCTTGGCCGGGCACTTGGCCGCGGCCCGGCGCAGTTGCGGCACCAGGGTCTGGGTCAGGAAGAACGGGGCTTTGAGGTTGAGGTCGACCACCTTGTCCCAGCCGTTCTCCGGGAACTCGTCAAACGGGGCCCCCCAGGCGGCGCCCGCGTTGTTGACCAGGATGTCCAGCGAGTCCTCGTGCTGTGCGTAGGCCGCGGCCAGCGCCTGGGCACCGGCCAGCGTGGACACATCCCCCGGCAGCGACACGCAGTGGCCGTGTTGCGACAGTTCGGCTGCGGTCTGATCGCAGGCGGCGGCCTTGCGCGCCGAGATGTAGACGCGTGCGCCCTGGGCGATGAAGCCCTCGGCGATCATGCGGCCAATGCCGCGCGAGCCGCCGGTGATCAGGGCCGTGCGGCCTTGCAGCGAGAAGAGTTTTTGGGTGTCCATGAGCGAGGTCTCCGTTGGTTTTTGAGGTGGTGGGGGAAGGCAAAAGCGGGGCGGCGCGCTGGCCGCGTGGGCTCAGCCAAAGGCGTGGCCCTGGGCCAGGCCACCGAGCCGGGCGGTGATGTCGAAGAAGCCCTGCACGGTGTCGTCGATGATCTGTTGCGCGGTCTTCACGCCCTCGATCAGGCCCACGCTCTGGCCGGCCAGGGCCGGTGCGGCCTCCATGTCGCCGCCGAAATAAACCTGTTGCAGGCCGGCAAAGGTGTCGGGGGGCATCAGGCCGGCTTCGTGGATCTGGCGTGTGCGCTCGGACTTGAGCGCCCGGATGCACGGCGAGGCCTTTTTGTTGAGCACCCAGGTGCCGGTCTCGCTGGCGTTGACGATGGCGTTCTTGTAGTGGGCGTGCACGGGGCTTTCGGCGCAGCAGACAAAGCGGGTGCCCATCTGGATCGCCTCGGCCCCGAGCGCGAAGGCGGCCGCCATGCCGCGCCCGTCGACGATGCCCCCCGCGGCCACCAGGGGCAGGTCGAGTCGGCTGCGGATGCTTTGCAGCAGCACCAGCGTGGAGACTTCTTCGGGGTTCTTGAAGCCGCCGCCTTCGGCACCTTCGACCACCAGGCCGTCGACGCCGGCGTCGGCGCATTTGAGCGCGGTTTCCAGCGTCGGCACCGCGTGGTAGACCGTGATGCCCGCGCTCTTCAGCGGCGCGATGAACTTGGCCGGGCTGCCCGCCGAGGTGGTCACAAAGCGCACCCCGCTGTCGCAGACAAAGCGCAGCATGGCCTCGTCGTGCAGGAAGCGGATGGGCAGATTGACCCCGAACGGCAGGCCCAGCGCCAGCATCTGGCGGATCTCGGCCTGGCAGTTGGCGGTCTCGCCGGACGAGGTTTCAATGATGCCCAGCCCGCCGGCCCGCGACACCGCCGAGGCCAGGGGCGTGCGGGCGATCCAGCCCATGGGGGCCTGAAAAATGGGGAACCTGGCACCCGTGTGGGCAAGGACGCGGTTGCCCGCAAGGGCCGGGGACGAAGCGCTCATGTCGGTGATCCTGAGGGGGAGAACATGGGCTGGCAGCGTAGCGCCGGCCGTCCCCGCTGTCGGTCACCTGCGGGTCAGGCCACCCAGCGTCGTGCCACGGCCATGCCCGCCACCAGCGCGGCAACAAAGGCCAGCGCGTCGAGCCCACCGGTCAGCAGCGACGCCAGTGCGGGACCGGGGCAGTAGCCCGCCAAGCCCCAGCCGACGCCAAACAGCGCGGCGCCGGTGATCAGCTTGCCGTCGAGGTCGCGTCGGGTGGGCAGCTGAAACCGGTCGGCCAGCCAGGGCTTGCGTTGCGGTTGGGCGGCCGTGGGTGGCGTCAGCGCAAAGGCCAGCAGCGTGACCATCAGCGCGCCGCCCATGACAAAGGCCAGGCTGGGGTCCCAGCGTCCTTCGGCGATGGCGCCCAGGTCCAGAAAGCCCATCACCTTGGCGGGCTGGGTCATGCCCGACAGCACCAGGCCAGCCGCAAACAGGGTGCCGGCGCCGAAGGCGCTGAGCCAAACCGCCCAGCGGGCGGGCGGGGTGTGGGGGGAAAGGGAGGCGGTCGGGGTGGGGGTAGGCATGGTGTGATTCCGGTGTGGAGGTGGGAGGGGAGGAGGGGGTCAAGCCAGCCAGCGCATCAGGCCCACGGTGGCAAAGCCGGTGCCCATGAAGGTGGCGGTGGCCACCAGCGAGCGCAGCGAGCGCCGGCCCAGACCGCAGACCCCGTGGCCGCTGGTGCAACCCGAGCCCAGCACCGTGCCAAAACCAACCAAGCCGCCCGCCAGCACCAGCAGGGGCAGGGGGCGCAGCACGGTGGCCGGGGGCTGCCACCACAGGGTGAACAGCGCGCCGCCCAGCACCAGGCCCGCGAGGTAAGCCACCCGCCAGGCCCGGTCGCCGCGCGTGGGGGCCTGGCGGCCCGGCAGCAGGGCCGCCGCGATGCCACTGATGCCGGTGACCCGGCCCAGCGCGGCCAGCAACCACCAACTGGCCAGGCCGATCAGCAAACCCCCGAGGCTGGATTGGAGGTAAGGGTGCAGGGTGTCCATGGGCAATATCCTTTCGTGTTCAGCGGCAAATATACTCCATGGGGTATATTTGCGTGACCGCCCCGTTTTGATTCCCAGGAGTTTCCATGTCGCAATTGGCCGATCCCGCCAAGAAAAAAGCCCTGCAGGCCCGCCTGGCCCGTGTCGAAGGACAGCTGCGCGGTGTGCAGCGTCTGATCGAGGAAGAAGCCGACTGCGAGCAGATTGCCCAGCAATTGGCCGCGGCGCGCAAGGCGCTCGACAAGTCCTTCTTCAACATGGTGGGCTGCATGATCGAGCAGGGCGGCATGCCAGGGGCCCAGGTGGCCGGGATGTTGGCTAAATTCGCCTGATGAACCGGCCCGAGCGGCCGCTGCTTTGATGACTTTGCAAGGACCCGAGATGCACCCCATTCAATTGTTTGACGCCGCTTCCAGCACCTACACCTACCTGCTGCACGACCCGGCCACGCGCGAGGCTGTGATCATTGATCCGGTCGACGAGCAGCTGGAGCGAGACCTTCAGTTGCTGCGCGAGCAGGGCCTGACGCTGCGCTGGATCCTCGAAACCCACGCCCACGCCGACCACATCACCAGCGCCGCGGCGCTGGCCGAGCACACCGGCGCCCACACCGTGGCCCCGGAGGGCTGTGGTGTCGGCACGGCCGCCACGCTGCTGGTCGATGGCCAGACCTTGAGCTTCGGCGGCGAAACCCTGCGCGCCCTGCACACCCCGGGCCACACCGCCGGCAGCATGTGCTACCTGTGGCGCGAGCATGTTTTCACGGGCGACACGCTGCTGATCAATGGCTGTGGCCGCACCGATTTCCAGTCGGGCAGTGCCGAGGCGCTGTACCGCAGCCTGACCGAGGTGCTGTTCCAGCTGCCCGACGCCACCGTGGTCTGGCCGGGCCACGACTACCAGGGCCGCACCCGCTCCAGCATCGGGGTGGAAAAGACCGCCAACGCCCGCATCGCAGGCCGCAGCCAGGCCGAGTTCGTGGCCCTGATGGCCGCGCTGGACCTGCCCAAGCCGCGCCGCATCGACGAAGCCGTGCCGGCCAACCTGCGGTCGGGCCTGCGCCAGGACGCGGGCGCGCAGCCCGTGGGCGAGCCCCTGCCGGCAACGGGTTACGCCGGTGACGTGTCGCCCGCGCTGGCTTGGCAATGGGTGCAGGCCGGCGAGGCGGTGCTGGTGGATGTGCGCACCGAGGCCGAACGCGAATGGGTCGGCCACGTGCCGGGCAGTGTCGGCCTGGCCTGGAAGCAGTGGCCCGGCATGGCCATGAACCCAGCGTTTGACGCTGGCGTGCTGGCCGCTGCCGCCGAGGGGCGCAAGGTGGTGCTGCTGTGCCGAAGCGGTGTGCGCTCGGTGGCGGCGGCGCGGCGGGCCACCGAGTTGGGGGTGGCCGAGGCCTACAACATCCTGGAGGGCTTTGAAGGCGACCCGGACCAGAACGGCCAGCGCGGCCGCAAGGGCGGCTGGCGCTTCCGCGGCCTGCCCTGGCGCCAGGGCTGAGCCCGGGCCAGCGTCAGCGGCCGGGCGACGGCGGGTGACTGGGGCGCTGGCCCACCGCAGTGCGGCGGCCCCTCAGGGAGGCCTCAGCGCCTGGCTTGCTGGCGCAGGTGGCGCTGGTAACGGTACATGGCCGGCGTGGTCCACAGGCGCAGCAGGCTGCGCAGGTGCAGGCTCACATAGCGCCATTCCCGGTGGCTGGTGCGCTGTGCATGGTGCGTCATGTGGGTGTCGGCGCGCGCCAGTTGCCAGCCGGCGGTCTGCAGGCGCAGGCAAAAGTCCACGTCCTCGCAGTACAGGAAATAGCCTTCGTCAAACCCGCCCATCTGGCGCCAGATGTCGCTTTGCAGCACCCAGCAAGCGGCATTGACCCAGTCGCGGCGTGGCACGGGCGGGCGGTGGGTGTAGCGCTTGAGCAGCGCCCAGGGGGTCGGAATCTCGCGCTCGCTGTCCTGCACGGTGCCGTCCAGGTTCAGCAGCCGTGGGTAGGCGCAGCCCACGCCCGGCTGGTCGGCCAGGGTCACCAGGCGCGGCCACAGGTCGGCGGGCAGGTCTTCGAGGTCGGGGTTGATGACCCCGAAATGCCGGCTGCGGCAGTGCTGGAAGGCCTGGTTGTGGTTGTGGCCGAAACCCTGCGGGGTGCGGTTGTGCAGCTCGGTCAGCTCAAAAGGCCAGCCGCCTGGCGGGGTGGGCAGGGGGCGGCTTGGCGCGGGCAGGTTGTGGGTCACGATCAGGTGCTTGAGCACGCCCGCGTGCTGCTGAGCCAACTGCGCCAGCAGGGTGTGCAGGCAGTCGTCATGGCCGTGGCTGACCACCGAGAGGGTCAGGCCCTCGACGACGGTTTTGGTCTTTTGAGGCGCTGCCGCCGCGGCCCCTTCACTCACAAACAACACCTGCTTTCATGGCGCAGGATGTTACCTGCTCGGGGCGCTTGAATTTGGCGCCGTGGGGCGCAGATGCGTTGCACGGGGCATTTGTCGCCCTTTTCACATCATGAATACATGGGCTTTTGGGGCGTTGGTGGGCGTGTCCCTGCTGGGCGCGGCCTGGCTCTGGCTGGCGCCTTGGCGCCAGGCCTGGCAGCGTTGGCGCTGGCGGCGTCAGGCGTTTCCGGCCCACTGGCGGGCGATCCTGCGCGAACAGGTGCCGTTGGTGGCCCGCCTGCCGGCGGACCTGCAGCTGCAACTCAAGCAGCGCATGCTGGTGTTCCTGGCCGAGAAGCCTTTCCTCGCCTGTGACGGTCTGGTGCTGACCGAAGCCATGCGCGTCGTGGTGGCGGCACAGGCCTGCTTGCTGTTGTTGAACCGGCCCGGCGCCGACTTTGAATCGCTGCGCCAGGTCCTGCTGTACCCGGCGCCCTTCTGGGTCGACCGCGTCCGCACTGGGGCGGCGGGGGTGGTGCACGAGCAGCGTCAGGCCCTGTCGGGGGAGTCATGGCAAGCGGGGCAGGTGATACTGTCCTGGGCCGATGTGCAGGCCGGCAGCGCCGATCCCGGCGACGGGCGCAATGTGGTGATCCATGAGTTTGCCCACCAACTGGACCAGGACAACGGACCGGCCAACGGTGTGCCGCGCCTGGGTTCGCGGCGGCGCCAGCGCGAGTGGCAGCAGGTGATGGCCGATGAGCTGGCCGCCCTGCAAGCCCGGGTGGCTGCGGGGTTGCCCGGGCTGCTGGACCCGTATGGGGCCACCGATCCCGCGGAGTTTTGGGCCGTCGCCAGTGAAGCCTTCTTTGAGCAGGGGGAGCGCCTGGCCGCCGAGCGCCCGGCGCTGTACCGCCAACTGAGCCTCTATTACCGGGTCCTGCCACTCAGCTGGCGCTGAGCGTGCCGGGGCAGGTTCACCGTGGCGCGGGGCAGATGGTGCAAAATTGCGCCCTTGTTGTGGGCCCGTGCGGCCGCCTGTGTGGGCGGTCGGACCGGCCTCAGGCGGGTGTTGTTGCCGCCTGGGCCGGGGCCCCTTTGCCTCACTCTCCATCTCATGACCACTGACGCCCCTGTTGCCATCGAGCCTTCGCTGACGAATGCCGTGGAGCGCCCCCGCCTGGGCGAGCTGTTGGTGCAGCAGGGCAAGCTCAGCGCACGCGACATGGAGCGCGCGCTGCAGGCGCAGCAAGAACTGGGCAACATGCTGGGCCGGGTGCTGGTGCAGCTGGGCCTGGTGTCCGAGCTGGACGTGCTGGCCACGCTGTCGCAGCAACTGGGCGTGCCCGTGGCCAGGGCCGATGATTTTCCGGAGGTGCCGCCCGAGGTCGAGGGCCTGTTGCCCGAGTTCCTCGCGGCCAACCAGGTCTACCCACTGCGCCTGGACGTCGACCAGCTGGACGTGGCCATGGCGGTGCCGCAGGACGCGTTTGTGCTCAAGGCCCTGCGCCTGTCGACCGGCCTGAACATCCGCCCCTTCATCAGCCTTGAAAGCGACATCGAGAAGGCCCTGGCCCAGCCGGTGCCGGAGCCGGAAGATGAGCAGGCCGACGGCTTTGAGGACGAGGGCCTGGGCGGCGACTTTGTCGAACACCTGAAGGACCTGGCCAGTGAAGCGCCGGTGATCCGCCTGGTCAACAGCATCATTGGCCGCGTGATCGACCTGCGCGCCTCCGACATCCACCTGGAGCCTTTCGATGACGGTCTGCATGTGCGCTACCGCGTCGACGGCGTGATCCACGCCGGTGAGCTGGTGCCGCCCAAGCACAGTGCGGCGGTGAACTCGCGCGTCAAGCTGCTGGCCCACCTCGACATCGCCGAGCGCCGCCTGCCGCAGGACGGCCGCATCAAGACCCGGGTCAAGGGCCGTGAGCTCGATTTGCGGGTCTCGACCGTGCCCACCGTGCACGGCGAAAGCGTGGTGATGCGGGTGCTGGACCGTGCCAGCGTGCGTTTCAGCCTCGAGAGCATGGGCTTTGCGAGCGACACCCTGAGCCGTTTCAACGCGCTGCTGGCCAAGCCGCACGGCATTTTGCTGGTCACCGGGCCGACCGGCTCGGGCAAGACCACCACGCTGTACGCGGCCCTGTCCAAGCTGGACTCGGCCACACAGAAGATCATCACGGTGGAAGACCCGGTCGAGTACCAGCTCGAAGGCATCAACCAGATCCAGGTGCACCCGCAGATCAACCTGACCTTTGCCAGCGCGCTGCGCTCCATCCTGCGGCAGGACCCGGACATCATCATGATCGGTGAAATGCGCGATGGCGAAACCGCCCAGATCGCGGTGCAGTCGGCGCTGACCGGTCACTTGGTGCTGTCCACGCTGCACACCAACACCGCCGCAGGCGCCGTGATCCGCTTGAAGGACATGGGCGTTGAGGGCTACCTGATCACCTCGTCGGTCAACGGCGTGCTGGCCCAGCGCCTGGTGCGCACCCTGTGCAAGCACTGCAAGGCGCCCGAGGTCCCGTCGGCCGAGTTGCTGGCCACGGCCGGTCTGCACCGCTTCTGCGCGCCAGGGCAGCCCCTCTACAAGGCGGTGGGCTGTGACCACTGCCGCGGTTCGGGCTACCAGGGCCGCACCGGCATCCATGAACTGCTGGTGCTCGACGAGCCGATGCGCCGCGCCATCGTGGCCGGCGAGGACGCCAGCCGTCTGCACGCGCTGGCCATCCAGTCGGGCATGCTGACCCTGCACGATGACGGCCTGCGCAAGGTGGTGGCAGGCGTCACCAGCCTGGATGAATTGCTGCGCGTGACGGAGGACCAGGGCGATGCCTGAGTTCATCTGGCGTGCCGCCGACGCCGCCGGCAAGGCCCAGGAGGGCCGGCTGGAGGCCGCCTCTGCGGCCGCGGTGCAAAAACAACTGCGTGCACGCGGCCTGACGCCGCTGAGCATCCGCGCCCCCGGCGCCGACGACGGCGCTGCGCCGGCCCCGACCGAGTCGGCTGGCGCGGCGGCCCTGGCGGGCCTGGTGGCCGCGCCGGGCAAGCAGCGCCTGGGCCGCGGCCCGGTCAATCAGGCCGACATCCTGTTGCTGACCTCGGAGTTGTCCATCATGTTGCGCGCCGGGCTGGCGCTGGACAACGCCCTGCGCGTGCTGATCGGCATGAGCCACAAGCCCTCGGTGGCCGAACTGACCCAGCGCACGCTCGAAGACGTCAAGGGCGGCACTCCATTCAGCAAGGCGCTGGCCAAGAACCGCAACCTGTTCGGCGACTTCTACATCAACATGATCCGCTCGGGCGAGGTCAGCGGCCAGTTGACCTCGGTCATGGAGCGCCTGGTCGAGCACATGGAGCGCCTGCGCGCGCTGCGCGAAAGCGTGGTCTCGGCCACCATCTACCCGGCCATTCTGCTGGGGGTGGCGGTGCTGTCGCTGGTGGCCATGCTGGGTTTTGTGGTGCCGCAATTCGAGAAACTGTTCACCGACATGGGCGATGCCCTGCCCATGCCCACCCGCCTGGTGATGGGCCTGGGCCAGGCCTTCACCCGCTACGGTGTGTTCATGGCGCTCGGGGCCGCGCTGCTGGTCTGGGGCCTGCGCCGCTGGCTGACGTCGCCCAAGGGGCAGCAGTGGTGGCAGGTCACGGTGCTGCGCCTGCCTCTGCTGGGCCGCCTGATGCTGAAGTACCAGTTGACCCTGTTTTCGCGTTCGCTGGGCACCTTGCTGGGCAATGGGGTGCCCCTGCTCACGGCCTTGCACATCGCCACCGACACGGTCACCAACACGGTGTTGCGTCAGGCCCTGGCCAGCGTCGGGCCAAACGTCAAAGAGGGCGGCAAGATGGTCGATGCGATCTCGGCCACCCGTATTTTTGAACCTCTTGCCATCAACTTGATCAGAGTGGGTGAAGAGACGGGCCGCATCGGCCCCATGATGCTGGAGTTGGCCAACATCCTGAACCGGGATGTGGAAGTCGGCATCAAACGGAGCCTGACCCTCGTGGAGCCGCTCCTGATCATCGTTCTGGGGTTGATGATCGCGTCGATCATCGTCTCCATCTTGTTGGGCATCCTGTCCATCAATGACCTTGCATCTTGATTTTTTACTGAAGGATTCATCATGGTGAGCATTCGCCAAAGCCGTCGTCAACGTGCCAGCCGGGGTTTCACCCTGATCGAACTGCTGGTGGTGCTGGCGATCCTGACCCTGCTGGCCGGCCTGGTGGGCCCGCGCGTGCTCAACCAGTTGGGGGGCGCCAAGTCCAAGACCGCCGGCGTGCAGATCGCCGACCTCGAAAAATCGCTCGACCTGTTCAAGCTGGACGTGGGCCGCTTCCCCACCGCCGAGGAAGGCCTGGACGCCCTGGTCACCAAGCCGGCGTCGGTCACGGGCTGGAACGGCCCCTACCTCAAGGGCGGCGTGCCCACCGACCCCTGGGGCAAGCCCTATAAGTACGCCCTGGCGGGCGGCAATGTGGAGCTGATCTCCTTCGGCGCCGACGGTGCCGCCGGTGGTGAGGGCGAAAACGCCGACATCCGCAACGCCAAGTAAGCAAGGGCGGCGGGCGTGCAGGCGCAGCGTGGCTTCACGCTGATTGAGTTGCTGGTGGTGTTCTCCATCGCCGCCCTGTTGGTCGGCGTGGTGCCCTTCGCCTTCTCGCGCATGCAGGAGTCCGCCCAATACCGCGATGTGCTGCGCGCCATGCTGTCCGACCTGCGCCAGGCGCGTCAGCAGGCGCGGGTGCAGGGGCGCGAGGTGCGCTTTCGGCTCGATCTGCCCGGTCGCCGTTTTGGGCTGGATGGCCAAAATGCACGCGACATCCCCGAGCCCCTGCAGGTGCGGGCCACGGTGGCGGGCATCGAGATGTCCGGCAACCAGGTGGCGGCCATTCGCTTCATGCCCGAGGGCGGTGCCACCGGTGGCAGCGTCGACGTGTTCCGCCCGTCGGGGCAGGGTACGCGGGTGCGGGTCGACTGGTTGTCCGGCCAGATCAGCACCGAGCCGATCCGCCCATGAGCGGCCTCTCCGTCCAGCGCAGCCAGGGCTTCTCCTTGCTGGAGTTGCTGGTGGCCATCGCCATCATGGGCATGGCCATGGGCTTGTTGTACCGCGCCAGTGGCGGTTCGGCCCGCAGCGTGGGGCAGGCCGAGGCCAGCCAGCGGGCGGGCATCGTGCTGGAATCCCTGCTGTCGGCGCGCGATGCGGTGCCCGAAACCGGGGTCAACGAGAGCGGCCGCACGGCCGGTTTCGAGTGGGCCGTGCGCTCCGAACCCTGGGCCCAGGGCGCCGACCTCGATCCGCGCGCGGTGCCTTTGCACCGGGTCTTCATGACCGTGCGCTGGCTCGACGGCGAACGCTGGCGGCAACTGGAGGCGGTCACCCTGCTGCCTCAGCGCCGGGCCGTGGTGCCAGGGGGAAGCTGATGATGCGCCGTGGTTTGTGGCTCTCCTGCCGACCTGGCCTCGCCCGGGGGCGGGGGGCTGGGCGCGGCTTCACTTTGCTGGAGCTGTTGGTGGTCATGTCGCTGATGTCCCTGGTCATGCTGGCCATGACCTCGGCCCTGCGCACCATGGCCCAGACCGAAGAACGGGTGGACGCCCGCGTCGCCCGCGCCGATGACTTGCGCTCCAGCCTTGATTTTCTGCGCGGCGCTTTGGGTCGGGTGGCCATGCGCAAGGTGCCGATGCAAGGCGGTGTGCAGGGCAGTCCCTATTTGTTCCAGGGCGGCGGGGATGCCTTGGTGTGGGTGGGCATCATGCCGGCGCGCTTTGGCGCGGGCGGGCGTTATGTGTTCCGCCTGGGACCGGAGTCGATGCCCCAGGGCCAGATGTTGACCCTGCGCTTCGCGCCCTGGAACCCGATGGCGGGTTTTCCGGATTGGGCCCTGACGGACATGCGTCCGCTGGTCCAGGGGCTGACGGGCTTCTCTATTCAATATGAGGACCTGCGCCGCGCCCCAGGGCAGTGGCAGCCCGACTGGCTGTTGCGCGCCGACTCGCCCTCGGACCGGGTCAATCAGTTCCCGGGCCGCGTGCGCCTGCTGGTGCAGACCCAACAAGGGCCGTGGCCCGAGGTGATCATCCCCTTGCGGGTGCTGAGCTCGTCGAGCAGCAGCCTGGGTGGGTTCACCGTCGGTGGTGGGGGGCAGGATTGAGCGCCCGTCGCATGCCCGCCGCCCGGCCCCGCGCGCAAGGCATGGCGCTGATCGCCGTGCTGTGGATCGTGGCCGCGCTGAGCCTGGTGGTCACCGGCCTGGTCAAGACCGCGCGCGATGAGATTCGCCAGGTGTCGGCCAACCAGCGCGCGCTGAGCAGCGACGCCCTCGGCCTCGCTGCCATCAACCAGGTGCTGCAGCAGATCCAGGTCAAGCCGACCGCCGTGACCGGGCTGACCATGGTGCCGGTGCAGTTTGCCGGTGTGCCGATCCAGGTCCAGGTGATCCCGCTGACGGGCCTGATCAACCTCAACAGCGCGCCAGCGGGCCTGCTGAACCGCCTGTTCACGGTGGCCGGCGGGTTGGCCGCGGGGCCGGCCGAGGCCCTGACCAACCAGGTCATGGCTCAGCGCCAGGCGCGCGATGGGGCCGGGGCCACGGTGGGTTTCGATGCCCCTGAGGACCTGCTTCAGCTGCCAGGGGTCGGTTATGAGCTCTATGCTAGACTCGCTCCCCTTGTGGTGGCGGACCGCCGTACGACGGGCGGGGTCAACCCCTTGGCGGCCCCGGTGGGGGTGCTCAAGGTGCTGGCCGGGGGCGATGAGGCCATGGCCTTGCAGATCGATGCCGCCCGGCGCACACCGGGTGCTGGCGTGGACACCAGCCGCTTCGATGGGGGCTGGCTGGACCAGACCATTGGCAACCGTTTTTGGCTGATTGCGCGTGTTCCCCAGGCCGATGGCGGCTGGTTGCTCAGCCTGCGCGGGGTTGATGTGGCCGCTGGCAGCCGCGATGGCCTGCCTTGGCAAATCTTTGCGGCGCGTCGTTGGCTGGAGCCTGCGGCGTCGGCGCCTCTGTAAAACCCAAGTCCCACTGTCTACCCCCTCTATTTCTGATGGCACTGAACTCTCAAGATTTGCGACTGTTCGGCCTGGACCTGCGCAAGGCCGGTTCCGAGCTGCGTCGCCTGTGGCAGGGGGCAGCACAGCATCCGCTGCTGGCCTGGCTGACGCCCGCGCTGCCAGTGCACCTGGTGCGTGCCGATGGCAGCGAGTGGTTGTGGCTCGACGGCCAGGCCGCCACACCCTGGCAGCCCTCGCCGCGCAAGGCCTTTTTGGCGCGCCTGTTGCCCCATGACAAATACCTGGCGCGCACCCTGACCTTGCCCGCCTTGGGCGAGGCGGAGCTGAGTTCGGCGCTGGCGCTGGAAGCCCAAACCAGCAGCCCCTTCGCGACTTCAGACCTGGTGTGGGGTTATGGGGTGCAGGGGCGTGGCGAACAGGGGCTGCGGATTTTGCTGGTGATGGCCTCGCGCCGTCAGGTGTCGGCCTTCCTGGCCGCCTCGAGTGGCAGCGCCGATGAGACCGCCCAAGAACTGTGGGTGCTGGAGGGCGAAGAAGCCCTGCAGGCCCGTGAGGCGACCGCCCCGCCACGTGGCCAGCCGATCGTCTTGCAAGGGTACGGCGAAGCCGCCCGCCGTCAGCGCATGGCGCTGGGCCGGACATTGCGCGTCAGCTTGCTGGGCCTGGCCCTGGTGGGGGTGGCCGCGCTGGCCGTCACCCCGTCGGCTCAGTTGCGCCTGCGCGCGCTCGATGCGCTGGCCCAATTCAAAGAAGTGCAGTCCCGCACCGTGCCCTTCTTGCGCCAGCGCGAGGCTTTGGTGCAGTCGGCAGAGCAGTTGAACAACCTCGGTGAACTGCTGCGCGAACGGGTGGAGCCCTTGCGCACCTTGGACCTGCTGACCCAGGCCATGCCTGACGATGCCTCTTTGCTGTCTTTGCAGGTGCAAGGCAACAAGATCACCCTGATCGGCCTGGCCCCCAACTCAGCCTTGCTGATGCAAAAGCTGGGGGCCGAACCGCTGTTCAAGGACGTCAAGGCACCCACCGCCGCGGTCAAGGCCCTGGGGGCCACCAAGGAAAGTTTCACCATCGAGCTGACGCTCGACGCCAAGGCCATGCGCGCCAACGACCCCGTGCCGCCGCCCCCGGTGGTGAGCGCAGCGACGCCCGCTGCGGGCACCGCCACCACGGCGCCGGCGCCTGCCACACCCTCGGGGGGCACGGCCACGACGGCGGCCCCGGCCGCCACACCGGCGCCTGCGCCTGCGCCGGTCGCTCCGGTGGCCGCCGCGCCCGTGGCGGCGCCCGCACCGGCGCCGGTGGCGCCACCGCCCCCCCCGCCACCGCCACCGGCCGCACCGGCGGGGGCGTCCCCCTTCACGGTCGGCGGAGGTGTCCGATGAGTCAGGTATTGCGCACCGCGCGTGACCGTTCTGTGCTGGTTCTGTTGGGTTTGCTGTTGCTGGCCCCGGTGCTGGCGTTGGCGGCCTATGTGGCCTACAAACACCAATGGGCCAGCGAGCAAATGGCCCAACTCGAGCCGCGTTACGCCCGCTTGCTGGGGCTGGAGCAGCAGCGTGACAAGTTGCAGACCCTGGCTCAGCAGTCAGCGGCGCTGGTGGCTCAGTACGCCTACCCCGAATCGCAAGAGGCCACCCAGGCCGGCAATGACGCGCAGCGCCGTGTCCGCGATGTGTTTGCTAAGGCGCGCCTGGAGGTCATGAGCAGCCAGGTGCTGCCGGCCAAGCAGGAAAAGCAGTTCGACCGCATCCCGGTGGTGGTCCGTTACGAAGGGCAACTGACCGCCCTGCAAAGCGCTTTTGTGGCGCTGGCGGCCGACCCGGGCCCCGCCATCCTGGTCGAGGGGTTCACCGCACAGACCATTGGGGTGGTCAAGGCCGAAACGCCGCAGATGCTGGGTGGCCAGATCAACCTTTACGTGCTGAGGGTGCACCCATGAACCTTCGACTTTTCTTGACCCGTCAGGGCACCTGGTTGCTGCTGGGCCTCAATGCCTTGCTGGCCCTGGGTGGGCTGGTGCTGTGGGTGGACGCCGACGGCCACTGGCGCCATGTGAGCTGGTCGGCACCAGCGGCCCAGCCGATGGCGCTGGCCGAGATCAACTTGCCCCGGGGCTCGGTTGGCGGCGACGTCGACGTGGGGCGATTCGTGGCCGTGTTGGACCGCCCCCTGTTCTCGCCCAGCCGCCGGCCCCCGCCACCCCCTCCGCCGCCAGCGCCGCCGCCACCGGTGGACCCGCTGGCTAACATCCAGCTGTTCGGGGTGTACGGAGGCAAGACCGGGGGGGGCATCGTGGCCCGCATCGACGGCAAGGTGCAGCGGGTGGCGGTGCAGTCCCAGGTCGGCGAATGGGTCGTGAAGTCCGTTGTCGGGCGCGAAGTGACCTTTGCCCGTGGGGACGAGACCCGCACCCTGACCCTGGTGCATGCAGTGGCGGCCCGCGCGGTGGCCCCGGCGGCGGCGGCGGCGCAGCCGACCGAGGCCGTCAATCCCGGCGGCGCAGCCCTGGGTGCCCAACAGAAAATGCAGGAAGAAGCGCGAGCCCGCGAAGCCGCGCGACTGGACATCTTGCGCCGAGCCGGCCTGACGCCGCTCAAATAGTGAGTGATTTCGATATGAACAAACACAGTTTGGCTTTGACGCTCGTGGCCCTGGCCACCCTTCAGGTCTGTGCGCAGGCGCAAACCGCCGGTGCCCCATCGCCGTTCTCGGTGGGGGGCAGCACCGTGGCCGCCCCGGCCCCGCGTCCCGCGGTGGTCAAGCCCGTGGTCGTGTCACCTGGGGTGGCCACCCCCACCACCCCCTCGGTCACCGCCACCGTGGCGCCTGCGCCGGCCCCGGCTCCGGCCGCTGCCATCCCGGTGTCGGCGCCGGCAGCCCCTGATGCGCCGGCTTCGGCCTCGGTGGTGGCCGCACCCGAGCCGGCGGCTCCAGCGGCCGCCGCTGCCCCGGTCGAGGTGGCCCCGGCCGCTGCCGCCGTGGCGCCCGTGGCCCCGGCTCCGGTCGGGACCCGAGGCCCCGTGACGGCCCCGGTGGCCTCGGGCACCAAGATCGCCGCCGAAGCCCCGGTGCAGGCCGAGCCGCGCATCATCGTCGGCAATGACCGCGTGATCGCGGCGCCCAAGCCCTTCCCGGCCATTGAGGGCGCCGCCATGGCCTTCAAGTTCGAAGAGGCCCCGATCTCCGAAGTGATCCATGTGGTCATGAAGGACGTGGTCAAGGCCGACTATGTGTTGCACGGCCAGGTGGCGGGCACGGTGACCCTGTCAACCCAGACCGATGTGTCGCCCGACCACGCGGTCTTGCTGCTGGAAAGCGCCTTGCAGGCCAATGGCCTGTCGATGATCCGCGACAGCCGCGGTACCTTCCACATCGGTCGTCCCGACGCCCTGCGCGGCATCTTCCCGACCATCCGCCAGGTGGTCGCCAAGTCGCCCTTGCCCCCGGGCAGTGGTGCCATCATCGTGCCGCTGCAGTACATCGGCGCCAACGAGATGGCCTCCATCCTGCGCCCGATGCTGCCGCCCGACGCCCTGGTGCGGGTCGACAGTGTGCGCAACCTGCTCGTGCTGGCGGGTAACCGCACCCAGGCCGAGGGTTGGCTCGATGTGGTCAGCACCTTCGACGTGAACCTGCTCAAGGGCATGTCGGTGGGGGTGTTCCCGCTCAAGTACGCAACCATCAAGGAAGTCGAGATGGCGTTGCGGCTGATGTCGGGCAGCGCCGGCGCTGCCGCCGCCAACGCAGCGCCAGGGGCGGCCGGTGTCGCGGCCGGGGTGGCGGGCAATGCCCCGGGGGCCAGTTCGGCGGCCACGGGTGGTTTGTCGGGCAGTGCGTCCTCCTCGGGCTCGTCGGTGGCGCTGTCGGAGAGCTTCCCCCTGTTTGGCGCGGTGCGCATCATGCCCATCGAGCGCATGAACAGCATCCTGGTGGTGACGCCTCGCGTGGCCTACCTTGAAGAGGCGCGCCTGTGGATCGAGCGCCTGGACAAGCCCAGCAGCAACAGCGGCGAATCGCAGTTGTTTGTCTACCCGGTGCAGAACGGCTCGGCCAAGCACCTCGCGTCGGTGATCGGTGGCCTGTTCGGTGGCTCGAGCACCACGGGTAACTCGAACTCGGGGGTGGCGCCCTCGCTGGGCTCGAGCAGCCAAAGTTCGGGCTTGGGTTCGTCCTCCAGTGGCGCGGGCCTGACCCTCGGCACCAACCTGAACCGGACGGCCAACACCAACCAGACCACCCCGGTCAGCGCGGTCACCCTGGCCCCGGGGCTGCGCATGATCGCGGACGACATCAACAACGCCGTGCTGGTGTATGGCAACCGCAACGACTTCATGAAGATCGAGGCGGCCCTGAAGCGCCTGGACGTGCCGCCCACCCAGGTGCTGATTGAGGCCACCATCATTGAAGTCACCTTGGGCGACTCGCTTCAATATGGGCTGCAGGGCATGTTCAGTGGCAAGGGTGTCAACGGCGGCACCGGCACCGGGGTGCTGAGCACAGCCACCGACGGCAGCCTGTCCAGCGCGGTGCAGGGTTTCTCCTACACCTTGAAGAACTCGGCGGGCAACATCCAGGGCGTTTTGAGTGCCTTGGCCAGCAAATCCCTGCTGAAAGTGATTTCCAGCCCGTCTCTGATGGTGCTGGACAACCACACCGCCAACATCACCGTGGGCACCCAGCAGCCAGTGCAGACCGCGTCGACCATCATCACTGGTGGCGCCGTCAGCAACAGCATCCAATACAAGGACACGGGGGTGAACCTCACGGTCACACCGTCGGTCAATGCGGGCAACATGGTGACCATGGACCTGGTGCAGTCGGTGTCTGACGTGGGCGCCAAGGTGGACTCAGCCACAGGCCAGTTCCCTTTTAATCAGCGTCAGATCACCAGCAAGCTGGCGGTCCGCTCGGGCGAATACATCGTCATGGGGGGCTTGATCCGGGACAACAACTCGAGCGGCAGCTCGGGCCTGCCGCTGTTGAGTTCGATTCCCGTGGTGGGTGGTTTGTTTGGAACTCGCACGTCGACCCAGAATCGGACCGAACTGCTGGTGGTCCTGACCCCGCGGGTGGTTCGCTCCGACCAAGAGGTCCGGGACGTCAGCGAAGAGTTGCGTGACCGCATGAAGGGGTTCACGGGTTTCGAGGCCTTGTCGATCTTGCCGTCTGCCAAGGCGGGGACCCACCCGGCCCTGGTCAATGAGGCGGGCAAAGCCAAGGCAAGTCCTTGATTTGAACGACGAAGTTGTTTTTTATCGTTTAGGAGTGATGTGTGATGTGGGATCAAAAATGGACCCGTCGGGTCAGTGGTCTGGCGCTGGGGTTGACGGTGCTGCTGCTGGGCGCCTGTTCCAGTGTCCCGAACCAGAAGCCCGAAGAGGTGGTGCGCCAGCGCGCTGAGCAGCGTTGGTCTTACCTGATCAAGGGCGCCAGCCAGTGGCCCAAGGCCTACGAGTTGGTGGAGCCGTCGTACCGGGCGGTCAATGACTTTGACAGCTGGGCCCTGAACTTCGCTAATAAAGTACGCTGGAAGAGCGCCGAAGTCTTGTCGGTCAAATGCGAGGCGGAAAAATGCGCGGTCAAGCTCCTGGTCACCGTTTATTTGCCGCTGTCGCGTCGTGCCAACGACACGATCAGCACCAGTGTTGATGAAACTTGGTTGCTGGCGCAGGGCCAGTGGTACTATCACCAACAGCCCTGAAAGGGCAGCGTTTGCTGGGTCCGCTTGGCTTCGGTTGGGCGTCCTGATCATGAGGAGGGGTGACCAACCATGGTTTGAAGAACTTGTTCACATTGGGCCTGTTGCTTTTTTTCTACATAAAATCACATCAGGTTTGTCTGTCGTTCATCCTCGCAACGCCTGTGCTAACATCCTCTAGCGTAATCAATCTTGGTAGTTGCGCTTACCAACTTTTTTAAATGGAGTCTTTAATGAGAAAAAGTATTCTCTCTGCAAGCATTGCTGCCATGATTGGTGGCCTCGGCTTCGCTGGTGCTGCATCCGCCGCTGTGTTCAGCAACGGTAACACCACTGGTGACATCCAACTCGCCGCCAGCGGCGTGGGTGACATCCTGATCGTTCCTTACTTCACGGCTCAAGGCACCAACGCCACGCTGCTGAACATCACCAACACCGACACCACCAACGGCAAGGCCGTGAAGGTGCGTTTCCGCGGTGCATCGAACTCTGACGACATTTTTGACTTCCAGCTGTACCTGTCGCCTGGCGACGTGTGGGCTGCCAAGATCAGCAAGGACGCCACCACGGGTCTGAGCAAGCTGGAAACGGCTGACAACTCGTGCACGCTGCCCGCTGGCATCGGCAAGACCACCACGAACTTCGTGACTGGCCGTCTGAACACCAAGCTGACGGGCGACGCCCTGGCTGCTGAAACCCGCGAAGGCTACGTCGAAATTCTGACGATGGCTGACGTGCGTCAAACTGGTTTCGCTGACCAAGCCACTGGCTCGCCGCTGGCAACCCCCGCGACCAACCCGTTGTTCACTGCCATCAAGCACGTGTCCGGCGTTGCACCTTGCACCTCCGCTACCCTGGGCCTGCTGATCAATGATCCGGTTCGCGTTGCCTACGGCGCCACTGCCAACAACTCGTCGTCCACTGTCAACGGCTACTCGGCCAACGCGCTGGGTCTGACCTACCCCACTGGCAAGCTGATGGCTAACTACACCATCATCGACGTCGTCAACACTGCTACCTTCAGCGGTGAAGCTGTTGCTCTGCGTGCCTCGCAAGGTGGTAACCTGGTGTTCTTCCCGCAAACCGCTACCGGTTTCGCAGGCACCCGCGTCACCAGCGCTACCGACACTTTGGGTAACGCTGCCACCATCGTTGACGTGACCGCTGACCCGCTGTTCCGTGCTGACTCGTTCCTGGCCAACGGCACCAGCACCATCAGCACCGCCGTTGTTACTCCTGGTAACTACGACCTGCCCGACCTGTCGACCCCCTACGCTAAGGCCCCGACCGTGACCGCTACCGGTACCGACTCGATCGCCCAAGCTAAGGCGCTGACCGCTGCTCTGGCTGTTCAATCGATCACCAACGAGTACCTGACCACCACCAGCATCGCTGCTTCGACCGACTGGGTCTTCTCGATGCCTACCCGTCGTTACGCCGTGGTGTACAACTACGCTTCGACCGCCACCGATGGCCGTCTGTTCTCGCTGGGCTGGAACAACGGCGGCGCGTACTTCACGCCGAGCAACACCGCAGTGGCCACCAACGGCTACCAAATCTGCGTGGCTGCCACCAGCGTGACCCCGTACGACCGTGAAGAAACGACCCCGACCGCTGCCGCTCCTGGCTTCGTCGTGTCGCCGAGCTCGGTTGCTGCTGCCGCTACCCTGCGCTTCTGCGGTGAAGCTTCGGTTCTGAGCGTGAACGCTCCGACCACTTCGTTCGCTGCCACCCCGACCCTGAAGTCGACCGTGACCCGTCAAGACATCTCCGTCACGACCGGCAACGAAGGCTGGCTGACCATCAACACCACCAACGGTGGTCTGGGTCTGCCGGTTGTGGGCAAGGCCTATGTCAAGTCGGGCGGCTTCGCTGCCAACTGGGCACACCGTACCAACTAATCACTGGTACCCGAAGCAAGGCCCGCAAGGGCTTTGCGACGACAAAGGCGGGAAGCAATTCCCGCCTTTTTTCATGATGCTTTACATTCTTGGTGCTATCGCTGTATGACTCGCCTGCTGACTCGTCTGTTGTCTGGTCTGGGTATTTTGCTGGTGTCCGCGCTGCCCCTGGTGGCCAGCGCGCAAGGCCCTGGCATTGTGATTCAGCGTGATGGTGTGGCCATCACCACGGCTGATCTTGAATCTGAATTGCGTCGCATGTCGCCTGAGGTGCGCTCGGCCATGTTGCGCAACCCCGATGACATGGGCCGCATGAGCTCGAATTTGTTGCTGCGCCGGGTGTTGGCCAAACAAGCTGAAGAAGCAGGTCTCGACAAAGACATGCTGAACCAAGCCACCCTGCGCATTGTGGTTGACCGTGTGCTGTCAGAAATGCAACTGGTCCGCCTGGATGAGAAGGTCAAGGTCAATGACCAGGCGCTGACCGACCGGGCCTTGAGCCTTTACAAGGCCAATGCCAAACGTTTTGAACGTCCTGCCGAAGTTCGCATTCGCCACATCCTGTTGGCCAATGGCAGTGGCACCCGAGAACAGGCTGAGCAACTGCTCGCCGACCTCAAGAAGGGGGCTGACTTCGAGAAAATGGCGCGTGAAAAGTCCAACGACCCTGGCAGTGCTGCCAAGGGCGGGGATTTGGGTTTCTTCACAGCAGGTCGCATGGTGAAGTCTTTTGAGGATGCGGCGTTTGCCCTCAAGACGCCGGGCGAACTCAGCGGGGTGGTGGAGTCGCAATTTGGCTTTCACATCTTGCAGCTGGTGGAGTCCCGTCCGGCAGGCATGCAGAGTTTTGAAGAGGTCAAAGCTGAACTCAAGAACGAAGTCCTGGGCAAGCTGACCCAGGATGCGCGTTTGGCTGAGGGCCGCCGCATTTTGGAAAAGGCACAAACCAAGCCTGAAGTCCTCAAGGCCTTCATCGACGCGCAATTGGCTGCTCAGCCTGCGCAGTAAGACGCCACGGCCCTCAGGGGCCGTTGGTGTTCTTGTCTCCTCGCCAGAAGAAGTTTCTCCATGCCGCTGATTCGCGACTTGCTCACCGTCTGGCGTTCCCGCCAACTGCTGTGGGTGCTGACCCGCCGGGAACTCTCCGCCCGCCATGCTGGCACCGCGGCGGGTTGGTTGTGGGGCTATGTTCAGCCCCTGTTGACCGTCGCGGCTTACTACCTGGTGTTTGACGTGGTGTTCGCCCTGCGCTTGGGCGAGAACGCGCCGACCCGCCACGTGGGGGCTTTCCTGATCGTGGGGGCCTTGCCCTGGATGTCTTTTTGCGACGCGGTGGGGCGGGGCGCCAACAGCCTGCTGGAGGCCGGTGGCCTGCTGCAAAAGAACCCTCTGCCACCGGTGCTGTTTCCGACCCGCTCCGTGCTGGCCACCATGTTGACCCACGGACCGCTGATCTTGGTGCTGGCGCTGGCCTACTGGCCCACCCACCAGGGGGCCTGGTCGGTGCTCTGTCTGTTGCCCCTGTGGCTGTTGCAGTGCTTCTTCTGTGTCCTGCTGGCGTACTTGCTGGCGGTGTTCGCGGCCGCCGTGCGCGACACGGTGCAGATCGTTGGCTTTCTGCTCTCGGTGGGGGTGTTCATCTCGCCGGTGTTGTTCCCGGTGAGTCAGTTCCCCGAGGCCTGGCGTTGGGTGCTTTGGCTCAACCCCATGAGCGCCTGGGTCGAGGCCTATCAACTGGTGTTGTTGAAGGGTGCCTGGCCGGAGTTCGCGCAATGGGCCGCCATTTTGCTGTGGATTGCAGGCGTGGCCGGCCTGCTCAATGTGGTGGTGCGGCGCAGCCGTGACCAGTTGGTGGACTGGCTATGAGTTCCAAATTCAACCCCTTGCTCAATTCCCAGACCTTGATTCAGGTTGAGGGGCTGGGCAAGCAGTACCAGATCTACGATTCGCCACGCGAGCGCATGAAAGCCTTGCTGTTGGGCAGTGGGCCGCAGCGCCACCACTGGGCGCTCAAGGACGTGTCTTTTTCGCTTGCCAAAGGGCAGTGCCTGGGCCTGATTGGTGACAACGGCGCGGGCAAGAGCACCTTGCTCAAACTGCTGACCGGCACCCTGCAGCCCAGCACGGGCCGCATCGAGCGCACCGGTCGCCTGACGGCCATCCTGGAGTTGGGCGCCGGGTTCCACCCCGACTTCACGGGGCGACAGAACCTGTATTTCGGCGGCAGCCTGATTGGCCTGTCGGCCGAGGAAATGAAGCGCCTCGAGCCCGAGATCATTGAATTCTCTGAACTCGAGGCCTCCATTGACCGACCGGTGAAGACCTACTCGTCGGGCATGATCGTGCGCCTCGCCTTCGCCCTGGTGACCGCCGTCGAGCCGGCGATCCTGATCATCGACGAGGCCTTGGCGGTGGGCGACCAGCATTTCCAGAAGAAGTGCATCGAGCGCATCGATCAGTTCCGCGAGGCGGGTTGCACCATCATTTTTTGCTCTCACAGCCTCTACCATGTGCGCCACTTGTGCGATGTGTCGCTGTGGCTCAGTGGCGGACAGGTGCAGGCTTTCGGGCCCACAGAGCATGTGCTGGCCTCGTATGAGACCCATGTGCGTCAACAAGACGCCAAGGGTGACAGCGCCGCCGCAGCGAACGGGGGCGCGGTGGCGCCGCGCGCGGACCGCAGCCGCGACCAGGCCGGCTTGGTCTCGGTCGAAGTCGATGGTTTGAACGCAGACACCCCGCCCTTGATGGCCGGGCCTGATCTGGTGGTGCGCGTAAAGGCGCGGGTACCCGGTGGATCGCGGCCCAGTTTTGGCGTCATGCTGGAGCAAAATCACGGCGTGGGCATCACCTCACTGGCGACCCACGCCGAAGGGGTCGAAGCGGTCCCCTTGGGCGATGAACAGTGGGGCATCACCCTGCGCTTTCCTGACTTGCCCCTGCACTCGGGCGAGTACAAGGTCAGCGCCTATTTGTTTGACACCCAGGGTTTGGTGACCCTGGACGAGTGGTTGAATGCATTGGTTTTCAAGTGGGTGGCCCCCAACCTGACCCCCGGTCTGGTCCGTTTGCCACACCACTGGGAATGACACATCAGTGAGTTGACGAGAGCAACGACAACAGGGTTTCGAACATGACGGTTCCGAGCGGCTACAGCGCATCCCCCTCCACTTCTTGGCAGGCCTTGTTGGCCGAACAGCAACAGGCCGCGCCGGCCCCGGCCCAGCCGCCCTCTGACGGGCTGGACCTGGCCTTGGGGGCGGGCTGGATGCTGGTGCTGATGTTCTTCCTGCTGCCAGTGTTGGGGGCGCCCGAGGCTGCGCCAGTGGGGGATTCGGTCAAATCGGCCATCGTGGCCTTCGGTACCCTGGGGGCCGTGCTGTGGTACGCACTGACGAACCGAGCTGAGTTCACGCGGTCGCAGGGGCATTGGTTCTTGGCCATGGGGGCTTTGTTGACGCTGTATTCGGCGGGCAGCATCCTTTGGGCTCACGCTTATTTGGCCACGGGTGAAACCGTGCGCTGGGGGCTGTTCACCTTGTTGCTGTGGCAGACCCTTCAGCTCAAGAGTCGCTCCATGTTCGTCACCCTTTCCTGGGCTGTTCATTTGGGCGTGTTTTTGTCCTCGCTGGTGATCGCGTGCCAGTACTGGTTCGGGGTTGAGTGGTTTGCCCAGTCGGCCCAGCCGGCGTCAACTTTCGTGAACCGTAACTTCTTCTCGGAGTACGCGGCCTGTGCCCTGCCGTTCTCGATCTTCTTGCTGTCCCGCCTGCGTGTCGGTTTGCCGCTGTACCTGTTGACTGTTTCTTTGGCATTCAATGTGGTCGCATTCTTCATGACAGGCACGCGCTCGGCGCTGTTCGGCATGATGCTGGCGGTGCTGGCCACCCCCGCGCTCTTTTGGTTTTACCGTCGTCCCTTGGGCCTCGTGAACCGCTGGCGTCTGAGCACCGTGCTGCAGGTGACCGTGTTGTTCTCAGCGCTGGTGATTGCGCTGGGCATGCTGCCGACTGGCAATGCGGTGATCTTGCAAGAGAATGCTCAAGGAGGCCGGTCGCACAGTGCCTTTGCCCACAGCTTCCAACGCATTCAGGCCATGGGAAGCAAAAGCGAGTACACCGTAGGCAGTGTCTCGGTGCGCTTGGACATGTGGAAGTCTGTTATTCGCGCCATTGCCGCACACCCTGTGGCCGGCGTGGGCGCTGGGGCCTGGGAGGTGGTGATTCCGCTCTACCAGCCGCCTAAAACTGAGTTGGAAATCGACTACTACGTGCACAACGAGTTTTTGCAGCTGCTCGTGGAGTACGGCATCGCGGGCTGGGTGTTCCTGTTGGGGCTGTTCGGTCTGCTGGGGCGCACGGCTTGGCAGTTGCTCAAGACGACCCAAGCTGAAGAAAACAGCGATGTCGCGATGCGCCTCACGGGGCTTGCCAGCTTGCTGCTGTTGTTGTGGGTCAGCAACCTTGGCTTCCCCCTCCACTTGGCTGGGACGGGGGCCTTTTTTGCGGTGAGCATTGCCTTGATGGTGCCTTCGCGTCAGACCGTGCATGCGCAAGAGGCTTCACCCGAACCTCAGGCCATGTGGCGTCAGGCTGTGCCTTATGGGGTGGCTGGCCTGGCCGTGTTGGGCCTGCTGGGCAGTGTCTACGTGACCCGCCAAGCGTTCTACGCTGAAGACCGCTTCATGCGCAGCATTGGCTTGTTGAAGGCGGCCAAGCTGATCAAGAACCCGGCTGATCCGCGCCGCGCGCGTTACATGGAAATGGCACTGGCTTCGGGCAAGGAAGGCGTCGAAGTCACCCCTCATTACCGCAAGCTGATGAGCCAGATCTCCGACGAATTCAACGGCTTGGGCGATTGGAAGAACGCAGTGTGGGCCTATGAAATCATGGCCCAGTCGCGCCCCAACATCCCGGTGATCTGGGCCAACCTGGCGATTGGCTACTCGTACCAAAACAACCACGACAAGGCCAAGGAGGCCCTCGCCAAAGCCCAGGCGATCAAACCCGATGCCCACTCGGTGCGCTATGCCGACGTGCTGGTCACTGCCAATGCCGGCGATATCCCGGGGGCAGCCAAAAAGCTGCGCAGCTACATCGAAGACGACGGCTACAACGCCAGCTTGGTTGAAGCCACCCGAACCATGGCGCCCCACACTGGCGACTGGGAACTGGTCGTGATGGCGCTGAAGGGCGGTCGCATCAAGGCGCCGCAGTACGCGGTCCAGATGTCCCTGCAACTGGCGGATGCCCACCAGCGCTTGAAGCAACCCGAGGAGGCGCTGTTGGCCTTCCGCGACGCGCTGGTCTATTCGGTCAAGACGGGCCAGGTCGCAGCGGTGCAGGCGCGCATTCCGCCCGAGATCCGTGAGAAGGCGGTGGCCCTGGCCAATGCGCAACTCAAGGCCAATGCCGAAGCGGCAGCGGCCAAGGCGCGATGAGCGTGCAGCGTTACCGGCAGGAACTGCGCGACCTGCTGGAGCTGGTGTTGCTGCCAGGGCTGGCGGCGGTGTTGCCTTGGGCGGTCTGTTTTCGGGTCTTCAAGTGGCTGGCCCATCTGCGCTTTCTGTACCGCGACCCCTGTGAGCGTGCGCTGGCCCAGGCCCAGGCGCGCGGCTGGGTGGGCAGCGAACCCGGTGCGGCGGCGCGCTGGATCTGGTCACGGCGTCTGGTGACGCTGGTGGACCACGCCGACTTTTACCTGGGCCGCACCCGCTCTGATGCCTGGATGCGGCGCCACCTCGATGTGGAAGGTCATTGGTGCCCGCCAGACCAAGCGGCCTTGTTGTGCACCTTCCATTGGGGGGCGGGCATGTGGGGGCTGCGCCATGCGCGTGCCCAGGGCTTGAAGCCCCATGCCCTGGTGGCGGCCCTCAATGGCGATCATTTCAAAGGCCGCACCGTCCTGCATTGGTATGCGCGGGCGCGCACCCAGGCCGTGACCGACGCGCTGGGCCGTCCGGCCATGGATGTGTCGGTCAGCCTGCGTCCTGCGATCAAGGCCTTGCGCTCAAACGAACAGGTGCTGGCCGCCATTGACGTGCCGTCTGACCAGGTGCTGTCGAGCGAGGTGGTGTCCCTGGCCGGCATGCCGGCCCGGGTACCGCGCGGTCTGCTGCGCCTGGCCGTGGACCAGAAGATCCCGGTGGTGCTCTACATCACCGGCATAAACCTCGACACCGGGCGTCGCCATTTGCGCATGCGCGTGTGGGGCGTGGGCGACGACGTCAGCACGCTGGCCCAGGCCGTGTTTGGCGAGCTGGATGGTTTGATCCGGCAATGCCCGCCGGCCTGGCATTTCTGGAGCGAAGCGCCACGCTTCTTCATCGACACCGAAGCCGAAGCGGCGGCGCAGGCCACACCCGCCGCGCCAGCCAGCCCGGAATCCCCCGCCAGCCCGTAAAGCCACTGAGCGCGGGCCACCCGCGCTGGGTTGAAGCGGTGGTGGCGGCGTCTGGCTGAACCGACCGGGGGGCCGGCCGGGGGGCGTTTGAGGCACCCGTCGGATCGCCACATCGAGCGCTGAGCCCCTGCATGGACCGGGCCGCCGCCGGCCCGGATCGCTTCAGTGTATTGACCCAGAAATTTCCTGCTCAGGTGTTATCGTTGAAAGGAAACACAGATGAGCACCCTGATGGAAGACGACATCAAGCGTTGGACGGCCAAGAGAAAGACGGCCCTGGTCCTGGACATCATCCAGGGCAAGACCACGATCTCGGAGGCCAGCCGGGCCTTCGATCTCAACCCGTCGGAGGTGGAGCAGTGGGTCGATGAAGGCAAGCGCGGCATGGAGAACGCCCTGCGCACCAAGCCTCTGGAAGTCAAAGAGCAGTACGAGAAGCAACTGCGTGAGCTGCAGGAGGCCTATGGCGAAGCCATGCTGGAGCTGCGTGCCAGAAAAAAGCTGGCGTCCCTGCTGGGCACCGAGGACGAGAAATGATCCTCAGCCTTCAGCAGGGACTGGCTGAAGAGGGATTGAAGGTCAGCCTGGTCAAGCTGTGCCAGTGGTTCGAGATGCCTCGACGCACGGTGTACTACCGCAGCACCAAGGCCGCGCCGAAGGTTCAGCAACACTTCGTCAAGCCCATCAAGGCGATGATCGAAGAGAACCCGTCGTTTGGTTATCGCACCGTGGCGCACCTGCTTGGCTTCAACAAGAACACCGTGCAGCGGATCTTCCAGCTCAAGGGTTGGCAGGTGCGCAAGCGACCGGTGGGCTTCAGGCCTCGCATCCAGGTATTGCCATCGGTGGCCAAGGCGCCAGACGAGCGCTGGGCCACCGATCTGTGCCGCGTGTGGACCGGGCGTGACGGCTGGGCTTCGCTGGCCTTGGTGATCGACTGCTACAGCCGCGAGCTGCTGGGCTGGCACCTCAGCCGCAGCGGCCGATCCAAGACCGCTGAGGCGGCACTCGAGCAAGCGTTGATTGCCAGGTACGGCTGCCTGGGCAAGGTCCGGCACCCATTCTTGCTGAGGTCAGACAACGGGCTGGTGTTCACCAGCCGCAGCTACACGGCCCTGGTCAAAAGCTATGGTCTGCAGCAGGAGTTCATCACTCCATACAGCCCAGAGCAAAACGGCATGGTCGAGCGCGTGATCAGAACGCTCAAAGACCAGTGTGTACACCACCACCGGTTCGAAACCCTGCAGCACGCCAGTCGCGTGATCGCGGATTGGATCAGCTTTTACAACCACCGGCGCCCTCACCAGGCGCTGGGCATGAAGACCCCCGCTGAGGCTTATGCGTTAGCAGCCTGACCTGTGCAGAAAGTGCTGGGTCAATACATCAGGCCATCCGGCCGGCGGTGGCGTCACTTTCAATCAGCAGGGCCCCGGCCGCCGGTCTGGAGCAGCCCGCGCGGGACAGGGAACACGCCGCGTGATGGGGGGCTGACGCGTCTCGGTGCCAGCCCGGGCGAGCTCACGCCCCCAAGTGGCGGCGCAGGGCGGCCTTCACGCGGGGCGGCAGCACGCGCAGCACCAGACCCGCCCCCGGCAGCGAACGCAGGGGGTGCGGTGCGGCGGTCGCAACGGTGCAGGCCTCGGATGGCGCTGCCACCGCGTCAGCTGGCTGCGGGCTGGGCGCGGTGTCCGTGGGGGCCGCCGCCAGGGGCTGGAAATCGCTGCGGAACTGGTTCAAAAAGTCGGCCGGCAGGCCCTGTGCCGGGGCCACCTCCGGCAGGTCTTGCAGGTACTCGCGCTCGTAGTCCCAGTCTCGCACCACGCTGCCCAGCCAGGGTGAGGCCGGCCGCGCCGGCGGGGTGGGCGGCAGGCCGCTGACGAAGTGGGCCTCGCGCACCGATTGCCACCAGTCCACCCACTCGTTGACCGAGCTGTTCCAGGGGCGCAGCCAGGTCCAGGCGCGCTCGTGCAGGCGCTCCGGGAAGGCGCCCAGGTCCGGGGCCACCACCGGCAGCCCGGCCGCCAGGCAGGTGCTCAGGGTGTAGCTGTAAGTCTCCGGCCACAGGGCCGGGAACCACACCACGTCCGGTTGCAGCCAGGCCAGCATGGCGGGCAGGTCGGCATCCTCGTAGGCGCCGTGCACCGTCAGTCGGGTCTTGGGGCGGGTCTTCAGCGTGCGGTAGCCGTAGCCCACCAGGTGCAGGTCGATCGGCACCTGGCGGCGCTCGGCCTCCTGGGCCACGGCTTCGAGCAGGTCGGCCCCCTTGATGGCGCTCAGCGCCCCGAGGATCACCACCTTCAGCGGGGCCTCGGCAGGCAGCTGGCGGGGCAGGGCCGCCAGTGGCAGGTCGGCCGGCAGATCCCGGTGCGGTGCCAGCCGCACATCGCAGGTCGGTACAAAGCTCGCCAGGCGCCGGGCCGCGTCGAGGCTGGGCGCCAGCACATGGCGGGCGCGTTGCAGCAGGTCGGCATTGAAGGCGCGCCAGTCTTCGATGCGCCCCCCGCCTGGGGCGGGGCGCTCGGCCACACAGGCGCGGCACTGGTCCAGGCCTTGTTCGCCGCAGTACTGGCCGTCCTCGGTGGTCAGCGTGATCTGGGGGCAGTAGCTGTAGAAGTCGTGGGCCGTGAACTCCGACGGCACGCCCAGGTCCTGCGCCAGTCCGCGGATGGGCAGCGCATGGCCCAACAGGTGCTGGTAATGCACCAGGCGCACGCCCAGGTGGCGCAAGGTCTTGAGCAGATCGGGGTACTGGGTGGCCACATCAAAGCCCAGGTCCAGGCCTTCTTGCGGGCCCACCAGCTGCAGGCGCACCTGGGTGCCGTCTTCGGGGCGCAGCAGCAGACACCAGGCGCGTCCGCTGAGTTGTGCCGCCAACTCGCGCGCATGGCGCACCGTGCCCCCGGCAAACTGGTGCAGCACCATCAGCACCACGGGCAGACCGGACTCAACCACACGGGCCACGTCCACGGCCTGCCGTGCACCACGTGCCGGGTCTTGTTGGATGAAGGCTTGCACCGCGCCGTCGTACTGCGGGTGCAGGCGGCGCAGGGTGTCCATGGCGGCCAGTTCGCGCGCGCTCTTGGAGGCGCCAAAGCTCACCCCGCCGGCGTGCAGCACAAAGGTGTCGAGCGCATGCAGGTTGCGCCAGCCCGCCAGGTGGGCGCGGTGGCAGAAGTCGTTCTCTTCGCCATAGCCCTTGCCGAAGTGGGCCACATCGAACAGGCCCACGTCCTGCAGGCTGTCGCGCCGGATGTACATGCAAAAGCCGACGCCGGTGGGCACGTCCACCACCTGACCCGGGTTGGTGCGCGCAAACAGCGCGTCCAGGCGGGCGGTGTCGTAACCCTCGGGCAGGCGGTTGGCCTCACAGAAGCGCGGTGCGCTGCAGATGGTCGCGTTGTTCGAGAACGGCGTCACCGTGGCCACACGGCCGTGGTGGTAGGCCGCCTGGGCCAGGCGGTCCAGCCAGTCGTTGGCGACTTCGGTGTCGCTGTTGAGCAGCACCACATCGCGCTCCGGGTGCAGTGACATGCCGCGGTTGACGGTGGCCACAAAGCCCAGGTTTTCCGGGTTCTCCAGCAGGGTGATGCGCGGCTCGCGGGCTGCCACCTCGCGCAGCCACTGGCTCACTTCGGGCTCCGGGCTGCAGTCGTTGATGACGATCAGTGCCCAGTCACAACGCTGCACGCTGGCCAGGGCCGAGTTGATGCAGCGCTGGGTGTCGCCCAGGCCGCGGTAGACCGGCACGATGACATCGATCGGTGCGGCCAGCCCCGGCGCCTGGGCCGTGGTGTCCTTGGGGCGGGCGGCTGGCACGGGGGCCGGGGCGGTGATGCCCGCCTGCGCTGGCGCCGGTGTGCCCCCCGCCTCCCGTGGGCCCAGCAGGCGCATCTTGAGTTGCACCAGCGGTCGGCTCAGGCGGAAAACGGTCGAGTTTTCCAGCGCCGTCAGGTGCTGGCGCTGGCGTTCGCAGGTGGCCTGCAGCTGCTGCACTTCAGCGTGCAGGGCCTCGCGCTCGTGCTGCAGGGCCTGTTGGGCGGCGCTCAGGTGCTGGTTGCGCTCGTTCAGAATGTGTTGGGCCTGGTTCAGGGCCTGCATCTGCGCCTCGGTCTCGGCCTGCTGCGCTTGCCACGCTTGCTGCGCGCTGTGCTGTTGCAGCGCGCTGACCCGAAGCTGTTCGCTCAGGGCCAGAAAGTCGGCCGACATCGGCCAGCCCAGGCGCACTTCAAATCGCCCGCCCACGGCGTCGGCCAGGTGGCTTTGCAGTGGCGGCATCAGCCAGGGGTCGGCCCCGTGCATCAGGCACAGGGCACTGCCGCTGCCCAGGCCGGTGCGGTGGGGCAGCAGGTCGTGGTGGGGCCATTGGCTCAGGGTGTCCAGGCCCTCCTGGTCGCTGCGCCACTGCCACAACAGACGGCCATCGGCGGCGTGGAGGCCCAGGCTGTGCAGGTGGATGAAGCCGGGGCGGTCGGCCGGGTCCAGGCGCAACTCGGTCAAGGTGCGGTCGCCGGGCAGCTCAAACACCAGGGTCTGGTCGGCCAGCCCGATGGCACCGGCTTGCACCAGTTTGCGGTCCTCACTCAGGCCGCGGGCGTCGCCCAGGTACAGGCTGGCGCTGAAGCGCGGGTGGGCGTTGGCCGGCTCGGCCTGCAGCAGGCCGCTCTGGTGGGCCCGGTCGGGCACCACCGTGGCAATGAACTGGTAGGTCAGCGCATCAGGCTGGCTCAGCAGTTGCCGGGTCACGGCGGGGGCCAGGGTGTCGAACCAGGTGGCGAACTCGGATTCGTGCAGTTCGCGCTCGATGGTGTCCAGGGCCAGCAGGCCCCAGCCCTCGTCGCTCAGGAAACGGCCCAGCGACTGGCGCGTGAAGAAGCGCACATGGGTGCGGTCCAGCAGGCCCTCCTCTCGGTACAGGAACTCGCCCTGCATCAACTCGGCCAGCAAGCCGGCATAGGCCGCGTTGGGGATCGAAATCAGCAACTGCCCACCGGGGGCCAGCAAACTGCGGCAGGCGCGCAACACCTTTTCAGGGCCACGCAGGTGTTCCAACACGTCGGCGCAGATGATGAAGTCGTAGCGTTCGCCCGCGAAACGCAAGGCCAGGTCGTCCTGGTCCAGATCGGTCACATCGACCCGGCGGTAGCCTGGGCGCGCCAGCGCGGCTTCCGCTTCGTTGATGGTCACCCCGTCGACGGTGCACTGCCGTTGGGCTTTCAGGTGCTGGCCCAGTGAGCCACTGCCGCAACCCAGGTCCAGCACCAGGGCCCCGGGTCGCACCAGGTCGGACAAGACCCGCAACGAGGTGCGGGCTTCTTGGCGAATTTCGCGGTTGTAGACGTGAAGAGGGGCGTTCCGAGATGACATGCGCGGATTATGAGGGCTGGCTGCCGGGGCCCTGGGCCGCTGCGGCGGGCCTGGGGACGGCGCTGGCGAACTAGAATCGAGGGTTTAAGAATTGCAGGGAGAGGTGCGTGTGCATCGGACGTCCCCTGGCAATGCTACCGATCGACACCCTAAGGTCTCCTCATGCAGGCACTCATCGCCGTTTCTCCCGAAGCTTTTGCTGGCCAGTTCTGGAAGCACCCCGGCCACTACCAGTACGCTGTCACCACGTCGTTCGTGCCGCTGTCGGCCGCGGAGCTGCGCAAGGCCGCCGCCCACCTGCCGCTGGCTTTTGTGCAGATCGCAGGTGAATGGCAGCTGGTCGCCATCCTGTCGCTGCTGGAGAACACCAACCTGCTGGTGGGCCCGCAAGGCCAATGGCTGGGCGGCTATGTGCCCGCCGCGCTGCGCGCTTACCCGTTCCGCCTGGTGCGCGACGAGCAGCAGCAGGGTCTGGTCCTGGCCACCGAAGCCACTGGTGCCCACCTGGTGCCGGCCTCCGAAGGCCAGCCGTTCTTTGAGCAGAACGGCCTGCCCAGCGCCGAACTGCAGCGCGTCATGAACTTCCTGATCGAGCTCGAGAACGGTCGCGTACAGATCACCCGCGCCGCCAATGCCTTGGCCGCCGCGGGCGTGCTGACGCCTTGGGAGCTGGTGGCCAGCCACAACGGTCAAGACCAAAAGGTGGCGGGTCTGTTCCATGTCAACGACGCTGCCCTGGCCGCGTTGAAGCCCGATCAACTGGTGCGCCTGCAAGCCGAAGGCGGTCTGCCGGTGGCCTACGCCCAGCTGTTCTCTGAAGAACAGTTCTCGCGCCTGCAACAAGCCATCCAGACGCAAGAAGCCCTGCGCTCGGCCCAAGGCTGAGCCCGCACCGACCTGCTGACCCTGCCGCCTGGGAGCCCCTTTGACCCGATCGATTGACTGATGGTTGTCCTGACTTCCATCGCCTTCCTGATTGCCCTGCTGACGGGCGTGGCCATCGTGCGCGCTCAAAGCCGCGCGGGGACCCTGTTCCATTACGGCGACGACAAGCCCCAGCGTTTTCACGTGGGGCATGTGCCTCGCCTGGGCGGGCTGGCGCTGGGCGCCGGCCTGTCGGTGGCCTGGCTGGTCGGGGCCTTGGTGGACGGGGTGTTGGTCAACCTGAACCTCAAGCTCAACCCCATCAACGTCTTGCTGTGGTTGCTGGTCATGATGCCGGCCCTGCTGACGGGCCTGATGGAGGACATGACCCAGCGCCTGCCGGTCAGCCTGCGTTTGCTGGCCACCTTTGGCACGGCGACCCTGGCCTGCTGGTTGCTCGACCTGGGCGTGCACCGCCTGGACATCGGCTGGATCGACCAAAGCCTGAACCGCTGGCCCTGGCTGGCGGTGGTCCTGGCCGTGATGGCGATTGCGGGCCTGCCCCACGCCTTCAACATCATCGACGGCTACAACGGCCTGGCCGGCACGGTGGCGCTGTTGATCTCGCTGGCCCTGGCCCACGTGGCCCTGCAGGTGGGCGACCGGGCCCTGGCCGCGCTGATGATGGCCCTGGCCGGCGCCACGGCCGGCTTCCTGGTCTGGAACTACCCGCGCGGGTTGATCTTTGCCGGTGACGGGGGCGCTTACCTGTGGGGCGGTGTGATCGCGGTGGGCGCCATCATGCTGGTGCAGCGCAACCCGGTGGTCTCGCCGTGGTTCCCTTTGTTGCTGCTGATTTACCCGGTCTGGGAAACGCTGTTCTCGATTTACCGCAAGGCGGCGCGCGGCGTCTCGCCTGGGGTGGCCGATGCGCTGCATTTTCACCAACTGATCTTCCGTCGCCTGGTGCGCAAGGTGTTCCACGACGACCATGCGCGCCAGCTGCTGATCCGCAACAACCGCACCTCGCCCTACCTGTGGGGCTTCACGGCGCTGACCGTGCTGCCGGCGGTGCTGTTCTGGCAAAACTCGGTGGTGCTGCTGTTGTTCTGCGGCCTGTTCGTGGTGACTTACGTGCTCGCCTACCTGGCCATCGTGCGCTTCAAAGTGCCTGGCTGGCTGCGCCGTTGACCGCCTGAGGGCCGCGGGTGCCAGCCTGTGCTGGCACTTTTGCGCGCCAGCCGGGCCGACCGACCCGGTGCAAGCCCCCGCTTGCGGCACAATTCGGCCTGTTTCGCCCCGGCTGCGCTCCAGCCCCTCCCGGTAAACCGCTGCTGGCTCCGGCCCGCAGCACCCACCTCAGTTCAGACCATGACCGACATCCAAACCATTGCCCCGCGCGACAAGGCCGAGATCCTGGCCCAGGCGCTGCCCTACATCCGCAAGTTCCACGGCAAGACCCTGGTCATCAAGTACGGCGGCAACGCCATGACCGACCCGGCCTTGCAAGCCGACTTCGCCGAGGACGTGGTGCTGCTCAAGTTGGTCGGCATGAACCCGGTGGTGGTGCACGGCGGCGGTCCGCAAATCGAAACCGCCCTCAACCGCCTGGGCAAGAAGGGCGAGTTCATCCAGGGCATGCGCGTCACCGACGCCGAAACCATGGAAGTGGTCGAGTGGGTGCTGGCCGGTGAGGTGCAGCAGGACATCGTGGGCCTGATCAACCAGGCCGGCGGCAAGGCCGTGGGCCTGACGGGGCGTGACGGCGGCATGATCCGCGCGCAGAAGCTCAAGATGGTCGACAACCAGGACCCGAACAAGGAATACGACGTCGGCCAGGTGGGCGACATCGTCTCCATCGACCCCAGCGTGGTCAAGGCGCTGCAGGACGACGCCTTCATCCCCGTCATCAGCCCGATCGGCTTTGGCGAGGACAACGAGAGCTACAACATCAACGCCGACGTGGTGGCCAGCAAGCTGGCCACCGTGCTCAAGGCCGAAAAGCTGGTGCTGCTGACCAACACCCCCGGCGTGCTCGACAAGTCGGGTCAGTTGCTGACCGACCTGACCGCCAAGCGCATCGACGAGTTGTTTGCCGACGGCACCATCTCGGGCGGCATGCTGCCCAAGATCGCCGGCGCGCTGGACGCGGCCAAGAGCGGTGTCAACGCGGTGCACATCATCGACGGCCGTGTGCCACACGCCATGCTGCTGGAGATCCTGACCGATCAGGCCTACGGCACCATGATCCGCTCGCACTGAGCGCCGCGCCGACCACGCCCCCCCTGGCCTTGGGCCCTGCGTCGCCACCGGCGGCGGGGCCGGGCCAGTCCGCTTCAACCTCTCCCCACTCCGCATGAGACTGCTGCTCGTAGAAGACGACGTGATGGTGGCCAGTGGCATCAAGCTCGGCCTCAGCGATGCCGGCTATGCCGTGGACTGGGTCGGCAGCGGTGAACGCGCCGAGGAGGTGCTGCGCGCCGAAACCTTTGACGCCGCCATCATCGACATCGGCCTGCCCGGCATGAGCGGGCTCGATCTGACGCGGCGGCTGCGCCTGTCCGACGTGGCCAGCCGCACCATGCCGGTGTTGATCCTGACCGCCCGCGACGCCTTGCAAGACCGGGTGCAGGGCCTGGACCTCGGGGCCGACGATTACATGGTCAAGCCCTTCGAGCTGCCCGAGTTGCTGGCCCGCTTGCGTGCGCTGCTGCGGCGCTCGCAGGCGGCCACCTCGGCGGTGCTGAGCTTTGGGCCGCTCGAGATGGACACCGCGAGCCGCCGCGCCACCGTGCGCAGCGGCACCGACGGTCGCCAGACCGTCATCGACCTCGGGCCGCGCGAATGGACGGTGATGGAGTACCTGCTCATCAACGCCCCCAAGCCCGCCAGCAAGGACAAACTGCTGGCCGCCCTGACCGGCTGGGACAAGGAAATCACCCCCAACGCGGTCGAGGTCTACATCTCCCGCCTGCGCAGCAAGCTCGAGCCCCACGGCCTCGCGCTGCGCTCCATCCGGGGTTTTGGCTACCGCCTCGAACTGCAAGAAAGCGTTTGAGCATGGCAACCCGCCTGCGCAACCGACTGCTGGTCTTGTTGCTGGCGCCGCTGTTCTTGCTGGCCCTGGGCAATGCCTGGTTCGACTACCGTTCGGCCGACAGCGCGGCGGTCCAGCACGACCGCAACCTGCTGCGCTACGTGCCCCTGCTGGCCGACTCGGTGGTGGCCCCGGGCGTGCAGTCGGGCGACCCGCCCGTGCTCTTGCTGGCCCCCCCGGTGGAAGACTTTCTGAAGCTGCGCCCGGGCCACGCGGCATACAGCGTCAATGACCTCGAAGGCCGCCTGCTGCACGGCGAGCCCTGGTTGTCCGGCGCCACCGTGGCCACCGGCGAGCCCGAGTTCCACAGCGTCGAGGAGCAGGGCGTCACCTACCGCATCGTGTCGCAGCGCGTGCGCACCCGTGCGGGCGACCTGATTGTGCAACTGGCCGACGGCTCTGACCCGCGCCAGCAGTGGCTCAGCGCGCTGCTGGCCCGGGTGCTGTTACCCAACCTGGTGCTGATGATTGCGGCCGCCCTGGCGGTGAGTTGGGCCGTTCGGCGCGCGCTGCGCCCCCTGATCGAGCTGACCGAGGCGGTGGAAAACCGCTCGCCCCAAGACCTCAGCGCCATCGATGTGGCCTCCTCGCCCGCCGAGGTGCGGCCCCTGGTGCAGTCGCTGAACCGCCTGTTTGACCTGGTCAATGCCCAGTCGGCCAGCCAGCGCCGCTTCATTGCCGATGCCGCCCACCAATTGCGCACGCCGCTGGCGGGCTTGCAAGCCCAGGTCGAGGCCTGGGCCCAGGTGCTGCAAAACAAACACCGCCAGCAGCCGGCGCCCGCGCCGGATGGCCTGGGCGGCCCCGGCAGCCCCCCGCCGCCCCCGGTCACCCTGGCCCTCGACGCCGAGCAGATCGACAAGCTGCGCCGCGCCACACGCCGCACCTCGCAGTTGGCCAACCAGTTGCTGGCGCTGTCGCGGGCCGACGCGCGCAGCATGGAGGCGCAGCCGGTGCAGCGGGTTGACCTGCTGGCGCTGTGTGAGTCGCTGCTCGAGGTGCACCTGGACGCGGCCACGGCGCGCGGCATCGACCTGGGGCTGGCCGCCGAGCCGGCCCACACCCAGGGCCACGAATGGCTGCTGCGGGAGTTGCTGGGCAACCTGGTCGACAACGCCATCCGCTACACCCCCGAAGGCGGCAGCGTGACCCTGCGCTGCGGCCAGCTCCCGCTCGCCGGGGCGGTGCGCCCCTACCTCGCGGTGGAGGACGACGGCCCAGGCATCCCGGCCCCCGAGCGCAGCCGGGTCACCGAGCGCTTCTACCGCGTCCCTGGCACGGTGGGCGAGGGCAGTGGCCTGGGTTTGGCGATCGCCGACGAGATCGCCCGCGTGCACCACAGCACGCTGGAGTTGCTGGTCGGCCAGGGCGACCGCGGCCTGCTGGCGCGCCTGGTTTTCGCCCCCGAGCCCCACTGAGCGGACCCGCCCGGGCCGCCCCGGCAGGCCCGCTTTGGGGGTGTGCGAGAATCAGCCGCGCCAACCCCACCTGCCGATGCCTGACACCCCTGTTTTTTCAGCTGATACCGACGACCGCCTGAGCCCGGTACCGCCTGAGGCGGACGCCGACAGAGAAGCCGAGGCCGACGCCCCCGCCGTGCGCAAGCGCCCCCGGCCCGGCGAGCGCCGCGTGCAGATCCTGCAGACCCTGGCCAGCATGCTCGAGCAACCGGGGGCCGAGCGCGTCACCACCGCGGCCCTGGCGGCCCGCATCGGGGTCAGCGAGGCGGCGTTGTACCGCCACTTCGCGAGCAAGGCGCAGATGTTTGAGGGCCTGATCGAGTTCATCGAGCAGACCGTGTTCTCCTTGGCCAACCAGCTGATCGAACGCGAAGCCGCAGGCGATGCCGACCCGCGCACGTTGGGCCGCCGCCAGGTGACGCGCGTGATGTACCTGCTGGTGCAGTTCGCCGAGAAGAACCCCGGCATGGTGCGCGTCATGTGTGGCGACGCGCTGGTGCTCGAACACGAGCGCCTGCAGCAGCGCATGAACCAGCTTTTCGACCGCCTCGAGTTGACTCTGCGCCAATGCCTGCGCCCGCTGGCCGAGGCCTTGGGCTCGCCCACCCCGACGGTCGATGCCCAGGTGCGCGCCGCGGCGCTGACCGCGTTTTTGCAGGGCCGCCTGCAGCGTTATGCGCGCTCGGGTTTCAAGCGCCTGCCGTCCGAACAACTCGACGGCACCTTGCTGCTTTTGCTGGGCGCCTGAGCCTCACCAGCTCCACAGCGTGCCGTCGTGCTGCAGCCGGTTGACGGGCAGGTAGGCGCGTTGGTAGGGGTAGCGCGCCGCCAGTGCCTCGTCGATGTCGACCCCGTGCCCCGGCGTCTCGCCACAGTACATGAAGCCTTGTTCAAACCGGTAATCGTGTGGAAACACCGCCAGCGTGGCCTCGGTGTGGGGCATGTATTCCTGGATGCCGAAGTTGGGCACCCAGGTGTCAAAGTGCAGCGCTGCGCCTATGCACACCGGTGACAGGTCGGTGGCGCCGTGGCAGCCGGTGCGCACCTGGTAGAGGGCGGCCAGGTCGGCGATGCGGCGCAGGTGGCTGATGCCCCCCGCATGCACCACGGTGGTCCGGATGTAGTCGATCCACTGCTGCTCGATCAGCGTCTTGCAGTCCCACAGCGAGTTGAACACCTCGCCCACCGCCAGCGGCGTGGTGGTGTGTTGCCGGATCAGGGCGAAAGCCTGCGGGTTCTCGGCGGGCGTGGCGTCTTCCAGCCAGAACAGGTGAAAAGGCTCCAGCGCCTTGCCCAGGCGTGCGGCCTCGATCGGCGTGAGGCGGTGATGCGCGTCGTGCAGCAGGTGAACGTCCGGGCCCACGGCCTCGCGCACCGCGGCAAACAAGGCCGGTGTGTGGCGCAGGTACTTCTCGCTGCTCCAGTCGTGCTCGCTGGGCAGGCTGGCGTCAGCGGGCTCGTAGAAGCCGCCCTGGCCCACGCCGTAGACCTTGTCCAGGCCCGGCACACCGCTTTGCGCCCGGATCGCCTGGAAGCCCATGTCGCGGTGGCGCAGCACCTCGTCCACGGTGTGTTCGATGTCGCGCCCGTTGGCGTGCCCATAGACCAGCACGCGGCTGCGGCTGCGCCCGCCCAGCAGCTGGTACAGCGGCAGGCCGGCGGCCTTGGCCTTGAGGTCCCAGAGGGCCGTGTCCACCGCGGCGATGGCGCTCATGGTGACCGGCCCACGGCGCCAGTAGGCGCCCTTGTAGAGGTACTGCCAGAGGTCTTCGATCTGGTGCGCGTCGCGCCCGATCAGGCAGGGGATCACATGGTCGTTGAGGTAGCTGGCCACCGCCAGCTCACGCCCGTTGAGGGTCGCGTCTCCCAGGCCGGTGAGGCCCTGGTCGGTCTCGATCTTGAGGGTCACAAAGTTGCGGCCGGGGCAGCAGACGATGACACGCGCAGCGGTGATTTTCATGGGCATCAGGCCGGGGTAGCGGCGTTGAGTTCGTGCAGGGCGGCGAGCGCGCCCACGGCCTGGATGCGCTCCAGGTGCTGCTGTACCGCGCGGGTCCAGCGGGCGTCCTGGGGCAGGCTGGGGCCCCACAGCGCTGGCTGTGTCAACAGCGCCCGCACCGTGGCCGCGGCGTCGCCCGCGTGCTGGCGGGCCAGGGCCTGCAGGGGCTCGGCCAGGGGGTCATTGACGGTGTAGGGCTGACCGAGTTCGTTCACGCCCCGCAGGTAGCGCAGGTAGATCGCGGCGCAAAACGCCAGGTGGCTGATGCGTTGGCCCGCCGCCAGTTGGCGCTCGGCCGACGGCGGCCAGCGCAGCGGGATTTTTTGCGAGCTGTCGGTGGCGATCTGGTGCACGCTGTGCTTGAGCTCGGGGTTGCCAAAGCGGGCCAGCAAGGCGTCGCGGTAGGCGGGCCAATCGCGCCGGCTCAGGTGTGGGGCCACCTCGTGGCTCATGAGGCTGTGCACAAACTGGCGGATCGCGGGCGTACCAATGCAGTCGGCAATCACCGCCAGCCCCAGAACGGCGCCAAGGCAGGCCATGGCCGAATGGCTGCCGTTGAGCAGGCGCAGCTTGGCCTCCTCGAACGGGCGCACATCGTCGACCACGGTGACCCCGGCACTGGCCAGTGCGGGGCCATCGTCGGGGTCGACAAAGCGTCGCTCGATCACCCATTCCCAGAACGCTTCGGTGCCCAGCGCGCCGTCATCGTCCAGGCCCAGGGCCTGGCGCGCGGCCTGCAGCCGCTCGGGCGTGGCGGCGGGCACGATGCGGTCCACCATGCTGTTGGGGAAGGCGCAGTGCGCCGTGATCCAGTCCGACAGTGCGCCGGGCTCGGCGGTGCACAGGGCCTGCAGGCGCCGGCCGTTGTCGCTGAGGTTGTCACAGGACGCCAGCGTCAGGCCGGGCAGGCCCGCTTGCTGGCGCTCCGCCAGGCCTTGGCGCAGCAGCGCGGCCAGCTCGGACGTGTAGCCCTTTTCGGTCACCGTCAGGGTGATCCAGCGCGTGCCCGGTGCGGCGATGGCTTGCCGCACCACCTCGGGTTCGCGCGCGGCCACACTGGTGCGCAGCAAGGCCCCAGGCACTTGCCAGTGCAGGCCTTGCTGGCTGGCCACCTGCACCGCGTAGAGCCCGTCCTGGCGCGCCAGCGCGTCGGCCAGGGTGGTGCTGCGCATGGCCACACCGTGCACCCCCCAGTGGCGGTGGCCCGCCTGCAAGAGTTGGTCAAACACCAGCGCCTGGTGGGCGCGGTGGAAGGCCCCCAGCCCCAGGTGCAGCACGCCGGGCGTCAGGTGTTGGCGGTCGGCGCCGGGCACGCGCACGCCGCGCTCGGGCAGTTGGTGAAGGGTGTGGCGGTTCAGTGAAGGCATGGGGCCGAGTGAGTGGGGGCGGTGGCAAACCAAGAGGCCATGGAACGCTGCCAGGGGGGCTGCGCCTGTGTCGGGGTGGGGGGCGGCGGGGCTCAGTCGAACTGCAGCCCACCGTTGAGGTCGAGCACCTCGCCGGTGATGAAGCCGCTCATGGGGTGGGCCAGGAACAGCACGCAGTGCGCGAACTCCTCCAACTCGCAAAAGCGCCCCACCGGGATGGTTCGGCGCAGTTCGGCCTGGCGCTCGGGCGAGACCTGCTCGGTCACCATCTGGGTTTTGACAAAGGCCGGGGCCAGGGCATTGCAGGTCACCCCGAAAGCCGCGTATTCGCGCGCAAAACTGAAGGTCAAGGTCACCACACCGCCCTTGCTGGCGGCGTAGGCCGGCAGCGGCGACAGCCCCCCGGTCTTGGCGCCAAAGGAGGCGATGTTGACGATGCGCCCGAAGCGCCGCGCCTTCATGCCCGGCGCGACGCGCTGGCTGACGTAGAACACGCCGTCCAGGTTGACGCGCAGGATGCGCTGCCACAGCTCGGGCGTGGTCTGTTCGCAGTTGGCGTACTGCAGGATGCCCGCGTTGTTCACGCAGACGTCGATGCGGCCCCAGTGGGCCTCGATGCGGCGGCAGGCCGCATCCACGGCCTGCACATCGCTGACGTCCATGGGGGTGCAGAACAGGCGGTCGCGGTGCGCGGCCAGGCTCTGCGCCACCTGGTCCACGCGCAGGTCGGTGGCCGCCACGCGGTAGCCTGCTTCCAGCAGCGCGCGGGTGGTCGCCAGGCCCATGCCGGCATTGGCGCCGGTGACCAGGGCCACCTGGTCCTGGATGGCGGGCAGCGGGCCCAGCGCCGCAGGCCAGGCTGCGCCCGCGGCGCGGTGGGTGGGTTGGCTTGGGTGGGTCGGGCTCATGTCGGGGGCTCCGTTCAGTCGCTGTGCACCGGCGCGCCCACTTTGTGCGCGGCGGCGACGATTTCTTGCCAGGTGGTGGCGTCGAGTTCGATGCCGTCGCGCAGGCGCTCGGCGCGCGTGGTGCGCTCCGGCTCGCCGGCCAGTTGCACGCCCTCGGTGCCCGGGGCGGGCGGGCTTTGGCGCAGCCAGTCGACAAAGGCCGCGGCCTGCGCTTCAAAGTGCGCCTGGGTGCCCAGGCGCACCGGGTCGATCAGCTGGGTCAGCATGCCGTTGAGCACGGCCTTGCGCGCGTCGGCCGCCTGGTGCCAGGTGCCGCCGCCGGTCAGCGCGCCCCCCAGCAGCTCGCAGGCCACCGCCAGGCCGTAGCCCTTGTGTTCGCCAAAAGGCATCAGCGCGCCGTAGCCACCGCCGGGCTGGGGCACCACCACCACCCCGGGGTTCTGGGTGGGCGCGCCGTGTTCGTCGATCAGCAAGCCGCTGGCCACGGTCTTGCCCTGGTTGTGGGCCACGCGCATCTTGCCCTGGGCCACGCGGCTGGTGGCGAAGTCCAGCACGAAGGGGGGCGCGTCGCGCAGCGGGATGCCGATGCAGCAGGGGTTGGTGCCAAAGCGGCCGTCACCCCCCTGCCACGCCGCCACCACGGGGCGCGACAGCACGTTGACGAAGTGGATCGACACCAGGCCGGCGGCGGTGGCCATCTCGGCAAACTGACCGATGCGCCCCAGGTGGTGGCTGTTGCCCAGGGCCACCGTGCAGGTGCCGTACTGGCGCGCGCGTTCGATGCCCATCTGCAGGGCCTGCTCGCCGATCACCTGGCCATAGCCGCGCTGGCCGTCCAGCGTGAGCAGGGGGCCGGTGTCCAGTTGCACCGACAGCGCGGCGTTGGGCTTCAGGCCACCTTCGAGCACGGCGTCGACGTAGCGGGGCACCATGCCCACGCCATGGGAGTCGTGGCCGCTGAGGTTGGCCAGCACCAGGTTGTCGGCCACCTGTTCGGCTTCGCGGGGCAGGCTGCCCGCGTGTTCAAGGATGCGGGCCACTTGCGCGCGCAGGGCTGGGGCGGTAAAGCGTGGGTTCATGGGCAAACAGGTCTGAAAACAAAAGGCGTGGCGGGGCTCACATCACCGCACCGATTTGCCAGGGCACGAACTCGTTTTGTCCGTAACCGTGGCGCTCGCTCTTGGTGCTTTGGCCCGAGGCGGTGGCCAGCATCAGCTCGAAGATGCGTTGGCCCATGGCCTGGATGCTGCTGGCGCCGTCGATGATCTCGCCGCAGTTGATGTCCATGTCCTCCTCCTGGCGCTGCCACAGCGCGCTGTTGGTGGCGAGTTTGAGCGAGGGCGAGGGCGCACAGCCGTAGGCGCTGCCGCGGCCGGTGGTGAAGCAGATCAGGTTGGCGCCGCCCGCCACCTGGCCGGTGGCGCTGACCGGGTCGTAGCCCGGGGTGTCCATGTAGACAAAGCCGTGTTCGCGCACGGGTTCGGCGTATTCGTACACCGCCTGCAAGTTGCTGGTGCCCCCCTTGGCCACGGCGCCGAGGGACTTTTCCAGGATGGTGGTCAGCCCGCCCGCCTTGTTGCCGGGCGAGGGGTTGTTGTTCATCTCGCCGCCGTTTAGGGCGGTGTACTGCTCCCACCAGCGGATGCGCTCGATCAGCTTGTCGGCCACCTCGGGGCGCACGGCGCGGCGGGTCAGCAGGTGTTCGGCGCCATAGATCTCGGGCGTTTCGGACAGGATGGCCGTGCCCCCATGGGCCACCAGCAGGTCCACCGCCGCCCCCAGCGCCGGGTTGGCGCTGATGCCGGAGTAGCCGTCCGAGCCGCCGCACTGCAAACCCACGGTGAGGTGGGCCGCGCTGCAGGGCTCGCGCTGCACCGCGTTGGCCAGCGGCAGCATGTGCTCGATCAGGGCGATGCCCTTGGCCACCGTCTGGCGTGTGCCGCCGCTGTCCTGGATGTTGAAGACCTGGAACAACGGGGTCTCTGCCAGGTGGCTGTGGGTCAGCCAGGTTTTGATCTGGTTGGCCTCGCAGCCCAGGCCGACCACCAGGATGGCGGCAAAGTTGGCGTGGGTGGCATAACCCGCCAGGGTGCGTTCCAGCAGCTTCAGGCCCAGGCCCTCGGTGTCCATGCCGCAGCCGCTGCCATGCGTCAGGGCGACCACACCATCGACCTGCGGGAAGGCCGCCAGGGCTTCGGGCCGGTTCTGACGCGAGAAATGGTCGGCGATGGCGCGCGCCGCGGTGGCGGAGCAGTTCACGCTGGACAGCACGCCGATGTAGTTGCGCGTGGCCACGCGCCCGTCGGCGCGCCGGATGCCCATGAAGTGGGCTTCGCGCGCCGCGGCCGCGGGTTTGACGTCGCTGCCCACCGCGTAGTCGCGCTCGAAAGCGCCTTTGGCCGCGCCCATGTCGAGGTTGTGGGTGTGCACATGCTCGCCCGCTGCAATCGGGCGCGAGGCAAAGCCGATGATCTGGTTGTAGCGGCGCACCGGGGCGCCGGTGTCCAGCGCGCGCACGGCCACCTTGTGGCCCGGGGGCACCAGGCCGCGCACGGTCAGGCCATCGAGCACGGTGCCGCCCAGCAACTGGCTGCGCGCGATCAGCACGTCGTCATCGGGGTGGAGTCGGATGAAAGGGGTCATGGTCACAGGCCTTGGGCGGTGTCGGGGTCAGTAAAACAGGCGGGGCAGCCACAGCACGAGCTGCGGGCAGTAGGTGATCAGCACCAGGCTGCCCAGCAGCGGCACCAGCCAGGGCAGGATGGCCACGGTGGTGCGCTCGACGCTGAGCTTGGCGACCCGGGCCAGCACGAACAGCACCATGCCCATCGGCGGGTGCAGCAGGCCGATCATGAGGTTGAGCACCATCACCAGGCCAAAGTGCACCAGGTCGATGCCGAGCTGCTGGCAGATCGGGACCAGGATGGGCACCAGGATCGTGATGGCCGCGGTGGGCTCCAGGAAGCAGCCCACGAACAGCATCAGCAGGTTGGCCATCAGCAGGAACACCCAGGGTTCCTTGGTGAAGCCCAGCACCCAGCTGGCGATCGAGGTGGTGACGCCGGTGGCCGTCAGCATCCAGCCAAAAATGCTCGCGGCGGCGACGATGAAGAGCACCGTGCTGGTGGTCTCCACGGTGTCGAGGCAGACCTTCACGAACATGCGAAAGCGCAGCGTTCGGTACCAGGCAAAGCCCAGCACCATGGCCCACAGGCAGGCGGCGATGGCGCCTTCGGTGGGGGTGAAGATGCCCGTGGTCATGCCACCAATCAGCAGCACCGGGGTCATGATGGGCAGCACGGCCTGGAAGTCGAACAGCTTGTCCGCCGCAAACAGCAGCAGCAAGGCGCCCAGCACCGTGGCCTGGGCCGGCAGGCCGCCGTGGGTGACGGCCGCCCACACGGCCAGCGGCCAACCGATCACCACCGCGGTCTCGGCCAAGGCCTTGAAGACGCGCGGCCATTCGAACTTCACGTCGGCGCCCCAGCCGTTCTTGTGGGCGAAGTACGCCACCGTCACCATCATCGCCACGGCCATCAGCACACCGGGCAGGATGCCCGCCAGGAACAGCGCGCCGACGCTGACGTTGGCCATCATGCCGTAGATCACAAAGGGCAGGCTGGGCGGGATGATGGGGCCCAGCGTGGCCGAGGCGGCGGTCACACCGACCGCGAACTCGGTGCCGTAGCCGTGGTCCTTCATGGCCTTGATCTCGATCGTGCCCAGGCCCGCGGCGTCGGCGATGGCGGTGCCGCTCATGCCGGCAAACACCACCGAGCCCACCACATTGACATGGCCCAGGCCGCCCTTGAGCCAGCCCACCAGGGCCAGTGCGTAGTTGTAGATGCGGTTGGTGATGCCGGCGTTGTTCATCAGGTTGCCGGCGAGGATGAAGAAGGGCACGGCCAGCAGCGGAAAGCTGTCGATGCCGCTGACCATGCGGTGGATCACCACAAAGGGCGGCAGGTTGCCGGTGAACAGGATGTAGACCAGCGAGGCGCCGGCCATGGCGATGGCCACGGGCAGTCCGCCCGCCATCATGAACAGGAAAATGATTTTCAACATGGGTGGGGTCCGGTGGGGGCGCTGGCGCTCAGCGCTCGGCCATGGTGGATTCGGGGCGTTCGAGGGCGCTGTAGCCACGCTGCCAGTGGATGCGCATCACCCACACCGAGCGTGCGGCCATCGCCACAAAGCCCAGCAGGCAGACGCCATAGACGTAGTTCATGGGCAGCTCGACGACGGTCATCTTGTAGGTGTCCATCTTCATCATCATCTGCACCGTCAGCACCGAGGCCGCGGCAAAGAAGGCGATGCGCACCACATCGACCAGCGTGGACAGCACCCGGCCGGCCCGCGCCGGCAGGTAGCGGAACAGGAAGTCCACCTGGATGTGGTTGTTCTTGGCGACGCCAATGGCCGCGCCGACAAACACGGTGCTCACCAGCAGGTAGCGCGCGATCTCCTCGGTCCAGGCCGCCGAGTCGTTGAGCACATAGCGGGTGATGAATTGGTACACCACGGTGGCGCCCAGGGCCCAGAAAAAGAGCAGGGCGAGCCAGGCTTCCCAAGGGGTGTCGGACAAGTCCACCTCATCGTCGGTGGTGTGGAAGGTGCCGTCGTCGCGCATCACGCGGGGGCCGGAATCCAGATCGTGCATGGCAGTTCTTTGCAGCGGGGCCCGGGCAGGGCGCCCGGGCCGGGGGGAACAAAAAGCGCCGCTCGCAATGGCTTCGGCGCGGCGTGAGGCTCGGGCGCTGAGCGCGGGCTCAGCGGATGGCCTGGATGCGGTCCCAGTCTTTCTTGTCGTAGCCCATGGTGCTCATGTCGACGGCTTTCACGATGCGGTCGCGGAAGGCGTTCTTGTCGACTTCGACCACGTTGATCCCGCGCTTCTTGAAGTCGTCCACCAACTCGCCTTCGCGCTTCTGGATGTCCTTGCTGGCGTTGGCCGCGGCCTCTTGCATCACCTCGGTGAACAGCTTGCGCTCGTTCTCGTTGAGGGTGTTCCAGACATGGGGCGCGATCTGCGTGATCAGGGAGTCGTTGATGTGGCCGGTCAGGATGATGTTCTTCTGCACCTCAAAGAACTTCTTCGCCTCGATGGTCGGCAGCGGGTTCTCCTGGGCGTCGACGGTGCCGTTCTGCAGCGCCAGGTAGACCTCGGCAAAGGCGATCGGCGTCGGGTTGGCGCCGCAGGCGCGCGGCAGCGCCATGTAGGCGGGCACGTCGGGCACGCGCATCTTCAGGCCCTTCATGTCGTCGCAGGTCTTGAACAGCTTGTTGCTGGTCGAGTGGCGGGCGCCGTAATAGGTGACCGCGGTGACCTGGATGCCGGTCTTGGCCTTGTAGCCGTCGGCAAGCTCTTTGAACACATCGCTCTTGGCGTACTTGAGCAGGTGGTCGGCGTCGCGGAAGGTGTAGGGGTAGTAGCCCACGCCAATGCGCGGGAAGCTGCGTGACGCAAACGAGGCGCCCGAGATGATGATGTCCACCGTGCCCAGTTGCAGGCCCTGGTTGATGTCGCTCTCCTTGCCCAGTGTGGAGGCGGGGAAGACCTGGATCTCGAACTTGCCGTTGCTGCGCTTCTTGATTTCGTCACCGGCCCAGACCGACCACTTGTGGTATGGCTCGGAGGTCTCGTAGACGTGGGCCCATTTGAGCTTGGTCTGGGCTTGTGCCAGGGCTGGCGCGCCGAGCACACCGGCCATCAGAAGGCTGGCGGCCAGGTTGTGCAGGCTGCGGCGGGGAAGGGTCAGTCGGTTCATGTTGTCTCCTGTCGTTGTCGTTGAGGTGTCAATCGGTCGGGTCTTTGTCAACTTGTCCTGCCGCGCCTGCCCCCAGGTCACGGGGTCGGGCGGCTCAGCCGCTGCCCGATCGTTTGGCCTGGCGCCAACTGGCGCTGAAGCGGCTGTGCGAGTTGTCCATGTGCCGCTGCATGGCGGCGCGGGCTGCGGGTCCGTCGTGCGCCGCAATCGCCTGGTAAATGGCTTCGTGTTCCTCGATGGCGGCGCGCCATGAGGGCAGGGTCTCAAAGTAGCCGCCGAGGCGCTCGAACAGCGGGCCGCGGCGTGAGTCCCAGAAATGGTGGATGGTCTCGATCAGCACCATGTTGTCGCAGGCCTCGACGATGGCCGAATGGAAGGCGCGGTCGCCGTCGAGCGGCATCACGCCCTGGTTGGCCGCGGTGTTCATGGCCTCGATCGCCTGGCGCATGGCGCTCAGGTGCTGGCGTTTGGCCTGCACCGCGGCGATGGCGGCGATCTCGCCTTCCACCACGCGGCGGGCGCGGATCAACTCGAGGGGGCCCCACTCGGTGGGCGCGATCTGCACCGTGGCCGGGCCACCGACCACGGGCAAGCGGGCCAGCACATAGACGCCCGAGCCGGTGCGCACCTCGACCCAGCCTTCGACCTCGAGCGCGATCAAGGCCTCGCGCACCGAGGGGCGGCTGACCCCCAGCTGGCGGGCCAGGTCGCGCTCGGCCGGCAGGCGCGAGCCGGGCGCGAATTCGCCCTGCTCGATCAGGCCGCGCAACTGCTCGGCGATCTGGCGGTAAAGGCGTTTGGGTTCAACGGACTGGATGGGCACGGAAGACGGATCTCGCAAAAACAGAGGGGCTCAGACCGGGGCATCGCACTCAGGGTTATTCATAAGTGGCCAAGTGGTCAGACCAATTCAGAATGCCACGGAAGACCGCAGGCCCCATCAGGCAAAACCCTGAATCGCGGGGCGCTGAGGGCCCAGATGGCGTTCAATGGAGATGGCATGAGACTCAAAGGAAAGACCGCGCTGGTCACCGCCGCCGGTCAGGGCATTGGCCGGGCGGCCGCGCTGGCGCTGGCGGCCGAGGGGGCCGAGGTGTGGGCCACCGACCTCAACACCGATTTGCTGGCCGCCTACCAAGGGGTGCCCCGGGTGCACACCCGCCGCCTCGACGTGCTGGACAAGGCCGCCATCCAGGCGCTGGTGGCCGAGTTGCCGCGCCTTGATGTGCTGTTCAACTGCGCGGGCTTTGTGCACAGTGGCACGGTTCTGCAGGCCAGCGACGCCGACTGGGATTTCGCCTTCAACCTCAATGCGCGGGCGCAGTTCTGGACCGTGCAGGCGGCCCTGCCGCGCATGTTGGCGCAAGGTGGGGGCAGCATCATCAACATGGCCAGCGTGTGCAGCAGCATCAAGGGCCTGCCCAACCGGTTCATCTACGGAGCCTCCAAGGCGGCGGTGATCGGCCTGACCAAAAGCGTGGCGGCCGACTTTGTCGGTCAGGGGGTGCGCTGCAACGCGGTCTGCCCCGGCACGGTGGACACCCCGTCGTTGCAAGACCGCATCAATGCCAACGAAGACCCCGTGGCGGCGCGTCAGGCCTTCATTGGGCGCCAGCCCATGGGGCGGCTCGCGCAGGCGCATGAGATCGCGCCGCTGGTGGTGTTCCTGGCCAGCGATGAGTCGGCCTTTGTCACGGGCCAGGCCTACGCGATCGACGGCGGCATCACCCTCTGACACCCGCGCGGCCTGCTGCCGCCACCCGCGCCCCGCGACGGGCATGGCCCGGGCCCTGCGGTGTGGGACACGCTTTGTCCATAATGCCCTCCGTGCGCCCGCCGGTCGCCATCCGGCCCGGCCGCTCCCAACCTGAAAGGACCTCATGAAACTCGTACGTTATGGCAAGCCTGGCCAGGAGAAGCCCGGCCTGATCGATGCCCAAGGCAAGCTGCGCGATTTGAGCGCGGTGGTGAAGGACGTGGGTCCTGAGCAACTCAGCGATGCCGCCCTGGCCAAGCTGGCCAAGGTCAATGTGGAGAAGCTGCCCCTGGTGCGCGGCAAGCCGCGTTTTGGCACGCCGGTGGCGGGCACGCGCAAGTTCATCGCGATCGGCCTGAACTACGCCGATCACGCTGCCGAGTCGGGCCTGCCGATCCCGCAGGAACCGGTGGTCTTCACCAAGGCCATCAGCTGCATCCAGGGCCCGAACGACCCGGTCATGCTGCCCAAGGGCTCGAAGAAGACCGACTGGGAAGTCGAGTTGGGCGTGGTGATCGGCAAGCGGGCGCGTTACATCACGCAAAAGGACGCGCTGTCCCATGTGGCCGGCTATGTGACCATCAACGACGTCAGCGAACGCGAGTTCCAGATCGAGCGCGGCGGCACCTGGGACAAGGGCAAGGGTTGCGACACTTTCGGCCCCATCGGCCCCTGGCTGGTGACCCGCGATGAAGTGCCCAACCCGCAGAAGTTGAGCATGTGGCTCGACGTGAACGGCCAGCGCATGCAGACCGGCAACACCAAGACCATGATCTTCAGCGTGGCCAAGATCGTCAGCTACCTGAGCCAGTTCATGACCCTGGAGCCGGGCGACATCATCACCACCGGCACCCCGCCGGGCGTGGGCATGGGCATCAAGAAGGACGGCCAACCCGCGCCGGTGTACCTCAAGAAGGGCGATGTCGTGACCCTGGGCATCGAAGGCCTGGGCGAGCAGCGCCAGGAAGTGGTGCCGTTCAAGCTGTGAGGCGACCAGCCGGGCCGGCCACCGGCCCGGTGACGGGGCGCCGGCCCCGCCAAGGCGCCATCACGGCGGCGCTGCGCCCGGCCTGACCCCACCCCGCGGGGCCCTCGTGCAGGGCCCTTTTTTGGGCGCGCGGGCGACCCGTGGCTGGGCCGCGCGGCCCGGGCAGGTCTTGGTTGGGTCTTGTGGTGGGTTTCGCTCGGGCCTCAGTCGAGCGTCACGCCGGAGTTCTTCACCAGCTTGCCCAGGCGCACGGTCTCGGTGCGGATCAGCTCGCCGAACTGGGCGGCACTGCCCGCCACCACCGGGGTCCCGATGGCCTCCCACTTCTTGCGGAACTCGGGCTGCGCAAAGATCGCGTTCAAGGTGCTGTTGAGCTTGTCGACAATGGCCGGCGGCGTGCCGCTGCGCATCGCGATGCCGTGCCAACCCGTGAACTCATAGCCCGGCATGCCGGCCTCGGCCATGGTCGGGACATCAGGCAGCGCGGGCACGCGCTTGGCGCTGGTCACGGCCAGGGGGGTCAGCTTGCCCGACTGGATGTAGGGCAGCGAGCTGCCCAGGATGTCGAACATCACATTCACCTGCCCACCCAGCACATCGTTGAGCGCCGGGCCGGCGCCGCGGTAGGGGATGTGCGGCATCTTCAGGTCCTGCAGGCTGTTGAACAGCTCACCGGCCAGGTGCTGCGGTGTGCCATTGCCCGCCGAGGCAAAGCTCAGGTCCTGGCGCTTGTTGTCCTTGAGCGCCGCGACCAACTCTTTGAGCGACTTGATGCCGGTCTTGGGGTTCACCTCCAGCACCAGCGGGAAGGACGACAACTGGATCACCGGCACCAAATCGGTCTGCGGGTTGAAGGTCATGCTGCGGTAGAGCGTGGGGTTGACGGCCATCGGACCGCTGGCCGCCAGCAGCAGGGTGTAGCCGTCGGCCGGTGCTTGCTTGGCCACCTCGGCGCTGCCCAGGTTGCCACCGGCGCCGCCCTTGTTGTCCACCATCACCGTCACCCCGAGCTTGGTTTGCAGCTCGCCCTGCAGCAGGCGCGCCATCAGGTCCGTGGGGCCGCCGGGCGGGTAGGGCACCACGAAGCGGATGGTCTTGTTGGGCCAGGCGTCCTGGGCCTGCGAGGGGGCCGCGCTCAGGGCCGCGACGGCGCTCAGGGCACTGGCCAGCAGGGTGCGAATGAATTGTTGTCTTTGCATGGTTGTCTCCGGGGGGCTGGGGCTGAAAAAATGGGGTGGCGGCGCGGGCTCAGCCGCCGAAGCGCTCGCGGATGTGGCGCGCAGTGGCCAGCGGTCGGCCCAGGCTGGCCGCGGCTTCGGCCGCTTGCGCCACCAGGGCCCCGTTGTGCGGTGCCCGGCTGCCATCCTTGAGCTGGAGGTTGTTCTCGAAGCCCACGCGCACATGGCCGCCGAGCGCGGCCGCGGCGGTCACGCAGGCGTGTTCGGTGGCCCCAAAGGCGCACACCGCCCAGGGTTCGGGGCCGCTGTGGGCGTGCACAAAGGGCACCAGGTCCAGCGGGCTGGAGGTCTGGCCAGCGGTGTAGCGGCCCAGCACAAAGAGCAGGAACCAGGGCGCATCGGGCACCACGCCGCGCGCGCGCAGCGACTGCCAGCGTTGCAGGTCGGCCACGTCGTAGAGGATGACCTGGGTCATGACCCGCTCGCGCGCCAGCCAGGCGAAGAAGTCCGCCAGACCGGCCTCACCGATCTCGGGTTGGTCCAGCTCGCGCAGCCCCACCGACACAGCTTCGGGGCGCAGGGTGCGCACCATCGCGATCTGGGCCGGCGCATGGTAGGTGCGGGCGGCTTCGCTGGTGACTTGCAGCACCATCTGGTCGCCCACAGCGGCCTTGACCGCGCTCAGCGCGTCGCGGTAACCCTGCACGTCCAGGCTGTGGTGGCCCGCGGCGTCGCGGATGTGCAGGTGCAGCATGGCGGCGCCGGCGTCCAGGCACTGGCGTGCGGTCTGCGCCAGGCTGCTGGGGGTGAGGGGCAGCGCCGGGTGGTCGCTCAGTTGCTTGTAGGCGCCATTGGGGGCGCTGGTGATGATCAGGGGCGTGGTGGGCATGGGGTGGTCCTGGGGCAGTGGGGCGGTGGGCCGGACGGGGTGGGGCTCAGTCGCGTTCGATGGGCGGCAGCTCGGCGGCCAGCAGGCTCAGGCCCTGCTGCAGCAGGGTGTCGTAGCGCTGGCGCTCGGCCAGCCGGCGCTCCTCGGGCCAGTCGTAAAAGCCGCCACCGGTCTTCATGCCCAGTCGGCCTGCGGCCACCCGTTCGCTGAGCGCGCGTGCCGGGCTCGTGTTGGCGGCCAGCGAGGGGTACATGGTGGCGGCCGCGGCGCAGTGCACGTCCAGGCCCGCATGGTCGCGCTGCATGACCGGGCCGGCCGCGAGGTAGCGAAAACCAAAACCAAAGCGCACCGCGGCGTCCACGTCCTCGGGGGTGGCCACGCCTTCGTCGATCATGGCAAAGGCCTCTCGGGCCAGCGCGTGCTGCAGGCGATTGGCCAGGAAGCCCGGCTTGTCTTTGCGCACCCGCACCGGCACGCTGCCACAGCCCCGCATGAAGCTGCACAGGCGCTCGGCCTGGGCTTCGTCGGTGTGCGGGCCTTGCACCACCTCGACCAGTGGCACCAGGTGGGCCGGCATGAAAAAGTGCAGTCCCAACATGCGCTCGGCGCTGGGCAGGCCCTCGGCGATGGCGCTGATCGGGAAGCTGGAGCTGTTGCTGGTCAGCACGCAGTGGGCCGGGGCGTGTTGCAGCAACTCGGCGAACAGGGCCTGCTTGAGGGCCAGCTGCTCGGGGATGCATTCGATCACCAGCACCACGTCGTCCCAGTGCACGTCGGCCAGGCTGGCCACGCCTTGCACGCGGTCGGCGCGCGCCCCCAGGCCCAGCGGGGTCAGGCCCTGGCGCACCCGCACGGGCAGCGCGGCGCGCTGGGCTTCATGGGGGTCGGTGACGGTGACACGGCATCCGCCACGGGCCAGCACGGTGGCGACATCGGCGCCCATGGTGCCCGCGCCAATGACGACGGCGTGGGTGTGGCGGGGGTGTTCAGGCAGCAAGTTCAAGGCAAGGTCCTCGGTCAAATTCAGCAGAGATGGGCGCAGTCTAGGAAGCCGCCATTGCACCGTCCAGACGATTTTTTCAATAAACTGATCGGCTATGAAGATCAATTGGTCGACGCGTGAACTCGAGGTGTTCCTGGCCCTCGGGCAAACCCTGAGCTTTCGGCGCACCGCAGACCAGGTGCACCTGTCGCAGTCGGCGGTGTCCGGGGTGCTGACCCGGCTCGAGGAGGCCTTGCAGGTGCGGCTGTTCGACCGCACCACGCGCAGCGTGCAGCTCACGCTGGCGGGGCAGGTGTTCCTGGAGCAGGCGCAGCTGTTGCACACCCAGACCGAAGAGGCGGTGCGCGCCGTGCGCAGCGTGGCCGAACTGCAGGTGGGCCAGGTGACGCTGGCGGCCTTGCCCTCGCTGGCCGCCACCGTGGTGCCGCTGGCCATGGCGCGTTTGACCGAGCGCTACCCTGGCATCCGCCTCGCGGTGATGGACACCCTGTCGGGCCCGGCGTTTGACCTGGTGCGCAGTGGTCAGGTGGACTTTGCGCTGACCGCAGCCAACCCCGCCTACGCCGACCTGGACTACCAGCCCCTGGCGTCAGACGGTTTTGTGCTGCTGCTGCCGGCCCGCCATGCCCTGGCCAAGGGGCGGCGGGCGCTGGCGTGGTCCGAGGTGGCCGACCTGACCCACATCTCAATGCCCTTGCCGACCAGCGTGCGCCAGTACGCCGACGCGGCCTTGCTGCAGCACAGGCTGCGTTTTGCCCCGCGCTACGAGGTCGAGCACCTGGCCACCATCCATGCCATGGTGGCGGCCGGTCTGGGGGTGGCGGCCCTGCCCGAGCTGGCCGCTGCGGTGGCCCCGGTGAGTGGGGTAGTGCGTCGGCGCCTGGTGGCCCCCGACATCTTGCGGCCGATTGGGCTGGTCACGCGCCGGGGGCGCAGCCTGAGCCCGGCCAGTGCCGAGATGGTGGCCCTGCTGCGCGAGGAGGTGCAGCGCCTGGTGCCGCGCCGCCGTCAGACCGCCGCCGCCCCCGCGGGCGGGGCGGCGGTGTGACCCGGCCGCGCTGAGCGGCGCAGGCTGGGCGTGGGGGCCCGAAGGCCCTCACTTCATCGGGATGGTCAGGCTGCGGTCCACGGGCACCGCGGTCACGCTGTTCTGGGGCGAACCGTCCACCAGGCGGTCGGAGTAGCTCAGGTAGATCAAGGTGTTGCGCTTGCTGTCCACCATGCGTACCACGCGCAGGCGCTTGAACAGCAGCGACATGCGCTCGGAGAACACCTCGTCCTCCTGGCGCAGCGTGCCCTTGAACTCGATCGGGCCCACCTGGCGGCAGGCGATCGAGGCCTCGGCCTTGTCTTCGGCCACCCCAAAGGCACCCGACAAGCCCCCCGTGCGGGCCCGCGACACAAAGCAGGTCACGCCCAGCACTTGGGGGTCGTCGTAGGCCTCGACCACGATCTTGTGGTTGGGGCCAATCAGCTTGAACGCGGTGCTGACGTCGCCCACCACCTCGGGGCCGGCCAGCGCGGAGCTGGCCCAGCCCAGCCCGGCGGCCAGCAGGGCCAACGGACAGGTCAGGCGGACAAGGGCGGATCGCAATGGTCGAAGGCGCAACATGGGTTCTCCAGATCAGACGGCCGGCGGGCGGCGATTGCGTTAGTCTGCCCTGATTTTCCGAAAACCACAGGAGACCCACCATGGATTTGCAATTGACGGGGCAGCACGTGCTGGTGACCGGGGGCAGCAAAGGCATTGGCCTGGCCTGCGCGCGCGGCTTTCTCGACGAGGGCGCGCGCGTGACCCTGGTGTCGCGCAACCCGGCCCACCTGGCCGCCGCCCAGGCCCGTCTCGGGGCAGACGCCAGTCGCCTGGCCACGGTGGCCGCCGACCTGTGCGACCCGGCGGCCGCGCTGGCCGCGCTGGACACGGCCGAGGCCGGTCTGGGCCCGGTGGACGTCCTGGTCAACTCGGCCGGCGCGGCGCGCCGCACCCCGCCCGATGAGCTGCAGCCCGAGGCCTGGCACGCGGCCATGCAGGCCAAGTACTTCAGCTACATCCACATGATCGACCCGGTGGTCAAACGCATGGGCCAGCGCGGCCGGGGTGTCATCGTCAATGTGGTGGGCAACGGCGGCAAGGTGGCCAGCCCGATTCACCTGCCGGGTGGGGCCGCCAATGCCGCGCTGATGCTGGTCAGCGCCGGGCTGGCCGCGGCCTACGGCCCGCGCGGCGTGCGGGTCAATGCCATCAACCCGGGCCTGACCCTGACCGACCGCCTGCGCGAAGGCATGGCGGCCGATGCGCGTTTGCAGCAGATCAGCCCCGAGCAGGCTTTGCAGCGCGCGCGTGAGAAGCTGCCACTGGGCCGCCTGGCCGAGCCCGAGGAAATCGCCAACGCGGTGCTGTTCCTGGCCTCGGCCAAGGCCAGTTACATCACGGGCGCCATCCTGGCCATGGACGGGGCGGTCACGCCGATGGTGGTTTGAGCATGGCGGGGGCCTGGCGCATCGAACTGCCTGCCCAGGGCTGGGCCTGGCCTGCCGAGGCGGGGGACAGCCTGTTGCAGTCGGCCGAGGCCGCCGGGGTGATCCTGCCCAGCTCATGCCGCAACGGCACCTGCCGCGCCTGCCTGTGCCAGCTGTTGTCGGGGCAGGTGCGTTACCGCATCGAATGGCCAGGCCTGAGCGCCGAAGAAAAGGCCGAGGGCTGGATCCTGCCCTGCGTGGCCGAGCCCGTGGCCGACTGCGCCCTGGCCGTGCCCGCCGCCCACCGCGCGGTGTGGGACTGACCGCCCAGGGACGGGCATGAAAAAGGCCGGCAGTGGCCGGCCTTGACGTCGCGCAGGGTGACGCGGTGGGGCCGCGGGCTCAGCGCCCCTGGGCCGCGTCGCTGACGCGTTTGGCCAGGTGGGCCAGAGCCTCTTCGACCTGGTCGACCAGCACCAGGCACAGGTCGCCCGGTTGCAGGCGGTCCAGGGCCACGTCGATGGCCTTGAACTCGCCCTGGATCTCTTCCACGTGCCGCGTGCGGGTGGCCCCCGCCAGGCCCTGGCGCAGCAGGGCCATGACCTCGCCGTCGGCCCGCCCGCGCTGGCAGGCGTCTTCGTACAGCACCACGTCGTCGAAGGCCTGACCCAGGATGGCGGTCTGCTCGGTGATGTCTTCGTCGCGGCGGTCACCCGCACCGCTGATGACCACCGAGCGGCGTTGGGCGGGCATGGCCTCGACGGCCGACACCAGCGCGCGCATGGCATCGGGGTTGTGGCCGTAATCGGCGATCACAGTGGCGCCCCGGAAGTCCATCACATTGAACCGGCCCGGTGCGTTGTCGCTGTCGTTGACGAAGCTGGCCACACCGCTGCGGATGGTGTCCCAGCTCAGGCCGACGCCCCAGGCGGCGGCCACCGCCGCCATCACGTTGTCGATCTGGAAGCCGATGGTGCCGTTGCGGGTGATTGGCACGTCGCGCAGCAGGATGTGCTCGCGCCAGGTGCCTTCGGTGACCACGATCGCGTCACCGTCCACATAGACGGTGCGCTTGCCCTGGGCCCGGTGGGTGGCCATGACCGGGTGGTTGCGGTCGCGGGCGAAGAAGATCACCTGGCCCGGGCAGCTGTCGGCCATGGCGGCGACCATCGGGTCGGCCGCGTTGAGCACCGCGTAGCCATTGGCGGCCACGTTCTGCACGATCACGCGCTTGACCACGGCCAGGTCTTCCACCGTGTTGATGTAGTTCATGCCCAGGTGGTCGCCGGCGCCCACATTGGTCACCACCGCCACTTGGCAGCGGTCGTAGCCCAGGCCTTCACGCAGGATGCCGCCGCGCGCGGTCTCGAACACGGCCGCGTCCACATCGGGGTGCAACAGCACGTTGCGGGCACTCTTGGGGCCGCTGCAGTCGCCGCTGTCGATTTGGCGGCCATTGACATAGACGCCGTCGGTGTTGGTCATGCCCACGCGCAGGCCGCTGGCCGTGAACAGGTGCGTGATCAGGCGGGCGGTGGTGGTCTTGCCGTTGGTGCCGGTCACGGCCACCACCGGGATGCGACCGTCGTCGCCGCTGTTGTAGAGGTGGGATACCATGGCTTCGCCGACCTGGCGGCCCTTGCCGTAGGACGGGGTCAGGTGCATGCGCAGGCCCGGTGCGGCGTTGACTTCAACGATGCCGCCGTGCTGCTCTTCGAGCGGGCGCAGCACGCTCTCGCAGACCACGTCGACACCGCAGATGTGCATGCCCACCATCTGGGCCGCGGCCACGGCGCGCGCCGCGACTTCGGGGTGCACGTCGTCGGTCACGTCGGTGGCGGTGCCGCCGGTGCTGAGGTTGGCGTTGTTGCGCAGGATCACGCGCTGGCCCTTGGGCGGCACGGACTCCGGCTGCAGGTCTTGCAGCGCCAGGCGCGCGATGGCGATGTCGTCGAAGCGGATCTTGGTCAGCGAGGTCGCATGGCCCACGCCACGGCGCGGGTCGGCGTTGACGATGTCGACCAGTTCGCGCACGGTGTGCACGCCGTCACCAATGACCTGCGGCGGGTCGCGGCGGGCCGCGGCCACCAGGCGATCGCCCACCACCAGCAGGCGGAAGTCGTTGCCGGGCAGGTACTTCTCGACCAGCACCTCGCCGATGTCGGCGGCGGCCTTGTAGGCCAGGTTGAGCTGGGCGCGGTCGGTGATGTTGACGGTCACGCCCTTGCCCTGGTTGCCGTCTTGCGGCTTGAGCACCACGGGCAGGCCGATCTCCAGCGCGGCGGCCCAGGCGTCGTTCTCGTCCACGGCCGGGCGGCCCAGCGGCACCGGCACGCCGGCGGCGCGCAGCAGCATCTTGGTCAGGTCCTTGTCCTGGGCAATCGACTCGGCCACGGCGCTGGTGGTGTCCACCTCGGCGGCCTGGATGCGGCGCTGGCGCGAGCCCCAGCCGAACTGCACCAGGCTGCCCGAGGTCAGGCGGCGGTACGGGATGCCGCGCTTGACGGCGGCTTCGACGATCGAGCCCGTGCTCGGGCCCAGGCGCTCGTCCTCGTCGGTTTCGCGCAGTTGGGCGATGGCCGCGTCGATGTCGAAGGCGGTGTTGTCCAGCGCAGCTTGGATCAGGGCCAGCGCCTGGTCAAAGGCCTGGCGGCCCACGACTTCTTCGCTGTACTCGATCACGACTTGGTAAATGCCGGGTTCGCTGGTGGCGCTGGTGCGGCTGTAGGTCACCGGGCAGCCGGCCTGCGACTGCAGCGCCAGGCCCGCGGCCTCGAGCACATGGGCCAGCGAGACCGGGCCTTCGTGGCTGTCCGGGCGCAGCGCACCGATGCCGGGGAACAGGGCCCGGATGCGGGTTTCAAACCCGTCCAGACCAGCGACGGAGCGCTCTTCGGGGGCACATTCCACCACGGCCTCGATGGCGGTGTGGCGGCTCCAGATGTTGGGGCCGCGCAGGGCCCGGATGCGTGAGACTTGCATCGGTTTCTCTTGAGTTCAGTGGGCGCGTTGGGGCGGTTCGGGCTGCGGGCTCAGCGGAAGAAAGCCGTGCTGCCGGCCGGGCGAACCGGTTGCGGATCGGGGTCGAAGGTTTCGATGCCGGCGGCGATCAGGTCGGGCGAGATGTCCAGCGCCCAGGCGGTGGCCACGGCGGCCAGCAGCGCCTCTTCGGTCATCGGGAACGCCGTGTTCTGGCGCGTGCGGATGTCGCCGAGGTCGGACAGCACCTTCTCGCGGCTGCCTTCGGCCAGCACCACGTAGCCGTGTTGCAGGTAGACGGCGCGGCCTTCGGCGGCGCGGTGCGCTTCGATCGCGGGCACGTTGGCGGCCAGGCCGTACAGCACCACCGAGCCATCGCACAGCGAGGCCATGTCGCTGACGCGGGTGTCGGCGGTGTTGAGCACCGCCACGCCATCGGGCAGCACCACGTCGACCTGGGTGCGCATCACCCGCACCATTTGGTCGGCTTCGTGCACGTCGTAGTGGCTCAGGGCTTCAAAGCCTTCGAGGTCGGTCACCACGCCCACCTGGCAGCGGTCGTAGGGCAGGCCGTCGCGCAGGATGGTCTCGGCGCCGTTTTCGATCACGGTGGCCTGCACCGAGTGGTTCATCAGCAGGCGGTGGCCGGCTTCCCAGTTGGCGCAATCCACGGATTCGACGCGGCGGCGGTCCAGGAACAGGCCGTCGCGGCAGGCCAGGCCCGTCTGGCGGCCACTGAGGTGGGCCAGCCAGGCGACCATGCGGGCGATCTTGTGGGTGTCACGCGTGCCGGCCACGCCCACCACGGGGATGCGGCCCGGCGCCACGTCGCCTTCGGTTTCGGGGAACAGGTGGTCCACGATGGCGCGGCCCACCGGGCGCGGCGAGCCTTCGGCGGGCTTCAGGTGCATCAGCAGGCCGGGGCCGGCGTTGACTTCAACGATGGCGCCGCCTTGCTCGGCCAGCGGGCGCGAGATGTCCTTGGCCACCAGGTCAATGCCCGCGATGTCCAGGCCCACCACGCGCGCGGCCAGGCTGGCGGCGTACTGCACCTCGGGGTGGATGTTGTCGGTGCAGTCGATGGCCACGTTGCCATTGCGTTCGATCACCACAAAGCGGCCCGCGGCGGGCACGGCGTCGGGGCTCAGGCCCTGGCGCTGGATCTCGAGCTGCACCTTGGTGTTGGTCTCGATGACGATGGTTTCGAGCGGGAACTCTTCTTCGATGCCGCGGCGCGGGTCGGAGTTGAGCTGGCTGTCGATCAACTGGCGCACGGTCGAACGGCCGTCGCCGGTGATGCCGAGGATCTCGCCACGCGCCGCCGCCACCACCTTGTCACCCACCACCAGCAGGCGGTGTTCGTGGCCCGGGATGAAGCGCTCGACCATCACGTCGCTGCCCTCGGGGTAGGCCACATGGTAGGCGGCCTCGATGTCGGCCTGGGTGTGCAGGTCCAGCGTCACGCCGCGGCCATGGTTGGCGTCGGAGGGCTTGACCACCACCGGGAAGCCGATGTCCTGGGCCGCTTCCCAGGCTTCTTCGGGGCTGTTGACGATCTGGCCTTCGGGCACCGGCACGCCGCAGGACTTGAGCAGCGATTTGGTCAGGTCCTTGTCACCGGCAATGCCTTCGGCGATGGCGCTGGTGAATTCGGTCTCGGCGGTCCAGATGCGGCGCTGGCTGGCACCGTAGCCCAGTTGCACCAGGTTGCCGTCGTTGAGGCGGATGTGCGGGATGCGGCGGTCGGTGGCCGCGTCCACGATGCAGGCGGTGCTGGGGCCGAGGTAGCAGTTGTCCACTTCGGTGCGCACGCGGTGCACCGCGGCCTTGACGTCAAAGCTGTCGCCGCGGATGGTGGCGATCAGCAGTTGGTGGCCGGCGTCCAGTGCGGCGCGCGCCACGCGTTCTTCGCGGGCCCGGAACACCATGCGGTAGACCCCGTGGCGCGAAGTGCTGCGGGTCTGGCCAAAGCCGGTGGGCATGCCCGCCAGGTTCAGCAGCTCGATCACGATGTGTTCCAGGATGTGGCCCGCCCAGGTGCCTTCTTCGAGGCGCTGCAAAAAGCCGCCGCGCTCACCGACCCCGCAGTGGTGCTCGATCAGGGCGGGCAGCAGGGCCACCAGCCGGTCCTTGAACCCGGGGATCTTGTTGGAGGGGTAGTTTTCGAGGTCCCCGAGGTCCAGCCAGACTTCCAGGACGGAACGGTAGGTCCAAATGTTGGGGCCGCGCAGGTAATTGATGCGCAAGAGCTTGAGATCGTCGGCTTTGATCATGTTCGAGTCGGGTTCGGTGCCTGGCGCCATGCCGCCATCCAGCCGAGATTGTGCGCTCACTTTGGGCGCTTGGCTGAGCTCACATTCTGCGTCAGACCGTCGCATGGCTTCGGTTTCGGCGAAAATCGACTTTTCCTGCCTCTGCGCGGGAGGGCGAACAGTGCCGCGCGGTACGGAATCAAAATGCAACATTCAAATCCTGTAGGTTCTCCAGACGAGACAGCCGATCTCGGAAGAATCGACCCTCAATCTCAGCTGGCGTCCGGTGAAAACGTGCTCGCAACCCTTCCGGTTGACCTGGACACCGGCTTGCGCTACGCCCGCGGCCTGCTGGTGGTGACGGAAAAGCGCCTGCTGGCCTGCGAGCCCGGCTCGGGCGAGTGGCGCAGTTGGCCGCTGGACGCCAGCCTGGCGCTGCGCCACAGCGACCACGCGGGCGTCGGCACGCTGGAGCTGGTGACGGCCGAGCGCCGCCTGGCGCACTGGCGCTTCACCCTCAGCGCCGATGTGCACGCGATGCGCCTGCTGCGGGTGTTCGAGCAACGCCTGGCCGTGTTGGCTGGCGCCGCGCCCGAAGACAATGAAGAAGTCGCCTGCTGCCCCGCCTGCAGCGCGCCGCTGCCGCCCGACAGCGACAGCTGCCCGGCCTGCGAGCGCGAGCTGCAGCCGCCCACCTCGACCTGGGTGCTGTTGCGCCTGTGGCGCTTTGCCCGCCCTTATCAGAAGCAACTGGCGATCGGGTTTGGCCTGACGCTGGCCTCCACGGCGGCCACGCTGATCCCGCCCTACCTGACCATCCCGCTGATGGACGACATCCTGATCCCGTTCCAGAACGGGAAGCAGATCGACCCGATGCTGGTGCTGCTCTACCTGAGCGGGCTGCTGGGGTCGGCGCTGGCCGCCTGGGGCCTGAGCTGGGCGCGCACCTACATCCTGGCCCTGGTGTCCGAGCGCATTGGTGCCGACCTGCGCACCACCACGTACGAGCACCTGTTGCGCTTGTCACTGGATTATTTCGGCGGCAAACGCACCGGCGACCTGATGAACCGGATCGGGTCGGAGACCGACCGGATCAACGTGTTCTTGTCGCTGCACGCGTTGGATTTCATCACCGACGTGTTGATGATCAGCATGACGGCGGTGATTCTGTTCTCCATCAACCCCTGGCTGGCCCTGGTCACCCTGGTCCCGCTGCCGTTCATCGCCTGGCTGATCCACACCGTGCGCGACCGTTTGCGCACCGGGTTTGAGAAGATCGACCGCGTCTGGTCGCAGGTCACCAATGTGCTGGCCGACACCATCCCCGGCATCCGCGTGGTCAAGGCTTTTGCGCAGGAAAAGCGCGAGGCCGAGCGCTTCAAGCAGGCCAACCGCTACAACCTCGAGGTCAATGACAAGCTCAACCGCACCTGGTCGCTGTTCTCGCCCACGGTGTCGCTGTTGACCGAAATCGGCTTGCTGGTGGTGTGGGGCTTTGGCATCTGGCTGGTCTCGCGCAGCCAGATCACGGTCGGGGTGCTGACCGCCTTCATTGCCTACATCGGGCGCTTCTACACCCGGCTGGACTCGATGAGCCGCATCGTGTCGGTGACGCAGAAGGCCGCCGCCGGGGCCAAGCGCATTTTTGACATCCTGGACCACGTCTCCAACGTCCCCGAACCGACCCAGCCCGTCAAGCTGCCGGCCGTGAAGGGGCGCATCGAGATGAACAACATCGGCTTCCGGTACGGCACGCGCAGCGTGATCCGGGGCGTGGACCTCGACATCCAGCCGGGCGAAATGATCGGTCTGGTCGGCCACAGTGGCTCGGGCAAGAGCACCCTGGTCAACCTGATCTGCCGTTTCTACGACGTCACCGATGGCGGCATCAAGCTGGACGGCACCGACATCCGCCGCTTTGCCGTGGCCGACTACCGCAGCAACATCGGCCTCGTGCTGCAGGAACCCTTCTTGTTCTTTGGCACGATCGCCGAGAACATCGCCTACGGCCAGCCCAACGCGACCCGCGAGCAGATCGTTGCGGCGGCCCGTGCGGCGCACGCGCACGACTTCATCCTGCGCCTGCCGCAGGGCTACGACTCGCTGGTGGGCGAACGCGGCCAGGGCTTGTCGGGGGGGGAGCGTCAGCGCATCTCGATTGCGCGCGCGCTGCTGATCGACCCCCGCATCCTGATCCTCGACGAGGCCACCTCGGCCGTGGACACCGAGACCGAGAAGGAAATCCAGCGCGCCCTCGACAACCTGGTGCAAGGCCGCACCACCATCGCCATCGCCCACCGCCTGTCCACCCTGCGCAAGGCCGACCGCCTGGTGGTGATGGACCGCGGGCAGGTGGTCGAAGTGGGGCCGCACGACGAGCTGATGGCCAAGCAGGGGGCCTACTGGCGCTTGTACGAAGCCCAGGTGCGCCGCGTCGACGGCAGCGACGACGACACGCTGGCGCTGGCGCCCAGCGCCCATTCCGCCCACCCGGCGGGTCAACCCTGAGGTGGCCAGATCATGAGCAATCCCGTTTCTTTCCAATTGCAGCGCCACCCGCTGGGGCGCCTGGTGCTGATCGACGCCGAGGGCCAGAGCCACCTGGGCGTGACCCCGGTGCGGGCTTTCCCGATCGCCGCGCCCGACGAAGGCCTGTCCCTGGTCGGTCCCGAGGGGCACGAGCTGGCCTGGGTGCCGCGGCTGGACCAGCTGCCCGCGCCCGAGCGCACCCTGATCGAAGAAGAGCTGGCCTCGCGCGAGTTCAACCCGGTGGTCAAGCGCCTGCTGGCGGTGTCGAGCTTCTCGACCCCCTGCACCTGGACGGTTGAGACCGACCGCGGCCCGACCCAGTTTGTGCTCAAGACGGAGGACGACATCCGCCGGCTGGAGCGCGGCAAGCTGCTGATTTCGGGCGGCCAGGGCATCGTCTACCAGGTGGCCGACATGCAGGCGCTGGACCGCGCGTCGCGCAAGCTGCTGGAACGTTTTCTGTGAGCCGGGCGCTGCGGCGCCCCCTATTTATCTGAGTGAGGCGATTTCATGCCCCTGCACACCACGGCGCTGGTCCTGTTTTCGGGCGGCCAAGATTCCACCACCTGCCTGGCCCACGCGCTGGCGCGCTACGAGCGTGTCGAAACCGTGGCGTTCGATTACCGCCAACGCCACAGCGTGGAGCTGCAGGCGCGGCTGGCGGTGCTGGACGCCTTGCGCGCCCAGTTCCCGCACTGGGCTGGCAAGTTGGGCGAGGACCACCTGTTGGACCTGGGCGTGCTGGGCCAAGTGAGTGAGACCTCACTGACCCGGGACATGGCGTTCCAGATGGAACAAAGCGGTCTGCCCAACACCTTCGTGCCCGGCCGCAACCTGCTGTTCCTGACCCTGGCTGCGGCGCTGGCCTACCGGCGCGGGCTGGAGGTCATCGTCACCGGCGTGTGCGAAACAGATTACTCAGGCTACCCCGACTGCCGTGACGACACCATGAAGGCCATGCAACTGGCCCTGTCGCTGGGCATGGACCGCCGCCTCCTGATCGAAACCCCGCTGATGTGGATCGACAAGGCCGAGACTTGGACCCTGGCGCACCAACTGGGCGGCCAGCCGCTGGTGGACCTGATCGTCGAGCACTCCCACACCTGTTACCTGGGCGACCGGGAGCACCGCCATGCCTGGGGTTGGGGCTGTGGCCAGTGCCCCGCCTGTGAACTGCGCGCCCGTGGCCATGAGCGCTACCTCAGCCAGTGGCCGGCGGGTCGCCCCGCGCCGGTTCCCGCCAGCGCCTGAAGTGCATTTGGACGGTGTGTTCAAAAAGAGACCCTCGGGTCTCTTTTTTGTTATGAGGGCCCAGCCCTTGCGCAGATCAAAAAAATCTCGAAAATTTTTCAGAAAGGGCCTAAATTTTTCGGGCCGGCTGCCGTAAAAGGTACGAGAGCACTCAAAAACCCTTGAGTTGCTGTGTAAACCATTTGTACTGAGTGGGTCTGTTATGCAACTTCCCCCTGTCGATCGCACGATGAGCTGGGCCGCCTACGGCGCCGGCGCTTCGGCGTCGGCTGGCGAAAGCGAGCGCCAGACGCCGACCAAGCCCGCCACCACGGTGACCAACGCGCCGACCGAGTCGACCATCATCACGGTCTCGGGGCGCAAGGTGGAGAGCCCGGACAAGCCCTCGGCCTCGAACGACCAGCCCAACAAGGATTGGACCGAGGTCAAGAAGAAGGCGACCACCGAAGAGCCCAAGAAGCCACCGCCAGAGCCCATCTCGAAAAAGCTGCTGGACTTCATCCACTCGGTCTGGAAGGCCAGTGGTTCGGTGGTCGAACTGGCCGCCACCGAGGCCAGTGCCGAGGCCAACCGCCTGCAAAACGAGCAGACCAAGGCGGGCCTGTCGACCAATCTGCTGGTCTACACAGACCCCAAGGTCAAGCGCGGCGGCGGTCTCTGAGCCGCGAGGCGCGCGGACCGGGTCGTTGACTGCCCCGCCGTTCAACTGGCCCACCCACCCGGGGCGGCCTGAGCCCTGTCAAATCGATTCACTGACCAAGCGGAAGCGGCGTGGCGCGCTGCTGACTTCTTCCAGCCGCCAGCGCGTGTTGTGGAAGCGCGCCAGCTCGGGCCGGTGCGCAATCGACACCAGACCACCGCCTTGCGACTGGGTCAGCGCCACCAGACGCTGGTACAGCAACTGCTCGGTGTCTTCGTCCAGGGCGCTGGTGGCCTCGTCGGCCATCACCCAGGCGGGGCGCTTCAGCAGCACACGGGCCAGCGCCAGGCGCTGCTGTTCACCGCCCGACAGCTTCTGGCTCCAGGCGTCCTCGCGGTCCAGCTCGGTGCACAGGTGTGGCAACTGGGCCTGGCACAGTGCCTCGCACAGGGCCTCGTCGTCGTAGGTGCTGGCGGCGTCGGGGTAGGCCAAGGTGTTGCGCAGCGGGCCGTTGGCGAGGTAGGGCTTTTGCGGGATGTACATCACCCGTTGCGGCTGGCTCAGCGTGCCGTGGGCGTGCGGCCACAGGCCCGCCAGGGTGCGGAACAGGGTGGATTTGCCGCTGCCCGACGGCCCTTGCAGCAGCACCTTCTGACCGGCCCGCGCATGGGCGCTGCTGGGGGCCAGCAGGGGCTGACCATTGGGCAGTTGGATGCTGAGTTGATCGATCTGCAGGTCGTCGCCGAGCTCGGTGCGCAGCCCCTCGGGCACCGCCTGGGCATGGGTCAGGTTTTCTTCAAAGGTGGTCAGCCGGTCGCTGGTGGCCCGCCAGCTGGCCAGCGAGTCGTAGTTGTCGACCAGCCAGCTCAGCGAACCCTGCACCCGGTCAAACGCCGAGGCGATCTGCATCAGCTCGCCCAGCTGGATGGCGCCACTGAAAAAGCGCGGCGCCGCCACGATGAAGGGGAACACCACCGCCGCCTGGCCAAAGAAGTTGGTGAACCAGACCAGCCGCTTTTGCGCCTTGATGAGCGCGATGTAGTTCGCCATCAGGCGGCCGAAGCGCTGCTTGAGGTTCTCGTTCTCGACCGGGCTGCCCAGGTCCAGCGCGATGGATTCGCTGTATTCACGTACCCGGCCCATGTGGCTGCGGAAGTCGGCCTCATAGCGCTTCTGGCCAAAGTTGAGCCCGATCAGCGGGCGCCCGATGTAATGGGTGGCGACACTGCCGGCCACGCAATACAGCACCGCCATCCAGACCATGAAGCCCGGGATGTTGTAGTCGCTGCCGCCCAGCGAGAAGGCAAAGTTGCCCGACAGGCTCCAGAGGATGCCGACAAAACTCGCCAGCGTGACCACTGCATTGAGCAGGCCCATGCTCAGCGACACGGTCAGCGAGGTGAACAGGTTGACGTCCTCCTGGATGCGCTGGTCCGGGTTGTCGGGCGGCGCCTGGTGGGCCGCGCCTTCGGCGTAGCGCGCCAGTTCAAGCCGGTAGAACAGGTGGTTGGCCAGCCAGCGGTCGAGGTAGTGGCGGGTCATCCAGGCCCGCCAGCGCAGCTCCAGCCACTGGGTCAGGTAGAACTTGTAGACCGCGATCACGATGTAGGCGAACGCCAGCAGGGCAAAGCGCGACAGCTGGTGCCAGAACACGTCGGCCTGCTTGTTCTGCAGCGCGTCGTAGAACACCCGGTTCCAGTCATTGATCAGCACCAGCATGTACACCGCGCCGAGGTTCAGGGCCACGATGGCGGCGAGCAGGCCGCGGGCCTGCCAGCGTTCATCGGACCGGAAGTACGGCATGGACAGCGCCAGGATGCGGCGGCTGGTGTCGCGAAAGAGTCTGAATTTGGAGACGGTCATGGCATGCGAGGAGGTCAAAGAGGTGCCTGGCCGAGGCAATCCGCTAGCACGGGGGCGGGGGCGATGGATAATTCTGGCAGCGGAAAGGGGGGCTTTCCGCTCCAAGAGGGTGGTTCGATCTGAAACCACCCCAGCAGGAGGGAAGTTTGCCAGTTTCGATTCGGGCGCGTCTGAACCAGATGCTGCTTTTCATGACCGTGCTGGGCGTCGCGATTGCCGTGACCTGGGCCTGGTGGATCAGCCGCGGCCAGGTGTTGCACGACGTTGAAGACCGGGCGCGCCAGCACATGGTGACCGCTCAAGCCATCCGCCAGTACACCGAGACGCATGTGCGTGAGGCCTTGCTGGCCGACACCCAGCAGTTTCACCCGGCGTCCGTGCCCTCGTTCGCGGCCAGCACGACACTGGCGCTGCTGCAAAAAGACTACCCCGATTTCGACTACCGCGAGGTGGCGCTCAACCCCACGGTGCCGGCCCACCAGCCCCAGGGCTGGGACCGCGTGGCGGTGGACGCCTTCCGCGCCAACCCGGACCTGAGCTCCTTGCAGAGCCGGGACTGCGAGCCCGGCGGCCAGCGCTGGTGCCTGGCCCGCCCCTTGCGCGCAAAGGCCGCCTGCCTGAGCTGCCATGGTCAGCCCGAACAGGCGCCCGCCGCCATGTTGGCCCGCTACGGGGCCACCCACGGGTTTGGCTGGCAGGTCGGCGAGGTGGTGGGGGCCCAGGTGGTGTCGGTCAACCTGGCCCCGTTGTGGGGGCGGGTGTACCGGGCCATGGGGCGCACGGCGGCCTTGTCGCTGGGCATCATGGGCCTGTTCTTTGTGATCATGAACTTCGCGCTCAAGCGCATGGTCATCTCGCCCCTGCAGGCCCACAGCGATGGTTGGCAGCGCCTGGCGTCCGAGGACGCCTTGACGGGCTTGGCCAACCGGCGTGAGTTCAACCTGCGGGCCGAGCAGGCGGTGCGCTGGGCCGAACGCGAACATCGGCCTTTGTCCTTCATCGTGCTCGATCTCGACAGCTTCAAGCAACTCAACGACCGGTTTGGCCATGCCGAGGGCGATGGCGTGCTGCGCACCCTGGGCCAGTTGCTGTCCCAGAGCACGCGGCACCGCGACTTGCCGGCGCGCCTGGGCGGCGAGGAGTTTGCCTTGATGGTGCCGGGTCATGATCTGATGTCGGCGCACCAATTTGCCGAGGCGCTGCGCCACAAGGTGGAGTTCACGGTGTTTCCGCGGGGCTTGCCGGTCACGGCCAGCCTGGGGGTGGCGCAGTGGCAGCCCGGTGAGTCGGTGGCCGAGACCCTGCAGCGTGCCGACGAGGCGCTCTACCGGGCCAAGGCCGCGGGGCGCAACACCGTCTGCATCGCACCCTGAGCCCACAGCAAAGGGCTCAGCGCTTGGCTTCGGTGCTGCCCTCCGTGGCCTTCTGGGCCCGCAATTCTTTGGCGTAAGCGCGGATTTCTTCAAAGCTCACCTTGCCATCATGGTCGGCGTCGGCCGCGTCAAAGGCCTTGGCCAGGCGCGGGAACAGCGCCACTTCGCCGCGGCTCAGGTAGCCGTCGCCATTGAAGTCCAGCATCTTGAACTGACGCGCGGCCAGGGCTTCGCCTTCGCTGGGTTGTTCATCTGACGGTGACGGGGCCGTGCTGGGGCCTTGGGCCGTGGCCAGGGACCAGTGACCCAGGCCCGCCAGGCAGAGCACGAGGGGCAGGGCGCGGGCGGCACGGGCTAGGCCCGAGGCGCGGGAGACATTCATGGGGATCCTTTCTAGAGTCGTCAGATGGGGACGGGGCCCGCATCTTCAACGCCTTGGACGCCGTTGGGGGCCCAGAGTTGCCGCTGCTGACAGACTTTGCCAAACATTGACATGCCGACCCCGGGGGCGCTTCGACCAGGCTGCTCGCCTGCCTGCGCTTGCCCTGGGGCCCTGTTCAGGGGTTGGCCACCCCGCTGTGGACATGGCCGGCCGGCACATGCTGGGCCGCCGAGTTGACGTGGCCAGTCTGGTCGTCAAAGAAGAAATCAGGCTCGAACTCGCGCAGGAACCCGCCTTTTTCGAGCCCGCCGAGGAACAGCACCTCGTCCACCTCGATGTTCCAGCGCATCAGCGTGCGGATGGCGCGTTCGTGGGCCGGGGCGCTGCGGGCCGTGACCAGGGCGGTGCGGATGCGCATGTGGGGGTTGTCGGCCTGCTGCAACCGGTGCAGGGCGGCCAGCAGTGGCTTGAACGGGCCGTCGGGCAAGGGGTCGGCGGCGCGCTGGCTCTCGTGCTGCTGAAAGGCGTCCAACCCCTGGCTTTGGTAGACCCGTTCGGCTTCATCGGAAAACAGCACCGCGTCGCCGTCAAAGGCAATGCGCACCTCGTGGGGGTGGCTGTTGCTGGCCTGCACCGATTCGGTCAGCACCCGTGCCGCCGGAAAGCCCGCCGCCAGCGCCTGGCGCACATCGCTCTCGTTGGCCGACAAGAACAGGTGGGCGCCCAGCGGCCGCAGGTAGCCAAAGGGGTTGCGGCCGCGCGTGAAGACGCCGCGCTGCAGCGGGATGCCGGTCTCGTGGGCCGAGCGGAAGATGCGCATGCCACTGACCGGGTCGTTGCGCGACAGCATCACCACCTCCACCAGCCGGTCGGCACCGGGCTGGTTGAACGCCAGCAGCTTCTTGACCAGCGAGAACGCCACCCCGGGCGGTGCCGTCACGTCCAGCCGATCGAGCTGCAGCTGCCGATAGGCTTGTTCGCTGACCTGTTCAAAGACCGTGTTCTCTTCTTCAAAGTCAAACAGTGCGCGCGATGAAATGGCCACCACCAACTGGCCATCAAGGGTCATAGGCATGGGCCCAGCCTCCAAGGTTGAATCCCCCCATTGTGAGGCCGCCCGCCGCTGACCTGTGGCCATGTCGGCGCCCGCCCACCCGCGGCCAGTCTCCCCCCAGGCGACCAAGGCCCCCTTGGGGGGCAGCGACCCACACGCAGCGGGGAGGGTGGTGGCCTGACCGGACGCCGCCGGGCCGCTCCCAAGGCGGCCGGGGCCCCCCTGGGGGGCAGCGACCCACACGCAGTGGGGGAGCGTGGGGGCCTCACTTATTTCATTTGACGAACTGGTTCAGCTGGATGATCGGCATCAGCACCGCCAGCACGATCAGCATCACCATCAGGCCCATGCCGACGATCAGCAGCGGTTCGAGGATGGTGGCCAGTTGCATGGCGCGGCGTTGCACCTCGGTGGCCAGTTGGTTGGCGGCGCGCTGCAGCATCAGCGGCAGTTGGCCGGTCTGCTCGCCGAGGCGCGCAAACATCGAGACCAGGCCCGGGAAGCGTTTCTTTTGCGCCAGCGCCGAGCCCAGCGGGGCGCCTTCGCGCACCAGCACCAGGGCGTCCAGGGCGTCGGCGCGCATGGCGCGGTTGGACACGGTCTCGGCCGCGGCCTGCAAGGCCTTGAGGATGGGCACCCCCGCGGCGGCCAGCATGGCCAGGGTGCCGGCGAAGCGGGCCGCGTTGTAGCCGCGCGCCAGCTTGCCGATCAGTGGCAGCCGCAGCCAGGCCGCGTCAAAGCGCAGGCGCCAGGCCTCGAGGGTCAGCAGGTAGCGCGCGAGCGCGAACAGCCCCCCCAGCACGGCGGCCATCAGCCAGCCGTAGCTGCGCACCAGGTCGCTCAGGCCCAGCATGATCACGGTCAGCAGCGGCAGGGCGCGCTTGGTGCCGGCGAACACGTTGGCCACCTGGGGCACCACGTAGCCGACCAGGAACAGCACGATCACGATGGCCACCAGGGTCACGATGGCCGGGTACATGGCGGCGCCGATCAGTTTGCTGCGCAGGGCTTGCCGTTCTTCGAGGTCGTCGGCCAGGCGCTCCAGCACCAGACCGAGGTTGCCGCTTTGCTCGCCCGCGCCAATGACGGCGGTGTAGATGTCGTTGAACTCGCGCGGGTGCTGCGCCAAGGCGCGCGCAAATGAGGCGCCGGCGTTGACTTCGGCGCGCAGCCCGGCCACCAGCTGGCGCTGGGCGTCGCTGTCGGCCTCGTCGGTCATGGCGGTCAGGGCGCGCTCCAGCGGCAGACCCGAGCTGACCAGGCCTGCCAGCTGGCGCGTCCAGATGGCCAGCGTGGTGGCGTTGAAGATGCGCTGGCTGAACAGGCCGGGGCGGTGCACGCCGTCGGCGTCGGCGGTGCCGCCCTTGACCGGCTGCACATTGAGCGGCACCAGGGCCTGGGCGCGCAACTGGCTGCGCGCGGCACGCGCGGTGTCGGCCTCGATCACGCCCTTGCGGGCCTGACCCTGGGCGTCGACGGCTTCGAATGAATAGGCTGGCATGGGGCGGGTGGTGGGGCGGTCGGGGGCGCGCTCAGTCGCGCGTCACGCGCAGCACTTCTTCGCGCGAGGTGATGCCGGCGGCGATCAGGCGTTCGCCGTCGTCGCGCATCAGGGTCATGCCCGCGGCCAGGGCCGCGTCGCGGATGTCCGCCTCGGCCGCCTGACCATGGATCTGGGCCCGGATGGCTTCGTCGGTGACCAGCAGCTCGAACACCCCGGTGCGCCCCGCATAGCCGGTCTGGCCGCAGTGCTCGCAGCCGGTGCCGTGGCAGTGGCTGCAGTACTTGCGCACCAGGCGCTGGGCCAGCACCCCGAGCAGGGACGACGACAGCAGGAAGGGCTCGACCCCCATGTCGGTGAGCCGGGTGATGGCGCTGGCCGAGTCGTTGGTGTGCAGCGTGGCCAGCACCAGGTGGCCGGTGAGCGAGGCCTGGATGGCGATCTGCGCGGTCTCGAAATCTCGGATTTCGCCGATCATGATCACGTCCGGGTCCTGGCGCAGGATGGCGCGCAGCGCCTTGGCAAAGGTCAGGTCGATCTTGGCGTTGACCTGGGTCTGGCCGACGCCGGCGAGCTCGTACTCGATCGGGTCTTCCACCGTCATGATGTTGCTCTGCGTGGCGTCCAGGCGCTGCAGGGCCGAGTACAGCGTCGTGGTCTTGCCTGAGCCGGTGGGCCCGGTGACCAGGATGATGCCGTGGGGCTGGCCGATCAGGCGCTCAAAGCGGGCCAGCACATCGCCCTGCATGCCCACCGATTCGAGGCTGAGCTTGCTCTCGCTCTTGTCGAGCAGGCGCAGCACGGCGCGTTCGCCGTGGGCGCTGGGCAGGGTGGAGACCCGCACGTCGATGGCCCGGGTGCCCAGGCGCAGGCTGATGCGGCCGTCCTGCGGCAGGCGTTTTTCGGAGATGTCGAGGTCGGCCATGATCTTCAGGCGCGAGATCAGGGCCGCGTGCAGCGCGCGGTTGGGCGTGACCACCTCGCGCAGCGTGCCGTCGACACGGAAGCGCACGCTCGAGTGGCGTTCATAGGGCTCGATGTGGATGTCGCTGGCGCCGTCGCGTGCGGCCTGCGTGAGCAAGGCGTTGAGCATGCGGATGATGGGGGCGTCGTCGGCGGTCTCCAGCAGGTCTTCCACCGCGGGCAGCTCTTGCATGATGCGCGACAGGTCGGCGTCGGATTCGACCTCGCTGACCACGCTGGCAGCGCTCGATTCGCCCTGCGCGTAGGCGGCCGAAATGCGCTGGGCCAGCGCCGGGGCGTCCAGCCACTGCACGGCCTGCACCGGGTGGCGGCGCATGACCTCACTGACCGCGGCGGCGTCGGCCCCGGGGGCCTGCACCAGCACGCACTGCTGGCCGTCGTCTTCCAGCAGCAGCTGGTGGCTGCGCGCGAACGCATAGGGCAAAGGATGGCGCATGGCTCTCAGGGCTTGGCGGTGGCGGCGTTGCTGTCGGGGGCCGGGCTGCTGGCCGGGGCCGGCGTGGGCAAGGGGCTGCCTTTGGCATCGGTGCGCGGGCCCAGCACTGGCAACACCGGGGCCCCGGTGACGTTGGGCATCATGGCGCTGGGCGTGGGCTGCACGGTTTGCTGCACGCCGCGCAGGGTGTCGTAGCGGCCCTGGGTGATGGCGTCGGCGTCCGAGGCCTCACGCACCACCACCGGGCGCAGGAAGACCATCAGGTTGGTCTTTTTGCGCGAGCGGTTTTCGCTTTTGAACAGGTTGCCGAGGATGGGCAGGTCACCCATGCCGGGCACCTTGTCGGCTGCGCCCGAGTACTCGTCTTGCAACAGGCCGCCGAGCACCACGATGGCGCCGTCGTCGACCAGCACTTGCGACTCGATCGAGCGCTTGTTGGTGGACGGGCCGTTGGTGTTGGTCTTGGTGGAGGCATCGATGCTCGACACCTCCTGGTAGATCGACATGCGCACGGTGCCGTTTTCGCTGATCTGCGGCTTCACGCGCAGGGTCAGGCCGACGTCTTTGCGCTCCACGGTCTGGAACGGGTTGACGGTGCTGGTGCTGTTGTTGGTGCTGGTGTAGGTGCCGGTCACGAAGGGCACGTTCTGCCCGATCACGATCTTGGCTTCCTCGTTGTCCAGCGTCAGCAGGCTGGGGGTGGACAGCACGTTGCCGTCGGTGTTGTTCTCCAGGAACTGGGCCAGGAAGCCCAGCACGTACTGGCCGTTGATCTTGCTGCCAATGCCGAAGTTGAAGCCATTGCCCGGCAGCACGGTGCCCAAGGTGCTGGTCGACAGGCTCAGGATGTTGGCCCCGGCCTGGGCCGAGTTGGTGCCCAGCAGGCCCACGGTGCCGCCGGCGCTGCCCAGTAGGCCCTGCCACTGCACGCCAAATTGCGCCACCTTGTTGGCGTTGACTTCGACGATCAGGCTCTCGACCAGCACCTGGGCGCGGCGGCCGTCGAGCTTGTCGATGACGGCGCGCAGCTGGCGGTACTGGGGTTCGGGGGCGGTGATGATCAGCGAGTTGGTCGACGGGTCGGCCTGGATCTGCCCGCCCGTCGAGGGTTGGGCGCTGGTGCCAAAGCTGCTGGACGCGCCCAGGCTGCTCGAGCTGCCGGTGTTGGTGGTGCTGCCCAGCGACCCGGTGGGGGTGCTGCCGGTGCTGCTGCTCAGGCCGCTGGTGGTGCTGAGCCCGCTGCTGCTGACGCCCGTGCTGGTGCCGGTGTTGCCGGCGTTCATGGCGGCGCGCAAGGTGGTCGCCAGCTTGGTGGCGTCGGCGTTCTTCAGGTAGACGACATGGATGTTGCCCGCCGCGCCATTGGCGCCCGAGGTCGGCTGGTCGAGCTTGGCCACCAGCGACTTGACCAGCGCTGCGCGCGCCGGGTTGGCGGCGCGCAGGATCAGGCTGTTGCTGCGCGGCTCGGCCAGCAGCGTGGTTTTGAAAGAGGTGTCGGCCTGGCCCTGGGCGGCACCTGCGGCGACGCCGGTGCTGCCGGGGTCGATCAGCCGGCTCACCAGCACCGCCAGGTCCACCGCCACCGCGTGCTTGATGGGCAGCACCTCGACGTCACTGGCGTTGGGCACGTCCATCGACGCGATGATGCGGGCCAGGCGCTGCAGGTTGTCGGCGTAGTCGGTGATGATCACCGAGTTGTTGCCGGGGTTCACGTTGATGGTGTTGTTCGGGCTGATCAGGGGCCGCAGCACGGGCACCAGGTTGTTGGCGCTCTCGTAGTTGAGGCGGAAGATCTGCGTCACGATCTGGTTGCCGCCGCTGCTGCGCTTGTCGGTCTCGCTGCTCGAGATGGTGACCGAGCCCCCTTGCAGCTTGGCCTCGGCCTCGGGCACCACCTTGTACAGGCCGCTGGCCTCGACCACCGCAAAGCCCTGCAGGCGCAGGGTGGTCAGGAACTGTTCCCAGGCCGCTGCCGGGCTGACGGGGCGTTCGCTGGTCAGGGTGATGGTGCCTTTGACGCGGGGGTCGATCACCACGTTGCGGCCGGTGATCACGCCCAGGGTGCGCGCCACGCCGTCGATGTCGGCGCCATTGAAGTTGAGGGTGATCGGCTCGCCGGCCTTGGGGGCCGATCCGGTTTGTGCCGGGCTGGGCACGGCACCCAGCAGCAGGCTGGAGGCCAGTGACAGGCTGGCCAGTCGGACAAAGGGGCGGGTCGGGGTTTTCATGTGCAATTAGCCCAGGGTGATGTGGGAGCGCGCGCCACGGCGGCGTCCGATGAGGTTCAACAGGTTGTTCAGTGCGGCTTCGCGTTCGGGCGCGGCCTCGCCCGTGCCCTGAAAGCGCAGGCGGGCGCCGACCCATTGGCCGTGTCCGCTGAGCAGCAGGCTGCCTTCGAGGGTGCTGAGGTCCAGGCTGGGCGAGTCACCGCCCTTGACCACCACACGGTAGCTGCCCATGGGCCGCAACGTGGACAGGCGCGAGGCCATGTCCAGCAGGTCCAGCTGGGCCTGGCCTTCGAGGCGCAGCCGGCCCGCCGCCCAGTCCAGGCGCAGGCCGCTGAGTTGCAGTTGCAGGCGGCCTTCGGGCTGCAGCGTGTTCCAGGGCGTGCCCAGGCCGCTGAGCAGCTGGGCGGGCCAGTGCGACTGGTGGTCCTGCACCTGCACGCTGAGCCGGTTCCAGCCCGGCTGGAGCAGGGCTTGCAGCGGCGCCTCGGCGCAGCAGTCCAATGCCAGGGTGATGCCCAGGCCGTTCCAGTGCGGGGCCAGGCGCCAGCCGATGCGGCCGGGCAGGGTGGTGCGGTCCTGGCTGTCACGCCCGCCGGTCAGCACCCATTGGGCCGAGCCCGACCAGACCGTGCCACGCGGCCACAGCAGTTGCACCTGCCCCTGGCTGGCCTGGTCGACCGCGGCGGCCAGCCAGCGCGCCGGGGCCCAGAAGCCCGCGCACAGCAAGGCGCCGCACAGCGCGCCAGCCCAGGCCCAGCGGCGCCCCAGCCGGGCTTCCTGCGGGCCGCGCGCGCGCGGCAGCAGCGCGGCCTGCAGGGCAGCGGCGCGGGGTTGAGGGGAGCGGGCAGGCAACAGGCGCATGGGACCGGTGGGTGGGGTGGCCGGGGGTTCAGGCCGGGGGCAGTTGCAGCACCAGGGTGCCGTCCCAGGCCGGGCCCGGGGGCAGGCTGCCGGGTTTGGGGGGCGCCGTACCCGGGCCGGGCGGTGGGCTGCGCGTCAGGCGCGCCTCGCCGGGCAGCACGCGGGCGTTGGCACGCGCCTGGGCCAGCCATTGGCTCAGGGCCTCGGCCGGGGTGTTCTTCAGCACCAGGGTGGCGCGATCGCCTTGCAGGTTGAGCTGGGCGCTGGCCCCCAGGCGCTGGCGCACGCTGGCTTCCAGGGCCTGCACCGCCTCGTGGCGGGGCAAGCGGCTTTGCTGCTGCAGCGCCTGGGCCTGGGCTTTGAGCTGCTGCATTTGCTGCCATTGGCGGTCCAGCGTTTGCTGGCGCGCCTCGGCTTGGCGCAGCGTGTTCAGGGCCGGGGCCAGGGCCACGCTCCACAGCAGTGCCGCCCCCAGCACCAGTGCGCCGGCTTGCAGGCCCAGGCGTTCACGCGGGGCCAGGCCTTGCCAGCGTTGCCGCAGCTCGGCGCTCAGCCGCTGGGTGGCGTTGGAGGCGGCGGAGGAGGTCGGGGCGCGGCTCATCAGCGGGGCTCCTGGCGCAGGGTCAGTTGATCGGCTTCCAGGCGGCCGCTGTAGCCGCGCTGGCGCAGGCGGTCCAGCGTGGCCTGGCCTTCTTCGGGGTTCAGCGACAGGCCTTTGAGGCGCAGCTCTCCGGCAGCGAACTCGATGCCCGAGGGGATGCGCCCCGGCGGCGCGGCCAGCGCGGCGGCGCCCAGCAGCGATTCCAGGTCATCGCCTGCGGCCTGGCCCGAGGCCTGGCGCAGGGCGCTGACCTCGCGCGCCATCTGCAGCGGGGCATCGACCACCACCTGCACCTGCGGAAAGGTGCTGGTCAGGGTTTGGCGGATGTCGGCCGCGCGTTGGCGCAGGGTTTGGTTTTCTTTCCAGGCCCAGGCGTTGAGCCCCGCCAGCTGGGCCAGCAACAGGGCGGCCACACCCCAGCGCGCAGGGCGCCAGGCGGGGGCTTGCCAGGCCGATTGCAGCTGGCGCACCAGGTGGCGGCCCAGGCGCTGGCGCTGGCCGCTGGCAAAGCTGTGCTGGGCCAGTTCCCAGGGGCTGGCGGCGGCGGCCAACCAGCGGCTGGCCGGCGTTTCGAGGCGCACCGGGCGGCCCAGGCATCGCTCGGCCAGTGCGGCCACCGCAGGTTCCGCCAGCCATTCGGTGCTGTCGTGCGGCGCGGGATGGGGGGTGGCAGGCTGCAGGGGCAGGCATTCGACCGGGCGCTGAGGCCCCAGGCCGGTGCCGGCCCAGAACGCGGGGCGGTCGCTGTCGGGCGGGGCTGCCAGGGCGCGCACCACGGCGCTGTCGGTGGCTGCGGCGGGCCACAGCTCAGGCACGATGCGGGTCACGGGGCGGCCCGCGGCCTCCAGGGCCTGCACGCAGTCGCGCAGCCAGGCCCGGTCGCACACGGCCACCCAGCGCGGGGCGTCGGCACCGGCGTCGCTGCTGGGGCCCAGGGCCAGGTGCAGGTGTTGGGGTTCGTCGAGCAGGCGCTCTTCGAGCAGGCCCTCCAGCACGGCTTGCAGGCGCGGGCTGCCCGCCTGGGTGCCCCGTGGCAAGACCACCGCTTGCCAGGACAGGTGCTGCACCGGCACCACGGCCACCACCTCCGCGGGGCGCGGCACCGGGGGCAGCAGGCTGGCAACGGCGCTGCCCTGCTGGGCCACGGTCTGGCCGTCGGGCGTCAGGAGGTAGGGCCACTCGGTGCTGGCCGTGGGGCTCAGCGCGGGCAGGTGAACGATCAGGGTGCTCATGGGGGATGTAGGCGGCCCATTGTAGAGAGGTGATGTGAAGGTTTGACGGGCGGCATGACCGTCTGGCTGCATGGTTTGGGGCTCAAGGCGTTTGGGCGCTGGCGGGCAGGCTCGGGCTGGGGTTGCGCTCGCGCCACACGGTCTGCACTTCGGTGTTGTTGCGGCGCACCAGGGAGCGCTCTTCAAGGCGGTTGTCGCCGAGGCGCAGGCGGCCCAGCACTTCGAAATAGCGGCTGTTCACGCTGTGCTCGTTCTCGTTCACCTGGGCTGCCAGCTCGCCCAGCTGCTGGCCCACGTCGCTGAGGCTTTTGAAGTGGCTGCGTGCGCGCAGCTTGACCAGGCGCTGGGCGCTGGCCATGTCCAGGCTGCGGATGCTGGCGTACAGCACCTCGACCGGCGCGGTGTTGAGGTTGACCGGGGTTTTCTCGGGCAGCACCGTGATGAAGGGGCGCAACTGGGACAGGGTGCTGGCCGTGAGGCCGTAGTGCAGCAGCTGGTCCACACGCTGGGCGGGCAGCAGGGCCTGGCTGTCGCTGCCTTTCTGGGCCAGCACCAGGTTTTGCTCCAGGGTGCTCAGCTGCGCGGCGGGCAGGCTCAGCAGGTCGAACAACTTGGCGAAAGCGCGGTGGGCGGCGGGCTGCAGTTGCTGGTTCTCGACCAGGTTGCTCACATTGAGGCGGCCCTGCTGGTCGGTGATGCTGCCGGCCAGGAAGGCGTCGAGGGCATCGATGTCGTCGCCCGCATTGTTGTTCTGGTCGGCCGCCAGGAAGGTGGACAGGCGGGCCTCTTGCAGCGGAATGGACCAGGGTTCAGACAGGCTGTCCGGACCGCCCGCGATGGCGTCCTCGCGCAGGATCAGGCGCGACCAGTCGAGCGCGCCGGTGAGGATCCAGTTCGACTGCACGCGGGTGCGCTCGGCGCTCTCGACCTCGACGGCGCGCCACTGCTGCCACAGGGCGCCGGCGGCCAGCGTGGCGACGAGGGTGACGGTCAGCATCGCGGCCAGCAGCGCGGCCCCGCGCTGGCGGCGGCTTGGCCATAGGCGCTGGCCCGGGGGGCGGCACTGCGCCCGCGGTGCGGTGGGGGGGCGGGCTGGGTTGGGCGCTGGCCTGGGGCTCATGATTTGCCTCCGCCGAGGTTCGGGCGCGCCCAGTCGCGCTGCAGTCGCCCGCTCAGGGCCTGGCCGGGGGCCAGCGTCAGCAGCAGGCGCACGCCTTGCGGCAGCTCCCCTGCCGTGTTGCTGCCGGGGCGCGCGGCCCCATTTTGGCCGGCGGATCCGGCGGGCGGCGGCGGGGCGCCCGCGCCCGGGCTGGTGCCACTGCTGCTGGCGTCGCTGGACAGCGGGTTGGTCCAGGCGTCTTGGCGATAGTAAAAAATCTGCCACTCGGTGGCGGGGGCGATCACCACCTCCCGTTGGCGCGCGGCCTCGTCGGGGTTCTGGCCCCAGAGGGCCGCCTGTTGCCAGGCCCGTTCCCATTCGCTGCGCCGGCTCAAGGGGGGCGACTGCCAGCGCAGCCACTGGCCCTGGCTGCCGGCGTTGCGCAGGGTCCAACCCACCACCAGGGTGCTTTCGGGGGCCGAGGCCGGGCCGCGCCGGGTCAGGCGCAATACGCGGCCATCCCAGTCCAGCGCGCTGACCTGGGGCAGTTCGATCAGGGCGTCGAGGTCGGCTTGCCACTGACCCAGGCCGGCTTGCAGGGCCAGCACGTCCTGGCTGTATTGGTCGGTTTGGCGCTGGGTGCGCACCATGCCGTCCAGGCCCTGCCAGCTCAGCAGCGCCATGATGGCCATCACCGACAGGGCGATCAGCAGCTCGACCAGGGTGAAGCCCCGGCCGTGGGCCCGGGCGGGGCGTTGCCGCAGCGGGGGCTTGGTCACCAGCGCCCCACCACGGTTGAGAGTTTCACGATCGGGCGCCCCTGTTCGTCCAGCGCCTGCGCGTCAACGCGGCGAAAGCTGGGGTTGGGGGTGGGGCGCACGGCCACATTGACCTGCAGCACGCGGCCAACCTGTTCGCAGTTCTGCACGCTGTCGCCCACCGACGGCATCTGGCGCGACAGGCGCACTTTGGCCAGTTCGTTTTCGGCGCACACATGGGCCAGCAAGGTGTCGGCCTGGCGGTTGGCGTTGCGGGTCAGGGCCCCGCTGGCCTGCACCCCGGCCATCAGGGCGATGGCCACGATGCCCAGGGCCACCAGCACCTCGATCAGGGTGAAGCCGTGCGCGGTGTTGCGGTGGCGGATCATGGGTCGTTGGCCAGCACGTTGAAGGGGCGCAGGCCGTCGGTGGCCACGCGCAGGGCCTGGCCCGGGGCGTCGGCGCGCACCAGCGTCACCTGTTGCGGCCCAATCACCGGCTCGGGGCCCAGGGTCAGGCGCACGTCCAGGCGTGTGGTGGTGGTGCCGGGGCTCAGCCACTGACTGGGCAGGCTGTTGGCGGGCAGGCCGCTGAATTGAAAGCCATGTTCGGTCAAGGACCACTGCACAGCGACACCACTGGCGCGCGAGCGGGCGCGGGCCGTCTCCAGCAACGCGGCCAGGCGCTGGGCTTCGCGCTCCAGTTGCACCTGCTGCGTGTCGCGCAGGGCCAAGCTGACGCCCGCAGTGGCCAGCGCCATGATGCCGATCACGATGAGCAGCTCGACCAGGGTGAAGCCGGCGGACCGGGCGGCGCGCCAGGGCAGGGCGGTCATGTGGCGCTCGGGCTGGGCTGGGGGCGTGGGGCCCGTGGGCTCACTGCCAGCTGCCGATGTCGGCGTCTTTGCCTTCGCCACCCGACTGGCCGTCGGCGCCGAAGGACATCACATCGATCTCGCCCTTCACGCCGGGGTTGAGGTATTGGTAGGGGCGGCCCCAGGGGTCGTTGGGCAGCTTCTCGAGGTAGGGCTTCCAGTTGGGCGGCACCGGGCTGGTGGTGGGGCGGGCGACCAGGGCGCGCAGGCCTTGTTCGGCGCTGGGGTAACGCTGGTTGTCAAGGCGGTACAGCTTCAGGGCCTGCATCAGGTTGTTGACGTCGGTGCGGGCCGCGGTGCTGCGCGCGTCATCGGCGCGGTCCAGCACATTGGGCACGATCAGGGCCGCCAGCACACCGATGATGACCAGCACCACCATCAGTTCGATCAGGGTGAAGCCGGCTTGGACGCGGCGGCGCAGGGAGGCAATGGGGCGGGTCATGGGCTGGGGCTCGGAGACATCAAAGGGTAGATTCGCTTGAATCATAATCCGCGGATGATGACATCTCCGACCCTGTCCCCGGCCCGTTCTTGGGCAATTCGTGGCGTCTCCTTCACCGTCTGGGCGCTCGCCGCAGGCTCGGCGGTGTTCTGGGGCCTGCGTTTGAGCCAGCCGGCGCTGCCGCCAGCGGTCGAGGTGGTGGGGGCGAGCGCGGTGACGGCCGACCCCGCGGTGTTGGCCCGTTTCCTGGGCGCGCCCAATGGCCAGGCGCCCGCCGTGCCCGGGGGCGCCGCGCTGGCCGGGCGCTTCAGCCTCGTGGGGGTGGTGGCCGACGGGCACCGCTGGGGCGCGGCCTTGATCGCGGTCGATGGCAAGCCTGCCCGGCCCTACCGTGTGGGGGCGGTCATCGAAGACGGGGTCACCCTGCTGGCCGTGGAGCAGCGCCGGGCCGTGCTGGGTCCCTCGCGCGAGGCGCCGCCCAGCCTGGTTTTGGACCTGCCCGCGTTGAAGCCCTGAACAGCCCTCGCCCCTTGCGGGGCTTGCCTGGCGGCTTGCGTCAGGCGGGCATCAGGCGGGCATCAGGCGGGCGTCGGGCCGCTGGCGCCCCACTCAAAAGACAGCCATTCGCCGCAGGCCGGGCCGCCCGTGGGCCATTGGCTGGCCCGATCGACCTGGTGCACGCCTTGGCGCAGCAACTGCAGGCAGCGGATCACCCCCGCGTGGGTGATCCAGACGGCGCTCTGCCCGGTGCCCGTGCGGGCCTGGGTGTGCCGCCAAGCGCGCCCGACGCGCTGCAGCACCTGGTTGACGGTTTCGCCGCCGCCCGGGGCATGGTGGGCGAAGTCGGCGGTCCAGGCGCTGACGGCGGCCTCACCGAGGGCGTCCCAGGTCTGCCCCTCCCATTCGCCAAAGTCCATTTCAGCCAGGTCAGGGTCGCCGTCCGGGGGCGAGGCGCTTTGCAAATCAGGCCGGACTTCACACAAGGCCTGGGCCAACTTTGCGCATCTTTGCCGCGGTGAATGGTGAACGTGGGCCCCTGGCGGCAGTTCTTGGGCCAATTGATCGCGCACCTGCTGCAGGTGCTGGGGGTCGGCGGCCACATCGAGGCGGCCATAACAAACCCCCGCCGCGACCAGGGGACGGGGGTGCCGCACCAGCCAAAGGCGGCTCATCGGACGCTCTGCGCCCAGGCCAACGCCATGCCCAGGTAGGTGGCGATCTCGCAGACCTGCTGTGTGGCGCCCAGGCAGTCGCCGGTGAAGCCTTGCAGCCGGCGCGCGAACAGGCGGCCCATCCAGGCCAGGCCCAGGGCCCCGGCCACCACCCCGGCGCCCACCACGCCCAGGCCTTGCCACATGGCCACGAGCAGCGCTGGCGGCAGGCACCACAGCAGCGCGGCCGACAGCGCCGGGCCGGTGATCTGGTCGGCCAGTGGCTTGCTCTTGGAGCGCGCGGTGTCCCCCACATGGGGCAGGGTCCGCACCAGCCACAGCGGCCACAGGCGCGACAGCACATGGCCCAGCAGCAAGGCGCTCAGCGCCAGCGACAGGCTGGCCTGACCCAGCCAGGCCAGCAGGGCCACTTTGCCCAGCAGGCCCAATTGCAGCGCCATGGCACCGAAGGCGCCGACGCGCGAGTCTTTCATGATGTCGAGCGCGCGCTCGCGGTCGTAGCTGCCGCCCAGGCCATCGGCCACATCGGCCAGCCCGTCCTCATGGAAACCGCCGGTCATCAGCACGGTGGCCACGGTGCAGGCCACCGCCGCCACCAGGGCGCTCCAGGGCGAGGGGCCCAGCGCCAGCGCCGTGGCGCCGTAGACGGCCATGGCCCAGCCGCCGGCCAGCCAGCCGATGGCGGGGAAATGCGCCGCGCTGGCGCGCAGCATGGCGGGGCTGTAGCCCACCCAGTCGGCCAGCCGCCCGGTGACCGGGATGCGGGTGAAGAACTGGACGGCCAGCAAGACGTGGCGCACGAACATCATGGGGTGGGGCAGGGCGCAGCGGGGGCCGCGGCCCTGGGGATTCAGCGTTGCAGGAACATGCGGTAGACCGGGTTGTGCGTCTCTTCGATGCAGGGGTAGCCGAGCTGCGCCAGGAACTGGTCAAACGCCCGGTGCTCGGCCGCGGGCACCTGCAGGCCCACCAGGATGCGGCCATAGTCGGCCCCCTGGTTGCGGTAGTGGAACAGGCTGATGTTCCAGTTCGGCTGCAGCAGGCTCAGGAACTTGAGCAGCGCCCCCGGGCGCTCCGGGAAGATGAAGCGCAGCAGGCGTTCGTCCTGCGCCAGCGACGAGTGGCCGCCCACCATGTGGCGGATGTGCTCCTTGGCCAGCTCGTCGTGCGTCAGGTCCAGCGTCTCGAAGCCACGGCGCTTGAAGTTCTTGGCGATTTTTTCCGATTCGCCGCGGCCCGTGGTGGTCAGGCCGACGAACACATGGGCGCGCGCCGAATCGCTGATGCGGTAGTTGAACTCGGTCACATTGCGCGGGCCGCCGGGCAGTTCGCCCACGGTCTCGCAAAAGCGGCGGAAGCTGCCGCGCTCTTCGGGGATGGTGACGGCGAACAGCGCCTCGCGCTCCTCACCCACTTCGGCCCGCTCGGCCACAAAGCGCAGGCGGTCGAAGTTCATGTTGGCGCCGCACAGGATGGCGGCGTAGGTCTCACCCTTGGTCTTGTGCGTGGCCACGTACTGCTTGATGGCGGCCACGGCGAGGGCACCCGCCGGCTCAACGATGCTGCGGGTGTCGACAAACACGTCCTTGATGGCCGCGCAGACGGCATCGGTGTCGACGGTGATGAACTCGTCCACCAGGTTCTTGGCCACGCGGAAGGTTTCCGCGCCCACCAGCTTGACCGCCGTGCCATCGGAGAACAGGCCCACGTCGGGCAGGGTGACACGCTTCTTGGCGGCCACCGACTGCATCATGGCATCGGAGTCGTTCATCTGCACGCCGATCACCTTGATCTCGGGGCGCACCGCCTTGATGTAGTTGGCCACGCCCGAGATCAGGCCGCCACCGCCAATGGCAACGAACACCGCGTCGAGGCGGTTCGAGCCCAGGCCCTGCAACTGGCGCAGGATTTCCATCGCGATCGTGCCCTGACCGGCAATCACATCGGGGTCGTCAAAGGGGTGGACGAAGGTCAGGCCTTGTTCCTTTTCGAGCTGCACCGAGTGTTCGTAGGCGTCCGAGTAGCTGTCGCCGTGCAGCACCACCTCGCCGCCCAGGGCCTTGACCGCGTCCACCTTGAGTTGCGGCGTGGTGGTCGGCATCACAATCACGGCCCGGCTGCCCAGCTTGTGGGCGCTCATGGCCACGCCCTGGGCGTGGTTGCCGGCCGAGGCGCAGATCACCCCGCGCTTGAGTTGCTCGGGCGTCAGGTGCGCCATCTTGTTGTAGGCGCCGCGCAGCTTGAAGCTGAAGACGGGTTGCTGGTCTTCGCGTTTGAGCAGCACCTTGTTGTGCAGGCGGCGGCTCAGGTTGCGAGCGGGTTCCAGCGCAGACTCGACGGCCACGTCGTAGACGCGGGCGGTCAGGATTTTCTTGAGGTAGTCAGCCGGTTTGAGTGCTTTGGCGGTCATGGGGCGCAAGGGAAATAAGATCGCGCCGGGCCCCGAGTTTGGCCGCTGTGCAGTGGCGAGCGGCCCGGTCAGACCCGCCATCATAGGCCACAAGAAAAAAGCCCCGAGTCGTGAGACTCGGGGCTAAATCCACCAAAGGAGGAGGTGGAGGAGACAATGGGTGCGTTCAGAACAGAGTTCGAAACGCGATGTAGGAAGTGTAGTCATAATTTGCTGCAATGCAACAAGGAATTCGTCATAAATCGCGATGAATTCCAAAGTAGCAGTTGTTTTTATGCTGCATAAGCATTTTTAATGAGGTACGTCAATGGAATGCACGGTGAGTTGGACGGGGGCCAGCGGCACACGCTCTGGCATGGGGTTTGTTGCTGAGACCGGCAGCGGTCATGTGTTGATGATGGACGGTGCGCCCGACGCCGCCAAGCCGGAGAACGGTGGCCAAAACCTGGCGCCCCGGCCCATGGAGGCCGTGCTCGCTGGCACCGGTGGCTGCACCGCCTACGACGTGGTGCTGATCCTGAAGCGCGGCCGCCACGACGTGCGGGGCTGTACGGTCAAGCTGAGCAGCGAGCGCGCCGACACCGACCCCAAGGTCTTCACCAAGATCCACATGCAGTTCACCGTCACCGGCAAGGGCATCCCGCCGGCCGCCGTGGAACGGGCCATCGCCATGAGCCACGACAAGTACTGCTCTGCCAGCATCATGCTGGGCAAGACCGCCGAAATCACCACCGGCTTTGACCTGATCGAGGCCTGAGTCCGGTCGGACGCGGTGCCCCCGGGCGGCTGTGCCGGGCACGCCGTCCCATGGGGTACCCCAGCGCTGCAGGCTCAGATGTAGTGGGCAGTCCGGGTCATGACCTTGGCCGCGGCCCGCATCAGGGCCTTGGCGGGGGCTGGCAGTTCGGCCGCACCGGCCTGCTGGGCCTCGTCGGCATGGCGTTCCTCGTCCCGCTTCATCTGGGCCACGATGGCGCGGGAGGCCTCGTCGGAGGCGGGCAGTCGGTCAAGGTGACTTTGCAGGTGGGCGGCCACCTGCTTTTCGGTTTCCACCACAAAGCCCAGGCTCACGGCATCGCTGATGCGCCCGGCCACCAGGCCCAGTGCAAATGCCCCGGCATACCAAAGCGGGTTGAGCAGGCTGACGCGGTCGCCCAGTTCATCGAGGCGTTCGCGGGTCCAGGCGAGGTGGTCGGTTTCTTCGCGGGCGGCTTGCTCGAAATGGGCCTTCAGCGCCGGGTTGCGCGTGCTGGCGGCCTGGGCCGTGTAGAGCGCCTGGGCGCACACCTCGCCCACATGGTTGACGCGCATCAGGGCCGCCGACAGGGCCTTGTCGGCAGGCACCTGGGGGCTGCTGTGCTCGGGGCGCACAGGGTGCGGCGAAGCACTGTGGTGCTTGGCAAACAGGGTGCGAAGCGCGGCGTCGGCGGTGGCCAGGAAGCGTTCCATGAGCGTGGTGAACCGCGGCGAGAGGCCGCTGATCCAGTAAGTTATCGACAGTTAGAGCCTTAAGTTTAGGGGTTTGTCCGAAGTCCCGCCTTGATCTTGAGCAGTAAGCCCGCTTTGTAGGTTTGTTGCACAGGTGCAACGAAAAAACCGTCTTAAGACCCTTTGCGGGTTATTTCCTTTGCGCGGAGGCCGGACGTCTGTTGCAATAGCGAGAACTTCCATCAAGGAGGTTGGCCCGGGGAACCGGCGGATTGCAGTCGTGGCAGCACCAAGCAATTCTTCGAACCGGCGCCCTATGTTTAACCTTGGAGAAACTCGCAATGAAAAAATCCCTGATTGCACTGGCAGTGCTGGCTGCTTCCGGCGCCGCTATGGCTCAATCGTCCGTGACCCTGTTCGGCGTGCTGGACCTGGGCTACGAAAACGTCAAGACCGAAGCCGGTCGCATCTCTGGCATTTCGCCTTCCGCCAACAGCTCCAGCCGTCTGGGCTTCCGTGGCGTTGAAGACCTGGGTGGTGGCATGGCCGCTTCCTTCTGGCTCGAAGCCGCTATCAACCCCTCGTCGGGCATTGGCTCGTCGGGCACCCAATCGAACAACCAAGCTGGCGTTGGCTCCGTCGCCGCTGGCGGTCTGACCTTCAACCGTCGCTCGACCCTGAGCCTGTCCAGCAGCTTCGGTGAACTGCGCATCGGCCGCGACTACGTGCCGTCGTTCTGGAACACCGCCGTGTTCGACGCCTTCGGTGCTAACAGCGTTGGCGCCGTGCTGGCCAACTACACCGGCAACGCTTCGGCTGCCACCTTCGTGCGCGCTTCCAACAGCATCGGCTACTTCCTGCCGGGCAAGCTGGGCGGCTTCTACGGCCAAGGTATGTACGCTTTCGGCAACCGCGCCAGCAACGAAAAGGTTGGCACTGTTGACACCTCCGACAACGGCCGTTACGTCGGTCTGCGCGCTGGTTACGCTCAAGGCCCGGTCGACGTGGCTGTGGCTTACGGCAAGACCAACTACGCTGCCCGCACCGTTGACTTCTCGCAACTGGCTGGCTCTGGCACCGCTGCTGCTGGCGACTTCACCGACGTGAACTTCGGTGGTTCGTACGACTTCGGCGTGGCCAAGGCCATGGGTACCATCACCAACCAAAAGATCAACAACCTGGTCACCAACGGCAACAACAAGTCCATCAAGGGCTGGTCGCTGGGTGCTAACGCTCCCATCGGCGCTGGCAACGTGCTGGTTCAGTACAGCCAAGTCAAGCTGGACTCCGCCAAGGCTGACAAGTGGTCCTTCGGCTACACCTACAACCTGAGCAAGCGCACCGCTGCTTACGGTATCGTTGCTCGCGTGGGCAACTCCGGTGGCGCCGCCATGACTGCTGGCTCGTTCAGCTCGGGCTCGCTGTCGGCTGTGACCGGCTCGGCCAACGTGAACAAGTCGTCGACCGGCTTCAGCGTCGGCCTGCGCACCTCCTTCTAATCAAGACTCGCCTTTGGCGAGTGTTTGATCAGTAGAGACAAAGCCGCCAAGCTTTCGAGCTTGGCGGCTTTTTTCATGCCCGCTTCCACTTGCTTCTACCCGCTTCGGGCTTGGCAACGGGTGTGCTGCTCAGCCTCCACACGGTCGATGAAGGTGCTGGTGCCCGGATTGGGGATTGGCTGGTCGCATGGAGGGGGCTTCGGTGCCATTGTGCTCCGCTGTGTCCTGTTGTGATCGTTTGCGACCACTTGGGCCGCTGGGCCACTTCGGCCATTTCAGCCCACCGTCATTGCCCTGCGCCTCGGGGCCTGTGACGGCCCGCAGACATCAGCCGCTGGCCCCGAGCGGCCTGACTGTCCGGTGAAGAGGCACGGTGGCTGGTCGGTAGGGGGGGGGCGCTGGGGCCTAAATCAAACCCTGTAGAACAGGGCTTGGTGGTCGTTTCTGCGCAGGGCTGCGAGGCAGGTCTTGCCTCGGCGGGCAGATCACTTTGTCACTCCGCGTGTCACTCTGCGTTTCATACCGCGTGTCACACGCCTGGGGCGGCCCGGCTCACGCGGCCTGGCCCCTTGGTGCTGCGCGGTATCCCTGGGCCAAGGCGGCCTTGGAGGCTGCGCAGTTGACCCGGTTGGGGGTGTCAGATCCGCTGTTCTTGCACCGCGTGGCAGGCCACCCACTGGCCTTCGCCCACGGCATTGAGGGCTGGACGCTCCGTCTTGCAGCGTTCGTTGGCATGGGGGCAGCGCGGGTGGAAGGTGCAGCCGCCGGGTGGGTTCAGGGGGTTGGGCACTTCGCCTTGCACGGGGGTGCGGGCCCGGCCGGTTTGGCGCATCTCGGGGATGGCGTCCAGCAGCATGCGGGTGTAGGGGTGCTTGGGGGCTGCAAACAGGGTGTTCTTGTCCGCGCGCTCCACCAGGCGACCCAGGTACATCACACCCACTTCATCGCTGACGTGGCGCACCACCGCGAGGTTGTGCGAGATGAACAGGTAGGTCAGACCGCGCTCGCGCTGCAGGTCTTTCATGATGTTGAGCACCTGGGCCTGCACGCTGACGTCCAGGGCCGAGGTGGGTTCATCGCAGACCAGGAACTCGGGTTCGGTGGCCAGGGCACGCGCGATCGAGATGCGCTGGCGCTGTCCTCCCGAGAACTGGTGGGGGTACTTGGGCATGTCCAGCGGGCTCAGACCCACCGACTTCAGCAAGGCGCCCACGCGTTCGCGCAGTTCAGCCTTGTCGGTGATCAGCCCATGCTCGCGCAACGGTTCGCCAATGATGTCCTCCACGATCCAGCGCGGGTTCAGGCTCGCGTAGGGGTCCTGGAAAATCATCTGGATGCGGCGGCGCAGCGCGCGGCCTTGGGGCTTTTTGAACTCGGCGTGGGCGTCCTGGCCGTCAAAGGTCAGGTGACCGCGCGTGGGCTCGTACAGGCCCACCAGCAGACGGGCCACGGTGCTTTTGCCACAGCCCGACTCCCCCACCAGGGCCAGCGTGCGGCCCTTGCGGATGTCAAAGCTGACGCCGTCCACGGCGTTCAGGGTTTGGCGGGGCTTGCCCTCGAGCACGCGGTTGAGCCAGGGGGCGGAGACGTCAAAGGTCTTGGCCAGGTCGTGGGCCTGGACGAGGGGGGCGTCTTGGGGCGTCATGGGGGTGCTCATGCGGTGGCTTCGGTGCGGGGCTGGCCGTCGTGCAGCCAGCAGGCGGACAGGGTCTGTCCGGTGGTCATCAGTTCGGGCCGGTCGCGGCGGCAGCGGTCATGGGCTTGGGGGCAGCGTGGGTTGAAGGCACAACCGGTCGGGATGGCATTCAGGCGGGGCATGGCGCCATCGATCTGATTGAGCCGTTCGCGGTCCAGCGCCATGTCGGGGATGGAGGCCATCAACCCGGCGGTGTAGGGGTGATTGGGGTGGTTGATGACCTCGTGCACCGGGCCCATTTCGACGATGCGGCCAGCGTACATCACGGCCACGCGGTCGCAGGTTTCGGCGATCACGCCCATGTCGTGGGTGATCAGCATCACGGCGGCGCCGCGTTCGTGGCAGATGGTCTTCAACAGGGTGATGATCTGGGCCTGGATCGACACGTCGAGCGCCGTGGTGGGCTCATCGGCGACGATCAGTTGCGGCTGGGCGGCCAGCGCCAGGGCAATCACCACGCGTTGGCGCATGCCGCCGCTGAACTGGTGCGGGTAGTGGTCAACCCGCTGTTCGGCGGCCGGGATGCCGGTGTCCTTGAGCAGGTCGATGGCCCGGGCGCGGGCATCGGCCTGGCTCAGCGGCAGGTGGGCCTGGATGGTTTCGATCAGTTGCTGGCCCACGGTGTAGAGCGGGTTCAGCGAGGTCAGCGGGTCCTGGAAGATGGCGCCAATGCGGCGCCCGCGGATGCTGCGCATCTGCTCGAAATTGAGCTGGTCGATGCGTTGACCCTGCAACACGATCTCGCCCGAGGCGATGCGCCCCGGGGGTTCCAGCAGGCCGATGATCGAGGCGCCGGTCAGGGACTTGCCTGCACCGGATTCGCCGACCACCCCCAGGATTTCACCTGGTGCGATCTGAAACGAAATGCCATCCAGGGCACGCAGCGTGCCGCGGCGGCCGGGAAACTCGACCACCAGATTGTTGACTTCTAAAAGACTCATTCCATGTCACCTTGCTGTCTTAACGCAGGCGCGGGTTCAGGGCATCGCGCAGCCAGTCGCCCAGCAGGTTCACGCTCAGGGCGATCAACACCAGCATCAGGCCGGGGAAGACGGTGATCCACCACTCGCCGGAGAACAGGTAGTCGTTGCCGACGCGGATCAGGGTGCCCAGGGAGGGCGATGTGGGCGGTGCCCCAACCCCCAGGAAGGACAGCGTCGCTTCGGTGATGATGGCGGTGGCGACCTGGATGGTGGCCAACACCAGCACCGGGCCCAGCACATTGGGCATCACATGGCGCACCATGATGCGCCACGGCGACACGCCGGTCACCCGGGCGGCCTGCACGTATTCCTTGTTGCGTTCGACCAGGGTCGAGCCGCGCACGGTGCGCGCGTACTGCACCCAGCCGGTGAGCGAAATGGAGATGATCAGCACGCCAAAGGCGAGTGATTCATGGGCGTTCGGGAACAAGGCCCGGCCTACGCCGGCGATCAGCAGCGCGATCAGGATCGGGGGAAATGACAGCATGACGTCGCACAGGCGCATCAGCACCGCGTCGATCCAGCCCCCCCGGAAGCCCGAGATCAGGCCCAGGGTGACCCCCACCAGCATGGACAGCAACACCGACGCCAAGCCGACCACCAGCGAGATGCGGGCGCCATACATCACGGCCGACAGGATGTCGCGGCCCTGGTCATCGGTGCCCAGCAGGTACTTGCGGGAGCCCAGCTCGGTCCAGGCTGGCGGCAGCCGGGCATCGCTGAGTTCCAGGGCGCTGAGGTCGAAGGGGTTGTGCGGCGCTACCCAGCCCGCAAACGCGGCGCAGAAGATGCAGACAAAGGCGATCAAGGCCGCCAGCATGGCCACCGGGGAGGTCCGGAAGCTGTAGCCGACGTCGCTGTCAAGCCAGCGGGCCAGTGGATTTTTCATGGTCACAAAAGAGAAGGGCCGGACCTGGTTTCAGGCCCGGCGGGAGGCATGGGCACGCGGCCAATTACTTGGTGATGCTCATCCACTTGAAGGGCATGGAGTTGTCGGCCAGCTGCACCAGCTGCACCTTCTTGCTCACGCCCCAGGCCAGCGATTGCTGGTGCAGCGGGATGTGGCCGATGTCGGCGGCGTGCAGTTCAAAGGCTTCGCGGATCATGCCGTTGCGTTTGGTCTTGTCGGTCTCCGCCTGGACCTTCTTGGTCAGCTCGTCGACCTTCGGGTTGCAGTAGGAACCCAGGTTGAACTGGCCGGCCCCCTTGTCGTCCACGCAGGCCATCAAGGCATTCAGGGCGTTGTGTGCGTCGTAGGTCGACGGCGTCCAGCCCAGCATGTAGAAGCCCGTGTCGCGGCGCAGGATCTTCGGGAAGTAGGTGCCCTTGGTCTCGGCCTGCAGGTTGATCTTGACGTTGATGCGGGCCAAGTTGGCGGCCACCGCCTGACAGATGCGGGCGTCGTTCACATAACGGTCGTTGGGGCAGTTCATGGCCACTTCAAAACCGTTCGGGTAGCCCGCGTCGGCCAGCAGCTTCTTGGCGGCTTCGACGTCGTAGGGCAGGCGTTTCATGTCGGCCTGGAAGCCATTGATGCCGGGGCCCACCAGCAGGGCCGACGGGTTGGACGCGCCGCGCATGACGGTCTTCTTGATGCCTTCGATGTCGATGGCCTGGTAGAAGGCCTGACGCACGCGCTTGTCCTTGAAGGGGTTCTTGCCCTTGACGCTGGAGTACAGCAGCTCGTCACGCTTCTGGTCCATGCCCAGGAAGATGGTGCGCAGTTCCGGGCCGGTGATGGCGCGGGTGTTCGGGTTGCTGTTGACGCGCTCGATGTCTTGCACCGGCACGGGCTCCATCACGTCGATCTCACCCGACAGCAGGGCAGCCACGCGGGTCGCATCGTTGCCGATCGGGGTGTAGATCACGTCCGTGGCATTGCTCTCGATCTTGCCCCAGTAGTTGCCATTGCGCGTGAAGGCGGTGCGCACGTTCGGCTGGCGTTCACGCAGGCGCCACGGGCCTGTGCCGTTGGCGCGGAACGAGGCGGCGTTCTCGATGCCCTTGCGGCGGTCCACCGGGCCGGTGGCCTGGTTGGTCTCACACCACTTCTTGCTCATCATGTAGACCAGCGATACCACGTCGGGCAGGATGGGGAAGGGGGTCTTGGTTTCGATCTCGACAGTGTGGTCGTTGATCTTGCGCACTTCCTTGAAGTCGTTGGTGTAGCTCTTCATGTCCGAGCCGTCGACTTGCGTGCGGGCAAAAGAAAACACCACGTCGTCGGCCGTGAACGGGGTGCCATCGTGGAACTGCACGCCTTTGCGCAGCTCAAAACGCCACACCGTGGGCGAGGTCTGCTTCCAGGAGGTGGCCAGCATCGGGGCCAGGCTCAGGTCCTTGTTGCGGCCCACCAGCGGCTCGTAGACGTTGCCCGTCACGCTGAGTTGCAGCGACTCGTTGAGCGAGTGGGGGTCCATGGACAAGGCATCACCCTGGTTGGCCACGCGGATGGTGACGGTCTGCGCGGCAACGCCGCTGGCACCCAGCGCCAGTGCGGCGGCCAGGGACAGGACTTGGAGGTTGAATTTCATGGAAGGCTCCTCGGATAAAGACAAAGACTGAAACCTCAGTCGGCTTGGCGGGGTTCGAGTGGCAGACCCTGCTCGATCAGCCCGGCGTGCAGCGCCGAGCCCAAGGGCAGGATGTCGTCATTGAAGTCGTAGCGGTTGTTGTGCAGGTAAGCGCTGCTGTGTTGCGTGCCTTGGCCGATGCGCATGTAGGCGCCCGGTTTGACTTGCAGCATGAAGGAGAAGTCTTCGGCGCCCATGCTCGGTTCGAGGTCGCGCACCACGCGGTCCTTGCCCACCAGGTGCTGGGCCACGTCGCCGGCAAAGCGGGCTTCGGCCGAGGTGTTGATGGTGGCCGGGTAGATGCGCTCGTAGTTCACTTTGGCCGTGGCACCGAAGCCCAGCGCGATCGCACTGCACAGCTCGTTGAGGCGGCGTTCCACCAGGTCTTGCACTTCGGGGTTGAAGGTGCGCACCGTGCCCACCAGCGTGGCAGAACCCGGGATCACGCTCATGGCGCCGAGGTCGCCCGCCTGCATGGCGCAGATGCTGATGGCCGCGCTGTCGATGCCGCGCACATTGCGCGAGACGATGCTTTGCAAGGCCGTGATGATGTGGGCCGACACCAACACCGGGTCGATCGTCTGGTAGGCGTGGGCCCCGTGGCCACCCCGGCCGGTGATTTCGATGGTGACGCGGTCGGCTGCCGCCATCATGGGGCCGGGGTTGATGCCGATCATGCCCGGCGCCATGCCAGGCCAGTTGTGCATGCCGTACACCGACTCGACCGGGAAGCGATCGAACAGGCCGTCGTTGATCATGGCCTTGGCGCCCGCGTGGCCTTCTTCGCCGGGCTGGAAGATCAGCACGGCGCTGCCGTTGAAGCGCCGCGTTTCGGCCAGGTAGCGGGCTGCACCTATCAGCATGGCGGTGTGGCCGTCGTGGCCGCAGCCGTGCATCAGGCCGTTTTTGGTCGAGCGCCAGGCGAAATCATTGTGCTCGGCCATGGGCAGGGCGTCCATGTCGGCGCGCAGGCCGATGAGGCGGCCGCTGTCGCGACGTTGGCCGTGGATCACCGCCACCAAACCGGTCTTGCCCAGGCCTTCGTGGACCTCGTCAACGCCACACAGCTTGAGCGCTTCGCGCACCCGGCCCCCGGTGTAGACCTCTTCAAAGCCCAGTTCGGGGTGGGCATGGAGGTCGCGCCGGAAGGCGGTCAGTTCCGGGTGAAAGCGCGCAATGTGCTCGAAGGCGCGGCCCGTGGCGCGCAGGCGCACCGGGGTGTTCTGGTCACCGTACATCTCAGTGCCCCCCCGACTTGCCCGTGCGCAGGCGCGGGTCCACCACAAAGTACAGCAGGTCCACCACCAGGTTGATGACCACGAAGATCAGCGCAATCAGGCACAGGTAAGCGGCCATCACCGGGATGTCGGCAAAGGTCACGGCCTGGATGAACAGCAGGCCCATGCCCGGCCACTGGAACACGGTCTCGGTGATGATCGAGAACGCGATCAGCGAACCCAGTTGCAGGCCGGTGATGGTGATCACCGGCACCAGGGTGTTCTTGAGGGCGTGGCCAAAGTGGATGGCCCGGTTGGACAGGCCGCGGGCGCGCGCAAACTTGATGTAGTCGGTGCGCAGCACCTCGAGCATTTCGGCGCGCACCAGGCGCATGATCAGGGTCAGCTGGAAGATGGCCAGGGTGATGGCGGGCAGCACGATGTGGTGCCAGCCGTCGGCCCGCAGCAGGCCGGTGCTCCACCAGCCGATCTGCACCACCTCGCCGCGACCAAAGCTGGGGAACCAGCCCAGGCCCACCGAGAAACCCAGGATCAGCAAGATGCCGATCAGGAAGGTGGGCAGGGACACCCCAAGCAGGGACACGGTCATCAGCAACTGGCTGCCAAAGCTGCCGCGGCGCAGGGCCGCGTACACGCCCATCGGCACGCCGATCAGCAGGGCCAGCAGGGCGGCCACCAGGGCCAGTTCGAGGGTGGCGGGGAAGCGCTCGCCAATCAGGCGCGACACCTTGGCCCCTTGGCGCAGGCTGAGGCCGAACTCGCCTTGCGCGGCATTGAGCAGGAAGTGCCAGAACTGCACCACAAACGATTGATCCAGCCCCAGCGCTGTGCGCAATTCACGAATCTGCTCGGGGGTCGCGTCCTGGCCCAGCAAGAAGACCACGGGATCGCCCACGAACTGGAACAGCATGAAGGCAATCAGGGCCACGGTGATCATCACCAGCACCGCCTGGGCCAGCCGACGCAAAATAAAAGCGAACATCAGTGTGTGTGAATGCTATGCATACAAGAAGTAACTCAGTCGATGCTAGCAGAGCAATTCCTGTGCCGGTACAGGGAATCTCATAGCCTGCAAGGGAATTTGACACGCCTCTGATCTGGTGTAGAAAAAGATGGAGTGTTCCCTGAATGAAGGGGGGCAAGCGGGGCGCCCTGGGGGACAAATACCACCGCTCCGCAGTCACCGAGGTGACTGTGAACGGTGAAGGAGAGCCCCTTTGGCGGTTGAGATTCAGCGTGCGGTGCCGCTGCCCACGCTGCGCAGGGTCACGGGGCCGTACCAGGCCTGGCTTTGCGACTGGGTGTTGTCGGTGTCGGTCATGATGGCGATGCCAATCAGCGCCCCGGGCGGCTCGCCGTAACAGCGTTCGTAGTCGGCCCGGATGTCACGTTCGTAACTCAGCCACTGGCCCAGTCGGCTGGGGCCGGACTCCAGCACGATCTTGCGGATGCGGTCGGTGCGGGGACTGGGCAGCACGGTGTCGCGCGGCAGGCTGTTGCTCCAGACATACATGATGGTCGCGTAGGGCATTTCCTCGCCGGTCAGTGCGCGGGCCAATTCGGACATCATCGCGTTGCGCGTCGACAGTTTGCTGCGGTCGCCATCAAAGGCCAGCAGCACGCGCACCGGTGAGTCGTCCATGTCGCGGCGCGTCATATCGGCGTCCGAGATCAAGGCCGGTACCTTCCAGGAAAACTGCAACTGGCCCAAGCGTTCAGGCGGAACACGCAGCACTTGGCGGAACAGGCTGGCGGAGGCGTCGGCCTGGGCCAGCAGGGTGTCACGGCCATCGAGTCGCTGGTAGCTGAACACGGTCAGCGACTTGCCCGGAAAGCGGTGCGCCTGCCAGGTGGCGGCGGGCTCGCCGATGGGCTGCGAAGCGCGGGTCCAGGGGCTGGTCTCGGTGGCGACTTGAGGGGCGCTGGCCTCCGGGGTCTGGGTCGGGGACGTGCCGCAGGCGCTCAGGCCCAGCACGCAGGCCAGGCCCCAGGCGGCGCGCCAGTGCAGGGCCGGGCGAGCAAAAGCCTGGCACCGCGGCGCGGGGGCGGTCGCAGAGAAAGGTGGGGAGGCGGGCTGCACCACGTCGAAGCTCCACAAGACTGAGGGTGTTGTCAGATGGCGCAGTGTAGTGGCCCGTGCGTCAAACTTCACGCATAACGCTTGTTGCGCAAGTTGTTTTTCATCTCCTTGAGCAGGGGCTGCAAGGGGCTGCCAATGCGCAACGCGACGCAGGTGGCCACCACGTCGATGATCATCAGGTGCAGCAGGCGCGACACCATGGGGCTGTAGCGGTCATAGCCCTCGGGGTGGTCGGCGGCCAGGTGGATGTGGCCTGCCGAGGCCAGCGGCGAGCCGCTGGCGGTCAGCACGATGGTGGTGGCGCCGTTCTTGCGCGCGATGTCGGCGGCATCCATCAGGTCGCGCGTGCGGCCCGAGTTGGAGATGATCACCACGCAGTCGCCCGGCCCCAGCAGCGACGCGCTCATCACCTGCATGTGGCCGTCGCTGTAGGCGATCGAGGTGATGCCCAGTCGAAAGAACTTGTGCTGTGCATCCTGGGCCACGATGCCCGAGTTGCCCACACCAAAGAACTCGATGCGGCGGCCGGTTTTGTAGGTCGCCGCGATGGCCTCGGCGGCGCGCTCCAGGGCCGTGGTGCTGGCGTCGTTGCGGTACTTCAGAAAAGCCGCCACCGTGTTGTCGATCACCTTCACCAGCACGTCGCTGGTCTTGTCGTCGGCGTCCACGCTGCGGTGGATGAACGGTACGCCCTCGCTGACACTGCCCGCGAGCTTGAGCTTGAAGTCCGACAAACCGTCGTAACCCATGCTGCGGCAAAAGCGCACCACAGTCGGCTTGCTGACGTGGGCGCGGTAAGACAGCTCGCTGACCGGCAGGTTGGCAAAGGCCCGGGGGTCACTGAGCACCAGTTGGGCCACGCGTTGTTCGGCCGGGGCCAGCGAAGACATGGAGGCTTTGATGCGGTCGAGCATGGCAGGCTTTCGAGGGGCGTTGGGCAAAGGGAGGGCAGGCGGGGTCAGGCTTCTTCGGACCAGCAGTGCCCGTCGCGCGCAATCATCGCACTGGCCGCGCTGGGGCCCCAGGTGCCCGCGGCGTAAGGGCGCGGCGGCATCTGGCCGGCTTGCCAGTGTTCGAGGATGGGTTGCACCCATTGCCAGGCTTCTTCCTGTTCGTCGCTGCGCACGAACAGGTTCAGGCGACCGTCGATGACGTCCAGCAGCAGGCGCTCATAGGCACCCACGCGTTCGCTGCCGAAGCGTTTGTCGAAGTCGAGGTCGAGCTGCACAGGCGCCAGGGTCTGGGTGATGTTGGACCCGCTGGGCGCCGCCACACGCTGGGCCTGGCCTTCGGCCAGCAGGTGCAGTTCCAGCCCGTCGCGCGGTTGCAGGTTGATCACCAGCTTGTTGGCGGCCCCGATCGGCGCCTTGAAGATGGGGTGGGGGGCAGGGCGGAAGTTGACCACGATGTGGGCCTCACGCGCGGCCAGGCGTTTGCCGGTGCGGATGTAGAAGGGCACGCCGGCCCAGCGCCAGTTCTCGATCTCGGTGCGCAGGGCCACGTAGGTTTCGGTGCCGCTGCCCGCGGGCACGCCGGCTTCTTGCAGGTAGCCGGGCACGGATTTCCCGCTGCGGTTGCCCGCGCTGTACTGGCCGCGCACCACGTGCTGGGCCAGGGTTTCGGGGGTCCAGGCCTTGAGCGAGCGCAGCACCTTGAGTTTTTCGTCGCGGATGGCATCGGCGTGCGAGTTGATGGGCGGTTCCATCGCGATCGCGCACAGCAGTTGCAGGGCATGGTTTTGCACCATGTCGCGCAGCGCGCCGGTGCTGTCGTAAAACTGCCCGCGCTTTTCAACCCCCAGGTCCTCGGCGATGGTGATCTGGATGTTGGCGATGGTTTCGCGGCGCCACAGCGGCTCGAACAAGGCGTTGCCAAAGCGCAGGGCAAACAGGTTCTGCACCGCCGGCTTGCCCAGGTAGTGGTCGATGCGGAAGATCTGGCGCTCGGCAAACGCGCGCCCCACCGCGGCATTGATGGCCCGGTTGGAGGGCAGGTCGTGGCCCAGCGGCTTTTCGAGCACGATGCGGGTGCGGGGGGTGTTCAGGCCGGCCGCGGCGAGTTGCTCGACCACGGTGGTGAACAGGGCCGGTGCGGTGGCCACATACATCACGACCGTGGCGGCTTCGCGCTGCGCCAGGCTCTGGGCCAGGGCCTGGTAGTCCTCGGGCTTGGACAGGTCCATGCGCACGTAGTGCAACATCGCTGCAAAACGCGAAAACTCAGTCGGGCTGGGCTGTTTTGAGCCATCAACGTCGCGAAAACGCGACTCGATCAAACTTCGGTACTGCTCATCGCTCAGGGCGTCACGCGCCACGCCTATGATGCGTCCACCTTCTGGCAAAGTGCCGTGTCGGAAGGCCTGAAACAACGCAGGCATCAGCTTGCGCCAGGCCAGATCGCCGGTGCCGCCGAACAAGATGAGATCGAAGCCCGCAGGCTTCACAATGTCTGTGGTGCTTTGCATGGCTGGGTAATGTAACTTGGTTTCCAGTAAATTCAAAAAATCAGTCGTTTCAAGGCTTTGTTGAAACGATTTCATTGTGAATTATCTGTAATCGAGTTACCATTTTGGCTGCGTGGGCATGAACCAACCCCTTACTTTCGAGACCGCATGAACCAACTCGACGCACTCCGGCAGTACACCACCGTGGTGGCTGATACCGGCGATTTCAAGCAACTGGGCGCATTCCGTCCGCAAGACGCCACCACCAACCCGTCGCTGATCCTCAAGGCGGTGCAAAAGCCCGAGTACCAGCCGCTGCTGGCGCAGACGGTGGCGCAGTACCGTGACCGTCCGCTGGACGAGGTCATGGACCGCCTGCTGGTGGCCTTTGGCCGCGAGATCCTGTCCTTGATTCCAGGCCGGGTCTCCACCGAGGTCGATGCCCGCCTGAGCTTTGACACCGCCGCCACCGTGGCCCGGGCCCAGCGCCTGATCGCGCTGTACCAAGCCGAAGGCCTGCCCACCGACCGCGTGCTGATCAAGATCGCTGCCACCTGGGAGGGCATTCAGGCCGCTGCCGAGCTGGAGCGCCAGGGCATCCACACCAACCTGACCTTGTTGTTCTCTTTCGCCCAGGCCGTGGCCTGCGGTCAGGCCCAGGTGAAGCTGATCTCGCCCTTCGTGGGGCGCATCTACGACTGGTACAAAAAGTCGGCCGGTGCCGCTTGGGACGAGGCGGCGCGCAGCGGCGTCAACGACCCCGGGGTGCAGTCGGTGACCCAGATCTACCAGTACTACAAGCGCTTTGGCATCGCCACCGAGGTGATGGGGGCCAGCTTCCGCAACGTGGGGCAGATCACGGCCCTGGCCGGTTGTGACCTGCTGACCATCGCGCCCGAGCTGCTGGCTCAACTGGCGGCCAACGAGGCGCCGTTGGCGCAGGTGCTCAACGCCGAGGCCGCCGCGCGCCTGGACCTGGCGCCCGTTCAACACGACGAGGCGGGCTTCCGCTACGCGCTCAACGAGGACGCTATGGCCACCGAGAAGCTGGCCGAAGGCATCCGTGCCTTTGCCGCCGACGCCGTCAAGCTTGAAAAGCTGATGCAGGCGCTTTGAGCGCATCCCGGGGCCCGCGTGCCCCTGGCGCCGCGACTTGGGGTCGCGGCCCCGACCCCGATCCGATCTTTGCAAGGACCGTATGACTCAGCGCCTTCGCTGCGATGAAACCCCCGCCTGGACCGCTTTGCAAGCGCACTACGAACAAGTCGGCCGCCACTTTGATGTGCGTGCTGATTTCGAGCACAACCCAGACCGTTTCGCGCAGTTCAGCCAGCAAGCCCCCCATGTGTTTGCTGACCTGTCCAAGAACCGCATCGACGCGCAGGCCGAAGCCCTGCTGTTGCAACTGGCCGAACAATGTGGCCTGGTCGAGCACCGCGACGCGATGTTTGCGGGCGGCTGCATCAACAGCACCGAGCACCGGGCCGTGATGCACTACCTGCTGCGCAACCAGGCGGTGGCCGCCACCTCCCAGGAGGCCGCTGCGCCGGTGTTGCGCGGCGCTGTGGCGGACGCCGCCATGCCCGAAGTCAATGCCACGCTGCGCGCCATGCTGGCGTTCGCCGAGGCGGTGCGGGCCGACGAGCAGATCACCGACATCGTCAACATCGGCATCGGGGGCTCGGACCTCGGCCCGCAAATGGCGGTGGTGGCCTTGCAGGCCTATGCGATCCCGGGCAAGCGCTTCCACTTTGTCTCCAATGTGGACGGCGACGAGTTGGGGGAGGTGCTGACGCAGATCCGCCCGCACAGCACCTTGTTCCTGGTGGCCTCCAAGACCTTCACCACGCGCGAGACCATGACCAACGCGCACAGTGCGCGCCAGTGGTTTCTGGACCAGGCCGGGCCGGGGGCGGACCTGGGGCGTCACTTTGCAGCCCTCACCACCAACCTCGAGGCGGCCCAGGCCTTTGGCATCCGCACCACCTTTGGGTTCCGTGACTGGGTCGGGGGGCGCTACTCGATGTGGTCGGCGATCGGCCTGCCGCTCGCGATTGCGATTGGCGAGGCGGGTTTTCGAGCGCTGTTGGGCGGCGCCCACGCCATGGACCAACACTTTCTGACCGCACCGCTGGCGAAGAACCTGCCGGTGCGGCTGGGCCTGCTCGATGTCTGGTACCGCAACTTCCACGGCTTCAGCAGCCGCAGCGTGGCGCCCTACCACCACGGCCTGCGTCGCCTGCCGGCCTACCTGCAGCAACTGGAGATGGAGAGCAATGGCAAGCGCGTCGACGTGCATGGCCGTGCGCTGAGCTACAGCACCTCCCCGGTGGTCTGGGGTGAGCCCGGCACCAATGGGCAGCATGCGTTCTTCCAGATGATCCACCAGGGCACGGACATCGTGCCGGTCGAGTTCATTGCCGTGCGTGAGCCGGCGCATGACATGCCGGGGCACCATGCGCAGTTGGTGGCCAATGCCTTGGCCCAGGCCCAGGCCCTGCTGCAGGGTCGCAGCGATGCGGGTGGCCACCGTCACTTCCCGGGCAACCGCCCGAGCAGCTTCTTTGTGATGGAGCGCATGGAGCCCGTCACGCTGGGCGCCTTGATCGCCCTGTACGAGCACCGCGTGTTCGTCAGCGGCTCGATCTGGGGCATCAACAGCTTTGACCAGTGGGGGGTGGAGTTGGGCAAGCAATTGGCCCAGGACATCCAGCCCCGTCTGGCCACCGGCGATGTGCACGGGCTGGACCCGTCCACCGCGGGGTTGCTGCGTCAGTTCCGTCCGCGCTTCTGAGGCCTTGAACCGCGGCGGCTTGGGCCGCCGCCCTGACCCACACCCCACAGCGCTCCCTTTCGGAGCGCCCATGAAAAAAGGGCCACATCGCTGCGGCCCTTTTGCTTTTGAGCTGGAAGGCTCAGGCAGGCATTACATGCCCATGTCGCCCATGCCGCCCATGCCGCCCGGCATGGCCGGAGCAGCGGACTCGTCCTTCGGTGCTTCGGCGACCATGGCTTCGGTCGTCAGCAGCAGCGAAGCCACGGAGGCCGCGTTTTGCAGCGCGGTGCGGGTCACCTTGGTCGGGTCCAGGATGCCCATTTCGATCATGTCGCCGTAGGTGTCGTTGGCGGCGTTGAAGCCGTAGTTGCCTTGACCATTCAGCACGGCGTTGACCACCACGCTCGGTTCGCCACCGGCGTTGTAGACGATTTCGCGCAGCGGGGCTTCGATGGCCTTCAGGATCAGCTTGATACCAGCGTCTTGATCGGCGTTGTCGCCCTTGATCTCGCCAGCAGCTTGCTTGGCGCGCAGCAGAGCCACGCCACCACCGGCCACGATGCCTTCTTCCACAGCAGCGCGGGTGGCGTGCAGGGCGTCTTCAACGCGGGCCTTCTTTTCCTTCATTTCGACTTCGGTGGCAGCACCCACCTTGATCACGGCCACGCCGCCGGCCAGCTTGGCCACGCGTTCTTGCAGCTTCTCGCGGTCGTAGTCGCTGGTGGCTTCTTCGATCTGCACGCGGATTTGCTTCACGCGGGCTTCGATGTCAGCAGCAGCGCCGGCGCCGTCGATGATGGTGGTGTTTTCCTTGCCCACTTCGATGCGCTTGGCTTGGCCCAGGTCGGCCAGGGTCACCTTCTCGAGCGACAGGCCCACTTCTTCAGCGATGACCTTGCCACCGGTCAGGATGGCGATGTCTTCCAGCATGGCCTTGCGGCGGTCGCCGAAGCCAGGGGCCTTGACGGCCACGACCTTCAGGATGCCACGGATGGTGTTGACCACCAGGGTGGCCAGGGCTTCGCCATCGACTTCTTCAGCGATGATCAGCAGCGGACGGCCCGACTTGGCCACTTGCTCCAGGGTCGGCAGCAGGTCGCGGATGTTGCTGATCTTCTTGTCGAACAGCAGCACGAACGGGTTGTCCAGCAAAGCGGCTTGCTTTTCCGGGTTGTTGATGAAGTAGGGCGACAGGTAGCCGCGGTCGAACTGCATGCCTTCAACGACGTCGAGTTCGTTGTTCAGCGACTTGCCGTCTTCCACGGTGATCACGCCTTCCTTACCGACCTTGTCCATCGCGTCAGCGATGATTTGGCCGATGGAAGCATCGCTGTTGGCCGAGATCGAGCCGACTTGAGCGATTTCCTTGGAGGTGGTGGTGGCCTTGGTGGCCTTCTTCAGCTCGGCGACCAGGGCTGCAACAGCCTTGTCGATGCCGCGCTTCAGGTCCATCGGGTTCAGGCCGGCGGCCACGTACTTGGAGCCTTCGCGGACGATGGCTTGGGCCAGCACGGTGGCGGTGGTGGTGCCGTCACCAGCGTTGTCGCTGGTCTTGGAGGCCACTTCCTTCACGAGCTGAGCGCCCATGTTTTGCAGCTTGTCCTTGAGTTCGATTTCCTTGGCCACGGACACACCGTCCTTGGTCACGGTGGGGGCGCCGAACGAGCGTTCGAGCACCACGTTGCGGCCCTTGGGGCCCAGGGTCACTTTGACTGCGTTGGCCAGGATGTTGACACCCTCGACCATGCGAGCGCGGGCTTCACCGCCGAAGACGACGTCTTTTGCTGCCATGATTAGATTTCTCCGAATTCAGTAAATGGATGGTGCAGGGAATGGAGGCGAATTACTTTTCGACGACAGCGAAAAGGTCTTCTTCCTTCATGACCAGCAGCTCGTCGCCGTTGACCTTGACGGTCTGGCCCGAGTACTTGCCGAACAGAACGCGGTCGCCGACCTTGACGGCCATGGCGCTCAGTTCACCCTTGTCGTTCTTCTTGCCAGGGCCAACGGCCAGCACTTCGCCTTGATCCGGCTTTTCGGCTGCGTTGTCGGGGATCACGATGCCCGAGGCGGTCTTGGTTTCGTTTTCCAGACGCTTGACGATCACGCGATCGTGCAGAGGACGAAGGTTCATTGCATCTCCTGATTAGCAACAAGTTTCACAATCAAAAAGCAGCCCCGGACATCGGGGTGCTTCGAAACAGCCAAGGAACCGGTGCTGTTAGCACTCAATCCCTTCGAGTGCTAATCATAAGGCCAATTGAACGGGTTTCAAGGGGGTGGGGTCGTGCGTGAGGGGGAATCGGTGCTGCGGATGCCTCCAACGCAAACTGACCCGCCCACAGCAGACCCCGCCAGGGGCTCGACTCACGGCGTCATGGCGTCAGGCGGTCTGGGGCCTCTGGAGGCCTGGCATTCACGGGGGACGGCGAACACGACGTCGCCCAGCCACACCAGTCTGTCGCGAAGCTGATGTCCCGGCCCCTGGGTGCGCTTGGTGGCAGGGCCAGGCCGGGCCCAGAAGGCGCCAAGAAGGCGTTATCTCAGGCCTGCGGTCGGCGTGGTCTGTTGCTGTCCCCTGCGACGGCTTGGTTGCCGTTGGGCGCGTGCGCAGGTCCCTGCTTGCCCTGTCGCCGCGTGCGGCTGAGGCCGCCTGCGGCGGAACGCCCAGCCAGGGGCGGCTTCGCTGCGTGGTGTCTGCCACGCCCGGTCTGCGTGCCCCTGGTTCCGCCACCCACGCGACATGGAATCTGTCCTCTCGCTTTGGTCAAGAGGGTGGCAGTGACGCTTCCAGCCCGCGGGTCCGCCGTCGGATCGGGTCGCTGAAAGTCGTCTTGCACCCCTTGCAAAACAAGGGCTTGTGAGGCCCGTCTAGGGTATTCCCGCTGAGGTGAAGTCTTGGCTCACCAATTGCTTTGAAGCCCTGCCCACATAAAAAAGCGCGTCGTTGCAAACCTCACCCGAGGGCTGGACCACGCAACGCCCACGGTAAGCACTTGGAGACAATTTCTATGGAAACCTTCTACGAGGTCATGCGCCGCAAAGGCATTTCGCGCCGCAGTTTTCTCAAATACTGCTCGCTCACAGCCACCTCGCTCGGCCTGGCACCGTCCTTCGTTCCGCAGATTGCGCACGCGATGGAGAACAAGCCACGCACCCCGGTGCTTTGGCTTCATGGCCTGGAATGCACCTGCTGCACCGAGAGCTTTATCCGCAGCGCGCACCCCTTGGCCAAGGATGTGGTGCTCTCGATGATTTCGCTCGACTATGACGACACGCTGATGGCCGCTGCCGGCCACCAGGCTGAGGCCATCCTCGAAGAGATCATGACCAAGTACAAAGGCCAGTACATCCTGGCCGTGGAAGGCAATCCGCCGCTGAACGAGGACGGCATGTTCTGCATCCAGTCCGGCAAACCCTTCGTGGAGAAACTCAAGCACGTGGCTAAGGACGCCAAGGCCATCATCGCCTGGGGCTCATGCGCCAGCTGGGGCTGCGTGCAGGCCGCCAAGCCCAACCCGACGCAGGCCACGCCGATCCACAAAGTCATCACCGACAAGCCCATCATCAAGGTGCCGGGCTGCCCCCCCATTCCCGAGGTGATGACCGGTGTGATCACCTACATGCTCACGTTCGACCGCATCCCCGAGCTGGACCGCCAGGGCCGCCCGAAGATGTTCTACAGCCAGCGCATTCACGACAAGTGCTACCGCCGCCCGCACTTCGATGCCGGCCAGTTTGTCGAGGCCTGGGACGACGAATCCGCGCGCAAAGGCTACTGCCTCTACAAGGTGGGCTGCAAGGGCCCGACCACCTACAACGCCTGCTCCACCGTGATGTGGAACGAGGGCACCAGCTTCCCCATCAAGGCCGGCCACGGCTGCATTGGCTGCTCGGAGGACGGCTTCTGGGACAAGGGCTCGTTCTACGACCGCCTGACCAACGTCCATGCCTTCGGCATCGAGGCCAACGCCGACCAGATTGGTGGCGCGGCTGCGACCGTGGTGGGGGCGGCGGTGGCCGCGCATGCCGCGATTTCGGTGGCCAAGCGTGCCCGCGACACCCGCAAGCCGGCCACGTCGGACACCCCGCCCCGCCACTGACACCACCAGAACAAGGAACAACAAAATGGGTGCTTACGAAACTCAAGGCTTTCGCATGGACAACACCGGTCGGCGCATCGTCGTCGACCCGGTGACCCGCATCGAAGGCCACATGCGCTGCGAGGTCAACCTCGACAGCAACAACGTGATCCGCAACGCGGTCTCCACCGGCACCATGTGGCGCGGGCTGGAGGTGATCCTCAAGGGGCGCGATCCGCGCGATGCCTGGGCGTTTGTGGAGCGCATCTGCGGTGTGTGCACCGGCTGCCACGCGCTCACCTCGGTGCGCGCGGTGGAAGACGCACTCAACATCAAGATTCCGCTCAACGCCCACCTCATCCGGGAGATGATGGCCAAGACGCTGCAGGTGCACGACCACGCGGTGCACTTCTATCACCTGCATGCGCTGGACTGGGTGGACGTGATCAACGCCCTGAAAGCCGACCCGAAGCGGACCAGCGAGCTGCAGCAGCTGGTGTCGCCGTCGCACCCGCTGTCCTCGCCGGGCTATTTCCGTGACGTGCAGAACCGCTTGAAGAAATTCGTCGACAGCGGCCAGCTCGGCCCGTTCGCCAACGGCTACTGGGGCAGCAAGGCCTATGTGCTGCCGCCCGAAGCCAACCTGATGGCCGTCACCCACTACCTCGAAGCGCTGGACCTGCAAAAGGAATGGGTCAAGGTGCACACCATCTTCGGCGGCAAGAACCCGCACCCCAACTACCTGGTGGGCGGTGTGCCGTGCGCGATCAACATCGACGGCAATGGCGCGGCCGGCGCCCCGATCAACATGGAGCGGCTGAACTTCGTGCAGGCCCGCATCCAGGAGATGATCGAATTCAACAACAACGTCTACATCCCCGACGTGCTGGCCATCGGCACCCTCTACAAGAACGCCGGCTGGCTCTACGGTGGCGGCCTCTCGGCCACCAATGTGGCCGACTACGGCACCTACGAGAAAGTCCCCTACGACCCCAGCACCCAGCAGCTGCCAGGTGGCGTGATCCTGAATGGCGACTGGAGCAAGATCCACGCGATCGACCCGCGCGACCCCGAGCAAGTGCAGGAGTTCGTGACGCACAGCTGGTACAAGTACGGCGATGACACCAAGGGCCTGCACCCTTGGGATGGCGTGACCGAGGCCGACTACCGCCCCGAAGGGCCGAACTTCAAGGGCACGCGCACGAAGATCGAGAACCTCGACGAATCGGCCAAATATTCCTGGATCAAGTCGCCGCGCTGGCGTGGTCACGCGGTGGAAGTGGGGCCGCTCTCGCGCTACATCCTGGGCTACGCGCACGCGCTGCAAGGCAACAAGTGGTGTCAGCGCGTCAAACAGCAGATCGACGAGTCTGCCGTGGCCATCAACAAAGCCCTCCCCAAAGCGCTTGGTCTGCCCGAGACCCAGTACGGCGCCAAACAGCTGTTGCCCACCACCATCGGTCGCACGCTGGCCCGAGCACTCGAAAGCCAGTATGCGGCCGAGATGATGATGGACGACTTCAAGCAGCTGGTCGGCAACATCAAGAACGGCGACAGCAGCACCGCCAACGTCGAGAAGTGGGACCCGAAGACCTGGCCCAAGGAAGCCAAGGGCGTGGGCACCGTGGCCGCGCCGCGCGGCATGCTGGGTCATTGGATCAAGATCAAGGACGGCAAGATCGAGAACTACCAGTGCGTGGTGCCCACCACCTGGAACGGCTCGCCACGCGATGCCAAGGGCCAGATCGGTGCCTTCGAAGCCTCTCTGATGAACACGCCCATGGTCAACCCCGAGCAGCCACTCGAAATCCTGCGCACGCTGCACAGCTTCGACCCCTGCCTGGCCTGCTCCACCCATGTGATGAGCGAAGACGGCCAGGAGATGAGCCGGGTGAAGGTGAGGTGACCCCTGCGGCGCTGAGCCCCGCCCCCTGTGGCAGGCCCATCGGGTGGCCCCTGGTGGCCCGGCAAAGCCGCCGCCGCGGGGCCTGGACGCGAAGGGCGGGCCCGCGAGGCGCGGGGGCCAACCTGGCAATGACATGAGCAGATAACGAGGAGAGCAACGATGATGAAACGCACGATGCGCGGCCTGATCGCCGCCACTTGCCTGGCCGCTGCGGCAGGCGCTGCGCAGGCCCACACGGGCCACGGCACCAGCAGCCTGTTCGACGGCCTGGTGCACCCCTTCGGCGCCGACCACCTGTTGGCCATGGTCGCCGTGGGGGTGTGGTCGGTCTCGGCATGGCCTGCGAACAAGGCTTGGCAGGGGCCCGCCACGTTCCTGCTGGCGCTCATCGCGAGCTCGGCGCTGGGCCGGCTCGGCGTGGGGGTGCCCTACCTGGAGCACGGTGTCTCGCTTTCGGTGGTGGTGTTTGGCGCCATGCTGTGGTTCGCGGGCCGCGCCACCGTGTCCCCGGCCGTGGGCCTGGGGGTGATCGCCGCTGCCGCCTCGCTGCACGGTCTGGTCCACGGCGCCGAGACACCGGAAAGCGGCTTTGCCGGGTATGCCGCCGGCTTCCTGCTCACGGCGACGGTGCTGCACCTGGGCGGTGTCGGGATCGGTCTGGCCATTCGACGCCGGCTGGCCGAGCACAAGCGCTGGGCGCTGGGCGGCCTGGGGGCGCTGTTCAGCGCCGCCGGGTTCTACCTGTTCGGTCAGCTCGCCTGAACGCCGCCTTCAGCCACCCTTCAAGGAGGTCATCGCCATGTCCGCCCCATCCCCTTCCGCGCACGCCACGGTCGATCAAGACGCCCTCGAACTGCAGCGAGGCCAGACCATCAAGTCGGTCTATGTGTACGAGGTGCCGGTGCGCCTCTGGCACTGGATCAACGCGCTCGCCATCACGATCCTGTGCATCACCGGCTACTTCATCGGCTCGCCGCTGCCGACCATGCCTGGCGAAGCCAGTGCGAACTACCTCATGGGTTACATCCGCTTCGCGCACTTTGCGGCGGGCTACATCATGGCCGTCGGCCTGGTCGGGCGGACTTACTGGGCGCTGGTTGGCAACCACCACGCCAAAGAGCTGTTCTGGGTGCCGGTGTTCCAGAAGGCCTATTGGGCCGGGGCCTTCAGCATGTTGCGCTGGTACCTGTTCATGATCCCCAAGCCCAATCAGTACGTGGGCCACAACCCGCTGGCGCGCTTTGCCATGTTCTTCGTGTACCTGCTGCTGTCGGTGTTCATGATCGTCACCGGCTTTGCGCTGTACGGCGAAGGCGCCCAGATGGGCTCATGGCAAGACCGGATGTTCGGCTGGGTGATTCCCCTCCTGGGCCAGAGCCAGGACGTGCACACCTGGCACCACCTGGGTATGTGGGGCATCGTGGTGTTCGTGATGCTGCACATCTACGCCGCGATCCGTGAAGACATCATGGGCCGCCAGAGCATTGTCAGCACGATGATTTCGGGGCACCGCACGTTCAAGGAGTGACCCCTTCCCGCGCCGCCGTCGGTGCCACCCCCTGGGGTGGTGTTGGCGACGGGGCGGGGCCGGTTTCTCGGCATCCCTGCATCCAGGCATTTCGTCCGATCGATCCCCTCCGCCCATGTCGCACCGTTGCCCCTGTTCATCGTTGCTCGTCGTCCCGGCGACCTGGCCAGTGGGTGGCCCAGCGCCCTCACGCCGCCTCGCCCCCTTTCTCTTTTTGATTTTCTGGAGCGCACAGCCATGAGCCCCCACTCGCCTGAAGCCGCCGCCCACCCCGCTGGGGACCCTCCGCCCGCCACCATCTGCGTGCTTGGCATCGGCAACCTGCTGTGGGCCGACGAGGGTTTCGGCGTTCGCTGCGTGGAGGCGCTGCAGCAGCGCTACACCTTCGCGCCCCATGTGTCGCTGGTGGACGGTGGCACGCAAGGGCTGTACCTCATCCACCACGTCCAGGAGGCCGACGCACTGCTGATCTTCGACGCCATCGACTACGGCCTGGCACCGGGCACGCTGAAGCTGGTGCGTGACGACGAGGTGCCGCGTTTCATGGGCGCCAAGAAGATGAGCCTGCACCAGACCGGTTTCCAGGAGGTGCTCTCGCTGGCCCAGTTCACCGGCAAGTACCCGTCGCGGGTCTTGCTCATCGGCTGCCAGCCGCAGGAGCTGGACGACTACGGCGGCAGCTTGCGCCCGCTGGTGAAGGCCGCGATGGACGAGGCGCTGGTGCTCGGCGTGGCCGAGCTCGCCAGCTGGGGCGGGCAGCCCACCTGGCGCACGGAGCCGTTGAGTGGCCGGGAGACCGTGACCATGGACGAGCTCGCGCTGGCCGCCTACGAAACGCAACGCCCCTCAGCCGCGGCCGCGTGCCGTGAAGGCGATGAACGCTTTTTCCCCCCATCAGCCCACGGACAGCACTGACATGCAACACCCCCCCTGCGCAACGCTGCGTGCAACCCGGCCCCCCGAGGGCCTGCCTCAGAGCCTTCGGGCGGCCGAGGGGCCCTGACATGTGCATCGGCATTCCCATGCAGGTCACGGCCCTCGAGCCCGGCCATGCGCTGTGCGAGGGGCGGGGCGAGCGCCGCCGCGTCAACACCGCGCTGGTGGACGGTGTCGCCACCGGCGACTGGCTGCTGGTGTTCCTGGGCGATGCGCGTGAGCGCATCGATGCCGCCCGTGCCAGCGAAGTCAACGCCACGCTGGACCTCGTCCTCGGCGCCATGCGCGGCGAGGGCGGCGCCGGCGATGCGGGTTTCGAACTGCCTTCGCGCATGAGCGCCGACCAACTCCGCCAGCTCGCTGGCCAGTGATTTTCCCGGAGACCCCATGACCCCCGAGACCGCTTCTGACACCCCCTTCCGGCCCCTGACCGTCACCCCGCCCAGCACCGATCCGGCCGCGCCGCTGGTGATGCGCCTGGTGCGAGATTTCGGCGCGGCCCTGGTGGACGACACCCGCGTGGCCGACTGGACCGCCTTGCCCGGCGACCGCGTGCTGCTGCTGGCGGGCGATGCCGTGCGCTTTCCCGAAGGCCAGGACGTGGCCGCCGTGCTGCCCGAGCTCCTCAAGGTGTTCCCCGATCGCTTCGAGGTGGCTGCGGTGCCGCGGGACAGCGAAGACGCAGTGGCGCGCCGCTACGGATCACAGCGCTGGCCCTCGCTGTTGTTTTTCCGCAGCGGCCACTATGTGACCGCCATCGCCGGCATGCAGGACTGGGATGTGTACCTGGCCAGCGTGGCCGCAGCGCTGGCCATGCCGCCTTCGCGTCCCCCCACCATCGGCATCCCGGTGGTCAGCAGCCAACCCGCCACCGGCGACGACAGCGCCTGCCACTGAGCGCCGGCCCCCACTCCGCACACTCCAAAGGCCAGTCCATGAAAGAATTCCCCATCCCCCTCGTGGCCCTGGGCGCCGGTACGCACACCGAAGACGAGTCGCTGGACTACCTGCCCATGCCCAAGGACATGGACACCTACCGCCCGCCCTTGCTGCCCGAGCCCGAAGAACTCGTGGGCCTGCAGCAGGCACGCCATGCCCTGCAGCAGGTGCTGGATCTGCTCAAGCGTGGTGCCGAGGGCGGGGCGCCTGGCATGGTCTCGCTGGGGGCGCTCTCGCCGCGCGACTTCCACATCGTCAACCAGGTGCTGGGCGAGGGCGAGGCCAGCGCCATCGTGCAGCTGGCAGCCGGCCAACTGGAGGTGCGCGTGCAGGAATCGGTGTTCGCCGGGGTGTGGCGTCTGATGACCTGGCGCCGCGGCGAAGCGGGCCAGCACGACACGCTGGTGGACGACGCCATCGAGGTCGGTCCGGTGCCATCGCTGTTCGCGGCCATCGCCGCAGAGGACGTGTGGCCCGCCTACCCGTCGTGGCAGGGCGCCCTGCCGCCCCAGGTGCAGAACGCGCCCATGCTGGTCGACGAGATCCGCGACCGGGCGTCGCACTGGCAGCCGGGCCACCTGCCGCATGTGGTCAACCTCACGCTGCTGCCGATGTCGCCGGACGACATTGGCTTTCTGGACCACCAGCTCGGCACCGGTCGTGTGCTGATGCTCTCGCGCGGCTATGGCAACTGCCGCATTTCCAACACGCGCCTGCCCAACTGCTGGCGCGTGGTGTACTACAACTCCATGGACAAAGTGATCCTCAACACGGTCGAGGTGGTCGACATGCCCGAAGTGGCGATGGCCGCACCCGAAGACCTGCGCGACTCGCTTGAGCGCTTGCAGGAGGTCATGGCCTACCTCGAAAGCGCGTGACCATGGAACACTTCGAAGGTTTCGAGGGCTCGTACCTGGGCAACCGCGACGCATTGCGGCCGGCATCGCGCCTGGAGTGCAAGATCTGCTGGTGGGTGTACGACCCCGCGACGGGTGATCCGCAGTGGCAGGTCCCGCCCGGCACCCCTTTTGCGGACCTGCCCGCCCACTGGCGCTGCCCGAACTGCGACTGCGAGCCCGATCAATTTCTACTCCTCCCATGACCCCACTTCACCCGCTGCGCCCTTTCGCGGCTGAGCCCTTGCAGGACCACCTGGCCGTCGGCCAGGCCAAGCCGATGCCCCGGCCGGTGCTGGAGGGGCGCGTCCAGGCGCTGGAAGTCTTTTACCGCTGGGTGCAGACCGAGCGCATGCAGGGCATTCCCTTGCTGAACGAGGCGCTGCAGGTGGAAGCCGTGGGTTTTGAGTGGGGGGCCTGTGCGGACGACGACGAGCCGGCGGCCGAAGGCGTGCTGATCACGCCATGGTTCATGAGTCTGGTGCGCCTGCCCGGGCCGTCGCTGCCCCACGGCGAGCGGGTGGGCTGCAGCTTTGTGCGCGAGTTTGGCAGCGAGTGCTTTGATTTCATCGGCGCCTACGACCCCGCCATCGGTTACCACGAGACCTGCGCGCTGTTCTCGCCCATGGGCGACTTCACCACCCAGGCCTTGGCGCGTGAAACGGCCCTGGCCGCCTTGGCGCTGACGCGGCCCGCCCCGGTGGCTGCGCCGGAGCCCATGCCTGCGCGGCGTGCCTTTTTCCTCGGGCGCAACCCCGGAGCGACCCCATGAGCCCCGCCGTGCAGGGCGTGTCGCCAATCGCAGGGGCGCTGCGCCTGACGCCGGGCGCGCCGCCCCCCATGGGGCTGACCAGCACCCGCCAGGACTGGGCGGCACGCGTGGGCCAAGGCGTGCCGCTGGCGAGCCTGCCGGGACTCATGGCCAGCTTGTTCAACCTCTGCAGCCACGCCCACCGCGCGTGCAGCCAGCTGGCCCTGGCCGCCGCCGTGCCCGACTTGCAGGCCGCACCGACCGAGGTGGGCGAACGCTTGCGGCGCGAGACGGCCCTGGAACATGTGCGCCGCATCGGCCTGGACTGGCCCCGCCTGCTGGTCGACAGCGCGCCGCAGTTGAGCGCCCGCGGCGTCAGCGCGCTGGCCGCGCTGCACCCGGCGCCGACACCTGCGCAGACCCCCACGCAGGCGGTGCCCGATCCGTGGCCGGCGCTGCGCGGCTGGCTGCAGCACGAATTGCTGGACATGCCGCCGGCCGATTGGCTCGCGGCCTGGCAGTCGGATGGGCCCGACTGGTTGTCCACCTGGAGTCGCCGCCACGCGGCTCAGGGGGTGGCCGCGCTGGTGGCCGTGGCGCAGCGCAGTGGCGATGGTTTCGCGCCGCTGTCACCGTTGAATGCCCTGCGTCCGCACGCCGAGCCGGCCTGGCTGGGCCAGCTGGGCGACAGGCTCGCAGGCGAGCCCACCTTGACCTTGCGCCCGCAGTGGCAGGGCGCCTGCGCCCACACCGGAAGCTGGACGCGCCTGGCCGCGCCGCCAGGTGACTTGCCGCTGTCGCCCTGGGCGCTGCTGGGGAGCCGCATCGCCGAACTGCTGCGTCTCGCGCTCGACGGCGGCGAGGCCTGGCTGCACTGGGGGGCGATCTCGACGGGCCCGCACCGGGGGCTGGCCTGGGTCGAGATGGCGCGCGGGCTGCTGGTGCACCAGATCGAGGTGGACCCACTCTCGCAGCGCGTGCTTGCCTGCCGCGTGGTGGCCCCCACGGATTGGAACTTCCATCCCGAAGGCGAGGTGGCGCAGCGTCTGGCGCAGATCGACCCGGACCTGCCCCAGGCCGAGATGGCCCGCCGCGTGAACCTGCTGGTGGCCGCTTTCGACCCCTGTGTGCCCTTCACCGTCGAGCGCCTCGCGGCCGCACGACCCCAACGGCAGGTGGTGGGCCATGCATGAGGCGAGCCTGGCCGGTGGCGTCCTGCAGCTGGTGGAAGACACGGCCGTGCGCGAGGGGTTCACGCGTTTGCTGGCTTTGCGGCTCGAGGCCGGTCAATTGGCCGGCGTGGACGCCCGCGCGCTGCGCTTCGCGCTGGAAGCGCTGGCGCCGGGTACCTTGCTGCAAGGCGCGCAGATCGAGATTGAAGAACCCGCGGGGCAGGCCTGGTGCCTGGGCTGCTCGCAGACCGTGGCCATCCAGCAGCGCGGCGACGCGTGCCCGGCCTGTGGCGGCTTTCACCTCCAACCGACCACCGGCACGGAATTGCGCGTGCTTGACATGCAGGTGGCCGATGATTGAGCGGCCCCAAGACAAACAGAACGAAAACGACAGCCAAAAGGAGACAGACCATGTGTGTCGTATGCGGATGCAGTGACAGCGGTGCCCCCCACCCTCACCCCCATCCTTCCCACGCGCAGGCGCCGGCCACGGAAGCCCCCCTTCAAGTGAACCCGGCCAACGGCGACCTGCACTTCGGCGCGGGTTCGGCGCGGGTCTCGGTGCCGGGCATGAGCCAGGCGCGGGCCATCAAGCTGGAGACCGACATCCTGGGCGCCAACAACCGCGTGGCCCAACAGAACCGCGCGCACTTCGCGTCGCATGGCGTGACCGCGCTCAACCTGGTCTCCAGCCCGGGCTCGGGCAAGACCACGCTGCTGTGCGCCACCATCGAAGCGCTCAGGACCCACGCGCCCGGCCTGCCGGTGTCGGTGATCGAAGGCGACCAGCAGACCAGCTTCGACGCCGACCGCATCCGCGCCACCGGCGCACCCGCGATCCAGGTCAACACCGGCAAGGGCTGCCACCTCGACGCGCCCATGGTGGCCGAGGCCTTCGCGCGGCTGCACACCCATGCGGACCACGCCCACCCCCACCACCCGGAACACCACCACGGCCATGCGCATGGCCACCACGACCACGACCACGACCACGAGCATGGGCATGGGCATGGGCATGGGCATGGGCATGGGCATGGGCATGGGCACCAGGGCCATCACCGCGACCACAGCCTGCTGTTCATCGAAAACGTCGGCAACCTCGTGTGCCCCGCCGTGTGGGACCTGGGCGAGGCCGCGAAGGTGGCCATCCTCTCGGTCACCGAGGGTGAGGACAAGCCGCTGAAGTACCCCGACATGTTCGCCGCGGCCCGGCTCATGATCCTGAACAAGGTCGATCTGCTGCCGCACGTCTGCTTCGACGTGGCGCGCTGCATCGAACTCGCGCGGCGCGTGAACCCGGGCATCGAAGTCATCCAGCTCTCCGCCACCACGGGTCAGGGCATGGATGCCTGGCTGCATTGGCTCGACCACGCGATGGGCCACGACCACCCCCACGAGGGGACGGCCACGGACGAGGCGGCCTTGCTTGCGCGGGTGCACCAGCTCGAAGCTGAGTTGGCGCACGCGCGGGCGGCGTTGTCGGCGGGCCCTGCGGCTTGAACCGGTACCACGCATGACTTCTTCAGTCCTCGCCGTGGGCGCCTGGCTCAAGAACGCAGCCTGCCTCGTGCTGGAGGGGCGCGCGCACTGGTCGCCGGTGCATGGCGACCTCAGCGATCCGGCGGCTTGTGAGGCGCTGGAGGCCTCGGTGCGGGCCTTGCTGCACCGCGCTGCGGCCAAGGGCAGGCCCGTGCAGGCCATCGCGCACGACCTTCACCCGGACTTCTTCAGCACCCGGCTGGCCATCGCCCTCGCCCACGAGCTTGGCGTGCCCGCGGTCGGTGTGCAGCACCACCACGCGCACCTGGGGGCCGTGGTCGCAGAACATGGCCTCGAAGGGCCGGTGGTGGGCCTGGCGCTCGATGGCATCGGCCTGGGGTCGGATGGCGGGCTTTGGGGGGGCGAGCTGCTCTGGCTCGACGGGCCCCGCTGGCAGCGCCTCGGGCACCTGCTGCCGCTGGCGCTGCCCGGGGGCGACCGCGCCGCGCGCGAACCCTGGCGCATGGCCGCGAGTGCGCTGCACGCGGCCGATCGTGCCGACCAGATCGTGCCCCGCTTCGGTGGGCCGGTGGGCGAGCCCGTGGCGGCCGGTGTGCGGCAGATGCTGGACCGCCGAGTGAACTGCCCGCTCACCAGCAGCACCGGGCGCTGGTTCGATGCGGCTGCCGCCGCGCTTGGCCTGTGCCTGCGCCAGCAGGACGAAGCCCAGGCCGCCATCGCGCTGGAGCAGGCCGCCGCCCGCGCTCTGGCCCGGCACCCCGCTCTGCCACCGCTGCCCGGCGCGGTGGTGGACGACGCGGGCCGGCTGGACCTGCGGCCGCTCCTGATGCCCCTGTTCGACACCGCCCGCGCCGCCAGCGCCGATGCCGATGCCCATGCGGCCGATGCGGCGGCTGCGGGCTTCCACCTCGGTCTGGCCGATGCGCTGGGCTCCTGGCTGAGCGACGCAGCCCGCCGTCACCGCACCCACACCGTGGTGCTGGGCGGCGGCTGTTTTTTCAACCGCATCCTGCGAGAGCGCCTGGTGCGGCAGCTTTCGCTGGCCGGCCTGTCGGTGCACCTGCCGGGCCCCCACGGCTGCGGCGACGCGGGTTTGGCCTTGGGTCAGGCCTGGGTCACCGCTCAGCAATGCCAAACACCACCCGCCCATCACCCTGTTGAGGAGGCCTTTCTATGTGCCTAGCCCTGCCCGCGCTGTTGGTCGAAATGCGCGCCCATGACCAGGCCTTGGTCGAACTGGGCGGTATCCGCAAGCCCGTGTCCATTGCGCTTGTGCCCGAGGCCAAGGTGGGCGACTACGTGATCGTGCACGTCGGTCATGCCATCGGTCTGCTCGATCCGGAAGAAGCCCGCAAGACCCTCGCGATGTTTGCCGAGATGCAGGCCTTGACCGAAGGAGGAGCAGCATGAAATACATCGACGAATTCCGCGATGGTGCGCTGGCCAAACACATCGCCGAGCGCATTGCGCACGAGGTCAAGCCCGATCACCACTACCGGTTCATGGAGTTCTGCGGCGGCCACACCCATGCCATCAGCCGCTATGGCGTGCTGGAGCTGCTGCCGCCCAACGTGCGCATGATCCATGGCCCTGGCTGCCCGGTTTGCGTGCTGCCGATCGGCCGGATCGACCTGGCGATCGAGCTCGCACTGCAACACGACGTGATCCTCTGCACCTACGGCGACACCCTGCGCGTGCCCGCCTCCGGCGGTCTTTCCTTGACCAAGGCCAAGGCGCGCGGCGGCGACATCCGCATGGTCTATTCGGCCAGCGACGCCCTGCAGATCGCGCGCGACAACCCGGACAAGCAGGTGGTGTTCTTCGCCATCGGCTTCGAGACCACCACGCCGCCCACGGCGCTGGTGATCCGAGATGCCGCGCGCGACGGCGTGCCGAACTTCAGCGTGATGTGCAGCCATGTGCTGACGCCACCGGCGATCCGCGCCATCCTTGACGGGGCCGAGGCCCATGAGACGGCGGAGATCGAGGGCTTTGTCGGCCCGGCGCATGTGTCGATCGTCATCGGCTCCGACCCGTACGCCAAGTTCGCGCAGGACTACCGCAAGCCCGTGGTCATCGCCGGCTTCGAGCCCCTGGACGTGCTGCAGGCCATCCTGATGCTGGTGCGTCAGGTCAACGAAGGCCGTGCCGAGGTGGAGAACGAATTCACCCGCGCCGTCACGCCACAGGGCAACTTGAATGCGCAGGCGGTGATGGACGATGTGTTCGAACTGCGCGAGGCGTTCGAGTGGCGCGGCTTGGGCACGATGCCGCTGTCGGCGCTGCAGGTGCGCCATCCCTATCGGGCTTTCGATGCCGAACACCGATTCGGCCTGAACTACCGCAGCGTGCCCGACAACAAGGCCTGCGAGTGCGGAGCCATCCTGCGCGGGGTGAAGGCGGCGCGTGACTGCAAGATCTTTGGCACGGTCTGCACGCCCGAGAACCCGGTCGGCTCCTGCATGGTCTCCAGCGAAGGCGCCTGTGCCGCGCACTACACCTATGGCCGCTTCCGCGACACGGTGCCGGCGGCCGCGACCGGAGCGCGTCAAGCATGAGCGCCGAGCACGCCACTCCGCCCGAGAAGGCCTCCCCTGTGAAGAAAACCTACACCCGTCCGTTGGACATCAGGCACGGCCGCATCGACATGGGCCACGGTGCCGGTGGCAAGGCCGCGGCCCAACTGATCGAGGAGCTGTTCCTGCCGGCGCTGGACAACGCCTACCTGCGCCAGGGCGACGATGGCGCGGCGCTGCCGCTCCCCCCTCAGGCGGCCAGCCCAGGTCAGTTGGTGATGGCCACCGATGGTCACGTGATCTCGCCCATCTTCTTTCCGGGCGGCGACCTCGGTTGCCTCGCGGTGCACGGAACCGTCAATGACGTGGCCATGATGGGCGCCCAGCCGCTGTACCTGAGCGCCAGCTTCATCATCGAAGAAGGTTACCCGCTGGCGGACCTGCAGCGCATCGTCGACAGCATGGGGGCGGCGGCCCGCGAGGCGGGCGTCCCCGTGGTCACGGGGGACACCAAGGTGGTGGAGCGAGGCAAGGGCGATGGCGTGTTCATCAGCACCACGGGGGTGGGTTGGCGGCCGCCGGGGGTGTCGGTCAGCGGTCGCCATGCCCGCCCGGGCGACGTGATCCTGCTGTCCGGCACCATCGGCGACCATGGGGTGGCCGTACTCTCCCAGCGGGAGTCCCTGGCCTTTGAGACCACCATCCAAAGCGACACCGCTGCGCTGCACACGGTGGTGGCCGATCTGATGGCCGCGGTGCCGGGCTCGGTGCGGGTGCTGCGCGACCCGACCCGCGGCGGTCTGGCCACCACGCTCAACGAGATCGCGCGCCAGTCCGGCGTGGGCATGCGGCTGCAGGAGGCGGCGATCCCGGTCAAGCCTCAGGTCGATGCCGCCTGCGAACTGCTGGGCCTGGACCCCTTGTACGTGGCCAACGAGGGCAAGCTGATTGCCATCGTAGCGCCCGAAGCGGCCGACGCCGCCTTGGCCGCGCTGCGCGCCCACCGCTTGGGGGCGGACGCCGCGCGCATCGGCGAGGTCACCGCGGATCCGCACCATTTTGTGCAAATGGACACCCGTTTCGGTGGCCGGCGCGTGGTGGACTGGCTCAGTGGTGAGCAACTGCCGCGCATTTGCTGAACCGGCTGCGGCCCCCGCGCTCGAACCCTGCCAGGCGGTCGACTTGGGGCGGTGCGTGGCGGTGTGTGGCGTGGAAGTGTTGCGTGGTGGCTGAATGCACACCGAGCGGCGGCATGCTCCCTACAATCGGCCTGCTGCCTTTCCCAACCCTTTTCCCACGAGCCCAGCCCCTCCCGTGACGCCGCCTCTGAAACAGGACCTATTGCCCACCGTGCTGGTGGTGGACGACGAGGTGCGCTCGCAGGACGCCATCCGCCGCACGCTGGACGAGGACTTCACGGTCTTCACCGCCAGCAACGCCGACGAGGCGCGGCGCCTGCTGGAGCGGCAGCCGGTGAGCGTGGTCCTGTGCGACCAGCGCATGCCCGGCACCACCGGCGTGGCCTTTCTGAAAGAGGTGCGCGAGCGATGGCCCGAGGCGGTGCGCATGGTGATCTCGGGCTACACCGACAGCGAAGACATCATTGCCGGCATCAACGAAGCCGGCATCTACCAGTACATCCTCAAGCCCTGGGCGCCCGACCACTTGCTGGACTCCGTGCGCAACGCGGTCGAAGCGCAGGCCCTGCAGCGCCAGACCAGCCGGCTCGATCTGGAGCTGCGCACCAGCACCGGCGTGCTGCGCCAGCGCACGGCCACGCAGATCGACCGGGCGCGCGCCAGCTTCGGCTTCGAGCGCCTCGTGCGCGCGCCTGGCAGCCCGCTAGACGGCGTGTGCGCCATGGCGCAGCGTGTGGCGCGCTACGACCTCTCGGTGCTGGTGCTGGGTGAGTCGGGCACCGGCAAGGAGCTGCTGGCGCGCGCGATCCACTACGCATCGCCGCGCCTGACCGGCCCCTTTGTGGTGGAGAACTGCGCGGCCATTCCCGACACGCTGCTCGAGTCCGAGCTGTTCGGCCACAAGCGCGGCGCCTTCACCGGCGCCTACGAAGACCACCAGGGTCTGTTCCAGCGCGCGCACGGCGGCACGGTGTTCCTCGACGAGATCGGCGAAACCTCGCCAGCCTTCCAGGTGCGGCTGCTGCGCGTGCTGCAGGAAGGCGAGGTGCGGCCCGTGGGCGGCACCCGCCCGGTGCCGGTGGACGTGCGTGTGATCGCCGCCACCCACCGCGACCTGGAGCAGCGCGTGCGCGAAGGCCTGTTCCGCGAGGACCTGTACTACCGCCTCGCGGGCGTGAGCATCACCGTGCCGCCGCTGCGCGAACGCGCGGCCGACATCGCGCCCATTGCGCGCCAGCTGCTGCAGGACGTGGCCAACGAGCTCGGCCACCCCGGCGCCACGCTGCCCGACGCCACGCTCGCCTGCCTGCTGGCCTATCCCTGGCCCGGCAACATCCGCGAACTGCGCAACGAGATCGCGCGCGCCCTCGCGCTGCAGGACGGCAGCGCGCTCGATGCCGCCGCGTTGTCGGCGCGCGTGCTGCAGGGCCACGGCAAGGGCGGTGAGGACTTGCGGGCCGCCCTGCCCACCAGCGGCACGCTGGCCGAGCGGCTCGATGTCATCGAGGCCATGGTGCTGCGCGAGACCTTGCAGCGGCACCGTTGGAACAAGACCCGGGTGGCGCAGGAGTTGGGCTTGTCCCGCGTGGGCTTGCGCGGCAAGATGCAGCGGCTGGGATTGGAGAAGTGACATGACGCTCAACGTGCTCTGGTTGCAATCCGGCGGCTGCGGCGGTTGCAGCATGTCGCTGCTGTGCGCGGACACCACCGACTTCCAGGGCCACCTGCGCGATGCGGGCGTGAACCTGCTCTGGCACCCCTCGCTGTCGATGGAAAGCGGCGACGAGCTGCTGGACTTGCTGGACGCGGTGCTTGACGGCCGCACGCGGCTCGATGCGCTGTGCGTCGAAGGCTCGCTGCTGCGCGGGCCCAACGGCACCGGGCGCTTCCACATGCTGGCCGGCACCCAGCTGCCAATGATCGACTGGGTGCGCCGCCTGAGCGCGCGTGCAAAGCACGTGCTGGCGGTGGGCAGCTGCGCGGCCTGGGGCGGCATCACGGCGGGTGGCGACAACCCCACCGACGCCTGCGGCCTGCAGTACGAGGACGACGAGGTCGGTGGCCTGCTGGGCGCGACCTTCCGCTCGGCCAGCGGCCTGCCGGTGATCAACATCGCGGGCTGCCCCACCCACCCCAGCTGGGTGATCGACACCCTGATGGCGCTGGCCGCCGACCACTTCGCCGCCAGCGACCTCGACCCGCTGAACCGCCCGCGCTTCTACGCCGACCAACTGGTGCACCACGGCTGCACGCGCAACGAGTACTACGAGTTCAAAGCCAGCGCCGAGAAACCCTCGGACCTGGGCTGCATGATGGAGCACATGGGCTGCAAGGGCACGCAGGTGCACGCCGACTGCAACACGCGGCTGTGGAACGGCGAAGGCTCGTGCACGCGCGGGGGCTATGCCTGCATCGCCTGCACCGAGCCTGGCTTCCAGGAGCCGGGCCACCCCTTCCACCAGACGCCCAAGGTCGCTGGCATCCCCATCGGCCTGCCCACCGACATGCCCAAGGCCTGGTTCGTCGCGCTGGCCTCGCTCTCCAAGAGCGCCACGCCCAAGCGCGTCAAATACAACGCGGTGGCGGACCACCTGGTGGTGACGCCGGCGGTGCGAAAGACCAGGCTGAAATGACGCGCCTGCTCGTTGGACCGTTCAACCGCGTCGAGGGCGATCTCGAAGTCCAGCTCGAGGTGCAGGGCGACCGCGTGGCCTCCGCCCGGGTCAACGCCACCATGTACCGCGGCTTCGAGCAGATCCTGCAGGGCAAGGCGCCGCAGGACGCGCTGGTCTATGTGCCGCGCATCTGCGGCATCTGCTCGGTGTCGCAGTCGGTGGCCGCGGCGCGCGCGCTGGCGGCACTGGGGGGCATCGCCATGCCGGCCAACGGCCAGCACGCGAGCAATGTGATTCTGGCCACCGAGAACCTGGCCGACCACCTCACCCACTTCTACCTGTTCTTCATGCCGGACTTCGCGCGCCCGGTGTACGCGGCCCACGCCTGGCACGCCGAGTCGGTGCGCCGCTTTGCGCCAAACCACGGCGAGCAGGTGCGCGCGGCCACCGCGGCGCGGCAGCGCTGGCTCACGCTGCTGGGCACGCTGGGGGGCAAGTGGCCGCACACGCAGTCCATCGAGCCGGGGGGCTCTGCGCGCCCGATCGACGCGGCCGAGCGCCTACGCCTGCTCGCGCGGGTGCGCGAGTTCCGCGCCTTTCTGGAGCGCCAACTGTTCGCCGCGCCCCTGGAGGCCATCGGCGCCATCGACACCGAAGACGCGCTGTGGCACTGGCACGCGCAGGACCCGCTGGGCGGCGACCTGCGCTTCTTCCTCACGCTGGTGCGCGACCTGCGGCTGTCGACCCTCGGCCCCGGCCCGGGCCGCTACCTGAGCTATAGCGCCTACCCCCAGCCCGAGGGCGGCTTTGCGCTGCCCGGTGGCGTGTGGCGCGCCGACGCCGCGCGGCTGGACGCGCTCGACGCCGCGGCCATCACCGAGGACGCCACGCACAGCTGGCTGGCCGACGGCCCCGGCCCGCTGCACCCGCTGCAGGGCCAGACCCAGCCCGACCCCGACAAGGCGCGGGGCTACACCTGGAACAAGGCGCCGCGCCTGGCGGGCGAGGTGGTGGAGACCGGCGCGATCGCGCGCCAGCTCGCGGCCGCTCACCCGCTGCTGCGCGACGCCGTGGCGCGGCACGGTGGCAACGTCTACACCCGCGTGCTGGCGCGCCTGCTCGAACTCGCGCGCGTGGTGCCGCTGATGGAAGACTGGCTGGGCGCGCTGCGGCCCACCGAGCCGTTCTGTGTGCCCACCGACCTGCCCGACGAGGGCAGCGGCATGGGCCTGTCGGAAGCGGCGCGGGGCAGCCTGGGCCACTGGATCGTGGTGCGGCGCGGGCGCATCGCCAACTACCAGATCGTCGCCCCCACCAGCTGGAACTTCTCCCCGCGCGACGCGGCCGGCACCCCCGGCGCGCTGGAACAGGCCCTGGTGGACGCGCCCGTGCGCGAGGGCGAGAAAACGCCGGTGGCCGTGCAGCACATCGTGCGCTCTTTTGACCCCTGCATGGTTTGCACCGTGCATTGACCCCATGAGCAAGACGCGCCCCAAGAGCCCGCTGCCCAAGCTGCCGATGGAGGGGGTGGACGAGTCGACCTGGATGGACGTGATCCAGAAGATGGACGAGGTGTACACGCGCCTGATCGACGACGAGGTGGCGCTGGAGAACAAGAACACCGAGCTGCAGCAGTCGCAGCAGTTCATCTTCAGCGTGCTGTCTTCGATGTCGGATGTGCTGGTGGTGTGCGACGCGAACGGGGTGATCGAGCAGGCCAACGCGGCGCTGTGCGAGCTGACGGGCCGGACCGAAGAACAGCTCCGCGGCACGCCGCTGTATGCCTTGCTGGCCGACGAGCCCAGCCGGGCGCTGGCGCGCGCCGCCATGGAGAAGACCGATGCGCCGCGCGCGGGCGAGGCGATCGAGCTCAACCTGCTGGACCACCAGGGCCAGGCCATGTCGGTGGACGCGAACTGCACGCCGCGCATTGGCGACAAGGGCCGGCGCTTGGGCACAGTGTGGGTGGGCCGGCCCACCGCCGAACTCAAGCGCGCCTACCACGAGATGCGCGCCGCGCACGAGGCCTTGAAGCGCACGCAGCAGTTGCTGCTGCACTCGGAGAAGATGGCCTCGCTGGGCCTGCTGGTGGCGGGCGTGGCGCACGAACTCAACAACCCGATCAGCTTCGTGCTGGGCAATGTGCACGCGCTGAGCAAGTACAGCGAGCGGCTGCGCACCTACCTGGCCGCGGTGCATGCGCACGAGCCCGAGCCGGTGCTGACCGAGATGCGGCGCAAGCTGCGCATCGAGCACCTGCTGGCCGACCTGCCGTCGCTGATCGAGGGCACGCTCGAGGGCGCTCAGCGCACGGCCGACATCGTGAACGGGCTCAAGCGCTTCTCGGCCATGGACTCGGAGGAGCGCAAGCCGGTGAACCTGGTGGAGGTGATCGATCGCGCGATCCACTGGGTGCAGAAGGGCCGCTCAGCCCTGGTGGCGGTGCAGTGGCAGGCCGGCGAAGCCTGCACCGTGATGGGCAGCGCGGACCAGCTGCAGCAGGTGATGATGAACCTGTTGCAGAACGGTTTTGACGCCGTGGGCCGGTGCCAGGCGCCGCGCATCGTGGTGACGCTGGAGCGCGCCGCCGGCACCGTGCGCGTGACACTGCGCGACAACGGCCCGGGCATCCCGCCCGAGCACCTGCTGCGCATCTTCGACCCCTTCTTCACCACCAAGCCGGTGGGGCAGGGCACCGGCCTGGGGTTGTCGATCAGCTACGGCATTGTCGAGCAGCATGGCGGGCGGCTGAGCGCGCGCAACGCCGCCGAGGGCGGCGCCGAGTTTGTGCTGGAGCTCCCTCAGGCCCAGGCCGTGGCGTAGGCCTCGGCCATCGCGTCCAGCGGCACCGGCTTCATCTTGCTGGCTTGCCCAGCGCTGCCAAAAGCCTCGAAGCGCTCGCGGCACACGCCGCGGGCGGCCTGCTTCGCGGCCAGCAGCGCCTTGCGCGGGTCGAACTCGCTGCGCTCCTTCGCGAAGGTCTGGCGCATGGCGCCGGTCATGGCCAGGCGGATGTCGGTGTCGATGTTGACCTTGCGCACGCCGTTCTGGATGCCGCGCCGGATCTCCTCCACCGGCACGCCGTAGGTTTCCTTGATGTCGCCACCGTGCGCGCGGATGATGGCCAGCCACTCCTGCGGCACGCTGGAGCTGCCGTGCATCACCAGGTGGGTGTTGGGCACGCGGGCGTGGATTGCGGCGATGCGGTCGATGGCCAGGATGTCGCCGGTGGGCTGGCGCGTGAACTTGTAGGCGCCGTGGCTGGTGCCAATGGCAATGGCCAGCGCGTCCACGCCGGTGCGGCGCACGAAGTCCTCGGCCTGCTCGGGGTCGGTGAGCATCATGTCGTGCGTGAGCTTGCCCGCCGCGCCCACGCCGTCTTCCTCGCCGGCCTCACCGGTCTCCAGCGACCCCAGGCAACCGAGTTCACCTTCCACCGAGACGCCCACCGCGTGCGCGAGCTCGCAGACGCGGCGCGTCACCGCGAGGTTGTAGTCGTAGCTGGCGGGGGTCTTGCCGTCCTCGCGCAGCGAGCCGTCCATCATCACGCTGGTGAAGCCCGAGCGGATGGACTGCATGCATACGGCGGGTGTGGCACCGTGGTCCTGGTGCAGCACCACGGGCAGGTCGGGGTGGGCTTCCACCGCCGCCAGCACCATGTGGCGCAGGTAGGCCTCGCCTGCGTACTTGCGTGCCCCGGCCGAGGCCTGCAGGATGACCGGGCTGTCGGTCGCCTGCGCGGCCTCCATGATGGCCAGGATCTGTTCGAGGTTGTTGACGTTGAAGGCGGGCACGCCGTAGCCATGTTCGGCCGCGTGATCGAGCACCTGTCGGAGGGAAACGAGCGCCATGGAAAGCTCCTGGGTGAAGTGAAAAGGGTTGAAAGGTTCAGGCGGCGCGGCGCGTCAGCACCTCGAAGGCCGGCAAGGTCTTGCCTTCGAGCACCTCGAGGAAGGCGCCGCCGCCGGTGGAGATGTAGCCCACGTCCTTCTCGATGCCGTACTTGGCGATGGCCGCCAGCGTGTCGCCGCCGCCGGCGATGCTGAAGGCGCTGCTGTTGGCGATGGCCTGCGCGATGGCTTGGGTGCCCCCCTCGAAGGCGGCGAACTCGAACACCCCCACCGGGCCGTTCCACACGATGGTGCCGGCCTGCCTCAGCTGCGCGGCCAGCTTTTGGGCTGTCTCGGGGCCGATGTCGAGGATCAGGTCGTCGTCCGCCACGTCCGTGGCCAGCTTCACCGTGGCGGGTGCGTCCGGTGCAAAGGCCTTGGCGGTGACGACGTCGGTGGGAATCGGCACCTCCGCGCCGCGCGCCTTCATGGCGTCGATCACCGCCCGGGCTTCGTTCACCAGGTCGGCCTCGGCCAGGCTTTTGCCGACCTTCAGGCCCGCCGCGAGCATGAAGGTGTTGGCGATGCCGCCACCGACGATGAGTTGGTCCACGTTGTGGGCCAGGTTCTTGAGCAGGGGCAGCTTGGTGCTGACCTTGCTGCCCGCCACGATGGCCACCAGCGGCCGGGCTGGTGCGTGCAGGGCTTGGGCGAGGGCGTCCATCTCGGCGGCCAGCAGCGGGCCGGCGCAGGCCAGCGGCGCGGTCTCGGCCATGCCGTAGGTGGTGCCTTCGGCGCGGTGCGCGGTGCCGAAGGCGTCGTGCACAAAGATGTCGCACAGGGCGCCCAGCTTCCGCGCCAGTTCGGGGCTGTTGTTCTTCTCCCCCACGTTGAGGCGGCAGTTCTCCAGCAGCACGACCTCGCCGGGAGCGACCGAGAAGTCGCCGTCGACCCACTGGCTCACCAGGCGCACCGGGCGGCCCAGCAGCTCGCCCAGGCGGGCGGCCACGGGGGCCAGCGAGTCCTCGGGCTTGAAGGCGCCTTCGGTGGGGCGGCCCAGGTGGCTGGTGACCATCACCGCCGCACCGGCGTCCAGCGCCATCCGGAGGGCGGGCAGGCTGGCACGGATGCGCGTGTCCTCGGTGATGCGGCCCGCGTCGTCAAACGGCACGTTCAGGTCGGCGCGGATGAAGACGCGTTTGCCACGCGCGAAGCCACTCGCGCACACGTCGCTGAAGCGCAGCGCGCTCATGCCAGTCCCCCCACGACGCGAGCCATCTCGAGGCATTTGTTGGAATAGCCCCATTCGTTGTCGTACCAGCCCACCACCTTGACGAAGGTCTTGTCCAGCGCGAGGCCCGCGTCCGCGTCGAAGATCGAGGTGCGGGTGTCGCCCCGGAAGTCCGTGGCCACCACCTTGTCCGTCGTGTAGCCCAGCACGCCCTTCAAGGCGCCCTCGCTCTGCGCCTTCATTTCAGCGCAGATCTCCTCGTAGCTCGCTTCCTGGCTCAGCTCCACCGTCAGGTCCACCACCGACACGTCGCTGGTGGGCACCCGAAAGCTCATGCCGGTGAGCTTCTTGTTGAGCTCGGGAATCACCACCCCCACGGCCTTGGCCGCGCCGGTGCTGCTGGGGATGATGTTCTCCAGAATGCCCCGGCCGCCACGCCAGTCCTTGTTGGAAGGGCCGTCCACTGTTTTCTGCGTGGCCGTGGCCGCGTGCACCGTCGTCATCAGGCCGCGCTGGATGCCCCATTTGTCATGGAGCACCTTGGCCAGCGGCGCCAGGCAGTTGGTGGTGCATGAGGCGTTGGAGATGATGGCCTCGCCCTGGTAGGTCTGGTGGTTCACGCCGAAGACGAACATCGGGGTGTCGTCCTTGCTGGGGGCCGAGAGGATGACTTTCTTCGCTCCGGCCGCCAGGTGCTTCTGCGCCGTGACCCGGTCCAGGAACAGGCCCGTGGACTCGATCACCACCTCGGCGCCGACGTCGTGCCACTGGAGGAGGGCGGGGTCGCGCTCCTGCGTCAGGCGGATCCGCCGGCCGTTGACGATCAGGGTGTTGCCTTCGAGCTGGACCTCGCCCAGGAAGCGGCCGTGCACGCTGTCGTGCCGCAGCAGGTAGGCCAGGTAGTCGGGTTCGAGCAGGTCGTTGATCGCCACCACGTCGATGTCCTGGAAGTTCAGGAGGGCGCTGCGCAGCACGTTGCGGCCAATGCGGCCGAAGCCGTTGATGCCGATCTTGAGGGGTGAGGAAGGAGCGTTCATGGGTGCTTAGGTTCAAACAGGGAGAAGCCGTCCAGGGACACCGAGGCACCGGCTTGGCCGGACCTCGGGATGGGTTGCCCGCAGGTCGCGGGCGAGGGGAAGGGCGCCGCTGCGCGGCCAAGGCGGTGGGTCATCGCAGTGCCGAGAGGTCGTTGATCACGCGATCGGGCGCGCAGGCGGTGATGGGCTCGCCCAGGTTGTAGCCACAGGGCAAGGCCCAGACACGCACACCGGCGTTGCGCGCGGTGGCCACGTCGATGGACGAATCGCCCACAAACAGTGCCCGCTCGGGCGGCACCTGGAACCGGGCCAGGCAGCTGCGGATGCCCGCGGGATCGGGCTTCTTGGTCGGCAGGGTGTCGCCGCTGACGACGCAGTCAAACAGCGGGGTGAGCCCGTGCGCGTCGAGCACGGTGGCGGTGTAGCGGCTTTCCTTGTTGGTGACGACCGCGAGCTTGACGCCGCGCTCGCGCAGGGCCGTGAGGGTTTCGCGCACCTGGGGGTAGAGCTGGCTGAGCGTGCCGCTGCGGCGCTGGTAGTGGCGGTCGAACTCGGCGGCGATCAGCGCCAGCGTGCTGCTGGCGCGCACCACCTCCACCCGGGTCTGGCCGGCCGAGGCCAGGGCCTGGAGCAGCAGCTCGCGCGTGCCGTGGCCGATCCAGCGCTCCACCTGCGCCTGCGGCACGGCGGGCAGGTGGAAGCGCGCCAGCGTGTCGTTGACGGCGTCGCTGATCTCGCCTGCCGTGGCGACCAGCGTGCCGTCGAGATCGAACATGACCAGGTCCATGGCGTCTCTTGAGCGGCCCTCGCCTGGCGGGGGTCGGTGGGCGCTGGCGGGGCGAAGGCCAGCGCTTGGCGTCGCGCTCATGCTGTGGCCTCCGCGGCCACGCCGCAGCCTTGCCGCGGGCGCTGCAGCAGGGCACGCACCTCGTCGGCCACGCGCGCGGCGGTGATGCCGAAATGGGCGTACAGGTCTTTGGCGGGGGCCGATTCGCCAAAGCTGCTCATGCCGACCACGCGGCCGCTGCGGCCCACGTACTTGCGCCAGAAGTCGGGGTGGGCGGCCTCCACCGCCACGGCGGGCAGGGCGGGCGGCAGCACCTGGTCTTGCCAGGCGGCATCCTGGCGGTCGAACACACCGGTGCAGGGCATGGAGACCACGCGCACCGCGATGCCTTCGGCCGCCAGCGCGGTCTGTGCCTGCAGGGCCAGCATGGTTTCGGAGCCGGTGGCGACGATGACGGCCCGTGCGTCGACGCTGTCCGAGAGCACGTAGCCGCCGCGCTGCACGGCGGCCGCGCGCGTCTCGTCGCCCAGCGGCGGCAGGTTCTGGCGCGAGAGCGCCAGCGCGGTGGGGCCGTCTCTGCGCTGCAGCGCATGGGCCCAGGCCACGGCGGTTTCGAGCGCATCGCCGGGCCGCCACACGTCCAGCCCCGGGATCAGGCGCAGGCTGGGCACGTGCTCCACGGGCTGGTGGGTGGGGCCGTCTTCACCCAGGCCGATGCTGTCGTGCGTGAAGACGTGGATCACCTGCAGCTTCATCAGTGCGGCCATGCGCACCGCGTTGCGGCTGTAGTCGCTGAAGGCGAGGAAGGTGCCGCCATAGGGAATGAAGCCGCCGTGCAGCGCCAGGCCGTTCATGATGGCGGCCATGCCGAACTCGCGCACGCCGTAGCTCAGGTGGTTGCCCGCGGTGAAACGCCCCGCCTTGTCGGGGCCCGCGGTGACGCAGCCCTTGAAATTGGTGAGGTTGGAGCTGGTCAGGTCGGCGCTGCCGCCAAAGATCTCGGGCAGCCGGGGCGCCATGGCGTCGAGTGCGAGCTGGCTGGCCTTGCGCGTGGCCACCGCGTCGGTGCGCTGGCCCAGGGCTGCCACCATGGCGGGCAGGTCGGCGGCGAAACCATCGGGCAGTTCGCCCAGCATGCGGCGGTGGAACTCGGCGGCTTCGGCCGGGTAGGCCTCGCGGTAGGCCGCGAAGCGCGCCTGCCAGTCGGCTTCGAGCGCCTGGCCGCGCTCGGTCGCGTTCCAGGCCGCGGCGAGGTCGGCCGGGACCTCGAAGGGCGCGGCATGCCAGCCCAGTGCCTCGCGTGTGGCCTGCACCTCGGCCGCGCCAAGCGCGGCGCCGTGCACCTCGTGGCTGCCCTGCTTGTGGGGAGCGCCTTTGCCGATGAGGGTCTTGCAGCAGATCAACGTGGGCTTGCCCTCGGCCTGCGCGCTGGCGCTGCGCGCGCGCCGCAGCGCCGCGTCGATCGTGCTCGGGTCGTGGCCGTCGACCGTGACCACCTGCCAGCCGTAGGCGGCAAAGCGGCGTGGCGTGTCGTCGGTGAACCAGCCCTGCACATGGCCGTCGATGGAGATGCCGTTGTCGTCGTACAGCGCGACCAGTTTGGACAGGCGCAGTGTGCCCGCCAGCGAGCAGGCTTCGTGGCTGATGCCTTCCATCAGGCAACCGTCGCCCAGGAACACATGGGTGTGGTGGTCCACGATGGTGTGGCCCGGTCGGTTGTATTCGGTGGCGAGCAGCTTCTCGGCCAGGGCCATGCCCACGGCGTTGGCCAGGCCTTGGCCGAGCGGGCCGGTGGTGGTCTCCACGCCGGGTGTCACGCCCACTTCGGGGTGGCCGGCGGTCTTGCTGTGCAGGCGGCGGAACTGGCGCAGGTCGTCGATCGACAGCGCATAGCCGGTGAGGTGCAGCAGCGCGTAGAGCAGCATGGAGCCGTGGCCGTTGGAGAGCACGAAGCGGTCGCGGTCGAACCAGTGCGGGTTGGCGGGGTTGTGCCGCAGGTGGCGGTTCCACAGGACCTCGGCGATGTCGGCCATGCCCATGGGGGCGCCGGGGTGGCCGGACTGTGCGGCCTCCACCGCGTCCACCGCGAGCAGGCGGATCGCGTTGGCCATGCGGCGTGCGAGGTCAGGGTCGGGGCGTTGGTTCGTGCTCATGCCATCACCCTTTGCTTGCGCTCCATCATCCGCCAGATGAAGGGCGTGAAGATGAGTTGCATCGCCAGTTCCATCTTGCCGCCGGGCACCACGATGGTGTTGGCGCGCGACATGAAGGAGTCGTGGACCATGCTCAGCAGGTACTGGAAGTCGATGCCCTTGGGCTTGGCGAAGCGGATCACCACGAAGCTCTCGTCGGGCGCGGGGATCTCGCGCGCAATGAAGGGGTTGGAGGTGTCGACGCAGGGCACACGCTGGAAGTTCACATGCGTGTGGGCGAACTGCGGGCAGATGTAGTTCACGTAGTCGGGCATGCGGCGCAGGATGGTGTCGGTCACGGCCTCGGTGCTGTAGCCGCGCTTGGACTTGTCGCGCCAGAGCTTCTGGATCCATTCCAGGTTGATCACCGGCACCACGCCGATCAGCAGGTCCGGGTGCTGGGCGATGTTGACCTCGGGCGTGACCACCGCGCCGTGCAGGCCCTCATAGAACAACAGGTCGGTGTCCTGGGGCAGTTCCTGCCAGGGCGTGAAGGTGCCGGGCGCTTGCTTCCAGGGGGCGGCTTCTTCGGCGTCGTGCAGGTACTTGCGCGACTGGCCTGTGCCGCTGCGGCCGTAGCTCGCGAACAGGGCTTCCAGTTCGGGGAAGAGGTTGTTCTCGGGGCCGAAGTGGCTGAAATGGCCGTTGCCTGCGCGCTCGGCCTCGGCCTGGCGCAGCTTCATTTCCTGGCGGTCGTGGCGGTGGAAGCTGTCGCCCTCGATGATGGCGGCGGTGATGCCCTCGCGGCGGAAGATGTTCTCGAAGGTGCGGGTGACCGAGGTGGTTCCCGCGCCCGACGAGCCGGTGATGGCGATGATGGGGTGGCGCTCAGACATGGTGGTGTCCCGTGGAGTTGAAGAATCGGGGAGGGGGCGGCCGGCGCTCAGACGCGGAACAGGCTGCGCTCGTGGAACAGGGGGTTGTCCAGGTCCTTGTGCGCCGGCGGCTCGGCGTGGTAGCGCTCGATGCGCTCGACCTCGTGCTTGGAGCCGAACACCAGGCCGATGCGCTGGTGCAGGCCTTCGGGCTGCACGCCCAGCACGGGCAGGCGCCCGGTGCTGGCGCGGCCGCCGGCCTGCTCCATGATGAAACCGATGGGGTTGGCCTCGTACAGCAGGCGCAGGCGGCCGGGTTTGGCGGCGTCCTTGCTGTCCCTGGGGTACAGGAACACGCCACCGCGCATGAGGATGCGGTGCGCCTCGGCCACCATGCTGGCGATCCAGCGCATGTTGAAGTCCTTGGCGCGCGGGCCGGTGCGCCCGGCCAGGCATTCGTCCACGTAGCGCTTGACGGGGGCCTCCCAGAATCGGCTGTTGGACGCGTTGATGGCGAACTCCACGGTGTCGGCCGGCACGGTGAGGTCGGGGTGGGTGAGCATGAACTCGCCGAGGTTGGGGTCGAGGGTGAAGCCGGCCACGCCGTTGCCCACGCTGAGCACGAACATGGTCGTCGGGCCGTACAGCGCGTAACCGGCCGCCACCTGCTGCGTGCCGGGTTGCAGGAAGTCGGCCTCGGTGGCGTCGCGGTCGTCGGTGGTCGGTGAGCGCAGCACCGAGAAGATGCTGCCCACGGACACGTTCACGTCGATGTTGCTGGAGCCGTCGAGGGGGTCGAACACCAGCAGGTACTTGCCGCGCGGGTAGGGGCTGGGGATCTGGTAGGGCGCCTCCATCTCTTCGGAGGCCATGCCCGCCAGGTGGCCGCCCCACTCGGTGATGCGCAGGAAGTAGTCGTTGCTGAGCACGTCAAGCTTCTTCTGTGTCTCGCCCTGCACGTTGACCGAGCCGCCCGCGGCGGCGGCGTGGTTGCCCAGCACGTCGCCCAGCGCGCCGAAGGCCACTGCGCGCGCGATGGCCTTGCAGGCCATCGCCACGTCGAGGATGAGGGCGTTGAAGTCGCCGCTGGCTTCGGGGAAGCGACGGCGTTCCTCGATCAGGTATTGGGTCAGGGTCTTGCGGCCGGTCAGTGGCATGGCGTGGTTCTCCGCGGGGCGTTGCTGGATGGGAAATCGGTGGGGCTGGCGGCGGCCTGCTGCAGGGCACGGATGACGCCGTGGTAACCCCCGGCCGCGTCGGCGGCGCTGAAGATCGCGCTGCCCGCCACGCAGATGTCGGCACCGGCTTGAACGATCGCGCCGATGTTGTCCAGCTTCACGCCGCCGTCCACCTCCAGCCAGATTGGCTGGCCGCCGGTGGCGGTGTGGGCTTCGATGCGGCGGCGCGCTTCGCGCAGCTTGTGCAGGGTGTGCGCCATGAAGGTTTGGCCGCCGAAGCCAGGGTTCACGCTCATGAGCAGCACCAGGTCCAGCTTGTCCATGAGGTGATCCATCCAGGCCAGCGGGGTGGCGGGGTTGAGCGCGATGCCGGCCTTGCAGCCATGCGCGCGGATCAGCTGCAGCGTGCGGTCCACATGGCGCGAGGCCTCCGGGTGAAAGGTGATGCAGTCGGCGCCGGCCTTGGCAAACAGGGGCACGAGCGCGTCCACCGGCTCCACCATGAGGTGCATGTCGATGGGAATCTGCACGTGCGGGCGGAGGGCCTCGCAGACTTGCGGGCCGATGGTGAGGTTGGGGACGTAGTGGTTGTCCATCACGTCGAAGTGCACGAAGTCGGCCCCCGCCGCTTCGATGGCGCGCACCTCTTCGCCCAGGCGCGCGAAGTCGGCCGAGAGGATGGAGGGCGCCAGCCGCACGGCGGGCGACGGGTGGGGCTTGGGAGGTCGGATCATCATGGGGCGACTCGCTGGTAGGAAGAAAGAAACTCAGGCGGACTCGCAGAGCGTGGCGTCTGCGTGCCAGCGCCGCAGCGCGTCCACCGTGACCCAGCGCTGGGCCATGCCGGCCGTGCCGCAGGGCAACAGCGCGCCCGCGTCGCCCAGGTGTGGCAGCACGCACAAGGCGTCGTCGAAGCGGTGGTTGGCGGTGTACGCGGTGGGCGTGACCACGGTTGGCAGCCCGGCGGCGCTGGCCGCGCGCAGGCCGTTGGCCGAGTCTTCGAAAGCCAGGCAGGCGCTGGCCGGCAGCCCCAGCGCGGTCAGCGCCTGCTGGTACACCAGCGGGTCGGGCTTCTTGCGCGGCGCGGTGGACGCGTCGCCGATGGCGGCGAAGTAGCGCCGCCAGTCCGGACCGAGCGGGGTGCGCAGCAGCGCGTCGATGTTGGTCGGCGTGGTGGTGGTGGCAATGGCCAGGCGCAGCTTGCTGTTCAGCGCTTCGCGCAGCAGGCGCAGCACACCCGGGCGCAGCGCGAGCTGGCCGCCGCTCACGCGGTCTTCATAGAGGCGGGTCTTGATGGCGTGCACGCGTTCGATGACGGTTTGCGCTGCCCGGCCTTCAGCCACGTCGGGCTCGACCATGCGCCAATGGTGGGCGATGCGTTCCTTGCCCCCCGAGACTTGCAGCAGGCGGAGGTAGGTGGCCTCGTCCCAGTACCAGCCCAGGCGCACTTGGTCGAAGGCATCGTTGAAGGCGGCGCGGTGCGCGGCCTCGGTGTCGGCCAGGGTGCCGTCCACATCGAAGATGAGCGCTTCAAGCATGGCTGGCCCTTTCGCCGTTGAAGAGTCGGCTGCCCAGGATGTCGGGCGCCTGCAACTGGGTGAGTTCGTCGGCCGTGAGCTCGCGTTGCGGCTGCGCGAACAGGCGGCTGGCCTGGCGCAGGCGGGCGCGGTCCAGGGCGTTGCGCACGCTGCGCGCGTTGGCAAAATGCGGTTGCGCCAGGCGCAGGCCCAGGTAGTCCTCGAAGGCCTGGGCGGCCTCGGGACTGAAGCGGTACTTCTGTTCGGCCAGCATCTGGTGCGAGATCTGCATCAGCTCGTGGACCGAATAGTCGGGAAACGACAGGTGGTGCGCGATGCGCGAGCGCATGCCGGGGTTGGACTGGAAGAAGGTGTTCATGCGGTCCTCGTAGCCGGCGAGGATCACCACCAGGTCGTCGCGGTGGTTCTCCATCACCTGCAGCAGGATCTCGATGGCTTCCTGGCCATAGTCGCGCTCGTTCTCGGGGCGGTAGAGGTAGTAGGCCTCGTCGATGAACAACACGCCGCCCATGGCCCGCTTGAGCACCTCGCGGGTTTTGGGCGCGGTGTGGCCGATGTACTGTCCCACCAGGTCGTCGCGCGTGACGGCCACCAGATGGCCCTTGCGCACATGGCCCAGGCGGTGAAGGATCTGCGCCATGCGCAGTGCCACGGTGGTCTTGCCGGTGCCGGGGTTGCCCGAGAAGCACATGTGCAGGCTGGGCGGCTGCGAGGGCAGCCCCAAGTGCGTGCGCAGCTTGTCGATGACCAGCAGCGCGGCGATGTCGCGCACGCGTGCCTTCACCGGTGCCAGGCCCACCAGCTCGTCGTCCAACTCTTGCAGCACAGCCTCGACCTGCGTGTGGGCCAACACCGCGCCGATCGAACGTGGTGGCGGCGCGGGGGTGTCCGCCGAGGCGGGCGCGACCGCCACGACGGTGTCGCTCGGGGGCAGCTTGCTGCCGGGGATGGCGTAGGGTGTCGGGTTCATGGGGGGTACCTGGGTCAAGTCGCACCCGTGAACCGGCGTTGCCGGGACCTGGGTGGGGCCCCCCGGAGGGGGAGGACGTGAAGCGGCGCAGGGGGTCAGGGGTACCGTTCGCCTTCGGGCTGCCCCGCCCCATAGCCGCGGGTGGTGTAGCGCAGGCTGCGGCCGTTGACCTCCTGGCGCTCCAGCATGAAGCCGGGTTCGTGGGCGGGCCGGTTGACGATGAAGCTCATGGCGATGGTCTCGACGTTGCGTGTCGAGTCGAACGCCAACATGCGGATGTAGTGGCGCGGAAAGGCTTGGCGGCAGGCCTGCAGCTCCTGCAGCACGCCAGCGGCATCGTGCAGGTCGAACAAGGGGTTGCCGTACATCGACCAGTAGGTGTTGCGCGGGTGCGGGTCGTCGGTGTACTCCACGCTCCAGGCGTAGCCTTTGCGCAGGCCGTACTCGATCTGTGCGGTGATCTCCTGGTCCGTCAGATCGGGCAGGAAGCTGAACTGGCCTTGCGTGATGCGGCCGGTGGGGTTGGTCATCATGGTGGAGAACTCCAAAAAAAGAAGAAGGTGCAGGCATGCAGCCGCGCCGATCCAGGGGCGCCGTGGCGCCGGCTCTGGCGGTCCCGGGCATCGTCCGCTTCCCGTCGGAGGCCCGAGGGGGAGACGCCGTGCCGCGGCGCTGGAAGGTGGCTTTTATGCCGCGACCGGTGTGGCGACGTAGTCGCTGCTGTCCGTGCTCTGGTAGTTGAAGCTGATCTCGCCCCAGGTATCGAGCGCGGCCTTGAGTGGGCTGCAGTGCTGCGCGGCCCGCTTGAGGATGGCCGGGCCTTCCTGCAGCAGGTCGTACCCTTCGTTGCGCGCTTTCACCATGGCTTCAAGCGCCACGCGGTTGGCCACCGCGCCGGCCTGGATGCCCATGGGGTGCCCGATGGTGCCGCCGCCGAACTGCAGCACCACGTCGTCGCCGAAGAGCGCCAGGAGCTGGTGCATCTGGCCGGCGTGAATGCCGCCCGAGGCCACGGGCATCACCTTCTTGAGGTCGGCCCAGTCCTGGTCGAAGTACAGGCCGCGTGGCAGGTCGGCCTTGGTGTAGCTGTCGCGGCAGACGTTGTAGTAGCCCTGCACGGTGAGCGGGTCGCCTTCGAGCTTGCCCACGGCGGTGCCGGTGTGCAGGTGGTCGCAGCCGGCCAGGCGCAGCCACTTGGCAATCACGCGGAAGCTCACGCCGTGGTTCTTCTGCCGTGTGTAGGTGCCGTGGCCCGCGCGGTGCATGTGCATGAGCATGTCGTTCTTGCGGCACCAGTTGGCCATGCTCTGGATCGCGGTGTACCCGATCACCAGGTCCACCATCACGACCACCGAGCCCAGCTCCTTCGCGAACTCGGCGCGCTCGTACATGTCTTCCATGGTGGCGGCGGTGACGTTCAGGTAGCTGCCCTTGACCTCACCCGTTTCGGCGCTGGCCTTGTTGACCGCGTCCATCACAAAGAGGAAGCGGTCGCGCCAGTGCATGAAGGGTTGCGAGTTGATGTTCTCGTCGTCCTTCATGAAGTCCAGCCCGCCCTTGAGGCCTTCGTAAACCACGCGGCCATAGTTGCGGCCCGAGAGTCCGAGCTTGGGCTTGGTGGTGGCGCCCAGCAGCGGGCGGCCGAATTTGTCCAGGCGCTCGCGCTCCACCACCAGGCCGGTGGGGGGGCCCTTGAAGGTCTTCACGTAGGCCACGGGAATGCGGATGTCCTCCAGCCGCGCGGCCTTCAGCGGCTTGAAGCTGAAGACGTTGCCGATCAGGCTGGCCGTCATGTTGGCGATGGAGCCTTCCTCGAACAGGATCAGGTCGTAGGCCACCCAGGCAAAGTACTCGCCGGCGCGGTTGGGCACGGCTTCGACCTTGTAGGCCTTGGCGCGGTAGCTGTCGCAGGCGGTGAGGCGGTCGGTCCACACCACGGTCCAGGTGGCCGTGCTGGACTCGCCGGCCACGGCGGCGGCGGCTTCCTCGGGGTCCACCCCGTCCTGCGGGGTGATGCGGAACAGGCACAGCGTGTCCGTGTCCTTGGGCACGTAGTCGGGCATCCAGTAACCCATCTGGCGGTACTTGAGCACGCCCGCGCTGTAGCGCTTCTTGGCGTCGGTGATCTCGGTTGATCCAGGGGAGGTGTTGCTCATCGGGGGCTCCAGAAGTGGGGTTTGTCGGGGGTGGAATTGACTGTAGGTTTGGGCTTGGATAAAGTAAATTCACGATTTTTCGAAGTTCGATTAAGGAATTGCTGAATGAAGAACGCCACCTTTCGGCAATTGCGGGTGTTCAGCGAGGTGGCGCGTCACCTCAGCTTTGCCCGCGCGGCGCAGGTGCTGCACCTCACGCCGCCGGCCGTGACCATGCAGGTCAAGGAACTCGAAGGGCACGTGGGCATGCCGCTTTTCGAGCGCAACGGCCGCAAGGTGGCGCTGACCACCGTGGGCGAGTACATGCTGGTCTACGCGAGGAAGGTGCTGGCGACGCTGAAGGACGCGGAGGACGCCGCCGCGCGACTGCAGAAGCTGGAGACGGGCACGCTGGTGATTGGCATGGTGAGCACGGCCAAGTACTTCCTGCCGCACCTGCTGGCCGAGTTCCGACGCGAACACGGCAGCATCGACATTCGCCTGGCCGTGAGCAACCGCGAGCAGTTGGTGAAGATGCTGCACGCCAACGAGGTGGACATCGCCATCATGGGCCGCCCACCCAAGGAACTGGCCACGCGCGCCGAGCCCTTTGCGGCCCATCCCCATGTTTTTGTGGCCCAGGTGAATCACCCGTTGGCGCTCGCGAGCCAGGTGCCGGTGGCCTGGCTGCGAGAGTACGACTTCATCGTGCGGGAGCAGGGCTCAGGGACGCGCGCCGCACTGGAGAAGTTCCTCGACGGCGATCACGTTGAACTGCGCGTGATCATGGAGATGGCCAGCAACGAGACCATCAAGCAGGCCGTCATGGCGGGCATGGGACTGAGCTTTCTGTCCTTGCACACCATCGGGCTCGAACTGCGCAATCAACTGATCTCGGTGCTGGACGTTGAGGGGGGGCCTGTGGTGCGCGCCTGGAATGTGGTGCACACGCAATCGAAACTGCTGTCCCCGGCCGCGGAGGCGTTCCGGTATTTCATGCTGGAGCGCGGCGAGAGCTATCTGGCGGAGAACTTTCCAGCCCCCTTTTCGACCGCCAAATCGGTGTCGAACTAGGCGGGCCAGCTGGGCGTGCCCATCCACCGCCAGCGGCGTGTCCGGCTGCGCCCACCCAGCGACTTGCGCCGCCGCATGACGGCAGTGATGGGCCCATCGAAGCGCAGCGCTGCGAACAACCCGGCTGCGGCTGCGCAGGCGGGGCCTGGCGGGTTGGTGCGCGCTTGCGCGTGGGCAGAGCAGGGCACCGCGTTGACGGCCGTGTTCGGTTGGGTGAAAGGCCGGCCTGCGGTGCCGGCCCGGTTTGCGCTGCCCCACCGAACGACTGCACCTGGTGTCCGGGTGGGCTCTCTGCCGAAGGCCTTGTTGAGGTGAGGCTGGCCGGGTGCGCCGCATCTGAATGGGGCTGAGTGGCGGCGCTGGTCGGGCCTACAAGGCCGTTGCCCGACATCGCGCTTTACACCCGCGATGTCGTCGAGGTCTTCCCCCAAGGTCTCAACCGATCGCTGTGTTGACCCGGTGGATTGACACCTCAGAACGAGTGCCTCAGACCGAAGCGCACGACGCTTTGGTCTCGGCCTGAGGCGCCTCCCAGGATGAAGATGTTGGCTCGCGCATTGGCAGCACCGCCGGCCCGCTGCGTGACCACTTGCGCATAGACGTCGGTGCGCTTGGACAGGATGTAGTCCGCCGTCAAGGCCACTTGCTTGTAGCTGGAATTGAACAGCTTGGTGTTGTTCAGGTCCACCCCGACCTTCCAAGACGCCGTTGGCCGGTAGACAACGCCACCGAAGTAGTTCTTGAAAGTCCCGTTGGCGTTGCTGCTGTTGCCCTCGAATTCGGAGCGGGTGACCATGCCATGCAGCAAGAACTGTTCATTGAGGCGGTAGCTGCCCCCCAGGCCTGCCACACTGTTGCGCTTTCCGCCCAGTGTGTAGGCTTGGCTGGAGCCGACCAGGGACTGAACATTGAGGCTTGCGCCATCGACCTGGGTGTAAGCGGTGCCCAGGCTCCAGTTGCCTTGGGTGTAGTTGGCACCGACGCTGCGCGATGGGCTCGAGCCTTGCGACGTTCCGGGGGTTTGCGAGGGTGCAAACATCGCGCCAAAGGAGAAGCCACTCCACTTGGGACTGGTGTACTTGATCGAATTGTTCAAGCGTTGACCCGCAGTTCGGTCGTTGTCGAGCGGGTTGTTCACGTAACCGCCGCCGAGCTGGGTGGCGTTGGTGAACGGGACCAGAGAGTCCCACATGAAGTCGTATTGTCGTCCCAGGCTCAAGGTGCCAAGGTTGCGGTCCGACAAACCCACCCAGCTCTGGCGGCCAAAGGCCAGTCCTCCCTGGCCAAGTGCGCCAGAGTTCAAAACCAGGCCTTGCTCCAGGACAAACAAAGCGGACAAGCCACCACCCAGATCTTCAGTGCCCTTGAAGCCGAGTCGGCTGCCCTGCATCACGCCGCTGTCGACAAGGGTTTGGCGACCGCCGCCCACGTCACTCGCGTGGGACATGCCGAGGTCCAGGACGCCATACAGGGTGACATTGCTTTGAGCGCAGGCATTGCTGCACATCAATGACAGCGCCAGCGACGGAAGCGCCGCTGATCGGATGGATCGCACTTTCAATTTCGTACTCCTTGCGTGGTTGTGAAGGTAACCTGAAGAATTCGCATCAAAAGTATACTGTATGTAATTTGGTTTTTTAAGGATTTTTGACAGTGATCATCTGGTGGTCTTCTGCACCAATCTGAGGCTTGGAGAGTGAGTTCGGCCAAGGAAGAGTCACTCCTGATCTCGCCTACTACTCACATGTAATACTGTATCCAATTTCATAATGTGGGATGGTGGTGGTTAGGTGGCAGGTGCCCCAGTTTGGGGCGGGGGGGGGTGGTTGGTGTGGTGTGTCGGGGCGGTCGATCAAGTGAGTGCCTCGCTTGGTCGACCCGATTGAGTCCATCGACAGGGATTGCGGTGCTGAGGGGTGGCGTATTTCGGTGAGGGTGGGCTGACTGCGCGGGTGTTGGGGTAGAGGGGGTGGTGTCAGCAGATCTCAAGTGCTTTGATTTTTTGGCATGCATTTTGCTATCATTTGAATCTCATTTGGTATACCGTATTCTTTTTTGGTGAGGTTTCATTCCTTGGCGAGCATTGCCTGTTTGTGTCAGAAGGATTACATTTATAAAAACATACAGTATACTTTTTGTGGTTTGAGGCGGATAAATGAGTAAGGAGCACTGATGACTGAGAAATCGAGCTACGACACCTACCGAGAAGACGTCGCTGGACGTGCCAACGTCGAAGACACCCCGGAGTTGGTTCGCTATTACCGCGATCTGGAGCGTTTCGACGCTGGCGCCTTGTGGACGGTGGCGAACAAGATTGAACCCTGGGAGCCGAAGTCCGAGTCAGTCCCAACCCTCTGGCGTTACCAGGAGTTGCGTGATCATGTGCTTCGCTCTGTGGCGCTGGTCACCCCGGAGAAGGCGGGGCGCCGGGTTATTTACCTGAACAACCCTGGGCGCCACGATGTGTCTGCGGCGGTGGGGTGGTTGTACTCGGGGCTGCAAGTCATGCACCCCGGCGAATGCGCTTCGACTCACCGGCACTCTGCCTCTGCCCTGCGCTTCATCATGGAGGGACGTGGTGCCTACACCATCGTGGATGGGCACAAGATGACCTTGGGTGCCAATGATTTTGTGCTCACCCCGAACGGTACATGGCACGAGCATGGTGTGGACGAGGGGGGCACTCCTTGCATCTGGCAGGACGGGTTGGACATTCCCTTCGTCAATGCGATGGAAGCCAATTTCTACGAGGTGCACCCCGATCTGCACCAACAGGTGGCCTATCCCATCGATGACGCAACCCACACCTGGGGTGCCTCGGCCCTGCTGCCGCAAGGCCAGGCTTGGAGCAAGCCGTACTCGCCCCTTTTTAAGTACGAGTGGGAGCCCACTTACGACGCGCTCAGGCGTTTGGCCAAGGTCAGCAAGGGCTCTGAGTTCGACGGTATCTTGATGCACTACACCAACCCGGTCACAGGTGGCCCCGTGATGCCCACCATTGGCGCCAGCATGCAACTGCTGCGCCCCGGTGAACAAACCAAAGCCCACCGCCACACCGGCAGCTACCTCTACCAGGTGGCCAAAGGCGAGGGCTATTCCGTCATCAACGGGCGCCGCTTTGACTGGCGTGAACGGGACATCTTCTGTGTTCCGTCATGGGCCTGGCACGAGCACGTCAACACCCAAGCCAGTGAGGACGCCTGCCTGTTCTGTTTCAGCGACTTGCCGGTAATGAAAGCCCTGGGCTTGTACCGCGAGGAAGGGCTGAAGACCAATGGCGGCCGCCAGGCACCCGCACCAAATTGATTCCTGATCCACCTAGCCAACCCCACACGGAGAAAACATGCGCCTCGTAACCTACCGCCACACCATTGAAGACGCCGCACGACTGGGTGTCATTCAAGGCGATGACATTGTTGATGTGCAGCGCTTCGGCGCCAGCCAAGGGATCGAGTTGCCGGCGTCCATGCTGGCCTTCATTGACCTGGGCCCCAGCGCTGTCCGCCGACTTCAAGCCTTGCTTGATGCTGTCGCTGGTAACTGGCTGCCCGGTACCTCGGTACCTGGCACCAACGTCCAATTGCTCGCCCCGATCCCACGCCCACGCAAGAACATCTTCGGGATCGGCCTGAACTATGTGGAGCACGTCGCCGAATCTAGCCGCACGCTCGACACCTCGAAGGACCTGCCCAAGGAGCCCGTCATCTTCTCCAAGCCGCCAACCACGGTGATTGGCCCTGGAGAACCCATTCGCCACAACGCCAAGATCACCCAACAAATGGACTGGGAAGTGGAGTTGGCCGCAATCATTGGACGCCGTGCCGTGGCTGTGACTCCGGAACAAGCACTGAGCTATGTCTTTGGCTACAGCGTCATGATCGACATCAGCGCTCGCGATTGCCGCCGTGCGGGTCAATGGATTTACTCCAAGGGTCAAGACACCTACGGGCCCTTCGGTCCCTGCATCGTCACCGCGGATGAGATCCCGGACCCCCAGAACCTGGACCTTTGGCTCACCGTCAACGGGGAGGTCAAACAGAGCTCCAACACCCGTCACATGTTGTTCAAGGTGAATGAGTTGGTGGCTGACATCAGCGCCGGCATCACCCTGGAGCCAGGCGACATCATTGCCACCGGTACGCCCGAGGGCGTGGGTGCTGGGAGAAGTCCGCAGGAATGGTTGCATCCTGGCGACACCGTCGTAGCCCATGTGGCCCAGATTGGTGAGTTGACGCACCCGGTCATCGCTGTCTGAAGAAGGTGATCCCCACATGATCAAACTACCGCACTTCAAGGTGGCGGCGGTTCAGGCCAGCCCCGTTTTCCTGAACACGCCGGCCACCATCGACAAGGTGTGTCGCCTGATCGCCGAGGCCGCCAGCCAGGGCGCCCGCTTGGTGGTGTTTCCGGAGGTATTTGTCTCGGCCTACCCCTATTGGAGCTGGGTTGGTAACCCCATCGCAGGCAGCACCTGGTTCCAAAAACTCTGTGAATCCGCCGTGCAGGTGCCTGGCCCCGAGATGGCGCGTGTGGCGCAGGCGGCGCGCGACGCTGGTGCGTACGTGGCCCTGGGCATTAACGAACTGGCTGCCGGTTCGGTGGCCACCGTTTACAACACCATGGTATTCATCGGGCCACAGGGTCAATTGCTGGGGCGCCACCGCAAACTGGTACCGACCTGGGCTGAAAAACTGACCTGGGCACCTGGTGATGGCGCGGGTCTGCGCGTGCACGCCACTGAGCTTGGCCCAATTGGCATGTTGGCCTGTGGGGAAAACACCAACACGTTGGCGCGCTTCTCGCTGCTGGCGCAGGGAGAGTTGGTGCACCTGGCTAGCTACATCTCGCTGCCGGTTGCACCACCGGACTACGACATGGCCGAAGCCATCAAGACCCGTGCGATTGCACACTCGTTCGAAGGCAAGGTCTACACCGTGGTGTCGTGCTCGACGCTATCGACAGAGACCATTGCCCTGATGGAACAGGCCTTCCCAGGCGCTGCAGCGCTGTTGACCCGTCCAAACAGCGCCTTCTCAGGGGTGATCGGTCCGGATGGCCGCTTGGTGGGTGAGCCCCTGATCGATACCGAGGGCATCCTCTACGCCGACATCGATCTGTCGCGCTGCATTCAGCCGCGCCAGATGCACGACATCACCGGTCACTACAACCGCTTTGATGTATTTGACCTGCGCGTCAATCGCCGCAGTCTACGGCCCGCCACCTTTCAGGATGGCGACTGCGCAGCCCTGCCCGATCTGCTGGATGGCGCGCAAGACTTTGATTTGTCCACTGGAGAGAAAGCATGACGCAGACTTTGTATCGAATCGGGCAGATCGTTCCGTCGTCGAACACCACCATGGAAACCGAGATCCCTGCGATGCTGTGGTCTCGCCAGTCCATTCGCCCCGAGCGCTTCACCTTTCATTCAAGTCGCATGCGCATGAAGAAAGTCGTCAAGGAAGAGCTTGAAGCCATGGACCGCGACAGCGACCGCTGCGCCCTGGAACTCAGTGACGCGCGAGTCGATGTGCTGGGCTATGCTTGTCTGGTGGCGATCATGAGCATGGGACTTGGCTACCACCGCCAGTCCGAGGTGCGCTTGCACCAACGGACCATAGACAACGGCGCACCAGCCCCAGTCGTTACCAGTGCAGGGGCCTTGGTCGAAGGCCTCCACGCCCTGAGTGCCAAGCGCATTGTGGTGCTGTGTCCTTACCTCAGACCTCTGACCCAGTTGGTGGTGGACTACCTTGCCGCTGAGGGCTTTGAGGTGCTTGACTTCTTGGCACTCGAGATCCCTGACAACCTCGAAGTTGGGCGGCATGACCCGCAGAAATTACTTGAACTCTACAAGCGCCTCGATCTGCGAGGGGCGGACGCCTTGGTGTTGTCCGCCTGCGTGCAAATGCCCTCCCTGCCGGTCATTGCGCAGGTAGAGGCCGAAGTGGGCATTCCGGTGGTGTCCGCCGCCGTTTGCACCACCTACATGACCCTGAAACAACTGGGTCTTGAAACCATCGTCCCGAACGCTGGCTCATTGCTGAGCGGCCGGTACTGAGTCTGTTCCGTGCATTCCGTGAAGTTCAAATAATTCAACCCACCCACGCCCGAGCTAACACGATGTCTTTCCTCAAATCCCTCGCTTGTGTCGCCCTCAGTGCCGTCAGCTTGGCCGTTTTGGCCAAAGATCCTTACCCCAGCAAGCCGATCAAAGTCGTCATTCCCTTTCCACCGGGGGGGGCGGTCGATACCTTTGTGCGTACCATGGCGCCCGAGTTGGCTTCCGAGTTAGGTCAGCCCATCGTGGTCGACAACCGACCTGGCGGGGGCGGGCAAATTGGTGCGGCGGCGGTGCTTGGTGCGCCTTCAGACGGCTACACGCTGTTTGTGGCGGAGATTGGCGCCTATGTCATCAACCCGATGATTTACAAAAGCATCAGCTACCTGCCGATGCGGGATTTCGACAACATCACCATGTTGGCCCGGGCCCCGATGGTCATGTACAGCAGCAGCTCAGGTCATCTGAAATCGTTTGCGGTGCTTAAGGACACCATCAAGTTGGGCAAGGAGCTCAACTACGGGTCTTTCGGCCCGGGGACCGCCCCCCACATCCTGGGGCACGCGATGGGGAAGTCCATGGCCGGCAGCAAGCTGGTGCATGTGCCTTACAAAGGGGCGCCACCGGCCTTTCAAGCGATCATGTCGAACGAGATCGACCTGCTGTTTGATGCGGTGCCCGGCACCCTCAACATGGTCCGCAACAGCAAGGGCATCCCGTTGGCGGTGGCTGCGGCTCAGCGCACGGAGTTCCTGCCGAACGTGCCGACTTTTGCTGAGTTGGGCTTTGCCAACCTGAAGATGGACCTCTGGATAGGTGCATCGGTCAAGAAGGGGACTCCGCCAGCCATCGTCAATACGTTGAATACGGCGATCGAGAAGGTGCTCGGTCAGCCGGCCGTCTGGAAGCGCTATGCTGACTTTGGCTACAGCCGGTCTCCAATGAGCCCGGCTCAGTTTCAGGCCTACATTGAGGCAGAGACACTGCGCTACCGCCCCCTGGTGGTGGATACGGGCGTGACCGTCGACTAAGGCGCAGGCGCTGCGGCGATTCTGACCCCAAAGCAGATTTGCAGTTCCGCAAATCTGCTTTTTTTTGCCCACGCAAGGCGGGCTCAGAGGGTTTGGGGTCCGGTGGATGGGGACTTGGGCAGGCGAGTGCGGGCCTGAAAACGGCATATCCCTTCAACGCCAGCTTGACCTTGGCATGCGCAGACCCACTCGACCACGTCGGCAGGCTCAGACCACAGCGCTTGCGCGACGGCCCGCAGCATGCCGACGATCGGGGTGCAGACAGGGTCCGTACTGTTGGGGGTGCCAGCGGCAAACGGGCTATTGCGTACCTCAAGCCACAACTGATCAGGCAGGCGCCGGAACGACCAAACGCCCCAGCCCAGTGAAGCCGAGGCAGTGACCATGGTTTGGAGCAGTGCATCAGCACCGACCTCTGTCAGGTAAGCCCTCACGCTGTCGGAGCCGTGATCGGTCACCGATGCGCCCAGCGCTTGCAGTGCAAGGCGTCGGGGTTCGGGGTCGAGCTTGGCGAATGCACCCATCAGCACATCCGCCCGCATGATGAGATAGCGTCTCGGGCCATCCAGGACTTGGCCTTCGGACAGGTCAAAGGCAAGGCGCTTGTGCAGGGGCCGTGGGGCTTGGCTCATGCGGGCTTTCATGGGAAAAGCTGGATCATTTCGTGGGCTGCGGACGCATTCAGCAGATCGACCCGTTTGAGCACGATCTCGAAGCCTTGGGTTTTGGCGCGCAGTTGGTGGCGCCAAATCCCCGTCAAAGTAGTGGGCACCGTACCGCGGATCTCGGTGTACACAAAGGGGGTGTATACCTCCCAATCTACGCCACCGAGCGGCTGGGCCTGCGGTGTCTGCAGGATGTGCAGGCTGCGCGCGCCAGGCTCCAGTGAATGGGCACGCAAACCCTGCAATCGTTGTACGCGGGTGGCCAGCAGGATGCGGTCCTCGTAAGCCAGCGACACATGGTTCACCGGGTCGGGTTGCTGGGCACCGTGCATGGGTACCCAGTAGTGGCCATCGGCGGCAAAGAGCGCGATCCACTCCGGGTAACGCGCTTCGTTGAGCAGGCGAGCTTCGTCAACCACGAACTGCTGCGCGGCCATCATGGGGTTGCTGTGGGTCATCATGTGGCCTCCGGTGTTTCTTCGGCCATGAACTTGGCCCAGGCTTGAAATTGATTGCGCATCAGCAGCTCGCTGGTGCCCTTGCAGTGGGTGGTGTCGTTCACCATCTCGGCCTGCCTTGTGGCACCGCGGTGCAGGCTGACCCATTCGTTTCCGTCGGCCATCAGGCCTTGTTGGACGCTCTCAAACAGGTGGATGTCATCGTGGGCCACGATGGACATTGGCGAGAACACGAGTCGGTTGTAGGTCATGGCGCGCTCATGCAGCAGGTCAGGAGCCCCGACCGCGCGGAAGCACCAGGCTTCGATCAGCATGCGATCCACCGACAGCGGGCGAATCACTCGCATCACCAACGGGGCGCCCTTGACCGCGATGCTGGGAAACAGCACCGAGTTTTGGGGAGCTCGGCTCAGCACGTTCTGGGCGCGATCTTCACCATGTGCTTGGGTCAGGGCATCAAGGTAGTCCTGGGGGTAAGCGTAGCCGGTATGGGTGCTGAACTTGACGGCCAGCGCACTGTGGCCGTTGGGGTAGACCTCAGCATCGAGTTGGGTAAAGAAGTCATAGCCTGACGCGAATGGCAGCATTTGCTCGACGGAGATCGGCATGGGCATGGATTCGGCTTGCTGCCCCCAGATGGCCTTGGCCGCTTTGCCTGCCGATTCGTGGGTGGATACCGGGTGCACGGTGTCGTTGATGTTCTCGAAATACATCTTCCAGTTGCAGCGGATGACGTTGCGAATCCCACCGCCAAAGACCTCGAGCTTGCCCACAGGGGAGCGGTCGGCCATGTTGTCCAGCCACTGCAGCGAGGCGCCAAAGTAATCTTCAAAGCCAATGCCTTGTTCATCGAGGCGGACGAACACAAAGTCCCGGTAAACCGAGGTGGCACCAACTCGGGTCAGACCTTGGCCCGAGGGGCATTCGGACAGGCGCGACTCGGCGTACTCCTGGCGCAGTGGGATGCCCATCAGTTTGCCGTCAAGGCGGTAACTCCATGCGTGGTAGGCGCACTGCAGTACCCGCCCGGCGTTGCCGCGTTCATTGGTGTAGAGCTTGGAGCCTTTGTGGGCGCAGCGGTTGTAGAACACCTGGATCGACTGGTCCGATTGGCGCACGACCAGCAGTGGTCGGCCGGCCAGGTCAAGGGTGACGTAGTCGCCCGGATGGGGGATTTGGCTGGCGTGGGCAACGAAGTTCCAGGTGGCCGCAAAGAAGCGGCGTTGCTCTTGCTCAAACACGGCTTCGGACAGGTATGCGTCACGGTGGACGCGGTCAGCTTCGACCAGGGTCGATGGCGTATGCGGAGATCGATGGCTCATGGCATCCTCGGAGGAAATTGTATAAACAGTATACTGTATCCTTTTATTTGAAGGAGTTGGGGTTATGAACACCTGTCTGTCGCTTCAGGTTGCCGACAAGCAATCGATTGCTGAGGGCATCGTTCTACTTGAGCTGACTGCACCCGATGATCGTGAGCTGCCGCCATTCACGGCTGGTGCCCATTTGCTACTGCACCTGCCTGGGGGGCTGGTGCGAGCCTATTCCTTGTGCAACGACCCCGCAGAACGTCATCGGTATCAGCTCGCGATCAACCTGGATCCGCAGTCGCGGGGCGGTTCGCGTGCGGTGCACGAGCGGCTCGCCGTTGGTGACCTGGTCTCGGTCCAAGGGCCGAGCAACCTGTTTCCACTCGATCTCGAGGCCCCACATGCCTTGTTATTTGCTGGTGGCATTGGCATCACCCCCGTGTTGTCGATGGCGCGACAACTGCAAGCACAAGGGCGCAGTTGGTCGCTGCACTATGTGACCCGGTCGCCGGAGCGCTGTGCTTTCCGCGAAGCGCTGACCACGGGGCCCATGGCAAGTTCAAGCCGGCTGTACTTTGATAGCGAGACGGTGGATCAACGTCTCGACCTGGCTCGCGCCATTGGCGCAGCGCCGCAGGGGGCTCACCTGTATGTTTGTGGTCCTGCAGGCTTCATTGACGCCACGCTGGCAGCTGCACGCGAGCAGGGTTGGGTGGAGGCGCGGCTGCATTCAGAGCGATTTGCCGCCACGGCTCCTGTGGTTCAGGGGGAGCGGCGCTTCACCCTGAAGCTGGAGCGCAGTGGTTTGACCCTGGAGGTGCCCCCTGATCAGACTGCCATGGCAGTCATGCTGGAGGCGGGCGTGGATTTGCCGTTTTCTTGTGAGCAGGGCATCTGTGGCACTTGTATCACCGATGTCTTGGAGGGGCGCCCTGACCACCGCGACCAATGCCTGGATGAGGAGACTCGCGTCACGTCATTCACCCCCTGTTGTTCGCGTTCGCTGGATGACTGCTTGCGCATCGACCTTTGACAGGCCGCCTCCTTGACGGCCTGCCGTCAGTCGCGTACGTGTCGAACAGGCACGAGTGCTTATCGCTCAGGCGGCTTCAGCGCCCATCAGGGCTTCTTGTTTGGCGTAATACGACGCTGCCGACATGCGCAGGTTATGGGCGACGCGGTCCTTCACGGCTTCGGTATCGCGTTTGACGAAGGCGGCCAGTATTTCCTTCGTGTGGTGCAGGGAGAGTTCACGGAACTCGGTGTCTTGCAACGTGGCCAGTCGCACCACCTGGGCATGGTCGCGCAGGCGATAAATCACTTGAGCCAGGCGGCGGTTGGGCACCATGTCCATCCAAGCGACCCAAAACGCCCAGTTGGCGCTCATGTACCCCAGTACATCGGCCTTGAGGTGGGCTTTCTCGGCATTCTCCACCGCCACCGTCATCTTGCCCAAGCCGTCGACCTTGGAGTTCTGGCAGGCGATGGCCGCTGCGGCAGGTTCGAGCAGCAGGCGCACTTCAAACATATCGGCAATGTCCTCGGGGGTGAACTGCGGCAGGATGAAGCCCCTCGACGTGCCCTCCAGGTAGCCCTCGTTTTTGAGCTGCAGTAGCGCTTCGCGCACCGGCATGCGGGAGACATTGAGTTGGGCCGCCAGTTCGTGATCAACCAAGCGATCTTGGGTCGAGATGTCCCCCTTGTGCAGTCGATCACGCAGCAAGGCGTAGACCTGATCTCGGATGCTCTGCTTGGGTAGCTCTCCCGCAATCAGAAAGGGGGTCTTCAGGGGTGCAGTAGACATGAATCAGTGCCGTTGTCGAGGGCAGTCATTGTGCCAGAAACCATGATCTACCCTCATTTTTGAAATACAAAATACAGTATACTTTTCTGTGGTGGTGTACCTTTTCCTCCCTTCTAATCAGGAGTATTTAGCATGAATAGTCTGTCTGGCGTTGTTGACATCGAGGGTGGCCTGCGGGTCTGCCTGTACCGGTGGAGGGTGGCATGACCCATTCGCTGAAGGGTGCCAATGTGCTGCTGTTGGGCGGCTCCGGTGGAATCGGTGGCGCGTTGGCAAACCGATTGGCTCTGGCCGGTGTGGCCTCTCTCGTCACAGCCTCCCATGCACCATCCCCGTTGACATTGCCGGGCACGCCCTTGCTCAATCTGGTGGTGGACATGACCGATCTGAGCAGTGTGCAGGCGCTGGTGGCACAGGTGCGTGAGCGCGACATTTCGTTCGTGCTGAACTGCGCCGGCGTTAACAGCAACGCATCGGTGCTAGCCCCTGATGCCCGTCTCAATGCCCGCCGCGAGATGGAGGTCAACTATTTTGGCCTGCTCAACGTCGGTTTGGCCTTCGGTCCCCTGCTCGCGGCCCGGGGTGGGGGTGTGATGGCCAGTGTGTTGAGTTTTCTGGCGCATGTCTCGCTGCCCTCACTGGCGACCTATTGCGCTAGCAAGGCGGCGGCCCAAGCCGCGAATCTGGCGCTTCGAGCCGAGTTCAAGCCTCAGGGCGTCAAGGTTTGCGGCATCTACCCCATGGCGGTGGACACCCGCATGAGCACTGACCAGGCTGGTGAGAAGATGTCGCCAAGTGCGCTCGCTGATGAGATAGTCCAATTTTTGTCGGGCCCCTGTGAAGATCTCTACCCGGGCGATGCCCAGCAAGCTTATGAGGCTTGGTTGCGTGACCCCCGCGGTTTCCAGTCGGCCATGCTGGTTGGCTGAGTGTGCTGGATCATGCTGAAAAGCTAGGCGTCCTAGGGCGCCTGCAGGGGTGAATCTCGCTTCGATGTCGACCCCTGGCGGGGTCGTGTCATCCGATCAGTCTGGGCGCCGCATGCGCAGCAGGTTGTCAGCGCCGATCCAGTGGTAGTCGGCTGCACCACCTGCGCGCACCACGGTGCGGGTCTGCCCCCAGTTGAATACACCATCCACAATCAGCGTGCGCTCAATGCTCACCCCGATTACTTCGGCCAGCAAGAAGTGGCTGCCCACCGGATCGTGTTGGCGGTCGCGCAATGGAAAGTCTTCCAGCACCTGACATTCCAGCGAAACCGGCGAGGCTGCCACGCGCGGCGTAGCGATTCGAGTCGAGGGAGCGCTTTCGAGTTGGGTCAGTTCGAACTCGCTGCCGACGATGCTGCTGCTGCTCAGGTTCATGGCTTGCGCCAGGGGCTGCGTCACCACATTGACGACGAACTCCCCCTGCCGTATTGCGTTACGCAGGGTGTCCTTCATCCCTGCGCTGGCAAAGGCCACGATGGGTGGCGCGTAGTTGAAGATACCGAAGAAGCTGTAGGGCGCTAGGTTCAGTGAGCCGTCTTCGCACACCGTCGAGATCCAGCCGATAGGCCGTGGTCCAACGATGGATGCGATGGGGTTGTGCTTCAAGCCATGCCCCTCTCGCGGTGCATAAAAGTAGCGATCCTGCACGTGACTCACCAACTGGTAATCAGGTGGTTGCTGGGAATGCTGTTGTCGGTGATCTTGTCAGCTCCTTCGACGCCCACCACCGGCAGGCCTTGCGGGTTCAGCAGACCTACCTGCACCAGAACGCTGGCCTGGTCCCAGTAAATATGCTCGTGGCATAACTTGTCGCCCTTAAAGCGCACGATGCCAACCAGGCCAAAGCGAACCTTGCGACCTGTGGGGGCCACACCTGGCAGCAGCCAATCCATCTGGCGATCGTGTGTGAAGCTGAAGATGAGCTCATCCACAATCTGGCGCGAGCCTTGGGTTCGCGACACCGACACCTGCATCGTGTCATCTGGGTTGGCGCCAATGAAGTAGTCCTTGTAGAAGCGGCGCAGGTCGGTGTAGCCGACTCCGCCCGTCATCGTCGGAATGTGGTTAACGTAGGGCTGGGCCACCATGGTGCCCATCGTCAGGTCAGCGTCGCGGGTCGTGAACTCGTAGTCCACGTGTTTTTCCCAAAGCGCTTCCAGGTCGTAAGCCGGGCCCACGCGTGGTACCAGGAAGTTCATGGTGCGGTCGTAGGCGAGGCGGGCGTTGTCGGCATTGAAGTGCACCGAGCCTGCGCGTGCAAAGGCGTGATCGCAACCCGGGTAGACATGCACTTTCAGGTCCTTGTGGGCGGCCGCCAGCAGCGTGGCCTGAGCCGTAGGGGGGCAGTAACTGTCGAGTTGAGCCACGTGCACCAGCGCAGCTTTGTCTGCGGGCGGCGCTTGAGACACCAAGGTTTCCAGGCCAACGCCGTAGTACGACACCGATGAGTTCACCTCGGTGTCGTACAGTGCACGGAAAGCCAGACGACCGCCCAGGCAGTAGCCGATGGCGGCGACCGGACCACTGCACTGCCAGTGACTGCGTGCGTATGCGATGCAGTGCTGAAGGTCTTCCATCGCTTGTTGGTCATCAAACTTGTCCAGCATCGCCAGGGCTTGGCTCATGGCGTCAGCTTGCGAGGGGTCGATGTCGAAGCCCACTTGCTGGCGCCAGAACAGGTCGGGGGCTATGGCCAGGTAGCCTTCGGCTGCGAACTCATCGCACAGGTCGCGGATGTTTTGGTTGACCCCAAAGATTTCTTGCAGCACCAGCAGCAAAGGGCCAGTGCCCGTCGCGGGACGCGCCACGTAGGCGCCCAAACCTTGAGGGTGAATGGCAGTCAATTGATTCATAGCGAACGCTCTCTTTTCAACGGGGGGGAATGACAACGGCTCCATCGGCCTGTTGGATAAGTGGGACCAGCGAGTGCAATGTGGGCGGCTCTTGCGCTACTGCCATGACTGTCACACCGGCCTCGGTTTGAAGTTCGACCAAGCAGTGCCAAGGGCAGTCCTCGGGCGCGCGGTGCACGGGCACGACCCCACTCACGCGAGCGGAATCGACGGGCTGATCCAGGAAGCGGTAGCTACCGCAACGGTGGCAGCGCAGCCGTGCCGGAAAGTACGTTGCGCCGCAGTCCGCGCAGACAGACATCAACAGCGTCATGGTGTGGTCTCCAAGATGACGGCATTCGCGCACATGCCGTAGCGGTACTCCACCATGCCGTAGCCCGACACGATGGCGGTTCGGGCATTGGGCTGCGAGCGCGTTCCGCAGCGCCCAGTCAGTTGGCGCACTACTTCCACCAGTCCATGCATTCCCCCTGCGGTGCCGGCTTGACCAGCTGATAGCTGCCCACCCGAGGTGTTGATGGCCAGGCGGTCCTCTGCCACGGTCTCGCGCAGAAAGTGCTGCATGCTGCCGGTGACGAAGCCCAGGTCTTGCAATTGCACCAGTGACATGACTGGGTAGTCGTCGTAAACCGAAATCAGGTCGATGTCATGCGGACGCAGCCCCGCCTGATCGAACAGGCGGCCTTGGATTCGGGCCAGGCCCGTGCTCAGGCCATCGCCTTCTTGTTGGTCCACGTTGTGGCAGGTCTGCATCGCCTTGACTCTCACACCGGGTTGCCCTGGACGCAGCTCGTCTACATGGCGGATCAACAGGGCATTGGCGCCCGAAACGACTGGCACGCAGTCGAAGATGCCCAGTGGGTCGGCTACGAGCGGTGCGCTCAGGTAGTCGTCCAGCGTCATGTCACCGCGGTACAGGGCCTGGGGGTTGCGGCTCGCGTGCCGGCGTTGTGCCCGCACCAACTGGCCGTAGTCGCTGCGCTCCAATCCATGCTGTGCCATGTGGCGCTGGGTCAGTAGTGCAAACAGCGAGTTGGGATTGGCGATGCGCAGCGGCCGCAGCAAGGTTTGAGTCGTGCGGTTGTAGTTGGCGACGAGATCTTGGAAATCAGCCGGCTGGAATGAGTCCCCCGCCAACAAGACGATGTTTCGGGCGAGCCCGCACTCAATGGCTGCCACGGCGTGCTGCAGCAGGTTGATGCCGGATACGCCTCCATTTGCGTCATCCATGAACCATGACAGTTGCAGACCCAGTCGCCACGACAGGTCGACACAGCGGTCTGGTTTGAGTGTGAAAGAGGCCACACCCAAGCCGTCAATGCGGTCTGCGCTGAGCCCCTCTTGTGCCAGCAAGGCCTCAAAGGCTTGACCGAGCCAGGCCGTCGTTGAATCAGGTGAGCGCCGTACATATGGCACCTCGACGGCGCCTTGGAGGATGGCTTTGTTCATCGTTGGATCACATGGCCCGTGGTGGCGAGGTCCCAGGTGTCGGCCGTGCGTCCCTCTGCACGCAGCTTGTACTTTTGTACCTTGCCGTTTTCCGTTTTGGGCAGCTCTTTTTGAAACCGCAGGAACCGCGGGATCGCGAAGTACGGCAGTCGGGGTTCACACCACTGAATCAGTGACATTGGCTCGACGCTCTCGCCTTCGCGTAGTACCACGGCGCACATCACCTCGTCTTCTGCCAGTTCCGAAGGCACGGCAAAGGCGGCGACCTCGGCCACTGCTGGGTGGGCGCTGACCACTTGTTCAACCTCATAGGAGGAGATGTTTTCGCCCCGTCGGCGGATGCTGTCCTTCATTCGGTCTAAGAAGCGGAAATAGCCATCCTCATCGCGCAGCACGCGGTCACCGGTGTGGAACCACAGATTGCGCCAGGCTTCACCGGTCTTCTCAGGCATCTCGAAGTAGCCTGAGGCGAACGCGAAAGGTTCGTCGTTGCGCAGGATCAACTCGCCCGGTGTCCCGTGTGGCACTTCGTTATCGAACTCGTCGACCACTCGGGCTTGGAAGCCCCCAGCCACTTTGCCCATCCAACCTGGGCGCGGCTGGTCCAGCGGTGTGCATATCACGAAATTGGATTCGGTCGAGCCGAAGCCATCGAGCACTTGGATGCCAGTGCGTTCCACAAATTGTTCGTAGTGCAGTGCCAATGCCCCGGGGGCCAAGGCCACCCGAACCCGGTGGGCGCGCTCGGACACATCGGCGTTGCGCGACAGCAGCATGGGCACCATGGCGCCCAGCAAGAAGGTCACGGTGGCCTCCGCGGCGATCAAGTCATTGAAGAAACGGGACACCGAGAACTTGGCCCCGATCACCATCCGTCCGCCCGCGAGCAAGGCTTGGTAGAAGGTGTTCAGTGCATTGATGTGGAACAGCGGCAAGCAGGTGTACAGCACATCCTGTGCGTTCACGCCGATGTTCAGGATGGAGTGGTGTCCCCACCAGTAAAGCTGGGCGTGGGAGCAAATCACACCCTTGGAGGGGCCCGAGGTTCCGGAGGTGTAGATCACTATCGCTGCATCCGTGGCATGGCCCGGGTGGGCCTGCTGCACCGGTGCGCGAGGCGCATCGTGGAATGGCGTCAACTGCGGCAGCGGGCTGTTCGCTTCGCCACCGTCCAGAGACCAAATGGCTTCCAGGTTTTCCAGGCTGGCGGCCTCGGCCATTTGCGCACTGGCGATATGGTTCAACAGGGCCGACTCGGAGATGAACACGCGGGCGCGGGAATTCTTGAGGTAATAGGCGAGTTGTGAACCGCGAGATGCTGTGTTGATGGGTACCAGCACCAGGCCAGACAACGCGCAGCCCACCAAGACCGCGACGAACTCGGGGCGGTTGGCGCACTGCAGCGCCACGCGATCGCCAGTGCGCAAACCCTTGGCACGGAACGCCTGGCTGAACACTCTGCCCGCGGCTAGCAGATCTTCAGCAGTATATTTTTCTTCGCCATGTGCCAGCAGAACAGTGGCCGGCATCGTTTGGATGCGATGCTCCAAAAGGGCGATGAGATGTCGTTGGTCTGGGCTGGGGAGCCAGGAAGGGAGGTTTTTCACGTTCATCCTTCAAAAAGTATATTGTATATTATTCATGATTTTTTTAATCTTTGTGGAGATCGGTGTACCGGATAGTTCAGGCCGGCAGAGTCGCCCTTCTCGCGCGATCTGGTCGTTGCAGCCGCACCCGTTCAGAACGAGCTCGCTCGGCCTCATCGCGGCCTCTTCCATGCAAGGAGGGTGAGATCCAGTGGCTGACCTTCGCGTGATCGATGCAGAAAGCTGCAGATTCAGTGGAGGGGCAGATTGATCAAGTCCCCACCCGTCGAGCCCGTCCGAAATCAGCGAAATCCACCATTTGATGGGAACGCGACGGACCCGAGCACGTGCAGCTTGAGTTAGGAACAGTTCGCTGGAACCGGGAAGTCGCCCGAAGTGGGCTCGCCGATCAGTGGGGGGGGCCGCGCTGGCGACGTGAGTGATGCGACGTTGATGAGTTGCATGTCAAGTTCGGCGGTCTGCAGGCATTTGCAATCCGGCGTTGGCGTGGATTTGAACGCCTGAACGACCAACTCAAACGACGGCTGAGGCTACCTCGACACGCACGCCCTCCAGAGCGCTTTGGGTTATGGCATCACTGGTCAGTAGGTCACGCGCCTTCTGGGCAACGCTGTTTCGAGGATACCCGCAGCCCGTTCTCGTGGGCTAAGACCCAGAATGCCACTGCGGCTCGTTCATGGCGTTCGTCACCCTCTGATCTTGCCTGGTTCTGCCAGGCAGAACGGCTATACCGAGAGTTTCCACGGCGAGTTCTGAGGCAAGCGCCTGAACGAATGCTGATTCGAGACCTCGCATCAGGCGGTGGCGGTGGCCCCGTCCCGACGGCGCACTCAACAGCGGATCAGCCTGACAAGGTGCCACGGAGGGGGGCGAATGGCGCCAGGCTCAGCAGGAGGGGCGTGGAGGTGGGGCGCTTTGTCGTCATCACCGCAGCCGGTCAAAAGGCTTCCCATTGATCGTCGGGTCCACCCGCGGCCGTGTTCTTGCTGCGGGTCTCCGGCTTGGGCAAGGCGGCGGGTGCTGCTGCTTTTTGAGGCGGTCGCTGCAACTGTGCCCTGGCAGGCGCTGCGGCCACCGTGCGCACCGGCTGATGCGGCTGGGACGGCGGCGGCGGGGCGCGGTGGGGCCGCGGCCTTGTTGAATCATCGAGCTTGAAAGAGGCCACGGCCTGCACCAAGTCCTGCGCTTGTGACTTGAGTCCATCGGCGGCCGACGCCATCTCTTCGACCAGGGCCGCGTTTTGTTGGGTCACCTTGTCCATGTCCTCGACCGCAACCCCCACCTCGTTCACGCCGGCAGCTTGTTCGGCGCTGGCGGCATTGATCTCGCCAATGATGTCGCTGACCCGTCGGATGCTGGTGACCACATCGGCCATGGTGCCGCCCGCCTTGTCGACCAGGTCGGTGCCCCGTTCGACTCGTTCGACGTTGGCGGTGATCAGGGATTTGATTTCCTTGGCCGCCTCGGCACTGCGCCCGGCCAGCGATCGGACTTCGCTGGCGACCACGGCAAAGCCCCGCCCCTGCTCCCCCGCCCTGGCGGCTTCGACGGCCGCGTTCAGTGCCAGGATGTTGGTCTGGAACGCAATCGCGTCAATGACACCAATGATCTCGCTGATCTTTCGGCTGGCGTCGTTGATGCCGCGCATGGTCTCCACCACATCCGAGACCACTTGGCCACCCTGCGATGCGATGGCGGACGCGCTTTGGGCCAACTGATTGGCCTGACTGGCCGCGTCCGCATTCTGTTTGACCGCCGCACTGAGTTGTTCCATGCTGGAGGCCGTCTGCTCCAGTGAGCTGGCCTGCTGCTCGGTGCGCATGGACAAGTCGTTGTTGCCCTGGGCGATCTCCGCGGCGGCGGTGGAAACCCGCTCGGCATTGGCGCGGACGTTTGACACCACCTGGGCCAGGCCGGCCTGCATGCTTTGCAGGGCACGCAGCAGCACCGCCGTTTCGTCCTGACCTTGGGCCTGGATGTCGGCCGTCAGATCGCCAGAGGCCACGCTCTCGGAAATCTTCACGGCGCGGGTCAGTGGCAACACAATCGACTTGGCCACCACATAGGCCGCGCCCAATGCCACCAGGACCCCGGCCACCGAGATCGCCAGGGCCAACGTCATCGCCAGGTCCGCAGCGCCATCGGCGTGCTGGCCGTCCGCTTTCATCAGATCTTCCTGGAAGGCCGTGAACGCTGCCACTGCTGCGAAATAGTCGTCCTGTGGCTTCTGGAAGTCGTCGAAGATGTAGATGCCCGCCTCCTCCACCTTGCCGATGGTCAAGAAGGACATCAGGTCGGCTCTGGCCTTGGCGTAGGCCTCTCTTTTGACAATCAGGTCATTCAAGAGCTCGATGGCCTTGGGCTCTCGAACCTCCGCCTTCAGGCGATCAATGATGTCGCCACCGCGTTTCGACTTGTCGTCAATCTGGCGCAACCAGGCCTTCGATTTCTCGGCGTCTTGGGCCGAGATGATCAGGTTGCGCAGGATGCGGGCCTGCTCGTTGATGGTCACTTGCAGTTCCGTCGCTCGGACGATTTTGGGGTACCGGTCTTGGGTGATGGACCGGATGGCTTCCTTGGAGCCATTGATCGAGTGGATCCCGGTGTACGCGATCCCCAGCATGAGCAGGACCATGACGCCGAAGCCCAGCGCCAGGCGAGAACCAATCTTCAGACTTGAGAAAACCATGATGTCCCCGCAATCAAAAAAGCCGCGTTTCGCTGTCGTGACAGCGCCTGATGCTGGCCATGTTAAGGGGGAATGGCCAACTGGGTTGCCCGCTGTCGTGACCCGTCTGAGATCCAGCCTCGCCAGGTGGCGGATGAGCAACGCATGGGCCGGCACGACGGAACATTCAGGACCCGGTCCGGCGGGCCCGGCGGTGCGTCCATCCGCGGCTTGGTGCCTTGGCTGCAGACCGCGCGGCCAGGGGCGCTGCTGCCTTAACTGGGGTCTTCTGGTGGCCCCCGAGGGGGCGCCAGGCCGCGCGGAGGTCCCCGCGGGGCGCGGCCTGGTCAGAGGGCCCTCGAACGAGGCCGGGGCGCGCCCCGCGGCCTCGCAGGGCCAGGGGGCTCAAACGCCGTCCAGACGCACTTGAATGGTGTTGCCTTGGTACAGCGGCGTGACCTTGCTGAAGCCAGCCACAGTGATGCTGTTGAACTGCCCCGATCGTACCCCTGCCGTCAGCACGGTCAGTGTGGTGCCCACGGCAGGGGTGTAACCCGAGAAGCTGATCTTCAGGTCGCCACCCTTGATCACCGCATTGCCCTTCACGGTCAAACCCCCTTGGGAGGCTGACTGCATCTGCAATTGCAGCGTGCCTGCCGCTTGGCTGTAGGCGCCACCGATGGCCAGTGAGCCCGCCGCGGTGCATTCCAGCGTGCCGCCCTTCACAAACACGTCACCGGTGCCGAGGGCGGTCGTCGAGTCAGCGCCCAGCGTGCCTGCGCTCAACACCGTGCCGCCGCTGTAGCTGTTGGCGCCCGACAGGCGCAGGGTGCCGCTGCCCAGCTTGCTGAGCATGCCCTTGCCGGCGATGTCATTGCGCCAACTGTCCAAGGCGTTGAAGCCCCCGAGGCTGGCGTTCATGGTCACGGTCACGTCGCCATTGAATTGACCGTAGCCATCGGCGGCCGCAAACAGGTTGAGGCGGCCCCAACCTTCGGGGTCATTGCCCAGGGGGTAGCCCGAATCCAGCGCGGTGCTCTTCAGCACCACGCGGCGCTGGTCCGCCGTCAGGTAGGGCAGGCGGGTCTCCAGCAAGACCTCTGCCCCCTTGGGGACGGTGCTGGTCAGGCCGACAGGGTTGATCTGGCTGAAACCATAGGTCAGCCGTTGCCGGTAGCTGGCGCGGTTGCTGCTGTGGCTGGCAAACCGGTCGTAGTCCGCGTTGCTGCTGTCGTTTGTCTTGGGAGTGTGGGCGTAGGTGTTGAGCGCGTTGAAGTCGGCACTGCCTGTTTTGCGCTGCAGATAGGTCTGGGCCTGGTTGTAGGCGGCGCTCTTCACGGCGCTGCTGTAGTAGGGCACGCTGGACAGGTTGTAGGCCACGACAGCGGTGGCGTGCACACGGCCACCCATCACATCCAGGGGCGAATGCATGCCTGACAGGATACGGTTTTCACCCATCTCCATGGCCCGTGTGAGCAGTTCCTGGTACCGCTGTGGCACCAGGTAGGCCATCGCCAGGGTGTCGCGCCACGCCTCTGCGGTGTGCCCGCTGGGAAAGCCGCCATCGGTGGCGGGGGTGCTGCTCTTGGCGGATTCCAGGGCCGGCACCACTTTCACATCGCTGCTCCAACGCCAGGGCCGCGCGTATTTGAAGAAGCGTTTGGGCGGCTCGGTCGAACCATCCGCGAGGGCGCCGATGAAGTCCACCGCCAGCCCCAGGTCTGCATTGGTGCTCGAACCCACGCCCAAGTTGTTGCCGTTGTCGTTCACGGGCGCGCTCAAGGGCTGCATCGGATCCACGCTGACGATGGTCGTCGTTTGCTGAGCCCCTTGGCGCCAGAGGCTGGTCAGTGGCCCGAGGCCATCGCTGACGCTGTAACCCTTTTGGCGACGGTCATCCAGGTACGCGGCCAGGGCCTGTGCGGTGGTCCGGTTCTGGGTGACGGTTTTGACGTAGTTGATGTTGCCCGCGTGCACGGTGCTGTTCTTGACCGCACCGTCGGTGCTGTCGCCCGGGATGCCGGTCCACGGCGAGGCCGTGACCGCTGGACAGCCATTCGCTGCCGCCAAGGTCACCCCGGCATCCACGAGCAAGCTGGTGGGCGTCCAGAGGTCCAGAAAGCCTTGCAGCACGCGCACGCCGGCGTTGGTGGCCAAGGTCACATTGCAAGGGTTGCTGCGGCTGTTGGTGCTGCCCGTGTCGGCGTAGGCGGTGACCGAGGGCACTGGCGCCGAATCGGCGGCGCCGATCCCGGTCGGTTCTGCAGGCAGAGGCAGGTTCAGTTCGGAACCACCGCCCCCGCAGGCCAGCAGCAAGGTGGTGGTCGACAGGGCAAGGATCAGGGGGCGCAATGCCCAGGTTGGTTTCAGGCTCATGGCATGCCGTCAGGCTGGAGTTGTGAAAAGCCGGCGAGTTTTTCGAAGTCGCGTGACAACTTGAAGACGGCCTGGCTGACCCTGTCGTGCATGCGACAAGCGCTGCTTGCGTGCTGCGAGGCAGGGGCACTGGGCTGATGGTGGCGGTGGCGCGACCGACCTGACTTCACGGCTTGTGCGCTTTGGAGCTGCGGTGTCAAAGGCTCGGCGTCCGACCGGGGCCGCCCACGATCGCCCCCGTCCTGCAGGGGGCCAGGGTGCCTGTTCCGCTCCCTGCAAGGGTCGATCGGCACGGCCGGGCCAGGCCTCGGCCCCGCCGCCGCCGTGTGAGGCTGCGGCGCCACAACCCCTTCCGAGCGCCTGGACGCGGCTTGATGCCGCCCCAGCGCTGCCGCCAAAATGACACCTTGTGTTCATTGGCTGTTGTGAGGAGCATTCATGATTGATCTGGCAAAGAGGGGCTTGTCCCTGGCGGCGGTGGCCGCAGCGGTGTCGGCCCTGTGGGGGTGTGCCAGTCCTCCCGCAGAGCCCGAAGGCCCCAAGCGGGCTGAGACCTTGCATGTCCTGACCCAGGACCTCCAATTGCTGACCCTCAACGCCGGGCAGCCAAGCCGGGTGCTGGCGCGCCAAACCGTCAAGGGCCTGCCCGCGGGCGACAGCCTGGTGGGCCTCGATTACCGCGTGGCCCGCGGCGTGCTGTTCACGCTGTCGCGCTCCGGTCGCCTCTACACCCTGGACGTGGCGTCGGGGCAGTTGAAGCCCTTCGGCGCGGCGCCGATCAGCCCGGCCCTGGAGGGAAGCGCGTTTGGCGTCGATTTCAACCCGGCCGCAGACCGCTTGCGGGTGGTCAGCAACACGGGGCAGAACCTGCGCCTGGTGCCCGACACCGGGGCGGTGGGGGCGGTCGATCCGGCCTTGCGGTTTGCGCCCGGCGACGCCCAGGCGGGCCAGGCGCCTGAACTGGTGGGCGCTGCCTACACCTACAACAAGAAGGACGACAAGCTGACCACCAACTACGCGCTGGACCGCCGCCAGGGCACCCTGGTGACCCAGGGCTCGGTGGAGGGGCGCCAGCCGGTGGTGTCACCCAACACCGGGCTGTTGTACACGGTGGGGTCGCTGGGCCTGGGGCCGTTGCGCGACGCGGCGTTCGACATCGCGGACGTCAGTGGGGCGGCTTTTGCGGCGCTCAGCACCCCGGCCGACGCACGCACCCGCCTGTACGAGATCGATTTGTCGAGCGGCAAGGCGCGACGGATTGGCACCGTGGCCGACGGGGCACCCATCGTGGGCCTGGCGGTCGAGCCCTGAGCCGGCCTCAGCCGGGCGCGGCCGCTGTGGGCAGCAGGCGTGCCCGCAGCGCATCCAGCGGCAGCGGGCGGCTCAGCAGGTAGCCCTGGATCAGGCGGCCGCCGCAGGCCTGCACCACGTCGAGTTGGGTGGTGGTTTCGACCCCCTCGGTGATCACCTGCAGGCCCAGGTGGCGACCCAGGTCCATGATGGTGGCCAGGATGGCGCGCTCGCTGTCGCGCTGACCCAGTTCACGGACAAAGGCGCGGTCGATCTTCAGTGTGGAGATGGGCAGGTCCTTGAGCAGGGACAGCGCAGAGTGGCCCTTGCCGAAGTCGTCCAGGCTGATGTCAAACCCCCGCTGGCGCAGCCGCGCCATGACCGCCATCACCTGCTCGGGTTGCTTCATGAGCAGGCTTTCCGTCAACTCCAGTGAGAGCTGATCCGGGCGCAGGCCATGGGTCTGGACCAGGGCGGTCAGCTCGTCGGGCAGGGCCTCCCGGGTGAACTCCGGGGCCGCCATGTTGACGTGCACTTTGAGCTGCGGCAGGCCTGCTGCACACAGGCTGGCCAGGTCCCGGCAGGCCTGGGCCACCACCCACTGGCCAATCTGCACGATCAAGTGGGTCTCCTCGGCCAGCGCAATGAACACGTCGGGCGGCACCAACTGCCCGTCCGGACGGCGCCAGCGGATCAGCGCTTCGATCGCGTGCGCCTGACCCGAGCCCTGGTCGAAGATCGGTTGGTAGACCAGAAACAGCTCCTGCCGGCGCAGCGCCTGGTGCAGGTCCTGGGCCATTTGCAGGCGCTGCATGAGGTGGGTTTGCTGCTCGGCCAGCGCGTGGGGGTTGGCTTCAGAGAAGAAGTCGCAACCGTCACGCCCGTTTTGTTTGATGCGGTACATGGCCGCGTCGGCGCTGCGCAGCAACTCGGGTGGCGTGCTGCCGTTTTCCGGGAACAGGCTGATGCCCACGCTGGCGGTCAGGCTCAGCTCCACCCCCTCGTGCAGCATGGGCAGGCGTGCCGCCTGGCGCACCTGCTCGGCGACTTCGGCATAGCTTTGGCTCGGCGCGGCGGGCAGCAGCAGCGCGAACTCGTCACCGCCCAAGCGGCCGGCCACCGCACCCACCGGCGCCAGGCCTTGCAGGCGCTGGCCGAACTCGCGCAGCACGGTGTTGCCCGCATCGTGGCCAAAAGCGTCGTTGATGGGCTTGAAGCGGTCGAGGTCGATGAACATCAGCGCAAAACCCTGGCCCTGGGCCTCGGCGTGGCGGCAACTGGCCCCCAGCACCTCGTAAAAATGGCGCCGGTTGGCCAGCCCGGTCAGGCCATCGACCTGGGACAACAGCAGCACGGTGGCTTGCTGCTCCAGCTTCTGGGCGGTCTGGGCCAGCAACGCGCCGATGGTGGCGGACAGCTTGGGCAGCAGCGCGTCGGGTTGGCGCGACAGGCTGCTGTAGAACTCCAGCACGCCGGGCCGGTGCTCCGAGCCGTCGCCGGTCACATAGGTCACCGGGAACACATAGCCCGACCACAGGCGGTTCTGGCGCGCGCTGGCGCGGCGCAGGAACTGGTGGTCGTCGGCCATGTCGTCGATCCAGCGGCCTTGGCCGGTTTGCCACACCTGGCCCACCAGGCCCTGGCCGGGGCGCATCTTCAGGGCCTGGCTGGCGCTGCTGAAGGCTTTCATGTCGTGGTCGGGGTGGTGCCAGAACTGGTGGCAGGCCAGCTGGGGTTCGCCTTCCCGGCCCGGCTCGAGGGCCCAGTAGGCGCCCCATTCCCAGCCCAGGCTGCGGCACACCAGCTGGATCACGTTGAGGATGGCGCTGCCCAGCGAGTGCGAGCCGATCAGAAACTCGGTCAACTCGAAGCCCAGCCGCTCGCGCACCTGGGCGTGTTTGAGTTCGGTGATGTCCTGCACCACGCCGCGCAGGTGGCCCGGCTGGTCGGGCGCCATCGGCAGGCTGGCCCAACGCAGCCAGCGCATGCCCTGGGTTTCGCTGATGACGCGCAGCTCCAGCTGGAAGGGCAGGGGCTGGGGGTCGTTGAGGCGCGGCAACAGGCGCAGCAGGTCGTCCGCCACCACATGCACCAGGCGCTCGTCGAGCGCCTGGGGCGGGCCTGCGGGGGTGTCCAGGTACTGCGCGGCCATGGGGCTGAGGCTCAGTTGCCGCAGGCGCCGGTCGTAGGCCCACACACCAAAGCCCGCCGCCACCTCCAGCGAGCGGTCAAGCGCGCAGGCCATGGCCCCCTCGGTGGCGGCTTGCAGGGCGCGCGACTCGGGCGGCTGTGGGGGCAGGTGGGCGGACATCGTCATGGCAGCAAAGGGAAGCCAACGCAGCAGGTTTCGTGCCGGTGAGGCGCCATCGGGCCGGCGGCTGCCCCAGGGTAGTGCAATTTGGCTGGGCGATCGCGGATGTGATCTGTTTTGGTGCCTGATTTGGGGTCTGTTGGCTTGCTTGTGGTGCATTGAGCCTTGATTTGGTGCATTCGCCGGTCGGCTGTGGCCCTCCTAGAATCCCTCCATGGTCAAGCCCACCGATTCGACAGCCCTTCCCACGCCCAAACGCAGTCGCCGTGGCAGTGGGGCGGTCACGCTTCACGATGTGGCCCGGTTGGCCGCGGTGGCCCCCATCACGGCGTCGCGCGCCCTGAACACCCCCGACCAGGTGTCCCCCGAGGTGCGGCAGCGCGTGGCCGAGGCCGTTGCGGCCCTGGGCTATGTGCGCAACCACCAGGCGGGCGCGTTGGCGTCGGCGCGCAGCCGCTTGGTGGCGGCCGTGGTGCCCACGCTGTCCGGGCCGGTGTTTGGCCCCATGTTGCAAGCGCTGACCGAGGCCCTGGCGGGGCAGGGCTACCAGCTCATGCTGGGGCAGAGCGGCTATGTCGATTCGCGCGAGGACGCCTTGCTCGACGCCATCATCGGGCGCCGCCCGGACGGCATCGTGCTGACGGGGGTGATGCGTTCGCCCGAGGGGCGCCGTCGCTTGTTGGCCTGTGGCATCCCGGTGGTGGAAACCTGGGACCTGAGCCCCGATCCTCTGGACCTGCTGGTGGGTTTTTCACACGCCGAGGTGGGGCGCGCCGTGGCCCGCTTCCTGGCCGCACGGGGCCGTCGCCAGTTGGCCGTGGTGGCGGGCGATGACGAGCGCTCGCAACGCCGCGAGCAGGCCTTCTGCCGGGCCGCGGCCGAGCTCGGTTTGCCACAGGTCCGGGTGATCCGCGTGCCGGCCCCCACCACCTTGCAAAGCGGACGCCGGGCCCTGGCCCAATGGTGCGCGGAGGGCCCGCCCGTCGAGGCCGTGTTCTGCAGCTCGGACCTGCTGGCGCTGGGCGTGCTGACCGAGGCGCAGGCGCGCGGCCTGTCGGTGCCGCAGGCCTTGGCGGTGGTCGGCTTTGGTGACCAGGACTTTGCCGCCGACCTCAACCCCGCGCTGAGCTCGGTGCGCATCGACGGCCAGGCCATGGGCCGCCAGGCGGCGCAGTGGGTGGTCGACCGCGCCGAGGGGCGGGCCATTGCCGAGCGCGTGGTGGACCTGGGCTTTTCCTTGATCGAACGCAGCAGCACCTGAGGCGACCCCATGGGGACGGATCGCCTGGCTCTGCCTTGACGGGGTCATTTGGTAGCGCTACCATTTGCGCTTTCAAGACCCCATTGACGAGACTTTCATGGCGCACTCCACCCCTGTCATCACCGAACTTCGCGTGATTCCCGTTGCCGGCCGCGACAGCATGCTGCTCAACCTGAGCGGCGCACACGGCCCGTTTTTCACGCGCAACCTGCTGTTGCTGACCGACAGTTCGGGCCGCACCGGGGTGGGCGAGGTGCCGGGCGGCGAGAAAATCCGCCAAACCCTGGAGGACGCGCGTCCCCTGGTGGTGGGCCAGCCCCTGGGCTCGCAGCAGCGCATCCTGCAGCAGGTACAACAGCAGTTCGCCGACCGCGACAGCGGCGGTCGCGGCCTGCAGACCTTTGACCTGCGCACCACCATCCACGCGGTCACGGCCATCGAGTCGGCCTTGCTCGACTTGCTGGGGCAGTTCCTCGAGGTGCCGGTGGCGGCCTTGCTGGGCGAGGGCCAGCAGCGGACGTCGGTGGAGATGCTGGGCTACCTGTTCTACGTGGGTGACCGCCGCAAGACCGACTTGCCCTACGCCAGCGAGCCCGACGCAGACAACGCCTGGTCGCGCGTGCGCCACGAGGCTGCCATGACCCCCGAGGCCATCGTGCGCCTGGCCGAGGCCGCCCGTGAGCGCTATGGCTTCAACGACTTCAAGCTCAAGGGCGGCGTGTTGCGCGGTGAGGCCGAGATCGAGGCGGTGCGGGCCCTGCACGAACGCTTCCCGCAAGCGCGCGTCACGCTCGACCCGAATGGCGGTTGGCTGCTGAAGGATGCCGTGCGCCTGATGCGCGACCTACGCGGCGTGGTGGCCTATGCCGAAGACCCCTGCGGCGCCGAAGAAGGCTTCTCGGGCCGCGAGGTGATGGCCGAGTTCCGCCGGGCCACCGGCCTGCCCACCGCGACCAACATGATCGCCACCGACTGGCGCCAGATGAGCCACGCGCTGGCGCTGCAATCGGTCGACATCCCGCTGGCCGACCCGCATTTCTGGACCATGGCCGGCTCGGTGCGCGTGGCGCAAACCTGCCGCGACTGGGGCCTGACCTGGGGCTCGCATTCGAACAACCACTTTGACGTGTCGCTGGCCATGTTCACCCATGTGGGGGCCGCCGCCCCGGGTCAGGTCACGGCCATCGACACCCACTGGATCTGGCAGGACGGCCAGCGCCTCACGAAGGAACCGCTGCAAATCGTCAACGGCCATGTGCAAGTGCCCCAGAAGCCGGGCCTGGGTGTTGACCTGGACATGGTTGAAGTGGAAAAAGCCCATCAGCTCTACCTGCAGCACGGCCTGGGCTCGCGCGACGATGCCATGGCCATGCAGTACCTGATCCCGGGTTGGCAGTTCAACCCCAAGCGCCCGGCGCTGGACCGCTGAGCGCTGCGGGCGCCGCCCCCAGCGCCAAAACCGCCTGACCGAGGCCATGTCGGCGGGCGCTGGTCATGAGGCCGACACGGACGAGGCTCCCAATGGAGCCTCGTTCGCTTTTGGCCCCGCCCCGCTTGCCCATGCCCGCTGGTTTTTCGCTTTTGATGGCCGCCCAGTTCACATCGTCCTGGGCCGACAACGCCTTGCTGCTGGTCACCATGGCGCTGTTGCAGGAGCAGGGCTGGCCGGCCTGGTGGGCGCCGCTGCTGAAGTTCGCTTTCACGCTCTCCTATGTGCTGCTGGCACCGGTGGCGGGCCCCTTGGCCGACGCCATGCCCAAGGCCCGGCTCATGGCCTGGATGAACGCGCTCAAGTTGCTGGGCGTGATAGGCCTGCTCGCCGGGGTGCACCCCTTGCTCGCTTTTGCCGTCGTGGGGCTGGGTGCCGCGGGCTATGCGCCGGCCAAGTACGGCCTGGTGACCGAGTTGGTCCCGGGCCCCAAGCTGGTGGTGGCCAACAGTTGGATCGAGATCTCGATGGTGGGCGCCGCCTTGCTGGGGGCGGTGGGCGGCGGTGGCTTGCTCAGTGCCTGGTGGTGCGAGGCGACCGCGGTGCAGGCCCTGCGGCAGGGCCTGCGCGACGCCGGGCTGCCGCTGGACTCGGCGTTCACGCCGTCCTTGGTCTTGCTGTGGGGCGTGTACGGCTTGGCGGCGGCGCTGCAATCGGGCGTGCCCGACAGCGGGGCGCGCTACGCGCAGCGGTCCATCCACCCCGTCGCCTTGTGGCGCGACTTTGTGCACAGCAACCGCTTGCTGTGGCGCGACCCCGATGGCGGCTTGTCGCTGGCCGTGACCACCTTGTTCTGGGGGGTGGGCGCGACGCTGCAGTTCGCGGTGCTGCGCTGGGCCCAGGAGGCCCTGACCCTGCCCTTGAACCAGGCGGCCTACTTGCAGGCCGTGGTGGCCGTGGGCGTGGTGGTGGGCGCGGGGCTGGCGGGACACCGCATTGGCCTGCACCAGGCGCGGCGGGTGCTGCCGCTGGGGGTGCTGCTGGGTGGTTTGATTGCCTTGATCGCCTGCACCGACCACTTCCTGGTGGCGCTGGCCTTGCTGGCCGTGGTCGGGGCGGTGGGGGGGCTGTTGGTGGTGCCCATGAACGCCTTGCTGCAGCACCGTGGACACACCTTGCTGACGGCGGGGCGCTCGATTGCCGTGCAGGGCTACAACGAGAACCTGAGCATCTTGGTGATGCTGGCGGCCTATGCGGGGTTGCTGGCCTGGGAGCTGCCGGTGCTGCCTTTGATGGCAGGCTTTGGGCTGACCATTGCGCTGTGCATGGCGCTGCTGTGGCAGCGCTCGCGGCGCCTCAGCGCGACGCACTGAGCCTGTTCAGCGCGTTCAACGCGGGGGCGGTGAGCGAGCTGGCTCCTCAGGGGGCCAGCACGGCCGGGCGCTGCGGTGCGGCCCGGCCTGGGCTGGGGGCGAGGTGGGGGTCCAGACCCTGGTAGATGCCCTCGATGGCGTCGATCACCTGACCCCAGCTGGCGCGCAGTGCGGTGTCGCGCGCGGCCTGGCGCATCGCGTGCAAGGCGGCGGGGTCGTGGGTCAGGCGCACGGCCCCGGCCACCAGCAGGGGCAAGTCGCCCAGCGGGGCGAGCCCACCGTTGTAGCCGTCTTGCACCCATTGGGCGGCGGCCGCGTAGTTGTAGGCCAGCACCGGCAGGCCACTGGCCAGCGCTTCGAGCGTGACGTTGCCAAAGGTCTCGGTCTGGCTGGGGAAGATGAACAGGTCACCGCTCGCGTAGTGCTGGGCCAGTGCCTCGCCATGCTGCATGCCGGCCAGGATGGCCTCGGGGCAGCGGGCCTGGAGGTCCTTGCGTGAGGGCCCGTCGCCCACCATCACCAGGCGAGCCCGCGGCTGGCGCTGGCGCAGGGCCTCAAAAGCCGTGAGCAGGGCCCCCAGGTTCTTCTCGGGCGCGAGCCGGCCCACGTGCAGCACCGCCAGGTCGTTCGGCCCCAGGCCCCAGGACTGGCGCAGGGCCTCGCTGCGTTTGGCGGGATCGAACAGCTGGGTGTCGACCCCGCGTGACACCAGCACCACGTTGCGAAAACCGCAGGCACTGAGCTGATCGCGCAGGCCGGGGTCGGGGGTCATGGTGCACTGGGTCAGGTTATGGAATTTGCGCAGGTAGGCCATGATGGGCTTGTGCAGCCAGCCCATGCCGTAGTGCTTGCTGTAGGCGTGGAAATTGGTGCGGAAGTCCGAGCACACCGGCAGCTTGAGCTGCACCGCGGCTTGCAGGGCCGACCAGCCCATCGGCCCCTCGGTGGCGATGTGCACCACGTCGGGCCGGCGCCGCGCCCAGAGGCTGAGCAGGTTCTTCTTGGAGGTCAGGCCCATGCGCAGGTGCGGGTAGCGCGGGATCGGCAGGCCGCGCATCAGCACCTCATGGAAGCGCAGGTCGTCGCTGGCCTGTTCACCACGCGGCTCGGCCGCGGTTTGCTGGGGCCGGATCAGCTGCACCTCGTGCTGGCGTTCACGCAGCCCCTCCACCACGCAGGCGATGGTGCGGGCCACGCCGTTGACTTCGGGTGGGTAGGTTTCGGTGACCACCGCCACCCGCAGCGAGCGGCGCTGCACCGGGAAGTCATCGACCACGATGGGGGGAGCTTGAAGGCCTGTCATGCCGACCATGGTGGTCGCCGATTGCAACGGTGGCGTGACAGTGAGCGTCACTGGTTTTTCACATTGGCGGGTCACCATTTGGTCACGCACCCGCCGAGTCGGGGCGTTCCCCCTGTGTGCCGGCTTGCCCGGCTTGTCCTGTTGCAAGGAGTGAAGGTGAACGATTTCCTGAGTGCCCTGAGAACCCAGCGGTGGGACGACCACCGCTACTACCACCACAGCCGCATCAACCAGACCCTGCACCTCATCAGTGCGCTGAGTTTTCTGGTGGCGTATGGCCTGTTGTTCATCGATCCGCCCAGCGCCGCCTTGCTGGCCTGGGGCGTGTCGATGGTGGCGCGCCAATCAGGCCATTTCTTCTTCGAGCCCCGGGGCTACGACGAAGTCAACCAGGCCACGCACGAACACAAGGAAGCCATCAAGGTGGGCTACAACCTGCGCCGCAAGGTGGTGCTGATGGCGCTGTGGGTGGCCGCCCCGGTGCTGCTGTGGTTCAGCCCGGACCTGTTCGGTTGGGTGACCCCCGCGGACTCGATGTCCGCGTTCTGGCACCAGGTGGGCTGGGCCTGGCTGGTGGTGGGCGTCGGGGGCTTGCTGTTCCGCACCGTGCACCTGTTCTTCCTGCAAGGGGTGCAGACGGGCCTGGTCTGGATGTGCAAGATCCTGACCGACCCCTTCCATGATGTGTGGCTCTACCACAAGGCCCCGCTGCACCTGTTGCGCGGCGAGTGGGTGGACCCGATGGTCCACGCCCGCAAGCCCTGACGGGGATCAGCCCCGGTGGGCCAGCATCTCGCGCAGGATGCTGCGTTTGATCGAGCGGTTGCTCAATCGCTCGTCCTGCCACCACCAGCCGTCGGCGGCCATGGCCTGGGCCGCGGCGACAAAGCGCTGGCACACCTCCTCGAAATCCGCTTCGGTGTAGTTCAGGCTGAAGATCAGGCGCCCGGTCCCGACCCAGCTCAGGGCCAGGCCTTGTTCGCGCAGGTAGAACTGCAGCATCCAGTTGTAGCGCGACGGTTGGGTGTAGTTGACGGTCCAGATGCTGGACAGGTTGGCCACCCGCACCGGCAGCCCGGCGCTGGCCAGTTGCTGGTTGAGCCGGGCCGCCCGCAGGTTCTGGCGCTGGTCCAGGTCCAGGTACATGAGCTGGGCCTCGGGGGTTTCGAGGTAGTCGAGGAAGGCCTGCATGGCGCCCATCACATAGGGGTGGGAGTTGAAGGTGCCGCGCGCAAAGCACAGGTCAGCGGGGCGGTCTTCGCGGTAACGCTTCATCAACTCGCGGCGGCCGCACACCACACCCACCGGCAAGCCGCCCCCCAGGGTCTTGCCGTAGGTCACCAGGTCGGCCTTGACGCCAAAGTACGACTGCGCGCCCTCGGGGCCCAGGCGAAAGCCCACGAACACCTCGTCAAAGATCAACACGATGCCGCGCTCGGTGCAGACCTCGCGCACCTGTTGCAACCAGGCGGTGTAGGCCGCGCGGTCAAAGCCGGCCTGGCGCGAGCTGTCGACCAGGGTCGAGTCGCCGGGGGCGTTGCGGTTCGGGTGCAGCGCCTGCAGCGGGTTGATCAGCACGCAGGCGATGTCGCGGCGGGTGCGCAGCACCTGCAGGCTGTTCTCGTGCAGGTCGCGCAGGGTGTAGGTCTCGCGCGGGGGCAGGGGGTTGCCCGGCCCCGGCTGCACGTCCTCCCACCAGCCGTGGTAGGCGCCGCAAAAGCGCACCAGGTGGCGTTTGCCGGTGTGGTAGCGGGCCAGGCGCACGGCCTGCATGACGGCCTCGGTGCCCGACATGTGGAAGGACACCTGGTCCAAGCCCGACAGCCGCTGCAGGCGCTGCACGTTCGAGGCCACGCAGGGGTGCAGGCCGCCCAGCACCGGCCCCAGCGCTTGCACATGGGCGGCGCCCCGCGCGATGCACTCGCGGTACACATCGACCCCGAACACATTCACGCCGTAGGAGCCGGTCAGGTCGAAGTAGCGGTTGCCGTCGAGGTCGCTGACGCAGACGCCGTCGGCCGCCTCAAGGAAGGCCCCCACCTGCAGGTGCTGGCGCAACAGGGGGCTGAACTGAAATGGCACCCGGTAGGCGCCCGTGAACTGCAGGTCGGGCAGGCCCTCGCGCGCCTGGGCTGTCAGGGCCAGCGTCTTGGGGCAGCGCTGCACCAGTTGTTGGCCCAACCGCAACAGGGCCTGGCGGCGGCGCTCGGCCACCTCGGGGGGGGCGCCATCGGCGGCAAAGAAGCGCGCCTCGTCATAGGCGTAACCCGGCAGCCACGAGGCCACGCGCTTGGCCATGCGCGAGTGGCCGGCCAGCGACGGGTGCTTGGCACGCGACAGCGCCAGGCGGCGCATCAAGCGGGGCATGGCTGCTGCCAGCGCCGCGCCTCCCAAAGTCCAGAGAGCCAGTGTTTCGTCCATGTGATGAGGTGTCTGGTGAATGGAAAGCTCATCTGTAACTTGCTCGATTGACACCTTGATGAAACCCCGATTTTTCCGCCGCCTGCGCGATCGCCTGCTGCAACAGGAGGACCTCAATTTCCTGCTCACCAACCGGGTGCCACGCCTGGCCCTGACCCGCTTCATGGGCTGGTTCAGCCAGCTGCGCCACCCCTGGGTGAGCGCGGCCTCGATTGGGGTTTGGCGTTTGTTCACCGAGTTGGACCTCAGCGACGCCCGGAAAACGCGTTTCGACAGCCTGCACGACTGTTTCACGCGCGAGTTGCGCCCCGGGGCCCGGCCCTTTGACCCCGACCCCGCTGTGCTGGCCAGCCCCTGCGACGGCATCGTCGGGGCCTGTGGCAGCGCCCTTGGCCTGGAGGTGTTCCAGGCCAAGGGCTTCCCGTACCGGGTCGAAGACTTGTTTGGCAGTGCCGAGCGCGCTGCCCCGTTCCGTGACGGCTGCTATGTGACGCTGCGCCTCACCTCCGCCATGTACCACCGCTTTCATGCGCCGCACGACGGCCGCCTGCGGCATGTGACCCACTTGCAGGGCGACACCTGGAACGTCAACCCGATCGCCTTGAAGCGGGTGCAGGCCCTGTTTTGCCGCAACGAGCGGGCCGCACTGCATGCCCGTCTGAGCGTGGGCGGGCACCCGATTGCGCTGGTGCCGGTGGCCGCGATCCTGGTGGCCAGCCTGCGCCTGCACGCGCTGAACCTGCTCCTGCACGGGCGTTACCCGGGGCCGCATGAGCTGCCTTGCGACGTGCCGTTTGCCAAGGGGCAGGAGCTGGGCTGGTTCCAGCACGGCTCGACCATCATCGTGTTTGCGCCGCCGGGCTTTTCGCTCTGCGAGGGCGTGGTGCCCGGCCAGCGCTTGCGCGCGGGTCAGCCCTTGATGTGTTTGCCGCGTGGCGAGAAATCGCCGCCCTTGGCGGTGGCGGTGCCCGGCAGCACGTCGTAGACCACCCAGGCAAACTGCATCGGCTGCGGGAAACGCCAGCCTGTGCGCGCCGCCGTCACCCAGTGCGGCTGCACCGGCAGGCCCGATTGCTCCAGCCAGGCCTCGGCCTCCAGCTCACAGGCCGTGGTCTTGTGGCGCTTCAGTTCTGGCAGGGGGCCGCGTGGGCAGATCAGCAGGCCGCCTTCCCGCACCCAGTTGGGGTGCGGGGCCAGGGTGGTGGGCCATTCGTCCGGGCGGCCCGGCAAGGCGCGCACGCGGTCGGACACGTAGAAGGCGATCATGGCGTTCTCCGCCCACTCGCCCCCGGTCCAACCCAGGGGGATGTCGGGGTGGCGTTGCTGCCAGCCGGCCGCCATCAGTTCTGCGGCGGGTTCGGTGGCCTCGTAGTAACTGCGTCGGCCTTGCCGCGCCTGTTGGACGGTCAGCACCACACCGACCAGCACCACGCCGATCAGCACCGGCCAGGCGGCGCTGTTCAGGGCGTCCAAGCTGCGCAGGGTCACCGGCGATGGCGCCAGGCTGGGGGCCGGGGTGATCCGGGTCGGGGTGGTGACCCGGCCCAGGTTGCGCAGCCACAGCAGCGGCAGCGCAAAGATGGTCGGAATCGCCCACGGGCTGGACAGCTCGGCCATTTCCGCCACGCCGGCGAGCAGGGTCAGGCCGCCCGGCAGCATGGCGAGCCAGAACAAGGTGTCGTCCCAGCGTTGCGGCCGCCAACTGTGCAGCGCCAGTCGGGGCAACTGGCCCACGGCCCGGCCCAGGCGGCCCCACAGCGGTCGCTCGGCCGTGCTGTCGGTGGCCTGCCAGGCGAACACCCCCAGGGTGCTGAGCCAGGCCACGAGGCCAAAGGTCAGCGGCGTGATGGCAAAGTGCAGGATCGATCGCCAGTCCATGTGGCCGGCGCCTTGGTCCATCGCGTAACGCAGGGTTGGAAAGTCGTTTTGCCACAGCCACCAGGCGTGCGGCGCCAAGCCCACGAACAGGGTGAGCAGCGCCAGGTAGGGGCGGGGACTGCTGAACCAGCGCAGAGCGTCCCGGCGCAACAGAGCGGCCAGGAACAGGCTCAGCAGGAACACCCCGCTGTAGTACTTGCCCAGCATGCACAAGGCCCCCAGCCCACCCAGCGCGACCGAGGCCCACAGGCCCCGGCGGCCGGTGTGGTGCAGGCTGGCCACCCAGGCCACCGCAGTCCAGGGCCAGACCGACAGCAGGACGGCGTTGGCATTGAACTTGGCCGCGAGGGTGGTGTAAGGCAGCGTCCACAGCAGCAACAGCACGGCGCTGCTGGCGTGTCGGCCCAGGCCCATCTGGCGCGCCAGTGCCGCGACGCCCCACAGGCCGATGGCGACATTCACATACGACAGCAGCTTGTAGGCCAGCACGTTGTGGGGCATCAGCGCGAACCAGGCCTGCACCACCCAGACAAACAGCGGCGGGTGCTTGAACGTGCCCCATTCAAAGGTCTGGGCCCAGGCAAAGTTCTCCAGCATGTCGTTGTACGGGTCCAGGTTCGGGTAGGCGAACCAATGGACCAGGGCCCAGGTCAGGCAATAGGCCAGAATCAGCCGCCCCGCCGACAAGGGGGCACGGGAACTGACGCTGGCAGAAGGGGCGACAACAGACACAACAAGGCGCAGGTAAGGGGTCATTGGGGCCCGCGGCGGCGGAGGGCGATCCCGGCTGGCGGGCGGGAGGCATGGGAGGCCGGCGGACAAGGGGCCACAGCAAACGGCGCGTGGCGCCCACCCGGGCGGTGGGCGTTGACCGTGCTTGGGACGGCCGAGATTGTCGCATGGTCAACCGATTTCAGCTGACCGGTCCCTCATTTGGAGTGAGTGGTGTTGCGCTGGCCCGCGACGCCGCTGTTGGGAGGGCGGCGCCCAAGGGCATCAACGCGGGGTACGCAGGCCCCCGAGGGCTTGGGGCGGAAACCCTGCCGGCGCCAGCGAGCCGGCGGGGCAATGGGGCAATGGGGCAAGGTCGGGGGAATCGGTCGAGGGCGGGAGGCACTGCGCTGTGCCCCCGCCGAGAGACCGGGCCGCGGCGCAGCCCGGCAGGCCTTACAGCCCGGCAGCGGCGCGCAAGGCCGCGGCCTTGTCGGTCTTTTCCCAGCTGAACTCGGGCTCTTCGCGGCCAAAGTGGCCGTAGGCCGCGGTCTTTTCGTAGATCGGGCGCAGCAGGTCCAGCATCTGGATGATGCCCTTGGGGCGCAGGTCAAAGTGTTCGTTGACCAGCTTGGCGATCTGCTCGTCCGGGATCACGCCCGTGCCTTCGGTGTAGACCGTCACGTTCATGGGACGGGCCACACCGATCGCGTACGCAACCTGGATCTGGCACTGCTTGGCCAGGCCGGCCGCGACGATGTTCTTCGCCACATAGCGGGCCGCGTAGGCCGCCGAGCGGTCCACCTTCGTCGGATCTTTGCCCGAGAACGCGCCGCCGCCGTGGGGGCAAGCGCCGCCGTAGGTGTCCACAATGATCTTGCGACCAGTCAGGCCGCAATCGCCTTGCGGGCCGCCAATCACAAAGCGGCCGGTGGGGTTGATCAGGTACTTGGTGTCCTGCAGCCATTCCTTGGGCAGCACCGGCTTGATGATTTCTTCGATGATGGCTTCGGTGAAGCTGGCCTTCATCTTCTTGGCGGTTTCGCTTTGGTCGGGGCTGTGTTGGGTCGACAGCACGACGGTGTCGATGCTGTGCGGCTTGCCGTCGACGTAGCGCATGGTGACCTGGCTCTTGGCGTCCGGACGCAGGAAAGGCAGGCGGCCATCCTTGCGCAACTGGGCCTGGCGCTCGACCAGGCGGTGCGCGTAGTAGATCGGGGCCGGCATCAGCTCGGGCGTTTCGTCGCAGGCATAGCCAAACATCAGGCCCTGGTCGCCGGCGCCGGTGTTCAGGTGGTCGTCCGACGCGTGGTCGACGCCTTGCGCGATGTCGTTGCTCTGCTTGTCGTAAGCCACCAGCACGGCGCAACCCTTGTAGTCGATGCCGTATTCGGTGTTGTCGTAGCCGATGCGCTTGATGGTGTCGCGCGCGACCTGGATGTAGTCGACGTGCGCGTTGGTCGTGATCTCGCCCGCCAACACCACCAGACCGGTGTTGGTCAGGGTTTCGGCGGCCACACGGCTCAGCGGGTCTTGCTTGAAGATGGCATCCAGGATTGCGTCAGAGATCTGATCGGCAACTTTGTCGGGATGGCCTTCCGAAACAGATTCGGAGGTGAAAAGAAAATCGTTCGCCATTTGAATAAACTCCACGTTACAGCTACTGGGGCGTTGCCTCAGGCTCGGGAGCTTTGGCGAACGCTTTAGCAGTTTTTTTTAAAGTCGCCCTGCAAGTTGCTCAGTTAACTCGGCGACTTTTTCAATTTTAACCACTTCATGCTCCTCCTGCTCAGGGTTTTGTCCCTGTTTCCCCTTGGGTTGCTCCAGGTCATTGGTTGGCTGCTGGGCTGGCTGGCCTTCCTGGTCTCGCCCACTTACCGTCGCCGTTTTGTGGAGAACGCCACCTTGGCCGGCTGCAGCCGGGGCCAGATGGCGGCCGCAGTGGGCCACGCCGGCTGCATGGTGGGTGAGTTGCCGCGCCTGTGGCTGGGGCGGCCGCTGCCCTTTCGCTGGGACGATGGCGGCTGCATTCAGCGGGCCTTTGACGCGGGGCGGGGCATTGTGTTTTTGACCCCCCACATGGGCTGCTTCGAGTTGTCACCGCAGGCGCTGGCCGCGGACTACAGCGAACGCCAGGGGCCCATGACCATCCTGTACCGGCCGGCCCGCCAACCCTGGCTGGCCCGGGCCATGGCGTCGGTGCGTGAGCGCCCGGGCCTGCAGGCGGTGCCGACCACCCTGGCCGGGGTGCGGCAGCTGATCAAGGCGCTGCGCCAAGGGCGCGCGGTGGGCCTGTTGCCCGACCAGGTGCCGCCCGAAGGCATGGGCGCCTGGTCCCCGTTCTTCGGTCGTCCGGCCTACACCATGACCTTGGCGGCCCGCCTGGTGCAGCAGACCGGGGCCACCGTGCTGCTGGCCTGGAGCGAGCGCCTGTCATGGGGGCGCGGCGTGGCCGTGCATGTGCGCGAGATGCGCGAGCCGCTGTCGGCCGACATGGACACGGCCCTGGCGCAACTCAATGCCGAGATGGAGCAGTTGATCCGGGCTTGCCCGGCCCAGTACCTTTGGGGTTACGCGCGCTACAAGCCGCCGCGTGGAGAGTTGTGAGCATGTGGAGTCGTGTCGGAATTGTGTTCATGCGCCTGATGGCGGTCCTGCCCCTGAGTTGGGTGCGTGGCCTGGGCGTGGTGCTGGGTTGGGTCCTGTACGCCCTGGCGGTGCCCCGCCGTCGGGTGGTGGCGGTCAACCTGCGCCTGTGTTTTCCGCAGGCCACGGCGGCCCAGCGGCGCGCCTGGGGGCGGCAGGCCTTTGTGCACTTTGCCCAGTCCTGGCTGGACCGGGGCTGGCTTTGGCATGCGCCGCGCGAGGTGCTGGCGCGCCGCATCCAGTTGGTGGGCGCCTGGCAGGAATTTGAGGGCGACACGCCGACGATCATTTTTTCGCCCCATTTCTTTGGTCTAGAAGCCGGCGGGATGGCCTTGTCCATGAACGTGAACCGGGTTTTCACCTCGATCTTCACGCCCCAGCCCAGCCCGGAGGTCGATGCCTGGATGAAGGCCGGTCGTTCGCGCTTTGGCGAGGTCACGATGCTGAACCGGTCCCATGGGGTCAAGCCCATCATCAGCAACCTGCGTCAGGGCGGTGCCTTGTACCTGTTGCCGGACATGAACTTTGGCCCTGAGGAGTCGATTTTTGTGCCCTTCTACGGGCACCTGGCGGCGACGGTGCCCAGCCTGTCGCGGTTCGCGCGCCTGGGGCGCGCCAAAGTGGTGCCCGTGGTGTCGCGCCTCACGCCCACCGGCTACCAGGTGGAGGTGATGCCGGCCTGGACGGACTTTCCCAGCGACGATGTCGAGGCTGACACGGCCCTGATGAACCAGCGCCTACAGGGTTGGATCGACACCATGCCCGACCAGTATTACTGGGTGCACAAGCGCTTCAAGACCCGCCCCCCGGGCGAGCCTCCGGTTTATTGAGCGCGGGCCAGAAAGGGTTGGATCTGGGCCGCGACCCAGTCGGGGGCCTCGTGCACGATCCAGTGGCTGGCCTCGGGGTGGCGCTGCACGGTGAGATCGGGCACCCAGTGCTCAAGGCCGTCGAGCAGGCCCGGCAGCAGCGCATGGTCGCCCAGGCCCCACAGCACGAGGGTGGGGCGCTCAATGCGCAGCATGGCGTCGGGCAGTTCGAGGCCCTGCGCCCCCACCTGCGCTTCGTCGGCCGGGCGCAACGGTGACGCCCGGTAGTAGTTGCAGCCACCTCGCAGGCCCTGACGCCAAACGGCGCGGTACTGCGCCTGGCAGGCCGGGGTCAGCCATTCGGGCGCGCTGGCACCGCCAAAGTGCTTGAAGAAGCCCCAAAGCCGCGCAAAGTCGTCCTCGGCCAGCAGGGCTTCGGCGTCGGGACGCACCAGGAAGTTCATGTAGGCACTGGCCGCCTGTTGCGCCGGGCTGTGCTGGAGCTCGCGCAAGAAAGTACCCGGATGGGGCGAGTTGAGGATCACCAGGCGCTGCATCAGGGCCGGCTGCTGGTTGGCCAGGTTCCAGGCCACTGCGCCGCCCCAGTCGTGGGCAATCAGGGCGCCCAGCGGGGCATTGGGGGATTCGAGGGCGATCAGCGCGGCCAGGTCCTGCACCAGGTGCTTGGCGCGGTAGGCGGCCACCTCGCTGGGGCTGCTTGAGTTTTCAAAACCGCGCAGGTTGGGGGCCACACAACGCCAGCCGCCGTTTTCGGGTCGGGCGAAATGCGCCATCAGCCCGTCCCAGACGAAGGCGGCTTCGGGAAAGCCATGGACAAAAAGCAACACGGGCCGGCCGGGCTCGCCGCAGCTGCGGCAGCTCAGGGTGATGCCGTGGGGCAGGGTTTGTGGGTAGCTGTTGACCATGGCGTGGGGGTCTCCTGGGGGCCTCGATCGGCCTGGGGTTGGGGCTTGTCCTGCGTGCACCCACCCGAGACCCCGTCGCCGGGGCGGCTCCGGCGCTCAGTCGGCGGCCGGGGGCTCGGCCTGCGGGTCAACAGCGGCGGGGGCGTCGGTGTCTGGGCGGTCCGGGCTGGCGTCGGCTTGGGGCGGGTGGGTCCACTGCCACAGCAGTTGGGCCGTTTCCTCGAGACCGACGCGCTTGAGTGCGGAGAAGAGTTTGACCTCACCGCCGCCGGCGTTCAGTCGCGCAATCGACAGCGCCTTGGCGCCTTCGGAGCGGGTGAGCTTGTCGGCCTTGGTCAGCAGCACGAGGAATTTGAGGCCTTCTTCAACGCGGGGGCGGATCACCTCGAGCAGGGTTTCGTCGAGCTCGGTGAGGCCCAGTCGGGGGTCGCACATCATGACCACGCCCGCCAGGTTCTCCCGCGTGACCAGGTAGTTGGCCATCACGCGTTGCCAGCGGATCTTGTCTTCCTTGGGCACGGCGGCGTAGCCGTAGCCGGGCAGGTCGGCCAGCACCGCGTCGGTGACGTTCTGGCGCCCGAGCGAAAACAGGTTGATGTGCTGGGTGCGACCCGGCTTCTTGGACGCGAAGGCCAGCTGCTTTTGCTGGGTCAGCGTGTTGATGCAGGTCGATTTGCCGGCATTGGATCGACCCACAAAGGCGATTTCTGGCAGGTCCAGCGCGGGCAGGTGGTGCAGCTGCGCGGCGGTGGTCAGAAAGCGGGCAGTGTGCATCCAGCCGAGCGCTGTTTTGGCGTCCGCTTGGGCGCTGGCAGCAGACGGCGCAGCAGGGGGAATGGCGCGGCCTGAGGCTGGAGTGTTTTGGTTTGTCATCAAAGTAGCAGTATTTCTGAAGCGTCATTGTAGAATCGAGTGGTTTTGCGCCCCCTAAACATCATTGACCCCCTCGATATGAAGTTGCTTGCCACCCTGCTGACCGCTGCCCTGCTGGCGGCCCCCGCTTTCCCGGCTTTCTCTGCTTCAGACAAGCCTGCCGAGGCCCCCAAGGTGGCCAAGCCTGACTTGGTCAAGGGCGAGGCCAGCTATGCCAGCTGCGCCGCCTGCCACGGCGCCGACGGCAACGCGGGCTCGCCTGCCTACCCGAAGCTGGCCCAGCAGCACCCCGAATACCTGGTCAAGCAGCTGCAGGAATTCAAGTCCGGCAAGCGCGCCAACGCCGTGATGTCGGGCATGGCCGCCGGGCTCAGCGACGAGGACATGAAGAACATCTCGTACTGGCTGGCGTCCAAGAAGCAAAAAGCGGGTTTTGCCAAGGACAAAGAGCTGGTGGCCCTGGGTGAGCGCATTTACCGCGGTGGCATTGCCGACCGCCAGATTGCCGCCTGCGCGGGCTGCCACAGCCCCAACGGTTCGGGTATTCCCTCGCAGTACCCGCGCCTGGGTGGCCAACATGCCGACTACACGGCAGCCCAGCTGACCGCGTTCCGCGACGGCGTGCGCAAGAACAGCCTGCAAATGACCGGTGTGGCCGCCAAGCTCAACGACCGCGAAATCAAGGCCGTGGCCGACTACATCGCCGGCCTGCACTGAAAGAGGGTCATGGTTCGTTGAACCAATCCCCTTTGTCACCCCCTAAGCAGGGCGGGCCTCGTGCGGGGCCCGCCCTTTTTCATTTGTCAGAGTCCCTGCGACATGTCCCTTACCGCCCCTGATCCCGCCTCCCGCGTGGCCCCACCCCCGGGGTCGGCCCGCCTGCAGGCCTTGCTTGATCTGCTGGCCTCGATGCGCTTTGCCATCTCGCTGCTGACGGTGATCTGCATTGCCTCGGTCATCGGGACGGTGTTGCAGCAAAACCAGCCTGCGGTCAATTACGTGAACCAGTTCGGGCCCTTCTGGGCCCAGCTTTTTGGGACCTTGAGCCTTTATTCGGTCTACAGCGCGTGGTGGTTTTTGCTGATCCTGGGCTTTTTGGTGGTCAGCACCTCCCTGTGTGTGGCGCGAAACACACCCAAAATACTGATCGACCTCAAAACATTCAAAGAAAACATCCGCGAATCCAGCCTCAAATCCTTCGGCCAACACGCCGAAGCGGGCTTCAGCGAGGGGGCTGAAACGGTGGCCAGACGCCTCGGCGCGGGCCTGGTGCAGGGCGGCTGGAAGGTGCGCTTGCAGCCGCGCGACACCGCGGCGGGCCCGGGCTGGATGGTGGCCGCCAAGGCCGGCGCGGCCAACAAGCTGGGCTACATCGCGGCCCACTCGGCCATTGTGCTGGTCTGCCTGGGCGGGCTGCTGGACGGCGACCTGATCGTGCGCGCCCAGACCTGGTTCAACGGCAAAACCCCCTACACCGGGGCCGGCTTGATCGCCGATGTGCCCGAACAGCACCGCCTGAGCGTGAGCAACCCCACCTTCCGCGGCAACCTGATGGTGGCCGAAGGCACCCAGTCGAGCACCGCCATCCTGAACCAGTCGGCCGGTGTGCTGCTGCAGGAGCTGCCCTTTGCGGTGGAGCTGAAGAAGTTCATCGTCGAGCACTATTCGACCGGCATGCCCAAGTTGTTTGCCAGCGAGATCGTGATCCACGACAAGGTCACGGGGGCCCAGACGCCGGCCCGGGTCGAGGTGAACCACCCGGTCAATTACCGGGGCATCGAGATCTACCAGTCCAGCTTTGACGACGGCGGCTCCCGGGTCAAGCTGCAGGCGATTCCCCTGAGCGGCATGGCCGGTCGGTTCGATGTCGAGGGGGTGATTGGCGGCGCCGCGTCGCTGGAACGCGAACAAGGTGGCGGCCCGGTCAGCCTGGAGTTCACGGCCCTGCGCGTGATCAACGTCGAGAACTTCGCTGGCGCCCAGGGCGGCTCGGGTTCGGGCGCCGATGTGCGCAAAGTCGATCTGCGTGATTCGCTGGAATCCCGCCTGGGGGCGGCCAACAAGACGCAGACCAAAAAAGAGCTGCGCAACATCGGCCCCAGCGTCACCTACAAGCTGCGCGACGCGGCCGGTCAGGCGCGCGAGTTCCACAACTACATGTTGCCCGTGGACATGGGCGACGGCGGTGTGCCGGTCCTGCTGTTGGGCCTGCGCGACAACCCGGGCGACCCCTTCCGCTACCTGCGCCTGCCGGTGGACGACCAGGGCGGGCTCGACGGCTTTGTGCGCCTGCGGGCCGCACTGGACCAGCCCGCGCTGCGCGACCAGGCGGTGCGCCGCTACGTGAAGCTGGCCATCGATGCCTCGCGCCCCGAGTTGGCCGAGCAACTGCGCGCCTCGGCGGCCCGGGCCATGGACCTGTTCGCCGGGGCCGCCCGCGGGCCCGACGGGCAGCGTGCGCCCGCGGGTTTGCAGGCGGTGGCCGATTTCATCGAGGCCCAGGTGCCCGAGGCCGAACGCCCGCGCGCGGGCGAGGTGTTGATCCGCATCCTCAACGGGGTGCTGTTCCAGCTCAACCAGGTGGCGCGCGAACAGGCGGGGCTGGCGCCCCTGTCGAGCGACGAGAAAACCCAGGCCTACATGACCCAGGCGGTGCTGTCGCTGAGCGACGCGCAGGCCTACCCGGTGCCGATGGTGTTTGTGTTGAAGGATTTCACCCAGGTGCAGGCCAGCGTGTTCCAGGTGGCGCGAGCCCCTGGCAAGAGCATTGTTTATTTGGGCTGTGCCTTGTTGATTCTGGGCGTCTTTGCGATGCTCTACGTCCGCGAGCGTCGGGTCTGGGTCTGGGTGCGTCCGCAGGGCGAGGGCAGCCTCGCCACGATGGCCTTGTCCAGCAACCGCAAGACCCTCGACGGCGACCGTGAGTTTGTGCGTTTGAAAGAAAAGCTGTTGGGTCTGTCGCCCACCGAGCCACCGGCGCCGCCTTCGACGCCGGCCTGATCCTGACGATTTTTGCGCTGCCAGAGCCTGAACCCTGATAAGCCCCAGCCACGAGTGGACCCCATGAACACAGTTTCCAGCCCCGCGACCCCCATCACCCTCAGCGAAGGTTTTTTCTCCCGCCGCTCCTGGTGGGACTGGCTGTTTGCGGCCCTGGTCTTGCTGGGGGGGATCACGGTGATGGTGCGCTACGGCAGCAACCTGGACGGCTACGAAACCGGCATCTTGCTGGCCACCGTGCCCACCGCGATCTGGCTGGGCTGGTTGTGGCGGCCCCTGGCGGGCCTGATGGTGGGGGTGGCCGCGCTGTCTTTGCTGGCCATCGCGTCGTATCAAAACGGTGCGGAGGCCCCCACGCTGGCGCGCGCTGAGAGCGTGTTCTGGCTCAAGTACTTTCTGTCCAGTCAGTCGGCCATCCTGTGGATGTGCATGCTGGTGTTCATGAGCACCCTGTTTTACTGGCTGGGGCTGATTGGCGGCGAACACGGCGCCACCATGGAGCTCACAGGCTCCCGCCTGGCCTGGGCTTCGGTGGTCATGGCGCTGACCGGCACCCTGGTGCGCTGGTACGAAAGCTACCTGCTGGGGGCGGACATCGGTCACATCCCGGTCAGCAACCTCTACGAGGTGTTCGTGCTGTTCTGCTGGATCACCACCGTGTTCTACCTGTACTTTGAGGCCCAGTACAAAACCCGCTCCCTGGGGGCGTTTGTCATGTTGGTGGTCAGTGCGGCGGTGGGCTTTTTGCTTTGGTACACCGTGGTGCGCGAAGCCCATGAGATCCAGCCGCTGGTGCCGGCCCTCAAGAGCTGGTGGATGAAGCTGCACGTGCCGGCCAACTTCATTGGCTATGGCACTTTTGCCCTGTCGGCCATGGTGGCTTTTGCCTACCTGATCAAGCAACAGGCGGGCGAAACCCGCTGGTACAAGCTGGCGCCGCTGGGCCTGCTGGGCCTGGTGCTGTGCTTTGAGCCCATTGTCTTCCGCCGTGGCAGCACCGAGGCGGGCAGCAGCTACTGGCTGGTGTACTTTGGGGTGTCGGCCTTGATTGTGGGCGGCATCCTGGCCGCACGCCGGCGCATTGCCAGCCGCCTGCCCAGCCTCGAGGTGTTGGACGACGTGATGTACAAGTCGATCGCGGTGGGTTTTGCCTTCTTCACCATCGCCACCGTGCTGGGCGCCCTCTGGGCGGCTGAGGCCTGGGGGGGCTACTGGAGCTGGGACCCCAAGGAGACCTGGGCCCTGATCGTCTGGCTCAACTACGCCGCCTGGCTGCACATGCGCCTCATGAAGGGTCTGCGTGGCACCCTGTCGGCCTGGTGGGCGTTGGTGGGGCTGGCGGTGACGACCTTCGCGTTCATCGGCGTCAACATGTTCCTGAGTGGCCTGCACAGCTACGGGACATTGTGAAACCTCTGCGAAATTTTCGAATCCTTGAAAGAATCGGGCGCTGAGTGCGACCCATGTCCACCTAAGGAGCTTTCATGCTGATTCACACCCGAGACCACACGCAGGCCACCCCCCTGCCCAGCGAGATCACCCCCCCCGAGATGTATGCGGGGCGGCGGCGCTGGTTGCAACAGTTGGCGCTGACCGGCGCTGGCACCACCTTGGGGGCCTGGGCCGCGCGTGACGCGCTGGCGCAGCAGGCGCCTTACCCCAAGCCGGGCAAGCTGGCCACCTTGGCGGGGGGGCGCTCGGCCGTGCTGGGGGCCGTCTTGATGGAGAAGATCACCGAGTACAAAGACGCGGCCGGCTACAACAACTTCTACGAGTTCGGCACCGACAAGGCCGACCCCGCCCGCAACGCCCACACGCTCAAGACCAGTCCCTGGTCGGTTGAGGTGGATGGCCTGGTCAAGAAGCCTGGCAAGCTGGCGCTTGAAGACCTGCTCAAGCTGAGCCCGATGGAGGAGCGCATCTACCGCCTGCGCTGCGTCGAAGGCTGGTCGATGGTGATCCCCTGGGTGGGGTATTCACTGGCCGAGCTGATCCGCCGCGTGGAGCCCCTGGGCAGTGCCAAATACGTCGAGTTCCACACCCTGGCCGACCCCAAGACCATGCCGTTTGTGGGTTCGCGTGTGCTGGATTGGCCCTATGTCGAGGGCTTGCGCCTCGATGAGGCCATGCACCCCCTGACCTTGCTGGCCTTTGGCATGTATGGCGAGGTCTTGCCCAACCAGAACGGGGCCCCGGTGCGCCTGGTGGTGCCCTGGAAGTATGGCTTCAAGAGCGCCAAGAGCCTGGTGCGCATCCGTTTCACCGAGAAAGAACCGGGCACGGCCTGGAACAAGGCGGCGGCCAACGAGTACGGTTTCTACTCCAACGTGAACCCCGAGGTGGATCACCCACGCTGGAGCCAGGCCACCGAGCGCCGCATTGGCGAAGACGGTTTGTTCGCCAAGAAGCGCAAGACCCTGAAGTTCAACGGCTACGAGGCGCAGGTGGCATCGCTCTACGCCGGCATGGACTTGAAGAAGTTCTACTGATGGCCCGCGCTGCTGTGCCGCCGTCGGCGGGGGGCACGCCGGCCTCGGCGCCCTGGGTTCAGGCCTTGCGGCAAAGCGCGCAGCGCCTGCTGCTGTCACCTTGGCGCCCCTGGCTGCAGACCCTGTTGTGCCTGTTGCCGCTGGCCTGGCTGGTGGTGGGGGTGGTGCTGGACACCCTGGGCGCGAACCCGGCCGAAGCGCTGATCCGCAGCACAGGCGACTGGACGCTGCGCGCCCTGTGCCTGACCCTCGCGGTCACGCCCTTGCGCGTCAGCTTGGGGGTGCCCGCGCTGGCCCGGGTGCGGCGCCTGTTCGGCCTGGCCGCCTGGTTTTATGCCAGCCTGCACTTGCTCTGCTATGCGGCCTTTGACATGGGCCTGGACCTGGGTGACATCTTGCGTGACACGGTCAAGCGGCCCTTCATCTTGGTGGGGGTCACCGCCTGGTTGCTGATGTGGCCGCTCACCCTGACCTCGTTCAACCGCGCCATCAAGGCCCTGGGGGGCAAGCAGTGGCAGCGCCTGCACCGGGTGGTGTATGGCGTCGTGTTGTTGGGCTTGCTGCACTTCTTCTGGATGCGCGCTGGCAAGAACAACTTCACCGAAGTGGCGGTGTACGGCCTGCTGATCGTGGCCTTGTTGGGTTGGCGCCTGCACCGCGCCGTGCGCCGCGGCTGAGGCGCACCCGGCCTGGGGCCGAGGGGCCTGTGTGTCGCACAGGGGGGGGGGCGCGGCCTCCGGGCCGCGCAGGGGCTCAGCGTCCTACCGCGCGCAGTGTCGGCTGGGCGCCGCGCTGCGGGTCAATCTGCAGCGTGGGCAGTTGGTAGGCGCGGTCATCGAACAGGTCGATGCCGCACATCAGGGCTTCAAGCCAGTCAAAGAACTGCTGGATCGCTTTGGCCCCGACGATGGGCGCGCCATGCTGTGGCACCAGCATCGCGATGTCCAGCTGGCGGGCCATGCGCACCCACAGGCGCAGCACCTTGTTGGACACCATGTAGCGCCGGTGAAAGCCCTCCATCAGCGGGATGTGCTCAGTGAGGTCCGTGACCGGCTTTTGGGCCTGGGCGCCGGTGGTCATGGACACCCCGAGGTCGCCGGTGAACAGGATGCGGCTGACCGGGTCGTAGAACTGGAAGTTGCCCTCCGAGTGCATGAAGTGCGCGGGTAGCAGCCACAGGTCATGCCGACCGACGCGCAGTTTGCCGCCGGCATCGGGCACGCCAATCACGCGGTCCTCGGTCTTGCCGACTTTGGCGAAATGGGGCGCGAAACGCTCCCAGATGCGCGAGATCACGAGCTTGGCCCGGGTCGACGTCATCCAGCGGTCCAGCGAGGCAATGATGTCGGGGTCGGCGTGCGAGGCCAGCAGGTAGCTCAGTTTGCTGGGCGGGAAGTGCTTGGACATGCCCAGGAACAACTCGTTGAAGGCCAGGTTGCCTCCGGGGTCGAGGATGGCGCCCGTGCCATCGTCGACGATCAGGAACTGATTGGCCTGCACCGCTTGCCCCCCTTCCTCGATGAGGTCGGTGAACATGAGGCAGGCGTGATCCGCATCACGGTAGAGTTCAATCGGCATGCAGACTCCCAGCTTGACTAAGCCATTTTGGCAGCCTGCACTCTAGTGGCCCTGGCGAAGCGGGCCTTGATTCAGGTCAACCCTCAGGCGGGCAGCAGGTTTTCCAGCGCGAAGGTGTCCTGTGCGGTCTCGCGGCGGCGGATCAGGTGGGGGCCCTGGTCGTCGACCAGCACCTCGGCCAGGCGGCCGCGGGTGTTGTAGTTGCTCGACATGCTCATGCAGTAAGCCCCTGCCGACAGCACGGCCAGCGTGTCGCCCGGTTGCGCTGCCAGGGCGCGTTCGCGGCCGATCCAGTCACCACTTTCGCAGACCGGGCCGACGACGTCGTACAGCGTGGGCGCGGCGGCGCTCTGCTGCACCGGCACGATGTGGTGGAAGGCCTCGTACATGGCCGGGCGCGGCAGATCGTTCATGGCCGCGTCGACGATGCAGAAGTTCTTTTGTTCGCCCGGCTTGAGGTAGAGCACCTCGGTCAGGCACAGGCCGGCGTTACCGACCAGCGAGCGACCCGGCTCAATCATCAGTTGGCGGTCGCCAAAGCCGCGCGCATCGAGCTTGGCCAGCAGGCGGGCCCACAGCGCGTCGGCTTCCGGCGGTGTGTCGCCGTTGTAGTTGATGCCCAAGCCGCCACCAAAGTCGATGTGGTGGATGGGAACGCCGGCCGCCTCAATCGCCTCGACCAGGTCGAGGATGCGGTCCATGGCGTCCAGGTAGGGGTCGACCTGGGTGATCTGCGAGCCGATGTGGCAGTCGATGCCCACCACGCGCAGGCCCGGCAGGGCCGCGGCGTGCTGGTAGGTCTGCACGGCGCGGTCGTGGGCCACGCCAAACTTGTTGCCCTTGAGGCCGGTCGAGATGTAGGGGTGGGTCTTGGGGTCCACGTTCGGGTTGACGCGGATGCTGACCGGGGCCTGGCGTTGCACGCTCAAGGCGACATCGTTGAGCACCTCGAGTTCGGCTTCGCTCTCCACGTTGAAGCAGCCAATGCCCAGCTCCAGGGCCTCGCGCATTTCGGCGCGGGTCTTGCCGACGCCCGAGAAAATCACCTTGCTGAGGTCACCCCCCGCCGCCTGCACGCGGGCCAGTTCGCCGCCCGAGACGATGTCGAATCCGCAACCCGCCTGCGCGAACACCTGCAGGACCGCGAGCGAGGAGTTGGCCTTCATGGCGTAGCAGATCTGGGCCTTGCGACCTGCAAAACCGCGTTGGTACGCGGCCAGTGCCGACAGCATGGCGGCCTTGGAGTACACAAACAGCGGGGTCCCGAATTGCGAGGCCAGATCGGCCGCCGACACGTGGTCAACGAAGAGGGTCTGGTCGCGGTAGTGGACGTGGGGGTGGCCGGGCAGCAGGGCTTGGGTCATGGGGTGGCAGCAGCGGGGGAGGTCGGCGCCGACATCGCGTCGGCGGGCAGTTGGGTGCGGGGCACCGTCGAGGGGGCCGTGTTGGACGGCCGGCGTTCGGGCAGCAGCGAGTCGGGGATCAGTGTCTGCGGTAGCGTGGCACGGCCCTGGGCCGCGGCTTCCTGCGGGAACACCAGCGGACCGCGTTGCCCGCAGCCGCTCAGGGCCAGGCCCGAAGCAGCCGTCAGCACGGTAAGGGCAATCGGTCTGACTAGAATTTGGATTCGACTCAACATCAACGAATTGTAGTAATGACCGACCTCGAATTCATGGACCACGCAGAAGCCTTGCTCAAAGCAGTTGAATTGACCTGCGATGCCCTCAATGACACGACCGAGGCCGACATCGATGCCCAGCGCAGCGGCGGCATGATCACCCTGAGCTTTCCGGGGCGCAGTCAAATCGTCATCAACCTGCAAAAGCCGCTGCATGAAGTGTGGCTGGCCACGCGCTCCGGCGGCTACCACTACCGTTGGGTGGACGGCGCCTGGCGCGATACCAAGAGCCCCACGCTGTTCTTTGATCAACTGACCCAGGACGCCAGCGCCCAGGCGGGACAGCCCTTGCACTTCGCGCCGGCCTGACGGGGACGCGGGCCGACGGGCCGCCGTGGGGCGCGGCGCTGTGCGGCCGGAGCGGCCCATTTGGCCACCGGCGCGTTGGCGGTCGGGGCCGCCGCTGGCCCAGCGCGCTCCACCCGGTTTCAGTTGCGGAACAGGTCCAGGATCTTGGAGCGTTCGTCGCCCCCGGGGGCAGGCGAGGGGGCCGCGGTTGGCGGCGCCGTGCCTGCGCTGCCGCCCCGGTCATCCATGCCCAGGTGGCCCACACCGTTGTTGTGCGAGTACTCGCTGTAGTACCACTCACCGCCCACATTGACGACGCCTTCGGGGGCGGTGGCTTCCATCACGGGCACGCCCTTGAGGGCGCGCTCCATGAATGTGATCCAGACGGGCAGGCTCAGGCCGCCGCCCGTTTCGCGGTCGCCCAGCTTGCGCGGGGTGTCGTAGCCAATCCAGGTCACAGCCGCCAGCGTCGGCTGGAAGCCGGCAAACCAGGCGTCCATCGAGTCGTTGGTGGTGCCGGTCTTGCCATAGATGTCCGGGCGTTTCAGGGTGGCCTGGGCCTTGGCCGCGGTGCCCGAGCGCGCCACCTCTTGCAACAGACTTTGCATCAAGAAGGCATTGCGCGGCGAGATGGCGCGGGTGCTTTCATCCAGGGGGGTGGGTTTGCTCTCCACCAGCAACTTGCCCTTCTGGTCGGTGATGCGCTCGATCACCCAGGGGTTGACGCGGTAGCCCCCATTGGCAAACACCGCGTAACCGGTGGCCATCTGCATGGGGGTGACCGAGCCGGCCCCCAGCGCCATGGTCAAGTAGGCCGGGTGCTTTTCGGCCTCAAAGCCGAAGTGCGTGACCCACTCCTGGGCGTAGCGGGCGCCAATCGATTGCAGCACCCGGATCGAGATCATGTTCTTCGACTTGGCCAGACCCCGGCGCAGCGACATGGGGCCGTCAAAGGTGCCGTCGTAGTTCTTGGGTTCCCAGGGTTGCCCGCCAGTGGTGCCCGCGTCGAAGAACAGGGGGGCATCGTTGACCACGGTGGCTGGGCCAAAGCCTTTTTCCAGTGCCGCCGAATAAATGAACGGCTTGAAGCTGGAGCCCGGCTGGCGCCAAGCCTGGGTCACGTGGTTGAACTTGTTCTTGTCAAAATCGAAGCCTCCAACCAGCGCCTTGATGGCGCCCGTGCGTGGGTCCAGCGCCACAAAAGCGCCTTCCACCTCGGGCAGTTGGGTGATTTCCCAGGTGTCCTTGGGCGTCTTGACCACACGGATCAGCGCACCGCGACGCAGTTTGATGTTGGGCGGTGCCTTGTCCGACAGGCCCGACTGCGCGGGCTTGAGGCCATCGCCTGTGATCTCCAGGGTGTCACCGTTGGGCCGGATCGCGTGGATCTTCTTCGGGGTTGCCTCCAGCACCACCGCGGCCATCACATCGCCGTTGTCAGGGTGGTCGCCAAAGACGTCGTCCAGCGCCTCGTCCTGTTCCTTCGGGGTGTTGGGCAGGGTGATGAACTTCTCGGGGCCGCGGTAGACCTGCCGACGCTCAAAGTCCATGATGCCCTTGCGCAGCGCCTTGTAGGCCACATCCTGGTCCACGGCCGCGATGGTGGTGTACACGTTCAGGCCGCGCGTGTAAGCCGCCGTGCCGTACTGCGCCACCACCAACTGGCGCACGGTTTCAGCCACGTACTCGGCGTGCACGCGCGAGCTGTCGGGCCCAAATTTGACCTTCAGGGGCTCTTTGCGCGCCTGCTCGGCCTGGGCTTCGGTGATGAAGCCGTTGTCTTCCATGCGGTCGATGATGTAGAGCTGGCGAATCCGGGCCCGCTTCGGGTTGCTGATCGGGTTGTAAGCCGACGGCGCTTTGGGCAAGCCCGCCAGCATCGCGGCCTCGGCCACGGTGACGTCTTTCAGGGGTTTGCCGAAATAGGTATCCGCGGCTGCTGAAAATCCATAGGCACGGTTGCCGAGGAAAATCTGATTCATGTAAATCTCGAGAATCTGATCCTTGCTCAGTAAATGCTCGAGTTTGAATGTCAGTAATATTTCGTATATTTTCCGGGTAAATGTTTTTTCGGACGATAAATACACGTTGCGCGCCACCTGCATGGTGATGGTCGACGCGCCCTGGCTTTTGGCTCGACCTAAATTGGCCAGGCCGGCTCGAAAGACCCCGATGTAATCCACCCCGCCGTGTTGGTAGAAGCGCGCGTCTTCGACCGCCAGCACGGCGTCCTTCATGACTTGGGGAATGTCCTTGATCGGGGTCAGGTTGCGACGCTCTTCGCCGAACTCCCCCAGCAGCGCGCCCTCGGCCGAGTACACCCGCAGCGGCAGCTTGGGCTGGTAGTCCGACAACTCAGAAATGTCCGGCAGGTTGGGGTAGGCCATCGACATGGCCACTGCGACCACCATCACCACGCTCAGTGCCCCGGCCACGGCCAAGCCCACCAGCCAGACCAGGGCCCGAAGCAGCCATCGGCTCAGGCCGCTGCGGGGGGCGGCGGTCTTGTCCGCGGGTGCTGAAGAGGGGGGGCTTGCCATGGTGCGATACGAAGTGAATGGCGAATTATAGAAATCGGATCAGCGGGCACTGATTTGGTGTTCGACGGCTGCCCAGCGAGGTATGTAACTTGTTGCAAAATACCGTGAAATCGTATGCTTTTGACAACGAGGTGTGTCCGTGCACGGGCTGAAATTCTTTGCCCGTCAACACCCTTGCTGCTAGCATTCAAGCAAAGTATGAAGTTGAAACGTCCGTCCGGGCGTGTTACGGGGGACCATCTTGATCTCTTTAGGATCATTGTTCAGCCGGCAGGTGGCGCCCCTGCTTGGCATTGACATCAGTTCATCCAGCGTCAAGCTGGTCGAGCTGGGTCGCGATAAGTCCGGAGGGTACGTGCTCGAACGCTGCGCCATGGAGCAGCTCGAGAAGGGATGGATCGTCGACGGCAACATTGAAAAGTTCGACGAGGTCGCCGAGGCCGTGAAGCGGGTGGTCAAAAAGAGCGGTTCGCGCACCAAGAATGTGGCCATGGCGCTGCCGGCATCGGCGGTCATCACCAAGCGCATTGTGCTGCCCGGTGGGCTGTCGGACCAGGAACTCGAAGTGCAGGTGGAGTCCGAAGCCAACCAATACATCCCTTTCTCGCTGGATGAGGTGAGCCTCGATTTCTGCGTGGTGGGTCCGAGTCTCAGTTCCACTGGCGATGTGGATGTGTTGATCGCGGCATCGCGCAAAGAAAAGGTCCAGGACCGACAAGGCCTCGCCGAAGCGGCGGGGCTGAAACCTGTGGTGCTGGACGTCGAAACCTTCGCATCCCGCCTGGCCGCAGGGCGCCTGATCGATAACTTGCCGGGCCAAGGGGCGGGCTTGATGGTCGCTTTGTTTGAAATTGGCTCCATGACCACCAGCCTGCAGGTGATCAAAGACCACGAAGTGCTCTATGAGCGGGATCAGGCTTTTGGGGGCGCCCAGTTGAGCCAGCTGATCGTGCGCCAATATGGGTTCTCGCCCGAAGAGGCTGAAACCAAGAAGCGCTCTGGCGAGTTGCCTGACGATTACGCCATGGCGGTTTTGCGCCCCTTTGTCGAGAGCGTGGCGCAGGAGATTGGTCGCGCGCTGCAGTTTTTCTTCACCAGTACCCCATTCAACCGGGTGGATCACATTTTCTTGGCGGGCGGTTCCTCGGCGCTGCCCGGTTTGGCCGAGGCCGTCATGCAGCAGACTTCTTTTGCCTGCAGCGTGGTGAATCCTTTTGAAGGCATGGCCGTGAACGATTCGGTGCGGCTCAAGAAAATGGCACGGGAGGCCCCGGCTTACCTGACCTCGTGTGGCTTGGCCATGCGGAGGTTCCTGTCATGATTTTGATCAACCTATTGCCGCACCGCGAGGCGGCCCGACTCAAACGCAAGGAAGCGTTTCAGGTCACCCTGGTCGCCTCGGCATTGGTGGGGGGGGCCGTGGTGGCGCTGGTGTATTTGACGTACCAATCGCTGATCGCTGAGCAGCAGGGGCGCAACGAGGTCCTGCGCTCGGAAATCAAGAATCTGGAGACCCAGATCAAGGAGATTTCCAACATCGAAATGGAAATCGCCGCCCTGAAGGCCCGTCAGAAAGCGGTCGAGGATTTGCAGTCCGACCGCAATGCCCAGACCTTCTTGATGAATGAACTGGTGCGCCAATTGCCGGATGGGGTTTACATCACCAGCATGCGGCAGGAAGGTGGAACCATCCTGATTCAAGGGGTGGCCCAGTCCAATCAGCGGGTGTCTGAAGTTCTGAAGAACTTTGCCTCGGGCTCGACATGGTTTGCACGACCCGAGTTGCTTGAGATTCAAGCGGGGTCGGTCAGCTTGAGTTCCCGCGACCAACGCCGTGTCGCCAACTTCGGCATGCGCTTTCAGTTGTTGCGGGCCTCCGAGGTTGAGAAGGCGGCCGAAGCTGCGGCCAAGAAGTGAGTCTCAACATGGCGATCAATAAAAACCTGTCCATCGATGTCGAAGAGCTGTTTGAACAGCTGACTCGGCAGTTCTCTGAACTGGACCCCCGGGATCCTTCGCTGTGGCCGGCGTTTCCGCGTTATCTGTTGTGTGTCGTGATCATGGTCGGTGTGGTCGCGGTGGCTTGGTTTGCGTGGCTGACCGATTTCCAGACCGAGCTCGACACCGAGGTGGCGACAGAGCAGACGCTGAAAGAGGATTTCGGCAAGAAACTCACCAAAGCCGTCAACCTCGATGCTTTGAAAAAGCAGCGCGAGCAGATCCAGCAGTATGTGACCCAGCTTGAAAAGCAATTGCCAGGCAAGGCTGAAATGTCGGCCTTGTTGTCGGACATCAACCAGGCTGGGTTGGGGCGCAGTTTGCAGTTTGAGCTTTTCCGTCCCGGCCAGATGGTGGTCAAGGAGTATTACGCTGAGCTGCCCATTTCCATCCGGGTCACAGGCAAGTACCACGACATTGGGTATTTCGCCTCCGATGTGGCCCATTTGTCGCGCATCGTGACCTTGAGCAACCTGACCCTCACCCCCGCGCGTGACGGGGTGCTCAGCATGGACGCCACCGCCCGCACATACCGGTATCTGGACACCGACGAGATCGCCAGCCAGCGCAAGGCCGGGGGGGTGAAATGACCCACAAAGCTTGGTGGTTGCCTTGTTTGTCGGTGCTCCTGTTGAGCGCTTGTTTCTCGGAGGGTGACGAAATCCACGCCTGGATTGCCGATCAGAAGTCGCAGAGTCGGCCGAAGGTGACGCCGCTCGTCGAACCCAAGAAATTTTTGCCACAAGAGTACGAGGGGGCCACTTCGGTTGACCCTTTCAATATGCAGAAGCTGACCCAGGCACTGAAGCGGGATTCCGCGACGCCGGGCAACATGGCCATCATCGCGCCTGAGATGGCGCGGCGCAAAGAGGCACTTGAAATGATGCCGCTGGACTCGATGGCGATGGTCGGCAGCATGCACAAGAACAACGAGCCTGTGGCCTTGCTGCGGGTGGACAACCTTCTGTACCAGGTGAAGGTCGGTAACCACCTGGGGCAGAACTACGGGCGAGTTCTCAAAATCACAGAAACGGAGATCCAGTTGCGCGAAGTGGTGCAGGACTCTTCAGGTGACTGGATCGAGCGACCAGCCTCATTGCAGTTGCAGGAGCGGGGGAAATGAATATGTTGAAGTCATGGATGAGAACTGCATTGAGCAAGTGGGTGTCTCTGGGCGGTTTATTGGCCTTGTCTGCTTCGTTGACCTGGGCCCAGAATCCGCAAACCCTGCAGTCGGTGTCGATTGCCTCCCAATCGGGCGCGGAGATCGTTCGGTTTGATTTTGCCAACCCGGTGGATTTCAAGCCCAATGGTTTCGGGATCCAGTCACCGGCCCGCGTCGCGATTGACTTGCCGGCGGTGGGCAGTGCGCTCAACAAGAACACCGTGGAGTTTGCCCAAGGCAATGTCCGCTCGGTGAACGTGATTCAGGCCTCGGACCGTACCCGTCTGGTGCTGAACCTCAAGAAATACTCGGCCTACACCACCCAAGTGGATGGCAAGTCCGTTTTGATCACCTTCGAACCTTCGGCCACTGGGGCGCCGGTTGCTGCCGCGTTGCAGAACTCGTTTGCCGAGTCGCGCAATGCCGATGTGATGCCGCTCAAAGACGTCGATTTCCGGCGTGGCACCGACAACGCCGGCCGCGTGGTGGTGAGCCTGCCCAACAACCAGACCGGGGTGGACCTCAAGGTTCAGGGCCAGGGCCTCGTGGTGGAGTTCCTCAAGACCTCGCTGCCCGAGGGGCTGCGCCGCCGTCTGGATGTGACCGATTTCGGCACCCCGGTGAAGACCATCACCTCCAACCAGACTGGCGATCGCGTGCGGGTGCTGATCGAGCCGACCGGCGATTGGGAGCATTCTGCTTACCAAAGTGACGATCAGTTCGTGGTCGAAGTGCGCCCCAAGAAGGTCGATACCAGCAAGCTGTTGCAGGCGCCCAGCTATGTGGGCGAGAAACTCTCGCTCAATTTCCAGAGCATCGACGTGCGCTCCCTGTTGCAGGTGATTGCGGATTTCACCAACTTCAACATCGTGACCTCGGACACCGTGTCAGGCAACCTGACGCTGCGCCTGAAAGACGTGCCGTGGGACCAGGCCCTGCAGATCATCATGGACTCCAAAGGCCTGGGCATGCGCAAGTCGGGCAATGTGCTCTGGATTGCCCCGCGTGACGAACTGGACGCCCGCACCAAGAAGGACCTGGAGGCGCTGCAGGCCATCGAGCGGCTCGAGACCCTGCGCACCCAATCCTTCCAGCTCAACTACGCCAAGGCGTCTGAGATGGTGATCCAGCTGCGCGGTGTCGCGGGGGGGGCGATCGCTGGCAGTGCTGCTGGCGTGACCCGTTTCTTGTCCGAACGTGGCAGCGTGATCGCCGAGCCCCGCACCAACCAACTTTTTGTCACCGACACCGCCAAGAAGCTCGTCGAAGTGCAGGAATTGTTGGCCAAGCTGGACATCCCGGTGCGCCAGGTGCTGATCGAGGCGCGGATTGTCGAAGCCTCGGATACTTTCGGCCGTTCGCTGGGCGTGCGCCTGGGCGGCAGTGATTTGCGCGGGGTGAACGGCGGCAACGCGGGTTACGCACTGGGGGGCGGCAACCGTGTCGCGTTTGGCGGCTCGTACGATGCCGTGTCGTCCACCACCGGTGAGACCGCCAACGTGATGACCACCACCAACACCAGCTTTGTCAACCTGCCTGCCGCGGGGCAGGGGGGGTATTCAGCGTCATCGTTTGCCTTGTCGATTTTCAATTCGGCCGCCAACCGTTTCCTGAACCTTGAAATCTCGGCCCTGGAAGCCGACGGCAAGGGCAAGGTGGTGTCCAGCCCGCGGGTGATCACGGCCGACCAGACCAAGGCCTTGATCGAGCAGGGCACCGAGTTCCCTTACCAGCAGGCGACCTCGAGCGGTGCCACGTCGGTGGCTTTCCGCAAAGCCAACCTGAAACTGGAGGTGACGCCGCAGATCACCCCCGAAGGCAACATCATCCTTGACTTGGACATCAACAAGGACAGCAAGGGTGAGACCACGGCCCAGGGCATTGCGATCAACACGAAGCACATCAAGACCCAAGTCCTGGTTGAGAATGGCGGCACGGTCGTGATCGGCGGTATTTTTGAGTTGACGGAGTCCGATAGCGAGGCCAAGGTGCCGTTGCTGGGTGACATCCCGGTCATGGGCAACCTGTTCAAGTCCAAGACCAAGTCGACCAACAAACAGGAAATGCTGGTGTTCATCACGCCAAAGATGGTGTCTGATCGCGCCACCAATCGTTAATGGGGCTGGAGGGTTTGTTTGTGAATTATTTGAAATACGGTTTCGTTGTGCTCGTTGCGGGCTTGTTGACGGCTTGCGGCGGTGGCGGCGGCAGCGCAGGCACTACCTCGGGTGGGTCTTCCTCGACCTCCAGCGCCACACCCACGGTGGTGGTGACCCTGACGGACACCACGGGCAATGCCCTGGGCGTCCCCGTCACTTTGCAGTCTGGCTCCACTTACCTGGCCCAGGCCCAGGTGTTGGACGCCCGGAGCACCCCGATCGTCAACCAGTTGGTGTCCTTCGCCGGGGACACGTCCCTGGTCACTTTGTCGCCTGCCACGGCCCTGACGGACACCAGCGGCGTGGCCAGGGTTCAGGTTTCTCCGTTGTCGTTGGCTGGTGCGGGCACCATCGTGGCCACCTCGTCCATTGGCGGTTCGTCGGTGACCTCCAACGCGGCGGCTTATCAGGTCGCGGCCAAGAACGTGGCGGCGTCTCTGACCTACGTCTCTGGCACACCCACCGTGGCCGTCATCAGCTCGGCGACCACCGGCGTCAAACAACTGAACGCCAAGTTCCAGTTGCTCAACGAACAAGGGCTGGGCCTGTCGGGCCAGTCGGTGACCCTGAGTCTCAATGCCCAGGCCATCTCGTCGGGCGTGACCTTCCTGGCCAACGGCCTCAACACAACCGCCAGCCAGGTGCTGACGACCGATGCCTCGGGCAATGTGCAAGCCATCCTCAGCTCGGGCACCCTGCCAACCCCGATCCTGGTCACGGCCAAGCTGACCAACAACAGCAACATCCAGGCGAACTCGGTGGGACTGGCCGTGACCAACGGTCGTCCGACCCAACTGCGCTCGTCGATCGCCGCCACGGTGCTCAATCTGGAAGCCTCGGGCGGGGGCACCAGCATCATTCAAGGTGTGCAAACCACCATTTCGGTGCTGCTGTCGGACCGCCTGGGCAACCCGATCCCCGCGGGCACGGTGGTCAATCTGGTGGCTTCCCACGGCCAGGTGACGGGCTCTTGCCTGGTCGATGCCACCTCGGGTTGCACGGCCACTTGGACCTCGGCAGGTGAGCGCCCCAGCAGCGGTTTGTTGACCGTGCTGGCCTACCTGGATGGTGAAGAAGATTTCGTCGATGCCAACGGCAACAACCAATACGACGCGGGCGAGTCCTTTACCGATGTGGGTCAGGTGTACCTGCCCAAAGACCCCAAGGCAGCGGCCTTCAACTCGCTGGTGGACCAACCCATCGCGGGCGGCATGACGGGCAATGTGGCCTGCAACAGTGTGGGCAGCGTGGCCTACCAAATGCCGAACACCTGCGATGGTCTCTGGAGCAGCTCGATCCGCGTTCGCAAGGGCGTCACCCTCAGCTGGTCCAGCGGCGTGGCCTCTTGGGGCGGCGTGAGCAGCAACACGGGTGCTGTTTTCACGGTCACGGTGTCGGATGACTTGGGCAACGCCTTGCCCAACAAGACCGCGCTGTCGGCCACGGGCAACTGCACCACGGGCACGGGCACGGCCACGACCGCGGTGGTGCCGGCACTGGTGGTGTCGCCCACGACGGTGCCCAACACCATCAGCCCGACCGTGGTGTCGGTCGCATTGACGCCGACCAGCACGCTCACTTCCTTCTCTGGTGGTGCTTGCACCATCAACCTGACGGCCACGTCGCCAGCGGGTCTGGTCACCACCCGCCGCTACTCGTTCTAAACTCAGGGTTTTGACGACGACCGCCTGGCAACTCGGTTGCCAGGCGTTTGTCTTTCTGAGACTGGCTTGCCCGCGGTCGTGACGAACCTGAAATTCACATGCTTTGTGTCCTGATCGGAATGCCTGGCTCCGGCAAATCGACTGTCGGGCGGCAGCTTGCGCGCCGCTTGGGGCTGCCCTTTCTCGACACGGACCAGGTGCTGGAGACCCGGCTGGGGTGTTCGATCCGTGAGTTCTTTGAGGCCCAGGGGGAGTCGGCTTTTCGTGACCGCGAGGAGCAGACCCTGGCTGAATGCCTGGCGCAGGAGCGGGGCGTGGTGTCCACCGGCGGCGGCATCGTGCTGCGCCCAGGCAACCGGCAGCGCCTGCAGCAGGCGCCGTGTGTCATTTACCTGCGAGCCAGTCCCGAGGACATCTACCGCCGACTGCGGCACGACACCAGCCGCCCGCTCTTGCAGGTGGCCGATCCGCTGCGCAAGCTCAAGGAGCTCTACGCCGACCGCGACCCGCTCTACCGGGAGTCGTCTCGCTTTGTGGTGGAGACCGGCCGGCCCACCGTGGCGGCGCTGGTGAACATGATTTCCATGCAGCTGGACCTGGCCTTGCCAGACCGTCTGGGTGCGCGCACGGGCGAAACGCCTAAACTCTGAGGTTGGCTGCCGCAAGCGGGAGCTGTCGATCCTTGTTCCACGTTTTCTTGCGAGCTTTGCCACCATGTCTTCGCCATCCACCGCCGCCCGAGTGGGCATCCACCTGGGCGAGCGCAGTTACGACATCCTGATCGGTCCTGATCTGCTGGATCAGGCGGCTGCCTTCGACGGCGTGCCCGCCAGCCGATCGGCCCTTATCGTCACCAACACCACGGTGGCGCCGCTGTACCTGGCGCGCCTGAAAGCGGCGCTGGCTTCACGCCATGCGGTGTTGCACGAAGTCATCCTGCCCGATGGCGAGGCCTACAAGACCTGGGACACCCTGAACCTTGTGTTTGACGCCTTGCTGGGCCAAGGCTGCGACCGCAAGACCGTGTTGTATGCCCTGGGGGGCGGCGTGATTGGTGACATGACGGGGTTTGCCGCCGCGGCCTACATGCGTGGCGTGCCCTTTGTGCAGGTGCCCACCACCTTGCTGTCCCAGGTGGATTCGTCGGTCGGGGGCAAAACCGCCATCAACCACCCGTTGGGCAAGAACATGATCGGGGCCTTCTATCAGCCGCAGAAAGTCCTGTGCGACCTGGCCGTGTTGCGCACCTTGCCGGCCCGCGAGCTCAGCGCCGGGCTGGCCGAGGTCATCAAATACGGCCCGATTGCCGACACCGCCTTCCTCGACTGGATTGAAGCCCACATCGATGGCCTGCGCGCCTGCGACCAGTCGCTGATGGCCCATGCGGTGCAGCGCAGTTGCGAGATCAAGGCCGAGGTGGTGGGGGTGGATGAGCGCGAATCGGGCCTGCGCGCCATCCTCAACTTTGGCCACACTTTTGGCCATGCCATCGAAGCCGGCCTGGGTTACGGTCAATGGCTGCACGGCGAAGCCGTGGGTTGCGGCATGGTGATGGCGGCCCAGTTGTCGCTGCGCCTGGGCTTGGTCGAGGCCGACTGGGTGGCCCGGCTGACGCGCCTGATCGCCGCGGCGGGTCTGCCGGTCCAAGCCCCGGTGCTGGACGCGAACGACAATGCGGGCCGCTACCTGAGCCTGATGCGCGTCGACAAAAAGGCCGAGGCGGGCGAGATCAAGTTCGTGCTCATCGACTCACCGGGGCGCGCTGTGGTGCGCGGTGCACCTGACGCCTTGGTGCGCGAGGTCATCGACGCCTGCACCGTGGCGGCCTGAACATGGTGGCGCTGCCCGAGCTGGCCGGGGGCCGAGCCCTGGCACCCTATGCCTGCGACCCCGACCAGAGCCGCGGACGGCGCTACCCCGAGGTGGCTGCGCCCACCCGCAGCGAGTTCCAGCGCGACCGCGATCGCATCGTGCACAGCACGGCATTCCGGCGTCTGGTCTACAAGACCCAGGTGTTTCTGAACCACGAGGGTGACCTGTTTCGCACCCGCATGACGCATTCCCTGGAGGTGGCCCAGCTCGGGCGCTCCATCGCACGTTCGCTGGGGCTCAACGAGGACCTGGTCGAAGCCATTGCCCTGGCCCATGACCTGGGGCACACCCCGTTCGGGCACGCGGGGCAGGATGCCCTGCACGAGTGCCTGCGTGCACACGGCGCAGCGGACGCCGACGGCTTCGAGCACAACCTGCAAAGCCTGCGCGTGGTGGACGAACTCGAAGAGCGTTACCCCCGCTACAACGGCTTGAACCTCAGCTTTGAGACCCGCGAGGGCATCCTCAAGCACTGCTCGCTGGCCCACGCGCGTCAGATCGAGGCGGTCGAGCCTGGCGGGGTGGGGCGCCGCTTCATCGACCGCACCCAACCCAGCCTTGAAGCGCAGCTTTGCAACCTGGCCGATGAGATCGCCTACAACGCGCACGACATCGACGACGGGGTGCGCTCCGGCCTCATCACCCTGGAGCAGTTGCAGGCCGTGCCGCTGTTCGAGCGTTACCGCCAGCAGACCCTCGACGAGTTCCCGCAACTGGCCGACCAAGCCGGTCGGCGCCTGTTGTACGAGGCCATCCGCCGCATGCTGAGCCAGCAGGTCTACGACGTGATCGAGGCCACCGCCGCGGCACTGGCGCAGCAACCCCTGCACCATGTCGACGACGTGCGACGGGCCGGACCGCTGCTGTGCTTCACGCCCGCCATGCGGGCGGAGTCGACGCAACTCAAGCAGTTCTTGTTCAAAAACCTCTACCGTCACCCCAGCGTGATGGAGACCACCCACCGGGCGCGCCAGGTGGTGGCCGAGTTGTTTGAGCGCTTCTTGCGCGATCCCCACGAGATGCGGCCGCGCTTTGCGGCCCGCGCCGACACCGCTCGCGCGGTGGCCGACTACATCGCGGGCATGACCGACCGCTATGCCTTGCGTGAGCACGAACGCCTCACGGGGCAGCGATTGCTGTCGTGACGACTGGGGCGGTGACGCCGCCGCGACGCCGGGTCTGGGCCTGGGTGGTGGTGGCTGCCGGGGTGGCCGCGGCCCTGCATGTGGCCAAGCTCGCGCCGGCCTTGCCGGTGTGGCGCCAGGACTGGGGCCTGACGCTGGCGCAGGCCGGCTGGTTGCTGTCCACCGTGCAGGCTGCGGGCATGGTGTTGGGCGCCCTGATGGGCGGCCTCGCCGATGCCTGGGGTCTGCGCCGCTGTGCGCTGCTGGGCCTGGGTGTGCTCAGCGTGGCCAGTGCCCTGGCGCCGGCGGCCCAGGCCGTGTCCACCTTGCTGGCCTTGCGAGCGCTGGAGGGCTTGGGTTTTCTGCTGGCCACCATGCCCGCCGCAGGCCTGCTGCGCCGCCATGTGCCGCCGCAGCGCCTGGCGCTCATGCTCGGGGTGTGGGGCTGCTACATGCCGTTGGCCACCGCGCTGGCCCTGCTGCTGGGCCCCTGGGTCCTGACCCATTGGCACTGGGCTGTCTGGTGGTGGGGGGCGGCGGCCGCCACCGCCCTGATGGGGGCCCTGCTGGCCTGGCGCTTGCCCCCTGATCCTGCTGGTGGCGCGGTCCCGGCCGAGCGTCGGCATGGGGCCGGGCGGGGCTTGTGGTTGCGGCTGCGCCAGACCTGGTCGTCGACCGGGCCCTGGGTGGTCGCGGGGGCTTTTGCGCTGTATTCGGGCCAATGGTTGGCGGTGATCGGTTTCCTGCCGTCCATGCTGGCGCCCGAGGCTTGGTCGCCCGTGCAGGCCGCATGGCTGATGGCGGGCTTGGCGGGCGTCAACATGTTGGGCAACTTGTCGGGCGGGGCCTTGCAGCACCGGGGCGTCCTGCCCGCCCAGCTGCTGGTGTTGGGCTTTGGGGGCATGGCGGTGGGCAGTGTCTGGGCCTTTCAGTCCGCCTGGCCGCTGTCGTTTGAAGTCCGCATGGTCGGGGTGCTGTTGTTCTCGCTGATCGGTGGTGTCATTCCGGCGACCTTGTTTGGGCAGGCTGTGAAAGTCGCGCCAGACGAGGGTTGCATCAGCACCACGGTGGGCTGGATGCAGCAGTGCTCCTCGTTGGGGCAGTTCCTGGGCCCGCCAGCGGTGGGGGCCTTGGCGGTCTGGTGCGGCGGCTGGCAGTGGACCTGGGTGGCGACCGGTACCTGCTCTGTCCTGGGCATGGGCCTGGCCTGGGTGCTGTCGCGCACGGTGCCAGCTCGGGCGCGCTGAGCCCTTGCCGGGTTTGCGTGGTCTGGCCGGTAAAATCGAGGCTTCTCCTCTTGGACGGGCGCTGGCTTGTGACTTTTCTGTTTTCTTCCCTGTCGCTCGCGGCGCCTGACGCCGAGGGGCGTTCCACATGACGCTGCTGACCCCTGACGCGGCCCGCGAGGCTCAGGTGGTGGCGGACACCCGGCGCTGGCTCGAGCGGGCCGTGATCGGCCTCAACCTGTGCCCGTTCGCCAAGTCGGTGTACGTCAAGAACCAGGTGCACTTCGTGGTGGATTTCGGCACCGAGCCCGAGGCCTTGCTGAGCACGCTCGAGGCCGAGTTGCGGGCCCTGGCCCAGGCCGATCCCGCCGAACGGGACACCACCCTGTTGGTGCTGCCCGACGCCTTGAGCGATTTCCTGGACTTCAACGATTTCCTCGGCTGGGCCGACGAGGTGCTGGAGCGCCTCGCGTTGGACGGCGAACTGCAGATCGCCAGCTTCCACCCGCAGTTCCAGTTTGCGGGCACCCGGCCGGACGACATCAGCAACTGCACCAACCGCGGCCCTTACCCGACCCTGCACCTGCTGCGCGAGGCCAGCATCGACCGGGCGGTCGAGGTGTTCCCCGAAGCGGAATTGATTTACGAGCGCAACATCGAGACGCTGGAGCGCCTGGGCCATGAAGGCTGGGCGGCACTGGACGTCGAGGCCCACCGGACCACCCCATGAAGAAGAACAAGACCCAGGCAGCCGCCACGCCCCAACGCGGAGCGGCGGCTGTGGACGCCGCACTGGCGGCCGAGCTCAAGCCTGGCCAGTCGATCGAACTGCTCAAGGAACTGCACATCCTGACCCGCGAGGGCCGGCTCAACCAGGACTCCCGGCGCAAGCTCAAGCAGGTCTACCACCTGTTTCAGTTCATCGAGAAACTGTTGCATGAACTGCCCGCCCGCGACGGTGGGCCCACCCTGGCCGACCACGGCGCGGGCAAGTCGTACCTGGGTTTCATCATTTATGACCTGTTCTTCAAAGCCCTGGGGCAGGGCCACATCTATGGCGTCGAAACCCGTGCTGAACTGGTCGAACGCTCGCAGGCGCTGGCCCAGCGACTGGGTTTTTCGCGCATGGCCTTCGTCAACACCACGGTGGCCGAGTCGCTGAGCGACCAGCGCCTGCCCGAGCAAATTGACGTGGTCACGGCCTTGCATGCCTGTGACACCGCGACCGACGACGCGATCGCGTTTGGCTTGCAGAAGCGCGCGCGCTTCATGGTGCTGGTGCCCTGCTGTCAGGCCGAGGTGGCCAGTTGTCTGCGCGAGAGCAAGGCCTTGTCGCTGTCGCGCACGCCGCTGGCCGAGCTGTGGCGCCACCCGCTGCACACCCGTGAGATGGGCAGCCAGATCACCAACGTGCTGCGCTGCCTGTACCTGGAAGCCTGTGGCTACCAGGTCACCGTCACCGAGTTGGTGGGTTGGGAGCACAGCATGAAGAACGAGCTGATCCTGGCCCGCTACACCGGCCAGAAGAAGCGCAGCGCGGCCGAGCGCCTGCAGGCCCTGTTGGCCGAGTTCGGGCTGCAATCGTTGCAGGCCACCCGTTACCCCCTGCCGGCCCAGGGGGCGGCCCTGGCTACGGCCCCGGACGCAGCGCCCTCAGCGGCCTGATCTGCTCACCCGCCCGCCGCGCGCCCGCTGTCCTTGCCCGCTCCGTTGCCATGGCCCGCCTCGCCCGCCTGACCCTGCCTGGCCTGCCGCACCAGGTGATCCTGCGTGGCAACAACGGCCAGGCGGTTTTTGTTGACGACGCGGATCGCCAGGCCTTTTTGGCGGTGCTGGCCCAGTACCTGCCCGAGCACGGCATGGAGTTGCACGCCTGGCTGTTGCTGCCTCAGGCGGTTCACCTGTTGTTGACACCGCGCAGCGCGGATGCGCTGTCGGCCTTCATGCAGGCCATCGGCCGCAAGTACACGCGCCAGTTCAACCAGCGCCATGGCCGCAGCGGCACGCTGTGGGAGGGGCGCTTCCGCTCCACCGTGTTGCAGGCCGAGCGCTACCTGGTCCCCTGCATGGTGAACATGGACACCATGCCGGTGCGCCTGGGCCTGGTGGCCGAGCCCCAGGACCATGCCTGGTCCTCCCATGCGCACCACATCGGCCGCCAGGTGGATCGCCTCATCACCCCGCACCCGGTCTATTGGCAATTGGGCAACACCCCGTTCGCGCGCGAGGTGGCCTACGCCCGCCAGGTCGCGGAGGGGCTGTCGGAGCGCGAGGTGCAGGCCTTGAGCCAGGCCACCCAGCAAGGCTGGTTGCTGGGCGATGCCGCCTTTGTGGACGCCTGGCAGCCCAAGGTCGACCGCCGCCTGACCCGGCGTGCGGCAGGGCGACCGCCCAAGGTCCCGGGCCGCGTCAAAACGCCAGCCAATTAATCTGTCCCCAATTTAATTTTCAAAGATGCACACAGGAATTTAATTGGTATCTGACCCCAATTAAATTTTCTTGGCATTTTTATTGCACTGCACTATCCTTCGCTTCCCCGCGAAATATCGTGAACCCCGGGCCGCCACGGTCGCACCTGCCAGGTGCCGATCCAGCCGGTCCCCAATGATCAGGACATGCCATGACGAAGGCTGCAGAGATTCAGCATCTCCAACAAAACGGTCTCTATTCGGCGACCAATGAGCACGACGCTTGCGGCGTCGGTTTTGTGGCCCACATCAAGGGCGTCAAGAGCCATGCCATCGTGCAGCAAGGCCTCAAGATTCTTGAAAACCTGGATCACCGTGGCGCCGTGGGCGCTGACGCCCTGATGGGCGACGGGGCCGGTATCCTGATCCAGTTGCCCGATGCGCTGTACCGCGAAGAAATGGCCAAGCAGGGCGTCGCCCTGCCGCCGCCCGGCGAGTACGGCGTGGGCATGATCTTCCTGCCCAAGGAACACGCTTCGCGCCTGGCCTGCGAACAGGAAATGGAACGCGCCATCAAGGCTGAAGGCCAGGTCCTGCTGGGCTGGCGCGATGTGCCGGTGAACCGCGACATGCCCATGTCGCCCGCCGTGCGCGAAAAAGAACCCGTGCTGCGCCAGGTCTTCATTGGCCGTGGCAACGACGTGATCGTGCAAGACGCGCTGGAGCGCAAGCTGTACGTCATCCGCAAGACCGCCAGCGCCAACATCCAGGCGCTGAAGCTCAAGCACAGCAAAGAGTATTACGTGCCCAGCATGAGCAGCCGCACCGTGGTCTACAAGGGCCTGCTGCTGGCCGACCAAGTCGGTACCTATTACCTGGACCTGCAAGACCCGCGTTGCGTCTCGGCCCTGGGCCTGGTGCACCAGCGCTTCTCGACCAACACCTTCCCCGAGTGGCCGTTGGCTCACCCCTACCGCTATGTGGCGCACAACGGTGAAATCAACACCGTCAAGGGCAACTACAACTGGATGAAGGCCCGCGAAGGCGTGATGTCCTCGCCGGTGCTGGGCGCCGACCTGCAAAAGCTGTACCCGATCAGCTTCGCCGGCCAGTCCGACACCGCCACCTTCGACAACTGCCTCGAGCTGCTGACCATGTCGGGCTACCCGATCAGCCAGGCCGTGATGATGATGATCCCGGAACCCTGGGAGCAGCACACCACCATGGATGAGCGCCGCAAGGCCTTCTATGAATACCACGCCGCCATGCTTGAGCCCTGGGACGGCCCGGCCTCGATCGTGTTCACCGACGGTCGCCAGATCGGCGCCACGCTGGACCGCAACGGCCTGCGTCCTTCGCGTTACTGCATCACCGACGACGACTTCGTGATCATGGGTTCCGAGTCGGGCGTGTTGCCCGTGCCCGAGAACAAGATCGTGCGCAAGTGGCGTCTGCAGCCCGGCAAGATGTTCCTGATCGACCTGGAACAAGGCCGCATGATCGACGACGAAGAGCTCAAGGCCAGCCTGGCCAACAGCAAGCCGTACAAGCAGTGGATTGAAAACCTGCGCATCAAGCTGGACGACGTGCAAGCCGGCGCGGCCGCGGCACCGGCCACCAGCGAGCTGTCGCTGCTGGACCGCCAGCAGGCCTTTGGCACCACCCAGGAAGACATCAAGTTCCTGATGAGCCCGATGGCCGTCAACGGCGAAGAGGGCATTGGCTCGATGGGCAACGACAGCCCGCTGGCCGTGCTGTCCGACAAAAACAAGCCGCTGTACAACTACTTCAAGCAGTTGTTCGCGCAGGTGACCAACCCGCCAATCGACCCGATCCGCGAAGCCATCGTGATGTCGCTGGTGTCCTTCATTGGTCCCAAGCCCAACCTGCTGGACATCAACCAGGTCAACCCGCCGATGCGCCTCGAAGTGAGCCAGCCGGTGCTCAACTTCGCCGACATGGCCAAGCTGCGCAACATCGCGGCCACCACGCAAGGCAAGTTCAAGAGCCACACGCTCGACATCACCTACCCGCTGGTGTGGGGCCATGAAGGCGTGGAAGCCAAGCTGGCCTCGCTGTGCGCCGAAGCGGTGGACGCGATCAAGGGTGGCCACAACATCCTGATCATCAGCGACCGTGGCATCAGCGCCACGCAAGTGGCCATTCCCGCGCTGCTGGCGCTGTCGGCCATTCACCAGCACCTGGTGCGTGAAGGCCTGCGCACCACCGCGGGTCTGGTGGTCGAAACCGGCACCGCGCGTGAAGTGCACCACTTCGCCGTGCTGGCCGGTTACGGCGCCGAAGCCGTCCACCCCTACCTGGCGATGGAAACCCTGACCGCGATCCACAAGGACCTGCCAGGCGACCTGTCGGCCGACAAGGCCATCTACAACTACGTCAAGGCGATTGGCAAGGGCCTGTCCAAGATCATGTCCAAGATGGGCGTGAGCACCTACATGAGCTATTGCGGCGCTCAGTTGTTCGAGGCCATCGGCATCAACAACGAAACCGTCGAGAAGTACTTCACCGGCACCGCCAGCCGTGTCGAGGGCATTGGCGTGTTCGAGATCGCTGAAGAAGCCATCCGCATGCACAAGGCCGCCTTCGGTGACGACCCGGTGCTGGCCAACATGCTGGACGCAGGTGGCGAGTACGCCTGGCGTGCGCGTGGCGAAGAGCACATGTGGACCCCGGATGCGATTGCCAAGCTGCAGCACTCGACCCGCGCCAACAACTGGAACACGTACAAGGAGTACGCCCAGATCATCAACGACCAGTCGCGTCGCCACATGACCCTGCGCGGCCTGTTCGAGTTCAAGATCGACCCCGCCAAGGCCATCCCGGTCGACGAAGTTGAACCCGCGAAGGAAATCGTCAAGCGCTTCGCCACCGGCGCCATGTCCATGGGCTCGATCTCCACCGAAGCCCACGCCACCCTGGCGGTGGCCATGAACCGCATTGGCGGCAAGAGTAACACCGGTGAAGGCGGTGAGGACCCAGCGCGTTACCGCCAGGAACTCAAGGGCATCCCGATCGCCCAAGGCGCCACGCTGAAGAGCGTGATCGGCGACAGCGCGGTCGAAGTCGACCTGCCGCTGCAAGCCGGTGACTCGCTGCGCTCGAAGATCAAGCAGGTGGCATCGGGTCGCTTCGGTGTGACCGCTGAATACCTGTCCAGCGCCGACCAGATCCAGATCAAGATGGCCCAGGGCGCCAAGCCCGGCGAAGGCGGCCAGCTGCCGGGTGGCAAGGTGTCCGAGTACATCGGCAAGCTGCGTTACTCGGTGCCCGGTGTGGGCCTGATTTCGCCCCCGCCGCACCACGACATTTACTCAATCGAGGACTTGGCTCAGCTGATCCACGACCTGAAGAACGTGGCGCCGCACTCCAGCATCAGCGTCAAGCTGGTGTCCGAAGTCGGTGTGGGCACCATCGCGGCCGGCGTGGCCAAGTGCAAGAGCGACCACGTGGTGATCGCCGGCCACGACGGTGGTACCGGTGCCTCGCCCTGGTCGTCGATCAAGCACGCGGGCGGTCCGTGGGAAATCGGCCTGGCCGAAACCCAGCAGACCCTGGTGCTGAACCGCCTGCGCAGCCGCATCCGCGTGCAAGCCGACGGTCAGATGAAGACCGGCCGTGACGTCGCCATCGGCGCGCTGCTGGGGGCTGACGAATTCGGCTTCGCCACCGCACCGCTGGTGGTCGAGGGCTGCATCATGATGCGCAAGTGCCACCTGAACACCTGCCCGGTGGGCGTGGCCACGCAAGACCCGGTGCTGCGCGCCAAGTTCTCGGGCAAGCCCGAGCACGTGGTGAACTACTTCTTCTTCATTGCCGAAGAAGTGCGTCAGATCATGGCCCAGCTGGGCATCCGCAAGTTCGACGACATGGTCGGTCGCGTTGACCTGCTCGACACCAAGAAGGGCATCGAGCACTGGAAGGCCCAGGGCCTGGACTTCAGCCGCCTGCTGGCCCAGCCGCAAGTGTCGGCCGACGTGCCCCGCTACCATGTCGAGAACCAAGACCACGGCCTGGAAAAGGCCCTGGACGTGGTGCTGATCGAGAAGTCGCGCGCCGCCATCGAGAAGGGCGAGAAGGTCCAGTTCATCGAACGGGCCCGCAACGTCAACCGCTCGGTGGGGGCGATGCTCTCCGGTGCCCTGACCAAGGTGCACCCGGAAGGCCTGCCAGACGACACCATCCGCATCCAGCTCGAAGGCACGGGTGGTCAGTCCTTCGGTGCCTTCCTGGCCCGAGGCATCACCATGTACCTGATTGGTGACGCCAACGACTACACCGGCAAGGGCCTCTCCGGCGGCCGCGTGGTGGTGCGCCCGAGCATCGACTTCCGTGGCGAAGCCGCTCGCAACATCATCGTCGGCAACACCGTCATGTACGGTGCCACCAGCGGTGAGGCCTTCTTCAGCGGCGTGGCCGGCGAGCGCTTTGCGGTGCGCCTGTCGGGTGCCACGGCGGTGGTCGAAGGCACCGGTGACCACGGTTGTGAGTACATGACCGGCGGTACCGTGGCCGTGCTCGGCAAGACCGGCCGCAACTTCGCGGCCGGCATGAGCGGCGGCGTGGCCTATGTGTACGACGACGACGGCAGCTTCGCCAGCCGTTGCAACACCGCCATGGTCAGCCTGGACAAGGTGCTGCCGGCGGCTGAGCAAGAAGCCACCATCGACTCGGCCATCTGGCACCGCGACCAGACCGACGAAGCCCAGCTCAAGAAGCTGCTGGAAGACCACCACCGCTGGACCGGCAGCAAGCGTGCGCGCGAACTGCTGGACAACTGGAACGAGGCCCGTGCCAAGTTCGTCAAGGTGTTCCCGACCGAGTACAAGCGCGCACTGGGCGAAATCAACGCCAAGAAGCAAGCGGTCACGGCGACCACCAAGGCCAAGGCCTCGGCCAAAGAAGCGGCTGCGGCCAAGTAATTCGATCCGACCTCACGATTCAAGGACAAAGCATCATGGGAAAAGTCACCGGCTTCATGGAATTTGAGCGCATCGAAGAAGGCTACAAGCCCGTTTCCGAGCGCCTGAAGCACTACAAGGAATTCGTGGTCGGTCTCGACCCGAGCCAGGCCAAGGTGCAGGGTGCGCGCTGCATGGATTGCGGCACGCCCTTCTGCAACAACGGCTGCCCGGTCAACAACATCATTCCGGACTTCAACGACCTGGTTTACAAGGGCGACTGGCAAAACGCCATCGAGGTGCTGCACAGCACCAACAACTTCCCCGAGTTCACTGGCCGCATCTGCCCCGCCCCTTGCGAGGCGGCCTGCACGCTGAACGTGAATGACGACGCCGTGGGCATCAAGTCGATCGAGCACGCGATCATCGACCGTGCCTGGGCCGAAGGCTGGGTCCAGCCCCGTCCCGCCAAGCACAAGACCGGCAAGAAGGTCGCCGTGGTGGGCTCCGGCCCGGCCGGCATGGCCGCGGCCCAGCAGCTGGCCCGTGCGGGTCACGATGTGACGCTGTTCGAGAAGAACGACCGCATCGGCGGCCTGCTGCGCTACGGCATCCCTGACTTCAAGATGGAGAAGTCGCACATCGACCGCCGCGCCAAGCAGCTCGAGGCCGAAGGCGTGACCATCCGCACCAGCGTGATGGTGGGCAAGTTGCCCGAGGGCTCCAAGGTCACCAACTGGGCCAAGGAAACCATCAGCCCCGAGCAGCTCAAGAAGGACTTTGACGCCGTGCTGCTGACCGGTGGTTCCGAGCAGTCGCGCGACCTGCCGGTGCCGGGCCGTGACCTGGACGGCATCCATTTCGCGATGGAATTCCTGCCGCAACAAAACAAGGTCAACGCGGGCGACAAGCTCAAGGGCCAGTTGCGCGCCGACGGCAAGCACGTCATCGTCATTGGTGGCGGCGACACCGGCAGCGACTGCGTGGGCACCAGCAACCGCCACGGCGCGGTCAGCGTGACCCAGTTCGAGGTCATGCCTCAGCCGCCTGAGCAAGAAAACAAGCCTTTGGTCTGGCCCTACTGGCCGCTGAAGCTGCGCACCAGCTCCAGCCACGAAGAGGGCTGCACGCGTGAATTCGCCATTTCCACCAAGGAATTCATCGGTGAAAAAGGCAAGGTCACCGGCCTCAAGACCGTGCATGTCGAATTCAAGGACGGCAAGCTGGTCGAGATCCCGGGCACTGAAAAAGAGTACAAGGCCGACCTGGTGCTGCTGGCCATGGGTTTTGTGAACCCGGTCGCCACCGTGCTGGACGGCTTTGGTGTGGACAAGGATGCCCGTGGCAATGCCAAGGCCAGCACCGAATTCACCGGTGGTTACGCAACCAATGTGCCTAAAGTGTTCGCTGCTGGTGACATTCGCCGGGGTCAATCGCTGGTGGTTTGGGCCATCCGTGAAGGTCGTCAGGCGGCCCGCGCCGTGGACGAGTTCCTGATGGGCTTCAGCGACCTGCCGCGCTGATCGGGCCGCCGGCTCAGTCCGGTGCCCTCGGTTTTTCGCCATGACAACGCCCCCTGCTGGGGGCGTTGTCATTGGTGTTGGCCTCGCTTGACTCCGGGTTAACCTGAATCCCTTATGATTCCAAAACGCTGGGCACCGTCCGGCGTTTTCGCTTCATGGCATCCCTACCCAATTCCTCACTTGTTGAACTGCGCGACCTCACCTTCGGGTACGGGGAGCGCCTGATCCTGGATGGCGTCACCCTGACCATTCCCCGGGGCAAGGTCACGGCCTTGATGGGCGCATCAGGGGGCGGCAAGACCACGGTCCTGCGCCTGATCGGGGGGCAGATCCGGCCCCAGTCCGGTGAGCTTCGCTTTGACGGTGAAGACCTGCGCACCATGGACATGGCGGGCCTGTACCGCATCCGCCGCCGCATGGGCATGTTGTTCCAGTTTGGGGCCTTGTTCACCGACTCCAGCGTGTTCGACAACGTGGCGTTTCCGCTGCGCGAGCACACCGACCTGCCCGAGTCGCTGATCCGTGACATCGTGCTCATGAAGCTCAATGCCGTGGGCTTGCGGGGGGCGCGCGATCTGATGCCCAGCGAAGTCTCGGGGGGCATGGCCCGCCGGGTGGCGCTGGCGCGGGCCATTGCGCTGGACCCGGAGCTGGTCATGTACGACGAGCCCTTTGCCGGGCTGGACCCGATTTCCCTGGGCACGGCGGCGCGCCTGATCCGCCAGCTCAACGACGCCATGGGGCTGACCAGCATCATCGTGTCGCACGACCTCGACGAGACCTTCCACATCGCCGACCAGGTGATCGTGCTGGCCAATGGGCGCATCGCTGCCCAAGGCACGCCCGACGAGGTGCGCCACAGCGAAGACCCGTTGGTGCATCAGTTTGTCAACGCGCTGCCCGAGGGGCCGGTGCGATTTCATTACCCGGGCCCGACCGTGGCGGACGACTTTGGCCCCCACAGTGGAGCTGCCCGATGAGCTGGTACCGTCCCTCGGATGTGGGCCTGGCCACCCGCCGTCAGTTGGCCAACCTGGGCCACGGCGCGCGCCTGTTCGTGCGGCTGGTGCTCGACTTGGGCGTGTGCTTGCGGCGCTTCGGCCTGGTGCGCGACCAGATTCACTTTTTGGGCAACTACTCGCTCGCCATCATTGGCGTGTCGGGCTTGTTCATTGGCTTTGTGCTGGGCCTGCAGGGCTTCAACATCCTTCAACGCTATGGCTCCTCCGAGGCGTTGGGGCAGTTGGTGGCGCTGTCGCTGGTGCGCGAGCTGGGGCCGGTGGTCACGGCTCTGCTGTTTGCCGGACGGGCGGGCACCTCGCTGACGGCCGAGATCGGCCTGATGAAGGCCGGCGAACAACTCAGCGCCATGGAAATGATGGCGGTGGACCCGGTTCAACGCATCCTGGCGCCCCGCTTCTGGGCCGGCGTGATCACCTTGCCGCTGTTGACGGCGGTGTTCAGCGCGGTCGGGGTGTTGGGGGGCTGGGTCATTGCGGTGCCCCTGATCGGGGTCGATTCGGGCTCCTTCTGGAGCCAGATGCAAGGCGGCGTGAACGTCTGGAGCGATGTGGGCAATGGCGTGATCAAGAGCGTCGTGTTTGGCTTCACCGTCACCTTCACCGCTTTGCTGCAGGGGTTTGAGGCGACGCCCACGCCCGAGGGCGTGTCGCGTGCGACCACCCGCACGGTGGTGGTGGCTTCGCTGGCGGTGCTGGGTCTGGACTTCATCCTGACTGCGCTGATGTTCAGTATCTGAGATTCAACCGGGTGGGCCCAGGGCCTGCCCTCGATGTGAAAGGGAGGGTGTTGTGCAACGCTCCAAAAATGATGTCTGGGTGGGTTTGTTCGTGCTGCTGGGTCTGGCGGCGGTGCTGTTCCTGGCGCTGCAATCGGCCAACCTGCTGAGCCTGAGCTTCCAGTCCACCTACCGGGTGTCGGCCAAGTTCGACAACATCGGGGGCCTCAAGCCCAAGGCCGCGGTCAAGAGCGCGGGTGTGGTGGTGGGCCGGGTCGAATCGATCGTGTTCGATGACAAGTCGTTTCAGGCCCAGGTCACCCTGGCGCTCGAAAACCGCTACGCTTTCCCGAAGGACAGCTCCGTGAAGATCCTGACCTCGGGTTTGCTGGGTGAGCAGTACATCGGCATCGAGGCGGGCGCCGACGACAAGAACCTGGCCCAGGGCGACAAGATCGGCACCACCCAATCGGCCGTGGTGCTGGAGAACCTGATCAGCCAGTTCTTGTACAGCAAGGCAGCGGACGGTCCGTCCACGCCCAACGCAGGGGGGAAGAAATAAAAATGCACATTCAAATCAACACGCCGTCCCAGCGGCGGCCCGGCGCTTGGTGGCGCTGGGCCTTGCTGACCTTGGCGCTGGCGCTGCTGTCGGGCTGCGCCTCGGGGCCAGGCAAGAATCCGCGTGATCCGCTGGAGCCTTTCAACCGGGACATGTCGCGCTTCAACGAGGCCGTGGACAGCGCGGTGCTCAAACCAGTGGCCACGGCCTACCGCGAGGTCACCCCTTCGCTGGTGCGCACCGGGGTGAACAACTTCTTCTCCAACCTCGGTGAAGTCTGGTCCTTCGTCAACAACGTGCTGCAACTCAACGTCAAGGCGTCGGCTGACACCGCGCTGCGTTTTGGTTTCAACACCATCTTCGGTCTTGGCGGGGTGCTCGATTTGGCCAGCGAGATGCAGATTGAGCAGCACAAGCAGGACTTTGGACAGACGTTGGCGCGCTATGGTGTGCCCACTGGCCCTTACATCGTGCTGCCGATCCTCGGGCCCTCCACCTTGCGTGACACCGTCGCCTTTCCGCTCATCATGAAGGGCGATGTGGTGACCCGGATCGACCACGTTCCGACCCGCAATTCGCTGTTCGCCGCCCGTTTGGTGTCGGTGCGCTCCAACTTGCTGGGTGCCAGCCGGGTGCTGGACGAGGCGGCCTTGGACAAATACTCCTTCACCCGCGATGTCTACCTGCAACTGCGCGACAACGAGCAGCGCAACGGCAAGGCCTCGGTGGAAGACGACGATGGGGCCTTGCCGCCTGAGCCGCTGCCCTGATTGATGGGGGCGCCTTGTCGGCCCTTTGACCAGGCGTTCCGTTATGAACCGGTGAGCACCCGATCCTCGCAAGGCAAGGGCCTTGGGGCGGTGACACCAGATTGGCGGGCCTGTTCCGCCTTGGAAGGATGCACATGAAACGACGTACCCTCGCGGCCTGGCTGATGGCCACCGCAAGCGCATTGACCCTGGCTTTGCCGCTGACCGTGCAGGCCGCGGACGAAGCCCCCGACGCCCTGATCAAGCAGCTCTCTTCGGACGTGCTGGAAACCATCAAGACCGACAAGGCGATCCAGGGTGGCGACACCAACAAGATCATTGCCTTGGTGGACACCAAGATCATGCCCAACGTGAACTTCCCGCGCATGACCGCCGCGGCCGTGGGCCCGGCCTGGCGTCAGGCCACGCCGGAGCAGAAGGCCCGCCTGCAGGAAGAATTCAAGACCCTGCTGGTGCGCACCTATTCGGGGGCTTTGGCCCAGGTCTCGGACCAGACCATCTCCATCAAGCCGCTGCGCGCTTCGGCAGACGATGCCGATGTGGTGGTGCGCACCGAAGTGCGTGGCAAGGGGGACCCGATCCAGCTCGACTACCGCCTCGAGAAAACCCCCGGCGTGGGCGCGGGCTGGAAGATCTACAACCTCAATGTGATGGGGGTCTGGCTGGTGGAAACCTACCGCAGCCAGTTCGCCACCGAAATCAATGCCAAGGGCATCGACGGCCTGATTGCCACGTTGACCGAGCGCAACAAGGCCAACAGCGGCAAGAAGGGCTGATCCGTGCTGGTCTTGCCCGCTGAATTGACCCACGCCCAAGCCGGGGCCTGCCTCAGCATGTTGGTGCAGGCCCTGCGCCGGGACGCCGAGTCCCTGGTGGTGGCCGACGCCTCGGCCACCGTGGTGTTTGATTCATCCGCGCTCGCCGTCCTGCTGGCCTGTCGGCGCGAAGCGCTGGCCCTGGGCAAGGGTTTTGTGGTGCGTGGGCTGCACGCCCGGCTGGCTTCGCTGGCCCAGCTTTACGGGGTCAGCGAACTGCTGCCGGTCCAGGGTTGATGCCCTGAACCCGTGCTCGCCGTCGGCGCCATGGCCGCTGCCGGCGCAAGGCCACCCCGGGCGGCTCAGCACCCCAGTGGGGGGAGGGCTTAAAATCCCCAGTCTCCATGCCAGCAGTCTCCTTCCAATCGGTCTCCAAGACCTTCTCGACCCCCCGTGGCCCGTTTCAGGCCTTGAACAATGTCAGCTTTGACATTGAAGAGGGGGAATTCTTCGGCCTGCTCGGTCCCAATGGGGCGGGCAAAACCACCCTGATCAGCATCCTGGCGGGCCTGGCGCGTGCCAGTGCCGGACGCGTGCTTGTGCAAGGCGCGGACGTGCAGGGGGACTACGCCGAGGCGCGGCGCCGCCTGGGCATCGTGCCCCAGGAGCTGGTGTTCGACCCGTTTTTCAATGTGCGCGAGGCGCTCAAGATCCAGTCGGGCTACTTCGGCGTCAAGAACAACGACGCCTGGATCGACGAGCTGCTCGAAAGCTTGGGCCTTGCCGACAAGGCCAAGTCCAACATGCGTCAGCTGTCGGGCGGCATGAAGCGCCGCGTGCTGGTGGCGCAGGCCCTGGTGCACCGCCCGCCGATCATCGTGCTCGACGAGCCCACTGCGGGCGTCGACGTGGAGTTGCGCCAGACCCTGTGGCAGTTCATCGCCAAACTCAACAAGCAGGGCCACACCGTGCTGCTGACCACCCATTACCTGGACGAAGCTGAAGCCCTCTGCGGGCGCATTGCGATGCTCAAGCAAGGCCAGGTGGTGGCGCTCGAGCGCACCACCGACCTGCTGAGCCAGGCTTCGGGCAATGTGCTGCGCTTCAAGGTCGACGGCGAACTGCCGGTGGCCCTGCGCGCCCAGGCCCGGGTCACGGGCCGCATTGCCCAGCTGCCGGTGCACGACGCCGCCGACATCGAGCGCTGTCTGGCGCTGGTGCGCGAATCCGGCCTGGTGGCCGAGGACATCGAGGTGCGCAAGGCCGACCTCGAAGACGTGTTCATCAGTGTGATGAGCAAGGCCAGCGGCAGCCGCCCCGCCGCCCCCGCGACGGAGGTGAGCGCATGACCGGCTGGCAAACCCTGCTCTACAAAGAGATCCTGCGCTTCTGGAAGGTCAGCTTCCAGACCGTCGCAGCCCCGGTGCTGACCGCCGTGCTCTACCTGATGGTGTTTGGCCATGTGCTGGACCAGCGCGCCGAGGGCACGCAAGGCGTCACCTACACCGCCTTCCTGATCCCCGGGCTGGTGATGATGAGCGTGCTGCAAAACGCGTTCGCCAACAGCTCCTCCTCGCTGATCCAGAGCAAGATCATGGGCAACCTGGTGTTCTTGCTGCTGACCCCCTTGTCGCACCGGGCCTGGTTTGTGGCCTATGTCGGCTCCTCGCTGGTGCGCGGTCTGGCGGTCGGTCTGGGTGTTTTTGTGGTCACCTCTTTCTTTGCCATGCCGTCCTTTGTGGCGCCGGTCTGGATCGTGGTGTTCGCCGTGCTGGGTGCGTCGATGCTGGGGGCGCTGGGCCTGATCGCCGGCCTGTGGGCCGAGAAGTTCGACCAGATGGCCGCGTTCCAGAACTTCGTGATCATGCCCATGACCTTTTTGTCGGGCGTGTTCTATTCGATCCACTCCCTGCCGCCGTTCTGGCAGCAGGTCAGCCACCTGAACCCGTTTTTCTACATGATCGACGGCTTCCGCTACGGCTTCTTCGGGGTCAGCGACGTCTCGCCCTGGGTGAGCCTGGCCCTGGTGGGCACCGCCTGGTTGGTGGTCAGCGGCATTGCCCTGCACCTGCTGCGCACGGGCTACAAGATCCGCAGCTGAGCGATCGGCCCCGCGCCGTGGCCTCGTTTGTTTGAACGACCCCTTACCTTGCTGTTTTCCCATGACCGCTGACGATCTGAAGAACCTCATTGCCGCAGGCCTGAACTGCGACCACATCACCCTCGAAGGGGACGGCCGCCACTGGTACGCCACCATCGTGTCGACCGAGTTTGAAGGCAAACGCGCAATCCAGCGCCACCAGCGGGTTTACGCCACGCTTGGTGAGAAAATGCACACCGATGAGGTCCACGCCCTGTCGATGAAGACCTTCACGCCCGCAGAATGGGCCGCCCAGCCGCGCTGATGGCGATCCGGCTGTCTGCGAGCCCCTTTCAAACCCTGATTTTTCCCCGATGGACAAACTCCTCATCCGTGGCGGCCGCCCCCTCAACGGCGAAGCCCTTATTTCTGGCGCCAAAAACGCAGCCCTGCCTGAGCTGTGTGCCGCCTTGCTGAGCGATGAGCCCATCACGCTGCGCAATGTGCCGGGTCTGCAAGACGTGGTCACCATGCTCAAACTGTTGCACCACATGGGCGTCACCGCCGAGCGCGGTGCCGACGGTGAGGTGCGCCTTGACGCCAGCACCTTGACCCTGCCCGAAGCGCCTTATGAGCTGGTCAAGACCATGCGCGCCTCGGTGCTCGCCTTGGGGCCGCTGGTGGCCCGGTTTGGCCGCGCCCGGGTGTCGTTGCCCGGCGGCTGTGGCATTGGGTCGCGTCCGGTCGATCAGCACATCAAAGGCCTGCAAGCCATGGGGGCCGAGATCACGGTCGAGCACGGCTACATGCTGGCCAGCCTGCCCGCCGGCCGCACCCGCCTGAAGGGCGCGCGCATCACCACCGACATGGTCACTGTCACCGGCACCGAGAACTTCCTGATGGCCGCCGCCCTGGCCGAAGGCGAGACCGTGCTGGAGAACGCTGCCCAGGAACCCGAGATCCCTGACCTGGCCGAGATGCTGATCGCCATGGGCGCCCGCATCGAGGGCCACGGCACCAGCCGCATCCGCATCCAGGGCGTGGAGCGCCTGCATGGCTGCGACCACACCGTGGTGGCGGACCGCATCGAGACCGGTACCTTCCTGTGCGCGGTCGCTGCCACCGGTGGCGACGTGTTCCTGCGCCACGGCCGTGCCGACCACCTGGACGCGGTGATCGACAAGCTGCGCGAGGCTGGGGCCAGCATCACGGCCAACGACCAAGGCATCCGCGTGCAAGCCAAGGGCCCGGCCTATGAGCACTTCAAGGCCCAGAGCTTCCGCACCACCGAATACCCGGGCTTCCCGACCGACATGCAGGCCCAGTTCATGGCGCTCAACTGCGTTTCGCGCGGGACGTCGACGGTGACCGAAACCATCTTTGAGAACCGCTTCATGCACGTCGATGAGCTGGCCCGTCTGGGCGCGCGCATCCAGACCGATGGCAAGGTGGCGGTCATCGAGGGCGTGCCGCGCCTGTCGGGCGCCACCGTCATGGCCACCGATTTGCGCGCGTCCGCCAGCCTGGTGATCGCCGGCCTGGTGGCCGAGGGCGAGACCGTGGTCGACCGCATCTACCACCTCGACCGCGGCTACGACCGCATGGAAGACAAACTGCGCGGCCTGGGCGCCGACATCGAGCGCACCCGCTGAGCCGGTGCGCCACTGCAAGGACCCCTTCATGATCACTCTCGCCCTTTCCAAAGGCCGCATCTTTGACGAAACCCTGCCGCTGCTGGCTGCCGCCGGCATCGAGGTCACTGAGGACCCCGACAAGTCGCGCAAGCTCATCTTGCCGACCAACCAGCCCGATGTGCGCGTGGTGCTGGTGCGCGCCACCGACGTGCCCACCTATGTGCAGTACGGCGGGGCCGACCTGGGCGTGACCGGCAAAGACACGCTGATCGAGCACGGCGGCCAAGGCCTGTACCAGCCGCTGGACCTCAACATCGCGCGCTGCCGCATGAGCGTGGCGGTGCGTTCCGACTTCGACTACGCCGGCGTGGTCAAGCAGGGTTCGCGCCTGCGCGTGGCGACCAAATACACCACCATTGCACGCGACTTTTTTGCCACCAAGGGCGTGCACGTCGACCTGATCAAGCTGTACGGCAGCATGGAACTGGCCCCGCTGACCGGCCTGGCCGACGCCATCGTGGACCTGGTGTCGACGGGCAGCACCCTGAAGGCCAACCACCTTGTGGAGGTGGAACGCATCATGGACATCAGCTCGCGCCTGGTGGTCAACCAAGCGGCCCTCAAGCTCAAGCAAGCGCCCATCCGCCGCATCATCGACGCCTTTGCGGGCGCCGTGAAAGCCGATTGAATTCCCCCGACCGGAGACCCTCCCCACCATGACCCTGGTTGCTGCACCTGCCCGACTGTCCACCCAATCCGCCACCTTCGAGGCCGACTTTCAGGCCCGACTGCATTGGTCGGCCGACACCGATGCTGCCATCGAGCAGCGCGTGGCCGACATCCTGGCCGATGTGCAGCACCGGGGCGACGCCGCTGTGCTGGCGTACACGCAGCGTTTTGACGGCCTCGAGGCCGCCGACATGTCGGCCCTGGAGCTGAGCCAGGCCGAACTCAAGGCGGCCTTTGACAGCCTGCCCGAAGCCCAGCGTCAGGCCCTCGAACAGGCGGCCCGCCGTGTGCGCAGCTACCACGAAGCGCAGAAAAAAGCCTCGGGCGAGAGCTGGAGCTACCGCGATGAAGACGGTACCTTGCTGGGCCAGAAGGTCACCCCGCTGGACCGCGTCGGCATCTATGTGCCCGGCGGCAAGGCGGCTTACCCGTCCAGCGTGCTGATGAACGCCATCCCGGCCCACGTCGCTGGTGTGGGCGAGATCATCATGGTGGTGCCCACCCCCAAGGGCGAAAAGAACGCACTCGTGCTGGCCGCCGCCTACGTGGCCGGTGTCAGCCGGGCCTTCACCATTGGGGGCGCGCAGGCCGTGGCCGCGCTGGCCTATGGCACCGCCACCGTGCCCAAGGTGGACAAGATCACCGGCCCGGGCAACGCCTACGTGGCCAGCGCCAAGAAGCGGGTGTTCGGCACCGTAGGCATCGACATGATTGCGGGCCCGAGTGAAATCCTGGTGCTGGCCGACGGCAGCACCCCGGCCGACTGGGTGGCCATGGACCTGTTCAGCCAGGCCGAGCACGATGAGTTGGCGCAGAGCATCCTGTTGTGCCCGGACGCCGCTTACCTCGACGCGGTGCAGCGCGAGATCGACCGCCTGCTCCCCACCATGCCGCGTGCCGCCATCATTGCCAAGTCGCTCAGCGACCGCGGTGCTCTGATCCTGACCCGCGACATGGAAGAGGCCTGCGCCATCAGCAACCGCATCGCTCCCGAGCACCTGGAGGTCTCCAGCCGCGATCCGCACCGCTGGGAGCCGCTGCTCAAGCACGCCGGTGCCATTTTCCTGGGCGCCTTCACCAGCGAAAGCCTGGGCGACTACTGCGCCGGCCCCAACCACGTGCTGCCCACCAGTGGCACGGCGCGCTTCAGCTCGCCGCTGGGGGTGTATGACTTCCAAAAACGCAGCAGCCTGATCGAGGTCAGCGAAGCCGGTGCCCAGACCCTGGGTCGCATCGCCGCCGAACTCGCCTACGGCGAAGGCCTGCAGGCCCACGCCCAAGCGGCAGAAATGAGACTCAAGCGATGAGCCCGACCCCCCCTTCCGCCCTGCGGGTGATCCGCCAGGACGTGCAGTCCATGCACGCCTACGCGGTGCAAGACGCCACCGGCCTGCTCAAGCTCGACGCGATGGAAAACCCCTTTGGTCTGCCCCCTGCGCTGCAAGCCCAGCTGGGGGAGCGCCTGGGGCGGGTGGCAGTCAACCGCTACCCCGGTGAGCGCATCAACGACCTCAAGCGGGCGTTGGCCGTCCATGCCGGCCTGCCGGTGGGCCAGGCCCTGATGTTGGGCAACGGTTCGGACGAGCTGATTTCTCTGCTGGCCCTGGCCTGCGACCTGCCGGGGGCCAAGGTACTGGCGCCGGTGCCGGGCTTTGTCATGTACGCCATGAGCGCGCAGCTGCAAGGCCTGCAGTTCGTGGGGGTGCCGCTGACCGCCGACTTCGAGCTCGACGAGGCCGCCATGCTGGCCGCGATTGCCGAGCACCGCCCCGCCATCACCTACCTGGCCTACCCGAACAACCCCACCGCCAACCTCTGGAACGCCGACGTCATCCGCCGCGTGATCGCCGCGGTGGGCGAGCAGGGCGGCCTGGTGGTCATGGACGAGGCTTACCAGCCCTTTGCCAGCCACAGCTGGCTCAGCGAAATCAGCGCCCACCCTGAGCGCCACGCCCATGTGCTGCTGATGCGCACGCTCAGCAAGTTCGGTCTGGCCGGCATCCGCCTGGGCTACATGATGGGCCCCGAAGCCCTGATTGCCGAGCTCGACAAGGTGCGCCCGCCCTACAACATCAGCGTGCTCAACGCCGAGTGCGCGCTGTTTGCGCTCGAGCATGCCGAGGTGTTCGACCAGCAAGCCGCCACGCTGCGCAGCGAGCGTGCCCGCCTGCTGACGGCCCTGGCCGCTGTGCCCGGTGTGAAGGCCTGGAACAGCGACGCCAACATGGTGCTGGTGCGGGTACCCGAGGCCCAGAAGACCTTCGACGGCATGCGTGCTCGCGGGGTCCTGATCAAGAACGTTTCTAAAATGCACCCATTGCTGGCCCAGTGCCTGCGGCTGACCGTGGGCTCGCCCGACGACAACGACCGCATGTTGGCCGCGCTTCAGGCTTCCTTATGACCTCCTCCGCCCTTGTTCCCACCAGCGCCGCCCCGGCTGAGCGCACCGCAGAAGTCTCCCGCAACACGGCCGAGACGCGCATCACCGCCCGCATCAATCTGGACGGCACCGGCCTGTCGAAGCTGCACACCGGCATCGGTTTCTTTGACCACATGCTCGACCAGATTGCGCGCCATGGCCTGATCGACCTCGACATCCACTGCGAAGGCGACCTGCACATCGACGGTCACCACACGGTCGAAGACGTCGGCATCACCTTGGGCCAGGCCTTTGCGCGCGCGGTTGGCGACAAAAAAGGCATCCGCCGCTACGGCCATGCCTATGTGCCGCTCGACGAGGCGTTGTCGCGCGTGGTGGTCGACTTCTCGGGCCGCCCGGGGCTGCACATGCAGGTGCCTTTCACCAGCGGCATGATCGGCGGCTTCGACACCCAGCTCACCTTTGAGTTCTTCCAGGGCTTTGTCAACCACGCCGGCGTGACCCTGCACATCGACAACCTGAAGGGGCACAACGCCCACCACCAATGCGAGACTGTGTTCAAGGCCTTCGCCCGCGCCCTGCGCGCCGCGCTGGAACTGGACCCGCGTTCGGTGGGGGTGATCCCGTCGACCAAGGGCTCGCTCTGATTGTTTGACCGGGTCCGGGCTTTGCTCCGTGGCCGCTTTTGTTGAGATTGTTCGCGATGACTACATCATCCAATACCGTGGCGGTGGTCGATTACGGCATGGGCAACCTGCGTTCGGTGTCGCAGGCAGTGCAAGCCGTGGCCCAGGACAGCGGGGTGCAGGTGCTCATCACCTCGCGCCCCGAGGACGTGCGCGCCGCCACCCGCGTGGTGCTGCCGGGGCAGGGCGCCATGCCCGACTGCATGCGCGAACTGCGCGAGTCCGGCTTGCTGGAATCGGTGCTGGAGGCCGCTGCCAACAAGCCCTTGTTCGGCGTGTGCGTCGGCATGCAGATGCTGCTCGACCACAGCGCCGAGGGCGACACCCCGGGCCTGGGCTTGATCCCTGGCGAGGTGGTCAAGTTTGACCTGGCAGGCCGGGTTCAGGCCGATGGCAGCCGTTTCAAGGTGCCGCAGATGGGCTGGAACCAGGTGCGCCAGGCCCAGCCCCACGCGCTGTGGGCGGGCGTGCCCGATGACAGTTACTTCTATTTCGTGCATAGTTTCTACGCGCGTCCGTCCGATGCGCGCCACAGCGTGGGTGAAGCCGACTATGGCGGTCGCTTTACCGCGGCAGTCGCGCGCGATAATATTTTTGCCACCCAGTTCCACCCCGAAAAGAGCGCCGGCCACGGCCTGGCCCTGTTCCGCAACTTCCTTCACTGGAAGCCCTGATTTTTTCCCGCTGCAATTTCGCTGCTCACGGCACCATGCAACTCATTCCTGCGATCGATCTCAAAGACGGCCACTGCGTTCGCCTCAAACAAGGCGACATGGACCAGGCCACCACCTTCGGTGAAGACCCCGCCGCCATGGCGCTCAACTGGGTCAACAAAGGCGCTCGCCGCCTGCACCTGGTGGACCTGAATGGCGCCTTTGCGGGCAAGCCGCAAAACTACGGGGCCATCAAGTCCATCCTCAAGGCCGTGGGAGACGACATTCCGGTGCAGCTGGGCGGGGGCATCCGGGACCTGGACACGATTGAAAAGTACATCGACGGCGGGCTGCGCTACGTCATCATCGGCACCGCCGCGGTCAAGAACCCGGGCTTCCTGAAGGACGCCTGCACCGCGTTTGGTGGTCACATCATCGTCGGCCTGGACGCCAAGGACGGCAAGGTCGCCACCGATGGCTGGAGCAAGCTGACCGGCCACGAAGTGGTCGACCTGGCGCGCAAGTTCGAAGACTGGGGCGTTGAGTCCATCATCTACACCGACATCGGCCGCGACGGCATGCTGTCGGGCATCAACATCGACGCCACCGTCAAGCTGGCGCAGGCCCTGACGATCCCGGTGATCGCCTCGGGCGGCCTGGGCAGCATGGCCGACATCGAGCAGCTGTGCGCCGTCGAGGACGAGGGCGTTGAGGGTGTGATCTGTGGTCGCGCCATCTACTCGGGCGACCTCGATTTCGCGGCCGCACAAGCGCGCGCCGACGAACTCAACGGATCGCTCTGATGCTGGCCAAACGCATCATCCCCTGCCTCGACGTGACGGGCGGGCGGGTCGTCAAAGGCGTCAATTTCGTCGAGTTGCGCGACGCGGGCGACCCGGTCGAGATCGCGGCCCGCTACAACGAGCAGGGCGCGGACGAACTGACCTTCCTGGACATCACGGCGACCAGCGATGGGCGCGATGTGATCCTGCACATCATCGAGGCGGTGGCGTCGCAGGTCTTCATCCCGCTGACCGTGGGCGGGGGCGTGCGCACCGTGGACGACGTGCGTCGCCTGCTCAATGCGGGCGCCGACAAGACCAGCTTCAATTCAGCCGCCATTGCCAACCCGCAGGTCATCAGCGACGCCTCGGCCCGCTATGGTGCGCAGTGCATCGTGGTGGCCATCGACGCCAAGCGCCGCCACGGCGACGACGTGCTGGCGCGGGGCGAGGGCTGGGACGTCTACAGCCACGGGGGCCGCAAGAACACCGGTCTCGACGCAGTGGCCTGGGCCACCGAGATGGCGCGCCGCGGCGCAGGCGAGATCCTGCTCACCAGCATGGACCGCGACGGCACCAAGTCGGGCTTTGACTTGGCGCTGACCCGGGCGGTCAGCGACGCTGTCAGCGTGCCGGTGATCGCCTCGGGCGGTGTCGGCGACCTCGACCACCTGGCCGACGGCGTGCAGCAAGGCGGTGCCGACGCCGTGCTGGCTGCCAGCATCTTCCACTACGGTGAGTACACCGTGGCCCAGGCCAAGGCCCGCATGGCCGAGCGGGGCATCCCGGTTCGCCGCTGACAAACCACTCGCGGGGCCGGCCCTCGGCGGGCCGTCTGCCGGTTTGGTCACACAAATCACCGACAATCGCCCCATGAACTGGTTAGATGAAGTCAAGTGGGACGCACAGGGCCTGGTGCCCGTGATCGCCCAAGAGCAAGGCAGCAACGATGTGCTGATGTTTGCGTGGATGAACCGCGAGGCCCTGCAAAAGACGGCCGAGCTGGGGCGGGCGGTGTATTTCAGCCGCTCGCGCAACAAGCTGTGGTTCAAGGGCGAGGAGTCCGGCCACGTCCAGACGGTGCACGACATCCGCCTCGATTGCGACAACGACGTGGTTCTGCTCAAGGTCACGCAGCAAGGCCATGAGCCGGGCATCGCCTGCCACACCGGGCGCCACAGCTGTTTCTTCCAGCAGTACGACCAGGGCCAGTGGCGTCCGGTCGACCCGGTCTTGAAAGACCCGGAATCCATCTACAAGTAAGTGCCCATGAGCTCCAACGATTCCCTGGCCCGACTGGCCGCCGTCATCGAAAGCCGCAAGCCGGCCAATGGGGGCGACCCCGACAAAAGCTATGTCTCGCGCCTGCTGCACAAGGGGCCCGATGCGTTTCTCAAGAAAATCGGTGAAGAAGCCACCGAAACCGTGATGGCCGCCAAGGACGCGGACCACGGCGGTGACCCGCAAAAGATCGTCTACGAAGTGGCCGACCTGTGGTTTCATTCGATGATCGCGCTGGCCCATTACGGCCTGAGCCCGGCCGATGTGGTGGCCGAACTGGAGCGCCGCGAAGGCACCAGCGGCATCGAAGAAAAAGCCCTGCGCAAGCTGCAGGGCCGCGAAGCCGGTCAGGTCTGACCCGGTTCCCCCATCCCTTCTGAGGAGTTGCCCCATGCACGTTGAGAACCCTGACGCTGAAGGCAGCACCGCCTGGGGCTGGGTCAGCTACGTGCTGCACCTGGTGGTGGCCCTGGGGGCCGTCCTGCCAGGGGCACAAGCCTCGGTTGGCCTGCTCTTGGTGGCCTTGGTGATCGATTTGATCTCGCGCCGCCAGGCCCTGGGGCAGTGGCAGGCCACCCATTGCCAGTGGCGCATCCGCACGGTGCTGTGGGCGGGCTTGTTTTACCTGCTGACGGCGCCGCTGTGGCTGTTTTTTCTGCTTCCCGGCATGATCGCCTGGGGGCTTGTTTCTTTGTGGTTTCTCTACCGCATCGTGCTGGGCATGGTGCGCATGAACCGTCAACAACCCATGGAGTGGCCTGATGTCGGCTGATGCCAACTGCATTTTCTGCAAGATCGTGGCGGGACAGATTCCCTCGCGCAAGGTCTTTGAGGACGAAGACCTGTTTGCTTTTCACGACATTGCGCCCTGGGCGCCGGTGCATTTTCTGATCATCCCCAAGCTGCACATCCCGTCGATGGCGCAGGTGGGGCCCGAACATGCCGCCCTGATGGGCAAGATCATGACGCTGGCCCCCCAGCTGGCGATCGAGCAAGGCTGCCGCCCCTACCCCGAAGGCGGCTTCCGCATCGTGACCAATACGGGCGCGGAAGGTGGACAGGAGGTGCACCATCTCCATGTTCATGTCATGGGTGGTCCTCGGCCCTGGCTCAAGGGCTGATACTTCGCAATGTGGCCGGACCTCACGGTGATCGGCGTCTAAAATCTAGCAATTCTTCAGGAGAAATCCATGGGTTCGTTTTCTATCTGGCACTGGCTGATCGTGCTGCTGATCGTGGTGATGGTGTTTGGCACCAAGAAGCTCAAGAACATCGGTTCTGATTTGGGCGGCGCCGTCAAAGGCTTCAAGGATGGCATGAAGGACGGCGGGACCGCTGAAGCCGCCGCTGCCGCCGATGCTGCGGCTGCCAACGCCCCCGCGGCCCAGGTGGCTGCGAACAAGGTGGCTGAGAAAGCCACCATTGATGTTGAAGCCAAGACCAAGTCCTGAGCTTCACAGCACCCACTTGCGGGTGGGTGGGCCCCTGCCGGGCCCCGTCTGTGTGGACGGTGGGTGGCTTTTTTCTAGCGGACGGATTCCTTCATGATTGACCTTGGCATTTCCAAAATGGCGCTGATCGGCGCGGTGGCGTTGATCGTCATCGGGCCCGAGAAGCTGCCACGGGTGGCCCGCACGGTCGGCACCTTGCTGGGCAAGGCGCAGCGCTATGTGGCCGACGTCAAGGCCGAGGTGAACCGTTCGATGGACCTGGACGAGCTGCGCAAGATGAAGGACACCGTCGAAAGCGCCGCTCGGGATGTGGAGAACTCCATCCACACCAGCACCCGGGAGTTTGAGCAGTCCTGGAGCGAGACCACCGAGGCGGCGCTGACCAGCCAAGTCGAGGCCTCGCTGCCCAGTTACCGCCACCCCGGCAAGAACTGGCGCTTGAAGCGGGGCGCGACGCCACAGTGGTACAAAGCCCGCAATGGTGTGCGGACCAAGGCCTTGTCTGGCGCTGCGCGTGTCGCCCGCTACCGGCCGCGGAAGTTCAATTGAAAGGGCCGCTGCCGGCCCTTTCGTCGTTTTGACGCCTCCCCCTCCCGGCCTCGGTGCCCACGCCGGAGCGCCTCCCCTCATTCTTCTTCTCCAACATGTCCGACTCCCCTAAACAAGACGACGAACTGGCCGGTACCGAGCAGCCTTTTGTGCAGCACCTGATGGAGTTGCGCGACCGCCTGGTCAAGGCCTTGCTCTCGGTCGGGGTGGTTGCACTGCTGCTGTCTTTCTACCCGGGCCCTGGCGAGCTGTACGACCTGCTGGCGGCGCCGCTGGTGGCTTACTTGCCCAAGGGGGCCACGTTGATCGCCACCAATGTGGTGTCGCCGTTCGTGGTGCCGATCAAGATCCTGTTCATGACGGCGCTCCTGATCGCCTTGCCCTATGTGCTCTACCAGATCTGGGCTTTCGTGGCGCCGGGCCTGTACTCGCACGAGAAGAAGCTGGTGCTGCCGCTGGTGGTGTCGAGCACGGTGCTGTTCATCGTGGGCGTGGCGTTCTGCTACTTCTTTGTCTTTGGCAAGGTGTTCTCGTTCATTCAGAGCTTCGCGCCCAAGTCGATCACGGCCGCCCCTGACATCGAGGCCTACCTGGACTTCGTGCTGGGCATGTTCCTGGCCTTTGGGCTCGCGTTTGAGGTGCCGGTGGCGGTGATCCTGCTCGTGCGCATGGGCATCGTCACCACGGCGCAGCTGCGCCAGTACCGTGGCTACTTCTGGGTCGCTGCCTCGGTGGGCACGGCCTTGGTCACGCCGCCGGACGCGGGGTCGATGCTGATCCTGCTTGGTGTGGTGGGCGGCCTGTACGAGGTCGGCATCCTGGCGGCTCAGGCTTTTGTGCGCAGCACCACCAAGCCTTCAGACGACGCCAACGAAGGCCCTGCAGCCTGATCTCAGGTGGGCTCGGGCAGGGCGGCACGGCGCACCCTGCCGGTGGTTGAGCGCTGGGTGGTTGAGCGCTGGGACCTGGGCCCCCTGATCTGAACATTCGGGACTGGCGCCCTGGCTCTGAATCTGAAGCGCGCCACCCGGCCGAACGATCGAAGGGCTGGCGCTGCGCCGCCGTCGGCCCCTGTCTACTTCACTCATCACCTTCCAGCACCGCGCCATGGCCGTTGCGGGGCCTGCCTCGGTCCTCCTGGAGCCTCATCAGGCGTTCGCCCTGGGCCTGCACGAAGCCTGTTGCCGAGCGGTGGGCTGGGTGATCGGTGCCAGTGTTGGTGCCGCTGCCTCAACGGCGTTGTGGGTGGGCGCGCGGGCGGATGCCGGGCGTCACTTCGACGGCCACCTTGTCGCCGCGGCGCAGCAGCTGGAAGCGACTGGCCTGGCCCGGTGTGAGCAGGGACACATGGTTCAACAACTCGGGCACGCTCGTCACCGGCTTGTCGCCGACCTGAACAATCACATCGCCCGGGCGGATGCCGGCCTGGGCCGCCGGGCCGTTTTGCAGCACCCCGGTGATGATCACCCCGGGCACTGGCTTGATGCCGAAGGTTTCGGCCAGTTCCGGCGACAGCTCATTGGGTTCGACGCCAATCCAGCCCCGGGTCACTCGGCCGTCCTTGACGATGCTGTCCAGCACCTGGCGGGCGGTCGAGACTGGGATGGCAAAGCCAATCCCCATGCTGCCGCCGGAGCGCGAGTAAATGGCGGTGTTGATGCCCAGCAGGTTGCCATTCACATCCACCAGGGCGCCCCCCGAGTTGCCGGGGTTGATCGCGGCGTCGGTCTGGATGAAGTTCTCGAAGGTGTTGATGCCCAATTGGTTGCGCCCCATGGCGCTGACGATGCCACTGGTGACCGTCTGCCCCACACCGAAGGGGTTGCCGATGGCCAGCACCTGGTCGCCGACCTGCAAGGTGTCCGAGTTGCCGAGGGCGATCACGGGCAGCTTGTCGAGTTCGATCTTCAGGATGGCCAGGTCGGTGTCCGGGTCGGTGCCGATCACCTTGGCGTTGGCGCTGCGACCGTCATTGAGCGTGACCTCGATCTCATCGGCGTTCTCGACCACGTGGTTGTTGGTCAGGATGTAGCCGGTCGGGCTGACGATCACGCCGCTGCCCAGGCCACCTTGCTGCGGTTGGGCCTGCGGGCCCGGGGTGCCGAAGAAGAACTGGTACCAGGGGTCGCTGCTGCGCGGTTGCTGGGCGGCCTTGCTGGTGTTGATGCTGACGACGGCCGGCGAGGCCTTGCGCGCCGCGCCACTGAGGCTGCCCGGGGCGGGCACGCCGGCGGGGGCGGCCGGGGCTTCGATCAGGGCAATGCCCCCTTGCGAGTGCACCAGGCCTTGGCGCACCCAACCGGGCTGCAGGGTGGCCACCACAAAGTAGGCGGCCAGCAACACGGTCACAGATTGAGAAAACAGCAGCCAGATGCGCTTCATGGGGGTCCGTCTGTCATTCGTCAGGAAAGCTGAGGGGGCCGCGGGCGGGCGCGGCAGGTCTGCGGCCTATTGTCCACCAAGCCCGGGCCGTTTGCCGCCTTCGCGACCCGACGGCGCCTGCCCTCTGCGCTTGGCTGCTGAGACAATCGAGGCCATGAGCACTGATCGACACACCCTGCTGCAGACCTGCGACGTCTGGCTGCAACCTGAACGTTTCAAAGATTACGGCCCCAATGGCTTGCAGGTGGAGGGCCGGGCCACGGTGCGCCACCTGGTGTCGGGCGTCACCGCCAGCCTGGCGCTGATCGACGCCGCCATCGAGGCCCGGGCCGACGCGATCCTGGTTCACCATGGCCTGTTCTGGCGTGGCCAGGATGGCCGCGTGACGGGCTGGATGAAACAACGCCTGCAGCGCTTGCTGGCCCATGACATCAACTTGCTGGCCTACCACCTGCCCCTGGATGCGCACCCGCAATGGGGCAACAACGCCCAGTTGGGGCGCGTGCTGGGCTGGCAGGCCGACGCCTGGTTCGGCGAGCAGAACCTGGGCTGCCTGGCCTCGACAGACTGGGCCTCGGCCGACGCGCTGGGCAAGCATGTGGCGCAGTGCCTGGGCCGTGCCGTGACGGTGGTGCCAGGCGATGGCCGGCCGGTGCGCCGGGTGGCCTGGTGCACGGGCGGTGCGCAGGGCTATTTCGAGGCCGCGATCGCGGCGGGCGCCGATGCCTTCATCACCGGTGAGATCTCCGAGCCGCAAGCCCACTACGCGCGCGAGTTGGGGGTGGCTTTCGTGGCTGCGGGGCACCACGCGACCGAGCGCTACGGGGCGCCGGCGCTGGCGGCCCAGGTGGCCGCCCAGTTGGGCCTGACGCACCAGTTCATTGACATCGACAACCCCGCTTGAAAGGCCTCGCCATGACTTCATCGACTGTGCGGCCGTCTTGGGCCGCAGGCGCTGCCTTGGCCCTGACCCAGGGCGACCCGGCGGGCATTGGCCCTGAAATCATCGTCAAGGCCTACCGCGGAGCGCCCGAGCTGATGCGGGGGGTGTTGGTGGTGGGGCAGGTGGCGGTGCTGCGCCGCGCGGCGGCCGTGGTGGCGGCCGACGGGCCGGCGCTGCCCGTGGTGTGGGTGGCCAGTCCGGCCGATCTGGCCTCGGTGCCTCCGCGCTGCATCCCGGTGCTGGACCCCACGCCGGTCGATGAGCCGCTGGGCGAGGTGCCGGCCTGGGGGCAGGTCAGCGCCGAGGCGGGGCGACGTGCCGCGGACGCCGTGGTGTGGGCGGCGCGCGCGGCCCTGCAGGGCGCGGTCGGTGGGGTGGTCACGGCGCCCTTGCACAAGGAGGCCTTGCACGCGGCGGGGGGCGACTACCCCGGTCACACCGAGTTGCTGCAGGCCGAGGCGGCCCGTCATGCCGGGGTGCCCCTGGCGGAGATGCCCGTGCGCATGATGCTGGCCAACCCCGAGCTGCGCACCGTGCTGGTCAGCATCCATGTGTCACTGCGCGACGCCATCGAGGCGGTCACCTACGACAACGTGCTCACCACCTTGCGGATCACCCATGCAGCGCTGTCGCGCACCCTGGGGCGCGCGCCGCGCATCGGGGTGGCGGGCCTGAACCCGCATGCGGGCGAGGGCGGTTTGTTCGGTCGTGAGGAGGTCGACATCATCGAGCCGGCGGTGCGCGCCGCGCGGGCCCAGGGCCTGCTGGTGGAGGGCCCCATCGCCCCGGACACCGTGTTCATGCGGGCCCGCGACCAGGCACAGCGCCCGGGGGAGTTTGATGTGGTGGTGGCGATGTACCACGACCAAGGCTTGATCCCGGTCAAGTACCTGGGCGTGGAGCAGGGCGTCAACGTCACGCTGGGCTTGCCGCTGATCCGCACCAGCCCCGACCACGGCACGGCGTTTGACCTCGCCGGCACCGGCCGGGCCGATGCTTCGAGTTTGATCGAGGCGCTGCGCATGGCGCGCCAATTGATCGGGGCGCCCTGACCGTGGCACCAAATGCCACCGTGAAGACGGTGGCGTCTGTTTGGATTATTTCTTCAGGCTGTCACGAATTTCGCGCAGCAGCAAAATGTCTTCAGCCGTCGGTGCCGGGGCGGGTGCCGGAGGCGCTTCGACCGGGGTTTCACGCTTGAGTCGGTTGATTTGTTTGACCATCATGAAAATGATGAAGGCCAGAATCAGGAAATTCACCGCCACGGTGATGAAGTGACCATAGGCAAAAACCGGCACACCGGCTTTGCGGAGGCCTTCCAGGGTATCGACTGTCCCGGCCGGGACTTGGCCCAGCACCAGGTACAGATTTGAAAAATCCAGCTTGCCAAATACCAGGCCCACCACCGGCATGATCAGGTCAGCCACCACCGAGTCAACGATCTTGCCGAAAGCACCCCCGATGATCACACCGACGGCCAAGTCAATGACGTTGCCTTTGATGGCGAATTCGCGAAATTCCTTGATGACGCTCATGTTGTCTACATCCTTTATGAGGTACTGCAGTGTGCAGCAAATTGACAATTTTGCACCTTCTTGGCCTAGCGCAAACCCCGATTGAATTTTTTCGATCTCATTACCGGTAATTCTGCACATACCACAAACTGAGTTCTATGATTCTGTTGCATTGAATTTACAAGAGAGCCTCCGGTACAATCCCCGGTTGACCCCAAATCAGCGATGTTCATCGAGGAACCCCATGAGTGACACCCCAGTCGACACCCAGCGGATCGACTCCAGCAAGAGGACGTGGTTAATTGCTTCGACCTGTGCTGGTGCAGTGGGCGGCGTGGCTACCGCCGTTCCCTTCGTGAGTACTTTGACGCCTTCCGAGCGGGCTAAAGCAGCAGGTGCCGCGGTGGAGGTGGACATCTCCACGCTCAAGCCGGGCGAAAAAATCACGGCTGAATGGCGTGGTAAACCTGTTTGGATCGTCAAGCGCACGCCGGAGACCGTGGCCGAACTGGCCAAGCTCGACAGCCAGCTGGCCGACCCGAATTCGCTGCGCCACCCGGAAGACACCCCCGAGTACGCCCGCAACACCGCACGCTCCATCAAGCCCGAAGTGCTGGTGGTGGTCGGCATCTGCACCCACCTGGGTTGCTCGCCGTCCGACAAGTTCACGCCGGGTCCGCAGCCTTCGCTGCCGGACGACTGGGAAGGCGGCTTCCTCTGCCCTTGCCACGGTTCGACCTTTGACTTGGCCGGCCGCGTTTTCAAGAACAAGCCAGCGCCCGACAACCTGCCGGTACCGCCCCACATGTACCTGTCCGACACCCGCCTGCTCATCGGCGAAGACAAGAAGGCTTGAGGGAACACATCATGGCTGAATACAAGGAAATCTCCCCCAACGCCTCGGCAGGTGAAAAGCTGCTGAACTGGGTGGACAACCGCTTCCCCGCGTCCAAGCTGTACAAGGAGCACCTGTCCGAGTACTACGCGCCGAAGAACTTCAATTTCTGGTACTTCTTTGGCTCTTTGGCCATGCTGGTGCTGGTGATTCAGATCGTGACCGGCATCTTCCTGGTCATGCACTACAAGCCGGACGCCAACCTGGCCTTCGCCTCGGTCGAGTACATCATGCGCGATGTGCCCTGGGGTTGGCTGGTGCGCTACATGCACTCCACCGGGGCCTCGGCCTTCTTCGTGGTGGTGTACCTGCACATGTTCCGGGGTCTGCTGTACGGTTCGTACCGCAAGCCACGTGAGCTGGTCTGGATCTTCGGTTGCGGCATTTTCCTGTGCCTGATGGCCGAAGCCTTCATGGGTTACCTGCTGCCCTGGGGCCAGATGTCCTATTGGGGCGCTCAGGTGATCGTGAACTTGTTCTCCGCCATTCCCTTTGTCGGTCCGGACCTGGCCCTGCTGATCCGCGGCGACTATGTGGTGTCGGACGCCACCCTGAACCGCTTCTTCAGCTTCCACGTGATCGCGGTGCCGCTGGTGCTGCTGGGCCTGGTGGCTGCGCACATCATTGCGCTGCACGAAGTGGGCTCGAACAACCCCGATGGCGTCGAGATCAAGGGCCCCAACGCCCCTCGCGATGCCCAAGGCCACCCGCTCGACGGCATTCCTTTCCACCCCTACTACACCGTGCACGACATCCTGGGGGTGAGCGTGTTCCTGATGGTGTTCTCGGCCGTGATCTTCTTCGCGCCTGAGGCTGGCGGCTACTTCCTGGAGTACAACAACTTCATCCCGGCCGACCCGTTCAAGACGCCCAACCACATCGCTCCGGTCTGGTACTTCACGCCGTTCTACTCGATGCTGCGGGCCATCACCAGCGAGATGATGTATGCGCTGATCGCCTGCGTCGTGGCCGGTGCCTTCTTCGGTGCGGTCAAGTCCAAGCTGCCGTCGTTCCTGAAGGTCGGCGTGGTGGTCGGTGCCCTGGTGGCTGTGGCCCTGATGCTGTCGATCGACGCCAAGTTCTGGGGCGTGGTCGTGATGGGCGGCGCCGTGGTGATCCTGTTCTTCCTGCCTTGGCTGGACCACAGCCCGGTGAAGTCGATCCGCTACCGTCCGAGCTGGCACAAATACCTCTACGCCATCTTTGTGGTGGTCTTTGTGGTCCTGGCCTACCTGGGTGTTCAGCCGCCGTCGCCGATTGGCGAACGTGTCTCCCAAGTGGGCACGCTGTTCTACTTCGGCTTCTTCCTGCTGATGCCCTGGTGGAGCCGCTTGGGTGAACCCAAGCCGGTGCCTGACCGCGTGACCTTTGCCCCCCACTGATTGGCAGGAGAGAAAAACAATGAAAAAGCTCGCAAGTCTGGGTTTCGCCCGCCAGCTGGTGCTGGGCCTGATGATGGCTTTGGGGGTCGCTGCCGGCGCCCACGCCAGCAGTGAAGGCGGCATCGCCTGGGACAAGGCCCCGAACAAGACCAACGACCTGGCCGCGCTGCAAAACGGCGCCAAGCTGTTCGTCAACTACTGCCTGAACTGCCACTCGGCCGCCTTCATGCGCTACAACCGCCTGCAGGACATCGGCCTGACCGAGCAGCAGATCAAGGACAACCTGCTGTTCACCACCGAAAAGGTCGGTGAAACCATGAAGGCCGCGATCGATCCGCGTCAGGCCAAGGAGTGGTTCGGTGCCAACCCGCCCGACCTGACCGTGATCGCGCGTTCGCGCGCCGGCCATGGCGGCACCGGTGCCGACTACCTCTACACCTACATGCGCACCTTCTACCGTGACGAGACCAAAGCCACGGGCTGGAACAACCTCGCCTTCCCGAGCGTGGGCATGCCGCACGTGCTGTGGGAGCTGCAAGGCGACCGCCGTCCGGTCTACGAAACCATCACGGAACACGGTCACAAGACCGAGGTCTTCAAGGGGTGGGAACAGCTCACGCCGGGCAGCATGACGCCGTTGCAATATGATCAGGCGGTCGGCGACTTGGTGGCCTATCTGCAATGGATGGGTGAACCGGCCCAAAACACCCGCGTTCGCGTGGGGGTGGGCGTCTTGATTTTCCTGGCCTTCTTCACCTTGATCGCCTGGCGCCTCAACGCCGCGTACTGGAAAGACGTCAAGTAATTCCGCTATCTGTCTGGTCAGCTTGCTGACCGGACCCACAGAGTGGGCGCCTTTGGGCGGTCCACTCTTTTTGATTTTCAGGAGCCGTAACCATGATGGTGTTGTACTCGGGGACCACGTGTCCCTTTTCCCACCGCTGCCGCTTTGTCCTGTTTGAAAAGGGCATGGACTTTGAGATCCGCGATGTTGACCTCTACAACAAGCCGGAAGACATCAATGTCATGAACCCCTATGGCCAGGTGCCGATCCTGGTCGAGCGCGACCTGATCCTGTACGAGTCGAACATCATCAACGAGTACATCGACGAGCGCTTCCCGCACCCGCAGCTGATGCCGGGTGACCCGGTGGACCGCGCCCGCGTGCGCCTGTTCCTGCTCAACTTCGAGAAGGAACTCTTCGTCCACGTCAGCACGCTCGAATCGCGTCTGGCCAAGGGCAACGAGAAAACGCTGGAAAAGGCCCGTGCCCACATCCGCGACCGTTTGACCCAACTGGCCCCGGTGTTCCTCAAGAACAAGTACATGCTGGGTGAGAACTTCTCCATGCTGGACGTCGCCATTGCACCGCTGCTGTGGCGCCTGGACTACTACGGCATCGAACTCAGCAAGAACGCGGCCCCGCTGCTCAAGTACGCCGAGCGCATCTTCTCGCGCCCCGCCTACATCGAAGCGCTGACGCCGTCTGAAAAGGTCATGCGCAAGTAAGCGCGGTTCCGGAACCCATGCCATGAACGCCCAGGAAGCCTCTTCGACCCGTCCGTATTTGATCCGTGCCCTCTATGAGTGGTGCACCGACAACGGTTTCACCCCGTACGTGGCGGTGTCTGTCGACGACACGGTGCAGGTGCCGCGCGAGTTCGTCAAGGACGGCGAGATCGTGCTCAACGTCAGTTTTGACGCCACCAGTGGCCTCAACATCGGCAATGAGTTCCTGGAGTTCAAGGCCCGTTTTGGCGGTGTACCGAGAGAGATCTCGGTGCCCATCGAGCGTGTGATCGCCATCTACGCGCGTGAAAACGGCCAGGGCATGGCCTTCCCGGCGCCGCCGCCCGCGGCACCCCAGGCTCCTGCTGAGCCGCCGCCAGCGGCGGTGGCGGTCGAGTCCGCCAGCGAGGACCGCGTGGTCCAGCTGGTGCCCACCGACGCGGGGGGCGCAGACCTGCCCGAGCCGCCCAAGCCCGCGCCCAGCGGGGGCGGTCGCCCGGCGCTCAAGCGCGTGAAATAAGGATGCAATGCCCAGGGTCTGGATTTTTGGCGGTTAGAATCCCGCCTGAATTTTCAGATTCAGCCGGTTTAGCTCAGTTGGTAGAGCACCCGCCTTGTAAGCGGTAGGTCGTCAGTTCGAATCCGACAACCGGCACCATCTCTTCGTTCGCGTCCACAGGACGCCGATCCACTTCTCTGCCTCAGCGCCGGTTCGAGCTTTGAACCTTCAGGCGGATTGAGGTAACCTCCCACCCCCGGCTGCGCAAATGGGCTTCAAACGCGGGCAATTGCTGCCTGAGTTTGGCGGCGGCGGCGTTGGACTCCAGCAACAGGCACCAAGTGCCGCCTTCAATGGGGCCCGCCTGGATGGCGCCGCGAAGCATGGGCGGAATCAAAGGTTCGATGGCCTTGAGTCGTGCTGCTGAATCCCGGACCAGTTCCGACAACTTTGCGAACGTGGGTGACGCCATCGAGGCTTGAGCCCAGGTGATGGATTGATGTCGACGTTGCATGCGCTGAACTAAAGCTTGAGAGGTGATGAGTTGCAAGTGATTATCACGGATGCCTGGCTGGCCAAGAGCCGGGCCCTTCATCTGAGTGGTTGGCAGTTGTTGGCCGCCGCACTGAGCGCTTCGTTGGTGTTGATGCTGGTGGCCGCGGGGATGTACCACTGGGTGTTCTTGAAGGGCGCCCGCGAGGGCTGGCCGGTCATTGGTTCGGTGGTGCGCCTGATGATCAAGGACGAAACCGAGCAGCGCGACCGCTACCTGCGCGAGAACCTCAATGTCATGGCCCGCAAGGTGGGCGACATGGAGGCGCGCATGATGCAGCTCGAATCGCTGGGCGCGCGGGTTTCCGGTCTGGCCGGCGTCAGCATGGATTTGAAGACCCCACCAGGGCGCGGTGGCGCGCTGGTCTCGGCCCGGCCCCTGAGCCTGGAAGAGCTGCAGGCCACCCTGGACGACCTGGAGCGCCTGACCAACCAGCGCGTTGACCTGATGACGGTGATCGAGTCGCGCCTGTTTGACCAGCGCATACGCAAGATGATGGTGCCCACCCAGGCCCCGGTGCCGGGCAAGCCCCTGGGGTCGGCCTTTGGCTGGCGCATCGACCCCATTTCGGGCACGTCGGCGCTGCACACCGGCCAGGACTACCAGGCGGACACCGGCACGCCGATCCTGGCCGCGGCCGGCGGTGTGGTGGTGACCCAGTCCTACCACCCTGAATATGGCCAGATGATCGAGGTCGACCACGGCAACGAGCTGATCACCCGCTACGCCCACGCGTCCCGGGTCCATGTACGCAAGGGCGATCTGGTCAAGCGCGGGCAGCGCATCGCGGAGGTCGGGACCTCGGGGCGGTCCACCGGGCCGCACCTGCATTTCGAGGTGCTGGTGCAGGGCATTCCGCAGGATCCGAAGAAATTCTTGAACCTGAATCCCAACCCGGTGACCGTGGCGGGCGCGCGTGCAGGCGCTGTCGCAGCGCCCTAGGGTGCAAAAGGTAGAATCTGTGGCTTATGCCGGTTTTTCGGGCCGCCCGCATTTTTGCGAATGGGGCGTTGCAATCCGGGGCACCGGCTCCACCTGAATTCAGCTTTGTTTTAGGGATTTTGGTCGTCCTGTGGCCGCCAGTGCGGGCGGGGCGGTCTTGTTTTCATGGCCACTAACTTCCTCACCAAAATTTTCGGCAGCCGCAACGACCGGCTCCTGCGTCAGTACCGCAAGACGGTGGATCGCATCAATGCGATGGAGCCCGAGTACGAAAAGTTGTCGGACGAGGCACTGCGGGCCAAGACCGATGAGTTCCGCCAACGCGTCGCTCAAGGCACGTCCCTGGATGCCCTGCTGCCCGAGGCGTTCGCAGTGGTGCGCGAGGCCTCCAAGCGCGTGATGCGCATGCGCCATTTCGACGTGCAGCTGCTCGGGGGCATGGCCCTGCACTTCGGCAAGATCGCCGAAATGCGCACCGGTGAAGGCAAGACCCTGACGGCCACCCTGGCGGTGTACCTGAATGCCCTGTCGGGCAAGGGCGTGCACGTGGTGACGGTCAACGACTACCTGGCCAGCCGGGACGCCGCCTCCATGGGGCGCCTGTACAACTTCCTGGGCCTGGAAGTGGGGGTCAACCTGCCGCAGATGCCGCGCGAGGCCAAGCAAGCCGCCTACCGTGCCGACATCACTTACGGCACCAACAACGAATACGGCTTTGACTACCTGCGCGACAACATGGTCTACGAGACCGGTGACCGGGTGCAGCGCGGCCTGAACTACGCCATCGTCGACGAAGTGGACTCGATCCTGATCGACGAGGCCCGCACGCCGCTGATCATCAGCGGCCAAGCCGACGACCACACCGCGCAGTACATCGCCATCAACGCCGTGGTGCCGCTGCTGGTGCGCCAGGAGGGTGAAGCCGACCCGCGCACGGGCGAGGGCGTGACCAAGCCGGGTGACTTCACGGTGGACGAAAAGACCCACCAAGTGGTGCTGACCGAGCAAGGCCATGAGAACGCCGAGCGCATCCTGGCCCACGCGGGCCTGCTGCCCGAAGGCGCCTCGCTGTACGACCCGGCCAACATCTCGCTGATGCACCACCTGTACGCAGCGCTGCGGGCCAACCACCTCTACCACCGCGACCAGCACTACGTGGTGCAGGACGGCGAGATCGTGATCGTGGACGAGTTCACCGGTCGCCTGATGTCGGGTCGCCGCTGGAGCGATGGCTTGCATCAGGCCGTCGAAGCCAAGGAAGGCGTGTCCATCCAGGCCGAGAACCAGACCCTGGCCTCGATCACCTTCCAGAACTATTTCCGCCTGTACGGCAAGCTGGCCGGCATGACCGGTACGGCCGACACCGAGGCCTACGAGTTCCAGGAGATCTACGGCCTGGAAACCATGGTGATCCCGCCCAACCGCCCCAGCCGTCGCGATGACCAGCTGGACCGCGTCTACAAGACCACCAAGGAAAAGTACGACGCCGCGGTGAAGGACATCCGCGACTGCTACGAGCGCGGGCAGCCCGTGCTGGTGGGCACCACCTCGATCGAGAACTCCGAGCTGATCTCGCAACTGCTGGACCGTGAAAAGCTGCCGCACCAGGTGCTCAACGCCAAGCAGCACGCCCGTGAGGCCGACATCGTGGCCCAGGCCGGTCGCCCGAAGATGATCACCATCGCCACCAACATGGCGGGCCGCGGCACCGACATCGTGCTGGGCGGCAACATTGAAAAGGCCCTGGCCGAGGTCGAAAACGACCCGGCGCTGGACGCGGCCCAGCGCGAGGAAAAACTCAAGGCCCTGCGCGAAGCCTGGCTGCGCGACCACGAGCTGGTCAAGCAACAGGGCGGCCTGCGCATCATCGCCACCGAGCGCCATGAATCGCGCCGCATCGACAACCAGCTGCGTGGCCGTTCGGGCCGCCAGGGTGACCCGGGCTCGTCACGCTTCTTCTTGAGTCTGGACGACCAGCTCATGCGCATTTTCGCGGGAGACCGCGTCAAGTCCATCATGGACCGCCTCAAGATGCCGGAGGGCGAGGCCATCGAAGCGGGCATCGTCACCCGCAGCATCGAGTCCGCCCAGCGCAAGGTCGAGGCCCGCAACTTCGACATCCGCAAGCAGTTGCTGGAGTACGACGATGTGTCCAACGACCAGCGCAAGGTGATCTACCAGCAGCGCAACGACATCCTCGACGCCAGCAACCTCGACGCCCAGATCGCCAGCCTGCGCGAGGGCTGCTTCGAAGACCTGGTGCGCGCCTATGTGCCGGCCGAGTCGGTCGAAGAACAATGGAACCTGCCGGCCCTGCAGCGCGTGCTGCAAGACGAATGGCAAATTGCGCTCGACCTGACCGCGCAAGTCGAAAAGTCCAGCGCCATCACCGACCACGACATCCTGGAGATGGTGCAAAAGGCGGTCAATGAGGCTTTCGAAGCCAAGGTGGCCCAGGTCGGTGGCGACAGCTTCACCCAGTTCGAACGCGTGGTGCTGCTGCAGACCATCGACAGCCACTGGCGTGAACACCTGAGCTCGCTGGACCACCTGCGCCAGGGCATCCACCTGCGCGGCTACGCCCAGAAGCAGCCCAAGCAAGAGTACAAGCGCGAGGCCTTTGAGTTGTTCGGCCAGATGCTGGACTCGGTCAAGAACGAAGTCACCCGCCTGTTGATGACGGTGCGCCTGCAGTCGCCGGACCAGATCGACCAGGCGGCCCAGGACATGGAGCAGCGGGCCGAGCAGATCGCCAACGTGACCTACACCGCACCGACCGAAACCGGCGAGGCCGAGACCATCGTCGACGCGGCCAACCTGAACCTGTCGGACGCGGCCATGCTGCGCGTCGGCCGCAACGACCCTTGCCCTTGCGGCAGCGGTAAAAAATTCAAGCAATGTCACGGCAAACTCGCCTGAACTGCTGATACTTCGCAAGGTCTGCGGCGTTGACTTCGGTTGGCGCCCGGGCCTGGACACGGGCCTCGGCCCGTGTTGTTTTTTGTGGGGTGGCTGGCCATGGTGGGCCGGTCCCCGTTTTTGGAAAGTCGACCATGCCTGTTCATCTTTCGGCCCCGCTGCCTCATGAATTGTTCCCCGTTGCCGGCGTGCGCATTGGCGTCGCTGAAGCGGGTGTGCGCAAAGCCAATCGCAAGGACCTGACGGTCTTTCTGCTCGACGAGGGCAGCAGCGTGGCCGGCGTGTTCACGCAGAACCGTTTCTGTGCCGCGCCGGTGCAGATCAGCCGCGAACACCTGGGCCGCACCACGGGCATCCGGGCGCTGGTCATCAACACCGGCAATGCCAACGCGGGCACCGGTGAGGACGGTCTCGTGCGGGCCCGTTCGACCTGCATCGCGCTGGCCCGCCAGCTGAGCCTGTCGCCCGACCAGATCCTGCCGTTCTCCACCGGCGTGATCATGGAGCCGCTGCCCGTGGACCGCATCGAAGCCGGTCTGCCCGCCGCCCTGGCCGACGCCCAGCCCGACCACTGGGCGCGCGCTGCCGAAGGCATCATGACCACCGACACCGTGCCCAAGGCCTTCAGCCGCCGCATCACGCTGTCGGGCGTGCCAGTCACCATCACGGGCATCAGCAAGGGCGCAGGCATGATCCGCCCCAACATGGCCACCATGCTGGGTTTCCTGGCCACCGACGCGGCCATCGATCCGGCCCTGATGCAGGGCCTGGTGCGCGATCTGGCCGAGGGCTCGTTCAACCGCGTGACCATCGACGGTGACACCTCGACCAATGACTCCTTCTTGCTCATGGCCACCCACCAGGCGGGCAACCCCACCATCACCCAACTCGACAGCGGTGACGGTGCGGCGCTGAAGGCGGCACTGCTCGAGGTCTCGCGCCTGTTGGCCCAGGCCATCGTGCGTGACGGCGAAGGCGCCACCAAGTTCATCACGGTGCGCGTGGAAGGCGGCAAGACCGCCGAAGAATGCCGCCTGGTCGCCTATGCGATCGCCCACTCGCCGCTGGTCAAGACGGCCTTCTATGCCAGCGACCCGAACCTGGGCCGCATCCTGGCGGCGGTGGGTTATGCGGGCATCACCGATCTGGACCAGACCGGCATCGACCTCTACCTCGACGAGGTGGCGGTGGCCCTGAAGGGGGGGCGCAACCCGGCCTACCAGGAAGAAGACGGTCAGCGCGTGATGAAGCAAAGCGAGATCACGGTGCGCGTGGTGCTGGGCCGCGGCTCGGCCAGCGACACCGTCTGGACCTGCGACTTCAGCCACGACTACGTGAGCATCAACGCCGACTACCGCTCCTGAACCCGCGCCGCGCCCCATGAACGAGAAATTCGAACACCTGATGCTGCGCGCCGAGCAATTGATCGCGCGCATCGAATCCGTGCTGCCCCAGCCGCTGGCAGCGCCGTCTGACTGGAACGCTTCGATCGCCTGGCGCTACCGCCGCCGGGGCTCGGGTCATGGGGTACTGGAACCGGTGCGCCATGTGGCGGACATGCGGCTGGACAGCCTCAAGGAGATCGACCCGCAGAAGGAGAAGATCCAGCGCAACACCGAGCAGTTCGTGCGTGGCCTGCCGGCCAACAACGTGCTGCTGACCGGTGCCCGGGGCACCGGCAAGTCGTCCTTGATCAAGGCCTGTCTGAACCAGTACGCGGCCGAGGGGCTGCGCCTGATCGAGGTCGACAAGGCCGACTTGGTGGATCTGCCCGACATCGTCGATGTGGTGTCGGACCGGCCTGAGAAGTTCATCGTCTTCTGCGACGACCTGAGCTTTGAGGACGGTGAGCCGGGCTACAAGGCGCTCAAGTCCATCCTGGACGGGTCGGTGGCAGCCGCCACCCCCAATGTGTTGATTTACGCCACCAGCAACCGCCGCCACCTGCTGCCTGAGTACATGTCGGAGAACCTCACCTACACGCACAGCGAAGACGGTGAAGTGCACCCCGGCGAAGTGGTGGAAGAGAAAATCTCCCTGTCCGAGCGCTTTGGCCTCTGGGTGAGCTTCTACCCCTTCAGTCAGGACGAGTACCTGGCCATCGTGGCGCAGTGGTTGTCGGCCCTGGGGGTGGCCCCCGGCGCGATCGAGTCGGCGCGTGCCGAGGCCCTGGTCTGGGCGCTGGAGCGCGGCTCGCGCAGCGGCCGCGTGGCCTACCAGTTTGCGCGGGACTACGCAGGTCGGGCCCATGGCTGAGCGCCGCCACACCGAGGTCGCGGTCGGCATCCTGATCCGCGAAGACGGCGCCTTGCTGCTGAGCTCGCGCCCCGAGGGCAAGCCTTACGCGGGCTATTGGGAGTTTCCGGGCGGCAAGCTCGAAGCCGGTGAGTCCGTGGAGCAGGCCTTGCGCCGCGAGCTCGACGAGGAACTCGGTGTCACCATCGGCGCCGCTGAGGTCTGGCGGGTCACCGAGCACGACTACCCCCATGCCCTGGTGCGCCTGCACTGGTGCAAGGTCCGGCAGTGGTCGGGCGAGTTCGAGATGCGCGAGGGCCAACGCATGGCGTGGCAGCAGTTCCCGCTGACCGTGTCCCCGGTGTTGCCGGGGGCTTTTCCGGTGCTGGACTGGCTGGCCGCCGAACGTGGCTTTGCCGGTGCGGTGCTGCAGCCGGCCGAGCCGGCCTGAAGCCTGCCAGCCTTGACGCGGTTTCAGGGCTGAGGCCGCGGGGCCAGGCTGGCCGCCAGCGCGATCTGCGTTGCACCCGCGGGGGGGGTCACTGCTGCAGGCGGGGGTCGCCGTACGGGGCGTCGTCGGGTGGCGCCTCGGTCGGCATGCGAAAACTTTCACTGGCCCAGGCGCCAAAATCGATGTTCTTGCAGCGTTCGCCGCAAAAGGGGCGGTACGGGTTGCTGGCGTGGTAGAGGCTGTCGCCTTGGCAAGCAGGGCAGCGCACCACGCGGGCGCCATCGGGCAGGGGCTGGGGCAGGGTGGCCATGGGGCAGGTTCAATGAATCGGGCTCAGGCGGCGCGCGGGCAGGGCGGGGGGGGGCAGTCCGTCGTTCAGGCGCACAGCGCCAGTTCAAAGCTGGCGTCTTCACCCGAGGCCTGCAGGCGTCCCTCGGTGTCCTGGCGCATCAGGCGCACCGACACCAGCAGGCGGTTGCCGCTGATCTCGGGCACCAGGCCCAGGGCGGGGTTGATGCGCAGGCGCAGCAGCTGGAAGGTGCGGCCCTGCGGCAGGGTTTGCTGGAACTGGCCGCGTTCGGCCACCACCTTCTGGGGCGTGCCCGAGTCGCGCAACAGGCGCAGCAGCAAGACGATCGAATCGGCCAGCGGGCTCAGGTGTCCGACCCATTGGTCCAGATCGAGGCGCCGTTGTTCGGGGGCGACGTGCTGCCAGGCGTAGTAGGCCGGCAGGTCAAACCCGCAGGTGCCGCCAGGGATGCCGATGCGGCTGCGGATGCTCATCAGCCATTCGTTCTCGGTCAGGGTCTGGCCAGCCTTGCCGGGCAGTTGGTTCAGGGCCGCGAAGCCCGCCTCGATCTGGGCGATCACGCCGTCCAGGATTTGCTCCGAAATCGACGGGTTGCCGCGGTAGCTGTTGAGCACCGCTTTTTGCTTTTCGAGGTCTTTGAGCACGTCCGACTTGAGGTCGGCCCGCGCGGCCACGTCCATCACCTCAAACAGGGTGGCGAGGGCGAAGTGGTGGTCCAGCGGCGCATCACGCGAAATCAAAACCCCCAGTCGCTTGAACAGTTGCTCAAGGCGCAGGTAGGTCCGGATGCGTTCGTTGAAAGGGTATTCGTAGAGGATCACACTGCTTGTTCCGTTGCCGCGCATCATAGCCCGAACTCGGCTGCCAAAAAGGCCACCTGCTGGTGCAGCGCCGCCAGGCTGCAGCCCTCGTTGTAGATCACCGCGTCGGCCGCGGCCAGGCGCTGGGCCCGACTGGCCTGGCTGGCCATGATGGCGCGCACGGCCTCCGCGCTGAGCCCGCTGCGTTGCATGACGCGGGCCAGCTGCGTGTCGGGCAGGCAGTCCACCACCACCACCGCATCCAGCGCCGCAGGCCAGCGCCGGGATTCGACCAGTAGCGGGATGTCCAGCACCGCGAGGGCGGCCCCTTGGTCTTGCGCGGCTTGTACCGCGGCTTGCATGGATTGGCCCACCAGCGGGTGCATGATGGCTTCGAGCTGGGCCCGGGCCGTCGGGTCGCTGAAGACCTGGGCCCGCATGGCGTCGCGGTCCAGCGCCCCATCGGCTTGCAGCATGTGGTCGCCAAAGCGCGCCGCAATCGCGGGCAGCGCAGCGCCGCCCACGGCGGTCAGGCTGCGGGACAGTGCATCGGCGTCAATCAGCGCCGCTCCGCACTGGGCGAAGCTGGCCGCGACCGTGCTCTTGCCGGAGCCGATGCCCCCGGTGAGTCCAATCTGTCTGAAGGCAGGGCGGCGTTGCATGGGGAGCGACTCAGAGTCCGAACAGGCCCAGCAGGCCCGCTTGCAAGGGGCCTGCGCCCCAGATCAGCGCGCTGAAGCCCGCGCCCGCGAGGAAGGGGCCAAAGGGGATGTAGCCCCCTGGCCGGAGCTGGCTGAACACCTTCATCGCGATGCCGACCAGCGCACCAATCACCGACGACATCAGGATGATGGGCACCAGGGCTTGCCAGCCGAACCAGGCCCCCAGCGCCGCGTACAGCTTGAAGTCGCCGTAGCCCATGCCCTCTTTGCCCGTCAGCAGCTTGAAGGCCCAGTAAATGCTCCACAGCGACAGGTAGCCGCCCACGGCGCCCCACAGCGAAGCCTCCAGGCCCACGCCCGTCCAGCCTTGCAAGGCGCCGATCAGACCCGCCCACAGCAGGGGCAGGGTCAGGTTGTCGGGCAGCAGGGTGGTGTCCCAGTCGATCAGGGCCAGGGCCAGCAAGGTGGCCGAGAAACCGCACCACAGCGCGGCCTGCGGGGTCAGGCCCCAGCGGTGCACGCAGAACGCAAACAGACCGGCCGTGATCAACTCGACCAGGGGGTAGCGCGGGCTGATGCGGGTTTGGCAGGCGCTGCAGCGGCCACGCAGCACCAGGTAGCTGACCACGGGCACGTTCTCATACCAATGCAGCGTGTGGCCGCAGGCCTGGCAGCGCGAGCGCGGCGTCATCAGGTTGAACGCTGGCGCCGGCTTGGTGCTGGCTGGCGTCGCTTGACCGGTTTGCTCGGCCAGGTACTGAGCACATTCCTGCTGCCAGCCTGCCTCCAGCATTTTGGGCAGGCGGTAGATCACCACATTGAGGAAACTGCCGAACAGCAATCCCACCAGACCGGCCAGGGCCGGGTCCATCCATACCAAAGGACTCATCAAACCACCTGGCCCAACTTGAAGATGGGCAGGTACATCGACACCACGATGCCCCCAATGATGGAGCCCAACACCACGATGATGATCGGCTCCATGAGGCTGGACAGACCCGCCACCATGTCATCGACCTCGGCTTCATAAAAGTCGGCAGCCTTGCCCAGCATGTGGTCGATGGAGCCGGACTCTTCGCCAATGGCGCACATCTGCAGCACCATGGACGGGAACACATTGGCATTGGTCATGGCCGCGGTCAGGCTGGTCCCGGTGGAGACCTCTTGCTGAATGCGCTCGGTGGCCATGGCATAGACCGAGTTGCCCGACGCGCCGCCCACCGAATCGAGTGCTTCGACCAGGGGCACCCCGGCGGCAAACATGGTGGACAGGGTGCGCGTCCAGCGCGCGATGCAGGACTTGTTGATCAAGTCACCGAAGACCGGGATGCGCAGCAGCAGGCGGTCCATGAACATCTGTACCTTCTCGTTGCGCCGCCAAGCCTGCATGAAAAAGTAGAAGCCACCGCCCATGGCGCCGAAGATCAGCCACCACCACTGCACAAAGAACTCGCTCATCGCGATCACGAACAGGGTCGGTGCAGGCAGGTCGGCACCAAACGAAGAGAACACCTGCTTGAAGGCCGGGATCACAAAAATCATGATCACCACCACCACGACAAAGGCCACGATGATCACCGAGATCGGGTACATCAGGGCCGACTTGATCTTGGACTTGATGGCTTCCGTTTTCTCCATGTAGATCGCCAGGCGATCCAGCAGCGATTCCAGGATACCAGCGGCTTCACCTGCCTCGATCAGGTTGCAGTACAGGTCATCGAAGTACATCGGGTACTTGCGAAAGGCCCCGCTCAATGAGGTGCCGGTTTCCACGTCGGAGCGCACGTCATTGAGCAACTTGGTCACGCTCGGGTTGGCATTGCCGCGGCCCACGATGTCAAAGGTCTGCAGCAGCGGCACACCCGCCTTCATCATGGTGGCGAGCTGGCGCGTGAACAGCGCGATGTCCTTGGGCTTGATCTTCTTGCCCGCGCGCATCTTGCGCTTCTTGATCTTGGTCGGGAACACGCCCTGGCGACGCAGCGACGCCTGGACCTGGTTCTCGCCCGCGGCCCGCAATTCGCCGCGGACGGGCTTGCCATTGCGGTCCTTGCCCTCCCACTCGAAGACGAATTCTTTGATGTCTCTTTTTGCGGTCGCCATTCAGTTGCCAGTCCGGTTCATTCGTTGGTCACTGCCAGGACCTCTTCGAGCGAGGTCATGCCCATCTTGACCTTGTGCAGCCCGGATTCGCGCAGGCTCCGCACGCCTTCGGCGCGCGCCTGAGCGGCGATGTCGAGGGCGCTGCCGTCGCGCAGGATGATGCGCTGGATCTCCTCCGAAATGGGCATCACCTGGTAGATACCGACCCGGCCCTTGTAGCCGTTGTTGCAACTCGAGCAGCCCACGGGGCGGTAAGGGGCCCAGCTGCCATCAAGCTCTTCTTCGCGGAAGCCGGACTCGATCAGCGTTTCGCGCGGGATGTCCACGGTGACCTTGCAATTGGGGCACAGGCGCCGCGCCAGGCGCTGCGCGGTGATCAGGATCACGCTCGACGCGATGTTGAACGGCGCGATGCCCATGTTGCGCATCCGCGTCAGGGTGGTCGGGGCGTCGTTGGTGTGCAGGGTGGACAGCACCAAGTGACCGGTCTGCGCGGCCTTGATCGAGATGTCTGCGGTTTCGAGGTCGCGGATTTCCCCCACCATGATGATGTCGGGATCTTGGCGCAGGAAGGACTTGAGCGCGGCGGCAAAGGTCAGACCGGCCTTCTCGTTGACGTTCACCTGGTTGACGCCGGGGAGGTTGATTTCCGACGGGTCTTCGGCCGTGGCGATGTTCACGCCCGGCTTGTTCAGCAGGTTCAGGCAGGTGTAGAGCGACACGGTCTTGCCCGAGCCCGTGGGACCGGTGACCAGGATCATGCCGTAGGGGCGCCCGATGGCCTGCATCAGGCGTTCGCGCTCTTCGGGCTCGTAGCCCAGGGCCTCGATGCCCAGCTTGGCGCTGCTCGGGTCCAGGATACGGATCACGATCTTTTCGCCAAACAGGGTCGGCAGGGTGCTGACGCGGAAGTCGATCACCCGGTCGGCGCCAATCTTCAGCTTCATGCGGCCGTCTTGTGGCACGCGTTTTTCGGAGATGTCCAAGCGCGAGATCACCTTGATGCGCGACGCCAGCTTGTCCTTGATGGCGATCGGGGGCGACGCGATCTCCCGCAGCTCGCCGTCAATGCGGAAGCGCACGCGGTAGTGGTGTTCGTACGGCTCAAAGTGCAAGTCCGAGGCGCGCATGTTGAACGCGTCCAGCAGCATCTTGTGCAGGAACTTGACGATGGGCGCGTCTTCGACTTCCGCGGTGTTGTTGTCATTGACCTCTTCGGCAATGATGGGTTCGTCGTCAAATTGGAACTCGCCGCCGGTGCCGATGATGCTGTCCATGGCTTCGGCCGCAGACAAGGTCGTGGCCTCGACCATTTTGGACAGCTTGTCGTACTCGGCGATGATCCAGTCCACCCCCATCTGGGTGGCGAACTTGATCTTCTCGACTACTTCCTGGTCGGAGGGGTCGGCTGTCGCGATGATCAGGCGGTTGCTGCGCTTGCTCAGCACCAGGATGCGGTAGGCCTGGCAGATCTTGGGGTCCAGCAGGTCCTTGGGCAGGCGCTGCGGATCGATGGCGTCCAGGTCCAGCAAAGGGGCCGTGAAGGCCACCGACATGGTGTGCGCCAAGTCCGCAGCCGACACCGCACCCGAGGCCATCAGTTCGGCAATGAAACTGGTGCGGTGCGTCAGCGCCTTTTGGTAAATCTCTTCGGCCGCCCGCTGGGCGAGTTTGCCGGCGGTGATCAATGCCCGGCCCAGGCCGGGCAGGGCCACAGTGGACGTTCTATTGGCTGGTTCGACAGCGGCCATGAAGCGGTAGAGGGATGCTCAAGATGGAAAAAATGCATCCTATCATCGCTCAGACCAAACCGGCTGTAAATGCAGTCTTGGGAGGGGAAAGGTGCGGGCGGAATGCCGCAATGTGTGAGAAATGTGGATCTTGGTCGGGGTGAGAGGATTCGAACCTCCGGCCTCTACGTCCCGAACGTAGCGCTCTACCAGGCTAAGCTACACCCCGACTGTCCAACATGTCCGGGCTGTGCAGCCCATGATGCGTCTCGCTGAACTGAAGAACCCGGGCCCGAGGGGCTTGGGTCACTGTCGCAAGGTCTGAAATCGGTTTGGATCCCAGTGCTGTTCAGCGAAGCCGCTTATTGTAGCAACTTTTTTCTTCAAAAGAAAAGAGCTTGGCATTGATTTGTTTGGCTGAGCCCTTTTGTCAGGGGCTGATGGCGTCTGGCGGGCTTCAGCGCAGGCGGTCAAGTTGCCATTCGGCGTCGCGCAGGCGGTCGCGGGCGCGGCGTGTCTTGCGGTCCTCGTCTTCGAGTTCGTCGCGGATCTTGCGGCGCTCGTCATCTTTGCTGGCGGCCTTGAGTCGCCGTTCAAGTTCGTCGCGCCGCCGTTCGCGTTGGTTGATCTGCTGCCGTGCGTCATAGACCTCGCGGCCCAGGCTGAAGCGGCGTCTGAACTCGTAATCGAGTGGGGCGGGGCAGACGCCCTGGTAGGTCTTGCCGTTCAGGCCCAGTTGCACGGCATTGTCCAGGCGGCAGTAGCTTTGCAGGCCTTGGTCGCGGCCTTGCAGGTAGGCGCGCGTGTCGGGGGTGACGCGGGCTTCGGCGCAGTCTTGGGTGCGGGCGTTCAGGGTGGACAGGGGCTCGCCGGCGAGGCCGTCGCGCAAACCCACTTCATTCCAGCGAGCCAGCTTGCATTCGTCGGCGCTCATCGTGGCGCAGCCGGGTAAACACAAAACCAACAGCAGGGTCAGCCATCCGTAAAGCGCGCGCATATCGACCTCGTCTCCATCTTTGTAACAAGTTGAAGCATTCTAGGGTCAATGTGTCCCCGCCAGAGGTCTGGGCGGATCGGCCGCTTGGCGGTTGCGTTAGAGCGAACGGAGCGCCTGGCTTGACAGGCGCTCGGGGTTCAGGTGCGGCGTTCCAGCAGTTGGGCGGCCAGTTGGTGCATGCCTTGGGTGTAGGCGTTGACCGGCAGGCGTTGCAGTGCATCCATGGCGCGCTGCGCTTCGGCGGCCGCGGCTTGTTGGGTGGCCTCCAGGGCGCCGGTGCTGCGCACGATGTCGATGATCTGGGGCAGCTTTTCGGTTTCGCCGTGCTCGATGGCGTGGCGGATCGTGGCGGCCTGTTCCGGGGTGCCGCGCTGCATGCCAATGATCAGTGGCAAGGTGGCTTTGCCTTCGCGCAGGTCGTCGCCAATGTTCTTGCCCATTTCCGCGCTGTTGCCCGCATAGTCGAGCACATCGTCAATCACCTGAAAGGCGGTGCCCAGGGCTTGGCCGTAGGTGGCGCAGGCGTCTTCCACCTCGGCTGAGGATTGGGTCAGGATGGCGGCCAGGCGGGCGCTGGCTTCAAACAGCTTGGCGGTTTTGGAGCGGATCACGCGCAGGTAGGCCGCTTCGTCCAGCGAGGCGTCGTGCATGTTCATCAGTTGCAGCACTTCACCTTCGGCGATCACGTTGGTGGCGTCGGCCAGGGTCTGCATGATGCGCATGTCGTTGGCATCGACCATCATCTGGAAAGCGCGCGAATACAAAAAGTCGCCCACCAGCACGCTGGCAGGGTTGCCGAAGGCTTCGTTGGCGGTGGCGCGGCCGCGGCGCAGGGTGGACTCATCGACCACGTCGTCGTGCAGCAGCGTGGCGGTGTGGATGAACTCGACCACGGCCGCCAGGTTGTGGTGCTGGGTGCCCTGGTAGTTGAGGGCGCCTGCGGTCAGCAGCAACAGGGCGGGGCGCAGGCGTTTGCCGCCGGCGGCGATGATGTACTGGGAAATCTGTCCCACCAACGGGACGCTGGAGTCCAGCCGTTGGGCGATGACTTGGTCGACCTCGCCCATGTCCCGGGCAATCAATTCAAGGGCGGAAGCGGCGGTGTTGGCGGTGGCGGTCAAGGTGGCGGACTCTTTCAGGTTGCGAAATTATAGGAAGGCCCCGCCGGGGACTCTGTTGAACGCTTGAGCAGTCCTTGTGCAGCACTTGGCAATTCGTTGCTTTCATGCTAAAGTCTAAGGCTCTACGGAATTCTCCGGTAGAGCTTCAATTCAAAGAGGTTTACATGTACGCGGTCATAAAAACCGGCGGCAAGCAATATCGTGTTGCTGCTGGCGAAAAAATTAAAGTAGAACAGATTGCTGCGGACGTAGGCCAGGAAATCGTGATTGACCAAGTTCTGGCTGTCGGCAACGGCGCTGAACTCAAGGTTGGCACGCCCCTGGTGTCCGGCGCTACCGTCACGGCAACCGTCGTGTCGCACGGCAAGCACGACAAGGTTCGCATCTTCAAGATGCGTCGTCGTAAGCACTATCAAAAGCGTCAAGGTCACCGTCAGCAGTTCACCGAACTGCAAATCGGCGCGATTGCAGGCTAAGGAGTACGGGTCATGGCACAGAAAAAAGGCGGCGGCTCTACGCGAAACGGGCGCGATTCCAAGCCCAAGATGCTCGGTGTGAAGGCTTTCGGCGGTGAACTGATCAGCGCTGGCTCCATCATCGTTCGCCAACGTGGCACCCGCTTCCATGCAGGTTCCAACGTCGGCATCGGCAAGGACCACACCTTGTTCGCCCTGGTGGAAGGCCATGTGTCCTTCTCGACCAAAGGCGCTCTGAACAAGCACACGGTCAACGTGACGCCGGCAGCCTGAGTCTGACGACTCGGTCGCAGCGAGACCTGTCGAAGCCCCGCTTGGTCGGGGCTTTTTTCGTTGGGACCTCTTTTTTGTAAACTGGACATGACATGAAATTCGTTGATGAAGCCTACATAGACATTGCCGCCGGCGATGGCGGGAACGGTTGCGTCTCGTTTCGGCATGAAAAGTACAAAGAGTTCGGGGGCCCCAACGGTGGGGATGGCGGTCGCGGTGGGCATGTGTTTGCTGTCGCCGATCCCAACTTGAATACCCTGGTGGATTTCCGCTACTCGCGTCGCCATGAAGCGCGCCGCGGTGAGCACGGCATGGGTTCAGACATGTTTGGCGCCGCCGGCGACGACATCACCCTCAAGATGCCGGTGGGGACCATCATCTCCGACGCCGAAACCGGCGAAGTTTTGTACGAATTGCTGGTCCCGGGTGAGGTGATCACCATCGCCAAGGGCGGTGACGGTGGCTTTGGCAACCTGCGTTTCAAAAGCGCCATCAACCGTGCCCCGCGTCAGAAGACGCCGGGTTGGCCGGGTGAGCGCAAGAGCCTCAAGCTCGAACTCAAGGTGCTGGCCGATGTGGGCCTGCTGGGCATGCCCAATGCCGGCAAGTCGACCTTGATCGCCGCGATTTCCAACGCGCGCCCCAAGATCGCGGATTACCCCTTCACCACCTTGCATCCCAACCTGGGCGTGGTGCGTGTGGGCCCCGAGCAGAGCTTTGTGGTCGCGGACATCCCGGGTCTGATCGAAGGCGCCTCCGAAGGCGCCGGCCTCGGTCACCTGTTCCTGCGCCACCTGCAGCGCACCCGCCTGTTGCTGCACATCGTGGACATTGCGCCGTTCGACGAGAGCGTGGACCCGGTGGCGCAAGCCAAGGCCATCGTGGGCGAGCTCAAGAAGTACGATCAGGCGCTGTACGACAAGCCGCGCTGGTTGGTGCTCAACAAGCTCGACATGATTCCGCAGGACCAGCGTGCCGCGCTGATCAAGGACTTCGTGAAGCGCTACAAATTCAAGGGGCCGGTGTTCGAGATTTCGGCCCTGACCCGCGAGGGTTGCGAGTCGCTCATCAAGGCCATCTACCTGCATGTGAAAACCCAGCAGGTGGCCGAGCAAGCGCCGGCCGAGGTCGATCCGCGCTTTGCTGAGCCGTCGGATTCCTGATCCGCTTTATCTTCCACTGCCAACAAGTGCCAGCCGGTGCTGGCCGCTGGTTTCAATGACTCAAAAAATTGCTTCGGGTGTATTGGCGGATGCGCGTCGCATTGTCGTCAAGGTGGGCTCCAGCCTGGTGACCAACGAAGGTCGCGGTCTCGATGAGGCGGCCATTGGTGAATGGTGTCGTCAACTGGCGGCCCTGGTGCGCGATGGTCGCGAGGTGGTGATGGTCTCGAGCGGCGCCATCGCCGAAGGCATGAAGCGCCTGGGTTGGTCGACCCGGCCCAAGGAAGTGCATGAGTTGCAGGCCGCTGCGGCGGTGGGGCAAATGGGCCTGGCCCAGATGTACGAAACCAAGCTGCGCGAGCAGGGCCTGGGCAGCGCCCAGGTGCTGCTGACGCACGCCGATCTGGCCGACCGCGAGCGTTACCTCAACGCGCGTTCCACCCTGTTGACGCTGCTGCGCCTGCAGGTGGTGCCCGTGATCAACGAGAACGACACCGTGGTCAACGACGAGATCAAGTTCGGTGACAACGACACCTTGGGCGCCCTGGTGGCCAACCTGGTGGAAGCCGATGCACTGGTCATCCTGACCGACCAAAAGGGCCTCTACACCGCCGACCCGCGGCGTGACCCGGCGGCGCAGTTCGTGCATGAAGCCAAGGCCGGTGATCCGGCGCTGGAGGCCATGGCGGGCGGTGCGGGCTCCAGCATCGGCAAGGGCGGCATGATCACCAAGATCCTGGCAGCCAAGCGGGCGGCGGGCTCGGGGGCCTCAACCGTCATCGCCTGGGGGCGTGAGCCCGATGCCCTGGTCCGCCTGACCCAGGGCGAGCCGATTGGCACCTTGTTGGTGGCCCAAACGGCCAAAAACCAGGCGCGCAAACAGTGGATGGCGGACCACCTGCAAATGCGTGGCGCGGTCTGCGTCGACGCCGGCGCCGCGGCCAAGCTGCGGGACGAGGGCAAGAGCCTGTTGCCGATCGGCATGGTGGCGGTGGAGGGCGAGTTTTCGCGTGGCGATGTGATCGCCATCAAGGACCCCGCAGGCCAGGAAATCGCCCGTGGCCTGGCCAACTACGCCAGTGCCGAAGCCCGCCTGATGTGCCGCAAGGCCTCGTCCGAGTTTGAGAAGTTGCTGGGTTACGCGGCCGAGCCCGAGATGGTGCACCGCGACAACCTGGTGGTGCAACGCTGAATGGGGGCTTGGGCCGGGCCCCAACAACAACAGCCCAGAAGGGCTGTTGCATGGATCGGCACGGTTCAGTGCTGGTTGGGGCCGTTGGGCGGGAGGTTTTCCAGTTGCTGAGACGTCACCCGCGGGTCAGGCTCGAAGGTGGCTCCCGGCGGCAACTCGTAGCAGGCCGATGGGGGCAGCCGCGAAGGGTGCATGTCCATCATGCCGCCGTCGCTGTCGCGGGTGCGCATGCCGCCACGCAGGAAGCGGTTGCGCGGTTCTGGGCGCGGCAGGAAACGGGCCAGCTCGGTGAGCGCCATTTCATAGACCCCGCGTTTGAACTCGACCACCACGTCGAGCGGCACCCAGTAGTCGTTCCAGCGCCAGGCGTCGAACTCAGGGTGGTTGGTGGCACGCAGGTTCAGGTCCCAGTCGTGACCCATCAACTGCAGCAAATACCAGATCTGCTTCTGGCCCTTGTAGTGGCCTCGAGCGTCTCGGCGGATGTACCGGTCGGGCACCTCATAGCGCAACCAATCCCGGGTGCGGGCAACGATGCGAACATGCTCCGGATGGAGCCCCACCTCTTCATGCAGTTCCCGGAACATGGCTTGTTCAGGGCTCTCACCCCGGTCAATGCCGCCTTGCGGAAACTGCCAGCTGTGGGTCCGGATGCGCTTGCCCCAGAACACCTGGTTCTTGTGGTTGAGCAGGATGATGCCGACGTTCGGCCTAAAGCCGTCCCGGTCAAGCATAATCAAACCCCAAATTTTTAAACTGAGTCCATTATGCACGGCGCTGCACGTGTCACAAGAGGACTGTCCCCCGAACTCCCCGTATTGCCCCCATGAAAGCCTCCCAATTCTTCATTTCCACCCTCAAGGAAGCACCGGCCGATGCGGAGGTGGTCAGCCACAAACTCATGATGCGTGCGGGCATGATCAAGAAGCTCGGGGCCGGGGTGTACAACTACATGCCGATCGGTCTGCGCGTGATCCGCAAGGTCGAAGCCATCGTGCGCGAAGAGATGAACCGCGCCGGGGCCATTGAGGTCACCATGCCGGTGGTGCAGCCGGCCGAGCTGTGGCAGGAGACCGGCCGCTTCGAGAAGATGGGCCCCGAGCTGCTGCGCATCAAGGACCGCCATGACCGCGACTTTGTGATCCAGCCGACCTCCGAAGAGGTGGTGACCGACATCGCGCGCCAAGAGCTGCGCAGCTACAAGCAGCTGCCCAAGAACTTCTACCAAATCCAGACCAAGTTCCGCGACGAGCGCCGGCCGCGTTTTGGCCTGATGCGCGGGCGCGAGTTCATCATGAAGGACGCCTACAGCTTTGACCGCGACCAAGCGGCTGCCAAGGCCAGCTACCAGGTCATGGCCCAGGCCTACCGCCGTATTTTTGACCGCTTCGGCCTGACCTACCGCGCGGTGGCGGCCGACAGCGGCGCCATTGGCGGCGACCTGAGCGAAGAGTTCCAGGTGATCGCCGCCACCGGCGAGGACGCCATCGTCTACTGCCCCAGCAGCGACTACGCTGCCAACATTGAAAAGGCCGAGGCCCTGGCCCCGGCCGGACCGCGCCCGGCGCCGGCCCAAGCCCTGACCAAGACCCCCACCCCGGGCAAGAGCACCTGCGCCGACGTGGCCGAGCTGTTGGGCCTGCCGCTGGCCCAAACCGTCAAGTCGCTGGTGCTGGCCACCGACACCCTCAATGAACATGGCGAAGTGGCCAAGAGCCAGGTCTGGTTGCTGCTGCTGCGTGGCGACCACGACATGAACGAAGTCAAGGTCGGCAAGCTGCCTGGCATGGAAGGCGGTTTCCGTTTTGCCACCGTGGCCGAGATCGAAGACCACTTTGGCTGCAAGCCCGGCTACCTGGGCCCGCTGAACCTGCAAAAGCCCGTCAAGGTGGTGGCTGACCGTGAAGTCGCCGTGCTGGCCGACTGGGTGTGCGGTGCCAACGAGGTCGACTTCCACCTGACCGGTGTGAACTGGGGCCGCGACCTGCCCGAGCCCGAACTGGTGGCCGACCTGCGCAATGTGGTGGCGGGTGACGCCTCGCCCGACGGCCAGGGCGTGCTGGCGATCGAGCGCGGCATTGAAGTCGGCCACGTGTTCTACCTGGGCACCAAGTACTCCAAGGCCATGAACGCCACCTTCCTCGGTGAAGACGGCAAGCCGGCCCATTTCGAGATGGGCTGCTACGGCATTGGCGTGACCCGCCTGCCGGCCGCCGCCATTGAGCAAAACCACGACGAGCGCGGCATCATCTGGCCCGACGCGATCGCCCCGTTCACCGTGGTGATCTGCCCCATCGGCATGGACCGCAGCGCCGAGGTCAAGGCCGCGGCCGAAAAGTTGCATGACGAACTCGCCGCCCTGGGCGTGGATGTGCTGCTGGACGACCGTGGCGAGCGCCCGGGCGCCATGTTCGCCGACTGGGAACTGATCGGCGTGCCGCACCGCGTGGTGCTGTCCGACCGCGGCCTGAAAGAAGGCCAGGTCGAATACCAGCACCGCCGCGACACGGCCGCCAGCAAGCTGGCGCTGGCCGATGTGCTGTCCTTCCTGAAGGAGCGCGTGGCCGTTTGAAGGCCCGTGTCGTGAGGGTTTGCGCATGCTGATGTCGAGGCGACAGAGCCTGCTGCCTTTGCTGGCGGCCCCCTGGTGGGGGGGCTGGGCCCCGGCGGCCCACGCCGGCTCCCAACTCGAAGAGCCCCTGGCAGATTCAGTGCGCACGGCGCTCAGTTCGGCCGTGCAGCAGCAGGGTGCCCCGGTGCCCGAGTTCAGCGACACCGCCGCCCGGCTGAGCTACCTGCGCTGGCTGGCCGCCATGAGCGACCGCCTCTGGCACAAGAAGCCCGAATGGCTGGTGCGCAAGGAGTTCCTGCAGACGGTGTGGTACGAGAGCCGCCGCGCCGGCCTGGACACCTCGCTGGTGCTGGGGCTGATCCAGGTTGAAAGCAATTTCCGAAAATTCGCCGTGTCCTCGGTGGGCGCTCGTGGCTACATGCAGGTCATGCCGTTTTGGACCCGCGTGATTGGCGATGGCGACGCCGGCAAGCTGTTCCACCTGCAAACCAATCTGCGCTTTGGTTGCGTCATCCTGCGCCACTACCTGGACCGCGAGCAAGGCGATGTCTACATGGCCCTGGGCCGTTACAACGGCAGCCGTGGCAAGCCTCAGTACCCCAACGCGGTGTTCGGAGCGCAGCGCAACTGGGTCTACAACGACGCCCCCAACAAGGCCTGACGTGGCCAGCGCCGCGCAGGCGCCGTGCCAGCGCTCGCGTGCCAGTCGGTCAGACAGGGCCTGCCGATGCCTCGGTGCCGCTGGGCAAGCGGGTCACCATGACCTGGTCGATGCGGTAACGGTCCACGTCCATCACCTCGAACCGGAAGCCCGCCCATTGCACCGAATCGGTGCGCTTGGGCACGCGGCGCAGCATCTCCATGAGGAAGCCGGCCAGCGTTTCGTACTCGCCCTCGTGGGGCAATTCCGCCAGCTCGAGCGCGCGCTGCACGTCGGCCATCGGCGTCATGCCGTCGATCAGCCATGAATGCGGGTCGCGCTGCACGATCCAGTCCTCGTCCTGCGGGTCGACCAGGCCGCCCATCACGGTGCTCATCACGTCGTTCAGGGTGATCACGCCCACCACAAAGCTGTACTCGTTGACGATGACTGCAAAGTCCTCGTGGGCCTGGCGGAACTGCTCCAGCACCTCGGCCAGGCTCAGGCGGTCCGGCACCACCAGCACCTTGCGCAGCAAGCCCTCGTCCAGCGGGCTCAACGCTTGCTGGTTGAGCACCCGTTGGAACAGGTCTTTGGCATCCACATAGCCCAGCAACTGGTCCAGGTCGCCGTCGCACACCGGGTAGTTCGAAAACGGCTCGGCCAGGATGCGGGCGCGCAGCGTGGCCTCGGGCTCGTCCTTCTGGAACCAGGCGATGCGCTCGCGTGGCGTCATGGCGCTGGTCACCACCCGGGTCTCGAGTTCAAACACGTTGGTGATCACCTCGTGCTCGCGCTCCGCGAGTTGGCCCGAGCGGGCGCCCGCTTCGGTCATGGCCAGGATGTCGGCCGAGGTGATGCGCTCGTCGCGCTGGGCGGGCAGGCCCAGCACCTTGAACAGCCCGTCGGTGAGGCGGCCAAACAGCCACACCAGGGGCCCCATCAGGCGCAGCAGCGTTTCCATGGGCCCCACCAGGCGCACGGCCGCGCGCTCGGGGTCGTTCATGCCCAGGCGTTTGGGCAGCAGGTCGGCCAGCACGATGAACAGCGAAATCACGCACAGGAAGGACGCCGCGAACCCCAGTCGACCAGCCAGGGGTTCGTCCACCAGCAAGGCCATCAAGCGCGTGAAGTAGGGGCTCAGCGCGCCTTCCCCCACCACGCCACCGAGGATGGCGACCGCATTCAGCCCAATTTGCACCACCGTGAAGTACGGGCCGGGCTGGTCCTGCATGCGCAGCACGCGTTCGGCGCGCAGGTCGCCCGCATCGGCCATCTGGCGCAGGCGCAGGCGGCGCGACGCGGCCAGGGAGATTTCGGCGACCGAGAAGAAAGCACTCACCGCGATCAGCGCGGCGATGGTGAGAAGGCTTTGACCAAGGCTCATGGGCGGCCCTGTGCAGGGCGGGGGGACGGGCTGTCAGTGTAGCGCGGGCACCCGCGGGCGCAGCCGCTGCGCGCGGTGCTGCGCCCGGCAGGGCCACTGCGCAGGCTGACAGGCCCCGGGAGGCCCTCAGGCGGTGTCAGCTCATTGCACAAAGCCCATGCGCAGGCGCTGGCCGGCAGCGCGCGGCAGGTCGTCGGGCTGGATTTGACTGCGCCGGTCGAGCCGGGCGTTGCCAAAGCCGGTCATCAAGGCGCGCCGCATCTCGCGCGGCGCCACCTCGGCCAGCGCGTCCAGCAGGCTGTCGCCAGGCTCCTCGTCAAAATGCTGGCCCCAGTCGTGCTGGCGCCGGATGCCCTGGTAGAGGCGGCGCGCAATCTCGCGCGCCTGAGCCAGGTTGGGGGCCTCGATCTCAAACACGTTCATGCGGTTGAGGATCGGGTCCGGGATGCCGCGCGCGTCGTTGGCGGTGGTGATCCACAGCACCTGGCTGGCGTCGATGGAGACCTCGGCGAACTCGTCGACAAAGGCCCCTGCGGTGTCGTGTTCGAGCAGGCTGTACAGCGCCCCAAGGGGGTCGTACTGCGCGTCGGCGCTGGCCTTGTCGATCTCGTCGACCACGATCACCGGGTTGGCGTACTGGCCTTCGACCAAGGCCTCGAAGACCTTGCCCGGGCGCGCGCCTTTCCACTGCGAGGACGCGCCCGACAGCAACCAGCCCGCGGTCATCGAGCTCATCGGCACCAGGGACATGCCGGTGCCCAGCAGTTCGGCCAGTTGCTTGGCGAAGTGGGTTTTGCCAATGCCGGGCGGGCCCAGCAGCAGCATGGGGGTGACTTCCAGGCCATCGCGGCTGTCCTGCGACAGCGCCACATGGCGCTTCACATCGTCCAGCACCTCGGTGAAATTGGGCAGGGCCTCGTACAGCTCGGCCATGTTGGGCACCCCGTGGGGCTTGACCTGGAAGCGCTGCGGCCCGCGCTCCAGCATGCGCTGGTAGGTGGTGCGCAGCGACTCGTGTTCGTGCTCCGGCAGTTGGGCCAGCTTGCGTTCGACCTCGGCCGGCTGGAACACGCTGCGCATCTGGGCGATGGGCAACTGGAAGTTCGAAGATTGGGGCACAAGGCTTCGGGATTCCATCGTTCACTCCTTGAAATGAAGGTCACGAGTTCATTCAAGCACAAGACGTGCCGACCCTCAAGGCGTGAAAGTGCGGTGCACCGGGGCCTGTTGTAAAAAACAAAAAAGCCACCGTGCAGGTGGCTTTTTGGGGGGGCGCTACCGCCAGGGCGGGGCCGGGGCGGTGCTGCCTGGCTGGCCTCAGGCGGCCGGGCCGGAGATGACCTGTTGCAGCTCACCCGACTCGTACATCTCCATCATGATGTCCGAGCCGCCGATGAACTCGCCCTTCACGTAGAGCTGCGGGATGGTGGGCCACTGGCTGTATTCCTTGATGCCCTGACGGATCTCGGGGTCTTCGAGCACGTTGACGGTCTTCAGGCCCTTGGGGTCGACGCCGCAGGCCTTCAGGATCTGCACGGCCCGGCCGGAGAAGCCGCATTGCGGGAAGCTGGCCGTTCCCTTCATGAACAGCAGCACTTCATTGTTCTTGACCAGGTCATCGATGCGTTGTTGAACGTCACTCATGGTGGGTTTCCTCAGTTCGTGGGCGCCCGTGACACGGGCAAACTGTTCTGATTATCTCAGCCCTGGCCACTGTCCGCCGGAGCAGCGCTCAATGCCAGCCAGGTCCATGCGGCTTTGCACCGCCTCGAAGCCGCGCGCGCTCAACAGCGCACGCACGGCGGCCGCCTGGTCCCAGCCGTGCTCCAGCAGCAGCCAGCCACCGGGTGGCAGGTGCGCGGGGGCGTCTTGCACCAGGCGCTTCAGGTCGTCCAGCCCGTCGGCCCCGCTGGTCAGGGCCTGGCGTGGCTCGTGCCGCAAGGCCGCCATGTGCGGGTCGCCCTCGGCGATGTAGGGGGGGTTGGACACCAGCAGGTCAAAGCGCTGGCCCGCCAGGGGGCTGAACCAGTCGCCGAGCAGCCAGTGCACGGGCAGTTGCAGGCGCTGGCCATTGGCCCGGGCCACGGCCAGGGCATCGGCACTGGCATCGACCGCGCTGACCTGCACGTCGGGGCGTTGGTGCGCCAGGGCCAGCGCAATCGCACCGCTGCCGGTGCCCAGGTCGGCCACGCGCAGCCCCGCTTGCGCCGGCAGCAGGGACAGGGCCCAGTCCACCAGGGTTTCGGTGTCCGGGCGCGGGTCCAGCACGCGCGCGTCCACGCGCAGGCTCAGGCCATAGAACTCGTGCTCGCCGCACAGGTAGGCCATGGGTTCGCCGTCGAGCCGGCGCCGCAGCAAATCGGCCAGTCGGGCCTGGGCTGCGTCGGGCCAGGGGTCGTTGTCGTGGGCCAGCAGCCAGGCCCGGTCGTGCGGCGCGCGTTGCAGGGCCAGCAGCACCAGCATCTGCGCCTCCAGCCGTGGCAGGCCCTTGGCCTGGCTTTGGCTCAGCACCTGCTGCACGGTCAGGGCGGCGCTCACGCGGCCCCCACTTCGAGTTCGGCCAGTTGCTCGGCTTCGTGGGCGGCCTGGAGGGCGCCCAGCACGTCCGTGAGTTCGCCTTCCATGATGAAGCTCAGCTTGTACAGCGTCAGGTTGATGCGGTGGTCGGTCAGCCGGCCCTGCGGGAAGTTGTAGGTACGGATGCGGTCACTGCGGTCGCCACTGCCGATCAGGCCCTTGCGCAGGGCGGCGTCCTTGGCTGCGCGTTCGCTGCGGTCTTTTTCTTGGATGCGGGCCGACAGCACCTGCAAGGCCTTGGCTTTGTTGCGGTGCTGGCTGCGGTCGTCCTGGCATTCGGCCACGATGCCGGTGGGCAAGTGGGTGATGCGCACCGCCGAGTCGGTCTTGTTGATGTGCTGGCCGCCGGCGCCGCTGGCACGGTAGGTGTCGATGCGCAGGTCGGCCGGGTTGATCTGCACCGCTTGGGCTTCGTCGGGTTCGGGCAGCACCGCCACGGTGCAGGCGCTGGTGTGGATGCGGCCCTGGGTTTCGGTCGCGGGAACGCGTTGCACGCGGTGGCCGCCGGATTCGAACTTCAAGGCGCCATAAACGCTGTCGCCTTCCAGGCGCAGCACCACTTCCTTGTAGCCACCGAGTTCGCTCTCGCTGGCGCTGACGATCTCGCAGCGCCAGCCGGCCCGTTCGGCGTAGCGGGTGTACATGCGCGCCAGGTCGGCGGCGAACAGGGCCGATTCGTCGCCGCCCGTGCCGGCCCGCACTTCGAGGAAAGCGTTGCGTGCGTCGTCCGGGTCTCTGGGCAGCAGCAGGCGTTGCAGTTCGCCTTCGAGCTGGCTCAGTTCGTCGGTGGCGCTGGCGATTTCTTCTTGCGCCATGTCGGCCATGTCCGGGTCGCTGAGCATCTCGCGCGCGTCGGCCAGCTCGGCCTCGCGCTGTCGAAAGCGCTTGTAGCGGCCGGCCACCTGGGTGACGTCGGCATGCTCGCGCGAAAGCGTGCGGTACTGGCCCATGTCGCTCATGATGTCCTCGCGCGAGAGCAGGAAGTCGAGCTCGTCCAGTCGCTGGGCATAGCGGTCGAGTTGCTGACGGAGAAAGTCTTTCATGGGGCGCTTCGGACAGGGGGGCCAGCAGCGACACGGCGCGGGCCTGGAACACAGGGACCTGCCCACGGCGGGGCAGGGGCATCGGGCCGGGAGGGGCCGACGCTAACGTTCCTTGCGCAGGAAGAAGTGCTGGATCGCGTGGCTGGCGCGTTCGCGGGCCTGGGCGTCGCCCGCGTGCAACTCGGCCATGGCGCCGTGCAGCATCTTCTGGGTCAGGCCCTTGGCCAGGGCCTGCAGCACGGCATCGGGGTCGTCACCGCGCGCCAGCAGCTTGCGGGCGCGCACCAGTTCGGCCTCGCGCCAGGCCTCGGCCTGCTGGTTGAGCTGCTGAATCAGGGGCACGGCGCTGCGCTGGTCCATCCAGTGCAGAAAACTTTGCACCCCGGCGTCGATGATGGCTTCGGCCTGGGCCACCGCCGCCTGCCGGTTGGCCTGGCCGGTCTGCACCACGCTGGCCAGGTCGTCGACGGTGTAGAGGTAGACGTCTTCGAGGGCTTTGACCTCGGGCTCGATGTCACGCGGCACGGCCAGGTCGACCATGAACATGGGGCGGTGGCGGCGCTGCTTGAGCGCGCGTTCCACGGCCCCCAGGCCAATCAAGGGCAGGGTGCTGGCGGTGCAGCTGATCACCGCGTCAAATTCGTGCAAGCGGCTGGGCAGGTCGGCCAGGCGCATGACCTCGCCGCCAAAGCGGCTGGAGAGCTTTTCACCGCGCTCCAGGGTGCGGTTGGCAATCGCGATGGCCTTGGGGTTCTTGGCAGCAAAGTGGGTGGCGGCCAGTTCGATCATCTCGCCGGCCCCGACAAACAGAATGCGGATCTGGCTCAGGTCTTCAAACAACTGGCCGGCCAGGCGCACGGCCGCGGCCGCCATGCTGATGGAGTGAGCGCCGATCTCGGTCGAGCTGCGCACCTCTTTGGCCACCGCGAAGCTGCGCTGGAACAGTTGGTTCAGCGTGGTGCCCAGCGCGCCGGCGCTTTCAGCGGCCCGCACCGCGTCTTTCATCTGGCCCAGGATCTGGGCTTCGCCGAGCACCATCGAGTCCAGGCCGCTGGCGACGCGGAAGGCATGGCGTGCGACTTGGTCGTTTTCGAGGGTGTAGGCGTGCGAGCGTAGCACGGAGGGCGTCACGCCGCCGGTTTCGGCCAGCCAGCCCACGGTGTGGTCGAGCGCGGCGCGCGAACCGGCGCAGTAAATCTCGGTGCGGTTGCAGGTGGAGATCAGGGCGGCTTCAACCTCGGGGTGGCGTTGCCCGCCAAAAGACTGGCGCAGGCCTTGCAGCGTGTGCGGGATTTGATCGACGGCAAAGGCAAAGCGACCGCGCAAATCGAGCGGTGCGGTCGTGTGATTGATGCCCAAAGCCCAGACTGCCATGGCCGGATTATAAAATTGATCGGCGGCAAAGCGCGACCGGTGAAATTTTCATTCACTATCGCGTTGATTGCCCTTTTTTGACCAGATCCATGGGCCCTGTCGACCTTTTTTACCACCTGTTGGGTTTTGTGGCCCCCGCTGCTGCCGTCGCCGCCTGGTTGGTGCTGATGGGCTTGATGTTGGGGCGTCAGAATGCGCTGGCCATTCCCTGGTATGGAAAGTTTGCTATCAATTTTCTAGTGGGTGTGGTCGCGCTGGGGTTCTCGGCGCTGCTCTTGGGGCGCGATGGCAAGATGCTGGGCTATGGTGTTTTGCTGCTGGCCTGCGCCACCAGCCAGTGGTACCTGGGCCGCGGCTGGCGCGCCTGAGGGCGCACACTTTCTTGATCTTTGTCAAAAGTTCAAGGGGCCTGCCTGGGCCCCCGTCGGTGTGGCGCGGCCGTGGGGCTCAGCTCGCGGGGCTGAACAGGTCCACGCGGTCGGTGATGATGCCGTCCGTGCCCAGCTCGATCAGGCGCTGCGCGGCCCAGTCGTCGTTCACCGTGTAACTCAGGGTGCGCAGGCCGGCGGCCTGGGCCTTGGCCACGGTCTCGGTGTCCCACAGCGCGTGGTTCAGCACCACGGCCACACAACCCAGTTGCACCGCCTTGTCCAGCCAGCCCCGGAACAGGGTGTCGGCCAGCAGGCCGCGCGGCAGGTGGGGCGCGGCAGCGGCTGCGCCCTCCAGGGCTTCGATCTTGAACGAGGTCAGCAACGGCGGCACCGAGGCCGAGGCCCACAGGTGGGCCGCGTAGGCGGCCACGATCTCGCCGGTGGCGCGCTCGGTGTCGGGCGTGGGCTTGATCTCGATGTTCAGGAAAAAGCCGTTGTGCAGGCAGTAGCGCGCCACGTTCTCAAAGCTCGGAATCCCCTCGCCCGCGAAGGTGCGCGAGTGCCAGCTGCCCGCGTCCAGCTGGGCCAGCTCGCCATAGCTCAGCTCGCCCGCGATGCCACGGCCGTTGCTGGTGCGTTGCAGCGAGGCGTCGTGCAGCAAGAACGGCACGCCGTCGGCGCTCAGCTTCACGTCGCATTCAAACATGGTGTAGCCAAAGCTGGCGCCATGGCGGAACGCGGCCAGGGTGTTTTCAGGGGCCAGCTTGCCGGCGCCACGGTGGGCGATCCAGCGGGGGTAAGGCCAAGGGGTGGTCAGGCTCATGGGGGCGCGGTTCAGGTCGAGGGCAGGCGTTTGCTGGACTGGGCGTCAAAGCGGTGCAGGCGGTCGGCGCGCGGACGCACCTGAATTTGCGCCCCCGTGGCGGGCACGGGCGCGCCTTCTTCAACGCGCACAATGACTTGCTCCTGGCCCAGGCGGCCGTAGATCAGGCGCTCGGCGCCGAGCAGTTCGACGGTTTCAACCGTGACCGGCCAGCCGTCGTGGCTGACCACGTCCAGGTGCTCCGGGCGGATGCCCGTGATGACGCCGGCCTCGGCCCCGGGGAAGGCCTGCAGCAGGTTCATCGACGGCGAGCCGATGAAGCTGGCCACGAAGGTCGAAGCCGGGCGGTGGTACATCTCCTCGGGCGTGCCGAACTGCTCCATCACGCCACCGTTCATGACGATCATGCGCTGGGCCAGGGTCATGGCCTCGACTTGGTCGTGGGTCACAAACAGCGAGGTGATGCCGAGTTCGCGGTGCAGCTTCTGGATCTCCAGCCGGGTCTGGCTGCGCAGCTTGGCGTCGAGGTTGGACAGGGGTTCGTCAAACAGAAAGACCTGCGGTTGGCGCACGATGGCGCGGCCCATGGCGACGCGCTGGCGCTGGCCACCGGACAGCTCGCGTGGCTTGCGGGCCAGCAGGTGGCCCAGTTCGAGGATGGCCGCGGCCTTGTCCACGCGCTGCTTGATCTCGGCCACCGGGACCTTAGCGATCTTCAGGCCGTAGGCCATGTTGTCGAACACGCTCATGTGCGGGTACAGCGCGTAGTTCTGGAACACCATGGCGATGTCGCGCTCGGCGGGCTCGAGGTCGTTCACGACCCGGGCGCCGATGGCGATCTCACCACCGCTGATTTCTTCCAGCCCGGCCACCATGCGCAGCAGGGTGGACTTGCCACAGCCCGAGGGACCCACGATGACGATGAACTCGCCGTCCTGGATCTCGGCGTTCACGCCGTGGATGACTTGATTGGCCTTGGGGCCTTTGCCGTAACGCTTGACGACATTGCGCAGGGAAATGGATGCCATTGGGGTGTCTCTTGTCTTATTTCTCGGTATCAACCAGGCCCTTGACGAACCACTTTTGCATCAGCACGACGACCAGGGCGGGCGGCAGCATGGCCAGCATGGCGGTGGCCATGACCACGTTCCAGTCCACCGGCGATTCGCCGGCGCCGATCATCTGTTTGATACCGATCACGATGGGGTACATGTCTTCGCTGGTGGCAGCAATCAGCGGCCACAGGTACTGGTTCCAGCCGTAGATGAACTGGATCACGAACAGCGCGGCGATGCTGGTGGCCGACAGCGGCACCAGGATGTCCTTGAAGAAACGCAACGGACCGGCGCCGTCCATGCGGGCGGCTTCGACCAGCTCGTCGGGCACGGTCAGGAAGAACTGCCGGAACAAGAAGGTGGCCGTGGCCGAGGCGATCAGCGGCACGGACAGGCCGGCAAAGCTGTTGATCATGCCCAGGTCGGCGACCACCTGGTAGGTCGGGCCGATGCGCACTTCCACCGGCAGCATCAGGGTGATGAAGATCAGCCAGAAGCACAGGCTGCGCAGCGGGAAGCGGAAGTACACCACCGCAAAAGCCGACAGCAGCGAGATGCTGATCTTGCCCACGGTGATGATCATGGTCACCACGAAGCTGACCCAGATCATGCGGGCCACCGGGGCCGAGCCGCTGGCGCGGCTGGTGCCGGTGAGCGCGGCCTCGTAGCTGGCCCAGAAGTTGGAGCCAGGCCACAGGGGCATGGGCGCCTGCATGATGTCCTGGGCCGTGTGGGTCGATGCCACGAAGGCCAGGTAGATCGGGAACGCCACGACCAGGGCGCCCAGGATCATGATGGCGTGGGCCAGCAGGTTCAGCAGCGGGTTGCGTTCAACCATGGCGGCCTCCGCGAACAATGAGGGGGGTGGAGCAAGCGCGCATCAGTACTGCACCTTCTTTTCGACGTAGCGGAACTGCACGATGGTGAGGGCGATCACGATCACCATCAGCACCACCGACTGGGCGGCCGAGGAGCCAAAGTCCATGCCACGGAAGCCGTCAAAGTAGACCCGGTACACCAGGGTCGAGGTGGCCTTGCCCGGGCCGCCTTGGGTGGTGGCATCGATGATGGCGAAGGTGTCAAAGAAGGCGTAGACCATGTTGATCACGCCCAGGAAGAACGTGGTGGGCGACAGCAGCGGCAGCTGGATGGTCCAGAAGCGCCGCCAGGGGCCGGCACCGTCCATGGCCGCGGCCTCGATCAGCGACTTGGGGATCGAGCTCAGGCCCGCCAGGAAGAACAGGAAGTTGTAGGAGATCTGTTTCCACACCGCGGCCATCACGACCAGGCCCATGGCGTGGCCGGAGTTCAGCAGGTGGTTCCAGTCAAAGCCCAGTTTGCGCAGCGTCCACGCCACCACCCCGATGGAGGAGGAGAACATGAACGACCACAGCAGGCCCGACACCACCGGCGCCACCGCGTACGGCAGGATCAGCACGGTTTTGTAAAAGGTGGCCCCGCGCACGATGCGGTCGGCAAACACCGCCAGCAGCAAGGCGATGCTGAGGCCCAACACCGTCACCAGCACCGAGAACACCACGGTGGTCTTGAACGATTCCAGGTAGGTGGCGTCGTTCCAGAGCGTGCGGAAGTTGTCCAGGCCGACCCAGGTGACGGTGGTGCCGAATGCGTCTTGCTGCTGCAGCGACTGCAGCAAGGCTTGGCCGGCAGGCCAGAAGAAGAAGACGCCGACGATCAGCAGCTGGGGGGCGAGCAGTGCCCACGGCAGCCAGGTCGAGCGAAACAGAACACGTTTTTCCATATTTGAGGGGCCCCTTGGCGTCAAACAGCCCGCCAGCGGGGGCGGGCGGGCTGTTTCAGGAGGGCAGGCAGCATAACGCAGCCTGGGGTGGGGACAGCGCGCAGGCGTGCCGCCCCGGTCTCTTTTTTACTTGTTGGCTGCCTGGAACTTCACCAGCAGCTCGTTGCCACGGGCCACCGCGGTGTCCAGGGCTTCCTTGGCGGTCTTCTTGCCGGTCCAGATTTGTTCGGTTTCTTCGTCCAGGATGGCGCGAATCTGCACGAAGTTGCCCAGGCGCACGCCACGCGACTTGTCGGTGGTCTTGCGGATCATCTGGTTGACCGGCACGTCGGTGCCGGGGTTCTTCTTGTAGAAGCCCGACTTCTCGGTCAGCTCAAACGCCGCCATGGTGATCGGCAGGTAGCCGGTGCGCTGGTGGCTGGCAGCCTGCACGTCAGGCTTGGACAGGAAGCTGAAGAACGCGGCCACGCCCTTGTAGTTGACCGCCGGCTTGCCCGCCAGCACCCACAGGCTGGCGCCCCCGACGATGGTGTTCTGCGGTGCGCCGGCCACGTCCGGGTAGTAGGGCAGGGTGGATTCGGCGAACTTGAACTTGGCGTCACGCTGGATGCTGGCGTAGCTGCCCGACGAGCCCACGAACATCGCGCATTCGCCCGAGGTGAACGAGGTGATCGGCTTGCTGGCGCGGCCCTTGTAGACGAACAGACCCTGCTTGGCCATGTTGCCCAGGTTCTCGAAGTGGCGCACGTGCAGCGGCGAGTTGAACTCGAGGCGGGCGTCCAGGCCGCCAAAGCCGTTGCCCTTGCTGGCGTAGCTGGTGTTGTGCCAGGTGGAGAAGCTCTCCAGCTGGGCCCAGGTCATCCACGAGGTGGTGAAGGGGCAGGTGCTGCCGCTGGCCTTGAGCTTGGCGGCGATCGAGACCACATCAGGCCAGGTCACCGGGGCCTTTTCAGGGTCCAGACCGGCGGCCTTGAACGCGTCCTTGTTGTAATAGAAGACCGTGGTCGAGCTGTTGAAGGGCAGCGACATCATCTGGCCGTTGGGGGCTGTGTAGTAACCGGCCACCGCGGGGATGTAGGCCTTGGGGTCGAACTTGACGCCGCCTTCCTTCATCACGTCGGCCACCGGTTTGACGGCGCCCTTGGCGTACATCATGGTCGCGGTGCCGACTTCAAAAACCTGCAAGATGTCCGGCGCGTTGCCGGCGCGGAAGGCGGCGATGCCGGCCGCCATCGATTGGTCGTACTCGCCCTTGTAGGTCGGCACGACCTTGTAGTCGCTTTGGCTGGCATTGAACTGCTTGGCCAAATCGTTGACCCAGTCGTTCAAGGCGCCGTCCATCGAATGCCACCACTGAATTTCAGTCTGGGCCAGGGCTGGAGCGCCGAGGGTGGCGGTCAGCGCGGCCACGAGGGCCAGGTTGCGGATCTTCATGCGGACTCCTGAGAAACGAAAAGGAAGGAATGCTAAACGCGCTATATGACAAAGAAACGAAACTTTGTCACACAGGTTCCTCCACCACAACCGGGGAAACCCGCCGCCCCGGCGAAGGGGCATTGTCCCTGCCTCGGGTGCTGACAAGCCGCCTCGCGTGGGAGGCGGGTGGCTGGCACTGCTAGCATGGTGTGCCCAGGTGCCTGCCTGCGGCCGGGTTGTCGGGCTGCGTCGGGTGCCTTTTCGGGCCTTGGCCCCTCGACTTTCAACCTGTTGGACCCATGAGCAAAACGTCGCTGGACAAAAGCAAGATCAAGTTCCTGTTGCTGGAGGGCATCCATGCCTCCGCGGTCGAGGTGCTGCGATCCGCGGGTTACAGCCAGATCGAGACGCTCAGCGGAGCCCTGCCCGAAGACGAACTCAAGGCCCGCCTGGCCGAGGTGCATTTCCTGGGCATCCGCTCGCGCACCCAGCTCACCCGCGAGGTGTTGGCCGCCGCGCCCAAGCTCGTGGCGGTGGGCTGTTTCTGCATCGGTACCAACCAGGTCGACCTCGAAGCCGCCGCCGAACAAGGCGTGGCGGTGTTCAATGCGCCGTATTCCAACACCCGTTCTGTGGCCGAGCTGGTGCTGGCCGAGGCCATCCTGCTGCTGCGGGGTGTGCCTGAAAAGAACGCGGTGGCGCACCGCGGTGGCTGGCTCAAGTCGGCCGACAAGTCGTATGAAATCCGCGGCAAGACGCTGGGCATCGTCGGTTATGGCTCGATCGGCACCCAGTTGTCGGTGCTGGCCGAAGGCCTGGGCATGCAGGTGATTTTTCATGATGTGGTGGCCAAGTTGCCGCTGGGCAACGCGCGCCAGGCCCCGAGCCTGAAGGCCTTGCTGGAACAAAGCGATGTGCTGAGCCTGCATGTGCCCGAGCTGCCGTCCACCGAGTGGCTGATCGGCGTGGCCGAGATCGCCGCCATGAAGCCGGGCGCGGTGCTGATCAATGCCTCGCGGGGCTCGGTGGTGGTGATCGAGGCGCTGGCCGAGGCGGTTCGATCCGGTCATTTGCTGGGCGCCGCAGTGGACGTGTTCCCTGAGGAGCCCCGCAGCAACCAGGATGTGTTCGAGTCACCCCTGCGCGGGCTGGACCGCGTCATCCTCACGCCCCACATTGGCGGCTCCACGCTGGAGGCGCAGGCCAACATCGGCCTGGAAGTGGCCGAAAAGCTCGTCAAGTACAGCGACAACGGCACCAGCACCTCGGCGGTCAACTTCCCCGAGGTGGCGCTGCCGGGGCAGCGCGGCCAACACCGCATCCTGCATGTGCACCGCAACGTGCCCGGCGTGCTGTCGCAAATCAACCGGGTGTTCTCCGAGCAGCACATCAACATCGCCGCCCAATACCTGCAAACCCGCGGTGACATTGGCTATGTGGTGATCGATGTGGACGCCGCGTCGTCCGAGCTGGCGCTGGAGCAACTGGCCCAGGTGCCCGGCACGCTGCGATCCCGGGTGTTGTTCTGACGCCCCCCGCTGCGGCGGGTTTGTTGGCCGCCCACGGGCGGCCTCTGTCCCGGTGACTTAAAATCCGGGCCCCAAGGTCCATGGGCCGTCAAACGCCCACCCCCCAGGTTTTACCCATGAATGCTCCCACCGCGTTGGCCGCTCTCCTGTCGCAGGCCTCTGAACCGGCCCGTTTGCGCGAAATTCCGTACAACTACACCTCGTTTTCCGATCGGGAAATCGTCATCCGCCTGCTGGGTTCCCGTGCTTGGGAGCTGCTGAGCCAGTTGCGCGGCGAGCGCCAGACCGGCCGCTCGGCCCGCATGCTCTACGAGGTGTTGGGCGACATCTGGGTGGTGCAGCGCAACCCCTACCTGCAGGACGACCTGCTCGACAACCCCAAGCGCCGCGGCCAGTTGGTGGATGCGCTGCGGCACCGCTTGGGCGAGGTGCAAAAGCGCCGCACCCCCGGCTCGGACGCTGCCCGGGACGCTCTGGTGGGCGAGTTGCTGCAGATGGCCGACCAGGCCGTCAAGACCTTCAATGCCGCGTTCGAAGAAGCCGCTGAACTGCGTCGCAAGACCCAGAAGCTGCTGCGCAAGTACACCGCCAAGGACAACATCAAGTTCGACGGCCTGTCGCGTGTGGCCCACGTCACCGACGCCACCGACTGGCGTGTCGAGTACCCGTTCGTGGTGCTGACCCCCGATTCCGAGGCCGAAATGGCCGCCTTGGTGCGCGCCTGCATCGAGCTGGGCCTGACCATCATCCCGCGCGGCGGCGGCACCGGTTACACCGGCGGCGCGATCCCCTTGACCTGGAAGAGCGTGGTCATCAACACCGAGAAGCTCGAAGCCATGACCGAGGTCGAGAAGGTGCAACTGCCCGGCCTGGCCGAGCCGGTGGCCACCATCTGGACCGAAGCCGGCGTGGTCACGCAGCGCGTGGCCGACGCGGCCGAGCGCGGCGGCTTTGTCTTTGCGGTTGACCCGACCTCGGCCGAGGCCTCGTGCATCGGCGGCAACATCGCCATGAACGCGGGCGGCAAGAAGGCCGTGCTGTGGGGCACCGCACTGGACAACCTGGCCAGCTGGCGCATGGTCACCCCGCAGGCCGAGTGGCTGGAGGTGACGCGCCTGAACCACAACCTGGGCAAGATCCACGACGCCGAACTGGCCAGCTTCGAACTCAAGTACTACGCGGCCGACGGCAAGACCTGGCTGCGCACCGAGCGCCTGGACATCCCGGGCAAGACCTTCCGCAAGGAAGGCCTGGGCAAGGACGTGACCGACAAGTTCCTGTCGGGCCTGCCGGGCATCCAGAAAGAGGGCTGCGACGGCCTGATCACCAGCGCGCGCTGGGTCGTGCACCGCATGCCCGAGCACACCCGCACGGTGTGCCTGGAGTTCTTCGGCAATGCCAAGGACGCGGTGCCCAGCATCGTCGAGATCAAGGACTTCATGTTCGCTGAGCAAAAGCGCAGCGGCACCCTGCTGGCCGGCCTCGAACACCTGGACGACCGCTACCTGAAGGCCGTGGGCTACGCCACCAAGAGCAAGAAGGGCAATGGCGGTCTGCCCAAGATGGTGCTGATCGGCGACATCGCGGGCGACAACGCCGACGACGTGGCCAAGGCCACCTCGGAAGTGGTGCGCATCGCCAACTCGCGCCATGGTGAGGGCTTCATCGCCATCAGCGCCGATGCGCGCAAGAAGTTCTGGACCGACCGCAAAAAGACCGCGGCCATCAGCCGCCACACCAACGCCTTCAAGATCAACGAAGACGTGGTGATCCCGCTGCCGCGCATGGCCGAGTACACCGACGGCATCGAGCGCATCAACATCGAACTGTCGCTGCGCAACAAGCTGGCCTTGTGCGACGCGCTGGAGACCTTCTTCAGCCGCGGCAAGCTGCCGCTGGGCAAGGCCGAGGACGCGAGCGAAATGCCGTCGCCCGAGCTGCTCGAAGAGCGCGTGGCCCAGGCCCTGACGGTGGTGCGCGACGCGCGGGCCCTGTGGCAAGGCTGGTTGCAGGACGTCGAGACGCTGTTCCCGCAGTTGCAGGACCACAGCCTGCGCGCGAGCTGGAAGACCCAGATCCGCACCCCGCTGCAAGCCATCTTCACCGGGGCGGCGTTCAAGCCCATCCTGGACGAGGTCACGGCCACCCACCAGAGCGTGCTCAAGGGCCGCGTCTGGGTGGCGTTGCACATGCACGCCGGCGACGGCAATGTGCACACCAACATCCCGGTCAACAGCGACAACTACGAGATGCTGCAGACCGCGCACGAGGCGGTGGCCCGCATCATGGTGCTGGCCCGCAGCCTGGATGGCGTGATCTCGGGCGAACACGGCATTGGCATCACCAAGCTCGAATTCCTGACCGATGCCGAGCTGCGCCCGTTCACCGACTACAAGCAAAAGGTCGACCCCGAAGGCCGCTTCAACAAGGGCAAGTTGCTGCGCCCCTCGGCCGGCAGCACCGAGACCCTGCACGCGGACCTGACCAACGCTTACACGCCGAGCTTCGGCCTGATGGGCCACGAGTCGCTGATCATGCAGCAGTCCGACATCGGTGCCATCGCCGACTCGGTCAAGGACTGCCTGCGCTGCGGCAAGTGCAAGCCGGTCTGCGCCACCCATGTGCCGCGCGCCAACCTGCTGTACAGCCCGCGCAACAAGATCCTGGCCACCTCGCTGCTGGTCGAGGCCTTCCTGTACGAGGAGCAGACCCGCCGTGGTGTGTCGATCAAGCACTGGGAGGAGTTCGAGGACGTTGCCGACCACTGCACGGTCTGCCACAAGTGCGCCAGCCCCTGCCCGGTGAAGATCGACTTTGGCGACGTCTCCATGAACATGCGCAACCTGCTGCGCAAGATGGGGCAAAAGAGCTTCCGCCCGGGCAATGCCGCGGCCATGTTCATGCTCAATGCCACCAACCCCGAGACCATCAAGCTGGCGCGTTCGGCCATGGTCGGCGTGGGCATGAAGGCCCAGCGCCTGGCCAACGATGTGCTCAAGTCGGTGGCCCGCAAGCAGACCAGCGCACCGCCCGCCAGCGTCGGCACCGCGCCGATCAAAGAGCAGGTGATCCACTTCATCAACAAGAAGATGCCGGGCAACCTGCCCAAGAAGACGGCGCGCGCGCTGTTGGACATCGAGGACAAGGACTACGTCCCGATCATCCGCAACCCGCAGGCCACCACGCCCGAAACCGAGGCCGTGTTCTATTTCCCGGGTTGCGGCTCGGAGCGCCTGTTCAGCCAGGTGGGCCTGGCCACCCAGGCCATGCTGTGGCACGCCGGCGTGCAGACCGTGCTGCCGCCGGGCTACCTGTGCTGCGGTTACCCGCAGCGCGGCTCGGGCCAGTTCGACAAGGCCGAGAAGATCATCACCGACAACCGCGTGCTGTTCCACCGCGTGGCCAACACGCTCAACTACCTGGACATCAAGACCGTGGTGGTGAGTTGCGGCACCTGCTACGACCAGTTGCAGGGCTATGAGTTCGAGAAGATCTTCCCGGGCTGCCGCATCGTCGACATCCACGAGTACCTGCTCGAAAAGGGCATCACCCTTGGCGCGGCCGGTGGCAGCGGGGCCTACCTGTACCACGACCCCTGCCACAGCCCCATGAAGCTGCAGGACCCGATGAAGACCGTCAAGGCCCTGGTCGGTGACCAGGTGCTCAAGAGCGACCGCTGCTGTGGCGAATCGGGCACCCTGGGCGTGAGCCGGCCTGACATCTCGACCCAGATCCGATTCCGCAAGGAAGAAGAGATCCGCAAGGGCGAGGCCGCCCTGCGCGCCAGCGGCGCGGTCGCGGCGCAGGACAACGTCAAGATCCTGACCAGCTGCCCGAGCTGCCTGCAAGGCCTGTCGCGTTACGGCAACGACCTGCAGAACGGCCTGCTGGAAGCTGATTACATCGTGGTTGAAATGGCCCAGCAGATCCTCGGCCCCGATTGGATGCCCAGCTATGTGCAGGCCGCCAATGCCGGTGGCATCGAGCGCGTGCTGGTCTGAGTCCGACACCTGATCCCCCCGCAACCTTCGGAGTCCTTCATGCAATTCCTTCGACGCGGCCTGTTGGCCAAGACCTTGCGCACCGCCGTCGCGGTGGGCGCCCTGACGGCCATGGGCCTGGCTTCGGCCCAGTCGGCCAAGACGGTGCGCCTGCTGGTGGGCTTCCCGGCCGGTGGCGGCACCGACGTGATCGCCCGCACGCTGGCCGACAAGCTGAAGGACGAACTGGGCGTGCCGGTGATCGTCGAGAACCGCCCCGGCGCCGGCGGCCAGGTGGCCGCGCAGGCCCTGAAGGCCGCCCCGGCCGATGGCAGCACCTTCTTCCTGACCCACGACCACACGGTGTCCATCTTGCCCCTGGTGGTGAAGAACCCGGGTTTCGACCCGGCGCGTGACTTTGTCGCGGTGGCCGGCTTTGCCACCTTCGTGAACGCGTTTGCGGTCTCCAGCGGCACGCCGGCCAAGTCGTTCAAAGACTATGTGGCGGCGGTGCAGGCGGCCGGGGGCAAGGGCAATGTGGGCGTGCCAGCCCCCGCCTCGGTGCCCGAGTTCCTGGTCAAGGTGATCGGCGAGAAAAACAAGCTCGACCTGGTGTCGGTGCCTTACCGGGGCAGTGCCCCGATGCTGGCCGACATGCTGGGCAACCAGATTGGTGCCGGTGTCGCGTCGGTGCCTGACTTCATTGAAAACCACCGCGCAGGCAAGCTGCGCGTGGTGGCCGTGCTGGGCGACAAGCGCCAAGCCGCGCTGCCCGATGTGCCCACCTTGGCCGAGCTGGGCCTGGCAGGCTTCGAGGACGTGCCGTTCTACGGCATCTTCGCGCCGGCGGGCACCACCAAGGCCACCATCGACCAGTTCTCTGCGGCGCTGGCCAAGGTGCTGGCCGTGCCCGAAGTGCATGACCGCCTGACCAACATGGGCCTGACCGTGGGCTTCAGCAGCGCGCAGCAACTGGCCGCGCGCGAACACAGCTACGCCCAGACCTGGGCCCGCATCATCAAGTCCAGCGGCTTCCAGCCGCAGTGAGTGGACCCCCGGGGGCGCTTGGCGCCCCTCATCATGGATTCCGGGCTGATTCAGACAGCCCAGCAAGGCAGGTAGACACATGGCAGGACTCAAACCCGGCGCCCCCACCCCCACCGCCCTCACGGTGCATGGTCAGTCGCGGGTGCTCGAGGTCGCGTTTTCAGACGGGGCGGTGTTTCGCCTGCCCTTTGAATTGATGCGCGTGCTGTCGCCGTCGGCCGAAGTGCAAGGCCATGGCCCGGGCCAGGAAACCCTGCAGACTGGCAAGCGCGACGTGACCCTGCTGGGCCTGGAACCGGTGGGCCACTACGCCGTCAAGCCCACCTTCAGCGACGGGCACGACAGCGGCATCTTCACCTGGGACTACCTCTACACCCTGGGCGCCGAACAAGACCGCCTGTGGGCTGACTACGAGGCGCGCCTGCAGGCTGCTGGCCGCCAGCGCGACGATCCCATGCCGGTCAAGGGCGGCCACGGCTGCGCCAGCCACTGAGCCTGGCCGTACCAGGCCCGGTCATTTTTCAATTCAGACACAGCACCCCCATGAGCACCACACATTTTGGTTTCCAGTCGGTGGACGAGAAGGACAAGGCGCGCCGGGTGCGCGGCGTGTTCGATTCGGTCGCATCGCGTTACGACGTCATGAACGACCTGATGTCCCTCGGCCTGCACCGGGCCTGGAAGGCCTACACCGTGATGGTCGCCAACCTCAAAGAGGGCGACCAGGTGCTGGACATCGCGGGCGGCACGGGCGACCTGTCGCTGGCGTTCGCCAAGAAGGTCGGGCGCACCGGCCGTGTGGTGCACACCGACATCAACGAGGCCATGCTCAGCACCGGCCGCGACCGCCTGCTCAACGCGGGCGTGGTGCTGCCCACCCTGGTGTGTGACGCCGAAAAGCTGCCCTTCCCGGACCAGCACTTTGACTTGGTCAGCGTGGCGTTTGGTTTGCGCAACATGACCCACAAGGATGTGGCCCTGCGCGAGATGAACCGCGTCCTCAAGCCCGGCGGCAAGCTGCTGGTGCTGGAGTTCTCCAAGGTCGCAGCGCCCTTGAGCAAACCCTACGACTGGTACTCCTTCAAGGTCCTGCCCCAGTTGGGCCAACTGGTGGCGGGGGACGCCGACAGCTACCGCTACCTGGCCGAATCGATCCGCATGCACCCCAGCCAGGAGGAGCTCAAGGCCCTCATGAAGCAGTGCGGATTCGGCCATGTGGACTACCACAACCTCACAGGCGGTGTGGTGGCCCTGCATGTGGGCATCAAATGCTGAGAAACTCTGGACGTCGGTCTTGAAAGAGGGCGCTTCGGCGTCAGCTGTCAAGCCGTAGGCAAACACCCCGCTGGGGTGTCGTTCACCGAACAAGATCAACGAACAACAAGTTCAATGAACAACCGTGGGGCGCCAGTTGGTGGCGCCCGAAGATCGATCCAATGGAGATGACATGATCAAGCAATGGTCCCTGGTGCTGATGTTGGCACTGGCTTTGGTGGGCCACGAGGCCGAGGCAGCACGCCGCCTGGGCGGCGGCAAGTCGGTGGGCACCCAGTCCTCGAACGTGACCCAGCGCCAAGCCGCGCCGGCCACCCCTGCGACCCCGGGCGCACCCGCTGCGGCCCCCAACGCCACCCCGGCCACGCCGGCGGCCAACCCGGCCGCTGCCGCTGCCCCCGCCCGCCCGGCCACGCCTGCGGCGGCGGCGCCGGCCAAGCGCCCCTGGGGCGCCATGCTCGGTGGCCTGGCCGCTGGCCTGGGTCTGGCCTGGCTGGCCCACTCGCTGGGCTTTGGCGAGGCCTTCGGCCAGATGCTGATGTTCGGTCTGCTCGCCATGGTCATCATGGGCGTGGTGGGGTTTGTGTTGAGCAAGCGCCGCAGCGCCAGCCAGGCGGCCGCCGCTGGCAACAACAGCCCCTTCGCCTTCCAGGGCGCCGGCAACGCGCCCGCCTCCGCGCCGGTGCTGCGCCAGTACAGCCCCGACCATGTGGGCAACGACGCCTCGGCCCGCCCCTGGGAGCGCCAGAGCCAGTTCGACACGCCGGCTTCGGCGCCAGACGCCTCGGCCCGCCCGCACGCGGGTGGGGTGCAGATTGGCTCGGCCCTGGCGGGGGCTTCGAGCAGCTGGGCCATCCCGTCGGACTTCGACACCGTGGGCTTCCTGGACGCGGCCAAGCGCAACTTCGTCACCCTGCAAGCCGCCTGGGACCGTTCGGACCTGGGCACCCTGCGCTCGATGATGACCGATGGCATGCTCGACGAGATCCGCGTCCAGCTGACCGAGCGTGAAGCGCACCGCCCTGGCGGTCAGAACACCACCGACGTGGTCATGCTCGAAGCCCAGCTGCTGGGCATCGAGGACCTGGGCGAGGGCTACATGGCCAGCGTCGAGTTCTCCGGCATGATCCGCGAAGAGCCTTCGGCCGGCCCGAACCCGTTCCGCGAAGTCTGGAACATGACCAAGCCCAAGGACGGCCGCACCGGCTGGCTGGTGGCTGGCGTTCAAGCCCTGCAGTGAGGGCGCCGGGGTTCAGGGCCGCTCAGGCCTTGAACCCTTTTCTCCGACCTTGGGCCGAGGTCGGTGATTCACTTTCGGGGAATAATCGCCCCTATGGCCCTACCGTCCCCCCTCTCCCTTCTCGACCGCCTGTTTGACCAGGTGACCAGCACTGTTCAGCCGCCCGCCTGGGTGGTGGACGAGGCGCAGCGCCGACTGGTGTTGCTGATCAACCATGTGCTGATGCAAGAACCCGAGGCCATGGCCCGCCTGGCCCGCCAGAAGCAGCGCGTGGCGAGCGTGCGCTGGCGCCAGTTTTCCTTCAAATTCCTCATCACCCCGGCCGGTCTGCTGGACCTGGCCGAGGCCGCCACCCCGGCCGACCTGAGCCTGTCGGTGACCGAAACCTCGCCCGTGGCGCTGGCCCAAGGCGCGCTGGCCGGTCAGAAGCCGCCGGTGCACATCGAGGGTGATGTGCAACTGGCCGCCGAGATCAACTGGATTGCCGACCACGTGCGTTGGGACCTCGAAGAAGACCTGGCCCGCTGGCTGGGCGACGGCCCGGCCCACACCCTGGTGCAGGGCGTGCAGACGCTGGTGCGCGGGCTGCGCGACTTCGTGCAGCGCTTCCCGGCCACCTCCATCGTGCGTGACAAGGGCGGCGCATGAGCCGGCTGTTGCGCGGGGCCTACATCGTTTGGGTGGTTTTCCGCTTCGGGCTCGATGAGCTGGTGCTCAGCAGCCTGGGCTCACCGCGTTGGCTGCGGCTGGCGCGCATCCTGTCGATCGGCCGTGACCTTCAGGCCCCCCGCGGCCAGCGCCTGCGCGAGGCGCTCGAGCACCTGGGCCCCATTTTTGTGAAGTTCGGTCAGGTGCTGTCCACCCGGCGCGACCTGCTGCCCCCCGACATCGCCGACGAACTGGCCCACCTGCAGGACCGGGTGCCGCCGTTTGGCACCGACATCGCCATCGCGACCATCGAGCGCGCCTTCCGCCGCCCGGTGGACGAGGTGTTTGTGCAGTTCGACCGGCTGCCGGTGGCCAGTGCCTCGATCGCGCAGGTGCACTTTGGGGTGGTCCGCACCGCCAGTGGCGAGGAGCGCGAGGTCGCCATCAAGGTGCTGCGCCCGGGCATGTTGCCGGTGATCGACAAGGACCTCGCGCTGATGCGCATGATGGCGGGCTGGGTCGAAGGCCTGAGCGCCGACGGCAAGCGCCTCAAGCCGCGCGAGGTGGTGGCCGAGTTCGACAAGTACCTGCACGACGAGCTGGACCTGGTGCGCGAGGCGTCCAACGCCGCCCAACTGCGCCGCAACATGGCGGGCCTGGACCTGGTGTTGATCCCCGAGATCTTCTGGGACTTCTGCCACGCCGAAGTCATGGTGATGGAACGCATGAAGGGCGTGCCCATCAACCAGGTCGAGCGCCTGCGCGAAGCCGGTGTCGACATCGCCAAATTGGCGCGCGACGGCGTGACGCTGTTTTTCACCCAGGTGTTCCGGGACGGCTTCTTCCACGCCGACATGCACCCGGGCAACATCCAGGTCAGCCTCGAGCCCGACACCTTCGGGCGCTACATCTCGCTGGACTTCGGCATCGTCGGCACCCTGACCGAGTACGACAAGGAGTACCTGGCGCAGAACTTCACCGCCTTCTTCCGGCGCGACTACAAACGCGTGGCCGAGCTGCACATCGAAAGCGGCTGGGTGCCGCCCGAGACCCGCGTCGATGAGCTGGAGTCGGCCATCCGCGCCGTCTGCGAGCCGTATTTCGATCGCCCGCTGAAAGAGATTTCGCTGGGCATGGTGTTGATGCGCCTGTTCCAGACCTCGCGCCGCTTCCACGTCGAGATCCAGCCGCAGCTGGTGCTGTTGCAGAAAACCCTGCTCAACATCGAAGGCCTGGGCCGCCAGCTCGACCCCGAGCTGGACCTGTGGAGCACGGCCAAACCCTTCCTCGAGAAGTGGATGCTGGACCAGATCGGGCCGCAGCGCCTGTTCAAGCAGCTGCGCGACGAGTTCCCGCGCTATGCCCAGCTGCTGCCCGAGTTGCCGCGTCTGTTGGCTGAGTACCTGCAAAAGGGCGGTCAGTCGGGCGTGTCGCGGCGGGAGCTGTCGGTGTTGCTGGCCGAGCAGCGCAAAACCAACCGTTTGCTGCAGTCGCTGGTCTACGGTGGCATGGGATTTGTATTGGGTCTGCTGGCCCTGCAACTGCTGATCCGGATCCGCCTGTTCTGAGTTGGCCGACCCGCCGCGGCGGGCCGCCGGGATTTCGGGATAATCCGCCCGTCTTTTCAGGAGTTTTTCGTGCTGCTGACCCTGGTCATTGTTTATTTGCTGATCACCATCGTCATTGGCCTGTGGGCGGCCAGGCGGGTCAAGAACACGGCCGACTTTGCCATCGCCGGTCGGCACCTGCCGATGTTCATGATCGTCACCACCACCTTTGCGACCTGGTTCGGGTCGGAAACGGTGATGGGCATCCCGGCCACCTTCATCAAGGACGGCCTGGGCGGCGTGGTCGAAGACCCGTTTGGCGCCGGCTTCTGCCTGATCCTGGTGGGCCTGTTTTTCTCGGCCCGCCTCTACAAGATGTCCCTGCTGACCATCAGCGACTACTACCGCGAGCGCTACGGCCGCCTGGTGGAAATCATCTGCTCGCTGATCATCCTGCTCAGCTACCTGGGCTGGGTGGCGGCCCAGGTCACCGCTTTGGGGCTGGTGTTCAACGTGCTGTCGGAGGGCGCCATCTCGGCCCCCATGGGCATGCTGATCGGCACCGCGTCCATCCTGGCCTACACCCTGTTTGGCGGCATGTGGTCGGTGGCGGTGACCGACTTCATCCAGATGATCATCCTGGTCTGTGGCCTCTTGATCCTGGCGGTGTTCGCCGGGCAGCAGGCGGGCGGAGCGGCCCAGGTGATCGCTTACGCGCAGCAAAAAGACCTGTTCTCGTTCTGGCCGCCGATGCAGACCAAGGAGATCTTGTTCTTCATTGGTGCGGCCATCACCATGATGTTGGGCTCGATCCCGCAGCAGGACGTGTTCCAGCGCGTGATGTCGGCCAAGGATGAGAAGGCCGCCACCCGCGGCCCGGTGATCGGGGGCATTTGCTACATCCTGTTCGCTTTCGTGCCGATGTTCCTGGTCACCAGCGCGCTGATCATCATGCCCGAGACCACCGAGCAGCTGCTCTCCACGGGCCGCAAGGTGGACAGCCAGATGATCTTGCCCACGCTGGTGCGCACCCAGATGCCGTTTGTGATGCAGGTGCTGTTCTTTGGTGCCCTGCTGTCGGCCATCAAGAGCACGGCGTCGGCCACCTTGCTGGCGCCGTCGGTCACCTTTGTCGAGAACATCTGGCGCCAGTTCTTCCCGCGCCAAAGCGACCAGGAGGAGCTGCGCACCATGCGCATCACCGTGTTGGTCTTCAGCGTGTTGGTCTGCACCTACGCCATCCTGTCCAAGGACAAGCCGATCTACGAGATGGTGTCCGGCGCCTACCAGGTGACCCTGGTGGGGGCCATCGTGCCGCTGACCGCCGGGTTGTACTGGCGCCGTGCCACCACCCAAGGCGCGGTGCTGTCGATCGTGCTGGGGCTCGCGACCTGGCTGCTGTTCAACCTGACCTCGCTGGGCGAGGACTGGCCGGCCCAGTTGATGGGCTTCCTCGGGGGCATTGCGGGCATGTTGCTGGGCACCCTGGGGCCGCAGGTGTTGGCCGATCGACGCGCCCCGCACCACGCCTTGCCGGGGCTGTGACCACTTTTCCGCAGGCCCGTGGGGCAGGGCGCACCGTGCGTGGGCCTTGTGAACGGGCCGCCCGCCTATAATTGAGGGTTTTGCAACCCCATCCAAGCTCAATCAGCCATGCCAATCTACGCCTACAAATGCGAGTCCTGCGGGCACAGCAAAGACGTCTTGCAAAAAATCTCGGACGCCCCTTTGACTGACTGCCCCGCTTGCGGTGCTGCCAGCTTTCGCAAGCAAATCACCGCTGCCGGTTTCCAGCTCAAAGGATCGGGCTGGTATGTGACCGATTTCCGCGGTGGCAGCGGGGGTGCCACGGCACCCGCCGTGGGCACCGGCGCCGCGGCCGGCGCCGAGGCCAGCGCGCCGGCTTCGGCCCCCGCGTCTGACAGCGCCAGCAGCGCCTCTGCCGATGCATCGCCCACGGCATCGGCCGGTGGCTGTGGCGGCGGCTGCGCCTGCCACTGAAAGAAAGCACCCATGGCTGCCCTGCGTAAATGGCTTTTTGCCGGTCTGCTGGTCATCGTGCCCGTGGCCATCACCATCTGGGTGTTGGACTGGATCATCGGGACCCTCGACCAAACCTTGCTGATCCTGCCCGCACAATGGCGGCCGGACCAACTGCTGGGCTTCCACATCCCGGGCTTCGGCGTCTTGCTGACGCTGTTGATCCTGCTGGTGGTGGGGGCCGTGGCCAGCAACTTCCTGGGCCGCAAGCTGGTCAAGCTGGGCGACGCGATCGTCCACCGCATCCCGGTGGTGCGGTCGATCTACTCGAGCGTCAAGCAGGTCTCGGACACCCTGTTCTCCGAAAGCGGCAACGCCTTCCGCAAGGCCGTGCTGATCCAGTGGCCGCGCGATGGCGTGTGGACCGTGGCGTTCGTCACCGGTGCCCCGGGCGGTGACGTGGCGACCTACCTCAAGGACGACTACCTCAGCGTCTATGTGCCCACCACGCCCAACCCCACCGGGGGCTATTTCGTCATGTTGCGCCGCAGTGATTGCGTCGAACTCGACATGAGTGTGGACGAGGCACTCAAATACATTGTTTCTATGGGCGTGGTGGCTCCCCCGAGCCCGGTCGCTCTTTCCGATTCTCATTAACGCGCCGTTGCGGCGCTGGATGTTCTCTTATGGCTATGCGTTCACACTATTGCGGTCTCGTGACCGAAGCCCTGCTGGGCCAAACCGTCACCCTGTCGGGCTGGGTCAATCGTCGTCGTGACCACGGTGGTGTGATCTTCATCGACCTGCGCGACCGCGAAGGCTATGTGCAGGTGGTGTGCGATCCCGATCGCGCCGAGATGTTCAAGACCGCTGAAGACGTGCGCAACGAGTTCTGCGTGCAGGTCATCGGTGTGGTGCGTGCGCGCCCGAACGGCACCACCAACGACAAGCTCAAGAGCGGTCAGATCGAAGTGCTGTGCCACGAACTGAAGGTGCTCAACCCCTCTGTCACGCCGCCCTTCCAGATCGACGAAGAAAACCTCAGCGAAACCACCCGCCTGACGCACCGCGTGCTGGACCTGCGCCGCCCGTACATGCAGAACAACCTGATGCTGCGCTACCGCGTGGCCATGGAAGTGCGCAAGTTCCTGGACGCCAACGGCTTCATCGACATCGAAACCCCGATGCTGACCAAGTCGACGCCCGAAGGCGCGCGCGACTACCTGGTGCCCAGCCGCGTGCACGATGGCCAGTTCTTCGCGCTGCCGCAATCGCCCCAGCTGTTCAAGCAGTTGCTGATGGTGGCGGGCTTCGACCGCTACTACCAGATCACCAAGTGCTTCCGCGACGAAGACCTGCGCGCCGATCGCCAGCCCGAATTCACGCAGATCGATATCGAAACTTCCTTCATGGAAGAACAAGACATCCGCGACATGTTCCAGGGCATGATCAAGACCGTGTTCCAGAACACCCTGGGCGTGGACCTGGGCGAGTTCCCGGTCATGACCTACCAGGACGCGGCCTTCCGCTTCGGTTCGGACAAGCCCGACCTGCGCGTGAAGCTCGAGTTCACCGAGCTGACCGACGTGATGGCCGACGTGGACTTCAAGGTCTTCTCGACCCCCGCCACCACCAAGGGTGGCCGCGTGGTGGCCCTGCGCGTGCCGGGCGGTGCCAAGGAAGGTTCGGGCCTGTCGCGCGGTGAGATCGACAGCTACACCGAATTCGTCAAGATCTACGGCGCCAAAGGCCTGGCCTGGATCAAGGTCAACGACCTGGCCAAGGGCCGCGACGGTCTGCAAAGCCCGATCGTGAAGAACCTGCACGACAAGGCGATTGCCGAGATCCTGGCCCGCACCGGTGCCCAGGACGGTGACCTGCTGTTCTTCGGTGCCGACAAGGAAAAGATCGTCAACGACGCCATCGGTGCGCTGCGCATCAAGATCGGCCACAGCGAGTTCGGCAAGAAGACGGGCCTGTTCGAAGACCGTTGGGCACCGCTGTGGGTGGTGGACTTCCCGATGTTCGAATACGACGAAGACGGCCAGCGCTGGAACGCCGTGCACCACCCCTTCACCGCCCCCAAGGACGGTCACGAGGACTGGATGGTCACCGCGCCCGAGAAGTGCATCTCCAAGGGCTACGACATGGTGCTCAACGGCTGGGAAATGGGGGGCGGTTCGGTCCGTATCCACCGCGCCGACGTGCAACAAAAGGTCTTCGACGCGCTCAAGATCAGCCCGGAAGAAGCCCAGCAAAAGTTCGGCTTCCTGCTTGACGCACTGCAATATGGCGCGCCGCCGCACGGTGGCCTGGCCTTCGGTCTGGACCGCATCGTGACGCTGATGACCGGCGCCGAGTCGATCCGCGACGTGATCGCCTTCCCCAAGACGCAACGGGCCCAGTGCTTGTTGACCCAAGCCCCGAGCCCGGTCGACGAGAAGCAACTGCGCGAACTGCACATCCGCCTGCGCAACCCGGCTGCGGCCGCCTGAGCCAGGGCTTGAACGCCAGCGCGGGGTGCGTTGGCGGTTCACAATCAGCGGTCGTGGGCCCTCAGCCCCGGCCGCTTTTTTCATGGGGGTGGTGTGTGTCCAGTGGGCGTCCGTTCAAGATCCCGGAGTCGGTGCTGGTGGTGATCCACACACCCGACCTGCAGGTGCTGCTGATCCAGCGTGCCGATGCCGATCTGCATTGGCAGTCGGTCACGGGCAGCAAAGACACCTTGGACGAGCCGTTTGAGCTCACCGCTGCGCGCGAGGTCTGGGAGGAAACCGGCCTGGCGGTGCAGGCGCCAGGCTGCCAGTTGCGCGACTGGGGCCTCGAAAACGTCTACGACATCTGGCCCCAATGGCGCCACCGCTACGCCCCGGGCGTGGTGCGCAACCGCGAGCGCCTGTTCGGCCTGACCGTGCCCACCGCCCAGACCGTGCGCTTGAACCCGCGCGAGCATGTGGCGCAGCGCTGGTTGCCTTGGCGGGAGGCGGCCGACCAGTGCTTTTCACCTTCCAATGCCGAAGCCTGCTTGATGCTGCCGCGCTTTCTGCCCTGACACCACGGCCCGGGCGTTGTCAGCCTGGGCGGTGCCGACCTGGGTCTGTGGGGGCGGTCTGAATGCAGGCCGTGCCGCTAGCCCTTGCCCGTCTGTTGGGGGCGCAGGCGCAGCGCTGCGGCGGGGTCTTTGTCGACCGGGGGCGGCGGTGCAGCACGCTCCTTGAGTGCGTTCTGTGCCATCTCCTGGGCCCGCGCCTGGGCCGCAGCCCGGTTGCGCAGGCGCAACGTCATGCCGCCGGGCTGGCGCTCGCTGTCCTGACCCAGCACGGCCCGCGCCGGCGCGCTGCCGCAGCGCTCCCGCAGCTGGTCGATGCTGCTTTGCAGGGCGGCGGGTTCGTGGATGCGTGCCTGGTGACGCAGCAGCACCTGCTGCGACATGTCGAGCAGCTTCACATTGAGGGTGTCCGCGCTGTGCTGCAGCAGGCTGCGCACCGCCGAGGTCGGGTCGCCGGACAGGCTCAGCGCCATGGCGCGCTCGGCCATGCCGTTGATCTGTTGCAGGCATTCGCGCACGCTCTCGGCGTAGGGCGGGTGCCAGTGGCAGGCGTTGGCCATCAGCTCACTGAGCCCCCGGGTGTTGGCATAGCGCATGCCCAGCTGGCGCACCCAGGTGGCGCCTTCGGCCAGGTCGATGGAGGTGTGGGCCAACACCGCCAGCAGACCGGCCAGGTTGCTGGCGGCTTCAAAGTCAAAGTCGCTTTGCTGGGTTTCTGGGGCCATCGCCCGCACCAGCTCGACCACCTTGGCAAATTGCCGCAGCTGGATCTGCTGCAGCGTCAGCACCACGCGGGCAAAGCGCTGCAGGCGCGCGCTGTCGCCCTGGCGCTCCAGCACGCGGGCCAGGTCGGCCAGGCAGCGGTCCACGCCTTTGCGGTCGGTGTCGGCAAAGTAGGCAAAGGCCAGCAGCACGATCGATTGGTGGTCGAACAGCTTGGAGTCCAGGCCAATGATGGTGGCGCGCGACAGGGCCTTGGTCGCGGCCTCGCGCTCGCCCATGTAGAAGGCCATCATGCCGAACTTCTGCAACCGGCCCACCGAGTCGGGTGTCAGGCCACTGGCGTGGCGGTAGGTCTCCATGGCCTCGGCAAAGTTGCCGACTTCGACTTGCGCGCGGCCCAGCACATCGTAGGCATCGGCGTAGCTGGCATCGGCCCCAATCAGGCCTTGCAGTGTGGTGATGGCCCGTGTGGCCTGGCCCGACTCGACCTGCGCCCGCGCCACGCCCAGCTTGGCCCAGGGCAGGGCCCGGGCCGCGATCACCGCCTCGAACAAGGTGCGGGCTTCGTCGTGCCGCCCCAGGCGCAACAGCAGCTCGGCGCCCATGCGCGCCGCATAGAGCCAATAGGGTTGCTGGGTTTCAAAGCGTTGCAGGCACAGGCTGGCCGCCTGCTCGAAGTTCTGGGCCTCGATGGCGTCGAAGATGGGCGCCAGGTGCACCTTGCGCAAACGCGCCAGGCTGAGGCGGTCAAACAGGGCCACCGGCGTGAAGGGCTTGAGCAGGTAGCCGTCGAGCGCGGATTCGGCCGCCTCGGCCACCGAGGCGTACGAGGCCTCGGCCGTCACCATGAAAAAGATGGTCGAGAACGGCAGCAGGTGGGCGCGCCGCAGGTCGTCGAGCAGGGTCTGGCCGGACTCGTTGGTCTCGTCAAAAAATTGCTCGCACAACACGAAATCGTATGCAGTGTGTTCGAGGCGGTTGCGTGCGTCACGCACGCGGCTGCATTGCACCACTTTGCCCACGCCATAGTCGCGCAACTGGCCTGCCAGGATGCTGCGCGAGGTGGCGTTGCCGTCGATCACCAGGGCCAGGCAGTCGGCGACATCTCGGGGTGGGGCTGTGGCCATCAGAATGTCAGCACAGGCTGATCGGCAAGGGTTTCGGAGACCTCCAGTTTAGAGCCTGCTGCAGCCTTTTGATACCGATTCTTGACCTGGGCGCAGCAGGGTTCACCCACCCTGCCAGGTGCATGGGACACAATGGTCGGATGGATAAAAACGGTGTTTTTCGCGTCGCCACCTGGAACATTCACAAAGGGGTGCGGGGGGTGGGGCCGACCCGGCGTCTGGAGATCCTGGACATCGGCCATGGGGTCGAACAGCTCGATGCCGACGTGATTTGCCTGCAGGAGGTGCGCAAGCTGCACCGCCGCGAGGAGCTGCATTTCACGCGCTGGCCCGCCATGCCCCAGGCCGACTTTCTGGCCCCAGAGGGCTACGAGGCGGTGTACCGCACCAACGCCTACACCAAGCACGGCGAGCACGGCAACGCCTTGCTGTCGCGCTGGCCGGTGCTGACGCACCAACACGAGGACATGTCCGATCACCGCTTCGAGCAGCGTGGCCTGCTGCATGTCGAGATCGCGGTCAACGGCCACCCGGTGCATGTCATCGTGGTGCACCTGGGCCTGATCCCCGGCAGCCGGGTGCGCCAGACCGAGCAGTTGCGGCGCTACATCGCGCGCGAGGTCAACCCGGGCCTGCCGCTCGTGGTGGCGGGCGATTTCAACGACTGGGGCGACACGCTGCGCCGCGCCTTGCGCCATGACGGCTTGCTTGAGCTGGAGTCGGCCCGGCACCCCACCTTCCCGTCACGCCTGCCGCTGGTGCAACTGGACCACATTTACGCGCGCGGTCTGACGGCGGTGAGCGCGCAGGTGCCGCGCGGCCGGGCCTGGGCGCGCATGTCCGACCACCTGCCGCTGTTGACCGAGTTCAGGCTCTGAGATGCGCCACGGGGGGCTGGTCTACCGCGGGGGCCACGCGCTGACCTTGTTGCAGGGCGGGGCCGAGCTGTTTCCGGCGCTGGTGCAGGCGATGGACCAGGCCCGCAGCAGCATCTGGTTGGAGACCTATATTTTTGACTTCCACGGCAGCGCGCAGAGCGTCGCCCAGGCCCTGGCCCGGGCCGCCCAACGCGGCGTGCAGGTGCGCCTGGTGGTCGACGGCGTGGGCACCGGCGAGCTGCCCGAGCCCTGGCCCGCGCACCTGCGGGCGGCCGGCGTGCAGTGGCGGGTGTTCTCGCCGCTGGGACCGCTGGGCCTGCTGATCCCCAGCCGCTGGCGGCGCCTGCACCGCAAGCTCTGTGTGGTCGATGGCGAGCGCCTGTTCTGTGGCGGCATCAACATCCTCGACGATTGGCACGACCCCCTGCATGGGGCCTTGAGCGAGCCGCGGTTCGATCTCGCCGTCACGGCCACGGGCCCGGTGGTGAGCGAGGCCGCACACACCATGGCGCTGCTGTGGCGGCGCATCGAAGCGGTGCGTGCGGTGCGGGCACACCAGTGGCCGCAGGCGGTGATGGGCTGGTGGGCCAATCGCCCGGGGCCGTCGGCACTGGGCTACGAAGCCGCGTCACCGGCGCGCGCTGGCGCGCGGCCCGAGCCCGTGCGCGGCCTGCGCGCGGCGCTGGCCTTGCGCGACAACCTGCGCCACCGCAGCCACATCGAGCGCGCTTACCTGCGCGCCATCCGCACCGCGCGGCAGGAGGTGCTGATCGCCAACGCGTACTTCTTACCGGGGCGCCGGTTGCGCCGTGCCCTGGTGCTGGCGGCCCGGCGCGGGGTGCGCGTGCAGTTGCTGCTGCAGGGGCGTTACGAGAGCTTCATGCAGTTCCATGCCACGCGGCCGGTGTACCGCCAGCTGCTGGCCGCAGGGGTCGAGATCCACGAGTACGCGCCCAGTTTTCTGCATGCCAAAGTGGCGGTGGTGGACGGGCAGTGGAGCACCGTGGGCTCGTCCAACCTCGACCCCTTGAGCCTGCTGCTGGCGCGTGAAGCCAACGTGATGGTGCGCGACCACGGCTTTGCGCGGCAGTTGCGCGGGGCCTTGCTGCAGGCCATGCACCATGCGGGGCGCCAGGTCGCCCTGGACGACTTGGCCCAGCGCCCGTGGCGCCACCGTTTGCGCGACCGCGTGGCGTTTGGGTTGATGCGGCTGGCGCTGTGGTTGACGGGTTACCGGTACTGACACGCGGTCTGCGCGGCCCTCGGCAGGGTCAGCAGGATCGGCTGGGGTGGGCTGTGGTGTGGGCTTGTTGGCTGCGGCCGGTGGGGGCCTCACGGGGGCGGTTGGGCCTTTAAACCCTGCACTTTTTGGGGGCAAGGAGGGCAATACCCGGATTGGCATTCACTGTTACCATCTCCCGCTGTTTGCACCGAGTACAAGCTGAAATGAACCCAATCAACCCGGACGAGGGCACCCCCGTCTCGCTGAAAATCCGTGAGCGTCTGGCTGCTTCGCGCAAGCGGTTCAATGCCAACGACAACATCTCTGAGTTCATCCAGCCCGGTGAACTGGAGAAGCTGCTCGATGAGGTCGAGGTCAAGATGCAAGGCGTGCTGGACAGCCTCGTGATCGACACCACCAACGACCACAACACCAACAACACCGCGCGCCGCGTGGCCAAGATGTACCTCAACGAGGTCTTCCGGGGTCGCTATGTGCCGCAGCCGCCGATCACCGAGTTCCCCAACGCGGAACACCTCAACGAGCTGATGATCGTCGGCCCGATCACGGTGCGCAGCGCCTGCAGCCACCATTTCTGCCCGGTGATGGGCCGCATCTGGATTGGCGTCATGCCCAACGAACACACCAACGTGATTGGCCTGTCCAAGTACGCACGCTTGGTGGACTGGGTCATGGGCCGTCCCCAGATCCAGGAAGAAGCCGTGGTGCAACTGGCCGACCTGATCCAGGAAAAGACCCAACCCGATGGCCTGGCCATCGTCATGGAAGCCAGCCACTTCTGCATGTCCTGGCGCGGTGTGCGCGAGATGGACAGCAAGATGATCAACTCGGTGATGCGCGGTGTGTTCCTCAAGGACCCGGCGCTGCGCCGCGAGTTCCTGTCGCTGATTCCCCGCTGAAGCGGTGGCGGGCTGCGGCCTGCCAGCCCTGTTTTATTGTTTAGTTCCTGCCTTGAAGGTCTGCCATGCTTGTTCGTCTGCTCTATGCCAGCCGCGCCACCGACACCAGCCCGGAGGCCATTGACGCGATCCTTTCGCAGTCCCGCCAGCACAACCCGGGTTCGGGCATCACGGGCATCCTCTGCTACGGGGGCGGTATCTTTTTGCAGGCCATCGAGGGCGGCCGCTCGGCCGTCAACGAGCTGTACGGTCACATCCAGCGCGACAAGCGCCACCAGCAGATCGAACTGCTCGACTACGAAGAAATCTCCGAGCGCCGCTTCGGTGGCTGGACCATGGGCCAGGTCAACCTGTCCAAGCTCAACACCTCGATCCTGCTGAAGTACTCCGAGCGCCCCGAACTCGACCCCTACGCGGTGTCGGGCAAGGTGTCCCTGGCCCTGCTCGAAGAGCTGATGGCCACGGCCTCCATCATCGGCCGGGCCTGAGCGGCTCCCCCGGGGCGCCTGGGCATGCCTGGGCCCCACGGCACTGCGCCCTGATTTTCGGGGGCGAGGCAGGGTGAACACCCGCCTCGCCCTTTTGCATTGGAACGCTGTTTTTCATGTCTTTGCTTGCGTTTTCACTGGTCCTGCTGGCCGGCCTGATCCACGCTTTGTGGAACATCGCTGCCAAGAAGGCGGGCGGTGATTCGCGTTTTGCCTTCTTCACTTCGACCCTGATGATGCTGGTCTGGGCCCCGCTGGGCCTGTGGCTGGGCTGGGATGCGGTGCCGCGCTGGGGGGCCCTTGAATGGGGGCTGGTCACCCTGAGCGGCGTGTTGCATGTGGTCTATTACGTCATCTTGCTGCGCGGCTACCAGCGCGCCGATCTGACCGTGGTCTACCCCTTGGCGCGCGGCTCGGGGCCGCTGCTGTCCTCGCTGGTGGCCTTGACGCTGATGGGCGAACAGGGCTCCTGGGCGGGTGTGGGCGGCATGGTGGCGGTGGTGTCGGGGGTGTTTCTGGTGGCTGGCGGGCCCGGCCTGTGGCGGGCCTCGCACGACCCGGCCCGGCGCCAGCGCGTGCAACTGGGGGTGCTGTATGGCCTGTGCACGGGGGTCTTCATTGCCAGCTACACCGTGGTCGACGGTTACGCCGTCAAGGTGCTGCTGATGTCGCCCGTGCTGGTCGACTACATGGGCAACTTCGTGCGCATCGCCCTGCTGGCGCCCGGTGTCTGGCGCGACCGCCCGGAGGCGCTGCGCCTGTGGCGCCTGCAGTGGCGGCCGGCCTTGCTGGTGGCGACCATCAGCCCGGTGTCCTATGTGCTGGTGCTGTACGCCATGCAGACAGCACCGCTGTCGCACGTGGCGCCGGCGCGCGAGGTGTCGATGCTGTTCGCGGCCCTGATTGGCGGGCATTTGTTGGGCGAGGGCGACCGCGTGCCGCGCCTCTTGGGGGCCTTGCTGATCGCCGCAGGGGTCACTTTACTGGGCTTGGGCTGATGAGCACACACACCGATTCAAGCGACAACCTGTTGGGCTGCGATTTCAGCAGCAGCCCGACGCGACAAAAACCCATCGTGCTGGCGCTGGGCCAGCAACGCAGTGGGCGGGTGCAACTGAGCCGCCTGGTGCGCCTGGACAGCCTGGCGGACTGGGCTGACTGGTTGCGCCAGCCGCGCGACTGGGTGGGGGGCTTTGACCTGCCTTTTGGCTTGCCGCGCGAACTGGTGCAAAGCCTGGGTTGGCCCACCGATTGGGCCGCCTGCATCCACCATTACGCGGGGCTGAGCCGGGCCGAGATCCGCGAGCAGTTTGCGGCCTTCTGCAACGCGCGTCCCGTCGGGGGCAAGTTCGCCCACCGCGCCACCGATGGCCCGGCGGGCTCCAGCCCGTCGATGAAATGGGTCAATCCGCCCGTGGCCTACATGCTGCACGCCGGGGTGCCCTTGCTGTTGCAGGCGGGGGTGCAGTTGCCCGGCCTGTGGCAGCCGCCGCAGGACGCCGGGTCGACCCGCGTCGCGCTGGAGGCCTACCCCGGCTTGCTGGCGCGCGAGCTGATTGGCCACCGATCCTACAAAAGCGACGACCGCGCCAAGCAGACCCCGGAACGCCTGATTGCCCGCAAGGACTTGATCACCGCCCTGGAGAACGGCCAGACCCGCCTGGGCCTGCGGCTCAAGCTCACCCACGCGCAGCGTGACGCGCTGGTGGACGATGCGCGCGGCGACAGCCTCGATGCGGTGCTGTGCCTGGTGCAGGCCGCCTGGGCACAGCGCGCCCATGAGGCGGGGCAACCACGGTATGGTTTGCCGGCCCAGATGGACCCGCTGGAGGGGTGGATCGTGACCGCTCCGGCCAGCCCCTGAAGCCAACCCCAAGCGCCGCCGCGCCTGCCCGCGAACAGGCCCGCACGCAGGCGTTAGAGCCGGCTCCGGGCCCGTGCCCGCCGCCCCCTCGCCACACCTGCCGGCTGTCGATACACTTGTTGCCTGATCGGAAATCTGGCCCATGAAACAGACCCGCCACGCGTCCTACCAACCACTGCTGAAGTCGCTGGCCCATGCCGCGATCGCCCACCGTCCGCAGGACTGGACCGAGGGCGAGGTGTTGCTGCGCCCTGGCAGTCCCAGTGTGGGCTGCGCGCAGCGCCGCAGCGAGGACGCGCCGCAGGTCCCGGTGGCGCCGCCCGTCCTGACCCAGGCCCAGACCCTGGCCCAGGCCCTGACGCAAGACGGCCTGCCCTGGGTGGCCTGCCGGATCGGGTTCTTTCGCAAGCCGGTGGGTTGGGGCGTGCGGGTCCGCATCACCCCCGCTGTCGGGGCCCCCGAGGTGGACCTGACGCCGGAGCGTGGCCCTGCCGCGGCACCACCGGTGGCGGCCGCCGTTGAACCGCCCCTGCCCACCTTGTCACCCCTGCCAGGGGCTGTGCCGGGAGGCAACGTGCCACCCGCTTGGGCACCCACCCAGCCGGCGCTGGCCGGCGGCGGCGGGGTCCCCACCTCGTCACGCCCGGCACTGGTTTGCGACCACTGCCAGGAGACCACGCTGCTGTTCAAGCTCAGCCGCGAGGGGCTCGACCATTACCGCTGCCATTGCTGTGGTTACGAGGTCGCCATGCATGCGCGGCCGGACTTTGATGACTCGGCTTACAACCTGCCCCGCGGCGGCGAGGCCGAACCCGCCCCCGAGGCCCCGGCCGAGTTGCGTCGCAGCCTCGACGGCCAGATCACCGGTCCCGAGTTTTCGCTGCGCTTCAGCACCCCGGAAACGCTGCTCTACGAAGTGCCTTCCGGTCAGGTGCCGATGCGCGTGGTGGCCGACCCCGAGCGCGGCGCCCGCGTGGTCGAGGCCAACCGCGTCACCACCATGGATACCCCGTTCGGGTCCCGCATGCTGACCCCGCGCGAACACGCCACCATCCTGCGCCACCTCGCGCAGGCCGTGCCCTTGATGCCGGGCCGCTTTTTCATCGAATGAGCCCGAGCCGCCGCGGTCCCCTCGCCAGGCCCCTGCGGGACTGGGGCGGAGCGCGCTGGTGGGGCGGGTGGGCTGGGTGGACCGGGGGCGGACTGCTCATGGCGGCTTGTCTGAGCGCGGCCTGGGCCGGCCCGGCGCCCTGGTACCAGTGGCGCAGCGACCTCCAGGGTCAGACCCTGTGTGCCCAGGCGTCGCCCGGTGCGGCCTGGGTGCGCGTGGACGGCCCCTACCTTGACTCGGACTGCCGTCGACCGCCGCCGCGCCGCCAGCCCATGTGAGGCGGCCGACCGAGCGGGGCCGTGGTCCTGGCGGGGGCTGTCTTGCGCGCGCTCAGCGGCCGGGCTCAGTCGGTCGGCAGGCCCAGGGCGGTGCGCACGGCATGCGCCTGGCGTTGCAGGCGCTGTGATTCGGGGTGTTGGTTGGCCTGCACTTGCAGCAGGTTTTGCGCGCCGACCCACTGGCCTGAACGCATCAACGCGTCCAGGTGGATCTGGCTGAACAGGTCGCGCTGGGCATGGCTGCCCCCGGTTTCCAGCAGGCGGGGCAGCGCCGTCCCCAGCGCCTGCACCGCCTCGGCGGCCCGCCCGGTGGCGTGGGCCAGCAGGCCTTGTGCGGCCGGGCAGGCCACTTCGAGCCAGGCGGCACGCAGCGGGCCGTGCACCTGCTGGGCATGGGCCTGCAGGCTGTCCAGCCAGGCGTGGGCCTGCTCGGTGCGGCCTGCGCGGGCCAGGCCGTACAGGTACTGCAAGTCCAGGAAGGGCAGCACATGGTCGTGCTCGCGCTGGGCCAGGTGCTCACCCAGGTCCCGCCAGCGCTCACCCACCGGGACCCCGGCCAGCTCCAGCCGGGCCAGCAGCGACACCGCATTGATCTGGTCCTGGCTGTAGCCCTTTTCGACCCCCCAGACCTGCTGGTCGTAAAGGGCCAGCACGGCGTCGTGCTCGCCCAGCTCCAGCTCGAACAAGGCCAGGTGCCACCAGTTGTGGGTGCGCATGAAGGAGTTGAGCGGCTGCCAGCCCCCACTGGACTGGCGCATGAATTGACGCCCCTCGCGGTGCCGGCCTTCGGTCAGCATCACATGGGCCAGGGCGTGCTGGGCCCAGGGCTCGGTGGGGCAGTGTTGCAAGGCGTGGCGGGCCCGCTGCTCGGCCTCGCGCAGCAGGTGGCATTGCTCATAGCCGAAGGCGGCCATGCCATGCCATTGGGGCACATCGCTCGCGGCCTTGGCACAGGCCAGGGCCAGGCGCAGCATGCCGGGCGAGTTGCCTTGGTTGAACAGGTGGTACTGGCCCAGCTTGAGCGACACCAGGTCGCGCGGGTGCAGGCGCGCCTGTTCCTCGTGCAGGGCCACGGCGCGGGCCAGGTCGCCGTCCACCCAGGCCGCCACCGCCGCAATGAAGCGTTGTTCGCGCTCGGTGGCGTGGCGGGCGCCCGCCAGGGCCCGGTCGATGAAGGGGCGTGCCTGGCGCGGCGCCTGGGCGTTCTCGGCAAACAGGTGCAGCGCTGCCACGCTGGCCTGCACCCAGGGGCTGCTGTCGGCCGCGGCGTCGAGCAGGCGCACGCAGCGGGCCTCGCAGCGGATGAAGCCTTCGACAAAGTCGTTCACGGGCCCCAGGCTGCTGGGGTCGTGCAAGGTGACGGGGTTGCCAAGGCTGTCGCAAGGCAGGTCGGCATGGTGGGCGAGGGCGGTGTGAACCGAGGGCGGCGTGCTCATGCTGGCATTGTGCCGCGGCGGGCCCGCGGCCGCTCCGCCGTGCGGCCTTCGGTGCGGGGGCCGCCGTGTGTGGCCATCTGCCGCTTTGTACCGCCTTGTGCCGCTGTGTGCCAGGGCGGGGCAGGGCGTGGCAGGGCGGGGCAGGCGTCGGGGCAGGCGTCACACGCCGGCTTGCTGATGGCGCCATTCCTGGCTGCGGCCCCCGTAGCCGTAGGCCGCGGCCCGGGCGTCGATGACGTGGCTGTAGCACACCGGGTGGAGCTGGGGCAGCAGGGCATCCATGGCGCGGTGAACCTCGGCCAGAAAGCGGGCTTTCTCGGCCTTGGTGTTGGTTTCATCGGTGACGCTGATGTCCAGGTGGTAGGCGCTCTGACCCAGTTCGGCCAGGCTTTGGCGACCGATGAACCAAGTCTCTGCGGGGCAAAACTGGATGCTGGTGGCCATCACGGCCTCGACCTTGCCCAGCACGCGGTGGGTGATCTCACAGACGGTGTGGCAGACCTGGCGGGCCAGTGCGGTATCGGCCGGGACGGACAGTTGGATGACGATGTGGGGCATGACGGGCTCCTGGGGCGTGGTGGCTGAATGGGGTCATTCTGAGTGGGTGTCATCCATCGGAAAAGCGGGAATTTATGATGTCATCCCATTGAAAAACCGTTGAATCAAACATGGCCAATCCCCTGTTTCAGTTGGACCAGCTGCGCACCCTGGTGGCGGTGGTCGAGGCCGGCAGCCTGAGCGCGGGGGCGCCCCGGGTGTTCCTGTCGGCGTCGGCGGTCAGTGAGCAGTTGCGCAAGCTGGAGCAGCAGGCGGGCCACCCGCTGCTGCTGCGCTCCAAAGGCGGCGTGCAGCCCACCCCGGCGGGGCAGCGCCTGCTGGTCTGGGCGCGTCAGATGCTGGCGCTCAACGACGAGGCCTACCGTGACCTGCGGGGCGTGCCGCTGACGGGGGCTTTGCGCCTGGGCGTGACCGACTACTTTCGCCCCGCCGAGCTCAGCCACCTGCTGGCGCGGGTGCAGGCCCGCTACCCCGGCGTGAACCTGCAGGTGTCGGTGCTCAAGAGCGGGCTGATCGAGGCCGCTTACGCGGCGGGGGAGCTGGATGTGGGCGTCACCTTGCGCGTGGCAGGGCCGGGCAGCGCCCGCACCGGGCAGTTGCTGCGGCGTGAACCCTTGCAGTGGCTGGCCGCGCCCGGTTGGCGGCCCGAGCCCGGCCAGGCGCTGCGGCTGCTGGCCCTGCCGGACAGCTGCTCGCTGCACCAGTTCACGGTGGGCTTGTTGCAGCGCCGACGCGTGCCCTACGTGGTGGCGCTGCAGGCCTCGGGGGTGGCGGGTCTGCAATCTGCGCTGGCGGCTGGCCTGGGCCTGGCCTGCCTGAACGCTTCGTCCCAGGCGCCCGGGGTGCAAGCCGTGGCGGCGCCGCACGGGCTGCCGGCCTTGCCGCAGGCGGGCTTCTGGGTGTTGCCCGCGCGCCAGGGCGAGAGCGACTTCGTGCGCCAGGCCCGGGCGCTGTTGCTGGCCGATCTGGCGTGACCGGAGGCCGGGCCTTGGGGGGACCTGGCCGGGGGGCGCTGATGCGCCGCCCTAGGGCCTCGGCGCAAGGCACGCCAGTGGCCCGGCTGTGAGGGCCCCGCATCAGGACGGCGGGGCGTCAGGGGGGGGCAGGGGGCAGGGGGTCAGGGCGAGGCTGTGCGGGCCACACCTTCCAGCAAGGTCTGGAACAGCAGTTGCGAAGGGCGCCCGTTCTGGGGTGCTGCCTGGTTGTAGCGCCCCGCGGTGATCACCACCACCAGCTTCAGCGCCGGCACCAGGTACAGGCGTTGCCCCCCATTGCCCATGGCCGCGATCCAGGCCCAGTCGCGGCCATCCACCGTGTGGCTGCCCAGGCGCCACAGGTAGCCATAGCGCCAACCCGGCAGTTCGGCGGGCAGGCGGCCTTCAAAGCTGTCGCGCACATGGGCTTCGGGCACGATCTGCCGGCCCTGCCAGCGCCCGCCATCGAGCAGCATCTGCCCCAGTCGGGCCAGGTCGCGGGGCCGCAGGCGCAGGCCCGCATGGGGCATGGGCTGTTGCCCGCGACCGGTCTGCCAGACCACGGCCTCGATGCCCAAGGGGTCGAACAGCGCCTGTTGCGCGTACTTCGCCAGGGTTTGGCCGCTGACCCGCTCCAGCACCGCCCCCAGCAAGACCACGCCCCCACTGTTGTAGCGGTACTGGCTGCCCGGGGGGGCCATCAGGGAGCGACCCAACACGTAGCCCACCATGTCGCTGGAGAACTCCATGCGGCTTTCGTCGCTGAACAGGGACACGGCGCCGTCCTCGTTCCAGTCCATGCCGGAGGACATGGTCAGCAGGTGCCGAACCGTGATGGCGCGCCAATCGGGGGACGCCTCGGGGCGCCCCAGCAGGTCCAGCACGGGGGTGTCCAGGGAGGGGATCAAGCCCTGTTGCAGCGCCACGCCCACCAGCAGCCCCACCACGCTTTTGCTGATCGAGCGCAGGTCGTGCAGGGTGTTGGCGTCAAAGTTTTGCTCGTGCGAACCCCACTCGCCAAGGTGCCGGTCTTTGCCGCTGAAATAGTGCTCGGCCAGCGGCTCGCCTTGTCGCAGCACCAGCACACCGTGCAGATTCTGGGCGGCGGCGTCGCTGGGGCGGGCATCGTGGCAGAGCTTGCTTTGCAGGGCACTGGGTGGGCGCTCCAGCGCCTGTTCGCAGGCCGTGGGGGGCGCGCTGGCCGCCCCCGCGGGGCCGCTCAAGGCGGCGGCCAGCCACAGTGCCAGGAGGACATGGGCGGGCTGGCGCATGGGCTTCAGGCCGTGGGGGGCTGCGGCCAGGGCCGCTGGGCGTCGCGGATCAGCTCAAAGGCCCGCGACACCTGCAGCACGCCCAGGTCGTCAAAGCGCGGCCCGGCGATCTGCAGGCCGATCGGCAGGCCACTGGCGGTGTAGCCACAGTTGATCGACGCGGCAGGCTGCTCCGACATGTTGAAGGGCACCGTGAAGCCAATGTGCTCCAGCCCGTGCAAGGGGTCGTTGGTGGGCGAGGGCAGCTCGGCCGCAAAGGCCGGCATGGGCGAGGTGGGCGAGATCACGTAGTCAAAGGCGCTGCAGGCCTTCACCGCGGCCAGGCGCGTCAGGTGGAACTGCTGGCTGGCGTTGAACACCTGGGGCCCGTCGAACGCGGCCGCACTGTCGGCCCATTGGCGGATGTAGGGCAGCACCCGGTCGGCCTGCGCGGGTGGCAGGGCGGACAGGTCCAGGTGCGAGCGCATGCGCCAGAAGTGGTCCATGCCATCGAGCATGGCCTGCGTCATGAACGGCGCCATCGGCACCACCTGGGCGCCGGCCTGCTCGAACAGGGCCGCAGCGCGTTCGATGGCGGCGCGGATCTCGGGCTCGACCGGCAGGCCGCAACCCGCGTCCAGCAGCAGACCGATGCGCAGGCCGCGTAACTTGTCGACCCCCTGGTCAAACTGCGCCCAGGCGATGTCCTGGTAAGGCAGGCTCATGGTGTCGCGTGGGTCGGGCAGCGACAGCGCCGCCATCATCAGCGCCGAATCGGCCACGGTGCGGGTCATGGGGCCCGCGGCGCGCCCGGTGTAGGGCGGGTCGATGGGGATGCGGCCCAGGCTGGGCTTGAGGCTGTAGATGCCGCACCAGCCGGCCGGCAGGCGCAGCGAGCCCCCGATGTCGGTGCCCACATGCAGCGGCCCATACCCGGCCGCCGCGGCGGCCCCGCCACCGGCGCTGGAGCCCCCTGGGCCCTTGCTCAGGTCCCAGGGGTTGCGCGAGAGCTTGTGGAAGGTCGACAGGCCCGACGACAGCATGCCGTAGTCGGGCATGGTGGTCTTGCTGACGATGACCGCACCGGCCTCCTTGAGGCGCGCCGCCGGGGGCGCATCGGCGGCCGCGGGCACCAGGCTGACCGCAGCGCTGCCCAGGGGCGTGGGGTCGCCCGCGGTGGCGATGTTGTCTTTCAGGGTGGCGGGCACGCCGTCCAGCAGGCCTTGCGGCTGGCCTTTGAGCCAGCGCGCCTCGCTGACGCGGGCCTGCGCCAGGGCCTGCTCGGGACGGAACAGCCAGGTGGCGCACAGGGCGGGCTCCCAGCGTTCGATCTGGCGGATCACCGCCTCGGTGACTTCAACGGGCGACAGCGACCGCTCGCGGTAGGCCTGCAACAGGGCGTGAGCGCCCAGTTCATGCAGGCCGGGGGTGGGGGTGCTTGGGTTCATTTACCAGGACAGGGCCGACAGGTCGTTGACGAACACAGGCATGTCTTTCCACAGGCCCTTGAGGTTCTTGCGCGCAATGGTGATCCACTGCGGCTGGTACAGGAAGGCGTGCACCGAGTCCTCGGCCAGCAGCTTCTGGGCCTCGCCCAGCAGCTTGGCGCGGTCGGCTTCGCGCGGCGTGTTGTTGATCTTCTTGAACAAGTCGCTGAACTTGGCGGACTCGTAGTTCCAGTAGTAACCCGGCTTGGCGAAGTTGCCCAGGTCAAAGGGCTCGACGTGGGAGATGATGGTCAGGTCGTAGTTCTTGTTGGTGTAGACGCCGCTGAGCCACTGCGCCCATTCCACGTTCTGGGTCTTGGCCACGATGCCGATCTTGGCCAGCTGCGCGGTGATGACCTCGCCGCCCTGGCGGGCGTACGGCGTGGGCGGCAGCACCAGGCTGACTTCGAGCGGCGTGGTGACGCCGGCTTCTTTGAGCAGGGCCTTGGCTTTCTCGACGTTGAAGGGGTTGATGCCGGTGGTGTCCACATAGCCCAGCGCACCGGGCACGTAGTGGCTGCCGATGGGCGTGCCATAGCCTTCGGCGGCCCCTTCGATGACGGCCTTGCGGTCAATGGCGGCGGCGATGGCGCGGCGCACGCGCACGTCGTCAAACGGCTTCTTCTTGTTGTTGATGGCCAGGATGGTCTTGGCCCGCGAGCCCGCCACGAGGACCTGGTACTGCGGGTTGGCCTTGAACTGGGGCACGCCACGGCTGGTCACGCGCTGGAAGGCATCGACGTCACCGGCCAGCAGGGCCGCGACCTGGGCCGCCGGGTCGCCAATGAAGCGGAAGGTGGCTTTCTTGATCTTGATGGCGTTGGCCAGGCGGTGGCTGTCCCACTTGGTCAGCACCACCGAGGCCCCCTTGTTCCAGGCTTCGAGCTTGAAGGGGCCCGTGCCCACAGGCTTGGTGGCGTTGCTGTCGGCGGTCTTGGGCTCGACGATGATGGCCGTGGCCTGACCCAGCACAAACAGGAAGTCGGGGTCGATCTCCTTGCGCAGCACCACCACGGTGTGGTCGTCGACCACCTGGGTGCTCATTTCCGCAAAGACGCGCTTGTCCTTGTTGGTGCTCTTTTCGCCGCCGGCGCGGTCGAAGGAGAACTTCACCGCCGCCGCGTTGAACGGCTCGCCATTCTGGAACGTGACGCCGCGGCGCAGCTTGAAGGTGTAGGTCTTGAGGTCGGGCGAGACTTCCCAGCTTTCGGCCAGCAGCGGCGTCACGCTGCCGTCGGCGTTGATTTTGGTGAGGGTCTCGAAGATGTTGTAGAGCACCACTTCGGCGATCGCCGAGGCTGCCCCAGCGGTCGGGTCCAGGCCTGGCGGCTCGAGGGTCATGCCCAGCACCACCGCGTCCTTGCGGCTTTGGGCCAGGGCCTCCAGCGAGGTGGTGGCGGCAAGGGCGGCAAAGGCCCCCGAACTCAGGACATGGCGGCGGTTGATCATGCTTTCAGACTCCAGAAAAAACATCAGGGAGGGATATGGGACGGCACCGGTTCAGGGTGCCCTCGCGGCAGGCTGGCCACCACGGCCAATCTGCCAAGGCTCGAAAATCATTGTAGAAGCCTGCGGTGGTGGGCAAGACGGCATGCGCTGGGGGCTCGCAAAATGGGCTCAGGCCGTCTGGCGCGGGCGGCGCCGGCGGCGCCCCGGTTCGGCTTGCGGCACGGCGGCCACCAGGGTGCGGGTGTAGTCGTGCTGGGCGTTGGCAAACAGTTGCTCGGGCGGGCCCTGCTCCACGATCTGGCCGCGGTAGAGCACCGCCACGTCATCGCACAGGTGGTTGACCACCGCGAGGTCGTGGCTGATCAGCAGGTAGGTGATGCCGTGCTGCGTTTGCAGTTCTTGCAGCAAGTTGAGCACCTGGGCCTGCACCGACACGTCGAGCGCGCTGACCGGCTCGTCGGCCACGATCAGGCGGGGCCGGGTGATCAGCGCGCGCGCGATCGCGATGCGCTGGCGCTGGCCGCCGGAGAACTCATGCGGGTACTTGTCGAGGTCGGTGGGGCGCAGGCCCACCTCGCGCAGCACCTCGCCGGCCTGTTGGCGCGCGCGCTCGCGGCTGACCTGGCGCGGGTCGCCCAGGCCGTGCAATGGCTCGGTGACGATGCGCTCCACGGTCTGCCGCGGGTCCAGTGAGCCATAGGGGTCCTGGAACACCATCTGAAAATGCTGCCGTGCCTGGCGCAGCGCGGCGGGGCTCAGCGCGTGCAGGTCCTGGCCCGCCAGCTCGACCCGGCCCGAGGTGGGGTGGTCGAGCGCCATCACGAGGCGCGCCAGGGTGGACTTGCCCGACCCCGATTCGCCCACGATGCCAAGGCTGCGACCGGCCTGGATCTCGAAGCTCACGCCTTGCAAGGCCTTGACTTGACCGGGCGGGCGGAACAGGCTTTCACGCGGCAGGGTGTATTCGCGCACCAACTGGTGCACGCGCAGCAGGGGGGCGCTCATGTGGGGGTCTCCGGCTGCCGTGTGGCGTGGTGCCAGCACCGCACCAGGTGGTCGCCCAGGGCCAGGCCATGGGCATCGGTGGCGTGTGAGGGCAGGGTCTCGGCCACAGGGCGCTGCTGCACGCATTGGTCAGTGCTCAGTGCGCAGCGGCCGGCAAAGGCACAGCCGGGCGGCAGGTCGACCAACTCGGGCACCGTGCCCGCGATGGTGCTCAGCAGGGGGCGCGGTCCAGGCCCCCGCCGCGCACCCAGTTTGGGGCGGGCTGCGAACAGGCCACGTGTGTAGGGGTGGGCCATGTGCGCAAAGACGGCTTCGGTGGGGCCGCTTTCGACCACGCTGCCGCCATACATGACCAGCATGCGGTCGACGTTGTTGGCGATCACGCCGAGGTCGTGCGAGATCAGCATCAAGGCCATGCCGCGCTCGTCGACCAGCTCATTGATCAGGTCCAGGATCTGGCGCTGCACGGTGACGTCGAGGGCGGTGGTCGGTTCGTCGGCGATCAGCAGGTCGGGCTGGCAGGCCAGCGCCATGGCGATGGTGATGCGTTGCCGCTGGCCGCCCGAGAACTGGTGCGGGTAGGCGTCGACCCGGCTGGCGGCCTGCGGGATGCCCACGCGGTCGAGCAGGCGGATCGCTTCGGTGCGCGCCGCACTGGCCGACAGGCCCCGGTGCAGGCGCAGCGGCTCGGCCACTTGGCGCCCAATCGGGTGCACCGGGTTGAGGGCGGTCATGGGCTCCTGGAAGATCATGGCCATGCGGTTGCCACGCAGGCGGCACAGCGCCGCCTCGTCGCGGCCCACCAGTTCCTGGCCGTCGAGCACGATGCTGCCGCGCACCTGGGCCGACTCGGGCAGCAGGCCCATCAGGGCCATCACAGTGAGCGACTTGCCGCAGCCCGACTCGCCGATCAGGCCCAGGGCATCGCCCTTGTCGAGCGAAAAACTCAGGCCCCGCACCGCATCGGCAGGGCCACGCGGCGTTTGCAGCCGGATGTGGAGGTCGTGGACTTCGAGCAGGGCCATGGCGTGCGAACCCAATCTTCAGGACATCAGCGCTTGCGCGCCAGGCGGGGGTCGAGCAGGTCGCGCAAGCCATCGCCCAACAGGTTCAGTCCCAGCACGGCGCTGGCAATCGCCAGGCCGGGGAACACCGCCAGCAGCGGCGCCTGGAACAACATGGTCTGGGCTTCGCTGAGCATGCGGCCCCACGACGGCTGCGGCGGCTGCGTGCCCAGGCCCAGGTAGGACAGGGCGGCCTCGGCCAGGATGGCCAGGGCGAACTGGATGGTGGCCTGCACCACCAGCACCGACAGGATGTTGGGCAGCACATGGTCGCGCGTGATCTGCCAGGGGCTGCGGCCGCAGGAGCGCGCCGCCAGCACGAATTCGCGCGACCACACCGCATTGGCCGAGGCCCGGGTGATGCGGGCGAAGGTCGGGATGTTGAAGATGCCGATGGCGATGATCGAGTTGACCATGCCGGCCCCGAACACCGCGGTCAGCATGATGGCCGACAGGATGGCGGGGAAGGCGAAGGTGAAGTCGGCCAGGCGCATCACGGCCTCTTCGGTCCAGCCCCGCCGCGCCGAGGCCAGCAGGCCGAGCGCGGTGCCCACGGTGACCCCGATGCCCACGGCGATCAGGCCCACCGCGATCGAGCTGCGCGCACCCACCAGCAACAGGGACACCACATCGCGGCCAAAGGTGTCGGTGCCCAGCCAGTGCGCCCAGGACGGCCCCTGCAGCTTCAAGCTCAGGTCCACTTCGTAGGGCGAGTAGGGCGTCCAGACCCAGGACAGGGCGGCCGCCAGCACCAGGGCCGCGGTCAGCAGGGCACCCAGCACGAAGCTGGGGTGGCGCCGTGCGCGTTGCCAAAAGCCGGGCGCGGCCAGGGCGGGTGTGGCGGGCAGAACGGCGCTCATATGTCGCTGGCTTTCACACGCGGGTCGATCACCGCATACAGCAGGTCGACCACGAAATTCACCACCACCACCAGGCTGGCCAGCAGCATCACGCAGTTGCGCACCACGATCAGATCGCGGTTGGCGATAGACTGAAAAATCAGCCGGCCCAGACCGGGCAGGAAGAACACATTCTCGACCACGATGGTGCCGGCCAGCAGGTTGGCAAACTGCAGACCCATCACGGTGATGACTGGGATCAGCGCGTTGCGCAGCACATGGCCCCACAGCGTGGCGCGGCGGCTCAGGCCCTTGGCGCGGGCCGTGCGCACGAAGTCTTCGCGCATCACCTCCAGCACCGCCGAGCGCGTGATGCGCGCCAGGATGGCGGCCTGCACCACGGCCAGCGACACGGCCGGCAGCAGCAGCGATTTGAGGGCCTCCAGCGGGTCGTCCTCCCAGCCCGGAAAGCCTCCCGCGGAGAACCACTGCAGGTGCACCGAGAACAGCAGGATCAACAGGATGGCGAACCAGAAATTGGGGATGGCGATGCCCACCTGGGCCAGGCTCATCATGCCGACGTCGCCCGCGCGGTTGTGGTGCGAGGCGGCGTACAGGCCCGCGCTCAGCGCCAGGGCGGTGGTGAGCACCATGGCCATCAGGGCCAGGGGCACCGTCAAGGCCAGGCGCTCCAGCACCAGTTCAAGCACCGGGGTGCTGTAGACATAGCTGTTGCCGAGGTCACCTTGCAGCAGGCCCCAGACCCACTGACCGTAGCGCGTGAGGGCGGGCTGGTCCAGACCCAGCTTGCTGCTCAGTGCGGCCACGGCGTCGGGCGACGCATCGGGGCCCATCAGCATCTGGGCGGCGTTGCCTGGCAGGATCTCCAGCACCACGAAGATCAGCACCGAGGCCCCGGCGAGAGTGGCGATGAAGGTGAGAAAACGTTTGAACAGGAACAGGCTCATGGGGCCGCGGGTCACAGGCCCGAGTGGGTCGGGCGAGGTGTTTTCCTTGCAAAAAAACCAGCATATATGAAACCGCTGGCGCTGGCTGTCCTGCGGGCGTGCTGCCGTCTAAAAGCCACAGTTTCATGTAGCGTTGACTGAATGGAAGTTGACGCCCGGGCCGTCCTCGGGTTAGAGCCGCGTCTGCGCCGGGGGCCTTGCGTGGGGGCGGTCCGGCGGTCGGGCTGGAGCCGACTGGGGGCGGACTCGGGCGGACTGGGGTCTTTGGGCTTGGCGGGATAATACGGGCCATGCCCTGTTTTTCCCGTTCTTTCTGTTGTCTGTTCGCCGACCGGCTCGCGGTCTCGGCCAAGGAGTGCGTATGGCGCTGATGATCACTGATGAATGCATCAACTGTGATGTCTGCGAGCCCGAGTGCCCCAACGAGGCCATCTACCTGGGGCCGCAGATTTACGAGATCAACCCCGACAAATGCACCGAGTGCGTGGGGCATTTTGATGAGCCCCAATGCGTGCAGGTCTGCCCGGTGGCCTGCATCCCGGTCAACCCGCAGCGGGTCGAGAACCGCGAAACCCTGATGCAAAAGTACCTTCGTCTGCAGGCCGACGCGGCCCACTGAGCCGCATCGCCCCGCGCTGCCCGCTCACGCCGCGGGCGGGGTGGGGGGCGTCGGCGTCTCGGTGCCCTGGGGGGCGGTGCTGCCGGGGTTGGTGCTGGCGCCTGCCGCCGCCGCCGTGTCGGTGCCGCCGGCCTCCGGGGCCGGTTTGCGCGGCGGCTTGGGACGCGGTGGCTTGCTGGTGTGGATGTGCAGCGTGGCTTTGTCCATCTGGCCTGCCATCAGGGCGGGCGCTGCCTTGAGGGTGCGCGCGATGCAGTCCTCGATGGCCTGGCGTTGTTCTTGGGGTGGTTTCTTCAGCACCCAGCCCACCACTTCAGCGCGGTCACCGGGGTGACCAATGCCCAGGCGCAGGCGCCAGTAGCGGTCGGTGCCGAGCTGGGCGTGGATGTCGCGCAAGCCATTGTGGCCCGCATGGCTGCCGCCGAGCTTGAGCTTGGCTTCGCCGGGCACCACGTCGAGTTCATCGTGCACCACCAGGATCTCTTCGGGCTGGATCTTGAAGAACCGCGCCAGCGCCGAAACCGACTTGCCCGACAGGTTCATGAAGGTCTGCGGCTCCAGCAGCCACACAGTCTGGCCGTCGACCTGGGCCCGCGCGACCCTGGCGAAATAGGCTTTGTCGGGGACCAGGCTCACTTTGAGCGAGCGGGCCAACTCATCAATCCACCAGAACCCGGCATTGTGGCGGGTGGCCTCGTATTCGGTGCCCGGGTTGCCCAGGCCTACAAACAGCTTGATCATGGAACAGATTATCCGCAGCCACCGGCGGTGGGGGTGAGAAAGCAAAACGGCCCACCGAGGTGGGCCGTTGAGCAGGGGAGGGGTTGAACTGCCCCGCCGTGCGGGACAGATCGAAGCCACTCAGGCCAAGCCTGAATTACTTCTTGCCCTTCTTGGCGGGAGCGGGGGCAGCCACGGGAGCAGCCACTTCTTCCACCGGAGCCACCACGGACACCAGAACCGGGTTCTTCTTGCCGTGGGTCAGGGCGACCACGCCCTTCGGCAGGGTGATGTCGTTCAGGTGCAGGGACACGCCCTTCTTCAGATCCTTCAGGTCCACAGCGATGAACTCGGGCAGGTCGGCCGGCAGGCAGGTGACTTGCAGTTCGTTGACGATGTGGTTGATCATGCACTTGTCCAGCTTGACAGCCGAAGACTCTTCTTCACCGCTGTAGTGCACCGGCACCTTGGTGGTCATCTTGGTCTTGGCATCAACGCGTTGGAAGTCGATGTGCAGTACCAGTTGCTTGAACGGGTGGTATTGCACGTCGCGCAGCAGAACCTTGGTTTCTTGGCCGTTCAGTTCCATGTCCAGCACGCTGGAGTGGAAAGCTTCCTTCTTCAGGGCGTGCCACAGAGCGTTGTGATCGATTTCGATCAGTTGCGGCTCTTTGCCTTCACCACCGTAAACGATACCGGGCGTTTTGCCGGTGATGCGCAGACGGCGGCTCGCACCCGTACCTTGCTTGGCGCGCTCAAAAGCGACGAATTTCATAACGGACTCCTAGTGGGGTCGACCGCGACCAGTGCGACCCATTTTTGAAAATGGGCTGAGAAGCCTTCCTGGCTCTCAGCCCGCAGTGTGTTCAGCAACGTGAAAACCCCCTGACGGGGGTCATCTCAGTCGGAGAACAGGCTCATGACCGACTCGCCGCGGGCAATGCGCTGGATCGTTTCGGCGATCAGCGGTGCCACGGAGAGTTGGCGAATCTTGGTGCAAGCCTGAGCTGCATCGCTGAGGGGAATGGTGTTGGTCACCACAACCTCGTCGAGGGCCGAGCCCTTGGAGATGCGCTCGATGGCCGGGCCCGAGAAGATGGCATGCGTGCAATACGCGTAGACCTTCTTGGCGCCACGTTCTTTCAGCACTTCGGCGGCTTTGACCAGGGTGCCGGCGGTGTCGATCATGTCGTCCATGATCACGCAGTTGCGGCCTTCGATCTCACCGATGACGTGCATCACTTCGCTGACGTTGGCCTTCGGACGGCGCTTGTCGATGATGGCCAGGTCGCAACCCAGTTGCTTGGCCAAGGCGCGTGCACGCACCACACCACCCACGTCCGGCGAGACCACGATCAGGTCTTCGTATTGCTTTTGGCGCAGGTCGCCCAGCAGCACCGGCGAAGCGTAGATGTTGTCGACCGGGATGTCGAAGAAACCCTGGATCTGGTCGGCGTGCAGATCCATGGTCAGCACGCGGGCCACGCCCACGGTTTGCAGCAGGTTGGCCACCACCTTGGCCGAAATCGGCACGCGGGTCGAACGCGGACGGCGGTCTTGACGGGCGTAGCCAAAGTAGGGGATCACAGCACTGATGCGCTCGGCCGATGCACGCTTCAACGCGTCCACCATGATGAGCAGTTCCATCAGGTTTTCGTTGGTCGGAGCGCAGGTGGACTGAACCACGAACACATCGCGAGCACGAACGTTTTGGTTGATCTCGACAGTGACTTCGCCATCGGAAAAACGGCCCACATGGGCTGCACCGAGGGTTGTGCCGAGGTTTTTGGCAATTTCAGCGGCCAGACCAGGATTGGCGTTGCCCGTGAAAACCATGAAATCAGGTGGGGTGGCTTGCATGAGCGTCCAGCGATCTGAAAGAAAAATGCCTGTACGTGCAACGTATTTGGCAGGGGAGGAAGGACTCGAACCCTCGAATGCCGGAATCAAAATCCGGTGCCTTAACCAACTTGGCGACTCCCCTACACGGGTTGATGTCTACAGTTAGACACCCACCGATGACTTGTCGCTGGTTGCCCATCCCAGTAAAGGATGAACTTCCATATTGCTGCATTGCTTGATTCGCCAAGTGCCTGGTGCACTTGCTAAATCGAGCTTTGACTCATCTTGCTTCAGCATGTGTGAAAACACAGCACTTCCAGAACCGGTCATTCTAGGGCATAAACCTGAGCTTGCGAGCCAGTTTAAGGCTTGCGTCACTTCAGGGCAGAGCCTTTGAGCAACTGGCTGCAGGTCGTTTTCACCGAAGCGGTAATGATCAGCAGCGAAGCCTGCGATTGTAGCAGGTTTTTTATCCCGCTTCAACTCAGGCGCTGAAAAAATTTTTGCAGTCTCCAATCCGGCTTCGGGCTTCACGATGATGAAGCGGCCTGGCGGGCACTGCTCTGTTGTTTCCAGCGGGCGTATTATGTCACCAATTCCCTCCACCCAAGCGTTCCGGCCGCGAATAAAAAACGGCACGTCGGCGCCGAGGCGAATCGCCAGCGCGCACAACTGCTCGGTGCTCAGTTGCAGTCCCCACAAGCGGTTGAGTGCCAGCAAGGTGCTGGCCGCGTCCGACGACCCCCCACCCAGGCCGGCCTGCGCCGGGATGTTTTTCTGCACGCTGATCTGCGCCCCCAGTGGGGTCTGGCCGGTCTGCTGCAGCAGGCGGGCGGCCCGCACGATGAGGTCGTCCGCCGGCAGGGCTTCGCTGAGGTCCTCGCGTTGGATCTGGCCGTCCGAGCGCAGCTCGAAATGCAGGGTGTCGCACCAATCCACCAACATGAACACCGATTGCAGCAGGTGGTAGCCATCGGGCCGCCGACCGGTGAGGTGCAAAAACAGGTTGAGTTTGGCTGGTGCCGGGACGTCGTATATCGCCTTCATGGCGCGCATTATCCCGTGCCCGGTGCGCCGCGCCGGGGCGCTGCGCCTGGGGCCTTGGCGTGTCGCCAGGTGGGGGCCGCGCAGGGCCGGGGCGTGGGCGATTCAAAGCGCAGGCATGGCGGCCACGAGGGCGTCTGCGGGGCCTTGTTCGGGCCCCAGGCGGGCCTCACCCAGGGGCACTTTCAGGGTCTCTTGCGGCCTCCTGGTGTCCCAGGCCCGAGGCTTGGCGGCGGGGCATGAAGGGTCAGGAAGCAACCCACAATCGACGCAGCCCATAGCCCGCAGCCCGCAGCCCATGGCGGTGTTGCAAGGTGGTGGGTTTCAGCGGTCCAGCAACACGCGCAAGTCCACCACGGGGGCAGGGTCCAGCCGTTGTGCCAGCAGGCGCCCATCGGGCAATTGCGACAGGTCGGCTTGCCAGCCGGGCACGGTGACCTGTTCACCGCGCAGCCAGTGGAACAGCGCGGGCAGCGGCAAGGCCGCACCCGTCAGCGCCAAGGTCAGTTCGTCCATGCTGGGGTAGCGGCGGGTGTCCTGGCCCGTCTGCAACTCAGCGCGGCCGGCCTGCCAGCGCACTTCGCCGGCGGTGCCGCCCAGGGGGGTGAACAAGCGCAGGCTGCCCGCTTCGGCGTGCCCCAGCAACTCGAACGAGGCATTGAAGGACTGGGGCGGCAGGCTGTCCACCTTCAGGGCCAGGCGACCGTACCAGGCGGCCTCGGGCGGTGTGTCGGCAGGCGGGGCGCGACGTGGCGCCGCGCACGCACCCAGGCCCATCACCAGGCCCAGGCTCAGGGCACTGCGCAACACCACACGACGCTCGTTGGGGAGGAGGGCGTTGGCCTCTTGGCCCGGGGGCTCAGGCCGGTCGGTAAGGGACCGATTGAACAAGGCCCCCCGCGGCCAACGTGACGCCAGCGTGGTCACGGTTTGACGTTGAATCGGCGCAAGGTCTCCAGCAAGGTCTCGTTGTCCTTGCTCAACGCGAGGCCTTCCTTCCAGACGCTTTGGGCGCGGCTCTTCTGGCCGGCCACCCACAGCACCTCACCGAGGTGGGCCGCGATCTCGGGGTCGGGCTTGGTGCGGAAGGCCTTGTCCAGGATGCGGATGGCTTCGGTGAGGTTGCCGGCCTTGAACTCGACCCAGCCCAGGCTGTCACTGATGAAGGGGTCGTTCGGCGCAAGGCTCAGTGCCTTGGTGATCAGCTCACGGGCTTCCGGCAGGCGCAGACCGCGCTCCGCCAGCGAGTAGCCCAGCGCGTTGTAGGCGTTCTGGTTGTCGGGCTGCTGTTCGATGATGGCGCGCAGCAGTTGCTCCATCACGTCGTAACGCTGCAGTTTGTCTGCCAGCATGGCCTGGTCGTAGAGCAGGTCGGTGTCGTCGGGGAAGTCGGCCAGCGCTTTCTCCAGCAACTGAAACGCGGCTTCGAATTGCTTTTGCGCGCGCAGCATCTGCACCTCGGCGATCAGGCGCGATCGGGCCTCGGCCGGCGTGCCGCTGGGCAGGCTTTTCAGCAGCGCGCGGGCTTCGTCGACACGGCCTTGCTGGGCCAGCAGCGAGGCTTGGCGGGTCTTGGTGGTCGTTTGCAGGTTGGGGCTGCTGACCTTGTTGAGCCAGCCTTGGGCCGCGTCGATGTCCTGGCGCTTTTCGGCCAGCAGGGCCAGCGACAGGTAGGCCTGCGACTCGCCGCGCTGGCGGGCCTCGTCCTGGGGCTGCTGGGACACCAGCTTGAGGTAGCGCTCCAGCGACCGCTGACCGGCAGCCTGCTGGTTCTGCTCGGCTTGCAGGGCGCCCAGGATCAACCAGGCTTCGGCCAGGTCGGCGCTGTCGTGGGTGGCCTTCTCAAGCTGTTGCTGGGCCTCGGCGTAGCGCTGGTCGGTGATCAGGGCGCGCGCGTACGCGGTGCGCAGGTCAGGGCGGGCGTAGGTGGTCAGGTACTGTTTGACCAGCGCTTCAGCGGCGGGCAACTGGGGCTCCATCAGCTCCAGTGCCAGGCGCACCGGGGCCTCGGCGCCCGGCTTCAGGGCCAGTGCCCGGCGTGCGGCGTCCAGTGCCAGGGGTTTGCGGCCGGCGGCCATGCGCATCTGGCCCACGACCATCCAGGCGTCCACGCCCAGGGCGGGGTCGGTCAGGTCTTTGGCCAGGGCTTCTTCCACCACCCGGGCGGCCAGGGCCCGGTCGCCCACCCGGCTGTACAGCTGGGGAATGGCGGCCAGCACCTGGGGCTTTTGGGCCAACGGGGTCAGGGCCAGCTCGCGTTGCAGGGGTTCGGCGGTGTCGCTGACGCGGTTCAGCGCGATCAGGATCTGCAGCATGTAGCGGTTGGCCTCGCGCGAGTCCGGCTGGGCCAGGCGCCAGTTCTGCGCCGCCTGCAGGGCCGAATCCCCCGAGCGGGCCTGCAGGGCGATTTCCATGGCGCGCTGGTACAGGCGGCTGTCGTTGGTGCGCCGGGCACTGTCGAGCAGCAAGGCAAAACCAGAGGCCGGGTCTTTGCCCTTGGCGCTCATTTCACCGATGAGGATTTCGTAGAACAGCTGGGCGTCCAGCGCCGAGTTGACCACCTTGCTGTCAGGCGTTGCGTCGGGCGGCGGGCTCTGGGCCCAGGCAGGCCCTGTGAGGGTCATCAAAACGGCGACGGCGACAGGGCCCAAGCGGAGGAATGGCAACATCGACTCATAATAATCCATGCCTGTCAACGAAGTGTGCGATGCCTGAATTACCCGAAGTCGAAGTCACCCGGCGCAGCTTTGCCGACCGCATTGCCGGCGCCCGCATCGTCTCGGCGACCCTGGGCAAGCCCTTGCGCTGGCCCCTGGGCTGCGCCCCAGCCGAGCTGGTGGGGCGCACGGTGCTGGGGGTTCGCCGGCGAGGCAAGTACCTGCTGCTGGACCTCGATGAAGGGCTTTTGTTGCTGCACCTGGGCATGTCGGGCAGCCTGACCTTTGCGGCGCCCGGCACCCTGGCGGGCGTGCACGACCACTTTGACCTGCTGACCAACCAGGGCCTGTTGCGCCTGCACGACCCACGCCGCTTTGGCGCGGTGGTGCACGCCGCGGGCGAGACCGACCCGGTGGCGCGCAAGCTGCTCGACCACCTGGGGCTGGAGCCGCTGGGGGACACCTTTCAGGTGGATGCCTTCCATGCGGGCTTGAAGCAACGCCGGGCCGCCATCAAGCAGGTGCTGTTGGCCGGCGATGTGGTGGTCGGCGTGGGCAACATCTATGCGTCCGAGGCCCTGTTCTTGGCCGGCATCCGCCCCACCACGCGGGCCGACCGCATCAGCCTGCCGCGGGCGCGTGGCCTGCACGCGGCCATCCGCGACGTGCTGGGGCGCGCCGTCGAGAAAGGCGGCAGCACCTTGCGCGACTTCTTCAACGCCCAGGGCGAGAGCGGTTACTTCCAGCTTGAAGCCGCGGTCTATGGGCGCGCAGGCCTGCCTTGCCGCCGCTGCGAAACGCCGGTTCGCCTGCTCAAGCAGGGCCAGCGTTCGACCTTTTTTTGCCCGGTTTGCCAGCGCCCCTGAGGGGCTTGGGGCGGTGCTATATTGACCGGCACAGTCGATCAGGACCACCGTGGGCATTTCTTTCAACGAACAATTCGACCAGCACGGCGCCTGGCGCCGCGACTTTGCCCTGCGCCTGAAACAGCTGGGTGAATGGACGCGCACCCACCGCCTGGCCGACAGCGCGGTGCAGGCCCAGCTGCAGCGGCTGGAGGCGCAGGTGCGGGCCGACAAGGTCACGGTGGCCTTTGTGGCCGAGTTCTCGCGCGGCAAGTCGGAACTGATCAACGCCTTGTTCTTTGCCGGTTACGGGCGCCGCATCATGCCGGCCGCCGCGGGCCGCACCACCATGTGCCCGACCGAGCTGGGCTACGAGCCTGAGCTGCCGCCCTGCCTGCGCCTGCTGCCGGTGCAGACCCGGCTGCAGCCGCTGGCGCTGGCCGAATGGCGCGAGCAAGCCGAGCAATGGACCCGCCTGCCGCTGGACCTGCGCGACCCCGACGGCCTGGCCGCCACCTTGGCGATGGTGTCCGAGGTGATCCGAGTCAGCCAGGACGAGGCGCGCGCACTGGGCTTCTGGCACGACGAAAGCCCCGAGGACAACCCCTTGCCCGACGCCGAAGGCCGGGTGGAGATTCCGCGTTGGCGCCATGCCCTGATCAACCTGACCCACCCGCTGCTGGAGCAGGGCCTGGTGATCCTGGACACCCCGGGCCTGAACGCCGTGGGCGCCGAACCCGAATTGACCGTGAGCCTGATCCCGCAGGCCCATGCGGTGGTGTTCATCCTGGCGGCCGATGCCGGCGTGACCCGCTCCGACCTGGCCATGTGGCGCGAACACCTGAGCCCGCCCGAGGGCACCACCGCCTCGCGCCTGGTGGTGCTCAACAAGATCGACACCCTGTGGGACGCGCTCAGCAGCCCGGAGCAGATCGAGTCGCAGATCCAGCGCCAGCGCGCCCTGTCGGCCGAGATGCTGGGGGTGCCCGAAGCCCAGGTGCTGGCGGTGTCGGCCCAGAAGGGCCTGGTGGCCAAGGTGTCGCAGGACGCGAGCTTGCTGGCGGCCAGCCGCCTGCCCACCCTCGAAGATGCGCTGGGCCAGGGCCTGCTGGGCCAGCGGCGCGCCATTTTGCAGCAAGCGGTGTCACAGGGCGTGGGCGGCCTGCGCCAGGAGTTGGGCCGGGTGTTCAACATCCGCCGCCGCGACCTGGCCGAGCAGATGCTGGAGCTCAATGGCCTGCGTGGCAAGAACGCCGCCGTGATCCACAGCATGCGCCTGCGCATCGAGCAGGAGCAGGGCGAATTCGACGAAAGCAACGCCCGTGTTCAGGCCGTCAAGTCGGTGCACCTGAAGCTGCAGCGCGAGGCCCTGCACCCGCTGTCGACCGGCAACCTCAAGCTGGTGCTGACCCAGCTCACGCTGGCGCTGCGCCAGCCGGGCCTCAAGCTGGGCGTGCGCCGCTCGTACGCCGAGGCCTTTGCCGAGTTGCGCCGTGTGCTGGCCAGCACCGTGCAGGCCAGCGGCGAACTGCAGTCGATGCTGTCGAGCTCGTTCAAGCAATTCAATGCCGAGTACGGCTTCTCGTTGCAGGTGCCCAACCCGCCCGACATGAGCCGTTACGAAGCGGACCTGGCGCGCATCGAAAGCGGCCACCTGCAGTACCTGACCTTCAGCCACGCCCTCAAGCTGGCCCAGCCCGCGTTTGCCGAACGCCTGGTGCGGGCGCTGGGCACGCGCCTGCGGGTGGTGCTGGAGTCGGCCGCCAGCGACCTGGAGGCCTGGAGCCACGCGGCCGTGGCGCAGATGGATTCGCAGGTGCGCGAGCGCCGGCGCAGCTTCATCCGCCGCCTGGAGGCGATTGACCGCATCCAGCAAGCGGCGTCCAGCCTGGCCGAGCGCATTGCCGAAATCGAGGCCAGCGAGGCCAAGCTGCAGCAGCTGGAAAAGCAGCTGCGCAACCTCACCGATGACCTGCTGGAGGCCGTGGACCAGGTGCCCGCCCGCCAGCCCAACGAGACACTCTCTGCATGACGATGGAATCCCTGGCCCAGCGGGTCGTCCGCTGGCAGCGCGCGCACGGGCGCCATGACCTGCCTTGGCAAAACACCCGCGATCCCTACCGCGTCTGGCTGTCGGAGATCATGTTGCAGCAGACCCAGGTGTCGACCGTGCTGGACTACTTTCCGCGCTTTCTGGCGCGCTTTCCGGACGTGGCGGCGCTGGCCCAGGCCGAGCAGGACGAGGTGCTGGGCCTGTGGAGCGGGCTGGGTTATTACAGCCGTGCGCGCAACCTGCACGCTTGCGCGCGCCAGGTGATGAGCGCGCATGGTGGCGCGTTTCCGCGCTCGGCCGAGGCGCTGGCCACGCTGCCGGGCATTGGCCGGTCGACCGCTGCGGCCATTGCCTCGTTCTGCTTTGAAGAGCAGGTCGCCATCCTCGACGGCAACGTCAAGCGCGTGCTGACGCGCGCGCTGGCTTTTGACGGCGACTTGGCCGTGGCCGCCGAGGAGCGCCGCCTGTGGGCCCTGGCCACCGGGCTGCTGCCCGAAGCGGCCCCGCCCGAGCCCGGCCAGGCCTGGCCCCGTTCACCCGACATGCCGGCCTACACCCAGGGCCTGATGGACCTTGGCGCCACGGTGTGCAGCACGCGCAAGCCCAGTTGCCTGCTGTGCCCCTTGCAGCCCATCTGCCGCGCCCAGACCGCCGGTGAGCCCGAGCGTTACCCGGTGCGCACCCGCAAGCTCAAGCGACGTGCCGAGCGCTGGTGGCTGCTGTTGCTGCAGGGCCCGCAGGGCGAGGTGTGGTTGCAGCAGCGGCCCCAAAAAGGCATCTGGGCCGGCATGGACAGCCTGCCCGTGTTCGAGGACGAAGCCGCTCTGAAACAGGGCCTGCACGCGGCCCTGGGGACCACCGTTGCCGCGAGTGCGGCGCAGGTGCTGGAGCCCTTTTTGCATGTGCTGACGCACCGCGACCTGTACCTGCACCCGGTGTGCGTGCGCGTGCCCGCGGGGGCCCAGCCGCAAGTCGATGCGTTGCCAGGGCGCTGGCTGGGCGCTGACGCCTGGCCCACGGCAGGCCTGCCCACGCCGATCCGCAAATTGCTGGTGCAGCAGGCGAGCGCGCCCGCCTGAGCCACTGGCTCCGGCCGGTGTGGCCGTGGCTGGATCGGGGCGGGGTGGTGCAGGGCGGTGCCGGTCGGGGCGCGGCACACCTTGGCGCGCGGTGTCAGGCCGGGCGTTGCGGCGCACTGCGCCGTTGTGGTGGTGGCTGCGCTGGTCCCACGGCGCCTGGCGCCGCACCAGCCCCGGGCTCAGTGGCTGTCCAGCTCGCGGTGGCGCGACAGCGTGACCCACTGGTCGGCAAACTGCCGTGCCAGTTGCTCGACCAAGAACACCGACCGGTGCTGGCCCCCGGTGCAGCCCACCGCCACCGTCACGTAGCTGCGGTGGTCGCGGGCCATGGGCTCGAGCCAGCGCGACACAAATTCGCCGATTTGCTGCTGCATCTCCTGCACCTGCGTGTGGGCCGCCAGGTAGTCGGCCACCGGCGCGTCTTTGCCGGTGAGGGCGCGCAGTTCGGCTTCGTAGTGCGGGTTGGGCAGCATGCGCACGTCAAACACAAAGTCGGCATCAACCGGGATGCCGCGCTTGAAGGCAAAGGACTGGAACACCAGCGTCAGCTGGCTGGCCGGTGCCGACACCAGGTCTTTGACATGGCGCTGCAGTTGGGCTGCGCGGATGAAGCTGGTGTCGATCACATGGGCCTGGTCGCGCAGGTCGGCCAGCAGCTCGCGCTCCAGCTCAATGGCCTGCACCAGCGCGCGCTCCTGGGTGGCGCCTTGCGACAGCGGGTGGCGGCGCCGGGTTTCGGAATAGCGGCGCACCAGGGTGTCGGTGGTGGCGTCCAGGAACAGCGACCGCACCGTGATGCCGGATTCGCGCAGTGCGGCCAGGTGCTGTGGCACCTGGGGCAGCGAGGTGGCGCTGCGCACGTCCATGGCGATGGCCAGCTTGTGGGCGTGGTGCTCTTGCTCCAGCGCGACCAGGGGTTGCAGCAGCTCGGGGGGCAGGTTGTCCACGCAGTAAAAACCGGCGTCTTCCAGCGCGTGCAGGGCAACCGATTTGCCCGACCCCGACATGCCGGTGATGAGGATGATGTCCATGGTTCAGGCTCTTTTCTTGCGCGGTGCGGGGGGCTCGGTGCCCAGCATCTCGCGGGCATGGGCCAGCGAGGCTTCGGACTGGGTTTCACCGCCCAGCATGCGGGCGATTTCTTGCACCCGAGATTCTCCGCTGACCGGGGCCACCCCGCTGCGCGTGTGGCCTTGGGCGTCGGTCACTTTGGCCACGCGCAAGTGCTGGTGGGCGCTGGCCGCCACCTGGGCCAGGTGGGTCACGGCCAGCACCTGGCGGTCCTGCCCCAGCTGACGCATCAGCCGTCCCACGGTTTGCGCCACGGCGCCGCCCACGCCGGAATCCACTTCGTCAAAGATCAGGGTCTGCGCCTGCCCCAGCTGGCTGGTGGTGACGGCAATGGCCAGCGCGATGCGCGACAGCTCGCCGCCCGAGGCCACTTTGCCCACGGGCTTGGTGCTGGTGCCCGCGTGACCGGCCACCAAAAAGACCACATCCTCCAGGCCGCTGGCCGTGGGCTGGGCCGCGGCGGGCAGGGCCACTTCAAAACGCCCGCCCTTCATGCCCAGGGACTGCATGGCCTGGGTGATGGCGCGCGACAGTTGGGGGGCCGCCACGGCGCGGCTGCGCGACACCTGGCGCGCGGTGGCCAGGTAGTGCTGCTCGGCGTGGCTGGCCTGGCGCTCGAGCTGGTCCAGGTCGGCGGCCGCGTCGAGCGCGCGCAGCTCGGTCTTCCAGTCGGCCAGCAGCTGCGCCAGGTCGGTGGGCGGGCGCTTGTAGCGCCGCGCCAGGCCCATCCACTGCGTCAGGCGCTGGTCCAGTTGGGCCAGCTTGTCGGGGTCCAGATCGGTGCGGCGCAGCCAGGCGTGCAGCGAGTGCGCCGCGTCTTCGGCCTGGGCCAGGCTGCTGGCCAGCACATCGGCAATGGCCTGGAACTCGGGCTCCAGGTGTTCGTGCTCTTGCAGGCGCGACTGGGTGCGCGAGAGCAGGGCCAGGGCGCCCGATTCTTCGCCTTCCAGAATGTCCAGTGCGGCCTGCGCGCCCTCCAGCAGGGTGTGCATGTGAGACAGGCGGGTGTGCTGACCGCTGAGTTCTTCCCACTCGTCCGGGGCGGGGGCGAGTTTGTCCAGTTCGCCAATCTGCCAGGTCAGGCGTTCACGCTCACGCAGCAGCGTGGCCTGGGCCGCGCGGGCGGTGTCCAGCGCGCTTTGGGCCTGGCGCCATTGCTGCCAGGCACTGTCGAGCGGGCGGGTGTCGATCTGGGCGTAGGCGTCCAGCAGGCCGCGCACCGACTCAGGCCGGGTCAGGCTTTGCCAGGCATGCTGGCCGTGGATGTCCAGCAGCAGGTCGCCCAATTGGCGCAGCTGGGTGGCGGTGGCGGGGGTGCCGTTGATCCAGGCGCGGCTTTTGCCCTGGTTGTCCACGGTGCGGCGCAGCAGCAGGGTGTCTTCGCCGTCCAGCCCGGCCTCTTGCAGCCAGGCCAGCACGTTGGGCGTGTGCTCAAACTCAGCGCACAGGTCGGCTCGCTGGGCGCCGTCGCGCACCACCGAGGCCTCGGCGCGGGCCCCCAGCGTCAGTTGCACGGCATCGATCAGGATCGACTTGCCGGCCCCGGTTTCGCCGGTCAGCACGGTGAAGCCCTGTGACAGGTCCAGCTCCAGCGCTTCCACGATCACGAAGTCGCGCAGGGTGATGCGTTTGAGCGCCACGGTCAGGAACCTCCTTCGTTCCAGTGCATTTTCTTGCGGAGCGTGTCGAAGTAGCTCCAGCCCTTGGGGTGCAGAAAGCGGGCCCGGTGCTCGGAGCGCCGCACGGTGATGCGGTCGCCCAGCAGCAGGGAGGCCAGCGATTGCATGTCGAAATTGGCACTGACGTCGCGCCCGCTGACGATCTCGATCGCCACCTCGGCCGCGTCCGCCAGCACGATGGGGCGGTTGGACAGCGTGTGCGGTGCAATCGGCACCAGGATCCAGCCCGGGATCGACGGGTGCAGCAGCGGCCCGCCGGCCGACAGCGCGTACGCGGTCGACCCCGTGGGTGATGCAATGATCAGCCCGTCGGCGCGCTGGTTGGCCACAAAGTGGCCGTTCACCTCGACGCGCAGTTCCACCATGCCTGCCGTGCCGCCGCGGTTGACCACCACATCGTTGAGCGCCAGAGCGTCGAACACGCAGTGCCCGTCGCGCATCACGCGGGCGTGCATCAGGCTGCGGTGGTCTTCTTCGTACTCGCCGCGCAGCATGGGGTGCAGCGTGGTTTGGTAGTTTTCGAGCGGGATGTCGGTGATGAACCCGAGGCGGCCCTGGTTGATGCCGATCATGGGCACGCCATAGGGTGCCAGCCGCCGCCCAATGCCCAGCATCGTACCGTCACCCCCCACGACCAGACACAGGTCACAATGGGTGCCAATGGCCTCCACGCTCATGCCGGGGTACTGGGTCAGGCCGGTGTTGGCCAGAGTCTCGCTTTCCAGCACCACCTCGCAGCCCTGACGGGCTAAAAAGTGCGCAATATCGTCCAGCACCATGCGTGAGCTGACGGCATTCGGGCCAGTCCCTTGGGTCTGGTATTTGCCAATCAGGGCGACGTGCTGGAATTTAGACTTCATCAATAAATTACATCATTAAAATCGTGACATGCTCGATGACCGTGCCAAGTTGTTGTTGAAAGCGCTGGTTGAGCGCTACATCGCAGACGGCCAGCCTGTCGGGTCGCGCACGCTCTCGCGGGCCTCGGGGCTGGAGCTGTCGGCCGCCACCATCCGCAACGTGATGTCCGACCTGGAGGAGCTGGGGCTCATCGCCAGCCCGCACACCTCGGCCGGGCGCATCCCCACGGCACGTGGCTACCGGCTGTTTGTCGACACCATGTTGACCGTGCAGCGTGAACAGTTGTTGACACCCCAGCTGGCGCCCGAACAACCCCAAAAGGTCATCGCCAACGCCGCCAACCTGCTGTCCAACCTGTCGCAGTTTGTGGGTGTGGTGATGGCGCCACGGCGCACGTCCGTGTTTCGCCACATCGAGTTCTTGCGCCTGTCGGACCGGCGCTTGCTGGTCATCATCGTGTCGCCCGACGGCGACGTGCAGAACCGCGTCATCTTCACCGAGTCCGACTACACCCAGGCCCAGTTGCTGGAGGTGGCCAACCAGCTCAATGCCAACTACGCGGGCCTGGCCATCGAGCAGGTGCGCGAGCGGCTCAAAGGCGAGGTTGAAAGCCTGCGCGGTGAGATCGCCGCCCTCATGCAGGCCGCCGTCAACGCCAGCTCGGACGCCCACCACCAGTCGCAAGACGAGGTGGTCATCTCGGGCGAACGCAACCTGCTGTCGGTCAGCGACTTTTCAGGCGACCTGAGCCACCTGCGCCGCGCCTTTGACCTGTTCGAGCAGAAAACCCAGTTGATGCGCCTGCTGGACATCTCCAGTCAGGCCGAAGGCGTGCGCATCTTCATCGGCGGCGAAAGCCAAGTGGTGCCGTTTGAAGAGCTGTCCGTCGTCAGTTCGCCCTACGAGGTGGACGGCCAGGTGGTCGGCACCCTGGGCGTGATCGGCCCCACGCGCATGCCCTACGACCGCATGATTCAGATCGTCGACATCACCGCTAAATTGGTGAGCAACGCGCTGAGCCACCACAAGTAGGCTCTTACAATACCGGTGCTGGTTTTGCTGGGCGGGCGGTGTTGTCGTGGAGACAAGGCGGCTGGCGCAGCGGAACATGGGGGGCGTTAGCTCAGTTGGTTAGAGCAGAGGACTCATAATCCTTTGGTCGCGGGTTCAAGTCCCTCACGCCCTACCAAGCTGCATAAGGAAATCCTGCTATTTAAACGGTAGCAGGATTTTTGTTTTTTGGGGTCATGTAGCCACTGTGTAGCCAAAAAATCAGGGTTCGGGCGGGCAAAGTTTCGGGGGTGATGCTCTCGAGATTCCGGTGGGATGTTCCGGTCAGACTCTTGCTTCTGCTGTGGTGTCGACATCTGTAGGCTCTTGTAGGCCGCTACGCTATTTAGTCTTGGCAGAAGAGGGGGGGCTCAATGGAAAACCAAGAACTTGCTGACTATCAACGACTTGGGGGTTTCCTTGATAGATGCTCTGCGTTTGACAGTGAGGTCGAGGGGTTGCTCCAAGATGGTTGGACCACTTCATCGACTCGGCATGTTGTGGCGATGGGATTTTGCAAGGCAGCGTTTGAGCACGGTGTTAGCCAGAGGCTGCTTGTCAGTGAGGGCCTCTACGGGACAGCCTTGTCACTGATACGTTTGCACTTTGAGACAACAGTCCGCGCCGCATGGGTGCTTTACGCCGCTTCAGAGAGTTGGTTAAAAGACTTTACGGCGCTCGTTCCTACTGGCAGCTTGAAGGAGCCAAGCCTAGGCCCCCCTATCCCTGCAATGCTGGATGCAATCGAACCGCACGATGCCAAGTTCACCGAAGAGGGGCGCAGGCTCTTTCAGACAGTGAAGGTCATGCACTCCTTCGTTCACGGAGGCGTGCATTTGGTTGTCCATGCCCTGCGCGGCTACCCACCTGCAAAGCTCATCGACGTGTTGCGGAACCGCAACCTGATGTCTCTCACCCTCTGCAACGTCATTGTCGTTGCATCAGGAAAGCAAGCGCTGTATGGCTCTGTCGGGCGCTTGTCACGTAGCTATATGGACATCATGCCGCCAATGCTTCATTGAAGCTCCGGCGGTGTCTCTGGGTTCTACATAGCTTTGGTTTAGTTCGTATTCACTGGTATCTGTAGGGTCTGGTTTGTGATGTGCTTGCGTTCGCGAGGTCTCGCTTTCCGTTTCCATTGAGCCCTCATCCATAGGGCTCCCCGTACAGTTAGTGACACAAGTCCAAGGCGCCGCAGGCTTTGCCTGCTCTGCAATGGAAACGTCCCCATGGGCACCTTTCCATGAGGACCGCACGATCTCCCAGGTGTGGCGGGTGGATTCGACCAGCCAATGCACGGTGCGTTGCGCACCTACCCATAGGTATGTTTCCAATGGGGTGTTTTCCATTGAGTGGGTTTCGACCCCCCCGATGGCCACCCCAAACTGCTCCACAGTTGGCCAGTCAAACTGCTCCAGGCAGGACATGGTGATTATGCCGGGTCGGGCGTGATGGCCAGCCGCGCGGCGGCCTCCTTGAGTCGGTAGC
>NZ_JAQSIP010000005.1 GCF_028649475.1 Curvibacter cyanobacteriorum
CGGAATTGAAGTGAACTTCACTTCTATTCTCATGAGTGTTTAAAGTGCTATGCACTTAGTTCCAAAGAACTTGGCAATCGCCTTCAAACACCCACGCTTATCGGCTGTATATTTTTAATGAACCAACTACTCAACTCAGTTATTCTTTGCAGAACTTCTTCGCTTTTCGCTTCAGCGCGCTGTAATCAGCGCAGCCTTAAATTCTAGCACAGTTTTTAAGTAACTGGCAAAACTTTTTAATCTTTTTCTAACTCGCTTCAGTCAATCAAAGTCTTGCAACCCAAACCAACTCACCGCTTGTCAGCCACTGCGTTTTCAGCAGAGCCTCGAATTATATACCGCTTTTTGCGGCACAGTCAACTCGAAGAAGACTTTTTTCTCTCAGCACCTTCAGCAACCAGATCAACCCAAAGAGCCAACCCACCGCCAAACTTGCCAACCACCAGCAGCAACCGAAGCCGCTACCAGAAGGACTGTTTCATCAGTCGAGCCCGCAAGTATACACAAGATTTTGGGCTCAAGACAAGAGAACGAACCCGAAGCTTAAAAAACCTTCGGGTGACTGGCCACCCAGGCCTCGACCGCATCGGCGTACAAGGCCGGGACATTGCAGCCCGTCTGGTCGTGGATCTCCTGAAAGCAGGTCGGGCTGGTGACGTTGATCTCGGTGACGCAATCACCAATCACATCCACCCCCACCAACAGCAAGCCCCTTTCAATCAGGATCGGACCCAGGTGCTCCGCAATCTCGCGGTCGCGGGCCGACAAGGGGCGGGCCACCCCTTTGCCACCTGCGGCCAGGTTGCCCCGCACTTCCCCGCCTTGCGGGATGCGCGCCAGACAATAGGGCACCGGTTGGCCCCCAATGATCAGCACGCGCTTGTCGCCTTCGGCAATCTCGGGCAAGAAGCGCTGCACCATCACCGACACGGCCCCGTTTTGATTCAGGGTCTCGATGATGCTGCCCAAATTGAGGCCATCACGCCCCACGCGGAAGATGCCCATGCCCCCCATGCCGTCCAGTGGCTTGAGGATGATGTCGCCATGCTCGGCATGGAACTGGCGGATGTCGGCCGCTTGACGCGTCACCAGCGTGGGGCCGATCAAATCCGGAAACTCCATGATGGCCAGCTTCTCGGGGTGGTCACGCAAGGCAGCGGGCTTGTTCAGGACACGGGCGCCCTCGCGCTCCGCCTGGCTCAGCAGGTGGGTGCTGTAGAAATACTCGGCATCGAACGGCGGGTCCTTGCGCATCAGCACCACATCAAAATCCCGCAGGTCACGGGTTTCGGTGGCGCGCACCTCAAACCAGGTGTCGGGCTGGCCCGTGAGGTGGATGTGGCGGGCGCCGCCGCGCACCCGCTCGCCGCGCGACCAACGGATGTCGGCCGGTTCACAGGCCCAGATCTGATGACCCCGGCTTTGCAGCTCGCGCATCATCACAAAGGTGGTGTCCTTGTAGATCTTGAAGCTCTCCAGCGGATCAGCGACAAACAGAATATTCATGATGCAGTCCTTGTCGGTTCCACCCAGAACCGACCATGTTGAATGAACAAAGCCAGGATGCCGGCGACCACGCCCCAAAAGGCAGACCCCACATCCCACAACACCACCCCGCTGAGGGTGACCAAAAACGTGATCAACGCGGCTTCGCGGTGCGGCTCATGGGCCAAGGCCGACGCCAAGCCGCCACCAATCGACCCCAGCAAGGCCAAACCGGCGATGGTCGCCACCAGCGCAGTAGGGAAGGCCGACAGCACACTGGTCACCGCCCCCCCAAACAAACCGATCAGGACATACAGCAAACCACACACCACGGCGGCGCTGTAACGGCGGGCCGGGTCACGGTGCGCTTCTGGCCCCATGCAAATGGACGCGGTGATGGCGCTCAGGTTCAGTGCGTAGGCCCCAAATGGGGCCAGAACCAAGGTCACCAAGCCCGTCAGGGTGATGACTTTGGACACCGGGATACCGTCACGCCCGCCGTAGCCGGCCGCCTGAATGGCCACCACCCCCGGCAGGTTCTGACTGGCCATGGTGACCACAAACAAAGGAATCGCCAAGCTGACCAGGGCGCCGAGGCTGAATTCGGGGGTGATTAACACGGGCCGGGCCAATTCGAACTGCACGGTGGCCAGACTGAAGTGCCCCAACGCCGACACCCAGCACAAACCGACGGCCAGGGTGATGACCACCGCATAACGGGCCAGGTAACGCCGGCTCAGCAAATAGGCGAGCAGCATGGCCACCACCAGGCCCGGCGCCGTCTTGGCCGCAGAGAAGGCCTGCAAACCGAAACGGGTCAACACCCCCGCCAGCAGGGCCGATGCGATGGCCACCGGGATGCGGTTGAGGGCCCGCTCAAACCAGCCCGTGGCACCAAACAGCACCACCAAGCTGGCCGACACCAGAAAGGCACCGACCGCCTCGCCCATCGAAAAGCCGCCGCCCAAGCCGGCCGCCGCCAGCACCGCCGCGCCCGGGGTGGACCAGGCCACCATGACCGGCCGGCGCCACCACAGCGAGGGCAGCCAGCAGCACAGCCCCATGCCCAAACCCAGGGCCCACATCCAGGACGCGATGACCTGCGGGTCGGCGGTGAAAGCCTGAGCGGCCTGAAACACCAGGGCCACCGAGCTGGTGAAGCCCACCAGCACCGCCACAAAGCCCGCCGTGAAGGCGGACAGACTCAAATCCTTGAAAAATCGCATTGGGCCGATTGTGGCACCCCAGCGCAGAACGCGCTGAGGCGCCCACAAGGGCTCAGATCTCGATCTTGCTGCCCAATTCCACCACCGAGTTGCTCGGCAGGTTGAGGAAGTCGGCCGCGCCACTGGCGTTGTGGTGCATCTGGGCGAACAGTTTCTCGCGCCACGGGGCCATGCCGCTGCCAATGGTGGGGATCACCGTGTCACGCGACAAGAAATAGCTGGTGGTCATGGGATCGAGATCACAGCCACGGCCGCGGATCTGCGCCAGGGCCTTGGGCACATCGGGGTCGTTCTTGAAGCCGTAGTTGATCACCACCTGCCAGCAGTCATGGCCCAGGGGCTCGACGGTCAGGCGCTTCTCCAGGCCGATCCACGGCACCTCGTGGTTGCGCACCGTGACGAACAGGTTCTGCTGGTGCAACACCTTGTTGTGCTTGAGGTTGTGCAGCAAGGCGTTGGGCACCGAGCCCGGTTCGGCCGTCATGAAGATGGCCGTGCCGTCGACCCGGGTTGGCGGGCTGACAAACACCGCCTCCAAAAAGCTGGGCAGGTCGATGGCATCGGCCCGTTGCTTTTCACTGAGGAGCGCACGACCGCGCTTCCAGGTGACCATCAACGAGAAGATGGCACCACCGATCACCAGAGGGAACCAGCCGCCGTCAAGCAGCTTGAGCAGGTTGGAGCCCCAGAACACCAGGTCAACAATGAAGAAGAACCCGGTCGCACCGACACACAACCACAGCGGGTAGTTCCAGCCGTAGCGGATGACGTAGAAGGTCAGCACGGTGGTGATCAGCATGTCAGTGCAGACGGCGATGCCGTAGGCGCCCGCCAGGTTGCTGGACGACTTGAACATCACCACGGCCAGAACGATGGCCACGAACAGGCCCCAGTTCACAAACGGCATGTAGATCTGACCGGTGTCCTTGACGCTGGTGTGCTGGATCTGCAGGCGCGGCAGGTAGCCCAGCTGGATCACCTGCTTGGTGACCGAGAAGGCGCCGGAGATCAACGCCTGCGACGCAATCACCGTGGCCATCGTGGCCAGGCCCACCAGCGGCAGCAAGGCCCAGGACGGCGCCATCATGAAGAAGGGATTGGTCACCGCATCGGGCTTGCTGAGCAGCAGAGCCCCTTGACCAAAATAGTTCAGCGTCAAGGACGGCATGACCACGGCGAACCAGGCCAGGCGGATCGGCTTCTTGCCGAAGTGACCCATGTCGGCGTACAGCGCCTCGGCCCCAGTCACGCAGAGCACGACGGCCCCCAGGATCACGAAGGTCACCACCGGGTTGTTGATGATGAACTTGATCGCGTAGTGCGGGCTCAAGGCCCACAGAATCACCGGGTTGCTGGCAATGTGCACCACGCCCAGCAGGGCCACCACGGCAAACCAGACCAGGGTGATGGGGCCAAAAAACTTGCCAATGCCGCCCGTGCCGCGCTTTTGCACAAAAAACAGGCAGAACAGGATCACCAGGGTCAGCGGGATCACGTAGCGCTTGAAGGCGGGTGACACCACCTCCAGCCCCTCCACCGCGGACAGCACCGAGATCGCCGGGGTGATGACGCCGTCGCCATAGAACAGGCAGGTGCCGAAAATCCCCACCAGCAACAGACCACTGCGCAGCTGGGGGCGGTCTTTGACCGATTGCGAGGCCAGTGCCAGCATGGCCACCAGACCACCTTCGCCGTTGTTGTCGGCCCGCAGCACCAGCACCACGTACTTGATCGAGACGATGACCGTCAGGGTCCAAAAGAAGATGGAGAGGACACCGTAGATGTTGTCAGGGGTGAACGGGACGTGCCCTGAATGAAACACCTCTTTGACCGCATAGAGCACGCTGGTCCCGATGTCGCCGTAGACGACGCCGATGGCGCCCAGCGTGAGCGCCGTGAGGGAGGATTTGGAAGCTGACACAAAAAACACCTCACCCAAATGGGGGAGGTTCCGTTGCCTGAAGGACCGCTATTGTGCTCCGCTGGCAGCCACGCGCAAGAAGGCTGGACGCGCGACACCCACCGCCCGAGCGGACGGTGTTGCAGTGCAGCAACTGAAACTCAGGCCACCTTGATGCGCAGCGTGAATTGAGGCAGGCGCTGGCGCCTCAGACCGGGCCCCTCATGTCGCCCGTGGGCCGCGCCCTGAAAGGGCCGCCTGCCACAACGCGACGCAGCGGCCCCACCTGGCGATCGAGCCCGGTCGGAGCGATCAGGTGTAGACCTCGGCGTCGGGGTCGGTGGCTTCGAGCTCGTAACTGCCGGCCAACATGGCCAGTCGGGCCACCACCCCGTACATGTAGAAGCGGTTGGGCGCGCTGGCCCCAGGCTTCATGCCGGGCTGGGGCAGGTGGGTGCTGTGCTCGAAGGCCAGCGGGACAAAGCTCGCCCCCGGGGCGTTGAGGTTCTCGTCCACCCCGCGGTCGGCGTGGATGCGGTAGAAGCCGCCCACCACATAGCGGTCCATCATGTAGACCACGGGCTCGGCCACGCTGTCGTTGACGCGCTCGTTGGTCAGCACGCCCTCCTGGATGATCACGTCGTTGACGGTCTGGCCGTCCTTGATGACGCTCATCTTGTTCTTGGTCTTGCGGTTCAGGCCGTCGAGGTCTTTGACATCGCGCACCGTCATGATGCCCATGCCGTAGGTGCCGTTGTCGGCCTTGACGACCACAAACGGCTTTTCGTGGATGCCGTATTCCTTGTACTTGCGCTTGATCTTGGTCAGCAGCGCGTCGACGTTGCTGCGCAGGCACTCGAGGCCCTGGTCCTCGGCAAAGTTCACGTCACCGCACTTGTTGAACATCGGGTTGATCAGCCAGGGATCGATGCCCAGCAGCTTGCCGAAGCGCTTGCAGATGTCTTCGTAGCTTTGGAAGTGATTGCTCTTGCGGCGCACCGACCAGCCCGCGTGCAGCGGCGGCAGCAGGTACTGCTCGTGCAGTTCTTCCAGGATGCCCGGGGCTCCGGCCGACAGGTCGTTGTTGAGCAGGATGGTGCAGGGGTCGAAGTCCTTCAGGCCCAGGCGGCGCTTGCTGCGGATCACGGGTTCGAGGGTCACCTGCTCGCCACCGGGCAGGTCGATCACCGTCGGCTCCTTGATGTCGGGGCTGATGGAGCCAATGCGCACATTCAACCCGGCCATGTGGAAGATGCGCTTGAGCTGCACCACATTGCTCAGGTAGAAGGTGTTGCGCGTGTGGTTCTCGGGAATCACCAGCAGGTTCTTGGCCTCGGGACAGATCTTTTCGATCGCTGCCATGGCCGCCTGCACCGCCAGGGGCAGCATGTCGGGGGTCAGGTTGTTCCAGCCCCCCGGGTACAGGTTGGTGTCCACCGGCGCCAGCTTGAAGCCCGCGTTGCGGATGTCCACCGAGGTGTAGAAAGGCGGCGTGTGCTCCATCCACTCCAGCCGGAACCAGCGCTCGATCGCCGGCATCGAGTCGAGGATGCGCTGCTCCAGTTCGTTGATCGGGCCCGTGAGCGCCGTGATGAGATGCGGAACCATGCAGGCCCTCGTGCAGAAAGTGAATGAAGAGGCTCACTTCGGGTGAGCGAATCGGCAACACATGGGGGCAGCCAAGCCCTTTTACAAGGCCTGGGCGAGGCGATTCAGCCGCCCCGCACCGCCCCTCAGGAACGCACCTCGCCCTCGCCCAACACCACCCACTTGAGCGAGGTCAGGCCTTCGAGACCGACCGGGCCGCGCGCGTGGAACTTGTCGGTGCTGATGCCAATCTCGGCCCCCAGGCCGTATTCGAAACCATCGGCAAAACGGGTGCTGGTGTTGACCATGACGCTCGACGAATCCACCTCGCGCAGGAACCGCTGCGCATGGACATGGTCGCGGGTCAGGATGGCCTCGGTGTGGTGCGAGGAGTAGTGGTTGATGTGGGCGATGGCTTCATCCACCCCGGCCACCACCTTGATGCTGATGATCGGCGCCAGGTACTCCTCGAACCAGTCCTGCTCGGTGGCCGGCACCAGGCGCGCGCCCTCGACCGCGCCGAGCAGTTGCAGGGCCTCGGGGTCGCAGCGCATCTCGACCCCCTTGGCCGCGAACACGGCGCCGATGCGGGGCAAGAAGTCGGCCGCCACCCCGCGCGCCACCAGCAGGCTCTCGCTGGCATTGCAGGGGCTGTACTTCTGGGTCTTGGCGTTGTCGGTCACACGCACCGCCAAATCCAGGTCGCAGGGGTCGTCGACGTAGGTGTGGCAGTTGCCGTCCAGGTGCTTGATGACCGGCACTTTGGCTTCGCGGCTGATGCGCTCGATCAGGCCCTTGCCACCGCGCGGGATGATCACGTCCACGTACTGCGGCATGGCGATCAACTGGCCCACGGCCTCGCGGTCGGTGGTCTGCACCAGTTGCACCGCGTCTTCGGGCAGGCCGGCTTCGCGCAGGGCCTGTTGCACCAGGCGGGCCAGGGCCTTGTTGGATTCGATGGCCTCGGAGCCGCCCCGCAGAATGCAGGCATTGCCGCTCTTGATCGACAGGCTGGCGGCCTCGATGGTGACGTTGGGGCGGCTCTCAAAAATCATGCCGAACACACCGATCGGCACCCGCATCTGTCCCACGCGGATGCCGCTGGGCTGCTGCTTGAGGCCTTGCAACTCACCAATCAACTCGGGCATGGACGCCAGTTGCTCACAGCCCTGGGCGCAGGTCTCCAGCACCTGGGGGCTGAGCTTCAAGCGGTCCACCATCGGGGCCGACAGGCCGGCCGCGGTGGCGCGTTCGAGGTCTCGGGCGTTGTCCACAGCCAGCGCTGCGACGTTGTCACGCAGCAGGCGGGCCAGGGCTCTGAGGGCTTTGTTCTTGGTCGCGGCAGAGGCCCGGGCCATCTGGGCGGCAGCGGTTTTGGCCTGCAGACCCAGGGTTTGGGTGTACTCGGCAACATTTAAGGCGTTCATGCCCTCATTTTGCCGCAAGCGCTCCCGGCGCCGCGGCGGCGGGGCGGCCAGCCCTCAGCGGCGGCAGACGGTGCAGAGCATCAGGGCCAAGCGCTGCAGGGCCTGCCAGTTGTCGCTCGGCCAGTCGGGGCGCTTCAGGCCCTTGACGATGCCGTCCACCGCATGGGCCGCCTGCAGCAGGCTGGCCAGTTCGTGCTGCGCGATGCGCGGCACCACGCGCTCGAACAAACGCTCGCGCGGGCCCCAGACGCGCTGCTCGCGCAGGGCCATGGGCAGCGGGCGCCCGTCGGCCACCGCGTCCTTGACCCGCTTGAGCGCCCGGATGTCCTCGGCCAGGGTGTAGTGCACCAGCACCTCGGCCTCGCCCTCGGCGCGCAGGCCGTCGAGCATGCGCTGCACCCGGCCCACCTTGCCCGACAAGACCGACTCGGACAGCTTGAAGACGTCGTAGCGGGCCACGTTGAGCACCGCGCTCTCGACTTGCTCGGGCGTCAGCTCGCCGGCGGGGAACAGCAGCGCCAGCTTCTGGATTTCCTGGTGAGCGGCCAGCAGGTTGCCCTCCACCCGGTCGGCAAAGAACTGCAGCGTGCGTGCGCCCTCTTCGCCGGCCACCACGCGCTGCCCCTGCTGCTGCAAGCGCTGCGCGATCCAGGCCGGCAGCGCCTGACGCTCGACGGGCTCGACGCCGAGGGTGACGCCGTTTTGCTCCAGCGCCGTGAACCAAGCGCCGGTGCGGGTGGCCTTGTCGAGGCGCGGCAGGATGAACAAGGTCAAGGTGCTGTCGTTGCCCTGGGCCGCCTGCGCCAGTTGCTGGATGGCCGGGCTGCCTTCTTTGCCCGGCTTGCCCGAGGGGATGCGCACCTCCACGATCTGGCGCTCGGCGAACAGGCTCAGCGACCCGCCAGCGGCCAGCACCTCGCTCCAGTCGAAATGGGCGCCCGCCACGGTGTAGCTGCTGCGCTCGGTGTAGCCCTGGGCCCGCGCGGCGGCACGGATGGCGTCCGCCGCCTCCTGCAGTTGCAGGGGCTCGTCACCGTGCAGGGTGTAGAGCGACCGCAGGCCCTTGGCCAGGTGGGTGGCGAGTTGCGCGAAAGCGACCTGCATGGATGCCGGTCCGCCTCAGAGCTCGCGCACCGCCGCCAGGCGCCGCATCAGCTGCTGCACCACGTCGGTCTGCATGCTCTTGTAGAGCAGCGCTTCTTCGGTCTCCTTGGCCAGGGCCAGGGTTTCGCTGTAGTTGATGTCGCGCTGCTGCAGGATCTCGGTCGGCGGGATCAGCTCTTGCCCTTGCAGGGTGCGCAGCTTGAAGCGCAGGCGCACCCGCAGCTGGAACTGCCGCACCTGGCCCGAGGCGTTGAGCGCCACCACCACCTTTTCACGCTGATCGGACAGCAGGTCCAGGATGACCTGCGCACGCTCCATTTGGCGCGGGTCCTGAATCACTTCGACGCGGTCGGTGGACTCGAGGTTGCGCCGCAGCTCGATGACCAGAGGCGAGTTGTTCAGCCCGTTGATGAACGCGGTCTGAAACGCGAAGTCGGGGGCCTGGCGCAGCTTGAAGCCGCAGCCGGCCAGCAGCAGACCCGCGGGCCAGATCAGGGCGGTGCGGCGCTGCATGGTCAAACCACCACGTTGACCAAGCGACCCGGCACCACCACCACCTTCTTGGGCGACGCCCCGTTGGCGAGCTTGAGGTAGACCTCATTGGCCAGCGCGATGGCTTCGATGGCAGCCTTGTCGGCATGGGCGGGCACCAGGATGGCACCACGCAGCTTGCCATTGACCTGCAACATCAGCTCGACTTCGTCGCGCTGCAGCGCCGACTCGTCGACCTGCGGCCAGGCCGCGTCCAGCAGGTCGCCCAGGGCACCGGCGTAACCCAGCTCGGTCCACAGGCTGTGGGCGATGTGGGGGGTGGCCGGGTACAGGCAACGCAGCAAAATGCCGAAGCCTTCGATCAAGGCCACCTGAGCGCCCGCGCTGTCGAAGGCCCTGAAGTCTTCCAGCGCGTTGAGCATCTTCATCGCGCCCGAGACCACGGTGTTGTACTGCATGCGCTGGTAGTCGTAGTCCACCTGCTTGAGCACGGTGTGCACTTCGAGGCGCAGGGCCTTGGCCTCCTTGCCAAAGGTGACCTCCGACAGGCTGCTGGCCTGGGCGGTGCTGGCGGCGGCCGCATCGGCGTTGAGCGCCAACAGCTTGCCACCGAAGTTCCAGACCCGGCGCATGAAACGGTAGCTGCCTTCCACCGCGGCGTCGTTCCACTCCAGCGTGGCTTCAGGCGGGGCGGTGAACATGGTGTACAGGCGCGCGGTGTCGGCACCGTAGCGTTCGATCAGTTCTTGCGGATCGACCCCATTGTTCTTGGACTTGGACATGGTGCCCACGCCCTCGTAGTCGATCGGCGTGCCCACCGGCAGGTCGCCCACCGCGTTCTTGAGCTTGGCACCAACGATCTTGCCGCCCTCGTCGAGCACATGCTCCACGTCGTGCGGCCAGAAATACTCCTTGCCGCCCTTCTCGGTGCGCCGCGAATAAATGTGGTTGAGCACCATGCCTTGCGTGAGCAGCTTGGTGAAGGGCTCGTCCACCTTGACCAGGCCCAGGTCGCGCATGACCTTGGTCCAGAAGCGCGCGTACAGCAAGTGCAGGATCGCGTGCTCGATGCCGCCGATGTACTGGTCCATCGGCATCCAGTAATCAGCCCCCTCGGCCACCATGGCGTCGGCGTTCTTCGGGTCGCAGTAGCGCATGAAGTACCAGGACGAATCCACGAAGGTGTCCATGGTGTCGGTCTCGCGGCGCGCTGGCTTGCCACACACCGGGCAGGTGACGCCGGCATGGAAGCCTTCGTGCTTGTGCAGCGGGTTGCCCGAGCCGTCGGGGATGCAGTCTTGCGGCAGCACCACCGGCAGGTCTTTTTCGGGCACCGGCACCGGGCCGTGGTCTTCGCAGTGGATGATCGGGATCGGCGTGCCCCAGTAGCGCTGGCGGCTCACGCCCCAGTCGCGCAGGCGCCAGGTGGTCTTCTTCTCGCCCAGGCCCTTGGCGGCCAGGGCTTCTGCCACGGCATTCACGCAGTCGCTGAAGTTCAGGCCGTCAAAGGGGCCGGAGTTGATCATCACGCCGCGCTGCTTGTCGCCGTACCAGTCGTGCCACTGGGTCGTGTCATAGGTCTCGCCTTCGACCTGCACCACCTGCTGGATCGGCAGCTGGTACTTGAGCGCGAAGGCAAAGTCGCGCTCGTCGTGCGCGGGCACGCCCATCACGGCGCCGTCGCCATAGCTCATCAGCACGTAGTTGCCGACCCAGACCTCGACTTGGGCGCCGGTCAGCGGGTGGATCACGAACAGACCGGTGGGCTGACCCTTCTTCTCCTGCGTGGCCAGCTCGGCTTCGGTGGTGCCGCCGCTCTTGCATTCCTCGATGAAGGCGGCCAGGGCCGGGTTCGAGGCGGCCGCGTGCTGGGCCAGGGGGTGCTCCGGCGCCACGGCGCAGAAGGTCACGCCCATGATGGTGTCGGCGCGGGTCGTGAAGACGAACAGCTTGCCGCCATCGATCAGCTGGCCATCCTGGCCGCGGATGTCGTGCGGGAAAGCAAAGCGCACACCGCTGGACTTGCCGATCCAGTTCTCCTGCATCAGGCGCACGCGCTCGGGCCAGCCGTTGAGCGTGGCCTTGTCGTTGCCGATCTGCACGTGGTCGAGCAGCTCTTGCGCGTAGTCGGTGATCTTGAGGTAGTAGCCCGGGATCTCGCGCTTTTCCACCAGCGCGCCGGTGCGCCAGCCACGGCCATCGATGACCTGTTCATTGGCCAGCACGGTCTGGTCGACCGGGTCCCAGTTGACGGTCTGGGTCTTGCGGTAGGCGATGCCTTTTTCCAGCATCTTCAGGAACAGCCACTGATTCCACTGGTAGTAGCTGGGGTCGCAGGTGGCCACTTCGCGGCTCCAGTCGATGGCCAGGCCCATGGCCTGCATCTGCTTCTTCATGTAAGCGATGTTGTCGTAGGTCCACTGCGCGGGCGGCACGCCGTTCTTCAGTGCCGCGTTCTCGGCCGGCAGACCGAAGGCGTCCCAGCCCATGGGCATGAGGACGTTGTAGCCCTTCATGCGCAGCTGACGCGTGAGCATGTCGTTGATGGTGTAGTTGCGCACATGGCCCATGTGCAGCTTGCCGCTCGGGTAGGGCAGCATGGAGCAGGCGTAGAACTTCTTCTTGTCGGCCTGTTCGGTCACGCGGTAGGCATCGCGGGCGGTCCAGTGGCTGTGCGCGGCGCGCTCAACCTCAATGTGGTTGTACTTTTCTTGCATGAGAAACTCTGTGGCCACCTTGGATGCGGCCGGTTGGGGGTGCAGGCCAGCGGCCTGCGATGGGCTGATTTTAGGCGCTCCCGAAACCCTGCCTCAGCGAGCGGCCGCGTCGCCGGGTGCCGGCTCGGCCACGAAGCCGATGCGGCTCAGGCCAGCTTGTTGCGCCAGCCCCAGCACCTGCACCACGCGGCCGTAAGGCACCCGCGCATCGGCACGCAACTGGACTTCGGTTTGGGGGTCGAGGGCGGCCAGTTCATGGAGGCGGCGCGCGCCTTCGGCATCGCTCAGCGGCTGGTCGTGCCAATAAAACTGCCCTGCGGCATCCAGCCCCAGCGACACCGAGCGCGCGCTCTGCGCAGGCTGGGCTGCACTGGACTGGGGCAGGTCCAGGCGCAGGCTGCTGGCCAGCAGCGGCGCCGTCAAAATCAGGATCACGACCAGCACCAGCATCACATCCACCAGCGGCGTGACGTTGATGTCGCTCATGGGTTGCGGGCGCTCGGCCCGCTCGAGCCGGCCAAAGCTCATGCCGGCGATCCGCTGCGCCCAGCAGGCCACTGCAGCTCCCGCAGATCGCGGGCGAAGCCTTCCAGGTCGGCTTCGATGCGGCCGATCAGGCGGCCCATCACGTTGTAGGCCAGCACCGCCGGAATGGCCACGGCCAGGCCGGCGGCCGTCATCACCAGGGCCTCGCCAACCGGGCCGGCCAGTTGGTCCAGCGTCAGGGTGCGCACGCCGGCAAGCGCGGTCAGCGCATGGAAGATGCCCCACACCGTGCCCAGCAAACCAACAAAGGGCGCGGTCGACCCCACGGTGGCCAGCAAGACCTGCCCCCATTGCAGGCGCAGCACCGTGTGGTGCAGTGCGTCGCGCAATTGGCGGGTCAGTTGCTGTTCGCGCGAGCCCGAGGCCGCCAAGGCACCGGCCGGCGCGGCCTCGGCAGCCCGGGCCAGCGGCAGCACGACGCCGTCGCGGTCCAGCGCCACCAGACGCTGCACGCCCGAGGCCCAGGAGTCCGACTGCCAAAAGGCCGCCGTGCCGCGCTGCACATCGACCAGGGCGCGGCGCAGCACCCAGCTCTTGCGCAAGATCACCACCCAGCTCGCCACCGACATGAGCAGCAACAAGAACGCGACCCCACGGCTGAGGCCATCGCCTTCGCTGAGGAATTGCAGGCTGCCCATGCGGCGAACCGGGTCAGTTCAGACCAAGCACATCGAACATGTCGAACAGCCCCTTGGACTGCCCGGCCAGGAAACGCACCGCGCGCAGGCTGCCCTGAGCGTAGGTGACGCGGCTGGACGACTTGTGGGTGACCTCGATGCGCTCGCCGGTGCCGGCGAACAACACCGTGTGGTCACCGACGATGTCGCCGCCGCGCACGGTGGCGAAACCGATTGAAGACGGATCGCGCTCACCGGTCACGCCTTCGCGGGCGTAGACGGCGCAGTCCTTGAGGTCACGGCCCAGGGCGTCGGCAATCACCTCGCCCATCTTGAGCGCGGTGCCCGAGGGCGCGTCCACCTTGTGGCGGTGGTGGGCCTCGATGATCTCGATGTCATAGCCCGTGGACAGGGCTTTGGCCGCCATTTGCAGCAGCTTGAGCGTGACGTTGACGCCCACGCTCATGTTGGGCGCCATCATGATGGCGATGTCGCGCGAGGCGGCTTCGATCTCGGCCTTCTGGGCCTCGCTGAAACCGGTGGTGCCGATGACCATCTTGACGCCCAGTTCGCGGCAGACGCGCAGGTGCTCCAGCGTGCCCTCGGGGCGGGTGAAGTCGATCAGCACCTGGGCCGGCTGCAAGCCAGCGCGCAGATCGCTGGTGATCACCACGCCACTGCGGTGGCCCAGAAATGCGGTCGCGTCGGCCCCCACGGCCGGGCTGGTGGCCAGGTCCAGGGCACCGGCGACGGTGCAATCGTCGGCGGCGTGAATGGCTTCCAGCAACATGCGGCCCATGCGGCCCGACGCGCCGGCCACAGCGATCTTGTGCAAATCAGCACTCATTGGTTCTACATCCTGTCAGTCAAAACATGCCCCATGGCGGCCTGCGCCGCAGGCCCTGGGGTTCAAGACGGTCCCAAGCGTCAGCGCTTGGGGCCTTCGAGCGGCGGGTACGAGACCGCCGGAACCTCGGCTGCATCCGCCTGGCCGCTGACCGCCGCGGGTCGTTTGGGCAAGGGGAATTTCTTCAACTCTTCTTCGGAGGCCTCAAGCACCGGCACCTTTTTGGACTTGGTGCGGGCATCCAGCTGGGACACGAACTCGGCTTCGCTGGGCATTTCATCGCCCTCGAAACGCTCCAGCGTGTCGCCGCTGAAGTACACGCTCAGGCGGCGCGACTGCGGCTCCACCCCCTGGCGGCGCAGGGTGAACACGTAATCCCAGCGGTCCGAGTGGAACACGCTGACCACCAGGGGCGACCCCAACAGCTCTTTGACCTGCTGACGGCTCATGCCAGGCTGCAAGGCGTTCACCTGCTCTTTGGAGACAAAGTTGCCTTGCACCACCTCAATCCGATAGGGCGTGACGGCCGTGGCAAAACGGCTGCCAGCGCTGTCGAGGGCGCCGCAAGCAACCGCACCGGCACACAGCACCAGGGCCAGGCTCAGCCGGGCGCCGCGAAGGGAATAAGCAGACATGGATCGGGAGGTAACGATATGATCGAACCATTGTAGCGGCTGGGCCTGTCAGAGCGGGTTGGTGCGCTGGCTCAAGGATGTCTCATGGCCAATATCGAAGAACTCAAAAATACCGGGCTGAAAGCCACCCTGCCTCGCTTGAAGATTCTGGAGCTGTTCCAGAAGGGCCGACAGCGCCACATGACCGCTGAGGATGTCTTCCGCGTGCTGCTGCAAGAACAATCCGACATCGGCCTGGCCACCGTCTACCGGGTGCTGACCCAGTTCGAGCAGGCCGGCATCCTGAGCCGCAGCCACTTTGAAAGCGGCAAGGCGGTCTACGAGCTCAACGAAGGCCAGCACCACGACCACCTGGTCTGCACCAGCTGCGGCAAGGTGGAAGAGTTTTACGACGCTGAAATCGAACGCCGCCAGCAAATGGTGGCCAAGACCAAGAACTGGCTGCTGCAAGACCACGCCATGTCCCTGTACGGCCTGTGCGAGGCCTGCGCCAGCAAGGCCCGCTGACGCGCCCGGCACGGCGCAGCGCCGTTCACCCACCCCAATCGACGAGGCCCGTTGCCAGCGCGAACGGGCCAACCGGCTGGGCTGGTCAGCCGCAAACGAAGGTTGGCCCCCGAACCACCCCGCGCCAAGCAGGGGAGCGGGAACTCAGTCGCCTTGCTCCATCGCACGGCGGTGGCGCTCGACGAACTCCTGGTAGGTGTCGATGCCGCGCAACTGCAGGATGGTGTTGCGCACGGCGGCCTCGACCAGCACCGCGATGTTGCGGCCGGCCACCACCTGGATCACCACCTTGCGCACTGGCACCCCGAGCACATCCTGGGTCAGGGGCTCGTAGGGCAGGCGCTCGTAGTCACGCTCCATGGTCTCTTTGCGGACCAGGTGCACGATGAGCTTGAGCCGCATCTTGCGGCGCACAGCGGTTTCGCCAAAGATGCCGCGGATGTCGAGCAGGCCAATGCCGCGCACCTCGAGCAGGTTCTGCAGCAGTTCGGGACAGCGGCCTTCGATGGTGGTCTGGTTGATGCGGAACAGATCAACCGCATCGTCGGCGACCAAGCCGTTGCCACGCGAAATCAGCTCCAAGCCCAGTTCACTTTTGCCCAGGCCGGATTCGCCGGTGATCATCACGCCCAGCCCCAGGATGTCCATGAACACCCCGTGCATCGAAGTGCGGTCGGCAAAGTGTTTGGACAGGTAGGCCCGCAGCACGTCGATCACAAAGGCCGACGACTCATGGGTGGCAAACATCGGGATCTGTGCGCGCTCGCACATGGACAGCAGCGCATCGGGCGCGGTCTGGCCATCGGCCAACACCAGCACCGGGGGTTCCAGCGTCACGATGCGCGAGATGCGGCGGGCGCAATCTTCGGGCGTGGCGTTGATCAGGTAGGCGATTTCGCGTTCGCCCAGGATCTGCACCCGGTAGGGGTGGATGTAATTGAGGTAACCCACCAGGTCGGCACCCGAGCGCGCGGCGCGGATCACGACCTCGTCAAACCGGCGCTCAGAGGCGCCAAGGCCGGCGACCCACTCCCACTTCAGAACAGAACGAAACTCCTCGAACAGGACGTCGGCACTGACCACATGGGGCTTCACGGCAGGGATCGCTTCAGGAAAGAATCAGGGGGTCACGCCGGCTGGGTCGATTGCCAGGTGGCAATCAGCTGGTGCAACTCGGCCGCATCGGTGCAGGCCTTGATGCGCTCGCGCAGCGGCGCATCGCTGAGCAACTCGGCGATCTCGGACAGGATCTCGAGGTGCTTCTGGGTCGCGGCTTCGGGCACCAGCAGAAAGATCAGCAGACCCACCGCCTGTTCATCAGGCGCGTCAAAACCGATCGGCTGGGCCAACTGGAAGACAGCGGCCATGGGGAACTTCAGGCCCTTGATTCGGCCGTGAGGAATCGCCACGCCATGCCCCAGCCCGGTCGAGCCCAAACGCTCACGCGCGAACAGGCTGTCGGTGATCAAGGCACGACTGAGGCCATGCAGGCTCTCGAACAGCAAGCCGGCTTCTTCGAAAGCGCGTTTCTTGCTGGTGGCATCAACGCTCACAAGCACTTGAGCGGCGGGGAGGATGGACGCGAGACGGTTCATGATGTGTAAGCCGGATTATGCACCCGCGATCCAGCTTCGCTGAAAAACACGCATCAGCATGCAACTGACATGAAAAAAGCCGCTGATTTGCAACAGCGGCCCAGGATGCTTGTCACGCAAGCAAATGTCTGGCAGGGGTCACATCAGGCGCTTCACGGCCTCATGATGATGGTCTTGCACACGGTCCTTGTGACGCACCACTTGGCGGTCCAGTTTGTCCATCAGTTCATCGACGGCGGCGTAGAGGTCTTCGTGGGAGCTTTCGGCAAACATGTCATTGCCTTTGACGTGGACATTGCATTCGGCGCGCTGACGGCGCTGCTTTTCCTTCTGCTTTTCAACGGTGAGCAAAACCTTCACGTCGACCACCTGATCAAAATGCCGGGTGATCCTGTCCAGCTTGGTCGTCACGTAATTACGCAAGGCGGGTGTGACTTCGAGGTGATGACCGCTGATCGTCAAGTTCATGAGTAGCCTCCTATGCACTCTGGGTTGAAAACGCCACCCGGTTGGGGTGGATGGCGATGCACAAATACAGTGAACTTGAATTCACTATGCGCCCGAGTGCCTTGAATTGCAATGGCTTTTCATCAAGACGTCACAGGAATCGAGGCCTTATCGGGAAAGCCCTCAAAAGCCCCCTCATGGCACACGGATGAGGCCTTGACGGCCCGTGGCGCAGGGGGCAAATTGGGCGGTTGAGTCGGCGTGCACCGGCTTGAATTCAGTGCGATTTCGGCGCTACGTCGGTGCGACTCCGGTACTCAAAGCACCCGCAGAGCCCACAACGGCCATGGCTGCGGCGCCCTTCCCCTGGCGGACCGCAGGCACGCGCTCATGAGGTCGGCCTACCAGCCTCCCTTGCGCCCCCACCCCCAACTCAGGCGAAAGCGAACTGCCCTTTGCCTGCGGCCTTGGCGCGGTACATGGCCGCATCGGCGCGGGACAGCAAGATCTCGGCCGACAAGGGCTCGCCCTCGCCAGCGCTGCCACCGTGCGTCACCGTGACGCCGATGCTCGCCGCCAGTTCGATGGGCCGCCCGCCCAGCACCACGGGCAGGGCCAATTGCTCGATCAGCTTGCTGGCCACCAGGCTGGCGTGCTCGGTGGGCTGGGACAGGCCTTCCAAGATGATGGTGAACTCGTCGCCCGCCAGGCGCGCCACGCCGTCGGTCTCGCGCACCACCGACTGCAGGGTGCGAGCGAAATGGCGCAGCACCGCATCACCGAACTCGTGCCCGTAGTTGTCGTTGTACTGCTTGAAGCTGTCCACATCGAGGAACATCAAGGCCAGACCGCTTTGCTGGCGACGCGCCCGCGCCAGCGCTTCCACCAGGCGCTGCAGAAAAGCCCGGCGATTGGGCAAGCCCGTCAGCGGGTCATGGCTGGCCTCGTGGGCCAGGCGCTGCTGCAACTGGTATTGCTCGGTGACGTCGTGGGCCAGGATGTAGAAGCCAAACGGAGGGCCGTCCATCGCGGTGTCGGGCACAAAGGCGGCGCGCACCCGGACCTCGCCGCGGGCGGTGCTGAGGCGGCTGTCAAACGAAACGGTCTCCCCCCCCTGGGCGCGGCGCAGGTAGTCCCTGTCGGGCCTGAAAGTCACCCCTTCGAGCACCCGCTCCACGGCTTGGCCCACGATCTGCTCCACCGGCAGACCAAACCAATGCTCATACGCGCGGTTGTTGAACTGGTAGACCAAGTGCTCGTCCACGTAGGCGATCAGCGCGGGCAGGTTGTCCGCCAGCAGGCGCAAGCGGGCCCGGCTGGTCAGCAACTCCCGCTCCACCGCCTTGCGCACCGAGATGTCGTGCAGAAAAGCGTTGACCCGCAAGCGCCCATCACGCCGGTTCTCGCTCAAGGACAGCTCGACCGGGAACAACCGCCCGTCACGGTGCTGGGCCTGGACCTCAAACCGGTGCTTGCCCGCGGGCCGACCGCCCGTGGCCCGGAACAGCGCGAACCCGCCCTGGTGCCCATGGCGGTGGTCGGCGGGCACCACCAGGTCCTCCAGGGAACGCCCCACGGCCTCCCAAGCCGTCCAGCCCAGGGTCTGGGTGGCCGCCTGGTTCCAGTCGGTGACGCGTCCCTGCTCGTCGACCTCGATGAAGGCATCCGAGGCGTTGGCCAGGGTGGCCTTGAAATGCTCTTTCTCTTGCAACAGCGCCTGCTGCGCGGCCTCGCGCTGGGTCACCTCCAGGCTCAGGCGGGCGTTGGCCTCGCTGAGTTCGGCGGTGCGCACACTGACCCGGTGCTCCAGCTCTTGTTGCAGCACGGCCAGGGCCTGCTCGGACAGTTTGCGCGCCGTGATGTCGGTGGCCACCAGCACCCGCTCGGGGGCCTCGTCGGCCGCCCCCGACGCGGCCGTCAGCTGGGTCAACCCGACCAGGAACCAGACCAGCGACCCATCGGGCCGGCAAAACAACAGTTCCTGGGTCTGGGTGCAGTCAGGCGCGCACAGCAGGGCCTGCAGATCGCTCACCCCCTGGGGTTGGTCGCCCAGGTACAGCACCTGTTCCAGCGGGCTGCCCATCAGCTCGGCGGCCGGGCGCGCCAGCAGGCGCTCCATTTGGGCGTTGACGCGGACCCAGCGCCAGTCGGCACTGACCAAGGCCATGCCCACCGCCGCTTGCGCAAAGATGTGCTCGAACTGGGCTTCGGAACGCTGGGCACGGTGGGCGGCTTCCAGGCCCCAGAAGAACTGCTCCACCAGGTCGGCAAAGGCCCGCAGGTCGCCCAGCTCGTCAGCACTGAAATGGCGCGGCTGGCGGTCGATGAGGCACAGCGCGCCCAGGGCATGGCCCTGGCTGCTGCGCACCGGGCAACCGGCATAAAACACAATGCCCTCGGGCGCGGTGACCAGGGGGTTGTCGCTGAAGCGGGGGTCCAGACGCGCATCGGGCACCACCATGATCTCGGTGCCCAGGATGGCATGGCCGCAAAACGACACCTGGCGCGGCACCGCCAGCTGCCCCGACCCATGGACCGCACAAACCCGCTGGACTTCCTTGCCGATCAGGGTCACGCCCGCCAGCGGCGCCTTGAAGTGCCGGGCCACCAGGCGACTGAGGCGCTCCAGTTCGGGCGGTACCTGCAGGAGGTGAGGCTCCAAAGCCTCCACGGCTTGCAGGCGCAAGACCTCGTCAGCAGGCAAACCTGGAAACTGCATGAAAACTCCGCTTGTCCTGAGGGGTACAAATACTTTAGCCCGTCCGGGCCGGTTTGGGTCTGCTTTTTGGCCACCCGGGACACCCGCCGCGGGCGCTCAGGCGCCCCGCTCGGGGTGGCTGCAATTTACGCGATGTGCCAGTAACCCAACATGTTGCAGTGCCATAATTCGACCTTTGAAATTTTTGGAGCAATCGCCTTGGAAACCTACCCCAGTTGGTAGCTTTCAACTCCCATGGCCGCATCGGGGTTGAAAGCCACCCCCGCCACCGCCCGAATGCAACCATGACCCACGGAGCGCGCGATGCTCAACATCTTTACGCTGGCCAACGGCCGCCTGTTCCAGGAAGAAATCGAGTCCCTGGAAGAGCTCTCTAAATTCCAGCCGATCTGGGTCGACCTGGAATCCCCATCGCTGGAAGAAAAGCGCTGGATCAAGCAGTACTACGGCCTGTCCATCCCGGAAGACGCGATGGACGAGGACATTGAAGAATCCGCCCGTTTCTACGAAGAAGACAACGGCGAGCTGCACATCCGCAGCGACTTCCTGATCGCCGACGACGAAGCCCCACGCACCGTGCGCGTGGCCTTCATCCTGAACCAGCACAACACCGACCTCAAGAGCCGGGGGGTGCTGTTCTCGATCCACGACGAGGACGTGCCGGTGTTCCGCCTGCTGCGCATGCGGGCCCGCCGCGCGCCGGGCCTGATCGAAGACGCCAAGGAAGTGCTGCTCAAGCTGTTTGACGCCGACGCCGAGTATTCGGCCGACACGCTCGAGGGCATTTACGACGAGCTCGAGAAAGCCGGCAAGCAGGTGCTGTCAGGCGATGTGACCGACTCGCTGGCCGGTGAGGTGCTGGGCGCCATCGCACGCCACGAGGACTTGAACGGCCGCATCCGCCGCAACGTCATGGACACCCGCCGCGCGGTGAGCTTCATGATGCGCAGCCGCATGCTGAACGCCGAGCAATTCGAAGAAGCGCGCCAGATCCTGCGCGACATCGAATCGCTGGACAACCACACGGCGTTTTTGTTCGACAAGATCAACTTCTTGATGGACGCCACTGTCGGCTTCATCAACATCAACCAGAACAAGATCATCAAGATCTTCTCGGTGGCCAGCGTGGCCTTGCTGCCCCCGACGCTGATCGCCAGCATCTACGGCATGAACTTCAAGTTCATGCCCGAGCTGGACTGGTCGCTGGGCTACCCCTACGCGCTGGGCCTGATGGCGCTGTCCGCGGTGGTGCCCATGCTGTACTTCCGCAAGCGCGGCTGGTTGAAGTGACGCGGCCCTGAGGCGGGCTGCGGCGAGTCGACCGGGCTGCGCCTGGGCCGTGCTTCACCGCCGGGGCAGCCGTCGGGCCCCACCCCGCCGGCAGGGCACTCAGCCCCCTGTCAGGTACCGGTCGGGGCGGCCTGGCCGTCGAGCCAGTGCTGCATGATGAGGGTGGTGCAACGCCCCGCCACCGCCTCCAGAAAAGCAGGAAAGTCGACGTGGGCCGAGTCATCGGCGCGGTCGGAGATGGTGCGCAAAGCAGCAAAAGGCACGCCATAGTCGTGGCAGACCTGGGCCACGGCCGCGGCCTCCATCTCCACCGCCAGGGCCTGCGGCAGGCGCCGGGCCAGGGCCTGCGCCTCGTCGGCGGCCGAGACAAACCGGTCCCCACTGATCAGCAGGCCATGGTGCACCTGCATCGCGTCCAGGCCGTATTGCTGCCGCACCGGGGCCTCGAAATGCTGCGCCACACCGTCGCGCAGGGCCTGCGCCGCGGCGCGCAAACCCGCCGCCATGCCGGGGTCACACGCGAAGCGGTCGCGTGCGTACAGCGGCACTTCGTGGCGCGGAAACAGGGGCGAGGCGTCCATGTCGTGCTGCAGACAGGCCTCGGCCACCACCACATCGCCCACGGTGACCCCGGCCCCCAGCCCCCCCGCCACGCCACTGAAGACGATGCGGGTCACCCCGAAGTGCTCGATCAGGGTGGTCGCCGTGGTGGCCGCCGCCACCTTGCCGATGCGCGACAGCGCCAGCACCACCGCCTGCCGGTCACGCCAGCGGCCGACACAGAACTCACGCCCGGCCCGCTGCTGCATTTGGGGCTCGGTCAGGCAGGCGCGCAGGCCCGCCTGCTCCTGGGGCAAGGCACTGAGAATGGCCAAGGTCATCGGGTTCAACTCCACAGGCGACCACGCCACCGGACGGGTCGAAAAAAAGGGCGGCTCAGCCGCCCGGGGTCAGGAAGGACTTACTTCTTGTCACGCAACTCGCGTCGAAGGATCTTACCCACCGGGGTCTTGGGCAGGTCGGTGCGGAACTCGATCAGGCGCGGCTGCTTGTAGCCCGTCAGGTTGGCGCGGCAGAAGTCGCGCACCTGGGCCTCGGTCAGGTCTGGGTTTTTCTTGACGATGACCAGCTTGACGGCCTCGCCGGTCTTCTCATCGGGCACGCCGACGGCCGCGCACTCCAGCACGCCGTCCAGGTCGGCCACCACCTCCTCGACCTCATTGGGGTAGACGTTGAAGCCGCTGACCAGGATCATGTCCTTCTTGCGGTCGACGATCTTGTAGAAGCCTTTTTCGTCCACCACGCCAATGTCGCCGGTCTTGAAGTAGCCGTCCGGGGTCATGACCTTGGCGGTTTCGTCCGGGCGCTGCCAGTAGCCCGCCATCACCTGCGGGCCCTTGATGGCGATCTCGCCGGGCTGACCCAGCGGCACCTCGAAGCCGTCGTCGTCGAGCAGCTTCAGGTAGGTGCTGGGCAAGGGCACACCGATGGTGCCGGTGTAGGCCTTGGACGTGACCGGGTTGCAACTCACCGTGGGCGAGGTTTCAGACAGGCCATAGCCCTCGCAGATCGGGCAGCCGGTCTTGTCGAGCCACAACTTGGCCACCGCGCCTTGCACCGCCATGCCACCGCCCACCGACACCTTGAGGTTGGACCAGTCGACGGTGTTGAAGTCGGGGTGGTTGGCCAGGCCGTTGAACAGGGTGTTGACGGCCGGAAAGCTGTGGAAGACATGGCGGCTCAGCTCCTTGAGCACCGCCGCCAGGTCGCGCGGATTGGGGATCAGGATCAGCTTGCCGCCGATGCGCAGCGTCAGCATCATGCCCACCGTGAACGCGAAGATGTGGTACAGCGGCAGCGCGCAAACCGCCGTGGCCTGCTGGTGCGCGGGCACCTGGCTCATGACGGGCGAGTTCCAGGCCTCCGACTGCAGCACGTTGGCGATCACGTTGCGGTGCAACAGCACCGCCCCCTTGGAGATGCCAGTGGTGCCACCGGTGTACTGCAGCAGGGCCACATCGTCGGCCCGGATCTCAGGCCGCGTGAAACTCAGGCGGCCGCCCTGGCTGACCGCGTCGCGAAAGCGCACGGCGCCCGGCAGTTGGTACTCGGGCACCATCTTCTTGACGTGGCGCACCACATAATTGACCAGGGCCCCCTTGAGCAGGCCCAGTTCGTCGCCCATGGCGCACAGCACGATGTGCTTGACCGGCGTGTGCGCCAGGCACTGTTGCAGCGTGGTGGCAAAGTTCTCGATCAGGACAATCGCCTTGGCGCCCGAGTCCTTGAGCTGGTGCTCCAGCTCGCGCGGGGTGTAGAGCGGGTTGACGTTGACCACCACCAAGCCGGCGCGCAACACCGCGGCCACGCAGACCGGGTACTGCGGCATGTTGGGCATCATCAGCGCCACGCGGTCGCCCTTGACCAGGCCCAGGCCCTGGAAGTACGCGGCCAGCGCCTGGCTCTGCCGGTTGGCCTGGGCGTAAGTGACGTCCTTGCCCATGAAGCTGTAGGCCACGCGGCTGGCGTATTTCTCGAAACCCTCGTCCAGCAGCGCCACCAAAGAGGCGTAGTGGGCAGGGTCGATGTCGGCAGGCACCCCTTGCGGGTAACTGTCGAGCCAGGGGCGGTCGGTCATTTTGTCTCTCCAGACTCATTTTTAGGAATGGGGAACGCGGGCCCTGAGTCCTGTCAGGCCCGCGTCAGCACAACTCCCTATTTTCGCTGGAATTTGACTCAAATAAACGCAGTAGACGATGCCTGCCCGGCAAAGCCCGGTTCAGGCACCGTCCGCGGCACCGCGGGCCGGGCGACCGGTGGCCGCGCCAGCCATGGCGCACCGCCCCGTCACTCGACGGCTTTGACCATGTCCTCGACCACCTTCTTGGCGTCACCAAAGACCATCATGGTCTTGTCGAGGTAGAACAGCTCGTTGTCCAGCCCGGCGTAACCGGCGGCCATGGAGCGCTTGTTGACGATCACCGTCTTGGCCTTGTAGGCCTCGAGGATGGGCATGCCGTAGATTGGGCTGCCCTTGACATGCGCGGCCGGGTTCACCACGTCGTTGGCGCCCAGGATGATGGCCACATCGGCCTGGCCGAATTCGCCGTTGATGTCCTCCATCTCGAACACCTGGTCATAGGGCACCTCGGCCTCGGCGAGCAGCACGTTCATGTGGCCCGGCATGCGACCGGCCACCGGGTGGATCGCGTACTTGACGGTGATGCCCTTCTCGGTGAGCTTGGCAGCCAGCTCCTTGACCGCGTGCTGGGCGCGCGCCACGGCCAGGCCATAGCCCGGCACGATGACCACGGTCTCGGCGTTGGACAGCACAAAGGCCGCGTCGTCGGCGCTGCCGCTCTTGACGTTGCGCTGGGCCTGCCCACCGCTGGCCGCCGTGGCCGCCTCGCCGCCAAAACCGCCCAGGATCACGTTGAAGAACGAGCGGTTCATGGCCTTGCACATGATGTAGCTCAGGATGGCCCCCGAGCTGCCCACCAGCGAACCGGCAATGATCAGCATCGCGTTGTTGAGGCTGAAGCCAATGCCCGCCGCGGCCCAGCCCGAGTAGCTGTTGAGCATGGACACCACCACCGGCATGTCGGCGCCGCCGATCGGGATGATGATCAGCACCCCCATCACAAAGGCCAGTGCCAGCATCGCGAAGAAGGCGGTCCAGTTCTCGGTCGCCATGAAGGTCAGCCCCAGGCCCACGGTGGCCAGCCCCAGCACCAGGTTGAGCATGTGCTGGCCGGCAAACTGCACCGGCGCCCCCTGGAACAGGCGGAACTTGTACTTGCCCGACAGCTTGCCGAAGGCGATCACCGAGCCGCTGAAGGTGATGGCGCCGATCGCCGCGCCCAGGAACAGCTCCAGCCGGTTGCCGGCCGGAATCGGCTCGCCCTTGGCCTGCACGATCTGGAAGGCATGGGGCTCGGCCACAGCCGCGACCGCAATGAACACCGCCGCCAGGCCGATCATGCTGTGCATGAAAGCCACCAGCTCGGGCATCTTGGTCATCTCGACGCGCTGCGCCATGAAGGCCCCCGCGCCGCCGCCGACCACCAGCGCGGCCAGCACGTAGCCCAGGCCGCCCACACTGGACAGGCCCGCCGTGCCGGACAGCTTGACGATCAAGGCGGCCGTGGTCAGCACGGCGATCGTCATGCCGATCATGCCGAACAGATTGCCGCGGATCGAGGTCGTGGGGTGGGACAAGCCCTTCAGCGCCTGGATGAAACAGACGCTGGCCACCAGGTACAAGAGGGTGACGAGGTTCATGCTCATGCTGCGTCTCCCTGCTTGGCCGGGGCCTTTTTGTCTTTCTTGCGGAACATCTCCAGCATGCGCCGGGTGACCAGGAAACCACCGAAGACGTTGACCGCCGCCAAGGCCACCGCCAACACCCCCATGGTCTTGCCCAGGGGGGTCTCGGTGAGTGCCGCGGCCAGCATGGCCCCCACGATCACAATGGCCGACACCGCGTTGGTCACCGCCATCAGGGGCGTGTGCAAGGCTGGGGTGACCGTCCAGACCACGTGGTAGCCCACGTAGATGGCCAACACAAAAATGATCAGGTTGATCAAGGTAGGGGATACGACGTCCACGGCGGTTCTCCTCAGTGGGGTAAAGGCATCGGGAAGGCGGGTAACAACAAGGCACCGTCAAGCGACGCTGCGCTGACGCGCGCCGCCTGAGCCACCTGCTGCGCCCAGATCAGGGCCGGCTGACCGGACACCAAAAAGTCATCGTTGTTGCGCGTGCTCGGCTGCACCAGCTGGCGGTTCACCAGCACCTGCACCGACACATACGCCCCGGCTTCCGTGTTGTAGCGGAAGTTCAGGTAGCCATAGGGCTTGAGCGCGGCCACTTGCAGGCGCGTCAAGTAGGCGGACACCACCGGGTAGCTTTTGGCCAACCAGTCGTAACCATCGGCCCAGCGCTTGAAGCGCAGGCAGTCGATGCGGGTCGGGCTTTTGGCAGCCCGGTCGTCGACGTAGACCCCGCGCTCTTCGGGGCAGGCGTTGACGCCAAAGTGGCGGTCCTTGACGTCGCCACTGCGGTTGGCTTGCACCACAAAGACGGCCAGCAGCGGCGCGTCCTTGCCGGGGGCTCGCAGGCCGAACACCCGGGTGGGCAAGGCCGTGGGCGCACCGTTTTTGTCCACCGCGTCCAGCGCTTCGTCGCCACCGCCGAGCTCGACCCAGGCCTGCTCGGATGGCAGGGTCACCTGCACCCGGCCCGCGGTCGGGCTGTTGGGCGGCACCACCGAGCAGGCGCCCAGCCAGGCCACCCCCAGCGCCACCGCAGCCCAGCGCAGCCAGCGCCCCAGCGACATGCCATTCATCAAACCCATCACCTTCATTTGCGTCTCACCGTACCTTCATGGCTCATCAGGCAGGCGGCCACGATGTCGTCGTTGAGATCGACCTGCAGCGTGCCGTCCTTGTTGAGCACCAACTTCAAGAAATCCAGCACATTGCGTGCGTAAAGAGAGGAGGCATCGGCCGCCACGCGGGCCGGCAGGTTGGTCTCACCCACCAGGGTCACGCCATGGCGCACCACGATGCGGTCGGCTTCGGTCAGCGGGCAGTTGCCACCCGGGCCACCATGGGGGCCCAACGGGCCCTTGCCGGCGGCCAGGTCGACCAGCACCGAGCCCGGCTTCATGGACTTGACCATGTCCTCGGTCACCAGCACCGGCGCGGCCCGCCCGGGAATCAGCGCGGTGGAGATCACCACATCGGCCTGCGCCACGCGCTTGGCCACCTCGACCTGCTGACGCGCCAGCCAGCTCGGGGGCATGGGGCGCGCATAGCCGCCAACACCCTGGGCGGCTTCTTTTTCTTCGTCGGTCTCGTAGGGCACCTCGATGAACTTGGCGCCCAAAGACTCGACCTGCTCCTTGACCGAGGGCCGCACATCCGAGGCCTCGATCACCGCGCCCAGGCGCTTGGCGGTGGCGATGGCCTGCAAGCCCGCCACCCCCACGCCGAGCACCACCACGCGCGCCGCTTTCACGGTGCCGGCGGCCGTCATCAACATGGGGAAGAAGCGCTGGTACTGGTCGGCCGCGATCATCACGGCCTTGTAGCCGGCGATGTTGGCCTGCGACGACAGCACGTCCATGCTCTGGGCCCGCGTGGTGCGCGGCGCGGCTTCGAGCGCATAGCTGGTGAGCCCGGCACTGGCCAGGCGCTGCAGGCCCTCGGCATCAAAGGGGTTGAGCATGCCGACCAGGGTGGCGCCGGGTTTGAACAGTGGCAGCTCGGCCTCGGACGGGGCCCGCACCTTGAGCACCAGGGGCGCGCCAAAGGCGCCGGCCGCGTCGGTCAGGGTGGCGCCCGCGGCCACATAGGCCTCGTCGGTGACGCTGGCGGCCACACCGGCGCCCGCTTGCACACCCACCTCGTGCCCCAAGGCCTTCAGTTTTTTGACCGTCTCGGGGGTGACGGCCACTCTGGTCTCCCCCGCCGTGCTTTCAGCGGGAACGCCGATGAACATGGGACTCTCCTCGTGGATGGTTGCAAGCTTGTCAGAAACTGATCCGGAGCTTACATGATGCCGCCATGGCGCTGGTGTCCAAACGGAGACGCTGACCCGCCGCCGCCACACGTCCGTCGTGGCGCCCGCGCGTCAAGCCAGCGTCATGTCAAACGGGAATAATGCGGGGCATGACTATTCGTTGGAAACCCAGTGTGACCGTCGCGGCCATCATGGAGCGCGACGGCAAGTTCCTGTTGGTGGAGGAGCACACCGACTCCGGCCTGAAGCTGAACAACCCCGCCGGCCACCTGGACCCGGGCGAGGCCCCGCAGGACGGCTGCGCACGCGAAGCGCTCGAAGAAACCGCCCACCACTTCACCCCCACCGCCCTGGTCGGTGTCTACCTGTCGCGTTTCCGCAAGGCCTCGACCGGTGAGGACATCACCTACCTGCGGTTTGCCTTCTGCGGCAAAGTGGGGCACGAGGTGCCCGGCATGGCGCTGGACGACGGCATCGTGCGTGCGCTGTGGATGACACCCGAAGAGATCCGCGCCAACGCCCACCGCCACCGCAGCCCGCTGCTGCTGCGCTGTCTCGACGATTACCTGGCCGGCAAGCGCTACCCGCTGGACAGCATCTACACCGACGATTCGGTGCTCAACCCGCCCGCGTGACGGGGCGGCTCGCCGGGGCAGGCACCGGCATTGGCCCCACGCCCCGGCCCCGAACGCCCCGGCTGGGATAATCGGGGGGCTATGAACAAACAACGCATCGTGGTGGGCCTGAGCGGCGGGGTGGACTCCGCTGTGACCGCGCACCTGCTCAAACAACAGGGCCATGAGGTCGTCGGCATCTTCATGAAGAACTGGGAAGATGACGACGACAGTGAGTTCTGCTCCAGCCGGCAGGACTTTCTGGACGCCGCCAGCGTGGCCGACGTGCTGGGCATCGAGATCGAACACGTCAACTTCGCCGCCGAGTACAAGGACCGCGTCTTCGCCGAGTTCCTGACCGAATACCAGGCCGGCCGCACGCCCAACCCCGACGTGCTGTGCAACGCCGAGATCAAGTTCAAGGCCTTCCTCGACCACGCCATGCGGCTGGGGGCCGACCGCATCGCCACCGGCCACTATGCGCGGGCGCGCTTCAACCCGGTCACTCAAAAGCACGAACTGCTCAAAGGCCTGGACCCGGCCAAGGACCAGAGCTATTTCCTGCACCGCCTCAACCAGGCCCAGATCAGCAAGACGCTGTTCCCAGTCGGCGAGCTCAAGAAAACCGAGGTGCGCCGCATCGCCGAGGAGATCGGCCTGCCCAATGCCAAGAAAAAGGATTCGACCGGCATCTGCTTCATTGGCGAGCGCCCGTTCCGCGAGTTCCTGAACCGCTACATCTCGCGCGAGCCCGGCCCGATCAAGGACGAACGCGGGCGCAAGCTTGGCACCCACGTGGGCCTGTCCTTCTACACCCTGGGCCAGCGCCAAGGCCTGGGCATTGGCGGCGTGAAAGAAAAAGGTGCCCAACGCGGCAGTGGCGACCATGCCCCCTGGTTCGTGGCACGCAAGGACATCCCCAGCAACACGCTGTGGGTGGTGCAAGGCCACGACCACCCCTGGTTGCAATACCGCCGCCTCAGCGCCGACAGCGCCAGCTGGGTCAGCGGCGCCGCCCCGACGCCCGGCCCGGTGGCCGCCAAGACCCGCTACCGCCAGGCCGACGCAGGCTGCCAATACCAGGACGGGGCCGCCGCGGGCACCTTCGCGCTCGACTTCAGCGAGCTGCAATGGGCCATCACACCGGGCCAGAGCGCCGTGCTGTACGACGGGGATGTCTGCCTGGGCGGCGGCCTGATCGCCAGCGCCGAGCACTGACCCCAGGGGCCCGCGTGGCCCCTTTTGGGGGCGCCCTGCCGCGCGGCGCCCACCGCTGCGCCCCCGGCGCGACTAAAGCGACAAAGCGACTCACACCCCTGACGCGCCTGGCCCGCGCTGCGCCGCCACGCCGGCCTCCACCCGCGCCACCGCCACCGCCTTCCCCCCTGCGCGTCACCCGCCCCTTGAGCGCAGCACGCCGGGCCGCCCAGCTGGCGCGCACCGCGTCGGTGCTGCGGCCGTGCCCGTGCGCGCCCCACCGTGCCACCGCGCCCCAAGCCTGCGCAACCGCTGGTCTCGTTTCGCGCCAGCTTGGTGCCAGCCACACACCCAAAGCTGGCACGCCAGTTGCATCATGAGAAAAGCTGACCATTTGATCAGCTTTACAAAATGATCGACAGGAGTTGCCCCCGTGACCCAGACACCGACCACCGGTCCCGACATCCAGGCGGGACGGCTTGCCCCGGCCGACTACGCCCAGCGCTTTGCCGACGCCGGCGCCCCCTTCACCGCCCAGCAGGCCGTGCTGGAGGCTGAACGCTGCCTCTACTGCTACGACGCGCCCTGCGCCACCGCCTGCCCGACCGGCATCGATGTGCCCAGCTTCATCCACCGCATCAGCCAGGGCAATGTGCGTGGCGCCGCCCAGGCCATCCTGAGCGCCAACCCCTTGGGCGGCATGTGCGCGCGGGTCTGCCCGACCGAGGAGCTGTGCGAGGCGGTCTGCGTGCGCAACACCCAGCAGGGTGTGCCGGTGGCCATCGGCAAGCTGCAACGCCATGCGGTGGACGCCGTGATGCACCTGCCGCAAACCAGCCTGTTCCAGCGCGCCCCGGCCACAGGCAAGAAGGTGGCCGTGGTCGGCGCCGGCCCGGCCGGCCTGGCCTGCGCCCACGGCCTGGCCCTGAAAGGCCACGAGGTCACGGTGTTCGACGCCCACGCCAAGGCCGGCGGCCTCAACGAATACGGCCTGGCCACCTACAAGACGGCCGACGACTTTGCCCAGCGCGAGATCGACTGGCTGCTGGGCATCGGCGGCATCCGCGTGCAGACCGGCTGGAAGCTCGACAGCGCGGCCCAGCTGGAGGCTTTGCGCGCCGAGCACGACGCGGTCTTCCTGGGCATCGGCCTGGGGGCGGTCAACCAGCCGGCCCTGCCCGGCAGCGAACTCAACGGCATCCGCGACGCGGTCGACTTCATCGCCGAGCTGCGCCAGTGCGAGGACCTGTCGACCCTGCCCGTGGGCCGCCGCGTGGTGGTGATCGGCGGCGGCATGACCGCGGTCGACGCCTCGGTGCAATCGCGCCTGCTGGGCGCCAGCGAGGTGCACATGGTGTACCGCCGCGGCCCCGAGGCCATGGGCGCCTCGGTGGACGAACAGACCTGGGCCAAGACCAACGGCGTGGTGATCGAGCACTGGCTGGCCCCGGTGGCCTTCGAGGGCGAGGCCGGCGCCGTGCGCGCGGTGCGCTTCGAGCGCCAGCGCCTGGTCGACGGTCGCCTGGTCGGCACCGGCGAGTTCGAGACCCGCGCGGCCGACACCGTGCTGCAGGCCGTGGGCCAACGCCTGGCCAGCGCGCCCTGGCTGGACAGCCTGCGCCTGGCGGGTGGCCGCATCGCCGTCGATGCCCTGGGCCGCACCAGCCTGGCCGGCGTGTGGGCCGGCGGCGACTGCGTCGGCGGAGGCCGTGACCTGACCGTCGAAGCGGTGGAGGACGGCAAGCAGGCCGCCCTCGCCATCCACGCCTCTTTTTCTTCTTCCAACGCCTGAGCCCCGAGGACACCGACATGGCTGATCTGAGCATTGATTTCGTGGGCATCAAGAGCCCCAACCCCTTTTGGCTGGCCTCGGCGCCGCCGACCGACAAAGCCGTCAACGTGCTGCGCGCCTTCGAGGCCGGCTGGGGCGGGGTGGTCTGGAAGACCCTGGGCGAGGACCCGCCGGTGGTCAACGTGCACGGCCCACGCTACAGCGCCCTGCTCTCGCCCGACCGCCAGGTGATGGGCTTCAACAACATCGAGCTGATCTCCGACCGCCCGCTGGCCACCAACCTGAAGGAGATCCGCGAGGTCAAGCGCGCCTTCCCCGACCGCGCCATGGTGGTCTCGCTGATGGTGCCCTGCCAGGAAGCGTCCTGGAAGAACATCCTGCCCCAGGTGGAGGACACCGGCGCCGACGGCATCGAGCTCAACTTCGGCTGTCCGCACGGCATGAGCGAGCGCGGCATGGGCGCCGCCGTGGGCCAGGTGCCCGAGTACATCCAGATGGTGACCGAGTGGTGCAAGCACTACTCGAAGATGCCCGTGATCGTGAAGCTCACGCCCAACATCACCGACGTGCGCTACCCGGCGCGCGCGGCCAAGAAAGGCGGCGCCGATGCGGTGTCGCTGATCAACACCATCAACTCCATCATGGGCGTGGACCCGCGCACCCTGACCATGGTGCCCAGCACCGCGGGCAAGGGCTCGCACGGCGGCTACTGCGGCCCGGCGGTGCGCCCGATCGCGCTCAACATGGTGGCCGAGATCGCGCGCGACCCCGAGACCGCGGGCATCCCGATCTCGGGCATCGGCGGCATCGGCACCTGGCGCGACGCGCTCGACTTCCTGGCCCTGGGCGCGGGCAGCGTGCAGGTCTGCACCGCCGCCATGGTGTATGGCTTCAAGATCGTGCAGGACATGGCCAGCGGCCTGTCCAACTACATGGACGACATGGGCATCCAATCGATCGCCGAGATCACCGGCCGCGCCGTGCCCACCGTCAGCGACTGGCGCTTCCTCAACCTCAACCACATCAGCAAGGCCGTCATCGACACCGACAAGTGCATCGAGTGCGGCCGCTGCCACGTGGTGTGCGAGGACACCTCGCACCAGGCCATCACCGCCACCAAGGACGGCCAGCGCCACTTCGAGGTCAAGGAAGAAGAGTGCGTGGGCTGCAACCTGTGCGTCTCGGTCTGCCCGGTCGAGGACTGCATCACGCTGCGCGACCTGGCCCCCGGCGAGATCGACCTGCGCACCGGCCTGCCGGTGAGTGCCGAACCGCTGAACTGGACCGCGCACCCCAACAACCCGATGCGGGTGGCCGCCTGAGGCGCACCGCCGCGCAAGCCCCGTCCCCGTGCCGCTGCGGCGAGCGCGCCGGTGCCCCCTGCGGGCCTGGCGCCGCGCCGCACTGAAGCGCCAGTGCGCGTTTCAGGCCTGGGAATTGCATCAGCCCTCCGGGCCCCGGACCGCAGACCCCGGGGCACGGCGTTTCAAGGAAAGAGGTCTTTCATGAGTTCATCCCCCCTGCTGATCCGTGGCGGCACCGTGGTCAATGCCGACCGCGCCTTCCGCGCCGACGTGCTGTGCCAAGGTGGTCAGATCGTGGCCGTGGGCGAGTCGCTGGAAGCGCCCATGGGCGCCACCGTGGTCGACGCCGGCGGCCAGTACGTGATGCCCGGTGGCATCGATCCGCACACCCACATGCAACTGCCCTTCATGGGCACGGTCACACGCGACGACTTCTTCAGCGGCACCGCCGCCGCCCTGGCCGGCGGCACCACCAGCATCATCGACTTCGTGATCCCCGACCCGCAGCAGCCGCTGATGGACGCGTACCAGACCTGGCGCGGCTGGGCCGAGAAGTCCTGCGCCGACTACGGCTTTCACGTCGCCATCACCTGGTGGGGCGACAGCGTGCACGCCGACATGGGCACCCTGGTGCGCGAAGAAGGCATCAACAGCTTCAAGCACTTCATGGCGTATAAAAACGCCATCATGTGCGACGACGAAACCCTGGTGAACAGCTTCCGCCGCGCGCTCGAACTCGGCGCCATGCCCACCGTGCACGCCGAAAACGGCGAGCTGGTCTTCCTGCTGCAGCAAGAGATCAAGAAGCAGGGCATCACCGGCCCCGAAGGCCACCCGCTGTCGCGCCCCCCCGCCGTCGAGGCCGAGGCCGCCCAGCGCGCGATCGCGATTGCCGACGTGCTCAAGGTGCCGATCTATGTGGTGCATGTGTCCTGCGCCGAAGCCGCCGAGGCCATTGCCCGGGCCCGCGCTCAGGGCCAGCGCGTCTATGGCGAGGTGCTGGCGGGCCACCTGGTGGTGGACGACAGCGTCTACCGCGACCCGCGCTACGACTTCGCCGCGGCCCATGTGATGAGCCCGCCGTTCCGCGAAAAGCGCCACCAGCGCGCCTTGTGGCAAGGCCTGCAAGCCGGCCACCTGCACACCACCGCCACCGACCACTGCACTTTCTGCGCCGAACAGAAAGCGGTGGGCCGAGGCGACTTCAGCAAGATCCCCAACGGCGCAGGCGGCGTCGAGGAACGCCTGGCGGTGATCTGGGACGAAGGCGTCAACACCGGTCGCCTGACCCCCAGCGAATTCGTGGCCATCACCTCGGCCAACGCCGCCAAGCTGTTCAACCTGTACCCGCGCAAAGGCTGTGTGACCGTGGGCGCCGACGCCGACCTGGTGGTCTGGGACCCCAGCGCCACCAAGACGCTGTCGGTCAGCACCCAGCACTCGCTCGGCGACTTCAATGTGTTTGAAGGGCGCACCGTCACGGGCGTGCCCAGCCACACCCTCAGCCAGGGCCGCCTGGTCTACGCACAGGGCGACCTGCGCGTCGAACGCGGCAGCGGCCGCTACCTCAAGCGCCCGGCCTTTGGCCCCACATTCGACGCGCTCGGGCGCCAGGCCGCACTGGCCCAGCCCCAGGCCGTGCCCCGCTGAACCCCACAAAAGGAATCCCCCCATGAACCCCAAAGACCTGCCCCCTCAGACCGAGGCCTTGCGCATCAATGGCCCGCGCCTGTGGGACTCGCTGATGACCCTGGCCCAGATCGGTGGCACCGACAAGGGTGGCGTCTGCCGCCTGGCCCTGACCGAACTGGACCGCCAAGGCCGCGACCTGGTGGTCGGCTGGGCGCGCGACGCCGGCATGAGCATCACCGTCGACCAGATCGGCAACGTCTTCATGCGCCGCCCGGGCAAGAACAACGCCCTGCCGCCCATCATGACCGGCAGCCACATCGACACCCAGCCCACGGGCGGCAAGTTCGATGGCAACTATGGCGTGCTGGCCGGCCTCGAGGTGGTGCGCACGCTGAACGACCACGGCATCGAGACCGAAGCCCCGATCGAGGTCGCGTTCTGGACCAACGAAGAAGGCTCGCGCTTTGTGCCGGTGATGATGGGCTCGGGGGTGTTCGCCGGGGCCTTCACGCTGGCGCACGCCTACGCCGCCACCGACAGCGAAGGCAAGAGCGTCAAGGACGAACTGACCCGCATCGGCTACGTCGGCACCGAGGTGCCGGGCCAGCACCCGATTGGCGCGTACTTTGAAACCCACATCGAGCAAGGCCCGGTGCTGGAAGACAACGATAAGACGATCGGCGTGGTCAGCGCGGTGCTGGGCATCCGCTGGTACGACTGCACCGTGACCGGCATGGAAGCCCACGCCGGCCCCACGCCCATGGGCCTGCGCAAGGACGCGCTGCAGGTCGCCACGCGGGTGATGCAAGAGGTGGTCACCATTGGCAACCGCTACGCGCCCCATGGCCGGGGCACGGTCGGCATGGTCAACGTGCACCCGAACAGCCGCAATGTGATCCCGGGCCGGGTCAAGTTCTCGATGGACCTGCGCAACAGCACCGATGCGCTGGTCGATCAGATGGACCAGGACATCCGCGCCTACATCGGGCAGGTGGCCGCCGAGACGGGCCTGAAGATCGAGGTGGAACTGGTCTCGCACTACCCGGCCCAGCCCTTCCACGCCGACTGCGTGGCCGCCGTGCAGCGCGCCGCCGAACGCCTGGGCTACAGCCACATGCCTGCCGTGTCCGGGGCCGGGCACGACGCGGTCTACATGGCCAAGCTGGCGCCCACGGGCATGATCTTCATCCCCTGCAAGGACGGCATCAGCCACAACGAGATCGAGGACGCCCAGCCCGAGCACATCACCGCCGGTTGCAATGTGCTGCTGCAGGCCATGCTGGAGCGCGCGGGCTGAGGCCCTGCCGCCCGTGATGGCGGCGCCGCGGGGCGGTGCCGCCAGCGGCCGCCCCGTGGCTCAGTCGGGCACGGGCAGACCGCAGCCGCGCAGGATCAACGCGATCACGTGGCGGGTGGCGCGCTCGTAGTCGGGCTCGCCCAGCGACTCCTGGCCCAGCACGGCGGCGATCTGCACCTCGAAGTCCGCGTAGGTCTGGGTCGCCGACCAGATGGTGAAGAACAGGTGCGTGGTGTCCACCGGGGCCATGCGCCCTTGGGCCACCCAGCCGTCCAGCACGGCGGACTTGGCCTGCACCAGGGCGCGCAGGTCGGACACCAGCAAGGTCTTGAGCACGGGCGCGCCGTGCAGCAGTTCGTTGGCAAACACCTTGGACGCGTGCGGCCGGCGCGCCGACTGGCGCATCTTGTCGCGGATGTAGTCCCCCAGCGCGGTGGCCGGGTCGGCCTCGGGCGTGATGCCGTGGGTCGGCGCCAGCCAGTCGGTCAGGGTGCGCGCCAGCACGGCGCGGTACAGGTCCTGTTTGTTGCCGAAGTAGTAATGCAGGTTGGCCTTGGGCAGGCCTGCGGCCTCGGCGATGGCCGCCATGGTGGCGCCGCTGAAACCCGCGCCGGCAAACACCCGCTCGGCGGCCTCGAGGATCAGGCTCTCGTTGGCCTGGCGAATCTGGCCCTTGGCGGCTTCGGCAGTCGCCTGGGCGGCCAGGGGCTGGGACGGAGAAGAAGCGTCAACAGGCATGGGGGCACTCAATGAAACAGGCTCGCATAAAAAGGTGCGAAACAACCAGGGCGCCGAGGATAAGCGCCCCGGCGGCATGGCGCAGCCCCCGCAGGGCCGCGCCAGGGCCCGGCGAGACGGCGGGCCCGGCGGCGCTCAGCGCGCTGCGGCTTCCCAGACCACGTGGCTGTAGCCGGCCTTGCCCGGGTCCTTCTTGATCACCGGGGAGCTGCCACCGGCCATCAGCACCTTGACCGTGCGCTCGTAGGCGGCGGGGTCCAGGTAGCCGATCTTGTCGGTGCCGGCCTTGGTGATCAGCTTGGCCACGTTCTCCATCTGGCGCTTTTGCACCGCCACCGTGGCGCTGCCCGAGCTGTCTTGCGCGACCACGATCTTGGCGGCTTCCTCGGGGTTCTTGACCGCTTCGTTCCAGCCCTTGAACGTGGCCTTGAGGAACTTGGCCATCTTGGCCACGAAGGCCTTGTCCTTGAGGTTGGACTCGAGCACATACAGACCGTCCTCGAGCGAGGCCACGCCCTGGTCCTCATAGAAGAAGGTCACCAGGTCGCTCTCTTTGACGCCCGCGTCGATCACCTGCCAGTACTCGTTGTAGATCATGGTCGAGATGCAGGCGGCCTGGTTTTGCAGCAGCGGGTCGACGTTGAAGCCTTGCTTGAGCACCTTGATGTCACCGTCAGTCTTGTAGCCCAGCTTGGCCATCCAGTTCAGGAACGGGTACTCGTTGCCGCCGTACCAAACGCCCAGGGTCTTGCCCTTGAGGTCTTTCGGGCTGCTCACGCCGCTGGCCTTCTTGCAGGTCAGCATCAGGCCCGAGCGGTCAAACACCTGGGCGATGTTGACCAGGGGCACGCCGGCCTCGCGCGCGGCCAGCGCGTCGGGCATCCAGTTGACGATGGCATCTGCCGACTTGCCCGCGATCACCTGCACCGGCGAGATGTCGGGGCCGCCGGGTTTGATGGTGACGTCCAGTCCTGCTTCCTTGTAGTAGCCCTTGGCCTGCGCCACGTAGTAGCCCGCGAACTGGGCTTGCGGCACCCACTTCAACTGCACCGTGACCTTGTCAGCCGCGTGCGCGGCCACCGCACCAAAAGCCAGCAGGGCAGCGGCAACGCAGCTGGACAAGCGAAAAGCACTCTTCATGGGACGCTCCTTGTGATTGAGAAAAGAACAAACAAAGCCAAACCGAAACCCAGCCATGCCCGGCTCAGGTCGAACGCACCGAGGGGTGCCAGAACGCCACCCGCCGCTCCAGTCGCACGAGCAAGGCGTAGGCCAGCGAACCCGTCAGCGCCGCCACCGTGATGGCCGCCCAGACCAGGGACATGTTCATGCGCGCCGACTCGGTGGAGATGCGAAAGCCCAGCCCCAGGGTGGGCGAGCCGAAGAACTCGGCCACGATGGCGCCGATCAGGGCCAGGGTCGCGTTGACCTTGAGCGCCCCCACCACAAAGGGCGCCGCCGCCGGCAGGCGCAGGCTCCACAGCGTGCGGCCGTAGCTGGCGGCGTAGCTGTGCATCAGCTCGCGCTCCAGGCGCCCAGCCGACTGCAACCCCGCCAGCGTGGACACCAGCATCGGGAAGAACGTCATCAGCACCACCACCGCCACCTTGGACGGCCAGTCAAAGCCAAACCACATGACCGCGATCGGCGCCACGCCGACCAGGGGCACGGTGCTGCTCAAGGAGGCCAGCGGCAGCAGACCCCGCTGCAGGAAAGGCAGCCGGTCGATCGCCACCGCCACCCCAAAGCCCAGGCCCGAGCCCAGCACCCAGCCCAGCAACACCGCCTTCACCACGGTCTGCACAAAGTCGCCCCCCAGCGTGGCCGAATGCAGCCACAGCGCCTCCAGCACCAGGGCCGGCGCGGGCAGCAAGACGCGCGGCACGTCCAGCGCCACCGTCAGCAATTGCCACGCGTAAAGCACCCAGGCACCAAACAGCAGCGGCGCCCAGACACCATCGCTGGCATGCCCCTGCAAGGCCGCGCAGCGCTGAATGCCCAGCCAGGCGAGGCCCGCCAGGGCCAGCACGCCGAGCCAGAAGCCCGCCGCTCCCGCCGCCGCCCCCTGGGCTGGCGGCAGCTGCAGCCAGGCCAGGGCCGCGAGGGCACTCAGGCCGGCCAGGGCCAGCGAGCCCGCGCGCCGGCTGGGCCGCAGGCCGCCCACGGCGGCGGCGGTGCCCAGGCCCCAGGCCAGCAAGGCCCAGGGCTGCTGCCACCACCACAGCGCGGGGGCGGTGCCGCCCTCGGGCGCCTCGCCCCACAGCAGGGGCTGGCTGGCGCACAGCAGCCAGCAGGCCAGGGCCCAGACGGCCGTCAATTGCCCTGCCGGGCTGAAAGGGCTGGGTTCGCGGTTCATGCCCGACTCCTGTTGCGCAAGACCCACTTTTCCAGCCCCGCCATCGACGCCGACAGGGCCAGGCCCAGCAGCGACGCCATCAGCAAGGCCGACCAGATCTGCACCGTGTTGCCGTAGTAGGAGCCGGTCAACAGGCGCGCGCCCAAGCCCGCTTGGGCCCCGGTGGGCAACTCGGCCACCATGGCGCCCACCAGGCCGGCGGCAATCGCCACCCGCAGCGCGGGGAACACAAAAGGCAGCGCGGCGGGCAGGCGCAGCAGCCACAGCGCCTGCCAGCGGCTGGCCGCGTAGGTGTGCATGAGTTCGGTCTCGAGGCGCTGTGGCGAGCGCAGGCCCTGCACCGCCGCCACCGTGACCGGGAAGAAGCACAGGTACATCGCGATCACCGCCTTGGGCAGCACGCCGCTGAAGCCAAGGCTGCCCAGGATCACCAACACGATGGGCGCGATCGCCAGCACCGGGATGGTTTGCGACGCCACCACCCAGGGCAGCAAGGCCCGGTCCAGGGTGCGCGAATGCACGATCAGCACCGCCAGCACGGCGCCCAGCAGCGTGCCCAGCCCAAAGCCCAGCAAGGTGGATTGCCCAGTGACCGCCACATGGAACAACAGGTTGCGCGGCGAGTCGACCGGCCAGTCCACCAGGCTGGACCAAAAGTCCAGCGCAATCTGATGCGGGGCCGGCAGCACCGGGCGCTGCAGGTCCCAGCAGGCCTGCACCAGCATCGGCCAGGTCCAGTCACCACGCGGCGCCAGCACGCGCTCGATGGCGCCAGGCGCATTCAGCCAGACCGCCAGCGCATACCAGAGCAGCAGCGCCAGCCCGATCATCAGCGCCACCGGGGCCCAGGCGTCCCGGCGCGCACGCCACTCAATGGTGCCCATCGGCCAGTGCCTCCCGCACCTGGTGCGCCAGTTGCATGAATTCGGGCGTGTCACGCAGGCCCAGGTGACGTTCGTCGGGCAAGGTGGAGCGGATCACCTTGACGATGCGCCCCGGCCGTGGCGACATGACCACGATGCGCGAGGACAGGTACACCGCCTCTGAGATCGAGTGGGTGACGAACACCACGGTGCGGCGCTCCCGACACCACAGCTGCTGCAGCTGTTCATTGAGGCCGTCGCGGGTGATCTCATCGAGGGCGCCAAAGGGCTCGTCCATCATCAGGATGCGGGGCTCGAAGGCCATGGCGCGCGCGATCGACACGCGCTGCTGCATGCCACCCGAAAGCTGCCACGGGTACTTGCCCTCAAACTGGGCCAGCCCCACGCGGGCCAACTGCTCGCGCGCCACGGCCTGGGCCCGCGCCCGGTCCTGCCCCTGAATTTGCAGCGGCAGCATCACATTCGCCAAAACGGTGCGCCAAGGGAACAAAGCTGGTGCCTGGAACACATAGCCATAGGCCCGCGCCTCGCGCGCCTCACGCGGGCTGACGCCGTTGACGCGCACCTCGCCACTGGAAATCGGCTCCAGATCAGCGATCACCCGCAACAAGGTGGTCTTGCCGCAGCCCGACGGGCCGATCAGGGAAATGAACTCCCCCTGCTCGATGTCCAGGTCCACCGCCTGGAGCGCCCGCACGGGGGCGTCGGCGGCGGGGTAGATGACGCTGGCAGCCCGCACCTCGACGGCACGGCGCGACGCCGGCACACGGGCCGGGGGCGCTTCGAAAGGCAACTCGGTGTTCGACACAATCTGCATGGCGATTCCAAAACCTAACCAAATGGTCAATTTCAAAATCTGCATAAGCCAGATTCGTGCCAGAAAATAAGCCCTCGCCCCCCCAGGGCGCCCGACCCCACCCCGACAGCGGGTCGCCACGGGTCAAAAACTTCACACAGAAAACGACGGGCTATCACCGCTTGGGTGATAAAAGTACCGAAAATACGGGGCTTGACGCCAATCAATCCTGAATCAGGACCGACCGGCGACTCAGAGGGCCGCAGAGTCCGCCAGGGTGCGGACGAAATCACACTTCGCCCTTTGGCTTGACATAGTTACCGTTAGATGTTTTGTTAACATTTGGCAACTATTTAGCCCCCCAGGCATGGACAAATGCCGTCGCGGGCGCTACATCTCATAACATCTGAACCCAGGGAGTCCTTCCATGAGCGAGGCCGCGAACAGCCGACCGACCGAGGTATCCGAATACCTCGCGCGACAGCAATGCTCGCGTCAATGGCGCCATTTCCTGCATGCGCTGGCCGATGAGTTCGCCAGCGCCCTGCCCGCCGACCAGCTCCGCACCCTGGCCCAACGCATCGGAGCCCGCTTTGCCAATGAGCTGCCGCTGGGCGCGCAACCGACGCTGGAAGGCGTGCAGGCCGAAATGTCGCGCGCGTGGCTGGACATTGATTGGGGTTGGGTGGTGCTGGTGCAGCACGACGACCACGTCGAGATCCGGCACCAAGGCTCGCCCCTGGTGGCCGCCTTTGGCAGCGCGGGTGGCGATTGGGCCGTGGGCTTCCTGGAAGGCGTTTACCAACAATGGTTTGAGCAGCAGGGCGCCCCGGGCCTGCGCGTGACCCAGAGTCAGGCGGCCGACGGCTGGGGCAGTGTCTGCTTCCGGCTGAGTCGCTGACCCCTGGCAGCCCCCGAAACCGCGAGTGCATCCATGCCCAAATCTGAAGATATCGTCAAACTGTTCCAGCAGTTTGGTGGACAAGTTGACGAATACCAGGAGCTGAACCGCCAGAACTCGGCGCGCCAGGCCCGTGCGCGCTGGCCCCTGCTGGCCGCACTGGACGTGGGCAAGACCCACCATGCGGGCGCCCCGGCGGTGGCCGACATGGAAGCCCCCGTGATCGACGGCCCCCTCCATTTCCACCCGGCGCCGGTGCAACCGCCCCCGCCCCCGGTGCGCCCTGTGGAACCGGTGCTGGACCTGAGCCCCCCGACCCCCGACGCGGCGCCTGCGCCAGCGTCAGCCCCGACCACCGCCCCAACCACCGCACCCGCCCCGGCGGCCGACGTGCTGGCCGCCCAGGCGGCCCCGACCCCGGGGCTCCAGGCCCCCGCACTGGCACCTGCACCGGTACCTGCAGCGGCCCCCATGCAGGCACAGGCCCTGGCCGCGGCACCCACCGTGCCCGCGCCCGTGCCCGAAGCTGCGGTGACCCCGACGCTGGCCGCCGTGCCGGTGGCCCCGGCTGTGGCCGCCGTGCCTGCCCCGGCCCCCGCGCCCTGGGTGGCGGCCCCTGTGGCCCCGGTCGCAGCGGTGGCCCCGGTCGCAGCGGTGGCCCCGGTGCTGCCCGCAGCCGTGTTGCGCCCCGCCGCCGCCCCGCTGGCCCCCCCGCCGCTGAGCCCGCGCGCCCCGCTGGCTGCGCCTCGGGTGACCCCGGTGGCCGCCCAGCCCGCCGTGCCCGTGGCCGCAGCGCCCGTGGCGGCCCCTGCCCTGACGCCGCGCTCGCCGCTGGCGCAGTGGGGCTTGCCGCCCGCGGCCGCCACCCCGGCGCCCGCCCCGGCGACGGAACTGCAACACCTGTTTGCCCGCCTCGCGGGCCAGACCCCCAGCGCTGCGCCGGCCTCGCCGCTGAGCTCCTTGCTGAACCAACTGCGGAGCGGTACATGAAGGTCATCGCAGTCGTCTCGTCCAAAGGCGGGGTGGGTAAGACCACGGTCACGGCCAACCTGGCCCATGCCCTGGCCCGCCAGGGCCGCACCGTGGTGGTCATGGACCTCGACCCCCAAAACGCCCTGGGCCTGCACTTTGGCATCGCACCGACCGAGTACCGCGGCGTGTCGCGCGCCTCGCTGTCGGGCCAGAGCTGGCGCAGCGTGGTGTTTGAAAGCCGATCCGGCGTCTACGTGCTGCCTTACGGGGTGGTCAACGAGGACGACCGCGACCGCTTTGAACAATCGTTTGAAGGCACGCCCGACTGGTTGACCCACCAGCTGAGCAGCCTGAACCTGCCGTCCGATGCCCTGGTGCTGCTGGACACGCCGCCGGGCCCGTCGGCCTACATGAAGCAGGCCCTGCACGCCGCCCACCTCGCGGTGCTGGTGGTGCTGGCGGACGCCGCGTCCTACGCGGCGCTGCCCATGATGCAGCGCCTGATCCAGACCTACTGCGTGGGCCAGCCCCATTTCATTGACTCGCTCTACGTCGTGAACCAGACCGACAGCAGCCGCCAGCTGTCCAAGGACGTGACCAACATCGTGCGCAGCAGCTTCGGCGACCGCGTGGTTGGTGTGATCCACCAGGACCAGTCGGTCGGTGAAGCCCTGGCCCATGACCTGAGCGTGCTGGACTACGAAGCCAACAGCCAGGCCGCGCAAGATTTCCGGGCCTGCGCGCAAAAGATCGCCCTGCGCCTGCCAACCAAGGCTTTCGCATGAGCAGCACCCCCGCCCAGCCCGACAAGGCGCATTACGACAACACCGACAGCAACGCTGGCGAAACCGGCACCCGCTGGGGCCGGGTCCTGAACCAGGTGGCCGACTCCCCGTTCTGGAACAGCCGCGTGGCCCAGTACGGCACCGGGGTGCTGGCCTTCCTGCTGTTTGCGCTGGTGATCAGCGTGCCGCTGGACCTGATGGAGCAAGCCATCTTCGCGGCCTGCACCTTCGCCATGGCCCTGCTGCTGCGCCGCACCAAGGGCCGGGTCACGACCCTGGCCATGATGACGCTGTCGATCTCGGCCTCGACGCGCTACATCTGGTGGCGCCTGACCGACACCGTGGGGTTTGAGAACTGGCTCGACGGCTTCTTTGGCTTCGGCCTCGTGATGGCCGAGCTGTACGCCTTTGCGGTGCTGCTGATCGGGTACTTCCAGACCGCCTGGCCGCTGGGCCGCAAGCCGGTGCCCCTGCCGGCCGACACCAGCACCTGGCCCAGCGTGGACGTGTTCATCCCCACCTACAACGAACCGCTCGAGGTGGTGAAGCAGACCGTGTTCTCGGCCATGAGCATCGACTGGCCCGCCGACCGCCTCAAGGTCTTCGTGCTGGACGACGGCCGCCGCTCCGAGTTCCGCAAGTTCTGCGAAGAAGTGGGTGTGGGCTACAAAGTGCGTGGCAACAACCGCCACGCCAAGGCCGGCAACATCAACGCCGCGCTGAAAACCACCGACGGCGAGTACGTCGCGATTTTTGACTGCGACCACATCCCGACGCGCTCCTTCCTGCAGGTGTGCATGGGCTGGTTCTTCAAGGACTCGAAGCTCGCGATGCTGCAGACGCCGCACGTGTTCTTCTCGCCCGACCCGTTTGAAAAGAACCTCGACACCTTCCACCGCACGCCCAACGAGGGCGAGCTGTTCTACGGCATCGTGCAGGACGGCAACGACCTGTGGAACGCGTCCTTCTTCTGCGGCTCCTGCGCCATCATCAAGCGCGCGCCGCTGATGGAGATCGGCGGTATCGCGGTCGAAACGGTGACCGAGGACGCCCACACCGCGCTGAAGCTCAACCGCAAGGGCTTCAACACCGCCTACCTGGAAATCCCGCAGGCCGCCGGCCTGGCCACGGAAAGCCTGTCCGGCCACGTCGGTCAGCGCATTCGCTGGGCGCGGGGCATGGCGCAGATCGCACGGATCGACAACCCCCTGCTGGGGCCGGGCCTCAAGATCGGGCAGCGCCTGTGCTACCTGAACGCGATGCTGCACTTCTTCTATGGCTTGCCGCGGCTGATCTTCCTGACCGCACCGCTGGCCTACCTGTTCTTTGGCGCGCACGTGTTCCAGGCCACAGCGCTGATGATTTCGGCCTACGCGCTGCCGCACCTGGCGCACGCCAGCATCACCAACTCGCGCATCCAGGGCCGCTACCGCTACTCGTTCTGGAACGAGGTCTATGAGTCCGTGCTGGCCTGGTACATCATGCGGCCGGTGTTGATGGCCTTCATCAACCCCAAGCTCGGCAAGTTCAACGTGACCGCCAAGGGCGGGGTGATCGAGGAAGCGTATTTCGACTGGGGCATCGCGCGCCCCTACCTGATCCTGCTGGTGGCCAACCTGCTGGGCTTCGCGGTGGGGGTCTGGCAGGTGAGCTTCCAGCCGGATGCGGAGGTCACCACCCTGGTGATCAACATGATCTGGACCGCCTACAACATCATCCTGTCGAGCGCCAGCCTGGCGGTGGCCAGCGAGAGCCGTCAGGTGCGCGTGACGCCACGGGTGGCGGCCACGTTGCCGGCCGCGATCCGGCTCGAAAACGGCAAGGTGCTGACCTGCCAGACCGACGACTACTCGCAGCAAGGCCTGGGGCTGACGGTGCCCGAGGGGGTGCAGATCCCCACCGGCACACGGCTGCAGGTGTCGCTGTTCCGCTCGGACGACGAGGGCATCTTCCCGGCCGTGGTCACCTTTGGTGGCAAGGGCCGGCTGGGGGTGCGCTTCGACAACCTGAGCCTGGCCCAGCAGGCCGAACTGGCCGCCCTGACCTTCTCCCGGGCCGACGCCTGGGTGGGCACCTGGGGCCAGCGCCAGCAAGACAAACCTTTGAGTTCCCTGGGCGGCGTGATGGCCATCGGGGTGCGCGGCATCAGGCAGCTGATGACCAATATCGTCAAGTCCGTGCGCCCGCGCACGACCTCCAACGCCAAGTGATTCACTGCCTCAGACCATGACCCCACATTCCACCGTCACCTCCAAGCGCTCCACCCACCGCGTGCCGCTGCAGCCGGTCATTCTGGCCATCGCCCTGATGCTGGCCGCGCCGGGGCTGCAAACCGCCCAGGCCGCCACCAAGGCCAAGTCGGGGTCGAATCGCATCATCACCGAGACCGCCGCCGAGGCCGCGGGCGAAACCCCCAGCCAACGCAGCAGCCACGCGCGCACGGTGTCGTTCTCGCTCAAGCAGCTCGGCGCCCTGTTCCCGCTGCAGCTGCGCGGCATCCGCGGCAACAGCGGTGTGACCTTCAGCATCCGCGCCGACCAGGTGGTGACGGGCGCCAAGCTGAAGATCAACTACGCCTACTCGCCGGCGCTGATCCCGCAGCTGTCGCACATCAACGTGCTGGTCAACGAGCAGGTGGCCGCCACCATCCCGGTGCCCACCGAGCAAGCCGGTCAGAACCTGCAACGCGAGATCGTGATCCCGCCGCGCCTGATCACCGAGTTCAACCGCCTCAACCTCGAGCTGATCGGGCACTACACGCGGGACTGCGAAGACCCTGCGCACTCCAGCCTGTGGGCCAACGTGGGCAACGACAGCACGCTGGAGCTGACCCTCACGCCGGTGGCCCAGGCCAACGACCTGGCGCTGCTGCCGCAACCGTTCTTTGACCGCCGCGACGCCTTGCCGCTGAACCTGCCGATGGTCTTCGCCGGCGCCCCCAGTGGCGCCACGCTGGAGGCCGCGGGCGCGCTGTCGTCGTGGTTCGGTGCGCTGGCGGGTTACCGCGGGGCCCGCTTCCCGGCGCTGCAAGACCAGATCCCGGCCCAGGGCAATGCCATCGTGCTGGCCATGGGCAACCAGGTGCCGGGCGGCCTGAATGTGTCTGCGCTGCAAGGCCCGACCGTGGCCATGGTGCCGAACCCGAACGACCCCAGCGCCAAGCTGCTGCTGGTGATGGGCCGCGACGCCAAGGAACTGAAGATCGCCGCCAACGCGGTGGCCGTGGGCTCGCCCGCGCTGTCGGGCCCGGTGGCCACCATCACCAGCCTGAGCGAGATCAAGCCGCGCAAGCCCTATGACGCCCCCAACTGGCTGGCCAGCGACCGCCCGGTCAAGTTCGGTGAACTCGCCCTGGAAGACACCCTCAACGTGGCGGGCTACTCGCCCGACCTGATCCGGGTCAACTTCCACCTGCCGCCCGACCTGTTTGGCTGGCGCAGCAAGGGCATCCCGGTGGACCTGAAGTACCGCTACACGCCGCGCCTGAACACCGACAAGTCGACGCTGAACATCAGCGCCAACCAGCAGTTCCTGCGCTCGCTGCCGCTGCTGGCGATCAACCACGACGCCCCCTCGGCGCTGGACCGCGCCGTCAACGCCGTGGTGCCGCCGGGCGAGCTGATCCCCGCGCGCGAGCAGTTCCACATCCCGCTGTTCAAGCTGCCGGCACGCGCCCAGCTGCAGTTCCACTACTTCCACGACATGGTCAAGCAGGGCGCCTGCAAGGACGTGGTGCTGGAAAACGTGCGGGGCACGGTGGAGCCCGATTCGACGATCGACATTTCGAGCTTCCCGCACTTCCTGGCGATGCCGGACCTGGCCGCGTTCAGTAACAGCGGCTTCCCGTTCACCCGCCTGGCCGACCTGTCCGAAACCGCCATCGTGATGCCGGACAAACCCAGCCTCAACGACTACAGCAGCTACCTGAGCCTGCTGGGCGTGTTCGGCCGCTCCACCGGCTACCCGGCCACGGCCGTCAGCGTGGTGGGCCCGAAGCAGGTCGACGCCCTGGCCGGCAAGGACGTGGTGGTGATCGGCTCCGGCAACAACCAGCCGCTGCTGGCCCAGTGGGCCGACGCCAGCCCGGTGGGCATGCAAGGCGGTTCGCGCCGCTTCAACCTGTCTGATTTCGCCTACCGCGTGTTCAGCTGGTGGGACCCGAGCCAGCGCGATGGCGCCAAGCCAGGTCGCAACCAGGTGGCCTTCACGGCCGACAGCACCGACGGCGTGATCGCCGGCTTCGAGTCCCCGGTCAGCCCGGGCCGCAGCGTGGTGCAGCTGTCCAGCAACAACCCCGAAGGCCTGAGCCAGGTCATTGAAGCCCTGCTCGACCCCGACCTGGTGAAGGAAATCCAGGGCAGCACCTCGGTGGTGCGTGGCAAGCAGGTGGACAGCCTGGTCGCCGAGCAAACCTACTGGGTGGGCCGCCTGGACCCGCTGACCTGGGTGCAGTGGTACCTGTCGCGCAGCCCGCTGCTGCTGCTGGCGCTGGGCATCGTGGCCGCGCTGCTGATTGGCGTGCTGCTGTTCCTGTCGCTGCGTGCCCGCGCCCGTGCCCGCCTGAAGAACAAGGACTGACCCCCTCTTCATGCAGTCCCAGGCCACCGCATCCCGATGGAGCCTCCTCCGTGGCCGCCGAGCGCCCACGGGGCGGGGCGGTCGTCGCTCCTTCCTCTCCCGCCTGCTGGCGCCAGTGACCCTGGCGCCTTTGGTTTTGTCGCTGGGCTCGGCCTTCGCGGCCCCCCCCCAGGCCGCCTGCGTCAGCAGCGCGGAATGGCCGCTGTGGGAGACCTTCAACGAACGTTTCGCGCAGGAAGACGGCCGCATCGTTGACTTCAGCGTGCCGCAAATGCACTCCACCTCGGAGGGCCAGTCCTACGCGATGTTCTTTGCCCTGGTGGCCAACCAGCCCGAGCGCTTCGAGCGCCTGTGGCGCTGGACGGTGTCCAACCTCGCGGGGGGCAACATCGCGGCGCGCCTGCCCGCCTGGCAATGGGGCCAGCGCAAGGACGGCAGCTGGGGCGTGCTGGACAACAACCCGGCCTCGGACGCCGACCTCTGGCTGGCCTACGCGCTGCTGGAGGCCGCGCGCGTCTGGAAGAAGCCGGTCTATGAAACCGAGGCCCGCACCCTGCTGGCCCGCGTGGTGCAGGACGAGATCGTCGACCTGCCCGGCTTCGGCAAGATGCTGCTGCCCGGCCCGGCCGGCTTTGTGTTCCCGGACCAGAAGCTGTGGCGCCTGAACCCCAGCTACCTGCCGCTGCCGCTGCTGCGCCGTTTTGCCCAGGTCGACCCCAAGGGGCCGTGGCAGGCGCTGGCGCAGAACACCGTGCGCCTGCTGGGTGACACCGCGCCCCGCGGTTACGCCCCCGACTGGACGGCCTGGCGGGTGGCCGAAAACGGCAAGGGCAGTTTTGTGGCCGACCCGCAACTGGGCGATGTCGGCAGTTACGACGCCATCCGCACCTACCTCTGGGCCGGCATGACGCCCACCAACGACCCGGCCGCGAACACGGTGCGGCGCCAGCTGGGCGGCATGGCCCAGGCGGTGGAGATGGCGGAGTTTGCGCCCGAAAAGGTCCAGACCTCGACCGGCTCGGTGCAGGGTGTGGGGCCGATCGGCTTCTCGGCCGCGATGCTGCCCTACCTGTTGACCGACGGTCGGAGCGCGGCTTTACAGCTCCAACAAAAGCGGGTGCAAGCCCGTTTACTCGATCCGGCAGCCCGTCTACCCTATTACGATCACGTGCTCGGCCTGTTCGGGACCGGATGGATTGAGAAACGCTACCAATTCCTGCCCTCAGGCAGACTGCAATTACGCTGGGAGAAGGCATGTACCACCGCCACCAAACGCTAGCCATGAGCCTGCTGGCCGCACTGAGTGTGCCGGCCGTCTATGCCCAGGAACCCGCCCTGAAAGCCCTGCTGGAACAAGGCAAGTACTGGCAGTCGCGCGGCAACAGCGAACGCGCAGCCGAAGCCTGGCAAAAGCTGCTCAAGATCGACCCCAACCAGCCCGACGCCCTGGGGGGCATGGCCGTGGTCGAGGCCGACAACAAGAACTTTGAGAGCGCCGCCAAGTACCTGGCCCAGCTCAAGCGCAACCACCCCAGCCACGCGTCGGTGGCCCGCATCGAGCAGGCCATCAACGTGCAGCGCAACGCGCCGCAACTGCAAACCGCACGCGACCTGGCCAAGGCAGGCAAGCCGGCAGAAGCCATCAGCACCTACCAGAACGCGCTGGGCAACCAGGTGCCCCGGGGCCCACTGGCGCTCGAGTACTACCAGACCCTGGGCGGCACCGCCCAAGGTTGGGAATCGGCCCGCAAAGGCCTGGAACAACTGGCCCAGGAGCAGCCCGACGACGCCCGCATTGCGCTGGCCCTGGCCCAGCACCTGACCTACCGCGACGCCACCCGCCGCGAAGGCATTGCGCAGCTGTCGCGCCTGGCCAGCCACTCGGATGTCGGCAACGCCGCCATCGAGAGCTGGCGCAAGGCCCTGGCCTGGACCGGCAGCCGCAGCGCCGACATCCCGCTGTACCAACAGTTCCTGCGTGCCTTCCCGGGCGACGCCGCGGTGCAAGCGCGCCTGGCCGACATCGAGCGCCAGCAGAAGCAATCGCGTGGCGACGGCACCGGTGCCGGCAATGACCCGCTGCGCAAGCGCACCCAAGAGGCCTTCCGGGCCCTCGACGACGGCGACCTCGAAGCCGCCGAAGCGGGTTTCCGCAGCGTGCTCGAAGCGCGCCCCACCGACGGCGATGCGCTCGGTGGTTTTGGCGTGCTGCGCCTGCGCCAGGAGAACTTTGGCCAGGCCCGCGACTACCTGGAACGCGCCTCGCGCCAGGGCCAGGCCGGCCGCTGGAAGAGCGCGCTGGACAGCGCCACCTACTGGACGCTGGTGGCGCAATCGACCACCGCGCGGGAGAACAACAACCTCGACGCGGCCCGCCAGTACCTGCAACAGGCGGTGCGCCTGGACCCGCGCGAAACCACGGCCGAAAACGACCTCGCCGATGTGCTGGTCGAAATGGGCCAGTACGACGCCGCCGAAGCCACCTACCGCCGTGTGCTGACCCGCCAAGCCGACAACCCCGACGCCGTGCGCGGCCTGGTGGGCGTGCTGGCCCAGAACAACAAGGCCGATGAGGCGCTGCGCATCGTCGAGCGCATGAGCCCGACGCAGCAGGAAAAAGTCGGCGCCCTGGGCCGCCTGCGCGCCACCCAGGCGCTGGGTCAGGCCAAGGCCGCTGCCGCGCGCGGCGACGACACCGGCGCCCGCGTGGCGCTGGAAAACGCCTTGCTCAACGACCCCGCCAACGCCTGGGTGCGGCTGGACCTGGCGCGCCTGTACATCAAGCTGGGCGCCAAGGCCGAGGCGCGCGGCATCATGGACGGTCTGCTGATCTCCAACCCCAACATGCCCGAGGCGCTGTATGCGCACGCCCTGCTGTCGGCCGAGACGCAGGACTGGGCCGGCGCCATGGCCACCCTGGACCGGGTGCCCGAAGCCAACCGCACGCGCGACATCGCCGCGCTGTACAAGCGCGTCTGGGTGCACGTGCAAGCCGACGGGGCCTCGGCCCTGGCGGCCCAGGGTCGACAGTCCGAAGCACTGGCCAAGCTGGCGCAGGCGGAGCAATTCACCGGGCAGGACCCCGAACTGCTGGGCGCCGTGGCGCTGGCCTACACCGATGCCGGGGACAGCAACCGCGCCATGGCCACCATCCGCCAGCTGCTGGCGCGCTCGGCCCGCCCGGAGCCCGGCCTGCGCCTGCAGTACGCGGCCATCCTGCTGAAAACCAAACAAGACGTCGAGCTGGCCGGCATCCTGCGCCAGTTGCAGGGCATGCCCATGACCCTGCAACAACGCCAGTCGTTTGAAGACCTGCGCGTGGGCTACGTGCTGCGCCAGGCCGACGCGCTGCGCGAAGCCGGTGACCTGGCCGGCGCCTACGACACCCTGGCCCCGGTGCTGGCCGAGCGCCCCAACGACCCGCTGGTCATGGGCTCGCTGGCCCGCATGTACGCCGCCAACAACGACTACCCGCAGGCCATCACGCTGTACAACCGCCTGCTGGAAAAAGACCCCAACAACCTGCAGTTGCTGCTGCCCGCAGCCTCGCTGGCGATTTCGGCGCGTGAGTACGCGTACGCCGAATCGGCCATCCAGATCGCGCTGGTGCGTGCGCCCAACAACCCCGAGGTGCTGACCGCCGCCGCGCGCCTGTACCGGGCCCAGGGCAAGACCAGCAAGGCGACCGAGTACTTCACCGCCGCCGTGGCCGCCGAGAACCAGCAGCGCAACGCGCAGCTGGCCGCCAGCGGCGCGCTGACCCAGGTGCGCGCCACCAACCCGTTCGCCAACCGCAACAACCAGCCCCAGCGCCAGCCGTTCGCCCCGCTGGTGCCGGGCGCCATGCCCACGGCCGTGCCGGTGGGCACCTCGTATGGCAACAGCTCGATGGCCCCGGTGGCCGAGCCGCTGCGCTTTGCCCCGGTGGCCTCGCTGGGCAACCCGCCGGCCGCGCCTGCGCTGCCGCAGCCGCTGATCCCGGTGCCCGCGGGCGCCGCCCGCGCCTCGGCCCTGACCCTGCCGGCCTTCCCGCCCACGGGCGCCGGCCCGGTGGATCAAGCGGCCAACCTGCCGACACCGTCCAGCTACCTGACCCAGACCTACCAGCCGGCACCGCTCAACGCCGTGGTGCCCGGTGGCAGCCAGAACGCCTCGACCCGGGCCGTGCCGACCCGCAGCAGCGCCAGCAGCAACCCGCCCGCGGTGGAACGCACCACCGCGCCAGTCAGCGAGCGCAGCCCGTCCGCCAGCGCCCGCAGCAGCCAGGCCGCGGCGGTGAACAGCCGCAGCTCGGCGGCGTCGGCCAGCGCGGCCACGCGCTCGGTCGAGCCCGTCTACGCCGATGTGCAAAGCCCGGCCCAGGCCGCAGCCGCCGCCTACGCGCGCAGCCAGGCCGTGCAGCCCGCCAACAGCCAAGCCGGCTATGCCCCGGTGCCGATCCCGGCGCCGGCAGCGGTCTATGGCAGCAGCGCGCCCCCGGCCCCGAACAACAACCTGGCCTGGGCGCCCAGCGCCGTGCCCGCGGCGGCCCCGCCGACCGTGGCCCAGGCCAACACCCTGCCCGGCTTGCCGGGCAGCAGCAACAGCAGCCGCCCGCGCACCGCGGCCGACGAGCTCAACGACATCCGTCAGGACCGCATCCCGGTGGTGTCGCTGGGCATGGTGGCCCGCGTGCGCCAAGGTGAAGCCGGCATGAGCCAGCTGACCGACATCGAGGCCCCGCTGCAGCTCAAGTTCGACGCCGGTGACGGCAAGATGAGCGTGAACATCACGCCGGTGTCGCTGAACTCGGGCACCCCCGACCTCAGCTACGGCACCCTGAGCCGCTTTGGCGGGGGTCCGGTGACCGCGTTGGCCCTGCCCGACCGCTCGGCCGGAGGCCAAAGCGCCTCGGGCGTGGGCTTCAGCGTGGGCTACGAAACCGCCAGCCTCAAGATGGACGTGGGCACCACGCCGCTGGGCTTCAACCACTCGGACGTGACCGGTGGCGTCAAGTACCGCATCCCGCTGGGCGATGAGCTGTCCCTGACCCTGGACGGCTCGCGCCGCCCGGTGACCGACAGCCTGCTGTCGTTTGCCGGCACCAAGGACCCGCGCACCGGCGACAGCTGGGGCGGCGTGTCGGCCACCGGCGGGCGCATCGACCTGAACTGGGAAACCGGCGACTTCGGCATCTACACCTACGGCTCGCTGTACGGCCTGACCGGCAACAACGTGGCCACCAACTCGCGCGTGGAAGGCGGCGGTGGCATCTACTGGCGCCTGGACCGCGGCCCGCACTCCAACCTGACCACCGGGCTGAACTTCACCGCGCTGAGCTACGACAAGAACCTGCGCTACTTCACCTACGGCCACGGCGGCTACTTCAGCCCGCAGCGCTTCCTGTCGCTGAATGTGCCGGTGGAATGGGCACAGCGCAGCAACCGCTTCTCCTACCAGCTCAAGGGTTCGCTGGGCGTGCAGTCTTTCCGCGAAGATGCGGTGGCCTACTTCCCGACCAACAGCAGCCGCCAAGCGGCCGCCGTGCTGGCCGCCAACGACGCCTTTGCCTTCGGCACCGCCGGGGCCACGGCCACGGGCGCGGTCTACCCGGGGCAAACCAAGACCGGGCTGGGCTACAACCTCGGGGCCGCCATGGAGTACCAGGTGCACCCGCAGGTGTTCTTCGGCGGCCAGTTGGCGCTGGACAATGCACGCGACTACCGCCAGTTCATTGGCGGCATTTACCTGCGCTACGCACTGCAGCCTTACTCGGGCCTGCAAGCGCTGCCGGTGAACACGGTGCGCTCGCCTTACGGCAGCAACAACTGAACGCTTTCCGGCTGCTGTGGCCCCCGGCACCGGGGTGCTGCGCGGCCTGAACAAGGGCCCCCACCGGAACGAGCGCAGGGGTTCTCAAACAAGCGCGGGGCGTCCCCCCACCAGCCCCTGCCGCCCTGGCTGCCGGGGCTTTTTCATGACCCCAGCGTCTCTGTGCCGGTGCTCGAAGCCTGGCGCCTGAGCCCGCCCTGCGGGGCGCGCGGATCGGATCGGTGAACCACACGAGTCCAGCCGCTGGCCGGGCCCCTGGGCTGAGCGCACTGCCGCGCCCAACGCCCCAGCATGCCACCAGCCCACACAGGCCCACCCGGCGCGTGCCCCGCGCCAGCGCGGCGGGCGATCGCCCAATGAAAATGGACCCCGCAGGGTCCATTTCTGAGTCGGAAGGCCCCCCGAAAGCGGCCCTCCCGGTTGGTGTGGGCTTACTTGCTGCCGATGAACACCAGGTTGGCACGGGTGCCACCGGCGCTGTAACCCGCCACGCCCATGCGCAGGCCGACCACGTTGTTGGCGCCGTCAAAGATCGCCGAGGCGGCGCCCGACTGCACCGGCTGGCCCGCCAGGGCGCAGGTGCCCGCAAACGCCAGCGTGTCGACGCGGTACAGGTTCAGCGTGGTGTTGGTGCTGCTGTACGGCGAGATGTTGCCGGTCAGGGTGCAGCCCGTGGTGGTGGTGCCCGTCAGCACGCTCTTGGTGCCGTCCACCGTGCTGGCCGCCACCTTGATGGTCAGGCCCACGCCACCGAAGCCGATGGTCGAGCTGGTGTAGGTGCCGTACAACGCGGTCACCGTGGGCAGGATCGGCGACACGTAGAGGTTGCCGGTGTCCGGCACCAGGCTGAACGGTGTTTGCGCGCTGGCGGCGCTCGGGTCGGTGTAGGTGCCCTTGAAGGTGGTCTGGGTGCGCACATCGGCACTGATCGCCACGCTGTCGGTGTACTGGGTGGCCGCCAGGTTCTGGTTGGCAAAGTACACGCCGTCCGTCGAGCTGACGATGCTGGTGCCCGAGGCCACGATCAGGTTGCCATACAGCGCGTCGTAACCGCCGCCCACGCGCTTGTAGAAGAAGTACGAGTTGTCGGGCAAGACCATGGCGTAGAGGTCGGTCACGCCATCGCTGGTCGCGCTCTTCCAGAAACCGGCCGCCACCTGCTGAGTGGTCGCCGGCGACGAGGAACTGCCCGCCACCAGCACGCCGTCGAGCACAAAGGTGTTCAGCGTGGTACCGGTGTTCTTGGTCAGCACCCAGATGCCGGTCTTGTTGTTGAGGGTGTCGAACTTCAGGAAGGCCACACCCGACTGGGTGGTGCCGGTGGCGCCGCAGGTGGTCGTGCCGCCCGACAGGTTGAGCACCACCGAGTAGGCCGCCGAGGTCGCGCTGCTGTTGGCGGCCGGGGTCACCGGGACCGCGGTGCCGGTGACCGTGCAACCCGACACCGTGCCGCTGATGGCGCCCACGGCGTCGATCGTCAGCACCCAGCTGCCGCCAAACAGGCTGCCGCCGGTGTAGCTGCCCTGGATCAGCGAGTACTTGGCCGGGAAGTTGTTGAGCTTGCTGTAGCCGAGCTTGATCGACGTCACCGCGCCCGTGGCCGCGGCCGTGTTGGCCGGGTTGCTGTAGTTGCCGCTGATGGTGTCGGTGCGCGTGCCGCCGGTGCTGGTCGAGGCCGTGCCCGAGAAGGTCAGCCCGGTGGCGAACTTGCCGTCCTGCACCGAGAAATACGTGACGTTGGTGGCCAGCGCGGTGCTGATGTTGACCCGCATCAGGCCAAACAAACCGTCGTAACCCGAGGTGCCGGCCGCGCCCTTGGCCAGGTAGAAGTCACCCCCCTTGCCGTCGGTGCCGCCACTGATGTAACCCACCACCGTGCGCTGGGCCGCGCCGGTGCCGGTGGTGCCTTCCCAAATGCCATCCGGGTATTGCTGGGTGCCGGTCACGGCGCCCACATTGGAGGTGTCACCGCTGCCGCCGCCACCGCCACAGCCCACCAGGGCGAGCAGACTCAGGGCAGAGGCCCAATGTTTCAGTGTGAGTGCCTTCAATTGCGTGATCCTTGTGACAGCTACAACCCTTGCCGCCATGACGCAGTCGGACCTGGCGAGCCAAATTTAACGAGATGTTACAGGCTTTGGCCCGGCCCACCCGCACTGTTCATCGTGCGGTTACAACATTGTCACGAATGGCGCGGGGATCGCTCTAACGCAGGGCACGGGCAAGCCATGCGGCCCCTGTGCGCCACGCAAGCCGGGGGGCCCTGTCGGCCACAGGTGCCGCCGCACAACGGCCCGGCCGCTTGGCGCGCAGCGGCTGCCGCTGGCCCTGGACCGCAGGCCGGTGCAGGCGATGCCCGCCGCGGCCGCGGCCGCGGCCCGCGCGGGGCGGGTTCACAGCGCGGCTTTGAGCAGGGCCTGCAAGTGAGCGTCGGTGATGGCAGGGCTCTTCAACAAGAAGTCGGGCGTCACGCAAGCCGCCACCGTCGCGGACTTGGCACACACGGCCTTGAACGACTTGTACCGAAAGGCCTCGTGGCCGACGCCGCTGAGGTCTTGGGCATCACCGCCCGCGGCCTGCTTCCACAGGGCGTACTGCTCGGGCGTGCCCAGCCGCAGCGTGAACAGGGTCTGCCCCTTGCCATCCTGGTATTCCACGTCGGAGAACTGGATGCCGTATCGGTTCTGCGCCTTGCTGCTGTGCTTGGCACCGCTCACCCCGAGGATCTTTTCAACGGTGGCGTCTGACACCTCGGCGGCAGCGGCCCCGAAGGACAAGAGGAGGGCAAGGAGCGGCACAAAGGACTTCATGGCTTGGAAAAATGCGTTAAATGAACGATCAAGTTTAGCGGTTTGCAGAGCGCCGACGGCCTCCGGGCCAGCCCCGATGCCGACGGGGCGGGCCTCCGCTAACCTGACAGGCCACTTGGGGCCCCGCCAAACCGGCCCCGCTTCGGGCCTGCGCCCCTTCACCCAACCCATTGCCCGACATGCCAAACACCCTGACCGGCCAACGCGTTTTGATCACCCAGGCCTCGGAGTTCATGGGCCCCATGCTGTGCGAGGTGTTCGCCGAGCAAGGCGCGCAGGTGCTGCGCAGCGAGGGCCCCCTGAGCGACCCCGAGGCAGCCCAGGCGGCGGTGGCCGCGGCGGGCGAGATCGATGTGCTGGTGGCCAACCTGGCCCTGCCTGCCCCCAGCACGCCCGCGCTGGAGGTCGACCCGGCGGAATGGCAGCAGGTGTTCGCGACCCTGGTGGACCCGCTGCCCCGGCTGGTCCAGGCCGCCGTGCCCGGCATGGTGGCGCGCGGCCGCGGCAAGGTGCTGGTGATGGGCAGCGCGTCGGCCCTGCGCGGCATGAAGCGGGCCTCGACCTACAGCGCGGCCCGCGGCGCCCAACTGGCCTATGTGCAGGCGGTGGGGGTGGAACTGGCGCCCAGCGGCATCCAGGTCAACGCGATCGCCCAGAACTTTGTCGACAACCCGACCTACTTCCCGCCGTCGGTGCAGGCCAACCCCCGCTTCCAGGAGCGGCTGGCACGCGAAGTCCCGCTGGGCCGCCTGGTCGGGGCGCGCGAAGACGCCCTGTTCGCGGCCTACCTGTGCAGCGCCGCGGCCGACTGTTTTGTGGGTCAGGTGTTCCCGGTCTGCGGCGGCTGGGTGGCGCGCTGAGGGGGGCGGCCGCTCGACAGGGCGCTGCCGGACGCAAAAAAGCCCCGGGGGCCAGGCCCCCGAGGCTCTCAAAAGTCAGCGCTGAAGGTCGGGCTTCAGAACGGGATGTCGTCGTCCATGTCGTCAAAACCCGACGACGGACGGCTGGCCATCGGCGCGGGGGCCGGGGCCGGACGCGGGGCCGGGGCGCGCGGTGCAGCGGCTGCAGGCGCACGGCGCGGGGCCGACTCGTAGCCACCGCCTTGACCGCCACCGTAGCCGCCGCCGTCGTCACCCGACGGACCGCCCATGCCTTGCCGGCTGCCCAGCATCTGCATCTGGTCTGCGCGGATTTCGGTGCTGTACTTTTCAACGCCGGACTGGTCGGTCCACTTGCGGGTGCGCAGCGAGCCTTCCACATAGACCTGCGAGCCTTTGCGCAGGTACTGGCCGACGATTTCGGCCAAACGACCGTTGAACACCACGCGGTGCCATTCGGTGGCTTCTTTCATTTCGCCGGACTGCTTGTCCTTCCACTTGTCCGTGGTGGCGATGGTGACGTTGGCCACCTGGTCGCCCGACGGGAAAGTGCGGATCTCGGGGTCGCGCCCCAGGTTGCCGACGATGATGACTTTGTTGACTGATGCCATGACTCAATTCTCCGATTCAGGGCGAGATTATGAAGCGTGCGGCTCGGAAGCCAAGCCGGAGCGGCCCGGGGTGCTCATGGGCCAGGCCACCAGCAGCCACGCCAGCATGGCCAAAGCGCAGACCGTGAACAAGCCCGTCGGCCCCACCGAGCGCGCCAGCCACCCCCCCACGGCGCCGCCCACAAACAGCCCCAGCGATTGCAGGGTGTTGTAGACGCCCAGCGCGGTGCCGCGCAGGTGGGGCGGGGCGATGCGCGAGGCCAGGCTGGGCTGGCTGGCCTCCAGCACGTTGAAGGCGCAAAAGAAGCCAAACAGCAGCCCACCGAGCAGCCAGAGGCTGGGCTGGGCCCCGGCCACCAGGCCAAAACCGACCTGCACCAGGGCGATCAGGGCGATGGCGCCCAAGAACACGGCCTTCAGGTGCCCGCGGCGCTCCAAGGGGAACAGCACCCCGCCCATGACCCCAAAAGACGCCAGCACCGCAGGCAGGTACACCTGCCAGTGCTGTGCCTTGTCCAGGCCCGCGCCCACCAGCAGGGTCGGCACGGCCACCCACATCGACAACTGCACCGCGTGCAGCATGAAGACCCCAAAATCCAGCCGCAGCAGGGGTTTGAAGCGCAGCACCTCGAGCAGGCTGCCGCGCCGCGCGTCCGCCGGCAAGGGCGGCGCCGCCGGCACACGCCACAGCACCACGGCCACGCCGGCCAGGGCCAGGCCACCAATCAGCGCAAACAGGCCCGCCAGGCCCAGCCAGGCCGTCAGCAGGGGCGCCAGCACCAGCGACAGCGCGAACACCAGGCCAATGCTGGCCCCGATCACGGCCATCGCCTTGGTGCGCACCTCGTCGCGGGTCTGGTCGGCCAGCAGGGCGGTGACGGCGGCCGAAATGGCGCCCGCGCCCTGCACCGCGCGCGCCACGGTCAGGCCCAGCAGGGTGTCGGCGGTCGCCGCCAGCGCACTGCCCAGCGCAAACAGCAACAGGCCCGCCACGATCACCGGCTTGCGGCCGAGGCGGTCCGAGGCCATGCCGAACGGGATCTGCAACACCCCTTGGGTCAGACCGTAAATGCCCAGGGCCAGACCGACCAGGGCCGGGTCATCACCGCCGGGGTACTTGCGGGCCTCCAGCGCGAACACCGGGAGCACCAGGAACAGGCCCAGCATGCGCAGGGCAAAAATGAAGGCCAGCGACACGGTGGAGCGTCGCTCCAGCGCGGTCATGGCGGTAGAGGCGGTCATGAATGGGAAGAATCAATCTGGCGCCCAAGGCGCCGCACAGCAGAAAAACCGTATTGTCGGTGAAGCCTGCGCCCAGGCCCTGGCGCAAACCGCGCCGGCATCTCTATCATGGAGGGTTTTCCTCAGTTCGGAACCCCGTGAACCCCACCGCCCCTGACAGCGCTTCTTCCAACGGTCGCTACCTGGCCAGCCTGGTGCAGCAGCAGCGCATCAGCGTCCGCGGGGCCCGCACGCACAACCTGAAGAACATCGACCTCGACATCCCGCGCAACCAGCTGGTGGTGATCACCGGGCTGTCGGGCTCAGGCAAGTCCAGCCTGGCCTTCGACACCCTGTACGCCGAAGGCCAGCGCCGCTATGTGGAGAGCCTGTCGGCCTATGCGCGCCAGTTCCTGCAGCTGATGGACAAACCCGATGTGGACGTGATCGAGGGCCTGTCGCCCGCCATCAGCATCGAGCAAAAGGCCACCAGCCACAACCCGCGCTCCACCGTGGGCACGGTGACCGAGATCCACGACTACCTGCGCCTGCTGTTCGCCCGCGCCGGCACGCCGCACTGCCCCACCCACGGCCTGCCGCTGCAGGCCCAGACCGTCAGCCAGATGGTGGACACGGTGCTGGCCCTGCCCGCCGACACCAAGGTCATGGTGCTGGCCCCGGTGGCGCGCGATCGCAAGGGCGAGTTCCTGGAGCTGTTCGCCGACATGCAGGCGCAGGGCTATGTGCGCTTCCGCGTCGATGGGCAAGCCTTTGAGTTCGACCAGCTGCCAGCGCTGAAGAAGAACGAAAAGCACGACATCGACGTGGTGATCGACCGGCTCAAGGTGCGCCCCGACATGCAGCAGCGCCTGGCCGAGAGCTTCGAGGCCGCGCTGCGCCTGGCCGACGGCCGCGCCCTCGCGCTCGAGATGGAACCAGTGCCCGAGCGCCCCGCCGAGCTGCTGTTCAACGCGCGCTTTGCCTGCCCGGTGTGCAGCTACTCGCTCAGCGAGCTGGAGCCGCGGCTGTTCTCCTTCAACTCGCCGGTGGGCGCCTGCCCGTCTTGCGACGGGCTGGGCGTGACCGAGGTGTTCGACCCGCTGCGCGTGGCGAGCTTCCCCTCGCTGAGCCTGGCCAGCGGTGCCATCAAGGGCTGGGACCGGCGCAATGCCCATTACTTCTCGATGCTGGAGAGCCTGGCCAAGCACTACGGCTTTGACATCGAGAGCCCCTTCGAGTCGCTGCCCGAGGCGACCCGCCAGGCCATCCTGTACGGCTCGGGCAGCGAGGAGATCCGCTTCCAGTACAGCCTGGACGGCGCCGAAGGCCGCAAGGTGGCCAAGAAGCACCCCTTCGAGGGCATCATCCCCAACATGCAGCGGCGCTACCGCGAGACCGACTCGCCGATCGTGCGCGAAGAACTCGCGCGCTACCGCAGCACCCAGGCCTGCCCCGACTGCGGTGGTGCGCGCCTGCGCACCGAAGCGCGCCATGTGCGCCTGGGCGAAGGCCCCGAAGCCCGCGCCATCTACCAGATCAGCCACCTGACGCTGCGCGAGTCCTACGACTACTTTTTGCAGCTGCGCCTGCCCGGGGCCAAGGGCGAGATCGCCGACAAGGTGGTGCGCGAAATCGCCTCGCGGCTGAAGTTCCTCAACGACGTCGGCCTGAGCTACCTGAGCCTGGACCGCAGCGCCGAGACCCTGTCGGGCGGCGAATCGCAACGCATCCGGCTGGCCAGCCAGATCGGCTCGGGCCTGACCGGCGTGATGTACGTGCTCGACGAGCCCAGCATCGGCCTGCACCAGCGCGACAATGACCGCCTGATCGGCACGCTGGCGCACCTGCGCGACATCGGCAACAGCGTGCTGGTGGTCGAGCACGATGAGGACATGATGCGTGCGGCCGACCACGTCATCGACATGGGGCCGGGCGCGGGCATCCACGGTGGGCGGGTCATGGCCCAGGGCAGCTTCGAGGCCATCCGCGACAACCCGGCCTCGCTGACCGGCCAGTACCTGAGCGGCGCCAAGAAGATCGAGGTGCCGCGCCAGCGCCACACCCTCAAAGACCCCAAGCAGGTGATCCGCATCGAAGGGGCGCGGGGCAACAACCTGAAGCACGTGACGGTCGAGTTTCCGGTCGGTCTGATGACCTGCGTGACCGGGGTCTCGGGCTCGGGCAAGTCGACCCTGGTCAACGAAACCCTCTACACCGCGGCCGCGCAGCAAATCCACCGTGCGCACGCCGAACCGGCCGAACACGACGCCATCGAAGGGCTGGACCAGTTCGACAAGGTCATCAACGTCGACCAGTCGCCGATTGGCCGCACGCCGCGCAGCAACCCGGCCACCTACACCGGCCTGTTCACCCCCATCCGCGAGCTGATGGCCGAGGTGCCCACCGCACGCGAGCGCGGCTACGGCCCGGGGCGCTTCAGCTTCAACGTGGCCGGTGGCCGCTGCGAGGCCTGCCAGGGCGATGGCGTGGTCAAGGTCGAGATGCACTTCCTGCCCGACGTCTACGTGCCCTGCGACGTCTGCCAGGGCCAGCGCTACAACCGCGAGACCCTCGAGGTGCAGTACAAGGGCCGCAACATCGCCCAGGTGCTGGACATGACCGTGGAGGCCGCGGCCGAGTTCTTCAAGGCCGTGCCCACGCTGTCGCGCAAGCTGCAAACGCTGCTCGAAGTGGGCCTGTCCTACATCAAGCTGGGGCAGTCGGCCACCACCCTGTCGGGCGGTGAGGCGCAGCGCATCAAGCTGGCGCTGGAGCTGTCCAAACGCGACACCGGGCGCACGCTCTACATCCTGGACGAGCCCACCACCGGCCTGCACTTTGCCGACATCGACCTGCTGCTCAAGGTGATCCACCAGCTGCGCGATGCGGGCAACACCATCGTGGTGATCGAGCACAACCTGGACGTCATCAAGACCGCCGACTGGCTGATCGACATGGGCCCCGAAGGCGGCGCCGGCGGCGGCACCGTGGTGGGCTGTGGCACGCCCGAGGCGCTGGCGGCACTGCCGGGCAGCCACACCGGCCACTACCTGGCGCGCCTGCTGACGCCGCCGCACTGAGCGCGGGCCGCACGCGCGGCCAGCCAAAATCCGGCTGGTCGGGAATAATGCGGCTTTTCAGCTCTCAGCCCCTGTTCATGCACTCGATCGTTCTTCGTTTCCTTGCCGAGCCCAGCACCGTCAACTTCGGGGGCAAAGTCCACGGCGGCACCGTCATGAAGTGGATTGACGAAGCGGGCTACGCCTGCGCCACCAGCTGGTCCAAGCGCTACTGCGTGACGGTCTTTGTGGGCGGCATCCGCTTTCACCGCCCGATCATGATCGGCGACCTGGTCGAGGTGGAAGCCCGCCTGGCCTACACCGGCAAGACCAGCATGAACATCTCGGTCGAGGTGCGCAGCGGCGACATGAAGAGCGGCCAGATGGCCAAGACCACCGAATGCCTGATCGTGTTCGTGTCGGTGGACTCGCACGGCCAGCCGATCCCGGTGGACCACTTCACCCCCGAAACCCCCGGCGACATCGCCCTGGCCCAGCGCGCCCAGGCCCACATCGAGGCGGCCAAGGCCAACCCCCAGGCGCCCCATTGAGCGACGCTGCGCCACCCCTTCGCTTCAGCGGCACGGAACTGCTCTCGGCGCTGTGCGTGGTGGTGGTCTGGGGCCTGAACTTTGTGGCCATGAAGATCGGGCTGCGGGATTTCACCCCGTTCCAGCTCGGCGCGGCGCGCTACCTGGTGGCGGCCTTCCCGCTGGTGTTGCTGGTACCGCGCCCGCAACTGGCCTGGAAATGGCTGGTGCTCTATGGCCTGACCCAGGGGGTGGGGCAGTTCGGTTTCTTGTTCTTTGCGCTCCAGGTGGGCATGACCGCAGGCCTGGCCTCGGTGCTGCTGCAGACGCAGGTCTTCATCACCGCCGTGCTGGGCTTTTGGCTGCTGCATGAAAAAGCCGGCCGGGCGCTGCAGATCGGCCTGCTGCTGGCCTGCCTGGGCCTGCTGTGCTTCGGCCTCAACTACCTGGGCCCGGCCGAGGCCGCGGGACACACCACGTTCTGGGGCTTTGCGCTCAACCTGTGCGCAGCCGCCCTGTGGGCCAGCTCGAACATCGTGATCCGCAAGGCCCGCGAGGACAGCCCGGCCCTGGACCCCCTGGGCTTCGTGGTCTGGAGCTGCCTGGTGCCCATCCTGCCGTTTGCCGCCCTGTCGTGGCTGGTGGACCCGCCCGCGCTGCGCTGGCACTGGGTGCAGGCGCCGTGGCAGGCCTGGCTGTCGCTGGCCTACCTGGCCTGGATGGCCAGCGTGCTGGGCTACATGCTCTGGACCCGGCTGATGCAGCGCCACCCGGCGAACCGGGTCGCCCCCTTCAGCCTGGGCGTGCCCGTGGTGGGCCTGAGCGCGGGCTACGTGCTGCTGGGCGAGGTCATCACCGCCTGGCAGTGGGCTGGCATCACGCTGGTGGTGCTGGCACTGGCCTGTGTGCTGGGCGGCGAGCGCTGGCTCGCCTGGTGGCAGCGCCCGCGCGCGCCTTGAGCGGCCTCACAGGCGACGGCGGCGCGCGAAACGCACCACCGTCACGCCGGCCCGCGCCTGGCGCACCGACGGCATGACCAGCACGCAGTCGTCGTAAGGCGTGGTGACGGGCTCGCCGTCGTTGTCGCCGATCACGGTGCCCGCCTGGGCGATCACCTCCAGCCCCACAAAGGGCTGGGTGAAGGCAAAGCGCTCGCTGCGCGCCACCACCGGCCCCGTGACCTCCAGCGCCCACTGCTGGGCGGCGTCGGCCTGGCGCCAGCCTGGCAAGGCGGCGTCCAGGGTGGCGGCGTCGCACACGCCCGAGGCGGCCAGGAAGCGCAGGCTGGCGTCCTGGGCCACGCGGCGGCTGGCGGGGTCGCCATGGAAGCCGCACTCGATCAACAGCGAATGGGTGCCGTTGTCGGCCAGCTCGCCGAAGCGGCCGAAGTCGCGCATGCGCACGCCGTCCTGGTGGCCCGCATCGACCACGATGTGCTCGGGCGTGGCCAGGCGGCGCGCCAGGGCCAGGTTGCGCGGCTGCACCCCGGTCAGCAGCAGGGGCTGGCCGGGTTCGTGCATCGAGTGCAGGTCCAGCAACCAGTCGGCCTGCTCGACAAAGGGCCGCAGGGCGGCGGCGCGTTGGCGCTCCTGGCTGCCCCCGGCGGCCATGCGGTCCAGCAGCCATTGGCGGTTCAGGTCTTCGTCGACAAAGCGCGAGGCATCGGGCTGGGCCGGGTCAAACCGGTCGAAGGCGGCCAGGTTGCAAAAGGCCAGCGTCAGGCGGCCGCGCTGCGGGCGCAGCCCGGCTTGCAACAGGCCCAGCACGGCCCAGGCGCCACACAGTTCATTGCCATGCACCAGGGCGCTGACCAGGACCTGGCGACCCGGCTGCCCGCTGTCGAACTGCCAGACGCCCTCGACCCCCGTGTTGCCGGCACGCCAGGGGCCCAGCTCGGGGCGGGGCAGGTCAAAGGGCAGGGCTTGCACCTGGGCGCGGGAATAGGACGTCATGGCAGCGGGCATGGGTTGGGGCGTGGACAGGGTGTGGCTTGGGGAGCAATGGAAGAGACGGCTCAGGGGACGGCTCATTCCTCGATGCGGGCAAATTCAACAATGCGCTTGTACTTGGCGGTTTCCTCGGCCATGAACTTGCCCAGGTCGTGCTGGGGCGGCGCGATGGCCGAGCCGGTCTCCTCCAGCTTCTTGCGCAATTCCGGCGCTTGCAGCGACTCGGCCAGCGCCTTCTTGAGCTTGCTGACCACGGGCTCGGGCAAGCGGGCCGGGCCCAGCAGCGCGAACCAGGAGCTGATGTCGATGCCCTTGAGCGCGGGCGTCTCGGCCAGGGCCGGTACCTCGGGCGTGGCCTGGGAGCGGCGCCGCTCGGTGGTGCCCAGGGCGTTGAGCTTGCCGCTCTTGATCAGGGGCAGGCCGCTGGACAGCACGAACACGCCGAAGTCCACGTTGCTGCCCAGCAGGTCGGTGGTCAGCGGCGCCACGCCGCGGTAGGGGATGTGGGTCATGAACAGGCCGCCCTGGTCCTTCACCATCTCGCCCGCCAGGTGCAGGGCCGTGCCCACACCCGAGCTGCCGTAGGTGAACTTGCCCGGGTTGGCCTTGACCAGCTTGAGGAAGTCCGCCACGGACTTCACGCCCATCTTGGGGGACGCCACCAGCACCATGGGCTGCGAGGCGATCAGGCCCAGCGGGGTGAAGTCGCGCTGTTCGTACTTGACGCTGGTCGGCGCGACCAGGCGCTTGATGGCGATCTCGTTGTTGGCCGCCACCAGCAGGGTGTAGCCGTCGGCGCTGGCACTGGCGACCTTCTGGGCCCCGATCGCGCCCCCCGCACCGCCGAGGTTCTCGATCACCACCGCCGTGCCCAGGCGCTTGGCCAGTTCGGGCGCCAGGGTGCGCGCCATCAGGTCGGTGCTGCCCCCCGGCGGGTAGCCGACCACCAGGGTGATCGGCTTGTCGGGGTAGCTGTCGGCCTGCGCCAGGCCAGCCCCCAGGGCCAGGGCCCCGAACAGGGGCCAGAGGGCGCGGCGGCGCCAGGAGGGGGTCTGAGCAGGGGTCATGGGCGGCTCCAGTCGGTCAAGGACAAGGTGGGAGGATCGGACGCACGGGGCCCGATGCGCTGATTGTGCGGCAGCCCGCACGCCCAGGTGGTGCTGAATGCGCACCAGACGGTGCCGATTGCGCACACCATGCCCCACCGGGTGATGACAGCACCCGCGGCGCATGGGCCGGCGGTCGGCGCGGTGGGGGGGTGGGGGGGTGGCCCAGGCGGTGTGGCGGTCCCCGGGGTCGTCCCTGGGATCGTCCTTTGGCAACCCCGGCGGCGGTCTCAGTGCCGCGCCTCGGTGGCTTGCCAGACCTGCTCGGCCAGCGGCGAAAGGCGGCGCTTGGGGCGGTACAGGCGCACCTCGAAACGCACCGCCAGGCGGGCCGAGCCGACCCGGCACAGGGTGCCGTTCTGGCACGCCCCGGCCACCAGCGAGGCCGGCAGCCAGGCCACGCCCAGGCCTTGCAGCGCGTACTCGAGCAAGGCGTCGGCGGAGTCGCATTCGATCACCCGGCGCAAGGCGGGGGCCTGCGGGTGGTTGGCCAGGTGGTCCTGCACCAGGCGTCCCAGGGCCAGGCTGTCGGCGTAGGCCAGGTAGGGCCAGGCGGGCCCGCCGTGCTGTGGCAGCTGGGGCACGCCATGGGCGTCCGAGCGGCAGACCGGGATCAGCTCGTCGTGGGCCAGGGTCAGGTGGCTGTACTGGCGGGCCTGGATGGGCCAGGCCAGCAAGGGGTGGTGGTAGGTCAGCATGAAGTCGACCTCCCCGCGCTCGAGCATGCGCACCGTGTCGGCCAGGGAGCGGGTGCGGATCAGCACCTCGGCCTGCGCCAGCCAGGGCTGCAGTTGGCGCAGCCAGTCGGCCACCAAGGTGCGCGCCAGCGTGCGACCGGTGGCCAGGGTCAGGGTTTGCTGGGTGCGACCGGCGGCGCCCAGCAGGGATTCGTGGGCCTGGCTCAGGCTTTGCAGCAGGCCCCGCGCGTCCTGCAACAGGCTGTCACCCGCGGCGGTCAGGGCCACCGGGCCGGCGCCGCGCGTCACCAGCGGGGTGCCGGCCCAGTCTTCCAGCGCGCGGATGCGGCGCCCGAAGGCCGGGTGGGTGACATGCCGCAGCGCCGCCGCCTGCGTGAAGCTGCGGGTTTGCGCCAGCGCCACCAGGTCCTCCAGCCACTGCCATTGCAGCGGGGGACGGCGCGGCGGGGCAGCGCTCACGGCGGCGCTCGCTGCGGGCTCAGCCGCGGGCGGCCTGCAGCAGGTCGCGGGTGCGCAGGGCCTCGCGGCGCGCGGCTTCCTGGAAGTCGTCGCCCGACGACGCGTACAGGATGGCGCGCGAGGAGTTGACCACGATCGGTGCGCCCGGCTTCCAGCCCGCCCGCACGGTGGCAACGGCGTCGCCGCCCTGGGCCCCGACGCCGGGGATCAGCAGCGGCAGGGTCGGGGCCAGCGCACGCACGCGCTCGATCTCGGCCGGGTAGGTGGCGCCCACCACCAGGCCCAGCTGGCCGTTGAGGTTCCAGGGGCCTTGGGCCAGGCGGGCCACGTGTTCGTACAGCAGGGGCTGGCCGTCCACCGACGCGAGGCGCTGGTTCTGCAGGTCGTCACCGCCCGGGTTGGAGGTGCGGCACAGCAGGAAGGCACCTTTGCCTTCGTACTTGAGATAGGGCATCACCGAGTCGAAGCCCATGAAGGGCGACAGGGTGACCGCGTCGGCACCGTAGCGGTCGAACGCTTCTTTGGCGTACTGCTCGGCGGTGGAGCCGATGTCGCCGCGCTTGGCGTCCAGGATGATCGGCACCTGCGGGGCCACCCGGCGCATGTGCTCCATCAGCCGCTCCAGCTGGCCTTCGGCGCGGTGGGCCGCGAAGTAGGCGATCTGCGGCTTGAAGGCGATGGCCAGATCGGCGGTGGCGTCCACGATGCGGGCGCAGAAGTCGTAGATCTTGTTGGCGTCGCCCTTGAGGTGGGCCGGGAAGCGGGTGGGTTCGGGGTCCAGGCCCACACAGAGCATGGAGCCGTTTTGTTGCTCGGCGGCGCGGAGCATGTCGAGGAAGGTCATGGCCGCCATTTTAAGAGCCCGCTGGGAGAGCGCCGCCACGCCCCCTTCCGCCGGCCCCCGGGCGGCGCCGCGCCCAGCCCCTTGGGCTCAGGGCAAGGCCACGCCGGGCTGGCTCAGCGCGAGGCACAAATCGGCCCAGGCCCGGGCCTTGTCGGCCTGGGTGCGCAGCAGGTAAGACGCGTCGTAGGTGACGATGGCGGGCACACCGTGCAGGTCGTGCACCTGGCCGCGCAAGCGCCCCAGGGGCTCGTCGCGGCCCAGCGCCTCGCGCGCGGCGGTGCGGCCCATGAGCAGCACCAGGCCGGGGCGCTGGGCTTGCAGCAGTTCGTGCCAGGGCAGGGGCTCGGGGGTGTCGCCAGTGGGGCGGCGGCTCAGGCCCGCCAGCCAGGCGCGCGCCGGCTGGTGCAGGCGCATGGCGCGCAGCATGTTGTGCAGCAACTGCCCCGCCGGGCCTGCCCCGTCGGCCAAGGGGTCGTCGCCGGGCCACACGGCCTCGGTGACCAGCAAAAAGCCGCCCGGGGCCGCCGGTGCATTGAACAGGGCCTGGGCCGGGTGCAGCTGCCACAGGCTGGGGGTGGCGGTGGCGTCGGCGACGCCCTGCGCCGGGTCGTGGCGCAGCGGGGCCGCGGGGCTGGGCGCGGCGCGCACCACGGCCGGGGCCTGCGGCGCGTCGACGGGCGCCACCGCAGGGGCCGGGCGGGGCACCACGGGCGGGGCGGCGGGCGCGTGAGCCGCCTGGTGGGCCTGGTGGACCTGGTGGGTGTCATGGCTGGCGGGCCAATCCGCCGCCGGGGCTGGGCGTTGGGCGGCGGCCCGTTCAGGCGATGCGCTGGCCACACCCGTGTCGGCGCCGGCGGGCGCCAGCAACTCGCCGGCCAGTGGCGGTTCGGGCCACCAGAACGGGATGTGCATTTCGTCCAGCATGGCGCGCTGGCGCGCATCAAGGTTCAGGGTCATAGTTTGAAGCTCATCACCAAGGCGTCCTCGCGCCCGTCGAATGCCGGGTAATAGGCCTTGCGCACGCCCATGCGCTGGTAGCCGTGCTGTTCGTAAACCGATCGGGCGCGCGGGTTGGACAGGCGCACCTCGAGCCAGACCCACTGGGCGCCCTGGCCGCGCGACCAGGTGTCCAGCGCGTCCAGCATCACACGCGACCAGCCTTGGCGCTGGAACGCCGGGGCCACCGTGATGTTGAGCAGGTGCACCTCGTCGACGCCCTTCATGGCCACGAAATAGCCGATCAGCTGGTCCTCGCCGACCAGCACCTGCGCCTGGTAACCGGCCTTCACCGAGTCCAAAAAGTTGCCCCGCGACCAGGGGTGGGTGTAGGCCACCTGCTCGACGGCCATGACCTGGTCCAGCCAGGCCTCGGTCAGGGCTTCAAAACGGGCTTCGCGCACAGGCATGGCGGCATTCATGGTCAGGGGGTGGTCGTCTTGGCGGCCTTTTCGGCCTCGCGTTCGAGGGTGGTCTTGGCGACTTTATCGCGGATGTAAAGCGGCAAGGCCTCATCGGCCCGCACCGCGTGGCCGGCCCGCCACAGCGCTGGGGCCAGGCGCAGCAGGGCGCTGGCGGTGGGCAGCACGTTCAGCGCCGAATCGCCCCCCGCCACCCGGCCCGGGTAGGCCTGGGCCGCGGTGCCCGCCAGGACCCAGCCGGCGGGCAGTTGCAGCGACTCGGGCGCGCCCAGGCTGAAATCAGCCGGGGCCTGCCAGGCTGGATCGGCCCCGCCGGTCCACTCGAAGGCAGCGTGGTAGACCTCGTCCATGCGCGCGTCCAGCGCCGCCAGCACACGGGTGGCGCCATGCTGGTGGCGGGCCTCTTCGGCCACCGCCAGCAGGGTGCTGACCGGCAGCACCGGCAGGTTGGCCCCCAGGGCCAGGCCCTGGGCCACCGAGCACGCGGTGCGCAGGCCCGTGAAGGAACCCGGGCCGCTGCCAAACACGATCGCGTCGAGCTGGTCCAGGCGCAGATTGGCCTGCTGCAACAAGGCCAGCAGGGCCGGGATCAGGGTCGCCGACGACTGGGCCCCGCCCGGGGCCGACTCGGCCCAGACGGCCTCGCCGTGGCCCACGGCCAGCGACAGGCGTTCGGTGCTGGTGTCAAAAGCCAGGAATTTCATGGGGTTCATTTCACAGTCAAAGGGGAGGTCGGCGCCAGAGGCTGGGGCCGCGCGCGCACGCCGCAGGCGATGCCCAGGGTCACCAGCGACAGGCCGGCCATCAGGTTCCACAGCAGGGGTTCACCGAGCAAGGCCACCGCGCCCAGGGCCGACAGGCCGGGCACCAGGGCCGTGATCATGGTCGAACGCACCGGACCAAAGTGCTGGATCATGCGCGTGAACGTGATGCCCGAAATCACCACCGAGCCCCAGCCCTGGAACATGAACTGGAACACCAGCTCGCCCAGCGGCGCCTGCAGCAGGTGGCTGGGAATCCGTGCCAGGCTGGCCAGCACGGCGTACACCGGCACATAGGTCAGCAGCGCAAAGGCCGTGATCGCCATGGTGGCGCGCACCGCATCCACCCCCTCACGGCGCACCAGCACGCTGTAGGTGGCCCAGCAGCTGCTGGCGGCCATGAACAGCAAATCGCCCTTCCAGACCTCGCCACCGCCCTGGCCGCTGAGCGCGGCCCACAGGCTGGCGCCACCGACCATCAGGTCCCCCAGCACGATCAGGCCCAGGCCCAGCAGGCGTGCGCCCGCGAAGCGCTCACCCAACAAGACCACGCTGAGCAGGGCAGCCCACAGCGGCAGGCTGCCCGGCATCAGCACCGACCCATGGGCGGCCGGGGCAAAAAAGAAGCCGCCATAGGCCAACACTGCATAGGCCAGGCCGCCAAACACGCCCAGCAGGGCGGTCTGTCCCAGGCTCAACGGCGACAAACCACCCAGGCTGCCGGCAAAGCGGCCTTCGGCGCGCGCCTGGCGGGCCCGCCACAGCGCCCAAGGCATGAGCACGACCGCGGCACCGACGATGCGCAGGAAGGCGATGTCAAAGGGGCTGAGGGTGTGCTGCGCCGAGGCACGGGCGATGACGATGAAGGCGGTCCAGATCAGGACCGTGACGACGGCGGCGGCCAGGCCCACCGTGCGGGAAGAAAAGCGCATGGGGGGATTATCCTGAAATGCACCGGCCCCGTTCAGCCCCGGGCCATGCCCCAGGCCACGGCGGCTTCGTGCGACACTGCAACGCGCTGTCCACGTGCTGAGTCCATGCCTTCATTTCACGCCTTGTTCCACGCCTTGTTTCGCCCTTTGGCCGCGCGCCGCCTTGACCGCTCGGGCCCGCGGGGCCGCGGCCCCCGTGCCACGCCCAGCGCCCCTCGGCGCCCTGTCGCTTGGCCCCCTGTCGCGCACGCCCTGCTGGCCGGCGCCTTGCTGTGCAGCACGGGGCTGGCCGCCGCCCAGGCGGCGCTGCCGCCCGAGATCGACGCCGCGCTGACCCGCTCCCGCCTGCCGCGCGAGTCGGTCAGCCTGCTGGTCACCGAACTGGGCCCTGGCAAGCGCCCCCCGCGGCTGGCGCTGCGGGCCAACGCCCCCATGAACCCGGCCTCGGTCATGAAGCTGCTGACCACCCAGGCCGCACTCGACCTGCTGGGGCCGGCCTACAGCTGGACCACCCCGGTGTACCTGGACGGCAGCGTGCGCGACGGCACCCTGCAAGGCAGCCTGATCATCAAGGGCCAAGGCGACCCCAAGCTCGTGATGGAGCGCCTGTGGCTGCTGCTGCGGCGGGTGCAAGGGCTGGGCATCCGACAGATCAGCGGCGACATCATCCTCGACCGCAGCGCCTTTGAGCTGCCCCCCAGCAACCCGGCCGACTTCGACGGCGAACCGCTCAAGCCCTACAACGCGGCACCGGACGCGCTGCTCATCAACTACCGCTCGTTGGTGCTGACCCTGGTGCCCGACGCCAGCGCGGGCGTGGCCCATGTGCAGCTGGACCCGCCGCTGGCCGGCCTGTCGTGGACACCCAGCGTGCCCCTGATCGCTGGCGAGTGCGGCGACTGGCGCACCGGCCTCAAGGCCCAGGTGAGCGACCCCAACCGCATCAGCCTGATGGGGGGCTACCCCCTGAGCTGTGGCGAAAAAGCCTGGCCCCAGGCCTATGCCGACCCCACCAGTTACAGCGCGCGCGCCATCGCCGGCCTGTGGCAGGACGTGGGCGGGCGCCTCGGGGGACAGGTGCGCGAGGGCCGCGTGCCCGCCGGCCTGAAGCCGGCCTTCAGCCTGGCCTCGCCACCGCTGGCCGAGGTGATCCGCGACATCAACAAGTTCAGCAACAACGTCATGGCGCAGCAGCTCTTCCTGACGCTGAGCCTGCAGCAAAAGGGCGTCGGCACCCCCGACGGCGCGCGCGAGGTGATGGGCCAGTGGTGGCGCAGCCGCTTCGGCGACGCCGACGCGCCCCTGATCGACAACGGCTCGGGCCTGAGCCGCGACACCCGCGTCAGCGCCCAGGCCCTGGCCCGGGTGCTGCAAGCGGCCTGGGCGGGCGGCACCATGCCCGAGTTGCTGGCCTCGCTGCCCTTGAGTGGCGTCGACGGCACGATGCGGCGCTGGGGCCAGGGGCAGGGCAATGTGGTGGGGGCCGCCCACCTGAAAACCGGCAGCCTGCGCGATGTGACCGCCGTGGCCGGGGTGGTGCATGGCGCCAGCGGTCGCCGCTACGCCCTGGTGGCGCTGGCCAACCACCCCCAGGCCGGTGCGCTGCGCCCGGTCATCGAAGCCCTGATCGACTGGACCGCACGCGACCAGCACCTCAGCACCGCCCCCTGAGCCCGCGCCCCAACCTGGCCCCTGCGGCCCCACCGACCCGACTGCACCATGTCCCTGTTTGACCTGATTGGCTACCTCGCCGCCTGCCTGACCACCTGCAGCTTTGTGCCGCAAGCCTGGCTGACCTTCAAAACCCGCGATGTGCGCGGCATCTCGCTGGGCATGTACAGCGTGTTCACGGCCGGCGTGGCGCTGTGGCTGGTGTACGGGCTGGCCCTGGGCGCCTGGCCCATCGTGGCGGCCAATGCGGTCACCCTGGCGCTGGCCGCCAGCATCCTGACCATGAAACTGCGCTACCGCGAGCCTGATTGACGCGCGCGGTGCGGCGGCAAGCCGGCACCGCCCGAAAGCCACCGAGCTGGCCACTGGTACTTTCCCGCTGACCCTTCGACTGGGCCGGCTCTACCATGGATCCTACAAAAAAGAACGGTCGTTCTATTTTAACAGGAGACATCCATGCGCCCTCATTCCGGCCCTGCCGCGGTCCTCGCCCCGGTCCTTGCTGCTGTGCTGCTCGCCGCCTGCGGCGGCGGCTCTGACACCGGTGGCAACACCAGCACCGACAACAGCGGGGCCCGTGGCTCGCTGCAGTTCAACCCGCCGCTGCGGGTCACCGGCCTGACGGCGGCAGTGCTGCAAAGCCAGCTCAGTGCCAGCAGCAGCGGTCGCAGCCTGCTGGCCGTGGCCGGCACCCCCAAGTGCGGCGTGGACTTCCGCTACCTGCAATACGGCACCGTGGGCGGCGCTGGCGAGGCCACCAACGCGACGGGGGCCCTGATGGTGCCCACCGGCACCGACGCGGCCTGCTCGGGGGCGCGCCCGATCGTGCTGTACGCGCACGGCACCACCACCGACAAGGCCTACAACCTGGCCAACGTGCTCGACGCCACGGGCTCCGCCTACACCGAAAGCCTGCTGGTGGCGGCCACCTTTGCGGCGCAAGGCTTCATCGTGGTGGCCCCCAACTACGCGGGCTACGACACCTCCAAGCTCAGCTACCACCCCTACCTCAACGCCGATCAACAGTCCAAGGACATGATCGACGCGCTGACCGCCGCGCGCACCGCGCTGCCCAATGTGGGCAGCAGCGACTCGGGCAAGCTGTTCATCAGCGGCTATTCGCAAGGCGGCCATGTGGCCATGGCCACCCACCGGGCGCTGCAGGCCGCGGGCCAGACCGTCACCGCGTCGGCCCCGCTGTCCGGCCCTTACGCGCTTGCCGCGCTGGTGGACACGGTCTACTACGGCAATGTGAACCTGGGTTCGACGATCTTCACGCCGATGCTGACCACCAGCTTCCAGAAGGCCTACGGCAACCTCTACAGCGCCACCACCGACATCTACAGCCCCGCTTACGCCACCGGCATCGAATCGCTGCTGCCCAGCACCAGCTCGGTGACCACCCTGGTGCAACAGGGCAAGCTGCCGCTGACCGCGCTGTTCAGCAGCACCCCGCCGACCGCCCCGGCCGGCTCGCCCGCCAGCCTGCAAGCCACGCTCAATGCGATCACCCCGCCCACCACCCCGGCGGCCCAGGCCCCGCTGTTCGCGCTGGGTTTTGGCAGCAGCCCGCTGGTGACCAACGCAACCCGCCTGAGCTACCTGCTCGACGCCTTGGCCAACCCCGATGGCGCCGTGCCCGCGGCCACCACCGGCCTGCCCGCCAGCGCGCCGACCAACCCGCTGCGCCAGGCCTTCAAGCGCAATGACCTGCGCAACTGGACGCCCACCCGCCCGGTGCTGCTGTGCGGCGGCAACAGCGACCCGACGGTGTACTTCAGCGTCAACACGCAGCTGATGCAAAAGCTGTGGACCGCGCCGTCGGCCATGGCCGCCGGCACGGGCCTGCTGTCGGTGCTCGACGTGGATTCGGCCGTGACCAGCGCCAGCGACCCGTTTGCCGCCGCCAAGGTGGGCTTTGCCACCGCCAAGGCCGCCACCGCGGCAGCGGCCGTGGCAGCCGGGGCCAGCGATGGCGGCGCCAGCGCCGTGATCCAGGCCTACCACGGCGGTCTGGTGCCGCCGTTCTGCACCGTGGCGGCCCGCGGCTTCTTCCAACAAGTGCTGGCGGCCGGCGTTTGACCCCTGCCCAGGAGACACGATCATGACCCTTCGACACCCCCTGGGCGCAGTGGCCGCCCTGACCTTGGCCCTGACCGGCCTGTCCACCACCGCCCAGGCCCAGACGCAGGACTACACGGTGCGCGTGGGTTACACCCACATTGCGCCCCACTCCTCGGCCACCGATGCCACCGGCCCCTTCCTGTTCAAGCCCAACTCGGGCATCAGCCTGGAAGTGCAGAAAGAAAGCACGCTGTTCTTCTCGGTGGCACGCCGACTGGATGACCGCTTTGAGGTCGAACTGGCGCTGGGCCTGCCGCCCACCCACGACGTGACGGCCAAGCTCAACCCCAGCATCGTGCCGGGCTATGTGGTGTCGGCCTACCAGGGCCAGACCATTGCCCGCATCCGGCAGATGGCGCCGACGGTGTTCCTGAACTACAGCTTTGGCGAGAGCAGCAGCGCGTTGCGGCCTTTCGTGGGCGTGGGTTTGAACTACACCCGCTTTGACGACCGCCGCTCCACCCCGACGGGCAACTCGCTCAACGGCGGGCCGACCGACATCCGCCTGACCGACTCGTGGGGCCTGGCGGCCCAAGTCGGTCTGGATTACCGCATCAACGACCAATGGTCGATCCATGGCTCGGTGGCCACCGCGCGCGTCAAGACCACGCTGACCGCCACCACGGCGGGTGCGGCGCGCACCATGGACATCCATTTCCGCCCCGTGGTGCTGACCATCGCGGCGGGCTACCGCTTCTGAACGGGCCAGGGGCCCCCGCGTTTCGCTTCTGAGGCCGGGGGCCCACCCCTTGGCTTGGCCGACCCCCAGGGGTCGGCTTTTTTTTGACCGGCCGGCGTGGCCCGGGCGAAAAAAAACCAGCGTCCGCAGACGCTGGTTGTCGGGCTTGGGCCCCGGTGCGGCGGCGGGGGGCCGCCGACCTGAAAACGCTCAGCGAGCGTCTGATGAAGGGTGGGCTTACCAGCGCGACTTCATGCGGCCGTAGGCGTAGGTGCCGTACAGGTTTTGGGCGGCCGGGCTGAAGTACACCTTGTCTGCGAAGGTGTAGGTGGTGTAGTTGATGCCGCTGGCCAGGGTGCTGGTGGTGCACAGGCTGGAGTTGACCTGGCCGCTGCCAATGCCGATGCCCTTGCCGCTGTCCACCGAGGTGCAGGCGATGTTGGTCGAGTCGGTCAGGCCGTAGCCGCTGGGGCTGGCGATGACCAGGTTGTAGTAGTAGGCCGCATCGATGTAGAGCACGTTGTTGCCCAGGTCATTGATGCTCAGCAGCAGGGCGCTGTTGAACTTCAACACCGCGGCGCTGATGTTGCTGGCCTGGCCCGAAGCCACGCCCCAAGGCGACTTGCTGGCGTCGTACAGACCCGACACCACCACGTACTTGGCACCGGCGTTGACCAGGCGGCGCACTTGAGTGCCCAGGTCGGTGCCGGCTTGGGCCATGACGTTGCTCAGGGTCGTGGCGTCGGTGCTGCTGGCGTACTGGGCCAGCAAGTCCCCCAGGCCACCGTTGATGAAGGCCACATCGTTGCTGCCAAACTTGTCGGCGGCCAGGAAGGTGTCGATCTGCTGCTTGACCGACATCGCGCTGCCCCCCACGTCATCGGTGGCGCTGAGCAGGCGCGCGTGGCCGCGGGCGTAGCTGGTGCCACCGGCCGACACCGCGGTCAGGCTGCGGCCATAGCTGGCGGCCACTTGCTGGGTCCAGACGTTGATGCTGCCGTCGTTGACGGTGTAGCGGGTGCCCGTTTGGCCCACGTCACTCAGACCGTCACCGAAGGCGATGAAACGCGAAGGGGCCAAAGCCGATTCGATGGTGCTGGAGCCGCAAGCGGTGAGCACGGCAGCCGATGCACAAGCCGCCAGCAACACAGCGCGGCGCAACCATTTTCCAGTCATTGAAATCTCCAAAAGATGGCGCGTAGTTTAACGAGCACCAGAAGGCCTTGCCCTCAGGCAGCGGCCGCGCGTTGTAAACGATCGCGCACGCCTTCCCAATCCGAACCCGGTGGGGGGGTCTCGACCCAGATCAGCTTGACGCCGGCTTCGTCAAAGCCCCGCAAGGCCGCGAACAGCTGGCGCGCCGTGGTTTCGGCGTCGTCGGGCATGCGCCGCAGCAACAACTGTGGGCTGGCCGGGCGTAAAGCGCTGCGTGCGTAGACCGCAATGCCGCTGGCCTGCGGCCCCAGCACGTCCAGCGCGGTCTGCAGCGCCTGGGCGTCCATCAGACGCACCTTGGCCTGGGGCGCGTAATGCGCCTCCAGCGTGCCGGACGCCCGCGGATCGGGACTGGCCAGCTCCTCGCGGGTGCGCAGTGGCTGGCCGCACGCGGCTTCCACCTGGTCACGGGTGATGCCCCCGGGTCGCAACAGCACCGGGGCGCCCCGGGTGCAGTCGACGATGGTGGACTCGATGCCCACCTCGCAGGCCCCGCCGTCCAGCACCAGCAGCGAGGGACCGAATTCGCCCTGCACATGGGCGGCGGTGGTCGGGCTGACACGGCCAAACAGGTTGGCGCTGGGCGCCGCCAGCCCATGCACCCCAAGGGCCGCACAGGCGCGCAGCAGCGCGGTGGCCACCGGGTGCGCGGGGCAACGCATGCCCACCGAGTCCTGGCCCGCGGCCGCCGCCGCGCCCGCTTCGGGGCGGCGCGGCAGGATCAGGGTCAAGGGCCCGGGCCAGTAGGCCTGCATCAGGGCCCGCGCAAAGTCCGGCACCGCCTGGGCAAAGTGGTCCACCCCCGCCGCATCGGCGACGTGCACGATCAACGGGTGGTCACTGGGCCGGCCCTTGGCCTCAAAGATCTTGGCCACCGCCGAGTCGCGGCCCGCGTCGGCCGCCAGACCGTACACGGTCTCGGTCGGCAGGCCCACCAGGTCGCCTGCGGCCAGGGCCTGCGCGGCGGCTTGCACCGCAGTGCTGTCTTGCCCGTCAAGGATCATGCTGCGTTCTCCCGGCCTCAAAACGGCTCGAGGCCCAGCAGCGCGGCGGCCTGCAGGGCCACGGCACGCACCGCTTCGGGCGTCGCGCCGGTGATGTTGAGGTGGCCCATCTTGCGGGCGCGCTTGGCTTCCAGCTTGCCGTACAGGTGCAGGTGGGTGCCTGGCAAGGCCAGCACCTGGTCCCAGGGCGGCGTCACGGCCTCGTCCGAGCCCGGCGCAAACCACAGGTCACCCAGCAGGTTGAGCAGGATGGAGGGGCTGTGCAGGCGCGGCTGCACCAGCGGCAGACCGACCATGGCGCGCACCTGCAGGTCGAACTGCGACAGGTCGCAACCGTCCAGGGTGTAGTGACCGCTGTTGTGCGGACGCGGGGCGATCTCGTTGACCACCAGGCTGCCATCGGTGAGCACAAAGAACTCAACGCACAGCACACCCACGTAGCCGAGGCCGGTGGCCACCGACTTGGCAGCGGCCACGGCCTGCTCGGCCACGGCCGCGGGCAGGTTGCCCTCGTACACCTCGGTCACGGCCAGGATGCCCTCGCGGTGCAGGTTGCGCTGCACCGGGAAATTGACCATCGCACCGTCGGCGCCACGCGCCACGATGACCGAGCACTCGCTGGCCAGGGGCAGCATTTTTTCGAGCACGCAGGGCACTTGCTTGAGCCCGGCCCAGGCGGCGTTGAGCTCCTCACGCGTCTTGACGCGGACCTGCCCCTTGCCGTCGTAGCCGAGGCGCGCGGTCTTGAGGATGCCGGGCAGCAGGGCCTCGTCCACGGCCGCCAACTGCTCGGCGGTGTCGATCACCGCGTAGGGCGCGCAGGGCACGCCACAGGCCACGAAGTGGGCCTTCTCGCGGGCACGGTCCTGGGCAATCGCCACCGCCGACGCGGCGGGCGCCACCGGTCGGGTGGCGGCCAGCTGCGCCAGGGCCTGGGCGGGCACGTTTTCGAACTCGGTGGTCACGGCCACGCACAGGCGGGCCAGCTCGGCCAGGCCCTGAGGGTCCAGGTAGTCGGTCTGGATGTGGTGGTGGCTGACGCGGCCGGCCGGGCTGCTGGGATCGGGGTCCAGCACCGCGGTGAAATAGCCCATCTGCTGCGCGGCATGCACGAACATGCGGCCCAACTGGCCCCCGCCGAGCACGCCGAGGGTGGTTTCCGCCTTCACGGCGGGGAGCAGGGGGGCGCGGCTCATGCGACGGGCGGCAGGGTCATGGCCCGGGCCACTTCGGTCTGCTCGGCGCGGAAAGCCACGAGGCGCTGGCGCAGCTCGGGGCTTTCGTTGGCCAGCAGGGCCACCGCGAACAGCGCCGCGTTGGCGGCCCCGGCCGCGCCGATGGCGAAGGTGGCCACCGGAATGCCCTTGGGCATCTGCACGATGCTGTGCAGCGAATCCACGCCTTGCAGGTGGCGGCTGGCCACCGGCACGCCGAGCACCGGCACCGGGGTCTTGGCCGCGATCATGCCGGGCAGGTGGGCGGCCCCACCAGCGCCGGCGATGATGGCCTTGAGGCCACGACCGGCCGCCGATTCGGCGTAGGCGAACATGTCGTCCGGCATGCGGTGGGCCGAGACCACGCGGGCTTCGTGGGCGATGCCGAATTGCTGGAGAATCTGGACTGCATGCTGCATGGTGTCCCAGTCACTGCTGGAACCCATGACCACGCCAATTTGAATGCTTGTCATAGGGCTGTTGGGTTCGGCGCGGGTTGGCAGGCCGATCTTGGTCCGCCACAACCGGGTGCGCCGGGTTGCAACCCTGAATTTTACTTTTAGGCCCAGAAGGCTACGAAATGATTGACGTCACGATCCAAAACTTTGAAACCGAAGTCATCGCCGCTTCGATGCACACCCCCGTGCTGGTGGACTTCTGGGCCGACTGGTGCGGGCCCTGCAAACAGCTCGGCCCGATGCTGGAAAAGCTCGAAGAAGAGTACGCGGGCCGCTTCATCCTGGTGAAGATCAACGCCGACGAAGAACAGCAACTGGCCGGGGCTTTTGGCATCCGCAGCCTGCCGACCTGCATCCTGCTCAAGGGCGGCAAGCCGGTGGACGGCTTCATGGGCGCGGTGCCGCCCGCTGAACTGCGGGCCTTCCTCGACAAGCACCTGCCCTCGGAAGAAGCGTTGCAAGCCGAAGCGGAAACCGAAGAAGCCGAAGCCCTGCTCGAAGCCGGTGACACCGAAGCCGCGATGGCCAAGCTGGCCGACGCGCTGGCCGCCGACCCCAGCAACGACGACGCGCGCTACGACTACGCGCGCCTGCTGATCGGCAGCGGCATTTTTGAAGAAGCCCGCGCCCTGATCGCCGAGCCGCTCACGCGCATCCCCAAGCCCCTGCGCTTTGAGGCCCTGCTGCACTGGATGGCGGCCCTGGAGTTCGTCAGCACCGACGAGCGGGGCCAATGGGAACTGGCCGCCTTTGACGCCAAGATCGCCGAGAACAAACGCGATTTCGACACCCGCTTTGCCAAAGCCCGCGTGCTGATCGCGGCCGGCGACTCGACCGGCGCGATGGACGAACTGCTGGAAATCATCATGCGCGACAAGACCTGGAACGAGGAAGCCGCGCGCAAGACCTATGTGGCCCTGCTGGAGCTGCTGACCCCGCCCAAGCCCAAGGCCAGCGCGGACGCCAGCGGCAAATCGGCCGGCGGCATTGAATTGGCGGGCAAGAGCGTGACCGCCCTGGACCCGCAAGCCGAGTTGGTGGCGCGTTACCGCCGCAAGCTGAGCATGGCCTTGAATTGAGGCCCCCACGCTCCCCCACTGCGTGTGGGTCGCTGCCCCCCGAGGGGGCCGCAGGCCGCCTTGGGGCGGCCCGGCGCCGGCCTGGGGTGAGGCCCCCACGGTCACGCACTGCGTGTCGCTCCCTGCCCCCCGAGGGGGCCGCAGGCCGCCTTGGGGCGGCCCGGCGCCGGCCTGATCTCCACTCAAGACCACCTCGCTTGAACGGAGAGGGGGCTGATTCACACGCTGGGTTGAATGCCTCTGGGGGGCAGGACGCCAAGGCGTGTGGGGCATTGCCTCCGAGGGGATGGCCCGGGGGCAAACTGGGTGACGCGACGCTCAGTCGACGCTCAGGCGGCGGTCAGGCGCTCCAGGGCTTCGCGGTACTTGGCGGCGGTTTTTTCGATCACCTCGCGCGGCAGGCGCGGCGAGGGGGCGGTCTTGTTCCACGGGGCGCCGTTGATGCGCACGGCTTCGAGCCAGTCGCGCACGAACTGCTTGTCGTAGCTGGGCGGGTTTTCGCCGGCGGCAAAGGCGGCGTCGTAGCCTTCGACGGGCCAGTAGCGCGAGCTGTCGGGGGTCAGGACTTCGTCCATCAGCACCAGGGTGCCATCGGTGTCGAGGCCAAATTCAAACTTGGTGTCGGCAATGATCATGCCCTTGGTCAGCGCGATCTCGGCGGCGGCCTGGTAGATGGCGATGCTGAGGTCGCGGATGCGGGTGGCCAGGTCCAGGCCGATCATCTCGACGGTGCGCTCGAACGTGATGTTCTCGTCGTGCTCACCGACTTCGGCCTTGGCGGCCGGCGTGTAGATGGGCTGGGGCAGGCGCGAAGCGTTCTTCAGGCCTTCGGGCAGGGGCACGCCACAGACCGAACGGCTCTCTTGGTATTCCTTCCAGCCGCTGCCCGCCAGGTAGCCGCGCACCACGGCCTCGACCGGGATCGGCTTCAAGCGCTTGACCAGCATCGAACGACCGGTCACTTGGGCCACCTCGCTGGGGCTGACCACGCTCTCGGGGGCGTCACCGGTCAGGTGGTTGGGGCACAGGTGGCCCAGCTTGTCGAACCAGAACAGGGCCATCTGGGTCAGCAACTCGCCCTTGCCCGGGATGGGCTCGCCCATGATGACGTCAAAGGCCGACAGGCGGTCGCTGGCCACCATCAGGATGCGGTCGGTGCCCACGGCGTAGTTGTCACGCACCTTGCCTCGGGCGAGCAGGGGCAGGGAGGTCAGAGCGGAAGTGTGCAGGGCGGTGGACATGGCTTTGGCGTGAGAAATATTCGGCAACCCAGAAATGAAAAAGCCCGTTGAACAGTCAACGGGCTCGCGCTATTCAGCGTGATTATCGCAAATCAGTTCACGACCTGGGCCAGAGCGCCTTGGGCGTACTGAGCGGCCATGACCTGCAGGCTGTGGCCCTTGATCTTGCCGCCTTGGCCTTCGCAACCGAATTCCAGGTAACGCTGCTTGCAGATTTGCTTGGCGGCTTCGCGGGCCGGCTTGAGCCATTCGCGGGCGTCAAACTTGTCGGGGTTCTCGAACAGGAACTTGCGCACCGCGCCGGTCATGGCCAGGCGAATGTCGGTGTCGATGTTGATCTTGCGCACGCCGTACTTGATGGCTTGCTGGATTTCCTCGACGGGCACGCCGTAGGTTTCCTTCATCTTGCCGCCGTACTGGTTGATGATGGCCAGCAGTTCTTGCGGCACCGAGGACGAGCCGTGCATCACCAGGTGGGTGTTGGGGATGCGGGCGTTGATTTCCTTGACGCGGCTGATGGCCAGGATGTCGCCGGTGGGCTTGCGGCTGAACTTGTAGGCGCCGTGGCTGGTGCCGATGGCAATCGCCAGCGCGTCCAGCTGGGTGGCCTTGACGAAGGTGGCGGCTTCTTCGGGGTCGGTCAGCATCTGGCTGTGGTCCAGCTTGCCGACGGCGCCGATGCCGTCTTCTTCGCCGGCGTCGCCGGTTTCGAGGTTGCCCAGGCAGCCGAGTTCGCCTTCGACGGTGACGCCGGTCTTGTGCGCCATGTCGACGACCTTGCGGGTCACTTCGACGTTGTAGTCAAAGCTCGACGGGGTCTTGCCGTCTTCCATCAGCGAGCCGTCCATCATGACCGAGCCAAAGCCCAGGTCGATCGCGCCCTGGCAGACCTTGGGGCTGGTGCCGTGGTCTTGGTGCATCACCAGGGGGATGTGGGGGTAGGCTTCGCAGGCGGCCTGGATCAGGTGCTTGATGAAGCTCTCGCCCGCGTACTTGCGAGCCCCTGCGCTGGCTTGCAGGATGACCGGCGCGCCCACTTCGTCGGCGGCCGCCATCACGGCCTGGACTTGCTCCAGATTGTTGACGTTGAAGGCCGGGATGCCATAGCCGTTGACAGCGGCATGGTCCAGCAGTTCGCGCATGGAAACGAGAGGCATGGTGATGATCCGTGGGAAGTGATGAAAGCTGACCGGAGCGGCTAAATTGACTGGTAACCGCGCCGTAACTCCTGCGATTTTAGCCGCAGGCAGGCCGAAGCCCGTCACACCAAGCATCAAGTGGGCCAGACAACCCGCGCCGACGCGGCGCCAGCCCGGCCCGGGCCCGCCTCAGGGCCCGGCCACCAGCGGGCCTCAAGCCACGCAGCAGATCTTCAGCATGTTGGTGCCGCCGGGCGCGCCCATGGGCTCGCCGCAGGTGATGGCGTAGACGTCACCGCTGCTCACAATGCCCCGCTTCTTGAGGTGGGCCTCGGCCTGCACCAGGGCGGTGTCGCGGTCGCCACTGGTGTCCATCAGCAGCGGGCGCACGTTGCGGAACAGGGCCATGCGGCGCTGGGTGGCCACCTTCGGGGTCAGCGCGTAGATCGGCACATGGATGCGGTGGCGGCTCATCCACAGAGCGGTGGAGCCGCTGTCGGTCATGGCAACGATCGCCTTGGCGCCCAGGTGGTGGGCGGTGAACAGCGCGCCCATGGCGATCGACTGGTCGATGCGGGTGAAGGACTTGCCCAGGAAGTCGGCGTCCAGCTCGACTTGCTCGGCCGACTCGGCGGCGCTGCAGATCTTGGCCATTTCTTCGACGGTTTCGAGCGGGTACTTGCCGGCTGCGGTCTCGGCCGACAGCATCACCGCGTCGGTGCCGTCGAGCACGGCGTTGGCCACGTCACTGACCTCGGCGCGGGTCGGCACCGGGTTGGTGATCATGCTTTCCATCATCTGGGTGGCGGTGATGACCACCTTGTCGCTCTCACGCGCGAGCTTGATCATGCGCTTTTGCAGCGCGGGCACGACGGCGTTGCCGACTTCGACGGCCAGGTCGCCGCGCGCCACCATGATGCCGTCGCTGGCGGCCAGGATTTCCTCCAGGCGCGGGATGGCTTCAGCGCGCTCGATCTTGGCGATCAGGCCCGGCTTGTGGCGGTACTCGGCCGCGGCCACATTGCACAGCTGGCGCGCCATTTCCATGTCGGTCGCGTTCTTGGGGAAGCTCACGGCCACGTAATCGGCCTGGAAGCTCATCGCGGTGCGGATGTCTTCCATGTCCTTGCCGGTCAGCGCCGGCGCGGTCAGGCCGCCGCCCTGCTTGTTGATGCCCTTGTTGTTGGACAGTTCGCCACCGAGCTTGACCACCGTGTGGACCTGCTCGCCGCGCACGGCGGTGACGGTCAGCACGATCAGGCCGTCGTTGAGCAACAGCAGGTCGCCGGCCTTGACGTCGCGCGGCAGCTCTTTGTAGTCGAGGCCCACACCGTGCAGGTCACCGGGCTCGGTGCGCGAGGCGTCGAGCACAAAGGCAGCCCCGGCTTCGAGCATGACCTTGCCTTCGGCGAACTTGCCGACGCGGATCTTGGGGCCTTGCAGGTCGGCCATGATGGCCACTTCACGGCCCGCGCGCTGGGCCGCGGCACGCACCAGGGCGGCGCGGTCGATGTGGTCCTGGGCCTTGCCATGGCTGAAATTGAGGCGCACGACGTTGACCCCGGCGCGGATCATCTTCTCCAGCAGGTCCGGGTCGCTGGAAGCAGGACCGAGGGTGGCAACGATTTTGGTGGCGCGGCGGGTGCTCATGGGCAAAGGTCTCCTGTAACTTAATTTCCATTTTCACATGGAACCGGTTACCAACCCGGTACGAAAAACCCGGGCCCGGGTTTATCCCAGCCCCGACAAGGCGCGGCGCCCGCTCTAAAACCCGGCCTGCGTCAGGGGTATCGACCTGGCGGCGGAAAGTGCAGCGCATTTGAGCCCGGTCAACGGCCCGACTTGCCAAACGCCTACCATCCGGGCCTTGCCGCAGAACCTATAGGCGACCATGACCGCAATTCAGACCCCTTCCCAAGAGCTTCCCGCGCCGCTGGCCCCGGACGCGCCGCTGCCCCACCGCAAGATCATCCGGTCCTGGCTGATCCCGCTGTCCGAACGCACCACCTGGTGGGCCTTTGTGCTGCTGGCTTTCGACTACGCGCTGCTGGCAGCCACGCTGTACGGCGTGGTGACGCTGGACAGCATCGCGCTCAAGCTGCTGTGTGGCCTGGCCGCCGGCTTTGTGCTGGGTCGCCTGTTCATCATCGGCCACGACGCCTGCCACCAGAGCCTGACGCCGCACCGCCAACTCAACAAATGGCTCGGGCGCATCGCGTTCCTGCCCTCGATCACCCCCTACAGCCTGTGGGACGTGGGCCACAACGTGGTGCACCACGGCTTCACCAACCTCAAGGGCGTGGACTTTGTGTGGGAGCCCAAGACCCAGGCCGAATTCGACGCCATGACGCCGGGCCGCCGCTTCATGGAACGCCTCTACCGCAGCGGTTGGGCACCGGGCCTGTACTACATGATCGAAATCTGGTGGAAGAAGATGTTCTTCCCCAGCAAGTCGAGCATGGGCACGCGCCGCCCGCTGTTCTTCTGGGACTGCATGGCCGTGTCGGCCTACGGCCTGGTCTGGATGGGCGGCCTGGTGGCCGCCGCGCTGAGCACCGGGCAATCGGTGGCTCTGCTGCTGGGCCTGGGGTTTGTGGTGCCGATGCTGTTCTGGTTCGCGATGATCGGCTTTGTGGTGTACGTGCACCACACCCACGTGAAGGTGTCCTGGCATGACAACAAGGCCGCCTGGACGCGCGCGCAACCGTTTGTGTCGACCACCGTGCACCTGACCTTCCCGTTCCAGATCGGCGCCGTGTTGCACCACATCATGGAGCACACGGCCCACCACGTCGACATGAGCATCCCGCTGTACCGCCTCAAGGACGCCCAGAAGATGCTCGAAGACCTGCTGCCGGGCCGCATCATCGTGCAACCGTTCTCGTGGGCCTGGTACTTCCGCACCGCGCGCGCCTGCAAGCTGTACGACTTCTCGCGCCGCTGCTGGACCGACTTCAAGGGCCGCGCCACCAGCGAGCCGCAAGCCCTGCCCGTGGCCGCCTGACCACCCCGTCACCCCCTTCAGCGCAAAACAAAAGCCACAGGCCCTCGCGGGCACTGTGGCTTTTTTCATGGGCGCTGCCGGCGCCAGGCCGACAGCCCAGGCGCGGGGCGATCAGCCCGCGGCGCGCTTGGCCAGGATCTCGAAAGCCGGCAGGGTCTTGCCCTCAAGCACCTCCAGGAAGGCGCCGCCGCCGGTGGAGATGTAGCCCACCTGCTGCTCGATGCCGTACTTGGCGATCGCGGCCAGGGTGTCGCCACCGCCAGCGATGCTGAAGGCGCTGGAGTCGGCAATCGCCTGCGCGATGGCCTTGGTGCCGTTTTCAAACGCAGCGAACTCGAACACGCCCACCGGGCCGTTCCAGACGATGGTGCCGGCGGCCTTGAGTTGCGTGGCCAGGCGGGCCGCGGTGTCGGGACCGATGTCGAGGATCAGGTCGTCGTCGGCCACGTCAGCGGCCGACTTGACGGTGGCCTCGGCGTCGGCCGAGAAGGTCTTGGCGACCACCACGTCGGTGGGGATCGGCACCTCGGCGCCACGCGCCTTCATGGCGTCGATCACGGCCTTGGCTTCGCCCAGCAGATCGGGCTCGGCCAGGCTCTTGCCGATCTTCAGGCCGGCGGCCAGCATGAAGGTGTTGGCAATGCCACCGCCCACGATCAGCTGGTCGACCTTGTCGGCCAGGCTCTTCAGGATGGTCAGCTTGGTGCTCACCTTGGAGCCCGCCACGATGGCCACCAGCGGGCGCTGCGGGTGGGCCAGGGCCTTGGTGATGGCGTCGATCTCAGCGGCCAGCAGCGGGCCGGCGCAGGCCACGGGGGCGAACTGGGCGATGCCGTACGTGGTGCCTTCGGCGCGGTGGGCGGTGCCAAACGCGTCGTTGACGAAGATGTCGCACAGCGCGGCCAGCTTCTGGGCCAGCTCGGGCTTGTTCTTCTTTTCACCCACGTTGAGGCGGCAGTTCTCCAGCAGCACCACCTGGCCCGGGGCCACGCTCACGCCGTCGACCCAGTTGGCCACCAGCGCCACGTCACGGCCCAGCAGCTCGGACAGGCGCTTGGCCACCGGGGCCAGCGAGTCTTCGGGCTTGAACTCGCCCTCGGTCGGGCGGCCCAGGTGGGAGGTGACCATCACGGCCGCGCCGGCGTCCAGGGCCATCTGGATGCAGGGCACGCTGGCGCGGATGCGGGTGTCTTCGGTGATGTTGCCAGCGTCGTCCTGCGGCACGTTCAGGTCGGCACGGATGAAAACGCGCTGGTCACGGACTTTGCCGGCGGCGCACAGGTCGGAGAAACGGATGACGTTCATGGCTTCTTAGGTTGAGTTCTGGACAAACCCGACCATTTTAGAAGCTTGTCCTTCAGGGCCCTGACAGGTGGGCCGTGCAAGGCCGCAGGCCGCGCACCGCCGCCCGCCAATGCCGCCCGCCAATGCCGCCCTCCGGCGCCCCTCACCAGCCCAGGCCCAGGTGCAGCGGCAGGAACACCGCCATGCCCACGAGGATGGTGATCAGCACGTTCTTACGCCAAAAATACACCGCCGCGCCCGCCAGCGCCGCGTACAGGCGCGCGTCCTGCAGCGTGGGCGTGAGCTGGCCCTGCACCATCACCACCTCGGGCACCACCACCGCGGCCAGCGCAGCGATGGGAGCGTACTGCAGGCCGCGCTGGGCCCAGTGCGGCAGGCTCCAGGGCTTGCTGGAGATGAAAAAGAAACTGCGCGCGATCACGGTCACGCAGGCCAGGCCGATGATGACGGCCACGGTCCAGGCGTCGGTTTGTCCCATGGTTCAGGTCTTTCTGGCCGCAGCCTCAGTGGCTCGGGGCCGGCGGCCGCTGGCCCGGCAGGCGTTCCAGCCCGAGGCACAGCAACACGGCCACGGCGATCGCCACCACGATGTTGAGCTTGAGCGGCAAGGCATAGGCCACCACCGCCGCCACCCCGGCCACCGCCGCCGCCACGCCCCGCAGCCGCGTGCTGCCGAGCGAGCACAGGATGCCAATCAGGCACAGGATGCCGGCAAAGCCCAGCCCCCATTGGGTGGGAATGAAGTTGGCCAGCACCACGCCGATCAGGCTCGACACCATCCAGCTGCCCCAATTGACCACGCAGTTGCCCGCCAGGTAGGCCGTCTGGGCCAGTTGCTGCTCGGGCGTGGAGGCCGGTTGGGGGTAATGGCGCGTGAACAGCACATAGGTCAGGTCGGCCGTCAGGTAGCCATGCATGAGGCGCTCCCAGCGCGGCAGGTGCATCAGGTAGGGGCGCAGGTGCAGGCTGAACACCACAAAGCGCAGGTTGACGCAAAAGCCCGTGGCCAGGATCACCCAGGCCGGCGCGTTGGCCACCAGCAGGGGAATGGCCGCCAGCTGCGAGCTGCCCGCGAACACCAGCAGGGTCATGAGCACCGACTCGAACACGCTCATGCCCGACTTGACCATGGCCACGCCGGTCATCAAACCCCAGGCCGCGATGCCTGGCGCCTGCGGCCACATGCCCTTCACCCCCAGGGCGAAGTCGGGATGGCGGTAATGCGCCGCACGCAAAAACATGGCTCGACTCCGATCAGGCCGTGGCCTGGCCCAGCACGGCGCCCGGGCTGAGGGCAAAGCCACGCAGGAAATCAGCCACCGGCAGGCGCTTGCCACCCGCGCGCTGCAGCACGCGCAGGCGCAGCACGCCCTGGCCGCATTGCACGGTCACCGCATCGGTCTCCAGCGCCAGCACCTGACCGGCCACGCGGTCGGGGGCCGGGGCGGCGCTGGCGTCGGCCACCTCGGCACGCCAGACCTTGATGACCTCGCCGCCGCAGGTCGTCTGCGCGCCGGGGAAGGGGTCAAATGCCCGCACCCGGCGGTCAATCTGCGCGGCCGGCAGGGCCCAATCGATCTGCGCCTCGGCTTTCTCGATCTTGTGGGCGTAAGTGATGCCTTCGGCGGGCTGCGGCGTGCGCGTCAGGCCACCCTGCGGTGCGCGCTGCAGCGCCTCGACCACCAGGCGACCGCCTTGCTCGGCCAGGCGGTCGTGCAGCGTGCCGGTGCTGTCGTCGGAGGCGATCGGCAGGCGCTCGATCAGCAGCATGTCGCCGGTGTCCAGGCCTGCGTCCATCTGCATGATGGTGACGCCGGTCTCGGCGTCGCCCGCTTCGATGGCGCGGTGGATCGGGGCCGCACCCCGCCAGCGCGGCAGCAGCGACGCGTGGATGTTGAGGCAGCCCAGCGGCGGGGTGTCGAGCACCCACTGCGGCAGGATCAGGCCGTAAGCGGCCACCACCATCACGTCGGCCTGCGCGGCCAGGAGGGCGTCACGGGCCGCGGCGGCTTCGTCAGGGTACTTGCCGTCGAGGCGCAGGCTGCGCGGCTGGGCCACGGGCACACCGTGGGCCAACGCCCACTGCTTGACGGGCGAGGGCTGCAGCTTCATGCCGCGCCCGGCAGGGCGGTCCGGCTGGGTCATCACCAGGGCGATCTCAAAGCCCGCCTGGTGCAGGCGCTCCAGCGCCACCCGTGCAAATTCCGGCGTACCGGCAAAAATCACTCTCATGGTCTCGGGCCCCTCCAGGGGGCCATGTCAACGTGACAGCCGCTCGGCTGGGTCCCGCACCTGTTGGTACACCACCCGGCGCAACACGCCGTCGGGGTCCAGGTGCAGGTAGGCGTAAAAGGCCTCGTTCAGGTCGAGGAACTGGTAGACCCAGACCTGACCCTCAAAACGGGCCACCCGGTCGATCCGGGCCGGGGCCCCATAGGCCAGGCGCAGGTCGTCGGCCCGGGTCTGCCCCAGCTGCAACTCGGCATCGAGGCGCTGCTTGCGCAGCGGCTGGTCGACGCGCTGCAGCCGACCCTGCGCATCGAGGTCGAGGTTGTAGACCGCGGTACCGGCCGGCAGGTACGAGTACTGCAGGCGTTCACCCGAGGGCAGGGGGTAGCGGGCCGTCGGTGGGCCCAGGCGCGCCAGCAACTCGGCGCGGGTCGAGCCCAGGGGCTGCGCCGAGGGGAAATTGAACACCGGCGAACCGGCACAGGCCGCCAACAGACCGGCCAGCACCACGGTCGCGGCGAGGCGTCCGGTGCGGGCCGGTGCGGCGGCGCGGGCCCTCATGCGCGGGCCTCGCGCTGGGCCTTGACCAGCTTGGTCTTGATGCGGTTGCGCTTGAGCGGCGACAGGTACTCGACAAACACCTTGCCCATCAAGTGGTCCATCTCGTGCTGGATGCACACCGCCAGCAGGCCGTCGGCGCTGATCTCGCGCGACTCGCCCTGGGCGTCCAGGGCCTTGACGCGCACCGCGTCGGCGCGCTCGACACCGTCGTAGATGCCCGGCACCGAGAGGCAGCCTTCCTCGTTGAGGTGGCGCTCGGGGCTGGACCAGACGATCTCGGGGTTGATCAGCACCAGGGGCTGGTCGTGGTCCTCGGACACGTCGATGACGATCAGGCGTTCGTGGTAGTCGACCTGGGTCGCGGCCAGGCCGATGCCCTTGGCGTCGTACATGGTCTCGAACATGTCTTGGATGCGCGTTTGAAGGCGCTCGTCAAAAACCGTGACGGGCTTGGCCACCTTGGTCAGGCGGGGGTCGGGATAGCAGAGAATGGGTAAAAGAGCCATGGCGTTTCGCAGCAGTTGTCGCTATTTTCGCCACTTTTGTCTTGGACGGCTGAGGCGCACCGATTTTTCATTGCCCAATCAAGGGCTTGGGCGCAAAATCTGAGCCGATTTGTGACGATTCCGCCGGGTTGACGCCCACCTTCGAAGGCGGATCCCGGGAGCGACAGGAATGCCAAACCAACTCAAGCAAGCAGCGGTGCAAGGCCAGCGGCGGCGGATGACCTTCTCCGCCCTGTCGCTGCTGGGCCTGATGAGCACGCCCGGCTGGGCCCAACGCTACCCCATCACGGCCGACCAAAAAGCCACCGCCGAGCGCGTGGCCCAGAACGGCGTGCCGGTCAGCGAACTGGCCGCCAACGCCCCCGACAGCTACACCGTCAAGCCCGGCGACACCCTGTGGGGCATTTCGGGCCTGTACCTCACCAAGCCCTGGCGCTGGCCCGAACTGTGGGGCATGAACCGCCAGGACGTCAGCAACCCCCACCTGATCTACCCCGGTCAGACCCTCTACCTGATCCGCCAGGGTGGCCTGGCACGCCTGAGCCTGCGCAACGGCGACAGCAGCGAGATCCCCACCGTCAAGGTGGTGCCCCGCACCCGCACCGAGGCGCTGTCGGCCAATGCCCTGCCCACGCTGCGCACCCAGCTGATCGAGCCCTTCCTGGCCGAACCCGTGGTGGTCGACGAACGCACCCTGCTCGAGGCCCCGCACATCGTGGCGGGCCAGGACGACCGCGTGCTGATCAGCCGCGGTGACCGCGCCTATGCGCGCGGCGAAGCCAACACCCCGCTGGTGATTGGCCCCGGCCTGCCGCGCGACTTCCGCGTCTTCCGCAGCGCCAAACCGATCAAGAACCCGAACAACGGCGAGATCCTCGGCTACGAAGCCCAGTACCTGGGCCGGGCCCGGCTGGAGCGCAGCGAAACCACCCAGGCCGCACCCGAGACCAGCCCGCCGATGCGGCCGTTCCCGGAGAGCCGGGTCAGTGACCAAGGCTACCCCGCCGACGCCCCCCAGCCCGTGCCCGGCGATGTGGTGCCCGCGACCATCGACATCGTGTCGATCAAGGAAGAAATCCGCGCCGGTGACCGCCTGTTGCCCGAGCCCCCGCGCCAGCTGGTGAACTACGTGCCGCGTGCCCCCGAAGTCCCGATCCAGGGCGGGCGCATTGCCTCGGTCTACGGCAGCGCCGTGGCCAACGCCGCACAGAACCAGGTGGTGGCCATCAACCTGGGCCGGCGCGACGGCATCGAGTCCGGCCATGTGCTGGCGATCCTGACCGAAGGCGCGCGCATGATCGACAAAACCGACGACCAGCGCACCCGCATCAAGCTGCCCGACGAGCGCAACGGCCTGCTGATGGTGTTCCGCACCTTCGACCGCGTGTCTTACGCGCTGATCCTCGAGATCAAACAGGCGGTGCGCGTGGGCGACCGCCTGATCCACCCGCTCTGAGGGTTGCCCATGCCGGCGCCCCGCCATCCCCGACGAGGCTGAATGAGCCCGCCCCCGCCCGGCCGCGATGAACTCACGGCCTGGCTGCGGCTCAGCCTGGTGCCGGGGCTCGGCCAACTCAGCGCCTGTCGTTTGCTGCGTGCCTTCGGTCCGCCTGAGGGCCTGTTTGAACAACCCACCGCCGCGTTGGCGCCCTGGCTCAGCCCCAGCCAGATCCAGGCCCTGCGCCGCCCGCCCACCGGCCTGGCCGAGCTGCTGGCACGCACCGTCCGCTGGCTGGACGAGCCCACCCCCGGCCTGCGCCACCAGGTCGTGAGCCTGGCCGACGCCGCCTACCCACCGGCCTTGCTGCAACTGGAAGACCCGCCGCTGCTGGTCTACCTGATCGACGCCGCGCCCGAGGCCACCCCCACCACCCCCACCACCGCGGGCGCACCGTGGTCGCGCTGTGCCAACGCACTCGCCATGGTCGGCAGCCGGGTGGCCAGCCCCCAGGGCCTGGAAACCGCCCACGCCTTTGCCCAGGCGCTGGCCGAACGCGGGGTGACCATCGTCTCGGGGCTGGCGCTGGGCATCGACGGTGCCGCGCACCAGGGGGCCCTGGCCGCGCACGGGCCGGCCGCGTGTTGCCCCACGCTGGCCGTGGTGGGCACCGGGCTGGACCGCGTCTACCCACGCCAGCACCAGGCCCTGGCCCATGCGGTGGCCCGGCGCGGCCTGCTGCTCAGCGAGTACCCCTTGGGCACGCCGCCCTTGCCGGGCAACTTCCCCAAACGCAACCGACTGATCGCGGCCTTGTCCCAGGGCACGCTGGTGGTCGAGGCCGCGCTGGCCTCGGGCTCGCTGGTCACCGCGCGGCTGGCGGCCGAGCAGGGCAAGGAGGTGTTTGCGATCCCGGGCTCGATCCACGCCCCGCAGGCGCGCGGCTGCCACGCGCTGATCCGGCAAGGCGCCAAACTGGTCGAAACCCTCGACGACATCCTCGAAGAGTTGGCGTTTGAACTGCCAACGCCCCCCCTCGACACCGCACCGGGGGCCCCCACCACCGCGCCGCCGCCGCCCCCGAAACCCAAGCCCGCCGCGCGCCCTCCAAGCACGCGGGTCCGCGCGCAGGCCCAGGCCCCGTCAGCGCCACCGGCCCGATCCGAAGGGGCCGCGCCTGAGCCGCCCCCCATCACCCAAGCCCCCCCACCGCACCGCCGGCCATGACCACTGCCACCCCCGCCCCTCCGACCGACGCCTTGCTGACCGCCCTGGGCTACGAAGCCAGCTCACTGGACGCGCTGCAGGCCCGCACCGGCCTGCCCACGCCCCAACTGCAGGCCGCCTTGCTGACGCTGGAACTCGCTGGCCAGGTGGCCCGGCTGCCGGGGGGGCTGTTCCAGCGCATCGGTCTGGCCTGAACCGGTCGCCCCGGGCAAGTCGGCTATATTGCGCGGATGATGGAAGTTCTGGTCTTTGTGTACGAAAACTATGGGCATGGCGACAACTGCCCTGAGCTCAAACAACTGGGCGACAAGCTGAATTCGGAGGGGTTTGACGAGTCCGACATTGAACAGGCCCTGGACTGGCTGGAGGGCCTGCAAGAGGCCGCCGCCACCTTGCGCCGCCAGCGCCCCGCGGCCAACGCGCCGCACCCCCACGCCCTGCTCGCGCCGCAAGCCACCAGCCTGCGCGCCTACACCCCGCACGAGCTCGATCACCTGGGGGCCGAAGGCCTGGGCTTCATTCACTTCCTGCAGTCGGTGGGGGCCTTGCCCCCGGCGCTGCACGAGGTGGTGATGGAACACGCGGTCGCCACCTCGGGGCGGCCGCTCAGCCTGGAGGCCCTGAAGGTCATCATCCTGATGGTGTTCTGGCAGTTCAACCACCAGCCCAATGCGCTGGTGCTCGACGAGTTGTGCAGCGCCCGCGGCGAGCGCACCCTGCACTGACCGGGGGGCGGGCGCGGCCAGAGCGCCGATCACCCCCCTTCACAGCCCCGTCACCCCCAACAACCCCCCACCACAACCTGCGGTGCCCGGCGTTCAACGTCGGCGCAGGCCAAGGCGCCGCGACCTGCCACCGCCTCGACTCAGTTGAGCAGGCGTTCGGGGTTGGCGTCGAGCTTGGCCAGGGCCTCGCGCGTGGCGCGCAGCGTCAGGGTTTCCTCTTCCTGCGGTACCAGCAGGCCAGCCTGCAGGTAAGCCGCCAGGCGGCGCAGCTGGATCAGGTAACTGCCGCCGTCGAGCGAGGCGAACAGGTGCAGCTGGCGGCGGTCGCTGCGCCAGGCGTACTGGACCTGGGTGGTCGACCCGTTGTGGTCCAGGGTGAACCACAGGCCTGGCTGCAGTTCGAGCGCCCAGGCCAGCATGTCTTCACTGGGCTGGCTGCCGCCACCGGCCACCACGGTGAGCGAGGTGGAGTCCACGCCCAGCATGACCTCGAGGCTTTCAGCGTCCAGCGGCAGCTCGTCCAGGCCCTCTTCGGTGACATAGTCTTCGAGGTGGGTCAGGCGTTTGGCCATGGCGTCGATCGTGGCCTGCGGGATGGCCTCGGTCTTGGACAGGAAGGCATCGGCCAGCGTCTCGCTGAGGATCTTGATGTGCGCTTCTTGCGCACTGCCGTTCACGCCCAGCAGGCTCAGCCCCTGGCGCAGGCGCTGCAGCAGCATGGGCAGGTCGTGGATCACGCGGGCGCGGTCGGCGCGGTTGGGCTTGGCACTGGCCGCCCACACCAGGTCGGCAGCGGTTTTCTTGAACAGCACCGTGGTGTCGTGCTGCGGCCCGCTGCGCACCGCCGACAGGGCCAGCACCTCGGACCACACCTTGAACAGGAAGTCGCGCACCTCGTCGCGCACCGGCATGTCCTTGAGCATGTTGCGCAGCTCGATGGTGTACTGGATGCCCAGCGCTTCTTTTTGCTCCACCTGCTGGGCCACCGACACCAGGCGCGAGGTCTTGCTCTTTTCGGTCAGGAAGCGGTCCAGGAAGCGCTGAAACTCGTCATGCACCAGCTGGAACACGCGGCGCCCGGTCTCCGGGTACTGCTCGATCACCTGCACCACGCGGCGGATCTCTGCTTCCAGCGCCGAGTCCGCGATGGCGTTGTCGTCAAAGCCCAGCACACAGGAGCCCATGCGGTCGATCAGCAGGCGCGCCGGGTGGCTGAGGTTCTCAAAGAACTCCGGCTCGGCCAGCGCCACGCGCAGCACCGGCACCTGCAGGCGCGCAAACCAGACCCGGATGGTGGGCGGCAGGCGCTCCTCGGACAGGATGCTCTGGAACATCAGCGCCACGATCTCGATCGTGGCTTTCTCGGCCGGGTTGGCGGTCTTCTTTTTGAGTTCGGCTGACTTCTCACGCACGGCCCCCACCGCCGCCGCGACGCCCGCCGCCGAGGCGTCGAGCACCAGCACCCCCGACAGCGGCGCGCCGTCCTGGCGCTGGTGCTGCAAGGGGGCGGCGGCCAGGGCCTGGGCCAAGGCCTCGCTGGCCGGGGCCGAAAACTGCAAGCCACTCAGGCCCAAACCACCGGCCACGCCGGTCGGCGTGCCGGCGGCGATCGGGGCACCGCCCGACAAGCCAGCGCGTGCCGAAGGCGACGCCACCGGGCTGCGCACGGTGCTGTCGCCCGCCAGGCTGCCCCCCACCTCGCCCACCGAACGCAACAGCAAACGCTGCAACTGCCCGATCAGGCCATGGGCACGGGCGCGGGCGCGCAACAGGGGGGTGGTGGCGGTGAGCAGTCGGGTGTCCTCGGCCCGCGCACTGCGGCTGCTGAGGCCCGAACGGGTGGATGCCAGGTCTTGCCCGGTGGACTGCAGCGTGGCCGACTGGGAGCCGCTGTCAAAGCCCAGCGAGGAGGGCGCTCGCTTGACGCGGGCGCGCAGGTCATCGTTGGCCACCACACCGCGCTGCGTGAGCCAGTCGCTGGCGCCGCGGTAGGCCTCGCGCAACTGGGCCGCCATCAGGCCCTTGAGGCGCTCAAACAGGACCAGCAGGCTGTCGCGCGACAGCTCGCACTGCACCCACTGCTCGACCAGCAGCTGGGTCAGGGTCTCCACCCGCAGCACATCGTTGGCGGGCAGGTCCTCACCCGCCTGCAACTCCTGCAAGCGGCCGCGCAGCTCACCCCATTCGAGGGCCACGCGCTCGGACAGGGCCGAGGCCATGCGCGAGGACATGATCTTGTTCTCGACCACGTCGTCACCCACCAGCTCCAGGCTCAGCACATCGAGCTGGCCGGCGCGGGGCGCCGGGCTCGCGGCGGCGGGCTTCAGGGCCCCCTGCCAGGCGTGGCGCAACTGGGTCAGAAACACGCCGCGCTTCTGCTGCCAGGCCAGCCAGGCGTCGCGGTGCGCCTGCATTTCGCGTGCGGTGCCGGTCTGGGAGGCCAGCGCCAGCATTTGGGTGTCGCTGGCTTCGGCCAGCGCGGGCAGGCCCTTGAGCAGCACATCGACAAAACGCTGACGCACCTGCAGCCCCAGTTCATGGGGCGGCGTGGGGGCAGCGTAAGTGGCCATGGGGGCTCAGCAGCAGGTCAGCGTGACGCTCAGACGGTGGCCCCGGCGTTGGGGTCGGAGGGGTCTTCGTCCTTGCGCACCGGGCCCTTGACCAGGTCTTCGCGCTGGATGCCGAGCCACATCGCGATCGCCGCGGCCACGAAGACCGAGGAGTAGATGCCGAACAAAATGCCGATGGTCAGGGCCATGGCGAAATAATGCAGCGTCTGGCCCCCAAACAGCAACATGGACAACACCATGATCTGGGTCGAACCGTGGGTGATGATGGTGCGGCTGATGGTGGAGGTGATCGCGTTGTCGATGATCTCGACCGTGTTCATCTTGCGGAAGCGGCGGAAGTTTTCGCGGATCCGGTCAAAGATCACCACCGATTCGTTCACCGAGTAGCCCAGCACGGCCAGGATCGCCGCCAGCACAGCGAGCGAGAACTCCCACTGGAAGAAGGCAAAGAAGCCCAGGATGATGATCACGTCGTGCAGGTTGGCGATGATGGCGGCGACCGCGAACTTCCATTCAAAACGGATCGCCAAGTACACCATGATGCCCAGCACCACCACCCCGAGGGCCTTCAGGCCGTCGTGGGCCAGTTCTTCACCGACCTGGGGACCGACAAACTCGGTGCGGCGCAGCGTGGCCTCGGCGTCGAGTGCCTTGAGGGCGCCCATCACCTGCTCGCTTTGCTGCGCCGAGCTGACCCCTTTTTGCGCCGGCAGGCGGATCATCACGTCCTTGGAGCTGCCGAAGTTCTGCACCTGCACATCGCTGAAGCCCAGGCCCGCGACCGAGGTCCGCACCTTCTCGAGTTCGGCCGCCTGCGCGTAGCTGACGTGCATCACCGTGCCGCCCGTGAACTCCACCGACAGGTGCAGGCCGCGCGTGAGCAGGAAGAACACCGCTGCAGCAAAGGTGAGAAAGGAAATCACATTGAACACCAGCGCGTTCTTCATGAACGGGATGTCTTTGCGGATCTTGAAAAATTCCATCGCTTTGTCCTTGCTAGGCCGCGCCCCCCGGGGGCGTCGACCAGATTCAGTCTGCCAGTTTCAGTCGCGCCGCGTCATTCGGAGCGGGTCAGGGCGGTGCCCTCGTCGGGGCGCCACACCGTGCCAATGGCCACGGACTTGAGCTTCTTCTGGCGGCCATACCAAAGGTTGACCAGGCCACGCGAGAAGAACACGGCCGAGAACATCGAGGTCAAGATGCCAATGCAGTGCACCACGGCAAAACCACGCACCGGACCGGAGCCAAACGCCAGCAAGGCCAGGCCGACGATCAGGGTGGAGATGTTGGAGTCCAGGATGGTGGCCCAGGCGCGGTCGTAACCGGCGTGGATGGCCGCCTGCGGCGAAGCACCGGCGCGCAGTTCTTCGCGCACCCGCTCGTTGATCAGCACGTTGGAGTCGATCGCCATGCCCAGGGCCAGCGCCATGGCGGCGATGCCAGGCAGCGTCAGGGTGGCTTGCAGCATGGACAGCGCGGCCATCAACAGCAGCAGGTTCAGGCCCAGTGCCAGGCTCGAGAAAACGCCGAACACCATGTAGTAGATGCACATGAAGATGCAGATCACCACAAAGCCCCAGGTCACGCTGTGCAGGCCCTTGGAGATGTTCTCGGCGCCCAGCGTGGGGCCAATGGTCAGTTCTTCGATGATCTCCATCGGCGCGGCCAGCGAACCGGCGCGCAGCAGCAGCGAGGTGTCGGTGGCTTCCATGGCCGTCATGCGGCCCGAAATCTGCACCCGGCCACCGCTGATCTCCGAGCGGATCACCGGCGCGGTCACGACCTCGCCCTTGCCCTTTTCGAACAGGATGATGGCCATGCGCTTGCCGACGTTCTCACGCGTGACGTCGCGGAAGATGCGCGAACCCTTGGCGTCCAGCGTCAGGTTGACGGTGGGTTCCTGGGTCTGGCTGTCGAAGCCCGGCTGGGCATCGGTGAGGTTTTCGCCGGTCAGGATGAATTGCTTCTTGACCACCAGGGACTGGCCATTGCGGTCGGGGTAGCGTTCGCTGCCAAAGGGCACCGGGGCGCGGCCGGTCTCAGCCGAACGGGCGTCCGAGCTTTCGTCGACCATGCGCACTTCCAGCGTGGCGGTGCGGCCCAGGATGTCCTTGGCCTTGGCGGTGTCCTGCACGCCCGGCAGCTGGACCACGATGCGGTCCACGCCCTGCTGCTGGATCACGGGCTCGGAGACGCCGAGTTCGTTGATCCGGTTGTGCAGGGTGGTGATGTTTTGCTTCAGCGCCATTTCCTGCACCTTGCGGGCGGCCTCGGGCTTGAGGGTGGCGCGCAGCACGAACTCGGCGCCGTCGGGGGCGTCGGTCAGCAGCAGGTCGGGGAACTGGTCGGCGATCGCGTTGCGGGCGGCTTGCAGGGTCTGGCTGTCACGGGCCTTGACCTCGACCACCAGGCCGTTGCGGGCGATGCCGCCGTGGCGCACGGTCTTCTCGCGCAGCAGCGAGCGGATGTCACCGGTCAGCGAATCGGCCTTCTTGGTCAGGGCCGCGGCCATGTCGACCTGCAGCATGAAGTGCACACCGCCGCGCAGGTCCAGCCCCAGGTACATGGGTGCCGCGTGCAGGGCGCTGAGCCAGGACGGGGTGCTGGAGAGCAGGTTCAGGGCCACCACGTAAGACGGGTCGCTGGCGTCCGGCACCAGCGCGTGCTGCAGGGCGTCCTTGGCCTTGAGCTGGTCGTCCGGGGTGAGGAAACGCGCCTTGATGGAATTGCCGTCAAAGGCCAGCGCGTCGGCCTTGAGGTCGGCCGCACTCAGCACGTCCTTGACCCGCTGCACGGTGGCGGTGTCGATCTTGATCGTCGCCTTGCCCGAAGACACCTGCACGGCGGGAGATTCGCCGAAGAAATTGGGCAGGGTGTAGAGCACCCCAACGAGCAACACGACCAAGATGATCGCGTATTTCCAGACCGGGTAACGGTTCATGATCGCGCTGATACCTGACTAATGAAAAAGAAACTGGTCTGACCACCCCGGGCTGATGCAGTCCAAGGGCGGGCCGGCCAGACAGGCAAGCGCAGAGGGCGGTTTGCCTGGTGGGCCATGGCCGGTTTACTTCACCGTGCCCTTGGGCAGCACTTGAACCACAGCGCTGCGCTGGATCTGCACTTCAACGCCGTTGGCCACTTCGAGGCCCAGGTGGGTTTCGCCCATCTTGGACACCTTGCCCAGCAGGCCACCCGAGGTGACCACTTCGTCGCCCTTGGCCAGCGCGTCAATCATGGCGCGGTGTTCTTTTTGGCGCTTCATCTGGGGGCGGATCATGACGAAGTACAAGACCACGAACATGAGCACCAGGGGCAGCATGCTGGTCAGCGACGACATGATGTCGCCACCAGCGGCGGCGGCGGCCGGGGCCGTTTGGGCAAAAGCGGAAGAAATGAACACAAAAGACTCCACAAGGGGTGACAAAAGACAAGGCGGACCCTCGCACCAGCGCCAAAGCGCAGGCGGGCGGGTGCTGGCAGATTGTAAGCCGGGACCATCCCCCTGCCCGACCAGGGATTTGAGCGCCGAACAGGCCTTTTTCAAGCCCTCGGGCGGCTGGGGCCCGGCCCGCTGCGCCCCGGGCCGCCTCGGGCCACGGCGCAGCGGGGCGCCCAAGCAAAACGGCCGGGTGTTGCCACCCGGCCGCTGAGGTCCCAGTCCAGTTGCCCCCGGGCGCGGCCGGGGGCTGCCCGTTCAGGCGGCCTGGCGGCGGACGGCGCCGTCCCGCCATTGGGCCAGCAGGGATTGCCAGCGTTGGCGCGCGGCATGCAGGTTGCGCTCCTTGACGTGGCCATAGCCCTTGATCTGCTCGGGCAGGCGCGCCAACTCCAGCGCCAGGGCGTGGTTGTCGGCGCTCAGGCCTCGGCACAGTTCTTCCATCAGGGCCTGGTACTCGCCGATCAGGGCGCGCTCGGTGCGGCGCTCCTCGGTGCGACCAAACACGTCGAAGGCGGTGCCGCGCAGGCCCTTGAGGCGCGCCAGCCAGCGGAAGCCGGTCAGCATCGACGGGCCGTACTTCTTCTTGAGCAACTGGCCCTTGTCGTTCTTCTGAGCGGTCAGCGGAGGCGCCAAGTGGTAGTTGATCGTGAAATCGCCCTCGAACATGCCGTTGACGCGCGCCAGGAAGGCCGGGTCGCTGTGCAGGCGGGCCACTTCGTACTCGTCCTTGTACGCCATCAGCTTGAACAGGTAGCGCGCCACCGCTTCGGTGAGCGTGGTCTTGCCGACTGCGCTCTCGGCCTGCTGCACCTGGGCCACGAAGTCCTGGTAGCGCTTGGCGTAGGCGGCGTTCTGGTAAGCGGTGAGGAACTCGACCCGGCGCGCCACCAGCGAGGCCACGGTTTCGCGCGGCTTGAACTGCAGCACCTGGGTGGGCGCCAGCAGGCCCTGCACCGCGGCTGGGTTGTGCGCCGCCTGACGCCCCCAGTGGAAGGCGGCCTTGTTGGCATCGACTGCCACCCCATTGAGCTCGATGGCGCGCGTCAGCGAGGCCAGACCCAGCGGGATCCAGCCCTTTTGCCAAGCGTAGCCCAGGATCATGGGGTTGACGTAAATGCTGTCGCCCATCAGGCGCGAGGCCACGCCGTCGGCGTCAAACGCGCCCAAGCCGGCGCCCACGGCTTGCTGGACCTGGGCCAGGCAGGCTTCGGCCGGGTTTTGCCACTCGGCGTTGCGCACAAAGGCCGCGGTCGGCGTGCTGTGCGAATTCAGGGCCACAAAGGTGCGGCCTTCACGCATGCGGGCCAGGGTTTCCTTGCCCGCCGTGACCAGCGGGTCGCACCCCAGCACCAGGTCGGCCGCGGCCACGCTGACGCGCGTGGTGCGGATGTCGTCCTGGCGCTCGGCGATCAGCACATGGCTCCAGGTGGCGCCGCCCTTCTGGGCCAGGCCCGCCGCGTCCTGCGTGACGATGCCCTTGCCCTCCAGGTGGGCGGCCACGCCGAGCAGTTGGCCGATCGTGATGACCCCGGTGCCGCCGACGCCAGCCACCACAATGCCCCACACCCCGCCGTGGGTGGCCGGGATGCCGCGCGGCAGCGGGTCGGGCACGGCGCCGAGCTCGAACGGCGACACCGCCTGGCCCTTGGCCTTCTTCTTGAGCTGGCCGCCTTCGACGGTGATGAAGCTCGGGCAGAAGCCCTTGAGGCACGAGGTGTCCTTGTTGCAGCTGCTCTGGTTGATGGTGCGCTTGCGACCGAACTCGGTCTCCAGCGGCTCCACGCTGAGGCAGTTGGACTGCACACCGCAGTCGCCACAGCCCTCGCAGACCAGCTCGTTGATCAGCACGCGCTGGGCCGGGTCGACCATCGTGCCGCGCTTGCGGCGGCGGCGCTTCTCGGTGGCACAGGTCTGGTCGTAGATGATGACCGTGGTGCCCTTGATCTCCCGGAACTCGCGCTGCACCGCGTCCAGGGTGTCACGGTGCTGGATCGCGATGCCCGCGGGCAGGCCTCGCACGCCGGCGTACTTCTCGGGCTCGTCGGTGACGATGGTGATCTTTTGCGCCCCTTCGGCGCGCATGCTCTGCGCGATCTGCAGCACCGAGTGGCCCTCGGGGCGCTCACCGACCTGCTGGCCACCGGTCATGGCCACGGCGTCGTTGTAGAGGATCTTGTAGGTGATGTTGACCCCCGCGGCAATGCTTTGGCGCACCGCCAGCAAGCCGCTGTGGAAGTAGGTGCCGTCACCGAGGTTGGCAAACACATGCTGCTCGGTGCTGAAGGGCTGCTGGCCCGTCCACGGCACGCCTTCGCCGCCCATCTGGGTGAAGCCGACCGTGCTGCGGTCCATCCAGGTGGCCATGAAGTGGCAACCGATGCCGGCCATGGCACGCGAGCCCTCGGGCACCACGGTGCTGGTGTTGTGCGGGCAACCCGAGCAGAACCAGGGCTGGCGGTCCGCCCCTTGCACGCCATTGACCTCGATCACCTGCATCGAACGTTGCTTGGCCTCCAGCAGGGCCAGTTGGGTCTGCACCCGCTGCGCCAGGTCACTGCCCGCGGGCAGCATGCCCAGGCGCTGCAGGCGCTTGGCGATGGCGCTGGCGATCAGCGCCGGCGACAGGTCGGCATTGGCGCGCAGCAAGGTGTTGGCCGTGGGGTTGGGGCGGGCCCATTCGCCACCGCTGAAGTCGCCCTCGCCCTCGTCGAACTTGCCCACCACATTGGGGCGCACGTCGGGACGCCAGTTGTAGAGCTCTTCCTTGAGCTGGTATTCGATGACCTGGCGCTTCTCTTCGACCACCAGGATCTCTTGCAGGCCGGTGGCGAACTCCCGCGTCAGCTGCGCCTCGAGCGGCCAGACCACGCCCACTTTGTGCAGGCGGATGCCCAGGGCGCGGCACGCGTCTTCGTCGAGGCCAAGGTCGACCAGCGCCTGGCGCATGTCGTTCCAGGCCTTGCCGCTGGCCATGATGCCGAGGCGGTCGTTCGGGCCCTGCACCGCGGTGTAGTTGAGGCGGTTGGCGCGGATGTAGGCCAGCGCGGCGTACCACTTGGTGTCGAACAGACGCGCTTCCTGGTCCAGCGCATGGTCGGGCCAGCGGATGTGCACGCCGCCCGGCGGGATCTCGAAGTCGGTCGGGATCTGGATCTGCACCCGGTCGGGGTCGATCATGGCGGTGGCGCTGGACTCGACGATCTCCTGGATGGTCTTCATGCCCGACCAGACGCCGGCGTAGCGGCTCAGTGCAAAGGCGTGCAGGCCCAGGTCCAGGATCTCCTGCACCGTGGACGGGAAGAACACCGGGAAGCCGCAGGCCTTGAAGATGTGGTCGCTCTGGTGCGCCGCGGTGGAGCTTTTGGAGATGTGGTCGTCACCGGCCACCGCGATCACCCCACCCCAGGGCGTGGTGCCGGCCATGTTGGCGTGCTTGAAGACGTCGGAGCAGCGGTCCACGCCCGGGCCCTTGCCGTACCAGATGCCGAACACACCATCGAACTTCTGCGTGCCCTGGGGCGCAAAGCCCAGTTGCTGCGTGCCCCACAGCGCGGTGGCGGCCAGCTCTTCGTTGACGCCCGGCTGGAACACGATGTTCTGCGCCTTGAGGAAGGGGCTGGCCTTCCACAGCGCCTGGTCGTAGCCGCCGAGCGGCGAGCCCCGGTAGCCGCTGATGAAGCCCGCGGTGTTCTTGCCCTGCTGGGCGTCGCGCAGGCGCTGCAGCATGGGCAGCTTGACCAGGGCCTGCACCCCGCTCATGAAGGCGCGACCGTAGTCCAGACTGTATTTGTCGTCCAGGGTCACCGTCTCCAGCGCGCGGCGAATGTGGTCGGGTAGGGGGGCGTTCATCGTTGTCTCCTGCGCGGCATCGGGGGTCGCCGCTTGTTGCTTTTCTGACGTCGGTCCAGGCGGTCTGGCCCGACGTGGCGAAGTTCAAATGAGTGTATGCGGGGCGCCCGGATATGTCTTTGCGTTCTATTCCCTCAAAACGGCATTAAAAGATCAAATCTTTCTCGTTCTGCAAATTGAAGAAAGATTCATCCAACTCAAGGGTTTTCACGGCAATGCAACTTTGTATGATGCGGGCCTGGACGAGCCCGCTGGCGCGCCCTGACCGCCCCCTCGCCCCCGCCAACCCCGAAGCTGCCGCACACCATGGACACCCTGGACAAATTCGACATCGCCATCCTCAGCGAACTGCAGGCCGACGCGCGCCTGACCAACGCCGAACTGGCCCAGCGCGTGGGCCTGTCGGCGGCACCGTGCTGGCGCCGCGTGCGGGCGCTGGAAGAAGCGGGTTTCATCAAGGGCTACCGCGCCGAGATCGACCGCCACAAGATCGGACTCGGGGTGCTGGCCTTTGTGCGGCTGGACGCCGAGCGCAACACCGGAGACGCCACCAAGCGACTGGAGGACGCGGTGCGCGAGCTGCCCGAGGTGATCTCCTGCCACTACATCAGCGGCACCGGCACCTTCGAGCTGCAGGTGGTGGCACAGGACCTGGACAGCTTCTCGCGCTTCGCGCTCAAGAGCCTGATCAACCTGCCCAATGTGAAGGACCTGCACACCAGCTTTTCACTCGGCGAGGTCAAGGCCAGCAGCGCCCTGCCGCTGGGCCACCTGCGGCCGCAGGGCAAGGCCCACCCGCCGCGCTGAGGGCGCCGCCGCCGTGCAGGCGGGCGGGCAGGGCACGCCCTGGCCCCGAAAGGGTCGACCGGGTCAGCGCGGCCAGAGCGCCCACAGGCGCAGCGGCTGCTTGAGGCGACCGGCCAGCTCGCCCGCGTCAGCGCCCCAACCCGCGAAGTAGTCGGCCCGCACCGGCCCGATGATGGCGCTGCCCGTGTCCTGGGCCATCACCAGGCGCTGCAGCTGCGCCGTCGGGCCGCTGGACACCAGCCAGACCGGCGTGCCATAGGGGATGTTCTGGCGCTCCACCGCGATCGAACGCCCGGGCGTCAGCTCCACCCCCTGGGCGCCGCGCGGGCCCTGCGTGGGGTCGGTGCCGGACAAGGCTTCTTCCTTGAAGAACACATAGCGCGGGTTGCTCCACAGCAACTCGGTGCTGCGCTGCGGGTTCTGCGACAGCCACTGGCGGATGCCGGGCCAGGTGGCGTCACGGGTCAGGTTCTGGTCCAGCAGCCAGCGACCGATGCTCTTGTAGGGCTGGTCGTTGGTGGCGGCAAAAGCCAGCCGCACCATGCGCTGGCTGCCGTCGGGCTCGGTGATGCGCAGGCGCCCCGAGCCCTGGATGTGCAGCACCATGGCCTCGACCGGGTCGGCGATCCAGGCGATCTCGCGCCCGCGCAGGGCGGCCTGGGCCTCGGGCAGGGACTCGATCTCCTGCCGCGTGTACCAGGGGCGGCGCTGGCCCAGGCTGGCCGGGGCGCGGTACAGGGGCACGCCGAAGCCCTTGGTGGGCAGGCGGCTGGCCGGAATCACCGGTTCGTAATAGCTGGTCAGCAAGCCTTCGGCCTGGCCCTCCAGCGACTCGACCCGGTGCGGTTGCAGGCGGCGCACCATCCAGGCGCGTTGCTCGGCCGCACTGGCGATGCTGAGTTGGCGCACCTCGGCGCACAGGGGGGCAAACACCGGCCCGGGGCGCTCGCAGCTCTTGATCCAGGCGGTCCAGGCCTCGAACAGGTTGTCTTCGTTGAAGCCCGGCAACTCGGCCCAGCGCACCGGGACCCAGCGGCTGTTGCCCTGCACCCGGGGGGCGGGCAAGGGCTGGGTGTCTTGCCAGGGGTCCGTCCCTGCCACCTCGGGAGCGGGCGCGGTGGGCGTGGCTTCACCCGGGCGGGCCGGGCTGTCGGCTTCGGGCAGGCGGCTGGCACACGAGGCCAACATTCCTACAATGAGCGCCATCACGGCGTGCCACAGGAGTCTTTTCATCATGGGTCTGATTTTGCTTGAAGCCCTGCTGGCCTTGCTGGTGCTGGTGCTGATTGTGTGGTGGACCATGTTCTCGGGTCGCCAGAAGGGCGAACTGCCACCGCCCACCGACGACGACACAGATTCTCACAAAAAGTAAAGCCCCGCGACATCGACAAGCCGGGGCTTCTGGCTTACAAGGACAGTCTCAACCTGGCGGCACAAGCCGCCCACTACGGGAGACTGACCATGAAAAGGACTTTGCTTGCTGCCCTGGCGGCGGCCACCCTGCTTGGCGCCTGCGCCGACATGAGCGAAACCCAGCGCCGCACTGGCACCGGGGCAGGCGTCGGGGCCCTGGCGGGCGCCGTGCTGAGCTCGGCCACGGGCGGCAGCGCGGGCACCGGAGCGGTGATCGGCGCGGGCATTGGCGCCCTCGGCACCTACATCTGGTCGCGCCACATGGACGAACAGAAGAAGGCCATGGAGCAAGCCACCCAAGGCAGCGGTGTGACGGTGACGCAAACCGCCGACAACCAGCTGCAGCTGAACATCCCCAGCGACATCTCCTTTGACACCGGCAGCGCCGCCATCAAGGCCGATCTGCGCCCCATCCTCGACCAGTTTGCGACCAGCCTGCGCAACAACCCACGGGCCGAAGTGCGCATCGTGGGCCACACCGACAGCTCGGGCAGCGACGCCGTGAACCGGCCGCTGTCCGAGGACCGCGCGGCCAGCACGCGCGACTACCTCGCCGCGCGCGGTGTGGCATTTGAGCGCATCCAAATCGAAGGCCGTGGCGCCAGCCAACCCGTGGCGAGCAACGACACCGCCGCCGGGCGGGCGCGCAACCGGCGGGTGGAGATTTTTGTCGGCGAACGCGCCAGCTGAGCCCCCCGGGAGCGGCCAAGGTGGCCGCGGGCTGAGCCCCCCAGTGGGGACTGACGGCCGCCGGCGGCAGCGCGCCCTCAGTCCAAGCTGCGCAGCAGGTTGGCGAGTTCCACCGCCGACTTGACGCTCATCTTGTCGAACACACGCGAGCGGTGCACCTCGACCGTGCGCACGCTGATGTCTAGCTGATCGGCGATCAGCTTGTTGGGCAGACCCTCGACCACCAGGCGCATCACATCGCGCTCGCGCTCGGTCAGCTCGGTGAGCCGGGTTTGCAGGCCCACGCGTTGCCGCCGCATGGCCAGCACCTCGGCCGAGCGCCGCAAGGCCTGCTCGATGCGGTCCACCAGCGCGTTGTCGGAAAACGGCTTCTCACAGAAGTCAAACGCCCCGCGCTTGACCGAATCCACCGCCGTCGGCACGTCGGCATGACCGGTCAAGAAAATCACCGGCATCGCGTCCTGCAAGCCGCGCTCGATGAGCTGCTCAAACAAGGCCAGCCCACTCATGCCGGGCATGCGAACGTCCAGCAACAGGCAGCAGGGCTGGGTCGGCGCGGGCCGCGACTGCAGCACCCGGTCAAAGGCCTCGGCGCTGTCAAACACCTCGCTGAGCAATCGGCGTGAGCGCAGCAGCCAGGCCAGCGCGTCACGCACGCCAGCGTCGTCATCCACGATGTAAACAGTTGCGTCGAGCGAGGGTTCCATGGGCTTTGAGCGGTTGGGCAGTGCGTTGGCGCCGTGGTCAGGGCGCCGGGTTTTTCTTGACGGGCAGGGTGAACCTGAAGATCGTACCGTTTGGCGACAGGCGCTCGAAACCCAGGTAGCCACCGTGCTGCTCCACCACGGTGCGGCACAGGCTCAGCCCCAGGCCCATGCCCTCGGCCTTGGTGGTGAAGAACGGCGTGAACAGCTGCTGCCCGACCTCCTCGGAGATGCCCGCGCCCTGGTCGGCCACCGACCATTCCAGCCAGCCGTTGGCCTCGTTGGAGGCGGCCTTGCGGGCCTGAATGCGCAGCACCCGCTCGCGGATGTCGGGCTGGTCCATGGCCTGCATGCCGTTGCGCGCCAGGTTCAGCAGCACCTGCTCGACCATGGTGCGGTCGCACATCACCTCGGGCAGGTTCGGTTCGATGTCGGTCACCACGCGCACCCCGAGCTTGCGGGCCTGCAAGGTCACCAGCGGCATGATGGCCTCCAGCAGGCGGCGCGCCGGCACGGCCTCGCGCGCCTGGTCGCGGCGGCGCACAAAGTCGTGCACGCTCTTGATCACGCGGCCCGCGCGTTCGGCCTGCTCGGCGATGCGGCGCAGCGCCATCTCGATGTCGGGCGTGACCGTGCTGTCGCCCTGGCGCAGCAGGTTCATGGAACCGGTGGCGTAGCTCGAAATGGCCGCCAGCGGTTGGTTGAGTTCGTGGCTCAGCAGGGACGCCATCTCGCCCACCGTGGCAAGGCGGGCGGTGGCCTGCAGGCGCTCTTGCGAGGCGCGCGACAGCTCCTCGATGCGGCGTTGCTCGCTGATGTCGAGGAAGGCGCTCATCCAGCCGGTCTGCAGGCCCTGCGCGTTGATCAGCGGGGCCTCGATCACCAGCACCGGGAAGCGGCTGCCGTCCTTGCGCATGAAGACCGATTCAAACCCCTCGCGCGGCGGCACGTTGCCAGCCAGGCGAATGGCCTGGCGCTGCTCGTACTCGCTGACCAGGTCGGGCGGCCAGTACGGCGCGGGCATGCCATGGCCCAACAGCTCCTCGAGCTCAAAACCCACCATCTGGCAGAAGGCCGGGTTGACGTAGGTGATGTGCCCCTGCAGGTCGCGCGCGCGCAGGCCGGTGACCAGCGAGTCCTCCATGGCCTTGCGGAAGGCCAGCGCATCGGCCAGGTCGCGCTCGGCGGCCAGGCGGCGGCGGGTGTCCTTGGCCAGCAGCACCAGCACCGACACCAGCGCAATCGCCATCGCGGTGACCAGCGCGGTCATGACGTTGGGGAACAGGCTCGGGGCGCTGTGCCAGCTGTCCAGGCGCAGCACCAGGGTGTTGCCGGGCAGGTCCAGCAGCTGCTGGGCGGTGAACATGCGCGTGCCGCGGCGCGCCGACCCGTGCAGCGCCAGGCGCGTGCCATCGGCCTCGGTGAACGAAATCTCCTGGCTGCGCGCCAGCTGACGGCCCACCAGGTTGGCCAGCACCTCCTGCAAGGCGTAGGTGGCCAGCACATAGCCCGACACCCGGCCTGCGTTGATCAGGGGCATGCACAGCTCGACCACTTCAAGCCCCAGGCCATCGAGGCGCGGCACAAAGTAGGAGCTCGAATACGCCGGCCCATTGAAGCGCCGCGCCGTGGCACAGGCCAGGGACACATCGGTCTGCGCGCTCTCGCGCCCGCTGCGGTCAAACAGCTTGCTGCGGTAGGGGGTGTCGACCTGGGACAGCACCTGCAGGTGGCTGTCACGCCACTCGATGCGCACGATCTCGCGGTGCTCGCGCAACAGCTCCCCCGCCTCGATGGCCCAGGACGCCGGGGTCGGGTTGCTGGCCTGCAGCGCCTGCAGGCTTTGCACATTGCGGGTCAGGCCGCCCCGGATGTCGCCCAGCGCGTCCGAGGTGTCGCGGTCGATGCGGGCCTGCACCTGGCTGGCCTCGTAGCGCCCGGCCAGGTAGACCATCACCCCCAGCATCAACAACACCAGCACGGCCAGCAGCAGCCAAAGGGTCCAGCGGCGCCAGCCCAAGGGCAGCAGGCGGGCCAGGCCGGTTTCCGGGGGACGACTGGGCAACAGGGTCGAGTTCGGCACGGTCACAGCACGCGGTGGGACAAGGCGGGCAACTGCGCCCGGCAACGTTGCAAGGTGGCCCAGTCCAGCTCGGCCAGCACCACGCCCGGGCCCTGGGCTTGCTCGGCCAGCACCTCACCCCAGGGGTCGACCACCAGGCTGTGGCCCCAGGTGTGGCGCCCGTTCTCGTGCACACCCCCCTGGGCGGGGGCCACCACAAAGGCCAGGTTCTCGACCGCGCGGGCCCGCAACAGCAGCGACCAGTGCGCCTCGCCCGTGGTGTAGGTGAAGGCGCTGGGCACCAGCATCAGGTGGGCGCCGTCACGGGCGTAGGCACGGTACAGCTCAGGGAACCGCAGGTCATAGCAGACCGAGAGGCCGATGCGCCAGGTGTGGCCGTCGCGCGAGGGCAGGTCAAAGCAGGCGGGCTGCCGCCCCGCCTCGAGCACGCGCGACTCGTCATAGCGCTCGCGCCCGTTGTCGAAGCAAAACAGGTGGATCTTGTCGTAGCGGCTCACCCAGTCGCCTGCGGGCGACCAGACCAGGCTGCTGTTGGTCACGCGGTCGGCTTGGGCAGTGCTCAGCGGCAGGGTGCCGCCAACGATCCACAGGCCCAACTCGCGCGCACAGGCGGCCAGGTGGTCCTGGATGGGCCCGTGGCCCGGGGCCTCTTGCACCGCCAGCTTGTCGGTGTCGCGCTGGCCCAGCAGGCAGAAGTACTCGGGCAGCACGGCCAGCTCGGCGCCCTGTTCGGCGGCCTGGGTCAGCAGGGCGCGGGCGGCTTGGAGGTTGGCGTCGACCGAGGGGGACGACACCATCTGGAGGGCGGCAACTTTCATGGGTGCAAGGCTCCGGCAGCAGGCGGGGTGGCCTCGCGCGCCGGGCGCTCGACCTTGACGATGCGCGGCTCGGTCCAGCTGCCATCGATGTGGAACTCCTGGGTCGCGGCCTCCATCAGGGGGCGGCGCAGGAACATCTGCGCCAGGAAGGTGCCCAGCCCGATCGCCGGGTTGATGGCGGTGGCCACCAGGGACGCCGTGCCGGCGTTCACCTCGGGCACCACCACGACCTTGAGGTCCTGGGTCTCGCGCGCCAGGTCGGCCGAGCCCTCCATGAAAACCGCCGCGTTGACGCCCTTCATCTGCAGGTTGTTGGTGCTGGCCCGGCCCTGGTCGATGCGCGCGTCGCCCCGCACCAGGTCGAACGAGAAGCCCTGGCTGAACACATCGCGGAAGTCCAGCGTGAGGCGCCGCGGCAGCGCCTGCAGGCTCAGCACCCCAAGCAACTTGGCCAGGCCCGGGTCGGCCTTCAGGAACTGGCCCGACTCCAGCTGGATGTTGATCTGGCCCGCCAGCGTCGGGTAATCCAGCGACAGCGGCGAGCCCAGCCACGCCACCTGCCCCTCCATCGAGCCGTGGCCCTGGCGCACCACGCCCGGCATGCCCAGGCGCGTGAGCAGGTCGCCCGCGTCACGCACCTCCAGGCGGAAGTTCATCACCGTGCGCCGGTGCTCCTGCAAGGACCGGCTCAGGCGCGACACGCCGACCTGGGCCCAGTTGCCGGTGGCGGTGAGGGTGGCTTCGGGGGTGATCAGGTTGAACTTGCTGAGCCGCCATTCGCGCTGGGCGGTGTCACCGCCGCGGTTGACGGCTTCGATCTCGACCCGGCCCAGTCGCTTGCCACGCAACTCGAAGTCATCGACCACGATGTCCAGCGCGGGGATGGTCGACGGCTGCTCGTCGAGCAGGGCCTCGACCTCGCTCTGGGTGCTTTGCGCCAGCTTCAGCCGCGACAGGCGCGCAAACAGGCGCCCCGCCCCGGTACCGCCGGGCGGGCGGTACTCCAGGTAGCCATTGAGCTCCTGGGCGTCGAGGTTGGCGCGCCACATGGCGCCGTCGCGCGTGCCCCCCAGCACCACGTTGTGCAACTGACGCCCGTCGGCCTTGAGCTCACCGGCCCGCACGGCCATGGCGGTGGGCAGGTAGCTTTGCGCCGCCGCCTCGGCGGCGCTGCTGGCGGGGGCGACCGGGTTGGGGCGGACAGGTCCCCCCGCGCGGGTCAGCACATGCTCCCAGGCGTCGAGGTCGAGCTGAGGCAGTTGCACGCTGGCCATCACCCCATGGGCCGGCAGCGGCGCCGATTCGCCCGCGGCCAGACCGATGGCCAGGCTGCCCTGCAGCACGCGGGCCTGCGGCCCCGAGATGTCACGCACGTAATGCACCGCGACCAGGCGGCCCAGCTCGACCAACAACTGGTCCCGCTGGGGCGTGTTGGCAGCGCTGTCGCGCAGCAGGCTGTTGTCAAAGCGCAGCGGCAAGACCGTGTCGGCAGCCTTGGCCAAAGGGGCCGGCAGGTTCAGCGCCAAGCCTTGCAGGCTGCTCTGCACCTGGATCTCGGGTTGCCCCTGGTAGAAGCCCAGCGCCAAGGTGTAAGGCGCGCTGCCCGTCGCGTGTTCGGCCAGCTTGGCGACAAATCCCAGCTCAGCCGCCTGGCGCAGGCCCTCGGCCGAGGCCACCCCAGTGGCGCGGATCTGCACCTGAGGTTCACCCGCGGCGCCGGGACCGGCCGACGGTGCGGGCCGCATGCCGCCGTCAAGCCGGAGGTCGCCGCCCAGCGCGCGGCCTTGCACATTGTTGAGCTGGAAACCGGTCTCCGAGAACGCCAGCTGGCCGCGCAGGCGCGACAAGGCCGGGGCCTGCGGCGAGATGCGCAGGTCGTTGTTGCCGGTGAAGGTCAGGATGCCCTGCACCTTGCTGCGGTCGATCTGGCTGATCGGCAGCGACAGCTTGAGCTTGACCTCGCTGCCCCCCGTGGCGGTGGCCTGGCTCAGGGCCTGGTGGGTCAAACGGCTCAGCGGCGAGCCGTTGATCAGGGCCACCACCTCGGGCAGCGGGCCTTTGACATTCGCGTCGACCCCCACCACGGTGCGCATCAGGTTGGGGATGTCGGCTTCGACGCGGGTGATCTGCAGCTCAGGGTGGCCGGCGAAGCGCGCGCTGGCCCCTTTGACGTACATGCCCAGGCGGTCAAACACCAGTTCGCCTTGCAGGTCGCTGAGCGCGGGCCAGGGGGCCGACCCCGCCGGCAAGACCGACTTGGGCACGTAGTTGAGGGCGGCCTCACGCACGCGGGCGCTGATGCGGAACTCGCCCTGCTTGGGGTTGGCATAGGGCAGGTCATGCAGGTCGCCCTTGATGCGGAACTGGGCGTTGCTGATGCGGCCTGCCGTCACCGCGTCCTGCACATAGTGGCGCACGTCCGCGTCCAGGTGCAGGGGCAGGTAGCGGTGGATGCGGGTGCCATCGGCCTCGCTGACATTCGCGTTCAGGTCGAGCACGCCCGGAAAGCGGCTGCGCGAGGGCGACTGCGCTGGGTCCGAGGTGCGCCATTGAAAGCGGGCCTCGCCACGCAGGTCGGGGTTGGCAAAGCGCAGCTCGTCGACCTTCAGCGCCAGGCGATCGCCCTCGCGTTGCCACTGCAACTGCGCGTCCAACTGATCAACGGGCAGCACCGGGTCCTCGAACACGCCGGGCAGGTCGAGGCGACCGCCCGCCATCTGCAAGCCCGCGCGGCCGCCGGACTGGTTGAGGTCGAAATCCAGGTCCAGCCCCCTGACGCCCGGCAGCCCATCGCGGGCCGTGAGCGACAGCCCGACCACCCGCCCCTTGACGCTGTAGTGCTCGGGGCCGTCCGCCGGCCCTTGCCAGCGGGCCTGCATCGACTGCACCAGACCCTGGGGCGCATGGCGGGCCAGCGCCTGGTGTGTGGCCTCGCCCAGCGGCACGCGGTGGGCAATCTGGCTCAGGGCGGCCAAATCCATGCGGTCGGCCCGGAATTCACCCTGCCCCGGCTGCTTGGGCTGGGGCTGGGTGTAGCTGACAAACACATTGCCCCCAGGCCAACGCAGGCCATCGGCGGTCAGGAACTGCAAACCGCTGGTCGAAAAATCAAACCCGCCCGGCAGGCGGTGGCCGCCCAAGCGGCCCTGCACCGACGTCAGGGCCAGCGGGTCCAAGCCCGGCGCCAGCTGCACATTGACCGAGGCCAGGGCCACGTCGGCCACCGCGCCTGTGAGCTGCCCCTTGGCCACATCGGCCCACAGGCGCAACGCGCCCTGGCCCTGGCTGACTTCAAAGCCCGGGTCGATCTGCTGGCGCAGCCGGGCCACATCCACCCGGGTGAAATGGGCATAGATCTGCCCCGTCCAGTCTTGCCAACGCCCCCGGTGGACGCTGATCAAGGGCTGTCGGAACTGCGCCACCAGGCTGAAGCGGTCGCCCCACAGCGGGGGCGGCGTGGCGTCCAGGCGCGCGATGTGGCGCCGCGGGCTGTTGCGCATGACCAGGTTCAGGTCGGTCAGGGACAGGGTGTCGAGCCCGCGTTGCTCGTCGGTCCAGTGGATGATGCCGCCCGCGATGACCAGCTCCACCTGCGAGAACACCCAGTCGGCGATCCGCCCCCCGTCGCCAGGCGCCCCTTCGACCGCCAGCCCGGCCACGTGCAGGCGCCCGTCGCGGCTGCGCCGCACCTCCAACTCGGGGCGTTCAACGTAGAGCTGCTGGAAACCCAGGTGCCACAGCGAGCGCGGCGACAGCGCCGCCACCACATGCGGCAGGATCAGCGCGTCGCGCCCTTCGGCGTCGGACAGGGTGATGTCCTCGAGCTCGAAAGTGGGGATCAAGCCCTCGCTGCGGGCACTGATTTGACCGATGTGCACCGGTAGCCCTAGAACCCGGCTGGCCTGCCGCTCCAGCAAAGGACGGAACTCGGCAATCCGGGGCACAATCCAGCCGTGCAGCGCACCCCAGGACAGCGCCAGCACCAACCAGAAGGCCAGCAGCACCCGCAAAGTCCACCGCGCCAGGGCTGAGGCGAACTTCAGTCCTCGGGTAGGGATGGGCAGGGTGTCGTTCATGTGGCTGGTTGAATGTGGCAGGAATTATGACCCGCAGCGAAAGCGGGGTCGGCAGCGACCCCATGAAGATATGTGAATCAAAGCAGCGACCCGCGGGTCGCTTGCTGGCGTGCCCTGAAGGCCTTTGACCATGCAGCCCTTAGCCGAAAAATCCCGACTGGTGCAACGCCTGCGCCGCCGCTACGAGAACCTGTTGCATCTGTTGCCGCCGGGGCCGCCCACCCGGGCCACGATGGCGGAGGCCCTGAGCGCCCTGCGCGAACGCCAATACGACACCAGCGCCGCCCTGCGCGTGCTGCGCCAGCTGGTGATGGAACGCCTGGTGGTGCTGGACTGCGAGCAACAGGCCGCACTGAGCACCGTGACCCGCGCGGTCACCGAACTCGCCGAACTGGCACTGGACGTGGCCTGCACCGAAGTCCAGCAAGAGCTGGACAGCCGGCACGGTGCGCCGCTGGCACCCAACGGCCAGCGTGCCGAGCTGTGGGTGATCGGCATGGGCAAGCTGGGGGCGCGCGAACTCAATGTGTCCAGCGACATCGACCTGATCTATGTCTATGACCACGACGGAGAGACCGCCGGTCTGGCCGACGGGCGCGGGCGCATCACCCACCACGAGTACTTTGCGCGCGCCGTGCGCATGATCTTCGCGCTGATTGGCGACACCACCGAACACGGCTTTGTGTTCCGCGTCGACCTGGCGCTGCGCCCCAACGGCAACTCGGGCCCGGCCGCGGTGTCTTTGTCGGCGCTTGAAGAGTACTTTCAGGTGCAGGGCCGCGAATGGGAACGCTTTGCCTGGCTCAAGAGCCGCGTCATCGCCCCGCGCGCCTGCCTGGCCAACCCCGGCGTGCAGCAGCTGCGGGGCGTGGTGCTGCCCTTTGTGTTCCGGCGCTACCTCGACTACAGCGTGTTCGAAGCGCTGCGCATCCTGCACCGCCAGATCCGCGAACACGCGGCGCGGCGCAGTGCGGGCCACCCTGAGCGGGCCAACGACGTCAAGCTGTCACGTGGCGGCATCCGCGAGATCGAGTTCACCGTGCAACTGCTGCAGGTGGTGCGCGGCGGCCAATACCCCGAGCTGCGCTGCCGCCCCACGCTGGAGGCGTTGCAACGCCTGGCCCGCGCCGGCCTCATGCCCAGCGAAACCGCCGAGGCGCTGGCCCGCGCCTACACCTTCCTGCGCCGGGTGGAACACCGCATCCAGTACCTCGACGACCAGCAAACCCACCTGCTGCCGACCCAGGACGACGACCTGAAATGGGTGGCGCAGACCCTGGGCTTTGACAACTACTGCCCGTTCCTGCACGAACTGGACGCCCACCGCGAACTCGTGGCGCAGGAGTTCGACATCCTGTTGGGCCAGAGCGACGGGCAAAAAACCTGCCGTGGTGGCGGCTGCGGCGGCCCCAAAGGCGGCCAGCCGCCGGCCGAGATCGAAGGCTTGCTGGAGCAACTGCCCGAGCGCCTGCGCGAGCGCCTGGAGCTGTGGCGCGAGCACCCGCGCGTGCTGGCCCTGCGCGAGGACGTGCGGGCCCGCCTGATCCGCCTGATCCAACGCAGCAGCCTGTGGGTGCGCGAAGGTCGGGTCACCGAAGCCTCCGCGCTGCAACTGGTCAACTGGCTCGAACCGCTGCTGCGCCGCGAGAGCTACCTGGCGATGCTGCTCGAACGCCCCGCGGTGCACGAGCGCCTGATGCACCTGCTGGGGGCGGCCCGCTGGCCGGCCCGCTACCTGCTGCAACACCCCGGCGTGATCGATGAACTGGCCAGTGACGCGATGTTCAGCGAACGCTTCAACGCGGCCGAGTTCAAGGACGAGCTGTCGCGCCGCATCGGCTCGCTGCGCTCCACCGGCGAGGACGACGAGGAAACCCTGCTCAACCTGCTGCGCCGCGCCCACCATGCGGAAACCTTCCGCACGCTGGCCCGCGACGTCGAGGGCCGCCTGAGCGTCGAGCAGGTGGCCGACGACCTGAGCCTGCTGGCCGACACCCTGTTGCAGATCACCGTGCGCTGGTGCTGGGAGCGGCTGAAGAACCGCCACCGCAGCGACGCCGACCTGCCGCAGTTCGCCATCATTGGCTACGGCAAGCTGGGGGGCAAGGAGCTGGGCTACGGCAGCGACCTCGACATCGTGTTTGTCTACGAAGACGAGGACGAGCGCGCACCCGAGGTGTTTGCCGCCTTTGTGCGCAAGCTCATCAACTGGCTCAGCGTGAAGACCGGCGAGGGCGATCTGTACGAGATCGACACCGCGCTGCGCCCCAACGGCAACTCGGGCCTGCTGGTGACCACCTTCGAGGCCTATGCCAAATACCAGGCCCAGCGTGGCAGCAACACCGCCTGGACCTGGGAACACCAGGCCATGACCCGGGCCCGGTTCGTGCTGGGCAGCCCAGCATTGCAAGCGCGCTTTGACGCCGTGCGCGAGGCCGTGATCACCGCCCCGCGCGACGCCCAGGCGCTGCGCCAGGAGATCGTCACCATGCGCGAACGGGTGCGCAGCGCGCACCCCGTGCGACCCGGGCAGTTTGACGTCAAACACAGCGTCGGCGGCATGGTGGACGCCGAGTTCGCCGTGCAGTACCTGGTGCTGTCGCAGTCGGGCCAGCACCCCGAGCTGCGCGCCAACGTGGGCAACATCGCGCTGCTGCAACGCGCCGAAGCCACCGGCCTGCTGCCCCCTGGCGTGGGCGAGGGCGCCGCGGCGGCCTACCGCGAGCTGCGCCGCATCCAGCACCAGGCGCGCCTCAACGAAGAACCGACCCAGGTCGACCCCGCGCAGGTGAAAGCCGAGCGCGAGGCGATCGAGGCGCTCTGGAGCGCGGTTTTCAAGTGAGGTTCATCGGCGGTCGGGGCCCGGCCCCGCCCCCTACCAGGCCTGGCGCTCAGCCCGCGGCAGCGATCTGGCGCAAGGCCTGCTCGAACACCTCGGGGGGCTGACCGCCCTGGATCAGGTGCCGGTCGTTGATGATCACCGCAGGCACCGAATGGATGCCGTGCTGCTGGTAGAAGGCCTCCTGGGCCCGCACCTCGTCGGCAAACTCGTCACTGGCCAGGATGGCCTGCGCGCGCTGCGGGTCCAGCCCCACCGAGGTGGCCAGCTCGACCAGCACCGCCGGGTCGGACGGGTTGCGACCGGCACCGAAGTAAGCATCGAACAGCGCCTTCTTGAGCGCCAGCTGACGCCCCTCGCCCTCGGCCCAATGCAGCAGGCGGTGGGCGTCGAAGGTGTTGTAGATGCGGTCGCGGGCCGCCATGTTGAAGGCAAAACCCACCGAGGCACCACGCTGGCGGATGGCCTCACGGTTGGCGGCACTTTGCTCGGGGGTGGCGCCGTACTTTTCAGCCAGGTGCTCGGTGATGTCCTGGCCTTCGGGGCCCATCTGCGGGTTCAGCTCAAAGGGCTGGAAATGCAACTCGGCCTGCACCTCGCCATCCAGGCGCTGCAGGGCCGTCTGCAGCCCGTTCAGGCCAATGGCGCACCAGGGGCAGGACACATCGGAAACAAAGTCAATTTTCAGGGCAGCAGCGGTCATGGGGCCTCACAGCAAGGGGTGGCGCCCAGTCAGCGCCAAAAGGGATCGAATGGCCGCATGGTAGGGGAAAGCGCGGCGGGCTGCAGCGCCCGGTCGGCACGGCACGGTGCCGGCTCGGGTTAAGCTCCGGGCGCCATGCCCCAGACCCTTGCCGCGCCCGCCCACGCTGAACTGATCATCAAGAAGAGCCGCTTCATCTGCTGCGTCCAGCCCATGAGCGACCGCAGCGCAGCCCAGGCGGTGGTGCAACAGTTGCGCGCCGAACACCCCGGCGCCGCCCATGTGTGCTGGGCCTTGCTGGCGGGTGGGCAGTCGGCGGCGGTGGACGATGGCGAACCCGGGGGCACCGCGGGCCGCCCCATGCTCGATGTGCTGCGCCACCAAGACCTCGAGGGCGTGCTGGCCACGGTGGTGCGTTACTTTGGCGGCGTCAAGCTCGGCGCCGGCGGGCTGGTGCGGGCCTACACCGACAGCGTGGCCCAGGCGCTGCTGGCCGCCCCCAAAGTGAAGCTGGAGAAATGGAGCGCGTTGCGCTGCAGCGTGCCCTATGCGCTTGAGGGCACGCTGCGCCGCGAGCTGGAGGCCGCGCAGGCCGAGCTGCTCGACGTGCAACACGGCAGCGTGGTGGTGGCCCACTGGCGCTTGCCCGCATCGCGTGAATCGGCCCTGGTCGCCCGCTTGCAGGAGATCGGCCAAGGCCGGCTGGCCTGGCTGGAAACCTGAGTGCCCCGGGCGGACGCTCGACCTGTCTCAGTGAAGCGATGCAAAATTCATACAAATTGAGACAAAAAATTGGGCTCAACGGCTTGACAGCCGAGTCACCGTGCGAACGGGTGCCTCTCCAAGAGCCAAAAACCTCATAATCAATTTCGATCATGAAGCTCGTCAAGCTCGACCTCGAAACCATCCCCCTGGGCTACCCACTGCCTTTTGTGCTGCGCAGCAGCACCGGCGTGTTGTTGGCCCAGAAGGGCTATGTGGTGCAGTCCAAAGAAGAGCTGCAGGCCATGGCCATGCGGGGGCTGAACCTGTGCGTGGACACCGACGAGTCCGGCGACAGCCACCGGGCCTATGTCAGCAAGCTGCACGCCATGGTGCGCGAGGGCAAGACCCTGGGCACGATCGCCTCAACCCAGTTCATCACCGACGGCAAGGGCCCCGAAAGCACCGCCCCGACCATCACCGACCCCAGCCGGCGCCCCAACTGGCATGACATCCAGGTGCGCGCCAACGGCATGCTGCGCAACCCCGACAGCAGCGGCTTCATGACCCGCCTGTTCCAGTTGCACGCCGACCTGATGCTGCTGATGCAGCGCCAGACCGACGCCACCCTGTTCGCGCTGATGCACCTGTCCGCCAGCGAGACCCGCATGTACAGCGCCACCCACGCGATGCTGGTGTCGGTGGTCTGCATGTTGGCGGCGCGCAACGTGCTCAACTGGACCGAAGACCAGGTCAGCTGCCTCGGCAAGGCCGCGCTGACCATGAACATCAGCATGACCGAAATGCAGGACCAGTTGGCGCAGCAAGCCCAGCCGCTGACCAACCTGCAGGTGCAGACCATCGAAACCCACTCGGCCCAGTCGGTCGAACTGCTGAAGAAACTGGGCGTCGAAGACCCCGACTGGCTGGAGGCGGTGGCGCACCACCACGACCGCAAGCCCGGCCCCCTGGGGACACGGCCGATTGCCCAGCAGATGGCGCGGCTGATCCAGCGCGCCGACATTTTTGGCGCCCGCATGGCGCCGCGCGCCACGCGCTCGCCGCTGCCGTCGACCGCGGCCATGCAAGGCAGCTACTTTGACGAAGAAAAGAAAGTCGACGAAGCCGGCGCCGCCCTGATCAAGGCCGTGGGCATGTACGCGCCCGGTTCCTACGTGAAGCTGGCGTCGGGCGAGATCGCCGTGGTGACCAAGCGCGGTCAGACCCCCAGCACGCCACGCGTGGCGGTGCTGCTCAACCGCCAGGGCATGGCCACCGCCGAACCCACCGCACGGGACACCGCCCAGGCCAACTTCAAGGTCACCAGCGGGGTGCCGGTGCGCGAGGTCAAAACCCACCTGCCCCTGGAGCGCCTGCTGACCCTGATGTAGGCGCGCGGGTCCGGCCCAGCCAAGCCGCCCCCAAGCCAAACAAAACGGCCCGCGAAGGGCCGTTTTGCTGGGGCGCGTCGCGCAGCGTGAAACCCGCGGCGCCAGGGGACTGTGCAGCCCCCGGGTCGACTTGGATCAGACCGGCTGAACGCCGGCCACCGGCACCGCGGGCGCCAGGCTGGCGGCCAGCTCCTTGCGGTAGCGGTTGAGTTCCTGCACGCTCTTGAAGCTGCGGTCCATCAGCAGGCTCATGTTGTGCAGGATGCGGTCCACGACCTTGGTTTCCCACACGGCGTCGAAATTGATCTGCTTGTCCAGCCAGTGCTCCAGCCACTCGGGGTTGGGCAGGCGGCTCTGGATGGTGTCACGCGGGAACAGGTCCTTGTTGACGTGCAGATTGGTGGGGTGCAGCGCTTGCGCGGTGCGGCGGGCGCTGGCCATCAGCACGCCAACCTTGGTGAAGGCGGCCTTGGCTTCGTTGCCAAAGTTGTTGATGGCGCGCTTCATGTAACGCAGGTAAGCGCCCCCGTGGCGGGCTTCGTCCTGGCTCAGCGTGGTGTAGATCTGCTTGATCACGGGCTCGGTGTGCCACTCGGAGGCACGGCGGTACCAGTGGTTGAGGCGGATTTCGCCGCAGAAATGCAGCATCAGGGTTTCCAGGGCCGGGGCCGGATCGAACTCGAAACGGATCTCATGCAGCTCTTGCTCGGTGGGCACCAGGTCCGGGCGGAAGCGGCGCAGGTACTCCATCAGCACCAGCGAGTGCTTTTGCTCCTCGAAGAACCAGATCGACATGAAGGCCGAAAAATCGCTGTCACCCCGGTTGTCGCGCAGGAACATCTCGGTGGCCGGCAGCGCCGCCCACTCGGTGATGGCATTCATCTTGATGGTCTGAGCCTGCTCGTCTGACAGCTTGGAGGCATCGAACTGGTCCCACGGAATGTCCTTGTCCATGTCCCAGCGGACGGACTCGAGTTGCTTGAAAAGTTCAGGGTAGAGCATGGCGATCTTTCGTTATTCCCCCAATTTTAAGGGCTAGGCTCAAAAAATCCTTACAAATCATCGAGATGGTCAAGGACATCGGCCGCGGTTTGGTTTATACGCAGCCGCTCCTCGGGGCTCAATCGTGCGGTGCTCTTGACCATCAGGGCGGTGCGGGGGTTGCGCGCCAGTTCGTCGGCGTGGCGCAACAGAAAGTGCCAATACAAGGTGGTGACCGGGCAGGCGCGCGGGCCGGTGCGCTGGGCGGGGTCGTAGGCACAGCCCTGGCAGTAGTTGCTCATGCGCTTGAGGTACTGACCGCTGGCGATGTAGGGCTTGCTGGTGAAGCGCGGACCAGTGGCATGCAGGGCCATGCCCACGGTGTTGGGCAACTCGACCCACTCGACCGCGTCCACGTACATGGCCAGGTACCAGTCGCTGACCTGGCGCGGTTCGATCTCGGCCAGCAGGGCGAACTGGCCGGTCACCATCAGGCGCTGGATGTGGTGGGCATAGCCGTGGGTGAGGGTTTGCTGCACAACTTCGCGCTGGCAGGCCATGCGGGTCTGGCCGGTCCAGTACCAGGCGGGCAGGGCACGGTGGTGGTCAAAGTGGTTGGCTTCGGCCATCTGCGGCATGTCGAGCCAGTACAGGCCGCGGATGAACTCGCGCCAGCCCAGCACCTGCCGGATGAAGCCCTCGACGCTGGCCAGCGGCAGGTGCTGCTCACGCCAGGCGGCCTCGGCGGCGGCAATCACTTCGCGCGGGTCCAGCAAGTGCAGGTTCAAGGCCACCGACAACAGCGAATGCCAGCCCCAGGGCGTGCCGGTCCACATGGCATCCTGATACGGGCCAAACGGCGCCAATCGCACGCTGATGAAGCGCTCCAGCGCCTCCAACGCCTGGGCGCGCGTGACCGGCCAGACAAAATGGGCCAGGTCACCCGGGTGGTCCGGGAACAGCTCGGCCACCAGGGTCAGCACCTGCTCGGTGATGCGGTCCGGGGCAAACAACTCGGGGGCCGCAATCGGGCCCGGCCCCGAGGCCGGGAAGCCCTGGCGGTTGTCGCTGTCGTAGTTCCATTGGCCGCCGGCCGGGTCACGGCCCTCCATCAGCACCCCGTGGCGGCGCCGCATGTCGCGGTAGAAGAACTCCATGCGCAGCGTCTTCTTGCCCTGCGCCCAGCGCGCGAACTCGGTGCGCGAGCACATGAAATGCGGGTCTGCGAAGAGCTCAAGGTCCACCCCCAGGTCGTCGGCCAGCGCCTGGGCCGACGTCAGCGTGCGCCAGTCGCCAGGCTCACACAGGCGCAAGACCCGGGGCTGCAGCGACTGCAGCACGCGCTGCGCGCGCCCGGCCAGGCTGGGCTCGTCGGCCATGTCGGTCAGGCGCACATAGGTGTAGGCCCAGCCGAGTCGGTGCACGTCGTTGCAGAAATGCCGCATCGCGGACAGGAAGACGGCGATGCGGGCGCGGTGGTTCCAGACCGCGCGGGCCTCGCCTGGCGCCTCCACCATCAGCACATGGTCGGTGGCCGGGTTGAAGTCCACCAACGCCGGGTGGCCCATCCACAACTGGTCGCCCAACACCCACACCACCCGCTGCGGGCGGGTCCAGGCTGGGGCACTGCGGTCAGGGCTCATGCACACCTCCTGGCCTGCGGGCGGCTTGAGGGCCCCCGTCGGCGAATCTGACAACAAGCATCAAAGCGCATGGCAAAAGACAGGGTCAATGAAGTGGCGCAAAAAATACCGACTAGTATTCAAACAATACTAAGCAGTATACTAGCGAGGAGATAAAAAGAGATCTTTCCCTCCACCACGGATCCGAGGCCTGCATGCGACACCCACTCTACGCTTCCTTGCTGCCTTTGGCACTCTGCCTGCTACCGCTGGCCAGCGCTCACGCGGCCACGCCGCCAGCCCCGACCGCCGCAGCCCCTGGCCCCGCGGCAGGCGCCGACGCAGCGTGCCCCAGCTTGCTGCAACACACCTTCCCGCGCCTGCAAGACGAAAAGCCCCAGGCGCTGTGCCAGTACAAGGGCAAGGTCTTGTTGGTGGTCAACACCGCGAGCTACTGCGGTTTCACGGGCCAGTACAAAGGACTCGAAGCCCTGCATGCGCGCTTCAAGGACCAGGGCCTCGTGGTGCTGGGCTTCCCGTCCAACGACTTTTCGCAGGAAACCGGCAACAACCAGCAGATTGCCGAGTTCTGCGAAAACACCTTCGGGGTGAAGTTCCCGATGTTCGCCAAGAGCAGCGTTGCCGGCGCCCAGGCTTCGCCGTTCTACAAGCAGCTGGCCCAGATCTCTGGCCAGACCCCACGCTGGAACTTCTACAAATACGTGATCAACCGGCAAGGCCAGGTGGTCGGGAGCTACTCAAGCATGACCGGCCCCGACGACAAAGCCCTGCTCAAAACCCTGCAACGTGAGTTGGCCGCCCCCTGAGGCGATGGAGACTTTTGCCATGCCCCTTGTGCTTTACGGGAAATTAACTTCAAGTTCCTGGAACTTTTGGTCTGCAGCCCCACTCTACCGCTCACTGAAAACCTCTGGTTGGCAGTGTCTTTCGATGTTGCGAAGCCTTCTGGCGCCGTGTGGCCCGGATGAAATCCTGAAACGCTTCTCCTCCTCCCTCCCTCCCTCCTTCGTTTCGGGGCGCTTCGCAACACTTTTCTTCCCCCCGCTCCGGGCCACCCCGGCATGGAGGCTCGCATGAGAGTCGCCATTGTGGGTTCGGGTGTCTCGGGCCTGGCCGCTGCCCACACGCTGCGAGGCCATGCAGATGTCACCCTGTTTGAGGCCGGCAGCTACTTTGGGGGCCATGCCCACACGGTCGACGTGACGCTGCCCACCGCACGCGGTGAGGTCACGCACGGCGTGGACACCGGTTTTCTGGTCTACAACGAGCGCACCTACCCGCAGCTGATCAGCCTGCTGGCCGAACTCGGCGTGGCCACCGCGCCGTCGGACATGTCGTTCTCGGTCCAGGTGCCCGATGCGCTGGGCCCGGGGCGCAAGCTTGAATGGAGCGGTTCCAACCTGTCGACGGTGTTTGCGCAACGCGGCAACCTGCTGAACCGCCGCTTCCTGGGCATGCTGGCTGACCTGCTGCGCTTCAACCGACTGACCACCCAGATCGCACAGAACGGCGAAGAGTCGGCGCTGATGCAGCCGCTGGAAGACTTTCTGCGCCAACACCGCTTCGGCGACGCGTTCCGTGACTGGTATTTCCTGCCGATGCTGGGCTGCATCTGGAGCTGCCCCACCGACCAGATGCTGCGCTTCCCGGTCGCCACGATGATCCGGTTTTGCTACAACCACGGCCTCATCCAGGTCAGCAACCGGCCCGCCTGGCACACGGTCAGTGGCGGCTCGCGTCACTACGTGGACAAGATCACGGCCGGCATTGCCGACAAGCGCCTGAACACCCCGGTGCAGCTGATCGAGCGCGATGCCGCGGGCGTGCGCATCGTCACCGAAGGCCGCGCCGAGCGCTTTGACCGCCTGATCCTCGCCACCCACTCCGACCAGGCCCTGAGCCTGCTGCGCGACGCCAGCGGCCCCGAGCGCGACGTGCTGGGCGCCATCAGCTACCAGCCCAACCTCGCGGTGCTGCACACCGATGCGCGCGTGCTGCCCCAGCGCCGCAGCGCCTGGGCCGCCTGGAACTACGAGCGTGCGCAAGACAACTCACGCGAATCCGCCCGTGTCTGCCTGCACTACCTGCTCAACAAGCTGCAACCGATGCCGTTCGAGCAGCCGGTGCTGGTGTCGCTGAACCCGGTGCAAGACATTGACCCGGCCCAGGTGCTGGGCCGCTACGAGTACGCGCACCCGGTGTTTGACCAGGCCGCCATCCGCGCCCAGCAGCGCGTGCCCGAATTGCAGGGCCAGCAGCACACCTGGTTCTGCGGCGCCTGGACCGGCTACGGCTTCCACGAGGACGGTCTCAAGTCCGGCCTGCAAGCGGCGCGTCAACTGATTCAGAGCCTGCCGCAACGGCAAGCGCAGGCGGCATGAACCTGAGCCGCGTCCCGCCGTCCCACCCCGCGGGCCCGGCCCCGGGGACGCCAGACGAGCGCCCCCTGCTGGGCTTCGGCCAGGTGCGCCACACCCGCTTGCGGCCCGCACACAACGCCTTCGCCTACCCGACCTTTTTTGTCATGCTGCCGATGCGCGGCGCGGGCCTGCACGACAGCGCCCTGGCCATCAACCGGCCTGCTGCGCTGAGCTTTTTTGACCGCGACCATGGCGATGGCCGCCCGCCCGAGCAGGGTGGGGCGCTGGCCTGGCTCGACGAGCTGCTGGCGGCCGAAGGCATCGATGACGCCGATGGGCAGGTCTGGTTGCACTGCTACCCGCGCGTGCTGGGCTACACCTTCAAACCGGTGAGCTTCTGGTACTGCCACCAGCGCGATGGCCGCCTGCGCGCCATCGTGGTCGAGGTCAACAACACCTTCGGTGAACGCCACTGCTACCTGCTCGACCAGCCGGCCTGGGGCCGCGAACTGACGGCGCGCAAGGTGTTCCATGTGTCGCCGTTCTGCGCCATCAGCGGGGGCTACCGCTTTCGCTTCATGCGCACCCACCAGGCCGGCCAGGAGCGCACCGTGGTGCGCATCGACCACGACGACGAACTCGGTCCGCTGATCCAAACCAGCGTCAGCGGCCGCCTCGAACCCATCACCCGCGCCAGCCTGCGCCGCGCCCTGTGGGGCTACCCCCTGATGACGCTGGGCGTGATGGCCCGCATCCACCTGCAAGCGCTCAAGCTGTGGCTCAAGCGCGTGCCTTTCCACCGCCAGCCCAAGGCCCCCGACGCCTTTGTGAGCCGTTGAACCCCACCCCAACGACACCGCCATGAACAGCAGCACCGCCACCACCCGCTTCGCCCTGCCGCAGGGCACCCCCGCGGCCGCCCGCACGGCCATCCGATTGCTGCAACGCCTGCAGCATGGGTCACTGACCGTGCAGTTTCCAGACGGCACGCTGCAGCACTTTGGCAACGGCGACGGGCCGGCGGCGGCCATGACCCTGCGCAACTGGCAGGTGTGCCACGCGGCGCTCAAGTCGGGTGACATCGGCTTTGCCGAAAGCTACATCGCCGGCGACTGGACCACCCCCAACCTGACCGAGTTGCTGAAGGTCTTCCTGGCCAACCGCCAGCATGTGGACGACGTGATCTACGGCAGCTGGGCCGGGCGCCTGCTGTACCGCATCAAGCACCTGCTGCACCGCAACACGCGCAGCAACAGCCGCAAAAACATCCACGCCCACTACGACCTGGGCAATGCGTTCTACGAGCTGTGGCTGGACGACACCATGAACTACTCATCGGCCTGGTTCGAGGGCGGCGCGGCCACCCAGGGCATGCGCGAGGCCCAGCACGCCAAAGTGCGCCGCGCCCTGCGCATGGCGCGCGTCGAGCCGGGCCAGCGGGTGCTGGAGATCGGCTGCGGCTGGGGCGCCCTGGCCGAGATGGCCAGCACCGAATTCCAGGCCTCGGTGACCGGCGTCACGCTGTCCACCGAGCAACTCGACTTTGCCCGCCAGCGCATGCAGCGCCTGGGCGTGGCCGACCGCGCCGACCTGCGCCTGCAGGACTACCGTGACATCCAGGACGCGCCGTTCGACGCCATCTGCTCGATCGAAATGATCGAAGCCGTGGGCCGCGAATACTGGCCCACCTACTTCGAGACCGTGAACCGCCTGCTCAAGCCCGGCGGCCGCGCCTGCATCCAGAGCATCGTGATCGACGACGCGCTGTTCAACCGCTACATCAACTCGACCGACTTCATCCAGCAGTACATCTTCCCGGGCGGCTGCCTGCCCTGCCCGCGCGAGTTCCGCCGCGCCGCCGAGGCCGCAGGCCTGCAGGTCGAGGACAGCTTCGCCTTTGGCCAGGACTACGCGCTGACGCTGCAACACTGGCGCGATCGCTTCCTGGCCCAGCGCAGCCGCATCCAGCAACTGGGCTTTGACGAGCGCTTCATGCACATCTGGGAGTTCTACCTCGCCTACTGCGAGGCCGGCTTCGCGATGGGCAGCATCGACCTGGTCCAGTACACCCTGGTCAAGCCACAGCCATGAGCCCACGCCGCGTCAGCCGCCGCCGTTTCCAGCAGCACCTGGCCCTGGGCCTGACCGGCCTGGCCGTGGGCGCCCGGGCGCAGGCCCCCGTCAGCGAGCCCCCCTTGCCCGGGGTGAGGGCCGCCGGCACAGCCACCATGCGCTTCCTGGGCCTGGAGATTTACCAGGCCCGGCTCTGGCTCAGCCCGGGCTTCCAGGCCGAGCAGTACGCTGAGTTGCCGCTGGCCCTCGAGCTGCAGTACCAACGCGACTTCACGGGGGCGGCCATCGCCAAACGCTCGCTCGACGAGATGAAGCGCATCGGCGACTTCAGCCCCGAGCAAGGCACGCGCTGGCTGCAGCAGCTGCAGGCACTGCTGCCCGATGTGAAACGTGGTGACCGCCTGATGGGCCTGCACCAGCCCGGCGTGGGGGCCACCTTCAAGATGGACGGCCGGGCCATCGGCAGCGTCAACGACCCGGTGTTCTCGCGCCTGTTCTTTGGCATCTGGCTGTCTCCGGCCACCTCGGAGCCCAAGCTGCGTCAAGCCTTGCTCAGCCAGGCCAGCCCATGAACACCCCCCACTGGCGCTGGCAGCACGGGCTGAGCTATGGCCTGCTGGGCCTGCCCCTGGCCTTTGTGGCCCTGCCCCTGTATGTGCTGCTGCCCAACCACTACGCACGCGAATTCGGTGTGCCGCTGGCCAGCCTGGGCGCGCTGCTGCTGGGCGCGCGGCTGCTCGACGCACTGATCGACCCGGGCCTGGGCCGGCTCAGCGACCGCCTGTTCCAGCGCTCGGTGCATGCGGTGTGGCACAGCGCGACCGGCGCTTCGGTGCTGCTGGCGCTGGGCATGGTGGGGCTGTTTTTCCCGCCCACGCTGTCGGCCGACGGTCTGCTGGTGTGGGCCGGTGCCCTGTTGATGCTGACCTACGCCGCCTACAGCCTGTTGAGCATTGCCCACCAGTCCTGGGGCGCCCGACTGGGCGGCACCGAAGTGCAGCGCAGCCGCATCGTGGCGTGGCGCGAAGGCGCTGGCCTGCTGGGCGTCTTGCTGGCCTCGGTGCTGCCCACGCTGGCCGGCTTGCCCGCCTTGCTGGGAGCCCTGGCCCTGGGCCTGTGGCTGGGTGGCTGGGCCTGGCGCCACGCACCGCAACCCGAACGCGAAGCCCTGCAAGACGACCCGGGCGCCAGCCTGTGGCAGCCCTGGCAGCAGCGCGGTTTCAGGCACCTGTTGGGGGTCTTCATGCTGAACGGCATCGCCAGTGCGGTGCCCGCCACCCTGGTGCTTTTTTTCGTGCAGGACCGGCTGCAGGCCAGCGCCGCCCAAGAGCCGCTGTTCCTGGGCGTCTACTTCCTGTGCGCCGCCGTGTCGATCCCGCTGTGGCTGCGCGCGGTGGGCCGCTTCGGGCTGGCGCGCAGCTGGCTGGGCGGCATGCTCTTGTCGGTCAGTGTGTTTGCCAGCGCGGCCACTTTGGGCGCTGGGGACAGCCTGCCGTTCTTGGCGGTGTGCGCCCTCTCGGGCCTGGCCCTGGGCAGCGATCTGGCCCTGCCCGGGGCCCTGCTCGCAGGGCTGATCCAACAGGCTGGCGTGGGCCCGGCCCAGACCGGCCGCTATGTCGGCTGGTGGAACTTCGCCACCAAACTGAACCTGGCCCTGGCCGCCGGCTTGGCCCTGCCGCTGCTGGGCCTGCTGGGCTACCAGCCGGGCAGCCGCAGCGAGGCGGGGCTGCAAGCCCTGTCGTTGGCCTATGCCGTGCTGCCCTGCGGGCTCAAGCTGCTGGCGGCCCTGTGCCTGTATGCCCTGATCGTGCGGCCTGCGGCCGCCGCCGTCCCCCCTCAGTCCCCCTAGGAGTAAGTGATGCAACGACGACAAGTGATGTTGGGTGCCCTTGGCGCCAGCGCCTTGGCCCTGGGAGGCTGCGCCGGGCCCCAGGTCAGCGACTACCGCAACGAAAAACCCGTGCTGGACCTGCGCCAGTACTTCAACGGCCGGGTCGATGCCCAGGGGGTCTTCATGGACCGCAGTGGCCAGATCGTGAAGCGCTTCAGCGTGGTCATGGACTGCCAGTGGCAAGGCGCCCAAGGGGTGCTCGACGAGCAGTTCCTGTACGCCGATGGCAGCACCCAGCGCCGGGTCTGGCGCATCACCGACCTGGGGGGTGGCCGCTACAGCGGACGCGCCGACGACGTGGTGGGCGAGGCCACCGGCGAGGCCGCCGGCAACACCCTGCGCTGGGCCTACACGCTGGCCCTGCCCGTCGATGGCACGGTCTACCACGTGCAGTTTGACGACTGGATGATCCTGATGAATGACCAGGTCATGCTCAACCGCGCCACCATGAGCAAGTTCGGCGTGCGCCTGGGCGAGGTCATTCTGTCGTTTCAGAAACGCTGAGCCATGAGCCTCAATCCCCGCATCACCCGTTGGCAAGGCCGGCGTGTCTGGCTGATTGGCGCCTCCAGTGGCATCGGACGCGCCACCGCCAGCGCCTTGCACCACCGCGGCGCGCAAGTGATCGTGTCCGCGCGCAGTGCAGCGGCCCTGCACAGCTTTGTCGAGCAACACCCGGGCAGCGACGCCGTGGTGCTGGACTGTGCCGACGCGGCCCAGGTGCAGGCCGCGGGCCAGCGCCTGCTGACCGCCGGCCCGCTGGCCCTGGTGTGCTACTGCGCCGGCCACTACCGCGACCTGCGCGCCACCCAGTTCGACTTGGCCGAGATGCTGCGCCACCAGGAAGTCAACTACGTGGGCGCGCTCCATGTGCTGGCCGCCGTGCTGCCAGGGCTGCTGAGCCAAGCCCGCCAGGGGCAGCCAGCCCACCTGAGCCTGGTGAGCAGCGTGGCGGGCTTTCGGGGCCTGCCCAAGAGCCTGGCCTACGGGCCCACCAAGGCCGCCCTGATCAACCTGGCTGAAACGCTGTACCTGGACCTGCACGAGCACGGCGTCGGTGTGAGCGTGGTCAACCCAGGCTTTGTGGCCACCCCGCTGACGGCCCAGAACAATTTTTCGATGCCGGCCCTGATCACCCCGGAGGCGGCCGCACAGGCCATGCTGCAGGGTTGGGCGCAGGGCTGCTTTGACATCCATTTTCCGAAGCGCTTCACGCGCCTCATGAAGCTGCTGCGCCTGCTGCCCTATGGGCTTTACTTCCCGGTGGTGCGCCGCGCCACCGGCCTGTGACCCCGCTCCATCAGACTGCGCCACCGATGACCGTGATCCACTTCCCCCCGGCCACCCCGCCCACCCCCCAGGCCCCTGACACGGCGGCGCCGAGCGAGGCCTGGCCCCGCATCGTGCAGTTTTTTGAGCAGCTGCAAGCCAGCGACGTGGCGCGGCTGGGCCAGTTGTACGCCGCGGACGCCTACTTCAAGGACCCCTTCAACGAGGTGCGTGGCGTGCCGGCCATCGAGGGCGTGTTCGTGCATATGTTCCAGGCGCTGCACGAACCCCGCTTCGTCATCACCCACCAACTGGCGCAGGGCCAGGAGGCGTTCTTGAGCTGGGACTTTGTGTTCCGCTTCAAGGGGCTGGGCGGACCGCAGCTGCAGACCGTGCGCGGCGTCACCCACCTGCGGCTGGACCCGCAGGGCCGCATCGCCTGGCACCGCGACTACTGGGACGCGGCCGAAGAACTGTATGAAAAACTGCCCGGGCTGGGCACCCTGATGCGCTGGCTCAAACGGCGCGCCCGCAGCTGAACCGCCAGCGACAGCCCCATGAAAAAACCGGCCACGAGGGCCGGTTTGTGCGGGAGAGAAGCGGGACCGCGTCACTCGGGGCGCGTGTCCGCGAAGCTGGGACGCTGCATCAGCTTGTCCATCAGGCGCGCCAGGTTGGGGTGCTCGGTGCGCCAGGCGATCTCGGGGTAACGGAACTCGAGCCAACCCAGGGCACAGCCCACAGCGATGTCCGACAGGCTGAGGTGGATGCCACTGCAATAGGGCTTGTCACCGAGGCCTTGGCTCATGGCCTTGAGGGCTTCGTGGATCTTGCCGAACTGGCGGTCGATCCAGGCCTGGCAACGCTGCTCGGGCGGGCGGTGGGCCCAGACGACCTCCATGCGGGCCAGCAGACCGGCGTCCATCAGGCCGTCGGCCAGCGCCTCCCAGGTCTTGACCTCGGCACGCTCACGGCCTTGGGCCGGGATCAGCTTGCCGACCGGGGACAGGGTGTCGAGGTATTCAACGATCACGCGCGAGTCAAACACGGCTTCGCCGCCCTCCATCACCAGACAGGGCACCTTGCCCAGGGGGTTGGAGCTGCTGATCGTGGTGTCGTCGGCCCAGACGTTCTCAACAACGAACTGGTAATCGAGTTTTTTTTCAGCCATCACGATGCGCACTTTGCGCACATAGGGGCTGGTGGTGGATCCGATCAGTTTCATGGGTCTCATTATCAGGGTAGGGGACGCCAGGTCCTTGGGGCGCATTCTATCGAGTCCCCCCTTGCCCGAGGCGGGCGTCCTACAATTCAGGGATGAGCTCCTCACCCATCTCCGCCCTCTCGCCGCTGGACGGCCGTTACGCCAGCAAACTCAGCCCCCTGCGCCCACTCATGAGTGAGTTGGGTTACATGCACCGCCGCGTGCAGGTGGAGGTGGCCTGGTTCATCGCCCTGTCGGACGCCGGCTTCGCCGAATTCAAGCCCCTGACCCCGGGCGCCCGCACCTACCTGCTGGGCCTGGTGAAGAACTTCTCCGAGGCCGACGGCCTGGCCATCAAAGAGATCGAAAAGACCACCAACCACGACGTGAAGGCCGTGGAGTACTGGATCAAGTCCAAGTTCGACGCCCGCCCCGAATTGCTGGCCGCGTCGGAGTTCGTGCACTTTGCCTGCACCAGTGAAGACATCAACAACACCAGCCACGCCCTGCAGATCAAGGCCGCCCGCGACCAGGTGATCCTGCCCGCCCTGGATGGCCTGATCAACAAGCTGCGCGACATGGCCCAGGCCTACGCCGACGTGCCGCTGCTGAGCCGCACCCACGGCCAGACCGCCAGCCCCACCACCGTCGGCAAGGAAGTCGCCAACGTGCTGGTGCGCCTGGCCGCCGCGCGCGAGAAGATCGCAGCCGTCAAGCTGATGGGCAAGATGAACGGGGCCGTCGGCAACTACAACGCCCACCTCTCGGCCTGGCCTGACTTTGACTGGGAAGCCTTCAGCCGCAAGGTCATCGAAACCCCCGAGCCGCTGGGCCTGGGCCTGACCTTCCAGCCCTACAGCATCCAGATCGAGCCGCACGATTACATGGCCGAGTTCTTCGACGCTGTGGCCCGCGCCAACACCATCCTGGTGGACTGGGCTCGCGACGTGTGGGGCTATGTGAGCCTGGGTTACTTCAAGCAGCGCCTGAAGGCCGGCGAAATCGGTTCGTCGACCATGCCGCACAAGGTCAACCCGATCGACTTCGAAAACGCCGAAGGCAACCTCGGTCTGGCCAACGCCGTGCTGCGCCACCTGAGCGAAAAGCTGCCCGTCAGCCGCTGGCAGCGTGACCTGACCGACAGCACCGTGCTGCGCAACATTGGCGTCGCACTGGGCTATGCCTCGCTGGCCTACAGCTCGCTGAGCACCGGTCTGAACAAGCTCGAACTCAACGAAGAAGCGCTGGCCGCCGACCTCGACGCGTCGTGGGAAGTGCTGGCCGAGCCGATCCAGACCGTCATGCGCCGATTCGGCGTGCAAGGCGCCTACGAGAAGCTCAAGGAAGTCACCCGCGGCAAGACCGTGACGGCCGAAGCCCTGCACGGCCTGATCCGCTCGCTGGAGATCCCGCAAGCCGAAAAGGACCGCCTGCTCGCCATGACGCCGGCCAGCTACGTGGGCAAGGCCGCCGAACTGGCGCGCCGCGCCTGACGCCCCCTGCCACCGTGTCCTGCCCCCAGGCCTGCGGGCCCTGGGGTGGGCGAACGGGGCCTCGCGGGCCCGCAGGCCACCCGGCCGAGCGGGCCCTGGTCACCACCTGCATGTCCTCTGCGCCTTGGCCTTGCCTTGCTCTTTGGCGCCGGGCCTGAACACCCTATCCCATGGCCCTCAAATCCACCATCTTCAAAGCCTCGCTGTCGATTGCCGACATCGACCACAACTACTACGCCGACCACGCGCTGACGCTGGCCCGCCACCCCAGCGAGACCGATGAACGCATGATGGTGCGCCTGGCGGCGCTGGCCTTGCAGGCCCACTGGCTGCAAGACCTGTGCAACGGCGACGGCACCCTGGCCTTCGGCGCCGGCCTGTCGGACCCGGACGACCCCGACGTGTCGCTGACCGATTTCACGGGCCAGAAGCGGGTCTGGGTGGAAGTGGGTCAGCCCGAAGACAAGCCCCTGCTCAAGGCCTGCCAAAAGTCGGATCAGGTGCTGGTCTATTGCTTCCACCACGCCGCTGAAGTCTGGTGGCGGGGCATGGAAAGCAAGGTCGCCCGCATGGACAAGCTGCAGGTCTGGCGGGTGCCCACCGACAGCTCGCAGGCGCTGGCCAAGCTGGCACAGCGCAGCATGCAGTTGCAGGCCACGGTGCAGGAAAACACCCTGATGCTCGGCGACGGCGTGCAGACCGTCGACATCGAGTGCGTGCGCTGGAAATGAACTGAGGCGCTCAGTCCTCGCCCAGGCGCGGCCGTGGCCGCCGGCGCGCCGGGGGCTGCTGGCCGGCTGCAGCCACAGCAGCGACCGCCGCATGGGGGCCTTCGGCGGCGCGCTCGACATAGCGGTTGAAACGCCAGGCATCGCCCTCCAGGGTGATGCGGCGCCAGGTGTGGCGCTTCTCGGCCGGGCTCATGCCCGGCCAGTGCTGCACCTCGGAGAAAGTGCGGCCACAGCCCTTGCACAACTCGTCGCCCTGGCTGGTCGAGCAGATCGCAATGCAGGGGGTGTCGGGCGTGCTGTCGTACCAGTGTTGCCAGGCCGCGGCGGCGGCCACGGGCAGGGTGAACTCGTCGGCCTCGTCCTCGTGGAAATACACCATCAGCGCATACACCTCGGCCAAGGCACGCAACTCGGGCGGCAAGGTCACGCCGTCGGGCGATGGCCTTTTGTGGCGCCAGTAGTTGATGGCACTTTCGATGTCGGTGATGTGGATTCCAGCCATGGCAAAAAAGGATCAGGGGGCGCGATCATAAGGCCCGACCACCCGCGCCGGGCGGGAGCACACCGATGCCCTTGGCCCCGACAGGCCCGAACAAGACCCCATGAATAATCCGGTTTTTTGTTGGTTCCGTCCGAGTGATGGTTAAATCAGTGCCACGAAGGGGAGTAGCTCCCTCGGTCATTTCGGCGTATAGCGCTGTTTGACCAGATCAGCAAGTCGTCAATACGAAGCACTTCAATGGCTTCCGGCTTGCTGGGCATATTTCTGCATGTCTCCATGCCGAGCAAGACCTTCGATTCGAACCTGGAGCAGGGTTTGGTCGAAGTGCGCTTGGAGCCGCACCCGCTTGGGTGCGCGCGTCTGATCCATCGTCCACCGCATCCAGGGTATGTATTTCCACATCTGGAGCCTTTTCGCATGGAATTCATGTCCGCACCCTGGTGGTCCGCTTTGCTGGCCATCATCCTCATCGACCTCGTTCTCGCCGGCGACAACGCGATCGTGATCGCCCTGGCCGCACGCAACCTGCCGCCCAACCTGCAGAAGAAAGCCATCCTTTGGGGCACGGTGGGCGCGATTGCCGTGCGCTCCGTGATGACCGTGGGGGTGGTCTGGCTGCTCAAGGTCCCGGGCCTGATGCTGGTCGGGGGGTTGGGCCTGCTGTGGATCGCCTACAAGCTGCTGGCTGACCAAGAGGACGAGCATGGCGACGGCCCCGTGGTCAGCACCTTCTGGGGTGCCATGAAGACCATTGTGGTGGCCGACGCCCTGATGGGGATCGACAACGTGCTGGGCGTGGCCGGCGCTGCCCACGGCGCTTTTGACCTGGTCATTCTGGGCCTGCTGATCAGCGTGCCCATCGTGGTGTTCGGCAGCTCGGTGGTGCTCAAGCTGGTGGAACGCTTCCCCATCATCATCCAAGCCGGTGCCGCCGTGCTGGCGTTCACGGCTGCCAAGATGATCATTGGCGAACCGCTGCTGGACGCTGTGTTCGATCCGCCGGAGACGGTCAACAGCATTGCGCGCTGGGCCACCTACACCGTCGCCATCCTGGGCGTGCTGGGTGCCGGTTGGCTGAGCACGCGCCGCCGTGGTAACGGCGATACATCGTCCCAAAATACCGCTGCCTGAGGCAAGATAGGCATGAGCCCAGTTGATTCAACCCGGCCGACCGAGGCCACGACGCAAGGAGACGCTATGGACACCCTGATTGCCTATATCGACGACGGCGAGCATGCCAGCCAGATGCTGCTGCCCATGCGGGCGGCCCGCCAAGCCGACGCCCCCAACACGCAGTGGATCCTGGTGGCCTGCCCGCCCCGCATGACCCGTCGGGTCAGCCAATGGGTGAGCCATGCCAACCGCGAACACTGGCGCGCGCGCTGGGCTGAAAAAGTGCTCGGTCCGCTGGTCGACCAGCTGCGCAGCCAAGGGGACCAGGTCACCTGGCAACTGGCCCAGCAACCCTTGGTCTCGCTGACCCAGAGCCTGCGCCAACAGCACCCCACGGCTCGGGTGCTCGATGCGCGTCGGCCCAAGCTGGGTGTGGACCTGGCACCGGTGAGCGCCGATCAGCCCGCTTCGCGTGACGCCCGCTGGAGCGTGCCGAGCGCCCTCGTGGGCATGGGCGCCGCCCTGCTGCTGGCCACGGACTGACGTCCTCCCCACCCGCCCCCCCCTGGACCTGGGGGCGGGACCGGGTGCTATGCTGCGCCCATGAAACTCATCCTCAAATGGCTGCTCAGCGCTGCATCGCTGCTGTTTGTGGCCTATGTCTATGCCGGCGTGCAGGTCAGCAGCTTTGCTTCGGCCCTGATCGCGGCCTTGGTGATCGGCCTGCTCAACACCTTGCTGCGCCCCCTGCTGGTGCTGTTGACCTTGCCGGTCACAGTGGTCACGCTGGGCCTGTTCCTGTTCGTCATCAACGCGCTGATGTTCTGGGCCGCCGCCACCGTGCTGGACGGCTTTCAGGTCACGGGATTTGTGGCGGCGCTGATCGGCTCACTGATCTACTCGGGCCTGGGCATGGTGATCGAGTCAGCGCTGGCTCGCCTGCTCCCGCAGGAGTAAACCCACCTCGCGCGATCGCGCGTCAATGATCGATGCTTCGACGTGGTCGGTGCCGGCCTCGCCGCCACGGCGCACCAACTCCTGCGCGGCCTTGAAGCGGTCCATCGCGGCCTGGAAGTCAAAGCGAGCCACCTGGGCCTCGGCCTCGGCGCGCAAGGCACGCAAGGGCTTGCCTGCGGCGCGCCAGGCCTGGGCCAGCAACAGCCACGCCCCCGCGTCGTGCGGCCGCAGCGTGACCCAGGTCTGCAGGGTTTCGGCGGACGCCTCAACCGCATCGCGCCCCCCTTGGGCCAAGCGCCCCTGGACCGCCAAAAACAACGCTGGTCGTGGCCCCTGGGCGCTCAAGGGCTGCGCAGCGGCCACCGCAGGTCGTCCCGCGGCTAGGTCGACCTCGGCCAACAGCCAGGTTTGCAGGCGCTGCGCCTCAGGCTGGCCCCGCACCTTGTCTTGCAGGCGGGCCGCCCACTGGCGTGCCTTGGGCAGGTCGCGCAACTGCAAGGCGGCCAGCGCCGCGGTGTACAGGATGCCGGCCTGGCGGGTCACGGGCAGGGCCGCAAAGCCCGCGCCCTCGGGCTCGGCCACCCATTGGCGCTGCTGGTCGATGTTCACACTGCTCAAGGCCCGGGCACGGGCGGCGATCAGTGCATGCTCCAGCGTGAGGGGCGCAGGCACCACCTCCTTGAGTTGCTGGCGTGCCTGCATGTCGGCAATGCGCTCAGTGGTCAGCGGGTGGCTGCGCAGGTAGGGATAGGCGCCGTTGTCGTTCAGGCGCGACGCCTGCTGCAGCTTGTCAAACATGGTGACGAAGCCCTGGCCGTTGTAGCCAGCGTCGGTCATCACGCTGTAGCCCACCCGATCTGCCTCGCGCTCCATGTCGCGCGAGAAGCGCAACTGGTTCTGCAGGGTCAGCGCCTGGCCACCCACCATCAGCGCACTGGCCGCGTCGGGGCTTTTGCTGGCGGCCAGCGCGGCCAGGATCAGAGCCGCAATCATCAGCGGTGTCTGCTGACCTTCCTTGGACATGAGGCGCGCAATGTGCCGCTGCGTGATGTGGCTCAGTTCGTGGCCCAGCACCGAGGCCAGTTCATCGCGGTTGGCCACCACGGCGATCAAGCCGAGGTACACCCCCATGTAGCCCCCGGGCAGTGCAAAAGCGTTGACCTGCCGATCCCGCCCCAGCACCACGGTCCAGGCAAAGCGCTCGTCTTGGTCGGGGGTCAGCTCGCCGCGCGCGCGTGCGGCCTGCATGAGGGACAACCAGATGTCCTCGACATAGGCCTGCAGCACCGGGTCATCGAGGTAATCGGGGTCACGAAACAACTCCCGGGCGATCTGATCCCCCAGGCGGCGCTCCGCCCCCAAGGTCATGCCGTCGCCGCCCCCCATCGAAGGCAATTGCGCGGTCGCCAGCGGCGGTGCGCTCAGGCTGGCACACAGCAGCCACGCGACGGGACGCCACCAAGACCGAGAGAATGAAAAACGCGCCACGGCGGCACCTGCTCAACAAGAGGTCAGAAGGAGTCGATGGGCAGGAAACCCTGCACCGACCAAGAAACGGGGTCCAGCACCACGGTCCAGAACAGCTTGCGCCCCACCATGGGAATGTAGACCAGGGCATCGCTGGGGGCGCCAGCGGGTCGCTGGCGCAGCCATTCGGCGATGACCGGGGCCTGGGCGGGCAAGCGCTGGCTCAGCTCACCCAAGGGGCGAGCAACCGCCTGGAGGGCCTGATGGGCCTGGTCATAGGGCTGCCAGAGGTCTGGTCGGGCGGACAAGGACACGCCACTGAGGGCCGCCAAGGTCGCTTCCTGCTCTTCTTGGGGGCTCTTGAACGGACGCAAAGCCACCAGGGTCGGGCCACGCCAGGGCAGTGCCTGCAGCCCAGGAGGTGCCTGCGCCAGCAGCCCCTCATCGATCTCGACCGCATGGACCACCCGGAAGCGGTTGATCTCGAACACCAGGTGCACCGGTCGCGCCACCGCCACGGTCCACAGGCCATAGCACAGCGCCGCCACCTGTAACAGGCCGATGACCGAGAAGTCGAGTACCCGTTCGCGCCGGGATTTGGCCGGGTTGAAAACCAGCAGGGTGATCAGGGGGCCGACGATGACATCGACACCCACCACCAACAAAAACAGCTCGCGCCCGCCCGAAACCTCGCGGTAGGGGTAGGGGTACCAAAGCCCGAACACCACGGCCGCGGCCAAAGCTGCGACCATCAAGCTCAACGACAGGTGAAGGCCGCTGGCGCGCAGCCTCGCTGGGATAGGTTTCATACCCGTATGATGGCGAAAAAATGTTAACCCACGGCAAACCGATGGCTTGCCGCACTGCGCCCGCCGCCATGAATCCCCTGACCCACTTTGACGAACACGGCCAAGCCCACATGGTGGACGTCGGTGCCAAGGACCACACCCGCCGGGTGGCCGTGGCCCAGGGCTCGATTTTGATGGAAGCGGCCACCCTGGCGTTGATCCTGTCGGGCAGCGCCAAGAAGGGCGATGTGCTGGGCATTGCGCGCATCGCGGGCATCCAGGGCGCCAAAAAGACCAGCGACCTGATCCCCCTGTGCCACCCGATCGCCCTGACCCGTGTGGCAGTGGACTTTGAACCCTTGCCCAACGATCAAGGCTGCGGTGTGCGCTGCACCGCACGCACCGAATGCACCGGCCCCACCGGGGTCGAGATGGAAGCCCTGACCGCGGTGCAGGTGGCGCTGCTGACGATCTACGACATGTGCAAGGCCGCCGACCGCGGCATGACCATCACGAACGTCCGCCTGCTGGAGAAGCAGGGCGGGAAGTCGGGTCATTTTGTGGCAGCGTGAGGGCCTCTTTCGGAGGTGGCCGGTTGTCGTAGAACACGTCTGGTGAGGGGGCCTGGCGCAGGACTTCTGTGAGTTCGGGGTAGGGGCCTGCGGCGAACGCTTGCAAGGCCTTGAGCTCCTGTTCATAGGTGGCGCGGCCATAGACGTTGCCCATGGTGCGCAACTGATGCAGGGCTTCATCGCCTTGGTGGTTGAGGGCTAATGCGACGATGTACTTGCGATGTAAGCCACCCCAAATGAAGTTACGGTTGGTCTGTTCGATGCGCTTCAGTTCATCCGTCGACATACCTCGGCGTGGCTCAAGGCGCCCCAGCGTCAACAGAGCATCGAACTGATCGAGCAAATGCAACTCTGGGTCCTCAAACTCGGCAGGGCGCGCACCCACCTTGCGCATTTCAAAACGCATCACCCGATAGGCGTCTTCAACTTCGGCATATTCCCAAGCCACCCCAATCGCCAAACCGGACCAAACCAGAAACACACTGGCGAAGACCAACTGCTGCACGTGGCTGCCATTGATGTCGCGTGCCCCACTGGACAATGCCTCGGAGGCCAAGCGCGCGCAGAGACCGCCCCAGACCACTGCCACCGGAAACAAAAAGAAGGCATACGCAAACGGGAACTCCAGCTGGGAATGCACCAGCACAGGGATCGTGAATGCCAGCAACGCCACATCCAGAGGCTGTCGAGCTCGCCAGACCAGACGCGCCAAAAACCAGATCATCAACCCGATCGTGACCAGCCCCAGCGGGATACCCAACCATGCCAGCAAGTCCAACGGCAGATTGTGAGCATAGTCGGTCGGCACCGGGCCGGGCCAGACCTCCGCGCCCACCCGCTGAGCAGCAGTTGTCGCGCGCCAACCGTACCCGAACCAAGGCGCTTGGGAAAGTCCCTCCAGGACTTGCCGCCAGAGGATCATCCGGATGCTGTCGGTTCCAAACTGGAGGTCACGGGGAGCCTCCAAACCGGCGCTCAACGCGAGCGCGCCGTGGAGCATGCGCAGGCCCCATAAACCACCAGCCCAGGCCAACACCTGACGCCATGGCACAGAGCGACCCGCACGCCACTCTGCCACCAACCAGTAAACGCAGACACAAACCACGCTGAGCAAGGCGGCACGTGATTCCGTGAGCACAATGCCGAAACTCAAGGCCAACACCACCAAGCCCAACACCCACGGCCCCAAGCGTTGAAAACGATAAAGACCATAGCTGGCGACGACCGACATCACGAGCAAGGTTCCCAATAGATTGGGCTGAGCCAGATTGCCAACAGCGCGGCCGCCAACGCCAAGATCAACCGCAAAGATCCCAATGGAATCTTCCACACTGAGCCACTGGGTAGCGGCTACGTAGGTCGAAAGCCCGCCAGCGATCAACAGCACGAAAGCGGTAACAACCAGGTACCTTGAGGCCGCAGAGCGGTCCTGAACCAACGAAAAACCCAGAGCCCATGCCACCCCAGCGCCCACAACATACAGGCTGACCAGCAGTGCTTCTCCATGAAAGTAAATGAGCCCCAAGGCCCACTGCCAGCCCACGATCACCAATAGCCAGGCCCACACAGCCCAGGCCTGTTTTGGTAGCAGGCCAATCTTCCTCCACCCAATTTGACAACCCCCAAATATTGCCAGGGCAACAAACGTCAGCGCTTCGTTGTGAAAACTGGTCCAAGGAGGGTAATGGTTGGGGGCCAGCCAACTCAAGGCAAGGAGGGCTGCGGCAAGTGATAACAGGATCGGCATAAAAAAACGCCCCGTCCGGGGCGTTTCCTGGTGATAGGCTGCTCAAGCAGGTTGATCAACCGCGGCAGGAACCCGGCAGATACTTGGAGGGCATGGTGGTGCCGTCAGAGGATTTGCCACAGCGCCAGCCGTAAAGCGGGGTACCAATATTGGTCGTAGCAGCTGCAGTGGTGGCGTTGGCCAACGGCACCAGGGTCACCACTTTGGCATCCACGTTGGTATCAGAGAACCCTTGAGTGGTCACCGAGATCTTGCCGTTTGCATCGGTGGTGACAGAAGCAACGTACTTGGTCTGCTGAGATGCGTTAGACGTGCCAGTGCCAGTCTCGCAACCCCAGCCATTGGCAGCCGGCACGCTGGAAGCGCTACCCGTCTGGTACGTTTCCGTGATCGAAGTGCGGCAAGCCGAACCAGCCAAAATGACTTCCGACACCTTGGCGCGCACGGTGTAGTCTTGGTAAGCCGGCAGGGCCACTGCGGCCAAGATGCCGATGATCGCAACCACGATCATCAGTTCGATCAAGGTGAAACCTTGTTGGATGGAACGCTTCATGTGAAAACTCCTGAAATGAAGGGGATAGACAGTCCAATTCAGCAGATTCCATGCCACCCCCGAATCAAACCTTCCGGGGGTTCAGAACAGGGTTTGGCGGACAGAAATGTCGGGAAGTGCATCATCTGAATCCAGATGTTGATACCAAACCGACATTTTTGTCATGTCAAAAATGTCAGATATTGATGATGCAAGGCCGTTCGCGAACTCAAATGATGAATTCGTCACCGGCAGTCAGCCATTTGAGGGTCAGAGGCCAACCGACCGGGTGGTCCGCGTGGGCCTCCAGGGCCGTCAACTGGGCGGCGATGTCGGCGGTTTCCGAGGGCTTGGTGTGGGTGATGTGAATCGGGTATTCAGGGGCGCGGGGCAGGTGGCGCAATTCCTGGATCAGGGTGATCGGTGACAAGTGCCCGCTGCGCACCGCCAGCTCATGCTCAGCCTCCCCGAACGCGGTCTCGATGACCAGGGCTTTGACTGGCAGCTGCTGCACTCGGGCCCAGAAGCGGGCGTCGCCACCGGTGTCACCGCTGAAGACCCAGGCGCCCGTGCCGCCATCCACCGCCACCCCCACGGCCGGGACCGAATGGGTCGCAGGCAGGACCTCGACCTGCAAACCCGCCAGTGACAGCACGTCGCCCGTGTCGAACGGGTGCAGGGTCACAAAAGGCCGGTCCGGGCGCGGCAGGCGCGTGAAATCAGGCCAGATCACGTCATTGAACACATGCTGGCGCAAGGCCTGCAGGGTGGCCGTGAGACCGTGCACGCGCAGCGGTTGCTGGCGCAACTTGGCGACGGCGTCCAACATCAACGGCAGGGCCGCGATGTGGTCGAGGTGGGAATGGGTCAGGAACACATCGTCGATGCGCGCCATCTCGGCCAGGGTCAAGTCGCCCACGCCGGTGCCTGCGTCGATCAGCAATTGCGAATCAACCAAAAAGGAGGTGGTACGGCAGTCCCGTGCGATGGCACCAGAACATCCCAGAACCCGAATTCTCATGAAGCCATCCCTCATTTGGTGTCGAGCCCGGTCACGCCATCCCAGTCGTCGGCTGGAGGATGCTGCTGAAACCGGCTCAGGCGCTGCGCAAAAAGCTGACACAGCCCGACCAGACACTCTGTCTTCTGCAAATTTTCCAACAACTGCTCACAGACAGGCCAGTCTTTTGAGCGGTAAGCGAGAAGAAATTGATCCCAGGCCTGCGCTTGATCGGTCGACAAGCCCGGCAGCGCGCCAAAAGGCGCCCAAGGCCCGGGACTGAAGATGGTCACGGCGCCTTCCTTGCCCTGCACCCGGACCCGGTCCAGCGCCAGCCACTGGCCCACCCCTGTGGCCTGCTGGCGGGTCGTCTCGCTGGCCACCACCGACACCCCGTACAGCTTGGACAGCCCCTCCAGCCGCGAGGCCAGGTTGACCGCATCACCGATCACGGTGTAGCTGCGGCGCAGGTCCGAGCCCATGTCCCCGACCCGCATGAGCCCGGTGTTGAGTCCAATGCCGACCGAGATCGGCGCCTGCCCCAGCGCCTGCCGCGCCTGGTTGAAGGCAGCCACCTCGGCCACCATGTCCAAGGCCGCAGCCACCGCCTTGGCCGCATGGTCGTCCTGCGCCACCGGCGCCCCCCAAAAGGCCATCACGCAATCGCCCATGTACTTGTCGATCGTGCCCTGATGGCGCCGAATGCACAGCGTCAGGCGACTGAACAGGCTGTTGAGCAGGTCCTGCAAGGCCTCGGGCGACAGGCCCTCGGACAGGCGGGTGAAGCCACGCATGTCACAGAACATGACGGTCAACTCACGACTCGCCGCGCGCATCGAATAGCGCTCGGGCGCCAACAGCATCTGATCGACCAGTTCGGGCGGCACATAGGTGCCGAACACATTGGCCAGACGCCGTTTGGCGCGGCTCTCGACCAAGTAGCCGTAGCTCATGTTGAGCATCAGGGCCAGCAGCACCAGCAGCACCGCGCTGGCCAGGGGAAAGACGAGGCCCGCCGCTTGGTACAGGCCCACGTTGAGCCCCACCACCGCCACACCGGTCAGTGCCCCCCAGCACAGGGCCATGACCGCACTCACCCGGGGCAACACCCAGGCCAGCCAGCCCCCGACCAGCAACAGCACCAAGGCCTCGTAGCCCAGGGCATAGTCTGGGCGCACCGCCAGGCGCTGGTCCAGCAAGCCGCTGACCACGTTGGCATGCGATTCGACCCCGGGGTAGGTCTGCCCGACCGGGGTGGCGCGCAGGTCCAGCAAACCGGGCGAGGTGGAACCGACCAACACAATGCGGCCCCGCAGCACTTCGGCCGGGGCCCGCCCCTGCAACACATCGACCGCCGACAGGTACCGGTAGGAGCCCCCCTGCGGACCGCCCGGCCCGCGGAAGGGCACCAGGGTCGTCCCGCGCTCATCGACCGGGATGACCTGCTGCAAGCCTGGCCCCGACAAGCGCAAGCCCTCCAGGACGGGCACCACTTGCCCCGCGCCAGGGGCCAGCACCGGCAGCACCTCAGGCCGCCCTTGGGCCGCCCGGTACAGCGCCAACGCCAGCGATTCATAGTACTGCCCCTGGTAGCGGGCAAGCAGGGGCAAGGAGCGCACCACGCCGTCCTCGTCGGTCACCGAGTTGAAGAAGCCCGCCAAAGGGGCCGCGGCAGCCAACTCGGGCAGGCTGGCGCCATAGCCGTCCCACTCCAGCACGCGCAGACCCTGGGCGGGCAAGGCGTGGCTGTCCAGCACCGGCGCGGGCAGCACGCCTTTGCGACGCCCCTCGCGATCGCTCGAAAAGTAATACCCCAGCACCACCGGACGCTGCGCCAACACCCGGGCAAAGCGGCGGTCGTAGTTGAGCTGCTCCCCCAGTTGCTGCACGCGTTGCGCAAACCATGGGTCGTCCTGGAAGGTGCTGCGCGCCAGGTCTTGCAGGGAATGCAGACCCGAACTGGTGTCGGCCTCCGAGAACAGCACGTCAAAGCCCAGCGCGCGGATGCCGTACTCGTCAAACAGGCGCTGGGTGAGGTGGGCGAGCTGGTCGCGGCCCCAAGGCCAGTGGCCCACTTCGGCCAGGCTTTTTTCGTCGATGTCGACGATCACCACGCGTTCGTCCAGCGTCCCGGGCAGGGTCAGGCGAAGCCGGGTGTCGTAGATCAGCGCGTCCAGGCGGGTGATGAGGGCCAGTTGGTAAGCCCCCGTCAGGTGGCCCAACAACAGGCACAAAGGCAACAAGATGACGGCCATGCGCCGCCCATGCTTGCGCAGGCCCACAGACCACCGCATCAGAAGGGCGGGCCACGCCATGGGTCCCAGCCCCCGAGCCCGATCAGGCCTGGAAGAATTGCATCTGCGTGCCCGCGAGTTCCATCACGTCACCGCTCTTGAGCGTGACCGGCTCGGCGCCCACCGCATTGCCGTTGAGCGTGGGCAAGGTGCCGCCTTCGACATGAGCGAGCACAAAACCGTGCGGACGGCGGGTGATGGCCGCCACCGCCACACCGGGCTTGCCGATGGTGGTGACGACCTTGGTCAGGCTGACCTCGCGCCCCGCCGCCGAGCCCGACAGAACCTTGATGGAGCCCGACAGCGGTTCATTTGGATGCAGCGGCGGCGACTGGTAGCTGCCCATGGACGCCGGCACAGTGGGCAACACACCCGGCGCGGAGTGCGGCGGGCGGATCACCATGGTCTTGTCGTACTCGGGGGTTTCGACCTCGCCAATGAAGCGGATCTTGTACTTGCCCACCTCGATGGTGTCACCGTTGTGCAGGGCCTGCTTCTTGACCGCCTTGCCGTTCACATAAGTGCCGTTGGTGCTGTTCAGGTCTTCCAGCATCACCTCGGTGCCCACCACCTGCAACACCGCATGCTCACCGCTGACAGCCAGGTTGTCGATCACGATGTCGTTGTAGGGGCGACGACCCAAGGTGGTCCGTTCCTTGGTCAACTGCACTTCCTTGATGACGACCCCATCGATCGAGACGATCATCTTGGGCATGTTCGGTACTCCTGAAAACCTGGCTTGTTATGAAATGACGGTGACTCGCGGCTGGGTGTTTTACGCACCCCAAAGGCGTGACAGCAACCCTCTTTTGGACAAGGCGTCCCCAGCGCGCACCAGCAGCACGCTGATATTATCGCGCCCCCCATGGCGATTGGCGAGATTGATCATTCGCGTTGCTTTTTGGGTCAGCGACTCGGACGCCGCCAACAAATCGGCGATGTCGGACGGGCTCAGCATGTCTGACAAACCGTCGGAACACAGCAGGTACAGGTCGCCGTTTTCGACCCGGCACTCGCTGACCTCCAGCAAGGCCGCGTCCTCCACCCCCATGGCACGGGTCACCAGGTTGCGGTTGATCGACACCGCGGCCTGCTCGGGCGTGATCAGGCCGGCATCGACCTGCTCCTGCAGCAGGGAATGGTCTTTGGTGAGCTGCAGCAACTCGCCCTTGCGCATGCGGTAGCAACGCGAATCGCCGATGTGCCCCAGCATCAGGCGGGCGTCCTGAAACACCCCCATCACCAAGGTTGTGCCCATGCCCGAGTACTGAGGATTGCTGTGCGCGGCATTGAAGATGGCGCGGTTGGCATTGTCGACACAGATCTCCATGGCCCGCTGGATCTCTTTGGCATTCGCATGCCGACCCGCCTGGGCCAGCCAACGGGCCAGCTCGGTGCGGATGAAGGTGGTGGCCATGCCACTGGCCACCTCGCCCGCGTTGTAGCCCCCCATCCCGTCGGCCAGCACCGCCAGACAGGTGGACTCATCAAAGGTCACCGAATCTTCGTTGTTGGCTCGGGCCAAGCCCGGGTCGGTGAAGGCACAAAACTCGTATTTCATTGCTTGACTGTCTGGGACTCCATCCGATCCCGGGCTCCCCGCCAGCCCTCAAAGCCGATGGCGACATCACCCTCCTCGGTCGATGGACACCCGCCCCCTGGGTCGCAGACCCGTGGAACTCAATTGGAAAACGGGCCCCTCCCAAGCGGCTGCCATGGCCGCCGCACAGCGGCCCGTTGGCAGCCCCCATGGCCCCCAATGTGGTATCAATGTCACTCATTTGTGACAAAAACCGACAGGTAGCACGTTAGCAGAGCCCCAGCGGGCGGACAAGTCGGGGCCCAAAAAAAAAGGCCACCGCAGGTCGCGGTGGCCCTCGGTGAGCCGAAGCTCAACCATTCACTCAGGCAGCGGCATGCTTGCTCGCGCTGCGCGCTTGCAGCCACTTGCCCAGACCGATCACGACGGCCGCGCCCACGGCCGGTGCCACGGTGTGCAGCCAACCGTTTTCCTTCAGGAAGCCTTCCAGGAACACGTCGCTGACGATGGTCTCGCCTGCCACCCAGCCGATCAGACCGGCCCCCAGCATGACGATGATCGGGAAGCGTTCCATCAGCTTGATCATCAAGGTGCTGCCGAAGATCACCAGCGGGATGCTGATGGCCAGGCCGATGATCAGCAGCGTGTCGCTGCCCTTGGCGGCGGCGGCCACGGCAATCACGTTGTCCAGGCTCATCACCAGGTCAGCGATCAGGATGGTGCGCACGGCGGCCATCATGCCGCCAGCGGCCTTGGATTCGCCTTCGTCCTCTTCCTCTTCGCTCAGCAGTTGCACGCCGATCCACAGCAGCAAACCACCACCCACGATCTGCAGGAAGGGCAAGCCCAACAACTTGGCGGCGACGAAAGTCAGCGCGATCCGCAGCACCACCGCTGCGGCAGAGCCAAACAAGATGGCTTTCTTTTGCTGCTCAGGGGGCAGCGAGCGGGCGGCCAGAGCGATCACCACCGCGTTGTCCCCCGACAAAATGATGTTGATCCAGACGATCTTGATCAAACCGATCCAGAACTCCGGGTTGTTCAGCATGTCCATGCACGTTCTCCTATGTTTGAATGCGAAAAGCGCCCGAAACCTGCGTTTCGAGCGCTTCTCTGATTTTGGAAGCCGAAGTGTAGCGGCCCCTTGGGCCGCAGCCGTCCGTAATTCTGCGTACGGCCAGGCGGTTTGCGCCTTACTTCAGTTGTGCCTTGAGCAGCTTGCCCAGTTCGGACGGGTTGCGCGTGACGACGAAACCGCACTCTTCCATGATGGCGAGCTTGGCATCGGCGGTGTCAGCACCACCCGAGATCAGGGCACCGGCGTGGCCCATGCGCTTGCCGGGAGGCGCGGTCACGCCAGCGATGAAGCCCACCACCGGCTTCTTCATGTTTTCCTTGCACCAGCGGGCAGCGTCGGCCTCGTCCGGGCCGCCGATTTCGCCGATCATGATCACGGCGTCGGTGTCCGGATCGTCGTTGAACGCCTTCATCACGTCGATGTGCTTCAGACCGTTGATCGGGTCGCCACCGATGCCGACAGCGCTCGATTGGCCCAGACCGACTTCGGTCAGCATGGCCACGGCTTCATAGGTCAGGGTGCCGGAACGCGACACCACGCCGATGCGGCCCTTGCGGTGGATGTGACCGGGCATGATGCCGATCTTGATTTCGTCGGGCGTGATCAGGCCGGGGCAGTTTGGGCCCAGCAGCAGGGTCTTCTTGCCGCCGGCAGCTTCCTTGGCCTTCATCTTGTTGCGCACTTCGAGCATGTCGCGGACCGGAATGCCTTCGGTGATGCAGATCGCCAGGTCCAGGTCGGCTTCAACGGCTTCCCAGATGGCGGCAGCAGCGCCGGCGGGCGGCACGTAGATCACCGACACGGTGGCGCCGGTCTGGTGAGCAGCTTCCTTGACGGAGGCGTAGATGGGGATGTTGAAGATCGACTCGCCGGCCTTCTTCGGGTTCACGCCAGCCACGAAGGCGTTCTTGCCGTTCGCGTATTCCTGGCACTTTTCGGTGTGGAACTGGCCAGTCTTGCCCGTGATGCCCTGGGTGATGACCTTGGTGTCTTTGTTGATGTAGATCGACATGTTTCTTCTCCGGGCTTCTTACTTGACGGCAGCAACGATCTTGGTCGCAGCTTCGGCCATGGTGTCGGCAGCAATGATCGGCAGACCAGATTCGGCCAGCAACTTCTTGCCCAGTTCTTCGTTGGTGCCCTTCATGCGGACCACCAGCGGCACGGACAGGTTCACGGCCTTGCAAGCGGTGATCACGCCGTTGGCGATGGTGTCGCACTTCATGATGCCGCCGAAGATGTTGACCAGAATGCCTTCGACCTTGGGGTTCTTCAGCATGATCTTGAAGGCTTCGGTGACCTTCTCAGCGGTGGCGCCGCCGCCCACGTCCAGGAAGTTGGCCGGCTCGCCGCCGAACAGCTTGATGGTGTCCATGGTGGCCATGGCCAGACCGGCACCGTTCACCAGGCAGCCGATGTTGCCGTCCAGCGAGATGTAAGCCAGGTCGAACTTCGAAGCTTCGACTTCAGCCGGATCTTCTTCGTCCAGATCGCGGAAAGCCACGATTTCCGGGTGACGGAACAGGGCGTTGGAGTCGAAGTTGAACTTCGCGTCCAGGGCGATCAGGTTGTTCTTGCTGTCGCGGTTCAGCGGGTTGATTTCAACCAGCGAAGCGTCGGTGTCCATGTAGCACTTGAACAGCTTCTGGAAGATGTCAACGGCTTGAGCGGTCGACTCGGCGGGCAGGCCGATGCCGTTGGCGATCTTGGTGGCTTGCTCAGCGGTCAGGCCGACCAGCGGGTCGATGAACTCGGTGATGATCTTTTCGGGCGTGGAGTGGGCCACTTCCTCGATGTCCATGCCGCCTTCGCTGGACGCAATGAAGGCGAGCTTCTGCGTGGCGCGGTCGGTCACGACGGACACGTAGTATTCCTTTTGGATGTCAGCGCCATCTTCGATGTACAGGCGACGGACCTTCTGGCCTTCGGGGCCAGTTTGGTGCGTGACCAGTTGCATGCCGAGGATGTCGCCAGCCAGCTTCTTCACGTCTTCGATGGACTTGGCCACCTTGACGCCGCCGCCTTTACCGCGGCCACCAGCGTGGATCTGGGCCTTGACAACCCAAACCGGGCCGCCCAGCTTTTGGGCAGCTTCAACAGCTTCTTGAACTGTAAATGCAGGAATGCCACGGGGAACGGGCACACCAAACTGACGCAAGATTTCCTTGCCTTGGTACTCGTGAATCTTCATGAGGGCTCTCTCAGGAATGGATGATTTTCACCCGGCGACCTCGCAATTTGCCGGCGTCGGGCAGTGGACACAGCAACCCCGAAATGTATCATGTTGCTCTGCACAATCCTTGTGCGTAACTGACACGGCATGAACAGCATTGGGGCACGAAACAACCATGGCCAAGGTTTTTATTGATGGCGAAGCCGGTACCACCGGCCTGCAAATCCGCGAACGTCTGCAGCACATGCCGACCATTGAGGTGGTCAGCATTGCAGCGGACCGACGCAAAGACCCCGCCGCCAAACGCGAACTGATCGCGGGGGTGGACCTGGTCATCCTGTGCCTGCACGACGATGCGGCGCGCGAAACCGTGGCCATGGTGGACGAGCTCGAGGCCAGCACCGGCCGCCCGGGCCCGAAGATCATCGACGCCTCGACGGCCCACCGGGTCGCCCCGGGCTGGGTGTTTGGCTTTCCGGAGCTGGCCCCGGGCCAGCGTGCCGCGGTGCAAGCGGCCCGACGAGTGGCCAATCCGGGCTGCTATGCCACCGGCGCCATCGCCCTGTTGCGCCCACTGATCGATGCCGGCCTGCTGCCCGCCGACCACCCGGTGGCGCTGCCTTCGGTGAGCGGTTATTCGGGTGGCGGCCGCCCCATGATCGAAGCCTACGAAAAGGGCGAAGCGCCTTTGTTTGAAGCCTATGCACTGGGCCTCAAGCACAAGCACATCCCTGAAATCATGGCCTACACCGGCCTGACCCGCCGGCCGCTGTTTGTGCCCGCCGTGGGCAACTTCCGCCAAGGCATGCTGGTGCAACTGCCGCTGCACCTGGACACCTTGCCAGGCCGCCCCAAGGCCGCCGATCTGCACGACGCCCTGGTGCGCCACTACGCGGCCAGCGCAGCCGAGGGTGGCTGGGTCAGCGTGCAGGAGGCCACCCCGGACGGCAAGCTCGACGCCCTGGCACTGAACGACACCAACAAGCTCGAACTGCGGGTGTTCGGCAACGACGACTACCAACACGCGGTGCTGATCGCCCGCCTCGACAACCTGGGCAAGGGCGCCAGCGGCGCAGCGGTGCAAAACCTGCAACTGATGCTGGGCCTCTGAGCCAAGGCCTGAAGGCCTCCGAAGCCGGCCAACAGCCCCTTCAGGCCCTACAGACCCTTGAGCCCGATTGAAAAAGGCCCCACCGGGGCCTTTTTTCATGCCCGCGCGAGCACGCCGGGGCAGGGGGTCAGGGGGAGGGCATGGGGCGCTGAACCCGCCCTTGGGATGGACCCACGGGGTCCGGAGTGCCCCAGCCGCGGCCCCTGAGCGATCGGCTCAATCCGGGCAGAAATCTGCGCCGTCATCGGGCACCCCCTGGCCCGCCAACACACGGCGCACGACCTCGGACGAGAAGCCCCGCGTCAACAAGAAACGGCTTTGTTTGGCGCGCGTGGGCGCATCGCTGGGCAGTTGGTCAAAGCGCTTGGCCCAGACCGCCTGAGCACGCGACAGCTCACTGTCCTTGAGGCCGGCCAGCGCCTGCTGCACCGCCTCACCCTGCAAGCCTTTGGCTTGCAGCTCCTGGCGCAGCCGGCCAGCGCCCAGGCGCGAGGCACGGCGGTAGAGCAGCGAGTCGATCACCCGCTGTTCGTCGATGAAGCCGCGCGCCTGCAAGTCATCGAGGGCCTGGGCGAGTTCGCCCGGCACTTCTTCGTGGGGCGCAAGCTTGCGTTCGAGTTCGGCACGCGAATGCTCGCGCATCGACAGGTAGCGCAGGGCGCGCCCCTTGAGCGAGATTTTTTCAAACGACATGCGGGCCTGGGGTCACCCTGCGGTGCGCGACCGAGGCCGCACACCGCGGGAGCGATCCGCTCACTCGTCGTCGGACACCGCCGCGGCGGCGCTCAGGGCCGGCGGCAGCAGGGCGATGCCCAGGCTTTCGCGCACCTTGTTCTCGATCTCGCGGGCCAGGTCCGGGTTCTCACGCAGGAACTCACGCGCGTTGTCACGGCCTTGGCCGATTTTTTCGCCGTTGTAGGCGTACCAGGCACCCGACTTTTCGATGATCTTGGCGTTCACACCCATGTCGATGATTTCGCCATGGCGGCTGATGCCTTCGCCGAACAGGATGTCGAACTCGGCCGTCTTGAACGGGGGCGAGACCTTGTTCTTCACCACCTTGACCTTGGTCTCGTTGCCGATCGATTCCTCGCCCTTCTTGATGGTGCCGGTGCGACGGATGTCCAGGCGCACCGAGGCGTAGAACTTCAGCGCGTTGCCGCCGGTGGTGGTTTCGGGCGAACCAAACATGACGCCGATCTTCATGCGGATCTGGTTGATGAAGATGACCATGCAGTTGGTCTTCTTGATGGTCGAGGTCAGCTTGCGCAGCGCCTGGCTCATCAGGCGGGCCTGCAAGCCGGGCAGCGAGTCGCCCATTTCGCCTTCGATTTCAGCCTTCGGGGTCAGGGCAGCCACCGAGTCGACCACGATCAGGTCCACCGCGCCCGAGCGCACCAGGCTGTCCACGATTTCGAGCGCCTGCTCACCGGTGTCGGGCTGGCTGATCAGCAGCTCCTGCAGGTTCACCCCCAGCTTTTGGGCGTACTGGATGTCGAGGGCGTGCTCGGCGTCCACGAAGGCGCAGGTGCCGCCTTGCTTTTGCATTTCGGCCACCACCTGCAGCGTCAGCGTGGTCTTGCCCGAGGATTCCGGGCCGTAGATTTCAACCACCCGGCCGCGCGGCAAACCGCCCACGCCCAGCGCCACGTCCAGGCCCAGCGAGCCGGTGGAGATGACCTGGATGTCCTCGATCACCTCGCCCTCGCCGAGGCGCATGATGGTGCCCTTGCCGAACTGCTTTTCAATCTGGGCCAGCGCGGCCTGCAGGGCCTTGGCTTTTTCGGGATTGGCGGCGTTGCCTTTGACGGGTGCGTCCATGGTGTGACTCCTGGTGTGTGTGTCTTGAAACCGGTGGGATCAGCACTGTGATTGGTCACAGGCTGGATGCTTGAACAGTAGTTTACGCAAGCCTTGAAAAAATATCTCTGATTTTTTAGTCAGTTTGCCTGACTATTAAAATCCCCCCATGGCCACCCTTCCCGACCCCCATGATGCGTGGCGCCAGACCCACCTCGGACGCCTGATGGGCCACGCTTTGCGCCGATTCGACGAGCGGGTGCTGACGCTGATGGCGCACAACATCGAGGTGCCCCTGGCCCTGTCCAACCTGGCCGCCCGGGCGCAGGTCAGCGCCGCCCACATCCACATCACGCGCCACCTGGCGCTGGAAGGCTCGCGCCTGACCGACCTCGCGGCCAGCGCCGGCATGAGCAAGCAGGCGATGGCGGACCTGGTCACCCAGTGCGAGGCCTGGGGCCTGGTGCAGCGCGAGCCCGACCCGCTGGACGCCCGGGCACGCCGGGTCTGCTTCACACCCACGGGCCTGGCCTGGCTGCAGGCCTTCCGGGACGCCGTGACCCAGGCCGAGGCGGAGTTCCGCCAGGCGGTGGGCAAGGAGGTGGCCACCGTGGTGGCCCTGGGCCTGGAGGCCTATGCCGGCGCCTGAGCCCCGCCCGGACAGGACGGAGGCCCTCCCAGCACCCGCGCCCCCGGGTCAGCCCCAGTGCCGCCGGCGCGGAAGCCGGGGCCTTCGCGCCTAAAATTTGGCCATGGGGCGTTTGCCCCCATCGCCCAGGAGACCCCATGAGAATTCTGATTGCCGAAGACGACCAGGTGCTGGCCGATGGCCTGCTGCGCACGCTGCGCGCCTCGGGCGCTGCGGTCGACCATGTGGCCAGCGGCACCGAGGCCGACGCGGCGCTGATGACCAACAACGAGTTCGACCTGCTGATCCTGGACCTGGGCCTGCCGCGCCTGCATGGGCTGGAGGTGCTCAAGCGCCTGCGCAGCCGCGGTTCGGCCCTGCCGGTGCTGATCCTGACCGCCGCCGACAGCGTGGAAGAGCGCGTCAAAGGGCTGGACTACGGCGCCGACGACTACATGGCCAAACCCTTTTCGCTGCAAGAGCTGGAGGCCCGTGTGCGCGCCCTGACGCGGCGTGGCATGGGCGGCACCAGCAGCGCCATCAAACACGGTCCGCTGGTCTATGACCAGGCAGGCCGGGTGGCCACCATCGACGGCAAGATGGTCGAGCTGTCGGCACGCGAGCTCGGCCTGCTCGAAGTGCTGCTGCAGCGCGCCGGTCGGCTGGTCAGCAAAGACCAGCTGGTGGAGCGCCTGTGCGAATGGGGCGAAGAGGTCAGCAACAACGCCATCGAGGTCTACATCCACCGCCTGCGCAAAAAGATCGAGCGCGGGCCGATCCGCATCGCCACCGTACGCGGGCTGGGCTACTGCCTCGAAAAAATCCCGAACTAGGCGCCCGCTTTGAAAATCTTCCAGCGTGAGCAGCGCTCGCTGTTCGGCGAAATCCTGGACTGGATGCTCACGCCGCTGCTGCTGCTGTGGCCGGTCAGCCTGGCGCTGACCTGGCTGGTCGCGCAGGGCATCGCCAACAAGCCGTTTGACCGGGCGCTCGAGTACAACGTGCAAGCGCTGGCGCAGCTGATCACGGTGCAAAACCACCGCGCCCACTTCAACCTGCCCCAGCCCGCCAGCGAGTTGCTGCGCGCCGATGATTCGGACATGGTGTACTACCAGGTGATGGGCACACGCGGGGAGTTCCTGTCCGGCGAACGCGACCTGCCCCTGCCCACCGAGGAGGACAAAACCGTCATCGGTGTGGTGCGCCTGCGCGACGACGAGCTCAAAGGCCTCGAAGTGCGGGTGGCCTACATCTGGGTGCGCCTGCCGCTGGAAAACGCCGAGCCTGCCCTGGTGCAGGTGGCCGAAACGCGCGAAAAGCGCTCCGTGCTGGCGACCGAAATCATCAAGGGCGTGATGCTGCCGCAGTTCGTCATCCTGCCGCTGGCGGTGCTGCTGGTGTGGCTGGCGTTGGCGCGCGGCATCAAACCGCTGTCGCAATTGGAGGAGCGCATCCGCGCCCGCGACCCGGACGACCTGAGCCCGCTCGACGACAAGGCCGTGCCCATGGAGGTGGCGCCCCTGGTGTCCTCGGTGAACGACCTGCTGACCCGGCTCAACGACTCCATCGCGACCCAGAAGCGCTTCCTGGCCGACGCGGCCCACCAACTCAAGACCCCGCTGGCCGGCCTGCGCATGCAGGCCGACCTGGCGCAGCGCGAAGGCACCAGCACCGCCGAACTCAAGCAGTCGCTGCAACAGATCGGTCGCTCCAGCATCCGCGCCACCCACACCGTCAACCAGTTGCTGGCCCTGGCACGGGCCGAGAGCAGCGGCGCGGTGCTGGCCCGCCAGCCCTGCGACCTGGCGCGGCTGACCATGGAGGTGGTGCAGGACTCGGTGCCCCGGGCGCTGGAGAAGCGCATCGACCTGGGCTACGACGGCGCCACGCCGGGCAGCCCGGGTGTGCAGTTGCAGGGCAACCCCACCCTGGTCAAGGAGCTGATTCGCAACCTGGTGGACAACGCCATCAACTACACCCCGTCCAGCGCGGCCCGGCCTGGCGTGGTGACGGCGCGCGTGCTGGCCGACAACTTCAGCCGCACGCTGCTGCTGCAGGTCGAGGACTCCGGACCGGGCATCCCGGAGGCCGAGCGCGAGTTGGTGTTCCAGCCCTTTTACCGCGCCTTGGGCACCGATGCCGACGGCTCGGGCCTGGGCCTGCCGATCGTGCTGGAGATCGCGCGCCAGCACGATGCCACACTGACCCTCACCGACGCCCACCCGGGCCAGCCCGCCCCCGGTGCCTGCTTCACGGTGCGCTTTGTCTCGACCAGCCCCGAGGGCCTGCCCAGCTGAGCGTGGCGGCCTGCCAGCGGCAGACGCCGCGCGGCCCCGCGCCTGAACGCAGCGCCCGCCCCGGCCTCAACAGGGGCGCAGCGGTTTGTTGCCCAGTTGCTCACGCACCGGGTCCAGTTTGGCCTTGAGGGCCTCGTCGACGGCCGGCAGCTTGAGGCTGAAGCCCTTGGCGTCGGCGCGCTCCTGCTGCACGCGGGCGGTGCGCACGCCGCGCTGCGACAGCGCGTTGAGCTCCTCCGTGGCCGCGCCCGGGCTCGAGAAACTGCCCAGGGACAGGCCCGGCTCCAGCGCTGGCACGCCCACCGGCTCGAAGGGAATGCGGCGCGCCCGCAGTTCGGCCTTCTTGCGGTTCAGGGTGTCCACATCGGGGTAACGGCCCATGTAGATGATCCAGCGCCCCGGCACCGTGACCGGGTCCAGGCTCCAGGCCTTCTCGTCCAGGGCCTGGCTCAGCAGCGGCCGCAGCGCAGCGGCCAGCTTCTCGTCCAGCGGACCGGCCACCAGGCATTCCTTGGCCGCTTCGGCCGCGGCCTCGGCGGCGGCGCTGAGGCGGCGGCTTTCTTCGGCGCTCAGCACCTTGAGGGCTTCGGGCTTGATCTGCAGCGCCAGCCGCTGGGGTTCAGCGGGGTTGACCGGGCCCCAACCCAAACCAGCCAGGTGGCCCTGGCTCCACGCAAAGTAGGCCCCATTGGCCAACAGGAGCAAAACAAGGAGCAGGCGCATGGGTGAGGGCGGGTCTCTTCTTGGCGGCGTGGATCGGTCAGTCGGGCGCAGCCACAGGCCGCACACTCACCTCGGCACTGTGGATGGCCTGGGTGCCCTGAAGAGTATGCACGAGCAAAGCCCCATCGGCCCCGACACCGAGCGAGGTGCCCTCGAGGCCGTCGCTCGCGCGCACCCCACGCCCGCGCAGCACGTCGCGGGTGGCAAAGCGCGTTTGCAAGGGGGCAAAGCCCTGCTCGGCAAAGTCGTGCACGGTGCGGGCCAAGGCCGGCACCACGCGCTCCAGCGCGTGCGGCGCCGTGGCCTCAGGCCAGAAGTCGCGCAGGCAGGCGGGCGGCGTGGACAAGCCCTCGGCCTGGCGCGGCAGCACATTGAGCCCGATCCCGATCACCACATAGCGCGGCGGCACGGGCTGACCCGCGGCCACGGCCCCGGTGCCAGCGGTCTCGATCAGGATGCCGCCGACCTTGCGGTCCTGCAGCCACAGATCGTTGGGCCACTTGAGCCCCAGGCCCGCGGTACCGCCCGGGTCCAGCGACTCGGCCAGCGACAGCCCCACGGCCAGCGACAGGCCCGACCAGTCGCGTGGGGCCAAGGGCAAACCGAGCGACATCATCAGGGACGGCGGACCGTCGGCCGCGTCACCCAAGCTGCCCTCGGCGCCGCTTTGCCAGACGCGCCCCATGCGGCCGCGGCCCGCGGTCTGACGCTGCGCCACCAGCAGCACGCATTCGTCGCGCCCGGCGCGCGCCCGGCGCATCAGCTCGGTGTTGGTGGAATCGATCTCGGGCAGCACCTCGACCGAGAAGCTGGGCCACAGCGGCTGCACCGCCTGCCAGACCGCTTCAGCGGGCCAGCGCACCACGGACGGCAGGGGGCTCATGGCGGGTCCTTTCAGCGGCGGCGCGGGGCGGGGGCGGTCGACCGGGCCTGCGGCTTGGCCGGCGCCTTGGCGGGGGACTGGGGCTGGGATGCCACCTTGGCCTTGGGCTTGCTGGGCTGGCCGCTGGCCTGGGGCTTGGCCGCGCGCTGCGCCTGCGCCTGCCGCTGCGGCGGGATCTTCGGCGTGGCCGGGCGGCGCTTGGGCGCCAGCAAGGTGCCGCGGCATTGATCGGCACCGCACCAGCAGGGGTACTCGGCCTTGAGCTTGGGCGTGTAGCGCTCGTCGATGATCAGCCCGTAGTCGTAGTTGAGCTCTTCACCCGCGTGGATGTGGCGCAGCGCCTTGATGAAGATGCGGCCGTCTTCCTCGTCGGCGATGCAGTTGGGGTCGCAGCTGTGGTTGATCCAGCGCGAGGAGTTGCCACCGTTCAGGGCATCGATCACGCGGTCTTCGTCCACGTGAAAGTAGAAGGTGTGGTTGGGGTCGTTCGGGTCGTGCGGGTGGCGGTCCTGGGCTTCGTCCCAGGTGATGACCTCGCCCACGTACTCGATCACGGTTTCGCCCTCGGCGATGTCCTGCAATGCGAAGACGCCCTTGCCGTGCACGCCTGAGCGGCGTGTTTGAATGCGGCGACCGGAATTCACGGGGGCTTTTGCAGACATGACCAAAAACTCTGTTAATTTGAAAGGGCACCTGCGCGTGCATACACGTGCACGTGTGCGTGCATGTGCGTGCATGTGCGCGCGAAACCCGGATTGTAGGAGGCTGGCAGACCAGCCTCGGACCGGACCTTGAAAAGGGAAGACGCTGAAATGACAAAAACTCTGGTGATTGCTGAAAAACCCTCGGTGGCTCAGGACATCGTGCGGGCGCTCACCCCGACGGCAGGCAAGTTCGAGAAGCACGACGACCATTTCGAAAACGACCGATTTGTGGTGACCAGCGCCGTGGGCCACCTCGTGGAGATCCAGGCCCCCGAGCAATTCGACGTGAAACGCGGCAAGTGGAGCTTTGCCAACCTGCCGGTGATTCCGCCGTACTTCGACCTCAAGCCGGTCGACAAGACCAAGAGCCGACTCAACGCAGTGGTCAAACTGGCCAAGCGCAAGGACGTCAGCAACCTCGTCAACGCCTGTGACGCGGGCCGCGAAGGGGAGCTGATCTTCCGCTTGATCGAGCAATACGCCGGCGGCCAAAAAGGCGGGCAGTACCAATCCCTGGGCAAACCGGTCAAGCGCCTGTGGCTGCAGTCGATGACGCCGCAGGCCATCCGCGACGGCTTTGACAAGCTGCGCAGCGAAGCCCAGATGGCCGGCCTGGCCAGCGCGGCCCGCAGCCGCTCCGAGGCCGACTGGCTGGTGGGCATCAACGGCACGCGCGCCATGACCGCCTTCAACTCGCGCGATGGCGGCTTCTTCCTGACCACCGTGGGCCGGGTGCAGACCCCCACGCTGGCCGTGGTGGTGGAGCGCGAAGAGCAGATCCGCAAGTTTGTCAGCCGCGACTACTGGGAAATCCACGCCAGTTTCGGCGCGGCCGCGGGCGAATACCCGGGCAAGTGGTTCGACCCCAAGCACAAGAAGGACCCCGAAGACGCCGAGAAGCGCGCCGATCGCGTCTGGAGCGCGGCCCAGGCCCAGGCGATTGCCGACGCCACGCGCGGCCGCCCGGCCACCGTGACCGAGGAAAGCAAGCCCACCACGCAGGCCTCGCCGCTGCTGTTTGACCTGACCTCGCTGCAACGCGAAGCCAACGGCAAGTTCGGCTTCAGTGCCAAGACCACGCTGGCCCTGGCGCAGAGCCTGTACGAACGCCACAAGGCCCTGACCTACCCCCGGACCGACTCGCGTGCCCTGCCCGAGGACTACCTGCCGGTGGCCAAGCAGACCTTCGAGATGCTGGCCGACAGTGGCATGCGCCACCTGGCGCCGCACGCGCTGACCGCGCTCAACAATGGCTACATCAAGCCGTCCAAGCGCATCTTCGACAACGCCAAGGTCAGCGATCACTTTGCCATCATCCCCACGCTGCAAGCGCCCAGCGGCCTCAGCGACGCCGAGCAAAAACTGTACGACCTGGTGGTGCGCCGCTTCATGGCGGTGTTCTTCCCCAGCGCCGAATACCAGGTCACCACCCGCATCAGCCAGGTGCTCGAACACCATTTCAAGACCGAAGGCAAGGTGCTGGTCAAGCCCGGTTGGCTGGCCATCTACGGCAAGGAAGCCGCCGCCGAAGTCAGCGATGCCAAGGACGGCGACAAGGGCCAGAACCTGGTGCCTGTGGCCCCGGGCGAGAAGCCCGTGGCCGACAGCGTGGACGCCAAGGGCCTGAAGACCCGCCCGCCCGCGCGCTACTCCGAAGCCACCTTGCTGGGCGCCATGGAAGGCGCGGGCAAGCTGGTCGAAGACGACGAGCTGCGCGAAGCCATGCAGGAAAAAGGCCTGGGCACGCCTGCCACGCGCGCAGCCATCATCGAAGGGCTGATCCTGGAGAAGTACATGCTGCGCGAAGGCCGCGAGCTGATCCCCACCGCCAAGGCTTTCCAGCTCATGACCCTGCTGCGCGGCCTGGGCGTCGAGGAACTCTCGCGTCCCGAACTGACCGGCGAATGGGAGTACAAGCTCACGCAGATGGAAAAGGGCCTGCTGAGCCGCGACGAGTTCATGCAGCAAATCGCGGCCATGACCGAGCACATCGTCAAGAAGGCCAAGGAATACGACCGCGACACCGTGCCCGGCGACTACGCCACCCTGTCCACGCCGTGCCCCAAATGCGCGGGCGTGGTGAAGGAAAACTACCGCCGCTACAGCTGCACCGGGGCCGATGGCCACAGCGAGGGTTGCGGCTTCTCGTTCACCAAATCGCCCGCGGGCCGCACCTTCGAGCCCGATGAGGCCGAGATCTTTTTGCGTGACAAGAAGATTGGCCCGCTCGACGGCTTCCGCTCCAAGGCGGGCTGGCCGTTCACGGCCGAGATCGGTCTCAACTTCAGTGAGGAAGAGCAGAACTGGAAGCTCGAGTTCGACTTTGGCGACGACAAGGACGGCGAAGAAAGCGGCGAACTGCAGGACTTCAGCGGCCAGGAATCCCTGGGCCCCTGCCCCAAGTGCGGCTCGGCCGTGTACGAGCACGGCAGCAACTACGTCTGCAGCCACTCGGTGCCCACCGCGGAGCAGCCGACGCCGAGCTGCGACTTCAAGAGCGGCAAGATCATCCTGCAGCAACCGGTCGAACGCGAGCAGATGCACAAGCTGCTGAGCAGCGGCAAGACCGACCTGCTCGACAAGTTCGTCAGCATGCGCACGCGGCGCAACTTCAAGGCCTTCCTGGCCTGGGACGCCACGGCCAACAAGGTGAACTTCGAGTTCGAACCCCGCGCCAGCAAGTTCCCGCCGCGCAAGACAGCGGCCGGTGCCGCCGCCAAAGCCGTGCCAGCCGCCAAGAAAGCCGCCGGCAAGAGCGCTGCCAGCAAGGCCGCCAAAACGCCCAAGGCGCCGCGCAAGGCCACGCCCGGCAACGGCCTGACCCCGAGCACCGAACTCGCCGCGGTGATCGGTGGCGAGGCCGTGGCCCGCACCGAGGTGATCAAGAAGGTCTGGGACTACGTGAAGGCCAACGGCCTGCAAGACAGCGCCAACAAGCGCGCCATCAACGCCGACGCCAAGCTGCTGCCGGTGTTTGGCAAGCCGCAGATCACGATGTTCGAGCTGGCCGGGATCGTCGGCAAACACCTCAAGTGAAGCGGTAGGCGCCCATGGTCGCGCACGGCGTGTCGCGTCCTGCCCATAGAGGGGGCCGCAGGCCGCCGGGTCTTTCACCCCCACGCAACCCTCACTCCGTGGGGGTCGCTGCCCCCCAAGGGGGCCACAGGCCGCCGTCGGGCGGCCGGGCGGCGGCTTGGTCTTTCACCGCCTGATTCCGCTCCTTGGGGCTCAATCCGGGCGCATCAAGGCCTGGCCCAGGTAACCCCGCAAGGCCTGGCTGGCCTGGCGCTGCAAGGCGGTCAGGTCGGGGGCCCGGTCGCTGCCCAGGTGGGCGTGGGCGACCAGGCCATACAACACCGTCTGGCAGCCGCGGGCGACCTCGGGCAGCGGCGTGGCGGGGGGCTGGGGCACATCGGCGGCGGCCTCCAGCACCTGCACCCAGGCTTCGATGAAGCGCTGGTACATCTTGCGGTAGGCGGGCACACCCGACAGGTGCCGCTCCAGCAGGTAGTGGGCCGCCCACTCGGCCGCAGCGCCGCGGTGGGCCCCCAGCTGGGCACTCAGCACGGCCTGCAACAGCGCCTCCAGGGGCTGCCCGGCATGCGCCTGGGCCACCTGCTGCAAAGCGCTCAGCAGGGCCTTGGAGCGCAGGTGCAGGCAGACCCGGGCCAGGTCCTCCTTGCTCGCGAAGTACTCGTAGAAACTGCCCAGGCTGGTGCCGGCCAGGCCGGTGATCTCGCGGATCGTGATGCGCTCGTAGCCGCGCTCCACCAAAAGCTGAACAAAGGCCTGCTGCAAGGCCTCGGCCGTGAGGCGCGCGCGCGACTGGCGCGGGCGGCGGCGCAAGGGTTTGGCAGGGGCGGCAGAGGGGCGGGCGGTCATGCTGGCCAATCCGGACACCCCCGGACCAGGGTGTCCCTAGAATTTTTCGGAGGCTCCGGGCCTGCCATTGTGGCGCGGTCCGGCACTCGCCCCCCGGCCCAACGACCGGCTCCAGGAGACAGCGCATGATTGGCATCCACCCCGACAACCAGGTCCCCGAACTCAAGGACTACAACCTGTTCAGCAGCGACCCCGCGTTGCAGCGCGCCGTGCGCCACGGCCAGGCCGACTGGCGCGCCGCCGAGTTGCGGCGCCAGGGCGCCGAGTACGGCAGCGAAGCCACCCTGCGTGCCGCCGAAGACGCCAACCGCTACCCACCCGAGCTGCACACCCACTCGGCCACCGGCCAGCGCATCGACTTCGTGAAGTTCCACCCCGGCTGGCACACCATGATGGCGATGGCCCGGCGCAACGGCAACGCCAACCTGCCCTACCTCGACCCGCGCCCGTCGGCCTGGAGCGCCTATGGCGCCTCGATGTACTTGCACAGCCAGATCGAATCGGGCTCGGGCTGCCCGACCACCATGACCAAGGCCTGCATCCCCGTGGTGGCGCTGAACCCGGCGCTGTACGCCGAACTGGCACCCAAGCTGTTGTCGCTGGAACATGACCCGCGCGACCTGCCCCTGGCCCAAAAGACCTCGATCACCATCGGCATGGGCATGACCGAAAAGCAGGGCGGCAGCGACGTGCGCAGCAACACCACCCGGGCCGTGCCGGTGGGCAGCGGCCCCTGGGGGGACGGGTTCCTGCTGACCGGGCACAAGTGGTTCTTCTCGGCCCCGATGTGCGATGGCCACCTGGTGCTGGCCAAGACCGATGAGCACGGCGCCACCTGCTTTTTTGTGCCGCGTTGGGGCCCCGATGGCCGCAAGAACCCGATCCACATCCAGCGCCTCAAGGACAAGGTGGGCAACCGCTCCAACGCCAGCAGCGAGGTCGAGTTCAAAGAGGCCTACGGCGTGCGCGTCGGGACCGAGGGGCGCGGCATCCGCACCCTCATCGAGATGGCCAACTACACCCGGCTGGACTGCGCGCTGTCCAGCGCGGGCTACCTGCGCCAGGGCCTGGTGCAGGCCCTGCACTGGGCGCGCAACCGCTTTGCCTTTGGCCGCCTGCTGGCCGAGCAGGCAGCCATGCAGACCCTGCTGGCCGACATGGCGCTCGAGTCCGAAGCCGCCACCGTGCTGGCCATGGACCTGGCGGCCCGCTTTGGCTCGGACGCTCCGTCCGACCTGGCCTGGCGCCGCCTGCTGACCCCGGCCGCCAAGTTCTGGAACTGCAAGCGCGCGGTGGGCTACTGTGGCGAAGCCATGGAAGTGCTGGGCGGCAACGGCTATGTCGAGGCGGGCCCGCTGGGGCGCCTGTTCCGCGAAGCCCCGGTCAACTCGATCTGGGAGGGCTCGGGCAATGTCATGTGCCTGGACGTGCTGCGCGCCGTGGCGCACGCCCCAGACGACGCCCATGCGGTGCTCGACCACCTGCAGGCGGTGGCCCGCCAAGCCCCCGAGGTGCTGCGCCAGGTGCAGCAGTTGCGCGCGGCGCTGCGCCAGCCCCCCGAGGAGCTGGAGGCCCAGGCCCGCCGCTTCACCCAGCGCCTGGTGCTGACGGCCCAGGCCTGCCTGATGCTGCAACAGGCCAGCCCACTGGCGGCCGAAGCCTTCATCGCGAGTCGCTTCGACCCTGACTGGGGGCCGGTGATGGGCATTGCCGCGGGCACTCCACAGACCGCCGCACTGCTGCAAGCCGCCTGGGCCTGAGGCCGCGGCCCAGCCCACCACCGGGCCCAAGGGGACCGAGGCCCGCGCAAGGCGGGGCGCCCCACAGGGCCCCCCACAGCGCCCCATGCCCCATGCCCCATGCCCCATGCCCCATGCCCCATGGTCACCCAGGTGGCGCGCTATCGGGGCGCGGCGCAGCACAATGGGGGCATGACAAGGAGACCCCCCATGCGCCGTTTCACCCTGTGCACCGGTCTGGCCCTGCTGGCCGGTGCGCTGCTGGCCCCCGCCGCCCACGCCGCGGCCTGGCCCACCGAACGCCCGATCAAGCTCGTGGTGCCATTCCCGCCCGGACAGGCCACCGACATCTTTGCCCGCGCCCTGGCCGAGCAACTCAGCACGCGCCTGGGCCAGAGCGTGGTGGTGGACAACAAGGCCGGCGCGGGCAGCAACATCGGCAGCGAAATGGTGGCGCGCGCCACGCCCGACGGCTACACCCTGCTGGTGGCCGGCAGCGCCATGGCGGTCAACCAGACGCTCTACAAAAAGGTCAACTTCGACCCCACGCGGGACCTGGTGGGCATCTCGCTGATTGCCAAAGTGCCGTTGATTTTCCTGGCCACGCCCTCGTCCGGCATCACCAGCCTGCGCCAGCTGGTGCAACAGGCCCAGGCCGCGCCCGGCAAGCTCAGCTACGCCAGCGCCGGCATCGGCGGCACCCAGCACCTGTCGGGTGAAATGCTCAAGGCGCAGGCCGGGCTGTTCATCACCCACATCCCCTACCGCGGCAGCGGCCCCGCGCAAGCCGACTTCCTGGGCGCCCAGGTGCCCTTGATGGTGGACTCGGTGACCGCCGCGCTGCCCCATGTGCAGACGCACAAGGCCGTGCCCCTGGCCGTCACCTCGGCCACCCGCTCGCCCCAGCTGCCCGATGTGCCCACAGTGCGCGAAAGCGGCGTGCCCGGGCTCAAGGACTTCGAGGCCGTGGGCTGGTTGGGCCTGATGGCGCCGCGCGGCACCCCGCCCGAGGTGCTGCAACGCCTGAACACCGAGGTGGTGGCGGCGCTGCGCTCCGAGCGGCTGGCCCAGTTCATCCGCGAACGGGGCTCCGACCCGAGCCCGACCACGGGCGCGGAGCTCGATCAGTTTGTGGCGAGCGAAATCGTCAAATGGGGGCGCGTGGTCAAGAGCTCTGGCGCCAGCGCCGACTGAAGCGCTGCGCCGTGCGCCGCCCCAGCCCCAGCCCGCGCGCAGGCGTAGGGCCGGTGCCAGGCCTCAAAGCGGCAGCGTGGCCCGGTTCAGCGGGCCCCTGAAAGCGCCACGCTGGTAACTCAGCAGCCGGCCTTTGTAGGCCAGGGTGTCGGCCGAGGCCACCTGGTCCAGGCGCTCTTCGTGCATGCGAAAACCCTGCTCGGCCATCTGGCGGTGGAAAGCCGGGCGGTTGCCCCGGTCGGGGTCGACGATCCAGACCTCCGACTCGGCCGCGGCATGCTGGCCAATGAAACCCGCCAGGTCGGCGTGGGCATCGCGCTCGTACAGCAGGTCACTGCCAATGATGAGGTCAAACAGGCCCGTCACGCAGGCGCGCGCCGGGTCGCCGACGTGGGCCTCGGGCGCCCCCCAGTGACCATGGCGGTACTTGAGCGGCGGCAGGTCGTTGAGGCGCAGGTTCTCCAGCAGAAAGGCCGAGGTGAGCGGGTGGCAGTCGCTGGCGGTCACGTCCGAGCCGCGCCGGTGTGTGACCAGGCTGGCCAGCGCCAGGCCGCAGCCGATCTCCAGGATGCGCTCGCCCTGGCACAGGGTGCGGCGGGCCATGCGGGCGGCGAGTTGCGCCCCCGAAGGCCACAGCAGGCCAAACAGCGGCCAGGAGGCGGAGGAAATCCCCAGGCGCTCGGCCTCACCGAGCGGGTCGGCAAACTGCTGGCGGTCGAGCAGGGATCGGATCTGGAGGTGGTCGGCGCCCGCCACGGCGACGCTCTCTTGCTTGGTTTGGTAGCCGGGCATCGTCGGGGCCCGGTCGGCTTGAATGACCAGGGCAGGGGACTGAAAGAAGGGGGCATTATGCGCCCCCGCCCCAAGCCGAGGGCGGCGCGCCAAAATGCAGCCCATGCCCCAGCCGATGTCCGCCCCCCGCCCCCGTCCCTTTCTGAGCCGCTGGCCGAGCCTGAGCACCTGGGCCCGGGCCGCCCGCCCACCCAGCTGGGCCGTGGCCTGTGGCCTGGCCCTGCTGGGCCTGGCCGGCTGCAGCAGTGCCCCGGCCAACGAGCGCGCGGACGCGCCCCACCACACGGCCCAGGGCTTCCGCAACCCCAGCGGGGTGCAGGTGCAAAAGCCGTTCAGTGCCTTGCTGCGCTGGCAATGGGACAAATGGCGTGAGGGCCTGCCGCTGGCGGCGCGCCAGGCCACGCCGCAGCAGGCCCCGGACCTCGACTTCATCCACCGCAACGCGCAGGCGGGGGCCCAGATGCAACCGGCCCTGACCTGGATCGGGCACGCCAGCACCCTGGTGCAGGCCAGCGGGCTCAACGTGCTGACCGACCCCATGTTTTCGCAGCGCGCCTTCATGGTGCAGTGGGTCGGGCCGCAGCGCCAGCAAGCACCGGGCCTGGCCCTGGGCCAACTACCGCGCATCGACGTGGTGCTGATCTCGCACAACCACTACGACCACCTGGACCGCGACAGTGTGCAAGCGCTGGCCGCCCAGGCCGGCGGATCGCCCCTGTTCCTGGTACCGCTGGGCCTGAAGGCCTGGATGCAGGCGCAGGGCATTGCGCGCGTCGAAGAACTGGACTGGTGGCAAACGCAGCGCGTCGCGGGGGTGGACTTTGCGCTCACGCCCGTGCAGCACTGGTCGGCCCGCGGCCTGCACGATGCCAACCATTCGCTGTGGGGCGGCTGGGCCGTGCTGGGGCCGGACTTTCACTGGTACTTCAGCGGCGACACCGGCTACAGCGCCGACTTCGTGGCCACGCGCCAGCGCTTTGCCGAGCGCCAGAGCGCGGCCCAGGGCGGGGGTTTCGACCTGGCACTGATCGCCATCGGCGCCTACGCGCCACGCTGGTTCATGAAGGAGCAGCACATCGACCCCGACGAGGCGGTGCAGGTGCACCTCGACCTGGGCGCCAAGCGCAGCGTGGGGGTGCATTGGGGCACCTTCTTGCTCAGCGATGAGGCACTGGACCAGCCACCGCTGGACCTGGCCCAGGCGCGCCAGGCCCGCGGCTTGCGCGAGGCCGACTTCGGCGTCATGGCCCTGGGCGAAACCCGGCGGCTGCCGCGCCGGGCGCCGTCGCCCCCCTGAGCCCACGCGCGGCGGCGGGGCTGGCCTGCAGCGCAGGCCACAGTGCGCGACAATGCGGCCCTCATTTCCTGCGCATGAAAGCCGCCCCATGAAAATCGACCAAAACACCGTCGTCACCCTGCAATTCAAAGTGGCCAATGCCCAGGGCAAACTGATCGAGCAAAGCAAAGAGCCCATGGTCTACCTGCACGGGGGCTACGACAACACCCTGCCCAAGATCGAAGAAGCCCTGCAAGGCCAGGAAGCCGGCTACAAGGTGCAGCTGAACCTGGCCGCAGCCGACGCCTTTGGCCTGCGCGACGAGAGCCTGGTGCGCGTGATCCCGAAGAGCGAGTTCCCGCCCGGCGTCAAGGTCGGTGGCCAACTCGAAGGCCGCAACGACCAGGGCGAAGCCCAGATCTACACGGTCATGAAGATCAAGGGCCCTGAGGTCCACCTCGACGGCAACCACCCTCTGGCGGGCCAGGACCTGCAGTTCAGCCTGCACGTGACCGGCGTGCGCGCCGCCAGCGAAGAAGAAATCGCCCACCGCCATGTGCATGGCGAGCACGGCCACCAGCACTGACACCGCGACCGGCGAGCCCCCGCATGAAGAAGAACGGACTGGCCGACTTGGGCCAACTGGCCCAGTTGGCGGGCCTGCGCACCGTGGCCGCCACCGAGCGCGCCTGCCCCGGCTGCGGTGAACCGCTCGACGCCTGCCGCTGCGCCGCGCTGGCGCAGGCCCAGGCGGTGCGCAACGCCCCGGTGCGGGTGTGGCTGGAGACCAAAGGCCGGCGCGGCAAAGGCGTCACCCTGGTCAAGGGCCTGCCGCTCGACGAGGCCGCGCTGGAGGCCCTGGGCAAGCAGCTCAAGACCGCCTGCGGCTCGGGCGGCACGGTCAAGGACGGCGTGATCGAAATCCAGGGCGACCACCGCGACACCGTGCTGGCCGCCTTGCTGAAGCAAGGTTACGCTGCCAAACGGGCCGGCGCATGAAGCCCGAGGACCTGCAGCGCCTGGTCACGCTGGCCATGCCCTTTGGCAAGCACCAAGGCACCGTGATCGCCGACCTGCCTGCCAACTACCTGCATTGGTTTGCGCGCGAGGGCTTTCCCAGCGGCGAGCTGGGGCGCCTGCTGGCCCTGATGCGCGAGATCGACCACAACGGCCTGGGCGAACTGCTGACGCCGCTGCGAGCCGCCGCCGGTCGCCGCCCTTGGGTCGCGGCGGCACCTCCGCCCGCATCAGCCCCTCTCAGGCCACCCGCGCCGTGCGCAGCGCCTTGAGCCGGGCCTTGTCGGCGTACATGCGCTGATCGGCCTGCTGCACCAACTGCCCCGGCTGCACCCCATCGACGGGCCACAGCGCGTGGCCCAGGCTCAACTCGACCGGCACCGCCTGCCCCTGCAGGCGCATGGGCCCGTCGAGGGTGGCGCGCAAGCGGGCCACCGCCTGCTCGGCCAGCGGCACCGAGCCGGTGTCGTGCAGCAGCACAATGAACTCGTCACCGCCCAGCCGGGCAACAAAATCAGCGCCGCGGGCGAAGGACTGCAAGCGCCGCCCCACCTCGACCAGCAACGCATCGCCAGCCGTGTGGCCGAGGCGGTCGTTGACCTGTTTGAAGCCGTTGATGTCTGCCATCACCACCGCGAAAGCGTCCCCGTTGCGCTCGGCTCGGGACACCTCGCGGTCCAGCATCTCATCGAAATAGCGCCGGTTCGGCAGCCCGGTCAGCGCGTCTTCACGCGCCAGGTTCAGCACCTGGGCCTGGGCCAACTGGTAGCAAGCCAAGCTGACGCTGTAGGTCCAGCCCATGGTGAAGATCACGATCGCCAGGTAGATGGGACCCTGCACCGGGTGGTTCTGCATCAGGGCGTCGTTGCTGGCCTGCCAGGACAGGGCCCAGCGCAGGCAGAGGGCCAGCGCCATGAGCATCAGAAAAGCCGCCGCCAGCCGCTGTGCGGCCTTGGCCTGGGGCCGGCTGTGCCAGCTGAGGGTGAAGGCCGTGCCCAGCAGCAAGCCGATCGACAGCAGGTCGTGCATCAGGTAACGGCGGATCGCATGGTCCCGGTTCCACCAGGCCAGGGCCAGGACCAGCCCTCCCCAGAGCAGCCACAGCCCCGGCCACTGACCGCGGCGGGCCAGCGCGCAATTGCAAAACGCCAGGCTGCCTTGCAGCATCAGGGCCAGGCTGACCAGGCTGGCCGCGTGGTTGAGCGCCAGGGCGCCGTCAAAAGGCCAGCCCAGCCACTGTGCGATCGGCATGGTCAAAAAGCCCAGCACGCTGCACAGCGAGGCGCCCATCCACCAGCGCAGGCCTCGGATCTCGCGGTTGATCATCCAAATGGTGATCATCACCGTGAGGGTGACCAAGGACACGCAGGCCACCACGACCGCCAGGGTTTGGCGGTCCAGAAGAGACAACATGAAGCCCACACTTTCCAACCCCAGGGGCTTGAAGTGCCTGACAGGTACCTGGCAAGCCGTGGGGGACGCCTAAATTGTCCCTCCCGGGGGCACGCCAGCGTTGATCCTGATCAAGTCAGGGGGGCCCGGCGAGGGCCCCGCGCACCAGCGGCGGGGCGGCCGGGCACGCGCGCCTCAGCAGGCCAGGCTGGCAAAAAAAGGCAGGCCCGCCAGGCCCTCGGCGCGCAGCCAACGGCCATGCCAGTGCCACTCGCCCCCCTGGCGCCAGTGCAGTCGCAGTTGCAGCTCGCCGTGCAGTTCGGTGGGCAGGGGGAGGGTGGGCCAGGTCTGGCCGTTGCACTGCAGCCAGACCGCCTGAACGGCCCCTTGCGCGGGCGGCAGGTCCAGGCCCGCGGCGTCGTCGAGCCAGAGCCGCCAGCCCCGCACATGGCCGCGCTGGGGTGGCAAAAAGGCCGGCGCCCCCGGCGCCTGGCCCGCCACCGCTGCCGCGGCCCAGCGCAGGGCGCGCTGCGGGCCCTGGGGCCCGACCTCGCGCGGCGCCAGCGCGACCAGCTCGGAGTCGCTGCCCTGCCAGACCCACTGCAGCGCGGGGTCGGCCTCGGCGGGAGCGCTCATGGCCGGGCCGCTCAGTTCAACGGCGTGCGCACGCCGTCACGGTAGCCGTACAGCGTCACCGCGGGCTGCGTCAGCTCGCCCTTGGGGGTGAAGGCGATGGCCCCGGTCACGCCCTTGAAGTTGGTCTTGGCCAGCGCCGCCAGGTAGACCTTGGGGTCAACCGAGTTGGCGCTCTTCATGGCTTCGATCAGCACGCGGGCCGCGTCGTAGGCGTAGGGGCTGTAGATCTGGAACTGACCCGGGAAGCGGGCGTCGTATTTCTTCTTCCAGTCAGCGCCGCCCGGCATCTTGGCCAGCGAAGCACCGCCCGTGGCGCAGGTCACGCCCGACAGGGGCGCGGCCTTGGCCGACAGTTCAGCGAGCTTCTCGGTGCACAAGGCATCGCCGCCGAACAGCTTCACGTCGGCCATGCCGAGCTGCTCCAACTGGCGCAGCATGGGGCCGGCCTGGGCGTCGAGGCCGCCGTAGAAGATCGCCTCGGGCTTCTTGGACTTGATGGCGGTCAGGATGCTGGTGAAGTCCGTCGCCTTGTCGTTGGTGAACTCTTCGCCCACCACGGTCAGGCCCTTTTGCAGCGCCGTGGCCTTGAACACCGCGGCCACCCCCTGGCCGTAGGCGGTGCGGTCGTCGATGATCGCCACGCGCTTGACCTTCAGCGCGTCGGCGGCATAGTAGGCCAGCGCCGCGCCCAGGGCGTTGTCATTGGCGATCAGGCGGAAAGTGGTCTTGTAGCCGGGCTTGGTCAGGTCGGGGTTGGAGGCCGAGGCCGTGATGTTGGGCAGCTCGCACTTGGCGTACAGGCCCGAGGCCGGGATCGAGGTGCCCGACTGCAGGTGCCCCACCAGACCGGCCACCTGGGCGTCGCACATCTTCTGGGCCACGGCCGTGGCCTGGCGCGGGTCGCCTGCGTCGTCCTCAGCGGCCAGCTCGAAACGGATCTTCTTGCCACCAATCACCAGGTTCTGTGCATTGGCTTCTTCCACCGCCAGGCGCACCCCGTTTTCAGTGTCCTTGCCAATGTGGGCAATGCCGCCCGAGGTGGGACCGGCGTGGCCGATCTTGACGGTTTGAACCTCCTGGGCCTGGGCCAGGCCCGCGGCGCCCAGCACGCCCACGGCAACGCTCACCGCGTGGCGCAGGAAAAGGGTGGAAGACAGCATGTTGAAAATCCCTTGAACGGCTGCAACAAGAACACCTCAACACCCCGGGGCAGCCAGCACCGAGGCGGGGACGGGGCCTGGCCCACTGTCAGCTCGCGCCCCAAACAGGGGCTTGCGACGGGGTGACACCCGCGCAGCGCGAGCGCGCCAGCGCACGCCCAGGCCCAAAACAAAACGCGCCCAAAGGCGCGTTTTGCGAAGGCCGATGACGGCTTACTTGGAGACGACGCGCACCATTTCGAGGCACTTGTTCGAGTAGCCCCATTCGTTGTCGTACCAGCTCACGACCTTGACGAAGGTGCTGTCCAGCGCGATGCCGGCTTCAGCGTCGAACACCGAGGTGCAGGACTCGCCACGGAAGTCGGTGGCCACCACCTTGTCTTCGGTGTAACCCAGCACGCCCTTCAGAGCGCCTTCGGACTGGGCCTTCATTTCGGCGCAGATCTCGGCGTAGCTGGCGGCTCTGTTGAGTTCCACGGTCAGGTCCACCACCGACACGTCGGAAGTGGGCACGCGGAAGGACATGCCGGTCAGCTTCTTGTTCAGCTCAGGGATCACCACGCCCACGGCCTTGGCCGCGCCCGTGCTCGACGGGATGATGTTTTCCAGGATGCCGCGGCCGCCGCGCCAGTCTTTGTTGGACGGGCCGTCGACGGTCTTTTGGGTGGCGGTGGCAGCGTGCACGGTGGTCATCAGGCCGCGCTTGATGCCCCACTTGTCGTTCAGCACCTTGGCCACGGGGGCCAGGCAGTTGGTAGTGCACGAGGCGTTGGAGATGATGGCCTGGCCAGCGTAGGTCTTGTCGTTGACGCCGTAGACGAACATCGGGGTGTCGTCCTTCGACGGGGCCGACAGGATCACCTTCTTGGCGCCAGCGGCCAGGTGCTTCTCAGCGGTTTCCTTGGTCAGGAACAGGCCGGTGGATTCGATCACCACGTCGGCGCCGACTTCGTTCCACTTCAGGTTCGCGGGATCGCGCTCGGCCGTCAGACGGATCTTCTTGCCATTGACCACCAGGGTGTTGCCTTCGATGGCGATGTCACCCTTGAAGCGGCCGTGCACGCTGTCGTACTTCAGCATGTACGCCAGGTAGTCGGGTTCGAGCAGGTCGTTGATGCCGACGATCTCGATGTCTGAGAAGTTTTGCACCGCGGCGCGGAACACCATGCGGCCAATGCGGCCGAAGCCGTTGATACCAACCTTGATAGCCATGACAGTCTCTTTCTGAAGTTGAATGAAATGCAATGCTTACTTGGCCAGCACGGCACGCACCGTGTCAGCCACGTTTTCGGGGGTGAAGCCAAAGTGCTTGAACAGCACCGGCGCGGGGGCCGACTCACCATAGGTGTCGATGCCGACCACCGCGGCCACGCCGTACTTCCACCAGCCATCGGTGCTGCCCATTTCGACCGCCACGCGGGGCAGTCCGGCCGGCAGCACGGACTTCTTGTAGGCCACGGTCTGGCGGTCGAAGGTGGTGGTGCTGGGCACCGAGACCACGCGCACAAAGACCTTCTTCTCGGCCAGCAGCTTTTGCGCGGCCAAGGCCAGTTGCACCTCGGAGCCGGTGGCAATGATCACGGCCTGGGGCTTCTTCTTGAAGCCGAGGTCGGCCGGCTCGCTGAGGATGTAGGCGCCGCGGCTGATCTCGCCGAGGTCCTTCTTGGGTGCGTAGGGCAGGTTCTGGCGCGACAGCAGCAGGGCGGTCGGGCGGTTCTTGTTCTCCAGGGCCACGGCCCAGGCGATGGTGGTTTCGGCCGTGTCGGCCGGGCGCCACACGTCCAGGTTCGGGATCAGGCGCAGGCTGGCGGCGTGCTCGATCGACTGGTGGGTCGGGCCGTCTTCGCCCAGACCGATGGAGTCGTGGGTGAACACATGGATGACGCGCTGCTTCATCAGCGCGGCCATGCGGATGGCGTTGCGGCTGTAGTCACTGAAGGTCAGGAAGGTGCCACCGTAGGGGATGAAGCCGCCGTGCAGGGCGACGCCGTTCATGATGGCGGCCATGCCGAACTCGCGCACACCGTAGTTGATGTGGCGGCCACCGACCAGGCGGCCTTCGGCGTCGGCCGTTTGCACCACGTCACCTGCTGCGTCAAAGCGCAGGTTGGGCGTGCTCTTGGTGTTGGTGAGGTTGGAGCCGGTCAGGTCGGCCGAGCCGCCCAGCAGCTCGGGCAGGGCGGCCGTGAAGGCTTCCAGCGCCAGTTGGCTGGCCTTGCGGCTGGCCACGGTTTCGGCCTTGGTGTGGGCCGCGATGGCGGCGTCCACAGCGACTTGCGCGAAGTTCTTCGGCAGCTCGCCGGCCATGCGGCGCAGCAGCTCGGCGGCCAGCTCGGGGTGGGCGGCCTGGTAGGCGGCAAAGCGGGCGTCCCAGTCGCCTTCGGCGGCCTGGCCCTTGGCCTTGGCGTCCCAGCCGGCGTACACGTCGGCGGGGATCTCGAACGGGGCGTGGTTCCAGCCCAGGGCGGCGCGGGTCAGCGCGATTTCCTCGGCACCCAGCGGCTCGCCGTGGGCCTTGGAGGTGTTGGCGCGGTTCGGCGAGCCCTTGCCGATGGCGGTCTTGCAGATGATCAGGCTCGGCGCGCTGGCGCTGGCCTTGGCTTGGGCAATGGCTTGCGACACAGCGTCCACGTCGTGGCCGTCGACCGGGCCGATGACGTTCCAGCCATAAGCCTGGAAGCGCTGCGCCGTGTTGTCGATGAACCAGGGGGCAACTTGACCGTCGATCGAGATGCCGTTGTCGTCGTACAGCGCGATCAGCTTGTTGAGCTTCCAGGCGCCAGCCAGGGCGGCGGCTTCGTGGCTGATGCCTTCCATCAGGCAGCCATCGCCCAGGAAGGCGTAGGTGTGGTGGTCGACCACGGCGTGGCCGTCGCGGTTGAACTCCTTGGCCAGCAGCTTCTCAGCCAGCGCAAAGCCCACCGCGTTGGTGATGCCTTGGCCCAGCGGGCCGGTGGTGGTTTCGACACCGGGGGTGATGCCCACTTCGGGGTGGCCGGCGGTCTTGCTGTGCAGCTTGCGGAAGTTCTTCAGCTCGTCCATCGGCAGGTCGTAGCCGGTGAGGTGCAGCAGCGCGTAAATCAGCATCGAACCGTGGCCGTTGGACAGCACAAAGCGGTCGCGGTCCAGCCAGTTCGGGTTGCTCGGGCTGTGCTTGAGGTGCTGGGACCACAGGGCCACGGCCATGTCGGCCATGCCCATGGGCGCACCCGGGTGACCCGAGTTGGCAAGTTGAACGGCGTCCATGGCCAACGCGCGAATCGCGTTTGCCATGTCTTGGTGTTGTTGGGTGTTGGCCATCGGAAGCAGCTCCGGGTTGGAGGGTCTGGGGAAACCCCTATTTTACGGGCCCCGCCAAGGCCACGCACCAGACCGCGGCGCGCGTGGCCTTTTGCCCCCCTCTGGTGACGATCGAGACCCTTGACTTGCACTAAAGTGGAGACCCTTATGCATGGCCTGCACCTCACCGCCGATTTGCACCACTGCCGCTGCGACGCGCAGTGGCTGTTGGACGCGAACGCGCTCGGCCAGGCCTGCCTGGCGGCCGTGGCCGACAGCGGCCTGCACAGCGTGGGGCACTTGTTCCACCCCTTCCCGCCCAGCCCGCAAGGCCCGGGCGGCGTGACCGCCACGGTGCTGCTCGCCGAGTCGCACCTGTGCGTGCACACCTGGCCCGAACTCGGCGCGGTGACGCTGGACGTCTACGTCTGCAACTTCAGCGCCGACCACAGCGAACGCGCCCGTGCCCTGCAACAGCGCCTGCTGGCCCTGTTCCAGGCGGACACCCAGCAGCTGCACGAATGGCAGCGCGGCGCCGCCCCCGTGACCCGGCCCACCGGCCTGCCCAGCCCCCTTTCCCGCCCCGTGCCCGCATGAGCGATCCGACCTCACCATCAACGGCCCCCATCCCCGCCTTGCTGTTGGCCGCAGGCCGCGGCGAACGCATGCGCCCGTTGACCGACCACACCCCCAAGCCCCTGCTGCAGGTGCAAGGCCAGCCCCTGCTGCAATGGCACCTGCAGGCCCTGGCCCAGGCGGGCTGCTCGCAGGCGGTGATCAACACCGCCTGGCTTGGTGAGCAGATCCAGCGGCACTTCGGCCACCAGTTCGCCTCGCCGCACGGCCCGGTGGCACTGCGCTATTCGGACGAGGCGGCGGACTTCGGTCGCGCCCTGGAAACCGCCGGGGGCATGGCCCGCGCGCTGCCTCAGCTGGGGCCGGTGTTCTGGCTCGCGGCGGGCGATGTGTTTGCGCCCGACTTTGTGTTTTCGCCTGCCGCGGTGGCGCGGTTCCAGGCCAGCCAGGCCCTGGCCCACCTGTGGCTGGTGCCGAACCCGGCCCACCACCCACACGGCGACTTTGGCTTGAGCGAGCAGGGCCTGGCCCTGAACCTGCCCCCCGACGCGCCGGGGCCGCGCTACACCTACAGCACCATCGGCCTGTTCCGCGCCGAGCTGCTGGCCGCGCCCTGGACCGAGCTGACCGCCGGCAACCCCAGTGGGGCGGTGGCCCCCCTGGCGCCCCTGCTGCGCCGCGCGATGGACCAGGGCCGGGTCAGCGCCAGCCTCTACACCGGCCGCTGGACCGATGTGGGCACGCCCGAACGGCTGGCCGAACTGAACCGCCCCACTGACAGCGGAACCTCCGCTGCGCCGACCGATCTACCGACGCCTCCCCACCAGGCTGCACCATGACCTCCACTGCCCAACTCCCCCTTCCCGCCTCGGTCTATGCCGAGCGCCGCGCCCGCGTGGCGCGCGCCATCGGCGCCAGCGGCATCGCCATCGTGCCCACGGCACCGGAGCGCCAGCGCAACCGCGACAGCGACTTCCTGTACCGCCACGACAGTTACTTTTTCTACCTGACCGGCTTCAGCGAACCCAACGCCTGGCTGGTCATCACGGGCGACGGCCACAGCACGCTGTGGTGCCAACCCAAGGACCTGGAGCGCGAGATCTGGGACGGCTACCGCCTGGGCCCCGACGCCGCGCCCGACGCCCTGGGCGTGGACGCCGCCTGGTCGGTGGCCGAACTCGACACCCGCCTGCCGCGCCTGCTGGAAAACCGCGACGTGGTGCACTACCCGTTTGCCACCCACAAGGGCCTCGAGACCCGTGTCGACGGCTGGCTCAGCCAGGTGCGCGCCCGCGTGCGCTTCGGGGCCCTGTGCCCGGCGGTGCAGCGCGATCTGTGCGACGTGCTCGACGAGATGCGCCTCATCAAGGACGCCCATGAACTCGACACCATGCGCCGTGCGGCGCGCATCAGTGCCCGCGCCCATGTGCGCGCCATGCAACTGAGCGCGCGCAAGCTGCGCGCCGGTGAGGACGTGCGCGAATACCACCTCGACGCCGAGTTGCTGCACGAGTTCCGCCTGGGTGGGTCGCAGTACCCGGCCTACAGCTCGATCGTGGCCGCCGGGGCCAACGCCTGCGTGCTGCACTACCGCGCCGACGCGGCCCCGGTGCGCGACGGCGAACTGGTGCTGATCGACGCCGGTTGCGAGCTCGACGGCTACGCCAGCGACATCACCCGCACCTTCCCGGCCAACGGCCGCTTCAGCGGCCCGCAACGCGCGCTGTACGACCTGGTGCTGGCCTCGCAAGACGCCTCGGTCGCGGCCACCCGCGCCGGTGCACGCTTCAACGACCCGCACGAGGCCACCGTGGCGGTGCTGTCGCAGGGCCTGCTCGACCTGGGCCTGCTGAACCGCAACACGGTGGGCACCGTGGACGACGTGATCGCCAACCGCAGCTATTTCCCGTTCTACATGCACCGCACCAGCCACTGGCTGGGCATGGACGTGCACGACTGCGGCAGCTATGTGGAGCCCGACGAGGTGGGCCAGTCCAGCCTGCGCCGCGACCCGCTGTCGGGCGAGACCATCACCAACCGCCCCAGCCGCATCCTGCGCCCGGGGATGGTGCTGACGCTCGAACCCGGCCTGTACGTGCGCCCGGCGCCCGGCGTGCCCGAGGCCTTCCACCACATCGGCATCCGCATCGAAGACGATGCGGTGGTGACCGAACAAGGCTGTGAGCTGATCACCCGCGACGTGCCTGTGAAGGCCGATGAAATCGAAGCCCTGATGCGCTGAGCCCACGTTGTCGACGGACCCACGCCCCCCTTCCGCCAGCCCCCAGCCCGACGCCGGTCGCCGCCCGCAGCGGTTGCTGGCCAGCGAGCAAAACGTCCCGCGCCTGCACCTGATCGGCACGCTGCTGATCGTGCTCGGCCTGACCTTGGCGCTGACCGGCTTTTTCTCATGGCAGAACCTGTCGGAGCAAAGCGCCTCGCTGCACCGGGTGGAGGCGGTGATCGAACGCCAGCAGCACGCGCGGCTGAACGCCGAGATGGAGTCCGCGCTCAGCTACCTGACCTTCGTGCGCTCGCGCACCGAGCAGGTGCTGCGCCAGAGCCTGACCACCCAGGTGGACGGCGCCATGCAGGTGGTCGAGGCCATCTACCAGCATGAATCGCCACGCCGCCCCGCGGCCGAGGTCAAGCGCCTGATCATCGAGGCGTTGCGTCAGGTGCGCTTTTACGAGGGGCGTGGCTACTACTTCATCGACGACATGGACGGCCGCTTTGTGCTGCTGCCCACGGCGCCGCACCTCGAAGGCAAGCTGCTGCCCGACAACCGCGACGACACCGGCCACCGGATCATGCAAGGCCTGATCGAGGCCGCCCGCCAGCCGCGCGGCCAGGGCTTCTCACACTACCGCTGGTACCTGCCGGACCAACCCCAGCAGATGGCCGACAAGCTGGCCTATGTGCGCCACTTCGCGCCCTACGGCTGGTTGATCGGCGCCGGCGACTACACCTACAAATGGGAAGAGTTGCAGCAACGCGAAGCGCTGGACCACCTGCGCTCGCTGCGCTTTGGCAGCAGTGGCTACTTCGGCCTGCTGGACAGCTCGGGCCGCTCCCTGCTGTCGCCGGCCAACGCCTCGCTCGAAGGCAAGCACTATTCGGAGCTGCCCCCCACCGAGCGCCAGGCGCTGGCCAAGATGCACCAGGTGGCGCAGAACGGCGGCGGTTTTCTGCGCTACGAATGGCCCCACCCCAAGACCGGTCAGATCGCCCACAAGACCGCCCTGATCAAGACCATCCAGCCCTGGGGCTGGGTGGTGGCCGCCACCGTGTTCGATGACGAACTGCACGAAGCCCTGGCGCAAGAGCGGCAAAGCTACGAACAGGGCAGCACCCAGCGCCACATGACGCAGTTGCTGGCCGTGCTGGCCGCGCTGCTGGTGGCCCTGGGAGGCTCGCTGCTGTTTTCGCGCTGGTCGCGGCGCCTGTTCCGCGCCTACCACCTGCAAAACGAGCGCCACATCGCGGCACTGCGCCAGCAAGCCGCCGAGCTGCGCACCCTGACCCGGGCCATGGACCAGAGCCCGGTGTCCATCCTGATCACCGACACCGAACGCCGCCTGCGCTACGTGAACCCGGAGTTTGAACGCCTCAGCGGCTACAGCGCCAGCGAGGTGCTGGGTCAGACCCCTGACTTCCTGCGCCTGAGCCACCGCGCCGACGGGCAGTACGAGGCGCTGTGGCAGGCGCTCAACGCGGGCCAAAGCTGGCAGGGGGAATTGCCCACGCGCTGCAAGGACGGCCGCACCCAGTGGCACAGCGTGCAGGTCTCGCCGATCTTTGACGACCAGGGCCAGACCGTGCATTTCCTGGGCATCCTCGAGGACATCACCGAGCGCCGCGAGATGGACGCCGAGCTGCGCATCGCCGCCACCGCCTTCGAGAGCCAGGAGGGCATGATGGTGTCCGACAGCCGTGGCGTGATCCTCAAGGTCAACCAGGCCTTCTGCGACATCACCGGCTACAGCTCCGACGAAGCCGTGGGCCAGACCCCCAAGCTGCTCAAGTCGGGGCGCCACGACGACGCCTTCTACGCCAAGCTGTGGAGCGCGGTGATCACCGAAGGCCAATGGCGCGGCGAGATCTGGAACCGCCGCAAGAACGGCGAGATCTTCCCCGAGTGGCTGACCATCACCGCCGTCAAGAGCCAGGACGGCGCCGTCACCCACTACGTCAGCACCCTGACCGACATCACGCAGCGCAAGGCGGCCGAAAACGAGATCCGCCACCTGGCCTTCTTCGACCCGCTGACCGGCCTGCCCAACCGCCGCCTGCTGCTGGACCGCCTGCGCCAGGCGCTGGCCTCCAGCCAGCGGCGCCAGCGCAACGGTGCGCTGATCTTCATCGACCTGGACAACTTCAAGACCCTCAACGACACCCTGGGGCATGACAAAGGCGACCTGCTGCTGCAGCAAGTGGCGCAGCGCCTCAAGGCCGGGGTGCGCGAGACCGACACCGTGTCACGCCTCGGCGGGGACGAGTTCGTGGTGATGCTCGAAGGCCTGGACGCCGGCAACGCCGAGGCCGCCCACCAGGCCGAGAGCGTGGGCGAAACCCTGCGCGAGGCGCTGAACCAGCCCTACGACTTGAATGGCAACGAGTACCACTGCTCGCCGAGCATGGGCATCACGCTGTTCGACCGCCAGTCCCACCTCGACGAGATGCTGCAACGCGCCGACCTGGCCATGTACCAGGCCAAGGCCGCCGGGCGCAACACGCTGCGTTTCTTTGACCCGACCATGCAGGCGCTGGTGGCCGAGCGTGCCGCGCTCGAGGCCGACCTGCGCGTGGCCATCCGCGACGGGCAGCTGCTGCTGTATTACCAGGCCCAGGTCAGTGCCGCGGGCCAGGTGGTGGGCGCCGAGGCGCTGGTGCGCTGGCGCCACCCGCAACGCGGCCTGGTGTCGCCGGCCGACTTCATCCCGCTGGCCGAGGACACCGGCCTGATCCTGCCGCTGGGCCTGTGGGTGCTGGCCGAGGGCTGCCGACAGCTGGCGCAGTGGGCCCACGAGCCCGAACGCGCCCACCTGACACTGGCCATCAACGTCAGCGCACGCCAGTACCGCCAGCCCGACTTTGTCGAGCAGGTGCTGGCCACGCTGGCCGCCACCGGCGCGCCCGCGGGTCGGCTCAAGCTGGAGCTGACCGAGAGCCTGCTGCTGCACGATGTCGAGGACATCATCACCAAGATGACCGCGCTGCAAAAGCACGGCGTGGGCTTCTCGCTGGACGACTTCGGCACCGGCTATTCGAGCCTCAGCTACCTCAAGCGCCTGCCGCTGGACCAGCTCAAGATCGACCAGTCCTTTGTGCGTGACCTGCTGGTGGACAGCAACGACGCCACCATCGCGCGCACCATCGTGGCCCTGGGCAAGAACCTGGGCCTGTCGGTGATCGCCGAGGGCGTCGAGACCGCCGCCCAGCGCGACTGCCTGGCCAGCTACGGCTGCGACGCCTACCAGGGCTATTTGTACGGCCGCCCCGGTCCGGCCAGCGAACTGCCCACCCACGCCGAGGTCTGAGCCTCGGGCGGGGCGGGCGGCGGCTCAGTGGCCGGCAAAGTCCACCAGGGTGAACAGCGGCAGGCCGCTGTCGCGCAGGCGCTGCGAGCCCCCAAGCTCGGGCAGGTCCACGATGGCGGCGCCCTCGGTGACCACCGCACCCAACTTCTCCAGCAGGCGGCGGCCCGCCATCATGGTGCCGCCGGTGGCGATCAGGTCGTCGATCAGCAGCACCCGGTCACCCGGCTTCACGGCGTCGGTGTGCAGCTCGACGGTGGCGCTGCCGTATTCGAGCTCGTAGGTCTCCTCGACCGTGGTGAACGGCAGCTTGCCCTTTTTGCGGATCGGCACAAAGCCCACATTGAGCTCATAGGCCACCACCGCGCCGAGGATGAAACCACGCGCGTCCAGCCCGGCCACCACATCGGGGCGCAGCGCGCGGTCCATGTAGCGGTGGACAAAGGCGTCAATCAACACGCGGAACACCTTGGGGTCCTGCAGCAGGGGCGTGATGTCGCGGAACTGCACCCCCGGGGCGGGCCAGTCCGGCACGGTGCGGATGTGCTCTTTGAGGTAGTGGTTGACGGAAAAAGACGTGGCAGTGCTCATGGGATCCAGAAGGCAAAAAAGAAAAGACCGCCAAGCGGCGGACAGACCGGCCATTTTCCCACCCCGCCCGCAGGACATGCCCCTGTCGGCCGCAGGGATGCCTCGTTCAACAGGCGCGGCGCGGGGCCGCATCAGTGCTTGCAGGTGTTGATTTGTGTTACCAGTTCATGCACATAATCCCCCATCACCCCTGCCCCGACGGGGCCGAAGTTGTCGCCCATGGCCATCGCCCTGCTCTTGATCGAATGCGATAGCGCCCATCAAGAGGCGCTGCGCGAGCTGCTGACCCGCCAATACCCGGGCTGGCACCTGGCGCTGGCCACCTCGGTGGCGCAAGCACGCTCGATGCTGCAGCTCAAGGCGCCCGATGTCGCGGTGGTGGCCAGCCAGTTGCCCGACGGCAGCGCGTTTGACCTGCTGGACGCCCTGGGTGAGCTGCCCGCGGTGATCATGGTGGACCCGGGCGAGGAGGCTGCCGCCGCGCGCGGCCTGCGCGAAGGCTTTGCCGACTACCTGATCAAGGACCCGCGCCACGGTTACCTGCACACCCTGCCCGGCCAGGTGCTGGCCGCGGTCGACAAAATGCGGCTGGAGCGGGCGCTCCAGGAGAGCGCCGCGCTGTCCGAACTGGCCCTGGAAGGCGCAGGCCTGGGCTTTTGGCAACGCAACCTGCTGACCGGCGAGGCTTCTTTGAGCCAGCGCTGGCTCGAGCTGCTGGACCTGCCCGCCGTGCCAACCGCGCGCGACTGGCAGCACGCCGTGCACCCGCAGGACTGGAGCCGCGTGCAGTCGCTGCTGCAGCACTACCTCAGCGGCGACCGCCCGGTGTACGAAGCCGAATACCGGTTGCGCCACCGCGATGGCCACTGGCTGTGGGTGGCGAGCCGGGGGCGGGTGGTCGAATGGACCCTCGATGGCCAGCCGCGCCTCTTGTGCGGCACCTACATGGACGTCAGCGCGCGCCGCCACGCCGACGAGGCCCTGGCGCGCCAGCACCGCCTGCTGCAGGCGCTCTCCCAGGCCCAAAGCACCTTCATCGCCAACCTCGAACCGCACGCGGCGTTTGACGGTCTGCTGCAATTCCTGATCGACTTCACGGGGGCCGACGCGGGCTGCCTTGGCGAGGCGGTGCGCTCGGTGGACGACACCGCCCTGTGCCTGATCCACGCCAGCACCGAACCCCTGGACGAGGCCATGCAGCAGCAACTGCAGCAGGCCGTGCAAACCGGTCAGGTGCAACGCCGCGACGAGGCCGGCGACGGCGAACTGCCCGCCGAATGCCGCCAGGCGATCCCCATCACCCACGCGGGCCGGGTGGTGGCCTGCCTGGGGCTGAGCCTGCCGACCACCGCCCGCGCGCTCGACCTGGCAGAACTCGAACCCCTGCTGAACACCGCCAGCCAGCTCGTCATGGCCTGGCGCGCCCGCCTGGAGCGCCGCCAGGCCCAGGACCAGCTGCGCGAAGCGACCGAGCAACTGGCCCAGAAAACCCAGGCCCTGGAACTGACGCTGGACAGCATCAGCCAGGGCATCTCGAGCGTCGACGCCGAGGGTGTGATCCAGATCTACAACCGCCGCTACCTCGAGGTGCTGGACCTGCCCGAATCGCTGCTGGCCCGCCGCCCCAAGGCCCACGAGGTGGTGCGCTTCCAGACCGATCGCGGTGACTTTGGGCACGATTTTGAGTACATCGTCCCCGAGGCCCGTGCCTACGTGGCCGGCGAGTACGCGCAGAGTGGCCCGCAGATGCCCGAGATCTACCTGCGCCGCACTCCGACCGGCCGGGTCATCGAAGTCCACACCCTGCACCAGCCCGGCGGCGGTCGGGTGCGCACCTTCAGCGACGTGACCCGCTACTTCGAGGCCCAGGAGGCGCTGCGCCAGAGCGAGGAGCGCTGGCGCAACCTGAGCCAGCTGTCCTCGGACTGGTACTGGGAGCAGGACGAGAACTTCCGCTTCGTGCGCCTGGACGGCCACAACTTCGAGCGCACCGGCCTCGCCGACGAGCAAAGCACCCTGGGTCGGACCCGCTGGGAGATCGACGCCCCCAACGTCACCGAGGCCCAATGGGCCGAACACCGGCGCGCGCTCGAGGCGCATGAGCCGTTCCATGACTTCGAGATGCAGCGGACCACCACCACCGATGGCCGCGTGCGCTGGGTGTCGATCAGCGGCGCCCCGATGTTCGACGCCGAAGGCCGCTTCACAGGCTACCGAGGCGTGGGCCGCGACATCACCGAGAAGAAGAAGGCCGAAGCCATCATCGAACGCCTGGCCTTCTACGACGAGCTGACCAGCCTGCCCAACCGGCGCCTGCTGCTGGTGCGACTGACCGCGACCATCCAGGCCTGCGCCCGTGGGCCGCACCAGGGTGCGCTGCTGTTTCTGGACCTGGACAACTTCAAAGACCTCAACGACACCCTGGGGCACGACCGGGGCGACCAGCTGCTGACCCAGGTGGCGACCCGGCTGGTGGCCTGCGTGCGGCCCGACGACACGGTGGCGCGCCTCGGCGGCGATGAGTTTGTGGTGATCCTGGGCCAGCTGGGCGCCAGCCACGCGGAAGCCGCCACCAGCGCCGAAACGGTGGCGCAAAAGATCCTCAGCGCACTGAACCAGCCCTACCCGATTGGGGACAGCCTGCACCACAGCACGCCGAGCATTGGCATTGCCTTGTTCAGCAGCGCACAGACCAGCGCCGAGGAACTGCTCAAGCGCGGCGACCTCGCCATGTACCAGGCCAAGGCCGCCGGGCGCAACACCCTGTGCTTCTTCGACCCGGGCATGCAGGAGGCGGTGAGCGCGCGCTCGGCCATGGAGGCCGACATGCGCCAGGCCCTGCAGCACGGCCAGTTCCGGCTGCTCTACCAGCCGGTGGTCAACGGTCAGGGCCGCATGCTGGGGGTGGAGGCGCTGGTGCGCTGGAACCACCCGCAGCGCGGCAACATCTCGCCGGCCGAGTTCATCCCGCTGGCCGAGAAAACCGGCCTGATCCTGCCGCTCGGCCGCTGGGTGCTGCAGACCGCCTGCCGCCAGCTGGTGAGCTGGGCCAGCGACCCACTGATGGCCCACCTGACGGTGGCCGTCAACGTGAGCGCACGCGAGTTCCGCGACCCGGGTTTTGTCGAGGCCGTGTTGGCGGTGCTCGAGGCCACAGGTGCCCGGCCGACCCAGCTCAAGCTCGAGCTGACCGAGAGCCTGCTGCTCAACGACGTCGAGGACATCATCGCCAAAATGACCCGCCTGCAAATGCGCGGCGTGGGCTTCTCGCTGGACGACTTCGGCACCGGCTATTCGAGCCTCAGCTACCTCAAGCGCCTGCCGCTGGACCAGCTGAAGATCGACCAGTCCTTTGTGCGCGACGTGCTGACCGACCCCAACGATGCGACCATCGCGCGCACCATCATCGCGCTGGCCAGCAGCCTGGGCCTGTCGGTGGTGGCCGAAGGGGTGGAGACCGTGGGGCAGCGCGCCTTTTTGCTGCGCAATGGCTGCGAGGCCTTTCAGGGCTACCTGTTCAGCCGCCCGGTGGCCGCGGTGGCCTTGCCGGGGTTGGTGGCCTCCCCCCTGGGTTGAGAGAATCATTTTTCTCAAATAAATCCGCCAAAATTTGATCAAATACCGATGCAAAAAATTCTTTTTGGCGTATATTGATCATTAACAGACCCGGTTGAGCGCTGACGAGCCATGGGGGCTCGGGCGGTGCAGCCCCCCACGGGCTCCGGCTGACACAGGTTCGCCATGACGCACCCCTCTGAGCCCCGTGCCGACGACGCCAGCGCCACCCAGCGCCTGCGCAGCCAGTTGTTTGACCTGGCGCCGGTCGGCCTGTGCCTGCTGGTGGCCGGCCAGCCCCAACTGGTCAACCGGCGCTTTGCCCGCATGCTGGGGGGGGACGGGCGCGAGACCGAGCTGGGCCCCAGCGACTTGCTGCGCCGCTGGCCGGCGCTGTGGCCGCAGCTGCACAACATGGGCGACGAGCACCGCGTGGTGGCCTTCGAGCGCCCCGGGTTCGCGGCCTTCAATGGCCGGGCGTTTTCACGCCCCATCAAGGCGCTGGGCGAGCAGCGCGAAATCATCACCCTGGTCGACGCCGCGCAACTGAACTGGATGCGCTTTTCCAGCGACTGGCAGGCCCGCATGCTGGCCCTGACCGAGTCGATGAGCCACACCGGCTCGGCCGAACTGGACCTCGACAGCGGCCAGGCCGTGGCCTCGCGCGGCCTGGCGGCCCTGCTGGGCCACCCCGACCTCGGGGGCGTGCAAAAGGCCTGGCGCCTGCTGCGCTGGGTTCCCCAGGAGGAGCGAGGCTACGTGGCCTCGATCTGGGCCGCCGCCATCGACGACGAGCCGTTCGAGTTCCAGCACCGGCTGCAAACACGCGACGGCCAGCGGCTGGAGGTCCTGCACCGCGGCATGGTGGAGGTGTCGCCCGACGGGCACCGGCGCGGCTACATGACGCTGCAGAACATCACCGCACAACGCGCCGCCGAACAACGCATCCAGGAGCTGGCCAACCACGACGAGGTGACCGGCCTGCCCAACCGCAAGCAGCTGCTCGACCGCATCGACGCGGCAGTGCACGCGGCCAGCTGGGACCCGCGGTCTTTCGCGCTGCTGTCGATCCAGATCGACCCCATCGACCAACTGTCGCAGGCCATGGGCTACGGCGCGGGCGATGCCCTGGCCATGGCGGTGGCCGCGCGGCTCAAGGCCCTGGGCGGCGCGGACACCCTGGTGGCGCGGGTGGGCAGCGGGGAGTTCGCGCTGCTGCTCGGCGAGGCCGAGAGCACCTCGCCCGAGGCGCTGCAGCAGATCGCGCGCCGCGTGATCGAGTCACTGGCCCGGCCCGAGCGCCTGGGCTTCGCCGAGATCGTGCCGCTGGCCCAGATCGGGGTGGCCAGCTTCCCCTGCGACGCGCAAAGCGCCAGCCAGCTGCTGGAGGCCGCCCAGACCGCGCGCCTGGGCGTGCACGGCACCGGCGAACAGATCGCCTTCTTCACGCCCGAGATCACCGCCCAGGCGATGCGCCGCCTGGCCATCGAGTCGGGCCTGCGCCACGCCATCGAGCGCGAGGAGCTGCGCCTGCAGTTCCAGCTGCAGATCGACCTGCAAAGCGGCCAGGCGCTGGGCGCCGAGGTGCTGCTGGCCTGGCACAGCGAGACCCTGGGCGAGGTGGCCCCGGAGGAGTTCCTGCCGGTGGCGCGGCAGACCGGCCTGATCGTCTCGCTGGGCGACTGGCAACGTGAAACCGCCTGCGCGCTGCTGCAACGCTGGATGGGCCAGGGCCTGCGCCCGCTGCGCCTGGCGTTGAACCACTCGGTGCTGCAACTGCAGCAGCCCGACCTGGTCGCCAAGGTGCAGCGCAGCCTGCTGAGCCATGGCGTGCCGGCCCACCTGCTGGGCATGGAGGTGGCCGAACAAGCGGTGATGGCGGGCTCGGCCGACGTGGCGCGCAAGCTGACCGAGCTGCGCGCGCTGGGCATCGAGATCGCCCTCGACGACTTTGGCACCGGCTACTCCAACCTCAGCCAGCTGCGCCGCCTGCCGGTCGACGTGCTCAAGGTGCACCGGTCCTGCGTACCCGATGTGACCGCGGCCTCGGGCGCCGTGTCGCTGACCCGCGCCATCATCAACCTGGCCCACAGCCTGCAGATGCAGGTGCTGGCCGAGGGGGTGGAGACCGACGGCCAGCTCACCCTGCTGATGGCCAATGGCTGCGACCGCATGCAGGGCACCGCCTTCAGCCCGGTGGTCAGCGCGGCCACGCTGGAGGCCCAGCTGCGCGACGAGCCGCCGCGCCTGCCCGAACACCTGCTGCGCCGCCCGCGCGAACGCACCCTGCTGCTGGTGGACGACGAACCCAACATCGTGTCGGCGCTGAAGCGCCTGTTCCGCCGCGACGGCTACCGCATCATCACCGCGGCCAGCGGTCAGGAAGGGCTGCAGCGCATGGCCGAGTACGAGGTCGACGTGGTGCTGTCCGACCAGCGCATGCCGGGCATGACAGGCGTGGAGTTCCTGCGCCGCGCCAAGGAGCTGTACCCCGACACCGTGCGCATGGTGCTGTCGGGCTACACCGAGCTGCAGTCCATCACCGATGCGGTCAACGAAGGGGCCATCTACCGCTTCCTGACCAAGCCCTGGGACGACGAACGCCTGCGGGTGCATGTGCAGGAAGGCTTCCACCAGAAAGGACTGGCCGACGAAAACCGCCGCCTGGCCCATGAGGTGCGCCAGGCCGGCGAGGAGCTGACCACGGTGAACGCGCGGCTGGAAAAGATCCTCAGCAGCCAGCAGGCCCAGATCGACCTGGAGGAAGCCCGCGCCACGCAGGCGCGCGACATGATGGACCTGCTGCCCCTGCCCGCGGTGGCGGTCGACAACCAGGGCCTGGTGGTGATGGTCAACCTCGAGGCCCAGGCCCTGTTCGGTCCCGGCCCGCTGCTGGGGCAGAACGCCGACAGCGCGCTGCCGCCCAGCCTGGCCCGCCTGTGGCAAACGACAGCCGACGCGGCGCCCGACAGCGCCACGCTGACGCGCATCGACCTCACCCTGCCCGGCGGCGCCTGGCAGGCCCAGGCGCGGCGCTTCGGCCCCGCCAGCGCCGCGGGCTGGCTGCTGGTGCTCAACCCCGTGGCGCCCCCGACCCTGGCAGGAGCCACCGCCCATGGCTGACCTGAGCCCGAGCCCCCCCGCCACCGACCCGCGGCCCGCCCCCGCCACGGCGGTGGGTGATGGCGTTGGCGCCGCGTCCACGGGGCTCGCCACCGCCCTGACGCCGACGCCCGAGGCGGCCCAGGCGGCCACCGTGGCACGGCTGAACCACCTGTTCCGGCGCAGCCTGGCACGGGGGCAGGTGCACCCCTTGCAGATCGCCCTCTACCAGCACCGGGGGGTCCAGGCATGAACACCTTGCTCGTCGCTCCCCAGCTGCTGACCCTGTGCCGCGAGTCGCTCGCGCGCAGCGTGCGCCAGTTGCCGTCCCTGCCCGCGGTGGTGACCCAGCTGATGGACCTGATGCAGCGCCAGGACGTCAGCCTCGAGCAGGTCAGCACCACGCTGTCGCTCGATCAGGCGCTGTCGGCCCGCGTGCTGCAACTGGCCAACTCACCGTTCTATGGCGTGTCGGGTCGGGTGCATTCGATCCGCGATGGCGTCAGCATCCTGGGCCTGCGCCAACTGGGCACCCTGGTGTTGGCCGCGGTGCTGAGTGCCCAGTTCGAGCACCTGCATGGCCGCGCCCTGCGCCTCGACGAGTTCTGGCGCCATGCGATCGCCTGCGCCGTGGCCGCGCGGGCGCTGGCGCAATCGCAGGGCATGGACCCGGCTATGGCCTTCACCGCCGGGCTGCTACACGACGTGGGGCGGCTGGTGCTGGACCAACAACACCCGGCCGAGATGAGCCAGGCGGTGGCCTGGGCGCAGGCCCATGACCTGTCGCACGAGGAGACCGAATCCGAGCTGCTGGCGGTCAGCCACAGCGAAGTCGGGGGCTGGGTGGCCGACCACTGGCGCCTGCCCGTCAGCGTGGTGGCCGCCATCCAGGGGCACCACCAGCCCCCGGCGAGTGCCCAGCTCAGCCTGACCGACCTGGTGCATGTGGCCAACGCCATCGCCCATGCGCTGGACCTGGCCGGTGCCAGCGACGAGGCCGTGCCGCTGATGAACCCCGGCAGCTGGGCGCGGCTGGGTCTGCGCCCGACCGAACTTCCCCCCCTGCTGCAACAGATCGAGCAGGAATTCCAAGAACTTCGGGCCGTGCTGCGCCCGAGCCAGGAGACCCCATGACCCCCTCGATGGTGGACAGCCCGCTGTCCGAAGCCGCCCTGGACCTGATGTCGGTCAACCAAGTGCGCGCCCTGGTGGGCGAACTGGTCAAGGCCAACGACGACCTCAAGGAGCTCAACAGCAAGCTGTCCGACGCGCGCAGCAAGCTGATCCAGTCGGAGAAGCTGGCCTCGATCGGGCAGTTGGCGGCGGGCGTGGCGCACGAGATCAACAACCCCATCGGCTTCATCTTCTCGAACTTCAGCACGCTCGAAAAGTACTTGCAGGACCTGTTCCAGATGCTCGACGCCTACGAGCAGGCCACCGCCACGATGGGCGAGCACCCGGGCGCCGCGCGCCTGCGCTCGCTGCGCGAATCGCTCGACATCGACTACCTCAAAGAAGACATCCCGACGCTGATGAGCGAGTCGCGCGACGGCATCCAGCGGGTGCGCAAGATCGTACAGGACCTGAAGGATTTCTCGCGCGTGGACGCGCGCCAGGAGTGGGAATGGGCCGACCTGCATGTGGGGCTCAACTCGACGCTCAACATCGTCAACAACGAGATCAAGTACAAGGCCGATGTGGTCAAGGCCTACGGCGAACTGCCCGAGGTGCAGTGCCTGCCGTCCGAGCTGAACCAGGTTTTCATGAACCTGCTGGTGAACGCCGCGCACGCGATCGGCAGCGAACGTGGCACCATCACCCTGCGCACCGGGGTGGAGGGCGACGAGGTGTGGGTCGAGGTGCAGGACACTGGCCACGGCATCGCCCCCGAGAACCTGTCGCGCATCTTCGACCCGTTTTTCACCACCAAGGCGGTGGGGCAGGGCACGGGCCTGGGCCTGTCGCTGTCCTACGGCATCGTGAAGAAGCACGAAGGCCGCATGAGCGTCAAAAGCGAGCTGGGCAAGGGCACGTCGTTCAAGGTGAACCTGCCGATCAGCCGCCCGCATCCGCAGCAGCAGGAGGTTTCCGATGGACACTGAGCTGGACACCCAGGACCCTGGCGACACCCCGGACGCCCAGACCGGTCTGGCCACCACCGAAGTCCCGGCCCTGGCCACCCTGGCCGCGGCCGCGGTGCAGCCCTGGACCGTGCTGTGCGTCGATGACGAGCCCAGCATCCTGTCCGCGCTGCGGCGGGTGCTGCGCGCCGAAGGCTGCCGCCTGCTGACCGCCACGGGCGGTGTGGAGGCGCTGGCCATCCTGGCCACCGAATCGATTGATGTGGTGGTCAGCGACATGCGCATGCCGGGCATGGACGGCGCCCAACTGCTGGCCAAGGTGCGTGAACAATGGCCCCAGACGGCGCGCATCCTGCTGACCGGCTATGCCGACATGGACGCCACCATCGCGGCCATCAACAACGGCCAGATCTACCGCTACATCCACAAGCCCTGGGACGAGCACGAGCTGCGCCTGACGGTGCGCCAGGCGGCCGAACGCCAGCAACTCGAACGCGAGCGCCTGCGCCTGCACGACCTCACCGAAGCCCAGAACAAGGAGCTGACCGAGCTCAACATCGGCCTGGAGGCGCGGGTGGCCGAGCGCACCGCCGAGCTCAGCGTGGCGCACGACCGGCTCAAGCGCAACTACCTCAACATCATCCGCACCTTCTCGAGCCTGCTCGAGCTGCGCGGAGGCGTGATGGCGGGCCACGGCAAGCGGGTGGCCGATCTGGCCCGGCGCATGGGGGTGGCTCTGGAGCTGCCGACCGAGCAGATCCAGGACCTGTTCGTGGCCGGTCTGGTGCACGACCTGGGCTTCACGGCCATCCCCGAGAACGTGCTGACCATCCCGCAGATGCTGTTGGGCCCGGCCGAGATGAACGCCTACCGGCGCCACCCGGTGCTGGCGGCCCAGGCCCTGATGGCCCTGGACGACATGCAGGGCGTGATTCCGATCATCCGCGGTCACCACGAACGCTTTGATGGCAAGGGCTTCCCGGACCGCCTGATGGGCCAGGACATCCCGCTGGGCGCGCGCATCGTCGCGGTGGCCGACCACTACGACGACCTGGTGCACGGGCACATCACGGGCAAGCCGCTCAAGGACGACCAGGCCAAGAGCCTGTTGCAGCGCGGCGCCGGCGAGCAGTTCGACCCCGAGCTGCTGGCCCTGCTGATCCGCCTCACCGAAGAGCAGCCCAGCCACCATGTGCTCAAGGAAGTGCGGGCCGCCGAGCTCAAGCCCGGCATGGTGATTGGCCGCGACCTGAAGACCGCGGAGAACGTGGTTCTGCTGGCGGCAGGCCAGGTGCTGAGCACGGGCCTGGTGCAGCGCATCCAGCGCTTTGAGGAACGTGAAGGCAGCCCCGTGGTGCTGTGGGTGCGCGACACCAGCGCGGGCACGCCCGCGGCGGGGGCCCACCCCAGACCGGGCACCGCCGCCAGCGCCGCCGGGGCCGGGGCGCGGGCGGCCGCAACCCACTGAGGGGCGCCACCTGGCCTGGCCTCGCCACGTCAGCGCGGCAGGCGAGGGCAGACAGGTGCCAACGGGTACCGACAAGGCCCGGTGGGTACGGTCGGTTGGAATCGGTTGGGGTCGGCCAACACGGTGGGGACCGGTGCGCCGCGCCAGCGGCTCAGCCGCGCATCAGTTTGTCCTCGGCCAGCGCCAGGGGCTCGGGTCGGCCCGACAGCACCAGGGTGTCACCACCACACAGCACGGTGTCGTCTGTCACCGCCACTGGCTGGCCCTGGCTGCGGCGCAGGCTGACCACGCGCACGCCCATGGCGTGCAGGGCCAGCGAGCCCAGCGGGCGCCCCAACGTGCGCGCGGCCTCGGCCAGGCTGACGGTGTGCAGGCGCTCGTGGTCACGCTCGTGGCCGCCGTCGTCGTCGGCGCCGTGGAAGTAACCGCGCAGCATGTTGTAGCGCGCGTCGCGTTGGTCCTGCACCACCCGGATCACGCGGCGCATCGGCACCCCCACCAGGGCCAGCGCGTGGCTGGCCAGCATCAGCGAGCCCTCGATGGCCTCGGGCACCACCTCGGTGGCCCCCGCGGCCTGCAGCTTCTCGAGGTCGTGGTCGTCCTGGGTGCGCACGATCACCGGCACATGGGCCGCGTGCGAACGCGCATTGGCTAGCACCTTCATGGCGCCCGGCACGTCGAGGTAGGTCACCACCACGGCACTGGCGCGCGCCAGGCCGGCCGCCATCAACGCCTGCAGGCGCGCGGCGTCGCCGAACACCACCGAATCGCCGGCCGCCGCCGCCTTGCGCACCCGGTCGGGGTCCAGGTCCAGCGCCATGTAGGGGATGCCCTCACGCTCCAGGATGCGGGCCAGGTTCTGGCCGCAGCGGCCGTAGCCGCAGATGATGACGTGCTTGCTGGTGTTGATCGACTTGCGCGCGATGGTGGTCATCTGCAGCGACTGCTGCAGCCATTCGCTGGACACCAGCTTCATCACGATGCGGTTGCTGTACAGGATCAGGAAGGGCGTGGCCAGCATCGACAGCACCATGGCCGCGAGGATGGGGTTGATCAACTCGGGCGCCAGCAGGTTGCGGTTCTGCGCCAGCGACAACAGCACGAAGCCGAACTCGCCCGCCTGCGCCAGGTACAGGCCGGTGCGCAGCGACACCCCGGTGGTGGCCCCCAGGCTGCGCGCCATCAGCGTCACCAGGCCCAGCTTGAAGAACACCGGCAGCAGCAACAACACCAGCACCAGGCCCCAGCGCTCGAGCACGATGTGCCAGTCCAGCATCATGCCGATGGTGATGAAGAACAGGCCCAGCAGCACGTCGTGGAAGGGCCGGATGTCGGTCTCCACCTGGTGCTTGTATTCGGTTTCGGACACCAGCATGCCCGCGATGAACGCGCCCAGCGCCAGGCTCAGCCCAGCCAGTTCGGTCAGCCAGGCCAGGCCCAGCGTGATCAGCAGCAGGTTGAGCATGAACAGCTCGTCGCTCTTGCGCCGGGCCACCAGGGTCAGCCACCAGCGCATCACCTTTTGGCCCCCCACCAGCAGCAGGGTCACCAGCACCGCGGCCTTGAACAGGGCCAGGCCCAGCTCCGCCAGCAACTGGTTGGGCGGGCTGCCCAGGGCCGGGATCAGCACCAGCAAGGGCACCACGGCCAGATCCTGGAACAGCAGCACGCCCATGACGCGCTTGCCGTGCTCGCTTTCCAGCTCCAGCCGCTCGGACATCAGCTTGACCACGATCGCGGTGCTGCTCATGGCCATGGCACCCGACAGGGCCAACGCGGTCTGCCAGCTCATGCTCCACAACGTGGGGGCCATGACCGCCAGGAAGGCCGAGCCCAGCGTGGCCAGGCCAATCGTCAGCAACACCTGCAACAGGCCCAGGCCAAACACATGGCGGCGCATGGCGCGCAGCTTGGGCAGGCTGAACTCCAGGCCGATGGCGAACATCAGGAACACCACGCCGAACTCACCCAGGTGGCGCACGCCTTCGGAGTTTTGCGCCAGGGCCAGAGCGTGCGGGCCGATCAGCACCCCAGCCATCAGGTAGCCCAGCATCGGGGGCAGCTTGAGGGTGCGACAGCCCACCACACCCAGCACTGCTGCCAAGAGGTAGAGCAGAGTGAGTTCGAGTGAAGTCATAGCCTTTGATACTAGCCCAGCGGCATGGCTTATGCAGCTTTCAGGCCAGCTTTCGCAGGGGGCGCCGATAGAATCGGCGCATGACTTTCGACCCCACCCAGGTGCTGCGCCGCGCTCAGCAGACTTTTGACATCGAGGCGGCGGCCGTGCAAGGCCTGCGCGCCCGCACTGGCGCCCCGTTCGTGGAGGCGGTGCGCCGCGTGCTCAACAGCCAGGGTCGGGTGGTCGTCACGGGCATGGGCAAGAGCGGCCATGTGGGGCGCAAGATCGCAGCCACGCTGGCCTCCACCGGCACCCCGGCCCTGTTTGTGCACCCGGCCGAAGCCAGCCACGGTGACCTGGGCATGATCACCACCGCCGATGTGGTGCTGGCGATCTCAAACAGCGGCGAGTCGGCCGAGCTCGACGCCATCCTGCCGGTGATCAAGCGCCTGGGCGCACTGCTGATCGGCATGACCGGGGGCGCCCAATCCTCGTTGGCCCGCCACGCCGACATCGTGCTGGACAGCGGCGTCGAGAAGGAAGCCTGCCCGCTCAACCTGGCCCCCACCGCCAGCACCACGGCCCAGATGGCGCTGGGAGACGCGCTCGCCGTGGCCCTGCTGGAGGCGCGTGGCTTTGGCACCGAGGACTTTGCCCGCTCCCACCCCGGCGGGGCGCTGGGCCGCAAGTTGCTGACCCATGTCAGCGACGTGATGCGCAGCGGCAGCGCCGTGCCCCGGGTGACGCCGGACACCCCCTTCATCGAACTGATGCGGGAGATGAGCGCCAAAGGCCTGGGCGCCTCGGCCGTGGTCGACGACGCCGGCCGCCTGCTGGGCATCTTCACCGACGGCGACCTGCGCCGCCTGATCGAAAACGGGGTCGACCTGCTCAGCGTGCGCGCCCGCGACGTGATGCACGCCCAGCCGCGCCGCACCCGCGTGGACGCGCTGGCCGTGGACGCCGCCGACCTGATGGAACAACACCGCATCACCTGCGTGCTGGTGTGCGATGCTGACGACCTGCTGGTGGGCGCGGTGCACATCGGCGACCTGATGCGCGCCAAAGTGATTTGAAGGCCCCCATGAGCCAGAGCCAGACCCCCGCTGCCGCCTCGCTGCCTGCGCTGCGCCCCGCCTTGCAGTTCGACCCCGAGCTGCTGCTGCAGGCGCAGGCCGTGAAAGTGGCCTTTTTTGACGTCGATGGCGTACTCACCGACGGCGGCCTGTACTTCTCGGAGCACGGCGAAACGCTGAAGCGCTTCCACACCCTGGACGGCCATGGCCTGAAGCTGCTGGCGCGCGTCGGCATCACGCCGGTGGTGATCACCGGCCGCGACTCCAAGCCCCTGCGGCTGCGCCTGCAGGCCCTGGGCATCGAGCATGTGCATTACGGCACCGAGGACAAACGCCCGGCGGCCGAGCAAACCCTGCAGGCCCTGGGCCTGGACTGGTCGCAAGCCGCCGCCATTGGCGACGACTGGCCCGACCTGCCGGTGCTGCGCCGCTGCGCGCTGCCGGTGGCCCCACCCAACGCCCACCCCGAAGTGCTTACCTGCGCCCGGTACGTGACGCAACGGGCCGGCGGCCAAGGCGCGGGCCGTGAACTGGCCGACCTGCTGCTGGTGGCCAGCGGCCACTACGCCCGCCTGCTGCAGGACCAGTCCGCATGAGCCCCGCGGCCGCCCCCACGCCCGCCCCCCGCGCGCCCCGGCCTCGACCGCCGGCGCTGCGCATGGCACGGCTGTGCATGGACCACCTGTCGATCTACCTGCCGGTGATCCTGATGGCGGTGCTGGCCCTGGGCACCTACTGGCTGGTGCGGACCACCCCGGTGTTTGCGCCGGCCGGCCCGGCGCAGCCCCCCCGCCATGACCCTGACTACTTCATGCGCGATTTCTCGGTCAAAACCTTTGCCCCCGATGGCCGCCTGAAGAGCGAGGTGCGCGGCACCGAAGCCCGCCATTACCCGGACACCGACACGCTCGAGATCGACCAGGTGCACATGCGCTCGTACAGCACCGAAGGCCATGTCACCGCAGCCACCGCCAAGCGCGCGCTGAGCAACAGCGACAGCTCCGAGGTGCAGTTGTTCGGCAACGCGGTCGTGGTGCGCGAGGCCATCACCCAGGCCAACGGGCGAGCGGTGCCGCGGATGGAGTTCCGCAGTGAGTTCCTGCACGCCTACACCGACACCGAGCGCGTCAAAAGCCATTTGCCGGTCGAGCTGATCCGGGGCAACGACCGCTTCGTGGGCGACAGCATGGTGTTCGACAACCAGGAACGGGTGCTCGAATTGAAAGGCCGGGTGCGCGGCACCCTGGTGCCCACACCGACCGCCAACGCGGCCAAACCGTCCCCCCGGCCGGCGCGCTGAGCGCCGCCCGCCCCCACCGCGCCATGGCCCCAGCCAAGCCCCTGGTCTTCATCACCGGTGCCTCCAGCGGCATCGGCCAGGCCCTGGCCTGGCGCTACCACCAGGCGGGTTGGCGCCTGGCCTTGGTGGCACGGCGGGTCGAACTGATCGAGGCCTGGGCCCAGACCCAGGGCCTGGCCCCAGGCGACTGGGCGGCCTACCGGGCCGATGTGGCCCAGCCCGACGAGATCATTGCGGCGGCCCAACAGTGTCTGGCACAGCAAGGCCTGCCGGAGGTGGTGATCGCCAACGCCGGCATCAGCGTCGGGGTGGACACGGCCGACCGGGCCGACCTCGACGTGCTGGCCCGGATCTGGGCCACCAACAACCTGGGCCTGGCCGCCACCTTCCACCCGTTCATCGCCCCCCTGGTCGCGCAACGCCGTGGCACCCTGGTGGGCATCGCCAGCGTGGCGGGGGTGCGTGGCCTGCCGGGCCACGGCGGCTACTGCGCCAGCAAGGCCGCGGTGATCAGCTACTGCGAGAGCCTGCGCGGCGAGATGCGCCCCCACCAGGTGCGCGTGGTGACGCTGAGCCCGGGCTACATCGACACCCCGCTGACGCAGCAAAACCGCTATGGCATGCCGTTCCTGATGCGCCCCGAAGCCTTTGCCGAACAGGCCTTCCGGGCCATCTCGGCAGGGGTGCGACACCGCGTCATCCCGTGGCAGATGGGGCTGGTGGCCCGCTTGCTGCGGGTCTTGCCCGACGCCTGGTTTGACCGCCTGCTCAGCGGCCGGCCGCGCAAGCACCGACAAACCGAACGCCGCCCCGACTGAAAAGGGTCCCCCCGGGGCTGGACCGCGCCGGGGAGGCGTCAGTGCCCAGCGCCACGGGGCGCCGACGGCAATCGGGCTTTGAGCCGGCCATGAAAAAAGGCCCCGAAGGGCCTTGTGGTGACCTCGGCCATCACGCCGAGGTCGGGGGGCAGATGCCGGGCCGGCGATCAGTAGCCGTTGCCACCGCCGTAGCCGCCACCACCGTAGCCGCCACCACCGCCGCCGCCGTAGCCGCCACGGCCACCGCCGTTACCGCCACGGGGACCCGCGCCGTAGGGGCTGCGGAAACCACCTTCGCCGCCGCCACCACCGCTGCGGCCACCGCCGAAGCCGCCGCCACCACTGCGGCCACCGCCGCCGTAGCCGCCGCCGCCACCACCAAAGCCGCCACCGCTGCGCGGGGGACGGGGTTCCATCGGACGGGCTTCATTGACCACCACGCTGCGGCCACCCAGGGATTGACCGTTCATGCCATTGATGGCAGCTTGGGCTTCTGCATCGCTGCCCATTTCAACGAAACCAAAGCCCTTGGAGCGACCCGTGTCGCGCTCCATCATGACCTTGGCACTGGCCACGGCACCGAACTGGCTGAAAGCCTGTTCGAGATCGTTGTCGCGCACCGAGTAAGGCAGGTTGCCGACGTACAGTTTGTTGCCCATCAAGGGACTCCTCAAAAACACATGAACAAAGCGATGGAGTCCCGAAAACGCACACTTCGGACGCGAACCTGACCGATCACCGCAAGCTTGCACGGCTTGAAAACCATGCGCTGTTATTAAAACCGTGGAATCTTCAAAAAAGCAAGCTTTTTTTCATCTGTTTCTTTGGTGCCACTTTATCACCCTGAAATGCAGGGTGATTGGCCTCAATGAAAACCCGGTGTCAGCTGATTTTGTTGCGCTGGCTGGGGGGCTGAGGGGGCGCAGCGCCCCGGTCTCAAGGCCGCTCGGGCGGGTCAGCAGGCGCGGCATCACTGCCCTGGTCCACCTGGTTGCGCCACTGGGTGAAGGCATTGCGCATGGTCAACACCTGCTTGGCAAACAGGGGGCAGGCATCGCACATCGCCAGGTGCAGGCGCAGGGCCAGTCGCTCCTCCAGGCTCAGGGAGCGGTCTTCGCGGGCCAGCAACAGGGCCGCGGTTTGCTGACAGTTGCGCTTGAGGATCATGGTGAGGTCGTCCGGGGCGTGGCGAACCAGTGGAGGTCGAGGCACTCGCGCAGACGCAGTCGGGCGCGGTGCAGTTGCACATACAGGTTGGTCGCGCTGAGGTTCAATTCCTTGCAGATTTCTTCGCAGGACAGTTCCAGCCATTCACGCATCAAGAACACCCGGCCCATGGTGGGCGGCAGGCGTTCGGTGCAGGTTTCCAGCACCTCAATGAACTGGCGCGACTGCAAGCGCTGCTCGGGGCTGCCCCAGTCGGCAGGGCGTTCGGCAAAGTGCCCGTTGGCGGTGAAGCTCAACGCCTCGAGCGCCTCGCCCTCGGGGTCGGATTCGTCCCAGGCCACCTCGCGCGTGCGCTGGCGCAGTTGGTCCACCACCTTGTGTTTGAGGATGCCCACCAACCAGGTTTTGAGCTGCGACTGCTGTTGAAAGGCCTGCGGGCGGTTCAAAGCCGCCAACAGGGTTTCTGACACGGCGTCTTCGGCCCAGGCGTCATTGCGCAATTGCAGGCGGGCAAAACGCAGCAAATAGGCGCGGTGCTCGACCAGTTGGTGTTCAAAACTCATGGCGGCAGTGTATTGAATGCAGGCCGATTTGGGCCGAATTCAATGGTTAATCCGCCCCATGACAAAGCCGAGGCAAAAAAAATCACATCCGCTGTAAGAATGCACCCGCTGCCCAGACTAACCCTCAACCCGCCAAACAGGCAGATCCGCTTGTCCCGGGTTGACCCCCTTCAACCACCAGGAGAATGACCATGAACCAACGAGCCCTCTTCGCCGCCGCAGCCGCCACCGTGCTGTCTTCCGCCCTGCTGAACATGGCCCCGGCCGCCGCCCAGGACATGGGCAAAGACATGGGCAAGGAGAAGTGCTATGGCATCGCCAAGGCCGGCCAGAACGACTGCGCCAACCTCAGCGGCAGCCACTCCTGTGCCGGCCAAGCCAAGACCGACATGAGCAAGGACGAGTGGAAGTACGTGGCCAAGGGCACCTGCAAGCAGATGTCCGGCCTGACCGCCGACGAAGCCAAGATGAGCATGACCAAGAAGATGTAAGCCCACCCCGCCGCAGCCGCCCTGACCATGCGCTACCACGCCCCGCACAGTGCCCCCGCCATGACCGAGTTCGTCGGCATCGGCTGGCGCCAGCCCCACTACCGCCCGCTGCTGGAGCAGCCACCCGCACTGGGTTTTCTCGAGGTGCACTCGGAGAACTTTTTCGGCGGCGGCGGGGCGGCGCTGGGGGTGCTGATGCAGGGCCGCGACCACTACCCCATCAGCCTGCACGGCGTGGGGCTGTCGCTGGGCTCGGCCTGTGGTCTGGACCCCTGGCACCTGGACCAGCTCGCCCAGCTGGTCGAGCGCATCGACCCCGTGCGGGTCAGCGACCACGCGAGCTTTGCCCGCGCCACGCTGCCCGGCCAAAGCGCGCCCCACCACGGGGCCGACCTGCTGCCCGTGCCCTGGACCGAGGCCGCCCTCGACGTCATGGCCGAACAGGTCGAGCAGGTGCAAGAGCGCCTGCGCCGCCCGCTGGCCATCGAGAACCTCAGCGCCTACCTGAACTGGCCCGAGCGCGACATGGACGAGGCCGACTTCCTGGTCCGCCTGTGTCGCCGCACCGGTTGCCAGCTGCTGGTGGACCTGAACAACCTGCATGTGAACGCCCAAAACGACTGGCGCTGCCGCCAAGGCGCCGGGACCCCGGCCCCGCTCGAGGCCTTGTTGGCCCCCTCGCGGGACTGGCTGCGCGCCGTGCCCGCCGATTGCGTGGCCGAGATCCACCTCGCGGGCCACAGCGACGACGGCGCGCTGGTGATCGACGACCACAGCCGGGCCGTCGCGCCCCCAGTCTGGACCCTGTACCGCGAGGCCCTGCAGCACTGGGGCCCGCGTCCCACCCTGATTGAATGGGACCACGACCTGCCCACGCTGCCCACCTTGCTGGCCGAGGCCGACCTGGCGCGCCAGCACCTGGTGAACCTTGCCGTCCCGGTGGCCGTGACCCCATGACGCCCGAACGCAGGGCGCTCGCGGCGCAACAGAACCGCCTGCTGACGGCCATCTGGCGGCCTGCCATGGGCGCCGCCGCGAGCGCCGAACAGCCCAGCGGCTTGGCAGAAGGCCCCGCCTGGCCCGACGCCGGCCTGCAGGCCTACCGCGGCAACGCGCAGGCTTTGGCCGAACGCGTGTTCAGCGCCGCCTACCCGGTACTGCGCCAGTGCCTGGGCGAGACCGACTGGGCCGCCCTGGCGCGCCACCAGGGTCAGGCCCAGCCACCACGCCGGGGCGACCTGGCCCACTGGGGCGACACCCTGGCCGACGGCCTGACCGAACTGCTGGCAGATCCCCGCCATGCACTGCCCCCCTGGCTGCCCGAACTGGCGCGCGCGGAGTGGCGTCTGCACCGACTGGCGGCGCTGCCCGACAGCCCTGCCGACCCCGCCAGCCTGAGCCGCCTGGTGCACGAAGCGCCCGAAACCCTGGCGCTGCGACTGGCCCCGGGCACCGAGGTCTGCCACAGTCCCGTGCCCATCGCCAGCCTGCTGTGGGCCCACGGGGCGGGCACCGAGGCCGGCCCGCTCCAGCCGCCCGAAGCACCTGACCCACAGGCCCTGCAAGGGGTGGGGGCCAAGCTGCGGGCGGGTGAATCAGAAACGGCCCTGTTTTGGCGCGCCGGTTGGCGCCCGCGGGTGCAGTCGCTGAACCCTGCCGAAGCCGCCTGGTTCGAGGCGCTGCTGAGCCAGCCGAACCTGGGCGCAGCGCTCGATGCCTTCGGTCAGACCGGCCTGACGCTGGACCTGAGCGCCTGGCTGACCGAGGCCCTGCAGCAGCAATGGCTGCTCGCCGTGGTCGACGCCCCGGGGCCCAGCGGCCCGTCCAACTGACCGGGGCGACCGACCCCGCCCCACCACCCTCCGCCCCCACCTCACGCGGTGCAACACCCGCCCAAGGAGCCCCCATGCCCTGCCTCTGGAAAACCCTTTTTGACACCCACGCGAAACTGGCCCGTGGCCTGGAGACCTTGCAGCCGCTGGCGGCCTTGGCCGCGCGCCTGCATGTGGCGCAGGTGTTCTGGCTGTCCGGCCTGACCAAACTGCGGGACTGGGACATCACCCTGTCGCTGTTCACAGAGGAGTACCACGTGCCCCTGCTGCCCCCGGCCTGGGCCGCGGTCATGGGCACGGGGGGCGAACTGTTGCTGCCTGTGCTGCTGGTGCTGGGCCTGGCCGGGCGGGTGCCCGCCTTGGGCTTGAGCGTGGTCAACGCCGTGGCCGTGCTGTCGCTGAGCGACATCCCCCCCGCGGCCTGGCAACAGCACCTGTTCTGGGGCAGCCTGCTGGCCGGCCTGGCCCTGTGGGGCAGTGGACGCTGGAGCGCCGACGCCTGGCTGGCGCCGCGTTGTCAGGCCTACTTTGCGCGCGCTCGCTGAGACCGCGGGCCCCCCGCGGGCAGGGTGATGGGCCGGGTCGGCCGCCGCCGCCACGGCCCCGGGGCCGGCACCTCGAGGCGCCTGTGGCCCCCTGGGCTGGCTTACCAGCTGACCTCGCGGTCCGGGGTGGAGCGGATCTTGTGGATGCTGAGGTCTGCGCCCTCGAACTCTTCCTCCTGCGACAGGCGCAGGCCCACCGTGACCTTCAGCAGGCCGTACACCACAAAGCCCCCCAACAAGGCCCAGCACACGCCGAGGGCCGTGCCGATCAACTGCGCGCTGAACGCCACGCCGCCCAGCCCGCCCAGGGCCTGGCTGCCAAACAAACCGGCGGCCAGACCGCCCCAGGTGCCGCACAGGCCGTGCAGGGGCCAAACGCCCAGCACGTCGTCGATCTTCCACTTGTTCTGCGTCAGCGTGAACATCACCACAAAGATGGCGCCCGCCACCGCGCCCACCACCAGGGCACCCAGCGGGTGCATCAGGTCGGAGCCCGCGCACACGGCGACCAGGCCGGCCAAGGGGCCGTTGTGCACGAAGCCCGGGTCGTTCTTGCCCAGCACCAGGGCGGCCAGGGTGCCACCGACCATGGCCATCAGCGAGTTGACCGCCACCAGGCCCGAGATCTTGTCCAGGGTCTGGGCGCTCATGACGTTGAAGCCGAACCAGCCCACCACCAGGATCCAGGCCCCCAGGGCCAGGAAGGGGATGTTCGACGGCGGGTGGGCCGAGATGGCGCCGTCCTTGCGGTAACGGTTGGCACGCGAGCCCAGCAGCAACACCGCGGGCAGGGCGATCCAGCCGCCCACGGCGTGCACCACCACCGAGCCGGCGAAGTCATGGAACTCCTCGCCGGTCACGCTCTTGATCCAGGCCTGCACACCAAAGTGCTGGTTCCAGGCAATGCCCTCGAAGAAGGGATAAACAAAGCCCACGATGACCGCGGTGGCCATCAACTGGGGCCAGAAGCGGGCCCGCTCGGCAATGCCGCCCGAGATGATGGCGGGAATGGCCGCCGCGAAGGTCAGCAGGAAGAAAAACTTCACCAGGTCATAGCCATTGCGCGCGGCCAGGGTTTCGGCACCGACAAAGAAGTGCGTGCCGTAGGCCACGCCGTAGCCGACCAGGAAGTACATCACCGTCGAGACGGAGAAGTCGACCAGGATCTTGACCAGGGCATTGACCTGGTTTTTGTGCCGGACCGTGCCCAGCTCCAGAAACGCAAAGCCGGCGTGCATGGCCAAAACCATGACTGCGCCCAGCAAAATGAACAGCGCATCCGCGCCCTGTTTTAGTGCTTCCATACCGTCCTCGTGGCAAGAAATGAACCAATCTGGTGCAGCAATTTCGCAGCAACCTGTTTGGCACCAGAAGCAAGCAAAAACTGCGCCATAACAGTGAATGCCGCCTTGATCTGGTGCCACGGCGCCAATGTGGTGCACCCCCCAGTGCGGCGGCCATGGGCTAAAATGGCGCTCTGTTCAAGGGGGAGTAGCCTCCCTTCATTTCTGAGAGGGGTTTGCGTCAACAGACTTGCGCGCGCACTGCAACTGTGCCCGGGCATGGCGCAAACGGTTGTCCGGATCTGGCGAGACCTTTGACTGCGCAGCCTCCGTTTTTGGCCGGAGGGTGCTGTGCAGTCATGGGTTGAATCCGGCCGGAGTATCTTTTCTTGGAAGCTTTTCTCATCTCCACAGGCATCGTCGCGCTCGCCGAAATGGGCGACAAGACGCAGCTGCTGTCCCTCGTGCTCGCGGCCCGTTTTCGCAAACCCTGGCCCATCGTGCTGGGCATCCTGGTCGCCACACTGGTCAACCACGGCCTGGCTGGTGCCGTGGGCGCCTGGGTCACCACGTTCTTGGGCCCGCAGTGGCTGCGCTGGATCCTGGGGGGCTCCTTCCTGGCCATGGCGGTCTGGATGCTGATCCCCGACAAACTCGACGACGACGAGACCCCCTCGGCCCCCCGCTTTGGCATCTTCGGCACCACCGTGGTGGCCTTCTTCCTGGCCGAAATGGGCGACAAGACGCAGATCGCCACCGTCATGCTGGCGGCCCAGTACCAGGCCTGGTTCGCGGTGGTGGCCGGCACCACGCTGGGCATGATGCTGGCCAACGCCCCGGTGGTCTGGCTCGGAGACCGGCTGACCCGTCGGGTACCGATCCGCCTCGTGCACCTGGTGTCAGCGGCTATCTTTGCGGTGCTGGGCCTGATCGCCCTGTTCGCACCGGCCTGACGCCCCGCAACCAACCCGGCGGCGGCTTGCTATACTCGGCGCACCTGGTCACAGGGCGCCGATTTGATTTCTGCTTGCGGGCGCCGGAACCTCAGAGTTCCGAAATTCAGCTAAAGACGACATCAACCCGGTTTCGTTTTTGGCGAACCGGGTTTTTTGTTGCCATGAGTTTTTTAGCCACACCTCAGTTCCTGACTTTCGATGAGCCGCTGGCCTTGCAAAGTGGCGCCTCGATCCGCGACTACACGCTTGCCTACGAAACCTACGGCACGCTGAACGCCGACCGCAGCAACGCGGTGCTGATCTGCCACGCCCTCAACGCCTCGCACCACGTGGCCGGCGTTTACGAGGGGCAGCCCAAGTCCGAGGGCTGGTGGGACAACATGATCGGCCCGGGCAAGTCGGTGGACACCAACCGCTTCTTTGTCATCGGTATCAACAACCTGGGCTCTTGCTTTGGCAGCACCGGGCCCATGCACACGCACCCGGACACCGGGCGCGTGTATGGCGCCGACTTTCCGGTCATGACGGTCGAAGACTGGGTCAACGCCCAGGCCCGGCTGCTGGACGCCCTGGGCATCCAGCAACTGGCGGCCGTGATGGGCGGCAGCCTGGGAGGCATGCAGGCGCTGAGCTGGACGCTGCAGTACCCCGAGCGCATGCGCCACGCGGTGGTGGTGGCCAGCGCGCCCAACCTGAACGCCGAGAACATTGCCTTCAACGAGGTGGCGCGGCGCGCCATCGTGACCGACCCCGACTTCCACGGTGGCCACTTCTACGAGCACAACGTGGTGCCCAAACGCGGCCTGCGCATCGCGCGCATGATCGGTCACATCACCTACCTCAGCGACGACGTGATGAACGAAAAGTTCGGCCGTGAACTGCGCGAGGCGGTGGTCGACAGCGCCACGGGCTACCGCTATTCGACGCAGGATGTGGAGTTCCAGATCGAGAGCTACCTGCGCTACCAGGGCGACAAATTCAGCGAGTACTTCGACGCCAACACCTACCTGCTGATCACGCGCGCCCTCGACTACTTCGACCCGGCGCGCGCCTTTGGGGGCCAGCTCAGCGCGGCGCTGGCCCAGGCGCGCTGCCGCTTCCTGCTGGTCAGCTTCAGCACCGACTGGCGCTTCTCGCCCCAGCGCAGCCGCGAGATCGTCAAGGGCCTGCTGGACAACCGCCGCGACGTCAGCTACGCCGAGATCGATGCCCCGCACGGCCACGACGCCTTCCTGCTCGACGACCCGCGCTACCTGAATGTAGTGCGCACCTACTTTGAACGCGAGGTGGCCGCATGAGCGACGCCCAGAACCTGCGCAGCCTGGCCGCCCTGGTGCCCGAAGGCGCCCGCGTGCTCGACCTTGGCTGCGGCGACGGCGCCCTGCTGGACCTGCTGCAACGCGAACGCGGCTGCACCGGCTATGGCATCGAGATCGACGACACCAACGTGCTGGCCTGCGTGAAGCGCGGAGTCAACGTGATCCAGCTCAACCTCGACGAGGGCCTGTCGATGTTCGACGACGCGTCCTTCGATGTGGTGCTGCAGATCGACACGCTGCAGCACCTGCGCAACGCCGAAGTGATGCTGCGCGAGACCGCCCGCGTGGGCAAGACTGGCATCGTGGCCTTTCCAAACTTTGGCCACTGGCCCAACCGCCTGAGCATCCTGCGCGGCCGCATGCCAGTGACCAAGCGCCTGCCCTACCAGTGGTACGACACGCCCAACATCCGCGTCGGCACCTACGCCGACTTCATCGACCTGGCTCACAAGAACGCGCTGCGCATCGTCGACTCGTTCGGCCTCGAGCAGGGCCGCGAGGTGCGCTGGCTGCCCAATGCGCGCGCCGGCACCGCGGTGTTCAAGTTCGTGCAGCGCTGAAGCCCCCGGCGGGCCCCGGGCTGGGGTAAACCGCAGCCCGCATTCGGCAGCCCCTGGGGTAAAGTTGTACGACCAATTTTCACCCTGTCTGCCTGTTCATGCCCTCCCGGTTCCAATCCGTCACCCCTGGCGCTCGCCTGTCTGATCAGGTCGCTGATGCGCTGGCCGCTGAAATCAAGGCGGGGCGGCTGGCGGTCGGCGCCAAGCTCCCCACCGAAGCGGTGCTGGTGGCGCAGTTCGCGGTCAGCCGCACCGTGGTGCGCGAAGCCGTGTCGCGCCTCAAGTCGCTGGGGCTGGTCGATTCGCGCCAGGGCAGCGGGGTGTATGTGCGGCCGCAGGGCTTTGCACCGCTGAACTTTGACGCGCGCTATGCGGTGTCCAAAAGCGCGGTGGTGCAGATGGTCGAAGTGCGCCGCGGCCTGGAGGCCGAGGTCGCCGGCCTGGCCGCCGAGCGCCGCAGCGCCGACGACGTGCAACGCGTGCGCCAGGCCATCGAAGCCCTCAATGAAGCCGTGCGCCAGGGCGGCGACGGGGTCAACGAGGACGTGCTGTTCCACCGCGCCATCGCGGACGCGGCCTGCAACCCGTTCCTGATCAGCACCCTCGAGTACCTGAGCCAGTTCCTGCGCGGCGCCACCCAGGTGACGCGCGCCAACGAGGCCCGCCGCGCCGACTTTGCGCGCCAGGTGGCCGAGGAACACGAGCGCATCTACCAGGCCATCGCGGCCGGAGACCCGGTGGCCGCCCGCGCCGCCGCCGCGGGCCACATGGACAACGCCATCCGCCGCATCGAGCTGGCCGACCCGGCGTTCTGGCAACAGCAAGGGGAAGCCTTGGCCCGACCACTGACCACGGCCTTGAGCGCCGACCCCAGCCGCTGAGCCTGTGGGGCTTGGGGTTTTCCCGCTGGTCGTCCGATCCACCGAATTTGTATGATAACCATATGAATTAAGCCTTTGGGCCGCCCGCCACGCTGCCCGGTCGGCGCGCCCCGGCCGACCCCGTGCGCGCCGGTCAGTGGCTGAAGCCAAAGCCAATGCACCCCACTGATTGGGGGCCCACCAGGCCTGGGCGCGCTGCGGGTCGATCGGATGTTGAACGATTGACCACGGCGCAGAGCCGCGCTTTTTTGACCCACCTCACCTAAGACAAGGACCTCCGCCATGACCAAGACCATCGGCTTCATCGGTTTGGGCGCCATGGGCGCCGGCATGGCCGGCTCGCTGCGCCGCGCCGGCCACCAACTGCAAGTGTTTGACGTGCGGCGCGAAGCCGCTGACGCCTTTGCCGCCCAGGGCGGTGTGGCCTGCGCGTCGCCGGCCGACGCCGCGCGCGGCGCCGATGTGGTGATCTCGGTGGTGGTCAACGCCGCCCAGACCGAAGCGGTGCTGTTTGGTGATGGGGGCTGCGCCGCCGCCATGTCGCCGGGTGCGGTGTTCGTGATGTGCTCGACCGTCGACCCCAACTGGTCCGCCGCACTGGAGCAGCGCCTGCAGGCCCTGGGCCTGGGCTACCTCGACGCACCGATCTCGGGCGGCGCCGCCAAGGCCGCCAGCGGCCAGATGACGATGATGACCTCGGGCCAGCCCTCGGTGTACGAGCGCTGCGGCGACCTGCTCGACGCCATGGCCGCCAAGGTCTACCGCCTGGGCGACCAGGCCGGCGCCGGCAGCAAGGTGAAGATCATCAACCAGCTGCTGGCTGGCGTGCACATCGCCGCAGCCGCCGAGGCCATGGCCCTGGGCCTGCGTGAGGGTGTCAAGGCCGAGGCGCTGTACGAGGTCATCACCAACAGCGCCGGCAACAGCTGGATGTTTGAAAACCGCATGGCCCATGTGCTGGCCGCCGACTACACGCCGCTGTCGGCCGTGGACATCTTCGTCAAGGACCTGGGCCTGGTGCTGGACACCGCCCGCGCCAGCAAATTCCCGCTGCCGCTGTCGAGCACCGCGCACCAGATGTTCATGCAGGCCTCGACCGCCGGCTATGGCCGCGAGGACGACAGCGCCGTGATCAAGATCTTCCCGGGCATCCAGCTGCCCACCAAGCCGGAGTCGCAATCGTGAGCCGCGCCCCGCTCAAGCTCGGCTGCATCGCCGACGACTTCACCGGTGCCACCGACCTGGCCAACAACCTGGTGCGCGCCGGCATGCGCGTGGTGCAAACCATTGGCGTGCCCGGCGAGCCCCTGGCCGCCGACGTGGACGCGGTGGTGGTGGCGCTCAAGTCGCGCACCATCGCCCCGGCCGACGCCATCGCCCAGTCGCTGGCGGCGCTGGCCTGGCTGCAGGCGCAGGGCGTGCGGCAGTTCTACTTCAAGTACTGCTCGACCTTTGACAGCACCGCCGAAGGCAACATCGGCCCCGTGGCCGAGGCCCTGATGGACGCGCTGGGCACCGACTTCACCATCGCCACGCCGGCCTTCCCGGACAACAAGCGCACGGTGTTCAAGGGCTACCTGTTTGCCGGTGACGGCCTGCTCAACGAGAGCGGCATGCAGAACCACCCGCTGACCCCCATGACCGACCCGAACCTGGTGCGCGTGCTGCAAGCCCAGACGAAGCGCCGCGTCGGTCTGATCGACTACAACGTGGTGGCCCAGGGCGCCGACGCGGTGCGCGCGCGCATCGCCGCGCTGCGCGCCGAGGGCGTGGGCCTGGCGGTGGTGGACGCCATCTCCAATGCCGACCTGCTGCGCATGGGCCCGGCGCTGGCCGACCTGCCCCTGCTGACCGCGGGCTCGGGGGTGGCGATTGCGCTGCCTGCCAACTTTGGCCTGGCGCCGTCGCCGCAGGCCGCCGCCCTGCCGGGCGCCCAAGGCCTGCAGGCGGTGGTGTCGGGCAGCTGCTCGGTTGCCACCAACCAACAGGTCGCGCATTTCATCGCCAGCGGCTGCCCCGCCCGCGCCATCGACCCGCTGCAGCTGGCCGGCGGCCCCGAGGCCAGCGCCCGCGTGGTGGCCGACGCCCTGGCCTGGGCCCAGCCGCTGCTGGCCAGCGGCCCGGTATTGGTCTACTCGACCGCCGAACCCGCGGCCGTGAAAGCCATCCAGGACCAGCTCGGCGTGGCCGAGGCCGGCGCCCTGGTGGAGCACACGGTGGCCGCCATCGCGCGCGGCCTGGTGGCCTTGGGCGTGCGCCAGTTGGTGGTGGCTGGCGGCGAGACCTCTGGTGCCTGCGTGCAGGCGCTGGAGATCAGCCAGATGCAGATCGGCCCGCAAATCGACCCGGGCGTGCCTTGGTGCCATGCGGCCTCGCCCGTGGCCCCCGAGGCCGGCTTGCACCTGACGCTGAAGTCAGGCAACTTCGGCAGTGTCGACTTTTTCAGCAAGGCCTTTGGGCAACTCAGCCCCGCCTGAACCGGAGACCCCGCCCATGACCGAGAACCAGGCCCGCGAGGCCATCTGCCAAGTGGGCCGCAGCCTGTTTGAGCGCGGCTATGTGCATGCCACTGCGGGCAACATCAGCGTGCGGCTGGACGACGGCTTCCTGATCACGCCGACCGACGCCTGCCTGGGCTTCCTGGACCCGGCGCGCCTGGCGCGCCTGGACGCGGGCCTGAACCAGCTGTCGGGCGACCGCGCCAGCAAGACCATCCAGCTGCACCGCCGCATCTACGAAGCCGCGGTGCCCTTTGACCACGCCACGCGCTGCGTGATCCACACCCACAGCACGCACTGCGTGGCGCTGTCGCTGCAAGACGGCAGTGGGCCCGAACTGCTGCCGCCGATCACGCCCTACTTTGTCATGAAGGTGGGCCGCGTGCCGGTGATTCCCTACCACCGCCCCGGCGCGCCTGCCGCCGCCGAAGCCGTGGCCCAGACCATTGCCCACTACGGCGCGCAAGGCCAGCCCATCCGCGCCGTGATGCTGCAGCGCCTGGGCCCCAATGTGTGGCACGACAGCCCGGGCGCCGCCATGGCGACGCTCGAAGAGCTCGAAGAAACCGCGCGCCTGTGGCTGCTGTCCCAGTCACGCCCGACGCCGCTGGGCGAGGCGCAGATCGACGAACTGCGCACCACTTTCGGCGCCCGCTGGTGACCCCCACTGCGCGCGCCCCGACCTGAACCGACCGGAGACCCCCATGCCCCGTTTTGCCGCCAACCTGTCCATGCTCTACCCCGAGCTGCCCTTTCTTGACCGCTTTGCCGCCGCCGCGCGTGACGGCTTCAAGGCGGTGGAGTACCTGTTCCCCTACGCCTTCCCGGCCGAACAGGTGCGCGACCAACTGCAAGCCAACGACCTGCAGCAAGTGCTGTTCAATGCCCCGCCGGGCGGCACCGATGCGACCTCGATCGCCCACGCCTGGGACGTGGCCGGCATGCGTGGTACCGCCTCGCTGCCAGGGCGCGAAGCCGAGTTCCGCGCCGGCGTCGAGCTGGCCCTGCAGTACGCAGCGATGCTGGACTGCCCGCGCATCCACCTGATGGCCGGCTTGCTGCCCGCCGGTGCCGACCGCGCCATGCACCGCGAGGTCTATGTGAGCAACCTGCGCTGGGCCGCCGCCCAGGCCGCTGCCGCGGGCCGCGATGTGCTGATCGAGCCCATCAACACACGCGACATCCCGGGCTTCTTCCTGAACCGCCAGGACGAGGCCCATGCCGTGATCGCCGAGGTGGGCGCGGCCAACCTCAAGGTGCAGATGGACCTGTACCACCTGCAGATCGTGGAAGGCGACGTGGCCATGAAGCTGCGCCAATACCTGCCCACGGGCCGCGTTGGCCACCTGCAGATCGCCGGCGTGCCGCAACGCCACGAACCCGACCTGGGCGAACTGAACCCCCCCTACCTGTTCAGTGTCATCGACGAACTGGGCTTTGACGGCTGGATCGGCTGCGAATACCGCCCCGCCCGCGGCCCGGTGGCCAACGGCACCTCGGACGGCCTGGGTTGGCTCAAGCAGGCCACGGGCGCCTGAGCCCGGGTGGGCCGGCCAGGCCGGTGAACCCCACCGTGTGGCCAGGGCGGCCAACGGTGCGGCGGGCGGCTGACGCTTCAGATCTCAAAACAATAAATTGATTCAGAGACCCTATTCAAGTGATCAATTTATTGATTCACCCCTCTTAAAGTGATAAATTCAGTGGCAACTTACCTTTAGTAGCAGGGATTAACCGATGGTCACCAGCCGGCAATCCCTCTAAATTGCCAAAAATACAGCTCCCCACGGAGTTCACTTTCACAGGGAACCGCATGTCCAGCCCCACCGGTCGCAACCAATCCGTGGCCCGTCAGGTCACCCTCCTGGCGATTGTCATGCTCACCGGGGTGCTGGTGATGGCCTCGCTCGGCATCAACCACATCACCGCCAAGAGCGCCCGCAGCCAGGTTCAGGCCCTGACCAAGGACAAGGCCGACAACGTGGTGGCCGTGCTGGACTCGCAGGACAGCACCATGCGTGAACTGGTGCGCCGGTCCTTCCGCAGCTTCAAGCTGGCGTTCCAACCCACGATGACGCTGGACGAGGCCAGCGGCGAACTGCAGAGCTACGGCATCGCGGTCAACAACGACTTCAGCCACGTCGACAAGTTCACCAAAGACACCGGGGGCGTGGCCACGGTGTTTGCACGCAAAGGCGACGACTTCCTGCGCGTCACCACCTCCCTCAAGAACGCCCAGGGCGAACGCGCCATGGGCACCCTGCTGGACCGCAACCACCCGGCCTACAAGCTGGTGGTGGCCGGCCAGGCCTACACCGGGCGCGCCCTGCTGTTCGGCAAGCCTTACATGACCCACTACGAGCCCGTGAAGAACGATGCAGGCAAGGTGGTCGGCATCCTGTTCGTGGGCAACGACATTTCGATCTTTGAGGACGCGATGATCAAGCAGGTCAACGAGACCCGCTTCTTCGACAACGGCGGCCTGTACGTGATCAACCCGGGGGCCAAGCTGGAGGACGCGCGCTTTCTGGCCCACCCCAGCGCGGCAGGCAAGAAGGTGCTGGAAGCCTACCCCCAGGCCAGCGACTTCCTGGCGCGCCTGGCCGACAACAAGGGCGACACCCTGAGCGATGCAGTGCCGCTGCGCGGCGTCGAACTGACCTCGCCCTGGGCCGTGATGGAGCGCTCCAAGGCCCACGGCTGGTGGGTGGTGGCCGAGGTCTCCGACACCGAAGCCATGAGCGAGCACCGCGCCACGATGATGGCGGTCTGGATCATCATTGCCCTGGCCGTGGCGGGCCTGGGTGGCGGTCTGTTCTGGCTGCTGCGCCAACGCGTGAGCCGCCCCTTGCAAGAGCTGACCGCGGCCGTCACCACGGTGGCCCAGGGCGACCTGACCCGGGCCTTCAGCACCGACCGGCGCGACGAACTCGGCGCCCTGGTGCGTGAGGTGGACGGCATGCGCCAGCTCTACCTGCGCCTGCTGCTGCAGGTACGCACCGCGGTCGAAGGCATCACCACCGCCAGCGTGGAAATCGCCAGTGGCAACCAGGACCTCAGCGCGCGCACCGAACAAACCGCCAGCAGCCTGCAGTCCACCGCCCAAAGCATGGAAGAAATCACCTCGACCGTGCAGCAGTCGGCCGATGCGGCGCGCCAAGCCACGCAAATGGCCAGCTCGGCCGCCGAAGTGGCCGCCCGCGGGGGCGCCGTGGTGGGCGAGGTGGTCAAGACCATGCAGGACATCAACCAGAGCTCGAAGAAGATCGCCGACATCATCGGCGTCATCGACGGCATCGCCTTCCAGACCAACATCCTGGCGCTGAACGCCGCCGTCGAAGCCGCCCGCGCGGGTGAGCAAGGCCGCGGCTTTGCCGTGGTGGCCGGCGAGGTGCGTTCGCTGGCCGGGCGCAGCGCCCAGGCGGCACGGGAGATCAAGTCGCTGATCGGCGCTTCGGTCGAGCGGGTCGAGGCGGGCGCCCAACTGGTCGGCTCGGCTGGCACCACCATGGCGGAGATCGTGCACTCGGTGCAGCGCGTGGGTGACATCATTGGCGAGATCTCCTCCGCAGCGGTGGAACAGTCGAACGGCATTGGCCAGGTCAATGGCGCCGTCAACCAGCTCGACCAGATGACGCAACAGAACGCCGCGCTGGTGGAAGAGTCCGCCGCCGCGGCCACCAGCTTGCGCGACCAAGCCACCCGCCTGTCCGAGGCCATCCAGGAATTCAAGCTCAGCGACGAGCCCGGCCACCGCGCCCGCGCCCTGTCACACGATTGAAGCGGCCCCGGTCGACCGCGCCTGCACCAGGCCCCGCCGACCGGTCCGCTGAACGCTTCAACGGGCTCTGCTGACCGCAGGGCCCCGATGACGCCACGGTGCCCCCAACCCCGGGGGGGGCGGGGCCGTGGCGCGGCCAGAAAGGACCACCATGAACACGACCTCCTCCGGCGCCCGGCGCCTGCGCGCCCTCGACGGGCAGTCTCAAGACCTGCTCGGTGACCGCATCATGCTGGCCGCCATCGGTTTCAGCACCCTGGCAGCCCTGACGCTGGGCCAGTTGTTCGATGCGCTGGGCCTGGCGATCGGCGTCTCGGTGCTGCTGCTCGCCATCGCCTGCGTGGGCTATGCGGGATGGCGCGGCCGGCGCCCGGCGCGCATCTCGCTGACGGTGGCGCTGGTCGGCTTTGTGGTGCTGCACATCCAGCTCTCGCGCGGCATGTCGGAGTTTCACTTTGGCGTGTTCGTCACGCTGGCCCTGGTGCTGGTGTACCGGGACTGGCGCCCGGTGGTGTTGGCGGCAGTGCTGTTCGCGGTGCACCACATCGCCTTCGACCGGCTGCAGGCCGCGGGCTTTGGCTTCTATTGCACCACCGAGGCCAACTTGGGTCGCATCCTGCTGCACGCCACCTATGTGCTGATCCAGACCGCACTCGAGGTGCAACTGGCCATCTGGCTCAAGCGCGCGGGCGACGAAGGCGATGAACTCACGGCCCTGGTCAGTGCCGTCAACCAGGACGACCACATCCACCTCGACCTGACCGGCGTGGCCGTGCACACGCCGCCGGGCCAGGCCCTGCGCTCGGCCCTGCTGCGCATGCACGAGGCGGTGACGCAAGTGCAATCGGCCAGCACCAACATCGAGACCGCGTGCAGCGAGATCGCCTCGGGCAACATGGACCTGAGCCACCGCACCGAGCAAACCGCGGGCAACCTGGCCCAGGCGGCGTCCAACATGGGCGAGCTGACCAACACCGTGCAGCAGTCGGCCGACTCGGCCAACCAGGCCACGCAACTCGCCAGCAGCGCCGCCCAAGTGGCCGAGCAGGGCGGCGTGGCCGTGCGCCAGGTGGTGCACACGATGGAGGAGATCCAGACCAGCGCCAACCGGATTGCAGACATCACCACCGTCATCGACGGCATCGCGTTCCAAACCAATCTGCTGGCCCTCAACGCCGCGGTGGAGGCGGCACGTGCGGGGGAACAGGGTCGGGGCTTTGCGGTGGTGGCCGGCGAGGTGCGGGCGCTGGCCCAGCGCAGCGCCGGGGCGGCGCGCGAAATCAAGACGCTGATCAGCCAATCGCTCGAAAAGGTCGAAGCCGGCCGCGTGCAGGTGCATGCCGCGGGCAACACCATGGCCGACATCGTCAGCTCGGTGCAGCGCGTGAACCACATCATTGCCGACATCTCGACCGCGGCCAGTGAGCAGTCGCAGGGGATTGGCCAGGTCAACGCCGCGGTCAACGAACTCGACCAGATGACCCAGCAGAACGCGGCCCTGGTCGAGCAGTCGGCCGCCGCGGCCACCAACCTCAGCGAACAGGCCAAGCGCCTGATGGGGTCGGTGGCGGTGTTCCAGGTGCGCTGAGGGCGGCCCGGGGCCCCAACCCCGGAGCGATCATTGGGGCCACCACCTGTGGCTGGCATTGCACTTGCGTGACCCCTGCCGGTGCGCCCCTCAGGCAAAATCGAGCCCGCTGCCTTGCCCCGCGCCATCCCGCCCCGGGCGCGCAGCGCCGAATTCAGGAGAGCCCCATGAACGCCCGCATCCCGACCCCCGTCTTCCAACCCGACACCGCCCTGACCGAGGTCAGCGAGCGCTGGGACCGCGACCTGGTGCGCCAGATCAGCGACTACATCGCGATCCCCGCCAAGTCGCCCGCCTTCGCCAGCGACTGGGCTGAACAAGGCCTGCTGGACACGGTGTTGCGCAACGCGGCGAGCTGGGTCGAGGCCCAGAAGGTGCCGGGCCTGACGCTCGAGGTGATCCGCCTGCCGGGCCGCACGCCGGTGCTGTTCTTTGAAGTCGAAGCCACCCAGGCCCACAGCACGCAGACCGTGCTGATGTACGGCCACCTGGACAAGCAGCCCGAGTTCAGCGGCTGGCGCCGTGACCTGGGCCCCTGGACCCCCAAGTACGAGGACGGCAAGCTCTACGGTCGCGGCGGCGCCGACGACGGCTATGCGGTCTATGCCAGCATCGCCGCCATCCAGGCGCTGAAGAGCCAGAACACGCCGCACCCGCGCATCGTCGGCCTGATCGAGACCTGCGAAGAAAGCGGCTCCTACGACCTGCTGCCCTACGTCGATGCGCTGCGCACGCGGCTGGGCGACGTGGCGCTGGTGATCTGCCTTGACTCGGGCGCCGGCAACTACGACCAGCTGTGGCTGACCACCAGCCTGCGGGGCATGGCCAGCGGCACGCTGAAGGTCGAGATCCTCACCGAAGGTGTGCACTCGGGCGATGCCTCGGGCCTGGTGCCGTCGAGCTTCCGCATCATGCGACAGGTGCTGGACCGCCTGGAAGACAGCGCCACCGGCCGCCTGCTGCCCGCGAGCTTCCACTGCGAGGTGCCGGCCGAACGCCTGGCGCAGGCCCAGGCCACCGCCGCCATCCTGGGCGAAGAGCTGTACAAGCGCTTCCCCTGGGCCCACTACGACTGCGGCGGCGCCACCACCTTTGCGCTGCCCACCACCACCGACCCGGTGCAGGCCCTGCTCAACCGCACCTGGACGCCCACCCTCAGCGTGACCGGTGCAGACGGTTTTCCGACGCTGGAGAACGCCGGCAACGTGCTGCGCCCCTACACCGCCTTCAAGCTCAGCCTGCGCCTGCCGCCCCTGGTCGAAGCCGACCAGGCTGTGGCCGAGATGAAGCGCCTGCTCGAAGACAACGCGCCTTACCAGGCCCGCGTCACCTTCGAGAGCAACGGCGGCGCCACCGGCTGGAACGCCCCCAGCACCGCGCCGTGGTTCGAGCAGGCCCTCAACGCGGCCTCGCAGGCGCACTTTGGTGCGTCCTGTGGCTACATCGGCCAGGGCGGCACCATCCCGCTGATGAACATGCTGTCGGCGGGCTTCCCGCAGGCGCAGATGATGGTCTGCGGCGTGCTGGGCCCGAAGAGCAATGCGCACGGCCCCAACGAGTTCCTGCACGTGCCCTACGCCAAGAAGCTGACCGCCGCCGTGGCGCAGGTGATCGCCAGCCTGCCGGCCGCTGCGGACGCTGACAAGCCCTCGGCCTGAGCCTGTTCCTCGCCTGCCCACCATGGAAGCCGAAACCCGCCTGTCCACCTTCACCGCCAGCGATGGTGACAACCTGGCCGTGCAGGACTGGCCCCTGCCCGAAGGGGCGTCACCGCGCGGGCAGGTGCTGCTGGTGCACGGCCTGGGTGAACACGCGGGTCGCTATGACGCGCTGGCGCGGCGGCTCAATGGCTGGGGCTTTGCGGTGCGGGGCTACGACCACTATGGGCACGGTGAATCCGGCGGTCCGCGCGGGGGCCTGAACCACGACCTGCGCCTGCTGGAAGACCTGGGTGATGTGATCGAAGCCACGCGCAGCCAGACGCCGCGCGACACCCCCCTGATCCTGCTGGGCCACAGCCTGGGCGGCCTGGTGACCAGCAGCTTTGTGGCGCGGCGCCTGGGCCAGGTGGACGGGCTGGTGCTGTCTTCACCGGCCCTGGACATCGGCCTGAGCCCGCTGCAGACCTGGCTGCTGCGCGGCCTGGCGCGCGCGCTGCCGCAGCTGCGCGTGGCCAATGGCCTGAAGCTGAAGTACCTGTCCCACGACCCGGCCACGGTGCGCGCCTACCAGGCCGACCCGCGCTGCCACAACCGCATCTCGGCGCGGCTGGCACGCTTCATGGCGGAACATGGTCCGGCCACCGTCGAGGCGGCCTCGCGCTGGCGCGTGCCCACCTTGCTGCTGTACGCGGGCGATGACCACCTGGTGCGGCCGGCCGGCAGCCGTGCCTTTGCTGCGGCAGCGCCCTCGTGCGTTGAAAGCCAGGCCTTCGAGGCGCTCTACCACGAGCTGTTCAATGAGTCGCCCGAACTCGCAGCGCCAGTGTTTGAGCGCCTGCGCGAGTGGCTGGACAAGCACTTTGCGCCGCTGCCGGGCTGAGCCCCGCCACCGGCAACCGGGTCGGCGCGGTGGTGCCGCACGCCACGCACACGGCGCCTGAATCGCCCCCCCCGCCCGCACTCAGTCCCGCGCCAGGGCCCGCTGCCGCCACAGCGCCAGCCAGCTGAGGGCCAAGGCGGTGATGGCGATGGGCAGCACCGAGCCCCAGTTCAGCCAGGTCCAGCCCTGCGTCGTGACCAGGGCGCCCGAGGCAAACGAGGTCACGGCCATGGTGCCAAAGACACAGAAATTGATGGCCGCCTGGGCGCGGTCTTTTTCTTCAGGGCGGTAGGCCTCCAGCGCCAGCGTGGTGCTGCCCGTGAACAGGAAGTTCCAGCCCACGCCAAGCAGGAACAGCGCCACCAGGAACTGGTGCAGATCGACGCCGCTGAGCGCCACCGCGACACAGGCCACATTGAGCATGACGCCCACCCCCATGACCGACAACACGCCATAGCGCTTGATCAGGTGGCCCGTGAAGAAGCCCGGCGCGAACATGCCGATCACATGCCATTCCAGCACCAGGGCCGCGTCGTCAAAGCCCAGCCCGCACACCTGCATGGCCAAGGGCGTGGCGGCCATCAGCAGGTTCATCACGCCGTAGCCCAGCGCGGCACTCAAGGCGGCCACCACAAACACCGGTTGACGCATGATCTCGCCCAGCGGGCGACCCGGGCCCACCGGGGCCGCGCCGGGCGCAGGCCGGGTGTCCGGGAAACGGATCAGGGCCATGCAGCCCATGGACAGCAGGGCCACCCCCATCAGCGCCACGTAAGCGCCCAGGAAAGGTTGCTCGGTCAGCGCACGGGTGTACTTGGCGAGGTTGGGGCCCGCGATGGCGCCAATCAGGCCCCCGGCCAGCACCAGGGACACGGCCTTCTCACGGAAAGCCGGGGCCGCCAGCTCGGCCGCAGCAAAGCGGTACAACTGGCCGTTGGCGCTGTAGTAGCCTGCCACCACGGTGGCCGCACAGAGCAACGCAAACTGCCGCGTCAGCAAGGCCAGCACACACAGGCCGGCCGACACCCAGGCCACCGCCAGGCCGATCAAGAACGAACGCTGACGCCCCCAGCGCGCCTGCGCACGCGCCACCAGGGCGGTCGACAGCGCGCCCCCCACCACGTAACCCATGACGGGCAGGGTGGCCATCCAGCTGACCGGGGCCAGGCTCAGGCCAACCAGGCCATTGATGGCGATGAAGACCACGTTGTTGGTCAAGAACAGGCCCTGGCACAGGGTCAACAACAACAGGTGGCGGTTCATCGGGCGGCCTGACAAAAGGTGGCTTAACCCGCCATCGTAGTGGCTATAGACGGCGCACCCCCTCCGCATGGACCCGCCCCCCTTCGTCAAATGCGAGGGCAGGGCCCGCCCGCCTCAGGCGGCCGGGGTCAGACCGTCGGCCGCCACCTCCTGCAGCAACCAGGCCTGGAAGGCCTGCACCAGCGGGTTGTGGGCGCGCGCGTCGGGCACCACCAGGTGGTAGGCCTCGGGGCCTTGCAGGCGCGGGCCGGGCAACACCACCAGCGCGCCGCTGCTGATCTCGTCCTGCACCAGAAAACGCGGCAACAGCGCCACGCCCAGTCCGTGCACCGCGGCCTGGGCCATCATCGCGAACTGCTCGAAGCGCGGGCCGCGCGCCGCTTGTTCGACGGGCTGACCCGCGGCGGCAAACCACTCGGCCCACAGCAGGGGGCGGGTGGTTTGTTGCAGGCGCACCGCGCGCGCCAGGTCGGCGCTGCGGCGCAGCCGCTGCTCACGCTGGTAGGCCGGGCTGCACAGGGCCACCACCTCTTCGCGCATCAGCGGGTGGCAGGCGGCGCCAGCCCAGTGCGGCGCGCCAAAGTGGATCGCGGCGTCAAAGGGCTCGGCGTCAAAGTCAAAAGGCTCGGTGCGCGTGGCCACGTTCAGGCCGGCCTGCGGGTGCTGGGCCAGGAAACGGCCCAGCCGTGGCGCCAGCCAGCGCGTGCCAAAGGTGGGCAGCACCGCGAGGTTGAGCACGCCACCCGCACCGGCAAAACTCATCACCTTCTGCGTGGTTTCGCCGAGTTGGCGCAGCAGCGGGCGCAGCTCGCCCGCATAGATGCGGCCGGGGTCGGTCAGCACCACGCGCTGGCGCACCCGGTGGAACAGGGCGACCCCCAGCTGCGCTTCCAGCTGGTGGATCTGGCGCGACACCGCGCCCTGGGTCAGGTGCAGCTCGGCCGCCGCGCGCGAGATGCTGGCATGGCGCGCAGCGGCCTCAAACGCCAACAGGCCGGGCAGGGGGGGGAGCAGGTTGCGACGCAGCATGTGATGACCTCGGGGCATGAAGCAGGCCTCAACCTTAGCGCAGTTCAAAGGGCCTGCCCCACCCGCGCCAGGGCACTTGATGCGGAGATGGCATCAAGTCTTGAACTATTTTCACTATCGCGCGGGGCCAAATTGCCCGACCATCGCCGGGCCGATCGGCGGCCGCGCCTCGCGCGGGACGCCGTCCCGATGTTTTCAAAAGCCCTTATGACAAGCCCTCAAGCCCTCCCTTCCCGCACCGGTGGCCAGGTTCTGGTGGACCAGCTGATCCTGCACGGGGTGCAGCAACTGTTTTGCGTGCCCGGCGAAAGCTACCTGGCCGTGCTGGACGCCCTGCACGATGCCGACATCGCGGTCACCGTGTGCCGCCAGGAAGGCGGCGCCGCCATGATGGCCGAGGCCCAGGGCAAGCTGACCGGCCGGCCCGGCATCTGCTTTGTGACGCGCGGCCCGGGCGCCACCAATGCCGCCGCGGGCGTGCACATCGCGCACCAGGACTCGACGCCGATGATCCTGTTCGTGGGTCAGGTGGCGCGCGAGGCCCTGGGCCGCGAAGCCTTCCAGGAGCTGGACTACAGCGCCGTCTTTGGCACCATGAGCAAGTGGGTGGTGCAGATCGACGACCCAGCGCGCCTGCCCGAGCTGATTTCGCGGGCCTTCCATGTGGCCACCTCGGGCCGCCCCGGACCGGTGGTGGTGGCGCTGCCCGAGGACATGCTGACCGAAGCCTGCCGCGTGGCCGATGCCCAGCCTTACCGCGTGGCCGAGACCCACCCGGGCGCGGCGGAACTGGCCGAGCTGCAAAGCCGCCTGCAAGCCGCAGAGCGCCCCGTGCTGATCGTCGGTGGCAGCCGCTGGTCGGCCCCCGCGGTGCAGGACCTGGTGCGCTTTGCCAGCGCCTGGCAGCTGCCGGTGTTCTGCTCCTTCCGGCGTCAGATGCTGTTCCCGGCCGACCACCCCTGCTACGGCGGTGACCTGGGCCTGGGCGCCAACCCCCAGCTGCTGGCCCGCATCCGCGAATCCGACCTGGTGCTGCTGCTGGGGGGGCGCCTGTCCGAGGTGCCGTCGCAGGGCTACACCCTGCTGGACATCCCCAACCCGCGCCAGCCCCTGGTGCACGCCCACGCCGACGCCGACGAGCTGGGCCGCCTGTACCGGCCCAGCCTGGCGCTGCACGCCACCCCCTCGGCCCTGGCCGCAGCGCTGGCCGCCTTGCCGGCCCCCGCGCATCGCCCCTGGAGCGCCCAGACCGAGGCCATCCACGCCGACTACCTGCGCTGGAGCGACCCGGCGGCCATCCGAATTCCCGGCCAGCTGCAAATGGGCGAGGTGATGCAGCACCTGCGCGCCGAGCTGCCGGCCGACACCATCTTCTGCAATGGCGCGGGCAACTTCGCCACCTGGGTGCACCGCTTCTGGCCCTTCCGCCACTACGCCAGCCAGCTGGCCCCCACCAGCGGCTCCATGGGCTACGGCCTGCCCGCCGGGGTGGGCGCCAAGCGCCTGTGGCCACAACGCGAAGTGGTGGTGTTTGCCGGCGACGGCGACTTCATGATGCACGGCCAGGAATTCGCCACCGCCGTGCAGTACGGCCTGCCCCTGCTGGTGGTGCTGCTGGACAACGCCATGTACGGCACCATCCGCATGCACCAGGAGCGCGAGTACCCGGGCCGCGTCAGCGCCACCGCGCTGAAGAACCCCGACTTCTGTGCCTACGCCCGGGCCTTTGGTGGCCACGGCGAGCGCGTGGAGCGCAGCGAGGACTTCGCCCCCGCGCTGGCCCGTGCGCGCGCCAGCGGCCTGCCCGCGGTGCTGCACTGCCTGCTGGACCCCGAGGCCATCACCCCCACAGGCACCTTGCAGGGCCTGCGCCAAGCCGCCCTGGCACGCCGCTGACCAAGCGCGGCGCGCCGACGGCGACACGCTGGCGGCTGGCGCCCGCCTCGGGGCCAGGCACGCGGCTCGCTACACTGCAAGCCCCGACCCCCCGTCCGCTTGGCCCCGATGCGTGTCCTGCTTGTGCTGCTGATCTGGAGCCTGGGCGCCCCCGCCCTGGCGACCCTGACCGCCACGCGGGGCCCCTGGCCCCTGCGCCCCCTGGCGTTGACCGACCCCCGCCCCACGCCGCGGACCGAGGCCTTGCGCCATTGGTGGCGCAATGACCAAGGCCAGTACCTGGTCGGCCAGCCCAACGAGACCGGTGGCCCGGCCCAGGCCTGGGCCCTCGAGCCCCCCAGCGGCGCACGCGCCTGCCCCAGCCTCAAACCCTGGCCCGCCGAGCGGGCCCACGAGAGCGATTGGCAGCCCTGGCCCGACAGCGAACGCGCCCTGCCCGCCGACTGCCTGAGCGGCCTGCAAGGCCAGTGCCTGAGCCACGACGGCGCCCTGCGCCTGCGCCTGAGCTTCGAGGGGCAGACACGCCGCGTCGCCAAGCCCGCGGGCAAAACCAAAGACCCAGGCGGCGTGCACTACACGGGCCAGCGGCGGCTGGTGATCGAGCATGTGCTCAGCGGGGTGCAGGCGGTGTTTGAAGAGACCCTCAAAGACAGCCCGCAGTACAGCGCCCTGGGCCCCGCCAACGTGGTCTACCTGCCCGAGCTGGGCAGCGTGGTGCTGCAAGGCCTGGCGCCCGCCCCCCCGGCGCGGGGCACGCCCAGCGCGCTGCACTGCCTGCCCATGCCTTGAGCCCGCCCCGGCAGGCGCAGGCCGGGCTCATTGCCACAGCCGGTAGCTCCAGAAGCCTTCGTCGTGCGTCATGCGCTGCATCAGCTCCTGCGGTGCAAAGCCGGTGATGCGGCGGGTTTCGCGGCACAGGTGGGACTGATCGGCGTAGCCGGTGGCCTCGGCCAGCTCGGCCCAGCGAGGGCGTTGGCCTTCGTCGGCTTCGGCCAGGGCCTGAAAGAAGACCTGCTCGGAGCGCCCAAAACCACGCAGCTCGCGCAGGGGCTGGCCTGCCCAGTGTTTGATGCGGCGCTCCACCTGGCGCAGGCTGCGGCCGACCGACGAGGTGGCCGCGCGCAGCGCCATCGACTGCGCCCAATCCTGGTAGCGCTGGGCCTGCAACGGCCGCTGGGGCCGCACCGCCTGCCAGCGCGGCTCGAGGAAGTCCTCCACACAGGCCACGCGGCGTGCGTCGTCGGGCTGGGCCAGCACGGCTTCGGCCATGGCCACCCAGTCGGCGGGCAGGGCCTCTCGCAGGTCACCGATGCGGTCCACCCAGGCTGCCACGTCCAGCCCGGTGAGGCTTTGCAGCGCGTCGGGCATGAGCATCACCATCATGCCGTGGGCGGGCCCGGGGTTCCAGGTGATGGAGGGGCCGGTCTGCGGCCCGCCGAACACCAGGCGCGAGCCATAGGGCCGACGCGGTGAGTGCAGGGCCGCCGGCGCGCCCCGCGCCAGCAACTCGCCCGTGCCTTCAAACCACCAGCCCAGGCTGCACAAGGGGGTGGCAGGGAAGTGGTTGAAACGCTGCTCATCGGCCCAGTCCAGGCCCAGGGTGCTGCGCACCATGGTGCCGCGAACACAGGCCACCAGCGAAGGGCGGGGCAGGTACAGGCGGGTCGGCGCGCCCAGCAAGGAGGGAGTTGGCAACATGGGCGGAGTCTAAAACGGCGCGGCCGCGCAGGCCATCAAGCCCCTGCGATGTCGAATTTGTTCTATACCCCCGGCGTCGGCCCTGGCACGCTGGCGACCATGAACCACGCCACATCGACCCCCCAGCCCACCCGCCCCCACACGGCCCCCAGCCCGGCGCAGCCCACCCCACGGGCCGGTGATCCACCGGGCCCCCGCGCCGGCTGGTTCGGCTTGCCGCTGCTGCGCGCCATGCGCCGCGACTACCTGGGTTTTGTCACCGGCCTGCAGCGCGACCATGGCGACCTGAGCCTGATGCGCATCGCCAACGAACGCGCCTACGACCTGAACAGCCCCGAGCTGGTGCGCGAGGCCCTGGTCGACCACGCCGAGCACCTGGTGCGCTGGGAGCGCGGGGTGGCGGTGTTCGAGCAGGTGTTCGGCCGCAGCGTGCTGGTCACCGAGGGGGCCACCTGGCAACGCCAGCGCCGCCTGCTGATGCCGGCCTTCACCCCCAAGCGCGTGGCTGGCTATGCGCGGCTCATGACCGAGGCCGCCGCCCAAGGCCTGGACCAGGCCCTGCCGGCCGGTCAACAGCAGGGCCCGGTGGCGATGGACGCGCTGTTCTCCCAACTGACCATGGACGTGATCATGCGCACCCTGTTCAGCCACGCGGCCACGCCGGAGGAGGTTCACAGCGCCAGCTGGGCGACCCAGACCCTGAGCGAAACCGCCATGCGCGAGATGTTCTACCCCCTGACCCTGCCCGACTGGCTGCCCCTGCCGGGCAAGGCCGCCAAGCGGCGGGCCCTGCACCGCTTGCGCCGCCTGATCGGGCGCCACATCGAGGCGCGCCGCCAGGCCCCGGCCACGCCCGAACGCGAGGACCTGCTGGCCCGGCTGCTGGCCGCACGCGATGAGGCCGACGGCGCCGCGCTCAGCCCCAGCGAGGTCTTTGACCAGTGCATGGTGAGTTTTCAGGCCGGCCATGAAACCTCGGCCACGGCCTTGCTGTGGTGGAGCCTGTTGCTGGCCCGCCACCCCGCGCTGGCACAGCGCCTGCACGCCGAGGTGGACCAGGTGCTGGGCACGCGCGAGCCCACGGCCGACGATGTGCCGCAACTGGTCTGGCTCAACGCCAGCCTGAAAGAGGCGCTGCGCCTGTACCCGCCCGTGGGCGCGCTGATGAGCCGGCGCACCACGGCCGACATCACCCTGGGCGGCTGGCGGATCCCACGCGGCGCGCTGCTGCGCATCAGCCCCTGGGTGCTGCACCGCGATCCGCGCTGGTTCAGCGAGCCGGAGGCCTTCCGCCCCGAGCGCTTTCTGCCCGACGCGCCACCGCTGCCGCGCAGCGCCTGGATGCCTTTTGGCGTCGGCCCCCGGGTCTGCCTGGGCCAGCACTTTGCGCTGATGGAGATGGGCCTGGTGGCGGCCATGCTGCTGCAGCGCTACACCCTGGCGCTAGGCCAGCCCGAGCCCCAGGGCCTGCCGGACATGAATGTGACCCTGCGCCCCCGGGGGGGCGTCTGCTTGCAGCTGCAGCGGCGTCAGGGTGGGTTGGGTGGGCGCGTGGGCTCCGCTGGCCCAGCGGCCAGGGCCGCCTGCGCCTGAGCCACCCAGCGGTCCAGCAGGGCCAGGCTGGCGGGGCTTTCAAGCAGGGTGTCCCAGTCCGGGGCACTGGGCTGGGTCTGGGGGCCGGGTTCGGCCTGGGCGGGGGGCGGCGCGGGGGCAAAGGTCGACGGGGTGTAGGACCTGGCGCCCTGCGCGTCCAAAGGGTTGTGCGCTTGAAAGCCCGACATCGGCCTGCTCCTGGTTCAAATGGAAGGAGGTGAAAGATCGATGGGCCCGCGGGCGCCGGCACAGCGCGCACGAAGTGGGCCTCGCCCCCCTGGCCGACGCCCCATCTCGGCCGCGATTGTGCCAGGGTTGACCACCAGCCTGGACCGATTGGAAGGGCTGACGGGCGCGTCCCCTCGCGCCGTTCAAGCCGCCGACGTCGGTGCCTGCCCCCAGGGCTGCAACAAGCGCGCCAGCTGCCGTGCCAGCGGGGTGATGAGGTAGCGGCGCTGCCCGCCTTCCCAGGCCAGCAGGCCACTGACAAGCAGGCGATGGAGCGCCCGGTCCAGGGCTTCATGCGGCTGGTCCGGCCAGAGCTGGGCGATCTGCGCGCGGCTGAGCCGGGGGACGTCCTGCTCGGCCAGGGTCAGGAACAGGCCCATGCGCTGCGGCAAGCCTGCCGCAGGGCCCTGGCACAGGCGCCGCCAAGCCTCCAGCACGGCGGCCTGGCGCGCCAGTCGGGGCGCCCAGGGCGCCTGCGGCCCGGCGGGGGCGGGGTCAAAGAACTCGGATTGCGGAGCGCGGGTGGCTCGGTGCAGGTAGCTCCCTGCACCGGCCTGAGGGGCCGGCGGCTGGTCGGACAGCGGGGGCAGGTTCAGGTCGGGCAGGTCAAAGTCAAGCAGCGAAAAATCAGGCATCAGTCCGGCAAACCCGCCAACACCGCCAGGGGCGCGGTTTCTGCGCGCAACACGCGCGGGCCCAGGGTGAAGGGCACAAAGCCGGCGGCCACTGCCGCGTCCTCTTCCTCGCGGTTGAGCCCGCCTTCGGGCCCGTTGAGCACCGTCAGCGCGCCGGGGTGCTGGCCCCAGGGCCAGGCCGCCAAGGGGCGCGTGCCCTCGCGCAGCGACAGCAGCATGCGGGTCTGCTCAGGCGCCAGCGGACCGGCACGGCGCAGCCAGTCGGCCAGGTCCAGCACCGGGTGCAGCAGGGGCACGCGGTTGCGCCCGCACTGCTCGCATGCGCCCACGGCGACGGCCTGCCAGTGCGCCACCTTTTTGTCGGCGCGCTCACCCTTGAGGCGCAGCACGTTGTGGGCGGCCATCACCGGCTGGATGCTGGCAGCCCCGAGCTCGGTGGCTTTCTCGACCAGCCAGTCCATGCGGTCGTTGGCCGGCATGGCCACCACCAGGTGCACGGCGCGGCTCAGCTCGCGCTCGATGGCGTGGTGGGCCCCCACCTCGACGTCGACGTCAGAACGCCCCATGCGGGTCACCGTGGCCTCGAACTCACCGCCTTCGCCGTTGAACAAGGTGAGGGTGTCGCCCGGCTGCAGGCGCAGCACCTGCACATGGCGTGCGGTGCCGGGCGGCAGGCTCAGGGCCGCGCCGGTGGCGAGGGGGGCAGGGCAGTGGAAGCGGGGCATGGCAACAACGGTCAAAAAGCCGGCCGCCGCCCGGCACAGGAGCGGCCACCAGGCCAGGGGGCGGGGAGCGCGCGGCCCGGGCAGGCCACGGCGCAAAACGAGATCAGGCGCGCAGACGCAAGGGGTGAGCGGGGCTCAGACCCGGCCATAGGCATAGCCGCTGACGGTCTGGATGTTCTCCACCTGGTCAATGAACTTGAGCAGGGGACCCAGGGCCCGGTAGCGGTTGGCGGTGGAGCGGATGTAGTGGATGAAGCGCGGCGTGTCGGCCAGGTAGCGCGGCTTGCCGTCGCGCAGGGTCAGGCGGGCGAAGATGCCGGCCACCTTGAGGTGGCGCTGCAGGCCCATCCACTCGACGCCGCGGTAGAAGGCGCCGAAGTCGCTGTGCCAGTCTTCAAAGTCCATCAGGCCGGCCTTGCGGGCCTTTTCCCAGTAGCGCACGGTGACGTCGATGACAAAGTCCTCTTCCCAGGTCAGGAAGGCGTCGCGCATCAGGCTGGCGATGTCGTAGGTGATGGGGCCATGCACCGCATCCTGGAAATCCAGCACGCCCAGCGGGCCGGGTGGCGAGCCCGCTTCGCTGCGGCCCAGCATCAGGTTGCGCGCCATGAAGTCCCGGTGCACAAAGACCTTGGGGGCGGCAAGGTTGTGCTGGACGATGGCCGTGAAGGCCTTGTCCAGCAGGTTGCGCTGGTCGTCGTTCATCTGGAACTGGCGGTACTGGCCCAGGTACCAGTCAGGGAACAGCGACAGTTCACGGCGCAGCAGGGCTTCGTCGTACTCGGGCAGCACGCCGGGGCGCGAGGCCCGCTGCCACTGCACCAGGGCGTCGGTGGCCTGGCTGTACAGCGGGGCGGCGGCCTGCGGCTGGGCCGGGTCGAGCACGCTCATCATGGTGTGGGCGCCCAGGTCGCTGAGCAGCATGAAGCCCTGGGCCTGTTGCCAGGCCAGCACCTGCGGCACGTTCAGGCCCGCGGCGGCCATCAGCTCGGCCACCTGCACAAAGGGCACGCAGTTCTCCTTGTCGGGCGGCGCGTCCATGATGATGCGGGGGCCCGCCGCGCTGTCCACCCGCAGGTAGCGCCGGAAGCTGGCGTCGGCCGAGGCCAGGGTCAGGCTGGCCGGCTGCAGACCGTGGCGGGGCGCCTCTTCGTTCAACCAGGCGGTGAAGGCGGCGGCACGGGCTGGGTCAGCCCAGCTCACAGGCTGGGTCGGAGCGGGGGCGGGGGAGGAAGTCACAGGCTGGGTCATGGATAATCGAATTCTACAAACCCGGCCGCGCGCTGCGCGGGTCGGACTGCCCCCTTGAGCGCCTGCCCACCCCCCAATTGCCTGCGATGGATGTCCCGAACGATGCGTGAACCGAGACCTGTAGCCCGGCGGCCTTTCGTTCGGACCCCCCTGGCCGTGCTGGCCGCCCTGCTGTGCCAGACCACCTGGGCCCAGAGCGCCACAGACGACGAGGCCTCGCCACGCCTCAAAAGCGCCAGCCAGTTGCAAGAAAAAATCTCGCCGCTGTCGCGCCCGGAGCGACCGACCTTTGTCACTGGCGACCAGATCACGGGCCAGAACGAACTGCAGACCGTGGTCGAAGGCAACGGCGAACTGCGCCGCGCTGACACCGTGATCCGCGCCGACCGGCTCGAGTACTTCCAGCCCACCGACACCGCCAAGGCGCGTGGCAATGTGTTCATCAACCGCGCCGGCAACACCTACAGCGGCAACGAGCTGGAGCTGAAGGTCGACGCCTTTGAGGGCTTTTTCACCCAGCCGCACTACGAGTTTCTGTCCACCAAGGCCTACGGCGACGCCGCGCGCATCGATTTCGTGGGTGAGAACAACATGGTGGTGCGCAACGGCACCTACAGCACCTGCCGCCCCACCGGCGGCCCGGACTGGATGCCGGCCTGGCTGCTGCGCGCCGATGCGGTCAAGCTCGACCAGGAAAACAGCATTGGCGTGGCGCAAAACGGGGTGTTGGAGTTTTATGGCAAACCGGTGCTGAGCGCGTCCTCGCTGAGCTTTCCGCTCAGCGACGCGCGCAAGTCCGGCTGGCTGCCGCCGTCGGTGGGCGTGTCCTCGCGGGACGGCTTCGAGTACACCCAGCCTTACTACTGGAACATCGCCCCCAACCGCGACGCCACCTTCTACCCCACGGTGCTGTCCAAACGCGGGCTCGACCTGGCGGGGGACTTCCGCTACCTCGAGAACAACTACCGCGGCCAGATGTGGGGCAACTACATGCTCAGCGACAAGCTGCGCAACAGCTCGCGCTGGGGCTATGCGGTGAACCACAACGGGGCCATCGACACCGGCTTCAGCTCGATCGGGTCGCTGGGGGTGGGGCTCAACCTGAACCGCGTCAGCGACAACAACTATTGGCGCGACTTCAACCGCAGCATCCCCACGCTGACCCAGCGCCTGCTGCCCACCGACGTCAACATCACCTGGGGACGCGACGAGTACTTTGCCCAGCTGCGCCGCCTCAAGTGGCAGACGCTGCAGGACGTGACCTCGCCGATCACCCCGCCCTACGACCGCGCGCCGCAACTGTTGGGGCGCTACACGCGCAACAACCTGTCGGGCTTTGACGTGGTGCTGGAAGCCGATCACACCCAATTCCAGGCCGACCCCGTCCTGACCAAGCAACCCAACGCCCAGCGCCGTTACGCGCAAGCCGTGGTGAGTCGCCCCTGGCTGACGCCAGGCTGGTTCATCACGCCCAAACTGCAGCTCTACCGCAGCGACTACAGCTTCAGTGCGCCCTTGACCAACGGCATGAACCAGGCCTCCTTGTCGGTGCCCACTGTCAGCTTGGACGGCGGGCTGTTCTTCGAGCGCGATGCCAGCTACTTTGGCCGCGCCTACCGGCAGACGCTGGAGCCGCGCGCCATGTACGTCAACACGCCGTACCGCAACCAGAGTGCGATCCCGGTATACGACACGGCGCTCAACGACTTCAACTTCGCCACCATCTACACCGAAAACGCCTTCGGTGGGCGCGACCGGATTTCCGATGCCAACCGGCTAACGCTGGGCGTGACCAGCCGACTGCTGGCCCCTGAGACCGGGGGCGAAATCGCCCGTTTCGGCATCGCCCAGCGCTTGCTGTTCCGCGACCAGTTGGTGACGATGCCTGGTGGCACCCCGGTGACCAACCGCGCCAGCGACCTGCTGCTGGGGGCGGCGGTCAACTGGACCCCCAGCTGGATGATGGACACCACGGTGTCGGTCAACCCCGAGACCAAGGTCACCAACACCTCGTCCATCAGTGCGCGCTTCAGCCCCAGCAACTACCGCGTGATCAACGCGGCCTACCGCTTCCAGCGCGACAACAGCGAGCAGATCGACATCGGCTGGCAGTGGCCCCTGAACGACCTGTGGGGCGACAAGGGCGTGGACAAGGGCCCGGGGCGCGGCCTGGGGCCTGGCCGCTGGTACGGCGTCGGCCGGCTCAACTACGACATGATGAACAAGCGCATGGTCGACGCCATCGTCGGCTTTGAGTACGATGCCGACTGCTGGATTGGCCGCGTCGTGCTGGACCGCCTGAACACCACCCTGGTGACCGCCAACACGCGCATCCTGTTCCAAATTGAATTCGTGGGCTTCTCCCGCATTGGGGCCAGCCCGCTGCAGACCTTGCGGCAAAGCATCCCGCGCTACCAATACCTGCGTGAGCAGGTCACGGCGCCGAGCCGCTTCAGCAACTACGACTAAGGCCACGGCCAGAGCTTCTTTCCATGACGATCAAATGTGTTTCTGCGCTGGCGCTGGCGTGCCTGACCCTGCTGTCCACCCCCAGCCAGGCCCAGGGCATCCGGCTGAAAAATGGCGCCCAGGCGCCCTCCGCTGGCCGGCCGATGGGGTCGCCCAGCGCCGCCACTCAGGCCAGTGGTCCGCAGGCTGCGGATTACATCGTGGCGGTGGTGAACTCCGAACCCATCACCAACAACGAAGTGCGCGTGCGCACGCTGCGTGCCCTGCAGCAATTTGCCCAGCAAGGTGTGACGCCACCGCCCGAAGCCGAACTGGTGAGCCAGGTGCTGGAGCGCATGATCAGCGAGAAGGCCCAGCAACAACTGGCCATCGAGCAGGGCATGAAGGTCGAGGACAGCGCGGTGGACCAGGCGTTCCAGAACATCGCGCGACAGAACCAAATGAGCCCTGCCGAGCTGCAGCGCCGCATGGAAGCCGACAACATCAGCGTCAAACAGATGCGCGATGACCTGCGCAACCAGATCCTGCTGTCGCGCCTGCGCGAGCGCGAGGTGGAACCCCGGGTCAAAGTGACCGAGTTGGAAATCGACCAACTGCTGCTGGAACAAACCGCCCGCCAGTCGCTGGCCCAGCAGGAAATCAACCTGGCCCAGGTGCTGATCGCCGTGCCCGATGAGACCTCGGCCGATACCGTGTCCAACCTCAAGGCCCTGGCTGAACGCGTGGCGGCCCAAGCCCGGGCCGGGATCGACTTTGCCACCCTGGCGCGCGACTACTCCAACGGCACCGACCGCGCACGGGGTGGCGAGATGGGCTTGCGCGCAGCAGAGCTCTACCCCGAGCTGTTTGTCCTGGCCGTGCAAGGTGTGCCGGTCAACGGCATCGCCGGCCCCATCCGTTCGGGGGCGGGCTTCCACGTGCTCAAGGTGATTGACCGCCAAAGTGCCAAGCCGGCAGCCATGATGGTGCCGCAAAGCCGCGCCCGCCACATCCTGCTGCGCACCGGCCCCAAGCTCAGCGAGGCCGCCGCGATCAAGCTGATCCAGGGCTACCGCCAGCGCATCGTGTCGGGTGGCGCCTTGTTCGCCGACCTGGCGCGCGACCACTCGCAGGACGGCAGTGCCAAGCAAGGCGGCGACCTGGGCTGGGTCAACCCGGGCCAGTTCGTGCCCGAGTTCGAAGAAGTCATGAACAGCCTGGAACCGGGGCAGATCAGCGAGCCCGTGGTGTCGCGCTTTGGCGTGCACCTGATCCAGTTGATGGAACGCCGCGAGGTGCCGATGTCGCAGCGCGACCAGCGCGAACTGGCGCGCAACGCCCTGCGCGAAAAGAAGATGGAAGAAGCCTACGTGAACTGGTCCAAGGAAGTGCGCGACCGCGCCTATGTGGAGATGCGGGAAGCCCCCCTGTGATGAAGCACATTCCCCGCAAACGCTTTGGCCAGCATTTCCTGTCCGACCGTCTGATCATTGACGGCATCGTCGACGCCATCGCACCGGCGCCGGGCCAGCCCATGGTCGAGATCGGCCCCGGCCTGGCCGCGCTGACCCAGCCCCTGGTGGAGCGGGTGGGCCAGTTGACGGTGATCGAGCTCGACCGCGACCTGGCGCGCCGCCTGCGCGAGCACCCGCAGCTCAAGGTGATCGAGTCCGACGTGCTGAAGGTGGATTTCACCGCGGTGGCGCGCGATCTGCAGGTGCCCAAGCTGCGGGTGGTCGGCAACCTGCCCTACAACATCTCCACGCCGATCCTGTTCCATCTGTTGACGCATGTGGACGTGGTGCAGGACCAGCACTTCATGCTGCAAAAAGAGGTCATCGACCGCATGGTGGCCTCGCCCTCCACAGGCGACTACGGGCGCCTGAGCGTGATGCTGCAATGGCGTTACGCGATGGAGAACGTGCTGTTCGTCCCGCCAGAGAGCTTTGACCCGCCACCGCGCGTGGACAGCGCCGTGGTGCGCATGGTGCCGCACGAGACCCCGGCCGCCTTGCAGCCCCAGCTGCTCGAAGAGCTGGTGCAAGTGGCCTTCAGCCAGCGCCGCAAGCTGCTGCGCCACACCCTGGGCCGCTGGCTCGAAGCGCGCGCCTTCGGCGGGCAGTTCGACACCCAACGCCGGGCCGAAGAGGTGCCGGTGGCCGAGTACATCGCGCTGGCCCAGGCGCTGGGCTGAGCCCTCAGCCCCTCACCCTCGCCGTCGCACTCACCTTCGCACTCACCGTCCTACTCGCCGTCCTACTCGCCGTCCTACTCGCCGTCGCCGGCCTGAGGCATCGCCCGCGTTCGCTGACGCGGGCCTGGGCACGCCAGCGCCCCTGGACAGGCCGACCGGCCAGCCTGCCTGCGCGGTGATGGCACCGCCGCGGCGGCCGGACCGGCACCGCGCGGGCGCAGCCCCCCAGCAGGCGCCGGCCTCGCCGGCGCTGCGGGTGGCCTGGTCAGTGCTTAAAAAGTCTCCCAGTCGTCCTCGCGCCCCGCGGCGGCGGCCGGGGCGGGCGCTGACCGGGCCGGGGCTTGCAAGGACGCAGCCGGGGCCGGCTTGGGCGCGGCGCTCAGCGCAGAGGGGCGCGCCGCCGAAGTAGCGGCCGCCACACGTTGCGGCGCCGGGACTGGGCGGGCCGACGGTGCGCTGCGGGCCGCGCTGGCCTGCGCCACATCGGCGGCGCTGAGGCGGAAGCGCCGCACCAGCTGTTCCAGCTGCTCGGCCTGGCTTTGCAGCGACTGGGCCGCGGCGGCCGACTCTTCGACCAGCGCGGCGTTCTGCTGCGTCACCTGGTCCAGCTGCGCCACGGCCTGGTTGACCTCGCTGATGCCACTGCTTTGGTCGCTGGCGGCGTCGGTGATGTCGGCCACGATCTGCGCCACGCGCTGCACCGACACCACCACCTCGTTCATGGTGGCACCGGCCTGCTGCACCAGGGTGGCCCCGGACTCGACCTGCGACTCCGAGGCGCCGATCAGGGACTTGATTTCGCGCGCCGCCTGCGCCGCGCGCTGGGCCAGCGAGCGCACCTCACCGGCCACCACGGCAAAGCCCCGGCCCTGTTCACCGGCACGGGCGGCTTCCACCGCCGCGTTCAGCGCCAGGATGTTGGTCTGGAAGGCGATGCCGTCGATGACGCCGGTGATGTCGCCAATCTTGCGCGAGGCCCCACGGATGTCCTCCATCGTGCTGACCACACGCGACACCACCTGACCGCCCTGCTCGGCGACGGCCGAGGCGGAACTGGCCAAGCTGCTGGCCTGGCGCGAGGACTCGGCCGACTGCTGCACGTTGTGGGTCAGCGACTCCATCGAGGACGAGGTCTTTTGCAGGTTGGCCGCGGTCTGCTCGGTGCGGTGGGACAGGTCGTTGTTGCCGCTGGCGATCTCGGTGCTGGCGGTGGCGATGCTCTCGGTGGCCTGCAGCACCTGCTTGACCAGGTCACGCAACGACTGCTGCATCTGGCCCATGGCACTGACCAACTGGCCCAGCTCGTCGGTGGACTGGCTGGACACCTCGTTGGACAAATCGCCTTGGGCAATGCGCTCGGCCAGGTCACGCGCCTGGGTGATGGCGCCCGCCAGGCCGCGCACGCTGAACACGGTCAGCGGGATCAACACCACCAGGGCCACCACCAGCAGCACCACCATCAAGGCGATCTGGCGGGTGATGTCCTGCTGCATCGACGTCTGCGCGCTCTGCATGGCCTCCCGGGCCTGCTGCACCAGGGTCGAGAGCCCTTGGTCGGCGGCTTCGATGTGCTTCTTCTGGCGGTCCGCGTAGGCGCCGGCGGCGGCGCCGTCGATCTGGGCGCGCTCCACCTGCTCCAGGATGGGCGTCAAACCCGCCTGGTATTCCTTGAGAGCGGCCTGCACCTGCTTGAGCGCGTCCACCAGGGCCGGCTCCTCGGGGTGCTGCGAGGCCAGGGTCTGGGCCCCGGCCTGCAAGCCGTTGAGCTGTTTGGTCCAGCTCTCGCGCAGGTTGGCCACCTCGACCGAGTTGTTGAAGCTGATGATGATGTCTTTTTCGCTGCGCCGGACCTCGGCGGCCTGCAAGCGCAGTTCATCGAGGGTGGTGAGGGCATGCACCTTCTGCTCGAGCAGCACTTTGAGCGTGCGGTCGGTGCTGTGCAAGGCCCAGAAACCGGTCAGGCCAATCACCGTGAGCAGCAGGAGGGAGAAACCGGTCCCAAAGTAAAGGCGGTTTCGGATGGATAGTCGATTGAGCAAGTTCATGGCTGGCGCCTCAAAGGTGTCTGCAAGCTAAGGCAAGACTCGAGCCATGCCGCAGACTGAAGCCCCATGTTGAGCCGCAAAAGGGCCCCTCACATCCTTGAGAACCCTGATTTCAACGAAATTCATGGCCCCGCAAGCCGATGAATGGGCGGCAAGCCATGAAAAAGCCCGCGAGAAGCGGGCTGATGGGGGCAGGGCGCGGGGGGCGCCCTGGCGGGTCGGGGCTCAGGCCGCCGACAGCCAGTAGCCCGAATTGAAGGGACTGCTCATGCGCAGGGCCTGCGCGGACACGTCCACCAATTTGTCGGTCGGCATCTTCTCGCCGGCGTCGTTGTTGACGGCAAACCCCTTCAGGGAACTGCCGATGTCAGCCTCTGTCGCCCGTTCTGCTTGGCCAGCTTGTGCAGAACGGGCTACAGAAAAGAATAGAAGCAGCGGAAAGAGATCTTGCGGTCGGCCCAGTAGTCGGCAGCGTCGCGGAAGATGTCGAGCAGTTGCTCGCGGGCTTCCTTGTCGAACTTGGCGTGCGCAGGGATCTGCTCCAGCACCACCACAAAACCAGGCTGCGGGCCCGATTTATGCAAGGGGTCTGTCATGCAGTCGTACAGCGCGTCAAAGTTCTTCCCGAAATGGGAGGGGAAGGTGAACTGGGCCGCGATCATGTCCAACACGTCTTGCTTGGACTGCGCGTTGGCCAGATTGGCATACAAAAAATGCTGACCCAGGTGCCGGGCGGCATCTTGAAGGTCCTGTACCCGAAAGGCCCGAATCGACTGAACGATGTTGGTTCGAACGGTACGAAGTGGCGTATCCATCTCCGCGTCTCTTTCTCTAAGGTCAAAAAAATAGGCCAACCGCCGCCCAGGACACGAGGACCTGCAGCGACCGCTGACTGGAAACCGGTGGCTTCGGGGGTCATTCGACAAGGCGGCGAAAGCTCGCGTAATGGTCACTGGTGTAGTAACAGGCTTCCGGTGCCGTGGGCTGCAAACCGCCGCAGACCAGGCGCCGGGCACCCCGGTCACGCGACCCGGGTGTCCGAACGGTGTACTCACGGTAATACCCCCGCTTGTAGGGCGGCAAAATGCGCTCGCGGTTACCAAAGACCACGCCGTCCTTCTCGTAAGGGAAGGGCCCTCCTTGGAGGATCAGGCGGTAGGTGTCGCGACCCTGGGCAGGCAACTCCGCCAGGGTGACCGTGGGCAAGCCATCGGTTGCGGGCGTCTCTCGGGAATGCACCAAAGCAGTGCCGAAGAGGGCCGCTGCCATCATCAGACAAGCCACTGAAAACCGGCTTGTTCTGGCGGCAACGTTTTGCAGCATGAAATTACACCTTTCAGAAACCTCGGGTAAACCCCAAAATTTCAAGGCGTGAGTTTGACGTATTTACCCTTGAAATGCAAGCGGCTGCTCAAAATTTGAGCAGCCGCGAGGGCGTTTAACGGACCAAAAAGTTAGCGCTCGCTCTGAGCAAAGCGCTTACCGGCCCACGTTGGCGTCGGCCACCGTCAGCGCCGTCATGTTCACGATGCGGCGCACCGTGGTGCTGGCCGTCAGGATGTGCACCGGCTGCGCTGCACCCAGCAGCACCGGGCCAATCGCGATGTTGCCGCCCGCCGCCGTCTTCAGCAGGTTGTACGAGATGTTGGCTGCATCGATGTTGGGCATCACCAGCAGGTTCGCGCTCCCCGACAAGGTGCTGTGCGGCATCAGCGCATCGCGCGCTGCACCATCCAGTGCCACGTCGCCGTGCATCTCGCCATCCACCTCCAGCCACGGCGCCTGTACCCGCAGCAGCTCCAGCGTCTGGCGCATCTTCACCGCGCTGGGCTGGTTGCTGCTGCCGAAGTTGGAGTGCGACAGCAGCGCCGCCTTGGGCTTGATGCCAAAGCGCATCATCTCCTCGGCCGCCATGATGGTGATCTCGGCTAGTTGCTCGGCGGTCGGGTCGTAGTTGACGTGGGTGTCGACCACGAACACCTGGCGGTCGGGCAGCAGCAGGCCGTTCATGCACGCGTAAGTGCTCACGCCCGGGCGCTTGCCGATCACCTGGTCCAGGTAGTTCAGGTGCAGCGCGGTGTGGCCCCAGGTGCCCGCGATCAGGCCGTCCACCTCGCCCTTGTGCAGCAGCATGGCGCCGATCAGCGACAGGCGACGGCGCATCTCGATCTTGGCGATCGGCACGGTCACGCCCTTGCGCTCGGTCATGCGGTGGTAGGTCTGCCAGAAGTCGCGGTAGCGGTGGTCGTTCTCGACGTTGACCACGTCGTAGTCGCGACCTTCCTTCAGGCGCAGGCCGAACTTCTCGACGCGCTCGGCAATCACCAGCGGGCGGCCGATCAGGGTCGGGCGGGCCAGGCCCTCGTCGACCACGATCTGGGCGGCGCGCAGCACGCGCTCTTCTTCACCTTCGGCATACGCCACGCGCTTCTTGGCGGCGATCTTGGCGGCCGTGAAGATGGGCTTCATGGTGGTGCCGGAGGCGTAGACAAAGCTTTGCAGCTTCTCGCGGTAGGCGTCCAGGTCCTTGACGGGGCGCTGGGCCACGCCGCTGTCGGCAGCGGCCTGGGCCACGGCCGGCGCGATCTTCATCATCAGGCGCGGGTCGAAGGGCTTGGGAATCAGGTACTCGGGGCCGAAGGCCAGCGGCTGGCCCACGTAGGCAGCGGCCACCACCTCGCTTTGCTCGGCCTGGGCCAGCTCGGCGATCGCGTGCACCGCGGCGATCTCCATCTCGACCGTGATGGTCGAGGCGCCCGCGTCCAGCGCGCCACGGAAGATGTACGGGAAGCACAGGACGTTGTTGACCTGGTTCGGGTAGTCGGTGCGCCCGGTGGCCATGATGGCGTCGTCGCGCACCGCCTTGACTTCCTCGGGCAGGATTTCGGGGGTGGGGTTGGCCAGCGCAAAGATCAGCGGCTTGGCGGCCATCTTGGCCACCATGTCGGGCTTGAGCACACCACCGGCCGACAGGCCCAGGAACACGTCGGCGCCTTCGATGATCTGGCTCAGCGTGCGGGCCTCGGTCTTCTGGGCGAACTGGATCTTGTCCTCGTCCATCAGCTCGGTGCGGCCTTCGTAGACCACGCCCGCCAAGTCGGTGACGAAGATGTTCTCGCGCGGCAGGCCCAGCTTGAGCAGCAGGCTCAGGCAGGCCAGGGCGGCGGCGCCCGCGCCAGAGGTGACGAGCTTGACGTCCTTGATGTCCTTGCCCACGACCTTCAGGCCGTTGAGCAGGGCCGCCCCCACCACGATGGCGGTGCCGTGCTGGTCGTCGTGGAAGACGGGGATCTTCATGCGCTCGCGCAGCTTGCGCTCAACGTAGAAGCAGTCCGGGGCCTTGATGTCTTCGAGGTTGATGCCGCCGAAGGTGGGCTCGAGCGCGGCAATGATGTCGACCAGCTTGTCGAGGTCTTGCTGCTCGTCGATTTCGATGTCGAACACATCGATGCCGGCGAACTTCTTGAACAGCACGCCCTTGCCCTCCATGACGGGCTTGGCGGCCAGCGGGCCGATGTTGCCCAGGCCGAGCACGGCGGTGCCGTTGGTGATCACGGCGACCAGGTTGCCGCGGCTGGTGTACTTGAAGGCCGCGTTGGGGTCCTTGACGATTTCTTCGCAAGGGGCCGCCACGCCGGGCGAGTAGGCCAGGGCCAGGTCGTGTTGGTTGACCAGCTGCTTGGTGGCCGCGATGGCCACTTTGCCGGGGGTCGGGAACTCGTGGTACTCCAGTGCCGCGCGTCGCAATTCAGCGCGCTTTTCTTCTTTGTTGACCTGGGTGTTGTCGGGCATCAAATGTCTCCTACTGGCTTGCAAGGGCGCGTTCCGCACACCAGCGGCGGTCTGTCCGTACTCGCAAGGGTTGGCGATTGTAGACTCAGCCACGGGAAAACCCTAGTAGGTGAATCTGCGTAATTAGGTGTTTCGGTTTTGACTTTTTCACAAAAGACCCAAGGGGATTCTGCGCCCGTCTGATGTCCCTTCCGAGCAAAAGCCCGCCAAAGCCCCTCCCAACGCGGGCCCTGGCTGGACACCGGGTCGGGCTGTCGAGTGGCGGGCCCGGTGATTTGCCCCTGACAGCACTGGGGCCATTGAAGCGCGGAGCCCGCCCTCAGCGCCCGCAGCGCCCCCCGGTGACCGCCCCCGACCCGCGCACCCGATCCCCCGGATGCCGGCGCTGGTGCGTCACCCGCGGTTGGCCAAACCGGGGGCAACGCCGATAATGGGGGCCCAACTCCCCCACACAGTCCCGAGGCCCTCCCATGTCCAGCATCAGCGCCATCGCCCAGTCGGGCATGCAGGCCGCCTTGCAGCGGCAGAGTTCGTCGGCGAACAACATCGCCAACCAGAACACCGAGGGCTTTCGGCGCGAGCTGGTCAGCCAGCAGGAACAAAGCGGTGGCGGCACCCAGACCAGTGTGACGCGGGCCAGCCAGGCGGGCAGCCAGCTGCCCGAGGACATGGTGGCGCAGATGGCCTCCAGCTACAGCTTCCAGGCCAGCCTCAAGACCCTCAAGACGCAGGACCAGATGATGGGCGCCCTGCTCGACGTGCGCGCCTGAGGCGGCGCGCGCAGCGCCTCCGGCTTCGGCGGCGCCCCCCTCCGACAGCGCCCCGCGGCGAGCCCCTGTGACGGCACAGGGCACGGGTATCATCTGGACCACCTAGATTCCGACACCGCGCAGGAGAACGCCATGGGACTGATGGACTTCATCAAGAAACAGTTCATTGATGTCATTCAATGGACCGAGGACCAGGATGGCACCCTGGCCTGGCGCTACCCCATGGCCGACCAGGAAATCCAGAACGGCGCGGTGCTGGTGGTGCGCGAATCGCAGATCGCGGTGTTCGTCAACGAAGGCCAGCTGGCCGATGTGTTCGGCCCGGGCACGCACCGCCTCAGCACCCAGACCCTGCCGGTGCTGACCAACCTCAAGAACTGGGACAAGCTGTTCGACTCGCCGTTCAAGAGCGACGTCTATTTCTTCAGCACGCGCCAGCAGATCGATCAGAAATGGGGCACGCCCCAGCCGGTGACGGTGCGCGACGCCGACTTTGGCGCCGTTCGCCTGCGCGCCTTTGGCAACTACAGCTTCAGCCTGGTCGACCCGCGGCGCTTTCACACCGCGCTGTCGGGCACGCGCGAGCGCTACGGCGTGGCCGAGCTCGACGGCCAGCTGCGCGGCCTGGTGCTGCAAAGCATCAGCCAGGCGATCGCCGCCAGCGGTGTGCCTTTCCTCGACCTGGCGGCCCAGCAACAGCGCTTTGCCCAGGCCTTGCAGCAGCAACTGGCCCCCGAGTTCCAGCAACTGGGCCTGCAACTCGACGCCCTGACGGTGCAGAGCATCTCGCTGCCCGAGGACCTGCAAAAGGTGCTCGACCAAAAAATCGGCATGGGCATGGTGGGCCAGAACATGGGCCAGTTCATGCAGTACCAGACCGCCCAGGCGATCCCCAAGTTCGCCGAAGGGGCAGGCCAGGGCGGCGGTGTGGCGGGCGATGCGATGGGCCTGGGCGCCGGGGTGGCGCTGGGCCAGGTGCTGGCGCAAAACCTCCAGGCCGGGCTGCAAGCGGCCCCGGCGGGCGCAGCCGCCGCTGCCGTGGGCATGAAGCCCGACGAGGTCATGGCCACGCTGGAGAAGCTGGCCGACCTGAAGACCAAAGGCATCCTGACTCAGGAAGAATTCGACGCCAAGAAGGCCGAACTCCTGAAGAAGCTCGTCTGACCGCGATCTGACCGATCGTGGCAGAGCGTTTTTACCGCGCGCCCTGTCCTGGGTGTGGCGCGCCCGTTGAGTTCCGCAGTGCCCAGTCGACGCACGCGGTGTGTGCCTATTGCCAAAGCACGGTGGTGCGGCAGGGCGAGGTGCTGTCGCGCCTGGGCCGCATGGCCGAACTGTTTGACGACCACAGCCCGCTGCAACTGCACGCCAGCGGCCGCTACCAGGGCCAGGCCTTCATCCTGATCGGGCGGCTGCAATACCAGTCGCCCACCGGCGTGTGGACCGAGTGGGTGGCCTGGTTTGACGACGGCAGCCAGGCTTTTCTGAGCGAGGACAACGGCGCCTATGTCATGGCCCGCCCGCGCGAGCTGCAACGCGACATGCCCGCCGCGTCGGCGTTCCGGGTCGGCGCCACCACCGCGGTGGAGGGCCAGCCCTACACCGTGGCCTTCAACGGCCAGGTGAGCCTGATCTCGGCCCAGGGCGAGCTGCCCAAGATGCCCCCGCTGGGCTTCGGCTTTGGCATGGTCGAGCTGCGCAGCGACCAGGGCGAGGTGCTGAGCCTGGACTACAGCCGCACCCCACCCGCGTTCAGCCAGGGCCGCTCGGTGGCGCTGGAGGACCTGCAGCTCAGCGGCCTGAAAAGCGAATCGGCCAAAGAGGAAAGCGCACGCCAGTTCAACTGCCCGCACTGCGGGGCGGCCGTCGAGATCACCCTGGCCAACACCAAGACGCTGAGCTGCGGCAGCTGCCACAGCCTGATCGATGTGTCGCAAGGCGTGGCGGGCGAGCTGCGCCACGCGCTGCAAGACGAACCCGTCGCGCCACAGATCGCGCTGGGCAGCCAGGGCACGCTGCAAGGCACCGCCTGGCAGGTGGTGGGCTTTCAGCACCGCATGGGCCGCAGCCCCGGCGATGATGAGTCCTTTGGCTGGAGCGAGTACCTGCTCTACAACCGGCAGCGCGGTTTCAGCTTCCTGGTCGACACCGAAGAAGGCTGGAGCCTGGTGCGTCCGATCACGGGCGCGCCCTCGCTGGGGGCGGGCGCACGCAGCGCCACGTACCTGGGCAACCGCTACGATCTGCAGTACCAGTACGACGCCGAAACCACCTACGCGCTGGGCGAGTTTTACTGGCCGGTGGCGCGCGGCCAGCGCAGCAGCCACCGCGACTACAGCAGCGCCAAGGGCCTGTTGTCGCTGGAGCAAACCCCGGGCGAGCAGACCTGGTCCAGCGGCAGCCGCCTGGACGCCGCCCTGGTGGCCAAAGCCTTTGGTCTGGCCAACAAGGCCGCTGATTTTCAACGCGGCGACGCCGGCCCCACGGGCGCCTTGCGCGGCCTGGGCTGTGGCACGCTGATCCTGATCGCGGTGGTGCTGATCGTGCTGGTGTTGCTGCTGAGCCGGTGCTCGCGTTGCGACCCGGCGGTCGAGAACTGCAACAACGGCGGCAGCTACCGCAGCACCGGGGGCGCCTATGGCGGCTACTCGGGCGGTGGGGGCAGCCACAAATGAACCCCCAATCCCCCGCGGACCCCCGTGGGCTCAGCAACTCAGGAGATTTCCATGGAACTTGAATGGCTTCGTCCCGGTGCCCTGATCGGCTCCATCGTGTTCGCCCTGCTGGGCGTGGGCATGTTCTGGCTGAGCTTTGTCATCATCGACAAGCTCACCCCCTACGACCTGTGGCAGGAGATCGTGGAAAAGCAGAACCTCGCCCTCGGCGTGGTGGTGGCCGCGATGGCCCTGGGCATCTGCCTGATTGTGGCGGCCGCCATCCACGGCTGAGCCGTGCCTGGCGCCTGCGTGTTTTAAAGACTGTGGACTGTTTTGAGCCTCCGACCTGAACTCCCCGCCCCCGTGTCCGACGTGGCCTGGCGCCCCCTGGGGCGGCGCCAGCCCAAGCTGAAGCCGCGCGAGCCCGACGGCCAAGACCCCGCGCGGGGCCCGCGGCCCCGACCGGTTGAACTGGCCCTGTTGACCAGCGTGTTCGTGGTGGCCGCCTGCGGCCTGCTGTACGAGCTGGCCGCAGGCACCCTGGCGTCCTACCTGCTGGGCGATTCGGTGCTGCAGTTCTCGACCATCATTGGCACCTACCTGTTCGCCATGGGCCTGGGCTCCTGGGCCTCGCGCTACCTGGAGCGGCAACTGAGCGCGCATTTCCTGCGCATCGAACTGCTGGTGGCCTTGCTGGGCGGCACCTTGCCGGCGGTGCTGTTCCTGACCAGCGCCTACCTGCCGGGGGCCTTCCGGTTTGTGCTCTACGGGCTGGTGGGGGGCGTGGGCACCCTGGTCGGGCTGGAGATCCCGCTGGTGATGCGCCTGCTCAAGCGCGATGTGCAGCTCAAGGAACTCGTGGCCCAGGTGCTGACCTTTGACTACCTGGGGGCGCTGGTGGTGTCACTGGCCTTCCCGCTGGTGCTGGTGCCCTACCTGGGCCTGGTGCGCACCGGCCTGCTGTTTGGGCTGATGAACGCCGCGGTGGCGTGCTGGGCCTTGTGGCTGTTCCGCCATGAGCTGCGGCGCCTGCGCGCCCACGCGCTGGCCTGTGCCGGCGTGCTGATCGTGCTGCTGGGCGGCATGGCGGGCGCCTCGCAGATCACCAGCCTGGCCGAAGACCGCTTCTACCAGGACCGTGTGGTGTACACCGCCTCGTCGCCCTACCAGCGCATCGTGGTCACCAGCGGGGCGCAGGGGCACCGGCTGTTCCTGAACGGCAATCTGCAGTTTGCCGAGCGCGACGAGTACCGCTACCACGAGGCCCTGGTGCACCCCGTGATGGCGGCCCAGGGCCGGCCGCAGCGCGTGGCCATCCTGGGCGGGGGCGACGGCATGGCGCTGCGCGAAGTGCTCAAGTACGCGAGCGTGCAGCAGGTCACCCTGGTCGACCTGGACCCGTCCATCACCGAACTGTTCAGCACCCAGCCGGCCCTGCTCAAGCTCAATGGCCAATCGCTCAAGGACCCGCGTGTGCGCGTGGTCAACGAGGACGCGTTCCAGTGGCTGCAAAAAACCGCCGACAGCTTTGACGTGATCGTGGTGGACTTTCCCGACCCCACCAACTTTGCCCTGGGCAAGCTCTACACCCAGTCGTTCTACGGCTTGCTGGACCAGCGCCTGTCGGCCAGCGGCTACGCCGTGGTGCAGACCACCTCACCGCTGGTGGCGCGCCGCAGCTTCTGGACCGTGGTGCGCACCCTGGAGGCGGCCGGCCTGACCGCCACGCCCTACCACGCCAACGTGCCCAGCTTCGGCGAATGGGGCTTTGTGGTGGCCAGCCGCCGACCCTGGCGCCAGCCCACCGAGTTGCCCCCAGGCCTGCGCTTCTTGAACACCGCCACGCTGCCGCTGCTGTTTGACTTTCCCCAGGACATGGGGCCGGTCCCGGCCAGCGTGAACCGGCTGTCCAACCAGATCCTGGTGCACACCTACGAGCAGGAATGGGGCAAGGTGAACCATTGAACCGCGACTGTGCTGCCCTGATGGGCCTCGGCCCCCGCGCTGGCCGGACGCCGCCTGGTGCGGTCACCCCATGAAGCGCCGCGACTGGTTGAGCGCCTCCACCGCCGGCGCCCTGAGCCTGGGCCTGGCCGGCTGCCTGCGCCCGGCCGCGCCACTGGACGGCGGCTTTGAAGGCGCCAGCTTCGAGCGCGGCCACCTGCTGCGCGAAAAGCCCCAGCGCTGGCCCGCGCCGGCCGTGTCGCGCCGCGTGAGTGCGCTGGTGCTCGGGGGCGGCATTGCCGGCCTGGCCGCGGCGCGGGCCTTGCGCCAGGGCGGCGTGGACGACCTGGCCGTGCTGGAGATGGCCGACCAGCCCGGCGGCAACAGCCGCGGCCGCGAACTCGGTGGCCTGGCCTGCCCGACCGGTGCCCATTACCTGCCCGTGCCCGGCGACGACGCGCGCGAGGTGCAGGACCTGCTCGAAGAACTGGGCCTGCGCCGACGCGAGGCCGGTCGCTGGGTCTACGACGAGCAGGCGCTGTGCCACAGCCCCCAGGAGCGCCTGTACCAACACGGTGAATGGCACGAAGGCCTGCTGCCCAGCCAGGACCTGAGCCCGGCCGCGCTGGCCCAGTACCAACGGTTTGCCAGCCTGGTGGCGCAAGAGCAAAAGCAGCAGCGCTACACCCTGCCGCTGTCACGGCAAACCCTCAGCCCCGGGCAACTGGCGCTGGACACCCAGACCTTTGCCCACTGGCTGAACCAGCAGGGCCTGAACGATGCAGGCCTGCGCTGGTACCTCGACTACTGCTGCCGCGACGACTACGGGGCCGGGGCCGAGCAGGTATCCGCCTGGGCCGGTCTGCACTACTTTGCCAGCCGCCATGGCTTTCAGGCGCCCGGCAGCGACGCGGCCGCGCAAGCCGCCGAGTCCAGCGTGCTGACCTGGCCCGAGGGCAACGGCTGGCTGGTCGACCGCCTGGCCGCGCCGCTGCAAGGCAGCCACCGCGGTGGCCCGCTCTACACCGGTCGGCTGGTGCTGCGCATCGAGGACCAACGCCACGCAGTGGCGGTGGATGTCTGGGACGTGGCGCAACAGCGGGTCGAACGCTGGCTGGCCGCGCACTGCGTGGTGGCCTTGCCGGTGCCGGTGGCGGCGCGCGTGCAAACCGCCGCGCCCGACTGGCTGCAGGCCACCACCCTGCGCTGGCAGCACGCGGCGTGGGTGGTCGGCAACCTGCAACTGGCGGCGCCCCTGGCCGACCGCCCTGGTGCCGCCCCGGCCTGGGACAACGTGGCCTATGGCAGTGCTGGGCTGGGCTATGTGAACGCCGCCCACCAGCGGCTGGACCCCCGCCCCGGCCCCACGGTGCTGACTTTCTACAGCGCGCTGGGCACCGCTGCGGCAGCCCGCCGTGACCTGCTGACCCAGCCCTGGACGCACTGGCGCGACCTGCTGCTCAAGGACTACCTGGTGCCGCACCCGGACCTGTTCGACACCGCCCAGCGCTTTTCGGTCACCCGCCATGGCCACGCCATGGCCGTGCCCGTGCCCGGCACGCTGGCGCACCTGAGCCGCCTGCCGGGCGGCGGGGCCCACCGCGGCCGTGCCCCCAGCGTCCCGGCCGTGCTGGCCGAGGGCCGACTCAGCTGGGCCCACAGCGACTGGTCTGGCTACTCGGTGTTCGAGGAAGCCTTCACCCGCGGCCACGACGCAGGCCGCGCCGTGGCCCAGCAACTGCGTGGACGCCTGCCCGCATGAGCCCCGCCCAGCCCCCAGCCCACCCGACCGCCTGGACCGTGCGCCCGCTGCGCGCCACCGACCTGCCGGCGCTGATGCGCGTGCAGGTGGCCGCCTACGGCGAGGGCTTGGTGGAGCCCGCGGCGGTGCAAGCGCAGCGCCTGCGGGAGGCCCCTGACACGGTGTGGGGCGCGTTCCGGGACAGGCAACTCGGCGCCTACCTGATGGCCTACCGCACCCGGTCCGACGCGATCGGGGCCCTGCACCAGGGCTTTGCCCCCGACCCGCAGGGCAACACCCTGTACCTGCATGACCTCGCGGTACACCCCGAGGCGGCGGGGCAAGGCCTGGGCTCGCAACTGGTGGCGCATGCGCTGGCCCACGCACAGGCCCTGGGGCTGCAGCAACTGAACCTGGTCGCGGTGCAAGGTTCCCAGGGGTTTTGGCAAGCGCACGGCTGGGCCGTGCTGGCCGCGCCGCCCGCCCAGGCCGTGCAAGCATTGGCCAGCTATGGCCCCGGGGCGCAGGTGCTGACGCGGCCCGCCTGAGCGCAGCCGCACCGGACCGCGATCCCGCTCCGCCGAGGCCGCCGCACGGTGCCCCCCACGCGATGGGTCGCGGCCCGCTGGGCTCAGCGCAGCGGGCTGCCCGAGGCCTGCTTGCGGGCCGCCACCAGCTTGGCCTCGTGTGCGCTGCGCCAGTGCTCAAAGGCTTGGCCCATCAGGGGGCGGGCGAACAGGTAGCCCTGGCCGATGTCGCACTCCAGGGCCATCAGGGCCGAGGCTGTGGCGTCGTCCTCCACCCCTTCGGCGACGGTGCGCAGGCCCAGCTTGCGGCCCAGCGCGATGGTCGATTCGGCGACGTGGCGGTCGCGCGGGCTGCGCAGCAGCGCGCTGACAAAACTGCGGTCGATCTTGATGCTGGTGAACGGGAACTGGCTCACATAGGACAGGCTGGAGAAGCCGGTGCCAAAGTCATCCAGTGCCAGCGACAGGCCGGCAGCGCGCAGGTCTTGCAGGCGCCGCAGCACGATCTCGGGGTTGGCGGCCAGGGCCGACTCGGTGACCTCCAGCTCCAGCAACTCGGCGGGCACGTTTTTGCGGTGCAGCAGGTCCTTGACGTGGTCGGTGAAGTCCGGGTCTTGCAGGTTGTTGGCGCTGATGTTGACGGCCACCTTGAGCGGCTGCCCCTGGGCCTGCCACAGCGCCATCTGGTCGAGCGCGGCACTGACCACCCAGCGGGTCAGCGGGTAAATCAACTCGGTCGATTCGGCCAGCGGAATGAACTCCGACGGCGGCACCCAGCCCAGGCGCGGGTGGTGCCAGCGCAGCAGCGCTTCGACGCCTTCGATCTCGCGGCTCTCCAGCCACAGCTTGGGCTGCCAGGCCAGTTGCAACTGGCCGTCGCGGATCGCGGCGGACAGCTCGGAGCGCATCTTCAGATCATGGCCCGGCGCGTTCTCGAAGCTCTTGCTGTAGCGCACCTGCGACCCCACCACGGTGCGCGCGCGGGTGGCCGCCATGTCGGCACAGCGCAGCAACTGACCCGCGTCCAGCGCGTCGCCGGGGTAGTCGGCGCTGCCCAGCTTGAGGTGCAGCTCGACCGAGGTTTCGCCCATCACGATGGGCTCGCGCACCACCCGCACCATCAGCTCGCAAATGGCTTCGGTGGGCAAGGCGGGACCGGTGTAGCCGGGCAGCGGCGGGGCGGCGGCGAAGTCGGTGCCCCCGGCCCGCGCCAGCGTCCAGCCATGGGCACTGAGCTGGCGCTCCAGGCGGCGGGCACTGATTTCCAGCACCATGTCGGCGGCGCGGTGGCCGAAGGCCTCGTTGACCTCCTTGAAACGCGCCAGGTTGACGAACACCAACTCAAACGCCTGACCTGGCGCCTGTTCGATGCGCTCATCGAGGCGGCGCAACAGGCTGTGCCGGTTGGGCAGACCGGTCAGCGGGTCGTGGTTGGCGAGGTACTCCTGCTGGCGGCTGTGGCGGCGCTCTTCGCTGAGGTCGCGCAGCAGGCACAGCACCTGCGGTTCGCCCTCGAGCGTGAAGGTGGACAGGCGCACATCGCAGTCAAAGTGCTGCTGGGTCAGCGGGGCGTCAAAGCTGTATTCAAAGCGCAGGTGCTCGCCCGCCAGGGCACGTTCGATGCGGGTCTGGGGCAGGGTGCTGGGGCGGCCGGTGGCCGGGTCCACCGGGTGCGGAAAAAACTCGGCCATCGAGCGGCCCACCACCTCGTCGGCCTCGTGCAAACCCGTCAGGCGCAGCGCCGCCGCGTTGAGGTTGAGGATGCGCCCGCTCGGGCTGTGCACGATGACCCCATCGGCCACGTCCTCGAACAGGCGCCGGTACACCGACTCGCTGGTGGCCAAAGCGCGCAGCATGCGGGTCAGCGCTCGCACCCCCAGGCCCAGGGCGGTCAGCGACAGCAACAACAGCACCCCCTTGGTCACGCTGCGCTGCAGCCACGGGTCCAGCACCTCGGCATCGGACTGCATGCTGGCCACCAGCAGCGGGTAGCGGTCCGAGCGGCGGAAGGTGCCCGACAGGCCCTGGCCCTGGGCGTCCTGGGCCTCGAACGCACCGGTGGGTGCGCTGCTGGCCAGCTGGGCCAACTGGGCCGACTCGCCCGACATGCGCCCCACCAGGCGCTCGCGCCCCAGGGTGTGCATGAGCACCAGGCCCGAGGGCAGGTAGGCGGCCTGGTCCAGCGGTGCCTGGGCCGAGGTGTTGAGGCTGGGCGGGCGCAGCGATTGCAGGGGAATCAGCGCCCCCAGCAGCCACTCGCCCGGCGACGCGCCGCCGGACAAACGCAACAAGGCGGGCAGCACATAAGTCTGCCCGCCGTCGAGGCTGATCGGGGGGTGGAGCGCCAATTGCCCCGCCACCTCGGGCGGCTTGAGCCGGCTCAATTCGGAACGCACCTCGGACAAGCGCTGGCGGTGGTCCACGGCGACCAGTTGCTCGCCACGCCGCACAAACAGCACCTGGCTGCTGGTGTCGTAGCGCATGGCGGTGGTCAGCAGGGATTCCCAGGCGGCCGGGCCGGCGTGGCTGTGGCTGTCTGCGCTCAGCAGGGCCTCGGCCAGACCTGCGAGGCTGTAGGACGCCTGCTCCAGCACCGAATCCGTGAGCTGGCGCAGGTTCTCGGTGATCTGGTAGCTGGTGTCCTGGGCGATGCGCCGGGTGTTGTGGCGGTCCTGGGCGATCGACAGCGCGGTCAAACCGACAAAGCACAGGGCCATCATGGCAGCCGCCCACACCAGCAGGCGGCCAAAACGGCGGCCCAACAGGTAGCTTTCAGAGGCAGAGAGAATTTGCATGACGGCGTCCTGACCGGCATCGGCAGAAGCGCTACCGGGTGTAACCATCGTAACCAACAATTTCAACCTGTCACGCTCCAGACCGGGCAAGCGCGGGAAATCCCTGTCATGAAGGGGTCACAGCCGGGCGCCAAAGTGCTGGTTTTTCGTTCACGCCTTGAGTGCCTGTTTGATGTCCCGCGCGACCCCCTCGACTTCCGCCGCCGTCCTGGCGCGCACCGCCCAGGCCTGGTGCCTGCCTTTGGTGGCTCCCTGGGCCCGCCCCACCCCCAGCGGCCAACGGCCCCACCCCGGCGTCCGTCCCCAAACCGCCTGAGCCCGGCGTGGGGCTGTCCCACGCGGTGCCCCCTTAGGGTGGGCACGGGCGCTATCATCGCGCCCGCCATGACTTGCCCTGCTGCCGCTGCCGACACCCTGCCTGTGCTGTATTCGTTTCGGCGCTGCCCCTATGCCATGCGGGCCCGCCTGGCGCTGCGGGCCTGCGGCCTGCCGGTGCGTTTGCGCGAGGTGGTGCTGCGCCAAAAGCCGGCGGCGTTGCTGGCGCTGAACCCTGCCGGCACCGTGCCGGTGCTGCACGGGCCCCAGGGGCTGTTGCTGCTGCACAGCCTGGAGATCATGCGCTGGGCCTTTGCCAAGCAGGCCCCCGCCGGCTGGTGGCAGCCCCGCAGCCCCGCCGAGGTCGCCCTTGAAGCCCAATGGCTGCACGCCAACGATGGCGACTTCAAACGGGCCCTGGACGGTTACAAATACCCCGAACGCCACCCCAGCCAAAGCGCTCAGGACTGGCGTGAGCAGGCGGTGGCGGGCCAGCTACGCCCCCTGGAAGCCCAGCTGCAAAGCCATGGGCAGGCGCATGTCTGGGGCGCCGAGCCCGGTCTGCTGGACCTGGCGCTGTGGCCTTTTGTGCGCCAGTTTGCCCAGGTCGATGCGGCCTGGTGGGACCGCGCCAGTGGGCTGGACGCCGTGCGGGCCTGGCTGCGTCGCGGCCTGAGCGGGCCACTGTTTGAGTCGGTGATGGACAAGTACCCGGCCTGGCAACCCGGCGATGCCGACGTCTTGTTCTGAGCGCTGACGCGCCCCGCGCGCCCCTCAACGCCCCAGTTCAAAGCGCGGGCTCCGGCCAGGCGCCGTGGCTCAAAGATCGCCGTATTGCGTGGTACTGAGCGACTGCGGACGCGAATCGTCGGCATCTTCGGGCATTTCGGTGTCTTCAAAGCCCGTCAAACGGCCCGCCAGGCGGGGCCCACTCTGCACACTTTGCGCCAATGCAGGCGCCTGGGCCCCCATCTCGGCCAAGGCGCGGTGGAAGGCCGCCACCTCCTCGGCCTGGATCGGCTCAAAGCGCGGCGCGGCGGCGTGGCCCTGGGCCGCGGGGGCCCGCGGTGCGGCCGGCACGGCCGAAGGAAAGGACGGCGCCGCGGGCTCGGTCGCCGAACCCACCGCCGACAGGGCGCCCGCACCGCGTGGCGGCAACACCCCCGTCGAGACCTGGTTGTTGGCACGCCAATACACCGACGTGACCAGGATCTGGTGCCGGGCCTTGGCCGTCTGGGCCAGCAGCACCTCGATCTCGCTGAGCCGCACGCTGTCGGCGGCCACTTCGGGGGCCACGTCCATCATCACCATGAACTGGCGCCCATGCGAGTCCAGCGACAGCACCTTGAACTTGTAACGCGAGGACAGCACGCCCACACGGACCATGGTGTCGCGCACCACGGTGTAGAGCAGCTCGCGCTGCTGCAGGCGCTCGGCCTTGTGGTCGGCCTTGTGTTTGACGGTGCTCGGGGCCGGGGCCGGGCCCACATCGACCCAGGCTTTCTGACTGCGCTTGCCCGCACCCGGGCGGCTTTTGTCCGTGCTCGGCGCCGCCGACACCGCGGCAGGGCGACGCGGGGTCTTGCGGCCAAACAACCAGGCGAACAGGGACATCTTTGTTGATCCTTTTTTGAACTGACACACCGGGCCGACCGGCCCTCCCTCGCGGCCCAAGCCGCCCCTCAGGTGCTGGCCACGCGGCGCCGACGCTGACTGAAACGGCGCGCCATCAGCGCACCCAAACCCAGGCTGAGGCTCAGTGCAATCGCCGGTTGGCGGTTGCCCAACTCGGTGAAGCGCAGGGCCGTCAGCACCCACAAACGACTGTCGGCCCCCGCCTGCACCGTGGCCGAACGCGGCAGGTGGGAGAAAAACGCCCCCTCGCCCACCACCGACCCCGCGCCCACCAAGGCCAGGCGAATGCGGCCTTGGTCGTCCTCGAGGTGCACGCTCAGGGAGCCCGCCTCGACAAAGTACAGCGATCGGTCCTGCGCACCCCGTGCGAACAGCAGCTGCCCGCTGCCGAGGCTTTGGGGCACCAGGTAACTGTGCAAGACCTCCCACTGGGCAGGACTCAAGGCCAAGTCCAGGCGTTCGTCCTGGGGGGCATGCGCCACCGCTTGCACCAGACCCTGGATACCCGCCGGAGAAGGAGAAAAATGCGCCGTCTGCATGGCACCCGAACTTAACCTCGTTACATATCGCGCACAAGCCAAGCCAGGCCAAAACCCGGGCTTGGACACATTTGTTTCAACTATTTGCCGATGCAGAACTTCGAGAAGATGACCCCAAGCAGGTCATCCGAGCTGAATTCTCCGGTGATTTCATTGAGGGCCTGCTGCGCCAGGCGCAGCTCTTCGGCCAGCAGGTCGAGCGACTGGGCCTGGGCGGCCAGGCAGCGGGCCGCCATGTCGAGGTGACCCGCCACCTGTTGCAGGGCTTGCACATGGCGCTCGCGCGCGATGTAAAGGCCTTCCGGGGCCGACTGCCAGCCTGCCAGTTGCAACAGTTGTTGCCGCACCGCATCCAGGCCCTGGCCGGTGCGGGCCGACAGGTGCACGCCCTGGTAGGCCGCTGCGTGGTCGGGGCTGACCTGGTCGAGCTTGTTCCAGACCTGCAGCACCGGCACCCGGGCTGCCAGGGTTTGGTTCAGGGTGGCCTCGATGGCTTGGTCGGCGGCCTGGTAGTCGGGCTGGGCGGCGCGTGTGAGGTCGTGCAGGAACAGCACCGCGTCGGCGCCAGCGATCTCGCTCCAGGCGCGCTCGATGCCGATGCGCTCCACCTCGTCCTGGCTGTCGCGCAGGCCTGCGGTGTCGATGACGTGGATCGGCACCCCTTCGATCTGGATGGTCTGCTCCACCTTGTCGCGCGTGGTGCCGGCGATGGGGGTCACGATGGCCAGTTCGGCACCGGCCAGCGCGTTGAGCAGGGACGACTTGCCCGCGTTGGGTTGGCCCGCGATCACCACCTTGACGCCTTCACGCAGCAAGGCGCCCTGGCGGGTGCGCTGCTGCACACGGCCCAACTGGGCCTGAAGGCGGTCGAGCTGGCCCTGGGCGTCGGCCTTTTGCAGGAAGTCGATCTCTTCTTCCGGAAAGTCCAGCGTGGCCTCGACCAACATGCGCAGGTGGATCAGCGCCTCGCGCAGCTGAGCGATCTCCTGGGAGAACGCCCCCGACAGCGAGCGCCCGGCGCTGCGGGCGGCGGCTTCGGTGCTGGCGTCGATCAGGTCGGCAATCGCCTCGGCCTGGGCCAGGTCGATCTTGTCGTTGAGGAAGGCGCGCTGGGTGAACTCCCCCGGTTGGGCGACCCGCAAACCGGGCAGGCGAGCGCGCCCCGTGGTGGGGTCGATCTCGCTGGCGGCCTGCAGACAGCGCGCCAGCAGCAGTTGCAACACCACCGTGCCGCCATGGGCCTGCAACTCCAACACGTCCTCGCCGGTGTAGGAGTGGGGGGCCGGAAAGTGCAGGGCCAGCCCTTGGTCAATGGCCTGACCCTGGGCGTCGCGCAGCGGCAGGTAGGTGGCCTCGCGTGGGCGCAGGGCGCGGCCACACAGGGCGGTGACCAGGGACTTCACGTCGGGGCCACTGACGCGCACGATGCCCACCGCACCCCGGCCCGGGGCGGTGGCAATGGCGACGATTGGATCAGAGTTGCGGGCCAGCATGGGCGAAGGCTTTCATCAAAAAAGGCCGCCCAACTTGCGCTGGACGGCCTGGGGGTTCACGGCAACCGAGGGGCTCAGTTGACGCCGAGTCGTCGGTTGATCACCCACTGCTGGGCGATGGACAGGATGTTGTTGGTGATCCAGTACAGCACCAGACCGGCCGGGAACTGGAAGAACATGACGCTGAACACCAGGGGCATGATCCACATCATCTTGGCCTGCATCGGGTCCGGCGGCGTCGGGTTGAGCCAGGTTTGCAGCAGGGTGGTGCCGGTCATGACCAGGGGCAGGATGTAGTAGGGGTCCTTGACCGAGAGGTCGGTGATCCAGCCGATCCAGGGCGCGTTGCTCATCTCAACGCTGGACGACAGCACCGAGTACAGCGCAATGAAAACCGGGATCTGGATCAGGATGGGCAGGCAGCCGCCCATCGGGTTGACCTTCTCTTCGCGGTAGATGCGCATCATCTCCTGCTGCATCTGCTGCGGCTTGTCCTTCAGGCGCTCACGCATTTCGGTGATCTTCGGGTTGATGGCCTTCATGCGGGCCATGCTCGAATACGCCTTGGCATTGAGCCAATAGAAGGCCGCCTTGAGCAGCACCACCAGGGCCACGATCGACCAGCCCCAGTTGCCGATGTAGCTGTGCAGCTGGTCCAGCAGCCAGTACAGCGGCTTGGCCAGGATGGTCAGCCAGCCGTAGTCCTTGACCAGTTCCAGGCCAGGGGTCAGGGCTTCGAGCTTCTTCTCTTCTTCAGGGCCGGCATAGAGGCGGGCGTCGATGGTTTGACGCTCACCCGGGGCCAGGGTGTTGAGCGGGGTGATCATGCCGACCGAGTACAGGTTCTCGGACACCTTGCGCATGAACAGCTCGCGCTGGATGCCGTCGCCCAGCAACCAGGCGCTGGCGAAATAGTGCTGCACCATCGCGACGAAGCCGTTGCTGGCTTGCTTCTCGATGTCGACCTTGCCCTTGTCGATGTCCTTGAACTCGGCCTTCTGGTACTTCTGGGCGTCGGTGTAGACGGCCGGGCCCGTGAAGGTGGACGAGAACGGCACATCGCCGTCTTGCTTGTTGCCGTCACGCACCAGCTGCAGGTACAGCTGCGGCGACACCGGGGCGGTGCCGGTGTTGACCACTTCGTGGCGCACGCCGATGTCGTAGGCGCCGCGGCGCAGGGTGAAGGACTTGATCAGCTTGACGCCACCGAGGTCACCCGATTCGAAACGGACCACCAGTTCGTTGTCGCCGTCCTTGAGCTCGCGCGGGCCGGGCATCAGGGTCATGGCGGTCTTGTGGGTGGGGAAGCTGCCGCCCAGCAGGCCCGTCTGCGCCACATAGACTTGCTCGGGGGTTTCGGCCATCAGCGTGAAGTGACGGCTCTTGTCCTTGAGGTCCACATACTTGAGCAGGTCGACGCCCACCAGCGAGGCCCCTTCGGTGTCGAAGGTCAGCTGGAACACATCCGACAGGATCTTGACGCGCTCACGCGGGGCCGCAGGCGCAGCGGCGCCTGGCACCGCGGCCACACCGCTGGATGCGGCCGGCAGCGCTGCCGTGGCCGCTGCGGCGGGGGTCGCCGGCTTGGTCTCGGCCGGCGCGGTGGCGGCGGGGCCGGGGAAGAACGTGGCCTTGTTGCCGGTGTGGATCTGCCACTTGTCCCACAAGAGGACCATGGAGAACCCGAAGATCACCCACAAGATGGTGCGGCGAATGTCGTTCATGAAGACTTCTTTTGCGAAGAATGTTGGGAAGAGGGGGTGCACAGGGTGCGGAACAGGCGGGGCCGCTCCGTGGGCACCGGATCGGCGCCGCCCGCACACCAGGGGTGGCAGCGTAACAGACGGTGGGCCGTCAGGTAACTCCCGGCCGCCGCGCCGTGCTGGTCCAAAGCCTGCAGGGCATAGGCCGAACAGGTGGGCTCAAAGCGGCAGGCCGAGCCCAGCCAGGGGCTGAGCAGCAAGCGGTAGCCTTTCACCAGGCCGATCAGCAGGGCCTTGATCATGCGTTACCCGTGGAAGTCGTGGGGGCATGGGCCGCCGCAGGCTGTGGCGCGGCAGCGACCGCCGGAGGGGCGGCGGGCTTGACCACCGGCTTGCCCGGCTGGACGCAGGCCTTGCGCAGCAGCTGGGTCAGCTCGGTGCGCACCGCCTGCTTGAGCACCTCGGAGGTGGCACTGATGAACTGCTTGCGGTCAAAACCAGCACGCAGCCGCACCACATGGGCGGCGGGCATCAGGCGGGGCTCGAACTCTCGGGCCAACTGGTAGATCTGGCGCTTGATGGTGTTGCGGGTCACCGCCCGCTTGGCCCAGCGCTTGGGCACCATGGCCCCCAGCCAGACCGTGGGTTGGCCACCGGAAACGACAAAAAGAGCCTGACTCTCTCGCTCAGGCGAGACGTCAGGCCCTTCAGGGGGCAGATCGGCGGCTGCCGGGGCAGCGGCCGTCAAAGCCAGGCGGTGCAAGGCGAAATGCGGCGTGCGAGACACCGTACCGCCCGCCATCGCGGCTTGGAACTGCGGGCGGGTTTTGAGCCTTAGCACGCGAGCAGCCCGGAGTTCACCAGGCCAGGGCTGAACTTAGACAGCCAGACGCTTGCGGCCCTTGGCGCGGCGTGCGTTGATCACAGCACGGCCACCACGGGTCTTCATGCGGACCAGGAAACCGTGGGTACGGGCGCGGCGGATTTTGGAAGGTTGGTAAGTGCGTTTCATGATGAATTCCTTGAGTGTTCAGTTCTGGCCATTCGTTCATGCACTGCCAGCGCGGCCGGTCCGAAATCGCCTTGCGACGCTCTTGAAACCACCTCACCAACGGCGCCCAAACCCGGGGCCTTGATCAAATCGCCCTGAACGCTTTCAGGGAAACCAATGATTATCGCAACATTTGCGGTCATCCACAAGCCCAATCACAAACCAAGGGTTTTGACCAGCCCCGGCCCAGGAGCCCCCAGCGCGCGGGGTCATCGGCCGCTCAGGTTGTGGATAACTCTTTGACAAACTAGAATCACGCCCGCTGTCCGCAATTGACTATCCACAGAAATACAGACCAAGAATGACCGAGGGAAACCTGAACGGCGCCACTGAGAGCGACCTCCCGAACGCAGGACACAGCCTCTGGCAAGCATGCGTAGAACAACTGGCCCAAGAGCTGCCAGAACAACAATTCAACACCTGGATCAAGCCCCTGGTGGCCCAGGCCCCGGACGACCTGTCCAAGATCACCCTCTTCGTCGCCAACCGCTTCAAGCTCGACTGGATCCGGGCGCAGTACGCCAGCAAGATCAGCCAGATGCTGGAACGCCTGTACGGCCAGGCCGTGCCCGTTGAGTTAGCGCTCACTCAGCGCGAACAGCCCGCCAGGTCTTTCACGCCCCCCAGCGCCCCCGAAGCCGGCCAAGCCCCCGAACCCGTGGCGGCCGCCGAGGACGCCGGGGCCGGTGGCTTCAAGAACCGGCTCAACGCGGGCCTGACGTTCGACACCCTGGTGGAGGGCACGGCCAACCGCATGGCGCGCGCTGCCGCCATGCACGTGGCGGGCATGCCCGGCCACCTGTACAACCCCCTGTTCATCTACGGGGGCGTGGGCCTGGGCAAGACCCACTTGATGCACGCAGTGGGCAACCGCCTGCTGGCCGACAAGCCGGACTCCAAAGTTCTCTACATCCATGCCGAACAGTTCGTGTCGGATGTGGTTAAGGCGTACCAGCGCAAGGCCTTTGACGAGTTCAAGGAGCGCTACCACTCGCTGGACCTGCTGCTCATCGACGACGTGCAGTTCTTTGCCAACAAGGACCGCACCCAGGAAGAGTTCTTCAACGCCTTTGAAGCGCTGCTGGCCAAAAAGTCGCACATCGTGATGACCAGCGACACTTACCCCAAGGGCCTGGCCGACATCCATGAGCGGCTGGTGTCGCGCTTCGACTCGGGCCTGACCGTGGCCATCGAGCCGCCCGAGCTCGAGATGCGGGTCGCGATTCTGATCAACAAAGCGCGCGCCGAAGCCACCGAAATGCCCGAAGAAGTGGCGTTTTTCGTGGCCAAGAACGTGCGCTCGAACGTGCGCGAACTCGAAGGGGCGCTGCGCAAGATCCTGGCTTACTCGCGCTTCAACCAGAAGGAAATCTCGATCCAGCTGGCCCGCGAGGCCCTGCGCGACCTGCTGTCCATCCAGAACCGCCAGATCAGCGTCGAGAACATCCAGAAGACGGTGGCCGACTACTACAAGATCAAAGTCGCCGACATGTACAGCAAGAAGCGCCCGGCCAGCATCGCGCGGCCGCGCCAGATTGCCATGTACCTGGCCAAGGAGCTGACGCAGAAGAGCCTGCCTGAGATCGGCGAGCTGTTTGGCGGGCGCGACCACACCACGGTGCTCCACGCGGTGCGCAAGATCGCCGGTGAACGCCAGCAGCTGACCGAGCTGAATCAGCAGCTGCACGTGCTGGAGCAAACCCTCAAGGGCTGAACCCCGCACAGGCCCCCTGGCTGTGACGCCCGACACACAAGTGCAGCGTCTGCATCAAAAGGCCTTGAAAAACAGAGAAAATGGCGTGTTTGCAGGGAGGTTGCAGGTCGGTACCGCCGCACCGGCCCAGCACCCGAACGTCGTCTGATGACACAGCAAAGAACTTGAACAAGAGGTTGACATGATCGTCCTGAAGGCAACACAAGACAAAGTCCTGTCGGTTCTGCAATCGGTGGCCGGCATCGTGGAGCGGCGCCACACCCTGCCCATACTGGCCAACGTGCTGATCCGCAAGACCGGTGGGTCCTTGCAACTGACCACCAGCGATCTGGAAATCCAGATCCGCACCACCGCGGAGCTGGACGGCGATGCCGGCAACTTCACCACCACCGTGGGCGCCCGCAAGCTGATCGACATCCTGCGCACCATGCCGGGCGACCAGACCGTGAGCCTGGAGTCGAGCCAAAGCAAGCTGATCCTGAAGGGCGGCAAGAGCCGCTTCACGCTGCAAACCCTGCCGGCCGAAGACTTTCCGCTGGTGCAAGAGGCCGCCAACTTCGGCCCCGTGTTCAGCGTGCCGCAGAAAACCCTCAAGAGCCTGCTGGGTCAAGTGTCGTTCGCGATGGCTGTGCACGACATTCGCTACTACCTGAACGGCATCCTGTTCGTGGCCGAGGGCAAGACCCTGAGCCTGGTCGCCACCGACGGCCACCGCCTGGCCTTTGCCTCGGCGACGCTGGACGTCGAAGTGCCCAAGCAAGAAGTCATCCTGCCGCGCAAGACCGTGCTGGAACTGCAGCGCCTGCTGTCCGATGCCGAAGGCGGCATCGAGATGCAGTTCGCCAACAACCAGGCCAAGTTCAGCTTTGACGGCATGGAGTTCGTCACCAAGCTGGTCGAAGGCAAGTTCCCCGACTACAACCGCGTGATCCCCAAGGGCCACCGCAACAGCCTGACGCTGGGCCGCACCACCCTGCTGGCCAGCCTGCAGCGCACCGCCATCCTGACCAGCGACAAGTTCAAGGGCGTGCGCCTGAACCTCGAGCCCGGCACGCTGCGCATCGCGTCGAGCAACGCCGAGCAGGAAGAGGCCGTGGACGAACTCGACATCGACTACGGTGGCGACACCATCGAGATCGGCTTCAACGTCACCTACCTGATCGACGCCCTGGGCAACATGGACCAGGACATGGTGAAGGTGGAGCTGTCGGACTCCAACAGCTCGGCCTTGATGACCATCCCCGACAACGAGAGCTTCAAGTACGTGGTCATGCCGATGCGCATCTGAGCCTTTGGAACCCCTGGCCTTGCGCACCACGCCACACCCTTGAACCTGACCCGCGTTGAACCCCGTTGTTCACCGCGGGTTTGGTTCATCAAGAGATTGAGAAAAACCGACCATGACCGAAGAAAACAAGCCGCTGTCCGACGCTGAACCCAGCGCCAACGAAGCCTTCAACGACCTGCCGCAAACCAAGATTGACACCAACCAGGCAGGCGCATCCGAAGGCTATGGCGAAGGTGCGATCCAGATCCTGGAAGGCCTGGAAGCGGTGCGCAAGCGCCCCGGCATGTACATCGGCGACACCAGCGACGGCACCGGTCTGCACCACCTGGTGTTCGAGGTGGTGGACAACTCCATCGACGAGGCCCTGGCCGGCCACTGCGACGACATCGTCGTCACCATCCACACCGACAACTCGATCAGCGTGACCGACAACGGCCGCGGCATCCCGACCGGCGTGAAGATGGACGACAAGCACGAGCCCAAGCGCAGCGCCGCCGAGATCGCCCTGACCGAGCTGCACGCCGGTGGCAAGTTCAACCAGAACAGCTACAAGGTGTCGGGCGGTCTGCACGGCGTGGGCGTGAGCTGCGTGAACGCGCTGTCCAAATGGCTGCGCCTGACCGTGCGCCGCGAAGGCAAGGTGCACCAGATCGAGTTCGCCAAAGGCTTTGTGCAAAACCGCCTGCTCGAAACCGTGGACGGTTTCGAGGTCTCGCCGATGCGGGTCACCGGCGCCACCGAAAAGCGCGGCACCGAGGTGCACTTCCTGCCCGACACCGAGATCTTCCAGCAGAACAACGACTTCCACTACGAGATCCTGTCCAAGCGCCTGCGCGAGCTGAGCTTCCTGAACAACGGTGTGCGCATCCGCCTGAAGGACGAGCGCAGCGGCAAAGAGGACGACTTCTCCGGCGCCGGTGGCGTGCGCGGCTTTGTTGAATTCATCAACAAGGGCAAGCAGGTGCTGCACCCCAATGTGTTCTACGCCCACGGCGAGCGCCCGGCCGAGACCTACGGCGGCATTGCCGGCACCCACATCGGCGTCGAAGTGGCCATGCAGTGGAACAGCGGCTACAACGAAAGCGTGCTGTGCTTTACCAACAACATCCCGCAGCGCGACGGCGGCACCCACCTGACCGGCCTGCGCGCGGCCATGACCCGCGTCATCAACAAGTACATCGAAGAACAGGAACTGGCCAAAAAGGCCAAGGTCGAGGTCAGCGGTGACGACATGCGCGAAGGCCTGTGCTGCGTGCTGTCGGTCAAGGTGCCCGAACCCAAGTTCAGCAGCCAGACCAAGGACAAGCTGGTCTCCAGCGAAGTGCGCGCGCCGGTCGAAGACATCGTCAGCAAGCTGCTGACCGACTACCTGCAAGAGCGCCCCAACGACGCCAAGATCATCTGCGGCAAGATCATCGAAGCCGCCCGGGCCCGCGAAGCCGCGCGCAAGGCGCGCGAAATGACGCGCCGCAAGGGCGTGCTCGACGGCATGGGCCTGCCCGGCAAGCTGGCCGACTGCCAGGAAAAAGACCCCGCGATGTGCGAAATCTACATCGTCGAGGGTGACTCCGCCGGCGGCTCGGCCAAGCAGGGGCGCGACCGCAAATTCCAGGCCATCCTGCCGCTACGCGGCAAGATCCTGAACGTCGAAAAAGCCCGCTACGAAAAGCTGCTGACCAGCAACGAAATCCTGACCCTGATCACCGCGCTGGGCACCGGCATCGGCAAGGCGGGTGGCAACAGCGGTGGCGACGACTTCAACGTCGCCAAGCTGCGCTACCACCGCATCATCATCATGACCGACGCCGACGTTGACGGCGCCCACATCCGCACCCTGCTGCTGACCTTCTTCTACCGCCAGATGCCTGAGCTGGTCGAGCGGGGCCACATCTACATCGCCCAGCCGCCGCTCTACAAGGTCAAGGCCGGCAAGGAAGAGCTGTACCTGAAAGACGGCCCCGCGCTCGACGGCTTCTTGCTGCGCATCGCGCTCAAGGACGCCAGCATCACCACTGGCGGCCCGAGCTCGCAAACCCTGCAAGGCGAGACACTGGCCGAGCTGGCGCGCAAGCACCAGATCGCCGAGAACGTGATCGCCCGCCTGAGCAACTTCATGGACGCCGAGGCCCTGCGTGCCATCGCCGACGGCGTGGCCCTGAACCTGGACAGCGTGGCCGAAGCCGAAGCCAGCGCCGTGCGCCTGCAAGCCAAGCTGCGCGAACTGACCACCACCGGCGTGCCCGCCGAAGTGGCCGGCGAGTTTGACGTGCGCACCGACAAGCCGGTGCTGCGCATCAGCCGCCGCCACCACGGCAACGTCAAGAGCAGCGTGCTGACGCAAGACTTTGTGCACGGCGCCGACTACGCCGCGCTGGCCGAGGCGGCCGAGACCTTCAAGGGCCTGCTCAACGAAGGCGCCAAGGCCGTGCGCGGCGAGGGCGAACGCCAGAAGGAAGAGAAGGTCGGCGACTTCCGCCAGGCCATGAAGTGGCTGATCTCCGAAGCCGAACGCACCACCAGCCGCCAGCGTTACAAGGGCCTGGGCGAGATGAACCCCGAGCAGCTGTGGGAAACCACCATGGACCCCAACGTGCGCCGCCTGCTGCGCGTGCAGATCGACGACGCGATTGAGGCCGACCGCGTGTTCACCATGCTGATGGGCGACGAGGTGGAACCCCGCCGTGACTTCATTGAGACCAACGCGCTGAGGGCGGGGAATATTGATGTGTGATGGGGATGGGCGGCTGACAAGCCGCCCCCGACGTTGATCAAAACGCCCGGTTCCCCGGGCGTTTGACTTGGGGCCGATGACATCGGACACCGTGCCCTGCGAATGCCGCTGCCCTGCTCAGCCAGTCAGTCAACAAGCCTGCTGAATGCCGTGGGCTGAACGCGTCCCTGTGGGCGTGGGCGGTTTCCTATACTCGCACTTCGAGCTGGCCGTGGCTGGCCAAGCCAAACCAAGCCTTGCGGTGCGGTCCGCCGCGTCCGTTGGCTCTGCCTGGCCCGAAAAGTTCAGCGGATCAGGCGGCCGACACCCCGCCATCGCGGCCGCCCAATCGACGACGCCCACACCCATGAAGATTGCACCCTTCACAGAACGATGGAACGACGGTGAGCGTGACTGGCGCTACGTCAAAGACGCCCGGCAAGACATCGAACGGTGGGAAGGCGAAACCGGCCTGCGTCTGCCCGCGGGGTACCGCGACTTCATGCTGCGGTTCAATGGCGGGCGCGTCTACCCCCGCATGTTTCACGGCCCGCAGGCCCCATGGCCGCCCGGTTCAGCCCGGGCGCCCCGCCCAACAGTCGCAAGCTACGTCGATTTGATCTTCGACTGGGCCTGTGTGGAATCCCATTGGCGGGGCGAGACCTATGGCGAAGGCGTGCCGCCGCAGCACCTGGTTTTTGCCGACACCCCTGGCCCGGTTCAATTGCTGATGGCCCTCGATGCACAGCACCACGGCCAGATCGTGACTTGGCATCACAGCGCAAACGCCTGGGGCACGGATGGCAACGACACCGTTCATTTTCAAGCCAGCGACTTTGGTTCTTTTCTGAAATCGCTGGTGGATGAAGACGGCAGCGACCATGACGCGTGGCACTTGCCGATCTATGACCGCCTGGCAAGGGAATTTGAGGTCTGACCGCACAAGTGCGCGTCCGCTCACGCCAAGCCACAGGTCAACCACCGTGCATGTCACGGGCCGGGTGCCGGCTCCGCAGCTGCAGGCCCGCGTACAACGCCCATCAACGTCTACCACCCCCCATCAACGCGAATCAACGCCCCCTTCACCCGCCCCAACAAGCGCCGGCGGATCAGCCCACTCGCCGGCCGGATCAACCACCAGTACAGCTGAAACCGGCGCTGGCTCGCGGCGTCACCACAGCAGACCCGGGTGCGCGTGGTCAGGCGGGTGCCGGTGCCTTCGGGCTCGGCGCTGAAGTTCATCACCAGCTTGGCCCGCCCTTGCAGGTCCAAGGCCGCAAAGGCCTCAGCGTCAGCCAAATCGACCAGACCAAAGTCCGACTGCCAAAAGCGCCCCGCCAGACCAAACGCGATCTCGCGGTCACCGTCGCGGCCCAGGGGCGTGAAATTGGCCAGACCAAAGGCCGGGCGGTGCTGCAGGGACGAAGGCAGCCCCAGGCGCCCGGCCAGCCGGTTGGGCCACTCGCGCAGCGCGATCAGGCCGCGCGCCACCGGGTCGTCCACCACCTCGGGGCGGCTCACCGCGTCCAGCACCTGGGCCGGACGGGCGGGGATGTGCAGGCTGTGTTCCTCCGCAAACTGGTAGCGGGGCAGGTAGTGGTTCATCAAGTTCATCGGTGACCTGGGCTTGGCCTGGCCTTGGCCTGGTGTGGCCGCCACAGCCGCCAACAGCGGCGCCCTGGCGAGCAGGATCCAACAGGACGGGGTCTGTGGCCCGGCCTGCAGGGCCCCATCGTGCCACGTTATCCAGAGGCATCACCACCACACCACGGCAACCCCATGCCAGCCCGGTCAAGGCCCCAAGCCTGGCCCCCTGGACGGCCCCAAGCCCCCCGCATAAGCAAGCCTCAATTCCGCATAAGTCACCCGGCCGTTCGGTGGTTCAATCACAGCGGGCCCAACGCCCCTCGTGGGGGCCCGAGCCGGGGCACCGGCTGGCGTCATCCCCCCCCTGTCAGACCTCGAAGAAGTCGATTCAAAACCAAAGGAGCCCTGTCACCATGTCCGCCGCAGCAAACTGGAAGTTCGAAACCCTGTCCGTCCACGCAGGCTACTCGCCCGACCCGACCACCAAGGCGGTGGCGGTGCCCATCTACCAGACGGCGGCCTACGCTTTTGACAGCGCCCAGCACGGCGCCGACCTGTTTGACCTGAAGGTGGCGGGCAACATCTACACGCGCATCATGAACCCGACCACCGACGTGCTCGAAAAGCGCGTCGCGGCGCTGGAGGGCGGCATTGGCGCGCTGGCCGTGGCCTCGGGCCAGGCGGCGGTGACCTATGCCATCCAGACCATTGCCGAGGCCGGTGACAACATCGTGGCCTCGACCGCGCTGTATGGCGGCACCTACAACCTGTTCGCCCACACGCTGCCGCAGTACGGCATCACCACGCGCTTTGCCGACCACCGTGACCCGAACAGCTTCGACGCCCTGATCGACGCCAACACCAAGGCCGTGTTTGTCGAGTCGCTGGGCAACCCGCAGGGCAATGTGACCGACATCGCCCGCATCGCCGAAATCGCCCACCGCCACGGTGTGCCGCTGATCGTGGACAACACCGTCGCTACGCCCTACCTGCTGCGCCCGTTCGAGCATGGCGCCGACATCGTGGTGCACTCGCTGACCAAGTACCTGGGCGGCCACGGCACCAGCATCGGTGGCGCCATCGTCGACTCGGGCAAGTTCCCCTGGGCCCAGCACAAGGAGCGCTTCAAGCGCCTCAACGAGCCCGACGTCAGCTACCACGGCGTGGTCTACACCGAGGCCCTGGGCGCCGCCGCCTACATTGGCCGTGCCCGCGTGGTGCCGCTGCGCAACATGGGCGCGGCGCTGTCGCCGTTCAATGCCTTCCTGATCCTGCAAGGCATCGAGACCCTGGCCCTGCGCATGGACCGCATCAACGACAACACGCTGAAGGTGGCGCAGTTCCTCGAGAAGCACCCCAAGGTGGGCTGGGTCAACTACGCCGGCCTGCCCGACAATGCCGACCATGCGCTGGCGCAGAAGTACCTGGGCGGCAAGGCCTCGGGTCTGCTGACCTTTGGCGTCAAGGCCAGCAGCGGCAGTGGCCGCGAAGCCGGCGCGCGCTTCCTCGATGCGCTGCAGCTGTTCACCCGCCTGGTCAACATCGGTGATGCCAAGTCGCTGGCCACGCACCCGGCCTCGACCACCCACCGCCAGCTGTCGCCTGAAGAATTGAAGAAGTCGGGCGTGGGTGAAGACACGGTGCGCCTGTGCGTGGGCATCGAACACGCCGACGACCTGTTGGCCGACCTGGCCCAGGCGCTGGACCAGGTGTGATCCAGGTGTGATGGGGAGGGCCTGGCCGCGGCATGTAGGCCTGCTGGCCCCCGCGTCAGGCTCGCATCAACCCCGCGCGCCCCTCGCCTGCGGGGCCGTCAAACCGGCCCCGGGCTGACGGGTCGCGTGGCGCTTTCCAGCACCCACAGCGCAGCGCGGGCGCGCGTCATGGCGACATAGAGGCGGTTGCGTTCCAGGTAGGCTTCCTGGTGCGATGACGGGCCCGGAAAACGCCCGCGCTCCACAAAGGGCACCGCCACAAACGTGAACTCACGCCCCTTGCAGGCGTTGATGCTCAGCAGGCGCAGGCTGACCGCTTCGCGCGCCTGGTGCAGCGCGATGCTTTGCGTCGCGATCAAGGTCAGGCGCCCCAAAAACTCGGCCACCGGGATGTGGCGGGCCAGGCGCGCCAGGCTGTCCAGGCTGTCCTGGGCCACACGGCGTTCCTGCGCGGTGATGGGGGCTTCGTCCACTAGGCGCCGCAGCAGGGGGTGGCGGCACAGCGCACCGGCGTCGTCCAGCACCTGCGGCGGCAAGGCCAGCATCTGGGCCCACACGGCGCTGGGATGGGCCGCGTTGGGGTCCAGGCTGCCTTGCGCCAGGTAGCGGCGCACGCGCTCTACATCGCCATGCAGGCTGCTGGCCAGGGACTGGCTTTCGCGCGCCCCGGGCAGGTCGGTCCAACCGGCCTCATCGAACTGGCCCTGGGCCAGCACATCGGGGTCGGCGGCCTCGGCGCGGGCGCTGCTGCGGCTCAGGTGCAGCCGGCCTTCCACCGCCGCGGCCACCATGCCCGGGGTCAGCAGCGGGGCGGCCTGGGCCTCGGGCGGCAGCAGCACCCACATCCAGACCAACGCCAGCGCCAGCTCCTTGCGCAGGTAAAACGGGCTCAGGTCCTGGCAGCTGTAGTGCACGCCTTCATGGCCAAACACCCACTCCAGCAAGATGCTGTCCTGCGGGTTGCGCAGCACCACGTTGAGCGCGCTGTGCTGACCCTTTTGACCCTGCACGTCGCGCCAGCCTTGCACGATCTGGCGGTGCAGCTCGACCAGCTGCTGGGCACAGTGCTCGTCGCTGTCGTAGGGCAGGCGCACAAAGGCGTCCGAGCGATCGGCCGTGTGGCCAAAGTTCAGGCCGAACAGCGGGTTGAGCGCAGCGCAGATCTCGGCACCAAAGCGGCGTGTGGTGTTGATCTGCAGCACCTCGGTGTCCTCGGGCAGGCAGCTCTTGATGCGTGCCAGCGACTCGCCAAACACCGAAAACGCGCCCGCGTGGATGTGCTGGTTGAAGTCGCCCGCGCCGACAAACACGCCGTTGTCGCTTTGCACCAGCTTGCGCAGCACCAGCAGCGCGGCCTCGTCGAGGTCGTGCAGCTCGTCGAACAGCACCGCGGCATAGCGGCCCTGCAGCCATTCAAAGGGTTGGTCCCAGTCCAGCAGGCTGAGCTGTCGGCACAGCTCGAAGCTGCAGTCGCCGTCGGCATAGAACTGGGGTTCGTGGTTCATGCCGACGCGCATGCGCTCGTAGCGGCGGTACAGGCGGTACAGCTCGGGGTCCAGGTCCTGGTCTTCGCAAAACCCGACCAGGCCCTGGCCCGAGTCTTCGAACTGCTGGTCCAGCAAGCGCTTCTTGGCCAGGGCTTCAAAAGCCAGGAAAGCGTCGATGTCCACCTCGCGGCCCAGCCAGGCGCTGTACTGGCCGTCGGCCCCGGGCTGGCGTTCCTGGCGCAGCGCCTGTTGGGCCTGCAGGATCAAAAAGCGGCGACGCAAGGGGTCGTTGAGGCGGTGCACCGGGTCGCCCTGGTCCTTGAGCACCTGCTCGCTGAGCTGCTCCACCGTCAACACGTCCAGCTGCTGCGGCGACAGCCCCGCTTGCAGCTGGCTCATGCGGTCGCGGATGGCCGTCACGCCAGCGCGCGAATAGGCCAGCATCAGCACGCGCGCGTCCGGCCCCAGGCGCTTGAGCAGGCTGCAGGCCTTCATGCACAGCGTGGTGGTCTTGCCCGTGCCCGCCAGGGCCTGAACCAGCTTGGCCCGGGCCGGCGAGTTGAGCACCTGCCATTGCTCCCCGGTGGGGTGGATGGACGTGGCCGACCAGGGCAGGGCAGGGGAGAAAGAAGCAGTCATGGGGCGCAGGCCAATCGGGGAAGCAAGGCCTCCATTGTCGCCAGCTTGGGCCCGGTGCGCGGGCCGGCACCCGACCAGCGCGCAGCCCCAGGCTGGCGAGGTGAAAATCAAGCCATGCACCCCTCTCCAGATTCCGCCCACCCGACCCCACCGCCCCCACTTCAGCGCCTGGCCTGGAGCACCCTGCTGTGCGCCGCCCTGGCCGCCTGCGGCAGCGCCCCCACCGCGACCGACAACCGCAGCGCCCAAGCGGCCCCCCCGCTGGCGGCCCCCGCCACCACGCCCGCGCCCACCGCCAACACGGCAGTGACGGCAGCCGGCGCGGCGACCAGCGGCACCACCAATGGCGACAGCGAGGCCGCCCAACAGCAGGCCCTGCTGCGCTGGGTGGAGGCCTTCAAGCCCCGCGCCCGGGCCGCCGGCATCAGCGAGGCCACGCTGCAGCAGGCCCTGGACGGCGTGCGCTACCGCCCCGAGGTGGTCGACGCGGACCGCGCCCAGCCCGAGTTCAACCGCACCGTGTGGGACTACCTGGACCGCGCCGTGTCGCCGCTGCGCATCCAGCAGGGCCGTGCCAAACTGCGCCAGTTGCAGACCGAGGCCCAGGCCACCGAGGCCCGCTACGGCGTGCCCGCCACCACCTTGTTCGCGATCTGGGGCATGGAGAGCAATTACGGCAGCCACTACGGCAACCTGCCCACCATCGACGCCCTGGCCACCCTGGGCCTGGAAGGGCGGCGCGAGGCCTGGGCGCGTGAGCAATTGATCGCGGCGCTGAAGATCCTGCAAAACGGCGACATCCCGCGCGACCGCATGATCGGCTCCTGGGCGGGCGCCATGGGGCAGACGCAGTTCCTGCCTTCGGTGTTCCTGGCCCATGCTGTGGACGCCGATGGCGACGGCCACCGCGACATCTGGGGCAGCATGCCCGATGTGCTGGCCTCGACCGCCAACTTTGTGGCGCACTCGGGCTGGAAGCCGGGCCAGGCCTGGGGCGCCGAAGTGCGCCTGCCCGCGGGCTTTGACCCGGGGCAGCGCGAGTCCGACTTCCGCCAGAGCAGCGCCCAGTGGGCAGCTGAGGGCGTGCAAAGCATAGACAGCCAGGGCCTGCCCGACCTGGGCGATGGCGCGGCTTTGTTCCTGCCCGCGGGCCTGCGCGGCCCGGCCTTTCTGGTGGGCCCCAACTTCCGCACCCTCCTGCGCTACAACAACTCCACCCACTACGCCCTGGCGGTCAGCCTGTTGGCGCAGCGCCTGGCGCAAGGCCCGGGGGTGCTGGCACCGTGGCCACGTGACCTGGTGGCCTTGTCGCGCAGCCAGATGCGCGAACTGCAAACCCGGCTCAACGCACTGGGCTTTGCCAGCGGCCAGCCCGATGGCCTGATGGGCCCGGCCACGCGCGAAGGCATCCGCCGCTACCAGCGCAGCCTGGGCCTGCCCGCCGACGGTTACCCCGAACTGGGCTTGCTGGAGCGCCTGCAAGCCCGCTGAGCAACCCTCAGCGCCGCCAGCACGCCACCACAGGCCGGGGGAGGGCCCGGCCGGGCCCCCGAGGGCGCCTGTCGTGGGCTGGACAAGGCCGGGGGCCTCGTCGTATAAACTGTATTTATTTACAGTCCATCATGCTTGCCCCCTCTCCCGTCCCCGCCGGCCTTTTCAGCGACGAGCACGGCGCCTGGCGCTGCCTCTGGTGCCGCGCCACGCCCGAGTACCAGCGCTACCACGACGAAGAGTGGGGCCGCCCGGTGCACGGCGACCAGCGCCTGTTTGAAAAAATCTGCCTCGAGGGCTTCCAGGCCGGCCTGAGCTGGCTCACCATCCTCAACAAGCGCGAAGCCTTCCGCGAAGCCTTTGCACAGTTCGACATCGACGCCGTGGCGCGTTTCGACGAGGCCGATGTGCAGCGCCTGCTGCTCAACGCCGGCATCGTGCGGCACCGCGGCAAGATCGTCTCGACCCTCAACAACGCGCGCCGGGCGCAGGCCCTGCGCGACGAGTTCGGTTCGCTGGCGGCCTACTTCTGGCGCTTTGAGCCCGCCGCCCACCAGCGCCCCCCCGAGATCACCCACGCCAGCCTGCAAGGCCTGACCACCTCGCCCGAATCGGTGGCCCTGTCCAAGGACCTGCGCCGCCGCGGCTGGACCTTCGTCGGCCCCACCACCATGTACGCGTTCATGCAGGCCATGGGCCTGGTCAACGACCACCTCGAGGGCTGCCATGTGCGCGAACCCGCGCTGGCCCAGCGCGCCAGCCAACCAGGTGCGGCATGAGCGCTGCGCTGCACATTGGCATCGTCGGCTGCTCGGCCGAAGGGGCGGCGCTGTGCTACCGCACGGTGTGCGAAGAGGGCGCCCGCTGGCTGGGGCCCCACGGCCACCCCGAGGTGAGCCTGCACACCCCTTCGCTGCGGCACTATGTGGACTGCCTGGACCGCGGCGACCTGCCCGGCGTGGCGGCGCTGATGCTCGAGTCGGCGCGCAAGCTGGCCGCCGCGGGCGCTGACATCCTGATCTGCCCGGACAACACCATCCACCAGGCTTTTGAATGGGTGCGCCCGCACTCGCCACGGCCGTGGCTGCACATCGCCGAGGTGGTGGCCGAGGCCGCGCGCGAACGCGGTTTTCAGTGCCTGGGCCTGACCGGCACACGCTGGCTGCTGGACAGCGAGGTCTACCCCCAAGCCCTGGCCGCGCAAGGCCTGCGCTGGGTGCGCCCCGCGCCCGAGGTGCGGGCGGCCATGGGCCAGCTGATCATGGACGAGCTGGTGCGCGGCGTGCAGCAAGCCAGCACCGTGCAGCGCTTTCAAGGCTGGGTGCAGGACCTGCAACAGCAGGGCTGCGACGCCGTGGTGCTGGGCTGCACCGAGATCCCGCTGATCCTCAACGACAGCAACTCGGCCCTGCCCACGCTGGACTCGACCCGCTTGCTGGCCCGCGCGGCCCTGCGCCGTGCGCTGGGGCCCGAACCCCGCGCTTGAGGCCCGGCCCATGGCGTTCAAACTCAGCCGCGTTCACCGCACCCGCTTGATGGGCGTCTGGCGTTCCGCCGGTTGGCCCTGCAAGGACGGGCTCGAGATCGACCTGCTGGCCGCCGGCTTGATTCAACTGCACACCAGCGCCGAAGGGCATGAGACGCTCAAGCTCACCGACGCCGGCATCCAGGCCCTGGCCGAAGCGCGCCAGCGCAGCCAACGCGCGCTCAGCGCCCACGACCGGCTGGCCCAGCGCTTTGCCGAACACCTGCTGGGCAGTGGTCGCATCGTGTGGCGTGAGCTGGCGCTGCGCGCTGCCCTCGAAGCCCCCAGCCACGCCCCCAGCGCCCCACTGACTAGCCCCACCATTAGCCCCACAGCAAGCCCCGCTGAGGGCACCGCGCCCAGCCCGGCCGACACCGCCGTGGCCGCACCGCCCCAGGCCGCCGAAGGCCCAGCCGAACCCGCATCTTCACCCGCGGCCCGCCTGTGGAGCGACAGCGAGCTGCCCATGGCCCCTGCGCCAGCACCGCACACCTGGCGCATGGCGCGGCCCGACCTGTTTTCGGTGCGCAACACCTCGGTGGCGCGCTACCTGCAGCCCATGGTGCACGAGATCAAGTTCAGCCGCGCCGACCTGCTGTCCGACCTGCGCCACGCCGCCAAACGCGAGGCTTACGAATGGCTGTGCGAGGCCTGCTACTACGTCTTCCCCGCCGGGGTGGCCAAGGCCAACGAGATCCCCGAACACCTGGGCATCTGGCTGCTGCACGGCCCGGTGGAAAGCGGCCAGTTTGAGCTGCTGCGCCCGGCCCGCCACCAACCCTGCACGCTGCCGTTTGCAGTGTGGATGGCCTTGTCCAAGGCCAGCCCGGTGCGCAGCGAAGCCGAGCGCAGCCAGGCCCGCCTCGGCGAGGGCGGCGAGGACGACCCCGAAGCCGACCCCCTCCAAGCCCCCGAGGGCCTTTTGTGAGCGCCCCCGCGCCAGCCCCTGGGGCGGCGCCCGAGCCGGCCCTCTACACCGTGGCGGTGCGTGAACTGTGCGAGTTCACGGCCAAACAGGGCGACCTGGACCTGCGCTTCACCCCGGCCCCCACCGCACAAGAAGGCGTGGCCGGGCACGGCACCGTGGTGGCACGGCGCGGCGCCGGCTACCAGGCCGAGGTCAGCCTCAGCGGGCTCTACCAAGGCCGCTTGCGGGTGCGCGGCCGCGCCGACGGGCTGGACCCCAGCGGCCCGCGGCTGGAAGAAATCAAAACCCACAAGGGCCCACTCGAGCGACAGAACCCCGGCCAACGTGCCCTGCACTGGGCCCAGGCCCTGGTGTACGGCTGGCTCTACTGCCAACAAGAAGGGCTCAGCGAGCTGACCCTGGCCCTGGTGTACTTTGAGGTCGGTTCGCAGCAGGAAACCGTGTTCACGCGGCAGCTCAGCGCCACCGAGTTGCAAGCGCATTTCGAGGCCCAATGCGCGCGCTTCTTGAGCTGGGCCGAACAGCAACTGGCCCACCGCCAGGCGCGCGACGCCGCGCTGCAGGCGCTGCGCTTTCCGTTCGCCGATTTCCGCACCGGTCAGCGGCCCCTGGCCGAGGCGGTGTACCGCGGCGCCAGCGCCGGCCTGTGCGTGCTGGCCCAAGCCCCCACCGGCATTGGCAAGACCCTGGGCACGCTGTTCCCGCTGCTCAAGGCCGCGCCCGCGCAGGGTCTGGACAAGGTGTTTTTCTTGGCCGCCAAGACCTCAGGCCGGCAACTGGCGCTGCACGCGCTGGAACAACTCGCCCCGCAGCAAACCCTGCCGCTGCGCGTGCTGGAACTGGTGGCACGCGACAAGGCCTGTGAACACCCCGACCGCGCCTGCCACGGTGAGTCCTGCCCGTTGGCCCAGGGCTTTTACGACCGCCTGCCTGCGGCGCGCCAAGACGCCTTGAGCGGCCCCGCCCCCCAGGCCCAGGGCCCGTGGCGGCTGGACCAGGCCCAGGTGCGCGCGGTCGCCCTGCGCCACCAGGTGTGCCCCTACTACCTGAGCCAGGAGCTGGCCCGCTGGGTCGACCTGGTGGTGGGCGACTACAACTACTACTTCGACGCCAGCGCCCTGCTGTGGGGCCTGAGCCAGGCCAACAGCTGGCGCGTCGCCTTGCTGGTGGACGAGGCGCACAACCTGGTGGATCGCGCACGCCAGATGTACAGCGCCGAGTTGCGGCCCGAGGCGCTGGCACTGGCGCGCCGGGGCGACACCGCGCAGCGTTTTGCCACGGTCAAGAAAGGGCTCAACCAGCTGCGCCGCCAGTGGCTGGCGCTCGACAAAGCGCAGCCCCAGCCCTATGCCGTTTACCCCCAGCTGCCCGACAAACTGCTGCACGCGCTGCAACAGTGCAGCCAGGTGCTGGGCACCCACCAGGCCGAGCACCCCACCGAGTTCGACCCCGCGCTGCGCCAGTTCTACTTCGACGTGTTGCAGGCCTGCCGCCTGGCCGAATCGCTGGACACGCATTCGCTGTTCGACGTCAGCCAGCCCAGCCCGCCCGAACCCGGGCGATCGCGGCTGTGCCTGCGCAACCTGGTGCCCGCACCGTTCCTGGCCCCCCGCTGGGCCGGGGCGCACAGCAGCACCTTGTTCTCGGCCACGCTGCAGCCACCGAGCTACCACGCGCAGCTGCTGGGCCTGCCGGAGGCACACCGCACGCTGGAGGTCGAGTCACCGTTTGACGCCGCCCAGCTGCAGGTGCACACCGCGCGCCACCTGTCCACCCGCTACGCCGACCGCGCGGCCTCGCTGGCCCCGCTGGTCGACTTGATGGCGGCCCAGTACCGCGCCCAGCCCGGCAACTACCTGGCGTTCTTCAGCAGCTACGACTACCTGCAGCAGGTGGCCGACCAGCTGGCCCAAAGCCACCCCGACCTGCCTTGCTGGCGCCAGTCGCGCCGCATGCTCGAGGCCGAGCAGCAGGCCTTTCTGGCGCGCTTCAGCGAGACCAGCCAGGGCATCGGACTGGCGGTGCTGGGCGGAGCCTTTGCCGAGGGCATTGACCTGCCCGGGCGGCGCTTGATTGGCGCCTTTGTGGCCACCCTGGGACTGCCCCAGGTGAACCCCGTCAACGAGCAGGTGCGCCAGCGACTGCAGGCCTTGTTTGGGGCCGGCTACGACTACACCTACCTCTACCCCGGGCTGCAAAAGGTGGTGCAGGCCGCCGGGCGGGTGATTCGCGGCCCCGGTGACCGCGGCGTGGTGCACCTGATGGACGACCGCTTTGCCCGCCCCGAAGTGCGCCAGTTGTTGCCGCGCTGGTGGGCGTTGGACTGAGCCGCCTCGGGCACCTTCACCTTCACCTTCACCTTCACCTTCACCTTCATCTAAGGCAGAGGCAGAGGCTGGGGCTGAGACCGCGAGCCATGGCCACGGCTGCCGGGCTGCGGCACACTGGCACCCCATGGAACTGTTGCTGGAACTGCTGTTCGAGGTGTTTGGCGAGGTCGCGCTGCAGGTGCTGGCCGAGCTGCTGGCCGAATGGGGCCTGCACCTGAGCCGCGAGCGCCGCGCCCGCCGTGCCACGCCCCTGTGGCTGGGCCTGCTGGGCTACGCGGTGCTGGGTCTGGTGCTGGGCGGCTTGAGCCTGCTGCTGCTGCCGCAGTCGCTGCTGCCCACCCCGGGCTGGCGTGTCGCCAACCTGCTGCTGTCGCCCCTGCTGACGGGCGCCGTGCTGACCCTGATCGCCCACTGGCGCCGCCCCGGCGACCCCGAGGTCATGCTGCGCACCCGTTTCCTGCAAGGCCTGCTGTTTGCCCTGGCCATGGCCAGCGTGCGCTTTGCCGCCACCGCCTGAACAACACGCCCCAGACCCGGACGCCGGACCCGAGGCCACCCGGCGACGACACCCACCCGACCGCAGGCACCGGGCACCGCCACCCACCCCTGTGTGCCAGGTCAAGGTGCGGTCAGGTGGGGCCCGTACACTGTCGGGCTGATTTTTGGAACACGTCCCCATGAGCCTCACGCCCCCCGCCTGCCCGCAATGCGGCCTGGAAAACACCTACGCCGACGGCGACCAGTTCATCTGCCCTGACTGCGCCCACGAGTGGCCCGCCCAGGCCGAGGCCAGCGAGGACGACGCCCCCGCCGGGGACGGCATCATCCGCGACGCCAATGGCCAGCCGCTGGCCGACGGCGACGCCGTGCTGCTGATCAAGGACCTCAAGGTCAAAGGCTCGTCCACCGTGCTCAAGAAGGGCACCAAGGTGAAAAGCATCCGCCTGGTGCACGACAACGGTGACCACGATGTGGACTGCAAGACCGACCAGGGCAACTTCATGCTGAAGTCGGTGTTCCTGAAGAAGGCCTGACCCGCCACGCCCCCACCGCCACGCGCCACGACACGAGTCCCCCATGAGCCCCACCGCCCAAAGCACCCACGACACCACCCGCATTGACGACACCCGCATCCGCGCGGTGCGCCCTCTGATCACGCCCGCCCTGCTGCAAGAATGGCTGCCCGCCCCCGATGCCGCCCAGGCGCTGGTGGAGAGCAGCCGCGCGGCCATCTCGCGCGTGTTGCACGGCACGGACGACCGGCTGGTGGTGGTGGTGGGGCCTTGCTCCATCCACGACCACGCCCAGGCCATGGACTACGCGCGCCAGCTCAAGGCCCAGGCCGACGCGCTGAGCCAGGACCTGCTGGTGGTGATGCGCGTGTACTTTGAAAAGCCACGCACCACCGTGGGCTGGAAGGGCTACATCAACGACCCGCACCTGGACGGCAGCTTCGCCATCAACGAAGGGCTGGAGCTGGCGCGCAAGCTGCTGCTCGACGTGCTGGCGCTGGGCCTGCCGGTGGGCACCGAGTTCCTGGACCTGCTGAGCCCGCAGTTCATCAGTGACCTGGTGAGCTGGGGCGCCATCGGCGCGCGCACCACCGAAAGCCAAAGCCACCGCCAACTGGTCAGCGGCCTGAGCTGCCCGGTGGGCCTGAAGAACGGCACCGACGGCGGCGTCAAGGTGGCGGCCGACGCCATCCAGGCGGCGCAAGCACCGCACGCCTTCATGGGCATGACCAAGATGGGCCAGGCCGCCATCTTCGAAACCCGCGGCAACGACGACTGCCACGTCATCCTGCGCGGTGGCAAGCAGCCCAACTACAGCGCCGCCGACGTGAACACCGCCTGCGCCCTGCTCAAGGCGGCGGGCCTGCGCGAGCAGGTGATGATCGACGTCTCGCACGCCAACAGCAGCAAGCAGCACCGCAAGCAGATCGAGGTGGCCGCCGACGTGGCACAGCAGATCGCGGCCGGCGACACGCGCATCACCGGCCTGATGATCGAAAGCCACCTGCACGAGGGCCGCCAGGACATCGTGCCCGGCCAGGCCTTGCAGCCCGGCGTGTCGGTGACCGATGCCTGCATCAGCTTCGAGCAAACCGTGCCCGTGCTGCAAGGCCTGGCCGCCGCCGTGCGGCAACGCCGGCAAGCGCGCGCGGCCTGATCCATCGGCGTCGGCCGCACCGGGCCCTGGCCCCAGCACGCATGGGGTCAAACCAGTCCACTAAACTGGTTGGCCCTGCCATCCCCCGCGCGCGGCCCCCGGGGCCCGCGTTTGCCTGCGCCATGACGATGACCCCGTCCTTGCCCACCGACTTCGAGCACATCTTTGAACTGGCCCCGGTCTCGCTGTGGCTGGAAGACTTCAGCGCCCTCAAGCGCTTCTTCGATCGCCTGCGCGCCGAGGGCGTGACCGACCTCAAGACCCACCTCACGCAGCAGCCTGAACGGGTCGCCGAGGGCACGGCCTGCATCCGCGTGCTGCGGGTCAACGCCCGCACCCTGCAGCTGTTCGCGGCGCGCGACACCGCGCACCTGCTGGACAACCTGGGCCAGGTGTTCCGCGACGACATGTTCGAGCAGGTGGTCGACGAATGGACCCAGCTCTGGAACGGCGAGCTCGAGTTCAGCAACCAGACCGTCAACTACACGCTGGACGGGCGCCGCCTGGACGTGCTGGTGCGCGCGCGCATCCTGCAAGGCCACGAAGCCAACTGGGACCGTGTCATGGTGTCGCTCGAAGACGTGACCGAAAGCCAGCGCAACCTGAACCGCCTGGCCGACAGCGAGCAGTACGCCCGCGACCTGTTCGAGCACTCGCCTGTGTCGCTGTGGGTGGAGGACTTCAGCGCCGTCAAACGCCTGCTCGACGAGGCACGCCAGCAGGGCATCAGCGACTTCCCCACCTTCATCCGCGTGCACCCTGAGTTTGTCACCCGCTGCATGCAAGAGATCCGCGTCATCGACGTCAACCAGTTGACGCTGGACATGTTCGGGGCCCAGGACAAGCCCCACCTGCTGCGCAACCTCGACAAGCTGTTCCGCGACGAGATGGTGGACTCGTTTTCTGACCAGCTGATCGACCTCTGGCAGGGCAAGCTGGAGCAGCAACGCGAGGTCAGCAACTACTCGCTCAGCGGCGACCAGTTGCACATCCACATGCAGTTCTCGGTGCTGCAGGGGCACGAGGCCCAGTGGGACCTGGTGCTGGTGTCGCTGGTCGACATCACGGCACGCAAAAAGGCCGAGGCCTACCTGGAGTACCTGGGCAAGCACGACGTGCTGACCCGCCTGCGCAACCGCGCCTACTACGCCGACGAACTGAACCGCCTGGCACGGCGCGGCCCCTGGCCGGTGAGCGTGCTGGTGATCGACCTCAACGGCCTCAAGCGCATCAACGACGACGAAGGCCATGCCGCCGGGGATGCCCTGCTGCGCCGCGCCGGCGAGGTGCTGGCCAAGGCGGTGGACAGCCCAGCCTGCGCGGCCCGCATCGGCGGCGATGAGTTCGCTGTGCTGCTGCCAGCCACCGATGGGCGCGCCGCCCTGGCCGTGCGCGACCGCATCCTGTCGCTGCTGGAGCTGAACAACCAGTTCTACACCGGGCGCCCGCTGACGCTGTCGATGGGCCTGGCCACCTGCCAGCACGGTGAGTCACTGGACGCCGCCGTGTCGCGTGCCGACCAGGCCATGTACGCTGAAAAAGCCCGTTACTACCAGAGCCAGGAAGCCGATCGCCGCCACGGGGCGGACTGACGCGCTGGCCCTTTTCTGAACCCACTGAGCACCGCCATGACCCGCCTCGCCGTGATCGACTTTGAAACCACCGGCATCTCGCCTGAGCAGGGCGCACGCGCCACCGAAGTGGCCATCGTGCTGCTGGAGCACGGCCGGGTGGTGGACCGCTTTCAAAGCCTGATGAACGCGGGGGTGCGCATCCCGTCGTTCATCACCCAGCTGACGGGCATCAGCAACGCCATGATCGCCGAGGCCCCGCCCGCCGCTCAGGTGATGGCCGAGGCCAGTCGCTTTGTCGGCTCGCTGCCGATGGTGGCGCACAACGCGGCCTTCGACCGCAAGTTCTGGGTCGCCGAACTGGCGCTGGCCGGGCTGGACGCCCCGCAGGCCTATGCGTGCACCGTGCTGCTGTCGCGGCGCCTGTTCCCGCACGCCCCCAGCCACAAGCTGGGTTTGCTGATCGACCACCTGGGCCTGCCGCGTGCCGGCCGGGCCCACCGGGCCCTGGCCGACGCCGAGATGGCGGCCAGTCTGCTGGCGCGCATGCAGGATGAACTGCGCCGCCAGTGGCAGCTCGAGGCCAGCCCCGCCTTGCTGATGGCGCTGCAGCGGTGCAGCAAGGCCGCGGTGCCGGGCTGGCTGCGACAACAGCAGGCCTGCGCCCCGGTCCAGACCCGACAGGCCGCGGTGCTGGGGGCGGTCTGAGGGGGCATGAAGGGGTTTGAAGGGCGGGCTCAGCCCTTGTTGATGTTGAGCTTGGGCACCAGGTCTTTGTAGAAGGCGCGGTCCTTGTCGATGGCCGCCTGGAAGGTCGCCGCATCGGCATAGGCCCAGCCCAGGTTGGCCTTGGTCAGGGCGTCGCGGAACACCGCGTCTTCGGCGGCCTTGCGCGCCACGTCGGACCACAGTTCGGCGATCTCCTGCGGCAGGTTCTTGGGGGCGGCCAGCCCGCGCCACACCTGCACCGACAGGTCGATGCCGCGCTCCTTGAGCGTGGGCACTTTCTCGAACAGACCCGGCACGCGCTGGTCGGCCATCACCGCCAGGGTGCGCATCTTGCCGGCGGCCACATGCTGGGCCACCTCGCCGGGGCTGACGGTCAGCGCGTCCACATGCCCGCCCAGCAGGGCCACCGCGGCCGGGGCCGCCCCCAGGAAGGGCACATGGTTGAACGGGGCGCCGGTCTTCTCGGCAAAGGCCGCTGCGGCCATGTGCCAGATCGAGCCCACACCGGCGTTGCCAATCGAAATCGGGTCCTTGCGTTTGCGGGCGTCGGCAAGGAACTCGTCCACGCTTTGCCACGGGGCATCGGCGCGCACGGTGATGGCTGAGGGGTCGGCGTTGAGTCGCGCGATGGGGCGCACATCAGAGGCGGTGTACTTGGTGATGCCCAGGTTGGGGATGATGGTCAGCTCGCAAATGATGATGCCGAGCTTGTAGCCATCGGGCTTGGCATTGATCACCTCGGCGGTGCCGATGGCGCCGCTGGCGCCCGGCTTGTTGTTGACCACCACCGGCTGCTGGGGCAGGTACTTCTTGACCGCCTCGGCAAAGGCGCGGCCCACCAGGTCGGTGCCGCCACCCGCGGCCACCGGCACGATCAGCTCGATCGGGCGCGTGGGGTAGTCGGTGGCGGCGCGGGCCAGACCGAACGGCGCAGCCAGCGCCAAGGCGGCGCTGCTGGTCATGAAGTGACGGCGTTGCATGGACATGCTTGTCTCCTTGGTTGTTCAAAACACCAGGCCAGCGGCAGGGGCCACGCCAGCCGGGCCGGGCAGGGGGCCCGGCTTTCTTCTTGTGAGGGAATCCGGTCGTCAGTAGGTGGCGCGACCACCCGAGAGGTCGAACACGGCCCCGGTGGTGAAGGAGTTTTCCGACGACAGCAGCCAGGCCACCATGGCAGCCACTTCATCGACCTCGACAAAGCGCCCGCGCGGGATCTTGGACAGCATGTAGTCGATGTGCTGCTGCGACATCTGCTCAAAGATGCGCGTCTTGGCGGCCGCCGGGGTGATGGCGTTGACGGCCACGTTGTGCTGCGCCGTCTCCTTGCCCAGGCTCTTGGTCAGCGCAATGACACCGGCCTTGGACGCGCTGTACGCGGCGGCGTTGGGGTTGCCTTCCTTGCCCGCGATGGACGCGATGTTGACGATGCGCCCATAGTTGCGCGCCACCATGCCGGCCACCACCGAGCGGTTCACGTTGAAGGCACCGTTGAGGTTGACGTTGACCACCCGCAGCCATTCGGCCGGCGCGTAGTCCACCACCGGGGCGTTGGCGCCCGCGATGCCGGCACTGTGCACCAGCATTGCAATCGGACCGCTGTCGGCCTCGGTGCGGACCACGGCGGCCTGCACCTGGGCCAGGTCGGTGACGTCCACCGTCAAGCCCAACACCGGGGGCTGGCCCGGGCGGCTCAGGCTGGCCTGGGCGGCGGCCAGGGCCTGGGGGTCGGCGTCCCACAGCGCGACGCGCGCGCCGCCCGCCAACAGGCGGCTGGCAATCGCGTAGCCAATGCCCTGGGCCCCGCCGGTCACCACCGCAGTGCGGCCTTCGTAGTGGTACTGAATCATGCTCATGTCTCCTCCTGGCCTCAGGCCGCCACGGTGCGTTGGGTTTGCTCACCCAGGCCCTGGATGCCCAGGCGCATGGTCTGGCCCGGGCGCAGGAACACCGGCGCGGGCTTGCAGCCCATGCCCACGCCGGGCGGCGTGCCGGTGGAGATCACATCGCCGGGGTACAGGGTCATGAAGCGGCTCAGGTAGGCCACGATCTGCGGCACGCGGAAGATCATGGTGCGGGTGTTGCCGTTTTGGTAGCGGTGGCCGTCGACCTCCAGCCACAGGTCCAGCGCATGGGGGTCGGGCACCTCGTCGGCGGTGACCAGCCAGGGGCCGGTGGGACCGAAGGTGTCGCAGCCCTTGCCCTTGTCCCAGGTGCCGCCGCGCTCAAGTTGGTATTCGCGCTCGGACACGTCGTTGACCACACAGTAGCCGGCCACGTAACTCAGCGCATCGGCCTCGTCGACATAGCTCGCGGTGCGGCCGATGACCACCCCCAGCTCCACCTCCCAGTCGGTCTTGGTCGAGCCGCGCGGGATGCGCACATCGTCGTTCGGGCCCACCACGGCCGAGGTCCATTTGTTGAACACCACCGGTTCGCTGGGCACCGGCATGCCGGACTCGGCCGCGTGGTCGGCGTAGTTCAAGCCGATGCAGATGAACTTGCCAATGCGCCCGACGCAGGGGCCCAGGCGCGGTGAGCCGCTCACCAGGGGCAGGCTCTGGGGGTCCAGGGCCCGCAAGCGGGCCAGGGTGTCGGGGGCGAGGGCGCTGCCGTCGATGTCGGCCACCTGGGCCGAGAGGTCGCGCAGTTGGCCCGTGCTGTCGAGCAGGCCCGGTTTTTCTTGGCCCGGCGGGCCATAGCGAAGCAATTTCATGCCAGTGTCTCCTTGTGCTGGCGAATTCTGAAAGCCGGGCTGTTTGCTGCATAGTGAGAGCTTTTGATCTGGCAATAACCGATTGGAATCCCCCCCATGCTGCCCAGCCTGTCCTCGATCGCCTCGCGCCTGCGTTTTCGCCAACTGACCCTGCTGGTGGCGCTGGACGAAGCCGGCTCATTGCACCGCGCGGCCGACCAACTGGGCATGACCCAACCCGGGCTGACCAAGGCGCTGCGTGAGATCGAATCGACCTTTGGCGCCGAGCTGTTCCAGCGCTCACCCAAAGGCGTGCAGGCCAATGAGCTGGGGCGCTGCATCCTGCGCTACGCACGGGTCATCGGCTCTGACCTGGGCCACCTGCGCGAAGAGCTGGACGGTGTGCTGCGCGGCAGTGGCGGGCGGGTCGCCGTGGGCACCATCACCGGGGCCCTGCACTCGGTGCTGATCGGGGCGCTGGCGCAACTGCGGCAAACCCAGCCAGCCTTGTCGATCGAGGTGCGCGAAGGCATCAGCAGCGAGCTGCTGGGCCTGGTCAACGAGGGGCGGCTGGACCTGGCGATCTGCCGCACCACGGTGTCGAGCCAGGCCGACCATTTCGACTACGAAGCCCTCGAAGACGAGCAGGTGGCACTGGCCGTGGGCCTGGCGCATCCGCTGGCCAAGGCACGCCGTGTGACGCTGGCGCAGCTGGTGCGCTACCGCTGGATCCTCTACCCGGGCAGCATGCCGCTGCGCACCCTGGCCGAGCGCGAGTTTCGCGAGGCCGGGCTCGAGTTGCCACCGTACCCGATCGAGACCGCCTCCTCCCTGGCCACCCTGTTGATGCTCAAGCAAGACCCCAAGCTGGTGGCCCTGATGGCCGAGGGCACCATGGCCTTTTGCGAAGAGCACGGTATCGCCAAGCGCCTGCCGCTGAGCCTGCGCGCGCGGCACGAGGGCTATGGCATCGTCACCCGCCGGGGCGCCCGCTTGTCGCCGGCGGCCACGCTGCTGGTGCAATGCCTGCGCGACGCGGCCGGGCGGGGCCGCGATGAGGCGGGGCTATCACCCCGATAGGGAAGGCCCCCCAGCCAAGGCCTGCCCGGCTGTGTTACCATTTTTGCCATGCAACGCCAGCAAGCCCTCACCCTAAAGCTAAGCCTAGTGCTCGGCCGGGGTCTGCTCGCGTTCGTGTCTTGAGCTTCGCGCTCATCGCTCTGACTTCCCCCTGACCCCGGCCCACGAACCAGCCTTTGCCCTGCGCAAAGGGCTGCAGGGGATGTCTTTGTTTTTCCGTTTTTGACCCTCGCGGCACAGCCCGGACACCCCGGCGCCGCCCCTGTTCGTGGAGCCCCCAATGATTGCCAACCCCGCCACCAAGTACGCCCCGTTTGCCCCGATCGCGCTCGCCGATCGCCAATGGCCCTCGCGCACCATCACCCAGGCGCCGATCTGGCTGTCCACCGATTTGCGCGACGGCAACCAGGCCTTGTTCGAGCCCATGAATGCCGAGCGCAAGATGAGCCTGTTCATGGAGTTGGTGCGCATCGGCTTCAAGCAAATCGAGGTGGGTTTCCCCGCGGCCTCGCAAACCGACTTCGACTTTGTGCGCCGCCTGATCGAAGAAAAGCGGATCCCCGACGACGTGACCATCATGGTCATGACCCAGTCGCGTGAAGACCTGATCGCCCGCAGCGTGGAGGCCGTTCAAGGTGCTCCACGCGCCATCGTGCACCTCTACAACGCCACCGCACCGGCCTGGCGCCGCATCGTGTTTGGCATGAGCGTGCCGCAGGTGATGGACTTGATCCGCCACCATGTGGGCTACCTCAAACGCCTCACCGACGCCCAGCCGGCCACCCAGTGGACCTTGCAGTACTCGCCCGAAACCTTCAGCGCCACCGAGCTGGACGTGTCCTTGCAGGCCTGCCACACCGCCATCGAAACCTGGGGGGCGGGCCCGGGCCGCGAGGTCATCATCAACCTGCCGACCACGGTGGAGAACGCCACCGCCAATGTGTTTGCCGACCAGATCGAGTGGATGCACCGCCACCTGGTGCCGCGCCAGCACATTGTCTTGTCGGTGCACCCGCACAACGACCGTGGCACAGGTGTGGCCGCGGCCGAGTTCGCCATGATGGCCGGCGCCGACCGCGTGGAAGGCTGCTTGTTTGGCAATGGCGAGCGCTGCGGCAATGTGGACATCGTGACGTTGGCGCTCAACCTCTACACCCAGGGCGTGCACCCGCAGCTTGATTTTTCCGACATCACCGCCGTGGCGCGCGTGGCCGAAGAATGCACCTCGATCCCGGTGCACCCGCGCCACCCCTACGCGGGCGATCTGGTGTTCACCGCCTTCTCGGGCTCGCACCAGGACGCGATCAAGAAAGGCTTTGCCGCCCAGGACCCGAATGGCCTCTGGGAAGTGCCGTACTTGCCGATCGATCCGGCCGACCTGGGCCGCACCTACGACAGCGTGATCCGCGTCAACAGCCAGTCGGGCAAGGGCGGCATCGCCTTCTTGCTCGAGCGCGAACGCGGCGTGGTGATGCCGCGCCGCATGCAGGTCGAGTTCAGTGCCGTGGTGCAGCGCCAGACCGATGCGAGCGAGACCGAGATCAATGGCAGCGAGATCTGGGCCCTGTTCCAGCAAACCTATTTGCGGGGCACCGCGGGCAGCAGCGACGCGATCCGCTACCACGGTCACAAGCTCGATGAAAGCGGCCAGGGCATCGAACTCGACCTCAGCATCGCGGGCCAGCGCCAGCAGGTGCGCGGTCATGGCAACGGCCCCATCGCCGCCACGGTGGATGCGCTGGGCTTGCCGCTGCGCGTCGACAGCTACGAAGAACGCGCCACCGGCAGCGGGGCCGATGCCCAGGCCTTGGCGATTGTGGAGGCCGCGCTCGACGGCGTGGCGGGTGCGGGCTTTGGCGTGGGCATGAGCCACAACATCGTGACCGCCTCGATCCAGGCCGTGATCAGCGTGGCCAACCGCCTGCAAGCTCGACGCCAGCCCAGCCACAGCGGGGCCGCGACAGCCGCGACGGCCGACACCACGGCCTGAGCCCCGGCACGCGCCAGGGCCAGGCCCTGGTCATCGGTCCCCGGGGCGACGGAAATCCTGTCGCCTCGGACGGGTTGGGTGGGCATGATCCCGTACCGGGGTCATGTGCCCCGGCAAAACGCCTGGTCGAACCCTGACCTGGCGTCGCAAAAGTCGCAAAATGGCTGCAGCGAACTTCCACCGGACCCGAACGATGGCCCCCTCTGCCCCCCCGGACACCCCCAGCGTTGTCACCCCTGCGTTCCTGAACTGGCCGCTGCGCGACCTGCGCGCCTGGGTGCGGCTGCTGGTGCGGGCCGAGGTCCCGATCCTGGCCAGCACCGCGCAGGCCATCGAAGACCTGCGGGCGCGCGAGGACGACATCGGCCCCGCCGACCTGAGCCCCGTGTTGCGCGCCGACCCGCTGATGACGGTGAAGTTCTTCGCCCATGTCGCCACCCTGCGCCGCAACGACGACGCGACCGAAACCGAGAGCATCACCAGCGCCCTGGTGATGACGGGCATCACCCCGTTTTTCAAGCACTTCGGCCCGCAAGCCACGGTCGAAGACCGCCTGCGCGAGTACCCCGCAGCGCTCGAGGCCGTGCAGGAACTGCTGCACCGCAGCGCGCGTGCGGCCCACTTTGCGATGGCCTTTGCGGTGCACCGCAGCGACACCGATGTCGACGTGATCCATGAGGCGGCCTTCTTGCACGACTTTGCCGAGTTGCTGGTCTGGTGCCACGCGCCGACCTTGATGCTCAAGATCCGCCAGGCCCAGGCGCAAGACCCAGCCCTGCGCAGCAGCGTGGCCCAGCGCAGCGTGCTGAACATCGAACTCGATGACCTGCGCCAGACCCTGCTGCGCCTGTGGCGCCTGCCCAAGCTGCTGATCCGCATCAGCGACGGCAAGCACGCCGACCACCCCAGCGTGCAAAACGTGGTGCTGGCCTCGCGCCTGGCGCGGCACACCATGAAAAGCTGGGACAACCCGGCGCTGAGCAGCGATGTGGAAGCACTGTCCAAACTGCTCAACGCCTCGCCGCGGGTGACGCTGGCCTTTTTGCACAAGGTCGATGGCTCAAGCGAGCCCTGAGCAAGCCGCCACCCACCGGCTAACACCCCCAAAGCCCGCACCACTGCACCGCCCACATTCGCCCGACCCGCGGCCAGCCCCCCCGGGCAACCCGCCAGCCCGTCGCCCCGGCGCGGGGCTGACGGGCTGGGCAAGGGGGCCCGCCGGCCGCGCTGACACCTTCGCGTCACACGCCCAAGCGTTCGCGACCATAATAGATGCATATACATCTATTCAAGCCCCCGGTGGGCTGTCCCTGCCCGCTATGACCTCCTCCCACGCCCAAGCCACCCCCCGACCCATGCCGGAGGCCGTTGGAGCGCCCGCTGGGGCCGGCGCCTCCGCGCCCCCCCCAGCGATGGACCCGCGCACCCGCTTGCTGCTCGAAGGCCCCATCGCCAGCACCCTGCTGCGCATGGCAGGCCCCAATGTGGTGGTGATGGTGGCGCAGGCCCTGGCGGGCTTGATCGAAACCTGGTTCATCGGCCGCCTGGGCACCGACGCCCTGGCCGGCATGGCGCTGGTGTTCCCGGTGGTGATGCTGATGCAGATGATGTCGGCCGGCGCCATGGGCGGTGGCATCTCGTCTGCGATCGCCCGCGCGCTGGGCGCGCGGCGCCGCGACGACGCCCACGCCCTGGTGTTCCATGCCCTGCTGCTGTCGATCGTGTTTGGCCTGGTGTTCACGCTGGCGGCCTGGCTGGGAGGTGCGTGGTTGTACACCCACATGGGTGGCCAGGCGGGGTCGCTGCAGGCCGCCATGACCTACTCGAACTGGGTCTTCTCAGGGGCTGTGCTGGTCTGGCTGTTCAACTCGCTGGCCTCGGTGATCCGGGGCACCGGCAACATGGGCCTGCCGGCCAAGGTGATCAGCTGGGGCACCTTGCTGCTGTTGCCGCTGTCGCCGCTGCTGATTTTTGGCTGGGGCCCGATCCCGGCCATGGGCATCGCTGGCGGTGGCCTGGCGCTGCTGCTGTACTACGCCGGGGGATCGGTGGCGCTGGGCGCCTGGTTGCTGTCCTCGCGCAGCCTGCTGCGGCCGCGCTGGGAGGACGCGCGCTGGCGCAAAAGCCTGTTCATGGACATCTTGCGCGTGGGCTTGGCCGGGGCCGTGTCCACGGTGGCCACCAATGTGGCGATTGCGGTGGCCACGGGCTTGGTGGGCCATTTTGGTCCGGCCGCCATCGCGGGCTATGGCACGGCCTCGCGGCTCGAGTACCTGCTGGTGCCGCTGGTGTTTGGCTTTGGCGGCCCCCTGGTGGCCATGGTGGGCACAGCCGTGGGTGCTGGCCGGCGGGACCGCGCCCTGCGGGCCACCTGGATGGGTGCCGCCATGGCGGTGGCCCTGAGCGAGGTGATTGGTCTGGCCGCGGCGGCCTTCCCGGTGGCCTGGTTGTCGCTGTTCGACAGCGACCCGGCCATGCTCGAGGTCGGGTCCCAGTACCTGCGCATCGTGGGCCCGTTTTACGGCCTGTTCGGCCTGGGGCTGATCCTGTACTTCGCCTCACAAGGCGCCGGGCGGCTGCTCTGGCCGGTGCTGGGCAACATCGCCCGCCTCGCGGTGGCGGCCTTGGGCGGCTGGCTGGCCCTGCGCTGGGGCTGGGGCCTGGCAGGGGTGTTTGGGGCTCAGGCCCTGGCTTTGGCGGTGTATGGCGGGCTCAATGCCACGGCCATCGCGCGCGGGGTGTGGTTCCGCGACTGAACAGGCGCCCTGGAGGCCACGGACCAGCCGGTGGGGGCTGGCGGGGTGGACAACACGCCCACCCGCCGCCGAGCGGCTGAAAAACCCCAGCTCAGCGCGGACGGCGCGGGGCCATCGGGCCACGGCCTTCGATGTGACGGAACTTGATGCGGCCCTTGCTCAGATCGTAGGGCGACAGTTCCAGCGACACCTTGTCACCCGCCAGGATGCGGATGTGGTTCTTGCGCATCTTGCCTGCGGAGTAGGCAATCAGCTCGTGACCGTTTTCGAGGGTCACGCGGAAACGGGTGTCAGGCAACACTTCGTTGACGACACCCATCATTTCAATCAGGTCTTCCTTGGCCATGGTGGTCTTCCTTTAGGTCTTGATGGGGTTCAAAGGGTGCGCGTGAGACCGCGAACCCATTGGATGCCCTGCTCGATGGCGTAGCCCGAAGCAGCGGCACGGGTAGAAAATTCGGGAACAAAGCGCATCACCCGGTCGGTGCTGGCGCTGCCGCGGCCACTGGCGATCGACACCAGGGACGCGTATTGCCCGCCCTCGAGTTCACGGGGGCAGGCGGCAATTCGGTACTTGCCCATCAGGATGGGCGCGTTGGGTAGCAAAGTCGAGGTCGAAGTCTGAATCATCAAAGGTTGTAAGACCTGGGGCTGCAACAGCCTCTCGGTCACGGACAAAAATTTTGGCAGCCCCAAATGCCTAGGGAGCCCGTCCTGAACAACCTGAGATTGCGGCCATGAGGACGCGGGACCCGGGAACGTGCCAAAAGCAGTGGCAACTTCTACAGAAGGGGAAAAGCCACTTGCGCGGTGACATGAGCAGGCTGGCACGCCACAAGCAGGGCAGGACTGACGGCCGCTCTGCCAGGGGCGCTTGCGTCTCATGGCGACAGGCGCCAACGCGGTCAGTCGCCAGGGGCGATCCGGCAATGTAACACACTCGCCCCAGAAGCCCAAGCGGCCAAGGCTTCTCAGGCCCCAGCGGACGGGCATCGCGGCGCCAGCGTTGCTAAAAGACCTTACCCGCGAAATGACGTATTGACCCTGGCGGGGCGTTCTGAAACTATTTGAAACATTTGCCCGGCTGTGCTGGTCGGGCCCGCGATGGTTTGATCGATGTCCCAGCCCCATTCTTGCCTCTTTTTCATTGCTTGGGATGTTTTGCACCCCACGGTGGTCCTGCGCTCACCCGGCCCCCTGAACCGCCCCCCTGTCTCGCCCGGCCCCACGCCCCTTTTGGACAACCACCTGGTGGTCACGACCCATGCGCGCTGAGCCGACAGCGGCAGGGCCGGCATCGCCCTTTGGCCTGTTGAACACCGACACCGGCCCCCATGTTGAACGCCTGTTGCGCCTGGCCTGCAGCCTGTGCCAGGTGCCGCTGGCCCAGTTGGCCCTGCTCGAAGCGGACGGCCTGCACAGCCAGGCCCGGCTGGGCTGGCCCGATGCTTCGCCGCTGCTGGCGCCGGAGTTGCTGGGCCACTTGCTCAAGCAGCGGGTCGAACCCGAGCTGCTGACCCACCCGAGCTGGGCCCAACACCCCTGGGTGAACGCGCCTGACGGCCTGCGTTTTCTGGCCAGCGTGCCCCTGCTCAACGCCACTGGCCAGTGCCTGGGCGTGCTGATGGTGGGCGACCGCCAGGCGGGCCGCTTGACGCCCGAAGCGTGGGACGCGCTCGAAGCCCTGGCCGCCCAGGCCCTGTTGTTGTTGGAGTTCGGGCGCCAGCAAAGCCGGCTGCAAGACGCCGAAGCCGAGTCCGAACAAGCGCGCCAGCGCCAGACGTTGCAAGCGGAGGCCCAACGCATCGCGGGCCAGGTGGCCCAGGTGGGGGGCTGGATCCTGCGCCTGCCAGACAAACAGTTCGCATGGACCAGCGAAGTGGCCGAGATCCATGGCCTGCCGGCGCAAGCCCAGGTCAGCCCGGCCCAGGCCTTTGCTGCCTACGCCCTGGAAGACCAACCCCGCCTCAGCGCCGCCTACCAGGACTGTGTGCGCCGCGGCCAACGCTTTGACCTGGAGCTGCAGTTGCAACGCCCGGACCAGGGCCTGCTGTGGGTGCGGGTGATCGGCGAGGCGGTGCGCGACGAGCGCGGCCAGGTGGTCGCCGTGCAGGGTGCGCTGGAAAACATCGACGCGCGCAAGCGCAGCGAAGAAGCCCTGCGTGAAAGCGAAGAGCGTTTTCGGCTCGCCGCCCGGGCCACCGCCGATGCGGTGTGGGACTGGAACATCGAAACCGACGCCATGTGGTGGAGCGACAGCCTGGCGGCGCTGTTCGGCATTGACCTCAGCAGCCTCGAAAGCGACAGCCGTTCCTGGACCACGCGCATCCACCCCGACGACGAGGCCCGCGTGCTCGACAGCCTGCAAGCCCTGCTCGCGGGGGCCGGCAAACAGTGGAGCGAGGAGTACCGCTTCCGCCGGGCCGATGGCAGCTACGCGCCGGTGCTGGACCGGGGCTTTTTGATCCGCGACGCCCGGGGCCTGCCACGGCGCATGGTCGGTGGTCTGAAAGACCTGACCGAACAACGCCGCGCACGCGACGAGGCGCAACGCGACCTGCAAACGCGCATGAGCATCGTGCGCATCCAGCAGGAGATCGCCACCGCCGAACTCGACCTCGACGGCGTGCTGGCCCTGATGGCCGAACGCGCGCGGGAACTGGCCCATGCCGACGGCAGTTCGGTCGAACTGCTCGAAGACCAGGAAACCGTCTGCCTCGCGGCCTCGGGCATCCTGAGTGCCCGGTTGGGCGACCGCCTGGGCCTGCAGGACACGCTGTCCGGGCTGGTGCTGCGGCAAAGCGTGACCGTGCGTTGCCACGACACCGAACAAGACGCCCGCGTCAACCTGTTGGTCAGCCGCGTGCTGGGGGTGCGCTCGGTCATCGTGGCGCCGCTGCTGGCCGGGGGCAAGGCGATTGGTGTGATGCGGGTCGTGTCGTCGCGGCCCAACAGCTTCACGCTGCACGACGAAACCAACCTGCAAATTCTGGTCGCCACCCTGGGTGGTGTGATCCAGCGCCACCGCCTGGGGGCCCAGTTGCAGGCCTCGGAGGCGCAGTACCGGCTGCTGTTCGACCTCAACCCGCAACCGATGTGGGTGCACGACGTGCCGAACCTGCGCATGCTGGCGGCCAACAAGGCCATGCTCGCGCACTACGGCTACGACATCGAGACGCTGCGCCGGATGCGGGCGTCTGATTTCTGGGTGGACGACCAGGACGGCGGCCAGCAGGCGCGGCTGGAATCGATCACCCGCGGGGAGGTGCAGCTCAACGCCCGGCGCCGCCACCGGCGTCAGGACGGGTCGCTGATTGACGTCGAAGTCACGGCCAACACCATCACCTTCAACGGCCAACCAGCGCGGCTGGTGATCGCCAGCGACGTGACCGAACGCCTGCGCACCGAGCGCGACCTGCTGCGGGTGAGCCGCGCACAGCGCCTGCTCAGCGCCTGCAACGAGGCGCTGGTGCGGGCCAACACCGAAATCGGTCTGCTGCAGGACGTGGCGCGCATCACGGTAGAAATCGGTGGTTACCGCATGGCCTGGGTGGGCTATGTCGAAGAGGACGACCCGGGTTGCTGGGTGCGGCCGGTGGCCCGCCATGGCCATGGCACCGCCTTCCTGGATGCAATCAAGGTGTCGTGGTGCGCGGATTCACCGTACGGCCAGGGCCCCGCGGGTCAGGCCTTGCGCGAAAGCCGGATGGTGATCGTCGAGGACCTGCACACCAACCCCAGCTACGCGCCGTGGATCGCCAACGCCCGGCCCCATGGTTTGCGGGCGCTGGTGTGCCTGCCACTGCACATCGGCAGCCGGCGCTTTGGCTTGTTTTCGCTCTACTCGTCCGAGGTGTTTCACATCAGCGAGGACGAGGTGCAACTGCTGCAATCGCTGGCCAAAGACCTGGCGTTCGGCATCAGCAACCTGCGCGCCCGCGAGGAACAAGGCCGACTGCAACACGCGGTGCTCAAGCTGGCCACCGCCGTGTCGGCCAGCACCGGCACCGCTTTCTTTGAACAACTGGTGCGCAACATGACCGACGCGCTGGGCGCCCAGGCCGGTTTTGTCTTGAGCCTGCAACCGGGTCTGGCAACCCAGGCGCGCCTGATCGCCGGCCAGGTCAATGGCCGCCCCGCCGCCGAGGCCGAGGCCGAACTGGACCTGAAAGACACCGCCTGCGAGGTGCTGCTGCGCGAAGGCAACTGGCTGGTGCGCACAGGCCTGCCCAAACTGCCCGGCGTGCTGCAAGTCGACGGGGCCCAGGCCCTGGTGGGACGCCGGCTGGACAACGCGGCCGGCGAACCCGTGGGTCTGGTCTGCGCCTTGTTCACCCGATCGCTGACACAGACCGGCTTCACGGTGTCGGCGCTGCACATTTTTGCCTCGCGGGCCGCGGCCGAACTGGCACGCCAGGCCGCCGACACCCAGATCCGCGACCAGGCTTCGCTGCTCGACAAGGCACAGGACGCCATCCTGGTGCACCGCCTGAGTGGCGGCCTGGTGTACTGGAACCAGGGCGCCGAACGCCTGTATGGCTTCACCGCCCAGGAGGCACTGGACCCGGTGCAAGGCGCGCGCATTGAACGCGAATGCCTGCATTTCCAGCTGGCCCATTCGCCGGTGCTGGTGGATGGCGAATGGACCGGTGAGATTGAACAACACCGCAAAGACGGCAGCGCCCTCACCGTGGAAAGCCGCTGGACCCTGGTGCGCGACGCCTTCGGCCTGGCCGAATCGATCCTGTCGATCAACACCGATGTCACGGCACGCAAACACGCCGAACAGGAAATCCAGCGCCTGGCCTTCTTTGACGCGCTGACCGAACTGCCCAACCGCCAGTTGCTGATGGACCGCCTGCAACACGCGCTGGCCAACAGCACCCGCACCGGTGGAGGGGGGGCCCTGCTGTTCATTGACCTGGACAACTTCAAGACCCTCAACGACACGCTGGGCCATGACCAGGGCGACGAACTGCTGCGCCAGGTCGCACAGCGGCTGCTGGTCTGCGTGCGCGAAACCGACACCGTGGCGCGCCTGGGCGGCGATGAGTTCGTGGTGATGCTGGAAAACCTGGGCCACAGCTCGCCCGAGGTGGTTGAACACGCCAAACGCATTGGCGACAAGGTGCTGGCCACGCTGGGCATGCCCTTTTTGCTCGCGGGCCACCAGCACGAGAGCAGCTGCAGCATTGGCGTGGCACCGTTCATGGACGGCCACAAGGGCATCAGCGATTTGCTCAAACAGGCCGATCTGGCCATGTACCAGGCCAAAACCGCGGGGCGCAACACCCTGCGCTTCTTCGACCCGGTGATGCAAGCCGAGGTCAGCGCACGGGCCGCGCTGGAGGCAGCGCTGCGCCAGGCGCTGGCGCGCGGCGAGTTTTTGCTGCACTACCAACCGCAAACCGAACAGGGCCAGCAGGTCAGCGGCGTCGAAGCCCTGGTGCGCTGGCGCCACCCGGTGCACGGCATGGTGTCACCGGCCGAGTTCATCCCCTTGGCCGAGGACACCGGCCTGATCATCCCGCTGGGGCGCTGGGTGCTGGACACCGCCTGCAACCTGCTGGCCAGCTGGGCCCGTTTCCCCAGCCACGCCCACCTGAGCGTGGCGGTCAACGTCAGCTCGCGGCAGTTCAAGCACCCCGACTTTGTCGAGGACGTGGTCAGCGCCCTCAAGCAAAGCGGGGCTCGCCCCGACCGCCTCAAGCTCGAACTCACCGAGAGCCTGCTGGTGGACGACATGGAAAGCATCATCGAGCGCATGGGCGTGCTCAAGGCACTGGGGGTGGGCTTCTCCCTCGACGACTTTGGCACCGGTTATTCGAGCCTCAGCTACCTCAAGCGCCTGCCGCTGGACCAGCTCAAGATCGACCAGTCCTTTGTGCGCGATGTGCTGACCGACCCGAACGACGCCGCGATTGTGCGCACCATCATCAACCTGGGCCGCAGCCTGGGACTGGCGGTGATCGCCGAGGGGGTGGAATCGTCAGCCCAGCAGGACTTCCTGGCCAGCCACGACTGCCATGCCTTCCAGGGCTATGCCTTCGGCAAGCCCATGGCGGCCGCCGAACTGCAGACGTTTTTGCACCAGCACAGCCTGCACTGAGCCGCCGCAGCGCCAAGCCCACCGCCTCAGGTGGGGGGCTCTGTGGCACCGCCCGCCCATAGCCACCGCAGGGGGGCCCGCCCCCCTGACCCCCGGTGCCGGGCTTGGCAGCGCCAGGCCGCGCGGCGTGGCCGCCGCCACACACCTTCAACGCAGGCCTTCAACGCCGACCTTCAACGCGGGTTGGCAGCGGCCTGGGCCAGCCAGCGGTCCAGGGGCTGGGGACGCGAGAACAAAAAGCCCTGCAAGCCTTCACAGCCGTTGGCAAACAAGAAGTTCACCTGCTGCTGGTCTTCGACCCCTTCGGCAATCACTTTGAGCCGGAACTGCCGGGCCATCAACAGCACCGAACGCACAATGGCCGCATCGCCCTCGTCATCGGGGATGCCGTTGATGAAGCTGCGGTCGATCTTGATTTCATGGATCGGCAAGCGCTTCAAATAGCCCAGGCTGGAGAAGCCTGTCCCAAAGTCATCGATGGAAAACCGGATCCCGAGCTCGATCAGCTCGTTCATCTGCACCAGCACCGAGTCCGAACGCTCGACCAGCAGGCCCTCGGTGATCTCAAAAATCAGCCGGTCAGCGGGCGCGCCAGTGCGTTGCAACAGCGCGCGCACCCGGTCGACAAAGTCGAGCTGGCGAAACTGACGGGGACTGACATTGACCGACAGCGGGATGTCCCAGCCCGCGCGCTGCAGCGCCAACAGCGCCATGGCGGCCTGTTCCAGCACCCATTCCCCCAAGGGCACGATCAGGCCCGAGGTTTCAGCCACGGGAATGAAATCCACCGGCGACACCGGGCCGCGCTCCGGGTGCGTCCAGCGCATCAGCAACTCGGCCCCGATGACCGCCTGCGCCTTGTTGAACTGGGGTTGCACATGCACCGACAGCTGACCGCGCGCCAGCGCGGTCTTGAGGTCTTCCTCGATCAGGAAAAGCTTCTCGATCTCGGTCTGCATGCCGGGCTCAAACGCCGCCACCCGGTTGGCCCCGGTGGATTTGGCGTGGTTCATCGCCGCATCGGCCTCGCGCAACAGGCCTTCGGCGTCCGGCTCGGCGCCGGGTGACGGAAACACCGTCACGCCCAGGCTGGCGGTGATGCTGAAGCTGTGCTCCCCCAAGGGCAGGGGTTGCAGCAGCGACACACGCAACTGGTCGGCCATGGCCAGTGCCTGCTGCAGCGGCACCAGGCTGGCCACGACCTGGGTGCTGGCATGACCCGGTGCGGCCAGCGACGGCAGCAACACGACAAACTCATCGGCGGCCAGGCGGGCCAGAAAGGCCCCCGGAGGCAGGCACTCGGCCAAACGCTGGGCCACGCTGCTGAGCAAGGTGTCGCCCGTGCTGTGGCCGCGCGCATGGTTGAGGCGCTTGAAACCGTCGAGGTCGACATGGAACAAGGCGCCCGACAAGGGCGCGGGCCGGGTTTGCAGCCACTCGGACAGCTTGAGCAGCAACTGGGCGCGGTTCGGCAAACCGGTCAGCGGGTCGAAGTAGGCCCGGCGGTAGTTGTCTTCATCGGCGCGTTTGCGCTCGGTGATGTCGGTGTGGGTGCCGATCATGCGGGTGGGCTGCCCCGCCGCATTGCGGGCCACCACCAGACCCCGGCTCAAAGTCCATTTCCAGGCGCCGTCCTGGCACAGTGACCGGTGCTCACTGCGGTACTGCGGGCTCAGGCCTTGCACATGCTGCTGCAAGGCGAGGGCCACAGCGCTCTGGTCATCGGGGTGAACACGCTCGGGCCCTTCGGGGTCGCGCAGCACATCGGTGTCCGAAAACCCGTACAGGGCGCGGTACTGCGGTGAAAAGTAGCACTGCTGGCGTTCGATGTCCCAGTCCCAGACGCCCACCGCCGAGCCTTCGAGCGCGAACTTCCAGCGCATCTCGGCTTCGCGCAGGTCCTGTTCGGCGCGGCGACGGTCCGACACATTGATGAAAAAGCCGTGCCACAGCACAGCGCCACCGGGTTCCTGCAAGGGCCGCGACTGGCCCAAAAACCATTCACAGCGGCCATCGGGCAACAGGCAGCGGAACTCCAGCGACCAGGGCTGCATCGATTGCCGGGAGGCCGCCACCGAATGGCGCATCAACTCGCGGTCCTCCGGGTGAATCGCGGCCATGAAGGCCGACGAATCCTGCTGCAACACCGAGGGGTCCAAACCAAAGATGTCGGCAAAGGCCTGGCTGGCAAACGGGAACGAGGTCTGCCCTTGGGGCCCGACGCGAAACTGGTAGATGGCGGCAGGCACCAGCGAGGCCATCTGCCGCAGTTGTTGCTGTCGGCGGCGCAGTTCGAGCAGGGTCATGACCTGTTGCGCCAGTTGCTGCAGCAAATCAAGTTCCAGTTCGGTCCAGTCGCGTGGCTGGCGGTCCATCACACACAGGCTGCCCAGCAGGTGCCCGTCGCCGTTGACCAGGGGCACCCCGGCGTAGGCCCTGACCTGAGCCCCACCCTGCACTTGGGGCAAGTGCGCAAAACGCTGGTCCAGCAAAGCGTCGCGAACGCTGAACCTCGTCGAATCGGTCAGCAAATGTCGACAAAAGCTGTCTTCTAACGGGACTTCGCTCAAGTCGGTCCCACGGCGTGCCTTGAACCACTGGCGGTCCTTGGCCAGCAAACCGACCAAGGCAATCGGCGCACTCAGCAGGCTGCCAGCCAAAGCAGCGAGTTCGTCGAATGCCTGCTCAGGGGCCGTGTCCAGCACCTGGTAGCCGTGCAGGCTGTTCAGCCGACGGTCTTCGGGTTGAGCGCCATCGGCGTCTGGCGGGTTCATGGCTGGTCGTCACGGAAGGGTCGGCCACAGCGAGCGCCCCTGTTCGCAAAACGAACACGGCACACAGCAGCGACAGGGGAGCAGGCCAAAGCCAGAACGGGACGAGACAGCACGGAACGGAAACCCAAAACGGACCACAGGTTTTGACGGAACAAGTGCCGTCGACAGGCCGTGATTCTGGCAACAAAAGCAGGTGTGATGGGCCAAAGCAGGCACTTTTTACACGTCGACCTGGTCATCAGCCCTGAAATTCTCATTTCAGTGTCACTTCAATCAATTTTGAGCTCTGAACCTTGTTTCTGACTTCTTCTTTGTATTCAATAAATTGAAATAGTAGTAGTAGTAAGGGGTCCATCGGGCTGTGGATAAGCCCAATTTCTCTTTTCAATTCAAAGACTTGCCACAACGCCAAGTCTGTGTGCAGAGCGCCTTGAACAGGGCGGTGTTCTGACCAACAACTTGGCGTCTGGCGACGCGGCTGTGGACAAGCCCGGACTTGTGCGTGATTTATCCCCAAACTTGTTCCATTTCGCGGGCTTGGCACGGCCGCCGACTTTTTGGTGCTGAAAACAACAGTCATGGCCCCAGACGATTGAGGGGTATTGGTCCAAAGGGGTCAAACAACGGGGGGAGCACCGTTTTGGCCCGGTGTGACGCCGTCTGGAACCCGCACAACGGGCTTTTGGCAGGGCCCACAACGGTTGGGTCGGGGTGTTGGGCCCGGTCCGTGGGGGTTTTGCGGCGCACCAGACCGGCGGCTGGGGCTTGGAAGGGCGGACGGGTCAGCGCCTGTGGCGGCCTCAGGGCGCTCCAAGCGGGTCTCAGGGCAGGGGAGGCCCCGAAAATCGATTTTGAAGGCCCTCGGCAGACCGCGAGGCCGTCCAGGGCGCTCAGAAAGGGCAGGTCAGCCCCGGCATCGGCGATCGAACTCGGTGCCCCAAAACCGATGTTCGCCACCCGCCTTGGGGTCAAGCCCGAAAAAATCGACTTTGAAGCGCCGCATCACGCGGATCAACCGGCATCGCGCCCGTGGCCCACAGGTCCAAAGGGGGGTTGGCGCCACAGGTCGGCGCTTCAAACCGGTTGTTCGACGCTCCTGGCGACTTGAAGACTTGAAAACCGGCTTGGAAAGCCGGTGTTTGGCGCCGTGGACGGCGCCTGAGGTTTCGCAGGCCCGCGACCGGGTGGCGGTGGCGACTTCACGAGGGCCTTCAAAACCGATTTTGCGCACGGGCGGCCAACGGTCATGCCAAACGCCGGTTTTGAAGCCTCACTGCAGCACCTGAAGACCCCGTGCCCCGTCCGCCACCGCTGCCTGCCGGCGACAGCGCCGACCAAACTTGGGGCTTCAAAACCCATGTTCCGGGTGCCCGTGGCCCATCAGCTTGAAACAGCGATTTTGAGGCCTCGGTTCAGTCGGCCCATGAAGGGTTTCAGGCCCTGCTGACGGCTCAGTCTTCCAGGCCGAAGGCCGGGTTGGGCTTCTTTCTGACTTCTTCTTTGTATTCAATATAAAGAGATAGTAGTAATAGTAAGGACGCCAGGGGTCTGTGGATAAGCTTGTTTTCCTGAATCAAATCAGTGACTTGCGTCACTTTCAAGTCTGTGGGGCAGTTTCCCGGAGCTTTTCGCTTGGGCGGGGACAACTTGGGCTTGCACGGCCGCGCTGTGGACAAGTCCCCGCTTGTTCCGATGCTGTCCCCAAGGTTATCCCGGGCTGTTTCAGGCCAATTTTTCGCATGGCGAAATAAAAAAGACCCCGGCGCCGAAGGGCGACGGGGTCTTTTAGAGCGGCTTGAAACCAGGCACAACCCCGCCGAATGAGGGGGCTGGCAGGTCGCGCTCAGGGCTGGCGTGGCGGGCGGTGTTCGGACCGTTGGGTGCCGTGGCCGGGCGGCATCGGTGGGTGCGGCGGGCCCATCAGGGGCAGGGCCTCGGCATCGAACACCTTTTGCTGCTCGGGTTGCAGGGTGGCGTAGAAGGTCTTGATGGCCTGGTGGCGCTGGGCTTGTTGTTGGCTGCGTTCCTGGTGCCGCGCGTCCATCTGGTTGAGGCGCTCGGGGGTGGTCAGTTGGGCCCATTCGGCCGGATCAGGGTGGCGGGGCGGTGTGCTGGGCGGCTGAACCGCGCTGATGAAGGTGTTCCAGGCGGGTTCCTGCTCTGCCGCCAGCTTGAGCTTCGCCTTCAACTCAGCGCTGCGCTTGGCAAAGTGGGCTTGTCGTTCGGCCGGGCTGGGGGGCGCCAGGCGTTTTTCATGGCGTGGCGGCTTGCCGCCGTTCTCGGGCGGGGACGCTGGGGCACTCTGGGCACAGGCCACCCAGCTCAGGCTGGCCAGGAGGGCGGCGGTCAGGCAGCGGGAAGTCGAGGTTTTCATGGGAGTCCTTTCAAACAGGGTGCCGCATGAAGACACCCTCTGGCCATTGAGTTTGGACAGCTGCTGTGTCGACGCCATGAGCTTGGGGTGAGGCTTTGTAAAGTTTCCTGGGGCTTGCGATGACCCTGTCACCGGATGCTCACAGGGGCGGAGCGCCGCCGAGCCCTGCGGCTGGCCTCACAATGGCGGCTGCGGGGTTCACGCCGGTGTGCCCCGACCTGATGTTTGTCTGATTCAAGGGTGTCCTGTGTTCAAGAATTTGATTGTTTACCGCCTCGGTGAGGGTTGGACGGCTTCTCTGGAGCAGCTGGAGGCGGCGCTGGACAAGGCGCGCTATGTGGAATGCGGCGCCAGCCAGGAAAAGGCCACCGGCTGGATCGAACCGCGCGGCGAGGCCCATGGCCCGCTGGTGGAGTCGGTGGGGGGCCAATGGATCCTGAAGTTCATGATCGAAGTGAAGGCGGTGCCGGGTTCGGTGCTCAACCGCAAGGCCAAGGAGCGTGCGGCCCAGATCGAGCAGACCACGGGCCGCAAGCCGGGCAAGAAGGAAGTCAAGGAGATCAAGGAAGAGGTCAAGCAGACGCTCTTGCCGATGGCGTTTTCCAAGCAGGGCTCGGTGCTGGTCTGGATCGACATGAACGCCCGGCTGATGCTGGTGGACGCGTCCAGCCAGGGGCGTGCCGACGAGGTGGTCACGGCCCTGGTCAAAGAACTCGAGGGCTTCGCAGTGGCCTTGGTCGACACCCAGATCAGCCCGGTGGCCGCCATGGCCGACTGGCTGACCACGCAGGAGCCGCCCGCAGGTTTCAACATCGAACAGGAGTGCGAGCTCAAGGCCACCGACGAGTCCAAGGCGGTGGTGCGTTACGCCCGCCATCCGCTGGACAACGACGAGGTCAAACAGCACATCGCGCAAGGCAAGTTGCCGACCAAGCTGGCGCTGACCTGGGATGACCGGGTGAGCTTCATGCTCACCGAGGGCATGCAGATCAAGAAGGTGTCGTTCCAGGACGTGGTGTTTGAGGGCAAGTCGGCCGACGATGGCGGGTTTGACGCCGACGTGGCGATTGCCACGGGCGAACTCTGCCAGCTGCTGCCCGACCTGATCCAGGCCCTGGGCGGCGAAGCGGTGCGACCCAGCCTAGCGCCAGCGCCCGACGCCCCGCCCAGTGCGGCGGCCACCGTGGCCGCTGCGGTGGGCGTGGACGACGACGAAGGCCCGCCGTTCTGATGGGGCCCCGGCTCGGCCGGGGGGGCCCCGGGTGGGCACCGCCTGGGTGGGTGCCGCCCGCCTCGGGTCAGGCCATCAGGCCGGCCTGGAAGTCGCGGATGGCTTGGAACACTTCTTCTTGGGTGTTCATCACAAACGGACCGTACTGGGCGATGCCTTCGCGCAGGGGTTGACCCGCGATCAACAACACCCGCGCCGGCGCCGTGTTGCTGGCCGGGGCACTGAGGGCCACCCCGTCGTGGCCTTCGCTGGTGGCCAGCACGGTGTTGCGCAGGATGGCCATTTGCAGGGGCGGCACGGCCTGGCCCTCGATCGCCACCGATTCGCGGAAGGGGTAGACGAACGCGTTGTGCGTGCTGGGCAAGGGCTGCTCGAAACGGCTGCCCGGCGGCAGGCTCAGGTCCAGGTACAGCGGCTCGGTGGTGTCGCGTTGCATGGCCCCCGCGACCCCGTGGCTGTGGCCGGCAATGACGCGCACGCGCACCCCTTCGGCGGTGTCGAACTCAGGAATCTCTTCGCTTTGGATGTCGCGGTAGCCCGGGTCGCACAGCTTGTTGCGGCCTGGCAGGTTGAGCCAGAGCTGAAAGCCCTCCATCAGGCCCTCTTCCTGCTCGGGCAGTTCGCTGTGGATCAGGCCGCGGCCGGCGGTCATCCACTGCACGCCGCCGTTTTGCAGCAGGCCTTCGTGGCCGGCGCTGTCGCGGTGGCGCATGCGCCCCGCGATCATGTAGGTGACGGTCTCAAAGCCCCGGTGGGGGTGGTTCGGGAACCCGGCGATGTAGTCGTCGGGCTGGTCGCTGGCAAAGTGGTCCAGCATCAGGTAGGGGTCCAAGCGGCGTTGCAGGTCCTGGGTCAGCACGCGGCTGAGTTGGACGCCAGCACCGTCTTGGGTGGCCTGGCCTTTGACCAGGCGTTCAATGGTGCGCGGTCTTTGCAGTGCGGGTGGGGGGGGGGAGGGGGTCATGCGAATCACTTGGGGCAGGTGGGGCTGAAAACAAGATGATTTCACAGCCGGCCCAGCGCCGTGCAGGCGCGAAGGAAAGTCCTTTGGGGGCCAGACACGGCGGGTAAAGTGCCACCATGGCCATGAATATCGTCTGGGTGGGTTTGTTCGTGTCCGCGTTCCTCGCGGCCTTGTGGCGTTGGCTGGGGGGCGAGGCCACGGTGTTTCCGGCGCTGTTGAACGCCTTGTTCGACGCGGCCCGTTCCGGCTTTGAGCTGTCGCTGGGCCTGGCCGGGGTGATGACGCTGTGGCTGGGCCTGCTGCGGGTGGGCGAGCGTGCCGGCCTGATCAACAGCCTGGCGCGGTTGGCCAGCCCGCTGCTGCGCCAGCTGTTCCCGAGCGTGCCGCCAGGGCACCCGGCCCAGGCCGCGGTGACGTTGAACCTGTCGGCCAACCTGCTGGGGCTGGACAATGCCGCCACCCCTTTGGGCCTGCAGGCGATGCGCGAATTGCAGACCCTCAACCCCGAGCCCGACCGCGCCAGCGACGCACAGATCATGTTCGTGGTGCTCAACACCGCGGGATTGACGCTGATTCCCAGTTCGGTGATTGCCATCCGGCAAAGCTTGGCGTTGCGCCAGGGGCTGACCGATTTCAATGCCGCCGATATTTTCTTGCCGACCCTGCTGGTCACCCTGGCCTCCTTGCTGGCGGGCCTGATGGCGGTGGCGGTGGCGCAGCGGCTGCCGGTTTGGCGACCGCGTTTCCTGTTGCCGGTGCTGGGCTTGGCGGGCAGCTTGGTGGCTGCGGTCTGGGGCCTGGCCCAGCTGTCACCGGCCCAGGCCTCGCAGTGGATGGGCAGCGTCGGGGCCTTGGTGATCGTGGGCGTGGTGATGCTGTTCTTGCTGGTTGGTTGCTGGCGCCGGGTGTCGGTGTACGACGCTTTCATCGAAGGCGCGCGCGAGGGCTTTGGTGTGGCGGTGCAGATCGTGCCCTACCTGGTGGCGATGTTGGTCGCGGTGGCGGCGTTTCGCAGCGCGGGTTGCATGGACGCGCTGATGGGCGGGCTGGCCTGGGGCGTGGCGGCCCTGGGTTGGGACACCGCGTTCCTGCCCGCGCTGCCTGTGGGGCTGATGAAGATCCTGTCGGGCGCGGGCGCCCGGGGGCTGATGATCGACGTGTTGCAGGTGCACGGCGTCGACTCGTTTGTGGGCCGATTGGCGGCCATCATCCAGGGCTCCACCGAGACCACGTTCTACGTGCTCGCGGTGTACTTTGGCAGCGTCGGGGTGCGCCAGACCCGGCACGCGCTGAGCTGTGCGCTGGTGGCGGACGTGGTGGGCCTGGTGGCCGCGATTGGCCTGGCCTACGCCTTGTGGCGCTGAGCGGGTGGCCACGCCGCCGCCGCGCTGGGGCCGCTGCTTATTTTTTGAGCGAGCAGGTGTTGAAGCCCAGCAGTTGGTAGGGCGGGCACCAGCCCAGCAGGCCGGTGGCCAGGGGCACCAGGCCCAACCAGCCCCACCAGCCCACGGTGCCGGTGGCCGCCAGGCCCAGCAACACCAAACCAATCAGGATGCGCAGCACGCGGTCCATGCCGCCAACGTTTTGGATCATGAGAAAGTACCTCCAGGGGGATTCAAGGCTTCATTAGATACCCCAAGGGGTATGCCGGCCGTGATCCAGATCAAGGGGGCACGGCCGCTGCTGGCGCCTGGTTGGCGGGGGCGCAGCAAGGGCTGACGCCGGCCAGGTCGTCGAGGATGGGGCAGTCGGGGCGGTCGTCCCCGGCGCAGTGCTGCAACAGGTCTTGCAAGGCCCGTTGCATGGCCTGCATGGCGGCGATGCGCCGGCTCAAGTCGTCCACATGCTGTTGGGCGATGCGTTTGACGCTGGCGCTGGCGCGTTGGTCTTGGCCCCAGAGGCTGAGCAGCTCACCAATCTCGGCCATCGAAAACCCCAGCGCCCGCCCGCGCTGGATGAAGCGCAGGCGGTGCACATCGGCTTCGCTGTACAGGCGGTAGCCGCCTTCGCTGCGGCGCAGTTGACCGAGCAGACCCAGGGACTCGTAGTGGCGCACCATCTTGGCCGACAGCCTGGCCTGGCGCGCGGCCTCGCCGATCTGAAAGCGCGCGCTGGTGTCGGCCTCGGCACTGGGCGTCGTGGTGGGGCGGTGGTTCACGGCGCGACCGTGTAGCCTTCTTCGGTGATCACCGCGGCCAGCGCCGAGCGTGGCTGTTCGCTTTGCACCGTGACCTGGCCTTGGGCGCGGTCGATCTGCACCTGGGCCTGGGGATCGAGTTGCTGAATGGCGCGGCTGATGGCCCGTTCGCAGTGGCCACAGCTCATGCCCTGGACCTGAAATTGTTGTTGCATGGACTGACTCCTGAAGTTGAGAAAGGGGCCCCAGGGGCCCAGGCTTGCCATCATGAACCTTGCCATGATGGCAAGGTCAAGGCTTTTAAGGGCCCTTGATGCGCCACAAAGGCCCAAGCGATTGCGCGCTGATTTTGCTTGACCCTCCCAGGGTGGCAAGGTTTAGGCTCTGGCCATGACCCCTGTTGCTTCCACCCCCCCCAGCTCCGCCACTGCGACCCCCAACGGCACCGTGCCACCGCCCTCCGTCACCCTGGACCTGGGCATCGAGGGCATGACCTGCTCCGCTTGCGTCACCCGCATCGAGCGCGTGTTGCGCAAGGTGCCCGGGGTGGAACAGGCCAGCGTCAACCTGGCCACCGAGTCGGCCCGCGTGGTGTTCCAGGCTGGGCCGCAGACCGAAGCCAGCCTGCGTCGGGCGGTGCGCGACGCGGGTTACACCCCGCGGGCGCCGGGCGCCGAGGTGTTGGCCGATGACGTGTCGCCCTGGGCGGGGGTGGCCCCGGTGGCGCTGGGGCTGGCCTTGTCCCTGCCCTTGGTCGTGCCGATGCTGGCCGACCTGGTGGGGCAGCACTGGATGCTGCCTGCGCTGTGGCAGTGGCTGCTGGCCACACCGGTGCAGTTTGTCCTGGGTGCGCGCTTTTACCAGGCGGGTTGGCATGCGCTGAAGGCCGGTACTGGCAACATGGATCTGCTGGTGGCACTCGGCACCAGCGCCGGGTACGGCCTGTCCCTGTGGTTGTGGTGGAGCACCCCGGCCGGGCAGATGCCGCACCTGTACTTTGAGGCCTCGGCCGTGGTGGTCACCCTGGTGTTGCTGGGCAAATGGCTGGAGGCGCGGGCCAAGCGCCAGACCACCTCGGCCATCCGGGCCCTGCATGGCCTGCGCCCCGAGGTAGCCCACCTGCTGGGGCCCGAGGGGGAGCTGGATGTGCCCCTGGCCGAGGTGCTGCCTGGTGACCGTCTGGTGGTGCGACCCGGTGAGCGCTTTCCGGTTGACGGTGTGGTGTGCGAGGGGCAAACCCAGGTCGACGAGTCCATGCTGACCGGCGAACCGCTGCCGGTGCCCAAGGGGCTGGGCGCTTCTGTGACCGGTGGCGCCATCAATGGCGAGGGCCGGGTGCTGATGCAGGTCACCGCGGTGGGGGCCGAAACCGTGCTGGCCCACATCATCGCCTTGGTGCAGGACGCGCAGGCGGCCAAGCCACCGATCCAGCGCCTGGCCGACCAGGTGTCGGCGGTGTTTGTGCCCGTGGTGCTGGTGTTGGCCTGGCTGACCTGGCTGGGCTGGGTGCTGACCGGGCATGGCTGGGAGCCCGCCTTGATCCATGCGGTGGCCGTGCTGGTGATCGCCTGCCCCTGTGCCCTGGGCCTGGCCACGCCGGCGGCCATCATGGCAGGCACCGGCGTGGCCGCACGCCAGGGCATTTTGATCAAGGACGCGCAAGCACTGGAGCTGGCCCGCCAGGTGGACACCGTGGTGTTTGACAAGACCGGCACCCTGACCGTGGGCCAGCCCCGGCTGGTGAGCTTCGACCCCGCCGCGGGCGGCGACCCCGCGGCCGCTCTGGCCGTGGCTGCCAGCCTGCAGCGTGGCAGCGAACACCCCCTGGCGCGCGCGGTGTTGGCGCGGGCCGAACACGAGGGCCTGAACGTGCCCCCCGCCACCGACTGGCTGGCCGTGGCCGGGCGTGGTGTGCAGGCCACGGTGCAGGGGCGCAGGTGGCGACTGGGCAGTTGGCGTTGGGCCGAAGAACTGGGGGTCGACCGCGCGGCCTGGGCACCCGCACTGGCGCGCCTGCAAGCGCAGGGGGCCACGGTCTCGGTGCTGATGAGCCCCGCCGCTGAAACGCCCGATGCCGACTGGCTGGTTCACGCTTTGCTGGGTTTCGCCGACGAACCCAAGGCCGAAGCCGCCGCCGCCCTGAGCCGACTGCGGGCCCGGGGCTTGCGCCTGCGGATGCTGTCGGGTGACAACCGCGCCGCGGCCGAAGCCATGGGCCTGCGCCTGGGCCTGGCCGCCACCGAGGTCATGGCCGAGGTGCTGCCCGCTGACAAGGCCGCGTGCATCCAGCGCCTGAAGGCCGAGGGTGCCTGTGTGTTGATGGTGGGCGACGGCGTCAACGATGCGCCCGCCTTGGCCGCCGCCGACGTGGGCATGGCCATGGGCACGGGCACCGATGTCGCCATGCACGCGGCGGGCATCACCCTGATGCGCGGCGATGTGGCGCTGGTGGCCGACGCGCTGGACATCTCCCACCGCACCGTGGCCAAGATCCGGCAGAACCTGTTCTGGGCCTTTGCCTACAACGTCGCGGGCCTGCCTTTGGCGGCCCTGGGTTTCCTCAGTCCGGTGGTGGCGGGGGCGGCGATGGCGCTCAGTTCCGTCAGCGTGATGGGCAATGCCTTGCTTCTCAAACGGTGGCGACGACGAGGGTAAAGCACCTTGCTATTCGGGCTTTCGTCCTATAAAAGTCTGGCAAACTGCCCTTTTGTCCCGGTCGCCTGACCGTTGATTTTTGCCAATGGGGCGGTTGGTGTCCCTCGGATGGCTTCTGGAGATCCCTCATGAATCTTTTTGCGACGATGCGCTTGTTCACCATCCGTTTTCGAATGATTGGTGCGATTGCGGTGGTGCTCAGTCTTCTGGGCATGTTGGGTGGGGCAGGGATGCTGGGCATGTTCCGCATCCAGGGCATGAGCGAAGACTTCATGACCCACTCGTATGCGGCCATGGGCAGCCTGACCGAGCTGCGCGCGGAGCTGGCCCAGGTGCGCCGCTTCGAGAAGGACATGATCATCCAGTATGAAAAGCCCGAGGCCGTGAAGCAATTGCGCGGCAAGTGGCTGGAGTCGATTGGGCGCACCGAGCAAGTGCTCAAGCGCATCGCCGCGGCCGAGGCGGTCAGCGATGCCACCTTGCTCGACACCATTGGCCAGAAGCTGGGCACCTACCGCGATCAGTTTTCGTCGGTGGCGAACCAGCTCGAGTCCAGTGGCTACGAATCCGCCACCACCGCCAACCGCATGAGTGGTCGCGCCGTGGCCCAGTTTGAAGAAGCCGAGAAGGCCCTGATGCAGCTCGAGAAAAGCCTGACCGACCAGGTCAATGGCGCGGTTGCTGACCAGGCCCGCGTGTCCAAGCAGACCCAGTTGCTGTTTGTGGCGGCGGTCATCATCACGGTGCTGGTGGTGGTGCCGCTGACCTTGCTGAACATGCACTCGATCTGCCGCCCGCTCGAGGTGGCTCGCCAGGCGGCCCAGGCGATTGCCGGTGGTGACCTGTCGCGCCGCATCGACCACGACGGCAAGGACGAAGTGGCGGACCTGTTGAAGGCATTGGCGGACATGCAAGCAGGCCTGGGCGCCATGGTGGCGCAGGTGCGCGATGCGAGCGAGAACATCGCCACTGCCAGCCACGAGATTGCCACCGGCAACACCGACCTGTCGGGCCGCACCGAGCAAACCGCCTCGAACGTGCAGACCACCGTGTCGTCCATCAACGACCTGACCGGCAATGTGCAACAGACGGCCTCGTCGGCCCAGCTGGCCAACCAGCTGGCGGCCTCGGCCTCGAGCGCTGCGGTGCGCGGCGGCTCGGTGGTGCGCCAAGCGGTGTCGAGCATGCACGAGATCTCGGCCTCCAGCCGCAAGATCAACGACATCATCGGCCTGATCGACAGCATCGCCTTCCAGACCAACATCCTGGCTTTGAACGCGGCCGTCGAAGCCGCGCGGGCCGGTGAACAAGGCCGTGGTTTTGCCGTGGTGGCCAGCGAAGTGCGCGGCCTGGCACAGCGCTCGGCCCAGGCCGCCAGCGAGATCAAGGGCCTGATCAAGAACAGCGTCACCGCCGTGGACGGCGGCGTGAAACTGGTCGAAGACGCGGGCTCGGCCATGGACGAAATCGTCGGTGGCGTGCAGCGCGTGTCCGACATCATTGGCGAGATCACGGCAGCCGCGTCCGAGCAGTCGAGCGGCATTGGCAACGTCAACCAGTCCGTCAACCAGATCGACCAGATGACCCAGCAGAACGCGGCCCTGGTGGAGCAGTCGGCGGCCGCGGCCGAGTCGCTGCGCGAGCAGGCCGACCGCCTGGCCAGCGTGGTGCGTCAGTTCCGCCTCGACGAAGACCGTGCGGCGCGTGCCGCGGCCCCGCGCGCGGCCTACTTGGCCCAGCGTGAGCCGTCGGGTTTGTTGGGCATGTGAGTTCAGCCCGGCGCCGAGGCTCGCCTGCAGGGGCCCGTCAGAGCGAAAAAAACCGCCCTCATGGGGCGGTTTTTTCATGGCTGGTCTGTGGCGTTCTCGGGGGGCCGCCGGGGCCCTGGGACCGGGCCTCAGGGCGCCAGGGCGGACCTGACGGGACCTGGGGGAGGCTGGCTTCGAGCGCTCAAGGCGAGGGCGATCTGACCGGCGCGATCAGATCAGGCCCCCTCATGCGGCGTTGCCCTTGGACTTGCTGCGCGAGAACCATGACACGTACAGCGAGGGCAGCACCACCAGGGTCAGCAAGGTGGCGGTGACCAGGCCGCCGATGACCACGATGGCCAGCGGGCGTTGGGTCTCGGACCCGATCTCGCGCGACAGCGCCATGGGCAGCAGGCCCAGGGCGGCCAGCAGGGCCGTCATCAGCACGGTGCGCAGGCGCTGCATGGAGCCCAGTCGGGCTGCCTCGTAGACCGTGTGGCCGGCCTTGCGCAGCTGCTGGAACACCGACAGCATCACCACCCCGTTGAGCACCGCCTGGCCGCTGAGCGCGATGAAGCCAATCGCCGCCGACACCGACAAGGGGATGTTGAACAGCCACAGCGCCACAAAGCCGCCCACCAGCGCCAAGGGCACGTTGAGCAGGATCAGCGAAGCCATCTTGAAGGACTTGAAGGCGTCGAACAGCAGCACGAAGATCAGCAGCAGCGAGATCGGCACGACCACCGACAGGCGCTGCATGGCGCGCTCCTGGTTCTCGAATTCACCCGACCAGTTCAGCACATAGCCGTCCGGGATTTGTACCTGGCTCTTGACGCGGGCCTTCATGTCGGCGACCACCGAGCCCATGTCACGGTCCTTGATGAAGATGCCGATCGCCGTGGTGCGGCGACCCGCTTCGCGTGCGATGTTCATCGCGCCACTGGTTTCAGTGATGTGGGTCACCGCGCCCAGTTGCACATAGCCCCCGTCAGGGGTGGAGATGGGGGTGCGCTCCAGGTTGGCGATCACGCGCTCCTCGGGCGGCAGGCGCACGGCCACGGCAAACTTGCGTTCGCCTTCCCACAGGCTGGTGGCGGCCTTGCCGGCGAGTGCGGCTTCGATCACGTCCTGGATGTCGCTGACGTTGAGACCGTAGCGCGCGGCGCGGTCGCGGTCGATGTCGATCAGCAGCTGGGGCACCTGGCCGTCGCGGTCGATCTCGGCCCGCGACACGCCTCGCACCTGCTTGACCTCGCGCGCGATGGCCTCGGTGATGCGCTTCATTTCGGCCAGGTCATCGCCGGCCAGCTTGATCACGATCTGGCCCTTGATCTGCGAGATCGATTCGAGCACGTTGTCGCGGATCGGCTGCGAGAACGCCGGGTCGATGCTGGGGATGGCCGACAGCGCGCGGTCCATCTCGTCGATGATCTTGTCGCGTGTCATGCCCGGGCGCCATTCGGACTCGGGTTTCACGTCGACAAAGATCTCCGCCATGCTGATGGTCTTGGGGTCGGTGCCGTCCTCGGGCTGACCGGCCTTGGACACCGTGGTGCGCACCTCGGGCACCGTCAGCAAAGCCTTGCGCGCCATGCGCAGGATGCGGGCGGCCTCGTCGGTGGACACATTGGGCGAGAGCGCGAAGTTGACCCAGGTGGTGCCTTCGTTGAGCTCGGGCAGGAACTCCGAGCCCAGGCGCGACGCCACCACGCCCGACATCACAAAAGCGCCAACGGCGATCGCGGCGACCTTGCGGCGGTGGTTCAGTGCCCAGCCCAGCACGGGTTCATAGACCTGCTTGGCGCTGCGCACCAGGCGGTTGTCGTCGTGCGGCAGTTTGCGGCGCAGCATCCAGTAGGCCAGCAGCGGCACCAGGGTCAGCGAGAAGATCAGCGAACCGATCAGCGCCATGGTCACCGACAGCGCCATGGGCTGGAAGATGCGGCCTTCGTGGCGTTGCAGCGCAAAGATCGGGATGTGCGCGGCAATGATGATCAGCATCGAGAACAGGGTCGGGCGGCCCACCTCGTTGGCCGCGTCGATGATGGTCTGCTTGCGCTCGGCCTCGGGCATGTCCTCGCGGTTCTCGGACAGGCGGTGCAGGATGTTCTCGATCACGATCACCGCGCCGTCGACGATGATGCCGAAGTCCATCGCCCCCAGGCTCAGCAGGTTGGCCGGCACGCCCATGATCTTCAGGCCCATGAAGGTGGCCAGCAGCGACAGCGGGATCACCACCACCACGGCCAGGCTGGCGCGCAGGTTGGACAGGAACAGGTACAGCACCAGCGACACCAGCAGGGCGCCTTCGACCAGGTTGCGGAAGACGGTGGACAGGGTTTTGTCCATCAGCCAGGTGCGGTCGTAGAAGGGTTCGATCTTCACGCCGGCGGGCAGCACATGGTCGTTGAGGTCGGCGATCTTGTCCTTCACGTTTTTCAGCACGACGCTGGGGTTCTCGCCTTTGCGCATGATGACGATGCCGGTGACGATGTCGTCATCGTCGTCCTGGCCCACCACGCCGAGGCGCGGCACCGCCCCGATCTTGACCTGGGCGATGTCGCGGATCAGGATCGGTGTGCCGTTGCGCGAGGCCACCACGATGCGGCCAATGTCCTCGGCCGAGCGCAGCAAGCCGATGCCGCGGATGGTGTACTGCTGGGCCCCCTGGGCCACGTAGCTGCCGCCAGCGTTGGAGTTGCCGCGACCCAGCGCGTCGAGCAGGTTCTGGAAGTTGAGTTTGTAGGCGCGCAACTTGTCGAGGTCGGGCTGCACCTCGTACTGCTTGATGGCGCCCCCCATGGCCACCACGTCGGCCACGCCAGGCACCTGGCGCAGGCCGCGCTCGACCACCCAGTCTTCGAGTGTGCGCAGCTCGGTGGTGCTTTTGCCGTCACCGCGCAGGCGGTAGCGCATGATCTCGCCCACCGGCGTGGCGTTGGGCGCGATGTCGGCTTCCACGCCCGCGGGCAGGTCCACGCCGCGCAGGCGTTCGCCCACTTGCTGGCGCACCAGGTTGACGTCGGCCTTGTCGTCGTAGGTGACGACCATGAAGCTCAGGCCAAACTGGGTGTGCGAAAAGACCCGGATCGAATTCGGCAGGCCCGACAGGGCCACCTCGATCGGCAGCGTGACCTGCTTTTCAACTTCTTCGGCTGCGCGGCCCGGGTAGAGGGCGATCACGGTGACCTGGGTGTCGGTGACGTCAGGGAAGGCCTCGACCGACAGGTTCTTGAAGGCGATCACCCCCGCCATCGCAAACAGCAGGGTGCCCAGGATGATGAACAGCGGCTGGTGCACCGCGTAATGGATCAGGCGTCTCATGGGGTGTCGGCTTTCTGGGGCGCGCTCGGGCGGCTGGTGTTGCCCGCCGGGTCACCGGCACGGCCCAGGGCTTCTTCCTGGGCCACATGGAACTGGCGTGCCAGCAGCAGGGCGTTGTCGGTCACCACCTGTTCGCCGGGCTGCAGGCCCTGGCTGATCACCACTTCTTTGGGGCCCTGGAAGGACAGGGTGATCTCGCGCGGCTCAAACACCCCGGGCTGGGTTTGCACGAACACGGCGTGGCGGTTGCCGCGCAGCGTGATGGCCGTGGCCGGCACCCGCACGCTGTTCTTGAAGCTTTGACGGATGCGCGCGGTGGCCAGCATTTCGGCCTTCAGGCGCCGGTCGGTGTTGTTGACCAGGCCACGCACCTTGATGGTCCGGGTGCCTGGGTCGATGGCGTCCGAGGCCGCCAGCACCTGGCCGGTGAAGACCACACCGGGGTAGGCGGGGACTTCGAGTTCGAACTTGGCGCCCGGGCTCAGCAGGCCGATGTCCACCTCGCGTGCGTCGATCTGCACCCACAGCGAGCGCGGGTCGCTGATCACGAACAAGGGGGGCGCGCCAGCGCCGGCCGCGTCCGGGCGCACCTCCTGGCCGGGGTTGATGTTGCGTTCCACCACCACGCCTTTGATGCCGCTGCTCAGGGTCAGTTGCTGGTTGACCTGGTGGCCGCCGCCATAGAGCGCGGTGCGCGCCTGGGCCCGGGTGGCTTCGGCCTGGGCGCGCGCGGCGTCGGCCTCGCTTTGTTCCAGGTCCTTGCGCGCGATGATGCCGGCGTTGAACAACTCGCGCTGGCGCTGCAGGGTCTGCAGCGCCTGGCGTGCGTCGATCAGGGCGCGGGCGGTGTCGGCCTGTGCCTGGCCCAGTTCGGGCGAGGCCATGCGCGCCAGCGGCGAACCCACGTCCACGGCCTGGCCCACGTCGGCCTGGATGGCGGTCACGCGACCGGCCAGCGCGGGGTAGAGGCGCTGCGTGCGTTCTTCGTTCCAGACCAGGCGCGAGGGCAGGTCGATCGGGATCTCTTGCGCCGGCTGGGCCGGGTGGGTGGCCAGCAGCGCCAGCTGCGGGTGACCCGCCGGGAAGCGCAGTTGCTGGCCTTGCACCGTGGGGCCCGGTGGGGGCGCTGGTGCGGGGGCCTTGGGCTCATTGCAGGCGGTCAACAGCATCGACACGGCCAGGGCGCAGCCCAGCGCCAGGGCTGAGCGGGAACGGGGGATCAGGGAACGCATGGGAATGTCCGGGGTAAGGGAGCGCATCGGCGGTCGAATCAAGGGGTGGCCAGCAAGGTGTCGGGCTGGGTGCGCAGCAGCCAGTTGCCCCGCGCACGGGCATGGTCCGCGCGTGCGTTGATGGCTTCGATCAGGGTGGCGCGCAGGGTGCGGCGCGCGTCCAGCAGGTCGACCAGGGGCACGGCACCCTGGCGGTAGGCGAGCTCGGCGCCGTCGGCCACCTGGCGAGCTCGCGGCAGGATGTCACGCTCGTAGCGCTGCACCCGACCGTCGCTGGTGATCAGGCTTTGTTGCAGGGTCTGCAGCTCCAGCCGAGCGCTCAGGCGGGTGCGCTCCAGCGCATGGCGGGCTTGCTCGAGGTTGGCCAGGGCCCGGGCGATTTCGCCCTGGTAGCTGTAGTTGGCTTGCAGGGGCATCTGCAGGCGCAGCTCCAGCAGCCGTGTCGAGGTGCCGGGGTAGTGGTCCACCGAGGCACCCCAGGTAATGTCGCTGCGGGTCAGGGCCTGGGCGTTGTCCACCGCGGCCTGGGCCGACTGCACCCGCGCCAGCGCGGCACGCACATCGGCGCGGGCTTCGATCAGCGATTCGAGATCGGCCGGCGTGGCCACCGCTTGCAGCGAGGGCCAGTCGGCCGCCACCCGGGGGGCGCCGGCTTGGCCCAGCACCTGGCTCAGCGCGGCGGCGGCGCGCTGGCGGTCCAGTTCGGCCTGTTGCACGTCGCTTTGGGCACGTTGGGCTTCGATCTCGATGCGCGCCGCGTCCTGGGCGGCCAGGTCGCCCGCCTTCACGCGGCGGGCCGCGGTGCTGGCCCATTGCGACAGGTTCTGGCCGATGGCGCTGATCTCGCTGAGCCGCTCTTGGGCGGCCAGCAGGTCATAGAACCCATTCAGGCCCGCCTGCAACTGCTGCAGCTGCATGTCCTCGACGTCGGACTGCGCCGCGTCGGCGGCCCGTTGGGCCGACAGGGTGCGCAGTTCGCGCTTGTTGCCGCGTTCCCAGGTCCAGTCGATGCCCAGGCTTTTGTCGACGCGCTTGCGGTTGACCCAGTTGCCCCCGCCGACCCCGTTTTGCAGGTCCATCTGGCTGGCCTTGGCGGTCAGCACGGGCAGGGGGGCGTGGTCGGCGCTTTTCACGTCGGCGGCGGCCGCGGCGGCCAGGTCGCGCGTGAGTTGCACGTCCAGGTTCAGGCGTGCGCTTTGCAGCACCTGGCCCAGCCGCAAGGGGCTGTCAGTGGGCGCGCTGGTTTGCGCCAAGGTGGGGAGGCTGGTGGCCAACAAGGCCAGCAGACACAGCTGTCGTATGCTCATCGCTCATTTATGCTTGGCGCTCGCTGACCACCACCTGACCTGCGGTCGCCGGTGGCCGCGGTGAGCATCAGGGTTTACCTGTGGGACGAGGGGCATCGGACTGTGCGAATTCTGGTGATTGAGGACGACAACGTGCTGCGCGATGTGATGGTGCGCAGCCTGACCGAGGCAGGGCACCGGGTGGATCCGGCCGCCACGCTGCGTGAGGCAGAGCACTATTGGCGTGTCCAACCCTTTGATGCCGTGCTGCTCGACCTCAACCTGCCCAGTGGCCAGGCCGACGGGGGCATGGGCAGTGGTCTGAGCCTGTTGCGCGCCGCGCGCAGCCGCGGCGACCAGGTGCCGGTGCTGGTGTTGACCGCGCGCGACCGCACCGAGGAGCGCATCGCCGGCCTCGATGCCGGGGCCGACGACTACCTGGGCAAACCGTTTGACCTCGCCGAAGTCGAGGCACGCCTGCGCGCCCTGGTGCGGCGCAGCCTGGGCACCCAGGACGTGTCGGTGGTGGGCGCCCTGATGCTGGACCGCAAGGCACGCCGCCTGAGCCTGCGGGGCGAGCCCTTTGACCTGCCTGCGCGTGAATTCGAGGTGCTGTGGGAGCTGATGACCCCGCCCGGTCGCGTGGTCAGCAAGCGGGCCTTGGCCGACAAGTTGTCGAGTTTTGACGAGGCGCTGGGCGACAACGCGCTGGAGGCTTTCATCTCGCGCTTGCGCAAGAAGCTGGCCGGCAGTGGCGCGGGCATCCGCACCCTGCGTGGCCTGGGTTACTTGCTGGAAGCCGGTGATGTCTGAGCCGGACACCGAGTCCGCGGCCTACCCCTCGCTGCGCTCGCGCCTGTTGCGCCACGTTCTGCTGCCGCTGGGCCTGGTCTGGCTGGCGGGCTCGGTGGTGGTGATCTCCGTGGCCAGCCACTTCACGCAGGCGGCCTACGACCGCTCGCTGCTCGACGACGCCTATTCGGTGGCCAACAACGTGCGCGCCAACGAGGCCGGGCTGGAGTTGATGTTGTCCACCCGCGAGGTGCGCGCCGTGCTGTTCGACCAGGTGGAGAGCGTGTACTTTGCCGTGCGCCGGGCCGACGGCAGCCTGCTCACCGGGCAGGCAGGCCTGTTCATGCCCGATGAGCCCGCCGAACCCGACGCGCCCCCGTTCCGCTTTGCCAACATCAGCTTCCAGGGCAAGCCTTTGCGGGCGGTGCGCCTGCAGCGCAGCGACCCACAGGCTTTTGAAGTGGTGATGGCCCAGACCACCCAAAGCCGCAGTGCGTTGCTGCGCAGCCTGCTGCTGTACTCGGTGATCCCCGAGGTCTTGCTGCTGGTCATCTTGGCGGCCTGGCTGAGCCGTGCCATCCGACGTGACTTGCAGCCCTTGACCAGCCTGCAACAGGCCATGGAACAGCGCGATGCGCAGGACCTGACCCCCCTGCCTGTGGTGGCCAACACGCGCGACGTGCACCGCCTGGCCACGGCCCTGAATGGTTTGCTGATCCGTGTGGCGCGCGGGGTGCAGGCCCAGCGCGAGTTTGCCGGCAATGTGGCGCACGAACTGCGCACCCCGCTGGCCGGCATCCGCGCGCTGGCCGAGTACGGGCTGGCGCAAAAGGAGCCCGAGGCCTGGCGCGACCAACTGCAGCGCATTGTGGGCAGCGAGGCGCGTGCCAGCCACCTGGTGGACCAGTTGCTGGCGCTGGCGCTGGCCGATGAGGCGCGCACCCAGATGCAGGCGGTGCCGGTGGCCCTGGACGCCTTGGTGCGCGACGCCGTGCTGCGCCTGTTGTCACGCGCCGATGCCGCCGGGGTGGACCTGGGGGCGCAAGGGCTGGACGAGCCGGTCACGGTGTTGGCCCAGGCCACCTTGCTCGAGGGCATCCTGAACAACCTGCTGGACAACGCGCTGCGCTATGGCGTGCCCACTGCGGGGCAGCCGCGCAGCATCACGGTGGAGCTGCGGGTTGACGGGGATGGTGTGCAGCTGTGGGTGCTGGACAACGGCCCCGGCATCGCCCCGCTGGAACGCGAGCGCATCCTGCAGCGCTGGGTGCGGGGTGAGGAGCGCGAATGGATGGGCGAAGGGGCGGGCCTGGGCATGGCCATCGTGTCGCGCTACGCCCAGCTGATGGGGGCCCGCTTTGAGCTGGGCAGCGGCCCCCTCGGGGTGGGCCTGCGCGCGGGCATCGTGCTGCCCGCCGACAAGGTGGTGCGCGCGCCGGCTCTGGCGGCGACTTGATCTGGGTCAGGGACGCCCCCAGGCGCCCATGGCACCCTGCGGGCTTCGTTTTCAATCCCCGGAGCACGACATGGCACAGGCTTGCATCAAGGTCATCCAGGAAGAACACACCGCGTTGGCGGCCATGCTGCGTTCCATGCTGATGATGCTGGACCGGGGTCCGGGCGATGAGCCTGCGGGCTTTTTCGACGTCATGCGCGCGATGTTGTTCTACATCGATGAGTTTCCCGAAAAGCTGCACCACCCCAAGGAATCGGACCTGCTGTTTCCGCGCGTGGCACGCCACTCGCCGCACGTCATGACGGTGGTTGAGCAGCTGGAGCGCGACCACATGAAAGGCGAGGCCGCGGTGCGCGAGCTGCAGCACCTGCTGCTGGCCTGGGAGCTGATGGGCGACACCCGGCGGCCGCGCTTTGAAGAAGAGCTGCGCCGCTACGTCAACTTCTACCTCGACCACATGCGGCTGGAGGAGACGGTGATCATTCCCGAGGCGCGCAAGGTGCTCAACGAGCAGGATTGGAAGGCCCTCGACGAGGCGTTCCTGAGCCATGTCGACCCGCTGGCCAACCCGCAGCGGCGCGACCCGGCCTACGACCGCCTGTTCACCCGCATCGTGATGCGCGCGCCCAGCCCGGTGGGCCTGGGCTGAGCCGCACGCACTGGATGGGGCCGGCGCCTCAGGGTTCTTGGTCGTGGCTGGGCGGGGTCCACATCTGGTGGGCGTCGAGCAGCAGGCGGCTTTGGCTTTCCAGCACATCGAGGCGCACGGCATCGGCGTTGAGCTGGGCTTCGAGCGCCAGCCGGCGCGACTGCAGCGCCTCGCCCAGCGGCAGTTCCCCCAGGCTGTAGGCGCGCGTGGCCAGGGCCGCGGCCTGGGCCATCCGCTGCCCGGCCGCGTCGAGTGAGCGCCAGGCGGCTTCGCCTTCGCTGGCCAGCAGGGCCACGCGCCAGGCGTCGTTGCTGACGCGCTGGCGCACCTCGGCCGCCTTGTCGCGTGCCACCTGGGCCAGGGCCAGCGCGGTCTGCTCGTCGGCGCGGCGTGCCGCACCACCCAGGGGCAGCGACAGGTAGACCCCCCACACCCGTTCGGCACCACCCCGTTCACGCGAGGCGCGCACGCCAACCGAGGGGTCGGCCTGCTTGTCCAGCGCGGCGCGGCGGGCCTGCAGCTCGGCTTGTTGCGCCTGGGCTTCGGCCAGTTCCAGCTCGTGGTTGTCGGCCAACACGCGCTCGACCCAGTCGGCGGCGCTGTCGGGCAGCGGGCTGGGGGCGGGCAGGGGGGCGGCGGTCAACGATTGCACCGAGGCCAGCAGTGCCGGGTAGCGCCGCAGCAGCTCGGTCTGCTGGCTGCGTTCGCGCGCCCTGGCCTGTTGCCAGGCCGCCTGGGCGCGGCTGGCTTCGGCCTCGGCCTGCAGCCCCTCGAGCCGGGCCGCCTCGCCGGCCTGGATGCGGCGCTGCACCACCTGGTGCTGCTGCTCGGCGAGCTGGCGCTGCTCGTCCAGGGTGCGGCTGCTGCGCCATTCGCGCAGCCAGTCGAACCAGGCCTTCAGCAGGCTGCGGGCGGACTCGTGCCAGGTGTCCTCGAAGGCCAGCGTGCCGACCTCGACTTCGGCCTGACCCATGGCCTGGTCGGTGCGTTGTTTGCCTGGCAGGCGCAGGCCGCGCTCGAGCGCGATCTCGGTTTCGGTGAAGCGCGGGCCCAGGCTTTCGCGGCGTTGCTGCACGCCGGACCGGACCGTCCATTCGTGCGGCCCGGCGGCCAGCCGCGCCTGCCGGCCCTGGGCCACGCCGACCCCGGCGTGGGCGGCTTGCACCGCGGGCTGTTGCAGCAGCATGGCGCGCACCGGTGCGTCCGGGGGCAGCACCTGGTGCAGGCCGGCCACCCAGGGTTGGTGCTCGGGCTGGAGGCGGGCCTGCGGGTTGGTGTGGGCCGGGTGTTCACCGGCGGCCCAGGCCGGGCCTGCCAGGGTGGCACTCAGCAGGCCACTCAGCAGGCCACTCAGCAGGGCGGTCAGCACGGTGGGCCCCAGGCGGGGCAGGCGGACCGGGGTGTGGACGGCGGCGCGGGGGCGCGGCCACAAGGCGTTGGGGGTCATGTGAGGCTTCCGTGGGCCAGCACCGGCGTGGTCCACCAGTGCACGTCGGGGTGGGGCAGGGCGGCCCGCAGCGCTTGCAGGCGCGCGGGCACGTCGGCTGTCGGCAGCATCAGCTGCACCAGGCTGCGCCGGGCCCGGCCATGCACTTGCTCCAGCGCGCTGGGCAGGGGCACACCGGGGCCCAGCTGCTGGGCTGGCCAGACGTTCAGCGGCGGCAGCCCTGGCTGGGCTTGCAGGGCATCGAGCAAAGCGGTCTCCAGCGCCTGGGGCAAGGACAGGTGCAGCAGGCACAGCGGCGGGCTCGACGCAGCGGGATCGTGGGGCTCGGGGCTCAGGGGCGTCATGCGGTGAGGGGGCGCGAAGGCCGGTGAAAGTGGCGGTACAGCAAGGGCAACAAGAACAGGGTCAGCACGGTGGCGCTGAACAGGCCGCCCATCACCACGGTGGCCAGCGGGCGCTGGATCTCCGAGCCCGGGCCCGTGGCCAGCAGCAGGGGCACCAGGCCCAGCGCGGTGATGCAGGCCGTCATCAGCACCGGGCGCAGGCGGCGCAGGCAACCCTGGCGCACCACCTCGTGGAGCGGCAGGCCTTGTTCGGCCAACTGGTTGAAGCAGGTCACCAGCACCAGACCATTGAGCACCGCGATGCCCATCAGCGCGATGAAGCCCACCGAGGCCGGCACCGACAGGTAGGTGCCCGTGGCCCCGAGCGCAAACACCCCGCCGATCAGGGCGAAGGGGATGTTGACGAACACCAGCAGGGCCTGGCGCAGCTGGCCCAGGGTGGCGAACAGCACCAGCAGGATCAGCGCCAGCGCCACCGGCACGACCACGGCCAGGCGCGCTGCGGCACGTTGCTGGTTCTCGAACTGGCCACCCCAGGCCAGCTGGTAACCCGGCGGCAGGGTCACCTCGCGGGCCACGGCGGCCTGCGCGTCTTCGACAAAGCCAACCAGGTCGCGGTCCCGCACATTGGCGCGCACCACCGACATGCGCATGGATCTCTCGCGCTCGATCTTCACCGGGCCGTCCACCCGGCGCAGCTCGGCCACATGGCTCAGCGGCACCGAGGCCCCGTCGGGCAGAGGCAGGCGCAGCTGGGCAAACTGCTCGGGCGCCAGGCGCAGGCTGTCGCCGCCGCGGATCATCAGTGGCACGCGGCGGATGCCCTGCACCACGGTGCCGCTGCGCTGGCCTTCGAGCAGGGCGCGCAGGTCGTTTTGCACCTGCTCCACCGTCAGCCCCAGGCGGCCGATGGCGACCCGGTTGAGCGACACGCTGAGGTATTGCACGCCCTCGTTCTGGGCCGTGATCACGTCCTCGTTGCCGGGCACGGTTTGCAGCACTTGCACGATCTGCTGGGCCAGTTGCGCCAGGGTTTGCGGGTCGGGGCCAAACACCTTGATGGCCAGGTCGCCGCGCACGCCCGAGAGCATCTCGGAGGTGCGCATCTCGATCGGCTGCGTGAAGCCGATGTTGATGCCCGGCACGTCTTGCACCGCCTCGCGGATCTTGTCGATCAGGGCCTCCTTGTTGGGCACGCTCCAGCGTTCGCGCGGCTGCAGCACCAGGAAGGTGTCGGTGTCGTTGAGGCCCATGGGGTCCAGCCCCAGTTCGTCGGTGCCGACGCGCGCGATGATGCTGGCCACCTCGGGCACCGCTTGCAGGATGCGGCGTTGCAGCGCAAGGTCGGTGGCGCTGGAGGCCTCGAGCGAGATCGAGGGCAGCTTCTCCACCTGCAGCAGCACATCGCCCTCATCGAGCGCGGGCATGAAGGACTTACCCAGCAGCGGGAACAGGGCCAGCGCCGCCACCAGGGCGATCAAGGCGCCCGTGACCACGCTGCGCGTGTGGCCCAGCGCCCAGTCGAGCAGCGGCGTGTACCGTGCTTCCAGCCAGCGCACCAGCCACGGCGAGCGGTGCGCGTGGCCCGCGGCGGGGGCGTGCAGCAGCCACGACGCCAGCGCCGGGATGACGGTCAGCGACAGCAGCAGCGAGGCGCCCAGCGCGAACACGATGGTCAGCGCCACGGGGCTGAACAACTTGCCCTCCAAACCCTGCAGCGTGAGCAGGGGCAGGAACACGATCATGATGATCGCCACCCCCGCGCCGACCGGGGTGGCCACCTCGGCGGTGGCGCGGAACACATGGTGGCGGTTGGGCAGGGCCCGGGCCGAAGGGCTCAGGCTGGCCTGGCGCGCCTCGATGTTTTCGACCACCACCACCGCCGCGTCGACCAGCATGCCGATGGCAATCGCCAGGCCGCCGAGCGACATCAGGTTGGCCGACAAACCCCATTGCTGCATCAGCACGAAGGTGGCCAGTGCCGACAGCGGCAGGATCAGTGCCACCACCAGCGCGGCGCGCAAATTACCCAGGAACAGCAGCAGCAGGACCAGCACCAGCACGGTGGCTTCGGCCAGCGCCTTGGCCACGGTCTGGGTGGCGCGACCGACCAGCTCGCCACGGTCGTAAAAGGTCACGATGCGCATGCCCTGGGGCAGGCCCTTGCCCAGGGTGTCCAGTGTGGCGCGCACCTCGCGCACCAACTGGCGGGCGTTGGCGCCGCGCAGGCCCAGCACCAGGCCTTCGACGGTTTCGCCTTCGCCGTTGCGCGTCACGGCGCCGTAGCGGGCCAGCTCACCCAGCCGCACCTGCGCCACCTCACCGACGCGCACCGACTGCCCCTGTTGCTGGCGGATGCTGATCTGGCGCACGTCCTCGAGGTCGCGGATGCTGCCGTCGCTGCGCACCAGCAGCGATTCTTCGCCACTGACCAGGCGGCCGGCGCCGTCGTTGCGGTTGTTGCCCTCGAGCGCGGCCTGCAACTGGCTCAGTGAAAGCTGGCGGGCGCTGAGCGCGGCCAGGTCGGGCACCACCTCGAAGGTCTGCACCACGCCGCCCAGCGAGTTGACGTCCGCCACCCCGGGCAGGCTGCGCAGGCGGGGCCGGATCAGGGTGTCGAGCACGATGCGGCGCTCGGCCAGGCTGGCCTCGCCTTCGAGCGTGAACATGAACATCTCGCCCAGGGGCGTGGTGATGGGCGCCAAGCCACCGCTGAGGCCGGGGGGCAGGTCGCCCAGGACGCCGTTCAGGCGTTCGCTGACCTGCTGGCGGGCCCAGTAGATGTCGGTGTCGTCGGCAAAGTCGAGCGTGATGTCGGCGATCGCGTACTTGCTGGTGGAGCGCAGCATGACCTGCTTGGGGATGCCCAGCAGCTCTTGTTCGATGGGGGCGACGATGCGCGATTCCACCTCCGCCGGGGTCATGCCCGGGGCCTTGAGGATCAGCTTGACCTGGGTGGTCGAGACATCGGGGAAGGCGTCGATGGGCAGCTCGCGCCCGGCCAGCACGCCGGCACCGATCAGCGCCAGGGTGAGCACCAGGGTGAACAGGCGCTGCGACAGCGCCAGGGCAATCAGGCGGCTCAGCATCACGGGGCTTTCGGGGCGGCGCTGGTGGCGGGGGCGGCCGCGGGTTTGGCCGCTGCGTCTTCTTGGCCCAGGCCTTGCCAGACCCCCTTCAGGGCGGCGGTGCCTTTGACCACCACGGCGTCACCCGCGCGCACGCCGCTGAGCACGGTGACCCGCGCGCCGCCGCCGGGCGCCAGCGTCACGGCCACCGGTTCATAGCCCTTGGCGCGCTGCACAAACACATGCGGCTGGCCGCCGTGCAGCACCACGGCTTCGGCCGGCAGCCCGACCCCTGCGGCGGCCCCCGGCGCGTTGACCGCGGCGGCGCGCAGTTGCACAAACTGGTTCAGGCGCAGGCAGCGCTCGGGGCTGTTGAAGTCGGCCCGCAACAGGGCCGACTGGCTGCCGCTGTTGACCTGGGGCGTGATGGCCACGAGCCGCGCGGGGGCCTTGCAGCCGTCCACCTGCAGGCTCTGGCCCACCTGCAGCCAGGGCAGTTGTTGCTGGCTCGCCTGCACCTCGATGCTGAGGCGCCCGTGGCGGGCCAGGCGCGCCACGGGCATGCCGGCCTCCAGCCGCTGGCCCGGGCTCGCGTCCAGCCCCAGCACGGTGCCGGCCGCGGGGGCCAGCAGCGTCAGGTGCGGGTCGAGCTGGCGTTGCTGCAGCTGCCGCTGCGACAGGCCGGCCAGTTGCAGGGCCTGGGTCTTCTCGTCCAGCGAGACCTGGGCCATGCGCGCCTGGCTGCGGGTTTCGCGCAGACGCTGCTCGGCGATGATGCCTTCGCCAAACAACTGTTCGTCGCGTTGCAGGCGCTCGCGTGCCAGCTGGGCCTGTGCGTCGGCATGCAGCCATTCACGTTGCCATTCGATCAGTTGCGGGCTCAGCAGGCGCGCCACCGGGGTGCCCGCGGCCACGCTCTGGCCGGGGCTGACCAGCAGGCTCTGCACCACGCCCGCCAGCGGCGTGCTGACCATGTCGCTGGCCTGGCTGGGCAGCACCACGGTGCCTTGCAGCAGCAGGTTGCGTTGTGGGTCGTCCTGGGGGGCGACACTGGCGGTCTGGGTGCGCAGGCCGGCGGCCTCGGCCTGGGCCGGGGTCAGGGCCAACAGTTCAGCGGCGTGGGGCGCTTGCAGTGGCAGCAGGGCCAGCAGGCAGGCGCCGAGCCAGGCGACAGGGGTGCGGTGGGAAGGGGTCATGGTGGGGGCAAGGGTGACAGCGTTTCGTGGCGGGCGTTTGAATCGGTCCAGCGCACGGTGGGGTTCAGTGTTCAGGCCGGGGCCCCGTGGGACGGGGCGGAGGGGGGCGGTGCCGGGGGCAGGTCCAGCCGCACCTCAAGCCCGGGGTTGGGGCCCGCCGCACGACCGGGGGCCGGCGAGTGCAGGCTGATCTGTCCCCCCTGGCGCTCGACGATGGTGCTGACGATGGACAGGCCCAGCCCGTAGCCGGGCTGGGGCGGGTGGCGAGCGCCTGCGGTGGGGGCAGGGGTGCCGGGGTCGGCGTGGCCTTGCTGGTGGCGCTGCAGCAGCTCGGCCTGGCGGTCCGGCGCCATGCCTGGGCCTTGGTCGCTGACGCTCAGCCGGGCGGGCAGCGCCACGCGCAGCACGATGGGGCCGTGCGGGGCGTAGCGGACGGCGTTTTCCAGCAGGTTGCGCAGCACGATGGCCAGCGCGTCGGCATCGCCCAGGGCCACCGCATCGCCGTGCTCGGGCACTTGCAGTTGCAGCCGGTCCATCATGGCCGGGTCGAGCCAGAACTCCTGTGCCACGGCGGCGGCCAGCGGGCTCAGGGCCACGGGCTCGCGGGCCAGTGTGGCGCCCGATTCGGCGCGCGACATCTGCAGCAGCTTTTCGGCACGCCGGCTCAGCTGGGCCAGCGCGTCCTGTGCTTTTTGCAGCTCCTGGCGCAGCACGGCATCGGGCTGCTGGCCGATCAGGTCCTGCAGGCCCTGCAGGCGCAGCTGGGTGGTGGCCAGCGGGGTGCGCAGCTCGTGGGCCGCGTTGGCGGCCAGCGCGCGCTCGGTGTCCAGCGCGCCGGCCAGGCGCTGCAGCAGGTGGTTGCTGCGTTCGGTGATCAGCAGCAGCTCGGCCGGCAGGCCCGCACTGGACAAGGGGCTGAGGTTGCGGTCACTGCGCTCGCGGATCTGGTCGGCCAGGGTGGCCACGCTGGCCAGTTCACGGCGGGTGATGTGGCGGATCATCAGCGCCAGCACCGGCAGCAGGCCGAGCAGGGGCAGCATCAGCGACAGCACGATGTCGATCTGCGTGTGGCGCCGGTGGCCGCGCGCGTCGGCCACATGGATGCGCGCCTGGCTGTCCGGGTGCGTCAGGCTGAAGACGCGCCAGTCGCCTTGCTCGGTGAAGCCATAGCGCACGTCGGGCGCCAGCACCTGGTCGGGGGCGTCGTTGGAGCGCAGCAGCAGGGTGCCGTCGGGGCTGGTGATCTGGTAGATCAGGTGGTGCGGTTCGATGTGCAGCGGAAAGTCGCTGCTGCGCTGTGGTGGGGCGTTGCCCAGCACCAGACCGGCGCCGTGTTCGGCCAGTTCGTGGTTGACCAGGTCGAGCAGGCGCCAGGCGCTCTCGGACAGCGCGCTGTCGTAGACGTCGTTGACCTCGGTGCGCACGTACCAGGTGGTGCCCAGGGCGGTCATCAGCCACAGGCCGCTGACCCACAGCACCAGGGCGCGGCTCAGGCGCGTGACGAGGCTGCCAGGGGCCTTGGACGCAGGCGGGCTCATGGGGTCTGGCCGGCCAGGCGGTAGCCGAGGCCGCGCAGGGTCTGGATGCGCTCGCGGCCGATCTTGCGCCGCAGTTTGCTGATGAACACCTCCAGCGTGTTGCTGTCGGTGTCGTCGTCAAAGCCGTACAGCGCGTCGAGCAGGCTGTCGCGGCTGTGGATGCGTTCGGGCCGGCTGGCCATGACGCGCAGCAGGGCCCATTCCTTGGCGGTGAGCTCAACCGGTTGGCCGTCCAGCAGCACGCGGTCGCGTGCCAGGTCGATGGCCAGGTTGCCCAGTTGCAGCACCGCGCCGTGCTGGCCGCCACCGCTGCCGCGGCGGCGCTCGACCGCGCGCAGGCGGGCCAGCAGTTCGTCGGGGTCAAAGGGCTTGACCAGGTAGTCGTCGGCCCCGGCGTCGAGGCCGCGGATGCGGTCGGTGATCTGGTCGCGTGCGGTCAGGATGATGACGCTGCAATCCGGGTAATGGCGCTGCAGCAGCGGCAGCAGGCTGAGCCCGTCGCCGTCGGGCAGGTGCAGGTCGAGCAGCAGGGCCCCCCAATGCGCCGCGGGCAGGGCGGCGCGGGCCTGGGCCAGCGTGGCGGCGGTGTCCACCACAAAGCCCTTGCCGCGCAGGAACGCGGTCAAGGCTTCCGCCAGGGGGGCATCGTCTTCAATCAGCAGCAGTCGCACGCAAGGCCTTTGGTAGTGGGCCTGGATCTGAACATGGACAGCTGAACCAGACCTGAACCCGGTGCGGTGGATTCTGCCTCAGCCCGCGCGGGGCGGGCGGGCCGAGGGGGCGTGTGCTGCGCCTTGAGGTCGTTGGCCCGTGGGGGGCCGAGGCGACCGCCCCGGGGCGGGGGCCCAGGACGGCGCGGGTGCGCGAGTGCCCGGGCTTACAGGGTCGGGTAGTCGGTGTAACCCGCTTCGCCGCCACCGTAGTAGGTGGCGCGGTTGCCTTCGTTGTACGGGCCGTTGCGGCGCAGGCGCTCCACCAGGTCCGGGTTGGCGATGAAGGGGCGGCCAAAGGCCACGATGTCGGCGCCCGCGGCCACGGCGGCGTCGGCCAGTTCGCGGGTGTAGCTGTTGTTGACCATCCAGGCGGCCTGGCCCCCGGCGGCGCGGTAGGCGGCCTTGGCGGCCACGTAGTCAAAGGGGCGGTCGGCCAGTTCGCGCGGGCCGCCCGTGGCGCCTTCGATGATGTGCACATAGGCCAGGCCCAGCGGGGCCAGTTCGCGCAGCACGTACTCGAACAGCGGCTGCGGGTCGGCGTCGATGACGTCGTTGGCTGGGGTCACGGGCGACAGGCGGATGCCGGTCTTGTCACCCCCGATCTCGGCACAGATGGCGCGCGTGACTTCGAGCAACAGGCGGGCGCGGTTCTCGATCGAGCCGCCGTAGGCATCGGTGCGGTGGTTGCTGCCGGTCTTGAGGAACTGGTCGATCAGGTAGCCGTTGGCGGCGTGGATTTCGACGCCGTCAAAGCCCGCGTCGATGGCGGCACGCGCGGCGCGGCGGTAGTCCTCGACGATGCCGGGCAGTTCGCTGAGTTCGAGGGCGCGCGGGGTGGAGGTTTCGACAAAGCCCGGCACGCCGTCCTTGATCAGCACGGTCTTGGTGTTGGCCCGGATGGCCGACGGGGCGACCGGGGCCCCGTGGTTCGGTTGCAGATCGGTGTGCGAGACGCGGCCCACATGCCACAGCTGCACCACGATCTTGCCGCCAGCCGCGTGCACGGCCTCGGTGACGCGCTGCCAGCCCGCCACTTGCTCGGGGGCGTACAGGCCGGGCACATCGGCGTAGCCCTGGCCTTGGTGGCTGATGGCCGTGGCTTCGGTGATCAGCAGGCCGGCGCTGGCGCGCTGGGCGTAGTAGGTGGCCGTGATGGCGGCGGGCACCGCACCCGGGGCGCGGTTGCGCGTCAGCGGGGCCATGGCGATGCGGTTGGCGAGCTTCAGGCTGCCGGCCTGGACGGGGTCAAAAAGGGTGGTCATGGACAAAGGGTTCCTGGAAAACAGTGACTGAACAAATGGGGTTGGAGCGCTCGAACACCAGGCCCACAGCGTAGCCCGCGGCGAAAGGACGTGCTTGTGCAGGATCATGCACAAGGTGCTAGGCACGGCGCTGTCACCTCGGCGGCCGGGGTGGGGCCGACCGACCGGGGTGTCGCCTGCGTTGCGCCTTGGTGGCCGACAGGCCCTAAAGTGGCGGCATGCCAAGACAACACAGCGCGGCGCGCTGATGGAGACACCCCATGGCCTCACCCCCCGCGGCGCCCGGGTCCAGCCCCCACCCGCCCTCGGCCCCCGGGCCCGCCGCGGCGGGTCCCGGTGCATCGGCCGATGCCACCGCAACGCCCCCATCGGCCCACCCGGCCCAGGCGGCCCAGGCGGCCCCCGATGGCGCGGCGCGCTTGCCCGCCACCGCCTTGGCCCTGGCCCTGTCCTTGGGGGCGGCGGTGTCGCTGGGCATCACGCGCTTTTCCTACGGCTTGTTGCTGCCCACCATGCGTGCCGACCTCGACTGGTCCTACGCGCTGGCCGGCGCCATGAACACCGCCAATGCCCTGGGTTACCTGCTGGGCGCGCTGGCCATGCCGGCGCTGTTGCGTCGCCATGGCCCCGAGCGCCTGTTGTTGGGCGGCGCGCTGCTGGCCAGTGGTTTCATGGCCTGGAGCGGTTGGGTCACCGAGGCCGGGCCCCTGTTGCTGCAGCGTTGGCTGGCCGGGGCCGCGAGTGCCCTGGTGTTCGTGGCCGGGGGGCTGTTGGCGGCCCGCCTGGGCACGTTGCAGCCGCGCCGCGCGGGCTGGTTGTTGGGCCTGTACTACGGTGGCACCGGCTTTGGCATTGTGTTGTCGGCCTTCCTGGTGCCCGCGGTGCTGGAGGCGGCGGCGGCCCAGGCCCACGCCTGGCGCTACGCGTGGTGGGCCCTGGCGGCCGCGAGTCTGCTGGCCAGCGTGGTGCTGGCCTGGCCGGCCCAGCGCCTGCAGCAGTGGTTGCCGGCGGCCCCTGCGTCGGCCCAGGCGGCCCCGCGGCTGGCCTGGCGACCGCTGGCGCCGGCGCTGCTGGGCTACACCGCGTTCGGCGTTGGCTACATCGGCTACATGACCTTTGTCATCGCGGTGTTGCGTGAACAGGGGGTGTCCCCGCCGCGCATCACCTTGTTCTATGCGCTGCTGGGCGCCGCGGTGCTGGCATCGTCGCGGCTGTGGGCGGGCTTGCTCGACCGGGCCCGTGGCGGGGGCGCGCTGGCCACGCTCAATGCCTTGCTGGGGGTGGCGGCCATCATCCCCGCCTGGACGGCCTGGTGGCCCGCCTTGCTGGCCTCGGGCCTGTTGTTCGGCGGGGTGTTCTTGTCGGTGGTGGCATCGACCACGGCGCTGGTGCGGCACAACCTGCCCGCACCGCTGTGGGGGGCCGGTATCACGGCGTTCACGGTGGTGTTTGCCTTGGGGCAGATCCTGGGGCCCACCGCGGTGGGCTGGATTGCCGATGGCCCGGGCGGGCTGCTGCGTGGGCTGGTGTTCTCAGCGCTGGCGCTGTGGCTCGGGGCCGGCCTGGCCTGGCGTCAGAAGCCCCTGCCCAAGCCGGTTTGAGCGGCATGGGGCGGACTGGCGGCCGGGGTTCCCCTGGACCAACGATCTGGATCAACGGCGTCAGCGGATGCGCGACGGTATTGGTAAGACCCTGCTTTGCAGAGTTGAGGGTGACCACCATAATGACCCGACAAACCAATCTAGCGGGGAGATTTTCATGAGCGAGCGCGACGAGGTCAGCGGCCGCCCGGTGGTGCTTGTCGTCGACGACATGCCGGACAACCTGACCGTGTTGGGTGAACTGTTGCAAGCCGACTACCGAGTGCGCGCCGCCAACTCGGGTGCCGCGGCCTTGCGACTGGCCGCCAGCGAGCCGCAGCCCGACCTGATCCTGCTCGACGTCATGATGCCCGGCATGGATGGGCTGGAGGTGCTGCGTCAACTGCAGGCCAACCCCGCGCTCAAACATATTCCGGTGCTGTTCGTCACCGCCATGGACGACACCGCCGACGAGGCGCATGGCCTGGCGCTGGGGGCGCTGGACTACATCACCAAACCGCTGCGACCGGCCATCGTCAAGGCCCGGGTGCGCACCCAGCTGGAGCTCAAGCGCGCGCGCGACCTGCTGGCGCGTCAGAACGCCAGCCTCGAGGCCGAGGTGGCGCGGCGCATGGCCGAGAACCAGCGCATCCAGCACATCAGCATCCACGCGCTGGCCCGCCTGGCCGAAACCCGCGACCCCGAAACCGGCAACCACCTGCTGCGCACCCAGTCCTATGTGCGCCTGCTGGGCGAGGCCCTGGCGCAGCACCCCCGCTTCAGTGACGAACTGAACCCGGTGACGATCGAGAAGATTGCCAAGTCGGCCCCGCTGCACGACATCGGCAAGGTGGGCATCCCTGACCAGGTGCTGCTCAAGCCCGGCAAGCTCAACCCCGACGAGTGGACGCTCATGAAGACCCACGCGCTGCTCGGGGCCACCGCCATCGAGCGCGCCGAGCAGGACCTGGCCGACGAGGGGGGCCCGCCGATTGACTTCCTGGCCTACGCCAAGCAGATCGCGCGCCACCACCACGAGCGTTGGGACGGCCAGGGCTACCCCGACGGGCTGGCCGGTGACGCCATCCCGGTGGCGGCCCGCCTGATGGCGCTGGCCGATGTGTTTGATGCGCTGATCTCGCGCCGCGTGTACAAGCCGCCGTTCTCGTTTGAGGTCGCCCGCGACCTGATCCTGGCCGACGCCGGGCGCCAGTTCGACCCCGATGTCTGCGCGGCCTTCGCCCAGCTCTACCCCGAGTTCTGTGCCGTGGCCGAGCGCTACATCGACACCGAGGAGGCGGTGGCCGCCAAGTACAGCAGCCTGGGGGGGGCGGCTTGAGTCGCCCACCGGGCCCGGCACCTGCGGGGCGGCCCGCAGCGGCCACCCCACGCCGTCGCTTGCTTGGCCAGTGCGCTCTGGCACTGGCCGCGGCCACGGTGTTGTTGGGCGCGGCCGGGCTGTGGCAGGACGGTTCGGTGCAGCGCGTTGAGGCCGCCGGCGTCTTGCGCGTGGGCTATGCGGTGGAGGCCCCCTACGCCGACCTGGGCCCCAAGGGCGACGTCACGGGCGAGTCGCCCGAGAGCGCCCGCCGCATCGCGGTGGCCGCGGGCCTGCCCCGCATCGAATGGGTGCAGACCGAGTTCGACAAGCTGATTTCGGGCTTGCTCGCGCGTCGCTTTGATGTGGTGGCCGCGGGCCTGTTCATCACCCCGGAGCGCAGTCGGCAGGTGCTGTTCTCTGACCCTTCCCTGTGCGTGCGTCCCGGCTGGCTGGTGCGCCTGGACAACCCCTTGCGGCTGCAGGGCAGCTACGAAGACATGATCGGCCAGCACGGCTTTCGCATCGCCGTGCTGCAAGGCTCGGTGGAAGCCGAGCGCCTGGCACCGCGGGGCGAGTTGCTGAGCTTGCCGGACGCCCAGTCGGGTCGGCTCGCCGTGCTGCAGGGCCTGGCCCCGGCGCTGGCCTTGTCCTGGCCCACGGTGCGCCAACTGGCGCTGGAGCCGCCCGGTCGCCTGCTGGCCTTGCCGGCCGCGGCGAGTGCGTCGAGCCCATCGGTCGTGGCGCAGGGCAGTCGCCCACCCTGCGCGCCCGATGCCGATCGGGTGGCCTTTGCCTTTCACCCCGAAGACCGTGCCTTGCAGGCGCGCTGGAACCAAGCCCAGGCGGGCTTTCTGGGCCAGCCCGAGCACCTGCAGATCCTGAACCGGTTTGGCTTGAGCGCCGACGACCTGCCGGCCTCCGTCCAAGCCCCCCGCAGCCACTGACCGCCCATGACCTCTGCCCCCCGGATCCCTCTGTTGACGCGTTACCGGGTGCCCCGGCGGCTGGTGGTGCTGGTCCTGACCTCGGTGCTGGTGTGTGCCGCCATGGGGGGCTTGCACGCCTACCAGCAAAAGCGCCTGGGGCAGGCCTACCAGCGGGTGCAGGCGCTGGCCCAAGCCAATGACGACCTGGTGCAGGGCTTTTTGCACCTGACCCTGGCCGACGGCTCGGACACCCCTTGGCAAGCCGCCCGCGGCGAGGTGCTGCTGGCCCAGGCCCTGCGCGAATACGACCTGGTGTTGTTGACCCTGCCCGAGCCGCCCCCGGGCGAGGTCGGTCTGCAAGCCGAGCTGGCCGAGTTGCGCTCGCTGCTGGCGCTGCGCGTGTCGCCCGCCGCGTCGACGGGACGGCAAACCGCCCAGGACCTGCCCCTGCGCCTGGCGCTGCACCGCTTGCAAGACCAGGCCGACAGGCTGTCGCAGTGGCTGCAACAGCGCACCGAAGCCCTGTCCCGGCGCCTGAACCAGGCCTTCTACCTGGCGCTGGCCGCGTCCCTGTTGCTGTGGCTGGCGATCAGCCAGGCCATGCTGCGCTCGGACCGCCTGCGGGCCTCGGTGCTGCAGCGGCTGCGCGACAGCGAGGCCCGGCAGCGCACCATGGTCGAAGCGCTCAGCGAAGGGGTGCTGGTGTTCTCGCTCGAGCGCCAGGTGGTGGCCGGCAACCCGTCGGCCGAGCGCATCCTGGGCCATGCGCTGCAGGACATGCAACAGTGGCCGCTGGAGCGCTGGGATGTGGTCGACGACGCCGGCCAGCCGCTGGGCCCGGACGACCTGCCCCTGAGCCGTGCGCTGCACAGTGGCGCGCCGGTGCACAACACCTTGTTGGGTTGCTCACCGCAGGGCGGCGAGCGCCTGTGGCTGAACGTCAATGCCCAGCCCCTGCGGGATCCCCTCAGCGGGGCGCTGGACGGGGTGTTGCTGTCTTTCACCGACGTCACCGAGGCGCGTCGCACCGCGGCCGAACTGGCCCAGCACCGCGAACACCTCGAGTCGCTGGTCGAGGCCCGCACGCGCGACCTGCACCAGGCGGTCGAGGCGCGGCTGGCCAGCGAGACCCGGGCCCAGATCGTGACCGACAACCAACCCGAATTGGTGGCCTATTGGGACCGGGAGCTGCGCCTGCGCTTTGCCAACCGCGCCTACCTCGATTGGTTTGGTTGCACGGCCGACCAGGTGCTGGGCAAGACCGTCACCGAAGTGCTTGGCGAAGCCTTCTTTTTGCACCAGAAGCCGTTGATTGAACGCATTTTGGCCGGCGAAAAGCTCATCAGCGACTACGAGATGCCGGGCGGCGGGGGCCGTTCGGCGCACTTTTTGGTCACCCGCCTGCCCGACTGGCGCGGCGACGAGGTGCAGGGCTACTATTTCTTTGCCACCAACGTGACCCCGCTCAAAGAGTCCGAGGCCCGCCAGCAGCAGCTCAACCAGAGCCTGCGCGAAACCGAGCAGTTCTTGCGCCTGGTGGCCGACAACATCCCGGGGCGGGTGGCGTACTGGGGGGCCGACACGCGCTGCAAGTTCGTCAACAGCGGCTTTTGCGAGTGGTACGGCGTGGACCGTGATCGCGTCATCGGTCAGACGCTGGAGGAGATTTTTGGCAGTGACCGGCGCCAGCGTCTGGGCCACCATGTGGAGGCGGCGCTGGCCGGCGAGCCGCAGCATTTCGAGCGCGCCGAGACCAGCGTCAGCGGCCGCTTTGCCATCACCCAGCTGCACTACGTGCCCGATTGGCGCGAGGGCGTGGTGCAGGGCTTTTTTGTGCTGGCGACCGACATCACCGCGATCAAGCAGGGCGAGCAGCAGCTGCGCGAACTCAACGAGGAACTGGCCCAGGCGCGCGACCGGGCCGAGGGCGCAGCGCGCGCCAAGGGCGCCTTCCTGGCCAACATGAGCCACGAGATCCGCACCCCGATGAACGCGATCATCGGCCTCACCTACCTGCTGCAGCGTGACCTGGACGACCCGCTGGCGCGCGAGCGCCTGGGCAAGGTCGACGACGCGGCACGCCACCTGCTGGGCATCATCAGCGACATCCTCGACCTGTCCAAGATCGAGGCCGGCAAGCTGACGCTGGAGTCGATGGACTTCGCGCTCGACACCCTGCTGTCGCGCACCTGCTCCCTGGTGCTGGACCGGGCACGGGAGAAAAGCCTGGAGCTGGTGCTCGACACCGAGGGCCTGCCCGCGATGGTGCGTGGCGACCCGACCCGCTTGTCCCAGGCCCTGCTCAACCTGCTGAGCAATGCGGTCAAGTTCACCGAGCGCGGCTCGGTGCTGCTGCGGGCCCGTTGCCGCCCTGTCGACGGGGGCGCCGAGCCCGGCGGCTGGCAATTGCGATTCGATGTGGTGGACACCGGCATCGGCATCGCCCCCGACCGGCTGCCCCACATGTTCAGTGCTTTCGAGCAGGCCGACACGTCGACCACACGGCGCTTTGGCGGTACCGGCCTGGGCCTGGCCATCACGCGGCACCTGGTGCAGCTCATGGGCGGCGAGGTGGGGGTGGTCAGCACGCCCCACCGCGGCAGCAACTTCTGGATCACGGTGCAGCTTCAATCGGCCTCCGTGCAGCCCGAGCCCGTGTCCTTGCAAGGCCTGGCAGGTCTGCGCGCACTGCTGGTGGACGACCTGCGTGAGGCCCGCGAGGCCCTGACCGAGATGCTGCGCCAACTGGGCCTGCGCGCCGATGCGGCGGCGTCAGGGCAGGAGGCGCTGGCGCTGACCGGGCAGGCCGAGGCCGCGGGGGACCCTTACAGCGTGGTGCTGCTGGACTGGCTGATGCCCGGCATGGATGGCCTGCAGACCATCCGCGCGCTGCGGGCCCAGCATGGGCTGAGCGCACCGGCCTGCCTGCTGGTCAGCGCGGCACCCGACCGCCAGGTGCGCGACGAGGCGCGCTCGCTCGGCGTGCCCCTGGTGCTGGAGAAGCCCGTGTCCAGCTCGACCCTGCTCGACAACCTGCTGCTGCTGGTGAGCCCGGTGCGCGACAGCCTGCGCGCCTTGCCCCAGCAGTGGGCCGGGCAGGCGGGGCAACCGCGCTTCCTGGGCGCCAAGGTCTTGCTGGTGGAAGACAACGCCGTCAACCGCGAGGTGGCCTGCGAGTTGCTGAGTTCGGCGGGCTTGCAGGTCAGCACCGCGGACTCGGGCTTGAGCGCGGTTCAGCGACTGGAAGAGGGCTTGCCGGCGCTGCCCGACCTGGTGCTGATGGACTTGCAGATGCCTGGCATGGACGGCTTGCAGGCCACGCGCATCCTGCGCGGCACGCCAGCCTTTGCCCAGTTGCCCATCGTGGCCATGACGGCCAACGCCTTTGCCGAGGTGCGCAGCAACTGCCTTGAGGCCGGCATGAACGACTTTGTGGCCAAACCGGTGGACCCGCCCACGCTGTACCGCACCCTGATGCGCTGGTTGCCAGTGCAGGCCAGCGAGCCCGCCGCACCCGAGCCCGGTCCTGACGTGGCAGATGCCGATGCCGACGCGGTGGCCGGTGCGGGCGCCGCGCCCAGGGTTGAGCTGTCGCCCGACTTGCTGGATCAGTTGGAGCAGGCCCTGCGCGAGGGCGCTTTTGATGCGGCGGCGTTGTTCCGGGAACACGCATCGGCCTTGACCCAGGCCTTTGGCGAGGCCGCGGCCCGGCTGGACCTGATGCTGCGCCGCTACGACCACGAACAGGCGCTGGCCTTGTTGCAGGACCTGCGTGCCTCGGCCCGGGCCCGGGGGCGCGGGGGCGACGCCGACCAGGCAGCCGCGCTCAGCGATCCGGCTGGGTCAGCTGCTCCAGGCGTTGCAGGTAGTGCAGCGCCTGGGCCTGGTTGAGGCCGCACATCTCGGCCGAGGGCTGCAGCTGGGCGCAGACCGCGGGGCGCTCGGGGTGGCCAAAAATGAGGCAACGCTCGTCGGGCCCCAGCTGAATGCAGCGGGTGTTGGCGGGCTTGCCCTGGGGCATGCCCGGGATGGCGCTGCTGATCGAGGGGGCGGTGCAGCAGGCACCGCAGCCGGGGCGGCAGTCCATGTCAGACCCGTCCCAGGGATCGGTGTTTCACGTGAAACATGGTTTGGCGCCCGGTGCCAGGGCGCCGGCAGGCACGCACTGTCACGGCCCGGTGGGACAAGGGGAGGGGGGCGAAAGTCGTCATGGCTGCCATTGTGGGGCCCGCGCTGGCGCAGCCAACCCACCGCGCCGCCGTGAGGGCTTTGCCCCGGATTCGCGCTCGCGGGGCCACCCCGGTAAAATCAGGGGTTTCGGGCCCCCGGCCCTCCGCTGCAAGCCTTTGTGGCGGCCTCGTCTGTCTTGGGCTTCACGAGCCCCGCACCCACCATGTTGTACCCACAAGAATTCGATGTCATCGTCGTCGGCGGAGGCCATGCCGGCACCGAGGCGGCCCTGGCCGCAGCCCGCATGGGCTGCAAAACCCTGCTGCTCTCGCACAACATCGAGACCCTGGGCCAGATGAGCTGCAACCCCTCGATCGGCGGCATCGGCAAGGGCCACCTGGTCAAGGAAGTGGACGCCCTGGGCGGCGCCATGGCCCTGGCCACCGACGAGGGCGGCATCCAGTTCCGCATCTTGAACAGCTCCAAGGGCCCGGCCGTGCGCGCCACGCGGGCCCAGGCCGACCGCATTCTGTACAAGGCCGCGATCCGCCGCATGCTGGAGAACCAGCCCAACCTGTGGCTGTTCCAGCAGGCGGTGGACGACCTGATGGTCGAGGGCGACCGCGTGGTGGGGGCCGTCACCCAGGTGGGCATCCGCTTCCGTTCGCGCACCGTCGTGCTGACCGCGGGCACCTTCCTTGACGGCAAGATCCATGTGGGCTTGAACAACTACGCCGCGGGCCGCGCGGGGGACCCGCCCGCCGTCACGCTGTCGTCGCGCCTCAAGGAGCTCAAGCTGCCGCAAGGCCGCCTCAAGACCGGCACACCGCCGCGCATCGACGGCCGCAGCATCGACTTCAGCAAATGCACCGAGCAGCCTGGCGATGGCGTGCCGGGTGGCCTGCCGGGCGCGGTGCCGGTGTTCAGCTTCATGGGCAAAGCGTCCATGCACCCGCAGCAAATGCCGTGCTGGATCACGCACACCAACGCGCGCACGCACGACATCATCCGCAGTGGTTTTGACCGCAGCCCCATGTTCACCGGCAAGATCGAGGGCATTGGCCCGCGCTACTGCCCCAGCGTCGAAGACAAGATCAACCGCTTTGCCGACAAGGACAGCCACCAGATCTTCCTGGAGCCCGAGGGCCTGACCACGCACGAGTACTACCCCAACGGCATCAGCACCAGCCTGCCGTTCGACATCCAGTACGACCTGGTGCGCAGCATGGTGGGCCTGGAGAACGCCCACATCCTGCGCCCGGGCTATGCGATCGAGTACGACTACTTTGACCCGCGCTCGCTCAAGAGCAGCTTCGAGACGCGCCAGATTGCGGGCCTGTTCTTTGCCGGTCAGATCAATGGCACCACGGGTTACGAAGAGGCCGCGGCCCAGGGTTTGTTCGCCGGCATCAACGCCGCGCTGCAATGCCGGGGCGAAGCCGCCTGGCTGCCGGGCCGCGACGAGGCTTACCTGGGCGTGCTGGTGGACGACCTGATCACCAAGGGGGTGACCGAGCCCTACCGCATGTTCACCAGCCGCGCCGAGTTCCGGCTGCAGCTGCGCGAGGACAACGCCGACATGCGACTGACCGAGATCGGCCGCCGCATGGGCCTGGTGGACGACGCGCGCTGGGCCGCCTTCAGCCGCAAGCAGGAGGCTGTTTCACGTGAAACAGAGCGCCTGCGCAGCACCTGGGTCAACCCGCGCAACCTGCCGGCCGCCGAGTCCGAGCGCGTGCTGGGCAAGTCCATCGAGCACGAATACAACCTGGCCGACCTGCTGCGCCGTCCCGATGTGAGCTACGCCGCCCTGATGTCGCTTGACGGTGGCAAGTACCTGCCCGTGGCCTCCGAGGCCACGCCGGCCGCGGTCCTGCCTGAGGTGCTGGGAGATTTGTACGAGCCCGTGGTCGAACAGATCGAGATCGCGGCCAAGTACTCGGGCTACATCGACCGCCAGCGCGACGAAGTGCAGCGCGCCGCGCACTACGAGAAGCTGCGCCTGCCGCCCGATCTGGACTACAGCCAGGTCACGGCCTTGTCCTTTGAAGTGCGGCAAAAGCTCAGCAAGCACCGGCCCGAGACCTTGGGGCTGGCCTCGCGCATCTCGGGGGTCACGCCAGCCGCCATCTCGCTGTTGATGATTCACCTCAAGAAGGGGGGTTTCAAAGGCTTCAGCACCGACGCCACGGCCGACGCCACCACCCCGGAAACGGCGGTGAACCCATGAGCCGCCCGCACGAAGCCGCGCTGCGCGCCGGCCTGAGCACCCTGGGACTGGAGCTGAGCGATGCCCAGGTGGGGCGCCTGCTGGACTACATGGCCCTGATCCAGAAATGGAACAAGGTCTACAACCTGACCTCGGTGCGCGACCCGGCCGAGATGCTGAGCCTGCACCTGCTCGACAGCCTGGCGGCGGTGCCGCCGTTGCAGCGCCACCTGGCCAGCCTGGGTGGGGCAGGGCGGCGCCTGCTCGATGTGGGCTCGGGGGGCGGTCTGCCAGGCGTGGTGTTTGCGATTTGCTGCCCCGATCTGTCGGTCAGCTGTGTCGACACGGTGGCCAAGAAGGCTGCCTTTGTGCAGCAGGTGGCCGCCGAGTTGAAGCTGTCCAACCTGCGCGGTGTGCATGCCCGGGTCGAAAACCTGACGGGCCCTTTTGATGTGGTCAGCTGCCGGGCTTTTGCCTCGCTGCCCGACTTTGTCACCTGGTCGCGTGCGGCCTTGGGTGAGGGCAGTGTCTGGCTGGCCATGAAGGCCAAGCACCCCGCCGATGAGCTGGCCGCTCTGCCTGCTGATGTGACCGTGTTTCACGTGGAACAACTGCAGGTGCCGACCCTCGATGTGGAGCGCTGCATCATCTGGATGAAGCCCCACTGAGCGCCCCGGCCCGCGGCATGGGCCGCCTGAGGCCCCGTCAGCCGGGCGGGGTCGGCCCGCTTTACAAGCCAGCCAGCGGTGGTTTCCCCCCGCTGTCTGGCTTGCTTGCTTTGGGGCCTCGCGTAAACTCGGCCGCTCAATTCCCGGAGAACCCCCATGTTTGGTATTGCTGATTACGGTGCGTTTGTGGCGACCATCGTCCTGTTTCTGGCCATCCCGGGACCGGGCAACCTGGCGCTGATCACCTCGACCAGCAAGGGGGGCGTGCGCGGCGGGCTGGGCGCCACGCTGGGGGTCATCGCGGGGGACCAGGTGCTGATGTGGCTGGCCGTGGCTGGCGTGGCGACCTTGCTGGCCGCCTGGCCGGTGGCTTTTCAGGCCGTGCAGTGGCTGGGCGCTGGCTACCTGGCCTGGCTTGGTTTTCGCATGTTGCGCGCGCAGCCCGGCGATGCCCCGGTGCTCAACATCCGCCCGAGCCAGTTCTTTCGCCAGGCCGCAGCCATCACCCTGCTGAACCCCAAGGCCATCATTTTCTACATGGCGTTTTTCCCGCTGTTCGTGGACCCGGCCCACCACCAGGGCCTGCTGACCTTCGGGGTCATGGCCGCCACCATCGCGGCGCTGACGTTCGCCTACGGCCTGATCGTGGTGCTGCTGACGCACCACCTGGCCTCCCGCCTGCGCGCCAACCCCGCCATCACCCGCGTGCTGGAGAAGCTGGCCGGGGTGTTCCTGATTGGCTTCGGCGTCAAGCTGGTCCTTTCCAAATAATTCGAAGAAACAAGTAGCTCCTCATGGCCAAGATTTTTTGTGTTGCCAATCAAAAGGGTGGGGTGGGCAAGACCACCACCACGGTGAACCTGTGCGCGGGCCTGGCGAAGATCGGCCAGCGCGTGCTGATGGTTGACCTGGACCCGCAGGGCAACGCCACCATGGGCTCGGGCATCGACAAGCGCCAGCTCACCATGTCGGTGTACGACGTGCTGATCGAGTCGGCCTCGGTGGCCGAAGCCAAGGTGCATTCCGAACCCTGCGGTTATGACGTGCTGGGCGCCAACCGCGAGCTGGCCGGTGCCGAGGTCGAACTGGTGCAGCTGGAGCGCCGCGAAAAGCGCCTCAAGACGGCCCTGGCCGAGGTCGATGCCCAGTACGACTTCGTGCTGATCGACTGCCCGCCCTCGCTGTCCATGCTGACCCTCAACGGCCTGTGCGCCGCCAACGGGGTGATCGTGCCCATGCAGTGCGAGTACTTTGCGCTGGAAGGCCTGACCGACCTGGTCAACACCATCAAGCAGGTGCATGCCAACCTCAACAAGGACCTGCAGATCATCGGTCTGCTGCGCGTCATGTTCGACCCCCGCATCACCTTGCAGCAGCAGGTCAGCGAACAGCTCAAGGCCCACTTTGGCGACAAGGTGTTCCACACCGTCATCCCGCGCAATGTGCGCCTGGCCGAAGCGCCCAGTTACGGCCTGCCCGGCGTGGTGTTCGACGCCCAGGCCAAGGGCAGCCAGGCCTTTGTTGAATTTGCCCAGGAGATGGTGGAACGCATCCGCACCATGTGAGCCCCGCGCCCTGACCGTCCTGTCCGCACCCCTGCCATGAACCCCTCTGACATCCTGATCCTGCCCGGCTGGCAAAACAGCGGCCCGGCCCACTGGCAAAGCCGCTGGGAAGCCCAGTGGGCCTACCACCGCGTGCAGCAGCACGACTGGCAGCGCCCGCTGCGTGGCGACTGGAACATCCAGCTCGAAGAAGCCGTGCTGGCCCGCTCCGGCCCGGTGCTGCTGGTGGCGCACAGCCTGGGCTGCGTGCTGGTGGCGGCCTGGGCCGCCCATTCGCGCAACACCCACCGCGTGGCCGGGGCCCTGCTGGTGGCGCCGCCCGACCTGGAGCGCGACGACCTGCGCCCCCTGCTGCCCAGCTGGACCCCGATCGAGCGCCGCCGCCTGCCGTTCCGCAGCACCCTGGTGGCCAGCAGCAACGACCCCTATGCGGCCGAGGCCCACGCCCAGGCCCTGGCCCAAGCCTGGGGCAGCGAGTACGTGGCCGCAGGCCCTGCCGGCCACCTCAACGCCGATTCCGGCCTGGGCGACTGGCCCGCGGGCCAGGCCCTGCTGCGCGCCTTGATGCCCGCCTGAGTGGCGGGGCCCGCCCCTTGAACCGAGATTGAAAGACGAGCAACCCATGGTGACCAAGAAACCCAAAGGCCTAGGCCGTGGACTGGAGGCCCTGCTGGGCCCCAAGGTGGATGAGCCCAGCAGCGACGGCGCGCCGCCGGCTGCCAACAGCGGCATGCCTGCCACCCTGTTGCTGGACCAGCTGGTGCCCGGCATCTACCAGCCCCGCACCCGCATGGACGAGGGCGCGCTGTACGAGCTGGCTGAAAGCATCAAGGCCCAGGGCATCATGCAGCCCATCCTGGTGCGCCGCCTGCAGTCGGGCCCGAACGACGGCAAGTACGAAATCATCGCCGGTGAGCGCCGTTTCCGCGCCTCGCGCCTGGCAGGCCTGGACAGCGTGCCGGTGCTGATCCGCGACGTGCCCGACGAGTCCGCTGCGGCCATGGCGCTGATCGAGAACATCCAGCGCGAAGACCTCAACCCGCTCGAAGAAGCCCAGGGCCTGCAGCGCCTGGTCAAGGAGTTTGGCCTGACCCACGAGCTGGCCGCCCAGGCGGTGGGCCGCTCGCGCAGCGCCGCCTCCAACCTGCTGCGCCTGCTCAACCTGGCCGAGCCGGTGCAGACCATGCTCATGGCCGGCGACCTGGACATGGGCCATGCCCGCTCGCTGCTGTCGCTGGACCGCGCGACCCAGATCACCGCGGCCAACCAGATCGTGGCCAAGAAGCTGTCGGTGCGTGAGGCCGAAGGCCTGGTCAAGAAGATCGGCGCCGAGTTCAGCCTGACCTCGCCCAAGGTCAGCGCCAAGGACAAGGAGAAATCGCGCGACCTGAAGCGCGTCGAAGAAGAGCTGTCCGACCTGCTGACAGCGGCGGTCGAGGTGCGCGTCAAGAAGCGCGTCAAGCGCCATGGCCAGGTCGAGCAGATGGGTGAGCTGGCGATCCAGTTTGGCTCGCTCGACGAACTCAATGGCCTGATCGAGCGCCTGCGCGCGCTCTGAGTCCGCGATGGCCCGCCAGCGCCCCCGTGCTCCCCGCAGTGCCGCCCGCGAGGCGGTGGAGCGGGCCGCGGCCCGCGCGGCCCCGCGCGCGGCGGCGCCACCGGGGTCGGCCTCAGATTTTGGCCCGCCTGAGGCGTTTTCGGCCCCGGTCGCCACCTCGCCCTTGCCCGCCGCGCCGCGCGCCCGCCTGAGCCTGCCTTGGCCCTTGCCGGCCCTGTTGGTGTGGGCCTCGGCCTGGGCGGTGTTCATCAGCCTGGCGCGCGCGGGGTGGGGGGTCGCGCTGGCCCTGCTGGCCGGCGCGGCGCTGGGGGTGGTGGGCAGTGTGCTGGGCCACAGCTGGTGGCGCCGCTTCATGCTGGCCCTGGGGTTTCCGCTGTCGCTGCTGGCCTCGGGCCTGGTCAGCCTGCCGGCCTGGCTGTGGCTGCTGCCGTTGGGCTTTGTGCTGCTGGTCTACCCCATCAATGCCTGGCGCGACGCGCCGATCTTTCCCACCCCCCTGGCGGCCCTCGACGGCTTGCCTGGTGTGATCGCGCTGGCCCCCGGTGCCCGCGTGCTCGACGCGGGTTGTGGTCTGGGGGCCGGTTTGCGCGCGCTGCGCCGCGCCTGGCCCGAGGCCGAGTTGCAGGGCCTCGAGTGGAGCTGGCCCCTGCGTTGGGCCTGTGCCTTGCGCTGCCCTTGGGCGCGGGTGCGGCGGGCCGACATCTGGCGTGCGTCCTGGGCCGACTACCAGGTGGTCTACCTGTTTCAGCGCCCCGAGAGCATGGCGCGTGCGCTGGCCAAGGCGCAGGCCGAGATGGCGCCCGGCAGCTGGCTGGTCAGCCTGGAGTTCGAGGTCGCCGGCCAGCCCTGCCACAGCCGCCTGCAAGCCCCGGACGGGCGCCCGGTCTGGGTCTACGCCCTCTGAGCCCGGGCCCAGGGGCCGGCCAGGCGCAACAAGCCCCGCGGCCTGGGCCGCGATGCTGGGCCAGGGGCTGGAGCGGCCCCGGCTGAGCGGTCTATGATCCCGCTCAACGGGGGGCTATCGGCCGCCGACGGCAGGCCCCTGTGGGGCGGCTGGGCCGGGGCGGTCGGTCGCCTTGCGCCGCCCCTGTTTGACCTGTGTCCCCGTGTCCGGAGGAATGCCATGAAACCCGTCCTGCTCACCTGGCTGCCGCTGTTGCTGAGCGTCGGTGCCGGGCTGCCCGGGGCGGCCGTGGCGGCGGCCCCGGCGGCCTCGGCAGGGGGCATGGTGGCCGTGCCACCCTCAGCCCCCCTGGGCCCGGCGGCGTTTTGGCCCCCCGAGCGCCAGTGGCAACGCCTGCGCGAGCGCACCGCTCAGGAGCCGGCCTTGGCGGCCTATGTGCAGGCCCAGTACCGCTGGGTGGCCCAGCACTGGGACCGTGCCCCCGGGGTGCCCGCCCGCCTGGCGCCCGAACCCGCGCCGACGCCCGAGGGCTTGGTCGAATTGCAGGCGCTGGGGTTTCTGTTTCAGATGACCGGCGAGGCGGCCTATGCGCAGCGTGCCAGCCAGGTGTTGCAGGCCTGGGCCGCACGGCTGCCACCGTCGGGCGAACCGCTGGAGGCCAGCCGGCTGGAACCCGCGCTGTGGGCCTACCGGCTGTTGCGCCCGGCTTTGCCCGCGCCGGAGCGGGCCCGCATCGACGCCTGGTGGCAGGCCTGGGCCCAGGCCCTGTGGGCCTCGCGCGACCTGAGCGGGCCCAGTGCCCAGGACCGACAGCACAGCCACCGCCTCAAGACCGTGGGCCTGATCGGCCTGGCCCTGGGTGATGCGGGCTGGGTGTCGCGCGTGCGCTTGGGGCTGCAGCAGCAGTTGATGGACAACCTGCTGCCCGACGGCGCCAGCCTCGACTACCAGGCCCGCCAACAACTGGCCGACCAGGTGGATGACCTGCGCGCCTTGCTGACCCTGGCGTTGGCCCTGCGCGGCAGCGGCCCCGACCTGTACCGCTGGGGCACGCCCAGCGGGGCGTCGATGGCGCACAGCGTGGCCTGGACGCTGGCCCGCGAGGCCGAGGCCCGGGGGCCGTCACCGCGGCGCAGCGCCGCCATCACAGGCCGCCCGGCGGCTGGCGCCTGGCAGGCCTTTGTGGTCCTGGTTCAGGCGCTGCAACCCGGCATGGTGCCCCCAGGCGCCGCCGGGGGCCCGGTGTTGACCGGCGTCCCGGGGGACGCCGATGACCTGGGTCTGGGCGACCTGGGCCGCGGCGTGGCCCTGCGCGCTTGGCTCAACAGCGTGGCTGGCGACCGCCTTCCGCCCTGAAAACCGCCTCGCGAAGGCGCTGGAACCCCCGTGGACAACCCTCTGGGCATTTAGTTCCGCCTTTCAAGCCTCCGATTGTTGCTAATTTAGAAATTCCTATTTGCTGCTCAGGTGGTTTTATTGATTGGGGTAAACACCTACAGTTACACCATCGATGAGCCGGAAGACAAATCAGGACGACTCACCGAACCAGGACGGCCCAAGCCACGGAGGCCTGCACCGACTGGATGTGTTT
>NZ_JAQSIP010000006.1 GCF_028649475.1 Curvibacter cyanobacteriorum
TCACTTCTATTCTCATGAGTGTTTAAAGTGCTATGCACTTAGTTCCAAAGAACTTGGCAATCGCCTTCAAACACCCACGCTTATCGGCTGTATATTTTTAATGAACCAACTACTCAACTCAGTCATTCTTTGCAGAACTTCTTCGCTTTTCGCTTTAGCGCGCTGTAATCAGCGCAGCCTTAAATTCTAGCACAGTTTTTAAGTAACTGGCAAAACTTTTTAATCTTTTTCCAACTCGCTTCAGTCAATCAAAGTCTTGCAACCCCAACCAACTCACCGCTTGTCAGTCACTGCGTTTTCAGCAGAGCCTCGAATTATATACCGCTTTTTGCAGCACAGCCAACTCGAAGAAGACTTTTTTCTCTCAGCACCTTCAGCAACCAGATCAACCCAAAGAGCCAACCCACCGCCGAACTTGCCAACCACCAGCAGCAACCGAAGCCACCGCTAGAAGGACTGTTTCATCAGTCGAGCCCGCAAGTATACACAAGATTTTGGGGCCAAGGCAAGAAAACCAAAATTCTCCAACCTGAACCCACCAAGACCCTCCAAGCCCCAGCACCAGCCCGTCACATCCCACCTGCAGGCATCGCTCGCCAGTTGGCGCTGGTCGGTCAGCGCCGCCCAGAACCTACCCCTTGATCTCCAGGGATCCGCCCAGCGCGGTTGGGGCCACCTCCTGAGCTCCTCTTATATAGAACACAGATCGCGCGACTTCAAGGCAAGGCACCAGCACCCACAACCCACCCGCACACACGCCCCACCTCACAGCACGCCAACACCCCAGTCCACCCCGCCCACAACCCGTCCAGCCCACACCGGTCTCTTCAAGGCGTCCCCCAGAGCGGCCACCGCCCTCTCTATATCTATGTACAGCGGCCGCGCCGATTCCCCTGGAACGCGTCGAGGTTGCTCGCATCAGATCCCCCCTCCCACTCGGCACGCCACTGACGACGCCCCGCCCCGCTGCACAGGGCATGGGTCGCCCCGCGGGCGCTGTGTTCGACCGGGCAAGCGCCCACACGCGGTCCCCATGAGCGTCATCAGGCAGCGCAGACGATGTCCACGCCTGCACCAGGGCCGGCACAGAAATGCACACAGGCCTAAAATGGATCGGTGACTTCAATTCTCAACGCCGACCTGCACTGCCACTCCGTCGTCTCCGACGGCACCCTCACCCCAGAAGCCCTGGCCTTACGCGCCAAGGCCAATGGCGTCGAACTGTGGGCCTTGACCGACCACGATGAAATCGGGGGGCAGTTGCGTGCGGCAGCCGCGGCCAAAGAGGTGGGCTTGCGCTACCTGACGGGCGTGGAGATCTCGGTGACCTTCGCCAACGAGACGGTGCACATCGTGGGCCTGGGGTTTGACGCCACCGATCCCCGCATCACGGAAGGCCTGCAGGCCACCCGAGGCGGGCGGGGTCAACGAGCCCAGGAGATGTCGGCCCAGCTGGCCAAGGTGGGCATCCACGGGGCCTATGAGGGCGCCTTGCGCTTTGTGGGCAACCCGGAGCTGATCTCGCGCACCCACTTTGCCCGCTTCCTGGTGGAAAGCGGTGTCTGCCGGGACACCCCTGAGGTCTTCCGCAAGTACCTGACCGATGGCAAACCCGGGTTTGTGCCGCACCGCTGGGCGTCCTTGCAGCAAGCCGTGCAGTGGATCACCGACTGTGGCGGCCTCGCCGTCATTGCGCACCCAGGGCGCTATCGCTTCACGGCCAATGAACAATACGCCTTGTTCTCTGAGTTCAAAGCCCATGGCGGGCAAGCCGTTGAGGTGGTGACGGGCAGCCACTCGCCGTCGGAGTACGTGACCTACGCCGACATGGCCAAAGAATTTGGCCTGGCTGCCTCGCGCGGCAGCGACTTCCACAGCCCCGACGAGTCGCACACTGACCTCGGTGCACTGCCTTACCTCAGTGGTGAGTTGACCCCTGTTTGGGAGTTGCTGGCCCACCGGATCCAGTGAGGCGGCCATGACCCTGGCGCCTGGACACCCGCCGAGCCGCATGCTCGGGGGCATCGGCTTGGCCATCGCCGCCACAGCCTGCTTTGCCACCCTGGACACCACCACCAAGTTCATCAGTGCCAGCGTCCCGCTGGCCATGGCCTTGTGGTGCCGTTACTTCTTTCAGTCGATCGCCACCAGCCTGGCCGTGCTCCCCAGCCGGGGCTTGAGCGTGCTGCGCACCGCCAACCCACGCTACCAATGCCTGCGTGGCGTGCTGTTGCTGATGAGCAGCATGTTCGCCTTCTTCAGCTTGCAGCACATGCCGGTGGGCGAGGTGACGGCCATTGTGATGATCTCCCCCTTGGTCATCACGGTGTTGGCCGCCACTGTGCTGCGCGAAAAGGTGTCGCTGCTGCGCTGGCTGCTGGTGCTGGTGGGTTTTGGCGGGACGATGATGATCATCCGGCCCGGCGCCAGCACCTTCAGCTGGGCCGCGCTGCTGCCGCTGGGCCTGGTGGCCAGCAACGCGGCGTTTCAGATCCTGACCAGCCGACTGGCCCGCACCGAAGACCCCGTGACCATGCATTTCTACACAGGCTGGGTGGGCACCTTGCTGTGCAGCGTGCTGCTGCCTTTTGTCTGGGTCAGTGACCTGCCCTGGACCACCTGGCTGGCCATGGGCCTGATCGGTCTGATGGGCACGGTGGGGCATTTCATGCTGATCCTGGGCTACGGCCGCACCCCGGCCGCCATCCTCACCCCCTACCTGTACGCGCAAATCGGCTTTGCCATGCTGGGCAGCTGGCTGGTGTTTTCCCACATTCCCGACGCCAATGCCCTGATCGGGATTGGCCTGATTGTCTTGTCGGGGGCGGCCGGCGCCTGGCTGACCTTGCGTGAAGGTCACATCCCGCGCCCGCAACCACCCGCCAAGCCGCCACCACAACCTTAGACCCCATGGCCCAATACTTCGAAGTCCACCCCGAGAACCCCCAGGCCCGCTTGCTCAAGCAAGCCGTCAACCTGCTGCAACAAGGTGCGGTGCTGGCCGTGCCCACGGATTCCAGCTACGCGCTGGTGTGCCACCTCGACGACCGCGATGCGGCGGATCGCCTGCGCCGAATCCGGCAAGTCGATGACAAGCACCACCTGACGCTGCTGTGCCGCGACCTCAGCGAGCTGTCCAACTACGCGAAGGTGGACAACAAGCAGTACCGCCTGCTGAAAGCGGCCACCCCAGGCGCCTACACCTTCATCCTGGAAGCCACCAAAGAGGTGCCGCGACGCGTCAGCCACCCGCAGCGCAAGACCATTGGCCTGCGGGTGCCCGACCACAAGGTGCTGCAAGCCCTGCTCGAGCTGCACGGGGCCCCCCTGCTGGCCACCACCCTGATCCCGGCGGGGGAGACCGAGCCGCTGAACGATGCGGTCGAGATCCGCCAGCGCTACGAACACCCGCTGGCGGCCGTGGTCGACGCCGGAGCCTGTCCGCTGGAGCCCACCACGGTGGTGGACCTGACGCCCATGGGCGATGGCGATGACCCCGTGGTGGTTCGCGAGGGCCGTGGCTCGGTCGCGGCCCTGGGTTTGTGACCCCACCAGGCCTGCCCTGAACCCCTGGGGCCCTGGCCTCTGAGACAATCACGCCGTGAACAACTTCTCCGACCTGATCCAGACCGTCTTGGTGTACGCGCTGCCGGTGCTGTTTGCCATCACGCTGCACGAAGCCGCCCATGGCTACGCGGCCCGCTTTTTTGGCGACAACACGGCGGCCATGCTGGGCCGCATCACCCTCAACCCGATGCGGCACATCGACCCCATGGGCACCCTGCTGATGCCCCTGCTGTTGTACTTCGCCACCTCGGGCGCGTTTTTATTCGGCTATGCCAAGCCAGTGCCGGTCAATTTTGGTCACCTGCGCAACCCCAAGCGCGACATGATCTGGGTCGCGCTGGCCGGTCCGGCAGCCAACTTTGTGCAGGCCATGGGGTGGGCTGTGCTGCTGGTGCTGCTGGCCGGCAGTGGCGTGACGGAACGCTTCTTCCTGGAGATGGCCCGCGCCGGCGTGCTGACCAACCTGGTGATGTGGGCCTTCAACCTGTTTCCGCTGCCGCCGCTGGATGGCGGCCGCATCCTGGTGGGCCTGCTGCCCCGGTCGCTGGCCTACCAGGTGTCTCGCCTCGAGCCCTGGGGCTTTTTCATTGTGATGGGTCTGGTGATTGCCGGCGTGGTCGGCTCGCTGTGGCTGCGCCCCCTGATGGGCGTGGGCTACGCCCTCATCGAAACCCTGATCGTGGGCCCCGCCTCGGCCCTCTTCCGCTGAGGCGGCCCGGCGCCGGCCTCTTTGTTCACCCCTTTGTCGACTGCCAACTGATTTGTCCCAGCCATGAGCACCAAGCGCGTCCTGACCGGCATCACCACCACCGGTACCCCCCACCTCGGCAACTATGTGGGGGCCATCCGCCCCGCAGTGGCAGCCAGCCGCAGCCCGGGCGTGGAGAGCTTCTACTTCCTGGCGGACTACCACGCGCTGATCAAGTGCGATGATCCTGCGCGCATCCAGCGCTCGACGCTGGAGATCGCGGCCACCTGGCTGGCGTCGGGCCTCGACCCCGAGCGCGTCACCTTCTACCGCCAGTCCGACATCCCCGAGATCCCGGAGCTGACCTGGCTGCTGACCTGTGTGACCGGCAAGGGCATCCTGAACCGGGCCCACGCCTACAAGGCCGCCGTGGACCGCAACGAAGCCGCCGGCAACGACCCGGACGCCGATGTCAGCGCAGGCCTGTTCATGTACCCGGTGCTGATGGGCGCGGACATCCTGATGTTCAAGGCCCATGAGGTGCCCGTGGGGCGCGACCAGATCCAGCACATCGAGATGGCGCGCGACATGGCGCAACGCTTCAACCACCTCTATGGCGAGCATTTCGTGCTGCCCGAGGCGCTGATCGAAGAGTCCGTCGCCACCCTGCCTGGCCTGGATGGCCGCAAGATGAGCAAGAGCTACGACAACACCATCCCGCTGTTCACGCCGCGCGACACCATGCGCCGCTTGATCGCGGGCATCCTGACCGACTCGCGCGCGCCCGGCGAGCCCAAGGAAGTCGAAGGCTCGGCCCTGTTCCAGATCTACCAGGGCTTTGCCAGCGCCGAGGAAACCCAGGCCCTGCGCCAAGCCTATGCCGATGGCATTGCCTGGGGCGATGCCAAGCAGGCGCTGTTCGAGCGCGTGGACCGCGAAGTGGCCCCGATGCGCGAACATTACGAGGACCTGTTGGCCCACCCGGAGCGCCTGGAAGACATCCTGCAAGCCGGCGCCACCAAAGCACGCCGCCTGGCCACGCCTTTCATCCAGGAACTGCGCCATGCCGTCGGCCTGCGCCGTCTCTCGGCGGTCGGCGGCCCGGCCGCACCGACCGCCACCGACAAGGTGGCGCTGCCCAGCTTCAAGCAGTACCGCGAAAAAGACGGCCAGTTCTACTTCAAGTTGCTGGACGCCCAGGGCAAGTTGCTGCTGCAAAGCGCAGGCTTCGAGGCCCCCAAGGCCGCAGGGCAGGCGATTGCCCAACTGAAGCAAAGCCCGGCCCAGGCACTGCAGGCCTTGCATGGTCAATGGCACTGCGCCGAGGGCGTCGAGTCCGACGCCGTGCTGGCCGCGCTGACTGCCCTGAGCCCCCAGGACTGAACCCGGCCCCAGCCCAACGGCGCCGGGGTGGCCAGCCTCAGCGGCGCCCGGGCAGGCCAGCCAAAACGGCTTCCAAGCCGACTTCTCAGACGCCGTCCGACACGACGGCTCAGCCCGCCGTCAGGGCCGCCGGGGCGGCCGCCCCCAGCGGGGGCGTTGGTGCGCCCAGCCGCTGCGGCGGGGTGTCCTCGTCATCGAGTTTGAACTCCCCCACCACCTGCTGCAACTGGCGCGCCTGGGTCGACAGCAGGCCCGCAGCCTGCTCGGCGTGTTGCACCAGGGCTGCGTTCTGCTGGGTCACGGAATCCATGTGGGCCACGGCCTGATTGACATGCTCGATGCCCTCGCTCTGCTCGTTCAGGGCGCCGGAGATGTCGGCCAGCAAGCCCGTCACCTGGTTCACCGCGCCCACGATTTCGGACATGGTCTGCCCGGCCTCGCCGACCAGGCCCGAGCCGCTTTGCACCTGCTCGACCGAGTCGCCGATCAACGACTTGATCTCCCGGGCGGCCACCGCACTGCGCTGCGCCAACGAGCGAACCTCGCTGGCCACCACCGCGAATCCGCGACCCTGTTCGCCGGCGCGGGCGGCCTCCACCGCAGCGTTGAGCGCCAGGATGTTGGTCTGGAAGGCAATGCCCTCGATGACCTGGATGATGTCGACGATCTTGCGCGAACTCGCGCTGATGGCGTCCATGGTCTGCACCACCTGGGTCACCACCTGCCCGCCCTGCTGGGCGATGCTGGACGCGTTGACCGCCAGCCCACTGGCCGAGCGTGCCCGCTCCGCGTTCTGGCGCACCGTGGCAGTCAGTTGCGCCATGCTGGCCGCGGTCTGGGCCAGCGATGACGCCTGGTCCTCGGTGCGGCGCGACAGGTCGGTGTTGCCCGAGTGGATGTCCTCGGCCGCATGGGCGATGGCATCGGTGGAGCTCTTGATCCGGCTCACCAGGTCGGTCAAGGTGTCTTCCATGGTGCCCAGCGAACCGAGCAAGCGCCCAAAATCGCCGCCCAGTTCGGTGCTGAACTCCTGGCTCAAGTCGCCCGAGGCGACGGTTTCGGCGATGAACAAGGCGTCGTTCAGCGGCTTCACGATGCTGCGGCGCAACGACACCACGGCCACCGACGCCACCACCGCGGCCAACACCCCCAGCGCCAGCATCCAGAGCCGGCTGTTTCGGATGTCCGCCGTGGCGGCGTCGACCTGCCGGTCCATGCGGCGGCGCTGCTCGTCCGCCAGTTGTTGGCCCACCTCGCGCAGGCCGTCGAGTGCGGGCAGCACGTCGCTCTGCAGCAAGCGCGCCGCCGTGTCTGCCTCGCCCTGGCCCAGGCCGCGCGCCACCTGCGGCAGGGCCTGCTGCAGCTTGGCAAAGCGTTCGGCCAGGGGCTTGGCCAGCGCCGACTCGGGCGCGGGCAGGTCCAGCGCCAGCAGTTCACGCGCCGCGTCGGCACCGCGTTGCAATTGGGTGTTCAATTGTTGGGTCGCCGCCGCCTTGTCGGCGCCGGGCTGGGCCATCAGCAGGGCCTGCCGACCGCCCGCTTCAGCGGCCTGCATCAGGGTCATGACGGCATCGCGCTCGGCCCGGTTGCTGCGCCCCAGCACGCGCTGACTCTCATCCACGTCCCCGAGCTGGCGCCAGCCCAGGGCCAGGATGGCCGCTGCCAAAACCACCACGTAGGAAAACGCCAACGCCAGGCGGGTGCTGATCTTCAAGTTGTCCAAGGACATGGAAACGGTCTCCAGAGAATCCATCGCAGCGGGCTGGCGAACACACCGAAACCCGGTCGGGCTGCCATCATAGGTTCGGAAACCACGCCGAGAATGCTGAAAAGAGAGGGTTTACGCTTGGAACCATCCCCACCCCACGGCCCCGAACGGCATGCCCCTGCAGAACTAGGGGTTTCCACCGATCCTTTGATAACGTACTAGTTCGTACATTATCGGGTAACCCCCAGGAACACCCTGGACCTGATTTCCCTTGTCACAGCCCGGTGACGGCACCCCGCCCTCAGGCGACGCCATCGGGCCATTTGAGCGCAAAGCCATGATTTCCGGCAAAACCACCCTGATCGCCCACCTGGGCTACCCCACCGAGGCCTTCAAGGCCCCCATGATCTACAACCCCTGGTTTGACCAGAAAGGCATCGATGCCGTGGTCATGCCCATGGGGGTTCAGGTGGACGACTACCCCGCCATGTTGGCCGCCCTGTCGCGCGTCACCAACCTCAAGGGGGCCCTGGTGACCATGCCCCACAAGGTCAGCACCCTGTCGCTGGCCGATGAGCTGACGCCCACGGCACGCATCGCCGGCGCCTGCAACGCCCTGCTCAAGCTGCCCGACGGCCGCTGGCGCGGGGATCAATTCGACGGCGAGGGTTTTGTGCGCGGTCTGCTGCGCAAGGGCCGGCCCCTGAAGGGGGTGCGCGTGCTGGTCACCGGCTGTGGCGGTGTCGGCTCGGCCATCGCGGCCTCGCTGGCCGCCGCCGGGGTGGGTCACATCAGCCTGTTCGACCGCCTGGCCAGCAGCGCCGAGGGCTTGGCCGACCGCCTGCAACAACACTACCCGCAACTGACGGTGCGCACCGGCTCCGACGACCCGGCCGAACACGACATCGTGGTCAACGCCACCCCCATGGGCATGAACGACAACGACCCTCTGCCCCTGGACATCGACCGCATCGCGCCCAGCACCCTGGTGGGCGAGGTGGTGATGAAAAGCGAGCACACCCCGCTGCTCAAGGCCGCTCTGGCCAAGGGCTGCGAGGTGCAGGTGGGCACCGACATGCTGTTCGAGATGATCCCGGCCTACCTCGAATTCTTTGGCTTTGGCACCGCCACCGCCGACGAACTGCGTGCCGTGTCCCAAATCCGCTACTGACCCGCCACCGAGATCCAAGAGGCCTGCCCCCATGCGTCGCTCCATTGCCACCGTCTCCATGAGCGGCACCTTGAGCCAAAAGCTCGAGGCCATTGCCGCCGCCCGTTTTGACGGTATTGAGCTGTTCGAAGCCGATTTCATCAACCACAACGGCAGTGCACGCGACCTGCGTCGCCAGGCCGAAGACCTGGGACTGGGCATCGACCTGTACCAGCCCTTCCGCGATTTCGAGGGCATGCCCGACGCCCAGTTCCAGCGCAGCCTGGACCGCGCCGAACGCAAGTTCGACGTCATGGAGGCGCTGGGCTGCCCGCTGGTGCTGGTGTGCTCCAACACCTCGCCGCTGGCCCTCAACGACCCCGAACGCGCGGCCGCCCAGTTGCATGAACTAGCCGAGCGCGCCGCCCGCCGCAACCTGCGCATCGGCTATGAGGCCCTGGCCTGGGGCCGCTGGGTCAACTTGTACCAGCAGGCCTGGCAGATCGTCGAGCGCGCCGACCACCCGCACCTGGGGCTGATCCTGGACAGCTTTCACACCCTGTCGCTGAAGGACGACCCCAGCGGCATCGCGCAAATCCCCGGTGAGCGCATCTTTTTTGTGCAGATGGCCGACGCCCCGCTGATGAGCCTGGACGTGATCCAGTGGGCCCGCCACCACCGCAACTTCCCGGGCCAGGGGCAGCTGGACGTGGAGACCTTCTTCGAGCAGGTGCTTCTGTCGGGCTACAACGGCAACCTGTCGCTGGAGATCTTCAACGACGTGTTCCGCGAAACGCCCAACCGCCGCACCGCAGTCGACGCGATGCGCTCGCTGCTGTACCTCGAAAGCCAGGTGCGCTTGCGTTTGAACCAACGCGCCCAAACGCCCGACGCCCCAGAAGGCGCGGCGGCAGCGCGCGCCCTGCAGCGCCTAGACCTGGCTATGCCCCCACCGGCTCAGGCCCTGCAGGGCTATAACTTCATCGAGTTCGGGGTCGACGAGGCGCACGGCCAGGCACTGGGCGAGACCTTCGAGGCGCTGGGCTTCGAGCACGTTGGCCACCACCGCAGCAAGGCTGTGGACCTGTACCGGCAGGGCGATATCCAGTTCGTCATCAACACCCAACCGGGCTCGGAGGCCCGGCAGCGCTTCGACGACCAAGGCCCCAATGTCTGCGCCTTTGGCCTCAACGCGGCCGACCCGGTGCAGGCCGCCAACCGCGCTGCCGCCCTGCTGTCGGCGCGCCACCATTCGCCGCTGGGCCCGCAAGAGCTGCAACTGCCCGCGATCATTGCGCCCGGTGGCGCGGTGGTGCATTTTGTGCACCAGGGCACCCCGCTGGACGCCGACTTCGAGCCTCGCACCACGGGCGCCTCGACGGCCACAGGCGCGGGCCTGACCCACATCGACCACGTTGCGCTGGCCCTGGCCCACGACCAGCTCGACACCTGGACGCTGTTCGGCAAGGCCATCCTGGGCTTGCAGGCGGGCGACAGCCAGGAGCTGGCCGACCCGTTTGGCCTGATCCGCAACTGCGCCCTCAGCACCCCCAGCCGCGAGCTGCGCCTGGTGATGAACGCCTCGACCAGCCAGCGCACCCGCACCGCGCGCCAGGTGCACACCACCGGCCACTCCGGGGGCAGCGTGCACCACCTGGCGCTGGCCACCGCGGACATCTTTGCCACCGTGCGCCGTTTGAGCGAGCGCGGGGTCAAGTGGGTGCCCATCAGCGCCAACTACTACGACGACCTGCTGGCCCGCCTCGACCTCGACGAGGCGCTGGTGCGCCAGATGCAGGCCCACCACATCGTTTGCGATGTGTCGGAGGGCGGGCGCTACCTGCACGCCTACACCGAGGCGTTTGCCGACCGCTTCTTCTTCGAGGTGGTGCAGCGCGATCACTACGACGGGTACGGCGCCGTCAACGCCGCCGTGCGCATGGCCGCGCAGACGCAGGCCCGGCCGCGCTGAGCGTGCGTCTGCGCGACCTCGGTCGCCAGTCGCAGTCGCAGTCGCAGTCGCAGTCGCAGTCGCCGGTCGCCGGTCGCCGGTCGCCCAGCCTGCCAGTCAGCGGCGGCGGTGACACTCAGGCCACACGCAGGGTGTCCTCGTCGCGCAACCAGGCCAGCCAATGGGTGGCGGTCAAGCCGGCACAGCCCGTGGCCTGGCGGCGCAGGTGCTGCAACAGGGCCGCCTGGTCCTGACCCGAGGCCTGGCGCAACAGGGCCCGCAGGGTGTCCGCCGACCAAACCAGCACGGTGCAGCCCTGGCTGACCCGGCATTCCCGCGCGCTGGGCTCCAGCCCCAGCGCATGGGCCCAGCCGACCCAGGCCCCCGGGTGCAGCACCCGGTTGCTGTGCGGCGGCGCGTGCTGCAGGAAGCGGGCCCGGGCCTCAGGCTCAGGGATCGCTTGCGCCAGGGCCTGCCACGCCAACCAGGGGTCTTCGGTCAGGGCAGCGATCGGCTCGCACAGGCTGGGGGCCACTGGCCCCAACACCTGGCGGGCCTGCGCCACCAAGGCCTGATAGACCTCGTGCTCCAGGCGACGGGAAGGGCCTGGGACGGCGGCCGGATCGGCCAGGGCCGCCAGCAGCAGGGCCAAGTCGCCACTGGCCTCGGCTTCGGCCAGAGGACGGGTTTCGCGCAAACGGCCCGCCACCAGCAGGCGCAGGCTGGGGCCCTCGCAACGCTCGTGGCGACCGTAGCGTAAGGTCTGGGCCTGGCGTTGCAGGGCCTGGCGCAGCGCCGGGCTGAGGCCGTTCAGCGCCGCCTCAAGCCCCGGCAACACCGAGGCCAGCTGAGGCGTCGCGGCGCCCCCAGCCGCCACGCCCGAGGGGCGCAGCAGCGGTCGCCCCGTGGGCAGGTCGGCCGCACCGCCAGGCCCCACTGCCACCAGCGGCGCCACACCGGCCCCGCCCCCGGCCCCGGCCGACCAGAGCCCCGGCGCCCCTTCCCAAACGGGCCAGAACGCGGGCGGCGCGGGCAGGCTCACCCCCTCGCGGGACAGGGCGTACCAAAAACGCTCCAGAAAAGCCGAGACCATGCCCGCGCGCTCCATGTAGCGCAGGGTGTAGAAGCGCGCGACATAGCGCAGCGTGCCATTGGCCGGGTCGTTGGAGACCAGCAGGACACTGGGCCCGGGCTGCTCCAGCGTGCCAGGCAGACCGCTTTGCAGCACCTGCATGGCGGTGCGCACCACCTGGCCTGGGGGGTGTTCGGTGCTGACAAAGAAGGGGAACTCATGCCGGAACGGCACCTCGGCGGCAATCACTTCCAGCGAGCGGTTGGTGAACTCGCTGTTGGGCATCACGAGGGTCGAGCCGCGCACCGTGCGCACTTTCACCGAACGCCAGGTCATCGCAACCACCTGGCCCTCCAGGTCGTCGCGGCGGATGAAATCGCCCACCTTGATGGGTTTGTCGATCTCGATCGACACCCCGGCGAACAGGTGCCCGAGGGTCGGCTGCAAGGCCAGACCGATGATGGCCGACAGCAAGGCCGAGGTGGCCAGCAAACTACCGAGGTCGCGGCCCAGGCCCCAATGCAGGAACACCACCGCCACCAGCGCGTACAGCAGGATGGTCAGCACCGACTGCAGCAACTCAGAGCCGGCCCCCGAGCGGTAGCGCAGGGTGCCGCGCAAGAGGCTGACCAGGAGGCGCTGCAAGACCTGCGCCACGGCCAACGCGCTCAAGCCCAGCGCCAAAGGGGTGAGCCACTGGCCGTGGGCAGCCCACAGGCTGAAACCAGGTTCGCTGCTCAGCGTGACCTGCAGCAGCCAGGCCAGCGCGGCCAGCGCCAGGGTGATGAGGGGCCACATGGCGGTCAGTCCTTTTTGTCCACGGTCGGGGCGGTGGTCGGGGTTCGGCGGTCCATGACCCGCAGGGCCTGGTCCACGCTGCTCTTGAGGCGGAGGATGGCCTTCTGCAGGTCACTGAATTCGCCCGGGGCCACCGGCAGGCCGCCGCCGGGGGCGCCATTGCTGCCCCGCTCCAGGCTCGACGCCAGGGCCACCTGGGTCAACGCGGCCAGCGGATGGGTCACATGGCGGCGCAACAGCAACAGCATCACAGCGGCAGACAACACAAACACGCTGGTGATCGACCCGATGGTGACCACCACACTGTTGAAGGCCTTGGCCTCGGCCGGCGCGGTGGCCACCTGGACCAGCTGCAAGCCGACCACATCCCCCAGCTGCCAGCCGAAGCCATGGCTGGTGCCATAGCGGCTGACCATCGCCTTGGGGGCGGCCGCGGGCACGCTGTGGCACTGCAGGCAAGCGGCAGAGCTCATGCGGATCGGTCGCGCCACAAAGTAGTGGCGGCCTGCGCCCTCGCCGGTTTCGCCCACCAACTCCTGCCGCGCCGGTTCGTTCTGGAACTGGCGCAGCAACCCCACCTCCCAATCGGTCGCCCGGTCGTTGACATTGGTGGGGTTGAGGGCGCTTTCGCGGTACTTGTAGCCCGGCAACTTCTCGGCCAGGCGGCGCATGGCACTTTGCGCGGCAAACGACGGCACTTGCGCGGCATGGAAGCGGTCGGGGTCGGGCAAGCTCGCCAGCGCCTCGGCCACCTCGTCTGTGGTGTAGGCGCGCACGGCCAAGGCGGTCTCCAGCACCATGTCGGCTTTTTGCTTGATCTCGTCGCGGGCTTGCCGGGCCTCGAGGCGGTAAGAGATGAAGCCAGCGGCGACCACGCCGAACACGAAGCACAAGGCAATGATCCCGGCAAAGCGGGTTTCCAAACGCATGATTTCCCCCTGGGGCTTCGGGTCGCTGCCGCGTCAAGGCGGCAGACGCCCAAAGCCATCAGGGCATTGTGGCGTGCACCGAGTCCAGCCACACCCCCCGTGCGCGGGTTGACATCTAACGGTCGAGCTGTTCCGTGTCGGCAGGCCCAAGGCGACCCGCCCCTGTCAAAGTGGCGCCCAGCGGCCGCTTGTCATTCGCTGTTGCGCCCCACCGCACTGCCGTGCAGCGGGGCCTCAGCGTTGCCGTGCCCCCCTGGGCTCAGGGCAGCAAGCGCACACAAAACACCACACTGCCGCGGCCGCCCGACTGCAATCCCACAGGCGCTGTGGTGTTGTCACTGAGCTGCCACACCAAGGCGCCAGTACTGCCCACCGCCGGCTGCTGCGTCAGCGTGCAGCTTGCCAGGCCACTGGGCAACGCGTCACAACCCGCGCTTTGAAAGCCCGTGTAAGCCGGCACCATGTCGGAGATCTGGATCCCGGTCACCGGGCCGGAGGCCTGGTTGGTGAAGCTCAGCCGGTACTCGAGGAAGTTGCCCGGCATGGCGCTGTTGCCCGCGGTGAAGGGCAAGGTGTCGGCGCCGGTGCTGGGGCAGGTGGCGACCTTGCGGACTTCTTTCACCAGCACCAGCGACCCCGAGGCACTGGCCCCCACGGTGGTGATGTCGGTGCGGGTCTGCACGCGCACCACCGGACCGATTTGAGGCGTCGGCTGCAAGGTCTCGGTGGCCGTGAGGGTGGTCTGGTCCTGGCTGCCGCCCTGCGCGGTGGCCGGGCTGAAGACCCGAACCAACAAGCACACGGTTTGCCCGGCGGTGACCGTCACCGGCCCGGACAGCACGCTGTCGGCCCCATCGAGGCTGGCGTTGCACTGGCCGTCGAGGTACAGGGTGCTGTTCCAGCTGCTGCCGCTCTGGCTGGGCTGATCCGACGTGCTGAACACCACCGACCCGCCGGAGCCCGCCACAAAGCTGTGCCCGTAAACAGCGGTTTGCCCGGCCTGAATGCTCTGGCGACCATCGGTGATCAACAGGCTGTTGGGCACCTCACCCAGCACGATGCCACTGTAGGAGGTGTCGGCCGCGAGGGTGAAGCTCAGGGTGCGCGAGGCCGCGTTGTAGCTGCCCCCCGTGTTGCCCACCTGGCCGCTGACGGCCACCCAGGCCGCCAACGGCGTCTCGACCAGGCACACCGGGCCCGCAGGGGCCGACGCCGTGTTGAGGCTGAAGCGCCCTTCGCCGTCGGTCACCGCCGTCGCGTACGTCACGCCGTTGCAATTGCCCAGGATCACCGTGACCCCCGGGCGGCCCACTTCGGCCCCGTTCTTGGCGCCGTCGTAAGGCGTACCGCCCCCCGCACCGTTGTCCTGCAGGACCAGGCCAGATACCGTTTGCCCCAGTTGCACCACGCTGGCCGTGCAGACCAGGGCGGCCCCCGCGGGCAGCTGAGAGGGGGACAGGCTCAGGGTCGACCCACCGGCCACGCTGACATCAAAGGTGGCCGCGGGGTTGCCGCTGGCCGACGCGTTGGTGTCAACGCAGGTGGCCCGGCTGAAGGTCCAGCCAGCGGGGCCGCTGAGGCTGAGCTGGGTCAGGGCGTTGGGCGCTGTCAATGCCTGGGCGGCGCTCGGACTGCCCACGACCGGGTCGGGCGAGGCCCCCGAGGTGACAAAAGACTGGGCCGCATACCCGTTGCCAGACGCACTGCTGGGCTGGGTGGTGAAGGTCAGCGGCGCGCTGCCGGTCTGGCGTTGCAGGCTGAGCTGCAGGGTCGGCAGTTTGACCAGGTTCGCCTGGCACTGTATCACCTGGCCGGCCGCACTGGCCGTGGCGTCGATGCTGAAGGTGCCCGTGCCCGAGGCGGCACTGAGGGTGGCACTGCCCGGGGCTGCAGCACCTTGGGTGGTGGTCACCGTGCAGCTGCCGGTGCTGACGGCCCAGCCCGCGGGAATGCTGAAGGGCACCGTGCTGTTGCCCGTGTTCAGGCCCTGCGGGGTGATGCTGCCAGTGCCTTGGGCCGGACTGCCCACGGCACCAGTGGTGGTCAAGGTGGTCGCCGTGAAACCATTGCCGCCGGTGCCGGCGTTGATGGTGAAGGTGTCGTTGGCGCCCACCGTGGTGAAGGTCAGCTGGAACTGGGCCTGGCTGCCAACGGTGAGGGCCGGTGTCACGGCACAGCCGGCTGGCGTGCCATTGGCGGTGCAACTGCCCGGCGCCTGGACCGCGTTGTTGCCCGAGGGATCGACCTGCGCCCGGTTCACGGCCTGGGTGCCCAGGGCGGCGGCCAAGGGCGTCACACTGACGGTGAAGTTGGCGCTGCCATTGGTGACGGGCAAGCCGCTGGGCAGGGTGACAACGCAGTCCAGCAGTTGACCATCGCTCGTCGTGCCACTGAGCACCGAGCAACTCACCCCGGACGGCGTGACCGAGCCGCCAGGGGCGGCCGCGGCGCTGGCAAAGGCCACCTGGGCAGGCAACTTGTCATAGACATGGAGGGTGGTGCCGCTGACCACAGCCCCGCTGTTGGTCAGGCTGAAGGTGTAGGCGCTGGTGCTGCCCACCAGCAGGCTGCCCGGGTTGGTTTTGCTGAGCGCCAGCACCGTCTGGCTGCCAGGGGCCACGAGGTTGGTGGTGACCGCGCAGCCCATGGGGTTGTACGTGGCGACGCAGCCGCTGCTGACCGCCGTGCTGCTCTGCGGCGCGTTGAAGCCTGTGGCGTCGATGCGGGCCTTGTTGGTGGTGTAGTAGGCGGTGGGCGAGTTCATCGGCAGCACCTGCAAATCCACCGCTGTGTTGCCATTGACCGCCAACATGGCGGGCAGGTCGACGGTGCAGGTCAGCAACAGGCCCGAGCTGATATTGCCGCTGGGCACACAGGACACGCTGTTGGCACCGACGGTCGTGGTGGGGGCGCTTGGGTCGCCCGAGGGGCTGCCCGCGGCGACCACGCTGGCCCCGAGGTAATCAAACCCAACCGGCAGCACGTCGTAGAACACCAAATGGGGCTGGGCCGGGCCTTGACTGTCAGTGACATTGTTGCCAATGGCGATGCGGTAGGTTGATGGCGTGTTACCTTTCAAGCCGTTGTCGTTGGGGCGCACCGACTTGCGCAGCGCCAGGGTGGGGCCCGCGGAACTGATTGACATGGCCGGGGACACCGCACAGCCCGCCGGCGTGCCGGTGGCCGTGCAGCTGCTGGGCGTCGGCACCGCACTGCCGCCGGTGGGATCCACCGCGGCCTTGTTGGGCCCGGTGGTTCCACCGGCCTTGGCCAACACACGCACCGTGAAGCCGGCCGATGCGCCAGGGGCCAGCCCCCCGCTGGGCAGGGTCAGGGTGCAGCTCAGCGCTTGACCGGGGTTGCTGGCGGCGCTGCCCGTCGCACTGCAACTGGCTGCCGAAGGGGTCACCGTGCCCGTCGCGCTGGGGGCGATGTCATAGAACTCCATGTACTGCGGCAGTTGATCGAGCACCGGCAAACTGGCGCCCACCGCCACCGTGCCATTGTTGGTGACCTTCAGCGCGTAGCTGACGAGCGCGCCGACTGTGCCACTAGGAGGGCTGATCTTGGCCAAGCTCAGTTGTGGCGTCCCACCAACCACCGTGATGGCAGCGCTTTTGGCACATCCGGCAGTGGGTGTACCGGTGCCGGTACAGGCGTCGGGGTTGATGGTGGAAAAGTCGCTGGCGCCCGTCAAATCGACCCGGGCCCGGTTGGTGACTGACTGGCCAGCAGCGCCGGCCAAAGGTGTGACATTGAGCAAGGCGGTGATGGTCGCGCCCGCCGCCAAGGAACCAGAAGTGGGCTGGATAAAGCAGTCCAGCAACAACCCGGTGCCACTGACCGTGCCCGGGTTGGCGTCTGGGTTGCAGACTGCGGCCCCCACCGCGCTCCCCCCCTGAATGCTGATGCTGTTGTACTGCACATTGGGCGGCAGCCGGTCGGTGAAGGCATAGAAAGCACTGCCGTTGGGCGTGGTGCCCGTGTTTTTAAGGGCAACTTGGTAGGTTGTCGGAACACCCACCGTCATGCTGGCGGGGTTGGTTTTGGTGAGCGATAGTGGGGCGGTGATCGGCCCAGCCGTGATACCCAAGTCATCCACGTAAAAAGTGTTAAAGGCTATGGTCCCCGGATGCTGGCCATTCACGCTCCAAGTTGCGGACATGGTTTGAGTGGCCGGCGTCGGTGGCAAGGTGATCGTCGACCAGCACTGCATCCATACCGCAACCACGGGATTGCAGTGCGTGACCACAATCTGAGTGGAGCCCGCTCGAATTTCAACAAACATCCCCCCGCGTAGTGCGGTGTAACCGCCGCCAGACGATACATTACCCCCCGTTGCCGGAAGCGCCCCCCCCGTACCAGAAGAACCCGGATGAGGGCCCGCAATGCCCGTTGTTGTCGCAGCCTCCTGACCTTGTAGACCACATTGTGTGTTGCGGTAAACCGTACCATCATCACCTGGGCAATAGACCCACCCTGAGACTGTGTAGGTCTGGCCAGCCAGCCCAGTAAACGTCACAGATTGAACACTTCCGGCCCCATTGCTCGGAGGGTTAGGGCCAAACCCACGCGCGGATTGGCTGGGAGAATGCGAGTATTGGCTGTTGACCGTGAACGAGTTAGATCGACCGAAGGTTGAACCCAGGGCCCGGGAATCAAAATTCTCGGGGTTGCTCATCGCCGGATGGCCAGGGACCGGCGTGAGCGATGGTGCCTGCGCATGCAACCCACTGGCGGCCAAAACCAGGCAGGCCCCCAAGTAGGCGGCGGGCCGGCGCAGCCGCTGCTGGGTGAACACCAGGGCGTTGACGAAAACCACTGACAAGCGGTTCAGCAGCCAAAAGCCAGCAACGCTGCAGATTTGCAGCAGGATCAAAGCCCAAGCCATGTTGGCACCATGGCCGGCGCTGCATGGCGTCTGGGACGGGCTGGCTATGCAGCCAACCGTCGGGGCTTTACCGATGTTGCAACGGCCAGGGTCGTGCACAACTCTGCCGCCGCCGCAGTCCAACGCTATCTTGTTGAAATAACGGCATTTGATTGCCGTGGTTGACGCAACATCGAGAGTGCGATCAGGAACGATACCTCTCTGGCCGAGCTCCTTTAATTTGCCCCTTCGCAAAGTTTGGCTCATAACACTACCCTTGATCTGCACTTCATGGTGTTGACTTGTTTGATTTGCCGACACGTGAGGACCTGCCGCTTTTTGCCCACAACTCCGCGACGGGGGTAGTTGCACATGGACTTGGTGTGACATGTTCACGGGCCTTAAAACTTCTTATCGCTTGGCGAAATCGTGTTTTCATCGAACTTGAACCTCATGCGCACATAGGCGCCCTTGCTGGTGAAGGCGTTGCCTGCCAGGTCTGGATCCTTGATGCCCAGGAAGTTGTAGCCCCCCGACATCCACAGGTTCGGCATCAACTGGTAACCCGCCTCCAGCCCCAGGATGGTTTGGGTGCTGCGCACGCCATCGCGGGCGAAAGTCAGGCCGGCCTGCAAACCCACATCCCAGGACGCATTGAGGTCATGGGTGACCCGGCCAAACACCAAGTGGGTGAGCGCGCTGCTGGTCAAGCCATCGGAGTTGAGTTGGTTCCACTTGACGGCATAGCGTGCGTTCATGAGGGTGGCACGCTGGGGCTGGACATTGGCCTGCACGCTGATGATGTGCGACTCGGTGCGGGTGGAGCCCGGCAAGGTCAGGCCGGTGCTGCTGCTGACCAGCCCGTTGTTTTGCAAACGGTGCTCGTAACGCCCGATGGCGTTCCAGAGGTCCTGGTCGACTGGGCGGTAGGCAAAACCCACCTGCTGGCGCTGCAGCAACTGGGTGCTGCCGCCCACGGCCCGGCTGTTGTTGCTGCTCACGATGCTGCGGGCCAGCAGGCTCCAGTCGGCGTCCAGCTTGAGCGCCAACCCCAAGGTGTTGAGTGCGCCGTTGGTCTCGGAACCGTGGCGCAGCTCCAGCGCCCCACTGACGCGAAAGTGGTTCTCCTGCGCGTAATCCAGCCCGCCCGTGACCGCTGTGGAGGCCAGACCCGCCACGCCCCCCAGGGCACCGGTGTGCTCCAGCCCCGCCACACCACGCAGGTGCTCGGTGATCTTGAGGGTGTTGCGAACCCCCACCACGGCCTGAGCCCCCCGACCGTCGATGGTGTCCACCATGCGGTACTCATTGAACAGCCGGCCACCTTCCATGTAGGCGGTCTCGACGCCGATCAGGCCCACATTGTTCTGCTGGGTCGTGTTGGGGTCGTACTGGTTGTTGTAGAGGTTGGAGACCAGGGCGTAGCGTCCGTAGACGCGGGCCAGGTTGCTGATCTGGTAGTTGCCGCCCACCGTGAGCGCATGGCGCTCACCATCGCTGATGCCTTGTTCGGCTTCCACGAACACCTCGGCCTCTGGGGTGTCCGGCACCTTGGTGGTCAAGCGCCCACGCACGCTGGTGAAGTTCTGGTTCACGTTGGAGACCCCACTTTGCGACATCGAGGGGCCGGTCGGTGAGGACACGGTTCCATAGTTGAACGAGCCTGCATTGGGGCCGGATTGCTGGCCTGTGCGCAAGCCAACCTCACCCGTGACGTCGTCACTGAGGCGGCGCTGCACACTGACCGAGGCACCGTGCAGGTTGGAGCCTGTGCCCGTGAGGGTGTTGTGACTGAAGATGCCCTCGGTCTTGAGCTGGGTGCTCGAGTCCAGGCGCAGCTCCATGCGCAAGCTGGCACTGGTCTGCCCCGCCGGGGTGGTGGAGTTGGGGTTGTCGAACTGGGTGCTGGCGGTGTTGACCTGCGCGACCAGCTTGAGCTGCTCGTCCTGGCGGCGCAACTCAATGCGCCCGGCCTGGCCATCGCCCTTGGCGTCGGACTGGGTCTTGACCAACTCGGACGACAGCGTGGTGGACTCGTCGAGTCGCGCCAGCGCGGTGGCGGCCACCAGGCTGCGCGTGTCGTCGGGCTTGCGGTCGGTGGCCATGACGGCCCCCAGTTGCAGTCGATCCGTGACCTTGAACTGCGCATCGGCCCCCGCCACCCAGAACGGCGAGCCGCCCGAGTCGACCGAGTAGCTGACACGGATGGACTGGGGGTTGAGGTCCGCATCCAGCGAGCGCACCGGTGCCGTGAACAACAGCGTCTTGCTCAGGGGCTCCAGGGTGTAGTCGACAAAGCGGGTCAGCTGCGTGGTCTTGAGCACGGTCTGGGGCTGGTTGCGGTCACGCACCAGCACCTCGATGGTTTCGCTGTTGACCACCATGTCGCCCACACCGGACAGCACGAACGGCCCCGAAGTCCCATTGGCTGGGAACTCCTGGATTTGCTGGGTCAACGTGTCGCGGCTGACATAGCTGTCGATGCGCACGTCCTTGTCTTCAAAGCGGTGGCGCAAACCGTTGACGCTGCGGTTGACCTGGCTGAGCTGACGGACCTCGGGCGACGAGGTGGTCACGAAGTCACCGTAGAGCAGGAACGAGCGGTTCTTGTCGATGCGCACATACAGCTTGCCGGTGCTCTGGGCGTCGAAGGACTTGATCGACGAGTCGCCATAGACCGGGTAGAACTGGTCGGGCTGGATGTCGCGGAACATCGGGGTGTTCTTCTGCTTGTCCGAGTCGTAGGCGGTGGACAGCAGGTAGCTGCCCAGGATCGTGCCCTTGAAGTAGAACGCCGTGCGCGCCGCCAGGTGGCCGTTGCCAGAGTCGGAAGAGAAGCTGTTCAGCTCGGACTCAAACGCACTGCGCTGGGGCGAACCCAAGGCAATCGAGCCGCGGTTGCTGAGGTCGAAGATGCCCTCGACCACGCCAATCCCGGTCAGGGGACGCAGGTCGGGCAGGAAGGCAATGCGTTCCTCGTGCACCAGGCGGTTGGAGATGACCCGCACCCGCCCATCGCCCGGCGCCACCGGGGGAATCAACTCGAACTCGGTGCCATCGCCCTGCACGAAGGCCTGCAGGCCCGGCTCAGTTGGGCTCAGGTCGACCACGTTCCAACGCCCACTGCTGCTGTCGAGGGTGATCGGGGTGCGCGAATGGATGGGCAGGCCAGCGGCATCCGTGAGGCGCACTTTCACTTTCACAGGGGTCTTGCCATCGGCCGAAGCGGTCTGGGGCACGGTCAGCTCAATGCGGGCCGCCTGGCCCGGGGCCACCAGCTCAAGGGTGGCCCGTTCACGGACGTTGCCAAAATCATCAGCCGCTTCCGCCTCCAGCGTGTTGATGCCTCCGTGCAAGGTGACGGCCACGTACTCATAGGCGCGCAGACCCTGCTCCGGCAGGCTGACCCGCTTGCCGATGCGTTTGTCGTCCAGCACCTGGCCGTTGACCCGCAGCTTGATCTGGCCCTGCAAAGGCCCTTTGAGTCGCACATTGATGATCGCAGTGGTGAGGGTCTGCCCTGCGCTCAGGTCCAGGAAGCCGAGGGTGTTGTCGAGCGATGCGACCTCTTCCTCCAGCGGCTTGAGATGGGACGGCGGCTGCAACAGGGTGCCGTCGGATTCGGCTTCGGCCGCCCCCGGCAAGCCAGGTGGCAAACGAGGCTGAAGCACCTGGAACACCGGGTCCGCCGACGAAGATTGGGTGGTGGCCAGGGCCGTGGCCGATTGCCCGGTGCCGGCGCTCGGCAGGTCAATCAACGGTCTGGACACCGAGACACTGCCCCGCACGCTGCCGTCCGCGGCCACATCACCGGTGGCGGGCATGGCGCGCGGATCGGTCAGCAAGGTGGTCTGACCTTTGGGGTCAAAGCGTCCGCGCATGGCGCTGAGTTGGCCATCGAGCGCGGGCTGCAATTGGATCGCCTTGCGCCGCGCCCGCACCTCGTCCACCATGGCCTGGTCGCTGCAGTTGTCCACCGCGAAGTTGGCCTTGTGCCACTCGCCATTCTTGAGGTCCAGGAACTGGCTGTCGCCCACACCGGCATGGCGGTTGCTGATGGCGGCCAAACGGGCCCCCTCGGGCAATGTGCTCAGGTCGACCTTGATCGCGTGGGTGACGGGCCGCAGGCCGTACAGGCTCCACTTGCCCTCGGCATCAGTGATGACGCTGGTGCCGTCTTCGATCATCAGGCGCACCCCCGGAATGCCCAACTCAGCATCCGACTGGATGCCATCGCGGTTGCAGTCCAGGTAGACCTTGCCGAAAGCGAATGCGGCATTGGAGAACACCCCACCGCCCACCTTGACACGCCACGACGCCAGGTTGGACACCCCTTGGGCCCGGGTCGAAGTTTGACGCCCGGCCCCACTGGCCAGGGTCGGCGTGCTGTCGGTGCTGGCAAAGCCACGCGCCTGGTTGATGGCCTCACCGTTGCTGGGCACACCGGGACCGATGCGCACCCGGTACCGGACCACCCACTGGGCTTGGGCCGCCATCTGGCTGTTGGCCGGGGCCGTGAAGGTCAGCAAAGCGCCACGGCCACCGGCCGGGTCGGGCAAGGGCTGCAAAGCCGACGGGCTGCCTGTGGCCCCGGCAGGGAAGAAGGCGCCCCGCGCCGTGCCCGGCACATAGCTGAAGCCACGCGGCAACTGGTCTTGCAAACTGATGTCGCTGACCGTGCTGGCCCCGCTGTTGCGCAGGCTCAGCATGTAGTCCACAAAATCTCCGAGTTCAGCCTGGCTGACCGAACCACTTTTCTCCAGCGTCAGCCCCGAGAGCTGAGGCGCCAACTGCTGCAGGATGACGTCGGTGCTGCCGAACGCCACGCTCAAAGGGGCCGTGCCCGTGGGGTCCAGCGAGGTGCTGGGCGTGGCCACGGCCCAGGCTTGGTTGCTCAGGAAGGCGCCACCGCTGATGGCCTCGGGCTTGAGGGTCACGCGCACCGAGAAATTGAGGGTGTCGCTCTGCCCCGGGGCCAGGGCTTGCCGGCCGTCGACCAGGTTGACGCTGCTGCCCGACGGGAACCCCTGGGGATTGCTGCCCGAGTCGGGGCAGTTGGCAGGCCCCTGGCCATTGAAGCTGGCCACCGGGACCAGGGCCCCAGTCAGGGATCGGGGTGCGCTGATCAGTTGCCACGAGGCCACCGATGAATCGGTGCGACCGATGCCGAAAGCGCAGTCGAGGCTGTCCATGACGTGCACATTGGGTGCGCTGCCGGTGCCCAGGTTGTTGACCGCCACCGAGTAGTCCATCTCATAGACCCCAGCGGTGCCGGTGGCGCGCGGGGCACTGACGGTTTTGTTCAAGGCCAGGGCCGGCAACTGCGTCGCGACCGGGGTCGGGACACTGTCGTTGCCCGGGTCACCGTCGCCGTTGGCATCGGGGTTGATGCCGTCGGTGGAGGTGTCGGTCAGCGTGAGGTCCGTGCTGGTGCCCACAGCGGCCCGCACCTGGGCGCTGTTGAGCAACAGGCCTGAGCGGCCGGTGGTGTTGAAACGCAGCTCAAACTGCACGGTGAATTCGCCATTGACACCGATCTGACCACCGGCCTGCAGCAGTTCACTGCTGTTGGTCTGGCCGGTGAAGGACGGGTTCACGCTGACCCGGGTGCCCGTGCCCTGTGACTGCACCAGCGCGAGGCTGCCCGCGACCACGGTGTACTGCGAGGGCCCGGGCGCCGCGGCAGCGGTGTAACTGCCCCACTGGCTGCTGCCCGTTCCTTCGATCAGGTCGGTGACACTGAGCCGCGACAGCGTGGAGGCCCCGTAGTTGCGCACGCGCACACTGAAGCGGACGGTGGCAGTGCCGTCCGGGGCGCCATTGGCACCGGTGTTCATGCTGGGGACCGAGGCCGCCTTGGCGATGCCGATGCGATCGAGCTCCACCGGCACCTGGATCACCACGGTGTTGGAGCTGTTGCTGCCGGGCTGGGTCTTGCCCAGCACGGTGTAGACGAGAGAAGCCTGGTTGGTGATGCTGGTGCCGGGCGGCGCGGCCGCCGCTTGAACCGCGGGCATCGCGCCGATCAACAGCAGGGCGAGGACGGAGGCCCGACGGAGCTGCGCAGGCGAAGAACGCATCAGTTCAAATAAATTTGACAACATGGCAAGCAACATCCAGACAAAAACCAGACGGGTGAAGCAGCTCCGCAAGACCGCCCAGCGGTCCGGGCCTGCGCCTGGAAAACGCCTTGCCTGACACCACCGAACAGGGGGGTCGAAGCGGCTAGGCATCAATGAAGAGGCGGTGGGGTGATGACCAGCTCAGGTCACACGCGGGGCACGACCCCACCGCGGTGGCCCCTGAACTTCAGGGGCCGAGGTCAACCATCAAGGGTTGGCGGGCAGCGGGTCCAGCTTGACGCCGAACTGCATCGTCAGGGTGCCCGTCGAAGGGATCAGGATGGTGTCCGCACCACAGGTGACCCCCACAGAGCCCGAGGCATTCACGAAGGCCACAGGGCCGCCCGTGCTGTTGCTGCTGGCCACACATTTGTTGACCGGCTGGGTCGCCGTCAGGGTGGTGTATGGCGGCACCATGTCGTTGATCCACACCTTGGTCACCGCGGTCAGGCCGTTGTTGGTGGCCGTGATGCGGTACACCACGCAGGCGCCGGGCTTCAGGGTCAGGGTGTTGACCGAGAAGGTACCGGGGATGCCATTGCACAAGGCGTCAACCGCTTGTTCCTTGACCATCCCGACCTGATTGCCCACCAACACCGACGTTGCATCCACATTGCTGGCCGTGCCGCAGGCGTTCGCGCTGGTGTCGGTCACCGTCAGGGTGGCGTTGTTGATGAACTTGTCGGGTGCGTTGGCCGGGGCATTCACCTTGACGCGCAACTTCAGTTCAGCCCCCGCCGCGAGGGCAGGCAACACACTGGAGGTCAGCGTGGTCTCGGTGCCATCGCTGGCCACGGTGACCAGCGAGTAGTTCCAACCAGCATCCGGCGACGTCACCGTGACGTTGAACGGGCCGCAAGCTTGCGGGGCCGAACTGGCGTTCTGCAGGGTGTGCAGGTAGCTGACGGTGCCGCCCGGTTGGGTCTGACCGTACTGGCTGTTGGTCAGCAGCAGTTGCTTCTTGCTCGCCGGGTTCAAGGTGACCGCGTCGTACTTGATGTCGCTCACGATCGAGCCGGTGGAGGCTGGCGTGGTGGACTTCGCCTGGAAGTAGATGCTTTGCGTGGAGCTGGTGGTCACGGTCGTGGCAGGCGGCGTCACGCAAGCCACCAAACCAAGCTGAGCCCCTGCGGCCACAGCCACAGGCTGGGTGACTTCAGTCGTCGTCGCGGTACAGCTGGTCCCCGAGGGGTAGAACTTCACCGTCCAACCACTGGGCAAGGAGCCCGGGAAGGTCGCGCTGTTGCTGGCGCTCAGGTTGTACGTGCTGTTTTGGCTGTCGTTGTTCTTGACGAACAGCGAGAACTGAGCCGCAACACCCGGCGTGGCCGTGGCCGTCGTGGTAGGCGCGTTGCTTGGGCCCGATCCAGCATCACCGCTGTTGGCATCGGTGGAGCCTGCTGCCGTGTTGGTCAGATCGACCAGGGTGGCCGTGGTCACCGTGGTCACCTGATCCCAGACCGAGTCCTGGACCGCGGCGCTGCCGACAGACACCGCATCAATGCGCACACTCAGGGGGCCGGAACCGACCGGGGTGGTGGCAGGGATGGTGGCTTTGACGATGATCATCGTGGCCGCGCCAGGGTTCAACGGGCCGGTATCGGGGATGCCGTCGTTGTTGGTGTCCAGCAGCGGGGTCAGACCGTCGGCTTTGAAGAAGTCGAACTGGGTGTTGGCCGGGAAGGCCGTGCTGGCGCCCGCCTTCATGTTGAAGGTGTCGGTGCCATTGCCGGTGTTGGCCACGTAGTTGGTGAAACGGACCCAGCCATTGGCAGCCACGCTGGGCATGACCACCAGGTTGTTCTCCGGTGCGGTGTTGGCACTGGGCAGCGGCGGCGGGCTGGTGCTGTCGGACGTCACCGTGCCAGCGGTGCTGGAGGCCGCCACGGCATAGACCTGGTCAACCGTGATGGCCGGCTTGTTGGTCGGGGTGACGGCGCAGGTGTCGATGTTGGTCAGTTGGCAATCACCGGTGCCGTAGTTCGCGACGTTGCCGGTGGTGGAGCCATCGGGCTTGGCCGTGCTGTTGACCAGCACCACGAAGCTCACCGAGCCACTGGCGTTGGCGGCCACAGCAGGCACATTGGCCTTCAGGCTGTTGCCGGTGGCGGTGAAGTTGATGGGGGCGGTGGCAGGTTCTGCCAAGGCCACGCCGCCATTGCCGCTCCAGACCGCCGACTTCGCCACATAGGTCATGCCCGAAGGGATGTCGTCCTTGAAGGAAAACGCCCCGGTGGTCGCCCCGGTGTTGGAGTAGTTGATCGTGAACACCGTGTAGCTGCACTGCGCTGAGGCGGTGATGGGCCAGGTGGTGCTGCAAGTGGAACCGGCGACCGACGGCTTGACCTTGGTCAGCGCGGCGGGCCAGTCAGCGTTGCCCGGCGCCTTGACGGCCGGGATCGAGATGGATTTGGTGACCGCGAACGCCGCGCCATTGGTGGCATTGATGGTGTCAGTGTCGGTGTCGGTGGTGCTGGTGTAAGCCGCGATCGTGCTGGATCCCGTGGGCACGGAGGCCGTCACAGTGCCTTTGCCGATCCAGCCGGAGCCGGCGGTGCCAGGCACGCCGTAGGCCACCACGAAGCGGTAAGCCCCGCCATTGCCGGCCACGGTGACGTTGACGCCCGGTGCGCAAAGGGTGGGGCTCAGCGTGGGATCGCTGGAGCAAAGGGGCGTGCCGCTGGGCGAGCCGGTGCCGTTGGGATCCGGGTAGATCGTGATCTGCGTCATCGTCGGCGATGAAGATCCACCGTCAGCGACCTTGAGCTGGAAAGTGTCCTTGTCGTTGCCGTAGTTGGTCAGCGTGTGCGCCATCGGCACCGTGTTGCCGGCGGCGGCGGACTTGGTGTTGTCCTGCGTCAGGGTGAACGAGCCCACGAACTCGACCACGGTCAGCGCTTCATTGGATTTGGACTCTTGCCGGGTGCTGTTGGCATCCAGGAAGGTGGCCAAGGCCTGGTTGCCGATCTTGGTGCCTGCGGGCGCCGGGGTGGCCAGCGCCTGGCCCGTGCCCGCTCCGAAGAACATCAAGGCCCCCAGCATCAAAGCCCCTGTGCCGCTCCAGGCGGGGCGGAACTGGCGTCCACCCCGAAGCGGATTCTCGTAAGTTTTCAATTGATACTCCTTGGTCGGCTCACCGGAACTGCGCTTTGATCAAAATCCCTGAAAAGCGCTCCGCCTGCAGGCCAATGACCAGCATTCAGATTGATCCGACACCAACAACTGATTTATAAAAATCTGAAAATCAATTCAGATCGAAGTGCCTCGCTGACCGCCAACCGGTACAGGCCGAGAAGATGCGCACCATTCAAACCCCAGAACGGGGCCTGAAATCAGCAGCGATTACTTGGGCTTGAGAATATCGACCGATGGTGGCGCGGCGCGGGTGGTGCCGGGCAACGAGGCCGCCTTCGGAGGCAGGTAGCGTTCGACCTGGACCCGGGCTTTGACCAAGAACTCAGCCCCCGGCGGCAACTGCCCCAAAGCCCACTGCAACGACCGGTATTGCCCATAAGGCACTGGCTCAATTTGCGGCTTGCCGTTGACCTGCACTTGGCGCTGCAATGGCTCGACGCCGTAGGCACCGCCCTGGGTGGCTGCTTTGACCCGATCGGCGCCTGGGCTGGCGGTTTTGGGCAGGTACTCCATGCCCGCCGGGATGGGCAGGGTGGCCAACAACCCGGTGACCGGCTTGGTGTCGCGGTTCAGGTAAGTGGCCTGGTATTCCACGATGTCGCCCGGTTTGACCGAACTGGCATCGACCAGCCGCTCCTGCCCTCCGGGCCCGGTGACCACCTTGAACTGCGCCAGCTTGACTGTCACGCTTTGCTTTTGTTCGGTGCTGACGGCGGCACTTGAAACGCTGCTCACCGCCTGGGCAGACGCACCGGTCACCCCTGCCAGCAAGGTCCAGCCCAGCACCAGCGCCAGCACCGAGCGGCTGCGGATTCGGCCAACCACGGACTCAATATCACGATTCATAAACTCGCCCTCATCAACAAAATGAAATCATTCAACAGACCGCTTCAACGGCTGTGCGGTGCGAGATTAATCGACTACCGTCCGAATCAATGTAAGCAAAATCTTAAATATGACGCACCAAACCACGCAATTCCGGACAGTAAATGGAAAAAATGCCACCCATCAGCAAATTCTCGACCGCCCAGCATTAACAAGTGAGAAGTTATTCACAAATCTCACCATTGAGATAATGTGTTTTAAATTGCAAAAGTTACATTTGCGCCCCATTTTTCGATGACCGGAACGCGACCCGCTGCGACCCGCACCGGCCACCGGCCCGCTTCCCGGCCCGCTTCCCCGACCGGTTTTGCCCCTGCGAGGCGGCCCCGAGGTGGCCTGGAGACGACTGGACGCCTGGGCTAGGCAGGCGCCGGCTCGCCACGCCCTGCAAGCCGGGCGCAAGGGCGCTACGATGTCGGGTTGACACTTTGAGTCAACCCGCCCCGCGATACCACCGCCCTCCTCCCCAAGGGACATCCCGAAGGACAAAAGGATCGAACTCGCGGGTCACTGCCTGCCCACCGGACGGGCCCCTTGAAGGACTTTTTGCATGAGCTACCCCGACACCCAACTCCTGATCGACGGTCAATGGTGCGATGCCGCCGACGGTCGAACCATCCCCGTGCTGAACCCGGCCACGGGCCAAGCCGCCGGTCGTGTGGCCTTTGCCAGCCAAGTCGACCTGGACCGCGCCCTGGCGGCTGCCCAGAAGGGCTTTGACGTCTGGCGCAAGGTGCCGGCCGTGGAGCGCAGCAAGGTGCTGCGCCAAGCCGCCGCCTTGGTGCGCGAGCGCGTCGCGTCGATGGCCGAGCAAATGGTGCAGGAACAAGGCAAGCCCCTGGCCGAGGCCAAGGGTGAGGTGCTGATGGCGGCCGACATCATCGAATGGTTCGCCGAAGAAGGTCGCCGGGTGTATGGCCGCATCGTGCCGCCACGCAACCTGGGCTCGCAGCAAATGGTGCTCAAGGAGCCCGTGGGCCCCGTGGCCGCCTTCACGCCTTGGAACTTCCCGATCAACCAAGTGGTGCGCAAGCTCTGCGCGGCCCTGACGACCGGCTGCTCGATCCTGGTCAAGGCCCCCGAAGAAACCCCGGCCTCCCCCGCCGCCCTGCTGCGCGCGTTTGCCGATGCCGGGGTGCCTGCCGGTGTGATCGGCCTGGTCTTCGGTGACCCGGCGGCGATCTCCAGCTACCTGATCCCCCACCCGATCATCCGCAAGATCACCTTCACGGGTTCGACCCCCGTGGGCAAGCAGTTGGCCTCGCTGGCCGGCCTGCACATGAAGCGCGCCACCATGGAGCTGGGCGGCCACGCCCCGGTGATCGTGGCTGAGGACGCCGACATCGCGCTGGCCGTCAAGGCGGCCGGTTCGGCCAAGTTCCGCAACGCGGGCCAGGTGTGCATTTCGCCGACCCGCTTCCTGGTACACGCCAGCCGCCACGATGAGTTCGTGCAGGCCCTGGTGGCCCAGACGGAACGCCTGAAGGTCGGCAACGGCCTGGACAGCAGCTCCACCATGGGCCCGCTGGCCAACGCCCGCCGCCTGCAGGCCATGGCCCAGTTCACCGAAGACGCGGTGCAAAAGGGCGCCACCGTGGCCACGGGCGGTGTGCGCCTGGGCGAGGTCGGCAACTTCTACGCCCCCACGGTGCTGACCCACGTGCCACTGGACGCCAAGGTGTTCAACGACGAGCCCTTTGGCCCGATGGCGGCGATTCGCACCTTCAACACCCTGGACGAAGCGATTGCCGAATCCAACCGCCTGCCCTTCGGCCTGGCCAGCTATGCCTTCACCCAGTCGCTGAAGAGCGCCCACCAACTGACCCACGGCCTGCAAGTCGGCATGCTGTGGATCAACCAGCCGGCCGCCGCCTGGCCTGAAATGCCCTTCGGCGGCATCAAGGATTCGGGCTATGGCTCCGAAGGGGGGCCGGAAGCCCTGGAGGCCTACCTCAACACCAAGTCGGTGGCCACGCTCTGCGAATGAGCTGAGTGAGCCGCAGCAGGCCCTCCGCGCTGCGGCGCGGTGGCCTGCCGCCCCGGGGTGCAGTGCCCGCTAACCCGAGCCGCCCACCCGGACAATGGCCTGTCTCGACAGACGCCAAAAGAAGCGACTACACTCCACGCCGCCATTTGACCTGACGCGATGACCGCCAAGTCAAATCCAGCCCAGCGGGCCTGTCGATTTGCATCGCAGGCTTCACGAGACAAACCGCGGACCACCGCGGGCCTAACAAGAGAGAAAGAGTCGCATGAGCCACCTTCCCACCCCGAAATCCCTGGGCACCCTGGTGCCGCGCCGTCGCCTTGCGGGCTTGGCCGCGGGCCTGATGGTGCTGGGCGCTGCCCCGTTGGCACAGGCCCAGACCGCGGCCCCCGCTGTCGCCTTCCCGACCAAGCCGGTGCGCATCATCACCCCCTTCCCGGTCGGTGGAGGTCCGGACGGCGTGGCGCGTCTGGTGGCCGACAAGCTGTCGCGCATGTGGGGCCAACCGGTGGTGGTCGAAAACCGCCCAGGCGGTAACGGCTTCATCGCCATCGACGCGTTCAAGCGCGGCGCCAACGACGGCCACGACCTGATCCAGTTGGACAACGTGCACATCGCGGCCTACCCGCACCTGTTCAAAAAGCTGCCGTACGACCTCGAGAAAGACTTCGACGTTATCCTGCCGCTGTTCCGTGCCTACTTCTTTGTCACCACCGGGGCCCAAAGCCCGTACAAGAACATGGGCGCGCTGATCGCCGACGCCAAGGCCAACCCGGGCAAGCTGAACTACGGCTCGTGGTCGGTGGGCAACCCGGTGCACCTGGGTTCGGCCCTGCTCGAAAGCATGACCGGCACCGACATGGTCCACGTCATCTACAAGGAAACCACCCAGCTGTACTCGGGCGTGGCCAATGGTGAACTGTCGTTTGCCCTGGGCACCAGCGCCACGGCGGGCCCGCTGCAACGCGCGGGCAAGCTGCGCTTCCTGGCGGTGGCGGCGCCCAAGCGGCTGGCCAATTTCCCCGACGTGCCGACGGTGTCGGAATCGGGTGGCCCGGCCGGCTACGAGGTGACCGGCTGGAACGCGATTGCCGCGCCCAAGGGCGTCTCGCCGGCCGTGGCGGAGAAGATCAAGCGCGACGTCGAGAAGGCCCTGAACGAGCCCGATGTGAAGGAGAAGTTCGCCTCCTTCGGCTACGAAAACTTCCCGACCACACGCGAGTCGTTCAAGCAGTTCATCGACAGCGAATCGACCCGCTTCGCCGCCGTGATCAAGAAGGCTGGCGCCTCGCTGGACTGAGTCCAGGCGCCACCGCCCAGCACGCCCACGGGGCCCCCTCGGGGCCCGGCGCGCAGGCTGGGCTGCCTCCCCAGGCGCCGTGGCCCCACCGGGCACGGCCGCCGCCAGGCCCACCAGCGGGCCTGCGCCCCACCCTCTCCGCCCCTCCGCACGGCTCACCCAGACCGCCGCAACCCCATGTAGCTGGTCCACTTGCGCTCCGCGTCGTCGCGCTCGAACTCCTCGACCATGAAGTCAATGAACGACCGCACCTTGGCCGACACGTGGCGCCGGTTGGGGTAGGCGATGTTGATCTGGATGCGGGGCAGGTCCCAGTCGTTGAGCAGGGGCACCAGGCGCCCGGCCACGATGTCGTCGTAGACGATGTAACTGGGTTGCACCAGGATGCCCAGCCCGTTCATGGCGGCCGCGCGCAGCACCTGACCATCGTTGGACTCCAGCAGCCCCTGGATCGGCACCACCCGCGTCTCGTCGCCCTGGGACAGGCGCAGTTCGTGCGCATGGTTGGCGTGCACATAGATCAGGAAATCATGCCCTGTGAGGTCCTCGGGGTGCTCGGGCGTGCCCCGCGCGGCCAGGTAGGCCGACGAGGCGCACAACAAGCGCCGGGTGGACCCCAGGCGGCGGATGGTGATGCTGCTGTCGGGCTCGAACTCGCGGTTGCGGATCGCCACGTCAATGCCGTTCTCGATCATGTCGAGGTAGCGGTTGGCCGCCTCGATGTGCACCCGCACCTGCGGGTAGCGCTGGTGGTAGCGCGCCAGCCGCGGGGCGATCTGCTGCATTGAAAACGACAGTGAGGCGCTGATGCGCAGCAGGCCCGAGGGCTTCAGGGTGCTGGAGTTGATGGCGGTCTCGGCGTCCTGCAACTCGGTCAGCACGGCCCGCGCCCGTTCGTAGAACGCCTGGCCCTCACTGGTCAGGTACAGGCGCCGCGTGTTGCGCTCCACCAGACGCGCGCTGAGTCGGCTCTCCAGGGCGGCCAGGTGGCGGCTGGCCGCCGGGTTGGACAGACCCAGCGCCTCGGCCGCGCCCCCCATGCTGCCCAGCTCGGCCACTTTGACAAACAACTCGAGTTCAGTGAGGCGGTCCATTTTTCCATTTTAAGGAAATATCAATTCCAGGAATCGCTGTTTTATTTTCCTCAGCGAAATTCTAAAGTGCTGCTCCAAGGCGCTGTCCAGCGCTCAAATGCCTCAGCGATTGGAGACAGAACATGCGCAACCTCAACCAGGACAACATCACGCAGGCCGTCATTGCCAGCTTTGCCAACACCGACAACCCGCGCCTCAAGGAGATCATGATCAGCCTGGTGCAGCACCTGCACGCGTTTGCCCGCGATGTGAAGCTGACCGAGGCCGAGTGGTTTCAGGGCATCGAATTCCTGACGGGTTGCGGCCACATCACCGATGAGCGCCGCCAGGAGTTCATCCTGTTGTCCGATGTGCTGGGCCTGTCGATGCTGACCGTGGCCCTGAACCAGCACCGCCCCCCTGGTTGCACCGAGGCCACGGTGTTTGGCCCCTTCCACGTCAAGGACGCGCCCCACTACCCGCTGGGAGCCGACATCGCCAACGGGGCCAAGGGCACGCCCTGCCTCGTGCAAGGCCGGGTGCTGAACACCGACGGCCAGCCGGTCCCGCATGCCCACCTGGACGTTTGGCAGTCGGACGAGGACGGGCTCTACGACGTGCAGCACGAAGGGCTGGCCCAAGCCCAGGCGCGTGGCACCCTGAACGCCGATGCCGAGGGGCGCTTTCACTTCCGCTCCATCGTGGCCGTGCCCTACGCCATCCCACACGACGGGCCGGTGGGGGCCCTGCTGCAGGCCACTGGGCGCCACCCGTGGCGACCGGCCCACCTGCATTTCAAGGTCGAAGCGCCGGGCTACCAAACCTTGATCACGCATGTGTTCCGCAACGACAGCGACTACCTGGATTCGGACGCCGTCTTCGGCGTGCGCCAATCCCTGGTCTGCGACTGGGTGGCCCAGGCCGACGGCAGCTACCGGCTCGACTACGACTTTGTGCTGAACCCGACGCAGGGGGACTGAGTCCATGCTGTTCTGCTTTCACATGACCGACCGGCCCGACGCCGGCGACCTGCGCCAGCGGGTGCGTCCGGCCCACAAGGCCTATCTGGCCCAGGTGCAAGACCGCATCGCCTGGGCGGGCCCCCTGCTGCAAGACGACGGCCAAACCATGCTGGGCAGCCTGCTGGTGCTGGACTTCGCCAGCCGCGCCGACGCCGAGGCCTGGCTGGCCCAGGAGCCCTTTCACCAGGCCGGGCTGTACGGCCAGGTTCAGTTGCACGCCTTCACCAACCTCTGGCCCCAACGGGTCGGCTTCGCCCCATGAGCCCCTCCACCGTCATCCGCCACATCGTGATGTGGAACATCGCAGGCACCTGCCGCGCCGAAAAAGACGCCAACATCGCCGTGCTGCAACAGGGCTTTGAGGGCCTGCGGGGCCGCATTCCCGGCCTGCTGCACCTGGAAGTGGGGGTTGACCACAGCCAGGTCGACTACGCCTGTGATGTGGTGCTGTACAGCGAGTTCGCCTCACAGGCGGCGCTCGACGCCTACGCCACCCACCCCGAACACCTGCGCCTGAAGGCCGCGCTGGGCACCCTGCGCACCGCGCGCCACCAGGTCGACTACGCGGCCCCCGCGCTGCCCCGGAGCGCCGCATGATGGACTTCATCTACCAGGCCCAGTCGCCGCGCGTGGTGTTTGGCCGCGGCGCCCTGCAGCACCTGGAGCGCGAAATCGACGCGCTCGGCGCCCGCCGCGCCCTGGTGCTGTCCACGCCACCGCAGGCCACCGCGGCCCATGCCCTGGCCGAGCGCCTGGGTGAGCGCGCGGCCGGGGTGTTCAGTAAGGCCGTGATGCATGTGCCGATCGAATCGGCGCAGGCCGCCCGCGAAGTGGCCCGGCAGTGCCAGGCCGACTGCGCGATCGCACTCGGAGGCGGCTCGACCATCGGCCTGGGCAAGGCGCTGGCGCTGACGTCCGGGCTGCCCATCGTGGCCATCCCGACCACCTACGCGGGCAGCGAAATGACGCCCATCTACGGCATCACCGAGGCCGGCCTCAAGAAGACGGGCCGCGACCCGCGCGTGCTGCCCAGGACCGTCCTCTACGACCCGCTGCTGAGCAGCACCCTGCCCGTCGGCCTGAGCGTGTGCAGTGGCCTGAACGCCATCGCCCACGCGGCCGAAGGCCTGTACGCCAGCGACAGCAACCCCATCCTCGACCTGATGGCCGAAGACGGCGTGCGCGCCTTGGTCCAGGCCCTGCCCGTGCTGCATCAACAGCCCCAGCAGGCCGAGGCCCGCGCCCAGGCTTTGTACGGCGCCTGGCTGTGCGGCAGCGTGCTCGGCCAGGTCAGCATGGCCCTGCACCACAAGCTCTGCCACACCCTGGGCGGCAGCTTCAACCTGCCGCACGCCGAGACCCACAGCGTGGTGCTGCCCCATGCCCTGGCTTTCAACCTGGGCCATGCGCCAGTGGCGGCGCAGCGCCTGGCGCGCGCCATGGGCATCGGGTCGCCCGCCAACGTGCCCGGGGCCCTGTGGGACCTGGCCCGCGACCTGGGCGCCCCCACCAGCCTGCGCGAGCTGGGCCTGAGCGCCGAGGACGTGGACACCGCCAGCGCCCTGGCCATGACCCAACAGTACCCTAACCCGCGCCCGCTGACGCACAGAGCGGTGCGCCACCTGTTGCAGCAAGCCCATGAAGGCATCAGACCTTCGGCTGCGTGAGATGGCTTTTCTAACCCCCATGGAGACACACATGAACTTCTTCTCTGCCCCCGCGCTGACGCGCCGTGCTTCGGGTCTGGCCTGGCTGGGCCTGGCCGCCGCCCTGGCCGCCCCGGCCCTGGCCCAGGCCCAAGACAAGTACCCCAGCCGGGTCATCAAGGTGATCGTGCCCTTCCCCGCGGGCACCGCCCCCGATGTGATGGCGCGCTTCTGGGGCGAACGCCTGTCCAAGGCCCTGGGCCAAGGCGTGGTGGTGGACAACAAACCCGGTGCCAGCACCATCGTCGGCACCCAGCAGTTTGTCGCGGCCCCCGCGGACGGCTACACCCTGCTGTACACCGCCAGCGGCACGGTCTCGATCAACCCCTTTGCCTACAAGAAACTGCCCTACCAGGTGGCCGACCTGGTGCCGGTGATCCAGACCCTGTCGATCCCGCTGGTGGTCAGCGTGGCCAACGCCTCGCCCTACAAGACCCTGTCGGACCTGATCAAGGACGCCAAGGACCACCCCAACAAGGTCAGCTACGCGTCCTACGGCGTGGCCACGGCCCCCCATGTGTCGATGGCTTACCTGGCCAACAGCGCCAACATCAGCCTGAACCACGTGCCCTACAAGGACGGCGGCCTCAACGACATCGTCGGCGGCGCGGTGGACACCGCCTTCAGCCCCATCGCCGACGTGCTGCAGTTCATCAAGACCGGCCGGGTGCGGGCGCTGGCGGTGTCCAGCAAGACCCGCCTCGAGTCGCTGCCGCAGGTGCCCACGGTGGGCGAGATGTTCCCGGGCTTCGAAGGCGACTCGTGGCACGGCGTCTTTGCCCTCAAAGGCACACCGCAGGCCGCCATCGACCAGATCGCAGCCGCCTCGCAAAAGATCGTGGCCTCCGACGAGTACAAGAAGTACCTGAGCAGCATGGGCCTGGTGCCGATTGGTGGCACGCCCGAGCAATTCGCGGCGGTCGTGCAAGCCGACAGCAAGCGCTGGGTCGGGGTGATCAAGAACAACAACATCAGCCTGGACTGAGCCCCCCGCCCCGCAGCGGGTGCAGCGCCCGACCCGACGCCCGCAGCGCTTCAGCGCTTCAGCGCTGACGCGGCGCCAGGCGGCCCCGGCCCGGGCCGCGGTGGGTCAAGGCAGGGCAAACGGGCCGCTGGCCAGCTGCGCCTGCAGAAAGCGCACGCAAACCCGCACCTTGGCCGACTGGCTCAGCCGCACCGTGCTGGCGGCCCAGATGTCGGCGGGCTGAGTGCATTCGGGCAGCACCTGCACCAGGCGGCCCGCGCGCAGGTCCTCAGCCACATCCCAGCGCGCCTGCAACAAGATGCCGTGGCCGTCGTTGGCCCAGCCTCGAACGATCTCGGCGTTGTTGGACGACAGGCGCCCGGTGACCTTGACCTTGGCGGGTCCCTGCGGCCCCTGTAAGGGCCAAACACCAAAAGCCTGGTTGCGGTCGCGCAGCACCAGGCAGTCATGCTGGCTCAGGTCGGCCAGGCGCTGCGGTGCACCGCGGCGCGCCAGGTAGCTGGGGGCCGCGCACAGCACACGGGTGCTGTCGGCGATGCGGTGCGCCACCAGGTGGGGCTCGTCCACGTCGGCGATGCGCACATCCAGGTCCACGTTCTCCTGGATCAGGTCGACGCGCCGGTCCACTGCGTCGAGCGTGATGTCCAGCGCCGGGTACTGCTGGGCCAACAGCGACAGCACCGGTCCGATGTGCATGCGCCCCAGGCGAAAGCTGGTGGTCACGCGCAAGCTGCCTTGGGGGTCAAGGCGGCCACCGGCCACGGTCTCGCCCATCTGGTCCACGCCCGCCAGGATCTGCTGCGCCGACGCATACACCCGCTCGCCATCGGCCGTCACGGTGACGCGCCGCGCCGCGCGGTGGAACAGCGTCACCCCCAGGTTGGCTTCGAGCACCGCGATGCGCTTGCTGACGTAGGCCGGCGACATGCCCAACTCGGTGGCCGCCGCCGCAAAACTGGCTTTGCGGGCGGCCAGGCAGAACACCTGCAGGTCGTCCAGTTGAAATTTGAGCCTCATGATTCGTGAATCATAAAGCCACGTTTCACGCGTTGTTAGCTCAATTCGTTGCCCATAAAGTCCGCGCTCACCCCCTCAAACAGCGCAGGAGACCCCGTGGATTTCGCCCTCAACGACGAACAAAAGATGATGCTTGAGACCGTGCGTCGCTTCATCAAAGAAGAACTCAAACCCCTGGAGGAAGCGGTCGAGACCGACGGCGTCCTGCCCCGTGCGCAGGCACTGGCCCTGCACGACAAGGCCAAGGCCCTGGGCCTGTACGCGCTCAACATGCCCGCCGAACTGGGGGGTGGCGGCCTGAGCCATGTGGACCGCATCCTGTGCGAAGAGCAGTTTGGCCACAGCAGCGACATCCTGATCCGCCGCGCCTTTGGCAATGTGTACGAACCCTTGTTGGTCTGCCGCGGCGCCCAGGTCGAGCGCTGGCTGACCCCCACCGTGCGCGGCGAGCGCACCTGCTCCATCGCCATCACCGAGCCCGGAGCCGGCTCGGACGCCCAGGGCATCAAGACCCACGCGCGCCGCACCGAACAGGGCTGGGTGCTGAACGGCGGCAAGCACTTCATCAGCGACGGCGAGTGGAGCGACTTCTTCCTGGTCTCGGCCAAGACCGGCGACAAGGCCATCTCCATGTTCCTGGTCGACAAACACCTGCCCGGTCTGACCGTGGGCAAGGACCAGCAGATGATGGGCCTGCGCGGCACGCCACATGTCGAGCTGTTCTTTGACAACGTGCCCCTGGAGCCGCTGGCCCTGCTGGGCGAGGAAGGCCAGGGCTTCAAGCTGGCGATGGGCGCGCTCAATGTGGTGCGCCTGGCCCAGGTCGGCGCCCGCGCGGTGGGCAAGGCCAGCCACGTGCTGGAGTTGATGACCGAGCACGCCCAGCAGCGCCAGCAGTTTGGCCAGCGCATCGGTGACTTCCAACTGGTGCAGCAGATGCTGGCCGACAGCGTCATCGAGATCAATGCCACACGCCTGATGGTGCTGCACGCCGCCTGGATGCTGGACGCCGGCCTCGACGCCCGTGACTGGATTGCGATGGTCAAGGTGCAGGCCGCCGAGGTGCTGGGCCGGGTGGTGGACCGCGCGGTGCAGGTGTTTGGCGGCATGGGCTTTTGCAAGGAACTGCCGATCGAGCGCTACTACCGCGACGCCCGCATCTACCGCATCTTTGACGGCACCAGCGAGATCCACCGCACGGTGATTGCCCGCAGCCTGCTCAAGCAGGGCGCCCCCTTGTTTGACCTGCACCGCTGAGACCCGGCCCATGAAGTCCAAGTTCATCTCCGCCGAACAAGCCGCCGCGCTGATCCGTGACCACGACACCGTGGCCCTGATGGGCGGTGGTGGCGGCCTCATGGAGGCCACCACCCTGTTCCAGGCCGTGGAACAGCGCTTCCTGAGCACCGCCCAGCCCCGGGGCCTGACCCTGGTGCATGCCCTGGGCATTGGAGACAAACAAGACCGGGGCCTGAACTGCTTTGCCCACGAAGGCCTGGTGCGCAAGGTGGTCGGCGGCCACTGGGTGTGGTCGCCACGCATGCAGCAACTGGCACGCGAGGAGAAGATTGCCGCCTACATCCTGCCCGCCGGCGTGTCCTCGCAACTGCTGCGCGAGATCGGCGGCGGCCGCCCCGGCCTGATCACCCATGTGGGCCTGGGCACCGTCTGCGACCCGCGCCACGGCGGCGGGCGCATGAACGCCAGCGCCACCGAAGCGCTGGTCGAGCACATCACCCTGGACGGTCGCGAGTACCTGCGCTACAAGCCCTATGGGGTGAACGTGGCGCTGGTGCGTGCCTCGGCAGCCGACGAGGACGGCAACATCAGCTTCGAGCACGAGGCCGCCAACCTGGACGCCACCGCGCTGGCCCTGGCGGCGCGCAGCAGCGGGGGCCGCGTCATCGTGCAGGTGCGCGAGCGCCTGCCGCGCGGCGCGCTGAAAGCGCGCGAGGTGCGCATCCCCGCGGCCTGGGTGGACGCCATCGTGCTCGACCCCGGGCAACGCACCAGCTACGACATCCCGTTTGACCCCAGCCTCAGCGGCGAGCTGACCGGCGCCGCGCGCGCGGCGGCCGACGCCGAGGCCGCCGCGCAGCCCGCCGAACCCTTCAGTGAGCGCCAGGCGATTGCCCGGCGCGCCGCCTGCGAGCTGGTCGAGGGCGCGGTGGTCAACTATGGCGTTGGCGTGCCCGACGCGGTGGCCAAGCTGGTGGCGCAGCGCGGCGAGCTGGACCGCGTCTACCAGACCATCGAACACGGCACCTACGGGGGACAGCTGCTCGACGGCACGCTGTTTGGCTACGCGCGCAACGCCAGTGCCATGCTGGACGCCCCGACACAGTTCGACTTCTATGCCGCGGGCGGGCTGGACCTGGCCCTGCTGGGCTTTGGTGAATTCGACGCGTTGGGCAACGTCAATGTGTCGCGGCTCGGCGGCCTGACGGTGGGCCCGGGGGGCTTCATCGACATCGCGCAGAACGCGCGCAAGGTGGTGTTCTGCGGCACCTTCGCGGCCAAGGGGGTGCAGCTGAGCACCGGTGACGGCCAGCTGCGCGTGCTGCGCCAGGGCACGGTGCAGAAGCTGGTGCCCCGGGTCGAGCAAATCACCTTCAGCGGTCCGCAGGCGCTGCAGCGCGGCCAACAGGTGCTGTACCTGACCGAGCGCGCCAGCTTCCGCCTGACCCCGGCGGGCGTGGAGTTGTTTGAACTCGCCCCCGGCGTCGACCTGCAACGCGATGTGCTGGCCTGCATGGGCTTCACCCCGCGGCTGGCGGCCTCACTGAGCGTTATGCCGGCCGCCCACTTCCGCGCGGTGGACGAAGGCCTGGGGGCGCTGTCAGGCCGCTGACACGGCGCCCGCGCCGGCCAGCACCGGGGGGCCCTTGGGCTGCAGCGTGCCCGCCACCACGTCCCCGATCAGGTCGGCGGTGACGGCGCTCAGGGTCCAGCCCAGGTGACCGTGACCGGTGTTGTAGAACACGCCCGGGGCGCGCCCGGCCCCCACGCGCGGCAGCATGTTGGGCATCATGGGGCGCAGGCCAGCCCAGGGCACCACGCTTTGCGTGCTGACGCCCGGGAAGCACTGCTGCACCCAGTCGATCAGGGGCTGGATGCGGTCGGCGCGGATGTCCTTGTTGAAGCCGTTGAACTCGGCCGTGCCCGCCACGCGGAAGCGGTCCACGCCGAGGCGGCTGGTGACCAGCTTGGTGGCATCGTCGAGCAGGCTCACGTTGGGGGCCGAACGCTGGCTGCGTTCGTCGCGCAGGTTGACGGTGATCGAATAGCCCTTGACCGGGTAGATGTTGACGCGGTCGCCCAGGCTGGCCGCGATCTGGCGGCTGGCGGTGCCGGCGCACACCACCACCCCATCGAAGTGGTACGTGGTCGGGCCTTGCTCGTCGCTGGCCACCACCTGCACGCGCCCATTGACCGACTTGACGGCCTGCACGTCCTGACCGAACAGGGTGCGCACGCCACGGCGCTCGGCGGCCCGGGCCAGGCCGTTGGTGAACTTGTGGATGTCGCCGGTGGAATCGCTCTCGGTGAAGTAGCCACCGTAGTACTGGCCAGCCAGCGTGGGCTCGATGGCCTTCATCTCGCTGGGGGTCACCGCGCGGCGTGGCAGGCCGCCCTGGGCCAGCAACTGCGACACGCGGCCCGCGTGCTCAAAGCCGGCCTTGTCGCGGTAGATGTGCAGGATGCCTTCCTTCTTGAGGTCAAAGTCGATGCCCTCGTCCTGCGCCCAGGCGAACAGGTGCTGGCGCGCGGCCACGGCCAGGCGAGCGGTCTCGACCGTGTTGCGCTCGTAGTGCGGCAGGTGGCTGATGAACTCCACAAACCACGACAGCTTGTGCCAGCTGGGCTTGGGGTTGACCAGCAGTGGGGCGTCGCTCTTGAGCATCCATTTGAGGCCCTTGAGGATGGTCGAGGGGTGGTTCCAGACCTCGGCGTTGGAGGCCGACAGCTGGCCACCGTTGGCGAACGAGGTCTCCATGGCCGCGTAGCGGTTCTTCTCGAACAGGGTGACCGAAAAGCCGCGGCGCACCAGGGCGTAAGCGGTGGTGACGCCGGTGATGCCGCCACCAATGACTGCGATGGATATCATGAAAAAAGCTCCAGAACTCGTCATGAGGAAGGGCCTGCACGCGGATCTGCGTGGCAGGCGCCCCCTCTGTTCTGGACCTGAGAGATTCACCCCGCAGCGGTCGGGCGACCGGCTGGGCTTGCTCCTTCGGTGCGCCGGACGACGAACGTGATTTCCGGCAGCTCTTCAGAGTGTCTGATGCAAGTGAACCCGGTCCTTTTGCCTGAGAGTTTCCGGGGCGGTTGCTCCTTCGGCGCTGCCCACCGGCACAGGGCTGGGGTGGCAGTCTCTCCCGGGTTCACGTGGGGCCGAAAGCCCCAGAGTGCAGCCGATTTGACACCGACTACGGCCTGCAGTGTAGGAGAAGCCCGCGGGCTTGGAAACCTTTTTTTCTCAAAGCCCCGACGGCGCAGGGGGGCTCGCCGCCCGCAGGCCCGGCGCTACCCTCAGCCTCAAGCCCCCAGTCAGGCAGCAAGTCGGCGCCCGCGGTGCACCGTGCATTCGGGGCATTCAGGGCGCCCGGCCCCCAAGCGGCCAGGCGACGTTCAGGGCACCTCATCGACGCTGAGCCAGGCCGCGCCGTAGGCGTCCGAGCACAGGGTCGGGTTGGGTCGTGCCGTGGCGTGGTGGCAAGCGGCCTGGCCCGAGCTGGCCGACTGCCCCATCAACAGGCCCCACTGGGCACGCCCCTGGACGTCGTTGAGGTTGCGTGCAAACGGGCTGCCCGGCGCCTTGCCCAGGCGGCTGATGTCGCGTGGGCTGTCGCTGACCAGCACCAGCAGGCTGTTGCGCCCGGCCGGCCCGGCCGCCTTGATGGGCCAGCTGGGGCGGGGCAGCAGCAGTTGCTGGCCGGACTCGATGCGGTTGTGGCCGTCCAACTCGTTGGGGAACAAGAGCACCAGCGACTGGTTGTCTGACCCCGCCGAGGCCACGTACACATAGCCGGCGCGATCGGACTGCACCGACAGATCGAACCGGTCCTGCCCGATGCGCATCGGGTTCTTGCCCAACTGCACCTGCACCCGGCGCTTGCCATCGCGTTGCTCAAACAGTTGCCGCAAGGCCTGGGCGCCGGTGAGTTGCGGTGGGGCGACGGGGGGCTGCGGCGGGGCCTCGGCCACCGGCGGCGCCAAGGGTTGCGGTTGCGGCACGGGCTGCGGCAGGGGCGAGACCAGCACCGGGGTGGCCACCGGGGCCGGCATCGGGGGGGCGACGGGGGGCGCCACGGTGGTCTGGGCTGGCGGCGCTGGCGGCGGTGGGGCGGGCAGCGCAGTGGGCGCGGCTGGCGGCTTGCTCGGCGGGACCACCGGCGCCGCCACGGGCACGGACGGGGTGGTGGACGTCGGAGCGGTCGTCTGGGTGGCGTTGGCGACAGGTGCCGCGCCCGGCGTCTGCGCCACCGCCTGCAGCACCCCGGTGGCCGGGGCGGACGTGGACTGGCTGCCCGGCAACGCCTGGCTGAACCAGGCGGGCACGAACTGCCGGTTGCCCGACAACATCAGGTGGTGCGGCGTGAACAGGCTGTCGTTCTTCAGGCGCTGGTTGATCTTCTTTTGCGCGCACTGCTGCAACTCCTCGACGCTGATGGCGCCCGAGCCATCGAGGTCGACCGCATCGCGCAGCAGGCAGTCGCGCAGGAACTGGGTCGCCAGGCCGCCCTTGCCCGGGTCCTCGAGGCTGAGCTCATCGGGCCGCGCCGCCGACAGGAACACGATGTCCTGCGGGAACACGCCCTTGGCGGTGGCCTCGTCGACCAGGCTGCGCGCCTTGACGTTGCTGGGTTTGGCACAGGCTTCGCTGGTGGGCGTGAAGCGCGCCTGCAGCGGGGGCTCGCTGGCGCCCGGCGACACGCTGCGGTCGCGCGGCAGCGGCACCTTGTTGACCAGCCCCCCCGAGTGGCAGGCGTCGTACATGACGAACAACTTGTCGGTCTTGCGCGCCACCGGCTGCAGCAACTGGGCCATCTCGCGGTGCAACACCATGCCCTTCCAGACGCCGCCGTCGTAGGTGGACAAGGCCTCGGCACAGCCGCCCGACTCGGGGTCGGGGAAGCGGGTGCCGTGGCCCGAGTAGTGGATGAACACCCGGTCACCGTCCTGCACGCGCGCGCTCAGCTCGGCCAGGGCCTGGCGGATCGCGTCGCCCGTGGCCTGCTCGTCTTGCAGGTAGCGGATGTTGGACAGCGGCACCTGCATGGCCTGGGCAATCTGGGTGGCGGACTCCTTGTCCACGCGGGCGCCCGGCAAGGGTGAGGTCTTGGGGTCGGCGTAGCGGCTGATGGAGATGATCAGCGCATGGCGCGAGCCCTTGGCTGGCGGCAGGCTGTTGGAGCCGTTCGCGCTGGGGGGCCGCAGCGCCGCGGGGGCGGGCTCGGGCCCGGGAGCGGCCTGGCCCGACCAGGCCATGGCCGCCAGCACGCCGCCCAGGCACAGGGCGGGCAGTCGCGGCACAGTCCAGCGCGTCATGGTGTCTCCTTCGTTCTATCGCAGGTGGGGCTCGGGGCCTGCGGCCGGTGGGGGCCGCAGGCGCCGCGGGGCCTCAGGGTTTGGTGGCCACGGTGGTGCCCCGCAACTCGTAGCTGACCAGCTCGGTGCGGCGCAGGTCCGGGGCGCCACCCTGCGCGGATCGCAGCGTCTCATCGAGGGCCACAAAACTGCGGATGGCGGGCACATACCAGGCGGTGATCTGCTGGCGCATCTGCCAGGTGTCGCGGCCGTTCTTTTGCACCCCGCGGATGGTGGCGTCGCGCTCGATGCGGTAGGCCGTGAACTCGCCGGCCGGCACCGTCACCTTCTCCTGCGCCTTCACCACCAGGGTGCCCTGGAAGTCCTGCTCGTACTCCCGGCCGTCGGTCTGCTTGACGTCCTCGTGGTAGCTGAAGTCCTGCCGGTGACCGGGCTCCAGCTTGGCCGGCACCATCAACTCGGCGTCGGTGAACACGCGGCTGGCATAGCGCGCGTTGCTCATTTGCCGCAGGTTGCCGTTGGGCGTCAGCAGCGCCTGGCCACTCATCATCTCGCCGTTGGGCAAGACCTTGGTGATCTTGCGCGTCAGGTTCGAGATCACCTCGCCCTTGTATTTGTTGACGACCTGAAAGCTCCAGCGGTCGCCCACGCGAAAGCCCAGCGGGTTGGTGGCCGCGTCGGGCTCGGCTTTGGCGGGCGGCTTGGCCGGACTGGACACGGGGGGCGCCACCGGGGCGGCGGCCGCGGGGGTTGCGGCCACCGGCACAGGGGCCGGTGCGGGGGTCACGGCCGGAGCCGGCTTGGGCGGTGGGGCCACCGCCAACACCGGGGCCGGGGCCACCGGGGGCGCGGACGGGGCCGCAGGGTTGGCCAAAACAGGGGCCGGTGCAGGGACTGGTACAGGGGTCGGTGTCGGAACGGCGGCCACCGGCTTGAGTTCGGCGCTCAGTTTGGCCAGGCGCGCCTGCGCCTCGGCCGCGTGCGCCCCCTTGGGAAAGCGGGCCAGGAATGCCTTCAAGTCCAGCATGTGGGGGCTGTCCTTGACCAGCGCCCACATGGACTGCTCCAGCGCGGCATCGGCCGCCACCGTGGGGGCCACCGGCGGGATGAAATAGAAGTCCCCCTCCAGGGACGTGGCCTCCCAGGGCACCTGCTTGTCCTTGGAGTCGCGCCGCACCGACGAGCGCACGCGCTTGAACACGTCCTCGACCTTGATGCCCGGTTCGCGCAGGGCCGCCAGCAGGTGGTGGGTGTAGAGCCCGTTGCTGCCCACACCGTCGCTGGCCACGGCCCCCGGTGCGGTGGCAAAGGCCACCAGGGTGCCCACCGGCGCGTCCATCTGGGCCAGGCCTTGCTGCGCGCTGCGGAAGCTGCGGGCAAACGGGTTGTTGCGGCAGGCGTCCAGGATCATGATGTTGGTGCCGTTGCCTGCCGCGTCCATCTTGTCGAGGATGGCCTGGGCGTCCACCGCCTGGTAGGCCACCTCGTCTTCGCGCTCGATCGCGCTGCCGACCGGGATCAGGTAGTTGCGCCCCTTGATCTGCATGCCGTGGCCGGCGTAGTAGAAAACGCCAACACCCCCTTTGCGCAGCTGGTCACCAAAGTGGCGGATGCTGCTCAGCATCCCCTTGATGTCGGTGTCCACCTTCAAGGTGACGGCAAAGCCGTTGTCTTTCAGCACCTGGGCCATGGCGCGGGCATCGTTGGCCGGGTTGCTCAGCGGCGCCTCTTTGTAGCCGCCGTTGCCGATCACCAGCGCCACGCGCTGGGCCGTGATGGCGGGGGCCGCGGCGCCCGGGCTGATCACCAGGTTGCGCTCGGGCTTGTCGGCGGCCACCGCCGACGCCGCCGACAGGCTCAGCGAGGCGCACAGCAGGGCCAGCGCCGGGGGGCGAATGCACAGGGGACGATTCAACTTGAACAAGGTCAGACTCCATGGACGGGCGCTCATGGCGCCTTGCCGGTGCGTTGGAACACCAGGCGGGACACCACGATGTCGCCCTCGGCACCGCGCCCCAGTTGCAGCGTGGCCTGGTGGCCGGCAGCGGCTTGCAGCACGTGGGACTCCTTGATTTCGCCCCAGGCCTTGACCGAGGTCCACAAGCCACTGACCAGGCTCAGCAGCAGCACCGGGTTGCGCGGCGCCAGGTCGCCCGGCGGAGGCGCCACCTCGAGCGCGCCGCCCGATTGCTCGATGGCGGTCAGCCACTTTTGCAGGCGTTGGGGCAGTTGGTTGGGGCTGACCTGTTGGTAGAAGGTCACCACCACCTGGGGTTCGGGCGAGTGCAGGGCCGCGGCCAGCGCGGTGTCGAAACGGGGCAGGTCCAGAAACGGCAACGCGGCCGGGGTGGCCGCTGCGGTGTCGGTCGGGGCCGCAGTGCCCCCGGGGGCGGGGGCGCCCTGGGCCAGCAAAGGCCCCACCGCCAGCGCCCAGGCCCCTGCCACGATCCATCGAGCCGATTGATTCATCTTGTGCTTCCTGTCCCCTGCCCCCAGGCCGCCCCAGCGGCCCCCAACCGACGGTGGGATGGCCCCACGGGATCGGCGGGCTAGCAGGCAGAAACTATATCAGATGAATCTATTTTTTCACTATTATTGCCACCAAATATGATAGATACGATGGTGATTGGCTGCAGGCTCAGTCGTCACGCTGACCGGACTTGATCTCCACCTTGCTGGCGACAAAAACACCGGCGCTGTTGAGGCTGCCCTTGACCTCCAGGTACACACCATTGGCCAGCGCCGCCGCCGTGCCATGCTCGAAGCGGGCCGCCGAGGCATCGACCCGCAGGCCATTCAGGCTGAAGTTGGCCACCGAGACAAACTGGCTGACCACCCCGTACTGCTCGTAGCTGACCCCGACCACGGCACTGCTGGTCTTCAGTGACACGCGGGTGGCCACCAGCACATTGCCCTGCACATTGCCCTTGACCTCGACATAGCTGCCCACGCGCAACTGCGCCAGGGTGCCGCTGGTGAACACGGCCTGGCTCAGATCCACCGTGACCCCATCGATCACGGCCAGGCTGCCCGACAGGCTGCTGACGCTGCCGTACAGCTCCTGGCGACCACCCACCTGGCTTTCCCGGTAGCCCTCCAGCTCGACCTCGGTGGCCTGCAGCACGCCCGCGTTGAGGCGGCCTTTGATCTCCAGCCACTGGCCCGCCACGATGGCGTTGCCTCCCCGGAACACCGCCTGCGACACATTGACCGTCACCCCCGCCACCTTCAACACCCCCGCCACCGGGGCCGACTCGGCCACGCCCTTGAGCTTGAAGGTGCGGCCCGAGGCCACGTCCTGCCCGTAGGCCGCGCCCGAGGTCACGCGCACCGCACTGGCCTGCAGCACCCCGCCGACGGGCGCAGCGGCGGCGCTGACCTTGACGCGGGCACCGTCGCTCAGCACGCCCTGCACCACCGCGGCGCTGTAGTTGACCACCAGGCTGCCCAGCTGGAAGCGGTTGCTGCTCAGGCCCGAAACCTGCCCCACCACGCTGACCCCGCCGGCGCTGCTGGTCTTCAACTCGACCAAGCTGGCCTGCAGGCTGCCATCGGCTTGCAACACGCCATAGGCCTCGACCACCTGACCGACCCGCAGGGCGGACAGGCCGCTCAGGCCCTGGAACACGGTCAGGTTCTGCACCTGCACGCGCTGCCCCATCAGGCTGAAGCCGTTGCCAGCCAGGTCGACCGCGGTGACCGGGCCCCGGCTGCCGCGCACCAGCTCGATGCGGCTGGCCGAGGCGTCGCCGCTGGCGTCGTCCACCTCGCCGTCCACGCGCACCGTCATGCCCAGCTTGACCTGGCTCAGCGCCAGCGCCTGCCCCTCGTCGTCGACCAACGTCGCACCGACCGACGCAAAGCGCACCCCATTGACGACCACCGAACCAAAGCCGGATACCGGCCCGGCAAAAGTCACCGCCGTGGTCGACACCGCCGAGGCCGTGCCCCCAGCCCCCGACCCGGAGGCGCCAGCCCCCGCGGCCGACGAGGCGCCGTCGCTGCCGCCGCCGCCGCCGCACGCCGACAACAGGACGGCGCAGCTCAGCGCCAAAGGCGCCAGGCGCGATTTCAGGGGACACGAAAGAAAGGATGGTTGCTTGGACACGGTGGCGCTCCGATTGAGAGAAACAAGGCGGTCCAGCGCTGCTGGGCCAGAACATTGAATCTAAGGAAGCGGACTGAATGCGACCTGAAGGCCGGGTTCAGGCTGGCTTCAGCTTGGCCGGCAGCGCCGCCTCAGCCACCGGCGGCCCGGACCACCACCGGGCGACTGAGCCGGTAGCCATGCCCGCGGCTGGCCTTGATGACCTCGTCGGCCCCCAGCGTCTGCGCCATCTTGCGGCGCAGCCGGCTGATCACCACGGCCAGGTTCTCGCGGCTGACGCTGCCTTGCAGGCCCGCCAGGCGGCTGGCCAACACGTCCGACTCCAGGCACTGGTCGGGCGCGAACGACAGCTCCGACAACAGCCGGGCCTCGGTCGGGGTCAGGTGCAGCCAGGGGCCGTCCGCCGCGCCCAGGGTTTGCGCGCGCAGGTCGAGGGTCCAGGCCGGCACCGACAGGCGTTGCACACGCCGGCCCAGGTTCTGGATCACGGCCTCGAGCTCGTGCACATTGGCTGGCTTGGTGAGGTAGACATCGGCCCCATGCAGGTAGCCGCTGGCGCGGTCGCTGGACATCACCCGCGCCGTCAGCAGCACGATGCCGACCTCGGGCAGGGCCGCGCGCAAGCGCCGGCAGATGCTCAGGCCGTCCTCGCCGGGCAGGTTGAGATCGACCACCGCGATGTCGGGCACCCCCTCGCGCAGGGCCTCATCCAGGGCCAGCCCGTCGTCCACGCCGCGCACCTGCCAGCCCGGGCGGGTCAAGAAGTCGACCAGCTCCATGCGCAGCAGGACGTGGTCTTCGACCACCAGAATGTGCAGATCAGCGGGCATAAGGACTGGGCACCAGGGTTTCGGCCGCATGGTCCAGCGGCCAGCTCAACTCGAACACCACCCAGTCCCCCTCACGGTGGTAGCGCAGGTCGCCGCCGCACAGCACCGCCAGGTGCTTGACCAGGTACAGCCCCAGGCCGGACCCGGTGCGCTGGTGCGCCGCCTCGGCGCGGTAGTACTTCTGAAACAACCTGGCCTCGTCAGGGAAGCCGGGCTTGCCGGGCTGGTTGCGCAGCTCGAACAGGGCCCGCGACGGCTGATCGGGGTCCACCCGCCAGCGGTAATGGATCTCCGAGTCCGGCGCCGAATACGCCAGCGCGTTGTCCAGCAGGTTGCACAGCATGGTCTTGAACAGCATGGGCTCGACCGGCAACACCCAGCTCTCGGGCCCCTCGCCGCGCAGGCGCTCGGTGGGGGCCGCGTGGGCGCGGCAGTCGGTCCACAGGGCCATGACGTCGGTGGGCTCGAACTGCAGGCGCATGCCGCCCTGCTCCAGCCGGTCCACCTGACGGCAGCGCTCCAGCACCGCGTCCATGCCCTCGACGGCCTGCTGGATGCGCTCCAGCCGGCTCAGCTGCGGCTCGCCCGGGCCCGCCCGGCCCTGGCGCAGGTTGAGCGCCGCGAGCCGGATGCTGGCCAGCGGGTTCTTCAGCTCATGCAGCAACATGCTCAGGAAGCCCGAGGTCTCGAGCCGCCGTTTCAGCGCCCACTCGAGCTGCTGCTGGGTCTCGCGCATGCGGGCCTCAAACTGCTTCTGGTTGCGGTGGACCAAGGCATCGCGCATGGTCAGCACCAGGTGCTGCATGATGGCGCCGAACAGGTTGACCAGCAGCGCCGACATCATGTGCAGCTCGCTCATCTGCCCCACCCCCATCAGCGGCAGCATCATGTAGAGCAGGTACAGGAACTGCACCGTGTACATGACCCGCACCATGAGGCGCAGGGCCCGGTCCTCGATCTTGAAGAACCAAACATCCACCTGCCCCAGCAAGGTGGTCAACAGCACCAGCTGGGTGTTGATCTGCATCGCGGCCAGGGTCTGGCCGTGGCCCACGGCCCACAGTTGCCAGCCCAGCACCGGCACGCACACCATGCGCAGCCAGAACACCCAGCGCGGCCCCTGGAACGAGCGGCTGAAGAAGCCGTAGTACACATTGACCACATGGAAATGCAGGCAGATCAGCACGCAGGTGATCAGGTCGGTGAGCGGGCCGTTGTCCGGCGTCACGTACTTGGCCCACAGCCCCAGGAAGGCAAAGCTCAACAACAGGCTGACGAACTGCATGACGCAGTTCAGGGCCCAGAGGCGCTGCGAGGTGATGGCAAAACGGATCAGCGACAGGACGACCAGGACCATCACGATGCTGGCGTAAAAACCCGCCAACATGAACTGCAGGCTGTTCTGGTCCAGCGTCTCCTCCAGCGAACGCACGGTGACGTTCAAGGCCTGGGTCGAGGTGGTTTGCAGCCGCACATAAAACACCTTCACCTGGCCCGGGGTGGGCTGCAGGTCGAAGGTGTAGGCCAGTTCCTGGCGCGGGCGGTCCCGGAAGGCGATGCGGTCGCCCGCCTGCTGGCGCTTCCAGATCGGCGCCTGCCCGGGCGCCGCCTGGCCCAGCGCTTCGTAGACCTGCAGGTCGTCGAGGTAGACCGGTCGCACCATGGCCACCAGGCTGCGGAGCTCGGTCGGGGGCACCGTCACCCGCAACCAGACCACTGACGGGCTGTAGCCCCGGGCCAGGATCGGTGGGGCGGGCTGGAACTCACGTGTCACCACCTCATCGATGGTCCAGCGGCCCTCGGGATCGATCAGCAGCGAGCGCTCCACAGCCAGCGGCGCCGCGTGGGCCGCGTGGGCCGCCACCATGAACCCGAGGCCCCACAGCCACAGCCAAGCCAGGCGAACCCAGCCCGCCAGCGCACCCCGCCCCCTACCAGCCAGGCGGGCGTTCAACGAGGGAGAGCGGGCTTGGGACATGGGGGGTTCAGGCAGATGTTGGGGACAGCGGACGCCCGTCACGGCCCCGCCAGCGCGGCCAAGCCCACCAGGGCGGTCGCCGACGGGGGCGGCCGAAAGGCGTCTGAATGTAACAACAATCCCATCGCTGCCCCCCACATGCCCTTGCGCGCTGACGGGAACCGCTCAGCCTGGACGGCGCCCACGCACCGCCACGGCCAGCACCATCAGACCGCCCAGGAGCAGCAGGCCCCATTCGCTGAGGGTGGGTACCGCGGCCAGCCCCGCCAGCACCGACAGGGGCACGCCCAGGCCGACCGGGTCGACGATCTGGCCGTTGACCGTCAAGTCCTCGTCGCCCACGCCGCCGTCCTCGATGGTGTAGCTCAGGGTGTTGCCTGACACGGTGGCGGCCACCGGCGTGTACACCGCTTGGGCCGGGCTGGCCGCGGTGCGGCCGTACTTGTAGAGCACGGCGCCATCCGGCACCGGGCTGGGGTAGGTCAGCGTGACCGTGACGCGGGCGCCGTTGGTGCAGGGGGTGGCGGTGAACGACACCACCCCGTGCACCAGGCGCATGCCCGCCGGCGGCGTGCCCGGCGCGGTCGTGAAGCTGGGGTTGGTGACGCGGCAGCTGCTGCCGCCGCCATTCAGGCTCAGGCCCACGGTGCCGGTGCCCGTGGGGCTGGGGCCGACCGCGCGGGTGTCGGGCGAGATGAACGCCCCGTAAAACGGCCCCACGACATTGCTCACCGCCACCGTGGCCGTCACGGTGTCGGTGGCGGTGTCGATGACCGACACGTTGTTGCTCAGAAAGTTGACCACCAGGACGCTGCGGCCATCGGGGGTGATGGCGATGCCGGTCGACCGATTGCCCACCGGGATGCTGCGCAACAAGGCGTTGGTGCGGGTGTCAAACACCGCCACCTGGGCACCGTTGAAGCTGTAGTCGCTGACGTACAGCTTGCTGCCATCGCGGCTGACCACCGCCGAGACGGGCGAGAACGACAGGGGCAGCGTGCTCAGCAAACGGTGGCTGGTGCTGTCGATCACCGACACCACATTGCTCTGGGGGTGTGTGACGTACAGGCGCGTGCCCTGGGGGTTGAAGCTCAGGTCGCTCGGGCCGTTGCTCACCGCCACGCTGGCCACCACGGTTTGGGTCTGGGGGTCAATCACCGAAATGCTGTCGCCGGTGCCGTTGGAGCCATTGCTCACATAGAGGCGGCTGCCGTCGGGGCTGAACACCAGGTTGGCGGGCTTGCCAGTGAGGGTGATGGTGTTCACCACCTGACGGGTGCCCGGGTCGACCACGGCGACATAGCGGCCGTCAGGGTTGGCCACGTAAACGCGGTCACCGCTGGGGTTGACGGCCACCCCGGCCCATGACGCGCCCGAGGGGCCATTGAGCGCAATCGCGGGCAAGGCCGCCTGGGTGGTGGCGTCGATCACCTGCAGCGAGGGGATCAGCACCCCGCGGGCCGTCACCCCGGCCAGGTACACGCGGGTGCCCTGTCGGTTGACCGCCACCCCGTTCCCCACCGGTCCGGGCAAGACCACATCGCTCGTGGTTTGGGTCGCCAGGTCGAACACCCGCACAGTGCTGCTGTTGGAGGTCAGGTAGGCGAACGGCGCCGCATGAGCCGCGCCCAAGCCCAGCGCCAAGCACCCGGCCACCAGCCCACGCCAGCGCCCGCTCACAGGGGGCCGCCAGCGGAGCAGGCCCGCCATCCAGGCGGCCGAGGGGAAGGTGGCCGAGGTGAAAGCGCACAAGGCACGGAACGTCGCGTGGGTCATCGTCTGGGGCAATAAAAAACAGCCAGCGCGCGCTCCGGTTGGCACCGGTGCGCGGGGTGGCTGCGTGAAGGTTTCCCGGAGGGCGATCGGTGCCCCCCGGTCTCATGGCAACGCGCGCTTTTTATCAAGGCAAAGTCAAGAAACCTTGCACAACATTACAAACAGGCCGCGCGCGGGCCCCGGTTCGGGCCGGAGGCGCAGCACGGCGCCAGGCGCGGCGCCGATGCGGCGCGCGCGGCAGGGCCCCACCTCGCCTGAGGTGCGGGAAACATGGGGCGGCCCTGGCCGCCCGGCAGGGTCGGCGCCGGCGCCGCACCCGCCTCACAAAGGGTCGAACAGGCCGGTGAGCGCGGTCGTCATGGGGTGCGCCTCACCACTTCATTTCGCCGGTGTTGACCTTGGCCCCGATGTCCAGCGACATCGCACCCTCGCTGAGTTGAGGGTAGGACTGCTTCATGGCCTCCACCAGCCGCGCGCTGCTGGGGTGGGCGGCCAGGTTCTTTTCAAAGGTCAGCAGGTAGTCCTTGGTGAAGCCCAAGGTGCTGGCGTCCACCGGGGTGCCGGCCTTCATGTGGCCGGGGATCACCAGCTCGGGCTTGAGGGCCGCCATGTCGTCCAACTGGGCCACCCAGGCGGCGCGCAAGGCGGGCGTCTGGGTGTCAGCGGTCCAGACGTGCATGTTGCCAAAAACGCCGATGTTGCCCACCACCGCCTTGAGGGAGGGGATCCAGGCGTAGGGCCGGTGCGCCAGCGGGCCCTGGGTGCCGCGGATTTCAATTGCCTGGCCCTCGAGCGTCAGGGTCGTGCCGTCCAGGGCGCGTGGCAGCACGGGCTGACGGGGGGCGTTGGCCCCCATCTTCGGCCCCCAGAAAGCGACCTTGCCCGCGAGCTTGGCGCTCAGCTTCTCGAGCACGGCCGGGGTGGTGACCACGTCGGCCTGGGGGAAGATCTCTTTCAGGGTTTCGACACCGAAGTAGTAGTCCGGGTCGGCCTGGCTCACGTAGATGGTGGTGAGTCGCTTGCCGCTGTCGAGCACGTTGGCCGCGATGCGCAGTGCATCGGCACGGGTGAAACCGGCGTCGATCACCATCGCGTCGCGCTCACCGGCGACCAGGGTGGAGTTGACATTGAAGCTGCTCGCGCCCGCGTTGTAGACCTTGACGGTCAGGGGTTGGGCGGCTTGGGCGCCGAAGGCGATGGCCAGGGAGGTGGCGATGAGGGTGGTGCGGATCATGGTGAAACTCCTGTGACGGTCTTGGGTTGGTGGCGGGTTGGCTGGGCTGCTTGCTCAGGCGTCGCAGCGTTGAACCGAACTTTAGTTGCATCATGCGAACAGATAAACCGCATAATCCACGCATAACTGTTTCATAAATCGATCAACTCATGGACCGATTGACCGCCATGCAGGTGTTTGTGGAAGTGGCCCAGAGCGGCAGCTTCAGCGCCACAGCCGACAAGCTGGACATGTCGCGCGCCATGGTGACGCGCTATGTGAACGCGCTGGAGCACTGGCTGGGCGCGCGCCTGCTGCAACGCACCACGCGCCGCGTGACGCTGACCGACGCCGGTGAAGGCTGCCTGCGCCGCAGCCTGCAAATGCTGGCGCTGATGGAGGACGTCGAAGAAGAAGCCAGCACCCACGACGGCGCCCTGCGGGGGCAATTGCGCATCACCTGCAGCATGTCGCTGGCCTATGCACAACTGGCGGCGGCGGTGGCCGACTTTCTGCAGCAGCACCCACAGCTCAAGATCGACCTCAACGCCAGCGAGGGCGCACTCAACCTGGTCGAAGCGCGCATCGACCTGGCCATCCGCATCAGTGCCGAACCCGACCCGATGCTGATCGGGCGCGTGCTGGCCCCGTGTGACTCGGTGCTGGTGGCCGCGCCCGGCTACCTGGCCCAACACGGGGTGCCACAGGCCCCCGCCGAGCTGGCCCGCCACCGGTGCCTGAGTTACGCCCACTTCGGCAAGAGCGTGTGGCCCATGCGCCGGGGCGAAGAACACACCCAGGTCAGTGTGACCAGCCACTTCAGTGCCAACGAGGCCACCGCCCTGCTGCGTGCCGCGCTGGCGGGCGGCGGCATCGCCTTGCAACCGACCTACCTGGCCAACCCACACCTGGCCGACGGCAGCCTGCAGGTGGTGCTGCCCGACTGGCAACTGCCCGGCATGTCGATTTACGCGCTGTACCCATCGCGCAAGCACCTGTCGCCCGCGGTGCGGGCCTTGCTGGACTTCTTGGTTGAACGCTTCGCTCAGGTGCCCTGGCAGGTCCAGGGCCAGGTGCAGACCTGAGCCCACCTCGGCCGGGGGCCAAGGCGCCCGGTTGCAGCCCCCCTGAACGGCACCCAGCCGCCTGCGGGGGCAGCGTGCCCTCACTCAAAAGTGATGTGGTCGATGCGCCCCTTCCAGAAGGGGTACAGCTGGCCGCCCGCCTGGCGTGAAATGGTGAAGTCCAGCGGAATCATTTGCTGACCCACGGCCTGGTAGTTGGAGCGCGCCACATGCTCGCCTGAGCCGTGGTAAGGGGTTGTGAGGTCCCCATCGGTCTCAGCCTGCATGTGGGTCAGGCGGCCATCCGCGGCGAAATGCGCCACCAAGCTGGCACGCAGGCCATTCCAGGCCACCACGGCACGGGCGCTGTCAGGGCCCACGGGCTCCCAGGTCACGGGACCGCCAGGCAGCAGGGCGGCCGGGTACAAGGCGCTCTCCAGCAACCACCGGCGCAGTGAGATTTGATTCAACTGGGGGGTCTGCCGCTCGTCCACCACCGTCAGGCTGGAGAGGACCTTGGCCTTCATCTCCATCTCACCGTGGGCATAAAAGTCATAGGCCCGGGCCCACACGCCCGGCATGATCGAAGTCGTGGCGGAGAACATCAGGGCAGGCGCTCCCGCGGCAATGACCTGCTGGGCACCCGTGGGGTTGAAGCCCTGCGTCAGGGGGCGACGAAACTGCCCCGAAGCGGACAGGCGAACCACCCCATAGGACGGCGCACCGCTCGGGAACACAAACCGGAAGTAGCGCTGCACCGGCTCAGGAAGCCCCGCCACGGCGCGGGCATCCAGCCGAGGAGCAGGCTGCTGCGCTCCGACGGCCGCGACACGCGCCTCAAAGCCCGCGATGTCGCGCTCGGTGAGGTGGTATTGGTAAGCCACCCCCAGGGCCAGTGCCGCAAGGCACGCCAAGAGGGTGACGAAGACAGTTCGGAGAGGCATTTTCATGGCAATGGGGCACTGTGGCGGACAGGGTCTGTTGGACGGGTTTAATCCGTACACACGTGTACGGACTGGGTGAAGTGTACATAGAAGTACACTCGACGGCAACCACGGGCCTCCGCCCACAAATCACATGCACAAAGTCGATCAGGACGCGCGCCGAGCCGAAATTGAGGCGGCGGCTTTCACGCTGCTCAAAGAGCTGGGCTACCGAAAGACCAGCATGCTCATGATTGCCAAGCGCGCCCAAGCGTCCAACCAAACGCTTTACGCCTGGTACAGCAACAAACAGGAACTGTTCAGGGGCATCATTCAAAGCTTTGGTCACGCGGTGCGCGAGCAACTGCAAACCGCCTTGAACGAACACCAGGACCCCTTGAAGACTCTGGAGGCCCTGGGGCCCACCCTGCTGCGCTTCACCACCGACGAACACGCCATCACCATGAACCGGGCGGCGGTCATCGACGCTGCCGACACCGGCGTGCTGGCCAAGGCCATCGAGGAGGTGGCACGCGACGGCATCTTCCCCTTGATCTGCGCCCTGATGCAGCGCCTGGTGCACGCTGGCGTGTTTGCTGCCGACGTGCTGCCTGAGGAGGCCGCACAAACCTATGTCGCCCTGCTGTTCGGCGAATCCCAGCTGAGACAGGCGCTGGGGAACCAGCCGCCGCTGGACGAGGCCGACCGGGCGAAGCAGTCGGCACGGGCCTATCGCTTGACCTGCCAGCTGTACCGGGCGCCAGCAAGCCGGCCCGACTGATCCAGCGCAGCGGCCATCGGGTCGCGGCGCATCCCGTCAAGCCTGCGTCGAAGGGGGGGGCGGCGGCGACGCAGACCTGGCGCTGCGCTGCGAGAGGGCAGACAAGGTCGACACAGCCGCGTCAATGGCTTGCGGCGTCAGGGCCGCAAAGCCCAGCCGCCAGCCCTCGTTGCGCGGGGCCGTGTGGTAGAGCTCACCCAGGCTGGGCGTGGCGATGCCGCGTTGGGCCGCCGCGCGGGTCAGGCGGGCTTCGCTGCCTGGTGGCAGGCGCACCGCCATCTGCAGCCCACCGCGGCTGTCCAGGGGCTCGGCCCAGGGCAGCTGGGTGTGCAGGGCCTGCAGCAAGGCATCGCGACGACCGCGGTAGAGCTGGCGCATCAGCCGCAGGTGGGCGGCAAAGTGGCCTTGCACCATGAAATCCGCCGCCACGGCCTGCATCAGCTGCGCGGGGTGGCCGTCGTAGGTGGTGCGCGCGGTCACCAGCGGCGCCACCAGGGCCTCGGGCAACACCATGTAAGCAAGCCGAACCGAGGGAAACAGCGATTTGGAGAACGTGCCGATGTAGACCACGCGGCCCTGCTCGTCCAGCCCCTGCAAGGCCGGGGTGGGCTGGTGGTCGTAGAGAAACTCGCTGTCGTAGTCGTCCTCGATCAGCCAGGCCCCACAGGCCCGCGCGTGGGCCAGGAAGGCCAGCCGCCGCGCCAGCGACATGGCGCGCCCCGTCGGGAACTGGTGCGAGGGCGTGAGGTAGATCAGCCGGGGGCTGGGCCGCGAGGGGTCGATCGTGGCCCCCTGCTCATCGAGCGCCATGTCCACCAGGCGCGCCCCACTGGCAACAAAGGCAGTGCGGGCGCCCGCATAGCCAGGGTCCTCCATCCACACTGCATCCCCCTCGTCGAGCAGGGTGGCGGACAACAACTGCAAGGCCTGCTGCGAACTGGTGAGCACCAGCACCTGGGCCGCGCTGCAACGCACGCCACGCGACTGGGTGAGGTAGTGCGCAATGGCCTCGCGCAGCGCCGGCAGGCCCTGCGGATCGCCATAGAACATCAAGGCGGAGGCATCGCCGCGCAGCCGCCGCTGGGTCAGTTGGCGCCACAACTCGGTGGGAAAGGCCTGCAGGTCGGGGCTGCCGGCCACGAAGGCGCGGGGCCGCTCAGGCTCGGCACAGCCGCCGGTGTCGACCATGCGCTGGCCCCGCAAGGACAGCAGGTCGGTCGCCAGGGGCGCGGCGCGCGTCGGCACCCGCCGCATCGCCGGCGCCGCCGACGCCCCCATGTCGATGGCCACAAAGCTGCCCTGCCCCACCCGACGACGCACATAGCCCTCGGTCTCCAACTGGGCGTAGGCGGCCTCGACCGTGACCCGCGACAAACCCAGGTCCTGCGCCAGGTCACGGCTGCTGGGCAGGCGCTCACCCAGGCGGGCCTGCCCGCTGCGCACGGCCTCGCGCAGGGCCGCACACAGGCGTTCACGCCGGCCGCCGCCGGCTTGGCCTTCCAACAGGGTGAGCAACACACGGGGCTTCATTGGTCTTATGCAGCGATGAATATTGGCATTATGAATAAGACCACGAGTTGGCACACTGGACCCCATCGCCACCCCTGATCCCAGAGAGGAACACCATGTCAGCAAGCCCCACCTCCAACGTCCTGGCCTTCCCCGCCCCCACGCCCGAGCAGTCGCGTGACTTCATGGCCGCCAAGCTCAGCTACCACGCCGACGCCTGGGACGTGGCGGAAGACCTGCGCAACGGCATCGAAGCCATCGTCGTCATCGACACCCGCTCCCCCGCGCACTATGCGGCCGGCCATGTGCCCGGCGCGCTCAGCTTTCCCCACCGCACCATGGACGAGCACAGCACGGCCCACCTGGACCGCAGCAAGGTTTACGTCACCTACTGTGACGGCATTGGCTGCAACGGCTCGACCAAGGGCGCTTACAAGCTGGCGCGGCTGGGCTTTCAGGTCAAGGAAATGCTGGGTGGGCTGGACTTCTGGATCCGCGACGGCCAGCCCGTGGCCACCGGCCCCGAGCGCGGCCAGATGCCGACGGCCCGCCCGGCCATCGAGTGCGCCTGCTGATGCACCGCCCGCCCGCTGGGGGTTGGGTGGTGCGCCCAGCCCGGGGGACCGATGCCCCGGCACTGGCCGCGCTGTGCGCCGAGCACGCCGCCTACGAGCGCCTGACCCACCACGTGCCAGGCCACGCGGCGCGCTTGGCCCAGGCCCTGGACGGCGGCCTGCTGCGCGCCTGGCTGGGCCTGCTCGAAGGGCGCCCCGTGGGCTACGCCAGTGCCACGCTGGATTATTCGACCCTGGCCGGCGCGCCCTTTCTGCACCTGGATTGCCTGTACCTCGACGCGGCAGCCCGCGGCCAGGGCCTGGGCACCGAGTTGATGGCCGCCGTGGCGGCGCAGGCCCGTGCGCTGGGCTGTGCCCAGTTGCAGTGGCAAACCCCGGTGTGGAATGCCGACGCGATTCGCTTTTATGACCGACTGGGCGCCACCCGGCTCGAGAAGTGCCGGTATCAGTGGGCGCTGTGACCGCTGGTGGCTGCGCTGCAAACGACGGGATGGGCGCATCAGCCCGATGAAGCCAGCAACGCAGCGAACGCCGCAGCCACAGCGTGCCAGCGCGAGGCAGTGACGGGACCGGATGAGGTCCGCCGGAACGTGGGTGATGGCGGGGCCGGAGGGCGCACGGACGTTCCACACGCACCCCAGAAACAAAAAAACCTTGCTACGTTTTCGGTAGCAAGGTTTCCTTGTGTACTGGAGGAGAGAGAGGGATTCGAACCCTCGATACAGCATAACTGTATATCGGATTTCGAGTCCGACGCATTCGACCACTCTGCCATCTCTCCGTGGTCTTCGAAGACTTGCTACAGCGCATTGCTTTGCTGCATCAAACCCTCTGAATTTCGAGACTTGGATTCTAGCACGGTTTTTTGAGCTTCTGCAAAACTCAGCAGGCACAGCTCAAACATCACCCAAGCCCCTCAGCGCCTGCCAGCCTGGGACACGGTGGCCAAGGTCGGCGGGACGGATGGGCAGGCGGACGGGCGCCAGGGCGCCAGCGTCCCCGTGCCAGCCCCCAGCGATCAACGATCAGCCCTTGAGGACGCTCACGCCACCCAGGTAGGGGCGCAGGGCCTCGGGCACGGTGATGCTGCCGTCGGCGTTTTGGTAGTTCTCCAACACGGCCACCAGGGTGCGACCGACCGCCAGGCCCGAGCCGTTCAGGGTGTGCACCAGTTCGTTCTTGCCCTGGGCGTTCTTGAAGCGGGCCTGCAGGCGGCGGGCCTGGAAGGCTTCGCAGTTGGAGACCGAGCTGATCTCGCGGTAGGTGTTCTGCGCCGGCAGCCACACTTCGAGGTCATAGGTCTTGGCCGAGCCAAAGCCCATGTCGCCGGTGCAAAGGGTCATCACGCGGTAAGGCAGGCCCAGCTTTTGCAGCACGGCCTCGGCGTGGCCGGTCATTTCTTCCAGCGCTTCGTAGCTTTTCTCGGGGTGCACGATCTGCACCATCTCGACCTTGTCGAACTGGTGCTGGCGGATCATGCCGCGCGTGTCGCGGCCGTAGCTGCCGGCCTCGGAGCGGAAGCACGGGGTGTGGGCGGTCAGCTTGATGGGCAGCTCGGACTCGGCCACCACCACGTCGCGCACGAAGTTGGTCAGCGGCACTTCGCTGGTCGGAATCAGGTACAGCGCCGCGTGGTCGGGCACGGGCTCACCGTCTTGGCCGCCCTTCTTGGCCGCAAACAGGTCGCCCTCGAACTTGGGCAGCTGGCCCGTGCCCTTGAGCGAGTCGGCGTTCACGGCGTAGGGCACGTAGCACTCGGTGTAGCCGTGCTGCTCGGTCTGGAGGTCGAGCATGAACTGCGACAGCGCACGGTGCAGGCGCGCGATTGGCCCCTTCATGACGGTGAAGCGCGAGCCCGAGAGCTTGACGCCCATGTCAAAGTCCAGGCCCAGCGGGGCGCCCAGGTCAACGTGGTCCTTGACTTCAAAGTCGTACTGGGCCGGCGTGCCCCAGCGGCGCACTTCGACGTTGCCGGTTTCATCGCTACCCACCGGCACCGACTCGTGCGGCAGGTTGGGCACGGCCACCAGCAGGGCGTGCAGTTCGGGCTGCAGGGTCTCCAGGCGGGCGGCCGAGTTGTCCAGCTCGGTCTTGATGGCGGCGACAGCGGCCATGATGTCGTCCACGCTTTCGCCCTTGGCTTTGCGCTGGCCGATCTGCTTGGACAGCGCGTTGCGCTGGGCCTGCAGTTCTTCGGTGCGGGTTTGCAGGGTCTTGCGCTCGGCTTCCAGGGCGCGGAAGGCGTCCACGTTCAGGAAAGCCTGGGGCTTTTTGCGGGTTTCGAGGCGGGCGACGACCGAATCAAGGTCTTTGCGCAGGGAGATGATGTCTAGCATGGGGCGATTTTAGCGAGGGCGCACGGACGCGGCCGTGCGGGCTGGGGCTCAGTTCAGGATTTCAAGGCGCACATCGTCGGCCCACAGCGTGCCCTGCTCGTCCAGCAGGATGCCGATGCGGATGTCCTCGGTGCCTTCGGGAATCGGCAGCTCGATGCTGTAGCGCTTCCAGTCCTGCGTGCCGATCACACGGCTGTCGTTCATGTGGTTCCACAGCAGCACCCGGTTGTCGATGTCACGCATCTGCAGGATGAGGCCGCCCCCGGCACCGTCAGCGCCCAGGGTCTTGAGCTCGCTGCTCAACCGTGCCGTTTTGCCCCGCCAGCAGGGGGCCACGCGCAGGGTTTGCTCCAAGGTCGCGTGGGCCTCGGTGCCCACGCGGCGCAGGCGAAAGCTCGGCGGCGCACTGCGGTAAACCGCGGTGTCCAACTCAAACAGGTAATGGCCCGCGTTCACATGTTCCCTGCCCAGCCAGCCCTTGGGAATGCTGTTCTCGCCCGCCACGAAGCCCGGGTTGATGACCGGCGCGACCACAGACCGCCCCGGTGCCGGGCAAGCCGGCGCGCTGGCCGCGCTGGGGCTGGCCGCGCTCTGTGCCAGGCTCAAAGGGCTGAACAAGGCCCCGCTCAGGGCCAGGGCCCACGGGGCCCATCGGAGGTATCGCATGTGAAAAGTCCTGTCAGTTGCCACGTGGCTCAGGCCAGCGCAGTCGGGTCGAAATTGGCACCGCAGAGGATCAGGCAGACCTTCTCATCCGCGCGCACCGGGTAAGTGCCGCTTTGCAGCGCCGCCAGGCCCAGGGCGGCAGCGGGCTCAACGGCCAGCTTGAAGTCCTGCCACAGCGTCCGGCGCGCGTGGGCGATGGCCTCATCGCTGAGCAAATAGGCTTGGCGCACCTGCGCCTGGGTGACGGCCCAGGCGATGTCACCGATGCGTTTGGCGCCCAGCGAATCGGCGGCGATGCCCGAGACCGCCACGTCCACCGGCTGGCCGGCCTCGCGGGCGCGGAACAGGGTGGGCGCGGTGGCGGGTTCCAGGGCCACCACCTGGCTGCGCTGACCAAACCAGGCCGCCACACCGCCGATCAGGCCGCCACCGCCCACGCTGACCAGCACTGAATCGGGCACGCCCGCCTGGGCCTCGATCTCGGCGCCCAGGGTGCCGGCCCCCGCCACCACCTCGGCCTGGTCATAGGCATGGGTCAACAGGGCGCCCGTGGCCTGCTGACGCGCCAGACAGGCCTGGTAGGCCTCGGCGTAGGCGGCGCCCGTCACCACCACCTCGGCGCCCAGGGCGCGCAACTTCTGGCGCTTGGCCTCGGGCGAGACCTCGGGGACAAACACCTCACAGCGCACGCCCAGGGCGCGCGCGGCCGCGGCGGTGGCGATGCCGGCGTTGCCCCCGGACGCCACGATCACCCCGGCCTCGCCCAGCGGCTGGGCCAGCAGCCGGTTCATCATGCCCCGGGCCTTGAAACTGCCGCCCACCTGCAGGTGCTCCAGCTTCAGCCAGACCTCCGCGGCGGCCACCCCCAGCGCAGCACCGGGCAGGCGCCACAGCGGGGTTTCGCGCAAAAAGCCGGCCGGGGCTTGCTTCAGTCGGGCAAATGCGCTTTCAATGTCGGAGCGGTCAATCATGGCGATCTGGGGCGTCAAAATGCAAAGAGCGCAGTGTAGCCAGCCGCGCCGCCCCCAGCGGGCTCGGGTCGGATGTCCCCTGGGTCGGGTCTGAAGCCCCTTTTCGGGAGAAGCGCATGTTTTACGTCTACGGACTGGGCGGCCCCCTCTACCGCGGGCCGCTGGAAAACCTGGCCCAGGTCAGCCCGGTGCGGGCCTTGTCGGCCACGCGCCGGGTGCAGACCGCCACCGCGCCAGGTCAAGACCCCAACCAGCCCCCGCTGCACGAGGCGGCCCGGGGTGGCGCCAGCCCGGCCCTGCCCCCGCTGTGGCCCAAGGCCCTCAGTGCCCTGAGCGCCTACGCCGACACCCAGCAAGGCCCGGCGCCCGCGCGCGAGCCGCTGGAGCGGGTGCAAGACGTGATGAGCCGCGAGGTGCTGACCCTGCAGCCCGACCTCAGTGCGGCCGAGGCCTGGGAGCGCCTGGCCGAGCGTGGATTTGGCCAGGCCCCGGTGGTCAGTGCCGACCAGCTGCTGGTGGGCCTGCTGCTGCGGGCCGACCTGCTGCCCGCATCGCTGTTGCCGGGCCCTGCCGCCAACACCACCGGCATTGCCGCGTGGCAATTGGCGCAACGACCGGTGTCGGCCCTGATGCTGACCCCGGTGCCCGCCGTGGCCCCCGACACGCACCTGCGCCAGGCCGCCCGCGTGCTGCTGGACATGGGCCTGCCCGGCTTGCCGGTGACACTCGAGGGCGGTCAGGTGGTGGGGTTTTTGTCGCGCGCCGACATCTTGCGCGCCGTGGTGGCCGACCCGCCGCTCGACCTGTGGACCTGAGGACCTGAGGGGGCCATCAGGCCACCCTCGTTCCAGCCGGGGTCAGGTCAGCCGCGCCGCCTGCCGCGCCCTCAGGTGGGCGTGTCGAGGCGCAGCCCCTTGGGCAAGGGGAACTTCAAGGTTTCTTCGATGCCATTCATCTTGCGCACCGAGACCGCCCCGAAAGCCCGGATGCGCTCGATCACCTGGTTGACCAGCACCTCGGGGGCGGACGCCCCGGCAGTCAGGCCGACCCGGCTCTTGCCCTCAAACCAGGCGGCCTGCAGCTCATCGGCGCTGTCCACCATGTGGCTTTCGGTGCCCAGCTTCTGCGCCAGCTCACGCAGGCGGTTGCTGTTCGAGCTGGTCGGGCTGCCGACCACGATCACGATGTCCACCTGCGGGCTCAGCACCTTGACCGCGTCCTGGCGGTTTTGCGTGGCATAGCAGATGTCCTGCTGCTTGGGCTCGCGCACCTTGGGGAAACGCTGGCGCACGGCCTCGGCAATCTCGGCCGCATCGTCGACGCTCAGCGTGGTCTGGGTCACCACGGCCAGCTTGTCGGTTTGCAAGGGTTGCACCCGCGCCACGTCGGCCACGTCCTCCACCAGGTGGATGCCGCTGTCGAGCTGGCCCATCGTGCCCTCGACCTCGGGGTGCCCCTTGTGGCCGATCATGATGAACTCATAGCCTTCCTTGGCCAGCTTGGCGACCTCCACATGCACCTTGGTGACCAGGGGGCAGGTGGCGTCAAAAATCGAAAACCCGCGCGCGCGCGCCTCGTCCTGCACGGCGCGGCTGACGCCGTGGGCACTGAACACCAGGGTGGCGCCGGGTGGCACGTCGTCCAGTTCTTCGATGAAGATGGCGCCCTTTTGCTTGAGGTCGTTCACCACGTAGGTGTTGTGCACGATCTCATGGCGCACGTAGATGGGGGCGCCGAACTTCTGCAACGCGCGTTCCACGATCTCGATGGCCCGGTCCACGCCGGCGCAAAAGCCGCGCGGCTCGGCCAGGGTGATTTCCGACAGGGTCGACACCACGGGGGCCGTCATCTCAGAGCACCCCGATCAGCTGCACTTCGAAGGTCACCGGCTGGCCGGCCAGCGGGTGGTTGAAGTCAAACAGCACCGCCTCGTCGTTGACCTGCTGCACCGCCCCGGCGTAGCTGCCCAGGCCATCGGGGGTGGGGAACTGCACCACATCACCGACGCTGTATTGCTCGTCGGGGTCGCCCAACTGGGTCAGCAGCTTGCGGGCCACCCATTGCAGCATGTCGGGGTTGCGCTCACCAAAGGCCTCGCCCGCGGCGATCTCAAACTGGCTGTGGGTGCCTTCGGCCAAGCCGATCAGCCGCTGCTCCACCGCAGGCGACAACTCGCCGGTGCCCAGCGACAAAGTGGCGGGCTTGTCCTCGAAAGTATTGATGATGTCCCCAGCCGGACCGGAGAGCCGGTAATGCAGCGTGAGAAAGGAGTCCGCCTTGACGACGGATGCTTGAGTGGGCGTTGTTGACATGGAAGTCCCGATAAACTGGCCGCTATTGTAAAAAACCGGCCAGAGTCCCTTCACATGACGGGCCCACTGATGCATTTTTCGTTCCCTTCTGCGGGGTCGCGCAGCCCCTGGGAACCCAGAGGCCGCCCCCACCGCGCCCGCCACCGCCCCACGAGTCGCCCCGTGTTGACCCCCGCCTGGACCCGGCTCCCCTTTTGGGACGGGTCCGCCACCATGAGCCTGCAGGACCTGCCCCCTGACGCCCGCCCGCGCGAGAAACTGATCGCGCGCGGCCCCGCGGCGCTCAGCGACGCCGAACTGCTGGCCCTGCTGCTGCGCACCGGCCTGGCCGGCAAGAACGTGCTGCAACTCGCGCAAGAGTTGCTGGACCGTTTTGGCGGCCTCAGCGGCCTGCTGCACACCGGGCTGGACGAGCTCAAGGCGGTCAAAGGCCTGGGCGGGAGCGCCAAGCGTGCCGAGCTCAGCGCGGTGCTCGAACTGGCGCGCCGGGCGCTGGCCCAGCAGCTCAGCGAACGCCCGGTGTTCAACCACCCCGAGGCCGTGCAGGCCTACCTGCAACTGCACCTGGCCCACAAGGCGCACGAGGTGTTTGCGGTGCTGTTCCTCGACAGCCAGCACCGGTTGCTGGCCTGCGAAGAACTGTTCCGTGGCACCCTGAGCCAGACCAGCGTGTACCCGCGCGAGGTGGTGCTGCGCGCCCTGCACCACCAGGCCGGTGCGGTGGTGCTGGCCCACAACCACCCCAGCGGCACGGTACAACCCTCGCGCGCCGACGAGGTGCTGACCCAGCACCTCAAGGCCGCCCTGGGCCTGGTCGACATCCGGGTGCTGGACCACGTCATCGTGGCCCCGGGCCGGGCCCTGTCGATGGCCGAGAAAGGCCTGTTGTGACACGCAGCAACCGACTTCAACGCAGCGCCCAGCGCCTGCCCGGTGGGCTGGTGGTGCACTCGCTGCAAGAGCTCAAACAGGTGCAAAAGCGCCTGGCGCAGCAGCGCGCCGAGGCCGAAGCCCTGGCCAAGGCCCGACGCGAGGCCGAACTCAAGCGCCAGCAGGCGCAGCGCCTGTTTGAATTGGCCGTCGGCCCGGTGACCCGCCTGCACCCACCCAACAAGGTGCTGCTCAACAACGACCCACCGCCGCCCATCCCGGTGCAGCACCAGCTCGACGAGCAACGCGTGCTGCTGGAGTCGATCAGCGACGATTTCGATGTCAGCTCCCTGCTCGACACCGACGACGCGCTGAGTTTTCGCCGCCCCGGCATCAGCGTCGAAGTGACGCGCAAGCTGCGCCGTGGCGAATGGAGCATCCAAGGCCAGCTCGACCTGCACGGCCTGCGCACCGACGAGGCGCGCGAGGCCCTGGGCCAGTACATCCGCGAGGCCCACAAGGTCGGTCTGCGCTGCGTGCGCGTGGTGCACGGCAAGGGCCTGGGCTCGCCCGGCAAGAGCCCGGTGCTCAAGGGCCGCGTGCAAAGCTGGCTGGTGCAAAAGAACGAGGTGCTGGCCTTTGTGCAGGCGCGCCCCGCCGAAGGCGGCGCCGGCGCCCTGGTGGTGCTGCTCAAGCCCTCACCGGGCGGGCACGGGCACTGAGCCCACCCGATGCCCGCCCGATGCCCGCGCTGGCCCGCCCCCGGCGGTGCCGCCCGGGCCGAGTGCCTCAGTCGGCAGCGCCCAGGCGTTGCAGGGCGTCGCCGGTGACGCGGCAGATGCGCCAGTCCGGCATCACGGTGGCGCCCATGGCCTGGTAGAACTCGATCGAGGGCTGGTTCCAGTCCAGCACCGACCACTCGAACCGCCCGCAGCCGCGCTGCACCGCCAGCGCCGCAAGCGCCTTGAGCAGGGCCTTGCCAATGCCCAGGCCGCGCCGCTCAGGCAGCACAAACAGGTCCTCGAGGTACAGGCCGGGCCGGGCCAGGAAGGTCGAGTAGTTGGGGAAGAACAGCGCAAAGCCGGCCGCCTCGCCTTCCCACTCGGCCAGCAAGGCCTCGGCGGCCGGGCGTTCACCAAACAGGGTGGTGCGCAGTTGCTCGGGCGTGGCGGTCACGCGGTCGAGCAGGTGCTCGTACTCGGCCAGGCCGCGAATCAAGCGCAGCAGGGTGTCGCAGTCGTCGGCCGTGGCCGGGCGCAGGCGCAGCGGCGCATCGGCACCGGGGCGGCGGGAGGTGTCAGGCGCCATGTCAGTTCACCCCCTTGTTGCGCATCCAGTCGGCGGTGCCGTAGAAGCTCTCCTTGAGGCGGGCGCGCAGGTCCTCGGGCACGCCGGTCTCGCCCATGGCCTGGTCCATGCAGGCCACCCATTGGTCACGCTCCTTGATGCCGATCGGAAACGGCAGGTGGCGCGCCCGCAGCATGGGGTGGCCAAAGCGGTCGGTGTAGTACGAGGGACCGCCCAACCAGCCGCACAAGAACCAGAACAGGCGCTGGCGGGCGTTGCTCAGATCGGGGCCATGGGCGGCGCGCAGCTCGTGGTAGCCGGGCTCGAGGTCCATGAGGTCATAAAAGCGCTCGGTCAGTGCGAGCACACGGGCCTCGCCGCCAATCCATTCAAACGGGGTGGCGGGGGCGCCGCCGCGGGGGGTGTCTTCGGTGTCCATGCCTTATTTTCACCGCAGCCAGCCCCGGCGCACGGCACGCTCAGTTGACAGCGCGGCGCAGCGTCTCCACCACCGGGCGCCGCAGCACCTCGCGCAGGCCCCACCAGCCAGCCGCCAGCGCCAGAACGGCGCCGGCCAAGGCGCCGCCCAGCAACACCCAAGGCGAGGCGTTCCAGGCAAAGTCGAACACATAGCGCGCCAGCCCCCAACCCACCGCCGCCGCCACGGCGCTGGCCAGCGTGCCCGCCAACAGGCCCACGCCCACCAGCTCGGCCGCCTGCACCTGGCGCAGCAAGCGTGCGCTGGCGCCGACCGCGCGCATGATGGCGAACTCGCGCGAGCGCTCTTCGCGCGTCGCAGTGACCGCCGCAAACAAGACCACCAGGCCAGCGGCCAGCGTGAAGGCGAACAAGAACTCCACCGCACGCACCACCTGCTCCAGCACGCGCTGCACCTGGTTCAGGGTGCTGCTCATGTCCACGTTGGTGATGTTCGGAAACTGCCGCACCAGCGCGTTGTCAAAGCCCGGCTGGGCCGGGGCCCGGAACGCCGCCAGGTAGGTCACGGGCACGTCCTGCAACTGGCTGACGGGGTAGATGACAAAGAAGTTGGCGTGCAGCGAGCCCCAGTCCACCTTGCGCAGCGAGGTGATGCGCGACTCGGTCTGCAGGCCACCGATGTCAAAGCGCAGCTGGTCGCCCAGCTTCAGGCCCAGGGTCTGGGCCAAACCCTCTTCGACGCTGATGGCCCCCGCTTCCTCGGGTGTCCAACGGCCACCGACCACGCTGTTGTGCGGCGGCTGTTCGGCCGTGTTGGAGAGGTTGAATTCACGGTCCACCAGGCGCTTGGCACGGTCGCTGGCGTAGTCGTCGGGGCTGACGGCCTTGCCGTTCACCGACAGCAGGCGGCCCCGGATCATCGGGTACCAGTCGTAGGACGCGACCCCGGCCTGCTTCAAGCGGGCCTGGAAGTCCGCCCCCTGCTCGGGCAGCACATTGATGACAAAGCGGTTGGGCGCATCGGGCGGCGTGGCCTGGCGCCAGCTGCTGATCAGGTCGGTGCGCAGCAGCACCAGCAGCACCAGCGCCAGCAGGCCCACCGCCAGCGCGCTGACCTGCACCACGGCATACGCGGGCCGGGCCGAGATCTGGCGCGTGGCCAGCACCAGCCAACGCGGCGCGGTGCTTTCGTGCACGCTGCGCCGCAACAGCTTGACGGCCACCCAGCTCAGTCCGGCAAACAGCAGCACAGCGCCCGCAAAGCCGCCCACCGCGATCAGGCCCAGCAGGCGGTCGCTGCTGACCGCCATCAACAGCGCCGCAAAACCCAGCACGCCCAGGCCCAGCACCAGCAGCGACGCCGGCTTGAGCCCGCCCAGGTCACGCCGGATCACGCGCAGCGGTGGCACCTGGGCCAGTTGCAGCACCGGGGGCAGGCCAAAGGCCAGCAACAGGGTCAGACCCATGCCCAGCCCCAGCAAGGCCGGCCAGGCGCTGGCCGCGGGCAAGGCCGCGTCGACCAGCCCGGCCAGCAGGAACACAAACGCATGGTGCACGCCCCAGCCCAGGGCCACGCCCAAGGCCGCCGCCCACAACCCCGCCAGGACAAACTCGACGCTGTAGGCCAGCGCGATGGTGCGCTGGCTCAGGCCCAGCACGCGCAGCAGCGCGCAGTCGTCCAGGTGCTTGGCGGCAAAGCCGCGTGCCGCCAGCGCCACCGCCACCGCGCTGAGCAGGGCCGCGAGCAGGGCCACCAGGTTGAGGAACTTCTCGGCCCGGTCCAGCGTCTGGCGCATCTCGGGGCGACCACTCTCCAGCGATTCGAGGCGCGCACCGCGCAGTTCACCGCGCTTCAACTCGTCGGCGGCCCAGCGGCCAAAGGCCTGCACCGGGGCGGCCTCACCAGCCACCGCCAAGCGGTAGCTGATGCGGCTGGCCGGCTGCACCAGGCGGGTGGCAGCCAGGTCGGCTTCGTTGATCAACACGCGCGGCGCAAAACTCATGAACCCTGCGCCGCGGTCGGGCTCCAGCACCAACACGCGGGCCACGCGCAGGCGGCTGTCGCCCAGCAACAGCGGGTCACCGACCTGCAGGCCCAGCGCGTCGAGCAGGGGCGCGTCGACCCAGGCCTCGCCCGCTGCGGGCACCGTGCGCGTGGGGGTTTCGGCTCCCCCGGGGCGCTCGGCCACCACCAACCGCCCCCGCAACGGGTAGCCCGCCCCCACGGCCTTGAGGGCCACCAGGCGGCTGGCACCGCCCTGCTCGTCCGGGGCCCGCCCCATGGTCGGGAAGCTCAGCGTGCCCGCCACCTGCAGGCCCAGCCGCCGGGCCTGCGCCTCAAACGCGGCGGGCGCCGGGTTGTCGCTGGCCAGCACCACATCGCCGCCCAGCAGTTGCCGGGCGTCACGCTGCAAGCCCGCCTTGAGCCGGTCGGAGAAGAAGCCCACCGCCGACAAGGCCGCCACCGCGAGGGTGACCGCCACGATCAACAAACGCAGTTCGCCAGCGCGCAGGTCGCGCCACAGGGTGCGCCAGCCCAGGCGCCAGAAAGAGTGGTTCATAGACCGTGACCATAGCGCAAACCCGTGTCAAAACCCGCGGTGGGGGCCAATGGCCCCAAGCCCCAGTCACACAAGCCCCCGGGGGCGCGAGCCGCCCGCCCGCGGGGGCGATGGCGGGGGCGACAGCGGGGGCGGCGTGCCAGCAGGGGCTGGCAGGACAGCGGTGGGGTGGTGGTGGGCTGGCGGGCTCGCCGGTTGGCGGGGGGGCCTCAGCGCTTGCCCAGGCGCTGTTCGAGCGCGCTCAGCACCGGGCCGACGCGCGCGCCAACGCTGATCTGCGGGTTCGACGGGCCGTCGGGCTTCTGGGCCTGCTGCTCGCGCTCGGCGATCACCGGGAGCATGCGCTTGAAGGCCTCGGTGAAGGAGTGCGTCTGGCGCAACTGCTCGTCAAACAAGGCCCGGCCAAAGAAGGTCAGCTCGGAGCGGTGGCCACAGCCGTAGGAGGTGTGGGTGGCGTCGGCCGCGGTCATGACCAGGCTGGTGTCGCTGGCCAGCGGGGTGATCCAGCCGCCCGAGTAGCAGGCCGAAATCGCCAGCACCCGGTTCTGGATGCCCAACTCGTCCAGCGTGCTGCGCAGCCACTGCGGGTCGATGGGCTCGACCTCGAGCGGCCAATGGCTGGCCGCCAGCTTGAAGTCCTGGGCGCCGTGCGAGGTCAGGTAAAGCACCAGCACATCGTGCTCGCGGTCCATGCGCTGGGCGATCAGACCCAATGCCCGGCGCAGGTTCTGCGGCGTGGCCCAGGGCAGGCTGTCGGCGGTTTCAGCGTGGTTGATCAGGGTCAGCACGCGGCCGTCGGCGTCAAAGCGCTGGCGCAGCACGTCGCCGACCATCTGGCTCTCGCGGCGGAACACGGCCTCCTCGGCGTAAGGCGCGAACACCAGGCCGTACACCTCGGTCACGCCCTCCCGCTGTGGCAGCAACCCCTGCTCGAGCGCGGGCCACAGCGCCTGCTGGGTCTCGAAAGTGGCCTGGCTCAGGTGCAGGCGCGGGGGCTCCGGGGTGTCGGCCGCCAGGGCCGCGCTCTCGTCGGGGGCCCAGGGGCGATCGGGAAACTGCCAGACCGACAGCACCGTCAAAGCGCCCATGACCAGGGCCAGCACACCCAGGCGCCAGCGCGGGCCGGCAAACCGGGCCGTCAGGCGCAACACCGCCGACAGCGCCCACAGCACCAGCAGCACGAACAGGCCCCAATAGACCTGCTGGGCGCGCGGCGACTCAAACGCCAGCCACTCACGCAGCACCGACAGGCTGAGCAACTGCAGGGCCAATTGGGCCGGCAGCGTGACAAAGGTGGTCAGCGCGAACCAGCTGCCCAGGCCGTGCAAATGCCAGGGGTCGGGGTCTTGCTCGGCCTCGCGCCGCGGCGGCAGGGCAAACCAGGCGGCCCACAGCACCACCAGGGTCATCCACCAGGGCACCAGCCAGGCGCGCCAGTCCAGCACCGCGGGGCCGGTGACCTCGAGCCGGGCCAGCCCCAGCTGCAGCGCCGCCCCCAGCAGGGTCAGCCACAGCACTTGCCAGGGCGACGGCTGGGCATGGCCCACCTCGGGCGACAGCCACAGCGCCGCACGGCAGCCGCCGCCCACCCAGCGCCACCAGGGCAAGCGCTCGGGGGGCACAGGCTTGGCCTCACCCACCGCCCACACGGGGCCGGGGGCGGTGGGCTCCAGGCCCAACGGGGTGGTGTCTTCGTCGTCAATGGCGACCGTATCGTCCCAATCGACAGGGGGCTGACTGTTTCTCATCCCGCCATGATGCCAGCGAGCCCGGGGACAAAGCCAGCCCTGGCTTTGATCCCAGCCATGAAGCGCTGCATTCCGCGCTCGGGAGCCCAGGCCCAGGGGGGATGTCAATTCGTCGCACAATGTTGGCCAGTTAGACCATCACTCAAGAGGACAGGAGACCTGCATGCCGGTGACGCCCACCAACCCTTTCAAGCTCGCTTTGCAAAACAAACAGGCCCAAATCGGCCTGTGGCTGTCCATGGCCTCGCCCTACCTCAGCGAGGTCAGCGCGACCGCGGGCTTTGACTGGCTGCTGATCGACGGCGAGCACGCCCCCAACACGCTGCAGACCACGCTGCAGCAACTGCAGGTGGTGGCACCGTACCGCGCCCAGCCCGTGGTGCGCGCGGTGGAGGGCCAGGTGGCGCTGATCAAGCAACTGCTGGACATCGGCGCCCAGAACCTGCTGATCCCGATGGTCGACACGGCCGAGCAGGCGCAGTTGATGGCCTCGGCCGTGCGCTACCCGCCCGAGGGCATCCGCGGCGTGGGCAGTGCGATTGCACGGGCCTCGCGCTGGAGCCTGCAGGCCGACTACCTGGACACCGCGAGCGACAACATCTGCCTGCTGTTGCAGGCCGAGACGGTGACCGCCATGCGCAACCTCCAGGACATCGCCGCGGTGGACGGCGTGGACGGCATCTTCATCGGCCCGGCCGATCTGGCCGCGTCGATGGGTCACCGGGGCCGCCCAGGCCACCCCGAGGTGCAAGCCGCCATCGAGGGCGCCATCCGCACCATCGTGGCAGCAGGCAAGGCGGCCGGCATCCTGACCTCGGACGCGGCGCTGGCACGGCACTACCTGGCGCTCGGCGCCACCTTCGTGGCCGTGGGGGTGGATGTGTCGCTGTACGCGCAGGCCGCGCGCAAGCTGGCGGCCGATTTTCTGGGCCAGCCGTCGCCGGCCGCCACGCCGGGCGCGGCGTACTGAGTCAGGCGACGCCCGGACACGGGAGTCGGGACACCGCCAGGCCCCTGCCCCCGAGCGCGGAGGTGGCGCGGCCCAGTGTCCCCCTGAAGGGGCACCCACCAGGCCCGCCGGGCGATGCGGCCTGTTTCAGACAGGCGCCGGCAGCGCCTCGCACAGCAGGGCGCGGTGCGCGTTCCAGGCCTGGCGCACGATGTCGCGCACCTCGGTCTGCCCCGGGTCGTCCATCAGGCGCTGAAACTCGGCGCGCATGCGCGGCTCCCAGAACTTGCGGATGTGGTTGGCGATGCCCATCAGGGCTTCGGGCCGGTCGGGCATGGACTCAAAGAACTGGCCGATGCGGTTGGCCATGACGATCAGGTTGGGGGTGTGGTGTTCGCTCATGCTCTCAAGTCTCCCCGGCCACTCGGTGGCCCTGGGTGTAAACAGAAAAATCAGACCCGCGGGCAAAGCCCAGCAGGCTCAGGCCAGCGGCCTCGGCCGTCTGCAGCGCCAGCGCGGTGACCCCGGACACGGCGGCCAGCAGGGGCACGCCCGCGGCAGCGGTCTTTTGCACCATCTCGTGGCTGGCCCGGCTGGTCACCACCACAAAGCCCTGCCCCTCGGGCAGCGCCTGGCGTTGTTCGGCGGGGCGGCGCAGCAAGGCCCCGATCAGCTTGTCGAGCGCGTTGTGCCGGCCGACGTCCTCGCGCACCCAGTGCAACTGGCCTTGCGCATCGCACCAGCCCGCGGCGTGGGTGGCGCCGGTGGCGGCCAGCAGCGGCTGGCGCGCGCGCAGCTGGCCCATGCCCGAAATCAGCGCCTCGGGGCTGAACTGCGCCTGGCTGGACAAGGGCGCCACCGGGCGCACCGCCTGGCCCAGGCTCTCGGCGCCACACAGGCCGCAGCCGGTGCGGCCCGCCAGGCTGCGTCGGCGGTCCTTGAACTGCACAAAGCACGATGCCGCCACCTCCAGCCGCAGCGTGATGCCCTCGGTGCCGGGATCGGCCTCGATGCCATAGACCTGGCCGGCGTGCTGCACCAGGCCTTCGGTGAGGCTGAAGCCCAGCGCAAAGTCCTCCAGGTCAGCCGGCGTGGCCAGCATCACCGCGTGGCTGACGCCGTTGTACTCGAGTGCCACCGGCACCTCGTCGGCCAGCACGTCCTGGGCGCTGTGCCACTGGCCCGCCCGGTAGCGCCGCACCGGGGTGGCGCGGCTGCCCTCGGGCAGGGTGCAGGGGACGGCAGGGTGGGCGTCCATGCGCAAGTCCGGCGTTCGGCGGGCTTCAGGCGCTCTGACCTGCGGCCTGCAGGTGCTCGAGCTGGGCCTGGTTGAACTGGCTGTAGTCGCGCTGCCAGGGCGACTGGTGGGCCAGCGGCGCAGTGGTGTCGGCACCGGCCAGGGCCGGTTGTGCCACACGGGTCACGTTGACGGCGGTCACCTTGTACTCGGGGCAGTTGGTGGCCCAGTCGCTGCTGTCGGTGGTGATGACGTTGGCGCCCGACTCGGGGAAGTGGAAGGTGGTGTAGACCACGCCCGGGGCCACGCGCTCGGTCACGGTGGCGCGCAGCACGGTTTCACCCGCGCGGCTCTGGATGCCCACCCAGTCGTCCTCGCGGATGCCGCGCTCTTCGGCGTCGTGCGGGTGGATCTCCAGCCGGTCCTCGCTGTGCCACTGGTTGTTCTCGGTACGGCGCGTCTGGGCGCCCACGTTGTACTGCGACAGGATGCGCCCCGTGGTCAGCAGCAGCGGGAACTTGCGGGTCACTTTCTCGTCGGTGGGCACGTACTGGGTGATGATGAAACGGCCCTTGCCGCGCACGAATTTGTCGACGTGCATGATGGCGGTGCCGGCCTCGTCGGTGTGCTCGTTGCAAGGCCATTGCACGCTGCCCAGGCGGTCGATCTTCTCGTAGCTGACACCGGCAAAGCTGGGCGTCAGCGCCGCGATCTCCTGCATGATCTCCTCGGGGTGCTGGTAGTTCATGGGGTAGCCCAGGGCGTTGGCCAGCTTTTGCGTGACCTCCCAGTCGGCATAGCCTGCCAGCGGCTTCATGACGCGGCGCACGCGGCTGATGCGGCGCTCGGCGTTGGTGAAGGTGCCGTCCTTCTCAAGGAAGGACGAGCCCGGCAGGAACACGTGCGCGTACTTGGCGGTTTCGTTGAGGAAGATGTCCTGCACCACCACGCACTGCATCGCCTTGAGCGAGTCGGTGACGTGCTGGGTGTTGGGGTCGCTTTGCACGATGTCCTCGCCCTCGCAGTACAGGCCCAGGAAGGTGCCCTGCTGTGCGGCGTCGAACATGTTGGGGATGCGCAGGCCGGGCTCGGGGTTCAGGGTCACGCCCCAGGCCGACTCGAACAGGGTGCGGGTGGTGCTGTCGCTGATGTGGCGGTAGCCCGGCAACTCGTGCGGGAACGAGCCCATGTCGCAGCTGCCCTGCACGTTGTTCTGACCGCGCAGCGGGTTGACGCCCACGCCCTCGCGGCCCACGTTGCCGGTGGCCATGGCCAGGTTGGCAATGCCCATGACCATGGTCGAGCCCTGGGCGTGCTCGGTCACGCCCAGGCCGTAGTAGATGGCGGCGTTGACGCGGTGGCCGGTCTTCACGCCCTCGCTGTTGCCGGTGGCGTACAGGCGCGCTGCGGCGCGCAGCTCGGCGGCGGGCACACCGCAGACCGGCGCCATGGCCTCGGGCGAGTTCTCGGGACGGGACACGAAGTCACGCCATTCGCGGAAGGACTTGTCATCGCAGCGCTCGGCGATGTAGGCCTCGTCCAGCAAGCCTTCGGTGACCACCACATGGGCCAGCGCGCTGATGACGGCCACGTTGGTGCCCGGCTTGAGTTGCAGGTGGTGGCGCGCCTGGATGTGCGGCGATTTCACCAAGTCGATGCGGCGCGGGTCGACCACGATGAGCTGGGCGCCTTCACGCAGGCGCTTCTTCATGCGCGAACCGAACACCGGGTGGGCGTCGGTGGGGTTGGCACCGATGACCAGGATGACGTCGGCCTTCTCGACCGACTTGAAGGTCTGTGTGCCGGCCGAGGTGCCGTAGGTCTGGCCCAGGCCATAGCCGGTGGGCGAGTGGCAGACGCGCGCGCAGGTGTCGACGTTGTTGTTGCCGAAGGCGGCCCGGATCAGCTTTTGCACCAGGTAGGTTTCTTCGTTGGTGCAGCGCGACGAGGTGATGCCCCCGATCGAGTCGCGGCCATGCTCGGCCTGGATGCGGCGGAACTCGCTGGCCGCGTAGCCGATGGCCTCGTCCCAGCTGACCTCCTGCCACGGGTCGTTGATGCCCTTGCGGATCATCGGCGTGGTGATGCGGTCCTTGTGGGTCGCATAACCCCAGGCAAAGCGGCCCTTGACGCAGGCGTGGCCCTCGTTGGCCTTGCCGTCCTTCCAGGGCACCATGCGCACGACCTCGGTGCCCTTCATCTCGGCCTTGAACGAGCAGCCCACACCGCAATACGCACAGGTGGTGATGGTGCTGTGTTCGGGCTGGCCCAGCTGGATGATGGACTTTTCTTGCAAGGTGGCGGTGGGGCAGGCTTCGACGCAGGCGCCGCAGCTCACGCACTCGGAGTCCATGAAGGACTGGCCCTGGCCCGGCGACACGCGCGACTCAAAGCCGCGGCCGCTGATGGTCAGCGCGAACGTGCCCTGGGTCTCCTCGCAGGCGCGCACACAGCGGTTGCAGACGATGCACTTGCTGGCGTCGTAGCTGAAGTAGGGGTTGGAGTTGTCGATGGCGGGCTTGCTGTCGCCACGGAAGTGGTTGGCCCCGTCCAGCCCGTAGCGCACCTCGCGCAGGCCGGTCACGCCGGCCATGTCCTGCAGCTCGCAATTGCCGTTGGCCGAGCAGGTCAGGCAGTCCAGCGGGTGGTCGGAGATGTAGAGCTCCATCACGCCCTTGCGCAGCGCCTGCAGCTTGGGGCTCTGGGTGCGCACCTTCATGCCGGCTTCGGCCGGCGTGGTGCAGGACGCGGGGTAGCCCTTGCGGCCTTCGACCTCCACCAGGCACAAGCGGCAGGAGCCAAAGGGCTCCAGGCTGTCGGTGGCACAGAGCTTGGGCACACGCACGCCGGCGTCGACCGCCGCGCGCATCAGGGAGGTGCCCTCGGGCACGCTGACGCTGACGCCGTCGATCTCGAGCGTGACTTCTTTGTCGGACACCCGCAGCGGGGTGCCGTGATCGGTTTGTTTCAGGTGGTCCAACATGGCGAACTCCTCAAGCGGCTTGGGTTTCAGGCACGGCCAATCCGAAGTCCTGGGGGTAATGGTTCAGGGCCGACAGCACGGGGTACGGCGTCATGCCGCCCATGGCACACAGCGAGCCGTGCAACAGGGTGTCGCACAGGTCGCGCAGCAGCTTGACCTGTTGGGGCTGGTCCGGCCCCCCGGCGGTCAGCCGGTCGATCACCTCGACACCACGGGTCGAACCGATGCGGCAAGGCGTGCACTTGCCACAGGATTCGAGCGCGCAGAACTGCATCGCGTAGCGCGCCAGCCGGGCCAGGTTGGCGCTGTCGTCATGCACCACGATGCCGCCGTGGCCGACCACGCCGCCAAACGCGGCATAGGCCTCGTAGTCCAGCGGCACGTCCCATTTTTCTTCGGGTACATAGGCGCCCAGCGGGCCGCCGACCTGGATCGCCTTGATGGGCCGGCCCGAGGCGGTGCCGCCGCCAAAGCCGTAGACCAGCTCGCGCAGGGTCAGACCAAAGGCTTTCTCAACCAGGCCGCCATGCCGGATGTTGCCGGCCAGCTGGAACGGCAACGTGCCATGCGATCGGCCCACCCCGTAGTCGCGGTAGAACTGCGCGCCCCGCGCCAGGATGATCGGCGTGGAGGCAAAAGTGATCACGTTGTTGATGACCGTGGGCTGGCCAAACAGGCCTTGCAGGGCCGGCAGGGGCGGCTTGGCGCGCACGATGCCCCGCTTGCCTTCGAGGCTTTCGAGCATGGCGGTTTCCTCACCGCACACATAGGCGCCCGCGGCCTTGCGCACCTCCAGCTGGAAGCGTTTGCCCGAGCCCAGCACCGAGTCGCCCAGAAAGCCCGCCTCGGTAGCGCGCCGGATGGCCTCGGTCAAGGTGGCTATCGCGTGCGGGTACTCGGAGCGCACATAGACGTAGCCCTGGGTGGCGCCCACGGTGACGGCGGCGATGGTCATGCCCTCGATCAGCATGTAGGGGTCGCCCTCCATCGTCATGCGGTCGGAGTAGGTGCCGGAGTCGCCTTCGTCGGCGTTGCAGACCACGTACTTCTGGGCCGCCTGGGCCCCGGCCACGGTCTTCCATTTGATGCCCGCCGGGAACGCGGCACCGCCCCGTCCACGCAGGCCGGAGTGGGTGACCTCCTGGATCAGCGCAGCACTGTCCAGCGTCAGGGCGCGGCGCAGGCCGGCCCAGCCCTCGTGGGCCTCGTAGTCGGCCAGGCTCAACGGATCGGTCACGCCCATGCGGCGGAAGGTCAGGCGCTCTTGCAGCGCCAGGTAGGGGATTTGTTCGGTCACGCCCTGGCGCAGCGGGTGGTCGCCGCCGTGCAACAGCCCCGCCGCCAGCAGGCTGGGCACGTCCTCAGGGGCCACGGGGCCATAGGCGATGCGGCCTTGCGGCGTCTGCACCTCGACCAGGGGCTCGAGCCAGAACAGGCCCCGCGAGCCATTGCGCACCAGCTCGATCGAATCCCCCGCGGCGCTTTGCAGGGCCTGGGCCACGTCGTCGGCCCCGACGGCCAGGGCCGCGGAATCACGCGGAACATACACACGGACGGTTGGGCTCATGGCTCAGGCCTCCACAGGGTTGAGTCGGGCCAGCAGGCCGTCGAAGCGCTCATGGCTGAGCCGGGCATGCACCTGGTCGTCGACCGCCATGGCCGGCGACGAGGCGCACAGGCCCAGGCAGTAGACCGGGCTCAGGGTCAGGCGCCCATCGGCGCTCAGGCCCCCGTGCTCGGTGTCGGCACAACCCAGGCGGGCGCAGGCGTGGGCCCACAAGGCCTCGCCACCCCGGGCCTGGCAGGCCTCGGCGCGACACACCTGCAGCACATGCTGGCCTGGCGGCTGGGTGCGGAAGTGGTGGTAGTAGGTGATCACCCCGTGCACCTCGGCACGCGACAGGTTCAGCGCCTCCGCGATCAGGGGCACGCCCTCCGCGGGCACATGGCCCAGCTGGTCCTGGATGCCGTGCAGGATGGGCAGCAAGGCGCCCGGCAAATGGCCATGCTCGGCAATCGATTGCCGCACCGCCTGCAAGGCCGGGGCCTCGCCGGGCTGGGCGGTGTGCGCGTCGGGGGTCGGGGTGCTCATGGGGTCCTCTTCAATCAGGGTTCAGCAGGGGGCGGCCTCAGGCAAACAGCTTGGCGACGCTGAGCAGGGTGCGGTAGACCCCCCAGGCCAGCGGCAGGCCCACAGCGGCCCAGGCCAGCGCCACCACCACGGGGCTGACCCCGTCGTGGCCGGCGCCGCCACGGCCGACCTCGGAGGCCGAGGCCTTCTCGTGGGCCAGGCGTTTTTCTTCCGCCAGCTCGGCGTCGCTCATGAACCATTTGTCAGCCACGGGGCGGACCAGCAGGTTGCAGATCAGGCCGATGACCAGCATGCCGGTCAGGATGTACATGGTCTGGTTGTAGACCTGCTCGCGCGGGATGCCCAGGCCCAGCTGGTATTCGCGCATGTAGTTCACCACCACCGGCCCCAGGATGCCGGCCGTGGCCCAGGCGGTCAGCAGGCGGCCGTGGATGGCGCCCACAAACTGGGTGCCAAACAGGTCGGCCAGGTAGGCGGGCACGGTGGCGAAGCCGCCGCCGTACATGCTCAAGATGATGCAGAAGGCGCCCACGAACAAGAACACGCTGCCCGCGGCTGCACTGCCCGGGATGCCGAAGTACAGCACGCCGCCCAGCACAAAGAACACCACGTAGGTGAGCTTGCGGCCCAGCTTGTCGGACAGGCTGGCCCAGAAGAAACGGCCGCCAATGTTGAACAGGCTCAGCAGCGCCGTGAAGCCTGCAGCCACGCCGGCGATCGCCGCCAGCTGGGTCTTGTCGAGTTCACTGAACTTGGCCGACACCCCGATCAAGGAGCCGCCAAACACCTCTTGCAGCATGGGCGAGGCCATGCCGATCACGCCGATGCCTGCGCTGACGTTCATGCACAGCACCATCCAGATCAGCCAGAACTGCGGGATCTTGAACGCGTTCTTCACATGCACATGGCGCTGCGTGATCATGGTGTTGGCCGAGCTGATGGCCGGGGGCGTCCAGCCCTCGGGCTTCCAGCCGGTGGCCGGCACGCGGTAGCCCAGCGCGCCCGCCATCATGAAGACGAAATAAATCAGGGCCATGACCACGAAGGTGGGCATCACGCCCACACTTTCGGGGGTGGCAAACACCTTCATCAGGTCGGCCGCCAGCGGCGAACCGATCATGGCGCCACCGCCAAAACCCATGATGGCCATGCCGGTGGCCATGCCACGGCGGTCCGGGAACCACTTGATCAGCGTGGACACGGGCGAGATGTAGCCCAGGCCCAGCCCGATGCCCCCGATCACGCCCGAGCCCAGCAACATCATCCAGAACTGGTGCAGGTAAATGCCCAGCGCCGAGAACAGCATGCCGCCGCACCAGCACAGGGCCGACACCACGCCGGCCTTGCGCGGGCCGGCGCGCTCGAGCCAGCCGCCCCAGATGGCGGCCGACGAGCCCAGGAACACAAAGAACAGGGTGTACATCCAGCCCAGCGTGGAGATCTTCCAGTCGCAGGAGGTGGTGAACATTTCAGCCAAGAAGCCCACCTCGGGGCCGCACTTGATGCTTTCCTTGATGCCCAGCGCCTTGGACAGCGGCAGCCAGAACACCGAGAAGCCATAGGCCATGCCGATGCACAGATGGATGGCGAGTGCCGCCGGCGGCACCAGCCACCGGTTGAAGCCGGGTCCCGCAATGATGCGCTCCTTGTCCAGAAAACCTGCCATGGGTGTGTCTCCGTTTCTTGATTCGAATGGGGTATCGATCTTGTTATCTGACGCCCCGGCCCGACACCACAAGGGCTCGGGCACTGGGGGCTGGGGAGCGTCGGACGCGAGTGTGTTCGGCCGCAGAAAGCCGGTCAAATTGAATCGGCACATGCCGTGATTCAAAAAAGAAATGTACCCCTGGGAATACCCTTGAAAGAGCCCCTCACCGCCGATCAGCGGTGCCCCGGTTGCTCAGGACCGGTCCAGGGGATCGCCGCTGTGCTGGGCCGCGTGGGCCAGCCAGGACGGTTGGCGCGCCAGCGCCAGCGCGGCCTCGAGCGCGCGCGAGGGACGCTCGGCCTGGGTCAGCATGAAGCCGATCGGGGTTTGCACCTCGGGACTGACCAACGGCAAGGCTTCCAGCTCACCGTACCCTCGCGCCGCGCCGACCAGGGCGCCGGGCAGCACGGCACAGACCTCGCCCGCCACCACGCTGAGCGACAGGGTGAGGATGGAGTTGGTCTCGATCACGGGCTTGACCTCGGCCCCGGCCAGGGCAAAAGCGCTGTCCACGATGGTGCGATTGTGCATGTCGGGCGTCAGCAGGCACAGCGGCAGTTCGGATGCGGCCAGCCAGCTGATCGACTGTCCCCGTTGCAGGCCCAGCGTGCCCGGCGGGGGGCGCTGCGGGCTGCGGCGCACCAGAAAGTAATGCTCGGTGTACTGCGGCAGGGCTTGCACCGCGGGGGTCTGCCCAAGGCGGTCGGTGTAGCCCAGGCCCAGGTCCAGGGTCAGGGCTTCGAGGCCGTTTTCAATCTCGGGCGAGGACAGCGACAGCACCACCGGCCGGATGCCCGGGTACAGCGCCTGCAGCCGCGCCGCGAAGCGGGCCACGATGGGCATGGCCGTGGGCACCGCCCCGATGCGCAGGGTGCCACGGGGGCAGTCGGCCTCACTCTCCAGGTCCTGCTGCAGCAGTTCGTGCTCGCGCAGCATGCGGCGCGCCGTCACCAGCACGCGCTCCCCCTCGGCGGTCAGGCCCGCGTACTGGCGCGTGCGCTTGACGATGACCACGCCAAACTCCGACTCCAGCGCGCGCAAGGCATTGGACAGCGCCGGTTGCGTGATGTGGCAGGCCTGGGCTGCGCGCCCGAAGTGCTGGTGCTCGCTCAGCGACACCAGGTAGCGCAGGGAGGCCAGGATGTTCATTCGCGGAGCGGCCAGGGTCGAGGGGCATGGGCAGCGGGCGGTGGCCGGTCGGGGCCTCAGGTGCCCTGGCTGACCGTGATGGTCGGGAACTTGGAGGAGAAGTCCTTGGCCTGCTCGGCCACCTTGACCGCCACCTTGCGCGCCACGGTCTTGTACAGGCCCGCCACGTCGCTGTCCGGGGCGGCCACCACGGTGGGCGCACCACTGTCGGCCTGCAAGCGGATGTTGATGTCCAGCGGCAGCGCGCCGAGGTAGTCCATCTTGTAGTCCAGGGCCATGCGCTGGCCGCCATCGGCGCCAAAGATGTGCTCGACGTGGCCGCACTGGCTGCACACGTGCACCGCCATGTTCTCGACGATGCCGAGGATGGGCACGCCCACCTTCTCGAACATCTTGATGCCCTTGCGGGCGTCCAGCAGCGCGATGTCCTGCGGCGTGGTCACCACCACCGCGCCGGTGATCGGCACGCGCTGGGACAGGGTCAGCTGGATGTCGCCGGTGCCCGGGGGCATGTCGACGATCAGGTAGTCCAGGTCTTTCCAGTTGGTCTGGCGCAGCAACTGCTCCAGCGCCTGGGTGGCCATGGGGCCGCGCCAGATCATGGCCTCGTCGGGGGCCACCAGGAAGCCGATCGACATCACTTGCACCCCGTGCTTGACCATGGGCTCCATGGTCTTGCCATCGGCGCTTTCAGGCCGACCTTCGATGCCCATCATCATGGGCTGGCTCGGGCCATAGATGTCAGCGTCCAGCAAACCGACGCGGGCGCCTTCGGCGGCCAGCGCCAGCGCCAGGTTGGCGGCCGTGGTGCTCTTGCCCACCCCCCCCTTGCCCGAGGCCACCGCGATGATGTTGCGCACCTGGGGCAGCAGCGCCACACCGCGTTGCACCGCGTGCGGCACCACCTTGGTGGCGACGCGCGCCTGGACCTGCTCCACCCCGGCCACGCTGCGGGCCGCGGCGTCGAGCGAGGCGGTCAGGGTCGGGATATAAGACCGGGCCGGGTAGGCCAGTTCCACGTCAAAAGACACCGAGGCACCTTGCACCTGCAGGTTCTTGAGCGCCTTGGTGGAGACGAAATCCTTGCCAGTGTGGGGGTCGATGACGGTCTGCAGGGCCTGGAGCAGGGCTTCGGTCGTGGGCATGGGAGGCTTTGGGTTGGAAATTTTTAACAGCCCGTGAGTTTAGGCCCGTCTGCCCCCTGCGGCGCCCAGGGGCCGCGGAACCGCCCTGGGCTCAGGGGCTTTGCCAGGCCAACCGGGCCGGACAGCCGGCCCCCGGCACGGCCGCCGCCCTGCACCTAAAATCACGGATTCCCCTGGAACACGAATGACCGCCATGTCCGCCCCACGCAAGCTTTTTGTCACCACCGCCCTGCCCTACGCCAATGGCAACTTCCACATCGGCCACATCATGGAATACATCCAGGCCGACATCTGGGTGCGGACACAGCGCATGCTGGGCCACCAGGTGAACTTCGTGGGCGCCGACGACACCCATGGCGCCCCGATCATGATCGCGGCCGAGAAGGCCGGCAAGACGCCGCAGCAGTTCGTGGCCGACATCGCAGCCGGCCGCAAGCCCTACCTCGACGGCTTCCACATCGCCTTTGACAACTGGCACAGCACCGACGCGCCCGAGAACCACGCGCTGGCGCGCCAGATCTACCTGGACCTGCAAGCCGCTGGGCTGATTGAAACCCGCGTCATCGAGCAGTTCTTCGACCCCGAGAAGAACATGTTCCTGCCCGACCGCTTCATCAAGGGCGAGTGCCCCAAATGCCACGCCAAGGACCAGTACGGCGACAACTGCGAGGTCTGCGGCGCGGTCTACGCGCCCACCGACCTGATCTCGCCGTTCTCGGCCCTGTCGGGCGCCAAGCCGGTGCTGAAGAACTCGGAGCACTTCTTCTTCAAGCTGTCCGACCCGCGCTGTGTGAGCTTCCTGGAGCAATGGACGCAGGACGGCCGACTGCAGGCTGAAGTGGCCAACAAGGTCAAAGAGTGGTTCACGGTGCGCACCAACCCCGATGGCAGCCAGAGCGAAGGCCTGGGCGACTGGGACATCAGCCGCGACGCGCCGTATTTCGGCATCGAGATCCCCAACGCCCCGGGCAAGTATTTCTATGTCTGGCTGGACGCCCCGGTGGGCTACCTGGCGTCGCTCAAGAATCTGCTCGACAAACGGGGGGAGAGCTACGACGACTACATGGCCGACCCGGCACTGGAGCAGTTTCACTTCATCGGCAAGGACATCGTCACCTTCCACACCCTGTTCTGGCCCGCGATGCTCAAGTTCAGCGGCCGCAAGACGCCGGATTCGGTGTTCGTTCACGGCTTCCTGACCGTCAACAACGGCGAGAAGATGAGCAAGAGCCGCGGCACCGGCCTGGACCCGCTGAAGTACCTGAGCCTGGGCATGAACCCCGAATGGCTGCGCTACTACCTGGCGGCCAAGCTGAGCGCGCGCAACGAGGACGTGGACTTCAACCCCGAAGACTTCATGGCCCGGGTCAATTCCGACCTGATCGGCAAGTACGTGAACATCGCCTCGCGCGCGGCCGGCTTCATCCACAAGCGCTTCGGCGGCCAGCTGGGCGCCGTGTCGGCCGATGGCAGCGCGCTGCTGGCACCGCTGCAAGACGCCTGCCCCGCCGTGGCCCAGTTGCTGGCCGACCGCGAGTACGGCAAGGCCCTGCGCGAGATCATGCTGCTGGCCGACCGCGTCAACGAGTACGTGGACCAGAACAAGCCCTGGGAGCTGGCCAAGCAAGAGGGCATGGAAGCCCGCCTGCAAGACGTCTGCAGCACCTGCATCGAAGCTTTCCGCCTGCTCAGCATCCTGCTCAAGCCGGTGATGCCCGCCCTGGCCCTGCAGGTCGAAGCCTTCCTCAACGTGGCGCCGTTCGACTTCGCCAGCGCGCAGAGCCTGCTGGGCGCGGGCCACCGCATCCACGAGTACAAGCACCTGATGCAGCGCGTCGACGTCAAGCAGCTCGACGCCCTGTTCGAGCCGCCCGCGGCCCCGGAACCCGAGCGCTTGGTGCCCGGCGGCGAGGCGCTGGCGCCCACGATCAGCATCGACGACTTCGCCAAGATCGACCTGCGCATCGCCCAGATCGTCAACTGCGAACCGGTCGAAGGCTCGACCAAGCTGCTGCGCCTGACGCTGGACGTGGGTGAGGGCCGCCACCGCAATGTGTTCAGCGGCATCGCCAGCGCCTACCAGCCGCAAGACCTGGTGGGCAAGCTGACGGTGATGGTCGCCAACCTGGCGCCGCGCAAGATGAAGTTTGGCGTCAGCGAGGGCATGGTGCTGGCCGCCAGTCACGGCGACGAGAAAGCCGAACCCGGGATCTACGTGCTGTCGCCCTGGCCAGGTGCCAAGCCCGGCATGCGGGTGCGCTGAGCCAAGGGCGTCAGCGTCAAGGGGTCGCTCCAGCGCATCGGTGCGGGTTCGGCGGCCTCCGTGCCTGCAGCGCCCGCGCCCCCGGGCACGCCAGGGACACCGGGCAGCTGCCCCGGGCTGAGCAGTTGCAGGGCGCGGCCACCGCCCTGCCCCATTTGGTTGAGCAAGGTGCCCAAGCGGTTCAGCAAGGACTGGGCATCGCAGCCGGGGTAGAAGCCGGCGGTGCAACTCACATGCAGGCGCAAGGTGGTCCCGGACGGCAGCCGGCTGGCGTGCGCCAACCCGCGCGCGATGACCATCTGCGCCAGGTCCTGCACGCCCTGGGGCTTGAACTCCCCCTCCAGCAGCAGCACAAAATCACCATTCGACACCCGCGCCAGCGTGTCCCCGCTGCGGCGCACCACCTGCGAGATGCAATGGCTGGCATGCAGGGTGGCGGCCTCCAGGGCCTGCGGGCCCGAGGTCCGGAAAATGGCCTTCAGGTTGCTGATGCGGATGCGCATCACCCCGCCCAGGCGGTGCTGCCGGTGCTGGCGCAGGATCAGGTGGTCCAGGCGTTCGATCAGCACGCGCTCGCTGCACACCCCCGTGAGGGCGTCCACCCGGGTCAGCGCGCGCCGGCGCACCCACTGGTCGCGCCGCTGGCGGCCGCGCAGGCACAAGCCCACCATCAACAAGGGCAAGGCCCACAAGCCGCCCCATTGCATGGCTTGCTGTGACAGGGGCCCCCAGGACGCGTCACCGATGCCACGCACCTGGGGCAGCAAGGCCCCCAGCAACAGGGCCAGCCAACCGGCCAGCAAGCACACGCCCACGCGGGTGTCACGGCGCGCATAGCGATAGGCCACCAGGAAACCCAGCGCAAACACCAACAGGTCGTAGCCCTGGGCCGCCAGGCTCAAGGCCGACGGCCCCCAAAGGCCCAAGCCCAGCGCCAGCAGGCCCCCCAAGGCGACCACGCCCCACAGGGCGCCGCCCCAGCGGGGCGGCAGTTCTTCGCGCGCCACTTGGGTCAGGAAGAGCAGCAGCAGCGCCATGGCCGCCGTGGGCAGGGCCAGCCCGGCGTGCTGGGCCCACAGCGGGTGCTGGGGCCACAGGTACTCGGCCGTCAGGCCCCATTGGGTCAGAAAAGAGCCGCCCAGGGCCAGCGCCCCCAGGGCGAACCAAAGGGGCAGCGGGTCGCGCCAAAGCCCCGCCTGCACACCACACAGCATCGACACCAGCAGCACAAAGCCCAGGAAAGCCCCCAGGCCCAGGTGCCACACCCGGCTGCTGTCGTCAAAACGCTCACGGCTCCAGAAGCGCCAGTTCAGCACCAGCGGCTGGCTGCCCTCCAGCGCCAGGTAGACCCGGCTTTGCCCGGCCTGCAAGGTCCAGTCGAACGCGGGGTGCAAATACGGCATGGGCCAGCGCGCCACGGGCAACAGGGCCCCGGCCGACGCACTGAGCCACTGGCCCCCGTCCCCCTGCCAATGCAGGGTGGCCCGTTCGAGTTGAGCCTGGGGCAGGCTCAGGACGACCCGGCGCGCAGCATTGACTTCGGGCAAATCGATCGCCAGCCACACCACCTGTCCAGCGGCCAGGGGCAGCGGGTCGCGCGGTGGGGCCAGCACGCCGTCGCCGGCCAGGAAGCGCTGTTGGGCGCGCGCCAGCGAGCTGCCCGCGGCGTTGTCGCTCCAGCGCTGGGCCGGGGGCGTCAGGCCGTTCCAGCCGGTCGAGGTCTGGGCCAGGACTGGCGCCGGCAGCCCCTGCACAAGGCAACACAAGCCCCACCAGAGCCAGGCGACCAGGACGCCCAGCAGCCCCCCGGGCGACCGGCGCTCAGGCCCGCGGTTGTCCGGTTTTGGGGCCACCAGCCCGGCATTTGAACGTATCTCCCTCATATTCCGGGCACTTTAACGACATTACATCCCCCGCAACATCCCGCAAACGGATGAATGCTGGACGATTTCACGGCGCGGGAACAGAATCAAAAGCCATGTCGATGCCCTGGACTTTCGCCCGCTTTCACCCCCGCCTGCTGGACAGTTGCCGTGACTACAACCGTCAGCGCTTCTGGAAGGACGCAGGCGCCGGACTGACCGTGGGCATCGTGGCCTTGCCGCTGGCCATGGCCTTCGCCATCGCCTCCGGTATGAAGCCCGAGGCCGGGCTCTGGACGGCCATCATCGCGGGCTTTCTGATCTCGCTGCTGGGCGGCTCCAGCGTGCAGATCGGGGGCCCCGCGGGGGCTTTCATCGTGGTGGTGTACGGCATCATCGAGCGCTACGGCCTGCCCAACCTGCTGATCTCCACCGCGCTGGCCGGCGTGCTGCTGTTCTTCATGGGCCTGCTGCGCCTGGGCACCCTGGTGCGCTATGTGCCGGTGACCATCGTGGTGGGCTTCACCAACGGGATCGCGGTGCTGATCGCCCTGTCCCAGCTCAAGGACCTGCTGGGCCTGCGCGTCGAACGCATGCCCGCCGACTTCTTCTCCCAATGCCTGACCCTGTGGCGCCACCTGCCCACCTTCAATGGCTGGGCCCTGCTGCTGGGCCTGGCCTGCGTGGTGGGCCTGTTTGTCTGGCCCTGGTTGTGGGGGCGTCCGCACCGCTTTCAGCAGGCGCTGGACCTGCCTGGCATGCGGCGCGCCATGCACACCGCGGCGCGCCTGCCCGGCCCGGTGGTGGCCCTGGTCACGTTGACCGCCGTGGCCTGGCTGTTCAAGCTGCCGGTGGAGACCATCGGCAGCCGTTTTGGCGACATCCCCAGCGGCCTGCCGCCGCTGGCCTGGCCCGACCTGTCCTGGGAGAGCGCCAAGCGCCTGCTGAACCCCACGCTGACCATCGCCTTGCTGGGGGCCGTCGAGTCCCTGCTGTGCGCCCGGGTGGCCGACCAGATCAGCGACCAGCCCCGCCATGACCCCAATCAGGAGCTGATGGCCCAGGGCGTCGCCAACCTGGTCAGTCCGTTTTTTGGTGGCATGCCGGCCACCGGCACCATCGCGCGCACGGTGACCAACATCCGCTCGGGCGCCACCTCCCCGGTGGCAGGACTGGTGCATGCGCTGGTGCTGGCGCTGATCGTGCTGCTGGCGGCCCCGCTGGCGCTGCTGATTCCCCTGCCTGTGCTGTCCGGCATCCTGCTGTTTGTGGCCTGGAACATGGGCGAATGGCATGAGTTCGTGCAACTGCGCCATTACTCGGGACATTACCGCTTGGTGATGCTGGGCACCTTCGTGCTGACCGTGGTGTTTGACCTCACGGTGGCCATCGAAGTCGGGCTGGTGCTGGCCTGTGCGCTGTTCATCCGGCGCATGAGCTCGCTGTTCACGGTGGCCGCCGTGACCGAGGGCCTTGCCCCGGGCGAGCGCCGCTACCGGCTGCATGGCGCGCTGTTCTTTGGTGCCGTGGACCGCATCGACGGCCTGCTGACCGATGTCGAACTCAGCCCGCCAGGGCTGCGGGTGGTGCTGGACACCCAGCACCTGGTGGCGCTGGACACCACAGGCCTGGACGCCCTGCGCCAACTGCACCGGGTGATCCGCCAGCGTGGCGGGCGGCTGCAGCTCGACGGCCTGCAACCCCAGCCCGAGGGCCTGGTGCGGCGCTCCGGCTTCGCGGCCGAACTCGCGCTGGCGGCCGCCGAAGCGGCCTCACCGGCGACCCAGCCCGACCCCACGGCCGCGGCGGCCCCCGCCCCGGCACCGGGGCAACCGCAGGCCCCAGGCACCCCCTGATCCGTCCCGCGGCAGGCCCACCGGGCCAAGCCCGGTAAAATCACGCTCAAAGGATACTTCCCATGTCGATCTTCGCCCGTCCCCACTACACCTCTGAAGCCACCCAGTTCATCGACCAGCTCAAGGCCAGCAAGCCCGAGCTGGAGCGCCAACAGGCCGCAGGCCGTGCCTTGCTGTGGGACCGCGCCCAGGACCGCGACGCCCAAGCGGCCTACGAACAGGCCCGCGTGCCGCAAAAGCCCTACGTCTACCAGACCAGCGGCCAGCAATGAGCCCAGGGCGGTGCCCGCCCGGCACTGAGCCCTAGAACACCCCATGAGCGCCCCCCACACCGCCCCCGAGGCGGTGCTGCCGCCGGCCCCGGAAGGGGCTCCCCCGGATGCCGTGATGCCCCAGGTGGTCGATCACGTCGCCGTGGCACGCCTGTACGGCGAGCCCCTGTTCGCGCTGCCCAACGACCTCTACATCCCACCGGACGCGCTCGAGGTGTTCTTGGAGGCCTTCGAAGGCCCGCTGGACTTGCTGCTCTACCTGATCCGCAAGCAGAACTTCAACATCCTCGACATCCCGATGGCCGCGGTGACGCGCCAGTACCTGGTGTACGTGGACGAGATCCGCAACCACAACCTGGAGCTGGCGGCGGAGTACCTGCTGATGGCGGCCATGCTGATCGAGATCAAGTCGCGCATGCTGCTGCCGCCCAAGCCGGTGCCCGAGGGCGAAGAGCCCGAAGACCCGCGCGCCGAACTGGTGCGCCGCCTGCTCGAGTACGAGCAGATGAAGCTGGCCGGGGCCCGCCTGAACGCCCTGCCCCATTTCGGCCGCGACTTCCTGCGCGCCCAGGTCTACATCGAGCAAAGCCTGCAGCCCCGGTTTCCCGAGGTGCATGTGGTCGAACTGCAGGAGGCCTGGCGCGACATCCTCAAGCGCGCCAAGCTGGTCCAGCACCACCGCATCACCCGCGAAGAGCTGAGCGTGCGCGAGTACATGAGCAAGGTCTTGCGCGCACTGCAGGGCCGGCGTTTTGTGGAGTTCGAGGAGCTGTTTGAACCTGAAAAGGGTTCGACGGTGCTGGTGGTGACCTTCATCGCGCTGCTGGAACTCGCCAAAGAAACCCTGATCGAAATCACCCAGGCCGAGGCCTTCGCACCGATTTACGTGCGCCTGGCCTACACCCCCGCCTGAGGCGGCCACCAGGGGACGGGGCCCCTGCTGCGGGCCTCCGCCCCGAGGGCCAGTGCCCCGCCCGCCGCCCCTGTTTGCAAGGTTTGACCATGAACAACGCCCCTGACACTGCCAGCACCGCGTCCCCTTACGGCACCCTGCCACCGGCCTCCCCGGTGGCCCAGCGCAAGCCCCTGAGCCTGCCGCGCCTGGCCGACATGCACGCGCGGGGCGAAAAGATCACCATGCTGACCGCCTACGACGCCACCTTCGCCGCCATGGCCGATGCCGCGGGGGTTGAGTGCCTGCTGGTCGGCGATTCGCTGGGCATGGTCTGCCAGGGCCTGAGCAGCACGGTCGGGGTGAGCCTCGAGACCATGTGCTACCACACCGAAAGCGTGGCCCGGGGCCTGCGCCGCGTGCAAGGCACCGCCTGGGTGATCGGCGACCTGCCGTTTGGCAGCTACCACGAGTCCCGCGAACAGGCCCTGCGCAGCGCCACCGCGCTCCTGCAGGCCGGTGCGCACATGGTCAAGCTCGAGGGCGGTGGCTGGACCACCGACACCGTGCGCTTCCTGGTGGAGCGTGGCATTCCCGTCTGCGCCCACCTGGGCCTGACGCCACAAACCGTGCACGCCCTGGGCGGCTACCGGGTCCAGGGCAAGGGCGACGAAGGCGCGGCCCGCTTGCGCGAGGACGCCCTGGCGCTCGAAGCCGCCGGCGCCAGCATGCTGGTGCTCGAGATGGTGCCGGCCGCCTTGGCCACGGAACTCACGGCACGCCTGAAGCGCTGCGCCACCATCGGCATTGGGGCCGGGCAAGGCACGGCCGGCCAGGTGCTGGTGATGCACGACATGCTGGGCATCAACCTCGGCAAAATGCCCCGGTTCGTGCGCAACTTCATGCTCGACACGGGCAGCGTGCAGGCGGCCATGCAGGCCTATGTGCGTGCCGTCAAGGACGGCAGTTTCCCGGTGGACGCCCTGCACGCCTGGTGAGCCCTGATTTTTGAAAGCATTCCCATGACCTACAGCGTCAAAGAAATTTTCTACACCCTGCAGGGCGAAGGCGGTCAGGCGGGCATGCCGGCCGTGTTCTGCCGTTTCAGTGGCTGCAACCTGTGGAGCGGCCGCGAGGAAGACCGCGCCCATGCCGTCTGCCGTTTTTGTGACACCGACTTCGTGGGCACCGATGGCACGCTGGGCGGCAAGTACCCCGATGCCGAGGCCCTGGCTGCGCAGATCGAGGCCCAGTGGCCCGCGGGCGACTCGCACCACCGCCTGACCGTGCTGACCGGTGGCGAGCCGCTGCTGCAGGTCGATGCGGCCTTGATCGACGCCCTGCACGCGCGCGGCTTCCGCATCGCGGTCGAAACCAATGGCAGCGTCGCGGCCCCACCCGGCATCGACTGGCTCTGCGTCAGCCCCAAGGCCGGCGCGCCCTGGGTACAGCAAAGCGGCCAGGAGCTGAAACTGGTCTGGCCCCAGATCGGCATGGACCTTGACCTGCTGGAGCGCAGCGGCCAGTTCGAACACCGCTTCCTGCAGCCCATGGACAGCCCGGCCCAGGCGCAGCACATCGCCCAGTGCATTGACCTGTGCCTGCAGCGCCCGGCCTGGCGCCTGAGCCTGCAGACCCACAAGCTCACGGGCATCCGCTGAGCCCCCTCGCCACCGCACAGCACCTCTTGGCCGCGCCCAACGCCCGCCGCAGAACCACCCCTGCCCCTCCCGTCACCGCCTCATGTCCCAAGCCCTCTACACCGTCAGCCAGCGCATCTTCTTTGATGCCGCCCACACCCTGCAACGCGACATCGAAGCCGAAGGCAGCCGCCGCATCCACGGTCACACCTACCACGCCGAGGTGTTTGTGCAAGGCCCGCTGAACCCCGACACCGGCATGGTGATCGACCTGGGCCACCTGCGGGTGCACCTGGCGGGCGTGCGCGAGCAACTCGACCACCACCTGCTCGACGAGGTGCCGGGACTGGGCAAGCCGACGCTGGAGAACCTGTGCGCCTTCATTGCCCAGGCGCTGTCGGGCATGAACCCGCCGCCCAGCCGGGTGCGGGTGTGGCGCGAGGCCCTGGGCGACAGCTGCGTGCTGGACCTGGGCCACCGCGGCGCCTGAAGTCCCCAGGCGGCCAGCGCCCACCGCTTGCACCGCGCCCGCCCCCGGTGTGAGGGGGCGCGGTGCAGCCGCCGCACGCCAGCGGGGCTCAGGGTGTGGTGGGGGCCGCCAGCCAGCGGGCCGGGATCACCCCCCGCAGGCTGTTCACAAACGCCATGGCCTGCACGCGCGGCAGGTCCTCCACGCGCACCACCGCCTCGCGCAGCCAACCTTCGCTGAGCGCCACCTCGCGCCCCACGCCGTCCAGCAAGCCGCAATGCAAGGCCGGGGTGACCCACTGGCCGTCCAACAGGCACGCCACATTGCCCCGGGTGCACTCGGTCAGCTCACCGTCGCGGTTCCACAGCAGGGTGTCGTAGACGCCCGGGCTGCTCAGGGCCTGGGCCTCGTAGTGGGCCCGGCGCGTGGTCTTGAAGCGGGTGAACTCGCTGTGCGCCTCGTCAAACGGACGGGGCGCCAACTGCAGCGCCACCGACGGGGGAGAGTCCTCCAGCGCAAAGGCCTCGGCATGGGCCAGGCCCTGGGCGTCCAGCAACAGGCGCAGGCGCCAGCGCCCGGTGGGGTGGCGTTGCACCTGCTGGGCCAGCACCTTCTGCACATGGGCCTCGTCCCACAGCACCCGGAAATGGGCCGCCGCGCGCGCCAGCCGCGCCAGGTGACGCTGGCCGTGGCACAGCGCGCCGTCTTGCAGGCGCAGCGTTTCGAGCAAGGAGAACGGCAGGCTGGCCCGGCTCAGGAAGGCCTGCTTGTGCTGCCACTCCTGCCACTCGCCCTCGGCACTGGCGCCCGAGGTGATGCCGCTGCCAATGCCACAGCGCGCCCGGCCATCGGGCGACAGGCCCACGGTGCGGATTGGCACATTGAAGGTCGCGGCCCCGCCGGGTCGCAGCACGCCGATGGCACCACAGTAGACGCCCCGCGGCTCAACCTCCAGGGCCTGGATGGCCTTCATGGCCTGCACCTTGGGCGCCCCAGTGACCGAACCACAGGGAAACAGCGCGCCAAACACATCGGCCAGCGTGCAATCGGCCCGCGTGCGGGCCTCGACATCGGAGGTCATCTGCCACACCGAAGGCAGCGCCTGGGTGCGGAACAAGGCCGGCACGGTGACCCCATGGGGCACGGCGATGCGCGACAGGTCGTTGCGCAACAGGTCCACGATCATCACGTTCTCGGCCTGCTCCTTGGGGCTGGCGCGCAGGGCCTGCTCGCGCTCGGCGTCCTCCGCGGGGTGGCGCCCCCGCGGCGCCGTGCCCTTCATGGGGCGGGTCAGCAGGACGCCGTCGCGCCAGTCAAAAAACAGCTCGGGCGAGACCGACAGCCATTGCTCCTCACCAGTGTCGATCCAGGCCGCATAGCCGCCGGGCTGGGCCCGTTGCAGGGCATCGAACAGGGCCCGCCCGGCCTCGGCCACCGTGACCTGCAACTGCGGATCGGTCTGCACCAACTGGCCGTGGCAGGTGGCCGTGAAGTTGACCTGGTAGCACTCGCCGTCGGCAATGCGCTGGTGCAGGGCCGCCAGCGCCTGGTCAAAGCGGGCGCGGTCCAGCGGCGGCGCCCAGTTCACCTGCACCGGCAAGGCCTCGCCCTGGTCGGGGGCGGGCCAGGGCTGGGGCTGGTCGAACACCGCGAACCAGGCCAGCGGGCCGTCGGCCGCCTGGGTGGGCAAGGCCCGGTCGAATGCCGGGGCAGCCTCGTAACGGACAAACCCCAGGCACCACCGACCGGCCTCGGCCGCGGCCTGGGCCGCGCTCAGCACCGCCGGCACCTGATCGAGCCGCTGGGCCTGCAAAACCTGCTGCGGGTCGCGGAAGGCGTGGCGCCAACGCGGGCCCTCGGGCTGACGCGGATCGCTGAAGTCCAACAGGACCTGAACCCGTCCGCTCATGCGGCCTCCTGGCCCGGTCCGGCAACGGCAGGTGCTCGGCCCTCGCCGAGCCGGGGCTCAAATTCAAACAAATTGCTCATGGGCGCGAAGCATAGCCGCTCGCTCCGGCCTGCCGGACGAGGCGGCCCTTTGCCCCGCCGCCCCCACCGGGCACCCCGGCCACGCCCCCCGAAAAACCTGCACGGTGGCGGGTGACTGCCCGGCACGGGCCTGCGCAGCCCTTACACTGCCGCCCCAAATGGTGCACCGCATCAAAACTGGAGACCCCCTTGAAGATCGTTCACAGCCTGGCCGACCTGCGCCAAGCCCTGACCGGCGCCCAGCGCCCCGCCTTTGTGCCCACCATGGGCAACCTGCACGACGGCCACCTGGCCCTGGTGAACCAGGCCCGACCGCTGGGCGACGTGACGGTGGCCAGCATCTTTGTCAACCGCTTGCAGTTCTTGCCGCACGAGGACTTTGACAGCTACCCCCGCACCTGGGAAGCCGACTGTGCCAAGCTCGAGAGCGCGGGCTGCGACCTGCTGTTTGCGCCGCGCGAAAGCGACCTGTACCCCGAAGCCCAGACCTTCAAGGTGCAGCCCGACCCGGCGCTGGCCGACCTGCTGGAAGGGGCTTTCCGCCCTGGCTTCTTCACCGGCGTCTGCACGGTGGTGATGAAGCTGTTCAGCGCCGTCTATGCCGGCCGCCCCGAAGGCGTGGCCCTGTTTGGCAAGAAGGATTACCAGCAGTGGCGTGTGCTGCACCGCATGGTGGAGCAGTTTGCGCTGCCGATCACCGTGGTGGCCGGCGAAACCTGCCGCGCCCCCGATGGCCTGGCCCTGAGTTCGCGCAACGGTTACCTCAGCGAGGCCGAGCGCGCCGAAGCGGTGCATCTGTCGCTGGCCCTGCGCAGCCTGGCGCGCGAAGCGCTGGCCCTGGCGCACGCGCTGCCAGAGCGGCGTGAAGCACTCGAAGCCCAGGCCCTGGCCGACCTGCGCGCCCGGGGCTGGCAACCCGACTACCTGACGGTGCGCCGCCGCCACGACCTGCAAGTGCCGCAGGCGGGTGACGCGCTGGTGGTGCTGGGCGCGGCGCGCCTGGGCAGCACCCGCCTGATCGACAACCTCGAAATCTGAGCGGGCGGTGGGCAAGGCTTGCCCCGGCCCTTGTGACCATGGCGACCACGGGCCCCAGCCCCCCGGGCCGCCCCTGGTCTGCGCGCCGGGTCAGTGGGTTTCGCCCTTGGGGCCGCGCCCCATCAACGCGGCCACCGCGTCGCGGGCCTGCACCTGACCATCGAGCAAGGCCACCACGCATTCGGAGATCGGCATCTCGACCCCCAGCAAGCGGGCCCGCTGCACCACCGTGCGTGCGCTGTACACCCCTTCGGCCACATGGCCCAGGGAGTCCACTGCCTGCTGCAGGGTGTGCCCCGCGGCCAGCAACTGACCCACTTGCCGGTTGCGGCTCAGGTCGCCGGTGGCGGTCAGGACCAGGTCGCCCAGTCCCGACAAGCCCATGAAGGTGTCTGCCCGGGCCCCGAGCGCCAGGCCCAGGCGGGTCATTTCGGCCAGGCCGCGGGTGATCAGCGCGGCACGGGCATTGAGGCCCAGGTTCAGCCCGTCGCACAGACCGGTGGCGATCGCCAGCACGTTCTTGACCGCACCGCCGACCTCAACGCCGACGATGTCGTCGTTGGCGTAGACGCGCAGGGCCGGGCCGTGCAGGGCCTCGACCAGGGCCTGGCGCAGCTCGGCATTCGGGCTGGCGGCGACCAGGGCGGTGGGGCGGCCTTCGGCCACCTCGCGCGCAAAGCTGGGGCCGCTCAGGGCGCCCACCGCGAGCTGGGGGGCCACCTGGGCCGCGATCTCGTGGCCCAGCAGGCCAAAAGCCGCCGAGCCACCCGCGTCCGCGCCGTCGCGCACCCGCTCAAAGCCCTTGCAGAGCCAAGCCACGGGCACCGGCCAAGGGGCCAGTTGTTGCAGGGTTTCGCGCAGGCCCGCCATCGGCGTGGCGACGATGACCAGGTCCGCCGCGCGGGCCTGCTCGGCCAGCGTGTCGGCGCTCAAGGCCAGGCGGGCCGGCAGGGGGTTGTCGGGCAGGTAGCGGGCGTTGCGCCCACTGCGCCGCATCTCGGCCAGCTGGGCGGCATCGCGCGCCCACAGCGTGACGTGGTGGGCGGCGGGCGCCGCACAAGCGCCCATGGCCAGTGCCGTGCCCCAGGCACCTGCACCGGCAACCAGAATTCTCATGCGTTCAAAGGTTCAAAAGGCCTGGAGGCAGCGCCACCACCCCGAGGTGGGGACGCAGCGCCCTCAGGCCAGTCCGCTCACTGAGCGACTTGGCCAGCCGCCTGGGCTTGCTGTTGCTCGTACATGGCCTGGAAGTTGATCTCAGCCAGGTGCACCGGCGGGAAACCGCCGCGCTGGATGATGTCGGCCACGTTGCCACGCAGGTAGGGGTACACGATTTGCGGGCAGGCGATGCCGAGGATGGCACCCATTTGCTCTTCGGGCAGGTTGCGGATCTCGAAGATGCCGGCTTGCTTGGCTTCGACCAGGAACACGGTGCGGTCCTTGATCTTGGTTTGCACGGTGGCGGTGACGGTCACTTCCACGATGCCGTCAGCCACCGGGGTGGCGTCCACGCCCAGCTGGATGTCGACACTGGGTTGCTCCTGTTCGAGCAGGATGGCGGGCGAATTCGGCTGCTCAAGCGACAGGTCCTTGAGGTAAACGCGCTGGATCTGGAAAACGGGATCTTGTTGCTCGGCCATGGTGGTTCTCAATTCACAAAAACAAATCACCGTCACTTCACGGTGCTTCGACAAAAGAAAGCCCGCTGGGGAAGCGTTCCCGCAGCGGGCACTCGGCTGCCATTATCTCAGGAGAAAAAGGCAGTCCAATGGCTCAGATCAAGCACCGCTCAACAGGGGCTGCAGGCCGCCACGGCTGTCGAGGGCCATCAAATCGTCGCAGCCACCGACATGGGTGTCGCCAATGAAGATCTGCGGCACGGTGCGGCGGCCGGTGATCTGCATCATGTGGTCGCGCTCGGCGGGGTTGGTGTCGATGCGAATCTCTTCGATCTCGGCCACGCCTTTGGACTTGAGGATCTGCTTGGCACGAATGCAGTACGGGCAGACCGCCGTGGTGTACATCTTGACTGGTTGCATGGTGGATTTCCTGGGCTGTTGTCAGACCCTGAGCCGCCTGGGCCGCGTCCCCGTGGGGCGCGGGCCCGGCCCGCTTCAGGCCGTTTCGACCGGAAGATTAGCTTCTTTCCAGGCCTTCAGCCCGCCGCTCAGGGCTTGGGCCTGCTGGTAACCCAGTTTTTGGGCGGTCTTGACGGCCGGGCCGCCGCGCGAGCCCTTGGCGCACACGAAGATCACCGGCAGGGCCTTGTTTTTGACCACTTCGGGCAAACGGGCTTCGAGCTGGTCCAGGGGCACGCTGCGCGCACCGCTGACGTGGGCTTGGGCGTAATCGGCCGCATCACTGACATCCACCACCACCGCTTTTTCGCGGTTGATGAGCAGCACCGCGGCGTTGGGCGACAGGCCCACGGCAGAGGCGCCTTTGAGGGTGGGCCACAGCAACATGGCACCCGAACTGAGGGCAATCAGGAGCAGCGTCCAGTTGTCGAGAATGAATTTCACGGGGTTCCTTGGGTTGGCAAACCCGACAATTTTAGAATGCCGGGTTTCGCACTGGAAAAACAAAGAGGGCCCAAGCATGTACAAACTCGTTTTGATTCGCCACGGTGAGTCCACCTGGAACCTGGAAAACCGCTTCACCGGTTGGACCGACGTTGACCTGACCCCCACCGGCGTTGAGCAAGCCAAGAACGCCGGCCGCCTGCTCAAGGCCGAGGGCTATGACTTCGACCTGGCCTACACCAGCGTGCTCAAGCGCGCCACCCGCACCCTGTGGCACACGCTCGACGAAATGGACCGCACCTGGCTGCCCGTGGTGCACAGCTGGCGCCTCAACGAACGCCACTACGGCAACCTGCAGGGCCTGAACAAGGCGGACATGGCCAAGCAGTACGGCGATGCCCAGGTGCTGGTGTGGCGCCGCAGCTACGACACCCCGCCGCCGGCCCTGGACGCCAACGACCCGCGCAGCGAACGCGGCGACCGCCGCTACGCCAAGCTCAAGGTCGAGGACGTGCCGCTGACCGAATGCCTGAAGGACACTGTGGCCCGCGTGCTGCCGTTCTGGAACGAATCCATCGCCCCCGCCATCCAAGCCGGCAAGCGCGTGGTGGTGGCCGCCCACGGCAACTCGATCCGTGCCCTGGTCAAGTACCTGGACAACATCGGTGACGACGACATCGTGAGCCTGAACATCCCGAACGGCATTCCGCTGGTCTACGAACTGGACGCCGACCTGAAGCCGATCCGCCACTACTACCTGGGCGACGCCGAAGCCGCCGCCAAGGCCGCCGCCGCCGTGGCCTCGCAAGGTAAAGCCTGAGTAAAACCGGGCTGGAGGCGGGGGAACCCCCGCCTCAGACACGGGATCTGAAAAACCTGGGTCGGCACGGGCCGCCCAAGGTGTATATTGCCTCGCAAAAGGTGACTCAATGGGCGAAAAACTCCGTATCGCAGGCTGGATTTCCGTGGGCGTGGTGGCTGGTGCGCTGACCACGGTCTCCCTGCAAACCGTGGCCAGGGGCAGCATGTCGCCCTTGCCGCTTGAAGAACTGCAGCAACTGGCCGCCGTTTTTGACATGGTCAAGTCCGACTATGTCGAGCCCGTGGATGAGAAAAAGCTCATCACCGATGCGATTTCGGGCATGGTGGCGAGCCTCGACCCCCATTCCCAGTACTTCGACAAGAAGTCCTACAAGGAATTCCGCGAAGGCACTTCGGGCCAGTTCGTCGGCGTGGGCATCGAGATCACGCAGGAAGACGGCCTGATCAAGATCGTCTCGCCCATTGAAGGCTCGCCCGCCTACCGTGCCGGCCTCAAGACCAACGACCTGATCACCAAGATCGACGACACCGCCGTCAAGGGCCTGGCCCTCAACGAAGCCGTCAAGCGCATGCGCGGCGAACCCAACACCAAGGTCATCCTGACGGTGTTCCGCAAGGACGAGAACCGCACCTTCCCGGTGACCATCGTGCGCGAACAGATCCGCACCCAGTCGGTGCGCGGCAAGGTGATCGAACCCGGCTATGCCTGGGTCCGCCTGAGCCAGTTCCAGGAACGCACGGTCGAAGACTTCGTGGCCAAGATCGACGAGATCTACAAGCAAGAGCCGCAACTCAAGGGCCTGGTGCTCGACCTGCGCAACGACCCGGGGGGCTTGCTGGACGCCGCGGTGGCGGTGTCGACGGCCTTCCTGCCCGAAAAGGTCACGGTGGTGTCGACCAACGGCCAGCTGGCCGAGAGCAAGTTCACCTTCAAGGCCTCGCCGGAGTTCTACCAACGCCGCAGTGGCCCCGACCCGCTCAAGAAGCTGCCCGCGGCGCTCAAGAGCATCCCGCTGGTGGTGCTGGTCAACGAAGGCTCGGCCTCGGCGAGCGAAATCGTCGCCGGTGCCCTGCAAGACCACAAGCGCGCCACCATCATGGGCAGCCAGACCTTTGGCAAGGGCTCGGTGCAGACCGTGCGTCCGCTGGGTCCGGACACCGGTCTGAAGCTCACCACGGCGCGCTACTACACCCCGAGCGGTCGCTCCATCCAGGCCAAGGGCATCGTGCCCGACGTGATGGTGGACGAAACCGAAGAGGGCAGCCCGTTCGCCGTGCTGCGCATGCGCGAAGCCGACCTCGAGAAGCACCTGAACAGCGGCCAGGGCGACGAAAAGCCCAACCCGGAACGCGAAAAGGCCCGTGAAGAAGCGCGCAAGCGCCTCGAGGAAGAAGCCAAGAAACCCGCCGCTGAGCGCAAGGCGCCCGAACTCGGCAGCGACAAGGACTTCCCGCTGATGCAGGCGCTGAACCAGCTCAAGGGCCGCCCGGTCATGGTCAGCAAGACCCAGACCGAGCGCAAGGAAGAGAAGACCAGCAACTGAGGCCCCTCGGCCTCACGGGCAGCGGCGGGGACAACGCCCGCCTCAGCCGGGCCCGCTGGCGCCGCCTTGGCCCCCAAACAGCGCCCTTCGGGGCGCTTTTTTTCATGACCGACGACCAACTGCTGCGCTATTCGCGCCACATCCTGCTCGACGAAATGGGCATCGAGGGGCAGGAGCGCCTGCTGCACGCCCATGCGGTGGTGGTGGGCGCTGGCGGCCTGGGCTCGCCCGTGGCCCTGTACCTGGCCACCACCGGGGTCGGCCGCCTGACGCTGATCGACCCCGACCAGGTGGACCTGACCAACCTGCAACGCCAGATTGCCCACAGCACGGCGCGCGTGGGCCAGCCCAAGGTGCAATCCGCGCGGCAGGCCATCGAGGCCCTGAACCCCGAAGTGCAGGTGCAGGCCCTGGAGCAGCGGGCCGATGACGCGCTGCTGGACCGCCTGCTGCCCGAGGCCGACGTGGTGCTGGACTGCACCGACAACTACCGCACGCGCCAGCTGATCAATGCGGCCTGTGTGCGCCACCGGCGGCCCCTGGTGTCGGGCTCGGCCATCCGCTTCGACGCCCAGATCAGCGTGTTCGACCCGCGCCAGGACAGCAGCCCCTGCTACGCCTGCCTGTTCGACCCCGCCGAGGCGCCCGAGGAGGCGCACTGCGCCACCATGGGGGTGTTTGCACCGCTGGTCGGTATTGTCGGCAGCCTGCAGGCGGCCGAGGCCATCAAGCTGATCAGCCAGGCCGGCCCGTCGCTGGTGGGGCGCTTGCTGATGCTGGAAGCCCGCCAGATGGTCTGGACCGAGATGAAGCTCAAGCGCCAGCCGCACTGCCCGGTGTGCGGTTCAGCCAGCCACCGCGCCGCACCGTCGGGCCCCTGACGACCGAGTGTTTTGTAGGATTCGGCTGACATCGCCCATCGACTTGCGCTGGCACAATGGCTTGAAATGACCGAACGGCTGGTTCAAGTCGCCGTACGGTCTAGGGCCAAGCTCACTCTCGGCCATACCGCCACCAAACGCCAACCCTGTGGGACTCCGAACCTTCCTTGTCGAAGACAACGCGCGGATTCGCGAGAACCTGGTGGGCACGCTCGAAGAGCTGGTCGGAGCCCAGGTGATTGGCTTCGCCGAGACCGAGCAGGACGGCATCCGCTGGCTGATTGAACACCCGTCCGACTGGGACCTGGCCATCGTCGACCTGTTTCTACGGGAGGGCAGCGGACTCGGGGTGGCCTCGGCCTGCCAGGCGCGCGGGCCCCGGCAAAAGCTGGTCATGCTGACCAACTACGCCACCAGCGACATCCGCAAACGCTGCAGTGGCCTGGGCGTGGACGCGGTGTTCGACAAGTCCCATGAAATCGACAACCTGATGGATTTTTGCGCCGCAGGCCCCGAGGCGGCCCCCTCGTCGGTCAATCAATCAGCCGGTTCTTGAGCGCGTAGTAGGTCAGGTCGCTGTTCGAGGCCAGCGCCATTTTCTCCATCAGGCGGGTGCGGTAGGTGCTGACGGTTTTCACGCTCAAGGACAGGGACTTGGCCACGTCGCCGGCGGTCTCGCCGCGCGCCAGTTTCAGGAAAACCTGGAACTCGCGCTCGGACAACTGCTCGTGCGCGGGCACGTCCTCCTTGCGCCCCAACTGCTGCGCCAGCAAGTCGGCCACGGTGCGGGTGATGTAGCGCTTGCCCAGCGCAATGGTGCGGATGGCCTCGACGATCTCGCTGGGGTCACATTCCTTGTTGAGGTAGCCACTGGCGCCTTGGCGGATCAGCGTCATGGCGTAGTGCTCCTCGGGGTAGCCCGACAGGATCAGGATGCCCACATCGGGCACCTTGGCGCGGATCATCGCCAGCACGTCCAACCCCGACTGGCCCGGCATGGCGAGGTCCATCAACAGCACATCCATTTCGTGGGTGCGGACCAGGTCAATCGCCTCGCGCCCGTTGGCCGCCTCACCCACCACCCGCAAATCCACCTGGTCGGCAAAGAAGTTGCGCAGGCCCGCACGCACGATGGCGTGGTCATCCACGATGCCAATTCTGATCATTTAGACGCTTTCTTCTGTACGGTATGGTGCGGTGACGGGTTGGCGTCACAATACCCGAACTTTCAGCCAATGCTTGACTGATCGTGGCCCCGATCGCCAGTCGGCCTCGGTTCCTCAATGGGTACGCGCGCCCTGCCTTCGGAGTATTTGGATGACCGGGTTGACCTTTCGATGGACCTCTTGGACCCGCCGGCTGCAGCGCTACTTTCCCGTCTCACGCATGGCGATCAGCCTGCCCCTGGCCCTGGCCGCGGCCCTGCTGCTGATCGGAATCAACGAACTGGGCTACGAGCGCTCGGCCCGCGCCGTCAAAGGGATTGCGGCGACCCATGAAACTCGCAGCACTCTTAACAAGCTCTTACAACAAATGTTGGACGCCGAAACCGGCCTGCGGGGCTACCTGCTGACCGGTGACGACCGCTACCTGGCGCCCTACAACACCGCGGTCAACGAGGTCAACCAGACCCTGGACGAGTTGCGCAACGTCTATGTCAGCGACGGCGGCAACCTGATCCCGGTGACCATGTTGTCGCGCCATGTGTCGCGCAAACTGGCCGAAATGGACCTCAGCCTCAAGCTGCGCAAACAGGGCAACGAAGAAGCCTGGAAATTTGTCATGCGCACCGATGTCGGCAAGGAGCACATGGACGCGATCCGCGAGCAGTCGGCCATCCTGATCCACGAAAGCAGCCTGCGGGTGAGCGCTGGCGAACGCCAGATCATGCACTCATTGCAGGTGTCGCGCTTGGGCATTGCGATCACGGCCGCGATTGGCCTGATCGCGTTCTACCTCTACCTGCAACAGTCCAACGCACTCAAGCTGGCGGTGCTGCGTGAGCAGATGGTGCTGGAGCGCGAGCGCGACCGGCTGGAAGACCTGGTGCAGGAGCGCACCGCCTCGCTGGCCAAGCTGGCCACCTACCTGCAGCAGGTGCGCGAGAACGAGCGCGGCCACCTGGCGCGTGAGCTGCACGACGAGCTGGGCTCGCTGCTGACCGCCGCCAAGCTCGATGTGGCGCGCATCAAGTCGCGCCTGGGCGACACCGCCCCCGAGGCCCTGCAGCGCCTGCAGCACCTGACCGAAACCCTCAACAGCGGCATCGCGCTGAAGCGCCGCATCGTGGAAGACCTGCGCCCGTCCTCACTCGCCAACCTGGGGCTGCTGCCCTCGCTCGAGATCCTGACGCGCGAGTTCGCCCAGCGCGCCGACCTGCAGGTGACGACCGAACTCGATGCGGTCAACCTCGCCCCCGCGGCCCAGCTGACGCTCTACCGCATGGTGCAGGAGGCGCTGACCAACATCAGCAAGTACGCGCAAGCCCAGCAGGTGTCGGTGGTGCTGCAGGACATGGGCTCCCATGTGGCACTGCAGGTGACCGACGATGGCCAGGGCTTCGACCCGCAGCAGGTCGGGGCCAGCTCCCATGGCCTGGATGGCATGCGCCACCGCGTGGAGGCCGAAGGCGGGCGCTTGCATGTCGAATCGCGCCCAGGGCACGGCACACGCATCACGGCCACCCTGCCCAGCCTGCCGCCGGTCACCAAGACCGGTGCCGAGCCCACCCCACCCAAGACCGTGGCGCCGTAGGCTGCGTCCGACAAAAAAGCGCGATGGGGGCCGACAAATGCGCCCACCTCCCGCCGACGATCCACTCGTCCTTCAAAGCCTACCCTCGATCAAAGTTCCAGGGCCTCAAGTTCGAGGTGCGGAACATGACCAGGAGCCGAGCCATGCCTTTTCCATTCAGCGCCGACGAGCCCTGGGCTGCACTGACCAAGACAGCCCCCCCGCTGCAGCCGCCCAGCCCCCACCAGCCCGAGTTCGTGAGCGGCCGCGCCGCAAACCGCTCCCCGCACCCGCTGGACTTCCTGGCCCCCGCGATGCAGGCCGCGCCGCCCGCTCCGGGCCAGGCGCCCTGGAAACATGTGTCCTGGCCCTGGTCTCGCCTGGGTCATGCCTCGGCCTTGGGCTTGGGCTCGTCACGCCCCCAACCCAGCACGCCCCCCCGGTCGGACGACGCGCCGCGCTGAGCGCCCCTGGCCCAGCCGTGGCGCCCGCCCGCCACGGGCGGTTCTGCGGCATGATGTGGGGTTTGCATGGGTTCCCCTTCACCGACCATGACCACCCTGATCTTGTTGCCGGGCCTGGCCGCCCGGCAAAGCCTGTGGATCGATCAATACAGCGCCCTGCCCGCCGACCTGCCCTGGGCCGTCAGCGACGTGCATTTCCGCAGCCCGGACCTGCCAACCATGGCCGCTCAACTGCTGGACGAACACCCTGGCCCGCTCGCGCTGTGCGGGGCCTCGATGGGCGGCATGCTGGCCATGGAAGCCGCGCGCCAAGCCCCCGAACGGGTGAAGGCGCTGGCCTTGCTGGGCACCAATGCCCAACCCGAAAACGACACCCTGCGGGCGCTGCGCAGTGCGGCAGTGGAGCGCTTCCGCGCCGGCGACTGGCGACCCGTGATCGACGCCAACGTGCCCCTGGCTTTTCATGCCGATGGCCTGGCCCAGCCCGATCTGGTGGCCCGCTACTGGGCGTTCATCGAGGCGGCGGGGCCCGAGGCCCTGGCGCGTCAGAACGAAGCGGTCATGGCCCGGCCCGACGCGCGTGAGCACCTGCCGCGGGTGACCTGCCCCACCTGGGTGCTGTGTGGCGAGGACGACCAGCTCACGCCGCTGGCCTGCTCACAAGAGATAGCGGCCCTGGTGCCCGGTGCGCGTTTGACCACCTTGCCACGTTGCGGCCACATGCTCACCTGGGAACGGCCTCAGGCCGTGAACGCCTGGCTGCGCGACTGGCTGGCGCTGTGGCACGGCCCGAGTCGGACCGCCGCCTGAGCCGCCCCAGGCCCTCAGGTCAAGCCAAGCCAGACCAGGCGCCAAGGCGCCCGCCGGCGCTGGCCTCATGGGCCTTCACTCTCGGCCGAGGCTGCGCACCTTGTCGGCCAGGCGCTCTTCCACCAGGGGCGACACGAACTTACCGACCTCGCCGCCCAGCACGGCGATCTCACGCACAAAGGTGCTGGAGATGAACTGGTACTTGTCGCTTGGTGTGAGGAACACGGTCTCGACGTCGGGCATCAGGCTGCGGTTCATGCCGGCCAGCTGGAATTCGTAGTCAAAGTCGGTCACCGCGCGCAGGCCACGCACCATGGCCTTGCCACCGCGGGCGACGACAAAGTCACGCAGCAGGCCCGAGAAAGTGGCCACTTCGACCTGCGGGAAACGCACCACGGCTTCGCGCACCATGTCGACACGCTCCTGCAGGCTGAACAGGGTCTTTTTGTGGTGCCCCGCCGCGACGGCCACGATGACGTGGTCGAACAGTTGGGTGGCACGGCGAACCACGTCTTCGTGGCCCAAGGTCATGGGGTCAAACGTCCCCGGATAAACAGCAATCACGTTCTGGGCCATCGGTCTGCGTCTCCTGCAGGGGTGGGTGGGTTTTGCTCGCCGGCCTGCGCTGCAGGCCGGGGTGCCGGTCAGGTCGACGGCTCCCTTGGCGCGGATTATGCACGGCACCCGACCACGTTCAGGCCACCCTGGCCCGCCTGCGCGACTCAGTGCGGCTGGGCGTCGCGCCCCAGCAGATGGGCATGCACCGCGCCGGCCTTGAGGTGGCGTTGCAGCACCAGCCCCAGCGGGGCCAGCAAGGCGTCGTCCCAGGCGCTGGGCGCCTCGAGGTAGATGCGCCCGTCGGGGGCCAAGGCCTCGGCCGCGGCACGCAGGGCAGGCTCGAACAGGGTGCCGCCAAAGGGCGGGTCCAGGAACACCAGGTCCAGACCGTCGCCGCGCCGCTGGCTCAGCTGGGCCACCCCGTCCCCGCGCAGCACCTGCACCCGGTCGGCCTTGAGGCGCAAGGCCACCGCCTGCAGGTTGGCCACCAGGCCCGCGTCCTGCTCGACCAGGTAAACGTCGCGCGCCCCGCGCGAGGCGGCCTCAAGGCCCAGGGCCCCGGTGCCTGCGAAGGCGTCCAGGCAACGCCAGCCGCTCAGGTCTTGCCCCAGCCAGTTGAACAGGGTCTCGCGCACGCGGTCGGGCGTGGGGCGCAGGCCGGGCCGATCGGGCACCTGCAGGCGGGTGCGTTTCCATTGGCCCCCGATGATGCGCACCTCGCCGGTGGCGCGGGACGCTGGCGTGCGGGACGCTGCGCCGGCCGCAGCGGCACGGGCAGACGATGAAGAACGGGTCATGGTTGGGCTCCTACGGTGACCGTCACCAGGCGATCGGGTTGCAGATGGCGAACCAAGGCGGCGCGGATGTCTTCGAGCCGCACCTGCTCGACCTGCTGGGTCCAGGTGTCGAGGTAGTTCAGGGGCAGGTCGTTCCAGGCGATGTTGGCCACGTTGTCGAGCAGCTTCTTGTTGGTGTCGATGCGCAGCGCAAAACCGCCCACCAGGTTGTCCTTGGCGGCCTGGAGCTCGGCCTCGGTCGGGCCTTCGGCCACGTAGCGGGTCAGCACCTCGCGCACCACCCGCACCGCTTCAGCGGTTTGATCGGACCGGGTCTGCAAGCCCACCGTGAAGGCCCCGGCATGCAAGCCCGGGGCAAAGTAGCTGTAGACGCTGTAGCTCAGGCCGCGCTTCTCGCGCACCTCGCTGGTCAGGCGCGACACAAAGCCACCCCCCCCCAGGATGTAGTTGCCGACCAGCAGTGCAAAGTAGTCGGGGTCATTGCGGCGAATGCCCGGTTGCCCCATCAGCACATGGGCCTGGGCCGAGCTGAACGGCAGCGCCTGCTCGCGCGCCGCCGCCAGCGCCGCCACCTCGGGCACCGCAGGCTGGGCCTGGCAGGGGCCCGCCGGCAGCCGCGCCAGCAGTTGGCGGGTCAGGGCATCGGCCTGGGCGCGGTTCAACGCCCCGACCAGGCTGACGCGCGCCGAACAGGCTTGCACCGAACGGGCCAGGTAGGCCTGCATGTCGGCCACGCTGATGGCCGCCAGGGTCTGCGCCGTCATCTGCTGGCCATAAGGGTGCCTGCCATAGACCGCCTCGGCAAAGGCCTTGCCGGCCAGGGTGCCGGGGCGCGTGTCGGCCTCCTTGAGGGATGCCACCAGACGTTCGCGGTCGCGGCGCCAGACGGCCTCGGGCAGGCTGGGCTCGGCCAGTTGGCGGCTCGCCAGGTCGGCGGCACGCGACAGCAGCTCGGGGTCGGTCAGGGACCGCAGGCCAAAGGTCAGCCGGTCCGCGCTGGCGCTGGCACCGAAGCTGGCCCCCAGGTCGGCCCAGGCCTCGCCCAGGGCGTTTTCGTCCAAAGCCGGCCCGCTGGCACTGGCGCGCACCCCGCGGCTGGTCAGAGCAGCGGTCACGGCGGCCAGGCCGGCCTGGGCCGCGGGGTCGCGGCGCGAGCCCCCGTCAAAGTCGATCTGTACATCGACCATCGGGATGCCGGGGCTCTCGACCAGGTACACCCGGGCGCCGCTGGGCTGGATCCAGTGCTGCACCGGCAATGCCGCTTGGGCGCCCAGGCTGCAGGCGGCCAAGCCCAAGGCCAGCCCCAGGGGGCGGCACCACGGCCGGCGTGTCAAGGCATCGATTACGAACATAAATCACCTGTGGAAACAACGGAGGCTGGCGCCCGCAGGCCGCCCCCTTCAAAGACAAAACAAGCGGGGCAGCGGGCTTGGCCCTCCCGCCCCACCGCCGCGCCAGCGGTGGCGCCAACCCCGCCTGGCGAGGTGCGCCGAGGCATCGGCACCTCAAGGGCTGGCATGGCGACCGGTGGGCTTGGCAGCGCGCGGCCGCTGTGGGTCCAGGGGCTGGGGCCGCAAGGTGGCCACGGTGAGCTGGTCATCGCCGAAATACCGTGCCGCCACCGACTGCACCTGGGCGGCTGTGACCTGGCGCAGGCGCTTGATCAGGCGCTCGCTCGCGTCCAGCGGCATGCCCTGAACCCAGTAGCGCCCCAGTTCATTGGCCTGGTTGAACACCGAGTCGAGCTTGTAGACCTCGCTGGCCACCCATTGGGTCTTGACGCGCTGCAGCTCGGCTTCGCTGATGCCCTGCTCGGCCACCCGCTTCACTTGCGCGCGCAGCGCGGCCTCGACCGCCTCGGGGCTTTGGCCCGCTGCGGGCACGCCATCGAGCACGAACATCTGCGGCCCCCGGCCCATCAGGCCGTTGTAGGCGCCCGCGCTGTCGGCCACGCGGCGCTCGCCCTGGGTCAGGGCGCGTTCGAGGCGGGCACCGGGGTAACCGTCCAGCACCGCGGCCAGCACGGTCAGGGCCAGGGCGTCGTCGTCGGCGCTGGTGTCGCTGGGCGCTGCCGTGGTGGCCGTCGCGGCAACAGCTGCCGTGCCGAGCTGGGGCACCTTGAACGCCAGGGCCACATAGGCTTGTTCCGCCGGGGCCTTGTAGTCGAGGCGGCGCAAACCCACCTGCTGTGGCTCCAGGCGCGGCTTGCGGGCCGGCAGGGCACGGCTGGCGATGGGCTCGTAGTAGCGCTGCGCCAGGGCCAGGGCCTGCGCCGGCGTCACATCGCCAGCGATCACCACCGCGGCGTTCTGCGGGCTGTACCAGGCGCGCCAGAACTGGCGCACATCGTCAGCGGTCATCGAGTCGAGGTCGCTCATCCAGCCCACCACCGGGCGGTGGTAGGGCGAGGCGACAAAAGCCGCCGCGTTCAGGGCCTCGTAGAGGCGGGCGCGCGGGTTGTCGTCGGTGCGCATGCGGCGCTCCTCTTTGATGACCTCGATCTCGCGCCGGAACTCGTCATCGGCCCACTGGTTGTTGGCAAAGCGATCGGCCTCGAGCTTCATCACCTCCTCCAGCCGGGCGGCCGGAATCTGCTGGTAATAGCCGGTGTAGTCGCGCGTGGTGAAGGCGTTTTCTCGACCGCCCAGGGCCGCCACCCGGCGTGAGAACTCACCGGGCGCCAGGCTGGGCGTGCCCTTGAACATCATGTGCTCCAGCGCGTGGGCCACGCCGCTGGTGCCGTCCACCTCGTCCATCGAGCCCACCCGCACCCACAGCATGTGGGCCACGGTGGGGGCCCGGTGGTCGGGCTTGACGATCAGGGTCATGCCATTGCGCAGCGTGAACTGCTGGACGCCCGTGCTGTCTTTCTGCGGGCTGCCCGCCTCGGCCGCGGGGGCGGCAGAGGCCTCGGCAGACTGGGCCTGGAGAGGGGGTGCTGACCAGAAAGTCAGCATGACCAGAAGTGGGAGGTAGCGTTTCATAGAATCATGGGATTCTAAGAACCCGCCAATGTTCAGCTTTTTCAAGAAAAAAACCCCTTCGCCTGCGCCCGCCCCGGCCGACGCACCTGCAGCCGCTGCCCCGGCAGCCCCGGAGAGCCCAGCCCCCGCGGCGGCACCGGCGCCCGCCCCGGCCTCGGGCGGTGGCCTGAGCTGGTTGCGCAACCCCTTTGGCAGCAAGAGCAGCGCGCCGACGCCGGCCCCCGCCGCTGAAGCCCCTCCCGCCCCGGTGGCCGCCCCTGCCGCGACCCCTACCGCGACCCCGGTGGCGGCCCCGGTCAGCCTGCCCCCAACCGTGCCCGGCGCCCCCGCCGCGGTGCCCGTGGCCGCCCCTGCCCCAACCCCCCCGGTGGCGCCGGTCACCCCTGCGGCCCCCAGCCTGCCCACCGCCCCGCCCGCACCCACGGTGACCGCGACGCCCTCCGCCGCGCCGGTGGCCAGCGCAACGTCGGCCCCTGCCGCCGTGCCGGTGGCGCCCCCCGCACGGCCGGCAGCCCCGGTGGCCGCGCCCGTCGCAGCACCTGTCGCGGCACCCGCCATGGCCCCGAAAGCCCCGCCCGTCGCACCGGTCCCGGCCCCGGTCCCGGCGGTGCCTGCCCCCGTGGCCGCGCCGGCACCCGCGGCCCGCCAGGGCTGGCTGGACCGCCTGAAGGCCGGTCTGCGCAAGACCGGGTCGAGCCTGGCCCAGGTGTTCACGGGCACCCAGATCGACGACGCGCTCTACGAAGAACTCGAAGAAGCGCTGCTGATGGCCGACACCGGCGTCAAGGCCACCGAGCACCTGCTCAAGGACCTCAAGCGCCGCGTCAAGGAGCACAAGACGACAGAACCCGCCGCCGTCAAGGCCTTGCTGGCCGAGGCGATTGCCGACCTGCTGCGGCCGCTCGAAAAGTCGCTGGTGATCGGCGAGTTCACGCCGACCGTGATCATGGTGGCCGGTGTCAACGGCGCGGGCAAAACCACCTCGATCGGCAAGCTGACCAAGCACCTGGCCAACGAGGGCGCCGCCGTGCTGCTGGCCGCGGCCGACACCTTCCGGGCGGCAGCGCGTGAACAGCTGGGGGTCTGGGCCGACCGCAACACGGTCGAAATCGTCAGCCAGGAAGGTGGCGACCCCGCGGCGGTCAGCTTTGACGCGGTGACCGCCGGCAAGGCGCGCGGCAAGGACGTGGTGCTGGTCGACACGGCGGGCCGCCTGCCCACCCAGCTGCACCTCATGGAGGAGCTGAAGAAGATCAAGCGCGTGGTCACCAAGGCCGACAGCACCGCGCCGCACGAGGTGCTGCTGGTCATCGACGGCAACACCGGGCAGAACGCACTGGCCCAGGTGCGCGCCTTTGACGACGCCCTGGGCCTCACCGGCCTGATCGTCACCAAGCTCGATGGCACGGCCAAGGGTGGCGTGCTGGCCGCCATCGCCCAAGAGCGCCCCATTCCGGTGTACTTCATTGGGGTGGGTGAAAAGCTGGAAGACCTGGAAACCTTCAACGCCCGCGAGTTCGCCCAGGCCTTGCTGTCCTGAGGCCAAGCCGGCCGGGGCCCCGGCAGGCCCTGACGCGGGCACCCGCCGGCCGCCGCCCGGCCAGGGCACCTGGCCCGCCACAGCCCGCCCCTCGGCGGGCTTTTTCATGCCTGCGGCCGGTTGCCGTCGGCGCCAAAGCGGGGCCGGCCCCCGCCTTCGCCCCCAATACCCCTGACTTCCTGTCCCCGAGCGTTTCGCCGAGCGGCGCTTTCAGTAGACTCACCGGCATGAAATTCAAGCCCTCTCCCCTCCTCTCCGGCTGGCGCCTGCTGGCATTGAGCAGCCTGTTGCTGGCCACGGCCTGTGGCGGAGGGGGCGGGGGCGGCAGCAGCACCAGTGCCAGCAGTGGGTCGAGCAGCGCCAGCAGCTCGGGCGCAGGCACGGGCAGCAGCGGGTCCTCGACCGACACTTCGGGTTCGGGGTCCAGTTCGGGTTCGGGGTCTGGCGCCAGCTCGGGCAGCGGGTCGGGCACCGGGACCAGCACCGACACAGGCACCACCACCACTGTCGATGGCCACACCGCCATCCAGCAAGCCCCCTTGGCCCAGCGTGCCGGGGTGCTGGCCAAGGCCTTGGGGCGCAGTCAGCGCCTGCTGGTGGGCCTGGGCACGGTCAACGTGGCCCCCATCCAGGCCCAGGGCCTGTTGCCGGACATCTACGACCAGTACCTGGTCGGCGTGGGGCCCAGTTCGTGGCCGAGCTGGAACAGCCCGTCCGGGGCCTATGTGACGCTGGTGGCGCAACGTGCCGACCAGTTGGGCGCGGTGCCGATGTTCACGCTCTACCAAATGGCCACGCGCGGCGATGGCGTGCTGACCGGCCTGGCCGACACCACCTACATGACCGACTACTGGAACAACGCGCGGCTGTTGTTCCAGTTGCTGGCGAACTACGGCAAACCCGCCCTGGTCAACCTGGAACCCGACTTTTGGGGCTACGCCCAGCGGGTCAACGCGGACCCGACCCAAATGCTGGCCTACGTCAACATCAACCCCGACTGCGCCAGCCTGCCCAACACCGTGGCCGGCATGGCCGCCTGCTTGATGCAGAGCGCACGCAAGATCGCGCCCCAAGCCTATGTGGGCTTTCCGCCCTCGTTGTTCGAGGACCTGCGCCCCACCGAGGTGGCCTACATGAAAAAGCTCGGGGCAGACCAGGCGGACTTTGTCGTCATGCAGACGCTGGACCGCGATGCCGGTTGTTTTGAAGCCCGCTCGGTGCTGGGCGAATGCACCCGCGCCGGCCGCAACTGGTACTGGGACGAAACCAACACCACCTCCCCCACCTTCAACGAGCACTTTGCGCTGGCCAACAGTTACTTCCAGGGGCTGGGCCGCCCCCTGCTGTGGTGGCAAACCCCGCTGGGCGTGCCCGCCGCCAGCCCCAGCACCACCAGCCCGTGGCGCGACAACCGCGTGCGCTACTTCCTGACCCACCCGGCCCAGCTGGTGGCGGCCGGCGGCGTGGGCGTGGTGTTCAGCCCGGGCCAGTCGGCCCAGACCACCATCCAGACCGACGGCGGCCAGTTCCAGACCTATTCCAAAGCCTACCTGGCCAACCCCACCCCCCTGCCCTGATCGCCAGAGGCGGCTGGCGGACGCCCGCTTCGCAAGGCTGGGGAACGGGGACGGGCCCCGGGACAACCAGCCGCCCTTTGGGGGTTTGGAGGCTGACTCGAGGCGGTTTTTGCGTAAGAATGGGTCATCTGTGTCACAACTTGTCAGCTTATGAGCCCCCTCCGAGCGTCCTGCGTCAAAGTGTTTTTAAGCACGGCTCTGGTGTCGGGCTGGGTTGCTGGGCCGGCCCTGGCCGACACCGGCAAGCTGCTGTTGACCGGCGGTGTGTCGTCGGTCGAAGGCAGTGCGGGCGGTGGCATCACGCCGTGGGCGGTGCTGGGCACCCAGGCCACCGACGGCGAGGTTGGTGCCAGCGCCCACCTGAGCCGACTGTCCACCTCGGACTACGGGCTCAGCGCCTACGGGGTGACCCTGAACCTCAAGAACACGCTGGAACTGTCGCTGGGACGCCAGGACCTGTCGGCCCAACCCGCCACCGCGCTCAACGCGCTGGGCTTTGGCGTCACCAACGACCCGCACCTCAAGATGGACGTCGTGGGTGCCAAGCTGCACCTGCTGGGCAACGCGGTGCTCGACGCCGACCACTGGCTGCCTGAGGTGTCGGTGGGCGTGCAGTACAAGCGCACCCAGGCGGGTTCGATCAAGCCTGTGCTCGACTTTTTGGGGGCCAAAACCGCGGGCACCGATGTGTATGTGGCCGCCACCAAAGTGCTGCTGGAATACGGCCTGCTGCTCAATGCCACCGTGCGCTACACCAACGCCAACCAGGGCGGTCTGCTGGGCTTTGGCTCGGCGGCCCCGGGCCGCAACAGCCGCAGCCTGAACCCCGAACTGGCCGTGGCCTACCTGCTGCGCCGGGACTTGGCGATCGGGGCGGAATACCGCTTCATGCCCAACAACCTCGAGGCCCTGGGCCAGGCGGCCGGCCTGGGCAACGGTTTGAAGCAAGACGACTGGAAGGACATCTTCATTGCCTGGGCACCGAGCAAGAATGTGTCGCTGACCGGCGCCTATGTGGACCTGGGTCGCATCGTCCCGGGCATCACCGGGGGCCGCAAACAACGCGGCTTCTATGTGTCCGGCCAAGTGGCCTATTGAGATCGGGCACCCCATGCGCCCCGGATGTGAAGCCCCTTGCGCCCCGCGCCCAGCTTGTGCCGCCACGCCCGGTCCTGTTCACCCCCTCCAGCCCTGAAAACGCCCATGACACTCAAACCCATCGCTTGCCTGGCCTTGTGGGCCAGCGCCGCCCTGGTGCTGCCGTCGTCCGCCGTGGCGCAAGACCGCTACACACCGCCCAAAGCGGCCGACGCCTCGCTGTACCAGGCGCTTGGCGAGAAAGACGGCATCCGCCGCGTGGTCGACGGCCTGGTGCAGCGCAGCACCCAGAACCCGCGCATCGCCGACAAGTTCAAGGACACCAACCTCAAGAACCTGCGCGAGCAACTGACGGACCAGATCTGCGAACTCTCGGGTGGCCCGTGCCGCTACGAAGGCAACCCGATGCGGGCAGGCCATGAAGACCTGAAGCTCAACATGGGGCACTTCAACGCCCTGGTCGAGGACCTGCAACAGGCCATGGACCAGGAAGGCATTCCCTTCCGCCAGCAAAACCGCCTGCTGGCCATCCTGGCGCCGATGTACCGCGACGTGGTGACGGCGCCAGGGCGCTGAGCCACGGCAGGCGCTGCCACCGACAGGCCCGTGGTGTTGGGACGCCGCCGTTCAACCCGGTGGCGTCTGCGCCTCGCCAGCCACCACCCCGCGGGCGCACAGCGACGCCACTTCCGCCTCGGTGTAGCCCAGCGACTGCAGCAGGGCGAGGCTGTGTTCCCCCAGGCGAGGGGGGTTCAGGCGAATGCCGGGTCGGCCCTGGCCCAGGGTCAGGGGCAGCAACACCGCCTGGCTGGGCCGACCGTCGGGCAGGGTGATCGGGGCCAGGGTGCCGGTGGCCTGCAGGTGCGGGTCGTCCAGCAGTTCGTGCGGTTTGGTGATGGGGGCAAAGGGCAAGCCCCGTGCCTCAAACCGGCGCGCAATCTCTGACGCGGGGTGAGGCGCCAGGCGTTCGCGCAGGATGGGGATCAGCCACTCGCGGGCCCGGACACGGTCGTTGTTGCTGCCCAAGCGGGCATCGGCGTGCAAGTCGGCCAGGTCGAAGGCGTCACAGAAAGCCGCCCACGCGGTGTCGCTGACCACGGCCAAGAAGATCTGCTCCCCGTCCCGGACCTTGAACACGTCGTAGATGGCCCAGGCCGAGATGCGGTTGGGCATGGGGGCGGCGGGCTGGCCAGTGACTGCGAACTGCATCATGTGCTGGGCCACCAAGAACACATTGTTCTCGAACAGCGCCGACTGCACCGCCTGCCCCCGGCCGGTTTGCTCGCGTTGCGCGAGCGCCGCCATGGCCCCGATGGCACCGAACATGCCGCCCATGATGTCGTTGACACTGGCGCCAGCCCGCAGCGGGTCGCCCTCGCGCCCGGTCATGTAGGCCAGGCCCCCCATCATCTGCACCACCTCGTCAAGCGCGGTGCGGTGTTCGTAGGGGCCCGGCAAAAAGCCCTTGTGGCTGACGCAGATGAGGCGCGGGTTGAGTTGGGACAGCACCTCGTAGCCAAGGCCCAGCTTGTCCATGGTGCCGGGGCGGAAGTTCTCACTCACGATGTCGGCTGTGGCCAGCAACTTGAGCGCCACCTCCCGGCCCTCGGCGGATTTCAGGTCCAGCGCGAGGCTCTTCTTGTTGCGGTTGAACATCGGGAAAAAGCCCGCGCCCGAGCCCAGCAGGTGGCGGGTGCTGTCGCCCTCGATGGGCTCGACCTTGATGACCTCGGCCCCCAGGTCGGCCAGCACCATGCCGCAGGTGGGGCCCATGACCATGTGGGTGAATTCGACCACGCGCACGCCGGCGTACGGCAAGTTTGGCGCGTTCGGTGGGGTGGTCTGGGAGCCCGAAGGGGTCGCCCCCATGGACGCAGCGTTGGGGGTGGGTGGGTGTGCCATGCTCATGCGAGGGCCTTGTTGAATGGGAGGGCGGACGAAGGCCAGCCCTTGGGCAGCCCGGCCTCGGGGGTCATGCCGTACAAGGGCTCACCGGGCAGGCCTTCGCGCAGGGCCTGTCGGGCGGCGAACAGACGGGGCAGGTCGATGCCGGTGTCGATGCCCATGGCCTCGAACATGAACACCAGGTCCTCCGTGACCACATTGCCACTGGCGCCGGGCGCATACGGACACCCCCCCAGCCCGCCCAGCGACGCGTCAAAGGTGCGCACGCCCGCCTCGTAAGCGGCCAGGCAATTGGCCAGCCCCAGACCGCGGGTGTTGTGCAGGTGGGCGGCACCTGCGTGCGAGCCCACGGCGGCCTGCAGGCGCGTGAACAGGCGTTTGACTTGGGCCGGGTTGGCCATGCCCGTGGTGTCGGACAAGCCCACCTCGTGGGCGCCGGCCTGCACACAGGCCTCGGCCAGCCAGATCACGTCGTCTTCGGCCACCGGGCCCTGGAGGGTGCAGCCAAAGGCGGTCGACAGGCCCACCTCCAGGGGCACCTGGGGGGCGATTTCATCGCGCAGACGGGCCACGGCGCGCACCTCGTCAACCATCTGCTCGCGGGTCTTGCGCACATTGGCCTGCGAGTGGGCCTCACTGGCCGAGACAGGCAAGGTCAGCTTGTGGGCCCCGGCGCGCAGCGCTGCCTCGGCACCGTGCCGGTTGGGCACCAGGGCCATGATGCAAACCCCGGCATGGGTCACGGCGTGCCGCACCACCTCGGCGGCATCGGCCATCTGGGGCAGCAGGCGGGCGGGGACGAACGAGGCCACCTCGATCTCCCGCAGCCCGGCGGCCACCAGCGCGTCGATCCAGGCCCGTTTGTGTGCGGTGGGCATGGTCGCAGCCACCGACTGAAGGCCATCGCGTGGGCCCACCTCGCTGATCAACACCGCCTCGGTGGATCGCTTTGAAATGACAGCTGACATGGTGAGGGGGTGCTTTTTAAATTCTGAAAGATAGAATAAAAATCTGTTTATTAGAATTTAGACCCAAGTCACCGGCACCGTCAAGGTGCGGGGAGGCCCTGCGGAAAGGTCTGACCATGCCCCGAAAATCCCCAACACGCTCCGTGGCCGATGAGTCGAGTGCGCCGGGTGGCGCCGCCGCCGTCGACCGGGCGCTGACGCTGCTGGCGGCGTTTCGCCCTGGCGATGCGGCCTTGTCGCTGGCGACGCTGGCCGAGCGCACCCGGCTCTACAAAAGCACTGTGTTGCGTTTGCTGGCCTCGCTGGAACACGCGCGCCTGGTCGAACGCCTGCCCGACGGGCACTACGCGCTCGGCATGGAAGTGGCGCGCCTGCACGCCATTTATGCCGCCCATTTTTCGCTGGACCGCGTGGTGTTACCGGTGCTGCGTGGGCTGGTGGAGCGCACGGGCGAGAGCGCGGCCTACCATGTGCGGCAGGGCCAGCCCCCCAACCAGACCCGCCTGTGCCTGTACCGGGTGGACTCGCCGCAGCCGGTTCGGGACCACCTCCGTGCGGGCGATGTGCTGCCCCTGGCCTCGGGCACGGGGGGGCGGGTGCTGACCGCCTTTGGCTTGGGCGACGCGCAGCAGGTGCTCAGCCAGGAGGACAAGGTGCTGTGCGCGCGGATCCGAGAACAAGGCTACTTCGCGGCGGTGGGCGACCGGCTGGCGGAGGTCGCCGGCATCTCGGCGCCCGTGACCAACGCCCAGGGCGTGGTGGTGGCCGCGCTGACCCTGACCATGCCCAGCCACCGCTACGACGCGCGCTACGTCAAGGACGTGCTGGCGGCAGCGCGGCAACTGAGCGGAACCGTGGGCTGAGGGCCCAGCACCAAGGGGGGCGCCGGCGGGTCAGGACCGCGGCCCGAGCGCCCGCCCCACGCCACCCCACACCGCCCGCGGTTCAAGCCGCGTGACGCCGCACCCCGCCCAGCCAGGTTTCGCGCACCGGGATGTTCAGGATCTCCATCGGGGGCACGGTGTAGGGGTTGCGTCCCAGCACCACAAAGTCCGCGCATTTGCCCACCTCGATCGAGCCCACCAGGTCGTCCATGTGGCACTGCCACGCGGCATCCAGGGTGACGGCGCGCAGGGCCTGGGTCAGCGTGATGGCTTCGGCCGGGTTGAGCTGTTGGGTGGTGTTGCGGATCTGGCGGGTGACCGCGTTGTGCACATAGCGCAGCGGTGCAATGGGCTGGCAGTTGTAGTCCGAATGCAAAGAAATGCGCAGGCCCTTGTCCAGGGCGGTCTTGCAGGGGTCAATCAGGTTGGCGCGGGCAGGGCCAAAGATCTGGTCACGGAACACCGCGCCGTAGTAGTAGACGTGCCCGATCAGAAAGCTGGGCGACACGCCGAGCCGCTTCATGGCGTCGAGCTGCTCGGGGTGGCAGACGGTCGAGTGCTCGATGCGGTGGCGCCGGTCGCTTTGCGGGTTGCGCTGCTGCGCGGCCTCATAAGCCTTCAGGGCCATGTCGATGCCCGCATCGCCGTTGGCATGGATGCCCACCTGCCAGCCCCCGTCGTGCGCGGCTTGCACGGCCGCGTTGAGTTCGGCCTGGCTGTAGTTGGGGGTGCCGTTCTTCCAGGCGGCCTGGAGGTAGGGCTCGCGCTGGAACCCCGAGCCCCCCTGGTTGGTGCCATCCGCCCAGGCCTTGATGCCGTTGATGCGCAGGACTTCGCTGTGGTGGTCAGGCTTGAGGCCGAGCTTTTGCCAGGTGGGCATGGCGGTGGACACCAGGAAAGCCGACATCCGGACCGGCGGGTTGTTCGCCATGGCCGCCTTCATCACCATCCAATCGCCTTGGGCGTCGAAGCTGCCGATGCCACAGTCGTGCAAGGTGGTGCAGCCTTTGGAGGCCGCCATGTTGAACAGCCGCCCCACATTGGCCAGGTACTCGGGGCCCGAGATGTGCGGCGCCACGACGGCAAAACGGCCAATGGCCGCCGACTCTTGCACCTCGCCCGTCAGCTCACCGCGCGCGTCACGCACAAACAAGCCATGGGGCGGGTTGGGGGTGTCTTTGCTGATCTTGGCGGCCTTGAAGGCCGCCGAGTTGACATGGCCAATGTGCCCATTGGCCTCAAGGATGAAGACCGGCGTGTCGGGGGCCAGGGCATCCAGCGCCTGAACCGACACGTCCCATTCGCCCGCGGTGATGGTGGGGTCGTACAGCTGGCCCATCACCCAGTCGCCGGCCCGGGCCTTGGCCAGTGCCGCCACCAGCTTGGCCTTGGCTTCGCCCAGCGAAGCGTTGACAAACGGCCCCAGGTCCAGCCAGCCATCCAGCATGGCGAAGGCGCAGTGCATGTGCGGGTCCACAAACCCGGGCAGCAAAGCCTGGTCGCCCAGCGCCACCATCTGGGTGCCGGGGCCTTGCCACGCGTCCAGCGACGCCCGTGAGCCCATGGCCACGATGCGCCCACCGCGCACCGCGACGGCTTCGACCTGTGGCTGTGCTTCGTTCACGGTGATGATGCTGCCACCATGGAAAATGGTGTCAGCGGCTGCGTCGGCGGGCGCAGCAGGCGCCGACGGCTGCGCCCCCACCTCACCCGACAACACGGTGGCAGACGCCAGGGCCGCCCCGGTGCGGAAAAACTGGCGTCGGGTCTGGGCGCCTTCCTTCAAAAAGCTGAAGAGCCCGGGGTTGCAAACCATGCACATGAGCGTCGTCCTTTGGGTGCGGTTGATCGAAGCAGGTCCAAGCGATGACCATGCTGGCCGGTGCCAACCGGATCGCAGCGCGTGTTGACCGTCTGTGAACCCGGGCCGGCTCGGGGCTGGCCACGGTGGGCGGGCCAGCCGCCTCTGAACTGCATTCTGAGGGCGTCGCAGGCCCCGCCCCCACCGCGCTCCGGTGCCTGGGGCTGGGCGGTGGGTTTGGCTTGGCTTGATGGCCCGGGCGGCCTTTGGGCCGGGTCCGGGTACCGATGGGTTGCGCCCTCGGCCGCCGGACTGGGCCGCTTCACCAGACCGCTTCACCGGGCCGCTTGACTGGGCAGGTTGGCTCGGTCCTTGGACTGGGCGGGTCCGCCGCCTGCGCGGAGCGGCGCCCAAGCCCCGCGCGCCACGGTGAGGGCACGGTGCCGGGCGACCGCCAGTGGCCCCTCAACCCTCCAGGATGGGCTCCGCCTCCTCAAGCGCCCTTACGCCCCCTTACGCCCCCCGTGGGCCAGTGCTGACGCTGCAGGTCCGACAGCCGCCAGCGCGCGCCCAGCCCCGTTGACAGGCCACGGGCCAAGCGCAGGCGGTCGCCCGCGCCGCCTGGCACGCCGTCAGCGCCCCATACCCCCACGGGACACTAGGGTATGAATCCAACCCTGTCGGTGCCTGCGTACCTGGTTCAGAGGTCGTCGAGTCACGACGCCTCCAACCACCCAACACAGCGAGACATCACCATGAACCTGATCCACAAGACCCCTGCACGCCGCCAATTCCTGGGCACCGGCGCCACCCTTTCGGCAGTGGCCGTGGCCCTGCTCGGCGGTCGCGAAGCCCTGGCCCAGGGGGCCATGGGCGACACCGGCAAGGACGTGCAGATCCTCAATGTGGCGCTGGGCCTGGAGCACGAGGCCATCAATGCCTACCAACTGGGCGCGGGCAGTGGTCTGTTGCAGAAGCCCGTGCTCGATGTGGCCGTGCAGTTCCAGGGCCACCACAAGGCCCACCGCGACGCGCTGGTGGCCACCATTCAAAAGCTGGGCGGCCTTCCCGTGGCAGAGAAAAAGCTCAATGAGTACGCCATGGCCCTGAAGGCCGACACGCTGAAGAACCAAGCCGATGTGCTGGAGTTGGCGGCGCGTCTTGAATTGGGGGCAACCAACGCCTACCTCGGCGTCCTGCCTTCGCTGAGCAACCGCGAACTCGCCAAGGTGGCCGCACGGCTGGCGGCGGACGAAACCCTGCACTACACGGTCTTGATCTCGGCACTGGGCAAGCCACTGCCCGCCCAGGCGCTGAGCTTCGGCGCTTGAGGACATGCGACCCAAGGGTTTTCTTCAGGGGCCCGCCAGGGCCTTTCGCCCGGCTGGCCTCTGTGTGCTGGCCGGGCTTTTTTGGCTGGCCGGTGCCTCAGAGCCAGGGCGGCTGGCGCACGCCCAAAACGGGCCCCGTGCCAGCGAGAGCCCCTCCGGGGCGCGCGATTCGGCCCCTCGGTGGCAGTCGGCCGCCGCGCAACGGGGACAGGCCCTCTACGCGGAGCGCTGCGCGGCCTGCCACGCGGTGGACTCGAATGACGCCGGTCCCAAGCACCGTGGCGTGTTGGGCCGACGGGCAGGCACCGTGCCTGATTTTGAGTATTCACCGGCGATGCGCCGGAGTCAGCTGGTGTGGACCCGGTCCCAATTGGATGCTTGGCTGCGCGACCCGGAGGCCCTGGTGCCGGGACAGGCCATGGATGTGAGCGTGCCTGACGCGCGGGCCCGGCATGACCTGATCGCGTACTTGGCGACCCTTCGGTAAGATGCCAAGGAGCCCCGGTTGACCGACCGGTTTCCGAGTGCCTTTGGCCCCCCCCAAGACATGACCCTCTCCGATGAAAAACAACAAGGCGTGTTGGTCGATTTGCTCGGCCGGGTGGCCCAGGGCGACGAATCCGCGCTCAAGCGGCTCTACGACCTGACCTCTGGCCGGCTCTATGGCCTGGCGCTGCGCATTGTCCGCACCGGCGAACTGGCCGAGGACGTGTTGCAGGAGAGCTTCCTGCGCATCTGGCGCTCGGCCGCCGATTACGAGGCGACGCTGAGTCCACCATTGGCCTGGATGGGGCTGATTGTCCGCAGCCGCGCGCTGGACTTGCTGCGCCGCCGGGTCAGCGAGCGCCTGCACGTGACCGACACGCTCGACGAAGCCGCCGAGGAAACGCTGGAAGGCGACGCGCTCGATCCGGCCCAGTGCGCCGATGCCAGCCAACAGGCCCGGGTGCTGCACCAGTGCCTGGCCCAACTCAAGGGCCCGCACCGGGAAGTCCTGAGCCTGGCTTACCTGCGTGAGCTCAGCCACAGTGACCTGTCTGAGCAGCTGAAGCTGCCACTGGGCACCGTCAAGAGTTGGATTCGCCGGGGGTTGGAGCAACTCCGCTTGTGCATGGGCGCTGGCCAAAAATGAGGGCTGCAGCGCGTCTTTTGATGATCACTGAAGAGGTCTGGCGTGAATATCGGACATGACAAAATCCTGTTGCAGCGCCTGGCCGCGGACTACGGGCTGGGCACCATGCGGGGCGGGGCGCGGCGTCGATTCGAGGCCCTGGCCCGGCAACAAAGCGCGGTGCGCAGCGCCATTCACGAATGGCAGGGGCGCTTGGCCGGCCTGACGGAGCTGCAGCCGGCGGTGGCGCCCCCCGATCTGGTCTGGCAGCGCATTGAGCTGGCGCTGCGGCTGGAGCGCGAGGCCGCCCAGCTCGAACGGACCCGCCGACAACTCAACACCGCCCCCCCGCGCAACGCGGCGGCTCTGCCCTGGTGGCGCCAGCTGTTCGTCTGGCAGGGGGTCAGCGCCGCGGCCCTGTCGCTGGCCTTGATCACCTGGTGGCAACCTTGGTCAACGGCCACGGACAGCGCTTTGCAAGCCCAATCCCAGGCCCCACGGGCTTCACAGGCCCTGGCGCTGTTGCTGGACGCCGATCAGCGACCGGCGTGGCTGGCGTTGGTGGAGGAACCCCAAGCCGGTGCGCCCTCGAACACCCCGCTGCAACTTCGGCTGCAGGACTTGAGCGGTCAAGCCGTCCCCGCTGGGCGTTCGCTTCAGCTCTGGGCGGTCCCCGCGCAGGGGACGCCACGCTCACTCGGCGTGTTGGTGCCAGGCCCCGCGGGCGTGGTGCTGACGGCCAGAGGCGAGCAGGTCCGGGGGGCGGTGGTGCTGGCCCTGAGCCTGGAAGTGGAAGGGGGCGTGCCGGAGTCGGGGGGCCCCCAAGGCCCGATCTTGTTCAAGGGCGCCATCTCGAACCAGGTGCTTTGAAGCCCTCTTTTTTGCTTTTTTTGCGCGCGGCTTGAATCCAGTTCACCGTGCGGTCCGTATCCGTGGAGCAAGGACGCCTGAGGCAGGCGTCATGTTCAACCCCCATGGAGACCGCAACGATGACCAAACACCCGCCCTTGATCTACAGCCTGACCCTGCTGGCCGCCGGGGCGCTGGCGACCGGACCCACCTGGGCCGACACCGGCAAACTCTTGCTGACGGGCGGGGTGAGCTCGGTCGAGGGCGCCGCCGGCGGCGGGATCACGCCTTGGGCCGTGATCGGCAGCAATGCCACCGCCGACGAGGTCGGCGCCAGCGTGAGCGTCAGCCGCCTGAACACCCGGGACTATGGCTTGACCAGCTACAGCGCCGCTTTCGGCTTCGGTGAGCGGTTGGAGCTGTCGCTTGGCGAGCAAGACTTCAACGCATCGCCCGCGGTGGCGCTGAATGGTCTCGGCTTCAACGTCGCCAACGGGCAGCACATCAAGATGACGATCGTGGGCGCCAAGGTCAGGGTGGCCGGCGACGCGGTGCTCGACAGCGACTCGCTGATGCCGCAAATCGCCATCGGCCTGCAACACAAAAGCACCAACGCCGGCACCCTTCGCCCGGTGCTCGACTTCTTGAACGCCAAGACCAGCGGCACGGACCTGTACGCCTCCGCGACCAAGCTGTTGCTGGCCCAAGGCCTTCTGTTGAATGCGACCCTGCGCTACACCAATGCCAACCAAGGTGGTTTGCTGGGCTTTGGTTCGGCCGCGCCCGGTCGCAACAGCCGAAGCCTGCAACCGGAGTTCTCGGTCGCCTACCTGCTGAGCAAGAACGTCGCCATCGGGGCCGAGTACCGCTTCATGCCCAACAACCTGGAGGCCCTGGGGCGGGCGGCGGGGCTGGGGAACGCCCTGCGGCAAGACCACTGGAAAGACCTGTTCATCGCCTGGGCGCCCAACAAGAACGTCTCGATCACGGCCGCGTACGTCGATTTGGGGCGGGTGGTGCCGGGGGTGACGGGCAACCGCCGCCAAAGCGGCCTGTTCCTGTCGACCCAATGGGCCTTCTGACTCGGCACCTTGAGCGGGTCTTGCCGACCGCTCAGGGGCTCCCTCCACACCACCTCAGTTTGAACACCATGAAAACCCACCTCATCACGGCCGTTGCCGCCCTTCTTTGGTCTGTCTCCGGGGCCACCCTGGCCCAGGCGATGACCGCCAACCCCGCCCCTTCCAGCCAGCCTGCCGATGCCAGCGCGCTCTACCAAGCCTTGGGTGAGAAATCGGGGATCACCCAGTTGATGGATGATTTCGTCAACCGCCTGGTGGCGGACCCGCGCATCGCTGACAGCTTCAAGAACGCCAACCTCGAGAATTTGAAGCGCCAGTTGACCGAACAGATCTGCCAAGTGGCCGGCGGCCCTTGCCAGTACCGGGGCGCTGACATGGCCAGCGCCCATGCCGACATGGACATCCGCAAAAGCCACTTCAACGCACTGGTCGAAGACCTGCAACGGGCTATGGACGCGCGCTCGATTCCGTTCTCGGCCCAGAACCAGTTGCTGGCCCGTCTGGCCCCGATGCACCGCGACATCATTTCCAAATGAAACGCCGCCAGTCGCCGTCGGTGCGCCGAGGTGCCCCGCTCGCCGCCACGATCCTCGCGCTGCTGGCGGGGTGGGGCCCCAGCCTGGCGGAGCCACCGCCCAGCCCGGCGCTGTCACGGGGACGCGCCCTGTACGAATCACGGTGTGGCGGCTGCCATTCGTTGGACGCCCACCGGGTCGGCCCCCTACACCGTGGTCTGATGGGGCGGCAAGCAGGTCGGGTTCCCCACTTTGACTACTCGGCCGCGCTCCGAGCCAGTGCGGTGATGTGGTCCGCCAGCACCCTGGAGACATGGTTGAGGGACCCGGAGGCGTTGATTCCGGGCCAACAAATGAACTACAGCGTCGGGTCCGCCGAGGATCGGCGGCTCATCATCCAGTACCTCGGCGCGGCCACACACGACTCGCCCCCGTGAGCCCCCATGTGCCCACATGTGCCCCCCTGGCCGCCTGACCCGTCGCCTGACCGGGCAGCGGGACGATAGCCCCGAGGTCAAAGCCAGCCGAAACGCCGGACCGCCGGGCTGTCGAGCGGTCCACGGGCGCCCCACCCCAACAACCTCAAGCCGCAAATGGTCGGGAACTTTGCCTTTAGCACTCACTCATAGAGAGTGCTAATATCGCCTCATGGAAAGGATTTCTGGTATGAAATTTCAAACTGGAGTCAATGCCACGGCCATCGCCCCGGTGAACCCGTGGGGCATGGTCCCGGCACTGGGCAACCTCGACGCCTACATCACGGCGGTCAACCGGCTGCCCATGCTCACCCTCGAAGAAGAGCAAACCTACGCCCGCCAACTGCGTGACCACAACAGCGTCGACGCAGCCGGCCGGCTGGTGCTGTCCCACCTGCGCTTGGTGGTGTCGGTGTCGCGCCAGTATCTGGGCTACGGCTTGCCGCAGGGCGACTTGATCCAAGAAGGCAATGTGGGCCTGATGAAGGCCGTCAAGCGTTTCGATCCCGAGCAAGGCGTGCGGCTGGTCAGCTACGCGCTGCACTGGATCAAGGCGGAGATCCACGAATACATCCTGAAGAACTGGCGCATGGTCAAGGTCGCCACGACCAAGGCCCAGCGCAAGCTGTTCTTCAACCTGCGCTCGATGAAGCAAGGCTTCAAGACCGATGCGATGGAAGACGGCGCGACCCACCGCGACACCTTGAGCAACGCCGAGATCGACATGATGGCCGAGCAGCTCAATGTCAAGCGCGAGGAAGTGATGGAGATGGAAACCCGCATGTCGGGAGGCGATGTGCTGTTGGACCCGTCGCCCTCGGACGATGGCGAGCAAGCCTTTGGCCCCATCGCCTACCTGGCCGATGCGGCGCATGAACCGACCGCCATGATCGAGTCGCATCAACGCGACGTGCTGGCCAGCGACGGCATCGCCGCCGCCCTGAACAGCCTGGACGAGCGCAGCCGCCGCATCGTGGAGGAGCGCTGGCTCAAGGTCAACGACGATGGCTCGGGCGGCATGACGCTGCACGAGTTGGCCGCCGAATACAAGGTCAGTGCGGAGCGCATCCGCCAGATCGAGGTGGCGGCCATGAAGAAAATGAAGAAGGCCCTGGTCGAGTACGCCTGACCGGGTTTTGCCCTCCTTCCAAGCCGGCTTGTCCGGCTTTTTTTTCGTCCCGATGTGGCCAATGGGGGTCTGGGATGTCGCCTTGAGGCGCAAGCACTGCCGGTTTGGGGCACACTCGGCGCAGACCATTTTCAGACCGTCCCCCAGCCTTCACGGAGTCCGCGACATGCCCCTCATCCCGAACCGCCGCCACGCCTTGCAAGCAGGCTTGTTGAGCACACTGGCCTGGCTCAGTGGCTCGGCAGCGACCTTGGCGCAAGCCGACACCACCACACCGGGCTGGCCCAGCAAGACGGTGCGCATCGTGGTGGGTTTTCCGGGGGGCTCATCGCCGGACCTGGTGGCGCGCACCCTGGCCGAACCCCTGTCCAAGGCCTTGGGCCAAGCGGTGATCATTGAAAACCGCGTGGGTGCTGCCGGCAACATTGCCGCCCAGGTGGTGGCCCAAGCCACCGACCAGCACACGCTGGGCCTGATGATCAACGGCAACATGACGGTGGCCCGCCTGCTCAACCCCAAGCTGGGTTACGACCCGCTCAAGGACCTGGCGCCCATCAGCCTGATTGCCACCGCCCCGCTGGTGCTGACCACCTTGCCCCAAGCCAATGGCCAGAGCGCCAAGGCGATCCTGGAGCAGGCGCGCCAGGCGGGTTCGCAGTGGAGCTACGGCAGCCCTGGCGTGGGCACGGTGGCCCACATCGGCATGGAAGCGCTCAAAGCCCGGGCCAAGCTGGAAGCGGTGCATGTGCCCTACCCTGGCAACCCCCAGGTCATCACCGGCATGATCGGCGGCCAACTGCAACTGGCCCTGCTGCCCCCGGGGCTGGCCATGGCCCAGGTCAAGGCGGGCAAGCTGCAAGCCGTGGCCGTGACCTCCAGCACCCGCAGCACCCTGGTGCCCGAGGTGCCCAGCCTCAGCGAAGCCGGCGTGCCGGGCTTCAACCTCGAAATCTGGGACGCACTGGCGGGGCCGGCCAGCCTGCCCGCGCCCATCGTGGCGCGCTTGTCGGCCCTGGTCAGCGAGATCAGCCGTTCGCCCGAGGTGCGGGCCAAGCTGTACCAGCAAGGCTGGCAGGTGGTGGGTTCGTCGTCGGAAGGCCTGGCCAACCGCATTCAGGCCGATCTGAAGAGCCTGGGCGAGGTGGTGCAGCGCCAGGGCATCAAGACCGAGTGAGGGTGACGCCCCCAGGCCGCGTGCGCGGCAGGCGCCCAGCGGCTGGCGCGTGCGCCAGGCCCCATGCACCGCTGGGCGTTCACACGCCCACGGGCCTGAATCTCAAGAGGACTTCAGCAGGATCTTCAGGTCCGACAGCAAGGCCTGAGGACCCGCCCCATAGCGCGCGAACAGGCGCAGCCGACCCTGGGGGTCGTACAGGTAGGCGCCGGCCGAGTGGTCCATGGTGTAGCTGGTGGGGGTCTTGCCCTCGACCTTCTTGTAATAGATCTTGAAGTCCTTGGCCAAGGCCGCCAGTTGCTCCGGGCTTTCGGCGCGCAGGGCGATGAAGCTGGGGTCAAAATTGACCATGTAGGCCTTCAGCAGCTCGGGCGTGTCGCGCGCCGGGTCGATCGAAATGAAGATGCCTTGCAGCCGATCACCATCGGGGCCCAGTTGGCGCTTCACCTCGGCCAGCTCGCTCATGGTGGTGGGGCAGACATCGGGGCATTGGGTGTAGCCAAAAAAGACCACCACCGCCTTGCCCTTGAAGTCGGCCAGGCTGCGCACCTGCCCGTTTTGGTCCGGCAGGCGAAAGTCTCGGCCGTACTCGGCCCCGGTGATGTCCACCGCCTTGAAGTCGGATTTGGCCGGCGCACAGGCGGTCATCAAGGCAGCCGCCGTGGTGGCGAGCAGGGCACTGGCGATGAAGCGCAGGACAGGGCGTTTTTGCATGGTCAGAACAGGTAGTGGTCGATCAACAGCGCCGCAAACAGCAGGCTCAGGTGAATCAATGAAAAGCGGAAGGTGCGGCGGGCCAACTCGTCGGAATACGAGCGCCACAGCGCGAAGGCATAGCCGATGAACCCCAGGCTCAGCACCACCGCAGCCGCCAGGTAAAACCACGAGCTCATGCCGTACACAAAGGGCATCAGGCAGGCGGCCAGCAGCACGAAGGTGTAGAGCAGCACCTGCAAGCGGGTGAACTCATTGCCGTGGGTGACCGGCAGCATGGGCAGGCCGGACTTGCGGTAGTCCTCGACCCGGTACAGGGCCAGGGCCCAGAAGTGCGGCGGCGTCCACAAGAAGATGATCAGGAACAGGATCAAGGCCTCGGGGCCCACATCGCCGGTCATGGCGGCCCAGCCCAGCACCGGCGGCATGGCACCCGATGCGCCGCCGATCACGATGTTCTGGGGCGTCAGCGGCTTCAAGATCACGGTGTAGACCACCGCGTAGCCCACAAAGGTGGCAAAGGTCAGCCACATGGTCAGCGGGTTGACCCACACGTACAGCAGCACCGAGCCCGCCGAACACAGCAAGGCCGAGAACACCAAGGCCTGGCGATCGCTGAGTTCACCGCGCGCGGTGGGGCGCCAGGACGTGCGCTTCATCTTCGCGTCGATGCCCTTTTCCACCAGGCAGTTGAAGGCCGCCGCGGCGCCGGCCACCAGCCAGATGCCCAGGCAGGCCACCAGGGCGAGTTGCACATCCGCCAGCGTGGGCAGGCCCGGAACGGCCAGCACCATGCCGATCAGGGCGCAGAAGACGATCAACTGCACCACGCGGGGCTTGGTCAAGGCATAGAACTGCCGCACCAGGGAGGGGTAGGAAACAGACGGGGCGACACTCATGCGGACAATCTCGATGCGCTCGGAGGAACAGTTTGGAAATCAATCGGGGCCCAGGGCGTCGTGAGCACCCGGGTCAGCACCAGGACCAGGGCCGCTGCGCCACCGGTGTGGGCCACGGCAGCCAGCAAAGGCCAGCCCAGCACCACGTTGCTGAGGCCGGTGATCAGTTGTAGCAGCAGCAAGCCCGCGAGCCAACGGGCCAGTCCACGCAAACCCGCGACCTGGTGCAAGCGCCAAGCCAGCCAGCCCAGCAGGACAAACACCCCGTACGCAAACAAGCGGTGCACGTAGTGGATGCCGGTCAGGGCCGCGAAGGAAATGTGTTCGCCATTGGCCAGCAGCCCCAGCGGCCGCCAGAGCTGGAAGCCCTCAGCCAGGTTCATCTCGGGCCACCATTGGCCCTGGCATTGCGGAAAGCTGGTGCAGGCCAGCACCGCGTAATTGGTGCTGACCCAACCACCGAGCAAGATCTGCACGCCCAGCGCCAAGGCGGCCAGCCAGGCCCAGGGCAGCAAGCGGCGTGGCAACTGCACGGACACCGGGGTCAGTGCCTGGGTCAGTCGGGCCGACTGGATGGCCAGCAGCACCAGCAGGGTCAGCCCCCCGGCCAGGTGCAGGGTCACGATGGCCGGGAACAGCTTCATGGTCACGGTCAGCGCGCCAAATGCCCCCTGCACACAGACCCAGACCAGGGTCAGCACCGGAATGAAGAGCTTGGGTGGGGTCTGCCCCTGGGCCCGCCGGCGCCGACCTTCCTGGAAGGTCATGACCAGCAGCGCAATGATCAGCACGCCCACCCCGGTCGCCAGGTAGCGGTGGACCATTTCGATCCAGGCCTTGCTGTGGGTCACAGGCCCCGTGGGCATGGCCTCCTGGGCCGCCGCGATGGCGCCTTTGGCCCCCACCGGGCTGGCTTGGCCATAGCAGCCGGGCCAGTCCGGGCAGCCCAGGCCAGAGTCGGTCAGGCGCGTGAAGGCACCAAACAGAATCAGGTCAAAGGTCAGCAGCACCGTCACCGCGGTCAGGGCCTGCAGGCGCCCCATCGGGGAGGCCGAGCGGTGCCGCAACCACCACCACAGCAGGGGGCCTGAGGCGACCAGCACGCCGGTCAGCATCACCTGCAGCAGCGGCGACAAATCGTAGAGGGCTTGGGTGGTGGCGTCCATGCGCTCAGCGCCCCGCTTCGTCCCAGGACGCCGACGCGCGCATCAGGCGCTCGAGGTCTTTTTTGGCCTTGGCCGCACCGGCCATGTCCAGTCGCGCCGGGAAGCGCATCATCCAATGCCCCATGGGGTCCACCACGTACAGGTGGTCGGCCAGTTGGTGACCCGAGGCGGGGCTCAACCACTGGGCCAGCGCGTCCGGGGGCACCCGCAACAGAGTGGCCTGGGCCAGCGCGGGCAACAGGCTGCTCTTGATGGGTGCGTCGTCATTGATCAGCCAGACCCAATCCATGCGGTCCTTGTCCTTGCCCAGGCTCTCACGCAGCTGGCGTTGCAGGTAGAGGTGTTGTTCACACGCCTCATCACAAGCCCCTCCTGCCACGCTGATCAGCAGCCACTGCCCCTTGAGCGATGTCAGCGGCAGCGACTGCCCCTCGGCGGTGCGCGCCACCACCGGCGGCAAATCGCGTTGGGGCTCGATCAACTCACCAAAGTTGCGCTGCCCCGTGGGACGCACCACGTAGTAGGTGAAGTACGACGCCACCACGGGGGCGGCACACACCGCCAGCACGGCCAGCATCTTCAGCCGGCCCAGGCGCGTGCGCGGGCCCGCCACGCTGGCGGCCAATTGATCGGCAGCCGGCAGGGTGTGGACCGTCAGGCCCAGCGGGGCGTCAGCGGCGGACTTCGGAGTCTGCGGGGCGGTAGAAGCGTCGGACAATTTGGAACCAGACATAAAGAAGAGCGATCAGGCCAGCCAGACCAAACCATTGAAATGCGTAACCATGGTGCTTCTCCGTGCCAGCGCCGGGCTCGAACCAGTCACGCAACAGGCCATCTGCGGCAGGATCGATTTGGACCATGGAACCCGGCAACAAGGGCAAGCCGGTTTCCTGTCGAAAAGCATCCCAGTCGAGATTCTGCCGGATACGGGAAGACCCCTCGGCGGCCCCGGCTGAGCCCAGCTCCAGCAACTTGGCGGGCACCGGGGCCACGCGGGCACGGACCGTGACCTCACCCTGCGGCGTTGGCACCTCGACCAGGCGGTTGCGGTCGACAAAATCACGCGGCACCCAGCCGCGCTGCACCAGCACCACACCCTGTTCACCGGAGAGCGCCAGGGGCGTCAGCACAAAGAAGCCAGGGCGGCCCTTCATCTGGCGGTTGTCGAGGTACACATTGAACTGCGGCAACCAAACGCCCTTGAGGTCCACCGGTCGGTGCAACAGGCTTTGGTTCTCGCGCGCGGCTTGCAGCCATTCGCGCTGGCTCAGCACCGGACGCGCACGCTCACGCTCAAGGGCCTCGTGCAGGGCTTCTTTTTCGGCGGCGCGGTTGAGTTGCCAGCGCCCCAGGGACAAGGTGGTCAACAGCCCAGCCACCGCGGCCACGGTGATGAGCCAAAAGCGCCAGGAGCGCCACAAATTCGGGGTGTTCACAGGATAATCACGGACATGAAATACCTCGTCATGCTAGCGTTTGCAGCCATCTTGCTGAGCCTTGGCTCGGCATTGTTTTTCATGATGAAGGGTGGGCAGGACAAAGACCCGGCCAAGAGCGGCTCGATGGTCAAGGCGCTGGCCATGCGGGTGGGGTTCTCGATCCTGTTGTTCATCTGCATTCTGGTCAGCTGGAAGCTCGGCTGGATCCAGCCCACGGGCATCGCTGCAGGCCAGTGAGCTGAAGCGGCCGGGCGCAGCGCCTCCCCCGGGCCCGCAGTGACGCGGTAACCCACCGAACGGCCCACAAAAAAAGCGCCTTGCGGCGCTTTTTTGGTTTCGGAGGGTCTCAGAACCAGTAGACCACCACGTACAGGCCGAGCCAGACCACGTCCACAAAGTGCCAGTACCAGGCGGCGCCTTCAAAACCGAAGTGACGTTCTTTGGTGAAGTGGCCCTTTTGCAGGCGCAGGGTGATGAAGAACAGCATCAGCATGCCCACGAACACGTGGAAGCCGTGGAAGCCGGTCAGCAGGTAGAAGGTCGAGCCATAAACACCCGAGCTCAGCTTGAGGTTCATGTCGCTGTAGGCGTGGGCGTATTCGTAACCTTGCACGAACAGGAAGATCACGCCGAGGATCACGGTCATCCACATGAAGGCGATCGTCTTGCTGCGCTCACCGGCCTGCAGCGCATGGTGAGCCACCGTCAGCGTCACACCCGAGGTCAACAGCAGGGCGGTGTTGATGGTCGGCAACCAGAACGGGGTCATGGTCTGGAACGGCTCAACAATGCCGGCCGGCGAGGCGGTCATGCCCGCGGCCATGGTGGGCCACACGGCCTTGAAATCGGGCCACAACAGGGCGTTCTCCAGGCTGCCCAGGGCGGGCACCGAGTGGGCACGGGCCCACCAGAGCGCGGCAAAGAAGGCGCCGAAGAACATCACTTCCGAGAAGATGAACCAGCTCATGCTCCAGCGGTAGGACAGATCGATCTTGCGGCTGTACAAGCCGTTCTCGCTCTCCGCCACGGCATCACGGAACCACTGGAACAGCACCGCCAACCACCAGACCATGCCCAGGGCGAGCGAGTACATGCCCCACTCCACCCCGTTGATCCATTGGCCTGCGCCCAGGATCACGAAGAACAAGCCAATGGCCGCCATGACGGGGTGGCGGGACTCGTGGGGCACGAAGTAGTAAGGGGTTCCACCGTGTGTTGTCGCACTCATTTTTGCTCCTGACTCTCTCAAACTCTGATTTGGTTCTAGAACCGGCTCAACGGACCACCCAGTTCACCAAGGCCACCAGGGCCAAGACGAACAGCATCGCGCCGGCCAGGCCAACCGCAATGATGTGAAAAATGTTCAGCTTGGCCGTGTCTTCCTGGTAGTCGCTGTTCTTGCGAATGCCAATGAAGGACCAGGCCACCGCCTTGACGGTGCGCAGCAAGGACCCCTTGCGGGCGGGCGACTGCTGTTGACTCATGACCCCACCTTGTCAGCCTGCCAGGGCGCTTGCGCCGTGCCACCTGCCGGCGCTGCCGGGGTTTTGCCCCCCACCTCAAAGAAGGTGTAGGACAGCGTGATGGTGGTCACGTCCTTGGACAATTTGGGGTCGACCACGAAAGCCACCGGCCATTCTTTCTTCTCACCCGGCTCGAGCGTGTACTGGTTGAAGCAGAAGCACTCGAGCTTGTTGAAATGGGCCGCCGCCTGACGCGGCGCGTAGCTGGGAATGGCCTGGGCCGACATGCGGCGGTTCTGTACGTTTTGAAACTCGTACATCACCGTGGTGAGCTCACCGGGGTGCACCTGCACCGAACGCTGCGCGGGCTTGAACTCCCAGGGACCACGCGCGTTGGCGTCGAACTCTACCGTGATGGTGCGGCTGCGATCCACCTGGGTGTTGTCGGGTACCCGCACGTTTTTGCCCGCCGCACCCACGCCTGGCACCTCGCGCTCGGCGAGCGCCAGGATGTTGATGCCCGTGAACTCGCAGATCGCTTGGTACATGGGCACCAAGGCGTACCCGAAGGCAAACATACCGGCCGCGATGACGACCAGTTTGCGCACCATGCGGGTGTTTTCTTGGCGACGGGACATGGGGTTCAGGGCGGCGAAGCTCGGCTCAGGGCTTTGACAGCAAGATCATCTTGGCCATGAACCCGACAAAGAAGACCGCAGCGATCGACGCCAGGATCAGGGCCAGCCGAAGGTTGTTTTTCTTTTGCTCGGGACTCATGGTCAGACCTGATGGGTATCAACCGATCACGCGGGTCGCCGTGGCGTCCAGCTTGGGCGGGTTCTCGAAGGTGTGGAAAGGGGCCGGCGAGGGAACTTCCCACTCCAGACCTTCAGCGGCTTCCCACGGCTTTTGCGGCGCCTTTTCACCCTTGCCCATCATGGTCGGCAAAACGATGAACAGGAAGAAATACACCTGCGCCAGACCGAAGGCGAAAGCACCGACCGTGGCCACTGCGTTGAAGTCAGCAAACTGCATCGGGTAGTCGGCGTAGCGGCGGGGCATGCCGGCCAGACCCAAGAAGTGCATCGGGAAGAAGGTCACGTTGAACGCGATCAGCGACCACCAGAAGTGGATCTTGCCGCGGGTCTCGCTGTACATCACACCGGTCCACTTGGGGGCCCAGTAGTAGTAGCCAGCGAACAGCGCGTACAGCGAACCCGCCACCAGCACGTAGTGGAAGTGGGCCACCACGTAGTAGGTGTCTTGCAGTTGGATGTCGATCGGGGCCATGGCCAGGATCAGGCCGGTGAAGCCGCCCATCGTGAACACGAAGATGAAACCCACCGCGAACAGCATGGGGGTCTCGAAGGTCATCGAACCCTGCCACATGGTGGCAATCCAGTTGAAGATCTTCACAGCCGTGGGCACTGCGATCAGCATGGTCGCGTACATGAAGAACAACTGGCCCGTGACCGGCATGCCGGTGGTGAACATGTGGTGAGCCCACACGATGAAGGACAGGATGGCGATCGACGAGGTGGCGTACACCATCGAGGCGTAGCCGAACAGCTTCTTGCGGGCGAAGGCCGGCACGATCTGGCTGATGATGCCGAAGGCCGGCAAGATCATGATGTACACCTCGGGGTGACCGAAGAACCAGAAGATGTGCTGGTACATCACTGGGTCACCGCCACCGGCGGGGTTGAAGAAGCTGGTGCCGAAGTGGCGGTCGGTCAGCGTCATGGTGATCGCACCGGCCAGCACAGGCATCACGGCGATCAGCAGGTAGGCGGTGATCAGCCAGGTCCAGGCGAACATCGGCATCTTCATCAGCGTCATGCCAGGAGCGCGCATGTTGAGGATGGTCACGATGATGTTGATCGAACCCATGATCGACGACGCACCCAGGATGTGCATGGCAAAGATGCCAGCGTCCATCGAGGGGCCCATTTGCAGGGTCAGCGGCGCGTACAGGGTCCAGCCAGCAGCGGGCGCACCACCGGGCATGAAGAACGAACCCGCCAGCATGATGGCCGCGGGGATCATCAGCCAGAAGCTGAAGTTGTTCATGCGGGCGAAGGCCATGTCCGAAGCGCCGATTTGCAGCGGCAGCATCCAGTTAGCGAAGCCCACGAAGGCCGGCATGATGGCGCCGAACACCATGATCAGGCCGTGCATGGTGGTGAGCTGGTTGAACAGCTCGGGGTTCATCAGCTGCAGACCGGGCTGGAACAGCTCGGCCCGGATGCCCAGTGCGAGCACCCCGCCGATCATCAGCATGGTGAAGCTGAACAGCAGGTAGAGGGTGCCGATGTCTTTGTGGTTGGTCGCAAAGACCCAACGGCGCCAGCCCGTGGGGGCATGACCGTGGGCATGATCGTCGTGCGCATGATCGTGGTGGTCGAGAACTGCACTCATGGTGTTTCCTTGTCTGAATCTGGGAAGGGCGACGTCAGATTACTTGCCGCGCAGCGCCAAGACTTGGGCCGGCTGAACCACTTGGCCCGTCTTGTTGGACCAATTGTTCTTGGTGTAGGTCACCACAGCAGCGATGTCGGTGTCCGACAGCTGCTTCCAGGCCGGCATGGCGCCGTTGTTCAGACCGTTGAGCAGCACGTTGACCTGGCGGGCATGGTCGGCGTCCAGAACCAGCGACGAGCCGTCCAGAGCCTTGATCGGACCCGCGCCCTTGCCGTTGGCTTGGTGGCAGGCAGCGCAGTTGGCGGCATAAACCTTCTCGCCGCGCTTGCTGAGGTCGTCCAGTGCCCAGACCTTGCTTGGGTCATCGGCCTTGGCGGCGGCCTTCTTCTTCTCGGCAGCCACCCAGGCGGAATAGTCTTCGGCCGACAGCACCTTCACGTGGATGGGCATGTAGGCGTGTTCCTTGCCGCAGAGTTCGGCGCACTGACCATAGAAATCACCGGTCTTTTCAGCCCGGAACCAGGTGTCGCGCACGAAGCCAGGGATGGCGTCTTGCTTGATACCGAAGGCCGGCACCATGAAGGCGTGGATCACGTCGTTGGCGGTGGTGATCACGCGCACCTTCTTGTTGACCGGCACCACCAGCGGGTTGTCGACCTTGAGCAGGTAGTTGTCCGGCACGTCGCCCTTGGCGCCGTTGTCGGACATCGCACGGTGCGAAGCGTCGAGGGTGGAGATGAACGCCAGGCCTTCGCCCTCGCCCTTGATGTAGTCGTAACCCCACTTCCACTGGTAACCCGTGGCTTTGACCGTGAGGTCGGCGTTGGTGGTGTCTTTTTGCGCCACCAGCACCTTGGTGGCCGGCAGGGCCATCAGGATCACAATGATGAAGGGGGCCACGGTCCAGAGGATTTCGACCGTCACCGACTCATGGAAGGTCGCCGGCTTGTAGCCCAGCGACTTGCGGTGCTTGAGGATCGAATAGAACATGACGCTGAACACGGCCACGAAGATCACCGTGCAGATGATCAGCATCATCCAGTGCAGGAAGTGCTGTTCTTCAGCAATCCGGGTGGCTGGCGGGGCCAGGTTGAGCTGACGCACCGCAGGACCGCCGGGCAAGTCACTGACGGCATGCGCCGCCGAGCCCAGCAAAGCACCAGCGGTCAGCAGCAGCGAAGCCAACTTGTTGGAAATGCTCTTCATCGTGTTCACTTCTTCATTGCCTCAATTTAACAAACCTCACACCGCAGCCAGGCTGCCGTGTCAGACATCACATGGCTCGCAATGCCCCTCGAATTTCATTGGCCAGGGCGGGACGCAATTCGGGGCGCACAAAGCGCCCCACTTCAAACGTCCGCCCTTGACCCGACAACTCGATCAAGGACTGATGACCCACTTTGGGCTCAACCCGCACCCATTCCCGTCGAAACTCAACCCGCTGCAGCTGTCCGGCTTGCTCCAGTTCGACCAGCAGACGACTGCCGCGCAGGCTGATGCGCTCACCGTCGGCAGCGTGCCGCGCGTACATGAGGAACGCTACACCAATCGCGAGCAATTCGAGGCCCGTGAAAACCATCACAAGCCGCGCGCCGAGATGCCAGCACAGACCGGCCACGGCGAGGGAAACCAGACAAATCGAACCGTAAAACCAGGCCAGTTGAGCCGGTGTCACAGAGCAATTGCGTCGCAGCTGCCAGTCGATGCCTTGACCAGAAACCTGAGCGAATCGAAGAACCGGATTTGACATGCGTCAAGCTCCCGGAAAACAGAAGCTCGGGAATATGCCCGAATGAAAACCGAGGCCGATTTTAACCGAGTCAGTGCTTCGGTTTGACAATTCTCAAACAGGCGGCAAATTCTTTTTGCCGTGGCGCAACACTGCTTTCATTTCCTGCAACGAGACCGCGCTTTGAGGGCCCAATGGGATGCGCGGAACCGGCTTGAAAGCATGGCCGTAAATGATCTCGAAAGTCAGGCTCAGACTGCCCGGCGAGGGGCGGGTCAGGGCCTCGTGGGAGCGCAGGGATTGCAGCAAGGCCGCGTGCCAACCCCGGCCCCGGCAGGCCTGAAAGCGCGCGGGGTGCAAGTTGCGCCCCAGTTCGCGCAGCTCCTGCAGCAGACGCTCGGGGCTTTCAAAAGTGAGCACGACGCGCTCCATGTCCATGACGGGCTCGGCAAAGCCGGCCTCGACCAGCATGTCGCCCCAGTCGTGCATGTCGGTGAACACATGGCCCGGCACGGGCCAACCGGCGTCCGCATAGACCGCCCGCAGCTCTTGCAAGGTGTCCGGTCCGAGACAGGAAAACATCAGAAATCCGTCGACCGCCAGGGCCCGGTGCCACTGCCCGATCAAGCCCTGGGGCTGATCGGTCGCATGCAAGGCCATGTTGGACCACACCATCTGCACGCTGCCGTCCTCGGGCAACCCGACCGTGGTGGCCCGCCCACCCCAACGCGCGGGCTGCCACCAGGCCGGCTCGTGGCGGCGGCGCGCCTCGGCAGCGCGGGCAGCGACCGGTTCATGGACATGGGCTCGGGCCTTGGGGTAGCGCTCGCGCAGGCGCTCATGGGCCTCCAGCCCCCCCCAGGTGGGCGACCAGTCCAGCCAGGCCTCAGGCTGCAGCTTGATCCACTGCAGCCGCTCGGCCATGCGCCGCGCCACCTCCTCGTGCAACCAGGGCGAATGGTCCAGGGGCAGGCGCTCCAGGCGCTGCACGGCTGGGGGATCGATGGTCGGGGGGGCTGGGTGGTTCATGGCGGGTCGGTTCAATGCGGTGGCGAGTATATTGAGTCCATGCTGACGCGGCTTTTCAGCACCTGGATGACCCGCCTGCCGAGTCAGTGCGCGATCTGCCACGCCTGGCCCGCTCAACGGGTGTGCGAAACCTGCGTTCTGCGCTTTGCCCAACCGCGCCACCGCTGTCGCCGCTGCGCCCTGCCCTGCCCCACCGAAGTCTCCCTGTGCGGCGCCTGCGTGACCCACCCACCGCCGCTGGACAGCTGCCATGCGGCCGTGGACTACGGCTACCCCTGGGTGCGCTGCATCGCCGAATTCAAGTTCCAGCAGCAGGTCGGCTGGGCCCAGGCCCTGGCCCCCCTGATGTTGCACAACCCCGACCTGTTCGATTGCCTGCAACGCAGTGACTGGCTGCTGCCCATGCCGCTGGCCCCCGCGCGCTTGCAGGAGCGCGGCTACAACCAGGCCCTGGTCCTGGCCCACCAACTGCGGAGGCCCCGGGTCTGCGCCGACGGCTTGCTGCGCCTGCGCAACACCCCCAGCCAGCGGGGCCTGAGCCGCACCGAGCGCCAGCGCAACCTGCGCGACGCGCTGCTGGCCAACCCGGCCCACCGGGCCCAGCTTCAAGGCGCGTGCCTGGTGCTGATCGACGACGTGATGACCACCGGCGCCTCGCTGGAGGCCGCCGCCACCGCCCTGCGCGCAGCGGGCGCGCGTGAGGTCCACGCCTGCGTGCTGGCCCGCACCCCGCCCGAAGCCCCCCTGGCGCGCTGACCCCGCCTGAGCGCCGACAATAGCGGCATGTTTCACATTGTTCTTGTCCAACCCGAGATCCCGCCCAACACCGGCAACGTGATCCGGCTCGCCGCCAACACGGGCTGCACCCTGCACCTGATCGAGCCGCTGGGCTTCTCGATGGAAGACCGCTACATGCGCCGCGCCGGGCTGGACTACCACGAGTACGCCGAGGTCAAAAAGCACGCCGACTGGGACGCCTTTTTGAGCAGCACGCAGGCCCCGGCCGAGCGCCTGTTTGCCATGACCACGCACGGCTCCACGCCAGCCTTCGAGCTGCAATTCCAGCCTGGTGACTACTTTGTGTTTGGCTCCGAAACACGGGGCCTGGCACCCGAACTGCGCGAGCGCTTCCCCTTGAGCCAGCGCCTGCGCCTGCCGATGCGGGCAGGTCAGCGCAGCCTGAACCTGTCGAACGCCGTCGCGGTGACGGTGTTCGAGGCTTGGCGGCAAAACGGCTTCGACGGCGCGCTGAAGGCCTGATCGCAACGGATCACACCGCCCCCCCCTGGCCCGCAGGTGCCGGCGTCCGCCAGGCGGCCCACCACGAGGCCAGCAGCAGCGCGATCGCCGATGTCAACGCCACGCCACGCCACAAGCGTGGCCTGAAAATCAGGGGTACTGGCGGGCCAGCGACTCAGCCACGCACACGGGTTTGCTGCTGCCCTCGCGCTCGATCGTGACCTCCCAGGCGAACTGGTAGCCCTGGTTGTCGATCGGGCTGGCCTCCAGCAGGCGCAGGTGGGCTCGCAGGCGACTGCCCACCGGCACCGGGGCCGGGAAACGCACCTTGTTGAGGCCGTAGTTGACCCCCATGCGGGCGTTCAGCACCTCGAGCGTGGCGCCAAAGAACTGCGGGATCAGCGATAGGGTCAGGAAACCGTGGGCAATCGGCGCGCCGAACGGGCCGCTGCGCGCGCGCTCCACGTCGATGTGGATCCACTGGTGGTCCCCGGTGGCGACGGCGAACTGGTTCACCTGCTCCTGGGTGATCGTGAGCCAGTCGCTGATGGCGACCTCCTGGCCCACGCAGGCGGCCAGGTCAGCAAGGGTTTCGAAGGTTTTTTTCATGCACAAACTTTAGCGGTGGGGGCCCGGCCGCGTTGTCGGGCAGGCGACATGCAGGGCCGCCACGCGGCGCAGGCTCAGACTCAGGCGTCCAGCCAGGCCAGCACCGGCTGCCACTGCTGCAGGTCCTTTTCAACCCGCCCAGGCGCCACATCGAACACCGTCAAGCCCTGGGCCGCCAGGTGCACGTAGTTCTGGGTGTTGCGCAGGTCGGTCAGGTAAGGCAGGCCCAGGCTGTCGACGAACTCGCGCAGGCGATCGGCGGCGATGGTGCGCTCATCGACCCGCATGCCCACGATCGCGATGTCCACGCCCTGGGCCCGCTTCATGCCGGCCAGTTGGTCCAAGAAAGCGCGGGTCGCGTAAAGATCAAACACGCTGGGCTGCAAGGGCACGATGACCTTGTCGGCCTGCTTCAGCACGTCCTTGAGGTCGCCGCCCGACAGGCCTGCGGGCGTGTCCAACACCGCGTGATCCACGCCTTTGGGGGGACGCCCCAGGGCCCCCGGGGTCACAGGCCAGGGCTGAATGGCCGCGGCCTGCGGTGGGCGCAAGCCCAGCCAAAGCTGCGCCGACTGCTGCGGGTCCAGATCCCCCAGCGCCACCGCCTGCCCCCGCACCGCCAGACCGCCGGCCAATTGGGTACTCAAGGTGGACTTGCCCACACCGCCTTTGGGATTGGCGACCACAAACACCGACATGTGCGGCTCCTTCAAGCTGTTGCTAAGGCTTGAATGGTAGCCACAGCGCGCGCCGCGCCAAGGGCCTCAGCCCCCAGCACCGCACCAGCCGTGATGGCGATGGCGCCCTCCATCCATTGATTTACTTGACTCAGTCAAATAAAACGGCAACCATGGCGCCATGAACGCGTCCCACGCCCCCACCCCAAGCGCCGACGACAGCGCCTGCATCGAGGCGGTGCGCCGCTTCAGTCGCTTCTACACCCACCAGCTGGGCCTGCTCAACGAAGGCCTGCTGTCCACCGGGCTGACCTTGACCGAGGCGCGGCTGCTGTACGAGCTGGCGCACAGCCAGGACCTCACCGCCAGCACGCTGATGCGCGAACTGGCCCTCGACGCGGGCTACCTCAGCCGGCTGCTCAAGCGGTTCGAGGCCCAGGGCTGGCTGCAGCGCCAGCCCGACCCCAGCGACGCGCGTCAGAGCCGACTGCAGCTCAGCGAGGCGGGCCATGCCGCGTTCGCGCCGCTCAACCAGGGTTCGCGCCAGCAGGTGGCGCAGTGGCTGGCGCCGCTGCTGCCGGCGCAAAAACAAGCGCTGCAACAGGCCATGCAGACCGTGCAGCAGCTGCTGTCGCCATCCCGCGCGGGCGGGGCCGCCGAGCGCCCCACCCTGCGTGGCCTGTTGCCGGGCGACCTGGGCTGGGTGGTGCACCGGCAGGCCCTGCTGTATGCGCGCGAGTACGGCTGGGACGCCAGCTTCGAAGCCCTGGTGGCCCAGATCGTGGCCCAGTACCAAGCGCAGTTCGATCCAAGCGGCGAAAACGCCTGGATCGCGGAATGGCAGGGGCGGCCGGTGGGCTCGGTGTTCGTGGTGCGCGAGTCAGCCACAGTCGCCAAACTGCGCCTGCTGTACGTCGAGGCCGACGCCCGCGGCCTGGGCCTGGGGCGGCAGCTGGTGCAGCGCTGCATCGACTTCGCGCGCGAGCGCGGCTACCAGACCCTGACGCTGTGGACCAACGACGTGCTAACCCACGCGCGCCACATCTACCAGAGCAGCGGCTTCGAACTGGTCAGCAGCGAGGCCCACCATTCCTTCGGCCACGACCTGGTGGGAGAACACTGGTCGCTGACACTGTGAGCGCCTGCACGGCAGCGTGCGCCCCCAACCATCGGCACAATGGGGCGCCATGGAGACCCTCACCGCCTGGGCGCCGCTGCTGCGCCACCTGATTGAACTGGCCGCCATGCTGGCTTTCGCCCTGTCGGGGGTGCTGGAGGGCGCGCGCAAACGGCTCGACCCCGTGGGCGTCTGTGTGGTGGCGTTCTTGGCCGCCTTCGGGGGCGGTACGCTGCGCGACCTGCTGCTGGACCAACGCCCGTTTTTCTGGATCCGCCACAGCGAATACGTCTGGGGCATCCTGGGTTTGAGCATCTGCGCGCTGCTGTTTTTGCGCCAGCGTCACTTCGAGCCCACCGAACGCGCCATCCAGATGCCCGACGCGATAGGCCTGGGCCTGTTCACCGCGGTCGGCGTGGACACCGCACAGGCCCTGGGCATGCCCAACCTGATCGCGGTGCTGATGGGGGTGATCACCGGCGTCTTTGGCGGCGTGCTGCGCGACATCGTCTGCAACGAGATACCCAAAGCCTTCAACGACCACCGCCCCTACGCGGTGTGCGCGTTTGCAGGCGGCTGGCTGTACCTGGGGCTGCGCCTGACCCAGGCCGACGAGACCACCGCACTGGTGGCCTGCGTGCTGCTGACCGCCGGCTTGCGCGGCCTGGCAGTCTGGCGCGACTGGACCCTGCCGGGCTGGCGGCACTGAGCGGCGGGCCACCAAGCCCGCCCCCACCGCGGGCCCGCGCGGGCCGCTTACACGCGCTCGATGATCAGGGCGATGCCCTGGCCCACGCCGATGCACATGGTGCACAGCGCGTAACGACCACCGCTGCGGTGCAGCTGGTTGACCGCGGTGGTGACCAGGCGCGCACCGCTGGCGCCCAGCGGGTGCCCCAGTGCGATCGCGCCGCCGTTCGGGTTGACACGGGCGTCGTCATCGGCCAAGCCCAGTTGGCGCAACACGGCCAGGCCCTGTGCGGCAAAGGCTTCGTTGAGTTCGATCACGTCCATCTGGGCCAGGCTCAGCCCGGTCAAGGCCAGCACTTTCTGGGTCGCCGGGGCCGGACCGATGCCCATGATGCGTGGCGCCACCCCCGCAGTGGCCATGCCCACCACGCGGGCACGCGGGGTCAGGCCGTGCTGAGCCGCGGAGCGCTCGTCGGCCAACAGCAGTGCACAGGCACCGTCGTTGACGCCGCTGGCGTTGCCCGCGGTCACCGTGCCGTCAGGGCGCACCACCCCTTTGAGCTTGGCCAAGGCCTCCAGCGAGGTGGCGCGGGGGTGCTCGTCCTGGCTCACGATGACCGGGTCGCCCTTCTTTTGCGGCACCGAGACCGGCGTGATTTCGGCGTCAAAGACGCCGGCCTGCTGCGCGGCCACCGCCTTCAATTGGCTGGCCAGCGCCATGCGGTCCTGCGCTTCGCGCTCGATGCCGAAGTCGGTGGCCACGTTCTCGGCGGTTTCGGGCATGGCGTCCACACCGTATTGCGCCTTCATCAACTTGTTGACGAAACGCCAGCCGATGGTGGTGTCATAGACCGCATTGGCCCGGCTGAAGGCGCTTTCGGCCTTGGGCATCACGAAGGGCGCGCGGCTCATGCTTTCCACGCCACCGGCAATCATCAGTCCGGCTTCGCCAGCGCGGATGGCGCGGGCCGCGGTGCCCACCGCGTCCAGGCCCGAACCGCAGAGCCGGTTCACGGTGGCGCCGGGCACATCGATCGGCAGGCCTGCCAGCAGGCTGGCCATGCGGGCCACGTTGCGGTTGTCTTCACCGGCCTGGTTGGCGCAGCCATAGATCACGTCGCTGACGGCGGCCCAATCGACCTGGGGGTTGCGGGCCATCAAGGCCTTGAGCGGGATGGCGCCCAGGTCGTCGGTGCGGATGCTCGACAGCGCGCCGCCGTAGCGGCCAAAAGGCGTGCGAATGGCATCGCAGATGAAGGCTTGGGTCATGGTGGTTCCTTGTCTCTCTTGGGTGGATTGAATATTGGGCCAGCGGGCTCGACCCGCGCGAGCCCGCAAAGCCGTCGGGTTCAGTGGGCCAGTGGCAGGCCGATCATGGCTTGCAACTCGGCCGCGCTGAGGCCGGGCACTGTGTCGATCAGGCGCAGGCCCTCGGGACTGCATTCCAGGGTCGCGAGATCGGTGTAGATGCGCTTCACACAGGCCAGGCCGGTCAGCGGGTAGGTGCAAGTCTGCACCACCTTGCTGACGCCTTGCTTGGTCAGCAGGTCCATCATCACCCAGGTCTGGCGCGCACCAGTGGCCAAGTCCATGGCACCGCCCACGGCGGGGATGGAGCCAGGCTCGCCCGTGCTCCAGTTGGCCAGATCGCCGGTGGCCGAGACCTGGAAAGCGCCCAGCACGCAGATGTCGATGTGACCGCCGCGCATCATCGCGAAGCTGTCCGCGTGGTGAAAAAAGGCGCCACCGGGCTGCAGGGTCACCGGCTGCTTGCCGGCGTTGATCAGGTCGTAGTCCTCGTGGCCCGGGGCCGGGGCGGGGCCCATGCCGAGGATGCCGTTTTCGCTTTGCAGGATCACCTCGCGGTCGGCAGGGATGTGGTTGGCCACCAGGGTCGGCATGCCAATGCCCAGGTTCACGATGGCGCCATCGTGGATGTCCTGCGCCACGCGGCGCGCCAGTTCGTCTTTACTGCGGCGGGTGTAGTCGGTCATGGGGAAAGCTTTCTGTTGCGCAATGGGGGGATCGAAGTCAACGCGGTGGCGTTCAAGCGGCCACCTTGAAGCCACCGCCCTGGGTGGCCTGGCGCTCAATGCGCACCACGCGGTCCACAAACAGGCCCGGGGTCACGATGGCCTCCGGGTCCATCTGCCCCAGCTCCGCCACCTCATAGACCGAGGCCACCGTGAAGCGCGCGGCCGTGGCCATCACCGGCCCGAAATTGCGCGCCGATTGGCGGTAGGTCAGGTTGCCCCAGCGATCGCCTCGCTCGGCCTTGATCAGGGCCACATCGCCATGAATCGGGTACTCCAGCACCTGGTGGCGGCCATTGATTTCACGGGTCTCCTTGCCCTTAGCCATCTCGGTGCCATACCCTGTCGGGGTGAAGAACGCGCCAATCCCGGCCCCCGCGGCCCGCAGACGCTCGGCCAGCGTGCCCTGGGGCACCAGTTCGAGCTCAATCTGGCCGCTGCGGTACAGGCCGTCGAAGATCTGGCTGTCGGCTTGGCGCGGGAAACTGCAGATGATCTTGCGCACCCGACCGGTCTTGAGCAGGGCCGCCAGCCCCGTCTCGCCGTTGCCGGCGTTGTTGTTGACGACTGTGAGATCGCGGGCCCCCTGCTCGATCAGACCATCGATGAGTTCGTTCGGAATGCCCGCGGTCCCAAAGCCGCCGATCAGCACTGTGCTGCCGTCTGCGACCTCCGACAGGGCTTCAGCCACAGTGGGCACCAACTTATTGATCATGATGAAAGGAGTCTCCAAAGAAGGTAAAGGCAAGACAGGGATGGAGGGCGTCACGCGCCGAGCCCCAGAGAATGGCCACCAGCAGGTCCGACAGACCTTGGCAAACCCCGTTATTTGTTCTAATATCGAACATTGGTTCGCATCGAGAATTTTAAAAGATTAAAGCGCCCATGGCAACGACCCCAGACACCGACGCCCTCCCCCCCGATGCGGACAACAGTCCGCCGCGCCCCAGCGACAGCTATGTGCAATCGTTTGCCCGGGGGCTGGAGGTCATCCGCAGCTTCAGCGCCGAGGCGCCCCAGCAGACCCTGACCGAGGTGGCGGCCCGCAGCGGCCTGACGCGGGCCGGGGCCCGGCGCATCCTGCTGACCTTGCAGACGCTGGGCTACGTCGAAACCGACGGCCGCCAGTTCCGCTTGAGCCCACGCATCCTGGACCTGGGCTTTGCCTACCTGTCCTCGATGCCGATCTGGAACCTGGCCGAGCCCGTGATGGAGGGCCTGGTGGACCGGGTCAAAGAATCGTGTTCGGCGGCCGTGCTCGAAGGCAGCGACATCGTTTATGTGCTGCGGGTGCCGACCCACAAGATCATGCGCATCACCCTCGGCGTGGGCACGCGCCTGCCGGCCTACTGCACCTCGATGGGCCGCATCCTGTTGGGCGGCCTGCCCGACGAGGAGATCGTTCGCCGCCTCCAGGCCAGCGCGCGGGACGCGCGCACCCGCCACACGGTGACCGAGATCGACGAGTTGCTGACCAAGGTCCGACAGGCCCGTGACCAGGGCTGGTGCCTGGTGGACCAGGAGCTCGAAGAAGGCCTGATCTCGATGGCCGCGCCCATCGTCAACCGCAGCGGGCGGGTGATCGCCGCGCTCAACATCAGTGGGCAGGCCAACCGCACCAGCGCCTTCGACATGCAGGACCGCATGCTGCCTCACCTGCTGCAGTCGGCCCAGACCATCTCACGCATGGTCAGCCAGCCGCGCGGCTGAGGCCGCTTCGGCCATCTGACGCTTGCCCGGGCGCCAGCCTGGGGATGCGGGGTGGTGATACCCTTCCACCCCATGTTCAGCCCCTCTCAGGACGACGTCCGTCGCTTTTTCTGCTCGGCCTACGCCAAAAGCCAGGCCAACCTCCCGATGGAGGCCATCGAAACCCTGGCCAGCCAATGGATTGCCGAGCACCCCGAATACCACGCCGACCTGGCCGATGCCGACGCGGCCGTGGCCCGCGTCTACGATGGCAAAAGCCAGCAGGCCAACCCGTTTCTGCACCTGTCGATGCACCTGTCCATCAGCGAGCAATGCAGCATCGACCAGCCGCGCGGCATCCGCCAGGCGGTGGAGCTGCTGACCGCCCGCCGCGACTCGCTGCACGACGCGCACCACGAGGTCATGGAATGCCTGGGCCGCATGCTGTGGGAAAGCCAGCGCAGTGGTCGCCCGCCAGACGGGCACGCCTACATCGACGCCGTGCAGCGCGCCGCCACGCGCGACTGAGCCGCGCACGCGCGTCACCGCGTCTGCGCATCAAGGCATCAAGGCTTCCGGGCGTCAGACCGGTGCCGTGGGCGCCTCCGCGCAAGGCCAGGCCCGCCCGCGTGACCAGCCTCAGCACGCGCCCGACCCTGGGGCAGACCCCTATGAAAAAAGCCGCTCAAAGAGCGGCTTTTTCACAACACCTGGGGGCTGAAGTTCAGCGGAACTTGGCCTGGGGCACCGTTTTCAGGTCGCCGTCGAGGCTGCTGATGTAACCCGCGAGGGCTTTCAGTTCGGCATTGCTGAATTGCTTGGCAACGCCCCCCATCACGCCATTGCTGCGGCCGATTTGCGGGTTGTTGTCGATTTTGTAGGCCTTCAGCGACACGTACAGGTAATCGCTGTATTGGCCTGCCAGCTTCGGATAGGACGGGTCGATCGGCTTGGCAAAGTTGTCGCCGTGGCAGGACACGCAGGCGCCCTTCTTGAGCAGCTCGCCGACCTTGGCGCTGGGTTCGCGGACCGGCTTGTCAGCAACCGCGGCGCCCTCACCCTGGCCCAGCTTGGCATAGTAGGCCGAGACGTCGTTGATGTCCTGCTCGCTCAGCGAATCGGCAATGCCGCGCATGGTGGGGTGCTTGCGCTCGCCCTTCTTGTACGCGGTCAGTGCGGCTGCGATGTATTTCTCACCCTGGCCCGCGATGCGCGGCACCTTGTAGACCTCGGGGAAGGTTGCCTGGTAGCCCTGGATGCCGTGGCACCCAATGCACATGGCCACCTTCGCTTGGATGTCCGTCTTGACCTCGTCGGCGCGGACGGTCGTGGAGAAGGCCGTCACGGAAGCGACAGCAAGGGCAAATACCGTGGTCAACATCTTGTTCATTTTGCGAGCACAATCAAATGGATGATTGAGTACCGAGGGGATTGAGAAAAATCAACGATTGATTATATCGAGCCCCGCTCCCGCAACACATCTGATAAGCCAACACTGCCCATGAAATTCCAAGGCTCCCAAAATTACGTCGCCACGCAAGATCTGATGCTCGCCGTGAACGCGGCCATGACCTTGAAGCGCCCCTTGCTCGTCAAGGGCGAACCCGGCACTGGCAAGACCATGCTGGCCGAAGAAGTGTCCCAGGCCCTGGGCATGCCGCTGTTGCAATGGCACATCAAATCGACCACCAAGGCCCAACAAGGCCTGTATGAATATGACGCGGTGAGTCGTCTGCGCGACTCGCAACTCGGTGATGAGCGGGTCAAGGACATCAACAACTACATCGTCAAAGGGGTGTTGTGGCAGGCCTTCACGGCCGAGCAGCCGGTGGCCCTGCTGATCGACGAAATCGACAAGGCCGACATCGAATTCCCGAACGACTTGCTGCGCGAAATCGACCGCATGGAGTTCTACTGCTACGAAACGCGCGAGATGATCCGCGCCAAGAACCGCCCGCTGGTGTTCATCACCTCGAACAACGAAAAAGAACTGCCCGACGCTTTCCTGCGCCGCTGCTTCTTCCACTACATCAAGTTCCCCGACGCGGACACGATGAAGAAGATCGTTGACGTGCACTTCCCGACCCTCAAGGCCGACCTGTTGACCGCGGCCATGAAGACCTTCTACGACGTGCGCAACCTGCCCGGCCTCAAGAAGAAGCCCAGCACCTCCGAGCTGCTCGACTGGCTCAAGCTGCTGGTGGCCGAGGACATCCCGCTCGAAGCCCTGCAAAGCGCCGACAGCAAGGTCAGCGTGCCGCCGCTGGTGGGCGCCCTGCTGAAGAACGAACAGGACGTGACCTTGTTCGAGAAACTCGTGTTCATGAACCAGCGCAACCGCTGAACCCCAAGCGACCACGCACTGGAGAGCACACATGGCTTTTGTGGAACCCGTGACCCTGCGCCTCAATGGCGTGGCCTTGGTCCCGCTGGGTTTGGAACATGAGGCGGGCCTGGCCGCCGCCGCCGCCGACGGCGAACTCTGGAACCTGCGCATCACCTCGGTGCCCGAACCCGAGCAGACCCGAGCCTACATCGAGACCGCACTGCAGATGCGGGAGGCGGGGAACCGCTTCGCCTTTGCCGTGCTCGACGAAGCCAGCGGGCGCGTGCTGGGCACCTCCAGCTACCACGACATCGTGCCCGCCATCCAGCGGGTTGAAATTGGCTACACCTGGTACGCCAAGAGCGTGCAGCGCAGCCACGTCAACAGCAGCTGCAAGCTGATGCTGATGAGCCACGCCTTCGACACCCTGGGCTGCGCCCTGGTGGGCTGGCGCACCGACAACTTCAACTTCGCCTCGCAGCGTGCCATCGAGCGCCTGGGTGCGCACAAGGATGGCGTGCTGCGTCACCACGCGCTGCGCCGCGACGGCACCGTGCGTGACACGGTCATGTACAGCCTGCGCGCAGGCGAATGGCCCGAAGCCAAGGCCCAGTTGCTGTACCGGCTGGCACAGCACCCCAAGCCCCAGCCGGCCACGGCCCAGTAGACGCGGGAGCCCCCATGCTGATCGACTTTTTCTACACCCTGCGCAGTGCCAAGCTGCCGGTCTCGGTCAAGGAATACCTGACCTTGCTCGAAGCGCTGCAGGCCGACGTGGTCGGCCCCAACTCGGACAACGCCTGGAAGATCGACGACTTCTACTACCTGTCGCGCACCGCGCTGGTCAAGGACGAGAAGCACTACGACAAGTTCGACCGCGCCTTCGCGGCCTACTTCAAGGGCGTCGAGATGCTGGCCGACTTCACCAAGGACGTGCCGCTCGAGTGGCTGCGCAAGAACCTCGAGCTGGAGCTCAGCCCCGAAGAAAAAGCCAAGATCGACAAGATGGGGTGGGACGAGCTCATGGAAACGCTCAAGAAGCGTTTTGAAGAGCAGAAGGAACGCCACGAGGGCGGCAGCAAGTGGATTGGCACCGGCGGCACCAGCCCCTTCGGCGCCAATGGCTACAACCCGCAAGGCATCCGCATCGGGCAAGAGAAGGGCCGAAACAAAAGCGCCGTCAAGGTGTGGGACCAGCGCGCCTACAAGGACTACGACGACACCCAGGAGCTGGGGACGCGCAACATCAAGGTGGCGCTGCGCCGCCTGCGCAAGTTTGCGCGCGAGGGCTCGGCCGAAGAACTGGACTTGCCCGACACCATCCGATCGACCGCCGCCAACGCCGGTTGGCTGGACATCAAGATGGTGCCCGAGCGCCACAACAACGTGAAAGTGCTGCTGCTCATGGACGTGGGCGGCACCATGGACGAGCACATCGCGCGCGTCGAAGAAATGTTCTCTGCCGCCAAGGCCGAGTTCAAGCACCTCGAGTTCTACTACTTCCACAACTGCGTCTACGACTACATGTGGAAGAACAACAAGCGACGTTTCTCGGAGAAGTTCGCCACCTGGGACATCATCCGCAAGTACAACAAGGACTACAAGTTGATCTTCATCGGGGACGCCACCATGAGCCCCTACGAGATCCTGCAGCCCGGCGGCAGCGTCGAGTACAACAACGAAGAGCCGGGCGCCGAATGGCTGCAGCGCCTGACCAACGCCTTCCCCAAATTTGCCTGGATCAACCCCGAGCCGCAAGGCGTGTGGCAATACCGCCAAAGCATCGCGGTGATCCAGCAGCTGGTCAACCAGCGCATGTTCCCCCTCACTTTGAAAGGCCTCGAAGACGCCATGCGCATGCTGTCAAAATAGACGCATGTTTGGATTCGGGCGAGGCAAGCCGGCGCACACGCCGGCTTTTTTATGGCTGGTGTGGCTGCTGCTGTTCACCCTGGGCAGCGCCTGGGCGGCCGACCCGCGCCCTAGCAGCCCGCCGGCGGCGTTTGACCTGCAGGTCGACGCCCCTGAGACCCTGCGCGAACACCTGCTGCGCCACCTCGACCTGCAGCAGTACCGCGGGCTGCAAGACCTGGACCGCGAGGAACTCGACCGCCTGCTGGGCAGCGCCCACGACAACGCGCTCGAGCTGCTGGCCACCCAGGGCTACTTTGGCGCCCAGGTCGGGTTGCGCGTCGAGGACCACGGCGCGCCGTCCGCCCCCGGCGATACCGACCAACCCACAGAAACGACCGCTGGCCGCACCGATCCGGCCACCGTGCCCCCCGGCAGCAGCCCCGCGCCGCCGGCCGCCGCACGCCCACGCTGGACGATCCACCTCACCGTGCAGGCGGGTGAGCCGGTGCGCATCAGCCGGGTCACCCTGCGGCTGCAGGGCGAGATCGAGGCCACCAACGCCCTGACCGCACAGCAAAAAGACCTGGACGATAGCTGGGGGCTGCGCCCCGGCAGCATCTTCACGCAGGCCGCCTGGGACCAGGCCAAGACGGAGGCGCTGCGCCGGCTCAGCGCCAACCGCTTTCCCACAAGCCGGCTGCTGCACAGCGAGGCCGCCATCGACACCGACCGCCACGAGGCCGTGCTGAGCCTGACGCTGGACTCGGGCCCGGACTACCGCTTTGGCACCTTGGTGGTCGAGGGCACCCGGCTGCACGACGCCGAGCTGGTGCGGCGCCTGGCCCAGATCCCGCCGGGCACCGTGTACACCCAGACCCGGCTGCTGGAAGCCCAGCAACGCGTGGCCGACAGCGGCTACTTCGACTCGGTGTTCATGTCACTGGACACCCAGGGCGACCCCCAAAACGCCACCGTGCGGGTGCAGGTGCGCGAGGCCAAACTGCACAAATGGGTGCTGGGCCTGGGCGCCAGCACCGACAGCGGGGCCCGACTGTCGAGCGAATACACCCACCGCAAGCTGCCCTGGCTGGGCTGGCGGGCCATCAACAAGCTGTCGCTGGACCGCGAGACCAAATCACTGGGCACCGAACTCACCGGCCAACCCGACACCGACAACTGGCGCAACGTGACCTCGGCGCAATTGCAGCGCCAGCTCGGCGGCAGCGCACCGGTCAACAGCCTGTCGCTGAAGGCGGGCCGCACCAAGACCGAAGAGCGCTACGACCGCAACGTTTACCTGCAATACGACCACGCCATCACCCAGAGCGTGCCGCGCGAGAACGCCTCCAGCGTGTCAGCCAACTACGCCTGGACCCGGCGCAATTTCAACAGCCTGCCCTTCCCGACCCAGGGCTTTGGCCTCGCGGTGGAGCTGGGCGCGGGCGTGACCCTGGGGGCCCAGCGCGACCCGTACTTGCGCAGCCGGGCGCGGATCCTGGGCTTCGTGCCGGTGGGCGCCAGCCCCAACCGCAGCCTGGCCAGCACCCCCCGACTGGCCTGGCGCGCCGAAGGCGGCGCCATCGCCGCCCGCAGCCAGGTCGTGCTGCCCAGCACCCAGCGCTTCTTGACCGGGGGCGACACCACGGTGCGCGGCTATGGCTACCGCGAGATCGGTGTCGAACAAGCCGATGGCAGCCTCTCGGCGGGCCGCTACCTGGCCGTGGGCAGCCTCGAATGGCAGCAACCGCTGCGCAGCGAGGGCCGCACCACGGCCTGGGACGCCGCGGTGTTTGTCGATGCCGGCGCGGTGGCCAACCAGGCCAGCGAGCTCAAGGCCAAGGTGGGCGTGGGCGCCGGTGCGCGCTGGCGCAGCCCGGTGGGCCCGCTGGCCGTGGACTTGGCCTGGGGCGTCGCCACCCGCCGCCTGCGCCTGCACTTGAACCTGGGCTTCAGCTTCTGAACCCGCCCTGCCTGCTTTGACCATGTCCACGCCCCCGAGCCCCTCGCCCGCCACCCCACCCGCCCCGCGGGGCACGCGTCCGTCGCGCCGCGGCCTGTGGCTGGGGGCCGCCTTGCTGGGCCTGCCGCTGGCCCTGCTGGGGAGCCTGGGCCTGTGGGCCCACAGCGAAGGCTCATTGGCCACCGTCGCGCACTATGCGCCGCGCTGGTTGCCCCCCGGCCAGACCCTGAGCCTGCAGGGCGTGCGCGGCAGCCTGCTGCACGGTGGCGAGGTGGATGAACTGCACTGGACCCAAGCCGGCACCGCGGTGCAACTGAGCGGACTCAAAGTGGCCTGGGACTGGCGCCCCTTGCTCGAGCGGCACCTGGCGCTGAGCCAGCTGGAGGCGGCCCGGCTTGAAGTGCGCAACGAAGGCGAGGCCGCCCCGCCCAGCCCCCCCCTGACCAAATGGCGCCTGCCCCTGACCATCGACACGCCGCTGTCCCTCGGCGAGCTCAAGCTGCCCGGCGCTGCGGGCCTGCAGGTCGGCGGGTTCAACGGCCATTACCTCTACGACGGCCAGCGCCACCAGCTGCAATGGGGGGAGCTGAACCTGGCCGCGGGCCACTACAGCGGCGAGATCACCGTGCAAGCCGAGGCGCCGATGGCACTCAACGCGCGCCTCAGCGGCGAGGTACCCACCCGGCTGCCCGCCCCAGCCCCCGCCACGGTGCAAGCCCGCGCGCTGGTGCAAGGCACCTTGTCCGGACCCGAGGCCACCTTGCAAGTGGTGGCCGAGCTGCAGCCCGCGCGGGACCACGACGAGGCCCACCACCACCACGACGGTGACCACCAGGCCGGGCCCCGCGGCGCGAAGCCCCCCCAAGCGCCCCCGGCCACGCCAGCCCCGGCACCGCAGGCCACATCACCCAAGGCGCCCGCCACCCAGGCGCCAACGCGCCCCACCCCGGCGCCCCCCGAGATGAGCGCTCAGCTGAGCGCCCAGATCCGCCCCTGGGCGACCCAGCCGGTGCACCAGGCGCAAGTCCAATTGCGCGGCATTGACGCCAGCCTGCTGTGGCCCCAGGCCCCGGTGACGGCGCTCTCAGGCACGGTCGAGGTGAAGCCCCCGGCCGACGCGGCGGGGGCGCACGCCCCCGCGCGCTGGGGCGCCCAACTGCGGCTCAGCAACGCCGCGCCGGGCCCGTGGGACCAACAACGCTTGCCCATCACCGAGCTCAGCGGCACGGTGCGCCAGGCCGCAGCGGCGCAGGGCCCCGGCAGTGATTGGCTGGCCGAAGACGTGCAAGTGCAGGTGGGCGCAGGGCTGCTGCGGCTGAACGCGCGCTGGCCCGAAGCGGCCGCGGGCCACAGCCCGGCCTGGCAGTTGCAGGCCCAGTGGCAAGGCATGGACCCGGCGCGCTGGCTCAGCAGCCTGCCTGGCGCCGCCCTGCAGGGCCAACTGACGGGCGAGGGCCTGAGCGGCCCGGGCCGCACGCTGGGCGACCTGAGCTTCGAGACCGAGCTGCGGGCCCAGCCGGCCCCGGCCCGCGCCGGTGGGGCCAGCCCGGCCCAGGCCAAGGCCGCCCTGTGGAGCGCCTTGCAACTCAGGCAGGCCCGCGCCAGCGGCCGCTGGCAGGGCGGCACCTTGCAGCTCGACACACTGAACCTGGCGCTGGCCGAGGCCCAGCTCAGCGGGCAACTGCGCGCCCAGACCCGGCCTCTTGGGGGCAGCGCCGAGCTGCAATGGCAAGCCCCGGGCGTGCAAGGCCAGATCAAGGGCCAACTGGGCGCCGAGCAGGGTCAAGGCCAGGCCCTCCTCCAACTGCAGGACGCCGCCGCGCTGAACCGCTGGCTGCAGCGCCTGCCGGGCCTCGACGGGCTGCGCGACAGCCTGCCCGTGGCCGGGCAAGGCCAACTCAAAGCCGACTGGCAAGGCGGCTGGGCCAGCCTGCTGGCGGCCTGGCAGGGCGAGCGCCCACCGGCCCCGGCGCAGGCCCTGAACCTGAACCTGCAACTCGACCTGCCCCGGCTGGAATGGGCCGCCAACGGCCCCGCCGCCGGTCTGCGGCTGCAGCAATGGCAAGCCCGCCTGGCCGGCCCATTGCCTGGCGTCCCCGGCAGCCTGCCTTTGCAACTGAGCCTGCAAGGCACGGTCCACCAAGGAGGACAAAGCCTGCGCGCCCAGCTGCAAGCGCAGGCTGGCCAGGCCGCCCAGGCCGGGCCCCAAGCCAGTCGCTGGGCCGCGGTGCTGCAAACCTTGCGCCTGGAGAGCACCGCGCAGTGGCCCGGCGGCCCCTGGACGCTGACACTGCCCGAGCCGGCCCACCTGCAACTGCTGCGCCAGCCACAACAGCAACTGACCGAAGTCAGCGTGGCCCCGGGGCGGGCCCTGCTGCAGGGTCAGGTGTCCAGCGGCTCGGCCGAGTTGGCCTGGCAGACTTCACGCTGGTCGCAGCAGCGCCAGCAGACCCGTTGGGAGACCCAGGGCCAGTTGCGCCAGGTGCCCCAGGCCTGGCTGGACGCCTGGGTGGCGCTGCGCGGTGACGGCAGTGGCCTGGGCGTGGCCGGGGACCTGGTGCTCAATGCCGACTGGCAAGCCCGTCAGGACCAAGGCCTGCAGGCCAAAGTGCGGGTGGCCCGGCACAGTGGTGACCTGCTGCTGCAGGCGGAGGACCTGCCCGCCGGCACCCAGGCCACCGCGGCCCAGCGCAGCGCCGGGGTGCGCCAAGCCGAACTGACCTTGCAGCTCGATGGCGAGCAATTGGCCGCCCAGTTGCGCTGGGACAGCGAGCGCGCCGGGCAACTGCAGGCGCGCCTGAACACCCGGCTGCGCCAGGACGCCAGCGGTTGGCAACTGCCGCCGGACGCACCGCTGTCCGGTGAGCTCAAAGCCCAACTGCCCCAGATCGGCGTGTGGTCCATGCTGGCCCCGCCCGGCTGGCGCCTGCGCGGCCGCCTGGACGCCGAGGCCAGCCTGCAAGGCAGCCTGCAGACCCCCCGCTGGACTGGCGACATCCGGGCCAGCAACCTGGCCCTGCGCTCGGTGGTCGAAGGGGTGGAACTGCGCGACGGCCGCCTGCACGCCCGACTCACTGGCAACCAGATCGACATCCAGGAGTTCACGCTGCGCGGCGCCCCGGGCGGTGGCGGTGGCGACGGCGGCACCCTCAGCGCCACCGGCCAGGCCCGCTGGACCGGTGAGGCCCTGGAGCTGGACCTGCAGACCCGCACCGAGCGCCTGCGCGTGTCGGCCCGGGCCGATCGGCGCCTGGCCGTCACAGGCCAGTTGGGCATGCGCCTGCGCGAGGGGCAACTGAGCGTGCGTGGCGCGCTCAAGGCCGATCAGGCGCTGTTCATCCTGCCCGACGAGACCGCCCCCACGCTGGGCGCCGACGTCAAGGTCAGCTCGGCCGCGCGCCGCCGCAGCCCCGCCGCCACGCCGCCCCCCAGCCCCGCGGCCAAGCCGGCGTCGGGCCCCGCCAAGGCCGGGCCCGACGTGCAGGTCAGCTTTGACCTGGGCGATGACTTCCGAATCCAGGGCCGTGGCCTGACCACCCGGCTGCGCGGCACCCTGACCCTGCGCCTGCCGCCCAGCGGCGGCGACCCGCAGGTCACGGGCGAGCTGCGCACCGATCAAGGCCGCTACAAGGCCTACGGGCAAGAGCTGACGATTGAAACCGGCGTGCTGCGCTTCAGCGGCCGCTACGACGACCCGGCGCTCGATGTGCTGGCGATCCGGCCCAACATCAGCATGCGGGTGGGCGTGAAGATCACGGGCAGCGCGCTGTCACCGCGCATCCGCTTGTTCTCCGAGCCCGAAATGGCCGACGCCGACAAGCTGGCCTGGCTGGTGCTGGGGCGGGCCGCGGCCAGCGGCGCGGCCGAGTCGGCGCTGCTGCAGCAGGCCGCGCTGGCCCTGCTGGGCGGTGGCCGAGGCCTGTCCGATGGCCTGGCCCAGTCGCTGGGCCTGGATGAGGTGTCGTTCAGCGGGGTGCGCAACACCGACACCGGCGTCACCAGCGCCGCCCTGACCCTGGGCAAGCGCCTGTCCAAGGACTTCTATGTGTCCTACGAGCGCAGCCTGGCCGGCACCATGGGCACCTTCTACATCTTCTATGACCTGACCCGGCGCCTCACGCTGCGCGCGCAGACGGGCGAAAAAAGCGCGGTGGACCTGATCTTCACGGTCAGCTACGACTGAGCGCTCAGGTGGAAACGGCTCACCGCACCGGCCAGTTGATGGGCCTCTTGCTGCAGTGAGTCAGCCGCCTGACCGGCTTCGTCGACCAGGTGGGCGTTGTCGCGGGTCATGGCATCGAGCTGAACCAGACCCTCGTTCACCCCAACGATGCCCTGGCTCTGTTCGGCGGTGATGCTGGAGATGTCGCTGATGGTCTGCGACACCCGGTGCACGCAGGCCACGATCTCGTCCATCGCGGTGCTGGCGTCCTTGACCTGCAAGGTGCCGGCTTCGACGCGCTCCACGTTGCTGGCGATCAAGGCCTTGATTTCGCGCGCCGCCGAGGCGCTGCGCTGGGCCAGGGTGCGCACCTCGCTGGCCACCACGGCGAAACCCCGCCCCTGCTCGCCCGCGCGGGCCGCTTCGACCGCCGCATTGAGCGCCAGGATGTTGGTCTGGAAGGCGATGCCGTCGATCACGCCGACGATGTCGGTGATGCGCCGGCTGGCCTCCGAAATGGTGTCCATGGTGGCCGTCACCTGCCCCACCACCTGGCCGCCACGACCTGCCGCCGCCGTGGCCTGGGTGGCCAGCTGGTGGGCGGTGGCCGCCGACGCCGCCGAGTGGCTCAGGCCGTCCTGCAGCTGGGCCATGGCGTCCGCCGTGCGTTGCAGGTGGGCGGCCGAATCCTCGGTGCGCCGTTGCAGGTCCTGGTTGCCGGTGGCAATGTGGCTGGACGCCGAGGCCACCAGCGTGCCCGACTGTTGAATGCTGTGCAGGGTGCGGCTCAGGGTGCTGCGCATGGTCTCCAGTGCGCGCACCAGCTCGCCCAGCTCATCGTTGCGCTGGCTGTGTGCGGGGCAGGTCAGGTCGCCCGAGGCAATCGCCTGCGCGGTGTTGAGGCACGCAGTGATGGCGGCGGCAATGCGGCCCCCCACCCTCAGGGCCAGGGCCACCCCCAGCGCCAGGGCCAGCGCCGCCAGGGCCAGGGCCAGCAGTTCGATGCGGTGGCGTTGCTGCTCAAATTGCTGCGCCTGTTCACGCGCGCCTTGCTCGACGCGGCTCAGGTGCAGGTCCATGGCCTTGAGCTGTTCATCGACCTTGGGCTTGAGCTCTTTGCTGACGCCCAGCACCGCCCGGGCCAGTTCGCCCGACTGCTTCATGGCCTGCAGCTTGGCAATCAGTTGGGTGATCTCCTGGCCTTGTTGCTGCACCTGGGCCATCGAAGCCTGTTCTTCCGGGCTGCGCTGGGCCTGGCCCAGGGCCTCCACCAGCTTGGCCAACTGGGCCGAGCTGGCTTGCACGCGTTGGTCCAGCACCCCTTGGGCCACCGGGTTGGTGTTCATGATCGCGGACAGCGCCGCGTCGTTGCTGACCCGCACCTCGGCTTGCCAGCGCGTGGTCAGCAGCAAGCGCTCGGTGACCTGCTGGCTGGCCACCCGGGCCTGTTCGTCGCTCCAGCCCACCGCCAACACGGCGGCGGCCCCCACCACGGTACAACCCGTGACCAAGCCCAAAATCAGCGCAAACAACTGGTTCTTCAATCGCCCCCGCCTTGTCGGCTGGCGTGTGTCTTCTTGGTGCACCTGCAATCTCCCGGCTCCAAAGGTCCTCAATAACCCTATTCAACCACAGGATGATTGCGTCTCCCCGCCCCCCCCAGGCTGGCCACGTGCCCCGCACCTGTTGAGGTCCCCGTAGCGGGCGAAGATCCAGCATGGGAGCCCCCGGGTGCAAACTAGGCACTTGAACGCGGGCCGCCGAACGCCCGCTGGCCCCGGCACAGCGGGGCCAGGCCAACCGGCGCCCGCCCCTGGAGACCCCGATGGAACTGAAACAGCTGCGCTACTTTTTGCGCATCGTCGAACAAGGCTCGATGAGCCGTGCCGCACTCGACCTCAACCTGGTGCAGTCGGCCCTGAGCCAGCAAATCACCCGGCTGGAGAGCGAGCTCTGCACACGCCTGCTGCACCGCACCCCGCGCGGGGTGACCCCCACCGAAGCGGGTCTGGCCTTCTACCGCGAAGCCCAGTTGACCGTGCGCCACGCCGAACAAGCCGTGCGCGCCGCGCAACAGGCGCGCTTGTCCGGCACCGTCACCGTGGGCCTGCCGCCGACCACTTCGTCCGTGCTGGGCCTGCCGCTGATGCGGGCCATGCGCGAACGCTACCCCGATGTGCGGCTGCACATGGTCGAAGGCATGTCGGGCCACCTGACCAGCATGCTGAACGCGCGTGAGCTGGACCTGGCGATGCTGTTCGACACCCGGCTGCACCAGGTGCAACAAGCGGCCAGCGCGCGGCACTGGGAGATCCAGCCGCTGCTGGAGGAAGACCTGTTCCTGATGCGCAGCGCCGCCGCGGCGCGCCTGGACACCGAGGTGCCGTTGGCCGCGCTGGCCACCGAACCCCTGATCCTGCCGACCGGGCCCCACGGCCTGCGCAGCACCCTGGACACCGCCTTTGCCAATGCCGGCCTGGCCCCGCAGGTGGTGCTGGAAGTGGACTCGCTGGCCATGGTGATGGCCGCCGTGGACGCCGGCCTGGGCTCCACCCTGCAACCCTGGGCAGCGCTGGGGCGTTACCCCGATGCGGCCCAGCGCTTCCAGTGTGCACGCCTGACCGGCGTGCCGGCGCGGCGCGTCAACCTGCTGTGCAGCCTGCCAGAGACCGAGCTGTCGCCCGCGGGCCTGGCAGCCCGCGTGGTGATGGTGGACTGCGCGCGCACCCTGGTGAACACCGGGCGCTGGCAAGGGGCTCAACTCTGCGAGGCCCCACACCCCTAGGCCATCACGTTTTGTGATGCCCCCATCGCCCGGCCCGCCTGCACGCGGGGCCGGGGGCTCCCTAGGATCACGTTCACGCCGGACGCCCTCCGGCTTTCCCCTGAGCGTTCCGAAGGAGACCCATGTCGACAGAACCCGATGTCCTGGTGATTGGTGGCGGCAACGCCGCCTTGTGCGCCGCGCTGATGGCGCGCGAGGCCGGCGCCAGCGTGCTGCTGCTGGAAGCGGCCCCGCGCGCCTGGCGTGGCGGCAACTCCAGCCACACCCGCAACCTGCGCTGCATGCACGACGCACCGCAGGATGTGCTGGTCGGGGCCTACCCCGAAGAAGAATACTGGCAAGACCTGCTCAAGGTCACTGGCGGCCTCACCAACGAGGCACTGGCCCGGCTGGTGATCCGCGCCTCGTCGACCTGCCGCGACTGGATGCGCCGCCACGGGGTGCACTTCCAGCCGCCGCTGTCGGGGGCCCTGCACGTGGCCCGCACCAACGCCTTTTTCATGGGCGGAGGCAAGGCCCTGGTCAACGCCTACTACCGCAGCGCCGAAAAGCTGGGTGTGCAGGTGCGCTACGAAGCCCCGGTGGAGCGGCTGGAGATCGTCGACGGCCGCTTTGTCGCCGCCCATGCCGTGGTGCAGGGACGGCCCGAGCGCATCACCGCCAAAGCCTGTGTGCTGGCCGCGGGCGGCTTTGAGTCCAACCGCGACTGGCTGCGCGAGGCCTGGGGCCAGAACGAGCGTGGCGAATGGCCCGCGGACAACTTCCTGATCCGGGGCACCGCCTTCAACCAGGGCGTGCTGCTGCGCCACCTGCTCGAGGACCATGGTGCCGACCGCATCGGCGACCCCACCCAGGCCCACATGGTGGCGATTGATGCGCGCGCACCGCTGTACGACGGGGGCATTTGCACCCGCATCGACTGCGTCTCGCTGGGCGTGGTGGTGAACCGCGAGGGCGAGCGCTTCTACGACGAGGGTGAAGACTTCTGGCCCAAGCGTTACGCGATCTGGGGCCGCCTGGTGGCGCAGCAGGCCGGGCAGATTGGCTATTCGGTCATCGACAGCAAGGCCATCGGGCGCTTCATGCCGCCGGTGTTCCAGGGCGTGCAAGCCAACAGCTTGCCCGAGCTGGCCCGCCGACTGGGCCTGCCCGAGGCGACCTTCATGCGCACGCTGAACGACTACAACGCGGCCTGCCGGGTGGGCACCTTCGACCACACCGAGCTGGACGACTGCCACACCGAAGGCGTGACGCCGGCCAAGACCCACTGGGCCCGCCCCATCGACACCGCGCCTTTCTACGGCTACGCGCTCAAACCCGGCGTCACCTTCACCTACCTGGGCCTGCACACCGACGACACCGCCGCCGTGCGCTTCAACCAGCAGCCCAGCAGCAACCTGTTCGTGGCCGGCGAAATGATGGCCGGCAACGTGCTGGGCAAGGGCTACACGGCCGGGGTCGGCATGAGCATCGGCACCGCCTTTGGCCGCATCGCCGGCACCCAGGCCGCTGCGGCCGCCCAAGGCCGATCGCAACCCAATAACCCCACCCAAGGAGCCTCCCATGCAATCGCTTGAAGCCCTGACACGCGATGCGCGGGCGCTGGCCAACGGCGACATCGTCCCCGCGCCCCCCTTGTCCGCCGCCGAAGCCGAGGTGGCCCGCCAGCTGCAGATCTGCAACGCCTGCCGCTACTGCGAAGGCTTTTGTGCCGTCTTCCCGGCCATGACGCGGCGCTTGGAGTTCCCCCAGGCCGACCTGCATTTCATGGCCAACCTGTGCCACAACTGCGGTGCCTGCCTGCACGCCTGCCAGTACGCACCGCCGCATGAATTTGCCGTCAACATCCCGCAAGCCATGGCCCAGGTGCGCGGCCAGACCTATGTGGACTACGCCTGGCCGCCCGCGTTGGGGCGCCTGTACCAGCGCAACGGCCTGACCCTGTCGCTGGCCCTGGCCGCCGGCCTGGCCTTGTTCCTGGTGCTCGCAGTGGTGCTGCAGGGCCAGGGCTGGGCCGTGCTGTGGCAGGCGCACAGCGGCGGCTTCTATGGCCTGTTCCCGCACAACCTGCTGGTCAGCCTGTTTGCCCCGGTGTTCCTGTGGGCCACGCTGGCACTGGGCCTGGGCGTGCGGCGCTTCTGGCGCGACATCACCCCGGCCACCAGCGGCGCCCCCTTGAGCGCACCGGCCACCACCGAAGCCGCCGACGCCGTGCTGCGCCTGCGCTACCTCGACGGGGGCCATGGCGAGGGCTGCGCCAACGAGGACGACGCCTACACCCTGGCCCGCCGCCGCTGCCACCACCTGACCTTCTACGGTTTCTTGCTGTGCTTCGCCGCCACCAGCGTGGCCACCGCCTACCACTACCTGCTGGGCCTGCCCGCCCCCTACGACCTGCCCAGCCTGCCCAAGTTGCTGGGCGGCCTGGGCGGCCTGAGCCTGGCGCTGGGCACCGCCGGCCTGTGGCGCCTGAACCGGCGCCGCCACCCCGACCACGGCGATGCCGCACAAAAGCCGATGGACCTGGGCTTCATCGCCCTGCTGTTCCTCACCGCCACCAGCGGCCTGGCCTTGTGGGCCGCCCGTGGCAGTGCCGCCCTGCCGCTGCTGCTGTGCCTGCACCTGGGCGCGGTGATGGCGCTGTTCGCCACCCTGCCCTACGGCAAGTTCGCGCACGGCATCTTCCGCAGCGCCTCGCTGCTGCGCCACGCGGTGGAGAAGCGCCAACCCAACCCGATCGGGCTGGGCAGCGACTGAGCGCAGGCGGGGCCGCCCAACCGGTCCCGCGCCCACCGCGCCCACCGTACCGCGCCGCACCGCCCGGCCCGGCCCCGCGCGCCCCCATTCAACCAACAGGAGACCCCTCATGCCAAGCCAACCTCTGCGGCGCGCCAGCGCCCTGGCCATCGCCCTGACCTTCACCGCCCTGAGCGCCCTGCCGCAGCACAGCGCGGCCCAGAACCTCGACTTCCCGCCCAAAAAGCCGGTCAGCCTGGTGGTGGGCTTCGCCGCCGGCGGCGCCGCCGACGCCGCGGCCCGCCTGATCGCCAAGAAGCTGGCCGAGAACATCGGCCAGTCCGTGGTGGTGGACAACAAGGCCGGCGCCGGTGGCAACATCGCCCACCAGCAGGTGGCCCATGGCGCGGCCGATGGATCGGTGCTGTTGCTGGGCTCGGTGGGGCCGCTGACGATTGCGCCGCACCTGATGAAGCTGGGCTACGACCCCGTCAAGGACCTGGCACCGGTCTCCGGGGGGGTGTACTTTCCCAACGTGCTGGTGGTGCACAAAGGGGCCAAGGTCAAGACCCTGGCCGAGTACGTGCAACTGTCCAAGTCCAAGCCGGGCAGTGTGGACTTTGCCTCCACCGGGGCCGGCTCGGCCTCGCACCTGGCCGGTGAGTTGCTGAACGAACGCGCCGGCATCGACATGACCCACGTGCCCTACAAGGGCGGCGGCCCCGCGCTGCAAGACCTGCTGGGCGAGCGCGTGACCTCGTACTTCTCGGCCCCGCCCACCGCCCTGCCCCACATCGAGGCCGGCAAGCTGATCCCCATCGCCACCACAGGGCTGACGCGCCCGCCCTACCTGCCCAACATCCCGACCGTGGCCGAGGCGGGCTACCCGGGCTTTGAGGCGCTGAACTGGTACGCCTTCGTGGCGCCCAGCAAGACCCCGGCCCCGGTGCTGGAGCGCTGGAACCAGGAAATCGTCAAGGTGCTGAACGACCCCAAGGTCAAAGAGGCCCTGCTGAAGCACGGCCTGACGCCGCAGCCCACGACCCGTGCCGAGCTGGCCACCTTCATGAAGAACGAATCCAGCAAGTGGGCCGCCATCATCAAGGAGCGCAAAATCACGGCCGAATGAGGCCAGGCCGGCTCAGCACCGCCAAGCCCCAGCAGGGGGCCGTGGCCGCACTGCGCCGCAGGGGTCAGCCTTGGCCCAGCTCATGCGCCCGCTGCCGGGCCGCCAGCATGGCCCGGGTGAACTTGTCGGCCACGCCGTCCTGCGCCAGGGACTGCAGCGCCGCGTGGGTGGTGCCGCCCTCGGACGTCACGCGGGCCCGCAGCGTGGCCGGGGGTTCCGCGGAATGGCGGGCCAGTTCGGAGGCCCCCACAAACGTGCCCACCGCCAGTTGGTGGGCCTGCTCTGCGGACAGGCCCATGGCCGTGCCCGCCTGGGTCATGGCCTCCAAGAAATAAAAGACATAGGCCGGCCCCGAGCCGGACAGGGCGGTCACGGCATCGAGCTGGTCCTCGGCCTCGACCCACAGGCAATCGCCCGTGCTGGCCATGACCGCCTGGGCGCTGGCGCGCTCCACCTCGGACACGGCGCAACGCGCATACAGCGCACTCATGCCCTTGCCCACCAGGGCGGGGGTGTTGGGCATGGCGCGCACGATGCGTTCGCTGCCGAGCCAGGCCGCCAGCCGGTCGGACCGGATTCCGGCCGCCACGCTCAAGTGCAAGGGGTCACGCCAGTGCGCCAGGGTCGGTGCGATCGCCGCCTCAAACATCTGGGGTTTGACCGCCCAGAGGACGATGCGGGCGCGCGCCAGGAAAGGGCCCGGGGCTTCGTGGGCCCGCAGGCCGTGCTGGCGCTGCAAGGCTTCACGCGCGGGCAGCCAGGGCTCGACCACCTCGATCTGATCGGGCGCATGCCCCTGACGCAAAAGACCGCCAACGATGGCGCTGGCCATGTTGCCGCCCCCGATGAATGCCACCGGGGTGGTCGGCGAGAAAGCTGGAATGGATGGGGTGTTCATGGTGGGAGGTTGGGGTGTGAAAACACGGCGGGGGTCGGGTCCCGGCCAGTCAATGGCGCTGGCACCGCCCCCCGCCAGCCCGGGCCGGCTCGCGGGCCGGCCTGGCTGGGGACAACAAGACTCAATGGGTGCGGCCGCCGAGGTACAGCTCCCGCACGCGCTCATCGCGCATCAACTCGCCTGCGGCGCCGGTGAGCGCCACCGCCCCCATGGCCAGCACGTAGGCACGGTCGGAAATGCGCAGCGCCTCCATCGCGTTTTGCTCGACCATCAGGATGGTCACACCCTCCTGGTCACGCACCTGGACGATGGCGTCAAACACCTCGTGCAGCACCTTGGGGGACAAGCCCGCCGAGGGCTCATCGAGCAACAGGATGCTGGGGCGGGGCATCAGTGCCCGGGCCAGCGCCAGGATCTGCCGCTCGCCCCCCGACAACGACGCCGCCCGCAGGTCCATCTTGCGCGCCAGCACCGGGTAGAGGGTGGCGAGTTCGTCGATGCGCTTGGTGCACGCCGCCGCGGTGAGGAAGTGCCCGCCCACCAACAGGTTCTCGCGCACGCTCAGGGCGCTGAACACGTTGTCGGTCTGCGGCACAAAGCCCAGGCCACCGTGGCGGATCTTGCGGTGCACCGGGATCTGCGACACGTCCTCCCCCTGCAGCGCGATGCGACCGCGCCGCGGCAGCAGGAAGCCTGCGATGGTTTTGAGCAGCGTGCTCTTGCCACACCCGTTGGGGCCCAGCAGGGTCACGATCTCGGCGCGCTGGGCCTGCAAGGTCATGCCGCGCAGGATGTCGATCTCGGCCGAGTAACCAGCCACCACGTTGTCAATCTCGATCATGCGGCCTCCAACGCCGAAGTGCTAGGACGGGCCGCTGCGCCCAGGTAGGCTTGCAGCACACGCTCGTTGCTGGCCAATGCGTCAGGGCGGCAGCTGGCCACGATCTCGCCGCGGTCCAACACCACGCACCGCGTGCAGACCTCGCGGATGAAGTGCATGTCGTGCTCGACGATCACCAAGGTCATGCCCGCCGCATTGAGGCGCTGCAGCGCGGTCACGATGTCGCGGCGCAGGTTCGGGTGCACGCCCGCCGTGGGTTCATCGAGCAGCAGCATGCGGGGCCGTGCCATCAGCGCGCAGACGATGCCCAGCAGCTTTTTCTGCCCGCCCGACAGGGCCGAGGCGGGCAGGTCGCGCACCGGGGTCAGCAACAACTCAGCCAGTAATTGCTCGGCCCGGTCCCGCGCCTCGCGTTCGGCCTGGCGGGCGCCGCGCGTGAACAGCCAGGTGTCCCACACGCCGTGGTGGGCGGTGGAAGCCGCCATGGCGACCTCCATCACCGACATGCGGCTGGGCATGGACGGCAACTGAAAGGTGCGCGCCATGCCGGTGCGCACGATGCGGTGGGCGTCAAGCCGCTCGATGGCCGTGCCATCGAACTCGACCTCGCCCGCGTCGGCCGGGGTGAAGCCGGTGATGACGTTGAGCAGGGTGCTTTTGCCCGAGCCGTTGGGGCCCAGCAGGCCCACGATCTCGCCCGCAGCGATCTGCAGGCTCACGTCGCGGAGAACCTGGTTGCCGCCGAACGCCTTGGCGACGGAACGGACTTCAAGGAATGCATTCATGGGAGCGGTTTGTTTCATGGCATCTTTCGCAGCTTCTCGGGGATCAGTCCATCGCTGCGCCACAACAGGCAGGCCAGCAAAATGGCGCCAATCAGGCCCAGGCGCAAAGCACCGGCGAGGTCGGAGCTGAACTGGAAGTAGTCCTTCGCAAAGGGCACCAAGGCATAGGCGCCCTGCACCAGCAGCACGCCCGCCAGCACGCCCGCGGTGTTGCCCATGCCGCCGATCATCAACATGGTCCAGAGCAGAAAGGTCTCCGACGCCACCATGTAGTCCGGACCGGCGAAGCTCATGTAGTGCGCGTACAGCGACCCCGCCAGCGCCGTGACCGCTGCGCCCACCATGATGGCCCGCGCCTTGAGCGAGCGCAGGTCGTAGCCCATGCAGATGGCCAGCTGCGGCTCCTCACGCGTCAGGCGCAGCGCCCGACCGAAGCGCCCGTTGGCCAGGCGCCGGAACAGCCAGGCACTGAGGCCGACCAGGGTCAGCACCAAAGCCAGGAAGGCCAGCGCGCCCCAGGGCCGCCCCCAGGCGCTGAACAACGACGGGATGGCACTGATGCCATTGGCGCCGCCGGTGAGCCAGTCCTCGTTGGTGGCCACGGTGCGCAGGATCTCGGCCACCGCCAAGGTCGCAATGCCCCAGTAGTCCGAGCCCAACTGGCGCCCCAGGCGGGCAATGCACCAGCCCAGCCCCATGGCCACCAACACCCCACCGGCGGCGCCCAGCCAGGGCGACCCACCGGCTTGCACGGTGATGGCCGTGGCGTAGGCGCCCACCCCGGCAAACGCGATGTGGCCAAAGTTCAGCAGACCGGCGTAGCCCGCCTGCAGGTTCAGGCCCAGGGCCATGAGGGCGTAAATGCCCGCCACCGTGAAGGTGGATATCAAGAAATCAAACACGGCGTACCTCGCGGTCAAACAGGCCGTAGGGCTTGAACAGCAGGGCCAGCAACAAGATCAGGAAAGAAGCGGCGCTGATGTAGGACACCGGCAAGAAAGCCAGCGGTTTGCCCACCAGCCAGACAAAGTCGAGGTTGGTGACCAGGGTCTCGGTCAGCGCAATCAGCGCCGCCCCTGCCACGGCCCCCAGGGGGTTGCCCAAACCACCCAAGATCGCCGCGGCGAACACCGGCAACAACAAGTCGTGCCCGAGGTTGATGTGCGCCCCGGTCGACAGGGCCAGCAGGCTGCCCCCCAGGCCCGCGATGGCCCCGCTGGCAAAGTTGACCAAGCGCGTGGTGCCCTCGGCGTTGAGGCCGGAGGCCGCCGCCAGCGCGGGGTTGTTTGACAAGGCCCGCATGGCGCGCCCCGTGCGGGTGAAGAACAGCAACAGGGCGAACAACAGCAACAGCAACGCCGTGGCGCCCATGGCCGTGATCTGCGTGGGCGTCAAGCGCACGCCGCCCAGCACCAGCGGCTCGGTGACCGGCAGGTTGAACATGCGCGGGAAAGACCCCGCCACCCCTTGGGTCGCGGCGACCACCAGCATGGCCACGGCCAGCGAGCCGATCATGGCCATGGCGGGACCGGACCGCAGCAGGCGGGCAAACACCAGCAGGTGCAGCACCAGCGTCAGCAGGCCGGTGAGCCCGCAGGCCAGGGCGATGGCCAGGGGCAAGGGCAGCCCCCACGCAAACAGCGTGTGGGTGGCGTAGGCACCGAGCATGGCGTACTGCACATGCGCGATGTTGGGGAACTTGACCAGGCCGTAGACCGTGCTCAGGCCCAGGGCAACGAGCGCCAGGTCCGAGGCACGCAACAGCGTGTCGAAGAGAAGTTGAAGCATGAAATCGGGTCGGTTGACCCGGCGCAGGCGCTCGGAGCGCGCTCGGCCGGGTGTCTGGAGAAGCCGCCCCGTGGCGGGGCGGCGGGGGTTGGGCAGGGGGTCAGCGCGGCACGACCTTGCCGTCGTACTTCAGCTTGGCGTAGGGCGGATCGATGCGCTGGCGGTCCGCATCCAACACGATCGGGCCGGTCACCCCCACGTAGCCGCCCTTGCCCAGGTCCTTCAGCGCGGCCTGCACGGCGGCGGTGTCCGTGGACTTGGCCTTGTTCATGGCCGCTGCGGTCAGCAGCACCGCGTCGTAGGCATAGCCGGTGTAGGAGGTCTTCATGCCCTCCTTGTATTTGGCGGCAAAGGCGTCGGCATAGGCCTTGCCCGCCGCACCATAGACCGAGCCCACCTCCATGCCCAGCTGCCCCTTGGCGATGTCGGGGGCGGTGTCGGACAAGCTCATGGAGATCAGAATGGCGTACCAGGGCTGGCTGCGCAGGCCCAGCTCCATGGCCTCGCGGTTGATCACCGCCGACTCCTGTCCATAGGCGGTGTAGATGTAGGCGTCGGGTTGGCTGCGCGACATCTGCTGCAACTCACGCCGGTAGGTGGACTGACCCGCGGTGTACAGCACCTCGGTCACCACCTTGCCCCCCAGCTTTTCAAACTCCTGCTTGAAACCATGGACCACGCCCTGGCCATAGGCGTTGTTGGGTGCCACCAGGGCCACATTGCGGTAGCCCAGGTCCCACACGTCCTTGGACGAGAACTGGTTGCCCTTGTCCTCCAGGCCGATGAGGTTGAACGAACTGGCCCCCAGGTCGCGGATCTTCACGCTCGTGCTCGCGATGTTGATGTGGGCCACGCCCTCCTTCACCAGGTACTGGGCCATCGGCAGCGTGATGCCCGACGAGTACTCGCCAATCACCACCGGCACCTTGTCCACGCTGACCAGCTTGCGCGCGGCATTGAGCGCCGTGGTGGCATTGCCGCCCGAGTCTTCAACGATCACGTTGAACTTCTTGCCGAGCACCCCCCCGTCGGCATTCACCTTGTCCACGGCCAGGGCGACGGCACGTCGGACGTCTTCGCCCACCGTGGCGTTGGCGCCGGTGAGGGACAGCACGGCGCCCATCTGCACCGTGTCCAGCGCCAGTGCAGAGGATGAGATGGCCAGGCTGAAGGCCAATGCCAGCGGGGCCCGAAGGGTTCGAAATTTCAGGGACATGGAAGCTCCGTTAGGTCTGTGGATCAAGGGAACGGCTTGCGCCGCAATGCACGGGGTGCCGGGGGGATGTTGGTGGAGTGGCGGCAACGAACCGGGCGCGGGCCTGCCCCTCCCCGGAGGCGGCAACCCCAAAAAGATAGCCAAAAGCCATCTCATTGAACCCAATTTTTATAGCTTTAAATCCAACAAATCATCGATTGGATCCAATCATATACAAACGGATCCAATGCGACAATGCGTGTGCCAGGCGCGCCCCAAGTTCTGATCCAATAGCGCCATGAGATCCCGCACCCCCAAACCGCTGGCGCTGCACCAGGTCATCCGCGATGCCCTGCGCCACGACATCCTGAGCGGCAAGCTGGCCGCCGGCCACCAGCTGCGGCAGGACGCGCTGGCGACCCAGTTCAACGCCAGCCGAATCCCGGTGCGCGAGGCCTTGCGTCAACTGGAGTCCGAGGGCCTGGTCGTGCACCACCTGAATCGGGGGGCGGTGGTGGCCGGCATGAACGTGCAGCAGATCTGTGAACTGCTGGACATCCGCGTGGCGCTGGAATGCCATGCCGCCCGGCTGGCGGTGCCCAACATGGTGGAACGGGACTTCGAGGCCATGGAGCGCATCCTCGACGACTACAACCAGAGCGATGTGGTCAATGACTGGGCCGAGTACAACCGCCAGTTCCACCTGGCCCTGTCAGCCCCGGCCAACAACATGCGCCTGAAGCGGCTGATCGAGGAGTACTGCCTGAACACCGACCGCTACACCCACGTGGCGATGTCCAAGGCCACCGGCAAAGACAAACCCCAGTCCGACCATTACCAGCTGGTGGCCGCTTGCCGGGCGCGCGATGTGGGCCGGGTGGTCTCGCTGCTGGAAGAGCACATCGACAACACCCGCAAGGAACTGCTGGCCACGGCGCGTGAACTGCAGCAGCACGGTGGTGAGCTGCCCGGCTTGCTGCCCCTGCCTTGACCCCTGCGCGGCCACCGGCGGGGCGACCGAAGCCGGCCCGCCCACAACCCACGGCCCCGCGGCCGGCTCGGGATTGACAGCTTCCTGACAGCGACCACGCGCCAAGATGTCGCCCGATACTTGACCCGCATGGAGACATCAATGAACTCAAACGACCTGCAACGCCTGTCTGTCAGCCCCCGCCGCACGCTGTTGAAAGCCGGTGGCCTGCTGACAGCGGCCACCCTGGCACCAGGCCTGGTGCGCGCCCAAAGCAGCTGGCCCAACAAGAGCATTCGCTTCGTGGTGCCCTTCGCGCCCGGTGGCAGCTCGGAAATCGTCGCCCGCTCGACCGCCGCCGAGCTGACCAAGACCCTGGGCCAGAGCGTGTTCGTCGACAACAAACCCGGCGCGGCCGGCAACATCGCCATGCAGGAAGTGGCCCGCGCCGATGACCAGCACACCCTGATCCTGGGCCACATCGGCACGCTGGCGGTCAACCCCTACATCTTCCCCAAGCTGCCCTACGACCCCAACAAGGACTTCAAGCCCATCAGCCTGTTGGCCAAGGTGCCCAGCCTCTACGTGGTCAACCCCAGTGTGCCGGCCAAGAACCTCAAGGAGTTCCTGGCCTATGTGAAGTCCAAGCCAGGCCGCCTGAGCTACGGCTCGGCCGGCAATGGCAGCGCCGGGCATCTGGCGTTCGAGTACCTCAAGATGACGGCCGACCTGTTCATCCTGCACGTCCCCTACCGGGGCACCGGTCCGATGATGACCGACCTGCTGGCGGGCCGGCTTGAGGCATCGGCCATCGGCGCGGCGGCGGTGCTGCCCTTCATCAAATCGGGCAAGTTGCGCTGCATCGCCACCGGCTCGACCAAGCGCCTGCCGCAACTGCCCGACGTGCCGACGGTGGCCGAGCAAGGCTTCCCGGGCTTCGAGATGACCCAGTGGTACGGCATGTTGGCACCCGCCAGCCTGGCTGCGGCGAACGTGACCAAGCTGTCCGAGCACACCATGAAGGCGGTCAAATCACCCGAGTCCCTGGAGCGCCTGAACGCCGATGCCGCCGAGGTGCTGGGCGGCACGCCCGACCAGTTCAGCCAGTTCATTGCCGCGGAACAAGCCCGTTGGCAGAAGGTGATCGCCCGCGCCAGCATCAAGCCCGACTGACACCGGGCTTCGATTAGCATCGGTGGCATGCGCATCCTGTTGGCTGAGGACGAACACCACCTGGGCACCTGGCTTTGCAAGGCGCTCGAGCATGCGGGCATCCAGGTCGAATGGGTTGACGACGGCCGCCTGGCCGACCTGGCGCTGCAACAGCGCGACCACGACGCCCTGGTGCTCGACCTGGGCCTGCCTGGCATGGACGGTCACCAGGTTCTGCAACGCCTGCGCGAGCGCGACCAGCGCTTGCCCGCGCTCATCCTGACGGCGCGGGACTCGCTGGCCGAGCGCGTGGGCGTGCTCAACGCCGGTGCCGATGACTTTCTGGCCAAACCCTTCGAGTTGGCCGAGCTGGAAGCCCGGCTGCAGGCCCTGGTCCGGCGCGCCCGCGGGGTGGAACACCCGCGCTGGACCTGCGGCCCCCTGGTCTACGACGGCTCGCGGCGCCAGTTCAACCTGCATGGCGAGCACCTGCCGCTGTCGCCCCGCGAGATCGGTGTGCTGCGTGCCCTGATCCAGCGCAGCGGCGAGCCGCTGTCCAAACAGCAGATCATCGACCGCGTGTTCTCAGACGACGAAGACGTGCACCCGGAGGTGGTCGAAGTGGTGGTCTACCGACTGCGCAAACGCCTGGACGGCAGTGGCGTCAAGGTGGTGACCTTGCGCGGCCTGGGCTACCTGCTTGAACCGGACTGACGACGTGTCCGGCCTGACCCGCCTGCGTGAGCGCTTTCACCGCACCAGCCTGTGGCTGCGCATGGTGTTGGTGATGCTGCCCATCTTGCTGCTGGTCACGGCGGTGGAACTGTGGATGACCCGGCAGGAAGCCCTCGAGTCCGCCAATGCAGCCTACGACCGATCGCTGCTGGGCGCGCTCAAATCGATCGACGCCAACATCTCGACGGCCTCCGGCGGCCTGTCGGTCGAACTGCCGTACACGATGTTCGAGTTCTTCGAGCTGACGGCCAGCGGCCAGGTGTTCTTCCGGGTGGCCACCTCGGATGGCCTGGTCGAACTGGGCAGCGCCGACCTGCCCCCGCCGCCACAAGCCCCGCCGGTGGGCGTGCCGGTGTTTTACGACGCCAGCTACTTTGGCGAGTCGGTGCGCCTGGTGGCCTACTACCGCGTGCTCGAACGCACCCCGACCGGGGCGGAGGAACGCGGGGTCATGGTTCAAGTGGGCGAGAGCACGCGCTCGCGGCAGGCCTTCACCGAGCGTTTTGTGCGCAGCGCCGCGATCCGCGACGCCATCGTGCTGGGCTTCCTGATGCTGGGCGCGGCGGCCGTCTTGCGCGTGGCGCTGTCGCCGCTGGCCCGCCTGGCCCGCGACGTCGAGGCCCGGCCGCCCGAGGACCTGACCCAGATCGACAACCAGCGCCTGCCCGCCGAGATCAGTCCGCTGGTGGGGGCCGTCAACCACCACATGGCGCGCATCCAGGACCTGATGGCCTTGCAGCGGCAGTTTCTGGACGATGCCTCGCACCAGCTGCGCACCCACCTGACCACACTGCAAATGCAGGTCGACTACGCCAAGCGCGAAGCCGACCCGCACAAGATCCGCCAGGCCCTGGAGGCCTTGAGCGACGAAGTGGGCCGCGCCTCGCGCAGCTCGCAGCAGCTGCTGACGCTGGGCCGCAGCGATGCGGTGCCCGTGTCGATGGCCGCGTTTGAACTCGAACCGTTGCTGCGCGAAGTGGCCCTGAGTGGGCTGCCACAGGCGCGCGCCAAACGCATCGACCTGGGCATCCAGACGCCCTCGCCCGGGGCCAGTGCGCTGGGCGACCGCACCTTGCTGCGCGAGGCCCTGAGCAACCTGGTCAGCAACGCGATTGCCTACAGCCGCGCCGAGGGCCGCGTGACGGTCTACGCGACCAGCAACGAGCAGGGCTGGACCTTGAATGTCGAAGACGACGGCCCCGGGCTCAGCGAGGCCGAGCGGGCCACCCTGGGCCAGCGCTTTCGCCGCGGGGCCCAGGCGTCGAAGGGGGGGTTTGGCTTGGGGCTGGCCATTGCACGCTCGATCGCCGAGCGCCACGGCGGCCAGCTGCGCCTGGAGGAGCCCGCCTCGGGTCAAGGCCTGCACGCCGTGATCGCCTGGCCTCCGCCCCCGGTCCGGCCCGCGGGGCCGCAGGACGCTTAGGCGCCGCGCGGGCGCCGGGTGCAGGCCTGCGGCGAGGTCCCGCAGCCCGTTCACCGGGCCCAGCGCCGCAAGCCCAACTCGGTGGCCAAGGCCCCGTACTGCACCAGTTGCTGGTCGACATAGGCCTGAAGCGCCGGGCCCGTCATGGGCAGCGGGTACAGGCCATACTGGCTCAGCAGCTGGCCATAGCCAGGGGCCGCCATGGCCTCTTTGAAAGCCCTGGACCAGGCGTCTGACAGCGCCTCCGGCGTGTTGGCGCTCAAGTACAGCCCACGCACGGTGGGCCACACCACATCGACCCCTTGCTCACGCGCGGTCGGGACACCTTTCAAGGCCCCCTCCAGGCGCTGGGCCGACAACACCGCCAGAAAGCGCAGGTTGACCCCGGCCTTCATCGCCTTCAACGCCTCGGCGGCATCGCCCGGAAACACATCGATGTGGCGTCCCTGCAGCGCCCGCAGCGCGTCGCCCCCGCCCTCGAACGAGACAAAACGCAAGGCTCGGTGCTCGCCGCCGGCCGCGCGCACCAGGAGCGCGGCCTTGACCCAGTCCTGGCTGCCAATGCTGCCGCCGGCCCCGAACACAATCCGCGACGCCGGTTGCTTCAGGGCCTGGATCAGATCGGACAGCTGCTGGTAGGGCGAGTCTTTGGCCACGGCGATGACGCCGTAATCGGAGCCCAGCACCACCACCGGCTTCATGGCCGACGGCGGGTGGGGGCCAAACCGGCCCTGGGCCATGTTGAGCAGGGAGCCACTGGAAAACGCCACCAAGGTCGACGCGCCCCCCAACTCGCCCGAGGCCACCCGGTCAAAAGCCACCGCGCCGATGCCGCCCGGCAGCAGCCTCTGCTTCAGATCGGGCCGGGTCGGCCGCACCGCCTGCAGTGCATCGCGGGCCAGCGCACAGGTCAGCGCAAAGCCCCCGCCGGCCTTGGCGGGGATGATGCAGTCGGCCTCCTGCAGCGAAGGATCAGGCCGGGGCCGGTCCTGAGCGTGTCCCAGCCCCGCGCCCAGCGCCAGCAGCAGAGGCCCACAGCGCCCCAGGCGCAACAGCGTTTGAATCATGGTGGTGGCCCTCATTGGGGGCTTGTCTCCGTGGCAATGGCCCGCCCCAGCAGCCGGGCTTGGCGCTGACCATTCTAGAGAGATCAAGAACCCGGCGCCGAGTCGGCCCCGGTGACCCTGGGCCTCCACGCGGGTCGCCACCACGCCCCGGCCGGTGGCCCTCAGGCCCCAGGGAGCTGCCGCGCACTCAAGCCGAGAAGACTTTGACCGCCTGCACCAGCCGATCGGCCTGGGCCCCCATGCTGTGGGCGGCCGCACTGCTTTCTTCCACCATGGTGGCGTTTTGCTGAGTCATCTGGTCGAGCTGGGCCACCGCGCTGCCCACCTGCGAAATGCCCCGCGCCTGCTCCCGCGATGCGGCAGTGATTTCAGCCACCAGCTTGTTGACCCGCTGCACTTGCTGCACCAGATCGCGCAGCGTTTGTCCGGCATCGGCGACATGCTGGGAGCCGTCTTGCACGGTGTTGACCGAATCGGCAATCAGCGCCGAGATCTCTTTGGCGGCCGCGGCGGAGCGCCCCGCCAGGCTGCGTACCTCGCTGGCCACCACCGCAAAACCACGCCCTTGGTCACCGGCCCGCGCGGCTTCGACCGCCGCGTTCAACGCCAGGATGTTGGTCTGGAAGGCGATGCCATCGATCACCTGAATGATGTCGGAGATCTTTTTGCTCGAGCCGGAAATGCGCGCCATGGTGCTCTCGACATCGGTCATGGCCTGGCCGCTTTTCTCGGCCACCAGGGTGGCCTCAGCCGTGATCTTGCTGGCCTCTTGCGCGGACTCGGAGTTGTTCTGGACCGAGGCGGTCTGCTGCTCCATGGCCGCAGCGGTTTGCTCCAAGGTGGAGGCCGATTGCTCGGTGCGGCTCGACAGGTCGTTGCTCGACCGGGCCACCTGCTCGCTGGCCGCCTGCACGCTGGTGGCTTGCTCCAACACATCCGACACCAGCGATTGCAGGTTCAGGCCCGCCTGGTTGATGGCGCGCGCAATCAGGCCAATGTGGTCGGTTCGGTGCAAATTCAGGTCGCGGGCCCGTTCGCCCGATGCCACTTGCTGCGCCGTGCCCAGGATTTGGTCCAGCGGACGGATGATGTTGCCTTCGATCACCACATCGGCCACAAGCAGGCTCAGCACGACCGTCGCGGCCAGCCCCAGCCACACCAAAGTCGGCAAGCCGGCCGCCGACAGCGCGAGCACCGAGAGCAGGGCCACCGCCAGCAAGGGCAACCGGACGCGCCAGGCCGTGGGCAAGGTTTGCCAGGCGCTGGTCCAGCCCAGCCAGCCGCCACGGACAATCAAGCCGCGGTCAAATTTGAGGCCGCCCGCGGTGCCGGCTTTGAAGCGCGCATAAAGCTTTTCGGTCGCCTCCACCTCCTGCCGTGTGGGCTGGGTTCTGGCCGACAGGTAACCCACCACCCGCCCCTGGCGCCGCATGGGCGAGGCGTTGGCCACCACCCAGTAGTGGTCGCCATTGGCCCGCCGGTTCTTCACCAGCCCGCGCCAGGATTGACCGGCCTTCAGCGTGCGCCACATGTCGGCAAACGCCTCCACCGGCATGTCGGGGTGTCGCACCATGTTGTGCGGCTGCCCAATCAGTTCGTCCACCTCAAAACCGCTGGTGCGAATGAAAGAGGCATTGGCGTAGGTGATGCGGCTGTCCAGGTCGGTGGTGGACAGCAACGTCTCCGTGGCGGGGAACAGGTACTCCCGTTGCGTGACAGGCAGGTTGGTACGCATGGACTGGCTCCTCAGGGTGGGCGACAACAAAGAAACAGAACGACGGCCGAAAATTAAATTTGCGCTTTTAATTTGCTTATTTCTGCAAAAACGTTATTTTTTGTCAAAACGCATCTCCCTGTTTTTTGTAGGCAATTTGAGCGCCACCCAACGCCAAGCCCCGCACAACGCCCCTCCAATGATCTGCTTCAAGCGCGATCTTCAGGGATCATGCGCCGTCAGCAACGCCCCGGCCGCGACCGGACCGCGCCGCACTGACCGCCCAGCTTGAAATGATAAAAATCAGCTCACCGACACTGACCGCGGCCTTGAAAAGGACGCCGCGCTTGAGCGAAACAGGCCGTTGACGGGTGCGGGGGCCCTGACCTGAGGCGCAGGCCCTGAGCTGAGGCGCAGGCCCTGAGCGTGCAGAGGCGACCCCCAAGCAGGCTGGTCGACTGGTTGAACCACACGGATCGGGTGAATGGGTGGCGAGGACCAGTACCGCGGGTGCCCACAGCCTGCCCCCAAACACCCGTCGGCCTTGGCGTTCTGTCAGCGCCAGTTGTGACGGCTTGAGACAACAAAAAACCCGCCTGGCCATGCGCAGTGAATCGCCCCGGGTTTGAACTGCCCCCCAGAAGTTGGACAAACTTCAAGGGGTTACATGAAGAAGTACAAAACGGAGTTCAAGCTGGAAGTGGTCCAAAGCTTCTTGGCTGGCGAAGGCGGCGGGAAGCTTTTGGCTCGGCGGTGGTCGGTGCCTGAGGAGAAGGTTCGCACTTGGGTGAGCCACTACCGCCTGCACGGCATAGACGGATTGCGCCCCAAGCGCAGCACGTACAGTGCGCAGTTCAAACTGCAGGTACTGTCCCATCAGGATCGCGAACAGCTCTCCAGCCGCCAGGTCGCGGCGATCTATGACATCCGCAATCCCAACCAAGTCGTGGTCTGGCGACGCAATCTCGATCAAGGCCGCCTGCAGGCTATCGCGAACGAGAAAGAAGAGCGTCCCAAGATGAAGCTGGAAGGACGCTGCGCAGCGCTGTCGAACAAGGTTGCCGCCGACGCAGTGCAAAGCCTAAGAGAAGAGAACGAACGACTGCGTGCCGAGGTCGCGTACCTAAAAAAATTGCAGGCCTTGATTCGGTCGAAGAGATCAGCTGCGCCGAAAAAGCGCATCTGATTGCCGGGTTGAGGCATCACCATAAATTGGCATACCTGTTGCAGGTCGCAGGCCTGCCACGCAGCACGTTCTACTACCAGTGCCAGGCGAGCCAGCGCGCCCACCGGCAAAGCGCCTTGGAGGCCAGGATCCGCACTGTCTATGACGAGCATAAAGGACGCTACGGCTACAGACGGATCACGGCCGCGTTATGCAATGGGGTGGCGGAACCGGTCAACCACAAGTGCGTGCAGCGTCTGATGCAAAAGATGGGGCTACGTGCATTGATCCGGGCGATGAAGCGCTCCTGGCATGCCCCGGGCACGAGCGATGCGCACGTACCCAACGTTCTGCAGCGCGACTTCTGCGCGACCGCGCCGAACCTGAAATGGGCGACCGATGTCACCGAGTTCAATATAAGCGGCCAAAAGCTCTACCTGTCGGCCTGCATGGACCTGTATCGTCGCGTATCGCATGGCAAGGCGGCCGGTCTTCGAGATGGCTTCCAGCGTGCTTGAGGCCGCGCTCTCGCGGACGAATTGCGTCGCAGGCCTAATCGTGCATTCCGACCAAGGTTGGCACTACAAGATGCAGCCCTACCGAGCGATGCTCGTGCGACGCGGAGTCGAGCAAAGCATGAGCCGCAAGGGCAACTGCTTCGACAACGCGGCGATTGAAAGCTTCTTCGGCACCCTGAAAGCCGAGTATTTCCATCTCGAAAGGCCCGATAGCATTGATGCGCTCGAAGCGGGCGTGCATGATTACGCCCACTACTACAACCACGAGCGCATCAAGCTCAGGCTGCAGGGGCTCAGTCCGGTGGGATACCGGCTGAGAAACACCACCTGATCGGCGGCAAGGCAACCGTCCAACTTCTGGGGGTCAGTTCAAACCCGGGGCGATTCAAAAGGTTCGGGGCACAACCAAGGGTACTGGCGCGGAGCAAACGCTCATAACGCATTGGTACCGCACCGCAAGCCATCCACGCGGTGGCCGTCAGGCCCTCAGATCACCGGAAAAAACGTCCCCTCGCGCTCCGGGTCTGGCGCCAGCACCTCGGGCGTCAGGGCGCTCACCGCTTGGAAATGGCTCAAGAACACCCGGCCGCTGAGATGCCGCAAGAAATCAGTGCCGGCCAAATGGTCCATCACTGGCCCTTTGACTTCTGACAGGTGAAACGCCACCTCGGCCGAGCGCAATCGGTGGTCAATGGCCTCGAGACTTTCGAGTGCGCTGGCGTCAATGCTGTTGACCGCCGAGCATTGCAGCACCACATGGCGAAGCGCGGGCTGCTGCGCCAGCGCGAGGTTGATGCGGTCCTCCAGCAAGCGCGCGTTGGCAAAGTAAAGGCTCTCATCGACGCGCAAGCCCAGCAAAGCGGGCGAGGTCCGCACCTGGTGCCGGTCGACATTGCGAAAATGCTCGGTGCCCGGCACCAGCCCGACTTCGGCCATGTGGGGGCGACTGGTACGCCAAAGGTGCAGCAGCAGCGACACCCCAACCCCCACCATCAGGCCCAACTCCACCCCCACGCCCAAGGTCGCGGCCAGGGTGACCGCCACCGCGGCAAAGTCGATCTTGGAATACGCCCAGGTGCGGCGCAGGATGCCCAAATCCACCAGGGACAGCACGGCCACGATGATGGTGGCCGCCAGCGTGGCCTGCGGCAGGTAGTACAAGGCCGGGGTCAAATACAAGGATGCCAAGGCCAGCCCCCCCGCGGTCAGGATGCCGGCCGCCGGGGTCTGGGCCCCGGCATCAAAGTTGACCACCGAACGGGCAAATCCCCCGGTGACCGGAAACCCGCCACTCAAGGCCGCCCCCAGGTTACTGGCCCCCAGGGCCACCAGTTCTTGGTCGGGGTCAATGCGCTGACGCCGCTTGGCTGCCAGGGTCTGGCCCACCGACACCGACTCCACAAAGCCCACCACGCTGATCAGCAGCGCAGGCACGGCCAGGTCGTGCCACAGCGGCAGGCTCCATTGAGGCCAGGTGAAGGGAGGCAAGCCTTGCGGGATCACGCCCACAATCTTCATCCCAGCCTGCTGCCAGTCCAGCGCCCAGGCCAGGGTGGTGGTGACGGCGATGGCCAACACCGGGCTGGCCTTGACGCAGGCGTCGGCTGCTCTGAGGCTCAGCCCGGCGCGTTGCAGCAGCGGCTTCAAGCTGCGCCGCCCCCAGAACAAAAAGGCGGTGGTGCACACGCCCACGAACAAGGTCAAGCTGTGGACCCGGTCCAGTTGCCGGGCCAGCGACAGCAGCAAGGCCAGCAGGTTGTGCCCCTCGGCTTGGACGCCCATCAGGGTCTTGAGCTGGCTGGCCGCGATCAGCAGGCCTGAGGCCGAGATGAAGCCCGAGATCACTGGGTGGCTGAGAAAATGGGCCAGGAAGCCCAGCTTCAACAAGCCCATCAGCAAAAGGATCAAACCCGACATGAAGGCCAGGGTGATGGCCCCGGCCCAGTAGGCTGCGCCATCGACCATCGACAACTGCCCCAGCGCGGCGGCAGTCATCAGCGAGACCACCGCTACCGGCCCCACCGCCAGCACCCGACTGCTGCCCAAGACGGCATACACCAGCAAGGGCAGCACACTGGCATACAAACCCACCTCGGGCGGCAGGCCAGCCAACATGGCGTAAGCCAGGCTCTGCGGGATCAGCATGATGGTGACAATCAAGGCCGCCAGGCCGTCGCTCATCAACGTGTTGCGTTGGTAAGTGCGGCCCCAGTCCAGGATCGGCAGTGTGGGCAGCCTGTGCCGCCAGGTGCGTGCGACCATGATCACCCCACCATTTCCGGATGCGCCAGCCATTCACGCCCTTTGAGCATCCCCTCCCAGTACAGCGGCGGCAAGATGCGCTCCTTGAGCAGCCAGGCCAACGAGGAGGGCTGGGTGCCATCGATCAGCCAGCTTGGAAAACTGGGCGCCAGCTTGCCCCCGTAGGTGAACTCGGCCAGCACGATCTTGCCCCGCTCCACCGTCAGAGGACAGGAGCCATAGCCGTCGTAGCGGGCCTCGCTGGGTACCGGACCCGGGCCACTGTGCAGCCCGCGCAGGAGGTTGTGTGCCACCACCGGGGCCTGTTTGCGAGCGGCCGCCGCGGTCTTGGCATTGGGTGTGTTGGTCACATCGCCCAAGGCGTAGAGGTTGTCAAACTTCTTGTGCCGCAGCGTGGCGGGGTCAACGTCCACCCAACCCGCAGCGTCGGCCAACGGGCTGACGCGAATGAAGTCGGGGGCCTTCTGGGGTGGCACCACATGCAAGAAGTCGAAGTCCGTGGTGACGACCTCCTTGCGGCCGTCCGGCAGGGCCTGGCTGAAGGTAGCGACCTTTCGCGCCCCGTCCACCGCTGTCAATGTGTGACCAAAGTTCAGGCCGATCTGGTAGCGCTGCACATAGGCCATCAAGGCGGGCACATAGTCGGCTACACCAAACAACACGGCGCCGGCGTTGAAAAAGTCCACCTGCATGTCCTTCAGCACCTGACTGCGCAGCCAATGGTCGCACGAAAGGTACATGGCTTTCTGGGGCGCACCCGCACACTTGATGGGCATGGGGGGCTGGGTGAACACCGCATGGCCTTTCTTGAAATCCTGCACCAGGCGCCAAGTGTAGGGCGCCAGGTCAAAGCGGTAATTGGACGTGACCCCGTTTTGCCCCAGGGTCTCGCTAAGGCCTTCGATACCGTGCCAGTCGAGTTTGAGGCCAGGACAAACCACCAGTTGCTTGTAGCGCACCACGCGGCAACCATCCAGGATCACCGCGTTGCGCTCGGGCTCGAACGCGGCCACCGCCGCCTTCAGCCAGTGCACCGAGCGGGGCAAGACCGAGCCCATGGTGCGCGCTGTGGTGTCGGCGTCAAACACCCCGGCCCCCACCAAGGTCCAGCCGGGTTGGTAGTAGTGCACATCGGCCGGGTCGATCATGGCGATGTCCAACTGGGGGTCGCGCGCCAGCAGGCTGGACGCGGTCGCGATCCCGGCCGCCCCGCTGCCGATGATCACGATGTCGTGACTGGCCTCGGCCACTTCCACCGGGGTTTTACCGCCATTGGCGATGCGACGCACCAGGCCGCTGAGGTCATAGCCTGCCTGCGTGGCCCGGTCCACCGTCAGCGACATGGGTTGCTGGCCGGCCACGGCCAGGGCCCACATCGAACAAGAGCGCATGCCCGTGCGGCAATATGCCAGAACTGGCTTGGGCAAGCGCTGCAAGGCTTGCCCAAAGGCCACGCCATCGGCATCGCTGACCTTGCCCGACAGGACGGGCAGGTACATGGCCTCCAGGCCCAGCGCGCGGGCAGAACGCTCGATCTCGCTGAAGTTGGGCTGGTCGGGGCCCTCGCCATCGGGTCGGTTACAGATCACGGCGCGAAAGCCCGCTTCGGCCAGCGCGGGTAAATCCTCGACCCGGATTTGTGGGCCGACTGCGATCTCAGGGGTCAGGGTGCGGATGTCCATGGTTTGTCTCGATTCTTGGTTTGGTGGGGACAGGGGTCGCAAGCAAGGCCTCACGCGCAGGAGCGTGCGCGGGCCGGGTCACACCGCATTGAGCGGAATCTTCAAATAACGGATGCCGTTGTCTTCGGGCTCGGGCAGGTGACCGGCGCGCATGTTGACCTGCACCGAAGGGAGGATCAGCACCGGCATGTCCAGCGTGGCATCGCGCGCCTGACGCATGGCCACGAACTCCGCTTCCGTGATGCCGTTGCGCACATGGACGTTGAGCTCGCGCTGCTCGGCCACCGAACTGACGAACTGCACTTCGCGCCCGCCCGGCTGGTAGTCGTGACACATGTACAACTGGGTGTCGGGCGGCAGGCTGAGCACCTTGTTGATCGAGCGGAACAGGGTGCGCGCGTCGCCCCCCGGGAAGTCGCAACGCGCCGTGCCATAGTCAGGCATGAACAGGGTGTCGCCCACGAAGGCCACAGTCTGTTCGCCATCCTCCACCACATAGGTCATGCAAGCTGGGGTGTGGCCCGGCGTGTGCAGGGCGCGCGCGGTCAACTCACCAATGTGGAAGACCTCCTCGTCGGCCAACAGCTTGTCGAATTGACGGCCATCTCGCGCAAAGGCGGTGCCAGCATTGAACAATTTGCCAAACACCCCCTGCACCGTGGTGATGTGCGATCCAATGGCGAGGCGCCCTCCCACCTTGTCCTGTAGGTAGGGGGCGGCAGACAGGTGATCGGCATGGACATGGGTTTCAAGCAACCACTCCACTTGCGCACCCAGGGTCTGCAGGCGAGACAGCAGGTGGTCGGCGGACGCGGTGCTGGTGCGGCCGGACTTGGGGTCGTAGTCCAGCACGCTGTCCACCACAGCGCAGCGCCGGGTGGCCGTGTCCATCACTATGTAGCTCACGGTCCAGGTTTTGGGGTCGAAATGGCCCTCCACATGCAGGCGGGGGGCAGTCTTGTTCAGCGAGGTCATCAGCGTCTCCAGGTTGGCAGCCTTGGCTGCGGTGTGACAGGGATGAATCAAGACCTGTGCCAACACGACCCGGCACCCTAAAAATGATTTAAGTCCTTGTTTTTAAAAGGACTCAACACCCACCAGACAGGCACTTTGACGCTCAGGCGAGGGTAAACGATGAGCTGCCACTGCCAAATTTGACTGCCAAAGACTGACAGACAGCCTGGCCTTGACGGACAATGGCGGTTCCCTTCACCCATGGGCCCCAGAGGCCGGGACGACATGGCCACCCCCTCCGAAGCGATCCAGGACCCCGAGCCCCGCGCACTCGACAACCCCCAGGTGCAGGCGCTGGTGTCTTACCTCGACTACGAGGCCCAGCCGATGATCGTGTTGGACCCGGACTACCACATCCTGGCGGCCAACACCGCCTACCAGCGCCAGTTTGGCGCCCGAGGCCAGAACTACGTCGGTCAGAAGTGCTACCAGGTGTCGCACCACTACGATGTGCCTTGCGACCAGGCCGGCGAGCATTGCCCCATGAAGAAGGCCCAAGAGCTGCGGGGCCCCGACCGGGTTTTGCACATCCACCACACCCCGCGCGGCCCCGAACATGTCGACGTCGAACTGCGGCCCATCCTCCAACCGTCTGGCGCGATCGTCGCCTATGTGGAGCGCGTGACCACGCTGCGCAATGCCTCGGTGAAAGCGCGCTCGCAGGGCCTGGTGGGCCACGCCGACGTCTTCAATCAGGCGCTGTTCAATGTGCAGCGCGTGGCCCCCTCTACCCTGCCCGTCCTGCTGCAGGGAGAGTCGGGCACCGGCAAAGAGCTGTTCGCCCGCGCCGTGCACGAGGCCAGCGAGCGTGCCCAAGGCCCATTTGTGGTGGTGGACTGCTCTGGCTTCAGCGAGACCTTGTTCGAGAGCGAGTTGTTCGGCTACGAGAAAGGGGCCTTCACGGGCGCCATTGGCCGCAAACCTGGCCTGGTCGAGACGGCCAAAGGGGGCACGCTGTTCCTCGACGAGATCGGCGATGTGCCACTGCCCATGCAGGTCAAGCTGCTGCGGCTGATCGAGACCGGCACCTTCCGGCGCGTGGGCAGCGTGGAAACCCAACGCGCCGACTTCCGGCTGGTGGCCGCCACCCACCAGCCCTTGCAGGCCATGGTCGAGGATGGCCGCTTCCGTCGCGACCTGTACTTCCGAATCGCGGTGTTTCCGATCGACCTGCCACCACTGCGCGAACGACTGGACGACCTGCCGGTGCTGATCGAATCCATCCTGCAGCGTGGCAACCGCCTGGGGGGCCGTCTCACCGTGGACGACGAGGCACTGGCTGCGATGCGGGCCTACTCCTGGCCGGGCAACATCCGCGAACTGCGCAATGTGCTGGAACGGGCTCGCCTGCTGGCCGACGACGGTCAGATCCACCGCGCCCATTTGCCCTCGGCCCTGTTGCGCCGCCCAACCCAGCCCGGCCCCCAGGCCTGCGCCATGGGGCCTCTCCCCAACCCGGGCCACCCGCCCAGCACACGTCCCGCCCCGGACGTCCCTACCGCCCCAACGGCAGTGCCACCAGCCGACCTGGCCACCGCCATCGCCACCTTTCAAGGCTCGCGCAAGGCGCTGGCCCAGCACCTGGGCCTGAGCGAGCGCACCCTGTACCGGCGACTCAAGGCCCTGGGGCTGGCCTGAGACAAGCGCGGGTCGCCCTTGCCACGGTGGCGCGCAGGGCGCGGTGAGCGCCATCGCACCGCCCTGCCCCTGCAGACAAGCACTACTGACACTGCCACCTCTGCCACAAGAGGCGATTCATGGCAGTGTCGGTATGCCACCCCGTGCTGACAGCTGTACCCAATCGATCCAAGTCCTTGTCATCATTGGATTTTTTGATCCAGAGCTGGATGGCACAGAAATTGATATACCCAGGGACATGTCAGCCGTTCACGATCAAAGCAACCCCCTCAGGTTGTCGGCCCAAGGGCCGACCGGCACACGGTACGACACACCCGGCGCGGGCTGAGAAATGGACCCACATCACGCCTCATTCCCCGCCATTGCCAACCCTCCACTCACGCCGTCGCCCCCCCAACGGAGCAAGCAGGCGGCCCAAAAGCCAAGGGAGACCTTCATGACCCCCACCCCTCACCCCCCCAAAGTCATCCCCATCGTGGCGGCCCCTGCCGATGACACCGAGGTGTTCCTCTACGCCGCGAGCAAGAAGATCCACCCCCGATCCGTCAGCGGCTTGTTCGCGCGCTGGCGTTGGAGCCTGGTGTTCCTGACCCAAATCGTCTTCTACGGCCTGCCATGGCTGGAGTGGGGCCAGCGCCAAGCCATCTTGTTTGACTTGGAAGCCCGGCGCTTTTACCTGCTCGGCATCGTGCTCTACCCACAGGATTTCATCTATCTGACGGGCCTGCTGGTGATTTCGGCGCTGTCATTGTTCCTTTTCACGGCGGTGGCTGGACGGCTGTGGTGCGGCTACGCCTGCCCGCAAACCGTCTACACCGAAATCTTTTTGTGGATCGAGCGGCGCTTTGAGGGTGACCGCATGGCCCGGATCCGCCTCGATGACGCCCCGTGGTCGCTCCAGAAACTGGGCCGCCGAGGCGGCAAGCACCTGGTCTGGCTGCTGGTGGCGTTGTGGACGGGGTTCACCTTTGTCGGTTACTTCACCCCCATCCAAACCCTGGCTCTCGAGGTCGTGAACCGCCAGCTAGGCCCCTGGGAAACCTTCTGGGTGGTGTTCTACGGCTTTGCCACCTACGGCAACGCCGGCTTCATGCGCGAGCAGGTGTGCAAGTACATGTGCCCCTACGCCCGCTTCCAGAGCGCCATGTTCGACAAGGACACACTGATCGTCACCTACGACGAAGCCCGTGGTGAACCGCGCGGCAAGCGCCTGCGCAAGACCGATCCCGCCGCCATCCGCCAAGGGGCCTGCGTCGACTGCGAGCTGTGCGTGCAGGTCTGCCCCACCGGCATCGACATCCGCAAGGGCTTGCAATACGAGTGCATTGGCTGTGGTGCCTGCGCCGACGTCTGCGACACCGTCATGGACAAGCTCAGCTACCCGCGTGGCCTGATCCGATACGCCACCCAGAACGCGATCAAGAACGGGTGGAGCCAGGCCCAGATCCTGCGCCGCATCCTGCGCCCGCGGGTGTTGATCTACAGCGCCATTTTGCTGACATTGACCGGGGCCTTGTTCTCGCACCTGATGCTGCGCACCCCACTGCGCGTCGACGTGGTGCGAGACCGCGCCGCGCTATCGCGGATAGTGCCCGGCGGGATGCTGGAGAACGTGTACCGCTTGCAGGTCATGAACGCCACCGAGACAACCCAGGTCTACCGCATTGGCGCCACGGGTCTGGACGGCCTCAAGGTGGCCTCCGACGAACTGGTCACGGTGGGGCCAGCCGAGTCCCGCTGGGTGCCGGTGCGACTGCAATTGCCGTATGGCTCGGTGGCCTCTGGCTCACACCCGGTCTACTTTGAGATCGGCGCCAACGGTGACAGCGCTCATGTGTCGGAAAAGTCGGTGTTCCTGGTGCCCCGTTGACGACGCTGGAGGTGAGCCCCCCCCTCTTTGACCATGACCGCCCAGGGAATGGGGGCCCCGGACGGTGGCTCGCCAGTGACAGACTTCCGTCCCGACGGGTGGCCAGCGCGGCCCGCCGCCCAGCCCGGCCCCTCCCCACAGACGTTGTGAAACCGCGGTACGACCGGAAAGCCTTCGGACGCAGACAGGAATCGAAGTCGCCAGTGCCATGGCCGCCCCTGTTGGTAGGCAGGTTGTTGGTACTTGAATCATTGGCACCAACAGATACCCACAGCAGTACCAACAAAAATTGGAGCGTTGACGGTCTCCATTGAGGTGGCGTGAGACAAGAAAAAACCCGCAACGCTGAGAGGCATGCGGGTTTTGAGGTGCGGTGAGTTGAATTGGTGTTGGTACTTGGTCCCCCCGACAGGAATCGAACCTGTATCTAGCGCTTCATACCACTTCGGCTTTCGCCGCCGCGCGCGGCATGACGGTGCGATGCGCGTGCGTTCGTGGTCTGGACTATGCCTTTGCCGTGGGCCCATCGGGCCGGTAGGCAGGAGCCGTCTAGTCTCTACACCTTCCCGGAAAACCGGGCTTGGCTCGGCGTTGCCACAGGGCCTGTGCAGGCCCCAGAGGGTTCACCGAATTTGACTCCATTCAGCCGAGGCTTTCGCCAGCGGCTGCCCATTGAAAGGAGGCACTTGTTCTATCCATTGAACTACGAGGAGAGCCCCCTATGCTAACAGCGGCCAGGCACGGCTTCGGGCACCCGCGGCGGATTTTGGCGTCAGGCCCGAATGCGCGCTCGCAGCGCAGCGCGCGGCCTCGCCCCACGAACCCCAGCGCCCCCAGCCAGCCCGACACCCCCTTCACGCGGCCATGAAGCCCAGGTTGGTGGTGCTGAAGTGGCGCAAATTGGGCAACACCAGGGCCATGTCGGTGGCCGACACCCCCAGCCAGGTGGCCAGGGTGGCCCCCAGCTGATCGACCGACAGGCTGGGCAGCAAGCGACCTTGGCCGACATCATCGGGGCCGTTGTTGGCGATCACAGGCGGGGTGCCCACAAAGCTCTGGCCTTTGACAGCCCCGCCCAGCACCCAGTGCATGCTGCCCCAGCCATGGTCCGACCCATCGCTGTTGCTGACCAAGGTGCGACCAAAGTCGGAGGCGGTGAAACTGGTCACCTGATCGGCCACCCCCAGCTCCACCGTGGCCTGGTAGAACGCGGCCATCGCGGAGCCCACGTTCTTGAGCAGACCCGGGTGGGTGTTCAGCAAACCATCGTGGGTGTCAAAGCCCCCCAGTGAAACAAAAAACACCTGGCGTTTGGTCCCCAGGGCAGACCGGGCGCCTATCAGGCGCGCCACCATCTTGAGCTGGTCGGCCAGCGAATTGGGGCTGGGGAACGCGGTGGCCAGCGTCACGCCGCTGAGTGCGGCGGTCATCTGGGCTTGGGCATCGATCGAGCGGGCGGTGACCCGTGCGTATTCGTTTTCGAACAGGTTGACGCGCGGCGCGGTCATCAACTGACGCAGGGCAGCACTGCAGGCCGAGGACCCGAACAAGGGGGACTGCAAACCCGACACGGGCACCGAACCCGTGGTGGACACCTGGTACTGCACCGCGCTTTTGCCAGACAGGTAGACCGCGTTGCCCGACACGCTGATGCAGGTGAAGGTGGCGTTGCCATTGCCCGAGGCGAACAGGTCGCCCATGCGCCCGCCCCAGCCCGAGGCGGCGCCCTCGGGGGACTCGGACTGCCAGTAGGACTGCTGATCGTTGTGCGAGAACAGCTTGGGCGGCAGCGGCACCGAGGCCGCCGTGTACTGCGCCTTGGTGGTCGGCTGAACCAACGTGCCCACATTCAGCAGCACGCTCATGCGCCCCGCGTCGAACAAGGGCAACAAGGGGTCGAGCCCCGGCGCCAGCGCGTATTGGCGCCCATCGGGCAGGGGCGTGCTCGGTTTGAGCAGCAACGGGGTGAGCGCCTGGCGGTCAATGGCCAGGTTGCTGCGAAAAAGCTGCTGTGTGTTGTAGCTGCTGAGGTCGTAAGGCACCAAGGTGTTGGCGTGGTCGTTGCCGCCATACAGGAAGACACAGACCAGGGCCTTGTAGTCGGTCGCGGTGGCCGCAGCGGCCTCGCCCATGGCCGCCAGGCTCAAGGCCCAGGGCGTGGCAGGGCCCGCCAGCGACAGCGCCGCACTGCGGCGCAAAAAGGCACGACGCGACGCGTTGTCGGGTGCGATGTGGGGCGCTTGGTTCATGCTCGGCCTCATTTCTGGACGATGTACTCGGGCGCCGCCAGCACCAGCACCAAGGCGGCATGGACGCGGTTGCGCAACTGGGCGGGGGTGGCCGAGGGCATGGTGTTGAGCGCGCTCTGCAGGCTCGCCAGGGTGGCCGCCGACAACTGACTGGCGGCCAGCACCTGGTTGATCTCCTGCAGCAAATCACCCGCATTGCCCGCCAGGGGCAACAGGCTGCTGTAGTCGGCGCTCAGGTCCCCGGCCCCACTGCCCGCCACCACGCGCTGCATCCAGTTGAGGTAGCCCGCCACCGAGGACTCGTTGGTGATCTGGAACTCGGGGCCGGTCAGGCCTTGGGAGGTCAACGCCGTGCCGGGCGGCACATAACCCGGCCTGAAAAAGTTGAACACCGAGCCCGAACGCATGGGGCTCTGGCCCAGTCGCGTGGCCGGGTCCGAGGTGTCGCCCACGGCCCACAGGCCCGACGGGGAGTTGGCGCCAAAGGCCCGGGCCCAGTTCAGAAAGCGCACCACAGGCTCGCGCAACTTGCCCTGGCTGGGCTGCGCCATCCGGGCAGAATCACGCGCCTCCGTGTCCAGCAGGATGGCCCGCAGCACCGCTTGCAGATCGCCTCGCACGCCCGCACCGTTGTTGCTGAACACCGCGGACACCCGGGCCACATAAGCCGGGCTGGGGTTGCTGGTGACCAGCCGCTGAATCAACTGGCGCCCCACGAAAGGCGGCAGATTGGGGTGCAGGAACAGCGTGTCGAGCGCGGTGTTCAAGGCCTCGGTGGCCGACACCCCCGCGGCGATGGTGGTGCCCAAGAAAGCCTTGCTGCCGGTCTCATACCGGCTGGCCGTGTTGACCATGGGCCGCACCTGCACGTCGGGCGGGTACGGCGTGGTGAGGCCACTCACGTCCTGGTTCCATCCCGTGAAGACGCGCGCCAAGCCACTGACGTCGGCCTGCTGGTACGTCTCCAGGGGGGCGCCACTGCTGTGGGTCTTGACGCTGCCATCGGCGTTGAGTTGCACCAAGCCGATGGTGAACAACTGCATCAGTTCGCGGGCATAGTTCTCGTCGGGCTGGCTGCCCGTGTTGGGGTTGGCCTTTTGGTTGCCACGGTAGGTGAGGTAGTAGCCCATGGCCGGGCTGAGTGTGATCTGCTGCAACAGGGTGCGGTAGTTGCCAAAGGCGTGGGTCTCCAGCAGGTCGAGGTAGTTGGCCACCGAGAACTGGCGCCACTGGGCGTTGATGCCCAGCACCGACACCACGCAGAGCTCCGACAAGGCCAGGACCATGCGCTGACGCAGTGGGTCGGTCGAGCTGATGAACTTGCGCCAGAGGGTGTTGTCCAGTCCGGCAGTGCTGTTGATGTAGCTGGCGTCTGCGTATCCGCGGGCCTTGAGCCAGTCCACATGGCCCTGGCTGCGCGGGGCCTTGAACTGCGCGTCGAGCCATTCGCTGTAGCTGCTGGCCATCAGCGCGTTCAAATCGGCCCGCGAATAGCCCAGCGTGGCCTGGCTCAAAAACCGGCCGGCCTCGGCCGCGGTGGGGCGGTTGCTGGGCACCACCACGGGGGCGGGGGTGCCGGTGTCACCGCCGCTGGAGGGGCCACCGCCCCCACCACCGCAGGCCACCACGCCCAGTGGCGCCGCGGCCGACAGCCAGGCCGGGCGCCATCGGTCTGTCGTGGGCTCAAGGGCCCCGCCAGGGGGCTCAGGGTGGGGCGCCGCCAAGGGCAGATCGTGGTTCAGGATCGTGGGGTTCACACAAACATCCTTTCTGCCCAGGGCTCGGGGGTCGGCCACGCGGGTGGCCCGGTTCACCCGGGCCTGCGCCAGACAACGCAACCGATGTCGCATTGGCTGACATGGTAGTTACAAATCGACCACCAAGGCGTTTCATGACCGACCTGATCAGGTTTTACCCCGGTGCGGGGACTGGCCCAGTGCGGGGGCACAGAGCCGGTCACGCAGACCACGTCCCCGAGGCCTCCCGCCACGCCGCAACGGAGTGGCGAGGACCTTTGGCCCAGGCTTGGCAAGGCCACTTGACCCAGCCCTGACGGCGGTCCAGCCAAGCTGCTAAAGGCACCACAGTTTCAGAAAATTTGTCAGATTCGGTCCTGGCAAGGTTCGACAAACGGACCTGGCCCGGCAAAATGGCAGCCGCAAACACCTGTGCCGCATGCCTGACCTGCTCGCCTCCTTCTTCTTGGTCGCCACCCCGGAGACCCCCTTGCTGCAGGGCCAGCACGATCCCTGGTTGGTCGGGCTGTCGGTGGTGGTGGCCATGCTCACCTCGGCCATGGCGCTGCAGCTGGCTGGGGTGGCCCGGCGCAACCGGCGTGCGGCCCTGTCCCAGGTCGCACTGGGCACCGGGGCCCTGACCTTGGGGGCGGGCGTCTGGGCCATGCACTTCATCGGCATGCTGGCCTTCGAGCTGTGCACCACGGTGCGCTTCAACCCCGGCCTGACCCTGGGCTCGATGCTGCCGAGCCTGGGCGCGTCGTATGTGGCGCTGCGGGTGCTGTCCAAACGCCAGATCCAGCCCAGCCAACTGCTGATCGGGGGCACCCTGGTCGGGGCGGGCATCGGGCTGATGCATTACAGCGGCATGGCCGCCATGGAGATGGGCCCGGTGCTGCGCTACGACCCGTGGTGGTTCCTGGGTTCGATCGCGGTGGCGGTGGTGTTGGCGGTGCTGGCCCTGTGGATTCGCTTTGAGCTGCGCCGCCGCAATCAGCTGAGCCCGGGGCAAGCCGTGGCCTTGGGCGGCATGGTGATGGGCATGGCCATCGCGGGCATGCACTACATGGCGATGGGTGCTGCGCGCTTTGTCGGTCAGGACGAGGTCGGTTTCGTCGCCGACCTGAGCCGCAACAACTCGCTGGCCTTGACGATTGCGCTGATCACCCTGGTGATCAGCATGTTGACCGCGGCCGTCAACGCCGCCTTGCGCTACCGCCAGATCTACCGCGAGCTGACGGTCAGCGAAGCGCGCCTGCAAGCTGTGCTGGACACCGCCGTCGACGGCGTGATCAGCATGAACCCGCGCGGTGAGATCCAGGCCTTCAACCCCGCCGCCGAGCGCATTTTTGGCTGGCGCTCGGCCGAGGTGCGGGGCCGGCCCATCACCGACCTGCTGCCAGACCTGCACGATGGTGGGCCCCAGGCCACGACCGGTTCGCGTTTGTCAGCCCTGGTCGGATCGGTGCGTGAACTCGATGGCCTGCGCCGGGACGGCAGCCGCCTGCCCGTGCGCCTCGCCATTGGCCATGCCGCTGACAGCGAAGATTCGCTGTGGGTGGGTTTCGTGACCGACCTGACCGAACGCCGACGCATCGAAGACGCGCTGGCCGAAAGCGAACAACAACACCGCAGCCTGATCGCCAACATCCCCGGCGCCACCTTCCGTTGCCGTTACCAGCGCGACCAGGGCAAGGGTGAGCTGATCTTTGTCAGCGACGCCATCGAGGCCATGAGCGGTTGGCCGGTGGCCGACTTCCTGCACCAGCAGCGCCGCCTGGACCAGTTGGTGCACCCCATTGACCGAGAGCGGGTGGAGCGCCTCACCCGCCAGGCGCTGCAGGAGGCCGGTGCCTACGTGATCGAATACCGCTTGCAGACGGCCCAAGGCGAGGAACTGTGGGTGTCTGAGACCGCGGGCCTGGTGCGCGACAGCCGCGGGCAAGCCAACTGGGTTGATGGCATCTTGATGGATGTGACCCAAAGCAAGCTGCGCAACGCGGACTTCGAGGGCGTGGTGCAGGCCATCCGGCGCGCGCTGGTGGTGATCGAGTTCGACCTGCACGGCACCATCCTCAACGTCAACCAGAACTTCTTGCAACTGACGGGTTACCAGGCCGAGGAACTGGTGGGCCAACCGCACCGGGTGCTGTGCCTGCCCGAAGACGCCGACCACCCCGACTACGCGGCCCATTGGGCTGCGCTGCGCCGCGGCGAGTTCCGCAGCGGTGAATTCCACCGCCTGGGCAAACACAAGAAAGACATCTGGATCCACGCCACCTACAACCCCATCCTCGATGTGGACGGGGCGCCCAGCCGGGTCATCAAGTTCGTCAACGACCTGTCCGAGCGCCACGCCATGGAGCAGGACCTGCGCCTGGCCAAGGACAAGGCCGAGCAGGCCGCGGCCTCCAAGAGCACCTTCCTGGCCAACATGAGCCACGAGATCCGCACCCCCATGAACGCCATCATCGGCTTCACCGAGGTGGTGCTTGAATCCCCCCTGAGCGACACCCAGCGCCAGCACCTGAACACCATCAACCGCTCGGCGCGCTCCCTGCTCAGCCTGCTCAACGACATCCTGGACACCGCCAAGATGGAGCACGGCTCGGTGCAACTCGAGGTCAAGGACTTCTCGCTGCGCGAGCTGTGCCATGACCTGCTGGCCACGCTGCGCCTGGGGGCCGCAAGCAAGGGCCTGGGCCTGCACTGCGACTACCCGGATGAGCTGCCCAGCTTCTTCCGTGGCGACGCCCTGCGGCTGCAACAGGTCATGTTGAACCTGCTGGGCAACGCGATCAAGTTCACAGAAAAGGGCGAGGTCCGACTGACCGTGCGGCGCGACGGTGAGACCCTGGTGCTGGCCGTGCGCGACACCGGCATCGGCATCCCTGCCGACCGCCTGGAGCGCATCTTCGACCCCTTCTCGCAAGCCGACGCGTCGATGACGCGGCGCTTTGGCGGCACCGGTCTGGGCACCACCATCGCACGCCAACTGGTGCAGCTGATGGGGGGCGAGATCCAGGTCACCAGCACCCTCGGCGAGGGCAGCGAGTTCACCGTGCAGGTGCCGCTGCCGCTGGGCCAGGCGCCCCTCGACAGCCCGCAGGAGCTGGCGGCCGTGCAACTGCCCCCGCTGCGCATCCTGGTGGCCGACGATGTGCCGCAAAACCTGGAGCTGCTGAGCCTGCGCCTGGGCCGCCTGGGCCATGAGGTCAGCACCGCGCAGGATGGCGAACAGGCCTGCGCACAGATCGAATCGCAGGCGTTTGACGTGGTGCTGATGGACGTGCAGATGCCCCGCCTGGATGGCCTGGCCGCCACCCGCCGCGTGCGCGAGTGGGAACGCCGTCAGGGCCGGCCCCCGGTGCCCGTGATCGCACTGACCGCCAGCGTGCTCGAAGAAGACCGCCGCGCCACCGAAGACGCCGGCATGAATGGCTTTGCCGTCAAGCCGGTGGACCTGGCACGCCTGCTGGCCGAGATCGCGCGGGTCACCCAGCTCGGTCAGGTGGCCGACCTGGCCAACGCCACCCAGCAGGCCCACGGCCAGGCCCATGACCCCGAGCACGATGGCGTCGACTGGGCCCGTGGCAGCGCCTTGTGGGGCGATGTCCAGACCCTGGTCAGCCGCATCCGGCAGTTCCTGACCGACACATTGCAACAGCTGCCGCCCCTGTTGCAAGACCTCGACGACCAGACCCTGAAAGCCCAGGCCCACCGACTGCACGGTGCCGCCGCCAACCTGGCTCTGCCCCGGGTACAAGCCATGGCGGCCGCGCTGGAGCAAAGCCCGGCCACCGGGCCAGAACAGCAAGTGGCCTGGCTGGTGCTGCAGGCGGAGATGCAGGCCCTGCTCGACCAGCTGCCCGGCGAGCCGGCCACGACACCGGCCCCCAAGACCGCCGCGCCCCACGCCGAGCCCGCGGCGGCCCTGAACCCCGACGATGTGCGCGAACTGATCGAGCACCTGCAACGCGGCGAACTGCCTGACGCGGCGCTGCAGCGCCTCAGTGCCGCGCTCGACGCGCCGCGCCGCGAGGCCCTGCAAAACGCCATCGACGGTTTTGACTTCGACCAGGCGTTGGCCCTGGCCCAGCAACTGCCATCGGCGCCCCCTGAGGCCGCGCCCTGACCCGACATGACCCAGTCCCCTCCCGTCACGGACCGCCGTCCCCGCCTGCTGCTGGTGGACGACGAGCCCACCAACCTGCAGGTGCTGAAACAGATCTTGCAGGCAGACTACCGCCTGCTGTTCGCGCGCGACGGCGAAAAAGCCCTGCAACTGGCCGCCCAGGAGCAGCCCCAGCTGATCCTGCTCGACGTGATGATGCCGGGCCTGACCGGCCTGGAGGTGTGCCGGCGCCTGAAGGCCGACCCCGCCACGGTGGGCATCCCGGTGATTTTTGTCACCGCCCTGGCGGACGAAAACCACGAAACCGAAGGCTTTGCAGCGGGGGCGGTGGACTACGTGACCAAGCCTGTCAGCCCCCCGATCGTGCGCGCCCGGGTGCGCACCCACCTGTCCCTGGTGCGGGTCGAGGACCTCAAGCAGAGCCGGCTCGAGATCGTGCAGCGCCTGGGTCGGGCGGCGGAATTCAAGGACAACGAAACCGGCCGCCATGTGATCCGCATGAGCCACTTCGCGCGGGCCTTGGCCCTGGCCGTGGGTTACAGCGAGGAGGACGCCGATGAACTGCTGCACGCGGCCGCGATGCACGACATCGGCAAGATCGGCATCCCCGACGCCATCCTGCTCAAAAAGGGCAAGCTCACCGAGGAGGAGTGGCAGGTCATGCGCCGCCACCCTGATATGGGCGCCGCCATCATCGGCGACCACCCTTCGCGGCTGCTGCAAATGGCCCAGCGCGTGGCCCTGAGCCACCACGAGCGCTGGGACGGCGGCGGCTACCCCGCGGGCCTGCAAGGCGAAGCCATCCCGCTGGAGGGGCGCATCGTGGCCATTTCGGATGTGTTTGACGCCCTGACCAACGAGCGGCCCTACAAAAAGGCCTGGCCGGTGGAGGACGCCATCGCCCTGTTGCAACAGGAGTCAGGGCGGCATTTCGACCCCCATCTGGTGCAACGCTTCATTGGGCTGATGCCGGAGATCCAGCGCATCCGCGCCCAGTGGCCCGAGACCGAGACCGAGACCGAGACCGAGACCGACGCCGCGCCCACCCAGGGCCCCACGCCCTCCGCGGGCTGACCCCCGGCGCAGCAGCCCCCCAGCGCCGAGGCGGCGCGACGCCGTCCTTCAGCGCCCGACGTAGCGGCCTGGCCGGTGGCTGATCCAGAGGAACACGCTCATCACCACCGCCGCGAGCACCGAGTAGGCCACGCGCTCCAGCGGCACCACCGCCAGCGACATCAGCAGCACGCTGCAGTCGATCACCATCTGGGCCTTGCCAGCGCGGATGCCCCAACGCTCCTGCAGGTACAGCGACACGATGGTGGCGCCCCCCAGGCTGGACTTGTGGCGGGCCAGGAACAGGCAGCCCGTGCCCAGCAGCAGCCCCCCGAGCACCGCCGCGAACAGCGGGTTCAGGTAGTCCACATGGATGACGTGCGGGAACAGCTCCACCAGGGCCGACAGCAGGGCCACCGACAGGAAGGTCTTGAGCGTGAACTCGTGGCCCATGCGGGTCCAGGCGAACCAGTAAAACGGCAGGTTGACCACAAAGAACAACTTGCCAAACGAGATGCCGGTCAGGTAATGGATCAGGAAACCCACCCCGGCCGTGCCGCCGATCAGCAGCCCCGACTGGTTGAACAACATCAGGGCCATGGCCACGAACAGCGTACCGGCCAGCAAGGCCTGGGCATCTTCGTAAGCACCGTGGCGCAAGGACGGCGGGAGCGCAGGAGACGGCGAAGTGGGAGTCATGACAAAAGCAAAAGGCAACCATCGGATGGACAGTGCACACAAACCTGGCGCCCAGCCCCCTTGTGGGGAGCCCGGGCGGCGACGCGTCGATTGTCGCTGGATTGCGTGCCGACTTAGTAGAAACCCTAGCATTTGACGTGCCAATTCCCATGCACCGGCTTGGTGCCTCGGGACGTCCGAATGGCGGCGTGCCAGCGCCTCAGCCACACGCTGGCCCCCAGGGACGGGCGCAGCACAGCCTCAGTCGGACACCGAGGGGTTACGCCACAGGCCGGGCTCCGCGGGCCCGTCCCCGCCGGGCCAGCCCAGGACCAGGAAGCAGCGCTCGCAGCGCGCATACAACACCGGGTCATGCAAGGACCAGGCGAGGTGTTTGTCGCGCAAACGCGCGCCGCAGAACACCGCCTCGTCGATCTCGACCAGGCCCACGCTCTTGCAGCGCGGGCAAGCCAGTGTCGGCAACGGGATATTGAATGCAGCAGCTTTGTTTGGCATGGGGCCCCTCCATCCGACGGCCCGACCCGGCGAGCCTGGTCCGTCAGGGCGGTGCCGCCGGCCCTGTTGGCAGTCCAGCGTCGGCGGCACGACCCCATCTTGGGGGAAATGCTGCATTGCAGCAATTTAATTCTGGAAAGCCACTGGCGTGCCTGGGGATGTCACTTCCATGCCGACTGGGTCAAATCTATTGAATCCATCAAAGTTACCGCCGATCAGCCTCGTCTTATGATGTGACCTTCACTCCCCCACCGATGCCATGCCCGCCCTGACAACGCCCCCGCAGGCTTCTGACGCCCCACCCGCCCCGTCCGGGCCCGCGCTGTTCCGAGGCTTCACAGGCTCGCGGCTCAGCTGGATGGTGGCGCTCTCGGTGCTGGCCATGCTGTTTGCCGCCTGGGTGGCCGTGGCCCTGATGCTGAACCTCAAGGCGCGCGACGCCATCGAGGCCGAAGTCCGGCAAAACACCAACCTGGCCCGGGTGCTGCAAGAGCAAACCGTGCGCGTGCTGGCCACCGTGGACCAGGCCACCTTGCGCATGCGTGACGCGGTGATCGCCGGCAACCTGTCGCCGGCAGAGCTCAGCAGCATCGCCAACGAAACCGGCCTGGTGCCGCAAATCCTGACCCAGCTGTCCCTGGTCGGTGCGGATGGCCGCTTTCAAGGCAGCAACATCGACCCCACGGGCGAAAAAACCGGTCACGTCGACCTGTCGACGCGCGAACACATCCAGGTCCACACCCGCCCCGAGGCGGTGCCCTCAGCCACCCAGCAGATGAGCGAGAACGGCCTGTTCATCGGCAAGCCCGTGCTGGGCAAGGTGTCGGGCAAATGGACCATCCAGTTGTCGCGCAAGATCACCCGCCCCGACGGGCAGTTGCTGGGGGTGGTGGTGGCGTCGGTCAACCCCGCGTATTTCGAGCAGGTCTACCAGGGCGTGGCCCTCGGCGCCCAGGGCGGTGTGACCTTGCTGGGTTCGGACCGATTTGTGCGCGCCCGGGTGATTGGCGGCCAACCGGTGGGCATGGGCAGCGAGATTCCACCCAGCCCCAACGCCGCCAGTGTCGCCAGCAACAGCCCCCACGGCAGCTCCATCACCACCAGCGCCTTCGACAAGATCGAGCGCGTTTCCGCCTACCACCGCGTGGGCAACTACCCCCTTCGCGTGTTCGTGCTGACCAGCACCGAGGGCGCGCTGGCCGACTGGCGCAGCCTGCGCAACCTGTCGGTGGTGCTGACGGCGCTGTTCACCCTCGCGACCTTGATCGGGGCGGGGGTGTTCCTCAGCGGGGTGCGCAAGCTGGAGCAGCAAAACCAGGCGCTGGCCCTGAGCGAGGCGCAGGCCCAATCGGCCAGCCGTGCCAAGAGCGAATTCCTGGCCGCCATCTCGCACGAGTTGCGCACGCCGCTGACCAGCATCCGCGGCTTTGCCGAGCTCATGGAGATGCGGCTGGAGCAGCCACGCTTCAAGGAGCAGGCCGGCATGATCCGCAAGGCCGCCGAGCACCTCAACGCCTTGCTGTCCGAGATCCTCGACTTGGCCAAGGTGGAGGCCGGCGCCATGCCCGTGACGCCCGAACCCGTGGCGGTGCAGGACCTGGTGTCCTCGACCTTGGACTTCTTTGGCGTCACCGCGGCCCAAAAAGGCCTGGACCTGCGCCTGGACATGCGCCCCACAGCGCCCGCCCAATTGATGTGCGACAGCCTGCGCCTCAAGCAGATCCTCAACAACCTGCTCTCCAACGCCCTCAAGTTCACCCACGATGGCAGCGTCACCGTGGCGGTGGACAGCACGGCCGAATCGGTGTGCTTCCATGTCATTGACACCGGACCGGGCATCCCGGCGCACCTACATGAGACCATCTTTGAGCGCTTCCGCCAGGGCAATGACCGTGTCAGCTACGAGCACGGCGGCACCGGCCTGGGCCTGGCCCTGTCGCGCGCCCTCGCTGGTTTGATGGGGGGCACCTTGCAGGTGGCCTCGGTCGAGGGCGAAGGGGCGCATTTCACGCTGACCCTGCCCAACCAATCGGCTTGAGGGCCTCGGGCCAGGGCGGGCGCGGCGGCCCGTGCGGCGGGTGTCCGTGACGCGCGTCACGGAGCGGCAACCCCGGTCGGGCGCTCAGACAGCCCGGCGACAACACAGCCACGCGGCAGCGTGCGCTCACGCGATCGCACGAACTCACGAACTCACGAACTCACGAACGCAGTAAAACACCCACGCGCCACCGCGCGCAGCCCCTCAGGCAGCGAGTTCGCTGACGGTCTGCTGCAGGTCAAGCGCCCAGGCGCGGCGGTCGCGGCCATGGGCGTGCTCGGGCACGCCAAACTGCACCACCGCGGCGATCGGGTCGCTGCTCAGCGTGCGCCACAGCGAGCCCACCAGGGTGTCATCGCCGACATAGCACGGCGCCAGCGAGCGCGCGCCAGAGGCCACCTCGACGAACTTCAGCGCCACCGGTTGCACCGGGGCGTCGGCGGACACGGCCGCCTGCAGCAGGTTGGCATGGAAGGGCAGCACCTGCAGGCCATCGCCCGTGGTGCCCTCGGGGAACACCGCCAGCACATCGCCGGCCACCAGACTGGCATGCATGTCGTGAACCACGCGCAGCGCGTCGCGGCGCGAAGCCCGCTCGATGAACAAGGTGCCCGCCGCGGCCGCCATGGCGCCAATCAGCGGCCAGTGGCGCACCTCGGATTTGGAGACAAAGCGGCAGTGCCGGCTCGCGTGCAGCACCAAGATGTCGAGCCAGGAGATGTGGTTGCTGACCAGCAGCGCCGGCCCATGTGCCAGCGGCTGGCCCAGCACGCGCAACTCGATGCCCAGCACCCGCAGCATCTGCCGCGACCACTGCTCCACCTGCTGCGCGCGCTCGGCCTCGTTGAGGCGCGGAAAGCGCAGCAGCACCGTGGCCAGTCCGCTCAGCACCTGGCCCAGCACCCGCAACAAACGCCAGGCCGCGCGCGGGGCCCGGGCCCACCGCAGCGGGGGACGGCTGGGGGCGCTCATGCGCCCCCGCTGCGCAAGCAAGCGCCAGCGCTCATGGTTCAGGCCCGCTCAAAGGCCAGCTGACCACCCACCACGGTGTAGCGCACCTGGCCGGGCATGGCGCTGCCGCTGAGCTCGTAGGCAAACGGCGTGTGCTTGCCCTGGCTGCGCAGCGCCTGGGGCGTGACCTGCCAGGTGGCGCTCGGATCGAACAGGCACAGGTCGGCCACGCCACCTTCAACGATCTGGCCGATGCTGGCCTGCAGCGTGCCCAGCGCCGAGCCCAGCACCCGGGCCGGCTCGCGCGTCAGCACCGCCAGCGCGCGCGGCAGGCCGGCGCCGGTTTCCTCGCCCCACTTGAGGGCCAGGCTCAGCAGCAGCTCAAAGCCAGTGGCGCCAGGTTCGCTCTCGGCGAACGGCAGGGTCTTGGCGTCCTCGTCGACCGGGTTGTGGTCGGACACCAGGGCGTCGATGGTGCCGTCCTTGAGCGCTTCGCGCAGGGCCTCGCGGTCGCGCTGCTGACGCAGCGGCGGGGTCAGGCGCGCACGGCTGTCAAAGAAGCCGATGTCGGCGTCGATCAGGTGCAGCGAGTTGATGCTGACGTCACAGCTCACGGCCAGGCCTTCGGCCTTGGCCTGGCGCACCAGGGCCACGCCCGCAGCGCTGCTCAGGCGGCACAGGTGGACGCGCGCGCCGGTGCTGCGCTGCAGTTCAAAAATGGTGTGCAGCGCAATGGTTTCGGCCGCCACCGGCACACCGCTCAGGCCCAGGCGCGTGGCCAGCGGGCCGCTGGCGGCCACGCCCTTGCCCAGGTACAACTCCTGGGGGCGCAGCCACACGGTGTAGCCAAAAGTGCTGGCGTATTGCAGGGCGCGCTGCAGCACCTGGGTGCTGACCAGGGGCACTTCGGCCTGGCCAAAGCCCACGCAACCGGCCTCGGTCAGCTCGGCCATTTCGGTCAGCACCTCGCCCGCCAGGTTGCGCGTCAGGGCGCCCAGGGGGAACAGGCGCGACTGGTGCAGCTTCTCGGCGCGGAACTTGAGCATCTCGACCAGGCCGGGCTCGTCGAGCACGGGGTCGGTGTCGGGCAGGCAGACCACGCTGGTCACGCCGCCAGCCACCGCCGCGGCCATCTCGGACTCCAGCATGCCTTCGTGTTCGTGGCCCGGTTCGCGCAGCCGCGCGGCCAGGTCCACCAGGCCGGGGGCCACCACCAGGCCACGGGCGTCGATGACGCGCTGCGGCGTGAATTCGCCGCGCACCGGGCCAATCGACACAATGCGGCCCGCGGCCACGGCCACATCGGCCACCTCATCGCGGCCCGAGCTCGGGTCCAGCACGCGTCCGTTCGTGATCAGTAAGTTCATGGGGTGTTTGCTCCTGTGCTCAGGCTTCGTTGCCGGCGACGATGCTCATCACGGCCATGCGGACCGCGATGCCGAAGGTGACCTGAGGCAGGATCACCGACTGCTTGCCATCGACCACGGCGGAGTCGATCTCGACACCCCGGTTGATCGGGCCCGGGTGCATGACGATGGCGTCGGGCTTGGCCAGTTGCAGCTTTTCTTCGGTCAGGCCGAAGCTCTTGAAAAACTCTTGGCTCGAAGGCAGCAGCGCGCCGCTCATGCGTTCGTTCTGCAGGCGCAGCATGATCACCACGTCGCAGTCCTTGATGCCTTCTTCGAGGGTGTGGAAGACCTTCACGCCCATCTGGGCCATGTCGCTGGGCACCAGGGTCTTGGGGCCCACCACGCGCACCTCGGCACAGCCCAGGGTGGTCAGACCGTGGATGTCGGAACGCGCCACGCGCGAATGCAGCACGTCACCGACGATGGCCACCGTCAGGTTGGAGAAGTCCTTCTTGTAGTGCCGGATGGTGTACATGTCCAGCAGGCCTTGCGTGGGGTGCGCATGGCGACCGTCACCGGCGTTGATCACGTGCACATGGGGCGCCACGTGCTGGGCGATCAGGTAGGGCGCGCCCGACTCGCTGTGGCGCACCACGAACAAATCGGCCGCCATGGCCGACAGGTTGGCGATGGTGTCCAGCAGCGACTCGCCCTTGGAGGCCGAGGAGCGTGCGATGTCCAGGTTCAGCACGTCCGCCGACAGGCGCTTGGCCGCGATCTCAAAGGTGGTGCGGGTGCGCGTGCTGTTCTCGAAGAACAGGTTGAACACGCTCTTGCCGCGCAGCAAAGGCACCTTCTTGACCTCGCGGTCGTTGACGCTGACGAAGTTGGCCGCCGTGTCCAGGATGTGGGTGACGATGTCCTTGGGCAGGCCTTCGATGGAGAGCAGGTGGATCAGCTCGCCGTTTTTATTGAGTTGTGGGTTTCGTTTGTAGAGCATGGCGGTTCCCAGGGTCAGGACAGACGGCGGTTCAGGCGGCGGCTTCGACGTGGAAGCGGAAGACCCCGGCGTCATCGCGCGCCAGGGCCAGTTGGCTGCCCGCCGGCAGGGCCACGCGGGCGGCGGCGAAGTCCGCCTGGATCGGCAGCTGACGCCCGCCGCGGTCCACCAGCACGGCCAGGCGCACCGAGGCCGGGCGGCCGTAATCGAACAGCTCGTTGATCACGGCACGCAGCGTGCGACCGGTGTAGAGCACATCGTCGAGCAACAAGATGTCAGCCCCGTTAACGTCAAACGGCAGCTGGGTCTGGCCGGCCGAACTCAGGCCGCGCTGGGCAAAGTCATCGCGGTGCAGGGCCGACGAGATGACCCCGGGCTTGCCTGCCAGGCCCAGGTCTTTTTGCAGCCGCTCGACCAGCCAGGCACCGCCCGAGGTGATGCCCACCAGGCGGGTTTCAGGGCCCATCAGGGAACGGACACCGCGCAGCAACTCGCGGTACAGTGCTTCGGCATCGAGCACCAGGCTTCCGGTTGGCGAACTCAAGGCAGACTCCTCAAAAACTGTTCAAGAATGATGCACGCCGAGGCCGCGTCGGCGTCGCGCGCGCCCAGGGCATGGGCTTCGGTGGTGCTGTAACGCTCATCCACCTCGTACACGGTGAGGCCAAAACGGCCGTTCAGCTGACGCGCGAAACGGCGCGCCTTGCGGGTGTTGTCGTGCTCGGCGCCGTCGGGGTGAAAGGGCACCCCCACCACCAGCGCGTCGGGCTGCCATTCGCGGATGCGCGCCGCGATCGCCTCGAAGCGGCGGTCGCCCTCGATGGCAATGGTGGGCTGCGGCGTGGCCGAGCGGGTGAAGCGGTTGCCCACCGCGACGCCGGTGCGTTTGACACCAAAATCAAAAGCCAGAAACGATTGGAACTGGGCAGGAACCACCGGCACGGGCAGGCCGTCGGCAGCGCTCATGCGTGCCCCGCTTCGGGCGACAGCATCCAGCTTTGCAGGCCCAGCAGGGCCAGCGCCTGGTCGTAGCGCTCGTGGATCGGGGTCTCGAAGATCAGGCGGCTGTCGGCATCCACCGTGAGCCAGCTGTTTTCGGCCAGTTCAGACTCGAGTTGGCCACCGCCCCAGGACGAATAGCCCAGGGTGACGATGACACGGCGCGGGCCCGCGCCGGTGGACAGGGCTTCCAGCACATCGCGCGAGGTGGTCATCTCCAGGCCACCGGGAATGACCATGGTCGAGGCGTAGGCCGACTGGTCCCCGTCGGGGGTCCCGGCCACCATGGCGTCGTGCAGCACGAAACCGCGCTCGGTCTGCACCGGGCCGCCATGCAGCACGGGGGCGTCGCTGAGGTCGGTGCGACGCAGGGAAAGATCAACCTTGTCGAACAAGGCCTTCAGGCTGATGTCACTTGGCTTGTTGATGATGAGGCCCAGAGCACCACGTTCGCTGTGCTCGCACAGGTAAACCACGCTGCGCGCAAAAGCCTCATCCTCCAGCCCGGGCATGGCGATCAGGAAATGATTCGTCAGGTTGATGGGGGCAGAATCAGAGGGCATCCCTCGATTTTAACGGCCCCTATGCCCAAGCCTTACCACTCTGGTCTTTTCTGGTTCCGCCGCGACCTGCGCGCGCACGACAACGCCGGCCTGCACCAGGCCCTGAGCGAATGCGAACAGGTGCACTGCGTCTTTGTGCTGGACCGCGACATCCTGGACCCCCTGCCCCGGCAGGACCGGCGCGTGGAATTCATCGTGCGCAGCCTGGTGGAGCTGGACGCCGAGCTGCGCGAACTGGCCCAGCGCCCCGGCGTGGGCCTGCGGGTCGAGCACGCGCGCGCGGTCGAGGCCGTGCCCGCCCTGGCCCAACGCCTGGGCGTGCAGGCGGTGTTCTGCAACCACGACGACGAGCCCGCTGCGCTGGACCGCGACGCCCAGGTGCGCAGCACCCTGGCCCGCCAGGGCCAGGCCTTTCACACGCGCAAAGACCATGTGATCTTCGAGCGCCAGGAGGTGCTGACCCAGTCGGGCACGGTGTATGGCGTTTTCACGCCTTACAAGAACGCCTGGCTCAAAAAGCTGACGCCCTTCTACCTCCGGCCCTACCCGGTGGCGCGCCATGCCTCGGCCCTGGCGGAGGGGCCCGAGGGGGCCCCACCCCCCGTGCCCAGCCTGGCGGACATCGGGTTTGAGCCCAGCAACCTGCAGGCCCTGCGCCTGCCCACCGGCCGCAGTGGCGCCCAGGCGCTGCTGGCCGACTTCCTGCCCCGGCTGCCTCAGTATGGGCAGGCGCGCGATTTTCCGGCCATCAAGGGGCCCAGCTACCTCAGCGTGCACCTGCGCTTTGGCACGGTGTCGATCCGCCAGCTCGCCGGGCTGGCCCACGAGCGCGCCCAACAGGGCTGCGCGGGCGCTGCCACCTGGTTGTCCGAGCTGATCTGGCGCGACTTCTATGTGCAGATCCTGGCCAACCACCCACGCGTGGTGACGCACAGCTTCAAGCCCGAGTACGACGCCATCGAATGGGAACAAGGCCCCGAGGCCGAAGCCCTGTTCCAGGCCTGGTGCGAGGGTCGCACCGGCTACCCGCTGGTGGATGCGGCCATGCTGCAGCTCAACCAGACCGGCTACATGCACAACCGCCTGCGCATGGTGGTGGCGAGCTTTTTGGTCAAGGACCTGGGCATCGACTGGCGCTGGGGCGAGCGCTACTTCGCGCTGTACCTCAATGACTTTGACCTGTCGGCCAACAACGGTGGCTGGCAATGGGCCAGCTCCAGCGGCTGCGATGCCCAGCCGTATTTCCGCATCTTCAACCCGATCAGCCAGAGTGAGAAGTTCGACGCGGACGGCAAATTCATCCGCCGCTACCTGCCACAACTGGCCGCGCTGCCCAATGCCGACCTGCACGCGCCCTGGCTGGCCCGCCCGTTGACGCTGCAAGCCGCCGGGCTGCGCCTGGGCCAGGACTACCCCTTGCCCATCGTGCAGCACGATCAGGCCCGCGAGCGCACGCTGGCCCGCTACGCGGTGGTGAAGAAAAAAGACTGAGGCCTGGCCAGGGCTCGGCCGGGGCTGGGCTGGACCCGCCCGGCCAGCGCCCGGCGCTCAGCCCTCGGTGGGGCCAGCGAGCTGAGGCTCGGGCAGCCCGGAGCCGCCAGCAGCCGCCTCCAAGCCAGGCGCTGCGGGTGCCTGTTCTTGTGCATCTTCTGCTGCGTCTGGCGTGTCCGGTCCATCCTGTGCCGCCTGCGCGGCATAGCGCCGCACCAGGCTCAGCAGTTCTTCTTCGGAGTACGGCTTGCCCAGGTAGTGGTTGACGCCCAGCTCCAGCGCGTGTTCGCGGTGCTTGGCGGCGATGCGCGAGGTGATCATGACAATCGGCAGGTCACGGAACGCAGCGTCGTGGCGGATGTTGCGGGTCAGGTCAAAGCCGTCCATGCGCGGCATCTCGATGTCCGACAGCACCACCACGGGACGCTCTTCCTGCAGGCGCTCCAGCGCTTGCAGGCCGTCCGACGCCAGGGCCACGCGGTAGCCTTCGCGCTGCAGCAGGCGCTGGGTGACGCGGCGCACCGTGATCGAGTCGTCGACCACCAGCACCAGCGGCACCTGGGCCAGCGTGGCCGCCACGCGCTCCAGGGGCACGGCCGGGGCCGCGGCCTGGCCGTCCGACGGCGCCAGTCCGAGGCCGGGGGTCTGGGCCGCCTGGGCCAGGCGCAGTGCTTCGGCGCAGCGCCGAATCTGGTCGCCGTACACCGTGGCCAAGGCCACCGGGTTGTAGATCATCACCACCGCGCCCGAGGCCAGCACCGACATGCCAGCCAAGCCCGGCAAGCGGGCCAGTTGCGGGCCCAGGTTCTTGACCACCACTTCCTGATTGCCCAGCACTTCGTCGACGTGCACCGCGATGCGCTGCGCCGCGCTGCGGAAGATCACCACCGGGCGCGTGCGCGCGGCGGGTTCGGCGGCCGAAGGCGGCATCTGCAAGAGCGCGCTGGCACCAAAGAACGGCACCCACTCGACGCCCAGGTCAAACTGGCCCGACTGGTAGGACGCGTCCAGCTCCGAGGCGCCCACGCGGCGCACGATCTCGACCAGGCTGGCCGGCACACCGACCGTGACCTGGCCACAGCGCAGCATGACCACCTGGGTCACCGCGGTGGTCAGCGGCAGCACCAGCTTGAACTGGCTGCCTTCACCGGCACGGGTGTGGGTTTCGATGCGGCCGCCCAAGGCGTTGACCTCGGTGCGCACCACGTCCATGCCAATGCCGCGGCCGGCCAGTTCGGTGACTTCGGTCACCGTGGTGAAGCCCGGGGTGAAGATCAGCTGGGCGGCGTCCTCGTCGGACATCGCCTGCCCCGGCGACAGCAGGCCTTGCGACTCGGCCCGGGCGCGGATGCGCGCCAGGTTCAGGCCCGCACCGTCGTCGGCGAACTCGACCGACACGTCGTTGCCGCTCTGCGACACCGCGATCGTGATGTGGCCTGCGGTTGGCTTGCCGGCGGCCGCGCGCTGCTCGGGCGACTCCACGCCGTGGGCCACCGCGTTGCGCAACAGGTGCTCAAAGGCCGGGGTCATGCGGTCGAGCACGCCCCGGTCCATCTCGATGCTGCCGCCGGTGATGTCGAGCTTGATCTGCTTGCCGGTTTCCTTGGCCGACTGGCGCGCGATGGCGTACAGCCGTTCGGACACCCCGTCGAACTCCACCATGCGGGTGCGCAGCAGGTCCCGCTGCAGCTCGCGCGCCTGGCGGGCCTGGGCGATCAGTTCGTCTTCGGTGCCTTCCACCGTGCGCTGCAGGTTGCGCTGCACGGTGGCCACGTCGTTGACCGACTCGGCCATCATGCGGGTGAGCTCCTGCACACGCGTGAAGCGGTCGAACTCCAGCGGGTCAAAGCCCGCGGCGCTGTCTTTGGCCAGGGCCAGGCGCGACTGCATCTGCGACTCGGCCTGCACCTCGATGTCGCGCAGTTGCTGGCGCAACCGGTCCAGGTTGCCCGTCAGCTCGGACAGGGAACCGCGCAACTGGCCCATGCGGGCCTCCAGGCGCGACCGAGAAATCATCACCTCGCCGGCCTGGTTGACCAGGCGGTCGAGCAGCTGCGACCGCACCCGCACCGACTGGCCCGACAGGGCCTTGGCGGGCAGCAACTGCACGGTCGGCGGGAAATGCAGCACCGGGGTCGCCGGCGCGGCCTCGGCCATGGCGTCGCGGCCATCGGCATCGGACGGGCTGTCCGACGGCGCCTCCTCGGGCACGCGGGCTGCCGCGTCGGCGGCCTGCTGGCTGAAGCCACGCAGGGCGTCAAAGCTGGCCTGCATGGCATCGAAGCGCGCCATCAGGCCGTCCAGCGCGGCGGCATCGGCACCGTCGTCGCCCAGGCCCTCGATCAGCGACTCCATGCGGTGGGCCATGTCGCCCAGCCGCAGGGCCCCCGCGAGGCGGGCGCTGCCCTTGAGCGTGTGCAACAGGCGCAGCACCTCGGGGCGTTCGCTGTCCCCGTGGCCGCCGCTTTGCCAGCGGCGCAGGCTGGCGCCCAGGCGGGGCAGCAACTCCAGGGCCTCTTCTTCAAAGATCGGGAACAGGTCGGGGTCGATCACGTCGACCGCGTCGATGTCGTCCTCCAACTCGGCCCGGGGCGCCGCCGCCGGGGCCGTGGCAAGGGCCGTGTCCGGGTTGGGCCGCTCGGGCGACAGGGCTTGCTGAAGCAGCGCGTCGGTTGCCGTGGCATCGGCTGCTTCGGCATCGGCTGCTACGGCCACGGCATCGGCATCGCGCTCCGAAACCGGCCCCTCATCGGCGAAGTCGGCCAGCGACGCGGCGGCGTCCAATGGTTCGGTGAGTGCTGCGTCTGTTTCGGCGTCAGCGTCAGCGTCGGCGTCCGTGCCCCTGTCCGTGTCGGAGCCCGCTTCGGCGTCGTCGAAGGCGGCCGTGAGCGCCTCACCCGCAGCCGGCGGGGCCACATCGGCCTCGGGCAGGTCCCACGGCGCCAGCGATGGCGGCTCGGCCAGCGAGGCGGGTTCAGCGTCGCCCGGGGTCAACGCGTCGCCGAGGTCGGAAGCCGCGTCGGCCAACCGCTCGGACGCCAGGTCCGAATCGGGCTCGGGCCATGCCTCCGGATCCACCGCATGCTCAGGCGCCAGCGCGGACAAGGCGTCGGGCGTGGTCAACGCCGGCGGCGCTTCTGCCAAGGCCTCGAAAGCGGGCTCATTGGAGGCTGGGGCTTCGAGGCGGTCCGACAGGTCCGCCAGGTCGAGCCCGTCGACCGACAGGTCTTCCGCGGACAAGGGCTGCGCCAGCGGCTCGTCGAGCAGATCGGGTTCGGGCGCCACCGTGGCATCGGACTCGGTGGCCAGGATGTCCAGCAGGGCCTGCACCACGTCGGGCTGCGGCTCCTTGAGGAAGCCGGCGGCAAATTGGTGCAACAGGCGCCGGATCTCATCGGCCGCGTCGACAAAGGCCTCGGCCTGTTGGGCCCGGCCCTGGCTTTGCAGCTGCACATGCTGCAGCGCGTGTTCCAGCGTGCGGGCCAACGAGGACAAGGACATGAAGCCCACCGTGGCCGAACTGCCGGCCAGCGAGTGCGCGTAGGTGATGGCGTTGTCGGGCACGGGCTCGTGCAGCTCCAGCGCCCATTCGCCGAGCGTGGTCTGCAGGCGGCGCGACCACTCGTCCGCCTCGTTGAGGTAGACGTTGTAGAGCGGGATGCTGAGCCGCAAGTCGCCAATCACCTTGATCGATTCGTTGGCGATGGCTTCGGCGAACACGGTGTCCGGGCCACTGCCGGGCTCGACTTCCGCGCCGTCGTCCAAGGCCTCGGCCTCGGCCGACTCCGGTGTCAGCTCGGGTGTCGGCTCGGCTGCTGGCGTCGCTGTGGCCGCTGGGGCAGCGACGGGCCCGGGCGCCAGGCCCGCGAACGGCGTGGGTTCCAGGCGCAGGTCAAAGTCGAAAGGGGGCTCGCCGTCGGCCGCAGACGCTGTGTCGGGCGCAGGCTCGGCGGCGGACGCCAGCGCCGCTTCAGCGTCGTATAGCGCTTCGGTCGCTGCGTCGGCATCTGACATGGGCGCTTGCGCCGCCTCGGGCTCGGCCTCAGGTTCGGGCTCGGCCAGCGGATCGGATGGCGCTTCGGGCGACGACAGCGTCAGGTCAGGCAGCTCGCCGGGCCAGGCGGCCGCCAGGGACGGCTCGAACTGACCAAAGTCCAGGTCCAGCCCATCGGGCAGCGGGGGCTCAATGGCGGCCTCCGAGGGGGGCGTGGCCGACGCGTCCGCAGCGGCCTCGGCGGCGTCAAAGGACGCTGCGCTCGGCTCGGGCTCCACCGGGTTCAGCGCTTGCTCGAGCGCCTGTTCAATCGGGTCGACGGCATCCGCCTCGGGGAGGCCCGCTTGCAACTCGGCCTCGAACTGGGCGAAATCAATGTCCTCGACGCGCAAGTCGGCGGGGTCGCCCCGGGCCTCGACGGCGTCGCCGGGCGCCTCATCGTCCAGGAAGGCCGTGGGTTCGAAGTCGGTTTGAAACTCATCGGCCAAGGGCGCAGGCGCGGCCACCTCGGGCAGGTCGAGGTGGAAGCCGTCGGGCAGCAGCGCGTCGCCGGCCTCCTCGGCCGAGGCCTCGGTCAAGGCGTCCAGCAGGGGGGCGGCCAGCGGCGCACTGGGGGCGGTTTGGCTGGGATCGGGCCCAAAGTCGAGGTTGAAGGCCGGCGCCTCAAAGTCGAGGTCAAGGCCGTCCGCGCTTGGCGTGGGTGCCGGAGCGCTGGCTGCGGCGCTGTCGGCGCCCTGCGGACCGGGGACCTCTTCGAGGTCGAAACCGGACAGGTCCAACGCGGGCAAATCCGCCAGCGGGTCGGCCACAGCGTCGGCTTGGGGCTCGGTCGCCGGGGCCAGGTCAGCCCACGGGGGTGCAGGCACATCGGTGGGCCCGGCGGTGGGCACATCGGTGGGCTCAGCGTCGGACAACAGCAGGCGGTCTTCCAGGCGCAGGGCGTCGGCCAGCTCGCGCAGGGGCTGGGCACGCCAGCCGTCGGCGCGGTGCGCGGCGATGTCGTCGGCCCACCGGGCCAGCTGCGACAGCGCGTGCGCGCCCACCTGCCGCAGCGCCGGGCTGGCGGGCTTTTGCTCGGCCAGCCAGGCGTTGAGGAGCTGCTCAAGGGCCCAGGCCGCCTCGCCAAACTCGGCCAGACCGACCATGCGCGAGCTGCCCTTCAGGGTGTGGAAGGCGCGGCGCAGCACGGTCTGCTCGGTCAGGTTGCCCGGGTCGTCGCCCAGGGCCTGCACGGCGGCGCGGCCGGTGGCCAGCACCTCACGGGCTTCTTCGAGGAAGACGTCGAGCAGATCGTCTTCTGCCAGGTCAGCGTCGGAGGCGGCGGATGCCGGCTCGGGCACGGCGGGCTGGGGCGCAGGCCAGGCGGGCGCCGTGCGCTCGTCCAGACCCGCCGAGGCCTCGAGGGCGGATTCGCGCGCCTCGACCGTGGGTTGGGCCGGGGCGGCTTCGAAGGCGGCCTGTGGCAAGGCGGCCTGGAAGTCGCTGGCCGGTGCCAGCGGCGCGGCGTCGGTGGACGCGAAGTCGTCGCTCGACGGGGCCTCGTTCGGGGCCCCGTACTGCTGGCGTTGCCGCCCACCGAGGAACTTGAGTTCGCCCGCGTCCTCGTCGTAGACGAACAGCTTGCGCGCCAGGCTGCGCTGGTAGCTCAGCATGTCGATCAAAAAGCCCAGAGCCCCCAGGCTGTTGCCCAGGCGCTCGAAGGTGCCGGCGCGCAGGGCGTCGTCGGTCACCTCGTCGACCATCAGGCGCTCCACGCTGTCGCGCATGCGCATGGTCGCGTGAGCGGCCTGGTCCAGGCCCAGCACCGAGAGCACGCCGCGCATCTGCGACAGCTTGGCCGGCACTTCGCTGAGCCCCTGGGCGTCGGTCGGTTGGCGGAAAAAGCCGTCAAGCGACTTCTCGACCTCGGTCAGGGTGGCGCGCAGTTCTTCGACCACGCTGCCCATGGTCTGGCGGTCGCTGACGCGGCGGTACAGCTCTTCCATCCACGGTTCCAGGGCGCCCACCTCCTGGCCACTCAGCACGCGCTGCAGCCGGCCCGCCAGGGCCTGGGCGCGCTCGGCCATCAGGGCCTCGTCGGTGTCGTGTTCTTGGTAGCAGGCCTGCAGGAACAGCACCGCGGTGGCCACTTCCATGGCCAGCGCGGGGCCGGGGACTTCGCCCTGCTCGGCCGTGACCTCGGCGGTGTGCTGCAGCGCGTCGCCCAAGGCCACGCTGGCCGGGTGCAGCTTGCGCAGCGACTCGGCCACCAGGTTGAACTGGTCCACGGCACTGCGCAGCTTGTTGCGGTCGCCGCCCGCCAAGGCCGACCAGGTGTCGGTGGCCGCGGCGATGCGCTTGCGGGCCTGCACCAGCACGGCCGGGTCGAAGCGGCCAAAGCGGCGGGCCTCGTAGTCGGCCGCCGGGTGGCTTTGCAGCTCAAAGGCCTCGCGCACCGGGCGCAGCAAAGGCGCCTCGTGCTCGGGGGTCAGGCGCGCCTGGGCGCAGTAGAACAGCAGGTCCTGGAACAGGCGGTCGGACACCGCCGCCTCGCCCTTGGACAGTGCGGTGTACTGCACCAGCACGCGCGAAATCACGCGTTTGACATAGACGTCCAGCGGCACCAGGTCGAGCGCAATGCCCTCGAAGAACCCGGCGGCCACCTTCCAGAACAAGCGGCTGCCCTGGCTGCCCGCGTCGGCCAGGCCGGCGGCCAGCTGGGCCATGGCGCGCGCGCCCGCGGGTCGGCCGGTCTTGACCAGGCGCAGCATGGCGTGGTCGAAACGCGATCGCACATCGGGGCTGTAGGCCAGCGGCTTGATGTCGGCCGGCAGGGCCGGGTCGGCCAGGCGGCGGTCGTGCGTCCACAGGTCGGCTGGGTGCACGCGCTCCGCGCCCAGCCACTGCTGCACGTCGCGGAACTGCGGGAACAGCGCCACGGGCGACACCTCGTGCCCGGCCAGCACGGCCTCCAGGTACTCGCTGACGGCAAAACTCGCGCGCTCGATGAGGCCGATCACCTCTTCATTGCATTGGGCCGGGCTTTGAATCAACTTCTGGGCCACGCCTTCCATGGCGCGCAGCATCAGCGCGACGGGCGGCTGCCCCACCATCTCGAGTGCGCCCGTGGCCTGGTGCAACTGCTGACGGGCCAGGCGCAGGGCGCTGACGTCGGCGGCCCCCAGCTCGCTGCCGGCGCTTTGCTCGGCCTCGCGCACAAAACGCCGCAGCGCCTTGACCGAACTTTCGAGGGATTTGCGCAGCTCGTCGAGCACCCAGGCCAAAGGGCCCAGGTCTTGGTCCGCAGCATCGGGGCCGACGGGGGCCGCAGCTTCAGTGGGTCGCATGGAGTCGTCCGGTGGGGCGGGGGGTCGGCAAGGCGGTCGTCAATCAGGCAATCTTGAAACGGGCCACGGACTGGCGCAGTTCCTCAGCCATGTGGGACAGCTCGCGCACCTGCTGGGCCGTGCTGCGCGTGCCTTCGCCGGTCTGTTCGGTCACCGCGAAAATGTGCTGGATGTTGTCGGCCACCTCGTTGGCCAGCGTCGCTTCGTGCGAAGCCGACGAGGAAATCTGCTCAATCAGCTCGGCCAGTCGGCGCGACACGCTGTCGATTTCGGTCAGTGCGGTACCGGCGCTGTCGGACAGGCGCGCCCCTTCCACCACCCCTTGCGTGGAGCGCTCCATGGCGGCCACGGCGTCCTGGGTGTCGGTCTGAATCGCTTTCACCAGCGCCGAGATCTGGCGCGTGGCGTCGGCGGAGCGTTCAGCCAGTCGCTGCACTTCTTCGGCCACCACCGAGAAGCCGCGGCCGGCTTCACCGGCCGAGGCGGCCTGGATGGCGGCGTTCAGCGCCAGCACGTTGGTCTGCTCGGTGATGTCCGAGATCAGCTCGGTGATTTCACCAATCTCCTGCGAGGACTCACCCAGGCGCTTGATGCGCTTGGAGGTGTCCTGGATCTGGTCGCGGATGGCGTTCATGCCGCCGATGGCGTTTTGCACAGCTTGCAGGCCCGAGTCGGCGGCTTGCAGCGACTGGCGCGCCACCGCGGCGGATTCTTGCGCCTGCGCCGACACGCCGTTGATTCGGCTCGCCATGTCGAGCACCGAGCGGCCGGTTTCGCGGATCTCGCGCAGCTGTTCGGTCGAGGCCGCGAGCAGCTCGGTCGAGGTGTTGTCCACCTGGGCCGTGGTCTGAGCCACCCGGGTAGCCGTGTTCTGCACGTTGCCCACCAGCATGCGGAGTTCTTCCACCGTGTAGTTGACCGAGTCGGCGATGGCGCCGGTGATGTCTTCGGTCACCGTGGCTTCTTGTGTCAGATCGCCTTCGGCCACCGTCTGCAGTTCGTTCATGAGCCGCAAAATGGCCGCTTGGTTGGCGTCGTTGACGCGCTTGGCTTCCTGCTCCTGGCGCTGGGCTTCGAGCTGCTGCAATTCGGCCGAGGTCTGGCGGTTGCGGCTGTCCAGCAGCTGCACCCGCGCCAAACCGAAGGCGCAGATCAACACGAACAGCGAGGCCACCACCAGGGACAGGATGGAGGTCAGGCTCAGACCGGTTTGCGAGGACAGGCGGCCTTGCAGCGATTCGAGTTCGCGGCGCAGCGGTTCACTGTCGCCCAGGATGGCGGCCTGCGCTTCGCGCGCCGACACCAGGCCCTGCAGGTTGCCCAGGATGGCACCGGCCTGGGTGCGGGTCTGCTCATAGACCTTGATCAGGGCTTCGAGTTGTTCGCGGGTCTGCGCGTCCTTGGACGAACTCAGGCGCAGCTCGGGGCTGCCATTGAGCAGGCCCTGGGCGATTTCGCGGAAAGAGTTCAAGTCCTTGCCCAGCAGGAACACGGCCTCGGGGCTGACGCCTTCGGTGGTCTGGAACTCGTTGGCCGACTTGCCGATGCGCTGGGTCAGCATCACCAGCTGACCGGCCGCCGAGATCTCGGACGCCGGGGCGTTCTGCTGCAGCTTGAGTGAGGAGATGGTCTCGGCGATTTCCAGCAGGTCGGCGGACTGGCGGTTGATGGTGCGCAGCGCGTCGCCCACCTGGGTCAGGATTTTCTGCTGCCCCATGACCAGGGAGGCGTGGCGCTCGGCGCGCTCGATCAGCGGCATGATCTTGTCGAGGTCGGGCTTGAAGCTGTCGTTCAGGGCCTCAAGGCGCATCGAGGGGTCGCCCGCGCCCAGCGCACGCACCGACTTCACCAGCACGTCCGCGCTTTCGACCACGTCCGGGAAGGCCTGCGGGCTGCCCACCAGCGCCTGCGACACCGACTTGGCCAGGCGCTGCGACTGCATCAGCGACTGCCCGGTGGCGGCCAGCTGCTGGGCCACTTTTTCGGCCTGGCTGAGCGCGTAACCGGCAATCGCGGCCAGCACCAGCAGGGCCACGCCCAGCAAGATGAACAAAATGCGCTGGTGGCGCGCCACCGATCGGCGGCCCAGCAGCGGCAGGTCGATCAGGCCCTCGGTGGCGTCCTTGATGTCGGACTCGGCCAGGCGGGTTTCAGCGAAACCGCCCGAGCGGTTGTCCAACTCGGTGCTCGGCGCCAGGCTCTCAGGCAGCGACATCGCGGCCTCCAGGTGGGTGTCGTGGCGCGCGCCATAGGCCTGGTCAGTCAGGGCCTCGTCCTGGCGCGTATCAGGCACCCCGATGGACACCGAGGAGTCGGTCTCCGACGAGCTCTTCTTGGCAAACAGCTTTCCTAATTTGTCGACTAATGACATGGCAAGACCTTGGCTGAAAAACTCAGGCACTGATACTGAGGAACTGCGCAGATTGCGACAGCAGCTGGAGCTTGATCTCCTGCCAGCGGTCGCCTTGGGCATCGGTGTAGACCCCGCCCAGGAAGGCGGGCGCGCCCGCTTCAGGGGGAGTGGAGGAAACAAAGACGTCGGGGCTGCGCAGGCCGGCCAGGCGGTCGACCACCAGCGCGGCGTTGACGTCGAGGGCGCTGTTGAGCGCCAACAGGCTGCAATTGCTCTGGGCCTGCTCGGTGCGCGGCACCGGTCGCGGCGCCCCGGACCAGGCCTCGGCCAGGAACGCGGACAGGTCCACGATGCCCGACAGGTTGCCGCGCAGGTTGGCCACACCCCAGAACCACGACTGGGTGTAAGGCACCGACTGCACCGGCGACCACGGGAAGATTTCGCCCGACTGGGCCAAGGGCATCAGGTAGCGGCCCGCACCGGCCTCGACGGCCAGCCAGGCAATCGATGGCCCGTCGGACTGAGCCGCCTGCAAACGCACCGCAAGGCGGCTCTGGAGTTCACGGAGGGCTTCACGGTTGGCCATTGCGAATGGGTTCTGCGCTCAGCTCAGCGCGTTGATCTTGGCTTTGAGTTCGAGGGGATCGACCGGCTTGGTGATGTAACCACGGGCGCCTTGGCGCAAACCCCAGACCCGGTCAGTCTCTTGGTTCTTGCTGGTGCACATGATGATGGGCACGTCGGCGTACTTGGGGTCGCGGCTGATCGAACGGGTCAGCTGAAAGCCGTTTTGCCCCGGCATCACGACGTCCATGAGGATCAGGTCGGGCTTGTCCTCGGCGAGGCGCTTGAAGGCCTCGTCCGCGTTCTCAGCCGTGCGCACCTGCATGCCATTCTTTTGCAGCAGATCGGACAAAAACAACAACTCTGTTTTTGAATCGTCCACGATCAGCACCTTGTGAATGGGCATCAACTCGCTCCTTGGCTCTGCATGCCAAATTGCCGCACCGCCTGCAGCAACTGGTCTTTGGTAAATGGTTTGGTGAGGTAGTCCTGACAACCCACCATGCGACCACGCGCCTTGTCGAACACACCGTCCTTGGAGGACAGCATGACCACGGGCGTGGCCGAAAAACGCTCATGGCGCTTGATGATGGCACACGTTTGGTACCCATCGAGCTTGGGCATCAGGATGTCGCAAAAGATCAGTTGGGGCTCGTAGTCGCTGACCTTGGCGAGGGCGTCAAAGCCATCGTCGGCGAGCAGGACGTCATAGCCCCCCTGCTTGAGAAAAATCTCGGCACTGCGCCGGATGGTGTTGCTGTCGTCCACCACCAGGACTTTGAGTCCTGAACCTTCACCGGGCATCAATGGGTTCCTCCTGTCGCCAGATCGACGCCAGATAGGGAGTCAGTTGGTCAGATCTGGACCATTTCAAAATCTTCTTTGCGGGCGCCGCACTCAGGGCAAGTCCAGTTCATCGGCACCTGTTCCCAAGGCGTGCCGGGGGCGATGCCCTCTTCCGGCGAGCCAGCGGATTCATCGTAAATCCAACCGCAAATAAGACACATCCAAGTTTTGTTATCAGTCACAGCTTAAAGGGCCTTCAATTAGAATGCAACGATTGTATCGAGTCCTGCGGCAGGTTCTGCCACCCTGCAAAGGCTGCCTTTTTCTGGACTTCATGACCAAGCCAAACACCCCCGACAGCCCCCTCCAGACCGCCGAAGAAGAGAGCACTCCGGCCTGCGTCATGGTGTTCAACGGCAGCGACCCCAGTGGTGCCGGGGGCTTGGCGGCCGACATCAGCACCATCGCATCGGTCGGCGGACACGCCCTGCCCGTGGTCACCGGGGCCTACATCCGCGACACCGCCGAGATCTTTGACCACGCCGCCTTTGACGACGAGGTGGTCACCGAGCAGGCCCGCACCACGCTGGAAGACGTGCCAGTGCAGGTCATCAAGGTCGGCTTTGTGGGCGACCCCGAAAACATCAGCGCCATCGCCAGCATCAGCGCCGACTACCCGGACATCCCGGTGGTGGCCTACATGCCCAACCTGTCGTGGTGGGAAGAAGACCGCATCGACAGCTATCTGGACGCTTTCGCCGAACTGCTGCTGCCCCAGACCTCGGTGTTGGTGGGCAACCACAGCACGCTGTGGCGCTGGCTGCTGCCCGACTGGAGCCATGAGCGCTCGCCCACGGCGCGCGACATCGCCACCGCGGCCTCCGAAAAAGGCGTGCCCTACACCCTGGTGACCGGCATCCCGCTGCCCGACCAGCACGTGGACAACGTGCTGGCCAGCCCGCAGACCACGCTGGGCCATGTGCAGTTTGAACTGTTTGACGCCGTGTTCGCCGGCGCCGGTGACACCCTGTCCGCCGCGCTGGCGGCCCTGCTGGCCACCGGCATGGACCTGGGCGAGGCCACCAGCGAGGCGCTGAGCTACCTCGACCGCTGCCTCGATTCGGGCTTCCGGCCGGGCATGGGCCATGTGGTGCCCGACCGCCTGTTCTGGGCCCAGCCCGAAGACGACGACGCCGAAGAAGACGATGACGACCCCACCGAGCCCGGCGACCCGCTGGCCGGTTTTGTGATTCCACCCCATGACACCAAGCACTGATCTGAACCTGCCCCTGTTCGAACGCGCCAAGCGCGTCATCCCCGGCGGCGTGAATTCGCCGGTTCGCGCCTTCCGCGCCGTGGGCGGCACGCCCCGTTTCGTGAAGCGCGCCGAGGGCGCCTACTTCTGGGACGCCAACGGCCAGCGCTTCATTGACTACATCGGCTCCTGGGGCCCGATGATCCTGGGCCACGGCCACCCGGCCGTGCTCGAAGCGGTGCAAAAAGCCGCCTTGGACGGTTTCTCGTTCGGTGCCCCGACCGAGCGCGAGGTCGAACTGGCCGAGGAGATCCTCAGCCTGATGCCCTCGATGGAGATGGTGCGCCTGGTCAGCTCGGGCACTGAAGCCGGCATGAGCGCGATCCGCCTGGCGCGTGGCGCCACCGGCCGCAGCAAGCTGATCAAGTTTGAAGGCTGCTACCACGGTCACGCCGACGCGCTGCTGGTCAAGGCCGGCTCGGGCCTGGCCACCTTTGGCACCTCGACCAGCGCTGGCGTGCCCCCCGAAGTGGTGCAACACACCCTGGTGCTGGAGTTCAACAACATCGCCCAGCTCGAAGAAGCCTTCGCGCTGCATGGCCGCGAGCTGGCCTGCCTGATGATCGAGCCGATCGCGGGCAACATGAACTTCGTGCGCGCCTCGGTGCCCTTCATGAAGCGCTGCCGCGAGCTGTGCACCGAGTACGGGGCGCTGCTGATCCTCGACGAGGTGATGACGGGCTTCCGCGTTGCGCTGGGCAGCGCCCAAAGCGTCTACGCCCAGGCCATCCCGGGCTTCAAGCCCGACATCACCGTGCTCGGCAAGGTGATTGGCGGCGGCATGCCGTTGGCGGCCTTTGGCGCGCCGCGCGCCATCATGGAACACCTGGCCCCGCTGGGGGGTGTCTACCAGGCCGGCACCCTGTCGGGCAACCCGGTGGCCACCGCCTGCGGCCTGACCACCCTGCGCGAGATCCGCAAACCGGGCTTTTTTGAAGCCCTGTCGGCCCGCACCCAAAGCCTGGTCGACGGCCTGCGCGCTGCGGCCGCGGCCGAAGGCGTGGCCTTCAGCGCCGACTGCCAAGGCGGCATGTTTGGCTTCTTCCTACTGCCCGAGCTGCCGCAGAACTACGCCAAGGTCATGACCAGCGACAGCCCGCGCTTCAACCGCCTGTTCCACGGCCTGCTGGACCGCGGCGTCTACATCGCCCCGGCGCTGTACGAAGCCGGTTTTGTCAGCGGTGCCCACACCGAGGCCGACATCGCGGAAACCGTGGCTGCGGCCCGCGCCGTGTTCAAGGAGCTGGCGGCCGGCTGAGGGCCCACCCCACGCCTCGGCCGCAGCACCGGCCCCCCCATGAAAAAGCGGCCCGAGGGCCGCTTTTTTGCATGCATGGATGGGCAGCAGGCCCCAGGGCCTGCCGCCTCGGGCCTCAGTGGCGGAAGTGGCGCACGCCGCTGAACACCATGGCCACGCCGCGCTCGTTGGCCGCGTCGATCACTTCCTGGTCGCGCATCGAGCCGCCCGGCTGGATCACGCAGGTGGCGCCCGCGTCGACCACCACGTCCAGGCCGTCACGGAACGGGAAGAACGCGTCGCTGGCCACCGCCGTGCCTTGCAGGCTCAGCTGGGCATGGCCGGCCTTGATGCTGGCGATGCGGGCCGAATCGAGGCGGCTCATCTGGCCGGCGCCCACGCCCATGGTCATGCCGCCTTTGCAGAAGACGATGGCGTTGCTCTTGACGTACTTGGCCACCTTCCAGGCGAACAGCAGGTCTTGCAGTTCTTCGGCGGTGGGCTGCTTGGTGGTCACGACCTTGAGGTCGGCCAGTTGCAGTTCGTGGTTGTCGGCGGTCTGCATCAGCAGGCCCGAGCCAATGCGCTTGACGTCGACCAGGTTCTGGCCCTTGTCCCAAGCGGTTTGGCCGCCGGTGGGCAGCGCGATCTTGAGCAGGCGCACATTGACCTTGCTCTTGAAGACTTCGAGCGCTTCGACGCTGAAGTCAGGCGCCATCAGCACTTCCACAAACTGCTTGCTGACTTGCTGAGCCGCCACGCCATCGAGCGGGCGGTTGAAGGCGATGATGCCGCCAAACGCCGAGGTCGGGTCGGTCTGGAACGCCTTGCTGTAGGCCTCGAGCGGGTTGGCACCCACCGCCACGCCGCAGGGGTTGGCGTGCTTGACGATCACGCAGGCCGGGGCGTCGAAGCTCTTGACGCATTCCCAGGCGGCGTCGGCGTCAGCGATGTTGTTGTAGCTGAGCTCCTTGCCTTGCACCTGGGTGGCGGTGACCAGCGAGCCCGGGGCCGGGTACAGGTCGCGGTAGAAGGCGGCTTGCTGGTGCGGGTTTTCGCCGTAACGCAGGTCTTGCAGCTTGACGAAGCGGCCATTGCTCTGGGCCGGGAACAGCTGCATCGACGGCGTGTTGTTGCCTTCTTCGAAGTTCAGCGCCGACAGGTAGTCACTGATGGCACCGTCGTACTGGCTGATGCGGTTGAACGCGGCCACCGACAGGGCAAAGCGGGTCTTGTCGCTGAGCTTGCCAGCGCTCTTGAGTTCGGCCAGCACGCCGGCGTACTGGGACGCGTCGGTCAGCACGCCCACGTCCTTCCAGTTCTTGGCGGCACTGCGCACCATGGCCGGGCCACCGATGTCGATGTTCTCGATCGCGTCTTCGAGCGTGCAACCGGGCTTGGCCACCGTGGCCTCAAACGGGTACAGGTTGACCACCAGCAGGTCGATGGTGTCGATGCCGTGGGCGGCCAGGGCAGCCATGTGCTCGGGCACGTCGCGGCGGGCCAGCAGGCCACCGTGCACCTTGGGGTGCAGGGTCTTGACGCGGCCGTCCAGCATTTCAGGGAAGGCGGTGACTTCGGCCACTTCGGTGACCGGCAGGCCTTGTTCGGCCAGCAGCTTGGCGGTGCCACCGGTGGAGATCAGCTTGATGCCGAGGGCGTGCAGTTCCCGGGCCAATTCGACGATGCCGGTCTTGTCGGAAACAGAAAGGAGTGCGTTCATGCGAGGTCTTCTGGTTGGAATGTGGAAAGGGGGTGGCCGCTGCGCCGAGACGCCGCCGCCGGCAGCTCAAAAAATCACTTCAGCAGCTGGTGTTCGACCAGCTTCTTGCGCAGGGTGTTGCGGTTCAGGCCCAGCCATTCGGCGGCGCGCGACTGGTTGTGCTCGGCCTGGGCCATGACCACTTCAAGCAGCGGCTTTTCGACCAGGCGGATCAGCATCTCGTGCATGCCGTGGGGTTCTTCGCCGTGCAGGTCGCGGAAGTACTCCAGCAGGTTGTCACGGACACAGTCTTCGATGTTCTTATTGCTCATGCAGCGATTTCCATTGTTTCTTCGTCGACGCCGGGCGCGGTCTCGCCAGCCCACTCGGGCAGGCGCTCCATGCGGTCTCCCAGGGCGTCAAAATAGCCCGCCACCGCGGCCCACTGCTGGGCGCTGTCTTCAATGCCGTTGATCTGCTGGCGCAGGGCCTCGCCGTCGGGCAGGCCCTTCACGTACCAGCCGATGTGCTTGCGCGCCGAGCGCACGCCGGTGAATTCGCCGTACAGGCTGTAGTGCTCCTGCAGGTGCTCGAGCAGCCAGTGCCGCACCTCGGCCACGCGCGGCGCGGCCAGCAGCTGGCCGGTGGCCAGGAAGTGCGCGATCTCCCGGAAGATCCAGGGGCGGCCTTGGGCGGCGCGGCCAATCATGATGGCGTCGGCCCCGGTGCGCCGCAGCACCTCCAGGGCTTTGTGCGGGCTGTCGATGTCGCCGTTGGCGACCACCGGCACCCGCACCGCGGCCTTGACGGCGGCGATGGTCTCGTACTCGGCCTGGCCTTTGTAGCCCTGCTCGCGGGTGCGCCCGTGCACGGTCAGCATCTGGATGCCGACCGATTCGAAGCCCCGCGCCAGCACCACGGCGTTCTTGTGTGCCTGGCACCAGCCGGTGCGCATCTTGAGGGTCACCGGCACCCGATAAGGGGCACAAGCCTGGACCACAGCCTCGGCAATCGACAGCGCCAGCGACTCGTCCTGCATCAGCGCCGAACCAGCCCACTTGTTGCACACCTTCTTGGCCGGGCACCCCATGTTGATGTCAATCACCTGTGCGCCGCGCTCGATGTTGTAGACGGCGGCATCGGCCATCATCTGCGCTTCGGTGCCGGCAATCTGCACCGCGATCGGCTCTTTCTCACCCTCGTGGTTGGCGCGCCGGGAGGTCTTGAGGGAATTCCACAGTTCGCGCCGCGAGGTCACCATCTCACTGACCGCATAGCCGGCGCCCAGCGACTTGCACAACTGGCGGAAAGGCCGGTCCGTGACCCCCGCCATGGGGGCCACAAAGAGCGAATTTTCAAGCGACAGGTGACCAATCTGCATGGATCAGGCAGGTAAAGCGGGTGGCGGGGGGAGTGGTGGTGCATGCCCGGGGCATGCTGAAAAATGAGGCATGATTGTAGCTGCTCAAAATTTCAGCAATTGAAATGGGCGTTTTGACCCTGCGCCCGCGCCCCGTCGCAGCCCCCCCCTGCCCTGCCTATACTGAGCCCCCATGCAAGCCTGGATCGACGCCCTGCTCAACTTGCTGGCCCTGCCCGAGCTGGGCCTGAGCACCCTGTTCGTGGTGTCGTTTGTGTCGGCCACCCTGCTGCCGCTGGGCTCGGAGCCCGCGCTGTTCGGCCTGCTCAAGCTCAACCCGGACCTGTTTTGGCCCGCCATCGCGGTGGCCACCGCGGGCAACACGCTGGGTGGCGCGGTCGACTGGTGGATGGGCTATGGCGCCCACAAGGCCGTGGACCATTACCACCGGTCGCCCCACCACCTGCGGGTGCTGGGCTGGTTGCAGCGGCTGGGGCCCAAGGCCTGCCTGCTGAGCTGGCTGCCCGTGGTGGGCGACCCGCTGTGCGCCGTGGCGGGCTGGCTGCGCCTGTCGTTCTGGCCCTGCCTGGGCTACATGCTGATTGGCAAGTTCCTGCGTTACCTGTGCATGACAGTGGCGCTGCTGTACGTGTTCCCCAACTGAGGCGCTGAGCCGGGGCTTCTGCGCTACAGTCGGCGCTCCGCAACCCCAAGGGAGGGCACCGGTCCATGGTGCGTTTTTTTCTGATTTTTCTGCTGTTGCTGGTGGTCTTGTTCGTCGGTGAACTGACCCCGCCGGCGCAGCAATGGGTGGTGCTGCCGTGGACGTCCTTCCTGGCCAGCGCCAGTGCTTTTCTGGTGCAGTTGTTTGACGCCAACGTGGTGTCCTACGGCAAGATTTTGCAGAACGCCAAGACCGGCATCGGCGTCTCGATCGAGGCCGGTTGCAATGGCGTCGAGGCCTGCCTGATCTTGCTGGCCGCCCTGCTGGCCTACCCGGCGCGCTGGTCGGCCAAACTGGTGGGGTTGGCACTGGGCTTTGTGGCCATCCAGGCGCTCAACCTGCTGCGCATCATTTCACTGTTCTACCTGGCGGGCTGGAACACCCAGGCCTTCGAGTTTGCCCACCTCTACCTGTGGCAGGCCCTGATCATGCTCGACGTGCTGGTGGTCTGGCTAGTCTGGATGCGCTGGGTGGCACGGCAGGACTTTCGCCGCCAGCACCTGAAGGACACCCCCTCGGGAGCCCGTGCATGAAACCCGGCTTCAGCGTCATCAGCGGCTTTTTTGTCCGTGCCCTGCTCTGGCTGGTGCCCTGCCTGGCCCTGTGGTACGCGGGCCGCCACTATGTGGTGCTGGCGCCGGCCTGGCTGGCCGAGTTCACCATGCACACCCTGTTCCCGTTCTGGGTGCATGGGTCGGAACTGCAAGGCACCCAGCAGGTGCTGCTGACCGGCCTCGGTGTGCCCATGCCCGGCGGCCGGGTGGCCGACGTGACCCCCGAGGCCAATGTGCTGACCTACGCCTACGGCGCGCCGCTGCTGGCGGCGCTGTTCCTGGCGGTCCGCTCCCAGGGCAGTTGGTGGAAGATCCCGCTGGGCTGGTTGATGCTGCTGCCGTTTCAAGCCTGGGGGGTGTGCTTCACCTGGCTGCTGCAGGTGGGCGTGCACATGGCCGAAGCCACGCGCAGCCAAACCCGCTTTGACGCCTTCGATGCCAACCTGATCGGCGCGGGCTACCAGATCGGCTTCCTGCTGCTGCCCACGCTGGCACCGATCCTGATCTGGTTGGCGCTGGACCGCCGCCTGATCCAGCAAGTGCTGATCGAAGGCGCCTTGAGCGCTGGCGACTGACCCAGGCACGCGTCACGACCGGGGTGGGCAGGGACGTACGAACGAACGAACGAGCTAACGCCCTTGGGCGCGTTGAGCCTCAGCGCCCCAGGCGCTGCCAGAGCTTGAGCGCCATGAACTCCCACCAGCCCCGCTGGCGCCGGTACTGGCCCTGCGACTCGGCATAGGCGGCCAGCATCTGGGGCCGCGTGCAGGCGCTGATCAGGCTGGGCCCGCCCACCCGCCGCGCCACCACTGGCTCGGCCATGGCCACGTAACCGGCCTGGCGCACGGCGCGCATGTAGAAATCAATGTCTTCGTAGACCGGCATGGTGGTGCTGAAGCCACCCGTGGCCAGGAACGCATCGCGCCGGATCACACAGGTGCTGCACACCAGCAAGGCCGGCCCGAACAACAAGCGGGCCACCACGCGCAGCGCGGACGGCCCCTGTGCAAGCCAGGCCACGGCCTGCTCAAAGTAGGCCCGCTCTTCTTCGACCCGCTGCGCGTCGTCGCCAAACGGCTGGGGCGCACTGATCAGCACCCCAGCAGCCGATGCGCTGAGCTGCGCACAAGCCCGCGCCAGCGCCTCGGGCAAGGCGCGGTCGTCGTCGTCCAGGAAGTACAGCAGCGGCGCACGCGCCAACTGGGCACCGCGGTTGCGCAACACCGCCGGGTGGCCGCCGGTGGGCGGCTGGTGCAGCAAGTACGTCACCCGGGGATCGCCCAGACCCTCGATCACCGAGCGCGCACTGCCCTCGGGGCTGTCGTCCAGCACCCAGACCTCCACCTGCAGGCCGGGCACCGCAAGCGCACTGTGCACCGCGTCCAGCAGCATGGCTTCGCGGCGGAAGGTGGGGATGATGATGCTGAGGTCGGGTGAGGGGTTCATCGCGGGACTGAAAACAAAAAAGGGGCGGCACCGATGGCCGGTGCGCGCCCCTCATTCTGGGTCATGCTCAGGGGTCCGCCAGGGGCCACCCGGTGGGGACTCAGACGTTGAACAAGAAGTTCAGCACGTCGCCATCCTTGACCACGTATTCCTTGCCTTCGGCGCGCATCTTGCCCGCGTCCTTGGCGCCTTGCTCGCCCTTGTAGGCAATGAAGTCGTCAAAAGCGATGGTCTGGGCGCGGATGAAGCCGCGCTCGAAGTCGCCGTGGATGACGCCAGCGGCTTGCGGGGCGGTGTCGCCGACGCGGATGGTCCAGGCGCGCACTTCCTTGACCCCGGCGGTGAAGTAAGTTTGCAGGCCGAGCAGCTTGAAGCCGGCGCGGATCAGGCGGTTCAGGCCCGGCTCGTCCTGGCCCAGCTCGGCCAGGAACAGGGCGCGGTCTTCGTCGCTCATGTCGGCCATGTCGGCTTCCATCTTGGCGCAGATGGCCACCACGGGCGCGTTCTGGCTGTTGGCGTAGGCGATCAGGCGGTCCAGCAGGGGGTTGTTTTCAAAGCCGTCTTCGCTGACGTTGCCGACAAACATGGCGGGCTTGGCAGTGATCAGGCACAGGGGCTTGAGGACGACCAGGTCTTCCTTGCTCAGGTCCATGGTGCGCACCGGCTTGCCTTCGTTCAAGGTGGCTTGCACGCGGGTCAGCACCTGCACCAGCTTGGCGGCTTCTTTGTCGTTGCCCGACTTGGCGGCCTTGATGGAGCGTTGCAGGGTCTTCTCGACGGTGCCCAGGTCGGCCAGGCAGAGTTCGGTCTGGATGACTTCGATGTCCGAGATGGGGTCGACACGGCCGGCCACGTGGATCACGTTGTCGTCTTCAAAGCAGCGCACCACGTTGACGATGGCGTCGGTTTCGCGGATGTGGGCCAGGAACTGGTTGCCCAGGCCTTCGCCCTGGCTGGCGCCTGCCACCAGGCCCGCGATGTCCACAAACTCCACAATGGCGGGCACGATGCGCTCGGGGCTGATGATCTCGGCCAGCTGGTTCAGGCGCGGGTCCGGCACTTCAACGGTGCCCACATTGGGCTCGATGGTGCAGAAGGGGTAGTTCTCGGCCGCGATGCCAGCCTTGGTCAGCGCGTTGAAAAGGGTGGACTTGCCGACGTTGGGCAGGCCCACAATGCCGCATTTGAGGCTCATGGAAATTCCTTGGTTTAAGTGGGTCCCCAGGGGCACCGCCGGGTCCTGCACGGACCTGCTGAAGGTGCCCGACCTGCGCGGGGCTGGCCGGTCGGCCGCCCCACGGTGGGCTGCAAAGCACCACAGGGGCCAACTTCAAGCCGGTTGAGGCGGGGGGAAACTGGCCGCAATTGTACTGATCGGCGCCGGGCCCCGGCCGTGTGGTGCGGACGCCACCCCGACGCCCGCCCACGCCTGAATCACCCAACACTGACACAAGCTGTGCACATTGGCCCTCAGTGCGCATAAGTCTTGCTTAAGATAACCGGGTTCGCACTAATGCGCCTTCCGGCGAACACGTTTCACCAAGGACATGACATGAGCTCCAAAGCATTGACGGCCAGTCAAACTGAAGTATTTTTGCCCTACATGCGCGATGTGGGGCGCTGTGAACGCTCGCTGCAGGAGCTCAACCTGATGTGGCGCATCATCGAGGCGTCGGCCAAGATGAACTGCCCGCAGGAGGCGCGCGCCATCCTGCCCACCATGGCCGCCACGCGCAGCAGTTTTTCGCTGCTGGAAAAAGAACTGGTGCAAAGCCTGGTGCACCAAAAAGTCAGCCACGTGCTGACCGAAATCGGGACCACGGCCCAGTATGTGATCGACATTGTGGTGCGCAACCTGTTCGAGCGCACCGCCGACGTCGGCTTTTTGGCCACCGACCGCGAGCTGTGCAGCTTCGTCGCGGGCCTGCACGAGGAACGGGGCCTGATCCACCACCGCCTGTGCGAGTACCGCAACAAGTACACGGTGTATGACGAGATCATCCTGCTCGACACCCAAGGCCATGTGCTGGCCCAGATCGACCCCACCACGCCGCTGGAGCACAGCGCCGACCCCCTGCTGCGCCAAACCCTGGACAGCGACCAGTACGTCGAGACCTTCCGCGCCAGCGACCTGCGCCCCAACAAGCGCAAGGCGCTGATTTACTCGCGCCGCATGCACCACCCGGACACGGGCGCGGTGGTCGGCGTGCTGTGCCTGTGCTTCCACTTCGAAGAAGAAATGGCGGGCATCTTCCAGTCGCATGGCGACCCGGCCCAGCGCACCAACCTGTTGCTGCTTGACGATGCGCACCAGGTGATTGCCAGCGCCGACCCGAACTGGATTCCGGTCGGGGTCAAGGTGCCGGTCAACCTCGACCAATCGCCGCACCTGTTCATGTATGCCGGGCGCGAGTACCTGGTGCGCACCTTCAGCTCGGCGGGTTACCAGGGCTACCCGGGCCCCAAGGGCTGGCTGGGCCAGGCCATGATCCCGCTCGACGTGGCCTTCAGCAGCCAGAGCCGCGACCTGGTGAGCGGGCTGGACCCGCTGCTGCTGGATGGGCTGCTGTCGCACGCCGACCGCTTTTGCCCGCCGCTGCACGACATCGTCGTGGCGGCGCGCCACATCCAACGCATCGTCTGGAACGGCCAGGTGATGACCGCGGGCCAGCAGGGCGACATGCAAAAGCTCAAGACTGTGCTGGAACAGATCAGCGAGACCGGTAACCGCAGCAACGAGCTGTTCGAGCACTCCATCCATGACCTCTACCAGACGGTGCTGGGCTCCTCGCTGCTGGATGCCGAGTTCACCGCCCACCTGCTGGTGGACCTGCTGGACCGCAACCTCTACGAGCGCTCGGACGACTGCCGCTGGTGGGCGCTGAGCCCCGAACTGCGCCAGGCGCTGGCCGACCAACCGCCCGACGCGGCCCAGCGCATGCAGACCGTGCTGGACACCATCCATGCGCTCTACACGGTCTACACCAGCCTGTTTGTGTACGACCACCAGGGCCGCATCCTGGCCGCCACCAGCGAGGCGGGCCAGGCCTTTGTCGGCCAGTTCCTCGGCGAAAGCGACCTGGCCGCGGTGCGCCGCCTGGCCTCGCCCCAGCACTACCACGTCAGCCCCTTCGAGAACACGCCCTGGTACGGCGGCGAGCCCAGCTACGTCTACCACGCCGCCATCCGCCACCCCGAGCACGAAGACCAGATCGTGGGGGGCATCGGCATCGTGTTCGACTCCGGTCCCGAGCTGCACAACATGCTGCTCAGCGGCCTGGGCGGGCGCGAACACATGCAGGCGCTGTTTGTGAACCGGCAGGGCCGGGTACTGTCCAGCACCAGCCCCGACCACCCGGCGGGCTCGACCCTGAGCCTGCCGGCCACCCAAACCAGCCTGGCCAATGGCCAAAGCCACGCCCGCATCTGCACCCACCAGGGCGAATACGCGATCGAGGCCTGCTCGGTGTCCAACGGTTACCGCGAGTTCAAGACCGTGGACGGCTACCGCGATGACGTGATCGCGGTCGTCTACCGGCACTTTGGCGAGGTTCGCCAGGGGCGCGGTGCCCTGCGCAGCCAGGACTGCTACATCGAGCACGACAGCAGCAGCCAGGGCGGCCTGGAGTTCGCCACCTTCTTCTGCGACGGCAACCTCATGGCCCTGCCCGCCGAATGCGTGCAGGAGGCGGTGTCCTTCCGCGAGGTGCGCACCACCTCGATGGGCTTGCACGCGGGCCAGGTCGGCATCCTGGGGCTGCGCGACAGCCAAAGCCCGCAGGGCAAAGCCAGCTTCATCTGGGTGTTTGACCTGGGCCAGTTGCTGCACGGCCGGCGCTCCGAGATCAGCAGCAACAGCCAGGTGATGATCCTGCGCCACGGCACCCAGGCCCTGGGCCTGCTGGTGGACGAGCTGCACGCCGTGACGCCATTCGAAGCCAGCGCACTCGAGCCCAGCCCGCTCGCATTGCAGAGCCAGTCGATGCTGACGCGCCAGGTGATCAAGGCCAACGAGGGACGCCTGTTGATTCAGGCCGTCGACGCGGACCGCCTGTTCAGCTGGCTGATGGATGGCATCGACCCGAACGGCGCGGAACCAACCGACGCCCCCGCGGGCGACCTGGCGGACGACCCAGCCGTGTCCGTGGTGGCCTGAGTCAGGGCCCCGGCCGGGCCAGGCCCGGCCCGCCCCAGGCCAAGGGGGCTCAGTCGAAGCGGTAACGCCCCCACACCGGCTGCCCCACCCGGACCCGGCGCTCGGCGCCTTCGGTGACGATGGCGTTCATGCCGAAGGTGATGGCGCCCCCCACGCGCTCGTCGCGGCGAAAGCCCATCAGCGTGTCGCCGACCTCGGGGCTGCTTTCCGCGCTCAGCGGGTCGATGTTGGGGATCGGGCAGCGCGCGCAGGGCTTGACCGGGCGCAGCACCAGTGGGCCGTCGTCGGTGCCGATGTGGATGTCTTCCAGCCGGTCTTCATCAAACGCCTCGACCCCACCCAGCACCACATTGGCACGAAAGCGCTCCACGCCCACCGGCGCATGGCCCGCGGCCACCAGGCGCTGGTTGAGGTCGGCCACCGAGGCCTCGCTGCTGACCAGCACCGGGTAACCGTCGCTGAACTGGTTGGGCGCCTCCAGCCCGCCGGTCCAGCGCAGGCTGGACAGGCGCTTTTGCTCGGGGTCAAAGCGCACCAGGCGCAGCGGGCGCCCCAGAAAATCGGTGAACCACTGGGCCGCCACCGCGCCCATGTCGTAGGCCTTGACCTGGTCGTCCCAGACCCGCACGCTGACCGGCGCCTCGACCTCGTCGATCGCCACATGCAGGGCCAGCATGCCCGGGGCGCGCAAGATCATTTCGTAGGTTTTGAGCTGGGGCCGGATCAGCGCCATGCGGGGCAGTTCGCGCTGGCTGACAAATACACCATCGGCGTCGACCACCATCCAGGCGCGGTCCAACTCGAGCCCGGTGTCCAGCACCCAGGCCTCTTGCACCTCGACCGCCGCACACGACTTCACCGGGTGCACAAACAAACGGGCGACCACGCCCTGCACATCGCCCTCAGCGGGCGTCCAATCAGCCATGCTCCCCTTCCCGGGCGCCCCGGCCCTCTGACAAGTGGCCCCGACCCCATGCCCCTTGAAGGCGATGAAGTGTTGGCGCAGGTTAAAACGCCATTGTGCCTGGCTCCTACAATCCCAACCCATGACGCAAGCCTTTGATGTGTGTATCCGTGGTGCCGGCGTGGTCGGCCAGACGCTGGCCCTGCTGTTGGCCCGCGAACGCCTGCGCGTGGCCCTGGTGGCCCCGCCCCGCCCCGCCGACGCCGCGCCGCCGGCCGCCGATGTGCGCGCCTATGCGCTGAACAGCGCCTCGCAAAAGCTGCTGGCCTCGCTGCGCTGCTGGCCCGAGTCCGACGCCGCGACCCCGGTGACCGACATGCGGGTCTATGGCGACCAGGGGGGCAGCGTCCACTTTTCGGCCCAGGCCCAGCAGACCGAGGCCCTGACCTGGATCGTCGACGTGCCCGCGCTGGAGGCCCGGCTGGCCGACGCGGTGGGGTTTCAGCCCCAGATCGAACGCGTGGACAGCCCCCAGAACGCGGCGCTGACCGTGGTCTGCGAGGGCCGCGCCAGCCGCACCCGCGAGGAGTTTGGCGTCAACTACCAGACCACGCCCTACCCGCACACCGCGATTGCGGCCCGCCTGGAGCTGCCCGCGCCGCACCAGCAATGCGCCCAGCAGTGGTTCCTGCCGGGCCAAGTGATGGCTTTTTTGCCGATTTCGGGCCCGCAGGGGAACTCTGTGGCGCTGGTGTGGTCAGTGCCTCATCACGAAGTGCCCGAACTGATGTCCCTGTCCCCAGCTGACTTTGCCAACCGCGTCGCCGCGGGTGCCGGCCTGCCTGCCGATTCGCTGCGCCTGAGCAGCGAACGCGCGAGCTGGCCGCTGCAGCAAAGCCGCGCCGACCACTGGACCGGCACGGTGCCGACGCCAGAAGGTCAGGCCGCCCCCCAGACGACACGCCGCTGGGCCCTGGCCGGTGATGCCGCGCACGCCGTGCACCCACTGGCAGGCCAAGGCCTGAACCTGGGGCTGGGCGATGTGGCCGCGCTGGCCCGCATCCTGCGCGAGCGCGACTACTGGCGCAGCGTGTCCGACCCCAAGCTGCTGCGCCGCTACGAGCGCGAGCGCAAGGCCGGCATCTGGGCCTTGGGCCTGGCCAGCGACGGTCTGCAGTGGCTGTTTGACCACCCGCTGACCCCGCTGCCCACCGCACGCAACTGGGGCATGAACCAGTTCGACCGCAGCGGCCCCCTCAAAAACTGGGTCACCCGCCTCGCGATGGGCCTGAACTGAGCCGGTCCACCGGCCCACCCAACGCGCCTCTCCCCCACCCCTCCCGACCCACACCATGACCTTTTCTCCCTTGTCCCGCCGGCTGCTGACCTCGCTGGCCCTGGCTGCAGCCTGCGTCGGCGCGCAGGCGCAGGACGCCGTGATCCGCAAGAACCTGGCCGCGCGCCTGCCCCAGCTGCAGAACATCGAGGCCATCCGCAAGACGCCCATGGCCGGGCTGTACGAGGTGCAGGTGGGCAACGACCTGTTCTACACCGACGCCAAGGGCAATTACCTGATCCAGGGCGAGCTGATTGACACCGTCCAGCAGCGCAACCTCACCGAGGAGCGCGTTGCCAAGATCACCGCGGTCGACTTCAGTGCACTGCCCCTGGCGGACGCCTTCACCATCGTGCGCGGCAACGGCCAGCGCAAAATTGCGGTGTTTGAAGACCCCAACTGCGGTTACTGCAAACGCTTTGAAAAAGACCTGGCCAAGGTCGACAACGTGACGGTCTACCTGTTCCTGTACCCGATCCTGGGCCCGGACTCGGCCGACCGCTCGCGCAACCTGTGGTGCGCCAAGGACAAAGCCGCCGCCTGGCTGGACTGGATGGTGCGTGACAAGGCCGCGCCCGCTGCCGGCAACGGCTGCGACGTGACCGCGCTGGGCCGCAACGTCGAGTTCGGCCGCAAATACAAGATCACCGGCACCCCCACCGTGATCTTCAGCGATGGCAGCCGCGTGCCGGGGGCCCTGAACACCCAGCAGATCGAGCAACGCCTGGCCCAGGCCAGCAACCCCGGCGCCCCCAGCAAGGAATGAGCGCCGCGCGCGGGCGGACTGAGTCCGCCACGCAACACCCCTGAGGCCAGAAAGCCCCGGCGCCGCGTGGGCGTGGCCAAACGCGGCCACAATTCAGGCCATGAACACCTCTGTCCCGACTCCCCATCCGGCGGGCGCGACCCCGCTGTCAGTCACCATCGAGCGCCTGGGCTACGCCGGCCTGCTGCCTTTTGTGCTGCTGGCCTTGCTGATGTGGCTGGTGACCCCCGATCTGATGCCCTTCGTGGCGCTGGCCTTGATGGGCTACACCGCCACCGTGACCTCTTTTTTGGGGGGCATCCACTGGGGCATCGCCTTCCAGCAAGGCGAAGACGCGCCGCGCTTCCATGTGCTGTGGGGCGTGGTGCCGTCGATCGTGGCCTGGATCGCGGTGGTGATGCCGGTCTATGCGGGCCTGCCCTTGCTGGGCTTGCTGCTGATCGTGTGCTACCTGGTGGACCGCAAGACCTGGACCTCGGCCCAGCTGCGCCCCTGGCTGACCCTGCGCTTTCGCCTGACCGTGGTGGCCACGCTGAGCTGCCTGCTGGCCGCCGCCAACACCTGAGCCCCGCCGCGCGTGGACAAGCACGGCCCGCCCGCGGCCCCCGCCCCGGCCGCCCCCACAGCGGCAACGCCGCCGCATCATCGCCTGAAGCGGCTCGATCGCCGGGGCCATGCCCCAGCGCGGCGTGACCTCGCCCCTGCGGCCTGCGGGCGCCTGGCGGCCCGCCCAGCCCCCTTTTCTCCCGGGCGCCGACCACGCCCCACCTGCCCATGAAACGCACCACCCCCACCGCCCTGCTCTACCGCATTGACGCCAGCGAGCCCAAAGCCCACCTGTTCCAGGTCACCTTGACCATCGCCCAGCCCGCGGACCAGCAAACCGTGTCGCTGCCGGTGTGGATCCCGGGCAGCTACCTGGTGCGTGAATTTGCCAAGCACCTGCAAAAGCTGGAGGCACGCCAGAACGGCCGCCGGCTCGCGGTGCAGCAACTCGACAAATGCCGCTGGCAAGTCGCGAGCCAAGCCGGCCAGCCGCTGGAACTGCGCTACGAGGTGTATGCCTTCGACAACTCGGTGCGCACCGCCTGGCTGGACGAACAGCGCGGCTTCTTCAACGGCACCAGCCTGTGCCTGCGCGTGCACGGGCAAGAAGAGCAGCCGCACCACCTGGCGCTGGTGGCGCCCGAGGCCACCACCGGCCCCGCCTGGCGGGCCGCCACGGCGCTGACGCCGGTCAAGGTCAACCGGCGTGGCTTTGGCCTGTACCAAGCGGCGAACTACGACGAACTGGTGGACCACCCGGTGGAGCTGGGCGACTTCTGGCAGGGCGAATTCCAGGCCTGCGGCATCACCCACCAGTGGGTGGTGGCGGGCGCCACGGCCTCGTTTGACCGCGAACGCCTGCTGCGCGACAGCCAGCAGATCTGCGAGACCGTGATCCGCTTCTGGCACCCCGACATCGACCAGAACCCCCAGGCCGCGCCGATGCAACGCTATGTGTTCATGCTCAACGCCGTGGACGACAGCTATGGCGGCCTGGAACACCGTGCCAGCACCGCGCTGATCTGTGGCCGACGCGACCTGCCACGGTTGGGCGAAGCCCGCAGCAGCGAGGGCTACACCACCCTGCTGGGCCTGATCAGCCACGAGTACTTCCACACCTGGAACGTCAAGCGCCTGCGCCCCGCCGAACTGGCCCGCTACGACTACAGCCAGGAGAACTACACCGAACTGCTGTGGTTCTTTGAGGGCTTCACCAGCTACTACGACGACTTGCTGCTGCGCCGCGCCGGCCTGCTGGACGATGCGGCTTACCTGAAGCTGCTCAACAAGACCTTGAACCAGGTGCTGCAAACCCCTGGCCGCGAGGTGCAGAGCGTGGCCCAGGCCAGCCATGACGCCTGGGTCAAGTACTACCGCCAAGACGAGAACACCGCCAACGCCACGGTCAGCTACTACACCAAGGGGTCGCTGGTGGCCCTGGCCCTGGACCTGAGCCTGCGCCAGCAAGGCCACCACCTGGACGAGGCGATGCGCCGCGTCTGGCAGCGCTGCCAGGGCGGCCCGATGAGCGAGGCCGACTTTGCCAGCGTGCTGCACGAGCTGAGCGGCCGCAGCTGGGGCCCCGAACTGCAGGCCTGGGTGCACAGCACCCGCGAACTGCCACTGCAAGCCCTGCTGCAACACCATGGCGTGGCCTGGCACGACGACCCGGCCCAACTGGCGCAACGCCTGGGCTTGCGCGTGGCCGAGAAGAACGGCAGCGTGCAGATCAAAACCGTGATGCGCGGCGGCGCGGCCGAGAAAGCCGGCCTGGCGGCCAACGACGAGTGGCTGGGCATCGAGGTGGGCGCCCAAGGCTGGCGCCTGGGCAAGCTCGACGACGTGGTGTTCTACGCGGGCCAGGCCAAGCGCGTCACCGCGCTGGTGGCGCGCGACCAGCGCCTGCTGCGCCTGCCGCTGACGCTGCCCGCCGCCAACACCAGCACCACGGTGCGCCTGGCCATTGCGCAGGCCGACGCGGTGGCCGCCTGGCTGAAAGCGCCGCCGGTGGCGCCCCCAGTGGCCAATGCCGATGCCGATGCCGCGGGCACGGGCACGGGCGACAACGCCAACGCCAAGGCCCAGCCCGTCGCCAGCGCGCGCCAGCCGCGTCAACGCCCCTTGAAAACCGGCGCCCGCTTGGTCAAGAAGGCTTCCACGCCCTCGAAGTAATCGTCGGTGGCGCCCATGGCCGACTGGGCGTCGCGCTCGGCCGCCAGCTGGGCGTCCAGCTCGCGCGTGGTGGCGTCACGCAGCAGGCGCCGCGTCTGCACCAGGGCCGCGGTGGGCATGGCGGCCAGGCGGCGGGCCAGCGCCAGGGTGCTGGCCAGACAGTCGTCGGCCACATCCCAGATCAGCCCCCAGTCGCGGGCCTGTGCGGCCCCCAGCTTGTCGCCAGTCAGCGCCAGCCCCAGGGCCCGGGTCAGGCCCACCCGGCGCGGCAACAACCAGGTGCTGCCCGCATCGGGGATCAGCCCGATCTTGCTGAAGGCCTGGATGAAGCTGGCCTGCGGCGAGGCAATTGCCACATCGCAACTCATCACCAGCGACATGCCCGCTCCGGCCGCCACCCCGTTGACGGCCGCCAGCACCGGCATGCGCAGCGCCTGCATGCGGCGCGCCGTAGGGTTGAAGGACTGGTCAATCAGCGGCCCCGGGTCGGCCCGCTTGACGCGGTCGGGCCCGGGCGAAAAATCAAAACCTGCCAGGTCGGCGCCCGCACAAAAGCCCCGCCCGGCCCCGGTCAGCACCACGGCCCGCACCGTCGCGCTGGCCTCGGCCTGGTCCAGCGCGGCCCACAGGGCCCGGTGCATCTCGGGCGTGAAGCTGTTCAGGGACTGGGGCCGGTTGAGGGTGATCACGGCCACGGCCCCGCCGCTGGTCTCGTCGAGGGCATACAACACAGAGGGTTCGGCACTGGCGCTGGGCTCGGTCATGAAACGGTCTCCTGGTGGTGATTCAAACAAAGGGGCACGGGGCCCGGTCTGCGCCGGCTCGGGGCCTGGGTGGCCGATGCCCTGGGCCATTCTGCCCGCAGCCCCGGCCGCTGGCACGTCCTGCACGCGACGGTTGCAGGCATTGCAACCCCGGTGTCAGCGGGCGCCGGGTCGGCTTGGGTATAGTGCGCCCAGCCCCCTTTTTGACGATGGAGATAAGAGACATGGCCTACGAAACCATTGAAGTGCGCACCGAAGCCGAGAAAGTCGGCATCATCACGCTGAACCGCCCCAAGCAGCTCAATGCACTGAACGACCAGCTGATGACCGAGCTGGGCCAGGCCCTGCGCGCCTTCGAGGCCGACGACGCCATCGGCTGCATCATCATCACTGGCAGCGAACGGGCTTTTGCCGCCGGCGCCGACATCGCGGCCATGGCCAAGTACAGCTTCCAGGACGTCTACAAGGGTGACTTCATCACCCGCAACTGGGAAACCATCCGCAGCATCCGCAAGCCCGTGATCGGCGCCGTGGCCGGCTTTGCACTGGGCGGCGGCTGCGAGCTGGCGATGATGTGTGACTTCATCATCGCCGCGGACAACGCCAAGTTCGGTCAGCCTGAGATCAAGATCGGCGTCATCCCCGGCGCCGGTGGCACGCAGCGCCTGCCGCGTGCGATTGGCAAGTCCAAGGCCATGGACATGGCCCTGACCGCCCGCATGATGGACGCGACCGAGGCCGAACGCGCGGGCCTGGTCAGCCGCGTGGTGCCGCTGGACAAGCTGATGGAAGAAACCCTGGCAGCCGCGCTGGTGATCTGCTCGTTCTCGCCCATCGCCGTGATGGCCGCCAAGGAGACCGTCAACCGCTCCTTCGAGAGCGGCCTGTCGGACGGCCTGATGTACGAGCGCCGCGTGTTCCACGCGCTGTTCGCCACCCAGGACCAGAAGGAAGGCATGGACGCCTTCCTGAACAAAAGAACGCCAAATTTCACGGCCCAGTGAAAAAACTCGAAAAAATGTGGCTATAATCGTGGGCTCAGACAGCGACGTTGTCTGAGACAACACCTCAATCGCAAGGTGTTGCGACCCAAGTTGGCGCTTTAGCTCAGTCGGTTAGAGCGATGGAATCATAATCCACAGGTCCGCGGTTCGAATCCGTGAAGCGCCACCAAAATTTCTTCAAGTGCGACAAGCACTTGGACGCGAAAGCCACCTTCGGGTGGCTTTTTTGTTTCTAAGCCTTACATCCGATGTAACGGCGGATGTAAGTGGATTTTTGAGATCGGCCCGTCCGCGCCGATCCAAATCTGAGCCACCAGGGGTTAGTGGGTCACTTCTGCGTGGAAATCCACAACGATTGATTGTGGCGGGAATCGCGGGAACGCGTCACCGCACGTCTGAGGGTTCAAGGACTGGCCGCGACGACTCGGACTCGGGGAGTTGCACCATCGCCGTTGTCTGAAAGCCACTTCATCGGCACAAGCTTGACGCCCTCACGCCACTCCCTGAGGCCAACAACGCCGGGAATCTCTCCCCAAACATCACGTCCTGCATGGTCCAGCACGATGACTTGCAGCTTGCCGTGCGCCTGCAACACTACCTTGCCCAGAGTCTCGAAGACCTTCCGAACCGCGTCCAACTCCAGACAGCGCCCATGTGTCGGAAAATCCGGTGCTCCTGGTGCCCCGTTGACGATGCTTAGGGTGAGTCACCTTCTCCCTCTTTGACCATGACCGCCCGGGGAATGGCGGCCCCGAGCGGTGGGTCGCCAGAGCGGCCCGTCGCGCTCGGATGGTGCCGTCGAACGTCGGTTGACCAAAGGGGCTGGCGCTGAGCGCGGACTGGCCTCGCGGCGCAACCGCCGCCAATGGCCACCTGAAAAGGAATCACCGTCCAAGGCGGAGCAGGTCGCTGGTGACGGCACAATCCATGATGGCCCTGACGCGTCCAAAGCCGTGGTCCAGCGCTTGCTCGCAGCCCCAACACATGCCTACATTTGCCTTAACCTGCCGCTCCCTCACCTGGTTGACTACCCTGTCGCTGGCGGCTTCCGTCTCCGCCCATGAAACCTGGCTCACGCCGCAAAGCGAGCCGCCGCAACAGGGCAAGCCCTTTGTCCTCACCATGACGTCGGGGGATCGATTTCCCGCGCTGAGCCTGGGCATCGCGCGCGAGCGCGTGGGCCTCGCCGAATGCAGGGAAGCCGGCGCTGCATTGCCTCTGCTGCCACAGAAGCGATCATCGAACGCCTTGCAACTCACGGTGCAGCGCGGCGCCCCAGCCCCGTTGATGTGCTGGGTCACGCTGCATCCACGCGAATTGGTGTTGACGGCGAACAAGATCAATCTGTACTTGGACGAGATCGATGCCACACCAGCCCTCCGGCAAGCCTGGGCCGAGGTGCCAGCGCCAAGGGTTTGGCAGGAAACCTACGCCAAACATGCCAAGGTGATCGTGCCTTCGCCTCGCACGCCCGCAGACACCACCCTGTCTCAACCAGTGGGCATGCCGCTGGAGGTGGTCCCCGAGACAGATCTGTCAACAGGCAGGCTCGATGGGCCGCTTCGTGTCAGGGTGCTGGCCCAGGGGCGACCGGTCCCAGACCTTTCAGTGGTGCTGCACGGCGAGCGCCGAGGCCCCCCCGCGCGCCGACGGACAGATGAGGAGGGACGGGTCACCTTCGCTGCGCCTGCCGCCGGGCGCTGGATGCTCAGCACGACCGATTTGCGTCTGGCCGATGCGAAGACCGGTCAATGGACGAGCCAGTTCGCGACCTTGACCTTCGAGGTGTTCAAGGCGGCGCAGCCCTCTCACTGACGTCAGCCAGCCACCCGCCCCCGCAGGTGGCTGGACGCCCACTCAATGGCGCGCGGCCCACTGGCTGGTCTTGCGTCCCAGCCGTCGCCACCCGATCACCACCCCGGTCAGGCTCAGCGCAGCACCTCCCGCACTCAGCAGTACCAGCAAGAGGTCCCACAGCGGTCGGCGCTCCAGCAGCGGCAGCCAATCCCAGCTGTGCAGCATGGCGAACAGCCAGCGACCGATCCGACGCGTCCTGTCGGTCCGGCCCAGCACGGCGCCGGTGGCTGGGTCCACGTGCACCCAGGTTTCGTAGGGATCGTCGAACACGAGGCGCAGCACCGGCAGGGGCTTGTCGCCGCCGCCTGACATGGTGTGCGCCTCCCGCTGGTAGTAGTAGAGGTCGTAGGCGGCCAAGGTCTCGACGCGTTTGACAGGGGCCTCGACCAACCGGCTGGCGGCGGCCACCGTGTGGGCCGGGTCCAAGGTCCGGGCAGTGGCGGTGGCCGCGTCCAACACGGCAGGCCGGCCCGCCGGGCGGCTGGCCAGCACCAGGTCCTGACCGGTCGCACGGGTCCATCGCAACTCGCGCACCGAGCTGCCGGCTGCCGCCAGCAGGGCTGCAGGCGAAGCCGCCGTGGGCGCGATCCGCAACGGCCCGTCATCCATGGCCTGGGTGCGCAAGGGCGGGGCACCGCTGTCGAGCACTTTCCAAGGGTTCATGGACATCAGCCCGCTGAAGATCCAGGTCAGCGTGATCAGCGCAAACAGCAGCCCCGTGATGTGGTGCCAGCGCATCATGAAGCCCTGGTAAGGCGATCGTGAACCGCTTTTGTAGCGACCGTTGAAGCGCCACCGCCACAGGCCGACGACGGTGCCCGTCAGGGTGAGCGCGATGCCAGCGATGGACAGCCAGTTGACGATGTCGGTCCACCAGGCGTCAAAGACATTGCCCCGGAAGGGGTAGAGCCAGTGGATCCAGGCACCGACGTAGTTCCACCAGCGCTCTGCCCTGGGCGCATCCCGCACCACTTCGCCGGTCTTGCCCGAGATGTAGAGCAGGGTATGTTGCGGGTCTTGCAACTGCACCCGATGCAGCGGTCGGTGCGCGTCGAGGCCGCGAGAGTGCGTGAATGCATCCTCGTTGATCGTGCCCTCATACTGCATGGGCACCGGCTGCGTGCCAGCGTAGGCTGCGGCACTGGCCAGGGCCTCCGTTGGCCCAACTTCGCGCAAGACCGTGCCGGTGAGTGCATCGATGACGACGGTGCCCGCACCGGGCGGTGGACGGCGTTTACCGCCCCCCGCCGCGCTGGCGCCCCCCGCGGGCACGGCCAGGTAAACAGGCTGTCCTGCCCGCGAAGCCAGTAAGCGCAAGTCTTTCAGCGGCCCTGCGATGCCAGCCCGGTCCAGCGCCTCCCGGGGGCTGAGGTAAGCCGCCCCGCGCTCCAGTGCAGGCAGGTGCTCGAGCCGTTCCGACGCTGTGAGCTTGGGGTAGCCCACATACATCATCACGACGCCGGACACGAACCACATCGCGAAGAACGCGCACAACACGACCCCGAGCCAACGGTGGATCAGGAACAAGCAGCGTTTGGCGCTGTGCATGGCGTGCCGAGGTCAGAAGGACGCGCGCAGCGTGATGTCCGCGGTGCGCGGCGCCCCCAGGTAGACCTGGGTGCTGCCTGCATTGGCCGCATAGATCTTGTCCGTGGCGTTGCGCAGGCGCCCCACCACCGACACCGACTTGTTGACCTGGTAGCTCAGACCCAAATCCAGCAAGGTGTAGCTGGGCCAGGTCAGGGTGTTCGCCGCATTGGCGTAGACCTGCCCCACATGCCGCATGCCCACGATGGCCGACCACTGCGGGGTAAAACGGTACGAACTCCACAGGTTGGCCACCCGCGACGGCGTGTTGGTCGGCGTTTTGCCGGCCAGGGAGACACCGCTTTGCACGAACTGCTCATATTGGGCATCCACCAAGCTCACATTGCCCTGTACCGACCAGCGCTGCGTGGGCTGCAGTCCAACGGCCAACTCCACCCCCTTGGACGATTGCTCGCCCACCAACACCGTCAATGCTGAGTTGTTTGGGTCCTGTGAGGCGATGTTTTTACGTGTGATGTTGTAGACCGCCAGCGTGGCGCTGCCCTTCTTGCCCCAGAAGTCAACCTTGCTGCCCACTTCGATCTGGCGGCCCGTGGTCAGGCTGCTGTTGTTCGCAACGTCAGCGAAGGAGGCCGTTGACAGGATGCCGGACGGCGGGTCGGCTGCGGTTGCAAACTGGGCGTAAAGGTTCGCATCGGGCGAGAAGTCCCACACCAGGCCGATGCGGCCAGTCGTCGGGCTGTAGCCGCGGCTGAAGCTGGCCGGTGTGGTGGCGGTCACGGCTCGGCGATTGGTCAGATCGAGATCGATGCGTTCATGCCGCAACGCCGTCACCAGGTTGAGCTGGGGTACGAGGGTGGTGCGGTTCTCCAGGTAGGCGGCGATGGTGGTGACCTTGTTATCGCGATCCGGATTGAAGTTGGGCGAAGTCCCTGCGATGGAGAAAAAATTCTCGGTCGTGAAGTTGTACGGGTTGACCGTGCTCACGGTGCTGGAGATGCTGTTCGGGAACCGAGTCTGGCGGTTGCGGCTGATGTCAACCCCAGCGGCCCAGTCACTATTTCTGCCGGCCAGCTGGCCCTTGTAGACGGCTTCCAGGCGATTGCCGACCATCTCTTGGTCGTGACGCTGCAGCAGCGTGCTGGAGCGGATCACCCCCGTGTTGGTGGCGTTGAAGCGGTAGGCCTCGACGTTGCGGTAGTCCCGCAGCGCGTCGTACACGTAGAAGGTGTTCTTGAGTTGCAGCGCATCGCTCACGCGCCAGTCTGCCACCGACCGCAGCCACTGTACTTTCTGGGCATAGATACCATCAGCGGAGTTGTAGTTCTTGAAGCGGGTGCCCGGATCGATGCGAAGTTGTCCGGCGACGGGATTAAGGACCGGCGTGCCCCAGTAGGGCCGATCGACGTGCTCGTCCTGGTTCTCGTAGGCCAGCAAATGAGAGAAGCCCCCCCCCAGGTCCGACAGCAGCGACGCAGCAAGCTGCGTCGAGCGTGATTGGGTGCCATCGGTCCAGCCATGGGTGTTGCGGTGGTTCACATCCAGACGCACGTAGTGGCTGCCGGCCTGGATGCCATCGCCCACGATCCGCCGGTTGATGCCAAACGAGGCCTCCTTCAGGCCATAGCTGCCCAGGCGCAACTGGGCTTCAGTGAAGTCGTTGCGCTCTGCCACTTTGGTGATGTAGTTGATCGTGCCACCCACCGCACCCGCGCCATAGAGGAAGCTTGAGGCACCGCCAATGGCTTCCACGCGGTCGTAGATCCAGCTGTCGACGGGACGCGCCGCGATCGTGTACTGGACGTTGATGCCATTGAACAGTTGACTCAGCGAGGCCCCACTGAAACCTCGGTAGCTCACGCCGATGCTGCCGGGCGCGTTGTGCGCGGTCACGCCGGGGATGGCGCGCAGGATCTCCTGCGTGTCCTGGGCGCCCCGGGCGTCGATGGTGGCGCGGTCCACCACAGTCACGGCCGCCGGGGTTTCGCGCGCGGTGAGTCCCAGTTTGCTGGCGGTCTCGGAGGGCGCGTCCAGGTTCAGGCGCCCGGTCGGGGTGTGGCGGTCGCCCAGCACACTGACCTCAGAAAGTGAGGGGGCTGCTGGGGTCTGGGCCTGAGCCGGTGCAGCCTGCAACAGCGAGGCCAGCAAGGCGGTGGTCAAGGCGGAAAAGACGAATGGAGGCGTGGTCCCAGCGCGTGCTGCGCTGAGGCCGACAAAAAAATCAGACATGAAAATAACCGTGCGAATGCACCCGCACACCCACCCCGCACCTAGCAGTGGCAGGTGGATCAGGCGCGTTGAATGAAGGGTCGCCCGAACGCCAATCGCGTTCAAGCGCTAGGTGGCTTCGTTCAAGAGTGCACGGGGGGACCGCGCGCGGGCAATGGCGCAGCAGTCGCTGCCGCGATTCGGGCTGCCGGTATGGACTGTGCAGCGTAAGCCAGAGGCGATGGGGCCGCAGCCGAAGGCCACAGCGGATGGGGCGGCGGAGCCCCGGTTGGCATGCACAGCGCGCAATACATGGCGGTCGTGTCCAGCTCGACCATGCCTTCATCAGTAGACTGAACCAGCTTGATGATGGTGCCGCCGCCGCAGATCATCTCCACCCTCTGTGGGTGGACCAGGGGCGCGGCGCTGACGACGCCAATGGACAGCACGAACCACACCAACGCCAGCCAGGGCAGAGCGGTAATGGTTCGTAACTTATCCATCCAAAGATTATCTACCAAGGCGATAGGTCCGCAAGGCTGTTTGGTGGTGGATGGTTTGGGTGGCGGTCACTGCACCAAAGCCAAACGGGTGCCTGACGGACCGGGACCACGGCCCCCCCGGCCCAGCCCCCCTGAAGACGGCGCAACATCGCTCGCACCGACGCAACGCAGGGCCATTCAGAGCCGTCGCGGGTGGTCCCAACCACCGAAGTTCACTCGGCCAATAGGTGGGTTGGTCACAGCCAAAAGAGGCCGCCCATGGTGGGCCTCGCCCGCGCGAAAGTCCGCGTTCACACGCCTGGCGAAGCTGACGACTTGGGGGGCCGACGGTGTGACCGATGCACTGAGGCCTGCGAACGGCGGGCGGGCATGGAGAACTCAGGTGGCACAGACCGCCCGGGCGCTGACGACCGCCAAGTGACCACCCAGAACGCTCCGACAGCAGCTCGGAGGAGCGGCATGCCAACCGCCCCAGGGAAGCGGGCGGGTTTCCAGAGGGGTTCTGTCGGCATTGCCGGTGGCGGTGCGAGCGACCTCCCGTCCGTTGGTCGAGATAAAAGACCTGCCTCACTGTCGGGTTCATGCGCTGACACCCTGGAGAAACTGAAAAACGAGGTGGCGGGAGCATGCAGTGAGGCAGGCGAAAAACCAGGCGATCGGCGCTAGCCAGGGTGCGAAAGTTGAGGCCGCCCCCCGGCAGTAGCCGCGCCCCGGGCAGCGGCTCGCCGCACCAGCCGCCACCGCCAAAGGCCGGTGAACCACAGCAGCGCCGGCACGAAACCCAGGCCACAGACCAGCAGCCGGCCGGCCAGTCCGCCAGCTGATCCATCGTGCAGCGGGTGCAGCCAATTGAGGACCCGATTGGAGACCCCGAACTGAGACTGGTCTTGCTGCGCCAGCAAACCACCCGTCGAGGGATCGAAGTAAAGGTAACTGTGCGGAAACCGGTAACTTGGATCCCCGGGCTGCTGGAGCCGCACCATGTAGCGCCCCTCGGTCCCCGCGGGCACTTCAAACCACGCTAGGCGCGCCAGGGGCATCTGCACACGGGCCTGCTGCAGAATGCGGTCCAGAGGCACCCTGGTGGCGGGAGAAGCAGGGGCCAGTGCCGATGGTGGACGCAAAGTGGCCACAGGGTCCAACACCGCCGTCAGCAGGTTGCGCGTCTCGGTCGGCCAAGCGAGCATCCAACCGGTCACCGTCAGCAGCAGGAGCAAGGCCAAGCTGCCCAAGCCCAGCAGCTTGTGCACGTCGCGCCAAGTGCGAATCGGATGCGCCCCCGCCTTGAACTGAAAGGCATGGCGCCAGGCTCCCTGCGGCCACCAGGCGGCCAGGCCGCTGAGCAACAAGACCGTGCAAAGGAGCCCAGCCCAGCCCACCCAGCGCCGCCCCCCATCTCCCAATTGCAAGGCCATGTGCAAGTCGTACACCCAGGTCATCAGGTAGGCACCCCAAGGGTCCTCACGCAGGACACGTTGGCCGTCGGCACTCAGCCACACCATGATGCGCTGGGTCGCGTGCCCCCCATGGGTCTCCTGGTAGCGCACGGCCAGCGGGCCCGGCTCACCACTGACTTCAAAGCGCCAGAGGCCCTGCCGCTCGGGCCACTGGCGCTTCAGCGTGCCGAGCGCGACGTTCCAGACCGGCGAATCCCAGCCCGGCGCCTCGCCCTGCGCGGGCTCGGCGATCTCCGGGTGCAGGGCCCGATCGATTGCCTGGTAGAACACCAGCGCTGAGCCAGTCAGGCCAAAGACCAGCAACAAGGCCCCCACCCCCAGTCCAAGCCAGAGGTGGCATTGACGCAGCAACACCCGCGGACGCAGCATGGGCTCAGAACTGAGAACGCAGCGACAGCTCGACGCTGCGCGGTGCCCCGATGTAAATGTTGGTCGTCGGGTAGCCGGAGTACTCACCATAGAACGCATTGGTGAGGTTGCGACCGCGCAGCGTCAGTGTCGATTGTTTGTTCAACGACCAAGAGACCGCTGCATCCAGGGTCGAGTGGCCCCGCACAAATATGGTGTTGGCCGTGTCGGTGTAGAAGCCCGACACGTGACGCAGGACCGCGCTCACCGTCACCGGGGTGTTGGGCACCTGGTAGCTGGTGTGGGCGCTGGCCGTGGTGGTCGGCGTGTTGATGGGCCGGTTGCCGGTGCGCACCGCGCCGCCAGCCTCGATCAACTGGTCGTACTTGGCGTCCACCAGCCCCAGGTTGGCCCCCAGCAACCACTGGCGCGTGACGGCGGCCCCAACGCTGAGCTCCAGCCCCCTCGACGACTGGCTGCCGCCCTGCACCGTCAGCGAGGCATTGGCGGGGTCACGGGTCAGGATGTTGTCTTGTTTGATGTAGAAGGCCGACGCTGTGAGCGTCAGACGCTTGTCCAGCGCGTTCATCTTCACACCGGCCTCCACCGAATGACCCGTGGTCAGCTTGAAGCTGGTGTTAACAATCGACTGCACCAACATCGACGACACCGGGGTGGCCGCGGTGGTGTAGAGCGCGTACAGCGTCGTGTCGGGGTTCAGGTCGTAGGTGCTGCCCAGGCGCCACGATGTGGGCCGGTACCGTGGGTTGGCCGTCTGCACGCTGTTGGGGGTGACGTTGTAGTTGGTGACACTGCGCTGCAGGTCGATGTCGTCGTAACGCAGGCCGCCCACCAACAACCAGTGGGGTGCCAGGTTCAGTGCGTCTTCGACAAACACCGAGGTGGTCTGCTGCTTCGAGTCAAAGTTGACGTTGCCAGCACTGTAGGCACTGGCCGCCGTTGGGATGGTCCCCACCACCGGGTTGTAGGGGTCCACGGCAGTCACCGCCGTGCTCGAGGAGGTCTGACGCAGGCTGGCGAAACGGGTCTGGTTGTACTCAGCGCCGACCGTGAAGCGGTTCTTCAGGCCCCACCAGGTGCCTTCGTGGGACAGGGCTGTGCGAGCGTTCCAAAATTGGTGATCGTGATAGAAGCGCTGCACCGTGCGCAGCAGACGGCCGTTGGGGAAGGCCGTGGTCGGCGCCGCGAAAGTCTGGGTGTCGCTGAGCACAAAGTCGCGTTGTGCGGTGTAGGCCGTCAAATCGGTGGCCAATGACCAGCCTGGCTGAAACTGCCAATCCACCTTGGCCCGCAAAGTGGTCTCCTCTGCCCCGGAGTAAGAGCCCTCTGGGTTGTAGTTGATCCGGCGCAACGCTTCGTCTACCACCAAACCATTGCCGGTGCTGACGATGTTGCTGGGGTTCTTGGCCACCGCCGACGAGACCAGCGGAATCCCCTGGTAGGTGCCGTTGTAGCGGTCGCGGTAGTAGTCCAGGCCGACCAGCACAGACAGATCACGGTGGGGCTTGAGCAGGATGCTTCCTGTCAGACCTTGAGATTTGGTCGCGTTGCTGTTGACGTCGTAGAGGCTGTTGGACTGCAGGCTGCTGGCATCCAGTCGGAGGGCCGCAGTGTCATTCAGTTGCAGGTTCAAGCCCCCCGCTGCCATCGTGGTACCAAAGCTGCCGATGCTGAGCAAGGTCTCGCCGTGGTGGCCATCCAGACTGGGTTTCTTACTGACCTTGTTGACCACGCCGCCCAACGCCCCTTCGCCATACAGGACGGAGGCCGGGCCCTTGATGACCTCGATGCGGTCGAAATGCCAGGTGTTGGTGTCGCGCTGAACGATGGTCGAGGTGGAGACCCGCACACCGTCCTGCAGGATGGACACGGCGTTGCCCGAGAACCCCCGCATCATCAAGGTCGCGGGGTTGCCTGGCACATTGCCAGCCACCACCCCAGGGATGTCGGCAAAGGCCTCGCGGGCAGTGCGCAGGCCACGCTGCTGCATGTCCTCCTGGGTGATGACCTGGACCGTGGCCGGGGTCTCGCGCGCAGTCAGACCCAGCCGGCTGCCCGTGGTGCTGGGCTCATCCAAGGCCAGTTGGTCCTGGCGCGCGTTGACGTCCACCGACTTCAGGGTGGGGGTGGGGTGGGCGTTCTGGGCCCACACCGCGGCCGTAGCCGACAGGGAGGTCACGGCCAGTGCGATGACAGACAAAGAGAAAGAAGGCGTCATGGTGAATCAAAAAACAAAAGAGGTCCGCAGGCCCGGTGACCAGGGCGCCTGGGTGACAACGCACAGGCCATCAACCGCGGCACGCTCGTGGACGAGCAACGTCCCAACAGGGACGTCCCTGGTTGCGGAGGAAACAGATCGAATGAGCCGCGGCAATGCGCTGGCTACCGTTGCCAGGCTGAGGTACCAACCACCACGACGACCCGGGGGCTGGCAAACGACGCAACGGTTCAGAACGACGGGGTGATGAGCGCCGAAGAGCTCAGCGCAAGGCGTGAGGCGGGCCGCGTGAAGGCAGGGGTGGGGCCGTGAGCACCGCAATGCGAGCGGCCGGAATGGCGCGCAGAGCGTGGGCCAATGGCGCCGGAACAGGCGCGGTGTCAGACAGCAGCGGTGGTGGTGGCGCGCCGACGTTGACGCAGAGCGAGCAGTCCATGGTGCCATGCTCGGCACTGAGCATCGGGCCGTCGTTGTCGGGCAGCGGCACCAACTCGATGGCGCCGGCACCAGAGCAAATCAACGTCATGGCTTTGGGGGCCACCAACGGTGAGGCCACAGCACAGCCCAAAGTCAACGCGAACCAGAGCAGCACAAGCTGCACAAATGTTCTGGACGGTTTGGTACTCTGCATGGGCGGCATTATGCGGTAGAAAGAAACCCGCTTCATCCGATAGACACCCAGTTGCCCAACACCGTCGCCATGGGCCCAAGATCACCGCAGGCGGACACCATGCTTGAGGCGGTCGATCTGACCACTGCAGCCACCGACGGCCCAGGCCTCAAGATTCCCCAAGACATGACAGGCATCGATCAAAGGCCGAAAGAGCTCATGAATGCTTGATTTCTTGTCTTTCAGCGCTGAACCTAACGACAAAAAGAACAGGTCAGAACCACGCGGTAGCATCATTGAGCGATGAGGATTCATGCAATCGAGGTGGCTGGGGCTCACCCATTTCTCACATCCTTTGAACTGGTCAGAACCGCACCTTACCTTGCTCAAGAATCCAGGACTCGATCCGCTCATGATGGAGGCGCAGCAGGTCCAGCGGCCGCACGGTGGAATGCTTCTCGGCCGTGGCGCTCGGCTTGTGGCCCATGATCTGCGCCACCACGCCAGCCGGACAGTCCAGCCACTCGGTCAGCGACTTGAACGACCGGCGAAGGCCATGCAGGGTGAGGCCGTCAATGCCCGCCACAGAGCAGGCGCACCCATGGTGGCTGCGGGGTTCGTTGATGTGGCCCGACTCGCTGGCCTGTACCACCTCGCCCAACTGGAGCGACTCGCCCTTTTCGTTGGCCCGGCGCTCACGCCGGCGGATGTTCTTTTCGTCCAGGCTCACAGTGCGAGTACTGGCGAACACCCACTCATTGCGGCGCGGCAGCGCGGCCAGCAACTGGGCGACGTAGGGAGTCAAGGGAATGACACGTTCGCCCTCCACCTTGTCGCGGATGGTCAGGCCTCGCCATTGGGTGTTCAAGTCCTCCCATCGCATCGCAAGAATCTCACCAGGCCGCGCGCCGGTCAGCAGGACAGTTTGCAGGTAGGCCGCCACGGTCTGATTTTGGATGTTGCGGACGGCAGCGAACCACGCGGGCAACTGCTCCCGCAGCAAGGCGTCTTGCTTCACCCTGGGCTTGCCCAATACCTCGCGGGCCTTGCGGGTGGCAGCCACGTTCTTCGGCGCCAGGAGGTGGGCATATTCCGGCTGCTCGGCGCACCAGTTCAAGAACACCTTGAGCAGGCGCCAGGCCAAGCGGGCCGACGTGGGCCGGGTCTTGGCCTGCTCTGCCGCCCATGCCTCCACGGTGGGGGCGTCCAGGCTGCCCAACGGGCGGCCCATCAGCGGGTACAGCGGCATGTCGATGGTCGTAGCCCTGCCCCGCGTGCCCCGGGTGGCCTTCTCGCCCCCTGCCCGCGCCAGCTTCACATGGTCCTTGTAGTGGGTCTCCCCCCAAGAACGGACGACGGGCCTCAAGGTAGACGGCCCAGACTTCACCCACGGTGACGGCCTCGGCAATGGCGGCGGCGGCCTGGGCTGCCTCTTCGGCTTTCCGCTCATCAACTGCAGCGACAGCATCGCGCTTCAGGTCACGGGGGTCTTTGCCTTCGTCAATCAGGCGCTGCAGTTCTCTGGCCTTGGCCTGGGCGTCCGAGATGCTCCAGGCGGTCGGGCTGCCAATCGTGATGCGGACGGATCGGCCCTGGTAGGCACCTTGAAAGATGCAGGCCGGCTTGCCGTTGGGCGTTGCGCGCAATGCCAGGCCGGGAGCGGTCGCATCCCACAGGAAAGCCTGCTGCTTGCCCGCCGGGCACTTGAACCCTGCGACGCGCCCTGCGGTGAACGATACCTTTGCCATGCCTGCCCCTGGTGAGACTGACATCGGCCAGGATGTAATGGCGGATGTCAGAGAATTTCCTGAAAGCGGATGAACTCAGATCAACACAGCGGCTCATGAAATTTGCCTAAGTTGTTGATTTTCATGGATTGCACCAACATCAATCAACACAGGGAAATACAAAAAAGGTGGAATCATGATCCACAGGTCCGCGGTTCGAATCCGTGAAGCGCCACCAAAATTTCTTCAAGTGCGACAAGCACTTGGACGCAAAGCCACCTTCGGGTGGCTTTTTTGTTTTGCGACCGCGCTGACTGCGCCAGGCCGCCAGCCGCTCAGCCCAGCACCAACACACAGGCGTTGTGGAACCGCGGCACGGCCGGGAAGCCTTCAGACTGCAGCGTGTCGATCTCACCCAAGGAGAGCGCACCGATCAAGCCGCCCTGGCCTGACAGCGCGTTCAAGGCCTGCAGTTCCTGGGCGGCCTGCTCGCCCAAATGCATGCGCCGGCCGGCGCAATAAAAGGTCAGCCAGGGTTCGGGCGGGCGCGCGTGCTGCTGCACCAGCATGAACTCCACCAACTCGGGCAGGGCGGCGCCCTCCCCCACATGAGGCGCGCGCAGCACCCGCATCAGGTTGCCTGGCGGGATCTCGCCCACGCACAGCAAGGAGCCGTCTTCGTTGAGCGCCACCGGGATGCGCACCAGCACATCCACCACGGTCACCAGACCAAACGGAAAATGCACGGCATAGTCGTAGAAGTTCTCGCGGGTCAGCACAACCCCGAACTCGCGCTGGATCAACTCCTGGTAGACCTCGAACGCGGGCCGGTGATCGATGGTGTCGATGCGGTTTCCATGGCCCGAGGTGGCGGTCAGCAAGGCCCGGCTGACGGGGTAGCCGTGGCGCGTGCAGGCGTCCACCCCGGCCGGCGCCAGCCACGACATCACGCCGCCGCGCACGCAGCGCTGGCCGTCGAACAGGCAGTCCATGGGTTGGAACGATTCGCTGCCCGCATTGACCCCGCTGTAGCGCAGGGGCGAAGGCAAGGTGGCGTAAAGCTCGTCCATCAAGGCCCCGACATTGGGCACCATCGCATCGAAAATACTGAACAGCAGGGGGGGCTTGGGGGCCGGCGCGGCGCGCGACTGCATGGCTTGCACGGCGGCTTGCCAGGCCTGCACGCCGGCCTCGTCAAGCTCGGCCTGCAACACCCACTCGGGCATGTGTTCAAAGCACAGCAAGGCGATGTGGTCGTCCACAAAGCCCTGCTCGGTCAGCAACTGGGGAAAGATGGCCCCGATCAGCGGACAGGCCACGCGGGCACAGCCCTGCTGCAAGGCGGGCACCTGGGCCGCCAAGGCCTCCGGCACCAGGGCCAGCACCCCCGCCTTGGGCCAGCGCTGGCGCCAGTCAGACAGGGTGGTGGACAACTCGGACAAGTCCGCACTGAGGAGGCGTTGGGCAATGAACATGGGGCAGGTCGATGCGGCGTTGAGGCTTCACTGTAGCGGCAGCCGGCGCCCATCACTTGACGCAAGTCAAGCAAGGCCGGAGCACGGCGGCGGGGGCTGCCCAGCGCGGGGGGCCCGTCGGGCACGCGGCCAGACCACCTGGGCCCTGCCGGGGTCGTCGGCGGTCTGACTGCGTCCCCATGCGCGGCCCTGCCTCAGGCCGCCACGGGCACGGCGCCCTGCGCGGCATGGGCGCCCGAGCCCGCGTCCACCGGGGGGCGCTGGGTCTGCGATTCGGGGGCGCAGTGCATGCCCAGGCGCTGCAACAGATCACGGTCTTTTTGCGCCTGCGGGTTGCTGGTGGTCAGCAGCTTGTCGCCATAAAACATGCTGTTGGCGCCAGCCAGGAAGCACAGCGACTGCAAGGACTCGGGCATCTCTTCGCGCCCGGCCGACAGGCGCACCATGGCGCGCGGCATGCAGATGCGGGCCACCGCGATCATGCGCACAAACTCGAACGGGTCCAGCGCCTGGGTCCCGGCCAGCGGCGTGCCCTCGACCTGCACCAGGTTGTTGATGGGCACCGACTCCGGGTACGGGGCCAGGTTGGCCAGTTGCACGATCAGGCCCGCACGCTCGCGCCGCGACTCCCCCATGCCCACAATGCCGCCCGAGCACACCTTGAGGCCCACATCGCGCACCCGCTCCAGGGTGTCGAGCCGGTCCTGGTAGGTGCGGGTGGTGATGATCTGGCCGTAGAACTCGGGCGAGGTGTCGAGGTTGTGGTTGTAGTAATCGAGGCCGGCGTCGCGCAGCTGCTCGGCCTGGCCGTCGTCGAGCATGCCCGCGGTCAGGCAGGTTTCCAGCCCCAAGGCCTTGACCTCGCTGATCATGTCGCCGATTTGCGCCAGGTGGCGTGGCTTGGGCGAGCGCCAGGCCGCGCCCATGCAAAAGCGGGTGGCGCCGTTGGCCTTGGCAGCGCGCGCAGCCTCCAGCACCTCGGCCAGCGGCAACAGCCTGTCGGCCTTCAGACCGGTGTCAAAGTGGGCTGATTGCGGGCAGTATTTGCAATCCTCCTCGCAACCACCGGTCTTGATTGACAGCAGCGACGACAGCTGGATCGCGTTCGGGTCGAAGTGCTCACGGTGCACCGACTGCGCCCGGAACATCAAGTCGTTGAACGGCAACTCGAGCAAGCTCAGGACCTCGGCCACCGTCCAGGGCTTGGCGTTGACACGCTGGGCGTCCAGGGTCGGGGTGCGGGTCTGATTCGGGTTCATGGGCTCTCCACCGCCTGGCCCATCGGGCCCAGGCGCAAAACAGCGGCCAGGGCCGCGGGACCTGGGTGGCACCCGTCTGGCGACGGCCCACCCAACGGGGGGCGCCAGCCTATCACCAGCCGCCACCCGGGGCCGGCAAAGCCCCCGCGATCCGTTGGGCCACCCGAGCGGCCGGTCCCAGGCCGTGGCGGACACCGCGCCCCAGGTCCCCCACGCCAGCCCCGCCACCCCGCGGCAGACCCAGCGCCGCGACAGGGGCCTGCGCCCAGGGCGCGTCGGCGATCCCGACCCGGGCCTGACTCAGAACAACTCGATGCGGGGGCCGTTGGCCGTGGCCAACTCCAGGCCCCGCGGCTCGTGCTCGCTGGCCTGCGACGAGAGGCCCAGGGTCTCGGTGCCGGTGCCGTGCGCGTGCGCCACGCGCTGGGAATGCATCACGTAATCACTGGTCCAGCGGCGCAGCAGGTCCTCCAGCAGCTGTGGCGGCGGTGGGGCGCGCCCATCGATCAACTGGTAGAGCTGCGAGAAGTGCTTGGACAGGCTGGCCAGCGCGCTGTTGATCTGCTCCAGCAGCTGCCGGTTGATGTCCTGGAACTGCATGTCACCGAGCGTCTCCACGATGTCGGCGGTGACCTGCTGCATGCTGACTTCCATGTGGTTGGACAGGCCCGCGAGGTAGGGCACCACCTCGCCCAGGGTGTTGCTGAGCAAGCGCATGTGCTCGGCGATCTCGTGCATCTGCACCGCCGAGGTTTCGACCAGGCCTTCTTCGAGCCGCTGCAACTCGGCGTCCACGCCCTCGGCCGCCATTGCGATGCCGTGCGAGATCTTCAACGCCGCCTCGGAGGTCTGGGCCGACAGCCGACGCACCTCGGTGGCCACCACCTTGAAGCCGGCCCCGGCCTCGCCGGCGCGCGCGGCTTCGATCGAGGCGTTGACTGAGATCAGGTTGGTCTGGCGCGAGATGTCAGTGATCAACTGCGCCAGCGGCGTCAACTCACGCACCTGCGCGGCCACGGCACGCACGCGGTCCAGGCTGCCCTGGCGCAGCGTCTCGAACTCGCGCTGGTGGTCGGCCAGGTGTTCCAGCGCCTGGCTGTGGCGCGCCGCCTGCGCCAGCGAGTCCTCGGACAACGCTTGAGAGCGCCCCACCGCTTCGCCGATGCGGTCGCGCAACTGCATGGTGTTGCCATGCACGCGGGTCATGCGCTCCATCATCGAAAACACCGCGGTCTCCGAGGTCTGGATGGTGGCGCTGACCTGCTGACGCAGCACCGCAAAAGCCTGCTGCGAGGTGTTGATGTCCTGCGCGATCACCTCGTTGGTGGCCGGCGCGTGGCGTGCGCCCGCGCGCCCCAGCCAAAGCTGCAAACCACTGCCAGCCACCAGGCCCAGCATCAGGCCCAGCACCATCTCGGGGGCCAGCCACTGGGTCATCACGGCCAAGGTGACGGCCATCGTCAGCAACACGCGCTCATGGGCGCGCCAGCCGCGCCACCAGAGTTGCAGCCAGGCCCGCAGCGACAGCCTGGAGGACGCGGAATCGTTGATCGGGTCAGTGTCCATGTTTCACCTCACACACCAGGCAACACCTGCTTGATCACTTTCAGAAGATCGGCCCCACCCACCGGTTTGACCAGCCAACCCGTGGCCCCGATGCGCTTGGCTTCCTCGCGTTTGGCCTGCTGACTTTCGGTGGTCAGGGCAAGGATGGGGGTGAAGCGCAGCAGCTTGCGCACCTCGCGGATCAGACCGATGCCGTCGAGCTTGGGCATGTTGATGTCCGTGATGATGAGGTCGGGCTTCAAGCCCGCCTTCACCTTTTGCAAGGCGGCCTCGCCATCGGCGGCGACCTCCACCTGGAATCCGCTGATCTCCAGCGTGTTTTTCAGACTCATCAGCATCGTGGCGGAATCGTCAACAAGAAAGATGCTTTTCATGGGGCAAGGCTCCTCGCGGTTTCGGGCCGACGGCCTCCCTGGGCAGACCCCCGAGCCCGGCGGGCCCAGCGGTCGGCCAGGACAACCGACAACGGACAGGTTAGTGCCTCAATAGTCGCACAAATGATTCAAAAGATAAAGAGCAACGCGCAAATTTGATTAAATTTGATCAAACGAAGGGGTGAGAGTCGCCTGCAGGGCGGCGCGTCTCAGCCCGTAACAGAGCCTCCTCCCTCTGAAAAGCCAGATTCCAACGCCATATCTGAGCATTTGGCACGCAAAAGCCCCCAAAAAATGCTCAAGCAATGGCGCCAGAACGGTCGCATCCCCGATCAGCAAATTGCATCAAATTATCAATTTTCTCAAAATTCAAAGCCAAACTGCCGGGAAAGTTCTAATTTAGAACAAATTCAACCCAATTGGCGGCAAATTTGCTCACAAATCAGATTAATGAATCACTTAATTTGCTTTTTTTGATTGTTTTGATAGCATTTGTGACGAATTTGATCAGACGCATCCCGAGAGGGCCCCATGAAAAAAACCATCCTCACCATCGACGATCAGGCCGACATCCGGCGCCTGGTGCGCATGACCTTGGAGTACGACGGCTACACCGTGCTGGAGGCCAGTGAAGGCGCCGAAGGCCTGGCCCTGGCACGCAGCCGCCGCCCCGACTTGATCCTGCTCGACGTGATGATGCCGGGCGTCGATGGCCTGATGGTTGGCAAGACCCTGCAAGCCGACCCGGTGCTGAGCCGCATCCCCGTGATCATGCTGACCGCCCTGGACCGCGACGCCGACATCGACGCGGGCTTGGAAGTGGGCGTGCGCGCCTACCTCTGCAAGCCCTTTGGCCCGGTCGAGCTGCTGCAGATGATCGAGTCCTTCATCCAGGAAGCCGACGGCGCCGCCACGGCGCCCTCGGCCACCGCCCCGACCACCCCCCATTTCCCGTCCCGCTGACCCCGTTCGGGCCAGCTTTTTTGTACCGCAGTCAAGTCCATTACTTCCCTGAGGAATCCGCCATGGCACTCGTGAAAAAAGCCCCTACCCCCTCCGTCAGCGCCGAACCCGCTGCCGCCACCCGCAGCTCGGCCAGTGCCGCACGCGAAGCCGAAGTCCAGCGCAAGCGCGCCCGCACGCTGGCCAAACAACAGCAGGCCGCCGAGCGCATTGCCGCCGCCACCGGCCAGATGTCCTCGGGCATCGCTGAAGCCGCCTCCGCGGCCGAAGAACTGCGCCGCGCGGCCGACCAGATCGCCACCGGCGCCGAAGAAGCCTCTGGCGCCGCCCAGGAATCGCTGGCCGCCTTCAAGCAAGTCGAGGCCTCGGTGACACGCCAGATGCAGAACGCCGAACTCAGCCGCGTGCGCACCGACGCCATCCAGACCCTGGTGCAGCGCACCAGCGCCGAGGTCAGTGGTCTGGTCAGCAATGTGGGCGTCTCGGCACAACGCCAGATCGCCTCGGTCGGCATGGTGGCCGAGCTGGAGAAGCAAGCCGCCAACATCGGAGACATCGTCAAGGCCGTGGCCCGCATCGCTGACCAGACCAATTTGCTGGCCCTGAATGCCGCCATTGAAGCGGCCCGCGCCGGTCAACACGGCAAGGGCTTTGCCGTGGTGGCCGACGAAGTGCGCACCCTGGCCGAGACCTCGGAGAAGAGCGCCAAGCAGATCCAGGACCTGGTGGGCCAGATCCAGCAAGAGGTCAAGGTCATTGCCGAAGGCATCGGGGCCTCGGCCAAGACCGTGGAAGGCGAAGTCGAAAACGGCCGCCTGATCACCCAGCAGCTGGAGCAAGTGCGCCGCGACACGCTGGAGATCGTCAAGGGCGTGCAGGAGATCTCGGCCGGGGCCCAGCAATCCGCCGCCGCCACCAAGCAAGCGCTCAAAGGCTCGGAAGACATCGCCGCCGCGGCCGAAGAACAGTCTGCCGCCGCCGAAGAGTCCGCCAAGACCGTGGCCGAGCAAGCCCAGGCCCTGTCGCAAAGCGAGCAGACCGCGGCCAGCCTGTCCGAGCTGTCCGAGGACCTGAAGAACTCGACCGACGTCGCCAAGAGCGCCGAAGAGGTGGCCTCGGCCGCCGAGGAGCTGTCCGCCGCGGTGCAGGAGATCAGTCGCTCGGGGGCCCAGATCATGGCCGCCATCGACCAGATTCGCAAAGGCGCCGAAGTGCAGTCGGCCGGCACCGAAGAGGCGTCCGCCGCCATCAACCAGATTGAGCGCGGCGCTCAACTGGCCATTGAGCGCGGCAAGGTCAGCGCCGAGAAGGTGACCGCCATCCGCCAGCTGCTGGCCACCAACAAGGCCGCGGTGGACAGCCTGATCGCCAATGTGTCGACGTCGGCCGAGGCGTCGCGCAACAGCATCCGCCAGGTCAAGGAACTGGAACTGGTGTCGCGCCGCATCGACAAGATCGTCGACGCCATCACCACGGTGTCGATCCAGACCAACATGCTGGCCGTCAATGGCTCGATCGAAGCGGCCCGCGCGGGCGAGTTCGGCAAGGGCTTCGTGGTGGTCGCCACCGACATCCGCAACCTGGCCCAGGACTCGGCCGAGAACGCCGACCGCATCAAGGACCTGGTCAAGTCGGTGCAGGACCAGATCGGTGTGGTGGGGCGCGACCTCGACGAGATCGTCGGCATCGCGTCGGCCGAAGTCGAGAAGGCCAAGTCCACCACCGAGAACCTGAACCAGATCGAAAGCGACATCCAGGAGGTGGCACGCAGCTCGGACGAAATCCTCAGCGCCTCGACCGAGATCGGCGCCGCGGTGGCCCAGGTCAAGCGCGGCGTCGAACAGATCGCAGCGGCCGCTCAGGAGGCGGTCAAGGCTTCGGAGGAAGCGGCCGCAGCGGCCCGCCAGCAAGCCCAGGGGGCCGAAGAGCTGTCCGCCGCCATCGAGGAGATCTCCTCGCTGGCCGATGAACTGCAAAGCGCCTGACCCAGGAGCGTGCCATGAGCAGCGAATCCAACAAGGAACTCGGCCTGGCCGAGCCCGGCCCGGAGACCGCCGAGGCGTCGGACACCCGCCAGTACGTGACCTTCACGTGCGGCGACGAGGTGTTCGCCGTCGAGATGGCCCCGGTGCAGGAAATCATCCGTGTGCCCGAGGTGGTGCGCGTGCCCCTGTCCCCCCCGACGCTGGAAGGCCTGGCCAACCTGCGCGGCAAGGTGTTGCCCATTGTCTCGCTGCGCCGGGCGCTGGGCTTTGACGAGCGCGACACCGACGACAGCTCGCGGGCCGTGGTGATCGACATCTGCCAACCCATGGGCTTTGTGGTCGACCGCGTGGCCAGCGTGGTGGGGGTCGATGTGGCGCAGATCGAAGGCGTCGACGGCATTGGCGGCACGGTCAACACCGAGCTGCTGTCGGGCCTCATCAAGGACATTGGCGGCCACGCCATGGTGATGGTGCTGAACTTCGAAAAGCTCATCGAGCAAGAGTTCGCCCAGCTCAACGACCTGCAGGCCCAGCGCAGCCAGCTGGGCGCGCAGGCCCTGCTGGGCAGCGGTGCCGCCAGCAGCGACAGCGCCCGCCAAGGCAGCGAAGAGGAGCTGCACCTGGTCAGCTTCGACGTGGCAGAGCAGGAGTACGCGATCGCCATCGAGGACGTGCAGGAGATCGTGCAGGTGCCCGATCAGATCGTGCAGGTGCCGCATGCCCAGTCCCATGTGCTGGGCGTGATGACGCTGCGCAACCGCCTGCTGCCTCTGGTGGCGCTGCGCCGCATGTTCGCCCTGCCCGAGCGCTCGGCCGACGAGCAGAGCCGCATCGTGGTGGTGGCCCTGGGCGGGGCCTCGGTGGGCATCGTGGTCGACAACGTCAATGAGGTGCTGCGCGTGCCGCGGCGCGGCGTCGAGACCATGCCCAGCCTGCTGGCACGCCAGAACGACATGGCCGACATCACCGACATCTGCCGCCTCGACGGTGGCAAGCGGCTGGTCTCGGTCATCTCCACCCACAACCTCTTCCGCCAATCTTCGATCAGGGAGGCCTTGAACACCGTGAACCAGCAGGACGACCGCGCCCACCCGACCGAGCGTCACCACGACCACGGCGGCGACGACGAGCAAGTGGTGGTGTTCCGCCTGGGCACCGAAGAGTTTGGTGTGCCCATCGACAGCGTGCAGGAAATCGTGCGCGTGCCCGAGGTGCTGACCCATGTGCCCAAGGCGCCGGCCGCCGTGGAGGGCGTGATCAACCTGCGTGGCTCGGTGCTGCCGGTGATTGACCTGCGCCGCCGCCTGGGCCTGGCCACGGTGGCGCGCAACGATGGCCAACGCATCGTGGTGTTCCTGATCCGCGGCGTGCGCACCGGCTTCATTGTCGATGCCGTGGCCGAGGTGCTGAAGGTGCCCCGCCAGGCCATCGAACCGGCCCCCCACCTGTCGGCAGAACAGGCCACGCTGCTGGCCCGCATGGCCAACCTGGAGAAGCAAAAGCGCATGTTGCAGCTGATCGAACCCGACCACCTGCTGCTCGACAGCGACCTCCACTCGCTTGCCGGCATGAACGCCTGAGCAGGCTGCGCAGAGACACGACCATGATCAAGCTCCTGATTGTTGATGACTCGGCGCTCATGCGGCGCCAACTGACCCAACTGTTCCAGGCGGCGGGTGGCTTTGAAGTCCGCCAGGCGCGCAACGGCGTCGAGGCAGTGACCGAGAACCGCGAGTTCCAGCCCGACGTCGTGACACTGGACATCAACATGCCCGAAATGGATGGCATCACGGCCCTGTCCCTGATCATGGCCGAGCGCCCAGTGCCCGTGATCATGGTGTCGTCGCTGACCGAGAAAGGGGCCCTGGCCACCTTCGAGGCGCTCAACCTGGGGGCGGTCGACTATGTGGCCAAACCCGGCGGCACCATCTCGCTGTCGCTGGACGTGGTCAAAGCCGACCTCCTGGCCAAGGTGCGCGCGGCCGCCAAGTCGCGCCCCGCCAAATACCGCAGCCTGGGCCTGGGCAGCAGCCGCCCGACCCGCACCAGCCCCGACCTGCAGCCGGTCAAGACGCTGCCCAGCCGCAGCGGCCCGGCCTCGGACGGCTTGCTGCTGATCGGCGTCTCCACCGGTGGGCCGCGGGCGCTGGAACAGGTGCTGCCCTTGCTGCCAGCCGACTTCCCATGGCCGGTGCTGGTGGCCCAGCACATGCCCGCCAGCTTCACCGCCCCGTTCGCGGCCCGCCTGAACGGGAGCTGCGAGCTGGAGGTGGTGGAGGCCGCCTCCCCCATGCCGGTGCAGGCCGGCCGGGTCTACATCGGCAAAGGGGGGGCGGACATGGTGCTGACGCGGCGCGCCAATGTGCTGACCGTGCTGCCCAAGCCCGAGGACAGCCAGCAACTGTGGCACCCCTCGGTCGAGTTGCTGGGCCGCAGCGCCCTGCAGCACTGTGCCCCGCGCCACCTGGTGGGCGTGATGCTCACCGGCATGGGCTACGACGGGGCCGAGGCCTTCAGCGACATCAAGCGCCTGGGCGGCCGAACCATCGCGGAGGCGGAGTCCACCGCCGTGGTGTTCGGCATGCCCGCCGAGTTGATTGCGCGCGGCGGTGCCAGCCTGGTGCTGCCGCTGGACAAGATCGCCGCCCAGGTCAAAGCCTGGGCCCAACGTTGACAAGGAACCGACATGGCTCTCATCAAACCCCAGTCCAGCGCGCCCGTCCCGGACCTTGACACCGCCTCGGCGCCGCGCAGCGCCGAGCTGCTGCAACAGCTGGGCTCGGCCTCGGCCGAGGACCGCCGCTGGGCCGCCCGCGACCTGGTCGACTGCCCGGGTGTGAGCGCCGAGCTGGTGCGGCACCTGCAAACCGAAACCGAAAGCTCGGTGCGCGAGGTCATCCTGACCACCCTGGTGCGCCTGGGCGACGCGCAGGCGGTGTCGGGCCTGGTGGACTGCATGCGCAGCGAAGAAGCGTCGCTGCGCAACGAAGCCATCGAGGCCCTGAAACAACTGCCCACCGAGGTGGCGCCCATCATGCGCCAGCTGCTCAGCGACGCCGACAGCGACATGCGCATCTTTGCCGTCAACGTGCTCGAATCGCTGCGCCATCCGCTGGTGGAGTCGTGGCTGGCCGAGGTGATCGAGAAGGACCCGCATGTGAACGTCTGCGCCACCGCCGTGGACCTGCTCGGCGAGGTCGGTTCGCGCGAGGTGCTCGAACCCCTGCTGCGGCTGAAGAACCGCTTTGCCCGCGAACCCTACATCCAGTTTGCGGCCGACCTGGCCATCAAACGCATCCTGGAAGGATGAGTCGCCATGCCCTCCATCATCACCGACGAAGACTTCCAGAAGTTCCGGGAGTTCTTCTACCGCAAGACCGGGATCCAGTTTGAGAACACCAAGCGCTACTTTGTCGACAAGCGCCTGCTGGAACGCATGGAAGCCACGGACAACAAGCTGTTCCGCAACTACTTCACCATGCTGCGCTTTCAGGCCTCGGGCGAGGAGCTGCAGACGCTGACCAACCTGATGACGGTCAACGAGACCTACTTCTTTCGCGAAGAGTACCAGTTCAAGTGCCTGGTCGATTCGATCCTGCCCGAACTGGTGTCCCGCCGCCGCAACGACAAACCGCTGCGCATCTGGGTCATCCCCTCGTCCTCGGGCGAAGAGCCGTACTCGATCGCCATCTACCTGCTGGAACGTTGGGCCGACATCAACCGCTACGACGTCGAGATCATTGCCTCCGACATCGACACCCGCATCCTCGAGTCGGCCCGCGCCGGCCTGTATGGCGACCGCGCGGTGTCCCACCTGCCCGAGGCCTACCGCCAGAAGTACTTCAAGCGCAGCGCTGCGGGCTACCAGTTGATCGACGACGTGCGCCACGCGGTGGAGTTCTCCCGCGTCAACCTGTCGGACCGCGCCGACACCCGCGCGTTCCGCCACTTTGACGTGGTGTTCTGCCGCAACCTGCTGATCTATTTTGACGACGTCTCCCGCAAGGCCGCGGCCGAGACCTTCTTCGACGCCCTCAACCCAGGCGGCTTCATCTGCCTGGGGCACTCCGAGTCCATGAGCCGGATCTCCTCACTCTACCGAGTCCGCAAATTCCCGGAGGCCATCGTTTACCAGAAACCCACGGAGTGACCCATGAAACGGATTCTCATCATTGACGACGCTGCCACCGTGCGCATGTTTCACCGGGGCATCCTGGAAGGGGCCGGCTACCAGGTCGAAGAGGCCGTCAACGGCGTCGAGGCCCTGGAAAAAGCCTTGCTGACGCCGTTTGACCTCTACATCGTGGACGTCAACATGCCCAAGCTCGACGGCTACGGCTTCCTGCGCGAACTGCGCAACCAGAACCTGCCCCAGGTGCCGGCCATCATGGTGTCCACCGAGGCCACCGCCGACGACCGCCGCCGCGCCTATGCGGCCGGGGCCAACCTGTACCTGGTGAAGCCCACCCGGCCCGATCAGCTGGTGGCCCCGATCGCCTTGTTGTTGGGAGAGGTCAGCCCATGAACCCCTTGCTCGAGCAATTCCTGTCCGAAGCCCGCGACACGCTGGAGGCCATTGGCGTCCAGTTGATGGAGCTGGAGAACGCCCCCGACGACACCGAGCTGATGACCCAGCTGTTCCGGCTGGTGCACACGCTCAAGGGCAACTCGGGTCTGTTCGAAGTGCCCGAGATGACCCGTGTGCTGCACGCGGGTGAAGACCTGATGGACGCCGTGCGCCACCAGGAGATCGCCTTCTCGGACGCGCTGGCCGACCGCCTGCTCGACGCCATGGACTATGTGGCCCGCCTGTGCGACGACATGGAAGCCGAGCGCCCCTGCCAGGCCGACACCGTCAGCGAAGCCCAGCGCCTGGTGGATGCCCTGCGCGCCCTCATGCCGCAGCGCCCGAGCGAGGAAGAGGCGGTCGCCGACGCCCCCACCCAAGCCCCGCTGGCGGCCCCGCGCGCCGAGCAACTGCTGGCCTTGCCAGAGGCCCTGCGCATGGGCGTCTGGCGGGCCGCCCAGTCGCCGGCCCCGGGCCTGCAATTGCTGTGGGGCGAGTACCAGCCCGACGAGCAATGCTTCTTCCAGGGCGAAGACCCGCTGTACCTGGTGCGCCAACTGCCCGGCCTGGTGTGGGCCGAGGTGCAGTCGCGCCAGCCCTGGCCCGAGCTCGCCAGCCTGGACGCTTACCAATGCCAGCTGGCCTTCCACTGGCTGGCCCTCAGCGATGTGGACACGGTGGCCAGTCACTTCCGCTACGTGCCCGACCAGGTGCGCTGGCGCGCCCTGCCGCCGCTGTGCCTGGCCCTGCCGCAGGGCGACCCCAATGGCGGCCCGGTGTACGAGGACTTCGTCACCGACGCCTTGAACCTGCTCAACGCCGGGGACACCGCGTCCCTGGCCCGCGCCGTGCGGTCGATGCTCGAGCTGTCGAACGGCCAGCTCTGGCTGTCCTCGGCCCTGCGCTGGCTGCAGCTGCTGCTGGACAGCCCGGACACCCCGCCGGCGGCCCTGCGCCAGCTGGTGCTGTCGCTGCGCCAGCTGCAAGTGCCCGACTGGGCGGTCGACACACCCACCCCGCGGCCCCCCGCCAATCTCGCCGAAGCCGAAGCCGACGCCAGTGACGCGGCCGCCAGCACGCCCCCCGACGCCGCCCCCGCCACCGCGGTGGCGCCCGTGGACGACTCGCCCGAAGCCCAGGCCTTTCGCGACCTGCTCGCCGTGCAGCGCGAAGTGCTCGCCATGCCCGACGACGCGCAGTGGCTGGCCGGCCGCATCAAGGCCGCCTCGGGCGCCCTGGCCGCCTGCCTGCGCGCCAACCAGCGCGAAGACGAGCTGCCCCAGTTGGCCGCCGTCACCGCCGAGGCACTGGCCAGTGGCCGCGCCGCCCCGCTGGCCGAGTGGCTGGACCTGGCCTTCGCAGGCGCCCAGGGGGAGCTGATCCGCCCCGCCGCGCCCCCGGCCGACGAGACCGCCCCGGCCACTGGCACCGAGCCCGCCACCGCCGCGACCAGCGGCACGGTCGGTAACGCCGTCACGGCCGCCACGGCCGCCCCGCTGCCCGCCCCTGCGGCGCTCGCGCCCGCGGCCCAGGCGGCCACCGCGGCGGGCCCCGACACCGAAGCCCGTGCCGACCGCCGCACCGACGACCACGTCAGCGCCAAGAGCCTCAAGGTGGACCAGGTCAAGATCGACCGCCTGATGAACCTGATCGGCGAGATGGTGGTGGCCAAGAACGCGATCCCCTACCTGGCCAACCGCGCCGAAACCCTGTACGGCATGCGCGAACTGTCGCGCGAGATCAAGGCCCAGTACGCGGTCATCAACCGCATCTCCGAGGAGATGCAGGACGCCATCATGCAGGTGCGCATGATGCCGGTGTCCTTCGTGTTCCAGCGCTTTCCGCGCCTGGTGCGCGACCTGTCGCGCCGCCTGGGCAAGGAGGTGCACCTGGTGCTCGAGGGCGAGGACACCGCGGCCGACAAGAACATCATCGAGTCGATCAGCGACCCGCTGGTGCACATGGTGCGCAACAGCCTGGACCACGGCCTGGAAACCCCCGAGCAACGCCTGGCCGCCGGCAAGCCGGCCCAGGGCCAGCTGCGCATCGCAGCGCGCCAGGAGGCCGACCGCGTGGTGATCGAGATCAGCGACGACGGCGCCGGCATCGACCCCGAGGTCATCAAGTTCAAGGCCTACGAGAAGGGCCTGATCGACGAAGCCACGCTGGAGCGCATCACGCCCCAGGAGGCCATCAACCTGGTGTTCCTGCCGGGCTTCTCGACCGCCGAAGCCGTGTCCGACCTGTCGGGCCGCGGCGTGGGCATGGACGTGGTGCGCACCGCCATCGAGCGCGTCAACGGCAGCCTGGCGCTGGACAGCGTCAAGGGCCGAGGCACCACGGTGCGCCTGTCGCTGCCGCTGTCGATGGCCGTGACCCATGTGATGACCATCGAGACCGATGGCCAGACCTTCGGCATCCCGATCGACATGGTGATGGAAACCGTGCGGGTGCCCCGCAGCGCCGTGCGCGGCATCAAGGACAACCTCGTGACCGTGCTGCGCGGCCGCGTGGTGCCCCTCAAGTCACTCAACCGCCTGCTGGGCCTGTCGGCCCCGCCGCTGTGCAACGACAACGACGAACTGGCGGTGCTGGTGGTGCGCATCGGCGACGAGGTGCTGGGCCTGCTGGTCGACGCCTTCAAAGAGTCCACCGACATCATCCTCAAGCCCCTGGCCGGGGTGCTGGGGGGCCTGAGCCTGTACAGCGGCTCGGCCCTGCTCGGCGACGGCTCGGTGCTGATGGTGCTCAACGTCAAGGAGATGGTGTGATGGGCCTCGAATACCAAAAAAAGCAAGTCGTCTTCAGCGGCTTGGTCGGCGTCGAAGAAGCCGAGAACCTGCTCGCCTGGCTGCAAAAAAAGCCCAGCGCCAGCGCCGACCTGTCGGCCTGTGAACACCTGCACCCGGCCAACCTGCAGGTGCTGATGGCGGCCCGCACCCCCATCAAAGCCTGGCCAGCCGATCCGCTGCTGGCCCTGATCCTTCAATCGGCGCTGAGCGCTTCCCCGTCCTCTTTGGAGCAATGAACATGGCTAAAAACATCCTGGTGGTCGACGACTCCGCGACCATGACCCTGAGTCTCAAATCCAGCCTGGAACTCAATGGCTTCAAGGTGGACAGCGCCTCCGATGGCTTCGCCGCGCTGGACAAGCTCAAGCGGGGCTTCAAACCCGACCTGATCATCACCGACATCAACATGCCGCGCATGGATGGCATGGAGCTGATCCGCCAGGTCAAGGCGCTGCCCGGCATGCGCTTCACCCCGATCCTGACGCTCACCACCGAGAGCGATGCGCGCAAACGCGACGAGTGCAAGAAGCTCGGCGCCACCGGCTGGCTGGTCAAGCCGGTGTCGGGCCCAGACCTGGTGAAGATCGTCAAACAGGTCGTGATCGGCGCCTGACCCCAAGGAGCCCCCATGAACGCGGATTCCACCCTCACGCCACCCCGCCCGCCCCGGGCCAGCGCAGGTCGCCCGGCCTGGCTGGGCCAGCTGGTGTTGTGTGGCGCCAGCGCCGCGGGCACGCTGGGCGTGCTGCTGTCGCAGGGAACCCCCATGCCCTGGAGCACCGTGGCCCTCTGCGGGCTGGTGGCCGGGGCGGTCGTGCTGCTGGCTCAGCTGGGTGCCCGCCTGCGGGGTTCGGACCCGCACGCCCCGTCACGCGGTCGCCTGCCCGTGACCGAGGCAGTGGCCGAGGTGCGCGAGGTCGCGCCCTACCTGCGCGTCATCAGCGGCCAGCTCGACGGCGCCTTGCAGCAAACCGAAGAGGGTGTGTTGTCGCTGATCCGCCTGCTCAACCAGATGGAGCAGGCCTCCTCGCAGCAGATGCACAGCATCCAGGACTCGCAGCGCAACGGCGAAGAACTGCTGACCGTGATCCGCGAGAAACTGCTGATCGACAAGCAGCTGGGCGCCATCCTGCAGATGTTTGTGGACCGCCAGGAGGAAGAGATCGACGCCAACCTGCACCGCATCCAGCGCCTGCAGGAGGTCAAGGCCCTGGGCCCGCTGGTGGACGTGATCGCCAGCGTGGCGCAGCAGACCAACTTCCTGGCCATCAACGCGGCCATCGAGGCGGCGCGCGCCGGCCCCCTGGGGCGGGGCTTTGCGGTGGTGGCCACCGAGGTGCGCCAGCTCTCCACCCGCACCGCCGCGGCCGCGCAGGAGATCGCCAGCCGCATCAACGCGGCCACCGCCAACATCGACGTCGAACTGCGGCGCGCCAATGAGGCCTCGGAGCGCAACGCGTCGACCGGCAACATGCGCAACGTGCTGGCCGACATCCGCGCCATGCAGTCGCGCTTCGAGGACGCCTCCACCGGCAACCGCATGCAGGAGATGATCGATGCCGTGGACGCCGGCCACCGCCACATGTCCGACCTGCTGACCCAGGCGCTGGGGCACATCCAGTTCCATGACGTGATGCGTCAGCGCGTCGAACAGTCGCAGGAGGCCATGCTGGAACTCGACGAACACCTGCAGGCCATGGCCAACCAGATGCACGACCAGCCCTGGGACCCGGCCAGCCTGCAGTCGCTGCGCCAGCGCCTGGAGTCGCAGATCGAGCGCTACGTCATGCACAGCCAGATCGAGACCCATGTCGCCGCCACGGGCGCCTGCGGCGACGCCGCACCGGCCGAGGCCACCACCTCCCAAGACCGCCCCAAGATCGAACTGTTCTGACCCATGGCACGCACCCTCGTCATCAGCAACCGCAAAGGCGGCTCCGGCAAAACCGCCACGGCCGTCAACCTGGCCGCCGAACTCGCCGCCCGGGGCCAGCGCGTGCTGCTGGTGGACCTGGACAGCCAGGGCCACTGCGCGCTGGGGCTGGGCCTGAAGCTGACGCGTGACACCGCCACGCTGCATGGCTTCATGGCGGGCCGGCACACGCTGGGCAGCGCGGTGCAGCCCAGCGCCTGGCCCGGGCTGGACCTGGTGCCCGGCGACCCCTTGTTTGACCACGGTTCGGGGCGCAGCGGCGAGCTGCTGCTGCGCGAAGCCCTGGCCAGCGAGGGCCTGCTCGAACGCTACGACTGGGTCGTGCTGGACACACCGCCCTCGCTGGACGCCCTGCTGCTCAACGCACTGAGCGCGGCCGACCGCATCCTGGTGCCCTTTGTGCCGCACTTCCTCGCTGGCGAAGGCGTGCGGCAACTGGCCCGTGTGCTGTTCCGGGTGGCGAGCCGGGGCGGCAACGAAGGCCTGCGCGTGCTGGGCTTTCTGCCGGTGATGCAGGACAGCCGCATCGGCCTGCACCGGCAGGTCAGCCAGGGCCTGGGCCAGCAGTTTGGCCAGGCCCGCCTGCTGCCCGGCATCCGCAACGACATCCGGGTGGCCGAGGCCTTTGCCGCGGGCTGCCCGCTGCGCGTCCACGCCCCCCACAGCCGCGCCACCGCCGACTACACGGTGGCCGTCAACGAATTGTTGGCGCGCTGGTGAACCTGTTCAACACGACGTTTTTTCTCCCACGGCCCCTGAACCCACCTCCACCTCACCATGCCACCGCGCCCGCCCAAAGATGTTCTGACCACCCGTGAGGCCGCCCGGCTGCTGGGCTTGTCCGTGAGCTCCGTGCAACGCCTGGTGATGGACCAGTCGCTGGAGGCCTGGCTCACGCCCGGCGGTCACCGGCGCATTTCGCGCCGCGCCGTCGAACGCCTCAAAGGCCAGACCCCATCGGTCCCCGTGGCGCGGTCCCTGCCGCCCGAGGGGCTCAAGGTGCTGCTGGTGGACGACGATGAAATGCAACGCGCCTACCTGCAGGCCTGCCTCAGCGATGCCAGGGCCCCGCTGGCGCTGAGCTGGGCCAACGATGCCTCGCAGGCGCTGATCCAGATCGAGCGCCACCGCCCGGACCTCGTCATCACCGACCTGCTGATGTCGCCGTTTGATGGCTTCCACCTGGTCAATGCCCTGGCCGCCGAGCCCGAGTACGCGGACATCGCGGTGCTGGTGGTCACCGGCCTGCAAGCGGCCGAGGCCCACCAGCACGGCCAGTTGCCAGCCTGGGCCACGGTCTATGCCAAGCCGGTGGCGCCCCTGCGCATCGCCGGTTATGTCGACGCCCTGCACAGCCGCCTGCTGCGCGCAGCCCACCACGCCCCGCCACGCGCCCCCGGGCGTGGAGACTGCCCATGAGCCCCTCGCCCGTCCACCCCGCCAGCTGCGTGCTGCGCCTGGCCCCCCAAGGGGGGCAGTACCAGGTCTTGCTGAGTTGCACGGCCTGGCGCCAGGCGCTGCCAGTGCCCCCGCAAGGCGAACTGTTGCCGGACTGGAGCGCGGCCGGCCTGCCCCCGCTGTGCGCGGCCCGGCTGTTGCAGGTGGTGCGCAGCGGTCGCGCCGCGACCTGGCCCATCGAACTGCCCGGCGCACAGCCCGAGGCGCCGCTGCGGGGCTACCTGCTGAGCGTCAGCCCGATGGCGCCCGACGACGGGGCCCCCGGCCAGGCATGCATCGTGACCCTGACCCCCAACCACGTGGCGTGGCCGGCCCTGAACCTGCGCAACAACGCCCACGCCAACGGCCTGACGGTGGGCCTGACGCTGGACCCCAGCCTGCGCCTGCAGGCGCTCGAGCCCGCCTGGACCTTGCTCACCGGACACCCGACCGAGGCCTGCCTGGGGCAGTCGCTGCTGGACTACCTGCACCCCCAGGCGCGCGAGCGCTTTCGCCAGGACCTCGACCGACCGGTGGTGCCCTGGCTGGACTTCGAGGCCCCGCGCCTGCGCCTGCCGCTGCAACACCGCAACGGCAACCTGGTGTGGGTCGAAGTCGACTTCGAGCCACTGGCCGCGCCCGCCGGTGCCCCGCTGGCGGGGGGCTGGCTGGCCCAGCTCGAGGACGTCTCGGACAATGTGCGCACCTGGCACCTCGATCAGGTGCGCGAGCAGGCGCTGGACCAAAGCAACTGCGGCGTGGTGATCACCGACGCCACGCTGACCCACCAGCCCATCGTCTATGTGAACCAGCGCTTCACCGAGATCACGGGCTACACCCTGCACGAGGTGCTGGGGCGGCCGTGCAATTTCCTGCAAGGCAGCGACAACCAGCAGGCCGACATCGGACCGCTGCGCGACGCCATCCGGCAAGGCGCCCGCGCCTCGGCGCTGCTGCGCAATTACCGCAAGAGCGGCGAGATGTTCTGGAACCAGCTGCATGTGGCGCCCATCCTGGACGAGCCCACGGGCATCCTGACGCACCATTTCGGCATCCTCACCGACGTCACCGAAACGCGCCACCTGCTGGCCCAGCTGTCGCGTCAGGCCGAGCAGCTGCACTCGCTGCACCACGACAACCCCAACGGCCTGATCGCCTTCAGCGACGAAGACGTGGTGCAACTGGACAACCAGGCCTTTGTCGGGCTGACCGGCCTGCAAGCCACCGGCCTGAGCCGCGAGGCTTTCTATGCCACCCTGCAATCGATGGCCGCCCCCGGGCAAGCCCCCTTGGCCACGGCCCTGGCCGGTGGCGAGGCGGTACAGTGGTCGCTCAAGAAGCCCCGGGAGCGGGTGCTGGAAATCCGCGGCTCGCAGCCCAACGCCGCGGGCGCCCCGGGCTTGCTGGTGTTCCGCGATGTCAGCGCCGACGTGCAGCTCTACCGCATGCAAAAGCAGTTCCTGGCCACCGCCGCGCATGAGATGCGGGCGCCCATGGGCAGCATCCGGGGCTTCTCGGAGCTGATGCTGACACGGCAGTTTCCAGCCGAGGTGCAGCGCGACCTGCTGGAACGCATCCACCGCCAGTCCGGGCGCCTCAGCGACCTGCTCAACGACCTGCTGAACCTGGCCCGCATCGAGGCCCAGGCCCCGGGCAGCCTGAAGCTGGAAGCGGTCGAGCTGCAGCCGCTGCTGCACGAGGTGGTGCGCAACTTCGAGCGCCCCGGCGTTGACTCCCGCCTGACCTTGCGCCCGGCCCCCGCCCCCGCTTGGGTGCAAGGCCAACGCGCCAAGCTGGAGCAGGTGCTGATCAACATCGTGAGCAACGCGCTGAAGTATTCCAGCGCGCGCGGCCTGCCTGTCGAGCTGGACCTGCAGCCCGGCCACGACCCCCTGCACTGGCAGGTGCAAGTGCGCGACCAGGGCGTGGGCATGAGTGCCCAAACGCTGGAACGCCTGTTCACCAAGTTCTTCCGGGTCGACCCGAACGGCGACATCGAAGGCACCGGCCTGGGCCTGTGCATTGCCAAGGAGCTGACCGAGCGCATGGGCGGCACCATCGGGGTCGAGAGCCAGCTGGGCCAGGGCTCGGTGTTCACGCTGAACCTGCTCAAAAGTGACCCTGCCACGTCGGAACAGGCGGGGGCTCGCGCACCGGCCGCAGGAGGCCACCCACCCAGTTGCTGTTGAGCTTGCCTTGCCATGAACGCCCTGCTTTCTTTCTGGAATGGCCGCGCCGCCCCGCCCCTGGGCGGCCCCCGGCTCGGACCTGCACTGGCCACCGTGCTGCTCACTGCGCTGGTCTACGCACTGGCCTGCAGCCTGGGCAGCCAGCTGGGTCGCCTGCCCAACACCGGCGACTTCGCCAGTTTCTGGCCGGCCGCGGCCATCGGGCTGGTCGCCGTGCTGTGGCGTGGGCTGCCGGCGCTGCCGGGGCTGGTGCTCGGGCGCCTGCTGTTCGACGCCTTGCCCGACACGCTGGCCGGGTCGCTGGCGCTGGGACCGGGCCTGGCCAGCGCGGCGCAAGCGGGCCTGGCCGCCCTGCAGGCCGGACTGGGGGCGGGGGCCATCCGGCGCTGGGTGCGCGGCCCGCTGAGCCTGGTGGAGCCCGGCCCGACGCTGCGCTGGCTGGCCCTGGCGGGGGCATCGGCCTTGCTCAGTGGCAGCCTCAACCTGGGGTTCCACACACCGCCCAGCTGGAGCCTGGCCTGGGCCTGGTTGTGGCTGACCGCGGTGACCGGCGACCTGCTCGGCGTGCTGCTGCTGGCCCCGGTGCTGTGGCTGAGCCTGCCCGGGCAACGCGCCCCTGGACGCCGGGCCACCTGGCTGTGGCTGCTGACCAGCCTGGGTTGCCTGCTCAGCGGCCTGGCCTGCGCCTGGGTCATCGCGCTGGAACACCAGCAAGTGGCGCGCCGCTGGGAAGCCCTGCAGCAGCGCCAGCAACAGGCGCTGAAAAACGAACTGCAGCGCCATGAACAGGTGCTGGACAGCCTGGCCAGCGTGCTCAGCCAGACCCGGCAGATCGACCGCCACAGCTTTGCGCAAAGCGCACAGCCCCTGCTGGGGCTGGCCGAAGGCCTGTCAGCCCTGGCCTGGACCCCGGTGGTGCCGCAGGCCCAGCGCAGCGCCTTCGAGGCCGGGCTGGGCCGCCAGCTGGGCCACCCCCAGCCCATCACCGAACGCCAAGGGGATCACACCGTCCCGGCGCGCGCCCGGGCCCGCCATCTGCCGGTGCAGGCCATCGAGCCCTGGGCGCCGCACCACCGGCTCCTGGGCCTGGATGTGGCGTCCGAACCCCTGCGCGCGGCGGCCGTGGACGCGGCCTTGAGCCAGGGGCGCCCGGCGGCCACGCCGGGGCTGACCCGGGCCCCCGAGAACCGCGACCCCGGCCTCAGCGTGCAGCTGTTCCGCCCGGTGGCGGGCCAGGCCGAGCGCGGCGGCGCCGCGCCGCCGCACGGGCCACCACGCGGGCTGGTCAGCGCCCTGGTGCAGATTGACTGGCTGGCGGCGCGGCAACTCGAGGTCGGCGACGCCGCCCTGCCGGTGGCGCAGGCGCCCGGCCGCCTTGAGCCCCCGAGCGACATCCTGCCCGACACCGTGGCCTACCAATGGCTGGACCTGGACGCCCCGGCGGCGGCGCAGACCCTGTGGTCCCACCAATGGCCAGCCACCACCACGCCAACCCAGGCGCCGCCCGAACCGCGTTGGTGGCTGGGCCAGAGGTCGCTGCCCGCACCGCAACGCAGCGAGTGGCAGTTTGCCGGGCGCCACTACCAACTGACGTCGCAGGCGCTGCCTCACTTCTGGTCGGGCAACACCAGCCTGTGGCCCTACCTGGTGTTCACCGCAGGCCTGTGGATGACGGTGGCGGCCAGCCTGATCCTGCTGCTGTTCACGGGCTACCAGCAGTCGCTGGCGCACGAGGTCGAAGACCGCACGGTGGACCTGCTGCAAGTCCAGTACTCGCTGCAGGACGCGATGGGCCATGTGGCCGCCAAGTCGGGCCAGCTGGAGTTCTTGCTGCAGCAGACGCCCGTGGGCTTCCTGGGCTTTGACGAGGGCGGCACTTACCTGCTGGGCAACCAGGCCATGGTGCGCATGCTGGGCATCCGGTCGCTGGCGGAGATCCCGAACATCAATGTGTTCATCAGCCTGCTGGTGCAGCGCCTGCCCGGCATCAGCCTGCACCGCTTGTTCGCGCTGGGCCAATCACAGCCGACCGACCCAGACCCGCCGCTGCAGCTGAACCGGGTGCGCCTGGTGACGCTCAACGGCCAGACCAAACACATCACGCTGCAGGCCATGAAGTACGGCGTGGGGCCCGTCCGCCACCTGTTCACGGTGGTGGACCTGAGCTCGGATGTGGCGCTGGAAAGCTCCAAGTCAGAGTTCCTGTCCCTGATGGCGCACGAGATCCGCACCCCGCTGACCAGCGTGATGGGCTACGCCGAACTGCTGCGCACCCGCCCCGACCAACCCGAGCCGATGCGCCGCGAGCTGGCCACCCTGATCACCGCGCAGGCGCGGCAGATCCAGACCTTGCTGAGCAAGATGCTGAACCTGGCCGAGCTCGAGGTGGGGGGCGCCGACGCCCTCAAGCCGCGCCTGCAAGACCTGTCGCAGTGGCTGCCGGGCGCCCTGCAACGCAGCCCCGTGCCCAGTGGCCGCACGCCGCCCCAGTGGACCGGCACCGATGAAGCGCTGCACGCGATGATCGACCCGCGCAAACTCGAGCGGGCGCTGCACGAACTGCTTGGCAACGCCTATGCCTTCTCGGGCCCCGAGCAGGCCGTGCTGGTGCGGCTGCAGCGCAGCCGCAGCGCCGACCATGGTCCGGCGGTGACGCTGTCGGTGATCGACGAAGGCCTGGGCATGGACGAGCAGCAGCGCGCCCAGGCCTGCGACAAGTTCTACCGGGTCGACAAGTCGGGCGAAAAGCCCGGCTGCGGCCTGGGCCTGCCGCTGGTGAAGCTGATCGCTGAACTGCACCACGGCCAGCTCAGCCTGACCCCCAACCCGGCGGGCACGGGCCTGATCGCCGCCATCACCCTGCCGCTCAGCGGGCCGATGTGAAGCGCAGTGTCAACGCGAGGGCAGGTCGTTGAGGTCGGCCACCACGGTGGCGTTGAAGAGCGAATCGCTGAAGCCGGGGCCGCTGTGCTCGCTGGGTTCGGCCAGGGCCAGGCGCTCCATCTCGGCGGCCGGGATGGGGCGTGAGAACAGGTAGCCCTGCAGCTCGTCGCAGCCCATGCGCATCAGCAGGTCGCACTGCTGCTGGGTTTCGACGCCCTCGGCCACCACCTTGAAGTTGAGCGCCTTGGCCAGGCCGATGATGGACGCCGCGATCGAGCGCGCGTCCTCGCTCTCGGCCAGGTCGGACACGAAAGCCCGGTCCACCTTCAGCTCCGAGGCGGGCAGGCTGCGCAGCGTGGCCAGGCTCGAGTAGCCGGTGCCAAAGTCATCGATCGACACGTGCAGGCCCATGGCGCGCATCTGGTCGAAGGCGCGCTGGGTGCCCTTGGTGTCCTCCATCGCCACCGACTCGGTGATCTCGCAGGTGAAGCGCGCCGGTTGCAGCTGGTGCCGCGTCAGCGCGGCTTCGATGCGGGGCACCAGGTCGTCCTGGCGCATCTGGTAGCCCGAAATGTTCACGGCCACGCGCATGCGCAGACCCAGCGCGCGCCAGTGACCGGCCACGCGGCAGGCTTCGTCGATGACCCAGTTGCCGATGGCCCCGATCAGGCCATTGCGCTCGGCCAGCGGAATGAAGACCGCGGGGCTGACGTAGCCGCGCTCGGGGTGGTGCCAGCGCAGCAAGGCCTCGGCCGCGGTGATGTGCAGGGTTTTGGCGTCGACCTTGGGCTGGAAGTAAAGCTCCAGCTGACCCTTGTCGATGGCTTGGCGCAGGTCGGCCACCAGCAGGGTCTGCTCGCGCAGGTCGGCGCTCATTTGCGGGTCGTAAAGGCAGTAGTCGCCGCCGCCCTGGCGGCTGACCAGGCGCGCGGCGATGGACGCATTGACCAGCAGGCGCGAGCGAGCGCCGTGTTCGGGGTACACGGCCACGCCCATCGAGCAGGTCAGCACCGTGCTGCCATGCTGGTGCTGCAGCGGCTCGGCGAGCCGTCTCAACAACTGGCGGGCCGCGTCCAGGCCGACGCTGCTGTTGCCCGACAGCAGCAGCACAAATTCACCGTCGTTGACGCAGCTGAGGTCCGAGCCTTCGGGCAGCAAGGCCTCCAGGCGCTGGCCGGTCAGTTTGAGCAGGCGGTCCCCGAACTCCTGGCCAAAGGCCTGGTTGTGGGACTTGAATTCGTCAATCGCCAGGAACAGCGCGCAGAAGGCGCTGCCATCGGCATCGGCCCGGTCGACCCAGTGACGCAGCGCGGTTTCGATGCCATTGCGGCTCAGCAGGCCGGTGTTGGCGTCGTACAGCGACAAAGCATCTTTTTCTTCCGACACCGTGACCAATTTGGCCTTGATGCGCCGGGACGCCCAGCGCTCCCGGAGCAGCAGGCCCAGGGCAATGAAGGTGCACAGCAGACTGATACCGAGGATTTCTAATGAGATCTGAAAATCTGCCATAAGCCAGATGATGTTGCAAAAGCAAGCCTTTAGAAAACAACAGCTGCTAAAAAATGCACAAATTTGTGTGTAATTTGCGGTGGATCGGGTCAGCCTGTGGCGTGAACCCCCACAGGGTGCGGCGCGCCACGGCGGCCTGGGCAGGGATGGCCGTGGGCCGGTCCATCGCTGTCAAAATGGCATTTTGTCGCCGGTCGCGGCGCCGACCCCTTTTCTGGAGTGCCCATGACGCTTGTCCGTTTGATCCGATCCACTGCCCTGCTCTGCGGGCTGCTGGGTGCTGTGCAACTGCCGGCCGGCGCCGAGAGCCTCGCGTCGTCGGCGGCCAGCGCTGGCTCGGCCGCCAGTGGCAGCGTGTCGGACTCGCTGCAAGGCTCCAGCCACAGTTCCAGCGGCGGTGACCGCGTGGCGAAGGGCGACTACCGCATCATCGACCTGGCCCAGGCCCCCGAGCGCCCCGACCGGGTGCGCCTGACCTTGCAGGCCGAGGCCACGGGCGAGCGCCTGCTGCTTGAGCTGCCGCAGGCGGTGACGCAGGCCGAAGGCCTGCAAGCCCAGCACCGCGTGCACGCCCAACAGCGCGAGTACGGCTACGAGTTCTCGCACAGCCACAACCGTGCGCTGTTCTATTTGGTGCTGGCCGACCACTGGCAACAAGCCCTGCCCGCGCGCCCTGTGGCCCTGTGAGCGTGAGCGGCCCAGCGCCCCGGCCTGCCTGGCGCGACCGGCACGGGCCAGCGCCGCGGTTGGGGCGAGCGCCACACGCCAGCGCCCCCCGGGCGGCCCACGCCATGCTGCGCGCCTTGACGCAGTCCATGTTCATGAAGCAGGCCATTTTCGTGAAGCAGGCCATGTTCGTGAAGCAGGCCGTGCTCGTGACCCTGGCCGCCGTGCTGGCCTTGGTGCGCCCGGCGGTGGCCCAGGCACCTGCCGACACCGCCCCCGGCCCCAGCACCGCCTGGGGCGCGGCCTGGTGCAGCCGCACCCCGGCCATGACGGTCGAACAGCAGGCCCGGCTGTTGCGCTTTGCGGCGCGGGTGCAAGCCGAATTGCAGCACAGCCCGCCCGGCAGCAGCACGCTGATCAGCCGCTCGGGGCTGGACCTGGAGCGCTTTGGCCTGCGCTATTCGCACGCGGCCCTGGCCTGGCAAAACGGGGCCGGCGAGTGGCTGACCCGCCAGCTGTACTACGCCTGCGACGAGGGCCGCCCGCGCCTGTACGACCAGGGCGTGGCGGGGTTCACCCTGGGCGGCAATGACCCCGAACTCACCTACCTGTCCCTGGTCAAGCTGCCTGCCGGCCCAGGCCACGCGCTGCGCGAGGCGGCCCTTGACCGCCCCCGCGCGCTGCGCCTGCTGGCCGCGCGCTACAGCGCCAACGCCTACGCCTTCAGCACCCAGTACCAGAACTGCAACCAGTGGCTGGCCGAACTGCTGGCGGTGGCCTGGGCGCCCCTGCACGCCGACCGTGGGGCTTTGCGCGAGCAGGCCCAGCAGTGGCTGGCCCAGGCGGGCTACGCGCCGGAACCGGTGCCGGTGGGCTCGCACTGGCTGATGCTGGCCAGTGCCTTCGTGCCCCTGGTGCACCTGCACGACCACCCTGAAGACGACCGCTACGCGCTGCAACTGCGCGTCAGCTTGCCCCGCTCGCTGGAGGCTTTTGTGCGCCAGCAAGTGCCCGACAGCGAACGCGTGGAAATGTGCCTGAAGGGCCGCCAGATGGTCATCCACCGCGGTTGGAGCCCGGTGGCCGAGGGCTGCCAAGCCGGCCCCGGGGACGAGGTGGTGTGGCTGGACTGAGCCCGTCCTGAGCCGCGGGCTCAGCGGCGGTCGCGGCCCAGGCGCTTGCGGCCCGTGACCATGGCGCGCACCAGGTTTTCGCGGTGCCGCAAGCTGGTGAACACGACACCGGCCAAGTGCATGGGCACGGCCACCACAAAGCTCCAGGCCAGCGCCTGGTGCAACTGGTCGAGCCAGGCCATGCCCCAGAAGGCGTCGGTGGTGTAGAGCCAGCCCGTGAAGCCGGTCAGGCCGACCAGGCTCCAGAGCAGCAGCGCCATCCAGCCGCCCAGCGGGTTGTGGCTGAGGTAGCGGCGCTCACGGCCGGCCCGCAGGGCCTGCAGGTACTGCCAGGTGGCGCGGGGCCCCTGGACAAAATAACGCGGTTGACCGGCGCGGTTGCTGCGCCAGCACCACAGGGTGCGCAGCGCCAGCGCGGTCAGGGCGGCATAGCCGGCGCGCTCGTGCCAGGCGTGCCCCCACCAGATGGTGGTCCAGGCGGCGATCACCGACAGCGCCAAGCCCCAGTGCAGCAGGCGCACCGGCCCGTCCCAGACCCGGATGGAGCGAGGCGGCATGGCCTCAGTCCGGCTTCGCTTCGGCAACCTTGTCAAAGGTCTTGGGGTTGAAGAACACCTCGGCGCGCGTGCCGTCGGGCTTGAACCCATAGACCTCGTAGCAGTCGTTCCAGGTCTTGACCTGGCGCACCTTCCAGCCTTCGGCCGCCAGCTTGCGCTGCAGCTCCATCTGCTGACGCCACTCGGCCTTGGGGCCACTGTCACAACGCACGTTGCCGTGGGCGGCCGCAGCGCCCGCCATCAAAAGCGCCGACAGCGCCAGCACGCTGCGACCCAGGGTTGGGGAAATTTTGATCATGGTCAATTATCAAAGATCGAGCCACATGCGCAGCAGGTTGTGGTACGTCGAGGTGAGGCCGATCACCGATGGATCGGTCTCGCCCGGGCCGCTCTGGCCGCGCAGTTGGCGCAGGTGGTGGTCCATGTCGAACAGCAGGCGGCGCTGCTCATCGCTGCGCACCATGCTTTGAATCCAGAAGTAGCTGGCCACGCGGTAACCGCGCGTGACCGGTTGCACACGGTGCACGCTGGTGCCCGGGTACAGCACCAGGTCACCGGCCGGCAACTTGACGCGGTGCTCACCGAAGGTGTCTTCCACCATCAGCTCGCCGCCGTCGTACTCGTCCGGGTCCGACAGGAACAGGGTGCAGGAGATGTCGGTGCGGATACCGCCCTTGCCATCGCGCAGGTAACGCACCGCGCTGTCCACATGGTTGCCAAAGCTGTTCGCCGTGCCGCCATAGCGGTTGAACAAGGGCGGTGAGATCTGCTTGGGCAGCGCAGCGGAGAAAAACAGCGAATGCCGCTCCAGGCCGCGCAGCAGCAGCTGCTGCACCTCGCGGGTGGCATCGCAATCTTCGGGCAATTGCTCGTTGTTTTTGGCTTGGGCTGACTGGCTGCCGGCGGTGATGCGGCCATCGCCCCAGGGGGCGGCGGCCAGCACCTCGCGGGCATGGGCCACTTCCTGTGGCGTCAGCACCTGGCGGACATGCAAGAGCATGGCGGTGGTTCCTGTTCAGTTGAAAATCAGAAGCGCATCCCCAGCGTCATCAGAGTGGTGCGGGGGGCGCCGGTGATGACGAACGCTGGATAGAGCTGATCGCCATACACCTTGTTGGTGAGGTTGGACACGTTGATTTGGCCATACACGTCCGGGGTGAAGTTGTACTCCACCATGGCGTCGGCGACCATGTAGCCCGGCGCACGGGCGGTGGTCGAAGCCGCACCCGAGGTGCCTTGCAGCGGCCGGTTGACCGACGCGCCCCGCACGCCACCGGCGATGCGCAGCTTGGGCATGGCCTGGTAGCTGACCCAGGCGGCGCCCGTCTGGGTGGGGGTCAGGCCAACGCGCGAACCGACCACATTGGCCTGGGCGCTGCCGGCCTGGTCGATGGTGGCGACCGGGATCCAGCTGTACGACAGGTAGACCTCGAGCTTGGGGGTGATGCGACCGACCACGTCCATCTCAAGACCGGCCGAGTGGCGCTTGCCCGACAGCACATAGGCCGAACCGGCGAAGTCGGCGTCGGTGGTGCGTTCGTTGTACTTCTCGGTGCGGAAGGCCGCGAAGCGGGTCGACAGCTTGCCTTCCAGCCAGTCCAGCTTGGCCCCGATTTCAAAGTTGCGGCTCTTCTCGGGCGGCGTGTTCGCGGTTTGCTGCGTCACGTACTGGTAGGTGTCACCCGAGGTGTTGAACGAGGTGCCGTAGGAGATGTGGTAGGACTGGTCCGGCGCCGGCTGGTACAGCAGGCCGGTGCGGTAGCTCCAGACCGAGTTGGACAGGCGGGTGGTGCTGGTGCCGGTGTAGGCGCCGTTGGCCCCGGTGGCGTAGCTCAGCTGGCTGAAGTCGCCGCTGAAGTTGTCATGGCGTGCGCCGACCAGGAACTTCCAGGCCGGTGCGAACTGCACCAGGTCCTGAGCGTAGAAGCCAAATGCCTTGGCCGAGTAGTTGCTCGAAGGCCGGTAGATGGGGGACACCGACAGCATGCGACCGTCGTTGGGCGTGCCCACCGTGGTGTTGCCCTTGTTGTAGTTGGTGCCCACCACGCCGTTGGACTGGAAGCGGTCGGCCTGCTCGTGTGCCGCGTCCACACCGGCCAGCAGGTTGTGCTTCATGCCCCAAGCGTCGTAGCTGTTGCTGTAGTCGCTTTGCACATAGGTGGTCTTGTAGCGGTCCTTGCGCGCGGCCAAGCCGGAGCGGGTCAGGATGGTCGAGCCGCTCAGGTTCGACTGCGTGGTGGTGACGCCATTGGTGGTGCCAAAGCCGGCCACCGTGCCCCACTGGGCGCGGTCGAACACGCCGCTGCGCAACTGGGTTCGCAGTTCGCCACCATTGTCCAAGCGGCGGGTCCACGAGGCGTGGACAAAGGTCGCTTCACCCGTCAGGTAGTCGCTGCGGGTGCCATAGAAGTTGCCGGCCGCGATGTTGGGCACCGTGCCGTTCAGGTAGCGGATGCCGGCCTGGGGCACGTTGTCCACGTTCAGGTGCGACAGGCCCACCGTGAACTCGTCACGGCTGCCGATGCCCCAGCTGTAGGTGGGTGCAATGCCGTACTTGTCGACCGTGGCGCCGCCGTTGTTGGCCTTGGTCATCATGACGTTCATGCGCAGCGCGGCGTCTTCGTCGGTGCGGATGTTGAAGTCACCCGTGGTGCGCAGGTAACCGCGCGAACCCACCGTGGCGGCGATGTCGCTCTGGTCGGCCAGCAAAGGCTTCTTGGTGACCTGGTTGATCACACCGCCCGTGGAGCCGCGGCCAAACAGCATCGAGGCCGAGCCGCGCATCACTTCGATGCGGTCCAGGTTGAAGGTGTCACGGTCGTACTGCGACGGGTCACGCATGCCATCGATCAGCAGGTCGCCGGTGGTGGCCACCGGGAAGCCGCGCATGCGGATGTCTTGGTCGGTGCCGTTTTCGGTCGCGGCAAAGGTGATGCCGGCGGTGTAATGCAGGGCGTCCTTCAGGGTGTCGAGCTTCACGTCGTCGATCAGCTTCTCGGTCATCACGGTGAGCGACTGGGGGATGTCGCGGATGTCCTGCTTGCCCTTGCCGATGGTGGTCTGCTTGGTCTGGATCGCGTCCTTGCCCTGCACCACTTCGGCCTTGTCGACGACCTTGACTTCCTTCAGCGCGCCGTCGGCGTGGGCCAGGCCGGCCCAGGACGAAACCGACAGCGCCAACATCAAAGAGCCCAGGGACACGCCGCTGGGCTCATCGAGGGCAGACAAAGTGGAACGGACGGGCGGCGCAGCGCTGGTGGATTTCATGGCGATGGTTGAGGAGGTTTGGAAAACAAGGTCAACCGAACCCGCAAGAGCAGGGCGCTCGACGGTAAAGCGTTGGTTGACGGCTGGTGTTGATTTTAGTCACAAATGCGAATCACTTTTATTCGCATGTTTGTTATTAACAACAGTCCAGTCACCACCCCGGACGCCGGCGTGCCGGCCATCCGCGCAGAACACCAGCCCCCGAACTCAGCGGTTCCAGTCCTGCTTGGCCGCTTCCTTGCCCGCCACCGAGTACAGCGCCCCCGGGGCGTTGCGGGTCTGCATGAAAGCCTCGAGTGATTCGCCGCGCATGGCCGCATACAGGTGCAGGTTGGACACGCCCACCACGGCGCCCAGCTTCTCCAGCATGAAGAAGATCACGCCATAGTGGATCAGGCCACGCCAGTCGCGCGCGCGCACCAAGGCGCGTTCTTCGTCGGTCAGGCCCGCGGCCTCGAAGGCGCCCTCCTCGTCGGCCCGGAAACGCTCGCGCTGCGCTGGCACGATCAGCCCATGCAGGAAGCGGTTCAGGCGGTAGGCCTTGACGCTGCGGGCCAGGTCGAAAGGGTAGGTGCCGGTCAAGGCCTCGGCGCCTTGCAACTGGGTGCCGACATGGGCCTGGTGGCGCGCCCGCTCAGCGCCCACCGGGGCGCTGGCCTGGTTCTCGTAGATGGCGGTGGCAATGCCCGTCATCGACGGCAGGTAGTAGCTCTGGTGCACCTTGTTGACGCGCGCCGACAGCGCCCCGCGCATGACCAGCCACATGATGACCTCGGCCCCCTCCAGCCCGCCCAACTGGGCGTACTCGGCCTGGGTCAGCTCGGTCAGGCGCTCGGGGTCGTTTTCGATCAGCGCCAGAAAGCGCTCATCCCAGGCCGGGTTGTTGAAGCCCGCGCGTTCGCCATGCACCTGGTGCGACAGCCCCCCGGTGGCCACCAGGGCCACCTTGAGGTCTTCGGGGTAGCTCTCGATGGCGCGGCGCAGGGCCTGGCCGAGTCGGTAGCAGCGCCGCGCCGACGGCACCGGAAACTGCAGCACCCCCACCTGCAAGGGCACGATCTGCACCGGCCAGGCCGGTTCGTGCGGGCACAGCATCGACAGTGGCGAGAAGCAGCCGTGGTCGAGCGCCTTGTCCTGGAAGAACGACATGTCAAATTCATCGGCCACCAGCGACTGCCCGATGTGGCGCGCCAGCGCCGAGTGCCCGGTCACCGGGGGCAGGTCGCGCGCGCCCCCGCCCTCGTCGGCCACCTCGTAGCGCTCGCCAATGCCCAGCGCAAAGGCCGAATAGTGGTCAAAGAAGAAGGAGGTGACGTGGTCGTTGTAGATGAAGAACAGGACATCGGGCTGTTGCTCCGCGATCCAGGCCTGCACCGGTTGGAAGGCCTCGAAGATCGGGGCCCAGACCGGGTCATGCTGCTTGTTCTGGTCGAAAGCAAAGCCGATGGTGGGGGTGTGGGAGGTGGCGATGGCGCCAACGATTCGAGCCATGTCGGGTCTCTTTGAGTCAGTGAGGGGAAGGTGCGCTGCCCTGCAGGGCAGCCCGGGACCGGCCATTCTGGGCAGCCCCCGGCGGCCGCACCAGATCCCAGTTCACCGTGCGCGATAACCCAGCGTGATTGGTAAAGTCAGCTTAGTTCTCACCCTTTGACGCCCTGCCTTGGGCCATTGACCGGCATCGCCCCCCCCTCGCCCGCCCCATGAAACTCGCCACACTCAACGCCCTGGTGGCCGCCATCGAAGAAGGCAGCCTGCGCGGCGCCGCCCGCCGCGTCGGGGTCTCCCAGCCCGCCCTGACCAAGATGATCCGAGAACTGGAGCTTGAGCTGGCAGCCCCCTTGCTGATGCGCACCTCGCGCGGCGTGCAGCCCACCGCCCAGGGCAAGGTGCTTTACGAACGCTCGGTCAAAGCCAACCGCGAATTGCGCGCGGCGGTCGAGGAAATCAACCAGATGGACGGCCGCCTGATCGGCGAGTTGCACCTGGGCGCCGTGCCCTTGGCCGTGATGCTGCTGATCCCCGAGACGCTGCGCACCTTCGGGCGCGACTTCCCCCACATCCGCCTGCGCGTCAGCGAGGAGCTGTACGTGGCCCAGTTGCACAAGCTGCGCTCGGGCGAGGTCGATGTGACGGTGGGCGGCGTGCCCGATGACCTGTCGACCGGCGAGTTCTTTGTCGAGCCGCTGATGAACACGGTGATGGTGCCCACCGTGCGCCGTGGCAGCCCCTGGCTCAAGGCCAAGTGCCTGGCCGACCTGCAGACCGCGCGCTGGGTCTACACCGGTGCCAACAGCGAGTCGGGTTACGCCAAGTTGTTTTTCGAGCGCCACCAGCTGCAGCCGCCCGCCATCGGGGCGGTGGTCAACTCGACCCTGGCCTTGCTGTCCCTGGTGTGCTCGGGCGACTACGTGGCCTTGATGCCGGTGCAGATCGCGCGCCTGCCCATCGTGGCGGCGTTCATCGACGTCATCGAGCTGGCCGAAGGGGGTTACCCGCTCGAAGTCGGAGCCATCCTGCGCAGCGACTCGGTGCCCTCGCCGGTGCTGCGCCACCTGCTGACGCACCTGCACCGCGCCGCCCACCAGTTGAGCCAGGGCCGCGCTCCCGACCTGGGCCTGGGCCATAACCTGGCGTGATCGCGCCTCCCAGACTGGCATCTGGGCGAGGTGTTTGATTTTTCGCAGACTCCTGGTCGCAGGGGGCGACGCGGCCCAAGCGACGCCCTCGCGATGAACGCACATCAACAGGAGACACTTTTGAACCCCACCCACACCGCCCCAGGGCGAGCGCGCCCCGCCGGCCGCGCCACCTGCCCCGCCTCTGCGCTGACCCTGGCCCTGCTGGCCAGTTGCGGCGCCAGCGCCCAGGCGCAAAGCTCGAGCGTGTCGATCTACGGCAGCATCGACCAGTACTTCAACCACATGAGCAGCTCCAGTGGCGCCAAGCTCAACACGCTGCAAGACGGCAAGGACCTGCGCAGCCGACTGGGCTTTCGCGGCGTCGAAGACCTCGGTGGCGGGCTGCAGGCGAAGTTCCTGCTCGAAATGGGTCTGAGCGCCAACAGCGGTGCCAGCGCCGACAGCACGCGCGCCTTTGACCGCCAGAGCTGGGTCGGTCTGGCCCATGCCCAGTACGGCGAGCTGCGCCTGGGCCGTCAGAACTCGGCCCCCTTCACCAAGGGCGACTACACCGACTTCACGGCGCGCACCCTGGGCTCGATCATCAACAACTTTGGCGTGCCGGCCCGCTTCGACAACGACCTGGCCTACATGTCGCCCCGCTGGGCCGGCCTGCAGATCGAGGGGCATTTTGCCCAGCAACAGGCCAGCGCCTCGGGCACCCAGGTGTCCACCCCCATCGTGCAGCTGGCCGCCGACTACCTGAACGGCCCGACCCGCGTTGGCTATGCCGGTCTGGTGGCCAAGGCGCCGCAGAACGCGGCGCTGAACGCCAATGTGTTCTACCACTACACCTATGCCAACCACGACTACGGTCAGGGCAAGCTGTACGCGGCCTATGTGCGCTCGAACAACGTGGCCGCCACCGCCAATGGCAACAACGCCGGCAGCGTGCTGAGCAACGTCGGTGGCGTGGTGAGCTGGACCTCGACCTCGGTCAACCGCACCTTTGACATCGTGCAACTCTCGGCCGACTACAAGGTGAGCCCGGTGCTGCGCGTCGGGGCCCTGTGGGGTCGCATCCACGACAGCTCGGGCGCCGGCCAGAACGCCAGCGGCGGCGCCATCGGGGCCTACTACAGCCTGTCCAAGCGCACCACGCTGTCGGCCCTGTACGAAACCATGAAGAACGACCCCAACGCGGGCTTCCGCCCGGCCGGGTCGGCGGGCCTGAGCCCCAACTTCACGGGCAGCGATGTGAACGGCCGCACCCTCAAGGGCTTCCAGTTCGGGGTGCTGCACCGCTTCTGAGTCCAGCCTGGATCCGCGAGTCTTCTCCAGGGGCCTGAGGGTCTCCGGGGCTTCAGGCGTGGCGCCTTGGTGCCACGCCTTTTTTGCGTCTGCCGCGGGTGGCGCAATAACCGGGGGTTTTCACGCCACCGCAACTGCCATCTCCCGGCCCGGGGCACCGCTTCGCAGAATCCGAGCAGCTGTTGCCCCAGATCAAACCGGGCACAGCGTTGTCGCCCCCAGCCGGCCCACACCGTGGCGGCTCGGCGCCAACGCCGCCCCGGGGCAACCGATGGCTTGACCCTGATCCCATGACCTGTTCGGAGACAAAATGAACCGCTCGACCCTTCGCCTGCCCCGCCGTCACTGGCTTGCCCTGGCCGCCACGGCCAGCCTGGGCGCCCTCGCCGGCCCGGCCCTGGCGCAAGACTTTCCGCAGCGCCCGGTGCGCATCATCACGCCCTTCCCGGTGGGCAGCGGCCCCGAAGGCGTGGCCCGCTTGCTGGCCGACAAACTGTCGCGGGCCTGGGGCAAGGCGGTGCTGGTGGAGAACCGCCCCGGCGGCAATGGCTTTGTGGCGATCGACGCCTTCAAGCGCGGCGCCACCGATGGACACGACCTGATCCAACTGGACAACGTGCACCTGACGGCCTACCCGCACCTGATGAAGAAGCTGCCCTACGACCCGGCCAAGGACTTTGAGCCGGTGCTGCCGCTGTTCAAGGCCTACTTCATGGTGACCACGGCCAAGACCAGCCCGTACCGCGACTTCAAGGACCTGCTGGCCGACGCCAAGGCGCGCCCCGGTCAGCTCAACTACGGTTCCTGGTCGGTGGGCAACCCAGTGCACCTGGGCTCGGCCCGGCTGGCGGCCGCCACCGGGGTTGAGATGACCCACGTCATCTTCAAGGAAACCACCCAGCTCTACACCTCGGTGGCGAACGGGGACCTGTCGTTCGCGCTGGGCTCCAGCGGCAGCACCGGCCCGCTGTACCGCGCCGGCAAGATCAAGTACCTGGCGGTGGCCGCGCCCAAACGCCTGGCCGCCTTCCCCGACGTGCCCACCCTGGCCGAAGCGGGTGGCCCCAAAGATCTGGAGGTGAGTGGCTGGACCACCCTGGCCCTGCCGCCAGGCCTGCCGCGGCCGCTGGTCGAGCGCCTGCGCCGCGACCTGCAAAAGGCCTTGGCCGAGCCCGACATGCAAGAGAAGTTCACGGCCTTCGGCTACGAGGCCTTCCCCCTGCAGGGCAGCTTCACCCAGTACGTCAACGATGAGTCCAAGGTGATGGCCGACGTGATCCGCGCCACCCGATCGTCGCTGGACTGAGCGCCCGCACGACCCGGCCCACCACGTTGACAGGGGGCGGGCACGCGGCCAGAGCGGCATCGGGGTCGGGTCAGCGCCGCTTGGGCGCACGGCCTGGACCTGACCTCAGCGCCATCTCAGCGCCATCTCAGCGCTTTCTCGGCGCCATCTCAGCGCCGTGCACGCGCCAGTGCCGCCCGGTCAGCGCCCGATCAGCGGGCGTTGAGCTTGTCGGCGGTGGCGCTGTCCAGCACGCCCGTGACCTTGAGGCCTTTTTCCTGCTGGAAGCGGCGCAGGGCCGCACGCGTCTTGGGCCCCACCAGGCCATCGGGCGTGCCGGCGGCATAACCGAGTTGGTTCAGGCGCTCCTGCGCCTGGCGCACGGCGCTCAGCGGGTCCTGGGCCACGGGCGCGGGGGCCGGCGGCGGGGCCACCACCGGCGCGGGCGGCACGGGCGCCGGTGCGGGCGCCGGAACCACCGCGGGCGCAGGGGCCGGGGCGGGCGGGGTGGGGGTGGAACAGGCGGCCAGGGTGGCGGCCGCGAGCAGAGTGGGGATCAGGCAGAACGGTTTCATGGTGCTCAGGCAAACAACCGCGTCCTCAACAACGCGGCCAAACGCATAGCGTAACGGATGACGCCGCCCCCCTGCGCGGTGGCCTCACCACTCAGGCGCGCAGCCAGGCCTCGCAAGGCCGCCATTGGGCGCACCAGGCCATCAGCTCATCGGCCCGCATGGGTCGGGCAATCGCATGCCCCTGCGCCAACTCGCAGCCCATGGCCAACAGCTGGGTGCCTTGGGCCTGGGTTTCGACCCCCTCGGCCACCACCTCGCGGCGGAAGGCCTGGGCCAGGCCGATGACGCCCTGCACGATGGCCAGGTCCTCGGCGTCATCGAGCATGTCGCGCACAAAGCTCTGGTCGATCTTCAGGGTTTCGGCCGGCAGTCGCCGCAGGTAGGTCAGCGACGAATACCCCGTGCCGAAGTCGTCGACCGCAAAGCGCAGCCCCATCTGGTGGCACTCGCGCATGATGCGCGACACCTGCTCGATGTCATCGAGCGCGTTGCTCTCCAGCACCTCGAGCTCGATGCGGCCCGGTGGCACGTTGGGGTAGGACGCCAGGCACGCGGCCAGGTGGGCCGTGAAGCCGGGCCGCTGGATCTGGCGCGCGCCGATGTTGATGCTGAGCTGCAGGTCCAGCCCCTGGCGCTGCCAGGTGCTGGCTTGGCGCAGGCCCTGCTCGAGCACCCAGTCGCCCAGCAGTTCTTCGAGCAGGTGCCCATTGATCAGCGGCAAGAACGCCGCCGGCAACAGCAGGCCCCGCTCGGGGTGGTTCCAGCGGATCAGCGCCTCGGCGCCCACCACGCGGCCCTCGCGCATGTGGACCTTGGGCTGGTAATACAGCTCGAACTCGCCCGCGTTCAGGGCCTGGCGCAGCTCGGCCAGCGAACCGGCGCGGCTCTTGAGCTCGGCGTCCTGCACCGGGTCAAAAATGTGCAGCCGGTTCTTGCCCGACTGCTTGGCCTCGTACATGGCCTGGTCGGCGTGGCGCAGCAGTTGGTCGGCGTCCACATCGTCCTGCGGGAACAGGGTCACGCCGATGCTGGCCGAGGCCTGCAGGCACAGCCCCGCCACAGGCAGCGGCGTGGCGCAGGCATGCAGGATGCGCTCGACCAGTTGCCCGCACGCTTCGGCACTGCTGACATCGCTGAGCACCGCGACAAACTCGTCCCCGCCCATGCGGGCCAGCGTGTCGCACTCGCGCAGTGCCTGTTTCATCTGCTGGGCCACCGCGATCAGGTAGGCGTCGCCCACATCGTGGCCATGGCGGTCGTTGATGGCCTTGAAGCCATCCAGGTCCAGGTACACCACGGCCAGCGACTGCTGGCTGCGGCGGCACTGCACCATGGCCTGGCGCAGGCGGTCGGACAACAGCAGGCGGTTGGGCAGGTTGGTCAGGGCGTCGAAGTGGGCGATGTGCTCCAGCCGCTCCTGCTGCACCCGGATCGAGGTCACGTCGGCAAACAAGGCCACGTAGTTCTGCACCTGCCCCTGCGCGTCGCACACCTGGCTCACGGTCAGCAGGCCGGCATAGGCTTCGCCGTTCTTGCGCCGGCTCCAGATCTCGCCCTGGCAACGACCCTGCGCCCGCAGGTCGCGCAGCAGGGGCACAAACACCTCGGGGCCATCGCGACCGGATCGGAAGAACAGGGGCGTCTTGCCCAGCACCTCATCGCGTGCATAGCCGGTGATGTCGCTGAAGGCCTGGTTGACGTCCACCAACTGGCCTTGCGGGTCGGTGATGGCGATGCCTTCATTGGCATGGGTGAAGACGCTGGCGGTCAGGCGCAACCGGGCCTCGAGGGCCTTCTGGGTCGAAATGTCGCGCACGATCTTGGACGCCCCCTGCACCTGCCCCTGGGCGTCGTGGATCGGCGAAATGCAGACCGACACCGGCACCAACTGCCCCGCTTTGGTCTGGCGCACGGTCTCGAAATGCTGGATGCGCTGGCCGGCCCGGATCTTGGCCAGGATCTCGTCCTCCTCATGCCCCCGGTCGGGCGGGATCAGGCGCAGCAGGGGCTGACCCAGCATCTCCTCGGGGCGGTAGCCAAACAAGCGCTCGGCCGCCGCGTTCCAGCTGGTGACGATGCCTTCGGTCGTCTTGCTGATGACCGCGTCCGAGGTCGAATCGACCAGCGCCTTGAAGTAGCGCAGGTGCTCAAGCAACTGCATGTGTTCGGTGATGTCGCGCGCGATCTTGGACGCGCCCACCACCTGCCCAAACTCGTCGCGGATGGGCGAGATCGTCACCGACACATGGATCGGCAAACCGTCTTTGCGCAGGCGCACCGTCTCGAAATGGTCCACCAGCTCGCCCAACATCACCTTCTCGATGATGAAGCGCTCTTCGTTGAGCCGGTCCTTGGGAAACAGCACCAACAGCGACTGGCCCACCATCTCCGCTTCGGTGTAACCAAAGATGCGTTCTGCGGCCGGGTTCCAACTGGTCACCACCCCGTCGAGTGACTTGGTGATGATCGCGTCGTCACAACCGCGCAGCACGGACTCGAAGAAGCTGATGGCCATTGGCGACTCTTTGAGTGACATTTTCATGGGCCTTCCCATCCAGACGTTGCGGTCCTCGGTGGTGTCGGTGGGGTGCCGCGCGGGGCGTGCGCAGCGCGGCCCACCGGACCTGTGGACCTCGTTGGTTTGACCTCGGCCGCGCGCTCTGTCGGCGTCCTCCCTTCCGAGATCCACTGCCATTGTGCCCAGAAGTGTGACTTTTTGTAGGGATTCCTGCGCCCGCCCATGCCGCCGCCATCCCTCGTCCGGCGCACGCCCCACAGGCGAACTCAGGCCCCCGCGGCCACACCGGGCAAAAATCCGCTTGCAAATGACATAAATATCAATTCCAATGTGAATCCCTGTGATTAAAATCAAATTCAACTGATTTTTTTGTTTGAAACTGTGCAATTTCTTGCCTAGCCCACCGGCCAAGCCCTGTCTGCACGGTCTGTCGCCCACCCGGAGACCCCGATGAATTCCCCCCTGCGCCCTGAACCGACCACTGCTTTCACCCCCGATGCCGGGGTCTGGGACGCCCTGAACCGGCGCCAGGCGCTGGCGGAGTTGACACCCGAGGGCGGCTGGGTCAAAAGCAACGCGCTGTTCCAGAAGTGGCTGGGCTACAGCCACGCCGAGCTGCAGGGGCGCCACTACACCAGCCTGCTGGACCCTGAATTCGCGGCCAGTTTCGAACCCGACGCCCTGTGGCAGCGCTTGCGCAGCGGGCAGTCGGAGGCCCACGAACTGAAGTTCCTGACGCGCGACGGGCCCGTGCTGTGGATGCTGATGTCCTTCAACCCGATCGTTGACGACAACGGCCAAATCAGGCGCATCGTCATGCTGGGCGTCAACATCACCCAGGCCAAACTGAAGAACGCGGATTTCGAGGGCAAGATCCAGGCCATCAACCGGGTCCAAGCCGTGGTCGAGTTCGATCTCAGCGGCCACGTGATCAATGCCAATCGGCTCTTCCTCGACGCCTTCGGCTACAGCCTGCCCGAGATCCTGGGCAAGCACCACCGCTTGTTCGTGCCCCCGGTCGAGGCGCAGGGCCCGGCCTATCGGGCCCTTTGGCAGCAACTGGCACAGGGGGCCTGTGCCGCCGGTGAGTACAAACGCCTGGCCAAGGATGGACGCGAAGTCTGGCTGCAAGCCTCCTACAACCCGATCTTCGACGTCGAAGGCAAACCGGTGAAGGTGGTCAAGTACGCCACGGACATCACAGCCAGCAAACTGCGCCAGGCCGACGAGCACAGCATGATCGAGGCCATTCACCGCATGCAAGCCGTGGTGGAGTTTGACCTCGAAGGTCGCATCCTGAAGGCCAACTCTCGGTTTCTTGACTTGATGGGTTACACCGAGGCTGAACTGCAGGGGCAACCGCAGGGCCTGCTGTGCGACCCCAGTTACGCCAGTTCCCCCGGATATCAGGAGTTCTGGCAGCGTGTCGCCCGGGGCGAATGCCAGATGGGCGAGTTCAAGCGCTTGAGCAAGGACGGACGCACCGTCTGGCTACAAGCCAGCTTCAACCCGGTGCTGGACCCCGAGGGTCGCCCAGTGAAGGTGGTCAAGTTGGCCTCGGACATCTCCGAGTCCAAGCTGCGTCAGGCCCAATGCGAGGGTCAGTCCCAGGCCATCAACCGCTCCCAGGCCGTGATCGAATTCGATCTGAATGGCCATGTGCTGGCCGCCAATCAGAACTTCTTGCAAACCTTCGGCTACCAGTTTGACGAGGTGGCGGGACAACACCACCGTTTGTTTTGCGACCCCGAGTACGCACGCTCCGGCGAGTACCAGACTTTCTGGGAACGACTGGGTCAAGGGAAGTTCCACAGCGGTGAGTTTCGACGCCTGGCCCGCGACGGTCACCCTGTTTGGATTCACGCCACCTACAACCCCATCCTCGACGCCGAAGGCCGCCCCTTCAAGGTGGTCAAGTTCGCCACCGACATCAGTGCCGAGAAACTCAAGAGCAGCGAGGTGGCCGGCAAGCTCGACGCCATCGGCCGCTCGCAGGCGGTGATCGAGTTCGATCTGCAAGGCCGGGTGCTGGCCGCCAACCCGAACTTCCTGCGCACCATGGGCTACACCGCCCAAGAGGTGATCGGTCAGCACCACAGCATGTTCTGTGAGCCGGCCTTGATTGTCTCGGCCGAGTACCGCCACTTCTGGGCCGACCTGGGCGAAGGCAAGTTCAAGTCGGACCGCTTCCGGCGCGTGGGCAAGCACGGCGCGGAGGTCTGGATCCAGGCCACTTACAACCCGATCCTGGACACCAACGGACAGCCCTACAAGGTCGTCAAGTACGCCGTCGATGTGACCGAACAGGTGGCTCGGGAACAAACCATCGTGACCAAGGTGCAAGCCATGTCCGAAGTGCTGCACGCCCTGAACGGGTCGATCCAGGGCGTGGCCCAAAGCACCCGCCACTCCACCGATCTGGCCCAGCAGACCCAGACCGAAGCCGCTCAGGGCAACCAACTGCTGGGACGCTCGCGCGAGGCCATCACGGCCATCCAGAACGCCTCCTCCTCGGTGCACGAGATCATCGAAACCATCGGCGACATCGCCAGCCAGACCCATTTGCTGGCCTTCAATGCCGCCATCGAGGCCGCCCGCGCGGGCGAGCACGGGGTGGGCTTCTCGGTGGTCGCCGATGAGGTGCGCAAGCTGGCCGAGAAGTCGGCCCTGGCGGCCCGGGAGATCGCCAAGCTGATCCATGAAACCGTCAGCCGCGTCAACGAAGGCAGTCGCCTGTCCAATGAGGTGGAGCAGGCTTTCACGCTGATCGTGGATTCGGTGCGCAACACCAGCGCCTCGATCGCGTCGATCTCCAATGTGACGGCCGAACAGGCCGAGGCCACCCACCAGGTCGGGGCCCTGCTGAACGAGTTGGTGGCCGCCACCGAGCGGCGCTGAGCCACCCGCCCCCATGCAGGCCCCCGCCATGACCCCGTGCGCGCCCGAGGCGACCGACCCCGCCTCCCTGGAGCTGGCCCTGGTCCAGATCGGCCAGCTCACGGTGGGCATCCCGATCGAGCAGCTGCAGCACGCCCTGCCCCGGCCCGCCGACCTGACCCCGCTGCCGCGCCGTGACCACGCGCTGATGGGGCTGCTGGCCCTCGGCGCCCAGTGCCTGCCCGTGGTGGACCTGAGCCGGTGGGTGGACATCCCGTCGGCCACCCAGCCCGACCCCGCCAGCGAGCGCATCGTGGTGCTGGGCGACGGCGGTCGCCAGCTGGGCCTGCTGGTGCAGGCCGTGCTGGGTGTGCGGCGGGTGAATCGCAGCGCCTTGCGCACCGTGCAGCACCAAGCCCGACCCGACGAGGTGTTTGAGACCGTGGCCCAGATCGAAGGCCTGACCGGCTGGGTGTCCCTGCTCGAAACCCAACGCCTGATGGCCCTGGCCCAGGTCTGGAGCGAAGAGCCCGAGTGCCAGCAGCCCGGCAACGCGCCCTCCCTGGCGCGCACCACCGCGGCCGAACTGGGGCCCACACCGCCCCCCCCGGCCGACTCGGCGACCCGGTACGCCGTGCTGCGCCTGGGCGAGCGGCTGCTGGGTTTTCCAGCCGTGGCGCTGGGTGAACTGCTGCCGCGCCCGCCGCTGCAGGCCCTGGGGGGCAGCGACCACAGCGGCATCGCCAGTTGGCGCGGCAGGCACCTGCCAGTGGTCGACCTGGACCGGCGCTGGCCACCCGCGGCCTCCGCCCCGGTGGCCCCTCCGGCCTGGTTGCTGGTGTTGTGCCACGGCGAACTGGCCCTGGGCCTGCTGATGCACGAACTGTGCGATCTGGTGACCTGGAGCCCCGGGCAAATCGATTCGCCGCCCCACGCGCTCGCGGATCTGGGCTGGGTCCAGGGACTGGCCCAGGACGCCCAGGGCGAACCCGTTTACCTGATCGATGTCGAGGCCCTGCTGGCCCAGCACCCCGAAGCCTTGATCAGCCGCGTCGACGGTGCGACCCCGGCAGAGGGCCCACAACGCGCCCGCCGGGGCAGCCCCCCGGCGCAGCGCAACGAGCAACCCTACCTGGTGTTTGAAGCCGGCGCCTTGCTGTGCACACCGGTGGCAGCCGTGCAGGAGATCCTGGCGCTGGCACCGGAAGACATCCCGCCCGCCGGGGAGATCGCCGCGCCACTGGCCTGGCGGGGCCAATGGCTGGACTTGATCGACCTGCCCAGCCGCCTGCGCCCCAAGGGGCGCCCGGTGCGGCCCCCAAGCCATGTGCTGGTGGTGCAGCAGAGCCAAGGCCTGCAGGGCTTTCTGATCGACGGCATCCACGCCATCGTGCCCACCGGGCGAGCCCCGTTGAGCCAGGTGAGCCTGGGCCATGGCCTGGTCTGTGACGTGCTGACCCTGGGCGACGCCGACCAGCAACGCAGCGTGCGCCGCATCGACCTGAGCGTCGAACTCGCCTGAGCCCGGCCTGCCACCGCCTGGCAACACTTCCTCGAAATTCAAATAAGAAGACAACTTCTTATTCGTTCACGGCCGGACAGCGGCTTTTGACAATGGCGTCACCCCCAAGCAGCCCCTCAGGTCTGCCGGGCCAACTCCACGTCAACTGCGAGACCTGTCATGCCCCAACGCCCAGCCCTGCCCGATGTCGCTCTGGACCAGCTGTTCCGCTCGGCCCGCACCGTGCACGCCTTCCAGCCGGAGCCCGTGTCCGACGAGACCCTGCATGCGCTTTATGACCTGCTCAAATGGGGCCCGACCGCCTTCAACGCGCAACCGGCTCGTTTTGTCTTTGTGCGCAGCCCCGAAGCCAAGGCGCGACTGAAGCCCGCGCTGTCGAGCGGCAACCAGGCCCAGACCGAGGCGGCCGCCGTGAGCGTGATCGTGGCCCAGGACAAGCGCTTTCAGGAGCACCTGCCGACCCAGTTTCCGGTCTACGACGCCAAGCCGCTGTTTGACGGCAACGCCGATCTGGCGCAGGCCACCGCGTTTCGCAACAGCAGCCTGCAAGGGGCCTACCTGATCCTGGCGGCGCGCGCCCTGGGGCTGGACGCGGGTCCGCAATCGGGTTTCAACCCGGCCGCCGTCGAGGCTGCTTTCTTTCCCGACGGCCGCTACAGCGTCAACTTCATCGTCAACCTCGGCGTGGCCGACCCGGCGGGCATCCACCCGCGCGGCCCGCGCCTGAGCTTCGAGCAAGTGGCCGAAATCGTCTGAGCGCGTGACGCCAGGGCTCTTGCTTTCTGATTTCCGTTTTCTGTCACCTTCAACACCAAGGAAAAACCAACCATGTCCATCCAAGCCATCAACGTTCGCAACCAATTCAAGGGCAAGGTGCGCGAAATCATCCGCGGCGATGTGGTCTCTGAAATTGACGTCGAAACCCCCTGGGGCATCGTCACCTCCGTCATCACCACCCGCTCGGTCGACGACCTGGGCCTGGTGGTGGGTTCGGACGTCGTGGCCCTGGTGAAGTCCACCGAAGTCTCGATCGCCAAGCTCTGACGCCCCGGCGTTCAGTGAATGGTGTGGCCAACCGACCCGCCCGGCGGCTGGCAGGCACGCCCCTCGCGGCGGCCGGCAGGATTCGCATCCGACGGGCGTCGCGGGGCCAACACTGACCAGCCCCATCCCACCCATGCCCGGAGGGCACCGCACGCCGCCACCTGCGCTGCGCTGCGGGCCCCAGGCCCCTTTCGGCTCGCGGGGGTGAGCTGCTGCCTGACCGGGGTCAGGCATTGCCAAAGGCCGCTGACAGGGTCTCGTCAGCGGCCATTTTTTTTGCGCGCCGCCACGGACTGCAATGTTGTGCAATGTTGCGCCAACCCGCTGCGATAAGGTTCGGCCGGCAGAAGCGTCCGCACACGGATCCAAGCCCCCTGAGCGCAGCGACATCGCCCCGCCCCGGTCTGCACCAGCCCAGCGGCATGGAAGGTCGCCGCCGCCAGGCCATTGGACAGGTTCACGGGCCTGACGCCAGGGGACGCTTTCTGGATTGCCAAGTCACGCCTGCCCAGGGATCTCAAAAACAACCCTTTCGCTGAGGATTGCGCCATGAAATTTCGTCTTTTTTTGATTCTGCTGAGCATTTTCGGTCTGAGCGCCTGCGCCACTTACAAAGAAAACTGGATCCCGCCCACGACCCCCAACGGCTCGATGTGCGTGGCCCAGTGCAACCAGAGCAAGCAAAGCTGCCAGTTCTCCAAACAGCTGCTGCAACAGCGCTGCGAGTCGGACTACAACCGCGCGATGGCGGACTACCAGAGCTGCAAGGCCAGAAACCCGCAGACCAGTTACTGCAGCAGCTACCGCAGCAAGACCGAAGTCATCAACGGCCAAAGCGTGACCCGGCAGGAATGCACCGCCACCCGCTACGAATCGCCGTGCAAAGAACCGGTCAAGTCATGCGGCAATGCCGGCAATGACAGCCAGTGCGAAAGCAATTACCGCAGCTGCTTTGTCAGCTGTGGCGGCGTGATTGACCGGTACGAGGTCAAGTAAATCCAGACAATCGGCAAATTGCGACTTGCCGGATGATTGAAAGCATGGCCAGCCGACCCGCCGGGCCCACCCGCTGAGCGCATTTTGGGCGCCGTGCGGGGCCGCAACACGCGAGATTCCACGTGAGCATGTCTCAATTGAATGCCGCCGAGGGCCCGCCCGACTCGGCCGTGCAAAACCGCCTGACCGCCGCGGCCGCGGTGCTGGCCACGCTATTTTTTGGCGGCTCGTTCGCCATGCAGCTGCATGCGCAGTCGCGCACCGGGCGCACCTTTGCCGAGAGCTTCGCCTACCTGGAGGTGACGATCGTGGTCGGCGCGCTGCTGGCCTTTGTGTCGATCGCCTGCCTGCTGCTGTGCCAGCACTGCGTGGCGTCGGACCGGGGCTGGGCCCAATCGAAGCGGGGCTGGTTCATCGTGGCCAACACCGCGCAGTACCTCTCCATTGCCCAGGGCATGAGCGCCGGTCTGACCGAGTTGGTGTTTGGCATCAAGCACACTTTCGATGCGGCCGTGCTGGCCCTGGTGCTGGCCCTGAGCGCCACCCTGGTGTGGTGGCTGCTGCTGTTTGTCGCACCGCTGCATGCGCTGCGCCGCTGGTGGCCCCACCTGGCCCGGGGCGAGCGCGCCCTGGTCAGCGTGAGCTACGGCCTGATGCTCGCCTTTGTGCTGCTGAGCAACGGCACGATCTACATGATCCAAGACGGTGCCCCCGACACCCTGGGCTCACTGGCCCAAGCGGTCGGCCGCCAGTTGGTGCAACCCATGACCTGGCTCGACACCTGGGCCCACCCACCACGGGCCACCCCGTGAGCCCAGCCCCCAAGGACACCCCATGAAGACCACGACCCCATGGTTCGGCCTGCTGGCCTTGACGCTGAGCACCCTGCTTTCGGCGTGCGGCGGCCCCACCCCGGTGGACCACTCGACACAGAAGCGCGTCGTGGTGGGCACGGCCGAACACATGCAGGCACGGCGCGACAGCACACGCTTGTCAAGCAAGCCCTTGCCCACCGGGGTCAGCCACAGCCGCCACCGCAGCCACTTGCTGCAGGCCGCCGATGCGCCCCACCCTTTCACACGGTCCAGCGGCATGGTGTTCCTGCACGCCAAGCCCAATGCCCTGGCCCAGGTGGCGTTCCATGAGAACGCCGCAGGCACCGTGTCGAGCGAGGTGCCCAGCCGCTTTGCCATCAGTGACGCGTCGGTGGTGGCGCGGGCCGAGGCCGACCCCTCGCACCCCAATGGGGTCAGCCTGACCCTGACCGGCAAGAAGGGCAACAGCTACATCACCGCCCTGAACGAGCGCGGCGACGCCCTGTCCAAGTTCATGGTGCTGGCCGCGGTCCCCCGAGGCGACGTGCTGGTGGTCAGCGACCCCGACATCCACCCGGTGCTGTGCGGCGTGGTGAACCGCACCGACTACGGCCCGGCCTGTGACCTCAACAACGCCAGCCCCTTTGACCAAGGCCGCAACGGTGCGGGCTTCGACATCAACAACTTCGTCAAGACCGACACGCGCACCCAGAAGGCCTTGCTGTTCGATCGCGCGGGCTACGCCAAGCTCGCGCAGCTCAACGGTGACCCACGCGGCACCCAGCCGTTCAAGCAGCGCGCCATTTACTTCGAGGCCATCGACACGCTGGTGGTGCTCAACGATGGCGAAACCAAGGCCACCGACATGGCCGCGGTCAACATCGACATCACGGGCCAAGCCGTTCCTGCCCAATGGATGACGGCGCTGACCATCCACCATGTCGCCACGCAAGAGGAGTTCAACGACTACATCGACTACGGCAACCAGCTCTCGGCCAGCCCGCTGCGCCACGCCGACCAGACCGACACCGTGGTCCATGAGGTGACGCCCGACAGCCCCTTGAGCGCGACCCTGGTCGGTGTGCAACTGAGCGATGGCAACGAACTGCCCGCCAGCGCCAGCAACGTGCAGCAGGTGATGCTCGGCGCCACCGCACCGGTCAAGGCTCGCATCTACCGACTGCAGCGCAGTGGGGCGCTGACTGGCGACAGCCCCGTCAAGTGCTACATCACGGGCCAGTTCGGACTGATCGAGCCCAAGTTCTCGCTCAAGTCCTTCAAGTCCAAAGTCACCACCAGTGTGGGCGGCGACTTCAACTGGAACCGAGGCAAACCCGAACTGGGGGTCAAGATGCAGCCCCTGGTGGACATTGGCGGCCAGGTGGAAGCCCAGATGAGCGGCGGCATCGGGGTGCAATGCAGCGCTGAATTGGTGGACCTGCACCTGGCCGAGTTTGGTGTACCCATCCTGGGCCACGTCGGGGTGGTGATGCCGCTGGAGGCCAAGGCGGAGTTCTCGATCGATGGCTCGGTGAACGGCAAGGCCGTGATGGTCACGCCGCACTTCACCCTCAGCAACGCCCAGCAGTCAGACCAGGCCGGCGAGGTCGGGTTTTCGTACTCGCCCAGCGGCGGACTGCAAAAGGTATTCAACATGAAGCCCAGCCTGGCACGGCGCGGTCTGGGCTTTGCCGACGGCACGGAGCTGAAGGGCAATTTGGTTCAGTCTTTCGGGGCTGGTTACAAGATGGGGATCGCCGCCGGCCTGCTGCTGCGCGCCGAAGTCAAGGCCTGGCTGTTCTCGCTCAAGGTGGACGCCAACGTGGCCGAAGCCCTGCTGGGCGTGCAGGTGGAAAGCAACTACACCATCAACCAGGCCCGCAAAAGCTACGCCAAGGGCGAGGCCAAGACCGAGGGCGGCATCGGTCTGTTCTTCACGGCGCACCCCTCGATCAGTGTGCACAGCAAGTTCTTCAACATGAGCTTCAACCTGTTCGACCTGGGCAAGCAGGACCTGTACTTCAGCAAGTTCCCGTTCGAGGCGGAGGCCGAGACCGCGCTGGAACCTTCGGAGGAACTGATGCAGATGAGCTTCTCGGAATGCGTCATCAACCACGCGATTGGCTATGGCAGCAACACCTGCGACAGCTTCCAGGCGGGCGTCGATTCGCGTGAGCTGACCTACGGCAGCCAGCAGCTGTCCTTTCCCTTCCGCCCGATGCCGCCCGAGGGCTTCAATTACTACCACCGCTACGTGATCCGGGACAAGGAAAGCAACGCGATCAAGGTGGTCACCACCCGCGCGGCCCCAGCCGACAACCCGTCGGGGGCCCTGCCGCCCAACACCGACAAGGTGGTGTTCAACAAGTATGGCCTGACGGACATCCTGGCCGAAGCCATCAGCACGGAATGGGCCAGTCGACGGGGTCTGCCCAACACGGCCTGCTGGGTTTGGGTGAAGGGCAACGCGGAGTTCACCCCGCTGCTCAAAAGCTGCCCCCTGCGGCAGTGAGCGCACCAGGCGCCCCCGCCCCGCCCCGCCCCGCTCCCGCCCCCGCACGCCGCGCGGCAAGGGGCTGCGGCGCCGCACCGCACCGCACTGCGCCCGGCCCAGCCCCCAGGCCCCCGAGGCCCTGGCGCCTCACGCCGGCCGCAGCACCTTGTCAAAGCGGCGGTCCCACAGGGGCGCCACCTGGGCGGGGCCGTCGAGCACCCCCAGCTTCTGGAAGGTGTCCGCCACGTCCTGGTGCCCCGTCACCACCTTGTCACTGACCGGGCGCAGGTCAAAGTCTTCGCTGCGGTTGTTCCACAGCTCGATCAGGTCCCCCACGGGAATGCGGGTCTCATCCGAGATGGCCCGTGCGTAGTCCAGGTAGTTCTGGTTGGCCCACAGGTAGGCCCGGCGCAGGCGTTGCAGGTAGTCGGTGATGGCCAGCTGGGTCAGCGGGTCGGACACCGACTTGGGGTTGGCATAGATCGGGAAATTGCCCGACAGGTAACCCACCCCGGTCTTCAGCACGCGGGCGCCGTACTTGAGGCGGGCGATCTGACCGTTGTAGCCATAGATGGCCCAGGCATCGAGGTCCCCCCGGTCAAATGCCGACAGGCCGTCGGCCGGGCTCAGGTTGATGGCGTTGATGTCCGAGAAGCCCAGCCCGGCCTCGGCCAGTTGTTTGCTCAAGAAGTAATGCGCGGTGGTGGCGCGCACATAGCCCACGCGCTTGCCCTTGAGGTCGGCGATGGTCCTGATGCCGCTGTCCTTGCGCGCCACGGTGACCTGGTTGTTGAGGTCCTCGCGGACCACGGCAATGAAGCGCACCTGGGCCTTCTGGCGCGCGGCAAACAGGGCGGGGATCTCGCTGCCCGAGCCCAGGTCCAGCGCGTCGCCATTCAAGGCCTCGATGTGCAGCACCCCGTTGTTGAGCTCGCGCCATTCGATCTTGTAGGGGGTCTGGGTCAGCTTGGCGGCGGTGAGCAGGGCCCGCCAGTTGCCTTTGTAAGTGCCGATGCGCAGCGTGACCTTGGACAGGTCCTCGCCGGCCGCCAAGGCCGCGGGCGCGGCCGCGCCCAGCCAGGGGGCGGCCAGGGCGGCACCCAGGAATTGGCGGCGCGGCCAGGTCGAGGCCGTGAGAGAGGCCTTGGCGGGCCAGGTGGGGGCAGACGTCATGGTGATCAGATCTCCAGAAAATGGGATGAAGAAGCGAAGTGCGCCCCAGGCGGCCAAGTGCCCCGAGGGCGCCCTGCTGGGGGCTGGAAACGGGCGTGATGGCGCGCGCCCGGCAGGTGGCGGAGTCAGGCCGCGACGACGGTGTTCACGGGCGCCTGGCGTGAGCCTGTCTGCGCACGCAGACGGGCTTCGGTGTGCCGGTTGATCGGGAAAGGCAGGTTCAGCAGATCACGGAACGTGGCCTGCTCCTGGTAGGCGTGGCGCAACAGGCCGCGCGCCTGCAACAGGGGCACGACCAGCTCGACAAAGTCCTTCAGCGAGGTGTTGGGCAGGGCCTCAAAGAAATTGAAACCATCGGCGGCCCCTTGCTCGAACCAGCGCTGCAGCTCGTCGGCCACCTGCTCAGCGGTGCCGACAAAGGCGCGCTTGGGTCGGGCATACCAGAGTGCCACCTCGCGCAACGTCCAGCCCGTTTCGGCCGCGATCTGCTTGATGCGGTCGCTGGCCGCCTGTTGGCTGTTGCGGCCCAGGTCGCCCACGTCGGGGAAAGGCGCATCCAACGGGTACTGCGAAAAATCGTGGTCATTGAAGGGGCGCGCGAGGGCCGCGATGGCGTTCTCGATCGGCACCAGGGCGGCCAGGGTTTCGTACTTCTCCTCGGCCTCCTGCGCGGTGCGGCCGACAATGGGCCGGATGCCCGGCAGCAGGAACACCTGTTCCGGGTCACGGCCCGCAGCCACCACCCGGGCCTTGACGTCGCGGTAGTAGGCCTGGGCCTCCTCGAGGGTGTCCGCGTGGAAGAAGATCGCGTCGGCACGCTGTGCGGCAAAGGTCTTACCATCCTCCGACGCCCCAGCCTGGAAGATCACCGGTTGCCCCTGACGCGAGCGCGCGATGTTGAGCGGGCCCTCGACCTGAAAGAACTCGCCCTGATGGTCCAGGCGGTGGAGTTTGGCCGGGTCGAAGAACTGACCTGTGGCCTTGTTGCGCGTCAGGGCGTCGTCCTCCCACGAGTCCCACAGGCCCTGCACCACGTTGAGGTGCTCATGGGCCAGGCGGTAGCGCACATCGTGGGCGTAGTGCGCTTGGCGGCTGTAGTTGCGGGCGCTGCCGTCCAGCCACGAGGTCACCACGTTCCAGCCTGCGCGGCCGCCACTGATGTGGTCCAGCGACGCGAACTGCCGCGCCACGGTGAAGGGCTCGCTGTAGCTGGCCGTGACGGTGCCCACCAGACCGATGTGCCGGGTCACCGCGGCCAGGGCCGACAGAATGGTCAGCGGCTCGAAACGGTTGAGGTAATGCGGGCTCGAGCGCTCCGTGATGTGCACGCTGTCGGCGACGAACAGAAAGTCAAAGCACCCTTTTTCAGCCAGTTGCGCCTGCTCGGTGTAGAAGCGGAAATTGACGCTGCCATCGGCCACGGCAGCCTCGTGGCGCCAGTCACCCCAGCCGGCACCGACGCCGTGCAGGACGAAGCCGAGTTTGAGTGTTGGGTTGCGGGAGGTGGAAGGGGACATGGAGCATCTTTCAAAAGGGGGCCAAAACAAGGAGTCAACGCGGCCCGGGCGTGGCGGCAGGGCCGATCCAGGGCCTCCACGGTAGGCACCTCGGAGGCCCAAGCCAACGAAGAAATCAGTCCATGCATATGCGGGCTTTGGGGGCTGCCGAGACCAGGCGCTTCATGCGCAAAACGCCCTTGCTAACGCGTTTTTCGCAGCACGCGCAGCGGCCGCACGGGCTAGCCTCGCACCCATGACCCAACCCCCTCGCCCCCACCCCATCACCCCACGCCAGAACGCCTGGGCCCCCCGCCTCTCGCGCCGCCAACTGGTGCTGACCTCCCTGACCGCCCTGCCCGCCTTCAACAGCCTGGCCGCAGACCCGGAACGCCTGCGCATCGGCTACCAGAAGTCGTCCACGCTGATGATCTTCTTGAAGTCGCGCGGCCTGCTTGAAAAGGCCCTGGCCCCCTTGCAAGTCAATGTGCAATGGCACGAATTCAACTCGGGTCTGCCGCTGCTGGAGGCCCTCAACGTGGGCGCCATCGACGCCAGCGCCGACGTGGCCGACGCGGTGCCACCGTTTGCCCTGGCGGCCGGGGCCCGCCTGACCTATTACGCGATCGAGACGCCCTCACCGCAAGCCCAGGCCATCGTGGTGCGCAAGGATTCCCCGCTGACCAGCGTGGCCCAGCTCAAGGGCCAGAAGGTCGCGTTCGCCAAAGGCGCCGGGGCCCACTACCTGTTGCTCGAAGCCCTGGCCCAGCAGGGGCTGAGCATCAAGGACATCGAGCCCGCCTACCTGAGCCCAGCCGACGCGCGCGCCGCTTTTGAAAACGGCAGTGTCGCCGCCTGGGTGATCTGGGACCCGTTCCTGGCCGCGGTGCAGCGCCAGTCGGGGGCCCGCATCCTGCAAGACGGCGCCAAGCTGTCCAGCTACCGCCGCTTCTACCTGGCCGCCACCCCCTACGCCCAGCGTCGCCCCGACGTGTTGGCCGCGCTTTACGCCCAACTGCAGGCGGCGGGCGACTGGATCAAAAAGAACCCCAGCCAGGCCGCCGAATGGCACGCCCAGGTGATTGGCCTGGACACGGCCACCGTTGAGGCGGCCAACCAGCGCCGCAGCTACCGCGTGCAGCCCGTGGATGCCGAGGCGCTGGCGGAGCAACAGCGCATCGCCGACGCCTTCAGTCAGGCGCACATCATCCCGCGCCGGGTGCAGGTGAACGAATCGCCCGTGTGGCAACCCAGCGCCACGCGCTGAATGGCTGAAGCGTTGAACCGCTGGTCTCCCAAGCCAGCGCGGCACAGCGCCAGGGCCACAGTTGCCCGGGTCACAGGCCCAGCGCGCGGCGCCCGGCGGCGATCTTGACGCTGTCGTCCTGCGGCGTGTGCACCACGCCACAGAGCACGTCGCGCAACAGGCGCTCCAGCGGGTTGCGTCGGCTCAAGCCATGGTTGCTGCTCAGGGCCACCGCCTCCTGCACGGCCTTGACGGCGTTCTGGGTGGTGACGGATTTGACAATGCCGCTGTCCACCCCGCTGGGCTCCAGGCCGGACTCGAGGTCACAGACCAGGCTGCCAATCAGGCGCACATTGACCTGCAACAGGCTCTCGATGCCGCCCACCAGTTCCTGCGCACGCGGCAGGCTGGACAAGGGAGCGCCCAGGCTGGTGGGGACGCGCTCATGCAGGAAGCGCAGCAACCAGTCCCGCGCGGACAGGGCCACGCCGGTGTAGAGGGCGCCAAAGAAGGCACTCATCTCGGCTTGCATCAGGGGGTCGCCACGGGCCCAGTCGGCGGGCGCGCGCAGGTCGATGGCCGCGTCGGCCTCGATCAGCACGTCCTCAAACACCACGTCGTGGCTGCCGCTGGCGCGCAGGCCCAGGTGGTCCCAGGTGGGGTCAATTCGGGTGCCAGGCAAGCCGGCCGGCACCAGGAAAGTCCCGACCCGGGGCTCGGCCTCATCGGTGCGGGCCCACACGGCATACCACCTCAGGATCGGCGAGCCAGTGGAGTAGATCTTGCGACCCGACAGGCGCCAGCCCTCGGCGGTGCGGCGCGCCGTGGTGGCGGGCAAGCCGCCACGGGCGGGGGTGCCCAGCTCGGGTTCGACGCGCAAGGCATTGATCAGGCTGACCTCGCGCAGCGATTCGGTCACCAGGCGCTGCGCCAGCGCCTCGGGCCATGCCGTGTGACGCCGCCCCAGGCCACGGTGCTGCATGTACTGCATGGTCAGGACCAAGGCGGTGGCGGCATCGCCCTGGGCCACGGCGCCCACCACATCGACCAACTGGCCGACGGTGGCACCCTGCCCACCCAGGCGCTGCGGTGCCGCCAGGGTCAGCAGTCCCGCCGTGTGCAGGTCCTGGAAGTTCTGGAACGGAAAGCTGCCGTCGCGGTCGTGCTGCGGCGCGCGCGCCGCAAACTCCACCGCCAAGGTGCGTGCGGTCTGACCCCAGCTCAGCGGGGCGTTCACTGCAACACCTCGGGCTGCTCCCGCACGATGATGTCGTAGAAGCTCTTGAAGGCAAACTCGGCCCCGCCGACGCGGCCCACCTGGCTGTGGGTCAGCTCGGCCACTGCGTGCGGGATCGGCTGCGGTGTGCCTGCGGCCTCGGCCAACAACTGGGTGTGGCAGGCGTTGTCGAGGGCGATGTACCACCAGGCGGCGGACTCGACCGAGGGGCCGGCCGTCAAGATGCCATGGTTCTTCAGGATCACCGCCTTCTTGTTGCCCAGGGCCTTGGCAATGCGGAAACCTTCGTCGGTTTCGAGCACCACGCCACTGAAGGTGTCGAACACGGCGTGGTCCTGGTAGAAGGCGCAACCGTCCTGGGTCAGCGGGTCGAGCGGGCGGCCAATGGCAGACCAGGCCTTGCCATAGGTGGAATGGGTGTGGGCGGCGGCGGTGATGTCGGGACGGGCCTCGTGCAAGGCCGCGTGGATGGCAAACGCGGCGCGGTTCAGCGGACCCTCGCCGACCACGATCTCGCCCTTGGCATTGACCAGCAGCAGGTCGGACACCTTGATCTGCGAGAAATGCAGGCCAAAGGGATTGACCCAGAAGTGGTCGTGCAGTTCGGGGTCGCGCGCGGTGATGTGTCCCGCCAGGCCATGGTCAAAGCCGAAGCGCGAGAACAAGCGAAAAGCCACCGCCAGGCGTTGCTTGCGGTACAGGCGCTCGGCCTCCACCGTGGGGCGGGCGGGGACTTCGTCAAACCAGTCCTTGCGTTGCGGGTGGGCGTTCTTGACCAGGGTCAGCGGGGTGTTCAAAACAGCAGACATGGGGTTCTCCAGGAAAGGGGTTCAGGCGGCCTTCAGGCTGGCGGCCTGGGCTTTGGCTTGTTCACGTTCGGCGACCTTGCGGCGCACCAGGGGCAGCAGTTCGCGGCCGTACTCGATGGCGTCGGGCAGCGGGTCAAAACCACGGATCAGGAAGGTGGTGATGCCCAGGTCGTAGTACTGGAGCAAGGCGTCCGCCACCTGCTCGGCCGTGCCGACCAGGGCCGTGGAGTTGGAGCGCGCACCGGTCTCGCGGGCAATCGCCGTCCACAGGCGCTCGTCCACGCGGTCGCCCTTGGCCGCGTCGGCCAGCAGACGGCGCGCCCCCTCGCTTTGCTGCGGGCCACCGCGCGAGAAGCCCTGCTCCACCCGCAGGGCGCGGGCGTCTTCCAGGATGCGCTCGGCCCGGGCCCAAGCCTCGTCCTCGGTGCGACCCAGGATGGGGCGGAAGGAGATGCTGAAGTCGATGTGGCGGCCATGCTGGGCCGCTTCGGCACGCACCTTGCGCACCAGCTCGCCGGCCTGGGCCAGGGACTCGCCCCACAGCGCGTACACCTGGGCATGGCGACCCGCCACCTTCAAGGCGGGTTCGGAGGCGCCCCCGAAATAGATCGGCACATGCGGCTGCTGCACTGGCTTGACCTCGGACCAGGCGCCTTTGACCCGGTAGTAGCGGCCTTCGTGGTCGAAGGGCTTGTCCGCGGTCCAGACCTGGCGCAGCACGCTCAGGTACTCGTCGGTGCGCTCGTAGCGCTCGTCATGGCCGAGGAAGTCGCCGTCGCGCTGCTGGTCCTCGTCCGAGCCCCCGGTGATGTAGTGCACCGCCACGCGGCCCTGGGTGTACTGGTCCAGCGTGGCCAGTTGTCGGGCGGCCAGGGTGGGCGCCACAAAGCCGGGGCGATGGGCCAACAGGAAATGGATGCGCTGCGTGACCGACGCGGCATAGGTGACGGTCAGCAGGGTGTCCGGGCTGCTGGAGCTGGCGGGCACCAGGATGCGGTCAAAGCCGGCGTGCTCATGCGCCTGCGCAAACACCCGCACATAGGCCGGGTCCACCACCGGTCCACGGCGGGAAAAGGTTTCAGAGACTTCGTGCGGCTGAATCATGCCGATGAACTGGACACTCATGCGGGGCTCCTGCGGTAGGGGGGCGGAAAGAACAAGAACCGCCGACACGCCCCAGCCCATCGAGAGTCATCGAGGATGGGGGCTTGAGGCGAGGTGCGATGCCACAGGCCGTACCCGCGGTACGACAAGGCAAAGCAACAACGCATCAAGGGTGGGGTCAGCGGTTCCAAGAGGGGTCAACGGCCCTGAGGCCTGGATGACGGGGTCATGGGTGGACGATAGGCCCAGCCCCCCCGCGCACCAAGGAAGCAAATCGCCTGAGAACATGCGAATTCGGCATGTGCGCCGCCCCGCCCCACCCAAGCGGGGGGCGCGCGGCTCAGTGCGGGAAGCCACCGCGCAGCAGTTGCACCGGCTCGGCGTCCATCTGGGCAATCAGCGCTGCCAGCCCGTCGACCGCGGGCGGGGCCTGGGCACCCGGTGCGGCCGGAGCGGCCGGTGCCGCGGTGTCGGCGCGGCACACCAAGTCGGCCGCGGACCAGCCTGCGGCGCCGGGCGCACTGCGGGCGCGCAACCAGCCCTGGCGATCGGCAAGCAGCTGGTAGCCGCCCAGCTGCGACGGCGCCACGCCCAGCACCAGCCCCAGCGCCTCGGCCAGTCCGGCGGTGTCCGCCACACAGTCGGCCGTGCTGCTGCTGGCCGACGCCGTCAGCGGCAGCGCCACCGTGACCAGGCGGGGGTCCACGGGCGTGGCGCCCGCGTCCCGGCCCGAGGGGGCCAGCAGGACGCGTTGGGGCTGCAACTCGTGCAACCAACGCGCCTGGCCCCGGGCGCACCGGACGGGCGCATCGGGCAGGCGCAGGGGCTGCTCCCAACGGCCGGTCTGGGCCAGGGTGCGGCCCGACGCCTGGGCCTGCAGGAAGTCAAGCACCTGCCAGGTCTGCTCGTCGTTCAGCTGTGACGCGAAGCCCGGCATGGTGCGCTGACCTCGGTGGTCCTGCAAGCCATGCTGCACGTGCCAGAACAACTCGCCTTCCAGGCGTTGCCAGAGCAAGCGCCCGTTGAGGTTGGGCGGCCACATCGGCAGCGAGGGGGCGTCCGGGCCCTCCCCGCGGCCGTCGGCGCCATGGCACCGCACGCAGTGTTGCTGGTAGTGGCCCTGCCCCTGCACGATCGACTGGGCCGTGAAGCCGGTCGGCGAACGGTGAAAACTGGTCGGCGTCGCCGGCACCAGCCACACCGACGCCGAGCCCCAGGGTGCGGCCCACAGCACCAGGCCGCTGAGCCAAAGGGCTGGCCAACGGGCACGGCGCCACCACAACGCCAGCGCCAGGCCCAACAGGGCCAAGCCCAGCGCCAGTGCGCACCACAGCAGGCGGCGCGCCTGGCCGGGCTCGAACACCAGCACCTCGGCCGACAGTCGCCAGGCCAACGGCCACTCGGGCTGACCGGCCACCGTGCCGCTCCAGCCCAGGGCCTGCAAGGCTTCGCGCAGCCAGGCCTGCAGGCCCAGCAACACGCCGAGCAGGGTGTTGAGCTGCTCGGGCGTCAACACCCAATCGTTCATGCCGTCGCGCTCACCAGCTGTCGTCCAGCCCCAGGTGGGCCAAGGCCTGGTGGCGCAGCTCGGCCAGTTGCGGGTCCCCGCGCCGGCGCGGGTAGGGGGCGGGGTTGGCAATGTCGGCCACGATGCGCGCCGGCCGGTCCGACAACACCAGCACCCGCTGGGCCAGGAAGAAGGCCTCCTCGACGTCGTGGGTCACCAGCAAGGCCGAAAAACCCGACCGCTGCCACAGGTCCACCAATTCTGTCTGCATGCTCAGGCGGGTCAGCGAATCCAGCTTGCCCAGCGGCTCGTCGAGCACCAGCAGGCTGGGGTCGTTGACGATGGCCCGGGCCAGCGCCACGCGCTGCGCCATGCCGCCCGACAACTGGTGCGGGAAGGCCTTGGCAAAACTGCTCAGGCCCACCAGTTCAAGCGCCGCATCCACACGGGCCTGGTGCGCCTTGAGCGTGCCGCGCGCCTGCGGCCCCAGGGCCACGTTGTCGCGCACGGTGCGCCACGGAAACAAGGTGGGGTCCTGGAACACCACGATGCGCGACGGGTCTGGCCCCTCGACCGCGCGGCTGTCGTGGTCGATGTGCCCCACGGTCGGCGGCTCCAGGCCCGCCACCAGGCGCAGCAAGGTGCTCTTGCCGCAGCCACTGGGGCCCAGCAAGGCGACAAACTCGCCCGGCTGGATGCGCAGGTCGATCTGGTCGATCACCTGCAACGGCCCGGCCGGCAGGTCGAACCAATGGCTCACGCCCTGGATCGCGATGTCGGCGCCGCGCACGCGGGCGGCTTCGATGCGGGGGGCTTCGGGGGCCACAGCACTCACCATTTGACGGTTCCTTTTTGCCAAGACAGGAGGCGGTCACGCAGCGCAAACAACAGGCTGATGACCCCGGAGAACAGCAGCGCCATGACCAACAAGGCGCCATACATATTGGGGTAGCTGGCCCAGCCCTGGGCCCAGGTCAGGTACCAGCCCAGGCCCGACTTGACGCCCAGCATCTCGGCCACCACCAGGGTGGCAAAGGCGTGGCCCAGGCCCATGAACAGGCCCACGAACACCTGCGGCAGCGCGGCCGGAATGGCCACCCGCAACACCAGGAAGGTGTTGGACGCCCCCAGCGTGCGCGCCACGTCGTAGTAGTTGCGGTTCACGCTGGCCACGCCGGACCAGGTCAACACCGCCACCGGGAAGCCCGTGCCCAGCGCGATCAAGAAGACCGCCGTCGACCAGCTCGACGGAAAGAAATAGAACGTGATGGGCAACAGGGCCGTGGTCGGCACCGGGCCCAGCACGCGCAGCACCGGGTGGATCCAGTAGTTGGCGCGGCGAGACCAGCCGATCAGCACCCCCACCACAAAGCCCACCGCGGCACCGGCACTGATGCCGGAGGCCAGCAGGATCAGCGAATTGCCCGCGCTGTCGCTGAGCCGGCGCCAGTCGCTGACATACACCTCGGCCAGGCTTTGCGGCGGCGCAAAGAAGGGCGTTGGCAACCAGGCCAATTTGGCGGTCACCAGTTCCCACACCGCCAACCCCAGCGCCAGGGCCACCAGCCACGGCCCCAGGGGCCGGACCCGCGCGCGCGGCTGGGCCAGCCAGGGCCCGCCCAGCGACAACACCAGCAGCGCCAGGGCCACCGCCCCGGTGCCGTAGGCGAACTCGGCGGTGTAGGCCCAGTCGCTGAACCCCACCTGCTGGTTCGGCCAGGCGTAGGTCAGCACACCCAGCGCCGCCCAGGCCAGCGCCGCCACCACGCCCAGGCCCCACCAACGGGGGGCCGCGGCGCGCACAGGCGGGGCCACCGGTGCCCGCGCGGGGGCAGCCACGGATTCGGCTCGGGGCTCAGGCCGGGTTTCGAAACCCGGTGCGAGCGGGGCATCCAGAAGGGCGGACATGGTGGTGCCTCCCGATCAGGACAGCACGTCAGCGTGCACAAAGTCGGCGAAGCGCGCCGGGTCGGTGGTGGGCTTGAGCACGCCCACCAGGCGGAAGTCGCGGGCGAAGAACTCGATCTCCTTCTTCAGCGCCAAACCGCTCGGGTGGTGCTTGTGGGTCAGCGTGCCGAGCACGGCGCGCAGGTCCTCGACCGGCACCTTGGAGTAGGGGCTGAAGATCTTGGCCGCTTCATTGGGGTTGTTGGCCACGAAGTCGGAGGCTTCATTGATCGATCGGGCCAGCGCGGCGGCCGTGGGGCGGTCGTTGCGCACCAGCTTGCCGCTGACGCCGAGCACGCAGCAGGTTTTGTCGGCGTACTCGCCCGTCAGGTTGGTGGCCAGTTCGACCAGGCCCTTGGTCTTGCGCTCGATCAGGAACAGGTTCGGGTCGCCGTCGGCAATCGCATGCGCCTCCCCCTTCTCGACCGCCACGCCCAGCAGGTCGCCGGGGAACTGGCGCCAGCTGACGTCTTTTTCGGGATCGAGCCCCGACTTGGTCAGCAGCACCGAGAAGAAGTTCTTGCCCGGGCTGTTGAGGTCGGACACCGCAATGGTCTTGCCCTTGAGCTTGGCCAGCGAGGTCACGCCCGCCGGGCCGTAACCCACCAGGCGGGTGCAACCGCCGTGCGAGCTGCTGACCAGTTTGACGTCAAAGCCCGACTCCAGCGGCTTGATCCAGCGGTGGATCATGCCCACACCGGCGTCGGCCTTGGTGGTGGCGATCGACTCCAGCAGCTGGTCCGTGGAGCCGGTGTAGTTGATCAGTTCGACGTTCAGCCCGTGCTTCTCGAAGATGCCGCGGGTGATGGCCACCGGGATCGGCGACAGGCAGACGGCATTGGCGTTCCAGGCCAGCTTGATGTCGCGCAGCTTGCCGGCGGCCAGCACGCCGCTGGCGCCGACACCGGCGGCGGCACTCAGGCCCAGGGCACCCGCCCCACGCAGCAGTTGACGGCGCGACAGCGGGCCCGCAGATCGGTTCAGAGAGAGCAAAGACATGGTCGATTCCTTTCGTTGGAGACGGTGGCGCGGGGCGCCCTGGGGCTCGCCCGCTTGTGCGCAAACTGGCCCTGTGCCAGCATTTGACGGAAGTCATTCGGTTTTTGGAAATGAGAAAAACGGCCGTCCTTATGACAAAGTCAGCCAGCGCCCCCGCGCGCTTTGCAGTGCAATAGCGTCCATGGGCAGCCGCCTGGTCCCGGGTTCGCGGGGCCGCCGCTGCCCCCACATCACGCTGTTCAACCACCCCGCCCATGACCCAGCCTCAACACCCCGAACGCCTGCGCGACTTTGTGCAGCAGTTCACCGCCCTGCTCGACCGCCGCCCCGACGAAGCCACCGTGCTGCAACAAGGGGGCGCCCTGCTCGCCGCCCTGGTGGCCCAGGACGACTGGCTGCCCGACGACTTCGCCCAGCCCCACCCCGACCGCTACCAGCAGTACCTGCTGCACGCCGACCCGCGCGAGCACTTCTCGGTGGTCAGCTTTGTCTGGGGCCCGGGTCAGGCCACGCCCATCCACAACCACACCGTGTGGGGCCTGATCGGCATGTTGCGCGGCGCGGAGCGTGCCCAACCCTACGCCCAGGACCAGGCCGGTCATTGGCTGCCCACCGGCGCGGCGCAAGAGTTGCGCCCGGGTCAGATCGAAGCCGTCTCGCCCACCGTCGGCGATGTGCACCTGGTGAGCAATGCGCTGAGCGATCAGACCTCGATCAGCATCCACGTCTACGGCGCCAACATCGGCGCGGTGCAGCGCTCGGTGTTCTTGCCCGACGGCGGCGAAAAGCCTTTCGTCTCGGGCTACAGCAACACGCGCCTGCCCAACCTGTGGGACCGCTCGGCCGAACTCAACGCGGCCCTGCGCCGATGACCCCACCGGCCCACCCGTCCGCCCCCAGCCCCACTCTCGTCCACCGACCACCACGCACCCGCCATCGCGCCGGGCCCGGCCCAGGCCCTGACCAGGGGCCGCGCATGCCCACCGGCCACCGGGTGCCTGGGGCGCTGAGCCGGCTTGGACGGCCCGCTTCGTTTTCATTTTTTGTTTGGATTGCCCTGCTGTGACCACTGCCCTGCCCACCACCGCCTACGCTGACGTCCGCGCCCACCTGTTGGCCGGCCACGAGATCGCCCTGCTCGACGTGCGCGAAGAAGACCCCTTTGCCCAGGCCCACCCGCTGTGGGCCGCCAACCTGCCGCTGGGCCGCATCGAACTGGACGCCTGGACCCGCATCCCGCGCCGAGACACCCCCGTGGTGGTCTATGACGACGGCGAGGGCCTGGCCGCCGAGGCCGCCCAGCGCCTGATCGCACTGGGCTACACCCGGGTCAGCTTGCTCGACGGCGGTCTGGCCGGCTGGCGCGCCGCCGGGGGTGAGCTGTTCCGCGACGTCAACGTGCCGAGCAAGTCATTTGGCGAGCTGGTGGAAGCCGAGCGACACACCCCGTCGCTGGCGGCCGAGGAGGTCAAGGCCCTGATCGACCAGAAGGCGAATGTGGTGGTGCTGGACGCGCGCCGCTTCGAGGAATACCAGACCATGAGCATCCCCAGCGGCATCAGCGTGCCCGGCGCCGAACTGGTGCTGCGCGCCCGCGCGCTGGCCCCCGACCCGTCCACCCACATCGTGGTCAATTGCGCGGGCCGCACGCGCAGCATCATCGGCACCCAGTCGCTGGTGAACGCGGGCCTGCCCAACCGCATCACGGCCCTGCGCAACGGCACCATCGGCTGGCTGCTGGCCGGCCAGACCCTGGACCACGGCGCCAGCCGGCGCTTTGGCGAGGTGAGCCCCGAGCAGCAGGCCGAGGCCAGCGCCCGGGCCCGCGCGGTGGCCGACCGTGCCGGGGTGCGGCGGGCCCAACTCGGGCAATTGCCCGTCTGGCTGGCCGAGGCGGGCCGCAGCACCTACCGACTGGACGTGCGCACCCCGGAAGAATTTGCCCGCGGCCACCTGCCCGGCTTCCGCAGCGCCCCCGGTGGCCAGCTGGTGCAAGAGACCGACCACAGCGTGCCCGTGCGCGGCGCCCGCATCGTGCTCAGTGACGACGACGGCGTGCGCGCCAACATGAGCGCCTCCTGGCTGGCCCAGATGGGCTGGGAGGTGCATGTGCTCGACGACGTGCCCGCCAGCGCCTTCAGCGAGCGCGGCAACGCGCCCACCCAGGTGCCGCCGCCCGAAGAGCCGATCCCGCTGACCTCGGTGGCCACGCTGCAGGCCTGGCTGGCCGACGGCCCTGGGACCGTGGTGCTGGACTTCACCCCCAGCGTCAACTACGTGAAACGCCACATCCCCGGGGCCTGGTGGGCACTGCGCTCGCAACTGCGCGAGGGCCTGGCCCGCGTGCGCGCCGCCCACCCCGAGGCCACTCGCCTGGTGCTGACCTGTGGCAGCTCGGCCTTGGCCGCCTACGCGGTGGCCGAAACGGCCCGCCTGAGCCCCGACCTCAGCGTGTCGCTGCTGGACGGCGGCACGCAGGCCTGGATCGATGCCGGCGGGGCCCTGGAGAGCGGCGAAACCCGCCTGGCCGCGCCCCGCATCGACCGCTACCGCCGCCCCTACGAAGGCACGGACGCCCCGCGCGAAGCCATGCAGGGCTACCTGGACTGGGAGTTCGGCTTGGTCGAGCAACTGGGCCGCGACGGCACGCACGGCTTCAAGGTGATCTGAAGCCCCGCCCCCAGCCCTGACACGGCGCGGGGGCGCAGGCCCCACCAAGGCCAAGCCCTGGTCATGAAAGGCCCAGCAATGGCTCAACCAAGGCCTGCCAAAGGGCCCCGCCGGGGTCTGCCGCCAAGGACGGCCCCAGGCCGCCCCCGAGGCGGCCATGGCCTCAGGCCGGTGCGCTGAAGCCGGTGTCGAAGGTGGCGCGCACGTCCAGGCGCTGCTTGATCAGGCCCGCGTCGAGGTAGAAGTCGGCGGTGCGCTGCTGCTCGGCAATCACCTCGGCATCGATCGCCTGCCAGCGCGTCTGGCGGCGCTCAAACTGCAGCTTGGCGGCCTCGACCGGGATGCCGATGATGCGCGCCAGCGTGCCACCAAACTCGGTCGGGTGTTGCCGCGCCCATTGCTGCGCGCGGGCGGCGCGCTGGGCAAAGTCCTGCAGCACGCTGCGCTTGTCACGCAGGGCGGTGTCGGTGGCGGCCAGGTAGCTCAGACCGCTCCACAGTCCGCGCCCGCTGACCAGCACACGGGCATGGCCGCCGGTCTCGGCCAGCGCGGTGTAGGGCTCCCAGGTGGCCCAGGCATCGACCGAACCCTGCGTCAGCGCCAGCTTGGCGTCGGCCGGTGGCAGGAAGCGCAGCTGCACATCCTCGGCCTTGAGGCCCACCGAGGCCAGCGCCTTGAGGGTCACAAAGTGGCCGATCGACCCCCGGTTGGTGGCCACGCTTTTGCCCTTGAGGTCTTTGGCCGACTTGAGCGGTGAATTCGGGGCCACCAGCACCGCGGTGCCGTAGGCGTCCGAGCGGTTGACCGCGAAGGCTTTGACACGGCTGCCAGCCGCCAGCGTGAAGATCAGCGGCGCGTCGCCAATCGGCCCCAGGTCCACGGCCTGGGCGTTGAGGGCCTCGGCCAGCGGCGCGGCCGCGGGGAACTCGGTCCATTGGATGTCGTAGGCCAGCCCTTTGAGCTCGCCAGCCGCTTCCAGCAAGGCCTGCAAGCCCCCCTTCTGGTCCCCGGCCTTGAGCAGCGGGCGAGCCTGGGCCTGGGCCTGCAGTGCGGGCACGGCCAGGGCAGAAGCCGACAAGCCTCCCAGCCATTGGTTGAAACGACGGCGTTGCATGGTCAAAACTCCTGATGCGATGTGGTCAAAACCGCATTGCAGCAGGGCCGCCCCTGGCCGACCACCAAGGTTTTTGCAGATGCTTAGTTGCCCAGCGAGGCTGGGGCCCACCGCCCCCCATGCCGGAACACAGCAGGCCCGCCCCAGCGAAGCCCCCGACAAACCCTGCGGGCCGTGTCAGAAAAAACCTGACAAGCGCCACCCCCAAAGGAGACACAGCGCACAGGCAGCGGCCGACTTAATTTCTGATTGGCGGGTATTCACAATCCATTTCAACAGATCGAAACAGCCCACCGGCCTTGTCGGCGGCTCAGCAACCGAAGGAACAGACCATGACCAGCGAACAAATGCTTGCCGAAATCCGCGAAGCCAACCTGACCTACCTCATGCTGGCCCAATCCCTCATCCGCCACGACAAGGCCGAAGCCATCTTCCGCCTCGGCCTCAACGAAGAGTCCGCCGACATCCTCGCCGCCCTCTCCCCCTCCCAGGTCATGAAGCTGGCCTCGCGCAACACCCTGCTGGCCCGCTTCCGCGTCGACGACGAACTCGTCTGGAGCTTGCTCACCAAC
>NZ_JAQSIP010000007.1 GCF_028649475.1 Curvibacter cyanobacteriorum
GCACGCCAGCCGAGTGATTGCGGACTGGATCAGTTGGTACAACCATCGGCGCCCTCACCAGGCGCTGAAAATGAAGACCCCCGCTGAGGCTTATGCGTTAGCGGCCTGACCTGTGCAGAAAGTGCTGGGTCAATACAAGGTCTCAAACCAGCTCTCGTTGAGGTGCTCGTCGCGGAACTTGCCATTGAAGCTTTCGATGTATCCGTTCTGCATCGGGCGTCCTGGCTGAATCAGGATGTGACGAACTCCGTGAGTCTGAGCCCAGGCCTTGCATGCTCTGCTGGTGAACTCTGGGCCGTTGTCTGTGCGCACCGCCTGCGGCTTCGCGTCTGGTCTCAACCGCCAAACTTCGATTGGCTGGGTCGGTTTGGCGGTTCTCAAGCAGTCTCCAGCGCCTTTGGGGATCAGCGGAGTTTGGGGTTTGGGGTGGTGATGGAGGGCTCAGTGTCCATCGGCACTGGTGCCACTGTCTCGTACCAATTTTTCCCATTTGGCATTCTCGGTGATCAAGAAGGCCTCAAAGTTAGATGCACTCATTTGAAAGGGCAGGTCTGGCGATACGGCCGTGCGGAAATCGGGTTCTGCGACGATTTTGGCCATGGCTTGGCGCAGTGTTTTTAAAGCCGGGGCAGGGGTGCCTTCTGGCACCATGATGGCGGACCAAATAGAAACATCGAAACCAGGCAGTCCAGATTCAGCAAGTGGGGTCCATGAAGGCAGCGTTTCAAATCGCTTTTTACTCGTGGTGCCGAGGATGCGAAACTTTCCCGCTGGAGCCAGATTGACGTATTGCGCTGCGCCATCCATCATGAAGTCGAGGCGCCCACCCAGGAAGTCACTGGCAGCAGCGGCGGAGCCCCGGTAGGGGACATGGGACAGTTCGATGCCTGCCATTTGAGCCAATAAGACGGCGCTCAGGTGACTTGAGCTACCAATGCCAGAGGATCCATAAGTCAGTTTGCCTGGGTTCGCTTTGGCGTAGGCAATGAACTGAGCCAAATTATTGATTGGCAAATCGGCCCGCACAGCCAAGACATTGGTGGCTGTTTGCACTGGTCCCACAACAGCCAAGTCGGTGAGTGGATTGCGTTTTTGGCGTTTATACAGGTGTGGATTGATGACCATGATGCCGGTGGTCGCCATGAGCAGGGTGTAGCCATCTTTGGGCGCTCGCATGACGGTGTCTAAGCCCACATTACCGCCAGCGCCACTGACATTTTCGATCACCACACTTTGTCCCATTTCTCGCGATAGGCGCTCGCCCGTGGCCCGAGCCAGTTTGTCCAAGCCGCTGCCCGCTGCAAAGGGAACAATCAGTCGCAGAGGGCGTTCTGGGAATGCCGCTTGCGCTACACCCAGGACGCCATAGCACAGTAGAGCCAGCCCAGCTCGAATCCATCGCATCGTTTGTCTCCTAATATGGTTTGAGGAGACGAACCATATCGATTTCTATTGAAAAAGAGCAATTGTTTTGTCCGATTGCTGCCATCGGCGAGGCTTATTGCCCATCAGGACGCGCGCGGGGAGGAGGGCGCCGGACTACAGATCATCCGCTACCGCGAGGCGAAAAATATCTTTCAACCAGTTCAAGCCCGCATCGTTCTCCCGAGCGACGGGCCACTGGAGCACCATCTCAAGTGGCGGAATGTCGACTGGATGGGGCAGGATTCTGATGGGGTGCGCGAGGGCCGCAGCCTCCGCCAGGCGACGCTGCATACCCGCTATCAACGGTGTACCAATGATCACTTTGGCCAGCAATTCAAAGGTGGGAACTGTCAGGGCCACGTCGCGCTGGAGCCCCAATTCCATCAGTCGCAGCTCTTCCCGCGTGGATCCTCCGGAGTCACCTGCGGCCTTGCGAACAGCGTGGCGCATGGCCATGTACTGCTGCAACGTGACCCCTTCTTGGACGGCTGTGTTGCTGGCACAGGCCACCAGGACGTAGTGGTCCTTGAACAGATCCATGGCGGGCTGGTTGGGCAGCATCATGGTGCGCGGCACGACAAAGGCATCAATGAGACCACGCGCGAAACGGGCCTCGTGATCGTTGGAACGACCCTCGTGGTGCAGGGTGACTTGGGGGGCCAACTTCGTGACCTGTTGTGCCACCAGGGGCAACAGCACGCTGTGTGCATAGTCTGATCCCACCACGGTGAAAGAGCGATCCGAGGTTGATGGATCGAAGTGGGGCCGGCTTCTGACGAGCTCACTCATCTGCACCACCAAGTCGTGAACCTTGGGTGCCAGGGACGCGGCAAACGGCGTCAGCGCCATGTCGCGTCCAGCGCGGTGCAACAGGGCGTCGTCGAAGTGCTCGCGCAGGCGGGTGAGTGCCCCGCTCATGGCCGGTTGACTGATCGACATCAAGACCGCCGCCCGCGTGACGCTTCGTTCAGTCAGAAGGTGGTCCAGTGCAACGACCAAGTTGAGGTCAAGTCGATTCAGATGCATGAGCCATGTTAACCGCAGTACCCACCGGCCTGAGCGGGTTTGTTCAGGGGCCAGACTGGTATCGGTCAGTCTTATCCAAGCTATCCGGCAAAACGATTTTGCTCGCAGGCACTATTTTTCTATCCTTGGGCCACTTTGAGGGTTAATCAATGGCGATCACAGGTATTTATTCCATTACGTACGCTACCGATGATTTGGAGCGCGGTACTCAGTTTCACAAAGATCTTGGTCTGAATTTGGTGCGAGAGGACGACGCGGGGGCAGACTTTGAGTTGCTTGATGGCTCTCAAGTATTGTTGCGAGGATTGGCTTCTCGTGATTTACCCCCGGCATATGGTGAATCTGTCTGCGGAGTGCGTGAGGTTTGCTGGGCGGTGGACAGCGAGGCTTCTCTCTATGAATTGGCCGGTGATATCGCTCGTGACCGGGAATTGAGTTTCAGTGGGACGGCTGAATGTCAATTTCTTGATGATGCCGGCTTGTCGGTGCGCTTGCGCGTGTTCTCGCTCAAGCCTATTTCTGCTGAGTTGGATCCAACCAATGCGCCGGGCCGCGTTGAGCGGCTGAATAAATTAAGAACATGGTATGAGCGCGCGCGGCCGCAGCAGATGCAGCATATTGTTTTCTGCTCTCCCAAGCCGCGTGAGGCGGCGCTCTTTTATGTCGAGCGCTTGGGTTTTTCGATCAGCGACATACAAGAGGAAGGGGGCGTCTTCCTCCGTGCTCCCGGCAATGTGCAGCATCACAATCTCTATTGGCAGCGAGCTGATGAGTATGGTTTCCGACATGTTTCATACGGTGTTGCCAATGTCGATGAAATCATGGCAGGTGCCGCCTTCATGGCGCGTCAAGGTGTTAATAGCCATTTGGGCTTAGGGCGCCACCGAATCTCATCTACGTTCTTTTACTACCTGCCCAATCCTTGTGGTGGGGATGCTGAGTATTCAACTGATTCTGATTGCCTTGACGATCATTGGCAGCCGCGTGTCTGGGGGCGTGCCTTTGGGCATATATGGTGGCTGGCTCAAGTGCGCCCCAACGAACCGGCACCTCGAGTGCGCTTGGCCAATGCCGAAGATCTGAAGCTTGTCTGAATTTGCCTCGATGTCAGCAAGCCAAGTTTTGAAAATACCAATCAATATCAGGAGACAAAATGCGCATTGTTTTTAACCGGACGAACCTGTGGTCAGCGGTCGCGACACTGCTGCTGGGGGCTGCTCAAGTTCACGCACAAACCAGCAACGTCTCGCTTTACGGCGTGCTCGACGTGGGTTTCTCGAGCACGTCCGACGTACAGGGGGGCAAGTTCAACCAGATCGCGACACGCCACGAGTCCTCTTTCTGGGGCATGCGGGGCCGTGAAGACCTTGGCGATGGGATGCGTGCGTCCTTCCAATTCGAGCGCTCCGTGACGGTTGCCTCGGGGGCGGATGGGGTGAGGAGTTCCTTCGTGGGTTTGGCGGGACACCACTGGGGGGCGATCACGATCGGGCGGCAGTATGACTTGCTGGTGGATCATGTTCAGACGGATCCTGCGCGACAGAACTCCATCACGACGGTCGTCCCGGGCAACTACGACCGATCGCTTGGCAATTACCTGGACAACAGCATCAAGTACAAAAGTCCCGCGTTCGGGGGGGTGGTGTTCGGCGCCATGGTGGCCACTTCGCAAGGCGCTGCCGCGAATGCCGGTCGCGCCAGTGGTCTGAATGCGATGTATGAGGTGCCCGGGACCCGTGTCGTGGCCACCGTCTTGAAGGTGGATGGCACCACCGCTCGACCTTTCAACGACCTGGGGGTCAACAGCCTCTTTGGTATCAGCATGGGCAAGGATCGGACGAGGTCCGTTGTGATGGATCAGACCATCGTGGCCCTGGGGGCTTTCCATGACGTTGGCGGCGTGCGCTTGTTGGGCAATTTCAGCGACACGGCGCTGGAGTCGGTTGCCAATGGTCGCAAGGAACACTACCGCGCCTTGCGACTGGGGCTGTACACGCCGGTCAAGCAGGGTCTGAAGTGGGGGGTGGGGACCAGCATTTCCACCTTGTCGGATTCGCGGTGGACCAACCTCCACGCCATTGCGACCTACGTCTTCAGTCCTCGTTCTGAGGTCTATGTGCGTGCCGTGACGCAACGCGCGTCGGGGCCGCAGCAAGCCGCAGCGCTCTTCCTCGAAGGGCCATCGTCCTCGTCCCGGCAGACGGTCTACGGCGCTGGCATCACTCATCGATTCTGACAACTACTGAGCACAATATGAATCAAGTTTCCTGGGCCCTGGGGTGCCATTCCATCGCAGGCAGCCCCCCTTTTCCGACGGTCGTGATGGACGATCAAGTCATCGCGTTGCAAGCATTTCAGGCGGCCGCTGCGGTTCAAGGCCGTTTCCTTGCCGGCATTGAATCCACACAAAGTGTGTTGGAACACTGGGATCACAACCATGCGGTGATGGATGCGCTGGTGAAGCAAGTGGCGGCTGGCGCCCTCCCTGCGCTGCGCGCACAGGCTGTTCCGCTCGCTGGCCTGAAAGCCCATGCTCCGATCCCCACACCGCGTCAGATTTTTTGCACTGGGGCCAATTACCGCTCGCATGTGCTTCAGTTGGCATTTGATCAGCCGGACAGTCTCGGTGCTGGCGATACCCCTGAGGAGCGTCGCGCCATTTCTGCCCGCAAGATGGATGAGCGGGCCAAGAATGGGTTGCCGTACGCGTTCTTGAAGCTACCGAGCGCCGTGGTCGGTCCGAACGACCCCATTGTTCTGCCACGCGAGGTCGCCAAACCTGATTGGGAGCTGGAGCTGGTCGTCGTGATCGGTCGGCTGACACGGCATGTGTCCCGTGACCAGGCCATGGACCATGTGGCTGGCTACACCGTGGGCAATGACATCAGCGCTCGGGATCGCCTGTATCGCCATGATTTGCGCACCATCGGCACAGATTGGATGTCCTGCAAATCAGCCCCTTCATTCCTGCCGCTGGGACCGCACATCGTGCCTGCAGCGCAGGTGCACTCGCCTCAAAGCCTGCAGATCCAATTGCACCTCAATGGTCAGTTGATGCAGGACGCCAGCACGGGTGAAATGATTTTCGACATCGCTCGCCAAATTGAGTACCTCAGTTCGCGCGTCACCTTGTGGCCCGGGGATTTGATCATGACGGGCTCGCCCGCAGGCAACGGCACCCACTACAAGCGTTTCCTGCAGCCTGGCGACGAGGTCGTTGGACACATCGCGGGTATTGGTGAAATTCGCAATCGATGCGTGGCAGAGGAGTTCGCATGACGAGCCCCCTCAATGCCCCCGTGTTGATCGTTGGTGGCGGGATTGCTGGCTTGGCCTTGGGCATCGCGCTGCGACGGGCAGGCAGGGATGTCGAACTGGTCGAGTTGAACAGCGCCTGGAATGTCTATGGGGTCGGCATCATCCTGCAAGCGAATGCCTTGCGTGCCCTCCGGCAACTGGGTCTTGCGGACGCCTGCATTCAGGCGGGCTTCCCCTATGCCGTGAGCTTGCATCATGAAGAGGACGGTCAACCGCAAGCGGCCCGTCACAAACCCAGCCTGATGGACGAAGGGTTGCCCGCCTCCTGCGGCATCTTGCGTCCTGCATTGCATGATCTGCTGCGCGAGGCGGCGTTGAGTGCCGGTGTGCAGGTGCGTCTGGGCATCACCGTGGCAGCCCTGCGCCACGAGCGTGATGCGGTCGAGGTCAGTTTCACCGATGGGCGTCAGGGGCGCTACGCGTTGGTGGTGGGGGCCGATGGCATTCGGTCCCATGTCCGAGCGCTGTGTTTTCCTGAGGCGCTGCCGCCGCGGTTCACAGGCCAAGGTTGTTGGCGTTACACCCTTCCCCGCAGCACTGAGGTCAACAGCGCGGTGATGTACCACGGCCGGCAAGCGCGATTGGCGGGCCTGGTCCCCGTGTCGCAGACGCACATGTACCTGCTCCTGTTGTCTGAAGAGGCGGGCAATCCCCGGATGCCGGAGGCTGAGTTACCCAGTCTTCTGCGCGACCGGCTGCAGCATTTTGGCGGGCTGATTCCCGCCGCGCTCTCGCACCTGCCGGGGCCGGAGGGCATTGTCTATCGGCCATTGGAGACGCAGTTGGTGTCGGCCCCATGGCACCGGGGGCGGGTGGTGTTGGCCGGTGATGCGGCACACGCGACCACCCCCCACATGGCTCAGGGGGCTTCCATGGCGTTGGAAGATGCCGTGGTGTTGGCCGAATGCCTGGCCGGTGCCGGTTCGCTGGAGTCGGCATTGCAGGACTATTCCTCACGCCGGTTTGATCGCTGTCGGCGGGTGGTCGAGGCTTCGGTTCAGATCGGGAATTGGCAGATGCGTCCAGAGCCTGGTGCCGACCAACTGGCCTTGGTGCGTGAAGTGGCTGTTGAACTGATGAGGCCCGCATGAACCTCGACGAGACACATGACCCCGCATTGACTTCGTGGGTGGAGTCAGCCCAGGGCCCGACGGATTTTCCGATCCAGAATTTGCCATTGGGGCGCTACCGAACGCCCGCCGGTGCGCAACGCATCGGGGTCGCCATTGGCGCCCAGGTGCTCGACCTGGATCGGGTCATTGAACTGGATCTTCTGACGGCAGAGGCCAAGGCGGCTGCCAGCAGTGCCTTGAGGAATCCCCTCGGGTTGACTCAGGCTGAACGGGTCGCTCTCCGGCGTGGCCTGTCCAAGATCCTCTCCATCCAAGACGGGCGAGCACGCCGCCACGCCAGTGAATTGCTGCAAGAGCAAACCAGCGTTCAAATGCTGCTGCCGACGACCGTGGCCGGGTTCACCGACTTCCAGGCGGGAATCCACCACACCCTGAATGGACGCCGGATGAGGGGTGGGGGTGCCGGGAGTTTGCCCGCCAATTACCACCAAGTACCGATCGCCTACAACGGCCGCGCTTCTTCGGTGGTCGTGTCCGGAACGCCCATCAGGCGGCCGCGTGGCCAAATCTCAGGCCCTGCCGGGGTGGATTACCGCCCCACTCAGCAGCTGGACATCGAACTGGAATTGGGCATTTGGGTTGCGCAAGGCAATGAGTTAGGCCATCCCATGGCGTTGGACGATGCCGACTCCCACATTGGCGCCTACTGCTTGATCAACGATTGGTCTGCTCGGGACTTGATGGCGTGGGAAATGGACCGCCTGGGGCCTTTCACGGGCAAAAGTTTCGCGACCAGCGTCTCACCTTGGCTCATCTCACCAGAAGCGTTGGCTCCTTTTCGAGGCCGAGCCTATGAGCGTGCTTCCGAGCCCGGACTTCAGCCACCGCCTCATTTGCGCAGCGAGGCGCAGCAGGCCAACGGTGGATTGCACATCGGGTTGCAGGTGCTGATCAACACCGAGCAGCGTCGGGCGGCGGGCGAAGCACCGATCGTTGTCGCTGAGTCCCACACGCGCCACCTTTACTGGACCCCTGCACAGATGCTGACACACCACACGAGTGGCGGCTGCAATCTGCTGTGCGGCGATTTGCTTGGGACGGGCACGATCTCGGGGCCTGCGCCCAACGAGGGTGGGAGCTTCAAGGAGCTGGGGGGCAGTGGGACCACGCCATTCCCCGTGGGGCGTGAGGCCCGGTGCTGGGCGGAGGACGGCGACCTGGTGATCCTGCGCGCAAAAGCCCAGCGAGCTGGATTCCAGAGCATCGGCTTTGGTGATTGTGCGGGGCACATTCTTCCTTCGCAGGGCGGTGCGCATGGCTGAACTTTTCCAATGCGTTCCTAGAACGCAGCAATCGCTTGGCACGCCTTCACCGCAGTTGGCCCGATCTGGCGGCACGGTGGTGGATGTTCATTGCCACGTGCTGTGCCAACAGACCGAGCAACTCGCGGCGCAGCTCGGCGTCACGGGGGAGGCGGGCACGATGCGGTTCGCGTCAGCGGCTTCGCGTCAGGCCGCACTCGCACAGCGCCAGGCCATTCAGGTCCAAATGACCCAGGTCGAAGCCCGCCTGGCGGACATGGATCGAACAGGCATTGACCTGCAGGTGTTGTCCCCCGCGCCCAACCAGTACCACTATGACACGGAGCCCGAGGTCGGACGTCAGTTGGCGGCTCGCGTCAATCAAACGGTGGCAGAGATGGCGCAGCACCCCTCAGGTCGATTCCTGGGTTTGGGGACGGTGCCGCTGCAGCACCCCCAATTGGCTGTTGAGGCCTTGCGCCATGCCGTCAAAGAACTGGGCCTGCGGGGGGTCGAGATTGGCACCCATGTGGGCGGCAAAGATCTCGACACCTTGGGGCTGGAAGACTTCTTCGCTGAAGCACAAGCGCTTGGTGCCCTTGTTTTTCTGCATCCAGCAGGGTTCAGCGAGGGGCAACGACTGGGTCAGTATTTCTTGAACAACATCATCGGCAACCCCCTTGAATCCACGGTGGCGGTGAGTCGATTGGTGTTCTCGGGGCTGTTTGAGCGCCTGCCTGATCTGAAGATGTGTGTGGCCCACGGCGGAGGCTACTTGCCGGCCTACCCAGGGCGCATGGATCACGCGTGGAAAGTGCGGCATGAATGCCGAGCATGTCTCTCGCACCCGCCTAGTCAGTCGCTTCGGAAGCTGTACTTTGACACCTTGGTCTACAGCCCGCAGCAACTGACCCACCTGCTGAACACCTACGGCGCAGAGCGTCTTTTACTGGGCAGCGACTACCCCTACGACATGGGCGATCCAGCCGCGCGAGAGCACATTGAAGCGCTCGCCGGTCTGTCCGAGGCCGATCGCCGGGCGATCCTGGGCGGCAATGCACTGCGACTTTTAGAGGTTATCAAGAAATGAACTTTGACCGTGATTTCAAGGCATGGCCGATCGGGCTTCACCGGGTTGCCGAGGGCGTGTACGCCTACATCCAGGGGAACGGTCCGTACGGCAATGCGGGCTTCAGCAACGCGGGCTTTGTTGTGGGCCCCGACTATGTGGTCGTCATCGACACGCTGGGGACCAATTCGATGCACGATGGCTTCATCAAGGCCATTCGAAGCGTCACCGACTTGCCGGTCGGGCTGGTGATCATTACCCACCACCACGTTGATCACGTTCTGGGCACGCATCGCTTCATGCCTGCGCGTGTGATCTGTCATCGCCAATGTCGATCGCACATCGTTGCCGGTCGCGACACCATGGTGCAACGTTGGCGGAACATGCGGCCGCTGTTGGCACCTGACCTTGAGGAGATTCCCGTGGTGGTTCCAGACATCACGTTTGAAGATCGAATCAGCATCCATTTGGGTGATCGCGAGTTGGTGGTGTTTCATCCCGGTTTGGCCCACACCGACGGTGATGCCGCGGTTCACTTGCCGCAAGACGGCGTGTTGTTCACGGGCGATTTGTTCTTCAACCAGGTTTGTCCCGCCGCTTTCCAGGGCAGCGTGAGTGGTTGGATCGCCGCGGTTGAGAGTTTGCTGGCGCTTGAAGCCGGTGTCATTGTTCCGGGCCACGGCCCGGTGGCGGACCGAGCCGCGCTTGAGGAGATGTTGCGCTACTTGCGAATCATCCAGTCAGAAAGTGAGCGTGCCTATGCCCAGGGTCTGACACCTGAACAGGCTCAGGCGCAGATGGAGCTGGGTGAATTGCGCGACTGGTTCGACACCGATCACCGCTTGCTTCAAGACATCCAGCGTGTCTATGAAAGCTTGCAGTCGGGGGCCCCGTCGTCTCGTCCGGCTTGATGATGTCCACACCATTTGATGCCGTGTTGACCAGCGCTGAGTGCAGCGCTTTGTTTGACACCTCCGCCATGGTGCAGCGCATGCTGGATGTCGAGGCGGCATTGACCTGGGCGCAGTTTGACTGTGGCCGCATCGAGCACCAGCAGGCGACTGCCCTTGCCGAGGCATGCCGAGTTGACAATTTTGATGTGCCGGCACTGCTCAATGAGGCCAGGCGCTCAGGCAGCTTGGTGGTTCCGCTCGTGGCGCAATTGACCCACATCGTGGCGGCTCGTGATCCGCTGGCCGCCAAGCATGTTCATGCGAACAGCACGAGCCAGGACATCATCGATACGGCCATGGTGCTTGCCACCCGGGATGCCCTCTCATTGATTGAGCGCGATCTCAGCACCTTGATCCATGCGCTGCTCCTGTTGGCACGCACTCATGCGGCGCAACCGATGTTGTCCCGCACGCTGATGCAGCCCGCGGCCGTGCAGCCCTTCGGGTTGAAAGTCTTGAACTGGCTTCAGCCGCTGCAGCGGTCCCGGGCCGCGCTCGTGGCCCGCGCCCAACCAGCGCTTGTCCTTCAGTTCGGCGGGCCGGCGGGGGCGTTCGGCTGGGCCAACGCGCAGGAGCGCGAATTGGTCCAGGCCCTGGGGCATCGTTTGGGATTGCCTGTCCCCGACGGGGCCTGGCATACCCAGCGTGACGAATGGGTGCGCTTGGGGTGCGAGTTGGCGATCCTCTGTGGCGCCTGTGGCAAATTGGCCCGCGACTGGTCATTGATGAGCCAAGCTGAGGTCGGTGAACTCCACTGGGGTGGATTGCCCGGCGCAGGGGCTTCCAGTGCCATGCCACACAAGCGTAATCCGGTGGCGGCGTTGATGGGGGTTGCTGCGGCGACCCGCGCGCCGCTGCGGGCTGGCGGCATGCTGTTGGGCATGGTTCAGGAGCATGAGCGTGCGCTCGGTGCCTGGCATGTCGAGTTGGCCGAGTGGGGTGACCTCGTGCTGTCTGCCGCGGGCAGTCTGGCCGCGCTTTCCAGCGCGGCGCAGGGGCTGTACATCGATGTTGAGCGAATGCGTCAACACATTGAATCCCAGAACGGACTGATCTTCTCCCAGCCAGTCACAGAGTTGCTGTCCCAGGTCCTTGGACGGCCATTGGCCAAGCAACTGATGGCCCATGCGTGTGAGGCTTGTCGCCTCCGGCATCGGCACCTGCGCGAGGTGCTGCTTGAGACATTGAGTGATGTCGCAGATTGGCCGCCACAGCTCAACGATGCATTGAGCCGAATTTTTGATGTGGAGGCATTGGCGACCTCCATGGCCAAGTGCATCGAACCTGCCATCGAGACCTTGTGGATGGCGTCGAGCGCAACTTTGTTGACTGAGGAAACTGAATGAGGCTAGACGATTTCGAGCGTGGACTGAAGCAACGGCGTCACGTCCTGGGCGACGCATGGGTCGACCGTGCGACATCGGAGGCCACCGCTTTCACGGCGCAGTGGCAGGACTTCATCACCCGCACCGCATGGCACGCGGCTTGGTGTGAAGAGGGTCTTGCGACCGAGACGCGGCGGCTGCTGGCGATGACCGCCACGTTGGCCCTTGGCCGGTGGGAGGAGTTTGAGATGCATGTGCACGCGGCCTGGCGCGCAGGCATCTCCGAAACCGACTTGCAGGACATGCTGCGGCTGGCTTCGGTGTATTGCGGCGTGCCTGCCGCGAACACGGGCTTCCGCATTGCAGCAAAAGCCTTGGCCATGGAGCGTCGCCCATCGCCACCGTCTCCATTGACCCCCATGCTGCGCGAGCGTTCCTTTCATACCTTCAGCGCGCCTCAGATCCGGGTGGTGCTGCAAGGTCCGGAGCATGGCATTCCGGTGGTGCTCTGCCATGCGCTGGGATTGGATCACACCCTGTGGTCGGGCGTCGCTGCTCACCTGGCCGATCGTGGGTACGCCGTCATGCGGTATGACTTGCGAGGGCACGGTGAGTCTGACTTGACCGCGGACATCACCATGGAGGCCCTGGTGGACGACGCCGCGAGACTGATTGGGGAATGGGGGAAGGGGCCGGTGGTCTTTGTCGGGCTGTCCTTAGGGGGGCTGATCGCGCAGGGCTTGGCCATTCGGCACCCTGGGTTGGTGCGTGGCCTCGTCCTTTCCAATACGGTCGCCACTTACCCGTCAGCCAGTGCCGCGGCCTTTCTGGCCAGAGCGGAGCAGGTGCGGCAACGTGGGATGGCTTCAGTCGTGGATGAAATTTTGCAGCGCTATGTGTCCGCAGCCTTTCAGCGGGACGAGCCCGAAGCCACGGCCCGGCTGCGGTCCCAGTTGTTGCGATGCGACGCCCATGGGTATGCCGCTTGCTGCGCTGCCCTGGCCCAGGTGAACTGGTCGCAACAGTTGCACCGCATCCAGGTGCCTGCCTGGGTCGTTTCCGGTGCTGAAGATGTCGCTGCACCACCTGGCTTGCAAGAGGTGCTGGTGAACGCAATAGCGCACTCGCAGCACACGGTGCTTGAGGGGGGACACCTGCCTGTGCTCGAAGCACCTCAGGCCTTCGTGAATGGGCTGGATGACTTTTTGGCGAGAGAAGGGGGCCCTCCCTGAGGGGCCTGTCAGCGTTGTGGGGCGAGGCTAGTCCGGCTCGATGTCGCCGGGCTGCTGCAACCCCCCCGTGAGCCCACTGCCTGCGGTGCCCGCTTTCAGGCTCCGCCTTGAACACGGGGACGGGAGGTGCGTGACGACCTGCGCACCAGCGCTGGGGAACGCGGGTGTCGAATCTGGGCCTTGACCCGCACTGGCTGCATCGGGGCTTGTCCCCCACCGCCCCCTGGATCTCATTTCACCTTGAGGCCGCTTTGTTTCACCACCGCGCTCCAATCGCTGTGGCTCTTCGCCACAAAGGCGGTGAATTGAACCGGCGTCATCGGGGGGCTGATCTTGACGCCGTAGTCCTTGAACTTGGTGCGCACCTTCTCGTCGGCCAGCACATCGGAGAAGGCCTGGTTGAGTTTGGCGATGATGTCGGGCGGCGTGCCCTTGGGGGCAAACAGACCGGTCCAGAAGTAAAAGTCCATGCCTGCGAGTTCGGCGGTCTCGCCGGCTGCACCCAACTCGGGGGCGCCCAGGTCACGCTCCTTGCTCATCACGCCGACAGGGGTCATCTTGCCTGACTTGATGGGTTCCAGCAGCGCCGGAAGTCCAGACAAGGCGATGTCCAAGTGCCCGCCCATCAAGTCCAGTGCAATCTTCGATGCCGAGGCATAGGGGATGAACTCGATGTCGACCTTGGCGCGTTGTTTCAGCGACTCCATGGCCAGTGCCGGCAGGGAGCCGGCCCCGGTGGCGCCGTAACTCAGCTTGCCAGGGTGGGCCTTGGCGTAGCTGATCAGGGAGGCGAAGGAGTTGATGCCCAGCGAAGGCTTGGCGACCATGGCGAGACCGCTGGTGCCCAGCGGGGCGATGGCGTCCAGGTCCTTGTGGCTGTAGGTCACGGTGCTCTCTGTGAGGGGGGCCAGCACCACGTCTGACACGATGCCCATCACGATGGTGTAGCCGTCCGGCGCTGACTTGACGCCCTTGTTCACGCCCAGGGTCCCCCCGGCGCCGGGCACGTTGTCGACCACCACGGCTTGCTTGAGCTTGGCCTCCAGCCCCGGCGTGACGATGCGCGCAAACACGTCGACCGTGCCGCCCGCTGCGTACGGAACAATCAGCTTGATGGGGCGGCTGGGGTAGGGGGACTGCGCGCAAGCGCTTCCATGGGCGAGCGCCAAAAGGCTGGTGGCGGCCAGGGCCAGGGTCAGGGGGCGAAGGCGATGGGTGATCATGCTTGTCTCTGTTGGTGAAGGGCTCAGTTCTGATGCGCGCCGGTCCAGCGGGCCACTCGCTGGAAGATCTCGTCGCTGTTGGTGTCCATCATCGGGAAGTGCGAATTGCCCGGGATGCCGGCTTGCGGCAGATCCAGGACGGTGATGGTCGTGTGCCGTGCTGCCTGAGCGAAGTACCGCTCGGCTTGGGCTCGATAGCCCAGCCAATGGCTGCCGGAGGCCGCGATGTGGTCGCCCCAGACCACCAGGTGGGGGGGCAAGGCGTCCACGGGGGCCTCAGCGGGCATGCCGCCGGGCTCCACAGCCACGACGCCGCGCACAACATGCGCAAGCCTGCGTGCAATTTCTGTGGCAAAGCCTGCGCCCTGGCTGTGCCCCACCACGATGCAAGGCCCGATCTGTTGGACCAGCGCCTCGTAGGCCGACAGGATCAAGCCTTCGTGGTCCGGCCACCGGGGCACCCACTGTTTGGTGAACTCATCGAAGGCGGCGGTCGGAAAGCGTTGCCCCTCAAACGTGTGGCGCGCAGCCGGGTCATCATCGAACGTGAGTCCCAGCCGAAAGGTCTTCCACCCTTCCTCTTGGGTGCGAAAAACCGGTGCTTCTTTGAAGATGTGGGGCGACATCGCAAACGAGGACCGACCGCGCTCGACCGCATCGCTGACGTAGACGTCGTAACCAGCCTCCAGGAATCGCCAGAGCCAACCGGGCCGCCCGTCAGGGGTGGTTTCCCAGGTCGCGCCGGTCATGCCCCCGCCGTGCCACAGCAGAACCGGCAGGGGGTGGGTGGGCTTGGCGAGTTGATAGTGCTGCACGTACATCTGCCCGTGCATGTGGGCGCCATTCGGATTGACTTCCCGGGGGGCGCCGTTGAGCACCATGCTGCGGTACTGGACGGGCAGGCCTTCGAGTCGGGTGGTCTGGCCGCCGACGAAAAAACTGCGCAGCGATTTGAGTTGAACGGGGGCTGTTGGCTTCATGGGGACCGAATTTAGGCAGCCCTGAATCTCGCGTCAAACGCAAAAATATGCATCACAATTGCGTTATGCACATGAATTACAGCATCGATGATGTTCGCGCCTTCTGCTACGCGACGCGTGCGGGGCAGTTTCAGGAAGCCGCCGACCTGCTGTGCATCAGCCCCTCCGCCCTGAGCCGACGCATTGCCAGCATCGAGTCGGTCATTGGTGGGCCGGTGTTTCACCGCAGCACGCGCCATGTGCGGCTCACCACGCTCGGGGCCGCGTTGTATGAGCAGGTGTCGCCGCTGCTGGCGCAGATGGACGGGTGTTTCTCGCAGGCCATGCGCATGGCCAGGGGCGATGCCGGTCGGCTGGTTTTTGCATCGGTCGCCACGGTGGCCTACACCCTTTTGCCGTCCGCTTTGGCCGCGTTCAGCGAGCGCCATCCGGGCGTCTTTGTCGCGGTTCGGGATGGCATCTCGGCAGCGATCACCAGCCTGGTGGAGCAGGGGCATGCGGAGTTTGGCATCTCCACCCAGATGGCGTTTGGGTCTGCGCTCGTGGCCGAGCGGATCGGCACGTATGGCTTTGGTGTCATCGGCGCCAAAGGGCATCCCTGGCTGGGCAAGCGCAAACAGGTCACCTGGCGCGACCTGTGTGGGCAGAAGGTCATCGGCCTCAATCCTATGAGTTCCACCAGGCTCCAGGTGGACGCCGAGCTTGCCAACGCGGGCCTCGAGTTGCCCTGGACCATGGAGGTCGATCAGTTCTCAACCCTGCTGGGTTTGGTCTCCGACGAGGGCTACCTCGCGGTGCTGCCCACCCTGTTCGATGCCCAGCGGTACGGGCTCAAGATGCTGGCCCTCACCGAGCCGGCCGCGCAGCGTCAACTGTTCTTTGTCCGGCGGCGTGACAGTGCGCTGTCGCCGCAGGCGCAGACCATGGCGGATTTGCTGTGCGACGCGGTGCGGCGTCACCTTGAGCCGGGTTGAGCGCGCGGCCCGCTGTGCCATGGGCCAGGTGATCCCTTGGCCATGCCCGCTGACCGTCCCTGGCGTGAGGGCCCCACCGCGTTGCGCGACGTCCCTGCGGGCGTGCCAGTCCCGGGGGGCGCGTCCCGTGTCCGCGGCGTCATGGCCAAAGCAGGCCGGGTGCCGGCCCCGGTCGCCATGCGCTGGGCGTTGCGATCCGCGCCTTGGCTGCAAGGCTTGCGCCGGGGCGCCTGATGGCGTGGCATGAAACAACATGACATGAGGTGACGTCGCTAGACAGTTCGGGTGGCATCGCGGGCGTCACCGTCCCCTTGGGTTCACCAACCCGGGTCGCCGGGACGCGGGCCATCGACGTGGCGCCCCAGGTAATCGCGCAAGTAGTCCACGAAGCAAGTCACCTTGGCCGACAGGTTCAGGCGTTCCGAGAAAACTGCATGGATGTCGGCTGCTGGGGTGTCGTGCTCCGCCAGGACCTGTTTCAGGCGACCGCTGCGCAGGTACTTGGCAACGTCCCATTCCGCCCGCATCAGGATGCCATGGCCCTCCAGGGCCCAGCGCAGAGCCACTTCGCCGTCGTTGGTGCTGAGTTTGCCGTGGACCTTGATGGTTTCGGTGCGTTCCCCCTTGCTCAGGCGCCAATGGCCATAGGCACCGGTGTTTTGACGCAGCACGATGCATTGGTGCTGGGTCAGGTCATGGGGGTGGTGGGGGGTACCTGACGCTCGGAGGTAACCGGGCGAGGCGACCAGCAGGCGTCGGTTCACCGCCACCTTGCGCGCCACCAGGCGCGAGTCCGGCATGTCGCCGAAATGGATGGCGATGTCGATGGATTCATCGGGCAGGCTCACTGGCCGGTCGGTCAGGTGCAACTGCACCTCGACTTCGGGGTAGGCCTTGGCAAATCCCGCGATCGCGGGGCCCACATAGGAGCGGCCAAAGCCCAGCGGTGCGTTCACGCGCAGCAGTCCTTTCGGTGCGGCGCGGCTGCTGGAGACCAGTCGCTCCACCTCGTCAATGTCGCTCAGGATGCGCTGGGCATGCGTGAAGTAGACCTCACCTTCGCTGGTCAGGCTGATGCGCCGGGTGGTGCGGTTCAGCAAGCGCACACCCAGGCGCTCCTCCAGTAAAGCCAGGCGTCTGGACACGGCTGGTGGGGTCAGGTTCAACTCGCGCGCCGTCGCAGCCAGGCTGCCCTGCTTGACCAGCAGGCAAAAGAAACCCAGTTCGGTGTCTTCTTTCATTATTCAGTTTTTTGCACTTATAAATTAATTTTATGTCGATTCATTGATCTGTTTACTCAAACTAAAGTCGCCCCATCCTGGCACCCGGCCCCCTGGGGACCCCGCAGGCCACTGCACTTGAGAGACAAATCATGGAACAAGAGATCGAGCGGCGCACCCTGCGTCGAATCGGATGGCGCATCGTGCCATTCATCATGCTGCTGTACTTCATCGCGTACATCGACCGCGTGAACATTGGCTTTGCCGCCCTGACGATGAAAGACGACCTGGGTTTCACCGCCTCTATCTTGGGCATCGGGGCGGGCATCTTCTTCTGGGGCTACTTCTTGTGCGAAGTCCCCTCCAACATCATTCTTCACAAGGTGGGGGCCCGCTTGTGGATTGCCCGCGTGATGGTGACCTGGGGCCTCATTTCTGCGGCGATGGCGTTCGTGCAGGGCACCACCAGTTTCTATGTGATCCGCTTTCTGTTGGGGGCGGCCGAGGCGGGTTTCTTCCCCGGCATCATTCTGTACCTCAGCTACTGGTTTCCCGCCCGCCATCGGGCTGGCGTCACCGCCTTGTTCATGGCGGCCGCCCCGATCTCGACGGCCCTGGGCTCGCCGCTATCCGCCGCCTTGCTGGAGATGAACGGGCTGATGGGCTTGCATGGCTGGCAATGGCTGTTCATCGTCGAGGCGGTGCCCGCGCTGATCCTGGGGGTGGTCGTGTACTTCTACATGACCGACAAGCCCGAGCAGGCCACCTGGCTCAAAGACGACGAGCGCGCCTGGCTCGTCCGCACCATGCAGTCTGAACAGGCAGGCCAGTCGGGCCAGTCGGGCCAGGGGCATGACCATGGTGGCCTCCAAGCCCTGGCCAATCCCCGCGTGCTGGCTTTGGCCCTGGTGTATTTCGGCACCTCTGCGGGGCTTTACACCTTGGGCATCTGGGCGCCTCAAATCATCAAGCAGATGGGGGTTTCGTCCATGGCGGTGGGCTTGCTCAACACCATTCCTCCCTCACTGTCGGTGCTGGCCATGATCTGGTGGTCGCGTCATTCAGACCGCACGGGAGAGCGAACCTGGCACGTGGTCCTGGCCTGCCTGGCCGCAGCCATTGGCTTGGTCATCGCTTCGCTGGCCCACACCCTGGTCGGTCTGGTGGCTGCCCTGACCCTGGTGAACATCGGCATCAGCTGCGCCAAGCCTCCGCTTTGGAGCATGCCCACCCAGTTCTTGTCGGGGGCGGCCGCCGCGACGGGCATTGCCACCATCAACTCCATTGGCAACCTGGGCGGCTTTGCGGGCCCCGTGGTGATCGGCTGGATCAAGGAACAGTCGGGCAGCTTCGCCGGGGGCCTCTGGTTCGTGTCGGCCCTGCTGGTGCTCTCTGCCATCTTGACCTGGCTGCTGTCACGCAGCCAGCCCCGGTCCTCGGTCTCTGTTCGCCCCGTCAGCCCCTGAGCCAACGGCCCCCCTCTCCCAACCCTCCCCCACACCTTCATTCAGGAGACCTTCATGGAAAAGGAAGTTGCCATTCAGTCCCTCACGGACACCATGGCCAAGTTCACGGCTTACATCGGCAAACGCCTGCCCCGCGACGTGAAAGCCAAATTGGCCGATCTGCGCACCCTCGAAACCAATCCACTGGCCAAGTCGGTCTATGACTCGATGCATGGCAACCAGGAGGCCGCCGACAAGCTGGACCGCCCCAGTTGCCAGGACACCGGTGTGATTCAGTACTTCATCGAAGCGGGGGCCCAGTTTCCCCTGTTGGGTGAACTGGAGGACATCCTGCGCGAGGCGCTGGCGGGGGCCACCAAGCTGGGGCCGCTGCGCCACAACGCGGTCGAGACCTTTGACGAAAAAAACACCGGGACCAACACAGGCACCCAGATCCCCTGGCTGGACTGGCGGATCGTCCCGGACAAGGACAGCTGCACCATCGACGTCTACATGGCGGGCGGTGGCTGCACCCTGCCCGGCGCCGCCAAGGTGCTGATGCCTGGTCAAGGCTACGAAGGCGTGGCGGAGTTCGTGATGGACGTGATCACCGAGCGTGGCGTGAATGCCTGCCCTCCGCTGCTGGTCGGTGTGGGCGTGTCGACCTCGGTCGAGACGGCGGCTCGGCTCTCCAAGCTGGCCATCCTGCGTCCGGTGGACTCCAAGAGCAGCAACCCCCGCGCCGCCCTGATGGAGGAGCTGCTGGAGCAGGGGCTCAACGAAGTGGGCATTGGCCCGCAAGGCCTGACGGGCAACAACAGCGTGATGGGCGTGAACATCGAATCCTCCGCCCGCCACCCCTCCACCATCGGCGTCGCCGTCAACACCGGTTGCTGGGCGCACCGTCGCGGAAAGATCCGCGTCCATGCCGACCTGTCCTACGAGATCCTGTCCCACGAAGGAGTTGTGCTGTGAAAAAAATTCTGACGACCCCCCTCAAGAGCGAAGACCTGCAAGACCTGCGCGTGGGCGATGTGGTCTACCTCACTGGCCGTTTGGTCACTTGCCGCGATGTGGCCCACCGGCGCTTGATTGAGCAAGGCCGCGAGTTGCCCGTCAACCTCGAAGGCGGCGCCATTTTCCACGCCGGCCCCATCGTGCGGAAAAAGGACGACGGCAGTTTCGAGATGGTCTCGATCGGCCCCACCACCAGCATGCGCATGGAGAAGTTCGAGCGCGAGTTCATCAAGCAAACCGGGGTCAAGTTGATCGTGGGCAAAGGAGGCATGGGCCCCGAAACCGCTGCGGGCTGCCAGGAACACAAGGCGGTGCATGCCATCTTCCCGGGGGGCTGTGCGGTGCTGGCTGCCACCCAGGTCGAAGAGATCGAGGACGCGCAATGGCAGGACCTTGGTATGCCCGAGACCTTGTGGGTCAACCGGGTGCGTGAGTTTGGGCCTTTGATCATCTCGATCGATACCCAAGGCAACAACCTGATCCAACAGAACAAGGTGGCCTTCAACGAGAAGAAAAAGCCCATCCTCGAGAAGATCAACCAGCAACTGAGCTTCATCAAGTGAAGCCAGCGCCGCTGCGCATCCTGCTGGCCAGCACCACGGTGCGCCGCAGCGTGAACATGGCGGCGCTGACGAGGCCGATGAACTGAGGCCCCAGGGCGCAAGCTGGGGCCCTCAGGTCGGCAGGCTCTGACGTTGGGGGCCGCATTGTGGCCCCTTTTCCACCCAGCACCTTGTCACTGCGGGCGAGTGCTGGAGGCGCGGCCGTTGCGGCTGCGCTCAGTCCGCTGCGGTGGTTGGCTGACGCGGAGGACAGCCCCCTCCCGCTGATGGGCCTCACTTGTAGTCGAACTTCATCTGCTCTGCAATCAGATGGCCTCGACTGGTGCGCTCGCAGTGGCCTGCATAGGTGGCCAGGCGTTGTGGCGGGCGCATGCCTTCATCGAGCAGGCGCTGGTTCTGGAACAGCATGCCCATCGATGCAAAACCGCCATAGGTGCGGATGGCACGCAACACAATCCGACGATTGCAGGGCCCCAGCAGGGCCTTGAAGCGGTCCTGCGTCTTGGCAATCTCTTCCAAGGATTGCTTTTTGTAGACGCTGCGCATGGGCGGCTGCCCGACCGCCTGGGCGATGGCCGCGTCGATTTCCTCAAAGCTGCACGAATTCTCTTCGCCGGCAGACAGGTGGTACTCCGTGTGTTGGAGCTGGGGCTTTTCAAGCAGCAGCTCCAAGGCTTCGGCGCAGTAGTCCACCGGAATCACATCGATCTTCTGATCCAGTTCACAGGGGAAGGTTTGCAGCGCACGCGCAATGCGGAACACCCAGTAGATGCTGCCCGAGGGTTCGCAACCATGGTGGGTGTGGCCGACCACGATCGACGGGCGGGCCACCACCAGGGGCAGGTCGGGCAGTTCTTGGCGCAAACGGCGTTCCACCTCGTGCTTGCTGGCCGTGTACTCCAGGAAGTGCTCGGTGTCCTCGCCCGCGTCGTAGCCTTCAGGGACCGGCAGGGGCGCACGGCGTCCGCATGCCATCGCTGTTCCGATGTGCAGAAACCGCTTCAGCCGGCAACGCTGATGCAGCGCATGGGCCATGGCCAGCACGCCGTCGACATTGGTCGGCCAGATCGAAGGGTGGTTGCCGAACGACGCGATGGCCGCCGAGCTGAGCACCTTCTCGATCGAGGCAATGCGTGGGTCGTCTTTCCAGTCGTCGACATTGTTCAGGTCGCCGCAGATGATCTGTTCCAGGTGCAGCCGGTCCAGCAGTTCTTCGGAGACGTGGTGGCGCCGCAGGACGTGGGCGATGCGGGCCAAGCCATCTTCCCGGTGCGGGGCTCGCACCAGGAACAAGCAGTCGTCCCAACGCGGCGTTTGGATCAGTCGGGCGGCCAGGGCGCCGCCGACAAACCCGGTGCCGCCTGTGATCAATAAGGTGGGCAGGTAGGTCAATTTAAAACAAGACGAGTCGATGGATGAACGGGGCACTTCTCACGTGGCGCAAGGGCGTCGACGTGTTTGTTGTGGGTGGTTTGGCCTGTGGCTGACTCGTCGTCGGCCGCCGTGCTGGCAGGCAAACGAACTGGGCTGGCTGACTTCAAAGGGCCCGACGGCGGTGCCCCAAGGGAAGCCTGCATGGGCCGGTCCGTTGGGTGCCGATGGCCGAGGTTATACCCTGACGTAAAGTATGTTTCAAGATGTTTCTTGCACTTTTGCTGAATTTGAGCGTAAGGATGGTGCTGAATCCCAGGCGATCACTTGTTGGGTGGCAAAAATATCAATTCAAGGGCGGTGCGGGCTGCGGAGGGGACCCCGTGCATGACCCTCTGTGATCCACGGTGACCCGTCGGGTGGGGCCCCACAGGGCGCGTGTCTGCAGGTGGGGCGGCGCGGGCGCTGCACTGCGCTGCGTCCAGGGGGCCTTGGCGGCGGGGGGCGCACCGGCGGGCCCGGGCCAGTGCATGGGGGCAGCCCAGGAGGCTGTGGCCTCAGGCCTCAGGGCCGGTCGGGCTCAGTCCTGGGCCAGCACGAAGGCGGCGATGTGACGGGCGCTGGCCTGGGGGTACTGGTGTTGGGGGCCGTGACCGGCCCGGGCGTAGGTCACCAGTTGCAGGGTCGGCAGTTGGCCGTTGAGGGCATACCAGTTCTCCACCGGGAACACGATGTCGTGATCGCCGCCCAGGTGCAGGATGGGCACCTGGGTGTGCTTCAGGGCCTGCAACACCGGGTCCGCCGGGAACAGCGGCGAGCGCGGCTCGGGGGGCAGGGCGGTGGCCGCAAAGGCATGGGGCACGGGCACGCTGCGCCCTGCCTGGCGCAGCTTCAGCCGGGCATGAGAGCGGGCGGCCGCTTCGCGGCTGGCGGCCGAGGCTGGTTCGAAGAACAGGATGATGTCGTCCTCGAGGTCGTTCTCGGGTTTGAGCGCGGTTTGGTTGAACAAGGCCTCGCCGCCTTTGACATTGGGCCCGGGGGGCACCGCGCCGATCAGCACCGCATGGGTCACCAGTTGCGGGTACTTGGCCACCAACACCTGGGCGCAGAGCCCCCCCAGCGACCAGCCGCCGATCACGGCCTCCTGGAGGTCCAGCGCGACGATCAGGTCGCGTGCATCGTCGGCCAGCGCCGCCGGCGAGTAGTTGGGTTGGCCGGTGGACAGACCCAGACCGGTGTAGTCAAAGGTGATGACGCGAAAGCCCTGCGCGGCCAGGGCGTCAATGAAGGCCGGGTCCCACGAATCCATGTCGCCGCGAAAGCGCAGGCACAACACGATGGGTTTGCCTTCGCCCACCGATCGGTAGGCCAGGCGTCGACCCTGGGCGTCCACCCATTGATTGGGGGCCTGGGTCTAGGCACAGCGGCTTGCGTGGCTCATCTGACAACCTCGTTCACATGGGGGTTGAAAAAAGAGGGCCTGGCGGCCATCAGGCCGCCACGGGGCGGGGCCGGGTTTTGACGCCCCAGCAGATCAGCGCGGTGAGCACCGAGAGGCCGGCGTAGGTCAGGCTCAGGTGGCGGAAGTCGCTGAGGGTGATCGAGCCATGGCCCACCAGCACCACGGTCAGGGCCACGCCCAGCACGCTGCCAAACTGCCGCACCGCTTGGTTGACGGCGCTGCCCGCCCCGAACTGGTGGGCCGGCAGGCTGGCCACGGCGGCGCCCGACAGCGAGGGCAGGGTCATGCCCACCCCGATGCCGGTCAGGAGTTGGCTGGGCAGCCAATGGCTCAGGTACTGCGGTTCTGCACCGGGGACCAGGGCCTGCCACAGACCGCCAAGTGCCAGCAGGCCGCAGCCCGTCACCAGCAGCGGGCGGTGGCCCGCTTTGGCGGCGATCCGCCCCGACACCATGGCCACCGGCACCACCATCAACGGGCCCGGCGTGATGGCGAGACCCGCCAAGGGCAGGCTGTAGTGCCAGAGGCCCGTCATGAAGAAAAAGAAGCCGAAGAACATCATGGAGAAGGCCACGCCGAAGGTCAGCGTCGCCAGGTTCACGGCGCGGTAACTGGGGTTGTCGAACAAACGCAGGTCCAAGGCCGGCTGGGGGGCGTGGCGGGCCCAGCGGGTGAAGCCCCACAGCAGGGCCAAACCGGCGGCCAAGCCGGTCCAGACCTGTGGGCTGTGCCAGCACTGTGACTCGCTGCGGACCACGGCCCAGGTGAGGGTGCTGACGCCCCCGATCAGCAGGCCCAGGCCAGGCAGGTCGAGGCGCGACGGGGCCGTCGATGGGGGGCTGTCGGCCAGGCGCGTCGTGGCGCGCCAGATTGACCACAGCGCTGGCGGCAGGTTGATGAAGAAGGCCCAGCGCCATCCCAGGCTGTCCACCAGCCAGGCGCCCAGGCTGGGGCCAATCGCCGCGGCCAAGCCCCCGACCGCGCCCCACAGGCTCACCGCGACCGCCCGCTTCTCGCTGGGGAAGGCGGCCAGCACCAAGGACAGCGAGGCCGGCGTCAGCATCGCGGCCCCCACCGCCTGCACGACGCGCGCCGCCACCAGCCAGTGCAAGGACGGCGCCAGGCCACAGGCCAGGGACGCCAGCAGGAACAGCGACACCCCCGCGATGAACATGCGCCGGCGGCCATGGCTGTCGGCCAGGCTGCCAGCCGGCACCAGCAGGGCCGCGTAGACCACGGTGTAGGCGTTGAGCACCCAGGACGCGTCAGCCGCTCCGTGTGCCGGAAAACTGGCCAGCAACGCCGAGAAAGCGGCAAACAGCACAGTGGAGTCGATCGACACCAAAAAGACCGCCACGCTGGCCGTGAAGAAAACCGGCCAGGGCGAAGGCCGCAGGGCGATGGGGGCCGTGGGCTGGGGCGCGGGACTCGGCGCCTGCGCCAGGGTGGGCGGGGTGGGGTGGGTCATGTTGGGGGCCTGTGGTTGGACGGGGCTCGGTCAGACGGCGCTCAGGACCGTCGCGATCCCCTGCCCACCCCCAATGCACTGGGTGGCCAAGGCGTAGCGGCCCCCCACGCGTCGCAGCAAGGACGCGGCTTTGCCCGTGATGCGGGCCCCGGTCGCGCCCAGGGGGTGGCCCAGCGCCAGCGCGCCGCCATCGATGTTGACCGTCGCGGGGTCCAGCCCCAGGTCTCGGATGCAGGCCAAGGCCTGGGCGCTGAAGGCTTCGTTGATCTCGACCACGTTCAGGTCGGCGACTTGGAGGTGTGCGCGGTCCAGGGCGCGCCGCGTGGCCGGGATCGGGCCGATGCCCATCAAGCGCGGGTCCACGCCGTAGGTGGCCATGGTTTCAATGCGCGCCAGGGCCTTCAGCCCGTGGCGTTGTGCGAAGTCTTCGTGCACCACCAGCACCGCGGCGGCGCCATCCGTCAGCGGCGATGAGGTGCCGGCGGTGACCACGCCGTCGGGCCGAAAGGCGGGCCTCAGCGCCGCCAGGGCCGTCAGGCTGGTGCCGGGGCGAATGCAGCCATCGGTGTCAATCCACTGACCTTCGGCGGTGCGGGTGGGGATGATCTCGTCGGCCAGCAGGCCGGCTTGTTGGGCGGCGGCCGCTTTCTGGTGCGACTGCAGGGCCATGGCGTCCTGGTCGGCGCGCGAGATGCCCCATTGCGCGGCGACGTTCTCGGCCGTCTCCCCCATGGCGATGTAGGCCTCGGGGTAGCGGTCCATCAGCTCCGGGTTGGGGTCGAAATGCAGCCCGCCCTGAGGCACGGCCGTCATCGACTCCACCCCCACGCACAGGTAAGCCTCGCCGATGCCGGCTTCAATTTGCGCGGCCGCCATGTGCACCGCCGACATCGACGAGCCGCAGAAGCGGTTCAGTGTCATGCCCCCGACATGCTGTGGCAGTCCGGCCAGAAAGCTGGCGATGCGCGCGATGTTGTTGCCTTGCGCCCCTTCCGGGTAGGCGCAACCCACGATCACATCCTCCAGCAGCGCAGGGTCGATGCCCGACCTGGCCAGCACCCCGGCCATGGCCTGTGCGGCCAGTGATTCGGGCCGGGTCGAGGCCAAGGCGCCTTTCCTGGCAAAGTGGAACGGGGTGCGGCCGTAGCTGGCGATCAGGGCTTTCATGTCATCTCCTTGAAATTTGAATTTGACTACCTATCAATCGGTAGGTTGTTGGCTTAAAAAAAGGGCCATGCCCCAGGCATGACCCGTGCGGGTGGTCAGCGCAAGGCTTGCAGTTGTGACCGCAGTGGCGCCAGCGCGAGGTCAAACCCGTTCACGTCGTCGTGGATGCGCGCGTTGATCATGGCGCCCTGACACGCCGCGTTGACCTGGGCCGCCCACTGGGCGGCGGCCACCGCGGCCGTGGCGCCCGGGGGCGACAGCGAGGCGGCTGGCAAGGCGCCGGCCACCTGGGTCAACCAGTCGATCTGGGTCTGGTGAAAACCGCGCACCGCGGTTTTCAGTTCGGGTTCGATGCAATCCCACTCGCCCCCCAGGGCCCCGAGAGGGCAGACCCGATCGCCGGCCCCGATCAGGTCGCGGAACATGCGGATGTAGGCCAGCATCTGATCGGCGGGGCCCAGGTGGGCCACGTCTTCGGTCCACCGGACGAAGCGGTTCTGGCTGGCGTTCACCAAGGCCACGCCCAGCACCTCTTTGGACGCAAAGTGGTGGTAGAGGCTGGCCTTGCGGATGCCCACCCGATCGGCGAGGTCCTGAAAACTCAGGCCCAGGTACGAGCGCGTCAGCAGCAACTGGCCCGCGATGCGCAAGATCAGTTGGCGGGTGTCGGTTTGGGTGTGGCGGGAAACAGCGGTGCTCATGACTACCTACTATAAGGTAGGTAGGTGGGTCACACAAGCGCCGCGTCAAACGGGCGGTGAGCAAGGGCGGCAACGGTGTTCTGCTTCGTTGAGCGCCCCCCAGGCTGAACGCCAAGGACAGCCTGTCGCAGCGCTGAATTGCAGGCCCGGCCGGCACGCCATCAGCGATGGACGGGCGCTGTGGGCGGTGGTCCAGGCGTGCCGTCTCACCCCCCTGCCAGGCGCCAGCGGGCGGTGCGGGACCTCGATTTCGCCAAGGCTTCGAGTGGCCCCTCGATACGGCCCAGGCGGATCAGCCCGGCTGAGTAGCTGAATCCTTTGTAGAACAAAGCCAGGTTGCCCCAAGGCGCGTAGTAGGCCAGGTCGCCCGCCTCTGGTGTGTAGCCCGCGGGGGCGCCTGCTGTAGGGAGTCGGCGTGGCAAGGTCGCGATTTTTTCGATCGCCGCGTAGTCCTCCAGTGACAGGTGAAGCGGCAGCAGGCTGATGAAGTCACGCGCGGTGGCGTGGTCTTCCATCCGCACCTGCAGTTCAAGGTCGTCAAGACTCAGTTGGATTTTCATGTGGGTGGTGCTGGCCAGGGCAGGGGCACGGGGCACACTCAGCAGGGTTGCCTGGGCCAACAGGGCGCTCAAGGCGCGACGTCGTTGGCGCTGACGCGGGCTGTGGGCGCTGGTGGCCGCGGACCGGCGTGGCGAACCCTGTTCGAAAGGTGGGTGGGGGCTGGGCATGGGGGCTCCGTGGCGAGGGCTGGTGGTGATGACGGCGAATGGAAAGGCACCAAGCAGGGGGTCAGCAGGGGCAAGACATTGGCCCCGACTTCAGGGCTGGGACGCATGTACCGCTCTGTTGCGGCCCATGAACCCGACCTCGGTGTTGATGGCGTGGCGCATTCGCGAGCCGAGTTCACCGCGCCTGGCGGGCACGATGGGCTGTTGCCGAGCGCGTGCTTTGCGCCGCGTCAGCGCCTCTGAGGCCGTCGCAGGGCATGCGTCTCACTGGAAAGCCTGGCGGAAGAAGCGCTCGATCTCGTCGAACGGGATCTTGTCCAGCCGGTCATAGAGGTCGACATGGTCCGCCCCCGGCACGATGAGCAGCTGCTTGGGCTCAGCCGCGGCCTGGTACAGGTCCTCCGAGTAGTAGCGCGAATGGGCATGCTCGCCTGCGATCAGCAACACAGGACGGGGCGCAATCATCTCAACGTGGGCCGCCAGCGGAAAGTTGAAGAACGACACCGGGGTGGTCGCGTTCCAGGCCGTGGTCGAGTTGATGGCGCGTGGGTGGTAAGCCCGGGGTGTTCGGTAGTAGTCAAAGAAGGCGGCCAGCACCGGGTTGGCGTCGGCCGGCAGGTGCTCGGGCAGGGTGCGTTGCCCCTTGAGCAGTCGGCCTTCGGCATCGAATGGCACCTCATGCCAACCCGGGGCAGGGCGTCCCCTGGCCGCATCTTCCCAACGTTGCTGGCTCAGGTAGGCCACGATGGCATGGCGCTGGGCTGGGGTGTAACTGTCCCGGTAGCCCCGGCTGATGCTGCGTGACATGTCGTACATCGATGCCGTGACCACCGCCTTGATCCGTGCGTCGCTGGAAGCCGCGGTCAAGGCCATGCCACTGAGGCCGCAGATGGCCAGCGCGCCGATCCGGTCGCGGTCCACCTGGGCCTGCAGCCCGAGGTAATCGACCGCGGCGCTGAAGTCTTCCGACCCGATGTCGGGCGAGGCCACATGGCGCACGGCGCCACCGCTTTCGCCGGTGAAGGCCGGGTCAAACGCCAGTGTGACGAAGCCACGCTCTGCCAAGGTCTGGGCGTACAGACCCGACGACTGCTCCTTGACGGCGCCGAAGGGGCCGCTCATCACCAGGGCCGGCCAGCGTTGTGGGCCTGGGCTCGTTGCCTTGGGCTGGTAGAGGTCGGCGGCCAATTCGATGCCGAAACGGTTGACGAAGCGCACTTTGCGGTGCTGAACCTGATCGCTGAGGGGGAAAACCTTGTCCCAGTGGGGATCGATGGGCATGGTGGGTCCTGATGTGTGGTTTGACGTGGAGGCCACCAGGGCGTTCGGGACGGCGCTCTGATGGGGCGGGCGGTGACCTGGGCGATGGGGTGCACTGGTGCGGCGCGCGGCCCCAGGCTCAGGGGTCACGGTTGGGCGAACAGCAGTTCCCAGTTCACCATCGGTCCCAGGGGAATCACTTCCCAGTCAATCAGACCGGCCTCGGCCAAGGGGAAGGTCATCAGCGTCGCGCGTGCCGCATCGACCGAGTCCGCTTCGGCGATCAGGGCCACGCCGGGCCGGTCTTGGCGGAAGTAGATGTCCCGCGTGAAGCCGGACTTGTAAAGGGCCCAGCTATGACGGACTTCATCCATCAGGTAGGGGCCATATTGATCGGGGCTGGCGCCCGCTTGGGGGACGTCGAGGCAAAGCAGTTTCATGGTCAGTTTCCTGGTTGGGGGACTGGGTTCAGGCCACCAGGCTTGGGCTCAAGGGGGCGCTCAAGCGGGCGCGCAGGGCGTCCCGAAAGCCTGCCAGCCGGTCGCCCTGGGCTCCCATGGCCTCGTAGAAGGCCAGGGGCTCGGCGTAGTGCATGCCCACATAAAGAGCGCTGGCTTTCATGGGGGTCAAGATCTCCTGGATCCGGCTTTGAATCAGGCCCTCCGCTGAGTAGGTGTGGGCGCTGGCACCTGCTGTGACCACCACCTGCATCTCCTTGCCTTGCAGGGCCTTGCCTTCGGGGCCAAAGGCCCAGCCGTAGGTCCAAACCTGGTTCAGGTAGGCCTTGAGCATGGGGGTCAGGTTGAACCAGTGGATCGGAAACAGGTAGACAACGCGGTCGACGTTGTCGTGAGCCGCTTGCTCCGCGGCCACGTCAATGGCACGGGTGTCGTGGCCATACAGGGATTCCAGGTTCCGCACCAGAAGGTTCGGCAGTGGTTCTGCGGCCTGTTGCAGGCTGCGGACCGCCTGCGATTGATCGGGGTAGGGGTGAGAAACGATGAGCAGTGTTTTCATGGCGAGGGGCTCGGGTTGGGCGCCGCGTTGCAGGCTGGGGGCGGGGCCTGGTTCGCGGTGGGCCATTGGCGAATGGGTGACAGCGCCATGGGTTCGGGGCGGCCGATGGGGATCATTTGGCGTCGCCAAAGGCGGCGCGCCTGGGGTCCTCCTCTGGCCTGGAATCCGGTGGCGTTGGTCGAATTCTGGGTTCGATCATTCGTGAAGAGAACCACTCTTCCGGTTTAGGATTTAACAACTTGAAGTTGATAATCATTGGCCTTGTCATGGGGCTTTAAAAGGGGTGTCTCCATGGACTCTTCGCAGCGCGTGCGCGCCATCCTGTCGTTTGTGCAAGCGGCCGACGCGGGCAGCTTTGCCGCCGGTGCCCGCGCGCTGGGCATCTCGTCAGCGGCCGTCAGCAAGAACATTGCGGGGCTGGAACGTGCCCTGGGCGTGCGGTTGATGAACCGCACCACGCGCACCCTCAATCTGACCGAGGAAGGCGAGGCTTTCTTGCGGCAGGCGCGCATCGCGCTGGAGGCCCTGGACCAGGCCGCTGACGCGGTGGTGTCCAGCCGTGCCGCCCCCACGGGGCGGGTACGACTGTCCACCAGCGTGGGCTTTGGGCGCGAGCAACTGGCCCCGGTGCTTCCGGGCCTGCTGGCCAGGTACCCCGGCCTGGCGGTGGAGGTGGATTTTGATGACCGGGTCATTGACCTGGTGCACGACGGTTACGACCTGGCGCTGCGTGGGGGCCGGATTGCAGACTCGTCGCTGGTGTCTCGCACCATTTGCCACTTCAACATGGTGCTCGTGGCGTCACCCGATTACCTGGCGGCCCACGGGGTTCCCAGGCGGCCTGAGGACTTGGCGCAGCACCGGTTGCTGACGCGCCGCTTCTTGGGCGGGCGTGTCTCGCCCTGGAACTTCAAGGCCAGGGACGGCAGCATCACCACCCTGAACACCGACGCCTCGGTGCTCACCTTGTCGTCGCCCGAGACGCTGACCCAAGCGGCGGTGGCCGGTTTGGGCGTGGCTGAGGTGGGGGCTCACCATGCATGGAAGCACCTGCAGTCCGGGGCCTTGCGCGTGCTGCTGTTGAAAGCCCACCACCCTGGCCATTTTGAGATGACCTTGCAGTACCCCCACCGGGCCTTGGTTGCACCCCGGGTGCGCGTCACGGTGGCGTACCTGTTGGAGGCCTTTGCGCAGATGGAGGAACTGCACCTCCCGCTGTCGGCCCTGCGGGCCTACGAGGCCTGAGCGACGGGCTCCGCTCCTGGCCCCAGCGTGGGCCGACACCGCTGCTGGGGGCCGACTGGCCCCCAGCACCTCACTTCACCTGGCTGCTGTAGTTCAGCGGCACCCAGGCAAAGCCCTTGCCGCTGGCGCGCAGGCGGCCCACGCCCGGGAAGGGGAAGTGGGACACGGCCACCAGGCTGCCGTCGGCAGCCAGTTGCTTGAACAGGCGCAGGCGTTCCTTGCGGGCCTGGCCGGCGTCGGCGTCAAAGCCAATCGTCACCTCGGGCGATTCCAGTTGGACCGAGGCGACGTGGATCAGGTCACCGATCAGCACCAGGCGCTTGCCTTCGCTCTCCAGCACATAGACGTTGTGGCCGGGCGTGTGGCCATGGGTGGCCAGGGTGCGCAGGCCCGGCAAGACCTCGCCGTTGCCGCTGAAGGTCTTGAGCTTGCCAGCGTCGTCATAGGGCGTCAGCGAGGCCATGGCACCTTGGAAGAAGCCCTTGTTGGCCGCCGGGGCCGCCTCGAGGTTGGCTTTGGACAACCAGAAGTCCTTGTCGGCCTGGTCGGCGTGCACGGTGGCGTTGGGGAACACGCGCTTGCCATCGGCCACCAGCCCACCCACGTGGTCCGGGTGCATGTGGGTGATGACGATGTCGTCCACCTGGTCGGGCTGGTAGCCCGCGGCCACGATCTGTGCAGCCAGGCGGCCCAGGGTGGGGCCAAACAGGCTGCCAGCGCCGGTGTCCACCAGGATCAGGCGGCTGCCGGTGTTGATCAGAAAGCCGTTGACCGAGGTCTCCAGCGGGGTGGCCAGGAAGTTCTTTTTGAGGCCTTGGGCGACTTTGGCCTTGGGGGCGTGCAGCAACTGGTCCACCGGCAGATCGACGGTGCCGTCGCTGAGGGCGGTGACCTCGGCCGAGCCCACCATCAGGCGGTACCAGCCAGGGGCCTGGACCTTCTGCTGGCTGGCCGCGGCGTGCGCGCCGGCCATGGGCAGGGCCAGGCCGCCCAGGGTCAGGGCCAGCGACAGGCCCAGGCTTTGCAGCGTGGCGCGGGTCAGGCGCGAGCGGCGGGGAAGGGAGAGCGTGTGCGTCGAGGTCATGGGGTCACCTTGTCGGGGCCACGCGCAGGGCGTTGGCCGGGTTGATGGAAGAAAAGGAAACCCATTGTTGCTTTTTGCAATAAAGGGAACAATAGGGCGTTACGCAATCTGTTTTTGCACCATTTGCAAAGATTGCACCCTTTCTTCCGACCCAGGGCAGACCTGGCAACCCATGATCGACGCACTCAAGACTTTTTTGGCCGTGGCCCGGGCCGGGCAGTTCTCGGAGGTGGCCCGCGAGCAGGACGTGGCGGTGTCATCGGTCACGCGCAAGATCGATGCGCTGGAGTCCGAACTGGGCTCCAGCCTGTTTCGCCGCAGTTCCCGCCGCGTCGCGTTGACCGATGCCGGTGAGCGGTTTGTGCCCCGCGCCCGCGCCATTCTGAGCGAGATCGCCGAGGCCAAGCAGTCCCTGCAGCCAATGGACGACACGCTGCAAGGGCAAATCACGGTCACCGCGCCCACCGCCTTTGGCCGGCGCCATGTGGTGCCTGCGGTGGCCGAGTTCATGCAGCGCCACCCCGGGGTGGAGGTGGACCTGCACCTCAGCGACCAGGTGCTGGACTTGAACGACTCCTTGGTCGATGTGGCGGTGCGCATTGGCTTGCAGCTGGACGTCGAGCACAAAGCCCAGTTGCTGGCGCCGGTGCGCCTGGTCACCTGCGCCAGCCCGGCCTACCTGGCGCGGGCCGGGCGTCCACAGACCCCGATGGATTTGCTGCAACACGATTGCATCAATGTGGCCACGCCGCCCGCGCCGTCGTTTGTCTGGCGCTATGCGGGCTTCAACCGCCAGCAGCCTCTGCGGGTGCAAGGGCGCTTTCGCACCGACGACAAGGACGGCATGCTGCAGGCGGCGCTGGCCGGCCTGGGCATCGTGCACATCGCGACCTGGGTGGTCAGCGACCTGCTGCGCGACGGCCGATTGGTGGCCCTGTTTCCGCACGAGCTGACCGAGCCGCCGCAGGACGGCCTGCCCGGCATCTATGTGCTGCGGGGAATGGGCCGGGGCCGCTCGCGCCGCAGCGAGTTGTTCATCGAGCAACTGCGTGAATCGGTGGGCGAGCCCGCCTGGTGGGACCGCTGAGGTCGCGCCGGACTGCCCCCGTGGCGCGGGCGTCCGTCACGTCGTCACGATGACCTTCAGGGCCTGCGTGTCGGCGGCCCGGGCGAAGGTGTCGTAAGCCTGCAGGATGTGGTCCAGCGGGAAGTGGTGGGTGATCAACTGCCGGGCGTCGATGCGCCCGCTCAGCACCGTTTTGAGCAGCATCGGCGTGCTGACCGTGTCCACCAGCCGGGTGGTGATGGTCAGGTTCTGCGACCACAGCCGCTCCAGGTGCAGGGGCACCGGGTGCCCATGCACGCCGATGTTGGCAATGAAGCCCCCCGCCGCCACCAGGTCCTGGCACAGCTCAAAGGTGGCGGCGATGCCCACCGCCTCAATCGCCGTGTCCACCCCCCGGCCGCCGGTCAAGGCCCGCACCTGGGCCGCCGCGTCGCCGCTGCCGCTGTGGACCGTGTGGGTGGCGCCAAAGCGTTGGCCGATGGCCAGGCGGTGCGCATCGAGGTCGATCAGGATGATCTGGGCCGGCGAGTACAGCTGCGCCGTCAGCAGGGTGGCCAGCCCGATCGGACCGGCCCCCACGATGGCCACGCTGCTGCCCGGCTGCACGCGCCCATTGAGCACCCCGCATTCAAAGCCCGTGGGCAGGATGTCGCTGAGCATCACCAGCGCCTCCTCGTCCGACCCCTCGGGGATGGGGTGCAGGCTGGTGTCCGCGTGCGGAATGCGCACCCAGTCGGCTTGGGTGCCGTCGATGGTGTTGCCCAGGATCCAGCCGCCGGTCTCGCAATGCGACGGCATGCCCCGCCGGCAAGCAGGGCAGCGGCCGCAGGCCGTGATGCAAGAAATCAGCACCCGGTCCCCGGCCTGAAAGCGGCTGACCCCCGGGCCGACGGACGCCACCACCCCCACCCCCTCGTGGCCCAGGATGGTGCCGGGGCGGCAGGTGGGGACATCCCCTTGCAGGATGTGCAGGTCGGTGCCGCACAGCGTGGTGCGGGTCACACGCACGATCGCGTCGCCGGCGTGGCTCAGCTGCGGCTGAGGCCGGTCTTCGAGGGCTTTGAGGCCGGGGCCGTGGTAAACGAGGGCACGCATGGTGGGGTTCCTGGGTCGCAAGGACGCGGCGAAATGGCCTGCCCGACCATGCTGCAGCGGGCGCAGGGCCGTGTCTGTGCGAGGCCACACCCTGGCCCGCGCCGACGCCACGGGCGCGTGCCCCAGGTCAGCGCTGGGGGGCGAAACAGCGCCCTCGGTGCGTCTGGCTTGTATTTACAAGACGATTGGTTTAATAATCGGCCATGCCCACCCCGACAACCCACCCGACGCCCATCCCCCGTCCCCGCGGCCGTCCGCCCAAGGTCCGCGACGACTGCCTGGGCGTGCGCGAGGCGCTGTTGCGCCATGGCCTGGAGGTGTTGACCGAAAAGGGCTTTGTGGCCGCCGGCCTGGACGAACTGCTGCAGCGCGCCGGCGTGCCCAAAGGCTCGTTCTACCATTACTTCAGCAGCAAGGAGGCCTATGGCCTGGCCTTGATTGCGCACTATGCCGACTACTTTGCGCGCAAGCTCGCGCGCCACTTCGCCCCCTCCGAGCGCAGCCCGCTGCAGCGCCTGCAGGCCTTCGTCGACGACGCGCAGGCTGGCATGGCGCAGTACGGCTATGGCCGTGGTTGCCTGATCGGCAACCTGGGGCAGGAAATGGGCGCCTTGCCCGACGCCTTTCGCGCCCGCCTGGTCGGCACCCTGGAGGACTGGCAGGCCCGCCTGGCCGACAACCTGCGCGAGGCGCAGCGCGTCGGCGAGCTGGCCCCCGAGGCCGATGTGGAGGCCCTGGCCGCTTACTTTTGGATCGGCTGGGAGGGCGCGGTGCTGCGCACCAAGCTCGAGCGCCGCGCGCTTCCCCTGCAGATATTTGCCACCCAGTTCCTGGCGGGCCTGCCGCGCCCGGCCGCGCCCTGAGCGCGGCGCGGCCGCCGTCCCTCACCGCGGCGCGCCCGCCGCGCCCCCCTTGGTTTGCCCCTCACTTGCCCTCAGAAAGGACCCCCATGTTCCAAGCCATCGTGATCGACAAGGACAGCGAGCGCCAGCAGGCTGCCCTGCAGACGCTGGAAGACAGCCAATTGCCCGCAGGCGATGTGACCGTGCGCGTCAGCCATTCCACCCTCAACTACAAAGACGGCCTGGCCATCACCGGCCGCTCGCCCGTGGTGCGCAAGTTCCCGATGGTCCCCGGCATCGACCTGGTGGGCGAGGTCGAAAGCAGCAGCCACCCGGCCTACCGGGCCGGTGACTGGGTGATCCTCAATGGCTGGGGGGTTGGCGAAACCCATTGGGGGGGCCTGGCCCAGAAAGCCCGCCTCAACGGCGACTGGCTGGTGCCGCTGCCCCAGGCGTTCAGCCCGCGGCAGGCCATGGCCATCGGCACCGCGGGTTACACCGCGATGCTGTGCGTGATGGCGCTGGAGCGCCACGGCGTGCGGCCCGAGCACGGCGAGATCGTGGTCACCGGTGCTGCCGGGGGCGTGGGCAGTGTGGCCATTGCCTTGCTGTCGACTTTGGGCTACCGCGTGGTGGCGGTCACGGGGCGCCCGGGCGATGCGGCCTACCTGCAGCAGCTTGGCGCCGCCGAGGTGATGGACCGCGCCCTGCTCAGTGCCCCGGGCAAGCCCCTGGCCAAAGAACGCTGGGCCGGTGCGGTGGACGTGGTGGGCAGCCAGGTGCTGGCCAATGTGTGCGCCAGCACGCGCTACCGCGGCGTGGTCACGGCCTGTGGCCTGGCCGGGGGCATGGACTTGCCTGCCACCGTGGCGCCGTTCATCTTGCGGGGGGTGACCCTGGTGGGCATCGACAGCGTGATGTGCCCGCGCGAAGAGCGTTTGGTCGCCTGGCAGCGCCTGGCCTCGGACCTCCAGCTCGACAAGCTCGGCCAGCTCAGCCACGACATTGGCCTGGGGCAGGCCATCGACACCGCGCACCAGTTGCTGCAGGGCACGGTGCGCGGGCGGGTCGTGGTCGACGTCAACGCCTGAGTCCCCACCCCCAGACCCCGCCGCGCGCGGACCCGGGCGCGGGCACCCTGCCCGGCGCCGAACCCGCTCAGGCGCCCCAGCGGGCTGGGTCGCCCGAGCCCGGCGGGTGGGGGCGACTGGGCGCCTGCACCCCGGGCACCCGTGGCAGGTGCTCGCGCATCAGCGCGATGAAGGCGCGCAACCGCGCGGGCTGCCAGCGACCCGGCGGGTGCACCAGCGAGATCGGCAGGGGCGGCGCCCGCCATTGCGGCGCCAACTGCACCAGGCGCCCTTGGTCCAAGGCGTCGGCCACGGCCCAGGTGGAGGCGATGCCCACGCCCAGTCCGGCCAGTGCCGCCTGGCACAGCGCGTGCAGGTGGTCGGTGGACAGCCGGGGCTGGATGGCAAATCGCTGGGCCTCGCCCGCGCCGCAGGGGTAGAGCGTGACCTCATCGCGGTAGAACGTGCTCAAGGCCAGCCAGGGCAGGCGCGCCAGGGCCTGCGGGGTCTCGGGCGGCGGGCCGTCGCCCCACAGGCCGGGCGCGGCGACCACGATGCGGGGCAATTCGGCCAAGCGGATGGCCACCACGCCCGGTTCGTCGACGGGGCCGATGCGCACGGCGCAATCGATGCCCTCGCTGATGAAGTCGGGCAGGCGGTCTTGCAAGCGCCACTCCACCGAGGCCTCGGGGTAACGCCGCAGGTACTCGACCAAGGGCGGCATCAGCTGCTGCTGACCAAACACCGTCGGGGCCAGCACCCGCAACAGGCCCCGCGGCGCGTCCTGCACGCCGCGCAGGTCGGACTCGATCGCGTCCCAGCGCTCCAGCAGCGCCTTGGCGTGCTCGTAGCAGCGCTGGCCGTCCTCCGTCACCTTCATGGCGTGGGTCGAGCGCTGCAGCAAGCGCAGGCCCAGTTGGCGCTCCAGCAGTTGCAGGCGCCGGCTCACCGTGGGCTGGGTGGTGCCCAGTTGCTGGGCGGCCGCCGACAGGCTGCCGGCGTCCACGATGCGCACCCAGGTTTGCAGCAAGGCCAGCCGATCGGTGCTTTGGGGGAGTTTGTTCATGCGTCTAGCGTATAGCCTATGTTCCAAAAAGACCACTACCCAGCGCGGACATGCAAAAACAGAATGGAGCCCTGATTTCACACCGTTCATCTGAAAGGCGTTACCCATGTCTCCACCCGCGACAGTGGCCCCTTGGCGGGCCGACCCGGCCCCGCTGCCGTCCTCCCTGGTAGGCCTGTTGGCCGCAGGGGCCGGCCTGGCCGTGGCCTCGATCTACTACAGCCAGCCTTTGCTGGGACCGCTGGGCGTCAGCTTGCACGCCAGCCCCGCCGAGGTGGGGGCCGTGCCCACCTTGACCCAGCTGGGCTACGCGCTGGGCATCGTGCTGCTGGCCCCACTGGGCGACCGCCACGACCGGCGCCACCTCATCGTGCTCAAGGCAGCCATGCTGGTGTTGGCCTTGCTGGGCTGTGCGCTGGCTCCCAACCTCGGGGTGCTGATGCTGGCCAGCCTCGCGGTGGGGGTGGCGGCCACGATGGCGCAGGACATCGTGCCGGCGGCGGCCACCCTGGCCAGCGCAGCCCAACGCGGGCGCACCGTGGGCACGGTGATGACCGGGCTGCTGCTGGGCATCCTGCTGTCGCGGGTGGTCAGTGGGGTGCTGGCCCAGCCCTTGGGCTGGCGCGCGGTCTACGGCCTGGCGGCCCTCGCGGTGGCGCTCATTGGATGGGCCTGCTGGCGCGGTCTGCCACGCTTTGCGCCCACCACCTCGCTGCCCTATGGCGAGCTGCTGGCGTCGATGGTCGGGCTCTGGCGGCGCCACCCCGAACTGCGCCGCGCGGCCTGGGCGCAGGGCCTGTTGTCGGTGGCGTTCAGCGCCTTCTGGTCCACGCTGGCGCTGATGCTGTTTCAGCGCTACCAGATGGGCAGCGCGGTGGCCGGGGCCTTTGGCCTGGCCGGGGCCGCCGGCGCCTTGGCTGCGCCGCTGGCCGGGCGCTGGGCCGACCGGCGCGGGGCCGCCTGGGTGACGCGGCTGGGCTGTGCGGTGGCGGTGCTCTGCTTTGCGGCGCTGGCGCTCGAATCCCACTGGCCCCTGGCGGCCCGCCTGCCCTGGTTGGCGCTGTGCACGGTGGGTTTCGACTTTGGGGTGCAGGCCGCCTTGGTGGCGCACCAGACCCTGGTCTACAGCTTGGAGCCCGCCGCCCGCAGTCGCCTCAACGCCTTGTTGTTGACCGCCATGTTCATCGGCATGGCGGCTGGTTCGGCCCTGGGCAGCCTGGTGCTGGCGCACTGGGGCTGGTGGGGGGTGGTGGGCCTGAGCACCCTGATGGCGGGCGGGGCGCTGCTGGTGCGGCTGCTGGATCGGCCCGTGGCGCCTGCCTGAGCGCGCCCGCGCTGGGCGCTAGGCCGTGGCGGCGGCGGCGGGGGGCTCGGCCAGCACGGCCTCGGCCAGCAGCAAGACGGGTTTGTCGACCAGTTTGCCGTCCACCGCGATGGCCCCCAGGCCCCGCTGGGCCACCGCGTCGACCACCCGCTGGGCCCAGGCGCGTTCGGCCGGGCTGGGGGCAAAGCCCTGGTTCACCCCCGCGACCTGCTTGGGGTGCACGCACAGCTTGGCCCCAAAGCCAAAGCGGCGTGAGCGTGCCACCTCCTCGGCCTGCTGCAGCGCATCGTCCAGCGCCAGGCTGACCCCGTCCACCGGGGCTTGCAGGCCCGCCAGCCGAGAGGCCAACACCAGCTCGGTGCGCACCGAGGCCAGTTCCTCGACATCGCCACGGATGCCTGCATCGGCCGCGAAATCGACCGAGCCAAAGGCCAGTCGCAAGACCCCCGGGCAGGCCGCCAGCGTGCGGGCCCGGGACCAGCCCAGCACGGTTTCGATCAGTGGGATCAGGGTCTGCTCGGGCCGCAGCCGGGCGCGCAGCGCGGCGAGTTCGTTCACCCCCTGGGCCTTGGGCAGCATCACGCCGCGCACCGCGGCGGCGCTGAGCAGGGCGCAGTCGGCGTCAAACCAGGCGGTGTCGCTGCCATTCACGCGCAGGTACACCGGCGCCCCGCCCGGCAACCAGTCGGCCAGCGCTTGCCGGGCGGCTTCCTTCTGCTCGGGCGCGACCGCATCCTCGAGGTCCAGCACCACGGCATGGGCGCCTGATTGCAGGGCTTTGGCAAAGCGCTCGGGGCGGTTGCCGGGGACAAACAGGTAGCTGCGGTCTGGGGCTCTCAAAGGGGTCTCCTGGTCTGTGAATCAAGTGGGGCGTGGCGTTGCGGGCCGGGCCCAAAGCACCCCGGCGCAGACCAGGGCGGGCACGGCCAGCAAAGCGTAGCCGAGGCGGAAACTGCCCGAGGCACTGGCGATGGCGCCGAACAAGGCCGGCCCCAGCACCACGCCGAGGAAGGTGATGGCCAGGGTGCCGCCGGTGGCCACGCTGGCCTGACCCGGCGGGGCCTGGCGCGCCACCTCGGACAGGTAGACCCCGTTCCAGCCAATCGCCGAGCTGCCGAACACCCACAGCGCCGGGCCCACCAGCCACCAGCCCATGCTGGGCTGCAGGCAGGCCACGCTGACGCAGCCCAGCACCATCAGGCCAGCCAGCGTGATCAGGGTGCGCCTGGCCCCTAGAAACCGGTCCGCCACCCAGCCCCAGGCGATGCGGCCCACCACGCCCGCGGCCTGGGCCACCGACAGGGCCAGCCCCGCCGTGACCAGCGAATAGGCCTGGGTCTCGTGCAGGTAGGTCACCAGGTAGGTGGTCAGCGAGAGCTGGATGATGGAGAAAAAGAACGAGCACAAGGCCAGCAGCGACAGGGCACGCTGCCCCAGCACCAGGCGCACGGGGGACAGCAGGTCGCCCATGGCCAGGGGCAGCTGGCGCTGGCGGTCGGCGTCGAACTCGGTGCGCAGGCCCTGCGCCCCCAGGGCGCACAGCAGGCACAGGCCCGCCACGCTGAGCAGGGCGCCTTGCCAGCCCAGCCACAGCGCCGTCATGGGCACCAGGGCCCCCGCCACCAGGCCGCCCAGGGGGACACCGGTTTGCTTGATCGAGAACACCAGCGCCATTTGCGCCGGCGGGGTGCTGCGCGCCAGCAGGTGTGAGCTGGCTGGGGTGATCGGGCCGTAACCCAGCCCGATCAGCCAGGCCCCGAGGCCCATCACCGGCAGCACCGGCACGGCACTGAGCAGCAGGCCCAGGCCGCACAGCAGCAAACCGATCTGGCTGATGCGGATGGCGCCATAGCGCGCGGTGGCCGCACCGGCCGCCAGGCTGGCCCCCATCGCCCCCAGGTAGGCCAGGGCCACATACACCCCCAGCAGGCCGGGCGAGGCGCCCAACGCCCGCGCTGCTTCCGGGGCCATCACGGGCAGCGTCAACAAGGCCATCGAGACCATCGACTGGATGGCCAGGGTCACGCCCAGGCCCCACCAGGCCGGCGACCGCGTCATGCGCCACGCCCCCGGGGCGGGGCCTTGTCGTCGCGCGGGGCGTCGCCCGCCCATTCGCGGCGCAGGATGCTGGTGTGGCTGAAGCGGTCGGCCGGGTGCACGCTGATGGCCAGCTCGATCAGCTCGTCGCGGTGGTTGCGGTACTTGCGGCACACCCACAGCCCGGGGCTGTGCCGGGGCACCTGCAGCACCTCGGCCAGGTGCGGGGCAATCGCCACCGCGCGGATTTCTTGCTCCACCGAGGTCACCACCTCGCCAAACTGCTGTTCGATGGCGCCGTAGACCGAGCCCCGCAGCGGCCCTTCGATGCCCTGGATGGCGCGGAAGGCCGGGTGCAGCCACAGTTCGGTGTGGCAGATGGGGCGTGCCTCGCCGGTGGCCCGGCGCAGGCCTTGCAGGTGCAGCCAGGTTTCACCGGCCGAGGCTTCCAGCATCTCGGCTTCGGTGGCATTGATCAGGCGCGTCTGGCCGGGTTCGATCACCAGCGTGGTGTCGGTGGCGTATTGGTGCAGGTCCGCCACGTCCGCGGTGAGCTGGCGGTAGCCCGGCACGCTGGCGGTGGATTTGACGGTGGTGCCGATGCGCGCCTGGCGCACCACCAGGCCCAGTTGCACCAGGCGCTTGAGCGCTTCGCGGGCCGTAGATCGGCTGACGCCGAACTGCTCGCACAGCTCGAATTCGGTGGGCAATTGCGAGCCCACGGGGTAACGCCCTGATCCGATTTCGTTGAGCAGGGTCTGCGCCAACTGCTGGTAGCGCGGTGGCGACCCGCCCAGGCTGGGCAGGGCTTTGCCGCGCGCGGCGGGGTCAGACACGGTCTTCGGAACAGGGGTTTTGTCGGTCATAGAACGGATTGGCGGCGCAGGTCGTCGATGTCGGCCTGATCGTATCCTGCCCGTCTGAGCACCGTGTCCGTGTGCTCGCCCAGCGCGGGGGCGGCGCGCAGCGGCTGGGGGCCGGCGCGCACCGGGCAGGCCAGGGTGCGCACGGGGCCTTGCGGGTGCGGCACGCTGACCACCGCCCCGCTTTCGCGTGCGAAGTCGCTGTCCAGCGCCTGGGCCACGTCGTACACCGGCGAGGCCGGCACGCGGCCGCCAAAGCGCTGCATCCATTCGGCCGTGGTGGCCGTGCGCAGCACCGCATCGAGCTCGGCATTGAGCTGGCTGCGGTGGCGCAGGCGGTCGGCAAAGCGGCGATAGTCGGGGTGCTCCACCCAGTCCGGGCGGCCCAGGGCGTGGCACAGCTCGCCCCAGAACTTCTCCTTGTTGCACATCAGGAAGATCCAGCCGTCCTGGGTCGGGTACAGCTCGCTGGGCACCAGCGAGGGGTGACCCGAGCGCGCCGTGCGGCCCGTCACCACGCCCGCGTTGAGGTACCAGGTGGCCAGGTAGGTCAGGTTGTTCAGGGCCACGTCGTACAGGCTGATGTCCACATCCCGGCCCACGCCGCTGGCGCGCGCCGAGACCACCCCCGCCAGCAGACCCATGGCCGCGGTGGTGCCGGTCATGAAATCGATGATCGACAGGCCCGCGCGGGTGGGCTGGCCGTCGGGCTCGCCAGTCAGCGACAGGTAGCCGGCCTCGGCCTGCATCAGGTAGTCGTAGCCCGGCCAGGCCGCGCGCGAGCCGGTGCGGCCATAGGCCGACAGATGACCGCAGACCAGGGCCGGGTTGACGTCCTTCAAGGCCTCGTAGGTCAGCCCCAGCTTGGCGGGCAGGTCGCCGCGCAGGTTGTTGAACACCACGTCGGCCCCGGCCGCGAGGCGGCGCAGCACGGCGCGGCCGGCCTCGCTTTTGAGGTCCAGGGTGACGCTTTGCTTGTTGCGGTTGAAGGACTGGTAGAAGTGGCTGTCGCCCGGGCCGAAGTAGTGCGGGCCGACGGCGCGCCCCACATCTCCGCCTTCGGCGGGGTTCTCGATCTTGATCACCTCGGCGCCCAGGTCGGCCAGGTGTTGGGTGCCAAAGGGGCCGGCGCCGTACTGCTCGATGGCGATGATGCGCAGGCCTTGCAGCAGGGGCCCTTGAGGGGTGGCGGGCTGGCTCATACCGGGTTCCTCGCGATCAGCTCGCGCGCGATGATCAGGCGCTGCAGTTCATTGGTGCCCTCGCCGATGGTCAGCAAGGGGGCATCGCGGTAGAGGCGTTCGACGTTGTATTCCTTCGAGTAGCCATAGCCGCCGAAGATGCGCATGGCTTCGATGGCGTTCTCGAGACCGGCCTCGGTGGCGAAGTACTTGGCCATGCCGGCCTCCATGTCGCAGCGCTGGCCCAGGTCATAGGCCTGGGCCGCGGCGTAGGTCAGCAGCCGTGCCGCCTGGGTGCGGGTGGCCATTTCGCCGAGCTTGAGCGCGATGGCCTGGTGCTCGCAGATCGGCTTGCCAAAGGTCTTGCGGGTCTGCGAATACGCCACGGCCTCGTCGAGTGCGGCCTGCGCGATGCCCAGACCGCGCGCGGCCACGTTGATGCGGCCCAGCTCCAGCCCGCCCAGGATCTGCTGCAGGCCCTTGCCCTCGACGCCCCCTATCAGGCGATCGGCGGGCACGCGGTAGTCCTCGAAGCTCAGCGCGCAGCTGTCGATGCCTTTGTAGCCCAGCTTCTCGAGCTTCTTGCTGACCGTGAAGCCCGGTCCCTTTTCGGCAATCAGCAGGCTCATGCCCTGGTGGCGCGGCTGGGCCTGCGGGTCGGTCTTGACCAGCAGCACGAGGGTGTTGCCCGAGCCGCTGTTGGTGATCCACATCTTGGAGCCGTTGACCACGTAGTCATCGCCGTCGCGGCGCGCCACGGTGCGGATGGCTTGCAGGTCGGTGCCGCAGTCCGGCTCGGTCAGGCCGATGCCGCCGCGCAGCTCGCCGGTGGCAAAGCGCGGCAGGTAAGCCTGCTTCTGGGCCTCGGTGCCACAGCGCTGCACGGTCATGGCCATGATCAGGTGCGAATTGATGATGCCCGACACCGACATCCACACCTTGGACATGCGTTCGATGATCTTGGCGTAGGTGCTGGTGGACAGGCCCAGGCCGCCGTAGGCGGGGTCGATCAGGCAGCCGAACAGGCCCATCTCTTTCATCTGCTCGACGATCTCCAGCGGGTAGATGTCGTCGTGCTCGAGGTGGTGCACATGGGGCTTGACCTGGGTTTCCAGGAAGCGTTCAACGCTGTCCAGGATCAGGCGTTCCTGTTCTTGCGCGTCGTCGTGGGGCAGGGCGGTGGCAGGGTTCATGGCAGGCTTTCAGTCCAAAGGGTTTCAGGGGCGCACAGGGGCGGGGAATTCGGTGGCCAGCAACTCGGCCAGCTCGGCGGCCTGGCCTTGGGCCAGGTTCAGCACCGCGTGCTGGAGCCGCTGCGCGTGCGCCAGGGGCACGCTGCGGGTGGCGTTGTCGATGAACTTGGTGACGATGTCGGCGTTGCTGATCGGGCGGCCCGGGGCGCCGCGGTTGATGGGCTCGCGGTGGCGCAGTTCACGGCCGTCGGCCAGCTCCAGCACCAGCTCGCCGGGGTAGTAGCGTGGGAAGTCGGCGTCGGGGTCGACCTCGCACTCGACCAGCGCGGCCAGCGCCAGGGTGTCGGGGTCGGCGATGGCCGCGGGCTCCAGGGCGTCGAGGGTGAAGCGCCCGTGGCGCAAGGCCGTGGCCACCGTGTAGGGGATGCTGAACTGGGCGTCGTAGGGGTTCTGTGGCCGGCGTTTGTTCTCGATCGGCTCACAGACCACGGCCATCGCACCGGCGGGCAGGCGCGCGCGGATGCGGCGCAGCGGCGCGCCGCCCCAGGCGGCCGACAAGGCGCTGGCGGCGTCGGTGCAGGCGTGGGTGAAGTGGCAGGCCGGCAGGGGTTTGACCGCCACATTGCACAGCTCCCAGACCTGGCCCAGACCGGCCGTGATCTGGCCCAGGTCGGCTTCGCTGGCGCGCGCGCCCAGGTGGCTGGCGTACAGGCCATAGCGGCCCTCGTAGCTGGCGCGCGGGCCGCTCATGCCATGGGCGGCGAACATCGCCGCGCTGATGCCGGCCGCGGCCGCCCACCCGGGGTGCAAGCGCTTGGTGCCGGCGCCGTCTTGCAGGAACTCCAGGTTGCCGCTGGCCACCGACAGCGCCACCCCCTGGGCGTGGCTGAGCTGGGGCACCTCAAGGCCCAGCAGGCGACCGGCCGCAAGGGCGCAGCCAAAAGTGCCGACCAGGCCTGTGGGGTGGAAGCCGACCTGGTGAAACAGCCCCCCGGCGGCGGCCCCGAGGCGGGTGGTCAGCTCCATGCCGATGAGGTAGCTGGTCAGCAGCTCGGCGCCGCTGCGCCCCTGGTGGGCGGCCAGCGCCAGCGCGGCCGGCAGCACCGAGGTGGTGGCGTGCACCACGCCGCGTGGGTGGGTGTCGTCGTAGTCGAGGCCATGGATCAGCAGGCCATTGAGCATGGCGGCATCGCGCAGCGGCAGGCGCTGTGCGCGGCCCAGCACGGGCACGGTGCCCCCGGGGCCGGCCAGCGCATCGATCGCGGCACTGGCCTGGCGGGCGAACGCATAGCGGGTCGAGGCCAGGCCGATGCCCAGCGCGTCCAGCATCAGGTGGCAGGCGCGGGTGCGCACGTCGATCGGCACCTGGTCCAGTCGCAGGCCGTGGGCCCAGCGGGCCACCTGCTCGGCCACCGGGGCGGTGCTTGGGGTGAGCGTCATGGGGGGCGTCCTCAGTCGACCTGGGCGCCCGAGACCTTGACGGCCAGGGCCCAGCGTTTGATTTCTTGTTCGAGGTGCTTTTGCATCTCGTCGGGGCGGGTCAGCAGGGCCTCGGCCCCCAGGGCGACCAACTGCTCTTTGACATCGGGGTCGCGCCAGTTGCTGCTCAGGGCCTTGTAGAGGGTGTCGATCACCTCCTTGGGCGTGCCCTTGGGGGCCGCCAGCGACAGCCAGGCGGGCGCCTCGAAGTTGCCCACGCCGGCTTCGGCCAGGGTGGGGACCTGGGGCGCCGCCTCATTGCGGGTCTTGCTGGCCACGGCCAGCACCCGCAACTTGCCGTTCTTGGCATGGGCCAGCAGCGCCGGGCCGGTGTCGACCATGGCCTGCACCTGGCCACCGATCAGGTCGGTCACCGCGGCCGGGCTGCCCTTGTAGGGCACATGCAGGATGAACAGCCCCGCCTGTTGCTTGAACAGCTCCATCGTCAGGTGGCTGGTCACGCCGCTGCCGGCCGAGCCGTAGCTGAACTTGCCGGGCTGGGCCTTGACCTCGCGCACGAAGTCGGCCGCGCTCTGCGCCGGAAAGTCTTTGTTCACCGCCAGGAACAGCGGCACGTTGGCGATCTGGCTGATGTGGGTCAGATCGGTCAGGGGCTTGTAGGGCAGCTTCGAATAGAGGCTGGGGTTGATGGCCAGGGTGCCACTGGAGCCCACCAGCAGGGTGTACCCATCGGGCGGTGCCTTGACCACCATCTCGGTGCCGATGATGCCCGAGGCGCCCGGTTTGTTGTCCACGAACACCGGCTGTTGCAGCGCGTCTTGCAGCTTCTTGGCCAACACGCGGGCCACCATGTCGGTGGCCTGGCCCGGCGGAAAGCCCACCACGATGCGAATCGGTTTGTCCGGGTAGGCGGCCTGGGCCACCAGTGCCGTGCCAAGCAGCCAACTGCCCAGCAGGGTCCGCAGGTAAGGGGTCATGTTGTGTCTCCGTTGTGGTGGGGGCGGGGCCTTCAGGCCTCGATGCCGTGGCCGCGACAGGCGACCAGGAAGCTGCGCTCAAAAACCATGACCTGCACACCGTCCTGGTTCAGGCCGCGGGTGCGCACGGTGACGATGCCCTGGCCCGGGCGTGACTTGGATTCGCGCTTGTCCAGCACCTCGGACTCGGCGTAGAGCGTGTCGCCGGCGAACACCGGTGCGGTCAGCTTGATTTCTTTCCAGCCCAGGTTGGCGATGGCCTTGGCACTGACGTCGTTGACGGTCATGCCCAGCACCACGGCCAGGGTCAGGCCGCTGCTGACCAGCAACTTGCCGAACTCGCTCTTGGCCGCGTGGTGCGCGTCGCAGTGCATGGGGTGGTAGTTCATGGTCAACAGCGAGAACTGGATGTTGTCGTTGTCGGTCAGGGTGCGGCCCGGGCGGTGTTCGTACACATCGCCAACCCGGAAGTCCTCCAGGTAACGCCCGTACGAGGCGCGGTAACGGTTCGGGGCGATTTCGACGGCAGAGATCATGGTCAGGCTCCTTGAGGGTCCGGTGGAACAGGCCAGCCCAGGCGGCTGGGTTGGTTTTGTATGGTTTGTTTAATTGTTCGTACAATTAAAACCGAAGCGGACTTTACGGCAGGGCGGCCGCGCCCGTCAAGTGGGGTTGTTCAGGGGGCTTGGGCCTGAGCGGGCCGCTTGGGCACCAGGGGGCGCGGGGCCCCCGCTGTGCGCGCGGGCCCGCTCAGCGCCGGCCGTCAGGGGCCCCGCCGGGGGGCCGCCAAGCCGCGGCGGGGCTCAGCCCCGTTGGGCTTCAAAGGCCTGGGCCACAAAGTCCACAAAGGCGCGCACCCGGGCGGCCGATTGGTGGCGCTGCGGGTAGACGGCGTGGATGTCGGCGTCCGGGGTGCTGTAACCCGGCAGCACTTCGACCAGGCGGCCGCTGTCCAGGTAACGCTGGATGTCCCACTCGGCGCGCAGCAGGATGCCGTGCCCGTCGAGCGCCCAGTTGACCGCGATCTCACCGTCGTTGGTGCTGAGGTTGCCGCGGGTCTTGATGGCCTCGGTGTGCAGCTTGGGGCCGCGGCCCGTGCTCAGCCGCCACAGGCCGTACGCCTCGTCGCCCTGGCGGATGCCGATGCACTGGTGCTGGGTCAGGTCGTTGGGCACCTTGGGCGTGCCGTGCTGCTGCAGGTAGGCCGGCGAGGCGCACAGCAAGCGCCGGTTGGGCGCGATGCGGCGCGCGATCACGCGCGCATCGGGCGGCGCCCCGAAACGGATGCAGACGTCAAAAGTGTCCTCGGTCAGGGCGGGCGGGTTGACCGACAGTTGCAACTGCACCTCGACCTGCGGGTACTGGCGCGCAAAGCGCGAGATCAGCGGCGCGATGTGGCTGCGCCCGAAGCCCAGCGTGGCGTTGACGCGCAGCAGGCCGTGCGGCGTTGACCTGGACACCCCCAACAGGTCCTCCATGTCCTGGATCTCGCTGAGGATGCGCCGGGCGTGCGCCAGGTACAGCTCGCCCTCGGGCGTCAGGCTCATTCGGCGGGTGGTGCGGTTGACCAGCAACACGCCCACGCGGGCCTCCATCTGCGCCAGGTGCTTGCTCACCGCGGGGGTGGTGATGCCCAGTTCGCGCGCCGCCGCGCTCAGGCTGCCGGCACTGGCCAAGGCCGAGAAGAAGCCCAGGTCGGCGGGTTGAATGGCATCGGTCATGGCGCAATTGTTGAATTCAAGTGAACAGCGCTTTGACTATAGCGGCGCGCCAGGGCGGGGTTTGCTTCCTAAAGTCGGACTTTTTCTGAACCCGACGGAGACTCCCCCATGAAAACCTATTCGATCGCCACCATCCCCGGGGACGGCATTGGCAAAGAAGTGATCCCTGCCGGTCAGGCCGTGCTGCAGGCCCTGGCGGCCACCAGCGACCGTTACCGCTTCGAGTTCGAGAACTTCGACTGGGGGGGCGACTACTACCGCCAGCACGGCGTGATGATGCCGGCCAACGGGCTGGACGCGCTGCGCCACAAGGACGCCATCCTGTTCGGCTCGGCCGGTGACCCGCAGATCCCGGACCACATCACGCTGTGGGGTCTGCGCCTGAAGATTTGCCAGGGCTTTGACCAGTACGCCAATGTGCGACCGACCCGCATCCTGCCCGGCATCGACGCGCCCCTGAAGCGCTGCCGCGCCGAGGACCTGAACTGGGTCATCGTGCGGGAGAACTCCGAGGGTGAGTACTCGGGCGTGGGCGGCCGCGTGCACCAGGGCCACCCGATCGAAGCCGCCACCGACGTCACCATGATGACCCGCGTGGGGGTCGAACGCATCATGCGCTTCGCCTTCAGGCTGGCCCAGTCGCGCCCGCGCAAATTGCTGACCGTGGTGACCAAGAGCAACGCGCAGCGCCACGCCATGGTGATGTGGGACGAGATCGCGGCCCAAGTCGCCACCGAGTTCCCGGACGTGCGCTGGGACAAGGAGATCGTCGATGCCTGCACCGCGCGCATGGTCAACCGCCCGGCCAGCCTCGACACCCTGGTCGCCACCAACCTGCACGCCGACATCCTGAGCGACCTGGCCGCCGCGCTGGCCGGCAGCCTGGGCATTGCGCCCACGGGCAACATCGACCCCGAACGCCGCTACCCCAGCATGTTCGAGCCCATCCACGGCTCGGCTTTTGACATCATGGGCCAGGGCCTGGCCAACCCGGTCGGCACCTTCTGGTCGGTGGTCATGCTGCTGGAGCACCTGGGCGAATTCGACGCGGCCCAGCGCCTGATGGCGGCCATCGAGCACGTCACCGCCAACCCGGCCCTGCACACCCGCGACCTTGGCGGTCAGGCCAAGACCGAGGCCGTGACCCAGGCGGTTTGCGCCCAGCTGGCCCCGCGCCGCTGAACCCGCGGCGTGGCGGCCCGACCCGGCCCCCGCTCCCGCGCTTCAGCGTGTGTGAGGGCGCGTGAAGGCGGGTGAAGGCGGGTGAGGGCCAGCGTCGGGCCGGGCACCGGGCCGGGCGCCCCAAGCGCCCCGGGGTCGGCCGTGCGGCCCCCTTGGTCCCGGGTAGGGCCCGCGGCCACCGCGAACCGTGGCCGCCCGGGGCCGCGCCGAGGCCACGGCCCCCAGCCTCCTCCGCACCCAGCGTGCCGGCCCAGACCGGGCCCCGCCAGGGCGGGTCGCAGATCGCCCACCGTGCGCTTTGAATGTTGAATGTGAGTAAACAAATGTTTTACTTTTTGGGTGATTGAAATCTTTTGATCGCCCTAAAGTTCAGCCACCCCGAGATCAAAAACAGCTTCCGGAGACAACGATGACGCAAGCACTTTCCACCTCCCCGACCCCGTCGCGCCGCCGCTGGCTGCAAGGCGCGGCCCTGGTCCTGGCCGCCTCGGCCGCCGCCGCCGGGGCGCAATCCTGGCCCACCAAACCGGTCACCCTGGTGGTGCCGTTCCCACCGGGCGGGACCACCGATGTGCTGGCCCGCGCGCTGGGCACTTCGCTGGCCAAGAATCTGGGCCAGCCGGTGATTGTCGAGAACCGCCCTGGCGCGGGCGCCACCATCGGGGCCGAAGCGGTGGCCAAGTCCAAGGCCGACGGCTACACCCTGTTGGTGGGCGCGGTGCACCACACCATCGCCACCAGCGTCTACAAGAAGCTGCCCTACGATTTTCAGAAGGACTTTGCCCCCATCACCACCGTCGCCGTGGTGCCCAATGTGCTGGTGGTGAACGCCAGCACCCCGGCCAAGAGCGTGGCGGAGCTGGTCACGCTGCTCAAGGCGCAGCCCGACAAGGCCACCTACGGGTCCAACGGCAATGGCACGGCGCAGCACCTGATCGGCACCCAGTTCCAGAACCAGACCGGGGTGGCGCTGACCCACATCCCGTACAAGGGCAGTGGCCCGCTGGCCACCGACTTGTTGGGCGGCCAGATCACGATGTCGTTCGACACCATCACCCCGGTGCTGCAGCACATCCGTGGTCAGAAGCTGCGCGCGCTGGCCGTCACCACCAGCACCCGTTCGCCGGCCCTGCCGGACGTGCCGACCCTGGATGAGGCGGGTTTGAAGGGTTTCAACATCGGCACCTGGTTCGGCGTGCTGGCGCCGGTGGCCACCCCCAAGGACATCGTGGCGCGGCTCAACACCGAGATGGTGAAAGTCATCCAATCGCCCGAATTCGTCAAGCGCATGGAAGAGATCGGTGCCCAGCCCGTGGGCAACAAGGCCGAGGACATGGCGCGCCAGATCAAGTCCGAAACCGACAAATTTGCCGAGCTGGTGAAGGTCGGCAAGGTCACCGTCGACTGAGGGCCTCTGCCCAGCGGGCTTGCTTTCGGGCCCGTCGCCTTGGCGCAGGTCTGGTGGGGGCGCGCAGCGGGCGGCTGCGCTGTGGCGTTGTCCCCTCTCTCCGTTTGTCAGCGAGTCAGCGTGGGGCCCGCTGCGCCTGAGCTGCCTGCCGGGCCTGCTGTTCCAGGTAGCCCAGCAGCCGCTGGGCCGCCGGGCTCAGGTCCTGCTGGCGGCGAAAGCAAATCGAGAACTCGTGCTGTGCCCAGTCGTTGAGCAGGCGCACGGTCTGGATGCGGCCCGCCGCGCTGTGTTGGCAGCTGACCTCGCGGGGCACCACGCTCACCCCCAGGCCGGCGCTGACCACGCGGAAGGCCGCATCGAAGTTCGACACCACGGCACGGTAGCTCAGCGTGCGGCCCACCTGGGCGGCCGCGCGGTGCAGCAGGGTGTAGACGGCGGTGGAAGAGGGCAGGCCCACGTGTTCCTGGTCCAGCGAGTCCTCAAAGTACAGCGCCTCGTGCCGGGCCAGCGGGTGGCCCACCGGCACGGCCAGGGCCAGTTCGTCGCGCCGGTAGGGGCGGCTTTCCAGTCCGGCCAGGTCCACCTGACTCCAGCACACCCCGAGCGACGCCACCCCCTCGCGCACCAGGCTGACGATGTCCCGGGACACGCGTTCCTCGATGTCGACCTGGATGTTCTGGTGCTGGGGCTCGCGCATGAAGCCCGCCAGGTCGTCCAGCAGTGACTCGGCCACCGCCGAGGCGCTGGCCACCACCCGCACATGGCCCTGGATGCCGCTTTTGAAGCGCGCCATGTCGGCCTCGATCTTGTCCAGCGTGAACAGCAGGGAGCGCGCGTGCTCCAGCAGCACCTGGCCGGCCGGTGTGGCCTCGCTGCCCTTGCGGCCCCGCACCAGCAGGGGCAGGCCCAGTGCGTCCTCCAGTTGCGACAGCCGTTTGCTGACGGCCGAGGGCTCGATCAGCGCCTGCGCCGCCGCGGCTTTGATGTTGCCGTGGTCGCACACGCTGACCAGCAACTTGAGGGATTTGAGGTCCAGGTCTCGCATGGATTTAACTTCCGAATCGGAACTTTCAGGCTTCCGATATTGCATTTGAAGTTTGAATGGGAACTCAGGAAACTATAGCCAAACGGGGCCCACCCCGCCCCGCCATGGAGACATGAGTTTGAAAAATCCCCTTCCCCCCAGCGCGGTGATCCGCGAGGTCGGTCTGCGTGATGGCTTGCAAAGCATCCAGACCGTGCTGCCCACGGCGCGCAAGATCGAGTGGATCAACGCGGCCCATGCGGCCGGCCAGCGCGAGATCGAGGTCGGCTCCTTTGTGCCGGCCCGCCTGCTGCCCCAACTGGCCGACACGGCCGACTTGCTGGCCCATGCCAAGACGCTGCCGGGCTTGTTCGCCTCGGTGCTGGTGCCCAACCTGCGCGGTGCCGAAGCCGCGCTGGCGGGCGACGCCGACCTGATGCTGTTGCCCCTCTCCGCCAGCCATGACCACAGCCTGGCCAACCTGCGCAAAACCCCCGACGAGGTGGTGGCCGAACTGGGCCGCATCCGCGCCGCGCGCGATGCCTCGGGCCGCAAGACCTTGATCGAGGGCGGCGTGGGCACGGCGTTTGGCTGCACCCTGCAGGGCGAGGTCCGGCCCGCCGAGGTGCTGCGCCTGATGCAGGCGCTGCTGGACGCCGGGGCCGACCGCGTCAGCCTGGCCGACACCGTGGGCTACGCCGACCCGGGGTCGGTCAGCCGCCTGTTCGAGCAGGCGCTGAAGGTGGCGGGCGACCGCCTCTGGTGCGGGCATTTTCACGACACGCGCGGCCTGGCCTTGGCCAATGCGCACGCGGCGCTGCAAGGGGGGGTGACGCGCTTCGATGCGTCACTCGCGGGCATTGGCGGCTGTCCGCACGCACCGGGCGCCAGTGGCAACACGGCCAGCGAGGACCTGGCCTTCATGCTGGAAGCCGCTGGCGTGTCCACCGGGCTGGACCTGCCCCGCCTGCTGGCCCTGCGCGACCAGGTCGCTGGCTGGCTGGTGGGCGAGGCCACCCATGGCGCCCTGCACCGAGCCGGCCTGCCCAAGCACTTTCGCCCCGCGACCCGGGCCACCGCCTGAGCGCGCCCCTTTTGATTTCGAGAACCAGCATGAACACCGAAGCCACTGGACTGCCGCTGCAAGGCGTGCGCGTCATCGAATTCACCCACATGGTCATGGGCCCCACCTGCGGCATGATCCTCGCCGACCTGGGCGCCGAAGTCATCAAGATCGAGCCCCCCGGGGGCGACAAGACGCGTCAGTTGCCGGGCCTGGGCATTGGCTTCTTCCGCAGCTTCAACCGCAACAAGCTGAGCGTCGAGCTGGACATCCAGACCCCCGAAGGCCTGGCCACCGCCAAGGCCCTGATCGCGCAGAGCGACGTGCTGCTGGAGAACTTCCGCCCCGGTCTGATGGACAAGCTGGGCCTGGGCTCCGAGGCCCTGCGGGCCGAGTTCCCGCGGCTCATCTACGTGTCGCACAAAGGCTTTCTGCCCGGCCCGTATGAAGACCGCCTGGCCTTGGACGAGGTGGTGCAGAACATGGCCGGCCTGACCTACATGACCGGCCCCGCGGGGCGACCGCTGCGCGCGGGCACCTCGGTCAACGACATCATGGGCGGCATGTTCGGGGCCATCGGGGTGCTGGCGGCGCTGCGCGAGCGCGAGCGCACCGGCCAGGGACAGGAGATCCAGAGCGCCCTGTTCGAGAACTGCTGCCTGCTGGCCTCACAACACATGCAGCAGTTCCAGATGACGGGCGAGGTGCCGCCACCGTTTCCGTCCCGGGTCTCGGCCTGGAGCGTGTACGACACGTTTGAGGTCGCGCACGGGGCGCAGTTGTTCATCGGCGCGGTCAGCGACAAGCAGTTCCTGACCCTGTGCGAGGTGCTGAACCGCCCCGATTTGGCCACCGACCCGGCCCTGGCCAGCAACGCGCAGCGCGTGGCGCTGCGCCCCGACTTGCTGCGCCGCCTGGCCGAGAGCACGCGCCAGTGGGACCTCGATGCCCTGTGCGACCGCCTCAAAACCGCCGGCCTGCCTTACGCCAAGGTGGTGCGGCCCGACCAGCTGCTGCACGACGAGCACCTGCTCGCCAGCGGCGGGCTGGTGCCCATGCAAACCGAATCGGGGGAGCGCACCGAGGTGGTGTTGCTGCCCTTGTTGATGGGCGGGCGCCGCCCCGGGGTGCGCCACCCCTTGCCGCGGGTCGGCGAGCACACCGAAGAGGTGCTCGCACGGCTGCGCGTTTGAGGGCCTGAGGCAGGATGGGCGCCTGGCCTCGGCCACCGTATTCTTTCCATAACGACAGCGAGACAAACATGAACCTCTTCTTGAAACGACGCACCGCTCGGGTGCTGGGCACGGGGCTCCTGGTGGGGCTTTTGTCGGCCCCGGTGGCGTGGGCCCAAGGCGCGGGTGCGGCGCTTGCGCCGCCCGCGGGCCCCCCCTTGCGCGTGATCCTGCCGGTGGGGCCGGGCTCGGGCGTGGACACCATCGTGCGCTCGGCCCAGGTGGCGCTGAGCAAGGCTTTGAACCAGCCCGTGGTGATCGAGAACCTGCCCGGTGCCGGCGGCATCACGGGGACCTCGGCCCTGGTCAAGGCGGCCCCCGATGGCAACACCATCGCGTTCATCTCGAACAACCACGCGGTCAACCCCAGTGTGTTCAAGAAGATGCCCTATGACAGCCTCAACGACATCACCCCGATCAGCGTGGTGGGCGGCTCGCCGTTCCTGCTGGTGGTCAACCCCAAGCTGGTCACCGCCAAGAACGCCAAGGAGCTGCAGGCCTTTTTGAAGGTCAAGCCCGAGGACCACAACTACGCCTCCTCGGGGAACGGCACCATCATCCACCTGGCCGGTGAAATGGTCATGGACGCGCTCGAGGTGGAGGTGCGCCACGTGCCCTACAAAGGCATGGGGCCGATGATCACCGACATCATGGCGGGTCAACTCGCGATGGGGGTGGCCTCGGTGCCGTCGGTGCAGGGCCAGTTGCGCAGCGGCACGCTGCGGGCCATCGGGGTGTTGGGCCGGGGCCGCGTGGCCTCCTTGCCTGACCTGCCCACCTTCGCTGAACAGGGCTTTCCCGACGTCGACGTGATGGGCTGGTTCGCCATGGTGGGCCCGGCCAAGCTGCCGCCGGCCCAGGTCAAGCGCCTGCATGAAGCCGTGGTCGCGGCCTTCAACGACCCGGAGGTCAAGGCCGCCATGGCCAAGCAGGACAACCAGATCAACCCCAGCAGCCCCGAGGCGGCGCGTCAGTTCCTCAAGACCGAGCAGGAGCGCTTTGCCAAGATCGTCGCCAAAGCGAATGTGAAGCTGGATTGAGGCCCACCGCCGCGGGGCTTTGCAGCGGCCCCTGAATGGGCGGGGGGGCCGTGTCCGGCCCCCGTGCCTGGGCCCGCGCTGGGGCCTCGTTCGGGGCTCACTACACTGGCGTCCATGCCCCAGCCGCCCGCGTCCCACCCACCCCTGACCGCCCACTATGCGCTGGACGGGCAGCGCTGGCGCCGTCCCGTCAGTGCCCGCACCTGGTCGGCCACGCTGACCTTGCCGCCCTGCCCGGTGGCGGTGCTGGCCGAATGGACACGCTGCGTGCAGCACGAGCTGGCGCTGGCGCCAGGCGATGTCGAGGTGCTGCCCTGGGGCCAGACACGGCGCCGGTGGCCGGCTTACCGCGGGTGCGCTGACGCGGCGGCACAGGCCCTCGCCGGGCAGGGGCTGGACGGCCTGCTGGCCGACAGCCCGCCGACCCTGATGGTCTGCCTGGGCGCGCGCTACCACCACGACGCCGAGCAGTACGGCGAGGCGGTGTTCTGCAACCTGTTCCTCTGTGACGAGGCGGGACTGGACCTGCATTTCCCGCTGTCCGGCCAGCGCCTGCCCTTGCAGCGCGGCACCTTGGTCTTGTTCGACCCTTCGCAACCCCACGGGGTGGTGGCCCGGCATTCCTTGGGCTTCGAGGCCCCCGCGCTGTCGCCCGCGGCGCTCGCCGGGCAGGTGTTTCTGAGCTGGGAGTTGAGCCTGGACCACGCGGCGCTGCGCGACTTCATGGGCACCGCGATCGCGCGCGACGACCCGCCCGATGGTCTGCCTGCCGACCCGCCCGACGACCCGCCCGGCCCCTTGTGCACAGCCTCGACCGGGCCCGCTCTCGGGCCGGGCACCGCCCTGCGCTGGGCCGGTGTGCCCGGTGGGGTGTGCCCGGACACCGGGGACTGGCAAGGGCCCGCCTTGGCCTGAAGGTCAGGCCCAGCGCCGGGCCGGGCCGCGGCAGCTCCCCGGCCGGCCGTCACCCGGTCAGCCAGCGCGCAGGCACGGTCACCAGCGAGGGGAACAGCACCATCAGGAACATGACCGCGAACTCGGCCGCCATGAAGGGCAGCACGCCGCGCGTGACCTCGTCCATCTTCATGCGCCCCACCCCCGCCACCACGTTGAGCACCGTGCCCACCGGCGGCGTGATCAGTCCGATCGAGTTGTTGATGATGAACAGCACCCCGAAGTACACCGGGTCAATGCCCGCGGCCTTGACCACCGGCATCAGCACCGGCGTCAGGATCAGGATCGTCGGCGTCATGTCCATCGCTGTGCCCACCGCCATGCACAGCACCATGATGGCGATCAACAGGAGGGTCGGGCTGCCCATCAGGGGCTCCAGCATGGCGATCATCTTGTTGGGCAAGTCGGCCACGGTGATCAGCCAGGCACTGACCATGGCGGCGGCCACCAGGAACATCACCACCGCGGTGGTGCGCGCCGCCGAGACAAACAGCCCGCCGAGTTGGGACCACTTCAGTTCGCGGTACACCACGGTGGCCACGAACAGCGCGTAGACGGCGGCCACCACCGCGGCCTCGGTGGGGGTGAACACACCCATGCGCAAACCCACCAGGATGATCACCGGCAGCATCAGCGCCCAGCCCGATTGGCGCAGCGCGACCCAGATCTCCCGGGCGCCTTGGCGCTGGGGCGTGACGATGGCTTCGCGCCGACCCAGCCACCACCAAGTCCCCCACAGGGCGGCGCCGATCAGCAGGCCCGGAAAGATGCCCGCCATGAACAGCTTGGAGATCGACACATTGCCCGCGACCCCAAAGATGACGAAGCCGATCGACGGTGGGATCACCGGCCCGATCACCCCGGCGGCCGCGATCAGCCCCCCGGAGCGCGCCTTGTCGTGCCCGGCCTTGACCATCATGGGCAGCAGCAGTGCCGTCAGCGCGGCCGCGTCGGCCACGGCCGAGCCCGACAAGGCCGACAGCAGCACCGCCGCCATGATGGTCACGTAGCCGAGGCCGCCCCGGATGTGCCCCACGCAGGCCAGGGCCAGGTTCACGATGCGCTTGGACAGGCCTCCCACGTTCATGATTTCACCGGCCAGCATGAAGAACGGCACCGCCAGCAGCGGAAAGCTGTCGGCGCCATTGATCACGTTCTGTGCCAGGATCTGGGCGTCGAACATGTCCAGGTGGACCATCAGGGCCACCCCGCTGGCGAGCAGCGCAAAGGCGATGGGGATGCCCAGGGCCATGGCCCCCATCAGGGCCCCCAGGAAGATCGCGACGGTCATTCAAGCCTCCCGGCCGCGGGCGGCTTGGTGGGGACGCGGCGCTGCTTGGCGGGCCAGTTCGGCTTGCAGGGCTTCCAGTTCGGCCTGTTCCTCCGACTCCTTGACCATCACCAGCTCATTGGCTTGCAGTTGACCGCTGAGCAAGCGCCACAGGTTGTGCAGCAAGATGACGCCGGCCGAAAGCGCAAAGAACACCCCGGCGCCATAGAACAAGCCCATCGACCAGCCGGTCACCGGAGCCTGGGCTTCCCAGTTGATGCCGGCCTGCTGCCAGGCCCCTTGCAGCAACAGCCAGCAGATGTAGAGCATCAGGGCGTGGCCCAACACCAGGCAGACTTTTTTGCCCGCCGCGGGCAAGCGCGACACCAGCATGTCGGTGCCCAGGTGTTCGTTGTGGTGCAGCGCCACGACCGCGCCCAGGAAGGTGAGCCAGACGAACAGCCAGCGCGAGATCTCCTCGCTTTCGGTCACGCCCGAGTTGAAGGCGTAGCGCAACACCACGTTGCCAAACACCAGCACCACCATCAGCAGCAGGGCCAGGCCCATCAGGCCGTCGAGCAGACGGCAGTACCCCGTTAAAAATCGCTTCACGCTTGTCTCCTGTGTCCGGCGGCCGGGCGCCAGAGGGCGCGCGCCGCGCTGGGGAAAGGGGGCCGGTGACGGCGCACCCAGGCGGCGTGCGCGGTCCCGGCTTTGTGTTGTGGGTCAGTGTGTGTACGGACGGTGCAGCGCGCAGTCAGGGTTCAGCCGCACGCCGAAGCCGGGTTGATCCAGCACCGAGGCCTTCATGCGACCGTTCACCGGCACGGGCTCGTCCAGCAGCAGGGGGTTGAACATGGGCACCACCCGGTCGGCCTGCGGGGCCATCATGAGGAACTCGGCGAACGGGCTGTTGTGCCGGGTGATGACGAAGTGGTAGCTGTAGACCGAGCTGCCGTGCGGCACCACCAGCGCGCCATGGGCATCGGCCAGCGCCGAGATCTTGATCAGCTCGGTGATCCCGCCGCACCAGCCTACATCGGGTTGGATGATGTCGCAGCAGCCCTGCTCCAGCAGCAGGCGAAAACCCCAGCGCGTAGCCTCGTGCTCACCCGTGGTGACCAACATGCCCGGGGGCACCTGGCGGCGCAGCGCGGCGTAGCCCCAGTAGTCGTCAGGCGGCAGGGCTTCTTCGATCCATTTGAGGCCGTGCTCGTGGGCGCCCTGCGCCAGGCGGGTGGCGTAGTTGAGGTCCAGGCTCATCCAGCAGTCCAGCATCAGCCAGAAGTCGGGGCCCACCCGCTCGCGCATGGTGGCCAGTTCGGCCAGGTTCTTGCGCAGGCCTTCCTCGCCTTCGGCCGGACCGTGGTGCAGTGGCAGCTTGCCGCCAATGAAGCCCATGTCCTTGGCCAGGTCGGGGCGGGCGCCGGTGGCATAGAACTGCAGCTCATCGCGCACCGGGCCGCCCAGCAGGGCATGCACCGGCTCGCGGCGCACCTTGGCCAGCAGGTCCCAAAGCGCCAGGTCGACCCCGGAAATGGTGTTGATCACGATGCCTTTGCGCCCGTAGTAGAGGGTGGCGAAGTACATCTGGTCCCACATCTTCTCGATCGCGGTGACGCATTGGCCCTCGAGGAATCGGGCCAGGTGCTTCTCGACGATGAAGCATCCCAGCTCGCCCCCGGTGGTGACCGAGAAGCCCACCGTGCCGTCACTGGCCTCGATCTCCACCACCAGCGTGCCCAGCACGTTGATGCCAAAGCTCTGTCGGCTGGCGCGGTACTCGGGGTAGCGTGCCATGGGGGTGGCGATGTGGTTGTCGATCCAGTGCTCGGCGCCCTGGTCGTGGTAGTCGGCGCCACCGCCGCGGACGGTGTAGGCGCGGACTTGCTTGATGGTCGGCATGGCCATGGAGGGGTCCTTATTTCTGTTTGCGAACTTTGTCGATCTCGGCGTAGACCTGCTTGACGAGGTCTTCGCCGATCTGCTTGCTGTACTTGTCGACCACGGGTTGCAGTTCGGTGCGCATGCGGGCGGCTTCGGCCGGGGGGATGTCGTTGAACTGCAGGCCCTTGGCGCGCATGTCCGCGACCAGGCTGGCGTTGGATTCGCGGTTCAACTTGCGCTGAAAGTCACGCGACTCGACGCAGGCGTCGTTGAGCACCTTGTGGTCGTCGGGGCTGAGCTTGTCCCAGACTTTCTTGCTGACCATCACCACGAAGGGCGAGTAGGCGTGGCGCGTGGCGCTGAGGTACTTCTGCACCTCGTTCATCTTGTTGGCATGGATGATCCCGTAGGGGTTCTCCTGTGCGTCGATGGCGCGCGACTCGAGTGCGGCGTACAGCTCGGTGAAGGGCATGGGCACCGCATTGGCGCCCAGGGTCTTGAAGGCGTCGATGTAGACCGGGTTCTGCATCACGCGCAGCTTCAGGCCTTTGAGGTCTTCCGCCTTGGTGATGGGGCGCTTGCTGTTGGTGACGTGGCGGAAGCCGGTCTCCCAGTAGCACAGGCCCACCAGGCCACGCGGGTTGAGTTTGTCCAGCAACTCGCGGCCCACCGGGCCGTCGAGCACCGCATCGGCTTCCTTCTCGTCGCCGAACAGGAAGGGCAGGTCAAAGACGGCGAATTCCTTCACCAGCTGCACCACCGGGGCCGAAGAGGCCCCGACGATCTCCTGCACCCCGCCCTGGGCTGACGAAATCATCGCCGACTCGCTGCCCAGCACATTGCTGGGAAAGGCCTTGACCTTGATGCGGCCGCCGCCTCGCTGGTCCACCAGTTGCACGAACTTGTTCACGCCCTGGCCCAGCGGGTGGTCTTCGGCGATGCCGTAGCCAAACTTGAGCACGCGCGGTTCTTGCGCCTGGGCCGGCAGGGCCAGGCAGGCGGCCAGGGCGGCAATCAGCGCCAAGGGGGTCATGCGTTTTTTCATGGTCTATGTCTCCTGTTGTTGTCTTCAAAAGTCGGGGTGCGGGGGGCTCAATAGACGGCGCGGCCCCCCGACAGATCGAACACCGCGCCGGTGCTGAATGCGCAGTCCTCCGAGGCCAGCCAGCCGATCATCGAAGCGGCTTCATCGACCTGCAGGAAGCGCCCCATCGGGATCTTGGACAGCATGAAATCGATGTGCTGCTGGGTCATCGAGTCAAAGATGGCGGTCTTGGCCGCGGCCGGGGTGATGGCGTTGACCAGCACGCCGCGTGTAGCCACTTCCTTGGCCAACGACTTGGTCAATGCGATCAGGCCGGCCTTCGAGGCGCTGTAGTGCGAGGCGTTGGGGTTGCCCTCTTTGCCCGCGATGGAGGCGATGTTCACGATGCGCCCGTAGCCCCGGGTCAGCATGTGCGGCACCACGGCACGGCACACCAGGTAGGGGCCGACCAGGTTGACTTCGATCACCCGGCGCCAGACATCGGGCTGCAGTTCCCAGGTGGGGCCGTTGCCACCGGTGATGCCTGCGTTGTTGACCAGGATGTCGATTTGCCCGTGCGCCTGCAAGGTGTCGGACACCGCTTGCTGCACGGCCGCCTCGTCACTCAGTTCGACGGTGTGGGTGCTGACCCGACCCAGCGCCGACAGGCTGCTCAGGGCGCTGCCCAGTCGGGCGGTGTCGATGTCCCAAAGCGCCACGCTGGCACCGCTTTTGAGCATCCGTTCGGCGGCGGCGTAGCCGATGCCTTGGGCGCCCCCGGTGACGATGGCGACGCGTTGATTCAGATCGAGTTGGTTCATGCTTGAAAGTCCAGGTTGGCGGAAACGGTGTTTTGGATCTGCTCGCCCAGGCCGCTGATGCCCAGGCGCAGGGTCTGGCCCGCACGCAGGTAGCGCGGTGGGCGTTGGCCGAAGCCGACCCCCGGGGGCGTGCCGGTGGCGATCACATCGCCGGGCTGCAGGCTCATGAACTGGCTGACGTAGGCCACCACGGTGGGCACGTCAAAAATCATGTGGCGGGTGTGGCCGCGCTGGCAGGTCTGGCCGTCCACGTCGAGCCACAGGGCCAGGTTCTGGGCGTCCGGCACGTCGTCGCGCGTCACCAGCCAGGGGCCCAGCGGCGCAAAGCTGTCGCAGGACTTGCCCTTGTCCCACTGGCCGCCGCGCTCCAGTTGGTAGGCGCGTTCGGACACGTCGTTGACCACGCAGTAGCCCGCCACATGCTGCAAGGCGCGCTCGCGGCTCAGGTAGCGGCCCCCTTGGCCGATGACCACGCCAAGCTCCACTTCCCAGTCCACTTTCTCGGCGCCGGGCGGGATCTCGATGGCATCAAATGGGCCGCTGATGGCGCTGGTGGCTTTCAGGAACAGCACCGGTTCGGTGGGGATCGCCATGCCCGATTCCTCGGCATGGTCGCGGTAGTTCAGGCCCACGCAGATGAGCTTGCCCACCCGCCCCACACAGGGGCCCAGCCGGGGCTCGCCGCGCACCAGGGGCAGGCTGCCCAAGGGCAAGGCCTGCAACCGGGCCAAGCCGGCTGGGCTGAGCACCGCGCCGGCGATGTCGTCCACTTGGGCACTGAGATCGCGCAGCGCGCCGTCTGCGTCAATGAGGCCGGGCTTCTCCGCGCCGGGGGCGCCATAGCGCACCAGTTTCATGGGGTGTCTCCTGTCGTTCTTGTGTCATCCATGGGGCGAACGATAGGCAAAGCAGCTATAACTATCCAATCGAAATAATTGAGGTAGGTATAGAGAAATGGAATCTGTCATCCAGATGGGGCATCGGCTCTCGAATCGCTTGCGCCTCAAGCACTGGGCTTTGCTGGCGGCCATCGCCGATAGCGGCACCCTCAACAAGGCCGCTGCACGCCTCAACGTGACCCAGCCCACCGCCACCAAGTTGTTGGGTGACATCGAGCAGGCCCTGGGCCTGCCGGTCTTCACCCGCCATGCCCGCGGCCTGCTGCCCACGCCGCTGGGGCAGGAGGTGATGGCGTTTGCCCGCCTGGAGCAGGAGCGGCTGGGGCGCTTTGCCGAGCACCTGGAGCGCATGCGCCGCGGTGGCCACGGTCAGTTGGTGATTGGTGCCATCATGGGCGCGGCCCCCGACGTGGTGGCCTTGGCCGTGGCGCGCATCAAGGAAGAGCGCCCTTTGCTTGACGTGCGCATCGTGGGCGAGACCAGCGACCAGATCGGCCTGATGCTGGAGCGCGGTGAAATCGAGCTCGCGATTGGTCGCCCGTCCGAGCCGCAGCTGGGGCGGGTGGACTTTCTGCCGCTGGCCAACGAGACCCTGGTCCTGGTCGCGCGGCGGGGGCACGCCTTGTCACGGCGCCGTCAGATCGAGTGGCTGGACCTGGTGGACTGGCCCTGGATCCTGCAAGCCAAGAGCAGCCCGACCCGCAAGCTGCTCGAAGAGGCTTTCTTTGAACACCACATCGGTGTGCCCGAGAACCAGGTCGAGTGCGCTTCCATCTTCGCCGCCTTGCAGTTGCTCCAGACCACCCAGGCGGTGGCCCTGCTGCCCGAAGCCGTGGTGCGCGACCACGTCAAGGCCAAGCTGCTGACCGTGCTGCCGTTCCGGTTTCAGAAGGCCTTGCCGGTGTTCGGCGTGCTGACGCGGCGTGCCGACCCCGTCAGTGAACCGGCCCAGGCTTTCATGGCCCATGTGCAGCAGGTGGTGCAAGGGGGGGCAACGGCCTGAGGCGTTGGCGGGGCGGGGCGCCTCAAGCCACCAGTCGGTCTGGTGCCGCGTGTCCCAGCATCAGGTCCAGGTTTTGCACCGCGGCCCCGGAGGCGCCTTTGCCGAGGTTGTCGAACACGGCGCACAGCAGCACCTGGCCGTGCGCGGGGTTCTCGAACGCCCCCAGGCGCAGCCGGTTGCTGCCATTCAGGGCCTGCGGGTCCAGTGTGGCGGTTTGGGCGCTGTCGGCCAGCGGCATCAGCTCGACCTCGGTCGCGTTGGCGTAGTGGGCCTGCAGGGCCGCGTGCAGGTGGCCCGCCGTCACCCCGGGGGCCAGCAGGCGCAGGTGCAGTGGCACGGTCAACACGATGCCCTGGCGGTAGTGGCCATAGGCCGGCACAAACAGGGGGCGGTGTTGTAGCCCAGCATGCAGCTGGATTTCGGGGGGGTGTTTGTGCGCCAGCTGCAGGCCATAGAGCTGGAAGGCCGGCGGCGTCTGGTCTGGGCCGGGGGCCTCATGCGCCTGCACGGCGGCGCGCCCGCCCCCTGAGTAGCCCGACACGGCGTGGATCACCACCGGGTAGTCGTCGGGCAGCAGGCCCGCCTGCACCAGCGGCTGCAGCAGCGCGATGGCGCCGGTCGGGTAGCAGCCCGGGTTGCTGACGCGCTGGGCCTGGGCGATGCGCTGGCTTTGCGCGGCGCCCAGCTCGGGCAGGCCGTACACCCATTGGGGGTCGGTGCGGTGGGCCGAGCTGGCATCGATCACGCGCACGGCGGGGTTGCGCAGTGCGGCCACCGCCTCGCGCGCGGCCGCGTCGGGCAGGCACAGGATGGCGATGTCGCAGCTGTTCAGCGCCTCGGCACGGCGTTGGGGGTCCTTGCGCTCGGCCTCGGGCAGGCTCAGCAGGCGCAGGTCGGGGCGGTGGCCCAAGCGGGCGTGGATCTGCAGGCCGGTGGTGCCTTGGTCTCCATCGATGAACACAAGCGGGGTGGGCATGTCGGGGCGCTCCTGAAACGGGGTGGGCAGGCTCGGGGTGAGCCCGGCAAGCCCCGATCTTGCGATCAGCCTGTCATGAAGAAAAGTTGAATATCATGAAGCTGAACTTCAGCTTTAATGAACCAAATGTAGGGAGCCCCGGATGCGTGAACTCAGTCTGGACCGCCTGCGCACCCTGGTCACGATCGCCGACCTGGGCTCCTTTGCCCAGGCATCTCGGGCCCTGCACCTGGCGCCGCCCACGGTCAGCCTGCATGTGGCCGATCTGGAGGCCCGCCTGGGCGCGCCCTTGTTGCTGCGGCAGCGGGGCCAGGTGCGGCCCTCGGGGGTGGGCGCCCTGTTGATCGAGCGCGCGCGGCGCTTGCTGGCCGAGGCCGACCAGGCGCTGGACGAGGTGCAGCGTCAGGTGCAGGGCCTGGCCGGGCGTGTGCGCCTGGGGGCTTCCACGGGGGCCATCGCCCACCTGTTGCCGCAGGCCTTGGCGCAGTTGGGGCGTGCCCACCCCGACATCGATGTGCAGGTGTCGGTGCTCACCTCGCAGGACACCCTGACCCGCCTCAGCGAGGGGCGGCTCGACCTGGGTCTGGTGGCGCTGCCGCAGGCCACGGTGCCGGGTTTGTCGGTGCTGCCCTGGCGGCGGGACCCGGTGATGGCTTTTGTGCCGGCGGATTGGCCGACGCCGCAGCGCCTGAGCCCGGCCTGGCTGGCCGCGCGGCCACTGATCCTCAATGACGAGGGCACCCGCCTGTCGCGCCTGACCCTGGACTGGTTTGCCGCGGCGGGACTGCAGCCCAAGCCGCGCATCGAGCTCAACTACAACGACGCCATCAAGAGCCTGGTGGCGGCTGGTTATGGGGCCACCTTGCTGCCCCACGAGGCCAGTGCGCCGCCGCCAGACCCGCGCATCCGCATGCTGCCGCTGCGTCCCGCGCTGTGGCGCCCGCTGGGCATCGCGCACCGTTCACGCGGGCTCGAAGCGGCCACGCAGCAGGTGCTGGACGTGCTGTGGCCGATGCGCCAGGCCTGATCGGGTTGGGGGCGGGGCCATGAGGGGCCGGCGGCCGCCTGGGGATCGCGGCCGTTGGCGGCTTTTAGCAGCAAAACGATTTCCGGGTGCTCGGCAGGATTTCGCTGGCGGTGCCAGAATCCCCGGGTTCTCCGGTGTCGGGCGCTTTGGCCTGGCCACCGGGTTGCATCGTCGGCTGGGTGGCGGTGTCCGGTGTGTCCGGTCGCTTGTCACGGGCCTTTTCTGACCCCATTGGAAATCTCATGGACCTGATCCAAATCCTCAAGTGGCGCTATGCCACCAAGAAAATGAACCCCGCCAAGGCGGTGCCTGAAGCCAAGGTGGAGCACATCCTCGAAGCCGTGCGCCTGACCGCCACCTCGAGCGGCCTGCAGCCCTACGAAGTGATCGTCGTCACCAACCCCGAAGTGCGTGAAAAGATCAAGGCCATCGCCTGGGGCCAAGGCCAGATCACCGACGGTTCGCACCTGCTGGTGTTCGCTGCCTGGGACAACTACACAGCCGACCGCATCAACCAGATGTTCGACCTGACCAACGACGAGCGTGGTTTCAAGAACGAAGGCTGGGAAGCCTACCGCGCCAAGCTGCTGGCGATGTACCCCAACCGCGATGCCGAAGCCAACCACCAGCACGCCGCCCGTCAGGCCTACATTGGCCTGGGCACCGCGCTGATCGCTGCCGCTGAAGTCGAGGTCGACGCCACCCCGATGGAAGGCTTTGACCCCGCTGCGCTGGACGAGATCCTGGGTCTGCGTGCCCGCGGCCTGCGCAGTGTGCTGATCCTGCCCCTGGGCTACCGCGAGGAAGACAAGGATTGGCTGGTCAAGCTCAAGAAGGTGCGCCGCGCACGCGCCAACTTCGTCTCTGAAGTCAAGTAAGGCCTGAGGCCGGCCAGGGCGGGCGGGCCCTGGCGCGCCACCGCCGGTCGGTGGCGTTCTGCCGCCTGCGCGTCATCGCGGCCACACGGCGGCCCCACGACAGCGCTAACATGTCGCCAAATCAGCTCTGGTGGGGCTGGCCCGCGTGGGCCGATCAGCCCGCCCGCCGCGACATGACCGTTTCTGAACCGACATCCCGTGCGCCGCGTCCGCGGGGCTCCAGCCTGGCCGGCAAGGCCTATTGGGCGATGGTGCGTCGCGTCACGCTGATCGCTGGCGCCATCGATGTGGGTTACATCGTGCTGTTTGCGGGGCTTGGCGCCTCGACGCTGGCCTGGATCAATGGCGTCAGCGTGCTGCTCTACGCCGCGGCCTACGCCTTGATCGGCCGCAAAAAGAACACCCTGGCCCTGCTGCTGATCTGGTTCGAGGTGATGGCCCACGCGGCCCTGGGCTCGCTGTTGATCGGCTGGGACAGCGGTTTTCACTACTTCCTGCTGCTTTTCGTGCCCGCCATCGTGGTGGCCAATTCGCGCGGCCTGGCGCCCGCCATCGTGCTGGGCTTGCTGGCGTACTACCTGGGGCTGAAAGCGGTGTGCGATGCCGTGGGGCCACTGACGCCGCTGTCCCCCGCGGGGTTGCGGACGGTGTTCTGGGTCCATGTGTGCCTGGTGTTTGCGATGTCGGCCTCGATCGCTGCGTTTTACCGCCGCGCCATCCTGTCGGCCGAACGGCGCCTGGTGGAGCAGGCGCAGACCGATGGCTTGACGGGCCTGTGCAACCGCCTGGGTTTCCAGACCCAGGCGGCCCTGACGCTGGCGCGCCAGCCGGACGCCGGGGGCTCGGCCGCGGTGCTGCTGGGGGATGTGGACCATTTCAAACAGGTCAACGACCGCTATGGCCACGCCGCGGGAGACCAGGTGCTGATCCACGTGGCGCGCATCCTGCAATCCCACGCCCGCCAGGGCGACGTGCTGGCGCGTTGGGGGGGCGAGGAGTTCCTGCTGCTGATGCCGGGGTGTTCGCCAGAGCAGGCCGAGCAGGCGGCCGAGCGCATCCGCCAAGCCGTCGTGGCCTCGCGGGTGGCTGTGGACGAATTGGAGTTGCCCCTGTCCCTGTCGCTGGGGGTGGCCTGCCTGGGGCCGGGGGAGTCCTTGCAGAGCGCGATCTCGCGCGCCGATGCCGCGCTGTACGACAGCAAGCGCGCAGGGCGCAACCGGGTGTCGCGCGCCTGGCCAGCGGCCTTGCCGGCGTGAGGACCCGGCCCATGCACCATCGCCGCTTGGGGGCCCCAGGCCCCTCATCAGAGCGCCCTGGGCGGGGCTGGCGCCAGCGCCTGTGGGCGGTGTTGACCGGTGTGGGCCTGGCTTTGGGGGGCCTGGCATCAGCGGGGGCCCAGGGCCTGCCTGCCGTGGCGGACGCCCGCCTCACCCCGGCCCCCGTTCAGCCTGTGGCGGTGAGCGCGAGCCTGAGCGAGAACGCGAGCGCGGAGGCCGGCGCGCTGTTCCAACTCCCCACCCGCGAAGGCGTGCAGACGCCGGTCTTTTGGCAGGCCCACGCGGCGGCTCGGGCCACCGTGCTGTTGTTTCCGGGGGGTGGCGGGGGCTTTGGCACGGTGACCCAGGGCCTGCCCACCGGGGCCAATTTTCTGGTCCGGTCGGTGCCCCATTTCCTGGCGCAAGGCCTGAACGTGGCCATCATCGGCCGCCCCAGCGACAGCACGGACCTGGGCTATGCCGACCGGCTGAGCCCCAACCACCTGCAGGATGTGGCTGCGGTGCTGGCCTGGGTGCACGCCCGCAGTGCGGCGCCGCTGTGGCTGGTGGGCACCAGCCGTGGCACGGTGTCGGTGCTGGCGGCGGCGCTGCAGTGGCAAGACCAGGGGCGCGTGGCCGGCGTGGTGCTGTCGTCCAGCATCCTCAACCCGAGCAAGCCAGGGGCCTTGCCGCGGCAGGACCTGGCGGCCTTGCGCCTGCCAGTGCTCCTGCTGCACCACCGCGACGACGCCTGTGCCGTCTGTCCGCCTGACGCCGTGCCAGCGGCCCTGGCGGCCCTGCGACAGGTGCCACTCAAGAAAGTGGTCTGGATGGCGGGCGGCGGGCCGCCGCGGGGGGACGCCTGCGGGCCGTGGCACTGGCATGGCTACATCGGCCTGGAGCGCGAAGCCGTGGCGCAGATCGCCGAATGGGTCACCCAGCCGGCGCCGTGAACCGGGCCGCCGTGGCCACCACCGCGAGGCCGCAGGCCCGGGGCGTGTTCACTTGTTCGATGCCAGCAGCAGGCCGGCGGCGCCCATGAAAAAGCCCCCCGTCGCCTTGTTCAGGCGCACCACGCCGCGCTGGGTGGTGATGAGGCGGCGCAGTTGCAGCCCGCCCAGGGCATAGGCCAGCGTGGCCACGAACTCGGCGCACAGGTAGGTCGGGCCCAGCACCGCGAACTGGGGTGCAGCGGGCTGGGTGGGGTCGATGAACTGCGGGAACACCGCGGCAAACAAGATGATGGCCTTGGGGTTGGTGATGCCCAGCAGAAACTCCTGCAGCACCAGGGCGCGGTGATTGGCGGGCTGGGCCTGGGGGGCGGCCGTCCCGGGGGACGCCTGGGCGTCGAGTTGGTTCAGGCCGCTGAATTCGCGGCTGCGCCAGGCCCGCCAACCCAGGTAGAACAGGTAGGCTGCACCGGCCCATTTGATGGCCAGAAAGGCCGTTTCCGAGGCCAGCAGCATGGCTCCCAGTCCCACGGCCGACACCGTCAGGAACACCGCAAATGCGCTGACCCGGCCCACCGTCCCGATCAGGGCGGCGCCCACACCCTGGCGGATGCCGTTGTTCAGCGCGCAGAAGTTGTTGGGGCCCGGCGTCAGGGCGATGGCCACCGCCACAGGGAAAAACAAAAGGGCGTTCATGCTCATGGGCAACTCCGGGACGCGGTCGTCGGGGCCCCGCTTGGGGGGCTGAGGTGGGGGGAGCCCCCGGTTTTAGCACAGCGCGTGCCTGCCTGCACTCGCCCTACACTCAGCGCTCAGGAAGGACCCCGCATGGACCGCTTCACGATTTCGCTGGACGAGGATCTGGCCCACCAGTTTGACCATTTGATTGCCGCGCGCGGTTACCGCAACCGCTCCGAGGCGGTGCGCGACCTGATCCGGGGCGCCATCGAGCAGGACGGGCAGCGCGAAGCCCCGACCGGCTATTGCGTGGCCAATGTGTCCTACGTTTACCGCCACCACGAGCGCGAGCTGGCCGACCGCCTGGCCAGCCTGCAGCACCACAGCCACGACCTGACCGTGGCCTCGATGCGCAGCCAACTGGACCACGAGCACTGCATTGAATCGGTCTTGCTCAAAGGCGCGACAGCCGAGGTGCGGCGCCTGGCCGACGCCATCGTGGCCGAGAGCGGTGTGCGCCATGGCCAGGCCAATCTGGTGGCGCTGGAGCCCGACCAGCCCCATGTGCATGGCCCCGGCGGCCAGGCCCACGTGCACTTGCGGCCCCGCCGCTGACCCCGGTTCGAGCGCCCGGCGCCATACGCTGATCGGCGCATGGGCCAGCGCAGTGACTTGTAAGAGAATGGTGGAAAAATTCTTACCATGGACCTCCAAGCCACCCCCTCCGACTGGCCCACTTTGCTGGCCCTGGCCTTTGTGCTGGGCCTCAAGCATGGGCTGGATGCCGACCACCTGGCCACCATCGATGGCCTGACCCGCCACAACAGCCGCTTGCAGCAGCGCTTTGCGTCGTTCTGCGGCAGCTTTTTCTCGCTCGGCCACGGGGCCGTGGTCCTGGTCACGGCCTTGGGCCTGTCCGCCCTGGCGGGTCAGCAGGCGGTGCCCGACTGGCTCGATGCGCTGGGGGCTTGGGTGTCGATCGGCTTTCTGCTGCTGTTGGGCGGCCTCAACCTGTGGGCGCTGTGGCGCACCGCCCCCGATCAGGTGGTGCGGCCCCTTGGGCTGAAAGCCTGGGGCCTGAAGGGACTGCAGCAGGTGTCGCACCCGGTCGTGGTGGCGCTGGTGGGGGCCTTGTTCGCGCTGTCGTTTGACACCTTGTCGCAGGCTGCGTTTTTTGCCTTGGCCGGGGGCCGCCTTGGCGGCGCCTGGCCGGTGGCCAGCCTGGCGTTGGCGTTCCTGCTGGGCATGCTGGTGACCGATGGCCTCAACGGCCTGTGGATCGCCCGCCTCATGGCGCGGGCCGATCAGGTGGCACGCCGGGCCTCGCGGGTCATGGGGCTGACCGTCGTGGCCCTGAGCTGGGGCGTGGCCGGCCTGGGGCTGGCCAAGCTGTACTCGCCGGCCATCGACGCCTGGGCCGAGGGCCAGGCCTTGCTGCTGAGCCTGACGGTGCTGGGCTTGCTGGCGGCGGCCTTTGGCTGGGTGTTGCACGGGGCCCGCCGGCGCTGGGCCTGATCGCCGGCCGCGTTGGCCTGGAGCGCCTCGTCGGTTGGGGCCCCGGTCACTGAAGGAGTCGCCCCTGGCTGGCAGGATCCCGCTGGCGTAGCGCTTGCCGTGGCGCCATCGGCCGGTACCGAAGTGGGTCGCCGGCCCAGGCCGTTTTGAGCTGACCCGGTCAGTCGCGCGCGGGCAAGGGCCGGGCTGCGTCGCGCCGTCCAAGGGCGACCAGGGCCCCGAACACCAGGCCTGCGGACAGGCTGGTGTGGCCGCTGTACTGCACCAGCCCGATGACCCAGCCGCTGCCGTGCACCGCCACGACCAGGGCGAGCAGCAAGGCGGCGCCACCCAGCCCCCTCAGGCGGCGCTGGGCGGCTGGAGGCAGTGGGCGCTTCAGCCGGTCCAGTTGATGGCGCTCCTGGCTCAGCGCCAAGCAGGCGAAGGCAGGCAGGCAGATCAAGGCCAGCAGCAGGTGGGTCATGAGGCCTCCTGCACCCGCGACGTCCGCGCGGTGTGGGCCGCCCGGTCCGTGGAGCGCTGGGTGGGCGAGGGGCCGAGGGGGCGTGCGCAGCGGATCGCCAGCATGGCATGCAGGGCGGCGAACACCCACAACATCAGTTCGATGCCGATGAACACCCAATCCCCTTCGGCCACACTGCGCCACAGGGGCCGGTGGGTGGCGAACAGGTTCCACAACGGCAAGGCGGCGAGCAAGGCGGTGGCCAGGCCCAGTTGCTCGACCCAGGCGCGGCGCCCGGGGCGCAGCGCGGCGTGCAGCAGGCTCAGCGCCCAGGCGGCGAAGAACAGATGCACTTCCCACTGGGCCCGGTCGGGCAGTTCGAGCGGCAGCAGGCGGTTGCCCCACAGGTAGGCGGTCATGGCGATCGACAGGCCCGCCAGGGTGGCGATGTTGAGCCGTTCCACCAGCCAGAAGCCGATGTGGGGCCGATCCGGGCGGGCCAGTCGGCCGCGCCGCTTGACGGTCCACATCACCAGGCCGGTGCCCACCATGGCGGTTCCGGCCAGGCTGACGATGAAGTACAGCCAGCGGGTCAGGGGGTCACTGAAGCGGCCCACATGCAGGGCCACCATCACCCCACGGGTCTCGGCGGCCGGGCCGACCTGTTCGCGCGCTTCGAGCAGGGCGCCCGTGCTGCCATCAAACAGCAGGTATTGGGGGCTCACGGAGCCGCGGCCCGCTTCGCCGCGCGTCACCGCCACGCGTGCCGCCGCGTCGCCGTTCAAGGTGACCACCACGCCCCGCACCGGGGCATCGCCCCAGCGGGCCTGGGCTTGGCGCACCATGTCCTGCACCGGGGCCAGGGCCACCGCCTGGCCACTGGGGCGGCCGGGCTGGATGAAGGCATTGAGTTCGCGGCTCAAGGCCTGACGCTCGGCGGGGCTGCGGAAGGCGGCCTGCTCACCGAAGGGCATGTACAGCGCCATCAGGGTGACCAGACCGGTGTAGGTGATCATCGCGTGGAAGGGCAGTCCCAGTACCGACAGCGCGTTGTGGGCATCCAGCCACGACCGCTGGCCCTTGCCCCAGCGGAAGGTGAAAAAGTCCACAAAGATCTTTTTGTGGGTGATCACCCCACTGACGATCGCCACCAGCATGGCCATGGCGCAGACGCCGGCGATCCAGCGTCCCCACAAGGCTGGCAGGTAGTGAAACTGGAAATGAAAGCGGTAGAAGAAGTCACCGCCCAGGGTCTCGCGTCCCGCCACTTTGAGCCCGGTGGCCGGGTCGAAGTGCGCGTTCTCAAAGCCGCGCCGTCCGCCTGTGCCACCGGTGCGCCAGAAGGCGCTGGCGGTGTTGTCGCGTTCACTGGGCAGGGTCACGCCCCACTGGGGGCTGTTGGGCGCCAGGGTCTGCAGCGTGTCGACCACGCGCTGGGCCACGAGCGCTGGGTCCGGGCGCTCGCTGCTCTGCGGCACTTCAGGGCGCATCCACTGCGAGATCTCTTCTTTGAAATAGCTCACCGATCCGGTGAGGAACATGGCGTACAACACCCAGCCCACCAACAGGCCTGCCCAGAGGTGCAGGTCCGACATGGTCTGGCGCAGGCCGCGGGGTGCGGGTTCCGGGCTCATGAATGTCCTCCTTGCCAGACCTGTTGGGCCAGCAGCAGCAGCGGCAGGGCGACCAGCAGCAGGCCGAGCCAGGCTCGGCGTGCGCTGCGCACCGCAAAGACCCAGACCACCGCGGCGGCGTACAGGGCAAAGCTCATCAACATGCCTGCTATCACGGCTTGGGGGCGGCTCACGGGCAAGGCCAGCACGGCCACACTGGCCAAGGCGGCCACCGCGTAGCCGCCACCGATGGCGGCGATGAGGCGGGAGATCAAGGGCCCGGTTTCCAGCACCCGGTGCAGTGTCGGTTTCATCGGCTGGGGGTGGCGGCCGGACTGGCCGGCAGGGCTGGCAGACCGTCGGCCTGAACATAGGTCAGGGTGGTCACGTAGCTGGCAGCGTCGTACTTCTCAGGTCCTTGGAGACCGGTCCGTTCGCCGGGCGTCTTGTCGCTGTGGCTGGCTTCGGCCACATAGGTGCCGCGCCAAGGCAGGTCAAACTTGACCAGGCCCTGCTCGTCGCTGCGGGCTTCCTTGGCCCAGCCCGAGGCCGTCACGAGGTTGACTTTGACCTTGGCCAGGGCCTGCCCCTTGAAGACCACCTTGAGCTCTCCGGGCGTGCCGGTGGTCACCAGGTCGAACGTCAGGCGCGGGGGCTGGGCTGTCCACTGCGTGACCAGGCGAGCCGCAGGCACATACCAACCCTTGGCCTGTGGGCCCACTTGGGGCATGGCATAGAGCGGGTACTGGGCGTCTTCGGCGACGATGGACTCTCCCTGGGCCGCTTGGAAGGGCAGCACAAAGCCATGGGGCTTTTTGGTCAGGGCCTGCTGGCGTTCACCCCGGGGGGACAGCAGGGTGGCCATGGGGCGGCCCAGTTTGTCGAGCAGTCCGGGCGAGGTTTCGCGCAGGTTGTCGCCGAACTCGCCAAAGTTCAATGTCGCGCCTTCAGCGCCTGGCGCCTGTTCCAGCCAGATCTGATGGGCTTGGGCGGAGGCCGCCGTCAGGCTGCCGAGGGTGAGCAGGGCCAGGGTGTGGATGAGCTTGTGCATGGGTTTTCTTTCGCGGCTTGAGGTGAGTCAGTCGGCACCGCATCGCACCCCGGGCGAGGCCGCGCGGTGCTGGGGCGGTGAAGGGTCAGAAGTCAATGGCGGTGGACAGCATCAGCGTGCGGGGGGCGCCCACGGTCACATACCCGCTGGCGGTCACCCAGTAGGCTTGGTCGGCGGCGTTTTCCAGGTTGGCGCGGAACACCACTTGCTTGCCTGACCACCGGGTGGCGTAGCGCGCGCCCAGGTCCATGCGGGTCCAGGCGGGCATGCGCAGCAGGTTGGCGGAGTCGTAGTACATCGACGAGGTGCTGATCACCCGGCCATTCAGGCTCAGGCCAGGCACCCAGGGGGTGTCCCAGTCCAGCCCCAGGTTGTAGGTGCGGTCGGGCACCCCGGGGGCGTCTTTGCCTTGGTTCGTGCCACTGGCCGTGCGCACCAGCTTGGCCTGGTTGAACGAGGCGCTGGACATCACCCGCAGGCCGCGCTGCACCTCCCCATAGGCCGACAGTTCCAGTCCGCGGTTACGTTGCAGGCCGCCGAAGCTGTAGACGTTGTTCTCGGTGATGGCGCTGGGGCGCTCGATTTGGTAGAGCGCCGCCTGCGTGATCAGCGTGCCCCAGTCCTTCTTGAGCCCCAGTTCGTGCTGTTTGGATTTCTGCGGTGCGAACACCTGGCCTGCGTTGGACAGGGAGGCCCCGGCCGTGCCACCGGCCGTGAGTCCGGCCGTGTGGTTGTAGTAGACCGATGTGTCCTTGTCGAGCTTGAACACCAGGCCCAGCAACGGCGTCACGCTGCTGGCTTTGTAAGGGATGGAGCCGTTGACGCTTTTTTGGTGGATGGTCTGGTCCCGCACCCCGAGCGTGGCCAACAGGCGGTTGTTGAAGAAGCCCATGGTGTCGGCCAGTGCCACGCTGCTTTGCGCCAGATCAGCGGAGCGGGTCGGTGTGCCGCGGGCAAAGGTGATGGCCGGCAAGGCCGAGGGCTGGTAGAGGTTGGACGCGGTGGCCGCGCTGGTCAGTTGGTAGAAGTACCCCGTCTCGCGCTGCATCTGGTTGGCGGCCAGCACCAGGGTGTGGCGCACCTCGCCCGTGCTGAACTGGGTTCGCACGCCCACATCGGCCGAGGTCGTCTTGTTGTATTCGTCGTAGTAGCCATTGCGCACCGTGAAGTTGCCCGCGGTGTTGATCCGTGTGGCCGCGGTGGGGAAGTTCTGCTGGCTGGCCACGTCGCTGTAGCCGATCGAGCCATACAAGGTGCTGCGCTCGTTCAGGTCGTACTCGATGCGTGAGATGACGGTCTTGGCCTGGTCAGCCAGCTTGGCGCCAGGGTAGAAGGTCGAGCGGTTGTCGGGCACAGCGGGCACTTGCGTGATGCCGGCCAGGAAGGCCGCTTGAGGCCGGTAGTTGTCGGTCTGGCCTTCGGTGTAGAGCAGATCGGCCGAGGCGCGCAGGCGGGTCCCGGCATAGTCCAAGCCGAGCGCCCCCAGACCCAGGCGCTGGTTGCCGCCGCGGATGTTGCCTTCGCCATCGCGCCAGACGGCATTGGCACGCACGCCCCACTGGTTGTCTTGGCCAAAGCGGCGTCCCACGTCCAGGTGGGTGCCCCATTGGGCGCCGCTCATGTACGTGGCGGTCAGGCGGGTCAGGGGCACATCCCCGGCCCGCTTGGTGACCACGTTGATGTTGCCGCCCACGCTGCCATTGGGCCCCACGCCGTTGGTCAGAGCGCCTGGGCCCTTCAGCACTTCCACGCGTTCGATCATCTCGAGCGGCATGCGGGTCGAGGGGGCCAGGCCATACAGCCCGTTCAGGCTGACGTCGCGCGAGCCCACCGACAAGCCCCGGATCTGGTAGTCATCCCCGTAGCCGCCCCGCGCTTGCAGGGTGCGCACGGAGGCGTCGTTCATGACCACATCCGACACGGTCAGACCTTGTTGGTTCTCGATCAACTCCGCGGTGTAGTTGGTGGTGCTGAAGGGCACGTCCATCAGGTCGGTGCGCCCCAGGATCCCCAGGTCACCGCCGCGGGCCAGTTGCTTGCCCGAATAGGTCTTCTGCAACCCCCCAATCGCCTCGCTCTGAGCGGACACCGTCACGTTGCTCAGGGTGCCCTGGCTGTCGGTGGCTTGTGCGTGGGCCCCGACGGCGCTGACCAGCACACTCAGGCCAACCAAGTGCCGGGCCAGACGGGCCACAGGGGTCGAGGGGAACGGGGGGCGAGATGAGGCGTTCATGAATCAGCGGATCCAACAGGGGGGCGGTGGCCCGGTCAGCAAGGGGAGGCCGGTCACCCATGGGTGAAAGAAGTTTTGCGAATTGTAATGTTAATGAGAATTAAACTCATTACAAAATGAATGGGTTTCGAGTCCATTCGCCAAAGAACAGTGCCGGGCCCCGTGCGCGGTCGCCGCCAGGCCATGGCACCGAGCACCGAGCACCGATTTTTGTAATAGAATGAGAATTATTCTCACAAATCCAAGGCCCACCGCCGCTGGAATCAGGCGGTAGGGAGGGGCGAAACGGACCGCAGCGGAGCGTGGTGGCCCGAGGGCCGTGCCACCGAGCGTGGCCCCTGTCCAGTGCGGTCGCCAGGCCGCAACGCCAGGTCCTGAGCCCAGGACCCAGGTGGCGGGCGCCGTTGCGCGTGGGTTTGTGGGTGGGCTAGCCGATTTCCGGCCTGCCTCGCCTCATGCTCCAAACACCTGTATTTCAGTTTCTCCAGGGTTCCCGGCATGACTCAAGGGGTGAGGCAGGCTCTTTTCTACCGCGCGCACAGGGGCTGCAAGGCGTCCACCGCGTTCCGCGCGCCTGCTGTGCCGGGCTGGCCGCCCCTGCGGGGCGATGGTCTTGCGGCCCCGTGTGCAGACCGCCCTGCCGCGCCCAACAGCCGTCCCACAGGCCAACGCTGATCAAAGCTGACCCACGCTGATCAAAGCTGACCGTTCGCAACCATCCGCCGCTTCAGCGCGCTGATTGGGGGCGGCATCGTGATCAGGTCACCGCCGTGCCTCACCAGACCCGCGGCTGAGCGCAGGTCGCCCCGCCTGTGCGGGGCCCGGGAGCCCCTCAAGCGCTGGCGCGCACGGCCGACACCGCGGCGCGCAGGGCCAGCAGGTAGCTGTCGACGCCAAACCCGCAGATCTGGCCCTTCACGATGTCCGCGAACACCGAGGTGTGGCGAAACGGTTCGCGCGCGTGGATGTTGGACATGTGCAGCTCAACCACTGGCACGGTCAGGATGGCCAGCGCGTCGCGGATGCCATAGCTGTAGTGGGTCCAGGCGCCCGCGTTGATCAGCACGGCGTCGGTGCCGTCCTGAAACGCCGCATGGATGCGCTCGCACATCTCGCTTTCAGCGTTGGTCTGGAACGAGGTCACCTCGGCGTTCAGTTCACGGCCCAGGGTCTGCAACTGCTGGTCAATCTCGGCCAGCGTGATGGTGCCGTACTGGGCCGGGTCCCGCTTGCCAAACATGTTGTGGTTGATGCCGTGGAGCATGAGGACTTGGAGCGCGCGCATGGGGTGGGTTCGAGAGGGGGATTGAAAAAATGAGAAGTTCAAACCAAACGGCCTGACCGCGTGGCAGTCAGGCCGTGGTGTTGGGGCGGTGTGGCTGGGTTTACTTGCGCAGCTTGGCCAGTTCGGCTTGCAGGGCGTTGACCACGTCCACACCGGCGATGGCCGCGTGCTTGTCGATCACCGGCTTCAGCTTTTCGCGGAACTTGGCCAGTTCAGCGGCGTTGAACTCGGTGACTTGCATGCCGTGCTTCTTCAGGCTGTCGAGGGCAGCACCCGCTTGTTCGCGCGACACGCCGCGCTGGAACTTGGCGGCTTCAACACCGGCGTCGGCAATGATCTTCTTCTCGTCGGCGCTCAGGGTGTCCCAGAACTTCTTGCTGATGATCAGCGACTGCGGGTTGTACTGGTGGTTGGTCACGGCCAGGTGCTTCTGCACTTCGTACAGCTTGTTCGCCTCGACCACCGTGAAGGGGTTCTCCTGGCCGTCGATGGCCTTGTTCTCCAGCGCGCCGTACACCTCCGGGAAGGCCATCGGCGTGGGGTTGGCGCCCAGGGCGGTGACCCAGTCGACGTTGATGGCGTTGGGGATCACGCGCAGCTTCAGGCCGGCGATGTCCTCGACCTTGTTGATCGGACGCTTGCCATTGGTGATGTTGCGGAAGCCCAGTTCCCAGTACGCCAGGCCGTGGATGCCCTTGGCGTCCAGGCGGTCGTGCATCATCTTGCCGAAGGGACCGTCGACCACGGCGTCGGCTTCCTGGGCGTTGGCGAACATGAAGGGGAAGTCGAACACCGAGAACTCCTTCAGCACATTGGCCAGGATGCCCGAGTTCATGACCATCATCTCCAGCGTGCCGCCTTGCAGGGCCGAGATGTTTTGCGCGTCGCCGCCCAGCACGCCGCCGGCGAACACATTGACCTTGAGCTTGCCGCCCGAGCGGGCGCTGACGAGCTCAGCAAACTTCTCGGCACCGGTCACCAGCGGGTGGCCCTTGGGGTTTTGCGTGGCGAACTTGATGGTGCGCGACTTGATGTCTTGGGCCGTGGCCAGGCCCATGGCGCTCACTGCGACGGCGGCGATCAGGGTCTTCAGGAAAAATCGTTTCATGCTTGTCTCCAGTCAGTGGGGTGTAGCGTCAAAAAAAGAAAGTGTGAAAAGAGAGGGGCGGTCCGAAGCGCCTCAGTAGAACCAGCGCAGCGGCGCCAGCACGGTCTGCGGGAACAGCACCATGATGAACATCACGATGAACTGCGCGGCCATGAAGGGCAGCACGCCGCGCGTGACCTCGTCCATCTTCATGCGCCCCACCCCCGCCACCACGTTGAGCACCGTGCCCACCGGCGGCGTGATCAGCCCGATCGAGTTGTTGATGATGAACAGCACCCCGAAGTACACCGGGTCAATGCCCGCGGCCTTGATCACCGGCATCAGCACCGGCGTCATGATCAGGATCGTCGGCGTCATGTCCATCGCCGTGCCCACCAGCATCACCAGCACCATGATCGCGATCAGCAGCAGCGTCTGGTTGTCCATGAAGGGCTTGAGCAACTGCACCATCTGCGCGGGCAGGTTGGCCACCGTGATCAGCCACGACGACACCATCGCCGCCGCCACCAGGAACATCACCACCGCCGTCGTCTTGGCCGCGGTCGCAAAGATCGGGTACAGCGCCTTCAGCGGCAGCTCGCGGTAGATCACGCTGGCCACAAACAGCGAGTACACCGCAGCCACCACCGCCGCCTCGGTGGGCGTGAACACGCCCATGCGCAGGCCCACCAGGATGAACACCGGCAGCAGCAGCGCCCACACCGACTCGCGCGCGGCCTTCCAGACCTCGGCGCGGGTCTTCTTCTCGGGCAGCACCAGCTGCTCCTTGCGGCCCACCCACCACCAGGTCAGCGCCAGGCCCACGGCGATCATGATGCCGGGGAAGATGCCCGCGATGAACAGCTTGCTGATCGACACGTTGGCGGTGACGCCAAAGATCACAAAGCCGATGCTCGGCGGGATGATGGGGCCGATCACGCCCGAGGCCGCGATCAGGCCGCCCGAGACTTCCTTCTTGTGCCCGGCCTTGACCATCATGGGCAGCAACAGCGCGGTGAGCGCGGCCGCATCGGCCACCGCCGAGCCCGACAGGGCCGACAGCAGGCACGCCGCCAGGATCACCACATAGCCCAGCCCGCCCTTGACGTGACCGACCAGGGCCAGCGCGAAGTTGACGATGCGCTGGGACAGGCCGCCCACGTTCATGATCTCGCCGGCGAGCATGAAGAAGGGCACGGCCAGCAGCGGAAAGCTGTCGGCGCCGTTGATGAAGTTCTGCGCCAGGATCTGCGCGTCAAACAGGTCCAGGTGCCACATCAGGGCCACGCCGCTGGCCAGCAGGGCGTAGGCAATGGGGATGCCCAGCATCATGGCGCCGATCAGGCTGCCCAGAAAAATCAGAACCGTCATGGGAGTGCGCTCCGTTGTTATTAGAGTTGTTGTTGTGGTGGTGAGGGTGGGTGGGCTCAGGCCGTGGGCTCACTTGCCCGCGTGGGGCAGCGGCTTGTCGCCCAGCGGGGAGTGGCTGTGGGCGTTCTCGCGTGCCAGCTCGGCCTGCAGGGCTTCGAGTTCGGCCTGTTCCTCGGACTCCTTGACCATGACGAGTTCGGCCTCGCTGAGCTGGCCGCTCAGGGCGCGCACCATCTGCAACAGCAGCAGCAAGGCGGCGCAGACCGAGAAGAAGACGCCGGAGGCGTAGAAGATGGCCACCGACAGGCCGGAGACGGGGGCTTCGACGTCCCAGTTGATCTTGGCCTGCTGCAGGCTGCCGTCAAAGAACAGCCAGGTGATGAACAGCATGAGCAGATGGCCGAGCACGAGGCAGACCTTCTTGCCGAGCACGGGCAGGCGCGAGACCAGCATGTCGGTGCCCAGGTGGGCGTTTTCCTTGATGGCGACGATGGCGCCGAGGAAGGTGATCCAGACAAACAGCCAGCGGGAGATTTCTTCGCTGATGGCGATGCCGGAATTGAAGCCGTAGCGCATGACGACGTTGCCAAAGACCAGCACCACCATCACGGCCATGGCGGCCGCGATCGAGATGTTGATGAATTGGCAGTACCGGTCAATGAATCGATTCAGCATGAATAAAGTCTCCTCTGGTTAGCGCTGCAAATGTACGAACCAGTTAGTTTTTGATCTATTGGTGATAACCCGAGGACTGGCCGCCCCGGGTCTGCTGGCGCACGGCCGCGGTCGATGATCGCGCAAACCGCCTCGGCAGGCGGGCGGGACCGACCCGGGGTGGCCTGGCAAGGCGGGCGGGCCAGTCGGTTGGGTGGGCAGCTGGGGGCGGGCGGCGGTCCGGGTCGCACTTCAGCGCTGCCACTGCCCTGATCCGCCGCCCGGGGCGTACCGCCCCAGCAGGGCCGCCGATGGGGCGGTCAGCGTCTACAAACCGGCGCTGGCCTGGCCCGAGGCCGTGCGGGGTGGCGTCCAGCCGCAGCGCCGCCTCAGCGCGCCCACAGCCGGGCCGTGCTGGCGGTGGCCCCGATCGCGGCGCAGACGGCACCCAGGGCCAAGGCGGTGATGGCCCCATGCGCCCCGGCCAGGCTGAAGCACAGGGCCACCCCGGCCGCGCCCAGGGTCTGGCCGGTCAGGCGCGCCAGCGCGATCATGCCGCTGGCCCCACTGGCCCGCTCGGGGGGCGCGCTGGACATCAGCGCCCGCAAATTGGGCGACTGGAAGAAGCCAAAGCCCGCGCCGCACAGGCACAGGCGCCACACGATGTCAAACGCCGACGGCTGGTCGGGCAACAGCGCCATCGAGGCCAGCCCCAGGCTCAGCAGGCTCAGGCCGATGCCCCCGAGCAGGCCCGGCGGGTAGCGGTCGGACAGGCGCCCGGCCAACGGTGCGGCCGCGGCCACCACCACGGGCCAGGCCGTCATCAGGAAGCCGGTGTCCACCGGGTCGCGGTGCAGCACCTCCTCAAAATAGAAGGGCAGCGACACAAAGGCCAGGCCCTGCGCGGCGAACGAGGCCATGGCCGTCAGCGTGGACAGCGCAAACAGCGGCCGGGCCAGCAGGTCCACCGGCAGCATGGGGGCCGGGTGACCGGCCTGGCGGCGCAGCAGCAGGGTGCCCGCCACCCCGCACACCAGCGCCGGGCTCAGCACCCAGGCCCAGGGTTCGCGTTGGGCCGCGGCGCCCAGGGCCAGGATCAGGCTGGCGAAGGTGAGGGCGCTCAACACCGCGGTCAGCGGGTCCAGGCCGTGGCCACGGCGCGCACTGTGCGGCAGGGTGCGCCAGCCAAAGCCCAGGGCCAGCAGGCCCAGCGGCACGTTGATGGCAAACAGCCAGGGCCAGTCGGCCACCGTCAGCACCAGCGAGGCCACCGTGGGGCCCACGGCAAAAAACACCCCGACCACCAGCGCGTTCATGCCCACGCCCCGGCCCAGGCGCGAGGCGGGGTACAGCAAGCGGATCAGCGCGATGTTGACGCTCATGATGGCACCGGCGCCAATGCCCTGCAGCCCGCGCGCCAGCGCCAGTTGCGGCAGGGTGTGGGCCAGTGCGCAGGCCAGCGAGGCGACGGTGAAGAAGGCCAACCCTCCCATGAAGACCCGGCGCGGGCCCACCAGGTCGCCGAGCGCGGCAAAGGGCAGCAGCGTGGCCACGACGGCGAGCTGGTAAGCGTTGATGACCCAGATCGACGCGGCAGGCGGGGCGCGCAGGTCGGCGGCGATGGCGGGCAGCGCGGTGTTGGCGATGGCGGTGTCCAGCGTGCCCAGGCCCACGCCCATCAAGATGGCGATCAGCGCCAACACCCCTTGAGGGCCAAGCCGGAAGTCGGCTTCTGCGGGCAGCTCGGTCGGGCTGGGGGCGGGTGGCGGGGCGGCTGGGGCAGACATCCAGCGACTATATCGGCGCGGCGCCATTCGTGCAGGCGCGCCCCGCGCCACGGGGTCACGGGTCACGGGTTGCGGCACCCGGAGCAGGCCTGCGCGGGCCCTGATCAGGGGGGCTAGGCCAGCGCGGCCTGCTGCACCACCAGCGTGCCGCTGCGGCCGGGGATGGTGCCCAGCGCCACCGGGCAGCGCGGCAGCGCGCTCAGGTCGAGTTGGCGCGCGCAGTCGCCCACGGTGGCAAACCGGTAGCCCTGGTCGCGCCAGCCCCGCAGCAGGCGCTCGAACACCGGGGCCAGCTTCTGGCCTTCGAGTTCGGCGTGCAGGGTGTAGACATGCAGGGGGGCCAGGTCGCGGGTGCGGGCCAGCAGCGCTTCGTGCACGTTGTCCACGGTCCAGCCGTCCAGGCCGATCAGCTCGTCCAGCGTCGGCAGGGTGCTGGGCAGTTGCACCGGGCCAATCACCTCGCCCTGGGCATTGCAGGGCCAGTAGGGGTGCTCGCCGCGGCCGTCCGAGGCCACGGTGTACCCCAGTTCGGCCTGCAGGCGGTAGGCGGCTTCGTTCATTTGCCAGCCCGCGGCGCCGTGCACGGTGGGGCGTTCGCCAAACACCTCGGCGTAGCGCTCGGTGGCACGCACCAGCTCGCGCCGGGTCCAGGCCTCGTCGGCGTCGGCCACACCGTCCTGCCAGCGCACATGGTCCCAGGTGTGCACGCCGGTCTCAAAGCCGGCGCGGCGGATGGCGCGCAGGCCTTCGGCCTCGCGCCGCCCGATGTCGGGGCCGGGCAGCATGACCCCGTACATCAAGGTCTTGATCCCGTAGTGCTCGACCACCGAGGTGCGCGTCACCTTGCCAAAAAAGCCCGGGCGGAACACGCGCTTGAGGGCGCGGCCGGTGTGGTCGGGCCCCAGGCTGAACAGGAAGGTGGCCGGGGCGTCGTGCTTTTCGAGCAGGCGCGCCAGCGCGGGCACCCCTTCGCGGGTGCCGCGGTAGGTGTCCACATCGATCTTCAGGGCGATGACGCTCACGGTCCGGTCCGGCTTCAGTTGATCAGGCCGCGGGCGCTGTCGAGCTGGTCCTTGTAGTGCTCGAACAGGCGGCTCAGCGCCTGCTGCATGGTCACTTGCGGGGCCCAGCCCAGCTCTTGCTGGGTGTTGGCGATCTTGGGCACGCGGCGGCTCACGTCCTGGTAGCCCTGGCCGTAGTAGTCCTTGGAGGTGGTTTCCACCACTTGCACCTTGGCGGCGTGTTCACGGTACTCGGGGTACTGGGCGGCCAGGTTCAACATCTCGGTCACCAGGTCGCGCACCGACAGGTCGTTGCTCGGGTTGCCGATGTTGTAGATGTGGCGCGTGGCGCAGCCGCCTTCGTTGGCCAGGATCAGCATCAGGGCGCGGATGCCGTCGTCGATGTCGGTGAAGCAGCGGCGCTGGGCGCCACCGTCGACCAGCTTGATCGGCTCGCCGCGCACGATGTGGCCCAGGAACTGGGTGATCACGCGGCTTGAGCCTTCCTTGGCCGTGTGCAGGTTGTCCAGGCCCGGGCCGATCCAGTTGAAGGGGCGGAACAGGGTGTAGTCCAGGCCGTGTTGCTGGCCGTAGGCGTGGATCACGCGGTCCAGCAGTTGCTTGGAGCAGGCGTAGATCCAGCGCGGCTTGTTGATCGGGCCGTAGACCAGGTTGGAGGCTTCGGGGTCGAACTCGTCGTCCTCGCACATGCCGTAGACCTCGCTGGTGCTCGGGAACACGATGCGCTTCTTGTACTTGACGCAGTGGCGCACGATCTCGAGGTTGGCTTCAAAGTCGAGTTCAAACACGCGCAGCGGGTCGCTGACGTAGGTGGCCGGGGTGGCGATGGCCACCAGTGGCAGCACCACGTCGCACTTGCGGACGTGGTATTCGATCCATTCCTTGTTGATGGTGATGTCACCTTCAAAGAAGTGGAAGCGGGGGTGGTCCATCCAGGGCTGCACGCGCTCGGAGTGCATGTCCATGCCGTAGATGTGCCAGTCGGTGTTCTCGATGATGCTGCGGGTCAGGTGGTGGCCGATGAAGCCGTTGACGCCAAGGATGAGCACGTTTTTCACGGTTTGGTCCTGTATCTGTTGAATGGGTTTGAATCAGTCGGCCACCAGCACCGGCTGGGGGCCAAAAAGCTGTTGCAGGCGCGCCGCATCGAGCGGCATCCCTTGCAGGCGGGCGGCCAACACCGGCAGGCGCTGGCCATCGGCGCCAGTGATCACCAGGGTCTGCCCTTGCAGACCCAGCTGGAAGCGACCAGCCCCGGACGCAGGCGGGGGCACGGCACCGGCCGGGCCCGGCGGGCCGGCCCAGAAGGTGCGGTCAATTTGCACCCGTTGACCCCCGGCATCGAAGAACGCGCCGGGGTAGTCGGGCGGTGCCACGCCACGCACCAGGTTGTGGATTTGCCAGGCGCTGGCGTGCGCGGGGATGCGCCCGTCCTCAGGCGTGCGGCGGCCAAAGTACTGACCCGCAATGTGCTGTTGCGGGTGGTGGGGCGCACTGCCGTCGAGCAGGCCAGGCAGGCTGCGGGCCAACACCAGTTCGGCGGCCAGCGTGACCTTGTCAAACACCTCGCGCGCGGTGTCGTTGCTGAGGATGGGGACCGCCTGCTGGTCGATCAGCGCGCCGTGGTCCGGCTTGATGTTCATGACATGCAGGCTGGCCCCGATCTCACGTTGCCCGTGCACCACCGCCCAGTTGACCGGGGCGCGGCCGCGGTAGCGCGGCAGCAGCGAGCCGTGCAGGTTGAAGGCGCCGCGGCGCGGCAGGTCCAGCAGCGGCTGGCCCAGCATGTAGCGGTAGTAGAACGAGAACAGAAAATCAGGCGCCGCCTGCTGGGCCTGGGCCAGCAGCTCGGGCGCCTCGGCGCTGTCGGGCGTGATGCAGGGCAGGCCGTGTTCGGCCGCCACCTGGGCCACGCTGCCGAACCAGATGGTCTCGTGGGGGTTGTCGGCGTGGGTCACCACCAGCTTGACGTCGACGCCGCCATCGATCAGCACCTTGAGCAGGCGCACGCCCACGTTGTGGTACGCGAAGACGATGGCGCTGGGGCGGGCCGCGGCGCCGGGCACGCTGGGGGAACGGTCGCTCACTCGCGTTGCTCCAGCACGGTGCTGATCACGTAGCGCGGGCGCTGCCGCACTTCGCTGTAGATGCGGCCCACGTACTCACCGATCAGGCCGATGCCGAACAGCGCCAGGCCAATCAGGAAGAACGCGATGGCAAACAGGGTGAACAAGCCACCTTCTTCGGGTCCGATGATCAAGCGACGGCCCAGTAGTAGTAACACCAGCAATCCGGCGCCGGCGGAAATCGCCATGCCCAGCAGTGAGAACCACTGCAGGGGCACCACCGAAAAGCTGGTGACCAAGTCAAAGTTGAGTCGGATCAGGCTGTACAGCGAGTATTTGGACTCGCCTGCAAAGCGTTCTTCGTGGCCCACCACCACCTCGGCGGGGTTGCGCGCGAACTGGTAAGCCAGTGCCGGGATGAAGGTGTTCATCTCGCCGCACTGGTTGATCAGGGACACGATGTCGCGGCTGTAGGCGCGCAGCATGCAGCCCTGGTCGGTGATATTGATGCGCGTCAGTTTGGCGCGCAGGCCGTTCATGGCCTTGCTGGCCCAGCGTCGCCAGGCCGCGTCTTGGCGCATGCGGCGGATCGAGCCCACGTAGTCGTGGCCTTCGTCCATCTTGGCCAGCAGGGTGGCGATGTCTTCGGGCGGGTTCTGCAGGTCGGCGTCCAGCGTCACGATGCGCTCGCCACGGCAGTGCGCAAAGCCCGCCAGGATGGCGCGGTGCTGGCCGAAATTGCCGTTGAACAGGATGACCCGTGTCACATCGGGGCGGCGCTTGAACTGCTCGGCTAGGATGCCGGGCGAGCGGTCACGGCTGCCGTCGTTGATGAAGATGACCTCGTAGCGCAGGCCCAGGGCGTCGAGCGCCGGGTAGAGGCGGTCGAACAGCGCGGCCAGGCCGTCTTCCTCGTTGTAGACCGGGATCACCACGCTCAGCACAGGGCCGCCGGGGGCGCTGGCGGGCAGGGGGGCCGGGTGGGTCAGGGAGGGGTTGGACTCGGAGTTCAAGGGCAGATCACCAATCGGGTTCAGGTCAGGACGGCACGCAGCGCCGTGCACACGCGGTCCACGTCAGTGTCGTTCATGGCGGGGAACAAAGGCAGGGTGATGGTGCGCTGTCCGACGTCTTCCGCGTGTGGGAATTGGCCTTCAAAGTGACCCATCTGACGGTACAGCGTGAACAAATGCATGGCCGGGTAGTGCACGCCCACGCCAATGCCGTGCTCGCGCATGCGGGCCAGGAAGTCGGCCCGCACCACCCCTCGCGGCAGCAGCGGCTGGAACATGTGCCAGTTGCTGTTCTCGAAGTCGGCCAGCGGCAGTTCCAGCCCCAGGTCGCGCGGGATCAGCTCAAAGTAGCGCCGCGCCAGCGCCACCCGGCGCTGGTTGAAGTCGTCCACCTGCTTGAGCTGGCCCAGGCCGATGGCGGCCGCCACGTCGGTGAGGTTGCTCTTGCCACCCAGTTCTTCGACGTCGGCGCTGCCATCGGGGAAGCGCACCACGCCCTGCAGGCGCAGGCGCTCGAAGCGGCGCGCCTCGTCTTCGTTGTTCATCACCAGGCAGCCGCCCTCGGCGGTGGTCATGTTCTTGTTGGCGTGGAAGCTGAACGACACCAGGTCGCCGCCCAGGCCAATCTCCTGCCCGGCCCAGGTGGCCCCCAGCGACTGGGCCGCGTCCTCGATCACGCGCAGCTGGTGGCGCTGCGCAATCTCATACAGGCGCACCCGGTCCACCGGCAGACCGGCGAGGTCGACCGGCAGCAAGGCCTTGGTGCGCGGGGTGATGGCGGCCTCGATTCGGTCGAGGTCGATGTTGCGCGTCACCGGGTCAATGTCCACCAGCACCGGCGTGGCACCGACCTGCAGGATCACGTTGCCCGTGGCCACCCAGGTCAGCGGGGTGGTGATGACTTCGTCGCCCGGGCCGACCCCGGCCAGGCGCAGGCCCAGCTCCAGCGTCGCGGTGGCCGAACTGGCCAGGCGCACCGGGCGGCCGCCAAAGCGGGCCGACAGCGCGGCTTCCAGCTCCTGGCAGCGCGGGCCGGTGGTCAGCCAGCCCGAGCGCAGCACGGCGGCCACGGCCTCGATGGTGGCTTCGTCAATGGAGGGGCGGGTAAAGGGCAGGAAAGGCTGCACGGTGCGGTCCGGTCGAAAAGAGGGTTCAGGTCAGGGGCAAAGCGCCTCAGCTGCGGGCGATGATAGCCACGCCCAGCAGGATCACGGCCATGCCGGCCCAGCGTTGGGCCGAAATCGCCTCGCCCAGCAGGGCCGCGGCCAGCAGCGCATTGACCACATAGCCAATCGACAGCATGGGGTAGGCAATGCTGACATCGACGCGCGACAGGGCCACGATCCACAGCACCACGCTCAGCACATAGCAAAACAGCCCGCCCAGGATGCCCGGGTGGAAGGCCAGCGTCAGGGCCACGCCGCGCAGGCCCTCCAGGCCCTGGATGGGGCCCACCGCGTTGGCGCCCGATTTGAGCAGCAGCTGGGCACCCGCATTGAGCAGCACGCCGGCCAGGACAAACAGGAAGTCAGTGAGTTTCATGGGCTGGGGGCTTCAGGGTTTGGCGATCACCACGCGGCGCTCGTCCTGGAACACGATGCGCGGGGTCAGCCCCAGCGCCTGGAGGGCGGCCAGGGTCGGGCGCTCCATGTAGGCCACGGCTTCGGGGGCGGCCTGCCAGCGCGGCACAAAGCCCTCCAGCGTGGGCACCCACAGCGCGGGTTCACGGGTCTGGCCAAACTCGAATTCGCCCTGGAAGTCCACCAGCGTCACCGGGCGGCGCAGGTAGAAGGGCAGGGTCTGGTCGTAGCTGCGCAGCGAAAACACGGGCACTGCCGGGTTGCGGGCCTGTGGAATCGCCTGCACCAACTCGGCACTGCTCTTTTGCAGGCCGTAGCCGTTGTGCGCCTGCAGGCCGATCAGCACGCAAGCGCTGTTGGCCAGCGCCAGCACGGCCACGGCGGCCAGCTTGCGCTGGCGCTGCAGCAGCCACCAGGTCAGTGCGCTGGCCAGCAGGAACAGGGCACTGGCCAGGCCGATGCCGTCGAGCATGGCGCGCGCAATCGCTGGGCTGCTGTCCTTGGCCACCAGTTGCTCGGCCAGCAGCCACACCGCCAGACCACCCGACCAGGCCAGCACCGGCACCAGCAGGTGCCAGCGCAGGGCGCGCACCGAGGCCTGTTCCAGTCGGCGGGCCAGCAACAGCACCAGGGCCGGGAACATGGGCAGGATGTAGGACGGCAGTTTGGAGCTGGAGGCGCTGAAGAACAGCATCACGAACAGCGCCCAAACCAGCAAAAAGCCCTCGGCAAAGTCACTGCGGCGCACCTTCATCAGCCAGGGCAGCGCGCCGGTCCAGGGCATGAAGCCCAGCAGCAGGAAGGGGATGAAGTACCAGGGCGGGCCTTCGCGGTTGTGCACCGGGCTGAGGTAGCGGTCGAAGTGCTCGTGCACAAAAAAGAACCAGGCAAAGTCCGGGTTGCGGGCCGACACAGCCCAGAACCAGGGCACCGTCAGGGCCGCGAACAAGGCCAGCCCGGCCCACCAGCGCATGGCGCGCCAGATCGCAAAGTCCAGTCGCCACAGGCTGTGCAGCACCAGCACCGCGCCAGGAATCAGCAGGCCGACCAGGCCTTTGCTGAGCACGGCGGCGGCCAGTCCCACCCAGGCCGCCAGCATCCAGCCGCTGCGCGACTGGCCCTGGGCCTGCGCGTGCTGGGCCAGCAAAAAGCCACACATGGCCAACGTCAGAGCGCCGCACAGCCCCGCATCCAGCGACAAGAAATGGCTGTTGATCAAGATCCAGCTGGTGCCGGCGCCACCCAGCAAGGCCAGCACGCCGGTGCGTGCGCCCCACAGGCGGTGGGCGGTGTGGCCCAACAGGCCCACGGTCAGCAGCCCGGCCAGGCCAGGCCACAGGCGGGCGCTGAACTCGCTGACACCGAGCAGCGCCATGGCCAGTGCGCCGCCCCAGTACTGCAGCGGTGGCTTTTCAAAATACAGCAGGCCGTTCAGGCGTGGCGTGATCCAGTCGCCGCTTTGCAGCATGGCCAGCGACAGCATGGCGTAGCGGCCTTCGTCGGGTGAGATCAGGGCACGGCTGCCCAGGGTGACCAGCCACAGGGCGACAAACGCCAGGCCGATCAACAGGGGCCACAGGCCGACACGCCCGCTTTGGCGCGAGGCGCTTCGGTTCAACAGGGACGCCGGAGAGGAGTTATTCACGGTGTGTCAGGGCCGCTGGGCTGCGGGTCGGGGGACCCAAGGTGGGCGCGAGGGCGGGCGCGGCGCTCATGGGCTCGGCGCTCAAAAGCGGTCTGCCCACCGCACCCTGAGGACGCCACAGGCGGCAGCGGGCCATGACGTCAGGCAAGGGCGCAGCGGCAGCATCATGGCGGAGATCGACTCGGGGTCCCGTTCGGTGAAGGTAAGGAGGCGGGGCCGCTGCGCGCCAGGCTGCGGCATCCGCCAAGCGGGCCGGGCCGCTCGGTGCGGGCGGGGCGGCTGATTATATTCGGCACATCTGTTCAAGACGGCGTTTCTCCACCCCCGGCGCCGGGCTGCCCGGCGACGTGCGTCAACTTTGCTGTTTTTTGCCGCCGCTTTGCGATGGGCGCGGCACGGCGGGCCGTTTCAGGCCGTCGGGACGGCGGCGGCCAGGCGGGCGCGGAAGGCCTCGGGCACCAGGGCCACTTTCTTGTCCTGCTTGCCGACGAACACCACGCCGATCTTGCCGCGGGCCACCTCGCGGCCGCTGGCCCGGTCGGTCATGCGGAACACCAGGTCAAAGCCGTAGCGGTTGAAGTCCTGCGGCAGCATCTCGACGCACATGGTTTCGCCGTGAAAGCCCTCCGACTTGTACTGCGCCACGATGTCGCCGACCACGATGGACAGGCCCTCGACCCCGGCTTCGCGGTAGCCCAGCCACTGAAAAAAGCGCACCCGTGCCTCGGACACCAGCGTCAGCAACTGGGCGTTGTCGAGGTGGCCGCCCTGGTTGACGTGGCTGATGTAGATCTGCATCTCGGTCGAGAACAGGAAGTGGTCGGGCAATTCAAATTGGAGGCGGGCCATGGCGGGCAGACAAAGGTGCGGATCGGCAGGAGGAGCGGTATTGTGCCCGGCTGCGCTGGGTCGGCCAGGCCGGGCGCGCTGGCTGGGCGGTTCGGGGCGGTCGGGTGGGGGCGGGCTGGCCGCGCGGTCAGGGCGTGGCGCGTGGCGTCTGGGCGGCCAGGGCGGTGCCGGGCTCCACTTGCCAGCCACCGCCCAGCGCCTTGATCAGCTGCACCGAGGTCAGCAACTGCTGGCTGCGGTTTTGCACCTCCTGGCGCTGGTAGCCCAGCAGGGTTTGCTGGGCCAGCACGACTTCCAGCAGGCTGGAGGCCCCGGCCTGGTAGCGCGCCTGGGACAGGCTCAGCACTTTCTCGGCCGCCGCCACCGCTTGTTGCAGGGCGCGCGAGGATTCGCGCAGCGCGGCCTGGGTGCTGAGGCCGTCTTGCACCTCCTGGAAAGCCACCAAAACCACCTGCCGGTATTGGGCGCTGGCCTGCTGGTGGCTGGCCTGGGCCACGTTGACCGCGGCCTGGGTGCGGCCCCCGTCAAACAGGGTCTGGGTGGCGCTCAACCCCAGCGACCACAGCAGGCTGGGGCCCGTGAACAACTGGGCCAGGCGCCCGCTGTCGTTGCCATACAGGCTCGACAGCGTCAGGCTTGGAAAGTAAGCGCTGCTGGCCACGCCGATTTGGGCATTGGCTGCCGCCATGGCGCGTTCGGCGCTGGCGATGTCGGGGCGGCGTTCCAACAGGTCGGCCGGTTGACCCAGCGCGACCAGCGGTGGCGGTGGCAAGGCGCTGCTGGGCGGCAGCTTGAAGCTGGGGGCGGGCTGGCCGGTCAGCGTGGCCAGCGCGTGTTCAAAGCGCGCGCGGGTGTCGCGCAGCGACTGCAGCTGGGCCTCGGTGCCGGCCAGCAGGCCTTGCTGCTGCCCCAGGTCGATGCCCGAGGCGCTGCCCAGCTCATGGCGGGCGGTGACGAAGTCCAGCGTCTTGCGCTGAGCGCGCAGGGTTTGCTGCAGCACCTCGATCTCGGCGTCCAGGCCGCGCAAGGCCAGGTAGCTGCTGGCCAGTTGGGCGCCCAGCAGCAGGCGGGTGTTCTCAAAGTCGGCCTGGGACTGGGCTTCGCTGGCGCGCACGCCTTCAAGCTGGCGGCGCACCCGGCCGGCCAGGTCGACCTCGTAGCTGACCGTCAGGGCCAGGTTGTAGTCGTTCTGTTGCACCGAGCTGTTGGTGCTGGTGTAGCTGGTCAGGGGGCGGTTGGCCGAGGTCTGGTAGCGCGAGGTGGCGCCTTGCAGCCCGACGCGCGGCAGCCGCGCGCCCAGCGCCGCGTTGGTCTGGGCGCGGGCCTGGTCCAGGCGCGACTGGGCCAGCGCCAAGGTGTTGTTCTGGGTCAGGGCCAGCGCCATCAGGGCATTGAGCTGCGGGTCCCCGTAGACCGTCCACCAGTCGCCTTTGGCTTCGGTGTCGCGCGGCTGGCCGCTTTGCCAGCCGGGCTCGGTCTGCCATTGGGCCGGGGTGGCCACCGAGGGGCGTTGGTAGTCGGGGCCCACCGCCGAACAGCCCGTCAGCAGCAGGCCACCCAGGGCCAGTGCCCAGCCCAGCGGGGTCAGCGGGCGACAGACGCGGGCGGCGCTCACGGGGTGCTCCGGGCGGCCTGCTTGCCGTCGTTGCCCTGGGGCGCGGCGGGTGGGCCGTCGCCTTTTTTGGCATCTGCGGCTTTGGCGTCACCGGGCTTGGCATCTGCGGCTTTGGCATCACCCGCTTTTTTGTCACCGCCCTTGTTGTCTGCGGGTTTGGGGTCCGGCAGGTCGTTGGCCTCGACCGGGTCGCCCTCGGCCAGCGAGTCGGGTGGGTTGACGATCAGCTTGTCGCTGGCCTGCAGGCCCTTGAGGATCTCGATGCGCACGCCCAGGTCACGGCCCAGGGTGACCTTTTGCAGGTTCACCTTGCCGTCGCGCACCACCGCCACCACCGTGCCCTCGGGGCGGAACAGCAGCGCGTTGTTGGGCACGGTCAGCGTGGGCTTGTCGGCGGCATTGGTCTGCAGCGCGACTTGCACGTAGGAGCCAGGCAGCAGTTTGCCGTCGGGGTTGGGCAGCTGAATCTCCACCTGCAGGGTGCGGGTGGCCGGGTCGATGGCGCCGGCCGTGCGCACCACCTTGCCGGTGAAGGTCTGGCCTGGCAGCTCGGCCAGCGTGACCTGGGCCTCGTTGCCCACCTGGATGCGCGGGGCCGCGCTTTGCGGCGCCGCCACGTACAGGCGCAGCGGGTTGACCTGGGACAGCGTGAACAGCAGCTTGGGCGCGCCGCCATTGCCCGCGTCCACCAGGCTGCCGACGTCGATGTTGCGCTTGGTGATGACGCCCGCAAACGGCGCCACGATGCGGCCGTAGGACAGCAGTTGCTCCAGTCGCTGCACATTGGCCTCGGTGGCGGCCACGTTGGCCTGCACCAGTTTCAGGGTGTTCTGGCGCTCGTCGAGTTCTTGCTGTGACACCGCGTCGCGCTGGCGCAGGCCCTGCCAGCGTTCAAAGCTGGTGCGGGCCAGTTGCAGGTTGGACTGGGCTTGCTGGCGCGTTGCGCGGGCCTCGGCCAGTTGTTGTTCGATCTCGCCGGTGGCGATCTCGGCCAGCAAGTCGCCTTTTTGCACGCGGTCGCCAATGTCCTTGTGCCAGCGTTGCACATAGCCGCTGACGCGCGCGTACAGCGGGGTTTCCATGTAGCCCTGCAGCGTGCCGGGCAGCTGGATCTGCTGCTGACCCCGGCCAGGCCGCGGCGACACCACAAACACATGCACCTTGGCATTGGCCTGGGTGGCGGCGCTGAGCGTGCGCGCCTGGGCCGCGCGCTCGAACATCACCGCGCCAGCCCCGGCGCCCAGCACCAGCAGGGCGATCAGGGCGCCCCACTTGGCTCGGCGCAACAGCCGCAGGCGGTGGATCTGGTGCGCGCCCTCGTGCAGGTGCAGGCCATGGATTCCGATGGAAGAGTGTCGCTGCGCGTGGCTCATGTCAGGCGTTTCCTAAGCTGGAGTGCGGGGGGCGTGCGGTGTTGGGCGGGGTGCGACGGGTCGCGCGGCGTTCCAGCCAGCGGTGCACGCCGGCAAACACCACCGGCACAAAAAAGAGGGTCGACACGGTGGCGAACAGCAGGCCACCAATCGTGGCGCGGCCCAGGGGCGCGTTCTGTTCGCCGCCTTCACCCAGGCCGATGGCCATGGGCAGCATGCCGATGATCATGGCCAGGGCCGTCATCAGCACCGGGCGCAGGCGGGTGGTGCCGGCTTCGAGCGCGGCCGACAGCGGGGCGGCCCCGTCCAGCAGGCGTTCGCGCGCGAACGAGATCATCAAGATGCTGTTCGCGGTGGCCACGCCCATGGTCATGATGGCGCCGGTCAGGGCCGGCACGCTGAGGGTGGTGCCGGTCAGGAACAGCATCCACGCGATGCCGGCCAGCGCGGCGGGCAGGGCGGTGATGATGATCAGCGGGTCGATCCACGACTGGAAGTTGACCACGATCAGCAGGTACACCAGCACGATGGCGCCCAACAGGCCCACGCCCAGGCCGACATACGAAGACTGCATGGTCTCCACCTGGCCGCGCATCTTGACCTGGGTGCCCCGGGGCAGTTGGTCCTTCAGGCTGTCGATGGCTTTTTGCACTTCGCTGGCGACGCTGCCCAGGTCGCGCCCGTCGACGCTGACATACAGGTCCACCACGGGCTGCACGTTGTAGCGCGAGACCACGGTCTGCTCGCGCGCCGGACGCACGGTGACCAGGTTGCCCATCAGCTGCGGGGTGGCCGGGGCCGCGCTGGCCGCATTGCTGCTGGGGGGGGCCACCGGGATCTGCAACAGGCTGTCCAGCGAGTCCACGTTGTACTGCGGCGTCTGCACCGCCACCGTGTAGACCACCCCGTTGCTGGGGTTGAGCCAGAAGGCCGGCGCGGTCTGGAAGCTGCCCGACAGCGACACCAACAGGTTCTGCGCCACGTTGTTGGCGTTCAGGCCCAGTTGCTGCAGCTGGGTGCGGTCGATGTCGAGCTTTTTGGTCGGCTGGTTGATGCGCTGCTGGATGTGCACATCCACGGCGCCATCGATCTGCCGCACCTTGGCTTGCAGCAGACTGGCCAGGCGGTAGTTCTCGGCCACATTGGGGCCCGCAAACTGCACGTCGATGGCGGCGGGCTGTCCGAAGTTGAGGATCTGCGTGATGATGTCGGCTGGCTGGAAGAAGATCTCCACCCCCGGGAACTGCGGCGGCAGCTCGGCGCGCAGGCGGCGCACATAGTCTTCGGTGGGGGCGTGGCCTTTTTTCAGCGCGATCTGCACTTCGCCGTCCAGCGTGCCGATCGTGCCCGCGTTGCTGTACGACAGGTTGATGCCGCTGTAGGGCAGGCCCAGGTTGTCGAGGATGGTTTCCAGCTCTTCGGGCGGTACCACCTGGCGCACGGCGGCCTCGATGCGGTCGGCCAGGCGCGCGGTTTCTTCGATGCGGGTGCCCGTCGGCGCGCGGAAGTGCAGGCGGATCAGCCCCGCGTCCACGGTCGGGAAGAAGTCCCGGCCCAGCGTGCCGTACAGGCCGCAAGACGCCACACAGAACAGCATGAACAGCACGATGAAGCTGCGGCGGCGCGGCAGCAGTGCGCTCAGGACCACCACATAGCCGCCGCGCAGGCGCTCAAACGCGGCGTCAAAACCCAGGTAGATGCGGCGCAGCGGGCCTGGGCGGCTGTCGTCGGGCACCGGGGCGTTGCGCATCAGCAGCATGACCAGGGTCGGCACCAAGGTGCGCGACAGCACATACGACGCCAGCATGGCAAACACCACCGCTTCGGCCAGCGGCACGAACAGAAAGCGCGCCACCCCGCTCAGGAAAAACATCGGCACAAACACGATGCAGATGCACAGGGTGGAGACAAACGCCGGCACGGCGATCTCGCCTGCGCCGTCCAGGATGGCCTGCTCCAGCGGCGTGCCCAGGTGCAGGTGGCGTTCGATGTTTTCGATGGTCACCGTGGCGTCGTCCACCAGGATGCCCACCGCCAGCGCCAGTCCGCCCAGGGTCATGAGGTTGATGGTCTCGCCCAGCGCGTACAAGGCCAGGATCGAGGCCAGCACCGACAGCGGGATCGACACCGCAATGATGCAGGTGCTGCGCCAGTTGCCCAGGAACAGCAGGATCATCGCGGCCGTCAGGCAGGCGGCGATCAGTGCCTCGTGCACCACGCCCGAGACGGCCGCCTTGACGAACAGCGACTGGTCAAACAGCGGCGTGATCTTCAGGTCGGCGGGCAGGGTCTGGGCCACCGAGGGCAGCAGGCTGCGCAACTTGTCGACGATCTCCAGCGTCGACGCATTGCCGTTCTTCAGCACCGACAGCAGCACGCCCCGGCTGCCGTCCTGGCGCGCCACGTTGGTCTGCGGCGAGAAGCCGTCGCGCACATTGGCCACGTCACTGAGCAAGATCGCGTTGCCGTTGCTGGTGCGCACCGGCAGGCTGGCCAGCCCCTGCAGGGTGTCGGGCGAGCCGTTCATGGACACCGTGTACTCGGTCTCGCCGAGCTTGGCGGTGCCCCCGGGCAGGATCAGGTTTTGTGCGTTGATGGCGGTGATCACGTCGCTGGGCGTCAGGCCCTTGGCCTGCAGCGCCTTGGTGTCCAGGTCCACCGACACCAGCCGGTTCTTGCCGCCATAAGGGAAGGGCACCGCCGCGCCCGGGATGGTGATCAAGCGGGGGCGCAAAAAGTTGACGGCCGCATCAAACAGCCCCTGCTCGGACATGCTGGGGCTGGACAGGCCGAGCTGGATCACCGGGAGGCTGGACGCCGAGTATTTGATCACCAAGGGGGGCGTGATGCCCGGCGGCATCTGGCGCACCACCGCCTGCACGGACGACGTCACCTGGGCCAGTGCGGTCTGGATGTTGGCGTTGGGCTGGAAGAACACCTTGACCACCGCGATCCCCGCCAGGGACTGTGACTCGATGTGTTCGATGTCGTTGACCGTGGTGGTCAGCGAGCGTTCATTGACGTTGGTGATGCGGGCGCCCACCTCCTGGGCCGACAAACCGCCGTAGTTCCAGATGATGCTGATGACCGGGATGTTGATCTCCGGAAAGATGTCCGTCGCCATGCGCATCAGCGTCAGTGGCGTGGCCAGCACGATCAGCAAGGCCATCACGATGAACGTGTAGGGGCGGCGCAGCGCAATATTGACGATCCACATTGATCACATACCCGGTTGGCTGTCTGGCATCCTGGCCGGGCGCCCGAGTGGGCACTGGCAAGCCAACGGCGGATTGTGCAGGAGATCGCAAGCCCCTGCTGCTGCTTTGCCGTTGGGTTTGATGCGCCGGCGTTGGGTCGGTGTGGCTTTGTGCTGCTGCACCTTAATTGAGTGCGGGTTGAGCGTATTTGGGGGCCGCTTCAGACGCAAAAAAGCCCCTCGAGAGGGGCTTTTTTTGAATCTGTGGGCTGGTGTCGCAGCGGGCAGTTGTGGTTTTTAAATCACAGTGCGCTGAGGGACATCAGACCGACGGGGATTCGATTCAGTAGCTGCTGCCGCCGCCGTAGCCGCCGCCGCCGCTGCGGCCACCGCCGTAGCCGCCGCCGCCACCACCGCTACGGCCACCGCCGTAACCGCCGCCGCCGCCGAAGCCGCCACCGCTGCGCGGGGGACGGGGTTCCATCGGCTTGGCTTCGTTCACGGTGACGCTGCGGCCACCCATGGACTGACCGTTCATGCCGTTGATGGCGGCTTGAGCTTCAGCATCGCTGCCCATTTCGACAAAGCCGAAACCCTTGGAGCGGCCGGTGTCACGTTCCATCATGACCTTGGCGCTGGTGACGCTGCCGAATTCGCTGAAAGCTTGTTCGAGGTCGTTGTCACGAACTTGGTACGGCAGGTTGCCGACGTAGAGTTTGTTGCCCATTTTGGGACTCCTAAAAATACATAGAGAAAGCGATGGAGTCCCGAAAAACGCACATTTCAGACGAAAACCTGGCCAATCACCGCAAGCCTGTGCAAATTGAATTGCACTCATGCATTAAATGCGCGGAATCCAAAAACACCTAGCAATTTTTAAGAAATAAGCTTGTGTTGCTTGATTTAGGTCGCCAGGAGGGGGCCCTTGTTGACTGGAAAAGACAGATTCCGCCCTTCCTTTCACCGGCCTGACGGTCTGACTCGCCAGCCCGGCGCGCTGCGGCCAGCACCGGGGCGGGCCTGCAAGGGCGGCCGCGCGCCCGCCGGATCGGCCGCGCCGTTGGCAGGCTGGAGGTGGCCACGGTCAAGGCTTGTCAGGGTGGCTTCAGCCGCAGGGGTGGCGGTGCTCCGCACCCGGTGCGGGCGCCGTCAGGGTCGACCCGTGACCAGCTGAAACCACCACATCAGCACCCCCGGCACCACCACCGGCAGGGTCAGGGTCATGAACCCGGCCACAAACAAAACCAGGGTCAGCAGGTCCGACAGGCACTGGCGTGCCCAGACCCTGATTTCTTCGTCCCAGAAACGCTTGGTTTTCATGGCAAGCCTCGTTGCAAGCGACCTGAAGAAGCCGCTTACCCTGGGTTTTAGTCCGTTGGGCGCACAGGTCAAGCGAATTTTTAAAAACGGGGCCTGCCCCCCCTGGCGCCGACCCTGCCCGCGTCCTGCGCGCCGCAGCGCCGTGCCTGGGCACCAACTTGGCGCAGCCTGCTGCGATTTGGTGCTTTGGGTGGCGCGCAGGCTGCTTTCAGACAGGCACGGAGCTTGCATCAAGCCTGCCGTGCCCGCAGGTATTGTCGCCCACGCGTTCGCACCCGGTTTCCGCTAACGACGGCGGAGAAGCATGGCGCCCCCATCGGTCTTGGCTCAGCCAGGGCTGCTTCGGAGGTCCATTTTTCTTAGATTTCTTCAACCCAGGCGGGTGTGAGCGTTTGACACGCCCACCTGCCCAGGCGAAGCAATCCCGTCATGGCAAGGGATCGCGGCGCCTGAACGCCTCAGAGGTGCTTATGAAAATCGTCGTTGTGGGTCATGGCATGGTCGGCCACAAGTTCCTGGAAAGCTTGGCAGACGCCGGCGTCTCCGGGGCCCAGATCACCGTCTTGGGCGAAGAGGTTCGCCCCGCTTACGACCGGGTGCACCTGTCCGAGTTTTTTGCCGGCAAGACGGCCGAAGACCTGAGCCTGGTCGAGCCGGGCTTTTTTGAGCGCACCGGCTACACCCTGCGCCTGGCCTCGCGGGCCGTGGCCATCGACCGCGTGGCCCACACCGTGACCACCGCGGCGGGCGAGGTCTTGCCCTACGACAAGCTGGTGCTGGCCACCGGCTCCAACCCCTTTGTGCCCGCCGTGCCGGGCCACGACCGCGCCGACTGCTTTGTCTACCGCACCATCGAAGACCTGGAGGCCATGACCGCCTGCGGCGCACGCGCCAGGAGTGGCGTGGTGGTGGGCGGCGGCCTGCTGGGCCTGGAATGCGCCAAGGCCTTGCGCGACCTGGGCCTGCAGACCCATGTGGTCGAGTTTGCCCCGCGCCTGATGGCGGTGCAGGTGGACGAGGGCGGTGGCCGCGTGCTGCGCCAGAAGATTGAAGACCTGGGCCTGCAGGTGCACACCCAAAAGAACACCCTCGAGATCGTGGACGGCACCGACGCCCGCCACCGCATGGTGTTTGCCGATGGCAGCACGCTGGAGGCGGACATGATCGTGTTCTCCGCCGGCATCCGCCCGCGCGACGAACTGGCCCGAGCCAGCGGCCTGGCCATGGGCCCGCGCGGCGGCATCACCATCGACAGCGCCTGCCGCACCAGCGACCCCGACATCTACGCGATTGGCGAATGCGCCGCCTGGAACGGCCAGACCTTTGGCCTGGTGGCCCCAGGCTACGAGATGGCCCGCGTCACCGCGCGCCACATCGTGGGCCAGGACGACGCCGCTTTTGTGGGCGCCGACATGAGCACCAAGCTCAAGCTGATGGGGGTGGACGTGGCCAGCCTGGGCGATGCGCATGGCAAAACGCCGGGCAGCCGCAGCTTTCAGTACTGTGACGAGATCAAGCAGGTCTACAAGAAGATCGTGGTCAGCGAAGACGGCAAGCGCCTGTTGGGCGCCGTGCTGGTGGGGGACGCGGCCGAGTACGGCAGCCTGCTGCAAATGGCGCTCAACGCCATCGAGCTGCCGGCCCAGCCGGAGTTCTTGATCCTGCCGTCCAGCGACGGCCAGGCCAAGCCCACGCTGGGCGTGGACGCGCTGCCCGACAGCGCCCAGATCTGCTCGTGCAACAACGTCAGCAAAGGCCAGATCTGCCAGGCCGTCTGCGACGGCGCCACCTCCATCGCGGCCTTGAAGGCCTGCACCAAGGCCGGTGCCACCTGCGGTGGCTGTGTGCCCCTGGTCACCCAGGTCATGAAGGCCGAGATGAAGAAGCAGGGCCTGAGCGTCAACAACCACCTGTGCGAGCACTTTGCGTACTCGCGCCAAGAGCTCTACCACCTGATCCGTGTCGGCCAGATCCGCAGCTTTGACGAGCTGCTGGCGCGCCATGGCCAGGGCCTGGGTTGCGACATCTGCAAGCCAGCGGCGGCCAGCATCCTGGCCTCGTGCTGGAACGAGTTTGTGCTCAAGAAAGACCTGGCCAGCCTGCAAGACAGCAACGACTACTACCTGGGCAACATCCAGAAAGACGGCTCCTACTCGGTGGTGCCGCGCATGCCTGCGGGTGAGGTCACGCCCGACGGCCTGATCGCGGTCGGCCAGGTGGCCAAGAAGTACGGCCTGTACACCAAGATCACCGGCGGCCAACGCGTCGACCTGTTTGGTGCCCGCGTCGAGCAACTGCCCGCCATCTGGGAGGAGCTGATCGCCGCCGGCTTTGAGTCGGGCCACGCCTACGGCAAATCGCTGCGCACCGTGAAGAGCTGCGTCGGGTCGACCTGGTGCCGCTATGGCGTGGGCGACAGCGTGGGCCTGGCCGTGCTGCTGGAGAACCGCTACAAGGGCCTGCGCGCGCCGCACAAGATCAAGTTTGGCGTCTCGGGCTGCACCCGCGAATGCGCCGAAGCCCAAGGCAAGGACATTGGCGTCATCGCCACCGACAAGGGCTGGAACCTGTACGTGTGTGGCAACGGCGGCATGAAGCCGCGCCACGCCGAGCTGTTCGCGTCCGACCTGAGCCAGGCCGAGCTGATCCGCCTGATCGACTGCGTGCTGATGTTTTATGTGCGCACCGCCGACCGCCTGCAACGCACCAGCACCTGGCGCGAGAACCTGGAAGGTGGCCTGGCCTATTTGCAAGACGTCATCCTGCGCGACAGCCTGGGCCTGTGCGCCGAGCTGGAAAGCCAGATGCAGCAGGTGGTCGACACCTACCAGTGCGAGTGGAAGACCGCCGTCACCACGCCCGAGGTGCGCCAGCGCTTCCGGTCTTTTGTGAACAGCGACCGCGCCGACGAGCACATCGTGTTTGTCGAAGAGCGCGGCCAGATCCGCCCGGCCCGCCCCGAAGAACGCGCCGCCGCGGCCCCGCTGAGCGCCCCCGCCGATGCCCAACGCAGCCTGGCCTGAGGCCCCTGTCCTGGAGAAACTGAACATGAGCACCGACATCGACACCCCGCACTGGACAGCCGTCTGCACCGTGGACGACATCCTGCCCAACACCGGCGTGTGCGCCCGCGTGGGGGCGCACCATGTGGCCATCTTCCGCGTGGGCGAGGCGCAGTACTTTGCCATCGACAACGTCGACCCCAAGTCCCGCGCCAGCGTCAATTCGCGCGGTCTGGTGGGCAACCTGGCCGACCGCACCGTGGTAGCCTCACCGCTTTACAAGCACCACTTTGACCTGCGCAGCGGTGAGTGCCTGGAAGCCCCGGAATACTCGGTGCGCGCCTACCCGGTGCGCCTGGACGGTGAACGCGTGCTGGTCAGCGCGCCATGAGGGCCCGGGCATGAGCTGGGCCGCCAGCTGGCAGGGTACGGAAGGTGCTTGGTCTGCGAACTACACCACCGACCCCGATCAAGCCATGCCACTGTCCGTCTCTCAACTGGTTCTGCGCGCCAAGCAACTGGAGATCGAGGCCCTGCGCCACCTGGCGGGTCGGGTTGACCTGGTCGACGTGACCGGCCAGCTGATCGACGCGTTGCAACGCGAGCGCGGCGCCAGCAGCGGGTTTCTGGCCTCGGGCGGGCAGCGTTTTGTGGCCGAGCGCCGCGCCGCCAGCGCCGCGGCCGAGCCGGTCGAGGCGGCGCTGCGCGAGCAGTTTGCCCACCACCTGCAACCGCCCCTGGGCGCCTCCACCCGCCTGCTGTCCCTGATGGCCTGGGTGCTGCTGGACCTGGAGGCGTTGCCCGCACTGCGTGCCCAGATCGAGCGCCAAACCCCCAGCGCCAGCGACGCCGTGGCCGCCTTCAGCCGCGTCATTGCCGGCCTGGTGGAGCTGATTTTTCATTTGGCCGACGCGGCCCCCAACCCCGACGTGTCGCGCCTGCTGGTCGCCTTTGTGCACCTGGTGCAAGGCAAAGAGGCCGCCGGCCAGGAGCGTGCCGTGGGCGCCCAGCTTTATGCCTCGGGCCTGTGCACCGAGGCCCTGCAACAGCGCGTGGTGCAGCTGATCGAGGCGCAAGAGCGCAGCCTGCACCTGTTTGAAGAATTTGCCGAGCCCGCCCTGCGCACCCGCTGGCAGCAACTGCAGCTGACCCCCAAGGTCGCCCTGCTGGAGCGCCTGCGCCGCACCCTGTGCATGGCGCGCCATGAAGCCGCGCTGGACAGCAGCCTCAGCGACGACTGGTTTGAGGTGGCCAGCGTGCGCATTGCCGAGCTGTGGCAACTGCAAACCGAGCTGGTCGCCTGCCTGCGCCAGGCCTGCCAGGCCCAGATGGCCGCCGCCGAACGCGACCTGCAGGACTCCGAGGGCCTGCTGCGCCAACTGCGCGACAAACCCCTGCCTCGCGCCCACGCAGTCGAGCGCTTCTTGCAAACCGGCGAAACCCTGCCCGCCGCCGGCTTGGGCGAGGCGGGCCTGGCGGCTGCCAGCGGCGCCAGCGCCGCGGCCGTGGCGGCCAGCAGCGCAGCCCAGGCGCAAGAGCCCAGCGTGTCGTCCTTGGTCGAGCTGCTGCAAGCCCAGTCCGAGCGCCTGGCCCGCATGGAGGTCGAGCTGGACACCGCGCGCCGCGCCCTGAACGAACGCAAGGTGATCGAACGCGCCAAAGGCGCCCTCATGGCCCGCTTGGGCCTGACCGAAGACGCCGCGCTGCGCGCGCTGCAAAAAGCGTCGATGGACCACAACCGCCGCTTGCTGGATGTGGCGGAGGCGACGCTGGCGCTGCCGGATTTTGTGTTTGAGGGGAGAGGGGCGGGGAAGTGAGGAGGGGGTTGGTGACTGCTTCAGGCTGGCAACGGGCTTTGAATGGACCACCCTCGGCAGGCAGTTGGGGACCCCAGGCGGTCCATCGCCGTGCCATCGGGATCGACCACTGACGGTCGTTCAGTTAAAGTCCGCGCCCGCTGGGTGATTTTTGCCCGCACGATCAACCCGCATCCCAAGGGGCACTCGGCTTCCCGCTGACGTCTCTTGAAACCAAAATCTGCTGTCTGCGATGTGTCGGCTGATGCGGTCACGCAACCTGCAGCTCTCGGAGCTGGAAAAACAACATGCTGTTAACCGATATCGCCGTCGAGCACATTCGGGTGTCCAAAAAGGATGGCGTTCGTCAGACTTTCTTGCTACATCCGTTCACCGATACCCAGCGCGATTCACATGGAAAATTCGAACTCGTTCGCGACGTCTGCCAACCAGGACGCAAAGACGTGAAACGCTCAACCTACGTGACGTTTCAACAATTGGTGGAGTTGTATGCGAAAGGCGTGCTCGAAGAATTCGGGTTTTCCGTTCGCATGTGTCCACGTCAAGGGACTTACCCATCCAAGCTTCCAGCCAAAAAGATACTGCCCACCAGCATCAAGCCAGGCTCTTCGTTCGACCTGGCGGTTCAAAAGGTGGATGTTCATAAAGAAGCCACGCGCGATTTGAGAAACGCCTTGCTTCGCGCCAGCGTCAAAATTTAAGAATGACGGCGTCGATTGATCGGGGCGTTGCTGTGAATCCATCTGTTGCCCACGCTGAACTCATCGCCACGTTCAAGCGGGCCGAGGCCGAGGCCGCCCACAAGTTTGGGCTGATCCAGGCGGCTGCCCACAAAGGGCCCAAGGCCATACAAGCCGCCTCCGAGACAGCGGCAAAGGCAGCCAAACGCCGGGACTCGTACGCGAAAAAGCTGGAAGATTTGGGCCTGAACCCCAAGGATTTCGCCACCCAGCCTAAGGCGTAACCCCCGCCCTTGGCGGCTGCGCAAAACGGGGCCTGATTGCCCAAATGATCCCACAGCCTGAAAACAGAATCGGTCGTGGGTCTGGCACCGATTTGCATGCTTTCGAGGTGCAGGAGTGAAAGCATCGTTGTTTTCGGGGCGCGAAGGTGTGGAGAGAGGTGAATCGCCGTTTCAGGCTGATCTCGGTCGTTGGACGACAGGGCTCCAAGTGACCGCTGTTGCCTGAAGCGGTCGAGCGATGCGGCACGGCCTGGCCGGCTGCTTCATTCCCGGAACCGGCCTTTGGGCCGGACGCCTGCATTCGGGCTGGTCGAGCGACCGCCATCGCGTCCCGCGACCGTCGCAGATCGACCCGTTGCTGCCATTCGCGGCCCCGCCGAAAACCCTGCTGTGCTGGCAAACCTCGTTTTGGCGTGAAACATGCGCCTACCGCGCTCTTAAGTGGCGGTCGGCCTTCCCTCAGTCCATGCCTGGCACCCTTCAGTAGGTCAAGGCGCTCACCAGCGAGGAGCGCGTGCCAGACGGAACGTTCTGGCTTAAAACGAACGGTCCTAAAGCCCGATGATTCCAAACAGCGGTGCCTCTTCCTCGTAGTCACCGTAGCCGTGTTCCCGTTTTAGCCTGCTCAAGCGCCAAAGGTAGAAGTGGCCATCGGGAGCCGCCTCGTCTTCACCTCGAGGCCAGTCTGCTCGCCCAATCAAGGCAGTGCCAACGAGACCGCTGCTACCTGATGGATGACCGGGCGACCACCCTGCGTTCCAGTACTGCTGACTGGCGACCTCGACGTCCGCAGCCTTGATCGCAAGCTTTCCGCCTGAAGGCTCTGCGACAAGGTCGTCCGCCTGTCCCGTCACCACCGGCAGATAGAGTCGCTCTGGGTAAAGCTCCCGTTGAAGGTAGCCGATGACCTCTGTGCCCAAAAGCGCTGCCATGGGCGCTGCATCGACTTCTTCGTCGATGACCTCCTCAAGAGGCAAGCTTGATATCAAACTCTGCAGGCCCCACCCGTCTGAGTCGAAGTCGCCGTACGCACGATGCTGACGAGACGCGTACCGCTCCCAAAGCTCACTCGGTTCGACGTCCTTCGAACCCCATCGCCTCCAGCGCACGACGGTCAGCACGGTCACCTCGTGATCAGAGACATGCAGGGGTGTCGCAAGCGCAATGAGTGCTGCTTGCAGGTCCATTGCTCTCAGAGCCGCGTCAGCGCCCCCGATGAATCCACTGATGGAATCGGCGTCGGCCCCCGCCTCTGGAACAAGCGCTGGCAACCAGGTCGGACGCTCAGGCCTGAGGAAAGCAAGCGTAGGAACCAGAGGAAGCGCCCTAAGAACAACCCCAAACGCCAGTTGAGCCGGCGCCTGCCATAGCGCCTTCGCGACCTCTAGGGTTCTGATAAAGGCGGTCAACATTCGCAGCGAGGTCCTATCTGCAAAGCACCCCGCACCACCTGTTGGCCGCGCAAAGTGGGCCAAGTCTCCCTGGAATGGGGCATCCGGATATGCCTCTTTCGACCGCGCCCACTCGTACGCCATTTGACGCACCAAAGGAAACCCGAACCTCTTTTCCATCCACTTCACGGTGGAGTAGTGGATCCGGGGAACATCCGTGCCTTGGCGCCGCTCAAACTCCTCTGGCACCTCAAAGTCGGTTGGTGCGACGTGCAGTGGTGGAGTGGCGACTGATTGAGACGAGACCTTCATGTCACCCAACAAGCGGTCTGCCAACATGGACGGCCGAGATAGGGCGTCGCCAAGCTCTTGGGGCGCAGCCCACCCTTTGTGGAATGCCATCCAGAAGATGCTCAGAACTTCCAGCGCCTCAGCCTCCAACCGACATCCGCGCAATTCCTTGAACAGGCGGGTCTGCACCTCATCAGCAACGCCGGGTGTGACCAACAGGGTGGCCAGCTCCTGCATCACCCACCAGCGCGTTGCCGCCACAGGCCAGCGAAGCCTGACGAAAAGTAGCTCCAGCTCCAAGTTCATGGAGCAGGGCTCGGCGCCGCGAGCTTGAGCACCCAAGATGGCACCTTGAGCTGCAGCGTCCGGGTGTCATCGCGCACGGCCTGAACCATGGCTTGCGCGAACTGAACCGCCTCCGCCGTACGCCCCTGCAGCCCGAGGAAGTACACCATGATGTCGCTCGGAATCACGCGCTCCTTTCTCGGGAGCCCGAGCCAGCTATATGCTGACTTGACGAAAAACTCGTCACAGCGACTCTTGTAGGTGGCGACTGCTCGCTGCAGACGCTGTCGAGACTGCTCTTGGCTGGCCATCATCGGTCCGGACCAACCTCCCCGGAACATCTGCGCCTGAACAATGTATGGGAAGGCGGCTGCCTTCCCTTCCAACCTGAGCTTGGTTTCAAACGCCAAGTCCAGCAGGTCACTCAGATCGTCATCCCGCACAGAGCCTGACAAAAGCCGAGGCTCGAGCACATGGATGAGCCGAGAGCCCTCCCCCTGGGCCTCCCAGTGCAAATACCACTCCCGCAGGATGTCGCCGCGAACTCCGTAGTGACTCTTCAAGTCATCAAGCAGACGCTGAAGGTCATCGACCCCATATGTCTTCACGTCCGACAGGAACGGCTTCCAATGAGTAGGCGTGCTCCCGCGATCCGTGTCCGCGATTCGACCAACGTCGGCCCCGTTGTGAATCACGACTTCCGCAAGCAACCTGGCGGAAAGGGCATCTCCACCATCAGCCGCCTCCTTTAGAGCATCAACAGCGCCTGCGTGAAGGCCAGTGCGAAGAAGAGCATTCCCTAGCGCGGTTTGCGCGGGCATGGTCGCGACATAGGCTTCCAGGCTGTTTTCCGCGTGATACCAGTCACCGCTCTCTGTGTGCTCGCGGTACTTCTCCACCAGCGCCTCGCGATGCAGCATTGCAAGCAAGCGATCAGCTTCATAGAGGACATGCCGAGTGCCCTTGCCATCTGTGTACGACAACACATGATGAACTTGAGGGCCTACCTCGGCCAGCAGGCGTCGGGTGTCGTCGGGCGCGACCACCGCCAGATACTCAAGCGCGTCCATCAGCTCGGACAGCGCCGGGTCCTTCCGCTGCGAGTATCCGAGCACCAGCTCCCAGGTACGGCGGCAAAGCTCAGAGGCCAGGGCGGTCAGCTTATGGCGGATGCCCATCTCGCACAGGTCGAGCATGGCAAGCATGCGCACGCCGGTCTCTTCATCGACGGCTGCGTCGAACCCAGCCATCTGGCTGCGGATGAACAACTCGGCAGCGTCATCCGAAAGAACCTTCGGCAGACCCGAGACGTACTGCTCCCTGAAGGCATCAACGTCAAACCAAGCCTGCCCCATGGCGTGGCTAAGGTCGTCAGCCTCCACCAACTGCGGTCCACCGAACCGGACGCTCAGCAGATGGATATCTATGGCGATGCCATGAAGCGTGCGTCTGAAGTCCCTGGCAGCGCTGCTCAGCTCGTAGCTGCCGTAGTAGCTGAACGGCTGGACGGCACTGAAAGACTCGTAGAGGCGCGAAAACTTCACAGGCGCACCTGCGCGCCAGCGCTTGGCAACGTTCCAGCCTAAACCGCTCATGTGGTCCAGGTACTGGGAGACGTTCTCCCGATCTTTGAAGATGGGGGCTTTCAACAGGGAGGCAGGCGCCACAGCTGCAAGCTTGACGTGAGCCGCCCCAAAGAACCAGTCATGCGCAAGGTCGCACAAAGCAGCACGACTCTCCTCATACCCGCCTTCATGCCATTGAAGGTCTGTCGCCCCGAGCCAAGTCGCCCCGCCATGCCCGGTAAGTGCACTCAAGCATCCAATCAGTGCTCCATGCGAGAGTGCGCCAAACTCGGCCCAGGCAGAAAGGTCCGCACCAACAAGGGCTGCTGAGCGGACGGCGGCTTCGCAGCCAAGAACTTTTAGGTCCGGGTCTTTCAGGGCGACGGCAATCTGTACCAGCATCCGCAGCTCGCCGCGATCAGCGTAGACCTCGAAGAGCTTGCGCCCCATTTCCTCCCACCGCCGGTCGACCCATTTGGCAGTCTCGGCTGCAGTGCGATCTAGGGCATGAAGCAGTGCCAACGATTTGGTGAGATATAGCGTCTTCACACGAGAGTCGTTGCGGGTGGAAAAGCGGCTCTCCCCTAGCGCCCTTCGCCAGGCTTCGCGCCCGCAAACTTCCGCCTCTGCATTTTTGCCGCGCTCCATGAGCGCCGTCCCGAGTGCAGCAACTTCAAGAACGCTAGTCTCGTGACGTGAGGCGAAGGCCTCGTCAATCACGCCGTCGTCGGGAGCAAGGGTCCAAGTGCATGCTCTTAGCCTCGCCGCCGCTTCATCCATCAACTGATAGGACAGGCTGTTCAGGAGGCGGTATTTCAGGTGGCGCAGCCGATAGGCGTCCGCATAGCGTACGAGCTGCACCGCATGCTCCTCCGCGCTCGCCAGAAGACCTTCAAAGAGCGTCGTCGGGTACCCCTCCTGCAGCCGTTCGACGACCCAGTCGCGCTGCAGACCGGAAATGAGCTGCTCCGGCTTGCCTCGCTGGGCTCGCACGGCCCAGAGCCAGTTGACGCGCAAGGCATCAGGAGCCGCTGTAGCTAGCCACGTCTCAACATGGCCTGTCAGCTTTTCCAGCCGAGCTGCGAAGTCCTCGGTCTGCTTGACGAAAACTACAAGGCTATCGTGGAAGGCGCGCAGGCCCGCTGGCGAGGCGTACAAGAGGTGCTCCACAGCGCCGATTTCTGGCGGCGCAGTTCCCGCCAGGGCAGCGATCTGCGCAAATGCCGTCTTGGGCCAAAAGTACGGAAATCCGGAAATGAGCCTGAGGGCGTCGCGTTGACTAGCGCTCAGACCATGCCAAAGCGAGGCGTAGTAAGTGGTGGCGTCTTGGCTCAGGTCGCCGGACAGTTGCTCCACACTCCATCTGGACACGTGCCGGCCCGAGCGAGCGAGCTCCTCGGTTGCGTAAATGACGTGCAGCGGGTGGCCGCCAGTACGAGAGCGGAGCTCAGCCGCAGCTGCTTGGAGCTCCTCATCGTCATGGGGTGACGTACCCTGAATGGTTAGTCGGCCATGGTCAACCTGCCTGCGCAGATAGTGAAGCACCGCATCGGCGGACATTACGGGCAGCTCACGCCATGTCGCTCTGGGCGCCGCAGCCAACAGCCGGCTCGGGAGCTGAGTGTCATCGACGGGTTGAGTGCCCACCACGATTACCAGGTTCTCAGGCGCGGGAAGCAGCTGGTCGAAGAGCTGGTCAAGCGGCCGCTTGTCATGCCCCTGGGTTCGCCACACATGGTCCAAGCCGTCTATGACCACTACAAACGGCTTCCCCTCAGCCTTGTAGCGGGCCGCGCACTCAAGCAGGGCCCTAGCCAGGTCTCTATCCGGCGCCCCTGTATCCGTGTGGAACTTCTTGATTTGCGCTAGCAGGGCCTCCTCCACCGCGTAGCTGGAGTAGCGGTCAGCCGTGCGATCCGTCGAAGACAAGTAGTAGTGATGCCGGACGAACGGAATTCCAAGCTTTCCCAGGGTCTCGCAGACCCTGCTCAGGTACGTGCTCTTGCCTCTGCCAGGCGGTCCGGTCAGCACCAGCGGCTGCGTTGGCACCGCACTGAGCGCATTGACGAACTCCGCATGAAAGGCTGCGTCGGGCACTCGATACCCGGTTGGAATGACGAAGTCTTCGGGCAGTGGCTCTGGGGCGATAACCCGCAGGGTGGTCTGCAGAATCTCGAAAGTTATCCAGCCTTCCGGCGCCGGGTGCTTCTTCTGGATGGCCCACTGCACCGCCCTGTTCTTCAACGTCTCGATACCCTCGACCGTTGAGTGTTTACGCAGTCGGCTGGTGACATGGTGGTCCAGCGACGTGTAGCCCTTGTCGCTGTGGCGGACGCTCAGGGCTTGGAAGAGTCGCTGTGCGCTCGCCTCGCCTCCGAGATCCGCCTCAACCTGGGCTTGGACCTCGGCAGATGCCTTCTTGTAGGCAATGAACGCGCCACCGGCGAGGCACGTCTCCATCGCCAGGTCAGGGACGCGGTTTGTGATCAAGCAAACGTCGCCCAGGCGGCCCGGGTCAATCGCTTCAAGGGCGTCGAACCACTTTCGAAGAAGGCTGCGCGAGGTGCCTCCAACCTTGCCGGGCTTCGTCAGCAGCCAATCCCAGTCCAAGGCGTACTTCTCAGGCGAGGGCGTGAACTTGACCTGTGTAACGTCGACACGACCGTCCCGCCGCTCCGCGACCACGTCGTCCAGTCCCTGCGGTGCGACTTCGTCATCGTCGCACTCGAAGCGAATCCTCGCGTATTGGGCTGGTGCATCGAGCCAATCGCAGAGGACATCAACACCCTGCAGTGTCTGGTAGACGTACCCCGCCAACGGAATCGCAGTCGCCTTGATGTCTGCGCTCAACGCACGCCTCCTCTTCAGCTTGCCGGCTTAGCAAGCGCGGCTTGGTACCTTGCCAGGTCGAATTGATGCACAGGCCAGCCTCTGACGGCGAAGTTCGTGTACGAGCCAGAGTAGCCGATGCACAGGAACGCCATCTTGTAGATCATGGCCATCAGCCGAAAAGCCGTATCTATGACCTGCTGGAATGTCTCGGGTTCAATCTCGAACGAGCCATGCGCGGAAGCGTTTCGGCTCGCCTTCCACGTCGTTCGGTCGTCTTCGATTAGGACACCGGCCTCTATCAACGCGTGGAGCCGATCGGCAGGGCTGGTGGACTTGAACCCATTCAAAGAGCCCCCGACTCGCTTGGCCATCGACTCGCTGAGTTCAAGCTCTCGCACCGCCGCCAGGACCTTGTCTACCTCGGCTTTAACGTCGGCGGCGGGTTTGCCCAGGCGCTTGAACTCCTTCTCGTTCAGCATCTTCTCGACTGCGACGGAGAGAAGCAGGACCACAGTCTCGACCCAGACGCCCTTCAGGGAGAACAGACCGCCAACCTTTGCAGACAGCGGTGAGTAGTCCTTGCCTGCTGCATGCGTGCAGGCATGTGCGTAGTAGCAACCAAAGAGCCGGAAGAAGTCCGGCCCATGGTTCTGGTGAGGAACTGGGGGCTCAACCAGGCCTTTGTTCAGGTCACGCGCACGCGAAAGCTCGATTGTTCTCTTCCCATCCTTGCCTACTTGGGTCAGGACAGGGGTCGCCATGGTTGCGGTGCAGAACCTGATTGCCTCGAGCAGCCGGTGCTCAAATCCAGGCGGCGCTTCCACCTCGTTCTCAGCAACCGCTACGAATTGGGAGTACTTCCTATTCGGCTCAACATTGATTCCCTCATACGTGATTTTCAAGCCCGCAATGACACCTTCCGATAGGTCCCACTTGGACTGAGTACCCCAGGGCTCCCCGCCTCTTTCAACCGTGGTTGTCCTGACGGTGTTCCTAGGAAATCCGAGCTCGTCGAGGAACACTAGGAAGGCGTAGTCCTTTGAGGCAGGTGCCTGTGCGGCGCATGTGATGCGGGAGGACGTAAAGCTCAGCACGACCGTGGACTCCCGGTCACTCCTTTCCAGGCTTCCTGATTCGCACAGCCAGGTGTCGCCGGCGACATCTCTGGCTTCAAGCCGGTAGTAGTGTTCGTCGGCCAGGATGACCCCAGCCTGAGGGCCATTCAAGCTCTTCAAGAACTTGATAGGGTCGTATGGATCCGTCTCCGAGCGCGGGCACACCATGCGCACCACGACGCCCTTCCTGGCGCCAACCTCGATGGAACCAGGCCCAACGTACGTGATGGGGGAGTCAAGTCCCTTCTGGACCAGGCGAATCTCATCACAGTCGATGACGAGGGTGTCCCCGACAAACGCGCGCTTGAAGTCCTCGTCCTCAATGTCGGCTGCGCCCTGAAATCTGGTCTTCGCCATGTCCCTGCATTCCTTGATGACGTTCTCGAGCAGCAGCCTCCTTGCCGCTGGGCTCGAGTTTCACATACCGTGGCCTTGCAACGTTGCGAAACTAGTGACCTAGCGCCAGCTGCTTCAGAAGAATTTGCCCCGTGAAACAAGCAAGAGCGATGTTGGCAACTATGAAGTCCCACAGCGGCACATAGGTCTTAATTATCTCCTCGGACATCGCTGCGACGGTCTCGGAAGCCTGCATTACTGGGAGACGTTCGACGCCGATTGTCAGACGGCTAGGCTGGACGTCAGCAGCACCTTCGACACTGGTCGTTGATCCCGTCACCCGGCCAAGAGCGTTGGCGTCTGCTTCATGCCAGAGAGCGTGAAGTCGACGGCTGATCGTCGATGACGGCAACCGTTGCAAAGGCGCCGTCCGCGTACTCGCACCCTTTGATAACGTCGTCGTTCCATCAGGCGAGTGGAGTATCCAATTGGGGCCACGAGCAGCTTGCGAGCCGTTGATGGTCGAAATCGACAGATGAGAAAAAAGCCCCTGTCATTCAACAGGGGCTTTTCGTTTGTATCTGGCGGAAGCGGTGAGATTCGAACTCACGGACCCTTTCGAGCCGCCGGTTTTCAAGACCGGTGCAATCGACCACTCTGCCACGCTTCCAGCGCCGCACATTGTACCTGTGCGCCAGGCTGCTTTTGAGGCTCGGCGCCCAGGCCGGCAGGCCGTTCCGGCCGCACAGAAGCGCTTCCACCCGCACAAGCAAGGGGACGGCTCAAAGCCAGGACAACATCAACAGCCCATAGCCAACAGCCAACAGCCAACAGCCAACAGCCAACAGCCAACAGCCAACCGCTGCAGTCAGTGAACAGCCTCAGTCAGCCACCCGACCTCAAGTCCTGACGCCTTCAATCCCTCCAACCCTCACGCCGCCGCCAACATCCCCTTGCGCTCGATGAACGCAATCACGTCGTCCATACCGCTCAGGGTCTTGAGGTTGGTCATCACAAACGGCTTTTGCTGGCGCATGCGGCGGGTGTCGGCCTCCATCACGCCCAGGTCGGCGCCCACATACGGCGCCAGGTCGGTCTTGTTGATCACAAAGAGGTCGCTCTTGGTGATGCCGGGGCCGCCCTTGCGCGGGATCTTCTCGCCGGCGGCGACGTCGATCACGTAAATCGTCAGGTCACTGAGTTCGGGGCTGAAGGTGGCGGCCAGGTTGTCGCCGCCCGATTCGATGAAGACCACGTCGGCATTCGGAAACTGCTCCAGCATGCGGTCGATGGCTTCGAGGTTGATCGACGCGTCTTCGCGGATGGCGGTGTGCGGGCAGCCGCCGGTTTCCACACCCAAGATGCGCTCGGCGGGCAGGGCGCCGCTGACGGTCAGCAGGCGTTGGTCTTCCTTGGTGTAGATGTCGTTGGTGATGGCCACGAGGTCGTAGCGCTGGCTCATGGCCTTGCACAGCATCTCCAGCAAGGTGGTCTTGCCCGACCCGACGGGGCCGCCAATGCCGACGCGCAGCGGGGGCAGTTTTTTGCTTCGGCCAGGGATGTGGTGCAGGGCTGAGGTGCTCATGGGGGCGGGTCCAGTGAAGGCAGGAGAAGAGAAAAGAAGTGACAAGAACTGAGCAGAAGAGAGGGGGGTGTGAAGGCTCAGCTTCTGAAAAGTCGGGAGTATTGGGTCTCGTGCCGGGCCGACAACACGGCCAGGCGCGGGGTGTAGGCCTGGCGCTGGTCGTCGTCCAGCGACATGGCGGTGGCGACGGCGGCCGGGATCTCTTGCGCCAGCCGCGCCAGGATGCGCTGGCCCGCGCTTTGGCCCAGGGGCACGGCCTTGATGGCGGTCTGGCTCATGGTCTCGCACCAGGCAAAGGCATAGGCAAAGCAGATGTCGGCCGCGTTGGCGGGGCTGGCCGCGGCGGCGCAGGCAAAGGCCACGGGGTAGGTCGCAATCAACCCATCCAGTTGGGCCGCCGTGTCGGGCTGCAGGTTGCGCAGCCACTCCACCAGGGAGCGGCCCATTTGCTGGCTTTGCAGGCGCAGCTCGGCGGTTTCGCGGCTTTGCTGCACCCATTCATTGAGGCGTATCAGGCGCGGCCAGTCTGATGCGCGCAGGGCTTGCACGGCGGCGCTGACCACCGCCAGGTCGCTGCGCGCCAGGCTCAGGTGCAGTTGGTCCGACAGCCATTCGGCCGCCTGGGCTTCGTCACTGACACCGGCCCATTCGACGGCGGCTTCCAAGCCTTCGGAATACGAAAACCCGCCCACCGGCAGCGCGGGCGAGGCCAGCCAGATCAGCTGCAGCAGGCCAGCGATGGCTGGGGGGGCCGCAGGCGCGGCGGCGGGGTGGCCAGGCACGGCGCCCCCGGCCACGGGCAGGGCGGACGGCTCAGTGCGGGTGACCATGGTCGTGGTCAGGGTGGGCATGGGGGTGACTGCCGTGGTCGTGGTCATGGCCATGGTCGTGACCGCAGCCGGGGCCGTGCACATGCGCGGTGGCGCTGGCGGCCTGGATCGGGATGGTCTTGCGCGCCGGGGCGGCCGCGGCGTGGTGGCCATGGTCGTGGTCATGCGCGTGGTCGTGACTGTGTCCGTGATCGTGGCGGTGGTCGTGCGCGTGCGAATGCCCATGCGAATGCCCGTGGGCAGACGCGGGCGACTGGGCTTGGCCAGGCTCGTGCGAATGGCTGTGGTCGTGGTCGTGCTGCGCGTGGTCATGGTCATGACCGTGCGAGTGGTCATGGGCGTGGGTGTGGTCATGCGAATGCCCATGGCCATGCCCGTGTCCCTTGTGGCTGTGCTGGCCATGCTGGCCGTAGGCGCCGGCTTCGGGCTCAAAGGATTCATTCACCGCGTTCACGATCAGGTGCATGCTGCGCAGCATGTCGGCCAGCACATGGTCGGGCTCGATCTTCAGGTGGTCGGGTTGCAGCTCGATGGGCACATGGCGGTTGCCCAGGTGGTAGGCGGCGCGGGTCAGGTCAAACGGGCTGCCGTGGGCGGTGCAGGCGGTGATGCGCAGCACGGCCTGCGGGGCGGCCACGACGCGGATCAGCGACCCGTCTTCGGCCACCAGCACGTCGCCGCCGCGCACCACGGTGCCGCGTGGCAAGAACACGCCCAGGTGGCGGCCGCTGGAGTCGGTGGCGTCAAAGCGGCTTTTTTGCCGCACGTCCCAGTCCAGCTCGACCGAGCTGGCGCGTTTGATGAGCACCGGGGCCAGGCCTTGGCCGCCGGCAATGAGTTTGGAGATTTGCAGCATGGTCGTCGTTCCAGTGGCGGGTGCGGGTGGCAAGAAGCCCCCGACTGTAGCGCTTGGTCAGCAGGCCGGGGCGGCACCCGCGGCCCACCCCGGTGGGCCAGGGGGCACCGCTGGGCGCGCGGCGCGGGCTCAGAACAAGAAGTAGCGCTGGGCCATCGGCAGGCTGGTGGCGGGCTCGCAGGTCAGCAACTGGCCGTCGGCGCGCACCTGGTAGGTTTGCGCGTCCACTTCCATGCGCGGTGCGTAGTCGTTCAGCAGCATGTGGCGCTTGCCCACGGTGCGGATGTTCTTGACGGCCGACAGCGTCTTGTTCAGGCCAAACTTTTGGCCGATGCCCTGGGCCAGACCGGCTTGCGAGACAAAGGTCAGCGAGGTCTTGGCGATCGCGCCGCCGTAGGCGCCGAACATGGGGCGGTAATGCACCGGCTGCGGCGTCGGGATGCTGGCGTTCGGGTCGCCCATGGCGGCCATGGCAATGAAGCCGCCCTTCAGGATCAGCGCCGGCTTGACGCCAAAGAAGGCCGGCTTCCAGATCACCAGGTCGGCCCACTTGCCGGGCTCGATGCTGCCCACTTCGTGGCTGATGCCGTGCGCGATCGCGGGGTTGATGGTGTACTTGGCGATGTAGCGGCGGGCGCGGAAGTTGTCGTTGCGCGCGGTGTCGTCGGGCAGCTTGCCGCGTTGCAGCTTCATCTTGTGCGCGGTCTGCCAGCAGCGCAGGATCACCTCGCCCACCCGGCCCATGGCCTGGCTGTCCGAGCTGAACATGCTGATGGCGCCCAGGTCATGCAGGATGTCTTCGGCGGCAATGGTTTCCTTGCGGATGCGGCTCTCGGCAAAGGCCAGGTCCTCGGCAATCGCCGGGTCCAGGTGGTGGCAGACCATCAGCATGTCGACGTGCTCGTCCAGCGTGTTGATGGTGTACGGCCGGGTCGGGTTGGTCGAGCTGGGCAGCACATTGGCTTCGCCCACCACTTTCAGGATGTCGGGGGCGTGGCCGCCCCCCGCGCCTTCGGTGTGGAAGGTGTGGATGGTGCGGCCCTTGAACGCGGCCACGGTGTCTTCGACAAAGCCCGACTCGTTGAGCGTGTCGGTGTGGATGGCCACCTGGGTGTCGGTTTCTTCGGCCACGCTCAGGCAGTTGTCGATGGCGGCGGGCGTGGTGCCCCAGTCCTCGTGCAGCTTCAGACCGATGGCGCCGGCGCTGATCTGCTCGTGCAGGGCGCCGGGCAGGCTGGCGTTGCCCTTGCCCAAAAAGCCCAGGTTCATCGGAAAGGCGTCGGCCGCCTGCAGCATGCGCTCCATGTTCCAGGCGCCGGGCGTGCAGGTGGTGGCAAAGGTGCCTGTGGCCGGGCCGGTGCCGCCACCGATCATGGTGGTCACGCCACTGCACAGCGCTTCTTCGATCTGCTGCGGTGCTATGAAGTGGATGTGGGTGTCGATGCCGCCCGCGGTGACGATGTTGCCTTCGCAGCTGATGACTTCGGTGCCGGGGCCAATGATGATGTCCACCCCGGGCTGGGTGTCGGGGTTGCCGGCCTTGCCGATCTTCACGATGCGGCCGCCCTTGAGGCCGATGTCGGCCTTCACCACGCCCCAGTGGTCGAGGATCAGCGCATTGGTCAGCACGGTGTCCACGGCGCCTTCGTCGCGCGTGCGCTGGCCTTGGGCCATGCCGTCGCGGATGGTCTTGCCGCCACCAAATTTGACCTCTTCGCCGTAGCTGCCAGCGGCCAGGGTGTAGTCTTTTTCGACCTCGATGATCAGGTCGGTGTCGGCCAGGCGGATGCGGTCACCCGTGGTGGGGCCAAACATTTCGGCGTAGGCACGGCGCGATACGGTGCTCATGGCAAATCCTTGTCTGTGTGTGCGGTCGCGGGGGCGGCTTACAGCGCGCCCTGCACCAGGCCGCGAAAGCCGTAAATGCGGCGTTCACCGCCGATGGCCACCAGTTGCACGGTGCGTTCCTGGCCGGGCTCAAAGCGCACGGCGGTGCCGGAGGCGATGTTCAGTCGCATGCCGCGCGCGGCCTCACGGTCAAAGCCCAGCGCGGCATTGGTCTCGGCAAAGTGGTAGTGCGACCCCACCTGGATGGGGCGGTCGCCGGTGTTGCGCACCAGCAGCGTCAGCGTGGGGCGGCCGGTGTTCAGGGCGTGTTCGCCCTCGTCGGTGATCAGTTCGCCGGGAATCATGGCAGTCTCCTCAAGGCCAGCAGGCGGGCCGGTCAGACGATGGGCTGGTGCACGGTCACCAATTTGGTGCCGTCGGGGAAGGTGGCTTCGACCTGGATGTCCGGAATCATCTCGGCAATGCCGTCCATGACGTCGGCGCGGGTCAGCACGTTGCGGCCTTCGCTCATCAGTTGCGCCACGGTCTTGCCGTCACGCGCACCTTCCATCACGGCTGCGCTGATGTAGGCCACCGCTTCGGGGTAGTTGAGCTTCAGGCCACGGGCCTTGCGGCGCTCCGCCAGCAGCGCGGCGGTGAAGATCAGCAGCTTGTCTTTTTCCCGGGGGGTCAGTTCCATGGTCGGGCTCTCGGTCTCGTTCTGGGTTACCCAATACTAAAGCAGGAACCTTGCCCAAATGGCGCACCAAGACCGTGCGTAGGCGGCTCGTCCGGGGGGATGATTTGCCTTGTTTTGGTGCATTGAAAAAGGGGGCCTGAGGCCCCCTGGTTAGGTGTGTGTGGGCCCGCTTCGAACCGGGCCCGGACCGCCCTCAGATCGGGCTGTGGTCGCGGATGCGGTGCGTGCTCTCCAGGTCCACCACCCAGACCAGACCGTCGCCGATCTGGCCCGTGTGGCAGGCGCTGATGATGGCGTCGCGGATGGTGTCCACCATGGCGCGGTCGCACAGCACGCAGACCATCAACTTGGGCGTGAAGTCGGTCAGCTCCTCTTTCACGGTGCGCTTCTCGATCGCGGCGGGGGCGGTGAAGCCCTCGGCCTTGAAGATCGTCACGCCCGGGAAGTTGGGGATGGCGCGCAGCGCGTCGCGCAGCTTGTTCAGGCGGCTGGGCCGCACGATGGCTCGAATTTCTTTCATGGCATTTCTCCTTTCTCAAGCCTCGGTGGGCTTCTCATCAAACCAGCGGTACAGCGTGGGCAGCACCACCAGGGTCAGCAGCGTGGACGAGATCAGGCCGCCAATCACCACAATCGCCAGCGGGCGTTGCACCTCCGAGCCGGGCCCCGTGGCAAACAAGAACGGCACCAGGCCCAGCAAGGCCACGGTGGCGGTCATCATCACCGGGCGGAAGCGCTGCACGCAGCCTTCGCGCACCGCCGCAGCCACGTCCATGCCGTCGCCGCGCAGGCGGCGGATGCAGGTCACCAGCACCACGCCGTTGAGCACCGCAATGCCCCACAGCGCAATGAAGCCCACCGAGGCCGGCACGCTCAGGTACTCGCCCGTGACAAACAGACCGATCAGCCCGCCCACCGACGCGAAGGGCAGCACCAGGATGATCAGGCTGGCCAGGCGCACCGAGTTGAACAGCAGGAACAGCAGGAAGAAGATGGCCGCGATGGTCAGGGGCACGATCACCGACAGCGTGCCCATGGCGCGCTCCATGTTCTCGAACTGACCGCCGTACTTGAAGTAATAGCCTTCGGGCAGCTGCACTTCGGCGTCGATGCGTTGCTGCACCTCGGTCACGAAGCCCGCCAGGTCGCGGCCTTCGACGTTGGCACCCACCACCACGCGGCGCTTGCCGCTTTCGCGGCTGATCTGCGCAGGGCCGTCGACCAGTTCGATGCGGGCCAGGCTGTTCAGCGGCACCTGGGCGCCGTCCGGGGTGGTCAGCAAGGTGTTGCCGATGGCCTCGGCCGACTGGCGCACATGGGCCGGGAAGCGCACCACCACGCTGTAGCGGCGCTCACCCTCGTAGAGCGTGGTCACGTCCTGGCCACCGATGGCGGTTTCGATCAGGGCTTGCACGTCGGCCACGTTGAGGCCGTGGCGGGCAATCGCCTTGCGGTCGATGTCCACCGTCAGGGCCTGCTGGCCGGACAGGCGCTCGATGCGGATGTCGCGGCTGCCGCTGACGCTCTTCAAGATGCGCGCCACCTGTTCGGACACGCGCTTGAGTTCGCCCAGTTCGTCACCGAACACCTTGATCGCGAGCTGCGAGCGCACGCCGGTCACCATCTCGTCGACGCGCTCGGAGATGGGTTGCGACAGCACGATCTGCACGCCCGGGATGGTGGACAGGCGCTGCCGGATGTCCTCGTCGATCTCGTCCTGGGTGCGCTCGGACTTGGGGTCCAGCAGCACGATGGGGTCGGACTCGTTCGGGCCCGCCGGGTCGGCCGGCGATTCGCCGCGGCCCAGCTTGGACACCACCATGCGCACGCCAGGCACCTCGGAGATGGTCTTCATGGCGGCCATTTCCATGCGGATCGACTCGTCCAGCGAGATGCTGGGCACGCGGTTGATCTGCGGCGTCAGAGCGCCTTCCTTCATGGTGGGCATGAAGGACTTGCCCAGCAGCGGGAACAGCGCCAGCGAGCCCAGCAACAGGCCCACCGACACGCCCAGCGTCAGCTTGTGCCGCAGCGTGGCGCCGTCCAGCAGGCGCAGATAGTGACGCTTCAGGAACGCGATCAGGCGCGTGTCGTGGTCCGAGCCGCCCTTCAGGAAGTAGGCGCACAGCACCGGCGACAGGATCAGCGACACGGCCAGCGACACGGCCAGGGCCATCGCGATGGTCAGGGCCAGCGGCGCGAACATCTTGCCCTCGATGCCTTGCAGCGTCATCAGCGGCAGGAACACCAAGATGATGATGGCAATGCCGAACACGGTCGGCGTGGCCACTTCGGCCGTGGCGTCCAGAATCGTCCGCACCCGCGCGCCCATGCTGGGGCCCGCCTGGCCGAGCTTGTGGTACACGTTTTCCACCACCACCACGGTGGCGTCCACCATCAGGCCGATGGCAATCGCCAGCCCCCCGAGTGACATCAGGTTGGCCGAGATGCCGTAGCGGTTCATCAGGATGAAGGTGGTCAGCGGCGCAATCACCAGCGTGGCCACCACGATCAGACTCGATCGCACATCCCCCAGGAAGATGAACAGCACCACCACCACCAGGAAGATGCCTTCGATCAGCACCTTGCCCACGGTCCACAGGGCCGAATCCACCAGGTCGGTGCGGTCGTAGTAGGGCACGATCTGCAGGCCGTCGGGCAGCATGCCCTTGCGGTTGATTTCGTCCACGCGCTCTTTCACGCGGGTCACCACCTGCTTGGCGTTGCCGCCGCGCATCATCAGCACGATGCCCGACACGCCCTCGGTGTAGCCGCCCTTGATGATGGCGCCCTGGCGCACTTCACTGCCCAGCTGCACGGTGGCCACATCGCGCACATAGACCGGTACACCGGCTTGCTCTTTGACCACGATGTTGCCGATGTCCTCCAGCGTGCGGATCAGGCCCACGCCGCGGATCAGGTACTGCTCGGTCACCTGCGGCAGGATGCCGCCGCTGGCGTTGGCGTTGTTGCTCGCGATCGCGTGCACCACCTGCTGCACCGACAGCTTGTAGTGGCGCAGGCGGCCCGGGTCGACCAGGGCCTGGTACTGCTTCACGTAGCCGCCTTGCGAGTTGATTTCGGCCACGCCCGGGATCGAGCGCAGCAGCGGTCGCACCACCCAGTCCTGCACGCTGCGGCGCTCGGACAGTTCTTCGGGGGTCAGCGCGCGCTTGCCGTCATCGGGGCGTTCCAGCGTGTACTGGTAGACCTCGCCCAGGCCGGTGGACACCGGCCCCAGCACCGGCACGATGCCCGCCGGCATGCGCGGCGTGACCTCGATCAGGCGCTCGGTCACCAACTGGCGTGCAAAGTACACGTCGGTGGCGTCGGTGAACACCAGGGTGATGATGGACAGGCCGCTCTTGTTGAGCGAGCGCATCTCCACCAGACCGGGCATGCCGGTCATGGCGATTTCAAGCGGCACGGTGACAAAGCGCTCGATCTCCTCGGGGGAGCGGCCGGGCGCCTCGGTGGCCACCTGCACCTGCACGTTGGTGACGTCGGGGAACGCGTCCACCGACAGTCGCATGGCGGCGCGCATGCCGAAGGCGCACAGCACCAGGGCCAGCACGACCACCACCAGCCGCTGACTGAGCGCGGCACGGATCATGGAAACCATCATGGGCCTTACTCCAGTTCAGCGCGCTTGCGCTCGTTGTTCAGGTGGAAAGCACCTTCAACCACCACCTCGGTGCCTTCGCTCAGGCCTTTGAGCACCGGGCGCAGGGCACCGCTGGCGGCCCCCAGTTCGACCGGGGTCAGGCGGTAGGCGCCGTCGCCGGTCTTGACGTAGACGTGGTCGCGGTCGTTCTCACGCACCACGGCCACATTGGGCACGGCCAGCTGGCGCTGGGTGGCGCCGACGATGTGCATGGTGGCCAGCATCTGCGGCTTGAGTTCGCGTTGCGCGTTGTCCACCTGGGTGCGGATGGAGACGGTGCGGGTCTCTTGCGACACGGTGTCGCCCACCTGCACGATCTTGCCTTGCAGGCGCTTGGCGCCCAGCGCGGGGACTTCGATCTCCACGCTCTGGCCCGGCTGCACCGAGCGGGCCGACTGCTCGGGCAGGCCGCCCACCACCCACACATTGCCGAGGTCGGCCACGGTGAACAGCGGGTCGCCCGGCTGGGCCACCTGGCCCGAGCTGACCTTGCGCTCGATCACCACGCCCGACAGGGTGGCCAGCACCGCGGTCTGCGGGGCCAGCGTGCCGTCGGTGCGCAGCTTGTCGATGGCGGCTTGGCCCAGGCCCATCAGGCGCAGCTGGTCGCCGGCGGCGCGCAGTTCGGCGCGGGCGATCGACAGCTCGGATTCGCGGCGTTGCAGCTCGGCCGAGCCGATCACGTCGGCCTGGATCAGCTGGCGGGCGCGTTCCACCGCGCGCTCGGCCAGTTGGCTGGCGGCGTTGGCGCGCAGGTAACCCAGCTGGGCGGTGGTCAGCTCGGGGCTGGCCACATAGGCCAGGGCCTGGCCGGGTTTGACCCGGTCGCCCACTTCGGCCAGCACTTCGGTCACGCGGCCGGTGACCGAGGCGCCGATGCGGGTCACCTGGCGGTCGTTGGCTTCAATGCGGCCGGCAATGTCCTGGGTCGGTGCCAGGTCGGCCTGGGCCACCTTTTGCACCTGGAAGTTCTTGGCCATCTCGGGCTTGACGTTGACCACAAGGGGGTCTTGGCGTTGCACGGGCGCCGCGGCCTGGGGTTCGTTCTTGGCGCCGCAGGCGACCAACAGCCAGGCAGTGCCCAGCGCGGCGCAGAGCAGGCTCAGGCGCAGCATGGCCGGGCGTGGGTCGGTGGCACGGACCGCGCGCACCGGGCGGGCGGAGTTCAGGGACGGTGTGGTGTTCGACATAGGGGTTCAGCTTGGATAAGGCGTGGAGGGGGCGGACGTCACAGGGGGTGGGCCGGGCGCTCAGGGGCGGTACAGCTCGGCATTGCGGGCCGACAGCAGTTCCAGCTCGATGCGGGCGGCCTGCTGCTGGTAGCGGGCTTCCAGCAGGTCGGCGCGCACGGTGCGCAGCAGGCGTTGCGCGTCCAGCACGTCGAGGATGCCGCGCTCGCCAAAGCGGTAGGCGGCCTGGGCCACGCGCAGCGCAGCCTCGGCCTCGCGCACGGCGCCCAGGCTCAGGGCTTCGGTGCGCACGCGGGCGATCTCCAGCGACTTCCAGGCCAGCAGGATTTGCTGGCGCAGTTCGGCGCGGCGACCGTCGAGCTGGCCTTGCAGGCGCTCCAGCTCCGAACTGGCCTCGGCGGTGGGGCCGGTGCGTTGGTCAAACAAGGGGATCTGCACGCTCACCCCCAGCTGCTGCTGGCGAATCTCCGGGTCCCGGGTCTGGCTGTAGCGCAGCTCCACGCCCGGCAGGCGACTGGCTTTGGCTTCCGTCAAACGGGCCTGGGCACGCGAGACCTCGGCTTGCAGGGCGCGCAGCTCAGGGTTGTGGGTCTCGGCGCGCAGGCGGGTCTCCTCCAGGCCGGGCAGGCCGGGCTCATCGTCCAGCGAGGCTTGCAGGCTCCAGCGCGCCGGCAGCTGGCCGGCGGCCAGGCGGTTCAGCATCAGCAGGGCCTGCTCGGCCTGCAGCGAGGCGTTTTGCTGGCGCTGGCGGGCGTTGATGATTTCGGCGTCGGCCTTGATCATTTCGTAGCGCGGGGCTTCGCCGCTGTCCACCCGCAGGCGCACCCGCTCACGCACCTGCTCCAGCAGGGCCACCGACTCCTGGGCCGCGGCGGCTTCGGCGCGGCGCAGCAACGCCTCATAGGCGCGCAGGTGGACCTGGCTGATCAGCTCGTTGCGGGTCTGTTCGATCTGCTCGGCCGAACTGCGCTCGCCAGCCCGGGCGGCCTCCTGACGGGCGCCACGCAAGGTCGGGTTTTCAATCAGTTGGGCCACGGCCCAGCTTTGCACCTGGCCCGGCGTGGCCGACGGCAGGCGCGCATTGTTGCGCCCACCGGACCATTCCAGGCGGGGGTTGGGCAAGGCGCCAGCGCTGATCACCCCGGCGGCGGCCGTGTTGCGCGCCCGCTGGGCGGCCAGCAACTCGGGGTTGTGGGCCAGCACGGTGCGGGTCAGTTGCTCCAGCGTCAGCACCGGACCTGCGGGGGCCTCGGCCGTGGTGCTGGCACCGGTTGGGGGGCTGGGCGGGGTGGTGCCATCGACGCTGGCGGCCGTGGGCGCCGGGCGCGCTGGGGACGTGGGGGCCTGGGCCCGGGTCGGCAGGCTCACGGCCAGGCAGGCGGTGGCCAGCAGGGTCAGGGCCCAGGCCGAGGCCCGGGGGGCGGCCCGGCGCGGTGCCGTGGAGGAAGCCAATGGGAGGACGTTCGCTTTTGAAGTCATGTGGAGGCGGCCTTGAAGGCGGCAACGATTTAGCAAAAAGTGACGGGCCCGCACGCCTGGCGCAGTGCTTCAGGCGGGCGTGGTCGGGGTGTCATGCACAGGCTGCACCGCAGGTCGCCAGTCTGCCTGCACCCGGCAAAGGGGGCTGAGGCGCGTCGTGGCATCCCTGCTGTGACTGGGGGCGACAGACCACCCCGCGCAAATCAGCTCTGTTGTGGGGGGCGCAGCAGGCCGAGCGGCCAGACAGGCTGGGATTGCAGCGGGTGGCTGGCGGCCAGGGGCACGCCGGCATGGGCCGAATCGGGGTCTTGCACCGGAGACCAGAACAGTTCGGTGCGGTCGTCGTTGGTGACGGGGGGTTGGTAGAGCTGCACGCTGACGCGGAGCTCTTCGTCCAGGGTGTCGGGTTCGTCGGCCAGCACCTCGCAGGGCGAGGCTTCGGCCAGCACGTCGCCCATCAGGGGCGTGTCCGGCTCGTCGTGCCACACCACCGCCTGCGCGTCGCCCTGGAACAGGGCCGCGGTCAGCAGCAGCACGGACAACACGTAAACGAGCAGGAGTCGCATGGGCGGTTAAAACAAGCCGTGACAGGCACAGCGGGCTGGGGAAGTTACTTATTGTGTCTGCTGGCGCAACAGAAGTTCCCCAGCTGCTGAAAAAAGAATGGCCAGTTTAGGGTTGATGGGCCCAACCCAAGCCCGCCCCCCGGGGCTGGGCGTTTGGCACGAATGCTGCACCGAAGCGGTGCGACCCCCGCCTCGTGGGGGCTGCCCTGCCGCCAGGCGGGCCCGATTCACCTGAGTTCAGCCACGGAGTGTCCCAGCCATGAGGGCCTTGCCCCCCCTTGTTCCAGCCCCGCCCGAGGGGGGCGATGCGGGCGCCTTGCCCGAGTCCGCGCCCCAGCAGGTGGTCAAGATCCGCCGCGACTACAACAGCTGGGTGGCCAGCGAGACGCTGGAGGACTATGCGCTGCGCTTTGCGCCGCAGCGCTTTCGGCGCTGGTCGGTGTTCCGCGTCGCCAACACCGCGTTTGGCGCGGCCTCGTTCCTGATCCTGGAGGCGGTGGGCGCCACCTTGCTGGTGCAATACGGTTTTTTGAATGCGTTTTGGGCCATTTTGGCGACCGGGATGGTGATTTTTCTGGCCGGGCTGCCCATCAGTGTGTATGCCGCGCGCTACGGCGTGGACATGGACCTGCTGACCCGCGGCGCCGGTTTTGGCTACATCGGCTCGACCCTGACGTCGCTGATCTACGCCTCGTTCACCTTCATTTTCTTTGCGCTGGAGGCCGCGGTGATGGCCTACGCGCTGGAGCTGGGCTTTGGCATCCCGCCGGCCTGGGGCTACCTGATTTGCGCGCTGGTGGTGATACCGCTGGTGACGCACGGGGTTTCGGTCATCAGCCGCCTGCAGGTCTGGACCCAGCCGCTGTGGCTGCTGATGCTGGTCGTGCCCTACGGCTTTGTGGTCTGGCACGATCCTGGTGCATTCGCGGGCATCACGCACTACGGCGGGGATTCAGGCAACCGGGCGGGCTTTGATTTGCATCTTTTTGGTGCGGCGTCGACCGTGGGCATTGCGCTGATCACGCAGATGGGCGAGCAGGCCGATTACCTGCGCTTCATGCCCCGCCCCGACCCGGCGCGCCGCTGGCGCTGGTGGGCCGGCGTGCTGGCCGGGGGCCCGGGCTGGGTGGTGCTGGGGGTGGCCAAGATGCTGGGCGGCGCCTTGCTGGCCTACCTGGCCATCACCCACATGGTGCCGGCCGACCGCGCGGTCGACCCCAACCAGATGTACTTGGCGGCGTATGAATATGTCTTCCCGCGCTACAGCTGGGCGGTGGCGGCCACGGCCTTCTTTGTCGTGCTGTCCCAGCTCAAGATCAATGTGACCAACGCCTATGCGGGTTCGCTGGCCTGGTCCAACTTCTTTTCGCGTGTCACCCACAGCCACCCGGGGCGCGTGGTGTGGGTGGTGTTCAACACCTTGATCGCCTTCATGCTGATGGAGATGAACGTGTTTGAGGCGCTCGGCGATGTGCTGGGGCTGTACTCGAACATCGCCATTGCCTGGATGATGACCGTGGTGGCCGACCTGGTGATCAACAAGCCGCTGGGCCTGTCGCCGCCGGGCATCGAGTTCAAGCGCGCCCACCTGTACGACATCAACCCGGTCGGGGTGGGGGCCATGGCGCTGGCCTCGGCGCTGTCGATTTCGGCCCACCTGGGGCTGTTCGGGCCCACACCGCAGGCGTTTTCGGCGCTGATCGCGCTGGGCACGGCCTTGCTCACCTCGCCTTTCCTGGCCTGGGCCACGGGCGGGCGCTATTACATCGCCCGCCAACCCGAGCCTGAGAGCGCTCCCGTGCCTGCCGCTGCCGCCGCGGCCACCGCCGACCCGGCGCAGGCGGCGTACCTGGGCAGCGCGCTGCGCCGCTGCGTGATCTGCGAGCGCGAGTACGAGGCCCCCGACATGGCGCATTGCCCGGCCTACCGGGGCCCGATCTGTTCGCTGTGCTGCACGCTGGACGCGCGCTGCGGCGACCTGTGCAAACCGCATGCGAGCCTGTCCTCGCAGTGGTCGGCGGCGCTGCGCTGGGTGCTGCCGCGCGGCATCTGGCCTTACCTGGACACCGGTCTGAGCCATTTTCTGCTGCTGGCGCTGATCATCGTGCCGGTGCTGGCCACGGTGTTTGGCTTGCTCTACCACCAGGAGCTGCGCACCCTGAGCGAGCTGGTGCCCGGCCTGTCGATGGGGCAGGACGCGTTGCGTTCGGGCTTCCTCAAGGCCTACATGACGATGTTGGTGATCGCCGGCATCGTGGCCTGGTGGCTGGTGCTGGCGCACAAGAGCCGCCAGGTGGCGCAAGAGGAGTCGAACCGCCAGACCCGCCTGTTGATGCGCGAAATCGAGCTGCACCGCCAGACCGACGAGGCCCTGCAGACCGCGCGCCAGGTGGCCGAGCGCGCGCGCCAGCAGGCCGACCAGGCCAACCAGGCCAAGAGCCGCTACATCAGCGCCATCAGCCACGAGCTGCGCACCCCGCTCAACAGCATCCTGGGCTATGCCCAGCTGATGGGCGAGGACGCGGGCGTGCCCCCGCACCGCAAGCAGGCCGTCAACGTGATCCGGCGCGGTGGCGAGCACCTGCTGGGCCTGATCGAGGGCACGCTGGACATCGCGCGCATCGAGTCCGGCAAGATGACGCTGGAGGTGCGACCGATGCGCTTTGCCGACTGCGTCAACGACGTGGCGGCGCTGTTCGACCTGCAGGCCGCCGCCAAGGGCCTGCGCTTCCAGTTCGAGCCGCTGGGCGAGCTGCCCGAGGCCGTGCGCGCCGACGAGAAGCGGCTGCGACAGATCCTCATCAACCTGCTGGGCAATGCGATCAAGTTCACCACCCGGGGCCAGGTCACCTTCCGGGTGCGGCACCAGCGCGAAATGGCCACGCTGGAGATCGAGGACACCGGCCCCGGCATGAGCGCGGCCGAGCTGCAGCAGATCTTCGAGCCCTTTGCGCGCGGCAACACCGCCAGTGCCGGTTCGGGGGGCGCGGGCCTGGGGCTGACGATTGCCAAGATGCTGACCGACCTGATGGGGGGCGAGCTGTCGGTGGACAGCACGCCGGGCCAGGGCTCGGTGTTCCGGGTCCGCCTGTTCCTGCCCGAGGTGCCGGCCCACAGCCTCGCGGGCCCCGCCACCCAGGCCCCGGTGCAGGCGCCGCGCAGCGGGTACGAAGGCCCGCGCCGCCGCCTGCTGGTGGTGGACAACGAGGAACCCGACCGCGAGCTGCTGGTGCAGTTGCTGCAGCCGCTGGGCTTTGAGCTGCGCACCGCCGCCAGTGGCCACGACGCGCTGGACCTGCTGGCCGCCGGCTACCAGCCGGATGCCGTGTTCATGGACCTGGCCATGCCCGGCATCGATGGCTGGGAAACCGTGCGCCGCCTGCGCGCCGCGGGCCACACCCAGGCGCGGGTGGCCATCGTGTCGGCCAACGCCTTTGACAAGGGCCTGGACAACGACGTGGGCATCGGCAGCGAGGACTTTCTGGTCAAGCCGGTGCGGCACAGCGAACTGCTCGACTGGCTGGAGCGCCGCCTGGGCCTGGTCTGGCAGCGGGCCGACGCCGGCGCGGCCCCCACCCCGCCGCCGCCCCAGCGCCCGGCAGCGGTCGAGGCGCTGCTGGCAGGCCGCGCCGCCCCATCGGCGGCGGGTGACCCTGTTGCCCCCGCTGCGGGCCCGGCCGCCCAGGGCGGCGCCACGCCGAGCTGGCCCTCGGCGGCGCGACTCAAGACCTTGCTGGAGGCGGTCAACCTGGGCTACTACCGCGGCGTGATGAACGGCCTGGCCGACATCGAGCGCCACGAGCCCGACGGCGCGGGCTGGGTCGAGCCCTGGCGCACGCTGGCGCGGCAGTTCCAGTTCGAGCGCCTGGCCGAGGAGATCGCGCGACAATCGCCTGTTCCCACCGAGCCCCCCAAGCCATGATGCCCACCCCCATCGATCAGACCCTGGACCGAGCCAACAGCGATGTGGTGCTGGTGGTCGACGACGTGCCGGACAACCTCGCGGTGCTGCACGACGCGCTGGACGAATCGGGCTACACGGTGCTGGTGGCCACCTCGGGCGAGGCCGCCTTGCAGCGCGCCCAGCAGGCCCTGCCCGACGTGGTGCTGTTGGACGCGATGATGCCCGGCATGGACGGGTTCGAGGTGGCGCGCCGCCTCAAGGCCGAGCCGCTGACCGCGCACATCCCCATCATCTTCATGACGGGGCTGACCGAGACCGAGCACCTGGTGGCGGCGCTGGAGAGCGGTGGGGTCGACTACGTCACCAAGCCCATCAAGCCCAAGGAGGTGCTGGCGCGCATGAATGTGCACCTGCAAGGCGCCCGCCGCGCGCGCCAGGAGGCCCGCCAGGCCGGTCAGGCCCGCAATGCGCTCGATGCCTTTGGCTATGCCAGCATCACGGTGCGCGTCAGCGATGGCCGCCTGATGTGGCAGACCGCGTTGGCGCGCGACCTGCTGATGCGCTACTTCGGCACCAGCGCCCCGGTCACCCCGGCGCCCGTGGTGGACTGGTTGCGTCGCCACCTGGCCGAGGCCCAGGCGGCGATCGAGCCCCCGCGCCTGAGCTTTGACCAGGGCTCGCGCCGCATCACCTTTCGCCTGCACCAGCAGACCGGCGATAGCGAAGGCGGCGGCGACTGGCTGATCGTCATGCAGGAGGTGTCGGACGAGGCGGTGATCGAGGCCATGAGCTTCTCGTTCAAGCTCACCGCCCGCGAGGCCGAGGTGCTGTACTGGGTGGTCAAGGGCAAGATCAACCGCGACATCGCCGACATCCTGGGCGCCAGCCCGGCCACCATCAAGAAGCACCTGGAGCGGGTGTTCGCCAAGCTCGGCGTGGAAACCCGCACCGCGGCGGCCGCCATGGCCATGAACCGCATCCGGCAGCTCAACCCGCAGTTCGAGGGCTGAGGCCCGCTGCGCCACCTGGCGGCCCCGGCCTGACCCGGCCCCAGGGGCAGCCCATGTCACATCAGATCATGTCAGGTCAGGTCGGAATGGGCCCGGCAGGCTGGCGCCCCCAGACCAACAGCAGGTTGTTGGCCGGCAGCGCGTGGCGCGCCTGAAGTTGCAGGCCTGCAGCCTGGGCCTCGGCGGCCACCGCGTCCAGGGCGCGCAGGCCCCAGGCCGGGTTGCGCGCCTTCAGGTCGGCGTCAAACGCCAGGTTGCTGGGCGCGGTGGGCTGGTCGGCCACCACATAGGGGCCGTAGGTGATGAGCACGCCGGCCGGCCGCAGCACCCGGGCGGCACCCTGCATCAGCGCGGCGCAGCTGGACCAGGGGGCGATGTGCAGCAGGTTGGCGCAAAACACCAGGTCCACGCCTTGCCCCGGGGGCAGCCAGTCGGGCTGGTGCACGTCGAGGGCACGCGGCGGGCCCAGGCGGGCTTGCAGGGCGGCGTCGGCGCGTGCGCGGCGGGCCTGCAAGGTGCTCAGGGCCTGCGGGTCGGGGTCGCTCATTTGCCAGTGCCAGCCGGGCAGGCCCGCGGCAAAGTGCAGCGCGTGCTGGCCGGTGCCGCTGGCGATCTCGAGCGCGTGGCCCTGGGGCGGCAGCACGGCCTGCAACTGGGCCAGGATGGGGCCCTGGTTGCGCTCGGCGGCGGGCGAGAAAGGCAGGTCGTCGGGGGCGTTCATGGTTGACGGGGCGTGGGGCGGCGGGTTCGGGCTCAACGCGGGCGGGCGGTGGCTTGCGCCGCGGCTTCGCGCAATTTGTCTTTTTTGCTTTTGCGCGCGCCCTTGATGCCACCGGTGGCCTGTTCGGGCGTGGCGACTTCGGTGGGCTCAAAGCCGTCCACCTGCTCGCGCGGCACGCGCTGTTGCTGGCGCTTTTCAATCAGGCGGAAGTGCGACTCCTGCGCCGCCGTGACCAAGCTCACCGCCAGGCCCGAAGCCCCGGCGCGGCCGGTGCGGCCAATGCGGTGGGTGTAGTCGGCGGCGGCGCGCGGCAGGTCGTAGTTGACCACCACGGGCAGGCGCACGATGTCGATGCCGCGCGCGGCCAGGTCGGTGGTGATCAGCACGCGCGCGCTGCGGTCCTTGAAGGCCTGCAGCACCTCGCTGCGCTTGCCCTGGCTCAGCTCGCCATGCAGCGAGGCCGCGTGCAGGCCGGCGCGTTGCAGCTTCAGCGCCACGGCTTCGGTGGCGTAGCGCGTGGCCACGAACACCAGCACCTGGGTCCAGCCTTCGGTTTCGATCAGGTGGCGCAGCAGCTGGGTGCGGCGTGCTTCGTCCACGACGATGGCGCGCTGCACGATGTCGGGGGCGGCCTGCTCGGTCGGGCTCAGGGCGAGGTCGATGGGCTCGTGCAGCAAACCCGCGATCAGCGCGTCCAGCGCGGCCGGGAAGGTGGCCGAGAACAGCAGGTTCTGGCGGCGCTGGGGCAGCAGGGCCAGCACGCGCTGCAGTTCGTCGGCAAAGCCCAGGTCGAGCAGGCGGTCGGCCTCGTCCAGCACCAGGTGGGCCACCTGGTCGAGTTGCAGGGCGCGTTGGTCGACCAGGTCGAGCAAGCGGCCCGGTGTGGCCACCACCACCTCGGCCCCGCCGCGCAACGCCAGCATTTGCGGGTTGATCGACACCCCGCCATACAGCACGGCCAGGCGCAGCGGGTCGGCGCAGCGGCGCGCCAGCAGGTACAGGAATTCACCCACCTGCTGGGCCAGTTCGCGTGTGGGCACCAGGATCAGCACCCGCGTGGCGCGGCGCTCGCGCGCCGCGCGCGGTGCATTGAGCACGGGCAGCAGTTGCTGCAACAGGGGCAGGGCGTAGGCGGCGGTCTTGCCCGAGCCGGTTTGGGCGCAGACGCGCAGGTCGCGGCCCGCCAGCACCTGCGGAATGGCCAGCGCCTGCACGGGCGAGGGCTGGTCGTAGCCGTGGCTCAGGGCGGCCTGGGCGAGGGCCGGCAGCAGGCCGAGCGCCGTGAACGGGGCGGTGGCCGGCGCCGTCGGGGCGCTGACCCCGGCGGGGGCGGCCTGGTGGGCAGGGGTCTGGGCGCCGGGGGCGGCGGGGGAGGGGGAGCTGGACATTCAAGACCCGGTTGGTGGCTGGCGGCCGCGAACGCGACCGGACCGGGGGATTGTCTCAAACCCGCCGCGCGTGCGCCGGTTGCCGGGCGCCACGGCCCCACGGCTCGACATGGGGCGGCGAGTGGCGGCGAGGGGCGCAGGCCGGTGCCGGGCCCCGCCAGCGCCGTGGCGCGCGCATCGGCGAGAATCACGCCTTTCGTTTCATGCCTCACCCCTGAACTGCCATGGCCATATTGCTGGCACCCATGGAAGGCCTGCTGGATTTCGTGCTGCGCGACGTGCTGACCCGGGTCGGGGGCATCGACCGCTGCGTGTCGGAGTTCATCCGGGTCACCGACACCGTGCTGCCCGAGCGCACCTTCTTGCGCATCGTGCCCGAACTGCGCCACGGCGGCCGCACGCCCGCCGGGGTGCCGGTGCGCGCGCAGCTGTTGGGGTCTGACCCGCAGTGCCTGGCCGACAACGCGGTGCGCCTGGCCTCGCTGGGGCCGGCGGGCATTGACCTCAACTTTGGTTGCCCGGCCAAGGTGGTGAACCGCCATGGCGGCGGCGCCGCGCTGTTGCAAGAGCCCGAGTTGCTGCACCGCATCGTGGCCACGGTGCGCCGTGCGGTGCCGGCTTCGATGCCGGTGTCGGCCAAGATGCGCCTGGGCTTCAACGACGATCAGCGGGCCGAAGACTGCGCCCGCGCCATCGCCGAAGGCGGTGCCGACGAGCTGGTGGTGCACGGCCGCACCAAGGCCCAGGGCTACAAGCCGCCGGCCTACTGGGCGCGCATTGCCGACGTGCGCGCCGTGGTGCGCATCCCGGTGGTGGCCAATGGCGAGATCTGGTCGGTCGAGGACGCGCGCCGTTGCCGCGCCGAATCCGGCTGCCACGACCTGATGCTGGGGCGGGGCATGGTGGCGCAACCCGGCCTGGCGCTGGCGATCCTGGCCGACCAGGGCGATGCCGCTGGCCGGGTGCCGACCTGGGCCGACCTGCTGCCCCTGCTGCATTACTTCTGGCACCTCAACCTGTCGCACATCGAGCCGCGCTCGCGACCGGGCCGCCTCAAGCAGTGGCTCAACTACCTGCGCCGCAGCCACCCCGAGGCCGAGGCCGCCTACCAGCAGTTGCGCACCGTCAACGACCCGCGCGTGGTCGAGGCCTGGCTCCAGCAGCTGCCCGTCACGGCGCCGATCCCCGCGACCGCCCAAGTGCCGGGCGCGGCCTGGGGGGGCACGCCGGGTGCGGGGCCGTCCGCGCCGCCGCAGTCCGCCACAGCACCGAGCCCCGAGGCCGAGCCGCTGTGGGCCTGAGCCCGCGGCCTGGCCGCGGCCCGCATGGGTTCAAGTTTCAAGGTTCGTTTCAACAGGGGCCCCGCACGGCCCGGTTGACAGCCCCTGGCGCTGGTGCCTGGGCGGCGCCGCTCAGGGGGTGCCGGGGCGCGTGACCGGGGTGTCGCCGTGCGGTGTCCATTGCAGGCGCGCCGGGTCAAAGCCCTGGGCGATCAGGCGCTGCAGCAGCGCCTGGTAGGCCTGCGGATCAACCTGCGGCTGGCGTGACAGCACCCACAGAAACTCGCGTTGCGGTTCGCTCACCGCCACCAGCTGGTAGGCCGGTTCGAGGTCGATCACCCAGTAGTCACCCCACACGGCGGGCAGCCAGCCCAGCCAGGCCGGCGCAAATCGCACTTGCAGGCGGGGCGAGTCGGTGCCACCCACCAGGCGGGCCGCGCCCTCGGCGCTGTCGGTGCTGCCATCGGCGCGGCGGCACTGGTTGAGCACCCGCACCTGGCCATCGGCGCGCATCTGGTAGTCGGCGCGGGTGTCGGCGACGCACTTTTGCTGGAAGCGGTTGGGGTACTTGGCAATCTCATACCAGGTGCCCAGGTAGCGCGGCAGTTCGAGCCGGGCCACGGTTTGCAGGGGGGCGGGGGCCGCGTTGGGGGCCGCCGCGCCGGCGGCGTGGGCCGCGGGGGCCAGGGCGCTGGCCGCCAGCAGCAGGGCCGCAGCGAGCCGGGTGGACCAGGGGGAGCAGGGCAGGGGTGTCATGGGAGGCTGGCAGGGTTGGGGCGGTGGTCGGGGCTGAAGGGGCTGGAGGGGCGGGGAAGGCTTGGCCGCCTGATTGTGCGGTGGCAGGGGTCGCTGAGTGTGAAGCCTGGGTATCCGTGGCGGCTTGATTTGTAAAAATGGAATGACATTCCAAAAAATACCTGGGTAAACCCTTGCTTGTCACAATCTGCTGCTAGACTTTCGGGCGCTGGCGCCACCCCAGACGCCAGAACCCCGACTGGAGACCTGATCGCATGAGCCCGACCGACCGCATTCGCAGCCCCGAACTCCTGGCCAAGGTGATGAGCGCCGAAGCCGCTGCCGCCCTGATCCCGGTCGGCGCCAACGTGGGCATGAGCGGCTTCACCGGGGCGGGCTACCCCAAGGCCGTGCCCCAGGCCCTGGCCGACCGCCTGGCCGCGCTGCATGCGGCGGGCGACACCGCGGCGCGCATCGGGCTGTGGACTGGCGCCTCGACCGCCCCCGAGCTGGACGGTGCCCTGGCCAAGGCCGATGGCATCGAGATGCGCCTGCCCTACCAGTCCGACCCCACCTGCCGCCAGCTCATCAACGCCGGCAAGATGCACTACACCGACCTGCACCTGTCGCATGTGGCGCAGTTCGCATGGTTCGGCTTCTTGGGCAAGCTCGATGTGGCGGTGGTCGAGGTGGTGGCCATCCTGCCAGACGGGCGCCTGGTGCCATCGACCTCAGTGGGCAACAACAAGACCTGGCTGGACCAGGCCGACAAGATCATCATCGAGGTCAACGAGCAGCAAAGCCTGGGCCTCGAAGGCATGCACGACATCTATTACGGCACCGAGATACCGCCGCACCGCAAGCCGATCCCGATGCTGCACACCAGCGACCGCATCGGCGAGCCCTACCTGCGCTGCGACCCCCGCAAGGTGGTGGCCGTGGTGCGCACCTGCCAGGCCGACCGCAACTCGGTGTTTGCTGCGCCCGATGAAGTGTCCGATCAGATCGCGGGCCACATCATGGAGTTTCTGCAGCACGAGGTGAAGGCCGGTCGCCTGCCCCCTGAGCTGCTGCCCCTGCAATCGGGCGTGGGCAATGTGGCCAATGCGGTGCTCAGCGGGCTCAACCAGGGGCCGTTTGAGAACCTCACCGCATTCACCGAGGTGCTGCAGGACGGCATGCTGGAGATGCTGCGCTCGGGCAAGCTGAGTTTTGCCTCGGCCACCGCGCTGTCGCTGAGCCCGGCGGCCACCGCCGAGTTCAACGCCAACATCGACTTCTACCGCCAGCGCATCGTGCTGCGCCCGCAGGAGATCAGCAACCACCCCGAGCTGGTGCGCCGGCTGGGCGTGATCGCCATGAACGCGATGATCGAGGCCGACCTCTACGGCAACGTCAACTCCACCCACATCATGGGCTCGAGCATCATGAACGGCATTGGCGGTTCGGGCGACTTTGCGCGCAACGGCTACCTGTCCTTCTTTGTCACGCCCTCGGTGGCCAAGGGCGGCGCCATCTCGTGCATCGTGCCCATGGTCTCGCATGTGGACCACACCGAGCACGATGTGCAGGTCATCGTCACCGAACAAGGCCTGGCCGACCTGCGGGGCCTGGCCCCCACGCAGCGCGCCAAGCTGATCGTCGAGCGCTGCGCCCACCCCAGCTTCCGGCCCCAACTGCAGGACTACCTGGACCGCGCCGCGCGCGGCGCCCCGGGCCTGCACACGCCCCACTTGCTGACCGAGGCCCTGAGTTGGCACACCCGCTTCCTCGAAACCGGCCACATGTGACGCCCACCCGCACGCCCGGGCGCCGCGCCAGGGGCACCCCATGATCGTGCGCGACCGCCCCAGCGGGCTGAAGCTGTTCTGGCTGATGCGGGGCTCCATCCTGCCGCGCATCAGCCGTGTGCTGCTCTTCAACATCGCGCTGGCCACCGTGGTCACGCTCAGCCACGGGGCGCTGTTCCACACCAAAATCACGCTGACGGCGATCCCCTTCACCCTGATCGGTTTGCCGCTGGCGATCTTTCTGGGCTTTCGCAACACCGCCGCCTACGACCGCTACTGGGAGGCGCGCAAGCTGTGGGGCGAACTGCTGCTGCGCAGCCGCAACCTGGCGCGCCAGTGCCTGTGCCACATCGCGCCACCGCAGGCCGGCGTCGGCGCTGCCGCCGAGCCCTCCGCCCTGACAACCCCCACCCACCCGACCGACCGCCGGGTTCACATGGTGCGGCGTGCCGCCGCGTTTTGCCACGCGCTGCGACTGCTGCTGCGCGACAGCCGGGACACGGCCGCGGTGCAGGCCTGGCTGCCCGAGGGCGAATGGGCCGCCGTGGCCCGCAGCCTCCACCTGCCCCAGGCCCTGATGATGCGCATGGGGGCCGACCTTGCCGCCTGCCAGCGCGAGGGCCGCGTGGACGCGCAGATGGCGGTGCAGATCGACCACACCCTGTCGGCCCTGACGGCGGCGGCCGCCTCGTGCGAGCGCATCAAAAGCACCCCGGTGCCGTTCTCCTACACCCTGCTTCTGCACCGCACGGCCTACGCTTATTGCTTTCTTTTGCCCTTTGGTCTGGTCGATACCCTGGGCTTCATGACCCCGCTGGTGGTGGCCATCGTGGCCTACACCTTCTTCGGCCTCGATGCGTTGGGCGATGAAATCGAGGAGCCGTTTGGCCTGCTGCCCAACGACCTGCCCCTGGACGCGCTGTGCCGGCATATCGAGATCAACCTGCTCGAGTCGCTGGGCGACACCGAGCTGCCGCCGCCGTTGGTACCGCTTGACTACTGCCTGATGTGACCCTGGCGGCCAAGGCGGGGGCTGCCCCATACTGGCGCCATGCTTTTCACGCTGACCCCTTTTGACTGGTGGACCCTGCACGGTCTGGTCACGGTGCTGGCGCTGCTGGTCTACGTCATCACCTCGCATGTGACGCGCCAGCGTCGGCAGCCGGCCGCGGCCATCGCCTGGGTGTTTTTCATCCTGCTGATGCCCTATGTGGCGCTGCCCGCCTACCTGACGTTTGGCTCGCGCAAGCGCCCGCGCCCGGCGGTGCACGCCGTGCCCCTGGCGCTGCCGGCCCCGGGGGGCGAGGCCTGGGTCACCCGCACCCTGTGCGCGCTGGGGCAGCCGGTGCCCGCGGCCTACCGCGACCTGCAGGTGCACGAGGACGGCTGCGCCGCCCGAGCGGCGCTGATGGCCGCGGTCTTCAGCGCCCGGCAGCGCATCGAGATCGCCACCTTCATCCTCAAGGACGACGTGCTGGGCACCGAGCTGATGGACGCGCTGTGCGCCCAGGCCCGCGCCGGGGTCCAGGTGCGCCTGCTGCTCGATGGACTGGGCAGCCTCATGGCAGGGCGGCCCAAGCTGCAGCGCCTGACCGATGCCGGCGCCCAATGCCTGCTGTTTGTGCCCCCGCTGCACTCGCCCCTGCGTGGCCGCACCAACCTGCGCAACCACCGCAAGCTGGTGCTGGTGGACGCCGGCCAGCCCCACGCCCGCCTGTGGTGCGGCGGCCGCAACCTGGCCGCCGAGTACTTTGAAGGCCAGCCCGGCGTGCCGGTCTGGTGCGACCTCAGTTACGACCTGCGCGGCCCGCTGGTGCAGCAGGCCAGCGACCTGTTCGAGCACGACTGGGCCTTTGCCGGTGGCCAGGCCCGCCCCGCCAGTCCCTTGCCAGCGTCGCTCGCCGACCCGGGCGCGGCGCCACTGCCGCAGGCCCAATGGGCTGCCTCGGGCCCCGACCAGGCCGACGACACCGTGTACGCGCTGTTGCTCACGGCGACCCACCGCGCCAATGCGCGCCTGTCGCTGGCCACACCGTACTTCGTGCCCGACCCGGCGCTGCTGATGGCGCTGTGCCTGGCGGCACGGCGCGGCGTGGTGGTGGACCTGCTGCTGCCCGCGCGCTCCAACCACGGCCTGTCCGACCTGGCCCGCAACCGCGCCCTGCGGGCGCTGGTGCAGGCCGGTGGGCGGGTCTGGTTCTGGCCCGGCATGCTGCACGCCAAGCTGGTCATCGTGGACGACGTGCTGGCGCTGGCGGGTTCGGCCAACCTGGACAGCCGCAGCCTGTTCCTGAATTACGAGCTGATGCTGGCTTTTGAGCCCGGCGAGGCGGTGCAACGCTTCCAGGCCTGGTTCGACCAGCAGCGAGCCCAGGCCACGGCCCACCACCCGCGCCCCGCGGGTTTGGTGCGGGATCTGCTCGAGGGCATGTTGCTGTGGACCGGCTTTGAACTGTGAAATGGGCGGGTCTAACCGGTTGAAGCCCCCTTGTGGAGCGCTTAAAGTCGCGTCAGCAGGTCATTGGCTGACCTGTTTCCGACGGAGATTTCATGCCTTCCCTTTTCCCTCGCCCGCTGGGCGAACGCGCCTCTGAGCTGCAGGCCCCTGTTCATTCACCGCGCCGCCGCGCCTTGCAGGCCCTGGGGGCCTTCGGCGCCAGCGCCTGGTTGGGGGCCGCCCAGGCCCAGGCCCCGCTCGAAGGCGGTGCCCTGAAGATCGTGGTGCCGTACCCGCCCGGGGGCTCGTCAGACCGCGCCGCGCGCCTGATCACCGACGCCCTGTCGCAGCGCCTGGGCGTGCCGGTGATCGTCGAGAACCGCGTCGGCGCGGGCGGACGCCTGGCCGCGCAGCAACTGCACCGCGACACTTCGGGTCAGAACCAGATCCTGCTGGCCAACCCGGCCACCATGGTGGTGGCGCCCCTGGTGTTCAAGGACAACGGCTACGACCCCGAGCGCGACTACCAGCCGCTGTCGCAGGTCACGCGCTACGCTTTCGGCGTGGCGGTCGGCGCTGGCGTGCCGGTGCGCGAGTTCAGCCACCTGCGGGCCTGGATGCAGGTCAACCAGGCGCAGGTCTCGGCGGGCGTACCGGCCACGGGCAGCCTGCCGCATTTCTTTGTGCTGATGCTCAGCGAGCAACTGGGCCTGAAGATGCCGGTGGTGGGCTACCGCGGATCGGCCCCCTTGCTCAACGACCTCATGGGCGGCCATGTGCCGATCGCGGTTGACACGCTGGACACCCTGGAGCCGCTGCACAAGTCGGGCAAACTGCGCATCCTGGCGGTGTCGAGCGAGCAACGCGCGGCGTCCCTGCCCGGCGTGCCGACCTTCCGCGATGTGGGCCTCAAGCTGTCGGCCGAGGGCTGGAACGTGCTCTACGCGCCCAGCCAACTGCCCGCCGAGCGCGCGCGCCGCATCGCCCAGGCCATCACCGAGGTGATGGCCGACAAGGCGATGCAGGCCCGCTTTGCCGCCGCCGACATGGTGCCGGTCAGCAGTGGCCCCGACGCCACGCGCCGCATGTTGAGTGCCTTCCAGGCCCAATGGGCCCCGGTGGTGCGCCAGTCGGGCTTCCAGCCCTGAGCGGGTGTCACCCGGACCCGGCCCCAAAGTTGCTAACAGCCCCCTGTCGGTCCTGCACAGGCTGACAAACCAACAACAGGGAGGAGCGCGGCATGCAAGCTGACGCAGTGCTGGCAGAAAACGGGATCACGGTGCCCGTGGTGATCGACATCGAGGCCTCGGGCTTCGGCCGGGGCAGTTACCCCATTGAGGTCGGCTTTGTGCTGGCCGATGGTGAATCCTGGTGCAGTCTGGTGCGGCCCGAGCCCGAGTGGCTGCACTGGGACCTGGGGGCGGCCGCGGTGCACCGCATCCAGCGCGACAGCCTGCTGCGGCATGGCCGCAGTTGCGCGGACGTGGCGCAGTTGCTGAACCAGCGCCTGCGCGGCCAGACCGTCTACACCGACTGCTGGGCCCACGACTACGCCTGGATCGCCCGCCTCTACGACGCGGCCGAGCGCAGCCCCAGCTTTCGGCTGGCCAACCTGCAAGGCCTGCTCAACGACAGCCAGCTCGCGCTCTGGGACCAGACCCGGGCCGAGGTGGCTGCGCGCCTGCGCCTGCACCGGCACCGCGCCAGTGCCGACGCGCGCGTGCTGCAGCAAACCGTGCTGACCCTGCGCCAGCCCCTGGGCGCGGTGACCGCGCCGCGGGGGGCCGAGGGCTGAGCCGACCGCGCGCCAACGGGCAGGGCGGGGTGGGCGCGGTGGGGCCGCCTCCCATGGCTTTATTTATGCAAAGCAATCGCTTGCTAAAAATAAATTGATTTGCTAACCTGCCGGACATGGAAAAACCTGTCCGACGCAGCCGCCGAGCGGCGTCCTCCCCTGTCAATGAGCCCGCCGCCGATCACGCGGCCGCAAAGCGGGCGCCGCGCGCGCCACGCGCCCCTGCCCCTCCCACCGACTCCGCGCCCGCCAGCCCCGCCACGGGGCTGCCAGAGGCCGTCGCCGACACCACCGTCCCCCCGGCGCTCCCCGGCTCAGCGATCGAGCCCCGCCGCCCGCGGGGCCGCCCACGCAAAACCGCAGAGGAGCTGGACGACGGCAACCGCCGCCGCAAGCTGATCGAGGGCGCGGCCCGCCTGTTCCGCAGCAAGGGCTTTGACGCCGCCAGCACGCGCGACATCGCGGCCGCCGCGGGCATGCACAGCGGCTCGCCCTTCTACCACTTCGAGAGCAAGAGCGCCTTGCTCTACGCGGTCATGGACGAAGGCATGGTCATGGCCGCCCACAGCCAGTCGAACGCCCTGGCCCTGTTGCCGGCGCAGGCCACGCCGCGGGAGCGCCTGCGGGTGCTGGTGCGGCACCACTTTGAGATCCTGTTGGGCCCCAACAGCGATTTCATCCCGGTGATGCTGTACGAATGGCGCTCGCTGAGCCCGGCCCAGCGCAAGGGCATCGCGCGCGTCAAGGACGCCTACGAAGGCGCCTGGATGCCGGTGCTGCAAGCCCTGGCCGACCAGCGCGTGCTGCTGGCCGAGCCCGCGGTGGCGCGCCTGTTCATCTTTGGTGCACTGAACTGGTCGGTGCAGTGGTTCGACCCCAAGCGGGGCCTGAGCCTGGACCAACTCACCGAGCAGGCGCTCGCCCTGTTCATCCGGGAGACCCCATGAGCCATGCCACCGCCTACCGATCGGCCTTTGCGCCGGGCCTGTTTGACGACCAGGTGATCCTGGTCACCGGCGGGGGCTCGGGCATTGGCCGCTGCTGCGCGCACGAGCTCGCACGGCTCGGCGCCCGCGTGGTCCTGCTGGGGCGCAACCCCGACAAACTGGCCGCCGTGCGCGCCGAGATCGAGGCCGATGGCGGCCGGGCCAGCACCCTGGTGGCCGACATCCGGCGCGAGGAGGCGGTGGCCGCGGCGGTCGGCGCGCTGCTGGCCGAGCACGGCCGCCTCGACGGCCTGGTCAACAACGCCGGCGGCCAGTACCTGGCGCCGCTCGAAAGCCTCTCGGCCAAGGGCTGGGAAGCGGTGCTGCACACCAACCTCACCGGCGGTTTTCTGGTGGCGCGCGAGTGCTACCGCCAGCACCTGGCCGGGCACGGCGGCGCCATCGTCAACATCGTGGCTGACATGTGGGGCAGCATGCCGGGCATGGGCCACAGCGGCGCGGCGCGCGCCGGCATGGTCAGCTTCACCGAGACGGCGGCGCTCGAATGGGCCTGCCAGGGCGTGCGCGTCAACGCCGTGGCGCCGGGCTACATCGCCTCCAGCGGCATGGACCACTACCCGCCCGAGGCTGCCGACCTGTTGCGTGCCATGCGCCACACCGTGCCCCAGGGGCGGTTTGGCAACGAGGCCGAGGTGTCGGCGGCGATCGTCTTCTTGCTCAGCCCGGCGGCCAGCTTCATCAGTGGCAGCACCTTGCGCGTCGATGGCGCGCGGCCCCAGGCGCGGCTGGGCTGGCCAATGCAGCGCCCCAGCGCGGCGGTGCAGCAACGCCCTGCGGTGCGCCCGTTTGACGGCTTTCACCGTGCCCAGACGCCGCGCGTGTTCGCCGAGGCGCCGTGACGCCCGCAGGACCTGAGCCCCATTCAGCCCCCACCGCTGCCCGCCGACCCGACCCGATCCGGACCCCACCATGAGCCACTTTGAATCCTGCTGGAACCCGGCCTCCCCCCAGGCCTTGCAACGCCGTGCGGCCTTGCTGGAGCGCATCGCCGCGCTGCGTGCGCTCGAGGACCGGGCCGCGGCAGCGTCGGCCCGCTCTCAGGCGGTGTTCGACAAGCGCGGCCAGCTGCTGCCGCGCCAGCGTGTGGCCCTGCTGCTGGACCCGGGCCGGCCGTGGCTGCCGCTGGCCACGCTGGCCGGTTATGGGCAGGACACGCCCGAGCTGGCGCGTTCGGTGCCGGGTGGCGGCATGATCGCGGGCATCGGCTGGGTGTCGGGCGTGCGCTGCATGGTGGTGGCCAGCGACTCGGGCATCGAGGCCGGCGCCATCCAGCCCATGGGGCTGGAAAAAATCCTGCGGGCGCAGGAGATCGCGCTGCAAAACAAGCTGCCCTTCCTGCACCTGGTTGAAAGCGCGGGCGCCAACCTGATGCGCTACCGCGTCGAGGGCTTTGTGCACGGCGGCAGCCTGTTCCGCAACCTGGCACGCTTGTCGGCGGCAGGTGTCCCGGTGATCACCGTGCAGCATGGCTCGGGCACGGCGGGCGGCGCCTACATGCCGGGCCTGAGCGACGTGGTGATCATGGTGCGCGGGCGCTCGCGCGCCTTCCTGGCGGGGCCGCCGCTGCTGCAGGCCGCCACCGGCGAGATCGCCACCGAAGAAGAACTGGGCGGCGCCGAGATGCACACCCAGGTCTCGGGCCTCGGTGAGCACCTGGCCGAGGACGACCGCGAGGCGCTGGCCCTGGCCCGCGAGGTGGTGGCCCAGCTGGGCTGGGCCCCACCCGAGGCGCCGCCGGCCTTTGCCGAACCGCGCTACCCGGCCGATGACTTGCTGGGCCTGATGTCGGACGACCTGCGCCAGCCCGTGGACATGCGCGAGCTGATGCTGCGCCTGGTCGATGGCTCCGAGCTGCTGCAGTTCAAGCCGCTGTATGGCGCGGCCACCGTCTGCGCTCAGGCCCGCATCGAGGGCCGACCGGTCGGTCTGATCAGCAACAACGGCCCGATCGATGTGGCGGGCGCCAACAAGGCCACGCACTTCATCCAATGGATGTGCCAGCTCGGTCACCCGCTGATCTACCTGCAGAACACCACCGGCTTCATGGTCGGCAAGGACAGCGAGCAGGGCGGCATGATCAAGCATGGCAGCAAGATGATCCAGGCCGTCAGCAACGCCACGGTGCCGCAGATCACGCTGCAATGCGGGGCCAGCTTCGGCGCTGGCAACTACGGCATGTGCGGGCGCGGTTATGCGCCGCGCTTCCTGTTCAGCTGGCCCAACGCGCGCACCGCGGTCATGGGCGGCGAGCAGGCCGCGCGCACCATGCAGATCGTGGCCGAGGCGGCGCTGGCGCGCAAAGGCCTGGCGCCCGACCCGGTGCGCGCCCAGGCCCAGTTCGAGCAGACCGTGGCGCTGTTCGAGTCGCAGGCCGATGCCTTCCACACCAGCGGCCTGCTGCTCGATGACGGCGTGATCGACCCGCGCGACAGCCGCGCCGTGCTGGCCCAGTGCCTGGCCCTGTGCGCCGACGCCGAAGCGCGCCGCCTGCGCCCCCTGTCCTTTGGGGTGGCGCGCATGTAGCGCCCGCGGCCGCCCCCGGATCCCTCATGACAAAAACGGAGACAGACGACCATGCAATTCACCCATGAGCACCGTGAGATCCAGAACACCCTGAAGCGCTTCATCGACGCCGAGATCAACCCCCATGTGGACGAGTGGGAAGAGGCCGAGATGTTCCCCGCGCACGAGGTGTTCAAGAAGATGGGCCAGCTGGGCCTGCTGGGCCTGACCAAGCCCGAGGCCTATGGCGGCGCCGGTCTCGACTACAGCTATGGCCTGGCGATGGCCGAGACCCTGGGCCACATCGACTGCGGCGGTGTGCCCATGGCCATCGGCGTGCAGACCGACATGTGCACCCCGGCGCTGGCGCGGTTTGGCAGCGACGCCTTGCGGCGTGAGTTCCTGGCCCCGGCCATCGCGGGCGACCAGGTGGGGTGCATCGGCGTGTCCGAGCCCGGTGCCGGCAGCGACGTGGCCGGCATCAAGAGCGTGGCGCGCAAGGACGGTGACGACTACGTCATCAGCGGCCAGAAGATGTGGATCACCAACAGCCTGCAGGCCGACTGGATGTGCATGCTGGTCAACACCGGCGAAGGCCCGGTGCACAAGAACAAGAGCCTGGTCATGGTGCCGCTGCGCGACGGGCCCCGGGGCCAGCTGACCCGGGGCATCGAGGTGGCGCGCAAGATCAAGAAGATCGGCATGAACAGCAGCGACACCGGCCTGCTGTACTTTGACGAGGTGCGCGTGCCCCAGCGCAACCGCATCGGCGCCGAGGGCCAGGGCTTCATCTACCAGATGCAGCAGTTCCAGGAAGAGCGCCTGTGGGCCGCCGCGAGCTGCCTGCAGTCGCTGGACAACTGCTTGAGTGCCACCATCGGCTGGGCCCAGGAGCGGCGCTTGTTTGGCGGCACGCTGGCCGACCAGCAGTGGGTGCAGTTCAAGCTGGCCGAGATGAAGACCGAGCTGGAGTGCCTGCGCGCGCTGACCTACCGCGCCTGCGAGCTGTACGTGCAGGGCCAGGACGTGACCGAGCTCGCCAGCATGGCCAAGCTCAAGGCCGGGCGGCTGAACCGACTCATCCCCGATGGCTGTCTGCAGTTCTGGGGCGGCATGGGCTTCACTTGGGAGAACAAGGTCTCGCGCCTGTACCGCGACGGCCGCCTGGGCTCCATCGGCGGTGGCGCCGACGAGGTCATGCTGGGCATCCTCGCCAAGACCCTGGGCATCGCCAAACGGCCGCAGGCCTGAACGGAGCGCCACCGTGAGTGAACCCCTGTTGATCGACCGCCAGCCCCTGGGCAGCGGCCAGGCCGAGCACTGGACCCTGAACGACCCCGCCAGCCGCAACGCGCTGAGCCCCGCCCTGGCCGAGGCCTTGCAGGCCGCCTGCGCGCGGGCCCAGGGCGACCCGGCCTTGCGCGCCATCGTGTTGCAAGGGGCCGGTGGCACCTTTTGCGCCGGTGGCAGCCTGGGCGGTTTTGCACAGCAGATCGGCCAGCCGCTGGCCCCCGGTCAGGCCGACCCGCTGCAGCCCATGAACCGCGGCTTTGGCCGCCTGTTGCAAGACCTGTGCGCCTTGCCTCAAATCCTGTTGGCGGCGGTGGATGGCCCGGCCATGGGGGGCGGCCTGGGGCTGGTCTGCTGTGCCGACCTGGTGCTGGCCACGCCGCGCGCGGTATTCGCCACGCCCGAGGTGACGCTGGGCATCGTGCCGGCGCAGATCGCCCCCTTTGTGCAGCGCCGCCTGGGCGACGCGCGGGCGCGGCGCTGGTTGCTGTCGGGTCACCGTGTCGATGCGGCCCAGGCCCAGGCCGATGGCCTGGTCAACGCCGTGGCCGCCGACCTGGGCGCCGCCGTGGCCGAGCAGTTGCAGGCCTGGGCCGGCAGCGCCCCGGCGGCGGTGGCGGCCACCAAGCGCCTGTTGAACATGCCCCTGGAGCACGGCCTCGACGCCTGGCTGGACACGGCGGCCCAGGCCTTTGCCCAGTCGCTGCGCGGCCCCGAAGCCGCCGCAGGGCTGGCCGCTTTTGCCGCGCGCCGCCCGGCCCCCTGGAGCCTGCCATGAAACGCCTGTTGATCGCCAACCGCGGCGAGATCGCCCGCCGCATCCTGCGCAGCGCCCACGCGCTGGGCCTGGAGACGGTGGCGGTGTTCTCCGAACCCGACGCCGGCGCGCTGCACGTGCGCGAGGCCGGCCAGGCCTTTGCGCTGGGCGGCAGCCGCTCGGCCGACAGCTACCTGCGCATCGACCGCCTGCTGGCCGCGGCGCGTGCCACCGGCGCCGACGCGGTGCACCCGGGTTATGGCTTTCTGAGCGAGAACGCGGACTTCGCCCAGGCCGTGCTCGACGCGGGGCTGCTCTGGGTCGGCCCGCCGCCGCACGCCATCCGGGCGCTGGGCAGCAAGGCGGCGGCCAAGGCCCTGGCCCAATCCCAGGGCGTGCCCTGCCTGCCCGGCTACGCGGGCGATGAGCAAAGCCCCGAGCGCTTCGCCACCGAGGCCGCGCGCATCGGCTACCCGGTGATGGTCAAGGCCGTGGCCGGGGGCGGCGGGCGCGGCATGCGCCTGGTGACCCAGCCCGCCGAGCTGGCCGCCGCGCTGGCCACTGCCCGCTCCGAGGCGCTGGCGGGCTTTGGCTGTGGTGATCTGCTGATCGAGCGCGCGCTGCTGGCGCCGCGCCATGTCGAGGTGCAGGTGTTTGCCGACACGCAGGGTCAGTGCATCCACCTGGGCGAGCGCGACTGCTCGGTGCAGCGCCGCCACCAGAAGATCATCGAAGAAGCCCCCAGCCCGGCGGTGGACGCGGCGCTGCGCCAGCGCCTGGGCGACAGCGCGGTGGCGCTGGCCCGCGCGGCCGGCTATGTGGGGGCGGGCACGGTGGAGTTCCTGCTCGACGGCAGCGACTTCTACCTGATGGAGATGAACACCCGGCTGCAGGTCGAGCACCCGGTCACCGAGGCCTTGACCGGGCTGGACCTGGTCGAGTGGCAGCTGCGCGTGGCACGTGGCGAGCCGCTGCCGCTGCGCCAGGACCAGGTCCGCTTCGAGGGCCACGCCATCGAGCTGCGCCTGTGCGCCGAGGACGAGCATTTCCGTCCCCACACCGGGCGCCTGGGGCACTTCAGCGAGCCGCCCGGTGCGCGGCACTTCGAGCGCGCCGGTCTGGGCGGCCTGCGCTTTGACCACGCGCTGGCCACGGGCACCGAGGTCAGTCCGCACTACGACCCCTTGCTGGGCAAGCTGATCGCCCACGCCGCCACCCGCGAGGCGGCCATCGACCAGCTGCTGCAGGCGCTGGCCCAGACCGAGCTGCTGGGCCTGCCCAGCAACCGCGCCTTCTTGGCCGCCTGCCTGGCGCACCCCGAGTTCCGTGCCGGTCAGGCCCTGATCCCCTTTGTGCAGCAGCAGGGCGACACGATGCGCGCCGGCCTGTGGGCCGCCGAGCAGCAGGCGCTGGCCCAGGTCGGGCCGGCCCTGTGGTGGCTGGAGCGCGCGCCGGCGGCGCAACTGGCTTGCCCTCTGGAGCGACCGCTGCGCCTGCGCCACCGCGACCAGGTGCAAAGCTGGTCGGTGGGCGAGGCCGGGCAGGGCGCCTTGCAGGGGCGCGACCCCCAGGGCCAGCCCTTCCGGCTGGGCGTGCAAGCGCTGGCCGATGGCCGCCTGCTGCTGAGCCAGGACGGCCGCCAGTGGCCGGTGCGCGCCGTGGCCTTGGCCGGGCGACGCTGGCATGTGCAAGGGGCGGGTGTGGAGGTTTGGTTGGACGACGCCAGCTTCGAGCCGCTGCGCCGGGCGGGGGAGGGCGAGGCCGCGCGCACGCTGCGCGCGCCCTTCAATGGCCGCGTGCTGCGGGTGGACGTGGCGCCCGGGCAGGACCTGGTGGCCGGCCAGCCGCTGCTGGTGATCGAGTCCATGAAGCTCGAGCATGTGATCGCGGCCAGCGCCCCGGCCCAGCTGGTCGAGCTGCTGGTGGCGCCAGGCCAGCAGGTGGCGCCCGGCCAGGTCTTGTTGCGGTTGACGCCGCTGCCGACGGCACTGCCCGCCGTTCCCCCCTCACTGGAGCCTGCCGCATGAGCCCTGCTGTTGCGAACCCTGCGGGGGGCAACCCCGACGAACTGCGCGCCGACCGCGCCGCCCTGAGCGACCTGGTGACGCGCTTCGCGCGCGAGGAGATCGCCCCCCACGTGGGCGACTGGGACGCGGCGGGCGAGTTTCCGCGTGCGCTGTACCGGCGCGCGGGCGAGCTGGGCCTGCTCGGCCTGGGCTACCCCGAGGCCTATGGCGGCACGCCCGCCCCCTATGCGCTGCGCCTGTCGCTGTGGCAGGACCTGTGCCGCCACGGCGGCAGCGGAGGGGTGCTGGCCAGCCTGCTGTCGCACAACATCGGCCTGCCGCCGCTGCTGGCGCATGGCAGCGCGGCGCTGTGCGACGAGGTGGTGCCGCCGGTGCTGCGCGGCGAGCAGATCGCCGCGCTGGCCATCACCGAGCCCGGCGGCGGGTCGGACGTGGCGGCGCTGCGCTGCACGGCCCGGCGCGATGGCGATGACTACGTGATCGATGGCGAAAAAACCTTCATCACCTCGGGCGTGCGCGCCGACTGGCTCACCGTGGCGGTGCGCACCGGCGAGCCCGGCAGCAAGGGGGCCGGGGGCATTTCGATGCTCGTGGTGCCCGGCCACAGCGCAGGCCTGACCCGGCGCCCGCTGCAGAAAATGGGTTGGCACTGCTCGGACACCGCGCAGCTGCACTTCGACGGGGTGCGCGTGCCGGCGCGCTACCGCGTGGGCGAGGAAGGGCAGGGCTTTCGCATCATCATGGGCAACTTCAACGCCGAGCGCTTTGGCATGTCGGCCGCGGCGCTGGGTTTCAGCCAGGCCTGCTTTGACGAGGCCCTGGCCTGGGCGCGGCAGCGCCACACCTTTGGCGCCGCGCTGGTCGAGCGCCAGGTGATCCGCCACAAGCTGGTGGACATGCAGATGCGCATCCAGTCCACCGCGGCCTGGCTGGAGGCCGTGGCGGCGCGCGCCGACGCCGGAGACACCGGCGCCGACTGGGTGGCCCAGGTGTGCCTGCTGAAGAACCACAGCACCCAGACCATGCAGTTTTGCGCCGACCAGGCGGTGCAGATCCTGGGCGGCATGGGTTTCATGCGCGGCACGGTCAGCGAGCGTTTGTACCGCGAGGTCAAGGTCATGATGATCGGCGGCGGGGCCGAGGAAATCATGAAAGACCTGGCCGCCCGACAATGGGGCCTATGAGCAAAACCCACGCCCCCCTGCCCGAGGCCTTCGAGCCCGAGTTTGAAACCGGCCTGAAGAAGATCTTCGAGGAAATGATCGTCTTCAACACCGTGCTCGGTCTGAAGATCACCTCGCTCAAGCCCGACTCCGTGACCGCACGCATCGACATGAAGCGCGAGCTGATCGGCCACTTCAGCTACAACCGCCTGCACGGTGGCGTGGCCGCCGCCGGCCTGGACGCGCTGGGCGGCCTGGCGGTGATGGCCGCCATCGGTGCGCGCCACATGGACGAGTCGCCGCAAGACCGGCTGAAGCGTTTTTCCAAGCTCGGCACCATTGATCTGCGCATCGACTACCTGCGTCCCGCGATTGGCGAGTACTTCACCCTGCACGCCGAGGTGCTGCGCCTGGGCTCGCGCGTGGCCTCCACGCGCATGGAGTTCCGCGGCCCCGACGGCACCCTGATGTCCACGGGCACCGGGGCCTACATCGTTTCTTGAGGTGCGCCTGGTCCGGGCGCACTGGTTTGTTTCACCCCGAAGGAGACACCCATGAGCCCCAGCGACAAGGCCATCATCACCTGTTCGATCACCGGCGTCCTGACCGACCCGGGCCAGCATGCCGTGCCGGTCAGCCCGGCCGAGCTGGCTGCCGAGGCGCGCCGTGCCTGGGACGCCGGCGCCTCGGTGGTGCATGTGCATTTCCGTGACCAAAGCCCGGGCCGCGGCCACCTGCCGAGCTGGGACCCCGCCGTGGCCCTGGCCTGCACCGAGGCCATGCGCGAGGCCTGTCCGGGCCTGATCATCAACCAGACCACCGGCGTGGTGGGCCCCGACTACCAGGGGCCGCTGGACTGCCTGCGCGCCACCCGCCCCGAAATGGCCGCCTGCAACGCGGGCTCGCTGAATTACCTCAAGGTGCGCGCCGACGGGCGCTGGGCCTGGCCGCCGATGTTGTTCGACAACCCGCCCGCCAAGGTCAAGGACTTCATCGACGTGATGCACGAGACCGGCACCAAGCCCGAGTTCGAGTGCTTTGACGTCGGCATCGTGCGCTGCGTCGAGATGTATGTGCAAACCGGGCTTTACACCGGCCTGCCCGAGTACAACTTTGTCATGGGCGTGGCCTCGGGCATGCCCGCCGACCCCGAGCTGCTGCCGATCCTGCTCAAGCTCAAGCTGCCCGACGCACCGTGGCAGAGCACGGTGATCGGGCGCGCCGAGATCTGGCCCGTGCACCGCCGCACCGCCGAGCTGGGCGGCCACCTGCGCAGCGGCCTGGAGGACACCTTCTACCTGCCCGATGGCGAGAAGGTGCGCAGCAACGGCCCCCTGATCGAGCAACTGGCCCGCTATGCGCGCGAAGCCGGGCGCGAGGTCGCCACCCCCGATGAGGCACGGCAGTTGCTGGGCCTGGCACCGGCCGGGGCGCGGGCGGCGGCACTTGTAAATTAGTTTGTCAGGACCTTGTTTGTCGGCCTGGACCCTCCATATGGCGTTGAGAATGCGGCCTGGCATCCCTTGCGTGCGGCAAGGGGCCGGCCTGTCCTCTGAAGGAGTTCTGATCCATGTTGACTGCCCTCTCATTTTTGTCCTCCAGCCCCGGTGCCCGCCGGGGCCGCCACTGGCTGGCCGGTCTGGCCCTGGTGCTGGCGGCGTCCTTTGCCTGGGCCCTGCCCACGCCCAAAGACATTGAGCAAGCCGTCAATGCCGGCGAGTACCGCCAGGCCGAGACGATGCTGCGCGAGGTCCTCAAAGAAAAGCCCAACAGCCCCAAGGCCCACTACCAGCTGGGCGAGGTGCTGGCCCGCGAAGGCCGCAACGGCGACGCCCGCCAGGCCCTGCTCGAAGCGCAGCGCCTGGACCCCAGCCTGAAGTTCGCCTCCGATCCGCAGCGCTTCCGTCAACTGCTCGACAAGATCCCGCTGTCGGACAGCAAGTCGGCCCTGCCGGCCCCGGCTTCGGCGTCGGCCAGCCCGTCGGCGGCGCCGCTGAACTCGCCCGCGGCCCCGGCCGCCCCGGTGGCGCACAGCAGCCCGGCCAGCGCGCCGGCCTCGGGCGGTGGTTTCCCGTGGTTTTACCTGGTGATCGCGGCCGGCGTGCTGTTCGCGGTCTGGAAGATCGCCTCGCGCGTGCTGACCCCGCCGGCCCCCGCCATGGCGGGCATGGGGGCCGGGTCGGCTTCGGCCTCCATGGGTGGCAACGGTTTTGGCCGGGCCCCCACGGCGCCAGGCTACGGCCAAGCACCTTACGGCCAACCCGGCTACGGTCAGCCCGGCTATGGGGCGCCCGCCTCGTCGGGCCCCGGCATCGGTGGGGTGGTGCTCGGTGGCCTGGCCGGGGCCGCGGCTGGCTACGGTCTGGCCAAGGTGCTGGAGCACGGTGACGAGTCGCGCAGCAGCGGCCAGGCCGGCGCCGGCTCGGGCAGCGGCACGGGCCACAGCGTCAGCGACAACAGCGCTGGCTATGTCCCGATCGACAACCCGCCCGACTACGGCGCCTTTGACGCCGGCAGTGGTGCGTCGGACAGCTGGGACAGCGGTGGCGACGCCGGCGGGTCGGACGACAACAACTGGTGAGCCGCCCCCGGCTGAGCCGGGTCGGGCGCTGAGCCCGCGGGACGTCAGACCGACGCCCCGCCCCAAGCAAAAGGCCAACCCGTGGGTTGGCCTTTTGCTAGGCTGGGCCCCCCGCGGGCGGGCTCTGCCGATGTGACCTGGGGCAGGGCCCCCGGCCCCGGGTCGCTGCCGCGCTGGCGGCGACCCGGATCGGCGGCGGTCAGGGCTTCACGTAGTCCGACACCACCTTCCACTTGCCGTCCTGGATCTGGGACAGGCGGCTCAGGTCGTTGCCCAGGCGCTTTTGCGGCCCGAAGCTCGACTCCGGGCTGCCGAAGATGTCGGGCGGGGTGACCATGGTGTCCATGGCCTTGATGAAGCTGTCGGTGCTCAGGCCGGGGCCGGCCTTCTGGGCGGCGCGGGCAAAGGCGTCGATGGCCAGGTAGCCGTAGACCGAGAACACCGTCGGGTCCTCATTGAACTTGGTCTTGTACTTGTTGGCCCAGAAGCGCAGCGGTTGCGAGGCCTCGTCGAGGTAGGGGTGCTGCACCGTCATGGTCGCGTACAGCCCGTCCATGGGCTTGCCGCCGAGCTTATGGATCAGGTCGGTGTAGGCCGCGCTCGAGCCCAGGAAGGTGGGGTTGAAGCCGGTCTTGCGCGCTTCGCCGATGGCCCCGATGGTTTCGCGGATGATGGTGCCCAGCACCACGAAGTCGCAGTCGGCGGCCTTGAGCTTGGCGATCTGCGACGAGAAATCGGTGGCGCCCCGCTTGTACGAGGTTTTCTCGGCGAATTCGCGGCCCATGGACTTGAGCGCCGCCTCGCCGCCGCGCATCACCTCCAGCCCAAACTCGTCGTCCTGGTAGAGCGTGCAGATCTTCTTGGCGTTCTTTTCCTGGATCAGCTTGGGGGCGGCCAGCCGCATCTGGTCGTAGTAGGTGGCGGCAAACGAGTACTTGAGCCGGTGGAAGGGCTCGTACATCTCACGCGCCGCGGTGATGGGGTAGAAGTTGAGCACGTTCTTTTCAAACTGAACTGGCATCGCGGCCAGGTTCTGTGCCGTGCCCAGGTGCCCCACCATGGCGAAGATCTTGTCCTGGTTGACCAGCTTTTGTGCCGCCAGCACGGCCTTCTTGGGGTCGTAGCCTGAGTCCTCGATCAGCAGCTTGAGCTTGCGGCCGTGGATGCCGCCTTGCTCGTTGATTTCGTCGACCCGCAGCATCATGCCGAGCCGGTCTTGCTTGCCGAAGCCTGCCAGCGGACCGGACAGGTCCTGGATCGAGCCGATCACGATGGTGTCCTTGCTCACCCCCTGGCTTTGCGCCCAGGTGGGACCTGCCGAGAGGGCCAGCAGGGTCAGTGCGGGTATCCAACATCTCTTCATGGGGGTCTCCTTTTTTTGGAGACTTCGTTATACGGGGGGGGCGCCAGGGGTCACACCGGCACTTTCCCTAGGGTGGGCGCAGATGCCGATAATGGCGGCTTTGCCCGCCCACCTTCGCGCATGCGTTTTCCTTCCTTTGCCTCTTTCAAGCTGGCCGACCTGCGGGTCTGGCTGAGGGCCCACTGGCGGGGCGTGCTGCTCAGCCTGGCGGCGCTGGGGGCCGCGCTCACGGTGCTCACGGTGGTCGCCGGGGTGCTGATCTACCCGCACCTGCCCGACACCTCGGCGCTGGCCAATTACCAGCCCAAGCAGCCGCTGCGCGTCTACACCGCCGACGGTGTGGAGATCGGCGGCTTTGGCAGCGAACGCCGGGTCTACCAGCGCATCGATCAGATTCCCCAGCTCATGAAGGACAGCCTGCTGGCGGTCGAGGACGCGCGCTTTTACAGCCACCACGGCATCGACCCGATTGGCATCGTGCGCGCGCTCGGCTCGATCTTCAGCGGCGGGCGTTTGCAGGGCGCGTCCACCATCACCCAGCAGGTGGCCCGCACCTTCTTTCTGAACCGCTCGCGCAGCCTGGAGCGCAAGTTCAAGGAAGCCCTGCTGTCGCTGAAGATCGAATCCCAGCTCAGCAAGGACCAGGTGCTGGAGCTGTACATGAACCAGATCTACCTGGGCTCGCGGGCCTATGGTTTTGAGGCCGCGGCGCAGACTTACTTTGGCAAGACGCTGTCGGCGCTGACGCCCGCTGAGTGCGCGATGCTGGCCGGCCTGCCGCAGAACCCGTACTTTGTGAACCCGATCCGCAACTTCGAGCGTGCGCGGGCACGCCAGTTGGTGGCGCTGTCGCGCATGCGCTCGCAGGGCGTGATCGATGAAGCCCAGTACCAGGCGGCCAAGGCCCAGAAGCTCAACATCCGGCGCCTCAACGAGGTCGATGTGCACGCCGAGTACGTGGCCGAGATGGCCCGCCAGCAGGTCTACGCGCAGTACGGCGAGCTGAGCTACACCACCGGCCTGCGGGTCACCACCACGCTGCGTGCCGCCGACCAGGAGGCCGCCTACAAGGCGCTGCGCCGCACCTTGATCGAGCGCGAGTTGCGCCAGCCGTGGCGCGGCCCCGAAGGCGAGGAAAAGCTGGCCCCCGGCCTCGGCGACGACGATCCCGCCGTGGCCCAGGCCCTGTCCGACTTCGACGACGACGAGGAGCTGCGGGTGGCCATCGTGACCCAGGCGTCGCCCAAGGCCGTGACCGTGGTGCTGGCCTCTGGGGAGGTGCTGCACCTCGACGGCGCGGCCCTGCGCCAGATCCAGCCGGGCCTGGCCGCCAACGCCTCGAGCAAGCTGCGGGTGCGCCGTGGCGCGGTGCTGCGCGCGCTGCAGCAGGGCAAGAACTGGGTGCTGACCCAGTGGCCCGAGGCCGAAGGCGCGCTGGTCTCGCTCGACCCGCACAACGGCGAGGTGCGCGCGCTGGTGGGGGGCTTTGATTTCCACCGCAACCAGTTCAACCACGTCACCCAGGGCTGGCGACAGCCGGGGTCGAGCTACAAGCCCTTCATCTATTCAGGGGCGATCGAGCACGGCGTGCAGCCCGAGACCGTGATCAACGACGCGCCGCTGACCAACGCCGGCGACTGGGACCCGCAGAACGACGACGGCAGTACCGACGGCCCGATCAGCCTGCGCACCGCGCTGGCGCGCTCCAAGAACCTGGTGTCGATCCGCCTGTTGCAGCTGTTGGGCCCGAACGCGGCGCGCGAATGGACCAGCCGCTTCGGCTTCGACCCCGAGCGCCAGCCCGACAACCTGACCCAGGCCCTGGGCAGCGGCAGCACCAACCCGCTGCAGCTGGCCGCCGCCTACGCGGTGCTGGCCAATGGCGGCTACCCGGTCAAGCCGCAGTGGATCCGCCGCATCACCGACGCGCAGGGCCAGACCGTGTTCGAGGCGCCCGAGCAGGCGGTGACCGAGGCCGAGCGCGTGGTGCCGGCGCGCAACACCTTCATGGTCGCCAGTTTGTTGCAGGATGTGACCCGCGTCGGCACCGCCGCGCGCGCGCAGGCGGCGCTCAAGCGCCCCGACCTGTACGGCAAGACCGGCACCACCAACGACGTGGTGGACGCCTGGTTCGCGGGCTTCCAGCCCAGCCTGGTGGCGGTGGTCTGGGTCGGGCACGACACTCCCAAGAGCCTGGGCAGCCGGTCTTCGGGCTCGGCCCTGGCCCTGCCGGCCTGGATCGACTACATGAGCACCGCGCTGCGCAACGTGCCCGTGCAGGAACTGGCGGCGCCCGAGGGCGTGGTGCGTGTGGACGGCGACTGGCGCTATGCCGAGTGGGCCGACGGCAGCTTCATCCGATCGCTGGGGCTGGACGGGCAGGTTATCAGCCCGGCCTTGGCCCTGCACCCGGCCATCCCGGTGGTGGGCCCCGGGCCGGTGGTGCCGGTCGAGGTGCCCGCGCCCGCGGTTCCCGAGGTGGCGCCGGGCGCCAAAGCCGCCCAGCGGTGACGCGGCGCCGGCCCCGGCGCGGCGTCGCTTCGTTCTGTCCAACGCCTTACAATTCCCCGGCCCGGTTTGCCCAGGCCGACGGTGCCTGTGCCAGGCGGTTCTTCCCAGTCCGCGCTCTTCGGCATCGGCATCGTCCCATTTGATGTTGAAGGGTTCTCTGTCTTGTCGACCACGGAAAACAAAAATTCGCCCACAGCGGCCGCTCCCACGCACCGAATCCTGCTCGTGACCCACGCCCTCGGCGGCGGGGTGGAGCGCCACATCGCCGACCTGCAGGCCCTGCTGGGCCACGCCGTCGAGGTCGATGTGCTGCGCCCCGCAGGCCTGGGCCTGGTGAAGCTGAGCCTGGCCGGTCAGACCGAACGCGTGCTGGCTTCGGTGTCCTGGCCGCGCCTGGCGGAGGCCCTGCGCAGCCGTGGTTACAGCCGCCTGCAGGTGCACCAGATCGACGGTTTTGCCCCGGGCGTGCTGGACTTGCCCGCCGCGCTGGGCACCCCTTACGACGTCACCCTGCACGACTACCTGGCGTTCTGCCCGCAGTACAACCTGTCCACGCCCGAGGGCGGTTATTGCGGTGAGCCCGATGCGGCCGGCTGCCAGCGCTGTGTGCAGGCCCGCCCACACGCCTGGGGGTGGACCATTGCGCAGTGGCGTGAGCGCCTGCAGGCCTTTTTGCAAGGTGCCGAGCGCGTGCTGGCACCGTCCGAGTTCGTGGCCCAGCGCGTCAGCGCGCATTTCCCGGACCTGAGCATCACCCGCTTGCCGCACCCGCCGCGCGCCGACTGGCTCGAGGCCCCGCAGGCCCGCCTCAAGGTGGCGGTGCTGGGTGGCCTGTCGCGCATCAAGGGGCTGGAGGTGCTGCGCGCCGCGGCTGAGGCGGCGCAGGCGCGTGGCCTGCCACTGTCCTTCAGCCTGCTGGGCAGTGCCGAGAACCCGCTGGCCGATTGGCCGGCGTTGCCCGTGCAGGTACGTGGCAGCTACAACGACCCCGACCTGCCCGCGCTGCTGGCGCTGGAGCGGGCCGATGTGATCTGGTACCCGGGTCCTTACCCCGAAACCCATTGCTACACGCTGGACGTGGCGCTGGCCTCGGGCCTGCCCATCGTGGCCAGCGCGCGTGGCGCCCTGATCGAACGCCTGCAAGACCACCCCGGCGCCGTGCTGTTGGACGCGGACACCGCCACCGACGGCTGGTTGCAGGCCCTGCTGCGCGTGGGCGGGGCCTCGCCCCTGGCCAGCCCGGCCGCGCTGACCGCGGCCTGGCCCGACCCGGCGTCGCAGGCGCAGCGCCGCCAGGCGTACGCCGACACCCTGCTGGCGCCCTTGCAGGGCCTGGCCGTGCCGGCCCGTGGCAACGAGGTGGTGGCGCTGGCCGCCGTGCAGGCCACCCAGCCGCCGGTGCCCGACCTCACCCTGCAGGCGCTGTATGACTTTGGGGTGGGCAGTGGCCACCGCCAGGCGCGCGAGGTGCTGCGTCAGCGCCTGGTCGAAGTCGACCGCGACGTGGCGCTGTTGAAGCAGCACAGCGAGCAGGCCGGCATCCACTGGAGCGACATCCTGGACACCGCGGCCAGCGTGCAGGCCGACCTGCGCGGTCGCCTCGAGGCGTCGCGCCACGAACTCAAGCTGCAAAACGCCGCCTTCGAGGCCAGCCAGCAGGACCTGCGCCGCAGCCAGGCACGCATCGAAGAGCTGGAGCAAAGCACCTCCTGGCGGGTCACTGCACCGCTGCGCCGTGTCAGTGCCCTGGCCCAGTCCGCGCGCCAGCGCTTGGGCACGGCGCGCCGCCACCTGCGCCGCGGCATCGAACGTGCCCCCATGCTGTTGACGCTGCTGCGCAACGAGGGCCCGCGCGCCGTGGTGCGCCGCATCCGCGACAAGCTCCATGCGCCGGCCTACCAGCCGCCCCAACGCCCAATGCCCGAGATGCGCGAGATCGGTTCGCTGGCCCTGGCCACCTGCCCCGAGTCGCGCCGCCCGCGCTACTCGATCGTGATCCCGGTCTACGAGCAGCACCTCTACACCTTCAACTGCCTCAAGAGCCTGGGCGAGCACACCAACCTGTCGGATGTCGAGGTGATCGTGGTCGACGACGCCTCACCGAACCCGGTGTCGGGCGCGCTGACCGACATCCAGGGCGTGCGCTTTGTGCGCAACCCGCAGAACCTGGGCTTCATCGGCAGCTGCCACCATGGCGCCGACATCGCCCGCGGTGAGATGCTGGTCATGCTCAACAACGACACCCAGGTCACCGCCGGTTGGCTGGAGGCCCTGCAGTCGGTGTTTGACCTGCGCCCCGACGCGGGCCTGGTGGGCGCGCGCCTGATCTACCCCAACGGCACGCTGCAAGAGGCCGGTGGCATCGTCTGGCAAGACGGCTCGGCCTGGAACTGGGGCCGTGGCGACGACCCGGACCGCCCGATCTACACCTACCTGCGCGAGGCCGATTACTGCTCCGGCGCCTGCCTGCTGATCCGCCGCAGCGACTGGGATGCGCTCGAAGGGTTCGACCGCGCCTACACCCCGGCCTACTACGAAGACACCGACCTGGCCTTCCGCATCCGCGCGGCTGGCAAGCGCGTCTACTACCAACCGCAGGCCACCATCGTGCACTACGAGGGCATCAGCTCGGGCACCGATGAGACCCAGGGCATGAAGCGCCACCAGGTGATCAACCGCGAGGTGTTCCTCAAGCGCTGGTTGCCGGTGCTCAAGACCCACCGCCTCAACGGTGTCGAGCCGCTGCGCGAAGTCGACCGCCCGGCACGCGCCCGCGTGCTGATCGTCGAGGCCTGCATGATCACGCCCGACCAGGACTCGGGCTCGGTGCGCATGCTGGCCATGCTGGAGCTGCTGATCGAGCAGGGCTGCAAGGTCAGCTTTGTGGCCGACAACCTGGAGTGCCGCCAGCCCTATGTGGCGCAGCTGCAGCGCATCGGGGTCGAGGTCTGGTTCAGCCCCTACATCCAGTCGGTGGCGCAACTGCTGGAAGAGCGCGGTGCCCTGTACGACACCATCATGTTCTGCCGCCACTACATCGCGGCGCCTTACATGGCGCGCATCCGCGAGTGGGCGCCGCAGGCCACCATCGTGTTCGACACCGTCGACCTGCACTACCTGCGCGAGCAACGCCTGGCCGAACTCGAGAACTCGCCCAGCCTGCTGGCCACCTCGCAGAAGACGCGCGAGCAAGAGCTGGGCGTGATCCGCCAGTGCGACATCACCGTCGTCACCAGCCCGGTCGAGGTCGAGGTACTGGCCACCGAAACCCCGGGGGCCCAGGTGCATGTGGTGTCCAACATCCACGAGGTGCGCCCGGGCGGCCCGGGCTATGCCGAGCGCGAAGGCCTGCTGTTCATTGGCGGCTTCCGCCACCCGCCCAACATCGACGCGGTCGAATGGTTTGTCGGCGAGGTCTGGCCCCTGGTGCGGCCGCGCCTGCCCGGGGTGACCTTCACCGTGGTGGGCAGCCACATGCCGCCCTCGATCAAGGCCCTCGAAGGCGACGGCGTGATCGTGCAGGGTTACGTCGAGGACGTGGACCCGCTGATCGACAGCGCCCGCATCTCGCTGGCCCCGCTGCGCTACGGCGCCGGGGTCAAGGGCAAGATCAACCAGGCCATGGCCTATGGCCTGCCCGTGGTGGCCACCGTGGTGGCGGCCGAGGGCATGAGCCTGCAGGCCGGGGTCGACCTGCTGGTGGCCGACACGCCGCAGGCCTTTGCCGACGAGGTCGTGCGCTTGTACCAGGACGAACCGCTCTGGAACAGCCTGGCCGACCACGGCCGCGCCAACATCGAGCAGTACTTCTCGCGTGCCACCGCGGCCAAGGCCCTGGCGGGACTGATCGCGGCGCGCTGATCGCCGATCCCTCCACCCAAAGCCAAGGCGCCCCTCGGGGCGCCTTTTTCATGGGGCCACGGACGCGGGCCTCGCCCGCTGTGGCCGGGGGCCGCCGCTCAGCGGAAGTAGCCCGACACCACCTTCCACTTGCCGTCCTGCAGCTGCGACAGGCGTGACGAATCATTGCCCAGTCGCTTGGTGGCGGTGTAGCTCAGCTCGGGGCTGCCGAAGATGTCGGTGGGCACGGTCAGGCTGTCCATGGCCTTCACAAAGCTGTCAGTGCTCAGGTTGGGGCCGGCCTTCTGCGCACCGCGGATGAACAGGTCCATCAGGGTGTAGCCGTAGGCCGAGAACACCGCCGGGTCTTCGTTGAACTTGGTGCGGTACTTGGTGGCCCAGAAGCGGATCGGTTGCGCGGCCTCGTCGAGGTAGGGGTTCTGCACCGTCATGGTGGCGTACAGGCCGTCCATGGCCTTGCCACCGAGTTTGTGGATCAGGTCGGTGTAGGCCGCCACCGAGCCCAGGAAGGTGGGGTTGAAGCCGGTTTTGCGCGCCTCGGCGATGGTGCCGATGGTCTCGCGGATGATGGTGCCCAGCACCACCATGTCGCAGTTGGCGGCTTTCATGCGCGCCACCTGGGACGAGAAGTCGGTGGCGCCGCGCTTGAACGAGGTTTTCTCGGCCAGCTCGGTGCCCATGCTCTTGACCCCGGCCTCGGCGCCCCGCAGCACCTCGAGGCCGAACTCGTCGTCCTGGTAGATGGCACAGATCTTCTTGGCCCCTTTCTCTTGCGCCAGGCGCGGCACGGCGATGCGCATCTGGTCGTAGTAGGCGCTGAGGAAGGCGTACTTGAGCTTGTGCGTGGGCTCGTACATTTCGCGCGCGGCGGTCAGCGGCATGAAATTGACCACGTTCTTGTCAAACTGCACCGGCATCGCGGCGTTGTTCTGGGCGGTGCCGATGTGGCCTGCCATGAGGAAGATCTTCTCCTGGTTGACCAGCTTTTGCGCGGCCAGCACGGCCTTCTTGGGGTCGTAGCCCGAGTCCTCGACCAGCAGGCGCAGCTTGCGGCCGTGGATGCCGCCCTGCTCATTGATCTCTTCGACGCGCAGCTGCATGCCGTTGCGGGCCTGCTTGCCGTAGCCGGCCAGCGGGCCGGACAGGTCCTGGATGCTGCCCAGCAAGATCTCGTCTTTGCTGACCCCCTGGCTTTGGGCCAGGGCGCTGCCAGCCAGCAGGCTGAGACTCAGGGCGAGGGCGGTGTGGGTCGCAGTGGGGCGCATGGAAGGTCTCCGAAAGGCGTGGGGTGGGTGAACTCGGGGGGCTTGGGCGGGGTCTGGGCGTGCTGGCAGCCGGTGACGGGTCAGCGGTACATGGCTTCGATCTGGGCCGCGTACTTCTTCTCGACCAGCTTGCGCTTGAGCTTCATGGTGGGCGTCAACTCCTCGTCCTCGGCGCTGAGCTGGGTGTCGAGCAGGAAGAACTTCTTGATCTGTTCGACCCGCGCGAACTGCGTGTTGACCTGGTCGAGCACGCCCTGGATCAGCGCCTGCACCTCGGGCGCCCGGGTCAGACTGGCGTAGTTGCTGAAGGGCACGTCGTGGTCCTGGGCGTACTTCTCGACGTTCTCCTGGTCGATCATGATGATCACGGTCAGGTAGGGGCGCCGGTCGCCAATCACCACCGCGTCGGTGATGAAGGGCGAGAACTTGAGCTCGTTCTCCAGCTCGCTGGGCGTGATGTTCTTGCCGCCCGCGGTGATGATGATGTCCTTCATGCGGTCGGTGATGCGCAGGTAACCGTCGTCCTCCATGACGCCCACGTCGCCGGTGTGCAGCCAGCCGTCGGGGGTGATGGTCTCGGCGGTTTTCTCGGGCTGGTTCAGGTAGCCCTTGAAGACGTTCGGGCCGCGCACCAGGATCTCGCCGGTGGCCGGGTCGATGCGCACCTCGTTGTAGCTGGCCGCAGGTCCGATCGACCCCGGCTTGATGCGGCTGGCCGGCACGCCGGTGGCGGCGCCACAGGTTTCAGTCATGCCCCAGACCTCGAGCATGGGCACACCGAGCGCCAAGTACCACTTGACCAGCTCGGGCGAGATGGGCGCGGCGCCCGTGACCAGAAAACGCGCGCGGTGGATGCCAATCATCTTGCGCACGTTGTTCAGGGCCAGCCAGCGCGCCAGGGTGAACTGCGCCTTCAAGGAGGTGCTCACCGCCTGGCCCGCCAGCACGCGGTCGGCGATCTGCCGGCCAACGCCAATGGCCCAGCCGTAGACCGCCTGCTGCAGGGCGCTGGACTCCTTGAGCGCGATCATCACGCCGGAGTAAAACTTCTCCCACACCCGGGGCACGGCGGTGAACACCGTGGGCGCGATCTCGCGCACGTTCTCGGGCACGGTCTCGGGGTTCTCGACGAAGTTGAGCTTGGAGCCGGTGTAGAGCGAAAAGTACTCCCCCCCCATGCGTTCGGCAATGTGGCACAGCGGCAGGAAGCACATCGCTTCGTCGTGCTCGTCGCGGGCGATCAGGGTGTTGTAGCCGCGCACGGTGTAGACCAGGCCGGCATGGGTGTGCATGGCGCCCTTGGGCTTGCCGGTGGTGCCCGAGGTGTAGACCAGGATGGCCAGGTCTTCAGGGCGGCAGGCCTCGACGCGGCGCATCAGTTCGTCGGGGTGGGCCGCGTTGTAGTCGCGCCCCCGTGCGCGCAGGGCGTCGAGGCTGATCACGCCGGGGTCGCGCAGTTCACGCAGGCCGTCCATGTCGAACACCACGATCTGGCGCAGGCCGGGCAGCTGGTCGCGCACTTCGAGGGCCTTGTCGAGCTGCTCGTCGTCCTCGACAAACAGCACCGAGGTGCGCGAGTCTTCGCACAGGTAATGCACTTGGCTGGCCGCGTCGGTCGGGTAGATGCCGTTGGAGACACCGCCGCAGCTCAGCACCGCGAGGTCGGCCAGCACCCACTCGATCACCGTGTTGGCGAGGATCGACGAGGTGTCGCCCGGCGCGAAGCCCAGGCTCATCAGCCCGCCCGCGATCTCGCGCACCGCGTCGGCGCTTTGCTGCCAGGTCCAGCTGCGCCAGATGCCCAGTTCCTTTTGCCGCATCCAGACCTGGGGGGCGCGCGCCTGGGCCGCGTTCCAGAACAGGGCGCTGATGGTCTCGCCAGGCATCACGATCTCGGTTCGGGGCTGGATGTGCCCCAGGTTCCAGAGTTGGGTCATGTCTGCTTACCTCCAGTTTTTCTTCTTCTTCCAGCGCCGCTCGCCGCGCACGCCTTCGTCCTTCATGCCGAGGTAGAACTCCTTGATGTCGTCCTTCTCGCGCAGCCGGGCGCAGCTGTCTTCCATCACGATGCGGCCGTTCTCGAGCACGTAGCCATAGTCGGCGGCGTTCAGCGCCATGTTGGCGTTCTGTTCGACCAGCAGCAGGGTGGTGCCGCGTTCGCGGTTGATGCGCACCACGATCTCGAAGATCTCCTTGGTCAGCTTGGGGCTCAGGCCCAGGCTGGGTTCGTCGAGCAGGATCAGCGCGGGCTGGGCCATCAGTGCGCGCGAGATGGCCAGCATCTGCTGCTGGCCACCCGACAGCAGGCCGGCGTCTTGGCTGGCGCGTTCGCGCAGGATGGGGAAGTAGCCGTACACGGCCTCGATGTCGCGGGCCACCGCATCGCGGTCGCTGCGTGTGTAGGCCCCCATCAGCAGGTTGTCGTGCACCGACAGCAGGGGGAACACCTCGCGCCCTTCGGGCACATGCGACAGGCCTTGGCGCACGATCAGGGCCGGGTCCTGCGCGGTGATGTCGCGGCCACGGAACTCGATCGAGCCCTTGCGCGGGTCGATGATGCCCGAGATGGTCTTGAGGATGGTGGTCTTGCCCGCGCCGTTGGAGCCCAGCACGGTGGCGATTTCGCCTTCGCGCACCTGCAGGCTGACGCCGCGAATCGCCTTGATCGGGCCGTAGGCGCTCTCCACGTTGAGCAGCTTCAGCACGGCGTTGCTGACGTTGCCCGCGGGCGCCGCGGTGGGCGGGGTGGCCAGGGCGGTGGCGCTCATGCCGCGCTCCTTTCAAAGGCGCTGCCCTCGGGGCGGCGCAAGTTGCTCACATCGTCGATGGTGCCCAGGTAGGCTTCGACCACGCCGGGGTGGGTCTGTACGTCACGCGGCGTGCCGCTGGCCAGCACCTCGCCCTGGTTCATGGCCAGCACGCGGTCGGACACGCGCGACACCAGCGTCATGTCGTGTTCGACCATCAGCACGGTGATGCCCAGTTCCTTCTGGATGTCCTGGATCCAGAACGCCATGTCCTCGGTTTCTTCGACGTTGAGGCCCGACGACGGTTCATCGAGCAGCAGCAGGCGTGGTTCGGTGCACAGCGCGCGCGCCAGTTCGACCACCTTGCGCACGCCGTAGGGCAGGCCGGCCACCAGCGAATCGCGGTGGTGCTGCAGGTCCAGCAGCTCGATCACTTCTTCGGCTTTGCGCCGGGCCTGCAGCTCGGCCTGGCGGGTGCGCGGGCCAAAGAACAGGTCGCTCCACAGCCCGCTCTGGCGGTGCGTGTGGCGCCCGATCAGAAGGTTGTGCAGCACCGTGGCGTGCTCGAACAGCTCGATGTTCTGGAAGGTGCGCGCGATGCCCAAACCCGCGATCTGGTGCGGCGGCTGATCGGTCAGGCGCAGCACGCCGTTGGGGCCGCGGTAGTCGATCTCGCCCGTGGTCGGCGTGTAGATGCGGCTGATCAGGTTGAACACCGTCGTCTTGCCCGCGCCGTTGGGACCGATCAGGGTGAACACCTCCCCCTGGCGCACGTCAAAGCTCACCTGGTTGACCGCCAGCACCCCACCAAAGCGCACGCTGAGCTGGCGGGCCGACAGCAGAATGTCATCGTTCACAGCGAAACCTCCTGGATTCAAGTGATGGGCGGCCTTCGGGGCGCAGCGACCTGCACGAAGTGAGGGAGCGTGGGGGCATCATTTCAACCGGTCGGATTTCTGGAAGCTCTTCTGGCGCTTGAACATGCCCTTGCGGTAGAAGGGGAAGATCTGCAGCCAGGTGCGCACCTTGAGCCAGCGCCCGTACAGGCCCATGGGCTCGAACAGCACAAAGGCGATCAGCACCACGCCGTAGACCAGGCCTTGCAGGCCGGGGGCCTGGCCGATGGCGTCGGGCAGGGCGTCTTTGGAGAGGGCGATCAACTGCGGCATCGAGATCAGGAACAGCGCGCCCAGGAATGCCCCGTGCACCGAGCCGAGGCCGCCGATCACGATCATCAGCAGCAGGTCGATGGACTGCAGGATGTTGAACTGGTCGGGCGAGATGAACTGCAGCTTGTGCGCGTACAAGGCCCCGCCCACGCCGGCCAGGGCGGCCGACAGGGCGAACGACAGCGTCTTGTAGTGGGCCAGGTGAATGCCCATGCTCTGGGCCGAGATCTCGGAGTCGCGGATGGCAACAAAGGCCCGCCCGGTGGGCGAGCGCAGCAGGTTCAGGATGCCCAGCGTGCTGGCCACCGCGATCACCAGGCAGATGAAGTAGAACGACTCGGCGCTGTCGGCCTTCCAGCCCAGCATCTCGGGGGCCTTCAGGTGCTTGCCGGCGTTGCCGCCGGTGACGCTTTCCCAGCGCGCAAAGACCTCTTCAACGATGAAGCCAAACGACAGCGTGGCCATGCCCAGGTAGATGCCTTTGACGCGCAACGCCGGCAGCCCCACCACCAGCCCGACCGCCGCCGACAGACCGGCCGCGCAGGCCAGGGCCACCGGAAACGGCCAGCCCAGGCCGGTCAGCGCAGCCTGGGTGTAGGCCCCCACGCCGAGGAAGGCCGCGTGCCCCAGCGAGAACAGGCCCGTGAAGCCCGCCAGCAGCATCAGGCCCAGGCCCACGATGCCGTAGATCAGCACAAAGGTCAGCTGGGCCAGCCAGTACTCGGGCACCAGCCACGGCGCGGCCAGCAAGGCCAGCACCAGGGTGCTGTACCAGAACACATGGCCACCGTGTTTGGCCAGGGCGATGTCCTGGGCGTAGTCGGTCTTGAACAGAAAGCGCATGGGTCAAAACTCCTGGCCGGGGGGCGCCACCGGGGCGGCGCTGAACGCAGTGAACGGGCAGGGCGCCAGGGCCCGGGGGGTGCAGCGGGTGTTCATGCGCATCACACCTTCTTGCGCAGCTTGTCGCCGAACAGGCCGTTGGGCTTCACCATCAGCATGATCAGCACCACGATGTAGGCGGCGATGTCCTTCACCCCTTCGGGCAAATAGAAGCCCGCCAGTGATTCGACCACCCCGATCACCAGGCCGCCGACGATGGCCCCGGGCAGGCTGCCGAAGCCGCCCACCACCGCGGCCGGAAACGCCTTCAGCCCGATGAAGCCCATGTTGGCGTGCACAAAAGTGATGGGGGCCAGCAGCAGACCGGCCACCGACGCGACGGCCGCCGCCAGGCCCCAGACCAGGCCGTTGAGGCGCTGCACCGGGATGCCCATGTAGTAGGCGGCGAGCTGGTTTTGTGACGAGGCCTGCATTGCGATGCCCAGCACGCTGTAGCGGAACAGCGCAAACAGCAGCAGGCACAGCGCGGCGGTGGCGGCGATCACCACCGCCTGTTCGGCGTTCAGGGTCAGGCCGGCCCAGCTCCAGGCCATGTCCTTGTAGGGCACGGGCAGGGTGTGGGTTTCGGTGCCGATGTTGGGGATCATCGTCACCAGGCCGCGCAGCACGTATCCGATGCCGATGGTGAGCATCACCACCGAAAACGCCGGTTGGCCGAGGATGGGGCGGATCACCGCGCGTTCCAGCACAAAGCCAAACAAGGCCATGGCCGCGACGGCGGCCGGCACTGCCAGCCAGAAGGGGAAGCCCAGCACCGTCATGAGGCCCAGGCCGGCAAAGGCCCCCAGCATCATCAACTCGCCCTGGGCGAAACTGACCGTCTCGGTGGCTTTGTAGATGAGCACAAAACCCAGGGCGATCAGGCCATAGATGCATCCCTGCGAGATGCCACTGATCAGCAGTTGCACAAATTGCACATCGGCTCCCCAATGATTTATGCCAAGCGATTGCTTGGCATAAATAATGTAGCGGCCGACCTGTTCGTTTCACACTCGGGGCTAACCCTGATCGGGGTCACCGCGGCGACGGCAGGCGCCACGTGGGGGACATGGTGCGGCGCCCGTGGGGGCTTGGCAATCCGGGTCAGGGCGCTACCGCGCGGCGTGGCCCTGGTGTATAAGCGCGGGCCCCTGGTGGGGGCAGGGGCGGGGGCCCGGCGGCAGGCCCCTGAGGGACGGCGTCAGGCGTCGTCGCGCGGGATCGGGCGCGGGCGGCCTTGCTCGTCGATGGCCACATAGGTCAGTGTGGCCTCGGTGACCTTGATGTACTGGCCCTGGGCGCGGAAGCGCTCGGCAAAGACCTCGACCCGCACCGTCATCGAGGTGCGCCCGATGCGTTCCATGGCCGCATAGAAGGACAGGATGTCCCCCACGCGCACCGGCTGCTTGAAGATGAACTCGTTGACCGCCACGGTGGCCATGCGGCCCTGGGCATAGCGCGCGGGCAGCACCGAACCCGCGAGGTCCACCTGGGCCATGACCCAGCCCCCGAAGATGTCGCCGTTGGCATTGCAGTCGGCGGGCATGGGGATCACCTTGAGCACCAGTTCCTGGTTCTGGGGCAGGCGTTCCTGAAAGGCGCGCTCGGTAGAGGGGTGGTCGGACATGGGCACAATCTCGGTAAAACTACAGTCTGGAATTGTCCCTCATGCGCCGCTCTGGCGAACCCGCCCCCCCTCCCAACGGCGCCACTGCGGTGCGCCCCCGGTCTCAGGACTGGCAAACCCTGACCCGCCTGTTCCCCTACCTCTGGCAGTACAAGTGGCGTGTGCTCGCCGCCCTGCTGTTCATGGTCGGGGCCAAGGGCGCCAACGTCGGCGTGCCGGTGCTGCTGAAAAACCTGGTCGATGCGCTGTCGCTCCAACCCGGCGACACCCACGCGGTGCTGGTGGTGCCGGTGGCGCTGTTGCTGGCCTATGGCGGGCTGCGGCTGTCGACCTCGCTGTTCACCGAGCTGCGCGAGCTGGTGTTTGCCAAGGCCACCCAGGGCGCGGCGCGCAGCATCGCCTTGCAGACCTTTGAGCACCTGCACGCACTGAGCCTGCGCTTTCACCTGGAGCGGCAGACCGGCGGCATGACGCGTGACATCGAGCGCGGGGTGCGCGGCATCGAGTCGCTGATCTCGTATTCGCTCTACAGCATCGTGCCGACCCTGATCGAGGTCGCACTGGTGCTGACCATCCTGGCGGTTCAGTTCGACGTCTGGTTTGCCGGCATCACCGTGGTGGCGCTGGCCGTCTACATCACCTTCACCGTGCTGGTGACCGAGTGGCGCACCCAGTACCGGCGCCAGGCCAATGAGTTCGACTCGGCCGCCCACACCCGGGCGGTGGATTCGCTGCTCAACTACGAGACCGTTAAATACTTCAACAACGAGAGCTTCGAGGCCGGCCGCTACGACGAAAGCCTGGAGCGCTTGCGCCGCGCGCGCCTCAAGGCGCAAACCACGCTGTCCCTGCTCAACACCGGTCAGCAGATGATCATTGCGGTGGGGCTGGTGGCCATGCTGTGGCGCGCCACCCAGGGCGTGGTCGACGGGCGCATGACGCTCGGTGACCTGGTGATGGTCAACGCGTTCATGATCCAGCTCTATGTGCCGCTGAACTTCCTGGGGGTCATCTACCGCGAAATCAAGCAAAGCCTGACCGACCTCGACAAGATGTTCACCCTCATGGCGCGCGAGCGTGAGATCGCCGACGCCCCGGGGGCCTTGCCGCTGCAGGCCGGTGATTCGCCCGAACTGCGTTTTGAGGACGTGACCTTTGCCTACGACCCCGGCCCGCAGGGCCGCCCCATCCTGCGCGGCGTGAGCCTGGTCATCCCTGCGGGCAAGACGGTGGCGGTGGTCGGGCCCTCGGGCTCGGGCAAGTCGACGCTGGCGCGCCTGCTCTACCGCTTCTACGACGTGCAGCAGGGCCGCATCACCATCGCGGGCCAGGACATCCGGCAGGTGACCCAGTCCAGCGTGCGGCAGGCGATTGGCATCGTGCCGCAAGACACTGTGCTGTTCAACGACACCGTGGCCTACAACATCGCCTACGGCCGACCGGGCAGTGACCAGGCCGAGGTCGAGGCCGCGGCCCGCGCCGCGCGCATCCATGACTTCATTGCGGCCTCGCCGGCGGGCTACCAAACCCTGGTGGGTGAGCGCGGGCTGAAACTGTCGGGCGGTGAAAAGCAGCGCGTGGCGATCGCCCGCACCCTGCTCAAGAACCCGCCGATCCTGATCTTTGACGAGGCCACCTCGGCGCTGGACTCGGCCAACGAGCGCGCCATCCAGGCCGAGTTGCAAAGCGCCGCGCGCAACAAGACCTCGCTGGTGATCGCGCACCGCTTGTCCACCGTGGTCGACGCGCACGAGATCCTGGTCATGGACGCAGGCCAGATCATCGAGCGCGGCACCCACGCCCAGTTGCTGGCCCAGCAGGGGCGGTACGCCCACATGTGGGCCTTGCAGCAGAGCGGCGAATGAAGTCCCTTGAGCCCGTGTGGCGTCTGTGGTGCCCCGGGCGTCCGTGCGCTCCGTGCCTTCCCGCGGGCGGTCACGAGCCGCCCCGGGCGTGTTGCCTTCCCTGACCTTGTTCTTTTCAGTCCTTTGATTCTTGTTTGAACCCATGAAACCGCAGCTGCTTGTTTTGCATGGCCTGACCGAAGGCCACCGCGCCCAACTGGCCCAGACCCTGGACCTGATCTATGCCCCCACCCCCGCCGAGCGCGCTGCCGCGGTGGCCGAACACGGCGCCCGCGTGCAGATCGTGTTGACGATTGGCGCCACCGGCCTGACCGCGGCCGAGATGGACGCCATGCCCCAGCTCAGCCTGGTCTGCGCCTTGGGCGCGGGCTATGAAAACATCGACGTGGCCCACGCCCAGCAACGTGGCGTGGTGGTGGCCACGGGCGCGGGCACCAACGAGGACTGCGTGGCCGACCACGCGATGGGCCTGCTGCTGGCGGCCGTGCGCGGCATCGTGCACCACGACCGCCTGACCCGCGACGGCGTCTGGCGTGACGTGCTGCCGCTGCCACCCAATGTGTCCGGGCGGCGCCTGGGCCTGCTGGGCCTGGGGGGCATCGGACGCAAGATCGCGCGCCGCGCCGAGGGCTTTGACATCGAGATTGGCTACCACAACCGCAGCCCGCGCCGCGACGTCGCCTACCGCTACTTCGACCAGTTGCGCGACCTGGCCGAATGGGCCGACTTCCTGGTGGTCGCCACGCCGGGCGGCCCCGCCACCCGCCACCTGGTCAACGCCGAGGTGCTGCAGGCCCTGGGCCCGCGCGGCACCCTGGTCAACATCGCCCGCGGCAGCGTGGTCGACACCGCGGCCCTGGCCGCCGCGCTGCGTGAGGGGCGCTTGGGGGCCGCCGGCCTCGATGTGTACGAGAGCGAACCGCGCCCGCCGGCCGAGCTGATTGGCCTGCCCAACGTGGTCCTGACCCCGCACGTGGCAGGCTGGTCACCCGAGGCGGTGCAGCGTTCGGTGGACCAGTTCGTGGCCAATGTCGAGGGGCACCTGGCGGGCCGTGGCCCCGTGGCCCCGGTCTGATCAGGGCGGCGAATCGGTCCGCTTTTGTTGCGCTGATCGCTGGTCAGGGGGCGCGGAAGGTGCTCATAATCGCGCCCCATGGAAACCAAATGGCTTGAAGACTTCGTCAGCCTGGCCGAGACCCGCAGCTTCAGCCGATCGGCTCAGCTGCGCCACGTCACGCAGCCAGCCTTCTCGCGCCGCATCCAGGCGCTGGAAGCATGGGCCGGCACCGACCTGGTGGACCGCAGCTCCTACCCCACCCGCCTGACCCCGGCGGGCGAGACGCTTTACGCCCAGTCCCTGGAGATGCTGCAGGCGCTGCAGACCACGCGCGCCATGCTGCGGGGCCACACCAGCGCCGGCAAGGACGTGGTGGAATTCGCCGTCCCGCACACCCTGGCGTTCACGTTCTTTCCGACCTGGGTGTCGAGCCTGCGCGAGAAGTTCGGTCCGCTCAAGAGCCGGTTGATCGCGCTCAATGTGCACGACGCGGTGATGCGCCTGGTCGAGGGCAGTTGCGACCTGCTGATCGCCTACTACCACCCCTCCCAACCGTTCCAGATCGACCCCGACCGCTACGAGATGGTCAGCCTCGGCGAAGAGGTGCTGTCGCCCTACGTCAAGCCCGACGCCGAAGGCCGCCCGCAGTACCTGCTGCCAGGCCGCCCGGGCCAGCCGCTGCCCTACCTGGGCTACGCGCCGGACGCCTACCTGGGCCGCATGGTGGAGGTGATGCTCAAGCAGTCGGGCACCGCCATCCACCTCGACCGGGTCTATGAAACCGACATGGCCGAGGGCCTCAAGGCCATGGCGCTCGAAGGTCATGGCATTGCCTTCCTGCCGCTGAGCGCTGTCAAGAAAGACCTGCGCGCGCGCCGCCTGGTCAGCGCCTTGCCGCCGGACGCGCCGCGTCTGGAGGTCACGATGGAGGTCCGCGCCTACCGCGAGCGTCCCACCGGGGGCAGCCGCGATGTGCCCAAGGACCGCGCTGAGGCCTTGTGGCGTTACCTGATGGCAAACCCAGCTTGAGCGTAACGTCATGCAATTTCTGCATGGCAATTGACGTTTTGGGTATTTATGCTTTTCGTGCATGAAGTGCCTGCAAAAAGGCATTGGTTTTTGCCGCGCGCCGTCTCTACAGTGCGAGGCGCTTCGCTGCCTTGCCAGCGGCCCCTTTGCCGATGGGGCCCGCACGCGAAAGCCCACTAAAAAGACAAGGACATCCCATGTGCCAGATTTGCGAGACAAGCAACGCCGCCCCCTCTTGGACTGCCCGCCAGGAGCACCCCGCGAGGTTGCCTGGCACAAAGACTGCTTGACCTCAGCCTGAGCCCTTTCCGATCCGAAGCCCACGGCGGCGCCTGCACCAAGCCGGCGCAGCCTCAGGCGCGGAGGGGACGGGGTGATGCTGTTGTCTCCAAGGTGACACCTTGAGGCCTGGGGCCCGGTTTCCAGCCGGCTCTGGCCGCAGTACACGCGTTGCTCGCCGGGTATTCCCGGAGAGGCGCATCCTTAAAATCGTTTTTCCCTAATCTCATCCTTCCCATCCAAAGGAGATTCCATGAAGAAACATCTGCTTGCTTTTGCAGTCACCGCCCTCGCGGCTGGCAGCGTGCTGGCACAGGCCAACGACACCTTGGCCAAGGTCAAGGCGTCCGGGTCGATCACCATGGGCGTGCGCGACTCTTCGGGCGCCCTGTCTTACACCCTGGGCGATGGCAAGTACGCCGGCTACCACGTCGAACTGTGCCAACGCATCATCGCCAACGTGGAGAAGGCGGTTGGCAAGAAGCTCGAGGTCAAGTACGTCTCGGTGACCTCGCAAAACCGCATTCCGCTGGTGCAGAACGGCACCGTGGACATCGAGTGCGGCTCGACCACCAACAACCTGGGTCGCCAGAAGGACGTGTCCTTCCTGGACACCGCTTACGTGGAAGAAGTGCGCATCGCCGTCAAGGGCGCGTCGGGCATCACCGGCATCGCGCAACTGAACGGCAAGAACGTGGCCACCACCACCGGGACCACCTCGGTGCAACTGCTGCGCAAGCACGAGCGCGCCACCGGCGTTGACTTCAAGGAAGTCTTCGGCAAGGACCACGCTGACAGCTTCCTGCTGCTGGAGTCGGGCCGCGCTGATGCTTTCGTGATGGACGCCCAGATCCTGGCCGGCAACATCGCCAACTCCAAGTCGCCTGCCGACTACAAGATCGTGGGCGAAGTGCTGAACGTCGAGCCGATCGGCATCATGGTGCGCAAGGACGACCCCGCTTTCAAGAAGCTGGGCGACGACACCATCCGCGAACTGGCCAAGTCGGGTGAGCTGGCCAAGCTGTACGACAAGTGGTTCGTGCAGCCGATCCCGCCGAAGAACACGCGCGTGGGTCTGCCTGCCAGCGACGCCACCAAGGCGGCCTGGGCCAACCCCAACGACAAGCCGGCTGAAGACTACGCCAAGAAGTGATCGGGCCTGAGGCCCCCCGGCCTCGGGTCGCCCTGACCTGAGGCCCTGGTCCCCTGTGCGCCTGCCCGTTGCGCCACCCACAAGGTGGGGGCTCGGGCAGGCCGCACAAGCGTTTGATAAATCAACAAAATGGAGAAGCCTGTATGGCCATGAACTGGCAATGGGAAGTCTTCCTGCAAGACCCCGGTGGGGCTTACCCGACGTATTGGCAATGGATGCTGTCCGCCTGGGGTTGGACCGTGTCGGTGGCGCTGCTGGCGCTGCTGGTCGCCCTGGTGATTGGTGCCGTGATCGGGACGATTCGCACCCTGCCTGACAGCCCTTGGCTCACCCGATTTGGCAATGCCTGGGTCGAGCTGTTTCGCAACATTCCGCTGTTGGTCCAGATCTTCCTCTGGTACCACGTCATTCCGGCGTTCTTCCCGGCCTTGAAGGACGTCCCCGGCTTTGTGCTGGTCGTGCTGGCCCTGGGGTTCTTCACCTCCTCGCGCATTGCCGAGCAGGTGCGCGCCGGCATCCAGGCCCTGCCGCGCGGTCAGCGCTATGCGGGCATGGCGCTGGGCTTCACCACGCCGCAGTACTACCGCTATGTGATCTTGCCGATGGCGTTTCGCATCATCATCCCGCCGCTGACCAGCGAGACCATGAACATCTTCAAGAACTCCTCCGTGGCGTTTGCCGTCTCGGTGGCCGAGCTGACCATGTTCGCCATGCAAGCGCAGGAAGAAACCTCGCGCGGCATCGAGGTCTACATCGCCGTCACGAGCCTGTATGTGGTGTCGGCCTTCGCCATCAACCGCATCATGGCGTTCATTGAAAAGCGTGCGCGCATCCCCGGCTTCATCGTCCAGGGCGGCACGGGAGGGGGACACTGATGAACTTCGACCTTTCCTTTTACAGCTGGGACCTGATCAGCAAATTTGTTCTCAAGGGCTTCTACTTCAGCATCATGCTGACCATCGTGGCCACCATTGGCGGTGTGCTGTTCGGCACCGTGCTGGCGCTGATGCGCCTGTCGGGCAAGAAGTTCCTGGACGTGCCGGCCACCCTCTACGTCAACGGCATGCGCAGCATCCCGCTGGTGATGGTGATCCTGTGGGTGTTCCTGCTGGCCCCGTTTGCCATCGGCCGCCCCATCGGCGCCGAGGTCTCGGCGACCATCACCTTCATCGCGTTCGAGGCCGCTTACTTCAGCGAAATCATGCGCGCCGGCATCCAGTCGATCCCGCGGGGTCAGGTGTTTGCCGGCCAGGCCCTGGGCATGACCTATGGCCAGAACATGAAGCTGGTGATCCTGCCGCAGGCATTCCGCAACATGCTGCCGGTGCTGCTGACGCAGACCATCATCTTGTTCCAGGACACCTCTTTGGTCTATGCGATTGGCGCCTACGACATGCTCAAGGGCTTCGAGACCGCGGGCAAGAACTTCGGTCGCCCGATCGAGGCCTACGTGTTGGCCGCTGTCATTTACTTCGTGATCTGCTTTGCGCTGTCCAGCCTGGTCAAGCACTTGCACAAGAAGATTGCCATCATCCGCTGAGGCGGAACAGAGTGAGGAATAGCAATGATTGAACTCAAGAACGTTTCCAAGTGGTATGGCAGTTTTCAGGTGCTGAACGACTGCTCGACCAAGATCAACAAGGGCGAAGTGGTGGTGGTGTGCGGGCCTTCGGGCTCGGGCAAGTCGACCCTGATCAAGACCATCAACGCGCTCGAACCCTTCCAGAAGGGTGAGATTTACGTCGACGGCACGGCCGTGCACGACCCCAAGACCGACCTGCCCAAGCTGCGCAGCCGCGTGGGCATGGTGTTCCAGCACTTCGAGCTGTTCCCCCACCTGTCGGTGACGGAGAACCTGACGATTGCGCAGGTCAAGGTGCTGGGCCGCAGCGCTGACGAAGCCAAGAAGCATGGCCTGAAGTACCTGGAGCGCGTGGGCCTGATCGCGCACAAGGACAAGTTCCCGGGTCAGCTCTCGGGCGGCCAGCAGCAGCGCGTGGCGATTGCGCGCGCGCTGTCGATGGACCCGATCGTGATGCTGTTCGACGAACCCACCTCGGCGCTCGACCCCGAAATGGTCGGCGAAGTGCTGGACGTGATGGTGAGCCTGGCCAAGGAAGGCATGACCATGATGGTCGTGACGCACGAAATGGGCTTTGCGCGCAAGGTCAGCAACCGCGTGATCTTCATGGACGTGGGCGGCAAGGTGCTGGAGGACTGCTCCAAGGACGACTTCTTCAACAAGCCCGAGGAGCGCCAACCCCGCACCAAGGACTTCCTCAACAAGATCCTGCAGCACTGAAACGCCGCGGCCAGCGGGGCCGCCTGGGGGCTCCAATGCCGGGCTCCCCGCGCGCGTCCAACGACCCAACAAAAAGCCCCGTGGCCTGCGCCAACGGGGCTTTTTTCATGGGGCTGAGGCCCCGCGCCAGGCCAGGGCCTGGCGGGCGGCGGGCACAGGCTTACTTCTTGCGCTCGGCAATGGCCTTTTCGGCCTGGGCCACCAGGTCGTTGCCGATGGTGGCCTTCCACTTGTCGAACACCGGGCGGGTGGCCTTGACGAAGGCTTCGCGCTCGGCCGGGCTCAGTTGGGTGATGGTCACGCCCAGGCCGGCGATTTCCTTCAGCAGCGGCTTGTCGGCTTCCACCAGGCCCTTGCGCGCGATGGCAATTTCTTCCTTGCCGGCGTCGATCGCGGCTTGGCGCACGATCTCGCGGTCGGCCGGGGTCCAGGAGTTCCAGATGTCCTTGTTCACGACAAACACCAGCGGGTCGCAGATGTAGCCCCACATCGTCAGGTGCTTCTGACCCACGGTGTGCAGCTTGGCCGCCGTGAAGATCGACATCGGGTTTTCTTGCCCGTCCACCGCGCCGCTGGCCAGCGCGGGCTGGGCATCGGCCCAGCTCATCTGCGTCGGGTTGGCGCCCAGGGCGGTGAAGGTGTCCAGGAACAGCGGCGAGCCCACGACGCGGATCTTCATGCCCTTGAGGTCTTCGGGCTTCTTGATCGCCATCTTGGAGTTGGAGATCTCGCGGTAACCGTTCTCACCCCAGGCCAGCGGCACGACGCCGGCTTGGTCCAGCACCTTGAACAGGTTCTTGCCCACTTCGCCTTGGGTCAGCGAGTCCACGGCCGCAAAGTCGGGCATCAGGAAGGGCAGGGAGAACAGGTTGAGCTGCTTGACCTGGGGCGACCAGTTGATGGTTGAGCCCACGGCCATGTCGATCACGCCTTGGCGCAGCGCGCTGAACTCACGCGTCTGGTCGCCCTGGATCAGCGACACGCCTGGGTACAGCTTGATGTTGATGCGGCCTTGGGTGCGCTCACGCACCTTGTTGGCCCACAGCTCGCCGCCCTTGCCCCAGGGGAAGGCGGTGCCCAGCACCAGCGACATGCGGTACTCGGACTTGTAGGTTTGGGCGCTGGCAGCACCCGGCAGGGCCGCCAGGGCCACGGCGCTCAGGGCCAGGCCCAGCAGACCGCGCTTGAGGCGGGAGGTTGTGGTGGGGGTCATCTCAGTCTCCTTAAAAAAAGCAGTCGCATTGCGTTGTCAGCGTGGGTTGGGGGCGGGCACCGGGTCAGGGCCCGGCGCGCCGTCACCGGCTCAATACCCCAGTTGGCGGGGCAGCCACAGCGCCAGTTCCGGGAACACCAGCACCAGCACCATGACCAGGAACATCGAGAACAGCATCCAGCCCACCCATTGCACGGTTTCTTCCATGCGCACCTTGGCGATGCGGCAGGACACCATCAGGTTGACCGCCAGCGGCGGTGTGAACTGGCCCAGGGCCACCTTCAGCGTCAGGATGACGCCGAACCACACCGGGTCCCACTTGTAGTACTGGACGATGGGCAGCAACAGCGGCACGAAGATCAGGAAGATGGACACGCCGTCAAGGAACATGCCGACCGTGATCAGCAGCAGGATCAGCAAGGCCAGCACCCCGTACTCACCCAGGCCCGAGTTGACGATGGCTTGCGTCACCGGGTCGATCACGCCCAGCGTGGACAGCGAGAAGGCAAAGATGCCCGCCAGCGACACCACGATCAGGATCACGGCCGACAATTCGCCCGACTCGCGCAGGATCACAAACAGGTCGCGGAAGCGGATGGTGCGGTGGATGAACATGCCGACAAACAGGCCATAGAACACCGCCACCACGGCGGCCTCGGTGGGCGTGAACCAGCCCGCGCGCATGCCGCCGAGGATCAGCACCGGCGCCGCCAGGCCCCAGACGGCTTCGCGCAGGCTTTGCCAGAACGGCGGGCGGGGCAGGGTGGACTCGAGCGCGCCCATCTGGTGCTTGCGCGACAGCCACACGGCCGGCACGATCAGCGCCAGACCCGCCAGCACGCCGGGGATCATGCCCGCGGCAAACAGCGCCGGCACCGACGCACCGGGCACCAGCACCGAGTACACGATGAAAGCCACCGACGGCGGGATCAGGATGTCGGTGGCCGCCGCGGCGCCCACCACACTGGCCGAGAAGCTGGCCGGGTAGCCGGCGCGCGACATGGCCGCGATCATCACCCCGCCCACGGCCGCCGCATTGGCCGGGCCCGAGCCCGAGATGCCGCCCAGGAACATGGCCACCGCAATCGCCACCAGGGGCAACATGCCGGGGCCCCGGCCGACCATGGCGACCGCAAAATTGACCAGCCGCAGCGCCACGCCCGAGCGGTCAAAGATCGAGCCCACCAGCACAAACATCGGGATCGCCAGCAGCGGGTACTTGCCCAGCCCGGCGTAAAAATTTTGCGGCACGGCGAGCAGGCCGAACCACTGCGAATCCGCGTTCGCGATGGCGATCGCGGCCGCCCCCGCCAGGCCCAGCGAGGCGCCGATCGGCACCCCGGCCAGCATCATGGCCAGGAACACAATGAAGAGCAGGGTCGCGGTCATTCGGACGCCCCCGGCACCACGCCACGCAGGCGGCGCATGAACAGGCCAAAGGCACGCAGGGCAATCGCCAGCGAGATGATCGGCATCCACATCGAATACCACCACTGCGGCACCCCGATGCCTGGCGAGGTTTCGCCAAAACGGTAGTCGTCCCAGACCACGCGCACGCTAAGCACCGCGATGAGGCCAAACAGCAAGGCCACCATCAGCGCGCCAAAGCAGGCCAGGCCGCGCCGGCGCGCCATCGAGCCGCTGTCGGAAAAGTATTCGATGCGGATGTGGCGGTCCCGCGCCACCGCGCCCGAACCCGCCACCAAGGCCAGCACGATCATCAGAAAGACCGAGAACTCCTCGGTCCAGGCAAAGGACGAACTCGTGAAATAGCGCACCAGCACGTTGGCAAAGGTGATCAGGGCCAGCGCGGCCATGATCAGCACGGTCAGCCAGTCTTCGATGGCCAGCGGCACGCGGGTGGGTTCGTCGGCTTCGGCAGGCGCGACCGGGGCAAGCTCAGGCGGCTTGGTGTCTTTGGAGGACATGGTGGGGCATCAGGGTTGGCAAAAGGGAGCAGCACAGGTCGACTCGCTGCGGGGCCCGGGTAGCAGCCTTGGCGATGACCGCGGGCCCAAGCAGCGGTCAATCCACCCGGCGCGCAGGGGTATTATCGTCTGACGTTTGGCGCGGACACCGGTGGACTGTACGGTCCGCGACCCCGGCGCGGCGCGGGGTGGGCCTGGGAAGCGTTTACAAGTGGAAACACCCTTGCGGCCGCGTCTGCCTAAGATGGACGCCTCATGACCTCTGTTCGATCCCCTTTCTGCCGCTGTGGCCTGCTGGCCGCAGATCCTCCCGCCCGGTGATTCCTTCGTTCGAGTTGGCTGAATCGCCGGGCCCCACAGGGCGTCCCGCCCTCAGCCACCGAGCCGGCCGGTCCCTGCCGGCGCCGTCCCGCTTGAACGGATCGAACATGTCCACTCCCTTGCCTTCGCGGCCTGGCGCTCCTGCCATGGCCGAACACCGTGTGCTCACCGAGCTCGATGAGGTGCGCCTGCGCCGCCTGCTCGCGCGCCAAGCCGGGCCCGAGCCCCTGGCCGACGCCCTGTGCCGCCTGCTCGACGAGTCCGACGTCGTGCCTTCCCGTGCCATGGCGCCCCAGGTGGTGACCATGCTGTCGCGCGTCACCGTGCGCCCGATCGAGGGCGGGCCCGTGCGCAGCGTCACGCTGGTGTACCCCGCGGAGGCCCAGGCCGAACAGGGGCCGTTGTCGGTGTTGTCACCGGCTGGCCTGGCCCTGCTGGGCTGGCCTGTGGGGCAGCAGGTGCAATGGACCAAGCCCGATGGTCGTCTGGCCCGCTGGGAGATTGTGGCCATCGAGTACCAGCCCGAGGCGGCGGGCCACTTCACGGTGTGAGCCCGGCCGGGTCCGGCGCGGATCGGTCCGGGCCCCACCCGCGGTGGCGCCAGGGATGCGAAAATCGGCGCCCATGACCGACCTCCTCAAGATCACCCGCCCCGATGACTGGCACCTGCATGTGCGCGATGGCGACGCCCTCGCCACCGTGGTGCCCCACACCGCTGCCCAATTTGGCCGCGCCATCATCATGCCCAACCTCAAGCCGCCGGTGACCACCGCCGCCCAGGCCGTGGCTTACCGCGACCGCATCCGCGCCGCCGTCCCGGCCGGGATGAGCTTTGAGCCGCTGATGACCCTGTACCTGACCGACAACCTGCCGCCCGACGAGATCGCGCGCGCCAAGGCGGCCGGTGTGGTGGCTTGCAAGCTGTACCCCGCCGGCGCCACCACCAACAGCGACGCAGGCGTGACCGACCTGCGCAAGATCTACCCGGTGCTCGAAGCCATGCAGCGTGAGGGCCTGCTGCTGCTGGTGCACGGTGAAGTCACCTCGTCCGACATCGACCTGTTCGACCGCGAGGCGGTGTTCATCGACACCCAGCTGATCCCGCTGCGCCGCGACTTCCCCGAGTTGAAGATCGTGTTCGAGCACATCACCACGCGCGAAGCCGCCGACTACGTGAGCGCGGCCGACCGCTTCACCGGCGCCACCATCACCGCCCACCACCTGCTGTACAACCGCAACGCCATCTTCACGGGCGGCATCCGGCCGCATTACTACTGCCTGCCGGTGCTCAAGCGCGAAACCCACCGCCAGGCCCTGGTGGCGGCCGCCACCGGCGGTCACCCGCGCTTCTTCCTGGGCACTGACAGTGCGCCGCACCCGGCCCACCTGAAGGAGCACGCCAGTGGTTGCGCCGGCTGCTACACCGCCCACGCGGCCATCGAGCTGTACGCCGAGGCCTTTGACCAGGCCGGCGCCCTGGGCCAACTGGAGGCGTTTGCCAGCTTCAACGGCGCCGACTTCTACGGCCTGCCGCGCAATACCGGCACCCTCACCCTGAAGCGCGAAAGCTGGACCCCGCCGGAGAGCTTTGCCTTTGGTGAAGCCCAGCTCAAGCCGCTGCGCGCCGGCGAATCGCTGCCCTGGCGCGTGGTCTGAGCGCGCGGTCCTGCGCCCCCTCGGCGATGCCGCGGGGCCAGGCCGTCCAACACCTGGGCCAGGGGCCCGGGCTTTCGCCGTGGGGGGAACTTTTGCCCCTAATATCGGCTCTTCTGACATGGCTGGCGCCCGGCCGCACAACAACACACAACAAAGCACACGGCGCGCGGTCTGTGGTCGGCTGGCCCCGGTGGGGCGGGCTGGCGGACGGGGCCTACTGTAATTTCCTGATGGAGCTTTGATGAAACGAATCCTGTTGTTGATCGCGACCAACGTCGCCATTGTGGTGGTGCTGGGCATCGTGGCCAGCCTGCTGGGTGTGAACCGTTACCTGACGGCCAATGGGCTGAACCTCGGCGCTTTGCTGGGCTTTGCCCTGATCATGGGCTTTGGGGGCGCGTTCATTTCGCTGCTCATCAGCAAGCCCATGGCCAAGTGGAGCTCGGGGGTGCGGGTGATCAACCAGCCCCAGTCGCCCGACGAGGCCTGGATCGTCGACACCGTGCGCCGCTTCTCCGAGCGCGCCGGCATTGGCATGCCCGAGGTCGGCATTTACGAAGGCGAGCCCAATGCCTTTGCCACCGGCGCTTTCAAGAACTCGGCCCTGGTGGCCGTCTCCACCGGCCTGCTGCAAGGCATGACGCGTGAGGAGGTTGAGGCCGTGATCGGCCACGAGGTGGCCCACATCGCCAACGGCGACATGGTCACCATGACCCTGATCCAGGGCGTGATGAACACCTTCGTGGTGTTCCTGTCGCGCGTCATCGCCTACGCGGTGGACAGCTTCTTCCGCAAGGGGGACGACGAAGAGCGCTCGGGCCCGGGCGTGGCCTACCTGGTCAGCACCATCGTGCTCGACATCCTCTTGGGCTTCCTGGCCAGCATGATCGTGGCCTGGTTCTCGCGTCAGCGCGAGTTCCGCGCCGACGCCGGGGCCGCCCAGCTCATGGGGCGCCAGCAGCCGATGGTCAACGCGCTGGTGCGCCTGGGCGGCATGGTGCCGGGTGAACTGCCCAAGAGCGTGGCCGCGATGGGCATCACCGGCAGTCTGGGCAAGCTGTTCTCGACCCACCCGCCGATCGAAGAACGCATTGCCCGCCTGCAAGGCCAAACGCACGCCTGAGGCGGGACCGCATGCGCACGCCGTTGGCGCGTGCTGACCGCCCAGCGCCGATCTGGCGCGGCGGTCGGGGCCTGCCCGGCGGCGCATGCCAGGGCCCTCTGCGCCTAGGCCTCTCCACGGACTCGAGCCACTGGGGGGCGTCAGCGTCCCGTGCGTCTGGCAGCTCGCGCCCGCTTCCGTTAAGCTGCGCCCATCTTTGTTCTCTGCGTGGGGTGCGTCATGGCAGCAGGCCTTCTTTCCTGAACCCGTCTGGGGCCACGTCTGGCCCTGGGCTTTGGTCTGGTGTGTCTGGTCATGACCCTGGCGGCAGGGATCGGCATCTGGCGCCTGATGCAATTGCAGGCGATCGCCGATGACCTCGGGGGTGACTCGTCCGAACGCGCCTTGCTGGCCGCCGAGTTGCACGCCATCGTGGTGATCAGCGCCAGCCGTGCCGAAACCCTCTTGCTGATCGACAACCCGACCGCCGCGGCGCGCATCGATGCCGACCGCAAGCTCACTTCGGTCCGCTCCGCCGAAGTCCGCAAACGCCTCGAGGCGTTGGCCAGCGACGACGAATCCAAGAAACTGTTCAGCGCCCTGGACGCCGCGGGCCAGGGTTTCCGCGAAGTGAGGGACCGCCTGGTCAAGCAGCGGGCCGGGGGGCAGCCGGTGCCCGACGAGGCGATCGGCCAGAGCCTGCGGCCCGCGGCAGACCGCTATGCCGCGGCGGTGGACCAATTGGCGCAGTACCAGCGCTCGCGGGTGCAGCTGGCGCGTGACAACGCGCGCAGCAGCGAACGCCAGGGCATCACGCTGCTGGTCGCGGGCTCCTTGTTGGGGCTGGCGCTGAGCGTGCTCAGCGCGTGGCGCCTGTCGAACTCCATCCTCACCCCGGTGGCGGGGGCTTCGCGCCTGGCCGGCCACATCGCCGATGGCGACCTGACCCACGCCGCGCCCCCGGTTGATCCCCGCAGCCGTGACGAACTGCAGGTGCTGATGGGCGAACTGAGCGCCATGCAGGGCAAGCTGGTGCAGGTGGTGTCGGGCATGCGCAGTGCCAGCGCCTCGGTGGCCAATGCCAGCCACGAGATTGCCGCGGGCAACAACGATTTCTCTGCGCGCACCGAGCAGACCGCCTCCAACCTCGAGGAGGTGGCGGCCAGCATGGAAGAGTTGCTCGCGACGGTGCGCCAGAGCGCTGATGCCGCCCAGCAGGCCGAAGGCCTGGCGGGTTCGGCGAGTGCCGTGGCGGTGCAGGGGCGCGAGGTGGTGGCGCGGGTGGTGGCGACCATGGACGGCATTTCGGGGTCGTCGCGGCGCATTGCCGACATCACTGGCGTGATCGACGGGATCGCCTTCCAAACCAACATCCTGGCCCTGAACGCTGCGGTCGAGGCGGCTCGCGCGGGCGAGCAGGGGCGCGGTTTTGCCGTGGTGGCGGGCGAGGTGCGGGTGCTGGCCCAGCGCGCGGCCCAGGCCGCACGCGAGATCCGTGACCTGATCGCCTCCAGCGTGACCCAGGTCGACAGTGGGGCGCAACTGGTGCAGCAAGCGGGCAGCACCATGGCCGAGATCGTGGAGTCGGTGGCCCGGGTGGGCACCATCATCGCCGAGCTCAGCCACTCGGCGCGCGAGCAGAGCACGGGCTTGGGGCAGGTCAATGAAGCTGTCAGCCGCCTGGACCAGATCACGCAGCAGAACGCAGCACTGGTCGAGCAGTCCGCCGCCGCTGCCCAGGGCCTGCGCCAACAGGCGCAGCAACTGGCCAACACCGTGGACAGCTTCCGGCTGCCCGCCGGGGCCGTTCTGGAGGGCGGCTTTGGCGCCCTGCCGGCGGTCGAGGCGCCGCCCGCCCGGCGTCAGCTCAGCTGAAGCCCCAGCAGGCTTTGCGCCACCGCCTCGCCGACCTTGATGCCATCGACGCCGGCCGACAGAATGCCGCCCGCGTAGCTGGCGCCTTCACCCGCCGGGAACAGGCCCCGGGTGTTCAGGCTCTGGTAGTCGGCGCCGCGGGTGATCTTGAGGGGGGATGAGGTGCGGGTTTCGACGCCGGTCAGCACCGCGTCGTGCAGGTCAAAGCCCTTGATCTTGCGGCCAAAAGCCGGGAAGGCTTCGCGCATGGCGCTGATCGCGTAATCGGGCAGGGCCTGCGACAGGTCGCCCATCTTCACCCCGGGTTTGTAGGACGGCTCGACCGAGCCCAGCGCGGTCGAGGGCCGACCGGCCACCAGGTCGCCCACCAGCTGGCCCGGTGCTTCGTAGTTGCTGCCGCCCAGCACAAAGGCACGTGACTCCAGCTGGCGCTGCAGCACGATGCCCGACAGCGGGTGGAAGGTGCCTTCCGCAGGCGGTTGCCAGCGGTGGTCGGGGCCCAGGGCCCATTCAAAGTCGGCGGCTTGCTTGGGGTAGTCCTGCGGATCGATGCCCACCACAATGCCGGCGTTGGCATTGCGCTCATTGCGCGAGTACTGGCTCATGCCGTTGGTCACCACGCGTTCGGGCTCCGAGGTGGCCGCCACCACGGTGCCCCCGGGGCACATGCAGAAGCTGTACACCGCGCGGCCATTGCTGGCGTGGTGCACCAGCTTGTAGTCGGCAGCCCCCAGCAGGGGGTGCCCCGCGTGGCGGCCCCAGCGGGCGCGGTCGATCAGGCCTTGCGGGTGCTCGACGCGGAACCCCACCGAGAACGGCTTGGCCTCGAGGTAGACGCCGCGCTGGTGGAGCATGGTGAAGGTGTCACGCGAGCTGTGGCCCAGTGCCATCACCACGTGGCTGGCGGGCAGCTCGTAGCTTTGGCCGTTCTCGAGGTTCAGCACCCGCAGCGCGCGCAATTGGCGGCCCTGGGGACCGTCGGGGTCGACCACCACGTCGGTGACGCGTTGCTGGAAGCGGATCTCGCCGCCCAGCGCAATGATCTGTTCACGCAGGGTCTCGACCACCTTGACCAGCTTGAAGGTGCCGATGTGGGGGCGTGCCGCGTAGAGGATTTCTTCGGGGGCGCCGGCCTGGACGAACTCGTTCATCACCTTGCGACCCAGGTGGCGCGGGTCCTTGATCTGGCTGTACAGCTTGCCGTCCGAGAACGTGCCCGCGCCGCCTTCGCCGAACTGCACGTTCGACTCCGGGTGCAGTACCTTCTTGCGCCACAGGCCCCAGGTGTCCTTGGTGCGTTCACGCACCGTCTTGCCGCGCTCCAGCACGATGGGCTTGAAGCCCATCTGGGCCAGCACCAGGGCCGCGAAGATGCCGCAAGGCCCGAAGCCCACCACCACCGGGCGTTCGTTGCCGGCGCTGGGGAAGCCCTCGGGGGCGTGGCCCGGGGCCCGCCACACCATGTCGGGCGTGGGCTGGATGTGGGGGTGGTCCGCGTGGCGGGCCAGCAGCGGGGCCTCGGCCGCGCGGTCGTGCAGGGTCAGGTCGACGATGTAGACCGTCAGCAGTTCGGGCTTGCGCGCGTCGAAGCTGCGCTTGTGCACATGCACGGTGTCGATGGCGGCCGGGGCAATGCCCAGGATCTGGGCCGCCTGGGTGCGCAGCGCCTCGATGGGCTGGGTCTGAGTGTCGGCTGGCAGCGTGGCCAGCGGCAGTTTGAGTTCGGTGAGGCGAATCATGGGGGCCGGCTTGTGTTGATCAAGCAGAGGTCTGAAGGGAAGACCCCGATTTTAATCGGCCCGACCGGTCTGGGGCCCGCCCGGTGGGGCCCCGGCGCCCGGCTCAACAGGGGGCGGGGGCGAATCAGGGGGCCGCGCCCAGCCCCCCCGCCGAGGCCGGCTTCAGGCCGGGAACAGGCCTTCGACCGACAGGTAGCGCTCGCCGGTGTCGTAGTTGAAGCCCAGGATGGTGGCGTTGGCCGGCAGTTCGGGCAGCTTCTGGGCGATGGCCGCGAGCGTGGCGCCCGAGGAGATGCCCACCAGGAGGCCTTCTTCGCGCGCGCTGCGGCGGGCGTACTCACGCGCGGCTTCGGCTTCGACCTGGATCACGCCATCGAGCAGGCTGGTGTCGAGGTTCTTGGGGATGAACCCGGCGCCAATGCCCTGGATCGGGTGCGGCGCCGGCGCGCCGCCCGAGATCACCGGCGAGGCCGTCGGCTCGACCGCAAACACCTTGAGTTGCGGGAACTGGGCCTTCAGCACGCGGGCGGTGCCGCTCAGGTGGCCGCCAGTGCCCACGCCGGTGATCAGCACGTCAATGCCTTCGGGGAAGTCGGCCAGGATTTCCTGCGCCGTGGTGCGCACATGCACGTCGATGTTGGCGGGGTTCTCGAACTGCTGCGGAATCCAGGCGCCCGGCGTGCTGGCGGCCAGTTCCTGGGCACGGGCGATGGCGCCCTTCATGCCTTTTTCACGCGGCGTCAGGTCAAAGGTGGCGCCGTAGGCCAGCATCAGGCGGCGGCGTTCGATCGACATGCTGTCGGGCATCACCAGGATCAGCTTGTAGCCCTTGACCGCCGCCACCATGGCCAGGCCAATGCCTGTGTTGCCCGAGGTCGGCTCGATGATGGTGCCGCCCGGTTGCAGCAGCCCCGACTTTTCAGCGTCTTCGATCATGGCCAGCGCAATGCGGTCCTTGATCGAGCCCCCCGGGTTGCCGCGCTCCGACTTGATCCACACCTGGGCTTGCGGCCCGAACAGGCGGTTGATGCGCACATGCGGGGTGCGGCCAATGGTCTGAAGAATGTTGTCGGCTTTCATGCGGTCTCCTGAGGGGTTTGAGGTGAATGCGCGAATTCTGGCCCACTTCATTCACCTGCGGGCAACTAAGCTCATGCCCAGCGGTCATAATCACGTCCGTGAAGTCAGCCAGACCGCCGCTGGTGCTAGCCGAAAGGGCGGCGACGCAAGTCGCCGTGTGGAAACACCGCACTGGAGGAACGTCCGGACTGCACAGGACAGCGTAGGAGCTAACGGCTCTCCACCGCGAGGTGAGGATCAGAGCAACAGAGACGAGTTTGGTCGAACCGGCCCGACCAGGGTGTTCTGTGGGGGTGCGGCGCAAGCCGCGTTCGGACGGGCGAGAGCCCGTCAGATCACGCGCAAGCGTGACCTCACAGCCACCTTGGTCGGTGCCCGACCAAGGTGAAACGGGCAATCTCTACGCGCAGCAATACCAAGTAGGCCAACGTTGATGTGGTTCCGCAGAGTTGGCGGGTAGGTAGCATCGAGCCGGGTGGGTGACCCCCGGCCCAGAGTAATGGCGGTCACGCCGGGGGCAACCCCGGTGCACAGAATCCGGCTTATCGGCTGACTTCACACTTTCTTGCGTTCCGACGCGCCGGGCTGGCGCGCTCAGAACTTCTCGTGCGGCCCCATGAAGCGCCACTCGCCGGGCGCCAGGCCCGCCAGCGCCACGCGTCCCAACCGGGTGCGGCGCAGCGCCTGCGGGCGCAGGCCCGCGCTCTCGCACAGGGCTTGGATGCAGCCCGCGTTGCTGGCCTTGAGCGCAAAACGCAGCCGCGTGCCCTGGGGGCCGCGCGCATTCAGGCTCAGCTTGCCCACCACTGGCACCTGGGGCCACTGGCGCGCCTGCTGCAGGCGGCTTTGCAAGCGTTCAATCGCGTCGTTGGTCAGCTGCCCGGGCAGCTCGACCATGAATTCCTGTTCGAGCTCGGCCTCGTCTTCCATCAGGCGTCGGCGCATGCGGCCGTCCTGGGTGAACACCACCAGGCCCGTGGCCAGCCCGCTGAGGCCGGCCAGCGGCAACTGCTGGGCGAAGTGGCGTTTGAGCACGCGCACCGGGTGGCGGCTGATCGGCGCCGTGCCTTGCAGGCGCTGGGCGTCGCAGGCCGCCTCGGGGTCGGGGCGGTACCACAGCAGGGTGGCGGGCGGCACGGTTTCCGGGCGGGCCTGGGGGTCGATGTCGACCTGGTCCTGGCCCGGGCTGACCCGGTGCTGGGGTTCTTCGATGATCTGGCCGTTGACCTTCACCCAGCCGCCCTCGATCAGCAGCTCGGCCTCGCGGCGCGAGCAATTCGCCAGTTCGGCGACGTGTTTGGAAAAGCGGATCGGTTCGGTCATGGGCGGGTTCGTGGGGCAGCAGGTCGGCCACGCCCGGCGGGGGCGGCAGGGGGCGAAGTTTACGCCCACATGCCCCTGCGCCCCCGCGCCCACCCGCCGCCCCGCGTGGCCGCGGGAGGTGGCCCGGCCGCGGGGGCTTCAGGCCAGCGCCAGGGCGCGGATGCGCGCCACATGGGCCAGCAGCGAGCGCTGGGCCACCGGCCACAGGCGTTCGGGCACATCGTCATAGGCCAGTGGCACCCATTGTTCGGGCGTGCCGTCGGGCAGGGCGCGCATGGCGCTCAGCACTTTGGCCTCGCGCTTGAGGCGGTGGGCCTTGAGCTGGGCGATGGTGTCGCGGGCGGCACCGAGCACATAGCCGTGGGCCGGCAAGATGAACTCGATGCCGTGCGTGTCGCAAGCCCTCGTCAGCAGGTCGAGTGACTCAAGGTAGTCGGCCATGTCGCCGTCGGGCGGGTCGATCACCGTGGTGCTGCCGTTGAGCACGTGATCGCCCGAGAACAGCAGGCCGTCCTCCTCGAGCACCAGGCACAAGTGGTTGGCCGCGTGCCCCGGGGTGTGCAGCACGCGCAGGCTGTGTTGCACGCCCGGCGCGCTGAGCACCAGGCGTTCACCGTGTTGCAACGCCCGTTCCGGGGTGAAGGCACTGGCCGCGCGCGCGGTGGGCGCCGAGGGCAGGCCCAGGATCGGGGGCGCCGCGCGGCCGTGCTGCACGCACAGGGCTTGCAGCGGGGCGGCCCCAGGGGCGTGGTCGGGGTGCGAGTGGGTGCAGACGATGTGGCGGATGTCGCCCCCGGCGGCCTGCCACAGGCGCTGCAGGTGCTCGAGGTCGGCGGGGCCGGGGTCGATGGCGATGTAGCCGGTGTCGGGGTCGCCCACCAGGTAGCTGTTGGTGCCGGGACCGGTCATCACGCCGGGGTTGGGGGCGGTCAGCCGCTGCACGTTCTTCAGCAGGGGCACGGGGCGCTCGGTCTGCCACGCCAGTTCGTGCACGATCTGGCCGTCCGGGCTGACCAGGGCCAGCTCGCCGTAGGGGGCTTCGTGCTCCATGTAGCGGGCCTCGTGGCCGTTGAGCCAACCGGCGCGCGGGCAACTGGTCCACAGCGCTTGCTCGTTGGCGCAGTCCGCCAGCACCGCGCTGACCGAGGGGTAGGCCTGCAGGCGCTCCAGCGTGCGGATGGTTGGGAAGATGATGAAAAAGCCGCCGGCCGCGTGGCGCGCCAGGGCATCGGCCGGGCGCACCCAGACCGGCTCAAATTGCTCGGCCTCGTCGGCCACGGGCTCCTGGCCCGCGGGCATGGGGGCGACCAGAAAGGGCACGTCAAAGCGGCGCGGCAGGTCGCGGTCGGTGACCCAGTGGGCCAGCCACCGGACCTGGTCGGCCGCCAGGGTCAGGCCCTGGGCCTCGCATTGGGGCAGCAGGGGCTGGCTGCGGTCCAGGCCGGCCAGGGTCTGGGCGTCGGCGGGGCGGCCGTCGGCCTGCCAGGCCAGCAGCACGCCCAGTTCCTCGAAGCTCTCGCGGATGGCGGCGATGGCCCGGGTCAGGTTCAGATCGCTCTGACCGGGGCGGCGCCGCGCCAGGGCATGCGACTGGGCGTCCAGCGCGTCAATGCCCCCGCCGGGGAACACGTAGGCGCCCGGCGCAAAGCTGGCCGTCATGGCGCGCCGGGTCATCAGGACCTCCAGGCCCAGGGTCCCATCGGGGCCGGGGGCATCGCGCAGCAGCAGCACGGTGGCGGCCTGGCGCAGGGGGGCGGGTTCGCGGAAAGGGTGCAGTTGCTGGCTGGAACGGGTCATGCAAGCCATTATCAACAGCGTCTGCGGAGCGTCTGCCGCCTGCAGGACAGGGTTTACACCAGGCCCCGGGCGACCCAAGGCCGTGCATGCCGGCCCGCCAAGGGGGCGGCCCAGCCCTTGCTTGTGGCAGGGGCATAAGCATAGACCTGCGGTTTATGAGCACATCGTCACAATCCGGTCCTTGAATCTTTGGATCCCTTGCTGTTTTTTTGGAGCGTTTGATGAGCACGACTACCCTTCGCCAATCCTGGTGGCGCCCTGGCCTGAGCTGGTTGGCGGGCGCTTTGCTGGGCGCCGCCGGCCCGGTGCTGGCCCAGGCCGACTGGCCGCAGCACCCGGTGACGGTGGTGATGACCTTCCCGGCCGGCTCGGGCGTGGATGTGGTGGCACGCCAGATCCAGGAACCCCTGGGCAAGCTGCTGGGCCAGTCGGTGGTGATTGACTACAAGCCCGGCGCGGCCGGCAACATCGCCAGCGAGTTCGTGTCGCGCGCCAAGCCCGACGGCTACACCCTGGTGTTCGGCACCGCCGCCACCCACGGCAGCAATGCGGCGCTGTACAAGAAACTGTCCTTCGACGTGGAGACCGACTTCGTGCCGGTGGCGCCGGTGCTGGACGTGTCCAATGTGCTCACCATCAACCCCGACGTGGTGCCCGCGCGCACGCTCAAGGAGTTTGTCGAGCTGGTCAAGGCCAACCCGGGCAAGTACAACTTCGCCTCGACCGGCAATGGCACGGGCACCCACATGGCGTTTGCCGAGTTCAACTCGCGCGTTGGCCTGGAAATGACCCATGTGCCGTACAAGGGAGGCCCCGAGGCCATGACCTCGGTGCTGCGCGGCGAGACCTGCTGCATCATGAACCAGGTGCAGACCGTGCTGAGCCACTACAAGGCCGGCAAGGTGCGCCTGCTGGGCGTGACCACCGCCAAGCGCGTGGGCGCGGTGTCCGAAGTGCCGACCATCGGCGAGAGCGGCATCGCGGGCACCAAGGGCTTCGACAGCTCGATCTGGTTTGGTCTGTTTGCCCCCAAGGGCACCGATCCGCGCGTCGTGCAGCGCCTGAACACGGCGGTGCAGACGGTGCTGGAGAACCCCGAGGTCAAGGCCAAGCTCGAAGGCGCAGGCAACACCGTGCGCCTCGAGAGCCCCGAGCAGTTCAAGGCCACCGTCAAGGCCAACCGCCAGAAATGGGCCGAGGTGGTGAAGGCGGCGCACATCACCATCGATTGAGCCCGGTCTGCGGGCCGGTGGTTTGTCGGCACCCGGCGAAGCCCCGATAATCCGGCCATGCAGATCCGCTTCACCAAGATGCAGGGCGCCGGCAATGATTTCGTCGTGCTCGACGAGACCGCCGGGCGCCTGAACCTCAGCCCGGCCCAGTACCGTTACCTGGCCGACCGCCACTTTGGCGTCGGCGCCGATCAGATCCTGACCGTGCGCCCGGGCCCCGCCCCCGACATCGACTTCGAGTACGTGATCCACAACGCCGACGGTGGCGAGGTCGAGCAGTGTGGCAACGGCTCGCGTTGTTTTGCCCGCTACGTGCGCGACAAAGGCCTGACCACCAAGGACGCGATCCGCGTGCACACCCGTGCCGGCTTGATCGAGCCCGTGCTGCAGGCCGATGGCCGCGTCACGGTCGACATGGGCGCGCCGGTGTTTGAGCTGGCCGACATCCCATTTGACCCCCAGGGCGTGGCCCCGCGCGCGCAAGGCAGCTGGCAGGTCTGGCCGCTGGCCGCCGCGGGCCGCGAGGCCCTGCAGGACGCCGCAGTGGCCGTGGTGTCCATGGGCAACCCGCACGCGGTGCTGCTGGTCGACGACGTGCAGACCGCGCCCGTGGCGAGCTGGGGCCCGCTGATTGAATCGCACCCGCGCTTCCCGCGCCGCGTCAATGCCGGCTTTTTGCAGGTGCTCTCGCGCAGCGAAGTGCGGCTGCGGGTCTACGAGCGTGGCACGGGCGAAACCCTGGCCTGCGGCACGGGTGCCTGCGCGGCCGTGGTGGCCGGCATCCGGCTGGGCCTGCTGGACGCGCGTGTGGAAGTGCACACCCGCGGCGGCCAATTGACCATCGAATGGGCCGGCGTGGGCCAGCCTGTGCGCATGACCGGCCCCGCCGTCACCGTTTTTGAAGGGCAGATCGACGTGCCCGACGCCCTCTGATTTCCAAGGTTCCCCGCTCCATGACCGCTCTCACCACCCCTGGCATGAACCCGATCACCGAAGACGACATCGCCAACTACCTGACCAACTCGCCCGACTTCTTCGAGCGCCACGCCGAGGTCCTGGCCAGTGTGCAAATGACCAGCCCGCACGGCAACCGCGCCGTCAGCCTGCAGGAGCGCCAGGCCGAAATGCTGCGCGAGAAGATCAAGACCCTCGAAGGCCGCATCATGGACATGATCCGGCACAGCAACGAGAACCTCATCATTGCCGACAAGCTGCAGCGCTGGGCGCTGGGCCTGATGCGCACCGACAACCCGGCCGAGCTGCCCGAGCGCATCGTGGCCGATGTGCGCAGCCAGTTCCAGGTGCCCCAGGTGGCCATCAAGGTGTGGTCGGTGGCCCCGCAGCACGCGGACGCGCCGTTTGCCCAGGGGGTGACCGAGGACGCCAAGACCTTTGCCTCGTCGCTGACCTCGCCGTTCTGCGGCGCCAACCCGGGCTTCGAGGCCGTGCAGTGGCTGGACCAGCCGGCCCAGGCCGTTTCGCTGGCCCTGCTGCCCTTGCGCAACGGCGCCATCAGCAGCGCGGCCCCGGCCTTTGGCATGTTGGTGCTGGCCTCGCCCGATTCGCAGCGCTTCCACAGCGGCATGGGCACCGACTTCCTGGAACGCATGGCCGAGCTGGCCAGCGCGGCCCTGAGCCGCCTGCGCGGCTGAGCCCGTGGCCGCTGCCGGCCGATCTCCGCGCGCGGCCCGGCCTGCGGCCCCGGCGGCCCAGCCCGCCCCCCTTGGCGCGCCGCTGGACCCGTTGCTGCAGGCCTACCTGACCCATGTGCGGGTCGAAAAACGACTGGCCCAGCGCACCCAGACCCTCTACACCCTGCACCTGACGCAGCTCAGCGCGCTGGCCCGCGAGGCTGGTCTGACGCTGGCCGAAGTGCCCACCACCCAGGTGCGGCGCTGGGCGGCGCAGATGCACAGCGCCGGCCGGCAGGGGCGGGGCATTGCCCTGGTGCTGTCGTGCTGGCGCAGCTTCTACACCTGGCTGGGGCAGCAGGGCCTGATTGCGAGCAACCCGGTCACCGATGTGCGCGCCCCGCGAGCCCCCAAGCTGCTGCCCAAGGCCCTGGGCGTGGACGACGCGGTGCAGCTGGCCGACTACCAGAACCCCGATGACGACCCCTGGCTCGAGGCGCGTGACGCGGCCCTGGTCGAGCTGCTCTACGGCAGCGGACTGCGGGTGGGCGAGTTGGTCGGCCTGGACGTGCGCGCCAGCCCCCAGGCGCAGCAACAGGGCCGCGGCTGGATCGACCTGCAGGCCGCCGAGGTCCATGTGCAGGGCAAGGGCGGCAAGCGCCGCAGCGTGCCGATCGGGCGTCAGGCGCTGGCGGCCTTGCAGCGCTGGCTGCATTTACGCGGTGGACTGGACAGCGCCGCCGTGCTGGACCAGCCGGCGCTGTTCATGGGGCGCAACGGCACGCGCCTCACCCCGCAGTCGATCTGGCAGCGCCTGCGCCGCCGCAGCGTGCTGGCGGGCATGCCGACCGCCGTGCACCCGCACATGCTGCGCCATTCCTTTGCCAGCCATGTGCTGCAGTCCAGCAGCGACCTGCGCGCGGTGCAGGAGCTGCTGGGCCACGCTAACATCAGCACCACCCAGGTCTACACCCGGCTGGATTTTCAGCACCTGGCCAAGGCCTATGACGCGGCCCACCCCCGAGCGCGTCAAAAAGCCCCGCGGCGCCCGGCCGCCGAGCCTGGGGCCACCACGGTTCCCTCCGAGGCGCCCGAGGCCGAGCCCGGTACGGGGCCAGCGGATCGACCCACCCGCTGATCGGGCCGGCGGCAGGGAGCGGGTGAGCCGACCCGTGGCCGCCCCGGCGGCCGGGGCCCGGGCTGGCTTAGGCCAGCCTTAAGCCCCCGCGGCCGGGGGCGCTGAGGCCGCCAAGTCGTCGCATACTGCCGTTCATCCCAGGCCCACCGCGGTGGCGGGCCGGACCCGACAAGGACACCCCTGTGCTGCACTGGATTCGCACCAACCGCTCGTTTTTGCTGCTGTTGCTGGGCTTCGTCCTGTTCCGCACCGCGATCGCCGACTGGAACCCGATCCCCTCGGGGTCGATGCGGCCCACGGTGCTGGAGGGCGATGTGGTGCTGGTCAGCCGCGTCGCCTACGACCTCAAGCTGCCGCTGACCGATGTGGTGCTGGCCAGGCTGGGCGACCCCCGGCGCGGCGATGTGGTCACCTTCAGCTCGCCGCAAGACGGTACCCGCCTGATCAAACGCCTGGTGGCGGTGCCCGGTGACGTGGTCGAAATGCGCGATGAGCACCTGGTCATCAACGGCGAGGTGGCCCGCTACGAGGCCCCGGAGTCGCTGCTGGAAACCCTCCAGCCCGGCCTGGAACGCCCGGCCACCCGCGTGACCGAGACCCTGCACGGCCACCAGCGCCGCGTGCAGTGGCTGGCTGGCGTGGCGGCGCGCTCCAGCTTTGGCCCGCTGACCGTGCCGCCCGGGCAGTACCTGGTGCTGGGCGACAACCGCGACAACAGTGCCGACTCGCGCTACATCGGCCTGGTGCCGCGTGAACGCCTGATCGGTCAGGCCAAGGCGGTGCTGGTGTCGGCCGACATCCTGGGCGCCTGGTGGCCGCGTTGGGGGCGCTTTGGCCAGTCGCTTTGAGGCCGTGCACGCGCGCCGACGGACAGGCTTGTGATGGGCAGACGGGGCGCGGCCGCAAAAAGACCGACAATTCCGCCCCATGAAAACGATTCGACTGCGCGAAGGCAAAGAGCGCTCCCTGCTGCGACGCCACCCCTGGATTTTTGACTCGGCCATTGCCAAGGGCGGTGGCGACCCGGGGGAGACCGTGCGGGTGGAGGCGTCCGACGGCCGCTTCCTGGCCTGGGCCGCGTTCAGCCCGGCCTCCAAGATCAAGGCCCGGGTCTGGAGCTTCGACGAGTCGCAGCGCATTGACGCGGCCTTCATGGCCGCGGCCGTGAAGCGCTCGATCGCCGCGCGCGATTGGTTCGACGTGCGCAGCAACGGCATCCGCCTGGTGCATGGCGAGTCCGATGGCCTGCCAGGCCTGGTGGTGGACCGCTACGACGACACCCTGGTGGCCCAGTTTGGCAGCGCCGGCATGGAGCGTTGGAAGGATGTGCTGGCCGACGCGCTGCTGCGCGAGACCGGGCTGAGCAAGCTCTACGAGCGCTCCGACGCCAGCTCGCGCAGCCTTGAAGGCCTGCCCGAATCCACCGGCTGGCTGCGTGGCGGCACCCTGGCCGATGGCCAGCCCGCGCCGACCGGCATCACGCTGCGCGAGCACGACTGGCAGCTCACGCTCGATGTGGCCGAGGGCCACAAGACCGGCTTCTACCTCGACCAACGTGACAGTCGCCAGCGCTTTGCCGAGGTCACCCGGCAGCGCCGGTTCGGCACCGTGCTGAACTGCTATTGCTACACCGGGGGCTTCACCGTCGCGGCCCTGGCGGGCGGCGCGGGCCATGTGACCTCGATCGACTCGTCGGCGCCGGCCCTGGAGCGCGCCCGCGCCCATGTCGCACTCAATGGCTTTGACGCCTCGCGCGCTGATTTCCTGGACGCCGATGTCAACGCCTCGCTGCGCCGCTTTGGCGCCGAGGGACGCAGCTTTGACGCCATCATCCTCGACCCGCCGAAGTTCGCCCCCACCGCGGCCCACGCCGAGCGCGCCGCGCGCGCCTACAAGGACATCAACCGCCTGGCCTTCAAGCTGCTCGCGCCGGGCGGCGTGTTGTTCACCTACTCGTGCTCGGGCGGCATCAGCGCCGACCTGTTCCACAAGATCGTGGCCTCGGCGGGCATCGACGCAGGGGTTGATGGCTACATCACCGAGCGCCTGGCCGGTGCGCCCGACCACCCAATGACCATCCATTTCCCCGAGGGCGAGTACCTCAAGGGCCTCGTGGTGGTGCGCCGCTGAGCCTGGGCGCCGACCTGGGGCCATCGCCCCGCGCCGGGCGGGGCTTGAAAAGCCCCGATAAACTCCTCAACTTGTGCCAGCCCGGGCGCCGCTTTGCCGCCTGGGCCCCTTGCGCGCGCCGCTGGCGCCGTCCTGAATCTGTTCGAAAGTCTTGCCATGGCCCTGATCCCCGTCACCATCCTCACCGGCTTCCTTGGTTCCGGTAAAACCACCCTGCTCAAGCGCGTGCTGACCGAGGCGCATGGTCAAAAGATCGCGGTGATCGAGAACGAGTTCGGCGAAGAAAACATCGACAACGACATCCTGGTCAGCAACACCGAAGAGCAGATCATCCAGATGAGCAATGGCTGCATCTGCTGCACCATCCGTGAGGACCTGCGCGAAACCCTGCAATTGCTGGCCGCCAAGCGCCGCAAGGGCCTGATTGACTTCGAGCGCATCGTGATCGAAACCACCGGCCTGGCCGATCCGGGCCCGGTGGCCCAGACCTTCTTCATGGACGAAGAGATCGCCGAGACCTACCTGCTCGACTCCATCCTGACCCTGGTGGACGCCAAGCACGCGGCCCAGCAGCTCAACGACCGCCAGGAAGCGCGCCGTCAGGTGGGCTTTGCTGACCAGATCTTCATCAGCAAGACCGACCTGGTGCCGGCCGCCGAGGTCGAGGCGCTGCAGCACCGCCTGGCCCACATGAACCCGCGTGCGCCGCAAAAGGCGGTGCATTTCGGCGAGGTGCCGCTCAAGGAGGTGTTCGACTTGCGCGGCTTCAACCTCAATGCCAAGCTCGACATCGACCCTGACTTCCTCAAGGAAGACGAGCACGACCACCACCACGACCATGACCATGCCCACGGCGAGCACTGCGACCACCCCTCGCACCAGCACGGTGGCCATGGCCACCACCACCACCATGACGACGATGTGAAGAGCTTTGCCTACAAGTCGGAGCGGCCCTTCGACCCGGCCAAGCTTGAAGACTTCCTGGGCGCCATCGTCAACATCTACGGCCCGCGCATGCTGCGCTACAAGGGCGTGCTGCACATGCAGGGCACCGAGCGCAAGGTGATCTTCCAGGGCGTGCACCAGCTCATGGGCAGCGACCTGGGCCCGCAATGGGGCCCCGACGAGGCGCGCATCAGCAAGATGGTGTTCATCGGCATCGACCTGCCGCGCGACATCTTCCTGCAGGGCCTGGAGCAGTGCCTGGTTTGAGGCCCCTCACCCAGGCCTGACCTGAGCGTCGTTTTTTATCAAAATTTGACGCCTCAGGCCTTGCTGCGGCAGGCAAAAGCCCTAGACTTGCGGTTTTTCGCAGGGGGTGGGCGACACATGAATGTCTCGATTCTGCAACGGTTGCCGGTGCAGGGGTTGGAGCCTATACAATCGCGCCCCGGCAAAAGCCCGGTGCGCGTCACCGGTGCATGCCAGCCGGTTCGCCGGTTCCAAGCGATCCCGCCTTTCATGCGAGGAGACAATCTTTGAAAGCCCCTGCCAGCAAATCCCAAGCGGCGCCCGTGGCTGCGGTCAAGAAAACCGCGGCTGCCCAGCCCGCGAGTGCGACGGTGAAGCCCGTTGCAGCGGTGAAAGCGCAGGCCAAGGTGGCTGCTCCGACTCCTCCCGCCGCTGCGAAATCCCCCCCGTCGTCCGCCGCTTCGGCCCCTTCGGCCCCCCCGGTGGCGGTGTCATCCGGAATAGAGCGCAGCACGCGCCCTTCTTCCAGACTGACGCAATTAACCGTACCATCCATGTCCACGGCTCCTGCCGTGGCGTCTACTGCCGCCAAAGCCAGCTTTCTACACACCATGCCTACGACAATGAACGTTTCGCCCGCGCTTTCGGCGATCAAGAAAGACCCGAAACTGGCCAACAACTGGAAAACCAAGACCGTGGACCAGATGACGGATGAGGAAGTGCTCGCCATGCCTGACAGCGAGTACATGAACGAGAAGCAGACGGCGTTTTTCCGCCTCAAGCTGAGCCGCCTCAAGCAGGACATGCTCAACAACGCCGGTGAGACCACCGAGCACCTGCGCGAAGACACCGTCGTGGTGCCGGACCCGGCCGACCGCGCCACCATCGAGGAAGAACACGCCCTCGAACTGCGCACCCGTGACCGCGAGCGCAAGCTGCTCAAGAAGATCGAGCAGTCGATCGCCCGCATCGACGCTGGCGACTACGGCTACTGCGACGAAACCGGCGAACCCATCGGCGTGGGCCGCCTGCTGGCCCGCCCGACCGCCACGCTGTCGCTCGAGGCCCAGCAGCGCCGCGAACTCAAGCAGAAGATGTTCGGGGACTGATCCGTCCCGCTGCCGGTCTCATTGCCCTGATGTCATGACCAAAGAAGACCCCTCTGGCCTGCTGTCCAAGGTGGTCAGGTTCGTCACGAACCCGACCACCAACTGGGGGGACCTCGATCAGGGCGAGGAAGACCGGGACAGCCACTACAACAAGCAAGCGCTCAAGGAGATGATTGAGCGCAAGCGGCGCAACGACTTTGTGCGCCGGCGCGAGTTCGATCAGCTGCGCAAGCTGCGCAAGCGCGAGGCCATGAACCCGCCCGAGGACCCGCAGGCCCGGCCCTCTTTCTTCCAGAGCAGCCTGGCCTCGCGCACCGACGACCGTGCGGGCACGCTGAAGAAGATCGACGAGATCGAAGCCCAGATGTCCATGCAATGGTGGCGCTCCAAGCAGGGCCAGCCGCCGCCGGGCACTTCGGCCGCCCTGGCCGCCGCCCACAAGAACGCGTTTGCCCCGACCCGTCCGAACGGGCTCGACACGATCCCGGCCACCGTGCCGGCCACGGCCACGGCCCCGGCCTCCCTGCCGCCGGCGTCAGTGCCCTTTGGCGCGTCGCGCGACGCCTTGCCCAGCCAGCCGGGCTCCACCGTGTCCAGTTCGATGCTCAGGGGCATGACGGGGCCCGCCAGTGTCCCCACCGTGCCCACCGCGCCGCTACTGGCCGACTGGGACCTGGGCCCCGCGGGCGACGGTGGCCGCACCACGAACTTTGCCCCGACCCAGATCCAGAGCACCTTGCCGGCCAGCGCGGTGTCGGACTTTTCCGCCTCGCAGTGGCTGGGTCAGAGCGCTCCGCCCTACGTCCATGCCCCCGAGCTCGAAGAAGCCGCGATCCGTTTCGCCAATGGCGACCAGGAGGGCGCCGAGTCGGCCGTGCAGGACCTGCTCAAACAGCCCGGTCTGGCCTATCAGGAGCCGCTGTGGATGGCCTTGTTCGACCTCTACCGGGCGACGGGCCAGGTGGAGCGCTTTGACAATGCGTCGATTGACTTTGCCAGCCGCTTCGGGCGTTCGGGTCCCCTGTGGGTGAGCTTCCCGGGGGCCGATGCCACCCAGCGCCGCAGCCCCGTGGGCAGCGCCTGGGACGACGGCCTCAGCGAGGCCCCGGGCTACCAGTGGAGCGCGCCCTCGGTGCTGGGCTCGCAATCGGTCGCCGCCTTGAAGGTGGCCTTGACCAAGGCGCCAGCGCCTTGGCAGCTGGATTGGTCGCGCCTGAGCGCCATCGAAGACGAGGCCGTGCAGCCGCTGGCCGACCTGCTGGCCGACTGGGCCCAGTCGCGGGTCCGCCTGCGCTGGCAGGGCATGGCCTTTCTGGACGACCTGCTGCGGGCCCACACGCGCTCGGGCGAGCCCGAGGTGCCCCAGGCCTGGTGGCAGCTGCGCATGGAGTCGCTGCGCCTGATGGGGCGCGCCGAAGAGTTCGAACTGGTGGCGCTGGACTACTGCATCACCTACGAGCTGTCGCCGCCGTCCTGGCAGGCGCCTTACTGCGAATGCCGGGTGCTGACGGGCGATGGCGAGGGCCTGCTGCCCGCGGTATTGCGGGCCGAGGGGCCCTCCACCCAGCCCTCGCGTTACCACACCGAGTTCGCCACCACCGCGCTGGCGCTGGACCTGCCCGCGCCCGACTCTGAAATGGGCGGTCAGCGGGCCACGGTGGTCGACCTCAGCGGCACCATCACCGGCGACGTTGGCGGGTCCTTGCCGGTGCCGCTGCCGGGCTACCGCATCCCCAAGGTGCTGGTGGTTGACTGCGCGCGCCTGGTGCGGATTGATTTCGCGGCCGCGGGGTCGGTGCTCAACTGGGCCGCGGCGCGCCAAGCCGAGGGCACCCAGGTGCAGTTCCGTCAGCTGCAACGGCTGGTGGCGGTGTTCTTCAACGTCATCGGCATCAACGAGCATGCCCGGGTGATCCCGCGGCAAGACTGAAACAGGGCCTGCGTCTTCCGGGCGGGCTCAGGTGACGGGGCGGTGCCTGCCGCCTCAATGGGGCATTGCAAACGCCCAGCCCGCCCCCACATCACCGATCACTATGGAACAATTTCACGGAACCACCATCCTCAGCGTGCGTCGCCAGACCCCGACCGGCGTGCAAGTCGCCATCGGTGGCGATGGGCAGGTGACCCTGGGCAACATCGTTGTCAAAGGCACCGCCCGCAAGGTGCGCAAGCTGCACCACGGCCGCGTGCTGGCCGGCTTCGCGGGCGCCACGGCCGACGCGTTCACCCTGTTTGAGCGCTTCGAGGCCAAGCTCGAAAAGCACCAGGGCCACCTGGTGCGGGCCGCCATCGAGTTGACCAAGGACTGGCGCACCGACCGCGTGCTGCGCCGCCTGGAGGCCATGCTGGCGGTGGCCGACCGCGAGGCCTCGCTGATCATCACCGGCAACGGGGACGTGCTCGAGCCCGAACAAGGCATCGTGGCCATCGGTTCGGGCGGGGCGTATGCACACTCGGCCGCCAAGGCACTGCTCGACAACACCGATCTGTCGCCCGAGCAGGTGGTGCGCAAGTCGCTGGGCATTGCCGGCGAGCTGTGCATCTACACCAACATGAACCACACCATCGAGACCCTCGATTGATTTCCCCAGCCCCGCGCAGTCCCCTGCAGGGTGGCGGCGCGGGTGCTCAGCAGGACCCGTCCCATGTCTTCCTTGACCCCCCAGCAAATCGTCTCTGAACTTGATGGCCACATCGTTGGCCAGTCCGGCGCCAAGCGTGCCGTGGCCATTGCCCTGCGCAACCGCTGGCGCCGCCAGCAGGTGGAAGCCAGCCTGCGCCCCGAGATCACCCCGAAGAACATCCTGATGATTGGCCCCACCGGCGTGGGCAAGACCGAGATCGCGCGCCGCCTGGCCCGCTTGGCCGATGCGCCTTTCATCAAGGTCGAGGCGACCAAGTTCACCGAGGTGGGCTATGTCGGCAAGGACGTGGATTCGATCATCCGTGACCTGGCCGAGGTGGCGGTCAAGCAGACCCGCGAAGCGGCGGTGCGCCAGATGCGCAGCCGCGCCGAGGACGCGGCCGAAGACCGCATCCTGGACATCCTGATCCCGCCGGCGCGCCCGGTGTTTGGCGAAACCGCCGAGCCCGCGCCCGAAGGCCCGGCGCGCCAGGCCTTCCGCAAGAAGCTGCGCGAAGGCCAGCTCAACGACCGCGAGATCGAGATCGACCTCGCCGACACCAAGCAGCCGCTCGAGATCATGGGCCCGGCCGGCATGGAAGAAATGACCGAGCAACTGCGCGGCATGTTCAGCCAGATCGGCGTCGGCAAGCGCAAGACCCGCAAGCTGCCGATCGGCGAGGCGCTGCGCCTGCTGGTCGACGAAGAAGCGGCCAAGCTGGTCAACGAGGAAGAGATCCGCAGCCAGGCGCTGAGCAATGCCGAGCAAAACGGCATCGTCTTCATCGACGAGATCGACAAGGTCACCTCGCGCAGCCAGGGCAGTGGGGCCGAGGTCTCGCGCCAGGGCGTGCAGCGCGACCTGCTGCCGCTGGTCGAGGGCACCTCGGTGTCGACCAAGTACGGCGTCATCAAGACCGACCACATCCTGTTCATCGCGTCGGGGGCCTTCCACCTGAGCAAGCCCAGCGACCTGATCCCCGAGTTGCAGGGCCGCTTCCCGATCCGCGTCGAGTTGCAGGCGCTGTCGGTGCAGGACTTCGAGGCCATCCTGGTGCAGACCCAGGCGTCCCTGGTCAAGCAGTACCAGGCCTTGCTGGCCACCGAGGGCGTGACGCTCGAGTTCACCCCCGACGGCATCACCCGACTCGCCAAGACCGCCTACGACGTCAACGAGCGCACCGAGAACATCGGGGCCCGCCGTCTGGCCACGGTGATGGAGCGTTTGCTCGACGAAGTCAGCTTCGAAGCCACCGAGCGCCAGGGCCAGACCATCGTCATCGACGCCGCCTTTGTCGATGCGCGCCTGGGCGAACTGAGCCAGGACGAGGACTGGTCGCGTTACATCCTGTGACGTTCACCTGAGCTTCATAGATCACTTTCAGTGATGGAGCTAAGTGCTTAATTCACAACGATTTTCAGCCCTCTCCGACTTTCGGTTGCAGCTCTAAGTCGTTGATTTCATTGAAAAAATCCCGGCAAGACACCTTGCGGCCGCGGCATTTCCTGCTACAGTGGAAAAAAGTGCAATTAAGTGGTGAAAAGTGCCCTCGCGAGGGGTTTTTGCCACCGACGCACTGGAAATCAACCTGGGGTGTGCTGTCGTGTTTCAAGGGGCTTCGTCTCTGAGTCTGGATGCGAAGGGTCGGCTGTCTGTGCCGACCCGGCACCGTGACGTCCTGAGCGCGACCGCTGGCGGGCAACTGACCATCACCAAGCACCCCCATGGCTGCCTGATGGTGTTCCCGCGCCCCGAGTGGGAGAAGTTCCGTGAGCGCATTGCCGAGCTGCCGATGTCGGCTCAGTGGTGGAAGCGGATCTTCCTGGGCAACGCCATGGACGTGGAGATGGACGGCACCGGCCGCGTGCTGGTGTCGCCGGAGCTGCGCCAGGCCGCTGGCATCAGCAAGGACACCATGCTGCTGGGCATGGGCAACCACTTCGAGCTCTGGGACAAGGCGACCTACGACGAGCAGGAAGCCAAGGCCATGCAAGGCGACATGCCCGAGGTCTTCAAGGATTTTTCTTTCTGAGGCCCCTTTGGACATCCCTTTGCAACACACCACAGTCTTGCTCGACGAGGCGGTTGACGCTTTGTTGGGCGGCGCGCTGCCCGACGGCCCGGCCACCTGGGTGGACGCCACCTTCGGGCGCGGCGGCCACTCGCGGCTCCTGCTATCGCGCTTGCGGCCGCAGGACCGCTTGATCGCGTTCGACAAAGACCCGGACGCCATTCAAGAAGCTGCGCGCATCACCGATGCGCGTTTTTCCATTCGGCACGAAGGTTTTCGCCACCTGGGCGAACTGCCCGCGGGCAGCGTGCAGGGTCTGCTGATGGATCTGGGCGTGAGCTCGCCGCAGATCGACAACCCGCAGCGCGGGTTCAGTTTCCGTTTTGACGGCCCCCTCGACATGCGCATGGACACCACGCGCGGCGAGAGCGTGGCCGAGTGGCTGGCCACGGCGGAACTTCAACAAATTTCGGAGGTGATACGTGACTACGGCGAAGAACGGTTTGCTTTTCCGATTGCAAAGGCGATTGTGGCTCGCCGACAGGAACGGGGCCCAATTTCAACCACCGCCGAGCTGGCCGAGCTCGTGGCTGGCACGGTCAAAACCCGCGAGCCGGGCCAGAACCCTGCAACGCGCACATTTCAGGCTCTTCGGATTTTCATCAACGCCGAGCTTGAAGAGCTGCAACAGGCGCTAGAGGCCAGTCTGGCCGTGCTGGCGCCCGGCGGGCGGCTGGCGGTGATCAGCTTCCACTCGCTGGAGGACCGCATCGTCAAGCAGTTCATCGCCAAGCACAGCAAGGAGGTCTTTGACCGCCGTGCCCCGTTTGCCGCCCCGCAAGCCATGAAACTGGACGCCCTGGAGCGCATCCGTCCCAGCGCGGACGAGGTGGCGCGCAACCCGCGTTCGCGCAGCGCCATCATGCGGGTGGCCCTTCGCACGGAGGCCGCATGAGCGGTTGGGTTCTGTTGGCAGGCTGGACAGGTGCGCGCACCCAGAAAGGGTGCGGGCCGTGATTCGCCTCAACCTCGTCCTGCTGGTGGCCATTGTGCTCAGCGCGCTCTACCTGGTGCACAGCCAGTACGAGTCGCGTCGCCTGTTCATGGCGCTGGACCGGGCGCAGGCGGAGGCCCGCAAGATCGAGGTCGAACACGACCGCCTGCAGGTTGAGAAGCGGGCCCAGGCCACGCCGCTGCGCATCGACAAGCTGGCGCGCAACCAGTTGCAGATGCGCACGGCCACGCCGGCCATCACGCAGTACGTGCAGTACAAGGGCGACACGGTCGAGGGCAGCCAGCCATGAGCCGCAGCGTCCTCTACACCTCCAGCCCGCTGCTGGCCAGCAAGACACCGGTCTGGCGCAGCAAGTTCATCGTCGCGGTGGTGGCGCTGGCCTTCATCGGCCTGGCGGCGCGTGCGGCCTACATCCAGGTGGTGGGCAATGCCTTCTTCCAGCGCCAGGGGGAGGTGCGGTTTGCGCGCACCCTGGAGCTGCCGGCCAACCGTGGCCGCATCCTGGACCGCAATGGCCTGATCCTCGCGTCCAGCGTGCCTGCCCCCAGCCTGTGGGCCATCCCCGAGGACGTGGACCGCGACCCGGTCAAGCTGCGCCAACTGGCCAAGCTGATCGACATGCCGCTGGCCGAGCTGAACAAGAAGCTGGAAGACGAGGACAAGACCTTTGTCTGGATCAAGCGCCAGCTCGACGAACCGATCGCGCGCCAGGTGGCCGCCCTGGGCATCAAGGGCTTCTACCAGCGCAAGGAATACAAGCGCCAGTACCCCGAGGGCGAAAGCGCGGCCCACGTGGTGGGGTTCACCAACGTCGAAGACCAAGGCCAGGAAGGCATTGAACTGGCCTTCAACAAGGACCTGGGCGGCAAGCCCGGGTCGCGCCGCGTCATCAAGGACCGCCTGGGGCGCGTGGTCGAAGACGTGGGCGAGCAGGTGCCGCCGGTCGACGGACGGGACATCCGCCTGAGCATCGACAGCAAGGTGCAGTTCTTTGCCTACCAGAAGCTGCGCGACGCGGTGACCGCCAACAAGGCCAAGGCCGGCAGTGTGGTGGTGCTGGACTCGGTCACGGGCGAGATCCTGGCCCTGGCCAACTACCCCAGCTATGTGCCCGACAAGCGCCAGAACCTGACGGGTGAGCAGCTGCGCAACCGCGCGCTGACCGACACCTTCGAGCCCGGTTCGACGATGAAACCCATCACCGTGGCCATGGCCATGGAGGCGGGTCGCATCACGCCCATGAGCATGATCGACACCGGCCCGGGCCGCTACACCATCACGGGCGCCACCATCACCGACACCCACGCCAACGGCATGTTGACGGTGGAGCAGGTGATCCAGAAGTCCAGCAACATCGGCGCCGCCAAGATCGCTCAGCGCATGTCGCCGCACGAGATGTGGGACACCTTCACCGCGCTGGGCTTTGGCCAGAAGCCCCACATCGCGTTCCCGGGCGCGGTGACCGGTCGCCTGCGCCCCTACAAAACCTGGCGCCCGATCGAGCAGGCCACCATGTCCTACGGCTATGGCCTGTCGGCCTCGCTGTTCCAGATGGTGCATTCCTACACCGCCTTCACCGACGACGGCGAGATCATTCCCGCCACCATGCTCAAGAGCGACGCGCGCGCCACCGGGGTCAAGGTGTTCTCGCCCCAGACCGCCGCCGCGGTGCGCAAGATGCTGCAGATGGCCGCCGGCCCTGGCGGCACCGCCCCCAAGGCTCAGACGGTGGGCTACTCGGTCGGCGGCAAGTCGGGCACCGCCCACAAGCAGGTCGGCAAAGGCTACGCGAGCAACAAATACCGCTCGTGGTTCACCGGCATGGCCCCCATCGACAAGCCGCGCATCATCGTCGGTGTGATGGTGGACGAACCCAGTGCCGGTCAGTACTACGGGGGGCTGGTCGCGGCGCCGGTGTTCAGCGAAGTGGTGCAACAGACCCTGCGCATGATGGGCGTGCAGCCCGACCTGTCGGTCAAGCCGCTGGTGGTGGCCCAGGCCGTGGAGGAGTCCTTCTGATGCAGGTCCTTCACAGCCCCGAACAAGCCCTGCAATGGCTGCGTGCCCACGGCGCCACCACGCTGCGCGTGGACAGCCGCCAGGTGCAGGCGGGCCAGGCCTTCATCGCCTGGCCGGGCGCAGCCACCGATGGGCGCCGCTTTGTGCGCGCGGCCCTGGCCCAGGGCGCGGTGGCCTGCCTGGTCGAGCGCGACGGCGTCGAAGCGCTGGCCGACTGGCCCGCCGATGCCCCCGTGGCCTGCTACCCCGGCCTCAAGGCCGCCACCGGCCCGCTGGCTGCGCTGTGGTGGGGCCAGCCCTCGCACGAGATCGATGTGCTGGCCATCACCGGCACCAATGGCAAGACGTCCACCGCCTGGTGGCTGGCCCAGGCCCTGTCGGCTTTGCCCGACGCGCTGCGCCGCCCCTGCGCCATGGTGGGCACCCTCGGCACTGGTCAGGTGCCCCGGCCCGAGCAGGGCGGGGCCGACCCGCTGGCCCAGTTGGCGGGCACCGGCATGACCACCCCCGACCCGGTGCTGCTGCAAAGCCAGCTGCGCCGCTTTGTCGAGCAGGGCCTGAGCGCCTGCGCGCTCGAAGCCTCGTCGATTGGCGTCGCCGAGCACCGCCTGGACGGCTCCCGCGTGCGCGTGGCAGTGTTCACCAACTTCACCCAGGACCACCTCGACTACCACGGCAGCATGGACGCCTACTGGGCTGCCAAGGCCGCGCTGTTCGACTGGCCTGGCCTGCAAAGCGCCGTGCTCAACGTGGACGACGAGCGTGGGGCCGAACTAGCCCAGTCACTGGCCCAGCGCCTGGACTGCTGGACCGTGTCGCTGCAAGGCGGTGCACGCGTCAACGCGCGCGACATCCGCCATGGCGCCCGTGGCCTGAGCTTCACGGTGCAAGAGGGCGGGCAAAGCCTGCCGCTCGACACCGCGCTGCTGGGGCATTACAACGTCAGCAACCTGCTGGGCGTGATCGCCACGCTGCGCAGCTTGGGTGTCCCGCTGGCCGAGGCTGTGGCCGTTTGCCAGCACCTGCTGCCGGTGCCCGGCCGCATGGACTGCCAGGGCGGCGACGGCCTGCCGCTGGTGGTGGTCGATTACGCCCACACCCCGGACGCCCTGGAGAAGGCCCTGCGCGCGCTGCGCCCCATCGCCACCGAGCGCGGCGGCCGCCTGTGCTGCGTGTTCGGCTGTGGGGGCGACCGCGACGCCAGCAAGCGACCGATGATGGCCGCGGTGGCCGAGAAGGAAGCCGACTGGGTGATGGTCACCAGCGACAACCCGCGCTTTGAGAAGCCCGAACACATCATCAGCCAGATCCTGCTGGGCCTGAGCCACCGCGACTGCGTGCAGGTGCAGGCCGACCGGGCTGCCGCCATCCACGAGGTGCTGGCCCAGGCCACCGCCCGGGATGTGGTGCTGGTCGCGGGCAAGGGCCATGAGGCCTACCAGGAGACGGCGGGCGTGCGCCATCCTTTTTCCGATCACGCCACCATTGACGAGGCCCTGCGCCTGAAGGGAGGGCGTGCATGAGCAGCCCCCAACACCTGATGACCCTGGCCGAGGTGGCCGCCGCCCTGCCGGGCAGCCGGCTCGCGGGGGACCCCGCCACGCCGCTGCTGCGCGTGGCCACCGACACCCGCAGCCTGCAGCGTGGCGACCTGTTCGTGGCCCTGCGCGGCGAGCGCTTCGATGCCAACGAGCTGCTGCCCCAGGCCGCGGCCGCAGGGGCCAGCGCGGCGCTGGCCGAGCGCGACCCGGCCGCGGCCGGTCTGGCCGGTGTGCAGGTGGCTGACAGCCGCCTGGCCCTGGGCCAGTTGTCGGCCGCCTGGCGCCAGCGCTTCACCGGCCCGCTGATCGCGGTCACCGGCAGCAATGGCAAGACCACCTGCACCCAGATGCTGGCCTCGGTGTTGCGCGCCCACTGGGGTGACGCCGGCCTGGCCACCGAGGGCAACTTCAACAACGACATCGGCGTGCCGCTGACGCTGCTGCGCCTGCGCCCCGCACACCAGGCCGCGGTGGTCGAACTGGGCATGAACCACCCGGGCGAAATCGACTACCTGCGCCGCCTGGCCCAGCCCACCGTGGCGCTGGTCAACAACGCCCAGCGCGAGCACCAGGAGTTCATGGGCACGGTCGACGCAGTGGCGCAAGAAAACGGCCAGGTGCTGGTCGGTCTGGGCGCCCAAGGCGTGGCGGTGTTCCCGGCCGACGAGCCGTACGCCGAGCTCTGGACCGGTCTCGCCGGTCCCGCCCGCTGCCTGCGCTTTTCGAGCACGCCAGCTGTCGCCGCCGAGGTCAGCCTGGTGTCGGCGAGCTGGGCCGGTGCCGCCTGGTCGGTGCAGGCGCAAAGCCCGCAAGGCCTGCTGAACTACCGCTTGCAGGTGGCTGGTTTGCACAACGTGCGCAACTCGCTCGCGGTGCTGGCCTGCGCCTTGGCCGCCGGGGTGCCGGTGGCCGCCATCGAGCAAGGGCTGGCCGATTTCAGCCCCGTCAAGGGCCGCTCGCGCGCCTGGGTGGCCAACTGGTCGAGCGCCGGTGCGACCCGCCCGATCACGGTGGTCGACGACACCTACAACGCCAACCCCGACTCGGTGCGCGCGGCCATCGACGTGCTGGCGGCCTTGCCCGCGCCGCGCCTGCTGGTGCTGGGCGACATGGGCGAGGTGGGCAACCAAGGCCCGGCCTTCCATGCCGAGGCCGGTGCCTATGCCCGCGAACGTGGCATCGATCAGCTGTTTGCCCTGGGCGAACAGAGCGTCGAAGCCGTGCAGGCCTTCGGGGCCGCGGGTCGCCACTTTGCCGATTACCCGGCTTTGCAGGACGCGGTGCTGCAAAGCCTGTCCCACGCCGCGTCGGTGCTGGTCAAGGGCTCGCGCTTCATGAAGATGGAGCGCGTCACCGGGGCCATCGATGCCGCTGCGCAGGCGTCCGTTCAGGAGGAGGTGGCCCATGCGCCCCGCGCCTGATTCATTCAGTTTTGAGGAGAAGCAACCATGCTGCTGAGTCTTGCCCAATGGTTGCAGACGCTGTCGCCCGAATTCGGTTTTTTCCGGGTGTTCCAGTACCTGACCTTCCGCGCCGTGATGGGCGCCACCACCGCCTTGTTGATTGGCCTGTTGGCCGGCCCGGCGGTGATCCGGCGCCTGCGCGCGCTGAAGATCGGCCAGCCGATCCGCGGCTATGCGATGGAGTCCCACCTCAGCAAGAGCGGCACGCCCACCATGGGCGGCGTGCTGATCCTGCTGTCGATTGCCATCTCGACCCTGCTGTGGGCCGACCTGAGCAACCGCTTCGTCTGGATCGTGCTGCTGGTCACGCTGGGCTTTGGGGCCATTGGCTGGGTCGACGACTGGCGCAAGGTGGTCAACAAGGACCCCGAGGGCATGCGCTCGCGCGAGAAGTATTTCTGGCAGTCGATCATCGGCCTGCTGGCCGCGCTTTACCTGGTGTTCAGCATCTCGGAGAGCTCCAACCTCAAGGTGCTCGAGCTGTTCATCACCTGGGTGCGTTCGGGCTTTGACGTCGACCTGCCGCCCAAGGCGGGCCTGCTGCTGCCCTTCTTCAAGGAAGTCAGCTACCCGCTGGGCGTGTTCGGCTTTGTGATCCTGACCTACCTGGTCATCGTCGGTTCGAGCAACGCGGTCAACCTGACCGACGGCCTCGATGGCCTGGCCATCATGCCGGTGGTGATGGTGGGTTCGTCGCTGGGCGTGTTCGCCTACGTCACGGGCAGCGCGGTCTACAGCAAGTACCTGCTGTTCCCGCACATCCCGGGTTCGGGCGAGTTGCTGATCTTCTGCTCGGCCATGGCGGGCGCGGGGCTGGCCTTCTTGTGGTTCAACACCCACCCGGCGCAGGTCTTCATGGGGGACGTCGGCGCGCTGGCGCTGGGCGGTGCACTGGGCACCATCGCCATCATCGTGCGCCAGGAAGTGGTGCTGGCCATCATGGGCGGCATCTTCGTGGTGGAAGCCCTGTCGGTGATGCTGCAAGTGAGCTGGTTCAAGTACACCAAGCGCAAGTACGGCGAGGGCCGGCGCCTGCTCAAGATGGCGCCGCTGCACCACCACTTCGAGAAAAGCGGCTGGAAAGAGACCCAGGTCGTGGTCCGCTTCTGGATCATCACCATGCTGCTGTGCCTGCTGGGCCTGACGACCCTGAAGCTGAGGTAAGCCGTGAGCCGCTTGCAAGACCTGCACATTCTGATCCTCGGCCTGGGCGCCTCGGGCCTGGCCATGGCGCGCTGGTGCGCGCGTCAGGGCGCGCGCGTCACCGTGGCCGACAGCCGCGAACAGCCGCCGCAACTGGCCACGCTGCGGGCCGAGTGGCCCGAGGTCGGCTTTGTCGGTGGCCCTTTCAGTGCCAGCCTGGTCGAGGGCACCGACGTGCGGGCCGTGTTCCGCTCGCCGGGACTGTCGCCCGCCACCGTGGCGCCGGTGTTCGATGCGGCGCGTGCGGTGGGCCTGTGGACGGGCGGCGAACTGAGCCTGTTCAACCACGCCTTGGGTGAACTGCGCGAGGCGCAGGCCTACCAGCCCAAGGTGCTGGCCATCACCGGCACCAATGGCAAGACCACCGTGACTTCGCTGACCGGGCAACTGGTTGAGCGCGCCGGCAAGACCGTGGCAGTGGCTGGCAACATCGGTCCGACCCTGCTCGACACCCTGCAGCAGCACCTGGACGCCGACAGCCTGCCCGAGGTCTGGGTGTTGGAACTGTCGAGCTTCCAGCTCGACGGCGTCACGGGCTTCGAGCCCACGGCCGCCACCGTGCTCAATGTGACTCAGGACCACCTGGACTGGCACGGCAGCCTGGCCGCCTACGCCGAGGCCAAGGCCCGCATTTTTGGCAGCCAGACCCTGCTGGTGCTGAACCGCGACGACGCCACCGTGATGGCCATGTTGCCCGCGCCGCAGCGCGCCAAGCTGCAAAAGCCGGTGGTGCGCGAGCACATCACTTTTGGGGCCAGCCTGCCGACGCGGCCCAGCGACTTCGGCATCGAAGTGGTCAACGGCATGGCCTGGTTGGTGCGCGCCCTGGAGGCCGATGAGACCCGCAAGCGCCGCAAGGACGAGTCCGAGGAGCTGCACATCCAGCGCCTGATCCCGGCGGATGCGCTGCGCATCCGTGGCCGCCACAACGCCACCAACGCGCTGGCCGCCCTGGCGCTGGCCCAGGCGGCGGGCTGCACCATCGCCCCGATGCTCTACGGCCTGCGCGAGTACGCCGGTGAGCCGCACCGGGTCGAGCCGGTGGCACTGATCCAGGACATCGAGTACTTCGACGACAGCAAAGGCACCAATGTGGGCGCGACCGTGGCCGCGCTGCAAGGCCTGGGCGCGGACCGCCGCATCGTCGTCATCCTGGGGGGCGACGGCAAGGGCCAGGACTTCTCGCCCTTGGCCGACCCCGTGGCGCGCTACGTGCGCAGCGTGTTGCTGATCGGCCGTGACGCGCCCCTGATTGCCCAGGCCCTGGCGGGCACCGGCGTGCCCCTGCACACCGTGGCCACCTTGCCCGAGGCGGTGCAGCAGGCCGCCACCCTGGCGCAAGCCGGTGACGCCGTGCTGATGTCGCCGGCCTGTGCCAGCCTGGACATGTTTGACAACTACGAGCACCGCGCGCGCGTTTTTTGCGAAGCCGTGCAGCAGTTGGCCGACGAGGCGGGCACCTCGCTGGAAGGGGGCTTGGCATGAGCCAGGCAACAGGACCTTGGTCAGGACGGCTTTCGGGCTGGTTCAGCGGCGTCTCCAAGGCCGCGGTCGAGGTCTTGCCGATCCGCACCTGGTCGGCCGACGAGGGCCGGGGGGCACCGCCGCGCGCCAGCATGCTGGGCGTGGACCAGGCGCTGGTCTGGGTCACCGTGGCCTTGCTGGCCTGGGGCCTGGTGATGGTGTATTCGGCCTCGGTGGCCATGCCCGACAACCCGCGCTTTGCCAACTACACCCACACCTACTTTCTGTCGCGTCACGCGCTGTGGCTGGTGATGGGCTTTGTGGCCGCCTTGCTCGCGTTCCAGGTGCCCATGAAGGTGTGGGAGAAGGCGGCACCGTGGCTGTTCATCGTGTCGCTGGTGCTGCTGATCGCGGTGCTGATCCCGCATGTGGGCAAGGTGGTGTACGGCGCGCGGCGCTGGATCGCCCTGGGGCCCCTGAGCTTCCAGCCCTCGGAGCTGGCCAAGTTCGCGGTGCTGCTGTACGCCGCCGACTACATGGTGCGCAAGATGGAGGTCAAAGAACGCTTCTTCCGCGCCGTGCTGCCGATGGGCGTGGCGGTGGGCCTGGTGGGGGCGCTGCTGCTGGCCGAGCCCGACATGGGCGCCTTCATGGTGATCGCCGTGATCGCGATGGGCATTTTGTTCCTGGGCGGCGTCAACGCCCGCATGTTCTTCCTGATCGCCGCGGTGCTGGTGGCGGCCTTCAGCATGATGATTGCTGCCTCGCCGTGGCGCCGCGAACGGATCTTTGCCTACCTCGACCCCTGGAGCGAACACAACGCGCTGGGCAAGGGCTACCAGTTGTCGCACTCGCTGATCGCCATTGGGCGCGGCGAGATTTTTGGCGTGGGCCTGGGCGGCAGCGTGGAGAAGCTGCACTGGCTGCCCGAAGCCCACACCGACTTCTTGCTCGCCGTGATCGGCGAGGAGTTCGGCTTGATCGGCGTGCTGCTGGTGATCGGCCTGTTCCTGTGGATGACGCGCCGCATGATGCACATCGGCCGCCAGGCCATTGCGCTGGACCGCGTCTTCCCCGGCCTGGTGGCCCAGGGCGTGGGCATCTGGATGGGGTTCCAGGCCTTCATCAACATGGGCGTGAACCTGGGCGCGCTGCCCACCAAGGGCCTGACCTTGCCCTTGATGAGCTATGGCGGATCGGCGGTGCTGATGAACCTGGTGACCATTGCCGTGGTGTTGCGCATCGATTACGAGAACAAGGTGCTGATGCGGGGGGGCCGGGTATGAGCGGTCAAAAGACAGCCTTGATCATGGCCGGTGGCACCGGTGGCCACATCTTCCCGGGTCTGGCCGTGGCCGAGGCGCTGCGCGAGCGCGGCTGGCGCGTGCACTGGCTGGGGGGCCCCAACAGCATGGAGAGCCAGATCGTGCCGCCGCGCGGCTTCGCCTTCGAGGTGGTGGATTTCTCGGGCGTGCGTGGCAAAGGCCTGTTGACGCTGGCCCTGTTGCCGCTGCGCCTGCTCAAGGCCTTCTGGCAAAGCCTGCAGGTGGTGCGCCGGGTGCAGCCCGACGTGGTGGTGGGCCTGGGGGGCTACATCACCTTCCCGGCCGGCATGATGGCCGTGCTGTCGGGCAAGCCGCTGGTGCTGCACGAGCAGAACTCGGTCGCGGGCATGGCCAACAAGGTGTTGGCCGGGGTGGCCGACCGGGTCTTCACCGCCTTCCCGGGCGTGTTCGCCAAGGGCCGCTGGGTCGGCAACCCGCTGCGGGCGGGCTTCACTTCGCAGCCTGGCCCGGCCGAGCGATTTGCCCACCGGCAGGGTCCGCTGCACGTGCTGGTGGTGGGGGGCAGCCTGGGCGCCAAGGCGCTCAACGACACCGTGCCGCAAGCGCTGGCCTTGATCCCGCCCGAGCAACGGCCGCGGGTGCGCCACCAAAGCGGTGCCAAGCAGATCGATGCCCTGCGCGAGGCTTACCGCGCCGCGGGCGTCGAGGCCGAGCTGACCCCCTTCATCGACGACACCGCCACGGCGTTCGCCGAGGCCGACCTGATCATTTGCCGCGCCGGTGCCAGCACCGTGACCGAGATCGCCGCTGTCGGCGCCGCCGCGGTGTACGTGCCATTTCCCTTTGCGGTGGACGACCACCAGACCGCCAACGCCCGCTTCCTGGTCGACCAGCAGGGCGGCTGGCTGATGCCGCAAACCGAACTCAAGCCCGGCCCGCTGGCCGAGCTGATCCTGAAAACCACCCGCGCCGACCTGCTGGCGCGGGCTTTGCAAGCCAAGAAGATGCAAAAAATTGAAGCCACGACCGAAGTGGTGCGCGCCTGCGAGGAGCTGGCCCGATGAAACACGCCATTCGCCACATCCACTTCGTCGGGCTGGGCGGCGCCGGCATGAGCGGCATCGCTGAGGTGCTGTTCAACCTGGGCTACACGATCTCGGGTTCCGACCTGTCGGACAGCGCCACGCTGCGCCGCCTGCAAGGCCTGGGCATCAAGACCGCCATCGGCCACGATGCCGCCAACGTCGAGACCGCCGACTGCGTGGTCACCTCGACCGCGGTCAAGGCCGACAACCCCGAGGTGCTGGTGGCCCGCGAGCGCCGCATCCCGGTGGTGCCGCGCGCGCTGATGCTGGCCGAGTTGATGCGCCTCAAGCGCGGCATCGCCATCGCCGGCACCCACGGCAAGACCACCACCACCAGCCTGGTTACCAGCGTGCTGGCCGAAGCCGGTCTGGACCCCACCTTCGTGATCGGCGGCCGCCTCAACAGCGCGGGCGCCAACGCCAAGCTGGGCAGTGGCGACTACATCGTGGTCGAGGCCGATGAGTCGGACGCGTCGTTCCTGAACTTGCTGCCGGTGATGGCGGTGGTCACCAACATCGATGCCGACCACATGGAAACCTACGGCCACGACTTCAACCGCCTGAAGGCGGCCTTCGTGGACTTCCTGCACCGCATGCCTTTCTACGGCACGGCCATTTTGTGCACCGACGACCCGGCGATCCGCGAGATCCTGCCCCAGGTCAACTGCCCCATCACCAGCTACGGCTTCGGCCCCGAGGCCCAGGTGCGTGCGGTGGACGTGCGTGCGGTGGCGGGCCAGATGCACTTCACGGTGCAACGCCGCAACGGCGTCACCCTGCCGGACCTGCCCGTGGTGCTGAACCTGGCGGGCGAACACAACGTGCTCAATGCGCTGTCGGCGATTGCCGTGGCGGTCGAGCTGAGCATCCCCGACGAAGCGGTGCAGCGCGGCCTGGCCCAGTTCAAGGGCGTGGGGCGTCGTTTCCAGCGCTATGGCGACTTGCCGACCCGCGACGGCGGCCAGTTCACCGTCATCGACGACTACGGCCACCACCCGGTCGAGATGGCTGCCACGCTGGCCGCGGCGCGCGGGGCCTTCCCGGGCCGTCGCCTGGTGCTGGCCTTCCAGCCGCACCGTTACACCCGCACCCGCGACTGCTTTGAGGATTTCGTCAAGGTCATCGGCCAGGCCGATGCGGTGCTGCTGACTGAGGTCTATGCCGCCGGCGAGGCGCCCATCGTGGCCGCCGACGGCCGCGCCCTGTCGCGTGCCCTGCGCGTGGCGGGCCGGGTCGAGCCGGTGTTCGTCGACCAGGTCGAGGCCTTGCCCGAGGCCATCATCAGCAATGCGCGCGATGGGGATGTGGTGATGTGCATGGGCGCCGGCTCGATCGGTGCCGTGCCCGCCAAGGTGGTGGAGTTGCTGCAGTCGGCAGCACAGTCGTTGAAGGGAGTGCAAATCTGATGGCGATCCAGGTTTCTGAGCTGGGCAAGGTGGCGGTGTTGATGGGCGGCAGCTCGGCTGAGCGCGAGGTCTCGCTGATGTCGGGCCAGGGCGTGTTGCAGGCCTTGCTGTCCAAGGGCGTGGATGCCCACCCGTTTGACCCCGCTGGGCGTGACCTCAGCGAGCTGCGCCAGGCCGGTTTTGCGCGCTGCTTCATCGCTTTGCACGGTCGCCATGGCGAAGACGGCACGGTGCAGGGGGCGCTTGAACTGCTGGGCATTCCCTACACCGGCTCGGGCGTGATGGCCTCGAGTGTGGCCATGGACAAGGTCATGACCAAGCGCCTGTGGTTGGCCGACGGCCTGCCCACGCCGCGCTATGTGTGCCTGAGCCCCGACCGCCAGGGCCGCGAGGTGGTGCGCACCGTGCCCGACACCCTGGGGCTGCCCTTGATCGTCAAGCCGCCGCGCGAGGGCTCGTCGATTGGCGTCACCAAGGTCAATGGCTATTCGGAAATGCAGGAGGCCGTCAGCCTGTCGGCCCGCTACGACCCCGATGTGCTGTGCGAGGAGTTCATCGTTGGCGAAGAAGTCACCTGCCCGGTGCTGGGCAGCGGGGCCGATGCGCGCGCCATGCCGGTGATCCGCATCGCTGCCCCCGACGGCGCCTACGACTACCAGAACAAGTACTTCACCGATGACGTGAAGTACCAGTGCCCGAGCGGCCTGCCGCCCGAAGAAGAAGCCGAGATCCAGCGCATCGTGCTGGCCGCCTACCGCTCGCTGGGCTGCCGCGGCTGGGGCCGCGCCGACCTGATGATCCGCGCCAGCGACCGCAAGGCTTTCTTGCTCGAGATGAACACCTCGCCGGGCATGACCAGCCATTCGCTGGTGCCCATGTCGGCCCGCGCCACCGGCCTCAGCTATGAGGACCTGTGCCTGCAGGTGCTGGCCAGCGCCACCCTGGACTCGGCCCCGGACGCCGCGTCGCAAGCCCAAGGTTGATGCGCATGAACGACTCGCTGGCCGTACCGCTGGATGTCAAGCTGATGAACCTCACCGCGTCGGTGTTGTTCATGAGCCTGACCGCGCTGGTGCTGGCCGCGGGCGGCTGGTGGGTGCTGCGTCACCCCGCGTTTTCGATCGGGGCCATCAGCGTGCAGGGTGAGCTGGCGCACAACAACGCCGTCACGCTGCGCGCCAACGTGGCGCACAAGCTGGTGGGCAATTTCTTCACCGTCGACCTGCAGCAGGCGCGCGCCGTGTTCGAGGCCGTGCCCTGGGTGCGCCAGGCCTCGGTGCGGCGCCAGTTCCCCAACCAGCTGCAGGTGCAGCTGGAGGAGCATGTGCCGGTGGCCCTGTGGGGCCCCGAAAGCGGCTCGGGCATGTTGAACAGCTTTGGCGAGGTCTTTGAGGCCAACGTCGGCGACGTGGATGCCGACGACCTGCCGCGCTTGCACGGCCCGGACGGCCAGTCGGTCGAGGTGCTGGACATGTACGGTCGCCTGCGCCCCCTTTTCAAGCAACTGGACCTGGACCTCGCCGAGCTCGAGCTGACCCTGCGCGGCGGCTGGCGCGCCAAGCTCGAGTCTGGGGCTGAGATCGAACTGGGCAACGGCAGCATCGAGCAGGTGATGGCGCGCACGCGGCGCTTTGTCGCCACGCTGACCCAGGTCACCTCGCGCTATGGCCGCCGTGCCAACTCGCTGGAAAGCGCCGATTTGCGCCACACCGAAGGCTACGCCCTGCGCTTGCGCGGCGTGACCACGGTGACGGCCGACGTTCCCAAAAAATAGACCCAACCCAAAACACAGAATCACAGGTACACATATGGCAAAGGAATACAAGGATCTGGTGGTGGGGCTGGACATTGGCACGGCCAAGGTCATGGCGGTGGTGGCCGAAGTCCTGCCCGGCGGCGAACTCAAGCTGGCAGGTCTGGGCGTGGCCCCCAGCAATGGCTTGAAGCGCGGCGTGGTGGTCAACATCGACGCCACCGTGCAAAGCATCCAGCAAGCCCTCAAAGAGGCCGAGCTGATGGCCGACTGCAAGATCACCCGGGTCTACACCGGCATCACGGGCAGCCACATCCGCGGCCTCAACTCCAGCGGCATGGTGGCGGTCAAGGACAAGGAAGTCACCTCGGCCGATGTGGCCCGCGTGGTGGAAACCGCCAAGGCCATCAACATCTCGACCGACCAGCGCCTGCTGCTGGTGGAGCCGCAGGAGTTCGTCATTGACGGCCAGGACGTCAAGGAGCCGATCGGCATGAGCGGTCTGCGCCTGGAAGCCAAGGTGCACATCGTCACCGGCGCCCAGAGCGCGGCCGAGAACATCATCAAGTGCGTGCGCCGCTGTGGCCTTGACGTCGAGCAGCTGATGCTCAACCCGCTGGCCTCGAGCCAGGCCGTGTTGACCGACGACGAGCGCGAACTGGGCGTGGCGGTGGTCGACATCGGCGCCGGCACCACCGACGTGGCCATCTTCACCAACGGCGCGATCCGCCACACGGCGGTGATCCCGATCGCAGGCGACCTGATCACCAGCGACATCGCGATGGCGCTGCGCACCCCGACCAAGGACGCCGAGGACATCAAGGTCGAATCAGGCTATGCCAAGCAACTGCTGGCCGACGCCGAGACCCAGGTCGAAGTACCGGGGCTCGGCGACCGCGGCCCGCGCATGCTGAGCCGCCAGGCGCTGGCGGGCGTGATCGAGCCGCGCGTCGAAGAGATCTTCTCGCTGGTGCAGCAGGTGATCCGCGAGTCCGGCTACGAGGAAGTGCTGTCCTCGGGCATCGTGCTGACCGGTGGCAGCTCGGTCATGCCGGGCATGGTCGAACTGGCCGAGGACATCTTCCTCAAGCCCGTGCGCCGTGGTCTGCCCAAGTATTCGAGTGCCCTGTCGGACATGGTCGCGCAGCCGCGGGCCGCCACCGTCATGGGCCTCATGGAAGAAGCCCGCCAGGCCCGCATCCGCGGCTTCAAGGTGGCCCAGAAAAGTGGTTCCATGAAGACGGCGTTCGGCCGCTTCAAGGACTTCATCGTGGGGAACTTCTGAGCATGTTCCGCCCCCCCTGCCTTGGCGCTGGCCCGACCCGCTGGAGCGGCGTGCTGGCGCTGGGTCCGCCACTGCGAAAACGGTGGTTGGCCCGAGGCAGCCCGCCGTGCAAAAAAAGGCAGGCGGAACACTGTATCGGACCGCCGTGAAGGCCCTCTGGCAAGTCACAATATTCCAACAGTCAAATATTTTCGGCAATTGCAAATCAGGCAGATTCAGGAGCAACGAGATGACCATCGAAATGATCGAAGTTGAAGAGTTCAACATGGGCACGCAGATCAAGGTGATCGGGGTGGGCGGTGGCGGCGGCAATGCGGTGGAACACATGATCCAGCGCCATGTGCAAGGCGTCGAATTCGTCTGCGCCAACACCGACGCACAGGCCCTGAGCCGCAGCGCTGCCCATCGCACGATTCAACTGGGTCAAAGCGGTCTGGGCGCCGGCAGCAAGCCCGACAAGGGCCGTGACGCCGCCGAAGCCGCGCTGGAAGACATCCGCGCCGCCATCGCGGGCGCCCACATGCTGTTCATCACCGCCGGCATGGGCGGTGGCACCGGCACCGGCGCCGCGCCGGTGATCGCCCGCGTGGCCAAGGAAATGGGCATCCTGACCGTGGGCGTGGTGACCAAGCCTTTCGATTGGGAAGGCAAGCGCCGCATGACCAACGCCGACGATGGCCTGGCTGAACTCGAAGCCAACGTGGACTCGCTGATCGTGGTGCTCAACGAAAAGCTGCTCGACGTGCTGGGCGACGACATCACCCAGGACGAAGCCTTTGCCCACGCCAACGACGTGCTCAAGAACGCCGTCGGCGGCATTGCCGAAATCATCAACGAATACGGCCATGTGAACGTCGACTTTGAAGACGTGCGCACCGTGATGGGCGAACCCGGCAAGGCCATGATGGGCACCGCTGTGGCCAGCGGCCCGGACCGCGCCCGCATCGCCGCCGAACAAGCCGTGGCTTGCCCGCTGCTCGAAGGCATCGACCTGTCGGGCGCCAAGGGCGTGCTGGTCTTGGTGACCGCCGCCAAGGGCAGCCTGAAGCTGTCCGAGTCCAAGCTGGCCATGAGCACCATCAACGCCTACGCCTCGCCGGACGCCCACGTCATCTACGGCGCGGCCTACGACGACAGCCTGGGTGACAACATCCGCGTGACCGTGGTGGCCACCGGCCTGAGCCGTCAAAACGCGCGCCGTCAGGCCCCTCCGCTGCAAGTGCTGCGCACCGGCACCGACAACGTGGGCTTCAACCTGCCCGTGGCCTCGGCTGGCGGCTCGTCGGTGGGCAACGCGGTGGGCCTGGGCTCGGTGAGCTCGGGTGCCGACTACGGCGGCATGAGCGTGCCCAGCGTCTGGCGCACCAACCGCACCCAAGCCGCGGCCAAGGTCGACGCCCTGGTGTCGGGTGGCATGGACGACCTGGAAATCCCGGCCTTCCTGCGCAAGCAAGCCGACTGAGTCTGACAGGCTGTTGACGGGGCAGGGCCCCGACCTGATTTGCCGAAGCAAAAAACCCCGCGGTCCGACAGGACGGCGGGGTTTTTTCATGGGGCTGGCGCTGCTTGGGCCGTGGGGCGCCCCGCAGGGGGCGCCGTTGGGTGGCCGCCGTGGGTCAGCGTATCACCCGGGCCTGGCGGCCACGAACGGTGCCACGAGCGGTGTACGGGGCGCGTGTCAGAAGGACTCCCAGTCGCCCTCGGCCGAGCCCGCGCTGCTGGCAGGGGCCGCCGCCTTGGGCGCCGGGGCCGGTGCTGGGGCTGGGGCTGCTGGGTTGGCTTTGGCGGGCAGGGCCTGGCGGGCCGGGGCGGGCGCGGCGCTGCTGCCCACGCGCGGCGCGGCGGCCCGCGGGGGCAGGGGCTTGGCCTGGGCTGCGACGGGCGCACGGGCCGGGGCCGGGCGGTGGCTCACCGCCACCCCCTGGCTGCCGCTGACGCGGAACAAGGCCACCACCTCGGTCAGCCGCATGGCCTGCTCGCGCAGGCTGTCGGCGGCCGCGGCGGACTGTTCGACCAGGGCCGAGTTCTGTTGCGTCATCTGGTCGAGCTGGTTGATCGAACCGTTGACCTGGGCGATGCCCTGGCTTTGCTCGGCCGTGGCGGCCCGGATTTCGCCAATGATGTCGGTCACGCGCTGCACGCTGGCGACGATTTCGTCCATGGTACTGCCCGCATGGCCCACCAGGCGGGTGCCCGATTCGACCTTCTCGACCGAGGCGCCGATCAGCGACTTGATCTCTTTGGCGGCCTCGGCACTGCGCCCGGCCAGGCTGCGCACCTCGCCGGCCACCACGGCAAACCCCCGGCCTTGTTCGCCTGCGCGGGCGGCTTCGACCGCGGCATTGAGCGCGAGGATGTTGGTCTGGAAGGCGATGCCGTCGATCACGCCAATGATGTCGGCGATGCGCTTGCTGCTGCTGTTGATTTCTTCCATGGTGCTGACCACTTCGGACACCACGGCGCCGCCACGCTGCGCCACCTCGGCCGCCGACTGCGCCATCTGGTTGGCGGTCTGCGCCGAGTCGGAGGTTTGCTGCACCGTGCTGGTCAGCTCCTCCATGCTGCTGGAGGTGGACTGCAGGTTGCTGGCGGTTTGTTCGGTGCGCTGCGACAGGTCGGTGTTGCCTTGGGCGATCTCGCTCGAGGCGGTGGCGATGCTGTCGGTGGCCGAACGCACCTCGCTGACCAGCCGCCGCAACGAGCTCACCATGTGGGCCAGGCCGTCGAGCATCGAGCCCGCGGGGGCCGGGGCGATCTGCACGTCGAGGTTGCCCTCCGCGACCGCCGACATGGCCTCGATGGCCACCATCGGATCGCCACCAATCTGTTGCAGCACCGAGCGCGCCACCAACACGCCAATGCCACCGACCACCAGCACCACCACCAGCACGAAGCCAAACTGGCTCAGCATCGCGTCACGCACCTGCTGATCGAGGTCGTCGGTGTAGACGCCCGAACCGACCATCCAGTTCCAGCCATCGACGCGCGCCGCGTACAGCAGCTTGGGCACCAGGGCCTGCTGGCCCGGGCGCGGAAAGACGGTGGGCACAAAGGCGCGGCCCTGCGGGCTGCTGCGCACCCCGTCGGCCAGCAGTTTGATGATGTCGGTGCCGGCTCCGTCCTTGATCTTGCCCTGCATGTTCTGGCCCTCCCATTCGGGCTTGATCGGGTGCATCACGCCGACCGCGTCCAGGGTCCAGATGTAGAAGTATTCGGTCTTGCCTTCGGGGCCGCCGTAGCGCGACACGCGCAAGGCTTCTCGCGCGGCCTTTTGGGCGTCTTCGGTGCTCATGCTGCCGCTGGCCGCCTTGGCCTGGTAGGCACTGACGATGCTGTGGGCGCCTTGCACCGCGGTGGTCAGCAGCTCCTTGCGGGCTTCGATGATCTGGCTGCGCTGCTGCGCCAGGGTGATCACGGCCAGCAACAGCAGCGCGGCCAGGGCCGTGCCGATGAGCAGCATGATTTTTGCTTTGAAACTGAGGCGGTTCATTCCATTCTCCGTGGCGTGTGGCTGGGTGCGGGTGGGGCACAGCTGCCCGGATTGGGGGCGCCTGCCCCTTCATTTTGCCGGGGCTGTCCTGGGGGCTCGCGGGGGTCTTCCCTTAAAAAGAACTTAGCTTGATGTGGGTCAGGTGGGCCCGGCCCCACCGCGCAGGCCGCAAATCTCTAAAATGCTTGAATGCTGCAGCAAAGAACCCTGAAAACCCTGACCCGTGCCGTGGGCGTTGGCCTGCACAGCGGGCAGCGGGTGGAATTGACCCTGAGACCGGCCCAGCCCGACACGGGCATCGTGTTCCGGCGCGTCGATCTGCCCGAGCCGGTGGACATCCCGATCACGGCGCAGGCCGTCACGGACACCCGGCTGGCGTCGACCATCTCGGCCGGCAACGCCAAAGTGCACACGGTCGAGCACCTGATGTCGGCCTGTGCGGGCCTGGGCATCGACAACCTCTACATCGACATCACGGCCGAAGAGGTGCCGATCCTCGACGGTTCTTCGGCCTCGTTCGTGTTTTTGCTGCAGAGCGCTGGCGTGGAGCTGCAAAAGGCGCCGCGCCGCTTCATCCGCGTCAAACGCCCGGTCGAGGTGCGTGAAGGCCAGGGGGCGCAGTCCAAGTGGGCGCGCCTCACGCCCTACCATGGTTACAAGCTCAATTTCGAGATCGACTTCGACCACCCCGCGGTGGACTCCACGGGCCAGCGGGTCGAGTTCGACCTGGGCTCGGGCAACTACAGCCGCGACATCGCGCGGGCCCGCACCTTTGGCTTCACCCGCGACGTCGAGATGATGCGGGCCAATGGCCTGGCCCTCGGGGGCGGTCTGGACAACGCCATCGTGATGGACGACTACAAGGTGCTCAACAGCGACGGTCTGCGCTACGACGACGAGTTCGTCAAGCACAAGATCCTTGACGCCATGGGGGACCTGTACATCATCGGCAAACCGCTGCTGGCCGAGTACACCGCTTTCCGTTCTGGCCATGCCATGAACAACCGCCTGCTGCGCGAGCTGCTGGCCCAGCCGGACGCTTGGGAAATCGTCACTTTTGACGACGAGCGCCAAGCGCCCAGCGGCTTTGCGCAACCGGCCCGCGCCTGGTGAGGCGTCCTGCGGCCCGGCTGAGGGGCTTTGGCCGCTGGCGCGCGGGCTGAGCTTATACTGCGGGCTGCTCCGGGGTGCACATGTGCTGAGACGGGGCTGGGTTGGCGAAAGCCAGCGCAGCTGCCCGAACCCGACGAACTTGATCCGGTTAATACCGGCGTAAGAAGAGCCGAACTTCAGGTCCTTTCTCCCGTGCGGAGCTTGGGGCCGTCGCCTCCCCGCCCACTCGGCGAGGGTGCGCGCACAGGGTTCACTCCGGGGCTGGTTCAACAGCGCCGAAAAGGACCCTCACCATGAACGCTCCCGACTCCCTCGCCCGCGAAAAATTTGCGCAATTGCTTGCGCTCACCCGCGAACCCTTCCCCGCTTCGACCAAGGTGTACGAAAGCGGCGTGCTGCACCCCGACGTGCGCGTGCCGATGCGCCGCATTGACCTGAGCAACGGCGAGCAGGTCACGGTGTACGACACCTCCGGCCCCTACACCGAACCCAGTGCCCAGATCGATGTGCGCATGGGCCTGCCCAGTGTGCGTGGCGACTGGATCGCCCGCCGCGGCGACACCGAGGCCTACGACGGCCGCGCGCGCGTGGCCCTGGACGACGGCCAGAAGGGCGACGCCGAAGACGCCCGCCTGCAGGCCCTGCGGGCCGAGGCGGCGGCGTTGCAGCGCCGTCCGATCCGGGCCAAGGCCGGCCGCAACGTGAGCCAGATGCACTACGCGCGCCAGGGCATCATCACGCCCGAGATGGAGTACGTGGCGATCCGCGAAAACGGCCGCCGTGAGTGGATGGCCCAGTACCTGGCCGATGCCGCGCGTGAAAAGCGCCTGGCTGGCAACCCGCTGGGCGCGGCCATCCCGCGCCTGATCACGCCCGAGTTCGTGCGCGACGAGGTGGCGCGCGGGCGCGCCATCATTCCGGCCAACATCAACCACCCCGAGGTGGAGCCGATGGCCATTGGGCGCAACTTCCTGGTCAAGATCAACGCCAACATCGGCAATTCGGCCGTCACCTCCAGCATCGAGGAAGAGGTCGAGAAGCTGGTCTGGGCGATCCGCTGGGGCGCCGACAACGTGATGGACCTGTCGACCGGCCGCAACATCCACACCACGCGCGACTGGATCGTGCGCAACAGCCCGGTGCCCATCGGCACGGTGCCGATCTACCAGGCCCTCGAAAAGGTGGGGGGCGTGGCCGAGGACCTGACCTGGGAGATCTTCCGCGACACCCTGATCGAGCAGGCCGAGCAGGGCGTGGACTACTTCACCATACATGCCGGCCTGCGCCTGGCCCACATCCACCTGACCGCCAACCGCCGAACCGGCATCGTCTCGCGCGGCGGTTCGATCATGGCCAAGTGGTGCATCGCCCACCACCGGGAGAGCTTTCTGTACGAGCACTTCGAGGACATCTGCGGCATCATGAAGGCCTACGACGTGAGCTTCTCGCTGGGCGACGGTCTGCGCCCCGGCTCGGCCTCGGACGCCAATGACGAAGCCCAGTTCGCCGAGCTGCACACCCTGGGCGAGCTGACCCAGCTGGCCTGGAAGCACGATGTGCAGACCATGATCGAAGGCCCCGGCCATGTGCCCCTGCACATGATCCAGGCCAACATGACCGAGCAGCTCAAGCACTGCCACGAGGCACCGTTCTACACCTTGGGGCCGCTGACCATCGACATCGCGCCGGGCTACGACCACATCGCCAGCGCCATCGGCGCGGCCATGATCGGCTGGATGGGCACCGCCATGCTGTGCTATGTGACGCCCAAGGAGCACCTGGGCCTGCCCGACCGCGAGGACGTCAAGCAGGGCATCATCGCCTACAAGATCGCGGCCCACGCCGCCGACGTGGCCAAGGGCCACCCGGGATCGCGCGCGCGTGACGATGCGCTGTCTCAGGCCCGCTTTGACTTCCGCTGGATGGACCAGTTCAACCTCAGCCTGGACCCGGACACCGCGCGCAACTTCCATGACGAGACCCTGCCCAAGGACTCGGCCAAGGTGGCGCACTTCTGCTCCATGTGCGGGCCCAAGTTCTGCTCGATGAAGATCACCCAGGAGGTGCGCGAGTTCGCCGCCCAGGGCATGGCCGAGAAGTCGGCCGAGTTCAAGCAGGGCGGTGGCGACCTGTACGTGCCGATCAAGCCGGTCGCCTGAGGGCCCCGCACCGGTGGGCGGCGCGCCCACCGGTCTGCCGTGCCTGGGCACCCAGGGCCGCCGGTGGACCCGGGCCTCAGCGTGTCGCGGGCGCGCCTTGCCAGGACAAATGCGCGGTGGCGGCCACGCTGGGGGGCTCGGGCAGCACGAACTGGCTGATCATGCCGCTGAGCTCGCTGGCCTGCTGACGCAGGCCATCCGAGGCGGCTGCCGACTGCTCGACCAGGGCCGAGTTCTGCTGGGTCATCTCGTCGAGCTGGGCCACGGCGCGGTTGATCTGACCAATGTCGCGGCTCTGCGCCGCGGTGGCCTGCGCGATGGCGCTCAGCGCGTCGGCCACCCCTTGCACCGAGCCGACCACCTTGTGCATGGTGCTGCCGGCCTGGTCGGCCAGCGCGGCGCCGGCCTCGATGCGCTGCACCGAGTTGCCGATCAAGCCCTTGATCTCCTTGGCCGCGCTGGCCGAGCGACCAGCCAGCTGGCGCACTTCGGACGCCACCACCGCAAAGCCACGGCCGGCCTCGCCGGCGCGCGCGGCTTCCACCGCGGCATTCAGGGCCAGGATGTTGGTCTGGAAGGCGATGCTGTCGATCACCCCGACGATGTCCGCCACCTGGCCCGAGGCGCGGTGGATGTCGGTCATGGTCTGCACCATCTGGCTGACCACGGCGCCCCCATCACTGGCCACGCGAGCCGCCTCGCTGGCCATGCGCTCGGCCTGGTCGGCTGCGGCGGTGGACTGTTGTAGCGTCTGGCTCATGCCCTCCAGCGCGGCGGCGGTCTGTTGCAGGCTGGACGCGGCCTGCTCGGTGCGCAGGGACAGGTCGGCGTTGCCGTGCGCGATCTCGTTGGAGGCGTGCCCAATGTTGTGGGCCGACTGCCGGATCAGGCTGACCAGGCGGCGCAGCGAGCCCTGCATCGAGCCCAGGGCCAGCAGCAGTTGGCCAGCCTCGTCGCGCTGGTGGCCCTCGATGTCTTCGCGCAGGTCAAAGCTCGCCACGCGGTCGGCCGTGTGGCTGGCAACGCGGATCGGTTGGGCGATGCGGCGCACCTGCCACAGCGCCAGCAGGCCGCCCAGCAGCAGGGCGGCAGCACTGAAGCCCAGCAGCGCGCTGCGCGCCGAATAGCTCAGCTGGGCCACCGTTTCGCCTTCGCCGTCAATGGCCTGGCGCTGCGCCTGGCCCAGCGCCTGCAGGGCCCCCAACAGTTGCTCGGCACTGGGTTGAAAGCGCTGGCTGAACACCTGTCGGATGCGGGCGGTCAGGCCCGAATCACGCGCCGCCACCAACTCGGTCCGCGCTTTTTTGAAGTCGGCGCCGGCCTGGGTGATGCGCTCCAGCAAGGCCTGGTCTTCCGCACCGGGCAGGCGCAGGCTGACCTGTTGCATCAGGTCGTCGTACTGCTGCTGGGTGGCCTGAATGTCCTGCGCCAGGATCTCGCCGACTTCGGGTTCGGAGCTCAGCGCCATGGCCTTGTAGCGCTCAGTGTTCAAGGACTGCAGGCGGTAGGCGTCGGTCACCAGGCGCTCGGTGGGCAGCTTGTCCTCGGTGATGTGGCGCGTGGCTTCGTCGACCTGGAACAGTGACCAGACGCCAAAGCCCGCGCCGCTGAGGCTCAGCAACAGCACCAGGCCGAAGGTGGTCATCAGGCGCTGCCGCAGCGAATGGCGGCTGGCCGGGGGCGGCGCCGCGGCGGTGGCGGGGGCTTCTGGCAGGTCCTCAGGGGACAGTGGGGCAGACGGTGAGGCGATCACGGGCAGTTCCTTGCCCCCTTCGCCAGCCGTTCAACTGCGTTGCAGCACCAGCCTTGTGGGCGGGAGGTCCAACGCTTCAGGCTCCAGCGCTTCGGGGTGCCCCTCGAGGTAGACCAGCAGGCGGCCCTTGCGGAGCAGCACATGGCTGATGGTCATCGTCATGCCTTGCCAGCGGGCGCTTTTGCCGGGCTTGTACAAGGTCATGTTGCAGGTGCGAGGAGGCGGTCCTGGGTCGCTGAGGCTGGCTGGGGTCAGAGGGTTATCAGTGGGTGGGAGCGGATTCGCTCCACCATCGGTATTGAACATGCGCGGTGTGACGGTACTTTGACAGGAGGCGAAAAAGAAAGCCTCCCTGAGGCAGTCCTCGAGGGTACCCGATCGCCGCCCCGGCTGGGGGCGATTGGCGCACCGGCCGGTGCCGCGGGGGATGCAAATCGCGTCACCGGCGGGTGCGGCAGCGCTGGGCGTGAGCCGGGACCTGGGCCAGGGTGGGGGCAGCCTCAGTAGCTGCGGCCGTCGCGGTACATGGCGTGGGTGCGGCGCTGCAGCTGGCCCCCCGCATCGCTGATGCGCGCCATGGCCTGGCCGGCATGGGCATGGGTGATGGCCATGCCCAGCGCGTCGGCGGCGTCGGTGCCGGGCAGGCCGGGCAAGCGCAGCAGGCGGCGCACCATTTCCTGCACCTGCGGCTTGGCGGCGCGGCCGTGGCCCACCACGGCCTTCTTCATTTGCAGCGCGGTGTACTCGGACACCGGCAGGTCACGCGACACCAGCGCCGTGATGCAGGCGCCACGCGCCTGGCCCAGCAGCAGCGTGGACTGCGGGTTGACGTTGACGAAGATGATTTCGACCGTGGCGACCTCGGGTTGGTAGCGGTCGCACACCTCGCGGATGCCGTCGTACAGCACCTTCAGGCGCCCGGGCAGGTCGCCCAGCGGCAGGTGGGTGGTTTTGATGGTGCCGCTGGCCACGTAGGTCAGCGTGGTGCCTTGAACGTCGATGACGCCAAAGCCGGTGGTTTGCAGACCGGGGTCGATGCCGAGAATTCTCATGGAGGCTTGAGTTTAGGGGCCCCGGTGCGCTCCGTGGGGGATCCGCGGACCCGACGGGGCAATAGTTACAATGACGTCATGGTCAATCGATTTCACCCGTCGCCATGAGCCCGCCAGTGGCTGCCTCAAAAAGCGCAGCTTTAGATGCAACGCCCCGGACCCGGGTGCTGCTCGTGCTGGCCCGTCGCTACCGCATCGCGCAGCTCAAGCAGGCCCGCGGGCGCTGCTTTTCGACCTCGCTGGCCTTTGCCCTGGAAGCCAAGCGCCGCGGCATCGAGGTGGACTTGCTGCGCTGGCGTGTCAAAGACAGCGACGACTTCGCCGACCACTGGGCCATCCGCCTCGACGCCGAACGGGCCCTGGACCTCAGCAGCGTGCAGTTTGACCCGCTCGGCCGACCGGTGCAAAGCCTGGACGCCTACCCCGACAACTTCACAGACCGCCGCGAGTACCCGGCCAGCTTGTTCCTGGACGGCTATCAGAAGGTGGCCCAGCACCGCCGCACCCGCTTTCCGTTGGCCTTTTTGATGCAGGTGTGCCGGGCCATGTGGCGTCACGACGTGGTCTCGGATCTGAAGCGCGGCGCTTTGCACCAGGTGCTGCTGGGAACGGCCCGCTGCCTGGGCCGCCTCGCTGTGTTGCGCCTCGAATGGCTGCGCCGGCGCATGGACCGGCGCGCGCGGCAGCTCCGCGGCGAAGTGCCCTCAGGCAACGAAACCATCTTGTGACGCGCAGCGCGCCGCGGACCGGATGGGATCAGGGCAGTTGCGCCGACCCCATGCGGGCCTGGATGGTGGCAGCGCGGGCCGACAGGTACGGTGAATTCGGCAGTTTCTCGAAGTACTTGGGCCGGGGCAGCATGACCGCCAGGCGCGCGGCCTCGCCGGCGCTCAGGCGCGCCGCGGGTTTGCGGAAGTAGTGCTGCGCGGCGGCCTCGGCGCCAAACACGCCCTCGCCCCATTCCACACTGTTGAGGTAGATCTCCAGGATGCGCTGCTTGCTCAGGCACAGTTCAAGCAAGGCGGTCAACACAAACTCCTGCCCCTTGCGCAGCAGGGTGCGCTCGCCGGACAGCAGCAGGTTCTTGGCCAGCTGCTGGGTGATGGTGGAGCCGCCCACGATCTTGGGGGGGCGCGCCGCCGCAGGCGCGTTGGGGCGTGCGGTGCCCGGGCGCTGGGCCTGCGCCTTGGCCTCGGCTTTGGCGTTCTTCTGCCAGGCTTTCTGGATCGCGTCCCACTCCACGCCGTCGTGCTGGGTGAAGCCATCGTCCTCCGAGGCGATCACCGCGCGCTTCAGGGTGTCCGCGATGTCGCGGTAGGGCACCCACTGCTGGCGCCAGCGCAGGTGGCCCGTCTCCTGCTGGATGCGCAGCGCCTCGGAGCGCTGGAAGCTGGTCGACGCCGGGTCCAGCACGGCCAGCGCGGCGATGCGGACGACAAAAAACAGCTGCAGGCCCAACAGGGCCAGCACCAGCAGGAGCAACCAGCGCAGCAGGGCTTTCATGGCCGGGCGGGCGTCGGGTGGGGCCTCAGAGCAGGGCGCGCAGCTCAGCCAGCACCTGGGCCGAGGGCGGCCGCACGCCACGCCACAGCGCGAAGGCTTCGGCCGCCTGTTCGACCAGCATGCCCAGGCCGTCGCGGCCCTGGGCACCGTGGGCCGCAGCCCAGTTCAGGAAGCCCTGGGCGGCCGGGCCGTACATCATGTCCAGTGCCAGGCTGCCCGGGCGCAGCACGCTGGCCGGCACGGGCACTTCGGCGCCGCTCAGGCTGCTGGCGGTGGCGTTGATGACCACACCGTAGTGACCGTCGAGGGCCTCGATGGCCGGGGCTTCAAGGCGGCAGCCACAGCGATCGGCCAGGGCCTGGTGGCGCGCCACCAGGTCGACGGCCTTGCTGTGGGTGCGGTTGACCACCACCAGGCGTGCGGGGCGGGCCTCCAGCAAGGGGCCCAGCACGCCGGCCGAGGCGCCGCCGGCGCCGATCAGCAGCACGTCTTCACCGGCCAACGGGCGACCGGCGTTGTCTTCAATGTCCTTCACCAGACCGATGCCGTCGGTGTTGTCGGCATGCAGGCCGTCGGCCCGCAGGCTCAGCACGTTGGCGGCCCCGGCCAGCTGGGCGCGCGGGCTCCGGTGCTGGGCCAGCTCGGCGGCCTCGAACTTGAACGGCACGGTGATGTTGCAGCCCTTGTAGCCCTCGGCTTGCAGGGCGGCGATGCCGGCGGCGAACTGGCCCAGCTCGATGCGCTGGCGACCGTAGTGCAAGGTCTGGCCGGTCAGTTCGGCAAAGCGGGCATGGATCCAGGGCGAGCGGCTGTGTTCAACCGGGTTGCCCAATACGCAGTAGTGGTCTTGGCTCATGGCAGTGGGGGCCCGCCCTGCAGGCCCTGGGAGGGGTTATTGGACTTTGGCTTCCAGGGTTTCTTCGCGCGTGAAGCGAAAGCGCGACACGACCACGATCTGGTCGGCCTGGCGCCGCATGGCGGGGTTGAAGGCACCGAAGGGCTGGGCCGATCGGGCGATGGCTTCGGCGCGCCGGTCCAGCGTGCGGTTGCCCGAGCTTTGCACGATCTCGGTGGCCAGCAGCTTGCCTTGGGCGTCGATGGTCAGGGTCATGGTCAGCTCGCCGTAGAGCTTCTGACCGTTCTGTTCCGGAAAGTTCTCGGTGCCCTTGTCCTCGACCTTGTGGCGCAGTTGGTCGTAGTAGGTGGCGTAGACCTCTTCGCGGGTGGCGGGGCTGATGTAGCGCTTTTTGGGGCGCGCGTTTTCTTCGTTCACGCGACGCTCGATCTCGGCCAGCAGCTTGATCAGCTGGCGCCGCTTTTCCTCCTGCGCCGTGTCGGCCCGCTGGGTGGGGTCGCGCGAGGGCTGGGGCGGGGGCAGGGCGGCCAGCTGGCGGTGCACTTCGGTCAGCAGGCGGGCCTGCTGTTGCTCCAGCGCGGCCAACTGACGCTGCGTCTCTTCGAGGGTGTCGCCGAGGCTGTTCTGGGCGGCACTGGGCAGCGGCGATGTGGCCCGGCCCTGGCGCGCCTCGCCCCCGCCGGCCAACGAGGCCTGGGCGATGGCGGTGGCCTTGTCGGGCCGGGCGTTCGACTTGGCGTTGACCAGGATCACCTCCAGCGGGGTGTCCTGGAACACCCGGTTGAAGGCGGTCGGGTCCACAAAGCGCACCGTCAGCAGCACCGCGTGCACGGCCAGCGACACCGCCAGCGTGATCTGCAGCGTGCTCAGGCGACGAAGAGAGGCAAGGGGGCTCACGGGGCCGGATTATCGGGGCGATTCTCTGGGCCCGAGGGCTCTGCTTCATTGACGTCCACGGCGATCGCGATGGGACCGGCCACGGCCTCGTCTTCGCCTTCGTCCTCGTCGGCACCGTCCAGCGGCAGCTCAGCGTCGAGCCGCTCGAGGATGGTGCCGCTGAGGTCGAGCGCGATCTCGTCGATCTCACCGAGCTTGACGCGCACGCGCGCGCCGCGCGGCAGGCCGCTCATGCCGGAGGCGGCCAGCACCAGGGGCAGGGTGTCGGCGCGCACCAGCACGCTGCCATTCGGGCCTTCCTTGAACACCGTGGCGTTCAACTCGGTCAGGCCGTTCTGTTGCACGTACTTGAGCGTCCAGAAGCGCTCCATGCCGGCCTGGTAGCCGTTGTAGGCGCTGTAGGCGGCGTCAAAGCCACTGATGATCGAGAACAGCTCGGCGTCCTTGGGCTTGAACGGGGCGGCCAGCGCGGCGGTCTTGCCGTGGCGCGAGCAGGCAATGATCTGCCACTGGTTGACCAGGTCGGTGTAGCGGCGCAGGGGCGAGGTGCTCCAGGCGTAGGCCTTGACCCCGATGCCCGCGTGCGGCAAGGCCTTGGTGCCCATGCGCACCTTGACGCCAGGGGCCAAGCTGGCCTGGCTGCGGTAGATGCCCGGCACGCCGCAGTCGGCCAGCCACAGGCCCCAGGTGCTGTTGGCCAGGATCATGGCCTCGGCCACGATCAGGTCGAGCGGGGCGCCACGCTGGCGCACGCTGATCTGCACGGTTTCCTGGCCCGTGGGTTCGGCACCGTCGTTGCCGACCAGGCGGAAGTTGTAGTCGGGGCGGTTGAAGGTTTCGGGCTTGCCGCGCACTTCTTCGCGCCGACCCTTGAGCGCCTTGGCCAGGCGGAACAGGAAGGCCATGGTGCGGTGGTCCATGCCGCCGGGCAGGGTGGTCTGTTCGGGGTTGTCGCTTTCGAGCCAGGACTCGGTGACCACGGTGTCGAGTTGGTCGTGGCGCAGGTTGGCGGCCATCGGCACGCGCTCCAGGCGGGTTTCGCTGGTCAGCACCTCGAGGCTGGCCTCGTCAAAGCTCACGTACAGCGACACCGCGGGGCAGGCCCGGCCCTCGGCCAGGGTGTAACGCTGCACCACTTCGTCGGGCAACATGGTGATCTTGTAGCCCGGCATGTAGACGGTGGACAGGCGGTGGCGTGCCACCTGGTCGATCGGCGTGCCGGTGGCCAGGGCCAGGCCCGGGGCCGCGATGTGGATGCCCAGCGTCACGCGGCCGGTGCCCAGGCCCTGCACCGACAGCGCATCGTCGATTTCGGTGGTTTGCGAGTCGTCGATCGAATAGGCCTGCACCTCGGCCAGTGGCAGCTCGTCGGTGATGTCGGGCGCCTGCAGCGACGGGAAGCCCGTGCCCTTGGGGAAGTTGTCGAACAGGAAGCGCTTCCAGTGGAACTGGTAGGCCGAGTCGATGGCGCCGGCGCGGCGCAGCAATTCGAGTGGCGCTGTCTGGGTGGCGCGTGAGGCCTCGACCACCGCCTTGTACTCGGGCGCGTTCTTGTCGGGGCGGAACAGGATTTTGTAGAGCTGCTCGCGGATCGGGGCCGGGCAGTCGCCCTGGCCCAGGGCCGTGGCCCAGTCGGCGATCTGTTGCAACTGCTGCTTTTTCTTCTCGATCGCCAGCAAAGCCTGCTGCACGATTTCGGCCGGGGCCTTTTTGTAGCGGCCCTTGCCGGCGCGGCGGAAGTAATGCGGGGCGTCGTGCAGGCGGAATAGCGCCGCCACCTGCTGGATCTGGGTGGCTTGCTCGCTGAAATAGTCGCGTGCCAGGTCGGCAAAGCCGAAGTCGTCCTCGGGCGCGAACTCCCAGGCCAGCTCCAGCTCGATGCCTTCGGCGGCCGCCTGGGCCTGGGCCATCAGCTCGGCCGGGGCGGGCTTGTCAAACTTCAGCAGCAGGTTGGCGGCCTTGACCTTGACCCGTTTGCCGGATTCCAGTTCCACCTGCAGGGAGCTTTCCGCTTCCGACAGAACGCGTCCGGCCTGAAATTTGCCGGCTTCATCAAACAGTGCATACATGGGCCCGATTGTCCCATCCCCGGGCCCCGGTTGGCGAAGCCGGGTCACCGCAGGGGGGCTTGGCGGGGGCCAAGGGCCTGGCCGGGCACGTCAAACCAGCTGTAAAAAGTCAAACACGGCGTCCAGGTGGTCGGGGAAACTGCTCAGCGCGTGGTCGCCGCCCTCCAGCAAGGTCAGCTGGGCCTGCGGGTAGCGGGCGGTCATCTCGCGCCAGTCCAGCACCTCGTCGCCCTTGGCCACCAGCGCGAACTCGGGCCCTGGGGGGTCTTCGCCCTCCTGCGCCAGTTCGTGCAGTTCGTCGACGTAGCGCGGCTCAAAGTAAAAGCGCATTTCAGGCTGGTGCCAGAAGGGCTGCTCACCGATGTAGCGGGCCAGATCGCGTGCCGGATCGACCGCCGGGTTGATCAGCACGCTGCGACAGCCGGTGTGTCGGGCCACCCACGAGGCATAAAAACCACCCAGCGACGAGCCCATCACCGCCATCGTGTCGTGGGGCCAGAGGCTCAGGCCCTGGCGCAGCAGCTCGACCGCGGCGCGCGGCGACGGCGGCAGCTGCGGGCACCACCAATGCACCTGCGGGTGGCGGCGCTGCACGGCTTCGGCCATCAGGCGGGCCTTGGCCGACTGCGGGGAGGAGCGAAACCCATGCAGGTACAGCAAGTGGGTGGTGGCGGCAGAAGGGGCGGACATGAGGGCTCCTGACAACAGCGGGGCGGTGGGGCGGGTCTGTCCGGAGCCGGCCTGCGCCAGGATCGCCTGAACTGGCTCTAAACTGGCCAGCAGGCCGGTTTCGGCTGGACCGAATTGTTTCACCGGTGCGCCATTTTCCTACTTTCCGACATGCCTGACCCGAGTCCTGTTCCCGTCTCACTGGCCGAGAACGCCTGGTTGCTGCCCCACGACGCGGTGGCCGCGGTGCTGGCCTGGCCGGTGGCCCCGGCACTGGCCGACCAGCCCGAGGAGGAGGGGGTCTTCGCGGCCGGGGTGCTGCTGGCCGAGATGCTCAGCGGCCGGGCCTCGGTGCAGCGCGCCGCCGACTGCTCGCCCGACGGGCTGGAGCGCCGCTACCACGACCTGCCCGAGGACTGGGGCCGCAACATCGACCCGCCGCTGCAGGCCCAGATCAACCGCGCCCTGAGCCTGCAGCCGGCCGACCGCTTTGCCCATGTCGAGGGCTTCAAGGCTGCGTTGTCGGCCTGGGCCGGTTCGGCCGCCGGGCGCACGCTGGAGACCCTGATCACGCGCATGCGCCGCCAGGGCGACTTTCCGGCCCTCTCCAGTGCCATGGGGCGCATCCTCAAAGTGGCCAGCTCCGACGACGACAGCCTGGAGGACCTGACCCGCGAGGTGCTGCAGGATGTGGCCCTGACCCAGCAACTGCTGCGCCTGGTCAACAGCGCGCAGTACGCCCAGGTCAGCGGCATGGTGACCACGGTGTCGCGTGCGGTCGGGCTGGTGGGTTTCAACGGGGTGCGCAACCTTGCCCTGGGCCTGCGCCTGCTGGAGCACATGCCGGACCAGGCGCACGCGGGGCAGCTCAAGGCCCAATTCCTGCGCGCGCTCATGGCCGGTTCGCTGGCGGCCGAGCTGTGCCTGGTGTCGCAGGTGCGCGAGGACGCATTTCTGGGCGCCATGTTCCAGAACCTCGGGCGCTTGCTGACGGGTTTTTACTTTCCGGCCGAGGCGGCCCAGATCGAGCAGGCGGTGGCCGAGGGGCGCTACGCCGGCGGCGAGTCGAGTGCCTTTGCCCAGTGGCTGGGCCTCAGCGACGAGGACTTTGGCACCGGCGTGGCGCGCAGTTGGGGTCTGCCCGCCGACATCCTGTACTGCATGCGGCGCCCGTTTGGCCGGCCGCCCCAGCGCCGTCCGCAACCCACCCGCGACTACCTGCGCTGGCTGGCCGTGGCCGCCAACGACATCACCGCGGCCCTGATTGCGCCTGGCAGCCAGGACATCGCCCAGCGGGTCAAGGCGGTGACCGACCGCTATGCCCGGGTGCTGGGTCTGGCGCCCGAGGACTTTGCCGACGCCGTGGCCCATGCGCAGACCCGGCTCAAGTCCATGGCCGAGGCCATGGGCCTGCCCGCTGCGCCCATCCAGGCCCTGACCCGGCCGGTGGGCGAGTTGCCCGCCACGGCGCCGGCGGGTCTGGGCGCCACGGCGGCACCGCCCCCGTCGCTTTTGCCTTCGCCTGGGTTGCCCACCGCGCGTGTGGCGCCGGCGGGCGAGCCGCCACGCGCGGCCGGCAACGCGCTCGCGGCGCCCGCCGCCGCGCCCCTGTCCACGCCGGTTCAAGTGCCCGTGCAAGTGCCTGTGCAAGTACCCGTTCAGGCGCGGGCCCCGACCGAGCGGGCGCCTGCCCGCCCCGCGGCGGCGGCCCCAAGCCCGGCGCCGGTGTCGGTCAGCGACCCGTCGGAGCCCCCGCCGGTGCCCGCGGGGCTGAGCCCCGCTGCGCCCCTGGCCCGCAGCGATGGCGCGGAGGCGCTGCCCGGGCGGGCCGCCCGCCTGGGCCGCCAGCACGAGGCCATCAAGGCCCTGTTGCAAAGCCTGCAAGGCGAGTCCGCCGCCGCGCTGAGCCTGGCCGACGGCATCAAGCTGACGGTGGCCGGGCTGCAGCAGGCCCTGGGGGCCGAGCGCGTGGTGTTCTGCCTGCGCGAGGCGTCAACCCCGGTGCTGTCGGCGCGCCACGCCGTGGGGCCCGGCATGGCGGGCTTGCAGTCGGCGTTCCGCGTCGACCTGTCCGCCGGCAGCACCGACCTGCTGGCTGCCGCCTGTCACCAGGGGCGGCAGGTGTGGGTGCAGGATGCTGTCGAGCCCACGACGCAGGCCCGTCTGCCGACCTGGTTGCGTGAGCGCTTCCGGCCCGCGGGGTTCTGGCTGCTGCCGCTGGTGCACCGGGACACGGCGTTTGCATTGCTGTATGCCGATGTCGGCCACGCGGCCCGGCTGGTGGTGGACCCGGGCTCGCGCGAGCTGTTGCAGCAACTCGCCACGCTGTTGCTGGCCTTGTTCCGGCAGCGGCAGGCGCGCTGAAGCCCCGTTGGCCAGGGTGGCCATGGGCGGATCGCGGGCTCAGGGCCGATAATTGAGGGATGTCCGCCGTCTTTGAAAAGCCCTCCCTGCGCCAGCGCCTGTTGCCCCTGTTTCAGGGCTTCGACGGCCCCTTGGCCTTTGCCGTCTTCATGCTCGTGTGCGCCGGTCTGCTGACCATGTACTCGTCGGGTTTTGACCACGGCACGCGCTTTGTCGATCACGGCCGCAACATGGTGATCGCGGGCGGCATCCTGTTTGTGGTGGCGCAGATCCCGCCGCAGCGCCTGATGAGCTTTGCCGTGCCGCTGTACCTGACCGGGGTGGCCCTGCTGGTGGCCGTGGCCTTGTTCGGCCTGACCAAAAAGGGCGCGCGGCGCTGGCTCAATTTGGGGGTGGTGATCCAGCCCAGCGAGATCTTGAAGATCGCCATGCCGCTGATGTTGGCCTGGTGGTTCCAACGCCGTGAAGGCCAGTTGCGCCCGCTCGACTTCCTGGTCGCCGGGGGGCTGTTGCTGGTGCCCGTGGGGCTGATCATGAAGCAGCCTGACCTGGGCACCTCCTTGCTGGTGCTGGCCTCGGGCCTGTCGGTGATCTTCTTTGCCGGCCTCAGTTGGCGCTTGATCCTGCCGCCGGTGCTGCTGGGCGTGATCGGCATCAGCCTGCTGGTCTGGTATGAGCCCCAACTGTGTGCCGACGGCGTGCGCTGGCCCGTCTTGCACGACTACCAGCAGCAGCGCATCTGCACCCTGCTGGACCCGAGCCGCGATCCCCTGGGCAAGGGCTTTCACATCATCCAGGGCATGATCGCGATCGGCTCGGGCGGGGTTTTCGGCAAGGGGTTCATGGCCGGCACGCAGACGCACCTGGAGTTCATTCCCGAGCGCACCACCGACTTCATCTTTGCGGCCTTCTCGGAAGAGTTCGGCCTGATCGGCAACCTGCTGCTGATCGTGTCCTTCCTGTTCCTGATCGTGCGCGGGCTGATGATCGCCTTGGACGCGCCGACCTTGTTCGCGCGTTTGCTGGCGGGCGCGATGTCCTGCATTTTCTTCACCTATGCCTTTGTGAACATGGGCATGGTCAGCGGCATCCTGCCTGTGGTGGGCGTGCCCCTGCCATTCATCAGTTACGGGGGCACCGCCATGGTCACGCTGGGCATGGGGCTGGGCATTTTGATGTCGGTGGCGCGTTCCAAGCGCCTGGTGCCGACGTGATGGCCCCCACGGTCGCGCACTGCGTGTCGCTCCCTGCCCCCCGAGGGGGCCCCGGCCGCCTTGGGAGCGGCCCGGCGGCGTCCGGCTGAGGCCCCCACGGTCGCGCACTGCGTGTCGCTCCCTGCCCCCCGAGGGGGCTTCGGCCGCCTTGGGAGCGGCCCGGCGGCGTCCGGCTGAGGCCCCCACGGTCGCGCACGGCGTGTCGTTCCCTGCCACTCGAGGGGGCCCGGCCGTCTTGGGGGGCGGCTCGGTGGCGTCTGGCTGAGGTGCTGCCGGTCGCGCACTGCGGGTTGCTTGGTGCGACCTGAGGGGGCTGGGGCCCCTGGGGCGGCCATGCGCTGGCAGCGGGCATTGGGCGCGGCCTAAAATGGCCGGATGATTTCACGCGAACCCACCCTCGAACGCCTGGCGATCGCCCGGCAATTGCTGCTCGAACCCTTTGGCCTGGACGAAACCCACCTGTCCAAGGCGCTGGCGGAGATCCGGGCCCACCGGGTGGATGACGCGGATCTGTATTTCCAATACACCCGCGCCGAAGGCTGGAGCCTGGAGGAGGGCATCGTCAAGACGGGCTCCTTCAGCATCGACCAAGGCGTGGGGGTGCGGGCGGTCAGTGGTGAGAAGACTGCTTTTGCCTACTCGGACGACATTTCGCTCGAGTCCCTGCTGGATGCCGCCCGCACGGTGCGCACCATCTCGGGTTTGGGTGGGGGCGCCCGAGTCAAGGCGGCCGCGCGCAAGGTGGCGCCCAGCCGCGCGCTGTACCCGGGGCTGGACCCGATTGCCACCATGGACAGCACCGCCAAGGTGCGCCTGCTCGAGAAGGTCGAGCAACTGGCCCGCGCCCGCGACCCGCGTGTGGTGCAGGTCATGGCCGGCCTGGCCGGTGAATACGATGTGGTGCTGGTGGCCCGCGCCGACGGGACTCTGGCCGCCGATGTGCGCCCCCTGGTGCGCCTGTCGGTCACCGTGATCGCCGAACAGGGGGGCCGCCGCGAGGTGGGCACCGGTGGCGGGGGGGGGCGATTTGGCCTGGCGTATTTCGACGACGCCGTGATCGAGGGCTATGTCAGCGACGCGGTCAAGGCCGCGCTGACCAACCTCGAGTCGCGTCCGGCTCCCGCGGGTGAACTCACCGTGGTGCTGGGCCCGGGCTGGCCGGGCGTCCTGCTGCACGAAGCCATCGGCCACGGGCTGGAAGGGGACTTCAACCGCAAGGGCTCGAGCGCTTTCAGCGGCCGCATTGGTCAGCGCGTGGCGGCCAAGGGCGTCACGGTGCTCGACGACGGCACCCTGGCAGACCGCCGCGGCTCGCTCAATGTGGACGACGAGGGCCATGCCAGCCAGCGCAATGTGCTGATCGAGGACGGCATCCTCAAGGGCTACATCCAGGACTCGATGAACGCTCGCCTGATGGGCGTCAAGCCCACGGGCAACGGCCGCCGCGAAAGCTATGCCCATGTGCCGATGCCGCGCATGACCAACACCTACATGCTGGGCGGTGACAAGTCACCCGAAGAGATCGTGGCCAGCATCAAGAAGGGCCTGTACGCGACCAACTTCGGTGGCGGTCAGGTGGACATCACCTCGGGCAAGTTTGTGTTCTCGGCCAGCGAGGCCTTCTGGGTCGAAAACGGCCAGATCCAATACCCCGTCAAGGGCGCGACCCTGGTCGGCAACGGCCCCGACGCGCTGACTCGCGTCACCATGATCGGCAACGACATGCGACTCGACAGCGGCGTGGGCACTTGCGGCAAGGAAGGCCAGAGCGTGCCGGTGGGCGTGGGCCAGCCCACCTTGCGCATCGACGGCATGACGGTCGGCGGCACCGCCTGACCGGACCGAGGGGGCGTCCTCCGCGCCACCACCATGGGCCTGCGTCGTGGCGGACCCGTGCCGCAGGGGCCTGGAGCTTGGTGGCGAACCGCTTGGTGACCCTGCGGCTCGCCCAGGGTTGTCGGGCTGTTGGGCCGTTAGAGGGGCGACACCTCCAATCTACCAGGTGAGCCGTTTCAGGCCGGCCGCCTGGCACTTCACCGATGGGCCGCGACTGCCCGTGAGCGCCTTGTCAGTGCGGTGGCAGCTTCTGCACTCATTTTGTACTAACTGGTTCGAACTTGTATGCTCTTTGCCACAAGCGAAGGGCAGGGCTTGTGCGCGTCTGGCGCTGTGCTAAATTGCTTGGCATGTCGCTGCGTTCCGCTTTTTACTTTTACTTTTGGTTCTCTGTCCAAGGCGGACGAGAGGCGAACGCATAAGCGCACGAACACCCTCCCAAGAACCGCCGAAGCTGAAGAGCCCGGCGGTTTTTTTATGCCCATTTCAAACCGCTTTCCAATTCACAGGAGCCCCAGATGAAGAAGCCCGCCGCCCCCGCCAGCGATGCCTGGTACGCGAACGTCGAAAAAACCAGCCAGACCGACGACGAACGCATCAAGGACATCACCGTGCTCCCGCCCCCCGAACATCTGATCCGCTTCTTCCCAATCCACGGGACGCCTGTGGAGTCGCTGATCACCCAGACCCGCCGCAACATCCACAACATCATGGCGGCCAAAGATGACCGCCTGCTGGTGGTGATTGGCCCCTGCTCCATCCACGACCCGGTGGCCGCGGTGGAGTACGCGCGCCGCCTCAAGGCCGCCCGCGAGCAGTACGCCGGTACGCTGGAAATCGTGATGCGCGTCTATTTCGAGAAGCCGCGCACCACCGTCGGCTGGAAGGGCCTGATCAACGACCCCTACCTCGACGAAAGCTACCGCATCGACGAGGGCCTGCGCATCGCGCGCCAACTGCTGATTGAAATCAACCGCATGGGCCTGCCCGCGGGCAGCGAGTTCCTCGACGTGATCTCGCCCCAGTACATCGGTGACCTGATCAGCTGGGGGGCCATCGGGGCCCGCACCACCGAAAGTCAGGTGCACCGCGAACTGGCCTCGGGCATTTCGGCCCCGATCGGCTTCAAGAACGGCACCGATGGCAACATCCGCATCGCCACCGACGCCATCCAGGCGGCTGCCCGTGGCCACCATTTCCTGTCGGTGCACAAGAATGGCCAGGTTGCCATCGTTCAGACCCAGGGCAACAAGGACTGCCACGTCATCCTGCGCGGCGGCAAGACCCCGAACTACGACGCGGCCAGCGTCAGCGCGGCGTGTGCCGAACTGGCTGCCGCCAAGCTGCCGGCCACGCTGATGGTGGACTGCAGCCACGCCAACAGCAGCAAGCAGCACCAGCGTCAGATCGATGTCGCGAAGGACATCGCCGCCCAGGTCGCTGGTGGTTCGCACCAGGTGTTTGGCTTGATGGTGGAAAGCCACCTCACGGCTGGGGCGCAGAAGTTCACGCCGGGCAAGGACGATGTGCAAGCCCTGGCTTACGGCCAGAGCATCACTGACGCTTGCCTGGGCTGGGACGATTCGGCCGATGTGTTGGCCGTGCTGTCGGACGCCGTCAAGGCGCGTCGCGCGCTCAAGGCCTGAGCCTGGGCTGAGCCCCCGGGAAGGTCAAAGCCCCCGGGGGATGCGGCTGGCCTGAGCGGCCAGCGCGGGGTTTTTCGACGGCGGCCAACAGGGGCCGGCCGTCGCATCGGTGGGGTCAGGGCACGCTGGCGCGCAAGGCGTCCAGCAACCGGCCATGCACGCCGCCAAAGCCCCCGTTGCTCATGCACACCACCTGGTCGCCGGGTTGGGCCACGGCACAGACCTGTTGCACCAGGGTGGCAATGTCCGGTGCGGTGCGGGCCTTGTCTTGCAAGGGCGCCAGCGCCTCCGCGGCGTCCCAATCCAGGCCCCCGGTATGGCAGAAGGCCAGGTCCGCACTGGCCAGCGACCAGGGCAGCTGTGACTTCATGGTGCCCAGCTTCATGGTGTTGCTGCGCGGCTCAAACACCGCCAGGATGCGGCCGCCGCCAGAGCCCAGGCGCTGGCGCAGGCCGTCCAGCGTGGTGCGGATCGCCGTCGGGTGGTGGGCAAAGTCGTCGTACACCGTGACCCCATGGGCCTGCCCCCGGATCTCCATGCGCCGCTTGACGTTCTCGAAACTGCTCAGGGCCTGGATGGCCAGGTCTGGCGCCACGCCCAGGTGGTCGGCCGCGGCGATGGCCGCCAGCGCGTTGAGCTGGTTGTGCACCCCTGTCAGTGACCACTTGAGGCGGCCCATGGCCTGGCCGTGGCGCAGCACCTGAAAGTCGTGTGCTTCGCCCTCGGCTGAAAAGTCGCTCACCGTGCTGCCAAAACTGCGTTGCTCGCTCCAGCAGCCCTGGGCCAGCACGCGGGTCAGGCTGTCTTCGAGGCCGTTGTAAACCACCCGGCCCGAGGCGGGCACGGTGCGCAGCAGGTGGTGAAACTGGCGTTCGATGGCAGCCAGGTTGTCAAAAATGTCCGCGTGGTCGAATTCCAGGTTGTTCAGCACGGCCGTGCGTGGGCGGTAATGGACAAACTTGCTGCGCTTGTCAAAGAAGGCGGTGTCGTACTCGTCGGCTTCGATCACGAAGGCACGGCCCTGGCCCAGTCGGGCCGAGACCCCAAAGTTCAGGGGCACGCCGCCGACCAGAAAGCCCGGCTCCAGGCCGGCCTGGTCCAACACCCAGCTCAGCATCGAGGTGGTGGTGGTCTTGCCGTGGGTGCCGGCGACGGCCAGCACATGCCGGCCTTGCAGCAGGTGCTCGGCCAGCCACTGCGGGCCGCTGGTGTAGCGGGCGCCGCTGTCGAGGATGGCCTCCATCAGCGGGAACTTGGGGCTGCCATCGCTGAGCCGGGCCCGACTGACCACATTGCCGACCACAAAAACATCGGGCTTCAAGGCCAGCTGACCCGCGTCAAAGCCTTCGATCAGGTCAATGCCCAGGGCCCGCAGCTGGTCGCTCATGGGGGGGTAGACCCCCATGTCACAGCCGGTGACCCGGTGTCCGGCCTCTCGGGCCAGGGCGGCCAAGCCGCCCATGAAGGTGCCGCAAATACCCAGAATGTGAATGTGCATGAACCCGATTTTACGTGGGGTCATGGGCTGGAGGGCGCGCTTGACCGTGGCGACGGGCTCGCAAGCTATCAAAGTCGTAGCGCGCCAGTCGGGTCCGTGAAAAAGCGGAAAATGCCGGCTCAAGCACCCTGGCGGTCCGCCGCCGATCGGAATTCACGCCATGCGCATCGACAGTCTTCAGGAAGAAATCGCGGCCACGGCCGCCCGGCTGGTGGTCGAGGAGGGCCTGGAGTACGGTAGCGCCAAGCGCCGTGCCCTCAAGCAACTGGGCCTGTCGGCCCGCACCGCCTTGCCCGACAACCACTTGGTCGAAGCCTCGGTGCGCGAGTACATCGACCTGTTCTGCGCCGACACCCAGCCCGCCGAGTTGCGGGCCCTGCGCGAAACCGCCTTGCTGTGGATGCAGCGCCTGGCGGACTTCCGGCCCCACCTCACCGGTGCGGTCTGGCACGGCACCGCAACCCGGCTGTCGGACATCTACATCCAGCTGTTCTGTGATGACCCCAAATCGGCCGAGATCGCGCTGATTGATCACCATGTCGACTATGAGCCCCAGACCGTGACTGGTTTCCGGGGCGAGCCCGTGGACGCGCTGTCCCTGTCCACCCCCTGCCGCGGACTGGGCGAGGAGGTGGGGGTGCACCTGATGATTTACGACCACGACGACCTGCGCGGTGCGCTGGTCCCCGATGCCCAGGGGCGCGTGCCCCGGGGCAGTTTGCCCGCTTTGCAGCACCTGCTTCAGGAGGACGCCGCGTGACGACCCCGACCCCTCATACGACACCTCATACGACACCCCAGGCGACTTCTTCCGCCACGGCCCCGCCTGCGTCCACGCTGGCCGTGCCACCGACCCCGAGTGCCGGGCGGCGGCGCTGGCTGGGCGCTGGGGTGGCGGGTCTGGCCGCGGCCGCTGGCATGGGCCTGGCCTGGTGGCGCTACACCCCGCGTGGCGATGCCACCCTGACGCCGGAGCAGGCCCGGGCCTTGTGGGCGCTGAAGTTCGAGCGTCCCGGGGGCGGCGAGTTGGCGCTGGCCGATTTCAAGGGCAAACCGCTGCTGATCAACTTCTGGGCCACCTGGTGTCCCCCCTGCGTGGAGGAGCTGCCGCTGCTGGATCGCTTTCAGCGCGACCAATCCGCTAAAAGCTGGCAAGTTCTGGGATTGGCCATCGATCAGCCGAGTTCTGTGCTGCGTTTCCTGGGCAAGACACCGGTCAGTTTCCCGGTCGGACTCGCCGGTCTGGAGGGTTCGGAACTCAGCCGGACGCTGGGCAATGAGACTGGGGGTTTGCCCTTTACCGTGGTGTTCGCCGAGGATGGGCGTGTAATACAGCGTAAAATGGGGCAGATCACGCCCCAGGACCTGGCGCTGTGGTCCCGCTCCGGCTGAGGCCGGGGCCCTCCCTGTCCCCTTGTCACAAGGGGCGTCTGTCCTGCTGATGCCTGCCTGCCGTTGATGCAGAAGGGCATTGGCTTTGACTTATTTTTATCTGCTGATTGCGGTTTTTGGCGTGCGTTTGAAGTAAATTCGCGCCTGTTATCGTTTTAGCTGTTGGAGCCCTCATGGATCTGCGAAAACTCAAGACCCTGATTGATTTGGTGTCTGAATCCAATGTGTCAGAACTCGAAATCACCGAAGCCGAAGGCAAGGTGCGCATCGTCAAAGGGGGCGGGGCCGTGGTTCAGCAACTGGTCGCCGCGCCCGTGGTGAGCGCCGCCCCTGTCGCCGCCGCCCCTGCCGCTGCCGCCGCGCCGGCTGTGGCCGCCGCCCCGGCCGCCGCTGCGGGCCATGTGGTCAAGTCGCCGATGGTGGGCACTTTCTACCGCGCCTCCAGCCCGGGGGCCAAGCCCTTCGTTGAAGTGGGCAGCCAGATCAAGGAAGGCGAGACCATCTGCATCATCGAAGCGATGAAGATCCTCAACGAAATCGAAGCCGACAAGTCCGGCACGGTGACCCAGATCCTGGGCGAAAACGGCCAAGCCGTCGAATACGGCCAACCGCTGTTCATCATCGAATGATTGGCAGCCCGGCAGGGGCCGCCGTGATCCGGTGCCGCTTGGGCGGCGCCGGAGTCGGTCGGCGCCGCTGCCGCGGCAACCTTTGAAAGTGCACGCCTTGCGTGCGGGGCCTTGCTGCCCCGGGAGCACTGATGTTTAAGAAAATCCTGATCGCCAACCGCGGCGAAATCGCCCTCCGCATTCAGCGGGCCTGCCGTGAACTGGGTGTCAAGGCGGTGATGGTGTATTCCGAAGCCGACCGCGATGCCAAGTACGTCAAGCTGGCCGAAGAAGCGGTCTGCATTGGCCCCGCGGCGTCGGGCCAGAGCTACCTCAACATGCCCGCCATCATCTCGGCGGCCGAGGTCACCGATGCCGAGGCCATTCACCCGGGCTATGGCTTCCTGAGCGAGAACGCCGACTTCGCCGAGCGCGTTGAAAAGAGCGGCTTCCAGTTCATCGGCCCCACGCCCGAGTCGATCCGCATCATGGGCGACAAGGTCTCGGCCAAGCAGGCCATGATCCGTGCCGGTGTGCCCTGCGTGCCGGGCTCGGAGGGGGAGCTGCCCGACGATCCAGTCCAGATCCGCCGCATTGCCAAGAGCATCGGTTACCCGGTGATCATCAAGGCCGCCGGGGGCGGCGGTGGTCGCGGCATGCGCGTGGTGCACACCGAAGCGGCGCTGATCAATGCGGTGCAGATGACCAAGGCCGAAGCCGGGGCTGCGTTTGGCAACCCCGCGGTCTACATGGAAAAGTTCCTGCAGAACCCGCGCCACATCGAGATCCAGATCCTCGCCGACAAGCACCGCAACGCGGTCTACCTGGGCGAGCGCGACTGCTCGATGCAGCGTCGCCACCAGAAGGTGATCGAGGAAGCTCCGGCCCCGGGCATTCCGCGCAAGCTGATCGAGAAGATTGGCGAGCGTTGCACGGCGGCTTGCAAGAAGATCGGCTACCGCGGCGCAGGCACCTTCGAGTTCCTGTACGAGAACGGCGAGTTCTACTTCATTGAAATGAACACCCGCGTGCAGGTGGAGCACCCGGTGACCGAGCTGATCACCGGTGTCGACATCGTGAAGACCCAGATCATGGTCGCCGCCGGCGAGAAGCTGCCGTTCACGCAGCGCCAGATCGAGATCCGTGGTCACGCCATCGAATGCCGTGTGAACGCCGAAGACCCGTACAAGTTTGTGCCGTCGCCGGGCCGCATCACCATGTGGCACGCCCCGGGTGGCCCCGGGGTGCGCGTGGATTCGCACGTCTACACCAACTACTTCGTGCCGCCGAACTACGACTCGATGATTGGCAAGATCATCGTGCACGGTGACACCCGCGAACAGGCCCTGGCCCGCATGCGCACCGCGCTGCTCGAGACCGTGGTCGAAGGCATCAACACCAACATCCCGCTGCACCGCGAGCTGATGGTGGACGCCAAGTTCATGGCCGGTGGCACCAACATCCATTACCTTGAGGAGTGGCTGAGCCACCACAAGCGTTGAGCGGCCTGGGCGCCCCGTCCTGTGGACGGTGGCGCCTGCGGCAGCCTGTGCCCTCAAACTCCCAACCCCAGGAACGCCATGTTTGAACTCCGGCTGCTGTGCCCCGAAGACCATGTTGAAACCCTGAGCGATGCGCTCGACGCACTGGACGCGCTGAGCGTCAGTGTCGAAGACGCCGACGCCCAGACCGATGCCGAACAAGCGCTGTTCGGCGAGCCCGGCATGCCGCCCCCGAAAGAGGGCTGGCAGCGTTCGCGCATCATCGCGCTGTTCCCGGATGAAGCCGCCGCCAATGAAGCGGCGCAACTGCTGCAACTGCAGGACTTTTTTGCCGACTGCCGCCTGCTGGGCGTGGCCAGCGTGCCCGATGAAGACTGGGTGCGCCTCACGCAATCGCAGTTTGCGCCGGTCGAGATCACGCCCGAATTCTGGATCGTGCCCACCTGGCACGAGCCGCCCGAACAGGCCCGCGAGGTGATCCGTCTCGACCCCGGGCTGGCCTTTGGCACCGGCACCCACCCCACCACCCGCATGTGCCTGCGCTGGATTGCCCGTCGCCCGGCCACGGCCCCGCTGGGCCGGGTGCTGGACTATGGCTGCGGTTCGGGCATCCTGGCCATCGGGGCGGCCAAGCATGGCGCGCTCGACATCGACGCGGTGGACATCGACGAGGCTGCGGTGCAATCCACCGTGCTCAACGCCGAGGCCAACCGGGTCAGCCTGAAGGCGGGTCTGCCTGATCGCGCCCAAGGCACCTACAACACCGTGCTGGCCAACATCCTGGCCACGCCGCTCAAGGTGCTGGCGCCGCTGCTGTGCGCCCACGTGGCCGAGGGCGGCGCCCTGGTGCTGGCGGGCATTCTGGAGCGTCAGGCCGATGAACTCAAAGAAGCCTACGCCCCCTGGATCCAGCTCTCGGTGGCCGACACCGAAGACGGCTGGATTCTGATGACCGCCCAGCGCTGATCAGCCTCATGCCCGGCGTTGCGGGCCGGGCGTGACAAGCGCATGGGCCCCTCTACAATCGGGCCCATCCATGAGCCTCATCACACGTTGCCCAGCCTGCGCCACCACCTTCAAGGTGGTCCCGGACCAATTGAGGATTTCCGATGGTTGGGTGCGCTGCGGTCAGTGCACCGAGGTCTTTGACGCCCCCGCCAACCTGTTGCCCGACCCCCAGGCCCCCGGCGCGGCAAGCCCGGCACCGACGGCGGCACCCCCAACGCCGCGGGTGGAACCGCCCGCGTTTTTGAAGCCCCCGTCGACGGCGGCGGTACCGGCCCCAGCGCCGCCCCCGGGCGCTGCGCTGCGCCGGCCGGTCAGCCCGCCCCCACCGGCGCCCACCCCCGTGTCGGCCCCGGCCGCCTTGGCCCCGGGCCCGCGCGCTGCCGCGCCGCCGCTGGGTCAGTACGCGGCCGAGCAACGCCGGGCGCAGGCGGCCTGGTCGCCCGCCTTGCCTGAGCGCCTGCCGACCTCGCCCGTCACCGACCCCGCGCCCAGCAGCGCCACCAAGCCACCTTCGGCCGATGAGCTGCTGGCCGAGCAACTGGCCCGCCTCGACCTGAACCTGAGCCTGCCGCCGTCGGCGGGCGAGTCGGCCACGCCCGATGACTTGAGTGCGCTGGACGACATTTTTGACGTCGTGCCCGAGCGCGACCTGGACCTGCCCGCCTTTGTCCCGGTGCCCGACAGCCTGGCGCCGGCAGCGGCTCGCGTGCAGCCCCAGGGCGACCGCTTTCCGGTGTTGTCGGTGCCCGAGCTGAACCTGCCCGGCCAGCCCGAGCCGGCCCGCCCGCCCGCCACCGGGGTGACGCTGGGTGCGCTGCAGTTCCCGGGCGACCCGGCCGAGCCGGCGCCCGCTGCCGGGGGCGCGGCTTCGGTTGCGACCCCGCGCGCCGAGGGCGCTGCACCCGGCGTGGCCGCGGTGCCGCCCAAGGCCCCCGACCCCCTGGATGCAGGCGCCTGGGACCGGCCCCTGCCCCCCGACGAAGTCTCCCCCAGCCTGTTGTCCGAGTCGCAGGCCGGCGAGGCCCCGGGCGACCTGTCTGCCCAGTGGGCGGCCGAGTCCGTGGCCACGGCAGCACCGCCCCTGGCCAGCGAAGCGCCGCCGCCCGCGGCCCCGCGCAGCGCGCAGGACGAGGTGGACGCCTATGGGCGCCCCGAGTTGCAGCAGTTGCAGTTTTTGAAGCGCGCGCGCCATGCCGCGTTCTGGCGTCAGACCTGGGTCCGGGTCAGCCTGGTGGCGCTGTGCCTGTTGGCCAGTGCCGGGCTGGCGCTGCAAGTGGTGTGGCACGAGCGCGACCGGCTGGCCGCCACCGAGCCGCTGCTCAAACCCTGGCTGCAGACCCTGTGCCAAAGCCTGGGTTGTGAACTGGCTCCTTTGCGCCGCATCGAGCCGTGGTTGATCGAGAGTTCGTCCTTCAACAAGACGCGCGGCGAGAACTACCAGTTCGCCCTGACCGTGCACAACACGGGGCCCTTGGCGCTGGCCATGCCGGCGGCCGAATTGACCTTGACCGACGCCCAGGATCAGGCGGTGCTGCGCCGCGTGTTCCGTGCCGAGGAACTGGGGGCCCCAGCCAGCCTGGCTGCAGGGGCTGAATGGACGGCCAACCTGCCAGTCAGCGTCGCGGGGGCGGCGGGTCTGCGCATTGCCGGTTACCGCGTGATGGTTTTTTATCCCTGATTTTTTCTACTTTTTCTGAACATGGCAGCAATCATTTGTGGCTCCTTGGCCTTTGACACCATCATGACCTTCGAGGGCCGTTTTGCGGAGCAGATCCTGCCGGATCAGCTTCACATCCTGAACGTGTCCTTCCTGGTGCCGGCCTTGCGCCGTGATTTCGGGGGCTGCGCTGGCAACATCGCCTACGCCCTGAAGCTGCTCGGGGGGCAACCGCTGCCGATGGCCACGGTGGGCAACGACGGCGCTGACTACCTGCAGCGCCTGCAGGACCTGGGCATCAGCACCGAGTACGTGCGCCAGGTCAGCGACACCTACACGGCCCAGGCCATGATCATGACCGACCGTGACAACAACCAGATCACGGCCTTCCACCCGGGCGCCATGATGCAGGCCCACCTGACGGCCATCGAGGCCCGCCCCGATGTGCGCCTGGGCATCATTTCGCCCGATGGCCGCGATGCCATGCTGAGCCACGCTGCGCAGTTCCAGGCCGCAGGCATTCCGTTTGTGTTTGACCCGGGGCAGGGCCTGCCCATGTTCGATGGCTCCGAACTGGCCCGCTTCATCGAACAGGCGACCTGGGTCACCGTCAACGACTACGAAGGCAAGATGCTGTGCGAGCGCACTGGCTGGACGCCGGCCGACATTTCGCGCCGCGTCCAGGGCCTGGTGATCACGCTGGGGGCCGAGGGCAGCGAGGTTTGGGTCGATGGCGAGAAGACCCTGGTGCCGCCGGTCCAGGCCGAAGCCGTGGTGGACCCGACGGGCTGTGGCGACGCCTGGCGCGGCGCCCTGTTGTTCGGTCTGGAGCAGGGCTGGGACCTGGTGCGTTGCGCCGAGTTGGGCAGCCGCGTGGGCGCCCTGAAGATCGCCCAGCGCGGTCCCCAGAACTACCAGCTCAACTTCAGCGTTTGATCGCTTGGCTGTCCGGGCCCGCTGCGGCGGCGCCCGACAGGTTGAAAAAAAGCCCGAGGCCGTGAGGCGTCGGGCTTTTTTGTTGGCTGCACGCCGCTGCGTGCTGGCCCTCAGGGCTTGGTGCCCGTCGGAAAGGGCCAGGCGGCTTGCGGGTTCAGTTCGGTTTTGGCGGCCGGTGCGGCAGCCACCGGGGCCGCGGCAGGCTTGGCAGCGGCAGGCTTCTTGGCAGCGGCCTTCTTGGCCGGAGCAGCCGCCTTCTTGGCGGGTGCAGCAGCCTTTGCGGGGGCGGCGGCCTTCTTGGCCGGAGCGGCCGCCTTCTTGGCAGGTGCAGCAGCCTTGGCGGGTGCGGCGGCCTTCTTGGCCGGAGCAGCAGCCTTCTTGGCGGGCGCAGCGGCCTTCTTAGCCGGAGCTGCCGCCTTCTTGGCAGGTGCAGCGGCCTTCTTGGCCGGAGCTGCCGCCTTCTTGGCAGGTGCAGCGGCCTTCTTGGCCGGAGCGGCGGCCTTCTTGGCGGGTGCAGCGGCCTTCTTGGCCGGAGCGGCAGCCTTCTTGGCGGGCGCAGCGGCCTTCTTGGCCGGAGCTGCCGCTTTCTTGGCGGGGGCGGCAGCCTTCTTGGCAGGAGCGGCGGCCTTGGCCGGAGCGGCAGCCTTCTTGGCGGGTGCAGCGGCCTTCGGCGCGGCAGCCTTCTTGGCCGGAGCAGCGGCCTTCTTGGCCGGGGCGGCTACCTTCGGGGTAGCGGCTTTCTTTGCAGGTGCAGCGGCCTTCTTGGCGGCCGGTTTTTTCGCAGTTGCCATTATTTTCTCCTTGATCGGATTGCAAAGAGCACTTGCCGCACTGGGGTGCGCGACAAGCGATTCAGGGCCCTGGGCTCGTGCCCAAGGCCCTGAACTGGGGAGCGCAACGCCACGGCCAGCCATTCATTGGCGGCTGCGTGGTCGGTGGGCGTGAACAGGTGTGCCATGGCGTCGCGTCGATCAATCCCAGGAGAGCGCACCGCCCGATTGATACTCGATCACGCGGGTTTCGAAGAAATTGCGCTCTTTCTTCAGGTCGATCATTTCGCTCATCCAGGGGAAGGGGTTCTCTTCGTTGGGGAAGAGAGGCTCCAGGCCGATCTGGGTGGCACGGCGGTTGGCGATGTAGCGCAGGTAGCCCTTGAACATGGAAGCGTTCAGGCCCAGCACGCCACGCGGCATGGTGTCTTCGGCGTAGCGGTACTCGAGCTCGACGGCCTTCATGAACAGGGCCTTGATCTCAGCCTTGAACTCGGCCGTCCACAGGTGGGGATTCTCGAGCTTGAGCTGGTTGATCAGGTCGATGCCGAAGTTGCAGTGCATCGACTCGTCGCGCAGGATGTACTGGTACTGCTCGGCGGCGCCGGTCATCTTGTTCTGACGACCCAGGGCCAGGATCTGCGTGAAGCCCACGTAGAAGAACAGGCCTTCCATGAGGCAGGCGAATACGATCAGCGACTTCAGCAGGGTCTGGTCGTTTTCGGGCGTGCCGGTCTTGAAGTCCGGGTTCATGATCGCTTCGATGAAGGGGATCAGGAACTCGTCCTTGTCGCGGATCGACTTGATCTCGTTGTAGGCGTTGAAGATCTCGCTCTCATCCAGGCCCAGCGACTCGACGATGTACTGGTAGGCGTGGGTGTGGATGGCTTCTTCGAAGGCCTGACGCAGCAGGAACTGGCGGCACTCGGGCGCTGTGATGTGGCGGTAGGTGCCCAGCACGATGTTGTTGGCGGCCAGCGAGTCGGCCGTCACAAAGAAGCCGAGGTTGCGCTTGATGATGCGGCGCTCGTCTTCGCTGAGGCCGTTCGGGTCTTTCCAGAGCGCGATGTCGCGCGTCATGTTGACCTCTTGCGGCATCCAGTGGTTGGCGCAGGTGGCGAGGTACTTTTCCCAGGCCCACTTGTACTTGAACGGGACCAGTTGGTTGACGTCGGTTTGGCCGTTGATGATGCGCTTGTCCGCGGCATTCACGCGCCGTGTCGGGGCGCTGACATCCGTGTCGGATGCAGAGGGCGCGGCGTCGACCGTGCGGCTGTTTTGCAGGTCGCCGGCGGATGAATTTTGCGATGAGGGCTTGACTTCTTCGTCCCAGGTCAACATAAGTTTTCCAATGTCCGGATTATGAAAGCAGCCATGCAAATTGGAAAGTACCCAATGGGCGTGGCGCCTTCGTTTGTGAGAGGTTTGTTGTGCAATTGCATCGACCAAAAGCCCGGCCTGCAGCCGGGGCCGGCGGTGCTGAAAAGAGGAACCTTGAACCTGTCTTCAACACCGCCTCGGGCAGGGGGACGGGCGTCCGTGTCCACCTGCCCGCAGCGCCTCATTGGCAGGCTTCGCAGCCCGGGTCGTCAATGGCGCAGAACTTGATGTCCGTGGCCGGGATCGCATCGGCCTGAGCCCGTGCGGCGGAGGCAGCAGCCTCCAGTGCGCTGGGCTTGGCTTCGCTGGCCGACACACCCGAATCGCTGCCCGAAGACACCGAGTTCATGCGGCCCGCCGCGACGGTGGATTTCTCCGCGTGGGTGGCCCCCACAGTGCGCAGGTAGTAGGTGGTCTTCAAGCCACGCAGCCAGGCCAGCTTGTAGGTGTCGTCGAGCTTCTTGCCCGAGGCGCCGGCCATGTAGATGTTCAGCGACTGGGCCTGATCGATCCACTTCTGACGGCGTGCCGCGGCTTCGACCAGCCAGGTGGTTTCGATCTCGAAAGCGGTCGAGTACAGGGCCTTGATCTCTTGCGGCACGCGGTCGATCGGACGCAGCGAACCATCGAAGTGCTTGAGGTCCATGACCATCACGTCGTCCCACAGGCCCAGGCTCTTGAGGTCGCGCACCAGGTAGCTGTTGATGACAGTGAACTCACCCGACAGGTTGGACTTCACCGAGAGGTTGCCGAAGCTCGGCTCGATGGAGGCGTCCACACCGATGATGTTGGAGATGGTGGCGGTCGGGGCGATGGCCACGCAGTTGGAGTTGCGCATGCCGTCGGCCGCGATCTTCTTGCGCAGGGCGTCCCAGTCCAGCGTGGCCGAGCGGTCCACCTCGACGTAGCCGCCGCGGGCCTTCTCGAGCATGTCGATGGTGTCGAAGGGCAGCACGCCACGGTCCCACAGCGAGCCCTTGTAGCTCGAGTACTTGCCACGCTCACGCGCCAGTTCGGACGATGCCCAGTAGGCGTAGTAGCAGATGGCTTCCATCGAGCGGTCAGCGAACTCGACCGCGGCTTGCGAGGCGTAGGGGATGCGCAGCTCGTACAGGCTGTCCTGGAAGCCCATCAGGCCCAGGCCCACCGGGCGGTGACGCAGGTTCGAGTCACGGGCCTTCTTGACCGCGTAGTAGTTGATGTCGATCACGTTGTCGAGCATGCGCATGGCGACCTTGATGGTCTTCTTGAGCTTCTCGTGGTCGAGCTGGCCGTCCTTGATGTGCTGCAGCAGGTTGACCGAACCGAGGTTGCAGACCGCGGTTTCGGTGTCGCTGGTGTTGAGCGTGATCTCGGTGCACAGGTTGGACGAGTGCACCACGCCGGCGTGCTGTTGCGGCGAGCGCACGTTGCAGGCGTCCTTGAAGGTGATCCAGGGGTGACCGGTCTCGAACAGCATGGTCAGCATCTTGCGCCACAGGTCGGTGGCTTGCACGGTGCGGCTGGGCTTGATCTCACCGCGGGCGGCCTTGGCTTCGTAGGCCACGTAGGCGCGCTCAAAGTCGGTACCGAACAGGTCGTGCAGGTCGGGCACGGTGGAGGGCGAGAACAGGGTCCAGGTGCCCTTTTCCATCACGCGGCGCATGAACAGGTCGGGGATCCAGTTGGCCGTGTTCATGTCGTGGGTGCGGCGGCGGTCGTCGCCGGTGTTCTTGCGCAGCTCCAGGAATTCTTCGATGTCCAGGTGCCAGGTTTCCAGGTAGGTGCAGACCGCGCCCTTGCGCTTGCCGCCCTGGTTCACCGCCACGGCAGTGTCGTTGACCACCTTGAGGAAGGGCACCACGCCTTGCGATTCGCCATTGGTGCCCTTGATGTGCGAGCCCAGGGCGCGCACACGGGTCCAGTCGTTGCCCAGGCCGCCGGCAAACTTGGACAGCAGGGCGTTCTCCTTGATGGACTCGTAGATGCCGTCGAGGTCGTCGGGCACGGTGGTCAGGTAGCAGCTGGACAGCTGCGAGCGCAGCGTGCCGCTGTTGAACAGGGTCGGCGTGCTCGACATGAAGTCGAACGAAGACAGCACTTCATAGAACTCGATGGCGCGGGCTTCGCGGTCGATTTCGTTGAGCGCCAGGCCCATGGCCACGCGCATGAAGAACGCCTGCGGCAGCTCGATGCGGGTCTTGCGCACGTGCAGGAAGTAGCGGTCGTACAGGGTTTGCAGACCCAGGTAGTCGAACTGCTGGTCGCGTTCGGCCTTCAGGGCCGCGCCCAGGCGCTCCAGGTCATAGTGCAGCAGCTTCTCGTCGAGCAGTTCGTTTTCGACGCCCTTCTTGATGAACTGCGGGAAGTAGCTGGCGTAGCTCTGGGCCATTTCGGCCGGGCTGACGGCACGGCCGAGCACTTCTTTGGTGATCGTGTGCAGCAGCAGGCGCGCGGTGGCGTAGGTGTAGTCGGGGTCTTTTTCGATCAGCGTGCGGGCGGCCAGCACCGAAGCCTTGTACACCTCTTCCATGGGCACACCGTCGTACAGGTTGCGCATGGTTTCGGCAAAGATCGGTTCCGGCTTGACGTCAGCGCTCAGGCCTTGGCAGGCGGATTCGATCAGCGAGCGCAGGTAGCCCTCGTCGAGGGTGGTGTTCTGGCCGTTGTCCACCACATGCAGGTCGGGCGCCTTGGGCGCGGCTTGCTCGGTTTGGCGGGCACGTTCCTGGGTGCGGCGTTCGCGGTACAGCACGTAGGCGCGGGCAATCTCATGGTGGCCGTCGCGCATCAGGCACAGTTCGACCTGGTCTTGCACGTCTTCGATCGGGAAGGTGCCGCCACCGGGACGCGAGCGCACCAGGGCCCGCACCACGTTCTGGGTCAGCGAGTCCACCACCTCACGCACGCTGGCCGACGCCGCGCCTTGGGTGCCATGCACGGCCAGGAAGGCCTTCATCATGGCCACGGCGATCTTCTGCGGCTCAAACGGCACCACGGCACCGTTGCGGCGGATGATCTGGTAGTGCGCGAGCAGGGCGGGGACCACCGAATTGGTCGCCGTTTCATGGACCTGGACGGGACTTTTCGGGGTCGCGGCGGATGTGTTCTGTGCCACTTGCATGGTTTCCTCTTCTTTCGCTGTTTTTAGGGGGCTGCGAGTCACACGGATCGCATGGAATGGGGCAATGCAGTCGCCACAGGGGGCTGGCGCTGCACACTAGATCTAGGGGTCGAATGAGTTTAAGACACTACCGGTAGTGTATCAAGGCAGGAACACCCTTGACTTCGCACGGCTTTGATTTCGGGGCGCAACAGGCCCAAGTCACACCCTTTGGCGAGCCCCGAAAAATGGGGTTTTTCAGCCGCAAAGGCGCATGTTTACAAGCCCGCAACGGTGTTTCGGGCCGGCAAGCCGCATGCGGCTTGGGGAGGACTTGGGGATGGGGACCTGGAAGGGTCCGGTTAAAAAAATTCAGGGCTGAGGTTCTGACGCCACGCCCGCTGGGAAAACCCCCGAGGGCCAGGCCAGCCGCTGCATCAGTTCAGGCCAGGAAAACCCGGCACCTGGATCGTGCTTGCGACCTGGGGCGATGTGCTCATGACCGGCCACATGGGCAATCGGGTAATGGCGCCGCAGCGCCTGGCACAGCCCGCTCAGGGTCGCGTATTGTGCCACCGTGAAAGTGCTTCCCTCTAAACCCTCGAGTTCTATGCCTATCGAGTCGTCGTTGCAGTTGTCCCGGCCCCGGTAGTGGGAGCGGCCGGCGTGCCAGGCGCGGTCGTCGGCACTGACAAACTGCCACAAGGCGCCGTCACGTCGGATAAAGAAGTGAGCAGATACTTCTAGTCCGCGGATCTGCTCGTAGTACGGGTGCGCCGACCAGTCCAGCGTGTTGGTGAAAAGTCGCTGCACGCCGTCGCCACCGTATTCGCCGGGGGGCAGGCTGATGGAGTGCAGCACCAGCAGGTCGATCTGTGCCCCCGCGGGCCGGGGCCCGAAGTTGGGTGAACGCAGCACCTGGGCGGGGGCGTACCAGCCGTCCTGCCACAGGGGGGCATCAACTGGCGGGGTCATGGGGCTCGCCTTCCTGGGGGATTGGGATGTTCAGGCGCTCGATGCGGTAGCGGATCTGGCGCAGGCTCAGCCCCAGGCGCGCGGCCGCGGCGGTGCGGTTGAAATGGCTTTCTTCCAGCGCCCGGACCAGGATGGCGCGCTCCTGCTCGTCCAGATAGGCCTGCAGGTCGCTGGGCAGGGGCACGGCCCCGTCGGCCGGGCCGCCCAGCGCACTGGCCTGGGCGGGCGTTTGCCAGGGCTGGGCCGCCGCGGCGGTGGGCGCATGGCCCCGCGCGCCTTCCGCCGGGCGCAGCAGCTGGCCCACCGCCTGCGGGGCGGCGCTGTGGCCAGGGCCGGCAGCGGTCACGGGGGGCAAGGCGGTCACGGGCGCTGCATCCGCCGGGGGGGCGGTGCGGGCCGCGGGGTCGTCGTCGCTGGGCGCCACGCAACTCAGCCAGAGGGCCTGGTCCATGGCCAGTTCTTCGCCGTCGCTGAGGGCCACCGCCCGGTGCAACAGGTTCTCCAGTTCCCGCACGTTGCCCGCCAGCGGGTGGGGCTGCAGCAGGGCCAGGGCTTGCGGGGTCAGGCGCGGTGTGGGCAGGCCGGACTCGCGGCCGATGCGGTCCAGCAGGGCCTGGCACAGGCCGGGCAGGTCTTCGCGGCGCTCGCGCAGCGGCGGCACCAGCACCTCGATCACGTTGAGTCGGTAGTACAGGTCCTGGCGGAAGCGGCCCGCCTGCACATCGGCGGCCAGGTCTTTGTGGGTGGCGCTGACGATGCGCACATCCACCGGCACCTCCTGGGTCGAACCCAGCGGGCGGATGCTGCGCTCCTGGATGGCGCGCAGCAGCTTGGACTGCATGGCCAGCGGCAGGTCGCCAATCTCGTCGAGGAACAGGGTCCCGCCGCTGGCGGCCTGGAAGTAGCCCTCGCGGTCCTGCTGGGCCCCGGTGTAGGAGCCCTTGCGGGCGCCAAAAAACTCGGCCTCGAGCAGGTTCTCGGGGATGGCGCCGCAGTTCACCGCCACCCAGGGGCCCTCGCTGCGCTGGCTGCAGGCATGCACCGCCTGGGCGACCAGTTCCTTGCCGGTGCCGGACTCGCCCCGTATCAACACCGGGGCCATGCCGCGCGCCACCTTGCTGACGCGTTGTTTGACCGCCTGCAAGGCCTCGGACTGGCCCACCAGGCGCTCCAGCGCCTGTTGGCCGGGGGCGCCGGGCTGGGGCCAGGCCTCGGCGGCGGGGGCCGCGCTGCGCGTGGCCACCGGCCAGGGCGCTTGCCGGCCCTGGATGGCCGAGGCCACCACAGTGCGGAATTGCTTCAGGTCGACCGGTTTGGTCAGGTAGTCAAAGGCGCCCGCTTTGAGGGCTTCGACCGCGTTCTCGGCCGAGCCATAGGCGGTCATGACCACGCAGCGCTCGGGGCGCTGGCGGGCCTTGAGCAGCTTCAGCAACTCGAGGCCATAGCCGTCGGGCAGGCGCATGTCGGTGATGACGGCGTCAAAGGCGCGCTCGTCAAGGCACTGGCGGGCTTCGGCCACGCTGGCCGCGGCGTCGACCCGGTAGCCCTCGCGCAGCAGGGTCAGCTCGTAGAGCGTGCGCAGGTCGGGCTCGTCGTCAACGACCAGGATGTGGGCGGGGCCCGGGAGGGGGTGAGAGACGGTGCTTGCCATGGTGATCAGCCCCGCATTGTGTCAAAGGCCAGTTGCGATGGGGCGGCCGGCGCAGCCAGGGGGGTGAAGCCCAGCACGAAGGCGTTGCCGGCTTGCGGGCCACGCGCGGTCGGCTGGGGCAGGCGCTGGTAGCGGATGCGGGCGCCGTGGCGCTCGCACAGCTGGCGACAGATGTACAGGCCCAGGCCAGTGGAGCGGCTTTCTGACGAGAAAAAGGGCTCGAACAGGTGGCGCTCCACGCTCGCCTCCATCGGTGGGCCGTCGCTCCAGACCTGCAGCCAGGCGCCCTCGTGGGGCTCGACGCCGGTGCTGACCTGCAGCGAGTCCGGGTGCGGCCCCTGGTAACGCAGCGCGTTGTCGAGCAGGTTGACGAGCACGCGGCGCAGGTGTTCGCTGTCAAAGGCGATCCAGGCCTCGGGCGCCTGCAGCTTCAGACGCAGCGGCCGCGGCTGGGGCGCGTGGCGCTGCCATTCATGACAGACCAGCGCCACCTGCTCATCCAGGGCCATGGCACTGGGCTGCGGCAGTTGGTGCTGCACCCGCGCGATGTCGAGGATGTCCTCCACGATGCGGGTCAGGCGCTGGGCGTTTTGCTGCACCATCTGCACCAGCCGGCGCTGGCCGGGGTCTTGCACGTCTTCCTCGAGCAGCGCGTTGGCCTGCGCAATGGCCGCCAGCGGGTTGCGGATCTCGTGCGCCACCGCGGCGGACATGCGGCCCATGGCGGCCAGCTTCTCGGTGCGCAGGCGGGCTTCGAGCTCGCGCAGGTCCTGCAGGAACATCACGCACAGGTTGCCCGCCAGCGGGTCGCTGCTGGCGGTGAGCCGGGTGCGCACATGCACCTGGGCGCTGCCCTGGCTGGCCAGCGTCAGGCTGGCGTCCTGCACCTGGGGCTGGTGCTCGCTGAAGGTCTGGCGGGCCAGTTGCAGCAGGGGCTGCCAGTCGCTGTTGCGGCCCAGCCAGAAGCCGTTGACCAGTGCCTGCGCCTGCGGCCCCAGCAGTTCGCGGGCGGCGGGGTTCAAGGCCCGCACGGTTTCGCGCGCGTCGATCACCAGCAGGCCGTCGTGCAGGTTGTCGATCACCAGCGCATTGACCTGCGCCTGCACCCGCGCCGCCATGCGGTTGCTGTGGGACAGGCGCTCCTCGCGCGCCAGGCGCTGGGCCAGTTGGTGCACCAGCAGGCCAATCACAAAGTAGCCGCTGCCCGTGAGGCCGGCTTGCATGAACAGGCTGGCCGCGTCGGTGCCGATCTGTTGTTGCTGCACCCCGGCCTGGGCCAGCAGCATCAGGGTGCCGACGGCGGCCGTGAACAGGGTCAGCAGCCGCGAGCCCAGCGCCGCGGCCATCAGCACCGGCATGGCCAGCAAAGGGGTGTAGTTGACGTTGCCGGGTTGCCACCACTGCAGCAGCGAAAACACCAGCAGGTCGACGCCCAGCGTGGGCAGCCAGTGCGGGCCGAGCACGGGCGCGGGCGGGCGGTCTGCCGCGGCGATCCGGCTGCCCAGGGTGGCCCCCAGGTAACCGAGGCCCAGCACCAAGACGCCGATCTGCAGCGGTTGGGACAGCAATTGCCCGACCCCTTGCAGCGCCAGCAGCGCCAGGGCCAGCATGAGGCGGGCGGTCAGGAAACCGTGCCACAGGCGCGAAGGGGTGCGCACGGCGGAGAACAGCTCCGGGTCGTCAACGTCCAGCGGGCCGAACCACGAGGACATCGGCGCGTCGCCGTGGGCCATCAGCTGCGGCGGCTCCGGCGGTGCTCCGGGCTGCAGTAGTAAGGCGCGCTGCCACCGGGCCCGTCCGCCAGGGCGTCGGTGCGTGGCAGGTGCAGGCCGCACACCTCGCAGGCCACCATGTCCTGCGGGGCGGCAGGGGGGCGTGGGGCCGCGGGGCGCTGGGCCGCGGCGTCGCGCTCGGCCCGTTCAGCCAGGCGACCCTGGCGCCAGAACCAGTACACGCCCAGCGCGATCAAGACCACGGTGAGGTACTTCATACCGAACCTCCCCGCGGCAGCAAGACCTCCAGCACGAAGCGCGAGCCCACGTAGGCCAGCAACAGCAGGCCCGCCCCGGTGTAGAGCATGCGCATGGCCCGCTTGCCGCGCCAGCCAAAGCGGGCCCGGCCCACCAGCAGGGTGGCAAACGCCAACCACGACAGCACCGAGAAGACCGATTTGTGGTCCCACTTCCAGGCCCGCCCGTAGAGGGTTTCACCAAACAGCCAGCCCGCCAGCAGGGTGGCGCTCAGCAGCACGAAGCCGGCACTGACGAAACGGAAGGTGAGCCGCTCCAGCGTCAGCAGGGGCAGGCCACTGTGGGGGTCGGCCGCCTGACGGAAACGCTGCTCGGCCCGGGTCATCAGCCAGGCGTGCACCACGGCCGCGCCAAACAAGCCATACGACGCGATGCCCAGGGCCCAGTGCAGCGGCAGCCAGGGCGAGGCCGCCACATGCAGCGGCTGACCCGGGAACAACAAGGCCAGCACCACCGCCAGGCCACCCAGGCCGGCCAGGGCCCAGCGCGCCTGCAATTGGGGAAACAGCCGGCTTTCCACGCCGTACACGGTCAACACCAGCCAGGCGGTGACGGACAAAGCGGGGGCAAAGCCGAAGCGCGGGGTGTCGCCCACCACGCCCAGCACCAGCAGCGAGGCGTGCAGCAACCACGCCAGCAGCAAGGCGCCACGCACCGTCAGGGGGTGGCTGCGGGCGGCTTGGAGCGCCGGCACGGCATAGGCGGCGGCCGCGGCCACGCCGAGCATCACTTGACCGGTGGACGCACTGGATAAAATCATGGGTCACAGTTTAGCGTCTTGCACCCGGGTGCCGGGCGCGCTGCCCGCCGTCTTTGCAAGGCCTTGGCCTTGCTGGCCCAGCCCGCTCAACCCTTCACGGAACATCTCACATGGCCTCCGCCCTTACCGACAAACTTTCCCGCCTCGTCAAGCAGATGAGTGGCCAGGCCCGCATCACCGAGTCGAATGTGGCCGACATGCTGCGCGAAGTCCGCATGGCCCTGCTGGAGGCCGACGTGGCCCTGCCGGTGGTGCGCGACTTCATTGCCCGGGTGAAGGAAAAGGCCCTCGGCCAGGACGTGCTGGGCTCGCTCAAGCCCGGTCAGGCCCTGGTGGGCATCGTCAACCGCGAACTCGCCGCCACCATGGGCGAGGGCGTGGCCGACCTCAACCTGGCCACCCAGCCGCCCGCCATCATCCTGATGGCCGGTCTGCAGGGCGCGGGCAAGACCACCACCACCGCCAAGCTGGCCAAGCACCTGATCGAAAAGCGCAAGAAGAAAGTGCTGACCGTGTCGGGCGACGTGTATCGCCCGGCGGCCATCGAACAGCTCAAGACCGTCACCGCCCAGGCTGGCGCCGAGTGGTTCCCCAGCTCGCCCGACCAGAAACCCCTGGACATCGCGCACGCGGCACTGGACTACGCCAAGAAGCACTTCTTTGATGTGCTGCTGGTCGACACCGCCGGCCGCCTGGCGATTGATGAGGTCCTGATGACCGAAATCAAGCAGCTGCACGCCGCCTTGAAGCCCATCGAAACCCTGTTCGTGGTCGACGCCATGCAGGGCCAGGACGCGATCAACACCGCCAAGGCCTTCAAGGAAGCGCTGCCGCTGACCGGCATCGTGCTGACCAAGCTCGATGGTGACTCGCGCGGGGGCGCGGCGCTGTCGGTGCGCCAGATCACGGGCGCGCCGATCAAGTTCGCCGGGGTGTCCGAAAAGATCGACGGCCTCGAGGTCTTCGACGCCGAGCGCCACGCAGGCCGCATCCTGGGCATGGGCGACATCGTGGCCCTGGTCGAGCAGGTCACGGCCGGGGTCGACATCGAGGCCGCGCAGCGCCTGGCCGCCAAGGTCAAGAGCGGTGACGGCTTTGACCTCAATGACTTCCTGGCCCAGATCCAGCAGATGAAGCAAATGGGGGGCCTGTCCAGCCTGATGGACAAGCTGCCGGCCCAGCTCTCGGCCAAGGCGGGTCAGATGGACATGGACAAGGCCGAGCGCGACATCCGCCGCAAGGAAGGCATCATCTGTAGCATGACCGCACTCGAGCGCCGCAAGCCCGAGCTGATCAAGGCCACGCGCAAGCGCCGCATCGCCAGCGGCGCCGGCGTGCAGGTGCAAGAGGTCAACCGCCTGCTCAACGAGTTCGAGCAGATGCAGACCATGATGAAGAAGATGAAGGGCGGCGGCCTCATGAAGATGATGAAGCGCATGGGCGGCATGAAGGGCCTGCCCAAGATGCCGTTCTGAGGCCCGGCAGCGGCCGCCGCCGCGAGCGGCGCCCGCACCGCCCAAGCGCTCCCGAGGGAGCGCTTTTTTCTTGGCCGCCTCAGGCCGCGCTGGTTTCGCGCAGGCGCAGTTCGCCCTTGAGCGCGTGGCCCAGCGACTGGGTCACGGTCACATCGACCATCTGGCCGATCAGGCGCTGGCCTTGCGGGCCGGCCGGGAAGTTCAGCACCCGGTTGCACTCGGTGCGGCCCATCAGTTCGGGCGCTTCGGGGGTGGACTTGCGCGACGGGCCTTCCACGAGGATGCGCTGCACCGTGCCCACGCGGCTCTCGCCAATGCGCTTGACGTTGGCTTCGATCACCGCTTGCAGGTGCTGCAGGCGCTTGAGCTTGACCTCGTGCGGTGTGTCGTCGCTGAGGTTGGCGGCCGGGGTGCCGGGGCGCGGGCTGAAGATGAAGCTGAATGAGGTGTCGTAGCCAATGTCCTCGATGAGCTTCATCATCTTGCCGAAGTCCTCCTCGGTTTCACCCGGGAAGCCGACGATGAAGTCACTGCTCATCGCCATGTCGGGGCGGATGGCGCGCAGCTTGCGGATCGTGCTCTTGTATTCCATGGCGGTGTAGCCGCGCTTCATGGCCATCAGGATGCGGTCGCTGCCGTGCTGCACCGGCAGGTGCAAGTGGCTGACCAGCTTGGGCACGCGGGCATAGGCCTCGATCAGGCGCGGTGTGAACTCGTTGGGGTGGCTGGTGGTGTAGCGGATGCGTTCGATGCCGGGGATGTCGGCGATGTACTCGATCAGCAGCGCAAAGTCGGCGATCTCGCCGCTGTCGCCCATCTTGCCCCGGTAGGCGTTCACGTTCTGGCCCAGCAGGGTGACTTCGCGCACGCCCTGGTCGGCCAGGCCCGCGACTTCCACCAGCACGTCCTCGAAGGGGCGGCTCACTTCTTCACCACGCGTGTACGGCACCACGCAGTAGCTGCAGTACTTGGAGCAGCCTTCCATGATCGAGACAAAGGCGGTCACGCCTTCGACGCGCGCGGGCGGCAGGTGGTCAAACTTCTCGATCTCGGGGAAGCTGATGTCCACTTGCGGGCGCTCCAGGCGCTGGCGGGCCTGCAGCATTTCGGGCAGGCGGTGCAGGGTTTGCGGGCCGAACACCACGTCCACATAGGGCGCACGCTTGATGATCTCGGCGCCCTCCTGGCTGGCCACGCAGCCGCCCACGCCGATCAGCACCCCCTTTTTCTTCAGGTGCTGCACCCGGCCCAGGTCGGAGAAGACTTTCTCTTGTGCCTTCTCGCGCACCGAGCAGGTGTTGAACAGGATCAGGTCGGCTTCGTCCACGTTCTGGGTCGGTTCGTAGCCCTGGGCGGCGCCCAGCACATCGGCCATCTTGTCCGAGTCGTACTCGTTCATCTGGCAGCCGAAGGTTTTGATGAAAACTTTTTTGCTCATGGCGAAATCTCGTCGTTGGCGGGAGCGCACGCCGTGCTCGGCGGCCTCCGGGAGGGACATAAAAGCGGGGGCAGGCGGTGGCCGCCGCAGCGGCCCCGCGTCACTTCAGGTCGATGACCAGGTTGCTGCTGGGCGCCGCCGAAGGGCGCTTGAGCGCGGCTTCGGCGGCGGTCAGGATCCAGATCTCGTGCACCAGGCCGTGGCTGTCACGGGTGTAGTTCACGGTCAGGGTCTGGTTCACCAGGCTGCCCGACAGCACCATCAGGTTCTCGGTGTTGCGGATGCGCGCGCCCGGCGAGAGCCGCGTCTGCACCCCGTCCATCTGCACGATGGGGGGCTGGGTCACGACCAGGGTGCCGCGCAGTGCGCTGGCCGGAAAGTCGCGCACCTGGGCCAGCACCGGCAGGGCGCTCAGCGCCAGAGCGGCACACACGCTGCGCCAGGCCAGGCGCCTGGGCAGTGAAAAGCAGCGGTTCATGGTGTATATCCAGAGGCTGTGGGGAAGGGGCCGCTTGGGGCGGACAGGGCGTTCGCTGTGGCGTGGGACTCCGACACACGGTCGGCCAGCCCGGCGAAACTGCAGGGCCGAATTGTGCCAGACCCACTGTGCGGGCCCTGAAAATAGGGGCTTGGCCGGGGCACCCCGTCCACCGCCCCGGGGCCTCTGTAAGCTATCCCCTTTGAGCGGGTGGCGGTGCACCGTCCAGGGAGCCCGAGGCCGGGCTGCGGGCCGTTGGCTGGCGCCGGCCGCATGAAGAGAAAGCGTTCGACGATGATTGATGGATTGATTTCTGGTCGCCTGCATGGCGCTGCCGAGTCCCGCATGGACCGGCACAACCAACCTTTTGCCGTGGCCCGGGTGCGCGCCACCTCGAGCGAGGGCGAGAACCTGTTTGTCAATGTGATCGCCTTTGAGACCGAAGTGGTCGAGGGCCTGCTGGCACTGGGCGATGGCGACTCGGTGGCCTTGTCGGGCAGCCTGACGCCCCGCGTCTGGACCGACAAACAGGGCAACACCCGCCCCTCGCTCGACATGGTGGCCCACCAGGTCGTGACCGCTTACCACGTGAACCGCCGCCGGGCCACCGCCCTGGGCCATGACGACTCGGCCCTGGCAGGCCATGCGCACCACCCTCATTCCCACCCCGAGCGCTGAGCCGGGCCCCGCTGGCGCAGGGCCTGGGGGCCGAGCCGTGTCGCAGCGGCCTCGGCAGCCTCGGCAGCCTGCCCCGGCGGCCCGCGGGTGCTTTCTGGGGCCGGTCTGGCCCCGGCAGACCCGTGGCATGGCGGGCGCGGCGCCGGTCGCACCAGGCCTGAACCGACCAACCCCGGCCCCCCCGGACCGCCGACGATCTCCCACGATCCCCCATGAGCTCCGCCATGACCCACGAATCCCGTCTTGACCTGGCCTTGCGCACCCTGTTGACCGAACGCCGGGTGGCCGCCCTGGGCACCTGCACCGATGAGGGCGACCCTTTTGTGTCCCAGGTGCCCTACGCGATCGACCCCGACGGGCCCTCGCTGGTGATCTTGGTCAGCGGCCTGGCGGCCCATGCCCGCCACCTGGCTGCGCGGCCGCAGGCCTCGCTCCTGGTGGCCGAGCCCGAAGTGGCCGGGTCCCCCGTGCATGGCCTGGCCCGCGTCACCTTGCAGTTGAGCGCCGAGCGCCTGGCCCCGGACAGCGCCGCGGCGGTGCGGGCGCGGGCGCTTTACCTGAACCGCTTTCCCGAGGCCGAGCCGCTGACCGGGATGGCCGACTTTCGCTGGGTGGGGCTGCACCCGCGCTCGGCCCGCCATGTGGGCGGCCTGGGGGCCGCGCGCTCGCTCGACGAAGCCACGCTGCGGGCGGTCTTGCAGCGGGTCGGCCGCGACGCCGCCACGACCGGGGACGCTGCCGACCCTCTGAGCTTGGTGGCCGATGGCTGGCAGGCTGCGCCTGACGCGCCGCCGGAGCCCGTCACCGCGGAGGCCGGCAGCGAGGCCGAGGTCGCAGGCGCCGCCGAGCCCGAGTCCGATGCGCTGTGGCTCGAGCGCCATGCCCAGTGGCTGGCGCGTGAGGCCTTGAACCGGGTGAACCCGGCCCAGCCGCGCCTGGTCACGCTGTTGCAGCTGGGGGCCCAGCACAGCCGGGTGGTGTTTGGTGATGGCCGCACGCCGGCCCGCGTTTTGCCCTGGCCGGTGGGCGTGCAGGGCGTGGCCCAGGCTTTTTTCAGGCACGATCCGCCGCGCCCGATCGAGCTGGAGGACGCCATTGCCACCGTCGAAGACACGCTGATGCGCCTGGTGCCGCAGCTGCCCATCGGCTCGCGCCTGTGTGTGGTGGCCGACCCGACCCTGCAGCACATCGCCGAACTGGCCGGCACCCCAGGGCCCTGGCTGAGCCTGGAGGCCGTGGAGCGCTTGTTCAACCGGCTGTGCCGGGTGGCCGAGGGGCGACCCGCAGCGCAGGAAGGCTGGCCCGGGGGACGGGCGTTGGCGGCGGGGGTGTTGGTGGTGAGGGAGTTCATGCATCACCTGGCCTTCGACTCCGCCCAACTCACCCGCTAACGGTGTGCCCTGGCTACCGGATGGGCGCCATGCGTCGTTGGGCGGTGCTGGGAATCCTCACGTACCTGGAGTACGTTCCGGTTCCTGTGCTCCGTCCGCCTAGCCTGACACCCATCCGCTACGCCCGATAGGCCGTCGTTGGGGGGCTTGCGGCGTGATGGGGGCTTTCTCGGGCGCTGGGGAGAGCCTCAGGCCCGCGGGGGATTGTTCACAAAGGCCTGGATGGCGTCGATCAGGGCTTGGGGTTGGTCGCGGTGGGGGGAGTGGCCGCAGTGGGGGAGTTCCAGCAGGCGGGTTTGGGGCGCGCGCTGGGCGATGCCGCGGATTTGGGCCAGGGTGCCGTAGGGGTCGTCCAGGCCCTGGATGGCGAGCACGGGGCAGGTGAGGGTGGCCAGTTCGTGTTCGATGTTCCAGCTTTCAAACTCGGGCGCAAGCCAGATGCGGTTCCAGCCCCAGAAGGCCGAGTCGACGTCTGCGTGGTAGCGCGCCAGCCCGGCCCGCAGGGGGCTGTTGGGGGCCAGGTAGGCCTGCCGGGCTTCCTCGATGCTGGCCAGCGAGAGGGGTTCGACCAGGATGTGCGGCGCCAGCACGATCACGCCCCCCAGCGCCGCGTCCGCGCGGCTGGCGTGCAGCAAGGCGATCGAGCCGCCATCGCTGTGGCCCAGCAACCAGACGGGTGGGCGGCCTTCGGTGGGGGCCACGTCCAGGGCCTGCAGCAGCGCCGGCAGCACCTCATGGGCCTGCTGGTGCAAGAAGTCGGGCGCCCAGTGTTCGTCGGCGGGGCGCGGTGTCGACTGGCCGTAGCCCGGGCGCGAGTAGACCAGCCCGCGCCAGCCCAAGGCCTGGCACAGGCGCTGCGGGAAGTCTTTCCACATCGCCACCGAGCCCAGGCCTTCGTGCAAGAACACCAGCAGCGGGGCCTGCGTTGCCTCGGTGTGCAGCCACTGCAACTCGATCTCGACCGTGCGCTCGCGCCAGCGCAGGCGCACCCGTTCAGGGCGCGCGCTGGCGCCCGCGGTGGCGGCGTGGGGGGGCGCGCTCGGGCTCATGCGCTGGCGCGCTCCCGGTCGCGCAGCTTGAAGCGCTGGATCTTGCCGGTTGCGGTTTTGGGCAACTCGGCCAGGAACTCGATCTGGCGCGGGTACTTGTAGGGCGCCAACCGGTCTTTGACGAAGGCCTTGAGCTCGGCTTCGTCGGCGTGGCAGCCGGGCTTGAGCACCACAAAGGCTTTGGTCTTGGTCAGGCCTTCGGCATCGGCCACGCCGATCACCGCCGCCTCGAGCACGGCGCTGTGTTGCACCAGGGTGGCTTCGACCTCGAAGGGCGACACGTAGATGCCGCTGACCTTGAGCATGTCGTCGCTGCGACCCGAGTAGGTGTAGGTGCCGTCGGCGTTCTTGACGTATTTGTCGCCGCTCTTGGTCCAGGCCCCCTGGAAGGTGTCGCGCGATTTGTCGCGGTTGCCCCAGTACATCAGCGCGGCCGAGGGGCCGCGGATGTACAGGTCGCCTGGTTCGCCGTCGGGCACGGGGCCACCTTGCTCATCGCGCAGCTCGACCTCGTAGCCTGGCACGGGCGTGCCGGTGGTGCCGTAGCGCACCTGGCCGGGGCGGTTGGACAGAAAGATGTGCAGCATCTCGGTGGAGCCAATGCCGTCGATGATCTCCACCCCGTAGTGGCGGGTGAAACGCTCGCCGATGTCGGCTGGCAGGGCCTCGCCCGCCGACGAGGCCAGGCGCAGCGACACCTGACCCCGGGCCGGCAGCTTGGGCGAGCTCAGCATGCCGGCAAACCCGGTGGGGGCGCCAAAGAACACGGTGGGTTGGTGCTGCACCCAGCGCTGGAAGGTGGCGTCGGGCGTGGGCCGTTCGGCCATCAGCACGGTGGTGGCGCCCACGCTCAGCGGGAAGCTCAGCGCGTTGCCCAGGCCGTAGGCGAAAAACAGCTTGGCGGCCGAGAAGCAGATGTCCTGTTCGGTCAGGCCCAGCACCGGGCCGGCGTACAACTCGGCGGTCCAGTAGGGGTTGGCGTGGGTGTGCAGCGCCCCCTTGGGGCGGCCGGTGGAGCCCGAGGAGTAGAGCCAGAAGCCCGGGTCGTCCGGCCCGGTGCTGGCGGCCGCGGCCGCCGGGTGGCCTTGCTGCAAAAACTGTTCGAACTCGCCCGCGCCCTCGGGCAGGGGGCCTGTGGGGCGCGACACGATCAGGCTCTTGACCTCGTGGCTGGCCAGGGCCAACGCCGATTGCAGGGTGGGCAGCAGCGCGGCCGACACCAGCACCGCCTGGGCCCGGCTGTGCGCCAGCATGTAGGCGTAGTCGTCGGGGGTCAGCAGGGTGTTGACGGCCACCGGCACGACGCCCGCGTGCAGCGCGCCCAGAAAGGCCACCGGCCAGTCGTTGCAGTCGTGCATCAGCAGCAGCACGCGTTCCTCGCGGTGCACGCCGCAGGCGCGCAGGGCCGAGCCCAGGCGCCGGATGCGCTCGGCGAGCTGGCCGTAGCTCAGCGTGCCCAGGTCGTCGATGAAGGCCACCTTGTCGGCGCGGCGCCCATTGCGCTCGATCAGGTGCTGGGCAAAGTTGAAGACGGGTCCGGGCGGGGGAACAGCGTGGTGGGGTGTCAAGGCGGGTCTCCTGTTGGTTTTATGGTGAGCCTGTCGGACGGCTGAGGCCGGGGGGCGCGGGGCGAGGGCGGCGCGGGCCTCAGAGCCCGGTCAGCACGGGCGTGGCGGCCTGCACCGCGCTGCGCCGGTGGTAGAAGCCCAGGGCGCGCAGGCCGCCCAGTTCTTCGCCGCCGCCCGCGCGGCCCGGGCCGCCGTGCAGGGACTGCGGCATCACATTGCCGTGGCCGGTGTGCAGGGCCGCGACATCGGGCGAGATCACATGCACGCGGCCATGGCTGTCGCTCAGGTCCAGCGCCGCCTGGCGCAGCGCCTCGGCGTCCTGGCCGTAGACCGAGGCCACCAGCGACCCCTGGCCGCGGCGCACCAGGTCCAGGCCCTGGGACAGCGTGCCGTAGGGCAGCAGCGTGGCGACCGGGCCGAAGACCTCGGTGTCGTGCAGCACGGCCGGGCTTGCGTCGCGGCTGCCCAGCAGGGTGGGGCCCACGCAGCAGGCCACGGCCGGGTCGGCGTCGATCAAGGCGTGCTGGGCGCCGTCGTGCAGCACCTGGGCCTGGGTCTGGAGTTGCGCCAGGCCGGCTTGCACGGCCTCGAACTGGCTGCGGCTGACCAGGGCCCCCATGCGCACGGCCTCGTGGCGCGGGTTGCCCACGGTGGTCTTGGCCAGGCGGGCGCTGATGGCCTGGGCGGCCCGCTCGTACAGCGCATCGGGCACGAACACGCGGCGGATGGCGGTGCACTTCTGACCCGACTTGACGGTCATTTCGCGGGCCACTTCCTTGGCCAGCAGGTCCAGCGCTTCGTCACCGGCATCGGGCAGCAGCAGGGCCGAGTTGACGCTGTCGGCCTCGATGTTGGTGCGCACCGAGCGCTCGGCCACGGCGGCGTGGCGGCGGATCAGCCCCGCGGTGTCGGCCGAGCCCGTGAAGCTCAGCACGTCGAACGGGGACAGCGCGTCCAGCAGGCCGGCCGAGCTGCCGCACACCACCGACAGCGCGCCCGGCGGGAAGATGCCTGCATTGACCACGTCCTGCACCATGCGCTGGGTCAGCCAGGCCGTGGCGGTGGCCGGCTTGACCACCACGGGCACGCCCGACAGCAGCGCTGGCGCGGCTTTCTCCCACAGGCCCCAACTGGGGAAGTTGAAGGCGTTGATGAACAGCGCCAGCCCGCGGGTCGGGCTCAGCACATGCTGCGACTGGAACAGCGGGTCCTTGCCCAGGCGCACGCGGTCGCCATCCAGCAGGTGGTGGCGGTCCCCCAGGCCCTGGCCCAGCTTGGCGTAGGTGCTCAGCGTGAAGATGCCGCCGTCGATGTCCACCGCCGAGTCGTTCTTGACTGTGCCACTGTTGGCGGTGGCGATCGCATAGTAAGCCTCGCGGTGGCTTTGCAGCACCTGCGCCGCCTGGGCCAGCAACTCGGCCCGTTGCGCATAGCTCAGTGCGCGCAGCGCCGGGCCCGCCTGTTGGCGGGCGTGGGCAAAGCCCGCGGCGAGGTCCAGGCCGGTGGCGTCCACGCGCACCAGGGGGGTGCCCAGCACCGGGTCCAGCAAGGTGCTGCCCTGGCCTTGGCCGTGGTGCCATTGGCCGCCCAGGTGGTTGGGCAGCAGTTCGATTGTGCTCATGCGTCGGCTTTCGGTTGGGTGCGGGTGAAATCAATGCGGCCCTCGGGCAGCAGGTACAGCACCAGGGCGCGGCCCTGGCTCACGGTGGGGCGGTGGGCGCTGCCCGGTGGGCAGACCAGCCAGCCGGCGGGGCGGCCGTCGAACAGGGCGTCGCCGTCGATGGGCATGATCAGATCGATCTCGCCCAGTGGGTGGCTGTGGTGGGGGCCCGCGATGTCCTGCATGTCCACCACATCGACCGAGAAGCCCTGCAGGTCCTCGGCGGGCTTGAAAATACGCCCGTAGCGGATGCCGCCGCCTTCGCGCTCGCACAGCCAGCCTTCGGCGACGCCGCGCAGGCAATCGGCGCGCAGCGCCTGGTAGCTGGCGCTGTGCACGCCGTGCTCGGCATTGAGCCACTGGTCCAGCGCGGCATCGAGGGGGCGCTGGCCAATCTGGGCGGTCAGGCGCGCCAGGTTTTGGCGGAAGGTGTTTTGTGACACAGTCGGGCCTCCATTTGACAGGCAGGCTTGCGTGTCCAGGGGTGGTGAAGTATTGTGCATGTTGCGAAGGCTAATGCCACCCCCATCCGTCGTCAAGCAATATAGTTCATAAAACCGGGTTTACCCGTAGCATCAACATGCAAGAATCTCTCAACCCTGTGACAGCAGGGCCTGTGGCTGAGGCCGAGGAGCGGCATGCCGCCTTGGTGGCGCTGGGCGAGCGTGTGCGCGCCCTGCGGGCCCGCCGTGGCATGACGCGCAAGGCCGTGGCCTTGGCGGCCGACGTGTCCGAGCGCCACCTCGCCAACCTCGAGTACGGCACCGGCAACGCCTCATTCCTGGTGTTGCAGCAGGTGGCGGCGGCCCTGCAGTGCTCGATGGCCGAGCTGATTGGCGACGTCACCGCGTCCTCGCCCGAATGGGTGCTGATCCGCGAGTTGCTGGCCCATTGCGACGAGGCCACGCTGCGCCGTGTGCGGATCGCCGTGGCCGACATGCTGGGCGGTGGTGGCGTCAGTGGCAAGCCCTTGGGGGCGGCCTGGCCGCGCGTGGCCCTGGTGGGTTTGCGCGGTGCCGGCAAGTCCACGCTGGGCCAGATGCTGGCCGACGACCTCGAATACCCGTTTGTGGAGCTGAGCCGCGAGATCGAAAAGTTCGCGGGTTGCAGCATCTCCGAGATCCAGGGCTTGTACGGCATGAATGCCTACCGCCGCTACGAGCGCCGGGCCCTCGAAGAGGCGATTCAGATCTACCCCGAAGCCGTGATCGCCACCCCGGGCGGCTTGGTGTCGGACGCGGCCACCTTCAATTTGCTGCTGTCGCACTGCACCACGGTCTGGTTGCAGGCCGACCCCGAGGACCACATGCAGCGGGTGGCCGCGCAGGGCGATTTGCGGCCGATGGCCGCCAGTGCCGAGGCCATGGGGGACCTGCGCCAGATCCTGGCCGGTCGCTCGGCGTTCTATTCCAAGGCTGATTTGCGGCTGGACACCAGTTCGCAGCCGCTGCAAGCCACATTTGAGTTGTTGCGGGCCCAGGTGCGGGAGGCCTTGAAGCTGCCCTTGTGATCTCCGAACAGGAAATTTAGTGCATGTGCTTGACGCAGTTTAGTGCATGACATAAACTGCATTCGCCTGCAAAGAATGCACTATTTTTCCACACCGCCGGAGACACCCCATGAGCCACGCTGCGCCCCGTGTTGATTACCAGACCCACCCGTCCCAGTACCGCCACTGGAAGCTCAGTTTTGACGGCGCCATTGCCACGCTGACCGCTGATTTTGACGAGAACGGTGGCCTGGCCCCGGGCTACAAGCTCAAGCTCAACAGCTACGACCTGGGGGTGGACATCGAGCTCAACGACGCCATCAACCGCATCCGCTTCGAACACCCCGAAGTGCGCACCGTGGTGGTCACCAGCGCCAAGGAAAAGGTGTTCTGCTCGGGTGCCAACATCTTCATGCTGGGCGTCTCCAGCCACGGCTGGAAGGTGAACTTCTGCAAGTTCACCAACGAAACCCGCAACGGCCTAGAAGACTCTTCCAAGCACAGCGGCCTGAAGTTCCTGGCGGCGGTCAATGGCGCCTGTGCCGGTGGGGGCTACGAACTGGCCCTGGCCTGTGACGAAATCATCCTGGTCGACGACCGCTCCAGCGCCGTCAGCCTGCCCGAGGTGCCGCTGCTGGGCGTGCTGCCCGGCACCGGCGGCCTGACCCGCGTGACCGACAAGCGCCATGTGCGCCACGACCTGGCCGACATCTTCTGCACCACCACCGAGGGCGTGCGCGGCCAGAAGGCCAAGGACTGGCGCCTGGTCGACGACATCGCCAAGCCCGCGGTGTTTGCCCAGAAGGTGCGTGAGCGTGCCCTGCAACTGGCCGAACAAAGCGACCGCCCCGCCGATGGCCGTGGCGTCACGCTGACCCCGCTGCAGCGCAGCGTCGAGGCCGATGCGCTGCACTACGGGCATGTCAGCGTGGCCATCGACCGCGCCAAGCGCACCGCCACCTTCGTGGTCAAGGCGCCCACCGGTGCCCAGCCCAGCGATGTGACCGGCATCGAGGCCGCCGGCGCCGCCTGGTACCCGCTGGCCCTGGCGCGCGAACTCGAGGACGCCATCCTGTCGATGCGCACCAACGAGCTCGACATCGGCACTTGGCTCATCACCACCCAGGGTGACGCCGCCGCCGTGCTGGCCATGGACGCGGTGTTGGTGGCCCACGCCCAGCACTGGCTGGTGCGCGAAACCATCGGCCTGCTGCGCCGCACCTTCAGCCGCCTCGATGTGTCGAGCCGCAGCCTGTTCGCGCTGATCGAGCCGGGCTCCTGCTTTGCCGGCACCTTCCTCGAGCTGGCCCTGGCCTGCGACCGCAGCTACCACCTGGCCCTGCCCGACGACGAAGCGCGTGCGCCCAAGATCATGGTCGGCGAAACCAATTTCGGCTTCTACCCCATGGTCACCGGCCAAAGCCGCCTGGGTCGCCGCTTCTACGACGAGGCCGCCCCGATGGACGCCGTGCGGGCTGCCGCAGGGCAGGCGCTTGACGCCGACGCCGCCTACGCGCTGGGCCTGGTCACCTTGAACCCCGACGACATCGATTGGGCCGACGAAGTGCGCATCGTGATCGAGGAGCGCGTGGCCATGTCGCCCGACGCCCTGACCGGCATGGAAGCCAATCTGCGCTTCAACGGCCCCGAGAACATGTTCACCCGCATCTTCGGCCGCCTCACCGCCTGGCAGAACTGGATCTTCCAGCGCCCCAACGCGGTGGGCGAACAAGGCGCCCTCAAGGTCTACGGCAAGGGCAACAAGGCGGCCTTCGACTGGAACCGCGTGTGAGCGGCGCCGTCATCCACTGACACCAGGTTGTGCGGCGCGGATCAGGGTGGCGCGCCGCAACCCCAGTTCTTCCACCGAAATTCGTCTTATCACGGAGACATCCATGTCCAGCATCGACTACAGCGAAAAGATCCCCAACAACGTCAACCTGGCCGAAGACCGCACTTTGAAGCGCGCGCTGGAGCAGTGGCAGCCCAACTACCTGGACTGGTGGAATGACATGGGCCCGGACGGCAGCCACGGCTTTGACGTCTACCTGCGCACGGCCGTCAGTGTCGACCCGCAAGGCTGGGCCCAGTTTGGCCACGTCAAGATGCCCGACTACCGCTGGGGCATCTTCCTGAACCCCGCCGAACAAGACCGCAAGATCCACTTCGGTGACCACAAGGGCGAGAACGCCTGGCAGGACGTGCCCGGCGAGTACCGCGCCAACCTGCGCCGCATCATCGTCACCCAGGGCGACACCGAGCCGGCGTCGGTCGAGCAGCAACGCCACCTGGGCCTGACCGCGCCCAGCCAGTACGACCTGCGCAACCTGTTCCAGGTCAACGTCGAAGAAGGCCGTCACCTGTGGGCCATGGTCTACCTGCTGCACAAGTACTTTGGCCGCGATGGCCGCGAGGAAGGCGAGGCGCTGCTCGAGCGCCGCAGTGGCCAGGAGGACAACCCCCGCATCCTGCAGGCCTTCAATGAGCCGACGCCGGACTGGCTGAGCTTCTTCATGTTCACCTACTTCACCGACCGCGACGGCAAGTTCCAGCTCTGCGCCCTGGCCGAGTCCAGCTTCGACCCGCTGGCCCGCACCACCAAGTTCATGCTGACCGAAGAAGCCCACCACATGTTCGTGGGCGAATCGGGCGTGAGCCGCGTGATCCAGCGCACCTGCCAGGTCATGAACGAGTTGAAGACCGACGACCCCGCCAAGCTGCGTGCCGCCGGCGTGATCGACCTGCCCACCATCCAGCGCTACCTGAACTTCCACTTCAGCGTGACCATCGACCTGTTCGGTGCCGACGAGTCGAGCAACGCCGCCACCTTCTACAGCACCGGCCTCAAGGGCCGCTACGAAGAAGGCAAGCGTACCGACGACCACCAGCTCAAGGGCCAGAGCTACAAGGTGCTCAATGTGCAGAACGGCCAGCTGGTGGAGAAGGAAGTCCCGATGCTCAACGCACTCAACGAGGTGCTGCGTGACGACTACATCAAGGACTCGGTGGGCGGTGTCGAGCGTTGGAACAAGGTCATCGAAAAGAACGGCATCCCGTTCCGCCTGACCGTGCCGCACAAGGCCTTCCACCGCAACATCGGCGCCCTGGCCGGTCTCAAGCTGACGCCCGAGGGCCGTGTGGTGTCGGAAGCCGAATGGCAAGCCAAGAAGAACGACTGGCTGCCCTCGGCCGAGGACCGCGCTTTCGTTGCCAGCCTGATGGGCCGTGTCACCGACACCGGCAAGTTTGCCAACTGGATCGCCCCCCCGGTCATGGGCATCAACCGCCAGCCGGTGGACTTCGAGTACATCCGGTTTAACTGAGCCCCCACGGTCGTGCACTGCGTGTCACTCCCTGCCCCCCAAGGGGGCCCCAGCCGCCTTGGGGCGGCCCGGCGGCGGCTGGAGCTAGCCCCCACGGTCGTGCGGGGCGTGTCACGCACTGCCTCCCAAGGGGGGCCCAGCCGCCTTGGGGCGGCCCGGCGGCGGCTGGAGCTAGCCCCCACGGTCGTGCAGGGCGTGTCACGCACTGCCTTCCAAGGGGTGGGTGATGCGCCTCGGGCCCGCTGCGGCGTGCCCGCACCCGGGTGAACCCGCTTGTCAGCCCCTCTGTTTCCCTTGACCCTAGCCCTCAAGCCCCACTTACCCCGTCGAGACAAGCCATGGACCTGAGCGAACCCCAAGTCATCCGCCAGCACCTGATCGACCCCGAGATCTGCATCCGCTGCAACACCTGTGAGGCCACCTGCCCGGTGGGGGCCATCACGCACGATTCGCGCAACTACGTGGTCGATGCCGACAAGTGCAACCTCTGCATGGCCTGTGTGCCGCCGTGCCCCACCGGTTCGATTGACAACTGGCGCGACATGCCGCGCCAGCTCGCGTATTCCCCCGAGGTCCAACTGACCTGGGACAGCCTGCCGCCCGAACTGAGCCCCGAGCAACTCGCGGCCGCCGCGGGCGGGGCCCCCGCGCCCGAAGCCGCCGCCACGCCGCAGGCGGTGTCGGCCCCCGAGGGCGAGCGTTTCAACAGCGCCCAATACGGCGCCACGGTGCCGCCGTGGTCGGCCGCCCACGCCTACACCAACCTCTATGGCCCCAAGGCGGCCGAGAAGCACGTCACCGCCACCGTGGTCGGCAATGTGCGCGTGACCGAGGTGGGCCGCGACTACGACACCCACCATGTGGTGCTGGACTTTGGCCAGATGCCGTTCCCGGTGCTCGAGGGCCAGTCGATTGGTGTGCTGCCCCCGGGGGTGGATGCGCAAGGCCGCCCGCACCATGCGCGCCAATACAGCATCGCCAGCCCGCGCAACGGCGAGCGGCCCGGCTACAACAACCTGTCCCTGACCATCAAGCGCGTGCTGCAAGACCCGCAAGGCCAGCCGGTGCGCGGCGTGGCCAGCAACTACATGTGCGACCTGCAGGTCGGTGACAAGGTGCAGGTGATTGGGCCGTTTGGCGCCAGTTTCCTGATGCCCAACCACCCGCGCTCGAACATCGTGATGATTTGCACCGGCACCGGCAGCGCACCGATGCGCGCGATGACCGAATGGCGCCGGCGCCTGCGCCAGTCGGGCAAGTTCGAGGGCGGCAAGCTGATGCTGTTTTTCGGCGCCCGCACGCCCGAAGAGCTGCCGTACTTCGGCCCGTTGCAGAACCTGCCCAAGGACTTCATCGACATCAACTTCGCGTTCTCGCGCCAGCCCCAGAGCCCCAAGACCTATGTGCAGGACTTGATCCGCCAGCGCGCGGCCGACCTGGCGCCGCTGCTGGCCGACCCCAACACCTTCTTCTACGTTTGCGGCCTCAAGAGCATGGAAGAGGGCGTCGTGCTGGCGCTGCGCGATGTGGCCCAGCAGGCGGGCCTGTCCTGGGACACGCTGGGCCCGGCGCTGCGCCAAGGCGGTCGCCTGCACCTGGAGACCTACTGAGCATGCGCTTTGCCGAGTTTTCTGTCGGGCAGGTCATCGAGGCCGGCCCCCGCTTGCTGGAGCACACCGAGCTGCTGGCTTTTGCCCAGCGCTACGACCCGCAGTGGTTCCACACCGAGCCCGACCGCGCTCAGGCAGGCCGCTTTGGCGGCCTGATCGCGAGCGGTTGGCAAACCTGTGGCATCGCCATGCAAATGGTGGTGGAGAGCGCCTTGCACGGGTCGGAGTCCTTTGCCTCGCCCGGGCTGGCTTACGTCAAATGGCCACACCCGGTGCGCCCGGGGGACGCGTTGAGCCTGCGCGCCACGGTGCTGGAGACGCGGCGTTCGCAAAGCCAGCCCACGCTGGGCATCTTGCGCTGGCGTTGGCAGTTGTTCAACCAGGCCGGGACCGAGGTGCTGGACCTCGAGGCCACCAGCCTGTTCGATTTGCCGCCCTGAGGCGTGGCCCGGTCGGGCCCGGCCTCAGTGGCTGGTGACCCGGTCGCGGCCGTTCTTTTTGGACGCGTACAGCGCGGCGTCGGCGCGCGCGATCAGCGAATGGGCGTCGTCACCGGGGCGCAGTTCGGCCAGGCCGCTGGAGATGGTCACCGTCAGCACCACCTCCTGGGTGCTGCGGTTGCGCAGCTTCATGGCCTTGGTGCGCGCGCGGATGGTCTCCGCGATCTGCAGGGCTTCGACTTTGCTGGTGTGCGGCAGCACGATGGCGAATTCCTCGCCGCCGTAGCGCGCCACCGCGTGCGCGCTGCGCGTCACCGAGGTGCGCAGGATCTCGCTCAAGCCCTGAATCACCCGGTCGCCCATCAGGTGGCCGTGGGTGTCGTTGACGCTCTTGAAGTGATCGATGTCGAGCATCAGCAGGCAATGGCTTTCACCCGGCGCCGTCGGGTGGCTGAGCAGGGCCTGCAGGCGCTGGTCAAAACCCTTGCGGTTGAGCAGGCCCGTCAGCGGGTCGAGCATGGCCTCTTCGCGGGTCCGTTCCAGGTCGCTGCGCAGGCGCTGGATCTCGCTCTGGCTCTGGCTGACGCGGCTTTGCAGCGCGTCGACGGCCGACTTCATGCCGACGGTGCCCTCGAGCGCGCGCTCCAGGTGGGGCCGCAGGGGCGTGTTGGGGCTTTGCGATTCCAGCACCTGGGTCAGCTCGTTGAGCTGCACCCCGAAGGTGCCCGCCTGCTGACCGGTCTCCGAGGCCGACTCGGCCACGGTGGTCATCAGGCGCTGCATCTCATCAGCGATCATCTCCACCTGCTCGGTGTCGGCGGGGGCGATGTGTTCGCGGTACAGGTTCAGCACCGTCTCGTCGTCCATCGGCAGTGCCTGGCTCAGGCGCAACTCGATGGCGGCATTGAGCTTGGGGTTCATGCCCGAGGCGTACTCGTACCAGAGCGTGAAGGTCAGTGGGTTGAACGCCGCCGAATGATGCCCCATGTGGGCCAAGGTCAATCGGAGCAGTTCGGCACTTCTCGCTTTGGTTTCGGTGTATCGCATGGGGAACCCCGTCGCGCGCCGGGGAGGTGGTTTGTCTGCGCGCAGTCCATGACCCTGGGCCTGTGGCTGTGCATGCGTTCTGTTACATCCAAGTGTATGCCAAGCAGGGCGCCGCCTGCGCAGAACCGCGCATTGAATTTGGCGTGCGCAGCCCGGGGGGCGCACGCCGGGTCCCCGCCCGGTGTGGCGCGGGGCGGGGCGCCGTCAGTCGCTTTGGATCAAGGCGCGCACCGGCGCCAGGTCGTGGGCCAGCGCGTCGGCCATGGCCTCAAAGCCAAAGAAGCGCAGGTAGTCCGGCACCTGCTGCACCAGCATGTCAAAGCCCGGGTGGTAGCGCACGCCGGCGGCCTCGCAGGCCCGTTGCAACGGCGTGCCGGCGGTCTTCATGAGGATGTCGAACACCACGGCCTGCGGGTCCAGCGCCCGCACGTCAAAGGGCAGCGGGTCGTCGGCGCGCAGGCCCAGCGGCGTGGCGTGCACCACCAGGCTGTAGCCCGCGGGGTCCAGCGTGGCGGGGGCGCGCAAGGGGCAGGCGCTGTCGGCTTGCAGGCGGGCCGCCAGCGCATTGGCGCGACCCGGCACCGCGTCGTACAGGGCCAGTTCGGCCAGCGGGCGTTCAGACAGCGCGGCGGCAATCGCCATGCCCGCGCCGCCGGTGCCCACCAGCAGCACGCGCTGGCCGGTGGTGGCCACGCCCTGGTGGTCCAGCGCCTTGACCAGGCCCAGGCCGTCAAACAAAGCCCCTTCCAGGCGGCCGTCGGCCCGGCGCCGCAAGGCGTTCACCGACGCGGCGCGGCGGCCCGCGGGGTTGCAATGGTCGATCCAGTCCAGCGCCGCGGTCTTGTGCGGGATGGTCAGCCACAGGCCGTCCATGTTGCCGGCGCCCAGCACCCCCCGGACAAAGGCTTCGCAGCGCTCGGGGGCCACATGGGCGGGCACCAGCACGGCGTTTTCACCGAAGCGTTGGAACAGGGGGTTGAACAACTGGGGCGCGCGCACTTGGGCGACGGGGTCACCCAGCACAAAGAACACCCGGGTCAGGCCATTGATGGACATGAACAGCAGGGCTGCGGGGGAGGCGCAGCGGCAAAACAAGGAATGGGCCGCACTATGGCGCCCGTTGGGGGGACGCTCAAGCGGGCGGGGGTGTTTTTGGGCGGTGATCGGACGCCGCGTCCGAAATCGATGCGTTTATAGGGTTTTTACGTACCCTTGAGCGCGGCCCCGGCGGCTACAAACAGCGCATGGAGATTGACCGACAGAACATCATTGAGGGCCTGGGCAAGGGCCTGCGCGTCATCGAGGCTTTCGACGACGAGTTCCCGCGCCTGACGGCCTCCGAGGCCGCCGTGCGGGCCGACCTGTCGCGCACCGCGGCACGGCGCTACCTGCTGAGCCTGGTCCATTTTGGCTACGCGGAGACCGATGGCAAGCGCTTCTGGCTGGCCCCCCGCATCCTGCGCCTGGGGCAGAGCTACCTCAGCGCCGCCCGCCTGCCGCGCCTGGTCCAGCCCTTCATCCAGCGCCTGGCCAATGAGTGCGGTGAGAACTTCAACTTCAGCGTGCTCGACGGGCACGAGGTGGTGTACCTGGCGCGCAGCCAGAGCAACCGCATGGTGTCGATCGGGTTTTCGGTGGGCGCACGCGTGCCGGCCCATGTGGTCACGCCGGGCGCGGCCATCCTGTCGACCTGGGGCGCGGCCGAGCTGCAAACCTGGGTGGAGCAGCATGAGTTCAGCGCCTTCACCGCCACCACGCCGACCGATGCCGAGTCCTTTTTGCGCGAGGTGCACGCGGCCCGCGATCAGGGCTACTGGGTGGCCGAGCAGCACCTGAACACCGGCCTGCGCGGCTTTGCCATGCCCGTCAAGACCCGCAAGGGCGAATGCGTGGGCGCGATCGGCTCGACCATGACCATGCAACTGAGCCGCGAAGAGGTGGTGGCGCGCCTGCTGCCGCGCGTGGCCGAAGTGGTGCAGACCCTGCGTCAGGTGTTGTGAGCCGGGGCGGCGTTGGCAGTCCGCTGGGCCCGCCCCCTCGCAGCGCCTGAGCGGGCCGGGCGGCCTCAGGCGCGGCGCGTGGCCCAGGGCGGCAGCGGGGCTGCCTTGCGCAGCACATCGTCGTGCAGCCAGCTGGCGGCACGGCGCGCGCGCGCGGCCACGGTGTCCAGCGGCAGCTGCTGGTAGTCCTCGTTGAAGACCTCGAAGCTGTAGTCACCGACATAGCCCAGGCGGTCCAGGCGCAGCGCCAGGTCGGCCAGCGGCTCGCTGTGGGCACCTTCACCCGGGAACACGCGCAGGCTGCGCGCGGTGGTGATGCGGTCTTCAAAGGTCGGGATCTCGTGCCACATGAAGTCCGACAGCTGGACCAGGAAGATGCGCTCGGGGTCCAGCTCGGCGATGGCGTCCAGCGGCGTCTTGGCGGCCAGGATGTGGAAGGTGTCCAGGCACAGGCCCAGGTTGGGGCAGTCGGCGTCGCAGACCAGGTCCCAAGCGGTGACGAAGTCGTTCACGCTGCGGCCCCAGGACAGGGCCTCGTAGGCGATGCGGATGCCCAGCGGCACGGCCAGCATGGCCAGCTTGCGCAGGTCGGCGGCCAGGTGGTCCCAGTCGCTGCTGGCGTGGGGCGAGGTGGTGGAGCTCAACACCAGCAGCTGGCTGCCGGACTGGGCGCAGGTTTGCAGCAGGCTCTTGGCAATGTCCACCTTGTACTCGTGCAAGGGGCCCGTCAGGCCTTCGTAGTCGCGCAGCACCTGGAACCCCGTGGGCCGCAGGCCGCTGGCCTGCACCGCCTGCACGGCCTGGGCCACCCCACCGGGGTGGCCCACCAGGTCGCGGGCGTGCAGCATCACCTGCGAGAAGCCAGCCTGGCGCATGGCGGTCAGCCGGGCCTCCAGCGGGCCGGCCAGGGTGCTGGTGTCCATGCCAAAGCGGTCGAGCAAGTTCATGCGGTGCCCTTGTTCAAACGCTGCGGTGGACCAACTCGAACGCCACCGAGCCCAGCACCTTGCGGGTCAGGGCGCCGCGGTCTTCGGGGTGCAGGGCGCTGGTTTCAATGAACTCGATGCCGCGCGATTTGAGTTCGGCCACCGCCGCGCCCACGTCGGGCACGCCAAGGCCGATGCGCTCCAGGCTCTCGGGGGCCTGGTCGCTTTCCATCCAGGGATCGGGTTCGATCAGCTGCCACATGAACTGGCCACACGGGCTCTTGAGCACCTTGCCCTTGGGAAGGATGCCAAAGCGTTCTTCCTCGGGGATGACGCTGAAGTCGAACATGGTCTCGTAGTAGCGGATCCAGTCCTCGCTGCGGCCCACGTTGACGTACTGCACCAGGCCAAAGTAGCCCATGCCGCCGAGCGCCGGGGGGTGTTGGTCCACGGTGGGGATGGGTTTGAAGTCGATGTCGTAGATCGAAAACTCCTGCCATCGGTCCACCAGGTAGAAGCGGCAGCCGCCCGGGCCATGGATGGCGGGGATGTGCAGCTCCATGGCCTGGGCATGGCTGGGCACCGCCCAGGCGCCCAGCTCCACGCAGCGGGTGTGGGCGCGCAGCGCGTCGCGCACCCTGAAGGCCACGGCCGAGATCACCGGCCTGTTGTCGACCACGGCACTGACGCGCGCGTCGTCGGTGTTGGCGTTGACCACCACGTTCATGCTGCCCTGGCGGTACAGCGTCACCTCGCGCGACCGGTGCCGGGCGATCGGGCGGAAGCCCATCATCTCCAGCACATGGCCCAGGGCTTGGGGGCGGGTGGTGGCGTATTCAACGAATTCGATGCCATCCAGGCCCAGCCGGTTGGGCATTTCGGGTACGGATTCGCGGTCGTGGCCGGCGTCGGTCATGGGGTCCTCTCTGCTTGTGCATCCAGCGGCGCCCATTTTGCGCCGCCCCTGCCAAGGCTTCACTGATCCCGCGAGTATGCCGTCAAGCGGGTGCGGGGCGGTCAGACGCCCGCGCGGTCCTGAGGCGGGTCGGGCGCCAATCGCGCAAACCGCGCGAAATCCGCTCGCTTCGGACGGGGCCTGCCGCTGTCCGGGGGCCCGGGGCCTGGGCCTCAGTTACCCTAGCGGCCAGCTTGGATTGGAGTGAATGGACATGAGCGGCGTGTTGGAACGGACTATGCGCATCCTGGAGTTGCTGGCGCAGCACGGCCATGGGGTGGAGCTGGCCTTTGTGGCCGACCAGCTCGACATCCCGCGCAGCGCCGTGCACCGCCTGCTGACCGACCTGGTGCGCTGTGGCTATGTGCGCCAAACGCGTGAGCACGGCGACTACCTGCTGACCACCAAGCTGGTGGCATTGGGCTTCAGTTTTTTGAGCCATTCTGGCGTGATCGACATCGCTCAGCCGCTGCTGGACCGGCTGGCCGCCACCTCGGGCGAGCTGGTGCGCCTGGCGGTGGCCGATGGCCCCCAACTCACCTGGGTGGCCCGCGCCCAGGGGGCCCGTCAGGGCCTGCGCTACGACCCCGACATGGGCAGCACCGCACCGCTGGCCTGCACCTCGTCGGGCCTGGCCTGGTTGTCGGTGTTGCCCGAGGCCGAGGCGCTGGCCCGCGTCAGCGAGCAGGGCCTGGCCGCGCTGGGGCAATACGGTCCGCGCGCCCCCACCAGCCTCGACGAGGTGCGGGCCGCCTTGCAAGCCGCCCGCGAGCGCGGCTACAGCCTGGGCCTGGAGACCTACACCGCGGGCTTGAACGCCATGGCCGCGCCGGTGCGGCTGGCCGGTCAGCCGCCCTTGGGCACCCTGAGCATTGCAGGCCCGGCGGTGCGCTTCACCCCCGAGCGCATGGCCGCCCTGGGGCCGGAGCTGCTGGCCTGTGCGGCGCAGCTGGCCGCGGCCAGCGGCAGCTCGCCTTTTTTCAGCCGGCTGGCCGCCGATCTGCGCAACGGATCCAGTTCACGGACTCAGCTCACGGATCCCGGTCCCTGATCCGCGAACCTGACCCGCGTGCCTGACCCGTGCGCCAGACCCGTGCGCCTGATCGGCCCACCGGTCTCGCGGTGCCGCCCGCGGCGCGCGGGCCCGCCCGAGCGCCGGCATGGCGCGGCGCGAGGTCGGGGTTGACCTGGAGGTTGAGGCTGTCGGTCGGTGTGGCCTCAGCGCAGGCCGGCCTGCAGGGCTTGGCACAGCGGGCTCAGGCTGCGCTGCCAGTCCGGGCTGGCCAGCCAGGCCGGCACGCCGGCCAGGGCCCGGCCTTGCCAGTGCTGCTGCAGGTAGAAGAAATCGGGGTCCGGGCCCAGCACCTGTTGCGCCGCGTCGGCGGGCTGCAGTCGGCCCCACATCAAGCGCTCGCCCAGGCGAGCGCCCAGGTAGGCCAGCGCCTGCCGTTGTGAGCCCGGCGACAGCGGGCGCGGCGGGGGGCTGCACAGCAACTGGTCAATCGCATTGACGTGCTGGATCAACGGTTCGGGCAGCTGCCAGGCCTGCATCAGCAAGGCCCCGACCTCGCTCGCGCACAGGCCCAGTTCGGCTTGTTCTCGGCGGCAGCGGGTCAGCAGGTCTTGGTCGGCCAGGGCCAGCAAGGTGGCGCTGGGCAGCAGCGAGGCCATGGCCAGCCGACCCAGGAAGGACAGCAGCACCTGGGTTGACAGGGCGCCCGGGTCGGGCAGGTGGCAGGACTGGGCCAGGCGCAGGCTCAGCTCGCTGGCCAGCGTGCTGGCCCCCCAGACCTGGTCGAAGTACCGTTTCACGGCGGGGTCGCCGGCCTGGAAGGCGTCCTCCATCATGTAGCGCAGGCAGATGCCGCGCACCGTGTTCAGCCCCAGGTAGGTGACGGCCGGGCCAATGCTCAACACCGGGGCCTGCAAGCCAAACAGCGGCGAATTGACGGCCGCCAGCACCTTGGCCGCCACTTGCGGCTCGCCCTGGATCAGGTCGGCCAGGTCGCTGGAGCTGGCCTGGGCCAGAAAGTCCGGCGCGATCAACTGGTGCAGCGCGCGCGACGGCTGGGGCACGCGCTGCAAGGCCGCCACGATGGCGCGCTGGCGGCCCTCCGACAGACTGGCCCGGGGCACCCAGCGCAGCTCGGCGAGGGCCGCCGGGGGCGCTGCGGGCGGGGGCGGGGACAGGGCGCTGTCACCGCGTGGGGGCGCTGACGCTGCCGGCGCCTGGGCGGGCGCCGCGAGGGGGCGAGGCCCGGGCGGCTTGGGGGCCTTGGGCGACATCGGGGGCGCAGAAGGTCCGGACGGCCCTGATCGGTTGGCACCGCCGCGCCGGCGCCACAGCCAGGCCAGGCCCAGCAGCACCAGAACCAAGACCCCGAGCCCTGTCAGTAATTTCATTTTTGTTCCTCCTCTGTGCGATCCGCGACCACGCCCCGGCCTGGTCTGCGGCAAATTCCCTCATTCGGACGCCACACGACCGCTTGGGGGCGCAAGGCCCGGGCGATTCCTGTTACAAACACGGTTGCAAAACACGTTCCTGCTTCGATTCTCACCTCATGGCCATCGATTCCTCGCGCGACATCGCAGACACCCAGGCCTTGGTGATTGATGGCAACACCACGTCCCGCTCCATCCTGGTGCGCCAACTGCGCGACTACGGGGTGGGCAACGTGGTGCAATGCAGCCGCATCCAGGACGCCCGCAACCGGCTCGAACACACGGTGTTCGACTTTGTGTTGTGCGAGCAGTTTTTTGCCGAGCACCACTACTCCGGCCAGACCCTGCTGGACGACCTGCGGCGTGCCCACCTGCTGCCGTTTGCCACCGTGTTTTTCATGGTCACGGCCGAGGCGTCCTACGGCGCGGTGGCCGAGGCCGCCGAGTCCGCGCTCGACGGTTACCTGCTCAAACCCTTCACGCCCTCGACCTTGTTCGAGCGCTTGAGCCTGGCGCGCCTGCGCAAGCGCCACCTGCAGCCGATCTTTGAAGCGCTGGAGCGGCAAAAGCTCGAGCACGCCGCCGACCTCTGCCTGCAGCGCTTTCAGGCGCGCGAGCCCTATTGGCTGTACGCGGCCCGCATCGGCGCCGAGTTGTTGTTGCGCCTGGGGCGTCCGCGCGAGGCCGAGGTGCTCTACAAGGCGGTGCTGGCCGAGCGCGCCATGCCCTGGGCCCGCCTGGGCATTGCCCGGGCACAGATCGAGGCAGGCCAGTCCAGCAAGGCGATGGGTAGCCTGCAGAAGATGCTCGACGACGACCCCAGTTTTGCCGACGCTTACGACGTGCTGGGCCGGGCCCAGGTCGAAGGCGCCGACTTCGGTGGCGCCATGGGCACCTTCCGGCGAGCGGCCGAGCTGACGCCCGAGTCGGTGGCGCGGCTGCAGAAGAGCGGCATGATGGCCTACTACACCGGCGACCTCAAGGCCGCCAAGGTGTGGCTGGCCCGCGCCACCATCCTGGGCTTGAACTCCAAGCTGTACGACTTCCAGTCCTTGGTGCTGCTGGCGTTCTGCTACCTGGCCGAGCGCGACCGGCGCGGCCTGGAGCGCTGCCTGGCCGACTTCGGCCGCATCGCGCACCGCCACAACGGCAGCGCCCGTGTGCGGCGTTTCAGCGAAGTGGCCCAGGTCTTGAGCCACCTCTACAGCCAGCGTTTTGACGAAGCCGTGGCCGGTGTCACCGCCTTGGCGAACGAACTGGTGCAGCCCGACTTTGACTTTGAGGTGGCCTGCAACCTGTGCAACCTGCTGGCGGTGATCGAGGTCGCCTCGGTGCGCTTGCCCGAGGCCGAGGACTGGGTGCGCCGCATCGGCCTGCGCTTTGCCAACACGCGCGGGCTGGCCGAGCTGATTGCCAACGCCTGCCAGCTGCACCCGCCCTATGGCGATGTCGTGCGCGCCAGCCTGGCCCACATCAACAGCCTGGCCGAGGCCTCGATGGGCCGCAGCCTGGGCGGTGACGTGACCGGGGCGGTGGAGCAGTTGCTCGAAGGGGCCGACGACACCATGAACACCAAGCTGCTGGACCTGGGCCAGCAGATCCTGACCCGCAACCAGGCCCGCATCCCGCAGCACGCGGAGCTGCAGCAACAGATCGACACCCTGCGCAAGCGCTGCGGCATCGGCCCCGCGCGGGCCATGCTGGGCCAGGAAGGCGAGCGTTCGGCAGGCGGTGTGGCCCTGCGCATCCGCGACCGCGAAGCCGCCCGCGCCCGGCAACAGGAGAGCTTTGCCCAGCTGCGCGAAACCGCCCAGCAGGTCGAGCCGCCCAACGACCAGCACGACAGCGACGTGCTGGCCCAGGCGCTGCGCTTGCGGCCCACCTGAGCCGCTCGAACGCCCCGCCGCAGGGGGGCGACTCAGTGCCTGCGTGGGCGGGCCCCGACAGCGCAGGCGCTGCGGCTGGCCCCTGACGCGGGCCCGGCCCCGCGCGCGAGGTCAGGCGTGCGAAGTTAGGCGTGCTGGCCCGACCTGACCAGATCAGATCAGATCAGGATCGCCAAGGGTTCGCTGCTCCGAGCCCTACCTCACCAGACCGACAGCGTGTTGGTCAGCACGCGTTGCAGCCAGTTGCGTTGGGCGGCTTCGGACACATCGCCCTGGCCGGCCATTTCAAGCCGCGCGTTGACCACATCGCTGGAGGCCACCACGTTGCCGGACTTCAGGTCCTTGGGGTCGACCACGCCCGAGAAGCGCAGCGTGCGCACGCCGCCGTTCAAGGCCACGCTGCGCTCGCCCGCGACCACCAGGTTGCCGTTGGGCAGCACATTGATCACGGTGGCGGCCAACTGGCCCGTGAAGCTGCTGGCGTCGGTGGTCTTGCCGGTGCCCTTGTACGAGTCGCTGCCCGAGGCCGAGGCGTCGAGGTTGAGCAGCGAACGGATGATGCCGCTGCCCACGCCCTTGACGCCCGGGCCTTTGACGGTGAGGGCGTTCTCGCGGCTGGTGTCGGTGGTCAGGGCGCTGCTGGCGTTGACGGTCTCGGAGATGTCCACCTTCAGCGTGTCGCCGATGTGGCGCGGCTTGCGGCGGTCCATGAACATCGAGGCCGAGGTCATGCCGGGCTGGAACAGCGAGCCGTTGTTGACCCGCTCCAGGTTCATCGGGGCCGGTGCGGGCAGGGCGCTCAGGGGGCCGGGCACCGTGGTGGTGGGGGCGCTGCTGCAGCCCAGCAGACCGGCGCTGGCCAGCCACAGGGCGGCGGCGCCCAGGCGCAGCTTGGCGGGCGCGGGCGATCTGCGCCGGGTGGGGGCGGCTGGGGCGTGAGCCAGGGGACGGGCAAGGGCGTGGTCAGGCTGTGGCGTGGTCATGGCAAGTTCTTTCAAGGGCGAGGTTCAGTTTTCAAAGCCTGTGAGCAGGGCGGTCACCACCGGGCCCAGCTTGTCCCGGGTGGAGCCCCATTTGCCGGCGCTGAAGCTGGAGTCCACGTTGTAGTGGCTGGTCGACAGCACCTGGCCGTTGTCGCGCTGCAGCGTCAGTGAGGCGCGGTTCAAGTAAGGCTTGTGCTGGTCGCTGAAGGGCGGTGTGGCCCAGTCGATGTAGGCGCTGTAGCGCAGCCAGACGGGGCAGCGGTCGCTCCAGGCGTTGCTGCTGTAGACCCGGCTCTCGACCGAGTGGTGGCGCAACTCGGCCTGCAGCGCGGGCACCACGTCGGGCACCTGGGTTTGGGGGTTGTATTCGATGCACACCGCCTTCACGGCCGGGTGCAGGTGGTAGATGGTGTCGCTGGCTTGGCCCTTGCTCACTTGCAGGGCCGAGCCGGTGGCCGCGCCCGCGGCCTTGGTCAGCTCCCACAGCGGCAGCGGGCTGACGATCGAGCAGCCGCTGAGGGCTGCACCCAGGCCCAGGGTGGCCAGGGCCCGCAGGGCGGTGGACGGGCGGGTGAGGGGGGCACAGGGGGGGACGGTCATGGCGAGGCTCCTTCTGGACAGCGCTGAGGGTCAGGCCAGTTCGCTCAGCAGTTGCTGGCCCCCCAGCACGCCCAGCGTCAGGTAGGCCGCGGTGCTGCTGGCGGCGTCGGCCACGGTGTCCACCACCGAGGCCGCGCCGTCGTAGACCGCGCTGGCGGCGTCACTGACGGTGTCACTCACCGTGTTGGCGGCCTCGCTCACGGTGTTGCCGACGCTGACCGCGGCGTCCTCGATGTCGTCGACCCACTCGCTGGCGGCGCTGCCCAGGCTGCTGATGAAGTCGCTGCCCTCGTCGACCGCGCTGCTGAACGCCGACACCGTGCTGTCCACCCCGCTGCTGAGGGCGCTGGCCGCCTCGCTGACGGTGGCGCTGACCGCGTCGTAGCTGCCTTCGGTGGCGGCGGCCAGCTTCTCCAGGCTCTCGGCGCTGAACGAGAACACGGCACTGACCGACTCGGCTGCCGCTTCGGCCACCCCGATCGCGGAGGCGACCACGGGGCCGAAGGCCTTGTTGTTGATTTCGTACGAGCCCGGCGTCTGCAGGCAGTTCAGGGTGCTCGTGTTGATGCTGCTCATGAGTTTCTCCAGGGAGTTGAGTGGTGCCTGAATACTAGGTTTTGCCGCTTTGGTGAGGCCCTTGATAAATCGCCGGTAAATCAGTCAATTTCCCTGAAGAAAGCATGTATCAAAATACAAATAAACATTATTTGGGTACATGCTGAATAAATTAATTCATATTTACAAAAGGTTGACCTTTTTGGGCGTCGAGGCGGTCTGAAGTCGGTTAAAGACGGGGGGGCGCAGGGCTGTTTCGGGCCGCATGGGACCGCACAGGGCCAGGTCGAACGGACGCTGGTGCGGGGCGGGCTGGACTCTGCCGGTCGAGCAGAAGGCGCTGCGGGAGCGGGCCGCGGTGGCGTCGCCGTGCCGACCCCGCTGCGTGGGCGGGGGCCAGCCGGTGGTGGTGGTGGGGTGTTGGGGGGGGCTTGCTGGGGCCGTCGCGCGGGCGCTGGCCAGATGCCCAGGCCGCCCCAGCCGACGTCCCGTCAATCCGTGAGGTATTTATCCAGGGCCCTCATGGGAGCGATTCGGCGGTCGCGCCGGTGTCGCCATGGGAGCTGCCTTTGTACCAATTTTGAAATTATTCAGGGTTAACCTGAATAATGATTTTGAGCCCCGTTCCACGGCTGGGCTTGGCACCTCGGCAGCCGGCCGGCGGGCCCCGGAGGGGGCACGGCCTGGCAGCCGCGCCGACCCGGCGCGTGCTGGCCCCCGGCGCGGCCTGCGCGGCGACGAACGGGCGTGATGCGCTATCGTTGGCCCTGAATGGGGGGTTGGCGTTGGGCCGGGTTCCCCCTGGCGCGGGCCCCCTTGGGGGCTCGGGCCTTCTCAACTGACCGACTCACTGCCATGCCCTTGCGCCCCACTTTTGCTGTTGCTGCCTGGACCCTGTGTGGCCTGGCAGCCCTGGTCTGTGCCCGCCCCACGGCGGCCGCGGAGGTGATTCACCGCCCGGTCCGGCCCAGTGCCGCCGAGCCAGCGGACGGTGGCACGGCCCAGGGGCCGCTGGGCTATTCGCCCCTGCACATGGACCGCAGCGTGGACCCGCGGCAGGACTTCTACCGCTATGCCAATGGCCAGTGGTTGCGGCAGCTGCGCATCCCGGATGCCGAGCCCGAGGTGGGCGGTTTCTCGATGCTGGCCAACCAGCTCGACGCCCAGTTGCGCCAGCTGGCGGTGCAGGCCAGTCAGGGCCACGCGCCCCAGGGCAGCCCGTCCCAGCAAGTGGGTGACTTCTACCGCGCGGCCATGAACCTGGCGCAACGCAATGAAGCCGGCTTGCAGCCGCTGCAGGGCGACCTGGCCGCGGCCTTGCGGGCCAGCAGCCCGAGCGAACTGGCGCAGCTGTCGCTGCGCTTGCAGGCCCGCACCGGCAACTCGCCCTTGCTCAGCTGGGCCACCCTGCCCGACCTGAAGGACAGCCGGCGCGTGCGGCTGAACCTGCAGCTCGGTGCCTTATCGCTGTCGAAGGACCAGTACAGCGACCCGGCCAGCCAGCCGGTGCGCGACCTGTACCTGGCCTACATCGCCCGCGTGCATCAGCAACTCGGTGATGCCCCCGAGGTGGCGGCCGCCAAGGCCCGCACCATCCTGGCCCTGGAGACCGAACTGGCGGCGCCGCGGCTGACGCCCCTGCAGCTGTACGAGCCCGCGCGGATCTACAACCTGCTCAGCGTGGACGAGGCGCAGGCCCTGATCCCGGCCATCGACCTGCGGGCCCTGGCGGCCGCGGCCCGCCTGACCCTGCCCGAGCGGCTGCAGGTCCAGGACCTGGCCGGGCTGCGCGCCCTGCAGCAGCAGCTGGCGACGCGGCCGGCAGCCGAGGTGCAGGCGTTTTTGCACTGGTCGGTGCTGGCGCTGAACATGGACGCCCTGGGCCAGCCCTGGTGGCAGCTCAGCCAGGACTACCAGCGTCAGCGGGATGGCCTGGCGGCGCCCCCACCGCTGGAACGGCAGGTGGTGCAGGCCCTGTCGCAGCAGCTCTACCACCCGCTGTCGCAGCTGTACGTGCAGCACTTCTACACCGAGGCCACGCGGCGTGACATCACCCGCATGGTGGGCCACATCAAGGCCGAGTTGGCGCGCCGCCTGAAGACCAACCCCTGGCTTGATGCCCCGACCCGCGCGGCGGCCTTGGCCAAGCTGGCCCAGGTCGACATCCAGGTGGGTTACCCACAGCGCTGGATCGACTTCAGTGCGGTGGCGATCCGGCCCGACGACCACCTGGGCAACCTGCAGCGCCTGGCCGCGTTTCGCTTGCAGCGCGAGGTCGACCGGCTGGGGCGCCCTGCCGACCGTGAGCGCTTTGCCGAGGTCGGGCACACCACGCCCATCTCGGTCAATGCGGCCTACGACCCGCAGCTCAATGGCATCGACATCACCGCCGCCATCTCGCAGCCGCCCTTCTTCACCCCGGGGGCCGATCCGGTGGTCAACTACTGCACCATGGGCGCGGTGGTGGGCCATGAGCTGACCCATGGCTTTGACAGCATGGGGCGCCAGTTTGACGCCCAAGGCAATGTGCGCGACTGGTGGACGCCGCGCGCCAGCGCCGAGTTCAAGCAGCGCAACGACGTGCTGGTGGCGCAGTTCAATCGGCTCGAGTTGTTGCCCGGCCTGCACCAGAACGGCGCCCTCACGCTGGGCGAGAACACCGCTGACCTGGGGGGCCTCACCTTGGCCCATGCGGCCTTGCACCGTGCCTTGAAGGGCCGCCACCTGCCCCGGGTCGACGGCCTGAGCACCGACCAGCGCTGCTTTGTCGCCTGGTCCCAGCTGTGGATCTACAAGGCACGCGAGGAGCGCATCCGCCTGCTGGCCGCCGTCGACTACCACGCCAACAGCGCGCTGCGCGGCTGGGCCCCGTTGCTGAACCTGGGGGCGTTTCACCGCGCCTTTGGCACCCGCCCCGGTGACGCGATGTGGCGCGCGCCGGCCGACCGCGTGCGCATCTGGTGAGGTGGTGCACGCGCCGGGCCGGCCGCGGGCACGCCACCCGGGTGCGCTTGGCTGGCAGCGGCCGGTGTATAACCCTAGTCCCTCAGCCCGGTCGGGGCGTCCTGTCGGACGCCAGGCCGGCCTGCACGCACCGGCGCCCTGGGGGCCGACCGGTGCGCGACAACACCAATCCAAGGAACATCAGACATGGGCGCGCAGTGGAAAGCAAAAGGCAAAGAGTTGGCGGCCAACGCCAAGGGCAAACTGTTTGGCAAGTTGGCCAAGGAAATCATGGTGGCCGCGCGCAGCGGCGCTGACCCCTCGCTGAACTCGCGCCTGCGCCTGGTGCTGGAACAGGCGCGCAAGGTCTCCATGCCCAAGGACACGCTGGAGCGGGCCATCAAGAAGGGCGCCGGCATCGGGTCCGACGCCGTCAACTTCGAGCACGTCACCTACGAAGGCTATGCGCCGCACCGCGTGGCGGTGATGGTCGAATGCCTGACCGACAACGTCAACCGCACCGCCCCTGAAATGCGCGTGTTGTTCCGCAAGGGCCAGTTGGGCACGTCGGGCTCGGTGTCGTGGGACTTTGACCATGTGGGCCTGATCGAGGCCGAACCGGCCGTCACCGGGGCCGATGCCGAACTCGCCGCCATCGAAGCCGGTGCGCAGGACTTCGAGGCCGCCGACGAAGACGGCAGCAGCCTGTTCATCACCGCCCCGACCGACCTGGACTTGGTCAGCCGCGCGCTGCCCAACCACGGCTTCACGGTGCTGACGGCCAAGCTGGGCTACAAGCCCAAGAACCCGATTGACCCCGCCAGCCTGAGCGCCGAGCAACTCGAAGAGGTCGAAGCCTTCCTGGCCGCCATCGACGGCAACGACGATGTGCAGCACGTCTACGTCGGGCTGGGTGGCTGAGCACCAGCGCTGCGCTGCCCCCCCAATCACCAAGGCCCGCTACCGCGGGCCTTTTTTCTGGGCGGTGGCTGGCGCCTCAGTGCACCATCAGGCTCTTGGCGGCCTTGCTCTTGCCGGCGCGGGCGGGCGGGTTGCACAGGCCGCACAGGAAGTGGCGGGCGTTTTCATAGGGTTCGGTGACGAACTTGCCGCCGCACTTGGAGCAGGCGGTCATGGTGAGCATGTCGGCGTCGACGAACTTGACCAGGCGCCAGGCGCGGGTGAAGGACAGCAGGGGTTCGATGTCG
>NZ_JAQSIP010000008.1 GCF_028649475.1 Curvibacter cyanobacteriorum
TCGCTTTTCGCTTCAGCGCGCTGTAATCAGCGCAGCCTTAAATTCTAGCACAGTTTTTAAGTAACTGGCAAAACTTTTTAATCTTTTTCTAACTCGCTTCAGTCAATCAAAGTCTTGCAACCCCAACCAACTCACCGCTTGTCAGTCACTGCGTTTTCAGCAGAGCCTCGAATTATATACCGCTTTTTGCAGCACAGTCAACTCGAAGAAGACTTTTTTCTCTCAGCACCTTCAGCAACCAGATCAGCCCAAAGAGCCAACCCAACGCCGAACTTGCCAACCACCAACAGCAACCGAAGCTACCGCTAGAAGGACTGTTTCATCAGTCGAGCCCGCAAGTATACACAAGATTTCGGGGCCAAAGCAAGAAGTGCAAAAAACTTCCAAACAATCGCGCTCCCCTATTGGGGAGTGCCCCTGGGAGGTACTGGCTCGAGGCCCTGCCCAGGTGGGCCACCGGCCAAATCCCCAGCGCCCAACACAGGCCAATCCAGGACGACAACCCACCGAGGAGCTCCACTGGAGCCCGTTGTTTCCCAAGGGCGTGGCAAGGGGTGTGAAGCACCCTCTATATAGAGGCCTCCCTGCGTCGCCCACCCCTCCTGGCCGCCAGGCGGGATAATCGAGCCCAATGGCACTCCTTACTCTTCTTGACGCCCACCTGGCGTTTGGGCACGTCGCATTGCTCGACGGCGCCACCTTCTCACTTGAAACCGCGGAGCGCGTCGGCCTGATTGGTCGCAACGGCGCGGGCAAGTCCTCCCTCCTCAAGATCCTCGGGGGGCTCGAAAAGCCCGACGATGGCACGCTGCAAGTGCAGCAGGGCTTGCGCATTGCCTTTGTGGCGCAAGAGCCCAACCTGGACCCCAACCACACCGTCTTTGAATCGGCCAGTGAAGGCCTGGCCGCCGTGGCGGCACTGCGTGACCAGTACCTGTCAGGCGCTGAAGGCGTGGACCTGGACGCCCTGCAGTCGCAGATTGAAGCCTATGACGCCTGGAACTGGGAGCAACGCGTCGACGAAACCCTGCACCGGCTGCACCTCGATGCGCAAGCCGTGGTAGGCAGCCTGTCAGGGGGCACCAAGAAGCGCGTCGCCCTGGCGCAGGCGCTGGTGGCCCAGCCCGATGTGCTGCTGCTGGACGAACCCACCAACCACCTGGACCTGGATTCGATCGAGTGGCTCGAAGGCTTGCTCAAGGACTTCAAGGGCAGCGTGATCACCATCACCCACGACCGCGCCTTTTTGGACCAGGTGGCGACCCGCATCGTGGAACTGGACCGCGGTCACCTGCGCTCCTACCCTGGCAACTTTGCCCAGTACCTGCTGCAGAAGGAAGAGCAACTGGCGCAGGAGGCCGTGATTGCCGCCAAGGCCGACAAGCTGCTGGCCCAGGAAGAGATCTGGATCCGAAAAGGCGTGGAAGCGCGTCGCACCCGCAGCCAAAGCCGCATCGGTCGCCTCGAGAAGCTGCGTGAAATGCGCTCAGCCCGCCGCGAGGTGTTGGGCAGTGTGAAGATGGATGTGGCCTCAGGCGCCCCCACAGGCAAGATCGTGGCCGAGTTGACCGAGGTGTCCAAATCCTTCGGCGACCGCACCATCGTGCGCAACTTCACCGGAACCATCCTGCGCGGCGACAAGGTCGGCCTGATTGGCCCCAACGGCGCAGGCAAGTCGACCCTGCTGAAGATGATCCTGGGCGAGCTCGCCCCGGACTCGGGCAAGGTGCGCCAGGGGGCTAACCTGCAAGTGGCGTATTACGACCAGATGCGACAGGCCATCAACCTCGATGCGACGCTGGAGGACTTCATCAGCCCCGGCAGCGAATGGATCGAGATCGGCCAGCAGCGCAAGCATGTGAAGAGCTACCTCAGCGACTTCCTGTTCTCGCCGGCTCGCGCCAATTCGCCAGTGCGATCGCTGTCGGGGGGCGAGCGCAACCGCCTGTTCCTGGCCCGCCTGTTTGCCCGCCCGACCAATGTGCTGGTGCTCGACGAGCCCACCAACGACCTCGACATCGACACCCTCGAGTTGCTCGAGGACCTGCTGCAGAACTATGACGGCACCGTGTTCCTGGTCAGCCACGACCGGACCTTCCTCGACAACGTGGTCACCAGCACCTTGGCGTTTGAAGGTGACGGGCTCTGGCGCGAATACGAAGGCGGTGTGCAAGATTGGCTGATCCAGTCACAGCGCTCGCGTCAAATCAACGCCGCCGCCAACAAGGCCCAGGCCAGCAAGGCCGAGGCCAAAACCGAGGCGGCGCCCGCCGCAGCCCCTGCTCCGGCAGCCCCCAAAGCCCCTGCGCCCGCCCGCAAAAAGCTCAGCTACAAGGAGCAACGCGAACTGGACGGACTGCCACAGTTGATCGCCGACCTGGAGAAAGAACAGGCGGAGATCCAATCGGCCCTGGCCGACGGTCGCCTGTATGCCGAAGACCCGGCGCGCGCAGCCCAACTGGGGGTGCGCAATGCGGAGATCGAAGACGCCCTGATGAACGCCCTGGAACGCTGGGAAACCCTGTCCGCCTGACCGCCTCGGTGGCGCCTGCGGACCCAGGCCACCCGAAGCCCTGACGGGGCAGCGGGACCGGGGATCGCCACCCGCCCCGCCCAGCAGGGGGGCGTCAGGCGCCAAGCCAAACGCGCGCCATAAAAAAAGGGGGCCTCGCCCCCTTTTGCACGGCCAGGTGCGGCAGCACCCCCGGTTCAGATGCGGTGGTGCAGCCGGTCGCTTGCGCTGCCCAACTTGGCCAGCAAGGCGCCAGCGATCTTGTCCAAGGGCAGCACCTCGTCCACCGCGCCATGGGCGATGGCTTCGCGCGGCATGCCGAACACGATGCAACTGGCCTCGTCCTGGGCGTAATTGTAGCTGCCGGCGTCTTTCATTTCACGCATGGCGCGGGCACCGTCGTTGCCCATGCCGGTGAGCATGATGGCGTAGGCATTGCGCCCCACCAGTGCCGCCCCGGATTTGAACAGCACCTCGACCGAGGGCTTGTGCCGGTTCACCGGCTCACCGTCCTCGACCACGGCCACGTAGTTCGCCCCACTGCGGTCGACCCGGAACTGCTTGCCACCGGGGGCGATGTAAGCGTGGCCCGGCAAGATGCGCTCACCATGCACGGCTTCTTTGACGGTGATCTGGCACAGGCCATTGAGGCGGGCGGCAAAGCTGGTCGTGAACCCTGGCGGCATGTGCTGGGTGATGACAATGCCCGGCGAGTCGGCCGGCATGCGCACCAAGATCTCCTTGATGGCTTCGGTACCGCCTGTCGAGGCGCCAATGAAAATCAGCTTCTCGGTCGACAAGCGCCCCAGCAATGTGGGGGCGGCCCGCGGTGCGGCCGGCGCCGCCGCAGCGGTCGTCGAGGCAGATGCCCCGCTGGGCATGGCGTGGGTCAGCAGTTCCTGATGGCCCCGGCGCACATGGGCCACCGAGGCGACCCGGATCTTGTCGACGATCTGGTTGGCCAGTTCATTGATGCCATTGGCCAGGCCCACACGCGGTTTGGCCACAAAGTCGATCGCCCCCAACTCCAGCGCGCGCAAGGTGACTTCGGCCCCCTTCTCGGTCAGGGTGGAGATCATCACCACGGGCATCGGACGCAGGCGCATCAAGCGTCCCAGGAAATCGATGCCATCCATGCGGGGCATTTCGACGTCGAGGGTGATGACATCCGGGTTCAGCTCGCGAATCATCTCGCGGGCAATCAACGGATCGTTGGCCGTGCCCACGCATTCCATGTCGCGCTGGCGGTTGATGATCTCAGACAGCAGGCTGCGCACCAGCGCCGAGTCGTCAACCACCACCACACGGATCTTCTTGCTCATCCCCATTTTTATATCCATCACCATCAAAACAGATCCACAGAGCCACCCGCCGTGGTCTGCACCACCGTGGCCACATTGCCCTTTTTCTCTTGCGCCAGCGTTTCCGGATGGGCGTGGGCCAGGCGCTTGACCATGGCTTTGCCGGTGACCGGGAAGAAGCACACCTTGCGCGGGTAGATGTCGAGCACGTCCTCGGACACCACCGGAATGCGTTCGGTCTGCAAATAATCGCGCACAAACTTGGTGTTGCGCTCGCCCACATTCATGGTCGTGAAGTTGGCCATCACGGCACCACCACCAAAAATCTTGGCCTGCATGGTCTCACGGCGGGCACCTTGCTTCATCAACTCGTTGATCAGCAGTTCCATCGCGTACGAACCATAGCGGCCCGACGAATCGCCGGCCTCGCCGTCTGGCAGCATGAAATGGTTCATGCCCCCGACCAGCGAACGGCTGTCCCAGATGCAGGCAGCGATGCACGAACCCAGCACCGTCATGATCACCAGGTTCTCGTCAGCGACGAAGTACTCGCCCGGCAGCACCTTGACGGCGTTGTACTGGAAGTGGTGGTCAAAGTAGAAAAAGCTCGCCTCGCTGGGCTTGCGCGAGCGGCTCTTGAGGTCTTCCAGCGTGGAGGTGCGAGCCCCTGTGGCGCCAGCCGTGTTGTAGGCATTGGGCGACACCGGGTGGATGCGAGGCACTTGCCGACGGTCGGTGCCTCCCGGAGGCAGTGAAGACCGCGACGCCGGGTAAGGTGGGTTGGACGGGAAGGTCATGGTCGGCTAGTCAATGGTGGTTGTGGGCTCAACGGCGTTCGTAGACCGTCTTGCCCCGCAGGGTGAACAGGTCGCGTGACTCGCTGAAGTTCTCGGCATGACCGACAAACAACATGCCCCCGGGCTTCAACACCCGGTGGATGCGTTCCAGTACCTTGCGCTGGGTCGGCGCATCAAAGTAAATCATCACGTTGCGACAGAACACCACATCGAAGGGCTCTTTGAAGGGCCAATCGTCACGGATCAGGTTCACGCTCAGGAAGTCGATCGCCTTGCGCAGCTCGGGCTTGACGCGGATCAAACCGGCGTTCGAGTCCTTGCCGCGCATGAAGAAGCGTTGCAGGCGCTCCTGGCTCAGGCCCTTGAGGTTCTCCAGGCGGTACACCCCTTGCGAGGCGGACGCCAACACCTTCGAGTCGATGTCGCTGGCGGTGAGCTTGAAGGACGCGTTGTTGCCCAGGCTCTCGAAGGCCGTCATGACGATCGAGTACGGCTCCTCGCCCGTCGACGCCGCATTGCACCAGACCCGCCAAGGGGTCGAGGCCGGCCGGGACTTGAGCAGGGTCGCGAAGATCTCGAAGTGGTGCTGCTCGCGGAAGAACGCGGTCAGGTTGGTGGTGAGGGCGTTGACGAACTCTTGCCACTCGGGGCCGTCGTGGTTCTCAAGCCAGGTCAGGTAATCGCGGAAGCTGGTGTACCCCGTCTCGCGCAGGCGGCGCGAGAGGCGGCTGTACACCATGGCGTGCTTGCCATCGTGCAAGTTGATGCCCGCACGCTGGTAGATCAGCGCTTGCACCCGGGAGAAGTCGGCATCGGTCCAGACGAACTCACGCCCCTGTACCACAGGCCCAGGCGGCAGCGCCGTGGCCACCAGTTTCTCCCGAGCCCCGGCCGCTTCAGGCCGGCGTGCACTGGACATCATTCACTTCCCCTTGCAAGTGCTGACCGCCGTGTCCATCCAGTGGGCTGACACCGACGCGGTCGCGGTTGTTGGTGACAGACTCAGAGGGAGGCCACCAGCCCCATGTCCACGCCAGACATGAGCTTCTCGATGTCCAGCAAGATCAGCATGCGCTCGCCCACCGAGCCCAAGCCCAGAATGCAGCCGTTGTCGATCACGCTCTCGATGTCCGGTGCCGCTTTGATGTTGTCGGGGGACAGTTCCATCACATCGCTGACCGAGTCGACCACGATGCCCACCACGCGGCTGCGCAGGTTCAGGATGATCACCACCGTGAAGTTGTTGTACTCCGCGTTGGCGCAGTTGAACTTCAGGCGCATGTCCACGATCGGCACGATGGTGCCGCGCAGGTTGACCACGCCCTTGATGAACTCGGGCGCGTTGGCGATGCGGGTCGGCGGCTCGTAGCCACGGATTTCCTGCACCTTCAGGATGTCGATGCCGTACTCTTCCTGGTCCAGACGGAACGTCAGGTACTCACGTGCACCGGTGATGGCACCCTCAGAACTCTTACCGATCACACTCATGATGTTCTCCTTCAAAGACTCGTCGTTTCAGTGGCGGGCGCGGCGCACCAGACCACCGGTGTCCAGGATCAGCGCCACCTTGCCATCGCCCAGAATGGTCGCACCGGACACATTGGGCACCTTGCGGTAATTGGTTTCGAGGTTCTTGACCACCACCTGGTGCTGGCCCAGCAACTCGTCGACCAGCAGGGCGACGCGGCTGCCTTCGGCCTCGACCACCACCATGATGCTGCTGCTCTTCTCGAAGTCGAAGCGCGGCACCTGGAACACCTTCTCCAGCTCGATCACCGGCATGTACTCGTCGCGCACCTTGACCAGTTGCGAGCCCTGGGCCACGGTGCTCACGGAGTCGTCGTTGACCTGGAAGGACTCGACCACCGACGACAGCGGCAGGATGTAGACCTCGTCGCCCACGCCCACCGACATGCCGTCCATGATGGCCAGCGTCAGCGGCAGGCGCACCGAGACCTTCATGCCGTAGCCTTCGGCCGAGTCGATTTCGACTGTGCCGTTGAGGGCCAGGATGTTCTTCTTGACCACGTCCATGCCGACACCGCGGCCCGACACGTCGGTGACCACTTCGGCCGTGGAGAAGCCCGGCGCGAAGATCAGTTGCCAGACCTCGCCGTCGCTCATCTGGTCGGACACATCGAGGCCGCGCTCACGGGCCTTGTTCAGGATCTTCTCGCGCGACAGGCCGCGGCCGTCGTCACGCACCTCGATCACGATCGAGCCGCCTTGGTGGGCCGCCGACAGGGTGATCGTGCCATGCGCCGCCTTGCCCTTGGCCAGGCGATCTTCGGGCAGTTCGATGCCGTGGTCGCAGCTGTTGCGCACCAAGTGGGTCAGCGGGTCGGTGATTTTTTCGACCAGGCCCTTGTCGAGTTCGGTGGCTTCACCCTGGGTGATCAGCTCCACCTTCTTGCCGAGCTTGTTGGCCAGGTCACGCAGCATGCGCGGGAAGCGGCTGAACACGATGGACATCGGGATCATGCGGATCGACATCACCGATTCCTGCAGATCGCGGGTGTTGCGGTCCAGGTCCGCCAGGCCGGCCAGCAACTGCTGGTTCAGGGCCGGGTCCAGGCTGCGGCTGTTCTGCGCCAGCATGGCCTGCGTGATCACGAGCTCGCCCACCAGGTTGATCAGCTGATCGACCTTGTTGACGGCCACCCGGATGGTGGCCGCTTCCAGTTGGGCCTGAGTTGCGGCCTTGGGCTCGGCGGCCTTGGGCACCACGGCGGTCTTGGCGGGCTCAGCATCGGCCGCAGGCTTGGCAGCGGGCGGCGCTGCTTCGGGCACCCCAGGGGCCCCCGCGAAGAAGCCAAAACCGGCCGGCGCCGGGCTGGCGCTGGCGGCCACTGCGGGCGGTTCAGCCGCCGGTTCCGGCGCATCAAACAGGCCAAAGCCAGGAATGTCCGCCGACTTGGCCGGCGCGGGCGCGGGTGCGGCCGCGGCCAGGTCACGGATGTGCACCTGCTCCTTGGCCACATGGAACACAAACAGGTCCAGCAGTTCGGCATCCGAGGAGGCGGTTTCCACCACGAAAGTGCGGTGGTCGGCCTGCGCGCTGTCGCGCGACTGGATGGTGCCCAGGCCCGGGATGTCACGGAACAGCTCGGGGATGGCGTCGGCCTGCTCGGGACGGCCCAATGGCCCCACCACGATTTCAAGGCGACGCACCCCATCGGCCAAGGCGGGCGCCGGGGCGGCCACCGGGGTCGGTGCAGGCGCCGGGGCCACAGCCACGGGGGCCGGCGCCGGTGCGGGCGCAGGACGGGGGGCCGCCACGGGCACCTGACCCGAAGCCAGTTCACTGATGCGGCGCACCAGGTCCACCGTGGACGGGGGCGTGCCTTCGCCGCCGGCTTGGTGCACCGCCAGCAGGCCGCGCGAGGCGTCTGCGGACTCGAGCAGCACGTCCACCATCGGCGGAATCGGCGTCAGCTCGCGACGGCGCAGCTTGTCCAGCAGCGACTCCATGTGGTGGGTCAGCTCGGCAACATCCGAGAAACCGAAGGTGGCAGCGCCGCCCTTGATCGAGTGGGCGCAGCGGAAAATGCCGTTCAGTTCTTCGTCGTCGGCGTTGGCCAGGTCCAGTTCGAGCAGCATCTGCTCCATCAGGTCCAGGTTTTCGCCGGCTTCTTCGAAGAAGATTTGATAAAACTGACTCAGATCAAAATCTGAGCCAGAACTGCCACCCTCATGTGCTTCAGCCATGTCTTGCTCCTGAATACGTCAACTGAAGGTAGTTTCGGCTCATCGAATGACCTTCTGAATGACCTCGATCAAGCGATTGGGGTCGAAGGGCTTGACCAGCCAACCTGTTGCGCCGGCGCTGCGACCCGCCTGCTTCATCTGGTCACTGGACTCGGTGGTCAGGATCAGAATCGGGATGGTCTTGAACTTGGGGTGCTCACGCAGCTTGCGCGTCAGACCGATGCCATCCAGGCGAGGCATGTTCTGATCGGCCAGGACCAGATCGATGTGGTGCGTCTGGGCCTTCTCGAAAGCATCCTGACCATCCACCGCCTCGACCACGTTGTAACCAGCGCCGGTCAGGGTGAAGGACACCATCTTCCGCATGGACGGAGAGTCATCAACGGCAAGAATCGATTGCATTTAGGGCTCCAGCAACTATTTATCAACTGAGTGAGGTAAGGGATGTGTCAGAACAGATCAATCGACCCGGCGTCCATTTCGCTTTGGGTCACCGGATTGGGCCGTTCTGGCATCTGGTCGGCATAAGGTGCAGCTTCTTCACCCTCGTCCAGTCCCATGGACTCGGACGCCAGGCGGAAGGCGCACCCTTGCAGTATCTTGGTGGTGTGGGTGATCAACTGGGTGGCCATGTCGTGAAACTGCAGCTCAGTCACTGCACTTTTCAAGGCATCGCGCACCCGGACCACCGCGTCTGGGCCGCCGGCGTCCAGTTCGGCCAAGCTCTGGTTGGCCGTGCCGAAGCGGTCCAGCAGGTTGTCCGCTGCGTGGTTCAAGAGTCCTTCCAGCCGATGCAGGTCGTGCATCACCACCAGAAGAGAATCTTGAATTTCAGCAACGGCCATGACCGGCAGGTGGACAGCCGGTTCCTTGGGGTTGTCTAGCGCTGGTTGCATTTTTTCTCCGTCGCCACGAACACACTTTCAAGCGTTTGCAATTCACCGTTACTGTGGAAGCATTTTGCAATACGCGGGGAGGATGTGCCTCCCCCGAATCACAAAAAAACCGCTGCCACACCCCGATTTGGGCAAAAAAACACCAAAAACTGCAAGCAAGGCCTGCATGAATGCCACTCGCCTTGCGCGCTCTATCATATTGCACTATGTCCAACGAATCAAATTGCCAACCCTTGCGGATCTTGCATTTGGAAGACTCGTGTGTAGATCATGAACTGGCTTGCCTCGCTTTGAAGCGAGCTTCGCTGAATTTTTTGATCGAACGCGTGGAAACCCTGAGCGACTTTGAGGCCGCACTGGGCCGGCGCCCCGACATCGTGCTGGCGGACTACCAATTACCGGGCTTCACCGCACTCGAGGCCTGGCAACGGCTGGTGCAGGCCGGCCTGGCCAGCCAGATCCCGGTGGTGCTGCTGTCCGGCGCCATCGGTGAGGCGGCGGCGGTGCAGGCCATCCAGCAGGGCATTGCCGACTACCTGCTCAAGGACAGCATGGGCAAACTGGCCCACACCATCTCGCGGGCGCTGGAGGTGACCCAGGCCCGGCGCGAGCGCGAACAAGCCGCGCTCGACCTCGCCGCCTCCGAGCGCCGACTGGCCGAACTGGCCGAGCACCTGCAAAGCTCGATCGAACAAGAGCGCGCCGCCATCGCACGCGAGATCCACGACGACATCGGTGGCGCGCTGACCGCGGTCAAATTTGACCTGGCGTGGCTGAGCCGCCACAGCCCCGATGAAGCCAGCCAGGCCCACCTGCGCGCGGCCAGCGACATGCTGCAGCACGCCCTGGGCGCCAGCCAGCGCATCATGCTCAACCTGCGCCCGCCCATCCTCGACCAGGGCCTGGTGCCCGCCTTGCAGTGGCTGGCCGACAGTTTCAGCCGGCGCACCAGCATCCCGGCCCGGCTGCAAGCGCGCATGGACCGCAGCAACGCCTCGCGCGAGGTGCAGCTGGTGGCCTACCGCACCGCCCAGGAAGCCTTGACCAACATCACGAAGTACGCCGATTGCAGCCGGGTCGAGATGGACATTTCAGAGGACAGCGCCGCCCTGACCCTGGAGATCGCTGACAATGGCCGCGGCATTGATCCCGCGGAACTTGCCAAGCCCCGGTCCTTTGGACTCAAGGGCTTGAAGGAGCGGGCCCGCATGGCCGGGGGCTGGCTGGACATCAGCAGCCAACCCGGCCGGGGCACCGCCATCACGCTGACCGTCCCCCTGGGGCCAAGCACCCACTCCGCACCGCCGCCAGAAGAGGAAAACCCATGATTCGCGTCATGCTTTGTGACGACCACGCCATGTTGCGGCGTGGCATCCGCGACACGCTGTCCGAAGCGGTGGACATCCAGGTCACCGCCGAGGCGGGCAGCTACCCCGAACTGCGCGAAGCGCTGCGCACCGCGCCGTGCGATGTGCTGCTGCTGGACCTCAACATGCCCGGTCGCGGCGGCCTGGAAGTGCTGGCCAGCCTGAAGGAATCGCACCCCGACATCAAGGTGCTGATCGTCTCGATGTACCCCGAAGACCAGTACGCCCTGCGCAGCCTCAAGGCCGGCGCCCAGGGCTACCTCAACAAGGCAGGCGACCCCGAAGACCTGGCGCGCGCGGTGCGCACGGTGATGGATGGGCGCAAGTACCTGACACCGGAGGTCGCGCAGCTGCTGGCCGACAGCCTGTCGCGCCCCGCCCAGGAGGCGCCGCACGCCACCTTGTCCGAGCGCGAGCTGCAGACCCTGCTGAAGATCGCCACCGGCAAGCGCCTGTCCGACATCGCCGAGGAGCTGATGCTCAGCCCCAAGACCGTCAGCGTCTACCGCACCCGGGTGCTCGAGAAGCTGGGCCTGAGCAACAACGCCGAACTGACGGTCTACGCGATCCGCAACAACCTGGTCTGAGACCGCACGCGCTCCCGCCCCGCCCCTGCCCGAGCCCCCGTCTCAGCGCACCCCGAACAGGTCAAAGGCCCGCTCCAGCAGGGCCATCACGGGTTTGTCCATCATGGGCATGGTCAGCGCGATGCCCAGCAGGCCGATGGTCAGCGTGACCGGAAAACCCACCGCGAAGATGTTCATCTGCGGCGCCACGCGCGAAATGACGCCCAGCATGAGGTTGACGAAGAGCAACAGCCCGATCACCGGCAGGGCGATCCACAAGGCACTCGCGAACAGGTCCGAGCCGAGTTGGTAGACCTGCACCCGCCCCAGCGATTCGAGCATGTTGCCGTCAACCGGGAACGCATCAAAGCTCTTGACCACCGCCATCAGCAGCATCAAATGGCCATTGGCCGCCACGAACAACAAGGTCGAGATGTTGCCCATGAAGCTCGACACAGCGCTGGTCTGGGCATTGGTCATGGGGTCGAAGAAGGACGCGAAATTCAGCCCCATCTGCAGGCCGATCAACTCGCCAGCGAGTTCAACGCTGGCAAACACGATGCGCACCGCAAAGCCAATCGACAACCCCACCCCGAGTTGCTGCAACACCGCCCCCAGCGCCTGCGGGCCGTTGACGCTGATGATGGGCTGGTTCTGCAACACGCCCTGGGCCGACAGGGCGACCAGGAACGCGAGGCCGATCTTGACGCGCATCGGCACCGCGCGCAGGGTGAACACCGGCGCTACGGAGAACATCGCCAACACGCGGATGAAGGGCCACAGGATCGGCGACAACCAGGCCATGATCTGGGCCTCGGAGATCGAAATCACGGCTCAGGCCACCAGCGAGGGAATCGATTCGATGGTGCGGCGCAGGTAGTCCACCAGTGTGGACAGCATCCACGGCCCGGCGATCATGAACACCACCACCGCCGCCAGCAGCTTGGGCACAAAGGTCAGGGTGGTTTCCTGGATCTGGGTCACGGCTTGAAAAATGCTGACCACGATGCCCACCAGCATCACCACCAACAGCACCGGCAAGGACACCATCAGCAGCAGTTCCAGGGCTTCACGCCCGGCGGTCAACACCATTTGCGGGTTCATGCGGCGCCCCTCAATTCACAAAGCTCGCCGCCAGCGAACCGATCAACAGGTTCCAGCCGTCGGCCAGCACAAACAACATCATCTTGAATGGCAAGGCCACCAAGACCGGCGACAACATCATCATGCCCAGCGACATCAGGATGCTGGACACCACCATGTCGATCACCAGGAAGGGGATGAAGATCATGAAACCGATCTGGAACGCCGTCTTGAGCTCGCTGGTGACAAAGGCCGGCACCACGATGCGCAGCGGCGCAGTCTCGGCCGTCACGCTGGGGTCCAGCTTGGCGAGCCGGGCGAACAACGCAAAGTCCGACTGGCGTGTCTGCTTGAGCATGAACTGCCGCACCGGCGCATCGGCCTTGACCAAGGCCTGCTCGAAGGTGATGGCATTGGTGGTGTAGGGCAGATAGGCCTCCTGGTAGACCCGGTCCAGCGTCGGCCCCATGACAAAGAAGGTCAGGAACAGCGACAAGCCCACCACCACCTGGTTGGGCGGAGCGGACTGCGTCCCCAGCGCCTGACGCAGCAAGGACAGCACGATGACGATGCGGGTGAAGCCCGTCATCATCAACAGCACCGCCGGCAGGAACGACAGCGAGGTGAAGAACAGCAGGGTCTGGATGGGCACCGAGAAACTGGAGTTGCCCCCGCCCGACCCCACCAGCAAAGGCAGGTTGCCCCCAGCCGGTGCCTGGGCCCAGGCCGCCCACGGCAGCGCCGAAGCCAAGGCCAGCAGCGCCCAAAAGCCCCAACGAGCCCCTCGGGCACGGCCCGTCCAACGAAAGAAAGCGCTCAACTCAAACCCCATCCGATGCACCGGGCGCGGCCGGTGCGGCCAAAGCCTGGGCCTCGGCAGCCGCGCCAGGCGCCATGGGAATGGTGTGCAGGCAGGTCACCTGCTGGGCCGTCACGCCCAGCACCAGCCAGCTGCGGGCATGGGCCGGCCCCACCTCGACCGTGACCACCCGCTGCTGCGGGCCCACCGCCACCGACGAAATCAGGTCCGACGAAAACCAGGCCCCGGCCCCGCCCTTGGCCCCCTGGCGCCGCTGCAACCAGCGCAGGCCCATGGGCAGCAGGGCCAGCAAGGCCACCAGCAGGGCCAACGGCCCAATCGACTGCCACATGGCCTACCCCTTGCTGACGCGACGCAGGCGCTCGGACGGTGTGACCACGTCGGTCAGGCGGATACCGAACTTGTCGTTCACCACCACCACCTCGCCCTGGGCGATCAGGTAGCCATTGACCAGCACGTCCATCGGCTCGCCGGCCAGTGCATCCAGCTCGACCACCGAACCCTGGGCCAGCTGCAAGATGTATTTGATCGGCACCTTGGTGCGGCCCAACTCCACCGACAACTGCACTGGGATGTCCAGCACCATGTTGATGTCGTTGAGCGGCGACTCGGCCGACGAAAAACTGCGCGGCACCTCATTGCCCGACAGCGGCCCTCCCGGCTCGTGGGCCGGCGGCGCATCGTCGGCGCGCTTTTGCTCTTCCAGGGCTTCGGCCCAACCCGCCATGGGATCGTCGGCGGGATCCTGGTTATCTTCAGTTGACATTCTTATCTCCAATCCAATTCAGGTCGTTGCCACGCAGGCATTCCTCAATGCGGATCGCGTACTTCGAGTTGTGGGTGCCGTATTGGCAATCAAACACCGGCACCCCACCGATCGAGGCGCGGATGCGGGGCTGGCGGTCCAGTTCGATGAAATCGCCCGGCTTCATGGCCAGCAACTGCTCGACGGTCGCATCGGCGCGCGCCAGCTCGGCCACCAGCGTGACCTCGGCGGCCTGGATCTCGCGCGTCAGCACCTTGACCCAGCGGCGGTCGACTTCGATCGAGTCGCCCTGCGTGGACGAATACAGCACATCGCGGATCGGCTCCAGCGTGGCGTAGGGCATGCACATGTGGATGGCGCCCGACAGTTCGCCGATTTCGAGCTGAAACGCCGTCGACACCACGATTTCACTGGGCGTGGCAATGTTGGCAAACTGCGGCTGCATTTCCGAGCGCTGGTACTCGAGCTCGAGCGGGTAGATGCCCTGCCAGGCCTTCTTGTATTCGGTGCAAATCACGTCCACCAGGCGGTTGATCACGCGCTGCTCGGTGGGCGAGAAATCACGCCCTTCGATGCGGGTCTGGAACTTGCCGACACCGCCATACAGCGTGTCGATGATGCCGAACACCAGCGCCGGCTCGCAAACAATCAAGCCGCTGCCACGCAGCGGCCGGATGGCCACGATGTTGAAGTTGGTCGGCACCGCCAGTTCGCGCAGGAACGCGCTGTAGCGCTGCACCGACACGGTGCCCACCGACACTTCAGGGCTGCGGCGGATGAAGTTGAACAAGCCAATGCGGAAGTTGCGGGCGAAGCGCTCGTTGACGATTTCCATCGTCGGCATGCGCCCGCGCACGATGCGCTCTTGGCTGGAGATGTCGTAGCTGCGGACCGAGCCCGCTTCGGGGATGTCCTCGACGATCTTCTGGCTCTCGCCAGTGACGCCTTCCAGCAGGGCATCGACTTCTTCCTGGGACAGAAAGGATTCGCTCATGCCGGGCTCCTCACTGGACGATGAAGTTGGCGAACAGCACCGCCGTCAACGGGCTCTCCGGCTTGCGGACTTTCTTTTTCTTCTTCTTGGGCGACTCTTCCTCGTCATCGGGGTCGTAGCCCAGGATGCGGGAGGATTCGTTGAGGATCTCGGTGGCCAGCTTCTCTTTGCCTTCGCGCTTGAGCAGGTCTTCGGAGCTGGTCTGGGACACCAGGATCAGGATCTGGTTGCGGATCGCGGGCAGGTAGGCCTTGACCTGGTCCGCCGCCTTGGGGTCGGAGATCTCGAACGTCACGCCCAGCTGCACGAAGCGCTCGCCACCGGCATCGGCCAGGTTGACCACCATGTTCTCCAGCGGCAGGTAGGTCGGCGGGGCCTTGGGCTTGTCATGCGCGACCGGCGCGGCCGCAGGCGCCTTCTCCTCACCGCCCTCCTCGTCCGCATTCTTCTTGGACATGACAAACCAGCCCGCACCACCCCCGACGATCAGCAGCAGCGCCACGGCGCCACCAATGATGATCATCTTCTTGCTCTTGGGTTTTTCCTTGGCATCGGCTGCGGGTGCATCTGACACGTTTATTCCTTCCGGCATGGGCTCGCGCTGCGGGGCAGACGAAAGCGGGGCTCTTGATGAGCATTATTGGGTCAATCGAGCCCAATAATAGCCAGAATAGACCCCCGAAACCGGGGCTAAACCACGCGCCAGGCCGGGCCAGCGCGTGAACCCACCCATCAGACGAACAGGTCCAGCGCCTGGTTGCTGTTCACGCTGCGGCGCAGCACCGTGCCCGCCGGTTCGGCCTCGGCCCGGCCTGCACCACCGACACCCCCCACGCCCGAGCGGCGGGCGTTGCCGTCGCTGCCCTGGGCCTGGCGCCCGGACTGGCCCATCTGCCCTTGCCCCTGGCCAGCGCCGACCGACACGCCCGACAGGATCAGGCCCTCGCTCTGCAACAAGGACTTGAGCTCGGGCAGCGCGCCATTGAGCATCTCGCGCGTGGCGGCCTGGTCGGAACGGAACACCACATAGGCTTCGTTGCCGTTCATGGAAATGCTGACCGCCACCGGCTGGCCCTGGCCACCGTCCAGGGTCAGTTCGGCGCCCTGGCGCTTCTGGTTGATCCAGTAACTGACCTGCTCGGCCACCACATCTTCGGGGTTGCGGTACTGGGCATCGGCCATCTGTTGGCCCGCATCGCTGGCACCGGCCGCGGTCACACCCAGGGGTTGCAGGCGGTCCTGGCTGTCGCCCGTGGCCAACCAGCCGTTGCCTTCCGAGGCCCCGCTGCGTGATTCAGCGGCCGCGGTCGACTTGTTCTTCTCGGGCTCGACCAGGCTGCTCAGCGCCTGAGTCACCTCTTCGGCCACGCCACCCAGCGGGATCGCATCGAGGGCGCGGGCCGCCAAGTCCTTGAACTGGGTCTCGACCTTGGCCGCCTGGGTCTGCAGCGCTGCGCTGGTTTCGACTTCGGCGCCAGCACGGCCCTTGTCCAGGGCCTGCAGTTGCGCCTGCAACTGGGCCAACACGTCGCGCGGCCCCTTGGCGACCGTGCTCACCCCCTCGCCCAAGGCCGACAGCGCACTGGCGGCTGTCGGCTGGGCCGAGGCACCGGTCGCCGGGCCCTGCGGCAGGGCCGCCGCCGGCTTTTGTGCGTTCAAGGCCGCGGCCAGCACCGCCGGATCGGTGTTGCCCTGGGCCGCAGTGCTGCCCTCGGCCGGCGCGGGCTGGGCCGCGGCGGCGGCCTGGCGCGCCGCCTCGGCCATCAGGGCCATCTGCGCCAGCAGGTCGGCGGCGGTCTGGGCCTCGGCGCCCGCCGCTTCGCCGGGCTCGCCAGGTCGGCTGGCCTTGCGGCGCGCACCGGCGTCCTTGGCGGGATCGTCGTCGCCAGCGTCCTGGGCCGCAGCGTCCAGCCCGCTTTGCGCGGCAGGCGTTGGGTCAGGGGGGTTGCTGAAGTTGTCCAGCAAACCGGTGAAGCCCGCCCCGTCAGCGCCAGCGCCCCCGGCGGGCGACGCCTTGGCGGCATTCTTGGGCGCCGACACCGTGACGGCGCTGCTCGGCGAACTGTTCTGGGCTTTGGTGGATTCAACACTCATGGGGACACCTCATCAAGCCGTGGCCTGGGTCATCAGGCGGTAACGGGACGCTGCCATTTCGTCCAACTCTTTTTGTTCGCGGCGCTGCTGGCTCAGCGCGGCGTCTCGCTCGCGGCGCTGCACCACCTGGCGCAGGCTGACCAGGCGCAACTCGGCCATCAGCAATTGGCGTTCGGCCTCCTGCACCGCCTCGTCGTGCAGGCCCATCTGGGTCTTTTGCAACTCGATGGTCTGCTCCAGGCGGGCCATGAACTGCAGGTGGTGCTGCATGACCTCGGGCGAGGTGCCGATCTGGCCACGCAGGATGGAACGCTGTTCGGTCTCGGTGGCGTAGCCGGTCAGCTGGTCCAGCTGCTGCTGGCCCAGTTGGCGGGCCTGGCGCTTCTGGGCCAGACGCTGCATGGCGGCGTCGCGCTGGCGCTGCGCTGCCTCCATTGCCACTTGCAAACCTTTGCCTTGTGCCATGCGGTCACCTCTTCTTCACATCAGGAATTGATCTGCAAACCAAGACTGGTGGCCATCTGCGTCAACGAGTCCTCCAGCGACACCGCCTCGTGCATGCCTTGCTGCAAAAAGCCGCTCATGCCCCGCTGCAATTGAATCGACTCGTCCAGTTCGGGGTCACTGCCGCTGACATAGGCCCCGACCTGGATCAGGTCGCGGCTCTTTTGGTAGCGCGAGTACATCGCCTTGAAGCGGCGCGCCACCTCCACATGCACCGGCGACACCACGTTGTGCATCACGCGGGAGGCCGACTGCTCGATGTCGATCGCCGGGTAATGGCCCGACTCGGCCAGCGCCCGGGTCAGCACGATGTGGCCGTCCAGGATGGCGCGTGCCGCATCGGCAATCGGGTCCTGTTGGTCATCGCCTTCGGACAGCACGGTGTAGAAGGCCGTGATCGACCCGACACCGTTCAAGCCGTTGCCACTGCGCTCGACCAGCTGGGGCAGCTTGGCAAAGCAGGACGGCGGGTAGCCTTTGGTGGCGGGCGGCTCACCAATCGCCAGCGCGATCTCGCGCTGGGCCATGGCGTAGCGCGTTAGCGAATCCATCAGCAGCAGCACATGCTTGCCCTTGTCGCGAAAATGCTCGGCCACCGCCGTGGCGTAGGCTGCGCCTTGCATGCGCAGCAGCGGCGGGGCGTCGGCCGGCGCGGCCACCACCACCGAGCGGGCGCGACCGTCGGCGCCCAGGATGTCCTCGATGAACTCCTTGACCTCGCGGCCACGCTCCCCGATCAGGCCCACCACGATCACGTCAGCACGGGTGTAGCGGGCCATCATGCCCAGCAGCACGCTCTTGCCCACCCCCGAACCCGCAAACAAGCCCAGGCGCTGGCCACGGCCCACGGTCAGCAGGGCATTGATGGCGCGCACCCCGGTGTCCAGCGGTTCGCGCACCGGGTCGCGGTCCATCGCGTTGACCTGGCGCCGCCCCGGGGGTTCGGCCACCACATCGAGCACCGGGCCCTGGTGGTCCAGCGGCTGGCCCGACGCGTCGACCACCCGGCCCAACAGGCCATCGCCGACCGGCAGGCGCAACACGCCCAAGGCCATGGCCGAGGCCGGCAGCGGCTCGTCGCCCAGGCGCGGCGTGGGCACATAGGGCAGCGCGGGCGTGACCACGGCGCCACTGGAGAGGCCATGGATGTCGCCCGCGGGCATCAAAAATGCGCGCTCCCCCGAAAATCCCACCACCTCGGCCAAGATGGGCTCGGCGTCTTTCTGGGTGATCCAGCACTGCGATCCCACGGGCACACGGATGCCGGTGGCCTCGAGCACCAGACCGGTCAGGCGGGTCAGGGTGCCCCGGGTTTCCAGCAGCGTCGGGCGCGAGGCCCGGTGCTGCAGGTCGGCCATGAACGTGGCCCAGTGGCTGCTGTCGGGGCGGTCAGGCGGCTGGGTCATGGGCCTCTTCCTCCGTCGCCGACCAGGGGGTGTCCACGCCCAGGTTGGCGACGGCACGCGCCCAGCGGCGCTGCAAGGTGCCGTCGACCTGGGCGCCAGCGGCCTCGATCAGACAGCCCCCGACCGGCACGTTGGCGTCGCTGACCCACTTGAGCGCCTGGCCACCCAGTTCTTCCGAGGGCACCGACTTGAAGGTCTCGTGGTCCTCGGGGTTCAGTCGAACCACCGCGGTGCGGGCATCGGCCGCGAGCAGACCCAGGGCCTCCCGGATGACCGGGCGCAGCGACTCGGGGTCGGTGGCCAATTCACGGCGCAACACCTGACGCGCCACCTCGCAGGCCATGGCCAGCACGCCCTGCGCCACCGTCTGTTCGACGTCGGCAAAACGCTGCTCCAGCGAAGCCATCAAGGCGTTCAGCCGTTCGCTGGCCAGGCTGCCCTGGCTGGTGATGTACTCGTCCAGGCGACGCTGGCCTTCGAGTGCGGCCTCCATGCGACCTTGCTCCAGGCCCGCTTGGTAACCCTCGTCACGCGCCTGCTGCAGCATGGCTTCGTCGATGACGGGCTCGGGCGGCTTCTCGGCCGCGGCCAGCACCGCGGCACGCAGGCGGGCTTTCTCGTCGACCTCGGTGAACTGCCAGTGGGCGACGTCGTCGATCTCCTCGCGCGGGATGAAGCGCGCGTACTGCCGGGCACGGTTAGATGAGGGCGTCGTCACCACCGCCTCCGATCACGATCTGGCCTTCGTCGGCCAGGCGACGCACGGTCTTGAGGATTTCCTTCTGCTGGGCCTCGACCTCGGACAGGCGCATCGGCCCACGCGACTCCAGGTCTTCGCGCAGGGTTTCGGCGGCCCGTGAGGACATGTTGCCGAGGAAGCGCTCCTTGAGTTCGGGGGCGGCCCCCTTGAGGGCCACGATGAGGGTTTCGGACGCCACTTCCTTGAGCACCAGCTGGATCGACTTGTCGTCGAGCTTCATGACGTCGTCGAACACGAACATCTTGTCCATGATCTTCTGCGCCAGGTCCGGGTCGTAGCCGCGGATCGACTCGAGCACCGTGCCCTCGATGTTGCTGCCCAGCAAGTTGATGATTTCGGCCGCGGTCTTGATGCCGCCCAACGAGGTCTTGCGGATCTTGTCGCCTCCGGCCAACACCTTGAACAGCACCTCGTTGAGGTCTTTCAGCGCCGTCGGCTGGATGCCTTCGAGGGTGGCAATGCGCAGCATCACCTCGCCGCGCTGGCGTTCGGTGAGCTGGGCCAGCACCCCGGCCGCCTGGTCGTAGTCCAGGTGAACCAGGATGGCAGCCACGATCTGGGGGTGTTCGTTGCGCAGCAACTCGGCCACCGACAGCGGGTCCATCCACTTCAGGCTTTCGATGCCGGACACGTCGCCGCCCTGCAAAATGCGGTCGATCAGCAGCGACGCCTTGTCGTCGCCCAGCGCCCGGCGCAGCACGGCCTTGACGTAGTCGCTGGTGTCGGACACCAGCAGGCTCTGCTGGGCTGCCGCGTTGGTGAACTTGGTGACCACCTCGTCCACCCGGTCACGCGACACGGAACGGGTGCGTGCGATGGTTTCGCCGAGCTTCTGAACCTCTTTGGGCGACAGGTGTTTGAAGACCTCGGCGGCCTCCTCTTCACCCAGCGACATCAAAAAGATCGCCGCGTCGTTCAAGCCTTGTTCGTCCATATCATCTCTCCGCAGCGTGGGCGGTCAAGCCGGCGCTTCGCCGTTGACCCAGGTCTTGATGATATTAGCGACTGCGATCGGATTCTGCTTGGCCAAAACGCGGGCGTCTTCCAGGCGCAGCTGCTCTGCGGACGGTGGCTCGACGGCCTTCTCGGCGTTCGGGGCCGGCAGCAGGTCGGGGCGATCGGGCTGATCGGACTCGAGCGCGTTGAGCTGACCGCCCGCGGTCGGCAGCAGTTCCGTCGGCGGCGGCGGCGGCGGGGCGTTCATGGCCTTGACGGCCGGGCGCACCATGCCAAACAGCACCACCAGGGCAAACAGGACCATGCCCACCGGCCAGGCAAAGCTCTTGGCCAGCTCGAGGATTTCCGGTTGCTTCCACAGCGGGATGGCCGTGTCCTGCGCGGCCCCTGCCATGAACGGCGTGTTCATCAGGTTGACGGAGTCGCCCCGGTCCTTGTTGTAGCCGATGGTGTCGCGCACCAGGGCCGTCATCTGCTCGATCTGCTCGGGGGTCATGGGCTTGTTGACGGTCTTGCCTTTTTCTTCGACGCCGGGCTGGTAGTTCACCACCACGGCGGCGCTGAGGCGCTTGACCGCACCGGAGCCGCCCTTGACCACCTTGATGGTCTTGTCGACCTCGTAGTTGGTCACGGACTCTTTCTTGACCGGGCTGGTGCCGGCCGAGGCGGCGGTACCGGTGGTCAGCGGCTGGGCCTGGCCATTGATGGGCGCATTGGCGGCGGCGGCGGGCTGGTTGCTGGTGGCGCCGGGCACGCCGGTGGGCGGCGTGGCTTGGGGCGCACCACCGCTCTCGACCACCTGCTGGCTGCGCACGGCGGCCGAGTCGGCGGTCTGGTTGGGGCGGTGCGATTCCGAGGTCGATTCGGTCTGCGAAAAATCAATTTCCGCCGTCACCTGGGCCTTGACGTTCTGACGCCCGACCACGGGTTCCAGGATGTCGATGATGCGCTTGCTCAGCTGCTGCTCGATTTGCTGCACGTACTGCAGCTGCTGGGCGTCGCCGCCCGCACCGGCGGCCTCGGGGGTTGCCGACAGCAGCTTGCCGTTGTCGTCAATCACGCTGACGGCGGCCGGGTTCATCTCGGGCACGCTGGACGCCACCAGGTGCACGATGCCGGCCAACTGGGCGCGGTCCAGCAGGCGACCGGGGTACAGGGTCAGCAGCACCGAGGCCGAGGGCTTTTGTTGCTCGCGGAAAAAGCCATTCTGGTTCGGCAGCGCCAGGTGCACCCGGGCGCTCTGCACGGCCGCCACGGCCTGGATCGAGCGGGTCAGCTCGCCTTCCAGGCCCCGTTGAAAGTTCAGCCGTTCCTGGAACTGGGTGACGCCGAAGTGGTTGCCCTCCATCAGCTCAAAGCCCGCCACCGACCCCTTGGGCAAGCCTTGCGAGGCCAGGCGCAAACGCAGGTCATGCACCCGGTCCGAGGGCACCAGGATGGCGCCACCGCCCTCCGAATACTTGTAGGGCACGTTCATGGTGGCCAGCTGGGCCACCACAGCGCCGCCGTCCTTGTCACTGAGGTTGGCGTAGAGCACGCGCCAATCGGCCTGGCGGGTCATGAAAAAACCGGCCAGCGCCACAGCGACCAAGGCCAACAGGCCCAGCGCCAGTTTGGTTTTCTGCGCACGGTCCAGCTCGGCCAGTTTCTGTGACCACGAAGGGGCCACTGGGGTAGACGGGAGTTCAGCGACGGCAGACATCTTGATTCCAGATTGAAAGGGTGAGACCACGCCTCAGGTTGGAGCCGATTATTGGGCGCCCACCCCCTCGCCAGCGGCGGGATAAACCAGCTGTTTGGACCTCATTTCAAAGGGCTGCGACGCAGGCAAACCCCTACCATCGGCGTCAACAAGTTCCCTGGAGACGCAACATGGATCTGCGATTCCCCACCATCACCCCCCTGAACACCCCGCTCACCAGCCGCAGCACCGCCATCGGCAAACCCGCTGGCGGCGCCAGCACGGGGGGTGCGGACGCCACGGGCAGTGCCGGCTTCTCCAGTGAACTCAGCAACGCGCTCAAGTCGGTCAGCGCCGCCCAGATGAAGTCCAGCAGCCTGCAGCGTGAAGTGCAGCTCGAGAACCCGGCGGTCAGCCTGGAAGACACCATGCTCGCGATCCAGAAGGCCCAGATCGGCTTCCAGGCCACGCTGCATGTGCGCAACCGCATGGTGCAGGCCTACACCGACATCATGAACATGCAGGTCTGAGCGACACCGGCCAGCGCCCCGCGCACCGCCTGATTCGCCGCCGCCCCACCCTCACCACTCCCCAGCCTCCCGCCTCCCCTTCCCCCTCGACAAGACAACACCCCACCAAGCAAAAAGCCCGACCGTGTGACACGGGTCGGGCTTTTCTGATGGGGTGTACCGGCGAACACCGCCCGGCCGGGCGGCGGGCGACCTCAGTGCAGGAGACGCGAGCCGCCTTCCAGCATGCGGTTGATGTCCGACAAACGCGGCTCGGCCAGGTTGCGGATCAGTGCGTCGTTGCGCAGGATTCGAAGCATGATCTTGCCCTTTTCGCTGCGGTCTTCCGACGGCAGGGACTCGACCTGCGAGTGGTGATGCAGTTGCTCGATCAGCACCGCACAGGCGCCTTCGAGCTGCATGACCTGCTCCCAATCTTCACGCTGGGCGGCCAGCAGCATGCGCTGGCTGGCCCCTTCGATGGCCTTGTAGAAATCAAGCAATGACTGTTGCTGCACGTTATGCCCCTTATTCTCTGTTCAACGTGATTGGGGTCTGATGGCCTTCCAGGCCTCAGCGACGGGTCGGATCAGTGCGATCACGGAATGGACAGCCTCGGGACTGTTGTTGAAGTTGGCCTTGGTCAGCTCAATCACCGAGTAACCGTAGAGGGCGTTGAGGCTCTTGGCCACCTCACCCCCTTGTTCCTCGTCAAGCACCGACCGCAAGCCCTCGTCCAGAATCTGGATGGCCTTGTTGAGGTAACGAGACTTCTCCTGGATGTCGCCACGAACCATGGCGCCAGCCACTTTGGAGAGGCTGTCCAGCAGCGAGTCAAACAGCAAAACCACCAACTGGTGCGGATCCGCACCATGGACACTGGTTTCGACGCCAACGCGTTGATAGGCAGAAGCAGCTCGGGTACTCACAGGTGTAAACATTCAGTTGGCCTCGCAAATTGTCGCACGGTACAACTGGTGTATCGGCAGCCCCCCGGCGTTCTGAAGGGCCCAATAGCAAGACATTTCGCAGCCTATTTAATAGAGAGCGTGGATCCCTGGGAAAGCCGGGGTGCGAAGCGGTCAAAAGTCACGAACTGCAGGGGCAACACCGGTCTTTTTGCAGGATCCCGCCAAGCAGCCCTAAAGTTTTCCGGGGAGCACCCGAAAAACAATGCAACGGGCTTCAAGAAGGGTTCGTTGCCAAGCCTGCGACACCGTGGGTTTGACATCAGCGTAGGCTGATTTTTAACTTGAAGGAGCTTTCAAATGGCAATGACCATCAACACCAATGTGAACTCGCTGTCAGCCCAGCGCAACGCGGCCACCAGCCAGTCCAGCCTGTCGACCTCGATCCAACGCCTGTCTTCCGGTCTGCGCGTGAACAGCGCCAAGGACGACGCCGCCGGCCTCGCCATCGCCACCCGCATGGACTCGCAAGCCCGCGGCATGTCGGTCGCCATCCGCAACGCCAACGACGGCATCTCGATGCTGCAAACCGCTGAAAGCGGCATGCAGACCGTCTCGGACATGCTGCAACGCATGCGTGAACTGGCCGTGCAGGCGACCAACGCCACCAACACGTCGTCGGACAACGCTTCGCTGAACCAGGAATACACGCAGCTCGCCTCGGAAATCGGCCGCACCATCAGCGCTGTGCAGTTCAACGGCACCTCGATCCTGACCACCACCGGCGGCTACGACTTCCAGGTCGGCGCCAACTCGGGCCAGACCATCACCGTGGCTTCGGGCACGCTGAACCTGAGCCAAGCCGGCAACGTGTCGGCCGTGTTCGGCGGCTCCACCAGCGCCCTGACCACCGCCCAAGGCAGCAACAGCTCGAACGCCGCCAACATCGACGCCATCGACAAGGCCCTGCAGTCGATCAACGACAGCCGAGCCTCCCTGGGTGCTGCCCAAAGCCGCTTCCAGAACACGGTCAACTTCCTGACCAGCGCTGTCGAGAACCAGACCGCTGCCAAGGGCCGCATCATGGACGCCGACTTCGCCTCGGAAACCGCCAACCTGAGCCGCGCACAGATCCTGCAACAGGCCGGTACCGCGATGATTGCCCAGGCCAACCAGCTGCCGCAGCAGGTGCTGTCGCTGCTGCGCTGATCGAGCCAGACGCTCCGGCGTCTCTTTGAAGCCCCGAAACAGCCGGGGTTTCAGCCGGAGTTCCAGCTTTGCGATGCGAAACCCGCTTGCTACATTTAGGCTCAAGCGGGTTTTGTGTCTGCTGAAAGGGGAACACTATGACGATTTCATCACCTGGCATCGGCAGCAATGGGCTGGACGTCAATGCCATCGTCACCAAACTGGTGGCCGTGGAAAGCCAACCCATCACTTTGCTGCAGTCGAAAAGCAGCAAGATCCAGAGCACGATCTCGAGCTGGGGTTCGCTGAAATCGCAACTCTCCACCCTGCAAGACGCTGCCGCCTCGCTGCTTGACAAGAGCACCTGGGCGGCGCGCACCGTCAGCTCCAGCAACAGCAGCGCCGTGGCCGCCACCGTCACCAGCGGCGCGCTGGCCGGCAACTACAGCGTGTCGGTCAGCCAATTGGCCCAATCCCAGACCAACTCGTCGGCCTCGGTCACCGCGGGCAGCGCCATCGGCAGTGCCGGGCGGCTGGACATCCAGCTGGGGCAATGGTCGGGCAGCACCTTCACGGGCGGCAGTGCCGCAGCGATCAGCGTGGCCGTCAACGCCACCGACACCCTGACCGACATCGCCAACCGCATCAACAACTCCAAAGCCGGCATCAATGCCTCGGTGGTCACCTCGGGCGGCCAGGACAAGCTGATCGTGCGCGGCGCCAACACGGGCGCCAGCAACGGCTTCCAGATTCAGGCCTTTGACGACACCGGCACCGCCATCACCGACGGCAGCACCGGGGTCGGCAAGCTGGCCTACGCCAACCATGGCAGCGGCATCGTGGGCATGGGCCTGTCCCAGGCCGCCAAGGATTCCGCCGCCACCGTGGATGGCGTCGCGGTCAGCTCTTCCACCAACCAGATCACGGGTGCCGTGTCCGGGCTGACGCTGAACCTGCAGCAGGTCACGACCTCGCCCGCCACCGTCAGCGTGGTGGCCGACACGGCCACCCCGACCAGCAAGGTCAACGCCTTCGCCACCGCCTACAACCAGCTGGTGTCGAGCATCCGCACCCTGACCAAGTACGACCCGGCCACCAAAGCGGCTGCGGCCTTGCAGGGCGACAGCACGGCCACGGGCTTGCAGACCGCGCTGCGCCAGATCATCACCGGGGCTGGCCCCTCGGGCGGAACCTACAGCCGCCTCAGCGAGGTGGGGCTCGAAACCCAGCAGGACGGCACCTTGAAGGTCAACAGCACCAAGCTCAGCGCTGCGATGGCCAACAGCAGCAACCTGGAGGCCTTGTTTGCCGCCAACGGGGGCAGCAGCGCCGACAACGGCATCGCCCGGCGCGTGCGCGACTTCGCCATGGCGGCCAACGGCACGGGTGGCAATGTGAGCAGCCGCACCACCAACCTGCAGACCGCGCTGACCCGCAACAACGCCGACATCACCAAGATGCAGGACCGGATCGCGGTGGTGCAGGCCCGCCTCTACAAACAGTACAACACGCTGGACACCAACCTGACCTCGCTGAACAGCCTGAGCAGCCTGGTGACCCAGCAGATCACGACCTGGAACAAGTCGTCGAGCTGAGCCCCGCCCCCCGGCCAGGGGCGTGACGGCCTGGCGCCCCAGCGGCCCAGGCGCAGCGTCCCCAGCCAGCCCCCACCCTCCCCCTCGCACCACACGGCCCCCAAAGCGCTCCACCCCGGCCCGCGCCACCCCGCCCCCGCCACAGCGCCGCCCTCCGCCCCGCCTTTCGCACCGCAACTCGCTGGCCAAACCCGTCAGATCGCGGTCTGAATGCCCCAAATTGGCGCAATGCCAATGCCAAAAAGTCGAACTGAGGGGCCTGAACCCCGCTTATCCAGCCTTCGATTTTTGCCCTTCGCCGAATAATTTTCCTAACACTCGGCTGGGATAGGTCACTCTGTTTTGCCCCGACATCGCACCGTGTGGATCGTTCATCTTGCATTCATTGAAGGAGTCGTCCCATGGCAATGACCATCAACACAAACCTCAGCTCTCTGAACGCCCAGCGCAATGCGCAGGCGACCCAGATGAGCCTTTCCACCTCCATCCAGCGCCTGTCCTCCGGCCTGCGTGTGAACAGCGCCAAGGACGATGCCGCCGGCCTCGCCATCGCCACCCGCATGGACGCCCAGGCCCGTGGCATGACCGTCGCGATCCGCAACGCCAACGACGGCATCTCGATGCTGCAGACGGCTGAAAGCGGCATGCAGACCGTCTCGGACATGCTGCAACGCATGCGTGAACTGGCCGTGCAAGCCACCAACTCGACCAACACCTCGTCGGACGTGGCCTCGCTGAACCAGGAATACACGCAGCTCGCCGCGGAAATCGGCCGCACCATCAGCGCCGTGCAGTTCAACGGCACCTCGATCCTGACCACCACCGGCAGCTACGACTTCCAGGTCGGGGCCAACTCGGGCCAGACCATCACCGTGGCTTCGGGCACGCTGAACCTGGACCAAGCCGGCAACGTGTCCGCCACCTACGGCGCCGGCGCCGCCAGCGCCCTGACCACCGCCCAAGGCAGCAACAGCGCCAACGCGGCCAACATCGACGCCATCGACAAGGCCCTGCAATCGATCAACGACAGCCGAGCCTCCCTGGGTGCTGCCCAAAGCCGCTTCCAGAACACGATCAACTTCCTGCAAACCGCTGTCGAGAACCAGACCGCTGCCAAGGGCCGCATCATGGACGCCGACTTCGCGACGGAAACCGCCAACCTGAGCCGCTCGCAGATCCTGCAACAGGCCGGTACCGCGATGATTGCGCAGGCCAACCAGCTGCCGCAACAGGTGCTTTCGCTGCTGAGGGGCTGAAGCCCTTTTTCACCCCTCCGGGTGAAATTCAGCAGGGAAAGTGCCCTCTGCCAACGATCAGTGAGCGGTCCAAACCGCCGACAGACGCGCTTAAACTTGGCGTCGAAAGCGGTTCGAACCGGCCCACGGGCCCTCGGTACGCCCACCTCACGGGTGTCAGCAACTTGTTTTTTCAGCCCCAGCACCTTGGGCTGCAGGTTGTCACAGGCAGAAAGCAAAGATTGATCATGCAAGCGCACGGCCCCATCTTGAACCCCAGCGAAAGACAGCCCTACTACATTGCCAGCGCTGATTTCGACCCCCAGATTGCCTTCACGCTGCAGTTGCACCGGCTCTGCAGCCAGCTGAACCAAAGCGGCTGCGAAGCCTACCTGTTCGGCGCCAAGAAGCTCAACGGACACTGGTGGACGCCGATGCTGACGCTGGAACAGCGGGCAGCGCACTACAAAGCCGGTAAAAAGCCGCTGTGGATCCACCTCGCCGTCGACCCGGTGCTGCGCCAACAGTCGCACTGGACCCTGAGCTACGCCCCCGAATCCCACCCCGACGCGCAACAGCCCTTGCGCCAAGGCCGGATCGACCTCGCGAGCGGCGACGAGAAGCCCCGCCTCAGCCTGCCACTGGCCCTGCCTTGGACCGACGCCAGCGTGTTCCATGAAACCCCGGGACTGCCACGCACCCAGGCCGTGGTGCTGGCCGACCGCTACCTGAAGGCGGGTGGCAAGCTGCCGCCCGAACACCAGGCCCTCAGCAACCTCGGCGACGCCCAACTGGCCCAAGCCGCTGACCGCGCCGCCCTGCTGCGCAGCGCGCGCTGCCTGTACAGCTACGAGATTTCGGCCATCACCACCGAGGCGCTGCTGTGTGGCTGCCCGGTGATCTACATCCAGAACGACCGCTGCCTGACCGTGCCGCCGGCGTCGGACTGGCACCGCCTGGGCACCGCCTGGGGGGATGAGCCCGGTGCGGTGGCGCAAGCGCAGGCCGAGGTGCCCGCCTTCCAGCAACGCTACCGCGACAACTTCCGCGACAGCGCGGCCCAGTTGCAGAACTTCATCGCCCAGACCCAGCAGGCCATGAACGCCATGCCCTTCGAGGCCGCCTGGTCCACCGAATCGGTGGCCCTGCTGGGCGAACTCGTGATCGAGGCCAAGGACCTGCCGCGCCACGCCGACCAGGCCAAGTACACCCGGCTGCAGCACCAGTTTGCCAAATGGCGCAAGCGCAGCACCCTGCGCGAGATCGATGGCGAAATCTACGCCGAGCATGTGGCAAAGGGCACGCTGCCGCCGTTGGCGGTCTGTGTCTATGTGCGTCCCGACGACCTCGACGGCCTGGCCCAAACCCTGGACAGCCTGGAGCAAAATTTCTACCAGGCCCAGCAACTGCACATCCTGGCGCCCTTTGCCAGCCCGATCCCGGTGGAAGAACTGGGCCCGCAGTGCCGCTGGCACGAACTGCCCGGCGCCAGCCAGCCGTTGGCCGGCCCGCTGCCGCCCTGGCTGGTGATGGTGGAGTCCGGCACCACGCTGGAGCCGCAGGCGCTGATCGAGTTCGCCCTCGCGGCCCGGCGCCCCGACGTGGCCCTGATCTACGCCGATGAGGCGATCCAGAACCCCGCCGGCCTGCCCACGCCGCACTTCAAGCCCGACCTCAACACCGAGTGGCTGCGCAGCACCAACTACCTGGGCAGCGCGGTGGCCGTGCGCAGCCAACACTGGCTGCGCCTCACCCCCGAACAACAACTCGATTTCGACCAGGTCTATGGCCTGGCGCTGGAGCTCAACCTGAGCGAGGGCCCGGCCGCGTTCCAGCACATCGACACCGTGCTGCTGCAAAGCAGCGGCCACATCGACAGCGCCCGCGAAGCCGCTGAGCTGGGCCTGCTGCAGGCGGCCCTGCAGCGCCACCAGCTGCCGGCGGTGGTGCAGGCGCAGAAGATCGCGGGCTGCCGACAGATCGAATACCAAAGCACGGCCCCGCGCCGGGTGTCGCTGATCGTGCCCAGCGGCCACCAACTGGGCTACCTGCGCTGCCTGCTGGGCTCGCTGCAAAGTTATGTCGAGACCCAGCTGTGCGAGGTCATCGTGGTCAGCCAGCCGGAGCAGGCCGACGCGGTGCAACGCGCCGCGGGGTCGGTGCCGCTGCCGGTGCCCCTGCGCTTTGCCACCACCCCGCCGGGCCCATACAACCACGCGCTGGCCCTGAACACCGGCGCGGCCCTGGCCGAAGGCGATGTGCTGCTGTTCGCCGACGACGACACCGAGGTCATCCAGCGCCACTGGCTGCACCCCTTGAGCGCCTACCTGGACCAGGCCGATGTGGGCTGCGTGGCCCCGCGCCTGGTGCTGCAGGTCGGCGACAAACCTCAGTTGCAGACCGGGCCGATGGTGCTGGGCGCCGGCGACTGGGCGCGCAGTTACACCGGCGAGCGCAGCCTGCTCGACGAACAAGGCGTGTTCTCGCGCCTGCAGACCTCGCAGGACGCGGCCACCGTGGCGGGCCACTTCTTCCTGGTGTCACGCGCGCTGTGGCACAGCCTGGGCGGCTTTGACACCCAGGCCTGCCACACCTTCACCACCGTGCACGACTTCTGCCTGCGCGCCAGCCAGGCGGGGCGGCGCCACATCTGGACGCCGATTGCCAGCGTGCTGCACCACGGTGGCAAGACCATCGAAGCGCTGGGCCGCGAGCCCGGCCGCACCTTCGAGATCAAGAGCGCCGCGCTGCGCGAGAAGCAGGCCTTCCTGGCCCGCTGGGTCAAGACCATTGCGCGCGATGGCCGCTACAACCGGCACCTGTCGCTGCAAACCCCCTACGACGTCGAGGCCGACCTGGTGATCGACTGGTCCAATGCGCGCAAGGACCGCCCCACGGTGATCGCCTTCCCGATCTCCAGCGGCTCAGGCCAGTACCGCGTGGTGGAACCGCTCAACGCGCTGCAGCACGCCGGGCTGGCGCAAAGCTGCATCGTGTTCCCGGTCACCAACACCGCCTACCGCACCCCCAACCCGCTGGAGGTGACGCGCGCCAACCCCGACCGCATGATCGTGCAGCACTCGATCGGCGACGCCCACCTGCACCTGCTGCGCGACTACCGCCAGACCAACCCCGACCTGTTCACCATCCAGATGGTGGACGACCTGTTCCACGACCTGCCGGAAAAGCACCACCTGCATGTGGTGCACCAGCGCGAAGGCTATGTGCGCATGCGCGAGGCCATGAGCCTGTGCGACCGCGTGATCGTCTCCACCCAGCCGCTGGTGGAGGTCTATGGCGATCACTGCCGCGATGTGCGCGTGGTGCCCAACTGCCTGGACGACCGCGTCTGGGGCCAGTTCTTCCGCGTGCCGCCGCCGCGCCCGCGCCTGCGGGTGGGCTGGGCAGGCGCGGCCCAGCACCTGGGTGATCTGGAGATGATCCGCGACGTGGTGGCGGCCTTCAAGGACGAGGTGGACTGGATCTTCATGGGCATGTGCCCGGACGGTCTGCGCAGCTACATCAAGGAGTTCCACCCCTTTGTGTCCTATGTGGACTACCCGGCCAAGCTGGCCTCGCTGGACCTGGACATTGCGATTGCCCCGCTCGAAGACAACCCCTTCAACCGCTGCAAGAGCAATTTGCGCCTGCTCGAATATGGCGCCATGGGCTGGCCGGTGGTGTGCTCGGACGTTTACCCCTTCCGCACGGAAAACCCGCCGGTGCTGCGCGTGGCCAATGAAAAGTCGGTCTGGATTGACGCCATCCGCCATTTGATTGACGAGCCCGCACTGCGCCTGCAAATGGGCCAGCAACTGCACCAGTGGGTCAGCGACCATTTCTACCTGTCGAAGAACACCGATCGCTGGCAAGCCGCCATTTTTGATTGAGTTATCAGTGCCGTGATTCAGCCCCTTCACTCGGGGCTGAAGTGAATGGCTGCCCCTAGAATTGGCGGCACCAGCCCTCTGTCGACGGCTGGCGTCGACCCATCAGCCTGGAGCACCTGAGATGAAAGCAGTCATTCTGGCCGGCGGTTTGGGGACCCGAATCAGCGAAGAAACCCTGACGCGTCCCAAACCGATGATCAGCGTCGGTGGCAAACCGATTCTCTGGCACATCATGAAAATCTATTCCAGCCATGGAATCAACGATTTTGTGATTTGCTGCGGTTACATGGGCTACGTCATCAAGGAGTATTTCGCGAATTACTTCTTGCACACCTCCGACGTCACCTTCGACATGACGCACAACCGCATGGAGATCCACGAGCACCATGCCGAGCCCTGGCGCGTGACCCTGGTCGACACCGGGGACCAGACGCAGACCGGTGGCCGCCTGCGCCGCATCAAGCGCTATGTGCAGGATGACCCCTTCTTTTGCATGACCTACGGCGACGGCGTGTCGGACATCGACATCAGCGCCGAGATCGCCTTCCACCAGGCCCACGGCAAGCTCGCCACCGTGGCGGCCGTGGCGCCGCCGGGCCGCTTTGGCACACTGGACATCCAGGGCGACCAGGTGCAGGCCTTCACCGAAAAACCGCTGGGTGACGGCAACCTCATCAACGGCGGCTTTTTTGTGCTGTCGCCCCAGGTGCTGGACCTGATCGAGGACGACGCCACCATCTGGGAAGACCGCCCCGTGCACGCCCTGGTGCGTCAGCAGCAACTGGCCGCCTACCAGCACACCGGCTTCTGGCGCCCCATGGACACGCTGCGCGACAAGACCTACCTCGAAGAACTCTGGACCAGCGGAGCCGCACCGTGGAAAAAATGGTGAATGCCGCCTTCTGGGCTGGCAAGCGGGTGTTTGTCACCGGCCACACCGGCTTCAAAGGCAGCTGGCTGTGCCTGTGGCTGAGCGCCATGGGCGCGCGCGTCTCGGGCTACGCCCTGGCACCCAGCACCCAGCCCAACCTGTTTGAAGCCGCAGCCGTGGCCCAGGGCCTGGCACAGCACACCCTGGGTGACATCCGGGACCTGGCCGCGCTGCGCCACGCCATGGCCGAGGCCGCCCCCGAGATCGTGCTGCACCTGGCGGCCCAGCCCCTGGTGCCGCGTTCCTACGAAGACCCGCTGGAGACCTGGTCCAGCAACGTGATGGGCACCGCCCAGGTGCTGGAGGCGGTGCGCCTGCAGCCGGGCGTGCGTGCCGTGCTGGTGGTCAGCAGCGACAAATGCTACGAGAACCAGGAATGGGCCTGGGGCTACCGCGAGTCCGACCCGATGGGGGGGCATGACCCCTACTCGGCCAGCAAAGGCTGCACCGAGCTGGTGGTGGCGTCGTACCGGCGCGCCTTCCTGGCGGGCCAGGGCATCGCGCTGGGCAGTGCGCGCGCGGGCAATGTGATTGGCGGCGGCGACTGGACCCCGACCCGCCTGGTGCCCGATGTGCTGGCCGCGTTCGCCGCCGGCCGCCCCGTCACCCTGCGCCAGCCCGGGGCCATCCGGCCCTGGCAGCATGTGCTGGACCCCCTGCGCGGCTACCTGGTGCTGGCCCAGAAGCTCTACCAAGAAGGCGCCCCCTGGGCCGAGGGCTGGAACTTCGGCCCCGCCCCCAGCGACGCCCGCACCGTGGCCTGGGTGGTCGAGCAACTGGCCCGCGCCTGGGGACCGGACGCGGCCTGGGCGGTCGAGTCGGGCGAGCGCCCGCACGAGGCGCACACGCTCAAGCTGGACTGCAGTCAGGCCCACAGCCGCCTGGGCTGGCAGCCGCGCTGGAGCGCCGCCAGCGCCCTGCAACACACCCTGGACTGGTACCGCGCCTGGCAGGCCGGGGCCGACATGCGCCAGCACAGCCTGGCCCAGATCATTGAATTTGAAAGCGCCGCATGAGCCTGATCCGACACACCCTGAGCGCCGACGCCCAAGGCCAGGTGCAGCTGAAGCTGCCGCCCGAACTGGCGGGGCAAGACGTGGAAATCATCGTTCGCCCGGCGCGCGCGGCGGCGCAGCCCGCGGCCTGGCGGCCAGGCATCGACACCATCCCGCCCTCGGGCAAGGTGGTGGGCGACCCCGAAAAGAACGCCATGATCGACGCCGCACTGGACGCCTGGCTGACCACGGGCCGCTTCAACGACGCGTTTGAAGCCCGCCTGGCCGCTTTTGTCGGCGTCAAGCACGCGCTGACCGTCAACTCGGGCTCCTCGGCCAACCTGGTGGCGTTCTCGACCCTGACCTCACCGCGCCTGGGCATCCGCGCCATCCGCCCCGGTGACGAGGTGATCACGGTGGCCGCGGGCTTCCCGACCACCGTCAACCCCATCCTGCAAAACGGCGCGGTGCCGGTGTTTGTCGACGTGCAGCTGCCGACCTACAACATCGACGTCAGCCAGCTGGAGGCCGCGCTGTCGCCGCGCACCAAGGCCATCATGATCGCCCACACCCTGGGCAACCCCTTCGACCTGGACGCCATCACCGACTTTGCCAAGAAGCACGGCCTGTGGCTGGTGGAAGACTGCTGCGACGCCCTGGGCTCGACCTGGAAGGGCCGCAAGGTCGGCACCTTCGGCCACCTGGCCACGCTGTCCTTTTACCCGGCGCACCACATCACCATGGGCGAAGGCGGCGCCGTGCTGACCAACGACCCCGAGCTGCGCCAGATCGCCGAGTCCTTCCGCGACTGGGGCCGCGACTGCTGGTGCAAACCGGGCTGCGACAACACCTGCGGCAAGCGCTTTGACTGGCAGCTCGGCAGCCTGCCGGCCGGCTATGACCACAAATACACCTACAGCCACCTGGGCTACAACCTCAAGATCACCGACATGCAGGCCGCCTGCGGTCTGGCCCAGCTGGACCGGCTGGAGGGCTTTGTGCAGGCGCGCAAAGACCACTTTGCCTACCTGCACGCCCAACTGCAGGACTGCCAGGAACAACTCATCCTGCCCGAGGCCACGCCGGGCAGCGACCCCTCCTGGTTCGGCTTTCCGATCACGCTGCGCCCCGAGTCCGGCCTGAACCGCCAGTACCTGCTGCAGTACCTGGACCAGCACAAGATCGGCACCCGGCTGCTGTTCGCCGGCAACCTGATCCACCAGCCCTACATGCAGGACCGCCACTTCCGCGTGGTGGGCGCGCTGCCGCGCGCGGACCAGGTCATGAACGACACCTTCTGGATCGGCGTCTGGCCCGGCCTGAGCCAAGCCCAGCTCGACTACATGGTCAGCCACCTCAAGCAGGTGCTGGGCCTGAACTTCTGAGCCCCCGCCCATGAGCCCCGCCGACCAGCCCGCCCGCGAACCCCATCCCCGCCCCGAGGCGCCGGACGCCGCGCGGCCCTGCCCGGTCTGCGCTCAGCCGGGGGCCCTGGCGCTCAAGACCCTGTCGCTGCCCCAGCCCTCGGGCTCGCCCTTGCCCGCCGGCTACCGCTTGATGGCCTGCACCGCCTGCGACCTGGTGTTTGCCGACACGCCCGCCCCGCAGTCGGCCTATGACCTCTACTACCAGCACTGCGCCAAGTACGGCGGCCCCACCGGCACCGGTGCAGGCCTGCACAGCGCGGACCAGGCTCGGCTGGACCAGATGGCCGATCGCCTGCTGGCCTGGCGGCCCCAACCCCAGGCCCGCGTGCTGGACCTGGGCTGCGGCGCAGGCGGCCTGCTGTCAGCCCTGATGGCGCGCGGCCTGCAACAGGTCGAAGGCCTGGACCCCGACCCCAGCGCCGTGCAGGCCGCCCGTGCCCGCGGCCTGCGCTTGCGCGAGGGCCTGATCCACGAAGCCACCACCCACTGCGCGGGTGAGCGCTACGACCTGATCGTGCTGTCGCATGTGGCCGAGCACCTGCGCGACCTGCACAGCCTGCCCGCACTGGCCCGGTTGCTGGCCCCCCAGGGCCGGCTCTACATCGAAGTCCCGCACCCGGGCGGCTACGCCTGCGGCGAGCGCCCGCCGTACTACTACTTCGACAGCGAACACATCAACCACTTCAGCGCCCAGGCCCTGGCGCGCCTGCTGGCCCCGGCCGGCCTGCAACTGCTGAGCACCGAGGCGGTCCAACTGCCCCTGGCGGGCGGCAGCCATTACCCGGCGCTGGCGGTGGTGGCGGGCTTCGGGGACGACCCGCGGGCCGGGGCCGCACTGTCGCCCCAACCGGCCACCGTGGCGTCGGTGCAGCGCTACCTGGCCGACTGCGCCCGAGGCGCGCGCCTGGTGCCTCAGCCCCCCCTGCCGCCCACCGGACCGGTGCTGGCCTGGGGCGCGGGGTCATGGGCGCAGCGCCTGCTGGGCCAGGACCAGTTGCCGCGCGAGCGACTGCGGGCCTTCCTCGACAAAGACCCCAACAAGCAAGGCCTGCAACTCGGTGGCCTGCCCATCCTGCCGCCCGAACAAGGCCTGCGCGACCACCCGGGCGCGGCCATCCTGGTCTGTGTGGCGATCGACCCCCAGCAGGTGGCCGCCGACCTGGACGCCCTGGCGCCGGGTGCACGGCAACGCCTTCATTTTCTGAGCGACCCGACATGAACCTCTCCGAACGCATCGCCGACTGGCTGGTCCAGCAAGGCATCACCCAAGTCTTTGCCGTCACCGGCGGCGGCGCCATGTACCTCAACCAGGCCCTGGGCGCCCACCCCGGTCTGCAGTGCACCTACCTGCACCACGAGCAGGCCTGCGCGATGGCCGCCGAGGGTTACGCCCGCATCGCGGGCAAGCCGGCCGTGGTCATGGTGACCACCGGCCCCGGCGGCATCAACGCGCTCAACGGCGTGTTCGGTGCTTTCACCGACTCGATCCCCATGCTGGTCATCAGCGGCCAGGTCAAACGCGCCACCTGCCTGGACTACACCCCGGTGCCCGGCCTGCGCCAGCTGGGTGACCAAGAAGGCCCAGTGCTGCAAATGGCCCGCCCGGTGACCAAGCTGGCCGAAGGCGTGGGCAGCCCCGAGGCGGCGCTGACCCTGCTGCCCCAAGCCCTGGTCACCGCCGTGAGCGGGCGCCCCGGCCCCGTCTGGCTGGACATCCCGCTCGATGTGCAGTCGGCCGCCTGTGAGCCCATTCCGGCGCCGGTGTTCCCCCCTGCGCTGACCCCGGCCACGCTGGACGCCGACTGTGCCCACATCGCCGAACGCCTGGCGCAAGCCCAGCGCCCGCTGATCCTGGCCGGCACCGGCGTGCGGCTGGCCCGCGCCGAGCAGGACCTGCTGGCCTTTGCCGAGGCCCACGGCATCCCCGTGGCCACCGCCTGGACCCACGACCTGATCGCCAGCGACCACCCGCTGTTTGCCGGCCGCCCCGGCACCATCGGCACGCGGCCCGGCAACTTCTGCCTGCAGGCCGCCGACCTGGTGATCGTGGTCGGCTCGCGCCTCAACATCCGCCAGGTCAGCTACAACTGGGACACCTTCGCCAAGCACGCCCATGTGGTGCAGGTCGATGTGGACCCGGCCGAACTGGCCAAGCCCCTGGTGCAAGCCGACCTCAAGGTCACCGCCGACGCCCGCGTGTTCCTGCAGGCGCTGCAGGCGCGTTGCCAGGGCGGCCTGCCCAGCTACGCACCGTGGGTACAGGCCTGCCAGGCCATGCGCGAACGCTACGCTCTGAAAGCGCCGCCCCACCGCGGCGATGCCATCCACCCCTATGGCCTGGTGGAGCGGGTTTGCGCCCAGCTGCGCGACGACGACATCCTGGTCAGTGGCAACGCCTCGGCCTGCATCCTGCCGTTCCAGTTGGCCCCGCTCAAGCCGGGCCAGCGCCTGTTCAGCAACTCGGGCTCGGCCTCGATGGGTTACGACCTGCCGGCGGCCCTGGGCGCGGCCATCGCGGCGCCCGAGCGCCGCGTGGTCTGCTTCGCGGGCGACGGCAGTCTGCAGATGAACCTGCAGGAGCTGCAAAGCCTCAAGAGCCTGGGCCTCAACGTGCTGGTGGTGGTGATCGACAACGGCGGCTACCTGTCGATCCGCCTCACGCACGACAACTTCTTTGGCCGAATCGTCGGCGCCACCCCGGCTTCGGGGGTGGCGTTTCCGGACTTTGCCCGCCTGGCCACGGCCTTTGGCCTGCGCGCCGTCGACGTGCGCAGCACCGCCGACCTGCCCGCACTCGACGCGGCCTTGCAACAGGATGGCCCCCAACTGCTGGCCGTGACGGTGGACCCGGAGCCTGGCTTCGAACCCCGCATCAAGTCGCGCGCCCTGCCGGAAGGTGGCTTTGCCACGCCTGAACTGGACGACATGTTCCCCTTCCTGCCGGCCGAAGAACTGGCCGCCGTGCGCGCCGAACTGGCCGCCGTGCGCCAGGGCTGAGCCCGACGCCCCCCGGGGTGGCGCCCTCAGCCGGGCAATCTGGTGCTAAAAAACCACTTTGTTTGGCCCATTGCGAGGCGCGGTTGCTGAGATGATTGGGTCCAAGCGGCGCTGCGGCCTGCAGCGCCTACTCCCGCAAAGTCTGGCGTTTGACCGGCCCCTGCGGCCCCTCATTAGACGGAGTCCTCCATGTCCACAGAGCACAACCCCAACAGCATCTTCGAGAACCTGTTCATTCTCGAACTGGCCAACAACCACTGGGGGCGGCTGGACCGGGGCCTGAAGATCGTGCACGACTTTTCGCAGGTGGTGCGCTTCAACAACGTGCGCGCGGCCATCAAGCTGCAGTTCCGCGAAGTGGACCACTTCATCCACAAGGACTTCCGCGGCCGCGAGGACATCCGCTACATCAAGAAGACCGAGGTCACCAAGCTCAGCAAGGCCGAGTACAAGACCCTGACGCGCACCATCAAGGAACGCGGTTGCATTCCGATGGCCACCGCCTTCGACGAGCGCTCAGTCGACCTGTGTGAAGAGTTGGACCTGCCCCTGATCAAGATCGCCAGCTCGGACATCAACGACTGGTTCCTAATCGAGCGCATCGCCGAGACCAAGAAGCCCGTCATCGTGTCCACCGGCGGCTCCAGCCAGAAGGACATCGACGACATGGTGACCTTCTTCGCCAACCGCAACATCCCGCTGGCCATCAACCACTGCGTGTCGCTGTACCCGAGCGAGGACGACGAGCTGGAGATCAACCAGATCGACTACCTCAAGAAGCTCTACCCCAAAAACGTGATCGGCTTCTCGACCCACGAGTACACCGACTGGAGCTCGTCGATGCTGCTGTCCTACGCCAAGGGAGCGCGCACCTGGGAGCGCCACATCGACATCGACGAAGGCGGCATCCCGGTCTCGCCCTACTGCTCGCTGCCGCACCAGATCGACACCTGGTTCAAGGCCTACCACAAGGCGGTGGCCATGTGCGGTGGTTCGGGCCAGTCCAAGCGCCTGCCCAAGAAGAAAGAAACCGAGTACCTCGACGGCCTGGTGCGCGGCGTCTACGTGAAGCGCGACCTGCCCGCCGGCTACGAGTTCAAGCACCCTGGCAGCGACGAGGACTTCTACCTCGCGATCCCGCTGCAAAAGGGCCAACTGTCCTGCCGTGAAACCATGAACGGCCTGAAGCTGACCCGCCCCGTGTCGCGCGACGCGGCGCTGACCATCGACGACGTGGACAGCCCCTACGCCCAGCACGAATCGCTGCGCCAGGCCATCTACGACCGCGGCCTCTGAGCGCAACGGCCTCGGCCCTCCGTCCCGTGAGCACGCCCTACCCGTCCCCCACGCTGCCGGCCATCCAGGGGCGGCTGGCCCAGCTGCTGCCGCACCTGGACGCGGCGGCACTCGACGACCAGACCTTGTTCATCACCGGGGGCACGGGGTTTTTTGGCTACTGGCTGCTCAGCCTGCTGGACTTGCTGCAACAGCGCGGCCACCGGTTTCGGGTGCGCCTGCTGTCGCGCGATCCGCAGCGCTTTCAAGCGGCCGCCCCGTACTTTGCCGACCGCCCCTGGATCGACTGGGTCAGCGGCGATGTGCGCCGCTTTGAAGACCCCCGACCGGCCGAACTGCTGATCCACGCGGCCACCGACACCCACGCCCAGGCCCACACGCGGCCGCTGGCCATCCTCGACGATGTGCTGCTGGGCACGCGCAACACCCTGCAGCAGGCGCTGGCCCAAGGCGTGAAGCGGGCGCTGTTTGTCAGCTCGGGGGCGGTCTATGGCCCGGCCGCCCGCGCGGCCAGCCACACCGCCGAGACCACGGCCCTGCAGCGCAGCCTCGAGCAACCCGACCCCTATGGCGAAGCCAAGGCCATGGCCGAGCTGTGGTGCCACCACTTTGGCCAGGCCCATGGCCTGTGCATCCCGGTGGCACGCTGCTTTGCCTTCGTGGGCGCCGGGCTGGACCTGAATGGCCACTTTGCGATTGGCAACTTCATCCGCGACGGCCTGGCCGGCCAAGGCATCCATGTCCAGGGGGACGGCACGCCGGTGCGCAGCTACCTGTACGGTGCGGACCTCGCGGTGTGGCTGCTGCAATTGCTGCTGCGTGGCGACCACGGCCGGGCCTACAACGTGGGCTCGGACCAGGCCATCACCATCGAACAACTGGCCCATCAGGTGAACCAGCAACTGAGCCCCGGGCAGGCCGTGACGCTGGCCCGCCAGGCGGACCTCAAATCTTCGCGCTCTTGCTACGTGCCCGACATCGAGCGGGCCCGGCAGGAGCTGCGGCTGGACGTCTGGACCCCGCTGGCCCAGGCCATCGCGGGCACCGCCGACCCGCGCCAGCCCCTCGCCCAGGACTGACCATGCCCCAACTGTACGAATCGCTGCGCCGCCCTTACTACATCGAGGCGCCGCCGTACCGCCGCTCCTCGGCGGGCATCCGCGTCATGCACATGCTCTGCCATGTGCTGAACCGCCTGGGCGAAGAAGCCTATGTCTTCACCACCGGGGTCAACCCCGAGCTCAACACCCCCACCGTGACCGAGGACGTGGTGCGGCGCCACCTGCAGGCCGGGCGCGAACCCATCGTGGTCTATCCGGAGATCGTCAGCGGCAACCCGCGCCGCGCCAAGTCGGTGGTGCGCTATGTGCTCAATGTGCCGGGCCTGATCGGCGGCGACAAGACCTTTGCCGACACCGAACTCATCTACGCCTACGGCCAGAACATCCTGCCGCCCAACGCGCCTCCGGGCAATGTGCTGTTCTTCCCCTCGGTCGATTCCAGCCTGTTCAACAACCGCGACAACCCGCTGGACACCCAGCGCCAGGGCCTGCTGGTTTACCCCGGGCGGCACCTGAACGCGCTCAAGGAACACCCCGAGCTGGCCCAGGCCACCGTGATCACCTCCACCTGGCCCGCCAGCCGCGCCGAACTGGCCGCGCTGATGCGGCGCAGCGAGATGCTGTACTGCTTCGAGTCCACCGCCATCGCGCTGGAATCGGTGCTGTGCGGTTGCCCCGCCGTGACCCTGCACTCGCCGTTCTTTGATGGCCAGGCCATCAATTCACAGGAACTCGGTCGCGAGGGCATGGCCTTTGGCGACGCACCCGAAGAAATTGCCTACGCGCGCCGCACCGTGGGCCAGATGCAGGCCACCTACCAGCGCCTCGAAGAAGAGTTCTGGGTCAAGCTGCAGCAGTTCATCCGCGACAGCCAGGCCCTGCCCCTGACCGAGCCCGCCCCCCTGCCCGTGGTCTACCAGCCCAGCGCCGCCGACCAGGCCTTTGCCCAGTGGCGCCAGGCCCAGTCGCTCAATGAGTTCACCGCGCAGGCACTGGCCGAACGCATGATGACGGGCTGGCAGCACAAGCCGCGTTTCCACCTGCTGACCCACTGCCCCGAAGGCGCGGTGGACTCGGCCCAGGCCCTGCTCACCAGCCTGGACGCCCAGCTGTACCCCGAATGGATCCTGACGGTGCTGAGCACCGCCGACGCCCCCGCCAGCATCGCCCAAAACCCCCGCCTGCAGTGGCTGTGCCTGCGCGAAGACAGCTCGGCCCCGCTGGTGCTGCAAGCCCTGGCCGAGGCCTCGCCAGCCAACTGGCTGGGCCTGCTGCCCGCCGGCGTGACGGTGGCCGAGCCCCAATCGCTGCAGGCGCTGGCCGACCAGATCAACGCCCAACCCGACTGGCGCCTGGTGTACGGCGACGACGCCGTGCAGCCGGCGGGCCAGTCACCCGAGCCCCACTTCAAACCCGACTTCAACCTCGACCTGCTGCGCGCCAACGCCTACCTGGGTCGCGCCCTGTGGGTCGAGAAAGCCGCCCTGCTGGCCTGCGGCGGGCTGGGGGCCGACCCGGGCGCCACGGCCTACGATGTGGCCTTGCGCCTGCATGACCACGCCGGTGCCGCGGCGCTGGGTCACCTGAGCGAACTGCTGTGGCTGTACGCCAGCGCCAGCCTGCGCCACGGCGAGCCCGAGGCCGAACGCGCAGCCCTGCGCGCCCACCTGGCCCGTCAGGGCGTGGCCGCCGAGGTGCTGCCAGGCCTGAGCCCCCACACCCACCAGGTGCGCTACGCCGCACCGGCCCACAGCGACGTGACCGCCCTGATCGCGGTGCGCCACGACCGGCAGTACCTGCAGCCCCTGCTGGCCAGCTGGCAGCAGCTGCGGCCGACCGACCGCACGCCGCTGCTGCTGCTGGACCTGGGTTGCGATGACCCCGACGAACGCGCCTACCTCGACAGCCTGGCGCAAGACGCGTTCTGGCAGGGCCGGGTGCAGCGGCTGAACGCGCGCGGCCTGAGCCCCGCCCAGGCCCTGAACCTGGGGCTGCGCCACAGCACCGCCGAACACCTGCTGTGCCTGGACGTGCGCAGCCACCTGGTGCAAGCCGACTGGCTGGAGCGCCTGCTGGGCATCGCGCAGCGGCCCGAGGTCGGCGCCGTGGCCCCGCGCCTGGTCAACCCGGCCAACTCGCTGCTGATCGAGGGTCACTGGCTCGGTGGCCTGGAAGGCCTGGCGGGCCCCGCGTTCCGCGACCTGGGCCTCGACGAACCCGGCCCGCATGAGCGCGCCCTGTGCGAGCAAAGCGCGCTGGCGGTCAACGCGTCGGTGCTGCTGATCAAGCGCTCGGCCCTGGCCGGCGCCGCCTGGCTGGATGAAACCCTGCCCGAGCGCGCCGCCTGGGCCGAACTGGGCCTGCGTCTGCGCGCGCAACAGCGCCTGTTGGTCTGGACCCCGCACGCGGTGGTGCTGCAACACCCACGCCCGCCGGCCCCGGCCAGCGCCCCCGACACCGTGCCCCCGGTCTGGCCCCAACTGCCCTTGACGGCGCTGGCGCGTGACCCGAACCACCACCGCCAATTGAGCCTGAGCCAGCCCGCGCTGCCAGAGGCCGCGCGCCGTGCGCCGTGGCTCGACACCCACCAACGCCGCCAGCGCTGGCTGCTGGTGGGCCCGGCGGCCAGCCCCTTGTCGGCCATGAGCCGCGTGCAGGACAGCCTGCGCCAAAGCGATGACGCGCAGGTGGGCCGCTTCGAGATCGGCGCCCAGCCCGGCCCGCTGGCCGACTGGCTGATGGCCGTGCTGCGCGCCGCGCCCGACCGGGTGCTGCTGCACGGGCTGCACCTGCCGCTGGTCCAGGCGCTGCTGGCCGCACTGGCCCAGCACCAGCCCGAGCGGCCTTGCCTGCTGCTGCTGGACGACCTGCAGCCCTGGAGCCAACCCGACAATTTCCTGTGCCCGCCGGCCCCGGCCCTGCTGCGCAGCCGCCTGCGCCCGCTGCTGGCGCCAGCCCACACCGTGCTGCTGAGCAGCGCCCATGACCTCGGCAAACTGGCCGGCGTCCACCCCCGCCTGCAGTCGCTGCAGGCTGACCCGGTGCGCTTTGGCGCCCTGGCCGTGGACGGCTGGCTCCATTGAAACCCCACCTCCCCCCCGTATGACCCAACGCCTGGACATCCTGATCACCTCGTACAAGCACCCGGAGTACCTGGACGAATGCCTGCAGTCCCTGGCCGCACAGACCTGGCAAGGCTTCAACGTCCACATCGTGGACGACAGCCCAGGCAACCCGGTGCAGGGCGTGATCGACAAATGGCGCGCGCAAGGCATGACCATCGAGTTCAGCCAGAACGAGCAGAACATCGGCGGCATCGAATGCCTGGACGCCATGTACCAGCGCACCCAGTCGGACTACGTCATGTGGCTGCACCACGACGACATCCTGTGGCCCCAGTTCCTTGAGAAGCTGCTGTGCGAAGGCCTGCTCAAGCACCCGGAATGTGGTTTTGGCTACAGCCTCTACCAGCGCAAAACCGGTGACCAGATCCAACCCGACACCGGCGTCTACCGGCCGGCCCTGAGCACCGGCCCGCATTCGGTGGTGCACCACCTGTGCATCACGAATTGGATCATTTGCTCGTTTGCCATTTTCAAGCGCAGCGCGCTGGATCAGGTGGGTGGCATCCAGCGCCACGCCTGGCGCGACCGCCTGATCGGCCTGCCCACCTCGGCCTACCCGGACCAGTACATGTGTGCCCGGGTGGCCGCGCAAAGCCCCGCCTACGTGCTCGACGAACCGCAGGGCTATTACCGCATCCACGCCAGCAATGCCACCAACCGCACCGGGGGCGAGCTGCGCCGGATCACGGAGAGCGTGCGCACCTACGACTACATCTTTGACGACCACAACATCTTCGACAAGGTCACGCGCTACCTCGCCAAAGCCAATGCCCACGGGCGTTTGCTGTCGGACGTGGGCGTGATCCAGGCCATGCTGCAGATGATCCAGGCCACCGAAGTCGGCCAGGAACTGCGCCCCATGGCCAAAGAGCTGCTGATCGCCACCCACCAGGCCTTGAGCCCCTTGATCTATGACGACGCGGCCCGAGGCCGCCCTTTGGTGACACCGCGCCAGCACCTGGACGAGGTTGCCCGCCTGGTGCAGCAACTCTGAGCTGCCCAAAGCCGTTCCCCTGGAGGAGACACCATGACCCATGCCTTCGACCAACTCGACCGAGACGGCTACCTGGCCCTGGGGCCGGTGGCCGACGCCGCCACCTGCGCGGCCCTGAAAGAAGAGATTTTTGACTGGCACCGACGCCAGTCGGCCCTGCGCCCGCCAATCAGTGCCCACCACTGGGGGGTGCACCATTTCGTTGAGTACCCACACACCCAGGCCCTGCTGGCTTCGGACTGGCTGCATGGTTTTTGTGAAGGGCTGTTCTCGGGGCAGCCGTGGATCCTGCACGCGATTGGCGCTTCCATCAACCCACCAGCCGGCCAGGGCGCCTACGCCCACGGCAGCCAGTGGCACCGCGACAGCCCCACCTACCGGGCAGCGGGTCGCGAGTACATCATCGTGATGCTGTTCCTGGACGACTTCACTGTCGCCAACGGGTGCACCGAGGTGGCACCGGGCACCCACCTGCAAGTGGCCGTGCCGCCGTTGGAAGTGTTGGAGCGCGACAGCGTGCATGCCACCGCGCCGCGGGGCTCGGCGCTGGCGTTCTTCCCTGACACGGTCCACCGGGCGGGCACGAACACCACCGACCAGTTCCGCATCGGCATCACCATGGCCATCACCCGCCCCTACCTCAAGCCCTTGATGGACTATGCGCGGCTGCTGGGCCTGGACCAAGAATCCCGTTTGAGCCCGCGCCTGGCCCAAGTCCTCGGCTATAACGCCAAAGTGCCGCAAAGCATGGCCGAATGGAACGCGCCGCCGGAGCAGCGCTTCTACAAACGAGGACAAGGATGAGCACCGCCCCGACCGACATCCGACTGCGGGAAATTGAAAGCCGCGATCTCCCCTTCATCCACACCCTGCGCGAGCCCGAGGTGGTGGCCCACCTGGGCGCGGCCTTCCGCCATGTGTCGACCGAAACCGACGCCGAATGGCTCAACGCCTACCGCCGCCAGCGCGACCGCCAAGTGCGCCTGGTGATCGAACAAGGGACGGAGCCGATCGGAGTGTTCTACCTGCTGGGCATTGACTGGATCCACCGCAGCGCGGAGTTCGCCATGGCGCTGGCCCCCGGCGCGCGGGGCCGCGGCGCCGGCACCGAAGCCGCCCGCCAGGGCATCGCCCACGCCTTCCAGGACCTGAACCTGTCGCGCCTGCACCTCAGCGTGCTCAGCGACAACCTGGCCGCCAAGCGCCTCTACCAAAAAGTGGGCTTTGTCTGCGAAGGCATCCACCCGCAAAGCACCTGGAAGAACGGTGCCTGGAAGGACAGCGAAACCTGGGCGCTGCGCACTGCGGCGAGAGGCGCATGAAACGGGTGGCGCTGATGCAGCCGTACCTGTACCCCTACCTGGGGTACTTTCAGTTGATGCACCATGCCGATGTGTGGATCTCTCACGATGATGTGCAATACACCAAAGGCTGGTGCAACAAGAACCGCCTCTGGGACGGGCAGCAGCCCAAACACTTCAGCTTGCCCTTGAAGGCCGCCAGCAGCAAAGCCCTGATCAAGGACCGCCAGTTGGTGGACTTGAAGCAGTTCACCCGTCACCAGTTGGCCGATCTGCACCGGGTCTACCGCCATCATCCGTTTTTCGACGAAGTGCACGGCTACCTCAGTGCCCTCTGGCAACGCGAAGCCGAGGTGTCGCAGCTCAGCGCCTTCCTGCACCACACCCTGTTTGACCTGGCCCGTGGTCTGGGGCTGCAGTGCCAGTTCCTGGTGTCCAGCGACACCGGCTGGGGAGGCGAGCACCACGCCCAGGACCGGGTCCTGGCCATTTGCGAGCGCGCAGGCGCCAGCCACTACCTCAACGCACCGGGCGGGCGCGCGCTGTACGACCCGCAAGCCTTCGAGGCACGGGGCCTGCAACTGGGTTTTCTGAGGCCGGTGCTGCGGCCGTTCCCGCAAGCCCGTGGCGGGCAGGCTGATTTTGGTCTCTCCATCATCGACACGCTGTTCAACCTGGGTTTTGAGCAAACCCGCACCGAGGTCACCTTGGGAGCCATCGAATGGGTCACGCACTGACGTCGGTGGGCGGCTTCCCAACCTGGCACGACCTCTCGCACCCGGGCCTGGACGTGGGCCATTGGGCCTACTCGGCCAGCCACGCCTTGCGCGACTACTTCAAGCACCAAGGTGTGCGCGTGGTGTGGTTGCCGGCGTTCTACTGCCCGGACACGGTGGACTTTCTGGCCCTGGACTTCAGCGTGCGCCGCTATGCCGCAGCGCAGCCGGCCCGGCCCGAGATCCCGGTCGTGGCCCAAGCGGGGGACGGCATCGTGCTCTACCCCCCTCTGGGCCAGACCACGGGCTGCCGCTGGCCCGCGTTGGCAGCCCTGCGCGAACGTGGGCTGCAGGCGGTGCTGGACCTTGTGCACGACTTGCATGCCGCCCCCCATTGGCATGCCCAGGGCTGGAACACCGTGGTCTCGTTCCGCAAGTTCTACCCCGTGCCCTGCGGTGCCCGGCTGCTGAGCGAGGCCCTGTCGCCCAACGCCGACCAGCTCGAGCGCGCGGTCCCGGACAGCGAGCTCGACGCCGCCTGCCTGACCCTGCGACAACCCCGCACCGAGGGCTACGCCCGTTTCAAGCAGCATGAAGCCCAGCTGCACCGCCCCGAAGCGACGCTGCCCGCCTGGGTGCCCAAGCTAGTGGCCAGCCTCGATGAGGCCGCATTCCGGCAAGCGCGGCAGACCGCCTACCAAGGCTTGCACCAGCAGCTCGGCCCGATCAACCAGTTCTTCGAGGCCACGGACTGTGCGCCTGCGCTGGGCCAAGCCCCGATTGCCTACCCCTTTTATCAAGCCGGGCTAGACAGCGCCGCGCTGCGCCAACGTCTGGCCGGTGAGGGCATTTTCATCCCCCACTTCTGGCCCGGCCTGGCGCCGGTGCCGGGCCCGTCGCCCTGGCAGGACAGCCTTTTGCTGCCCACGGGCCCCCTGCTCGGTGCGTCGCAACTGGACCGGCTGGTGGCCCAGTTGCGCGCCCTTCTCCCCACTTTCACCAAGGACTCCCCATGACCCCCTACGCCTACGACTTTGACTGGATGATTCGCCGTGCCCTGATTCAGCGCTGGCGTCCGTTTCTCAAGCCCCAGGGAGCCTCACTTGAGGTGGGTTGCTACATGGGGGACATGACGGGCCTGCTGCTCGAAGAACTGGGGCAACTGGACGTGGCCGAGATGAACCCCGATTGGGCCCGTGCGGTGTCCGAGCGCCATGGCGACAAAGTGACCCTCACGATCGGGAAGATCGAAGATCTGGTCACGGACAAGCGCTACGATCAGATCTTCCTGGTCCACACCCTCGAACACATCGACAACCCGGTCGAGGTGCTGCAGGCCCTGCGCCAACTGTTGACGCCCACGGGCCACCTGTTTGTGGCCGTGCCCAACGCGCTGGCCCTGTCGCGCCAACTGGCCGTGGGCATGGGCCTGATCAGCCACCCCGAGGCGGTGACCGAGGCGGAAAAGGTGCATGGCCACTGGCGCACCTACACCCAGCAAACCCTCAACGCGGACCTGCACGCAGCCGGCTTGGTGAACCGGGCCGAGGGCGGGGTGATCCTCAAGACCCTGTCCAACGGGCAGTTCGACAAAGCCCTGGCCAGCGACATCGTGAGCAAGGAATACGTGGCCGCCTGCGACCAGCTGAGCCTGCAATACCCGGAGTTGTCGGCTTCGGTGTACAGCGTCTGCGGCCAGGCCTAACCCCCCAGGGCCCGTGCAGCGGGCCCCCCCGGGCGGTCGGCCCGCCTGGGCCGCAAGCGATCAAGCGATCAGGTGGCCCGTGTCAATGACTGGGCCCGGCGCACGATGTCGACCACCTGGTGCACGGTGTCCAAAGGCAGATCCGGGTAGATCGGCAGGCACAGGATCCGGCTCGACGCGAAATGCGCGCGCGGCAGGTTGCTGGGGCTGGCCGAGGGCAGGCCCCGGTACATCGAGAACTCGCTGATCAAGGGGTAAAAATACCGCCGTGCATGGATGTTGTGCGCCAGCAGCAGGTTGTAAAGCTCGTCGCGGCTGATCGGATAGTGCTCCTCCAGCAGGATCGGGAAGTAGGCGTAGTTGGCCCGCAACTCGTCGCGCCCCGACACGCAGCGCACCCCGGGCACGTCGGCCAGGGCCTGCCGGTACACCGCATCAATCTCCTGGCGCTTGGCCAGCGCACCGTCAATGTGCTTCAACTGCAGCAAGCCCAGCGCGGCATTGAACTCACTCATCTTGCCGTTGATGCCGGTGGCTACCACCGCCGTCTCGTTGGCGTAGCCAAAGTTCTTCAGGAAGTCGATGCGCTCCTTGCTCTTGAGGTCGCGGCAAATGATGGCACCGCCCTCAAAGGTGTTGAAGACCTTGGTGGCGTGGAAGCTCAGGATCGACAGGTCCCCGTGGTTGAGCACACTGCCGCAATGGCATTGGACGCCGAAGGCATGGGCCGCGTCGTAGATCACCCGAAGGTTGTACATGTCGGCGATCTTCTCGATCGCCTCCACATCGCAAGGGTGGCCATAGCAATGCACCGGCAGGATGGCCGTGGTTTGCGGGGTGATGGCGGCCTCGATCTTGGCCGGGTCCATGTTGAGGGTGACCGGGTCGATGTCCACAAACACAGGCTTGATACCGTTCCACAACAGCGAGTGCGCGGTGGCCACGAAGGAATACGGCGTGGTGATCACCTCGCCCGTGATCCGCAAGGCCTGCAGGGCGGTGACCAGGGCGATGGTGGCGTTGGTGAACAGCGCCACATGGGGCACCTCCAGGTACTCGGCCAGGGCCACCTCAAACTGCTTGTGAAACGGCCCGCCATTGGTCAGTTGCCCGCTGCTCCAGACCTTTTCCAGGTACGGAATGAACTCCTCCAGTGGCGGCAGGTAGGGCTTGGTGACGTAGGTTTTCTCGTTGTTCATGGCTGCACCGATCGGGTTGCGGCGCTCGGTCCCTTGCGGCCAATCGCCCATGACTTGACTGTGCCAGTTCCCAGCGGACTTGACCAGCCAACAAACGGTCGAACAAACGACACAAAGCCCGCCATTTGCGCCGCCGCCTGCCCGCAGCAGTCCAGCCTCCAGGGCGACAGGTCGATGCCGAGTGCCAGCCCAAAGCGGGGATTACCCACCTTTCCCCCCTCTGTTGCCTGCACCAAGGCGAAAACGCAGCCGATACATTAAGGAACACGATTGAGGGGCCTGCGTGGCCCACGCCACCACAGGAGTAGCCCCATGTTTTCTGCGCTTCCCGGCACCGTCCACGACTTTTATGCGTCCATTCTCTCGGCGTCGATCCAGGCGCTGAAGATGAACACCTTTTTCGACAACTTCGACAAGCAGCGCTACAACACCGACGGCGTCGACCGCGCCGGGGTGTTCGAAGTGGGCGAACGGGTGTTTTACTTCGACTGGTTCTTCCGCCACCACCCCGAGTTGTTCCGCGCCTATGCGGCACTGGACAACGACGACTCCAAGCTGCTGTACCTGTTCCTGATCAGCTACCGGCTGGCCGGGCACCACAGCGTCAAGATCCCGGTGGACTACCTGTTCAAGCCGCAGGAATACGAGGCTTACCAGGCGATCGAGCAAGGCGTGGAGAGCCAGCTTGCCCTGACCGGCATGTTCGGCAAGCTCAAGCACTACGACTTCCAGTACGAAGGCCACCAGTACAAGATCGACTGCCTGGGCCTCGAGTACTACCTGTTCCGCCGCCAGTACTTCTACGAGAAGAACGGCGTGGTGGTGGCCCCGCAAGCCGGCGACCATGTGATCGATGGCGGCGCCTGCACCGGCGACACCGCCCTGGTGTTCTCCAACGCGGTGGGCCCGACCGGCCGGGTGTACGCGTTTGACCCGGTGGCCGAGCACCTGGAGCTGATGCGGCACAACTGCCAGCAGTTCCCGCTGCCCAACGTGCAACCCATGCCGTATGGCCTGTCGAACCGCGACGTTGACTGCCCGCCCATCGTCGTCAACAAGTACTCGCCAGGCTTTCGCACCACCCACCAGCAGGTGCCGCTGCGCAGCATCGACAGCCTGGTGCGCTCGGGAGATGTGGCGCGCGTGGACTACATCAAGATGGACATCGAAGGCTCGGAGATGGATGCGCTGCGCGGCGCCCACGAAACCATCCAGCGCTTTCAGCCCAAGCTGGGCATTTCGCTCTACCACAACCCCAACGACCTGTTCGAAATCCTGCTCTACCTCAAGCTGACCTACCCGTTCTACCAGTTGTACCTGGACCACTACACCATCCATCAGGAGGAAACGGTGCTGTATTGCATTGCACCGCAGCGCGTGGTGCAGGCCTGAGGCGGCTCAAAGGTCGGGAAGAAAGGCCCCGTTTCCGCCTCTGTTGCCCCCCTTGCCCCAGCTGCAATCCGATACATTTAGGGCTATCAGCTGCCCCGATGGCCCAGAGTCGTCGGGCGGCGCCCCGATCAACAGGCCCTGCCGAGCCCCAACCACTGACTCCGCATGTTCGTCATCATTGGCTACGTCGTCTGCCTAGGCTGCATTTTTGGCGTCTACATTGTCCACGGCGGCAACATCAGCGTCATTTTGAAAGCCTTGCCGTTCGAGATGATCACCATCTTCGGCGGCGCGCTGGGCGCCTTCGTCGTGAACAACCAGCCCAAGGTGCTCAAGGCCACGCTCAAGGCCCTGCCCGACGCCTTGAAGGGCTCCAAGTACACCAAGGCGCGCTACATGGAGCTGCTCTCCATGTTGTACGAAATCCTGCAGAAGGCCCGCAAGGAAGGCCTGATGGCGATCGAAAAAGATGTCGAATCGCCGCACGACTCCCCGATCTTCAGCAAATTCCCGGTCGTGGGCCACGACCACCATGTGATCGAGTTCACCACCGATTACCTGCGAATGATGGTGTCCGGCAACCTCAACGCCCACGAGATCGAAGCCCTGATGGACAGCGAGATCGACACCCACCACGCCGAAGCGCACGCCCCGATCGCCGCGCTGGCGCGGCTGGCCGGTGCCCTGCCCGCATTCGGGATCGTGGCGGCCGTGTTGGGGGTGGTGAACACCATGGGCTCGGTGGGCCAACCCCCTGCCGTGCTGGGGGGCATGATCGGCTCGGCGCTGGTCGGGACCTTCCTCGGGATTTTGCTGGCTTACGGGGTGATGGAACCCTTGGGTGGTCTGCTCGAGCAAAAGATGGAAGACGCGGCCAAGGAGCTGCAATGCATCAAGACCACGCTGCTCGCCAGCATGCAGGGCTACAACCCGACCACCGCGATTGAGTTCGGTCGCAAGGTGCTGTTCTCCACCGACCGCCCCACCTTCTCCGAACTCGAAGCCCATGTGCGCGGCAAGAAGTAAGCGCCCGTCCCTCTCTTTTTGCACGCAGGTTTAAGGCCCTTTCTTCACCATGGCAGACGCCAAAAAGCTTCAGCCCATCATCATCAAGCGGGTCAAAAAAGGGGGCCACGCTGCGCACGGGGGTGCCTGGAAGATCGCTTACGCCGACTTCGTGACGGCCATGATGGCGTTCTTTCTGCTGATGTGGCTGCTGGGCTCCACCGCCAAGGGCGAGTTGCAGGGGATTGCCTCGTACTTTGCCTCGCCGATGAAGGTCGCCATGTCCGGGGGCTCGGGGGCTGGCAACAGCAACAGCATCATCCCCGGTGGTGGCACCGACCTCAGCCGCTCGGTCGGCCAGGTCATGAAGGCGGACCGCACCGATGCCAAGGCGGTCGTCAAATCCAACCCCGAGGCCGTCAAGGCGGCCCTGGCCAAGCAGGACGCCAAGCGCATCCAGGCGCTCAAAGACAAGCTCGAGACGCTGATCACCGACAACGTCAAGCTCAACGAATACAAGTCGCAGATCCGCATGGAGATCACCCCTGACGGGCTGCAGATCCAGATCGTCGACGACCAGAACCGGCCCATGTTCGACAGTGGCAGTGCCCTGGTCAAGCCCTACATGCGCGACATCCTGCGCGAGATCGGCAACGCCCTCAACGGGGTCGAAAACCGCATCAGCCTGGCCGGACACACCGATGCGGCCCCTTATGGCAACGGCGAGCGGGGCTACAGCAACTGGGAGCTGTCGGCCGACCGGGCCAACGCCTCGCGGCGCGAACTGGTGGCCGCCGGCATGCCCGACGAGAAACTCGCGCGGGTGGTCGGGTTGGCCGCCGTGGACCTGCTCGAGAAAGAGCGCCCCCGTGCGGCGAGCAATCGACGCATCAGCATCACCGTGATGACACGCGAGGCCGAAGAACGCTTGCTCGGATGGGCGAAAATGCCGGGCTACGCAACAGAAGCTGAGTTAGCCAAAGAAACTGAGGTTTTGACCGAAAAAAAACCTTAACATCAAGCTAGCGCTCCAATAGACTTTTACACAGAATTTCAAGATCGAAAGGGTCTCCTGTGGCAAACACCCTTCGCTTTCTGATCGTCGACGATTTCTCGACGATGAGACGCATCGTACGGAACCTGCTCAAAGAAAGCGGATACACCGAAGCAGACGAAGCCGAAGACGGCGTGGCAGCTCTGAACAAGCTGCGCAACGGCCGTTTTGACTTTGTCGTCACCGACATCAACATGCCGAACATGAACGGCTTCCAGCTCTTGTCCGAGATCAAGGCCGACGAACGGCTCAAGCACCTGCCGGTGCTGATGGTCACGGCCGAAGCCCGCAAGGAAGACATCGTGGCGGCGGCTCAAGGCGGTGCGGCCGGCTACATCGTGAAGCCTTTCACCAAGGCCACGCTGGAGGAAAAGGTCGCCAACATCCTCAAGAAACTGGGTTTGTGAGGCCACCATGGACACCAGCGACGCCCCCCTGACCGCGAGCCATGGAGACGTCACCGACGTTCACCAGAAAATCGGACACCTGACACGGCAGTTGCACAACGCGCTCAACGAGCTCGGCTACACCGAGAAGTTGCGCGGCACCATGGGCGAGCTGCCCGACGCCAAAAGCCGGCTGTCCTACATCGCCCGCCTGACCGGGGAGGCTGCCGAAAAGGTGCTGAACCGGGTCGAGCAGGCCAAAACCGAGCAGGACGCCCTGGCCAGCGAAACCCAGGCGGTGCGAGCGGCCTTGATCAAGGACCCCGTGCGAGCGGTGGCTTCGGGTCGGGTGTTGAACTACCTCAGCGAGGTCGAGCAACGCACCCGTGAAGCCGACACGCACTTGACCGAGATCATGATGGCGCAGGACTTCCACGACCTCACCGGCCAGGTGATCGCGCGCGTGGTGAACCTGGCGGCCACCATCGAAGAGCAGTTGGTGCAACTGGTGATTCAGACCGCCCCGGTGCCTGTGCCCGTGCCGGCCACCGTGACCGCCCGCGAGCACCTTGCAGGCCCCGTGGTGGACCCTGAGAACACGCCAGACATCGTCACCGACCAATCGCAGGTCGACGACCTGCTGGCCAGCCTCGGTTTCTGAGCCCGCCCCCGCTGCCCTCGGGGCGGCGCTTTCCCCCTCGCTGGCACGGCCCCAGCGGCCTGGGCTCCGCCCTGCAAAAGCAGATTTGTCAGCTTGTTTTCACCCTGAGAACAAGCCCTCTGAACAAGCCTGAATGCCCCCTCTTTTCAGACTTTAGATTTTCGGGCGCCCTTTCAGAATGACGGTACGCAGACCGCACCGTCACCATGTCCGACCAAGATCGCCCCCTACCCGCCTCAGCGCGCAAGCTCGCCAAAGCCCGCGGCGATGGTCAGGCCTCGCGCTCGCGTGACATTTCTCACCTGCTGGTGCTGGGCGCCGGCGCCGCCGCGCTGTGGGTTCTGACCCCCACGCTGGTCAAGCACCTGAAGCTGGTGCTGGTGCAGCAGCTGTCTTTCAATGCCAGCCGCCTGGCCAACCCGCTGGAGATGCTGACCCAGTTGCAGCACATGTCGGGCGTGGCCCTGGTGATGTCGGTGCTGTTTGCCGGCATCGTGAGCGCCGCCTCGATCGGCGGACAAGTTGCTTCTGGCGGCTGGGTCTTCAGCCTGACCCCGATGATGCCGGACCTGAGCCGCCTGAACCCCATCACGGGCCTGGGCAACTTGGTGTCCAAGCAACAGATCGTCAACGTGCTCAAGCTCGTGCTGCTGTCCACCCTCATGGGCTGGGTCGGCTGGGTGTACCTGTCCAACAGCTTCCAGGAGATCGCAGGCCTGCTGATGCAGCCCTCGGTCGCCGCCGTGGCCTACCTGACGCGCTGGCTGGTCACCGGCCTGGCGCTGTTGATGCTGATCGTGTTTGCGGCCGCCGTGATCGACGTGCCGCTGCAGAAGTACTTCTTCATGGACAAGCTCAAGATGTCCTACGACGAAGTCAAGCGCGAGCACAAGGACGCCGAAGGCAACCCGCACGTCAAGGGCAAGCTGCGCGCCAAGCAGCGCGAAATGGCGCAACGCCGCAGCATCGCCAACGTCCCCAAGGCCGACTTTGTGGTCATGAACCCGACCCACTTTGCCGTTGCGCTGAAGTACGACGAAGCCACCATGAGCGCCCCGCAAGTGATCGCCAAGGGCGCCGACCTGCTGGCCTTCAAGATCCGCGAGGTGGCCAATGCCCACCAGGTGCCGGTGCTGCAGTCGCCCATGCTGGCCCGCGCGCTCTACGCGCACGCCGAGCTGGACCAGACCATCCCGTCGGCACTGTACTCGGCCGTGGCCCAGGTGCTGGCCTACGTCTACCGCCTCAAGGCCGCCATGCGAGGCCAAGGTCCGCTGCCCCAGCAACCCGACCCCTTCGTGCCGCCCGAACTCGATCCGCTCAACAAGCCAAAAGCCGCAGGAGCTGACGCATGAACGACTTCCTCCGCACCCTGCAACAGCGCCTGGGCCCGCACGCCTACCTGATCCAGGGTCTGTCAGCCCCCCTGATGGTGGTGCTGATCCTGTCGATGATGGTGCTGCCCATGCCGCCTTGGCTGCTGGACACCTTCTTCACGCTGAACATCGCCGTCGCCTTGATGGTCATGCTGGTGGCCGCCTACATGGTGCGGCCGCTGGACTTTGCGGCCTTCCCCTCGGTGCTGCTGCTGACCACCCTGATGCGCCTGTCGCTGAACGTGGCCTCCACCCGCGTGGTGCTGCTCGAAGGCCACACCGGTGCCGGCGCGGCCGGTGCGGTGATCGAGGCCTTCGGCCATTTCCTGATCGGCGGCAATTTCGGGGTTGGCTTGATCGTGTTCTCGATCCTGGTGGTGATCAACTTCGTGGTGGTCACCAAGGGCGCCGAGCGGATCGCCGAAGTGTCGGCCCGCTTCACCCTGGACGCCATGCCCGGCAAGCAGATGGCGGTCGACGCCGACCTGAACTCGGGCCTGATCGACGAAAAGGAAGCCAAGCGCCGGCGTGCCGAAGTGGGCGAGGAAGCCAATTTCTTCGGCGCCATGGACGGTGCCTCCAAATTCGTGCGCGGCGACGCCATGGCCGGCATCCTGATCCTGCTGATCAACATCGTGGGCGGCTTTGCCATCGGCATCCTGCAACATGGCCTGAGCGCCAGCCAGGCCGCCAACTCCTACATCCTGCTGGCCGTCGGTGACGCGCTGGTGGCGCAGATCCCAGGCTTGCTGATCTCGGTCGCCGCGGCCATGGTGGTCTCGCGCGTGGGCAAGGAAAACGACGTCAGCAAGCAGATCATGGGCCAGATGCTGGCCTCGCCGCGCGTGCTGGGCATCACCGCAGCCATCCTGATCATGCTGGGCCTGGTGCCGGGCATGCCGCACCTGGTGTTCCTCGGCATGGGCGGCGCGATCGGCTACGCCGCCTGGGCCCTGGCCCGGCGCCAGGCGGCCGCCGCAGCGGTGCCGCCGCCGCCCCCGCCGGCGGCCAACGACGGCGAGGCCAGCTGGGACGACCTGCAACCGATCGACCTGCTGGGCCTCGAACTGGGCTACCGCCTGATCTCCCTGGTCGACAAGAAGCGCCAGGGCGACCTGCTGACCCGCATCAAAGGCGTGCGCCGCAAGTTTGCTCAGGAGGTGGGCTTCCTGCCGCCCGCCGTGCATGTGCGCGACAACCTCGAACTCAAGCCCAGCGCCTACCGCATCACCCTGCGGGGCGTGACCGTGGGCGAGGGCGAGGCCTTCCCCGGCATGCACCTGGCCATCAACCCGGGAGGCATCACCACGCCGCTGATTGGCACCGCCACCACCGACCCGGCCTTCGGTCTGCCCGCCCACTGGATCGACGATCGCCAGCGCGAAGCGGCGCAAATGGCTGGTTTTACCGTGGTTGATTCAGAAACCGTGGTGGCCACTCATTTGTCACACTTGATGCAAACACAGGCCGCCAAGTTATTGAGTCGCACCGAGACCCAGCAGCTGGTGGAACACGTTGCCAAACTGGCCCCGAAACTGATTGAAGAAGTCGTCCCGAAAATGGTCTCCATCGCCAACTTCCAGAAAGTGCTGCAGCTGCTGCTGGACGAGGCCGTGCACATCCGGGACATCCGCACCATCATCGAAACCCTGGCCGAACACGCGACCACCATCACCGACCCGGTCGAGCTGGCCCGCCGCGTGCGGATCGCCCTGGCACCGGCGATCGTGCAGCAGATCTACGGCCCGGCCCGCGAGCTCAATGTGATCGCCATCGAGCCCGGCCTGGAGCGCCTGCTGGTGCAAGCCCTGGGCGGCAACAACGGCACGGCGCTGGACCCCGGCGTGGCCGATGTGCTGACCCGCAGCGCCGCCGAAATCGCCAACAAGCAAGAAGAGATGGGCCTGCCCGCCTGCTTGCTGGTCCCCGATCAGATCCGCGGTGCCATGGCCCGCCTGGTGCGCCGCCTGGCGCCCCGCATGCAGGTGCTGGCGCACAGCGAAATCCCTGAAACACACACCATCCGCATTGGTCCCATTCTGAGAGGTGCCACATCATGAACATCCGACGTTTCACTGCCGCCACGTCCCGCGAAGCACTGGCCAAGGCACGAATGGCTTTTGGGGATGGCACGCTGATCTTGTCCAACCGCCCCACCGCCAATGGCGTGGAGGTGATGGCCACCGGTGAGGATGCGCTGTCCGCACTGGAGCAGCACACCGAAGGTGGCCCCTCGCAAGGCCAGGGCCTGACCCAGGTGCCCGGCTCCAGCCTGAGCCGCAAGCTGGCCGCCATGAACCCGCCCGAGCTGGCCCCGCGCGCCGTGCGCGAGGACACCGAACAGCTGGCCATGAGCACCCTGTCTTTCCAGGACTATGTGCGTGAACGCATGCTGCGCCGCCGCCATGAAGCCATGAACAGCGGCGACGAAGGCCTGGGCGCCAGCAGCCCCAGCCCGGCCCCGCGCGGCCCAAGCCTGCCGCAAGACATCCAGCCGATCACCTTCAAGAAGGCCGCGCCCCATGTGCAGCCGGTGAACCGCCCCGCCCTGCGCACCCCGCGCGAGGACCTGACGCCGCCCCGCAGCAAGCCCGCCGTCCAAGCCGCGGCCCCCGCGGTCAACCAGCAAGGCATCGTCAACGAGCTGCAGGCCATGAAGGAGCTGATCGAAGAGCGCTTCAACACCCTGGCCTGGCTGGGCCAGGCCAAGCAGGACCCGATCCAGTCGAACCTGATGCTGAAGATGATCCGCGCCGGCTACTCGCCCGCACTGGCCCGCGCCATCCTGGAGCGCCTGCCCGCCGAACTCGGGGCCGCCGAGGCCGTGCGCTGGCTGATGGAAGTGCTGGAGCGCAACCTCAAGACCGACGCCGAAAGCTACCCGATCTACGAAGAAGGCGGCATCTACGCCCTGATCGGCGCCACCGGCGTCGGCAAAACCACCACCACCGCCAAGCTGGCCGCCCTGTGCGCCCGCGTGCATGGCCCGGGCAGCGTGGGTCTGATCACGCTGGACACCTACCGCATCGCGGCCCACGAGCAACTGCGCACCTATGGCCGCATGCTCGGCGTGGTGGCCCACCTGGCCCACGACCGCGCCGCGCTGCAAGACCTGCTGAGCCTGCTGGGCAACAAGAAGATGGTGTTGATCGACACCACCGGCCTGGCCCCGCGCGACCCGCGCAAGCGCGAAATGCTCGACGTGCTCGACCTGCCCGGCATCCAGAAGCTGCTGGTGCTCAATGCCGGCAGCCACGGCGACACCATCGACGACACCCTGTCGTGCTTCAAGACCACCGGCGTGCAGCAAACCATCCTCTCCAAGGTGGACGAAGCCGTCAAACTGGGCCCTGCGCTGGACGCCCTGATCCGCCACCAGGTGGTGCTGCGCGGTGTCACCAATGGCCAGCGCGTGCCCGAGGACTGGGAAGCCGCCGACGCCGGCAAACTGGTGCGCGCCTCGATGCGCACCCCGGGCAAGTCGGCTTTCGACCCGAAGGCCGTCGACCTGAACTACTTCTTCTCGAACGGCAACATGGCCGCCCCGGAGCAAGCCCATGTTTGAAGCCGGACTGGACCAAGGGGCCGGCCTGCGCCGGCAAGCCCCCAAACCTGTGCTGCACCTGGTGCCGGTGGTGCGCCACGGCAACGGCGAGGCCGAATCGCGTTTGCTCTGGCAACTGGCCCACGCCCTGACCGCGCTGGACCTGCCGGTCGCCGTGCTCGACACCGACAGCCTGGAAACCGAAGAGGCCCCCGGCCTCAGCGAGTTGCTGCAAGAACGCTACAGCCTCGGCGAGGTGCTCGACGACACCCTGCCCTGGCCCATCGTGCCGGCGGCGCTGGGATGGCGCGAGCTGTTTCACCAGGGGCCGCTGACCGAATCCGCGCGCCAGGCGCTGCGCCAGCTGTTTGGCGCCTATGGGGTGCTGCTGGTGTATGGCACGGCCGACAGCCTGGGCCAGGCGCTGGCCAACACGGGTGTGCGCCCCCTGGTGCCCGTGGCACCGGAGCCGCGCACCCTGCTCAGCGCCTACCAGGCCATGAAGACCCTGGTGTCGCGTGCCCTGCTGATGCCCTCGGTGGCCATCATGGTGACGCACGCCACGGAATCTGAGGTGCGCAAGGCCTTGCAGGCCCGAAAAACGCTGCAAAATTGCTTCACCCGCCACATGGGTTGCTACCTGGATTCAATGACAGTAAAGTCCTTCACTGACGACGAAGTCGCTGGCCGCGACATCCAGATGCTGGCGCTGCGCCTCCTGGAAAACGCCTGCTCCCTGGGCACTTCCTCGGTTTCCCTGCTTCACCGCCCCACAGACGAAGAGGTTCAATTGGTTCGGAGCCACTGATGTACACGGCAAAAGGTCAACTCGACCGGGAAGCACTGATCAGGCAGTACGTGCCACTGGTGCGCAAGCTCGCGCACCACATGATCGCCAAGCTGCCGCCCAATGTCGAAGTGGATGACCTGATCCAGGTGGGCATGATCGGCTTGACCGAGGCGCTGGCCCGCTACCAGGCCAGCCAGGGCGTGCAGTTCGAGACCTTTGCCACCCAGCGCATTCGCGGCGCCATGCTCGACGAGCTGCGCGAGGGCGACTGGATGTCGCGCGGGTCGCGCAAAAGCCAAAAAGACATCGAACAAGCGGTGCACCGCCTGGAGCAAAAGCTCGGTCGCAGCCCGCTCGAATCCGAGATCGCCGCCGAGCTGGACCTGCCGCTGAGCGAATACCAAAGCCTGCTCGGGCGCGTGCGCGGCACGCAGCTGGTCTACCTCGAGGACATGACCGGCGGCGCCGACGACGACGACAGTTTTCTGGACCGCCACGTGGCCGACAGCGAAGCCGACCCGCTGGAGCTGCTGCGCAACCAGCGCCTGCGCCAGTCGCTGGTCGGTGCCATCGAAGGCCTGCCCGAACGCGAGCAGTACATCATGAGCATGTACTACGAGCAGGACATGAACCTCAAGGAAATCGCCGCCGTGCTGGGCATCACCGAGTCGCGGGTGTGCCAGTTGCACAGCCAGTCCATCGCCCGCCTGCGCGCCAAGATGCGCAGCCACTGAGGCGCCCCGGCGCCCTGGCCCATCCAGCCCTGGCCTCTCCAGCCCTGGCCCCAAGCCGCCGGGGCTGCCGCCCAGCCGGGCAGCCCGCGCCAGCCCCCCATTTTTTCAATCTCCCCCAGCGCGCTAGCGCGTGGGTGGGGCGCGGCGCAGCGACTCATAACGCTGCTGCACCGCCTCGCTGCCGTAGCGCGCCTCCAGCTGCTGGACCACAAAATGCCCCCGGGCCACCGCCTGGAAGTGGGACATGAACAGGGTGTTGAGAGCGGCCCCGGTCACCGCCCCCAGCACCGGCACGGACTGTGCGGCCACTTTTTCGGTGATGACCACGCCAAACCGCGAAGCCGCGGCCTCCAGCACCCGGCTCAGCGCCCGGGTGGCCAATGAGCCGCCGACCTGCTGCGCCGCCTGCTGGGCCGCCAGCTGCCCCAGCGCCACCCCGGCCTCGCGCACCAACAGGGCGGTGGCCGCGCGCGCCGCGTAGTAGGCCGATTCGGTCGCGTCGTCCGACGGGCTGGGCGAGCCGAGGGCAAAGACGGCCAGGCACTCGGCTTTGACCGCGGGGTCGCGCAGGTCGGCGCCTTCGCTGCGGGCCACATCGGCAATCGCCCGCAGGATCAGCAAGGTGGAGGCTGGCAGCTCGGCCAGGGTGGACACCGGGCCCAGCCAGCCGCCCACCGCCCCCGACACCCCGACGGCCACCTTGTGCCCCCACTCCGACGCGCTCTGCCGCTGACTGGTGCTGGGCCGCCAACGCCAAAAAGCGGTCGCGGTCGCAGCCGGGGCCTGGGCTGGCGCCGGGGGCGTTGGCCCCGCCTCGCCCAGGCTGCTGAAGGCCACATCGACGGCCTTCTCCAAGGCCAGGCGGGTGGCCTGCTGCAAGCCTGCGCGGGCCGAGGACGGCAGGCGCGCCAGGGCTTTTTCGATCGGCGAGCCCAGCACTTGGGTGATCTTCAGGGTCAACGAGGGCGCCTCCAGGCGCGCCACGGCTTGCTGCAAGCGTTGCAGATCGGACTCGGACCAGGGGGTTTGGGGGGATGGCATGGGCTCCTTCGCGCGGGGCCAGCCTCGGTGGGCAGCCCCCGGTCAGTGTGCCATGGGGTGGGTCCGCTGGGGCCCGCGGCGCGCGCGCCGGCCCGGATCAGGGCTTGTAAGCCTTGGACAGGCCAGTTCCGGCCCGACCGAATGAGGCGCCATAGGTGGCGCCCGGGGCGGCTTGCGGCAGCAACGTGGCCACCGCGCGCTCGGTCTGCGCCTGCAGGCGCAACAGGGTTTCGCGCAGCAAGGCCAGGCGCGCGCTGACCGCGCTGAGGCGCTGCTTCAATTCGGGGGGCAGGGTTGCCGCGGGCGGCAAGGGGCCGGCGGCCAGGCGGGCCGTGGCGTCGCGCAGGCTTTGGGCACCGCGCTCGATGTCGCTCGAATCCGAACTGCCCAAGGCCTGGGCGATCGACTCCAGCTCGGCCTCCAGGGCCGAGAGCAGATCGCTGAAGGCGGACAGTGACATGCCAGCGTTTCCTGAAATTCAATCAGCAAGTAAGCACATGCTTACCTGAAAAGCCTCACTGAGGCGTACCGCGCGACAGGATCTCCTGCGCGTTGGACAAGAGCTTGTCGGCGATCGCGCCGGCGTTCACCTTGTAGGTGCCGTTGTCGATGGCGGACTTCACCGCCGCCACTTTGTCCATGTCCATGTCGCTGTCGCTCGACCCAGAACCCAGCGATTTGGCCAGGCTGGACACCGACACCGACGCCCCCGAACCCGAGTTGCCGGACTTTTTGACCGGGGGCGCAGCCGCCCCCTGGCCCGCGACCTGAGCCCCTGTTGTCGTGAGTGCAACAGGGATGTCTGGCGTTTGACCAATTTTCATCGTTCTCTCCAAGACCCCTATTGATGGAGTACCGTGCTTGTATCTTCGACAGCCGGCGGAGGAACTTTAGCCCAATCGCAAGAAAGCTGAAAAGAGGGGCTTAAATCTCGATCTGGACTGTGTTTTTATCCAGAACCAGCCCCGACATGATGCGGCCGTTGTCCATGCGCACCCGCACCAGCTGCCCGATCACCCCGCCGCCCAGGGCCTGACCGTCGGCCGTGACCTGGAACCCGGGGCCCTGCGCCACCACGCGCACCTGGGCGCCGGCGGCAAAGGCTTGCGGTGGCTTGACCATCGACTGACGCAAGGCCTGACCGGGTTGCAAGGCGCGCGTCGCCACCGAACCCACCCACTGGGCCGGGTCACTGAGGATGGCGGCGTTCTCGGCCGCCCAGTCGACTTCCGCCTCCATGGCATCGTCCATCACCAGCGGCGCCCCCGATGGCACACCGCCCTTGAGCACCCAGGCCGGTCCAAAGGCCTTCACCTGCACCGGCAAGAACACATTCCAGCGGGTCACGCCTTCGACACAGCGCAGGCCCAGGCGGGTTTTGCCCCACAGGCGCTGGCCCGGCGGCAGGTAGGGTTCGACGCGCGCGCAAGGCGCCAGGCGCAAGCGCTCATCCAGGCTGCCGACCACCACCTCCATGCGCAACAGGCCGTTTTGCAAGGCCGGGCTGCGCGCCAGTTCCTGGTCGATCCAGCGCTGGGTGAGTCGCGCGGCCTCCTGACCGATGGAGTCACCGGCGGGGGCGGCGGGCACCTGCGCGCCCGCAGACGGCAGCAGCAGCGCCAAGCCACCGGCCACCAAAGCCGAGCCCAGCCAGCGAACCCAAGGCGTGTGATTGAACATGTTGACCCCCGTTGCGATGGGCCCACGGGCCCCATTGAGACGAGCGAACTGTAGGCGCCTGGGCGGCGCGGCATCCCGCAAACAACACGGATTTCCACGCCTTCATCGACTCATTGCCCGCGGCCCGGATTTCCATAATCGACAGCAAACCGGAGAACCCCTCAGCCCTGACCCGTCGCCGCACCGAGAACCGCCATGCTCAACAAAATGATCCAACCCCTCGACTTCCAGGCCAAGGCACTGACGCTGCGGTCGGAGCGTCAGCGGACGATCGCGAGCAACATCGCCAACGCCGACACCCCCGGCTACGTGGCGCGTGACTTCAAGTTTGCCGACGCCATGCGCGACGCCACCAGCGACAACAACCTGACGCTCAAGCCCACCGCGCCCGGCACCGGCAGCGCCCTGGGCCAGACCGCCAGCCTGCAAGGCGCCACCCGGCCCGGCCACATCCCGCTGCCGATGCTGTCGACCACCTCGCTGCAGCAGGGCTACACCATCCAGTCGCAACCCGCGATGGACAACAACACCGTGGACCTGGACCGCGAGCGGGCCAACTTTGTCGACAACTCCGTGCGCTACGAGGCCACGCTGCGTTTCATCAATGGTTACTCCAAGACCATTCTGAGCGCGATCCAGGGCCAGTGATCGGTCCAACAGAAAGGCAAGGCACCCCATGTCGATGTTTTCCATCTTCAATGTCTCGGGCAGCGCCATCAGCGCGCAGTCCCAGCGCCTCAACGTGGTGGCCAGCAACATGGCCAACGCGGACGCCGTGGCCGGCCCCGACGGCCAAACCTACAAAGCCCGCCAGGTGGTGTTCCAGACCGTGCCCATGGCCGACAACGGCACCACCGCGGGCGTCAAGGTCAGCGCCATCACCGAGAACCAGGAACCCGGCCGCAAGGACTTCGACCCCTACCACCCGATGGCCGACGGCGAAGGCTTTGTCGCCCACTCGAACGTCAACCCGGTGGAGGAAATGGTCAACATGATCTCCGCCTCGCGGGCCTATCAGAACAACGTCGAAGTGATGAACACCGCCAAGTCATTGCTTCTCAAGACCCTGCAAATGGGCACTTGACCCGGCTCAACGCCCCTAGGAACGCACCATGTCCAACATTTCTGTCGACGCCAGTGGCAACTACAGCTACACCACCAACAGCAGCACCGCGAGCACCGGCAGCAGCACCAGCGCCAATGGCCTGGAGAACACCAGCCCGGCGGACCAGCAAGACCGCTTTCTCAAGCTGCTGGTGGCCCAGATGACACACCAGGACCCGATGAACCCGGTGGACAACGCACAGATGACGTCGCAGATCGCGCAGATCAACACCGTCACCGGCATCCAGCAGCTCAACAGCACCCTGCAGACCATGGCCAGCCAGTTCTCGTCGATGCAACTGATGCAGGGCGGCTCGCTGATTGGCCACGAAGTGCTCACCAGTGGCAACACCCTGGGCACCAGCACCGACTCGGCCGGCAAGGTCACCGCCAAGGGCACCTACGACCTGCCCAGCAATGCCGCCGATGTGCAGGTGCAGATCAGCACCGCCAGCGGCCAGCTGCTGGCCACCGTGCCGATGGGCACGCAAAGTGCGGGCCGCCACGACGTGAGCTGGGACGCCTCGTCCTACAAGGGCAAGGAAGCCCTCAAGTACACAGTGGTGGCCAAGAACGGCAGCGCCTCCGTCACCCCCACCACCTACAGCCACGACAAGGTCAGCTCGGTGGGCACCAGCAATGGGGCCCTGGCGATCACGCTGCAAAACGGCGGCACGGTCAGCTACGACAAGATCGTCTCGGTTTACTGACACCCGTCCCCTCATCACCATCCAAGGAGCACAACATGGGTTTCCAAGCAGGCCTCTCCGGACTCAACGCCTCCGCCAAGGGGCTGGACGTCATCGGCAACAACATCGCCAATGCCAACACCTACGGCATGAAGGCCTCGCGCGCCGAGTTCGCTGAACTGGTGTCGTCGGCCATCGGCATTGCCGGGGGCGACAACTCCGGCATCGGCGTCTCGGTGGCCGCGGTGGCGCAGCAGTTCTCGCAAGGGACGCTGAACATCACCGGCAACAACCTCGACGTGGCCATCAACGGCAACGGCTTCTTCCAGCTGCAAGAGGCCGATGGCTCGGCCGCCTACACGCGCGCCGGCAACTTCAAGCTCGACAAGAGCGGCAACATCGTCACCAACAGCGGCGCCAAGGTACTGGGCTACCAGACCAACCCGGCCACCGGCAAGCCCCTGAGCACCAACCCGGTGCCGCTGACCCTGCCCACCTCGGGCTCGATCGCGGCCAAGGCCACCGGCGACGACAACACCACCTCGCCCACCACCTACGGGGCCACGGCGCAGTTCAACCTGCCCAACACCGCCACCGCCGGTTCGCCGCAGGACGCCACCGACCCGCTGCTGGCCCAGTACAGCACCACCTTCAACGCCTACGACTCGCTGGGCACCGCGATCCCGGTGACCGTGTACTTCCAGAAGGCCTCGGCCACCAACACCTGGAACGTCTACACCAAGACCGGCAGCGGCACCATCAGCACGGCCTCGACCCTGACCTTTGACTCGACCGGCGCGCTGACCACCACGCCCGCCACCAACGGCAAGATCAGCATCGCGGGCCCGGCCACCCCCACCAACGGCGCCAACCCGCTGACCTTCACGCTGGACCTGGCAGGCACGACGCAGTTCGCGTCCTCGTTCGCCACCAACAACGTGTCGCAGACCGGCTATGCCGACGGCAAGCTGACCGGGGTGAAGATCGGCCCCGATGGCACGCTGACCGCGAGCTACTCGAACGGCACCACCCAGTCCGCCGGCCAACTGGCCCTGGCGAGCTTCCGCAACAACCAGGGCCTGATGCAGGTCAACGGCGGCGACTGGAAGGAGACCTTTGCCTCCGGCCCGCCGACCCAGGGCGCGCCGGGCAGCGGCAACTTTGGCAGCCTGCAGGCCGGTGCACTGGAGGAGTCCAACGTCGACCTGACCCAGGAACTGGTCAACATGATGACGGCGCAGCGCTCTTACCAGGCCAACGCCCAAACCATCAAGACCGAAGACCAGATCATGAACACGCTGGTCAACCTGCGCTGATCGCGCAGCCCCTGTTTCAGCCTGAGAACCCAGTCGGACACTTCCCATGGACCGTTTGATCTACACCGCCATGACGGGCGCCAATGCGGCGACGCAGTTGACCAGCGTGCTGTCAAACAACCTGGCCAATGCCTCCACCAATGGGTTCCGGGCCGAAATGACGGCCTACCGCTCGGTGCCGCTGCAAGGCCCGGGGGCCAGCACCCGGGTGTTTGCGCTCGAAACCACCACCGGCTACAAGAGCAACGCCGGCCCGGCCCAGCGCACCAACAACGCGATGGACGCGATGGCCCAGGGCAATGCCTGGTTCGCCGTGCAGGGGCTCGATGGCACCGAGGCCTACACCCGCAACGGCTCGCTGCAGGTGTCGACGACCGGCACCCTGGTCAACGCCGCCGGCCTGCCCGTGCTGTCCGACGGCGGAGCGCCGATCGACGTGCCCCCGGGCTCCGAGTTGTCGCTGGGCACCGACGGCACCGTGACCTCGAAGATCGCGGGCCAGCCGCCCAACACCCTGGGTCGGCTCAAGCTGGTCACCCCCACCAACGAGGACCCGCTGCGCCGCGGCGCCGACGGCCTGTTCCGCGCTGTGTCGGGCAACCCGCTCAACAACGACGCCACCGCCAAGCTGCAAACCGGCGCACTCGAAGGCTCCAACGTCAATTCGGTGGAAGCCATGGTCGGCCTGATCCAGGCCGCGCGCCAGTTTGAAGGCCAGATGAAGCTGCTCACCAGCGCCGAGGCCAATGACCGGTCCGCCGCCCAGTTGCTGAACATTCAGGGCTGAGCCCCGACCGCCCACGGAGAACCGACATGATCAATTCGCTCTGGATTTCAAAGACCGGCATGGAAGCCCAGCAAACCCAGCTGGACGTCATTTCCAACAACCTGGCCAACGTGTCCACCAATGGCTTCAAGCGCGCCAACGCGGTGTTCGAAGACCTGATGTACCAGAACCTGCGCCAGGTCGGCTCCAACAGCACCGAACAGTCGCAACTGCCCACCGGCCTGCAAGTGGGCCTGGGGGTGCGCACGGTGGCCACCGCGCGCTCGTTTGCACAGGGCAGCATGCAGCAGTCGGGCAACTCGCTCGACGTGGCGGTCAAGGGCAATGGTTTCTTCCAGGTCACCATGCCCGACGGCACCATCGGCTACACCCGCGACGGCTCGTTTCAGCTCGACTCGCAGGGCCGCCTGGTCACCTCGGCCGGTCTGCCGATCGCCAACGGCGTGACCATCCCGGCCACCGCCCAAAGCGTCTCGATCAGCGCCGACGGTGTGGTCACCGCGACCATCCCGGGCAACACCGCGCCGCAGCCCATGGGCACCATTGCCCTGGCCAACTTCGTCAACCCGGCCGGTCTCGAACCCAAGGGGGGCAACCTCTACGCCGAGACCGCCGCCTCGGGCCAGCCGGCCACGGGCACGCCGGGCTCGAACGGTCTGGGCACCTTGCAACAGGGTTTTGTGGAAACGTCCAACGTCAACATCGTGCAGGAGTTGGTCAACATGATCCAGACCCAGCGCGCCTATGAAATGAACTCCAAGGCGGTGCAAACCTCGGACCAGATGCTGCAGAAGCTGAGCCAGATCTGACGCTGGCTGGCGCGGGCTGCGCGCCGACTGAGCCCGCCCCACCACCCCCTGCACCCCCTCGAACCGAACCGCGCCCCCAGGAAGGGATTCGCCATGCACCACCTCACCGCCCCTTGCCCGACAGCCGCCCAGCGCCCCGCCGCCGCCGCGCCCCACCGTCCCCGCCTGCTGTGGCTGGCGATGGGCAGTCTGGCCTTGTTGTGCAGCGCCTGCGAAACCCTGGCCCCGGCGCCCAAGGTGGACATGCCGCCCACCACGCCGCCGGACCTGCCACCGATCTCGTCCACCGCGCCGGCCTCGGGGGGCAGCCTGTTCCGCACCTCGACCTACCGGCCCGCCTTCGAGGACCGGCGTGCGCGCCAGGTTGGCGATGTGGTGACCGTGCAGATCGTGGAGAACGTGTCGGCCAGCACCAAGACGTCAACCGCCACCGACCGCACCACCTCCCTGACGTCCGGCATCACCGCCTTCCCGTTCCTGAGCAGCACGGTGACCGACAAAACCAAGCTGGGCGCGGCCACCGCCAACACCTTCTCGGGCAAGGGCGACGTCTCAGCGGTCAACACCTTCACCGGCTCGATCACCGCCACCGTGATCGAAGTGCTGCCCAATGGCCACCTGATGGTCACGGGGGAAAAGCAGATCGGCCTGAACCAGACGGTGGACGTGATGCGCTTCTCCGGCACCGTGGACCCGCGCTCGCTGCAGCCCGGCTCGGTGGTCGCCTCGACCCAGGTGGCCAATGTGCGCATCCAGTCGCGTGGCCGCGGCGGCGCCGATGAAGCCCAGACAATTGGCTGGTTGTCCCGATTCTTTTCGACCCTTAGCCCGTTTTGAAAGCTCGCAGAATGTGAAGCATGAACACCATGCTCGCATTCTCGAACTTCAGGCGACTGGCCCAACAGGGGGGTCGCTGCCTTGTGGCCCTGACCCTGCTGGCCGTGGGCCTGACGAGCCTGCCGGCGCAGGCCTTGCGCATCAAGGAAGTGGCCGCCGTGCAAGGCGTGCGCAGCAACTCCTTGACCGGTTATGGCCTGGTGGTGGGGCTGGACGGCACGGGTGACCAGACCACCCAGATGCCCTACACCACGCAAAGCTTGTCCAATTACATGCAGCAGCTGGGCATCACCCTGCCCCCGGGCTCGGCCCAGTTGCAGCTCAAGAACGTGGCGGCGGTGATCGTCACCGCGCAGCTGCCCGCCTTTGCCCAACCCGGGCAGATGATCGACATCAACGTGTCCTCCATCGGCAACGCCAAGTCGCTCAAGGGGGGCACCCTGGTGACCACCCCGCTGCGCGGCGTGGACGGTGAAATCTACGCGCTGGCCCAGGGCAACCTGGTGGTCGGCGGGGCCGGGGCGTCGGCGGGGGGCTCCAAGGTGCAGATCAACCACCTCAGCGCCGGTCGCATCCCCTCGGGTGCCCAGGTCGAACGCACCGTGCCGACACCGCTGCAGGACGGCGACACCATCAACCTGGGCCTGAACGCCTCCGACTTCCAGACCGCCCGCCAGGTGGCCAACGCCATCAACAGCAAGCTGGGCAAGGGCAGCGCGATTGCGCGCGCCCTGGACGGCCGCACGGTGCAGGTGCGGGCTCCCAACGACGCGGATGCGCGCGTCAACTTCATTGCCGACCTCGAGGAACTGCCCATCGAGTCGGTGGCCCCCGCGGCCAAGGTGGTGATCAACACCCGCACCGGCTCCATCGTGCTCAACCAGGCCGTGACGCTGGGCCCCTGCGCCATCGCCCACGGCAACCTGTCGATCTCGATCAGCTCCACCCCGGTGATCAGCCAGCCCAACGCGCTGTCCGCCGGTCAGACCGTGGTGGCGCAAAAGTCCGACATCCAGATCAAGCAAGACCCGGGCATCCTGATGAACCTGCCCGCCTCGCCCCAACTGTCCGATGTGGTGCGGGCCCTCAATGCCCTGGGCGCCACGCCGCAAGACCTGCTGGCCATCCTGCAGGCCATCAAGGCGGCCGGGGCCCTGAACGCGGAGCTGGAGGTCATCTGACATGGCCCTCACACCGCTCAACAGCAACAACCAGCTGACGGCCGACGCGCGTTCGCTGAACGCGCTCAAGCTGCAAGCGGGCAACAAGGACCCGGCAGCCATCCAGGAGGCGGCCAAGCAGTTCGAGTCGCTGTTCATGCGCGAGATGCTCAAGAGCATGCGCGAGGCCACCGTGAAGTCCGGCATGCTCGACAGCGCGCAGGAGAACCTGGGCTACGACATGCTGGACCAGCAGTTCTCGGTGCAGATGTCGGGCAAGCCAGGCGGCCTGTCGGACCTGATCGCCAAGCAGCTGTCGCGCCAGATGGGGGTGGCCGAGACCCCGGCCTTTGAGACCCCCAGCACCTTGTCGCTGGGCAACCGGCTGCCGGCCGCGCCCAAGCTGCCCGCCCTGCCCAGCACCAGCGAACTCAATGGTGGCAAGCCCCTCAAGACCACCGCCACGCAGGCCGGCTTTGTGCAGCGCCTGGAGCAGGCCGCCGCCAAGGTCGAACAGCAAAGCGGCATCCCCGCCAGCTTCATGCTGGGCCAGGCCGGCCACGAGACCGGCTGGGGCAAGCACGAGATCAAGAACGCCAACGGCACCCCCTCGTACAACCTGTTCGGCATCAAGGCCGGCCCCGGCTGGACCGGCAAGGTGGCCGAAGTCACCACCACCGAATACGTGAATGGCGAGCCCAAGAAAACGGTGGCCAAGTTCCGCGCCTACGACTCCTACGAACAGTCGTTCCAGGACTACGCCAAGCTGATCAACCAAAGCCCGCGCTACGCCAACGCCCGCCAGCAGACCGGCTCGGTGGTGGCCTTTGCCAATGAGCTGCAACGCGCCGGCTACGCCACCGACCCGGCGTATGCCAGCAAGCTGAGCCGGGCCATCAGCACCACGCAGCAGCTGCAGCGCAACCAACCGTGGCGAGGTGTCGCATGAGTGGCGGCCTGCTCAACCTGGGCGCCCGCGCCCTGATGTCCAACCAGGTGGCCCTGCAGGTCACCGGCAACAACATCTCCAACGTCAACACCGCCGGCTACTCGCGCCAGACCGCCGTGTTGAGCGCCGTGCAGGGCGAGTTCACGGGCAGTGGCTACATCGGCAAGGGCGTCGAAGTCTCGACCGTGCAGCGCATCTACGACCAGTTCCTGGCCAAGCAGGCCACGGCCACCGCCTCGATCAAGGCGCTGGACGTGACGCGGGCTGAGAAGGTGGCGCAGATGGAAGACATCTTCGTGGGTGGCACCAATGGCCTGGGCCAGGCCATCAACAACACCATCAACGCGTTTTCCGATGTGGCCAACGCGCCCAGCGACCTGACCGCGCGCACCGTGGCCATCACGCAGACGCAGGAAATGGCAGCCCGCTTCAAGAGCGCCAGCAACCAGCTCAGCGACCTGCAACAGAACGCCCAGCTGCAACTGCGCGACGACGAAACCGTCATCAACGCCATGGCCGAGCAGCTGGCCAGCCTGAACGCCCAGATCGCCTTCGCCCTCAGCTCGGGGCAGCCGCCCAACGACCTGCTGGACAAGCGCGACAGCATGCTGAACCAGCTCAACCAGAAGGTGCAGACCACCACGGTGCCGGCCGACGATGGTTCGCTCAACGTGTTCCTGGCCAACCAGCCGCTGGTGCTGGGCTCCAAGTCAGCCACGGTGAGCTTTTCGCAGCCGACCAACTACCCCGGCGACCAGAACACGCTGAAGCTGAAGATCACCCAGTCGGGGGGTCAGGTCACCGAGATCGACGAAAACAGCCTCAGCGGTGGCGAGGTCATCGGCCTGCTGCGCTTCCACAACACCGACCTGGCCGAGGCACGCAACCTGCTCGGCCGCATGGCGCTGGCCGTCACCACCGAGATGAACACCCAGCACGTCGCGGGGGTCGACCTCAACGGCAACGCAGGCACCAACCTGTTCAACCCGATCGGCATCAGCGCCATTGCAGCCACCGGCAACTCCACCGCCACCGTCAATGCCTTCGTGGCCAACGACAGCCAGTTGCAGCTGTCGGACTACAAGCTCACCTTCGGCGCCGGCGGGGTGATCAGCTCGGTCACCCGGCTGTCGGACAACGCCAACGTGACCCCGGCCCCGGCCACCACCCTGCCGATCACCATCGATGGCCTGACCATCCAGGCCGGCACCGGCACCCCGGCCAACGGCGACACCTTCATGCTGCGCCCCTACGACCAGGCGGCCCAGCAAATCCAGGTGGCCATCGCCTCGCCGTCGGCGCTGGCCGTGGCCAACCCGGTGCAAGCCACGCTGGGCACCCAGAACACCGGCACGATGACCATCGGCAGCCTCAAGGCCGACCCCGCCGTGCCCACCGGCAGCCCGCTGGGCTACCAGGCCTCGGTGCACACCAACTCGCCGATGGCGGTGAAGTTCGTCTCGAGCAGCCAGTACCAGTTGGTCAACCCCAGCACCGGCGCGCTGATGTCGGCCACCACCTACACCTACACCCCTGGCCAGGCGATTCCGCCCTCGGGCGATGCGGCCAGCCAGGGCTGGACCTTGACCCTCACGGGCACGCCCAAAGCGGGTGACTCGGTGGTGGTGGTGCGCCCCTCGACCGCCACCGATCTGGCGGCCCAGAAGAAAGACGGCGGCAACGCCAAGTCGCTCTACAACCTGAGCACCAAGCCGACCTACGACAAGACCCCGCTGTCCGACACCTACGCGGCGCTGATGGCCCAGATCGGTGTGCGCTCGCAGAGCGCGCAGTACGCGGCCGATGTGTCGAGCTCGATCGCCAACAACGCCGAAGCCGCCCGCACCTCGGTGTCGGGGGTCAACCTCGACGAAGAAGCCGCCCACCTGCTGCAGTTCCAACAGGCCTACCAGGCCTCGGCCAAGATCATTCAGACCGCGCAGTCCATCTTCGACACCTTGCTGCAGACCATGCGCTGAGCGCCCCGGCCCTGAAAGGTAGACACCATGTCCAGCTACTTTGCCCGCGTCGGATCCGCCGATGCCTACGCCACCGCCATCACCAACATCGGTGGTCGCCACGCCGGCCTGACCGAGCTGCAGAACAACCTGACTTCGGGCAAGCGCGTGCTCAAGCCCAGCGACGACCCCACAGCGGCCGCCCAGGCCGAACGCGCCATCACACGCTCGGCACAGGTCACCATCCAGCAGCGTGCCCTGTCATTGCAAAAAGACAACATGGCGCACGCCGAAACCGTGCTGGGTCAAACCAGCGACGCCATCCAGTCCTTCCGTGAGCTGGTGGTGCAGGCCGGCAACGGCGCCAACACCCCGAGCGACCTGGGCACCATCACCCAGCAGCTCAAGACCCTGCGCAACCAGATCCTGAGCTACGCCAACACCACCGACGCCAACGGCCAGGCGCTGTTCGGCGGTCTCGGCAGCACCGTGGCCCCGTTCTCGGAGGGCACGGTCAGCAGCGGCGTGGTGTTCACGGGCATCCCGGGCCAACAGACCGGCACCGACGTCACCATCCCCAACACCATCGACGGGCGCGCCGCGTTTGCCAGCCTGAACAGCAACGGCAACAGCGCCAACCCCGGCGTGAGCGCCGCCGGTACGGGCACCTTCTATGTCGGCGCTGGCACCAACAACACCGGCTCGGCCACGGCCAGCAACGTGGTGGTCAGCGCCACCTCCGGCCTGAACCCATCGGCAGGCCACGCCTACCAGATCAAGTTCACCTCGGCCACCAACTACGAGGTGACCGACCTCAACGACCCGTCCGCGGCCCCGGTGGCGCTGAGCTTGTCGGGCACCACCGCCTCGTTCGGCGGCCCCGGCAACAACGACCTGTCGATGACCATCACCGGCACGCCAGCCGTGGGCGATGTGTTCGTGGCCAAACCCAAGGCGACCATCTTCGATGTCATGGACAGTGCCATCAACGACATCAGCAAGGCGGCCGACAACGTCACCCGCACCGCCGCCGTGACCACCGCCATCAGCTCGCTGGACTACGCGTTTGTCTCGATCCAGTCGGCGCGCGGCCTGGCCGGCGACTACCTGAACAACGCCGATGTGATCGACTCCAACCAGCAAAGCAAAGCGGTGCGGCTGGAAGGAGATCGCTCAAGAGCCGAAGATCTGGATATGCTTCAGGGGATCTCGGACTTCCAGAATCAGAGCACGGCCTACCAGGCGGCTCTGAAGTCCTATGCCCAAATTCAGAGCATGAATCTGTTTGACTTCCTGAAGTAGCACACATCGCATGGTTCAATCGGTCCTGGGCAGCCTCACCCTGGCGTACCGCCCTTTGTGGGGGCGCAACCGCGAACTGAGTGGCATCTTGCTGCAGGTGGCCGCCGAGCCGGCCTGCCGGGTGGATGCGCCCCACCTGCTGCGCACCCTGGACGAACTCTGGCACGCCGACGCCCCGCCCCTGCTGCTGAGCTGCGACCACCCCGAGCTGCTGTCCGACCTGCTGGCCCACGCAGGCCCTGAGGCCCCCCACATCAGCGTACCTGGCGACTGGCTGCAGCACCCGGTGCTGCTGCAACAGGTGCAAGCCGCCCACCAGCGCGGCGCGCCCCTGGTCTGGCGCGGCCGCCTGCGCGACCTGCCCCGCTCTGACCCGAGCCGCCCCTTCCAGCACGGGCTGTTGAGCCTCGAACCCGAGGACGCGGTCGAGGCCCTGCAAGCGGCGGCGCAGCAAAAACGCTTTCCGAACGCCCCCTCGACGGCCTTCCTGCGCAGCCCCATCCTGCCGGCCCACAGTTACGAAGACCTGGCCAGTGCGGCCCTGGTCGGCCATTGCCTGGACCACAAACACGCCCACGCCGTGTTGGGCTGGCCTGTCGAGGACGTGCTCTACGCCCACCGGCTGCGCGAACTGCCGCCGTCGCGCGCCGTGCTGGAGCGCCTGCTGCGCGCCATCGTGCGCGACGAATCCATGGACCTGCTGGAGGACATCCTCAGCGAGGAACCGCTGCTCTGCTACCGCTTCCTGACGCTGGCCAACTCGGCCGCGCTGGGCCTGCGCACCGGCATCGAGTCGCTGCGCCATGGCCTCATGATGATGGGCTACACCCAGCTCGAGAAATGGCTGGTGGGTCTGTTGCCCAGCGCCAGCACCGACCCCGACCTGCAACCGGTGCGCATGGGCATGGTGCTGCGCGCGCGCCTGATGGAACACATCCTGGACGCGGGCGTCGAAGAAGACCTGCGCCGCGAGGTCTACCTGTGCGGCTTGTTCTCGCAGCTCGACCTGCTGCTCGGCGAGCCCCTGGGCACCCTCCTGCACCGGCTGCCGCTGTCGGACCGCATTTACTCGGCCAACGTCACCCACTCCGGCCCCTATGCCGCCGCGCTGGACCTGGCCCGCGCCCTGGGCGAGGGGGACATGGCCGCGATCCGCACGCTGCGCGAGGCGCATGAGTTCGACACCGAGTCGCTCAACCGCGCCCTGCTGCACATGCTGTGCAGCCAGCGCGTCACGCCCGCCCCACCAACGACCGCCTGAGCGCCCGGTCACTTGCTCACCCGGTCACCCGGTCACTTGGACGCCTGCAAGACGGCAAGACCGCACGCCTGACACGCCCGCGGTCCGCCGGCCAGCGCCTGCGGCCTCAGCGGCTGTCGCGCAGCACCTGGGCCAACAGCTTCCAGAACGCCGCGTCCTGCGTGGTGGCGAAGTTGATGCGCATCAGCGTGCTGGGCTGGCGGCGCGCATGGAACAAGGCGCCCGGCGCCAGCAGGTAACCCTGGTCCAGCATGCGCTGGGCCAGCACATCGGTGTCCACGCCGGTGTCGACCCAGCCAAACAGCCCGGCCGGTTCGGCCGCGAAGTTGCAGCCCGCCTGCTGCGCGAGCTTGACGCTGCGCACCCGGGCCGCCTCGAGCCGCGTGCGCACGCGCTCGGCATGGCGCCGCAACTGGCCCTGCTCGATGCACAGGGCCAGGGCTTTCTCCAGCAGTGAAGGGGTGGTCAGCGTGGCCAGCAGCTTGGTGTCCAGCAAGGGCTCCACCAGGCGGGGCGGCGCCACCAGGAACCCCACCCGCCAGTTGGGGGCCAGGATCTTGGCGAAACCACTCACATAGATGCTGCGCTGCAAGCCATCGAGCACCGTGAGGCGGGTGGCGTGCTCGGGCGCGATGTGGCCGTAGGTGTCGTCCTCCACCACATAGAAGTCGTGCTTGGCCGCCAGTTGCAGCACGCGGTGCGCGCTGCCCGGCGTCAGGCAGTAACCGGTGGGGTTGTGGAACACGCTGACACTGACAAACAGCTTGGGGGCGTGCACCTCGCAATAGCGCTGCATCACCGCCAGATCGGGCCCGTCGGCATGGCGCGGCACGGGCAGGATCTTCATGCCCAGCGCGTCGAGCCGCGCGAACTCGACCGACCAGCCGGGCTCTTCGACCATCACCGGGTCACCGGGCTTGAGCAGGGTGCGGCTGACGATGTCCAGCGCATGCGTGGCCCCCACGGTGGTGATGATCTGCTGCGGCACCGCGGTGATGTTGATGGCCGCCAGGCGCTGCGCCAGCACCCGGCGCAACTCGGCATCGCCCATCGGGTCGCCGTAGCGCAAGGAACTGTCTTGCAGCGCGCGTGTGCTGGTCACCTTGCGCACGGCCGCGGGCATGAAGGTGGTCTCCAGCCAGTCGGGCGGCAACACCCCAGAGCCGGGCTGGGGTTTGGTCGATGCCTGGTGGAACATGCCCCGGATCAGCGCGGCCGCGTTCACATGCGAGCCCGAGGGCAAGGGGCTCTCACCCAGCACCGAGGCCGCCGCCGCGCTGGCGCCGGTGCTGGTGCGGGACAGCGCCTCGGCCACTGGGGCCCGCGTGCTCAGGTCGCGCACAAAGAAACCGCGCTGGCGCCGCGCCTCCACCAGGCCTTGTGCCAGCAACTGGTCGTAGGCCGCCACCACGGTGTAGGCGCTCACGCCTTGCTGGCGCGCGCATTCGCGCACCGAAGGCAGGCGGGTGCCGGGGGCCAGCAGGCGGGCGCGGATGCGCTCGGCAAAGCGCTCGGCCAGTTGTTCGGTCAGGGACTGAGTGGCGTGGCGGGTGAGCATGCGATGAACTTTCAGGTCGGCGGCGCCGACCAGCGCCGGCCAGCGCCGCTGGGCTGCTGTGCGGGCAACTGTGCTGATGAAACGACCAATACAGATTCTTCAAACGTCAGAAAAACTGTACTGGTTCTGTGCTGGTGAAAAACTATAAAGTGACTGCCATGAATTGGCAAGAACTCTCCGCCCTGCTGATCCTGGCCACCGCCAGCAGCTTCACCCCGGGGCCCAACACCACGCTGTCGACGGCCCTGGCGGCCAACTTCGGTCTGCGCCGGGCGATGGGTTTCGTCTGCGCGGTGCCGGTGGGCTGGTCGCTGCTGCTGGCGTTTTGCTCGGCCGGCGCGGGGGCCCTGATCCTGGCCGTGCCGGTGCTGCGCTGGGGCATCTTGCTGGCCGGCATGGCCTACCTGCTGTGGCTGGCCGCGCGCCTGGCCAACAGCCGCCAACTGGCCCAGGCCGACGCCTCGCGCCTGAACGTCACCTTCGGCAAAGGGGTGCTGCTGCAGTTCCTCAACATCAAGGCCTGGATGCTGGCCCTGTCCATCGTGGCGGCCTTTGTGGCGGGCCAGGCCGACCCGCTGCAGCGCTTTCTGATCATCTTGCCGGTGATGGTGTTCTTTGCCTTCACCAGCAACCTGGCTTACGCCCTGGTGGGCTCGCTGCTGCGCCAATGGCTGGCCCAGGGCCAGCGCCTGCTGGTGTTCAACCGCACGATGGCCAGCGCACTGGCCCTGACCGCCGCCTGGCTGCTGTGGAGCGCGCTGTGAACCGCACCAGCCCCAACGAGCTGCGCCGCGGCCTGTGGCTGGGCGCCCTGGGCGTGGCCATCTTCGCGCTGACCCTGCCCATGACCCGCCTGGCCGTGGGCCAGCCCGACGCCCCGCTGATGTCGGGTCAGTTCCTGGCCATGGGGCGGGCGGTGGTGGCCGCCGGCCTGTCCGCGCTGTACCTGCTGGCGACCCGCGCGCGCTGGCCACAGCGTGCCCAATGGGGGCCGCTGCTGCTGACCTCGCTGGGCGTGGTGTTCGGCTTCCCCCTGTTCACCTCGATCGCCATGCGCCATGTCGAGGCCATGCACGCGAGCGTGATCGTCGGCGTGCTGCCGCTGGCCACGGCGGCGGTGGGCGCCGTGCTGCACCGGCAGCGCCCGTCGTGGCAGTTCTGGGCCTGGGCCGGCGTCGGCAGCGCCCTGGTGGTGGGCTTTGCGCTGACGCATGCGGGCGGCAGCGGCCTGGGCTTGCAGGCGGCCGACGGCCTGTTGCTGCTGGCCATGGCCTGCGCGGCGGTGGGCTACGCCTACGGCGGGCGCCTGTCGCGCGAGATGCCGGCCGAACATGTGATCTGCTGGGCCCTGCTGCTGAGCCTGCCGCTGAGCGCGCCACTGGCCTGGGACAGCCGCCCCACCAGCGCCATGCCCCTGTCGGCCTGGGGGGCTTTTGCCTACGTGGCGGTGGGCTCGATGTGGCTGGGCTTCTTTGCCTGGTACCGCGGGCTGGCCCTGGGCGGCACCGTGCGGGTGAGCCAGGTGCAGCTGCTGCAACCCTTTTTGTCCATGCTGTTTGCCGTGCCGCTGCTGGGCGAACAGCTGGACCTGGCCACCGTGCTGTTTGCCTGTGCCGTGGTGGCCACGGTGTTTGCCGGGCGCAAGGCGCCGGTGGGCAGCCCCGCAAAGACGGACAATCTCAGTTTGACCTCCCTGAATTCGAAAGGAAACGCCCCATGAGCACCCCCCAATGGACGCTGGCTGAACGCGCCCACAAGATGAACCCGTCGGCCATCCGCGAGATCCTGAAGGTCACGGAGAAGCCCGGCATCATCAGCTTTGCCGGGGGTTTGCCGTCGCCCAAGACCTTCCCGATCGAGGCCTTTGCCGCCGCCAGCGCCAAGGTGCTGCGCGAAGACGGCGCGGCCGCGCTGCAGTACGCCTCCAGCGAAGGTCTGCCGGTGCTGCGTGAGTTCATCGCCCAGCAATTGCCCTGGGACGTCAGCCCCGACCAGGTGCTGATCACCACCGGCAGCCAGCAGGGCCTGGACCTGGTGGCCAAGGTGCTGATCGACCGCGACAGCCGCATCCTGGTCGAAACCCCCACCTACCTGGGCGCCCTGCAAGCCTTCACGCCGATGGAGCCGCGCGTGGCCAACATCGCCTGCGACGCCGAAGGCCCGGACCCGGACGACCTGGCCCGCCAGGCCGCTGGCAATGGCAGCGCGGCCGACCGCGCCCGCTTTGTCTACCTGCTGCCCAACTTCCAGAACCCGACCGGCCGCACCATGAGCGATGCGCGCCGCCAGGCCCTGGCCGAGCGCGCCCTGGCTGCCGGCCTGCCGGTGATCGAAGACAACCCCTACGGCGACCTGTGGTTTGACGCCCCGCCGCCGGCCCCGCTGGCCGCCCGCGCGCCCGACAACACCCTGTACCTGGGCTCCTTCTCCAAGGTGCTGGCCCCCGGCCTGCGCCTGGGCTACTTGGTGGCGCCGAAGTCGCTGTACCCCAAGCTGCTGCAGGCCAAGCAAGCCGCCGACCTGCACACCCCCACCTTCAACCAGCGCATGGTGGCCGAGGTGATCAAGGACGGCTTCCTGGACACCCATGTGCCCAAGATCCGCGCCCTGTACAAGGCCCAGTGCGAAGCCATGCTGGCGGCCCTGTCGCGCGAATTCGAAGGCCTGGGTGTCGAGTGGAACCGCCCGGTGGGTGGCATGTTCCTGTGGCTGCGCCTGCCGGCCGGCCTGGACAGCGTCAAGCTGCTGCCGATGGCGGTCGAGAACAACGTCGCCTTCGTGCCCGGCGCGCCGTTCTATGCCGACGGCGGCGACCCGCGCACCCTGCGCCTGTCCTTTGTGACGGCCAGCGTCGAGCAGATCAACATCGGCATCGCGGCCCTGGCCAAGACCCTGCGCCAAGCCCTGGCCTGAGTCCCAAACGGCCGCTGGCCGCCGAGTGGCGCCCGCCCCCGTCCGGGGCGGGTGCCGCTCTTCTGTCCCCGCCCTGCAGAGGGCCCTGCCCCTTGTGAGACCGCCCATGAGCCAACGCCCTTTTCAACAGATCGACGTCTTCACCGAAACCGCCGGCTACGGCAACCCCTTGGCCGTGGTGTTGGACGGCCGCGGCCTCGATGACGAGGCCATGCAACGCTTCGCGCGCTGGACCAACCTGTCCGAAACCACCTTTTTGCTGCCCCCCAGCGAGGCCGCCCGCGCCCAGGGCGCCGACTACCAGGTGCGCATCTTCACGCCGGGCGGCGAGCTGCCTTTTGCCGGTCACCCCACGCTGGGCAGCTGCCACGCCTGGTTGCGCCACGGCGGCCAGCCGCAACGCGCTGACGAGGTGGTGCAGGAATGCCGGGTCGGCCTGGTGCGCATTCGCCGCGAAGGCCAGGGCGCCCAGCAGCGCCTGGCCTTTGCCGCCCCGGCGCTGACCCGCAGCGACCCCAGCCCGGCCGTGCTGTCGCAGGTGGCCCGCGCGCTCGGTCTGAAGCCCCAGCAGGTGCTGGCGGCGCAGGTGCTGGACAACGGCCCGGTCTGGCTGGGCCTGTTGCTCGACCACCCGCAAACCGTGCTGGCCCTGCAACCGAACCACCTCGAACTCAAGGCCCTGGGCCAAAAGGTCGGCGTGGTGGCGATCGAACACCCCGAGGTGCGCACCGGCCTGATCGTGCGCTCCAACCGCGAGGCCCGCGCCTTTGGCCAAAGCCCGCGCCCCACGTCCCCGGTGCACGACACCACGGCGCCCGGCCTGGAAGTGCGCGCCTTTGCCGCCCCGATCGGGGTGATGGAAGACCCGGTCACCGGCAGCCTCAACGCCAGCCTGGCCCAGTGGCTGATCGCCGACGGCCACGCCCCGCGCGACTACATCGCGGCCCAGGGCACCTGCCTGGACCGCGCCGGCCGCGTGCACATCCACTGCGACGCGCAGCAGCAGGTGTGGGTGGGTGGCGCCAGCGTGACCTGCATCGAAGGCACGGTGGACCTGTGAGCCGCGCCGCCCTCGACCACCTGGTGGTGCTGGCCCACACCCTGGACGAGGGCGTGGCCTGGTGCGAAGCCACCCTGGGCGTGACGCCCTCGGCCGGCGGCGCCCACCCGCTGATGGGCACGCACAACCGCCTGCTGCGCCTGCGCAGCGCCAGCGGCCAACCGGCCTACCTGGAGATCCTGGCCGTGGACCCCGGCCAAACCCCGCAGCGCACGGCCCCGCTGAAGCGCTGGTTCGACCTCGACCAGCCGGCGCTGCAAGCCCGGCTGCGCCAACACGGCCCCAGCCTGCAACACTGGGTGGCGCGCTGCCCCGACGTGCAGGGGGCTGGCCGCGCCTGGCAGGCGCTGGGGCTGGAACGCGGCCCGGTGCTGACCGCCTCGCGCCAGACCGCGCACGGCCTGCTGTCCTGGCAGATCACGGTGCGCGACGACGGTCAGCGCCTGCTCGACGGCACCCTGCCCACCCTGATCCAGTGGGGCGACCAGCACCCGGTCGACCAACTGCCCGACGCGGGCCTGGAACTGCTGGACTTCCGGCTGTCCCTGCCCGACCCGGCGCCCCTGGACGCCGCCCTGCAGGCCCTGGCGCTGCCGGTGCCAGTGCATGCCGGACCGCCCCAGCTGCAAGCCACCCTGCTGAGCCCGCGCGGCCGCGTGACCCTGCAGTCGCTGACCTGAACCCGGCCCAGCGCCTGCCGCCCCACGCCAGTCCGCCCACGCCAGTCCGCCCCACGCCAGTCCACCCATCCGTCCGCCGCACCGAAAGCCTGCCATGCCCCTGCGCTCCCTGCCCACCTTGTCCGACATCGAAGCCGCAGCCCAAGTGGTGTACCGCGCCTTCCCGCCCACGCCGCAGTACCGCTGGGGCCTGCTGAGCGAGCGCCTGGGCACCGACTGCTGGCTCAAACACGAGAACCACACGCCGGTGGGCGCCTTCAAGATCCGCGGCGGCCTGACCTACTTTGACCAGCTGGCGCAGCGCGGCAACCTGCCGCGCGAGGTGATCAGCGCCACCCGCGGCAACCACGGCCAGAGCATCGGCTGGGCCGCGCGCCAGCACGGGGTGCCCTGCACCATCGTCGTGCCGCGAGGCAACTCGGTCGAGAAGAATGCGGCCATGCGCGCGCTGGGCGTGCAGCTGATCGAGCACGGCGACGACTTCCAGGCCGCGCGCGAACACGCGCTGCAACGGGCCGCGGAGCGCGGCGCCCACATGGTGCCCAGCTTCCACACCGACTTGCTGCGCGGCGTCAGCACCTACTGGTGGGAGTTCTTGCGCGCCGTGCCCACACTGGACGTGGTGTACGTGCCGATCGGCCAGGGCTCGGGCGCCTGCTCGGCGATTGCCGCCAAACAGGCGCTGGGCCACCGCGCGCGCATTGTCGGGGTGATCAGCGCCCATGCCACCACCTACGCCGACTCGCTGGCCGCCGGCCGGGTGGTCGAAGCCCCGGTCAGCACGGTGCTGGCCGACGGCATGGCCTGCCGCGTGGCCGACGCGGCCGCCCTGCCCGTGCTGGCCCAGGGGCTGGACCACCTGGTGCAGGTCAGCGACGACGAGGTGGCCCGTGCCATGCACCACCTCTACACCGACACCCACAACCTGGCCGAAGGGGCCGGCGCCGCCGCGCTGGCGGCCGCCTTGCAGGAGCGCGATCAACTGCGCGGCCTGACCGTGGGCCTGGCCCTGTCGGGCGGCAATGTGGACGCGGCGCTGATGGCCGGCGTGCTGAGCGCCGCCGTGGCCTGACCCCTGGCGGGCCGCGGCGTCACCCGTGTGACGCGCCGCGCCCCAGCGGTCGCCCCGGCGACTGTGCGGCCTGAGGGGCGCGGCCAGAATCCGCCCCATGGGAACCCTCTACCTTGTGCGCCATGGCCAGGCCTCGTTTGGAGCCGACGACTACGACCGCCTGAGCGAACTCGGGCACCGACAGAGCCAGCGCCTGGGCGAGTACTTTCGCCACAAGGGCATTGAGTTCAGTGCGGTGATGACCGGGACCCTGCGGCGCCACCAGGAAACCCTGGCGGGCATCGCCAAAGGCCTGGACTGGCCCGCCCAACCCCTGCTGTGGCCCGGGCTCAATGAGTACGACAGCGCCGCCGTGATCCAGGCCATCCACCCCATGCCGCTGGCCAAGCCCGACACCCCCGAGCTGTACCGCCACCACTTCCGCCTGCTGCGCGACGGCCTCACGCAGTGGATGGCGGGCGTGGTCACGCCGCGCGGCATGCCCAGCTACAACGACTTTGTGCATGGCGTCAGCAGCGCGCTCGACCATGTGCGCCAACACTTTGACGGCCATGTGCTGCTGGTCTCCAGCGGAGGCCCCATCGCGACCGCGGTGGGCCACATCCTGGGCACCGCGCCCGAGACCACCATCGAGCTCAACCTGCGCATCCGCAACAGCTCGGTGACCGAGTTTCACTTCACCCCCAAGCGCCACAGCCTGGTGACCTACAACACCTTGCCGCACCTCGACGCACCGGACTACGCGGACTGGATCACGCACGCCTGAACCCGCCCGTACGCAGCCGATCACACCCATTTAGCAGCCGTTGATCGGCTCAGGGTATGTCCGCCCCTGACAAACGGGTTTTCACGGGGACTGGGCGCAGCGCCGCTTGCCGATACTGACACCATGTGCGCTGCGCCCCTGGCTTCGATGCCGCTCGACCCCTCGCCGCCCCCTGAGGCGGCCCCCTCGCCCTTGGGCGGGGTGCTGCTGCACAGCCCGCGCGGGCAGTCGCTGCAAGCGGTGCACTGGGCCAGCATGCGTCAGTTGCAACAGCACGGCCTGGCCAGCCTGGTCGACGTGGCCTTGCGCCAGGCGCCCCACCCGGCCACCGGCCTGCCCGAACCGGCGCTGCAGATCACCCTCAGCCCCACCCTGGCCGAGCATTGGGCCCCCCAACACGACACCCGCCACCTGTGCCACACCCTGGGCCTGGACACCCGCCATGCCGACGACCTGGCGCGCGAGATCCTGGTCGCCATGCTGCTGAGCCCCCAGGTGTTGGCCTTCCCCAGCCACGAGGAATGGGCCGCCGCCATCCGGGTGCGCCAGAACACCGTGCGGGCCGCGCGCGAGACCCGGCTCAACCCCGACCCCAACGCCCCCCGCCACGCGGCCGACGACTGGTTGCAGGGCCCGCCCCACGGACTGCGCCTGCGCCCCGGCCGGTCGCTGGTGGCCGCGCTGCAAGCCACCCTGCAACCGGGCCGCGACCACCCAGGCCACCACCTGAGCGGCTACCGGGCCTCGGAATGGGTGCTGCTGCTCGGTCTGGCCGAAGAACTGCAACGCCACCACCCGGCCCTGTACGCGCGACTGCAGCAGCAGTTTGAGCAACGGCCGCTGCAAAACTGCGACGTCCACCAGCGCTTGATGCGGCAAATTGGCCACCCCCAGGCGCCGCTGCCGCCGCATTTCGCGGTGCCGGGCGACCGGCTGTGGTTTGGTCAGGCCTCGCAAGAGGAAGCCACCCTGCCGGACGCCCAGGGCACCTGGTCCATCTACCTGGGCCAGGGCCGTTTTCAGCACTTCCAGCCTGGGCCCCTGGACGCCTCGGCCACGGATGCGCCCGCCGGTGAACTGGGCCCCCGGGCCCCGATGCGCGAGTTTGCGCGCTGGCTGTGCCCCGGCAGCAGCGACATTGCCCTGTGAGTGCGCCGGGCTGAACCTCAGCGGTCGGCAGGCTCGGGCAGCAGGCCGTGCAGGCGCAGCAGGCCCGAGCCCAGGTCGGTGGGGGCATCGGGGCGCACGGCCCGCTGGCGGTTGACCTCGGCCACCACCTCGTCGTCGCCCACCGCTTTGCCCTCGCCCACCCACTGGGTGTCATCGCCGGCCATCTGGATCTCGCGCAGCATGGGGTCGCTCTGGGTGCGCACCAGGATGCGGTCGCGCTCCACCCCTTGCGCGTGCATCACATAGCGCGCCGGCTGGCGGGGCCCCAGAAAGCGGCCTTGGTAGTCGCTGGTGCACGAGCCCAGGCCTGACGCCGCCAACAGCGACGGCAAAAAATCCACCTGCTGCCAGCGCCCCGGGATGCGGCCCCTGGGCAGGTCGGCGCCGCCCACCAGGACGGCTGGAATGCGGCTCATGGCCTCTTTGCCAAAGCGCTCCAGTTCCTGCGGCCGCGTGAAGGTCATGCTGCGGTGGTCCCCCGTGATCAGCAAGATGCCAGTGTCAAAGAACCGCCGCTGCTCGAGCGCGCGCACGAACTCGCCGATCTGTTGGTCGGCGTAGCGGAATGCCGGCTCCTCGCCGCTCTCGGTCTGGCCGGGGATGGTGAACGGCGGGTGCGTGGTGGTGGTCTGGATGACGGTGAAAATCCGGCGCTCGGCGGGCTGCTCGTCCAGCCAACTGAGGTAGCGCCGGTAGAGTGCGGCGTCGCCCGGGTCGTTGAACGAGCCGCGCGGCAGGCCGTCGTAGAACGGGTGCTCAGGCCCCTCGACGTGGTCAAAGCCAATCTGCTGCAGCCAATCGCCCGTGCCAATGAAGCCCAGGTCGGCAGAGCGGATATACACTTTCTGGACACCGGCCTCGGCCAGGCGCTCCAACGCGTCCTGACTGGGCTGCTCAAAGCCCATGTAGGCTTGCGCGCTTTTGTAGCGGTTCACATTGGGCAAGGGGAAATGCCCGGTCAACAAAGCGATCAAGCCGCCATCGGTGGTGAAACCATTGGCATAAAACTGGTCGAAGTAAGCGTACTTGGCCGCGATTTGATCCAGCTCTGGCAGGTAATCGTGGATGCCCGATTGCGCCTGGCTCTGGTACATCGACAGCGATTCGACCACCAGCAAGATCACCGGCCGAAACTGCCCATCGCCCGGCACGCAGTGCTGCGCAGGCTCTGGGGCCTCGGCCAATTGCTGGTGGTACACCGGGCTGAACGCCCGGTTCTCGCCATTGGGCAACAAGGCCGACACCACGCTCTCGAAAACGTTCTTTGAAATGTGGGCTGGGCGGGCCGCGAGTTTCTCGGCCGAGACCACCACCGGCAGCAGCAAACACAGGCCCAGCAAGGTCTTGCGCGGCTCACCCCGCGACAGCATGAGCAAGGCAAACAAAGCCTGACTCAGCAGCAGCGACAGCAGCCAGGCCAGGCCGGTCAGGGTGTAGAGCGCGGGCATGACCACGCTTTCGTTGAGGCGGACCTGGCTGCCGTACTTGAGGATGTCGGCCACATCGAGCCGGTGCTTGAGCACCGTGTAGACCAGGATGTCGATGGCGTACACGGCCATCAGCACCGCGCCAGCCACCCCGCACAGGGCGCGCAGGCCGCCGTGCCCCCACCGCCCGATCAGCAGGAAGAACCACAGCAGGCCCATGACCTCGAGGTCATTGGCCAGGGTTGACCAGGTGATGCACTGAAAACCGCAGCCCTCGATTTTCTGAAAAGCGCCATGGATCTGCTCACCGCGGATCAGGGCCAGCCCGCCCAAGGACAGGCACCAGAGCAGCATGAGCACGCCCGCATGGCGGGCCGAGAATTGACGAAGGGGTGACCCCTTTGGTGGATGCACTGACGCCCCCTTTTTTTTTCGTCGCCCGGGTCACTCCCCCCAGGCGCTGTCCGCATTTTCGGACGAGGTCGTCAAGCCAGCCCCTTCTGAGTGTCACATTTCTCAGATTTAGTGTCAGTAAATGTAAATAGCCGAACGGGGCGCGGCGCTGACCCCGCGGCCCCACCCCAGGCCGTGCCCCCCTGGTCTGGCGGGCGCCGAGGCTCAGGCGGCGCTTGTCCCGGTCGCGCGGGCGGCCCAGCGCACCGGCTGCTCAGCCGGCTGGCTGCGCGCGCGCAGCTGGCCGCAGCCACCGTCCACGTCCTGCCCGGCGGACTGGCGCAGCTTGGTCAGCACGCCCTGGCGGTGCAGTTGGCGCGCAATCTCGACCGCCCGCTCCCAACTGGGGCGGCGGTACGGCAGGTCGGGCACGCTGTTGTAGGGGATCATGTTGAGCACGCCGTACTTGCCCTTGAGCAGGCGCACGATGCCCGCCAGCTCGTCCGGGCCGTCGTTGATGCCCTCCAGCAGCGTCCATTGGTACTGCACCGGGTAGCCGGTCAAGCGGGCGTAGTGCTCGCCCGCCTCGACCAGGGCCTCGGGGCTGAAGCGCGGAGCCCGCGGCAGCAGTTGCTCGCGCAGGTCGGCGCGCGTGGTGTGCAGCGACAGCGCCAGCGCGGGTTTGACCCGGCCCTGCGGCAGGCGCTCAAAGGCGCGCGGGTCGCCCACCGTCGAGAACACCAGGTTCTTGTGCCCGATGTTGCCCTCGGTGCCCAGCAGGTCGATGGCCTCGAGCACGTTGTCCAGGTTGTGGGCGGGCTCCCCCATGCCCATGAAGACCACCTTCTTGACCGGGCGCAGGCGCCGCGCCAAGGCCACCTGGGCCACGATCTCGGCGCTGCCCAACTGGCGCAGCAGGCCTTCGCGCCCCGTCATGCAGAACACGCAGCCCACCGCGCAACCGAGCTGGGTCGACACGCACAGGCCATCGCGCGGCAGCAGCACGCTCTCCACCGCCTGACCATCGCTCAAGGTGACCAGCAGGCGCGCCGACCCGTCCTCGCCCGGGTGCTCGGACTGCAGGCGCGCCAGGCCGTCGAGCTCGGCGCTGAGGGCGGGCAGCGCCTCGCGCAGGGTGCTGGGCATGAAGTCCTCGAGCCGGCGACGCCCCCGGTCCTGCGGCTGGGCCTGGGCCCACAGGCGCAGCACCCGCTGCTCGTGGGCGGGTCGGGCGCCGAGGGCGCGCAGGCGTTCGCGGAGGGTCTGGATGCGCATGGGCAGCTTCAAATTCGGAGCGACAAAAACGGCCCCGAGCTTAACGCCTGCGCCGCGGCCGCCCGCCGCGGCCCTGGGGCTCAGTAGGTTTTGTAGGGCAGGAACTTGCCCGACAGCACCACGTTGACGCGGTCGCCCTTGGGGTCGGGCTGGCGCTGGATGTCCATGCTGAAGTCGATCGCGCTCATGATGCCGTCGCCAAACTCCTCGTGGATCAGCTCCTTGATGGTGCTGCCGTAGACGCTGACGATTTCATACCAACGGTAGATCAGCGGGTCGGTGGGCACCGGCGTGGGCAGCGAGCCCTTGTAGGGCACGACTTGCAGCCATTTCTGCTCTTCGGCGGTGAGGCCAAAGAGCTTGCCCAGCACCTTGGCTTGCTCGGCGGTGGCGGTCATCTGGCCCAGGCACAGGGCGGTGGTCCATTCCTTGGACTGGCCCAGTTTCTTGGCCACGGCCTCCCATTTGATGCCCTTGAGCACCTTGGTGGAGATGATCTTTTCGGTGACGTCGTTGCGGTTCATGCTGGCTCCTTTGAAGTGTGAAACAAAGCGGTCGGACAAAAAATCGGCGCAAGCCTCCCCCCACGGGGCCCCGGCCCCGGTGTTCAGGCGCTGTGCGGAAAAAGGCGGTGAACGGCGGTCAATGCGCCTTGGCGCGGCTGACCAGGAAATCAACAATGTGGTTGCGCAGCTCGTAGTAGCCGTCCAGGTGGTGCAGGCTGGCCCGGGTGCGCTCGCGCGGCAGGGGGTTGCTCACCACCTCCACCAGGCCGCCGGGGCGGTAGCCCTGGGGGGTCTCGCTGCCGTTGCTCATGAGCAGGATGCGGTCGGCCAGCAGGATGGCTTCGTCCACGTCGTGGGTGATCATGAACACGGTCTGCTGGGTCTGCCGCACGATGGCCATCAGCTCGTCCTGGATGGTGCCGCGGGTCAGCGCATCGAGCGCGCCGAACGGCTCGTCGAGCAGCAGCATCTTGGGCTGGATGCTGAAGGCGCGCGCAATGCCCACGCGCTGCTTCATGCCCCCCGAGAGCTGCGAGGGCTTCTTGTCGATGGCCGGGCTCAGCCCCACCAGGGCCACGAACTTCTCCACATGGGCGTTGATGGCGCTGGCGCTCCAGTCGGGCCAGCGCGACTTGACCGCGAAGGCGATGTTCTGGCGCACCGTCAGCCAGGGCATGAGGGCGTGGCTCTGGAACACCACACCGCGCTCCAGGCTGGGGCCGGCGATCTCGCGCCCGTCCATGAAGGCGTGGCCGCTGCTGGCCTGGTCCAGCCCCGCGAGCACGTTGAGGATGGTGGTCTTGCCACAGCCGGAGTGGCCGATGATGCAGACGAACTCGCCCCGGTCCAGCGAGAACGACACGTCGCTGAACACCGGCTTGCTGGGCAGGTAGGCCTTGCCCAGGGCTTGCACCTGAAGAAATCCATGGCTCATGGCGGGGTCCTTGGGACGGGGGTTGGCGGGGCTCCAGGCCGCAGGGGCCGGGCTCATGTCACTCCACATAGGTCACGGCTTTCTGCAGACGCGCAAACATCAGGTCCAGCAACATGCCCACCACGCCGATCACGCCGATCGCGAAGATCACATGGCTCAGGGACAGGTTGTTCCACTCATTCCAGACGAAGTAACCGATGCCGGTGCCGCCCACCAGCATCTCGGCGGCCACGATGACCAGCCAGGCAATGCCCATGCTGATGCGCATGCCCGTCAGGATGGTGGGCGCGGCGGCGGGCAGGATGACCTTCAGCGCACGGCGCAGCGGGTTGACCTCCAGCGTGGCCGACACGTTGAGCCACTCACGCTTCACCGAGGCGACACCGAAGGCGGTGTTGACCAGCATGGGCCAGACCGAGCAGATGAAGATCACAAAGATGCCCGACACCGACGAGTCCTTGATGGTGTAGAGCGCCAGCGGCATCCAGGCCAGGGGGCTGATGGGCTTGAGCACCTGGATGAAGGGGTCGAGCGCCCCCCGCAGCAGCGGCGACATGCCGATCACAAAACCCAGCGGGATCGCCAACAGGCAGGCCAGGCCAAAGCCCAGCGCCACGCGCCCCAGCGAATGCGCCAACTGGATCGCGATGCCCTTGTCATTGGGCCCGTTGTCGTAGAAGGGGTTGCTCAACAGCTTCCAGGCCGTGGCCGCGGTCTGGGCGGGCGTCGGGAAGCCCCCGGTCTTGCCGCTGGCCGGGGCGTCGGCCTGGGCCACGGGGTCCTTGCCCATCATCTTGAGGTACTCGATCTGCTCGGCACTGAGGGCCTGCACCGCTGCCGGGCTTGGCGGCTTGACGTCGGGCAGGGTGGCCGCACGCCAGGCGCCGATCAGCACCACACAGATCACCAGCGACAGCGTGGCAGAACGGAATCCGAGGGTCTTCCAGAGTGGCATGTCAGGCCGCCTTGCTGATCGCGAAACCCTTGGCATAGGCCGCGGCCTGGCTGGCGTCGAACTCCTTGCCCATGATGGTGAACTTGGGGTACGCGCCGTCGGGCACCTTCTGGTCCAAGGCCTTCATTTGCTTCTTGGCATCGGTCAGCAAGAACACCTTCTCGGCGATCTGCTTGTAGTTGACCTCGCCCTTGATGTAGCCCCAGCGTTGCATCTGAGTCAACATCCAGACGGCCATGCTCTGCCACGGCATCGGGTCGAAGTCGGCGCGGTCGGGCACCGTGCGGATGTTGCCCAGGCCGTCGGCGAACTTGCCGGTCAGCACCTGCTGGAGCACCACCTCGGGCTGGTTCAGGTAGGCCTGCGGCGCGATCACCTTGGCGATCAGCTCGCGGTTCTTCGGGTCGCGCGCCATGGCGGCTGAGGTCAGCACCGCGCGGTACAGCGCGGCAAAGGTGTTGGGGTTCTTCTGGATGAATTCGGTGCTGGTGCCGAAGGCGCAGCAGGGGTGGCCGTTCCAGAGGTCCTTGGTCAGCAGGTGGATGAAACCGACCTCCTCAAACACGGCGCGCTGGTTGAAGGGATCGGGGCCGAGGAAGCCGTCGAGGTTGCCGGCCCGCAGGTTGGCCACCATCTCGGCCGGCGGCACCACGCGGATCTGCACATCGGTGTCGGGGTTCAGCCCGGCCTCGGCCAGGTAGTAGCGCAACAGGAAGTTGTGCATGCTGTACTCGAAGGGCACGGCGAACTTGAAGCCCTTCCAGTTCTTCGGGTCGCGGTTGTCCTTGTGCTTGAGGCTCAGCGTGATGGCCTGGCCATTGACGTTCTGGATCGTGGCCACGTTCATGGGCGTGGCATTGGCGCCCAGGCCCAGCGAGATGGCCAGGGGCATGGGGCTCAGGAAGTGCGTGGCGTCGTACTCCTTGTTGATCATCTTGTCGCGGATCAGGGCCCAACCCGCCGTCTTGGTGACTTCCACATTCAGGCCTTGCTGTTTGTAGAAGCCCAGCGGGTGGGCCATGATCAATGGCGTGGCACAGGTGATCGGGATGAAGCCGATCTTGAGGTCTTTCTTCTCCAGGTTGCTGCCGCCCTTGCCGGCCTCTTGGGCCATGGCCTGCAGGCTGGCCACCGGCAGCACGCTGCCGATCGCGGCCATGGCCGTGCCCTTGCCGACGGCGCGCAAGAAGCGGCGGCGCAAGGCGTCCTGTGGGAACAGGGCCTTGACCAGGGTGGCTTCAATGAACTCGTTGCTGTAGGCCTCGAACTCGCTGCTTAGGCTGCGCTGGCGCAGGGTGGCCGCGGCGGACTCGGCAGTCAGTTCGGCCTGGTGGTCGGCCACCGTGTGGTCGCGTCCGCAGCTGCACTTGAGCATCAGGGGGCGGTCGGCATCGTAGGGCGAAAAAAACTCGGACATGGCTCACCTTTGAAGAGTGGATGTCGGCGCTCTCGCAAGCCGCGGGCCAGTTTCGCCCCCGGGCCAGGCGGGCCCCGCAAATCGCAGCCGCCACGTCGACAGCGTGTAGGGCTGGCCCTACAAAAGACCGGCCGATGTTCAGTCCAGGGGGTGGCCACGGGCCAGCAAGGCCAGCTCCACATCGTTGCGGGCCCCGGTTTTCTCGAGCACGCGGGCGCGGTAGGTGCTCACCGTGTTGACCGCCAGCTTGAGCTGCGCACCAATTTGGCTCACGCTGTGCCCACTGCTGAGCAGGCGGAACACCTGGTGCTCGCGGTGGGACAGGCTGTCGATCGCCGCCACGCCCAGCGGTGCACCGCCAGGGGGCGGTCTGGGGCCCGACAAGGCGGGCCCCATCGCCTGGGCCAGGGCTTCGGCGGTGGCCGGGCTCAGGTAACGTCCACCGGCCGCGACCTTGCGCACAGCGGCCACCATGTCGTCGGGGTCGGCACTCTTGTTGAGGTAGCCCGCCGCGCCGAGCTTGAGGCAGCGCACCGCGTACTGGCGCTCCGGGTAGGTGCTGAGCATCAGCACCGGCAAGGCGGGCCAGCGCTGGCGCAGGCACTGCAGCAGCTCCAGCCCGTCCTGCCCTGGCATGGCGATGTCGAGCAGCACCACGTCGAGGTCCAGGGGACGGTCCTCGGCCGCCCGGGACGACAACTGCGCCAGCAACTCGGTGCCGCCGGTGGCCTCGGCCACCACGCGGATCTCGGGCAGGCCGTTGGCGGGGTCGGAGAACACCTGCTTCAGGCCCTCCCGGACGATGCGGTGGTCGTCGGCCAGCAGCACGCGCAGCGGGGCGGCCGGGCCGGTGTCGGTCACGGGGTTCATGGCGCCTCCAGCGGAATTTGCAACTCAAAACCCGTGCCTTGGCCGGGCACGCTGTCGATCTGCAGCGTGCCGCCCAGGTGGCGGGCGCGCTCGCGCATGCCCATCACGCCATAGGCGGTCGGGGCCTCGAAGGCCTGCGCGGGCGCGCCCCGGCCGTCGTCCTGCACCCGCACGCGGAGCTGGCCGTCGCGGCACTGGATGCGCACCGCCACGGCGCGGGCCTGGGCGTGGCGGCCAACGTTGCTGAGCATCTCCTGAAAGATGCGGAACACCGCCATGGCGGCGGGTTCGGGCAGGCTCAGGGCCTCGGGCACCTCGATGCACCAATCGAGTGCCAGTTCGGCCGATTCGCCAAACTCATGCGCTTGCCATTCGAGCGCGGCCCACAGGCCCTGGTGGTCCAGGATGCTGGGGCGCAGGTCGGTGATGATGCGGCCCACGTTGTCGACCGCGGTCTCGATCTGGCGACTCATGTTCTGGCACTTGCAGCGCATCTGGCCGCGCATGGCTTCGGCCGCCTCGGGCGGGCGGTCGCCCTGCTCGGCCAGGCGCTTGTGCAGCCAGTTGACGTCCATCTTGAGCGCCACCAGCAGGCTGCCCAGCTCGTCGTGCACCTCGCGCGCGATGCGGGTGCGCTCGTCTTCGCGCACTTTTTCCGAGTACGCGGCCAGCTCGCGCAACTGGGCCAGCGCCTCGCTCAGGGCCTGGGTGCGGGCCTGCACGCGCAACTCCAGCTCGTCGTTGGTGCGCTCCAGCTCGCGGTAGGCCTGCTGCAGGCGGTCGGCGGCCTGCTTGCGGCTGCTGATGTCGACAAAGGTGATCACCGCCCCGCGCACCTCGTGGCCCTCGAGGATGGGGTGGCTCGAATACTCGACCGGGAAGGCCGTGCCGTCGCGGCGCCAGAACACCTCGGTGTCGATGCGGCAGGGCAGGCCGCGGCGGAAGGCGTTGAAGATCGGGCAGTCGTCGTCGGGGTAGGCGCGGCCGTCGGCGTGGCTGTGGTGGGTCAGCGCATGCATGTTGCAGCCCATGACCTCGGCCGGTTCGTAGCCCAGGGTGGCCGCACCGGCCCGGTTGATGAACACGCAGTCGCCCGCCAGGTCGATGCCGAAAATGCCCTCGCCGGTGGAGTCCAGCAGCAAGCTCAGGCGCTGCTGCCAAAGGGCATCGGTGCCGGCGGGGATGTTGAAGCGGGGGGCAAGCATGCCCGGGTCAAGCAACGCTTGTGCCCGGGCGCGGCTCAAGCGCCGCTCACAGGCCCAGATCGCTGAGGCCCGGGTGGTCGTCGGGGCGGCGCCCCAGCGGCCAATGGAACAGGCGCTGCTCGGCCTGGATCGGCTGGTCGTTGATGCTGGCAAAGCGGCGCTGCATGAGCCCCTGGGCGTTGAACTCCCAGTTCTCATTGCCGTGGCTGCGGTACCAGTGGCCCGAATCGTCACGCCACTCGTACACAAAGCGCACCGCGATGCGGTGTTCCGTGAAGGCCCACAGCTCCTTGATCAGGCGGTAGTCCAATTCGCGCGCCCACTTGCGGGCCAAGAACTCGCGCACCTGCTCGCGGCCCACCGGGAACTCGGCGCGGTTGCGCCAGCGCGTGTCCTCGGTGTAGACCTGAGCCACGCGGGCCGGGTCGCGCGAATTCCAGGCGTCTTCGGCCAGGCGCACCTTTTGAATGGCGCTGTCCAGGGTGAACGGGGGCAGGGGAGGCTTGCTTTCCATGGGGGCATCCTTGGGGTTGGAGGGACAAAGTAGACAGATCTGTCTACCTCCAATATAGAGCATGTAGACAGATCTGTCTACAATGGCGTCATGCCCCACCATGTCGCCCCTTCGCTCCCCTCCAGCCTGCTGGACACGCCCCCCGACCTCAGCGCCCTGCCCGCGCGCGAGCGCATCTTGACGGCAGCCCATGACCTGTTCTACCGCGAGGGGTTGCGGGCCACCGGGGTGGACCGGGTGATTGCCACCGCGGGGGTGAGCAAGGTGACGTTCTACCGGCACTTCCCGTCCAAGGACGACCTGATCCGGGCTTTTCTGGCGCACCGCCATGCGCGCTGGATGGCCTGGTTCAACGAGGCCCTGGCGCGCCACCAGGCCCGCCAGAGCGAGGCCGAACGCCAGCAGCGGCCCCTGGCGCCGCTGGCCGAGGCCCTGAGCGAATGGCTGCACGCGCCGGGCTTCCGGGGCTGCGCCTTCATCAACGCGATGGCCGAACTCGGCGGCGGCCTGCACGAGGCGCTGGCGCTGTCGGCGGCCCACAAGCAGGACATGGTCCAGGCCATTGCCAGCCTGTTGCCCGCCGGCCCCGAGGGCTTGGCCCTGGCCGAGGCGGCCGGGCTGGCTGCCGACGGCACCATCGTGCGCGCCCAAACCCACAGCGGCGCCATCGATCCCGCCTTGGCGGCCTTGCGGCGGGTGCTGCACGCGCTTGAAGACTGCCGTCCACCGGGCCCCTGATCGGTTGTCTGATCGGCTGTCTGATCGGCCGCAGATCTTCCGTTGGAGTCACCGCTTGACCGGGTCGGGGGCCCGGCCGGGCCCCCGCCGGGGTTGCGCGCGCTGCCAACCTTTACGAATGCTCACGGCGGTGGCGCCCGGCAGGCTGCCGAACGGGTTTTACATTGGTTCAGCCCCCCACCCATGCCGGGACCTGCGGGCCCAGCGCTTGGCGCGGGGGTGTCACCCACCGGGTGACAGCTGTGTTCAACCACCCGCCTTGTGCGCTCCGGAGCCCCTTGATGAACAAACGCCTTGCCCTCGCCACCCTCGCCTGCAGCCCCTGGCTGCTGAGCGCCTGCTCAAGCACCCAACTGGTCAACCAATGGAGCGACCCGCGCTACGTCAGCCGCCCGCTGCGCCATGTGCTGGTGTTCTCCAAGAACAAGGACATCGGCGTGGCCCGCTCGATTGAGTTGAGCATCACCACCAGCCTCAGCGAAGTGACCCGGGCAACCCCGGCCTACGAACTGTTTGGCGACACCGACCTCAGCACCCTGCCCAAGCTGGAGATCCAGGCCATGCTGCAGAAGAACCGCATCGACGGCCTGGTGATGACCGGCGTGAGCCGCACCACACTGACCGAAAAGTACGTGCCCCCCGAGTACTCCGATGGCTTCTGGACCGACAGCTGGGGCTACGGCTGGAACGACATGGTGGTCACGCCGGGCTACCAGTACACCAGCACCAGCACCTATGTGCAGGGCGTGCTGTACGCGGTGTCGAACGGTGCGCTGGTCTGGTCGGCCCAGACCAAGACCACCGACCCCAGCGACCTGGAAAACGTGCGCAAGAACACCCTGAAGCTCATCACGGGCGACCTCAAGAAGTCGCAGGTGCTGGCCCTGTGAGGCCCGCAGGGTGAGGGGCCGGCAGCGGTCGGCCAACGGTCGGGCCGCAGACCCGGCCCGGCGCCGGGGGGCCAGACCAGACCGGGGCGGCCCAGGGGCTGGCGCCCTCAGCGCTGGGGCATGTCCTTGACGCCGTAACCCAGGCTGACGGTGGCGTCGTCGGGGATCGGGGGCATGCTGGCGTTCCAGGCCTCCCAGGCGGCGCGCAGCTCGGCCAGGCGCTCGGGCTCGCGGCTGGCGTGGTTGGCGCGTTCACGCTCGTCAGCCACCAGGTTGAACAGGTAGTCGTGCCCGTCCACGCGCAGGTACTTCCAGTCCCCCAGGCGCGCCGCGCGCTGGCCACGGTGGTTCATGCGCCAGAACATCGGACGCTCGAACGCCGGGGTCGCCCCACGCAGCACCGGCATCAGCGACACGCCATCGAGCGGGTAGTCGGGGTGGGCCGAGACGCCCGCCGCGTCCAGCATCGTGGCCGACCAGTCCATGGTCAGGCAGTGCTGCTCGCTGACCTGGCCGGGGGCGATGGCGGCCGGCCAATGGGCGATCCAGGGCACCCGGATGCCCCCCTCGGTGAGGTCCATCTTGCCGCCCACCAGCGGCCAGTTGTCCGAAAAGCGCTCGCCGCCGTTGTCGCTGGTGAACACCACCAGGGTGTTGTCGGCCAGGCCGTGCTGGCGCAACGCGGCCATCACGCGCCCAATGCCCTCGTCCATGTGGTGGATCATGCGGCGGTAGCTGTGGATGTTGCCGCCGTGCAGGTGAAACAGATTGTCCTTGACCTCCTGCGCCAGCGCTTCGTCGTCGCGCGTCTCCCAGGGCCAGTGCGGCGCGGTGTAGTGCAGGCTCAAGAAGAAGGGCTTGCCCTGGGCCGCGTCGGGCGCCATGCGCCCCACCCAGTCCACCGCGCGGTCGGACAGCAGGTCGGTCAGGTAGCCGTCCTGACGGTGCTCGTCCTCGCCAAACCACAGGTCATGGGTGCCGCGCGAGTCGCAGTGGGTGAAGTAATCCACCCCGCCCGACATCGGGCCAAAGAACTCGTCGTACCCCGAGCGCAGCGGGCCGAACACCGGCGGGTAGCCCAGGTGCCACTTGCCGATCAAGGCGGTGTTGTACCCACTGGCCTTGAGCAGCGACGGCAGCGTGGGGTGCTCGGTCGGCAGGCCCAGCGTGGTGCTGCCCCGGCTTTTGCTGTTGATGGGTTCTTCGGCCGCCCCGCGCAAGCGGTACTGGTAGCGCGCCGTGATCATGGCAAAGCGGGTCGGCGAACACACCGGCGAATTCGAGTAGCCCTGGGTGAAGCGCAGGCCCTGTGCGGCCAGGCTGTCGAGCACGGGCGACACCGGCGCGCGGCCGCCGTAGCAACCGAGATCGGCATAACCCAGGTCGTCGGCGACGATGAAGATGATGTTGGGGCGTTGGGACGAGGCAGGCATAGATCAGGTCATTCAAAACGTGGGGCGGGCGGGGACAGCTCGGGTCAGTCGGTCGCCACAAAGCCCACCGACTTCATGATACGGCCCCACCGGGCGGTGTCGTCGCGCATGGTCTGCAGCAAGGCCTCGGGCCCGTCACCGACCGGGTACATGCCGTTGAGCAGCAGCTGCTGGCGCAGCTCGCGGCTGTTGACGGCGCGCAGCAACTCGCGGCGCAGCAGGTCCAGCACCGGCGGGGGCGTGCGCACCGGCGCGTAGTAGGCGAACCAGGCCGTGGCGATCACCTCGGGGTAGCCCAGCTCGGCAAAATGGGGCACCGCTGGCAGCGACGGGGAGCGCCGCGGACCGCTGGTGGCCAGCACCTTGATGCGCCCCGAGGCTTGCATCGACAAGGCGCCGCCCACGGTGTCGAAGTACACCGGGACCGTGCCCCCCATGACGTCCTGCCGCGCCGGCGTCGACCCCTTGTACGGCACATGCACCATGCGCAGGCCCGCGGCGCGGTTGAGCATCTCGCCCAAGAAGTGCGACGGCGTGCCGGCCCCGTAGGACGCAAAGCTCAGCGCGTCGCCCTGCTGGCCCTGGGTGCGGGCCCAGGCCACAAACTCGGCCAGGGTGTTGGCGGGCACCGATGCGTGCACCACCATGGCCAGCTCGAAGCTGGCGGCATTGACCAGCGGTGCAAAGTCTTTCAGGGGGTCGTAGGACAGGCGCGGGTAGGCGTTGGGGAACATGGTCATGAGCCCCGCGGTCCCCAGCAACAGGGTGTGCCCATCGGGCTCGGCGTTCTTGACGGTTTCAACCGCGATGCGCCCGGCGGCGCCGGACTTGTTTTCGATCACCCAGGGCCCGAGCGAGCCGCGCACCGCCTGCGCCACCGCGCGGGTCAGCACGTCCTGGGTGCCGCCGGCGGGCGTGCCAATCAGCACGCGGGTCGGTCGCGCGGCAAAGTCGGCGCTCTGCGCCAGTGCCGCCCCCGGCAGGCTGGCCAGCAGCCCCAGGGTCTGGCGGCGATTCAAGCGGGGGGTGGGCAAATTCTCGGACATGGCGCGGGTCTCCTGAGGGGAGGCCGGTCAAAGCGGCCTCAGGCACACTTTAGGGGCCACCCCGTTGATTGTTGAAATCAACCATCCTCCGAGAAAACCCTCACCCTCTGCATGAGCCGCCCCTTGCGCCTGCTGGCCCCCGAGGCCATTGACGACCTGCTGCTGTACCGGCTCAGCCGCCTGCTGGCCCAGGGCGGGGGGCCGGTGATCCGGCTTTGCGAGGGCCGCCACGGCATCACCCGGCGCGAATGGCGACTGCTGTCGCTGCTGGCCCAGGCGCCCGGCCAGAGCCCGTCGGCCCTGGCACAACGAGCCCAGCTGGACCGCGCACGCACCTCCAAGGCCATCAGCTCGCTGTGTGAGAAGCAGCTGATCCTCCGCACAACCCGGCCCGGCGACCGCCGCCGCGTGGTGTTGCACCTCAGCGAACGCGGCGCCGAAATCGTGCAAGCGCTGTTCCCCGAGGTCTGCGCCATCAACCAGCAACTGCTGGCCGCGCTCAGCCCCGAGCAGGTGGCGCTGCTCGACGGCCTGCTCAACACCCTGCAGGCGCAGGCCGATGCCCTGCCCCTGCCCGCCGACCTGCCCAAAGCCGACCGACACCGAGGCAAGGGCCGGCCCCCCGGCAGCCCCTGAACAGCCCCGGGGAAACCCACCCCCAGCCTTCGCAAAACGCGAAACACCTGGCTGCCATCGCAAATGGACAAGGTCGCTCGCGGCGCGGCACACTCCGCGGCCATGACACAGACCGAATTCTCCCCCGCCACCGGCCCCCTGGCCGGGCTCAAGGTCCTGGAACTGGGCCAGTTGATTGCCGGCCCGTTTGCCGCCAAGACCCTGGCCGACTTCGGCGCCGACGTGGTGAAGATCGAGCCGCTGGGCAGCGGCGACCCGCTGCGCAAATGGCGCCTGCTCAAGGACGGCACCTCGGTGTGGTGGCAGGTGCAGTCGCGCAACAAGCGCTCGCTGGCCCTGGACCTGAAGGCCCCCGAAGCGCAGGCCATCGTGCGCCAGTTGGCCGCCGAGGCCGATGTGCTGATCGAGAACTTCCGACCGGGCGCCATGGAGGGCTGGGGCCTGGGCCCGGACGCCCTGCTGGCCCTGAACCCGCGCCTGGTGATGCTGCGCATCAGCGGCTACGGCCAGACCGGCCCCTACCGCGACAAGCCGGGCTTTGGCGTGGTGGCCGAGGCCATGAGCGGGCTGCGCCACCTCACGGCCGAACCAGGCCGCGTGCCGGTGCGCGTGGGCGTGTCGATCGGCGACACCCTGGCATCGCTGCACGGCGTGATCGGCATCCTGATGGCGCTGCAAGAGCGCCACAAGAGCGGCCAGGGCCAGGTCATCGACGTGGCCCTGTATGAGGCGGTGTTCAACTGCATGGAAAGCCTGCTGCCCGAGTACAGCGCCTTTGGCGCGGTGCGCGGCCCGGCCGGCAGCGCCCTGCCCGGCATCGCGCCCAGCAACGCCTACCGCTGCGCGGACGGCGGCTACGCGCTGATCGCGGGCAACGGCGACAGCATCTTCAAGCGCCTGATGCACGAGATGGGCCGCGACGACCTGGGCCAAGACCCGGCGCTGGCCGACAACGCGGGGCGCGTGGCGCGCATCGCCGAGATCGACGCCGCCATTGGCGCCTGGGCGGCACAGCTGAGCGTCGACGAGGTGCTGGCCGCCATGGACCGCGCCGCCGTGCCGGCCGGCCGCATCTACACCGTGGCCGACATCGCGGCCGACCCGCACTACCAGGCGCGCGGCATGATCGAACAGGTGCAGATGCCCGACGGCAGCGCACTGGCCGTGCCCGGCATCATCCCCAAGCTCTCGCGCACGCCGGGCAGCCACCGCCGCAACGCCCCGCTGGGCGTGGGGCAGGACAGCGACGCCGTGCTGCGCGAAATCGGCCTCAGCGCCGAGCAGATCCAGGCCTTGAAGGACCGCGGCATCGTGGGCCAGGCCGCCCCTCAGAAGGACCCCGCATGACCCGCATCCACTTCAACGAAGTCGCCACGCGCGACGGCTTTCAGATCGAGCCCAACTTCATCCCCACCGACACCAAGGTGGCCCTGGTCGACGCGCTCAGCGCCTGCGGCTACGCCAAGATCGAGGTCACCTCGTTCACCTCGCCCAAGGCGATCCCCATGCTGCGCGACGCCGAAGAGGTGATGGGCCGCATCCAGCGGGTCCCCGGCGTGGAGTACACGGTGCTGGTACCCAACCTGCGCGGCGCCGAGCGGGCGCTCGAATCGCGGGCTGACGAGCTGAACCTGGTGATGTCGACCTCGGAAACCCACAACCTGGCCAACCTGCGCATGCCGCGTGAAAGCAGCTTCGAGGCGCTGGCCAACGTGATCCGCCACGTCAACGGCGCCACGCCCATCAATGTGTCGCTGTCGACCTGCTTTGGCTGCCCCATGGAAGGCGATGTGCCGCTGTCCGAGGTGCTGCGCTTTGCCGACCGCTTTGCCGATTTGGGCGTGCGTGGCCTGACGATTTGCGACACCACCGGCATGGCCCACCCAGCCCAGGTGAGTGCAGTGTGCGAGGCCTTGCAGGCCCGCTTTCCCGCGCTGCAGCTGACGCTGCACTTCCACAACACGCGCGGCATGGGGCTGGCCAATGTGCTGGCCGCGGTGCAGGCCGGCATCACGCGCTTTGACGGCTCGCTCGGTGGCCTGGGCGGCTGCCCTTACGCGCCGGGCGCCAGCGGCAACATCAGCAGCGAAGACGCCATCCACATGCTCGACGCCATGGGCTACGACACCGGCATCGACCTGCCCCGCCTGCTGACCGTGGCACGCGAGCTGCCCGCCATCGTCGGCCATGAGGTCCCCGGCCAGGTCGCCAAAGCCGGCCGAATCCAGGACCTGCACCCGGCCATAACGCAATGATGCCCCCACGGTCGCGCACTGCGTGTCGCTCCCTGCCCCCCGAGGGGGCCCCGGCCGCCTTGGGGGCGGCCCGGCGGCGGCCGGATGGGATGCGACGCCCCCACGCTCCCCCACTTCGTGTGGGTCGCTGCCCCCCGAGGGGGCCCCGGCCGCCTTGGGAGCGGCCCGGCGGCGGCCGGCCGTTCTGAGATTGTTTGACATCACTGGAGAGTCCCCATGATCGACCACCTGGACCACCTGGTCCTGACCACCCACGACGAAGCCGCCTGCGTGGACTTCTACACCCGCGTGCTCGGCATGCAACTGGAGAGCTTCATTGGCGGCACGCCGCCGGTGGAGCGCAAGGCCTTCAAGTTTGGCCACCAGAAGATCAACCTGCATGTGCGCGGCCGCGAGTTCGAGCCCAAGGCCCACCTGCCTGTGCCCGGGGCACTGGACCTGTGCTTCATCGCCAGCCTCCCGCTGACCGAGGTGATCAGCCGCCTGCAAGCCGCCCAGTGGCCCATCATCGAAGGCCCGGTGATGCGCACCGGCGCCACGCAGAAGATCCGTTCGGTCTATGTGCGTGACCCGGACCTGAACCTGATCGAGATTTCCGAACTGGCCTGAGCCCCGCCTCGGCCGCCCCCGACGAACAACAACAACGGAGACAACGCCATGCAACGACGCCATCTTTTGAGCCAGATCGCCGCCCTCAGCGTAGGCGCCAGCCTGGGCGCCCCCGCGGGGGCCCAGGGCAAGTACCCGCAGCGCCCCATCACCCTGGTGGTGCCGACCGCGCCCGGCGGCACCACCGACTTCACGGCGCGACTGATCACCGAACCCCTGAGCCGCGCGCTGGGCCAGTCGGTGATCGTGGACAACAAGCCCGGCGCCTCGGGCAACATCGGCAACCAGCTGGTGGCCCGCGCCAAGCCCGACGGCTACACCCTGCTGGTGTCCTACAGCGGCTACCACGTCGGCAACCCGCACCTGTTCAAGCAGGCCGGCTGGGACCCGATCAAGGACTTCACGCCAGTGGCCATGATGACGCGCGCGCCCCAGGTGATCGCCATCAACCCCAAGCTGCCGGTGAACAACCTCACGGAGTTGATCGCCTACGCCAAGGCCAACCCGGGCAAGCTGAATTACGCGTCCTCGGGCAACGGCTCGATCCAGCACATCGCGGGCGAGTTGTTCAAGCAGCTCACCGGCACCTTCATCACCCACATCCCCTACCGGGGCTCCGGCCCCGCGGTGCAAGACCTGATGGCGGGCCAGGTGGACCTCTTCATCACCACCCCAGCCGGCGTGGTGAGCCAGATCCAGGGCGGCCGCCTCAAGGGCGTGGGGGTGACCAGCCAGAAGCGCCTGACCTCGCTGCCCGATGTGCCCACCACCACCGAGGCCGGCCTGCGTGGCTTTGAACTGGATTCGTGGTTTGCGCTCTACGCCCCGGCCAACACCCCGGCCGATGTGGTGCAGACGCTCAACACCGAAATCAACCGCATCCTGAGCTCGGGCGAGGCCCGCAAGAAGGCCGAGGACTCGGGCACCGACGTCGAACAGATGAGCCCCAAACAGCTGGCCGACTTCACCCAGTCCGAGCTGAAACGCTGGGGGCAGATCATCCAGACGGCCCGCATCACAGTCGAGTGAACCGCCCCTTGGCAGGGCAGGGCCCGATGCCCTAAAGTGGCAGCCAGCGGCGGCCCAAGGGGGCTGGCCCTGGAACGCCCACATGACTTTCGACATCCGCCAAGACGACCTCAGCGGTCCCGAGATCCAAGCCCTGCTGCGCGAGCATCTGGCCGGCATGCAGGCCGACACACCGCCCGAGAGCGTGCACGCCTTGCCGCTGGAGGCCCTGCGCCACCCCGACATCACCCTGTGGTCGGTCTGGCGCGAGGGGGCGCTGTGCGGCTGCGGCGCCCTGAAAAAACTCGACGCCCACCACGGTGAGCTGAAGTCGATGCGCACCCACCGCGACTTTTTGCGGCAAGGCGTCAGCCAGGCCCTGTTGACCCACATCCTGGCGCACGCGCGCCGCATCGGCTTGCAGCGGCTGAGCCTGGAGACCGGCACCCACGCCTCGTTCGCGCCGGCCCATGCGCTGTACCGGCGCAACGGCTTCGAGGACTGCGGGCCCTTCGGGGCCTACCGGCCCGATCCGCACAGCCTGTTCATGACCCGCCGCGTGTGAGCGCGGCGCCCGCGGCACCCGGCTGGGGACGGTGGCTTTGGCGGACAGTGGCGGCGACGAGCAACGGGCGGCGCGTCTGGCCCGCAGCTGAACGGCCGCCAGCGGTATCAGCTCAGCGACTGGATCAGGTCGATGTAGAGCTGCTTGGCCTCGTCGGTGCTCTTGCCCTTGAGCTTTTCCCAGGCGTCCCATTTGAAGCGGCCGACCTGGTCGGTGAAGCCGGGCTTCTTCTCGGTGTTGTCGCCTTGGGTGGCCTGCTTGTACAGGGCGTAGATCTTCAGCAGCGTGGGGTTGTCGGGGCGCTCGCTGAGGTTCTTGGAGTTGGCCACTGCGGCTTCGAACAGGGTGTTCAGGTCGGACATGGTGTTTGTTTCCTTGTTGGTGAGGGGACAGCCCGTCGGCTCTGGGGCCGACCTCCGGGCCTCGGCCCCGCCAGGACAGCCCACGGCCACCCGGTCAGAGCCCAGCCAAACATCTTAAGCCGCGCCAGCGTGGCCTCGCACGGGGACGAGCCAATCCCGTTCAACACTGTCGCGAACTGTTCAATTCAGGGCCCGCAGGGCGGGGCCCGGGGCCCGGGGCCCGCTGTGGGCGCTCAGGCCAGGCCGTCGACGGCCTGAAACAAGGCCTGCCGGGCTTGCTGGACGACCTGCTGCTTCCAGTCGTCGGTGTCGGTGTAGAAGGCCTCCAGCACCTGTTGTCGAATGGCATCGGCCTGCGCGCGGGGCGCCTCGGGGTGCAACTGCAGCCACTGCTCGGCGCGCAGCGCCTGCAGCACCACCATCGGCGGCTGGGTGCCGTACTCGAGCGCGATGCCGGTGATCTCGGCTTGCGGGCATTCCTGGTAGGCACTGTCCCACATCAGCCCGGTGAGGAAGGCCGAACTGGACGAGCCGTCGTAGATCGAGGTCACCGGGGTGGCGCCACCGCCGCCCCACCAGGCGCGCGCCCGGGCCACCGTGGCCGGGTCGTTGCGGCCGGCAAAAATGCGCTCGCCCACACCCGACGGCCCCAAGCCGGTGTGCACGTCGATCCAGCCCAGACGCCGGGCGCGCGTGGCGTGCTGCCGCAGCACCTGGCGCAGGGTCAAGTGGCTCCAGGTGGGCTGGTGCCCCCCAAAGAAAAGGCCTTGGGGAAATTCATGTTGGCCACGCGCCACCGCCGAGCGGAAGGCGTCTTCGCCGCGCTCGACCAGAAAGCGCTACAGGGCAGCCTGGTTGGCCGCGTCGGGCGGCCAGACCTCGGGCAGCAGCAGCGGCGCGAGTTCGCGGTAGTCGGGGTTGTCGGGCAGGGGCTGGCTGAAGTCCTGAAAATTGCGGTTCAGGTCGACGTTCTCATGCGTGACCCGCCGCCCATGCGAGAAGCCGTAGGGGTTGAGCGCGTGCACGTACAACACGGCCACGCCCGCGGCATGCGCATGGGCGCGCCACTCGGCGTCCTGCAGCGCAAACAACTGCACACCCGAACCGCAGTAGCCTTCGAGCCCATGGCAGCCACTGCTGAGGATCAGCACGGCCTGCGCGTCGGCCGGGCCGTCGCGCACCACGTCCATCGCCAGCACTTCGCCGTCGCGCCCGGGCAGCGGGTGAAGGTGCGATTGCGGTGGCAGCCCCAGCGCGTCGGCCGCCGCCAGGAAACGGCTGCGCGCCTCGCGGTAGCTGGCCGAAAACGCCTGCGCTGCGGCGGCCATGCTCAACGCACCGAGGTGGGCTGGCGGAACCAGGCCTCGACCAGCTGCACCCAGTAGGAGCCGCCCAGCGGGATCAGTTCGTCGTTGAAGTCGTAGCTCGGGTTGTGCAGCATGCACGGGCCGCCGCCATGGCCCATTTCGCGGTGCGTGCCATCGCCGTTGGCAATGAACAGGTACGCGCCCGGCTTGGCTTGCAGCATGTAGGAGAAGTCTTCGGCGCCCATGGTGGGCTCCTGGGCCAGCGCGCGCTCGGCGCCGACCACTTGCACCATGACCTGACGTGCCAGTTCGGCCTCGGCGGGGTGGTTGATGGTGGGCGGGTAATTGCGCACGAACTCGAAGTCGCACTCGGCATTGAAGGCCGCGCAGAGGTTGCGGGCGATGTCTTCCATGCGGGTTTCGATCAGGTCCAGTAGCTCGAGCGTGAAGGTGCGCACCGTGCCCTGCAGCTCGACGCTGTCGGGGATCACGTTGGTGGCTTCACCGGCGTGGATCATGGTGACCGAGATCACGCCCGCCTCGACCGGCTTCTTGTTGCGCGTGATGATGGTCTGGAAGGCCTGCACCATCTGGCAGGCCACCAGCACCGGGTCGATGCCGGTGTGCGGCAGGGCCGCGTGGCCGCCCTTGCCGCGCACGGTGATCTTGAACTCGTTGCTCGAGGCCATCACCGGGCCGGGGCTCACCGCCATGGTGCCCACCGGCATGCCCGGCCAGTTGTGCATGCCATAGACCACGTCCATGGGGAACTGCTCGAACAGGCCGTCGGCGATCATCTCGCGCGCGCCGCCACCGCCCTCTTCGGCCGGCTGGAAGATCACGTACACGGTGCCGTCAAAGTGGCGGTGCTGCGCCAGGTGCTGGGCCGCGGCCAGCAGCATGGCCACATGGCCGTCGTGGCCGCAGGCGTGCATCTTGCCGGGGTGGCGGCTGGCGTGCTCGAAGGTGTTGAACTCTTGCATCGGCAGGGCGTCCATGTCGGCGCGCAGGCCGATGGCACGCGGGCTGTCGCCGCCCTTGATGATGCCGACCACGCCCGTGGTGCCCAGGCCCCGGTGCACCGGGATGCCCCACTCGGTGAGCTTTTGCGCCACCAGGTCGGCGGTGCGTTGCTCCTCAAAACAGAGTTCGGGGTGGGCGTGGATGTCGCGGCGAACCGCAGCGATGCTCGCCGCCTGGGCCAGGATCGAGTCGATGACTTGCATGGTGATGTAGTAAACGCTGAATGTTTCAGTCTAGCAATCCTGCAAGTTCTGCGCCATCAGGGCAAATCCTCCACAATGACAACGATGATTTCCAACCACGCCCTTGAACTCGCGCAGACGCTGGTCCGGATGGACACGGTCAGCCGCAACTCCAACCTCACGCTGATCCACTTTGTGCGCGACGAACTCGCGCGCCTGGGGGTCTCAAGCCGCCTCACCTACAACGCCGACAAGACCAAGGCCAACCTGTTTGCCACCCTCGGCGAGGGCAAACCGGCCGGCGTGATCCTGTCGGGCCACACCGACACCGTGCCCTGGGACGGCCAGGCCTGGAGCCTGGACCCGCTGTCCGGCGCGGTGCAGGACGGCCGCCTGTACGGGCGCGGCTCGGCCGACATGAAGGCCTTCATCGGCCTGGCGCTGGCGCAGGCCGAGGCCTACCTCAACAGCCCGGCCCCGTTTGCCGTGCACCTGGCCCTGAGCTACGACGAAGAAGTGGGTTGCCTGGGCGTCAAGGAACTGATCGCCGACCTGCGCGACGCCGGCATCCGCCCACTGGCCTGCATCGTGGGCGAACCCACGCTGATGGTGCCGGCCATCGCCCACAAGGGCGTGTACCGCTACAAGTGCTGCGTGCGCGGCAAGGAGGCCCATTCCTCGCTGACCCCGCGCTCGGTCAACGCCATCGAAATGGCGGCCCGCCTGGTCGGCAAACTGCGCGACATGGCCGAGGGCTTTGAACAGCACGAAGCGCGTTACGACGGCTTTGATGTGCCCTACTCCACCGCCAGCGTGGGCCAGTTCCACGGCGGCATCGCCGACAACGTGGTGCCGCGCGACGCCGAGTTCCGCTACGAGTTCCGCAACCTGCCCACCGCCGACGCGGCCCAGATGCAGGCCGAGGTGCTGGCCCATGCGCGCGCGCTCGAGCCGCGCATGCAGCAGGTGGCGCCCGAGGCGGGCTTTCGCTTTGAGCCGATCTGCGAGGTGCCGGCGTTTCTCGGTTCGGCCGACGACGCCGTCACCCGCCTGGCCCAGCGCCTGGCCGGCGCCCAAGGCACCACGCTGGTGGCGTTCGGCACCGAAGCGGGGATCTTCAAGCAGGCCGGCATCCCCACCGTGGTGTGCGGGCCGGGCAGCATCGAGCAGGCCCACCAACCCGACGAGTACGTGAGCCTGGAGCAACTCGGCCGCTGCGAAACCTTCCTGCAAGGCCTGGCCGGGGTGCGCTCGGTGAGCGAACTGGTCTGACGCCCCACCGGGCCCGGCGTCCGCAGCGCCCGGCCCCACCCTGCGGGCTCAGGTTTGGACCGAGCCGTCACTCAACAAGGTTGACAGCTCGACAAAGCGCGACGCCTGGTGGTTCTGGCGGCTGAGCGAGATCGGAAAGCCCACCACCTGGCGCTGCCCCAGCGACTCCAGGCCTTCCACCAGCCCCTCGCGGCTCAGCGGGCCTTGCCGGGCGGCGGCCTTCAGGCCTTCCACCAGCACGGCGGCCGCGAGGTACCCCTCCAGGCTGGAGTGGTTGAGCTGCACCCGGTTGCCGCCCTGCAGCACGGCCTGGCGAAACCCCTGCGACAAGGCATGGGTGGCACTGTGCGGCGACGGCACCACCTGCGAAATCACCACCCCGGCGCCCTCCGGCCCCAGCGCGCGCGCCAGGGGCTGGGTGCCGACAAACGACACGTTGTGAAAAGTCCCGGTGTAGCCCGCCTTGCGCGATGCCCGCACAAAGGCGGCGCTGGCCTGGTAGGTGCAGGCCAACACCATGGCGTCGGGCTGGGCCACCACCAGGGTGCGCACGGCAGTGGCCACATCGAGCGAGTTGCGCTCCACCGTCGCCTGCGCCACCGAGCGCAACGCCGCCCCCTGCAGCGCCCGCGTCAGCGCCAGCAGCCCGGATTGGCCAAAGGCATCGTTTTGCAGCAGCACGCCCACGCGCCGGTGGCCGCGCCGCACGAGGTCGCTGACGATCAACTCGGCCTCGGCGTCATAGGAAGCCCGCACGTGGAACACCTGGCGGTTGAAAGGCTCGCGCAGCGCCCCCGCGCCACTGAGGGGCGCCACAAAGGGCAGGCGCGCCTGGGTGGCCAAGGGCAAGGCGGCCAGGCTGGTCGGGGTGCCGACGTAGCCGAACAGCGCAAACACCTCGTCCTGGATCAGGCGACGTGTGTTGTCTGCGCAACGGTCGGCCTCGTAACCGTCGTCCAGGATGCGCAGGGTCAGGGGCCGGCGCGCCACACCTCCGCGCGCGTTGACGCGCTCCAGCAGCAGTTGAGCGCCCTGCACGTACTGCAGGCCCAACTGCGCGGCCGGCCCGGTCAACGCCACCGACTGGCCCAGCACCAGCGCCCGGTCCGCCTCGGCGCGGACCAGCCCGGGCGCGGCCAGCAGCGCCGCCGTGCCCCAGGCAAAGCGGCGCCGGCTCGGGGCCTTGAACGCGGCGGACGGATCCATGACAAACTCCAGACAACGACAGACGCCAAGCTAACCGCTGCGCGACTGAATGACAATTCGGCGAAACACAAAGACTGCTTTAGATCACGATGAACAGCCCCGACGAGACCCAGGTGCGCGGCGCCTGCCCCCACGACTGCCCCGACACCTGCGCCCTGGTGACCACCGTGCGCGACGGTGTGGCCACCCGGGTGCAAGGCAACCCGGACCACCCGCTGACCGGCGGGGTGCTGTGCGCCAAAGTATCGCGCTACACCGAGCGCACCTACCACCCAGACCGCCTGTTGTACCCGCAAAAGCGTGTCGGTCCGAAGGGCGCCGGCCAGTTTCAACGGGTCAGCTGGGATGAGGCGCTGACCGACATCGCGGCCCGGCTTCAGGCCATCGCGGCACGCGATCCCGAGGCCGTACTGCCCTACAGCTACGCGGGCACCATGGGCCTGGTGCAGGGCGATGGCATGGCCGCGCGCTTTTTCAACCGCCTGGGGGCCAGCCGGCTGGACCAGACCATCTGCGCCTCGGCCGGCACGGCGGGGCTGATGAACACCCTGGGCGGCAAAGTGGGCATGAAGGTGCAGTTCTTCGCCGAAGCCAAGCTGATCCTGATCTGGGGCAGCAACTCGATTGGCAGCAACCTGCATTTCTGGCGCATTGCCCAAGAGGCCAAACGCCAGGGCGCGCGCCTGGTCTGCATCGACCCGCGGCGCACCGAAACCGCCGACAAATGCCATGAGCACATCGCGCTGCGGCCCGGCACCGACGCGGCGCTGGCGTTGGCCCTGATGCACGAGCTGATCCAGCACGACTGGCTGGACCACGACTACATCGCCCAGCACACCCTGGGCTGGGCCGAACTGCGCGAGCGCGCCCTGCAATGGCCGCCCGAGCGCGCGGCCGAGGTCTGCGGCGTGCCGGTCGAGCAGATCCAGCGCCTAGCCCGCGACTACGGCACCACCCAGCCGGCCGCCATCCGCCTCAATTACGGCATGCAGCGCGTGCACGGCGGCGGCAATGCGGTGCGCGCCGTGGCCTGCCTGCCGGCCCTGGTGGGCGCCTGGCGCCACCGGGGTGGCGGCTTGCTGCTGTCCAGCTCGGGCCAGTTCCCGGTGCAGCGCCAGGTCTTGCAGCGGCCCGACCTGCTGGGCGAGCGCCGCCCGCGCCTGATCAACATGTCCACCATCGGTGACGACCTGCTGCGCCCGGCCTCGCCCGACTTCGGTCCGGCCATCGAGGCCCTGGTGGTCTACAACAGCAACCCGGTCGCGGTGGCGCCCGAATCGGCCAAGGTGGTGGCGGGCTTCCAGCGCGAGGACCTGTTCACCGTGGTGCTGGAGCACTTCCAGACCGACACCGCCGACCACGCCGACTACCTGCTGCCCGCCACCACCCAGCTCGAACACTGGGACGTGCACCTGGCCTACGGCCACACCGACGTGCTGCTCAACCGCCCCGCCATCGCCCCGGTCGGCGAGGCCCTGCCCAACAGCGAGATCTTCCGCCGCCTGGCACAGAAGATGGGCTTCGACGACGCCTGCTTGGCCGAAGACGACCAGACCCTGTGCCGCCAGGCCTTTGGCGAGCAGGTGAACTTCGACACCCTGCTGGCCCAGGGCTTTGCCAGCCTGCCGCTGCCCGACGCGCCGTTTGCACACGGCGGCTTCCCAACGCCGTCGGGGCGCTGCGAGTTCCTCAACCCGCAACTGGTGGCGCAAGGCCTGGACGGCCTGCCCCAGCACCTGCCGAACCGCGAGCTGCCCGACCCCCACGGGCCCTGGCCGCTGGCCATGATTTCGCCGCCGGCGCGCAACTTCCTGAACTCCACCTTCGTCAACGTGAACAGCCTCAGCAAGCTCGAAACCGAGCCACTGCTGGAGATCCACCCCGACGACGCGGCGGCACGCCAGATCCGCCACGGCGACGTGGTGCGCGTGTTCAACGCCCGGGGCGAATACCACTGCAAGGCCGACGTCAGCGAACGCGCCCGCCCCGGCGTGGTGGTGGGCCTGGGCCTGTGGTGGCGCAAGATGGGGCTCAACGGCACCAACGTGAACCAGCTCACCGGCCAGGCCCTGACCGACATGGGCCGCGGCCCCACCTTCTACGACTGCGCAGTGCAGGTCAGCGCGCTGGCCTGACGCCACACCGCCGCCCGGAGGGCCCCGGGCGGCACCCACCCCTGAAAAAATTTTTGACATCAAATGAGATTGATTCTCATTTGTGTGCATAATAGGGCCCAGCCAGCCCCGTGTGGCGCCGCAGGACCCCAAGGTCCCCGCCCCGCACCGGACCACGCCAGAGTTCAACCAGAGCCACCGCCATGTCCATGCACAACGCCCTGTCACTTTCGTTTCATGACGCCGTCTCGACCCCGGACCGGATCACCGCAGCGTCCCGCCCCCACGGCGCCGAGCCGCTGCGCGAGCTGCCGAGCCAGGCCCTGCTGGGCGGACAAAAGGCGGTGGAGATCGTGCACAACGGCCTGCGCTACAAGCTGCAAGCCACCCGCCTGGGCAAGTTGATCCTGACCAAATGAGTTTCATCGTGGGGCGACTCAGGGACGTTCATCCGTCCCCCAAAGTCGTTTTGGCCAGCCATCGTCGGCACCGACACCGGTGACCACGACCAGCCAAGCCTTTTTTCCCCACCCCTACAGCGACCCAGCACCGGGGGCAGACCCGCCGCCCCCGGCCGCCTGCCGTCCCTGACCCCCCAGCCTCCCAGGCCACCCACGCCAGCGCGCGGCGGCCTGGGTTTTTGTCCCCTGCGTGACTCACGGGCCCCTCCGGACGGCCGCGCCCGCGGCTGGGGCCCAAGCGCTCCCGGCCAGACGGCGCAGTCACCTCTACACTGACGCCCGTGCGCCAGCGGCCTCGCCTGGCGTGGGCCCCGCCCAGCCTGGTCGGGAGCCGCTCATCCTTGCTCGTCCCCAGGAGATGCCCCGATGTTGTTCGCCCCCAGCCGTCACCGCCTGTGCACGACCGCCGTGTGCACAACCGCCCTGTGGCTGACCAGCCTGTGGTGGCCCTGGCAGGGCGCCGCCCACGCGGCTTCGGCCGCCCCGGTGGCCGCCGAACAGGGCATGGTGGTCACGGCCCAGCACCTGGCGACCAAGATCGGGGTGTCGGTGCTGCAGCAAGGCGGCAACGCGGTCGACGCCGCGGTGGCCGTGGGCTACGCGCTGGCGGTGGTTTACCCGGCGGCAGGCAACCTGGGCGGCGGCGGCTTCATGACGCTGCAACTGGCCGATGGCCGCAAAACCTTCCTCGACTTCCGCGAAAAGGCCCCGCTGGCCGCCACGCCGCACATGTACCTGGACCGCCAGGGCAACGTCATCAAAGGCCTGAGCACACGCGGTCACCTCGCGGTGGGGGTGCCCGGCAGCGTGTCCGGCCTGGAAACGGCCCGCGAGAAGTACGGCACCCTGACCCGCGCCGCGCTGCTGGCCCCCGCCATCCAGCTGGCCGAAGACGGCTTCGTGCTCGACCAGGGCGACGTCGACATGCTGCACAGCGCCACCGCCGACCTGCGCCAGGACCCGGCCAGCGCTGCCATCTTCCTGAAGCAGGGCGAGCCCTACCAAGTGGGCGACAAGCTGGTGCAAAAGGACCTGGCCCGCACGCTGCGCCAGATCAGCGAGCAAGGCGCCGCGGGCTTCTACCAGGGCCCGTTTGCCCAGGCCCTGACTCAAGCCAGCCAGGCCGGCGGCGGCCTCATCACCCAGGCCGACCTGGACCAGTACCAGACCCGCGAACGTGCGCCCATCCAGTGCCAATACCGCGGCTACCAGGTGGTGTCGGCGCCGCCGCCCAGCTCGGGCGGGGTGATCCTGTGCGAGATCCTCAACATCCTGGAGGGCTACCCGCTCAAGGAGCTGGGATTTCGCTCGGCCCAGGCGGTGCACTACCAGATCGAGGCCATGCGCCACGCTTACGTCGACCGCAACAGCTACCTCGGCGACCCCGACTTTGTCAGCAACCCGATCGAGCGCCTGACCGACAAAGGCTACGCGGCCCAGATCCGCGCCGCCATCCACCCCCACAAGGCCGGGGTGTCCAAGGACATCAAGCCGGGCGTGCCCCCGCACGAGGGCAGCAACACCACCCACTACTCGATCGCCGACCGCTGGGGCAATGTGGTGGCCGTCACCTACACACTGAACGACTGGTTCGGCGCCCGCCTCACCGTGCCGGGCACCGGCGTGCTGCTGAACAACGAGATGGACGACTTCACCGTCAAGGTCGGGGTGCCCAACATTTATGGCCTGGTGCAAGGCGAGCGCAACGCCATCGCCCCGGGCAAGCGCCCGCTGTCGTCGATGAGCCCCACCGTCGTCACCAAGGACCAGCAGCCCGTGATGGTGCTGGGCACCCCGGGTGGCAGCCGCATCATCACCGCGGTGCTGCACACCTTGATCAATGTGATCGACTACGGCATGAACGTGCAGGAGGCGGTGGACGCCCCGCGCTTTCACCAGCAATGGATGCCCGACGTGACCTTCGTCGAGCCCTATGCCCTGTCGCCCGACACCCGGCGCCTGCTGGAGGCCGCGGGCCACCAACTGGGCCAGCCACAGCAGGCCAACCACTTGGCCGCGGTGCTGATTGGCGCCCCCACGCTGGGGGGCAAGCCGGTGGGCAAAAACCGTTTCTACGGCGCCAACGACCCGCGCCGCAACACCGGCCTGGCACTGGGCTACTGACGCCAGGCGGCCCCACCGCCGGCCGCGGGGGGGCCGCACCCGCACCCGCCCCCACACCCACGCCCGCACTCGCTTCGTCGCCGGTGCCTGCGCCAGCCCCGCCGGCCTGCCGGCCCGCCGCGCGGGACTCGCCACACGGGCCCGGGGTTTCAACGGCTTTGTCATCACACCCGGCGGTCAGGCTGGGCACAATGGCGCCAGCCCCCCGCCCTCCTCCTTTTTGCGCTGATGGAACGCCATGCAAGCCCTGCAAAACATCAACCTCGTGTCCCTGGCCGACTCGCTGCTGAGCCTCAGCACCGCCTTTGTGATGGGCGGGCTGATCGGGCTGGAACGCCAGTTTCGCCAGCGCACCGCCGGCCTGCGCACCAATGTGCTGGTGGCGGTGGGCGCGGCCATCTTTGTGGACATGGCCAACCGGCTCGGTGGCAGTGACGGCGCGGTGCGGGTGATTGCCTATGTGGTGTCGGGCATCGGCTTCTTGGGCGCCGGCGTGATCATGCGCGAAGAGGGCAGCGTGCGCGGCCTCAACACCGCCGCCACGCTGTGGGCCTCGGCCGCGGTGGGCGCCTGCGCGGGTTCGGACCTGGTGGTGGAAGCCTTCGTCGGCACCCTGTTTGTATTGGCCGCCAACACCTTGCTGCGCCCGGTGGTGGACCGCATCAACCGCCAACCTCTGGCCACGCCCTCGGTCGAGGTCACCTGCACGGTCTACCTGATCACCCCACGCGAACACCAGAAGCAAGCCATGTCCCTGCTGCACCAATTGCTGGAGCAGTGGCAGCACCCGCTGCGTGACCTGTCGGTGCATGCCTTCGGCGAGCACGAGGTGGAGATCGAGGCCACGCTGTCAGCCACCTCCATCGAAGGCAGCGAACTCAACGCCCTGGTGGCCAAGCTGAAGAGCGAGGCCTTTGTGCACCAGGCCTTCTGGAGCCCCAGCACCACCGAATGAGGCTGACCGCCCCCTCGGGCCCGGCCCGGTGCGGTGCCGTCTGGGGGCCGGGCGGGGGCCCCTGCGGGGCGCCCGCTGCAACCCTTGCCTCAGGTCAAATGGCGGGGGGCCCGCCCGGCCTACAGTGTGCGAAAAGGGGCGGACCTCCCGCCCCATGTCGGAGACTGTTTTGCTCGCTGCCTACATCACCCACGCCGACTGCAGCCGCCACGAGATGGGCCCGGACCACCCCGAATGCCCTGAGCGCCTGGCCGCCATCCACGACCACCTGCTGATCAAGGGCCTGCTCGACTACATGCAGCCCTACGACGCCCCGCTGGCCACGCCCGAGCAACTGGGCCGCGCCCATGCCTCGCTGTACGTCAGCGAGATCCTGGCCGCGTCGCCCCGCGAGGGCTACCGCGCGGTCGACCCCGACACCCAAATGAACCCGCACACCGTCACCGCCGCGCTGCGCGCCGCTGGCGCAGCCGTCCAGGCCACCGATCTGGTGCTGAACCGCGAGGTGGCGGCGGCCTTTTGCTGCGTGCGCCCGCCCGGCCACCACGCAGCCTACCGGCAGGCGATGGGCTTTTGCTTTTTCAACAACGCGGCGGTGGGTGTGCGCCACGCGCTGGACGTGCACGGCCTGAGCCGGGTGGCGCTGATCGACTTTGACGTGCACCACGGCAACGGCAGCGAGGACATCTTCGAGGGTGACGAGCGCGTGCTGATGTGCTCCATCTACGAAAAAGGCCTGTACCCTTACCCCGACGAGGTGCCCAATCGGCCCGGCATGGTCCATGTGGGCCTGCCCGCGCGATCGGGGCGTGACGCCTTCCGCGACGCCGTGACCCAGCACTGGCTGCCCGCGCTGGAGGCCTTTGCGCCCGAACTGATCTACATCTCGGCGGGCTTTGACGCCCACCGCGACGACGACATGGGCAACCTGGCTCTGCTCGAAGCCGACTACGAATGGGTGACCCAGCAACTGATGGCGGTGGCCCGCCGCCACTGCCAGGGGCGCATCATCTCCTGCCTGGAGGGCGGCTATGTGCTCAGCCCCCTGGCCCGCAGTGCGGGTGCCCACGTCAAAGTGCTGATTGGCGCCGACTGATTTTTGAGCGAGCATGGCAGCTGCCAGCAACGCCCACGACCGACCGCGACGGACCCCATGGACAAACACTACCTGACCGCCCTTTTCTCGCCCGACTCCATCGTCGTGTTCGCCCCCACCGCGGGCGACGGCGAGCCACTGCCCGCCCACACCCAGGCCCTGCAGGAGGCCATCAAGGCGCAGCGCTACACCGGCACCCTGCGCTTCATCGACATCCACACCACGGGCACGCTGGCCGACCTGGCGCAGACCAAGGCCGACCTGGCCATCATCGCGCTGGTGCCACACGACGTGGGCGCGGCGCTGGAGGTGGCGGCACGGCTCAGCTGCAAGGCGGCGCTGGTGATCTCCAGCGGCATCAGCGCCGAGCAGGCGCTGCAGCTGCGCAAGATCGCGCTGCGCGAGGGCATCCACCTGCTGGGGCCCAACTGCCAGGGGTTTCAGCGCCCGCCGCTGCAGCTCAACGCCAGCATCAGCGGCCCCCTGGCGCGCACCGGCACGCTGGCCCTGGTGTCGCAGTCGGGGTCGCTGACGGCGTCGATGCTGGACTGGGCGCGCAACAACGCGGTGGGGTTTTCCACCGTGGTGTCGCTGGGGCCCAACACCGTGGTCGACATGGCCGATGTGCTCGACTTCCTGGCCAACGACGGCAAGACGCACAGCATCATCGTGTACCTGGAGGGCATCTCCAACGCGCGCCGCTTCATGAGCGCGCTGCGCTCGGCCGCCAACGCCAAGCCGGTGGTGGTGCTCAAAGCCGGCCGCAAGCCCGCCGGCAATGAGGCCGCCCAGACGCACAGCGGCGCCATCGTGGGCAGCGACGACGTGTTCGACGCCGCGCTGCGCCGCGCCGGTGCCGTGCGGGTGCGCTCGTTTGTCGAGCTGTTCTCGGCCGCCAAATGCCTGGCCTCGCGCTACCGCCCCGTGGGGCGGCGCCTGGCCATCGTCACCAACGGCGGCGGCCCCGGCGTGCTGGCCGCCGACTGGGTCAATGAGATCAAGCTGGAGCTGGGTCGCCTGTCGCCCGAGTCGGTGCAGGCGCTGCGCCCGCAGCTGCCCGCACTGGCCTCGCTGACCGACCTGATCGACCTGTCCGAGGACGCCAGCCCCGAGCATTTCAGTGCCGCGGTGGCCGCCGCCAACAAAGACCGCCAGATCGACGGCGTGCTGGTCATCTGCTCGCCCAAGGTCGGCGTGGACGCCCAGGCCATCGCGCAGGCCGTGGCCCAGCTCAAGCCCCAGATGGGCAAGCCGCTGCTGGCCTGCTGGATGGGCGACAACCAGGTGGTGCCGGCGCGCGGGGTGCTCAACGAGGCCTTGATCCCCAGCTTCCGCACCCCCGAAGCGGCGGTGGGCGCCTTTGGCAACCTGGCGGCCTTCTACCAAAACCAGCAGCTGCTGCAACAAACCCCGCCGCCCTTGTCTGCCCTGGCCAAGCCCGACCTGGAGGGCGCGCGCCTGGTGATCGAGAGCGTGCTGTCCGAGCGGCGCAAGGTGCTGACCGAGATGGAGTCCAAGACCCTGCTGTCGGCCTTCCACATCCCGGTCACCCACACGGTGCTGGTGCGCAACGCCAACGAGGCCATGATGACGGCCACGCAGATGGGCTTTCCGGTGGCGCTGAAGATCGACTCGCCCGACATCAGCCACAAGTCCGATGTGCAGGGCGTGGTGCTCAACCTGATGAACGCGGTCAGCGTGCGCGACGCCTACAACGACATGCTCGAGCGCGTGGCCCGGCTGCAACCGCAGGCGCGCATCAACGGCGCCACGGTGCAGAAGATGGCGCGCTCGCGCCGCGGCCGCGAGATCTGCATCGGCCTGCTGACCGACGACCCCTTTGGCCCGGTGATCACCTTCGGCGCGGGCGGCACCATGATCGAGCTGATCGACGACCGCGCCGTCGAGCTGCCACCGCTGAACCAGTTCCTGGCGCGGCGCCTGATCGACCGCGCCCGGGTGGCCGAAACCCTGGGCGACTGGCGCGGCGCCAGCGCCGTCGACCAGGAGGCGCTGGAGCAGGTGCTGCTGCGCGTGTCAGAAATGGTCTGTGAGCTGCCCCAGCTGCGCGAGATGGACATCAACCCCATCATCGTGGACCAGGACGGGGCGGTGGCGGTGGACGCGCGCATCGTGATCGACAGCGCCCCGCAGGCCGCCAGCGGCCGCCAAAGCAACTACCAGCACCTGGCCATCCTGCCCTACCCGGCCCGCTACGAGCACGTGCTGCCGCTGCGCGGGGGGGGCGAGTACACGGTGCGCCCGATCCACCCCGACGACGCACAGATGCTGCAGGAGCTGGTGCACGGCCTGTCGCAAGAAAGCCGGTACTTCCGCTTTGTGTCGTCGATGACCGAGCTGCCGCCCTCGATGCTGGCGCGCTTCACGCTGATCGACTACGACCGCGAGATGGCGCTGGTGGCGGTGGTCAAGCAGCGCAGCATCGACGACCAGGGCGAGGTGCAGGAGCGCGAGCGCATCGTCGGTGTGTCGCGCTACATCACCAACCCCGACCAGACCAGCTGTGAGTTCTCGCTGGTGGTGGCCGACGACTTCAATGGCAAGGGCCTGGGCTCACGCCTGATGGAAGCCATCATGGACGTGGCCCGCGAGAAGGGCCTGTCGGAGATCGACGGCCTGGTGCTGGCCAACAACCAGCCCATGCTCAAGCTGATGCGCAGCCTGGGCTTCAGCGTCAAGGCCTTCCCGGAAGACCCCGAGTTCAAACTCGTGACCCACGCGCTGTGAGGGTTTGTGGCCCCCGAGCCGGGGCCTGAGCCGGGTCGTCGGCAGCCCCCGGCGCCGCGGCCGCCAGTGACCTGGCCTGATCACGCCGTGCCCGGTGCTTGCGCCACCAGATCAGCACGCCCGTGATGCTGAGCATGGCCACCACCAGGCCCATGACCGAGATCAGGATGCGCCCCGGCAGGCCCAGGATGCGCCCCGAGTGCAGCGGAAACTGCGCCTGCACAAACAGGTCGGCAGCGCTGCCTTCCCAGGGCACGCGCTGGCCCAGCACGCGGCCGTCACTGGCGTCGATGAACAGGGTGCGGTGACCCACCCCGCCAGCGCCGTGGCCGTCCTCGGGGCGGTAGAACTGCACGCCATACAGGTCGTACAAAGCCGCGTGGTAGACCGAGCCCACCGGCTCGGTCCAGCCGCGCGCGCGGGCCTGGCCTTGCGCCGCTTGCAAGGCCTGTGCGTAGTCGAGTCGCGGCGCCACCCCACCGGGCTGGCTGGACGGGGTGCGCTGCTCAAACGGCGTGGGCGTGACCTCGGACACCAGCGACATGACCGGAAAAAACACCTCGCGGTACAGGTTCAGCGAGAACGCCGTGAAGGCCAGCACGAACAGCAGCGCCCAGGTCCACAGGCTGCCGGCGCGGTGCAGGTCAAAGTTGAGCTTGCTGGCCCCGCCCTGCCAACGCACGCGCCACGCCGGTTGCCAGCGCGCCCACCAGGACTTGCCGCCCGAGGCAGGGCGTGAAGCCGTGGCGGCGCCCGCCCCGCGGCGGGCCGCGGAAGCCCCCGCCGGGCCGGCCCGGCGCGCGGGTGGCAGCGTGAGGTAAAAGCCGGTGAAGCAGTCCACCGTCCAGAACACCGCCACCACGCCCATCAGCCACACGCCCCAGCGGTCAATGCCGCCCCAGGCCGGCAGGTGCAGGCTGTAGTGCAGCACGTACAGGAAGGACACCAGGTTCTCGCGCCCCAGCGGCCACACGGCGCCCCACTGGCGCCGCCCCAGTTCGGCCCCGGTGACCGGGTCGATGAAGACCTGGTTGAAACCGGGCTCTGCCAGCGCCCCGGTCACCGGGTCGGGTCGGGGCTCGACGCCAAACGCCAGCGCGTGCCCGGGCTCGACCGCCATCGGCACGTAGCTGACCTTGACCTGCGGGTGGCGCTGTTCGATCTCGGCCACCCATTGCAGCGCGGGCGGCGCGGGGCCGCGTCCCGGCGCCTCGTTGAGGTGCGGGTTGAGCCATTCGTCCAGCTCGTGGTCCCAGGAGATCACGGCCCCGGTCAGGCCCGCGATGACCAGGAACACGGCCATCGCCAAGCCCACCCAGCGGTGCACCGCCACCAGTGCGGCGCGCATCAGCGGGCCCCTCCGGCCAGGGGGTTCATCAATAACGCCATTGCAGGCTCACATTCACGTTGCGCGGCGCGCCGTAGTAGCCCTGGGCCCAGTACAGGCTGTTGAGGTACTTGCGGTCTGTCAGGTTGTTGATGTTGAGCGTGGCGCTCCACTGGCGGTTGATGTCGTAGCGCGCCATCAAGCCCAGCAGCGCATAGGCCGACTGGCGCGTGACGATGGCCTGACCCGAGGCCGTGGTCACGCCCTGGTCACGCCAGATGTCGCCCTGCCAGCGCAGGTTGGCCCCCACCTTGAGGCCCGGCACCTGCGGCACCTGCACGCTGGTGGCCAGGCGCAGGGTCTGGCGCGGCACATAGGTGCGCGCGTCGGCGCCGGTGTTGTCGTTGCGGATGCGCATCTGGGTGTAGCCCGCGCTCAGCTCCCAGTCGGGGCGGATGCGGCCGGCCACGTCCAGCTCAAAGCCGGTCGAGGTGGCGTCCACACCGCGGTACACCAGGGTGCTGTCCACGTAGGTGCTGGTGGCCTCGGCGGTGTTCTTTTGCTGCGTGCGGAACACGCTGGCCGAGGCGTTCAGGCGCTTGTCCAGCCACTCGCCCTTGATGCCGCCCTCGAGGTTGCGGCCTTGCACCGGCGCCAGCGGCTGCAGGTTGGCACCCACCTGGGTCTGCGGGTTGAAGATGCCCGCGTAGCTGGCGTACAGCGAGTGCTGCGCGTCCAGCGCGTAGGTGGCGCCCAGGAACGGCGAAGCCTTGGTCTGGTCGTAGCGGTGCGCCACGCCGTAGTTCTGTCCGGTGCTTTCCACCTGGGTCACATTGGCCCCAGTCATCAGCTTGAGCCGGTCGCTGAGGTTCCAGCGCGCAGTGGCGTACAGGCTTTGGCGGCGGATCACAAAGTCCGCCTGGTTGGACGAGGCCGTGAAGCTGGGCATCGTGTACTGGCCGGTCCAGTTGACCAACGCCGGCAAGGCCGTGCCAATGTCATTGCCATACAGCGACAGCTGACGCATGTCGCTGCGCGCGCTGCTGGCCCCCAGCACCAACTCGTGCTGGCGGCCCGCCAAGGCAAACGGCCCGCTGGCATAGACGTCGAGCACGTTCTGCTTTTCGGCACTGCGGAAGTACGAGGGGTAGCTGTACAGCCCCAGCCCCGTGCTGGCATTGGGCGTGCCGTAGGCATAGAACAAATTGCCCTCCGAGCGCAGCACGCGGTGGTTGAAGGCGGCCTTGAGCGACCAGCCCTGCCCCAGGGCCTGGCTCAGCTCGACAAACTGGCGCGTGTCGGTGGTGTTCCAGTACGACCAGTTGGCCGAGGTGCTGGTGGACACCGCGTAATTCGTGGCCGAGCCATCGCTGTTGAACAGCGGCAAGGCGCCCCACAGGCTGCCGCGCGGGGTGTTCTTTTGGTAAGCCACGCCAGCGGTCAGCCGCGTGCCTGCGCCCAGGTCGGCCTCGATCACCCCCGACAACACCTGCTTGTGCAGCGAATAGCGGTCGAGGTAGCTGTTTTTGTCCTCGTCGGCCACCACCAGGCGGCCCCGCACCGTGCCCGCCTCGTTGAGCGGGCCCGACAGATCCGCGTCGACGCGGCGCTGGTTCCAGCTGCCCAGGGTCAGGCCGGTGCTGGCCTGGAATTCACGGGTCGGCCGCTTGCGCACAAAGTTGATCGTGGCCGACGGGTTGCCCGTCGATGACGTCAGGCCATTGGCCCCCCGCAGCACTTCGACCCGGTCGTAAATGGCCGTGTCCAGGTCGCCGTCCTGGCCGCCGTTGGTGAACGGCAGACCCAGGCCATCGACCTGGAAATTGGTCACGTCAAAGCCGCGCGCCGAGTAGTAAGTGCGGTCGGTTTCAATGCGTTCGACGTTGATGCCCGTGGCCATGTCCAGCACCTCGTTGGCGCTGCGCAGGCCAAAGTCATCCATCTGCGAGCGCGTGATCACGCTGATCGACTGCGGCGTGTCGCGCAGCGACAAGTCCAACCGCGTGGCCGTGGACGCCGCGCGCACCGTGTACGCCCCCGTGCCTTCGGTGGCCGTGTCGGGGGCCTCTTTGATCTGGACTTCGCGCAGGCTGGCAGCGGCACTGGGGTTGGCGGTCGCTGTCGCGGTGGTGGCGGTGGCGGTGGCCGTCGTCGCAGCCGACTGCGCCCAAGCCGCCGGCCAAGCAGCCCCCACAGCCAGGGCGCCAAGCGCCAGGCGCACGGCCTGAGAGGAACGAGAGGCACGCCAGCTGGGTCGCGCAGCGTGCACAGTCTTTAACTTGCTAATAAGAATCATTCTCGAATTCTAATGAGAATGATTCCTAGTACGCAAGTGGAAGAGTGGATGAGGTGAGGACTTGTTGAGGCCCTTCTACAGCGGGTGGCTCCGGCGCTTTGGAGCGGTGTCCAACGGCTGTGAGGCGCTCGGAGATTGTTCGATTCGCGAGTGGAATTGGGCCTACCAACCACCGCAACCGTGCCGACCCACCGTAGGGATGGCTGTCGAACACAGGACAGATTGCGATGCCCAACGCAACCCAACAAGCGGGATCACGCGAAGTTTTGCAATCACCTGAGGTCGGTGGGCGACCTGCGCCGTTTGGATGGTCTGTCTGTAGAGGGATTCATTGGCGGCACAGCGGTGACACAGCCCCCACCGCACATTGCCGTCGCACTTTTCTGCGTGCCTCATGGGGCAGTTAACCCTGACAACACCGTGGTCGCATTCCTGACCGTTTTCTGAGCTGCCTATGCGGCAGTGAACCGGGAACCAGCTTCCAACCCTTGGGCACGGCTTTTCTGAGCTGCCTATGGGGCAGTGAGCCGCATCATGGGCTGGGCGCCTGGCTCAGTGATTTTCTGAGCTGCCTATGCGGCAGTGAACAAAGCGCCGCCCCTGCCCCAGTCGCAGCTGATTTTCTGAGCTGCCTATGCGGCAGTGAACGCAAATGTGCCCGCGTCTGGGCCTCCCTGCCTTTTCTGAGCTGCCTATGCGGCAGTGAACCAGTGAGCGTGTCCGGGCATGGGCTCGCACGTTTTCTGAGCTGCCTATGCGGCAGTGAACGCCAGAACCTCGGGGGAGACCTCTTTTGAGCGTTTCTGAGCTGCCTATGCGGCAGTGAACGTTTTTCAGGCGGTTTGGGCCGACTTTGAGCATTTCTGAGCTGCCTATGCGGCAGTGAACAAACTCGCCCTGGAGCACGCGCAATACACGCATTTCTGAGCTGCCTATGCGGCAGTGAACACGGCCTCCACGCGCCGCAGCTCCCGCCAAACTTTCTGAGCTGCCTATGCGGCAGTGAACTGGATGCGCTCGAACTGGTAGACCATCACATTTTTCTGAGCTGCCTATGCGGCAGTGAACCGCGGAGCCCCAGCACGATGGAACACCCCATTTTTCTGAGCTGCCTATGCGGCAGTGAACGTGCAGTTATCGTGATTTCTATGGTTCTTGGCTTTCTGAGCTGCCTATGCGGCTGTGAACCGCGGCAAGCTGCGGCGCCACCACGGGCGGCATTTCTGAGCTGCCTATGCGGCAGTGAACGACGAGGATTTTTTGCTCTTTGGCACCGCTGTTTTCTGAGCTGCCTTTGCGGCAGTGAACCACAACTCCGGCACCGGCGCGCTGACCGTGCTTTTCTGAGCTGCCTATGCGGCAGTGAACGCATTGATCGACGCAGAGCGATACTGGTTTGATTTCTGAGCTGCCTATGCGGCAGTGAACGCTCGGCGCAGTTCTATGCCACCTTCTCGGCTTTTCTGAGCTGCCTATGCGGCAGTGAACTTTGCGGATGGCCGCGTTGCGATCGGTGCCCATTTCTGAGCTGCCTATGCGGCAGTGAACCAGGCCGCCATTCTTGCCGGCTCTCCGTTCACTTTCTGAGCTGCCTATGCGGCAGTGAACAAGCGCACCGTGGGCGGCAAGCGCGGGCGCGTTTTCTGAGCTGCCTATGCGGCAGTGAACGACTTCTACATCATCACGCAAGAGCCCGAGCTTTTCTGAGCTGCCTATGCGGCAGTGAACGTGTGGGCCCGCATTCGGGCGGCCCTGGCGAGTTTCTGAGCTGCCTATGCGGCAGTGAACACCCCCACGTAAAGACCGAAAGGACGGCATCATTTCTGAGCTGCCTATGCGGCAGTGAACCCTCGGACATTGCCGTCCTTGAGCTGGAGGATTTTCTGAGCTGCCTATGCGGCAGTGAACCCACTCGCTGACGACGGCGATGCGCTGCGGCTTTTCTGAGCTGCCTATGCGGCAGTGAACGTTGGCAGAGCGCATCCGGTCGGAGCCGGTCATTTCTGAGCTGCCTATGCGGCAGTGAACTCATGATGCGTTGCCTCCATTCTGTTGGGTGGTTTCTGAGCTGCCTATGCGGCAGTGAACTTGGCAAACGTGGCATAGCCGGGTACGTTCTTTTTCTGAGCTGCCTATGCGGCAGTGAACGTGGTGGTGCGGAGTTCGGCGTCTTTGCCGAGTTTCTGAGCTGCCTATGCGGCAGTGAACATTCAGCGGTGGGAGTCCAGGTGCCACGGATATTTCTGAGCTGCCTATGCGGCAGTGAACGGCCTGGGGAACCTCCCCACGGTTCTGCAGTGTTTCTGAGCTGCCTATGCGGCAGTGAACTTGACCGATGTGATCTATCGCATCTCCCCCACTTTCTGAGCTGCCTATGCGGCAGTGAACGTAGGCATCGCATCCGTCCATCGTTTCTACTTTTTCTGAGCTGCCTATGCGGCAGTGAACCCAACATCGACAAGCAGGCGGCTGCGTTGGAATTTCTGAGCTGCCTATGCGGCAGTGAACCCGGTGACGGCGCCGAGCGTCCAATCTTTGATTTTCTGAGCTGCCTATGCGGCAGTGAACCGGAATTTGGCGCCCATGGTGTCGGCGGACCATTTCTGAGCTGCCTATGCGGCAGTGAACAGCCAAGCAAAGGAATGATCGCCAGGACAACGTTTCTGAGCTGCCTATGCGGCAGTGAACGAGCTCACCGCGGCGCAGAACTCGGCCAGCCATTTCTGAGCTGCCTATGCGGCAGTGAACATTGCAGCGCTCCGGATCGTGTGAGTGATGCTTTTCTGAGCTGCCTATGCGGCAGTGAACAGGATCCGGGTTATTGGCCTAGCCCATATCTTTTTCTGAGCTGCCTATGCGGCAGTGAACCTTTTCGTCCTGATCTACTTCCTTTCCAGACTTTTCTGAGCTGCCTATGCGGCAGTGAACGCCCGGCTGCATGCCACCATTGATGAGGCCAATTTCTGAGCTGCCTATGCGGCAGTGAACACGTGTGAACGCGGTCAGCAAGGCCCTGGATTTTTCTGAGCTGCCTATGCGGCAGTGAACTCAAGTCGACTCTTGCTAAGTCATTGAATCTCAAAGCAAAAGCAACAACCCGCAGACAAAACCCAAGTTTTAATCAACGCGTGCAAGTCCTTGATTCACAAGGACTTGCACGGGCGCTGGAAAAAAGGGTCAGAACCAGGGCGTGGTGGCCGTGGTGCTCAATCCATAAGCATTGAAGTCGCCATGTACCGGGTCGGCCTGCACTGGCCCCAGGCGCAAGAACATCAAAAAGCGCTGCCCAGTGCTGGCACTTTGAACCGACAGGAATGGCAGGCTCAAGGTCTCCGCCGCACTGTCGGGCACCCGTTCACGGGCTTGTTCAGGTGTCAAACCATGGCGCTTCATCTGGCGACGGCGCAGGCGCTCAGGGTTGCTCTTGGCTTGAACACGGGACAGTCGCCGGTGCTCTGCGCTCACCGGAACAGGTGCCAACACCGGATCCACCGTCACATGGTCCGCCATGCCCTTCAGCCAAGGACTGGCCATGAGTTGAGCCAAAGCATCCGGTGAGCCAAACACACGCAGGGTTTGTCCAAGTCCCAGGGGCCGATCGCTGTAGCCAGGAAACCCCACTGCCAAGCCTTGGCTCTGCAACTGCACCAATGCACGGTGCAGCTTGGCATACAAGGCGGTTAACAAGTGATGAGGCGCAAACTCAGGATCGGGCAACAAATGGACGTCAAGGTAATGCGTCAGCATGGGGGCCTCAATCCTTACCTGCGTCGCCAAAAACACCACCACGAATCAGGGTGGCTATCACAAAGTGCTGCTGCTCCAAAGCGGGCACCTTGTCTTTGAGCAGCCAGTTGTCCAACAGGTTGTAGAAGTCGATCTTGTCAGCGGGCTTGCGGCACGCTTTGCCCAACGTGGTGATGGAGCCGTAGGGTTCCACGGCGATCGGGCCCACCTCGGCCACCTCTGGATGCCAGGTGTCAATGGTGCGGATGGCATTGCCCAACTTCTGGGAGTGAATGCCCGCCACGCCGCTCACGGTATACAGCGTCTTGCTTTTGCCCGAGCTGGCCTTGTCCAGAATCAGCTCTTGTGACGGATAGACTTCCTGACCGGATCCCAAACGGGCGAACGCCGTGACCTGCAGCAACACATGGCTCTGACCATTCAAGCCGGAGGCGATCAAATCACCCAGCTCCTGCAAGGCTTCGGCGGCAACGCCTGGGGTGAAATCGCGCAGCGACAAGCCCAGGCCATCAAACGTCCAGCTGCTTTGCGGCGCGCCATTGACCATGTGCTGGACCAAGACCTCCACCTGTTCGGCACCCACCCGATTGCGCCACAGGAATCGGCCGTTGGCCAGGTTGTAGGCATAGCGTGAGGCCAGCTCCGCGAAGCCGACACGCTGCACATAGTCACGCACGGTGCCCAACAGTTTGGCCTGGTAGTCCGCGTTGTTGCAGGCATTCGGGGTCCCGGCACCACTCAAAACGCGCAACGAGAAAGTCACTTTCAAGGTGTCAGCGTCTGCGGGCAAAGTGGCGACATCCACAGTTTGCAGGTTAGGGTTCTCGATGGCTGCGTCGAGCTTGGCAGCGTCTTGGTCTTTGGTCTTGAGGCGATTGGAAATGGTGCCGCGCACCGACTTTTCGCGAACCACCACAGGCGCCCACCCGGACTCGCTTTGTCGCGCATTCCAAAGGCCGGAGAACAGCAGCGCATCTGAGGGGTCCAACTTGCGCTCAAAAGCCAGAACGGAAGCGGTCTTGAGGGTCGTGTTTGTAGCCATGATGTGAATTCCTAGAATTTGTACGAATGGGGGTCAAGCGTCGGTTTCCAGCGCTTGATCACTTGGGTTGAAGTCGTTGCAGCAGCGGTAGGTCGTGTGAGGGCCATCGCCCTCCACACGGGCGTACCAGAACAAGTCGTCAAGGTTCCGGAGGCGGTGCGGGCTGACCCACTGGCCCATGGACCAGATGGTCTCCACAAAGCGAAACGGCGTTCGGTTGTCACGCGCACCAGCCACAGCGCCTGGTGCAAACAAGTCCGACAGCGCGGCATAGCCCACAGGAATGGGCACCGTCCACCCCACACGCCCATCGGTTTGCCATGTGACGGCCCCGTCCTCACCTGATTGGACAGCGCGGTGATTCCATCGCGACAAGTCCAACCAAGCGTCCAGCGCAGTGGCTCCGGTCGCACCTTCCGCATGCAGGCCGGCCAACCGCGCTCGCAGCAGATCATCGCGCGACACCAGGGCAAAACCGGGTAGGCAGGTGCGCGCCAGTTTGCGCAGTTGCTGCCGTTGCGCGAGTTCATCTTCGGCCTCCAGCTCCAGATAGGGCTTGGGGCGTCGTCCACGGGCACCCGGCAAGGCCGGCATGACACTGCCACCAGCCAAACGCATACCCGCCAACTCGAGCACCACGCGGTCCAACAGTTGCTGGCGTTCAGCATCATCAAGTCGAGCTGAAGCAATGCGCACACTGAAAACCAAGGTCAGCTCCAGGTGTACACGCCCCTCCTCCACGATGCCTGCGGTACTGCCATCTGCCCCCACAGGGTTGCGAGTGAGGTGGAAGGCCCGAGTGAATCCACCGGTGGTGACCTGAGCCTCGAAGTCGTGACAGATCACCCCGACAGCCTTGAACTGAACACCCCATTCAGGCCCCAGTCGGCGCTCCAAAGCCGTCATCAAACCCAAGAAGGCGGTCATGGCCGGGAAACCCCAAGTCAGGGGACTTGAGATGGCATTCGCGTTCTGGACCCGCAAACGAGGCACCACCAGCAAGGCCCAATGCTCGGGCGAGTTGATTGACTCTGCGTTCATGCCTGCTCCCGTTCGACGGCACGCAGCGCTTCTCGCGCCAATTTGCGCCAGACAGCAAACTCATCGTCGCCGACGGGCAAGAGGCTGCGAAGCTGGGCATTGAGCCAACGCGCAAAGTCCGCGGCAACCGCGTCACCCGCATCTGGCTCGATACCGGACACAGGAGTGAAGTCTTCTGGATCCAACCAGGCACGTTGGGCTGCTGGAAGCTCGCATTCGCTCGACTGGGTCCAGCCAGGTTCAAGCCCGAGAAGTTCGGCTTGAAACTGGATCAACTCATCCACCAGGGCCTCGACCGTGTCGCGCACACGCCGCCGAGTGACCTCGTTGGCGGGCGGTTGTCCCTCCAGAAACCGTCGCAACTGACGTGTCGGCTGTTGGACGCTGGGGCGTCGCCCCCACACCTCGAACAAGCTGCGCACACCCCACAGAGGACGCACTGCCGCTGACTTCCAGACCGGGGGAACCGAGGCCAGCAGACAGTTGTCGCCACGCCGCTCGCTGTTCAACTGGCTGATGTTCTGCGGCTTGGTTCCGCCCAGTTTCTGGATTGCCAGATCGGGATACTCACGCACCGGACGAGGGTGATACGACCCTTCTTTGCGCGCTGCACGTGCCGCTTTGGCCTCGTCACTGAAGCGATCATCCTGCAGTTGTTGGTACACCCGGTGTACCAGTGAGGTGGGGTACAGAGGCGCTAGCAGGTGGTAAGCGCCGTCGTCGTGCGCGGACCGCGTTTCGTCGTCGAGCAACCAGTAAAGTTGCTTGGCATTGGTGTGACTGCTGAGCTTTGATCGACCGGCCGCCAGACCTGCGAAAGCCGCGGCCCATTCACGGCCCAACGTCTCATCTTCACTGAAAGCTGCCACCAAGTCGGCGTCACCCGACACGGACAGGTCCAGCAAACTCTGCCCCTCGTGACTGAGTTTCAAGAATTTGTAAACGTCCAGTGCCGCTGCATTGCCCACCACATCCGAGTCGAAAGACTCGCCGAGGCAGTGGCTACCAACCCAATCACCCTCGAGCAGTGCCTTCGGTGGTCGGTACAAACTGCTGCCCTTGGCATCGGGGTGGATCGGTTTCAGTGAATGCGTGACAGCCTGAATCTGCTGGACACGGCGGGCCGCATCCTCCAGCCACACCGCAGGCTGAAACTGCGCCTGAAGTTCTGTTCGTTTGGGGTCTTCGGAGGGCAGCTTCTCTAGCTTGCCACTCAGACGCTCGATAAGAAAGTCGGAGATCAATGCGCGAAGCGCATGGGCTCTCGGTTCTGATGCTGACATGTTTATCCCTGAGTTAAAAAGTTTGAAAGTTCAAAGATCGCTCGACTACCTCACCTTCCAAAAGCCCAAAGCAGGGTGTGAGCACCACCCCGCCTCATGGGCACTGACGTTGACGGTTCCAAACCGCTCGGCACACCAGCGCAACGGACGATCCATGGCCTCAGACAGATCGCGCAGCTCGGCCATGTAATCCAGCACGCCCCAGGGCACAATCGTTTTGCTGCGGAGGACCGCGTCTGACAGCGGGTGATGCAGTTCGCGCTCAACCCGCACATACAGGGTGTCCCCCCGACGTCCACGCTTGGGTTCCAGGACCTGGTGCAGAACGGCCTCGTCGCCGCTCTCATCGGGCAGCAGCACCAAAGCCACATCCGGCGGCATGCCGTCGTCGCGAAACGGTTGCTGTTGAGGCAAGAGTCCCGTCAACAACACAGCGCTCGGAGGCAGACGCCACCAACTGCTCGCATTGATCGGCGGTGATGTTGGCGTACCGCCTTTGCGGCCGGATTTGGGGACTGCGCTCACGGTCCGCGGCAGCATTTGGTCTTGCATGCGGGCATGCTCCAGGTCAATCAAGCTTGATTGCGGTGACAAAACCTGCTGCGCAGCACAAAGAATGCGAGGACGTGCGTCCAATGTGGCCAGCACCTGTGGATCCAGCAGGGCTCGCAAGTCATGCTGCCCCAGGCGAAAAGCGCCCGAATCAGACTCGAACCCAGGCCTGCAAAATGCGGCCTGCGTGGGGTGTGTGAAGCTGCGCAGATTGCGGCTGAACACATGCACATTGGTACCCAAACAAGGGCCAGCACGGTGACGGCGCACGCGGCCTAACAGCTGTATCAGTGATCGCAGCGAAGACGGTTCGACAACCGCCCAGTCGTAATCATGGTCACGTCCGACCTCGGTGACCGGCGAGCCCAACACAACGAAGAGGTGATCCTCTTCCGTGCTGGACTGCAGCCGCTCGCGCACGGCAGGGGTGTCGAATACAGCGCTGGGCTGGTGCCGCTTCAGCACGGAGTCCAATTGACGCTCAATGGCTGAACGGATCAACAAAGGGTGACGCGAGTGATACGCGCGCAGGTGAATTCGCAAGCCCGGCGGAGCCTCTTGGGTCAGCAGGCTGATCGCCACCTGAATGAGCGGCTCGACATTGGCCAAACGCACCAAGCCAAAGCTCACGCGTTTGCCCGTGTGCGGGTCGACACTGTGATGCTGAGCGTGCAGTTCGCAAGCGGATTGCAGGGCTGCAGCCGCCAACGATTGGCAGGCCTCCTCCAGCCGCCCGCTCAAGCCCTCCAGGGGGCGCAACTCGACACGGCGCCGAGACAACTCAGCTTGCCGGGCCAAGGCCAACGCCCGCTCTTGGGCAAAGGTCTGGTGATGGGTCCCAAAATCCGATGCATCAGCACACGGGGCATGCTGCCGAGCGAACTCATCAACCCACATGCAAACGACTGGCGGATTTGCGGCACCTGCCGCGGGTCGCGCGCCTCGGTTGGCTTGAAATTGTTGGCGCCCCGCAGCGTAAGCCTCGAACAGCCCCTGCACCAGGGCTGGCGGCAAGGTGGCAGAGGACAGCAATACGCGCGCCCCCAAAAGCCCTGCCCAGTGCACCAGGCGAGTCAAGGCCGGCAGGTCAGCCAAGTCAAAGTCATCGGGTTCGTCGAGCACCAGATCGCCACTCATCAATCTCAGCATGGGTGCGATCTGGCGGCCGCCGCGTTGGCTTTCGGTGGCGGGCGTCAGGTGATCGACGGTACACACCAGCAGAGGAGCCAACAACAATTTACGCACCTCTGGGTCGACCACCGCGCGTCTCAGCAGCGGATGGTCATGATGCTGCCCCTCGTAGAGCACATGCCCGTCATCGCCGTCGTCGGCAAAAAGCGACTGACGTGAGGCCGAACCACTGGCTTCGGCCTGCTGCTCAAAGTGCTCAAACAAAGTTCTGCTGGGGGCTCCACCGACGCGAATGGCCAACTCGTCATCCCCCAGGCCCAGCAAGTGGCGAAACGCCTGGCCAGTCTGCAAGGTCAAGGTCCGCAGCCCCATGGCAAACGCACAGCGCATGCCCATCACGGGGTCGGCCAAGGCGTACATGATGCGGGCGTTGCCCAACGTCTTGCCACAGCCCGTAGAAGCCATGTTGATGATGAAGGCACCGTGGGTCTGACTGGCTTCGCGCAGCCCAGCCGCCAGATCAGCCGCTTTGTCCTGCCACCGAAAGGCCTCACTGACGGAACGTTGCTTGAGTTTGCGGTGCTTGCCCAGACGCGGCAGGTGGCGCTCGAACTCAGGCAGAAACCGAGCCACTTCAGCGCTGTGCTGCGCAACGCCAACCAAATGCTCATCCAGCGTTTGGTTGAGCAAGCCGCCAGGACGGGTGTTCGCCCACAAGGCGGTCGGTGCAGCCACCATGACGCGATCACGCACAGGCCGTAGATCAGATCCGACGCCAAGGCTGGAGTAATGGTGGTCAGCCAACATCAGGCTCAGCCGAGCCAAATGCATCACAAACGGGTTATCCAACAGTCCTTTGGCGGCCTCCGTGTCGGCATAAGCACTCAGCCGTTGCGCGATGCGAGCTGCCCGCTGCTGCCATTCGGGCGTGGCGACTGGCAGCCCATGCGGAAAGGTCCAGTAAGGCTGAAGCCCTTCGGGCGTTGCTTGGCTGAACTCCGATTCATTCCAGCTGGCGCTGACCAGCGCCAGCCCTCCCTCCAGCAAACTGGCCTGAAAAGGCGCACCAAACGGTAGCACCGGCAAACGGTGATGAGTCAGCACCAACCACCCCAGCGCCTGAGCCAGGGGCGCCTGGGCGAGGCCCTTGAAAGGGGAAGGATTGGGCTGCCCGGGCACATCACGGTGCAACCGTTCTGTCCACGTCGCCACATCGGCCTGGGAGGGCTGGGCCAATCGGGCCAACCAAGCGGCGTCACCATCACGCCCCACGAAGGCCTCCAATAACCGCAAGGACACCCACTCGTGGCGTATGAGATTGCGGCCGCTCGCCCCATGGATCAAACGCTCTTGAAATGCCTGGATCGCCTTGCCCAAGTCGTGCATCAAACCAGCCATGTCAGCCAACAAGCGCAGCAAGTCACCGTGGTGCCAGTCGTTCTGGTCGTGGGCACGCAGCACGTTGCGTCGCGTCGTGTTGGTGGGGACCGCCCCCTGATCGTTGAAGCGCGAGGCGTCCCCCACGGTCCAGAGCAGCTCGCTGTGATCCAGGCCGCGGATCCAGTGGCAGGCGACGGCCGTGTTTTTTCGCGCAGTTTGACGCAGCAAGCGACGCAAGGTGTCCAAGCCATCCTGCGTGATGGGCGTTTGCCAAGTGCGATCGCCTCGTCGCTCGGCAAACTGGTCGAGGATTCGGCGGGTCTCCGTCAGTGCGCGCTTGTCACACTGCGATATCAAGAGAACATTCATGGCAGCTCACTTTTCGCTGAGTAGGGCCATCCGACTGACCGTTGCTGCGGTGAGCTTGAGGGTGTCGATCATGAAATCCAACGCTTCGGTCCGCGTCAGGCTTTCGATGCAAGCTTGACGAAACTCCTGCTCGCTGTGGCCTTTGGCGGCCGAGACAAACGCTTGAGGCAAGATGACGGCGTCCTTGATGAGGTCGGCAATATCAAACACCAGGCCTCCTCGCCGTGTTTTGCCATGCAGCACGGCCAGCGAATGAGGCAGCCCTAAAACCCAGGCGGCCGTTGCCCCCAAGCCGTAGGCCAGGTAATTACCGTGATCGAGAAACTGGTTGGCCGCATCGAGGCTTTCGCCACGTTTGGCGCGGGTAAAGTCACCATAGCGAGTCGCCTGACTGGCCAGTCGATACAACTGCTTGGTCAAACGACCTTCCTCCGTCAGCAAGGCCGTGACATCTGAAGCCGAAGTAATCCGTTCGCGACTTGCCAAAATGAGGGCGTTCAGCTCATCCAAGGACGGCTGAAATCCCTGATCTTTCAGCGACTTGCTCTGGGCCCAATGGGTGCCAAGCCGGTCCAGACGGGCTTTTTGAAAAGTGCGGGCAGCGGCCAATCTCAGTCCATCATCAAACCAGAAGCGAACCCACTGCTGGAGGTATTCGGTCGGACGGTACTCACTCTGCCCGGGAATCCAAGCCACTTCGATCGAGGATTCGGTTCCCGCAAAGAGCGGGGTTCCGCCACCGCCACAGAAACCCAGCATCACCCCCGCCCTGGCCAACTCACGTACCGCCGCCTGGGTAATTGACGTACCAGTACCCAACAGCACTGTCGTTGTGTTGGCAATTGGAATGTTCCAATAAAGCGATTCTTTACCACGCTCCGTCACATACTCAACCCGCCCCCCTTTGACCAAAAGCCGACAGTGCTCGAGGTAATAGAGATTGGCTCGTTTGGAATGAAGGATGCTCTTCAGGTCGGATGGACTGAAATCGTTCATGAAACGGGTATCTGGGCTTGACAGGCCATTGACTGCATTGCAATCAGCAATGAACCAAGACGACTGGCCACCTGGGAGCACAGGCACAGTGTCTGGCACACCTTTTTAACCACTGGTTTTTGAGATCGCTGCCGTCACAGCATGTCGCTCCCTGTGGCGAACATGCCTTGCAAATCAGGTGCCCCTGATGAGAAAAGTCAAACAGAAGGGCAAACCTGCAACAGCACAGACAGCACTAAAAAATCTACTTTTTGTTTTCTATATTTATACGTGAGGATGCCGCCCCAAAGGCAAACTCACAGGGTTTTTTATGCTTCAGAAATGCAATAGAGTGTGCAAGGACCTGCCGCCCCCAACAAAAAACCCCGGCCCGCGCATCACGCGCAGCACCGGGGTTTCAGGCAACCCATCACCAGCGCGCCTGGCACGCGCGCTGGGTATGAATCAGCTCATTCAGCCATCACAGCTCAGGCCAGCAAGGCGTTGACCCGCTTCACATAAGCGGCGGGGTCTTCCGGCAGGCCACCTTCGGCCAGCAGGGCCTGGTCGAACAGGATGTGGGCCAGGTCGTTGAAGTGCACGCTGCCGTCCAGCTTCTTGACCAGGGCGTGCTCGGCGTTCACTTCCAGCACAGGCTTGCTTTCCGGGGCGGCTTGGCCGGCTTGCTTGAGCATGCGCGCCAGCTGGGTGCTCATGCCACCGTCTTGCACCACCAGGCAGGCCGGCGAGTCGACCAAGCGGGTGGTGACGCGCACGTCTTCGGCCTTGTCCTTCAGGGCTTCCTTGAGCTTGGCCAGCAGGGGCTTGAAGGCTTCGGCTGCCTCTTCGGCGGCCTTCTTTTCGGCTTCGTCTTGCAGCTTGCCCAGGTCGACCGCGCCCTTGGCCACGCTTTGCAGCGGGGTGCCGTCGAACTCTTGCAGGTAGTTGAGCGACCACTCGTCCACGCGGTCGGTCATCAGCAGGACTTCGATGCCCTTCTTCTTGAAAACTTCAAGCTGCGGGCTGTTCTTGGCGGCGGCCAGGTTGTCGGCGGTGATGTAGTAGATGGCGTCTTGGCCTTCCTTCATGCGGGCCTTGTAGTCGGCCAGGCTGACGCTGACGGTGTCGCTTTGGGTGCTGGCATAGCGCAGCAGCTTGGCCAGGCGCTGGGTGTTGGCAAAGTCTTCGCCCAGGCCTTCCTTGAGCACGGCGCCAAACTCGGCGTAGAAGCGGGTGTACTTGCCTTCCTTGGCCTTGTCGTCGGGGTCGACCACATCGGTCACGCCGTCGGCGTTGGGGGTGGTGTCGTGCTTGTCGTGCTTGGCCAGGTCTTCCAGCATCGACAGCACGCGCTTGGTCGAGCCTTCGCGGATGGCGCGCACGTCGCGGCTTTCTTGCAGCAGCTCACGGCTGACGTTCAGCGGCAGGTCGGCCGAGTCGATCACGCCCTTCACGAAGCGCAGGTAGGTGGGCATCAGGGCTTCGGCGTCGTCCATGATGAAAACGCGCTTCACGTACAGCTTGACGCCGGCTTTCTTGTCGCGGTTCCACAGGTCGAACGGGGCCTTGGCCGGGATGTAGAGCAGCTGGGTGTACTCGGTGTTGCCTTCGACGCGGTTGTGGGCCCAGGTCAGCGGGTCTTCAAAGTCGTGGCTGATGGCCTTGTAGAAGTCGTTGTACTGCTCGGCGGTGATGTCCTTCTTGGGGCGCGTCCACAGGGCGCTGGCCTTGTTGATGGCTTCCCATTCGCCGGTGGGCACCATGGCGCCGGGCTGGTCGTTTTCGCCTTCTTTCCACTCTTCCTTTTCCATCAGGATGGGCAGGCTGATGTGGTCAGAGTACTTGCTGATGACGGACTTGAGCTTCCAGGCGTTGAGGTATTCCTCCGCGTCGTCACGCAGGTGCAGGGTGATGCTGGTGCCGCGTTGGGCGCGGGTGATGGTGTCGACTTCAAAGTCGCCGGTGCCACCGCTGACCCAGCGCACGCCTTCTTCGGCGCTGAGGCCGGCGCGGCGCGATTCGACGGTGATCTTGTCGGCCACGATGAAGCCCGAATAGAAGCCCACGCCAAACTGGCCGATCAGCTGGGCGTCGGCCTTCTGGTCGCCGCTGAGCTTGCCCATGAACTCCTTGGTGCCGCTCTTGGCGATGGTGCCCAGGTTGTCGATGGCTTCTTGTTGCGACAGGCCAATGCCGTTGTCGGTGATGGTGATGGTGCGGGCCGCCTTGTCGAAGGCCACGCGCACTTCGAGGTTGGGCGCGTCTTCAAACAGGGCCGCGTTGTTGAGGCCTTCAAAACGCAGCTTGTCGCAAGCGTCGCTGGCGTTGGAGATCAATTCGCGCAGAAAGATCTCGGGGTTGGAATACAGCGAGTGGGTGACCAGGTGCAGCAGTTGGGCCACTTCGGCCTGGAATGACAGGGTCTGTTTGCTCATGGTGTCTTCTGAGGTGTATCGGGTGCTGTGAAAAAAGCGGCGGTCGAACCGGGCCCGGCCCGCCTGGGCTCCGGGCAGGTCGCCCCCTGCAGGCCGCAATTATGGGCGCTGCCGCGGTTCTTCAAGGGCCTGCGGTGGGGGCGGGGTGCGGTGCCGGTGGCCGCACCGGCGTGCCAATGACAACAGGCCGCCAAAGCGGCCTGTGAGGTGGGCACCCGCCGTCAGGGGCGCCCGCGCGGGGATGGGGACCGGGGCGGCCGCTCAGCCGTCGGCGTTGATGCGCTGGATCAAGGTCTGCAGCACGCTGTCGGCCTTGTCGTTGGCGATCTGGCAGGTGCCGGCCGCGTTGTGGCCACCGCCGCCGTACTCGAGCATGAGGTTGCCGACATGGGTTCGGCTGCTGCGGTCCAGGATGGACTTGCCCGTGGCCAGCACGGTGTTTTGCTTTTGCAGACCCCACATGACGTGGATCGAGATGTTGGCGGTGGGGAACAGTGCGTAGATCATGAAGCGGTTCACCGCCCAGATGGTTTCTTCCTGACGCAGGTCCAGCACCACCAGGTTGCCCACCTGGGTGGCGCAGCGCAGGATCTGCTCCTTGGCGCGGGCCGCGTGGTCAAAGTACAGCGTGACGCGTTCTTGCACGTCGGGCAATTGCAGGATCTGCTCGATGGTGTGGTCGCGGCAGTACTTGATGAGGTCCATCATCAGCGTGTAGTTGCTGATGCGGAACTCGCGGAAACGGCCCAGCCCGGTGCGCGAGTCCATCAGGTAATTGAGCAGCACCCAGCCCTGGGGGTCGAGCACGTCTTCACGCGAATACTGGGCCGAGTCGGCCTGATCGACCGCCGCCATCATCTCTTCGGTGATGCGCGGGAAAGCCGCCTTGCCGCCAAAGTGGTTGTAGACCACGCGCGCCGCCGACGGGGCGTGCGCTTCGATGATGTGGTTGGCTCGCTCGCCGGTGTTGCGCACGGTTTCGGACTCGTGGTGGTCAAACACCATGTGGGCCCCGGGCACGTAGGGCAGGTTGGTGGTGATGTCACGCGCGGTGATGGGCACCTTGCCGTCCTGCATGTCCTTGGGGTGGACGAAGGTGATCTCGTCGATCATGTCCAGCTCATTGAGCAGCACGGCGCATACCAGGCCATCGAAATCGCTGCGGGTCACAAGACGGTATTTGGGGCTGCTCATCCACATCTCCGAAGAATCGTTAGCGGCGAATCGGTTCGCCGGGCACCATGTTACAGATTGCAAGCGAAGGATAACGTGACGGCGCTCAAATCCGGCGCCACCCGCCCTCAAAACTGCTCGTGCGCCCCCAGGTAGCGCCACTGGCCGACCGGCAGCTGGCCCAGCACCACGCGACCGATGCGGATGCGCTTTAGGCCCACCACCTTGAGCCCCACCTGCTCGCACATGCGGCGAATCTGGCGCTTTTTGCCTTCTTTGAGCACAAAACGCAGCTGTTCAGGGTTTTGCCAGTCAACCTGGGCCGGGCGCAAGGCCTGGCCGTCCAGGCTCAGGCCGTGGCGCAGGCGCTCCAGCTGCTCGGGCGGGAACACCGCCTGCACATTGAGCGCCACGTCGCCCTGGGGCGTCGCGTAGGTCACACGGACCAGGTATTCCTTTTCGGTTTCGGAGTCCTCGCCAATCAGCTGGCGGGCCACACGGCCGTCCTGGGTCAGCACCAGCAGGCCCACCGAGTCGATGTCCAGCCGCCCGGCCGGGGCCAGGCCACGCAGGTGCGGCACCTGGAAGCGGTGCGGTGAGGTGTCGCCCGCCCAGCGGTTGCGCGACTGGATCAGCACCACCGCGGGCTCGTGGCCGTCCTCGGCCTGGCCGCTGACGTAGCCCACCGGCTTGTGCAACAGGATGGTGACCTGCTGGTCCTGCTGGCCACGGGCCTGGTCGTCGATCTCGATGCGGTCGCTGTGGCGCACCTGCTGGCCCATCTCGGCCACCACGCCATTGACACGCACCCAGCCTTTGTCGACCCAGTCGTCGGCCTCCCGGCGCGAGCACATGCCGAGTTCGGCCATGCGCTTGTTCAGGCGCTGGGTGTCGCCCTCACCCACCGTGGCGCCCGCAGTGGCCGGCCGCGCCGCGCGGTCCGGACGCGGGCCGGTGGGCGCGCCCCCCAGGCCATCGGCCGGACGGCGACCAGTGCCGCTGGGCTGGCGGCTGGCGGGCGCGCCACGCGGGCCACCAGCCAAGGGGCCTGCCGGCGGGCGCTTGACGGGCACGGGCGTGGGTTTGGACGGCACGTTGTAAGTGCGGATGCCGGTGCGGGTGGTGAAGGTTTTGTCCTCGGCCGGGGCCGCCGCCTGGCGGTCTGCCGGACCACGCGGGCCGCGGGGACCACGGGGGTCGCCCATCGGGCCACCGCTGCGGGGGCCACCACGCGCGTCGCGCGGGTCCCGGGCGTCGCGGGGGTCACGCCCGTCACGCCCGTCGCGTGCATCGCGAGGGCCCCGGCTGTCGCGGCCATCGCGGGCGTCACGGCCGCCACGCGGGTCGGCCGGGCCACGCCGGTCACCCGCCGCGCGCTGGCCCCCAGCGCCACCACCGGCGGGCGGGCCGGCTCGGCGCCCCTCACCCGCGGGTGAGCGCGCCGGCGAACGGGCCGGGCTGGGGCGTGGGCCGGCGGCGCCGCCGTCGGGTCGGGGAGCGCGCAAAGTGGGGCGGGGTTTGGGTTCGGACATGCTGAATAGGAAAAATCCGCAACGATGGACAGTCGATCGGTGCGGTGTGTTGTTGGCAGGAACAGGCGCTCAGGCCTCGGGCAGGGGGGCTTCGGCCCGCTGGGCACGCCAGCTCAAAAAAGCCTCGGCCGGCAGCGGCCGGCTGATGTGGTAACCCTGGGCCTCGTCGCATGACAGGTCCGCCAGGCGTTCCAGGATGACGGCATTTTCCACCCCTTCGGCCACCACGCTCAGACCCAGATTGTGCGCGAGGTCGATGGTGGAGCGCACGATCTTGGCGTCGTCCTCGTCTTTTTCCATGCCCATGACGAAGGATTTGTCGATCTTGAGCTCGTCCACCGGCAGCCTTTTGAGGTAGGCCAGCGAGGAGTAGCCCGTGCCGAAATCGTCGATGGAGAGTTGAAAACCCTGCTCTGACAAGCGGTTCAGGGTGGTCTCGGCGCGCTGGGGGTCGTCCATGATCGCGCTCTCGGTGATCTCGAGGCAGAACTGGGTGGCCGGCACGCCGTAGCGCTGCAGCAGGCTGCCCAGGCGCACGCTGAGGTCGGGGTCCAGCAGGTCGCGGGTGGACAGGTTGATCGAAATCTTCAGCGGGTGCGACTGCACGCGTGCGTCGCCCATCAGGCGCGCGGCTTCTTCGAACATCCACAGGGTGAGCTTGCGCACAAAGCCGGTTTGCTCGGCAAACGGGATGAACTGCATCGGCGGCACCAGGCCGCGCTGGGGGTGTTCCCAGCGCACCAGCGCCTCGGCCGCGACCACCGTGCCGTCGACCAGGCTGACCTTGGGTTGCAGGAACAGGCGCAGTTCGTTGCCTTCGACCGCGCGCCGCAACTCGGTCAACAGGGACAGCATCTGGCTGCTGGCCGAGTCAAACGACGGGTCGTACAGCAGCGCGCCGCTGAGCTTGCGCTTGGCCGCATACATGGCGATCTCGGATCGGCTGAGCAGCAGGTCGGCGCTGTCGGCGTCGGACGGCCAGCAGGCCACGCCCATGCCTGCGCTGAGGTCGATGGTCTGGTCGTCAAAGGCCAGCGGCACCTCGAACGAGCGCGCGATGCGCTGCGTGAACTCCATCGCCATCTGGGCGTCGGCGCCTTGCAGCAGCACCGCAAACTCGTTGCCGCCGCGGCGCGCCACCAGGTCCTCGGGCGAGGTCACCAGGCGTTGCAGCCGCCCAGCCACGGCCTGCAGCAGCCGGTCGCCAAAGGCGTAGCCGAGCACGTCGTTGACGTGCTTGAAGCGGTCCAGGTCCAGCGAGATGACGGCCACCGGCCGCGCCGAGGCGGTGTTGTCGGCGATCGCCTGCTCCAGCACATCGCGAAATCGCTCGCGGTTGGGCAAGCCGGTCAGGCGGTCCCAGTACGCCAGGTGGCGGATCTCGGTTTGCTGGGCGTCGATGTCGACGCGCATGTGGTCAAACGAGCGCGCCAAGTTGCCGATTTCGTCTTGGCGGTGGAGGTGCTGAATGGGGGTCTGGTACTCGCCGCGCCCCAGGCGCAGCGTGGCGTCCAGCAGGTCGCGCAGCGGCAAGGTGATGCGCTGGGCCATCCACGAGCTGGCCACCGCGAACAGCAGCAGGCCGCCGGCGTTGATCAGCGCCAGCAACAGTTGCAGGCGGCGGTAGGGCGCCAGCACCTCTTCGGCCGAGCGCAGCAAGAGGGTTTCGACCTGCCCGCTGTAACTGGCCTGCTGCACATGGCGCACCAGGACCAGCTCGTCGCCCAGCACCGTCTCGGTCTGGTTCTTGCCACGCAGCAGGCTGTCAGCATCGGTGGACGGCAGGGTGGACACGGCCAGGCTGCGCTCGCGTTCGGCCCCGGTGAGCATCACCACGTTGACCTTGAGCAGCAACTGCATTTCATTGGCCAGGTCCACCGACACCGGGAACCCCATCAGCACCCAGCCGATGGTGACGGGCGCACGCATCGGCACCATGACGAACTGGTAGGGCACGCCATTGAGCACCGTGAGGTGCGCCCCGGCCGGGGTTTGGGACAGGTAGGCCGGCAGGCCCGCGATCAGCTTGCTGGCCTCGCCCATCTTGTCGTCGGCGACGCTGGAGGCGGTGACCTTGAAGCCGGTGTCCAGGAACGCCGTGACCGTGGCGCCAATGCGGCTGCCGTGGTTCTCCAGCACCGACTGCACGGTCTCGGTGTCGCCCGAGTTGATGGCGGAGCGAAAGCCAAAGTCCGACGCCAGCAAGGTGGCGCTTTGGCGCAGTTTCTCGACGTTCTGGGCCAGCATGCGGGCCCAGACGTTTTCGGCCACATCCAGTTCGCGCGCCACCTGTTGGCGGGCGTTGAACTCAATGCTGCGACGCACCACCGCAAACCCGGCCACCTGCACCACCAGCAAAAGCAGCAAAGAAAAGACCACCAGCCGGGTGATCAGGCTGCCGGTCCAACGTTTGAAGCGCAGTTTCAAGGCGTCAACCCACTCAAACGCAGCGCCACCGGCACGGCGCCCGACGCTGGGACCACCACCGCCTGGTCCAAGGCTGGGGCCCCGACGGCCATGCCGGGGTGCCAGGTGCGCAGTCGGTACGTGCCCGCGGGCACGTTGTCGAGGTTCAACTTGCCGGCCTGGCTGACGCCGTGGTAGGGCGTATTGACCACCAAAATCCAGCCCACCATGGCGTCATGGATGTTGCAGCCCAGCAACACCACACCGGCCTGATCGAACAAAACAGGGTTGGCCGGCGTGCCGGCATAGAGCTTGAGCTCGAACTTTTTGGCCGGCGAGAACGAATAGACGTGGTGCCGCACCTTGTCCTGGTTGGGGAAGGTGACCTCGGTGCCCCGGGTCACCACCAGCACACGGGGGAGAAACTGTTTGTCGAGCTGGCCCATCTCGGCGCCCGCCATGGGCTTGACGAGGCGGGCCGCCTCGGCCGACTCCAGGAACACCACCGCCTCGGACAGCGGCTTGCCGGCGGCGTCTCGCACGTCGACCTGCACCGAGCCCGCCGCGGCCAGCCCGGCCAGCACCCACATCAGGGCCCCGCCCACCACCGAGCGGCGGGCGCCACGCCAGTGCGACAGGCAGGCGGACACTGCACCGGACACGGCAAAGTGATGAAAAAACGTCACGTCAAGGCACCTCAGGCTGGTAGGAACAGCGCCATTCAGGCAACTGAAGCTGCCATCCTACAAGGATATGAGGCCATTGGACCCCCTCCAGCGCAAGGCCGGGGCCGATCAAATGGTTAAACAGGCCTCCAGCCGCTTCGCGTTGTCGGTGCTGAGGTTCTTGAACTGCACCCCAATCCGAAACCCGCCATCGCGCTGGCTCAGCACGCTGTAGGTCAGCTGCCCGGGCAGCACCAGCTCGGTCAGGCTGGCCGGCCCCAGCAGGCGAAAGCTCACCGTGCACATCAGGCCGGGGGCCAGGTTGACCGGGCACGACAAGCCCAGGCCACTGGCCGACAACTCGACCGTGCGCACACTCAGCGGCGCCCGCCCCGCGATGTCCAGCACCGCCGGCACGCGGATCAGCTTGCGGGACTGGATGCGCCGGTCAACCGACGGTGAAATGGGAAGCAGGGCACTCATGGCATCAACGGCGAACAGACCTGGATCGGGCGCCCGGGCAAGCCCCTGGCGGCTGAGCGGCATTCAAAAAACGGACCCGCATTATCGGGGCTCGCCCGACGGGGCGCCTCGCCTCCGCGCAGGCCCCGGCCGGGCCGGGCGGCGGGGGCTGGTGGCGAGGACTGGTGGCGCGTCACCGGCGCTCGCGGCCGGTGTCGGCCGAGCCCAGCAAGGTGGAGCGCAGTGCCTCGGCCGACAGCACCCGCAGCCCCCCGTACTCGACGCGGATGATCTGCTGGCGCTCCAGGCTGCGCAGCGCCTCGTTGACGCGCTGGCGCGACAAGCCCACCAGGTAGGCCAGCTCCTGCTGGGTGATGCGCAGCACCTCGCCCACGCCCGGGTACAGCACCGGGTTGAACAGCGCGGCCAGGCTGCGCGCCACCCGCACATCGGGGTTGTTCATGCGGTCGATTTCGCGCGCCGCAATGAACTGCCCCAGCCGCTCATTGAGCTGGTTCATGACAAAGCGGTTGAAGCCCAGCGAGTGGTCCAGCAGCCAGTGAAAACTCTCCAGCGGCAGCCCCGCCACCACGCTCTTGCGCAGGGCCTGGATGTTGTAGCGGTAGGGTTCGCGCTTCATCGCCGTGCCCTCGCCGAACCAGCCGCCGGGCGGCACGCCGGTGAAGGTGATCGGGTGGCCCTGGGCGCTGTCGGCGCTCATCTTGAGCAGGCCTTCGACCACCCCGAACCAGTAGTTGACGGGCCGCCCCATGCGGCAGATGTAATCGCCGGGCAAGGCATCCCCCACCACCAACTCGGGCGCGATGCGCTCCCGCTCAGAAGGCTGCAAATGGCTCAGCCAGGGGATACCGGCCAACTCCTCGGCCGTGGGCGCCCGGCGGCGCTGGTAAAGCGGGGACTCAATGACCATGCGGAACCTCGGTGACAAGCCTCGGGAAAGTCCGAACAAGGGATAACCCACAAATTGTCATCGCAACGACAACAGGACGTCAAACGCTTGCCTACGATCCCTGTAAATCAACGGGATGGCCCATGGACCACCCCATTTCATGGAGACAAGGAACCGTCATGCAAACCACGTTTCCCCGCCTGCTGCTGAAGCATGCGACCGAACGGCCCCAAGCGCCCGCGATCCGAGAAAAAGAATACGGCATCTGGCAAACCCAGACCTGGTCCAGCCTGGCCAAGCTGGTGGAGCACATCGCCTGTGGTCTGCACCAGGCCGGCCTGGTGCGGGGTGAGCACATGGTGGTGATCGGGGCCAACCGCCCCCGCCTCTACGCCACCATGCTGGCGGTCCAGTCGCTGGGCGCCATCCCGATCCCGCTGTACCAGGACGCGGCCGCCGCGGAGTGCGTGTTCCCGCTGAACAACGCCGAGGTGCGCTTCTGCCTGGTGGAAGACCAGGAGCAGGTCGACAAGATGCTGGAAGTGCGCGAGCAGTACCCCGCGCTCAGCCACATCTACTACGACGACCCGCGTGGCCTGCGCAACTACGTCGACCCGGGCCTGGGCGCCCTGGACGAGCTGGTGGCCAGCGGCGCCGTGTTCGCCAGCAACCACCCCAACTTCTGGCGCGGCGAGATCGAACAGGCCCAGGCCTCCGATGTCGGCGCCATGTTCTTCACCTCGGGCACCACGGGCAACCCCAAGGGCGTGGTGCACACCCACCAGGCCCTGATCGACCGCGCCCAGGCCGGCGCCGAGTTCGACCACCTGAGCGCCAACGAGGACGTGCTGGCCTACCTGCCCCCGGCCTGGATCGGGCAAAACATCTTCAGCTATTCGCAGTGGCTGGTCTGCGGCTACGTGGTCAACTGCCCCGAGTCGGCGGCCACCGTGGCCATCGACCTGCGCGAGGTCGGCCCGACCTATTACTTTGCGCCACCGCGCGTGTTTGAAGGGCTGCTGACCAGCGTGATGATCCGCATGGAAGACGCGGGCTGGCTCAAGCGCACGCTGTTCCACGCCTGCATGGACATCGCGCGCCGCTTTGGCCCCGCACGCATGGACGGGCAGTCGATTGGCCTGCTGGCGTCGCTGCAATACTGGCTGGGCAACCTGCTGGTGTACGGCCCGCTGCGCAACACCCTGGGCCTGTCGCGGGTGCGGGTGGCCTACACCGCGGGCGAGGCCATCGGGCCCGACCTGTTCACCTTCTACCGCTCGATTGGCATCAACCTCAAGCAGCTGTACGGCTCGACCGAAACCGCCGTGTTTGTCTGCCTGCAGCCCGACAACCAGGCCCGCGCCGACACCGTGGGCGTGCCCTGCAAAGGCGTGGAGATCAAGGTCGCCGACAACGGTGAAATCCTGGTCAAGTCGCCGGGCCTGCTCAAGGAGTACTACAAGAACCCCAAGGCCACGGCCGAGGTGCTGACCGCCGACGGCTGGTACCACACCAGCGACGCGGGCTTCATCGACGCGCACGGTCACCTGAAGATCATCGACCGCGTCAAAGACGTGGGTCGCCTCAAGGGCGGTGCCAACGACGGCGCCATGTTCGCGCCCAAGTACGTCGAGAACAAACTCAAGTTCTTCCCGCACATCAAGGAAGTGGTCGCCCTGGGCGACGGCCGTGACCGCGTCTGCGTGATGCTCAACATCGACTTCGACGCCGTGGGCAACTGGGCCGAGCGACGCAACCTGGCGTACGCGGGCTACACCGACCTGGCGCAAAAACCCGAGGTCTACCAACTGATGCGCGAATGCGTCGAGAAGGTCAACGCCGACCTGGCCAACGACAGCCTGCTGGCGGGCTCGCAGGTCAGCCGCTTCCTGGTGCTGCACAAGGAGCTGGACGCCGACGACGGCGAACTGACCCGCACCAACAAGGTTCGCCGCGGCTTCATTGGCGAGAAATACGCCGTGCTGGTCGACGCGCTGTACGGCAACAAGACCGAGCAGTACATCGAGACCCAGGTCAAGTTTGAAGACGGCCGCACGGGCAGCGTGAGCGCCACGCTCAAGCTGTCGGACGCCAAAACCTTTGCCCCGGTCAAGACCGCAGCCTGAGCAGGAAGCTGACACCCCATGAGCACCAAAAAGATCGGCGACGTCATCCTCGACGTGCAGAACATCAGCCTGAGATTCGGCGGCGTGAAGGCGCTGACCGACATCTCCTTCAATGTGCGCGAGCACGAGATCCGCTCCATCATCGGCCCCAACGGCGCCGGCAAGAGCTCGATGCTCAACTGCATCAACGGGGTCTACACCCCGTCCGAAGGGTCGATCACCTTCCGGGGCAAGACCTTTGACCACATGAATTCGCGCCAGGTGGCCGAGATGGGCGTGGCCCGCACCTTCCAGAACCTGGCCTTGTTCAAGGGCATGAGCGTGCTCGACAACATCATGTCGGGCCGCAACCTGAAGATCAAAAGCAACCTGCTGCTGCAAGCCCTGCGCATCGGCCCGGCCGAGCGTGAGGAAATCAAGCACCGCGAGTTTGTCGAACGCATCATCGACTTCCTCGAAATCCAGGCCTACCGCAAGACCCCCGTGGGCCAACTGCCCTACGGCCTGCAAAAGCGTGTCGACCTGGGCCGCGCCCTGGCCATGGAGCCGCAGGTGCTGTTGCTCGACGAGCCGATGGCGGGCATGAACGTCGAAGAAAAGCAGGACATGTGCCGCTTCATCCTCGACGTCAACGACGAGTTCGGCACCACCATCGTGCTGATCGAACACGACATGGGCGTGGTGATGGACATCTCCGACCGCGTGGTGGTACTGGACTACGGCAAGAAGATCGGTGACGGCGCGCCCGAAGAAGTGCGCAACAACGAAGACGTCATCCGCGCCTACCTGGGCACCTCCCACTGAAGCTATGACGACCCCCACGCTTGCCACTTCGTGTGCTGCGCTGCCCCCCAAGGGGGCCTCGGTTGCCTTGGGGCGGCCCGGCGGCAACTCGAACATGACCCCCACGCTTGCCACTTCGTGTGCTGCGCTGCCCCCCAGGGGGGCCTCGGTTGCCTTGGGGCGGCCCGGCGGCAACTCGAACATGACCCCCACGCTTGCCACTTCGTGTGCTGCGCTGCCCCCCAAGGGGGCCTCGGTTGCCTTGGGGCGGCCCGGCGGCAACCGAATCTGATTGGAGAACCCTATGGCATTCTTTCTCGAAACCCTGATTGGCGGCCTGATGGCCGGCATGCTGTATTCCCTGGTCGCGCTGGGCTTTGTGCTGATCTACAAAGCCTCGGGCGTGTTCAACTTCGCGCAGGGCGCGATGGTCTTGTTCGCGGCACTCGCGATGGCGCGCTTTGCCGAATGGATTCCGCTCTGGACCGGCATCACCCACCCGGTGGTCGCGAACGGGCTGGCCTTCATTGCCGCGGGCGGCGTGATGTTCGCTGTGGCCTGGCTGATCGAACGCCTGGTGCTGCGCCACCTGGTCAACCAGGAAGGCGCCACCCTGCTGATGGCCACCCTGGGCATCACCTATTTCCTCGAAGGCCTGGGCCAAAGCATCTTTGGCAGCGACGTCTACAAGATCGACATCGGCATGCCCAAGGACCCGATCTTCGCGCTGGAATCGATGTTCCAGGGCGGCATCCTGATCAACAAAGAGGACGTGATCGCCGCCGCCATCGCCGCCGCGCTGGTGGCCGCCCTGAGCGTGTTCTTCCAGAAGACCGCCACCGGCCGCGCGCTGCGCGCCGTGGCCGACGACCACCAGGCCGCCCAGTCGATCGGCATCCCGCTGAACCGCATCTGGGTCATCGTGTGGTGCGTGGCCGGCGTCGTGGCCCTGGTGGCCGGGATGATCTGGGGCAGCAAGCTGGGCGTGCAGTTCTCGCTGGCCACCGTGGCCTTGCGGGCCCTGCCGGTGGTGATCCTGGGCGGCCTGACCTCGGTGCCCGGCGCCATCATCGGCGGCCTGATCATCGGCGTGGGCGAGAAGCTCTCCGAGGTCTACCTCGGCCCCTTCGTGGGCGGCGGCATCGAGATCTGGTTTGCCTACGTGCTGGCCCTGGTGTTCCTGCTGTTCCGGCCCCAAGGGTTGTTCGGCGAGAAGATCATCGATCGCGTGTGACCCCACAACAAGAATTCCCAGGAGACAACCATGTTCTACCGTGAAAACGGTCAATTCAAGACCAACTACCGGGCCGACCAGCAGATCTTCCCGATCGCTCAGGACCGCATCGCCATGGCCTTGCTGCTGGTGCTGGCCTTTGTCGTGGTGCCGTTCACGGCCAGCGACTACCTGTTCCGCGCCATCCTGATTCCGTTTGTGATCATGGCCCTGGCCGCGCTGGGCGTGAACATCCTGGTCGGCTACTGCGGCCAGATCTCGCTGGGCTCGGGGGCCTTCATGGCGGTCGGCGCCTACGGGGCCTACAACTTCTTTGCCCGCATCCCGGGCATGCCGCTGATCCCGACCCTGATCCTCGGCGGCCTGTGCGCCACCGTGTTCGGCATCTTGTTCGGCCTGCCCAGCCTGCGCGTCAAGGGCCTGTACCTGGCGGTGGCCACGCTGGCGGCCCAGTTCTTTGCGGACTGGATGTTCCTGCGCATCAAGTGGTTCACGCTGGACAACTCGTCGGGCTCGGTGGCGGTGTCCAACCTGCAGGTGTTCGGCCTGCCGCTGGACAGCGATGTCAGCAAGTACCTGTTCTGCCTGAGCATGCTGGCGGTCATTGCGCTGGCCGCCAAGAACCTGGTGCGCGGCGCCATCGGCCGTGAGTGGATGGCCATCCGCGACATGGACGTGGCCGCCGCGGTGATCGGCATCCGCCCGATGTACGCCAAGCTCAGCGCCTTCGCGGTCAGCTCCTTCATCATCGGTGTGGCGGGCGCCCTGTGGGCCTTCTTCTACCTCGGCGCCTGGGAGCCCGGGGCCTTCTCGGTGGACCTGTCGTTCAAGCTGCTGTTCATGGTGATCATCGGTGGCCTGGGTTCGGTGATGGGGGGCTTTTTTGGCGCCGCCTTCATCGTCATCCTGCCCATCGTGCTGAACCAGCTGCTGCCCCTGCTGGCGGGCCTGACGGGCTACGAGATCTCGACCACCGCCGCCTCGCATGCCGAGCTGATGATCTTCGGCGGCCTGATCGTTTGGTTCCTGATCGTGGAGCCGCATGGCCTGGCCAAGCTGTGGTCCACCGCCAAACAAAAACTGCGTCTGTGGCCCTTCCCGCACTGAGTGCACCCCGACGCCATGCTCGCAAGTCCCGATGCTTTTTGAACGCTGAATCCGTTTACTGACTGTGCTTCCCCTTAAAACCAACAGGAGACATCCATGAAGAAGTTTCGTCAATTGGCCCTCGCTACCGCCGTGCTGGCCCTCGGCGGCTCGACCCTGCTCAGCAGCGCGGCTTTCGCGCAAGCGAAAGAGCAGTACATGCCGGTGCTCTCTTACCGCACGGGCCCCTACGCCCCCAACGGCACCCCGATCGCCAACGGCATCGTCGACTACTACAAGCTGGTCAATGCCCGCGGTGGCATCAACGGCGTGAAGCTGCTGGTGGAAGAATGTGAAACCGGCTACGACACCGCGCGCAGCGTGGAATGCTATGAACGCCTGAAGGGCAACAACGGCGGTGCCGCGGTGATCCAGCCGTGGTCCACCGGCGCCACGTTCGCCATCACCGAAAAAGCCCCGGCCGACAAGATCCCGCTGGTGACCCTGGGCTATGGCCGCAGCGAAAGCGCGGACGGCACGGTGTTCAAGTGGAACTTCCCGCTGGCCGGCAACTACTGGGTCGCTGGCGACGTGCTGGTGCAAGCCATTGGCAAGAAAGAAGGCGGTCTCGACAAGCTCAAGGGCAAGAAGATCGCCCTGGTCTACCACGACAGCCCCTTCGGCAAGGAAGCCCTGCCCATCATCCAGGAGCGCGCCCGCGCCCACGGCTTTGAGCTGCAACTGCTGCCGGTGACGGCCCCGGGCGTGGAGCAAAAGGCCACCTGGCTGCAAATCCGCCAGTCGCGCCCCGACTACACCATCCTGTGGGGCTTCGGCGTGATGAACTCGACCGCACTCAAGGAGGCCCAGGCCACCGGCTACCCGCGCGAGAAGATGTACGGCGTGTGGTGGTCGGGTGCCGAACCCGATGTGCGTGACGTGGGCGAAGGCGCCAAGGGCTACAACGCCGTGGCCCTGCAAAACAGCGCCGACTACGACGCCAAGCTGGTCAAGGAAACCCTGGCCACGCTGCACGCCAAGGGCCAGGGCACGGGCCCGAAGGAAGAAGTGGGCCAGGTGCTGTGGCTGCGCGGTGCCATGAGCGCCATGCTGACCGTCGAAGGCATCCGTGCCGCACAAGAGCGCTTCGGCAAGGGCAAGGTCATGACCGGCGAGCAAGTGCGCTGGGGCCTCGAGAACCTCAACCTGACCCAGGCCAAGCTTGATGCGCTGGGCTTCGGTGGCGTGCTGCGCCCCATCAGCACCTCGTGCCAAGACCACATGGGGGCCTACTGGGCGCGCATCCACAGCTGGGACGGCAAGGCCTGGAAGATCACCAGCGACTGGATGCAGGGCGATGAGCAGATCATCAAGCCCATGGTCAAGGCCGCTGCCGCCAAGTACGCCGCCGAGAAGAAGCTGACGCCGCGCACCCCGGCCGACTGCCAATCCTGATGGCCTGACGGCCTGGTGAAACCACCGGCCGCCCGCCCAGTCCGGGCGGCGGCCGGCAGCCTGCAAAACCGGGGGCCAGCGGCCTGGCCCCCACCCCGAAGAACAGCCATGGACCAACCCAACATCGTTCTCAACGTCAACGGCATCGAGGTCATCTACAACCACGTGATCCTCGTGCTCAAGGGCGTGTCGCTGCAAGTGCCCGAAGGGGGCATCGTGGCCATCCTGGGTGGCAACGGCGCTGGCAAGACGACCACGCTGCGCGCCATCTCCAACCTGCTGCAAGGCGAGCGCGGCCAGGTCACCAAGGGCTCAATCGAGCTGCGCGGTGAACGCATCGAGAACCTCAGCCCCGCTGAGCTGGTGCAGCGCGGCGTGGTGCAGGTGATGGAGGGCCGCCATTGCTTCGCCCACTTGACCATCGAGGAAAACCTGATGACCGGGTCCTACACCCGCAAGGACAAGGGCGAGATCGCCGCCAACCTCGACAAGGTCTACACCTATTTCCCGCGCCTGAAGACGCGCCGCACCTCGCAGGCGGCCTACACCTCGGGCGGTGAACAGCAGATGTGCGCGATCGGTCGCGCCATCATGGCCAACCCCAGCATGGTCTTGCTCGATGAACCCTCGATGGGCCTGGCCCCCCAGATCGTCGAAGAGGTGTTCAACATCGTCAAAGACCTCAACGCCAAGGAGAAGGTCACCTTCTTGCTGGCCGAGCAAAACACCAACATGGCCCTGAAGTACGCCGACTACGGCTACATCATGGAAAGCGGCCGGGTGGTCATGGACGGCGCCGCCGCCGACCTGGCCAGCAACGAAGACGTCAAGGAGTTCTACCTCGGTGTGGGGGGCGGTGAGCGCAAGAGCTTCAAGGACGTGAAGAGCTACAAGCGCCGCAAGCGCTGGCTGGCCTGAGAGCCGAGTGCGCGCGATGACCGCCTCCGTGCATCCGACCGCCATGCCGCACGCCGGCGCCCACTGGCGCGCCATCTGCATCTGGGCCGGCCCGGAAGGCCTGCCCAGCCCCTTGCCCGGCCAAACCCTGGCCTGGCGACAACCATGCGCCTGGTCACAAACCAGCGACGCCTCGCCCTTGCCCCTGCCCGAGCCCTCCTCCCACAGGACCTTGCCATGACCTCCTTTTACGACGCGCTGGAAACGCGCTCCCCAGCCGAGCGCGAAGCCGCGCTGATGCAGGCCCTGCCCCAACAAGTGGCCCACGCCAAGGCCAACGCGCCCGCGTTGGCCCGGCTGCTGGCTGACGTGGACCCGGCGCAGATCCAAAGCCGTGCCGCCCTGGCGCGCCTGCCCGTGACGCGCAAGCACGAGCTGCTCGAGCTGCAAAAGGCCGCCCGGGCCGACGGAGGCGATGTGTTCGGCGGCTTCAGCGCGCTGCGCTTTGGCGCGCAGTTGCCGCGCGTGTTCGCCAGCCCCGGCACCCTGTATGAACCCGAAGGCGTGGGCCGCGACTACTGGCGCCTGGCGCGCTCGATCTACGCCGCGGGCTTTCGCGCGGGCGAGTTGGTGCACAACAGCTTCAGCTATCACTTTGTGCCCGCGGGCTCGATGATGGAAACCGGCGCCCACGCGCTGGGCTGTAGCGTGTTTCCTGGCGGCACCGGGCAGACCGAGCAGCAGGTGCAGGCGATGGCCGAACTGCGGCCCGCGGGCTACATCGGCACCCCGAGCTTCCTGAAGATCCTGGTCGAGAAAGCCGCCGAACTGAACCTGCCACTGCCCAGCGTCAAGAAAGCCCTGTTTGGTGGCGAAGCCTTCCCGCCCAGCCTGCGCGACTGGTTCCTGGCGCGCGGCATTGACGGCTACCAGTGCTACGCCACCGCCGACCTGGGCCTGATCGCCTACGAGACTGCGGCCCGCGAAGGCCTGGTGCTCGACGAAGGCGTGATCGTCGAGATCGTGCGCCCAGGCACTGGCGACCCGGTGCCCGACGGCGAGGTCGGCGAGGTGGTGGTCACCACGCTGAGCAGCGGCTACCCGCTGATCCGCTTTGGCACCGGCGACCTGTCGGCGGTGCTGCCGGGCCAGTGCCCGAGCGGGCGCACCAACACCCGCATCAAAGGCTGGATGGGCCGCGCCGACCAAACCACCAAGGTGCGCGGCATGTTCGTGCACCCGAGCCAGGTGGCCGAGATCGCTCGGCGCTTTCCGCAGGTGCAAAAAGCCCGCCTGGTGGTCAGCGGCGAGATGGCCAATGACCAGATGCTGCTCAAAGTCGAAACCACCGAGGTCGCCGAGGGCCTGGCCCGCGCCCTGGGCGACGCCATCCGCGATGTCACCAAGCTGCGTGGCGAGGTGGAGCTGCACGCGCCCGGCAGCCTGCCCAACGACGGCAAAGTGATCGAAGACGCTCGCAGCTACCAGTGAGCCCAGGCCGGGGTGGGCCGCGTCGCTGAGCGCCCCCACCTTGCCACCGCTTGCCCCCCTCGGCCCAGCACGGCCCGGAGGGGCCCGTCATCCCAGCAGGCCCGCCCCCCCATGACCAGGCCGCCGTGCGGGCCCGCTGCCCACACCGCCACGGCCCCCTCCAGACCCAGGGCCACCATTCGCCCGCAACGTCCCCGCGTGGCCCGGCCTGGCGCCGGCACAGTGATCCCCCCCCCGGTTCTCCCCCATTTCGCCCCCATTTTTCCCCCACCTCTCCCCCGTCCCCTACCCCGCCGCTTTCACACCCCGCTCAGTCCGTGCGCACGGGCCCGGTCAAGTCGCCTACCACAGCACCGTTAGAGACCCGTTAGAGCCTGGCGTCCAACGCACGGGGTCTTGATGCGGCCCAAATCGGCCCCCCACCCTAGACTTTGACCTGCTGTCACCAGGGCGTGAATCTGCCTTGAGCATCGAGAAAAAAGGGGAGTGAAAGCATGTTCCGTTGCGGAACGGCCAGCAGCCGTCGGGCTGCCCAGGCCCTGCAACGCATGGGCCGGCGCGGTGCGCCGGGCCCCGGAACGCGGTTGCGCCCCACCTCCGTGTGCGGGCCCCTGCGGCACCGTGCTTTCAACCTGAATTGACCGCCGCGCCTGCGGCCTCTTGTCTGTGCTGACCCGTAACACCTTCCTGACCTCCACCCTCACCGGCCTGGCGGCCCTGACCCTGAGCGGCGCCAGCTTCGCTGCCAACCTGGTGCAGAACCATTCGTTCGAGTCGGGTCTGGCCAACTGGACCACCAGCTCGACCCCTGCCAACCAGTGCAGCTGGCAGGCCCTGGGGGACAATGTGATCACCACGCCGTACCGCAGCCACCTCAGCGGCCCACCCACGGATGGGGCGCTGGCCCTCATCACTGACTCCACCAGCACGGCTGCCGTTTGCAAGATCTACCAGGACGTGACCTTGCCCGCCGCAGGCACCAGCACCTTGAGCTTGGCTGCGGGCTACAAAATCTGGGACAGAGACGAACGCGGCGCCGCCAATTGCAGCGTCAAAGTCGAAGTCACCGATACCAACGGGAACCTCATCACCACGGTGTACGAAGCAACCGGCGTCAACCGAGCGGCCCTGGCTCCACAGCCCGCAGTGAACCTGACAGCTCAAAACGGCACCACGGTGCGCATCATCGCCACCGCCACCAGTTGTCTGAACAACGGGTGGCGAGGCGTGGCCGGCGTGACCCTGGACAACGTGGTGCTCAACAACACCAGCATCCCCGATCCCGTCGTCGCGGGCGGGGTGAGCGCCGTGCCCACCCTCAGCGAATGGGCCCTGATCACCTGTGCCGCCCTGCTCGGTGGCATCACCTGGCTGCAGCGCCGCCGCCCAGCCGCCCATCGGGGCTGAAAGCCCCCAAGTCCGCACAGGGCTTGGGTGATAAGTAGTTCCCGTGATGGATTAACGTGGCCCCATCGGTATGATTTACCGCGGAATCACATTGGAGACATCATGAAGAAGCTGCTCACCTTGACAGCGCTGGCCACCTTGGCCCTGAGCGCCCTGGCTGCCGACTACCCCCTGAAGGACAAGCCCGTCACCCTGGTGGTGCCGTTCTCGGCCGGTGGTCCGACCGACCGCGTGGCGCGCGATCTGTCGGAAGCCCTGCGCAAGCAACTGGGCACCTCCGTGGTGATCGAAAACGCGGCCGGTGCCGGCAGCTCCATCGGCTCGGCCAAAGTGGCCCGCGCCACCCCCGATGGCCACACCCTGCTGGTGAACCACATCGGCATGGCCACCATGCCCGCGCTGGTGCGCAACCTGCCGTTCAAGGTGGAGACCGACTTCGAGTACCTGGGCATCATCAACGACGTGCCCATGACGCTGATCGCCAAGCCCAGCATGCCGGCCAACAACTACAAAGAGTTGACCGCCTGGATCGCCCAGAACAAGGGCAAGATCAACCTGGGCAACGCGGGCGTGGGCTCGGCCTCGCACCTGTGCGGCCTGCTGTACCAGAACGCCATCGAAACCGACATGACCACGGTGCCTTACAAGGGCACGGCCCCGGCCATCACCGACTTGATCGGCGGCCAGATCGACCTGCTGTGCGACCAAACCACCAACACCAGCAGCCAGATCGAAGGCAAGAAGGTCAAGGCCTTCGCGGTGACCACCCCGAAGCGCCTGACCACGCCGTCGCTCAAAGACCTGCCCACGCTGGCGGAGTCGGGTGTGAAGGACTTCCAGATCACCATCTGGCACGGGCTGTACGCGCCCAAGGGCACCCCGGCCGAGGTGCTGGCCAAGATCAACGCCGCGCTCAAGGCGGCCCTCAAGGACCCCGACTTCATCAAGAAGGAAGAAGCCCTGGGCGCCGTGGTGGCCACCGACAAGCGCATCGAGCCCGCCGAGCACAAGAAGTTCGTGCAAGCCGAAATCGCCAAGTGGACCCCGATCATCAAGGCGGCAGGCGTCTACGCCGACTGAGATCGCCCCCGGATTGACTTGCGCACAACCGCCAGCCCTCGCAAGAGGCTGGCGGTTTTTTCATTGGGGCCCCCGCAAGGCCCTTCACCGCGCTGAACTGGACTTGGAGCGGGTTAAAGTAATCGACTGACACAACAAACAGCCGCCGGATCCACCGGCGAGCCCATGGAGACTGGTATGACCGATTGCACTTCCCCGCTGAACTCGCCCGCGCGTCGCCAATGGCTGCGCGCCCCCCTGGGCCTGGCCCTGGCTGCCACCGGCCTGACCGCCCTGGGCACCGCCCCCGCCCTGGCCCAAAGCAGCTGGCCCACCAAGTCGGTGCGCATCGTGGTGCCGTTTGCCGCTGGCGGCACCACCGACCTGCTGGCCCGGGCCATGGCACCCGAGCTGCAAAAGGCGTTCGGTCAAGCCTTCGTGGTGGACAACCGCGCGGGCGCGGGCGGCAATGTAGGCGCCGACATCGTGGCCAAATCGCTGGCTGACGGCTACACCCTGCTGATGGGCACGGTGGGCACGCATGGCATCAACCGCGCGCTGTACGAGAAGATGCCTTTCGACCCCATCAAGGACTTTGCCCCGATCTCGCTGGTCGCGGCCGTGCCGAACGTGATGGTGGTCAACCCCGACAAGGCCCGCGAGCTGAAAATCAACACGGTGCAAGACTTCATCAAGGTGGCCAAGGCCAACCCGGGCAAGCTGAACATGGCCTCCAGCGGCAATGGCACCTCGATCCACCTGGCCGGTGAACTGTTCAAAAGCATGACGAACACCTACCTGATCCACTTCCCCTACCGGGGCTCGGGCCCGGCCCTGATGGACCTGGTGGGTGGCAACATGGACGTGATGTTCGACAACCTGCCCTCGGCCTTGCCGCAAATCAAGGCTGGCAAGCTCAAGGCGCTGGCGGTGACCAGCGCCCAGCGCTCGCCCGCGCTGCCCGATGTGCCCACCCTGGCCGAAGCCGGTGGCCCCAGCCTGAAGGGCTTTGACGCCAGCTCCTGGTTTGGCCTGCTGGCCCCGGCCGGCACCCCGCCGGACGTGGTCAACCGCATCCAGCAGGAAGTGGCCAAGTCGCTGGCCAGCCCGGCCATGAAGGAAAAGCTGGTGGCCCAGGGCGCGCTGCCCAGCGGCATCACCCCCGCCGAGTTCGCCAAGCTGATCGACAGCGAGCACAAGAAGTGGGCCCAGGTGGTCAAGACCTCGGGCGCCAAGGTCGACTGACACCCCAGACCTTCACCAGGCCCGGCGCGCGGGCCGGGCCGCAGCCCGAGCGGCCCCGGCTGGGCCTGGGCTGACCAGGCGCGGGCGCAACGGCCCCTTCCGACCGGCAGGCGGTCGCTGGCACCCCACCGACCGGTCGTCACGACCGCGGAGTCCCTGGCCCAACAGCGGGCCTCAAACGCCCCAGGTCACATCGTGACCGTCCGCCTCGCAGCGGCGCAGCATGTCCATGAACGGCGCCACGCGCTGGCGCAGCGACACCGCCTGCGAGCGCTGGCTGTCCTCGTCTTCCTCGGGTGATTCGGCACGGGCCTGCGCGGCCAGCGCATCTTCGGCCGCCAGGGCCGACTCCAGCGCGCCCAGCGCTGCCGCCATCTGGGACACCAACACAATGCCTTGCGGCCCCGGCGTCTTGCCGATGATCTCCAGCACCCGGCGCCCGTGGGGCTCGAGCATGATCAGGTCGGCGGTGGATTTGGATTTGAACTTGTAAAGCATCGGATCTTCCTGGCGGCACGGGGCCGCAGCCACCTGATTCTGCACCCATCGGCCGCCCGGCCCTCGGCCCTCGGCCCCCGCCTGGCCCGCCCGCAGGCCCCCAGGCAAACCCTATTGTCGGCAAATAGTTTAGACCTAAACTATTTCCACATGAACATCCTCTGCATCGGCGGTGGGCCCGCCGGACTCTACTTCGCTCTGCTCATGAAACAGCAGAACCCGGCGCACCGCGTCACCGTGGTGGAGCGCAACCGCCCCTACGACACCTTTGGGTGGGGCGTGGTGCTCAGTGACCAGACGCTGGACAAGCTGCGCGCGGCCGACGCGCCCAGCGCCCAGCTGATTGGCGATGCGTTCAACCACTGGGACGACATCGAGGTGTTTTTCAAGGGCCGCAGCCTGCGCTCCACGGGGCACGGCTTCTGCGGCATCGGGCGCAAGCACCTGCTCAACATCCTGCAGGACCGCTGCCAGGCCCTGGGGGTGGACCTGGTGTTCGAGTGCGACGTCACCGACGACCAAGCCCTGGCCGCGCAGTACCAGGCCGACCTGGTGATCGCCAGCGACGGGCTCAACAGCCGCATCCGCAGCCGCTATGCGGCCACCTTCCAGCCCGACATCGACACCCGGCGCTGCCGCTTCGTCTGGCTGGGCACCAAGAAGACCTTTGACGCGTTCACCTTCGCCTTCGAAGAAACCGAGCACGGCTGGTTCCAGGCCCACGCCTACAAGTTCAACGCCGACACCTCGACCTTCATCGTCGAAACCCCCGAATCGGTCTGGAAAGCCCATGGCCTCGACCAGATGTCGCAAGAAGAAGGCGTGGCCTTCTGCGAGCGCCTGTTCGCGCGCTACCTCGACGGGCAGGCGCTGATCAGCAACGCCAAGCACCTGCGCGGCTCGGCGATCTGGATCAACTTCCCACGCGTGATCTGCCAGAACTGGGTGCACGAGGTGCAGGGCCCCGACCGCCGCTGGCCCGTGGTGCTGATGGGCGACGCCGCCCACACCGCGCACTTCTCGATTGGCAGCGGCAGCAAGCTCGCCCTGGAGGACGCCATCGACCTGGCCGACACCTTTGCCGCCGCCGCCGACAGCGGCGCCTCGGTGACCGAGGTGCTGCAGCAGTACCAGGCGCGGCGCAGCGTGGAGGTGCTGAAGATCCAGAACGCCGCGCGCAACTCGACCGAGTGGTTCGAGAACGTGTCGCGCTACAGCGGCATGGAGATCGAGCAGTTCAGCTACTCGCTGCTGACCCGTTCACAGCGCATCAGCCACGACAACCTGCGCCTGCGCGACCCGCAGTGGATCGCCGGCTACGAGGCCTGGCTGGCCCAGCGCAGCGGCGCCCCGGCCCAAGCCGTGCCGCCCATGTTCACGCCCCTGCAGGTGCGCGAAGCGCGGCTGAAGAACCGCATCGTGGTGTCGCCGATGGCCACCTACAGCGCGGTCGACGGCCTGGTGCAGGACTTCCACCTGGTGCACCTGGGGGCCCGCGCCCTGGGCGGTGCCGCGCTGGTGATGGTGGAGATGACCAGCCCCAGCCCGGACGGCCGCATCACCGAAGGCTGCCCCGGCCTGTGGACCGACGCCCAGGCCCAGGCCTGGCGCCGCATCGTGGACTTTGTGCACGGCCAGAGCAGCGCCCTGATCGGAGTGCAACTGGGCCATGCCGGCCCCAAGGGCTCGACCCAACGCGGCTGGGAGGGCACCGATGAGCCCCTGCCCAGCGCCAGCGGCGCCCCCGACGCCGCCCCCAACTGGCCGCTGCTGAGCGCCAGCCCCCTGCCTTATGGCCCGCAGAACCAAGTGCCCCAGGCCATGACGCCGGCCGACATGGTGCGGGTGCGCGACGAGTTTGTGGCCGCCACCCGGCGGGCTGCGGCCATCGGTTTTGACTGGCTGGAGCTGCACGCGGCCCACGGCTACTTGCTGAGCGCCTTCATCAGCCCGCTGACCAACCAGCGCCAGGACGCCTATGGCGGCTCGCTGGAGAACCGCTGCCGCTTCCCGCTCGAGGTGTTCAGCGCGATGCGCGCCGTCTGGCCCGCCGAGCGCCCCATGAGCGTGCGCCTGTCGGCCCACGACTGGGTCGACGGTGGCACCACCCCCGACGACGCGGTGGCCATCGCGCGCCTGTTCAAGGCCGCGGGTTGCGATCTGATCGACGTCTCCTCGGGCCAGACCTCGCGGGCCGCCAAGCCGGTCTATGGCCGCATGTACCAGACCCCGTTTGCCGACCGCATCCGCAACGAGGCCGGCATCCTGACGATGGCCGTGGGCGCCATCACCGACGCCGACCAGGCCAACAGCATCATCGCCGCCGGCCGTGCCGACCTGTGCGCAGTGGCCCGCCCGCACCTGGCCGACCCGGCCTGGACGCTGCACCAGGCGGCGCGCCAGCAGTGCACGGTCAGCCCTGCGGTGGACTGGCCCCGCCCCTACTGGAGCGGCCGCGACCAGCTCTACCGCGAGCAACTCAAACAAAGCCAGGCCGAGGCCGCCAACCGGCCCCCGGCCCCTCGAGAAGACCACTGACCATGGACCTGGAAGCCCGCCTCAACGACAGCGCCCCGAGCGAACACCCGGAGGCCTTGCGCCTCTGGCTGCGCCTGCTGACCTGCACCCAGCTGATCGAAAAACAGGTGCGCAGCCGCCTGCGCGATCGCTTTGACACCACCCTGCCACGCTTTGACCTGATGGCCCAACTGGAGCGCGAACCCGAAGGCCTGAAGATGAAAGACCTGTCACGGCGCCTGATGGTGACCGGGGGCAACGTCACCGGCATCACCGACCAGCTGGTGGCCGAGCAGTTGGTGGAGCGCGTCGAAGTCCCCGACGACCGCCGCGCCTACCGCGTGCGCCTGACGCCGCTGGGCCACCAGCAGTTCCGCGCCATGGCGCGCGAACACGAAGGCTGGATCGTCGACGCCCTGAGCGCCCTGAGCCCGCGCGAGGTCAGCACCCTGCACCGCCTGCTGGGCAAAGTCAAAGCGCAGGCCCAACACACCGAACCCGACCCGGAGACCCCATGAAGCACTACCTTGGCGCCAGCAACCCGATGCGCCCCCAGTTCCAGCCGCTACAGGCCTACCAGGCGCAGCATTTCAGCTGGGCGTTCGACGCTGGTGTGGCCACGCTGACGCTGAACCGCCCCGAGCGCAAAAACCCGCTGACCTTCGAGTCCTACGCCGAACTGCGCGACCTGTTCAACGCCCTGCGCTACGCCACCGATGTGAAGGCCGTGGTCATCACCGGCGCGGGGGGCAACTTTTGCAGCGGCGGCGATGTGCACGACATCATCGGCCCGCTGACGCGCATGACCATGCCCGAGCTGATCGAGTTCACGCGCATGACTGGTGACCTGGTCAAGGCCATGCGCCAGTGCCCCCAGCCGCTGATTGGCGCCATCGACGGCATCTGCGCCGGGGCCGGTGCCATGATGGCCCTGGCCTGCGACCTGCGCCTGGGCAGCCCACGCGCCAAGACCGCCTTCCTGTTCACCCGCGTGGGCCTGGCCGGGGCCGACATGGGCGCCTGCTCGCTGCTGCCGCGCCTGATCGGCCAGGGCCGCGCCTCCGAGCTGCTGTTCACCGGCCGCGCCATGGTCGCGGACGAAGGCCTGGCCTGGGGCTTCTTCAACAGCCTGCACCCGGCCGAGGCCCTGCTCGCGCAAGCGCAGCAACTGGCACGTGGCCTGGCCGATGGCCCCACCTTCGCGCACGGCATGACCAAGACCATGTTGAACCAGGAGTGGGCCATGACGCTGGAGCAAGCCATCGAGGCCGAGGCCCAGGCCCAGGCCATCTGCATGCAGACGCAGGACTTCCGTCGCGCCTACGAAGCCTTTGCCGCCAAGCAACAACCCCAGTTCCACGGAGACTGAGATGCAGCACCCCGCCCCCTGGCCCGCGCGGCCCAACACCCAGCACCTGGGACTGCCTTTCTTCGACGCGGCCCACCGTGACCTGGTGGCCGGCCTGCTGCCCTGGACCGAGGCCCAGCAGGTTGACGAGCACGACGACCGCGCGGCCTGCCGCGACTGGGTGCAACGCCTGGGTCAGGCGGGCTGGCTGCGCTACTGCGTGCCGGCCGCCCACGGCGGGGCGCTGCCGCAACTGGACTCGCGCGCGCTGGTGCTGCTGCGCGAGACGCTGGCGTTTCACTCCCCGCTGGCCGACTTTGCCTTCGCCATGCAGGGCCTGGGCAGCGGCGCCATCACGCTGGCCGGCAACCCGGCCCAGCAGGCCCGGTGGCTGCCGGCCGTGGCGCGTGGCGAGAAGATCGCGGCCTTCGCGCTGACCGAGCCCGAGGCGGGGTCGGACGTGGCCGCCATTGGCACCGAGGCCACCCTGGCCAGCCCCGGCCACTACCGCCTGAATGGGGTCAAGACCTGGATCAGCAATGGGGGCCTGGCCGATTTCTATTGCGTCTTTGCGCGCACCGGCGAAGCCCCAGGCACCCGCGGCCTGTCGGCCCTGATCGTCGAGGCCAACGCCCCGGGCCTGAACGACCAGGAGCACCTGCAGGTGATGGCCCCGCACCCACTGGCCACGTTGCGCTTTGACGACTGCCACGTCGGCACCGACGCCTTGCTGGGCCCCTCGGGCGGGGGCTTCAAGCTGGCCTTGCAGACGCTGGACATCTTCCGGCCTTCCGTGGCCGCCGCCGCCCTGGGCATGGCGCGCCGTGCCCTGGCCGAGGCGGTGGCCCACGCACGCCAGCGCCGCATGTTCGGCGCCACCTTGGCGGACTTCCAGCTGACCCAGGCCAAGCTCGGCGAAATGAGCGCCCTGATCGAAGCCGGCGCTCTGCTGACCTACCGCGCCGCCTGGCTGCGCGACAGCGGTGCCCCGCAGGCCGAGCGCAGCCAGGCCGCGGCCTGCGCCAAGATGGTGGCCACCGAGAACGCCCAGCGCGTGATCGACATGGCACTGCAAATGCACGGCGGGCGCGGGGTGCAGGTGGGCTGCAAGGTCGAAAGCCTGTACCGCGACATCCGGGCCCTGCGCATCTACGAAGGGGCCACCGAAGTGCAACAGCTCATCCTCGGCAAAGCCGCCTTGCAAGGTTGAACCATGACCGGCACCACCGCTCCCCACGCGCCCGACGCCCCCACCCCCAGCGCCCAGGTCGACCGCTTCGTGCACGACCGCCTGCCACCGGCCGAGCAATGGCCGCGCCTGCACTACGACCTGCCCGGCCTGCCCTTGCAGGGCCAGCTCAACCTGGTGGAAGAACTGCTCGACAAAGCCCCACAGCGCGGCTGGGGGCACCGCCCGCTGCTGCGTTCGGCCCAGCTCACGCTGAGCTACACCGAGGTGCGCGAGCGTGTGGACCGCATGGCGAACTGGCTGTGCCGTGAGGCCGGCCTGCAATCGGGTCACCGGGTCCTGCTGCGCGGCGGCAACTCGATCGGCATGGCGCTGGCCTGGCTGGCGGTGGTCAAGGCCGGCGGCATCGCGGTGGCCAGCATGCCGCTGCTGCGCGCCCGCGAACTGGGGGACATCATCGACAAGGCCCAGCCCGCGCTGGCCCTGTGCGATGTGCGCCTGCGCGACGAACTGGCGCAGGCCCAGGCCGAGCACCCGGTGTTGCGCCGCATCGTCTGCTTTGGCTCGCCCGATGACCCCGCAGACCTGGGGGTGTTGGCCGCCTCCCAGCCTGCACATTTCACGCCCTGCCCCACCGCGGCCACCGACGTCGCCTTGCTGGCCTTCACCTCGGGCACCACGGGCCGCCCCAAGGCCGCCGTGCACACCCACCGCGATGTGCTGATGGCCTGCGAGGCCTGGCCGCGCCATGTGCTGCGCGCCACCCCCGACGACATCGTGCTGGGCTCGCCACCGCTGGCCTTCACCTTCGGGCTCGGCGGCTTGCTGGTGTTCCCGATGTGGGCCGGTGCCTCGGTGTACTTTCCGGACGCGGGCTACACGCCTGAATCGATGGTGCGTACCATCCAGGCGGTGGGCGCCACGATTTGCTACACCGCCCCCACCTTCTACCGCCAGATGGCGCCGGTGGCCCAGGCCCTGGGCGTGCCCACCCTGCGCACCTGCGTGAGCGCCGGTGAGGCGCTGCCCGAAGCCACGCGCCAGATGTGGCGGTCTGCCACCGGGCTCGAGCTGACCGACGGCATCGGCGCCACCGAGATGTTCCACATCTTCATCTCCTCGCCGGCCGACGACGTGCGGCGCAGCGCACACGGCACCGCCATTGGGCGCGTGGTGCCGGGCTATGTGGCGCGTGTGGTGGATGACGCCGGCCACGAACGGCCCCGCGGCCAGGTCGGCAAGCTGACCGTGACCGGCCTGACCGGTTGCCGCTACCTCGACGAACCCCGCCAGCAGCAGTACGTGAAAGCCGGCTGGAACTACCCGGGCGACGCCTTTGTCGAGGACGACGATGGCTACTTCTACTACCAGGCCCGCGACGACGACATGATCATCACCGCCGGCTACAACGTGGGCGGCCCCGAGGTTGAAGACGCGCTGATGCGGCACCCGGCGGTGGCCGAATGCGCGGTCATTGGCGTGCCCGACGCGGAACGCGGCATGGTGGTCAAGGCCTTTTGTGTGCTGCGCCCGGGCCAGGTGGGCGACGAGGCGCTGGTGCGCGCCCTGCAAGAGCACGTCAAGGCCAGCATCGCGCCTTATAAGTACCCCCGCCAGATCGAGTTCCGCAGCAGCCTGCCGCGCACCGAAACCGGCAAACTGCAACGCTTCAAACTGAGGAACCCCACACCATGATCGAACACCTGCAACCGCCCGGCTGGGCCGCGCCCAAGGGCTATGCCAATGGCGTGGCGGCGCGGGGCACGATGATTTTTGTCGGCGGCCAGATCGGCTGGAACGCTGAGCAGCAGTTCGAGAGTGACGACTTCATTGCGCAAACCCGGCAAGCCCTGCTGAACGTGCGCGCCGTGCTCGAGGCCGGGCTGGCCGGCCCCGAGCACATGGTGCGCATGACCTGGTACATCGTGGACCGCGACGAGTACAACGCCCGGCTGCGCGAGCTGGGCACCGTCTACCGCGAGGTGATGGGGCGCCACTTTCCGGCCATGAGCTGCGTGCAGGTCGCGGCCCTGGTCGAGGCCCGGGCTAAGGTCGAGATCGAGGTCACCGCAGTGCGACCCGACTGAGCCGGTGGTGCGCCTGGCGACGGCCCTGCGCCCCCCAGGGCTTGGCCTGGCGGCGACAGCCGCTGCCAAAGCGATCGGCCCCCATGTCAAACGCCGCAGGCCGGAGGCGCAGCACCTGGCCGCCGGCTGCTCGGGTTATCGTTGGGCCATGCGCTTGACCTGTCTTCTTCTGCGGCGCCTCCGGCTGTCCCCCGCCTTGGTGCGCCTGGGGCGGGGCGGCGTCCTCATGGGCCTCGGCCTGCTGCTGAGCGGCTGCGCCCAGATGGGCTACTACTGGCAATCGGTTCACGGCCACTGGCAGCTGATGCAGGCGGCGAAGCCGATCGATGACTGGCTGGCCGATCCCCAAACCCCCGCGCCCCTGCAACAACAGCTGCAATCCGCGCAGCGCCTGCGTCGCTTTGCTGTGCAAGCGCTGGGCCTGCCGGACAACGCCAGCTACCAGCGCTATGCCGACTTGCGGCGCCCGGCTGCGATCTGGAACGTGACGGCCGCCGAACCGCTGTCACTGACGCTGCGCACCTGGTGCTTTCCGGTCGCGGGCTGCATCGGCTACCGCGGTTACTTTGACGCCGCCCAGGCCCACGCCTTGAGCGAGGTGCTGCGCGCTGAAGGCCTGGAAACCCAGGTCTATGGGGTGCCCACCTATTCGACCCTGGGCTGGCTGAACTGGGCGGGCGGCGACCCCTTGCTCAACACCTTCATCCACTACCCCGAGGGTGATTTGGCGCGCTTGATCTTCCATGAGATGGCGCACCAGGTGGTGTACGTCCACGACGACACCACCTTCAATGAATCGTTTGCCACCGCGGTGGAGCAGATCGGGGTGCGCCAGTGGCTGACCCAGCAGGCCAGCCCCGCAGCCCGTGACGCCTACGCACGCGCCGACCGGCAGCGGCGCGACTTCCGGGCCCTGGTGCGCAGCACCCGTGAGGCCCTGCTGGCCCTGTATGAGCCCTTTCAGCCGCCGGCCACGCCGCGCGGCGCTGACCGCCCGCCCACCCCCCACGCGGACCCCGAGGCCAGGCGCTCGGCCCTGGCGCAAAAGGCCGAGGTCATGGCCCAGTTCCGGGCCCGCTACGCGGCCTTGCGCCAATCCTGGGGCCTCGCGCCGGGCCAGCGGTCGGGCTATGACCCCTGGGTCGCCGAAGCCAACAATGCGAGCTTCGGCACCCAGGCGGCCTACGATGGGTTGGTGCCCGCGTTCGAGGCCTTGTTCGCCCAAATGCAGAAGGAGCACGCAGAACCGTGGCCCGCGTTTTATGATGCGGTCCGCCGCTTGGCGCAATTACCTGCCGCTCAGCGGCGCCAAGCCCTGCCAACCCTGCCCGGCGCGACCGACGGAGATTGAATTTGCCCGACATCCACATCCAACGCGCCCACGCCCTGGGCCTGTCCGCCGCCCGCGAGGTCGCCCGCCGCTGGGCCGAGAAGGCCGAACGCAAGCTCGACATGCAGTGCCGCTACGACGAAGGCGCCGAGCAGGACGTGCTGAGCTTCACCCGCGCGGGTGCCAGTGGCTCGCTGCAGGTCACGGCCCAAGGCTTCGAGCTGAACGCCAAGCTGGGTTTCCTGCTGGGTTCATTCCAGCCCCAGATCGAAGCCGAGATTTCGCGTCAACTCGACGAGCTGATCAAACCCCAAGACGGCGTGGCGGCGGTGCCCACGGCACCACAGGCCGGCGCGGCCTGACAGGCGACCGCTGGCGCTGGCGGGCACGGGCTGTGCTTGCACGGTGGGCATGAACGCTGCCCTTGCCCTGACACCCGCCACCCTGCCCCTGCGCCCGCTGAGCGCCGAACACTTCGCGCCCTTCGGCACCGTGCTGGAAGGGTTTGGCGACACACCGCCCCCCGGCGCGCGACCCATCAACCAGGGCAGTTGCTGGCGACTGGACTTGGCGCTGCCCCTGTCGCTGCACCACGCGGACGGACAAGCAGGCTTGGCTATCTATCAGGCCCAGGCGCGCTCGTTGCCAATCACCGTGCACGAACTGGAGCGTCACAAGCTCGGCAGCCAAAGCTTCATGCCGCTTGAAGGACAGCGTTTCATCGTGGTCGTGGCCCGCGCCAATGCCCTGCCGGGCCCCGACGACGTGCAGGCCTTCGTCACCAATGGTCAGCAAGGCGTTGTGTTGCACCCTGGCACCTGGCACCACGCCCTGCTGGCCCTGCAGGACGGCGCCTTTGTCGTGCTGGAGCGGCACACCCCGCCCGGCGCCCCCGTGGACTGCGAGCTCAGCGGGCTGGCCGCGCCCTTGCAAATCGCCGCCCTCCCCCCCCACTGAGCCTCGGGATCAGCCAGTCGCCCCTGTGACCTGCCAAGGCCCCATGGGCCTGCGATGGGCTGGATGGCAGGCCTTTTGGGGGCTGGGCTGGCGGGGGATGCTGTCGCACTGGAATGCTGACGTGGGGGTTGGTGGGTGCGGGGCTTTAATGAACGCCCTGTGGGCGCGGCAGGTCCACGCACGCGGGCCCCCCATCCGAACAAGAAGGGGATGCAGAAAAACAAAAAACCCACCGAAGTGGGCTTTTTGCAAAACAGCGGAGACCGCTTGAATTTGGTTGCGCGAGAAGGATTTGAACCTCCGACCTTTGGGTTATGAGCCCAACGAGCTACCAGACTGCTCCATCGCGCGGTAAGCTAGTAGTATAACCTGTTATTCAGCAGCTTGAGCGGCTTCAGCAGAATTATTTTCTTCAGCGCGTTGAACCAGTTCAACCAGGGCCATGGGGGCGTTGTCGCCAACACGGTAACCCATCTTCAGGATGCGGGTGTAGCCACCGGGACGGGCGTTGAAACGCGGGCCCAGGTCGTTGAACAGCTTGGTGACGCTGTCGCGGTCGCGCAGGCGGTCAAAAGCCAGACGGCGGTTGGCGACGGTGTCGACCTTGGCCAGGGTGATCATGGGCTCAACCACGCGGCGCAGTTCCTTGGCCTTGGGGACGGTGGTCTTGATGACTTCGTGCTCGATGAGCGAGTTCATCATGTTCTGCAGCATCGCCAGGCGGTGCGAGCTGGTGCGGTTGAGTTTACGAAGGCCGTGTCCGTGACGCATAGTGCTTTCCTTTCTTTATTTAAAAACGGCCAGCCGGATCAGGTACTGGCCGTTGCACTTGCTGCCCTGGCGCGAGCCGGGCAGCGGGGTGATCCGCTCACCAAAGAGCGGAGCCCAAGATTATAGCTTAACGCTTGTCCAAACCAGCGGGCGGCCAGCTTTCCAGCTTCATGCCCAGGGTCAGACCACGCGAAGCCAAGACTTCCTTGATTTCGTTGAGCGACTTGCGACCCAGGTTCGGGGTCTTGAGCAACTCGTTCTCGGTGCGCTGAATCAGGTCGCCGATGTAGTAGATGTTTTCGGCCTTCAGGCAGTTGGCCGAACGGACGGTCAGTTCCAGCTCGTCGACAGGACGCAGCAGGATCGGATCGAACGAAGCACCCACCGGACGCGACGGCGTGTCGAACGAAGCGATTTCGCCACCTTCGAGTTGCGCGAACACCGCCAGTTGTTCGACCAGGATCTTGGCCGAAGCACGCACGGCATCTTCAGCCGCGACCGCGCCGTTGGTTTCAATCTCAACCACCAGCTTGTCGAGGTCGGTGCGCTGTTCCACACGGGCGCTTTCCACGGTGTAGCTCACGCGACGGACCGGGGAGAACGATGCATCGAGAACGATGCGGCCGATGGACTTGGTCGACTCGTCAGCGAAGCGACGGAGGTTGCCCGGCACATAGCCACGGCCCTTTTCCACCTTGATCTGCATGTCGAGCTTGCCACCCGCCGACAGCGTGGCGATCACGTGGTCGGGGTTGATGATCTCAACGTCGTGTGGGGTTTGGATGTCACCAGCCGTCACCACACCTTCGCCATCCTTGCGCAGGCTCAGGGTCACTTCGTCACGGTTGTGCAGCTTGAACACAACGCCCTTCAGGTTCAGAAGGATGTTGACGACGTCTTCCTGAACACCGTCAATCGACGAGTACTCATGCAGAACACCGGCGATCGTGACTTCAGTCGCTGCGTACCCCACCATGGAAGACAGCAGAACACGCCGAATGGCGTTGCCCAGCGTATGACCGTAACCGCGTTCGAACGGTTCCAGTGCGACCTTGGCGCGGTTGTTGCCAAGCTGTTCCACGGTGATTGCTTTGGGTTTCAGCAAATTGGTTTGCATTCAGACTTCCTCTCAATACCCCCGGCTCGTTACACCGGTAAGGCTGGTGAAGCACCTATACCGCGGTGCCCCGCGGTATAGGAACGATTTCAATTGAACGGATGATTAACGCGAATACAGTTCAACGATCAGCGATTCGTTGATGTCTGCACCGAACTCATCACGGTCAGGCGACTTCTTGAAAGTGCCTTCGACCTTGTCCGCATTGACTTCAACCCAAGCCGGGATGCCGACTTGTTGAGCCAATTGGAGAGCTTCAGCCACACGGCCTTGCTTCTTGGACTTTTCGCGGACAGCGATCACGTCACCGGCCTTGACCAGGTACGACGGGATGTTGACCGATTGGCCGTTCACGGTGATGGCCTTGTGCGAAACCAGCTGACGTGCTTCAGCGCGGGTCGAACCGAAGCCCATGCGGTACACCACGTTGTCCAGACGGGACTCGAGGATGAACAGCAGGTTGGCGCCGGTGTTGCCACGGCGACGGTCAGCTTCTTCGAAGTAGCGGCGGAATTGCTTTTCCAGCACGCCGTACATGCGCTTGACCTTCTGCTTTTCACGCAGTTGCAGACCGAAGTCAGAGGTACGGGCACCCGAGGTGCGGCCGTGCTGACCAGGCTTGGAATCGAACTTGGCCTTGTCCGCGATCGAGCGACGGGCGCTCTTCAGGAACAGGTCGGTGCCTTCACGGCGGGAGAGTTTGGCCTTGGGGCCGAGGTAACGTGCCACTTGAGCTTCCTTTTATGTCATCTTCCACACGAAACGTGCGGGAGCCATCGGCGCGCAGCCGATGGCGGTGGGCTTACAAAATCAGATACGACGACGCTTTTGGGGGCGGCAGCCGTTGTGCGGCACCGGCGTCACATCAGAGATGGACGTGATGCGGATGCCCAGGGCACCCAGTGCACGAACAGAGGACTCACGGCCGGGGCCGGGACCCTTGATTTCGACGTCGAGGTTCTTGATGCCTTGCTCAATGGCAGCGCGACCAGCCACTTCCGACGCGACCTGGGCCGCAAAGGGCGTGGACTTGCGGGAGCCCTTGAAGCCTTGACCACCCGACGAAGCCCAGGACAGGGCGTTGCCCTGACGGTCCGTGATGGTGATGATCGTGTTGTTGAACGATGCGTGAACGTGGGCAATACCGTCAGAAACGTTCTTGCGGACCTTCTTGCGCACGCGTTGTGCTGCGTTATTGGCGGGTGCTTTTGCCATATTGATCTCTCAATTATTTCTTCAGAGCGGCTGCTGCCTTGCGCGGACCCTTGCGAGTACGGGCGTTGGTGCGGGTACGTTGACCACGCATCGGCAGGCCACGACGGTGACGGAAGCCACGGTAGCAACCGATGTCCATCAAGCGCTTGATGTTCATCGTTGTTTCGCGACGCAGGTCACCTTCAATGGTGAACTGCTCGATTTGTTCGCGAATCTTTTCCAGATCGCCGTCCGTCAGATCCTTGATCTTCTTGGTGTAAGCGATACCAGTTGCTTCGCAAATCTTGCGAGCGCGGGTGCGACCGATGCCAAAGATGGCGGTCAGACCGATTTCCGCATGCTTGTGCGGAGGAATGTTAATCCCAGCAATACGTGCCATGGTGCGTCCTCTATAACTTGTCTAAATCAACCTTGGCGCTGCTTGTGACGTGCATCCGTGCAGATCACACGCACCACGCCTTTGCGGCGGATGATTTTGCAGTTGCGGCAAATTTTCTTGACCGAAGCCGAAACTCTCATTTCATTCTCCTAAAACTCTTCAAACCGCAACCATCAGTTGGCGCGGAAAACAATACGTGCCCGAGACAGATCGCAGGGCGTCAATTCAACAGTAACCAGGTCAGTGTCTGAACACCTCACCCACCCTGTGGATGAGGCTACCAGGCCATGCCAAATCAACCACCCGGCGATGTCTTGAAGTTAGCCTTCTTAAGGAGTGACTCGTACTGCTGCGACATCATGTAGTTCTGAACCTGGGCCATGAAGTCCATGGTCACCACCACGATGATCAACAGGGAAGTACCCCCAAAGTAAAACGGAACGTTGTACTTCAGGATCAGGAACTCAGGCAGCAAACACACGAACGTGATGTAAGCCGCACCCGCCAAGGTCAGGCGCACGAGAATCTTGTCGATGTAACGCGCGGTCTGGTCACCAGGCCGAATTCCAGGAACGAAAGCCCCACTCTTCTTCAAGTTATCTGCTGTCTCACGGCTGTTGAAAACCAGCGCCGTATAGAAGAAGCAGAAAAATACGATCGCGGCGGCGTAGAACATCACGTAGATGGGCTGACCAGGGGTCAACGCACCTGCGATGTCTTTCAACCAACGCATCGATTCACCGGTGCTGAACCAACCCACCACCGTTGCCGGCAACAGGATGATCGACGAAGCAAAGATCGGCGGCACCACACCAGCCATGTTCAGCTTCAAGGGCAGATGGGAAGACTGGCCCCCATAAACCTTGTTGCCAACCTGGCGTCGGGCATAGTTGACCAGGATCTTCCGTTGACCACGTTCGACGAAAACGACGAAGTAAGTCACCAAAATCACCACAGCCACAATGAACAGGGCGGCCAAGATGCTCATCGCACCCGTGCTGACCAGCTCCAACAAGCCACCGATCGAAGACGGAAGACCTGCTGCGATCCCAGCAAAAATCAGGATCGAAATGCCGTTACCCAAACCGCGCTCAGTGATCTGCTCACCCAGCCACATCAGGAACATGGTCCCAGCGGTCAGACTCACCACAGCGGTCAGGCGGAAGCCAAAACCAGGAGCGATGACCAGACCGGCAGTGCCTTCCAGCGCCACGGCAATGCCGAGCGACTGAAAGAGCGCCAGACCCAGTGTCCCGTAACGGGTGTATTGGGTGATCTTGCGACGACCTGCCTCACCTTCCTTCTTGAGCTGCTCCATGGCAGGAAGGACGTAAGACAGAAGTTGCATGATGATCGACGCCGAGATGTACGGCATGATGCCCAGTGCGAACACCGTGAATCTGGACAGTGCTCCACCGGAGAACATGTTGAACAGATTCAGAATCCCACCCTGCTGGCCCTTGAAGAGCTGCTGGAGCTGCGCCGGGTCAATGCCCGGCACGGGGATGTGGGCGCCAATGCGATACACCACGAGCGCGAGCAACAGAAACACCAGACGTCGGCGGAGGTCGCCGAACTTCCCGGTCTTTGCCATTTGTGCTGCGCTAGTTGCCACGATGGACGTCTTTCAAGGCCTGTTAGGCGGCGAAGCTGCCACCGGCGGCTTCGATCGCTGCCTTGGCGCCGGCGGTAGCGCCGATGCCATTGAGCTTGACAGCCTTGGTCAGGGTGCCGGTCTTGACGACCTTGACAACCTTGGCCAGTTCGCCAACCAGACCAGCCACCTTCAGAGCGCCCAGGTCGACTTCGGCCAGGCCCAGCACTTCCAGATCGCCCAGGGTGATCTCAGCGTTGAACTTCAGCAGATGCGACTTGAAACCGCGCTTGGGCAGGCGACGTTGCAGAGGCATTTGACCGCCTTCGAAACCCACCTTGTGGTAGCCGCCCGAACGCGACTTCTGACCCTTGTGACCACGGCCGGCCGTCTTGCCGAGACCGGAGCCAATGCCACGGCCAACGCGACGCTTGGCGTGCTTGGCGCCAGCTGCGGGCTTGATGCTATTGAGTTCCATGTTCTCTTCTCTCAGAGCACTTTGACCAGGTAGCTGATCTTGTTAATCATGCCGCGCACTTCAGGGCTGTCCTGCAGTTCGCTGATGCTGTTCAGCTTGCGCAGGCCCAGACCACGAACGGTGGCGCGGTGCGATTCCTTGGTGCCGATCGGGCTGCGAACCAGCTGGATCTTCACGGTGTTTTGCGTTGTCATTTGGAGGCTTCCTTAGACAAAGAGGTCTTCAACAGACTTGCCGCGCTTGGCCGCGACGTTCGAAGGCGTCGTGGAGTTCTTCAGCGCGTCAAACGTTGCGCGGACCATGTTGTAAGGGTTCGAGGAACCATGGCTCTTGGCCACGATGTCCGTCACGCCCATCACTTCGAACACAGCACGCATCGGGCCGCCTGCAATGATGCCGGTACCCTTGGGAGCCGGAGCCATCATCACAACCGCGGCGCCATGGTGGCCGGTCACGTTGTGGTGGATGGTGCCGTTCTTCAAGGAGACCTTGGTCATGTTGCGACGGGCTTCTTCCATTGCCTTTTGCACAGCAGCGGGCACTTCCTTCGACTTGCCCTTGCCCATGCCAACACGACCATCGCCATCGCCGACCACGGTCAGGGCTGCGAAACCGAGAATTCGGCCGCCCTTAACCACTTTGGTCACGCGGTTCACGGCGATCATCTTCTCGCGCATGCCGTCGTCACGACCTTCGTCTTTTACTTGGGGTGAAAATTTAGCCATTTTTTATTCCCGTCCGCTTAGAACTGCAGGCCTGCTTCACGGGCTGCCTCGGCCAGAGCCTTGACACGACCGTGGTATGCGAAACCAGCGCGATCGAATGCAACCTTCTCAACGCCAGCAGCCTTCGCCTTTTCAGCGATGCGCTTGCCGATCAGTTGGGCGGCAGCGGCGTTGCCGCCCTTGCCAGAAGCACCCAGGGTGGTGCGCACTTCGGCTTCTGCCGTGGATGCGCTGGCCAACACCTTGGTACCGCAACCGGAGATCACAGTGGCGTAGATGTGCAGGTTGGTGCGGTTCACGCTCAGACGCGCAACGCCTTGATTGGCAATGCGAATGCGAGTTTGACGTGCACGGCGCAGACGCTGCTCTTTTTTGGTCAACATGCTGCAGCTCCTTACTTCTTCTTGGTCTCTTTGATCGTGATCTTCTCGTCCGAATAACGGATACCCTTGCCCTTGTAAGGCTCGGGCGGACGAACAGCACGGATCTCGGCAGCCACTTGACCCACGCGCTGACGGTCAGCGCCCTTGATCAAGATTTCGGTTGCCGTCGGAGTGGCCACAGTAATGCCTTGGGGCATTTCGATGTTCACGGGGTGGGAGTAACCCACAGCCAGGTTCAGCTTGGTGCCTTGAGCAGCGGCCTTGTAGCCCACGCCGACCAAGGTCAGCTTCTTCTCAAAACCCTTGCTCACGCCAACGACCATGTTGTTGACCAGCTGACGGAACGTGCCATACATGGCGTTCGCTTCGCGGGAGTCGTTGGTGGGGGCAAACGTCAGCTTGCCGTCTTCGATAGTGACCTTCACCAGGGCGTTTTGCGCCAGGGTCAGAGCACCGCCGGTGCCCTTCACGCTGATTTGGTCGTCTTTGATCTGCACATCCACACCTTGGGGGATGGCGACCGGTGCTTTGCCTACGCGGGACATTTCAGTTTCTCCTCAATGTCACGGTTTAAGCCACATAGCAGAGCACTTCGCCACCGACACCGGTAGCACGTGCTTTGCGATCGGTCATCACGCCCTTGGGGGTGGTGACGATGGCCACGCCGAGGCCATTCATGACTTGGGGGATGGCGTCACGGCCCTTGTAGACACGCAGGCCGGGGCGGCTGACGCGCTCGATGCGCTCAATCACCGGACGACCAGCGTAGTACTTCAGGGAAATTTCGAGTTCGGACTTGCCTTCAACTGCCTTCACTTGGAAGCCGTCGATATAGCCTTCATCCTTCAGCACTTGGGCGATGGCAACCTTCACTTTGGAAGAAGGAACCAGCACGGTAGCCTTGGCCACCATTTGTGCGTTGCGGATGCGGGTCAGCAAGTCAGCGATGGGATCACTCATGCTCATGTTTAATCTCTCCTGCCTGCTTACCAGCTGGCTTTGGTGATACCGGGGATATCACCAGCAAATGCCAGTTCACGAATCTTTGCACGGCCCAGACCGAATTGACGGAAGGTGCCACGCGGACGGCCCGTGATCTCGCAACGGTTGCGTTGACGGGTCGGGTTGGCGTTGCGCGGGAGCTTTTGCAGACCCAGACGGGCAGCAGCACGCTCTTCTTCGCTACGCTTGGAATCGTTGGCGATGGCCTTCAGTTCAGCGTGTTTTTTCGCGAACTTGGCAACCAGTTTTTCTCGCTTGAGCTCGCGCTCGATCAAAGCTACTTTAGCCACACGACACCTCAGTTCTTGAACGGGAAACGGAAGCCGGCGAGCAGTGCCTTGCACTCTTCGTCCGTCTTGGCCGTCGTGGTGATGCTGATATTGAGACCGCGCAGGGCATCGACCTTGTCGTACTCAATTTCCGGGAAGATGATTTGTTCTTTGACGCCGATGTTGTAGTTGCCACGGCCGTCAAAGGCACGACCCGAGATACCGCGGAAGTCGCGGACGCGGGGCAGGGCAATGGTCACAAAGCGGTCCAGGAATTCATACATCTGAACGCCACGCAGGGTCACCATGCAGCCAATGGCTTGGCCTTCACGGATCTTGAAACCGGCGATGGCCTTCTTGGCCTTGGTCACCACGGGCTTTTGGCCGGCAATCTTGGTCAGGTCGCCAACGGCGTTGTCCATGACCTTCTTGTCCGACACAGCTTCGCTCACGCCCATGTTCAGGGTGATCTTGGTCAGACGCGGCACTTGCATCGGAGACGTGTAGCCAAACTTGGCAATCAGTTCCGGGGCCACTTTTTCGCGGTAGTGTTGTTGCAGTCGTGCCATGGTCATGCCACCTTGATTTCTTCGCCGCTGGACTTGTAAACGCGAACGCGCTTGCCGTCAGCTTGCAGCTTGATGCCCACGCGGTCAGCCTTGCCAGTGGCGGCATTGAAAATGGCCACGTTGGACTGGTGGATAGGCATGGTCTTTTCCACGATGCCACCGGTCGTACCCTTCAGGGGGTTCGGCTTGGTGTGCTTCTTAACCAGGTTGACGCCTTCCACGATCAGGTGGGAGTCGTCCTTGCGCAGCACCACTTGACCGCGCTTACCCTTGTCGCGCCCCGTGAGCACGATCACTTCATCGCCTTTGCGGATCTTGTTCATGATTCGCGTCCTCAGAGAACTTCAGGAGCCAGGGACACGATCTTCATGAACTTTTCGTTACGCAGTTCACGCGTCACGGGTCCAAAGATGCGGGTGCCGATCGGCTCCAGCTTGGCGTTCAGCAGCACTGCTGCGTTGCCGTCAAATTTAACGAGCGAGCCATCGCCACGGCGGATGCCCTTGGCGGTGCGAACGACCACTGCGCTGTAGATCTCGCCTTTTTTGACGCGACCACGCGGAGCGGCTTCTTTGATGCTCACCTTGATGATGTCGCCAACACTTGCATAACGACGCTTGGAACCGCCGAGCACCTTGATGCACAGGACGGACTTGGCGCCAGTGTTGTCGGCAACCTCTAACCGAGATTCTGTCTGGATCATTTCAATATTCCCAACTTGTACCAGGGCTCTTGACCATCAAAAGCACCAGTCAGTCTTGGGCCCGTCGTCCGCGCCGCAAACCATTTGCGGCGCTTCCGCTGGGCAAGAAACTTCACTTTTTACAGCGAAGCCTGTGAGTATTGCAAAAAAAGCGGGTGGCGTCAATCCCTCCCCGCTGAAATATCAGGGGAGGGTCGCGTAGCGCTGGGCCAGCGCCAGGAAGTCTTCGACCGATTGCGGCAAACCCAATTCCTGCTCGAGGATCAGGGCCACGGCGGGCGCCGCGGCAGCTGCGGCGCGGGCGTCCAGGAAGAGCATGCGGTGACGGCGCGCGAGCACGTCTTCGATGGTGCGCGCGTATTCGTACCGGGCCGCGAATCGTACCATTGCTTCGGACAGGTTCGGACCGATCCAGCGATCATGCCCTGGCAGACTGTCCAGCAGCGCGGCTTCGTCGCCGTACAGGTGGCTGCCCGGCGGCTGGCTCAGGCGCACCGTGGCCACCCCGGCCGCCGGCGCGCCGACCAGGCGGTGCTGGGCCGTGCGGGAGGCGGGCAGGCTGGACAGCAGCCCGGCCTGTTCGCATTTTTGCAACACGTCCTCGGCCATCGCGCGGTAGGTGGTCCACTTGCCGCCGGTCACCGTGACCAGGCCGGACTTGCTGACCGCCACCGTGTGTTCGCGGCTGATGCCCTTGGTGTTGCCGTCGTCCTCGACCGGCTTGACCAGCGGGCGCAGCCCCACCCAGACGCTGCGCACGTCCTCGCGGCGCGGCGCGCGCTTGAGGTAGCGCGCGGACTCCTCCAGGATGAAGGCCACTTCGTCGGCAAAGGCTTCGGGCTCGCGCGCGAGGTCGTTGCGCGGGGTGTCGGTGGTGCCCAGGATGACCTTGCCCAACCAGGGCACGGCAAACAGCACCCGGCCGTCGGCCGTCTTGGGCACCAGCAACGCGTGGTCGCCGGGCAGGAACTCGCGGTCCACGACCACGTGCACCCCCTGGCTGGGGGCCACCATGGGCTTGCTGGCCCGACCCATGGCCTCGCCATCCATCTGGCGCAGCGCATCGACCCACACCCCAGCGGCGTTCACCACACACCGGGCACGCACCTCATGGGTCTGACCGGTCTCCTGATCGACACAGCTGAGACCGTCGACGCGGCCCTGGCTGTGGTGCAGGCCGGTGACGGCACAGTAATTGACCAGCAAAGCGCCCAGCTGGGCGGCGGAGCGCGCCAGCACCAGGGCCAGGCGCGCGTCATCGAACTGGCCATCCCAGTACTTGACGCCACCCCAGAGGTGCTCTTCGCTGATGGTGGGCAGGCAGGCACGGGTGCGCGCCTGGCCCAGGAATTCAGTGGGGCCCAGGCCAGCCTTGCCAGCCAGGGCATCGTACATCTTGAGGCCGATGCCGTAGAACGGCGACTCCCACCAGTGGTAGGACGGCATCACAAACGGCAAGGGTTGCGCCAGGTGGGGCGCGTTGTTCAGCAGGGTGGTGCGCTCGTGCAGCGCTTCGCGCACCAGGGAGATGTTGCCCTGGGCCAGGTAGCGCACACCGCCGTGCACCAGCTTGGTGGCGCGCGACGAAGTGCCTTTGGCAAAGTCGTGCGACTCCAGCAGCACCACGCTCAGGCCACGCAGGGCCGCGTCCAGCGCCACCCCCAGACCAGTGGCCCCGCCACCGATGATGGCCAGGTCATAGACACGCGGCTGCGCCAGACGCTCGATGAGGTCGGCTCGCAGGGTCGCTTGGGGCAGTGGGGTATCGCTCATGTCTTTACGGGCAGACCCGCCGGGCAGGGCCGGCAGGTCTGGCATTCAGGGCAGGGCCTTGCAGGCGCCCTGCGGGGATTCCAATCCGGCGCCCGCCCGAAGGCCGGCACCGGAACCTGTTCGCTCAGCCGGGGCTCAGCGAACCTTGCCGTCCTTCCAAGCCTGCAACAGCTTGTCGTAGTTGACGGTTTCGCCCTTCGGCTTCTCGTTGGCCAGCTTGGCCCACGGTGCCCCCTTGTCGCTCAGCCACTTGGAGGCGTCGCTCTTCGGGTTCAGCTTGGGGGCGCAGCTGGCCATGCCGGCGCGCTCGAGGCGGGCCATGACCTGGTCCATTTCCTCGGCCAGGTTGTCCATCGCGGCTTGCGGGGTCTTTTCACCCGTGACGGCCTGGGCCACGTTCTTCCACCACAGCTGGGCCAGCTTGGGGTAGTCGGGCACGTTGTTGCCGGTCGGGGTCCAGGCCACGCGGGCCGGGCTGCGGTAGAACTCGATCAGGCCACCGTACTTGGCGGCGTTCTGGGTGAAGTAGTCGTGGCGGATGTCGCTGTCACGGATGAAGGTCAGACCCACCACCGACTTCTTGGCCGACACGGTCTTGGCGGTCACGAACTGGGCGTACAGCCAGGCGGCAGCGGTCTTGTTGGCGTCATGGCCCTTGAAGAAGGTCCACGAACCCACGTCCTGGTAGCCGTTCTGCATGCCTTGCTTCCAGTACGGGCCGTTCGGGCCGGGCGCCATGCGCCACTTCGGCGTGCCGTCCTCGTTCACCACCGGCAGACCCTTCTTGGTCATGTCGGCCGTGAAGGCGGTGTACCAGAAGATCTGCTGCGCGATCTGGCCTTGGGCCGGCACCGGGCCGGCTTCGCCGAAGGTCATGCCCGAGGCTTCCTTGGGCGCGTACTTCTTCATCCAGTCCACGTACTTGGTCAGGGCGTAGACCGCTGCCGGCGAGTTGGTGGCACCACCGCGCGACACCGAGGCGCCCACCGGGGTGCACTTGTCGGCGGCGACACGGATGCCCCACTCGTCCACCGGCATGCCGTTCGGGATGCCCTTGTCGGCGGTACCGGCCATCGACAGCCAGGCGTCGGTGAAACGCCAGCCCAGCGACGGGTCCTTCTTGCCGTAGTCCATGTGACCGTAGATCGGCTTGCCGTCGATGGTCTTCACGTCGTTGGTGAAGAACTCGGCGATGTCTTCGTAGGCGCTCCAGTTTTGCGGCACGCCCAGTTCGTAGCCGTACTTGGCCTTGAACTTGTCTTGCAGGTCTTTGCGCGCGAACAGGTCGGCACGGAACCAGTACAGGTTGGCGAACTGCTGGTCGGGCAGTTGGTACAGCTTGCCGTCCGGGGCGGTGGTGAAGCTGGCACCGATGAAGTCCTTCAGGTCCAGATCGGGGTTGGTGAACTCCTTGCCTGCACCGGCCATGTAGTCGGTCAGGTTCATGATCTTGCCGTAGCGGTAGTGGGTACCGATCAGGTCGGAGTCGCTGATCCAGCCGTCATAGATGGACTTGCCCGACTGCATCGAGGTCTGCAGCTTTTCGACCACGTCACCTTCTTGGATCAGGTCGTGCTTGACCTTGATGCCGGTGATTTCTTCAAACGCCTTGGCCAGGGTCTTGGACTCGTATTCGTGGGTGGTGATGGTTTCGGACACCACCGAGATTTCCTTCACGCCCTTGGCCTGCAACTTCTTGGCGGCCTCGATAAACCACTTCATTTCGGCCATCTGCTTGTCCTTGGACAAGGTGGACGGCTGGAACTCGCTGTCGATCCACTTCTTGGCTTCGGCTTCGCCAGCATGGGCGTAAGAACCGGCGACCAGGGCCGCGGCCATGGCGAGCGCCGTGTAACGCAATTTCATGAGATGTCTCCTCAAGTGCAAATCCCCGGTTTATGAAAAGGTTGTCCGGCCCCGGGGAAGGGTCGAGCCGAATTCCTGCCGTTCCACAGGGCCCCTCAGCCCTTGTGCATGACGAACGCCAGAACCCCCATGGACAGCACAAAGCTGACCCACACCGAGGGCTCGGACTCGAGGCTCAGCCAAGCTTGGAACTTGTCACTGAGGCCCACAAACATCAGGTTCACATAGGCCGCGCTGAGCAGGCCAATGAAGAGGCGATCGCCGCGCGTGGTGCGCAGCGGCAAAAAGCCCTTGCGCTCCACCGTGGGCGAGCGGATTTCCCACACCGTCATGCCAATCAGCATCAGGACGATGGAGATGAAGAACACCGCCACGGGCAGGGTCCAGGCCATCCATTCAAGCATTGCGGTCTCCTTAAACACGGCCCATCGCGAAACCCTTCGCGATGTAGTGGCGCACAAACCAGATCACGATCGCGCCCGGCACGATGGTCAGCACGCCCGCTGCCGCCAGGGTGGCCCAGTCCATGCCGGAGGCCGACACGGTGCGGGTCATGGTGGCCACGATGGGCTTGGCGTTGACGCTGGTGAGCGTGCGCGCCAGCAGCAGCTCCACCCAGCTGAACATGAAGCAGAAGAACGCCGCCACGCCCACGCCGGCCTTGATCAAAGGCAGGAAGATGGTCAGGAAGAAGCGCGGGAAGCTGTAGCCGTCGATGTAGGCGGTCTCGTCGATCTCACGCGGGATGCCGCCCATGAAGCCTTCGAGAATCCACACCGCCAAGGGCACGTTGAACAGCAGGTGCGCCAGCGCCACCGCGATGTGGGTGTCCATCAGACCGACCGTGGTGTAGAGCTGAAAGAAGGGCAGCAGGAACACGGCGGGCGGCGTCATGCGGTTGGTCAGCAACCAGAAGAACACATGCTTGTCACCCAGGAAGCGGTAACGCGAAAAAGCGTAGGCCGCAGGCAGGGCCACCGCCACCGAGATCACGGTGTTGATGGCCACATAGATCAGCGAGTTGATGTAGCCCGAGTACCAGGACGGGTCGGTGAAAATGGTCCGGTAATTGGCCCAGGTGAAGTGCTGCGGGAAGAACGAGAAGCTCGACAGGATCTCCTCGTTCGTCTTGAAGCTCATGTTGATCATCCAGTAGATGGGCAACAAGGCAAACACCAAGTACAGCGCCAGAAAAATGCTGCGCTTGTGGAAGCGGTTCTCATGCATGGCCGGTCTCCTCCGGGTTCTGCGTGCCCACGCTTTGCATCCAGTTGTAGAGGATGAAGCAGAGCAAAAGGATGATCAGGAAGTAGATGAGCGAGAAGGCTGCGGCCGGGCCCAGGTCGAACTGACCCACGGCCTTCTGCGTCAGGTACTGGCTCAGGAAGGTGGTGGCGTTGCCGGGGCCGCCACCGGTCAGCACGAAGGGCTCGGTGTAGATCATGAAGCTGTCCATGAAACGCAGCAGCACGGCGATCATCAGCACGCCGCGCATCTTGGGCAGCTGGATGTAGCGGAACACCGCCAGCTTGGAGGCCCCGTCAATGCGGGCCGCCTGGTAGTAGGCGTCGGGGATGCTGCGCAGCCCGGCAAAGCCCAGCAGCGCCACCAGCGGGGTCCAGTGCCAGACGTCCATCACCAGCACGGTCAGCCAGGCGTCGGTGGCGTTGCCGGTGTAGCTGTAGTTGATGCCCAGTTGGTGCAGGGTGTGGCCCAGCAGGCCGATGTCCTCGCGGCCGTAGATCTGCCAGATGGTGCCCACCACGTTCCAGGGGATCAGCAGCGACAGCGCCACCACCACCAGCACGGCCGACGACTTCCAGCCCTGGGCGGGCATCGACAGCGCCAGCAGCACGCCCAGCGGCAGCTCGACCGCCAGCACCGCCAGCGAGAACAGCAACTGGCGCAGCAGGGCGCTGTGCAGCTCGCTGTCGCGCATCACGGCGACAAACCACTCGGTGCCGACAAAGACGCGGCGCTCGGGCGAGATGATGTCCTGCACCGAGTAATTGACCACCGTCATCAGCGGCACGATGGCCGAGAAGGCCACGCACAGGATCACGGGCAGGATCAGGAACCAGGCTTTCTGGTTCACGGGTTTGTTGACGGCGCTCATGACACCAGTTCCTCATTCACATAAAAGCAGCTGTGCGGGCCCAGCAGCTGCAGCCAGACCGGGTCGCCGGCCTTCAGGGTCAGCCACTCCACGCCCAGGCGCGCCTTGAGGGGCACGCCCTGCAACTCGGCGGTCAGCATCAGGTGGGTACCCACGTCCTGCACCTGGCGCACCGTGGCGGCCACGGCACCGGGCGCATGGGGGGCGGTGACTTCGACGTACTCGGGGCGCACGCCCAGCTTGAGCGGGCCTTCGGGCAAGCGCACCCCGGCAGGCAGGGGCCACTCGTCCCCGGCCAGCAGCAGCTGGGCGCCACGCACCTCGGCGTGGAGGAAGTTCATGCCCGGCGACCCAATGAAGTGACCAACAAAGGTGTGCTGCGGGCGCTCGAACAGCGCGTCGGCCGGCCCCACCTGCACGGCACGGCCGCGCGTCATCACCACCACCTGGTCGGCAAAAGTCAGCGCCTCGACCTGGTCGTGCGTCACGTACACCAGGGTCAGCTTGAGTTCGTGGTGGATCTGCTTGAGCTTGCGCCGGAGTTGCCACTTGAGGTGCGGGTCGATCACGGTCAGCGGCTCATCGAACAGCACCGCCGCCACATCGGGGCGCACCAGGCCGCGGCCGAGCGAGATCTTTTGCTTGGCGTCGGCGGCCAGGCCGGCGGCGCGCTGGTTGAGCTGACCGCTCATGTCCAGCATCTCGGCGATCTCGCCCACGCGCTTCTTGATCTGCGCTTCGGGCACCTTGCGGTTGCGCAGCGGAAAGGCCAGGTTCTCGGCCACGGTCATGGTGTCGTAGATGACCGGGAACTGGAACACCTGCGCGATGTTGCGCTCTTGCGGGCTCTGGCGGGTCATGTCGCGGCCGTCGAACAGCACCTTGCCGTGCGAAGGTTGCAGCAGGCCCGAGGTGATGTTGAGCAGCGTGGTCTTGCCGCAGCCCGAGGGGCCCAGCAGCGCGTAGGCGCCACCGTCCTCGAAGGTCATCTTCAGCGGCAGCAGCGCGTAGTCGCTGTCTTGCTGCGGGTTGGGCCGGTAGGCGTGGGCCAGGTCGAGTTCAATGCGGGCCATCTTCAGTGTCCTTTGGCGCGTTCGGGGGCCACGGCCAGGTCGCCGCTGCCGTCAAAGACATAGGCCTGGGCCGGGCTGAAATAAACCGTGATCGGCGCACCGAGGTCAAAGTAGTGCACCCCGGTCAGCTGGGCCACCAGTTCGCCCACCGCCGTGTGGACGTGGACAAAGGTGTCGGAGCCCGAGATCTCGGCCAGTTCGACCTGACCCGCCAGGGCCACGTCGCCCGGGCGCGCCTGCACCCGCAACGCCGGGGCGCGCAGGCCGACCGTGACCTGGGAGCCCGAGACGCGGCTGGGCAAGTCCAGCGACAGGCTGGGGCCGCCGCGCAGGTTCAGGGTCGCCCCCTGGGCGTCGGCGCTCAGCAGGTTCATCGGAGGATCGCTGAAGGCGCGCGCCACGCGCAGCGAACGCGGGCGGTGAAACACCTCGGCCGTCGGGCCGTACTGCAGCAGTTCGCCCTGGTCGAGCACCGCGGTGTAACCGCCCAGCAACAGGGCTTCACCGGGCTCGGTGGTGGCGTAGACGACGGTCGAATTCCCGCTGGCAAACAGCTGGGTCAGTTCTTCGCGCAGTTCCTCGCGCAGCTTGTAGTCGAGGTTCACCAGGGGCTCGTCGAGCAGCATCAGGGGCGCCTGCTTGGCCAGCGCCCGGGCCAGGGCCACGCGTTGCTGCTGCCCCCCCGACAACTCGGCCGGCAGCCGCTCCAGGAACATCTCGATGTGCAGCTTGGCGGCCAGCTCGCGCACCCGCTGGTCGACGTTGGGGTCCTTGCGCAGCAGCAGCGGCGACGCGATGTTGCGCGCCACCGTCATCGAGGGGTAGTTGATGAACTGCTGGTACACCATGGACACGTCGCGCTGGCGCACCGGCACCCCAGTCACGTCCTGACCGTCCACGCGGACCCGCCCCTGGCTGGGGGTGTCCAGCCCCGCCATGATGCGCATCAGGCTGGTCTTGCCCGCCTGGGTGGCCCCCAGAAGCACCGTCACGGCGCCGCTTTGCAAAGCCAAGTCCATGGGGTAGAGCCAGGTCTCCGCCCCCATCTTCTTGCCAATGCCTTCCAATACCAGCTGCATCACGCAACCTTTCAACGTTTTGTCTCACAGAGGACCAGCAAGATGCTGGCACCAACTTGGCTTCCAATTTTCGGAATTTTGCGATTATTGTTCTTTTTGATTCGCTTTTGATTCTGGTTAACCCTTAACCAGTTCCTTTTGTTTCCCTTTAAAGTCCCTGACTCCAACCTAGCCCTCGCCTGCCCCGTGAACTTCAACCCCCGACAACTCAAACTGATCGACGTCGTGCGCGAGCGTGGCTCGGTGACGGTGGAAGAGCTGGCCGAAGAACTCTCGGTCACCCTGCAGACTGTGCGTCGCGACGTGCAACGCCTGGCCGAAAGTGGCACGCTGACCCGCTTCCATGGCGGCGTCCGGGTGCCCAGCTCCACCACTGAAAACATCGCCCACCCGCAGCGGCAGAACCTCAACGCTGAAGGCAAGGCCCGCATCGCGCGCGCGGTGGCGCGGCAAGTGCCCAATGACTGCTCGCTGATCCTCAACATCGGCACCACCACCGAGGCGATCGCCGAGGCCCTGCTGCACCACACCGGCCTGCGTGTGATCACCAACAACCTCAATGTGGCGGCCCTGCTGTGCCGCAACCCGAGCTTCGAGGTGATCGTGGCGGGCGGCGTGGTGCGCGCGCGTGACCGCGGCATCGTGGGCGAAGCGGCGGTCGACTTCATCCGCCAGTTCAAGGTCGACATCGCGCTGATCGGCATCTCGGGCATCGAGTCCGACGGATCATTGCGTGACTACGATTACAGGGAGGTGAAAGTCGCCCAGACCATCATCGAACACGCGCGCGAGGTGTGGTTGGCCGCTGACGCCAGCAAGTTCAACCGCCCCGCCATGGTCGAGGCCGCCACCCTGGCCCAGATCGACCGTCTGTTCACCGACGCCCAGCCCCCCAGCCCCTTCCCCCAACTGCTCGAAGACGCCGGCGTGCGGCTGGAGCTCTGCCTGGACTGACCCCTTCCCTGCCCTGGACGCACTTCCCATGACTTATTTGTTGGCCCTTGACCAGGGCACCTCCAGCTCGCGCAGCATCGTGTTCGACCGCCAAGGCCATGTGGTGGCCCAGGCCCAGCAGGAGCTGCCCCAGATCTACCCACAGCCCGGCTGGGTCGAACACGACCCGCGCCTGATCTGGCAAACCCAGATCGACACCGCACGCGCCGTGCTCAAGCAAGCCGGCCTGAGCGCGCGCGACATCCACGCGGTGGGCATCACCAACCAACGTGAAACGACCGTGGTCTGGAACCGCAAGACGGGCCAGCCCATCCACCACGCCATCGTCTGGCAGGACCGGCGCGCCGAACCGGCCTGTGCCCAGTTGCGTGAACAAGGCCATGCGGGCCTGATCCAGCAGCGCACCGGCCTGCTGGTGGACGCCTACTTCTCGGCCACCAAGCTGCAATGGATCCTCCACCACGTCCCCGGTGCGCGGGCCCAGGCCGAGGCCGGCGAGCTGGCATTCGGCACCGTGGACAGCTGGCTGATGTGGCAGCTCACCGGCGGCGCCGTCCATGCCACTGACGTCAGCAACGCGGCCCGCACCATGTTGTTTGACATCCGCCACAACCGCTGGGACCCCGACCTGCTGGCCCTGCTGGGCATCCCCGCCAGCCTGATGCCCGAGGTGCGCCCCTCGAGCGCCGACTACGGCCAGGTGCGGCCTGAGCTGCTGGGCGCACCGATCCGCATCGGCGGCGTCGCGGGCGACCAGCAAAGTGCGCTGTTCGGCCAGGCCTGCTTCCGCGCCGGCATGGCCAAGAACACCTATGGCACCGGCTGCTTCATGCTGATGCACACCGGCAACACCTTCCAGACTTCGAAAAACGGCCTGCTGACCACCAGTGCCGCCCAGCCCAGCCGTCAGACCGAGTACGCCATCGAGGGCAGTGTGTTCGTCGGTGGCGCCGTGGTGCAGTGGCTGCGTGACGGCCTCAACGCCATCCAGGCCAGCAGCGAGGTGCAGACCCTCGCGCAAAGCGTGCCCGATGCGGGCGGCGTGATGATGGTGCCGGCCTTCACCGGCCTGGGCGCCCCCTACTGGGACCCCGAAGCCCGCGGCACCATCACCGGCATCACGCGGGGCACCACGCTGGCCCACATCGCCCGCGCCGCGCTGGAGAGCATTGCGTTCCAAAGCACCGCCCTGCTGCAAGCCATGAGCCGCGACGCCGTGGCCGCAGGGGGCAGCCCGGTGACCGAGCTGCGCGTGGACGGCGGCGCCTGCGTCAACGACCTGCTGATGCAGATGCAGGCCGACCTGCTGGGCATCCCCGTGGTGCGCCCCGCCGTGATCGAGACCACCGCGCTGGGCGCGGCCTACCTGGCCGGGCTGAGCACCGGTCTGTACGCCGGCACCGACGAACTGAGCGACCAATGGCGCGCCGAGCGCAGCTTCGAGCCTTCGCTGGGCCGGGCCCACGCCGAAGAGCGCATGGCCCACTGGGAGCGGGCCGTGCGCCAGGCGACGGCCACCTGAAAAAGCCCTTGTCGGGCCGGACCTGGGGCCCAAAAGCTCTAGACTTCGGCCCGTGAGCTTCGACATTCCGACCCCACCCCCAACGCTGACCCCGCGCCCGCGCCGCCGCCAATGGCTGCAGTGGGCCGCCGTGGGTGCGCTCGGCACCGCCCTGCCCGGCTGCGCGCCGCTGGGGCCGCGCCAGCCCCACACCAGCAGCCCACCGCAGCTGCGCCTGCTGGGCGAGGCGCGGCTGCCCTACCGGCTGAGCTTCCAGGACACCACCGTCGGCGGCCTGTCCGGGCTCGACTACCACCCCGGCACGGGCCAGTGGTTTGCCATCAGTGACGACCGCTCGGACCGCCAGGCCGCCCGCTTCTACACCCTGAGCCTGGACATCACGGCGCAAGGCATCCAGGACCTGCAACTGCTGCGCAGCACCCCCTTGCTGGCGGCCAATGGCCAGCCCTACCCGGGTCGCCAGCAACGCGGCGCCCCCGACCAGCCGACGCCCGACATCCCCGACCCCGAGGCCATCCGCTACCGCGCCGAAACCGGCACCCTGCTGTGGACCAGCGAGGGCGACGTGCGCCTGGGCCTGTCGCCCGCGCTGCGTGAAATCAGCCTCGACGGGCGCCACCTGCGCGAGTTCCCCCTGCCCGCCATGCTGCGTGTCGGCATCGACCCGGGCCGCGGGCCGCGCAAGAACCAGTGCTTTGAGGGCCTGGCGCTGACGCCCGACGGGCAACACGCCTGGGTCGCCATGGAAGGCCCCTTGCTGCAAGACGGCCCGGAGCCCAGCGTCGGCCAGGTCGGCGGCCCCCTGCGCCTGACCCGCTTCAACCTGCGCAGCGGCCAGGCCGACCGGCAGATTGCCTACGTGCCCGACGCCCTGCCCCGGCACCCGATCCCGCCGGGCGCGCCGGCCGACAACGGCGTCAGCGAGATCCTGATGATCAACGCGCACGAGATGCTGGTGCTGGAGCGCGCCTACATGACCGGCGTGGGGCTGTCACTGGCGCTCTACCGCATCGACACCCGGCGGGCCAGCAACACCCTGCACCAGGACACCCTGCGCCTCGGCCAATACCAGGCCGCCGCCAAGACCCTGGTGGCGGACTTCAGCCAGCTGGGGGTGTCGCGCCTGGGCAACAGCGAGGGCCTGTGCTGGGGCCCCACCCTGCCCAATGGCCACCGCACCCTGGTGGTCGTGAGCGACGACAATTTCAACCCCCTGCAGATCACCCAGTTCCTGGCATTTGAATTTTTGAACCCACTCTGACATGACCACGAAAATCGCATTCATCGGCGGCGGCAACATGGCCAGCGCCATCATTGGCGGCCTGCTCAAACAAGGCCTGAACAGCGCCGACATCCTGGTGGTCGAGCCTTTCGCCGAAGCACGCGAACGCCTGACCCGTGAGCTGGGCGTGCAGGCCATGGAAGCCGCCGACCGCCGCCTGGCCGACGCCCGCCTGGTGGTCTGGGCGGTCAAGCCGCAGACCTTCCGTGACGCCGCCGCCGCGGTGCAGGCCCACACCGGGAGCGCCCTGCACCTGAGCGTGGCCGCGGGCATCCGCAGCGACAGCATCGCCCAGTGGCTGGGCAGCGAGCGCGTGGTGCGCTGCATGCCCAACACGCCCGCCCTGGTGGGCAAGGGCATGACCGGCCTGTTCGCGCGCGCCGCCGTCACCGCCGCCGACCGCGAGCAGGTCGAGCAGGTGATCCGCACCACGGGCGACCTGCTGTGGGTGGCCGAAGAAAGCCAGCTCGACGCGGTCACCGCACTGTCCGGTTCGGGCCCGGCCTATGTGTTCTATTTCATCGAAGCCATGACCGCCGCCGGGGCCCAGATGGGCCTGAGCCCGGCGCAGGCGCAACAGCTGGCGATTGGCACCTTTGTCGGCGCCGCCGACCTGGCCCGGGCCTCCAGCGAGCCCCCCGAGGTGCTGCGCCAGCGCGTCACCTCCAAGGGGGGCACAACCTACGCGGCACTGACCTCGATGGAGGACAGCCGCATCAAAGAACACTTCATCGTGGCCATGGAAAAAGCCCGGGTGCGCGCCCAAGAATTGGGCGATGAATTTGGGGCCCCTTAACAGATCAACAAAGCCCTTAACTTCAGTCAGAATAGACGGTAGGCAAATGACTTCATGATGAAGCCCAGGGCCCAAACCTTCTTTTTTCACACAACGACACCAAGACCATGAAAAAACTGATGACCGCCGTCCTGTCGGCCGCCCTGGTGCTCCTGCCCCTGGCCCTGACCAGCACCCCGGCTGCTGCCAAAACCAGCGCCACTGCCAAGGCCAAGGTGCAAGCCAAGCAAGGCAAGAAGCCTGGCAAGCACGCCAAGAAGCCGAAGAAGGCCAAGAGTGCCAAGGCCGCCAAGCCCAGCGCGCAGGCCAAGCACCTGACGCCCAAGGCCAAGATCCACCACGCCTACTGAGGCCCGAGCGCCCCACCCGAACCGCCCCAGGCGGACCCGGGTCGGGAAGCGAACGCCGCGCGGCGCCCTCGGCGCGGCAAAACAGGCCCAGCGCACCCAGCCCGCCCAATGTCGGCCCAATGTCGGCCCAATGTCGGCCCTGAGCGTGCCCGGACTCAGCCGAACCAGCTCCCGAGGACCAGCGCGGCAAACAGCGTCGCACCGAGCCAATGGTTGGCCCGAAACGCCTGGAAACAGCCCGCGCGCTCGCGTCGGCGAATCAGGCTGAAGTGCCAGCCCACCTGGGCCAGTGCCCCCGCCAGGCCCAGCGCCAGGGCCCACAACGGGATCTGGCCCCACAGCACCGTGGCCCAGATCAGCAAGCAACCCAGGTAGCACGCCATCACCACCGGCACGTCCCAGGCGCCCAGGGTGATGGCCGAGGTTTTCATGCCGATCTTGAGGTCGTCATCGCGGTCGACCATCGCGTATTCCGTGTCATAGGCGAGCACCCACAACAGGTTGCTCAGCACCAGCCAAGCCACCGACGCCCCAAGCGGCACCGCCTGCGCCGTGAACGCCATCGGGATGCCGAAGCTGAACGCCACCCCCAGCACCGCCTGCGGCATGGCCACCCAGCGCTTGGCAAAAGGGTACAACAGGGTCACCGCCAAGGCCCCGAAGGACCACAGCACGGTCACGGTGTTGGTGCTCAGCACCAGCCCAAACGAGACCAGGGCCAGCCCCGCCCCCAGCAGCAAGGCCTCGCGCACCGATACGGCGCCGCTGGTCACGGGCCGCTGCGCGGTGCGCTTGACGTGGCGGTCAAAGCCTCGGTCGGCCACGTCGTTGACACAGCAACCCGCGCTGCGCATCAGCACCGTGCCCGCGGTGAACACCGCCAACAGGTGCCAGCCCGGAAAGCCCCCCGCCGCCAGCCACAGGGCACTCAGCGTGGGCCAGAGCAGCAGGAGCCAGCCCGCGGGGCGGTCCCAGCGGATCAGGTCCAGGTAGAGCGAAAGCCGGCCGCGGGGCCGGGGGGCAGTCGAAGCAGTCATCGCGCGACGGGGCGGGGGCAGCCGCTGAAGAATCAGGAAAGACGCCGATTCTCGCAGCAAGCCCAGGCCCGCTGCGCGCGCGGGCTCACTCCTCGAGCAGGGAGCGCAGCATCCAGGCGGTCTGCTCGTGCACCGTCAGGCGCTGGGTCAGCAGGTCGGCGGTCGGTTCATCGCTGGCCTTGTCGGCCAGGGGGAAGAGTTCGCGCGCCGTGCGGGCCACGGCCTCATGACCGGACACCAGGATGCGCACCATCTCGAGCGCCTTGGGCGGGGTGCCGGGCGCGTCGGGCACGCTGGCCAGGCGGCCAAAGTCAGCGTACGAGCCTGGCGCCGGGTGGCCCAGCGAACGGATGCGCTCGGCGATCGGGTCCACCGCAGTCCACAACTCGGTGTACTGCGTCATGAACATGGTGTGCAGGGTGTTGAACATCGGCCCGGTCACGTTCCAGTGGAAGTTGTGGGTCGTGAGGTACAGGGTGTAGGTGTCGGCCAACAGGCGCGAGAGGCCCTTGGCAATGGCGGCGCGGTCCTTGTCGCTGATGCCGATGTTGATGACAGGCGCCGACTTGGCGCTGCTGTTGCGAGGGGATTTGGCCATGCGAAAAACTCCAAAAGGCAGATCAACAAAAGACCGCCACCGCGCCGGGGTCAGGCAGGGCAGCAGCCTGGCAAACACTGTAACCCCAAGCCCAGCACTGGAGGGGCAAGCGGGCCACAAAGCCCCCCCGGCCCGCCCTGGCGGGCGGCGGCCGCTGCGGGGGCCCGGGACGATGAACGGGCTCAGGACAGGCGCTTCACGCCGGGCAGTTCGCAGGCATAGATGGCGTTGCGCAACGCGGCAATCGCCTCATAGCGCGTGAAGCTGCGCCGCCAGGCCAGCGACACGCGGCGGTAAGGCACGTCGCCGTCAAAGGGCAGGTAGACCACATGGGCTTCGTCGTCGGCTTTGCGGCGGCGGGTGCGCGGCGCCAGTGCGTCCTTGGGCACACTGAGGCGCGGCACCAGGGTCACGCCCATGCCGGCAGCCACCATGTGCTTGATGGTCTCCAGCGACGACCCCTCAAAGCTCTTGCGGATGCCCTCGGCATTGCTCGAAAAGCGCGCGAACTCGGGGCACACCTCGAGCACATGGTCGCGGAAGCAGTGCCCGTTGCCCAGCAGGAGCATGGTTTCGCTCTTCATCTCTTCGGCGGTGATGTGCTTGCGGCTGGCCAGCGGGTGGGTGCTGGGCACTGCGGCCATGAAGGGCTCGTCGTACAGCGGCGCCAGCGCCAGGCCGGTGTCGGGAAACGGTTCGGCCATGATGGCGCAGTCGATCTCGCCGGTGCGCAGCATCTCCATCAGCTTGACGGTGAAGTTCTCCTGCAGCATCAGGGGCATCTGGGGGGTGCGCGCGATCGCCTGGCGCACCAGGTCGGGCAACAGGTAGGGGCCGATGGTGTAGATCACGCCCAGCTTCAGGGCACCGGCCAGCGGGTCCTTGCCGCGCTTGGCGATCTCCTTGATGGCCGCGGCCTGCTCGAGCACGCTTTGCGCCTGGCGCACGATCTCCTCGCCCAGCGGGGTCACGCTGACCTCATTGGCGCTGCGCTCGAAGAGCTTCACCTCGAGCTCGTCCTCCAGCTTGCGGATGGCCACCGACAGCGTGGGCTGCGAGACGAAGCAGGCTTCGGCGGCTTTGCCAAAGTGCTTCTCGCGGGCCACGGCAACGATGTATTTGAGTTCAGTCAGGGTCATGGGGGGCTTCGGGCCACCCGGCCGGGCGGCCAAGTGTGGGGTCAGGCTTTGAGATATTCGGATTTTCCACCCAACCAGCGCCCGACGTGCAGCCGGGCTTGCACCGGGTACTGATCCAACATGACCGGCGCCGCCTCGCGCGCCCAGTCCAGCAGCACGGTGTCGGTCGCCAGGTCGGCAAAGCGCAGCAGCGGCGCCCCCGACTGGCGCGCCCCCAAGAACTCGCCAGGCCCACGGATCTCGAGGTCGCGGCGAGCGATCTCAAAGCCATCGGCGGTCTCGGCCATGGCCCGCAGGCGCTCGCGCGCGGTCTCACCGAGGCGACCACTCTCGTTGGTGGCGTAGAGCAGCACGCAGGCCGACGCCGCCGCGCCGCGCCCGACCCGCCCGCGCAGCTGGTGCAGCTGGCTCAGGCCAAAGCGCTCAGCGTGTTCGATCACCATCAGCGAGGCGTTGGGCACGTCCACCCCGACTTCGATCACCGTGGTGCTGACCAGCACCCCCATCTCGCCGCGCGTGAACAGGTCCATCACCGCCTTCTTCTCGGCCGTGGGCATGCGTGAGTGCAGCAGACCGACCAGCACACCGGGCAGGGCATCGCTGAGGTCGGCGTGGGTGGCGGTGGCGTTGCTCAGGTCCAGCGCCTCGCTCTCTTCGATCAAGGGGCACACCCAATAGACCTGGCGGCCCTGGGCGATCTGGTCGGCAATGCGGGCCACCACCTCGTCGCGGCGGCTGTCGGAGACCAGCTTGGTCACGATCGGCGTGCGCCCCGGCGGCAGCTCATCGATGGTGGAGACGTCCAGGTCGGCGTAATAGCTCATCGCCAGGGTGCGCGGGATGGGCGTGGCGCTCATCATCAGCAGGTGCGGCTCGCGCCCGCTGCCATCGTCGAGCTTGCTGCGCAGCGCCAGGCGCTGGGCCACCCCAAAGCGGTGCTGCTCGTCGATCAGGGCCAGGGCCAGGTTCTTGAACTTGACCTGCTCCTGGATCACCGCATGGGTGCCCACCACCAGCGCGGCCTCGCCGCTCTCCACCAGGGCCAGGGCGGCCGTGCGTTCCTTCTTTTTCTGGGCGCCCGCCAGCCAGGCCACTTGCTTGCCCAGCGGCGCGAGCAGCGGCTCGAGCCAGCCCACCAGCTTGCCGAAGTGCTGCTCGGCCAGGATTTCGGTCGGCGCCATCAGCGCGCACTGCCAGCCCGCGTCGATGCAGATGGCCGCTGCCAGCGCCGCCACCACCGTCTTGCCCGAGCCCACATCCCCCTGCAGCAGGCGGTGCATGGGCACACCGCGCGCCAGGTCGCCCGCGATCTCCTCACAGACCCGGCGCTGTGCGGCGGTCAGGGCAAAGGGCAGCACGGCCAGCAGTTGCTCGTGCAACGACAGCACGCCGCGCTGGTGCAGGGGCTTGAGTGCCGGGGCGCGCAGGCGCGCGCGCTCGCGCTTGGACTCGAGTTGCGACAGTTGCTGCGCCAGCAACTCCTCGGCCTTGAGGCGCTGCCAGGCCGGGTGGCTGTGGTCCTCCAGTGCGGCCAGCGACACATCGGGCGTCGGGTGGTGCAAGAAGGACAGGGCCGAGCGCAGGTCGGACAGGCGCAGGAAGTCGATGCCCTGCAACACCGGGGCCGGGATGGTCTCGCTCAAATCCGCCCGCATCAGGCCCGACTGCACGGCTCGGCGCAGGTAGGGCTGGGGCAGTTGGGCCACGGTCGGGTAGATCGGGGTCAGCGCGGTGGGCAGTTCGCCCCCCGCCAGCCGGAACGCCGGGTGCAGCATCTGGCGCCCCCAGAAGCCGCCCTTGATCTCGCCACGCACGCGCAGCAGGGCGCCAACCGCCAGCGTCTTCTGGTGCGAGGGGTAAAAGCTGAAAAAGCGCAGCTCGCAGCTGCCGCTCTCGTCCTCCACCGTGACCACCAGTTGGCGGCGCGGGCGCAGGGTGATCTCGCTCTTGACCACCGTGGCCTCGATCTGCACCGTGTCGCCATCGCGCGCGTTGCGCAGCAGGGTGATGCGGGTCTCGTCCTCGTAGCGCAGCGGCAGGTGCAGGGCCAGGTCGATGTCGCGCGTCAGGCCCATTTTGATCAGCGCCTTCTGCGGCGGCGACAGCTCCCGGCTCGCGCCCGGGGTCGCGGGCGCAGCCGCCCCTGCGGTCTTGGCGCGGGCTTTGGCGGGGGCAGTGGGCGAGGTGGCCATACCTGTATTTTTACCCAGGGATTCAAAGCCTGGGCGCTTGGCATGAGAAAATCCCCGCCTTTCCCCCCTTGGCACGGGCCTGTCAGGCCCTCAAGCAACATGACTTCTGCCCCCTCCCGCTCGTTCACGCTCGCCGATTTCGACTTCGAGCTGCCCCCCGAACTGATTGCCCAACACCCCGCTGCCGAGCGCAGCGCCTCGCGCCTGCTGGACGGCCGCGCCGAGGCCCCCGCGGACCGCATCTTCCGGGAACTGCCCGGCCTGTTGCGCGCCGGCGACCTGCTGGTGTTCAACGACACCCAGGTCATCAAGGCCCGCCTGTTCGGCGAAAAAGCCACCGGCGGCAAGGTGGAACTGCTGGTCGAACGCGTGCTGCAAGACCACGAGGTGGTGGCCCACATGAAGGTCAGCAAAAAGCCGCCCGTGGGCAGCACGGTGCACATGGTGGGCGGTTTCAGCGCCACCCTGCTGGGCCGCTGGCCCGAGGAGGACGGCGCGCTGTTCCGCTTCCGCTTCAGCGGCGAGCCACACGCCCTGATGGCGGCCCACGGCCACGTGCCGCTGCCGCCCTACATCGAGCACGGCGATTCGGCCGAAGACGAACAGCGCTACCAGACCGTGTTCGCGCGCCACCCCGGCGCCGTGGCCGCCCCCACCGCGGCGCTGCACTTTGACCAGGCCTTGCTGGACCAGCTGACCGCCCAGGGCATCGAGCGCGCCAGCGTCACCCTGCATGTGGGCGCGGGCACCTTCCAGCCCGTCAAGACGGAGAACCTGGCCGAACACAAAATGCACAGCGAGTGGTACCAGGTGCCCCCCGCCACCCTGGCCGCGCTGGAGCGCTGCCGCCAGCGCGGAGGCCGCGTGGTGGCTGTGGGCACCACCACCGTGCGCACCCTGGAGTCCTGGGCCCAATCGGGCCAGACCACGGGCGACACGCAGATCTTCATCACCCCGGGCTTTGCGTTCCAGGTGGTCGATGTGCTGATCACCAACTTCCACCTGCCCAAGAGCACGCTGATGATGCTGGTCAGCGCGCTGGCCGGCTACGAACGCATCATGGGCCTGTACCAGCACGCGATCGCCCAGCGTTACCGCTTCTTCAGCTACGGTGACGCCATGCTGCTGGAGCGCCAGCGCACGGCCTGACGCGCCCCACCCGGGCGCACGCGGTTGCGCGGGCCCGGCCGACTGCCTTCCGGGCTGGCACGCGCCAGCCACCGGGGCCTGGTGCCCCGGACACCCCCCTCCTAAAATTCCGCCATGTTGAAATTTGACCTCCTCGCCACCGACCCCGACAGCCACGCGCGCCGGGGCACGCTCACGCTCAACCACGGCGTGGTGCAGACGCCCATCTTCATGCCCGTGGGCACCTATGGCACGGTCAAGGGCGTGATGCCGCGCAGCCTCGAAGACATGGGCGCGCAGATCATCCTGGGCAACACCTTTCACCTGTGGATGCGCCCGGGCCTCGACGTGATGCAGCGCTTCGGCGGCCTGCACCAGTTCGAAAAATGGAACAAGCCGATCCTGACCGACTCGGGCGGCTTCCAGGTCTGGAGCCTGGGCGCGATGCGCAAGATCAGCGAGGAAGGCGTCCGGTTCGCCAGCCCCGTGAACGGCGACAAGCTGTTCCTCACGCCCGAAGTCAGCATGCAGATCCAGACCGTGCTGAACTCCGACATCGTGATGCAGTTCGACGAGTGCACGCCCTACGAAACCAAGGGCCACCTGACCACCGAGCGCGAAGCCCGCACCTCGATGGAGCTGTCGCTGCGCTGGGCCCAGCGCTGCCAAACCGAATTCGCGCGGCTGGAGAACCCCAACGCCCTGTTCGGCATCGTGCAAGGCGGCATGTTTGAGAACCTGCGCGAAGAATCGCTGGCCACGCTGGTGGACATGGACTTCCCTGGCTACGCGGTGGGCGGCGTCAGCGTGGGCGAACCCAAGGACGAGATGCTGCGCATCATGGCGCACACCCCGCACCGGCTGCCCGCGCACAAGCCGCGTTACCTGATGGGGGTGGGCACGCCCGAAGACCTGGTCGAAGGCGTGGCCCAGGGCGTGGACATGTTCGACTGCGTGATGCCCACGCGCAACGCGCGCAACGGCACCATCTTCACGCGCTATGGCGACCTGAAGCTGCGCAACGCGCGCCACAAGAGCGACCCGCAACCGCTGGACGCCACCTGCACCTGCTATGCCTGCGCGGGCACCTCGGGCGTGGCCTGGGCCGACGGCGGGCGCGACGGTTTCAGCCGGGCCTACCTGCACCACCTGGACCGCTGCGGCGAGATGCTGGGCCCGATGCTGACCACCATCCACAACCTGCACTACTACCTGAACCTGATGCGCGAGGTGCGCGAATCGCTCGACGCGGGTCAGTTCAGCGCGTTCCGCGCCCGCTTCAAGAGCGAGCGCGCGCGCGGCGTCTAACGCGCTTGATTCGCCACCGATCGGTGGCGAATTCCGTGCAAAGCGGGACTTATTGCACGCTTCGGGCCTCGCCAGGCCGCGCGCTCGACAGTAAGCTGGCCGGCGGAGGATTCACCATGAACACCGAAGTCATCTGGCATTTTTTGAGCACACAAGGGGCTGAGTTCGGCCTCAAAGTCCTGGGGGCCATCGCGGCCTGGGTCATCGGCCGCTGGCTCATCAGCCTGACCGTGCAGTTGCTGGGCAAGGTCCTGGCGCGCGGCAGCCGGGTCGACGCCACGCTGGCGGAGTACCTCAAGTCCATCCTCAACGTGCTGCTGAACATCGTCCTGATACTCGCCATCCTGGACATTTTTGGCGTCAGCACCACCTCGTTCGCGGCCTTGCTGGCCGGTGCGGGCCTGGCCATCGGCACCGCCTGGGGCGGGCTGTTGACGCACTTCGCGGCGGGCATCTTCCTGCAGGTGCTGCGGCCCTACAAGGTGGGCGACTTCATCAACGCCGCCGGTGTCACCGGCACCGTCAAGGAACTGGGTCTGTTCGGCACCACCCTGGTCACGCCCGACAACGTGATGACCATCGTTGGCAACAACAAGGTGTTTTCGGACACCATCCAGAACTTCAGCAGCCTGCCGGTGCGCCGGGTCGACTGCCAGGCCAAGGTGGCCAATGGCGTGGATGTGCAAGACGCCATGGCCCGCTTGCGCCAGGCCGTGAGCGCGCTGCCCAACGTGGCTGCCGAGCCTGCGCCCGAGGTGGAGATCCTGCAGTTCACCGCCGAAGGCCCCCTGCTTTGCGTGCGCCCCTACACCCACACCCAGCACTACTGGCAGGTGTACTTCGACACCCACAAGGCTGTGGTCAACACCTTCGGCAGCGCCGGCTACCCGGTGCCCGAAACCCCGGTCGCCCACCGCACCCTGTGACCGCCTAAGCCCCTGCCGAGGGGGCGACCGGTCCCGCGGTCAGGCCCACCGGGAACGGCGCCACGGCGGCCGCCGAGGCCGCCCCCAGCGCGGGACCGGCCGCCGCCCCCGGGTGGCTTGCCGCAGCGGCGGGCCCCTCACTGGCGCGCGCCGGGCTGCCGCAGCTGTGGCAGTACTTGGAGAACGCGCTCTTGCGCGTCTGGCAGGGGCCACAGCGGTCGTGCAGGCCCATGCCGCAGTGCGGGCAGAAGTCGATGGCGGTGTTCTTCAGGTCCACCGGACGCTCGCAGCCGGGGCACACGCCCTTGGCCAACCGGGCCAGCGCCAGGTCGTAGTCCAGCACATCGCGGCGACGCAGGTCGGGCTGCGCTTCGGCCTGCTTTTGTGCGTCCAGGTAGCGCTGCAGCGCCAGGATGCCCTGGCGCCCCAGCAGCGCGGTGAGCACGATGCCGACCCCGTAGCGCACGTAGCCGCCGTAGCTGGGCAGGTACGGCACCAGCTCGACAAAAAAGGCCACCACGGCAAAGCCGATGAAGCCCCAGACAAAAGGCCACCAGCGGCTTTTGCGCTGCTTGGCAAACAACCAGGCGGCCACCGCCAACAAGGGCAGGGTCAGCGCCAGCCGGTACAGAAAAACCCGCAGCTCCTGGGCCCGCTGCGCCTTCTGGAAGGCCTCCTGGGCGCCGTTCTGCAGCGCATTCAGGGCCGCCTGGGCGCGGCTGGCGGCCTGGCGCGCGTCGAGTTCCGCCTGTTGCTGTTGCTCGACCTGGGCCAGGGCCTGGCGCTCCAGCGCCTTCAGGCCGTCGAGTTCGCTGGTGCGCCGCAGCAGCTCGGGGTCTTGCTCGGCCCGCGCGGTGGCGCGGCGCGTGGCCAGCCAGTGGTTGAAGGTTTCGCGCGCGCTCTGGCTGTCGGCCTGGGCCCGGGTGTGGGCCAGGCGGGCCTGGTCGAGCGCTTCACGCGCCTCGTCGCGGGCCCGGTTGGCGCGCTGGAGGTCGGCGCGTGCCGCGGCCGTGGCCGCCGGGTCCATGAACTGGTCCTGGTGCACCAGCACCTCGACCCGGGGCAGGTCGCTGACCAGCGCTCCGCCCAGCCCCGTGAGGAAGCTGCCAAACAAAAACGCCACGCCCCACAGGCCGCGGCGGAACCATTTTTCTGACAGGCGCAAAGACTGGGCCATGGCCAAACTCCCTCTCAACACCCCGGGGCGGTGCCGCCGGATGCCGGCCCCGCTGGCGCGGGGTCGCGGCCCCTCAGCACCGGACGAATGGTGATGATAAGGACGCCCGCCCCCCTGGGGAAGGCCTCAGCCTGCGAGGTCGAACTTGACGCCCTGCGCCAGCGGCAGCTCGGTCGAGTAGTTGATGGTGTTGGTGGCACGGCGCATGTAGGCCTTCCAGCTGTCGGAGCCGGCTTCGCGGCCGCCACCGGTTTCCTTCTCGCCACCAAATGCACCGCCGATCTCGGCCCCGCTGGGCCCGATGTTCACGTTGGCGATGCCGCAGTCCGAGCCCGTGGCCGAGACAAAGCGCTCGGCCTCGCGCAGGTCCAGCGTGAAGATCGACGACGACAGGCCCGCGCCCACCGCGTTGTTGAGCGCGATCGCCTCGTCCAGCGTCTGGTAGCGCAGCACGTACAGGATGGGGGCAAAGGTTTCGTGCAGCACCGGGCCGGTGTGGGCGGGCATCTCCACCAGCGCCGGGCGGGCGTACCAGGCGGCCGGGCCCGCCGCGGTCAGCACGCGCTCGCCCCCGTGCACGGTGCCCCCCTCGGCGCGGGCCGCGGCCAGCGCCTGCTGCATCGCGTTCCAGGCGGCCTCGTCAATCAGCGGGCCCACCAGGTGGCCAGGCTCGCGCGGGTCGCCCACGCCCACGCTGGCGTAGGCCCGCACCAGGCGCGGCACCAGGGTGTCGTAGATGGATTCATGCACCAACAGGCGGCGCAGCGTGGTGCAGCGCTGCCCCGCCGTGCCCATGGCCGCGAAGGCAATGCCGCGCAGCGCCAGGTCCAGGTCGGCCGACGGCGCCACGATGGCGGCGTTGTTGCCGCCCAGCTCCAGCAGCGCGCGCGCAAAACGGGCCGCCAGCTTGGGCGCCACGGCGCGCCCCATGGCGGTGGAGCCGGTGGCCGACACCAGGGGCACACGCGGGTCATCGACCAGGGCCGCCCCCGCATCACGCTCGCCGATCAGCAGGCTCAGCAAGCCCTCGGGGGCGTCGCCAAAACGGGCCAGCGCACGCTGCGCGATGGCGTGCGTGGCGAGCGCGGTGAGCGGGGTCTTCTCGGACGGCTTCCACACCACCGGGTCGCCGCACACCAGGGCCAGCGCCGCGTTCCACGACCACACGGCGACCGGGAAATTGAAGGCGGAGATGACGCCACAAACGCCCAGCGGGTGCCAGGTTTCCATCATGCGGTGCTGGGCCCGCTCGGTGGCCAGGGTCAGGCCATGCAACTGGCGCGACAGGCCGACCGCGAAATCGCAGATGTCGATCATCTCCTGCACCTCGCCCTCGCCCTCGGACGGGCTCTTGCCCACCTCCAGTGTGACCAGCTGGCCCAGCAGGGTCTTGGCCGCGCGCAGCTCTTCGCCCAGCAGGCGCACCAGCTCGCCCCGGCGCGGTGCCGGCACTTCGCGCCAGGCCAGGAAGGCACGCTGCGCCTGGTCCACCACCGCCCCCACCGAGTCGGCGGCTTGCAGCGCAACCTGGCCCAGCAGCTCGCCGGTCAATGGCGAGCGCACCGGCCAGCCCCCGGGCACCTGCACCTGGTCCAGCGGCACCCCCAGGGACTGCAGCAACTGGGTGGCCTGGGCCGCCACGCCCAAAGGCGCAGCCGCCGCAGCGGAAGAAGTAGCGGGGGAAACGGTCATGGCAAGTCCTGGTCTGCAAAGCCCGGGCGCAACGGCCCGGCGGTCAACACGCCCGGGCAGGCTGCCCGGCACAGGCGGCCGACTATCCAAGATGGCGCACGACTTGGCTATCGAATGTTTGGCAAGACTTGATGATCTTTATGCATCAAGTCGCGTCAAACACCAACGACCCCGTGTGTCACATGATGCGCTTCAGGCATCAGCCGAGCGGGGGCCGGCCGACTCGGGCCAGGGCTCGGCCAGGCTTTGCGAGGGCCGGCGCAGCACCGGGTCAAAGGGGTTGATGCGCGGCCCCAGCTGGGCCGCTTCGCGTTGCAGCAGGGCCACCACGGTGGGCAGGCGTTCGGGGTTGAGCCGGTCGGCGATGGTGCCCACGCTGAGCGCGGCCACCGGCCGCCCCTCGGCGCTGAGCACCGGCACCGCGACGCCAGCCATGCCGTCCAGCAGGCCGGTGTTGCGCCCCGCGTAGCCCAGTTGGCGCACGCGCTCGATTTCGGTGCGCAGGTAGACCTCGTCATAGACACCGAACTCGCGCACCCGCGACAGGTTGAAACGGATCACCTCCTCGCGCTCGTCTTCCGGCAGGAAGGCCAGGATGGCCAGCGCCCCCTGCCCCACCCCCAGCGCCACGCGCCCGCCAATGTCGCCCGTGAAGGAGCGGATCGGGAACGGCCCCTCGGCGCGGTCCAGGCAAACCGCGTCAAAGCCACTGCGGACCAGCAGAAACAGGGTGTCGCCGAGGCTGGCGCACAAGCGCAGCAGGGCCGGGCGGCACAGCGCCCGCAGGCCGCCGGTGTTGCCGGCCTGCGCCGCCAGCGCAAAGAAGTCGACGCTCAGGCGGTACAGCTTGCTGCGCTCGTCCTGCTCGACCATGCCCTCGGCCACCAGGGCCTGCAGCAGGCGGTGCGTGGTGGCCTGGGTCAGGCCCACGCTCTGCGCCAGATGGGTGACGCGCGCACCTTCAGGGGGCACCCGGCTCAGGGCCCGGATCACGGCAAACACGCGCGGCACGCCGCCGCTGGCTGGTTCTGGAGTGCTCATCTTCACCTCGGTGGAATTCTGGGCAGATTATCCCGCGAATGATTTCATTGAATGGAATATTTTAAATAAATCTTCCGTTTAATGGAATTCACCATTGTTTCTGGCCCGACCTTTGCAATAGAGTGAAAAAAAGCAGGCCCCTTCATTCACCCTCTTTTGAATCCGCTGCCAAAGGCTCAGACGATGTCTTTTCTGCAACTGCACGAGGTGTGCAAAAACTACGGTTCCACCCCGGCCGTGTCCTCGCTCAACCTGAGCGTGGACAAGGGCGAGTTCATCTCCCTGCTCGGCCCCTCGGGCTGCGGCAAGACCACCACGCTGCAAATGATTGCGGGCATCGAGGCGGTGACCGCGGGGCGCATCGTGCTCAACGGGCAGGACATCACCCACACCAAAACGCACCAGCGTGGCCTGGGCATCGTGTTCCAGACCTACGCGCTGTTTCCGCACATGACGGTGGCCGACAACGTGAGCTTCGGCCTTGAAATGCGCCGCTGCCCGCCGGCCGAGCGGCGCGAGCGTGTGCAGGCCGCCCTGGCCCTGGTGCACCTGGACCAGCATGGCCAGCGCTACCCGCGCGAGTTGTCGGGCGGCCAGCGCCAGCGCGTGGCACTGGCGCGCGCCCTGGTCATCGAGCCCCCGGTGCTGCTGCTGGACGAACCGCTGTCCAACCTGGACGCCAAGCTGCGCGAGGAGATGCAGTTCGAACTGCGCCGCATCCAGCGCCGTGTCGGCACCACCACGGTGATGGTCACGCACGACCAGAGCGAAGCGCTGTCGGTGAGCGACCGCGTGGTGGTCATGGAGGCCGGCCGCATCACCCAGGTGGCCGAGCCGCTGGCGGTGTACGAACACCCAGGCAACCGCTTCATTGCCACCTTTGTGGGCAAGGCCAACCTGCTGCCCGGCACCGTGCTGGAGGACGAGGCCGGGCTGGTGGTGCAGGTCGGCGCGCTGCGCCTGCCGCTGTCGGGCCCGGTGTTCGCGGCCGGCAGCGCCGTGCTGATGGGCCTGCGGCCCGAGAAGCTGCAGCTCTGCCCCGCAGGCCAGGGTCGCGTGCCGGGCCGGGTGGAGGAATGCTTCTTCCTGGGCAGCCAGTGGCTGTACCGCCTGGCCACGCCGCTGGGCGATCTGATGCTGCTGGCCCCCAACAATGGCAGCACCGCGCTCAGCGTGGGCAGCGAGGCCGGGGTCGACTGGCCCGACCACGCGCTGCGCCTGCTGCCCGCGGGCAGCGCCGCCACCGCCGGAGCGCTGGCATGAAACGCAGCACGCCCTGGCTGCTCAGCGCGCCGGCGCTGTGCCTGTTCGTCACCCTGCTGGTGACGCCGCTGCTGCTGACCGCGCTGCTGTCTTTCAATGGCTTTGACCCCAACACCGGGGTCAAGGACGGCGAGTACACGCTGGCCCACTACGCCACGGTGTTCACCGACAGCTATTACCTGGGCATCTTCTGGCGCACCTTCTGGACCGCCGGCCTGACGACCCTGATCTGCGTGCTGATCGGCACCCCGCAGGCCTATGTGCTGAGCCGCATGGGCAGCCCCTGGCGCTCCATCTTGCTGCTGGTGGTGCTGGCCCCCTTGCTGGTGTCGGTGGTGGTGCGGGCCTTCGGCTGGTCGATGCTGCTGGGCCCTGAGGGCCTGATCAACCAGGCGCTGATGGCGCTGGGCATCGGCCGCGTCAAACTGCTCTACACCGAGGCCGCGGTGCTGATCGCGCTGGTGCATGTGATGCTGCCCTTCATGATCATCCCGGTCTGGACCTCGCTGCAGAAGCTGGACCCGAGCGTGGCGCAAGCCGCCGCCTCGCTGCAGGCTGGGCCGTTCACCATCGCGCGGCGCATTGTCCTGCCGCAGGTGCTGCCGGGCATCTTGTCAGGCAGCCTGATCGTGTTCGGGCTGGCCGCCAGCTCGTTTGCCATCCCCGGCCTGCTGGGCGGGCGGCGCCTGAAGATGGTGGCCACCATCGTCTACGACGAGTACCTGCACGAACTCAACTGGCCCCAGGGCGCCGCCGTGGCGCTGACCCTGCTGGTGGCCAACCTGATCGTGATGCTGAGCTACAACCGCCTGCTGGAGCGGCGCTACCAGAAAGCCCTGGGGTAAATCACCATGTCCCAATCAAGCCACAGCCCGGGCCGCAACGGCCCCATCGCCCTGGTCTTCAATGCGCTGGTGGTCAGCTTCATGCTGGCCCCGCTGCTGATCGTCTGCGTGGTCGCCTTCACGCCCGAGAACACCCTGACGCTGCCCACGCACAGCCTGTCGCTGCGCTGGTTCGAGGCGGTGTTCGAGCACCCCGACTTTGTGCAGTCGTTCTGGAACAGCCTGTGGCTGGCCCTGGGCTCGGCCACGCTGTCAACGGCGCTGGCGGTGCCGGCCGCGATGGCGCTGACGCGCTACCAGTTCCCGGGCCGCGACCTGCTCAACGGCCTGTTCCTGTCGCCGCTGATCATTCCCCACCTGGTGCTGGGCGTGGCGCTGTTGCGCCTGTCCAACCTGGTCGGTGGCTCCGGCAGCTTTGGCTTCCTGCTGCTGGCCCACGCACTGGTGGTGACGCCGTACACGCTGCGCCTGGTGGTGGCCTCGCTGGTGGGCTTTGACCGCAGCATCGAGCAAGCCGCCCTGTCGCTGGGCGCCACGCCGGCACGCACCTTCTGGCGCGTCACCGTGCCGATGATCCTGCCCGGCGTCAGCGGCGGCTGGCTGCTGGCCTTCATCAACAGCTTTGACGAAGTCACCATGTCGATCTTCGTCACCTCGCCCGCCACCGTGACCCTGCCGGTGCGCATGTACATGTACGCGACCGAATCCATCGACCCGTTGATGGCCGCGGTGTCGGCCTTGATGGTGGGCGTGACCGCGTTGGCCATGCTGGTGCTGGACCGCCTCTACGGGCTCGACAAGGTCTTGGTCGGAGGCAGCAAATGAACCCCCATGCCCTGAAGAAAACCGGCCCTGGCCTGTTGCACCGCGTGACTGAACTGGCGCGCGAACCGGTGCCGCTGCACATTGACGGCCAGCCCTGCACGGCGCTGGCCGGCGACACCGTGCTGACCGCCCTGCTGACCCAGCGCACGCTGCTGCGGCAAAGCGACTTCAGCCTGGAGCCACGCGCGGGCTTCTGCCTCATGGGTGCCTGCCAGGACTGCTGGGTCAGCACCGAAGACGGCCAACGCCTGCGCGCCTGCGCCACCCCGGTCAGCCCCGGCCTGCGGGTGCTGACCCGTCGCCCCCAAGGACCCGCATGAGCACCGCCCCCCAACCCCCGGTGGCCGACGACCTGCCGCCCGTGATCGTTGGTGCCGGCCCGGCCGGCATCCGCGCCGCACAAACCCTGGCCGCCCATGGCCTGCGGCCCATCGTGCTCGACGAAGGGCGCCGCGGTGGTGGCCAGATCTACCGCCAGCCGCCCCCCGGCTTTGCGCGCGACGCCCAGGCCCTGTACGGCTTTGAAGCCAACCGAGCGCAGGCGGTGCATGCGGCGCTGAACGACAACCTGAGCCGCATCGACTACCGCCCCGAGCGCCTGGTCTGGAACGCGGGCCCGGGCTGGCTCGAGGTGCTGCACCAGGACCGCAGCCAGCGCCTGCCGTGGCGCGACGTGATCGTGGCCACCGGCGCCACCGACCGCATCCTGCCGCTGCCCGGCTGGACCCTGCCCGGCGTCTACAGCCTGGGCGGGGCCCAGGTGGCGCTCAAGGCGCAGGGCTGCACCATTGGCCAGCGCGTGGTGCTCATGGGCACCGGCCCGCTGCTCTACCTGGTGGCCTACCAGTACGCGCGCGCCGGTCGCGGCCACGGCGTCAGCGTGGCCGCCGTGCTGGACACCGCCCAGTGGCGCGACAAGCTGGCCGGCACCCCCGGCTTGCTGAGCCAACCCGCCACCCTGGCCAAAGGCAGCTACTACCTGGCCTGGCTGGTGGCCCATGGCGTGCCCGTGCACTGGGGCGTGCAGCTCGACCGCGTGCAAGGCCTGACCCAGGCGCAGGGCGTGCAATGGCGCGACCGCCACGGCCGCACACAACACACCGAATGCGATGCCGTGGCCCTGGGCTACGCCCTGCGCCCCGAAAGCCAGCTGGCCGACCTGCTGGACTGCCGCTTTCGGTTTGACGCGCTGAACCGGGCCCAGGTGCCCGAACGCGACCCCGCGGGCCGCAGCAGCGTGAGCGGCGTCTACCTGGCGGGCGATGGGGCGGGCATCCAGGGCGCCGACGCGGCCGAATGGGCCGGCGAACGGGCCGCCCTGGCGCTGCTGCAGGATCGGGGGCAGGCCGTCGACCCGGCCCGGGCGCACGCGCTGGAACAACGCCTGGCGCGGCTGCAACCCTTCCGCCAGGGCCTGGAACGGGCCTTTCCGTTCCCGGTGCACTGGGCGGCCCAGGCGCCCGACGAGCTGGTGGTCTGCCGCTGCGAAGAAATCACCGCCGGCGAGCTGCGCCGCCAGGTGCGCGACACCGGCGCGCCCGAAATGAACCGCCTGAAAGCCCTCAGCCGTGTGGGCATGGGCCGCTGCCAGGGCCGCATGTGCGGAGCCGCGGCGGCCGAGATCCTGGCCCATGCCAGCGGCCAGGACATTGCCCAGGTGGGCCGCCTGCGCGCCCAGGCCCCGCTCAAACCCCTGCCGCTGACCGTGGTCTGCGAGCCGGTCGACCCGGAGGCCCCATGACCCCCGCCAACGCCCCCCAAGCACACCCCCAACGGCTGGACTGCGATGTGGTCATCGTCGGCGGTGGCATCGTCGGCAGCTCGGCCGCCCTGGCGCTGGCCCGGGCCGGTCGCCGCGTGGTGCTGCTGGAGCGCGACCTCTGCGGCGCCCGCTCCAGTGGCGTCAACTACGGCGGCGTGCGCCGCCAAGGCCGCCCCCTGAACCAGCTGCCGCTGGCCCAGCGGGCGCACGCGATCTGGGGCCGCCTGCCCGAACTGCTGGGCACCGACGGCGAGTACCAGCGCAGCGGCCACCTCAAACTGGCGCGCAGCGAGGCGGACCTGGCCGCGCTGGCGCACTACCGAGAGCTGACCCGCGACTTCGACCTCGGCCTGCAACTGCTGGACCGCGCCGCCCTGCGCGCGCGCTGCCCGTGGTTGGGCGAACGCGCCGTCGGCGGCTCGCTGTGCCCCGAAGACGGGCAGGCCAACCCGCGCCTGGTGTCGCCCGCCTTTGCGCGCGCCGCCGCGCGCGCCGGGGCCCAGGTGCTCGAGCGCCAGGCCGTCACCACGGTCGAACACGGTGCGGCCGGCTTCGAGGTGCACACCCAGGCCGGCCTGCAGGTGCGTGCCGCGCAACTGATCAACTGCGCCGGGGCCTGGGCCGCGCCACTGGCCGCCCAGTTCGGCGAACCGGTGCCCCTGGTGTCGGGCCACCCGGCCATGGCGGTGACCGAACCGATGCCGTTCTTCATGCCGCTGAGCCTGGGTGTGGAGGGCGGCGGCATCTATGGCCGCCAGGTGCTGCGCGGCAACTTCGTGCTCGGCGGCGGCTCGGGGCTGGCGCTGGACCCGCTGCGCGCACGCAGCAGCCGAGAGGCCCTGAGCGGCCTGATGCAGCAGGCCATCGAGCTGCTGCCCGCGCTGCGCTCGGCCCACATCATCCGCACCTGGAGCGGCACCGAAGGCTACCTGCCCGACCGCCAACCGGTGCTTGGCCCCAGCCACCGCGTGCCCGGCCTGCTGCATGGCTTTGGCTTTGCCGGGGCCGGCTTCCAGATCGGTCCCGCGGCCGGTGAAGTGCTCGCTGAACTGGCCTGCAACGGCCGCAGCAGCACCCCCATTGACGCGTTTGACATCGCCCGTTTCAGCCCCCCGCCCAGCCAAGACTGAGCGCTTTTTTCACCCCCGTTGACCCAGGAGCCCCCATGAAAAAGACCTCTGCCCTCCCCGTGCGCTTTGGCGCGGTACTGGCGGCCACCAGCCTGCTGTGCGGCGCTGGTGCGGCCTTCGCCCAGACCAAGACGATCTACATCGGCATGAACGGCGGCACGATGGAGAAGGCGTACACCCAGTACGTGTTCCCGGCCTTCGAGAAGCTGCACGGCGCCAAGGTGGTGGTGGTGCCCGGCACCTCGTCCGACATCCTGGCCAAAGCCCAGGCCAACAAGGACAAGCCGCAGATGCACCTGATGTTCCTGGACGACGGCATCATGTACCGCGCCATCAACATGGGCCTGTGCGAAAAGCAGCAGCCCAGCCCGGTGCTCAACGACATCTACCCCGCCGCGCGCCTGAAGAACGACATGGCCACCGGCGTCAGCCTGGGCATGACGGGGCTGGCCTACAACAAGAAGATGTTCACCGAAAAAGGCTGGGCCGCACCCACCTCGTGGATGGACCTGGCCGACCCCAAGTACAAAGGCAAGGTGGTGTTCCAGTCGATGCCCTCGTCCACCTTTGGCCTGCACGGATTCCTGATGTTCAACCGCATCCAGGGCGGCACCGACAAGAACGTCGAGCCCGGCTTCAAGGCCTGGTCAGGCACCATCGGCCCCAATGTGCTGGAGTACATCCCGAGCTCGGCCAAGATCTCTGAAATGGTGCAGACCGGCGAGGCCGCGCTGTTCCCGCTGACCCCCACCGCGGTGGCCGCCCTCAAGACCAAGGGCATCCCGGTCGAGTACGCGCAGCCCAAGGAAGGCTCGGTGGTGCTGATGGTGGCGCAGTGCGTGATCGCCAAGAACAGCGAACCCGAGCTGGCCCAGAAACTCGCGCAGTTCCTGCTGTCGCCACTGGCCCAGGCCAATGTGCTGCAGTTCGGGGCCCAGATCCCGACCAACCCCAAGGCCCCGGTGGTGGGGGACGGCATCGAGCAGGTCAAGATGATCAATGGCTACATGAAGAATGCCGTCACGCTGGACTGGGACGCTGTCAACGAAGCCCGCCCGGCCTGGAACACCCGTTGGAACAAGACCATCGAGCGCTGAAGCCGCGCTCCCGCCGCCCGGGCCTCCCCCGGCGGCGGACCCACAAGAAAAAGGCCACCCGAAGGTGGCCTTTGTCAGGTGGGTCGCAACCGAACTGAAGATCAGTTCAGGGCCACCTTCTTGCCGTCCTTGTACGTGTACAGGGTGATGGCCGGGTTCTTCAGCTCGCC
>NZ_JAQSIP010000009.1 GCF_028649475.1 Curvibacter cyanobacteriorum
GCCCGTGACGCCGCCGTGTCGGTGGACGCCAAGTCCCGCGTGCTGCCCGAAGTCAAGTCGGCCCTGACCCGCGCTGAAGTGCGCCAGGCCGCCGCCACCGCCAACCGCGCTGGCCAACTGCACTACGGCGAACTGAGCTTCTGAGCCCCGTCCCGGCTGAGCCAGACCCCCGAACAAGACCCTGCTGAACACGAAAGAGAGACCCCCATGAACCGCAACTTCATCACCGCCGCCCTGATCGCCACCGCCGCCTTCGCCGCTGCCCCCAGCTTTGCCGCTGGCGAAGCCGACTACAACGACCAATTCCCCGCGGCCGTCTCGCAACGCACCCGCGCTGAAGTGATCGCCGAAGCCAGCAAGGCGGCCCGTGATTCGGCCGTGGCCGTGGACTCCAAGTCCCGCGTTCAGCCTGAAGTCAAGTCCACGCTGACCCGCGACGAAGTGCGTCAAGCCGCTGCCAAGGCCAGCCGCGCTCAGTGAGGGCGTGAACACAAGAGGCCGGTCCTCTTGTGACGGTCCCCCAAACAAAACCCCGCACCAGCCTCAGGCCGGTGCGGGGTTTTTGGGTTTCAGGGCGCAGCGGTCAGCGCGCTGCCGCGCTCACAGCGCGAAGATCTTGCCCGGGTTCAGGATGTTCTTGGGGTCGAGCGCGCGCTTGATGGTGCGCATCATGTCCACCGCGCCGGCGCCGGTCTCATCGACCAGGAAGCCCATCTTGTGCAGGCCCACGCCGTGCTCGCCGGTGCAAGTGCCTTCGAGCTTCAGGGCCCGCATGACCAGCTTTTGGTTCAGGGCTTCGGCGGTTTCGCGTTCTTTCGGGTCTTCGGGGTTGATCAGGTAGCCGAAGTGGAAGTTGCCGTCGCCGACGTGGCCCACCAGGAAGTACGGGATGCCGCTGGCGTCGGTCTCGGCCACCGAGTCGAGCAGGCAGTCGGCCAGGCGGCTGATGGGCACGCAGGTGTCGGTGGAGATGGCCTTGCAGCCCGGGCGCGACTGCACGGCGGCGAAGTAGGCGTTGTGCCGCGCCGTCCACAGGCGGGTGCGCTCCTCAGGCGTGCTGGCCCATTCAAAGGCATTGCCGCCGAATTCGCTGGCGATTTCTTGCACGGTCTCGGCCTGTTCCTTGACGCTGGTCGGCGAGCCGTGGAATTCCATCAGCAGCAGCGGTTCTTCGCGCAGGCCCAGCTTGGCGTAGGCGTTGACCATGCGCACCGTGTTGTGGTCGATCAGTTCGACGCGCGCGATCGGCACGCCCAGCTGGATGGTCTGGATGGTGGTGCGCACCGCCGCTTCGATGCTGGGGAAGGAGCAGATCGCCGCCGACACCGCCTCGGGCAGCGGGTACAGGCGCACGGTGATTTCGGTGATCACGCCCAGCGTGCCTTCGCTGCCCACCATCAGGCGGGTCAGGTCGTAGCCGGCGCTGCTCTTTTTGGCGCGGGTGCCGGTGCGGATGACGTCACCGCTGGCGGTCACCACTTCGAGCGCCAGCACGTTTTCGCGCATGGTGCCGTAGCGCACGGCGTTGGTGCCGCTGGCGCGGGTGGCGGTCATGCCGCCAATCGAGGCGTCGGCGCCCGGGTCGATCGGGAAGAACAGGCCGGTGGCCTTGATCTCTTCATTGAGCTGCTTGCGGGTGATGCCCGGTTGCACGGTGACGGTCAGGTCGTCGGCGTTGATGCTCAACACCTGGTTCATGCGGCTGACGTCCAGGCTGATGCCGCCCTGCACGGCCAGCAGGTGGCCCTCGAGCGAGGAGCCGGCGCCGAACGGGATCACCGGCGTGTCGTACTGGCTGGCCAGGCGCACCGCGTCGGCGACGTCGGTCGTGCTTTCGGCAAACACCACGGCGGCCGGCGGCGGCACTTCAAACGACGACTCATCGCGCCCGTGCTGCTCGCGCACCGCCTGGGCCGTGCTGCACTGGTCGCCAAAGCGGGCCTTCAGGGCCTCGATCAGGGCGGCCGGCACCTCGCGTTGGTTGACTTCGGGCAGCAGGTGCAGGGTGGCGGTCGGGGCGTTCATGGTGTCTCCAGTTCGGCGTTGGGTGTGGCGGGGCACTCGCAGGTGCGCTCGTGGGGCCTGAAAATAGCATTTTAGGAGTCACCCCGACCCCTTGCACTGTGGGTATTACGGTGCGGGCCCACCGTGGCCCGCTCGCGCACAATGCGGGCCTGCCGAGCGGGCGCCGCCCGGCCCTTGATTTCCGATCCACCGATCCCCTGTTTCTCTCACCGAAGGAGCCTCGAATGGCCAAGCGCCTCACCCAGATTGCCACCCGCACCGGCGACAACGGCAGCACCGGCCTGGGCGACAACCGCCGGGTGTCCAAGAACAGCCTGCGCGTGCACGCCATGGGCGATGTCGATGAACTCAACTCGCACATTGGCCTGCTGCTTTGCGAGCCGCTGCCCGAGGACGTGCGCGAACTGTTGACCGACATCCAGCACCAGCTGTTCAACCTGGGGGGCGAGCTGTCCATCCCGGGGTTTGAGTTGCTCAAGGCCGAGGCCGTGTTGCAGCTGGACGAGGCGCTGGCGCACCACAACGCCAGCCTGCCGCGCCTGGCCGAGTTCATCCTGCCGGCCGGGCGCCGCAGCGCGGCCCAGGCCCATGTGTGCCGCACCGTGGCGCGCCGCGCCGAGCGCGCGGTGGTGGCGCTGGGCAACGAGGAGGCCCTCAACGAGGCACCGCGTCAGTACCTGAACCGCCTGTCTGACCTGATGTTTGTGCTGGCCCGCGTGCTCAACCGGCTCGATGGCGGCGATGATGTTTACTGGAAAAGCGAGCGCCTGGCGCGCCAGCAGGCCGCCGACTGAGCGCGCTGGCCCTGGCCCCCTGTTTGTCCTGACGAGCCTGCCCCACCACCATGATGCGACTGCGCCACATCGAGGTCTTCAACGCCATCATGCTCACCGGCAGCGTGAGCGCGGCGGCCCGCCTCATCAACATCACCCAGCCCGCGGTCAGCCGCACCTTGCAGCACGCCGAGATCCAGCTCGGGTTTGCGCTGTTCCAGCGGGCCAAGGGCCGGCTCACGCCGACCACCGAGGCGCTGACGCTGTTCCCCCACATCGAGCGCCTGTTCGCCCAGCTTGACGAGGTGCAGCGCCTGGCCACCAGCCTGCGGGGCGGCCATGTGGCGGGCGAACTGCGCATCGTCACCGTGTTGGCGCTGAGCTACGAGGTGCTGCCGCGGGCCCTGGCGCGCTTCAAGAAGAAGCACCCCGACATCGTGGTCAGTGTCGAGGCGCTGCACTCGCCGCAGATCGTCTCCTCGCTGATGCTGCAAGAGGCCGATGTGGGCTTTGTCTTCAGTGCGCTGGCCCACCCCTCGCTGACCCAGGAGCACCTGGCCGACAGTGCCATGGTCTGCGTGGTGCCCAAGGGCCTGCTGCCCGCGCGCCAGATCAAGTCTGGCAGCCTGAGCCTGGCCGACCTGGCCCAGGTGCCGGTGATCAACCTCGACGCGCGCGACCCCATCGGCACCCGCCTCAGCCAGGCCTGCCGCGAGACCGGCGTGGGCTTCAACTCCTACGTCACCGTGCAGACCTACCACGCCGCGCTGGCCATGGCCCACCACGGGCTGGGCGTGGCCCTGGTGGACGGTTGCACCGCCGTGTCGGCGGACCGCAGCAAGGTCGACGTGCTGGCGCTGGCGCCGCGCATCGCGGTGCCGGTGCAGGCGCTGCGCCTGGCCGACAAACCGGGCTCGGTGCTGGTGCGCGCCATCACGCAGGCCATCCAGCGCGAGATCCAGCAGGTGGTGGCTGGCGTGCCGGTTTGAGCGGGGCGCCCGTGCGCCGTTGAAACCCGCGCGTGTCGGTGGGCCCGTGGCCTGCACGGGCCTGCACGGGCCGCGCCGTGGGCGGTGGCATGGCCGGTGATGGCCGCTTGGCTGCGTCGGTGTTGGAGTCGGTGTCGGCTGGCCCCGCCTCAAGTGCGCAGCGCCTGGACCAGGGCCGCCGCGGTGCCAAACGCCAGCGTGAAACCCAGTGCCCCGTGACCGGTGTTGAGCCACAGGTTGCCGGGGCCGCCGCGCACCCGCCCGGTGATCGGCAAGCCGCTGGGGGTGGCCGGGCGCAGGCCGCTCCAGGGGCGCACTTCGCCCTCGGTGGGGCAGCCTGGAAACACCTCGGCCGTGGCGCGGCGCAGCGTGTCCACGCGGCTGGGCGGGATGTCGCGGCCATAGCCGGTCAGCTCCACCATGCCGGCCACGCGCAGGCGCTGGCCGATGCGGGCGAACACCACTTTGCGGGCACTGTCGGTGACGCTGACCTGGGGCGCCCGGTCGGGTGCCGCGCCCACGTCCAATGTCAGGCTGTAGCCCTTCAAAGGGTAGACCGGCGGGCGCAGGCCCAGCGGCTGGCACAGGCGCAAGGTGTCGCTGCCCAGCGCCACCACAAAATGATCGGCGCGCAGCGGGCCGTGGGCGCTGTGCGCGGCCACCACCTGGCCGCCAACCAGTTCCAGCCGCTCGATGGGGGTGTCATAGCGCAGCTCGGCGCCGCGCTGGGTCAGGGCCTGGGCCAGCGCCTGGCACACCTTGAGGCAGTCGGCCGCGCTCTCGCTGGGGGTGTAGACCGCCCCCGCGTACTGCGACTGGTAAGCCGCCAAGGCGGGCTCGATGGCCACGCTCTCGGCCGCGCTCACCAGGCGCTGTGCCGGCCCACCGAGGCGGGCTTGCAGGTCGATCTGGGCCTGGGCCACGTCCAGGCCCGCGGCGCTGGGCAGCAGCACCAGCTTGCCAGGGCTGTGGTGGTCCACGTCGGGGCGCAGGTCGGCCAGCATCTGCTCGAAGCCCTGGCGGCTGCGCGCGGCCAGGTCCAGCAGCCAGGCCGTGCTGCGCTCGGAGCGCGCACGCCGGCAGGCGGCCAGGAACTGCAGGCCCCAGCGCCACTGGTGCGGGTCGGCCTGCAGTCGAAACTGCAGCGGTGAGTCAGCGGCCAGCAGCAGCTTGGGCAATTGGCCCCAGATCGCCGGGTCGGCCAGCGGCTGCACGTAGGCGTAGCTCAGCTGGGCTCCGTTGCCGCCGCTGGCGCCTTGGCCGGGCGCGCTGGCCTGGTCCACCACCGTCACCTGGTGGCCGTCTTGTTGCAAGGAATACGCGGCCGCCAGGCCGGTGATGCCGGCGCCCAGGACGCAGATGTGCATGTGCAGAGCCCTTCCGAAAAGCCCGACTGTAGGGCGACCGCCAGGTCCGCGCTCATGCCAATCGGCCCCAGGGCCATGACGCTGGGTTATGGGGTGCGCGGGCCCCAGCCCGCTGCCTGGGGGCGCGCGCTGCCCTCGGGGGGCGGGTTGTCCCGCATGGGCGGCTCAGACCATAACCTTTTGTAATGAGGTTGCCGTGAAAAGGAATTACCGCGCGCCGCGTCGCCCTCCCTACACTGAATCGGGCGGTGTGTTGAACCTGCGGTCCCGCGGTCACCCCCGGCCCTGCCGGCCCCGCGTTGTGGGACGGCGGTTTGACCTTGTTTGTGATTCACCCACCCCTACTAGCCACTGAGAGGCCTTGTTCCATGAAGATGAAACTGCTCCCCCTGCTGCTTTGCGCTGCCGTCACCGCCACCGGCAGTGCCGGTGTTCTGGCCAACACCCTGGAGAAGGTGGCCGCTTCGGGCAAGATCACGCTGGCCTACCGCGAGTCGTCGGTGCCCTTCAGCTACCTCGACGGCCCGGCCAAGCCCATTGGCTTTTCGGTGGACGTGGCCAATGCTGTGGCCGACGCGGTGCGCAAACAACTCAAGAAGCCCGACCTTCAGGTCGAGTGGCAGGCCGTGACCTCGCAGAACCGCATCCCGCTGCTCATGAACGGCACCATCGACCTCGAGTGCGGCTCGACCACCAACAACACCGCGCGCGGCAAGGACGTGGCCTTTGCCATCAACCATTTCTACACCGGCACGCGCCTGCTGGTGAAGAAGAGCTCGGGCATCAAGGACTACGCTGACCTCGCGGGCAAGAACGTCGCCATCACCACCGGCACCACCAACCTGCAGGTACTGCGCAAGTACAGCGCCGACAAGAACCTGAACTTCAACCTGCAGTTTGGCAAGGACCACGCGGACTCTTTCCTGCTGGTCGAGACCGACCGCGCGCTGGCCTTCGGCATGGACGACATCCTGCTGTACGGCCTCAAGGCCAACGCCAAGAACCCCGCCGATTACGAGGTGGTGGGCGAGTCGCTGCAGGTCGAGCCCTATGCCTGCATGCTGCGCAAGGACGACCCGGCCTTCAAGCAACTGGTGGATGGCGTCATCGGCGGCCTGATGAAGAGTGGCGACTTCGAGAAGCTCTACACCAAGTGGTTCCTGCAACCCATCCCGCCCAAGAACCAGCCCCTGGGCCTGCCCATGAGCCCGCAACTCAAGGACAACTTGAAAGCCTTGAGCGATAAGCCCGCGACATGAGGCCCCCACGCTCCCCCACTTCGTGTGGGTCGCTGCCCCCCGAGGGGGCCCCGGCCGCCTTGGGGGCGGCCCGGCGGCGGCCGGAGGTGAGGCCCCCACGCTCCCCCACTTCGTGTGGGTCGCTGCCCCCCGAAGGGGCCCCGGCCGCCTTGGGAGCGGCCTGGCGGCGGCCGGAGGTGAGGCTCCCACGGTCGCGCACGGCGTGTCGCTCCCTGCCCCCGAGGGGGGCCGGTCGCCTTGGGGGCGGCCTGGCGGCGTCCGGAGGTGAGGCTCCTACGCTCCCCCACGTCGTGTGGGTCGCTGCCCTCAGAGGGGGGCGGTCGCCTTGGGCGCGGTCCGAAGGTGGCCGGTGGTGAGGTCTCCACGGTCGCGCACGGGGTGTCGTCCCCTGTCCCTTGAGGGGGCCCGGGGACGGGGTGGTCATTCAACAAATCGGTGGATTGAGAAGAGAAAGCGGTGGTGATGGCAACGCAGGTGGTGGGCATTCTGGGCGGCATGGGGCCGGCTGCGGGGGCGGACTTTGTGCGCCTTTTCGTGGACGCTTGTGCGCGTTTGCTGCAGGCCCGTGGCGACCGGGTGCGCGATCAGGCGTTTCCGGAGCATTGGCTGGCCCAGGTGCCGGTGCCGGACCGCAGCGGTGCCTTGCTGTCCACCGAGGCCGGCGCGCACCAGCCGCTGGAGCCGATGTTGCAGGCGCTGGGCCGCTTGGCTGCGCTGGGGGTGCAGAGTGTGGCCATGGCTTGCAACACGGCGCACGCCTGGCATGGCCGCTTGCAGGCGCGCTTTCCGCAAATCGACTTGCTGCATGTGGCCGACGAGGTGGCACGGGCGCTGCGCGCCGAGGGTGTGCCCCAGGCCATCTTGCTGGCCACCACGGGCACCTACCAGACCCGGCTGTATGACGAAGCGCTCGCGCGCGTCGGCATGGGCTTGATCACACCGGACGCGGCGGGGCGCGAGCGCCTCATGCACGGCATTTACGAGGGGGTGAAGCGTGGCGATCTGGCGCTGGCCCAGCGCTGTTTTGCCGAGGTGGCGCAGGACCTGCTGGACCGCCACGGCCCCCAGCCCCTGATCATGGGCTGCACCGAGATCCCGCTGGCCTTGCCCGGGGCCCCGGGCTTGGTCGGGCAGCGCCTGCTGGACCCGGCCCAGTACCTGGCCCAGGCGCTGGCGCTGCGGGCCTATGGCGGGCGGCCCGCGGCTCAGATGTCGTAGTCCGAGGCCTGGCCATCGTCGGCCAGGGCCTTCTCGACGATCGCGCGGTTCAGGGTCGGCGCAAAGGACTCGATGAAGGCATACACATAGCCGCGCAGATAGCTGCCGCGGCGCACCGCGAGGCGGGTCAGGTTGATGCCGAACAGGTGGCCTGCGTCGATGGCGCGCAGACCCGTGTCGCGTTCGGCTTCGTAAGCGATCGAGGCCACGATGCCCACGCCCATCCCCAGCTCGACATAGGTCTTGATGACGTCGGCGTCCATCGCGGTCAGCACGATGTTGGCTGCCTGCTGGCGCTGGCCAAACGCTTCATCGATGTGGCTGCGGCCGGTGAAGCCGTTGTCGTAGGTGATCAGTGGCCACTGCGCCAGGCGCTCCAGCGTCAGGGGCGCGTCCAGCAAGGGGTGACCAGGCTGCACGATGACCGAGTGGGTCCAGCGGTAGCAGGGCAGGGCGAGCAGCGCGTCGTACTGCGCCAGCGCCTCGGTGGCAATGCCCACATCGGCTTCACCCGACAGCAGCATTTCGGCCACCTGCCGTGGCGAGCCCTGGTGCAGGTTGAGCTTGACGTTGGGGAACTGGGCGCGGAATTCCTGCACCGCGGCGGGCAGCGCGTAGCGGGCCTGCGAGTGGGTGGCCGCGATCGACAACAGGCCGTTTTGCTGCGCCACAAACTCCTGGCCCGCCTTGCGCAGGTTGGCGCTGTCCAGCAGCATGCGCTCGATGATGGGCAGCACATGCTGGCCGGGATCGGTCAGGCCAGTCAGGCGCTTGCCGGCCCGCACGAACAGTTCGATCCCCAGCTCTTCCTCGAGCTCGCGGATCTGTCGGCTCACGCCGGGTTGGGAGGTGTGCAGCGAGTGCGCGACTTCGGTCAGATTGAAGCCGCAGCGCACGGTTTCGCGCACCGATCGAAGTTGCTGGAAGTTCATTTTTTGCGGGGTCCTCGGCTGTCTTAATGAGTAAAAGTAATTATTCGTTGTTTCTTTATTTCTCGCAAAGCCTGAAAAGTGGAATGCATATGACGAAGTTGGCGTAAGCGGGCGCCCGGGCCATCCCCAATGGTGCGCAGGCGCGATGAACGGCAGACTGGCCCTTTCCGCTTTGTTGAAAAGGTTCTGCCCATGCTTGGTCGTCGTCACTTCCTCCGTCAGGCGCCGCGCCTGGCTGCCTGGGCCGCTGTGCCGGCCTGGATCGGTTCGGCGCAAGCGCAAGAAGGGGTGTCCAACAAGGCAATCACCATCGGTTCGACGGCGGCCCTCAGCGGCCCCCTGGGGGCGCTGGGCCAGGACCTGAAGCTTGGCATCGACGCGGCGATGGCCCAGATCAATGCCCGCGGCGGGGTGGGGGGGCGCAGCCTGCAGCTGCAGATGCAGGACGATGCCTATGTGCCGGCGCGCTCGGTGGAGAACGTGCGCAAGATGGTCGGAGATGGCTCGGTGCTGGCCCTGTTGTCGTGCATGGGCACGCCCAACAACACGGCGCTGCTGCCCCTGCTGGAGGAACACAACTTGCCCTATGTGGCGCCGCTGACCGGCGCGTCGTCCTTGCGCCGGCCGGGCAACCGCCCCATTTTTCATGTGCGTGCCAGCTACACCGATGAAACCCAGCGCCTGATCCAGCGCCTGGCTAGCATGGGCATGAAGCAGCTCGCCATCGTCTACCTGGACAACGGCTTTGGCCGCGAGGTGCTGGCCGACGCGCTGAAGTTCATGGCCGCGCAAGGCCTGGAGGCCCTGGCCCAGGTGCCGCTGGACACCGGGGGCAAGAACCTGCCCGAGGTGGTCAACCAGGTGCTCGCAGCCCGGCCTGGCGCCGTCTTCATGGCCACCGCCGGGGTGGTGTCCCAGTCCCTGGTGACGGGCTTGCGCAAGCAGTCGCCGTCGCTGCCGCTGGCGGGCCTCAGCGTGGCCTTGAGCCAGGACAGCGTGAAGGCCCTCGGGCCGCTGGGCAGCGGTGTGGCGCTGACCATGGTGTTCCCGGACCCGAACCGTGCCAAGACCCCGGTGGTGCGCGAGTACCAGTCAGCCATGCGCGCGCTGGGGCAAAGCGAGTTTTCACAGGGCAGCCTTGAGGGCTACATCAACACCCGGGTGCTGGCCGAAGGCCTGGAGCGCAGTGGCAAAGACCCGAGCCGCGCCCGCTTGCGCAGCGCGCTGGCCACCCTGCGGGGCCTGGACCTGGGGGGCTTTGTGGTCGACTACGGCAGCAGCCCGCCGTATGTGGGGTCGCACTTTGTCGAGCTGGGCATCCTGGGCTCGAACGGCCGCTTCGTCGGCTGAGGGCCGTGGGCCTGGGCCCGGCAGGGGGCCGGGTGGGGACGCCGGTGGGGGGCCGTCGGTCGCCACCCACCGGGCGGGTGACGGGACGCGCGCCCCAGGTGTGCGGGGCCCGGCGGGGCCGGGAGCGTGACCGGCGCGCGCGCCCGCCGCCAGGGCCGGGCGGGGCCTTGAATCAGACCTTCTGGATCACGGCGCAGGCCACGCGCGGGCCCGAGTTGCCGGTCGGCTGGGTGCGGTAGTCATCGGGGTCGCGGTGCACGATCAGGCCCTTGCCCACGATGCTGGCCGGCCCGTCTTGCAGGGTCAGGCTGCGGCTGTCAAAGTCCACCCGCGCAACGCCTTGTGCGTTGGCCACCAGGGCCGGCAGGTCGCCGCTGTGGTGGGCGCCGGCCCCGTGTTGACCGTGGGCCGCGCCGGTGGGGTTGAAGTGGCCGCCGGTGCTCATGCCGTCGCCGCTGCTGCAGTCGCCTTTTTCATGGATGTGGAAGCCGTGCTCGGCGTTGGGCTTGAGGCCGCGCACTTCGCCGCTGACCTTGACCTGCGAGCCCACCTGCACGAACCGCAACTCGCCGCTGACCTGGTTGCCCTGGGTGGGGCGCAGGTTGGCCACGGCCGAGGGGCCGCTGGGGCCGGTGGCGCAGGCGCTCAAACCGGCCAGCCACAGGGCGCAGGCGCCGAGCAGCAGCGGGCGCGCGCCGGGGAAAGTCAATGTCGACATGGGAATTCCTCCTGAGGGTGTTGGGTGTTGGGTGTGGCGTGAAGCGTAGCGCAAGCCCTGGACCCGCGGAAGCTGGCCTGCCCCAGGCGGAGATCCGGGCCCCACTGCGGTGGGGCCCGGTGAGCGCGCAGGCTCAGTCGGCGCGGCGCGCCAGCAGGGCGTGCAGCAAGATGGCGCCGAAGGTGGCGGTACCGATGCCGCCGAGGCCGAAGCTGCCGAACTTCAGCGTGAAGTCACCGGTGCCCAGGATCAGCGTCACGGCGGCCACGATGAGGTTCTTGTTGTCGGCAAAGTTCACTTGGTTGTCGACCCAGATCTTGGCACCGGCGACGGCGATCAGACCGAACACCACGATCGACACCCCGCCCATCACGGGCAGCGGGATGGCCTGGATGATGGCGCCGAACTTCGGGCTGAAGCCCAGCACCACGGCCAGCAGCGCAGCGCAGGCGAACACGGCGGTGGAGTAGATCTTGGTTGCGGCCATCACACCGATGTTCTCGGCGTAGGTGGTCACGCCGGTGCCCCCCGCCGCGCCCGACACCATGGTCGCCACGCCGTCGCCAATGAAGGCACGGCCCATGTAGGCGTCCAGGTTCTTGCCGGTCATGGCCGTCACGGCCTTGATGTGGCCCAGGTTCTCGGCCACCAGGATGATCGCCACCGGGGCGATCAGCAGCATGGCGGGGCCATCGAAGACCGGGCTTTGCAGGCTGGGCAAGCCGAACCAGGCGGCGTTGATCACGCCCGACAGGTCCACCGGTTTGCCCAGGCCCAGGCCATTGGTCAGCACCGCGTAGGCCAGCGTGGCCACCACCAGGCCAACCAGGATCAGCAGGCGCTGCAGCATGCCGCGCGTCAACACCGCCACCAAGCCGACGCAGACGAAGGTCAAGGCCTGCATCCAGCTGTCGAAGTTGCTGGCCGCCATGTTCTTGACCGGGATGCTGGCCAGGTTCAGGCCGATCACCGCGACCACCGCGCCGGTCACGACCGGGGGCATGAAGCGCTCGATCCAGCGCGTGCCCACGGCCTGCACCAGCACACCGATCAAGGTGTAGATGGCACCGCAGGCGATGATGCCGCCCAGCGCCACGGCCATGTTGGCGTTCGGGCCCTTGCCCGCGTAACCCGAGGCCGCGATCACCACGCCAATGAAGGCAAAGCTCGAGCCCAGGTAGCTGGGCACCTTGCCGCCGGTGATCAGGAAGAAGATCAGCGTGCCGACGCCGCTCATGAGGATGGCCACATTGGGGTCAAAGCCCATCAAGATCGGGGCCAGCACGGTGGCGCCAAACATGGCGATCACGTGCTGCACGCCCATCAGTGCGGTCTGGCCCCAGGGCAGGCGCTCGTCCGGGCCAATCACCCCGCCTTGTGCCAGCACCTCGGTGCCGCGCAGCCGCCAATCGAAAAGTCCCATGGTGAAATCCTGTCTGTCTGGTTAGAAATGCGGCGATGCTAGCAGGGCCCCAGGCGCCGCGGACCGGGGTTTTGCCGCAGGCGCCCGGGCGTGAAAGCGGCGCGGAAGTGGGGCCGCCGTCAGGGGCGCCGGGTTAAACGTAAGCATTTGCAACGACAATGGGGGCCTCTTGCGGCGCTTTATCCGCCGTGACCCAGACGCCTGTGACCTCTTCCACGATCGACCAAGACATTGACACGGCCCGCCGTCAGCCGGCCGTGCGCGACATCCTCATCCCGCCTTGCCCCGAACTGCTGGTGCGCCTGCAGGCCGCGGTGGCCCAGCCCGAGCCCGATGTGGGCGCCCTGGAGCAGATCGCCTCCGCCGACGTGGCCATGGCCGCGGCCGTGATGCGCGCGGCCAACAGCCCCCTGCATGGTCTGGCGCAGCCGGTGCGCACCGTGGGCCTGGCGTTGACGGTGTTGGGGGTGCGCCCGGCGGTTGAGCTGTTGACGGGTTTTCTGGTCGCCAACGCCCTGCCGGCCCGCTCGGCCCTGCTGGACCATTTCTGGGAAAGCTCGCAGCGCCGCGCCATCGCCTGCGAGCACATCGGTCGCCAGCTCTACAGCCTGGACCCCGGCCTGGGCTACAGCTTTGGCCTGTTTTGCCACGTGGGCCTGCCGATCATGATGAAGGCGGTGCGCGGCTACGCGGGCACCATGACCGAGGCGCTGGCCCGCCGCGACCGCACCTTCACGCAGACCGAAAACGCCAACCACCGCACCGACCACGCGGTGGTCGGCGCCATCGTGGCGCGCACCTGGCACCTGCCGCCCGAGGTGGCCCAGGCCATCTGGCTGCACCACGACTTTGCCTGCCTCGGCGACGAGCGCTTTGACGACACGGTGCGCCACCTGGTGGCCATGGGCCTGTTGGCCGAGTACCTGGTGGGCCACCACGAGTTGCTGCAGCCCTCGCGTGAATGGCTCAAGCACGGCCAGGCCTGCCTGGAGCACCTGCACGTCAGCGAGGACGAGCTCAACCACTGGATCGACGAGCTGCACCCGGCTTTCGAGGCCGTGCACCTGTGAGCCTCGGGCCGCGCGGGGCTGTCCAACCCGTGACAGCCTGAGCCACCCACTGCGGGACATCCCCGCTGTGCAATCTCGCCTGGACTGCTAGCCTTGCCCGCAAGGAGGCTTTCAGTCCATGAGTACCGCCACACGGGCCCCGTTCCGGCCCCAGATGACCCTTTACCGCGAATGGCTGCAGCGTGAGCGCGGCCTGAGCTTTGCGTCCTACGACGCGCTGTGGCGCTGGTCCGTCACCGACCTCGACGCCTTCTGGCAAAGCATCTGGGACTACTTCGAGCTGCAGTCGCCCACCCCGCACACCGCGGTGCTGGCGCGCAACGCGATGCCGGGCGCGGTGTGGTTTCCGGGGGCCCAGGTCAACTACGTGCAGCAGGTGTTCCGCCATGTGCAGCCGGCCCACGCCGCGGGGTTCGCGGCCTGGATCAGCCGCAATGAAAAAGGCCAGCAACGCGAACTCAGCTGGCCCGAGCTGCGCCGCCAGGTGGCCGCCCTGGCCCTGCACCTGCGCGCCCAGGGCGTGCAGCGCGGCGACCGCGTGGCCGCCTACCTGCCCAACATCCCCGAGGCCACCATCGCCTTCCTGGCCTGCGCCAGCCTGGGCGCGGTGTGGAGCCTGTGCGCGCCCGACATGGGCACGCACGCGGTGCTCGACCGCTTCAAGCAGATCGAGCCCAAGGTGCTGATCGCCTGCGACGGCGTCAGCTACGGCGGGCGCGACCACGACCGCCTGGGCGTGGTGGCCGAGTTGCGCGCCGCGCTGCCCACCGTGCAGCACCTGGTGTTGCATGGCAACCTGGACCCGGCCGCGACCCTGCCCGACGCCACCCCCCTGAGCGCCGCGCTGGCCCGCGACGATGCCGCCACCGCCGCCTTCGAACCCGAGTGGCTGCCCTTCGACCACCCGCTGTGGATCGTCTACTCCAGCGGCACCACCGGCCTGCCCAAACCCATCGTGCACGGCCACGGCGGCACTGTGGTGGTGGCGCTGGCGCTCAAGACCCTGCACAACGACATCGGCTGCAGCTACGAGCCCAACTCCTGGGGCGAGCGCTACCACTGGTACAGCTCCACCGGCTGGGTGATGTGGAACGCCCAGGTCAGCGGCCTGCTCAGCGGCACCACCTGCGTCACCTACGACGGCAACCCCGGCGGCAGCCGCGACAAGCCCGACTGGAGCACCCTGTGGCGTTTTGCGGCCGACACCGGCGTCACCTTCTTTGGTGCCGGTGCGGCCTTTTTTGCCAACTGCATGAAGGCCGGCATCGACCTGCCCTCGGTCGGTGACCTGCGCGCCGTGCGCGCCCTGGGCACCACCGGCTCGCCGCTGTCCGAGGACGTGCAGCGCTGGGGCACGGCGCAGTTCCGTGCCATCCACGGCCTGAGCGCAGCCGCGGCCCCCGTGGGGGGCAGCGAAACACACGCAGTGGCGAGCGTGGGGGCCGACATCTGGTGGTGCAATATCTCCGGCGGGACGGACTTCGCAGGCGCCTTCATCGGCGGCAACCGCGAGCTGCCCCAGGTGCCGGGCCAGATGCAGTGCCGCATGCTGGGCAGCGCGGTCGAGGCCTGGAACGAGCAGGGTCAGCCGGTGCTGGGCGAGGTGGGCGAGCTGGTGTGCAGCCAGCCGATCCCGTCGATGCCGCTGTTCTTCTGGGGCGACGAGGGTGGGCGGCGCTACCTGTCGAGCTATTTCGACATGTACCCGGCCGGCCACGGGCGCCGCCCCGGCGGCGGTGACGCCGGGCCCGAGGCCGGCGGCGTGTGGCGTCACGGCGACTGGCTGCGCATCGGCGCCGATGGCGGTTGCGTGATCTACGGGCGCTCGGACGCCACCATCAACCGCCATGGCCTGCGCATGGGCACCAGCGAACTCTACAGCGCCGTCGAGGCCCTGCCCGAGGTGCTCGATTCGATGGTGGTCGACCTCGAGTACCTGGGCCGCGACAGCTACATGCCGCTGTTCGTGGTGCTGCGCGAGGGCCACACGCTGGACGACGCCATGCGCCAACGCCTCAACGAGGCGGTCAAGGTGGCCCTGTCGCCGCGCTTTGTGCCCGACGAGATCTTCCAGGTGGCCGAGATCCCGCGCACCTTGACCGGCAAGAAGCAGGAGCTGCCGATCAAAAAGCTGATGCTGGGCCAGCCGATCGAGAAGGTGGTCAACAAGGACGCCATGGCCAACCCGGCCTGCCTGGACTGGTACGTGGCCCTGGCGGCCCAGCGCCTGGCGCAGGCGGCCTGAGGCGGCGCCAGGCGTGTGGGCGCCGGTGGGCTGTGGCTTGGTGGGCCTGGGGGTTGGCGGGGCGTTGTCAGTGCCGTCGGTTGACCAGCACGATGCCGCCGCCCACCAGGGCCAGGGCGCCCAGCAGGCCGGGCGTCAGGGGCTCGTGCAACCAGGCCGCGCCGATCAGCAACGCGAACACCGGCGTCAAGAACACAAAGGCCGACATGCGGGTGGCGGGGTAATGGCCCAGCAGCCACATCCAGCACAGGTAGCTGGCAAAGGCGCCGATGCCCGCCTGCACGGCCAGCGAGCCCAGCGCGAAGGGGCTCAGCGCCAGGCGCCAGACCTCGCCCAGCGCCAGCGACAGCAGGGGCAGCGCCAGCACCGACACCCCCACCTGGTAGAACAACTGCTTTTCGGGCGCCACCCGGCCCAGCGGGGTGCTGCGCAGCACCACCGTGGTCAGGCCCCACATCAGGCCCCCGCCGAGGCCCATCAGGTCCCCCAGCCACTGGCGGGGCAGGGCGTCGGCGTGGCCCAGGCCTTCGGCCAGGGCGGCCAGCACGCCCACAAAGGCCAGCACCAGGCCAACCCACTGACCGCGTTGCAGGCGCTCCGAGGGCAGGAAGCGCGGCAGCACCAGCGCGACCCAGAACGGCGAGGTGTAGATGAACACCGTCAGGCGCGAGGCCGTGGTGAACTGCAGGCCCTGGTAGATGCAGGCAAACTCGCCCGCGAACAGCAGACCGGCCAGCAGCCCGTAGCGCAGCGAGCCGTCGCGCTGGAACAGTGGCACGCCACGCCAGCGGCACCAGCCCCAGATCAGCCCCGCCGCGAGCGTGAAACGCAGCCAGGCCTGGTACACCGGGGGCACCTCGGCCACCGTCGCCTTGACCAGCACCTGCTGGAAGCCCCAGAACAAACAGCAGACCAGGAGCAGGCCCACGGCCAGTCCATCGAGGTGGTTTTTGCGCACAACAGTCATCGCTGGATCATAGGGGCCCCCGCCTGCGGCCGCCGTCGCCCCGGTGTCCGGCGTGGGCGGGGCCGTGCCCGCTGCACCCGCCCCACCGCGCCGGGGATCGTTTGCCCGCGGGAAGGTGCGGCCAGCACTGTAAACTTCCGTCATTTCGCGACCAGCAAGCATCCCATGACCGGTGTGACCTCGGGCCCAGCCCGTGCCCCCTTTGACTTCAAAAGTGCCACCCTGCCTTTGGTGGCCTTGTTGCTCAAGACCACAGACCAGGTCACGCTGGAAGCCGACCTGGCGCGGCGCATGGCCGAGTCGCCAGACTTCTTTTCCAACGACCCCCTGGTGATCGACCTCAGCGCGGTGCGCGACAGCGAGGGGGTGCCTGACTTTGCCGCCTTGATCGCGCTGCTGCGCCGCTACCGGGTGCTGCCGATCGCGGTGCGCGGCGGCCAGCCCGCCCAGATGGCGGCGGCCGTGGCCGCGGGCCTGATCGAAGTGCCAGACCTGGTCATCCCGCAGCGCAGCGAGGCCCCGCAGGTCGAAGTGCGCGAGGTGATCCGCGAGGTCGAGGTGCCGGTGCAGGTGCCGGTGGCCGCGCCCAACACGGTGGTCATCGACAAGCCTTTGCGCTCGGGCCAGCAGGTCTATGCGCGCGGTGGCGACATCGTGGTGCTGGCCCTGGTCAGCAACGGCGCCGAAGTGATTGCCGACGGCAATGTGCACGTCTATGCGCCGCTGCGCGGCAAGGCCGTGGCCGGCGCGCGCGGCAACACCGAGGCCCGCATCTTCAGCACCTGCCTGGAAGCCGAACTCATCTCCATCGCGGGCATCTACCGCACCACCGAGGTGGCCCTGCCACCCGAAGTCGCCGGCAAGGCGGCCCAGATCCGGCTGGTCGGTGAGAAGCTGGTGATGGACCCGCTCTGAACAACAAACTCAATACAAGACTGAAGGATTTGCAACACATGGCCAAGATCGTCGTCGTGACTTCCGGCAAGGGTGGCGTGGGCAAGACCACCACCAGCGCCAGCTTTGCTTCCGGTCTGGCCCTGCGCGGGCACAAGACCGCCGTGATCGACTTTGACGTCGGCCTGCGCAACCTCGACCTGATCATGGGTTGCGAGCGCCGCGTGGTGTACGACCTGATCAACGTGATCCACAACGAGGCCAAGCTCACCCAGGCCCTGATCAAGGACAAGCAGTGCGACAACCTGTTCGTGCTGGCCGCCTCGCAGACCCGCGACAAGGACGCCCTGACCCAGGACGGCGTCGAGCGCGTGCTCAAGGAGCTGATCGAGATGGGCTTCGAGTACATCGTCTGCGACTCGCCGGCCGGCATCGAAACCGGTGCCCTGATGGCCATGCACTTCGCCGACGAAGCGCTGCTGGTGACCAACCCCGAAGTGTCGTCGGTGCGCGACTCCGACCGCATCCTGGGCATGCTGGGTTCCAAGACCAAGCGCGCCATCGAAGGCAAGGAGCCCATCAAGGAGCACCTGCTGATCACCCGCTACAACCCGAACCGGGTCGAGGACGGCCAGATGCTGTCCATCGAGGACATCCAGGACATCCTGCGCATCCAGCTGATCGGGGTGATTCCCGAGTCCGAAGCGGTGCTGCAAGCGTCCAACCAGGGCACGCCGGCCATCCATTCCGAGGGCAGCGATGTGTCCGAGGCCTACAAAGACGTGGTGGCCCGCTTCCTGGGCGAAGACAAGCCCCTGCGCTTCACCGAAGCGGTCAAGCCTGGCTTCTTCAAGCGCATCTTCGGAGGGCGTTGAGCCATGTCATTCCTGTCTTTCCTGCTCGGCGAAAAAAAGAAGACGGCGAGCGTCGCCAAGGAGCGTCTGCAGATCATCCTGGCCCACGAGCGCAGCGGTCGCAGCGCGGCCAGCCCTGACTACCTGCCCGACCTGCAGCGTGAACTGGTGGCGGTGATCTCCAAGTACGTGTCGATCAACGCCGACGACATCAAGGTGCACCTGGAGCGCCAGGACAACCTCGAGGTGCTCGAGGTGAAGATCGAGCTGCCCGAAGCCGCCCGCTGAGCGCACCGGAGGCGGCACCGCCCCCGGCGCCTGAGGCGCCTCAGAGCGGGTGTTCGGTGTAGAACCGGCCCCCGTGGTAGAGCAGGGGCGAGGCGCCTTCGCGGTGCCCGCACTGCTCGACCTGCCCGACAAAAATCACGTGGTCGCCTTCTTCGTAGCGGCTGCGGTTGAAGCACTCGAACGTGGCGGCCGCACCGGCCAGCAGCGGCGCGCCGCTGATGCCTTCGGTGTAGGCCACGCCGGCCCAGCGGTCCACGTCCTTGGACGCGAAGCGCTCGGCCAAGGCCTTCTGGTCGGCCGCCAGCACATTGATCGCGTAGTGCGAACCGGTGGCCAGCACCGCCATCGACGCGGCCGCGCGCGCCAGGCTCCACAACACCAGCGGTGGCTCCAGCGACACCGAATTGAACGAACTGGCCGTCAGCCCCACCAACTGGCCGTTGGCCGCGCGGGCCGTGATGATGGTCACACCAGTGGCGAACATGCCCAGGGAGGTCCGAAACTCGCGCGATGAAAACGCCGCTTGGCGGGCTTGGAGGGGGGCTTGGGCAGGGGCAGACACGGGTGATGGCGGAAATTTGAATCGGCTATTATGGGCCGCGCCTCATAATCGCACTGTCCCCAGGGCTTCGCGTCGGGGCCGCGTGTGTCCTCACGCTGGCCTGCGTGCCAGTCACCGGGCCCTTTCCTGTGTCGCCGTCCCTGGTCCCGCCTTTTCTTCAAGTCCCATGAACGCCCTCCCCGCTTTCACCACGCTGGGCGCCGGCCCGACCCTTTTGATGCTGCACGACTCGCTGGGCGGCCACCTGACCTTTGCCCCGCAGGTCGAGAGCTTTGCGGGCGCCGGCTACCGGGCCATGGCCTGGGACATGCCGGGCTACGGGCGCAGCGCCCCGCTGGACCCCTACAACTTCAAGAACCTGGCCAACAGCTGCATCGCCCTGATCGAGGGCCTGCGCAGCGGGCCCCTGGTGCTGATCGGCCATGGCATGGGCGGCATGGTGGCGCAAGAGGTGGTGGCACGCCGGCCTGATCTGGTGCGCCGCCTCGTGCTGTGCGCCACGCTGGCGCGTGGCTTCGAGGCCTCGGGCGGCACCGAGGGCGAGCCCGCCGCCGAGCTGGCCGAAGGCCAGACCCTGAGCCAGCTGGCCGAGATCTACCTGCCCCGCCTGGTGGGGCCTGGCGCGCTGCCCGAGGGCGTGATGCTGGCCCACCACGCGATGGGCCAGGTCAACCCGTCCGCCTACCGCCGTGCCGTGGCGGAGGCGTCTTTTTTCAACCGCGAGGACGCGCTGACGCGCATCCATGTGCCCACCTTGCTGGTGGCTGGTGAGTTTGACCGCGCCGCGCCCCCCGAGCTGATGAAGCGCATGGTGGACCGCATCGGCCCCAGCAGCACGCTGGCCGTGTTGCGGGGGGTGGGCCACCTGCCGCAACTCGAAGCCCCCGATGACTTTGACAGCGCGGTGCTCAACTTCCTGGCCATTCCGCACACCTTGCACTGATGTTTTTCCCGTTGTCGAAGGGCCTGGCGCGCCGCGCCGGCCTGGTTTCCTGCGCCTTGGGGGCCACTGCGCTGGCCTGGGCCGGCCCACCGGCGGCCAAAAGCCCCCCGCCCGCCAACGCCGAGGCGGCCCTCAAGAGCCCTTGCAAGCAATGGACGCCGCGCCTGCCGGGCTTGTCGGCGGCCCAGTGCGATGCCGTCAAGCTGCAGCGCTCGGGCGCCCGTTCGGTGCAGGGGCGCGAGCTGTGGATGGGCGATGTGGGGCCGTCCAAGTCGCCCGTGAAGGTGCTGGTGATCGGCGCCATCCATGGCGATGAGCTGTCCTCCAGCACCGTGGCCTTGCACTGGATGGGCCTGGCGCAAGACTCGCCCAACAACGCTTTGTGGCGTTTCATCCCGGTGCTCAACCCGGACGGCCTGTTGTCCCAGCCGGCGCGCCGGGTCAACGCGCATGGCGTGGACCTGAACCGCAACTTCCCGACCCCGAACTGGGAGCGTGACGCCCCGCGTTACTGGTCGCAGCGCACCCGCAAGGACCCCCGCCGCTGGCCTGGCCCCAAGGCGCTGTCGGAGCCCGAAAGCCGCTTTGTGCACGACCAGTTGAGCGCCTTTGCCCCGACCCTGATCGTCAGCATCCACGCCCCCTACGGCGTGCTGGACTTTGACGGCCCGGTCGAGGCGCCGCGCCGGCTGGGCCGCCTGGTGCTGGACCCGGTGGGCGTGTTCCCGGGCTCGCTGGGCTTTTATGGCGGCGTGCACAAGGGCGTGCCGGTGGTCACCATCGAGTTGCCCCATGCCCAACGCACGCCCTTGCCGGCCGAAACCCGTCAGATGTGGCTGGACCTGCACCGCTGGATGAACGACCGCCTGCTGGCCAAGAACGACAAGTCCGACGCGGCGGGCCAAGCCGACGCCGGCATCCCCCGCGCCAGTGGCCACCACTGAACGGCGCATGCGGTCCGCGCTTGGGGTGCTGGCCGCGCCCCGGGCCTGAGGCGGCTCAGCGCGGCCCGGGCGTGGCCGCGGCGGGTGTCCCCGCGGCGCCGGGGCGGGCGTCCATCCACAGCAGGCACACCAGCAGCCACACCGTGCCGCTGCACAGCCCGGCCAGCACGTCGCTGGCGTAATGCACCTGCAGCATCACGCGGCTGACCGGGCCGCTGAGCACCAGGGTGGCTGCGCCGCCCAGAATCAACGCGTGCCAGCGCGGCGGGCAGACCTGGCACAGCAGCCAGGCCAGCAGGCCGTAAGTCACCCACATGCCTGAGGCGTGGCCACTGGGGAAGCTGTAGCCGGTCTCGAGCACCACGCCATGCCCATGGGGCGGGCGCGGGCGCGCAAAGACCTGTTTCACGGACCAGTTCAGCAGGGTGTTGCCCAGCACGCCCAGCAACCAGCCCGCGGCCCACCAGCGCTGGCCGCGCCACAGCAGGGCCAGCGTCACCACCACCGTCAACACGCTGACGGGCGCCGGGTTGCCCAGCCAGCTTAGCGCCCCGAAGGCCTGCAGCGTGGTCCGGCTGACGGTGTCGGCCAGCGCCTGGGCCAGGGCGGCATCAAAGCGCTGCAAGGCTTGGCCGGGATGGATCTGGCTGGCCAGGCCGGCAAAACCCGCCAGCGCGGGCAGGGCCCAGCGCAAGCGGCGCCAGGCCTGTGCCGCGAGCTGCTTCGGGCGGGGCGCGGGGGGCTGGCGCTTCGACCAGGCGCGCCAAGCGGCCAGGCCCAGCCAGCCCAGCAGGCAGGCCAGGGCCCAGGCCGCCACCGCGTGCTGGGCCAGCCACTGGGCGCTGGCCACCAGGGGGTCAGCGGGGATCGAAGCCGTGTCCAGCACGGCGGGGGAGGGGGATGCAACAGACATGGGCAGGTTCAAACAAGGCCAAGGAGGGGCGCCGGGTGCGCCGCGCGAGCGGGGCGGGGCCGGCCGGTGAAGTCCGTCGGCTGGCGCGGTCGCAAAAGCCGGAACAATACCGCCTGGGCGACCCCGCGGTCGCAGGCAGGCTTATTTTGTGCACGGAAGGGGTGTCATGTTCTGGTTGGTCATCAAGAAGGGGATCACGGCGGTGTTCATGCCGCCCTTGAGCCTGTTGCTGTTGTCGCTGTTGGGCTGGGGGCTGTGGCGGCGGGCACCGCGCCTGGCGCGCGGCCTGCTGGCGCTGGCCTGGTTGTCCCTGTTGGTGCTGAGCTGGCAGCCCGTGGCCGACGCCTTGCAGCAAAGCCTGGAGCAGGACCCGCCCTTGAGCGCAGTCGAGTTGCAGCAGTCGCAGGCCATCGTGGTGCTGGGCGGGGGCAGCTACTCGGCCGCGCCGGAGTACGGCGGCGAGGACACCGTGTCGCGCTTCACCCTGGAGCGCCTGCGTTACGCGGCGGTGTTGCAGCGCCAGAGCGGCTTGCCCCTGTTGGTGACGGGCGGCTCACCCGAGGGCGGGCGGCCGGAGGGGCAGTTGATGCAGGCCGTGCTGGAGCGCGATTTTCAGGTGCCGGTGCGCTGGGTGGAGGCGGCTTCGCTGGACACGGCGGACAACGCGCGGCTGTCGGCGGCCCTGTTGCGTGAGGCGGGGGTGGAGCGGGTGGCGTTGGTCAGCCAGGCCTGGCATTTGCCGCGCGCGCAGCACCAGTTCGAGTTGCAGGGCTTGACGGTGTTTCCGGCGCCGACGGGCTTCAGAACCCGGCCCCGCGTGAGCGCCTGGTACTGGTGGCCGTCGGCCGAGGCCCTGTACACCAGCCAGATCGCCTTGCGCGAATGGCTGGGCCGGCTGGCGGCCCTGCTGGCCTAAAAAACGGGGCCGTCCCGAGGCCCGGGGAACACAGTGCCAGGACGGCCCGTTTCAAAGCCGACGCTCAGAACTTGTGCACGATGCCGACTTGGTAGCCGTTGATCGTGCGGCCGTTCACGTCGGTACCCGCAAAGTTGGGCGACAGGCCGGCCGAGCCCGAGGGACGGAAGCCCGCGTTCTGGTCGTTGCGCAGGGTTTCCCACATGGCCGACAGCGTGGTGCGCTTGGACAGCGCGTAGTAAGCGCCGATCGAGCCGCCGCTGGCGTTCTGGCCCGCACCCGACTTGTCGTTGATGCGGCCCCACAGGGCGCCCACGCGCAGCACCGGGGTGACGTTGTAGTCGGCCGAGACTTGCAGGATGTCAAAGGTGCGGTTCACGCTGGTGCTGGTCCAGGACACGGCGCCACCCACATTGCCCAGCACGGTGCCGGCGTTGTTGCCGTTGGCGTTGGAGGCGATGTTGTTGGAGCGCACGTAGACGGCGTAGACCTTGCCCTTGCCGTAGTCGTAGTTGGCGTACAGGTTGTGGTAGAAAACGTTCGCCTTCAGCGCGGCGTTTTGCGGGGCCTTGGCTTGCAGGCCGGCGTAACCGACGCGGAACGGGCCGTTCAGGTAGTCGGCGGCCAACTGGGTGATGGGCGTGCTGACCTGGGCCGTGCTGGCGCTGGCTTGTTGCTGGGCGAAGTGGGCTTCGAGTTGCAGGCCGGAGAAGCGCGGCGAGATGTAGGCCAGGTCGTTGTCAAAGCGCGAGGGCACGCCGAAGTTGTTGACCATCGAGCCCAGGGTGCGCGACGAGTAGTCGATGTAGTCGCCGCGGTAGAAGATCGCGGTGTTCTGGCGGCCCAGGCGCACTTCACCCCAGTCCTTGCTGGCCAGGCCAACCCAGGTCTGGCGGTCGAAGGCGCGGGTCGAGTCGGCGGTGGCACCCGAGGCGCCGTTGATGCCCATTTCCATCTGGAACTTGGCCGACAGGCCGCCACCCAGGTCCTCGACGCCGCGGAAGCCGATGCGGCTGCGCAGGTCCTTGCCGTCTTGCAGCGTGTTGAGCTTGGTGCCGCTGCTGCTGCTCATGTGGTTGAAGTACTGGTCGAAAGAACCGTACAGGGTGACGCTGGATTGCGCTTGCGCGGCGCCAGCGAGGCCGACGGCCATCAGGGCCAGGCTCAGGTTTTTGATCTTCATGGGTTTTCTCCTGTTGGATTGTTGGGGGCAGTGCGTGTCAATCTGGGCGTAGCGCGGCTTCCCACCTGCTTGCGTGGGCAGGTGGACAAAACAGGATTCGCAGTGCGCGTTGCCGAAGCGGCGCGCGCGCCTAGCGAATCCCTTTTGTTGGCACAGAGACACCGCTCGGAACCTTGACCGTTGGGCGGAACTGAGCGGCATCTACCGGGTGGGACAAAATGTACGAACCTGTACGTTTGTTGTCATGGGGGTAAACCCGCGCCATGTGGTGCCGGGCCGACAAGCTCGTGCTACGCTGGCGCGATGGACGAAACTGTACGAACAGACATTGAGACAAGCCCGCCGGTGCCAGAAAAACAAAGCCGCACCAACGACCCCGAGCGCACGATGGCCGACATCCTGCGGGTGGCGACGGCGGAGTTCGCCGACAAGGGCCTGAGCGGTGCGCGCATTGACGAGATCGCCGCCCTCACGCGCACCAGCAAGCGCATGATTTATTACTACTTCGGCAACAAGGAGGGCTTGTACCTCGCGGTGCTGGAGGACGTGTACCGCCGCATCCGGGTGGTGGAGTCGCAGTTGCAACTCGAGGACCTGCCGCCCGCCGAGGCCCTGCGCAAGCTGGTGGCCTTCACCTTCGACTACCAGCACGAGCATGAGGAGTTCATCCGCCTGGTGATGAACGAGAACATGCAGCGTGGCGAGTTCCTGGCCCAAAGCCGGGTCATCCAGGAGCTCAACACGCCGGTGATCGACGCTGTGCGGCAGATTTACGAGCGTGGCGTGGCCGAGGGCGTGTTCCGCCCCCACATCGACCCGGTGGACATCCACCTGGCGATCTCATCGCTGTGTTTCTTCAGTGTGGCGAACCGCCACACCTTCGGCCTGATCTTCAAGTCGCAGATGGGCTCGGCGCCCGACCTGGCCAAGCGCCGCGACAACGCGTGCGAGATGCTGCTGCGTTTCGTGCAGGCCTGAGCGGCCTACCGCCCACCGCGTTGGGCGCTGCTGCTGGGCGACCGACGGGCGCTGGCTTCAGCGCCAGAAATGCGCGGCCTGGGCCACCGCCTCGGTGTCGGCCTGCACGGCACCCGGGGCGCCGCCCTTGCCCCACAGCTCGCCGCCCCAGGCCATGCCCAGGAACTGCGCGCACAGGCGGTAGGAGTCGAACATCGGCTGGGCCTTGGCACGGTCACCGCTGGTGCTGATGACGCGCAGGGTCTTCTGCGCCATCTCGGTCTTGAACGGCACGCCGGGCGTGCGCAGCCAGCCGCTCCAATGGTCGAGGTAGGTTTTCATCGGGGCCGGGATGCTGAACCAGTACACCGGCGACACGAACACGATGTCGCTGGCCGCCAGGGTGGCGTCCAGCAGGGTTTTGAGGTCGCCCTCGGGCGCCGGGTACTGGCCCACGGTGTGGCGCAGGTCGACAAACGGGGGCAGGCTCAGTTCGTTGAGCGACAGCCAGGTTTGCCCCACATCGGCGGGCAGGGCCGCGGCGGCCTGGCGGGCCAGCCATTCGCTGTTGCCCTGCTGACCGGGTTCGCGGCTGGAACTGACCAGGAACAGAACATGACGCGGGCGGGGGCCCAGCGGGGTGCCGGGCTGGGCGGAGGGAGAAGGCGTTGCGGTGCTCATGGCCCGCATGTTAGCGGTTGCAGGCCGGGTCTGCCGGCCACCCGGGGCCCCGGGGCGGGGGCCCGCTGGGGCTCAGGCCAGGGCCGGCTGGGCGCGCGGCGCGCGCTGGCCCAGGAAGCCAAAGCGGTCGGCAATGCTGGGTTGTTCGCCGTGGATCAGCTCGGCCAGGGCCTTGCCCGAGCCTGCGCCGTGCGTCCAGCCCAGCGTGCCGTGGCCAGCATTGACCCACAGGCCCTGCACGGCGGTCTGGCCAATGAAGGGGATGTTGGTCGGCGTGGCGGGGCGCAGGCCGCACCAGAAGTTGGGTTGGCCGCCCTCGGACTCGAGCCGGGTGTCGCAGACCCCGGGCATCACGGCCTCGATGCGGCGCGCCAGCATCTCGCAGCGCGCACGCGCGATCGGGTTGTCCAGCGACAGGTCATAGCCGCCCACCTCGATGGTGCCGGCCACGCGCAGTTCGTTGCCAAGCCGGCTCATGGCGACCTTGAGCTCGTCGTCAATCGCTGACACCCAGGGCGCGGCCTCAGGCTTCAGGATCTTGAAGGTGGCGCTGTAGCCCTTGCCCGGGTAGATCGGCAGGTTCACCCCCACCTGGCGCAGCAGCGGCGCGCTGTACGAGCCTGCGGCCATCACGATGGCATCGGCGGTCAGCTCACGCGCGGCGCCATGGGCCTGGCCACGTTCATCGACCGGGGCCACGCGCACCGAGCGCGCCAGACCCAGCACCACGCCCAGTTTTTGCACCTGGTGGCGGTACAGGAACTGGACACCGCGCTCCGCGCACAGCTTGGCCAGCCCCTGGGTGAACAGGCGGGCGTCACCGCTTTCGTCGCTGTCGGTGAAGGTGCCACCCACGATGCGGTGGGCAAAGGGCTTGAACGCCGGTTCGATCTTCAGCAGCTCGTCGCGGCTGACGACGCGGCGCGACACGCCGTGGCGGCGCATCAGTTCGGCCGCGGCGCCGGCCGACTCGAAAGCGCTGGCGTCGGTGTAGTAGTGCGCGATGCCGCGTTGCAGGCGGTGGTAGTCGATCGCGTGGGTGTTGACGATGTCTTTCAGTGCCGCGTGGCTGTACGCGCCCAGTGCCACCAGCTGGCTGACATTGCGTTCAAAGGCCCGGTCATTGCATTGCGCCAGGAAGCGCAGGCCCCACAGCCACTGCTGCAGGCCTTCGCCCACCGGCCACTGCGGGCGGAACAGCAGCGGTGCGTCGGGCTTGGTCATCCACTTCAGCACTTTGAGCGGCGCCTCGGCATTGGCCCAGGGCTCGCAGTAGCTGACCGAGATCTGGCCCGCGTTGGCGAAAGTGGTCTCCATCGAGGCCTCGGATTGGCGCTCGACGACCGTGACTTCGTGTCCGCGCTCGCGCAGGTGCCAGGCGGTGCTGATGCCGATGATGCCGGCGCCAAGAACGATGATTTTCATGCAATCAAGTGTGCGACAAGCGCCTCATGCTTGAAAAGCAAAATTAAACTCTTGGCAGTTTCATCAGCATTGCTAATAATTGAGGGATGCCGATATCGACCTGGTCACAAGCTGGTCTCGACCCATGAATACCTTTGATCCCCACGCCCTTGAATGTCTGGCCGCCATCGTTGAAGAAGGCGGTTTTGAGCGCGCTGCGCAACGCCTCAGCATCACCCAATCCGCGGTTTCGCAGCGCCTGCGGGCCCTTGAAGCCCAAGCCGGCACCGTGCTGATCGTGCGCAGCCGCCCGCTCAAGGCGACGCCGGCGGGGCAGTTGCTGCTCAAGCACACCAAGCAACTGCGCCTGCTGCGCGTCGACCTGGACCGTGACCTGCGCGACCTGACCCCTGGCGGCTCCAAGCGCGCGCGCGAGGACGAGCGCATCTCGATCGCCATCAACGCCGACAGCATCGCGAGCTGGGCCCTGCCGGCGCTGGACCCGCTGGTGCAGCAGGGCTTGCCGCTGGAAATCATCACCGACGACCAGGACTTCACCGACGAATGGTTGCGTTCGGGCCAGGTGCTGGGCTGCGTCACCACCTTGAAACAGGCGCTGCGCGGTTGCAAGGTGGTGCCCCTGGGGGCCATGCGCTACGTGGCGGTGGGCCACCCCGAGCTGGTGCGACAGCGCATGCCCGAGGGGCTGACGCAGCACAATTTCCGCGACGTCCCGTTCGTAGCCTTCAACCGCAAGGACGACATGCAGAGCGAGTTCGTGAGCCAGTGTTTCGGCCTCAAGCGCATCACCCTGAGCCAGCTCTTTGTGCCCAGTTCCGAGGGGCAATTGCGCGCCGTCATGGCGGCCTGGGGCCTCAGCGTGCTGCCCGAGTTGCTGGCGCGCGGGCCGCTGGCACGGGGTGAGCTGGTCAACGTGGCCCCGCAGTTCAGCCTGCCGATCCAGCTGTACTGGCATTGCTGGAACCTGGAGTCCGAGGTGCTGGATGCCCTGTCCGCTGCACTGACCCGGGCCGCCGCCGAGTCGCTGGTGTGAGCCCGCGACGCCCGCCCCCGGGAGACCGGGCCTGATCCGACCAGCGTGAAGGGCTTCTATGGCTTCGACGCGCTCCGACTAAAATCGCGTTGTGAACACCACCACCCACGCCCGCGTATCCTTCAAGGCCCAGATGCACCAAGTGCGCGAAGAGGCCATCGTCCAGACCGTGATTCGCCTGCTGGGCGAAAAAGGCTACGACGCCATGACGGTGGACGAAGTCGCCGCCTCGGTCGGCATCGCCAAGGCCAGCCTCTACAAGCACTTCCCCGGCAAAGAGCAATTGGCCGCCGCCGCCATGGTCCATGTGATCAAGCGCGCGCAGGACTTCTTGCTGCTGGTGCCGGCCGACATCTCGCCGGTCGACAAGCTCAAGTCGGTGGTGGGTTGGGCCATGTCGCTGCAACTGGCCGATGAAATGCCTTCGCTGCCCAGCCGCAATTCCACGCTGCGCTCGGTGCTGACCGCGAACCGCGACTACATGAACGGCCTGGTGACGCTCAGCGACCAACTGGGCGAGTGGATCACCGAGGGCCAGGCCCAGGGCCTGATCAACCCCACGCTGCCGCCGCTGGTGGTGCTCTACACCCTGTATGCGCGCGCTTGCGACCCGGTGGTCAGCTTCTTGCGCCAGGGGTCGCAGTACAGCAATGCGCAGATCGTCGACCTGGTGCTGCGCACCTGCTTCGAGGGCCTGACCCCGCGTTGAGTGGCCAGCGCGCCGAGCTCGGCGGCCCCATGCAAAACGGCTCCTGACGGAGCCGTTTGCTTTGGCGGGGCGGACTGGCCGCCCAGGGCGCCTCAGGCACCCCCAGCCGTTGCCCAGGGCTTCAGCGCACCAGCAGCACCGGCACCTTGCAATGCGCGAGCACCTGGGTGCTGACCGAGCCCATCACCAGGTTGCCCAGCGAGCTGTGGCCGTGCGAACCCATCACCACCAGGTCAAATTTGCCGGCTTCGGCGAACTTGGCGATGGCTTCACCAGGCTGGCCCACCTTGCTGGCGCGCTCGGGCGTGATGCCGTGGCGGGCCAGGAACTTGGTCACCGGGGCCAGCACCTTTTCGGCCTCTTCGCGGTAGTAGTCGTCCACGATCTGCTTGCCGACCGCCGCCCGAGCCCGGGTGGGCAGCTGGGCTTGCACCGTCAGCACGGTGTACTCGACGGCGCCCGAGATCAGCGCCTCGTGGGTGCTCAGGTAAGCGAGCATTTTCTTGGTGTAGGCACTGCCGTCAACGGCGAGAAGAATCTTCATGGTGGCTCCTTGTGTGAGCCTTCATCTTAGGCCTGTGTTCGCGTGGCGACCTTGATGTGTGTCAAGTGCCCCGGGCCACCGGTGGCGCGACGGTGCCGGGCACCTCGATGCAGTGGCAGGGCTGAAAGTGCACTTGCTCGTTTTTGCGTGCGTAACCCAAGGGGTTGGCCCAGACCTCGCAGCCCTGGCTGCGGTAGTGGCTGGGCGCGTGCAGGTGGCCGTGCAGCCACAGCGTGGCCTGCGGCAGCAGGTCGTCGAGGGCGTTGCAAAAGCCGGCGGTGCCGGGCACCAGGCCGTAGCGCGGGTCGGCGCTGAGCAGGCTGGGGGCGAAGTGCGTCACCACCACCGTCGGGCCGGCGTGGGCCTGGGCCAGGGCCTCGCGTAGCCACTGCTGGCACTGCAGGGCTTGCTCGCGGATCTCCGGGGCCAGCATGGGCTGGCCATGCCGGGTGCTGCCGGTCTTGCGCAGGTAGAAGTTGGCCGCGCGGTAGGCTTTGTCGCGCATCTTCAGGGCCTCGGTGGTGGGGGCTTGCGCCTGCAGCGCCAGGGCGTCGAAATCGGTCCACAAGGTGGTGCCCAGGAAGCGCACGCCGTCGAGGGTCCAGCTTTCGCGCTCCAGCCAGACCAGGCCCAGGCGCTCGCAGGTCGCGCGCAGGCGCTGGTGCGCGGCGTCAAAGTCCTGCTGGTCGTACTCGTGGTTGCCCGGCACGAACAGCACCGGCACCGGCCAGGTGCCGCCTGCGCTGCGGGGCGAAAACCGGGCCAGACCGAAGTCGGGGTCACTGAGCAGCGAGCCCGGCTGGTAGGAGCCAATGTCGCCGGCCAACACCAGCACATCGGCCTCGGGGTGTGGCTCGGGGGCGAAATGGGGGTGCACTTCCAGGTGCAGGTCGGACAGGAGCTGGAGTTTCATGGCCCTCCATTGTGGCGCGCGGGCGCACCCCGCCATGCCACCCACCGGCAGCACTCATGCCAAAGCGGTATGGAGTTGGGCTTGCAAATTAAGGGTTAACCCTTAATCTAGAGGTATCTCTTCCAGGCACCGTTTTTCAGGTGATTCACATGTTTGCCATTCTTGCCCGTCTGTTCCTGTTCCGCGCTTCGGCTGAAGACCGCCGTGGTCGGCCCCAAGGCGGTATTGCCAACCGTTTGCTGGAGCGCGCCGAAGCCCGCGCCGGCCACGACCCGCAGCAGGCCCACGAGCTGCGCCAGGCCGCTGCCGCCTACCTGCGCGTGGTGCGCTGAGCCCCCAGCGCGTCGGCTTGGCGCACCGCTCAGAGCCGGGTGCCTGCGGCCTTGACCGTGGGGGCCAGCAAGGCCACTTGCTCGCGCACATAGCGGCTGAAGGCCGCCGAGCTGCCCGCCTGGGTGCTGACGCCCAACTCGAGCATCTTGCGCTTCACGTCGGGCAGGGCCAGCACCTCGTTGCAGGCGGCATTGAGCCGGGCCACCGTGTCGGCCGGCAGGCCGGGCGGGCCCGACAGGCCAAAAAAGTTGTCCAGCACCAGCTTGCTGTAGCCGAACTCGACCACGCTGGGCACCTCTGGCACCAGCGGCGAACGCGCGGCCGAGGTCACCGCCAGCGGCACCAGCTGCCCGCTGCGGAAGTACGGCACATACGCGGTCAGCACGTCGATGCCGACCGGGATCACGCCGGACATCAGGTCGGTGGTCATCGGGGCGCCGCCCCGGTAGGGCACATGGACCAGGTTCACGCCCATGCTCTTGCGCATCAGCTCACCGTAGATGTGGCCGATCGAGGCCGGCCCTCCCGAGCCAAAGTCGAGCCGGCCGGTTTTGCGCGCCTGTGACTCCAGGTCGGCAATGGTGCGGATCGGCGCGCTGGGCGTGGCCATCAGCACACAGGGCGCGGTGCCCAGCATGGCGACGTGGGTGAAGCCCTCGACTGGGTCGTAGGGCTGCTTGTCCAGCGCGAACGGCCCGATCGAGATCGGGGTCGAATTCGACAGCATCAGGGTGTAGCCGTCGGGGCTGGCCTGGTGCACCAGTTGACCCCCCACGCTGCCGCCGGCCCCCGGCCGGTTGTCCACCACCACGGCCTGACCCAGCTTGCGCGCCAGCTGGTCGGCCATCAGGCGCGCCACGATGTCGCTGGCGCCCCCGGCGGGAAAGGTGACCACCAGGCGGATGGGCTTTTCCGGCCAGGCGGCGCGCGCCGGCAGGGCGCTCAGCGCCAGCGCCGCGGCGCCCAGTTGGCTGGTGAAATGACGTCGGTTCAGGCGGGGGGCGGACATGGGCAGGCTCCAGGGCTGGGGGATGCACAGGCCATGCAACATCCGCGCCACCGCGCCACCGCGCCTCCCCGCCGCCGCTGAAGGCTTGGGGCGCTGTGTCTGGTCGCTGGTCGGGCGGCTCGGGACCTGGCCGCGGGTCTCAGGCGCCGGGCCAGTCCGCGCCGCGCTCGGCCCAGCGCCGCAACCAGCCGTGGGCGCCCGCTTGGGCGGCCACGGCCAGGGCCTGCTGCCAGGCGGCCTGCGCTTCGGCCGAGCGCTGCAGTTGCTGCAGGGCCTCGGCCTGGAGCCGGTGCAGGTCCATGCGGCAGGTCAGGTGTTCGTCGGGCCCCGACTGGCCCAGCATCTGCCCCAGCAGCTGCAAGGCCAGGGCGGGCTGCTGGCTGGCCAGCAGCGCGGCGCAGGCAAACCACAGCGCGGTGGTGGTGGCGGCCTGGTAGCCCAGCAGCACGGTGTCGGCCTGTTTGGCCAGCGGGATGAAGTCCACCGACGCGCCGGCTTCGGCCTGCCCCAGCGCCACCAGCAGGCCGGCCACGGCGCGCCAGAAGGTGAAGCCTTCGGCCTCGGCCATCTCAAAGCCCCGCGTGGCGTGCTGCGCCAGCCAGGCGCGGTCGCCTTGCAACCAGGCCAGCAAGGCGGCAAAGCAGTGCGCAATCGTCGGGTCTTGCCGTGTGGTGGACAGGTCGGCCAGGCGCAGCGCGTCGGCCAGGGTCTGCTGGCTGAGGGCCGGCTCGCCGCGCAGCCATTGCATCCAGGCCAGCTCGGCGCGCGCGAACACCGCGGGGTCGGACGGGAAGTACGCCATGCGCTGCGCCAGGCTCAGCGTGGCGCCCAGCGCCATGCTCTGGTCGAACCAGCCCTGGGCCTCCTCGAAGCGACCGAGCCAGAACAGGCTGTGCCCCATGGCCCATTGCACGATGTAGTGCTGGGCCGGCGTGCAGGCGCTGTCCTGCAAGGCCCGCGCGGCGGGCAGCCCGTCGGCGTGCGACTGGCCGCTGGCGGCCAGGTAGCGCAGCGCCAGCACGGCAAAGTGGGTGTCCTGGTCCAGCGCTTCGGCGCCATCGGCCTGGGGGTCGTCGCTGGGCAGGGCGCTCATCAAGGCGTGCGCGGCGCTGGAGCCATAGCCATCGCGTGCGATGAGGGCGTTGGCGTGGAGGACACGGGCGCGCAGGCCGGCGGGGCCGTCGAGGTAGCCGAGCTGGGCGAGGCGAGCGCTGCTGTTGCAGGCGGCGCAGATGTCGTCCTCGGCGAGGGCGGTCTGGGCGGCGAGGAACCAGGCGTTGCGGGCGTCGTGGGGGCGCTGGGCCTGTTCCCAGAGGACGGCGGCCTCGGTGAACTGGCGGCGGGCCTGCAGCAGGGCGGCGGCTTGCTGGGCGTGGTGCTGAAGGGTGTCGAGGGGGGTGACGGAGAGCAGGTGCTCGCGCAGGCGGGGGTGGAAGAAAGAGGCCTGGTGGGTGCCGCGGGCGACGAGCAGGCCGGAGGCGAGGGCGCGCTCGCAGGCCTGGCGAGCGGCGTCGGGGCCGCACAGGGTGGCGAGGTCGTCGATGGAGAAGAGCATGCCGAAGACGGCGGCGGCGGCCATGGGGGCGCGGGCGTCGCCGAGGCGGTTGAGGAGGGCCTGGCAGAACTCGCTGAAGTGGCTGCCGTGGTCGGAGGGGACGGAGTCGGCGAGGAGGTAGAGGGGCAGGCCGCGGGCATTGGCGATGCGGCCGCGGCGCGCTTCGGGGCTGAGGAGGTCGGCGTCGGGCAGGGCGCTGAGGATGGCCTCGGCGCTCGCGTCGTCCAGCGCCTCCAGTTCCAGTGTTTCCAGCCCGGCCAGCGGCAGCGGCTGGCGCTGGCCACGGCGCTGGGTCAGCAGCCACAGCACGGGCGCGCCCTGCTGGGCGACGCGGTTCAGCAGGTCGGCGCTCAGCGTGTCCAGCCACTGCACATCGTCGACCACCAGCAGGGTGCGGTGCGGCCCCGGGCCCGCGCCCCGCAGCAGGGCGCCCAGACCCTCAGCCAGGGCGGGCCGCGCGCCCTGCGGCACGCTGCGGCTGTGCAGCAGGCCCAGGATCGCGGCCCGGGCTTCGGCGCTCAGCTCGGCGCCACAGCGGCGGGCCGTGCGCTCGAGTTGCTGGGCGCGGTCGCCGGTGCCGCTGAGCAGGCCGCTGAACAGGTCGCTGAGGCCGCGCCAGGGCACGTCCACCGCTTCGGGCCGGGCCCCGAGCCAGAACACCGCGTGCCCCAGGCCCTGGCAGTGGCGCGCAAACTCCCACGCCACCCGGGTTTTGCCCATGCCGGGCTCACCGCTCAGGCACAGGGCCCGTGCTGGGCCCGACCCCAGCGCGGCCAGCAGTTCGCCAAGGCGGTGCAAGGCGGCCTCGCGGCCCAGGAACAGGCCAGCCAAGTCGCCCCCTGGGGGCAGCAGCCAGGGCGCGCTGTGGTCGCCCAGCGCGCGGCGGTAGACCGTCACCTCGCGGTTCAGGCCGCGGAATTGACGCGGCCCCTGGGGTTCGAAATGGCACTGGGCCACCAGGTCGATGAAGCTGTCATCGCAGACCAGCTCGCCCACTTCGGCACACCACACCAGGCGCCCGATCAGGCTGCGGCGCCAGCCCTGCACCCGCGGCTGCGGCCCGCGTTGCAGCAGGCTGCGCCCGGCGGTCACCGCCATGCGCAGCTGGCGCTGCGGGGCCAGTTGGTCGGACAGGCTGGCGGCGCAGCGCAGGGCCTGCCAGCGTTGGCCGGTGTGCTGGCTGTCGAGCCCGAAGGCCAGCGTGCCACCGGCGTCGTCGTAGTCCACCAGCACCCCGTCAAAGGCCTCGGCTTCGCTGCGCACGGTGTCCAGCCAAGTGGGCAGGGCTTGCAGCAGGCGTTGCGGGTCGCTGTCCGGGCCTTCGTCAAATTCGAGCCGCAACAGGGTCAGGTGGGCGATTTGCGGGGCAACCGCCAGCCCATCCTCGGGCTGGGGCGCGGTGCGGGCCTGGGGGGCCGCCCCCGGCGCGGTCTCGGGCCGCCGGGGGCGGTCGCTGACTGGGCCCGGGGGCGGTGCGGCGGGGGGGCGCTGCGCGCTGACCCCAGAGCCCAGGGCCACCGCATCACCCCGCGCCGCCTGTTCGCCGTGCAACTGGGCCAGCGCCTGGTGCAGGTGCAGGCGTTGCGCGCGCAGCCATTCGCGGAAATCGTCCGAGCACCCGTCCTCGGCCTGGGCCAGCCAGGCGTCGGGGCCGGCGGCGTGGCTGCCCAGCAGGGCCTCGCGCTGGGCGCGGGACCACAGCGCGGCGTCCTGCGGCCGGGCCAGCAGGCCCAGGTCAGTGCAGAACACGCCCTCGGGTTTCAGGGTCAGCCAGTCGCGTTGCACCTCGAGTGCAGTCCCCAGGCCCAGGCGGTGCAGGCTGCTGGCCAGGTCGCCCAGCACCTCCCGCAGTTGCGCGCGCGCCTGGTGGGCGGGCAGGTCCGCCCAGAGCATTTCAGCCAGTGTCTCGCGGCGCAGCACCTGGTGCGTGTGGGCGGCCAGGAAACCGAGCAAGGCCGGCCCCTTGCGGTGCTTGAGCGCCAGCGGCAGGCACTGGCCCCCCGCGTACAGCAGCGGCGGGCCGCTGAGGCACAGCAGGTTCAGGGACTGGGGCGAGGCGGGGCTCGGCGGCAGCGCGGCAGGGGGGCGGGGGACGGACAGGGCGGGCCTCTCAGCAGGGGGCGCGCGGCTCAGGCCGCGGCGCCAGGGGTCAGTTCGGCCTGCCAGTGGGCCAGCCAGCCGTGGGCGCCGAGGGCCTGGCCCTGGGCCCACGCCTCGCGCCGGGCCGTGGCCGCGGCCTCGTGCTGGCCCAGGGCCTGCAGCGCCAGGGCCTGCTGGCGCCACAGGTCCATGCGGCAGTAGCGGTGTTCGTAATGTTCACAGGCCTGCAGCGCCTGTTGCAGCACCGGCAGGGCTTCTTCGGACCGACCGCAGGCCTGCAGCGTGGCGCCCAACAGCCACAGGGCGGTGGTGGTGCCGGCGCGGTAGCCTGCGAGCATGGTGTCGGCGGCTGCACTGATGGGTTGCAGGTCCACCGGCTGACCGGCGCTGCCCTGCGTCAGGGCCAGCAGCAGGCCGGCCACGGCGCGCCAGAATCCAAAACCCTCGGACTCGGCGATCTGGAAGGCCTGGGCCGCGTGCTGCGTGGCCTGGCCGAGGTCGCCACCGCACCAGGCGGTCAGGGCGGCAAAGCAGCCGGCGATGCAGGGGTCTTGCCGGGTGCTGGACTGCGCGGCCTGGTGCAGGGCCTGTTGCAGCAGGGCCTGGGCCGCGGCGGTGTCGCCGATGAACCACAGCATCCAGCCCAGCTCGGCCTGCGCAAACACCGACAGGTCGGACGGGAAGAACAGCATGCGTTCCCGCGCGCTCAGGCCGGCCCCCCAGGCGATGCACTGGGTCAGTGCTTCGCGCGCCTCAGCCAGGTGGCCCATCCAGAACAAGGTGTTGCCACGGGCCCAGCAGGCGGTCATGCGCTGGGCCGGGCTTTGGGCTTCGTCCTGCAAGGCCTGGGCATGGGCCAGGCCATCGGCGTGGCCTTGCGAGGCGGCGCCCAGGTAGCTGAGCATGAGCACGCTGAAGCGGGTGTCGGGGTCCAGGCTGGCGAGGTCGATCGAGGTTTCGGCCACGCCCATCATCACCTGGTGCGATTCGAGCGAGCCATAGCCATCGCGTGCGATGAGGGCGTTGGCGTGGAGGACGCGGGCGCGCAGGCCGGCGGGGCCGTCGAGGTAGCCGAGCTGGGCGAGGCGAGCGCTGCTGTTGCAGGCGGCGCAGATGTCGTCCTCGGCGAGGGCGGTCTGGGCGGCGAGGAACCAGGCGTTGCGGGCGTCGTGGGGGCGCTGGGCCTGTTCCCAGAGGACGGCGGCCTCGGTGAACTGGCGGCGGGCCTGCAGCAGGGCGGCGGCTTGCTGGGCGTGGTGCTGGAGGGTGTCGAGGGGGGTGACGGAGAGCAGGTGCTCGCGCAGGCGGGGGTGGAAGAAAGAGGCCTGGTGGGTGCCGCGGGCGACGAGCAGGCCGGAGGCGAGGGCGCGCTCGCAGGCTTGGCGAGCGGCGTCGGGGCCGCACAGGGTGGCGAGGTCGTCGATGGAGAAGAGCATGCCGAAGACGGCGGCGGCGGCCATGGGGGCGCGGGCGTCGCCGAGGCGGTTGAGGAGGGCCTGGCAGAACTCGCTGAAGTGGCTGCCGTGGTCGGAGGGGACGGAGTCGGCGAGGAGGTAGAGGGGCAGGCCGCGGGCGTTGGCGATGCGGCCGCGGCGCGCTTCGGGGCTGAGGAGGTCGGCGTCGGGCAGGGCGCTGAGGATGGCCTCGGCGCTCGCGTCGTCCAGCGGCGGCAGGGTCCACTCTTCCAGGCCGTCAAGGCGCAGGCCATGCGGGCCCTGGCTGCGCCGGGTCAGCAACCACTGGGTCGCCTGGCCGGCTTGGATCAAGCGGTTCAGCAGCTGCGTGCTGGGCTGGTCCAGCCACTGCACGTCATCGATCACCACCAGTGCCGGCCGCTCGCCGCGCCCGCGCAGCAGGGCGCCCAGGCCCTCGGCCAGCGCCCCCTGTTGGCCTTGCGGCAGGTGGGCGTGCTCGATCAGCCCGGTCAGGGCCGCCTGTGCGGGCGCGCTGAGTTCGGCACCCAGCTGCCGGGCCAGGCGTTGCAACTGGTCCGCCACCGAGCCAGGGCCACCCAGCACGCGCTGCAGCAGGTCCAGCAGGCCGCGCCAGGGCACGTCGACGGCCTCCGGCACGGCGCTGAGCCAGAACGTGGGCGTGCCTTCGCTTTGCAGTCGCCGGGCCAGTTCCCAGGCCAGGCGGGTCTTGCCCATGCCGGGGTCGCCCTGGATGCAAACCCCCACCGAGGCCCCAGGGCCGGCCTGGGCCAGGCGCTCGCGGGCCTGCTTGAGCAGGGCCTCGCGCCCGAAGTACCCGCCTGAAAAGTCACCGCCCGGGGGCAGCAGCATCGGGCGGCGCTCGGTCAGCGGTCCGCGGTAAAGCGGGTGTTCCTCCTGGAAGCCGCGGAAGCGGCGGCGGCCCAGCGACTCGAAGCCCAGGTGCAGGGCCAGGTCCTGCAGGCTGTCGTCGCAGACCAGTTCGCCGCGTTCGGCCGACAGGGCCAGCCGCTCGACCAGGCGCTTGCGTCCCCCCATGAGTTGCAGCCGGGGTTGGCGCAGCGCCAGGGTGCGGCCCGCCGTCAGGCCCATGCGCAGACCCAGTTGCGGCGCCAGCAGGTCGTGCAGGCCGTAGGCGCATTGCAGCGCTTGCCAGCGCTGGCCGGTGTGCAACTGATTGAGGCCGAACACCAGGGTCAGGCCGCTGTCGCTGAGCTCGCCGAGCTCACCACCATGCCCGCGCGCCAGGGCCCGCACCGACTCAACCAGGCCGGCCTGGCTCAGGAAGGGGCTCAGGCCGTGTTCGCCTTCGGGGCTGTCGACCTCCAGGCGCAGCAAGGTCAGCAGGCTGATGTGCGGACCGGCTTCTTCGTTGGGCCCCACGGGTGCGGGCGCGGCCTGGGGCGCCGCCGCCAGGCCTTGGCGCTGGCCTGGCGCCGGCCCCTGCAGCGGGGCGCCGGGGGGCGGCAGGCCCCCCGCCGTCGGGGGCAGGCTGGGGTCGGCGGTGACTTGGCGCAGGGTTTCCTCGAGGTGCAGGCGCTGGGCCTGCAGCCACTCCTGGAAGTCCGATGAGGTGCCCTGGTCGGCATCGGCCAGCCACAGCGCGCCGCGCTCCATTTGCTCGCGCAGGCGCTGCGTCAGGGCGGGCGGCAGGGCTTGCCCCTGGCTGGCTTCGGCCAGGGCCGTGACGTCGGTCAGCAGGCGCTGGCCCGGGCGCAGGGCCAGCCAGTCGCGCTGGACCTCGAACACCCCGTCCAGCCCCAGTTGCCGGAACACCGCGGTCAGGTCGGCCAGCACCACGCGCAGGTTGGCCCGCCCGGCCGAGCCCTGGATGTCGGGCCACAGCAGCTCGGCCAGGGTCTCGCGGCGGAACACGCGGTCGGCGTGCGAGGCCAGAAATCCCAGCAGGCCGAGGCCTTTGCGGTACTTCAGGGACAGGGGTTGCAGCCGCCGCTCGCTGATCAGGGCGGGCCGGCCAGCCAGGCACAGCAGGGGACGGTCCGGGTTCGAAGGGGCGTGCATCAAGGGGCGTTCAGAAGCGCCTGGTGCGCGCGGAATCGGGTGCGCGCGGGCCAAATGGCGGTCAGAAAAGGCAGAAAAGCGTGAATTATCTGACTAATTGGTCATGTGGGTGGTTTCACGGTGGCTCGCTGTTCACCGTGGTGTGGGGCGCGTACGGCGTGGGGCCGCTGTTGGCCGAGCGCACGATGGCCTTGCGCAGCCACTCGTGGCTGGCGCCCTGGCGCCGGCGCTTGTGCCACAGCGCATCGACGTGCACGGTGGGCACTTCGAGCGGCAGTTCGCGCCAGACCAGTTCGTCGGCGATGCCCGTCACGTCGACAAAGTGGCGCGGCAGCACGGTCAGCAGGTTGGAGCTGGCCACCACCCGGCCGGCCGTGAAGAACTGGTTCACCGTCAGCACGATGCGGCGCTCGCGCCCCACGGCCGTGAGCGCTTCGTCAATGAAGCCGTAAGGCCGGCCCGAGAAGCTGACCAGCAGGTGGCGCGCGGCGCAGTAGCGGTTCAGGGTCAGCGGGCCGGTGGCCAGGGGGTGGTCGCGCCGCATCACGCAGACGTATTCGCCGTCGTACAGGCGTTGGTGAGCGTAGGCCACGGCCTCGCCGGCCTGGCTGCGCGCGGTCAGGTCGGCCAGCACGGCCGGGAAGTAGCCAATCGCCATGTCGGCCACCTCGTCGTCAAGCAGGCGGCGTGGGTCGCGCGTGGCCAGCGGCACGACGCGGATCGAGACCCCGGGGGCGTCGCGCTCGATGGTGTCCACCAGGCCGGGGATCAGCGCCGCTGCGGTGGCGTCGGCCATGGCCAGCACAAAGGTGGTGTTGGCTTGTTCGGGCCAGAAATGCTCGGGTGCCAGGGCGGTTTGCAGCTGCTGCAAGGCATCGCGCACCGTGGGCCAGAGCGCCAAGGCCAGCGGCGTGGGTTCAATGCCCTGGCCCTGGCGCCGCACCAGTTCGTCGCCCAGCGTGTCGCGCAGGCGGCGCATGGCGTTGCTGACCGCTGGCTGGGTCAGGGCCAGCTTGCGGGCCGCGCGGGTCAGGCTGCGTTCGGCCATCACCTCGTCAAAGATGCGCAGCAGGTTGAGGTCCAGGCCTCTGAATTTGTCTTGCGGCATGGGGTTGAACTTTACTCATCACGAATGTGAATGAACATCATCATGAATATAAAGTTGAATCGCACAGGGGTTAACCCTAATATTCACCCCATCAGACGGCCACAAGCCAAGACTCTAAGGAAAACACCATGACCAGCTTTGTTCACACCGAATACTCGTTCACCCACGCCGGCGTTGCCCGCGCTGAGAAGGCCGCAGAGACCCTGCGCGACGCAGCCCAGCAATTCGACGGCGCCCGTGGCACCGCCACCCTGCTGCTCGCCGCCGTGGTGTCCGCCCTGCTGGTGGTGGCCAACCAGGTGATCGACACCTGGTCCGAAGGTCACCTGCTGGCCGCCTGGATCGCCCTGTGGACCATCGGCTTCACCGCCCTGGCCCTGCTGTCGACCCCGCTGCGCCGCGCCGCCCTGGGCCTGCGCGCCGGTCTGCGCTCCTGGGCTGAAGCCCGTCAACAAGCGGCCGAGGACCACAAGCTGTGGAGCCTGGCCCTGACCGATGCCCGCGTCATGGCCGACATCAGCCGCGCCATGAGCCGCGACGCAGCCCGCGACGTTCGCGGTTACTTCTGAGTGGTGACCGGGCCCCGCCCGGTCTGACTTGGACACAGCACTTCAAGCCGTGCCCCGTTGGGGTACGGCTTTTTTCATGGGCGATGGATCAGCACCGTGGGCGGGCCCGCCGCCCAGTCTCCGCTGCCGCGCCACCCCGATGCGGTGAACCCGCCGAGGCCCCTGGCGCCTGCGACCCCGGCCGGGCCGTTGCCGCAACGCGGCCCGCGGTCCGCGGTCGGTGGGGCTGCCCACACCCGCGCCAGAGCGCTGCTGGGGCGAAAAAAAACCGCCAAGCGCAGAGCGCATTGGCGGTGGTGCTGATGGACAGCAGCGCCGTCACAACGCCGGGGCAGGTCAATGGAGAACGCCTGCCCTGGCGTTGATCGGGGGGGAACCTCAGGCGCCCAGGCGTTGCTCCAGGGCGGCCTTGGTGCTGACCAGCTCTTGCGGCAGGTGGTAAGCCAGTTGCTCGAAGTGGGTGCTGTGCAGCTTGAGTTCTTCGACCCAGGCGGCGCGGTCGATGCTGGTCACGGTGTTGAACTGGGCTTCGTTGAAGTCCAGGCCGGTCCAGTTGATTTCAGCGTAAGCCGGGGCCACACCGAACATGGTTTCGACGCCTTGCGCCTGGCCTTCGATGCGGTCGATCATCCACTTCAGGACGCGCATGTTTTCGCCGTAGCCGGGCCACACGAACTTGCCGTCTTCACCCTTGCGGAACCAGTTGGTGGTGAAGATCTTGGGCTGCTTGCCACCGGCGGCGGTGATCTTGCTGCCCATGTTCAGCCAGTGCTGGAAGTAGTCGCTCATGTTGTAGCCGCAGAACGGCAGCATGGCGAACGGGTCGCGGCGCACCACGCCTTGTTGGCCAAAGGCCGCAGCGGTGGTTTCAGAGCCCATGGTGGCGGCCATGTAGACGCCTTCGGTCCAGCTGCGGGCTTCGGTCACCAGGGGCACGGTGGTCGAGCGGCGGCCGCCGAAGATGAAAGCGTCGATGGTCACGCCAGCCGGGTCGTCCCAGGCGCTGTCGAGGGCCGGGTTGTTGGTGGCGGCGACGGTGAAGCGGGCGTTCGGGTGAGCCGCCTTGGCGCCGGTTTCCTTGGCGATGGCGGGCGTCCAGTCCTTGCCTTGCCAGTCGATCAGGTGCGCCGGGGTGTTGCCGCTGTCCTTTTCCATGCCTTCCCACCACACGTCGCCGTCGTCGGTCAGGGCCACGTTGGTGAAGATGACGTCCTTGTCCAGGCTGGCCATGCAGTTCGGGTTGGTCAGCGTGTTGGTGCCCGGGGCGACGCCAAAGTAGCCGGCTTCGGGGTTGATGGCGCGCAGGCTGCCGTCGGCTTGGGGCTTGATCCAGGCGATGTCGTCACCGATGGTGGTGACCTTCCAGCCGTCGAAGGCCGCCGGGGGCACCAACATCGAGAAGTTGGTCTTGCCGCAGGCGCTGGGGAAGGCCGCAGCGACGTGGTACTTCTTGCCTTGCGGGTTGGTCACGCCGAGGATCAGCATGTGTTCGGCCAGCCAGCCTTGTTCGCGGCCCATGTTGGAGGCAATGCGCAGGGCCAGGCACTTCTTGCCCAGCAGGGCGTTGCCGCCGTAGCCCGAGCCGTAGGACCAGATTTCGCGGGTTTCCGGGTAGTGGACGATGTACTTGGTGGTCGGGTTGCAAGGCCAGCTGGTCTTGTCGGTTTCGCCTTCGGCCAGCGGGGCCCCCACGGTGTGCAGGCAAGGCACGAATTCGCCTTCCACGCCCAGCACGTCGTACACGGCCTTGCCCATGCGGGTCATGAGCTTCTGGTTGACGGCCACGTAGGCGCTGTCGGTCAGCTCGACGCCGATGTGGGCGATGTTCGAGCCCAGCGGGCCCATGCTGAAGGGCACCACGTACAGGGTGCGGCCCTTCATGCAGCCGTCAAACAGGGGCTGCAGCAGGGCGCGCATTTCGGCCGGGTCTTTCCAGTTGTTGGTCGGGCCGGCGTCTTCCTTCTTGGCGGAGCAGATGAACGTGCGGTCTTCCACCCGGGCCACGTCGCTCGGGTCGGAGCAGGCCAGGAAGCTGTTGGCGCGCTTGGCGGGGTTGAGCTTCTTGAAGGTGCCGGCGTCCACCAGTTGCTGGCACAGGCGGTCGTATTCCTCGTCGCTGCCGTCGCACCAGTACACGCTGTCGGGCTTGCACAGGGCCACCATGTCGGCCACCCAGGCGATCAGCTTGGCGTGTTTGACGTAGGCAGGGGTGTTGAGGGTCAGGCCCTGCATCACGGGTGAGTTCATCGGGAGGCTCCTAAGTTGAAAAGTCGATTTTTCAAAAGGGCCTCGTGGCGTGCGGGGCAGTCGGGTCGGTGCGCTGCGCGCAGAGGGCCTGGCTGTCGGCGAGCGGCCGGGCGGCGTCGCAGAACCTTTTGAGAAAACGGCTGGGCGGCTCAGTCGGCGGGCGGTTCACGGGCGCACACGGAAATCAGGCTGTCCGGGCACCGCGGGTCGGCTGGGATGACGATTTTATGAAGGAGCCCGCAGAAAGTCTCGCGGTTACCGTCAAAGTTCATGCAAAACTTGCATGGGGTTATGCGTGAAGATAAGCCCCCCTGGGCGCCACGGCGGGGTGGCCACGCCCCGGGAGCGGTGCTGTCTTGACCCGTTTGGGCTGAAAAAACAGGCTGGTCGGGGCCCGGGGCCGCGTGCCCAGTGCCCGCTGGGAGCACCCCAGCCGCTGGCATCGCCTGATGGTCTTGGGTGGCCCGGGCCCCCACCGGACGCTGGACAACAAAAAACCGCCTCGAGGGCGGTTTCTTTGGGGGGCTACCCTCGCTGGGAGGGTGGCCAGGGACCGGTGGGCGGCACCGGCCGTGGCGTCAGGCCAGGGTCACGGCGATGAAGGCCAGCAAGAACATCAGCACGCCGCCGACGATGGGCAGCACCACGGGAATCAGCGGCACCACGGCTTCAACAGGATCGGTGCTGGCGTCGGTGGCGTGGGCAGAGTCGTGGTGGTGGGACATTGATTTTCCTCAAACGGGTGAATGCCCGGATTCTAACCAGCTCACCGCGCCGCCGTGCAGCCCCTCAGTGGTGACCTTGCAACACCGCCTCCAGACCCGCCGCCTGCAGGCGGCTCAGCAGCTCGTCGATGTGCTGCGGACCGCGGGTCTGCACCACCAGTTCGATCTCGACGTTCTGGGCCGCCAGCGTGGTGAAGGCGCGCTGGTGGTGCACCTCGTCGATGTTGGCGCCAGCCTCGGCCACCAGCGCGGTGATGCGTGCCAGCATGCCGGGCACGTCGCGCGCACTGACGCGGATGCGCGCCAGGCGGCCCGAGCGCACCAGGCCGCGTTCAATGATCGCGGCCAGCAGCAGCGGGTCGATGTTGCCGCCGCACAGCACCAGGCCCACCTTGCGGCCGCGGTAGCGCTCGGGGTGCTTGAGCACGGCCGCCAGGCCTGCGGCGCCGGCGCCTTCGACCAGGGTTTTCTCAATCTCCAGCAGCATCACGATGGCCTGCTCGATGTCGCCTTCATCGACCAGCACCAGGTCGTCCACGCGTTCGGCCAGCACCGCGCGGGTCAGCACGCCGGGCGAACCCACCGCGATGCCCTCGGCAATCGTGCTGCTGCCTTGCGGGTGCTGGGTGCCGCGCAGGGCGTTGACCATGGCCGGGAAACGCGCCGTCTGCACCCCCACCAGTTCAATCTGGGGCCGCAGCGCGCGCGCCACGGTGGCGATGCCCGCCATCAGCCCGCCGCCGCCCACGGCCACCACCAGCGCGTCCAGGTCGGGCACCGCGCTCAGCATCTCCAGCCCCACCGTGCCTTGGCCGGCCATGACGGCTTCGTCGTCATAGGGGTGGACAAAGGTCAGTTGCTGCGCCTCGGCCAGCGCATAAGCGTGTTGGCGCGCGTCCTCCAGGGTGTCGCCGTGCAACACCACCTCGGCGCCAAAGCCGCGCGTGCGCTCGACCTTGACCCCCGGCGTGAAGCGCGGCATCACGATGACCGCGCGCAGCCCCAGGCGCTGGGCGTGGTAGGCCACCCCCTGGGCGTGGTTGCCGGCGCTCATCGCGATCACGCCGCGCGCGCGCTGCTCATCGCTGAGCTGGGCCAGTTTGTTGCAGGCGCCGCGCTCTTTGAACGAGGCGGTGAACTGCAGGTTCTCAAACTTCAGGTAGATCTGGGCCCCGGTCAGTTGCGACAGGGTGCGCGACTCGACAAAGGGGGTGTTGAGCACATGGGCGGACAGGCGCTCGGCGGCTTGCTGGACGTCTTGGAGTGAGAGCATGGCGCCTATTTTGGGGCCTGCCGTGCGCTTTGTGCCGCCCAGGTGACAGTTCGACCATCGATTGATGGCCGTCAAGCCCTGGGGCGCTGCCCTGGTTTTCAATCGGGGGTGAATGCCAATCGGATCGGGTCACCGACGTCTCCCATGAAAATCAATCTGCCGGTCACGCAGCGCGAAGTGCTGCTTCCCGAAGGGGTGGTGCTGGTTTCCACCACCGATGTGCAGGGGCGCATCACCCACTGCAACCGCGCCTTCGTCGACATCAGCGGCTACGCCTACGACGAACTGCTGGGCCAACCGCACCACCTGGTGCGCCACCCCGACATGCCTGCCGACGCCTTTGCCGACCTGTGGTCGACCATCGGCCGAGGCCGCGCCTGGTCGGGCCTGGTCAAGAACCGCTGCAAGAACGGCGACCATTACTGGGTGCAGGCCAATGTCTCACCGGTCATGGAGCATGGCAAGCCGGTGGGCTACATGTCGGTGCGCCTGCGCCCGACGCGCGAGCAGGTGGCCGCCGCCGAGACCCTGTACGCGCGCCTGGCTGAAGAAAAGCGCTCGGGCCGGCGCTCGTTCCGCCTGCACGCCGGCGGGGTGCGTGGCGTCGGGTGGCGCGACCTGCCCAAGCGCCGCTTCCGTTTGACCTTGGCGCAGCGCGTGGGCTTGGCCGCGGCGGCTTCGCAGCTGTTGGCGTGGGGCGTGGGGGCCTCGGGCCTGGCGGCGGCCGTGGGGCTGCCGCCTTGGGCGCTTCAGCTGGGGGCCGGTGCTGTGTGCTGGGGGGGCTTTCAGCTCTGGTTCTGGCAGGGCACGGCCCAGCCCTTGCAAGAGGCGGCCGACGTGGCAGGCAGCCTGGCCAGCTGTAACCTGGACGGCGTGCTGGACTACGACCCGACCCACCCGATCGGTCAGATCAAGCGCCAGCTGTGGCTGGTCAACCTCAACATGCGCGCCATCGTCACCGATGTGCGTGCCGAGGTCGAGGACATGGTGGCCGAGGCGCGCGGCATCCGCGACGGCACGCTGGACCTGTCGGCGCGCAGCGAGCAACAGGCCCAGGCCGTCACCGAGACCGTGGCCTCGGTGACCGAGATGACAGCCTCGCTGCAGCAGACCTGCGACACCACCACGCAACTGGCCCAGCTCAGCGACCGCGCGCGCGACAACGCCGACCAGGGCCGTCAGGCCACCGACGCGGTGTCGCAGTCCATGGGGCAGATCCACCAGTCCTCGCGCCGCATCGCCGACATCGTCGAGCTGATGGAGGCCCTGGCGTTCCAGACCAACCTGCTGGCCTTGAATGCAGCGGTCGAGGCGGCCCATGCGGGCGATCAGGGGCGGGGCTTTGCGGTGGTGGCCACCGAGGTGCGGGCACTGGCCCAACGCAGCCGCGACGCGGCCCAGCAGATCCACCAGCTGATCGACCGCTCGGCGCGGGACGTCAGCCAAGGCGCCGAGCGCGTGGACGAGGCCAACCGCACCATCCAGGGCGTGGTGTCCGCGGTGCAGCGTGTCAGCGGCCTGTTGCAGGACATCCAGACCTCGGCCCAGGAGCAGTTGCTGGGCGTGACGCAGGTCGATCAGGCGATGCAGGTGATTGACGACGTGACCCAGCGCAACGCCGGCTTGGCGCAGGCCTCGGCGCTGGCCACGCAAACCCTGGAGCGCCGCGCCGACACGCTGCAGCGCGCGGTGCGCATCTTCCGCGTCAGGGCCTGAGTCGGGGCGGTGCGCGCAGCGCCTCAGGCGCTGGTGCAGACGCGCAGCACCTCGGCCCCGTAGGCTTCGAGCTTGCGCGCGCCCAGCCCGCTGATGCCTTGCAGCTCGTCCAGTGAACTGGGGTGGCGCTCGGCGATGGCCGCCAGCGTGGCGTCGTGAAAGATCACATAGGCCGGCAGGTTGTGCTCGCGCGCCACCTCGGTGCGCCAGGCCTTGAGGGACTCGAAGCGGCGCAGTGCGCCGCCTTCGAGGGCGATGGTGGGCTTGGCGGCCGCGCCGCCTGGGCCGCTGGCGCTGCGCTTGCTGCGGCTGGCTGGCGCCTGGGCGGTGGCCTGGCGCAGGCGGATCGGCACCTCGCCGCGCAGCACCGCGCGCGAGGCCTCGGTCAGCTGCAGGGTGTTGAAAGCCTGTGCGTCCACGGCCAGCGCGCCGATCGCGATCAACTGGCGCAGCACGCCGCGCAGTTGCTGCTCGGAGAACTCGGCCCCGATGCCGAAGGTGCTGATCTGCTGGTGTCCGTACTGGCTGATCTTGTCGCTGGTCTTGCCGCGCAGGATGTCCATGATGTGGCCAGCGCCAAAGCTGATGCCGCTGGCCTGCTGCACACGGTAGATGGTGGACAGCAGCTTGCGCGCCGCGTCGGTGCCATCCCAGACCGCCGGTGGCGTCAGGCAGTTATCGCAGTTTCCGCAATACACCCCCACGGTCGTGCACTGCGTGTCACTCCCTGCCCCCCGAGGGGGCCCCGGCCGCCTTGGGAGCGGCCCGGCGGTGGCCGGATGGGACACCCCCGCGGTCGCGCAATGCGTGTCGCCCTCTGCTCCCTGAGGGGGCTCCGGCCGCCTTGGGAGCGGCCCGGCGGTGGCCGGGTGGGACACCCCCGCGGTCGCGCTCTGCGCGTCGCTCTCTGCCCCCCGATGGGGCCGCAGCCCGCTTGGCAGCGGCCCGGCGCCGGCTGCATTCCCAAGCGCCTTCAGTTCGCCGGCCTGTTCGTGGTCGGTCGCGTTGGCCATGGTTTGGCCAAAGTAGCTCAAGAGCCGGGCGCGGCGGCAGTCGATCGCCTCGGCCAGGCCCAGCAGGGCGTCGAGCTTGCCGACCATGACCTGCTTGAACTCCTCGCTGGCCGGGCTCTCGTCGATCATGCGGCGCTGGTTCACCACGTCCTGCAGGCCATAGGCCATCCAGGCGTTGGCGGGGCCGCCGTCGCGGCCCGCGCGGCCGGTTTCCTGGTAATAGCCCTCGATGTTCTTGGGCATGTCCACATGGGCCACAAAGCGCACGTCGGGCTTGTCGATGCCCATGCCAAACGCGATGGTTGCGCACATGATGATGCCGTCCTCGCGCAGGAAGCGGTCCTGGTGCTGTTGGCGCACCGCCGCGTCCAGCCCGGCGTGGTAGGGCAGGGCGTTGAAGCCGTTCTCGCACAGGGTCTGGGCCAGTTCTTCGACGCGCTTGCGCGACTGGCAATACACCACGCCCGCGTCGTGGCCCTGCGGCGTGCTGTGCTCGCGTTCGATGAAGCGCAGCAGTTGCTGGGTGACTTCCTTTTTCTCGACGATGGTGTAGCGGATGTTGGGGCGGTCAAAGCTGCTGACGAACTGGCCCGCGTCCTGCAGCTGCAGGCGCTCGACGATGTCGGCCCGCGTGGTGGCGTCGGCGGTGGCCGTCAGCGCCATGCGTGGCACGCCCGGGTAGCGCTCGTGCAGCACCGTCAGCGCCCGGTACTCGGGCCGGAAGTCGTGTCCCCACTGGCTCACGCAGTGGGCCTCGTCGATGGCGAACAGGCTCAGCATGCCGCGCTCGTGCAGCGAGTCGAGCTGCGACAGAAAGCGGGGCGTGGTGATGCGTTCGGGCGCTGCGTAGAGCAGCGTGATCTCGCCGCGCAGCAGGCGGCGCTCGACGTCGCTGGCTTCTTCGTAGGACAGGGTCGAGTTGAGGAAAGCGGCCTCCACACCCGACTCGTGCAGCGCCCCGACCTGGTCGTGCATCAGGGCGATCAGGGGCGAGACGACCACGGTGATGCCCAGCCCCGCGCGTTGGCGCACGATGGCGGGCACCTGGTAGCACAGCGATTTGCCACCGCCGGTGGGCATCAGCACCAGGGCGTCGCCCCCGGCCACCACGTGGTCGATGATGGCCTGCTGGGGGCCGCGGAACTGCTCGTAGCCGAACACCTCGCGCAGCACGGTGTGGGCATCAGACGGAGCGAGGGACGCGGCGGTGGAGGGCAAACTGAACTCTTGGCGGGGTGGCGGAACACAGCGGGCCGCCGCAGCGGGCGGCGTCCCGAAACAGGCGCGGCGCCCAAGGCGCCGCGAGGTCGTACGGGCGTGGATTATCTCAGGCTGCCGTCAGTGTGCTCTCCAGCACTTCGATGCCCTGGGGGTGGGCCAGGCCGACGCGGTTGCGACCTTGATGCTTGGCGCGGTAGAGCGCTCCGTCGGCGCGCTCCATGAAAGCGTGGGCGCTGGGGTCGCGGCGCGGGTCGAACTCGGCCACGCCGAAGCTCAGGGTCAGCAACTTGCCGTTGGGCGAGGTGGCGTCGGGCAGGCCGCGGTCGTGCAGCGCCTGCTGGATGCGTTGCACCAGGTCCAGGCCACCCGCGAGCCGGGTGTTGGGCAGCACCAGGGTGAACTCCTCGCCACCGTAGCGGGCCACCATGTCGGTGGCGCGTTGGATCACCCCGCCCAGCACCTGGCCGACCTCGCGCAGGCAGTCGTCGCCAATCAGGTGGCCGTAGAAGTCATTGAAGGCCTTGAAGTGGTCGATGTCGCACATCACCAGGGCCAGCGGTTCGCTCAGGCGCAGCGAGCGTGCCACCTCGCGTTCGAGGATGACGTCCAGCGCCCGCCGGTTCAGCAGGCCGGTCAGGCCGTCGCGCCAGGCCAGTTGGCGCAGTTCCTCGTTGTCGGCCAGCAGGGCGCGCTCTTTGTCCTTGCTGGCGGTGATGTCGGTCAGGCGCAGCACGCAGCCGTCGAGCAGCGGGTCGATGTGCACGCTGAACCACTGAGCCTGGCCACCCTGCAGGTGCTGCAGTTCGCGCCGGCAGGGCTGGCGGGTCTGCACCACCTCGTGGCAGTCGTCCTCCAGGCCCAGCTGGTCCCACAGCGGCACGGCCTCGTGCACCAGGTGGCCGCGCAGGTCGGACAGGGTGCAACCGCCCAGGCGGGCAAAGGCCCGGTTGGCCACCGTGATCAGCCAGTGGTGGCGCTCGCCCTGGTCATGGCGCACGCCGCGCAGGCTGCGCAGGGTCAGGATGGCGTCGCTGGCGCTGTCCAGCACGGTCTCGAGCAGGCGGGTGCGTGACTCCAGGGGGTCGTTGAAGACCAGGATCCAGATCCGCCCGTCGTCGGCCTGCACCGGCATGACCAGGCGTTCCCAGGTCAGCACCCAGGGGTTGGTGTGGCTGGCGTGCAGCACATAGACCGGCTGACGTCGGGCCGCCACCTGGTCGAACTGGTCACGTTGGAAAGCCGCCAACGTCGGGTCTTGCTGGCTCAGGCGCTGGCCGGTGGTGTCGCCGCGCGCGTCGTGGCGGAACTGCTCGCCGCAGAAACGGCCCAGGTAGTCGCCGTCGGGCAGGGCTTCATAGGCCGTCATGCGGGCCGCGAACGGGGCCAGCGCGCCCTCCAGGGACAGCGAGGCCAGGCTGGGCAGGCGCTGCGGCTGGGCACTTTGCTGTCGAAGCCACAGGCGATGCAACGCCAGGACATCGGGGTTGTCCACCGCCGTGTCGATCGAGCTCCAGACTTGCTTGTGCCAGATGGCCATGCGTTTCCTTGATGCGAAGGCCGGACGACCGCGGTCGCCGGGGTGCCTGCGGAGTTGGGCAGGCTTGTTCGATCAAATCTGCACCAAATAACCATCCAGTCTAGCAAAGAAGCCTTATTTGTAACAGAGGGCTTTGCAGGGGGATTGGGCGCCCGCACCACGCCACCAGGCGCCGTCCCCAAAGCCCTCTTGAGCCGACTGTTGGCCGGGGTTTTCTACAATCAGGGGATGAAACCCGTTGTTTACACGCGCGCCCAGGCGCTGCCCGAAATCCTGTCCCGCCGCATCGCCATCCTCGATGGCGCCATGGGCACCATGATCCAGCGCTTCAAGCTCAGCGAAGAGCAGTACCGTGGCGCTGGGTACACCGGGGCCGGTCACCAGGGTGACCGCTTCACCGGGTTTCACAAAGACATCAAGGGCAACAACGAACTGCTCAGCCTGACCCGCCCGGACGTCATCACCAGCATCCACGAGAGCTACCTGGCCGCGGGGGCCGACCTGATCGAGACCAACACCTTCGGGGCCACCACCATCGCCCAGGCCGACTACGACATGGCCCCGCTGGCGCGTGAGATGAACCTGGTGTCGGCCCGCCTGGCGCGCGCCGCCTGCGACAAATACAGCACCCCCGACAAGCCGCGCTACGTGGCCGGTGCCCTGGGCCCGACGCCCAAGACCGCCAGCATCAGCCCCGATGTGAACGACCCCGGGGCCCGCAATGTCACCTTCGAAGAGCTGCGTGCCGCCTACTACGAGCAAACCGAGGCCCTGGTCGAGGGCGGCGCCGACGTGCTGCTGGTCGAGACCATCTTCGACACCCTGAACGCCAAGGCCGCGCTGTTTGCCATCGACGAGTTCTTCGAGGCCAGCGGCGAGCGCCTGCCCCTGATCATCAGCGGCACCGTGACCGACGCCTCGGGCCGCATCCTGTCGGGCCAGACCGTGACCGCCTTCTGGCACAGCGTGCGCCATGCGCAGCCGCTGGCGATTGGCCTGAACTGCGCCTTGGGCGCCACCCTGATGCGCCCCTACATCCAGGAGCTGAACCGGGTCGCGCCCGACACGTTCATCAGCTGCTACCCCAACGCCGGCCTGCCCAACCCCATGAGCGACACCGGCTTTGACGAGACGCCCGACGTCACCAGCCGCCTGGTGCACGAGTTCGCGGCCGAAGGCCTGGTCAACATCGTGGGCGGCTGCTGCGGCACCACGCCCGACCACATCGGTGCCATCGCCCAGGCGGTGCAGACCGTGCCCTCGCGCGTGCTGCCGGTGGCTGGCCGCTTTGGCGCCTACCGCGAAGCGGCCTGAAGGCCCCGGGGGCCGCATTTCGGGTGTCGCCCCCCCGGGTGCATCAAGGCCCTCCCCGGCGCCCGTCCTGCGCCTGAATCAGCTCAATGAAGCGCCGCGCGCCCAGGCCCAGCGGGCGCTCTTTGGACCAGACCACATCGACCCACAGCGTGAGGCCGTTGGTGAGGTTCTCAAACGGCAACTCAACCAGGGTGCCCGCCGCCAGTGGCGAGCGCACAAAGGACTGCGGCAGCCAGCCCCAGCCCAGGCCCGCCTCGATCAGGCGCAGGGCCGCGACCTGGTTGTCGGTGCGCCAGCAATGGCGGCCAAAGACAAAGCGCGGGTCGCTCTGGGCCAGGTCGCGGCTGGCCACCACGATCTGGCGCAGCTCGGTCAGCAGGTTTTCACGGAAGGCATCGGGGCCGGCCGCGCTGCCGCCGCGTTGCGCCAGCGCGGGGTGGCCGGGGGCCAGCACGGCCACCAGGGTTTCGCTGCCCACCTCCTGAAAACCTTCCCGACCGTCCAGGCTGGGCCGCTCGAACACCAGCGCCAGCTGGGCGCGGCCGCTGTGCAGCAGCTTGAGCGCGTCCGCCTGCGGCGCGGCCAGCACCTCCACCTGCAGCAGCGGGTGCTCGGTGGCCAGGGTGGCCAGCGGGCCGCTCCATTGGGCGGCCAGCAGTTCGGGCGCGATCGCCAGGGTCAGGCGTTCCTCCAGCCCTTGGTTCAGCGCCAAGGCCTGCGTGTTGAGCTGGCGCAGCTGGGCCGCCAGCTGGCGCGCTTGCGGTTCCAGCGCGCGGGCGGCGGCGGTGGGGCGGGGTTCGCGGCTGCTGCGGTCGAACAGGCTCAGGTCGAGTTCGGCTTCGAGCTGGGCGATGGCCATGCTCACCGCCGAGGGCACCCGGCCCAGCGCCCGTGCCGCGGCCGAGAAGGAGCCCCGGTCCAGCACGCTGAGAAAAACGTCGATGTTGTCTGAACTGAAGGCCATGGCGCAGGGGTTTGTCTATCAATAAAATTGAAAGTAACTGACTTTTAGTATCAGACAAAGGCACATAAAGTGCCAGCATGTCCTCCTCACCCCATGTGCCCCCTGTGACCTCGGTTTCCCCAGCCTCGGCGCCCGTGCCGGGGGCCGCACCGGCCCCGCCCGAGCGACCGGGCCGCGCCCAGCGCCCGCTGTGGTTTGCCTTGCAGGGCTGGCGCCGCCGTGTGGTGTTTGTGTCCTGCTACGAAGGGCTGGCCATTGTGTGTTCCAGCATCGGTCTGGCCCAGATGTCGGGCGACGGCCTGGGGCACGCGGGCGTGATGGGGCTGGCCTCGTCGGCGATTGCGGTGTTGTGGAACCTGATCTTCAACACCTTGTTCGAGCGTTGGGAGGCGCGTCAGGTGGTGCGGGGGCGCAGTTTCAGGCGCCGTGCCGCGCATGCGCTGGGTTTTGAGGGCGGGCTGCTGCTGACCTTTGTGCCTTTGTTTGCCTGGTGGTTCGAGGTCAGTCTGTGGCAGTCGCTGGTGATGGACGTGGGCCTGCTGGTGTTTTTCCTGCTCTACACCCTGGTTTTCAACTGGGTGTTTGACCGGCTGTTCGGCCTGCCGGCCGGGGCCGCGCCCTGAAACGGGGCACCCGGGCGATGCCGGCCGGCCCGGGCCCGAGGATCACGAGGGGATCAGGCGGTCCATTTCCTGTTGCATGGTCTGGATCAGCGCGGCGTAGCTCTTGAGCTTGTCGGTGCGTTCGCGCACCCGGTTGCTCATGTGCACGCCAATCGCCAGCAGCAACTTGACGCCCAGCGTGGGGTCTTCTTCCAGCAACTCCCCCAGCGCCTGGCGCGTCAGTTTGGCGGCCAGCACGTCGGTGCAGGTGGTGCAGGTGGCCGAGCGCGCCGCGCCATCCAGCAGCCCCAGTTCCCCCACCAGCGAACCGGCGCCAATCACCGCGGTGGTGATCGGGGTGCGGCGGCTGACGATGAAGTTCTCCACCATCACGTCGCCCTCGAGGATGAGCAGCATGTAGTCGGTGTCCTCGGTCTGGCCTTCGCGCATGAAGCACTGGCCGGCCAGCAGGCGGTAGGGTTCCATGAAGCTCACCACTCGCCGCGCGTCGTCTGCAGACAACTGGATCAGGGCCGACGGGGCGTGCAGCATCTGGGCCGCCAGTTCGGCCGCGGGCGAGTCCTGCACAGACAGGCGCCGGCGCTTCTGGGGGTTGAGTCGGTTCAGCAGGGATTCGAACATGGTGGGGGCGTTGGAACAGGGGGCATTCTGGGGCCATGCGTGTCGCAGTAAAATCCATGGTATCTCAAGGAGCGTTGCAGCAGGCCCGCGAAGGCTTGTCAGGCTTGAGGCTTTTCGCGATTTCAACGACGCTCACCTGAACCCAGCCGTCCCACCAGGTGAGTCTCATGCCCGAAAAGTCCCCCGTTTCTGTCCCGCCCATGCTGTTGTCGGGCCTGGAGCCCGTTCGCATTGGCGAGGGCACCCTGTTCGTCAACATCGGCGAGCGCACCAACGTCACCGGCTCCAAGGCCTTCGCGCGCATGATCTTGAACGGCCAGTTCGAAGAGGCGCTGGCGGTGGCGCGCCAACAGGTCGAGAACGGCGCGCAGGTGATCGACATCAACATGGACGAGGCCATGCTCGACAGCCAGGCCGCCATGGTGCGCTTCCTGAACCTGATCGCCTCCGAGCCCGACATCGCGCGCGTGCCGATCATGATCGACTCCTCTAAGTGGAGCGTGATCGAGGCCGGGCTGCGCTGCATCCAGGGCAAGGGCATCGTCAACTCGATCAGCATGAAGGAAGGCGAGGCTGCCTTCTTGCAGCAGGCCAAGCTGCTGCGCCGCTACGGCGCCGCCGCCGTGGTCATGGCCTTCGATGAAAAAGGCCAGGCCGACACCTTTGCGCGCAAGATCGAGATCTGCGAGCGCGCTTACCGCCTGCTGGTCGACCAGGTCGACTTCCCGCCCGAAGACATCATCTTCGACCCCAACATCTTTGCGATTGCCACCGGCATCGAAGAGCACAACAACTACGCGGTTGACTTCATCGAGGCCACGCGCTGGATCAAGCAAAACCTGCCGGGCGCCAAGGTCTCGGGCGGCGTGTCCAACGTCTCTTTCAGCTTCCGCGGCAATGACCCGGTGCGCGAGGCCATCCACACCGTGTTCCTGTACCACGCGATCGCCGCCGGCATGGACATGGGCATCGTCAACGCGGGCATGGTGGGCGTTTACGACGACCTGGAGCCGGTGCTGCGCGAGCGCGTCGAAGACGTGGTGCTGAACCGCCGCCCCGACGCGGGCGAGCGCCTGGTCGAGATCGCCGAGACCGCCAAGAGTGGCGCCAAGGACGAGAGCAAGAAGCTCGAATGGCGCGCCGGCACGGTCGAGCAGCGCCTCTCGCACGCGCTGGTGCACGGCATCACCGAGTTCATCACCGAAGACACCGAAGAAGCCTACCGCGCCATCCTGGCCAAGGGCGGGCGCCCGCTGCACGTCATCGAAGGCCCCTTGATGGACGGCATGAACGTGGTCGGTGACCTGTTCGGCCAGGGCAAGATGTTCCTGCCCCAGGTGGTCAAGAGCGCGCGCGTGATGAAGTCCGCCGTGGCCCACCTGATCCCCTACATCGAGGAAGAAAAGCGCCAGGACGAGGCCGCCGGCCGCGACGTGCGCAGCAAGGGCAAGATCATCATCGCCACCGTCAAGGGCGATGTGCACGACATCGGCAAGAACATCGTCACCGTGGTCTTGCAGTGCAACAACTTCGAGGTCGTGAACATGGGCGTGATGGTGCCCTGCCACGAGATCCTGGCGCGCGCCAAGGTCGAGGGCGCCGACATCGTGGGCCTGTCGGGCCTGATCACGCCGAGCTTGGAGGAGATGCAGTACGTGGCTGCCGAGATGCAGAAGGACGAGCACTTCCGCGTCAAGAAGATCCCGCTGCTGATCGGCGGCGCCACCACCAGCCGCGTGCACACCGCGGTCAAGATCGCGCCGCACTACGAAGGCCCGGTGGTCTACGTGCCCGACGCCTCGCGCAGCGTGAGCGTGGCGCAAAGCCTGCTGTCCGACAACGCCCAAGGCTATGTCGACGAGATCAACGCCGACTACGACAAGGTGCGTCAGCAGCACGCCAACAAAAAGCAGACCCCGCTGTGGCCGCTGGCCAAGATCCGCGCCAACAAGACGCCGCTGGACTGGGCCGCCTACACCCCGCCGGTGCCCAAGTTCATCGGCCGGCGCGTGTTCAAGAACTTCGACCTGGCCGAGCTGGCCAAGTACATCGACTGGGGCCCGTTCTTCCAGACCTGGGACCTGGCCGGCCCCTACCCGGCCATCCTCGACGACGAGATCGTGGGCGTCGAGGCGCGCAAGGTGTTTGAAGACGGCCAGCGCATGCTGCAAAAAATCATCGACGGCCGCTGGCTCAACGCCAGCGCCGTGATGGGCATCTACCCGGCGCAGCGCGTGGGCGATGACGACATCGCGCTCTACACCGACGAGGGCCGCAGCCAGGTCGCACTGACCTGGTACGGCCTGCGCCAGCAGACCGAAAAACAGGCGGTGGACGGCGTGATGCGCCCCAGCCGCTGCCTGGCCGACTTCGTGGCCCCCCAGGACAGCGGCCGCGCCGACTACGTGGGCGTGTTCGCCGTCACCGCCGGCCTGGGCGTGGAAAAGCGCGAGCAGGCCTTCATGGACCAGCACGACGACTACTCGGCCATCATGCTCAAGGCCCTCGCCGACCGCCTGGCCGAAGCCTTTGCCGAGTGCCTGCACCACCGCGTGCGCACCGACCTCTGGGGCTATGCCGCCGACGAGCGCTTGAGCAACGAGCAGATGATTGCCGAGCAGTACCGGGGCATCCGCCCCGCGCCGGGCTACCCGGCCTGCCCGGACCACAGCGTCAAGCGCGAGCTGTTCGCGCTGCTGCAGTGCGACGAAATCGGCATGGGCCTGACGACCAGCCTGGCCATGACGCCGGCGGCCAGCGTCAGCGGTTTCTACCTGAGCCACCCCGACAGCACCTATTTCAACGTCGGCAAGATCGCCGAAGACCAGTTGCAGGACATGGCCCAGCGCCGTGGCCTGCCCGAGGACGAACTGCGCCGCCTGCTGGCACCGCAGCTCTGAGCCTGTGGCTTGGCCCTGGCGCCGCCTGCCGGGCCCCTGGGGGGCCACGGCGGTGTGCCCTGGCGCCGTGGTGGGTGGCCCGGCAGGGGCGGGGTGGGCGGGTCGTGTCAGGTGCCAGCCCCGCTGGCTTCAGGGTTTTTGACTGGTTTTGACGCGCGCTTCATGGTTTGTCAGCAAGCTGTGACCCAGACGTCTTAAATTGCCGCCTGACGCTGAGCGCGCCCGTCCTCGGGGCGCCTTGAAGGAGGGTTTGCCATGGCTGTCTCTGTTCATTCCCCATCCCTGCCACCCGTTGGTGGTGGGGCTGCCGGTCCCCGCCTGTGGACCTCGGTCATGCCTTGGTTGGCGGTGCTGGGGCTCACCCTGGCGGCCACCGTGATCCACATCCAAACCCGGCCGGCCGAGCCTGTGCCCCCCGCGGGGACGCTGCGTTCACCGACCCCGGCAGCGCCCCCGCCGGCGGCCGACAGCGCCCCCCCCATGGTCACCGCGCCGCGCACACCGGCCTCGCTGGCACCGCCCGCGGCCACGCGCCCGGGCCAGGCCGAGCCAGCCCGCAGCGGGCCCGCCTTGCCACCGCCACCGACCCTGTTGCGTCCCCCGGCGCTGCCCCCGCAGGGCGAGCCGCCGCGTGCGCTGCAGGGGGTCTACGGCACGGCCCCGGCCTGCCCGAACTGCGGTTGGGTGGAGTCGGTGCAGGCGGTTCAAGCCGGGGGGCTGCCCCCGGGCGCGGTGCTGGCGGCCGGCGCGGCGGTGGGCGCCCAAGCCGGGGCCGGGGTGGCCCATGGCACCTCGGCAGGGCGGCCCAACGTGCCCGCCGCGGCCGCCGGGGCCGTGGTCGGGGCGTCGGCGCTGGCGGGCACCGCGTCAGGCCCAGCGTCGGCAGGTTTTGAGATCCGCATCCGGATGGAGGACGGCAGCCAGCGCCAGCTGCTGCAGCCGGAGCCCTTGCCGCTGGGGGCGGCCGTGGTGTTGGAGGGGGGTGTGGCGCGGCTGAGCAGCGCCCGGCCCACCGCCGGGACCAGCGTGGGCACGGGCAGTGCCAACCCGGCCGCCACCGGCAAGACCTACGGCACCCGCTGAATCGCCGAACTGCAGAACTGCAGAACTGCCGAACTGCCGAACTGCCGAACTGTGGATGGCACGCGCGGCGGCCTCGACCGCGGCCCCGGTCGTGGGTTCTGCGGACCGCAGTCAGAGCACGGCGGTCGGACAACGGCCTTCAGAGCGCGGCCAACTGAGCATGGCCGTCAGAGCGCGGCGTAGACCAGGGCTGGCCACAACTCGATCAGCGAGCGCAGCTGGCCCGGGGCCTGGGTCAGTAGCACGGCGAACAGGTCTTCGGTCGGATCGACAAAGAACACCGTGCCGCCCAAGCCGCTCCAGCCATATTGCCCCGCCGAACCCGGGCGGGCCGCGAGGCCGGTTTCGCGGCGCACGGCCACCCCCAGGCCAAAGCCGTGGCCGGGTGCCAGGATGTCGCCCGCCACCGGGCGCGTGCCCAGGTGGTCGGCAGTCATGAAGCGCAGGGTGGCGGGGCTCAGCAGGCGCTGCACTTCGCCGCTGACCGGGTCGCGGCGGCTGCCGCCCCCCAGCATCATCTGCAGAAAGCGCGCGTAGTCGCTGGCGCTGGACACCAGGCCCCCGCCGCCGGACTCGAACACCGGGGGCTGGCTGACGTCGATCAGCTGCACCGGCTCACCGGTCACCGGGTCGCGTTCAAAGGGCTCGGCCAGGCGGTGCAACTGCCCACTGGGGACGCTGAAGCCGGTTTCGTCCATGCCCAGCGGGCCCAGTACCAGGGCCTTCAAGGCCTGGCCCAGCGGCTGGCCGGTGACGACCTCCAGCACCGCTCCCAGCACATCGGTGGCACGGCTGTACTCCCAGGTGCTGCCGGGTTGGTGCTGCAGCGGCAGCGGCCCCAGGGCGGCGGCCAACTCGGCGTTGCGGTGCTTGCGCGAACCGATCCGCGCGGCCAGGTAGGCCTCCGCGACCGGACCGGGCTCCCAGGCGTAGCTCAGCCCGGCGGTGTGGCGCAGCAGGTCGTGCAGGGTGGCCTCGCGTTGCACCGGCACCAGGCCTTGCGGGGTCCAGACCTGCTGGTGGGCAAAGCCGGGCAGGTAGCGGGACACCGGGTCGGCCAGCTGCAAACGCCCTTGCTCCATCAGTTGCAGGGCGGCCAGCGACACGATGGGCTTGGTCATCGAGTAGATGCGGAACAGGGTGTCGCGCGCCATCGGCGGGCCCTGGGGGCGCTGGGCGCCCAAGGCGTCAAACAGCACCGTTTCGCCCCGCTGCTGGATCAGGGCCACCGCCCCGGGCAGCTGGCCCTGGTCGATGAGGTGTTGCAGGTGGCTGCGCAGCTGGTTCAGGGCGGGGGCGTGCATGGTGGGCTCCAAGGGCCCCTCGGCGGGGGCGCTGAGCCATTCTAGGAAGTGCAGGACCCTGGCCCGGGTCGCGCGGGTGATAGGGCTCAGGGCGTTGTAGACCCTTGGGTCTGGAGGGGATTTACCGCCCCTTCGCGCTCAGCTTGTCTGATAACTTCTCCGCACACGGCTTTGCGCCCCAAGAATATTCAGGAGGTCCCCCATGTTCGCGCTCAACCAACTCCGCATCGGTACCCGATTGCGGCTTTCGTATGTCCTGTTGCTGGTGTTGCTGACGGCGGTGGGTTGGGTGGGCAGCCTGTCGCTGCGCGCCGTGAACCGGGCCACCGACGAGTTGTTGCACCAGGCCTGGGTCAAGGCCGAGGCCGCGCAGACCATCACGGCCACCACGCGGGCCAACGCGCGGCGCACCATGGAGCTGTTCTTTGTCACCGATGCGGCCGAGCGCACCCGCATCCGCGGCTTCATTGACCAGAACAAGAAGACCATCGCCGAGGCCATCGAGCAGCTGGACCGCCTGGTCGAGCGCCCCGACGCCAAGGCCTTGTTGGCGCGCCTCAAAGAGGCTCGCACCGGCTTCGTGACCTCGTTCTCGCAGGTCGACCAGCTGCTCGAAGCCGGGCAGCGCGAAGCGGCCGAGCAAAAGCTCAAGTCCGAAACCCTGCCGGCCATCGACGCCTTGCAGGGCCATGTGGACGCCCTGATGGTGTTGCAACGCAACGTGGCCCACGAAAGCGGTCAACACATCGAGGACCTGAACCGCCAGGCCAACACCTGGTTGCTGCTGCTTGGCGGGCTGAGCCTGGTGATCGGGGGGCTGGCCTCGTGGTTGATCACGCGCTCCATCCTGCAGCCGGTGCAGCAGGCGGTGCAAGTCAGCCAGCAAATCGCCGAAGGCGACCTGTGTGTGGCCATTGAGGCCGAGGGGCGGGACGAAGCCGCTCACATGCTCCAGGCCATGGCCCGCATGCAGGCGGCATTGCGCGACCTGGTGCTGAGCGTGCGTGGCGGGGTGGATCAGGTGTCGTCAGCGGCCTCGCAGATCGCCACCGCCAACCAGGACCTCAGTGGCCGCACCGAGTCGCAGGCCTCGGCCTTGCAGGAGACCGCCGCCTCGATGGAGCAGCTGGGTGCCAATGTGCGCCAGAACGCCGACCATGCCCAGCAGGCCAGCCAGCTGGCCAACACCGCGGCCCAAGTCGCCAGCCAGGGCGGCGAGGTGGTGGCCGAGGTGGTGCACACCATGCAGGGCATCAACGAGAGCTCGCGCCGCATCGCGGACATCATTGGCGTCATCGACGGCATCGCTTTCCAGACCAACATCCTGGCGCTCAACGCCGCGGTCGAAGCGGCGCGCGCCGGTGAGCAAGGGCGCGGTTTTGCCGTGGTGGCGGGCGAGGTGCGGCTGCTGGCTGCGCGCAGTGCCGAGGCCGCGCGTGAAATCAAGAGCCTGATCACGGCCAGCGTCGAGCGCGTCGAAGCCGGCACCCAGCAGGCCGACCGCGCCGGCGGCACGATGAACGAGGTGGTGGGTTCGATCCGCCGTGTCAGTGGCATCGTCAGTGAGATCAGTGGCGCCACCCGCGAGCAGAGCGCGGGCGTGTCGCAGGTCGGTGAGGCGGTCACGCAGATGGACCAGGCCACCCAGCAGAACGCCGCGCTGGTCGAAGAAACCGCCGCCGCGGCCGCCGCCCTGCACGCGCAGGCCCAGCAGCTGGTGACGGCGGTGGCGCGCTTCCGCATCGACGGCGGCCCCCGCGTTCAGGCCGCCGCTCTGTTGGCCTGAGTCGGCGCGGCGGGCGAGTCCGGCAGGCCTCAGTGCCCGCCGCTGATCACCACCGGGATCTCGGTCGCCGGGGGGGTGTTGCGGCTGCGGCCGCAGCGCACCAGGCCGTCGATCATCACCATGCCAATGCCCGGGATGTCGCCCAGCTCGACGCTTTCCAGCAGGGTCTTGCCGGCGGTGTGCTGGGCCCGGTCCATGAACACAAAGTCAGCCGCCCGGCCGACCTCGATCAGGCCGCAGTTCAGTTGGCGGATGCGGGCGGTGTTGCCGGTGGCAAAGCAGAACACCAGCTCGGCCGGGATGTTGGCGAAGCTCGAAATCAGCGCGATCATGCGCAGCATGCCCAGCGGCTGCACCCCCGAGCCCGCGGGCCCGTCGGTGCCCAGGATCACCCGGTGCGGGCACTTCAGTTCCATCGCCGCGCGGGCCGCTTCGATGGCGATTTTCTCGTTGCCGTTGTGCACCAGCTCGATGGCGCGCGAGGACTTCTCGCACAGCTCGCAGACATGCTTCCAGGGCAGCGAGGTGTGGCCACCGTTGATGTGGCCGATCACGTCGGCATCGGCTTCCAGCACCACGTCCTTGTCGATCAGGCCCGAGCCCGGGATCGAGGGGCCGCCGGTGTGGATGGTGCTCTGGATGCCATGCTGGCGGGCCCAGGCCACCATCTGCTTGGCCTCCTCACCCGCCTTGACCGAGCCCAGGCCGACTTCGCCCAGCAGGGTCACGCCCGCGTCGGCCAGGTCCTTGAAGTCCTGTTCGGTCATGCCTTTCTCGATCACCGGGGCGCCCGCGATCACTTTCACCCCCCCGGGGCGGAAGTTGTCAAACGCCCGTTGCGCGGTGATCGCCAGCGCCTTCAGGCCCACGATGTCCTTGGGGCGCCCGGGCAGGTGCACCTCGCCGGCCGACACCATGGTGGTGACGCCGCCATTCATGGTCGAGTCGATCCAACCGATCTGGTTCTGACGCGGCGTCCAGTCGCCAAACACCGGGTGTACATGGCTGTCGATCAGGCCGGGCGCCACGCAGGTCTGGCGCGCATCGATGACGGTCTGGGCGCCTTCGGTGTCGCAGTCCTTGTAGCGGCCCACGGCCGTGATCAGGCCGTCGTGGACGACCAGGGTGTCGGCGTCGAGGATCGGGTGATCGAGGTCACCGGACAGCAAAAGGCCGATGTTCTGGATGACGACTTTGCCGGACTTGGCGCCGGCGACGGGATCTGCCATGGGGTGCTCCTGTGGGGGTGAGGTCGGATGACCCGCGCCCGGTTCAGGGCGCTGGGCCGGAGAACAAAGGGCTCAGTCGCCCGGCGCCGAGGCCCGTGCCACGGCCCGGGTGCGTGCGGGGGCTGGCGGGCTGCCGGGGGCGCTGCCGAGGCTGGGCGCGCGGGCCTGGGTCAGCGCAGGCGCCGGTGCCACGGCGCGCAGCACGGTGTCGATGACGAACTCCTCCCAATGGGCCAGGGCTTCGGGCGCTTCGAGGTTCTCACCGAGGAAGGCGGACAGCGTGTGCCGGTTCGACATGTAGAAGTAGCCGTTGGCGGCAATCAGCAGGTACAGGTCGCGGGCCGACATGTCGGGCCGGAACAGGCCTTGGGCCTGGCCGCTGGCCAGCAGCTGGCGGATCACCTCGATGGCGGGGGACGAGTACTCACGGGCCCGCACCGACTTCACGATGTGCTTGCCCTTGTGCAGGTTCTCGGTGTTGAGCAGGGTGACGAACTCGGGGTTGCGCCGGTAGTAGCCGACCACAAAGCGGATCACCGCCTGCAGCGCCTCGACGGGCTTGTCCGGGTTCAGGTCGAGCTTCAACTCGGCCTCGTTCATGCGGCGGTAGATCTCCTCGATGACCTCGATGTAGAGGCCCTCCTTGCTACCGAAGTAGTAGTAGATCATGCGGTCGAAGGACTTCGCCGCCTTGGAGATCTTCTCCACGCTGCCGCCGTCGTAGCCATAGCGTGCAAAGACCTTGATCGCCGCCTTCAGGATGTTGTCGCGGGTGGTTTGGGCCGCTTGCTCGCGCACGCCCAGGCGGCGTGCCGCTGGGACTGACTTCGCTGCGGTCCGGGTCTTTCTGGGGGTGGCAGACATGGTGGATCCAGAGCAAGGGATGGGCCAGCCGCCGCAACGGCGGCAAAGAAACGGGCCGACGCCCCAATGGCGCGGCCCGTGGGACCAATCACTGGTCGGCGAAGGCGCGCTCGATGACGAAGTCGCCCGGCTTGGTGGTGTTGCCTTCCTTGAAGCCACGCGCTTCCATCATGTGCTTGAGGTCGCGCAGCATTTCGGGGCTGCCGCAGATCATCACGCGGTCTTCGGCCGGGTTCAGGGCGGGCAGGCCCAGGTCGGCGGCCAGCTGGCCGTTTTCGATCACGGTGGTCACCCGGCCCTGGTTCTTGTAGGGCTCGCGCGTCACGGTGGGGTAGTACTTGAGCTGCTGGCTGACCATCTCGCCGAGGAACTCGTGTTGCGGCAGTTCCTGGGTGATGTAGTCGTGGTAGGCCAGTTCGTTGACCTGGCGCACGCCGTGCACCAGCACGACTTCCTCGAACTTCTCATAGGTCTCGGGGTCGCGGATCAGGCTCATGAACGGGGCCAGGCCGGTGCCGGTGGACAGCATGTACAGGCGCTTGGCGGGCAGCAGGTAATCAATCAGCAAGGTGCCGGTGGGCTTCTTGCCCACCACGATCTTGTCGCCGACCTGGATGTGCTGCAGGCGCGAGGTCAGCGGGCCGTCGGGCACCTTGATGCTCAGGAACTCGAGGTGTTCTTCGTAGTTGGCGCTGGCGATGCTGTAGGCGCGCAGCAGGGGCTTTTCGTTGACGCGCAGGCCAATCATCGTGAAGTGGCCGTTGGAGAAGCGCAGCGCCGTGTCGCGGGTGGTGGTGAAAGAGAAAAGGCGGTCCGTCCAGTGGTGGACCGACAGCACGGTTTCTTCAAGGAAAGCACTCATGGTGTTCAGATGACAAAGTTGAATTTAACGGGTGAAGGCAGGGCGCTTGGGGCGGGGGATTTTCCGAATTTTTCCCTGCTGGCAACTGGCTCACGCCCCTCCATTGTTCCGCAAGTTGCGGCCGCCTCCTTTTTGTGGCGCGTGCCCGGGCTCTGCGCAGGGGCACCGAAGCGGGGCGTGATGGGCTTTGTGCATCAAATCGGGGCTCCTGGTGCCCCCATTTTGGGAGCTGAAAAATACCATTGCGGGGCTGCAGTGAATACGCTACATTGACCTCCAATGTAGTGAACGCCACATTTTTATTAAGTGGATGCTACACAAAATGAAATGGCTGCACAAGCCGATTTTTGCCCCACAACCAAGCCTTCAGAGATGACTGAACACACCAAGACCGATGGATTGCCCGGACTCGATGCGCCGGGGTTGCCGCAGGTGCTGGAGCGGGCTCGCCCCCGCAATGAGCGCATGAACAGCGCCAAGGTGGAGTGCAACGCCTGCCCGGTGCTGTGCCAGATCTCCGAGGGCCGATCGGGCGCCTGCGACCGCTACGCCAACCACGGCGGCACCCTGGTGCGCCTCGATCCGGTGGTGGTGCTGCGGCGCAGTCTGGAGGCCGGTGAGGCCACGCTGGTGCCCTTTGCCGGCCGGGCCGAAGCCGCCCCTGCGGACAGTGCTGCTGAAGCGGTTGAGTCGGTTGATGCCAGCGCGTCGGTTGCGCCGCCGCCGGCCTGGTCGGGCGACCTGCTGCACAGCGAGCAGGTGTTTGTCACGGGCGTGGGCTCGTCCACCACCTACCCGGACTACAAGCCCGCGCCCTTCATTGTCGGCTCCCGGCAGCAGGGGGTGGACATGGTCACCGTGGTCACCGAGGGCATTTTCAGCTACTGCAGCTTCAAGGTGAAGATCGACACCGACCGCTTCCTGGGCCCGGAGCAGGCCAATGTGCGCTGCAAGGGCGAGGTGGTCGGCCACGTCACCACCGCTGAGTATGGTTCGCAAATGTTGTCGCTCGGCGGGGTGCATCACCTGACCGGGGGCAGCAAGAAAGAGGGACGCATCACCGCCGAGATGATGCAGGCGCTGGGCAACAAGCAGGCGGTGGAGTTCACCATCGACGGCGGCTCGCAGATCGTCATCCAGGCCGGGCGCGCGCCCATCGTCAACGGCGTCGAAGAGCAGCGCATGCGGGTCGGTTGCGGCTCGGCGGCGGTGGGCATCTTTGCGCGCCAGTTCTTTGGGCTGGTGGACGAGGTGGTGGTGGTCGACGACCACATCACCGGCGTGCTGACCGAGCACCAGGCCGGGCGCTGCCTCGACATGAAGCCCTCGGGCATTTCGATGCGCGGTCGCAAGTCCACGCCGGGGCGCTACTTTCAGGTCGCCAACCCGGGCAACGGCTGGGGCGGCACCGACATTGCCGACCCGCTGTCCATCCTGGACCCCTGGGACCCGGCCGTGGCCTGGCCAGGCCTGCGCCTGCTGATGACGTCCACCACCGGTGAGCACGCCAGTTGGTACGTGCTGGACGCGCAGCTGCAGCCGGTCGAGACCGAGATGCCCGCCGAGGTGCGCCGCATCGTCGACCGCATCGGCGAGAACTGCGAGCCCTCGCTGTCCACCGTGTTGTTCCTCGCGGGGGCTGGCGGCAGCCTGCGCGCGGGCGTGACCGAAAACCCGGTGCTGCTGACCCGCTCGATCAAGCAGGCGCTGGTCAACGTCACGGTCGGCGGTGCGCCGGCCTACGTCTGGCCCGGCGGTGGCATCACCGTCATGGCCGATGTGCTGCGCATGCCCGACAACAGCTTTGGCACCGTGCCCACACCGGCCATCGTGGCCCCGATCGAGTTCAGCCTGCGGCGCAGCGACTACGAGGCCCTGGGCGGCCACATGGGGCAGATCCGGGGCTTGCAAGACGTGCTGCAGCGGGGCGCCTGGCACAACGAAGGGGCGCCGCAAGCGCTGCAATGGCTGACCCTGCCCGAGGTCAACCCCTGGCCGCTGGGGCAAGCGCCGCTGCTGGGTTGAACCGAGCGTCACCCCCCCACCCACCCCGCGCCCATGCACGCCACCCGCCACCCGCTGCCCGACGCCCGCTGGCATTTCCAGCATGGCCCGATCGACCTCGTGATCGGGGCCGAGGGCGAGGCCGGGGCCGTCGCGGCGGCCCACGAGCGCGCCTGGCAACGTTTCGAGCCGCTGCTGCCCGAACTGGTGGCCGAGTTGCCCGCCTTGCGCCAGCCGGTCGGCACCCACTGCCCACTGCAGGGCCCGGTGGCGCGCCGCATGTGGCAGGCCTGCCAACCCCTGGCCCAGCAGTTCATCACCCCGATGGCGGCGGTTGCCGGCGCGGTGGCGCAGGAGATCGTGGCCGCCTACGCGGTGCCGGGCGTGCGCCGTGCCTGGGTCAACAACGGGGGCGACATCGCCCTGCACCTGCAGCCCGGTGAGCGCGTCCGCATTGGCTTGTACGCGGACCTCGCGCGCCTGGACGCCCGCCAGTGTGTCGAGGGCCTGCAACTCGACGGTCAGATGGCGCTGGCCGCCGAGTGGCCGGTGCGCGGCGTGGCCACCAGTGGCTGGCGCGGGCGCAGCCACTCGCTGGGCATCGCCGACAGCGTCACCGTGCTGGCGGCCACCGCGGCCCAGGCCGACGCGGCTGCCACCGTGATCGCCAACGCGGTCGATGTGGCGCATGCCGGCATCGTGCGGGTGCCCGCCTGCGAGTTGCGCGACGACAGCGACCTGGGCCACCGGCCAGTCACCGTGCAGGTGCCGCCGCTGCCGCCCGACCTGCTTCGCCAGGCTTTGCATCAGGGCTTGAAAAAAGCTGAAGAATTGCGGGCCTCAGGGCTGGTATGGTTCGCCTTGTTGACCTGCCAGCAGCAGGCGGTCAGCACGGCCCGACCGCCCGGGGTGGACGCCCTGGCGCACCGCCCTCAGCCCAGCGCCCAGAATTCAGTTGGTTCAGTATTTGCTTAATGAAATGCACAGGCACCAGACATGATCGACATCCGACGCGTTTTTACCCATGTTGAAGAAATCCGGCACGAATTCGGGCCGCCCGCGGCGGTGCCGCTCCAGCGTGGTGCCATCGGTGCGGTGCTGACCAACCCGTTCGCGGGCCGCTATGTGCAGGACATCCTGCCCATGATGGACGCGCTGCAGGCGGTGGGCATCGACATGGCGCAGCGACTGCGCGCCGCCATGGACGTGCCGGTCGAGCGCATTGAAGGCTATGGCAAGGGCGCCATCATCGGCGCCGCCGGCGAGCTGGAGCACGGCGCGCTGTGGCATGTGCCCGGCGGCTACGCGATGCGCGAACTGCTGGGCTGGAAGGGCGACCGCGATGCCTATAAAAAAGGCGCTGCCGAGGTCAAGACCGGGCAGCCTGGCAATGCGCTGTCCATCGTGCCGTCGACCAAGAAGGTGGGCGGCCCGGGCGCGGCCCTCGATGTGCCGCTGACCCACATCAACGCCAGCTATGTGCGCAGCCACTTTGATGCGATCGAGGTGCGGGTGCCCGGCGCGCCGCTGCCCGATGAAATCGTCTTCATCCTGGCCATGAGCACCGGCCCGCGCGTGCATGCCCGCGTCGCAGGCCTGGCCGCCAGCGCCATCAGCCAGTGGGATGGCCTGCGCTGAGCGCGGCCCCACCGACCCCAACGACAACCGATTCAAGGAAGCAGAGACATGAGTGCCAACATCCGCAAAATCATCGTGCAGGTGGACGAAGTCCGCGTCGAGATGGGCCAGGCCGTGAACCCCCCGGTGCGCAAGGCGCTGGCCATGGCGGTGATCGACAACCCGTTTGCCGGGCGCTACGAAGAGAACCTCGATGCGCTGGTGGCGATTGGCGAAGAGCTCGGTGGCCTGCTGGGCCGCCGCTGCGTGCAAGCCCTGGGCATCGAGCCCGGCCAGGCCCACAGCTATGGCAAGGCCGCCATCGTGGGCGAGGCTGGCGAGTTGGAACACGCCGCCGCCATCCTGCACCCCAAGCTTGGCGCGCCGCTGCGCGAAGCGGTTGAAAAGGGCGCTGCCCTGGTGCCCTCGTCCAAGAAGCGTGGCGGTCTGGGCACCGCCATCGACGTGCCGCTGGGCCACAAGGACGCCGCCTACGTGCGCAGCCACTTTGACGCCATGGAGGCGCGGGTCGCTGACGCCCCGCGCGCCAACGAGATTGTGGTGGCCGTGGTGGTCACCGACAGTGGCCGCCCGCTGCCCCGCATCGGGGGCCTGCAAGCCCACGAGATCAAAGGCCAGGACGGCCTGCGCTGAGGCCCGGCCCCCGCGCCCCGACACCCGAACCAAAATACCCCCCGCTCCCGCTCAACTCTTCACCCCCACCCACAGGAGTGCTTCCCATGCCGCTGCCCCCCTCCCTCATGCGCGCCACCGCCCTGGCTGCCCTGGCCACCAGCCTGGGCCTGGCCCACGCTGACAACGTCATCAAGATCGGTGAGATCAACAGCTACAAGGCGCAGCCCGCCTTCCTCGAGCCCTACAAGAAGGGCATGGAACTGGCGATCACCGAAATCAACGCCGGTGGTGGCCTGCTGGGCAAGAAGGTCGAGCTGATCACGCGCGACGACAACGCCAACCCGGGCGACGCCGTGCGGGCCGCCGAGGAGCTGCTGTCGCGTGAGAAGGTGGACGTGCTGACGGGCTCCTTCCTGTCGCACATCGGTCTGGCCCTGACCGACTTCGCCAAGCAGAAGAAAGTGTTCTTCCTGGCGGGCGAGCCGCTGACCGACAAGATCGTCTGGCAAAACGGCAACCGCTACACCTACCGCCTGCGCCCCTCGACCTACATGCAGGTGGCCATGCTGGTGCCCGAGGCCGCCGCGCTGAAGAAAAAGCGCTGGGCCCTGGTCTACCCCAACTACGAGTACGGCCAGTCGGCGGCCGCCACCTTCAAGACCCTGCTCAAGGCGGCCCAGCCCGATGTCGAGTTCGTGGCCGAACAGGCGCCGCCGCTGGGCAAGGTCGATGCCGGCAGCGTGGTGCAGGCGCTGGCCGATGCCAAGCCCGATGCGGTGTTCAACGTGCTGTTCGGCGCTGACCTGTCCAAGTTCGTGCGCGAGGGCAACACACGGGGCCTGTTCCAGGGCCGTGAAGTGGCCAGCCTGCTGACCGGTGAGCCCGAGTACCTCGACCCGCTGAAGGACGAAAGCCCGAACGGCTGGATCGTCACCGGCTACCCCTGGTACGGCATCCAGACGCCGGAACACAAGACCTTCCTGGCCGCCTACCAGGCCAAGTTCAACGACTACCCGCGCCTGGGCTCGATCGTCGGCTACAGCGCTATCAAGTCGCTGGCCGAAGGCATCAAGAAGGCCGGCTCCACCGACACCGAGAAGCTCATCACGTCCTTCAAGGGCCTGCAAGTGCCGACCCCGTTTGGCCGCATCACCTACCGCCCCGAAGACAACCAGTCGACCATGGGCGGCTACATCGGCCGCACCAAGAACGAAGGCGGCAAGGGCGTGATGGTGGACTACCGCTACCTCGACGGCGCCAAGTTCCAGCCGACCGCGGAAGAAGTCAAGAAGCTGCGTCCCGCCGACTGACACGGCGCTGTTTTGACGGCGTTCCGGACGGCAGTCCGGGCGCCGCTGTGGCCGCCCGCCTGATGGGCGGGGCACTTCCCTAAAGGATTTGGCATGGGTGTTTCGAGCTTTGTGGTGCAGCTGCTCAATGGGCTGGCGGGGGCGTCCTCGCTGTTCCTGGTGGCGGCGGGCCTGTCACTGATCTTCGGGGTCACGCGCATCGTGAACTTTGCGCACGGCTCTTTCTTCATGGTGGGCATCTACCTCGCGTACAGCCTGGTCGAGCGCCTGGGCTCGAGCCTCGGGTTCTGGCCCTCCCTGGTGCTGGCGGCGATCATCACCGGGGTCCTGGGGGCCTTGGTGGAGATGGTGCTGCTGCGCCGCATTTACAAGGCGCCTGAGCTGTTCCAGTTGCTGGCCACGTTTGCGCTGGTGCTGGTCATCAAGGACGCCGCGCTGTGGCTCTGGGGCCCCGAAGAGCTGCTGGGCCCGCGCGCCCCGGGCCTGTCGGGCTCGGTCGACATCTTGGGCCGCAATTTCCCGGCCTATGACCTGTTCCTGATCGTGGTCGGCCCGCTGGTGCTGGGGGCCCTGACCCTGCTGCTCACGCGCACCCGCTGGGGCACCCTGGTGCGCGCCGCCACGCAAGACCGCGAGATGGTCAGCGCGCTCGGCGTCAACCAGGCCTGGTTGTTCACCGCGGTGTTTGCGCTCGGTGCGCTGTTGGCGGGCCTGGGCGGTGCGCTGCAACTGCCGCGCGAGCCCGCCACGCTGGAGATGGACCTGCACACCATTGGCGCCGCCTTTGTGGTGGTGGTGGTGGGCGGCATGGGCTCGATCCCGGGCGCCTACGCGGCCGCGCTGCTGATCGCCGAAGTCAAGGCGATCTGCATCTGGCTGGGGGTGGTGGACGTGTTCGGGGTCAGTGTGTCGTTCTCCAAGCTGACCCTGGTGGTCGAGTTCCTGGTGATGGCCGTGGTGCTGGTGGTGCGGCCCTGGGGCCTGATGGGCAAGCCCCAGGCCAACAGCCGCCACACCGGTCTGGCCGAGGCGCCGCTGCGCCACCCGGGGCGCTGGTTCAAGCTCGGCGGGGCCGCGCTGATGGCGGCCCTGGTGCTGCTGCCCTGGCTCACGGCCGGTTCGCCCTACCTGTCGGTGCTGATGATCGACCTGATGATCGCGGCCCTGTTTGCCGCCAGCCTGCACTTCATCATGGGCCCGGCCGGCATGCACTCGTTTGGTCACGCGGCCTACTTTGGTCTGGGCGCTTACGCCGCGGCGCTGCTGGTGCGCTCGGCCGGCATCCCGATGGAGCTGGCCCTGGTGCTGGCACCCCTGGCCGCTGCCGTGGGCGCGCTGATTTACGGCTGGTTCTGTGTGCGCCTGTCGGGCGTTTACCTGGCCATGCTGACGCTCGCGTTCGCGCAGATCACCTGGGCCATCTGTTACCAGTGGGACGGCTTCACCGGCGGCAGCAACGGCCTCACCGGGGTCTGGCCGGCACCGTGGCTGTCGAACAAGCTCAACTACTACTACCTGACCCTGGTGCTGGTCACGGTGGGCGTGCTGCTGCTGCGCCGCGTGCTGTTCTCGCCCTTTGGCTATGCGCTGCGCGCGGGCCGTGACTCGGCCTTGCGGGCCGATGCGATTGGCATCGACGTCAAGCGCATGCAGTGGGTGGCGTTCATCATTGCGGGCGGCTTTGCTGGTTTGGGCGGGGCCTTGTTTGCCTTCTCCAAGGGCAGCATCTCGCCCGAGGCATTGGCCGTGGGCAAGTCGGTGGACGGCTTGGTGATGGTGCTGCTGGGGGGCATTCAAACCCTGTCGGGCCCGGTGGTGGGGGCCGTCACCTTCACCTGGCTGCACGACACCGTGGCGCGCAACACCGACTACTGGCGCGCCATGCTGGGCGCCATCATCTTGCTGCTGGTGCTGCTGTTCCCGCAAGGCATTGCGGGCTCGATCAAGCACCTGATCGAGTCCTGGCAGGAGCGCCGCCGCCAGGCCGCGCCCAGCGTCCCCAGCGCCACCAAGGAGGTCGCATGAGTCTGTTGAAAGTTGCCGGTCTGGGCAAGGCCTTTGGCGGCGTCAAGGCCGTGGACGGCATCCACTTCGAGCTGGCCGCGGGCGAGCTGCTGGCGCTGATCGGCCCCAACGGCGCGGGCAAGTCGACCACCTTCAACATGGTCAACGGCCAGTTGCCCGCGGACAGCGGTTCCATCCTGCTCAACGGGCAGGAACTGGTCGGCCGCAAGCCGCGTGACATCTGGCGCATGGGCGTGGGCCGTACCTTCCAGATCGCCGAGACCTTTGCCTCGCTCAGCGTGGTGGAGAACGTGCAGATGGCCTTGCTGTCGGTCGACGACCGTCTGTTCTCGTTCTGGCGCAACGCCTCCGACCACAAGCGCGACGAGGCGCTCGACTTGCTGGCCCAGGTGGGCATGCGGGCCCAGGCCGATCGCCCCTGCAGCGAGCTGGCTTATGGCGACGTCAAGCGGGTCGAACTTGCGATTGCGATGGCCAATTCGCCCAAGCTGCTGCTGATGGACGAGCCTACCGCGGGCATGGCCCCCAAAGAGCGCAATGACCTCATGGCGCTGACCAAGCAGCTGGTGGTGGACCGCGGCATGGCCGTGCTGTTCACCGAGCACAGCATGGACGTGGTGTTCGCCTACGCCGACCGCATGATCGTGCTGGCCCGTGGCCGCCTGATCGCCGAGGGCAAACCCCTCGAACTGCGCGACCACCCCAAGGTGCAGGAGGTGTACTTCGGCTCCGGCAAGACCTTTGAGAAAAACCAGGCCGCCGAGCGCGTGGCCCCGACCCCGGTGGAGTCTGTTGCATGAGTGCTGTCGCCCCTTCTTCCGCTCCCCTGTTGCAGGCCAAGGGCCTGGCGGCCTGGTATGGCGCGGCGCAAATCCTGTATGACGTGGACCTTGAGGTGCGGCGTGGCGAGGTGGTGGCCTTGATGGGCCGCAACGGCGCCGGCAAGTCGACCACCCTCAAGGCCTTGATGGGCATGCTGGCCAAGCGCCGCGGCCAGATCACGTTCATGGGCCACGACCTGTCGCGCAGCGAACCGCACACCGCGGCGCGCCTGGGCCTGGGCTTTGTGCCCGAGGACCGGCGCATCTTCACCGACCTCAGCGTGACCGAGAACCTGGCCGTGGGCCGCCAGCCGCCGCGCCGTTGGCCCGATGGCAGCGCCGCGCCCGAGTGGACACCCGAGCGCCTGTTCAAGCTGTTTCCCAACCTCGGCGAGATGCAGCAGCGCCCCGGCGGTCGCATGAGTGGTGGCGAGCAGCAGATGTTGACGGTAGCGCGCACCCTGATGGGCAACCCCTACCTGGTGCTGCTCGATGAACCCTCCGAGGGCGTGGCCCCGGTGATCGTCGAGCAGATGGCGCACATGATCCTCGAGCTCAAATCGCAGGGCGTGAGCATCCTGCTGTCCGAGCAGAACATGCACTTTGCCGAGCTGGTGTCGGACCGTGCCTACGTGCTCGAAAAAGGCCAGATCCGCTACCAGGCCAGCATGGCCGAACTGGCCGAGAACGAGGCCGTGCGCCGGGCCTACCTGAGCGTGTGAACACGGCACGGCTTCTGCTTGAGGCTGTGCGCTTTCATGTGGTCCCGTCTGTGCTTTCAACTTAAGGAGTGATGCCATGTCTTCGATCCCTCAGCGCCGTCAGTTCTTGCAGTCCGCCGCCCTCATGGGGCTGGCTGGCGGCGTCTTGTCTCACCCGGTCTGGGCGGCCGGCCTCAAGCCTGGTGCCGACAGCGCTCTCATCGTGGTCGACGTGCAGAACTGCTTTGTGCCCGGCGGCACGCTGCCGGTGGCCAAGGGCGACGAGGTGGTGCCGGTGATCAACCGCATCGCCGCCGCGTTTGAAAACGTGGTCGTCACGCAGGACTGGCACACGCCGGCCCACGCCTCGTTTGCCAGCAGCTACGAAGGCAAGAAGCCCTTCGAGTCGACCAAGCTGTCCTATGGCCAGCAGGTGCTGTGGCCCGACCACTGCGTGCAGGGCACCGACGACGCCGCGCTGCACAAAGACCTCAAGGTGCCGCAGGCGCAGATCATCCTGCGCAAAGGCTTCCACAAGCATGTGGACAGCTACTCCGCGTTCGAAGAAGCCGACCGCAAGACCGCCACCGGCCTGGCGGGTTACCTGAAGGCGCGTGGCATCAAGACCGTCTACGTGACCGGGCTGGCGACCGACTTCTGTGTCGCCTGGACCGCGCTGGACGCGCGCCGCCTGGGCTTCAAGACCTATGTGGTCGAAGACGCCTGCCGTGCCATCGACCTCAATGGCTCGCTGGCCGCGGCCTGGAAGCAAATGAGCGCCAAGGGCGTCAAGCGCATCCAGTCCAGCGACATCGTGCTGGCCTGATTCGCCCCTCCCAGCTGACCGCACTGTCGCCCCAGGCCTCCCTCCATGACCGGCCGCGCCGCCCCCTGCACCCACCTCAGCGTCAACGGCCAGCGTTGTGAGCTGCCCGTGGATTCGACGGCGCTCACCCTGCTGCACCTGCTGCGCAATGACCTGGGCCTCAACGGGCCCAAGTACGGCTGTGGCCTGGGCCAGTGCGGTGCCTGCACCGTGCTGGTCGATGGGGTGGCGGCGCGCGCCTGCGTGATCCCGGCCACGGGCGTGGCGGGCCGCGACGTCACCACGCTGGAGGGCCTGGCCCCGCCCGGCCAGTGGCACCCGGTGCAGCAGGCCTTTGTCGACGAGCAAGCCGCCCAGTGCGGCTACTGCCTGAACGGCATGGTGATGATGGCCGCGGCTTTGCTGGCGCGGCAGCCCCAGCCCAGCGAGGCTGACATCCGGCGCGAGCTGTCGCACAACCTGTGCCGTTGCGGCACCCACCTGTCCATCCTGCGCGCGGTGCAGCGCGCTGCCGAGCGCATGTCGCGCTCGTGCGCGCCGGCCGCCCCGGCCCCGGCGGCGGCCCCCAGATCCGCCCCATGAGCGCCCAGCCGACCCCCACCGCAGCCGCGGCGTCCTGTGCGCCGCGCCGCGCCACCCTGCCGCAAACCCGGGCTGATTTTTGGGCCGCCCGCGGTGTGTTGCTGGTCTGGCGCGACCCGCCCCCAGCGCCGCCCCCGGTCAAGGGCCAGCCCGCCCTGGTCAGCAGCAACCCCGCCGAAGGCCCCGAGCTGTTGCTGGCGCTGTGGGACGACGGCAGCGTCACCGCGCTCAGCGGCCATGTGGACCTGGGCACCGGCATCCGCACCGCGCTGGCCCAGATCGTGGCCGAAGAGCTGGACCTGCCGCTGAGCGCGCTGCACATGGTGCTGGGCGACACCCCGCGCGCGCCCAACCAGGGCGCCACCATCGCCAGCACCTCGATCCAGATCCATGCCCAGCCGCTGCGCCTGGCGGCGGCCCAGGCGCGGCAGTGGCTGCTGGCGCAGGCGGCCCAGCGCTGGTCGCTGCCGCCCGAGGCGCTGGCCATCACCCCCGGTGAAGTGTCGGTGCGCGCCGAACCCGAGCGCCGCCTGCCCTGGGCCGAGCTGTTGGCCGGGCCCGCGCAGTCGCTGCGCCTGGACCCCGACACCCCGCTCAAGCCCCGCGCCGATTACCACACGGTGGGCCAGTCCGCGCCGCGCCTGGACATCCCGGCCAAGGTCAGCGGCGAGCTGATTTTTGTCCACGACATGCGCGTGCCCGGCATGCTGCACGGGCGCGTGGTGCGCCCGCCCTACGCGGGTGCCGACCACGGCGACTTCATTGGCAACACGCTGGAGTCGGTGGACGAAAGCTCGGTCGCCCACATCCCCGGCCTGCGCGCGGTGGTGGTCATCCGCGACTTTGTCGGGGTGGTGGCCGAGCGCGAAGAGCACGCCGAACAAGCCCTGCGCGAACTGCGTGTGCGCTGGAAAACCTGGCCCGGCTTCCCCGACCAGTCCCACCCCGAGGCGGTGCGCCAGGCCATCCGCAACAACCCCGCCACCCAGCGCCGCCTGGTGGACGAGGGCGATGTCGATGCCGCGCTGGCCGGCGCCGCCCAGCCCATGGCGCGCACCTATGTCTGGCCCTACCAGCTGCACGGCTCGATCGGCCCTTCGTGCGCGGTGGCCGACTGGCGCGCCGACGAGGGGGGGGCCGGGCCGCGCATGACGGTTTGGGCCGGCACGCAAAACCCCCATGTGCTGCGCGCCGACCTGGCCCGGCTGATGGGCCTGCCCGACGTCGCCATCGACCTGATCCGCATGGAGGCCGCCGGCTGTTACGGCCGCAATGGCGCCGACGATGTGGCCGCCGACGCGGCCCTGCTGTCGCGCGCGGTGGGGGCCCCGGTGCGGGTGCAGCTGACGCGCGAGCAAGAGCACCTGTGGGAGCCCAAGGGCACGGCCCAGCTCATGCAGGTGCGCGGGGGCCTGAACGCCGACGGCTCGGTGGCCGGCTACGACTTCGAAACCTCCTACCCCAGCAACGGCGCGCCCACCCTGGCCCTGCTGCTGACCCGCACGGTCGAGCCGCTGGCCCAGGCCTACGAAATGGGCGACCGCACCGCCCGCCCGCCGTACGACTACAGCGACCTGCGGGTGGCGGTGAACGACATGCCGCCGATCATCCGCGCCTCCTGGCTGCGCGGGGTGTCGGCCTTGCCCAATTCATTTGCGCACGAGTCCTTTGTCGACGAGCTGGCCACCGCGGCCGGGGTTGACCCGGTCGCGTTTCGCCTGCAGCACCTGAGCGACCCGCGCGCCATCGAGTTGGTGCAGTCCACGGCCGAGCGCGCCGGCTGGCGCCCGCGCACCGGCCCCACGCGGCGCCGCGACGGCGACTGGCTGCAAGGCCAGGGCTTTGCCTATGCGCGTTACGTGCACAGCAAGTGGCCCGGCTTTGGGGCCGCCTGGGCCGCCTGGGTGGCCGATGTCGAGGTCAACCAGGTCACGGGCGAGGTGCACGTCAAGCGCGTGGTGGTGGGCCACGACGCGGGCCTGGTGGTCAACCCGGCAGGCATCGAGCAACAGATCCAGGGCAATGTGCTGCAGACCACCAGCCGGGCCTTGAAAGAGCAGGTGCAGTTCGAGCCGCTGACACCGCGCCCCACGCCGGCCGAGGCCCCGGCCCCAGGGCCGTTGGTGGCCGCGCCGCAGACCCTGGCCAGCCGCGACTGGGGCAGCTACCCGATCCTGAGCTTTCGCGAGGTGCCGGTGGTCGAGGTGCTGCACATGCCGCGCCCCGGCGAGGCCCCGCTGGGGGCTGGCGAGTCGGCCTCGGTGCCCGGCACCGCGGCCATCGCCAACGCCATCTTTGACGCCACGGGCGTGCGTTTTCGCGCGCCGCCTTTCACCCCCGAGGTGGTCCGCGCCGCACTCAACCCCTTGCCCGCTCCCGGCGGCCCGGACGGCCCTCAGCGACCTGACGCAGCCCCCCCGGGCGCCCGGGCCATGCCCCCCGGCGAGCCCGCTGTGGCCTGGCCTGCGGACGCGGTGGCCCCGCGTCCACGCCGCCGCTGGGCCCGCGTGGGGGCGCTGCTGACCGCGGCCGTGGGCATCACGCTTGGCCTGCTGGGCGCGCGTTCGGCGATCGCGCCGGTGCAGCCCGCCAGCGGCTCCATCTACACCGAGGCCACGCTGGAGCGTGGGCGCCTGCTGGCCGCCGCCGGCGACTGTGCCGTCTGCCACACCGCGCCGGGCGGGGTGCCCAACGCCGGCGGGCGGGCCATGGACACGCCGTTCGGCACCATCTACACCACCAACCTCACGCCCGATCCCGACACGGGCCTGGGCCGCTGGTCTTTCAGCGCCTTCCAGCGCGCGATGCGCGAGGGTGTCTCGCGCGACGGCCACCACCTGTACCCGGCCTTCCCCTACACCTCGTTTGCCAAGATGAGCGACGAGGACCTGACCGCGCTGTACGCCTGGCTCATGGCCCAGCCCCCGGTGCCGGCCCAGGTGCCCCAGACCCAGCTGGCCTTCCCGTTCAGCCTGCGCCCGCTGATGGCCGGCTGGAACGCCCTGTTCCACGACCCCCGCCCCTGGCAGCCCGAGCCCGGCCGCTCGCCCGAATGGAACCGCGGCGCCTACCTGGTGCAGGGCGTGGGCCACTGCGGCGCCTGCCACACCCCGCGCAACGCGTTGGGCGCCGAGCGCGGCGGCCCGGCCTACTTGTCGGGCGCGCTGGTGGACGGCTGGGAGGCGCCCGCGCTGACCGCCCTGTCGCGTGCGCCCGTGCCCTGGACCCAGGCCTCGCTCTACCAGTACCTGCGCCACGGCCACAGCGCCGAGCACGGCAGCGCCAGCGGCCCCATGGCCCCGGTGGTGCGCGAGCTGGCGGCCTTGCCCGACGCCGATGTGCAGGCCATGGCCACTTACCTGGCCAGCTTCAACCCGCCCACCCCCGACGCACCGGCCCAGGCCCAACGCCAGGTGGCCCAGGCTGCCGCCCGCGCACCGTTGGCCAGCACGGCCTCGCGGCTGTTTGACGGTGCCTGCGCCGCCTGCCACCACGACGGCGACGGCCCGCGCCTGTTGGGGGTCAATGTGCCGCTGGCGCTGAACAGTAACCTGCACAGCGCGCGGCCCGACAACCTGCTGCAGGTCATCGTGCATGGCCTGCGCCAGCCGGCGGCGCCCGCCCTGGGCTTCATGCCGGCCTTTGGCGACACCTTCAGCGACGCCCAGATCACCGAGCTGGCCGGCTACCTGCGCCAGCGCTTTGCGCCCGACCAGCCGGCCTGGACCGATGTGCCCGCCGCGCTGGCGCGGGTGCGCGCTTCGCCCGCCCACCCCTGAGGTGCGGCCGCCCGGCGAACGGTGCCGGGTGGGGGCCGGGCCGGCGCTTGCTGGCCTCATGCGGGTGTGCGCCGTCAGTCCCCCCGAGACGTGGGCGCACCGGCCCGGGCGGGGCCGGTGGTGGCGGGGCCCCGGCCTCAGGCCCCCGCAGGGCCCGGCTGAGCCGCGTGGGCGCGCAAATGCAGGCGCTGCGCCTGCACCAGGGCCAGCACCGCGATCACGGCCACCGCCAGCAGGCACAGCAGGCCGTTGCGGTAGCCGGTGTCGGCCTGCCACATGAGGCCCAGCAGCAGTGGCGCCGAGGCGCGCGCCAGCGCACTGGGCACGCCCAGCGCGCCATTCAAGGTGGCCGCGTGCTCGCGGCTCACGTACTGCGCGATCGCCGTGCCCTTGACGATGGTCAGCATGCCGTTGCCCAGGCCATAGAGCGCCGCGAACAGCCAGGCCATGGCGGTCATGCCGTGGCCCAACAGCAAGATCACCAGGCCCAGCGGAATCAAGCAGGGAATCAGCCGGTTGGCCAGGTGCACGTCAAAGTGCTTTTCAAAGAAGAACAGCAGCAAGCGCCCCAGCACCTGCACCACCCCCATGCTGGCGGGCAGGGCCACCACCCAGGCCGGAGACAGCCCGCTTTCGCGCAGCAGCGGCACCATGTGGGCGGGCACCGCCGTCGTGACCGACATCAGCAGCACGCTGAAACACGCCACCAGCCAAAAGGTGGGGCGGCGCATCAGTTGGGCCACGCCCTCGCCGGTTGAAACCGCCGCGGGCCCGGCCGGGCGGGGCCCGCGCGGGGCCGGGGGCGGTGCGTCGCGCAGCAGGTGCAGGTGCAAGGGCAGGCAGATCAGCAACTGCAGGCCACCGAGCCAGACCACGGCCTGGCGCCAGCCCTGGTGGTTGATCAACCAGTCGGTCAGCGGGATGAACACCGTGCTGGCCAGTCCGCCCAGAAAGGTCAAGGTGATGATGGCGCGGCGGAAGTCGTGGGGGTAGCGCCGCGTCACCACCGCGAACGAGGGCATGTAGAGCGCGCAGGCCATGCCCGCGCCCAGCAGGGCCCAGACCGCATAAAAGCCCGCCAGGCTGTTCACCTGGCTGTGCAGCAGCAGGCCCGCGGCCAACAACAATGAGCCACCCGCCATCACCCGGCGTTCCAGCCCGCGGTCGATCCAGCGGCCCACGGGCCAGGCCATCAGGCCCTCGACCAGCAGGGCCAGGCTGAAGGCCAGCGAGGACTCGGCGCGGCCCATGCCCAGGTCGCGCTCCAGGGGCTCCATCAGCAAAGCGAAGCCGTAGAACACGCTGCCCCAGCTGATCAGTTGCGGCAGGGACAGCCAGGCGACAAAACGGACGCGTTGGGCCTCGGAGGCGGCAGAGGGCTGGGAAGCAGGCACGGCAGCGGGCATGGGTCAGGACAAAGGGGCGTTCGCAGGCCCCGGGCGGCAAAGCCTGTCAGTGTGCCCGCCGGCCGCGCTTTTGTCGCCCCATGGCTGTCCAGCAGGCGTCAGTGCGAGAGCGCCGACCGCCTGTGGCCCAGGCCCGGTCAGGCGCCTTGGCCCGGGCCACGCCGGTACTGCACCGCCTCGGCCAGGTGGGGAATGTCCAGGTCGGGCGCCCCGGCCAGGTCGGCGATGGTGCGCGCCACCCGCAGCACCCGGTGCAGGCTGCGCGCCGACCAGCCCAGGCGCTGGGCCACGGCCTCCATGAACGGTTGGCCCTCGGGGCTCAGCCGGGCGTGTTGCGCCAGCGCCTGGCCGGCCAGCTGCTGGTTCGCCACGCCCTGGCGTTGCAGGGCCCGGTCGCGCGCGGCCTGCACCCCGTCGCGCACCTCGGCACTGCTGGCGCTGGCGGGCGCGCGCAGCAACTCGGCCGGGCTCAGGGCGTTCAGCGTCACATGCAGGTCGATGCGGTCCAGCAGCGGCCCACTGAGCCGGCCTTGGTAGCGCGCAATCTGGTCCGGGCTGCAGCGGCAGGCGCCCTGGCGCGAGCCGTGGTAGCCGCAGGGGCAGGGGTTCATCGCCGCCACCAATAAAAAGCGGGCGGGGTAATCGGCCTGCCGCGCCGCGCGCGAGATGGTGATGCGCCCGGTCTCCAGCGGCTCGCGCAGGGCTTCGAGCGCGGCCCGCGGGAACTCGGGCAACTCGTCCAGGAACAGCACGCCGTGGTGGGCCAGCGAGATTTCGCCGGGGCGGGGCGGCGACCCGCCCCCCACCAGGGCCACCGCACTGGCCGTGTGGTGCGGTTGCCGGGTGGGGCGCACGGCCCATTGGTCGAGCGGGAAGTGGCGCTCCAGGCTGCGCAGGGCTGCGCTTTCCAGCGCCTCGTCCAGCGTCATGCGCGGCAGCAGGCCCGCCAGGCGCTGGGCCAGCATCGATTTGCCCGCGCCGGGGGGGCCGCACATCAGCAGGCTGTGGCCGCCCGCGGCGGCGATTTCCAGGGCGCGCCGCCCACCCGCCTGCCCTTTGACATCGCTGAGGTCGGGGTAGTGGGGCGCTGCGGCCAGGGGCTGGCCGCTCACCCGAACCCAGCCTGGCCCTGGCTCCTCCGGGGGCGCTTCGGCGTTGGGCAGGGCAAAGGCCTGCACCACGTCCAGCAGGTGCTGCGCGCGCCAGACTTCGGCGCCCGGGGCCAACGCGGCTTCTTCGGCACTGCCGGGGGGCAACACCAGGCGCGTGGCCTGGCCGCCGTGGCGCAGTGCCAGGCTCATGGCCAGTGCGCCGCGCACGGGCCGCAGCGCGCCTGACAAGGACAGCTCGCCGGCGAACTCATAACCCGCGAGCCGGGCGCCGTCGATCTGCCCGCTGGCCGCCAGCAGGCCCAGCGCCATGGGCAGGTCGAAGCGGCCTGAATCCTTGGGCAGGTCGGCGGGGGCCAGGTTGACGGTGATGCGCTGGTTGTGCGGGAACACCAGCCCCGCGTTCTGCAGCGCCGAGCGCACGCGCTCGCGCGCTTCCTTGACTTCCACGTCGGCCAGGCCGACCAGCGTGAAACTCGGCAGCCCATTGGCCAGATGCACCTCCACGGTGACCGACACGGCCTCGAAGCCCAGCAGGGCCCGACTTTGCACCAAAGAAAGACTCATGTGCACTGCGCTCCCAATTCAATAGCCCCCAGATGGGTGCATTGGGACCCAGATCGGCGTACGCTGCGCTCAATTGCACCAAATTTGTGCATTTGTCACCGTTGAGTAACAAATGAGGCGACCGTTTTGGGGCGCCGCTCAGGGGGCTGGGGGCGCCGTGCAGGCTTTCAAGTGGGTTGGCATGAAGTCTGCATAAGCTGAACCGTCAACCCGATGATTTTTTTTAACAGGAGAACTCTGTGAAACTCGACGCCAAAAAAACAATGATCCTGGCTGCCCTGGCCGTGGCTGGTGCTTCTGCGTTTGCCCAGACGGCGCCCGCGGCTGCCCCTGAGAGTACCCTGGCGTTCAACGTCAGCGTAGCTTCTGAATACCGTTATCGTGGCATTTCCCAAACCCGTTTCAAGCCGGCGCTGCAAGGTGGCGTTGACTTCACCCACTCGAGCGGCTTCTACGTCGGCGCCTGGGGCTCCACCATCAAGTGGATCAAGGACGCTGGTGTCATCGCTTCGACCCCCGTCAAGGGCCCGGTCGAGCTGGACCTGTACGCTGGCTACCGCGGTGAGATCGTCAAGGACGTGGCCTATGACGTCGGCTACCTGCGTTACCAGTACCTGAACAACACCTACCGCAACGTGTCGGGCGCCAACGCCAACACCGACGAGCTGTATGGCGCCATCACCTACAGCGTGGTCACCGCCAAGTACTCGCACAGCACCTCCAACCTGTTCGGTACCCCCAACAGCAAGAACAGCGGCTACCTCGACGTGTCGGCCACCTTCGACCTGGGCAACGGCCTGACCCTGGTGCCCCACATTGGCCGCCAATTGGTCAAGAACAACGGCTTCTACTCGTACACCGACTACGCCCTGACCTTGAACAAGGACCTGGGCAACGGCTTCGTGGTGTCTGGCGCCCTGCAAGGCACCGACGCCAAGTCCGGCGCTTATGTCTCGCCCACCGGCAAGAACCTGGGTCGCGACGGTCTGGTCGTGAGCGTGAAGTACAACTTCTGATCCGCGCCCCGCACTAGGAGATCGCATGAAACTCGTTACCGCCATCATCAAGCCGTTCAAGCTGGACGAGGTGCGTGAAGCACTGTCGAGCATGGGTGTGCAAGGCATCACCGTCACGGAAGTGAAGGGCTTTGGTCGCCAAAAAGGCCACACCGAGCTGTACCGCGGCGCTGAATACGTCGTTGACTTCCTGCCCAAGGTGAAGATCGAAGCCGCCGTGGCCGACGACCTCGTCGAGCGCGTCATTGAAGCGGTCGAATCCGCCGCGCGCACCGGCAAGATCGGTGACGGCAAGATTTTCGTGTACGACCTGGAGCAGGTGGTGCGCATCCGTACCGGCGAAACCGGCAAAGAGGCCCTGTAAGCGAGACCCCGGTCCTGCCCTCAAGAAAGTCAAAACCATGAAAAAACTCTTAGCAACACTTGCACTGGGTTTCGGTCTGATGTTCGCCGGCAACGCCGTGCTCGCCCAGGCCCCCGCTGCGCCCGCTGCAGAAGCCCCGGCTGCCACGGCACCGGCGGCTGATGCCAAGGCCGACGCCAAGCCGGCCGACGCTGCTGCCCCCGCTGCCGCTGCGGCAGCCCCTGCCGATGCCGCTCCGGCACCGGTGCCCAACAAGGGCGACACCGCCTGGATGATGGTCTCCACCCTGCTGGTCATCTTGATGACCGTGCCGGGCCTGGCCCTGTTCTACGGTGGCCTGGTGCGCAGCAAGAACATGCTGTCCGTGCTGATGCAGGTGATGGTCACCTTCTCGCTGATCGTGGTGCTGTGGTTCGTTTACGGCTACAGCCTCGCGTTCACGGAAGGCAGTGCCTTCATCGGCGGCTTCGATCGCCTCTTCATGAAGGGCGTCTGGGACAACGCAGCCGGCACCTTCGCCAACGCGGCCACCTTCAGCAAGGGCGTCGTGATTCCGGAGATCGTGTTTGCCGCCTTCCAGGCCACCTTCGCCGGCATCACCTGCGCGCTGATCGTCGGTGCCTTCGCTGAGCGCATCAAGTTCTCCGCCGTGCTGATGTTCATGGTCCTGTGGTTCACCTTCAGCTACGCGCCGATCGCCCACATGGTCTGGTTCTGGATGGGTCCGGACGCCTACACCGCCAAGGAAGTGGTGGACGAGATGACCGGCAAGGCCGGCCTGATCTGGCAATGGGGCGCGCTCGACTTCGCCGGCGGTACCGTGGTGCACATCAACGCCGCTGTGGCTGGCCTGGTGGGTGCTTTCATGGTCGGCAAGCGCATCGGCTACGGCAAGGAATCGATGGCGCCTCACAGCCTGACCCTGACCATGGTCGGCGCCTCGCTGCTGTGGGTGGGCTGGTTCGGTTTCAACGCCGGCTCCGCGCTAGAAGCCAACGGCTTCGCTGCCCTGGCCTTCATCAACACCTTGGCCGCCACCGCTGCCGCTGTGCTGTCCTGGTCCGTGGGCGAAGCCCTGCACAAGGGCAAGGCTTCGATGCTGGGTGCTGCTTCGGGTGCTGTGGCCGGTCTGGTCGCTGTGACCCCGGCCGCTGGCAACGTCGGCATCGGCGGTGCCCTGGTCATCGGTCTGCTGGCAGGTTTCATCTGCCTGTGGGGTGTGACGGGTCTGAAGAAGCTGCTCGGCGCTGACGACACCCTGGACGTGTTCGGCGTGCACGGTGTGGGCGGCATCCTGGGTGCCCTGCTGACCGGCGTGTTCAACTCGCCTTCCCTGGGCGGCCCCGGCTTCGTGGCTGACTGGGTCACGGCCACCGGCGTCACCGCCGCTGACTACTCGATCGCTTCGCAAGTCTGGGTGCAAGCCAAGGCCGTGCTGCTGACGGTGGTCTGGTCGGGCGTGGTTTCCTTTATCTCCTACAAGGTGGTGGACCTGACCATCGGCCTGCGCGTCAGTGAAGAAGACGAACGCGAAGGCCTGGACATCACCTCGCACGGCGAAACGGCCTACAACCGTTGAGCCACCATGGCCGGGGGGGCGTAGCTGCCCTGCGACCCTCCGGTGCGTTTTTTCAGTGAGAGTCTCCCTTGGATATTGGGCCCGCTTCGGCGGGCCCTTTTTTTGGCCCCAACACCCGACCTTCGGGCCTCTGTGCTGCCCCAGCGCCGAGCAGGCACAATCAAATCCCCCACCAAGCCCTGGCGTTCAGGCCTGGCACCCTGGCCCGGGAGGGTCCAGCGGCGCTGCGGTCCCAGGCCATCGCCACAGACCAAGGAGCCCGCATGAGCCACGTCCCCACGCTTGAACTCGATTGGCATGCCCTGAGCCCCGAGCGCGACGCGCTGGGCGAGTCGCCGTTCTGGCACCCGACCGAGCAACGCCTGTACTGGGTCGACATCCCGGGCCAGGCGGTGTTGCGCCAGGACCCGGTCACCGGGTGGCGCGAGCGCTGGGACCTGCCGTCCGAGCCGGGCTGCATCGCGCCGGCGCGGGCGGGTGGGCTGGTGATCGCGCTGCGCGACGGCATGTACCGCGCCCGCGACTGGGGCGGCCCGCTGCACTGCCTGGTGCGTTTCACCCACGACCCCCGCACCACCCGCTTCAATGACGGCAAATGCGACCCCCTGGGCCGCTTCTGGGGTGGCACCATGTACGAACCGCGCGACCGCTGCCAGGGCGAGCTTTACAGCCTGGACGCGCGCGGCGGCCGGCGCCCCGAAGTGCAGTTGCAGGCGCTCAACAACGTGGTCTCCAATGGCCTGGCCTGGTCGCCCGATGGCCGCACCCTCTACTGGGCCCACACGGCCGCCCACCGCATCGACGCCTGGGACTGGAATGCGGGCGCCAATGTGCTGACCCGGCATCGGGTGTTTGCGCAGTGGCCCGGCAAGCCCGATGGCTACCGGGCCGACGATTGGGCGGGGGCGGCGCGCTACGGCGGGCGCCCCGACGGCGCGGCGGTCGATGCCGAAGGCTGCTACTGGAGCGCCCAGTTCGAGGGCGGACGCCTGCTGCGCCTAGCCCCCAGTGGCGAGTGCCTGGCCCAGCTGCCGCTGCCGGCCCGCTGCCCCACCATGCCCTGTTTTGGGGGGCCGGACGGCCGCACGTTGTATGTCACGACGGCCTCCAAAGGGCGCCCCGAGGGGGAGCTGGCGCATTGGCCGGAGAACGGTCGGGTGTTGGTGGCACGCGTCGAGGTGCCCGGCTTGCCGGTGAATTTCTTCGAGGAAATGTAAGTCCTGTCCCGCCGGACGAGGGTGGTTTACAGACCGGCTTGCGGGCCGCCTCGGACGATGAAGAATGGCCACCATGTGCCCCGTGGCCCCTTCACCGTTCGCATGAAACCCAAGCTGTTTGCCCAATTGCGCCCGCGCCAGCCCCTGAGCGCGCTCATCCTGGCCCTGGACGACGACTGGCGCCCACCCGAACCCCAGGACCAGGGCGGCATCTGGGGCGTCAACCACGGCTGTTTCGCCCGCATCGACGTGCAGCAGCAGCTCGGGGTGGTGGGTTTTTACCGTGCCTTCCCGGGTGCGTTCAGCTTCGAGGGCCTGTCCTTGGGCATGTCGCTGGCCGCGGCCCGTGCGCACCGACCCACCCTGACCCCCGCCGCGCTGCCGCCAGGGCAGCCGGTGCAGCTCACCGAGTACCGCGACCTGACAGCCGCCGGCGACCTGCTGCGGGTGCGCTTTTTCCGCCGCCAACTGGTGGGCTTGGAGTTGGAATGCCCAGGGCGGGTCTACCCCGGCGCCCTGGCCGAGGCGCCCGCCGACCCATCGGGCCCGGGGCTTGAGCAGGTCTGGGGCGGCTGAGCCCCGGCCGCCCCATCATTTTTTGCACGCTGAAGATTCAAAAAATTCAGGTCCGGGGCCTGCTGCAAATGCGGCCGGTCGCCTTACCATCGATGAGATGGAGACTGCCCTGCAAACCCTGATCGAACGCATCCGCGCCGCCGCCGATGCGGCCACCCCGCTGCGCATCCGTGGCGGCGGCACCAAAGACTTCTATGGCCAGGCCCTGCACGGGCAGGTGCTCGACACCCGGGGCCTGAGCGGCATCAGCGCCTACGAGCCCAGCGAGCTGGTGGTCACCGTGGGGGCGGGCACGCCGCTGGCGGAGCTCGAGGCCACCCTGGCCGCGCACGGCCAGTGCCTGCCCTTTGAGCCGCCGCACTTCGGCCCCGGCGCCACCGTGGGTGGCATGCTGGGCGCGGGGCTGGCGGGCCCGGCCCGCGCCAGCGTGGGCAGCGTGCGCGACTATGTGCTGGGCCTTGAGATGGTCAACGGCAAGGCAGAGCACCTCACTTTTGGCGGCCAGGTCATGAAGAACGTGGCGGGTTACGACGTGTCGCGCCTGCTCGCCGGGGCCCTGGGCACGCTGGGCCTGGTGACGTCGGTGTCGCTCAAGGTGCTGCCGGTGCCGGTGGCCGAAGCCACGCTGCGCTTCGCCTTCGACGAAGCCTCGGCGCTGAAGAAGCTCAACGAATGGGCGGGTCAGCCGCTGCCGCTGAACGCCTCCTGCTGGCTCGATGGGCAGTTGACCGTGCGCCTGCGCGGCGCGGTGGCCGCGGTGCAGTCTGCGGGCCAGCGCCTGGGCGGGGAGCGGCTCAACGACGCCGAGGCCACGGCGTTCTGGCAGTCGCTGCGCGAACAGACGCATCCCTTTTTTACCCTGCAAGGCGAAGACTCCTTGTGGCGGCTGTCGGTCCCCGACACCGCCGTTCCCCTGCAACTGGGCCCGACCCTGATCGAGTGGGGCGGGGCCCAGCGCTGGGTCAAGGCGCCGTCCGAACAGGCCAAACGCCTGCGCCACCACACCGTCAGCGTGGGCGGCCACGCCACCCGCTTCCGCGGCCCGGACCCGGCACTGGAGGTCTTCACCCCGCTGTCGCCGCCGCTGGAGCGCATCCAGCGCAGCCTCAAGCAGCAGTTCGACCCGGTGGGCCTGTTCAGCCACGGGCGCCTGTACCGGGGCTGGTGAGCCCGCCGTCAGGCCACCGCCCCAGCCACCGCCATGCGCCGCCTGCGTCACCTCACGGGTCTGCACCGCACCCCGTCCATCAACCGCATGCTGGGCTTTTTGCTGGCCTTCAATGCGGGGGCGATCAACGCCGGGGGCTTTCTGGTGGTGGGCATGTACACCTCGCACATGTCGGGCTTTGTCTCCATGCTGGCCGACCACCTGGTGCTGGGCAACCTGTTGCTGGTGGTGTCGGCCTGTGGCGTGCTGCTGTCGTTCACCTGCGGCGCGGCGGTGACCGCCTTGCTGGTCAACTGGGCCCGGGTGCACCACCTGCGCAGCGGCTACGCGCTGCCCCTGTTGCTGGAAGCTTTGTTGATGCTGTTGTTCGGCCTCATCGGCGGCACGCTGAACCACCAGACCCCGTTTGCGGTGCCGGTCACGGTGCTGTTGCTGGCCTTCATCATGGGCTTGCAGAACGCGGTGGTGAGCAAGATGTCCTCGGCCCAGATCCGCACCACCCACATGACCGGGGTGTTGACCGACCTGGGCATCGAACTGGGCAAATTGGTCTACTGGAATGGCCGCACGCCGGCCCCGGTTCTGGTGCGCGCCAACCGCCACCGGCTGCGCCTGCTGGGCACCCTGCTGGGCCTGTTCACGGTCGGCGGGGTGGTGGGGGCGGCGGGTTTCAAGCACATCGGTTTCATCTGGGTGCTGCCGCTGGCCGCCGTGTTGCTGTTGCTGTCCCTGCCCCCGCTGCTGGGCGATCTGCGGCGCCTGGGGCGGATGCTGGAGCCCGAGGCCCCCGGCCCCGCCAAGGGGCCCTGAGCCGCGCCGTGGCCCCGAGGCCGTTTTTTGAATTTGTTTTGTGAGTCCCGACCATGCAAACCCACCTCGCTCCCCAGTACCAGGACAGCGCCGCCGGCCGTGAGGCCGAGGCCATTCTGCGCAAGTGCGTCCATTGCGGCTTCTGCACCGCCACCTGCCCGACCTACCAGTTGCTGGGTGACGAGCTCGATGGGCCGCGTGGCCGCATCTACCTGATCAAGCAGGTGCTCGAGGGCCAGACCCCGACGCGCAAGACCCAGTTGCACCTGGACCGCTGCCTGACCTGCCGCAACTGCGAAAGCACCTGCCCCAGCGGCGTGCAATATGGACACTTGGTCGACATCGGGCGCCAGATCGTGGACGAGCAGGTGCCGCGCCCCACCGGCGAGAAGGCGGTGCGCTGGCTGCTCAAAGAAGGCCTCAGCTCGCCGCTGTTTGGACCAGCCATGAAGCTGGGCCAGAGCGTGCGCGGTCTGCTGCCGCCGACCCTGCGTGCCAAGGTGCCGCTGCCGCAGGACGCGGGCCGCTGGCCCAGCCGCTCGCATGCCCGCAAGGTGCTGATGCTGGCCGGCTGCGTGCAGCCCGCCATGTCGCCCAACATCAACAGCGCCACCGCCCGCGTGCTGGACGCCGCCGGCATCGAAGCCGTGCTGGCGCCCAAGGCCGGCTGCTGTGGCGCCGTCAAGTTCCACCTCAACGACCAGGCCGGCGGCCTGGCCCAGATGCGCGCCAACATCGACGCCTGGTGGCCCCTGGTGGCCAGCGGTGAAGTCGAGGCCCTGGTCATGAACGCCTCGGGCTGCGGTGTCACCGTCAAGGACTACGGCCACCAGCTGCGCGACGACCCGGACTACGCCGACAAGGCGGCCCGCATCAGCGCCCTGACCCGTGACCTCAGCGAGCTGCTGCCCGACCTGGTGCCGTTGCTGCAAGACCGCCTGCGCGCGGCGCCCAAGGGCGTCGTGGCCTACCACCCGCCATGCACCTTGCAGCACGGCCAGCAGCTGCGCGGTGGGGTCGAAAAGCACCTGGGCGCGCTGGGCTTCCAGGTGCAGCTCACGCGCACCGAATCCAACCTGTGCTGCGGCTCGGCCGGTACCTATTCGGTGCTCAACCCCGACATTTCGTACGAACTGCGCGACCGCAAGGTGGGCCACCTGGAGGCCCTGCAGCCGGAGGTCATCGTCAGCGCTAACATTGGCTGCATCACCCACCTGCAAAGCGGCACCGCGACCCCGGTGCGGCACTGGGTCGAGGTGCTGGACGAGGCCTTGCAGGCCTGAACGGCCCCCCGTGGCCGGCCCGCGGGGGCGCGCCACTTGGCCCCGACCGCCGAGGGCTGGCATGATGGCGGGTTAGCCCTCTCTTCAATACCGCCACGTCATGACCGACTCCGTGTCCGAAAAAGAACAAAGCCAGGCCGCCAACACCCCCGTGGTGTCGGGGGCGTCCGACGCTGCTGCCGTGAGCCCTGTGGCCGCCGCAGCCCCTGAAGCCCCCGCGGCCACCGAGCGCAGCCCGCGCGGTGGGCGCGGCCGCCGCGGTGGCGCCGGCCGGGGCGCCGGTCGCCCTGACGCTCGCGCAGAAGGTCGCCCCGCGGGTCGCCCCGAAGGTCGTGACGCGGCCCGCCCTGCCGGTGGCCGAGGTGACGGGCGCCGAGGCCCCCGCCGCGACGCTGCCGCCCAGGCCGCGCCCGCTGCAGGCCAGCCACCCAGTGCGCCGCGCGCACCGCGCAGCCACCCGGTGCTGGAGCAACTCGCAGGCCTGTACCCGGCCTTGTTTGGCGAGCACTTTTTGCCGCTCAAGCGCGGCATCTTCCAGGACCTGCTGGAGGCCCACCCCGAGTTGTTCGAGCGCGAAGCCCTCAAAGCCGCCCTGGCCCTGCACACCCGCTCCAGCCGCTACCTGACGGCCATGGCCGCCGGGCTGGCCCGACACGACCTGCAAGGCCAGTCGGTCGAGGCGCTGGCGCCTGAGCACATCTACCACGCGCTGACCGAGGTGTTCCGCCGCCGCCAGCAGCGCGCTGGTGAAGACCTGCGCCCCAAGCTGCGCCGCCGCATCATCCAGGCCTTCGAAGCCTCGGGCCTCAGCCGCGAGGCCTATGCCGCCCTGGTGCTGAGCCGCGACGAGGCCGCCAATGCCGTGCTCGACGAAGCCCTGGCCGAGGCCGCCAGCCAGGCCGCCCGCGATGAAGCCCAACTGCGCGCCTTCGAAGCCAGCGCGCAGAGCCTGGAGGCCTTTGCCGACATGTATGGCCTGGACCCGCGCGACGCGGCCCGCACCCTGGAGCGCGCGCGCCAGCGCCGCGCTGCCCCGGCCACGCCGGTGGCCGCCGACCCGGTCTGAAGCCCCCGCCCCGGGGGCTTGGGCGCCCCCGGTCTGCAGCCTGCTGACACCCCGTTGTCAGCAGCCCCCCGGCACCATGGCAGTCCTGTTTAACCCCGACTGAAAGACGCTGCCATGTCGCACACCCCCTCCACCCCGGCCATCCCCTCCCGTGCTGGCTCGGCCCTCAACTGGTTTGAGATCCCCTGCGCCGACCTGGATCGCGCCCAGGCCTTTTATGAGGCCGTGCTGGCCCGACCCCTGCACCGCGAAGACTTGGGGGGCGGCCCCATGGCCGTGTTCCCGCACGACAAACCTGCCCCGGGCGGCTGCCTGGTGGCCGGCCCGCAGCGCCGGGTCGCTCCCGATGCCGGTGTGCGCCCCTACCTGGACTGCGCTCCCTCGCTGGATGCCGCGGTGGCCCGGGTGGCCGGCGCCGGGGGCACCGTGCTCGACGCCTGCATCGAGTTGCCGCACGGCATCGGCTTCATCGCCCATGTGCGCGACACCGAAGGCAACACGGTGGGCCTGCACACCGTGCAACGCTGAAGCGGAGCCGCACCATGCAGACGGTGTTGCCCGGTTTCCCGCTCGCCCCGGCGCCCCAGGCCGTGGCACCGCGCCACTGGATTGCCGTGGCCTGCGCCGAGCATGCCCGCCGCGGCCGCGAGGCCCAGCCGCTGGGTTTCATGCAGGTCTGCCATGGCCGGCGCGCGCCCTTGGCCCGGTTGCGCCCAGGTGACTCGGTGGCCTACTACGCGCCGGCCACCCGCATGGCCGGCCATGACCGCCTGCAGAGCTTTGTCTCCCTTGGCCGAGTGGCCGCCGGTGAGCCCTACGCCTTCGACATGGGGGGCGGCTTGGTGCCCTTCCGGCGGGATGTGCACTATGCCTCGGCAGCCCGCGAGGTGCCGATTGCGCCCCTGCTCGATCGGTTCGAGTTTGTTGAAGACCGCCAGCGTTGGGGCGCGCGCTTTCGCTTTGGCCTGTTCGAGGTCAGCGCCCATGACATGGGCTTGATCGCGCAGGCCATGGGCGTGGCGGCTTGGCTGGACTGAGTCCCTTATCCTGGGGGCTCTACCCCCATTCCACTGGCTTGTCACCCCTTCCACCATGCGCCGCGCCGACCGTTTGTTCCACATCGTTCAACTGGTGCGCGGGCGCCGTCTCAGCACGGCGGCCTTTCTGGCCGAGCGGCTGGAGGTGTCCGAGCGCACCGTCTACCGCGACGTGGCCGAGCTGCAGCACCAAGGCGTGCCGATCGAGGGCGAGGCCGGGGTCGGCTACCGCATGGGGGCCGGCTTCGAGTTGCCGCCGCTGATGTTCTCGCAGGCCGAGGCCAGCGCCCTGGTGGCCTCGGTGCGCCTGGCCCAGGCCTGCCTGGACCCGGCGCTGGCCCGCGAGGCCGAGTCCGCGCTCAGCAAGATCCTGTCCGTGTTGCCGCGCGATGCGCGGGCCGCCGCCGAGTCGCTGGTCTTGTTTGCGCCCGCCGTGGGCCAGAGCCCCGAGGTGCAGCAGCGCCTGCAGGCCTTGCGCGAGGCGGCCCAGACCCGCCACAAGGTGCGGGTGCAGTACCGCGCCCTGGACGGGACGGACAGCACCCGCACGCTGCGCCCGCTGGGTTGCTTTTACTGGGGCAGCGTGTGGACGCTGGCCGCCTGGTGCGAAACGCGCGAGGCGTTGCGCAGCTTCCGGGTCGACCGCATCGGCGCCATGGAGGTGCTGGCCCAGCGCTTCCGTGACGAGCCCGGTCGCACCCTGGCCGACCTGTTCCGCCAGGTCGAGCAGGAGCGCCGTCAGCGCGCGCCCTGACGGCGGGGCCCCGACCGGCCCGCGAGAGTCCGACCGGGGTCACGGGCATCCGCCTTGGCGCACACTGTGGGCTGGTGTTTCTTTGTTCAGGTGACCGATGTCTTCTTCGCCCTCCGCCCGCAATGTGCTGGGCAGCGCTTTGATGGCCTGCTCCTATGACCCGCTGACCGGGTACTTCCGCGATGGCTGCTGCCACACCGACGCCGCCGACACGGGGTCGCATGTGATTTGCGCCCGCGTCACAGCGGACTTTCTGGCCTTTTCGCTGGCGCGCGGCAACGACCTCTCCACCCCGCGACCCGAATGGCGCTTCGCCGGGCTGCGGCCCGGCGACCGCTGGTGCCTGTGCGCCCTGCGCTGGCGCGAGGCCCTGGCGGCAGGCGTCGCGCCGCCCGTGGTGCTGGAGGCCACGCACGAACGCGCGCTGCAGTTCGTCACCCTGGCCGAGTTGCAGCAGCACGCCTGGGCGCCGGCCGGCCGGGCCTGAGCCCCGCCCGGACCAGGCTCAGGCCCTAAGATGGCGCCCATGTCCGACGCCCCTTCCACCCTGGCGCCTGGGCCCCGTCCCAGCGGGGTGCCCCAGCAGTTTGATTCGCCGCGCGACCGCGCCCTGTACCGCCGGGTGCCACACCGCGCGGGGGTGGAGCTGTACCGGGCCGAAATCGTCGACCATGCGTTTGCACCGCACGCGCACGATGCCTTTGGCATCGGCTCGGTCGAATGGGGCGTCGAGCGTTTCCGATACCGCGGCAGCGAACACCTGGCGGGGCCGGGCTCGCTGGTGCTGATGGACGAAGACGAGTTGCACACCGGCCATGCCGCCACCGCCCAGGGCTGGCGCTACCGCATGGTCTACATCGAGGCCGCCACGCTGAGCGAGTTGACCGGCCAGCGCGTGCGCCGCTTTGCCCAGCCCACCGTCGACGACCCGGCCTTGGGCCAGCGCGTCACCGCGGCGCTGGACCGGCTGTGGCAGGGCGCCGACGACCCCTTGGCCTTTGACAGCCAGCTCTGCCTGCTGGCGTCGGCCCTGGTGGCGCGCCACGGGCAAGGGGCCGCGGCCCAGCCGGTGGCTGGCCTGGCGCCCGAGGTGCTGGCGCGGGTGCGTGATTACATCGAAGCCCACCTGCACGAGCCGCTGCGGCTGGAAGACCTGGCGGGCCAGGCGGGCCTGTCGCCGTTTCACTTTCTGCGCCGCTTCAAGCAGAGCACGCGCCACACGCCCCAGGTCTTTGTGCAGGCCCGGCGTGGTGCCCGGGCCAAGGCCTTGCTGGCGCGTGGCCTGGCCCCGGCCGAGGTGGCGGCCAGCGTCGGTCTGTCCGACCAGCCACACCTGAACCGCTTGCTGCGCCGTCTCTACGGCATCACCCCCGGCGCCTACCAGCGGCAGCTGGCGGTGGCCGCCTGAGGCTGCCGGGCGCCCTCCGGCGTCGTTCGACATCGACTCACGCGTCTGACGTCCTGTCCGCCCGCCCTCGGCCTGCGTGGGGGTGGGCGAGGGGGTGCCGGCCCCGCGGCGGTGGCTGAGCACACGGCCCGCGCGCGGCGGCGCCCTGGCAGCAGCGCCTCGCTTCACCGTCCCATCCGCCCACCGCGCAGCGCAATCTGGTCCAAGACAAGCGCCTGGCGGTGCAGGCACACTGCGCGTCTTGAATGGAATCGTGGATGGAACGGATGGCCGCAGGGGATTTGATTCGCGGGGTGGCGTATGCGCTGGCCGCTGGGCTGATGTGGGGGCTGGTGTTCGTGGCGCCAGCCTTGCTGCCCGACTACACCCCCGCGGCGCTGGCCTTTGGCCGCTACATTGCCTTTGGCGTGGTGGCCTTGCTGCTGGCCTGGCCCGACCGGCAGCGGCTGGCGGCGCTGCGCCGCGCGGACTGGCTGGAGGCTTTCAAGCTGGCGCTGGTGGGCAACATCATTTACTACCTGTTCCTGTCGGCGGGCATCCAGGCCGCCGGGGTGCCGCTGGCCAGTGTGTTGATTGGCACCTTGCCGGTGGTGATCGCGGTCAGCGCCAACTGGCACGACCGCTCCTTGCCCTGGGCCCGTCTGATGCCCTCGCTGGGCCTGATCGCGCTGGGCATTGCGCTGGTCAATCAGACCGAGATGGGCCGCATCGAGGCAGGCCACGGCCACGCCTACGCCGCGGGGGCGGCCCTCACCCTGGTGGCGGTGGCCGCCTGGACTTGGTACCCGATCCGCAATGCGCGCTGGCTCAAGGCCCACCCGGGCTTGTCGGCCACCACCTGGACCACGGCCCAGGGCCTGGCCACCTTGCCGCTGGCGCTGCTGGGCTGGCTGCTGTGGGGCCTGTGGCAGGGGCTGAGCCAGCCCGGGGCGCCCTGGCTCATGGGTTGGGGCCCGCGGCCGCTGTTGTTTTTGGGCCTGATGCTGGCCATGGGCCTGTTCGCGTCCTGGGCCGGCACCCTGGCCTGGAGCCGGGCCAGCAAGCTGCTGCCAACCTCGTTGACCGGTCAGCTGATCGTGTTTGAAACCCTGTCGGCCCTGGCCTATGGCTTCTGGCACCGCGCCGAGTGGCCGGCCCCGGTCACGGGCGGGGGCATCGCCCTGCTGGTGGCGGGCGTGTTGATGGGGGTGCGCGCTTTCCAGCGGCCCGGCGCGGGCGCGGCCTGACCGGGGCGCCGCGCCTCAAGGGGCGGCGGTGCGGGGGGCGGCCAGGGCCTGCTCGATGTCGCTGGCCAGCCGGGACGGCGTGTCCTGCGGCGCGAAACGGCGCAGCACCTGACCATCACGACCGACCAGGAACTTGGTGAAGTTCCATTTGATGGCCTTGCTGCCCAGCAGGCCGGGGGCCTCGGCGCACAGCCAGCGGTACAGCGGGTGGGCGTCGCCACCGTTGACGTCGATCTTGTGCATCATCGGGAAAGTGACCCCGTAGTTGAGCTGGCAGAAGCTGGCGATCTGCTCGTCGCTGCCCGGGTCCTGACGACCAAACTGGTTGCACGGGAAGCCCAGCACCACCAGGCCTTGGGCGCCATAGCGCTGGTGCAGGGCCTCGAGGCCGGCGAACTGCGGCGTGAAGCCACAGGCGCTGGCGGTGTTCACGATCAGCAGGACCTGGCCTTCGAACTGACGCAAGGGCACAGTCTGGCCCTGAATGGACAGGGCTTCAAAGTCATAAAGGGAGCTCATGGTGGGCTTTCTGGGCGTGGAGGGGGCATCGTAGCCCCGAGCCGTGCCGGGCTGCAGGCCCGGCCCGGCAAGACCCCCGTCAATCGTGGGTGGGCGGCTGAGAGGGGGCCCAGGCCGACCAGGCTGCCGCCGCCACGATCAGCGCGCCCCCCAGCCAGACCCGCAGCGGCAGTTCGGCCGCGCCCAGGGCCACGGCGGAGGCGCTGGCGAACAGCACCTCCGACAGCATCACCAGCGCGGTGGTGCTGGAGCGCAGCCGCGAGGCGCCGTATTGCAGCGCCACATTGCCCCCCAGGTAGGCCATGCTCAGCGCCGCGGCCCCGGCCAGCCAGGCGAGGTCAGGTGCGGGCAGCGGGGTGACCAGGCCCTGGCTCAGGCCCACCCCGGCGGTCAGGGCCGACAGCAGCGAGCCGCCGCCGAACATGGCCAGCACCCGCGCCGGCGCGGGCGTCTGGTGCAGGCGCCGCAGCATCACGTTGGTCAGCGCAAAGCTGAAGCCCCCGGTCAGCCCCAGCCAGTCGGACAGCGACTCGGGCACGGGCCAGCCGCTGCCCGGGGCTTTCAGCACCACCGCCACACCGCCCAGGGCCAACCCCATGCGCAGCAGGTCGGCCCCGCGCGGGCGCTCGCCCAGCAGCCACCAGGCCAGCAGACCGGCCCACAGCGGCATCAGGTAGAACAACAGCACCACGCGCACCACATCGCCCACCGTGACGGCCCAGTTGAAGCACACATTGGTCAGCCCGGCGGCCAGCGCCAGGCCCCACAGCGCGGGTTGGTCCAGCCACTGGCGCAGGGCGCTGGGGAAGGCCAGCAGGGTGCAGCCGAGCGCCATCAGGTAGATCAGCGCGGTGGCCCACAGCGGGTGCAGGCCGGCCTGCTCCAGTTGCCGCAGTGGCCACCACGACACGCCCCACACGAAGGCGTTGAACATCAGGGCCAGCACGCTGAACAAGGGCGTGGCGGGGGCGGGCGAGGGGGTGGAGGGCATGGCCAAAAGCAAAAGGCCGGCGAGGCCGGCCCTTGAAGGGGTGGGGGGGCTTCAGTGCCCCGGGTCGTTGCGGGCGATTGCCATCAGGCGTTGCAGTTCTTCGCTGTGCTGCACCGTGTTGCGGTGGTGCCAGCGCTTGATCAGCCACATCGCGGTGGCCACGATCAGGCCAAAGCCGGTGATGGCGCCAAAGGCCGACATGCCGTACTTGGTGGACAGGCTGTAGAGCGCGCCCAGGGCCAGGATGCAGGCCTGCTCGTTGAAGTTCTGCACCGCGATCGAGCGCCCGGCACCCATCAGGTTGTGGCCCCGGTGTTGCAGCAAGGCGTTCATGGGCACCACCAGGAAACCGCCGAGCCCGCCCAGCAGGATCAGGAACGGTGCGGCCACCCACACGTTGTCGATGAAGTTCATCAGCACCACCAGCATGCCCATGCCGATGCCCAGGGGCATCACGCTGGTGGCCTGGTCCAGGCGCATGCGCACCGAGGCCAGCACCGCACCAACCGCGGTGCCGATCGCCACCACGCCCACCAGGGACGAGGCCTGGGTGGTGCTGTAGCCCAGCGCCGCAGCGCTCCAGGCCAGCACGATGTAGCGCAGGTTGCCACTGACGCCCCAGAACAGGGTGGTGGTGGCCAGCGAGATCTGGCCCAGCTTGTCGTTCCACAGGCGCGAGTTGCAGCTCCAGAAGTCGGGCAGCAGGTTCAGTGCGTTGCGCGCCACGCTGAGTTCGGGGTCCTGGCGCATCGGGCGCATTTCAACCCCGGTGTGCGGGATGCGGGTGTTGAACCAGGCGGCCAGCGCGTAGATGAAGATCAGCACAAAGATCGCGGCTTCGGGCGGGGTGTCGATGCCGGTGTTGAAGACCGGGAAGTCAAACGACAGCAACAGGCCGGACACCGAATGCCCCACCAGTTGGCCGCCCAACAAGACGCCCAGGATGATCGAGGCGATGGTCAGCCCTTCGATCCAGCCATTGGCCTTGACCAGTTGCGACGCCGGCAACAGCTCGGTGAGGATGCCGTACTTGGCCGGCGAGTAGGCCGCCGCGCCAAGCCCGATCACCGCATACGCCATCAGCGGGTGGGTGCCAAAGAGCATCAACAGACAACCCACCACCTTGATGGCGTTGCTGATGAACATCACTTTGCCCTTGGGCTGTGCGTCAGCGAAGGCCCCCACGAAGGGGGCCAGGATCACATAGAACAGCGCAAACATGGGCACCAAAGCGGCGCGTTGCCACTCGGGTGCGCCATCGCTTTTGAGTAGTTCCACGGCGGCCACGAAGATGGCGTTGTCGGCCAGCGAGCTGAAAAACTGCGCCGACATGATGGTGTAGAAACCGCGCTTCATTGAGTGGCTGATTCGAGCATCAGGAAAACTGATACTTTTGTAATGTTGAACATGGCCTCAAAAAGGCAGTTGGTTATATCACGCCACCCCTTGGGGCCGGTGCCAAAATCCCTTCACTTCCTCTCCCTGATTGCCCTATGCCCCGCCCGATCCTGGCCACTGTCCACACTGCTGCATTGCAGCAAAATCTGGCGCGCGTGCGTCAATCGGTTCCCGACGCCCGCGTTTGGGCGGTCGTGAAGGCCAATGCCTACGGGCACGGCATCGAGCGGGTGTTCGAGGGGTTGCGCGGCGCCGATGGCTTTGCCCTGCTCGACCTGGCGGAGGCCGAGCGCGTGCGCCGCCTGGGTTGGCGCGGGCCGATCCTGTTGCTCGAAGGCGTCTTCGAGCCGCGCGACCTGGAGCTGTGTTCGCGCCTGGACCTGTGGCACGCGGTGCATTGCGACGAGCAGATCGACATGCTGGCCGCGCACAAAACCCAGCTGCCGCAGCGCGTGTTCCTGAAGATGAACTCGGGCATGAACCGCCTCGGCTTCACGCCCGAGCGCTACCGCTCGGCCTGGACGCGGCTCAACGCATTGCCGCAGGTGGACGAGATCTCGCTCATGACCCATTTCAGCGACGCCGACGGCCCGCGCGGCATTGCGTACCAGGAAGAAGCCTTCCTGCGCGCCACCGCCGACCTGCCCGGCGAGCGCAGCCTGGCCAACAGCGCGGCCACACTGCGCCACGCCGAACGGGCCCGCATCAAGAGCGACTGGGTGCGCCCGGGCATCGTGTTGTACGGCAGCGCGCCCGATTTCCCCGAGCACAGCGCAGCCGACTGGGGCCTGCAGCCCACCATGACCCTGAGCAGCAAGCTGCTCGCGGTGCAGTCGCTGCAGGCCGGTGACAGCGTGGGCTACGGCTCGCGCTTTGTCGCCGAACAGCCGTTGCGCGTGGGCGTGGCCGCCTGTGGTTACGCCGACGGCTATTCGCGCCTGTGCGACACCGGCACCCCGGTGCTGGTCAACGGCGTGCGCACGCGCCTGCTGGGCCGCGTCAGCATGGACATGCTGATGCTCGACCTGACCCCGCTGGAACACGCCGGTGTGCCCTTTGGTTTTGGCTCCGAGGTCACGCTGTGGGGGCGCTCCAGCCAGGGCACCACCTTGCCCATCGACGAGGTGGCGCGGGCGGCGGGCACTGTGGGCTACGAGCTGATGTGTGCGGTGGCACCGCGCGTCAATTTCGGCGTCGACGAGTCCAGCACGGCTGGCTGAGCCTGGCCCGGGCGGGGTCGATTGGGCCGGTTTCTTGCATGGGAATGGGTTTCCTGACTCGTTTTTTGCATAAACAATCGCGCAATCACGGCTTGGCGCCGTGAACCGCCTGTGCCAGAGTCGCTGATCGTCGAAATGGAGATGCCTTGTTACAAAAAACCACCCCCTGGCTGCTGGCTGCCTCGCTCGCGCTGAGCGCCGCCGCGCCCCTGGCCGTGCAGGCCAAACCCTTCCGCTGGACCCGAGCCGTGGACCTGTCGTCCTGGGACGTGCACGCCCAGAACGTGGGCGTGAACAACGCCCTGCACTCGGCCATCTACGACACGCTGGTTGAGTACAACAGCAAGACGTTCAAGCCCGAGCCCGCGCTGGCCACGGAGTGGAAGCAGATCTCGCCGACCCAGTTGCGCCTGACGCTGCGCCAGGGCGTGAAGTTCAGCGACGGCAGTGCGCTGACCGCCGACGATGTGCGCTTCTCGCTGGAGCGCGCCAAGGCCAAGAGCTCCAACTACGTGGTCTACACCCTGGGCATCGACCGGATCGAAAAGGTCAGCCCGACCGTCATCGACATCTTCTCCAACCTGCCCAACCCGGTGCTGGTCAACCAGCTCACCGAGCTGCGCATCATGAGCAAGGCCTGGGCTGAGAAGAACAACTCGGTCGACCCCAAGGACATCCGCAACAAGGAAGAAACCTACGCCCACCGCCACGCCCTGGGCACCGGGCCGTTCCAGCTCAAGGAGTGGACGCCCGATCAGCGCGTGGTGCTCGAGCCCAACCCCCACTGGTGGGGCAAGGGCAAGTTCAGCGGCAACGTGAGCCAGATCGTCTACACCCCGATCAAGTCCGACGCGACCCGCATGGCGGCGCTGCTGTCGGGTGAGGTGGACTTTGTGATCGACCCCAGCCTGCAAGACCTGGCCCGCGTGCGCCAGACGCCGCAGCTCAAGGTGCTCGAAGGCCCCGAGAACCGCACCCTGTTCCTGGGCATGGACCAGTTCCGCGACGAGCTGCCCGGCTCCAGCGTCAAGGGCCAGAACCCGCTCAAGGATGTGCGCGTGCGCAAGGCGCTTTACCAGGCCATCGACATCGCCAGCATCCAGCGCGTGGTGCAACGTGGTCTGGCGCTGCCGGCGGGCGCGCTGATCGCGCCGCAGGTCAACGGCTGGACGCGCCAGGCCGATGTGCGTTGGCCCTACGACGTCAAGGCCGCTCAGCAGCTGCTGGCCGAAGCCGGCTACCCGCAGGGTTTCGAGGTGGACTTTGCCTGCAGCGCGGGCCGCTACATCAACGACGAGCAGCTGTGCCAGGCCATCACGGCGCAGTGGGCACGGGTGGGCGTGAAGGCGCGTCTGCGTTCGCTGCCTTTCAGCACCTACTTCCCGATGATCCAGCGCAATGAAGCCAGCATCTACCTGCTGGGCTGGGGGGTGCCGACCTTTGACGCCTTCTACAGCCTGCAGTCGCTGATCCGCAGCCCGGGCGCTGGCGGCGACGGCAACTTCAACCTGGGCCGCTTCAGCAGCCCGCAGCAAGACGCCCTGGTCGAGCGCATCCGCAAGGAAACCGACCTCGCCACGCGCAATGTGCTGATCGAGAAGGCGCTGCTGCAGGACCATGAGCTGATCTCGCACATCCCGCTGTACCACCAGATCATTCCGTGGGCCCTGCGCCAGAGCGTGGACGTGCCGCACCGCGCGGACAACCGCATCGACTGGCGCGCGCTGCGCGTCAATTGAGGTCGCTGCGCTCGCGCAGGTCGCCGTCCCGGGCCTGAGCCCGGCGGGGCGGCGCCCAAGCCAACCCCTCCCCCCGATGGCCCTGTGCGGGCCGCCGGGGGGTTTTTGTTGTCAGGCCCGGTCGGGGCGCGGGCCTCAGCTGGCCTTGGGCAGCTGAGCCGTGGCCAGGGCGCGCTGCACGGCGGGGCGTTGCAGCACGCGTTCGCGGTGCGCGTACACGGCCGGGAAGTCACGGATGTCCACGCCGTCGCTGGCCAGCCAGTCGCCCACGGTGTAGAGGTAACCATCGGCCACCGAGTAGCGCTCGCCCAGCACCCAGGGGCCGTTTTGCAGGTAGGTCTGTTCGAGGTAGCGGAAGTTCTCGGTCATGTTCTGCGCTACCTTGCGCTGCATGCCGGCAATCGCTTCGGGCTCGTCAGCCCAGCGCGAGGCCCGTGGCCGGTGCGCGTGGTTGATGTGCACGGTGGACGCCAGGTAGTTGTTGCATTCCTGCATGCGCGCGAGGGCGAACAGGTCGTCCAGCGGCGCCAGCTGGGCGGCCGGAAAAAGCTGGGCCACATACAGCAGCAGGGCCGGGGTTTCGGTCAGCACCCCTTGCTCGGTCACCAGGGCCGGCACACGGCCTTTGGGGTTGACGGCCAGGTACTCGGGGCTGCGCTGCTGGCTGGCAGCGAAGTTGACCAAGGCCAGCTCGTGGCCGGCGTCGGCCTCGTGCAAGGCGATGTGGACGGCCAGGGCGCAGGTGCCGGGGGCGAGGTAGAGCTTGAGGCGGGACATGGGCGAAATCACTCCGGGGAGGGGAACAGGGTGAGGTCGGCGGACTGGCCACCCCGGCGCGCGCACCGGGGCGGCCGGGGGCCGGTTGGGGGTGTCAGTTTAGCCAGCCTGCCTGAGGCGTGCAGCGGTCCACCACCGGTGGGCCCGGGGCCGTCCCGCGGCGGGCCTCGGTCAGTCGTCGGTCAGCCCTGCGTCAAGGGCGCGGGTACAGGCCGCGCACCTGGGCCTGCAGCCGGGCCAGCCCCAGCAAGGCGTCGGTGAACGGCGTGGCCACGCCACAACGCTGGCCCAGTTCGCGCACCACGCCGACCAGCGCGTCGAGCTCGACGCTGCGGCCGGCTTCCACGTCCTGCAACATCGAGGTCTTGAAGGCGCCGAGCTTGAGCGTGACCTGGTGTCGGTCCTCGGGTTGCTGGTCGATCGGGATGCCGATGCGTGCGCCGATCTCGCGCGCCTCCAGCATCACCGCCGAGATGAAATGGCGCACCAGTTCGTCGCCGAGGATCAGGTCGGTGGTGGCGCCGGTCAGGGCGCTGACCGGGTTGACCGTCATGTTTCCCCACAGCTTGTACCAGGTGTCCTTCTGGATCTGCGGCGACACCGTGGCGTTGAAGCCGGCCTGCACCAGGCGGGCCTGCAAGGCCTGCACGCGCGGCGTCAGCCCCCCTGCGGGTTCGCCGATGATCAGGCCGTTGCCAAAGTGGTGCTTGACGTGGCCCGGACCGTTCAGCGAGCAGCTGGCGTGCACCACGCAGCCAATCACCTGGCTGGGCGGGATGGCCGCGGCGATCGCGCCCTCGGGGTCCACGGCGCTCAGGCGCTGGCCCGCCAGCGCACCCCCAAAGCCGTGCAGGAACCACCAGGGCACACCGTTCATGGCCGTCAGCACCAGGGTGTCGGGGCCGATCAGGGGGCCGATCTGGCGCGCCACCGCGGCCAGGGCCGGGGCCTTGACGGCGATCACCACCAGGTCCTGGGGGCCCAGCTCGGCCGGGTCAGCACAGGCGCGGATCGGCAGGCGCAGGGTCTGGCCGTCCTGGTCGATTTGCAGGCCCTGGCTTTGCAGGGCCTGCAGGGTGTCGCCGCGCGCCACCGCGCTGAGTTCGAGTTCGGGGGTGCGGGCCAGGCCGGCACCGATCCAGCCGCCGATGGCGCCGGCGCCGTAAATGCATGCTTTCATGGGAACTGTGTGGTTTGCTGCCCTGGCTCAGGGCGGGTTGGGGTCAGTGCGGGGCGGGCCGACGGCCTGCGCCTGCAGCGGCACATTTTGGAGCCGCCGCAGCCCCGCGGGTCATTGCAGGTAGCTGCTGTCTTGCCGGTGCACCTGGCGCACCAGGGCGTCGAACACGTCCTGCCCGGCCCCGTGCGCGGGGCTGAACTGCAGCGCGTCGCGGCTGCTCTTGATGGCGGCTTCCTCGGTGACCGGGATCGGGGCGCCCATCGACAGCGTGGCGAGCTGGATCTCGCAGGCGCGCTGCAAGGTCCACAGGATGGCGAAGGTTTGCGGCAGGGTCTGGCCCCAGGCCAGCAGGCCGTGGTTGCGCAGGATCACGGCGGGCTTGCCGCGGATGTTGTTGACCAGGCGCGGGCCTTCTTCGGCGTGCACCGTGATGCCTTCAAAGTCGTGGTAGCCCACCATGCCGTGCAGCTGCGCGGTGTAGAAGTTGGTTTGCTGCAGGCCGCCTTGCAGGCAGGCCACGGCCACGCCTGCGGTGGTGTGGGTGTGCATCACGCAATGCGCGTCGGGCAGGCCTTCGTGGATGGCGCCGTGCACCACAAACCCGGCCGGGTTGACGGGGTAGGGCGAGCCGTCCAGCACCTGGCCCTGCAGGTCGATCTTGACCAGGTTGCTGGCGGTGACCTCGCTGTAGTGCAGGCCAAACGGGTTGATCAGGAACTGCTTGCTGCCGGGCCCGCTGACGCTGTCGGGCAGGCGCACCGTGATGTGGTTGTAGATCATCTCGGTCCAGCCCAGCATCGCGAACACGCGGTAACAGGCGGCGAGCTGGACGCGCTGCGTCCATTCTTCGGGGTGCATGCCGGCCGGGGCGGCCGGTTCGGGGGCGCGGGGGGCCAGCAGGCTGGCCGGGGTGGGGGCGTTCATGGTGGGTCTCCTCGGTGGTGGTGGGCCCCCGCGCGCAGCGGGCGCCTCAGGCGTCGGCCGTGAACCCGATGGTCTTCACCAGCGGGCCCCAGCGTTCAAAGTCGGCTTTCAGCATGGCGGCCAGTTCGGCCGGGCTGGAGGACTTGGCCTCCAGGCCCATGGCAGCCAGACCGTCCACCACATCGGGGGCGGCCAGCGCGCTGCGCAGGGCGGTGTTGAGTCGGGTCACGAGGTCGCGCGAGGCCTTGGCCGGCAGGTAGAAGCCGAACCATTCGTTGAACACCATGTCCTTCAGACCCTGTTCGACCATGGTCTGGGTGTTGGGCGCGAACTTGTTGCGCTGGGCACCCGTGGTGGCCAGCAGGCGGCATTTGCCGGCGGCCACGTGCTGGGTGAACTCACCCACCGGACCCGACACGGCGGGCAGCTGGCCGCCGATCATGTCCAGGATGGCGGGCTGGGTGCCCCGGAAGGCGATGTGCTTGAGGTCGATGCCGGCCGCATGGCCCAGCAGCGCCCCCACAAAGTGCGGCGTCGAACCCGCGGCGGGCGAGCCGAAGTTGGCGTCCTTGGGGTTGGCCTTGCACCAGGCCAGGAAGTCGGGCACGGTCTTGACGCTGGCCGGCACCGAGGGGCCGACCGCAAAGCCGAAGTCGAACACGCAGCCCAGCGACACCGGGGTCAGGTCGTTGACCGGGTCGTAGGCGAGCTTCTTGTAGATGTGCGGGTAGATGCCCAGCATGGACATGGGCGTTTGCAGCAGGGTCTGGCCGTCGGGGTTCTGGGACTTCACGAACTGGATCGCGATCTGGCCGCCCGCGCCGGTCTTGTTCTCGACAAACGCGGCCTTGGTGTAGCCCGTGCCCGGCAGCTTGTCGGCCACGCGGCGGCAGATGGTGTCGGAGGTGCCGCCCGCCGCGAAGCCGGTGATGATCTTCACGGTCTCAAAGGCGCTGGCCTGGGCCATGGCCTGCTGCCCCAGGCCCGCCAGCAGGGCGCTGGCGCCGGCGGTTTGCAGCCATTGGCGGCGCGAGAAGTTGGAAGCGGAATCGTGCGGTTGGCTCATGCGGGTCTCCTGAGGGTCGGTTGGGTGTTGTGGGCGGCGGCCAGGCCTGGGGCACAGACCACCTGTGCGCCTGATTTTTCCAGCCTGCACGCGCCAGCGCTACCCGTGTTTACCTGCACGTTTGATTCATTTCTATAACCAATTTGCGCCTCAGCCCGCGTTCAGGTGCAGGCCGTTGTCCATCAGCAGCACCGCCCCCGTCATACCGGGCGCCCGCGCGGCGACAAACCAGGCCAGCGCCGCCACTTCCTCGGCTTGCGAGACCCGGCCCAGCACCGAGGCTTGCTGCTGGCGTGCCAGCACGGCCCCGTGTTGGGCCGCGTCCAGCACCCGGCTGGGCAGTCCGCCGTCGACAAAGCCCGGCGCGATCGCATTGACCCGGATCGCCGGGGCCAGTGCCCGCGCCAGGCCCAGGGTCAGGGTGTTGAGGGCGCCCTTGCTGGCCGCGTACGCCAGCGAGGAGCCACGCCCCAGCACCCCGCCGATCGACGAGATGTTGACCACCGCCCCCTGGCCCGAGGCGGACAGGGCCTCGCGGCAGGCGCGGGTCATCTGCCAGGGCCCCACCAGGTTGACCTGGCTGGTGCGCTGGAACTCGGCCGCGTCGAGCGCGTCCAGGTCCTCGTGCGGCACAAAGCGCGTGGTGCCGGCCGAATTGACCAGCACCTGCAGGCCGCCCAGCCGCGCCACGGCGGTGGCGGCCACGGCCCGGCAGGCGGCGTCGTCGCCGACATCGAGCGCCTGCACCAGGGTGGTGGCGCCCACGGCTTCGCAGTCGCGGGCCACCTGCTGGGCCTCGTCCGCGGTGGCCGCGTCCAGGTGGGTGATGACGACGTTCCAGCCCTGGCGCGCGAACTCACGCGCGCAGGCCGCGCCAATGCCGGTGGCCGAGCCGGTGATCAGCACCGCAGGGCGCGGGGCGGGGCCCGTGGTGGAGGGGGGCAAAAGGGGGGACACGGTCAGACCATCCGAAAGGCAATCGACCCCAAGGGGCCATAGTCGGCGTGAAAGGTGTCGCCGGGCTGGGCCGGCGTGGGCCGCGTGAACGAGCCGCCCAGCACCACCTCGCCCGCGGCCAGGCCTTCGCCCCAGGGGGCGAGCTTGTTGGCCAGCCAGGCCACGCCCTGGGCCGGGTGGTTCAGCACCGCCGCGGCCACGCCGGATTCCTCGATCACGCCGTTCTTGAACAGCAGCGCGCTGACCCAGCGCAGGTCCACCGCGTCGGGCCGCACCGGGCGCCCGCCCGTGACGATGCCGGCATTGGCCGCGTTGTCGGCAATGGTGTCAAAGACCTTGCGCGGGGCCTTGCTGTGGCGGTCGAACTGCTCGATGCGCGCGTCGATGATCTCGATCGCGGGCACCACCCAGTCGGTGGCGTCCAGCACGTCGTACAGCGTGACACCCGGGCCGCGCAGCGGCTTGCCGAGGATGAAGGCCAGCTCGACTTCAATGCGCGGCGCGATGAAGCGGTGGAACGGGATGTCGCCGCCCTCGGCCAAGAACATGTCGTCGAGCAAGGTGCCGTAGTCGGGTTCGTCGATCTGGCTGGACAACTGCATGGCGCGCGAGGTCAGGCCGATCTTGTGGCCGCGCACGCTGCGCCCGGCGGCGATCTTCTGCCGCACCCATTCGCGCGACACGGCGTAGCCGTCTTCGATCGTCATGCCGGGGAAGCGCTTGGAAAAATGCTCGACCTGTTGACGGCTTTTCTCGGCCTGGTCGAGTTCGGCCGCCAGGGCGGCGATCTGCTCGGGGGTGAACATGGGCGGTCTCGCTTTCGGTGACAGGGTGGGGCTCAGACCGCCTTGTTGAACAAGGGGTGCAGGTTGCTGTGCTTGCCGTCGAAGGCGGGGGCGCCCTCGTCCACTTGCAAGGTGATGCCGATGTGGCGTTGCGCGAACAGCGGTGCGAAATGCGCCTTCACGTCGGCCAGCAGCGATTCGCCAGCGGCCTGCACCACGGCGGGGGGGCGGCCGCTGGCCATGCGCAGGTGGAGGTAGACAAACGCATAGTCGCCGTTGCCGCCGGCCGCGCGGCCCGCGGTGCCGCCGTCCGAGATGGCGTGGTGCGCGGCCGGGAAGGCCAGCACCCGGGTGCCCCCGGGCGGAAAGACCGCGCGGCCTTCGGCGTCGCGCTGCGCGAGCATGGTGTCGGCCAGGCGGCGGCACAGCGCGCCGAGGTCGGTTTCGGCGTCCAGTTGCGGGGTGTAGAGGATGACGAGGTGGGGCATGGTGGGTTCAGTGGGGGGGCGCTGTGGGGGACGGCAGGCGGGGGGCAGGTGCTGGTGGTCAGAGCCGGGGAAAGGCTTGGTAAGCGCTGGCGGCCGAGGCCTGCGCCGCCGGGATCGCGCGCCCGTCCTGCGGCGTGACCGGGAACACGGCATTGATCTGGCCCGTGCCCGAGGCGCCGAAGTACGGCGTCACCACCTCGGCCTGGCCCTGGTAGGCCGACCAGCCGAGCGCGCCCAGCAGCATCGCGGTGTCGTGCATGAAGCCTTCGCCGTGGCCCTTGGTGGCGTACTCGGGCAGCATGTCGCAAAAGCGCGCCCAGTCACCGCGCTGCCAGAGGTCGACCACCTCGCGGTCCATCATTTCGAGGAACGGGCTCCAGACCTTGAACGCGAACTCGGGGGCCAGGCCGTTCTGTGCAAAGCGGTGGCTCAGCGAACCGCTGGCCAAAAAGGCCACGGTGCCGTCGTAGTGGTCTTCCACCGCGCGGCGCAGCGCCCAGCCCAGGCGCGCGCTGTCGTTGAGGTAGTGGCCGGTGCACAGGGCCGACACCGAGACCACCTTGAAGTGCTGGTCGGGGTTCATGTAGCGCAGCGGCACCAGGGTGCCGTACTCGGGGTTCAGCGTGGTGGCGTCGTGCGCCAGGGTTTCCACGCCCAGCGCGTTGCACGACTGCGCCAGCAGCCGGCCCAGCGCCGGGTTGCCCGGGCATTCAAACGGCAGGTTGCTGATGAAGTGCGGCAGCTCGTTGCTGGTGTAGACGCCCTTGAAGTGGGGCCCGCAGTTGATGTGGTAGTTGGCGTTGACCAGCCAGTGGGTGTCGAACACCACCAGGGTGTCCACGCCGAGTTCGCGGCAGCGGCGGCCGATCTCGAGGTGGCCGTCGATGGCGTCCTGGCGCGTGCCATGGCGCGGGCCCGGCAGCTCGCTGAGGTACAGCGAGGGCACGTGGGTGATCTTGGCGGCCAGGGCGAGGGTTCCCATGCGGTGTCTCCAAAAAGAAGGTCGGTCGGCGCTCAGCTGTCGGCGCTGATGCGGGCACTGCGGATCACCTGCGCATAGCGGCTGATCTCGCTCTGGATGAAGGCGCCAAACTGCTCCGGTGTGCCGGCCAGCGAGCTGATGCCGCCTTTGGCAAAGGCCTCGCGCACGGCGGGCGTGTCGAGTGCGCGGCGCAGCTCGGCGTTGAGGCGCTGCACCAGGGCGTCGGGCGTGGCGGCGGGCACCAGCAGACCGTTCCAGGAGTTGGACTCGACGGCCACGCCCTGTTCGGCCAGGGTCGCCAGCTCGGGGGCGTGGGCGGAGCGCCTGGCGGTGGCCATGCCCAGCGCCACTAGCTTGCCGGACTGCACGTGGCCACGGAACTCGGGCCAGTTGCCGAACATCAGCGTCACCTGGCCGCCCAGCAAATCGTTGAGCGCCGGGGCCTGGCCTTTGTAGGGGATGTGGGTCAGCTCGATGCCCATCTGCTCGCGCAGCATCTCGCCGGCCAGGTGGGCCGAGGTGCCGCTGCCGAACGAGGCGTAGCTGAGCCGGGCGCCGGGCTTTTGGGCCGCCGCGCGCAAGTCGGCGATGGTGCGGATGCCGCTGCCCGGGTGGCTGGCCAGCACATGCTCGGACTGGCCCATCAGGCTCACCGGGCGCAGGTCACGCAGGCCGTCGTAAGGCAGGTTCCTGACCAGGGTCTGGTTGACGCAAAAGCTGTTGGCCACGCAGGTCAGGGTCAGGCCATCGGGTGCGGCCTTGGCGCCCGCGTCCACCCCGATCACCGTGCCGGCGCCGGGCTTGTTGTCCACCACCACGGGCTGGCCCAGGCCGTTGGCCATGGGCGTGGCCACCAGGCGGGCCACCAGGTCGGTGGTGCCCCCGGGCGGGAAGGGCACGATCAGCTTGAGCGGCCGCGTGGGCCAGGCGGGCGCCTGGGCCCACGCCAGGCCGGGCAGCAAGGCAACAGCCCCCAGGGCCTGCAGCGATTGGCGACGTTTCATGTCAGGGCTCCTTGGCGGTGCGTGGGCAGGCGGCGGGCTTGGCCCGTCCGCTGGCAGCGGCCCCTGGGACCAGGCACCGCAGCCGACTCAAGGGGGCGGCCATCACACCCCCCAGTGCGGGATGTGGTGGCCGCCCAGCGAGACGGCCACGTTCTTGGGTTCGCAGAACACCTCGTAGCTCCAGGTGCCGCCCTCGCGCCCGGTGCCGCTGGCCTTGGTGCCGCCAAAGGGCTGGCGCAGGTCGCGCACGTTCTGGCTGTTGACAAAGCACATGCCGGCCTCGATGGCGGCGGCCATGCGGTGGGCGCGGCCCAGGTTCTCGGTCCAGACGTAGCTGGACAGGCCGTACTGGGTGTCGTTGGCGATGCGGATCGCGTCGGCCTCGTCCTCGAACGGGATCAGGCAGGCCACCGGGCCAAAGATCTCGTCCTGCGCGATCTTCATGCGGTTGTCGACGTCGGCGAACACGGTGGGCCAGACGTAGTTGCCGCGCCGCACGCGCTCGGGCAGCTCGGGCGCGTAGCTCGGGCGGTCCAGGCCGCCGCACAGGAGCGTGGCGCCTTCCTTGGGGCCCAGCTCGATGTAGTGGCGCACCTTGGCCAGGTGGGCGGGGCTGATCATGGGGCCGACGATGGTCTTCTCGTCCAGCGGGTCACCCACGGTGATGCGGCGCGCGCGCTCGGCGAACTTCTGCGCGAAGTCGGCGTAGATGGACTTTTGCACCAGGATGCGGCTGCCGGCGGTGCAGCGCTCGCCGTTGTTGCTGAAGATCATGAACACGGCGGCGTCGAGGGCGCGGTCCAGGTCGGCGTCGGCAAAGATCACAAACGGGCTCTTGCCGCCCAGCTCCATGCTGAACTTCTTCAGGCCCGCCGTCTGCACGATGCGGTGGCCGGTGGCGGTGGAGCCGGTGAAGCTGATGGCGCGCACATCGGGGTGGGCGCACAGCGGCTCGCCGGCCTGTTTCCCGTAGCCGTGCACGAGGTTGAGCACGCCGGCCGGGATGCCGGCCTCCAGCGCCAGCTCGCCCAGGCGGGCGGCGCTCAGGGGCGACAGCTCGCTCATCTTCAGCACGGCGGTGTTGCCAAAGGCCAGGCAGGGCGCGACCTTCCAGGTGGCGGTCATGAAGGGCACGTTCCAGGGGCTGATCAGCGCGCACACGCCGACCGGGTGGAACAGGGTGTAGTTCAGGTGCGTGGGCGTGGGGTAGGTGTGGCCGTCCACGCGGGTGCACATCTCGGCGAAGTAGTGGAAGTTGTCGGCCGCGCGCGGCACCAGCTGCTTGCCGGTCTGGGCGATCACCTGGCCGCAGTCGTTGGTTTCGGTCTGGGCGATCTCGGGCACATGGCGGGCGATCAGTTCGCCGAGCTGGCGGATGCGCTTGGCGCGCTCGGGCGCGGGCGTGCTCGCCCAGCCGGGGAAGGCGGCTTTGGCGGCGGCCACGGCGGCGTGGACCTCGGCCTCGCCGCCACTGGCGACCTCGGCCAGCACCTCCTGGGTGGCCGGGTTGACGGTTTCAAAGTAGTCGCTGCCGGCCACCGACTGGCCGTTGATCAGGTGCTGGATCTGCTGCATGGGGTCAACCTTGTCGAATGAAGTTGTGGAGCGTGCCGAGGCCCTCGATGGCGGTCACGACCTCGGCGCCGGGCGGGCAGTCGACCACGCCATCGGGGGTGCCGGTGAGGATCAGGTCGCCCGGCGAGAGCGTCATGAAGGCGCTGAAGTACTCGATCAGGAACGGCACGTCGAACACCATGTCGCGGGTGTTGCCGCGCTGGGTCACGACGCCGTTGACGGTGGTCTGCAGCGCCAGGTTCATCGGGCCGCCGGGGCGGGCGTGGACGTCCGCCGCATCCACCAGCCAGGGCCCCAGCGGGGTGCAGGTGTCGCGGTTTTTGACGCGCAGATTGGGGCGGTACCAGTTCTCCAGGTAGTCGCGGATCGCGTAGTCATTGGCCACCGTGTAGCCCTGCACAAAGTCATAGGCGTCGGCCCGCTTGACATGGCGCGCCGTGCGGCCGATCACCACCGCCAGTTCGCACTCGTAGTGCATGTGCCGGGCGTCGGCGGGGCGCACGGTGTGTTCGCGGTGGCCGATCAGCGAGGCTTCGCCCTTCAGGAACGCCAAGGGTTCGGTGGGCGGTTTGAACGCCAGTTCTTTGGCGTGGTCGGCGTAGTTCAGACCCATGGCAAAGATGCTGCGTGCGCGCGGCACCGGGGCCAGCGGCGGCAGCCAGCGCACCGCGTCAAAGGCCACGCGGCGGCCGTCGTCCAGGCGCAGCGCGCCCCCGTCTTCGACCGCGTGCAGCGGGCCCAGTTCGGGCGCGTCGTTCAGCAGGATGCGGGCGTGTTTCATGCGCGGGCCTCCTCGGCGCTGAGGTGGTGGCGCAGCGGGGCAAACCCCGGCGCGCTGAGCTCGACCGTGTCGCCCGGCCGCAGCAGCGGCCGGCCGCCATCGGCGGCCACGTCGCAGCCCAGCATCAACACGTCGCCGGGGCGCAGGGTCATGAAGTCGTTGACGTCGGCCCACAGGGTGGCGGCATCGCGGCGCAGCCGGCCCAGGTCCACGCTCTGGCGCAGCTCGCCGTTGACGTGCACGCTCAAACTCAGCGTGGCCAGTTCGGCCAGGCTGCCCAGGGGCCGCAGCGCGGCTGGCGTGCCCAGGAAGCCATCGCGGCAGCGGTACTTGACCGGCGGGCGGAAGTAGCTGTCATGGGGCAGGCTGAAGTCGTTGAGCAGGGCCGCGGCCCACTGGCCTTGCGCGTCGCGTACCAGGCCCAGCGTGGCCCCGGCCTCGACGCCGGGGGCGTCGGCCGGCACGGTCACCTGGCCGCCGTCGGGGTTCCAGGTGTTGGCGGTTTTGATGTAGAGCACCGGGGCCTGCGGTGGCGCCTGGTAGGGCGCCTCGAGCATGCGCGGCCGCCACAGGGTGTGTTCGTGCTCAAAGTTCAGCAGCACGCCGTACACGGTGCCGGCAGGTTGCCAGGGCGCGGCGGTGCCGGGCGGGAGGGCGGCGCTCATGGTTGCTCCAGTTCGATCAGGGTGTCCAGCAGTTCGTAAAGCTGCGCGAGCTTGTCCTTGCCCAGGGCTTTCTCCATCCACAGGTAGTGCGCCTCGATGGTCAGTGACAGCTTTTCGACCAGGCGCAGGCCCTTGTCGGTGGCCTGCACCACGGTGCTGCGGGCGTCCTGCGGGTCGCGCTGGCGCTGGATCAGGCCGTCGCGCTCCATGCGGGTCAGCACGCCGGTCAGGCTGGGGCCCAGGATGAAGGCCTCGCGCGCCACGCGCCCGGTCTCCACCACGCCGTGCTCGCCCAGCACGCGCAGCACACGCCATTGCTGGTCCGACAGGCCGTGCTGGCGCAGGCTGGGCCGGGTGTGGGCCATCACCGCTTCGCGCGCCTGCAGCAGCAGGCGGGGCAGGTTGCGGTGGACAAAGGGTTGGATCACGGTGCTCATTTATTTAACATGTTAAATGTTTAGAGGTGGTGATCGCATGGTGTTAACCCGGAGTCGTTCGGCGGGTCGCTATAGTGGCCGCCTGTTGTCAGAGGCCCCCATGTCGCGCGAAAAAACCATCTACACCTGCACCGAATGCGGTGGCACCAGTGCCAAGTGGCTGGGCAAATGCCCGCAGTGCAATGCCTGGAACACCCTGGTCGAGTCGGTGGCCGAGGGCGCGGGGGCGGGCGGGGGCAAGAACCGGCTCAGCGCACCGGCTTACTCGGGCTATGCGGGGCTGGCGCAGGCGGTCACACCGCTGTCGGCGATCGAGGCCACCGAGGTGGCGCGCACGCCCAGCGGGCTCGAGGAACTGGACCGGGTGCTGGGCGGCGGCATCGTCGAGGGCGGGGTGGTGCTGATCGGCGGTGACCCGGGCATTGGCAAGTCCACCCTGCTGCTGCAGGCGCTGGACGCGCTGCAGCGCCGCGGCCTGGAGACGCTGTACGTGACCGGTGAGGAAAGCGGCGCCCAGGTGGCGCTGCGCTCGCGCCGCCTGGGGCTGGACAACAGCCAGGTCAAGGTGATGGCCGAGATCCAGCTCGAGAAGATCCTCGCCACCATCGAGGCGCGCCAGCCCGCGGTGGCGGTGATTGATTCGATCCAGACCATTTACAGCGACCAGCTCAGCTCGGCGCCGGGCTCGGTGGCCCAGGTGCGCGAGTGCTCGGCCCACCTGACGCGACTGGCCAAGGGCACGGGCATCGCCATCGTGCTGATCGGCCACGTCACCAAGGAGGGCGCGCTGGCCGGCCCGCGCGTGCTCGAGCACATGGTCGACACGGTGCTGTATTTCGAGGGGGACACCCATTCCACCCACCGCCTGGTGCGCGCCATCAAGAACCGCTTTGGCGCGGTCAACGAGATTGGCGTCTTCGCCATGACCGAGCGCGGCCTGAAGGGCGTGAGCAACCCCAGCGCGATCTTTCTGTCGCAGCACAGCCAGCCGGTGCCCGGCAGCTGCGTGCTGGTCACGCTCGAAGGCACGCGCCCGCTGCTGGTCGAGATCCAGGCCCTGGTCGACGGCGGCGGGCCCAGCCCGCGCCGCCTCAGCGTGGGCCTGGAGCGCGACCGCCTGGCCATGCTGCTGGCGGTGTTGCACCGGCATGCCGGCGTGGCCTGCATGGACCAGGACGTGTTCGTCAACGCGGTGGGCGGGGTGCGCATCAGCGAGCCCGCGGCCGACCTCGCGGTGCTGCTGGCCATCACCTCCTCGCTGCGTGGCAAGGCCTTGCCCAAGGGCTTCCTGGCCTTTGGCGAGGTCGGCCTGGCGGGCGAGATCCGGCCCGCGCCGCGCGGCCAGGAGCGGCTCAAGGAGGCCGCCAAGCTGGGCTTCAGCGTGGCCGTGGTGCCCAAGGCCAACGCCCCCAAGAAGCCGATCGAGGGCCTGACGGTGCACGCCGTCGAGCGGGTGGACGAGGCCATGGATCTGATCCGCCGCGAGCTGGATTGACCACCCGCCCCGCAGCCTACGCACAAGCCACAGCCGCCCCCGGGGCCGGCCATAGGAAAATGCGCGCATGAACTTCAAGAAAATTCTGGTCCCCGTGGGCGGCCTGTTGATCGTCGGCCTGGCCTACCGCGCCTATGGCCTGGCGGGCGTGGCCGCGGCCCTGGGGGGCGTCGTGATGTGGGTGCTGATGCACTACACGCGCCTGATGCAGGTGCTCAAGCGTGCCAACAACAACCCCATTGGTTACGTGGGCAGCGCGGTCATGTTGAACGCCAAGCTGCGCCCCGGCGTGCCCCTGATCCATGTGCTGGCGCTGACCCGCGCCCTGGGCGAGTTGCAGTCGCCGGAGGGCGAACAGCCCGAGGTGTACCGTTGGACCGACGGCACCCGCTCGCATGTCACGGCCGAGTTCCGCGACGGCAAGCTGGTGCAGTGGACCCTCGTGCGCCCCCCCGCCGAAGACGCCGAAGCCCCGCCCACACCGTAAAATCGCGGTTTGCACCGCTGGTGACCGGTTCTGGCTGGCCGGTCAACGGTGCCTCGACGTTTTTTCAAAGGACACAAGCGCATGAGCACCCTTCCCCCCTCCATGGCGGACCGCGACGGCAAGATCTGGATGGACGGCCAAATGGTCGACTGGCGTGACGCCAAGATCCACGTCCTGACCCACACCCTGCACTACGGCTGCGGTGCCTTCGAAGGGGTGCGTGCCTACAACACGGTCAATGGCACGGCGATCTTCCGCCTGGAAGACCACACCAAGCGCCTGTTCAACAGCGCCAAGATCCTGCGCATGACCCTGCCTTTCACCCAGGAAGAGGTGAATGAGGCGCAAAAGGCCGTGGTGCGCGAAAACAAGCTCGAAAGCTGCTACCTGCGTCCGCTGACCTGGATCGGCTCGCAAAAGCTGGGCGTCAGCCCCAAGGGCAACACCATCCATTTGATGGTCGCGGCCTGGGCCTGGGGCGCCTACCTGGGTGAAGAAGGCCTGAAGCGCGGCATCCGCGTCAAGACCTCCAGCTACACCCGCCACCACGTCAACATCACCATGACGCAGGCCAAGGCGGTCAGCAACTACAGCAACTCGATCCTGGCCAACATGGAAGCCACCGACGACGGCTACGACGAAGCGCTGCTGCTGGATTCGTCGGGCTTTGTGTCCGAAGGCGCGGGCGAGAACATCTTCATCATCAAGGACGGCGTGATCTACACGCCCGACCTGTCGGCCGGTGCCCTGAACGGCATCACCCGCAACACGGTGTTCCACATTGCCCAGGACCTGGGCCTGAACATCGTGCAAAAGCGCATCACCCGCGACGAGGTGTACATCGCCGACGAGGCGTTCTTCACCGGCACCGCCGCCGAAGTGACCCCGATCCGCGAGCTCGACCGCATCGAGATCGGCAGTGGCTCGCGCGGCCCGATCACCGAAAAGATCCAGTCGGCGTTCTTCGACATCGTGAACGGCCGCAACCCCAAGTACGCCCACTGGCTGACCCCGGTCTGAGCGCTGCTGGCTTGAACTACCAAAAACAAGGGACCCCATGAGTACCGCTGCTGTTGAACTGCTGGCCAAGGACTTGAACGCCCAAGGCGGCGTGTTCTGCCCCAACCCCAAGGCTGACATGAAGTTGTGGAACAGCCACCCCAAGGTTTACCTGGACGTGGCCCGCACCGGCGAAGCCAAGTGCCCGTACTGCGGCACGGTGTACCGCCTGAAGGCGGGCGAAGTGGTGTCGCATCACCACTGAGCACCCGGTGGCTTCGCCGCCCCGGTCTCACCCCCCCGGCATGATGTCCCCGGACACCGCCGCGCTGCTGTCCCAGGTCACCGTGCTGGTGGTGACCTACAACAGCGGGCACTGCCTGCCCGCGCTGGCCCAGGGCCTGGCGCGGCTGCCGCATGTCCGCGTGGTGGACAACGCCAGCCAGGACGGCACGCCCGACGCGGTGCGGCGCCTGTTGCCCACGGCCGAGCTGACCTGCCTGCCCAGCAACAAGGGCTATGGCGTGGCCAACAACGCGGGCCTGGCCGAGGTGCGCACGCCCTACGCGCTGTTGCTCAACCCCGACTGCGAGGTCACGCCCGACGCCATCGCGGCCCTGGTGCGCGCCGCCCAGGCCTGGCCCGAGGCCACCTTGCTGGTGCCCCAGTTGGTCGACGGCGATGGGGCGTTGCAGGTCAATTACAGCTGGCCGCGCCACGCCTGGAAGCCCCGTCAGGGGGCCGCCGATGGCCCGCTGGGCGTGGGGTATGCCTGTGCCGCGGTGATGTTGATCCACATGGACCGGCTGCGCCCACTGGGCTTTTTTGACCCGCGATTCTTCCTGTACTACGAGGACGAGGACCTGTGCCTGCGGGTGTTCCAGCAGCACGGGCAGATCCTGGTGTTGCCCGACATCCGCGTCACCCACCTGTCGCGCGGCTCGGTGCGCGGCCCGCGGCCCTGGCGCTCGGAGTACTGGCGCGGCTACCACCATGCGCAGTCGAAAATCACCTTCATCCACAAGCACGCAGGGGCTGTCGCCGGCGCGCGCGCGCAACGCCGCCTGATGTTGTCGGCTTGCGCCAACGTGCTGGTCCGGGCCTTGCTGGTGTCGCCCAAACACCTGGCCCGGGCTTGGGGCCGCTTGCGCGGTGTGTGGCAGTTGCCGCCCCAGGCCTGAGCCCCCTTTTTGACGAGCACCATGTCGACCCCCTCATCCAACGTGCCCGGCCCGTCGGCCGCCGCCTGGCCCACCGACCGCCCCAGCCTGACCATTGGCGTCCTGACCAAGAACGAGGCCCACCACATCGAGGCTTGTCTGCGCAGCGCCGCCTTTGCCGATCAGGTCATCGTGATCGACAGTGGCAGCACCGACAACACCGTGGCGCTGGCCCAGGCTTGGGGCGCCGAGGTGCACCTGTACCCCGACTGGCAGGGCTTTGCGGTGCAGCGCACGCGCCTGCTGTCGCACGCGCGGGGCGATTATTTGTTCTACCTGGACGCCGACGAGGTCATCACCCCGGCGCTGCAGGCCCAGATCGAGGCCGCGGTGCGCTCGGGCGAACGCGCCATCTGGGCCATCGAATGGAGCGTGGTGGCCTACGGCCGCGAGCTCAAGTACTTCTTGTCGCAGTCGCGCCTGGACCGCATGTTCCGCCGCGACATGCTGGAGCGCTACGAAGGCGTGGTGCACGAGCACGCCGTGCTCAAGCCACAGGCCGAGCCGGTGCCGCGCCATGCCTTCAAGGCCCGCCTGCTGCATTACTCGCGTGAAACCGTGCGCGGCAGCCTGGAGAAGCTGACCCAGTACGCCATGCTGGGCGCGGCCAAGCGGGCCCAGGCGGGCAAACGCGGGGGCGTGCTGCGGGGCATGGCCTCGGCGTTCGCGATCTTTTTGCGCCTGTACGTGTTCCGCCTGGGCTTCCTCGGCGGCGGGCCCGGCTTCCTGTTCTGCTTTTTCATCGCGCTGGAGTGCTTCTTCCGCTACGCCGCGCTGTACTACGACCGCGACTCCCTCAGCCAGTCGGTGGGGCGCTGACGATGCAGTCCACGCCTGAGCAAGCCCCATCGCCCACCGCGGCGCTGCTGGCGGGGATGTCGCCCGCGGAGCGGGCGTCCTCGCTGGCGGCGTTCGCCTTTCCGGCGCTGTCGCTGTGCCTGCCCAGTGGGTATTCCTGGGGCGCGACCTTGCTGCTGCTGGCGGCGCTGCTGACCAGCCGCCACTGGTGGCACCGGCCCGCGGACTGGACCCAACTGCGCTGGCTGGTCGCGGCCGTGGTGTTCATGGGGATGGACTGGCTGATCGATGCTTTGATCAGCCAGGGCAGCTGGCGCGGGCTGGACAAGCCGTTGAAGTACTTCCTGGCCTTGCCCTGCCTGTTTTTTGTGCTGCGTTACCCGCCGCGTCCGCGCGCCCTGTGGGCCGGCTTGGCGGTCGGTGCCAGCCTCAGCGGCCTGGTGTCGCTGTACCAGTACCTGGTGCAAGGCATGTGGCGCACCGAAGGATTCACCAACGCCATCCAGTACGGCAACCTCAGCCTGCTGATGGCCATCATGTGCCTGATCGGGGCCATGACCTGGCCCGAGGGCCCGCGCCGTCTGGCCTGGCGCCTGGCGCTGGGCGTGGGCATGGTGCTGGGCCTGGTGGCGTCCTTGCTGTCGCAGGCGCGCGGTGGCTGGCTGTCGCTGGTGTTCATCCTGCCGGTGCTGGTCTGGCTGGTGCGCCGCTACATTCCGCTCAAGCGCCTGCTGGTGGCGCTGGGCGCGCTGGGTTTGTCGCTGGTGCTGCTGGTGGCCGCCATGGGCCCCACCCTGTTGCACCGCCTGACGCTGGCGGTCGACGAGGTGCGCGAGTACGAGACCACCGGTCACTCCGACAACTCGGTGGGCCAGCGCCTCGCGCACTGGAAAGCCGCCTGGCACATGGGCCTGCAGCGCCCGCTGCTGGGTTGGACCCAGGCCGGTTACGAGCAGGAAAAGCAACGCCTGGTGGCCGCCGGCGAGGCCCCTGCCGTGGTGCTGGTCTATGGCCATGCGCACAATGAATTTGTCGACGTGTTCGCCAAGCGCGGACTGCTGGGCCTGTTCTCGGTGCTGGGCCTGTATGCGGCGGTGCTCTGGTTGTTCTGGCCGCGCCTGGGGCAGGCCTTGTCGCCCGAACGCCAGGGGCTGCAACTGGCCGCGCTGATGATGCCGCTGGCTTACCTGGGCTTTGGCCTGACCCAGGCCTTCCTGGGCCACAACAGCGGCACCATGTTCTACCTGTTCATGACGCTGCTGATGTATGGCGCCTTGCGCCCGCCGCAGGCGGCGGGACCGGCCGCCGCCACACCGCCGCCGGCCTCGGCGTCGCCCATGGCCTGATCCTGGAGCCCGCCCATGCACGTCTTGCTGGTCAACAACGCGCCCATCCCGGTGTTTGCCTACGGCGGCACCGAGCGCGTCATCTGGGACCTGGGCCGCGCCCTGGTGGGCTTGGGGCACCGCGTCAGTTACCTGGTGCCCGAGGGGTCGCACTGTGACTTTGCGCAGGTGCTGCCGATCCGCCCGGGCCAACCCTGGGCGGCGCAGATCCCGGCCGATGTGGACGTGGTGCATTTCCAGTTCAACCCCAAGACCGACATCGGTCGCCCCTTTGTGGTCACCGAGCACGGCAACGGCCGCGACCCCGACCCGCTGGCGCTGAACACCATCTTTGTCTCGCGCAACCACGCGCAACGCCATGGCTCGACCCGCTATGTGCTCAATGGCCTGGACTGGTCGGCCTACGGGCCGGTGGATTTCGAGCGCGCGCGCGGCCACCACCACTTTTTGGGCAAGGCGGCCTGGCGGGTCAAGAACGTCAAGGGCGCGATCCGCGTGGCGGCGTTGGCCGGCGTCGAGCTGGACGTGCTGGGGGGCACCCGGCTCAACCTGCGGCGTGGCTTCCGCTTCACCTGGTCGCCGCGTGTGCATTTCTACGGCATGGTGGGCGGGCAGCAGAAGTTTGACCTGCTCAACGCCTCGCGTGGCCTGATCTTGCCGGTGCGCTGGCACGAGCCCTTTGGCCTCGCGGTGATCGAAAGCCTCTACTTTGGTTGCCCGGTGTTCGCCACGCCCTACGGCGCCTTGCCCGAGTTGGTGCCGCACGACTGCGGCACCCTGGCGGCCAGCGCGGCCGAACTGGCCGAGGCGGTGCGGGCCTGGCGCGGCGACCCGCGCGCCTGCCAGGCGGCGGTGCTGCACCGCTTCAGTGCCGACACCATGGCACGCGGCTACCTGCAGTGTTATGAAGAGGTGCTGGCCGGTGGCCAGCTGAACCCGCAGCCGCCGCACATGGCCGAGTCGGCCTTCGACCAGCCCTGGCAGAACTGAGGCCGCGGGCCCCGAGGCGGGCGCCGCGCCCGGCCCGCTCAGCCACCCAAGCGCTGGCGCGCGCCTTCGCTCAGGGCCTGCAGGATCTGCGCCGCCGGTGGGCAGTCGTGGATCAGGCCCACCCCTTCGCCGACGGTGGCATGGGCGCGGCGGTAGTCCTGTTCGGCCACCCCGGCGTCGTACTCGGCGCGGGCGGCGGCGGGGTCCTGGCGCAGGGCCTCGACGCGCGACTCCCAGGCCTGGTGCAGCGGGTTGCGCAGGGCCCGGAAGTCATACGGCGCCGGCCAGTGCTTGCGCCGCAAGATGTCAAACACCTCCGAGCGCGCCGTGCCGTCGCCGGTGCTGGCCACGGCCTGTGCCTTGGCCCCGGCCGGGGCCAGGCTTTCCTGGCTGGCCCACAGGCGCGAGCCGACCAGGGCGCCATCGGCGCCCAGCACGCGGCTGGCGGCCAGGGTGCGGCCATCGGCGATGCCCCCCGCGGCCAGCAGCAAGGTGGCGGGCGCCTGGGCCGCCAGGGCGTCGGCCAACTCGGGCACCAGGGTCAGGGTGGCCCGGCCGTTCAGCGCGTTCATGCCGTGGCCGCCGGCCTCAGCGCCTTGGGCCACCACCACCTGGGCGCCGGCTTCCAGCACCTGGGGCAGTTGTTCCAGGCGCTGGATCTGGCAGATCAGGTCCACGCCGCGGGCCCGCAGGCGTGCCGCGTAAGGCCGTGGGTTGCCAAACGACAGCATCACGGCGCGCGGCAAATCGGCCTCGGCCTGGTCCAGCAACCAGTCCAGCGCGGAGGCGTCCTCGTCCAGTTTCCAGGTGATGAAGCCACAGCCAATGCGCCCTGTGGCTTTGGACTTCAAGGCGAGTGTGTACTCACGTTGAGTCCAAGTCAGGTCGCCATAACCGCCCCCCACCAGGCCCAGCGCCCCCGCGTCGGCGCAGGCCGCTGCCAAGGCCCCGCCCGAGGCCAGGGCCATGGGCGCCAAGGCCACCGGCAGGCTCAGGCCGTAGCGTTGGCTGAAACGGGACTCGGGCCAGAGGCGGCCCGCGGTGGCGGCGGTGGAGGGGGGCGGGGTGGAGGTCATGGGGCGATTGTGGTGGGCGTGACAAAGCGAGTCCAACGAATAAAAATGAAGCTATTCATCGATTTGGACGAAGTATGGATTTTGCCGACCTGCAGACTTTCCGGGCCGTGGTGGAGCACGGTGGGGTGACCGCGGCCGCCGCGCAGCTGCACCGGGTGCAGTCCAGCATCTCGGCCCGCCTGTCGGCGCTGGAGCGCGACCTGGGCTGCGCCTTGTTCGAGCGCGTGGGGCGCCGCCTGCAACTCACCCCCGAGGGCCGCCACCTGTACGAGCGCAGCGCCGCCCTGGTGCAGGACCTGGTGGCGCTGCGCCAGGAACTGGCGGGCACCGGCCCGGGCGCCGTGCTGTGCCTGGGCGCCATGGAGAGCACCGCCGCCGTGCGCCTGGCCCCCGTGCTGGCGCAGTTGCGCCGCGCCCAGCCCGGCATGCGCCTGTCGCTGCGCACCGGCACCACCGGGGCCTTGCTGCAAGGCCTGGAACAGCATGCGCTGGACGCGGTGCTGGTGGCGGGGCCGGCCAACCGACCCACCCTCGACTGGCAGCCGGTGTTTGAGGAGGAACTGGTCTTGATCACCCCGCTGCCCTTGCCCACCGCGCTGGCGAGTGGCGCCGCCGCTGATGGCGACTTGAACGCCGCGCCGCTGCCCGCCACGGGCCTGGTCACCTTCAGCGCGGGTTGCGCCTACCGCGAAGTGGCCCTGGACTGGGCGCGTGCCCAAGGCCTGCCGCCTGGGCCGGCGACCGAGATCGGGTCATACCATGCGCTGGCCGCGGCGGTGACCGCCGGCATGGGCCTGGGCCTGCTGCCCCGTGCGGTGCTGGGCAGCCTCGACACCCGGGGCCTGCAGGTGCAGGCGTTGCCCGAGGCCTGGGCGCGGCAGACCACCTGGCTGGTGACCCGGCAAGGGCCGGCTTCGGCGGCCTTGCGGGCGCTGGTGCAGGCTTTGCGCGGCGGGACGCTGGCGCCTTCGGCCTGACGGGGGGCGCACCGCACCGGGGCCGCCGGCGCCCGCCATGCGGCTCAGGGGGTGTGCGGTAGGGTCAGCACAAAGCAGGCGCCGCCGCCCTCGTGGTCCTCGCAGCGCACGCTGCCGCCGTGCCGTTCGGCGATCGACTTGACCAGGGCCAGGCCCAGGCCCACGCCGCCTTCACGCTCGCTGGCGCCGGGCAGGCGGTAGAAGGGCTCAAAAATGCGCTCGCGCAGCGCCGGCGGCACGCCCGGCCCGCGGTCACAGACCGCCAGCCGGATCTGCGTCCCCTGGCGTGACAACTTGACGCGGATGTCCCCTTGGCCATAGCGGCGCGCGTTCTCCAGCAGGTTGCGCACGGCCCGGCGCAGCAGCTTGGACACGCCGGTCACGGCCAGTTCGCTGCTGCCGTCGTCGGCCTCCAGCTCCGCGCCCACGCGGGCACATTCCTCGGCCGACAGGCCCACCAGGTCAACCGATTCCAGGGTGCCCATGTCGGCTTCGCTGGCGTCGAGTCGGCTGGCCAGCAAGATCTCGTCGATCAGTTGGTCCAGCTCGGCGATGTTGCGCTTGATCTCGTCGCGGAAGCCCGGCGCCGCCTGCGTGCCCATCAGCTCCACCCCCATGCGGATGCGCGCCAGCGGCGAGCGCAGCTCGTGGGAGGCGTTGGCCAGCAGCGCCTTGTGCGACTGCATCAGGGTTTCGATGCGCTCGGCCGCGTGGTTGAAGCGCTCGGCCAGGTAGGCCACCTCGTCGTGGCCGTGCACCGGCACGCGCACCGACAGCTCGCCCGCGCCCCAGCGCTCGACGCCGCGTTGCAGCTCTTCGAGCCGGCGCGTCAGCTTGCGGATGATGGGGTAGGTGGCCAGGGCCACGGCAATGGCACACAAGCCCAGCGTCCAGAAGAAGCCGAAGGGCTTGCCCCAAAAGCTGCGCGGTGGGCGCGGCAGGTGGATGCTGAGCAGTTCACCGCTGTCCATCTTGACCACGAACTCGGGGCCGTTGCGGTGCGGCGGCGGTGGCTCGCCAGGGGGCCAGGGGGGAGCGCCCTCGGGGCCCGCACGCGGGCCGGGTGGCGGCGGTGGGCCGCCCGGGAAGCCCGCTTCGTCGGGCGGCGGGCGCAGGCGCAACGCCCCCGAGCCCACCACGTCGCCGGTGGCGTTGCGCACCACGGCCTCGCGCAGCGGGGGGTCGCTGGCCAGGCGCCAGGCCCCCGCCACGCCCAGGGTCAGCAGCGCCATGGCCAGCAGCACGGCCAACCAGATGCGCACGTACAGGCGCCGGGTCAGGCGCTGCAGCGGGTTGCCGGCGAAACGGGGCGCGGGCGGCGGGGCAGGGGGAAGGGGGGGCGTCAAGGTCAGTCCTGCTGTTTGGCGAACACATAGCCCACGCCCCGCACGGTCAGGATGCGCTTGGGGGCCTTGGGGTCGGACTCGATGGCCAGCCGGATGCGGCCCATGTGCACGTCGATCGAGCGGTCAAAGGCCTCAAGTTCGCGGCCCCGCACGGCTTCCATGATCTGGTCGCGGGTCAGCACGCGGCCGGCCCGCTCGGCCAGGGTGATCAGCAGGTCGAACTGGTAGGAGGTGAGTTCGGCCGCCTGCCCGTTGACGCTGACGCTGCGCGCATCACGGTCGATTTCGAGCGAGCCAAAGCGCATCACTTGCGAGGGGGCATGGCCGCTGTCGTTCTTGCGGCGCAGGATGGCGCGGATGCGGGCCAGCAACTCGCGCGGCTCGAAGGGCTTGGGCAGGTAGTCGTCGGCCCCGAGTTCGAGGCCGATGATGCGGTCCATGGGGTCGCCCTTGGCGGTCAGCATCAAGATGGGGGTGTGCGCCTGCGCACCCGGCAGCGAGCGGATGCGGCGGCAGATTTCCAGCCCATCCAGGTCAGGCAGCATCAGGTCCAGCACCACCAGATCGGGTGCGTTGGCGCTGCCCTGCATGCGCTCCAGCCCGGCCGTGCCGGTGGCGGCGTGGGCCACGGCAAAGCCGGACTGGCCCAGGTACTCGCCCACCATCTGGGCCAGGCGGGCATCGTCTTCAATCATCAAGAGCTGGGTCGTCATGAGCGGGGTCGTTGTAAAGTTGCTTGACAGATCATCTTCCAAACTTGTAGGCACATCTTGAAGTCGCCGTAAAGTAAAGTAAACCCGTCCCGCCGCCCCAGCGAGGCCGTTGCCCGGTGCTCGTTTGCTCTCTTTTCAGGAGCAAAAAAGGCTTTTATTTCAAGTGCTGGGAGGCGTCTTGACCCGGGACGCCAGTGCCACCAGCAGCAGCACCGGGACCCCCAGCAAGGCCGTGGAGACAAAAAACTGGCTGTAGCCAAACGCGTCCACATAGCGCCCGGAGAAGCCCGCCAGCCACTTGGGGGCCAGCAACATCATCGAACTGAACAGCGCGTACTGCGTGGCAGAGTAGCTGATGTTGGTTAAAGACGACAGGTAGGCGATGAAGGCGGCCGAGGCGATGCCGCTCGACAGGTTGTCGGCCGAGACCACAAAAATCAGCCCGTTCACGTCGTGCCCCCGGGCGCCGAGCCAGGCGAACAGCAGGTTGCTGGCCGCGCTCAGGGCCGCGCCCAGCATCAGCACGCGCATCACGCCCAGGCGCATCGACAGGGCCCCGCCGATGAAAGCGCCCAGCAGGGTCATGATGACGCCGTACACCTTGGTCACCGCGGCCACCTCGTCCTTGGTGTAGCCCATGTCCACGTAGAACGGGTTGGCCATGATGCCCATCACCACGTCGCTGATGCGGTAGACCGCGATCAGGCCCAGGATCAGCGCGGCCTGCCAGCGGTAGCGGCGCAGGAAGTCGGCAAACGGCTCGATCAACGCCCCTTGCAGCCATTCGGCCGCATTGCGCGCCGGCTTGTGGGGCTGCGGCACGGGCTCGCGTGAGAACAGCACCGTCAGCATGCCCACCGCCATCGACGCCGCCATCACCAGGTAAGCGCTTTGCCAGGCCGCGTGCTGGTAGGCATTGGCCGAGGGCACTTCGGCGCGGGCGGCCACCCACAGCACCCCCGCGCCCGCCCAGATCATGGCCAGGCGGTAGCCGGTCTGGTAGGACGCGGCCAGCGCGGCCTGGCGCTGGGCGTCGGCCGACTCGATGCGGAAAGCGTCCAGCGCGATGTCTTGCGTGGCCGAGCCAAAGGCCACCGCCAGGGCACAGCCCACCAGCAGGTGCAGGTCCTGTTGGGGGTCGACCAGGGCCATGCCCACCAGGCCCCCGGTGACCGCCAGTTGCGACAGCAGCAGCCAGCTGCGGCGCCGACCCAGCCAGGGTGTCAGGCCCGGCAGGGGCAGGCGGTCGACCAGGGGCGCCCAGACCCATTTGAAGCCGTAGGCCAGCCCCACCCACGACAGGTAGCCGATGGTGGTGCGGTCCACCCCGGCCTCGCGCAGGCGAAAACTCAGCGTGCCCAAGACCAGCAGCAGCGGCAGCCCGGCCGAGAACCCCAGCGCCAGCATGCGCAGGCTGGGGGCCTCCAGGTACACCTTCAGCGTGGCCAGCCAGGAGCGGCGGGGGGCGGGGGCAGGGCTGTCAGTGGCGGGGGCATCGTTCATGCGGGAATAATAAGCGTTGGTCCACTCCCTCCCCACCCGTTTGCTGTCGGAGCCCCCCATGTCAGAGTCCCTCATTCAGACCCCTTTGTCTGCCGCCCTCCCGTCGGCTGGTGTGGCCATGCGCCGCGCGCGCCGGCGCTGGGCCCGCGCTGCGGGCTGGGCCTTGGCCGCCGCGCTGGCCGGTGGCCCGGCCGCCTGGGCGCAGGACGTGGGCGTCGGCCACGATGTGGGCAAGAACTCGGCCTTCACCAAGCTGGTCCCTGCGGCTCAGATCGAGCAGGCCGCGGTGCAGCAGTACGCGCAGATGCTGCGCGAAGCGCAGGCCAAAAACGCCCTGGGCAGCGACAACCACCCGCAGGTGCTGCGGCTGCGCTCGATTGCGCGCCGCTTGATCCCGTTCAGCTACGAGTGGAACCCGCGCGCCCGCGACTGGCGCTGGGAGGTCAACCTGATCGGCTCCAAGCAGATCAACGCCTTCTGCATGCCGGCAGGCAAGATCGCCTTCTACACCGGCATCCTCGACCAGCTCAAGCTGACCGACGACGAGGTGGCGATGGTCATGGGCCACGAAATCGCCCACGCCCTGCGCGAGCACGCGCGCGAACGCATGGGCAAGTCGGCGGCCACCAACATTGGCGTCAACGTGATCAGTTCGGTGCTGGGCTTTGGCCAGATCGGCCAGACCCTGACGCAGTACGGTGCTCAGTTGCTGACGCTGGAGTTCAGCCGCGAAGACGAGTCCGAGGCCGACCTGGTGGGCATGGAGCTGGCCGCCCGCGCGGGCTTTGACCCGCGCGCCGGCGTCACGCTGTGGCAGAAGATGAGCGCCGCCAGCAAGGGCGCGCCACCGCAGTTCCTGTCCACCCACCCTTCGGGGGCGACCCGCATCGCCGACATCGAGCGCAAGCTGCCCAAGGTCATGCCGCTGTACGAAGCCGCGCGCAAAAACGGCTGAGTTCCTGGCGCGCCAGCAGGCCTGGCGGCCTCAGGTCCCACCGACGTAGGGGTTGCTCTGGCGTTCGCGGCCAAAAGTGCTTTCGGGGCCGTGGCCCGGGATGAACACCGTGTCATCGCCCATCGGCCACAGGCGCTCGGTGATGCTGGCGATCAGCTGCGCATGGTTGCCCTGCGGGAAGTCGGTGCGGCCAATGCTGCCGGCAAACAGCACATCGCCCACGAAGGCGCGCTTCATCTCGGGCGAGTAGAACACCACATGGCCCGGCGTGTGGCCCGGGCAGTGGCGCACCTGCAAGGTGTGGCGGCCCAGGGTCACGGTGTCGCCGTCGTGCAACCAGCGCGTGGGGGAGAACAGGCCCGCGGGCGGGAAGCCAAACATCTGGCTTTGCTGCGGCAGGCCGTCGATCCAGAACTGGTCGCCCGGGTGCGGGCCGATGATCGGCAGGTTCAGGCGCTTGGCCAATTCGGCCGTGCCGCCCGCGTGGTCGATGTGGGCATGGGTGAGCCAGATCTGCTCCAGCGTCAGATCGCGCTGGTCCAGCTCGGCCAGCAAGCGGTCGATGTCCCCGCCCGGGTCGATGACCGCGGCCTGGCGGCTTTCATCGCACCAGACGAGGGAGCAGTTCTGCTGGAAAGCGGTGACGGGAACGGTGTGGTACTGCAGCATGGTGGGGAGAGGGGTCCAAAACAAAGGGGGCGACCCAGCGCGACAGGCCCAGGTCAGGCAGGCCAAGCATAGCGCCCAGCGGGCACCGTGTGGCGGGCGGCTTCAGGGGGCGGGGGGCTTGTGCGGGGGGCGCCCGGTCCCGCCGCCGTGGGGGCGTCGGGCGCTCGGGTGTTCAGGGGCTCAGGGGTTCAGGTGCTGAAGGGGTGGTGCCGAAAATCAACGTGCTGCTGGACCAAGGGCTGGAGCGTGCTGATCAGGGCGCGGGCATCGCCGCGCCGCCATTGGAAGTGGTAGTGCAATGGCTGCAGCGGGGTGGCGGTGTGCAGGCTTTGCAAGCCCATCGCCGCCACCCAGTGCGTGGGCAAAAAACCAATCCCCACGCCCAGGCGCAACATGCCGGCCACGGCGCCCCAGCTGTTGCAGTGGATGCGCTCGCGCACCGTGACCTGCTGGCGGTGCAGCCAGTCATCCAACAGGCGGGTGGTGCCTGCCGTGTGCGGCAGGGTCACCAAGGGGTGGTGTTGCAGCCATTGCCCGGCCTCGTGCTCCGCTGCGTTGGCCAAGCCGGGCGCCGCGGCCCAGCTGAACTGCGCCGCCCCGACCGGCTGTGACAGCAGTTCGCTGCGCGAGCTGCGGCCTGCGATCACCGCAAAGTCCAGCTCGCCATCGGCCAGGCGCCGCTCGAGCACGCGGCCGACGTCGACAAAAGGCTCCAGCGCCAGCCCGGGGTGGGCCTGGCGCACCGCCGCCACCCAGTGCGGCAGCCAGGTCAGGGCGGACAGGTCGCCGACCCCAAAGCGGCACCGCCCGGTCAGGGCCACCTTGGCCTGCAACGTCTGGCTCAGCGCCGCCATGGCATTGAGCACCGCCAGCGCCGACGGCAGCAGCTGTTGGCCGGCCTCGGTTAGCACCGCGCGGTGCCCGCTGCGGTCAAACAGCGTCTGGCCCAGGGCGGCTTCGAGCTCCGTGATGCGCTTGGACAGCGACGACACCGACACATGCACCCGCTCGGCCGCGGTGGCGAAGTTGCTGCAGGTGGCGGCCCACCAGAAGGCCTCCAGCTGCTTGATCGAGGGGGTGGTCATGTTTCTAGAAATCGAACATATGCGTTCTAAATATATCGCTTTTATTTGATAAGCAGCCTGCCTAAAGTCGCAGCCACCCGATTGACCCGCCCGCTCGCTCGACCCATGGCCAACTACGCAGAACCCTCCTCCGTCCCCGTCCCCGCCGCCTTGCGCGCCATGCTGTCGCTGCACGACTTCGAGGACGCGGCCCGCCGGCGCCTGCCGCGTCCCATCTTTGGCTACATCGCGGGTGCGGCCGAGGACAACACCTCGCTGCGCGACAACCGCGGGGTGTTCGCCGAGTACGGGCTGGTCACGCGGGTGCTGCGCGATGTCTCGCAGCGCAGCCAGTCGGTGACGCTGTTTGGCCAGCGCTACAGCAGCCCCTTCGGCATCGCGCCCATGGGCATCAACGCGCTGTCCACCTACCGGGGGGACCTGGTGCTGGCGCGGGCCGCCCAGCAGGCGGGCGTGGTGTCGATCATGAGCGGCACCTCGCTGATCCCGATGGAGGCAGTGGCCCGCGAGTCACCCGCCACCTGGTTCCAGGCCTACTTGCCCGGTGACCCCGCGCGCATCGACGCGCTGATCGACCGGGTGGAGCGCGCAGGCTTCAACACCCTGGTGGTGACGGTGGACATCCCCATCTCGGCCAACCGCGAGAACAACATCCGCACCGGCTTCTCGACGCCGCTGCGTCCCAGCCTGCGCCTGGCCTGGGATGGCCTGGTGCGGCCGCGTTGGGTGCTCGACACCTTCTTGCGCACTTGGCTGCGCCACGGCATGCCGCACTTTGAGAACTCGTTCGCCACCCGGGGCGCGCCGATCCTTTCGCCATCCGTGCTGCGCGATTTCTCGGCCCGCGACCACCTGAGCTGGCAGCACCTCGAGGTCATCCGGCGCCGCTGGAAGGGCCCCCTGGTCGTGAAGGGCCTGCTCAGCGTGGACGACGCGCTGCAGGCCCAGCGCCTGGGCGCCGACGCCATCGTGCTGTCCAACCATGGGGGGCGCCAACTCGATGGGGCGTGCTCGCCCATGCGTGTGCTCGGGTCGGTGGTGCAGGCCGTCGGGCCCGACTACCCGGTGCTGATCGACAGTGGCTTCCGGCGCGGCTCGGACGTCCTCAAGGCGCTGGCCCTGGGCGCGCGCCTGGTGCTGATTGGCCGCCCCTTCAACTACGCCGCCGCCGTGGCGGGTGAGGCCGGTGTGGCCCACGCCATCGGCCTGCTGCGCGACGAGGTGGACCGCAACATGGCCATGCTCGGCGTGACGGCCTGCGCCGAACTGGGCCCGCAGCACCTGATCCGCCAGCGCCCCGCGGCCTGACGCGGCCCCGACCCCACACCCCGGCTTGACCCTTCAACCACACCAAGGAGACCTTCATGTTGACCCCCTTCCTGCGCCTGGGCGCGCGCGCTGCGCTGTGCAGCCTGGCTTTGACCGCTGGCGCGGCCGCCGTGGCGCAAGGCAGCTACCCCAGCAAGCCGATCCGCCTGATCGTGCCCTTCGCCGCCGGGGGCACCACCGACATCATTGCCCGCGCGGTGGCCGAACCCCTGGCGCGTGAACTGGGTCAGCCGGTCGTGGTCGACAACAAAAGCGGCGCCGGGGGCACCGTGGGGGCGCAGGAAGCCGTGCGTGCCAAGGCCGACGGCTACACCCTGAGCATGGCCACCGTGTCAACCACCGCCACCAACCCGGCCATCACGCCCAAGTTTCCCTACCACCCCGAGACCGACTTCACGCCCATCAGCAACATCGCAGCCACCCCCAATGTGATCGCTGTCACGGCCAGGTTCCCGGCGCAGGACTACAAGGGTTTTGTCCAGGAACTCAAGAACAACCCCGACAAGTACGCCTACGCCTCCACCGGCAGCGGCAGCATCACCCACATGCTGATGGAGATGTTCAAAGCCTCGGCGGGCGTGCAGATCACCCATGTGCCCTACCGGGGCGCCGGCCCGGCCCTGAACGACGTGGTGGCCGGGCAGGTCAGCATGAACCTGGACAACCTGCCGTCCTCGCTGCCCTTCATCAAGGCCGGCAAGCTGGTGCCCATCGTGGTGGCGGCGCCCAGGCGACTGGCCGCCCTGCCCAACGTGCCCACCTTCAAGGAAGTCGGCCTCGAGCCCGTCAACCGCATGGCCTATTACGGCCTGGTTGGCCCCAAAGGCCTGCCCAAGGAGGTGGTCGACCGGGTCCACACGGCGATCAGGAAAGTGCTGGCCACGCCCGCGGTGCAACAGCACATCGAAGGCACCGGCTCGATCATTGTGGGCAATACCCCCGAGCAGTTTGCCGAGCAGATCAAGGTGGAATTCGCGCTGTATAAGCAGGTGGTGAAAACCCAGAATCTGACGCTGGATTGAGAGCGCGGGCCGGTTTTTGAAAATCAGCCCGTCCAGTCGCCATTCAAGCGATGGATTTGAATGGCCGGCGCTGCAAAATAACCGCCTCCGATTTTGTCGAGGTCTGCGCGCTGATTTTGAGCGCACCGGCCTGGCGCTGGGGCGATCAGGGATGGCGGCGTCTGGCCGGCCAGCCCTAGCCCCCGTGCGCCCGTGCGCCCGGGGCGGGCGGGTGAGGCGGCTGGCCCGGGGCGGCCGGCCTCGGTGTCCCCGCGATTTAAATCCCCAAAGTGCCTTCATTTCACTTGATCGCCATCATCTGATCGCGGGGGGCGGCTCGATAGAATCAGAGGCCGTACCAGCTCAAGGGCGGGCAGGATCAAAGCGTTTGACTGGGAGCCAGCAAGCGACTCTGAAGTCATCAGATAAATGGCGTGAGGATGGGGGCGATTTTTGAATCAATTTAAGATTTCAACGCGGGTCATGGCCTTATTGGCCTTGATGTCGCTGCTGTTGAGCGCGGTTGGCGGACTCGGTTTGTACGGCATGAGTCAAACCAACGCGGCGCTGCAGACTGTTTTTGTCGATCGCGTGGAGCCCTTGGCCGCATTGGCCGACGTGCAGCGTCTGTTGCTGCGCCATCGCCTGGCCGTGGCGAACGCGGTGGCCTTCAACGACCCCAGTCACACCCGCCGCTACGTCGACGAGATCGAGGCCAACGAGCAGCGCATCACCCGCGTCTGGTCGGCTTACATGGCGACCTACCTGACCCCGGAAGAAGTCAAACTGGCCCGGGATTTCGAGGTGGCCCGGGCTCAGTTTGTCAACGACGGGCTTCGACCCGCCGTGGCCGCGATGCAGCGCAATGACCTGGAGCAGACACGTCGCCTGGCGCTCGACAAAATCCACCCGCTCTGGGACCCCGTGCGCGACAGCATGAACGGCCTGCAGCAGTTGCAAGTGGCGGTGGCACGGCAGGAGTTTCAGCAAGGGCAAGGCCGCTTCGAGGTGATTCGTCGGCTGGCGCTGGCGTCCATCATCGGGGGCATTTTGCTGGGGGCATTCGTCGGGCTGTCCCTGGTGCGGGGGCTGCGGCGCTCGCTGGCGCAGGCCATCGCGGTGACCGAGGCCGTGGCCCAGGGCGACCTGAGCCGCCGCATCGAGGTGCACGGGCGCGATGAGGTGGCGCAGTTGCTGACAGCGCTGTCGACCATGCAGGCCAGCCTCATCCAGGTGGTGACCACGGTGCGTCACGGCGCCGACGGCGTGTCGACGGCCAGCACGGAAATCGCGACGGGCAATGCCGACCTCAGTGCCCGGACGGAGAGCCAGGCCAGTGCCCTGCAGGAAACCGCCGCCTCCATGGAGCAGTTGGGTTCTGCCGTGAAGCACAACGCCGACAACGCCGCCCAAGCCAACCAGCTGGCGTTCAGTGCCTCGCAAGTGGCCAGCCAGGGCGGGGAGGTGGTGTCGCAGGTGGTGAACACGATGCGGGACATCCACCAAAGCAGCCAGCGCATCGCCGACATCATCGGGGTCATCGATGGCATTGCCTTCCAGACCAACATCCTGGCGCTGAATGCCGCCGTCGAGGCCGCCCGGGCCGGCGAGCAGGGGCGTGGTTTTGCCGTGGTCGCTGGTGAGGTGCGCTCACTGGCCAGCCGCAGTGCGGCGGCCGCCAAAGAAATCAAGACCCTGATCACCACCAGTGTGGACCGCGTGGGGCAGGGCACCGAGCTGGTCGACCGGGCCGGACACACCATGGACGAGGTGGTCGCTGCGATCGCCCGCGTCCGCGACATGGTGGGCGAGATCACCGCCGCCACGGGCGAACAAAGCGCCGGCGTGGCCCAGGTGGGGGAGGCGGTGGCGCAGATTGACCACACGACGCAGCAGAACGCGGCGCTGGTCGAGCAGATGGCCGCGGCCGCAGCCAGTCTCAACAGCCAGGCCCGTGAGCTGGTGCAGGCGGTCAGTGTCTTCCGGCTCCAGCCGGGGCAGGAAGGCGCCGCACCGGCCCACCCCCAAGCGGCGGCCCGCGCGGCCTCCGCTCGCCCTGCCCAGCCGCCCCTGGCCCACCGGCCTCTCGCCAAGGCGGCGTCGCCTGCGGCTGCGCCCGCGGCTGCGCCCGCCCTGACCCAGTCGGCCCCGGTGGCGCCCGCCGCCTCGGCGGCGTCTCCGGGCCGCAACGCATCGCCGCCCACCCAGGGGCGCGACGACGACTGGGAAACCTTCTGACCGGGACCCTGGGCTGAGCGGGGCTCGGCCCTGACCGGGGCCCTGGCGATCCTGCGCGCGGCCCGGGTGGCTCTTCGGCAAACCCCCCCGAAGGGGGCGGGCTCCGCGTCCCCTGGCGCGCGCTGGCATACTGCGGGCGATCTTCACGCCGGCCCACTGCTGAAGAGGGCTTCTGGCCGCCGGCGGGCTGGGTTGGACAGCGGCCCCCGAGGGCCCTCGACAGGACACGGACAGGATTTTTCAATGAGCAACACGGTCGCCGTTCTGGGCGCAGGCATGGTGGGCGTGTCTTGCGCGCTGGAGCTGCAAAGGCGCGGTTTTCAAGTCACGCTGGTCGAACGCCGCGCGCCCGGTCAGGAGACCTCCTACGGCAACGCCGGCGTGATCGCGCGCAGTTCGCTGATCCCGTTCAACCACCCCGGGCTGTGGGCCAACCTGCCGGGGCTGCTGCGCAACCAGTCGCCGCAGTTTCGCTACAGCCCGTCGTTTCTGCTGCGCCACCTGGGTTGGGCCACGGCCTTTTTGGCGCGCGCCCGACCGGGCCCGTTCGAGGAGACCGCGCGCGCCCTGGACGGCCTGATTCGCCTGTCCATGGCCGAGCACCTGCGCCTGCTGACCAAGGTGGGCGAGCGGCACCGCCTGCGCGACAACGGCTGGCTGTTCCTGTACCGCAGCCAGGCGGCTTACGAGGCCGGGGCCGCGGGGCGCGCGGTGTTTGAGCGCTACGGCGTGCGCACCCAGACCCTGGACGCGGCCGACCTGCAGGCCTTGGAGCCCGGCTTCACGCCCGGGCTGTTTCCGCGCACGCTGTGGGTGCAGGACACGTCTTCGGTCGACAGCCCGGGGGCGGTGACCGAGGCCTATGCCCGCTGGTTCGTGGCGCAGGGCGGTCGCCTGCTGAGCCAGCCCGTGCAGGCCTTGGCGCGCCGGGCCGAAGGGACGGGCTGGCAACTCAGCCTGGGCGATGGTGGTCAACTCCAGTCCGATCGCGTGGTGGTGGCCTTGGGCCCGTGGAGCGCGGGCTTTTTGCAGGCCCAGTTGGGCGTGCGGGTGCCGATGGCCTACGAGCGGGGCTACCACCGCCACTTTCAGCCCCAGGACGGCGCCACGCTGGGCCGGCCGGTGTACGACACGGGGGGCGCCTACGTGCTGTCGCCGATGGCGCAGGGCCTGCGCCTGACCTCGGGCGTCGAGCTGACCGATCTGGACGCGCCGCGCCAGCCGCTGCAGCTGGCCCTGGCCGAGGATGCGGCCCGCCAGGCTTTCCCCTTGGGCGCGCGTCTGGAGGCCGAACCCTGGATGGGCAGCCGCCCGACACTGCCCGACAGCCGCCCCATGATTGGCGAGGCGCCCGGGCAGCCGGGGCTGTGGCTGGCCTTTGGCCACCAGCACATCGGCTTCAGCACCGGCCCGGGCACGGCCGCCTTGCTGGGCGCGCTGATGGCGGGCGAGACCCCGGCCATCGACGCGGCGCCGTTCCGGCCCGGGCGCTTTTGGCGCTGAGGGGGCCCGTCGGGCGCGGTGAGGGGGCGGTCGTTGGCGGGGCGCCGCCTGACGTCGCCAGCCTGGCGCGTTGACCCAGCGCCTTGAGTTGGCCCGTGGACCCGACGCGTTAACCCGACACGTTGATCCGACACGTTGATCCGACGCCTGGACCTGGCGGGGCGGGGCCGCCCCCGCGGGCCGCCACGGCCGGCGGTCTTCAGGGTTTGGGGGGCTGGGCCGGGCGGGCGCTGTCGGCCAGGCGATCAAAGTCCTGGTCGAGCCGGGCCAGTGCACGCTGCACATGCTCACGGCGGGCGCGCACCCAGGCCTCGTGGTCGGCCACACTCTGCCGGGCGCGGGCCAGCATGCGCGTCATCTCGGCCGGTTGCGGGCCCCCTGCGGTGGCGCGGTTGTTCACGATGGCCACCGGGTCCAGCGTGGCACGGAATTCGGCTTCGCTCAGGGGCAGCTGGGCCGGGTGCTCGCTGCCGTGCACGGTTTCGGCGTAAATGCGCTGCGCTTCGCGGTACGGAAAGTCGAGGGGTCGGATGGCTTTCGCGCGGGCGTACGCCACCACCTCGGAGGCAAAGTGGTGCCCCACCCGGAACGGCAGCTGGAAGCGCCGCATCAGCACGTCAGCCAGCTCTTGCGAGGCGGTCCAGTCGCTGTTGAGCTCGTCCAGCGCGCGCTCGCGGTTGACGCGCAGGGCCTGCAGGATCTGCTGCCAGCGCTTGAGCACCGCGCCGGTGTCGCGCAGCAAGGCGGTGTTGGGCTTGACCTCTTTGGCGTCGCTCATGCCCGGCGGGATGTTGTGCGCCTGCAGCACCACGCCATGCGCCTGGGCCAGCACGCTGCTGGCGTCGCGCCGGGTGGCGTTGAGCAGGCCCGGATTGCGCTTTTGCGGCATGGCGCTGGACACGTAGGTGTTGGCTCCGCCTTCTTCCAGCAGGATCCAGGGCCGGGCCTGGGCGTACTGGGTCATCACGTCCTCGATGAACTGGCCGGTGTGCAGGGCCAGGCTGGTGGCCACGGCAGCCGCCTCCACGGGCTCGTCCACCGACGAGATCTGGCCCGCGTCGTAGGCGTTCTCCACCAGCGCTGCAAAGCCCAGGTAGTCGGCCATGCGCGCGCGGTCCAGGGGCCAGCTGCTGCCGTTCAAGACCGTGCTGCCCATGGGTGAGCGGTCGATGCGGGCATAGGCCTCGCGCAGGCGCTGGGCATCGCGCTCCAGGCCCGCGGCGTGGCCCAGCAGGTTGTGGCCGTAGCTGTTGGGTTGGGCGGCCACACCGTTGGTGTAGTTGGGCACGATGGTGGCGCGGTGCTGGTCGGCCAGGTCGATCAGGGTGCGGCGGGTGGCGTTGAGCTGATCTGCCAGGCGCAGCATCTCGTCACGCAGGATGGCGGCGCGGAAGGTGGCGTGCATGTCCTGGCTGGAGCGCCCGGCGTGCAGCCAGGTGATCTCGGGCCCTGCGGCCTGGATCAGCAAGGGCTCGAAGGTGATCACGCTGGCCGGGCGTTTGGCGCCGGGCTGCTGGGCGTCGCGCAGCACCTGGCGCAGGCCGGCCGTGACCAGCGGGGTCAGGCGGCGGTCCAGCAGACCTTGTTCGGTGTTGATGACCGCGGTGGCCTTGTTGATCTCGCCAAGCCAGAAGAACTCGTCACGTGGGCCGTCGGCGCGGGCCGCGCCCAGGGGCAGGGCCAAGGCCAGGGCCCAGGTCAGGGTCCGCAGGGCGCGGGGGCGGGTGGGCAGCAGGGGTTTCATGGGATGGGGGCGGGGCTGGGGCCTGCTGCCCCAGGCGTTGCAGCCTGCGGGCGAGGCGGTGGGCGGTCAGTAGATTTTGGTGAAGCGCACGTTGGTGGCGGTGCGCGCGGGCAGCAGGCCGCAGCTGATCCCCTGGGTCTGACCCGAGGAGGTACTGCTCAGGCTGTTGAGCGTTAGCTGCACGCCGGTGCTGTCGAAGTTGGCGCTGACGTTGGCTTGGCAGGCCCCGTAGAGCAGCTGCCCGCTCAGGCTGCCAAGCGAGCCCGACAGGGTGCCCTGGTACAGGTCCCAGATGTCCTGTCGCGCGGGCGTGTACATGCCCGCGGCCGTGGACTGGACGGCGCCCACCGGACCGATGGTGTTGAAACTGGCCACGATCAGCGTGTTGCCGCTCTGGTGCACGGCCAGGTAGTTGTTGCTCTCAAGGCTGCTCTGGTAGATGCCGTCGTAGCTGCCCAGGGCCCAGCTGGCCGGGGTGCCCAGGGCCGCAAGGGCCAGCAGGGCGGTCGGGATCAGGCGCTGGGGGCGGAAGAAGGTCGGGGTCATGGCGGGCTCCTGTCGGCCGGGGGGCTCACATGATTTTGTTGTAGACGGTGTTGGTCCGGATCGCCGAGCTGCCGCAGTTCACCCCCTGGGACAGGCCCGAGGTGGTGGCGCTCAGGCCCGACAGGTTCAGTTGCACCGTGGTGCTGGTGAAGACCGCGCTGACGCTGGCCTGGCAGGCGCCAAACAGCAGCTGGCCCGACAGCGTGGCCTGGTTGCCGGACAGGGTGCCCTGGTACAGGTCCCAGATGTCCTGGCGCGCCGGTTGGTAGCTGCCCAGCACCGTGCTTTGGCGGGCCCCCACGGCGCCGATGGTGTTGAAGTTGGCGATGATCACGCCGTTGCCGTTCTGGTGCACCGACAGGTAGCTGTTGCTGTCCGCCGTGCTTTGGTAGATGCCGGCGTAGCTGGCGGCCTCCGTGGCGCTGCCCGCCTGGGTGTAGGCGCGCAGGGTCAGGTTGGTGTTGGCATACCCGTTCAACGTGCTCAGGTCGGTCCAGCTGCTGCCGCTGAAGCTGACAAAGCTCTGCCCGCTGCTGGCGGTGGCGCGGCTCGAATACCCCGCGTACGGCTTCTCGATGCCCAAGGGGTAAAACGAGCTGCTGTTGGTGATGCGCGCCACCACTGCAAATTGGCTGCCCGCCTTCACCTGCACGGGGCTGTTCAGTGTCACGGTGTACAGCCCCGAATACGGGAACGAGCCCGTGGTGCGGGCGCTGGTCTGCAGGGTGCCCGAGACCGGGTTGCTGCCCGAACTCAGGTCGGTGTAGAGGTCGATCTGGTAGCTGCCGTTCACATCGGGCAGGTACAGGCCGACCGCGCTGATGGTTTCGGTGGCCTGGGCGGTGAAGACGTTGGCGCCATAGGCCGAGGTGGAGCCGTTGTAGCCCATGGCCGTGATGCTGCCCAGCGGGTCGTGCAGGTAGGCCCGGCCGTAGTTGTTGACGCTTTGTGCCGGGCTGAACACGGTGGCGTTGCTCAGGCGGGCGTCGTAGTAGGAGATGTAGAAGTAGCCGCCATTGCCCCAGTTGCTGCCGTACTGGTTCTTCATCAGAAAGGCCCCATTGCCGGGCGGGCGGGTGCTGAACTGGCTGGCCGGGTAGTTGTCGTCCCAGCCAATCAGCGTGACCGCGTGGTTGGCACTGGCCGGGTTGGCCGCGGTGTAGTAGTACGAGGCGGTGCTGGCGTTCCAGTAGGCCGGGCTGCTGCTGATGTACATGGCCACGGCGGCCGCGCCGTACTGCTGCAGGGCGTACTTCCAGTTGGTGTTGTCGGTGGGGCTGGCGCGTTCGGGCAGGTACATCACCTGCTGCACGTGCTGGCGCGGCGACAGGCCCGCCACCGAGGTGGCCGCGGTGGCGGTGTAGGGGTCATCGGACTCGAACACGGGGCCGGCGGCAAAGCCTTCGGTGTTGCCCCAGCGTGTCAGGTAGGCCGCCGTGATCTGCATGTTGCCGCCGGCACAGACCGGAAAGTCAAAGCCGTGGCGAACGTTGATGTGGTTCTCGGAGTAGTCGTAGCTGCCGGCCTGGGTGGCCAGCATGGTGGACTCCAGCGAGCCCGTGGTGGCAAAGGCGTAGCAGTCACCGCAGGCGCCTTGGTCACGCACCGGCGACACCCAGCCCAGGCTGCGCAGGTCAAAGCTGCTGGGGAAGGTGGCCTTGAGCACGCTGCCGTCGGCGCCGGCGGCCTTGGTCTGCAGCAGCTGTTGCACCTGCTGCGGGATCTGGCCCCGCATGTGGCTCTGGTCCATTGGTGACGGCACCCAGCCGGTGCCCCGGCCCGCGGGGTCGTCACTGGGCGTGGCGGCTTGTTTCAGCGCTTGCCTCGAGGGGTGGTCCAGCCAGTCGGCATTGAGGGGGGCCAGGGTCTGGGCCCGAGCCCCGCCAGCCAGAGCGCCGAGCACGGTCAGGCCCGCCCCGACCCAACGCACGGTGTTGTGTTTCATTTTGTACGCCTCCGATCGCCCGACATGTTAACGGCCCGCAGTCGCTGCGGCGCTGCGGCGTGCAGCCCACGCGGTCGGGGAGGGCGGCCCCTGCGCCGGTGCCCCTGGGCGAGTGGTTGGGGGTCTCTATCATCGGGGGCATGCCCCGCTCTGCTGCCGCTTCCCAACTGCCCCGTGCGCCCCGTGCGCCCTCACCGCCGCCGTCGTCCGCGCCCGTCCCTGCCGGGGCCTCGCCCGAAGCGGCCGCGCGCGTGCTGCGCCGCTTCCGCGTGGTCTTCAACGCGGTCAAGGCACATTTTCAGCAGGTCGAGAAGCAAGCCGGCATTGGGGGGGCTCAGCTGTGGGCGCTGAGCGTGATCCAGGCCCAGCCCGACCTGGGCGTCGGTGCCCTGGCCCAGGCCATGGATGTGCATCAGACGACCGCCAGCAACCTGGTCAAGGCCTTGAGCACACTGGGCCTGGTGGGCACGCACCGCGACGGGCCGGACCGCCGGGCCGTGCGGCTGCGCCTCACCCCGGCCGGTGAGGCGGTGCTGCAAAAGGCCCCGGGGCCTTTTGCCGGCGTGTTGCCCGAGGCCCTGGCCGCGCTGGACCCCGCCACCCTGGCGCGGCTGGACCAGGACCTGGGCACCTTGATGGCCCAGTTGCAGGCCGACGACGCGGCGGGCTCGATCCCGTTGGCCCACCTGTGAGCCACTGGCTCGGCGGGCGCCCAGGCCCCGCGCGCGCCTGAGGCCGCCGCGTTCAGGCCCGTTCGCGTTGGGCTGGCGCCGGGCTGGGGTCCGGGGCCGGTGCGCCGCCCGGCAGGCGTTGCAATTGCAGCTCGGCCAGGCTGGCGTAGAGCGGGCTGGAGATCCAGCGTGAGACGGCGCTGGCCACCAGCGCGCTGGCCATCAGGCTCAGCACCAGGCTGTGGCCGTCCACCATTTCCATGACGATGATGAACGAGGTCAGGGGCGCCTGGGTCACGGCGGCCAGAAAGCCCGCCATGCCCAGCGCGATCAGGGCCGGCGCATCGGCCTGCCCGGTCCAGGCCGCCACATCGGCGCCCAGTGATGCGCCAATCGCCAGCGAAGGCGCAAAGATGCCCCCCGGCACACCTGACCATGCGGTGATCCAGGTGGCCAGCCATTTGAGCGCCGAGTAGCCTGGCAGCGCATCGGCGTGGCCGTCCAGCAGGCCCCGGGTGTGGGCATAGCCACTGCCAAAGGTGCTGCCCTGGCTGGCCAGGCCGATCAGCGCCACGGCCAGGCCACAGCCGGCCGCAAAGCGCAGCGGGTAGCGGCGGCGCCACTGGCTGAAGCGGTCGGCCGAGGTCCCGGCCAGCGAGGCCGTCAGCACGCGGGCGAACAGGCCGCCCGCCACCCCGGCGATGCCGGCCACCAGCAGCGCCGGGCCCAGCAGCGACCACGACAGGGCCTGCACCCGGATGACCCCGAAATGCGTGGCATTGCCAAACACCGACACCCCCATCAGGCCGGCCACCACGATGGCCGCCATGATCAGGCCGTTGTTGCGCTGCTCGGGGCGCCGGGACAACTCTTCGATCGCGAACATGATGCCGCCCAGGGGCGTGTTGAAGGCCGCCGCGATGCCGGCCGAGCCACCCGCGATCAGCAGACCCTGGTCGGACACGCTGTGCTGCGTTGGCAAAAAGCGCCGCGCGGCGTGCATCACCCCGGCCCCGATCTGCACCGAAGGCCCCTCGCGCCCCAGCGACAGACCGCTCAGCAGGCCGGTGGCGGTCAACACCATCTTGGCCAGGGTGAGCCGGATGGACACGAACAGGCCACGCGAGGCGGGCGGCGACTGCGGGTGCAAGGCCGCCATCACCTGCGGGATGCCCGAACCCGCTGCACCCGGCGCAAAGCGCCTTGTGGCCCACACCACCGCCAGCGTGAGCAGCGGCGTCCACAGCAAGGGCAGGTAGGTGAAGGCCGCCTGGCCGCGGTGGAACAGCATCAGCGCCTGCTCGCTGAGCCAGGTCAGCGTGACCACGGTCAGGCCTGACAGGGCGCCGAAGGCGACCACCACGGCGCGCGTTTGCCAGATCTGGCGGTTGCTGAGTTCGGCATGCCAGGTGGCGGCGAGGGACTTTGCAAGGCTCATGGGGGGCACTTTCCAAGGCCGCCAAAGGGTCTTGCGGCGTGGGTTGTCGGCGATTCTGGAAGGGGATGATACATTTGTACAAATATAATTGCCACAGGATCATCCACAAACAGGAGGAAAGCCATGAACACGTCACGCATCACCGTGGGCCTGTTGGGTTTCGGCAAAGCCGGTCGGGCGGTGGCCCAGGTGCTGGCCAGCGACCCGCAGCTGGAGCTGAAGTGGATTGCGCGCCGCCATGCCGCGCCCGACGCGCGTTGGGACGAGCAGCCCGCGGTCCGCTTCGTCGGTCTGCAGGACCAAGCCCTGGACCGCTGGCTGGACGCGCACCCGGTGCAGGTGTTGGTGGACTTCTCACGCGCCGAGACCCTGGCGCTGTACGTCGACGCGGTGCGTCAGCGCCAGACCATGCTGGTCACCGCGATCTCGGCTTACAGCGACGCGCAACGCGAGGTGTTGCGCGCGCTGGGGCAGGACTGCCGGGTCATGAGCTCGCCCAACATCACGCTGGGCATCAACTTCTTGCTGACCGCCGCCAAGCTGCTGCGCAGCATCGCGCCCCTGGCCGATGTGGAGATCGTGGAGCAGCACTTCCGCGACAAGCCCGAGGTGTCGGGCACGGCCCGCATCATTGCCGAGGGCCTGAACGTGGATGACGACAAGATCACCTCGCTGCGCCTGGGCGGCATCGTGGGCCACCATGAGGTGATTTTTGGCTTCCCGCACCAGACCGTGCGCCTGATCCACGATTCGATCCGGCGCGAGGCCTTCGGCACCGGCGCCGCCTTCGCGATCAAAGAACTGGCCCAGCAGCCGCCCGGCTTTTACGCCTTTGAGGACCTGCTGTCGAAACGGATTGCCAAAGGCTTGCTGGCCAGTGCCTGAGGGCCGGGCCCACAGGCCCGGGAGCGGGGCTCACAGGCTGAGGTCGTACTCGATGGTGATCGGCGCGTGGTCGCTGAACTTCTCGCCCTTGTAGATCGCCTCGCTGCGCGCGGTGGCGGCCAGCGCGGGGGTGGCCAGGTGGTAGTCCAGGCGCCAGCCCACGTTCTTGGCGTAGGCCTGGCCGCGGTTGCTCCACCAGGTGTAGCAAGCGTCGGTGGTGTCGGGTTGCAGGCGCCGGTACACGTCGACCAAGCCGCCGACCGCCGCGTTGTCGGACAGCAGCTGGGTCATCCAGGCGCGTTCTTCGGGCAGGAAGCCGCTGTTCTTGAGGTTGCCCTTCCAGTTCTTCAGATCGGCCTCTTTGTGCGCGATGTTGATGTCGCCGCAGAGGATGAAGTCGCGCTGCGATTTGAGGGCCATCAGGTGCGGGTGCATCAGCGCCAGGAAGCGGAACTTGGCCTGCTGCCGGTCTTCGCCCGACGAGCCACTGGGGAAGTAGCTGCTGATGATGGAGCGCTTCTGGCTCGGGGTGTCAAAGCGCAGCTCGACGTAGCGGCCCTCGGCGTCGAACTCGGAGGCGCCCAACCCGATCACCACGTCGCTGGGCTCGTGGCGGGTGTAGATGCCCACGCCCGAGTAGCCTTTTTTCTCGGCAAACTGGAAGTGCCCGGTCAAGCCGGCCAGGGTTTCGAAGCGGCCCGCCATGTCGGGCGCCTGGGCCTTGATTTCCTGCACACAAATACAATCCGGCTGTGTGGCCGCAATCCAGGCTTCGACGCCCTTGGTGGCGGCAGAGCGGATGCCGTTGAGGTTGAGGCTGGTTAACTTGAACAAGGATTTCCCCATGGTGGTTGAGAGCGCGCAAGGGTCTGGAGCAGCAGCCGGACAAGACACGCTGGCACAGGAATTTGTGCGGTTTTCGGTGGATTCGGGCGTCTTGCGCTTTGGCGAATTCAAGACCAAGGCGGGTCGACTGAGCCCCTATTTTTTCAATGCCGGTCTGTTTGACGACGGCGCCAAGCTGGGCAAACTGGCCGAATTCTATGCAAAACGCCTGCTGGCGAGCGGCATCGAGTTCGACATGATTTTTGGCCCCGCCTACAAGGGCATCCCGCTCGCGGCCGCGGTGGCGATCGAGCTGGCCCGCCTGGGGCGCAACGTGCCTTTTGCCTACAACCGCAAGGAAGCCAAGGATCATGGCGAGGGCGGCACCCTGGTCGGTGCGCTGTTGCAGGGCCGGGTGCTGATCGTGGACGATGTGATGTCTGCCGGCACCGCGGCCCGCGAGTCGATTGCCATCATCCGCGCCGCCGGGGCCACCCCGCACGCCGTGGCGTTGGCGCTGGACCGCCAAGAGAAGGCGACCGAAAACGGCCAAGACGTGAACCACAGCGCTGTGCAATATGTCCGCCAGCAGCTGGGTTTGCAGGTCTGTGCCATCGCCAAACTGGCAGACTTGCTACAGTATCTGAAAGCAAGGGGTGACGGCGCTTTGGCCGCCGATCACGCCCGGGTGCTGGCTTACCGCGAGCGCTATGGAGTCGATGAAGGATAAAAGTGACTAAATGGGGTGGGGCACGCGTTGGACTGGTTTGCTGGTTGGGCGTGGGCCTGCACGCCGGACTGGCCGCGCAGGGCATCTTCACCTGTGTCGACGCCTCGGGCCGGCGCATCACCTCGGACCGCCCCATCCCTGAATGCCTGGACCGTGAGCAGCGCGAGCTCAACCCCAGCGGCACGGTCAAGCGCAAGCTGGCCCCGGCCCCCACAGCGCAGGAGCGCGCCGCCGCCGAGGAACGCCAGCGCCTGCAGGACGAAGAGCAGGCCCGCCTGAACGAGGACCGGCGCCGAGAACGCGCGCTGGCCGCCCGCTACCCCAGCCAGGCGGCCCACGACGGCGAGCGCGTCGAGGCCCTCAAGCAAGTCGACGCGGTGGTGAAAATTGCCCAAAAGCGCATCGACGACCTGCGCGAGCAACGCAAGTCCATCCTGGCCGAGTTCGAGTTTTACCGCAAAGACCCGAGCAAGGCGCCGCCCGCGCTGCGCCAGAAACTGCAGGACAACCAGCAGGCCGAAGAGGCCCAGAACCGCTTCATTGCCGACCAGGCGCGCGAGAAAGACCGCATCAACCAGCGCTTTGACCAGGAGCTCAAGCGCTTGCAGCAGATCTGGGGCCCAGGCACCCGCTGAGGCCCTGCTGCTGACGCCCGCGGCTCGACAGCCAAGCCCCCAGCGGGTGGGCGGGCGTCCGGCTCGGCGTCACCGCTTCGTGGCGGCCCGCGCCGGGGGGGCTGCCCCAACGCCCTGGCGCCCCAACGCTCCAGCTCCACCCAGGCGAAAAAAAGCCGCCGCTGAGGGTCTGCAGCGGCGGCGGCTGGGCGGGGGTGCACGGCCGGCTTCGGGGTCGGCTTCAGGCCAGCTTTTGCTTCAGCAGTTCGTTGACCTGGCCCGGGTTGGCCTTGCCCTTGCTGGCCTTCATGATCTGGCCGACCAGGGCGTTGAAGGCTTTCTCCTTGCCGGCCTTGTACTGGGCCACGTTGTCGGCGTTGGCGGCGATCACCTCGTCGATGATTTTCTCCAGCGCGCCGCTGTCGTTCATCTGCTTGAGGCCCTTGGCTTCGATGACCGCGTCCACATCGCTGGCTTCGCCGGACCACAGCGCCTCAAACACCTGCTTGGCGGCGTTGTTGGAGATGGTGCCGTCGGCAATGCGTGTGATCAGGGCCGCCAGTTGGGCGGCGCTGACCGGGGCGGATTCGATGCTGACTTCGCCGCTGTTGAGGCGGCGCGACAGCTCGCCCATGACCCAGTTGCTGACCAGCTTGGCCTGGCCACAGGCCTTGGCCGCGGCTTCAAAGTAGGCCGCCATGGCCTTGCTTTGGGTCAGCGTGGTGGCGTCGTACTCGGGCAGGCCGTAGTCGGCCACAAAGCGCGCAGCCATGGTGCGCGGCAGTTCGGTCATCGCGGCCTTGACGCGCTGCACCCACTCGTCGGCAATCACCAGCGGCGGCAGGTCGGGGTCGGGGAAGTAGCGGTAATCGGCCGCGTCTTCCTTGGTGCGCATGGCGCGGGTCTCGCCGGTGTCGGGGTCGAACAGCACGGTGGCCTGCTGGATCGCGTGGCCGTCCTCGATCTGCTCGATCTGCCAGCGCACTTCGTAGTCGATGGCCTGCTGCATGAACTTGAAGCTGTTCAGGTTCTTGATCTCGCGGCGCGTGCCCAGCGGCTCGCCCGGGCGGCGCACCGACACGTTGGCGTCGCAGCGGAAGCTGCCTTCCTGCATGTTGCCGTCGCAGATGCCGATCCAGGTGACGATCTTGTGCAGCTCTTTGGCGTAGGCCACGGCTTCTTCGCTGGAGCGGATGTCGGGCTCGGTGACGATCTCCAGCAGCGGCGTGCCGGCGCGGTTCAGGTCGATGCCCGACTGGCCGATGAAGTCTTCGTGCAGCGACTTGCCGGCGTCTTCTTCGAGGTGGGCGCGCACCAGGCGCACGGTCTTCTTCTCGTCGCCGAGGAAGAACTCCACCTGGCCGCCGACGACCACCGGGATCTCGAACTGGCTGATCTGGTAGCCCTTGGGCAGGTCGGGGTAGAAGTAGTTCTTGCGCGCAAAGATGCTGCGCGGCGAGATGTGCGAACCGATCGCCAGGCCGAACTCGATGGCGCGTTCGACCGCGCCCTTGTTCATCACCGGCAGCGTGCCCGGCAGGGCCAGGTCCACGGCGCAGGCCTGGGTGTTGGGTTCGGCGCCGAACGCGGTGGGGGCGCGGCTGAAGATCTTGCTCTGGGTCGAGAGCTGGGCGTGGGTCTCGAAGCCGATCACGACTTCGTAGCCTTGCACGAGTTTGTTCTTGCTCATGGTCAGATGCCCTCCGGACGACGGAGGTGGAAGTCGGTGGCTTGCTGGAAGCGGTGGGCCGCGTTCAGCAGCTTGGCCTCGCTGAAGTAGTTGCCGATCAGCTGCAGGCCCACGGGCATCCCGCCGGCGCCAAAGCCGGCGGGCAGGCTCATGCCGGGCAGGCCGGCCAGCGAGCCGGGCAGGGTGAAGATGTCGGCCAGGTAGTTGGCCACCGGGTCGGCGGACTTCTCACCCAGCTTCCAGGCCACGGTCGGGGCCACCGGGCCGGCGATCACATCGCAGTGCTGGAAGGCTTGCTGGAAGTCGTCGGCGATCATGCGGCGGATCTTTTGCGCCTGCAGGTAGTAGGCGTCGTAATAGCCATGCGACAGCACGTAGGCGCCGATCATGATGCGGCGCTTGACCTCGTCGCCAAAGCCCTCGGCGCGGGTCTTCTTGTACATGTCGGTCAGGTCGCCGTAGTCCTTGGCGCGGTGGCCGAACTTGACGCCGTCAAAGCGGCTCAGGTTGGAGCTGGCCTCGGCCGGGGCAATGATGTAGTAGACCGGGATCGACAGCTCGGTGCGCGGCAGGGCGATGGGCACCAGCTTGGCGCCGAGCTTTTCGTATTCTTTCAGCGCGGCGTCGACGGCGGCGCGCACGTCGGGGGCCAGGCCGTCGCCAAAGAACTCGGCCGGGACGCCAATGCGCAGGCCGTCGATCGAGTCGTTCAGGCTGCGCGCAAAGTTCTCGGCGGGCAGGTCCAGCGAGGTCGAGTCACGGTCTGGGTCGGGGCCGCACATGGCCGACAGCAGCAGGGCGCAGTCTTCGGCGCTGCGCGCCATCGGGCCGGCCTGGTCCAGGCTGGAGGCGAAGGCGATCATGCCGTAGCGCGAGGCGCGGCCGTAGGTTGGCTTGATGCCGGTGATGCCGCAGAAGCTGGCGGGCTGGCGGATTGAGCCGCCGGTGTCGGTGCCGGTCACGGCCGGGGCCAGGCGGGCGGCCACGGCGGCGGCGCTGCCGCCCGAGGAGCCGCCGGGCACGCGGTCCAGGTCCCAGGGGTTGCGCACCGGCGCCGGTGAGTCAAAGCCCAGCGGCGCCACGGCCGAGTTCTCGTTGGCCGAGCCCATGGCGAATTCGTCGCAGTTGAGCTTGCCCAGGGTCACGGCGCCGGCTTGGGCCAATTGCGTCACCACGGTGGCGTCAAAAGGCGAGCGGTAGCCATCCAGCATCTTGGAACCGGCGGTGCTGGCAAAGTTTTTTGTAACAAAGATATCTTTGTGTGCGATCGGCACACCGTCCAAAGCCAGGGCTTCGCCGCGGCTGAGGCGTTCGTCGGCGGCACGCGCCTGGGCCAGGGTGGCCTCTTCATTGAGGGCCACAAAGGCGCCCAATTGGGGCGCGGCCTGGATGCGGCCCAGAAAATGGGTGGCGGCTTCAACGGCGGAGACCTGGCGTTCGCGCAGTTGGCGGGCCAGTTCGGCCACGCTCAGGTCGTGCAGTTCGGTGGAGGCGGGGGTCGTCATGCGGGGCGGTCCTTACTCGATCACCTTGGGCACCAGGAACAGGCCCCGCTCGACGGCAGGGGCGCTTTGCTGGTTGGCTTCGCGTTGGTTGGGCTCGCTGGCGATGTCGTCGCGCAGGCGCAGCGCCACGTCCTGGATGATGGCCACGGGGTGGGCCAGGGGCTCCAGACCGGTGGTGTCCACGGCGCGCATTTTCTCGACGATGTCAAAGAAGCCATTCAGCTGAGTGAGCATTCGCTCACTTTCGGCGGGCTGGAGTTCCAGCCGGGCCAGATTGGCGATCCGGCCGATGTCCTGAGGGGTGAGGGCCATAAATTTGGGCGCGGTAAAGCGCAGATAAAGCTGCCTTCCCGAAGGGCCGGGAAGAGTTATTCACAGGGGATCGGGTATTATCCCGTCTTTGTCGCGTTGCCCCCTCATGTGCGGGCAATTGAGTCAAAAAGGGCCAATTTTGACCCCGTAACAGACCCTGTAATAGACCCGGAATTTAAAGGCGACGGCGGGCCGAAGCGCAGGCCGTGCCTGAGAGGAATTTGAATGTTTGGAGCCTTCCGTCGGTACTTCTCCACCGACCTTGCCATCGATCTTGGCACCGCCAACACCCTGATTTTTGCCCGTGACAAGGGCATCGTCCTGGACGAACCGTCTGTGGTCGCGATCCGCCACGAAGGAGGTCCGCACGGCAAAAAAGTGATCCAGGCCGTGGGGCGTGAAGCCAAGGCCATGCTGGGCAAGGTGCCTGGCAACATCGAGGCCATCCGCCCGATGAAGGACGGCGTGATTGCCGACTTCGTGATCACCGAGCAGATGATCAAGCAGTTCATCAAGATGGTGCACCCGCGCACCCTGCTGAGCCCGAGCCCGCGCATCATCATCTGCGTGCCCTGCGGTTCGACCCAGGTTGAGCGTCGCGCCATCAAGGACGCCGCCGAGGCGGCGGGCGCCACCGCGGTCTACCTGATCGAAGAACCGATGGCCGCCGGCATTGGCGCCGGCCTGCCGGTGTCCGAGGCCAGCGGCTCGATGGTTGTCGACATCGGTGGTGGCACCACCGAAGTGGGCGTGATCTCGCTGGGCGGCATGGTCTACAAGGGCTCGGTCCGCGTGGGCGGCGACAAGTTTGACGAAGCCATCATCAACTACATCCGCCGCAACTACGGCATGCTGATCGGTGAGCCCACCGCTGAAGCCATCAAGAAGCAGATCGGTTCGGCCTTCCCGGGCTCCGAAGTGCGCGAGATGGAAGTCAAGGGCCGCAACCTCAGCGAAGGCGTGCCGCGCAGCTTCACCATCTCCAGCAACGAAGTGCTGGAGGCCCTGACCGATCCGCTCAACCAGATCGTCTCGGCGGTCAAGAACGCGCTGGAACAAACCCCGCCGGAACTGGGCGCTGACATCGCCGACCGCGGCATGATGCTGACCGGTGGCGGCGCGCTGCTGCGCGACCTGGACCGCCTGCTGGCCGAAGAAACCGGTCTGCCGGTGCTGGTCGCCGAAGACCCGCTGACCTGTGTGGTGCGTGGCTGTGGCATTGCGCTGGAGCGCATGGACCGCCAGGGCAGCATCTTCACCAGCGAGTAAGGGCGGCTTGATTCCGTGAGCCGGCTGGGCCTGACGTCAGCCGGCTTTTTTCAATTCTGGTGAACCTGGTTCAAGCTCCACATGCCTCTGGGAACCCTGGATCGCAACCCACCCCCGTTTTTCAGGCAGGGGCCGTCGGCCTTGTCCCGGCTGCTGTTTTTCAGCGCCTTGTCCCTGTTCCTGATGGTGGCCGATGTGCGCTTCCACATCACCCAGCCGCTGCGTGCCCTGGTCGACACGGCCCTGTACCCGCTGCAGTGGGTGGTGTTGCAACCGGTGCGGGCGGCGCGCGATGCGGGTGAGTACTTCGAGTCCCTGCACACCGCGCAACAGATCGAGCAGCAAGCCCGTCAGGCCCTGGCGCAGCAGTCGCAGCGCGCCAACCAGGTCGAGCAACTGCTGCTGGAGAACGCCCGCTTGCGGGCGCTGCTGTCGCTCAGTGAGCGTTTCAAGGCCGAAGGCCTGGCGGCCGAGGTCCTGTACGACGCCCCCGACCCCTACACCCGCCGCATCATCATTGACCGTGGCCAGTTGAAAGACGTGGCCCTGGGTTCGCCGGTGATCGACGAGGCGGGCGTGCTGGGTCAGGTGACCCGTGTCGAACCCCTGCTGTCCGAAGTCACGCTGGTGATCGACCGCGACTTCGCCATCCCCGTGCTCAACACCCGCACCGGCGCGCGCAGCGTGGCCTACGGCGACCCGCTGGCGGGGGGCGGTGGGCTGGAGCTGCGCTACATGCCCGCCAACGCGGACGTGCAAGAGGGCGACCTGCTGTCCACCAGCGGGGTGGACGGCGTCTACCCGCCGGGCCTGCCCGTGGCCCGGGTCGACAAGGTGGAGCGGCGGGCCGACTCGGCCTTTGCGCGCATCCACTGCGTGCCCTTGGGCATGGTGTCGGCCTCGCGCCACGTGATGGTGCTCAAGCCCCTGGGCGGGCAGGTGCCGCCGCGCCCCCAGCCTGAACCGGTGAGCGCTGGCCGCAAGGGAGGTCGCAAATGATTGGCAAAGCCAGCGGGCAGCAGCTGCTGCTGCCTGCCAACCCGCTGTTCATCTGGGGCTCGCTGTTGGTGGCCCTGATGTTCAACATGCTGCCCCTGGGGCGCATGCCCGGCATGCCCGATGTGCTGCTGGTGCTGTTGATGTTCTGGTCGGTGCACCAGCCGGCCCGTGTCGGCATTGGCGCCGCCTTTGTGTTCGGCCTGATCATGGACGTGCACCAGTCGGCCCTGCTCGGTCAACACGCCTTGGCCTACTGCGCCTTGTCCTTCTTGTTCTTGCTGATGCAGCGCCGCCTGCTGTGGTTCAGCGTGCCGTCGCAGACCCTGCAGGTGTTGCCCTTGTTTGTGGCCGCGCAGGTGATCGAGGTGCTGCTGCGGGTGGCCCTGGGGGGCATCTTCCCGGGTTTCTGGTTCCTGCTGGCCGCGGGGCTGGAGGTGGCGCTGTGGCCGCTGGTGTCCTGGGTCTTGCTGGCCCCGCAGCGGCGCCCGCCCGATCGGGATGAAAACCGGCCGCTATGACCGAACTGCGCAACATCGAGGCGGACCTGTGGCGTTTCCGCGGGCGGGTGGTGGCCGCGGGGGTGCTGGTGCTGCTGTGCTTTGTGCTGCTGGCCTCGCGCCTGGTTTACCTGCAGGTGGTGCGCCACGAGGACCTGGCCGAGCAGGCGGAGAACAACCGCACGGCGGTGGTGCCGATCGTGCCCAACCGCGGCCTGATCGTGGACCGCAACGGGGTGGTGCTGGCCACCAACTACTCGGCCTACACGCTGGAGATCACGCCGTCCAAGGCCGGCCCACTCGACGAGGTGATCGACGGCCTGGCCACCGTGGTCGACATCCAGCCGCGTGACCGCCGCCGCTTCAAAAAGCTGGTTGATGAGTCCAAAAGCTTCGAGTCGCTGCCCATCCGCACCCGCCTGTCCGACGAGGAAGTGGCGCGCTTTGCGGCCCAGCGTTTTCGCTTCCCGGGGGTCGAGATCAAGGCCCGCCTGTTCCGCAACTACCCCTTCGGGCCCTTGGCCAGCCATGTGATCGGCTACATCGGCCGCATCAACCAAAAAGAAAAAGAAGACATCCAGGGCTCCGAGGACGAAGCCAACTACCGTGGCACCGAGTACATCGGCAAGCTGGGGGTGGAGCAGAGCTTCGAGCGCCAGTTGCATGGCATCACCGGGGTCGAGCAGATGGAAACCTCGGCCGGTGGGCGCGCGGTGCGCCGCCTGGCCAGCCACCCGGCCACCCCGGGCAACACGGTGATGCTGTCGATCGACATCAAGTTGCAGAAGCTGGTCGAGGACCTGTTTGGTGACCGCCGCGGCGCCCTGGTGGCCCTGGACCCGAAGACCGGCGAGGTGCTGGCCTTTGTCAGCAAGCCCACCTTCGACCCCAACCTGTTTGTGGACGGCATCGACCAGGAGAACTGGCAGGCCCTCAACGAGTCGCCCGACAAGCCGCTGCTGAACCGGGCCTTGCGCGGCACCTACCCGCCGGGTTCGACCTACAAGCCCTTCATGGCGCTGGCCGCGCTGGAGACCGGGAAGCGCACGCCGCAGCAGTCGATCCAGGACCCGGGCTATTTCATGTTCGGCAACCACCGCTTCCGTGACGACAAGGAAGGCGGCCACGGCACGGTGGACATGTACAAGTCCATCGTCCAGTCCTGCGACACCTACTACTACATGTTGGCCAACGACATGGGCGTGGACCTGATCCACGACGAGTTGCAGAAGTTCGGCTTCGGGGCACTGACCGGCATCGACATCTTTGGCGAAGTGCGCGGCATCCTGCCGTCCACCGAATGGAAGCGCAACGCCTACAAGCGCCCTGAACAAAAGCGCTGGTACTCGGGCGAAACCATTTCGCTGGGCATCGGCCAGGGCTACAACAACTTCACCATGCTGCAACTGGCCCTGGCCACCGGTGTGCTGGCCAACAACGGCGTCAAGATGAAGCCGCACCTGGTGCGCCAGGTGGTGGACGTGGTGAGCCGCGAGTCGCGTGACACCCTGCACGAGATCAAGGCCGAGCAGATCGCCAAGGCCAGCAACATCGCCGTCATCAACCACGCCCTGGTCGGTGTGAACGTCGAGGGCACGGGCGCCGCCAGCTTCCGCGGCGCGGGTTATGTGGCCGCCGGCAAGACCGGCACGGCGCAGGTCGTGACCATCAAGCAAAACGAGAAATACGACGCCTCCAAGATGTCGGAGCGCAACCGCGACCATGCGCTCTACATGGCGTTTGCCCCCGCCGAGGCGCCGCAGATCGCACTCGCCATGGTGGTGGAAAACGCCGGTTGGGGGGGCGCTGCGGCCGCGCCGATCGCGCGTCGGGTGTTTGACTACTGGCTGATGCAGCAGTACCCCAGCGAGCAGGACATGGCCGCGGTGCAGGTGGGCCAGGCGCAGTTGCCGGTGGGCACACCGCGCAAGGTGTCCGAGGTGCCGGGCCTGCCCGATCTGGCCCAGGGCCAGTTGCCACCCCGGCCCAGCGGGCGCTGACGCGCCCGCCCGCGTGGCGCCCGCGCGCCGCAGCGCCATCGAGGGCGGGCTGCCGTGGCGCGTGGCGCAGGCCTCAGCGCAGGAAGGCGTCGTAGCTGGTCTTCAGGATCAGGGTCGAGACCACGGCAATGAACACCCAGCGCACGAAGCCCGCACCATGCTTGAGCGCCATGCGCGTGCCCAGCACGCTGCCCACCACATTGGCCACCGCCAGGGGCAGTGCAAAGTGCCACCAGACGTGGCCCTTGAGGGTGAACAAAATCAGGGCGGCGAGGTTGGTCGCGGTGTTCAGCAGCTTGGCCGAGGCCGAGGCGTTGAGGAAGTCATAGCCCAGCCAGCGCACCAGCAAGAAGACAAAAAAGCTGCCTGTGCCAGGCCCGAAGAAGCCGTCGTAAAAGCCAATGCCCAGGCCCACCGCACTGGCCGCCAGCACTTCGGCGCGCCCCTGGAAGCGCGGCTGGTGCAGCTGCCCCAGTTCTTTTTTGGCCAGCGTGTAGACCAGCACCCCGAGCAGCACCAGCGGCAGCAGTTGGCGCAGGAAGTTGGGCGAGATCACCGTCACCGCCCAGGCCCCCGAACCGGCCCCGATGAAACCCGCCGCCGCCGCAGGCAGCAAGGTGCCCCAGCGCAGGCTCACCCGGCGTTGGTATTGCCAGGTGGCCATGGCCGTGCCCCAGATGGAGGCGCTCTTGTTGACCCCGAACAGGGTGGCCGGGTGGGTGGTGGGGAAGGTGGCGAACAAGGCCGGTACCAGCACCAGGCCACCGCCACCGACGATCGAATCAATGAAGCCAGCCAGCAGCGAGGCGAAGGAAACCAGCAGAAAGTCCATCCCGGGATTGTCGCATCCGGCCGGGAGCCGTTGCCCCGAGGTGGTGCACGCACCGGGATGGCGGCCTCAAAAAGAAAAAAGGCGCCCAAATGGGCGCCTTTGTCAGGTAGCGGCAGCTTCTTTGAGCACCGTCCATAAATCATTCTGATTCTGAGTGATTTGTCTCCTCGATCCCCCGCCCTGCCGGGCAGCTGAGGCCCGTTGCGAGTGCATGAAATGTAACGCGGGGGATCATTTCGGTGCATAGGGAGTTTCCCTCCCCCTCAAGTCGCCCCTGGCGCTGCGTCAGCCGCCCTGGCATGAGTCCTGCACCAGTGGGGCATGACTGATGCTGATGGAGACACCATGCGATTGAGCCGGCTCAAAGGGCTGATGTGCGGGGCCGTGCTGGCGCTCGGGCCTTGGGCGGCCCAGGCCGCCACCCCCATGACCGAGCCGGGCCTGGTGCCCGAGGCCTCGTTGCAGGCCGCCGACACGGCCTGGATGCTCAGCGCCACCGCTTTGGTGCTGATGATGACCTTGCCCGGGCTGGCGCTGTTCTATGCCGGCATGGTGCGCCGTCAAAACGTCATCAACACCCTGGCCAGCCTGGTGGCCGTGGCCGCGCTGGTCAGCCTGCTGTGGTTCGCGGTGGGCTATTCGCTGGCGTTCACGCCGGGCAATGCCTGGTTGGGCTCCTGGAGTCGGGCCGGCTTTGCGGGCATGGACTACCTCAAAGGCAGCGCCCAGGTGGCGGTCAGCCATGTGGCGCCGAATGTGCCCGAGTCGGTCTACGCGATGTTCCAGCTGACCTTTGCCATCATCACGCCGGCCCTGGTGGTCGGTGCCTTGGTCGAGCGCATGCGGTTCTCGGCCCTGCTGTGGTTCACCGGCACCTGGTCGCTGGTGGTCTACGCGCCGGTGGCCCATTGGGTGTGGGAGCCCGGTGGCTGGCTGGCCCGGTTGGGGGCGCTGGACTTTGCCGGGGGCGCCGTGGTGCACATCAACGCCGGGGTGGCCGGGCTGGTCTGTGCCTATGTGCTGGGCCCGCGCCGGGGGTACGGGCGCGAGCCCTTCGAGCCCTACAACCTGGGCCTGACCATGGCGGGCACCGGCTTGCTGTGGGTGGGCTGGTTTGGTTTCAATGCGGGCTCGGCCGTGGCGGCAGACGGCCGGGCCGGGCTGGCGCTGCTGTGCACCCACCTGGCCGCGGCCACCGGGGCCCTGGCCTGGATGATGGGTGAATGGGTGCGCCGACGCCGGCCCTCGCTGCTGGGGCTGTGCTCGGGCGTGGTGGCGGGCCTGGTGGCCGTGACGCCGGCCTCCGGTTACGTCAGTCCGGCATCGGCGGCCCTGATTGGGGCGGTCGCGGGTCTGGCCTGTTACTGGGGCGCCACCGGGCTCAAGCGCTGGTTGCGGGCCGACGACTCGCTGGATGTGTTTGGGGTGCACGGCGTGGGTGGCCTGGTGGGCAGCCTGTTGACCGGGGTGCTGGCCCAGCCGCTGATCGGTGGGGTGTCCGGCCAATGGGTGGTGCAGGCCCTGGGCGCGGTGGCGGTCGCGGCGTACAGCGCCCTGGGCACCTGGCTGGTGCTGAAGTTCACCCACTTCATGGTGGGTTTGCGGGTGGACGAGGCCAGCGAGTTGCAGGGCCTGGACCAGGCGCAGCACCGCGAACACCTGGGGTCTTGAGCGCATTCAGGCCCTGTTTTGTCTTCTTACGGAGAATCGGCCCATGCTTGCGAGTGAAAAACTGGCGATCGCCGCCCATCTGCATGTCTTGATGCGGCGCAAGGTGGGCCGCGTCACCGACACCGAATGGCTTGCCAGCAACGCCGAGTACGCCGCGGCCATGGTGCGCCTGGCCCGCCAGGCGGCGGCCGAAGGCGGTCACGCCGACCTGGCCGAGTGGGCCGACAAACTGGCCCAGTGCTGGGAGCCCGCGCCGGCCAAACCGGTGTCCGCGCTGCCGGGGCTGGGCCGCGCATGGGTGGGGGGCGCGGTGCGCAACGAGCCTGTCAGCCCCGACCCGGAAGCCCCCCGCTACATCGGCGGCCTGCGCTGAGACCGCGGCACTGACCCGCCGCCGGTCACCACAGACCGGCCGCACAGGCGCCTGGGCGGGGTCGCGTCAGGCCTCGGCGGCGATCCAGGCGGCCGCGCGCTCCGCCATCATCAAGGTCGGGCTGTTGGTGTTGCCGCTGGTGATGGTGGGCATGGCGCCGGCGTCGACCACGCGCAGACCTGCCACGGTGCGGCGCGCCTGCCCCGGCACGGCGGGGCCGTCGAACAGGCGCAGGCGCGAGTCCAGCACCGCCATCGGGTCGTCGGCGCGGCCCATCTTGGTGGTGCCCACGGGGTGGAAGATGGTGGTCGCAATGTCCCCGGCCAGGCGCGCCAGATCGCCGTCGGCCTGGTACTGCGTGCCGGGCTTGAACTCTTCGGGCTGGTAGCGCGACAGCGCCGGCTGGGCCACGATGCGGCGCGTCAGGCGCAGGCTGTCCACCGCCACCTGGCGATCGTCGTCGGTGCTGAGGTAGTTGGGCGCGATGGCGGGCGCCTCGTCAAAGCGCGGGCCCTTGATGTTCACCGTGCCGCGGCTGCTGGGGTTGAGGTTGCACACGCTGGCCGTGAAGGCGTTGAAGGTGTGCAGGGGCTCGCCAAAGGCGTCCAGGCTCAGCGGCTGGACGTGGTACTGCAGGTTGGCGTGGGCCAGGTCGGGCCGGCTGCGCGTGAAGGCGCCCAGTTGGCTCGGGGCCATGCTCATCGGCCCGCTGCGCTTGAGCGCGTACTCCAGCCCGATCAGGGCCTTGCCCCACAGGCTGTTGGCCAGGGTGTTGAGGGTCTTGACGCCCTGCACCTTGAACACGGTGCGGATTTGCAGGTGGTCCTGCAGGTTCTGGCCCACACCGGGCAGGTCGATCAGGGGGGTCACGCCGCGGGCCTGCAGCAGCTCGGCCGGACCGATGCCCGAGAGCTGCAGAATCTGCGGGCTGCCAATGCTGCCCGCGCACAGCACCACCTCGGTCGAGGCCTGGGCGGTGACCATCTCGGTGCCGGTCCAGACCTGCACCCCGGTGCAGCGGCGGCTGCCATCGGCCTGGGTTTCCAGCAGCAGGCGGGCCACCTGGGCGCTGGTCCACAGCTCAAAATTGGCGCGGCCATAGCAGGTCGGGCGCAGGAAGGCCTTGGCGGTGTTCCAGCGCCAGCCGCTTTTCTGGTTGACCTCGAAGTAGCCCACGCCCTCGTTGTTGCCCTGGTTGAAGTCGTCGCTGGCGGGCACGCCAGCCTGCTGCGCGGCCTGGGCAAAGGCGTCCAGCACGTCCCAGCGCAGGCGCTGCTTCTCCACCCGCCACTCGCCGGTGCTGCCCTGGTTGCGGTGGCCGTGCCATTGGGCAAAGCCGCTCGGGGCCTGGCCCGGGGTGTCGAGCTTCCAGTGGTCCTCGTGCTTCATGAACTGCGGCAGCACCTGTTCCCAGCGCCAACTGTCGTCGCCCGTCAGGTCGGCCCATTGGGCGTAGTCACGCGCCTGGCCGCGCATGTAGATCATGCCGTTGATGCTGCTGCAACCCCCCAGGGTCTTGCCACGGGGGTAGCGCAGCGTGCGCCCGTTCAGGCCGGCGGCCGGTTCGGTCTGGTAGAGCCAGTCGGTGCGCGGGTTGCCGATGCAATACAGGTAGCCGACCGGGATGTGGATCCAGTGGTAGTCGTCGCGGCGGCCGGCCTCGATCAGCAGCACGCGCTTGCCACGCAGGGCGCTGAGCCGGTTGGCCATCAAGGCCCCCGCCGTGCCCCCACCCACCACGATGTAGTCGAACTGGGTCTCAGCGGCAGCGCTGGCCGGGGCTTGGGGTGAAGGGGCACTCATCGGGCGGGTCTCCAGGGGCTTGTCGTATTTGTTCACCTCATGGCGAGGTGGAGGGCTTGGACGGCAGTTTGCTCGACTTGTCGAGGGCGATCCAATGATTTATTCAAAACTGTCCTATAAACAAGGCAAATATCAGTCGAGCCTGTTGTGTCCCTCCCACCGCTTCCCGATCCCCAGACCTTGCGCGCTTTTCTGGCCGTCGCGCGGGAGGGCAATGTGTCGCGCGCGGCCCAGCGCCTGCACCTGTCCCAGCCGGCCGTCAGCCTGCAACTCAAGGGCCTGGCCCAGACCACCGGTCTGAGCCTGTTCACCCGCACCCCCCATGGCCTGACGCTGACGCCCGACGGTGCGGCGCTGCTGCCGCAGGCCGAACGCGCGCTCGGGGGGCTGCAGGATTTTGCCCAGGCCGTGCAACGCCTGCAAAGCACGGTGCGGGGCACCCTGCGCATTGGCACCATCCTCGACCCGGAGTTCACCCGGCTGGGGGCTTTTCTCAAGGCCCTGGCCGAGTCCTCGCCGCAGATCCAGACCGAGTTGCGGCAGGCCATGAGCGGCGATGTCTGGGCGGGGGTGGCGCGTCAGTCGCTGGATGTGGGGTTCTACCTCGACGCGCCCGCGGCGCCGGCCGACCCCTCCCTGGCCCAGCTCAGCCTGGCCCGGTTCAGCTACCGGGTGCTGGCGCCGGCCGGCTGGGGCCCCCAGGTGCTGGGGCGCGACTGGAAAGGCCTGGCGGCATTGCCCTGGCTGGCCACGCCCGCGGCCTCGGTGCACCACCGCCTGCAGGCCCAGGTGTTTGGCCCGGGTTCGGTCAGCGGACTGGAGCCGCGCCGCGTGGCCCTGGTGGACCAGGAGGCCACCATGCTGGACCTGGTGCGTTCGGGCGTCGGCCTGAGCCTGGTGCGTGACTCGATCGCCATCCGCGAGAGCCAGGCCCGTGGCCTGGTGATCGCCGATACGGTGCAACTCGATTGTGAACTTCGGTTTGTCTTTGCAGAGGGGCGCCGCGCCGATCCCCTGGTCAGCAGCGCCCTCGTGGCTCTGGCCGCGGTCTGGCCCACCCAGTCCTGAGGCGCCCGGGTTTGTAAATGGCGTCATGTTTGCTTACCTTGGAGGGGCGTGCATGGCCTTGACCTGTGAAGGGTCAAGTTAGGATGGCCGCCGTAACCCGCCAACCCAACCATTGATCACACCTTGACTGAACTTTCGCGTTCATTGCCGAGCCTGGCGCTGCGAACTTTGCCCGAGGGACTGTGCGGCGTGCCCCAGGGCGACTGGACCGCCGCTGCGTTGGCGGACCGCCACGCCGCCAAAGCCCTGCTCGGGCAGTTGGCCCGCAGCCAGGGCCGTGCCCAGGCCCCGCAGCGTTGGGACCTGCGCGAGTTGCAGCAACTCGACCATGTGGGCGCCCAGTTGCTGTGGCGTCAGTGGGGCCAGCAATGGCCGGCCGCACTGGCCACCACCGACTTGCAGCAACAGATGCTGGAGCGGGTGGCGCAGCTGGCGCTGACCCCCGAGGCCCTGGTTAAGGCCAACGCCCGCGAGGGCGGCTGGGGCCTGTGGGTGGACCGCCTGGGCGAGCGGGTCATCGAAGGCGGCGAGCACGCCACCGACTACCTGCGCATGCAGGGGCAGTTGCTGTTGGACCTGTACCGCTGGCTCCGTTCACCGCAGGACGGCCCCTGGCGCGATCTCTCCGGCCACCTCTACCAGATGGGCACCACGGCCTTGCCCATCACGGCCCTGGTGGGGTTCTTGATCGGCGTGGTGCTCGCCTACCTGATGTCGCTGCAGCTGCGCCAGTTTGGCGCGGAGGCCTTCATCGTCAACATCCTGGGCATCTCGCTGATCCGCGAGCTGGGCCCCATGCTGGCCGCCATCCTGGTGGCGGGGCGCTCGGGGTCGGCCATCACGGCACAGATTGGCGTCATGCGGGTGACCGAAGAACTCGACGCCATGCGGGTGATGGGCATCTCGCACGGCTTCCGTCTGGTCATGCCCCGGGCGGTGGCCCTGGCGATTGCCATGCCGCTGATCTCGGTCTGGACCTCGCTGTGCTCGCTGGCCGGCGGCATGCTGGCCAGTGACCTGGCCTTGAACGTCACCCCGGCCTATTTCATGGAGGCCCTGCCGGCCGCCGTGGCACCCGCCAACGTGGTGCTGGCCACCGCCAAGTCCGCGGTGTTCGGCATCCTGATCGCCATGGTGGGCTGCCACTACGGCCTGCGCATCAAGCCCAACACCGAAAGCCTGGGGCAGGGCACCACGTCGTCGGTGGTCAGTGCCATCACGGTGGTGATCCTGGTCGACGCCCTGTTTGCCATTTTGTTCAGGGACGTGGGGATTTGATGATGCAGCCAACCGTCCAGCCGTCCGCCGCCGCGCGTGCCCCGGGCACGCCGCCCCCGGTGGTGGAGATCCGGGGCCTGTGGACCCAGTTTGGTCCTGAAGACCGCCCCGTCGTGATCCACCGCGACCTCGCCCTGACCGTCGAGCGTGGCGAAATGGTGTCCCTGGTGGGGGGATCCGGAACCGGCAAGACGGTGTTGCTGCGCCAGATGCTGGGCCTCGAACACCCCGCGCGGGGCACGGTCGTGGTGCTGGGGCAGCCCGCGGCCCAGATGGGGCGCAAGGGCGCCGCCAGCCGGGTCGGCATGCTGTTCCAGCAGGGCGCCTTGTTCTCGGCCTTCAGCGTGCTCGACAACATCGCCTTCCCCCTGCGCGAGCTGGGCACGCTGCCCGACGACCTGGTGCGGGCCGCGGCCTACGTCAAGCTGCAGATGGTCGGCCTGGGGCCGCAGCATGCCAACAAGCGCCCCTCCGACCTGTCGGGCGGCATGATCAAGCGCGTCGCCCTGGCGCGGGCGCTCATCATGGACCCGCCGCTGCTGCTGCTCGACGAGCCGACCGCCGGTCTGGACCCCCATGCCTCCGACGAGTTCTGCGAGCTGCTGCATTCGCTGCACGCCGAGCTGGGCATCACCATGGTGATGGTCACCCACGACCTGGACACCCTGTTCACCCTGTCGTCCCGGGTGGCGGTGCTGGCCGAGCAGAAAGTGCTGTTCACCGGCCCCCCGACCGAGGTGGCGCGCATCCAGCACCCCTTCATTCACGATTTCTTCCAGGGTGAGCGCGGACGTCGGGCCATGACCCCGATGGCCGCTGTGGCGCCTGCCTCCGCTCCCGCTCCGTCTCAGCCCTGAATTGCCAAGGATCCGCTCATGGAAAATAAATCTCACGCCCTGGCCGCCGGCACTTTTGTGCTGGTGATCACCTTGTTGCTCGTCTCCCTGGTGCTTTGGCTGACCCGTGACAAGGGGCAGTACCAGACCTACGAACTCTCCAGCGCCGATGCCATCACCGGCCTGCAGCCGCAGGCCGCGGTGCGTTACAAAGGGGTGTCGGTCGGCAAGGTCACCACCATCAGCTTTGACCACCAGGCCAAAGGCAATGTGCTGATCCGCATCCAGGTGGACGAAAAGGCCCCGATCAGCTCGACCACCTACGCCACCCTGGCCTACCAGGGGGTGACCGGTCTGGCCTATGTGTTGCTCAACGACTCGGGCGAGCCCCAGAAGCCGCATCCCTCGGGCGACGACGGTCTGCCGCGCCTGCCGTTGGTCACGTCGCAGCTGGGCAAGATGACCGAGCAGGCGCCCGAGTTGCTGGCCCAGATCAACGAGGCCACGGTGCGCATCAACCAGCTGCTGTCGGACGACAACCAGCGCCGCCTGTCGCTCATGCTGAGCAACCTGGCCAAGGTCTCCGAAAACACCGCCGAGCTGACCGCCAACCTGAACCACACCGTTCAGGCGCGGCTGGACCCGGCCTTGGCCACCGTGCCGGCGCTGGCCCACGAGGCCACGCTGACCCTCAAGACCCTGCAGACCAACGCCGCCGATGTGGGGCGCATGTCGAACGCTATCACGCTGACCGCGCAGCGCCTGAACGAGCGCAACGGCCCGCTGGACCGCATCGCCGAGAGCGCCGACGCCTTCTCCCACGTCATCGACACGTTGGGCACCACCACCTTGCCGCGCATCAACCGCGTGACAGAAGACGCCTCCCGCACCGCGCGCCTGTTGGGCCGCACGGTGACCGGCCTCAACGACAACCCCCAGTCGCTGCTGTTCGGGTCCGGACAGATGCTGCCAGGCCCGGGCGAACCCGGCTTCACCCCGCCCCCCGCTGCCGCGCGGCCCTGAGATCGGCTTTAGGAGCACGAACCCATGTCTTTGTTTTCTCTGTTGTCTTGGTCCCAGCCCGCGCGGGCGGTGGGGGTGTCGCCGGCGCTGTCTCGCGCTGGTCGTCTGGTGGGCCTGACGGCCCTGGTGCTGGGGCTGGGCGCCTGCTCGGTGATGCCAGACCACCCGGTGCGCCCGACCCAGTATGACTTTGGCCCCGGGGCCATGACGGCCCCCGCGCCGCGACCCGCCCTGGGCCAGGCGGTGCTGGTGATCGCCGACCTTGAACCCTCGGGGGGGCTGGACAGCTCCAGCATGGTGCTGTACCGGCTGGCCTACACCGGTGACCAGCAATTGCGCCCCTATGCCCAGGCCCGCTGGACCTTGCCCCCGGCCCAGCTGGTGCGCCTGCGTTTGCGCGACCACCTGAGCCTGCAGCGCGCCGTCATGAGCCCCACCGAAGGCGCGGCGTTGCAGCGCAGTCAGGGCCAGTCGCTGCGCGTGCTGCGCCTCGAGCTGGAGGAGTTCAGCCAGGTGTTTGACCAGCCGCAGCAAAGCTCGGCCCTGGTGCGCCTGCGCGCCACCTTGCTGGACAGTCGGCCGGCTGGCGAGACCCTGCTGGCCCAGCGCGTCTTTGTGACCCGCCAGGCGGCGCTCAGCCCAGATGCCCCGGGCGGGGTGATCGCGCTGACCCAGGCCACCGACCAACTGGCCCAAGACCTGGCACAGTGGATCGACGCGGCGCCGTCCAAACCCTGAGGCGCTCCGCGCCGGCCCACAGGGCCCCGCGCCCGGGGCGGGCCGGCCTGGCCCGCGGCGGTTCTGCCCCGGCCCATCCACCGGATCAGAGCTGCGCCGACGCTGGCGCCCTTCGCTGGCTGGCACCCCGGTGCGGCAGCCTGGGCGGATGGTGACCGGCTGGTGGGCGATTTTTCATTTTTTGCGCTGGCGCCGACCCCGGGGCGTCAACCGCAGAGGGATCCACTTCGTTGAGTGAGCAAAAAGGTGGCCAGCCGGTGGCTGGACCACCGTGCTTGTTGGCCCGCCCCGGGCCGCGCACTCCAAGGGAGCCCCATGTCACATCCGAAGCCGGTCTCGGCCGACCAGCCCCATCCCCCGGCCGCCGCCAACCCGTCGGCCAACGCCCCCAGCCCGCAACGCCCCGCGCCGTCCTCGGTGGCCGCCCCTGCCTGGGCCCAGGCCGCCGTGGCCTGGCCCTTCAAGGCCGCGCCCTCGCTGGCCAAGCGCCCGCCGCGCAAGCCCTGAGCTGGCGCGCTGCGGCATTGCGCAGAGCCTGACCTGGATCAAGCGGGGCCGACACAGGGCCGCTTAAGCTGCGGCGCTTGCCACCCTCGGAGAACCGCATGACCCAGCTCGTTTGGAGCGACGCCCTGTCGCTTGACCTTCCCCTCATGGACGACACCCACCGTGAGTTTGTCGACCTGCTGGCCGTGGTTCGCGAGGCACCTGACGAGCAGTTGCTGGCGCATTGGCAAGCCCTGATCGAGCACACCGACGACCACTTTGGGCGGGAAGACCAGTGGATGCAGGACACCCGGTTCTCGTCCTCTAACTGCCACAGCGTGCAGCACAAGGTGGTGCTGCAGGTGATGCGCGAGGGCGCCGTGCGTGGGGCCGCCGGTGACTTGGCGGTGGTGCGTCAGATGGCCGCCGAACTGGCGATCTGGTTCCCCCAGCATGCGCAGTCGATGGACGCGGCCTTGGCCCTGCACCTGCGCCGTGTCGGCTACGACCCGCTGACGGGCGTGGTGGCCGCGCCCGAGGCGCTGCCGGGGGCCGTGATCCACGGCTGCGGCGGCGCCACCTGTTCCGACACCCCCGAGGACGCATTGGCCACCCACTGAGGCCGGTTTCGGGTTCTGGGCCGTTGCCGCACTGGCGCTGACCCCACGGTGAGCGGCCGCCGCAGCCGCTTGTGATACCTTTCACCCCTTTCTGATGCGGGGGTTGCAATGGGTTTGGGTCTGGGCAGTTGGCGGTTTTTTCTGGCCCTGTTGGTGGCCGTGTCGCACCTGTACGCCGACATGATCCATGGCCCGGCCGCGTACGCGGTGTGGGGCTTTTTTGTCCTCAGCGGCTACCTCATGACCTTTGTGCTGAGCCAGCGCTACGGCTTTGAAGCCGCGGGGCTCAAGCGTTATGCCTTCAACCGCTTTCTGCGCATCTACCCCTCGTATGTGTTGGCCTCGCTGGCGGGCCTGGCGCTGTTGTGGTGGTTGGGCCGGCAGGGCATCAACCCGGCGGTGCTGAACCCCCAGTTCCAGTTTCCGCAAGGCTGGCGCAACTGGCTGGCGGCCATCACCATGAACCCCTGGCTGCCCACCCCGGGCCTGCCGGTGCCGGTGGCCGGCGCCTTGTTTGTGGAAGTCTGGGCCTACGCCCTGATGCCCCTGTTCGCGCGCAGCCGCAGTGCGGCCTGGCTGGGGCTGGCGGTGGCCTTCTTTGCCAATGTGCAGTTTGGCTTCTCGACCGACTCCTTTGTGCCGCGCTACGTGGGCTTTGCCACCGGCCTGATGCCGTTCGCGGCGGGCTCGCTGGTCTGCCACTACCGCGACGCCTGGCAGCGCTGGGCCATGCCGCGGCTCAGCGTCCTGGTCTGGTGCTTGCATGGCGCCTACTGGTTGCGCGATCCCTATTGGCCCTGGACCCATGGCCTGGGCTTGTCGGTGCTGCTGTCGGCCTGGGTCGTGTTGTCGCTGGCGCGTGGCCGCACGGGCCTGACGGACAAGTGGCTGGGCGACCTGTCTTACCCGCTGTACCTGGTGCACACCACGGTGGGGGCGGTGTTCCTGTTGCGCTGGGGCGCAGACCGCCCCTTGGACTTTGCCGCCGTGTCGCTGCTGGCGAGTTTGCTGGTGTCGGCCGCGTTCGTCTGGTGGATCGACCGACCGCTGCAAAAGCTCAAGCTGCCCGCCTGAGCGCCAGGGCCTCGGCAGCCAGGCAGGCTGGCGGGATGCGCCGCGCGGGTGACTGTGCGGCGCGCGGGCTCGCGGTCAGGGTGCCGGTTTTCAGATCCGACGGCCAATAAAAAAGCCAGCAGGCTTGCGACCTGCTGGCTCCAAACTGGGCGTTTGAGGCGATTGGTTTAGAAACGCCAGCCCAGACCCACACCCACCAGCAGGGGGTCCACCTTGAAGGTCCCCAACTTGCTGCCAGCGGCGCTCACATCCGTACGGATGTAAACCTTCTTGACGTCGAAGTTGACGTACATGTTCTTGCCCACAGGGATGTCCACGCCCACTTGCAGGGCCGGACCGAAGCTGCTGCTGTCGGCGCTCACACCGGCCGGCAGCTTGATGCTGCTCAGGCGGGTGTAGTTGATGCCGGCGCCAACGTAGGGCTTGAAGCCCGGTGCGTCAAAGTGGTACTGCAGCGTCAGGGTCGGCGGCAGGTGCTTGAACGAGCCGATGGCGGTGCCCTTGGCGTACAGCGTTTGGCTTTGCGGCACGGTCAGGATCAACTCGGCTGCGATGTTCTTGTTGAAGAAATAGGTGAAGTCGACTTCAGGCAGCCACTTGTTGTTGGTCGACAGGCCCAGGCCGGTCGTGTCGCCGTTGGCGCTTTGCAGGTTCACGGCACGGGCGCGGACCATCCAGGGGCCTTCGGTTTGCTGGGCGAAGGCAGCGCCAGACATCAGGGCACACAGGGCGGCGACAGCCATCACTTGCTTTTTCATGGTGTTCTCTCTTACATCACCGGGGACGGCCCCCGTGACTTGATTAAAGTCGTTCCGCCTGGTTGAGGCCTTGCGTCAGGTCAAGTGGCCACAGGCCGTCGGCGGGGTCATGCGCAATGTTTGCGCTGCGTCAAATGGCGCCGGCTTGACGGGGCGGTTGTGGGCTGCTGGGCGGGGCACGGGGCGTGCCTGAGCACGCTTGTCACGCGCCATGCCCCCCACCGTCAGGCGCTCAGCAGCGCCTGCGCCGGCCGAGGCGCACGCACGCCGCCGGCCCCTGGGCCCAGGGTGAAGGTGGCCACGGTCTGGGTCAGGCGCTCGGCTTGCTCGCGCAGGCTTTGGGCCGCAGCGGCGGACTCTTCGACCAGGGCGGCGTTCTGCTGCGTCATCTGATCCAGCTCGCCAATCGACTGGTTGACGTGGGCAATGCCCTGCGATTGGTCCTGGGCCGCGCTGGCGATCTCATTGACCACCGCCGTCACGCGCTGCACCGCGTCCACGATGCTTTCCATGGTGCGGCCCGCCTCGTGCACCTGGCGGGTGCCGTCTTCCACGCGTTCGACGCTGTTGGTGATCAGGCTCTTGATCTCGCGCGCCGCCTCGGCGCTGCGCTGGGCCAGGGTGCGCACCTCGCTGGCCACCACGGCAAAGCCCCGCCCTTGTTCACCGGCGCGCGCGGCTTCGACGGCGGCGTTCAAGGCCAGGATGTTGGTCTGGAAGGCGATGCTGTCGATCAGGCCGGTGATGTCGGCAATGCGGCGGGAGCTGGCGTTGATGGCGTCCATGGTGTTGACCACCTGGGCCACCACGGCGCCGCCGTGCGACGCCACCTCGGTGGCCTGTGAGGCCAGGTCGCTGGCGCTGCGCGCGGCCTGAGCGGTTTGCTGCACGTGGCCGGTCAGCTGCTCGATCGAGGAGGCGGTGGACTGCAGGTTGGTGGCGGTCTGCTCGGTGCGCACCGACAGGTCGTGGTTGCCGTTGGCGATCTCGGCGCTGGCGGTGGCGATGCTGTCCGCGGCCTGGCGGATGCCCTGGATCACCTGGGTCAGCGAGCCTTGCATGGTGCCCAGGGCCAGCAGCAGGTGGCGCGATTCGTCGCGCGTGTCGCTGGCTTCGCGGCTGTCGTGCAGGTGGGCGGGCAGCGGGCTGAGGTCGCCCGAGGCCACTTGCTGCGCCACCTGCAGCGAGCGGCCCATGGGGGCCGTGATGCTGCGCGTGATCAGCACCGAGCAGGTGACGCCCGCGGCCAGGCCCAGGGCGCCCAGCAGCCACATGGCATGGCGCGCCTGGTCGTTGGCCTCGCGGATCGGCGCGGCGGCCTGGTCCAGCGCGGTGCGCTGCATCTCCAGCAACGCTTTGACCTGCTCCACATAGCGCACGGAGGCCGGCAGGAAGGCGTTCTCCAGCAGTTTGTCGGCCTCGGCGGGCTGGCCCTCGCGTTTCAGGCGGATCACCTCATCGCGTGCGGCGACGTAGGTCTTGCGCAGCTCGGAGATGTCGGCGAACAACTGCTTTTCCGCGCTGGTGACCATCAGGCCTTCGACCTGCTTCTGGATCGCGGTGGTAGCGGCAGCGGATTCCTTTTGCTCGGCGGCAAAGAAGGTGGCCAGCGAGGGGTCGCTGCTCTTGGCGATGGCGGTGGTGCGGCGCACCGCGGTGTGGATCAGTCGGTACCAGTCGGAGATCAGGCGCTCTTTGCTCAGCGGCTGGTCGATGATGGCCTGGGTGGATTCGGTGGCGGTCTGCAATTGCCAGTTGCCCAGGCCGGTGTTGAGCAAGGTCAGCAACAAGAGGAGGCCAAACCCGAGCGCGAGCCGGGTGCCAATGGAGAGTTTCTGCATGAAAAGGGTCCTGGAATCGAGGGCTCAGGCCCTCGCAGGACACGGGATCCGGGGGCGCAGCCGCGGCGGGCTGGCGGGTCTGCAGGGGCCTGAAATCGATTCTAGGGAGGGCCTCGCCCGCGCGCTGGCCTGCTTGGCGCTTCCTTGACCAAGGTCAATGAGCGGGCCCGGTCAGGCCCGCGCCGAGCGCCCTCAGCGCCCCAGCAAGGCCGGGAACAGCTTGCCCAGGCCGTCGGCCATCACCTCGACCGACAGCGCGGCCAGGATCAAGCCCATGAGGCGGGTCATGACGTTGATGCCGGTTTTGCCCAGCACGCGCGCGATCGGCTCGGCCAGCAGGAAGCACATGGCGGTGGCCGCCGCGATCACCGCGCCGTAGCCCACCAGGGCCGCGTGTTGCCAGAAGGTGTGCGCCTTGTCGGCGTAGATCACCACGGTGGACATGGTGGCGGGGCCGGTCAGCAGCGGGATGGTCAGCGGCACCACGGCGATGGAGGCGCGCGCGGCGGCATCGCTGACCTCGTCGGCATTCGACTTGGCTTCGGCAGGCTGTGCGTTGAGCATGTTGATCGAGCCGATCAGCAGCAAGGTGCCGCCGCCGACCTGGAAGCTCTGCAGCGAGATGCTGAAGAAATCCAGGATCTGCAGGCCCAGGATGGCGCTGATCGCGATCACCGCAAAGGTGCTGAACGACGCGATGACGATGGTGCGCCGGCGCTGGGCCGGCGTGAAGTCTTGGGTGTAGTGGATGAAAAAGGGCACGATCGCCAACGGGTTGACGATGGCCAGCAAGGTCACAAGGGGTTTGAAATCCATGGGCGGCAGTCTCGCACACCGCCCGGGCTTTGTGGCCCACGCCATAGCTGGGGCTGCTCAGGGCTTCCCCTCTGTGCAAATCGGGCTGGTTCAGGCGTCGGTGGGCGATGACGCTGGCGCATCGGGTACGGGGGCCCCCGGGTGGCGGCGCCGGAACATGCCGTAGCCTTCCATGTGCAGCACCTGCTCGCCATGTTGGTTGAACATGGCCCACTGGGTGCGCACCAGGCCGACGTCGGGGCGCTTGCTCATGGGACGGCTTTCCAGCACCGAATGGCGCAGGTTCAGCGTGTCACCGGGGTACACCGGTTTGAGCCATTTGACCGACTCCAGGCCTGGCGAGCCCAGGCTGGCGGCCTCGTGCAGGAAGTTGGTGACCATCAGGCGCATGGCCATCGCGCAGGTGTGCCAGCCGCTGGCGCAGAGGGCGCCAAACACCGAGGCCTTGGCGGCCTCGTCGTCGAGGTGGAAGGGCTGCGGGTCGAACTGGCCCGCGAAGGCCAGGATCTCTTCGCGCGTCGGGGTGATGCTGCCAAGGTCGCGTTGCGAGCCGACTTGCAGGTCTTCCCAGTAATAACGGATGGTGGGCGTGCTCATGGGGCGGGCGGTGGGGCTTGGGGTGGACAGGCGGCGGATGTCGGGCCGGTTCAGCGGCCGCCGGACACGTCCAGCAGCGACATCGTGGTGTAGCTTGCCTGCTCCGACAGCAACCAGACAATCGCCTGCGCGACTTCGTCGGCCCTGCCGCCGCGCTGCATCGGCACCAGGTGGGCCAGGTCGCGCACCCGGTCGGGCAGGCCACCGGAGGCGTGGATCTCGGTCTCGATCAGGCCGGGCCGCACCGCGTTGACGCGGATGCCGTCGGCCGCCACCTCCTTGGCCAGGCCCACGGTGAAGGCGTCGATGGCCCCCTTGGCCGCCGCGTAGTCCACGTACTGCCCCGGCGATCCGAGCCGGGCCGCGGCGCTGGACACATTGACGATGGCCCCGCCCGAGCCGCCATGGCGCTGGCTCATGCGGCGCACGGCCTCGCGCGCGCACAGAAAGCTGCCCAGCACATTGATGTCGAACATGCGCTTCCAGCGCGCCAGGCTCATGTCCTCGACCCGCGCGCTGACGTCCACCACGCCGGCGTTGTTGACCAGGCCGGTCAGGCGGCCGAGCTTGGCGTCCACCTTGCGGAACATGGCCAGCACCTGGGCCTCGTCGGCCACATCGGCCTGCACCGCGATGGCGCTGCCGCCCTGGGCGCGGATCTGGCGCACCACCTCGTCGGCGGCCAGCGAGTTGGCGCTGTAGTTGACCGCGACCGCGTAGCCAGCTTCGGCCGCCCGCAGCGCGGTGGCCGCCCCAATGCCCCGGCTGCCGCCAGTGACGAGCAAAACCTTGTCCATGTCCCGATCTCCTCTCAGGGTAAGCTTGTTCGGTTAAAAAACGCCTGTGGCGTGGCCGGGGCTTCACCTGGGTCGCCCGTTCGCCCCGTCGTCCATTGTGCGGTCAGCTGGCGTGCCGTGCTGGCGCCCACCCGCGGTTGAGGGGGCGAGCCCCCGGCGCGTTCCGTTTTGTTTCCAAGGAGATTGTTCATGGGTCAATTCACCGATCTGAAGGCCGCCGACGGCCATGTGTTCCCGGCTTACGTGGCGCAGCCCGCGGGCACGCCCAAGGGCGCTGTGGTCGTCCTGCAAGAGATTTTTGGTGTCAATTCGCACATCCGCGCGGTCGCCGACGGCTACGCCGCCCAGGGCTACCTGGCGGTGGCGCCGTCCACCTTCCACCGCGTCAAGGCGGGTGTGGAGCTGGGCTACACCGAGGCCGACATGGGTGAGGGCTTTGGCCTGAAGACCGCCGTCGAGGCCCTGCCGGCCCCGGGCGTGCTGCTGGACATCCAGGCCGCCGTGGACCATGCCGCGTCGGCGGGCAAGGTGGGCATCGTGGGTTACTGCTGGGGCGGTCTGCTGGTCTGGCGCTCGGCCGCCGAGTTGCAGGGCCTGAGCGCTGCAGTGGCTTACTACGGCGGCGGTGTCACCACCCCGGCCGAGGTGGCGCGCCAACCCAAGGTGCCGGTGCTGGCGCATTTTGGCGATCAGGACCACTGGATCCCGCTCGACACGGTCGAGGCGTTCCGCGCGGCCCACCCCGAGGTGCAGACCCATGTCTATGCGGCCAACCACGGCTTCAACTGCGACCAGCGGGGTTCTTACGACGCGGCCGCGGCCAAGGCGGCGCTCGAGCGTTCGTTGGCTTTCTTCGCTCAGCACCTGGCCTGAGTGTCACCCGGGCCACCGGCCCCTGGATTGGGATGAGGTCTTGCCATGACGGGATCGAAGTCCGCCTCGTACCGAGGCGTTGGGGGGCCGAAGGGCCCGGGGGCCCGTTGGGTCCGTGCGGCCCTGGGCGCCTTGGCCCTGTGTGCCGGGTTGGCAGGCCCTGCCTGGGCGGCCGGGCCCGAGCCCTACAAAGGGCCTTTGTTTGACGCGCACCTGCACTACAACACCGAGGCCTGGGACGGGCAGCATGGCCCGCACCCACCGGCCGATGTGGTGCAGCGGTTTCGGCGCAACGGGGTGCAGGCGGTGCTGGCCAATTCGCGCCCCAACGCGGGCACCCTGACCCTGACCGAGCACGCGTCGGTGCGTGAAGCCGGGGTCCAGGTGGTGCCCTTCATCCGCCTGTACCGCCAGCGCGCCGATTACGACAACTGGTTCCGCGACGAAACCATTTTTGACATGGTGCGTGCCGAGCACGCGCGCGGCACGGCGGCGGGGCCGTACCGCGGCATCGGCGAATTTCACCTCTACGACAGCGCCAACGCGCGCGGCCCGGTGGCCGTCAAGCTGATGGCCTGGGCCGAGGCTGAGGGCATGACGGTGTTTGCGCACGTCGACGATGTCGCCATCGACCTGCTGATGGGCGCCACGCCGTCAGGCGGTCAGGCGCTGCAGCTGATCTGGGCCCACACAGGCATTGGGGGGGTGTCGCCCGAGCGCGTGGACGCTTTGTTCACCCGCTACCCGCGGCTGCTGGGCGAGCTGTCCTACCGGCCGGGTCTGACCTGCGCTGATGGCCAGCTGTGCCCGGCCTGGCGGGCCCTGATGCTCAAGTACCCGACGCGCTTTCTGATCGGTTCGGACACCTGGGTCAACGGCCGTTGGCAGCAGTACGACGAGTTGATGCAGGGCTACCGCCGCTGGCTCGGGGGCCTGCCACTCGAGGTGGCGCGCCGCGTCGCGTGGGACAACGGGGCCGCCTTGTTCCTGGCGCCGCGCAAGGACGGTCGGCCATGACCTGGAACGCCGACGAGGTGCTGCCGCTGTTCCCGCTGCAGACCGTGCTTTACCCGGGCGGGGCCTTGCCTCTGCAGATTTTCGAGGTGCGCTACCTGGACATGATCGGCCGCTGCCACCGCGAGGGCCTGCCCTTCGGGGTGGTCACGCTGAGCCAGGGCCAGGAGGTGCAGGGGGCGCCAGGCGCGGGGCCCCCGGGCGAGGCTTTTGCCCTGGTTGGGACCGCGGCGCGCATCGTCTCGCTGGAGCGCCCCCAGTCGGGCTTGTTGCGCATCCTGTGCGAGGGCGGTCAGCGCTTTCGCCTGGCCCAGTCGCAGCGCCTGCGCCATGGGCTGTGGGTGGGGCAGGTGGCCGAGTGGTTGCCGGCCGATGCGCCCATCGCGGTGCCGGACGATTTGCAGCACGTGTCGCGCGCCTTGCAGGACGTGCTGGCCCAGTGGGCACAGCAAGCCGCCCAGCAGGGTTTGGGCGACGATGCGCTGCCCGTGCGTGCGCCGCACCAACTCCAGGACTGCGCCTGGCTGGCCAACCGCTGGTGTGAGCTGCTGCCCCTGTTGCCGGCCGACAAGCAGCGCCTGATGGCGCTGGACAACCCCTTGCTTCGGCTGGAGCTGGTGGCCGACGTGCTGGAGCGCGAGCACGGCTTGCCGCGCCCCTGAGCGCCGGGCGCCGCGGGCGCCCTCAGCGGGTCTGCACGCGCGGCCGGCGGGCCTCAGCGCTGGGTGCGCGCCAGGTACTGCTTGCGCCAGAACACCACGATCAGCACCAGGGCGATCACGCCCATGGTGCCCATGGCCCACCAGAACCCGTTTTGCAGGTGGATCAGCGGGATGAACTCGAAGTTCATGCCAAAGATGCCCGCGATCAGGTTCAGCGGCAGGAACACCGCGGTCAATGCGGTCAGCGTGCGCATGATGTCGTTGGTGCGGTTGCTTTGGGCCGAGAAGTGCATTTGCACCGCCGTCTCGGCGCTTTGCTCGAGCCGGCGCACATGGTGCACGACGCGTTCGATGTGCTCGAGCACGTCGCGGCTGCGCACTTTGAGCAGGTCGCGCTCGCGTTGCTCCGGCAGCGTCTGGGCGTCGGGCCAGGTTTCCAGCGCGTCGATCCAGTCCTGGATGGCGGCGCGCTGGTCTTCGCAGATCTCGTCCAGGTGGTGCAGGGCCAGGCGCGCCTGCAGCAGGGCGCTCCAGTTGTTGAAGCGGGTCCGTGGCTTGAGCAGGGCGTTTTGCCAGTGGTCGAGCTGGCGCGTGAGCTCGCGGCGCAGCTCGAGGTAGCCGTCCACCATCTGGTTGACCAGGCGCAGCATCAGGTCGGCGGGGTGGCTGGGCAGGCGGGCCCCGGTGGGGCGCGCCTCACCGCTGACGGTCTGCAACAGGCGGCTGGCAAAGGCCTCGCGCACCGAGCAATCGGCGGGGTGCACGGTCAGCAGCACCTGGTCGAACAGCGCAAAGCCCACCGGGCTGGTGTCGATGCGGTGCAGCACCGGCGGGCCGCCCTTCATCTGGCTGGGGCTGGCCAGGCCCGCCGCCGCTCCATGACCGGCCTCGGCCGGGCGGGTGGCCAGGCGGCGGAACACCAGCAGGTCGTACTGCGAGGTGTAGTCGTAGTGCGAGGGCAGTTGCTGGTTGAGCAGGTCGGAGATGTGCAGGTCCACCAGTTGCAGGCCGGTCAGCCGCTGCAAGGTGGCCTGGATCTGGGCTTGCTGCTGTTCGAACTCGCTGCGTGCGCAGGCGATCCAGACATGGCCTTTGTCGGGCACGCTGGTGGGCAGCGTGTCGGTTTCCGTGATGGTGGAGCCCTGGAAGCTGAAGATGCGCATGGGCGGGGTCCTGTGGCGGCAAAGGGAGCCCCGGGCGCGGGCGCCCGGGGCAGGGGGGCGGCGCTCAGGCGCCTTGCAGGGCCCGGGCGGCGTCGATCGCGAAGTAGGTCAGCACGCCGTCGGCGCCCGCGCGCTTGAAGGCCAGCAGGCTTTCGAGCATCACCGCGTCGTGGTCCAGCCAGCCGTTCTGGGCCGCTGCCTTGATCATCGCGTACTCCCCGCTGACCTGGTAGGCAAAGGTGGGCACATGGAACTGGTCCTTGACCCGGCGCACCACGTCCAGGTAAGGCATGCCGGGCTTGACCATCACCATGTCGGCGCCTTCGGCCAGGTCCATGGCGACTTCGCGCAGGGCCTCGTCGCTGTTGCCGGGGTCCATTTGGTAGACCTTCTTGTTGCTCTTGCCCAGGTTGGCGGCCGAGCCCACGGCGTCGCGGAACGGGCCGTAGAAGGCGCTCGCGTACTTGGCGCTGTAGGCCATGATGCGGGTGTGGATGTGGCCTTGGGCTTCGAGCTGTTCGCGGATGGCGCCGATGCGGCCATCCATCATGTCGCTGGGGGCCACGATGTCCACGCCAGCCTGGGCCTGCACCAGGGCCTGCCCCACCAGCACCTCGGTGGTTTCGTCGTTGAGGATGTAGCCGCTGTCGTCAAGCAGGCCGTCCTGGCCGTGGCTGGTGAAGGGGTCGAGCGCCACGTCGGTCATGATGCCCAGCTCGGGCACCTCGCGCTTCAAGGCCTGCACCACGCGTGGCACCAGGCCATCGGGGTTGAGGGCTTCCTTGCCGTCGGGGGTTTTCAGGGCACTGTCGATCACCGGGAACAGCGCCATCACCGGGATGCCCAGCTTGGCGCAGGTTTCAGCCTGGCGCAGCAGCAGGTCCAGGCTGAGGCGTTCAACGCCCGGCATCGAGGCCACCACCTCGCGCCGGTTCTGCCCTTCATGCACAAAAACCGGGTAGATCAGGTCGTGCGCGCTCAGGCGGTGCTCGCGCACCAGGTTGCGGGTGAACTCATCGCGGCGCAGTCGGCGAGGCCGGTTGGCGGGGAAGGGCGTGGGGTGGAGGAGGGGTGTGCTCATTGGAAAATTGTGCCTCATCGGGCCCGGGCTGGTAAGTCTGCCCTTTGAGGCGATTGATCAGAAATATCAATTTTTTGAGATCACTGAGCACCTTATCTTGAAAAAATGTCGATTTTTTACCGTTTGGGACCTTGAAACTGCATTTTTCTCTTGAGTTCACCGCCCCGCTTTGCTAAATTACCTCTGGGCAGCTTGCTGCTCCCCGCTTTTCCTCCCTGAGCGGGTGCCTTGATGTGTGACAGCAAAAAGGCTTCCCAACCCAGCCCGATGGCTGGGTTTTTTTTGCCTCCGCCCAGCGCGGGGGCTTGCGATGACCGGCTTGCAGCGCGCGCGTCAGGCCCTACACTGGGGCCATGCTCTGGATCAAAGCCCTTCACATCGTCTTCGTCGCCAGCTGGTTCGCCGGCCTGTTTTACCTGCCGCGCATCTACGTCAACCTGGCGCAAGTGCAGGAAGGCTCGATCGCCGAACGCGAGCGCCTGCTGCTGATGGCGCGCAAGCTGCTGCGCTTCACCACCCTGCTGGCGGTGCCTGCGCTGGCCCTGGGCCTGGTGCTGTGGCTGGTTTACGGCATTGGCCGGGGGCCGGGCAATGGCTGGATGCACGCCAAGCTGCTGGTGGTGGTGCTGGCCGTGGGTTACCACCACGCTTGCGCCCGCTTGCTGAGCAAGCTGGTGTCGGGTGAAAGCCGCCGCAGCCACGTCTGGTTCCGCTGGTTCAACGAAGTGCCGGTGCTGCTGCTGTTGGCCGCCGTGATCTTGGTGGTGGTCAAGCCGTTCTGAGGCTTGGGACAGGTGCTGTGTCCGACCACAAGAGCTCTGCCTGGCCGCTGGCGCTTTTTTATGCCGTCCTGATTGTTTACGCCAGCCTGTACCCGTTTGGCGAATGGCGCACCCAAGGCATCTCGCCGCTGGCCTTCCTGAGTGCGTCGCTGCCGCAGTACTGGACCGGCTTTGACATCCTGTCCAACGCGCTGGGCTACGGGCCGCTGGGGTTTCTGATCACGCTGGGGGGGCTGCGCACGGCGCGCTCTTACCCGGTCTGGCGCGCCGTGCTGGCCTCGGCGCTGCTGTCGCTGTGCCTGGAGGCCTTGCAAAGCTACCTGCCGTCGCGGGTGCCCTCCCATGTGGACTTGGGGCTCAACATCGCGGGCGGCTGCCTGGGCGCGGTGCTGGCCTGGGCCCTCGAAAAGCTGGGTGCCCTGGACCGCTGGAGCCGGTTTCGGGCGCGCTGGTTCATGCCCGACGCGCGCGATGCGCTGGTCTTGCTGGCCTTGTGGCCAGTCGGCCTGTTGTTTCCGGCCGCCGTGCCGCTGGGGCTGGGGCAGGTCATGGAGCGCGTCGAAGAGGGTTTGGCCGACTGGCTGGCCGACACCCCCTTGCTCGACTGGCTGCCGGTGCGCGACGTCGAGTTGCAACCGCTGATCCCGAGTGCCGAGCTGCTGTGCGTGGCCCTGGGGGCCTTGGTGCCTTGTCTGCTGGGCTACAGCATCATCCGCTCGGTGCCCCGCCGGGCGGCCTGGCTGGTGCTGGCCCTGCTGGTGGGCGTGGGCACCACGGGCCTGTCGGCCGCGCTGAGCTACGGCCCCAGCCATGCCTGGAGCTGGCTCAGCCTGCCGGTGCAACTGGGCCTGGTGCTGGCCGTGCTGCTGGCGCTGCCCATGCTGTGGCTGAGCCGGCGCGGCTGCGCCACGTTGTGCCTGCTGGCGCTGGGCGTTCACCTGTCGGTGCTCAACCAGTCGCCCACCAGTGCCTATTTTGCGCAGACCCTGCAGACCTGGGAGCAGGGGCGTTTCATCCGTTTCCATGGCCTCGCGCAGTGGGTTGGCTGGCTGTGGCCGTTTGCGGTGCTGGCTTCGCTGGTGCACCGGCTTTCGCGCCGGGAGCCGCCTTTGTCTGCCCCATCTTCGGCGTCTGGCTCCTAGAATCGGGGCATGTCTGAACACCCAACCGATTCCAGCCGCGCCACGCCGGACGCCGCGCCCGCGTCGTACTACCAGCGGCACGTTTTCTTCTGCCTCAACGAGCGCAGCAACGGCGAGGACAGTTGTGCCCACCACCGCGCCCAGGAAGGCTTTGAGCGCTGCAAGGCGCAGGTCAAGGCCGCCGGCCTGGCCGGCCCGGGCCAGGTGCGGGTCAACAAGGCGGGTTGCCTGGACCGCTGCGCTGGCGGGCCGGTGGCCGTCGTCTACCCCGAGGCGGTCTGGTACACCTATGTGGACGCCAGCGACATCGACGAGATCGTGGCGTCGCACCTCAAGAACGGCCAGGTGGTGGAGCGTCTGCTGACCCCGGCCCACCTGGGGCGCTGAGCGGCCTGCTGGCCCAGCCCCTGGCCCGCGCGCCGACCGCTGGGTGGGCAGGGCGGGCTTTTTCACCTGTCATGAGCCGCCTGCCGCTGGGGCGGGGGCTGAGGAACCCTTGCTGTGAACGCACAGACTTTGAAATTTGAACTGATCGGCCCCGCAGGGCGCCTCGAAGGCCTGCGCGATGCCGCCACCCTGAGCGAGGGCGCCACGCGCCGCGGTGTCGCCGTGATCGCCCACCCGCACCCCCTGTTTGGCGGCACCATGGACAACAAGGTGGTGCAGACCCTGGCGCGGGCCTTTGTGCAGGCGGGCTGGGACGCAGTGCGCTTCAACTTCCGCGGTGTGGGCGGCAGCGCGGGCACCTGGGACGAGGGCCGTGGCGAGATCGACGACTTCATGGCCGTGCTGCGCGACCAGGCCCCTGAGGGGCCGCTGGCCCTGGCGGGCTTTTCGTTCGGCGCCTATGTGACCAGCCACGCCTTGCAGGCCACCTGGGCCGAGCGCGAGGTGCAGCGTGTGGTGCTGGTGGGCACGGCGGCGTCGCGCTTTCAGGTGGCGCCCCTGCCCGAGGCGGCCCACGAGTCCACCCTGGTGCTGCATGGCGAGCAGGACGACACGGTGCCGCTGAGCGCGGTCATGGACTGGGCCCGACCCCAAGGCGTGCCGGTGACGGTGGTGCCCGGGGTGGGGCACTTCTTTCACGGACAATTGCCGCTGTTGAAGAACTGCGTGCTGCGCCACCTGCGCCCTTGAGGCGAGCGCCTGCGGGCTCGGGTGTGGGTTGAACTTTGTCGCCCGCGACCGAGTCCCACGGCGGACCTGGTCGCACACCGGCGGCGCTGCCTGGTCGCAGCGTGCGCCGTTTCTTTTTTGCTTTCTGCTCTCACGGTCTTCTGACATGAAACGTTTCTTTAAGGCGCTGCTGGCGTCGATCTCCCTGGCGGCCACCCTCACGGTGTCGGCCCAGACGCCCCAAGTCCCCGAAATCGCGGCCAAAGCCTATTTGCTGATGGACGTCACGGCCCACCAGATCCTGGCGGCCAAGGACATCGACAACCCGGTGGAGCCCGCGTCCCTGACCAAGCTCATGAGCGCCTACCTGGTGTTTGATGCCCTCAAGTCCAAGAAGCTGGACCTGAAGCAGCGCCTGCCCGTCAGCGAGCGTGCCTGGAAGATGCCGGGCTCGCGCATGTTCATCGACCCCAAGATGCAAGTGCCGGTCGAAGACCTGATCAAGGGCATGATCGTGCAGTCCGGCAACGACGCCACCATGGCCCTGGCCGAGGGCGTGGGCGGCACGGCCGAGCGTTTCATTGAAATGATGAACGCCCAGGCCAAGGCCCTGGGCATGAAGAACACCGGCTACAAGAACCCTGAAGGCCTGACCGAACCGGGCCACATCACCACCGCGCGCGACCTCAGCATCCTGGCCACCCGCCTGATGCAGGACTTCCCCGAGTACATCTCCTACTACGCGATCAAGCAGTACCGCTACGAGGGCACGCCGGCCACCAACGCCAACAACCGCAACCTGCTCCTGTTCCGCGACCCGTCGGTGGACGGCCTGAAGACCGGCCACACCAACGCCGCTGGCTACTGCCTGATCGCCACCGCCAAGCGCGACTTCCCCCTGGTGGGCTCGCGCCGCCTGCTGTCCATCGTGCTGGGCACCAGCAGCGAGAACGCCCGGGCCAATGAAAGCCAGAAGTTGTTGAACTGGGGCTACACCGCCTACGAAGCCGTCAAGCTGTTTGACGCGGGCCAGGCCGTGGTCACCCCGGCCGTCTGGAAGGGCAAGGCCAGCACGGCGCGCCTGGGGCGCCCCGAGGCCATCGTGGTGGCCGTGCCGGCCGGCAGTGCCAGCAAGGTGCAAACCCAGGTCACCCGCATGGACCCGTTGGTGGCGCCTTTCACGCAGGGTCAGTCGCTGGGCACCCTGAAGGTCACGCTGGCCGACCAGCCGCTGCTCGAGTTGCCCCTGGTGGCGCTGGATGGCGTCGAGGAAGCCGGCCTCATGGGCCGGGCCTGGGATTCGATCCGCCTGTGGATCAAGTGAGAACGACGGTGCGGGCCGGCCGCCGCCGGGGCCCCCTGGCGACAGGCCTGGGCTTGTCAAGCAGGGCTTGCCCCAGCGGGACTGACCTGCTACATTAGAAGGCTTTTCGGAATTTCCGAAGGGATACACATTCACGCCAGAAAAGTGTTTGCGGTGCTTTGACGAGTACGGCAGGGGCTTGCTGAAGGGCTGATTCAGGTCGGCCAGAGGTCTGGCGTGTCACGGGTGTGTAGCCGAATTTGTCGGCGTATTTGTAATTTTTAAACGTTTAGGGACGTTTCATGCCAACCATCAACCAGCTCGTGCGTCAGGGGCGCGAGGTCGAAAAGACCAAGTCCAAGAGCCCCGCGATGCAAAACTCTCCTCAGCGCCGTGGCGTGTGCACTCGCGTGTACACCACGACGCCCAAGAAGCCTAACTCCGCTCTGCGTAAGGTCGCCAAGGTGCGCCTGACCAACGGTTTTGAGGTCATTTCCTACATCGGCGGTGAAGGCCACAACCTGCAAGAACACAGCGTCGTGCTGGTTCGCGGCGGTCGTGTCAAGGACTTGCCCGGTGTGCGTTACCACATCGTGCGTGGTTCGCTCGACTTGCAAGGCGTGAAAGACCGCAAGCAAGCGCGTTCCAAGTACGGCGCCAAGCGCCCGAAGAAGGCCTAAGCAGTTTTCTGCCAGGTCGCGGCTTCATTGTTGCCGCAAAGCGTCATGGCTTTGAAAAACATCGGTGTTTGAATCGCCTGGCTGGCGGTGCAAACGTAGTGACCCGCAAGGTGCCGTGTTGGCGCTGGGTCGAGTAAGTGAGATGCCCCATGGCACTCGCGGTACCTGCAATGGTGCCAACTGAAGCATAGAGGTGAAGAAATGCCACGTCGTCGCGAAGTCCCTAAACGTGAAATCCTGCCGGACCCGAAGTTCGGTAATGTCGAGCTGTCCAAATTCATGAACGTGATCATGGAAGGCGGCAAGAAAGCTGTTGCAGAACGCATCATTTACGGTGCCCTGGAACTGATCGCCAAGAAGCATCCCGATAAGGACGCTCTGGAAGCCTTCACCGTTGCCATCAACAACGTGAAGCCCATGGTGGAAGTGAAGTCCCGCCGCGTTGGTGGTGCCAACTACCAAGTGCCCGTGGAAGTGCGCCCGGTCCGTCGTCTGGCTCTGTCCATGCGCTGGATCAAGGAAGCCGCCCGCAAGCGCGGTGAGAAGTCGATGGCCCAACGTCTGGCCAACGAACTGCTCGAGGCCACCGAAGGCCGTGGCGGTGCCATGAAGAAGCGTGATGAAGTTCACCGCATGGCCGAAGCCAACAAGGCTTTCAGCCACTTCCGCTTCTAAAAACAACTCAATCCCCTCGCGTTGTAGAGCCCGCCCTTGTGCGGGCTCTCAGCGATTAACGGAGAAATTCCATGTCCCGCAAGACCCCCATCGAGCGCTACCGCAACATCGGTATTTCCGCTCACATCGACGCCGGCAAGACCACCACGACCGAGCGTATCCTGTTCTATACCGGTGTGAACCACAAGATCGGTGAAGTGCATGATGGCGCCGCCACCATGGACTGGATGGAGCAGGAACAGGAACGCGGCATCACGATCACGTCGGCTGCCACGACCTGCTTCTGGAAGGGCATGGACATGTCTTTCCCCGAGCACCGCATCAACATCATCGACACCCCCGGCCACGTGGACTTCACCATTGAAGTGGAGCGTTCCATGCGCGTGCTGGACGGCGCTTGCATGGTGTACTGCGCTGTGGGCGGCGTGCAGCCCCAGTCGGAAACCGTTTGGCGTCAGGCCAACAAGTACAAGGTGCCGCGTCTGGCCTTTGTGAACAAGATGGACCGCACCGGTGCCAACTTCTTCAAGGTCGTGGACCAGATGAAGCTGCGCCTGAAGGCCAACCCCGTGCCCATCGTGATCCCCATCGGCGCTGAAGAAAACTTCAAGGGCGTTGTGGACCTGCGCAAGATGAAGGCCATCATCTGGGACGAAGCTTCGCAAGGCATGAAGTTCACCTTCGAAGACATCCCCGCTGACCTGGTGGAAACCGCCAAGGAATGGCGCGAAAAGATGGTCGAAGCTGCTGCCGAGTCGTCGGAAGAGCTGATGAACAAGTACCTGGAAGAAGGTGACCTGACCGAAGAGGAAATCACCCTCGGTCTGCGCACCCGCGCCATCGCTTGCGAAATCCAGCCGATGCTGTGCGGTACCGCTTTCAAGAACAAGGGTGTGCAGCGCATGCTGGACGCCGTGATCGAACTTATGCCGTCGCCGGTGGACATTCCCCCGGTGTCCGGCACCGACGAGTCCGAGCAGCCCGTCAGCCGCAAGGCCGACGACAACGAGAAGTTCTCGGCTCTGGCTTTCAAGCTGATGACCGACCCGTTCGTGGGTCAGCTGACCTTCGTGCGCGTTTACTCGGGCGTTCTGAGCAAGGGCGACACCGTGTTCAACCCGGTCAAGGGCCGCAAGGAACGCATTGGTCGTATCGTTCAGATGCACGCCAACGAGCGTCAGGAAGTGGACGAAATCCGCGCCGGCGACATCGCTGCTTGCGTGGGCTTGAAGGATGTGACCACCGGCGAAACCCTGTGCGATCCGGAAGCCGTTGTGATGCTGGAACGCATGGTCTTCCCTGAGCCGGTGATCCGCCAGGCCGTGGAACCCAAGACCAAGGCCGACCAGGAAAAGATGGGCATCGCCCTGCAACGTCTGGCTTCGGAAGATCCTTCGTTCCGCGTCAACACCGACGAAGAATCGGGTCAGACCATCATCGCCGGCATGGGCGAGCTGCACCTGGAAATCATCGTTGACCGCATGAAGCGCGAATTCGGTGTGGAAGCCAACGTCGGCAAGCCGCAAGTGGCCTACCGCGAAACCATCCGCAAGCAAGTGACCGACGTCGAAGGCAAGTTCGTGCGTCAGTCCGGCGGTAAGGGCCAGTACGGTCACGTGGTGTTCACCGTCGAACCCAACGAAGTCGGCAAGGGCTTCGAGTTCGTCGACGCCATCAAGGGCGGTGTGGTGCCTCGCGAATACATCCCCGCAGTTGAGAAGGGCGTGATCGAAGCCCTGAACAACGGCGTGCTGGCCGGCTACCCCGTGGTGGACGTCAAGGTCACCCTGACCTTCGGTTCGTACCACGATGTGGACTCGAACGAAAACGCGTTCAAGATGGCCGCTATCTTTGGTTTCAAGGAAGGTTGCCGCAAGGCCAACCCGGTGATCCTGGAACCCATGATGGCCGTGGAAGTCGAAACGCCGGAAGACTACGCTGGTAACGTGATGGGCGACCTGTCCTCGCGTCGCGGCATGGTTCAAGGCATGGACGACATGGTCGGCGGCGGCAAGGCCATCAAGGCTGAAGTTCCGCTGTCGGAAATGTTCGGCTACTCGACCACCCTGCGCTCGATGTCGCAAGGTCGTGCCACCTACACGATGGAGTTCAAGCACTACAGCGAAGCTCCGCGTAACGTGGCCGAAGCCATCGTGGCTGCCCGCGCCAAGTAATTGACGCCCACCCCGAGCCTGCCAGCAGGCCTCGGGGTTTCCTCTTTTTGGTCTGCGATCCGGTGCCCACCTGTTCCCGTGCGGGTGGAATCAGCAACCGGATGCAGACGTAAAACCACACACGGGAATGCTCTTTTTGGAGAATTGAAATGGCAAAAGGCAAGTTTGAACGTACCAAGCCGCACGTGAACGTCGGCACCATCGGTCACGTTGACCACGGCAAGACCACGCTGACGGCTGCGATCGCAACCGTTCTGGCAGCCAAGTTCGGCGGCGAAGCCAAGGCTTACGACCAGATCGACGCAGCGCCCGAAGAAAAGGCCCGCGGCATTACCATCAACACCGCTCACGTTGAGTACGAAACGGCCAACCGCCACTACGCT
>NZ_JAQSIP010000010.1 GCF_028649475.1 Curvibacter cyanobacteriorum
TGATTGCGGACTGGATCAGTTGGTACAACCATCGGCGCCCTCACCAGGCGCTGAAAATGAAGACCCCCGCTGAGGCTTATGCGTTAGCGGCCTGACCTGTGCAGAAAGTGCTGGGTCAATACACCGCGGCGCCGGCCGGGAGATGGGAGATTGATTGCTGAAGAGTCCATGTGTCCACCAAGGGGAGTGATTGGTGGGATGGATCCTCAAGCGGCGGCGCAGGATTGGGTAGATGACTTGCCGGGACGCTTACGCAAAAAGGCCACGACGGATGCCGTGGCCTTTGGGGATGAATGCAAGGGATGGGGAGTCTGACCGCCGCAACTCACACGGCTCGGTTCGCCGCTTCCGTCATGGCAAGCGGTGCCGAGTCAGTACTGTGCCGGGACCACTTGCGACTGTCCAACATATAAAAACTTCGCCGCAGACTTACGGATGGTGCGACGAGGTCACGGAATAACTCCATTTGCCTTGCAGGCATCCAGAAATGGTTTTCTGAGGAAATTACAGTCGGCATACGGTCGACTCTGAGTCTGCTGAGCACGCATTGCCAAGATGTCTGCGGGCTGCTTGCCATACGCTTGGCATTCTTCAAGCACCTGCGTCAGCCAGTACTTTCCGTCATTTTCTCCGCAAAGTTTGGCTTTGTAGCGTTCTTCAATACCGTACACGTCCTTCCAGGTTTCAATCTCCTGTGTGATGGCGGCGGGGCCAAATTGCAGGGTGATATCTGCTGGGGTTAGCTTGGAAATGTCGGAATGCTGCAGATTGATTTGCAGCTCAATGGAATGCACTGCTGTTTTGTAAGGGTAGAAAACGGCCCGACGATGAACTGCTCTGGCGGGGTCTTTGGGTGTGTAGGCCGGATCCTTGCTGGTCTTATAGCTGCTGTTGCAGTGGTGGCAGGCAGGGACAAGATTACGAAAATTGATAGAGTTAAACGGGTACAGTGCCTTGGGGAGGTAGTGATCGTAGGCTTCACGCTTGCTGTTGTATTCGCCCAGTAGATCGCTGATGCCACAAAAGGGGCATTTCCCAGCTTTATTGGTTAGTACGAAAGTCTGGTAGTGATGGTCGATGTGACCGATCTTGGCTCGCAGTGCTGCAAGGTCCAAAAGCGACTGCGAGTACAAGCCCTTGAAGAACGTGCTGAGCTGGTCAGCGATATTCTTGTAGTTGACAGCAATGTCGCTGTAGCGGGCTAGATGTACTGTTGGATCATTGGCGCACACTTTCTCCAGATCGTTATTGCCTTGGTACCAACGCTTGAACTGCGCGATCTCTCTGCGCTCAAGCTGGGAGAAGCTCAGGTAAATGGCTTGAACCTGACTCGAAAAACGATCCCCAGCATCGGTGTGGTCATACGCAAAAGACGTCATTACGTCTTTGAGCGGCGGATTGGCATCAAACAGGTTGAGTCCGTAGGGGCCGGCTTTCCGCGCCCGACACCATACTTGATAGAAGATGAAGTTAACAAACCGCTGCATCCTCTCCATCTGATGCGGCACATAGGTGTACGGAAACAGCATCAGCCTTCTGCCTCCCCATTGCCCGGCTGATTACCGTCGAGGATGGCCTTGATCAGCAGCACTTTTTCCACAGAGTCGCCGAGTTGCTGGTGAATTTCTGTGATCAACGATTCTTTGTCTTCGCCGCCCAGCTCAAAGCGGGCCCGCAACGCCTCCAACAAGGCCTGCGCATGGCCGCCGATGGTTTCGCGCTTACCGAAGGTGTTCATGGTGATCTTGTTGATCGAGGCGCCCAGCGTGTTGTACGGCGGGTGGCTGATGCTGACCTCGCCGCTGGATTTGTCCTTGGCAAATACCAGCACCTTCTCCGGCTTGCTATCGGAAATCAGAAATGGCGTATGTGTGGTGATCAGCATCTCCTGTGCGAACTCACCGCTGCCGGGCAGGCATTGTCGCAAGCGGGTGATGAAGTTGGCGCGCCAGTCCGGGTTGAAGTGCGTTTCGGGCTCGTCGAGTAGGAACAGGCTGTTGGTCTGGCGGAACAGCAGGCACAAGCCTAGGCTGTGCAGCAATTGGTGCTCGCCGTCCGACAGTTCTTTGAGCATCATCGGCTGCGCCACGCCCTGCTTGGTGAAGCGCACGAACTTGAACCGCATGATGCGCTGGTCGGATGCCAGCGTCGGCACCGTTTCGCCGACGTAATAGCTGGTGGATGTGTAGAGATCCGACTTCAGCGCATCGCTGACCGAATACAGATTCAGCGTCAGCAGGACTTGCAGCGCCTGGAACAGGGACAAGGCGGAATCATCGAAATTGTCGCGGAAGGCATCTTTCGTCCGTTCGTTGACCCAATAGTCCAAGATCAGCGTATCGGTAGCTTCATCATGGAAATGCAGCGTGGCGCAACGCTTGAGTTTTTCAATTATGGAGGTCCGTCCGTCGCCTTCTAACCCATGCAGCAACTTGAGCCGGTAGTCACCCGTCTCCGGGTCAAGGTTGATGGCGGCGTTGTCTGCGAAGTAGCCCGGCTGCGCGTAACCGGGCTGGACATAATCACCCGCAGTAAAAGCCTCGGCTTGTTGCCGTGTCAGCGGGATACTCCGGCGCAAAATGATGCGAAATTCCTTGAGCGCCTCAATGCCGACATCCTCGCGGAAGGGCTGGAGCGTGGTCTCGTCCTGAAACAGCAGGTTGCACAGCAGAATGGCTTGGCTGAATCCACTATCGAGGTAGGCTAATCGCGCATCTGGGCGACCGGGATAAGGAAGCTGTTTGGCCAGTGCTGTCCAGTACTCGTCGAACTGCACGAAGCGCATCTTGAAAAAGGGCAAGCTGAGGATTTCGTTCTCGCCCGACGAATAGCCCAGTACGTACTGCGGCAGCAGGATGTCGGCGTGGCCGCCCTTGAAAACCTCGTAAACGTCAGTTTCGAAGTCGCTCTGGTTCACCCACTGGAAGCGCACCGATTCACCGGGGTTTTTCCACACGCCCACTTTCGCCCACGCTGGACTGTCGGGGCCACAGTACTGAGAGGGTATGCGGATCAGGTAATCCAGTTCAAACGCCACCGGTAAAAAATCCTGGCCAGTGTTCTGCAACACCTCGGGCAGAAAACTGCGGCGCACCCGCAGGATTTCCAGCTGAAAGAAGATCGCTGCCAGTGCTTCGAGCAGATTGGACTTGCCGCTGCCATTGGGGCCAGCACAGACGAAGGGCGCAAAGCCATCGGGCTGGGCCAGTTCATCCTGCAGGCTCCATTCCGTGCGGAAGTGATGCTCAAAACCACAGGGCAGGCTGCGAAAGCCCGCTGGGTCCGTGATTTTGAGGCGCAGCAGTTTCATGCCTGCGCCGCCTTGAGCTCGATACGGTTGCCAGCGTCGTCAAAAGCCTGTGTCAGTGTGCCAGCAGCCAATGCATCGAATACCCAGGCTTTGATATGTTCGTAGTCGTTGGCGCCCAGTTCGAAATCGTTGTCTGGGTGCAGTTCCGCCAGCCGGTTCTGCGCCGCCGCCATGAAATTCTGTACTGAAAACGGCGTGCTGCCCAGTTGGTTGAGATAGGCTTCCAGCCATTGGACGAGCAGATTCTTGCGCGCCTCCGCGCTCTCCAGCGCAGCCAGCAAGTTGTCGGTGTCAGGTAGGTGGATTGCCAGGCTTTGTTCGGCGGGAGTTTGCAAAGGTTCTGCTGCCACGGTTTTCTCTTTCTCCGGGTCGATGCCCAGCAAGGGCACCCGCGACAAATCCAGCTCGCCCTTGAAGGCCTGCTGGCTCAGGGCACCGTAGAGGGCTTCGAGGTCAGTAAGGCTTTGCTGGTAAGGGAATTTGAGGGCTTCAACTCTTTCTACAACCGCCGAGAACGCCGTCTGATTTTCATAAGGCACGTCAATGGTCCCGATCGGATAGATTCTTGATCCTGACACAAGCGGTTGCGCGGCGCGCCCAGCCGCTTTATTAAGATCATGGATAGCCAGCAAATGCTTGAGAAAGACCAGATCCGTCTTCTTCAAAAGGTCCTTCACGTAAAGCGCATTGTCTGTAACCCATGATTTTGGCTCTGTAAGGTGCACGGAGCCGCAGTAGTAGCCAACTCGGCCGATGACCAATGTTGGCGCGTCGAACATGTATTCCGTGTGAGTGCCATTGACCCCATTCCCGCCATATACCTTGTAGGGACCGTCGGTATTCATGTCCTTGGCCACTAGACCATTTCCACTTGCCACCTTGATGATCTGACCAATCGTCGTCGGCTCCCACCCCTTCTGATTCCGCACCGGGTCGCCAAACATCTCCAGAAACACGCTCTTGAGCAGGTCGTCGAGTTGTTGCAGGTGTTGTTTGCGCTGGGCGATCAGTCCTTCGACTTTGCCGAGCAGATGGGCAATGCGGATTTGGTCGTCGAGGGGCGGGAGCGGCAAATTGATGCTCTCTAATCCTTTGAACTTCAGGGAGTCACGAACAGCGCCCTCAGTATTCGCCCGAATCTGTGCATTGCCCCAGCCACTTTTTAGATAGCGCAGCAAATAGTCTGCGTGAAGATCTTTGCCGGCTTCGAACACGATATACAGTGGGCTTACTAGAACCGTGCTGTCGTGCCGAAGGTAGTCAATCGATCCAACATTGATGCGTGAAGGGTTGTAGGCAAATTGCCCCGGGCTGACGATCTTGTAGTTTGAGACGTCCTTGCTGAAAACTTCTTTGCTAAAGTAATCAGTTGATCTTGTGAAGCCTTCTGAGTTGGTGACGGAAAACACTTCGACATCGGCCTCAACCCGATTTCGTTGGCTCACTTGTCGAACGTGTTTTCCAAGCTCAACAATCGGGAAACGGCTCTTCATCCCACCATCCCCTTCAACTCCAGCAACTCACGCACGATGCCGCTTTGAACCTTGGCGAGGTCTGCCTCCTCCACATCTCCCACCTCGGCCTGAATCAGCCGATCCAGAATCACGCCCGGCGCGTCGTAATGCACTTCCTCAAACACATCGGTTTTATAGCGTGAGAGCGAGAGATCGAAGTTATTTTTCTCGTCCGAAATCTCAGTGCGCGGCACCATGAAACATTTGGCCGTGCGGTCGGTGTCACTGGCTGGATTACGCCCGTGGTATTTTTCGATGATGTCTTGCAGATCTCCGTTGCCTTCCTGCTTGCTGCGCTTGTCATCCAGCGAATAGCCGTCGGCAGCCATTTCGTAGAACCACACATGCTCGGTAGCAGGCTGGGTGACTTTGTCTTTTGGCCCCCAGACTTTGGTAAACAGCAGGATGGCGGTGCTGACCCCGGCGTAGGGCTTGAATACGCCGCTGGGCATGGTAACCACGGCCTTGAGGTCACAACGCTCCACCAGCAATTGGCGCAGCGTTCTGAACGCGCCCCCGGAGCCGAACAGCACGCCTTGCGGCACGATCACGCAAGCGGTGCCACCCTTCTTGAGCAGGCGGTAAATGTTCTCGACAAACAGCAGCTCGGTCTTGGTGGTGCCGAGTTGCAGATTTTCGTTGATGTCGCCCTTATCGATACTGCCGGTAAAGGGCGGGTTGGCCATCACGATGTCGTATTCGGCTTCCTCGGTGTAGCTCTTGCTTAGGGTGTCCTTGTAGTCGATGTGCGGCTCGTCGATGCCGTGCATCATCAGGTTCATCAGCCCCAGGCGCACCATGGTGGCGTCGATGTCATAGCCCCAGAGTGAGCTGGCCAGAATGGCTTGCGCTTTTTCGGTGAGCGCGGCGGCGACCGAGGTGCGCACGAAGCCATCTTCATCGGGCGTGAGGTCTTTGCTGCCTGCCTTGATAGCAAGTTGTGTGACGATGTACTGATAAGCGCCGAGCAAAAAGCCGCCGGAACCACAGGCCGGGTCAGCAATCTTGTGGCCCAGTTGCGGCTGCACCAAATCAGCCATCAGCTTGATGATGTGCCGTGGGGTGCGGAACTGGCCATTCTTGCCAGCAGTGGCGATCTCGGACAGCAGCATTTCATAGACATCGCCTTGGATGTCCTGAAAGGCCTGGCCGTTCTCACGCGAATCGCGCTCCATCACTTCGAAGATGTCGTCGATGGTCTTCACCGCCTCCACCAGCAGGGCCGGTTTGGGGATGATGAACACCGCATTCTTCATGTGGTGGGTGAAATTGGACTCGGCACCGTTCAGGTCTTTGAGGAAGGGGAACACCTTGCCTTGCACGTGCTGCAGCATTTCTTCAGCCTGCATGCGCTTGAATTCGCTCCAGCGCAGCGTGCGCTTGTCGATGGCGAATTTTTCAGGCTCTTGCTGGCTGCGATACTCGGATGGAATCCAGCTGCCAACGAATTTTGAGGTGTAGTTCTCGCCAGTCCATTCAGCATCAGCTTGGCGCTTCTGGTCCAGCTCATCGAGCCGTTTCATGAACAGCAGGTAGGTGATCTGCTCGATGGCGGTGAGTGGGTTGCTGATGCCGCCGCTCCAGAATTTGTTCCAGAGCTGGTCGATCTTGCTTTTGAGTTCGGGGTTGTTCTGTAGCATGAGGTGCCCTATTTTTTAGGCAGCCAACCGTTCGGTCAGCTGCAGGATTTCGTTGATCTCAAACGGACTGAACACGCCACGGATGCCTTGCGGGTGAATGACCGTGAAGGGGGCGTTGATCAAGTCTTTCTTCTCCACCTTTTCGCGCTCGATGATGAAGCCCTTCAGCAGATTGAGGAACTCCATCTGCCGACTGCTGAGCGTGGTGTGGGCGCGGATGAATTGATCGAAGGCGACGCTGACTTCATCCGGAAAACTCTTGAGCACTTCAATGCCCAAGATGTGGCGGATGAACTGTATGAAGCGCGCCTTGCGGTTCTTGTAGACCTGACGCAGCAGGTCTTCGGTGATGTGCGGGTGTTCTTCGTGCAGCAGTTCGGCCAGTTCATTGGCTTCCACCGTGCTGACCGTCTCGCCGTTCTTGATCTTCTGCAGCACCGGGTTATGCGCGGTGAGTTCGGCAATCAAAGCCTCGACCATTTCGCGGTAGCGGGTGACGCTGACCGCTTCGTGCTGCGGGCCGAACTCCACCCATTCCTTCTTGTGCAGTTCATCGGCCAGATCAAGGTGGGTTTGCTCCTGGCCGGCGTTCTGTTCACGGAATTTCATCAGCGGGCCGAGTTTGGCAATCAGTTCGTCGAAGGCATCTTCATCCGCCTTGGCCCAGTAGTGGCTGGTTTGCGCGGCGCGGATCAGGGCTTCTTCCTGCTTTACGAAGCTGACGGAGAGCGGCAGTTCGCTGATCTGTTCGACGATGCACTCCTTGATGGTTTCGGCTTGTTCCTTATCATCATTCAGAACGGCCAGCGAGTATTCGAGAAGGTCACGTTCAAAACGCATGGCCTTGAAATCGGCCTCGGACACAGTGCGGAACAGCGGCTTGATTTCAGCGCGCAGGAACTCCAACCGTTCGTGACTGAGGCTGATCCAGAAGTTGTCATCCTCCAGCCGCGCTAGCGCAGCGGCGGCTTCCTTGATCACCACCGACTCTTTGGGCAATGCTGCCACCTGCAGGCGGAGCTTGGCGATTTCGCGCGCGGCGATGTCGGCATGGCCGCTGTCGTTGGCCTTTTCGATCTTGTCGAGCCGCAGGCCGACCAGCCGCACGGGCAGCGGCAACTGGGCTTTCAGTTCCTTGCCTTTGGGGTTGAGCTTGAAGTATTCGAAGTTGTCCCAGCAGTCGAGAATCAGGAACACATCTTTTTCAAGGCACCAGGGCTTGGGCTTGCTGGTTTCCAGCAGGCGTGTACCGCGTCCGACCATCTGCCAGAACTTGGTATAGGAATAGACCGGCTTGGCGAAGACGAGGTTGACGATTTCGCGTACGTCGATGCCGGTATCGAGCATGTCCACGCTGATGGCGATGCGCGGCATGTCGTTGTTGGTGAATTGATCGAGCAGGCCGCCTTTACCGTAGACGCGTGGATCGTCTGACACCAGCACTTTGGCGAGTTCGCCGTGGTACTGCGGATAGAGCTTATCGAAGATTTCTTCCATGCGCCGGGCGTGCGCCTTTGTGGCACAGAAGAAGATGGTCTTGCCCGGCAGCACGCCATTGGCATCCTTGATGGCTTCTTCCATGAATTCGCGGACGATCAGGGTGTTGGTGCCCTTGTTGATCACCTGCTTTTCAAGCTGGGTACCCTCGAAGTTGATGTCTTCAATCTCCTTGCCCTGCAAGATCAGCTTCTTCTGGTCCTCCAAGGAGATGGTGCGCTTACTGATGCCTTCCATCTGAAACTTAGTCTGAATCTTCATGACCTGGAAGTTACAGAGGTAGGGTGGCACGTTGTTCACGGCTTCTTCATAGGTGTAGGCAAACGTGGGGATGCCGTCTTCGCAATGGAAAAGCTGAAAGGTGTTGTGATCAATGATGTCGGTTGGCGTGGCCGTCAGGCCCAGCGTGATGGCCTTGAAGTAGTCGAGGACTTCGCCGAAAGTGTTGTAGATGGAGCGATGGCTTTCATCGACGACGATGAAATCGAAGAAGTGCGGCGACAGGTGCTGCGCCTCGTCCCGGATGATGTTGAGCATCGTGGGATAGGTGGCGACATATACGCGGCGATCCGTGGCAATCAACTTTTCACCCACATTGGGCCAGCGCGGCTCGTTGGGCATGTGCTCCTTGAAGGCTGCCAGTGCTTGCTCGCGCAACGCAATCCGATCAACCAGAAACAGCACTTTCTCTGCGTGACCAGCGCGCATCAGCGCATCAACCATGGCAATGCAGGTGCGGGTTTTGCCGGTGCCAGTGGCCATCACCAGCAGGAAATCACGCTGTTTTTTCTCGATACCTTCGAGCACCGAACGAATCGCGCGGATCTGGTAATCACGCCCGGCAATCGAGGTGTTGATGAATTCCTGTGTCAGCGGCTTGCGATTGCGGCGGATGTAGGCAAAGCGTTCCAGATCGTCGCGTGTAGGAAAGCCGACCACCTTGCGTGGCGGCGCGTTTTCCAAGTCCCAGAAATAGAGCTCGTGGCCGTTGGTGTAGAAGCAAAACGGCAGTTCGCCGCCCAGTTGCTTCTGGATGTTGTAGCAGTACTGCTTTGCCTGCTCACGGCCAATGGCGGCATCACGGCTGGTCTTCTTGGCTTCGACTACCGCCAAGGGCTTGCGGTCTTTGCCAAGCAAGACGTAATCACTGAACTGGTGGCCCTCGTAAGGTGTGCGAGGTTCGGCCACGCCGGGAGGCAATTGCGTCAGGATGTCGAATTCCTCAACGACCTGCGTAGGGTCTTTGACGTTCCAGTCGGCTTGCGCAAGCTGTTGGTCTATGAGTTCTGATCTTGTCTCTGCTTCTGATTTCGCCACAGTTATGCCTCCCCGCTGTAGTGCTGAAACGCTACAGAGCCTTCTGACGTATTGCCATTATTTGTAGATGTTGACCTGACTACCTTTGCCATAGCGTTTCGAAGTCAAAGGAAAGCTGTCTCTGGTGGCGAATCGAAAGCAGGTAGACCGTGCCCTTGATCCGCGCATACAGCAGCAGGTAGTGCGTCATCACGTACTCGCGCAGCTCGCCATCCTTGCCGAGCGAACCGAGTTTTTTGGTCAGGCGAGCAACGCCGTTGGCCACCTCAACAGAGCGCGCCGGCCGTTCTAGGAATAAGCGCCCCATGCCAGGAAAGCTTTCAAGATTGGGGATGACGGTGTCCGTCAACTCGTCAAGCAGTGCGTCGAAGGCGTGCGGAGCCCCGGCCTCAACCAAGAAGGCCTCAATCTCTTCAAGGTTCCGCTCGAAGTTGGTTGTGAGTTTGACGGTGTGCTTGGCTGTCACGACGTGTGGCGGCTTCTTATCCGGTCACCTTGGCAGCGCGGCGCCGCTTGATGGCATGCAGCGTGCTGTGCGCATCCTTGGTATTTCCTGCCGCGATGTCTGCGAGGCCTTTGCTCGCATCGTCAATCAACAGCAGGTGGATGCGTTCACGCTCAAGCTGGTGGTAGTAGTCCAGCCGTTGGGCGTCGATGACGGCCACATAGCTCTCCCCGTTCTTGGTGATGATCTTCTCTGCACCAGCTTTCACCTGGTCGGCCAGTTCAGACAGGTTCGCTCTGGCCTGCGACAGCGGGATCACATCACTGGCAGAAATGGCCATGAATAGCTCCTTCAAGTTTTGTACAAAGTACTGCACATCATACGCGCTCTATATTCCGTTTGAAAGACTAGGGCTGACGCAGCAACTTCTTCGAGTAGGCACACTGGGACATCAGCCACAGCCACCGGACAACGCAAGGCCAGCAGACGCCTATTAAGGTTTTCGTGCTGGGCAAACCTTGCGAGTAGCGCAGTCTTCATGACCTGCCGATATTGGCAGCTGGCTGGTTGACTTCGCCACTCCCGCGCCAAGGGCCACGGCCAATCTTTGGGGTGTGCTGTCCGCCAGTACTGTCCATCCATAACAAACGGGTATGCACTGGCGGGATGCAGCCAACCGAGCTCGTCGGCCGGACTATCGACCGTGATTGCTTCGATGTGATGCCGGGCACCAACCGGTGAAAACTCGATGGCACCATCCAGATCACGCCGGTAGAGCAGTTGGAACCATTCCGCGCCACCAACTCGCAGTTGAATCGCTCCGACGCCCCCATCTTCGGTCAGGCGTTGCAGGAGCATGAGCGGTAGCTCGGGCCCCAGCAGGCCACGCAACCGCAGGTCTTTGGCGCTCACCGTCAGGCCGCATGATCCAGCCGGGAGCACCAGACCAGCATCCTCGGTGCGCACAACGCTGACGCGATAGCCCAAGGACAACATCCCGGCGCTGCTCCACGCGGCGATGGCAGTGCCCTGCTCCGTGTGAGCGTACCGAAGCGGTGAGGAGCAAATCACTGCCAGATCACCAAAATGCAACGCCATAGCCCCCGCAAGCAGACTGCTTCCCGTTACGCCGACAGGGTGTCCAGCCACACGCCACGGATCTATCAGTTCGATCTTGCGCAGGTCTTGAAACAGCAGATCGGCGAATGGTTCACCCAAGCAGCCCGCCTGCATCACTCACTTCCCGGCAGTTTTGTTCATCTGTGTCACGCCGATGTACCAGGACGGCGGGAGCTCGGCCAAGGCAGCAGTGCCCATACGCACATGGAACTTGCTGTCAGTGTGCGGGTAGGGATCAACCACATACGGCTGGGCTGTCTTGCCGTCGACGGAGGTGTTGCGGTGATAGAGAACTGCCCGCCCCACCTCATATGATTCATCGTAGGACACAAGCGCCAGAGCTACCTCGGGAAGTCCAGCGTAGCTTTTTGCCTCCTTCCAGACAGTTGCGACCAGTCCATGGGCTGCCAGCAAGCGGGCAATGAAGTCACCATCCGCATAGAGCCAATAGGGGCCGGCCTTGGGCAGTCCTAGGGTTTCAGCCTGCTTGAAGATGTCGGCAAGGCTCTTGTTGCTAAGCATGGCGCAACAGGCCAGCACATCTGCGTGGCGGTCTTCGCCCTGGCTGATGCGTTGAAAGAAAGGTTTGAACGATGCAGCGGATGCTGCGGTATTGGTGGCGGGCGTGCTTGCCATGATGATCTCCGAAGGCTGAACAAAACAAACGCACACGGCAAAGCCTTCCGGTCGATGCGACCAGAACAACGAGTGTTCAAGGGGAATCAGATCGAGTGGCTACGCCGTGGCAACTGGCCGACCGCAGCGGCTCAATGAGTGGCGGTGGCTTTTTTCAGCATATTGCGGGGCGAGCGCGCCAGCACAACGAAAAAACTTTGCCAGACAGCAGCAGAAGCGGCGTGCGACTCGAAGGCCACGCTGCGCGGCGACTTGCCACGCGCACGCGACGGCACAAAGACAAACGCCGCAAACGGAAACCGTTGCGGCGTTGTGAGTTGACTTGTGAGCCGTTGCCTTGTAAGCTAAAAAGCTTTTTCAAATCAACGATTTACAGAAGTCTATGGCGGAGTGGACGGGACTCGAACCCGCGACCCCCGGCGTGACAGGCCGGTATTCTAACCAACTGAACTACCACTCCTGGTAGATAGCTGTTGTGCTCTGTTGCCAGAGCCAAGTGCTACAAACTTGGCGACCCTACGGGGATTCGAACCCCGGTACTCACCGTGAAAGGGTGATGTCCTAGGCCTCTAGACGATAGGGTCAAACCTTGGACTAACCGAAACTAGCAAAAATTGGTGGAGGTAAACGGGATCGAACCGATGACCTCTTGCATGCCATGCAAGCGCTCTCCCAGCTGAGCTATACCCCCAATTTCTTGGCTTTCACCAAAAAACGCTTTGCACATCATTGACACACAAAGACTTCAAACTGGCGGAGTGGACGGGACTCGAACCCGCGACCCCCGGCGTGACAGGCCGGTATTCTAACCAACTGAACTACCACTCCTGGCAGGCAGCTTTTTCGCTCTGTTGCCAGAGCCAAGTGCTACAAACTTGGCGACCCTACGGGGATTCGAACCCCGGTACTCACCGTGAAAGGGTGATGTCCTAGGCCTCTAGACGATAGGGTCAAAACCTTGGACTACTCAACAAAGTGGTGGAGGTAAACGGGATCGAACCGATGACCTCTTGCATGCCATGCAAGCGCTCTCCCAGCTGAGCTATACCCCCACTTGAAGTCTCTCGACTTCTTGCTAACTTCTTAAATTTCTCTAAGTCGTTAACTGCTGAGACTTGAATTATAGGCAGATTTTCAGCGGTTTTGCAAACGAATCGAAATTTTTTCTTTTCCGACCAATTCGAGCACCGCATCGACCGACGGCGTGTGGGCCGTGCCCACCGTCAGCACCCGCACCGGCATGGCCAGCTGGGGCATCTTCAGCCCGTATTGTGCCAGCACTTCCTTGAAGGCCGCGGCAATCGAGGCCTTGTCCCAGGCACAGTCCTGCAGCTTGGCAGCCAGGGTGTCGAGCGCCGGGTAGATGGCCTCGGTCACATGCTTGGCGCGCTCCTCTTCGACCATCTTCACGCTGTCGGCGTAAAACACCTCGGCCCAGTCCGCCAGCACCACCAGGGTGTCGCAGCGGTCCTTGAACAGGCCGCAAATGCGCGGCAGGCGGCCGTCGTCGAGGCCGTTCAGGCCCCGGGCCTGCAACAGGGGCAGCACTTTGTCGGCCAGGGCCTGGTCGTCCATGGCCTTGAGGTGCTGGGCGTTGACCCAACGCAGTTTGGCCTCGTCGAACTGGGCCGCGCTGCGACCCAGGTGGTCAAGGTTGAACCAGGACAGGAACTGCTCGCGGCTGAAGATCTCATCGTCGCCATGCGACCAACCCAGGCGGGCCAGGTAGTTCACCATGGCCTCGGGCAGGTAGCCCTCGTCGCGGTACTGGGTCACGGGCTTGGCACCGTTGCGCTTGCTCATCTTCTCGCCCTGCTCGTTGAGCACGGTGGGCAAGTGGGCGTAGACCGGGGGCTCTTGGCCCAGGGCACGGAAGATGTTGATCTGGCGCGGCGTGTTGTTGACGTGGTCGTCGCCACGGATCACGTGGGTGATGGCCATGTCGATGTCGTCGACCACGACGCAGAAGTTGTAGGTCGGCGTGCCATCGGGGCGGGCGATCACCAGGTCGTCGAGTTCGTCGTTGCTGATCTCGATGCGGCCCTTGACCTTGTCTTCCCAGACCACCGAACCGCCTTGCGGGTTCTTGAAGCGCAGCACCGGCTGCACACCTTCGGGCACCGGCGGCAGGGTCTTGCCCGGGGCCGGACGCCAGGTGCCGTCATAACGCGGCTTTTCCTTGGCAGCCATCTGGCGCTCGCGCAGCGCGTCGAGTTCGGCCACGCTCATGTAGCAGGGGTAGACATGGCCTGCCGCCTGCAACTGGGCCAGCACTTCCTTGTAGCGGTCCATGCGCTGCATTTGGTAGACCGGGCCTTCGTCGTGGTCCAGGCCCAGCCACTTCATGCCTTCGATGATCACGTCCACCGCGGCCTGCGAAGAGCGTTCCAGGTCGGTGTCCTCGATGCGCAGCACGAAGGTACCTTGGTTGGCACGCGCAAAGCCCCAGGGGTACAGCGCCGAGCGGATGTTGCCAAGGTGGATGAAGCCAGTGGGCGACGGCGCAAAACGGGTGCGCACGGGGGTGGAAGCGGTGGTCATGACAGGTCAGGGCTTAAAGGCGACTGGCCACCGAGGTGGCCAGATCGCTGGGAACACAAAATAACAAGGCCATCGGCCCGGTCGCACGGTGGGGGCCCAAGCCCCCGGGCTCAGGCTTCCTGGGCGTTTGGCAGGGCCAGGCGCGAGGTGTCGGTGTCACCGGCCTCGTCTTGGCCCACGCGGTTTTCGTTGAGGCGCACGATGTCGTCGGAGGTGATGTCGCCGGTCACGTAGACACCGTCGAAGCACGACGCATCAAAACCCGTGATGCCGCTGTTCAGCGAGCCAATCGCGGCCTTCATGGCGTCAACATCTTGGTAAATCAGGGCGTCGCAGCCAATGATCTGGCGCACTTCCTCGACCGTGCGGCCGTGGGCCACCAGCTCGGTGCTGGTCGGCATGTCGATGCCGTACACATTGGGGTAGCGCACCGGCGGTGCCGCGCTGGCCATGTAGACCTTGTTGGCGCCGGCGTCGCGCGCCATCTGGACGATTTCACGGCTGGTCGTGCCGCGCACGATCGAGTCGTCGACCAACAGCACGTTGCGGCCCTTGAACTCGCTGGCGATCACATTGAGCTTCTGGCGCACCGACTTCTTGCGCACGCCTTGGCCCGGCATGATGAAGGTGCGGCCGACGTAGCGGTTCTTCACAAAGCCTTCGCGGTACGGCAGGCCCAGCAGGTGGGCCAACTGGGTGGCGCTGGGGCGGCTCGATTCGGGGATCGGGATGACCACATCGATCTCGTTCGGCGGCACCGTCGAGACCACGCGCTTGGCCAGGGTCTCGCCCAGGTTCAGGCGAGCCTGGTAGACCGAGATGTTGTCCAGCACCGAATCGGGACGGGCCAGGTAGACAAACTCAAAAATACAGGGGTTGAGCTTGGGGTTCTCGGCGCATTGCTGCGAGTGGATCTGACCCTTGAGGTCGATGAACACGGCTTCGCCGGGGTTGATGTTGCGCTCGAACACATGGCCCGTGCCCTCCAGGGCCACCGACTCGCTGGCCACCATCACGGTGCCGTCGGCGCTGCGGCCCATGGCCAGCGGACGGATGCCGTGCGGGTCGCGGAAAGCCAGCAGGCCGTGCCCGGCGATCAGCGCGATCACGGCGTACGAGCCCTTGACGCGCTTGTGCACGGCACGCACCGCGGCAAACACCTCTTCGGATTGCAGCGGCAGGCCGCGGGTGGCGCGCTCGAGTTCGTGCGCAAACACGTTCAGCAGCACTTCGGAGTCGCTGTCGGTGTTGGTGTGGCGGTGGTCGGTGGAGAACAGCTCCGAGCGCAGCGCCTTGGCGTTGGTCAGGTTGCCGTTGTGCACCAGCACGATGCCGAAGGGCGCGTTCACGTAGAAGGGCTGGGCCTCTTCCTCGCTGTAGGCGTTGCCCGCGGTCGGGTAACGCACCTGGCCCAAGCCGACATCACCCGGCAAGGCGCGCATGTTGCGGGTGCGGAACACGTCACGCACCATGCCCTTGGCCTTGTGCATGAAGAATTTCCGCTCCTGCTGGGTCACGATGCCGGCGGCATCCTGACCACGGTGCTGCAGCAACAGCAACGCGTCGTAAATGAGCTGATTCACAGGGGCGTTGCTGACAACGCCGACGATTCCACACATGACAAAACCCCGATCAAGGAAGGTATCTTCCAAACTGCGCCGGCAACGCCGGCTTCAAACCATCCAGCACCGCCGCAAGCACCGGTGCCCCTTTTGACTCCTGCCACCAACCGCCCTCGTGCAGCGGGGTGATCTGAACCACCGCCGCCACCGCGAGCAAGAATACTGCGCCACGCACCAGGCCAAACAAGGCCCCGAGCGCGCGGTCGGCAGGCCTCACGCCAATCGCCGACACAAGCTTCTGGGCCAGAAAGGCCACCAGCGCTGAGGCAAAGATGGCCGCGATGAACACCACCAGGAACCCGGCCGCATAACGCATGGGCCCGTCCAGTCCGCCCAACGGCAGGTAGGCCGCCACGTCGAGCGCGAACCACTGAGCCACCCAGAAAGCCACCACCCAACCGGCCAGCGACACCATCTCGTACACCAGACCGCGCCAGGCGCCGATCACCAGGGACACCCCCAGCACCAGCAACAACGCCATATCGACCACGGCCATCAGACCTGCCCTCGCTTCCGGTGCACGCTGAATTACAAGGTCAGGATGGAAGCGGGCAAATCAAGGGACTTGATGCGCCCGGCGGCCTTATCGGCCTCCACCTTGCCTGCGAACGGTCCGACCCGCACCCGAATGCGCTTGCCATCGGGCGTGTCCACCACTTGCGTGTATGTCTTGAGACCGGCTTTTTCAAGCTTCAGGCGCGCCTCACGCGCCTTGGTCGCGTCACTGAAGGCGCCGACCTGCACGATGAAACGGGCGGCGTCGGCCGCCGCGGCCTCGGGGGCCGCCTTGCCTTCGAGCAGGGCACGCGCGCGGGCGGCGTCGTCCGACTTGGCCTCGGCCTTGTCGGCCTTCGGTTCGGGCTTGCTGTCTGCCTTGGCCTCGACCTTGGGTTCAGGCTTGGCGTCCGGGCGGGTGGCAGGCCGCGCTTCGGCCTTGGCTTCGGGGCGCGGCTCCGGCTTGGCCTCGGCCTTGTGCTCCGGCTTGTGTTCTGGTTTGGCCTCGGGCTTGCGTTCGGCCTTGGCCTCCGGCTTGGCTTCGGCGCGGGGTTCGGGCTTGACGCTGTCCTTGCGCGGTTCGGCCGCGGCCACGGTGGTCTTGGACTCGGGGCGGTTGTCGCGGCGATCGCTGCCAGCCACCACTTCTTCGTCGGGCGCGATACCGGACAGCGCCGGGCTCGGCGTCGGCACCGCCAGCGGGGTGGTCTTGTTCTTGTCGGGGATGACGATCGGGATGTCGATCGGCACCGGCCGTGGCTGGGTGTCAAACAACAGCGGGAACCCCAGCACACCGGCCAGCACCAGCACCGCTGAACCGATCAGGCGGTGGCGGGCGCGGCGGCGCAGAACCTCGACGCTGTCAGCCTGCGCACTGGCCGGCGGGCGCTCGTCACGGCCCTTGGAAGCGCCCCCCAGGGGCCAGCGGAACTTGAAAAAAGCCATGAGGTGAGGTGTTCAGGCGTCCAGGTGTTTGGCGTGAAGGCGGGGAATTCCGTCCTTCAAAACGCCACCCACGGTGAAGAACGAACCAAAGACCACGATTCTATCAGCCGGGTCTGCTGCCGCGACAGCTGCGTTCAAGGCCGCCATCGGATCGCGGAAAGTGGCGGTGGGCACCTCGCGCCGCCCCCCCGCCGCCATCTGCAGGGCGTGCCATTTGGCCTGCAGGCCGGCGGCCGTCTCGGCACGCGGTGTGGGCAGGTCGGTGAAATACCAACGGTCCACCAGCGGGCCGATCTTGGCCAGCATCGGGCCCAGGTCCTTGTCGGCCATGGCGCCCAACACCGCGTGGGTGCAGGGGGCGTAGCCCATGGCGTCGAGGTTGGCCGTCAGGGCGGCCACCGAATGGGGGTTGTGGGCCACGTCCAGCACCAGGTTGGGCTGGCCCGGCACGATCTGGAAGCGGCCCGGCAGTTCGACCATGGCCAGACCGTTGCGCACCGCCTGTGCGGTGACCGGCAGACGGTCACGCAGCGCGGTCAGGGCCGCCAACACACCCGACGCGTTGACAAGCTGGTTGGCACCGCGCAGCGCCGGGTAGGCCATGCCGCTGTAACGGCGCCCCCGGCCGGCCCAGCCCCACTGCTGCTTGTCGCCCGAGAAATTGAAATCGGTGCCAAAGCGCCACAGGTCGGCACCGATCTCCAGCGCGCGGTCCAGCACGCTTTGCGGCGGCACCGGGTCACTGACCACCACCGGGCGGCCCGTGCGCATGATGCCGGCCTTCTCCAGGCCGATGGTCTCGCGGTCGTTGCCCAGGTACTCCATGTGGTCGAGGTCGATGCTGGTGATGACCGCGCAGTCGGTGTCCACCACGTTGACGGCGTCCAGGCGCCCGCCCAAGCCCACCTCCAAAATGGCGACCTCCAGGCCCGACATCGACAGGCAGCGCAGGATCGCCAGGGTGGTGAACTCAAAGTAGCTCAGCGACACCGGCTCACCTTGCAGGCGCGCGACTTCGACTGCCTCAAAATGAGGCAGCAGCGCCTCGGCGGTGACCGATTCGCCATGCACACGGCAGCGTTCTTCAAAATGCACCAGGTGCGGCGAGGTGTAGACCCCGGTGCGGTAACCCGCCTGCAACAGCACCGCCTCGAGCATGGCGCAGGTCGAGCCTTTGCCGTTGGTGCCCGCCACCGTGATCACAGGGCTGTCAAAACGCAGGCTCAGGCGCTGTGCGACTTCGCGCACACGGTCCAGGCCCATCTCGATGTTTTTCGGGTGCAGCTGCTCGCAATGCGCCAGCCAGGCGTCCAGGGTGGTAGGCAGGGGGGTTTTCATAAGACCGTGGATTGTCGCGCACGGCGGGCTGCGGCATCATCGGCACCATGAATCCCCCTACCCTCACCGTCTACGGCATTCCGAACTGCGACACCGTCAAGAAGGCCCGCACCTGGCTCACCGAACAGGGCCACGCCTTTGTTTTTCATGACTTCAAGAAGGCCGGCGTGCCCACGCCCGAACTGGACCACTGGCTGCAGGCCCTGGGCTGGGACAAGCTGCTCAACCGCCAAGGCACGACCTGGCGCAAGCTCGACCCGGCCACCCAGGCCGCGGTGACCGACAGTGCCAGCGCGCGCGCCCTGATGCTGAGCCAACCCAGCGTCATCAAGCGCCCCGTGGTGGACTGGGGCCCCGCCGCCACGCCGCGCTACAGCGTGGGCTTCAAGGCCGACGACTGGGCCCAGCGGAGCGTTTGAGCGCCCCGGGCAGGCGCCAACCGTTTGTTACAACTGTTTACAGCACGGCGTCCCAGTGGCCGGAACCACCCCACTAGACTGAAGTCAACCTGACAAGCCCTTAGGGCGTTCAGATCCCAAGAAAAGAGGTATTTCATGACCAAAACGATTGCCATGACCCTGATCAGCCTGGCCGGCTTGGGCGCCATGGGTGGCGCCAGTGCCCAGGAAATGGCCCGCGTGGTGTCCAGCGTGGCGGTGATCCAGCAGGTGGCGGTGCCCCAGCAGGTGTGCACCAACCAAGAGGTGGTTCGCCCCGGCTCGACCTCGGGCGCCGGCGCCGTGATGGGCGCCGTGGCCGGTGGCGCAGTCGGCAACGCAGTGGGTGGCGGCACGGGCAAGACCGTGGCCACCGTGCTGGGCGTGCTGGGTGGCGCCATGCTGGGCAACTCCATCGAAGGCCCCGGCGCCTCGCAGGTCCAGAACGTGCAGAACTGCAGCACCCAGACCCGCTACGAGAACCGCACGGTGGGCTACAACGTGACCTATGAGTACGCGGGCCGCCAGTACATGGTGCAGACCCCGAACGACCCAGGCCAGTTCATCCCCGTCCAGGTGACGCCGGTGATCAACGGCCGCCCGGTGCAAAGCAACTACGGCGGTCACCCCAATGTGCGCCCGGTGGCCGCCCCCAGCTACGCCCCGGCCCCGCTCTACCCCAGCCCGAACTGAGGCGCCCCACCCGCCGAGCCGCCCAGCGGCCCGACACCGATTCACCCCCAGGGTGGCGCCCGCCCCCTGGGGGTTTTTGCTGCCGCGAACGCCACGCCCCCTGGCGACAGGGCTGATCGCCGGGTCGCCAAAGCACCGATCGCGGAAAGCGGGTCACGCGCTGACCTAAAATCGGGGTTTGCCCAAAATCGGCCCACCGACCGTGTGTGCGTCGCGCCCCGCGCGCAGCGACCCCGGCCTGGCCAGCGCCGCCCGGCCCAACCCCCAACGGATTCACCCGAATGACCACTGACACCATCCAAAACGTGGCCCTGACCACGAAGGCCAATGTTTATTTCGACGGCAAGTGCGTGAGCCACGGCTTCACCCTCGCCGACGGCACCAAGAAGAGCGTTGGCGTGGTGCTGCCCTCGACCCTGACCTTCAACACCGGCGCGCCGGAAATCATGGAATGCGTCGGCGGTGCCTGCGAATACAAGCTCGCGGGCACCGACACCTGGGTCGCCTCCAGCGCCGGTGAATCGTTCAAGGTGCCGGGCAACTCGTCCTTCGAGATCCGCGTGACCGAGGCCTACCACTACATCTGCCACTTCGGCTGATCCACCCCACAAGGACCGAACATGGCCACCATCCTGCAACAACTGCCCACCGGGCAAAAAGTCGGCATCGCCTTCTCGGGCGGTCTGGACACCAGCGCAGCCCTGCTCTGGATGAAGCTCAAGGGCGCTGAGCCCTACGCTTACACCGCCAACCTGGGCCAGCCCGACGAACCCGACTACGACGAGATCCCCCGCAAGGCCCTGGCCTACGGCGCCAAACTGGCCCGCCTGGTGGACTGCCGCACGCAACTGGCCCACGAAGGCATCGCCGCGCTGCAAGCCGGCGCCTTCCACATCTCCACGGGCGGTGTGACCTACTTCAACACCACCCCGCTGGGCCGCGCTGTGACCGGCACCATGCTGGTGGCCGCGATGAAGGAAGACGACGTCAACATCTGGGGCGACGGCAGCACCTTCAAGGGCAACGACATCGAGCGTTTCTACCGCTACGGCCTGCTGACCAACCCCTCGCTGAAGATCTACAAGCCCTGGCTGGACCAGACCTTCATCGACGAACTGGGCGGTCGCGCTGAAATGTCGGCCTTCATGACGGCCCAAGGCTTTGGCTACAAGATGTCGGCTGAAAAGGCCTACTCCACCGACTCCAACATGCTGGGTGCCACGCACGAAGCCAAGGACCTGGAGAACCTCAACAGCGGCATCCGCATCGTCAACCCGATCATGGGGGTGGCTTTCTGGCGCGAAGACGTTGAAGTCAAGCGCGAAGAAGTCAGCGTCACCTTTGAAGAAGGCCAACCGGTGGCCCTCAATGGCGTGCGCTACGACGACCCGGTGGCCCTGATCCTCGAAGCCAACCGCATCGGTGGCCGCCACGGCCTGGGCATGAGCGACCAGATCGAGAACCGCATCATCGAAGCCAAGAGCCGCGGCATCTATGAAGCCCCTGGCCTGGCGCTGCTGCACATCGCCTACGAGCGCCTGGTGACCGGCATCCACAACGAAGACACCATCGAGCAGTACCGCGTCAACGGCCTCAAGCTGGGCCGCCTGCTGTACCAAGGCCGTTGGTTCGACCCGCAAGCCATCATGCTGCGCGAAACCGCCCAACGCTGGGTGGCCCGCGCCGTGACCGGCACGGTGACGCTGGAACTGCGCCGTGGCAACGACTACTCGCTGCTCAACACCGAAAGCCCCAACCTGACCTACGCGCCCGAGCGCCTGTCGATGGAAAAGGTCGAGGACGCGCCTTTCTCGCCGGCCGACCGCATTGGCCAGCTGACCATGCGCAACCTGGACATCGTGGACACGCGCGAAAAGCTGGGCATCTACACCCAGGCCGGCCTGCTGTCGCTGGGTGGCAACTCGCCGCTGCCCTCGCTGCCGGGCAAGGGCGAATAAGCCACTGGGCCCCACCGGGCCCTGGGGCACGCCCCAACCCAAAAGGCCAGCCGGTCATGCCGGGCTGGCCTTTTTGTTGGCGGGTCGGACCCAGCGGGCGCGGGCCCACCGGCCTGAGCTGGCCTCAGATCACCACGGGCTCGGGTTCCAGGCGGATGCCAAAGCGCTCGTACACACTGGTCTGGATGGCGCCCGCAAGCGTCATGACCTCGCCCCCGGTCACGCTGTCCTGGCCCTGCCCCCGGTTGACGAGCACCAGCGCCTGCTTTTCATAGACGCCCGCCTTGCCCACGGACTTGCCCTTCCAACCGCAAGCGTCGATCAACCAGCCCGCGGCCAGTTTGACGCTGCCATCGGGCATCGGGTAATGCACGATCTTGGGCTCGCGCGCGATGATGTCGGCGCACTGCTCGGGCGTCACCGACGGGTTCTTGAAGAAACTGCCCGCGTTGCCGATCTGCGCCGGGTCCGGCAGCTTGCTGCGCCGGATGTCACACACCCACTCGAAGATCTGCTGTGCGCTGGGCTGCTCGATGCCCGCCTGCACGCGACGGCGCTCGAGGTCCAGGTAACCGAGCACGGGTTTCCAGGGCTTGGGCAGGCGCAGGCGCACGCGGGTGATGACCGCCCGCCCCGCCAGGCCCAGTCCGCGCGCCAGGCCTTCGGCCTGCGGGTCGGCCGGGGCCGCGTGCTTGAACACCGAATCCCGGTAGCCAAAGCCGCACTGCGCCGCGTCCAGCGTGAAGGTCTGCCCGGTGAGCAGGTCAAACGCGTCCAGCGACTCGAAGCGGTCTTGCAGCTCAACGCCGTAGGCACCGATGTTCTGCACCGGTGAAGCCCCCACCGTGCCGGGGATCAGCGCCATGTTCTCCAGCCCGGGCAGGCCCTGAGCCAGAGTCCAGACCACCGCGTCGTGCCAGGCCACGCCGGCGCCGACCTCCACGATCCAGGCGCGCGGGGTTTCCTCGAGCAGGCGGATGCCGGGGATTTCCATCTTCAGCACCACCGGGCGCACATCGCCGGTGAGCACAATGTTGCTGCCGCCCCCCAGCACAAATTTGGGCTCGGGCCCCAGTTCGGGGTCGGCCAGGACAGCGCTCAGGTCCTGCACTTCGCGCACCCGCACCAGGGTCTGGGCGCGGGCCACGATGCCAAAGGTATTGCAGGCTTGGAGCGGGGCATTTTTCTCGACTAACATCGGTCTTATTGTCTCATCTGCTCCGTCTGAACTCCCATGCCCTCTTTTGATACCGTCTGTGAAGCCAACCTGGTCGAAGTGAAGAATGCCGTCGAGAACGCGGCCAAGGAAATTGGCACACGTTTCGATTTCAAAGGCACCTCGGCCGCCATCGAACTCAAGGACAAGGAAATCACCTTGTTCGGTGACGCTGAATTCCAGCTCGACCAGGTCGAGGACATCCTGCGCAACAAGCTCACCAAGCGCAATGTGGACGTGCGCTTCCTCGACAAGGGCTCGGTGCAGAAGGTCGGTGGCGACAAGGTCAAGCAGGTCATCAAGGTGCGCAACGGCATCGAATCCGAAGTGGCCAAGAAGATCCAGAAGCTGATCAAGGACAGCAAGCTCAAGGTGCAAGCCGCCATCCAGGGCGACGCCGTGCGCGTGACCGGTGCCAAGCGCGATGACCTGCAGGCCGCGATGGCCCTGGTGCGCAAAGACATCACCGACGTGCCGCTGGACTTCAACAACTTCCGCGACTGACCGGCCCCCATGCCTGCCCGGCCCACGCTGCAGCGCCCCTTCGGCTTGGCCCGCTCCCGGCGGGGACTGGCTTGCCTGGGCCTGAGCTGGGGCTTGGCAGCCGTGGCCCCCAGCGGCCTGGCCGCCGAACCCGTGACCCTGGGCGGTGTGCTGGGTGGGCGGGCCCTGCTGGTGATTGGCCAACAGCCCCCCAAAGCCGTGGCCGTGGGCGACAGCCTGCTGGGCGTGCGGGTGCTGTCGGTGGGACGTGACGAGGCCCTGATCGAGCAAGACGGTCGCCGCCAGACGCTGCGCCTGGGTGACGCCCCGGTGCAACTGGGGGCCGCCAGCGCAGGGCCCAAGCCCCCGAACGGCAAAAAGATCACCCTCACCTCCGACAGCAGCGGGCATTTCAAAAGCCAGGGCATGATCAATGGCCAGGTGATGCAGTTCATGCTCGACACCGGCGCCACCGTGGTGGCCATCGGTCGGCCAGACGCGGACCGCATGGGCCTGGCCTACCTGGCCAGCCCCCAGGTGGCCATGAGCACGGCCAATGGCAGCACCCCCGCCTGGCCCATGAAGCTGGCCAGCCTGCGCGTCGGTGACGTGGAGGTCTATGACGTCGACGCGGTGGTGCTCAGCAATCCCCTGCCCTTTGTCCTGCTGGGCAACAGCTTCCTGAGCCGCTTCCAGATGCGCCAGAGTGGCGACCAAATGGTGCTGGATAAAAAGCCTTGAAAGATACCCTGCCCATGTCCCTGGTCTCGGACCCCGAGACCAGCAGCTACGAGGACCTGCTCACGCTCTGGGGTGACCTGGAGTCCAGCCTCGGCCTGCTGCTGGCGGTGCCCGAGAACGTGCCTGACTTTGCGCAGAAGATCCGCCAATACGACCGCTGGTTGCAAGACCTGCTCGAAGAAGACGCCGACACCGGCCTGTACCTGCTGTTCCAGATGGCGGGCACCTCGATCGCGGGCTACAGCACGACCCACGCCCTGGTCTGCGCGGCGCTGTGCCACATCATCGCGCAAGAGGTCAAATTGCCGCGTGAGCAACGCGACAGCCTGGTGGCCGCCGCGCTGACCATGAACATCGCGATGACCGCACTGCAGGACGAGCTGGCCGAGCAGCGCGAACGCCCCAGCGTCGAGCAGCAGTCCAACATCGACGCCCACTCGGTCAAAAGCTGCCTGTTGCTGGCCCGCGTCGGCATCCAGGACGAACTGTGGCTGGCGGTGGTGGCCTCGCACCACGAAAACCTGCCCCTGCCCGTGCCGGGCGGCGCCCCCGACCCAGGCCTGCGCCTGACCCACATCCTGCAGGTGGTGGACCGCTATGCGGCCATGATCAGCCCGCGCCGCAGCCGCGTGGGCAAAAGCGTGACCGACTCACTGCGCATGGTGATTGGCGCCAGCCAGGGCCGACAGGACGATGTCGCCCAGGTGCTGGTGCGCCGGGTGGGCCTGTGCCCGCCGGGCACCTACGTGAAGCTGGACAACCAAGACCTGGCGGTGGTGCTGCGCCGCACCGAACGCGCCAACCAGCCCCTGGTGGCCAGCCTGATCAACGCGCGCGGCGAGCCCTACCCGCAACCCCGCCTGTACAACACGACGCGCGGTGAACACCGCATCCAGGCCGCCATGCCCTCGCACGCGGTGACCCTGATGATCAACCACTCGGTGATGTTGCAGGTGGCCCGCAACCACCCGCCCGACATGCTGTGAGGTCGGGGGGCCTTGCGGTCGGCGCTTGAGTGGGGCCCAGCCGCCAACGCGGCGGCGACGCCTTCACCCGGGGGCCCGCCGCGGCCAGCGCGCCCCGGCGGGCTGACACCCGGGGATACCCCGGGTGCGCAGCGCCCCGCCTTCAGGCTTTTTTCTTTTGCCCGAGCTTGGACTCGGTGCCCGCCAACAGGCGCTGGATGTTCTCGCGGTGGCGGTAAAACAGCAGCGCGGCCATCACGGCCAGCGCCACGGTGACCGGGGTTTCGGCGTACCAGGCGGTGCCGCTGGCCAGCACGTACAGGGCCGGTGCGGCGGCCGCCGCCGTCAGCGAAGACAGCGACGAGTAGCGGAACAACACCGCCATCAGCAGCCACACGGCACCCGCTGCCAGGCCCAGCACCGCGTCGACGCCAAACAGCACGCCCAGCGCCGTGGCCACGCCCTTGCCACCCACGAAGCGGAAAAACACCGGGTACAGGTGACCCAGGAAAGCCGCCAGCCCGACCAGGGCCAGGGTGCCATCGCCCAGGTCCAACGCGGCGCCATAGCGGCGCACCAGGAACACCGGTAACCAGCCCTTGAGGGCATCCAGCAACAAGGTGATGACGGCCGCGGCCTTGCTGCCCGAGCGCAGCACATTGGTGGCGCCGGGGTTCTTGCTGCCGTAGGTGCGCGGGTCGTTCAGGCCCATCAGGCGGCTGACGATGACGGCAAACGACAGCGAGCCCAGCAGGTAGGCCAGGGCCGTGGCGGCCAGAGGGTAAAAAGTCTGCAAGGTAGCGGTCCTCTCAACAAAGCATCGACACCAGGGGCCACTGGGCCGCCCGGCGCATGAAAACAGCGGCGGCTCAGCCGCCCAGGGCGATCATTCTGCCAGCGCGCACTGCACCGGACGGGCACCCAGCAGCGCCACACAGACCTGCGGGTCCAGCCCCACCAAAAAACCACGCCGTCCGCCGTTGATGCAGATGCGCGGCAGGCTCAGGATGCTCTCCTCGATGTAGACCGGCATGGCCTTGCGGGTGCCGAACGGCGAAGTGCCGCCGACCAGGTAACCGCTGTGGCGGTTGGCCACCTCGGGGGCGCAGGGCTCCACCGACTTGGCCCCGATCTGACGCGCCAGGTTCTTGGTCGACACCTTGCGGTTGCCGTGCATTAACACCACCAGGGGCTTGGCGTCCTGGTCCTGCATGATCAGGGTCTTGACGACGGTGAAAGGGTCTTGCCCCAGCACCTCGGCGCTGTGCAGCGCCCCGCCATGCTCCAGGTACTCATAAGGGTGTTCGGTGTAGGCCACCCGGTGGGCCTTGAGCCACTGGGTGGCGGGGGTTTCAGAGACGTGTTCTTTTTTGGCCATGACATGCAGGGGGCACCGGCGTGCCCGACATCCGGGTCGCCATGTTAGCAACGCCGGGCGGGCTCAGGCGGGCTCGGTCTGCGGCTCGGCCGCCGTGCGCGGGCTGCGCGGCGGGCGCGTGCGCACCTTGCGCTTGCCAAACTCGCCCACCCCGGCCACCAGCAGGTCGGCAAAGGCCTGCACCGGCGGCAACAGGCTGCGCCCGGCCTGGGCCAGCAGGCACAGGCGGCGCTGCTGCAGCTCGGGCTCGACAAAGGGCAAGGCCTTGAGCTCGCCTTGGGCCACCCAATGCGCCACGGTCAGGTAGCCCGCCGGCATCAGGTCCTTGTCGCTCATCATGGACATCAGCGCTGGCGAGAAATTGCTGACCACGGTGGGCACGTACTGCGCCCCGTGCTGGCTGCACGCCAGGTCAAACAGACGTCGGCTGGTGGTGCCCGCGGCGCCCAGCACCAGCGGGTAGCGCACGGCGTCCTGCACCCGGATGCGGGGCTTGCCCGCCAGGGGGTGGTCGGCGCGCACCACGGCCATCACCGGGGCTTGCACCGTGTGCAACACCGCCACTTCTTTCTCGGGGGTCAGGCTGTACTTGAGGCCCAGGTCGATTTCGCCCTGACGCAACAACAGGTTGACCTGCTCAGGGGCCACCACATTGAGCTCCAGCTGGGCCGTCGGGTGCTGGGCCCGGAAGGTCCGCAGGGCACCCGCCATGAAGCCGGCCGCAAAGCCTTCGGTGCAGGCCAGGCGCACCCGGGGGCGCCCCGCCAGGCCGCGCAGCTGTTCGAGCAGAAAGCCACTGTCCTCGGTCGCCGTCAGCACGTGGGCCAGCAGCTTTTCGCCCGCGGCGGTGGGCACCATGCCGCGCGGCGCGCGCTCGAACAAAGCCAGGCCCAGGCTGTCTTCGAGCAGGGTGATCTGCCGGCTCACCGCCGAGGCCGCCACATGCAGCTGGCGCGCCGCCTCGCTGACCGAGCGGGCCCGGGCCACCACGACAAAGTAACGCAGGGGCAAACTGAACAGAGGCAGCTTCACGGCAGGTGACCTTTCCAATCCAAGCAACGGGGCCTTGTTAATTCTCTAACGAAGGCAACGCAAGAAACAGGCCTGAATACCCTTGCCTCGTCGTCTAATGAAGGCCCGACACACCTTTGTTTGCAACCCCAACCGGCGCCCCAGGCGCTGGCCCACCGGATGACCCGCCCCATGCAACGCCGCACCGCCCTCTCCCTGCTGGCCCTGAGCGCCGGACTGCCCCTGGGCTTGCACGCCGCCGACAGCGCGGCCTGGCCCCAACGCAATGTGCGCCTGATGGTGCCCTTCCCGCCGGGCGGCGGCACCGACATCGTGGCCCGGGCCGCCGGGCAGGCGCTGTCCCAACGACTGGGGCAGTCGGTGCTGGTGGACAACAAGCCCGGTGCCTCGACCCTGATCGGCACCGAAACCGTGGTGCGCGCCACCCCCGATGGCTACACCCTGCTGGTGTCGGGCTCGACCTCGTACACGGTCAATCCGGCGCTCAAGCCACGCATTGGCTACGACCCCTTCAAAGACCTGATCCCGATCGCCATGCTGGCGCGCGCCCCGCTGGTGCTGGTGGTGCCCGCGCAGTCGCCCTTCAAGACCCTGAACGACCTGCTGAGCGCAGCCCGCAAGCAGGCCGGCGCGGTGCGCTACGCCACCTACGGCAGTGCCACCGCGCCGCACCTGGCCGGCATCCTGCTGGGCCTGGCGGCCCAGGTGTCGCTGCAGGACATCCCGTACAAGGGCAGCGCCCAGGTCGCCACGGCCCTGATGTCGGCCGAGGTCGAGGCCACCTTCGACACCCTGGCCAGTGCCGCCCCTCACCTCAAGGCCGGCAAGCTGAGGGCCCTGGCCACGCCAAGCCGCCAACGCATCCCCAGCCTGCCCGACGTGCCCACGCTGGCCGAACTCAAGCTGGAGGACGCCAGCTTTGAGGGCTGGTATGCCCTGGCCGCGCCCGCCCACACGCCCCCCGCGGTGATCGCGCGCCTGAGCCAGGAGCTGAGCCGCGTGATGACCCAGCCCGAGGTGCAGGCCCAGTTCCGTGCGCAGTCGCTGGAGCCGGTGTTCCTGGACTCGGCCAAGTTGATCAAACAGATGGAACTGGAGATCACGCAGTTCCGCGCCGCGGTGGCGCGCGCCAAAGTGACGCTTGAATGAGCAGGCTCTGATCCCGGTCACAGCCCCCACGGTGAAAAAATGGTGTCCTACGCGGCCCGCCCCTTGCTTGCCCTGACGCCTTGGCGTCGGGCCACAGGGCCCGCGGCCTCACACGGAACCTTTTTCATGAACGCACCTGAACCCTCCAACCCGCCGTCTGCGGACGCCCCCTCGGCCAACACGCCCGCGGTGGCCGCGCCAGCGCCCCCCTCGCCCGTCAGCGACCTGACCCGCCACAGCCTGACCGAGGACGCGCTGGCCCTGTTCTCGGCCACGCTGCTGATCGCCTTGGGCGTGGCCATCTACTCGCGTGACCACCTGCTCAGCGGCGGCATGGCGGGCCTGGCCTTTTTGCTGCACTACGCCACCGGCTACAGCTTCGGCAAGGTGTTCTTTGTGCTCAACCTGCCGTTTTATGTGCTGGCCTGGCGCAAGATGGACCAGGCCTTTGTGCTCAAGACCATGGCCGCGGTGGCCCTGTTGTCGGTGATGACCGAGATCACACCGCAGTTGGTGAGCTTCGACACCCTGCACCCGGCCTACGCCGCCGTGCTGGGCGGCCTGTTGATGGGCGTGGGCTTCTTGATGCTGTTCCGGCACCGCGCCAGCCTGGGCGGCATCGGGATCCTGGCGTTTTACCTGCAAGAAAGCCGCGGCTGGAAAGCCGGCCACATCCAGATGGCGGTGGACTGCGTGATCGTGCTGCTGGCCCTGTGGACCGCCCCCCTGAGCAATGTGGCGCTGTCGATTGGCGGCGCCGTGATGCTGAACCTGATCCTCACCATGAACCACCGCAAGGACCGGTACATCGCGTCCTGAGGTCTTCCCCAACCCCTGACAGAAAATGAACCCAGCCCATGACCCGCTCTGACCTCCTGGCCCAAGTCCACCAGTACTTCGATACCGGCGGCCTGGCCACCGACCTGAACCGCCGCCTGGGCTGGCGCACCGAAAGCGACCTGGGCCCCGACGCCCCGGCCGCCACCCACGCCGCCCTGCGTGGCTACCTGAGCGACGAGATCCAGCCCTGGCTGAGCCGGCTGGGCTTTGCGGTGCACCTGCACGACAACCCGGTGCCAGGCGCTGGCCCGCTGCTGCTGGCGCACCGCGTCGAAGACCCCGCCCTGCCCACCGTGCTGAGCTACGGCCACGGTGACGTGGTCAACGGCCAGGATGCACGCTGGCGCGACGGCCTGAGCCCCTGGACACTGACCATCGAGGGCGACCGCTGGTATGGCCGCGGCAGTGCCGACAACAAGGGCCAGCACAGCATCGTGCTGGCCGCGCTGGAGCACACGCTGCAGGCCCGCCAGCAACGCCTGGGCTACAACGTCACGGTGCTGCTGGAGATGGGCGAAGAAGCCGGCTCCCCAGGCTTGGCTGCCTTCTGCGAACAACAGCGCAGCGCCTTGCGGGCCGACCTGTTCCTGGCCAGCGACGGCCCGCGCGCCCAGGCCAGCCGCCCGACCCTGTTCCTGGGGTCGCGTGGGGCGGTCAATTTCTCGCTGCGCGTGAACGCACGCGAACGGGCCTACCACTCGGGCAACTGGGGCGGCGTGCTGAGCAACCCGGCCGTCCGCCTGAGCCACGCGCTGGCCTGCCTGGTCGGCCCGCAAGGCCGCATCCTGGTGCCCGGCCTGCTGCCACCACCGCCGCCCGAGCGCCTGCGTCAGGCCCTGCGCGACGTGCCGGTGGGGGGCGGGCACGACGACCCCGAACTCAGCCCCGGCTGGGGCGAACCCGGCCTGAGCCCGGCCGAACAGCTGGTGGGCTGGAACACGCTGGAAGTGCTGGCCCTGGGCGCGGGGTCGGCCACGCGGCCGGTCAACGCCATCCCGCCCAACGCGGTGGCGCACTGCCAGTTGCGCTTTGTGGTGGGCACCGACTGGACCCACCTGCAAGACCATGTGCGCGCCCACCTGGACGCGCACGGCTTTGACGATGTGCAGGTCAACGTCAGCATGGCCTGCGGCGCCACCCGCCTGGACCTGGACAACCCCTGGGTGGACTGGGCACTGGCGTCCATGCAGGCCAGCGCGGGCCAGCCGGCGGTGCTGCTGCCCAACCTGGCGGGCTCGCTGCCCAACGACCTGTTTGCCGACGGCCTGGGCCTGCCCACACTGTGGGTGCCGCACTCGTACCCGGCCTGCGCGCAGCACGCGCCCAATGAGCACCTGCTGGGCTCGGTGGCGCGCGAGGGCCTGGCCGTGATGGCCGGCCTGTTCTGGGACCTCGGTGAAGCCGGCAGCGCGCCCTGGCAGGCGGGCCGGGTCAAGCCGAACCGGGCCGAGGCACCGGCCGCCGCCTGACCGGGCTCAACCCGCCTCGGCAGCGGGGCGGGCTGCGGTGCCCATCGGATCGGTGCGTCAGGTGCCCGGGGCGGATCGACGCGCCTGATGGTCGCGTCAGATCGCGGGGTCGCGCGTTTCCCAGCGGATGGCGTCGATGGCGGCCAGCAACTCGGGCGACAGCGTGGTGCCGTAGGCGGCCACGTCTTCTTCCAGTTGGGCCACCGAGGTGACGCCAATGATGGTGCTGGCCACTTGCCACTTGGTGTAGCAGAAGGCCAGGGCCAGTTGGCTGGGCGTCAGACCATGCTCGCGCGCCAGCGCGTTGTAGCGGCGGGCGGCGGCCAGGGCTTCGAGGCGGCCCCAGCGCTGTTTGCGCACCGACTCGTAGCGCGCAATGCGGCCGTCCTTCGGCGCGTCCGGCCCCTCGATGCCACTGGCGTCGTACTTGCCCGTCAGCAGGCCAAAGCCCAGCGGCGAATACGCCAGCAGCGACACGCCCAAGCGGTGGCAGCTCTCGTCGAGCGCGTTCTCGTAGCTGCGGTTGATCAGGCAGTACGGGTTCTGCACGGTGGCCACACGCGGCAGGCCATGTTGTTCGGCCAGACGCACGAACTCGTGCACGCCATAGGGCGTTTCGTTGGACAGGCCGATGTAACGCACCTTGCCGGCCTTGACCAACTGGCCCAGGGCGTCGAGTTGTTCGTGGATCGAGGTGACCGACTTGTCCTTGGCGGGGTCGAAGTACAGCGCCCCGAACGCGGGCACGTGGCGCTCCGGCCAGTGGATCTGGTAGAGGTCGATGACGTCGGTCTGCAGGCGGCGCAGGCTACCCTCGCACGAGGCCAGGATGTCCGCTGCGGTCATGCCCGCGCCCTCGCGGATCCAGGGCATGCCGCGCGACGGGCCGGCCACCTTGGTGGCCAGCACCACCTTTTGACGCTGGCCCGGGTGCTTGGCCAACCAGTTGCCGATGATGGTTTCGGTGGCGCCACAGGTCTCGGCGCGGGCCGGCACGGCGTACATCTCGGCCGTGTCGAGGAAGTTCACGCCCAGGGCCAGCGAGCGGTCCAGGATGGCGTGGGCGTTGGCTTCATCGACTTGCTCACCAAAAGTCATGGTGCCCAGGCACACCGGGGTGACACGCAGGTCGCTGTGTCCGAGTTGGACTTGGTTCATGGAATCTCCGATCAAGAAACAAAGGGCTGAAGCCACCCAAATGAGGGCGATGGCCCGCCGTCAGGGCCTCGGGGCGGGCCGAAAAGCAGCCCCCCAGAGTGCGCAAGCCGCAGCAGTGTAAGAGCGCGCCGCATTTCTTGCAGGGCCGGTGACCGGCCCCCCGCCAGAGCGACCAGCGCTGTCCTGCGCTTGACTGACGCGGCCGCTGGCCGCTTCGTATCATGGCAGCCATGTACGTGCCAAGACGCCCATCCCGCAGCGAATTCATCCCCATCCGGGGCCACCAATACCACGTCAGGGTGTGGGGCGAGGCGCAGGCCGGCCAGCCACCACTGGTGCTGGTGCATGGCTGGATGGACGTGGCCGCGTCCTACCAGTTCATGGTGGACGCCCTGCCGGGCGAGCGGCACATCATCGCACCCGACTGGCGCGGCTTTGGCCTCACCACCGGCCCCCACTGCGACCACTACCAATTTGCCGATTACCTGGGCGACCTCGACGCCCTGCTCGACCACTGCACCGCCGACCAGCCCATCGACCTGGTGGGCCACAGCATGGGCGGCAATGTGGTGATGATGTACGCGGGCGCCCGCCCGCAGCGCATCCGCCGCCTGGTCAACCTGGAGGGCTTCGGCATGCCCGCCTCGCGCCCCTCGCAAGCGCCGGGCCGCTATGCCAAGTGGATGGACGAACTCAAAGCCCTGCGCCGGGGCGAGATGGACCTCAAAAGCTACGACAGCCTCGAAGGGGTGGCCCAGCGCCTGATCAAAACCAACCCGCGGCTGAGTGCCAACAAGGCCCGCTGGCTGGCCCCACACTGGGCGCAAGAACGCCCCCAGGCCGACGGCAGCCCGCGCTGGCACATCCTGGGTGAAGCCGCGCACAAGGTCACCAGTGCCCAGCTCTACCGAGCCGATGAGGCGCTGGAGCTGTACCAGCGCATCAGCGCGCCCCTGTTGGCCGTCGAGGCCAGCGACGACAGCCTGGGCCAGTGGTGGAAAGGCCAGTACACCCTGGCCGACTACCACGAGCGCCTGAAGCGTGTGCCCCAGCACCGCATCGCCTGCATCGACCAGGCAGGCCACATGCTGCACCACGATCAACCCGAAGCACTGGCCCGGCTGTTGACCGAATTTTTGACCTGAAGCCTCAAAAAATACGCACAAATCGGCGGCTTTCAGGCATGCTCGCGCTCATCCACCGTGTGGCAGCGACAGGCCCGTCTCCCGTTCCGGCGACCGGCTGGCCCGCGCCAAGGTCAGTGAAGGGAAGTCGCCATGCGCCTGAGTCTCAAACTGCCTCTCGCCTTCGCCAGTGCCCTGGCCGCCCTGCTGGCCGCCGCTTTGTTTGGCCTGATTCAGCTGAACCAATCCATCACTGTTTACCGCGAAGTGGTCCAGCGGGACCATGACCACGCGGTGGGGGCGATCCAGCTGCTCAGTGACTTCAAGGTGCAGATTCAGGAATGGAAGAACGTGCTGCTGCGCGGGCGCGACCCGGCGCAACGGCAGCGTTACTGGGCCGCCTTTGAGAAGCAGGAGGCCCTGGTCCAGCAGCGCGCCCAGGCCCTGCAAGGCCAGGTCGCCCAGCCCGAAGCCCAAGCCCTGCTGCAACGGTTCAAACAAAGCCACGAGCGCATGGGGCAGGCCTACCGCCGGGGCCTGACGGATTTCGAGCAGGCCCAGTTCGACGCCACCGTGGGCGACCGGGCGGTGACCGGCATCGACCGCGAGCCATCCCAACTGCTGGACAAGGCCACTGCGCTGATCCGCGAAGCCAGCGAGCAATCGGGGGCCCAGGCCGCCCACCAGGCCCAGCGAAGCACCTGGATCAGCCTCGCCGTGATGGGGCTGGTGTGCCTCATCAGCGGGCTGGGCGCCTGGCGCTTCAGCCGCTCCGTGACAGCGCCGCTGGGCCGCGCGGTGCACCTGAGCCGGGCCGTGGCCGACGGCGACCTGACCCTGCCCGTGGCCGCCCAGGGCCGCGACGAACTGGCCGACCTGCTGCGCGCCATGGCCGACATGCAGGCCCGACTGGCCCAGGTTGTGGGCCAGGTGCGGGCCGGCGCCGACAGCGTGGCGCATGCCAGCCGGGAAATCGCCCAGGGCAACCACGACCTGAGCCAACGCACCGAACAACAAGCCTCTGCGCTGGAACAAACCTCAGCCGCCATGGAGCAGATGTCGGCCACCGTGCAGAACAACGCCGACAACGCGAGCCGCGCCGAGCACGTCAGCGGCAGCGCGTCCAGCACCGCGCAACGGGCGGGTCAGGCCGTGCAGTCGGTGGTGCAATCGGTGCAGCAGATGCAGCACAGCGCGCACCGCATCGCCGACATCACTGGGGTCATCGACGGCATTGCGTTTCAGACCAACATCCTGGCGCTGAACGCCGCCGTCGAAGCCGCGCGGGCCGGCGAGCAGGGTCGGGGCTTTGCGGTGGTGGCGAGCGAGGTGCGGGTGCTGGCGCAGCGCAGCGCCGCCGCCGCGCGCGAGATCAAGGCCCTGATCCAAACCAGCCACAGCCAAGTCAACCAAGGCGCAGAAGTCGCGGGCCAAGCCGGTCAAACCATGAACGACCTGGTGGCCTCGATCGCCGAGGTGACGCGCCTGATGACCGAGATCAGCGCCGCCAGCCGCGAGCAAAGCACGGGGGTGAGCCAGATCGGGCAGGCGATCCAGCAACTGGATCAGACGACCCAGCAAAACGCCGCCCTGGTCGAGCAAAGCGCCGCGGCAGCACAAAGCCTGCAGCAGCAAGCCGCGGATCTGGTGCGCTCCGTGGCTTTTTTCAAGACGTCATCCCGCGCCCTGACTCGAACCTGATAGCAAACCGTATAAACCCTTGGAATCGCGGTTTGAGGTCGCCGTTTGGCCCCCCATTCGGACCGCATCAAATCCTGCAATCAAGCTGTGAAATCTTTTCAGGCCGAAAGGACCAATCCGACAGCTTCTCGACAGCCGCCTGCCAAATCCCCTGACTAAAGTCCCTGTGCCCCATCAACAACACAGGAGATAACAGATGATTTGGCAACAGGTCTACAACCCGACAGGCAACATGTTGCTGTCTACTTTGCTGGCAGGCGTCCCCGTGGTCGTCATGCTGGTTGGTCTTGGCTTTCTGCACCTCAAGGCCCACATCGCGGCCGGTTTAGGGCTGCTCAGTGCGATCGCCATCGCCGTGTTGGCCTTTGGCATGCCGCTCGACATGGCGGGCAAGGCCGCCTTTTTGGGGGGCCTCACCGGCCTGATGCCGATCGGCTGGATCGTGTTGACCATCATCTTCCTGCACCAACTGACCGAGCAAAACGGCAGCTTCAAGGTGCTGCAGGACTCGATCGCCGGCATCACGGAAGATCGCCGCTTGCAACTGCTGCTGATCGCCTTCGCTTTTGGCGCCTTCTTTGAAGGGGCTGCTGGCTTTGGCACGCCAGTGGCGGTGACGGCCGCGATCCTGATCGGCCTGGGCTTTTCGCCGCTGGCGGCCTCGGGCCTGTCACTGATCGCCAACACGGCGCCCGTGGCCTACGGCGCGCTCGGCACACCGGTGATCACCCTGGCCAAGGTACACGGCTACGACCTCGCCGAGGTCTCGGCCATGATCGGCCGCCAGCTGCCCTTCTTCTCGCTGCTGGTGCCCTTCTGGCTGATCTGGGCCTTTGCAGGCTGGCGCGGCATGAAGCAAATCTGGCCAGCCATCCTGGTGACCGGTGTGAGCTTCGCGGTGCCGCAGTTCCTGGTGTCCAACTACATGGGCCCCGAGCTGGTGGACGTGATCGCGGCCATGTGCTCGATGGCGGCCCTGGTCGGCTTCCTGAAGGTGTGGAAGCCCGCCGAGATTTGGACCTCGGTGTCCCTGAAGGGCCATGAAGCCAGCGGCGGCGAAGCGCAAAAGCCCACCGTCCCCACCGTGCACCCGCGGGCCGTGGTGGTCAAGGCCTGGACGCCATGGGTCATCTTGACCGTGTTCGTGTTCGTCTGGGGCCTGCCGGCCACCAAGACCTTCTTGAACAGCCTCTGGGCGCCGAAGTTCGCCATCGAAGGGCTGCACAAGATGATCGAAAAAGTGCCCCCGGTAGTCCCCAAGGCCACGGCGGAGAGCGCTGAGTTCGTGCTCAACCTGCTGTCCATGACGGGCACCGGCATCCTGCTGGCCGCGATTGTGGGGGGCTTGGTGATGGGCTACACCTTGCCGGCATTGGCCAAATCGTTTGGCAAGACCGTCTGGCTGGTGCGCTACTCGCTGCTGACCATCGTGCTGATGCTGGCCCTGGGCACACTGACGCGCTATTCCGGCCTGGACACCACGCTGGGTCTGGCGTTCGCGTCAACCGGCATGTTCTACCCCTTCTTTGGCACCTTGATGGGCTGGCTGGGCGTGGCCCTGACGGGTTCGGACACGGCGTCCAACGTGCTGTTTGGCGGCATGCAGAAGGTGGCGGCCGAGCAGCTGGGCTTGTCGCCCAACCTGATGGGTGCAGCCAACAGCTCGGGCGGCGTGATGGGCAAGATGATCGATGCGCAGTCCATCGTCGTGGCCTCCACCGCCACCCGCTGGTTCAACCACGAAGGCGACATCCTGCGCTACGTGTTCTTCCACTCGATTGCACTGGCCTGCCTGGTCGGCATCTTCGTGACGCTGCAAGCCTACGTGCCGCCGTTCACCCTGATGGTGATCCACTGAGCCGCTGGCCAGCCTGTCCGGGCTGGCCTGTCGCCCCCTCAGAGACCGCTTCGGCGGTCTTTTTTATGGGCGACCTCGACCCGCCCCCCGTCTGCCCAAGCAAGACCCGTGAGAAAATGCAGGGTTTGCATGCCACCGGCGGCGCCATCCCGCGTCGCCCGTCGCCTGCCCCCGAACACTCACAGGAAAAAATCATGGAAGCAGAACGCGTCAACCTCATCGGCACCAACCTGGCGGACCTGAGCGCCCGCACGGTCGATTTACGGAGGTATCTTTGACTACGATGCCAAAGCTGAACGCCTGAGGACGGTCAACGCCTCGCTGGAAGACCCCAGCGTCTGGAACGACCCCAAGAAAGCCCAGGAACTGGGCAAAGAAAAGAAAGCCCTCGACGACATCGTGCTGGTGATCGAGCGCCTGACCACCGAGCTGGCCGACAACACCGAGCTCTACGAGATGAGCAAGGAAGAAGGCGACGAAGCCGGCCTCGAAACCATCGAGGCCGAATGCGCCCAGCTGACCCAGGCCATCGAGCAACTGGAGTTCCGCCGCATGTTCAACCAGCCGGCCGACCCCAGCCCCTGCTTCCTGGACCTGCAAGCCGGCGCCGGTGGCACCGAGGCCTGCGACTGGGCCAGCATGCTGCTGCGCCAGTACCTGAAGTACGCCGAGCGCAAGGGCTTCAAGGCCACGGTCGAAGACGAAACCCCGGGCGACGTGGCGGGCATCAAGAGCGCCACCATCAAGATCGAGGGCGAATACGCCTTTGGCCTGCTGCGCACCGAAACCGGTGTGCACCGCCTGGTGCGCAAGTCGCCGTTCGACTCGTCGGGCGGTCGCCACACCAGCTTTGCCAGCGTGTTCGTCTACCCCGAGGTGGATGACTCGATCGAGATCGACATCAACCCCGCCGACGTGCGCACCGACACCTACCGCGCCAGCGGGGCCGGCGGTCAGCACATCAACAAGACCGACTCCGCCGTGCGCCTGACCCACATCCCGACGGGCATCGTGGTGCAGTGCCAGGACGGTCGCAGCCAACACAGCAACCGCGATGTGGCCTGGAAGCGCCTGCGCTCGCGCCTGTACGACTTTGAGATGCGCAAGCGCATGGAAGAGCAACAAAAGCTCGAGGACACCAAGACCGATGTGGGCTGGGGCCACCAGATCCGCAGCTACGTGCTGGACCAGAGCCGCATCAAGGACTTGCGCACCAACGTCGAAATCTCCAACACCCAAAAGGTGCTGGACGGCGACCTGGACGCGTTCATCGAAGCCTCGCTCAAGCAAGGCGTCTGACCCCCCATCCACCCCAAGCCCGACCCGGGCCCAAAGGAAAGAAACCCAATGATGCGAGAAGGACAAGCCACGGCCATCCACCGTGCAGACTACACCGCTCCCGCGTACTGGATCGACACGGTTGAACTGGTGTTCGACCTCGACCCCGCCAAGACCCGCGTGCTCAACAAGATGCGCCTGCGTCGCAACGGCGACGTCGCGCCCCAGGCCCTGCGCCTGGACGGCGAGGAGCTCAACCTGGCGCGCGTGCTGGTCAATGGCCAAGGCACGTCCTTCAAGATGGACGGCAACCAGCTGGTGCTGGAAAACCTGCCCGAAGGCCCGGACGCCTTCGACCTGGAAATCTTCACCACCTGCAACCCGGCCAAGAACACCAAGCTCATGGGCCTGTACGTGAGCAACGACTCGTTCTTCACCCAGTGTGAAGCCGAGGGTTTCCGCCGCATCACTTACTTCCTGGACCGCCCGGACGTGATGGCCAGCTACACCGTCACGCTGCGGGCCGACAAGGCCAAGTACCCGGTGCTGCTGTCCAACGGCAACCTGGTTGAGGAAGGCGAACTCGAAGACGGCCGCCACTTCGCCAAGTGGGTCGACCCGCACAAGAAGCCCTGCTATTTGTTCGCGCTGGTCGCGGGCCAACTGGTGGCGCGTGAGCAGCGCATCCGCTCTCGCGCGGGCAAGGACCACTTGCTGCAGGTATTTGTGCGCCCTGGCGACCTCGACAAGACCGAGCACGCGATGAACTCGCTGATGGCCAGCGTGGCCTGGGACGAAGCCCGCTTCGGCCTTCCGCTCGACCTGGAGCGCTTCATGATCGTCGCCACCAGCGACTTCAACATGGGCGCCATGGAGAACAAGGGCCTCAACATCTTCAACACCAAGTACGTGCTGGCCAACCAGGCCACCGCCACCGATGCCGACTTCAGCAACATCGAGAGCGTGGTCGGTCACGAGTACTTCCACAACTGGACCGGCAACCGCGTCACCTGCCAGGACTGGTTCCAGTTGAGCCTCAAAGAAGGCCTGACCGTCTTCCGCGACCAGGAATTCAGCCAAGACCTGGCGGGCAGCCCCTCGGCGCGCGCGGTCAAGCGCATCGAAGACGTGCGCGTGCTGCGCACCGCCCAGTTCCCTGAGGACGCGGGCCCGATGGCCCACCCGGTGCGCCCCGACAGCTACATCGAGATCAACAACTTCTACACCGTCACCATCTACGAGAAGGGTGCCGAGGTGGTACGCATGATGCAGACCCTGGTGGGTCGCGACGGCTTTGCCCAGGGCATGAAGCTGTACTTCGAGCGCCACGACGGCCAGGCCGTGACCTGCGACGACTTCGCCCAGGCCATTGCCGACGCCAACCCGCAGTCGGATCTGGCGCGCCTGCTGCCCCAGTTCAAGCGCTGGTACAGCCAGGCCGGCACGCCACGCCTGCACGCCAGCGGCCAGTACGATGCCGCGGCCCGCACCTACACCCTGAGCCTGACGCAAAGCTGCGCGCCGACCCCGGGCCAGGCCCTCAAAGACCCGTTCGTGATCCCCGTCAACCTGGGTCTGCTCGACGCCCAGGGCCAGGCCCTGCCCCTGCAACTGGCGCACTGGGCCCAGGCCGAAACCGGCACGCGCACCTTTGTGCTGACCGAGGCCAGCGAAACGCTGACCTTCGTCAACGTGGACAGCGCCCCGGTGCCGTCCATCCTGCGTGACTTCTCGGCCCCGGTGGTGCTGGACTACGCCTACACCGACACCGAGCTGCTGACCCTGCTGGCGCACGACAGCGACCCGTTCAACCGCTGGGAAGCCGGTCAACGCCTGGCCCTGGCCCGCGCGCTCAAGGCCATCCAGGGCGACAGCGACCTGGCCCAGACCCCGGTGCTGGACGACGCCTACCTCGACGCCATGCGCCAGGTGCTGGCCGACCCCACGCTGGACGCCGCCTTCAAGGAACTGGTGCTCACCCTGCCCTCGGAAACCTACCTGGCTGAGCAGCTGGACGTGGTCGACCCGCAGCGCATCCACGCGGTGCGCGAAGCCATGCGCGAGCAGCTGGCCACCGCCCTGCAAACTCAGTGGCAACAAGCCTGGGAAGACAACCGCGACACCGGCGGCTACCGGCCCGACCCGGTGTCCTCAGGCCGCCGCGCCCTGGCCGGCCTGGCCCTGACCCAGCTGTGCGTGGCCGCCCGCCGCAGTGGCGACACGGTCTGGCCGGGCAAGGCCTTCCAGCGCTTCAAGGACGCGGCCAACATGACCGACCGCTTCAACGCCCTGAGCGCCCTGGTCATCAGTGGCCACGAACTGGCGGCCCCGGCCCTGAGCCGCTTCCATGCCCTGTTCAAGAACGAAGCCCTGGTGATCGACAAGTGGTTCTCGCTGCAAGCCGGTGCGCCTGACCACGGCGGCCATGTGCTGCCCGCGGTGCGCCAGCTCATGACCCACCCGGACTTCAACCTGCGCAACCCCAACCGCGCGCGCAGCGTGATCTTCAGTTACTGCAGCGCCAACCCGGGCGCCTTCCACCGCAGCGACGCCGCGGGCTACGTGTTCTGGGCCGACCGCGTGATCGAGCTCGACGCCATCAACCCCCAGGTCGCCGCCCGACTGGCCCGCGCCCTGGACCGCTGGAAGAAGCTGGCTGAACCCTACCGCAGCGCCGCCCGCGAAGCCATTGCCCGTGTCGCCGCCAAAGCCGACCTCAGCAACGACGTGCGCGAAGTCGTGACCCGCGCACTCGCCGATTAAGGAGAAGAAAACCATGGCCCAAAGAATCAGCCTGACCCGCTACCTCGTTGAACAACAACGCGAAGAAGGTCACATCCCCTCGCAACTGCGCCTGCTGCTCGAAGTGGTGGCGCGTGCCTGCAAGAGCATCAGCCAAGCCGTCAACAAGGGCGCGCTGGGCGGTGTGCTCGGCTCGGCCGACAGCGAGAACGTGCAAGGCGAAGTGCAAAAGAAGCTCGACATCATCGCCAACGAGGTGCTGATCGAAGCCAACGAATGGGGCGGCCACCTGGCCGCCATGGCCTCGGAAGAAATGGACAGCATCTACCTGGTGCCCAACCGCTACCCGCAAGGCGAGTACCTGCTGCTGTTCGATCCGCTCGACGGCTCCAGCAACATCGACGTCAACGTCAGCATCGGCACCATCTTCAGCGTGCTGAAGAAGCCTGAAGGCTCGCCCGGCGTGACCGAGCAGGACTTCCTGCAGGCCGGCGCCAAGCAAGTGGCCGCCGGCTACTGTGTGTACGGCCCGCAAACCACCCTGGTGCTGACCGTCGGTGACGGCGTGTCCATGTTCACCCTGGACCGCGAACAAGGCTCGTTCGTGCTGACCCAGGAAAACGTGCGCATCCCCGCCGACACCAAAGAGTTCGCCATCAACATGAGCAACATGCGCCACTGGGACGAGCCCGTGAAGCGCTACATCGACGAGTGCCTGCAAGGCAAGGAAGGCCCGCGCGGCAAGGACTTCAACATGCGTTGGATCGCCAGCATGGTGGCCGACGTGCACCGCATCCTGACCCGCGGCGGCGTCTTCATGTACCCCTGGGACAAGCGCGAGCCCAACAAGCCCGGCAAGCTGCGCCTGATGTACGAAGCCAACCCCATGAGCTGGCTGGTCGAGCAAGCCGGCGGCGCCGCCACCAACGGCCGCCAGCGCATCCTGGACATCGAACCCGGCCAACTGCACGAACGCGTCAGCGTGATCCTGGGCTCAAAAAATGAGGTCGACCGCGTCACCAGCTACCACACCGGTGTATAATTTTTGATTCAAGCCGGTGTAGCTCAGTCGGTAGAGCAGCTCATTCGTAATGAGAAGGTCGGGTGTTCGATTCATCTCTCCGGCACCAAATAGAAAGCCCTGATTCGCAAGAGTCAGGGCTTTTTTCATGGCCAAAACGGCCTCAGGAACAGGGCTTGGATGGGCCGCCAGCCCCACCAACTGCGCTTGGGGGCCAGCGCTCGCGCCAACCGAATGGGCGCCGCTGCAGGCGCCCCTCAGAGTCTCAAAGTTCGAGCAGGGTCTCCACCCCGTCAACCGACCGGATCGCCGGGGCGGCCCCCGGGCGCAGCTCGATGGGAGCACCGTGGAACTTGTCCCGCGGGAACAAGGCCGCGGCGGGGCCAAACACCTCGCGCACGAGCGCGATTTCGGCCATCAGGGGCTCGTGCTGCTCGGGCGCCAGGATGAAGGTGGGGTATTGGTTGTTGTGCTGCTGCCAGTGGGCGCGCAGGGCAGCGTTCATGGATTCGTACAAGCTCGGCATGGCGCTATTGTGCCGTGGGCTTGGGTCACGGCGCGCGGTGTCTGAGGCCGCCCCCGCGGGCCCCCGTCAACCGACGTGGGGGTTTTACTTGAGGTTGTCCGCCGACAGCAGGAGCACCTTGTCGAGGGCAAAGTTGACGCGGATGCTGCGCTCGGTGTTGCCCCAGACGCAGTTGCGCACCCCCAGGGTTTCGTCGCAGCGTGAGGGCTCACCGATGATCTGTTTGACCTCGTCAAAGGTCTGCCCGACCTTGAGGCGCTGGTAGTTCTCCAGGCTCACCGAGTTGCCGCAGGCACTGAGGAAAGCCACCGCCCCCAGCATGGCAGTGCACAGGATCAGAACGCGCAGCAGGCTGTGGATGAAGGCCATGACCGAAACCTCGAAGGTGGATAAAAAAAGAGCACTCGCTGCTCGATGCTGATGCCGTGGCGGGGGCCACCGGCGCACCGAACTGCAGCGATGTCGGGATTCTGACCGCGCCAATCACAAACGGCGGGACATTGCACGCCGCTTTGTCAACTTGCGCACACAAAGCGAGCGCACGCGGTCTGGCGCCCGCCCTGGGGCCGGGCCCGTACAATCGCCGCCCCGCCTTTTGGCGACCTGTTTCACTTTTCTCTCTGCCCCATGGACATCACCGTCAACGAAGAACTACTGGCCTACATCGACCCCCTGACCCCCGACGAGCACGCGGCCCTGGAGCGCAGCATCCTGGCCGAGGGCTGCCGGGACGCCTTGGTGCTGTGGGGCGACGTGCTGGTCGACGGCCACAACCGCTACGGCATTTGCCAAAAACATGGCCTGCCCTTCAACACGGTGCAGAACACCCAGTTCAAATCGATGGACGATGTGCGCCTGTGGATGATTGACCAGCACCTGGGCCGCCGCAGCCTGTCCGATTTCCAACGCGGGGTCTTGGCCCTGCGCAAGAAGGACATCCTGGCCAGCCGCGAGCCGGCCCCCAAAGCGCCGGCAGCCCCTTCGGCAGCACCCGCCGCCCAAGCCGGCGACAGCGCCGCGGTGTCGGTGGCGGCAGATGCGACCGAGGCCCCTCTGCAGCCCTGGGAGGATGCCCCAGGCCAGGCCACCGAGGGCACAGCCAGTGCCGCCGCTGCCACCGCAACCGCCCCGGCCACGGCTGAACAAGAGGCCGTGATGACACGCGAGGCACTGGCCAAGGCCGCCCGCATCAGCAGTGCGACCATCAGCCAGATCGAGAAGATCCAGAAAGAAGCGGCACCGGAACTGGTGGCCGCCGTGAAGTCGGGCACGATTTCGATCAATGCGGCCGCCACGGTGGCGTCGCTGCCGATGGAGGAGCAAGTGGCCGCGGCGGCCGGGGGCAAGAAGGAACTGCAACAGGCGGCCCGCAAGGTGCGCGCCGCCAAGGCGGTGGAGCGCACCGAACCCGAAACGCCCGAGGGCACCATCGCGCGCCTGCGTCAGACCATCGTGGAGCTGCAGGCCGAGAACAGCAGCCTCAAAGCCGAGCTGGCCCAGCTCAAGTCCCTGCGCGCCTGATAGCACGGGCCCTCAGCTGGGGCCCAAGCTGCGCCCAGGCCTGCGCCCACGGCCGCAGACTCAGGCGCTGGGCGGCTGACGCCGCTTGGGCACATGGCCAAAAAAGACCGGGTGTTGGCGCTGCACCAGGGGGCCATTGAAGTCCCAGGCGGTGCAACGCCCCAGGTGCATGGGCGGCTGGTCGGCGTTGGGCTCAAAGGCGCTGGGGATGGTCTGGTAGGCCGCCGTGGCCAGGTTGAACAGCAGTTCGCGCAAGTGGGCGCAGCCCTGGATACCGCCCAGGTTGCGCTCAATGGACTGGCGCCAGCCACCGGCCATGCTGCAGCCGATCATGGTGCGCATGGCCGCCTGTGCGGGCGGGCATTCGGCGTGCGGGACGCTGTCCATCGCCACTTGGAGGTCACGCACCACAAAGCGGGTGTCCACCGTGACCCGGATCAGCATGTGGTGGATCGCCTCACCGGGCGCCCAATGGCCTTCACCGGGGATGTGGAAGTCCTCTGTCTTGGTGTCCTTCATCTCCCCTTCGATGTCCCACAGGCCATCTTCTCGCTGATAACCCCGGTATTGCACCTGGCGGGTGTGCATGGGACGGCGGGCAAGGGGCGGCGGCAGGGGCAAAACAACACCTCAAAAAAAGTCAATGAACCAGGGACCAATGCGCCCCCAAGAGGGCCTGATTCTAGTGAAGCAAGCTGCCGAAAGCGCCTGGGAGGCCCCGGTCAAGGTGCCCCCGTGCGGGGTCGGGGCCTGGCTTTGGACCGGGGCTTCTCCAACTGTGGCCTAATAGGGGGTTTCAACTTTTTGTTCTGAAGGCTCCCATGGGCAACAAAATCGTCACCGAAGCAGATCGCAAGCGCACTCCGGCCCCCACCCCCCTGCCCGGCATGACCCTGGCCACCGGCGGCCGCGGCCAACGCGTCAGCCTGGAACGCGGCGTCGCAACGCGCAGCAAGAAGAACCCGGGCAAGCGCCCCAGCAAGGGCGGTTGATTCGTCAACCCCTGCCTGCTGTGGTGGTCCAGACCACCCGCGCCCCGAGGCCCTCGCAAGAGGGCCTTTTTTTTCGCCCTCCGCTAACCAGAGGGCCCGTGGGGGCAGGCGCAGCCCCAGGTTGATAGCGGCCACGCCCCGGGGTGGCTGGCCGCCCCCGACAGCCCGACCTGCGCTCGCGGCCCCAAGCTGGGATGCCCGGGATTTGACCTGCCCATTTTCTAGGCAGCACAAGGCTTGTCTTTTGAAATCAAGCACTTAGCAGGTCATTCAGCCTGCACCCCACGGCTTATCCACAAGCTTGTCCCTGAGGAGCGGGGACAAATCCAGTGGCCGCGAAGGCGGGGTGGGGTCGGTGCGTTGAACGGCGCAAGACCTCAGCGGCGGCCCGGCACCAGGGCCTGGCGGCGTTCGGCAGAGTCCAAGCCGAAGCCCGTTGCCACGGGCGGCCGTGGCGCGGCCTCGCCCAGCGGGGTCGGCTCGGGCGTCAAGCGCGCCGATCGGTCCACCGCCACGGCCAGCGTGACCACGTACTGCTCGCGCTCCTCGCGCACCGAGCCCAGCAGGCTGTTGCCCGCCTGCAAGGCGATGCTGTCGTTGCTGTTGAGGGTGTCGCGCAGGCGGTCGCGGCGGTAGTCGTCAAGCTGGGTGTACAGGTACTCACTCAGCGCATCGGGCATGAACAGCTGCGAGGTCAGCACCGTGTTCTCACCGTTCCAGATCTTGAAGTGCAGGTGCGTGGTGCGCCCCGGGTACCAGCCCGGGTAGATGGTGCGAAAAGCCGCCACCCCATTGCGGTCGGTGGCCTGGCGGCCCCGCAAGAAGGTGCGGCCACGGGTGTCGATGTCGCCCTGTTCGCCTTGGGCGGCGAAGCCGGAGTAAACGCCCTTGGCATCGCAGTGCCACAGGTCCACCAGGGCCCCGGCAAAGGGCATGGCGGTCTGGTCGACCACCACAAAGCGCACCTCCAGCGGCACGCCGGGCAGGCCTTCGCTGATGTCGGGCCGCACGGGCCCCGGGCCACTGTAAAAAGGCCCTTCGGGCGCTGCCGCCGTCAGGCGTGGCACCAGGGCCGGTTCGCGTTGCACGATCTTCGGGGGGGTCGCAGGGGCGGCGCTGGGGGCCGCCTGTTGACGCACGGCGCCACGGGGGGCGGGTTTGGCCGGTGCGGCCCGCGGTTTCGGTTTGTTGGGGGCCGCCCAGACCGGGCCCACCAAGCCCACCAAGCCCACCAAACCCAGCGCCAGCCAGCGGCGGCGGCTTGTGGGGTCCACAGATTCTTCAGCAGGATTCGAGCTCAATTCGAGGTTCCTTGCGCGAGGCGTTCGATCAAAGCGGGCTAGCCTAACGGAATCCCAGCCGGGCCGGCGCGAGTGGGACGGTAAAGTGTTAAAAAAAGCCGGCGTTCAAGCCGGGTGACCCGCCGCGGCCAACAGCCACTGGCTGAAGGCTCGCAGCACCGGGGGGTCGTCCTGCGCGGGCGTGACCAGGTAGTAGGCCCGCTCCCCCTGCAGGCTGACCGGGCAGGCCTGCACCAGTTCGCCCCGCGCCAGTTCGGCCTCGATCAACAGCGGCGGCATCAGCGCCACGCCCAGCCCATGGGACGCGGCCACCGCCAGCATCGAAAACAACTCGTAGCGGGGCCCCTCCATGGCGCCCGGCGGCGCCAGCCCGACCGAATCAAACCACTGACGCCAGACATAGGGCCGCGTGCTTTGCTGCAACAGCGGCAGGTCCACCAGGTCCTGCGGCGCCAGACCGCTGGGGGACAAGCCCCGGGCTTGCAGCAAGGCCGGGCTGCAAACGGCCACCACGTCCTCGGTCAGCAGGCGCTGGGCCCGCACCCCGGGCCAGTTGGCCACCTGCTCTGGCGTGCCCGCGTACAAGGCGGCATCGAACTCGGTGTCGGCAAACAGAAACGGGCGCGTGCGGGTCTCGATGTGCACCGTCAGCTCCGGGTGCTGCTGGGCCAGTTGGGGCAGGCGCGGGATCAACCACCGGGTGGCAAAGGTGGGTACGGCGGCCAGCAGCAGGGCGCCGCCCTGCCCTTGCCGCGCCATCACGTCCAGGGTGTCGCGCTCCAGGCCTTGCAGGCGGCGCGCCACCTGGCGGCTGTAGTTGGCCCCACTGGGGGTCAGGGCCACGCCATGGCGGGTGCGGCGGAACAGGGCCACGCCCAGGTACTCCTCCAGCGCGGTGATCTGGCGCGACACCGCGCTTTGCGTGAGCGCCAGTTCCTGCGCGGCACGGGTGTAACTCTCGTGCCGGGCGGCCGCTTCGAAGCAAGCCAGGGCCTGGGTGGACGGTATCTTTCTTCTCATGCTGATATGGAACTTGATCTGGGATTAGTTGCCATTTTTAACCCAATATTGGGTCTATAAGTTCCCCTAACTCATAACTCGATGTGAAACTCTCGTTTGTCGAAGCGCCTTCGCAAGGCTACGATGTCGCATCGACACGCAGGATCCGGTCAAGCGCTTTTTGGGGCCGGTTCCTGCCAGGTTGCCGAACATCCGCAATCGCCCCCGACTTGAACCTCATCACTCACCGGAGACCTCTCATGAGCCGTGCCGCCTTCCAATGGGCTGACCCCTTCCTCCTCGACCAACAGCTGACCGACGACGAGCGCATGATCCGTGATGCCGCCGCAGCCTACTGCCAGGACAAGCTGGCCCCGCGCGTGCTGGAAGCCTTCCGCCACGAGAAAACCGACCCGGCCATCTTCCGCGAAATGGGCGAACTGGGCCTGCTGGGCCCCACCATCCCCGAGCAGTACGGTGGCCCGGGCCTCAACTATGTGGCCTATGGCCTGATCGCGCGTGAAGTGGAACGCGTGGACTCGGGTTACCGCTCGATGGCCAGCGTGCAAAGCTCGCTGGTGATGGTGCCGATCTATGAGTTCGGCTCCGAAGCCCAACGCCAGAAGTACCTGCCCAAGCTGGCCACCGGCGAATGGATCGGGTGCTTCGGCCTGACCGAACCCGACCACGGCTCCGACCCCGGCAGCATGGCCACCCGCGCCTACAAGACCGCCGGCGGCTACAAGCTCAAGGGCAGCAAGATGTGGATCTCCAACAGCCCGATCGCCGATGTGTTTGTGGTCTGGGCCAAGGAAGTGTCCGAAGGCGGCGCCGTCGGCCCGATCCGCGGCTTCGTGCTGGAAAAGGGCATGAAGGGCCTGAGCGCACCGGCCATCCACGGCAAGGTGGGCCTGCGCGCCTCGATCACCGGCGAAATCGTGATGGACGATGTGTTCGTGCCCGAGGAAAACGCCTTCCCCGAGATCGAAGGTCTCAAGGGCCCGTTCACCTGCCTGAACAGCGCCCGCTACGGCATCGCCTGGGGCGCTTTGGGTGCAGCCGAGTTCTGCTGGCACACCGCCCGCCAATACACCCTGGACCGCAAGCAGTTCGGCCGCCCCCTGGCCGCCAACCAGCTGATCCAGAAGAAGCTGGCCGACATGCAAACCGAGATCGCGCTGGGCCTGCAAGGCTGCCTGCGCCTGGGCCGCATGAAGGACGAAGGCACAGCCGCGGTGGAAACCACCTCGATCATCAAGCGCAACTCCTGCGGCAAGGCGCTGGACATCGCCCGCCTAGCGCGCGACATGATGGGGGGCAACGGCATCAGCGATGAGTTCGGCGTGGCACGTCACCTCGTGAACCTCGAAGTCGTCAACACCTACGAAGGCACGCACGATGTGCACGCGCTGATCCTGGGCCGCGCCCAAACCGGCATCGCCGCCTTCGCCAACTGAGCCTGACTGCGCATGACCACCCTGCCTACCGCCCAGCCCGGAGCCCTTGCCGGCCTCAAGGTGTTGGACCTGTCCCGCGTGCTGGCGGGCCCCTGGTGCACCCAGATCCTCGCGGACCTGGGCGCCGACGTGGTGAAGATCGAGCGCCCTGGTGCGGGTGACGACACCCGCCACTGGGGCCCGCCCTTCCTCAAGGATGCGCAGGGCCAGGACACGGCCCAGGCCAGTTACTTCACGGCCTGCAACCGCAACAAGCGCTCGGTGACCATCGACATGGCCACCCCGGACGGGCAGGCCCTGATCCGCGACATGGCGCTGCAAGCGGACATCGTGGTCGAGAACTTCAAGGTCGGCGGCCTGCGCCAGTACGGCCTCGACCACGCCAGCCTGCTGGCGCTGAACCCCCGCCTGATCTACTGCTCGGTGACGGGCTTTGGGCAGGATGGCCCCTACGCCGAGCGGGCCGGCTATGACCTGATGATCCAGGCCATGAGCGGCATGATGAGCATCACCGGCCGGGCCGATGACCAGCCGGGCGGCGGCCCGCTGCGCGTGGGCGTGGCGCTGACCGACCTGTTCACCGGGGTGTACGCGTCCACCGCCATCCTGGCCGCGCTCAACGTGCGCCACCAGACGGGCCGGGGGCAACACATCGACATGTCCTTGCTGGACGTGGGCATGGCCATCCTGGCCAACCAGGCGGCAGGCTTCCTCAACACCGGCCAGGTGCCGGGCCGGCAAGGCAACAGCCACCCCAGCCTCGCGCCCTACCAGGACTTTCCGACCGCCGACGGCGCCATGCTGCTGGCGATTGGCAATGACGGGCAGTTTGCGCGCTTCTGCGTGGCGGCAGGCCGGCCCGAGTGGGCCCAGGACGAGCGCTTCACCACCAACACCCTGCGCGTGAAGCACCGTGACACCCTGATCCCCATGATGAGCGAGCTGACCCGCACGCGCAACACCACCGACTGGATCACCCTGCTCGAAGACAAGGCCGTGCCCTGCGGCCCCATCAACGACATCGGGCGCGCCTTTGACGACGCCCAGGTTCAGGCACGCGGCCTGGCCGTGACGCTGCCGCGAGACGCGGGGGATGGGATCGCTGAGGTCAAAGGCGTGGCCAGCCCCCTGCGCCTGGTGGACAACCCGCCCGTGCTGCGCAACGCGCCCCCGGCCCTGGGCCAGCACACCACCGAGGTGCTGAGCGAGATGGGACTGAGCGCTGAACGCATCGCTGAACTGCGTCAATCTGGCGTGCTGTGAGGCGACCGGGCCCTGCGGCCTGACCCGGGGCTCAGCCCAGGGGCCAGCGGGCAGCGCCAAGGCGGCCCCCGCCCCACCCCAGTGGCCCGGCCCCGATTGAAGGCCCGGCCCAGGGCCTGCCCGTCAGCCGCCGGGTGCCCGACACCCCAGGGTCGTCAAAACAACCCGCAGGCCTGATGGCCTCTTGACCCGATGGCCCGGGCGCGGCCGCGCAGCCGCCACGGGTGCCGCCTGATCAGCGACTCAGAGCAAAGCCCCTCCGGGGTGTTCACCGCGCTCATAGACCACATGGGCACGCCCGACGATCAAGGGGTCGAGCTTGCCGATCTGCTGGCTGTCTTTGTTGGTGTAGCTCAGCAGGTGCAGCACATAGCGCATGGCGTTCAGGCGCGCCCGCTTCTTGCAGTCGCTCTTGATCACGGTCCAGGGCGCATCGGCCGTGTCGGTCTCAAAGAACATGGCTTCCTTGGCGCGCGTGTAGTCGTCCCACTTGTCCAGCGAAGCCTTGTCGATGGGGCTGAGCTTCCATTGTTTCAAGGGGTGCGATTCACGCTCCTTGAAGCGGCGGCGCTGCTCCTTTTGGCTGACCGAGAACCAGAACTTGATCACGTGCACGCCGCTGCGCACCAGGTTGCGCTCGAACTCCGGGGCCTGGCGCATGAACTCGGTGTACTCGGCGTCGCTGCAAAAGCCCATCACACGCTCGACGCCGGCGCGGTTGTACCAGCTGCGGTCAAACAGCACGATCTCGCCACGCGTCGGCAGGTGCTGCACATAGCGCTGAAAGTACCACTGACCGCGCTCGATGTCGGACGGCTTCTCCAGCGCCACCACGCGCGCACCGCGCGGGTTCAGGTGCTCCATGAAACGCTTTATGGCGCCCCCCTTGCCGGCCGCGTCACGGCCTTCGAACAGGATCACCACGCGCTGGCCGGTCTCCTTGACCCAGGCCTGCAGCTTGAGCAACTCGACCTGCAGGCGGAACTTCTCGCGTTCGTAGGAGGCGCGGCGCATCAGGTGGCGGTAGGGGTAGCCCCCGTCGCGCCAATCGGCGGCCAGCGCTTCGTCGGGGTTGCCGCGCACGGCAGGGGCCTGGTCGAGCCCGTGCAGGGCCTCTTGCAAGACCTGCAGATCGTCCTGCGATGCGCCCTCCAGCAAGGCACGCAGGGTTTGGCTCCGCTCGGCGGCGGGCGTCGGGTTGTGGGCATCGAGCAGCGACATCACCACCGACAGTTGCTGCGCCTGGGCCGCATCGGTGGCCTCATGGGCCACATGGCGCGCCAAGGCCTGGGGTTTGACCGACGGCGCCACATCCCCGCGCCGTGCGGCCCGGCTGCGCGCCACAGGGCGGCGAATCGGCCGCGCCGGGGGCGCCGATTCCAGGGGCGCGGCGGCGGGGGTTTTTCGTTCAGTCATATCGTGTCTCCCGAAAAGAAGCTTGAGTATCGGTGCGGCCTGCCGGCATGGCCCACACCGTGGGCGCGCCCAGGGGCCGCTGGTCATCTGCGGCTCATTGTCCGCCGCCCCCGCTGGCGCAACTTGACCCGCGTCAATGGTTTCCCAAGCACCGAAAACAAGTTACAAAGAGAACCCGATCTGCTGGCTGAAAGACCAATCATGATGGAACTCCTGAGCTCTCCGCAGGCCTGGATGGCGTTCGCCACCCTGACCGCCCTCGAACTGGTGCTGGGCATCGACAACGTCATCTTCATCTCGGTGCTGGTCGACCGCCTGCCGCCGGCCAAACGCGAACTGGCGCGGCGGCTGGGCCTGTTCATGGCGATGTTCATGCGCATCGGACTGCTGCTGGTGCTGTCCTGGATCATTGGCCTGACCGCACCGGTGTTCAGCGTGGCCGGGCAAGACATCTCGGGTCGGGACCTGATCCTGATCTGCGGCGGCTTGTTCCTGATCTGGAAGAGCACCGGCGAGATCCACCAGACCCTGGAAGGCGAAGAAGATCACGCCGACGGCAAAGGCCGCAGCAGCTTCATGTCGGTGATCATCCAGATCATGCTGGTGGACCTGGTGTTCTCGCTCGACTCGATCATCACCGCGGTGGGCATGGTGGACGACGTGCGGGTCATGATCGCGGCGGTCGTCGCCTCGGTGGGCTTGATGATGGTGTTTGCGGGCGCGATCGGGCGCTTTGTGTCGGATCACCCGACCATCAAGATGCTGGCGCTGTCCTTCCTGGTGGTGGTCGGCGTGGTGCTGATCGCCGAGGGCTTTGACCACCATGTGCCCAAGGGCTACATCTACTTCGCGATGGCGTTCTCGGTGGCGGTGGAAATGCTCAACATCCGGCTGCGCCGCCGGGTGTCGACGGCCGACGCCCAGGCCCAGGTGAAGCGCGAAGGCTGACACCCCGGCTGCCGGTGGGGGCGATGTGGCCCGCCCACACAACTGGCCAAAAAATCGCATACTTGAGGCGTGGCATTTTCCACACTCCCTCGGGGTAGCCAGACCAACCCTCGGTCGGTCGCAACGCCCCCGGGGCCCGAAGGGGGCTGGTATGCGGCTGCTGAAGCGTCTTGTCTGCACCTGGGGCTGGCTCGGCCTGTTGGCGCTGAGCGCCCTGCCGGCCTCGGCGTGGGCCACCCAAGGTACCGCGGCGGGTCGGGGCGAGCCCGCCGAAGCGCGGGTGGCCGACCGGCTGCAAGCCCTGAGCCGCGCCCATGCCGCGGTGGTGGGGGTGCAAGCCCAGGCGATTGAGGGCGCGCCCTCGGTCGACACCCTGGGGGCCCAGCGCTCCGGCACCGGGGTGGTGATTGGCCCCGATGGCCTGACCCTGACCATCGGCTACCTGATCCTTGAAGCCCAGCAACTGCAGATCACCACCGCCGACGGCCAAACCCTGCCGGCACGCACCGTGGCCTATGACCCGGCCACAGGCTTTGGGCTGCTCAAGCCCCTGCTGGCCACCCCCGCCCTGCCCGCGGTCCCGCTGGGGACCATGACGGGCTTGCAGGTGGGCGACGACCTGCTGACCTTCACCGGGGCCGGCAACGACGAAACCGCCGAGGTCAGCCCGACCCGCTTGATGAGCCAGCGCCCCTTCTCCGGTGCGTGGGAGTACCACATCGAGGCCGCGCTGTTCACCAGCCCGCCGATTGCCCGCCACTCCGGGGCCGCGCTGTTCAACCAGCGCGGCGAACTGCTGGGCATCGGCAGCCTGCGCGTGCCCAATGCGGCAGACCCGAACCGGCGCCTGCCCGGCAACCTGTTCGTGCCGGTGGACCTGCTCAAGCCCGTGCTCAGCGAGTTGCTGCAAAACGGCAGCAGCCGCAGCAGCCGCCAGCGACCCTGGCTGGGCCTGAACGCCAGCGATGCGGCCGGTCGGATCCAGATCGTCAAGGTGACCGAGGGCGGTCCGGCCGCCCAGGCTGGCTTGCAGGCCGGTGACCTGGTGCTGGCGGTGGACGGCAGCGGCGTCAGTTCGCTGGAGGGCTTCTACAAAACGCTGTGGGCCCACCCTGCCCTGGACCAGCCCGTGGAGTTGACCGTGCTGCAAGGCGCGACGCTGAAGCAGATCCGGCTGCAGGCCATCCCCCGGCTGCGCAGCCTGCGCCAGCCCGAGGGCATCTGAGCGCCCGCCGCAGCAGCGCGCGCGCCCGCCTCAGCCCCCGCGCAGGCCGGAGGCCACGCTGGGGTGCTGCAAACGCAAGCGCAACTCCGCCTTCAGGCGCTGGTTGAGCAGGCGCCGGGATTCACTCATGAAGCTCAGCAAGCTGACCGGCAGTTGCTCGCGGGCCTCGGCGCGGGCCACGCGCGGTGGCCGGGGCAGGCCGTACAAGTCGGCCGCCAGGTCGAAATAGTCGCCCATCAGCAGGTGCGCGTCATCACAGACGTTGTAGGTGCGCTGGGCTTGCCCCCGCCAAAGCGCCACCGAACACGCCCGGGCCAGGTCGTCGGCGTGGATGTGGCAGGTGTAGACATCGTCCTCGCGCCGCAGCACCGGCGTGCCGCGCAGCAAGCGCTCGCGCGGCGTGCCCCCCGGGCGGTCGGGGGCGTAGATGCCCGGGATGCGCAGGATGCTGGTGCGCACGCTGCGCCCCAGGTGGCGCACCACGCGCTCGGCGTCCACCCGGCGCTGGGCACGCGGGGTGCTGGGCTGCACCGGCCGCGACTCGCTGACCAGCGCCCCGCCACAGTCGCCATAGACCCCGCTGGTGGACCCATAGACCAGCGCTTGGGGCAGGCTGCGGCTGCGCAGCACCCGGCTCAGGGCCAGGGTGCGCGGGTCGCGCCACCATTCGGCCTGGCCTTCGGTGGGGGGCGGCGCCAGGTGCAGCACCCGGGTCGCCAGCCCGGCCAGTCGGCGCAGGCTGGCGGGCTGGTCCAGGTTGCCCTGCAAGGGGGTCACACCCAGCGCCCGCAAGGCGGGCATGCGCTCGGGCGACGAGGTCAGGGCCAGCACCCGCGCGCGGCCCTGCAACTGGCGCGCCACACGTTGACCGACATCACCACAGCCCACGATCAGCACACGTTGACGGCGAAAGCGCGCAGGCAGCGCGCCGAGGGGGAACTGGTTTGAAGGCAAAATCGGGGCTTCACAGATTTCTAAAGACGGCCCCGAGGATACCCAAAAGATGAGCTTCAACGTCACCGTACAGCCCAGTGGACGCGCATTCACCGCCAACCCCGACGAAGCCGTGTTGGCCGCCGCCATACGCCAAGGCGTGGGCCTGCCCTACGGTTGCAAGGACGGCGCCTGTGGCTCCTGCAAATGCAAGAAGCTGGAAGGCAGCGTGGTCCATGGCGACCACCAGGCCAAGGCGCTGAGCGCCGAGGAAGAAGCCAACGGCTTCATCCTCACCTGCTGCGCCATCCCGCAGAGCGACCTGGTGCTGGAATCGCGTCAGGTGACCGACGAAAGCGCCTTCCCGATCAAAAAGATGCCGGCCCGCGTCGCGGCGCTGGAAAAGGTCTCCGCCGACGTCATGAAGCTGCGCCTGCAACTGCCGGCGGCCGAGACCTTCCGCTACCACGCGGGTCAGTACGTGGAATTCATCTTGCGGGACGGCGCACGCCGCGCGTATTCGATGGCCAACGCCCCCCACACCCAGGCCGAAGCGCCGGGCGTGGAACTGCACCTGCGCCACATGCCTGGCGGCAAGTTCACCGACCATGTGTTCGGGGCCATGAAGGAAAAAGACATCCTGCGCATCGAAGGCCCGTTCGGCAGCTTCTACCTGCGCGAAGACAGCGACAAGCCCATCGTGCTGCTGGCATCGGGCACCGGCTTTGCCCCCATCAAGGCGCTGATCGAACACCTGCAGTTCAAGGGCAGCTCGCGCCCGGTCACGCTGTACTGGGGGGGCCGCCGCCCCGGCGACCTGTACCTGGACGCCTGGGTGCAAGCCAAGGTCGCCGAGATGCCGCAACTGCGCTACGTGCCGGTGGTGTCCAACGCCCTGCCTGAAGATGGCTGGACCGGCCGCACCGGCTTTGTGCACCAAGCCGTGCTGGACGACTTTGCCGACCTCTCGGGCCACCAGGTCTACGCCTGCGGTGCCCCCATCGTGGTCGAGTCGGCCCGCGTGGCCTACAGCGCCGAGCGCGGCCTGCCCGCGGAAGAGTTTTACGCCGACGCCTTCACCAGCGAAGCCGACAAGCACGCAGCCTGAGCCTCTGCCTCTGCCTTCTGCCTCTGGGCGGGCGCCAGCGTGACCCGCCGCCCGGCGGGACCCGATTGAAAAAAAAAGCCACAGGGCAGTCAGGCGCTGTGGCTTTTTTGCTGTGGGGCGGGCCGCCCGCCCGGAGGGGGCGGCCTGCGGGCTCAGGAGGCCGGGGTGGCTTTGGCGGCGTCCGGCTTGCCCGCCTCGGACTTGCTGTGCTTCTTGGCGTGCTTGGCCTTGGCATGGGTGTCGGTCGATGCGGCCACCTTGCCGGCGTCGGCCTTCGGGGTCTCGGCCTTCACCGCCGGGGCCGGTGCGGCGGTGGGGCCCGCGACGATGGCTGGGGTGGTGGCTGGGGTGGTGGCTGGGGTGGTGGCCGGGGCTTGGGCGAAGGCCGCTCCGCTGAGACCGAACACAGCGCTCACCAGCGCAGCAGAGACAAGGGCGTTGACTTTCATGGTGCATCCTTCAGTGGCATGGAGACGACCTCCATGGGACTGACAACGCGCCAGCCCCGCGGCGGTATCACATCGGCCACGCAAAGCGTTGTAAGCGTTTGTCACGCCCGCGCAGAGGCGGGACAATGGGGCATGAACCGCAGACACCTCCTCCTGGCAGGCTTGGCCGCCACCCCGCTGTCCTTTTGGTCCGAACGCTCGGCCCTGGCCCAGAGCGCACGACCGATTCGCTTGATCGTGCCCTATGCCCCGGGCGGCCCGATCGATGTCACGGCACGGGTGCTCGCCGAACGGGTGAAGGACACGCTGGGCCCGGTCATCGTCGACAACAAGCCCGGCGCAGGCGGCAACATCGGCGCCGACCTGGTGGCCAAGGCCGCCCCCGATGGCCTGACCCTCGGGATTGCCGCCACGGCCACCCACGCGGTCAACCCCTGGTTGTACACACGCATGCCGTATGACGCGGCCCGCGACTTCACGCCCATCACGCAGATCCTGCGGGTGCCGAACGTGCTGGTCGTGAACGCCGACACCGCGCGGCGCCTGAACATCAACACCCTGGCCGACCTGGTGGCCTATGCCCGCGCCCACCCGGCCAAGCTCAACTTCGGCAGCGGCGGCAGCGGCAGCGCCGGCCACCTGGCGGGTGAAATGTTCAAGGCCCAGGCGGGCATCTTTGCGCTGCACATCCCCTACAACGGCGGCAACCCGGCGCAACTGGCGCTGCTGGCAGGCGAGGTGGACTTCAACTTCGACAACCTGGCCACCGCAGCGCCCAACATCCGTTCGGGCAAGCTCAAGGCGCTGGCCGTGACCACGGCACAACGCAGCCCCCTGTTGCCCGAGGTGCCCGCCATCGCCGAACAGTACAAAGGCTTCAGCATCGACACCTGGTGGGGGCTGGTGGCCCCGGCCCACACGCCCAGGGACGTGGTCACCAAACTGAACCAGGCCTTTGTTGCGGCCTTGAACGCCCCCGAGACCAAAACCCGCTTTGCCGCCCTGATGGCCGAGCCGGTGCCCAGCAGCCCCGAGCAATTTGGCAGCTTCATGAAAAGCGAACTGGCCAAGTACGAGAAGGGGGTCAAGGCATCGGGCGCCAAGGTGGACTGAGCCCACCGCCCGGGCCCGCGCCACCGGCCCGCCACGCGCCAAGGTGCCCGATGGCGGCTGGCGACCAGGGCGCCGCCCGGTCTGGCAGGTCACGCCACCGGGCCCAGGGCCACGGCCGGCCCGGCAGGGCGCGTCAGGCAGACCTCAAAGCCGTTCGATGCGCTGGTCCGCGACGGCGGCCAGGGCATCGGGGCGGACCCCCTCGGGCCACAGCTCGGCCAGCGGCAACAGCACAAAAGCGCGCTCGTGGCAGCGGGGGTGGGGCACGGTCAGTTCGGGGCTGTCCAGGCGCAGCGCGCCGTACATCAACACGTCCAGGTCCAACGTGCGGGGTGCATTGCGGTAGGGGCGCTCGCGTCCCTCGGCCTGCTCCAAGGCCTGCAAGGCGTGCAGCAAGGCCAGTGGCGACAGCGTGGTCTGCAGCGCCGCGACCGCGTTCACAAAGTCGGGGCCGCCCGCGTCCACCGGGGCACTGCGGTACAGCGACGAGGCGCGCAGGCCCTGGCAGCCCGGCAGTTGGGTGGCCAGCGCGCGCAGCGCGCGCTCGACCGTGGCCCGGGCATCGCCCAGGTTGCCACCGATGCCGATGTAGGCCGTCACCGGCGCGTCGGGCACGGCCTCGGGCCGGCCCAGCGGCGCGGCGGGGTCCCAAGCCGTCAAAAACACCCCCGACAAAGCCAATCAGCCCGGACCGGCGTCACTGGCCGGCGGCGCGGCGGCGCGGTCGCCACTGGGCTTGCGGCGGCGGCGGCGCTTCTTGGGTGCGGCCTGGCCTTCGGCCCCGCCCTCGGGGGCGGGAGCGCCAGGGGCGTCCACCGCGGCGCCTTCACCGCGCGGCGGGACGTCGGCGGGGTCTTTGCGCGGCGCGCGGCGCACGCTGGGGGCCTGGGCCTTTTGGCGGGCTTTTTGCTCTTCGCGGGCTTGGTCCAGCAGGTCTTCGCGGGTGTTGTCGTCCCCGGTGCTGAATTCTTCCCACCACTCGGCCAGGGCTTCATCGACCTCACCGACGTCAGCGCGCAGGCGCATGAAGTCAAAACCGGCGCGGAAGCGGGCTTGCTCGACCAGGCCGTAGGGCGTGCTGCCGACGCGCTTCTCAAAGCGCGGTTGCATGACCCAGATCTCGCGCATGTCGGCGGCCAGCTTGCCACGGCCCGAGACGTCGCCAATGCGGGCGCTGAACACCTCGTCAATGGCCTCTTGCAAAGCCGGGAACGGGTGCTGGCGTTGGGCCAGGCGCTGCTCCCAGCCCTCGCGCACGTCCTGCCACAAGACGGTGGCCAGCAAGAAGCTGGGCGCCACCGGCTTGCCTTCGTTCACGCGGCGGTCGGTGTCTTGCAGGGCGGCGGTGACAAAGGGCGAATCTGCGCGCTCCACCACCACATCGAGCAGCGGGTAGATGCCCCGCGAGAGGCCCAGTTTCTTGAGCGTGGCGATGGTCGCCAGCGCGTGCCCGGTTTGCAGCAGCTTGAGCATTTCGTCGAACAAGCGGCTTTGCGGCACATCGGCCAGCAAGGACTGCGAGGCCACCAGCGGCGCCGCCGTCTTGGGTTCGAGCTCAAAGCCCAGCGGGCTGAGCTTGGCCGCAAAACGCACCGCGCGGATGATGCGCACCGGGTCTTCGCGGTAGCGCGTGGCGGGGTCGCCGATCATGCGCAAGACCTTTTTCTTGGCGTCCTGGATGCCCTTGTGGTAGTCCACCACGACCTGGGTTTCAGGGTCGTAGTACATGGCGTTGATCGTGAAGTCACGGCGCACCGCGTCTTCCTCCTGCGGGCCCCAGACGTTGTCGCGCAGCACGCGGCCACTGGCGTCCACGGCGTGGGTCATGCCGGCCAGCGCGTGCTTGCTGGTACGCTCGTTGCCACTGACCTGCTGCTCGACCGCGGTGTTGTCCAGGTAGGCACGGAAGGTGGACACCTCGATCACCTCGTGCTCGCGCCCGCGCCCATGGACCACGTGCACGATGCGGAAGCGCTTGCCGATGATGAAGGCGCGCCGGAACAGGCCCTTGACCTGCTCCGGGGTGGCGTTGGTGGCGACGTCAAAATCTTTGGGGCGCAGCCCCAGCAGCAAATCACGCACCGCACCGCCGACGATGTAGGCCTCGTAACCCGCGTCCTGCAGGGTGCGCACCACGTCGTTGGCGCGGCGGTCGACCAGCTCGGGGTTGATGCCGTGCACGCTGAAAGGCACTTCCTCGCGCTTGCCGAACTTGGGCTTGCTGCCCTTGGCGGCAGGGGCCGAGGCTTTGCCCAGCAATTTGTCGATGAACTTCTTGATCATGTTGTTTTTGTAAACAGGTCCAGGATGGGCCAGGCGCGGCTCTGGGCCAGGGCTCGCAGGCGCTCGTCAGGGTTGGTGGCCACGGGGTGATTCACCTTCTCCAGCAGCGGCACATCGTTGGTGGAATCGCTGTAGAAAGTGCTCTCGACTTGCGACCAGTCCAGCTGGCGCGCAGCCAGCCATTGTTCCATGCGCAGCACCTTGCCCTCGCGCATGGAGGGAATGCCGTCGATTTCGCCGGTGAACCAGCCCTGCGCGTCGCGCTGCAACTGCACCGCAATCAGCTCGCTGACGCCCAGCGCGCGGGCGATCGGGCGGGTCACGAACTCGTTGGTGGCGGTGATGATGATCACGGTGTCGCCTGCGGCCTGGTGGCGCCGCAGCAGGGCCAGGGCGGACTCGGTGATGACGGGCTCGATCACCTCGCGCATGAACTGCTGATGCGCCTCGGCGGCCTTCTCGGGCCCCTGGCGGCGCACCGCGTCAATCGCAAAGCGCACGTAGTCGTGCACGTTCAGCGTGCCCGCTTGGTAGTGGGCAAAAAACTCGTCGTTGCGGCGCGCGAACTCGACCGCATCGGTCCAGCCAATGCGGGTGGTGAACTGGCCCCAGGCGTAGTCGGAGTCGATCGGCAGCAGGGTGTGATCGAGGTCGAACAGCGCCAGTTTCAAGGGAGAGGAAGACATGACAAACAGGTAACGGCCTGCTCACTCGGATTCGAGCATGGCCTTGATGAGGGGAATGGTGATGGCACGCTGGGTGCGCAGGGCAAAGCCGTCGAGCTGGTCGATCAGTTGCATCAGGCTGCCGAGGTCGCGCGAGAAGCGGTTCAGCATGAAATCCATCACCTCGTCACTGAGGAAGATGCCACGGGCATCGGCCTCCTGCCGCAGCACGGCGCGCCGCTCGGGCTCGCTGAGCAGCTGCAGGTGGAACACATGGCCCCAGCCCAGGCGGGTGCGCAGGTCTTCGCGCAGCTTGAGGTCGGCCGGGGGCAGCTCGCCGGCGGCCAGCACCCAGCGCTGGTGCGCGTGGGCGTTGACGAACCAGTTGAACGCCATGTGCTGCTGGGTCGCGGTGTAGAGGTGCACCTCGTCCATCAACACAGCAGCCCAGCTTTCTTCGTACTCGGGGGGCTCGTGCATGCTGGCGTCCATCCAGCCCACGCGGGCGCCGTGGTCGCGCAGCGCCGCCTGCACGGCCTTGAGCAAATAGGTCTTGCCACAGCCGCTGTCGCCCCACAGGTAGGTGGGCACCGGCGAGCGCAGGTCCTGGCTGCTGCCGTCGCCGGCCCAGATCTCCAGGTGGCGCAGCGCGGCTTCGTTGGGGCCGGCGAAAAAACGATCCAAGGTGGGGCCGGACGCCAGACCGATGTCGAGGGCCAGTTGTTTCATGAGCATGCCAGGCCTCAACCGGTGTACAGGCGGCTGCCCAGGTAACCGGCCCGCACGCGCCGGATGGCCACCAGGAGCACGGCGCTGGCCGGCAGCGCGATCAGCACGCCGACAAAGCCCAGCACCTGGCCAAAGGCCAGCAAGGCAAAAATCACCACCAGCGGGTGCAGGCCAATGCGCTCACCGACCAGGCGCGGCGTCAGGATGAAGCTCTCGACAAACTGCCCCAGGCCGTAAACCACGGCCACCATCAGCAGGGCCTTGAGCGAGGCAAACTGCAAAAAGCCCGACACCAGCGCCATCACCAGCCCGAGGCCGAAACCCAGGTAAGGCACGAACACGGCGAGGCCCGTGAAGATGCCAATCGGCACCGCCAGCTCCAGCCCAAACAGGGCCAGCCCGACGCTGTAGAACACCGCCAGCAACAGCATCACCAGCAGCTGACCGCGCAGGTACTGGCCCAGCACGCCATCAGCTTCGTTGACAAAGCTGTCGTAGCCCTCGCGCAGGCGCGGCGGCACCAGCTCGACAAAGAGGCTGACGAAGCGGTTCCAGTCCATCAACAGGTAGAACAGCGCCACCGGAATCAACACCGCGTTGCCCAGCACCGCCAGGGCCACGCTGCCGCCCAGCTTGAGCGAGGACAGCACCGAAGCGGCCATGTCCTCGGCATTGGTGTTGAGGTATTTCAGCACCAGGGTCTTGAGTGAGCCCATGTCGAGCATCAGCTTGAAGCCGAACTGCGCGGCCAGGGGCTTGATCAGGTCGTTCAGGCGGTCCAGCAGCAGGGGCACCTGTTCACGCATCAGGGGCAGTTCCTTGGCCAGGATGGGCACCAGCAGGGTGACCAGGCTCAGCACCGCAATCAAAAACACCACCTCGACGATCAACACCGCGGCCACCCGCGGCAAGCGGCCCCGGCCCAGGTCGTCGAGCCAGTTGACCATCGGCGTGAGCGCGTAAGCCAGCACCGCGGCCACCACAAAGGGGGCCAGCACAGGCTTGAGCAGCGACAGCAGCAACAGCAGCCCGACGCCCATGGCCGCCCAGGTGGCAGCGCGTTTTTGAGTGGTGGAAAAATGCATCAATGAAGAGGTTGCGGACGCCCGCTTCGGGTCAGCCCTTAAAATCACCGTAAATTCTAGTCGCCGTGCACGCCTGTCCGTGCCGTCCATTCAAATGAGCTCCTCCACATCTTCCTCCACTCCCCTGTCCTACAAAGACGCTGGCGTTGACATCGACGCCGGCGACGCCTTGGTCGAGCGCATCAAGCCGCTGGCCAAGAAAACCATGCGCGAAGGGGTTTTGGCCGGCATCGGCGGCTTTGGTGCTTTGTTCGAAGTGCCCAAGCGCTACCAAGAACCGGTGCTGGTCAGCGGCACGGACGGCGTGGGCACCAAGCTCAAGCTGGCCTTCGAGTGGAACATGCACGACACCGTGGGCATCGACCTGGTGGCCATGAGCGTCAACGACGTGCTGGTGCAAGGCGCTGAGCCGCTGTTCTTCCTGGACTACTTTGCCTGCGGCAAGCTGCATGTGGACACCGCCGCGGCGGTGGTGGGCGGCATTGCCCGTGGTTGCGAGCTGTCGGGCTGCGCCCTGATCGGCGGTGAAACTGCCGAGATGCCCGGCATGTACCCCGACGGTGAATACGACCTGGCGGGCTTTGCCGTCGGCGCCGTGGAAAAGTCGAAGATCCTGACCGGCCAAAACGTGAAGGCCGGCGACGTGGTGCTGGGCCTGGCTTCGGCGGGCGTGCACTCGAACGGTTTCAGCCTGGTGCGCAAGGTGATCGAGCGCGCGGGCGCCGACCTGCCCGCCACCCTGGACGGCCAACCGTTCAAGCAAGCCATCATGGCGCCCACCCGCCTGTACGTGAAGCCGGTGCTGCAAGCGCTGGCCCAACACCCGATCAAGGCCCTGGCCCACATCACCGGTGGCGGCCTGCTCGAGAACATCCCGCGCGTGCTGCCCGAAGGCACCGCTGCCCACCTGCAAAAGGGCAGCTGGCCCCAGACCGAGCTGTTCGCCTGGCTGCAAAAAGTGGCCGGCATTGACGACATCGAGATGAACCGCACCTTCAACAACGGCATCGGCATGGTCGTGGTGGTCGATGCGGCAGACGCCGAAGCCACCGCCGCCACGCTGCGCGCGGCCGGTGAAACCGTCTACACCATCGGGGCCATCGCCCCGCGCGGCGACGGTGCCGCCGTGGTCGTGGCCTGAGTCCGACCCCACCCCGCGTGGCCGCCCTGCCCCAGGGCCGCGGCCGCGCCCCACGCCAGCCCATCGGGCTGGCTTTTTTTTGGCCTGAGCGCGGCCGCGGCAAGCGCCGGCTCGCCATCCCTCAAAGATGTCCGAAAATGATCGGCACCTGTCCCACACCGTGCGGCAACATCCGCAGAAATGCGGAAAATTCAAGCCATCCCTAATCCTGATGGAGTCTGAAAATGAGCACCGCCCTGATCGTGATTGATGTGCAGGAATCGTTTCGCCACCGCCCCTTCTTCACCGAACAGGACCTGCCGGCCTACCTGGCCGCGCAAAACGCCCTGATCGAGGGCGCCATCGCCCACAAGCTGCCGGTGCTGCGGGTCTTCCACAGCGACGGCCCCGAAGTGGCCGACAACCCGTTCTCCCAGGTGTCGGGCCAGGTGCGCCCGCTGCAAGGTCTGGCGGACTTCGAAGCCACGGCCACCTTCACCAAGCGCCGCCACAGCGCGCTGGTCGGCACCGGGGTCGATGTCTGGCTGACCCGCAACGGCATCCAGCGCCTGATCGTCAGCGGCATCCGCACCGAGCAGTGCTGCGAGACCACCACGCGCCATGCCTCGGACCTGGGCTGGCAAGTCGACTTCGTCACCGAAGCCACGCTGACCTGGGCCATGACCCAACCCGATGGCAGCACCCTGAGCGCCGCCGACATCGCGCTGCGCACCGGCACCGTGCTGCAAGGCCGCTTTGCCACCCTGTGCAGCGTCAGCGAGGCCCTGGCCCGCGCCCAGGCTGCCGCATGAGCCCCGTGCCGCCCCCGGGCGCTCAGCGCCCGCTGCAGATCGCCATCCTGGCTTTTGACGAGGTCGAGGCACTGGACCTGGCCGGCCCTTACGAGGTCTTCACGACCGCGGCCCGCATGGCCGCCCGCATGGCCTCCGAGGCGGGCCAGCCACCGCCCGCAGACAGCCCGGCCCACTGGCAGGTGCTGTGCGTGGGCGCCAGCCGCCAGCCCGTGCGCGCCCGCGCCGGCATGACCCTGCTGCCCAGCCACGAACTGGCCCAATGCCCGCACCCCGACCTGCTGGTGGTGCCCGGTGGGGTGGTGGACGCGGCACTGCGCAGCCCCGCCACCCTGGCCTGGGTGCGCAGCGCGGCCGAACACGCCCAAGTCACCGCCTCGGTCTGCACCGGGGCCTTCATCCTGGCCGCGGCCGGGGTGCTGCACGACCAGACCGTGACCACCCACTGGGAGGACGTCGCCGACCTGCGCCGGCAGTACCCGGCGTTGACGGTGCAGGAAGGGGTGCGCTGGGTGGACCAGGGGCGCCTGGTCACCTCGGCCGGCATCAGCGCAGGCATCGACATGAGCCTGCACCTGGTGGCACGCCTGGGCTCGCTCGCCCTGGCCGAGCGCACCGCCCGCCAAATGGACTACCGATGGCTGCGCCACCCCGCCTGAACGCGCCGCCCAGGGTGCCCGACGGGGGGCCCCTCCTGGCGGCGGCAGCGCCCCGGATCGCCGTGCATTTTGTGCTGCTGCCCGACAGCCTGATCCTGGACTGGGCGGGCCCGGCCGAGGCGCTGCGCATCGCCAACCAGGCCCGCCTGGCCCAGGGCCTGCCTGCGGTGTTCGAGCTGCACTTTGTGGGCCCAAGCCCGCACACCCGCAGTTCGGTAGGGGCCCACATCAGTGGGCTCGCACCACTGCCCGAACTGGGGCCGCGGGGGGCGACTGCCGAGGCCGCCCAGGCCGCCGCGGTCGCTGACGCGCATCCATCGCAGCCCTCGCCCGGCGTCGACTGCGACTGGGTCGTGGTGGTGGGTCAGCCGGGCCGCACCGTGGCGCTGGACCACCCCGAGGGCCGCGCGGTGCTGCACTGGCTGCGCGGTCTGCGCCTGCAGGCCGGGCGGCTGGAGCTGCTGTGCGTTTGCGCCGGCGCCGTCATCGCGGCCCATGCGGGCCTGCTCAGCGGCCACCGCGTCACCACCCACCACCAGCACCTCGATGAACTGCGGGCCGCCGACCCGGCCTGCGAGGTGGTGCAGAACCGGGTCTTTGTGCTGGACAACCCGGTCAGCACCAGCGCCGGGGTGACCACCGGCATCGACCTGTTCCTGCACCGCATTGCCCAGCACTGCGGCCCGGCGCTGGCCGCCCAGGTGGCCCAGACCCTGGTGATGGGCTGGCGCCGGGGACCGCAGGCGCCGGAACTGTCGCCGTTCCTGCACCACCGCGACCACCTGCACCCCGCCCTGCACCGGGTGCAGGACGCGGTGAGCCAGGAGCCCCAGCGCGACTGGAGCGTGCCCCGCATGGCCGAGGTGGCCCACACCTCAGCGCGCCACCTGGGTCGCCTGTTCACCGAGCACGCAGGCATCGCGCCACTGGACTATGTGCGCCAATTGCGGCTGGCGGTGGCCGAAACCGCCTTGCAAGCGGGGCTCAACGTGACCCAGGCGGCCGCGATGGCGGGCTTCAGCTCGGACACCCAGTTGCGCCGCACCTGGCGTGACCTGGGGCGCGCTGGTGCGCCGTCGCAATGGACGCGCCGCGCCGCCCCGCATTGACCTCCGCCCCCATTGAGGCCCGCCCACGCTTGGCGACCACACCGGAGCGCTGAGGCCAGGCAGACGCCGGTGCCTCAGGGGCGGGCGCTGCGCAGCTCGGCCAGGCGCACCGCCACCAAGCCCAGGTCCACCGCGTCGTGGGCGTGTTCGAGGTAGGTTTTGAGGTCGCGCTCGGCCAGCTCATCACGGCCCTGTTCGGCGTGCGCCAGGCCGCGGTCGCGGTACTCGGCCCAGACCTGGGGCTGCAACACGATGAGGCGGTCTTGCACCGCCACCATGCGGGCCCAGTCCTGCTGCGAACGGTGGATCTCTTTGAGGTTGCGCAGCAGCCGGGCCAGGATGTCGCGCGGCGGTGTGGCTTGCAGGTACAGGCCCAAAGGGGCCTCGAAATCATCGACCAGACCGCTGCGGTGGCGAAACGGCTCCAGGCGCTCCGACAGGGCCTCTTTGCCCAACGACTGGCCATTGATCGGGTCCAGCACCACCTGCCCGCCCGCGAGGTTGACCTTGATGAGGAAGTGCCCCGGAAACCCCACGCCCTGCGCCTTCAGGCCCAGGCCTTGCGCCAGCTCGAGCCAGAGGATGGCCAGCGACACTGGAATGCCCCGCCGCGTGCGCAGGACCGCGTTGAGGTAGCTGTTGTCGGGGTCGTAGTAGTTGTTGAGGTTGCCGCCAAAACCCAGGTCGTGATAGAAAAACTGGTTGAGGGTTTGCAGCTTCTGGAGCGACGAGGCGCCCGCCTTGAGGCGCCGCCCCAGGCGGGCTTGCAGCTGGTCCAGGTCACCCAGCACCTGCTGCACGTCGAGTTCGGGCTCATCGTCCTGGGCCACGCTGGCCGCGGCCTCGAGCAGCGGAAAGTGGACATCGGACTGCACCAGGGTGCTGAAGTAGCCCAGCGGCGTCGGCAAGGAAAAGGAGAAACCCATCACTGGTTTTTAACGAGTGCCCCGGGGAGCGTCAAGCCAAAACCCTGCCAGCGGCCTAGCGGCGCAGCAGCTGCCGCAGCTTGACGCCGGCCGCCCACAGGGCGCCAAAGTAAATCAGCACCGAGCCCAGCAGCAGCGCGGCCAGCAGGCCCACGCGGTGCCAAGGTTGTTCGCGCAGCGCCACCCAGGCAAATTCATTGGCCGCCCACATCAAAAAGATGGCCAACATGGCACTGCCGGCCACCACCTGCAGCAAGAACAGGCTCCACCCAGGCAACGGCCGGTACGAACCGCGGCGCACCAGGCCGATCAGCAGCCAGGTGGCATTGATCAGGGCGCCCAGGCCAATCGACAAGGTCAGGGCCGCGTGCTGGAAGTACGGCACCAAGCCATAGTTGAGCACCTGGGTCAGGCACAGCACCACCAAGGCGATCTTGACTGGCGTGCGGGTGTCCTGGTTGGCAAAGTAGCCGGGCGCCAGCACCTTGATGGCCACCACGCCAATCAAGCCCACGCCCCAGCCCATCAGGGCGGTGGTGGTCTGCAACACATCGCGCTCGGAGAACTGGCCGTAGTGGTAGAGCGTGGCCACCAGCGGCTTGGCAAAGGTCAGCAGCGCCACCGCGCTGGGCACCGACATCAGCACCACCAGGCGCAAGCCCCAGTCCAGCAGGTCGGAATAGGCGGCGGTGTCCTTCTTGCTGCGGGCGGCGGCCAGTTGCGGCATCAGCACCACGCCCAGGGCCACGCCCAGCATGGCGGTGGGGAACTCCATCAGGCGGTCGGCGTAGGTGATCCAGCTCACGCTGCCGGGCGCCAGGTGCGAGGCGATCTGGGTGTTGATCATCATCGAGATCTGCGCCACGCCCACACCGAGCAAGGCGGGCAACATCAGACCCACCACCTGCTGGGTGGCGGGGTCCGCCCAGGCCTGGCGCACGCGGCCCCAGCTCAAACCAATGCGCGGCAGCAGGCCCAGGCGGGCCAGCACCGGCACCTGCAGCAGCAACTGCAACAGGCCGCCCAGCATCACGCCGCCGACCATGGCAAAAATGGGTTCAATGTTGAGGCGCGCCAGCCAGGGGGCCCCCTGCCAGGCGGCGAGGATCATCGACAGGTTCAGCAGCACCGGGGTGGCGGCCGGCACGGCAAAACGCCGCCAGGTGTTGAGCACGCCGGCCGACAAGGCGACCATCGACATGAAGCCGATGTAGGGGAACATCCAGCGCGTCATGAACACCGCGGCGTCATAGCCTTCGGGGTCCTGCTGCAGGCCGCTGGCCATGGCCCAGACCATCCACGGGGCCCCCAGCACGCCCAGCACACAGGTCAGCACCAGCGCCCAGGCCAATACCGTGGCAACGCGGTCGATGACCAGGCGGGTGGCTTCTTCGCCGTGCTGCTCCTTGCTGGCGGCCAAGGCCGGGATGAAGGCCTGGCTGAAGGCCCCTTCGGCAAAAAACCGACGAAAAAGGTTGGGAATCCGGAAAGCCACATTGAAGGCATCGGTCATGGCGCTGGCGCCAAACGCAGAGGCCATCAACAGCTCGCGCACCAGCCCGGTGACGCGCGAAGCCAGGGTGAACAAGGAGACGGTGGAGGCGGCTTTGAAGAGTGACACCCGTGCAGTGTATTCGCTGTCTGTGACAGGCCCTCTAGGCCCAGCAGCGCACTTGGGTTAGAATCGCGGGCTTTGCTGGCAACATCTCCAAACACACAAGGAATTAAAAATGGCATCTACCAAGCCCAAGAAAAAGAACCCGCGCCTGGCCTCCGGCCGCAAGCGCGCACGCCAAGACGTGAAGCTGAACGCAGCCAACACGTCCCTGCGCTCCAAATACCGCACCGCTGTGAAGAACGTCGAAAAGGCGGTCGCAGCCGGTGACAAGACCAAAGCTGCTGAAGCCTTCGCCAAGGCCCAGAGCGTGGTCGACATCGTGTCCGACAAGGGCATCTTCCACAAGAACAAGGCCGCTCGCGACAAGAGCCGCCTGGCTGCCAAGGTCAAGGCCCTGGCCCTCGCCGCCTGATCTTTCAGGCAAACAGCCCGGGTGAAAGAAGCGCAAGCCCTTTGACCCGCCGTTTGTAACGGGTGCGCTGTCAGCAAAGCAAAAACCGCCTTCGGGCGGTTTTTTGTTGCCTGTCGTTGGGACCATCAGCCCGCCATCCCCTCGACCACCCCGCCAAAGGTGCGACGCCGACGCAGCGTCGAACAAGCCCCAGGCGCGCCAAAACAAGCGGGCGCGCAGGCTCGGATTCAGGTGCAGATTCGGACACCAGCGCCGGTGCCGGTCTCAAGCCTGGTCAAAGGGTGAAATGCTCCGTGCCCCGCGGGCACCGTGCGCCCGCCACCACGCCGGAGGCTGGCGGCCAGCCGACTCAGGGCTTCTTGGGGGCGTCGGGCACCAGACAGGCCTCGACCACCTGCAGGTGGTTGTCACGGGCGAAATTGAGGGCAAAGTCCCAGGCCATGGGCTCGTGGTCGCGCAGATCGCGGTGCACCACCACGCATTTGACCCCATTGAGGGTGGTGGGAATGCACCAGGGCGAGTAGCTCAGGTGGCTGCCCGGCTGGGCGCCGCCGGGGCGAAATTGGCTCATCACGCCCGCCAGGCGCTCCGCCCAATCGCTGGGCCGGAAGGTCTTGCCATCTTGGGTGAGGCCCTGGATGAAGACTTCTTTGGCGGAATCAGAAACCATGGGATGTGCGCTTTGGGGGTGGGTCAAACCGGGGGTGGGACACCCTCGGTCGGGCAGCAGTATTCTATCTTATATAAGACTAAAAACCATCAGGCGACATGCATTGCTGTAATGCGAAATGGTCAAAAAAGCATCACCGCGCTGCGCCTAAAATTACGTTTCAGCGGAACGATTCTCGCTGAACCCCGTCGCCATGGACCTATAAGCCCTGTTTTGGAGTACAGCATGACCGCTTTGATTGAGGCCTCTTCGCCCCACGTAATGAACACCTACGGCCGACTGCCGATCGCCATGTCGCATGGCCAAGGCGCCTGGGTCTGGGACGTGAACGGGCGCAAGTACCTCGACGGCCTGGGTGGCATCGCGGTCAACACCCTGGGCCACAACCACCCCAAGCTGGTGCCCGCCCTGCAGGACCAGATCGCCAAGCTCATCCACTGCTGCAATTACTACCACGTGCCGGGCCAGGAAGAACTGGCCAAGAAACTGGTCGAGTTCTCGGGCATGAGCAATGTGTTCTTCTGCTCGACCGGCCTGGAAGCCAACGAAGCCGCGCTCAAGCTGGCGCGCAAGTTCGGCCATGACAAGGGCATCGAGCGCCCCGAGATCGTGGTCTACGAGAAAGCCTTCCATGGCCGCTCGATCGCCACCCTGTCGGCCACCGGCAACGAAAAAATCCAAAAGGGATTTGGCCCCCTGGTGGAGGGCTTCATCCGCGTCCCGGTCAACAACATCGAGGCCCTCAAGCAGGCCACCGCCGGCAACCCCAATGTGGTGGCCGTGTTCTTTGAAACCATCCAGGGCGAAGGCGGCATCAACGCCATGCACCTGGACTACCTGCGCCAGGTGCGCGCGCTGTGCGACGAGCGCGACTGGCTCATGATGATTGACGAAGTGCAGTGCGGCATGGGCCGCACCGGCAAGTGGTTTGCCCACCAATGGGCTGGCATCGTGCCCGACGTGATGCCCCTGGCCAAGGGCCTGGGCTCGGGCGTGCCGATCGGCGCGGTGGTCGCAGGCCCCAAGGCGGCCGGCATCTTCCAGCCGGGCAACCACGGCACCACTTTTGGCGGCAACCCGCTGGCCATGCGCGCCGGGGTGGAAACCATCCGCATCATGGAAGAAGACGGCCTGCTGGCCAACGCCGCCCAGGTGGGTGAACACCTGCGCGCAGCCCTGCAGCGCGAGCTGGGCAGTGTGCCCGGCGTGAAGGAAATCCGCGGCCAAGGCCTGATGCTGGGCATCGACCTCGACCGCCCCTGCGGCGTGCTGACCCAGCGCGCGGCCGACGCCGGTCTGCTGCTGAGCGTGACCGCCGACAGCGTGATCCGTCTGGTGCCGCCGCTGATCCTCAGCGCCGAGGAAGCCGACCAGATCGTGGCCATCCTGGCCCCGCTGGTGAAGGCCTTTTTGTCGGAGTCCAAGCAATGAGTCCCACGCCCCTGCGCCACTACCTGCAATTCAATGACCTGACGGCCGACGAATACGCCCATGTGCTGCAACGCGCGGCCGTCATCAAGAAGAAGTTCAAGGCCTACGAGAAGTACCACCCGCTGGCCGACCGCACGCTGGCGATGATCTTCGAGAAGGCCAGCACCCGCACCCGGGTGAGCTTTGAAGCCGGCATGTACCAGCTCGGGGGCTCGGTCGTGCACCTGACCACCGGCGACAGCCAGCTGGGCCGGGCCGAACCGATCGAGGACAGCGCCAAGGTCATCAGCCGCATGGTTGACCTGGTGATGATCCGCACCTACGGCCAGGACAAGATCGAGCGCTTTGCCGAGCATTCGCGCGTGCCGGTCATCAACGGCCTGACCAACGAGTTCCACCCCTGCCAGATCCTGGCCGACATCTTCACCTACATCGAGCACCGCGGCTCGATCCAGGGCAAGACGGTGGCCTGGGTGGGTGACGGCAACAACATGGCCAACACCTGGCTGCAGGCGGCCGAGTTGCTGGACTTCAAGGTGCACGTCAGCACCCCCAGCGGCTACGAAGTCAACGAGGCGGTGGCCGGCGTGCGCCAGCAAGACTGCTTCAAGGTCTTTGCCAACCCCATGGAAGCCTGCCGCGATGCCGACCTGGTGACCACTGACGTCTGGACCAGCATGGGCTACGAGGCCGAGAACGAAGCCCGCCGTGCGGCCTTTGCCGACTGGTGCGTGGACACCGAGATGATGAAGGTCGCCCGCCCGGACGCCCTGTTCATGCACTGCCTGCCCGCGCACCGCGGCGAGGAAGTGGAAGCCGACGTCATCGATGGCCCGCAATCGGTGGTCTGGGACGAAGCCGAGAACCGCATGCACGTGCAGAAGGCTTTGATGGAATTCCTGCTGCTGGGCCGCGTGGCCTGAGGCCCTGCCGCGTCGATCCGCCCATGACCCATCCCTGCCTGAGCTGTGGCGCCTGCTGCGCCTCCTACCGGGTTGATTTTTCAGTCTATGAGCTCGACGACGCGGGCGGCAAGGTGCCGTCTGGCCTGGCGGTCGAGGTCAACGGCAGCACCTGCCGCATGCGGGGCACCGACCACGTCCCGATCCGCTGCGCGGCGCTGACCGGCCAGATCGGCCAGCGCGTGGGCTGCGGCATCTACGAGTGGCGCCCCTCGCCCTGCCATGAACTCGAACCCGGCGATTACGGCTGCGAAAAAGCCCGCGCCCGGCATGGCCTGCCGCCCTACGCCGAGGCCGTGGGCGACCGCATCGTCTGAGGCCTGTGCGCGGGCGCGGGCGCAGGCCCCACCGCCCGGCGGCCAGCGGGCGCCCTGCCCCCCGCGGCCAGCGGTCGCCCTCCCCCCTGCGGCCGGCTGACCGGCCCCGTGCTTTTCAGCGGCCGGGGCGCATCCAGACCGGCGCCCGCTCGCGCGGGTCTCCCGGGTCACCCGAGTGGAGCGACTGAAGCGACTGGGGCGACTGGGACAACTTGGCCAGCGTCTTGGCCGGTGCCGCACACCCAGTGCAATCGCTGCAGGCGCTGCAGCCCGGCGCCTCACCGAGGCCCTTTTGCAGGCGGCCCAGCGGGCGGCGCCAGGCGGCCGGCATCCAGTACCAGAACGCGTAGCCACCAGCGACCATCACCACGCCCCCGACCAGAAAGTGCTGCCACATGTTCAAGCCCCCCCCAGCCACGACGCGACGCGGTAGGTGAGCCAGCTGGCCCCGTAGGCCAGGGCAAACAGGTACCCGGCCATCAAGGCCACATAGCGCCAGCTGTTGGTCTCGCGGCGCACAGCCGCCAGGGTGGAGATGCACTGCGGCGCAAACACATACCAGACCAGCAGCGACAGGGCCGTGGCCAGCGACCAGCTGTGGGCGATCAGGGGCCCCAGCGCTGCGGCCACATCGTCACCGCTGGCCGACAGGGCATACACCGTGCCCAAGGCCCCCACCGCGACCTCGCGGGCGGCCAGGCCGGGCACCAGGGCGATGGCGATTTGCCAATTGAAACCGATCGGGGCAAACACCCACTCCAGGGCCTGGCCCAATTGCCCGGCCAGGCTGTACTGGATGGCAGGCCCGGTGGCGCCCTCGGGCGGGCCCGGGAAGGTGGACAGGAACCACAGCAGGATCATCAGGGCGAGGATGATGCTGCCCACGCGCTTGATGAAGATCATCGCGCGCTCCATCAGGCCCAGCATCAGGTTGCGCACACCAGGCACCCGGTAGGCGGGCAACTCCATCACCAGCGGGGTGGGCCCCACCTTGCCGCGCCACAGCTTGAACACCGCGGCCACGGCCATGGCGCCCAGGATGCCGCCGGCGTACAAGCCGAACATCACCAGGCCCTGCAAATTGAACACCCCGGCCACCGTGCGCTCGGGAATGAAGGCGCTGATCAGCAGGGCGTACACCGGCAGCCGGGCCGAGCAGGTCATCAGCGGCGCGATCATGATGGTCACCAGGCGGTCGCGCCAGTGGGTGATGGTGCGGGTCGCCATGACGCCCGGAATGGCGCAGGCAAAGCTCGACAGCAGCGGAATGAAAGACCGCCCCGACAGGCCCACGGTGCCCATCACGCGGTCCAGCAGGAACGCCGCGCGCGGCAAGTAGCCCGAGTCCTCGAGCACCAGGATGAAGAAGAACAGGATCAGGATCTGCGGCAAGAACACCAGCACGCCCCCGGCGCCCGCGAGCACACCGTCGGTGATCAGGCTTTGCAGCACGCCCTCGGGCAGGTGTTCGCGCACCAGTTCGGCCAGCGCCTCCACCCCGCCCTTGATGGCGTCCATGGGCACCGTGGCCCAGCTGAACACCGCCTGGAACATCATGAACAGCGTGAACGCCAGGATCAACATGCCCCACAGCGGGTGCAGCACAACGCCGTCGATCGCGTCGTCGCCGCGCAGGCTGTCACGCCGCGCCTGCACCGCGAGGCGCAGGATCCGGCGCACCTCCAGCTGGGTGGCGGTGACCTCGTCAAAATGCGGCGGCTGCCACGGGGTGTGGGCGCGATCGGCCGCGCCCGCGGCCTGCCATTGATCGAGGTAGGCGAGCAACTCGCGTGCGCCATCGTGGCGCACGCCCACGGTCTCGAGCACGGGCAGGCCCAGCTCGCGCGACAGCACCTCGCGGTCAATCACGATGCCCTCGCGGCGCGCTGCGTCGCTCATGTTCAGGGCCAGCACCATGGGCAGGCCCAGGGCCTTGGCTTCCAGCACCAGGCGCAGGTTGAGCTGCAGGTTGGTCGCGTCAGCCACGCAGACCAACAGGTCCGGCAGGGGCTCCCCGGGGCGGTGGCCGGTGACGATGTCGCGCGTCACGGCCTCGTCGGCGCTCAGCGCGTTCAGGCTGTAGGCCCCGGGCAGGTCCAGCACCACGACGCGGCGCCCGCCAGCGGTGTGCAAGGCGCCCTCTTTGCGCTCGACCGTCACGCCCGCGTAGTTGGCCACCTTCTGGCGGCTGCCCGTGAGCAGGTTGAACAGGGCGGTCTTGCCGCAGTTGGGGTTGCCCAGCAGGGCGGCCCGCACCGGGCGGGTCAGGGCCTCGGCCGCGCTCATGCAGCACCTCCGGCCTGAGGCGCGGTGGCGCTCACGCGGACCAAAGCGGCCTCGTGGTGGCGCAAGGCAAACGTGGTGTGCCCCACCCGCACGGCGATGGGGTCGGCCGACGGGAAGCCCTTGGCAATCACCTTCACCGGCTCGCCTGGCAGAAAGCCGATTTCAAGCAGGCGCAGCAGCAGGTCGTGGTCTTGTGGCGCATTGCGGGTGTCCAAGCGCGACACCCAGGCCTCGGTGCGCAGGGGCAGTTCATGCAGACCCAGATCAGCACCAGGTCGGGAAGCTAGGGAGTGGGAAGCGCTTGGCACAGCTGCCTTTTGAATGAAAACAATTCTTATTCTAGCGGCTCGCAAAATTGCCATCTCGTTGTAAAAAACCGACACCACGAGGTCTTCAAGGCCATTAACTTCACGCCCCATGACAAAGCTCTGGGATCTCTGGGACATTTCCCCCCCACTCCACGCCGACGCACCGGTCTTTCCGGGCGACACGCCCTACCAGCAACACTGGAACGCCCGCATCACGCCCGAGTGCCCGGTCAATGTGGCCACCCTCACACTGTCGCCCCATGTCGGCGCGCACGCCGATGCCCCCCTGCACTACGACCCCGAGGGCGCGCCCGTTGGACTGCTCGACCTGGCCCCTTTCCTGGGCCCCTGCCGCGTGATCCATGCCTGCCAAGCGCGCCCGCTGGTGCAATGGCGCGACATCGAACACGCCTTGGTCGATCTGCCTGCGCGCGTGTTGGTGCGCACTTACGCGCAAAGCCCCACCCGCTGGGACCCCGATCTGCCGGCCTATGCGCCCGAGGTGCTGGAGCGCCTGGCCGACCTGGGCGTGCAGCTGGTCGGCATCGACAGCGCCAGCATCGACCCGGCCGACAGCAAGACGCTGGACAGCCACCAGGTGATCCGCCGGCGTGGCCTGCGCGTGCTGGAAAACCTGCTGCTCGACGCCGTGCCCGAGGGCGATTACGAACTCATCGCCCTGCCGCTCAAATTGATCACGGCCGACGCCTCGCCGGTGCGCGCCGTGTTGCGCCGCCCGCGCTGATGCCCACCGGCCGCCCCCTTTTTTTTGCATTGCCCAGCCCTTTCAAGAGACACCACCATGACCACCACCCCACCGACCCTGCAGGACTGCCTGGCGCTGGATGCGCAAGACCCCCTGCGCGATTTGAAGCAGCTGTTCCAACTGCCTGAAGGCGTGATCTACCTCGACGGCAACTCGCTGGGCGTGCTGCCCGCCGCCACCCCGGCCCGCGTCGCCCAAGTGGTCACCGGCGAATGGGGCGACGGCCTGATCCGCAGCTGGAACAGCGCCGGCTGGTTCGACCTGCCGCAGCGCCTGGGCAACCAACTGGCCCCACTGGTGGGCGCCGGCCCGAACCAGCTGGTGTGCACCGACAGCACCTCGATCAACCTGTACAAGGTGCTCTCGGCCGCGCTCAACATCGCGCGCGAAGACGCCCCGCAGCGAAAGCGCATCGTCAGCGAGCGCAGCAACTTCCCGACCGACCTGTACATCGCCGAATCGCTGGCGCGTGAACGGGGTCTGGAGCTGGTGCTGGTCGAGCCCGAGGAAGTGTTGGGCGCCCTGGACGAGCAGGTCGCCGTGCTGATGCTGACCCACGTCAACTACCGCACCGGCGCCATGCTGGACATGGCCGCCGTGACCGCCGCCGCCCACGCCGCCGGCGCCCTGACCGTGTGGGACCTGGCGCACAGCGCTGGCGCCGTGCCGGTCGACCTGCAAGGTGCAGAGGCTGACTTTGCGATTGGCTGCGGCTACAAATACCTCAACGGCGGCCCCGGTGCCCCGGCCTTTGTCTGGGCCCACCCGCGCCACGCCAGCCGCTTCTGGCAGCCGCTGTCGGGCTGGTGGGGCCATGCCGCGCCCTTTGCCTTCACGCCCGACTACCAACCCGCGGAGGGCATTGCCCGCTACCTGTGCGGCACCCAGCCCATCCTCAGCCTGGCCGCGCTCGAATGCGGCTTGGACACCCTGCACGCGGCCGATGCGCTGGGCGGCATGGCCGCGCTGCGCGCCAAGTCGCTGGCCTTGACCGACCTGTTCATTGAACTGGTCGAGGCCCGCTGCGCTGGCCACGGCCTGGGCCTGGCCACGCCGCGCGCCCACGCCGAGCGGGGCTCGCAGGTCAGCCTGACGCGCATCAACCCGGCCGAGCCGAGCGGCCCCTCGGGCGCCTACGCCATCGTGCAGGCGCTGATCGCGCGCGGCGTGATCGGCGACTTCCGACGCGGCGACGGCGCGGCCCACCCCGACATCCTGCGCTTTGGCTTCACCCCGCTGTACATCGGCTACGCCGACGTCTGGCACGCGGTCGAACAACTGCGCGAGGTGCTGAGCACCGGTGCCTGGCAAGCCCCTGAATTCAACCAAACCCACGCAGTGACCTGAGCCATGTGCCCTTTCCACCCCACCGCCTCTGGCACCGAAGCGACCGCTGCGGCCAGCCCGACCCCGCAGGACACGGCCCGCATCGTGGTCGAAGAGAAGGCCCAACTCGACTTCAGCCAGTCCATGAGCTATGGCGACTACCTGCAGCTCGACCAGATCCTGAGCGCGCAACACCCGCGCTCGCCCGACCACAACGAGATGCTCTTCATCGTGCAGCACCAGACCAGCGAGCTGTGGATGAAACTCATGCTGCACGAACTGGGCGCAGCGATTGAGCATGTGGCGCTGGACCAGTTGCCCACCGCCTTCAAGATGCTGGCCCGGGTCAGCAAGATCATGGAACAGCTGGTGCACGCCTGGGACGTGCTGGCCACCATGACGCCGCCCGAATACAGCGCCATCCGGCCCTACCTGGTCAGCTCCAGCGGCTTTCAAAGCTACCAGTACCGCTGCATCGAGTTCGCGCTGGGCAACAAGAATGCGGCCATGCTCAAGCCCCACGCGCACCGCCCCGACCTGCTGGCCCAGGTGCAGGCGCGCTACCAGGCGCCTTCCTTGTACGACCAGTCGCTGCGCCTGCTGGCCCGCCGCGGCCTGGTGGTGCCCAGCAGCCACACCGAGCGCGACTGGACCCAACCCTACACCGCCAGCGCCGAGGTCGAACAGGCCTGGCTGCAGGTTTACCGCGACCCGCAGGCCCATTGGGACCTGTACCAGCTCGGCGAGGAACTGACCGACCTCGAAGACGCCTTCCGTCTGTGGCGCTTCCGCCATGTGACCACGGTGGAGCGTGTGATCGGCTTCAAGCGCGGCACCGGCGGCACCGGCGGCGTGAGCTACCTGCGCAAGATGCTCGACGTGGTGCTGTTCCCCGAAATCTGGAGCCTGCGCACCCAACTCTGAGCCGCAGGTCGACTGTCGGCGCTCGGTCGCCCCGCCCTGGCGCACAAAAAGCAGCCCACGCACTTATGCTGCAGTGCACAATAGCTGCATTGCAACTGCACGGAAACAGGGTATGCGACGCGTTGTGTTCAATCAAAAGGGCGGGGTCGGCAAGTCCACCATCACCAGCAACCTGGCCGCCATCGGCGCGGCCCGCGGTCTGCGGACCCTGGTCGTCGACCTCGACGCCCAGGGCAATTCAAGCCGCTACCTGCTGGGCGACGCGATCGAACAAGGCCCGGCTGGGGCGGCCGAGTTCTTTGACACCACGCTCAAGTTCACCCTGCGCAACCCAGCGACCAGCGAGTTCATTGTCGAATCGCCCTGGGAGCATCTGCATGTGATGGCCGCCAGCCCGCAGCTCGAAGAGCTGCACAGCAAGCTGGAAAGCCGCTACAAGATCTACAAGCTGCGCGACGCCTTGAACGAACTGGACGACGCCTACGACCTGGTCTGGATCGACACCCCGCCGGCGCTGAACTTCTACACCCGCTCAGCGCTGATCGCGGCCCAGTCCTGCCTGATCCCCTTTGATTGCGATGACTTCTCGCGCCGCGCCCTGTACGGCCTGCTGGACAGCGTGAAAGAAATCCAGGCCGACCACAACAGCGCCCTCGAGGTGGAGGGCATCGTCGTCAACCAGTTTCAGCCCCGCGCGGCCCTGCCCAAGCGCACGGTGCAAGAGCTGGTCGATGAAGGCCTGCCGGTGCTGGAGCCCTACCTCAGCGCCAGCGTGAAGATCAAAGAATCGCACGAACGCGCCTGCCCCATGATCCATTTGGACCCCCGCCACAAGCTGACGCAGGAGTTCGTCGCCCTGTTTGACGCCCTGCAAGGCGAATGAACGTGCCCGCCTGAGCGCGGGGCGGTCGGTGCCGGCGCATTCCCGCCAGCCTGGGTGCGCCCCGCGGGGCCACGCACAAAGCACAACACCCTGGCCGCCTCGCTTCGCACGGGACGGCACAGGGTGTGCAGATCAGGGTCGGGCGGGCCGGGGGCCCGCGGTCGGGTTCAGAACAGCTGGAAGCTGATCCAGTAGCCGACAGCGGCCACGAAAGCCGACGCCGGAATGGTCAAAACCCAGGCCCAGACGATGTTGCCGGCCACGCCCCAGCGCACCGCACTGGCACGCTGCACCGAGCCCACGCCCACGATGGCGCCGGTGATGGTGTGGGTGGTCGACACGGGCACGCCCATCATGGTGGCGATGAACAGCGTCAAGGCCCCACCGGTTTCGGCACAGAAACCGCCCACGGGCTTGAGCTTGGTGATCTTCTGGCCCATGGTCTTGACGATGCGCCAGCCACCGAACATGGTGCCCAGGCCGATGGCCGCGTAGCAGCAGATGATGGTCCAGCTTGGTGGTGCACTGCCGTCCACGGGCGCGTAGCCGGTGGCGATCAGCAGCATCCAGATGATGCCGATGGTCTTTTGCGCGTCGTTGCCGCCGTGGCCCAGGCTGTACGCCCCGGCCGACACCAACTGCAGGCGGCGGAACCAGCGGTCCACCTTGGACGGGCGGGTGCGTCGGCAGATCCAGGCCACCAGCACCATCATCAGCGAGCCGAGCACAAAACCCAGGAACGGCGACACAAAGATGAACAGCACGGTGCGCAAGATACCGGCCGGCAGCAGCGCGCCGGCCCCGGCCTTGGCGATCACCGCGCCCACGATGCCGCCGATCAGCGCGTGCGACGAGCTGCTCGGGATGCCGTAGTACCAGGTGATCAGGTTCCAGACGATGGCCCCTGTGAGGGCCCCGAACACCACATGGATGTCCACCACCCCGGGCTGAGCGATGCCCTTGCCCACGGTGGCGGCCACACTGAGGTGGAAGATGAAGATCGCAATGAAGTTGAAGAAGGCCGCGAACACCACCGCCTGGCCGGGCTTCAACACCCCGGTGGAGACCACCGTGGCAATCGAGTTGGCCGCATCATGAAACCCGTTCATGAAGTCGAACACCAGGGCCATGGCCACCAGGACCATCACGGCCCACAAAGCCACCTGAACGTTGCTCATGCTGCGCCCCGGATCAGGAGTTCTCGAGGACGATGCCCTCGATCAGGTTGGCCACATCCTCACACTTGTCGGTGATGGTTTCGAGCAGTTCGTAGATGGCCTTGAGCTTGATGACTTCACGCACATCGGGTTCTTCGCGGAACAGCTTGCTCATCGCCGAGCGCATCACGCGGTCGGCATCGGACTCGAGGCGGTCGATTTCTTCGCAGGTCTTGAGCGCGGCTTCAGCGGTGCGCTGGTCGGTGATCTTGTCGAGCAGCTTGACCGCATCGCGCAGGCGCTCGCAGCACTTCAGGCTGAGGTCGGTCAGGCGGGTGATTTCTTCGGTCATCACACGCACGTCGTACAAGGCCATGGTCTCTGCCGAGTCCTGAATCAGGTCGGCCACGTCGTCCATGGTGTTGATCAGCGAGTGGATCTGCTCGCGGTCGATCGGGGTGATGAAGGTCTTGTGGATCAGGCGGTTAACCTCTTGGGTCACCCGGTCTGCCGCGTGTTCGGCGTTGTCCACATCCTGGTTGTACTTGTCACGCAGGTGCGGATCGTTGTAGTTGGCCACCAGTTGGGAGAAGGCTCGCGCCGCCTCGACGATGTGCTCGGCGTGCTGGTTGAACATCTCGAAAAAATTGCCCTCACGGGGCAACAGTTTGCCGAACAGCATGGCGACTCCTAGCAGGCGAAAAAAAAGTCACACAATGTGACGAAAAGATGACAAAGCCCTGCATTCTAACCGCCCGGGCCAACAACACCCGCCAAAGGTCTGCCTTCGCGATCAAGCCCCCCTGAAAATGAAGTAGACGGCACCCACCATGCACAGGCCCGCCCAGAGGTAGTCCAACTTCAAGGGCTGGTTCAGGTAGAAGACCGAAAACGGCACAAAAACGGCCAGGGTGATGACCTCCTGCATGATCTTGAGTTGCCCCACATTGAAGTGGGTGAAGCCAATCCGGTTGGCCGGCACCTGCAGCAGGTACTCGAACAGGGCAATGCCCCAGCTGATGAGGGCGGCCACGTACCAGGGTGAACTGGCCAGGCTGCGCAGGTGGCCGTACCAGGCGAAGGTCATGAAGACGTTCGAGAGCGTCAGCAGGAAGGCCGCCTGCAGCGGCACCGGGAGGTTTTGAAAGAAGGCAAACATGGGCAAACGCGCAAAGCAAGGCCCCCACTCTACCCGCCCACCCGACGGGCAGGCGCTGCAGGCATGAAAAAACCCCGCTCGGGAGGGCAGCGAAGCGCTGTCCCGGCGGGGTTCGGGGGCCGCCCCCACAGGGCGCGGCCCACTGGGCGAGGTTTATTCGCCCAGGTAGGCGGCACGCACCTTGGGGTCGACCAGCAGGTCCTTGCCCAGACCAGTCATGGTGATCAGGCCGGACTCCATCACATAGCCACGGCTGGCGATGGCCAGGGCACGGCTGGCGTTCTGTTCCACCAGCACGATGGTCACGCCTTGGGCGGACACATCGCGGACCACTTCAAAGATCTTGTCCACCATGATGGGCGACAGACCCATCGAGGGCTCGTCGAGCAACAGCACCTTGGGCTGGCACATCAGCGCCCGGGCCATGGCCAACATCTGCTGCTCGCCACCCGACATGGTGCCGGCCAGCTGGTCGCGGCGCTCCTTGAGGCGCGGGAACAGGGCAAACATCTTGTCGATGTCTTCCAGGATGCCGGCCTTGTCGGAGCGGATGAAGGCGCCCATCTGGAGGTTTTCCGTGATGGTCATGCGGGTGAACACACCGCGGCCTTCGGGCACCATCACCAGGCCCTGCTTGACCAGGTCCCAGGCGCCTTGGCCCTTGATGGACTTGTCCAAGTACTGGATGTCGCCATCGTTGGCCACCAGGCCGCCGGTGATGGCTTTCATGGTGGTGGTCTTGCCGGCACCGTTGGAGCCGATCAGCGACACCAGTTCGCCTTCGCGGACTTCAAAGTCCACGCCCTTGACGGCCTGGATGCCGCCGTAGGACACCTTGAGGCCGCTGACTTTCAGAAGCGTTTTCGCTGTCATGGGATATGTCTTTCTAACTCAGTGGCCACCGGTGCCGAGGTAGGCCTCGATCACCTTCTCGTTCTTCTGCACGTCGGCGGGCTTGCCTTCGGCAATCTGCTTGCCGTAGTCCAACACCGTGACGCGATCGCACAGGCCCATGACCAATTTCACATCGTGTTCAATCAGCAAGATGGTGCGGTTGTCGCGGCGGATCTGGTCGATCAGCTCGCGCAGTTGCACCTTCTCGGTCGCGTTCATGCCAGCGGCCGGCTCGTCCAGCGCAATCAGCTGCGGGTCGGTGGCCAGGGCACGGGCGATTTCCAGGCGACGCTGGTCGCCATAGGACAAGGTACGGGCCTTGAAGTCGGCGTACTTGCCAATGCCCACATAGTCCAGCAGCTCGCGGGCGCGCTTGGCGATCGCGGCTTCCTCGGCCTTGAAACTGGCGGTGCGGAAGATGGCGCCCATCAGACCCGAATGGGTGCGGATGTGGCGGCCCACCATCACGTTTTCGAGCGCCGTCATTTCAGCGAACAAACGGATGTTCTGGAACGTGCGGGCAATGCCCGCCTTGGCCACTTCGTGCACGGCCGTCGGTTGGTAGGGCTTGCCTGCCAGCTCGAAACTGCCGCTGTCGGGCGTGTACAGGCCCGTGATGACGTTGAAGAACGTGGTTTTGCCGGCGCCGTTGGGGCCGATCAGGCCATAGACCTGGCCACGTTCGATGCTGATGCCGACGTCGCTGAGGGCCTGCAGGCCGCCAAAACGCTTGGAAATGCCGGACACCTTGAGTACGGTTTCTGCCATGGGTGTCTCTCCTTAACGAACTTGCTGCAGCGACTTGCCGTGCTCAGGCGCTGGCCACAGGCCGCGCGGACGCAACAGCATCACGATGATCATGGCCAGAGCGATCAGCAACTGGCGCAGGATGGCCGAATCCAGACGGCCGTCGGTCATGGCTTGCAGGGGACCCGCCACGTAGCGCAGCACTTCCGGCAGGGCCGACAGCAGCACGGCGCCCAGGATCACGCCCGGGATGTGGCCAATGCCGCCCAACACCACCATGGCCACGATCATCACCGACTCCATCAGGCTGAAGGATTCGGGCGACACGAAGCCCTGGAAGGCACCGAACATGGCACCCGACACGCCGCCAAAGCTGGCGCCCATGCCGAAAGCCAGCAGCTTCAGGTTGCGGGTGTTGATGCCCATGGCCTTGGCCGCGATTTCGTCTTCGCGGATGGCCATCCAGGCGCGGCCGATGCGCGAATCCTGCAGGCGGTAGCAAATGATCACGGTCAGCACCACCAGCACCAGGAACAGGTAGTAGTACAGCGTCACCGAGTTGATGTCGAAACCGCCAATCGTCAGCCGCTTGGCCAGGTCCAGACCGAAGAAGTTGATCGAGTCGATCTGCCCCAGGCCCTTCGGACCGTTGGTGATGTTGATCGGGTGGTCGAGATTGTTCATGAAGATACGAACGATCTCACCGAACCCCAGGGTCACGATGGCCAGGTAGTCGCCGCGCAGCTTCAGCGTGGGCGCGCCCAGCAAGGCCCCCGCAAAGGCCGCCACCACCGCGCCCACCGGGATGATGACCCACCATGGCGTGTGCAGACCGTTGGGGAACATCGCCGCGATGGCCGCGAAGTTGTCGGTCAACTGGGGCGAGGCCAGCAGGCCGAACAGGTAGGCGCCCACGGCGTAGAAGGCCACATAGCCCAGGTCCAGCAGACCGGCGTAACCCACCACGATATTCAGGCCCAGCGCCAGCATCACGTACAGCAGAGCCAGGTCGGCAATGCGCACCCAGGCGTTGCCGAAGTATTGCAACACCAGGGGCAACACCAGCAAGCCGGCGCCCATGGCGGCGTATTTCAGGAACTTGTTGTCTTGATTCATGTTGGTTCTCCTGGGCTCAAGCGCGATCTGCCACCCGCTCACCCAACAGGCCCGAAGGACGCAGGGTCAGCACAATGATGAGCACCACGAAGGCAAAGATGTCGGTGTAGTGGCTGCCCAGCAGGCCGCCGGTCAACTGACCGATGTAGCCCGAGCCGATCGACTCGATCAGGCCCAGCAGCAAGGCGCCGACCACGGCCCCGGCCAAGTTACCGATGCCACCGAACACGGCGGCGGTGAAGGCCTTGAGGCCCGGCAGGAAACCCATGGTGTGCTGCACGGTGCCGTAGTTGGCGGCGTACATGATGCCGGCGATGGCGGCCAGCACGGCGCCAATCACGAAGGTGGCCGAAATCACCATGTCGGGCTTGACGCCCATCAGCGCGGCCACGCGGGGGTTCTCGGCGGTGGCGCGCATGGCACGACCCAGCTTGGTGTAGTTCACCAGCCACATCAGCACGGCCAGGGACACGGCGGTGACGCCAAGGATCAGGATCTGCGTCGGGGTGATCACGGCGCCGCCCAGGTCGATCGGGGTCGACGGCAGCAGCGTGGGGTACGGCTTGTAGTTCGGCTTCCAGATGATCATGGCCAGCGTCTGCAAGAGGATCGACATGCCGATGGCCGTGATCAGGGGCGCCAGCTTGGGGCTGTTGCGCAGCGGCCGGTAAGCCACCTTCTCGATCACGTAGTTCAGCGTCGCCGCCACCACGCAGGCAATGATCATGGCGAACAGAAGGATCAGCCAGCCCGGTGCGCCGGGCATGGCCTCTTTCATGATGCCGATGCAGGTCCAGCTGGTCAGCGCGCCGACCATCAAAACCTCGCCGTGCGCAAAGTTGATCAGGTTGATGATGCCGTACACCATGGTGTAGCCGAGGGCCACCAGGGCATACATGCTGCCCAGTACCAGACCGTTGATGATCTGCTGCAGCAATATTTCCATAAAGTTTCTCCGTTGAGTCAGAAGCCTTGCCGATCCCCGGGCGGATGGCCGGGGCACGACAAAGCCATCTTCCACCTAGCAAAAAACCCGCCAGAAAAAATCCGGAGCGGGTTGGTGGCCGGGATTGTAGCCAAGCCTACAGAATGAAAAAGTTATTGTCTGGCCGGGGTTTACCCGTGTTTTGACCTCCATCAGAAGGCCTATTTGTTCATCAATAAAACTGATCAAACCCCGAGTTCATTCATTGGGCTGCTTTTGTGGCCCGCCCGATTGCCGCCATCTGGCGGCATCACTGCGCCAAACACGACGAGGGCCATCGTCTCGCGAGATGGCCCCCAGTCAGTTTTCGCTGCTACACATTGAGTAGCACCATACGCTTAAAAATCAGGCCTGACAGACGATCTGCACCGCAACGGGGCGAAATCAGACGCAACAGTGGCACTTTGTCGCCTGCCGTCGTTTCCTGCACGTAAAAGTTCCACTTTTCACGCAATAGTGGTGAAAAATATTTTCACTTTTGGCCCGCCGCCTCGTCCAAGCGGCGCAGGTGGGCCAACTTTTCGCCCACTTTGAGCTCCAGGCCCCGCGGCACGGGCTGGTACCAGCCCGGCGGCGCCATGCCGTCGGGCAGGTAGGTCTCGCCCGCGGCGTAGGCTTCGGGTTCGTCGTGGGCATAGCGGTAGGCCTTGCCGTGACCCAGCTCCTGCATCAGCTGGGTCGGGGCGTTGCGCAGGTGCACTGGCACCTCGCGGGAACGGTCTTTTTCAATGAATGCCTTGGCCTGCTTGTAGGCCAGGTAACCCGCATTGCTCTTGGGCGCCACCGCCAGGTAGATCACCGCCTGCGCCAGGGCCAGCTCCCCCTCGGGCGAACCCAGGCGTTCGTAGGTGGTGGCCGCATCGTTGGCAATCTGCAGCGCGCGCGGATCGGCCAGGCCAATGTCCTCCCAGGCCATGCGCACCACGCGGCGCGACAGGTAACGCGCATCGGCGCCGCCGTCGAGCATGCGGCACAACCAGTAAAGCGCGGCATCGGGGTTGGAGCCGCGCACCGACTTGTGCAGCGCCGAGATCTGGTCGTAGAAATGGTCACCGCCCTTGTCGAAGCGGCGCGCATTGAGCGTCAGGGCTTGCTGCAGAAAGGCCGCATCGATGGCCTGCACCCCGCTGGCCTGGGCCGCCATGGCGCTTTGCTCCAACAGGTTGAGCAAGCGGCGCGCGTCACCGTCAGCGTAGCCCGCCAGGGTCTGGATCGCGCCCTCGTCAAAGTCCAGGTGCTGCAAGGCCAGCGTGTGCGCACGCTCGATGAGCTGACGCGCATCGGCCTCCTGGAACGCTTTCAGCACATAGACCTGGGCCCGCGACAGCAGGGCCGAGTTGACCTCGAAGGACGGGTTCTCGGTCGTCGCGCCAATGAAGGTGAACAGGCCACTCTCCACATGCGGCAAGAACGCATCCTGCTGGCTTTTGTTGAAACGGTGCACCTCATCGACGAACAGGATGGTCGGCTGCGGGTGCAGGCCACGGCGCACGGCCTCGGCTTGCTCCACCGCCTCGCGGATCTCCTTGACGCCCCCCAGCACGGCACTGATGGTGATGAAGTGCGCGTCAAAGGCCTTGGCCATCAGGCGGGCAATGGTGGTCTTGCCCACGCCGGGGGGGCCCCACAGGATGCAGCTGTGGGGGCGCCCCGACTCGAAGGCCAGCCGCAAGGGCATGCCCGGCCCCAACAGGTGCTGCTGCCCGATCACCTCGGCCAGCGACTGCGGGCGCAAGCGCTCGGCCAGGGGCACATACGAGGTGGACGGGGCGGAAGACAAAAGATCGGGCTGCTGCGGGTTCATGACGACATTGTCCAACGTCGCCGGGGCGCTGCGGCGGTGCTTGGTTTTTACCTAGCCCCGGCGGCGCAAGCGCGGCGCACAATGAACGATTGCCTCCTGTGGGCCCCTTTTTTGCCCCGCGCATGCCCCCTGAACTCGCCGCCCTGTGGGACCACCTGCAGCAGCAAGACCAAGCCGAGCGCCTGCAACTGGCCTTTGGCCTGCATTGCGTGCGCCGGGTTCAGCACCTGCTCGAGGCCCCGGCGGCCGTGACCGCCGTCACCGTGCTGGAGCTGTACCTGAGCCAACGCATCGACCGCCCCACGCTGACCGCGGCCGCCCATGGGCTCAAGAAATTGGCCCAGCAACTGGAGCAACCCTCCCCAGCCGACGGCAGCCCGCCCTGCCCGGCCGCCACGGTGGCGGCCACCCACGCGGTGGCCTGTGCCGTGCTGGGCGAGGCCCAGCAAGCGGCTCAACATGCGGCGCGGGCGCAGCAACTGGCCTGTCAGGACTCCGAGGCCCGGGCGCGGCAGGTGCTGGAGAGCGAGCGCGACTGGCAAAACCGCACCCTGCACCACCTGCTGGGCCAGCCGCCGCCCGGGGCGACCCGCGCACCGCCCCAGCCTCAGCAACACCCGAGGCGCCCCTGAGCCGCAGCGTTCACCACAGCGATCACCGCAACGCATCCGCCCCAAAACGAGGCCCGCCAGCCCCTCGGTGCACCAAAGCACAGCACATCAGCCCTCCACCGGGCCTGCATGCCTCCAAATCAGGGCCTGATCACCTCACTGACGCACCACATCGGCGCCTGCGGGGGGCTTGAACTGAAAGGTCTCGGCGGGCAAGGTCGGGTTGGCCTGAAAACCGCTGAAGCTCAGCACCGAGCGCTGACCGAAGCTGTCCAGGATGTCGAGGGTGGCCAACTGCTCCCCACGGAACCCGATGCGCACACTTTGAATTTGCCCATCGCGGGCCTTGGGCAGCGCCTGCACCCACTGCTGGCCGTCGGCCTCGGGGGCGGCACTGAGCTTGAAATCGGCTTGCAGGGCCTTGAGGTCGGGGGCGGACGCCAGCAAGGCGGCCGGCGTCGAACCCAGCACCTGGGCCTGTTTGCGCGCGGTGACCTGGTTCAGGTCCACGTCGTACAGCCACACGGTTTGCCCATCGGCCACCAGGGTTTGCTCAAACGGCTTGCGGTAGAGGAACCGGAAGTGCGCGGGACGCTGGAACTCAAAGCTACCGCTCGAGGTCTTGCTGCGGGCCGTGGTCTGCCCCTCGCGCAGCGGGGCCGTCACCACCTGGGTGAACTCGGCGCGGCCGGTGCGCGTGTTCTTGACAAAGGCTTCCAGGGCCTGCAGCCCATCGGCCCAGGCCGACACAGAGGCACCAGCCAGCGCGGCCAGCAGCAAAAAACGGGACTTCATGCTCAGAAACTCCAAGAAAAAGAGGCGGGGGCCAGCGTGAGATCAAGCGGGCCGGGTTTCGTTCCAGCCCCGGGCAGCCACCCCAGCCTGCGCTGGCGGTGCGCCCGTGGATCGATCCCCCACGGGGCCAGCGCTGCATCGCGGGCGCTACATCGACAACACCCATCCGAGAACACCCACCCGACAGCCACAAGCCAACAGCCGGCGCCACCGCCCGGATGCCGGGCTCAGGCGTCGCTGTTGCGGTTGGGCACCAGCACATCGCGCTGGCCACTGCTGGTCAGCGCACTGACCAGGCCGGCCTTTTCCATGTCTTCCAACAGGCGGGCCGAGCGGTTGTAGCCAATGCGCAGCTTGCGCTGCACGTAGGAGATGCTGGCCTTGCGGTCCTTGAGCACCACCTCGACGGCCTGGTCGTACATCGGGTCTTTTTCGCCGCCCGAGTCGCCCCCGGCCTCGCCCACGCCGTCCTCGCCGTCGACCGTGCCGCCTTCGAGCACGCCCTCGATGTAGTCCGGGTCGCCCTGGCTCTTGAGGTAGCTGACCACCCGGTGCACTTCTTCGTCGCTGACAAAGGCGCCGTGCACGCGCACCGGCAAGCCGGTGCCCGAGGGCATGTACAGCATGTCGCCCATGCCCAGCAGGGCTTCGGCGCCCATCTGGTCGAGGATGGTGCGGCTGTCGATCTTGCTGCTGACCTGGAAGGCGATGCGGGTCGGGATGTTGGCCTTGATCAGGCCGGTGATCACGTCCACGCTGGGGCGCTGGGTGGCCAGGATCAGGTGGATGCCAGCGGCGCGCGCCTTTTGGGCCAGGCGGGCAATCAGCTCTTCGATCTTCTTGCCCACCACCATCATCAGGTCGGCCAGCTCGTCGATCACCACCACGATGTGTGGCAGGCGCTGCAGCGGCTCGGGGCTTTCGGGCGTCAGGCTGAAGGGGTTGTAGATGAACTCCTCGCGCGCCTGGGCTTCGTCGATCTTGGTGTTGTAGCCGGCCAGGTTGCGCACGCCGAGCTTGCTCATGAGCTTGTAGCGGCGCTCCATCTCGGCCACACACCAGGTCAAGCCGTTGGCGGCCTGCTTCATGTCGGTGACCACCGGGGCCAGCAGGTGCGGAATGCCTTCGTAGACCGACATTTCAAGCATCTTGGGGTCGATCATCAGCAGCCGCACATCGCGCGCCTCGGCCTTGTACAGCAGCGACAGGATCATCGCGTTGATCCCCACCGACTTGCCCGAACCGGTGGTACCCGCCACCAGCACGTGCGGCATCTTGGCCAGGTCGGCCACCACGGGGTTGCCGATGATGTCCTTGCCCAGGCCCATGGTCAGCATGGACTTGGCCTCGTGGTAGATCTGCGAGCCCAGGATTTCGCTGAGCTTGATGGTCTGCCGCTTGGCGTTGGGCAATTCCAGCGCCATGTAGTTCTTGCCCGGGATGGTCTCGATCACGCGGATCGACACCAGGCTCAAGGAGCGCGCCAGGTCCTTGGCCAGGTTCACCACCTGCGAGCCCTTGACCCCGGTGGCGGGCTCGATCTCGTAGCGCGTGATCACCGGGCCCGGCGAGGCCAGCACCACACGCACCTCGACGCCAAAGTCCTTGAGCTTCTTCTCGATCAGGCGGCTGGTCATCTCCAGCGTCTCGGGCGACACGGTTTCCTGGCGCAGCAGCGCACCGTCGAGCAGGTCGACCTGGGGCAGCTTGCTGTCGGGCATCTCGGTGAACAGGGGCTTCTGGCGCTCCTTGACCACGCGCTCGCTCTTGGGCACCTCGACCATCACCGGCTCGATGATCTGCACCGGCTTGGGGTGGTGTTCGCGGCTTTCGATCCGCTCTTCGAGCACCACCTCCTCGCGTTCGCGCGCGGCGCGCTTGCCCACCGCCAGGTCCTCGGCCATCTCGCGTTTCTCACGGCGCGACTGCACCAGCGAGTCCAGCCAGCCGCCCAGGCGCTCGGCCACATGGCCCCATGAGAACCCAAACACCAGCGCGCTGCCCACCACCGCGACACTGAGCGCCGCCAGCGCGGTGCCCGTGAAGCCCAGCCACTTCATCGAGGCGGGGCCCAGCAAATAGCCCAACACACCGCCGCCGTGGCCCGGCAGCAGGCCTTCAAACCGGTACAGGCGCGACCACTCGAGCGTGGCGCTGGCCATCAGCAGCAGCACCAGGCCCAGCCAAAAACGCCAACGCGCCTGTGGCGGCCCTTGGTCGTCGGCGCGCATCCAGCGCGCCAGGCTGGCCAACCAGGCCCGCAGCCCGGCCACCAAGCACCACCAGACCGAGAAACCCAGCATGAAATAACTGGTGTCCGCGAGCCAGGCCCCCAGGCGGCCAGCCCAGTTGAAGACCCGGCGCGAACCGCCGGAGGTCGACCAGGCCGGGTCTTGCGGGTGGTAGCTGAGCAGCGCGAGCAGGCACAGGGCCAGCACCGCGGCCCACAGAATCAGGCCGATCTCGTGGGTGAAGCGGCTGACGCCCGAGCGTGGCGGCGCCTCCCGGCGGGTCGCGGGAGACGTCAGGGTGTGGAGTGAATAGGTCATAAAGGCAGCAAGGGCACCGAGCTTAAGCGCAATCTCGGCCGGTCCAGGCCTCGCTGGCAGAGGCCAGCTCAGGTCAGTTGCAACAAACGGTCTTTGATGGTCATGCGACCTTCGTCGTCGGACTGCACAAAGCCGCGCTCCTCGAGGTCTTTCATGACCCGGCTGACCATTTCACGCGAGGCCCCCACCATCTTGGCGATGTCCTGGCGCGACAGCTTGTCGCGGATCAGCAAGGTGCCGTCTTCGCACTCCGTGGCGTGTTCCATGAGGGCGCGCGCGACGCGGCCATAGACATCCATCAGCGCCAGCGATTCGATCTTCTGATCGGCCTGGCGCAGGCGCTGCACCAGCCGCTTCATGACCGCGTAGGCCACGCTGCTGTTGTCCTGCAGGCAGCGCATGAACTCGGCCCGACCCAAGGTCAACACGTCGGTCTGGATCTCGGCCCGCACGGTGGCCGAGTGGGTCTGGTTGTCAATCAGGCTCATCTCGCCGAGGTGGTCGCCCGTGCGCAGGGTGGCCAGGATGACCTCGCGGCCGCGCTTGTCGGTGGTCAACACCCGCACCCGGCCGTTGAGCAGGATGAACAGTGCATCGGACTTGTGCCCCTGCTCCACCAAGGCCTCGCCGCGCTTGAAACGCCGCTTGACCACCACACGCGAGATCAATTCGGCCTGCGGCGCGGTCAGCAGCGCAAACAGGGGCACGCGCCGAAGCAGTTCCAGGTTGGACACCATGGTCGTCATGTCAAATCTTCTCCATAAGCAGGCTGGCCCTGGGCCAGACTCGGTCATCTCAGGGCCCCATCGGGGCACCGGCAGGGTTTCAAGCCCCCACCCACAGGGGCTTGATTAGCTTCTTACAATCGCGCTCATTGAAAACGCAGCGACCGCACCAGCCCCCTGCGGGTGGATACTTCAGGCCTCCGCGGCGCCTCAACGCACAACGTCGACCCCTTATCACAACAGGCTTTCTACCATGTCCAACGTCAAACACGCCAAAGTTCTCATCCTCGGCTCGGGCCCTGCAGGTTACACCGCCGCAGTGTACGCAGCCCGCGCCAACCTGAACCCCGTGCTGGTCACCGGCATGGCCCAGGGCGGTCAGCTGATGACCACCACCGAAGTCGACAACTGGCCCGCCGATGTGCACGGCGTGCAAGGCCCCGAGCTGATGCAGCGCTTCCAGGAGCACGCCGAGCGCTTCAAGACCGAAATCATCTTCGACCACATCAACTCGGTGGACCTCAGCAAGCGCCCCTTCACACTGCGCGGTGACAGCGGCGAATACACCTGCGACGCACTGATCATTGCCACCGGCGCCTCGGCCAAGTACCTGGGCCTGGAGTCGGAACAGAACTTCATGGGCCGCGGCGTGTCGGGCTGCGCCACCTGCGACGGCTTCTTCTACCGCGACCAGGACGTGTGCGTGGTCGGCGGCGGCAACACCGCGGTCGAAGAAGCGCTGTACCTGTCGAACATCGCGCGCAAGGTCACGCTGATCCACCGCCGCGACAAGTTCAAGGCCGAGCCGATCCTCAATGACAAGGTGCAGGAGAAGGTCGCCGCCGGCAAGATCGAGCTCAAGCTGTTCCGCACCCTCGACGAAGTCCTGGGCGACGCCTCGGGCGTGACCGGTGTGCGCCTCAAGAACGTGCAAGACGGCAGCACCGAAGAACTGACCTTGACCGGTTGCTTCATTGCCATCGGCCACCAACCCAACACCCAGATCTTCGAAGGCCAGCTCGACACCAAGGACGGCTACATCGTCACCCGCTCGGGCCTGCAAGGGTTTGCCACCATGACCAGCGTGCCGGGCGTGTTCGCCGCCGGTGACGTGCAAGACCATGTGTACCGCCAGGCCATCACCAGCGCCGGCACGGGCTGCATGGCCGCGCTCGATGCACAACGCTTTCTGGAGCAAGACGGCGCGGTCTGAGCTCTGCCATCACAGCCCTGCATGGCGCCAGGGCTTGAAGCCTTTGAGCGCCGCAGGCTATAATCTTTAGCTTTGCTGAAACAGGCAAGCATGAGGTCGCCAAGACCCTTGCTGGCCACAGATGCAAATTACCTCCACCGCCACCCAGGCAACAGAACCGCGCCGCCGCTGCGACCAGTGACGAGCGACGCGGGTCCTGTCAGCCTAAGTGCCCTGACCGGCCAGGGTGGCGAGGTGCGGCTTTGGCCGTTAACAGTCTTAGGAGTGTCCACATGGCACGCGTATGTGAAGTCACGGGCAAGGGCCCGATGGTCGGGAACAATGTTTCCCACGCCAACAACAAAACCAAGCGCCGGTTCCTGCCGAACCTGCAATACCGCCGTTTCTGGGTTGAAACTGAAAACCGTTGGGTTCGCCTGCGCGTTTCCAGCGCCGCTCTGCGTCTGATCGACAAGAACGGTATCGACTCTGTGCTCGCAGACCTGCGCGCACGTGGCCAAGCTTAAGGAGAACCACCATGGCAGCCAAAGGCGGACGCGAAAAGATCAAGCTGGAATCCACTGCGGGTACCGGCCACTTCTACACCACCACCAAGAACAAGAAGACCACGCCCGAGAAGATGCTGATCAAGAAATTTGATCCCAAAGCTCGCAAGCACGTGGACTACAAGGAAATCAAGCTGAAGTAATTCAGCGCCTTGGTTCCAAAAGCCACCCGGCCCCGGCCCGGTGGCTTTTTTCATGCCCGCACGGCCTCCGCGACGGCCACGCGCTCAGGCGGCCACGCGTTGCAATGGGTCCTGATCAAGCATGGCCTGCACCAAGCGCCCCAAGGTGACGTAGGCGGCCTCGACCTCGGCCGAAAAGGGCAGACCGCAACTGAGCCGAACAAAGCGCTCGTAGCGCCCCGTGTTGGAGAACATCGGCCCGGGCGCCACCCGGATGCCCAAGGCCAGCGCCTGCTCGAACAGGCGCGAGGACGACGCCCCCGGCGGCAGCTCGATCCACAGGCTCAAGCCCCCGGCCGGCACACTGAGCCGCGTCCCCACCGGAAAATAACGCGCCACCGCCTGCACGCTGCGCTCGCGCTGCTGGCGCAAGGCCTGGCGCAGGCGCCGCAGATGACGCTCGTGCGCGGCCGCCTCCACGGTGCGGGCCGTCAGCAACTGGGCCCAGACCTGCATGTTGCGGGTCTTGGCAAACTTGAGCATGTGGATGCGCGTGTGCCAGCGCCCGCCATTCATCCATCCCTGGCGCAGGCCCGGCGCCACCGTCTTGTTGAAAGACACGCAGTAGATCACCTGCCCGTGGCGGTCCCAAGCCTTGAGCGGGCGCGGCGGCTGGGGGCTGTCGAGGAATTCGCGGTAGATGTCGTCCTCGATCAAGGCCAGCTGGTGACGCACACAAAAGTCCACCAGTCGCGCCTTGTGCTCGTCGGGCATGACCGCGCCGTGGGGCATCTGCAGGTGCGGCACCACCACCACCGCCTTCAAGCGGGGCTCCTGCTGCACCGCGAGCTCCAGCGCCTCCAGCGAGATGCCGGTGCGCGCACTGCTGGGAATCTCCAGCGCGCGCAGGTTCTGCGCCTCCACCGCCTGCAGCAGACCATAAAAGGTCGGCGACTCCACCGCGATCACGTCGCCACGCTCGGCCACCGCGCTCAACGCCAGGTTGACCGCCTCGGAATTGCCCAGCGTGGCCATCACCTCCTGGGGCGCCACCTGCACCCCGGCGTCCAGCGCCCGGCGCGCCATGGCGGCCTGGAACACTGGGTGGGTGCCGGGGCGCGAATGCCCTTGAACCAGGATGTCTGGAAACTCCCGCAGCAGCGCGGCGCCGTGGCGGTTCAGCGTGGCACCATCAAACAACTCGGGCGCCGGCATGGCCGAGCCGAGGTCAATGCGCACGTCGGCCAGCCGCCCCTGCTCCAGCCACAAGGAGATGCGCTCATTGATGCCCACGAACTCCTTGCCATCGAGCTGCGACACCGGCATGCGGGGATCCGGGTCGGTGGCCTCCCCCAAATTCACAGCCGCCGGGCTGCACACAAAGTAGCCCACCCGCGGGCGGGCCTCCAGGCAGCCCTCGGCCTCGAGGGTGCGCAGGATCTGCAGCGCCGTGGACAGGCTGATCGCGTGGCGCTGCATCAGCTCGCGCACCGAGGGCATGCGCTGCCCCGCGGACAAGGCCCCCTTGGCGATGGCCTGGCGATAGTGCTCGGCCCACTGGCGGTACAAGGGCGGAAGGTCTCGGGAAGTGGCAGCCATGCGGGCCATGATGCCGTAAGCCGGGCAACCAGAACAGATACAGCGCCGACCAAATCGAGGCAGAACAGAGGGCACCAAACTGCGCTGATGCGCCCTGCACCGCCCCGGACTGTGCCTGTTGCCAGGTCCGCGCTTTTTCTACGCTGGAGGGCATGAACACCCCCCTCCCGACACCCTCCCCCTGCCCAGCACCGCAGCGCCACGCGGTCGGGGCCGAGCAAACCTGCCTGCTCCACCTGCAGGCAGGCAGCGAACTGCGCTGCCTGCAAGGCCCCCTCCAGGTGCAGCTCATGCACACCGGGGGCGCGGGGGCCGCCCCCCTGATCTGGTCACTGCCCACCCATGGGGCCTGGCGCTGCCCGGTCGACGGCTGGGTCAGCCTGCGCGCGGGCGGCCCGCAGGGCGCGCGCTACGGGCTGCAAGCTGCGCCCGCCCAGGGCCCGAACACCGACCTCCCCATCGACACCCGAAGCGACAAGGCGAAAAAAAACCGCCCCGGTCTGATCGACCTGGGGCGGTGGTGGCGGCGACTGGGGCGGATCAGGCCTTGGCAGCGCGCAGCGTGAGCGAGAAGTCGCGCAGCGCGGCAATGCCGCTTTCTTCAGCGCGGTGGCACCAGGCCTGCAGGTCGCGCGTCAGTTGCTCGCGCGATTGCGAGGTGTTGAGCCACAGTTGGCGCAGTTCTTCACGCATGGTGACCATCTTGTCGAGCGCCGGGTAGGCCACGCGGGCCTGCGCCAGTTGCGGTTGGGCGGCTGCGGGCACTTTCTCGGCGTCGCGGTGCAGCCAGCGGCGGGCGGCTTCGATCAGCGAGGCATCGCCTTGCTTGACCTTCAGCGCGGCCAGCTCCTGGCGCACGCCACGGGCATAGCCTGCCATCACTTCGTAGCGGTTGGCGATCAGGGCCTCGAGGGTCTTCTCGTCGGCCACCGGCTTGACATCCCCCAGTTGCAGCTTGGGCGGGGTCTTCTTGACCTTGGCCCAGCCGATCTTGGACATCAGGCTGATGTAAACCCAGCCAATGTCGAACTCGTAGGGCTTGACCGAGAACTTGGCCGACGTCGGGTAGGTGTGGTGGTTGTTGTGCAACTCTTCACCGCCGATGATGATGCCGATCGGCGAGATGTTGGTGCTGGCGTCGGCCGCTTCAAAGTTGCGGTAACCCCAGTAGTGACCGATGCCGTTGATGATGCCGGCCGCGGTGATCGGGATCCACAGCATCTGCACGGCCCAGACGGTGGCGCCCAGACCGCCGAACAAGGCCAGGTCCAGGATCAGCATCAGGCCCACGCCTTGCCAGCTGAAACGGCTGTAGACATTGCGCTCCATCCAGTCGTCGGGCGTGCCGTGGCCGAAGCGGGAAATGGTGTCGCGGTTCTTGGCTTCGGCGCGGTACAACTCGGCCCCTTGCCAGAACACGGTTTCAATGCCGCGGGTCTGCGGGCTGTGCGGGTCGTCCGGGGTCTCGCACTTGGCGTGGTGCTTGCGGTGGATGGCAACCCATTCCTTGGTCACCATGCCGGTGCCGATCCACAGCCAGAAGCGGAAGAAATGCTGCGGAATCGGGTGCAGGTCCAGGGCCCGGTGCGCCTGCGAACGGTGCAGGAAGATGGTGACCGAGCAGATCGTGAGGTGGGTCGTGACCAGGGTGTACAAGACCACTTGCCACCAAGTCAGGCCCCACAGGCCGTGGCCCAGCCAATCAATGGCCGCGTTCAACACAGCCCAATCCGGTAAAAACATGTATCAACCTTTTGCTTGAGGAGGCCCGTCAAAAAGCGAGGCTCGCTCCGAAATGAGCAGGGACGCGGACGACTCCATCTCGGATTTTAATCTGGCGCCCGCCAGCCACAATTTGTTTAACCACAAGGTTTAGACAGTTATGTGACGGCGGGGCCCGGCCAGATCAAGCCTTGCGGGTCCAGACGGCGGCAAAGAAGCCATCAGTGGCGTGCTGGTGCGGCCACAGGCGCAGGTAGAGGCCGCCTTCGCCGCTGCACAGGGCTTCGGCGCCAGCCACCTTGAGCTGGGACAGCGTCGGCGAAGCGGCCAGCGGGATGAAGTCGGGGTTGGCAGCCGAGAAGGCATCGGCAATGCCTTCGTTCTCCTGCGGCAGGACGCTGCAGGTGGCATAGACCAGACGACCACCGGGCTTGAGCAGGCGCGCCGCGCTTTGCAGGATGGCGGTCTGCTTTTGCACCAACTCGTCGATCGCCTTGGGCGACTGACGCCACTTCAGGTCGGGGTTGCGGCGCAAGGTCCCGAGGCCCGAACAGGGGGCATCGACCAGCACGCGGTCGATCTTGCCCGCCAGGCGCTTGATGCGGTCGTCGCGCTCGTGGGCAATGGCGGCCGGGTGCACATTGGACAAACCGCTGCGCGCCAAACGGGGCTTGAGCGCATCCAGGCGGTGACCCGAGGTGTCGAACGCGTAAAGGCGGCCGGTGTTGCGCATGCTGGCACCAATCGCCAGGGTCTTGCCCCCGGCGCCGGCACAGAAATCGACCACCATCTCGCCACGGTGGGCATCCAACAGCAGGGCCAGCAGTTGTGAGCCCTCGTCCTGCACCTCAATGGCACCCCGCGTGAACGCATCGAGCTTGGTCAGCGCGGGCTTGCTGTCCACGCGCAGGCCCCAGGGCGAGTACGGCGTGGGTTCGGACTTGATGCCCGCGGCCTTGAGTTCTTTTTGCACCTGGTCGCGCTTGTCGGCCAGCGCATTGACGCGCAGGTCGAGCGGCGCGCCCTGGTTCAGGCTGGCCGCCAGCGACCAGAAATCCTCGGGCAGCTGGGCCTTGAGCGGGCCCGCCAGCCACTCGGGCAGGTTGTGGCGGTGCGGCTCCATCAGGTCGGCGTCGGTGACGGCGTCGCAGGTGTCGAGCCAGTTGCGCTCCTGATCGGTCAGGGCGCTTTTGACAAAGTCGCGCGGGCCATGGAAGCCCAGGATGGCCAGGCGGCGCTCGCGCGGCCCCGAACCCGAGCGGGCCAGGTACTCAAAGCGCAGCTTTTGCCGCAGCACGTTGTAGGTGGTTTCAGCCAGGGTGGCGCGCTCGCGCGGCCCCAGGTTGCGGTGATCACGGAAGAAACGGGACACCACCGAATCGGCGGGGTGTTCAAACAGAAGGGTGAGCCTGACCAGTTCGGCGCAGGCATCCAGCAGGGCTTTTGGGTGCATAAGCGTGCATTTTCCCATGCTTCACCGCGCGGGCCCAAGCACGCACGCCTCGCCCGGCCTGAACCCCACCTCAGCCCCATGTCTGAAAGCGATCCCTCGGGGCGGTCGCCGGGTCGGCCGGCCAGCAGCGCTGGCACCGGCTATGCTGCGCAGCCCCGACCGCGGGTTGCGCCCCTGTGACGGGTCGGCGCTCACCCCACCGCCACATCACCACGCCTTCACCACGCCACACACCGCCCCACGGAACACCGCCATGACCGCCCCCAACGACCTCGACCTGCCCGCCCTCAGCCCCTGCGTGACGCCGGGCTTCTACCGCCATTACAAGGGCGGCTTCTACCAGGTGATCGACACCGTGCGCCACAGCGAAACCCTCGAACCCATGACGCTGTACCGCGCCCTGTACGGCCAGCGCGGCCTGTGGGTGCGCCCGGCAGCCATGTTCCTGGAGACGATTGAGTTCGAGGGCCAGACGCGGCCCCGCTTCAGCCCCTGCGATGCCTCCGAGGTGCCCGCAACGCCCTGAAGCAAGCGCCCTGCCTCAAAACGGCCTCAAAACCACCTCAAGACGGCGGGGCCAGACGCGGCAGCACCACCACCGCCAGCAGCCCGCCACCCGCGGCGTTGCGCAACTGCAGACTGCCCTGGTGGCGCAGCGCGATGTCGCGCGCAATCGACAGCCCCAGACCGACCCCGCCATGGTGCCGGTTGCGTGAGCCTTCCACGCGGTAGAACGGCGCCATGACCCGCTCCAGTTCGGCCTCGGGCAGGCCCGGGCCGTGGTCACGCACCTCGATGCCCACCTCGTCCCCGGTGTCCCACAGGAACACCTCGGCCTGCCCGCCGTAGCGGATCGCATTGCCCACCAGGTTGCCCAGGCAGCGGCGCAGCGCGCTGGCCTGCACCCGCAAGGGCCCGGCCCGGCCATGCACGGGCACCCAATGGCCACAGGCCTGCTGGTCATCCGCCAGGCTGTCGACCAGGGCCTTGACGTCGAGCCACACCAGCGGCTCGGGGTCGGCCACGCCGCGCAGGTGGTCCAGCGTGGCGGTGATCATCTCGTCCATCTCCACGATGTCGCGGCCGAACTGGCGCCGGTCCTCGGCGTCCGCCAGGCTCTCGGCGCGCAGGCGCAGGCGGGTCAGTGGGGTGCGCAGGTCGTGCGACACGGCGGCCACAAAGCGGTCGCGCTCTTCAAGTTGCTGACGGATGCGGGCCTGCATCTGGTTGAACACCCGGCTGGCCTCCCGGCACTCGGTGGTGCCATCCTCGGGCAGGGGCGGGCGGTCGATGTTCTGCCCCAGTTCGCGCGCCGCCGAGGCGAGCCGGTCAATCGGTTTGGACAGCCAGCGCGCTCCAACCCAGGCCGCCAGCATCAAGGCCAGTAGGCGCACCCCGATGTCCACCACCAAGCCCGCGTGAAAGCCGGGAGCGGGCCCTTCAGGCCGCGGCCCTGGCCCGGGACCCGGTCCGGGACCTTGCCTGGGGCCCCATTCAGGCGGCGCCCCGGCCGCAGCACTGGCCGGCGGGCCCATCAACGCCGGGGCCTCCGCGGACGGCGGCCCCGGCCGCAGGGTCACGGCTTGGCCTGGCGCCGGTTCGGGTGGGCGCGGCGGGCCGAGGCCCATCAGGTCATGCACCTCGAACATCAGCGTCAGCGCCAACACATGGCTGGCCAGCACCGCGACAAACAACAACAACGCCAGCCGGCCCAACAAGGACTTGGGCAGCCCCCGCTCCACCAGCACCCGCACCGCCTGGCGACAGCGCGGGTGAGCCCAGAAGGCTTGCCAACGCGAACGCCAAGCCCCGACCGTCGGCCGGGCCGCTGCCGGGCGCGGGGTCAGCGTTGCCATCCGACGTGGCCTTGCACCGAGCGCACGTTGAACAGGTAGCCCGCGCCACGCACCGTTTTGATGAGCCGGGGCTCGCGCGGGTCGTCGGAGAGTTTTTGCCGCAGGCGCGAGACCAGCAGGTCAATGCTGCGCTCGAAGGCATCCATGGCCCGGCCACGCGCCTGCTCCATCAGCTGGTCACGGCTGAAGATGCGGCGGGGGGTGGCCAAAAAGGTGCACAGCAAGCGGAACTCGGCGTTGGACAGCGGCACCACCACGCCGTCGGGCGTGATCAGGTGGCGCTCCATGCGGTACAGGGCCCAGCCGTCAAAGTGCACCACGTCCGACTCGACCGCCGGGGGCGCCGACGCCCCAGGCGCCAGGCGGCGCAGCACGGTCTGGATGCGGGCCACCAGTTCGCGCGGCTCGAAAGGCTTGCTCATGTAGTCATCGGCGCCCATCTCCAGGCCCAGCACCCGGTCGTAAGGGTTGCCACGGGCGGTCAGCATGATGATCGGGATGCGCGAGCGCGCGCGCAGCTCGCGCGCCAGCGCCAATCCGTCGGTGCCGGGGAGCATCAGATCCAGCACCACCAGGTCCACCGGGTGGGCACTGAGCTGGGCCCGCATCGCGTCGGCGTCCGAGGCGGCGTGAACCGTGAAGCCAAAACGGCCCAGGTACTGGACCAACAGCGTGGTGATGTCTGCATCGTCGTCCACCACCAGAATATGTTGCATGGGCAATCCAAGGGCAAAAGACGGCGAAGTGTAAGCAGCGCCCCGCGCCTGCAAGATCGAAATAAGGGTTCTTTACCGTTCTTTTTCAAGCCTTCAAAGAGGGCTTTGTACCCGCCCCGATACAGAACCGACAAACAGGCTTTACCGGCCCTGCCAAGAATGGAAACGGGTCCACGCCGGGCGGCTCCTGCCTTGAATGCCAAGCGCGCTGAAACCCATCACCCGATCGGAAGGAAGCACCATGACCGCCCTCAGCAGCGTCAACACCCACAGCAGCACCTGGTCCAGCAGCCCACCCCCACGGCCCGGCGGGGCGGGTCGCCTGGCCGAGAAGCTGATGTCGAAATTCGACACCGACAACAGCGACAGTGTGGACAGCACCGAGCTGCAAAGCCTGCTGGACGACGTGGCGCAAAAAACCGGCGTCAGCAGCACCAGCAGCGCCACCGACTTGCTGAGCGACCACGACAGCAACAGCGACGGCACCCTGAGCGGCGAAGAACTCGCACAGACCTTGCAGTCGGTCCTGCCCCCGCCCTCGACGCTGGAGTTTGCGCAATCGCGGGGGCCCCAGCGCAGCGGCGCCACGGGCGAAGCCGGCGACGACCTGTTCAGCCAGGTCGACAGCGACGGCAGCGGTTCGGTCAGCACAACCGAACTGCAGACCTTGCTCGAGAACATGTCGGGCAACACCGACAGCACCGCCAGCAGCAGCGAGGCCGAAGCCCTGTTCAAACAACTCGACAGCGACAGCGACGGCAGCCTGAGCAGCAGCGAGTTCGACGCCGGGCGGCCGTCAAACGAGGACCAGGCCAGCAGCAGCACCAGCACCGCCAGCGCCAACCGCCCCCCGCCGCCACCCGGTGGCCCGGGCGGCCCGGGCCGCGGCGGCAGCGCCAGCGACAGCAGCAGCCAAACCTACGACCCACTGGACACCAACGAAGACGGCGTGGTGTCGCTCGAAGAGCGGCTGGCCGCCAGCAGCAGTGGCAGCAGCGAGGCCAGCGCCAGCGATCCCTTGCAGGCGCTGTTCGACACCCTTGACAGCAACCAGGACGGCAGCATCAGCGCCAGCGAGACCGATGAATTTGTCACCCAGCTCAGCGCGCAGCTCGACAGCCTGAACCGCAGCGAGGCATCCGCCGACAGTGGCTCGGCCAGCGGCAGCGGCACCAGCAGCGAGGACAGCAGCGCGACGCCGCCGGCGCAGGATTGGCTTCAACTGGTGCAGGCCGCCCGCCGCGAGTACCAGGCCCACTCGCAGGCCTGGAGCGCGCCAGTCAACCGCTTCAGCGAGCGGGTCTGACGCCTGACAGGCAGCCCCATCACCGGCGCCGCGCGCCCGGCCGCCACCGCGGCAAGGCCACGGTCATCCCACAGCGCTGGGCCTGACACGGCCCCTAGCCATCCAGGCCATGCCGAAGCCGGCCCGGCGGGGCAGGCTCAGCCCTGGGCCAGCAGGCGCGCCACCACCGAGGGGTAGAGCCGGTGCTCCTGGCTCAGCACCCGGGCTGCCAGGCGCTCGGGCGTGTCGCCGGCCACGATGGGCACCACAGCCTGGCCCAGGATTTGCCCGTGGTCCAGCACCGCGGTCACGCGGTGCACCGTGGCCCCCGCCACAGCGCAGCCCGCCTCGATGGCCCGGCGGTGGGTGTCCAACCCGGTGAAGGCGGGCAGGAGCGAGGGGTGGATGTTGATCAAACGGCCTTCGTAGCGGGCCACGAAACCGGGGGTCAGGATGCGCATGAAACCGGCCAACAGCACCCAGCTGGGCTGATGGCCGTCGATCACCTGCGCGAGCGCCGCATCAAAGGCTTCGCGCGACTCAAAATCACGGTGACTCAAGACCGCCGTGGCCAGGCCTTGCTCGCGCGCCCAGGCCAGGCCTGCCGAATCCGCGCGGTTGCTGATCACGGCGCTGATGCGGGCGCCCCAGCGCTGTTCCCAGCCTTCGCGCCGGGCAGCCTCCACCAAGGCCCGCATGTTGGAGCCGCCGCCGGAAATCAGAATCACGATGTTTTTCATGGGGTCAGAACCAGACCCGGCGCAGCCCGGGTCCTTCAGGAACAACCCGCGATTATCTCAGGCGTGGGCTCATGGCGCGGCACCCAGCGCCTGCAGTTCGGGCGACAGGCCCTGCCAGCGCGTGAAGAAGCCCGCGGCCGAGCGCCCCGCCCCGGCCGGGGCCTGCCCCCCCAGCAGCACGCGCAGGCCCGCCTGCACGCTGTCGATCACCGGCACCGGCACGGTGTCCTGCAACAGCGCCGCCTGCCCCGCCAGCCCCGCCCCCCCGAGCACCACGCTTTGCACGCCCCACTGGGCCACCGCCTCCCGGCAGGCCTGAGCCAGCAGCGCGCGCGCCGCCAGCGGGTTGGCCGCCATCTCGGCCCCGCTGGGTGCCACCGTGTGGATGCCGGCCAGCGCCTCGGCGTAGCCCAGTTGTTGCGCCAGCCGTTGCAACATCGGCGCCCAGCGCGCCCCGCCGGTCACGATGGCAAAGCGGCCCAGGCGCCGCGCCTCGATGAACGACGCCTCGGCCAGCCCCGTCACCGGCACCGGGCTGGCCTCGCGCAGCGCCAGCAGCCCGGGGTCGCCAAAGCAGGCCAGCAACACCGCCTGCGGCGCGGGCTCGGGGACCGCCAGTGCAGCGGCCCAGGCGTCCAGCGCCGAGTGCGCGGCCACCGCATAGCTGGCCTCGCAACTGATGTAGGGTGCCCCCAGCCGCGCAGTCACCGCCCGCAGCTGCCAGCCCTGCGCCTGGGCGACCGGCTGGGCATGGCGGCACAGCAGGTCAGTGACCGAGGCCGAGGTGTTGGGGTTGATGATCAGCAAGTGGCCCAGCGGGCCGGCGTCGGAGGACAAGGCGGTGTTCATGCCTGGGCCAAAGCACAAGGCGTACCAGCCCCCGGGGTCCACGTGGATGTCCACCAAGGTGCCCGGGCTGGGTCGGCCCTGCCCGCCGCGGCGCCAGGCCCGCTCCACCCTGCGGCGCAGGCACAATGACAGCGCACTTTAGAGCCCTGAACCCCATGCCCCTGCGCCCCCTCACCCCCACCGAAGCCCGCGTGCTTGGCACGCTGATGGAAAAAGCCCGCACCGTGCCCGACAGCTACCCGCTGACGCTGAACGCGGTGGTCTCGGGCAGCAACCAAAAGACCAGCCGTGAACCGCTGATGCAGTTGAGCGACGCCGAGGCCCAGGAGGCCCTGGACGAACTCAAGCGCCTGTCGCTGGTGATCGAATCCAGCGGCGGTCGCGCGTCGCGTTACGAACACAATTTCAGCCGGGTGCTGGGCGTGCCCGACCAGTCCGCGGCCCTGCTGGGCCTGCTGATGCTGCGTGGCCCCCAAACCGCGGGCGAGTTGCGCATCAACAGCGAACGCTGGCACCGCTTTGCCGACATCTCGTCGGTCGAGGCCTTCCTCGACGAATTGCAAGAGCGCTCGGCCGACAAAGGCGGTCCGCTGGTGCAAAAGCTGCCGCGGGCCCCGGGCGCGCGCGAACAGCGCTGGGCCCACCTGCTGTGCGGCCCGGTGGACGAGGCCTGGCTGACCCCCTCGGCCCCGGCCAACGCCCCGTCCGGCGGGGGCGCCGCGGCCCCAGCCGCGCTGCAGGCCCGGGTCGATCAACTGGAAGCCGAGGTGGCCAGCCTGCGCAGCGAACTCAATCACCTCTGCGAGCAACTGGGTTTGTCGCGCCCCGGACAGGAATAGGCGAACGATCGTGCTAAAAAATGGGGCGAGAGGCCAGTGTTGATCTGGTCCGGCGTCAAACCGCTTCTTTCGGAGACAACCCCCATGGATTTGGCATTCACCCCTGAAGAACAGAAGTTCCGCGAAGACATTCGCGCCTGGGTCAAAGAGAACCTTCCCGCAGACCTGGCCCACAAGGTCCACAACGCCTTGCGCCTGACGCGCGACGACATGCAGCGCTGGGCCAAGATCCTGGGCAAAAAGGGCTGGCTGGGCCATGCCTGGCCCAAGGAATTCGGCGGCCCGGGCTGGAACGCGGTGCAAAAGCACCTGTTTGAAGAAGAATGCGCCCTCGCCGGCGCCCCGCGCGTGGTGCCCTTCGGCCCGGTGATGGTGGCCCCGGTGATCATGGCCTTCGGCAATGCCGAACAGCAGCAACGCTTCTTGCCGGGCATTGCCAGCGGTGAGGTGTGGTGGAGCCAAGGCTACAGCGAACCGGGCTCGGGCTCGGACCTGGCCTCGGTCAAGACGCGCGCCGAGCGCCGTGGCGACAAGTACATCGTCAACGGCCAAAAGACCTGGACCACCCTGGGCCAGTACGGCGAATGGATCTTCTGCCTGGTGCGCACCAGCAACGAAGGCAAGCCGCAAACCGGCATCAGCTTCTTGCTGATCGACATGAAATCGCCCGGCGTCACCGTGCGCCCGATCAAGCTGCTCGACGGCGATCACGAGGTCAATGAAGTCTGGTTCGACAACGTCGAAGTCCCGGTCGACAACCTCATCGGCGAAGAAAACAAAGGCTGGACCTACGCCAAGCACCTGCTGAGCCACGAGCGCACCAACATCGCCGACGTGAACCGCGCCAAGCGCGAACTGGAACGCCTCAAGCGCATTGCCAAGGCCGAGGGGGTGTACGACGACGTGCGCTTCCGCGACGAGATCGCCAAGCTCGACGTTGAAGTCGTGGCCCTCGAAATGCTGGTGCTGCGCGTGCTGTCGGCCGAGAAGTCGGGCAAGAACTCGCTCGACATCGCCGGCCTGCTCAAGATCCGCGGCAGCGAACTGCAACAGCGTTACAGCGAACTCATGATGCTCGCGGCCGGCCCCTACGCCCTGCCCTACATCCACGAAGCGATGGACGCGGGCTGGCAAGGCGACCACGTGGGCGCGGCCCACTGCGCCCCGCTGGCATCGACCTACTTCAACATGCGCAAGACCACCATCTACGGCGGTTCCAACGAAGTGCAACGCAACATCGTCGCCCAGACGGTGCTGGGCTGAGAGGAGACACACATGGATTTCGACTTCACCGACGACCAAGAGCAACTGCGCGACGCGGTGCGCAAATGGGTTGACAAGGGCTACGACTTCGAGCGCCGCCGCGGCATCGTGAATGCCGGCGGCTTCTCGCGCGAGGCCTATGGCGAAATCGCTGAACTGGGCCTGACCGGCCTGTACGTGCCCGAGGCCGATGGCGGCCTGGGCATGGGCCCGGTCGAAGGCATGGTGGTGATGGAGGAGCTGGGCCGCGGCATCGTGCTCGAACCCTTCAGCCAAAGCCTGATCGCCGGCGGCGTGCTGGCCAATTACGCCCCCGCCGACGTCAAGGCCGCCTGGCTGCCGCGCGTCGCCTCGGGCGAGGCCCTGGTGGTGCTGGCCTACCAGGAGCGCCAGGCCCGCTACCGCCTCGACGCCACCCAAGCCACCGCCACAGCGGCCGGCCAGGGCTTCACCGTCAGTGGCCAGAAAAGCGTGGTCGCCGCCGGTGACCAGGCCGACGCCTACCTGGTGCCCGCGCAGCTGGACGGGCAGACCGCCCTGTTCCTGGTCGAGCGCAGCGCCACCGGCGTCAGCACCCAGGGCTACTCGACCCAGGACGGCGGCCGTGCCGCCGAGGTGCGCTTTGCCAACAGCCCGGCCACCCTGGTGACCCGCCAGGGTCAGCTGGCGCTGGAGCACGCGGTGGACATCGGCATTGCCGCCGCCTGCGCCGAAGCCGTGGGGGTGATGGACAAGACCCTGGCCGTGACCGTCGACTACATGAACACGCGCAAGCAGTTCAACGTCGTGATCTCCAGCTTCCAGGCCCTGCGCCACCGCGTCGCCGACATGAAGATGCAGCTCGAACTGGCCCGCTCGATGAGCTACTACGCCTCGCTGCGCCTCAACGCCCCGGCCGAGGAACGCCGCCTGGCGATGGCGCGCGCCAAGTACCAGCTGGGCCAGTCGATGCGCTTTGTCGGCCAGCAAGCCGTGCAGCTGCACGGCGGCATCGGCGTCACCGACGAGTACATCGTGAGCCACTACTTCAAGAAGCTGACCCAGCTCGAAATCAGCTTCGGCGACAGCCTGCACCAACTGGGCGAGGTGTCGCAGCGCATGCACGACACCGCAGGCGTGTTCGCCTGAGTCCCCGGCGGGCTGGTCAGCGACCGCCCGCCCAGGGGCCGGCCACCGGGACCTGGTACCGGGACCTGACACGGGCACGTCAAACACCGGCCTCACACTGCCCTGACCCAGGGCCCGCCCCACGGAGCGGGCCATTTTTGTTTCTGGAGCTCCCCATGCACCCCATCAGTTCACGCCGTCGCTTCCTGGGCCTGGCCCTGGGCGCCGCGGCCCTGGCCACCGGCTGCGCCGCTGTCGGCAGCGGCAAGCCCTCGCTGAGCCAACGTCCGCCGGTCGTCTTTGTGCACGGCAACGGTGACACCGCCGCGCTGTGGCAGACCACGGCCTGGCGCTTCGAATCCGAAGGCTGGCCGGCCGACCGCCTGCATGCCATCGACCTGCCCTACCCGCTGTCGCGCGATGTCGACGCGGTGGCCCAGCCCGGCCGCACCTCGGCCGCTGAACACATGGCCTACCTGAAAGCCGAAGTGGAACGCGTGCTCGCCGCCACGGGCGCATCGCAGGTGGTGCTGATCGGCAACTCGCGCGGCGGCAATGCGATCCGCAACTACATCCAGAACGGCGGTGGCGCCGACAAGGTGAGCCACGCCATCCTCGGGGGCACGCCGAACCATGGCGTGTGGGCCGTGGCGGGGGTGCGCGAAGGCAACGAATTCTCGGGCACCGGGCCCTTTTTGACCGCCCTCAATGCGCCCAAGAACGCTGCCGGTGACGAGGTCACCGGCCCGGTGCGCTGGATGACCATCCGCTCCGACAACAACGACAAGTACGCCGTGCCCGAGGGCCGCTGGATCGGCATGCCGGGCCAGCCCACGGGCGTGACCGCCGCGGGCCCCGAGCTGAAGGGCGCCACCAACGTGGTGATCCCGCGCATCGATCACCGCGAGACCTCGTACTCGCGCCCGGCGTTTGAGGCCATGTGGCGCTTCCTGACGGGCGAGGCCCCGCGCCAGCACGGCATCGTGGTGCAGGCCCGGCCAGTGCTGCAAGGCAAGGTCACGGGCCTGGGCGTGAACCCGCTGGACCCCAAGACCGGCAACTTCAGCAGCAACCTGCCGCTGCCCGGGGCACGCGTCGAGGTGTTTGCGGTGAACCCCGAGACCGGCCGCCGCCAGGGTGCCGCGGTGCACCAGAAAACCGTCGGCAGCGATGGCTTGTGGGGCCCGTTCACGGCCGAGGCCGGCCAGCCCTATGAGTTCGTGATCAGCGCCCCCGGCTACGCCACCACCCACATCTACCGCAGCGCCTTTGCGCGCGGCAGCGACTGGGTGCACCTGCGCGCCGAGCGCCTGACGCCGACCGACAGCACTGCCGGCAGCGTGCTGGTCTACACCCGCCCGCGCGGCTACTTTGACCCCAGCCGCGACAGCCTGAGCCTGGACGGCAGCAGCACCCTGCCCGGCGTGCCCGCCACGGGCACGGCGGGTTTCTCCAGCAGCCGCCTGGTGCTGGCCCCGGCCCCGCTGCGCTCGGTCAAGGCCGAGTTCAACGGCGAGGTGCTGGTGGGCCTGAACTGGCCCGCCAACGAGCAGCACCTGGTGGTGCTCGAACTCACTTACTGAGGCCCCGCAGCGCCCCCCCAAGCCGGGGCCGGCCGGGCTGGGGGCCGCGCCACCCGACGTGGGGGCGCGGCGGGCCCGGCGGCCTGCACAGCCCCCATCCCAGGGCGCGGGCCGAAGCGGGTGCCAAATCCGCGAGAATCAGCGACTTTCCTGTTTTTGAACTTTCATTGTTGCCATGACCGACGCTGCCTCCCCCGCCAAGCCCGCCCTGCCCGACCACCTGTCCATCGACCCGCGCAGCCCGCACCATGTGGCCGCCGTGTTCGAGCATGACATTGGCATCCACTTCAACGGCAAAGAGCGCTTTGACGTCGAGGAGTACTGCATCAGCGAAGGCTGGATCAAGGTGCCCGCCGGCAAGACCGTGGACCGCAAGGGCCGCCCGCTGCTGATCAAGCTCAGCGGCCGCGTCGAAGCCTTCTACCGCTGACGCCAGCGCCGCCGCCACACCCTGCCGCCCTGGCCCGCCGGGCCTGCGGGCCGCTCACCTGGCTCACGGCCCGGGGGCATCGGGCGGCGACCACGAGCCGTAGGGGGTGGACTGGCTGCGGTTCTCATCGACCGCCAGCACCCGCCCCACAAAGGGGAAGGCCCGCTGGGCGCAGGCGGGCCGCTCGCACACCTTGCAGCCCATGCCGATCGGGGTGGCGGCCTCGGGGTCGCTGAGGTCCAGGCCCTTGGCATAGACCAGGCGATCCGCGTGCCGCGCATCGCAGCCCAGACCCATCGCAAAAGACCGCCGCGGCGACCCGTACCCGGCCTCGCCCTGGCTGCTGCTGTGCGCCACCCACAGGTAGCGGCGCCCATCGGGCATGGCCGCCAGTTGCGCGAGAAACTGCCCCGGGCGTGAGAACGCCTCGTACACATTCCACAGCGGGCAGGTGCCGCCCATGCGGCTGAAGTGGAAGTGGGTGGCCGACTGCCGCTTGGAGATGTTGCCCGCGCGGTCCACCCGCACAAAAAAGAACGGCACGCCGGGCGCCCCCAGGCGCTGCATCGTGCTCAGGCGGTGGCACACCGTCTCCAGCCCCACCTGGAAGCGCTTGCTGAGCCGCTCGATGTCGTAGCGGCAGCTTTCGGCCGCCTGCAGGAACTCGCCATACGGCAGCAAAAATGCCCCCGCAAAGTAATTGGCCAGGCCCACCCGGGCCAGCCGCCGCGCGGGTTCATTGTGGGTGAACGGCGGCACCTGGATCAAGGCATCGATGTCGGCCGAAAACGCCTGCAAGGCGAGCTGGGTCGCCATCTGGAAGGCCCGCTGCGCGGGCGCCAGATCGGCCGACAAGGTCAGCACACGGGTCTGCGGGTCGAAGCTGCGCTTGCTGCCCTCCGCCGCCCAGCGCAGGCGCACCCCCAGGCCCCCCAGCCGCTGCTCCAGCCAGGCCACAGCGCCCCAGGACGAGACCTTGGCCTCGGCGGCGCACTGCTCGGCCGCCCGGTCCAGCGGGTCGAAATGGTTCTGGTGGGCAAAGAAGAAATCGCGCACCAGCTCAAATGGCTGGCTGACGATGGGCTCGGGGCTGGCACGCTCGTCCCCCAGCTGCGACGACAGTGTCTCCAGGCGCTCCAGCAGCGCGTGCTGGCGCCGGTAGAGGTCGATCACCGCCCGTGCCAGGCCCGGCATCTGCGCGGCCACCTCTTGCAGCTCGGGCAGGGAGATCGGCTCGGCGGCGTCGGCCAGCGCTTCTTTGAGCCCGGCCAGCAGGCGCGCCTCATCGTCCTCCGAGAACTGTTGCAGGTCGACGCCCAAGGCACGGCTGAGCTTGAGCAGAACCGGCACCGTGAGCGGCCGCTGGTTCTGCTCGATCTGGTTCAGGTAGCTGGGCGACAGGCCCAACGCCTGGGCCAGCGCGATCTGGGTCATGCCGCGCTCTGCGCGCAGTTTGCGCAGCTTCACGCCCATGAAGGTTTTTCTCATGGCAGGTCGACTCCCGTGGCCGGTGGCCGGACTGAGCTTCGCTCGGTTCGCATGGTGTGAATGATTCGCAAAATTTGCAAAATCCCTTTTTTCGTTCGCAAATCTTCGCCAATTCAGTGGTTTCAGAGGGACCTCATTTTGCGTAAATTGCGAAACATGACAAGCCCCTCCCGAACCGTTGAACTGCGCGAACTGGTGCTGCCCGCCCTCGCCAACCACCACGGCACCCTGTTCGCCGGGCACGGGCTGCAACTGCTGGCCAAGGCCGCCTTTCTGGCGGCCCGCCAGCAGGCCCAGGGCGAGGTGGTGATGGCCCGCGTCAGCGGCCTGGACTTCCTGGCCCCCGTGCCGGTGGGTCACCAGCTGCGGCTGCGCGCCTGGGTCAGCCGGGTGGGCCGCAGCTCGATGACGGTCTGCGTGAGCGCGCAGGCCGACGCCCCGGGACAGGCCCCCGCGCCTGCCCTCCAAGGCTTTTTTGAAATGGTGGCGGTGGACGGCTGCGGCCGCCCCCTGGCCCTCGATCGTTTTGACATCCCACAGGAGACCTCCGCATGAACGCTGCCCTCGCCCTCGCCACGCCCGCTTTGGCCCCCGCCTTCACCCCCAAGAAATCCGTCGCCCTGTCGGGCACCGCGGCGGGCAACACCGCCCTCTGCACCGTGGGGCGCAGTGGCAATGACCTGCATTACCGGGGCTACAACATCCTCGACATCGCGACCCGCTGCGAGTTCGAGGAGGTGGCCCACCTGCTGGTGCACGGCAAGCTGCCCAATGGCGCCGAGTTGAACGCCTACAAGGCCAAGCTGAAAGCGCTGCGCGGCCTGCCCTCGGCGGTCAAAGCCGCGCTGGAGCCGCTGCCCCCCTCGACCCACCCGATGGATGTGATGCGCACCGGCGTCTCGGTGCTGGGCTGCGTGAAGCCCGAGAAGGACGACCACAACCCGCCCGGGGCGCGGGACATCGCCGACAAGCTGATGGCCTGCATGGCTTCGATGCTGCTGTACTGGTACCACTTTGCCTACAACGGCAAGCGCATCGAGGTGGAGACCGATGACGACTCGATCGGCGGCCACTTCCTGCACCTGCTGCACGGTCAGGCCCCCTGCGCGTCCTGGGTGCGCGCCATGCACACGTCGCTGATCCTGTATGCCGAACACGAGTTCAACGCCTCGACCTTCGCCTCCCGCGTGGTGGCAGGCACCGGTTCGGACCTGTATTCGGCCATCTGCGGCGGCATCGGTGCCCTGCGCGGTCCCAAGCACGGGGGCGCCAACGAGGTGGCTTTCGAGATCCAAAAACGCTACCAGCACCCCGATGAAGCCGAGGCCGACATCCGCGCCCGGGTGGCCCGCAAAGAGGTGGTGATTGGCTTTGGTCACCCGGTCTACACCGTCAGCGACCCGCGCAACGGCGTCATCAAACAGGTGGCGCGCGAACTGTCGCTGGCACAGGGCCACACCAAGATGTTCGACATTGCCGAACGCCTGGAGTCCGTGATGTGGGAGGTCAAAAAAATGTTCCCCAACCTCGACTGGTTCAGCGCCGTCAGCTACCACCTGATGGGCGTGCCCACCGACATGTTCACGCCCTTGTTCGTGATCGCGCGCACCTCGGGCTGGTCGGCCCATGTGATCGAGCAGCGCGAGGACGGCAAGATCATCCGCCCCAGCGCGCAGTACATCGGGCCTGAGAATCAGGTGTTCGTGCCCCTGTCGCAACGCCCCTGAAGCCCCTGTCCAAACTCCCCGGCCCACCGATGCCTCAGCCCACGCACCCCATGTCCCGCTACCGAAAACCCCTGCCCCACACCGCCCTGGACTACATCGACGCCCGCGCTGCGGTCGAATCCCTGGCGCCCGGCGCCTGGTCCACCCTGCCCTACACGGCCCGCATCCACGCCGAGAACCTGGTCCGCCGGGCCGACGCCGACAGCGCCGAGGCGGGCCTGCGCCAGATCATCGAACGGCGGCGCGAGCGTGACTTTCCGTGGTACCCCGCCCGCGTGGTGTGCCACGACATCCTGGGCCAGACCGCCCTGGTCGACCTGGCGGGGCTGCGCGACGCCATCGCCCAGCAAGGCGGTGACCCGGCCGCCGTGAACCCGGTGGTGCCGGTGCAACTGATCGTGGACCACTCGCTGGCGGTGGAGTGCGGTGGCGCCGACCCGCAGGCCTTTGCCAAGAACCGCGCCATCGAGGACCGCCGCAACGAGGACCGCTTCCACTTCATCGAATGGACGCGCAAGGCGTTCTCCAATGTGGACGTGATCCCGGCGGGCAACGGCATCATGCACCAGATCAACCTGGAGAAAATGTCGCCCGTGGTGATGGTGCAAGACGGCCTGGCCTTCCCCGACACCTGCGTCGGCACCGACAGCCACACCCCCCATGTGGATGCGCTGGGGGTGATCGCGGTGGGCGTCGGAGGCCTGGAAGCCGAGAACGTGATGCTGGGCCGGGCCTGCTGGATGCGCCTGCCCGAGATGGTGGGTGTGCAACTCTGTGGCCAGCGCCCGCCTGGCACCACCGCCACCGACCTGGCACTGGCGCTGACCGAGTTCCTGCGCGCCCAGAAAGTGGTCGGGGCCTATGTGGAATTTGCCGGGCCCGGGGCCGAGAGCCTGTCCATCGGCGACCGTGCCACCATCTCCAACATGTGCCCCGAATACGGCGCCACGGCCGCGCTGTTCGCCATCGACGCACAGACCCTCGACTACCTGCGCCTCACCGACCGCAGCCCGCAGCAGATCCAGACCGTGGAGGCCTACGCCAAGGCCGCCGGCCTGTGGCACACCGACCTGGCGCAAGCCCAGTACGACCGGGTCTTGCACTTTGACCTGTCCCGCCTGGTGCGCAACCTGGCTGGTCCCTCCCACCCGCACCGGCGCCTGCCCACCAGCGACCTGGTGGCGCGCGGCATCGCGGGGACCGAAGCGCTGGCCCAGGCACGGGCCCAGGAGGCCCAGGGCCTGCTGCCCGAGGGCGCGGTGATCATCGCGGCCATCACCAGCTGCACCAACACCAGCAACCCGCGCAACGTCATTGCCGCCGGCTTGCTGGCGCGTCGGGCGCGCCGCCTTGGCCTGGTGAGCAAGCCCTGGGTCAAGACGTCGCTGGCCCCCGGCTCCAAGGCCGTGGCGCTGTACCTGGAGGAGGCCGGCTTGCTGGCCGACCTGGAGGCGCTGGGCTTTGGCATCGTCGGCTTTGCCTGCACCACCTGCAACGGCATGAGCGGCGCCCTGGCGCCCGAGATCCAGCGCGAGATCACCGAGCGCCAGCTGTTCACCACCGCCGTGCTGTCGGGGAACCGCAATTTCGACGGTCGCATCCACCCCAGCGCCCAGCAGGCCTTCCTGGCCTCGCCACCGCTGGTGGTGGCCTACGCGATCGCGGGCACCATCCGCTTTGACATCGAGCGCGACGTGCTCGGCGTGGCCCAGGGGCGCGACATCCGCTTGCAGGACCTGTGGCCCAGCGACGCGGAGATCGACGCGGTCGTTGAGTCGGCGGTGAAGCCCGCACACTACCGGGCGGTGTACCAGCCCATGTTTGCCCGCGCAGTCGACGCGGGGCCCCCGGTGTCCCCCCAGTTCGACTGGCGCCCGCAATCCACCTATATTCGCCGGCCGCCCTACTGGGACACCGAGGGCGTGGGCGCGCTGGCCGCCACGCCGCGCACCCTGCAAGGCTTGCGCCCGCTGGCCCTGCTGCCCGACAACATCACCACCGATCACCTGTCGCCGTCCAACGCCATCCTGCCCGATTCGGCGGCAGGCGAGTACCTGCGCCGCATGGGCCTGCCCGAAGAAGACTTCAACTCCTACGCCACCCACCGCGGCGACCACCTGACCGCCCTGCGGGCCACCTTCGCCAACCCCACCTTGCGCAATGAGATGGTGCGCGAGCCCGACGGCACGGTGCGCGCAGGGGCTTGGGCCCGCGTGGAGCCCGAGGGCCGCGTGCTGCGCATGTGGGAGGCCATCGAGACCTACCTGAACCGCCGCCAGCCGCTGATCATCGTGGCCGGCGCCGACTATGGGCAAGGCTCCAGCCGCGACTGGGCCGCCAAGGGCGTGCGCCTGGCAGGGGTTGAATGCGTGGTGGCCGAAGGCTTTGAACGCATCCACCGCACCAACCTGATCGGCATGGGCGTCTTGCCGCTGGCGTTCCACCCGGGCACCACGCGCCTGACGCTGGGCCTGGACGGCAGCGAGACCTACTCGGTGGACGGGGCGCTGGCCCCGGGCGCCGAGTTGACCCTGGTGGTCACGCGCCGCGATGGCGCGGCGCTGCGCGTGCCGGTCCGATGCCGCCTCGACACCGCCGAAGAGCTCTCGGTCTACCAGGCCGGCGGCGTGTTGCAACGGTTTGCCCAGGATTTCCTGGCCGAGAAACAAGGAGCCCCCGCATGAGCCATGTGCCCCAGATCCGAATCCCCGCCACCTACCTGCGAGGCGGCACCAGCAAAGGGGTGTTTTTCAGGCTGCAGGACCTGCCCGCACCCGCGCAGCAGCCCGGTCGGGCGCGCGACCGCCTGCTGCAGCGCGTGATCGGCAGCCCCGACCCCTACGGCAAGCAAACCGACGGCCTGGGCGGCGCCACGTCGTCAACGTCCAAAGCCGTGATCGTCGCCCCCGCCAGCGTGCCCGACCACGACGTGGACTACCTCTTCGCGCAGATCGCCATCGACCGCGATGTGGTCGACTGGACCGGCAACTGCGGCAACCTGTCCGCCGCCGTGGGCCCGTTTGCCATCGCCCAGGGCCTGGTGCCTGCGCACCGGGTGCCGCACGACGGGGTGTGCACGGTGCGCATCTGGCAGGCCAACATCCGCAAGACCATCGTGGCCCAGGTCCCGATGCGCCAGGGGCAGGTGCAGGAGACCGGCGACTTCGAGCTCGACGGCGTGACCTTCCCGGCCGCCGAGGTGGCGTTGGCGTTCATGGACCCCGCCGAAGACGGTGACGACGGCGGCGCCCTGTTCCCGACCGGCCAGGTGGTGGACACCCTGGACGTGCCCGGTGTGGGGCGCTTCCAGGCCACCCTCATCAACGCGGGCATCCCCACGGTGTTCTTGAACGCGGCCGAACTGGGCTGGCGCGGCACCGAGTTGCAGGCGGACCTCAATGGCGATGCGATCGCGCTGGCCCGGTTTGAAACGATCCGCGCCCATGCGGCCCAGCGCATGGGCCTGATCCAGGATTTGAGCGAGGCCGCCCAACGCCAGCACACGCCCAAGATCGCCTTTGTGGCCCCGCCCGCCGACTACACCGCCTCCAGCGGCCAGAGGGTGCACGCCCGCGACATCGACCTGCTGGTGCGCGCGCTGTCCATGGGCCAGTTGCACCACGCCATGATGGGCACCGCGGCGGTGGCCATCGGTGCGGCGGCGGCCATCCCGGGCACGCTGGTCAACCTGGCGGCCGGCGGGGGGACGCGTGAGGCGGTGCGCTTCGGCCACCCCTCGGGCACCCTGCGCGTCGGCGCCCAGGCCGAGCAACGCGGTGGGCAGTGGGTGATCACCCAGGCCCAAATGAGCCGCAGCGCCCGGGTCTTGATGGAGGGCTGGGTGCGCGTGCCCGGCGACAGCTTCTGAAGGCCGCGCCCACCGTCACGCTCCCAATCCCCCCCCCATCACACGGCGCACACACACCGCCCCGCCCCGTCACACCGCACACCGCCCGGGCGCTGGACGCCCGCCCTTTTTTCATTCACCTTGGCTCACTGCCCCATGTCCACCCGCCAACAACTCAAACAACTCGTCGAAGCCCGCCGTGGCCTGATCGTGCCGGGCGCCTTCAACGCCCTGTCGGCCAAGGTCATTGAAGACCTGGGCTTCCAGGCCCTGTACGTGACCGGGGCCGGTGTCACCAACATGTGGTTCGGCCTGCCCGACCAGGGTTTCATGGGCCTGGCCGACATCGCCGACCACACGGCCCGCATCCGCGACGCCGTGAGCCTGCCCCTGCTGGTCGATGCCGACACCGGCTTTGGCAATGCGCTCAACGTCTACCACACGGTGCGCACGCTCGAACGGGCGGGCGCCGACTGCATCCAGCTCGAAGACCAGGTGGCCCCCAAGCGCTGTGGCCATTTCGCGGGCAAGGAGGTCATCTCGACCGAAGAAGCGGTCAACAAGATCAAGGCCGCGGTGGACGCGCGACGCGACCCCGACCTGCTCATCATGGCGCGCACCGACGCCGCGGCCACCCACGGCTTTGAAGCCGCCGTCGAACGGGCACAGCGCTTCGCCGAGGCCGGGGCCGACCTCCTGTTCGTCGAGGCCGTGACCCAGGCCGACGAGGTGCGCGCCCTGCCGCAGCGCCTGGCCAAGCCCCAGCTCATGAACATGGTGATCGGCGGGCGCACCCCAATCTTCAACGCCCAACAGCTGGGCGAGCTGGGCTATGGCATCGTGCTCTACGCCAACGCGGCGCTGCAAGGCGCGGTGGCCGGTATGCAGAAGGCCTTGACCGTGCTGCGCGACGAGCAGGAGGTGCAGGAATCCAGCGGCCTGGTCACCCCGTTTGCCGAGCGCCAGCGCCTGGTCGGCAAGCCCGGCTGGGACGCACTGGAGAAGCGCTTCAGCTGAGCAGCCCCCCGGCGGGGGCCCTCGCCTGCGGCAGCGGCAGCGCCTCCCCGGCCGCGCCGCCCGGCGTCACACGCACTCGGCGCGCAAGGTCTTGGCCGCGGCCACCAGGTGGGTCAGGGCCGGGATCACCTCGGGCCACTGGCGGGTCTTGAGGCCGCAGTCCGGGTTGACCCACAGGCGCTCGGCGGGCACCCGCTCGGCCGCTTTCTTCATCAGCGCCACCATGTGTTGCTCGGTGGGGATGTTGGGCGAATGGATGTCGTACACGCCCGGGCCGATCTCATTGGGGTAGCGGAAGTCGTCGAAGGCGTCGAGCAGCTCCATGTCCGAGCGCGAGGTCTCGATGGTGATCACATCGGCGTCCATGTCGGCGATCGCGGCCATGATGTCGTTGAACTCCGAGTAGCACATGTGGGTGTGGATCTGGGTCTCATCGCGCACGCCGTTGGCCGCCACGCGGAAGCTCTCCACCGCCCAGTCGAGGTACACCGGCCACTGGGCACGGCGCAGCGGCAGGCCCTCGCGCAGCGCGGCCTCGTCGATCTGGATCACGCGCACCCCGGCGCGCTCCAGGTCCAGCACCTCCTGGCGGATGGCCAGGGCCAGTTGCAGGCAGGACACCGAGCGCGGCTGGTCGTCGCGCACGAACGACCAGTTGAGGATCGTCACCGGCCCCGTCAGCATGCCCTTCATGGGCTTGTCGGTCAGCGACTGAGCGTACGTGGTCCAGGCCACGGTCATCGGCTGCGGGCGGCGGATGTCACCGAACAGGATGGGCGGCTTGACGCAGCGCGAGCCATAGGACTGCACCCAGCCGAACTGGCTGAAGGCGTAGCCGTCGAGCTGCTCGCCAAAGTACTCGACCATGTCGTTGCGCTCGGCCTCGCCATGCACCAGCACGTCCAGGCCCAGGGCTTCCTGCTCGCGCACGGCACGCTCGATCTCGGCGCGCATGGCGGCCTGGTAGCCCGCGGCGTCCAGGCGGCCGGCCTTGAAGTCACTGCGCGCGCGGCGGATCTCGGCGGTCTGCGGGAACGAGCCGATGGTGGTGGTCGGGAACTTCGGCAGCCGCAGCAGCGCGGCCTGCTTGGGCGCCCGCTGCGGGTACGGCGTCTCGCGCTGCCCCAGGTCACGCGTGATCTTGGAGACCGCCAGCTGCACCTCCGGGCGGTGCACGCGGGTCGAGGCACGCCGCGCCGCCAGCGCCGCCCGGTTGGCGTCCAGGGCCTCGCGCACCGACGCCCGCCCGTGGTTCAGGGCCTGCGCCAGCAGCTGCAACTCGGCCAGCTTCTGGCGCGCGAAGGCCAGCCACGACAGGATGTCCGCGTCCAGCTTCTGTTCACTGGCCAGGTCCACCGGCACGTGCAGCAGCGAGCACGAGGGCGCGATCCACAGGCGCGGGCCCAGTTGTTCGGCCAAAGGCTCGAGCCAGTCCAGGGTGGCGTTCAGGTCGGTTTTCCAGATGTTGCGCCCGTTCACGACGCCCAGCGACAAGACCTTGTGCGCAGGCAGCAGGTTGATCAGGGGGCGCACGCCATCGCGGTCGTTGATGGCGTCCACATGCAGCCCCGCCACCGGCAGGTTGGCGGCCAGGTAGGCGTTTTCCTGCAAGGAGCCAAAGTAGCTGGCCAGCAGCAGCTTGACCTTGGCCGACTTCAGGTGGTGGTAGGCGGTGTTGAAGGCGTGCTGCCAGTCGGCGTCCAGCTCGGTGACCAGGATCGGCTCGTCGATCTGCACCCACTCCGCGCCCTGGGCCGCCAGGGTGTCAAGCAACTGGGCGTAGACCGGCAGCAAGCGCTCGAGCAGGGCCAGACGGTCCGACCCGTCCTTGGCCTTGCCCAGCGCCAGGTAGGTGACCGGGCCGATCAGGACCGGCTTGGCCTTCACCCCCTGGGCGCGGGCCTCGGCCCACTGCGCCAGCAGCCGGCTGGCATCGAGTTGGAACGTGGTCGTGGCGGTGAACTCGGGCACGATGTAGTGGTAGTTGGTGTCAAACCATTTGGTCATCTCACCGGCCGCCACGCCAGCGCAGCAGGCAGCATGGCCGGCGCCTGGATCGGCGGGCGCCGAGCGCCCGCGGGCCACCCGGAAGTAGTTGTCCAGCACATCGCCTTCATGGCCGCGCACCCGCTCGGGCAAATGGCCCAGCGTGAAGCTCATGTCCAGCACCTGGTCGTAGAACGAAAAATCCCCCACCGGGGCCCAGTCCAGCGCGGCCTGATCGGCCCAGTGCTGCTGCCGCAGTTGCTGGCCCACCTGCTGCAGCGCCGCCCGCGAGGACTGGCCCTTCCAGTAGGACTCCAAGGCGAACTTGAGTTCACGTTGAGCGCCGATGCGCGGAAAGCCGAGGTTGTGTGTCGTGACCATGGTGTCTTCTTCGATGCCATCAATGTTGGAAAGCGTCGAAGGTTAGAGAAGCTGATCCATTACGTAAAATGATCTTATTTCAGCGATCAATTAACTTCACTCATGGATACCGATGCTTGAACGAATCCACCTGGCCATCATTCAAGAGGTGGATCGACAGGGCTCCATGACCGCCGCCGCGTCCACGCTCTGCCTCACCCAGTCGGCCCTCAGCCATGCGATCAAGAAGCTCGAGCAGGCCATGGGAACCGACATCTGGCGGCGCGAAGGCCGCAGCCTGCGCCTGACCCAGGCCGGCCATTACCTGCTGGCGGTGGCCAACCGCGTGCTGCCCCAACTCGAGCTGGCCGAATCGCGCATGCAGCAGTTCGCCCAGGGGGAGCGCGGCACGCTGCGCATCGGCATGGAATGCCACCCCTGCTACCAGTGGCTGCTGAAGATCGTGGCGCCTTACCTCGCGGCCTGGCCCGATGTTGAAGTCGACGTGAAGCAGAAGTTCCAGTTCGGCGGCATCGGGGCCCTGTTTGGCCACGAGATCGATGTGCTGGTGACCCCCGACCCGGTGTTCAAACCTGGCCTGCGTTTCGAGCCCGTGTTCGACTACGAGCAGGTGCTGGTGGTGGGCCGGGACCATGCCCTGGCCAGCCAGGCCCACGTGCGCCCGGCCCAGTTGAGCGCCGAGGTGCTGCTGAGCTACCCGGTCCCCGCCGAGCGCCTGGACATCTACCAGCAGTTTCTGCTGCCCGCGGGCGTGCTGCCCAAGCAGCACAAGGCCATCGAGAACACCGACATCATGTTGCAGATGGTGGCCAGTGGCCGGGGCGTGGCCGCGCTGCCGCGTTGGCTGGTGGACGAGTACGCGCAGCGGATGCCGGTGCGGCCGGTGCGCCTGGGCCCCCAGGGCATCGCCAAACAGATCTACCTGGGGGTGCGCGAAGCCGACGTGCCGATCGACTACCTGCAGGCCTTCGTGGCGCTGGCGAACCAGTCCAGGACGACGCTGGGAACCGAGCCGCACCCAGCCGCCGCCTGACGCGGCCGGCCCAAACCGACGCCCCGGCAGCGGGGACGCCAGGGCCACCGCCCCGCCCCCGGTGCTCGGGCGGCCTCAGCGGGGGACAGGGGCCTGGCCCGACACCGCAGCAAGCCACGCACACCAGGCCGCACTCACCCGGCCAGGCTCATAAGGTCAGGCTCACAAGGCCAGGCGCGATGATTTGGGCACATGGGCCATCAGAAACTCCATCTGATCGGCCAGGATGCGGCGGTTGCGCAGGATGAAGTCTTCCCAGAGGCTGGGCACATAGGGCGCGTAAAGCAGGGGCATGCGCGCCTGTTCGGGCGTGCGGTGGCTCTTGCGGTGGTTGCAGGCGCGGCAGGCGGTGACCACGTTCATCCAGGTGTCGACCCCGTTTTGCGCGAAGGGCACGATGTGCTCGCGCGTGAGGTCGCTCTCATGGAAGTGCTGGCCGCAGTAGGCGCAGACATTGCGGTCGCGGGCGAACAGCTTGCTGTTGGTCAGGCCGGGCCGCAACGCAAAGGGGTTGATGTTGGGCACGCCCTTGGTGCCGATGATGCTGTTGACCACGATCTGCGACTGCTCGCCGGTGACCGCGTTGTGACCGCCCCGGAACACCGCCACCTGCGCACCAGATTCCCAGCGCACCTCGCCAGCCGCGTAGTGAATCACGGCTTGCTCCAGGGTGATCCAGGACTGGGGCAAGCCCTGGGCGGACAGCTTCAAGACCTTCAAGGGACGCCTCCTAAACGGGTTGAAAACCACTGACTCGGAACGCAGATCTCGGGGGCCATCGCGGGCTCTTGTGCAAGAACCCCGCTGGCTACAGCACAATATAACCTGATTTCATGACAATTTGGCTTCGGGCGCTTGACAGGTGGGCGCCGGATGCTATCAAAAAGATAACAGCACAATGAAGATCTTTCGCGGCTTCCAGCACCCCGGCATCGCGCCGGCGAGCGCGCTCACCATCGGCAACTTCGATGGTGTGCACCGCGGTCACCAGGCCATGCTGGCCCTGCTCAAGAGCGAGGCCGAGCACCGGGGCGTGCCCTCGTGCGTGCTGACCTTCGAACCCCACCCGCGCGACTACTTTGCCGCGGTGACCGGTCGCGCCGAACTGGCCCCGGCCCGCATCGGCACGCTGCGCGACAAGCTCAGCGAACTGGCGCGCTGCGGCATCGACCAGACCGTGGTGCTGCCGTTCGACGCCCGGCTGGCCAGCCAGGCGCCCGAGACCTTCATCGAGGACGTGCTGATCCAGGGCCTGGGCGCGCGCTACGTGCTGGTGGGCGACGATTTCCGCTTCGGTGCCAAGCGCGCGGGCGACTACGCCATGCTGGACCGCAGCGGCGCCGAGCGCGGCTTTGACGTGGCGCGCATGAACAGCTACGAGGTGCACGGCCTGCGCGTGTCCAGCTCGGCCGTGCGCGAGGCGCTGGGCCGTGGCGACCTGGCGGCCACCGCGCGCCTGCTGGGCCGCCCCTACGCGATCAGCGGCCATGTGGTGCACGGCCGCAAGCTGGGCCGTGAACTGGGTTTTCGCACCCTGAACCTGCGCTTTGCCCACTGGAAGCCCGCCGCCAGCGGCATTTTTGTGGTGCGCGTGCACGGGCTGGGCGAGCAAGCGCTGGCCGGCGTGGCCAACCTGGGCGTGCGCCCCTCGCTTGACCCCAACGACGTCAATGGCGGCCGCGTGCTGCTGGAGACCCATTGCCTGGACTGGCCGGCCTCGCTGGGGGCCGACGGGGCCTACGGTAAAATCATCCGCGTGGAACTGCTGCACAAACTGCACGACGAGCTCAAGTACGACGGTCTGGACGCCCTGATGAAGGGCATCGCCAAGGACTGCGACGACGCACGCCAGTTCCTCGCCTCGATGCACGCGGAAACCCACCGCCAGACCACCCGCGACCGAATTTAACGCCGGCACACCGTGCTGCGCGCCCTTCGGAACAGGCTCAGGGCAAACGGCTGATTTCTCTCATCCCGTACCGGGCTGCGCCCGGGACCGAGCCTGTCAATGCCACCCAATTGAACCCCATGGCCGACCAAACCCCTGACTACCGCAGCACCCTGAACCTGCCTGACACGCCCTTCCCCATGCGCGGCGACCTGCCCAAGCGCGAGCCCGGCTGGGTCCAGGAATGGGAAGACAAAGGCCTCTACAAGAAGCTGCGCGACGCGCGCTGTGGTGCCCCCAAATTCGTGCTGCACGACGGCCCGCCCTACGCCAACGGTCAGATCCACATCGGCCACGCGGTCAACAAGGTGCTCAAGGACATGATCGTCAAGGCGCGCCAGCTCAAGGGCCTGGACGCGGTCTACGTGCCGGGCTGGGACTGCCACGGCCTGCCCATCGAAAACGCGATCGAGAAACTGCATGGCCGCAACCTGCCGCGCGACGAGGTGCAGGCCAAGAGCCGCGCCTTTGCGGCGGAGCAGATCGCCGGCCAGATGGCCGACTTCAAGCGCCTGGGCGTGCTCGGCGAATGGGACCACCCCTACAAGACGATGGACTTCGGCAACGAAGCCAACGAGATCCGCGCCCTCAAGCGCATCATGGAACGCGGCTTCGTTTACCGCGGCCTGAAGCCGGTGTACTGGTGCTTTGACTGCGGCAGCTCGCTGGCCGAGTTCGAGATCGAATACGCCGACAAGAAGAGCACCACGCTGGACGTGGCCTTTGAATGCGCCGAGCCCGCCAAGCTGGCCGCCGCTTTCGGCCTGGCCGCGCTGGACCAACCGGCTTTCGCCGTGATCTGGACCACCACCGCCTGGACCATCCCGGCCAACCAGGCCCTGAACCTGAACCCCGAACTGGACTACGCCCTGGTCAAGACCGAGCGCGGCACCCTGCTGCTGGCCGCCTCGCTGGTCGAGAAGTGCCTGGAGCGCTATGCCCTGAGCGGCGAGGTGCTGGCCACCACCCAGGGCAAGAACCTGGGCCTGATCAACTTCAAGCACCCGCTGTACGACGTGGACCCGGGCTATGCCCGCCTCAGCCCGGTCTACCTGGCCGACTACGCCACCGCCGACGACGGCACGGGCCTGGTCCACTCCTCGCCCGCCTACGGCGTGGACGACTTCAACAGCTGCATCGCCCATGGCCTGGCGTACGACGACATCCTGAACCCGGTGCAGGGCAACGGCACCTATGCGCCCGACTTCCCGCTGTTCGGTGGCCTGCACATCTGGAAGGCGGTGCCGGTGGTGATCGAGGCGCTGCGCGACGCGGGCCGCCTGCTGGCCACCCACGACATCACCCACAGCTACCCGCACTGCTGGCGCCACAAGACGCCGGTGATCTACCGCGCCGCCGCACAGTGGTTTGTGCGCATGGACGAAGGCGAGGGCGTGTTCACCAAGGACAAGGCCAGCCAGACGCTGCGCCAGCTGGCCCTGGCCGCCATCGAAGAAACCAGCTTCTACCCCGAGAACGGCAAGGCCCGCCTGCGCGACATGATCGCCGGCCGCCCCGACTGGTGCATCAGCCGCCAGCGCAACTGGGGCGTGCCCCTGCCCTTCTTCATCCACAAGGACAGCGGCGAGCTGCACCCGCGCACCATGGAGCTCATGGACACCGCGGCGGCCCTGGTCGAGCAGGGTGGCGTCGAAGCCTGGAGCAAGGCCGCGGCCGAATCGCTGATCGGCGAAGACGCGCCGCACTACACCAAGAGCACCGACATCCTGGACGTCTGGTTCGACTCCGGCACCACCCACTTCCATGTGCTGCGCAACAGCCACCTGGACCAGTCCACCTTCCCGGCCGACCTGTACCTGGAAGGCCACGACCAGCACCGCGGCTGGTTCCACAGCTCGCTGCTGACCGCCTGCGCGATGGACGACCGCGCGCCCTACAAGGGCCTGCTGACGCACGGCTTCACCGTCGACGGCCAAGGCCGCAAGATGAGCAAGAGCGTGGGCAATGTGGTGGCGCCGCAGACCATCAGCGAGAAGATGGGCGCCGAAATCATCCGCCTGTGGTGCGCCAGCACCGACTACTCGGGTGACCTGGGCATTGACGACAAGATCCTGGCCCGCGTGGTGGACGGCTACCGCCGCATCCGCAACACGCTGCGCTTCCTGCTGGCCAACACCAGCGACTTCAACCCCGCCACCGACGCCGTGCCGGCCGAGCAACTGCTGGAGATCGACCGCTACGCCCTGAGCCGCGCCGCACAGCTGCAAGACACCATCCTCGCGCACTACGAGAAGTACGAATTCCACCCGGTGGTGGCCAAGCTGCAGGTCTACTGCTCGGAAGACCTGGGCGCCTTCTACCTCGACGTGCTCAAGGACCGCCTCTACACCACCGCGCCTAAGAGCCTGGCCCGCCGCAGCGCGCAAACCGCGCTGTGGCAGATCACCCACGCCATGCTGCGCTGGATGGCCCCGTTCCTGAGCTTCACGGCCGAAGAGGCCTGGAAGCTGTTCGGCCAGTCCGAAAGCATCTTCCTGGAAACCTACTGGGACCTCGGCGGCACCGACACCGCCTTGCTGGCCAAGTGGGAGCAGATCCGTGGCGCGCGCGAACTGGTCAACAAGGAGATCGAAGCCGTGCGGTCGGCCGGTCAGGTGGGCGCCTCGCTGCAGGCCAATGTGACGCTCAGCGTGCCCAGCGGCAGCGAGCTGCTGGCCGCCCTGCAAAGCCTGGGCGCGGACCTGAAGTTCGTCTTCATCACCTCGGCGGTGCAGCTGCAAGAAGGTGCCGAACTGGCGGCCCAAGTGAGCCCGGCGACCGCGGCCAAGTGCGAGCGCTGCTGGCACTACAGCGACGACGTGGGCGCCAACCCGGCCCACCCGACCCTGTGTGGCCGCTGCGACAGCAACCTGCACGGCGCCGGTGAAAGCCGGGTGTTTGCCTGATGGCGAGCAAGGGCAAAGGCGGCGGCGCCCCCTTCAAAGGCAAGTCGGTCAGCCCGGTCCACCGGGCTGCCGGCGCCAGCCTGCTGCCCTGGCTGGCCTGGGCGCTGATCGTGCTGATCGCCGACCAGTTCACCAAGGTGCTGATCCTGGGCTACTACCAGCTGCATGACAGCACCACGGTGCTGAGCTTCTTCAACATCGTGCGCGCCCACAACACCGGGGCGGCCTTCTCGTTTTTGGCCGGTGCCTCGGGCTGGCAACGCTGGTTCTTCACCGGCATCGGCGTGGTGGCGGCGGTGTTCATCCTGTGGCAGCTGCGCCAGCACAGCGGCCAGCGCTTGTTCTCGTTTGCGCTGTCCAGCATCCTGGGCGGCGCCATCGGCAACGTGCTGGACCGCCTGATGCACGGTTATGTGGTGGACTTCCTGCAGTTCCACTGGGACTTCCTGGCCCCGATGTTCCCGGGCGGCTACTTCCCGGCGTTCAACATCGCCGACAGCGCCATCACCCTGGGCGCCACCTGCCTGGTGCTCGACGAGCTGCTGCGCGTCAAACGCGCACGCTGACCCCGCGCGCGGCCGACGCCGCTGCCGCCCCCTGACGGCTCAGACATCTCAGACGGCCCGCTTTCGCGGGCCGTTTTGTTGGGGCCCCCTCATCGTCATGACGATGTCACACGCAGCGCGTGCAATGTAAACGTTTACATCACGTCGCATCGCATGAGCATCCAAGCCGTGGCCCGTCAGGCCGGGGTCTCCGTGGCCACCGTGTCGCGGGCCTTCAACCAGCCCGATCAGGTGGCGCCCGCCACCCGGCGCCAGATCGAGCAGGCCGCCCAGGCCCTGGGCTACCTGCCCAACGCCAGCGCGCGCACGCTGCGCACCCAGCGCAGCCGCGTGCTGGGCGTGGTGCTGCCGACCCTGGTCAACCCGGTGTTCGCCGAATGCCTGCAAGGCATGGCCGAGGCCGCCGCCCAGGCCGGCCATGCCCTGATGCCCCTGACCACCGACTACGAAGTCGCGCGCGAAGAACAGGCCGTGAACCACCTGCTGGCCGCCAACGTGGCGGGCCTGGTGCTGGTCGTCGCCAACCCCAGCCAGTCGGGCGCCCTGCGCCGCCTGCAAGCCCGCGCCCTGCCCTATGTGCTGGCCTACCACCAGCACCCCGAGCACCCCTGCGTCGGGGTGGATGGCGAGCAGGCCGTGGCCGACCTGGTGGCTCGCCTGGTGGCCCAGGGCCACCGCCACATCACCATGGTCAGCGGGCAGCGCAGCGCCTCGGACCGCGCCGAGCAACGCTGCCGCGGCTACCAGCGCGGCATGGCGGCCGCCGGCCTGCCCGCCGAACCCGTGCTGGAGGTGCCCTTCATGGCGCAGGCGCTGCAGGACATCGTGGCGCGCCTGCGCCGCGCGCCCGTGCCCACCGCCCTGCTCGCCTCCAACGACCTGCTGGCACTGCGCTGCCTGCGCGCGGCGCACCTGGCCGGCCGCGCCGTGCCCACCCAGCTCAGCGTGGTGGGCTTTGACGGCATCGCGCTCGGGGCCGACCTGACGCCGATGCTCAGCACCATCACCCAACCCAATGCCGACCTGGGGCAGCAAAGCATCGCCCTGCTGCTGCAGGCCCTGGCCGACGGTCAGGCGCTGGGCCCGAGCGCCAGCCGCACGCTGGCGCATGGCTTTCGCCAAGGCGAGTCGTGTGCGCCGCCTCGCACGGCCACGGCCTGAGTCGGCGGCCGACCGATGCCCCCAGCCCTGCCCCGCATTCACCCTGCCCATTTTTTGTTTGTGTCTCGCTTGTCCTCTCACCCATCCCAAGGAGTTTTCACCATGCGCATGCGTCTTCAACACCTGAGCCGAGCCGCCCTGCTGGCCCTCAGCCTGACCGCCAGCAGCCTGGCCCTGGCGCAGAACGCCATCTGCTACAACTGCCCCACTGAATGGGCGGACTGGGGCAGCCAGCTCAAGGCCATCAAGGCCAAGACCGGCATCACCGTGCCGCCCGACAACAAGAACTCGGGCCAGTCGCTGGCCCAGTTGGTGGCCGAGAAAGCCAGCCCGGTGGCCGACGTGACCTACCTGGGTGTGACCTTCGCAATCCAGGCGCAAAAAGAAGGCGTGGTCAGCGCCTACAAGCCCGCCCACTGGAACGACATCCCCGACGGCCTCAAGGACCCGCAAGGCCAGTGGTTCACCATCCACTCCGGCACGCTGGGTTTCATGGTCAATGTGGACGCCCTGAAGGGCAAGCCCGTGCCGCAGTCCTGGGCCGACCTGCTCAAGCCCGACTACAAGGGCCTGATCGGTTACCTGGACCCGGCCTCCGCCTTTGTGGGCTATGTGGGGGCGGTGGCCATCAACCAGGCGCGCGGTGGCACGCTGGACAACTTCGGCCCGGCGATCGACTACTTCAAGGCCCTGCAAAAGAACGAACCCATCGTGCCCAAGCAGACCTCGTACGCACGCGTGCTGTCGGGTGAAATTGCCATCCTGCTGGACTACGACTTCAACGCCTACCGCGCCAAGTACAAGGACCAGGCCAATGTGCAGTTCGTGATCCCGGCCGAAGGCACGCTGGTGGTGCCCTATGTGATGAGCCTGGTGGCCAAGGCCCCGCACGCCGACAACGGCCGCAAGGTGCTGGACTTTGTCTTGTCCGATGAAGGCCAGGCGATCTGGGCCAACGCCTACCTGCGCCCGGTGCGCGCGGGCGCCATGAGCAAGGAAGTGCAGTCGCGCTTCCTGCCGGCCAGCGAGTACGCACGCGCCAAGACCATCGACTACGCGAAGATGGCCTCGGTGCAGAAGGCGTTCTCTGAGCGCTACCTCAAAGAAGCCCAGTGAGTCCCGCACGGAGCCCTGCCATGGCCTGGCTGCCCCCCCTGTCACCGCGCGCCCTGCGCCTGGCCTGCGCCCTGCCGGCGCTGGTCTTCTTCGCGGCCTTCTGGTTGCTGCCCGTGGGGCAGTTGCTGATGCTGCCAGCCAGCCAGGGGGGCTGCACCTACTTCGCGGTGCTGACCGAAGCGCGCTACCTCAAGAGCCTGCTGCAGACCCTGGCCCTGTCGGCCGGGGTGACCGCGGCCACCCTGGTGCTGGGCGCGGTCGTCGGGCTGACGCTGGCCCGGCGGCGCTTCCGGGGCCGCGCCCTGCTGCTGTCGCTGATGACGCTGCCGCTGTCCTTCCCGGGCGTGATCATCGGCTTCTTTGTGATCCTGCTGGGCGGGCGCCAAGGCCTGGTGGCCGACCTCAGCAGCGCGCTGGGCGCGGGTCGGCTGACCTTCGCCTACGGCCTGGGTGGCCTGTTCCTGGGCTACCTGTATTTCTCGCTGCCGCGCGCCATCGCCAGCTACACCGCGGCCGCCGAGGCCCTGGACAGCGCCCTCGAAGAGGCCGCTCGCTCGCTGGGCGCCAACCGCTGGCAAGTGGCCCGCGACGTCTGGTGGCCAGGCCTGCTGCCCACCACCGGCAGCTGTGCCGCGATGGTCTTTGCCACCGCCATGGGGGCCTTTGGCACCGCGTTCACGCTGGCCAGCCGCTATGAGGTGCTGCCCATCACGATCTACAACGAGTTCACCAACTACGCCAACTTCGCCCTGGCCGCCAGCCTGTCGATGGCGCTGGGCCTGATCACCTGGCTCGCGCTGATGGCAGCGCGCTGGCTGGGCGCCAGTGCGCCCACACCGCTCGCCAAATCGGCCGCCGGGGTTTGAGAACCGCTTTGCCATGCGATCTGCCCACACCCCGCCCCCCTTGCTGCTGGCGCTGACCGCGCTGGTGGCCTTGTTCATGCTGACCCCGCTGGCCCTGTCGGTGCTGGCCGGCCTGGTGGTCAACTACAGCGCCGGCCTGAAAAGCGGCCTCACCACCCGCTGGCTGCTCGAAGTCTGGTCCCACTACGGCAGCACCGTCAGCGCCTCGCTGCTGCTGGCCCTGGCCTGCGTGCTGGGCAACCTGCTGCTGGGCTTGCCCTGCGCCTATGCGCTGGCCCGCAGCCGCTCGCGCTGGGCGCGCCTGTTTGAAGAGCTGCTGACCCTGCCCGTGGCCGTGCCGGGCCTGGCCTCCGCGCTGGCGCTGATCCTCACCTACGGCAGCCTGCAGGGCTTTCGCCAGAGCTTTGCGCTGGTGCTGGTGGGGCACCTGGTCTTCACCCTGCCCTTCATGGTGCGCACCGTGAGCGCAGCCCTGCAACACGCCTCGCTGGTGTCGCTTGAGGAGGCCGCGCGCTCGCTGGGGGCCAACTTCGTGCAGCGCTTTGTCGGCGTGCTGTTGCCTGCGGTGCTGCCCGCCATCGTGGCCGGTTGCCTGATGGTGTTCACGCTGTCGGTGGGTGAATTCAACCTCACCTGGATGCTGCACACCCCGCTGACCCGCACCCTGCCGGTGGGCCTGGCCGACAGCTACGCCTCGATGCGCCTCGAAGTGGGGTCGGCCTACACCCTGATTTTCTTGCTCGTCATCCTGCCCGTGCTCTGGGCCCTGCAAGGCCTGGGACACCTGATTGAAAAACACCATGGAAACTGAAAGCACCCGCGTGGACATCGTCCAGTGCGCCAAGACCTACCCTGACGGCACCCAGGCCCTGCAGCCCACCACCCTGCACATCGAGCCCGGCGAGGTGCTGGCCTTGCTGGGCCCCTCGGGCTGCGGCAAGACCACGCTGCTGCGCCTGATCGCGGGCCTGGAAACCCCCGACGCCGGCAGCCTGCTGCGCTTCGGCGACACCGACGTGACCCAGCTGCCGATCGAGCAACGGGGCGTCGGCATGGTGTTCCAGCACTACGCCCTGTTTCCGCACCTGTCGGTGGCCGCCAACATTGGCTATGGCCTGCGCATCCGTGGCACGCCGCGCGCCGAGACCGAGCGCGTGGTCGGTGAGCTGGTCGAGCTGATGCGCCTGCACGGCCTCGAGCACCGGCGCCCGGCCGAGCTGTCGGGCGGCCAGCGCCAGCGCGTGGCCCTGGCGCGCGCAGTGGCGGTGCGCCCGCGCGTGCTGCTGCTCGACGAACCACTGGCCGCACTGGACGCCAAGCTCAAGGAAGCCCTGCGCGACGAGCTGGCCGACTGGCTGCGCCGCCTGCGCATCACCGCCGTGCACGTCACCCACGACCAGCAGGAAGCGCTGGCCATCGCCGACCGGCTGGCCGTCATGCACGCCGGACGCATCGTGCAGGTGGGCCCGGGCGAGGCGCTGTACCGCCGCCCCGAACACCCTTTTGTGGCCACCTTCCTGGGCCGGGTCAACCAGCTGCAACGCGACGAAGACGCGCGCCAGCGCCATGTGCTGCGCCTGGGCGGCATCGAGCTGCCCTGCCCGCCGCTGTGGCGCGACCAGCACACCCTGCTGCTGCGCCCCGAGGACATCGAACTGACCGCCCTGCAGCCCGAACTGGCCCAGGGCGAGGTGCTGCAAAGACGCTTTCTGGGCGAGCGCGTGCAGCTGACCCTGCAGGTGGCGCAACAATCACCGCTGGCGGTGGAGGTGCCGCGCGACCACCCCGCCCGCCCCGGCGACCGCGTCGGCCTGCGCGTGGCACCGCAGTGCCTGATGCCCGGCGATGCGCTGGCCGCCTGATGCCCCGCCCCCTCCACCCGGAGCAACCATGAACACCTTGCTGGCCCACCTGTCTGACCTGCACATCCGCGAGCCCGGCCGCCTGGCCTATGGCCGCCTCGACACGTCCTACTACCTGCGCCAAGCGGTGCAGCACCTGCAGCACGCGCGCCAAACCCCCGATGCGGTGCTGATCACCGGCGACCTGACCGACTTTGGTCGGGCCGCCGAGTACGCCCAGCTGCGCGACCTGCTGGCCCCCTTGCGCCAGCCGGTCTACCTGCTGCCCGGCAACCACGACGAGCGCCAGCAACTGCGAGCCAGCTTCCCGGACATGCCCTGGCTGGGCCGCGAGGGCTTTGTGCAGTACAGCGTGCCCGTGGGCGACCTGCAGCTCATCGTGCTGGACACCGTGGTGCCAGGCGAACCCCACGGCAGCCTGTGCGATGAGCGCCTGGCCTGGCTGGCCGCCGAATTGGAGCGCCAGCGCCAGCGCCCGGTGCTGATCGCCATGCACCACCCGCCGTTCGCCACCCTGATCGGCCACATGGACGCCATCGGCCTGCGCCGCGGCGGCCCGGAGCTTGAGGCCCTGCTGCGCCAACACCCCCAGGTGGAACGGGTGCTGTGCGGCCACCTGCACCGCAGCATCCAGGTGCGCTTTGGCGGCACGCTGGCCATGACGGTGCCCTCGCCGGCGCACCAGGTCTGCCTGGACCTGGCGCCCGACGCGGCCTCGGCCTGGACCCTGGAGCCCCCCGCCTACGCTCTGCACGCACTGCCCGATCAGGGCCCCCTGGTCAGCCACCTGGCCCTGTGTGGCCAGTGGCCCGGGCCCTACCCCTTCCACGACGAAGGCGGCTTGATCGACTGAGCCGCTGGCCTGGGGGCTGGGGCCCCCCGAGATTCACATTCAAAATCATTTAATTGATTTAATTCACTGAATCTCGATGGATATTTCAAAATACCCAATCAGGATTCAAATGAATTAATCTATTACAAGATAAATCAAGCCTTGTCACGTTAAAGTCAAGCCCCAACCAAAGAATGAAACGACTTTACCAGGAGGTCGTTTCATGCCACAAACCATCCAAAACCCCACCCTCGGCGAATACCAGGCCTTTCTGCTCGACGCCCTGCAGCGCAGCATTTTGTTTCTGGATGTTTTGCGCCGCCGCGGCAATCAACAAAGAATCAGCAGCGAAAACCCACACAGCCAGGTGCTGGATTACGCGAGCGAACTGATCCTCGACGGCCAGACCTTCGAGCGCCCCATCAGTTACGCCCTGCTGCGCATCCTGCCACCTGCCGGCACCGTGATCCAAGCCCAGGGTCGCCCGGTGATCGTGGTCGACCCCAGGGCCGGACAAAGCCCGGGCATCGGGGGCTTCAAACAGCAAAGCGAAGTCGGCGAGGCCCTCAACGCCGGGCACCCGGTTTACTTCATCGCCTTCAGCACCACCCCGGTGGCCAACGAAACCTTTCCCGATGTGGTGGCAGGCCAGGTGCGCTTGGTCGACGCCGTGGTGGCGCGCCACCCCGATGCGCCTCGCCCCCTGGTGATCGGCAATTGCCAGGCCGGCTACCAAAGCCTGATGGGGGCCGTACTGCGACCCGAGTTGTATGGCCTGTGCCTGCTGGCGGGCTCGCCCATGTCCTACTGGCAAGGCCAACGCGGCGCCGACCCGGTGAACCCGATGCGCTACAGCGGTGGCTTGCTTGGGGGCAGCTGGCTGGCGGCCCTGACCAGCGACCTCCATGCCAATGAATTCGACGGCGCCTGGCTGGTGCTCAATTTCGACAACCTGAACCCCGCCAATTGGCTGTGGAGCAAACAGTTCAATGTGTATGCCCAGGTCGATACCGAGGCCGAGCGTTACCTTCAATTTGAACGCTGGTGGGGCGATTTCATTGTCCTGAACGGCCCAACCATGAATTACCTGGTGAATGAGCTGTTCGTTGGCGACAAACTCACGCAAAACCAATTGACCAGCGCGGACGGGCAGGTATTTGACCTGCGCCAAATCAAAACCCCGATCGTGGTCTTCACCTCGCGGGGCGACAACATCAGCCCGCCGGCCCAAACCCTGGGCTGGGTGCTGGACCTGTACCCCCGCACCGAGGACCTGCAGGCCGCCGGGCAAACCGTGGTTTACTGCGTCAACCCCCACGTCGGGCACCTGGGGCTTTTTGTGTCGAGCCAGGTGGCGCGCAAAGAGGACGAGGAAATCCTGTCGAACCTGGACCAGATCGCACAACTCGCCCCCGGCTTGTACGAGTTGGTGATCGAGCCCAGGACCGCAGCGGATGAAGCCGCCCCCCCCGAAGCCGACCCGTTCGGTGTGCACGCCTGGCAAAGCCGCTTCGAGCCGCGCACGCTGGCCGACCTCGAGCAGTTCGGCCGCAACACGCCGCAGGAGCAAGCCGCTTTTGCCGCCGTCGACGCCCTGTCCCAGCGCAATCTGAAGGCCTACCAGACCTGGGTGCAGCCCGCCCTGCGGGCCTGGCAGGGCCCCTGGATCACGCCCCAGAGCGCCCGCGCCCTGCGCGAGCTGAACCCGCTGCGCCTCAGCTATTCGCTGTTTGCCGAAGCCACCAACCCCTGGATCAAAGCCCTGGCGCCGTGGGCCGACGAGGTGCGCCAGCGGCGGCAGCCGGTGGCCCCGGACAACCCGTTCTGGGTGGCACAGACCCAGGCCTCGGCGCACATCATCCAGAGCCTGCAGCAGTTCCAGAAGGTGCGCGACGAGGGGGTCGAGAAAACCTTCTTCCAGGTCTTCGGCGCCCCTTGGCTGCAAACCTGGCTGGGGGTCCACCCCGACACGTCACCCGACCCGCGCCTGCACCCCCAGGCCACGCCGGCCAAATCACCTGCCGCCCCCGCCACACCGACCGTGGCCCCCACCACGGCCACCGCCCAGCCCGCCCAAGCCGCGGCGCGCCACCCTCAAACCGCGCGCCACAGCGTGCCCAGCCAGCGCCCTGCGCGAAAGCCCCGGCGCTGAGCCCTGGCCCCGCCCCTGCCCGGGGGCGGGACCGCAGCATGGCCCGCGCCGGGCGCGCCGACGCGCCACCCGGTTCGGAGGCCACCGGCCCCAGCCCAGGTCAGCCCAGGTCAGCCCAGGTCAGCCCGTGCCAGCCTGCGGCAGCCCGTTCGGGGCGCGCCGGCAGGCCCCCATCGCTCTCCTTTTCGCTCACCTTTTAGCTCACCTCGTCGTTGAGCCCTTTTTCACCCCACCGGCCCCGGCCGAGAGGTTTTCAGATGCCCCAACACCCCGAACCCCACGCCGTCTTCAGCGCCGATGAAGGGGTCTGCGCCCAAGTGCAGCAACTGCTCGACCGCTGCAGCGCCCTGCCCCCCTTGATCACCGGCGTGGTCTACCCCTGCAGCGGCGACGCTCTGCGCGGCGCCCTGGAGGCCGCCGAGCGGCGGCTGATCCAGCCCGTGCTCTATGGCCCGCTCCCGCAGCTGCAGCAAATCGCCCAGGCCGAACAGCTCGACCTCAGTGGCTGCCGCTTGGTGGCGGCCAACAGCGCCGAAAGCGCAGCCCAAAGGGCGGCCCAGGACGCCGGCCTGGGCCAGGTGCAGGCCCTCATGAAGGGCAGCCTGCACAGCGATGTGTTCCTGCATGCCATCCTGCAGCACGAGCACCAGCTGCTCACCGGCCGCCTGCTAAGCCACTGCGCGGTGGGCCTCCTGCCGGGCTTCACACGCCCGCTGTTCCTCAGCGACGCGGCGCTCAACATCGCGCCCAGCACCGACCAAAAGCGCGAAATCTGCCAGAACGCGATCGACTTGGCGATCGCGCTCGGGGTGCGCCAGCCCAAGGTGGCTGTGCTGGCGGCGGTGGAGCTGGTCAACCCCCACATGCCAGCCACCCTGGATGGGGCCTTGCTGGCCAAGATGGCGGACCGCCGCCAGATCGTGGGCGCCCTGGTGGACGGCCCGCTCGACCTGGACGCGGCCATCAGCCCCGAGGCGGCCCGCAGCAAGCAAATCGATTCGCCCGTGGCGGGCCAGGCCGACATCCTGCTGGTGCCCGACATCGAGGCCGGCAACCTGGTCTACAAGGTCTGGAGCTTCATGGGCGCCGGGGTGACCGCGGGCCTGGTGCTCGGGGCCCGCGTGCCGCTGATCCTCACCAGCCGGGCCGACCACGCACCGTCGCGTCTGCTGTCCACGGCCCTGGCGGCCCTGTTGGCGCAGCATCAGGCCGGGGGCCCCGTGGCCTCCTCAACGCCCCAGGGGGTCTGACCATGGCCGCTGTGATGTGCATCAACGCCGGTTCGACCAGCCTGAAGTTCGCGGTCTACCACCTGGGGTCTGAATTGACGCTGTGCTGCAGCGGTCAGGTGCAGGACCTGCTGGCCCACCCCACCTTCGAGGCCCGGGGCGCCGACGGCCAGGCGCTGCACCCGGCGGGCTGGACCGATCCGGCCCCCCTGGACCACGCGCAGGCCCTGCAGCAGGTGCTGGGCTGGCTGCAGCGTCAGTTTCCGACGCTCGAGATCACCGCCGCAGCGCACCGCATGGTGCATGGCGGCGCGCGCTTTGACGCCCCGGTCGTGCTCGACGAGGCGGTGCTGGACTACCTTGAGGGCCTGTGCCCCCTCGAGCCGTCACACCAGCCCATGAACGTGGGCGCGGCCCGGGCGCTGATGCAGGCCCACCCCCAGTGGCGCCAGATCGCCTGCTTTGACACCGCCTTTCACCGCCACATGCCCGCAGTGGCCCAGCAGTACGCGGTGGCGCCCGCCTTGCAGGCGGCCGGTCTCCGGCACTGGGGCTTTCATGGCATCTCCTACGAGTACCTGAGCCAGCAACTGCAACAGCACTGGCCGCAGGAGCGCCGCGTCGTCGCCCTGCACCTGGGCGGCGGCGCCTCGGCCTGCGCCCTGCTGGACGGGCAGAGCGTGGACACCAGCATGGGCTTTGGCGCCTTGAGCGGCCTGCCCATGGCGACCCGCTGCGGCGATGTGCCGGTGGAGGGCGTGCTGTACCTGCTGCACCACCAACGCTTCACACTCGACGCGCTGTCGGACCTGCTGTTCAAGCAGTCGGGCCTGCTCGGGGTGTCGGGGCTCAGCAGCGACCTGCGGGTGCTCGAGGCGCACTGCGCCAGCCACGCGGCGTCGCGGCAAGCCATCGACGCTTTCGTCTACGCCGTGTGCAAGTACGTGGGCGCCTACGCCGCGGTGCTGGGCGGGCTGGACGCGCTGGTTTTCAGCGCCGGCATCGGCGAGCACTCGGCCCTGGTCCGGGCCGAGGTCTGCCAACGGCTGGGTTGGCTGGGCATCGAGCTCGACGACGCGGCCAACCAGCACAACGCCCCCTGCATCAGCGCCCCGTCCAGCCGCATCGCGGTGCGGGTCATCCCCACCGACGAGGACGGCATGATGGCCGTCCACGCACGCCGCCTGTTGATGCCGGACGCCACGCCCGGCCAGCCCCGCCCCGCCGCGGCTTCACCGCCCCTCGCCCCCCCGCCCAGCGCCGCCCCCCAGGAGGCTCCCCATGCTTGACACCCCCCAAGTCCCCATCGCCCCCAGCATCGCCCCACTGGGGGTCCACAAGCCCCGGCCGCACGCGCCAGCCGGGCGTGGCACGCACCTGCTGTTCTGGACCCTGCTGCTGGGCGGCCTGCTGTTCAGCGGCTACAGCGTGATGCAGGACATGCAGCGCAGCGGTGCGGCGGGGAGCATGCCCTGGCAGCCCTACCTGCTGCTGGGTTTGGCCCTGCTGATCGCCCTCGGCTTTGAGTTCGTGAATGGCTTTCACGACACCGCCAACGCAGTGGCCACGGTCATCTACACCCACGCCCTGCCGCCCAATGTGGCGGTCATGTGGTCGGGCCTGTTCAACTTTTTGGGGGTGCTCAGTGCCAGTGGGGCGGTGGCCTTCGGCATCATCTCGCTGCTGCCCGTGGAGCTGATCCTGCAGGTGGGCTCGAGCGCAGGCTTTGCGATGGTCTTTGCGCTGCTGATCGCGGCCATCCTGTGGAACCTCGGCACCTGGTGGCTGGGGCTGCCCGCGTCGTCTTCGCACACCCTGATCGGGTCCATCCTGGGGGTGGGGCTGGCCAATGCCTGGCTGCACGGCCGCGACGGGGCCAGTGGCGTGGACCTGCACCAGCTGCTGAAGGTCGGTTACGCGCTGCTGCTGTCGCCGCTGGTGGGGTTTGGCTGCACCGCGCTGCTGTTCCTGGCACTGCGCCGGTGGGTCAAGAACCGCGCGCTCTATGACGAACCCCAAGGCCAACGACCGCCGCCGTTCTGGATTCGCGGCCTGCTGGTGCTGACCTGCACCGGGGTGTCGTTCGCGCATGGCTCCAACGACGGCCAGAAAGGCATGGGCCTGATCATGCTGATCCTGGTGGGCACCGTGCCCATCACCTATGCGCTCAACCGCAGCATGCCCGCCGACACCGTGCTGCGCTTCGCGTCGGTGGCCCAGGTCAGCCAGCAGGCCTTGCTGGCCCAAGAGCCGCAGCCGGGGCCCGCCTTGCCGGCCCCCGAGGCGCGCCAGGTGCTCAGCACCTACGTGCGCACCCACCAGGCCACGCCCGAGTTGAACCGCGCGCTGGGCTCGCTGAGCGGCGACATCGGGCGGCAGATCAAGGCGCACGCCAGCCTGGCTGACGTGCCCCATGCCCAGGTGCCCAATGTGCGCAACGACATGTACCTGCTGTCTGAAACCATCCGGCTGCTGAAGAAAGACCCGCAGGTCCAACTGGCGCCCGACATCCGGCGTCAGCTTGACCAGTTCAAACGCGAAATCGACCTCGCCACCCAGTTCATCCCGGTGTGGGTCAAGGTGGCAGTGGCCATCGCTTTGGGTCTGGGCACGATGGTCGGCTGGCGCCGCATCGTGGTGACGGTGGGCGAGAAGATCGGCCGCACCCACATGAGCTACGCCCAAGGGGCCAGCGCCGAACTCACCGCCATGCTGACCATCGGGGCAGCCGACCTGTATGGTCTGCCGGTGTCCACCACCCATGTGCTGTCGTCCGGGGTGGCCGGGGCCATGCTGGCCAACCACAGCGGCCTGCAATGGGCCACCTTGCGCCACCTGCTGATGGCCTGGTTGCTGACGCTGCCTGCGGCGGTGGCCCTGTCGGGCGGGCTTTACACCCTGTTCGCACACTGGTTCTGACGCGAGGGCCCAGCGCGCCCCGGCGTGCGCGCCCAGTCGGCCTGGCCCCGGCCCTGGCGCTGGGGTGACCTACCGGCCCGGCAAAGCGCGCGCGGCCCCACCTGACGGGCACCCGCTTCTGTGCCAGCCCGCCAGAACCGGCGTATGCTCATTCGCTTGCTGAGCGAAACCCGGCGCCCTGGGGCGGCGGGTCGCCCCGCCAGGCGCGTGGTGTGCCTGGCCACCAAAGAAGAAGCCTGGGTTCATGAAGCACTTGTTGAATTTGTTGGCCGCCGTGGCCTTGCTGGTCTGGGGCACCCACCTGGTGCGCACCGGGGTGCTGCGGGTGTTCGGCGCCAACCTGCGTCGCCTGCTGGCACACAACCTGAGCAACCGCTTCAGCGCCGCGCTGGCCGGCATCGGGGTCACCGCCCTGGTGCAGTCGAGCACGGCCACCTCGCTGATGACCTCGTCCTTCGTGGGCCAGGGCCTGATCACGCTGCCCGCGGCACTGGCCGTGATGCGCGGCGCCGACATCGGCACCGCCTTGATGTCGGTGCTGTTCTCGATCGACCTGTCTTGGCTGTCGCCGCTGTTCATCTTTGTCGGCGTGGTGCTGTTCCTCTCGCGCCAGGCCAACACAGCGGGGCGCGTGGGGCGCGTGCTGATCGGGCTGGGGCTGATGCTGATGGCCCTGGAGATGGTGGTGCAGGCCAGCGGCCCCATGCTGGCCTCGCCGGTCATCAAGGCCATGCTGGACTCGGTGACCAGCGACATCCTGCTCGAAATCACCCTTGGCGCGGTGCTCGCGGTGCTGGCGTACTCCAGCCTCGCCATCGTGCTGCTGATCGCCGCCATGGCGGCCTCGCATGTGGTGGCCATGGACGTGGCGCTGGGCCTGGTGCTCGGGGCCAACCTGGGCAGCGGCCTGCTGGCGGTGCTGACCACCGCGCGCTCGGCCATCGCCGTGCGCCAGGTGACGCTGGGCAACCTGGTGTTCAAGGCGCTGGGCGTGCTGCTGATGGCGCCGTTCGTTGGGCTGTGGATCCGCCACCTGCAGCCCCACATGCCTGGCGCCAGCGAGGGGGTGGTGCTGTTTCACCTGGGCTTCAACCTGATCATCAGCGTGGGCTTCATCGGCTTCACCCAGTGGGTGGCCCAGGCCGTGACGCGCCTGCTGCACACCCAGGAGGCCAACCCCAAGACCCAGCGCCCGCAGCACCTGGACCCCTCGGCCCTGTCGACCCCGGCACTGGCGATTTCGTGTGCGGCCCGGGAGGCCCTGCACCAGGCCGATGTGGTGGAGACCATGCTGCGGGGCGTGATCGACGTGCTGCGCCACAACGACCTCGAGCTCTCACGCGAGTTGCGCCAGCGCGACGACGAGGTGGACCAGCTCTACTCGGCCATCAAGTACTACCTGACCAAGATCTCCCGCGAGGCCCTGGGCGAGGAGGAAAGCCGGCGCTGGACCGACATCATCAGCTTCACCATCAACATGGAACAGATCGGTGACATCGTCGAGCGCGTGCTGCTGGACATCGAAGACAAGAAGATCCGCAAGGGCGTGGCCTTCTCAGACGCCGGGTTGGCCGAGATCACCGAACTGCACGAGCGCCTGCTCGACAACCTGCGCCTGGGCATGAGCGTGTTCCTCAATGGCAAGCTGCGCGACGCACAGAAGCTGCTCGAAGAAAAGGCCCGCTTCCGTGACCTGGAACGCGCCTATGCGCACACCCACCTGGGCCGCCTCAGCGAGCAGAGCATGCCCAGCATCGAAACCAGCTCGCTGCACATCGACCTGATCAGCGACCTCAAGCGCATCAACTCGCACATCTGCTCGATCGCCTACCCGATCCTGGACTCGGCTGGCGCCTTGGCGCCCAACCGGCTGCGCCCGGTGAGTTCAGACACGCCCCCGGTCTGAAGCCCGGGGCGGCGCGCCGGCGTGTTGTTCAGTCGCCTGCGGGCAACTGGGCCTGGGCCCGCGCGGCGTAGCGCTGGGCCAGCACGGCGCAGACCATCAACTGCATCTGGTGGAACAGCATCAGGGGCAGGACGATGGCGCCCACCGCGCTGGAGGCAAACAGGACCTTGGCCATCGGCACGCCGCTGGCCAGGCTCTTCTTGGAGCCACAGAAAACGATGGTGATCTCGTCCTCCTTCGAGAAGCCCAGGCGCCGCGCCAGCCAGGTGGTGCTGACCAGGGCCAGCGCGAGGATCACCGCGCACACCAGCAGCAGGCCCAACAGCGACGGCAGCGGCATGTCCTTCCACAGGCCCTGGATCACGGCCGCACTGAAGGCGGTGTAGACCACCAGCAAGATCGAGCCCTGGTCCACCAGCTTGAGCACCGAGGCACGGCGCTTGACGACATCACCGATCCAGGGGCGCATCAGGTGGCCCATGACAAAGGGCAGCAGCAGTTGCAACATGATCTTGCCGATGGCCAGCAGCGGGTCGCCCCCGGCCGCGTGGCGCTGCAGCAGCAGGCCCACCAGCACCGGGGTGATGAAGATGCCCATCAGCGTCGAGGCCGAGGCACTGCACACCGCAGCAGGCATGTTGCCGCGCGCCATGGCCGTGAAGGCAATCGCCGACTGCACCGTGGCGGGCAGCGCGCACAGGAACAGCACGCCCAGGTACAGGTCGGGCGTGACCAGGGGTTCAAGCACCGGGCGCAAGGCCCAGCCCAGCAGCGGGAACAGCACAAAGGTGCTGGCCACCACCAGCAGGTGCAGGCGCCAGTGGCCCAGGCCGCTCAGCACCGCCTCGCGTGACAGCTTGGCGCCATGCAGAAAGAACAACAGGCTGACCGCGCCCACGGTGAGCCACTCGAAACCCTGCGCCACCGCGCCCGAGGCCGGCAGCACGCTGGCCAGCACCACGGTGCCCAGGATCGCGAAGGTGTAGTTGTCAGGGAGAAAACGGGAACGCGCCATGCGGCCTCCAAACAGGTGGGTTCCGCGCCATGCCGAACCCAGGGCTGCGATTAAGCCTGAGCGCGATTCAAAAGTGAAATGCATTTCACTGATGGATTTATCATGCCGACTCATGAATGTCACCCTGCGCCAGCTCCAGGTCTTCCAGTCGGTGGCCGCCACCCGCAACTTCAGCCGCAGTGGGGCCCTGATCGGGCTGACCCAGCCCGCAGTGAGCCGCTGCATCACCGAGCTGGAGGGGCAGCTGGGCCTGAAGCTGCTGAACCGCACCACGCGCGAGGTCGAGCTGACCGAGGCCGGCCGGCGCCTGGCCGCGCGCCTGGGCCAGGTGCTGGAGGACCTGGACAGCGCGCTGCAGGACGTGCAGGGCATGGCCACCGAGCGCCGCGGCCGGGTGCGTGTGGCCAGCAGCCCCACCCTGTCCGCCAACCTGATGCCCGAGTGCATTGCCCAGTGCCGCCACCGCCTGCCGGGCCTGCAACTGGTGATGCTGGACCGCATCCAGCACGACGTGCTGGACAGCGTGTGTTCGGGCGAGGTGGACTTTGGCGTGGTGATCGACCCCGGCGAGCGCGACGACCTGCACAGCGAGGCCATCCTGTCCGAGCCCTTCTGCCTGGTCTGCCTGCCGGGGCACCCCTTGGCCCAGGCCCGGCAGGTGGCGTGGACCGACCTCGCGGGTCAGTCACTGGTGCTGCTGGACTACGCCTCGGGCAGCCGCCGCCTGATCGACCGCGCGCTGGACAGCCAGGGCGTGCACTGCGACAACGCCCACGATGTCGGCCACCCGACCACCATCTTCCGCATGGTCGAGGCAGGGCTGGGCCTGTCGGTGGTGCCCACGCTGGCCCTGCCCCCGAGCGGCCTGCCGGGGCTGGTGGTGCGCTCGCTGTGGCCGCGGGTGGACCGCAACATCATGCTGGTGCACCGCAAGAACCGCGCGCTGAGCCCGCTGGCCGAGGCGGCCTGGGCGCTGATCCGCGAGGTGGCACACCAGCGTCAACCGGTGCTGCAAGGCTGAGGCCGACGCCACCAGTCGGGCCGCCGACGCGGCAGCGGCAGCGGTGGCCGCAGCGGCTCAGAGGCCCAGGGCCTCGGCGGCGATCAGGCTGGCTTCGAGCGTGAATTGCCCGGCCTTCAGGCGGGCCAGCAGGTCTTCGCGGCTCACCAGCTCAAACTGCGCCACCTCGCCGTCCTGGTTGCTGGGCTGCACGCCCTCGGGCAGGGTGGCCTGGTACCAGTCGATGCGCTCGATCATGTAACCTGCCCCCCCTGCCTCGGTGCTGGGGCGGCGAAAGTTGACATGCCCGCCATGCACCAGGTCGCTGAGCTGGTCGAGGCGCAGACCGGCCTCCTCCCAGGTTTCACGCGCCAGCGCCTGCGAGACATCGTCCTCGGCCGACACCATGCCGCCCATCAGGGTGTCCCACAGGCCGGGGTCATTGGGCTTGTTCAGCGCGCGCTGTTGCACCCACATGCGGCCATCGGGCGCCCAACCCACCAGGTGCACGGCCTGGGTGGCCAGGCCCAGCACGCGCACGGCCCCCCGCTCGATGGTGCCCAGGCGCCGCGCCGCCGGTCCCAGCACCCCGAGCTGCTCGTCGCGCCAGGGGCCGCACAGCTGGGCGTCCCGCAAGGCCAGGGCCAATTCGTTGAGGCTGCTGGTGATGTCCTCGGGGGCACAGTCCAGCTGCCAGACCGGGCCGCGCGGCGTGTCTTCACGTTGCAGCGGCAAGTGGGGCGCGAGGTCGGCGACAAAGGTCAGCACCTCGTCTTCGACCGAGCCAATGGTCAGGCCCGCCACCTGCACCGGCAGGCGGGGTTGGCGCGGCGCCTGTTGGGCCGCCGCGCGGGCCCGGGTCAGCCAGGCCGGGGTTCTCACAGCGTGAGGATGGTGCAGCCAGTGGTCTGACGGGCTTCGAGCGCGCGGTGGGCGGCCTGCACGTCCTCGAGCTTGAAGCGCTGCTCGATGTGGATCTTCACCTCACCGCTGAGCACCACCTTGAACAGGTCGTCGGCCATGGCCTGGGTGCTTTCGCGGGTGGCGATGTGGGTGAACAGGGTCTGGCGGGTGACGTACAGCGAGCCCTTGTTGCCCAGGCTGCCCGGCGCAAACGGCGGCACCGGGCCCGAGGCGTTGCCAAAGCTGGCCATCAGGCCAAACGGGCGCAGGCAGTCGAGCGACTTGTCCCAGGTGTCCTTGCCCACCGAGTCGTAGACCACCTTGACGCCGCGGCCACCGGTGATGTCCTTGACGCGGGCGGCAAAGTCTTCGCGGCTGTAATTGATGGCATGGGCCGCGCCATTGGCCAGTGCCAGGGCGCACTTGGCGTCCGAGCCTGCGGTGCCGATCAACTGCAGGCCCAGGGCCTTGGCCCATTGGCAGGCAATCAGGCCGACACCGCCCGCGGCCGCGTGGAACAGGACATGGTCACCGGCTTGCAGGCCTTCGACCGGCAAGGTTTTCTTGAGCAGGTACTGCGCGGTCAGGCCCTTGAGCATCATGGCGGCGCCGGTCTCGAACGAGATGCCGTCGGGCAGCACGCAGACGCACTTGGCCGGCATGACCCGCACCTCGCAGTAGCTGCCCGGGGGCTGACTGGCGTAGGCCGCGCGGTCACCGACGCGCAGGTGAGTGACCCCCTCGCCCACCGCTTCGATCACGCCCGCGCCTTCCATGCCCAGGTGCAGGGGCATGGCAAACGGGTACAGGCCGCTGCGCTGGTAGACGTCGATGAAGTTCAGGCCGATGGCATGGTGGCGGATGCGCACCTCGCCCGGGCCGGGGTCGCCCACTTGAACGTCCACGATCTTCAGTTCTTCGGGGCCACCATGCTGGTCAATGCGTACGGCTCGGGTCATCTCGGGTCTCCGGGTTCGGGTTCTGTGAAAGGCGTCAGGGCCCGCTCCAGAACACCTGAAGCGAGGCGGCGCCGCACACAGCGCCACGGCGCAAGACGGCCCCGATGGTGCCACGAATTGCAGGCGCTTGCAGTCAGCCGACCGCGCGCGCGCCGCCCAGCCTGTACAGTGCGCAGCCATGGCCAACCGACTGACTCCTTCCACCATCACGCTGCTCACCCTGCCCCCCTTGCTGTGGGCTGGCAACGCCGTGGTGGGCCGCGTGGTGCACGAGCTCGTGCCCCCGATGACTTTGAACTTCCTGCGCTGGGTGATCGCCTTCGTGCTGCTGCTGCCGCTGGCCGCCCCGGTGCTCAAGAAAAGCAGCCCGCTGTGGGCCCACTGGCGCCGCTATGCGGTGTTGGGCCTGCTGGGCGTGGGCTGCTACAACGCGCTGCAGTACCTGGCCCTGCAGACCTCGACACCCATCAACGTGACGCTGGTGGGCTCGAGCATGCCGGTCTGGATGCTGACCGTGGGCGCGCTGTTTTTTGGCGCCCCGGTGGCGCGGCGCCAACTGCTGGGCGCCCTGCTGTCCATCCTGGGGGTGCTGCTGGTGTTGAGCCGGGGCGAGTGGGCCCAGTTGATGGCCTTCAAGCTGGTGCCTGGCGACATCTTCATTTTGCTGGCCTCGATGGCCTGGGCCTTCTACAGCTGGCTGCTGGTGCGCACGCGCGAACCCGAGGGCGTGCGCGGTGACTGGGCGCAGTTCCTGATGGCACAGATGGTGTTCGGCCTCGGGTGGTCGGGCCTGTCGGCGGGGGGCGAATGGGCCCTGACCTCGGCCCACATCGTGTGGGGCCCCACCCTGCTGGCCGCGCTGGCCTTCATTGCGCTGGGCCCGGCGCTGCTGGCCTACCGCTGCTGGGGTGCCGGGGTGCAGCGCGCCGGCCCCGCGATGGCGGGCTTTTTCATCAACCTGACCCCGCTGTTTGCGGCCCTGATGTCCACCCTGTTCCTGGGCGAGCACCCGCAGCTGTTCCACGCGCTCGCGTTCGCGCTGATCGTGGCGGGCATCATGGTGTCGGCGCAGCGCTGAGGGCGCTGCGCCGGGGCGGCCGGGGTCGGGCCGGGCGCCTTAATAGGTGCCTGGGTAGGCACCGCCGTCGGGCAGGATGTTCTGCCCCGTCAGGTAGGCCGCGTGGGTGCTGCACAGGAAGGCACAGATGGCGCCAAACTCATCCGGGCGGCCATAACGACCGGCGGGGATTTGCGCCTGCTGGCTGGCGCGGATGGCCTCCACGCTTTGACCGGTTTTCTTGGAAGCCGCGGCCAGGGTGGTGGCAATGCGGTCGGTGTCGAACTTGCCGGGCAGCAGGTTGTTGAGGGTCACGCCCTTGGCGGCGATCGAGCTGCGCGCCACACCGGCCACAAATCCCGTCAGGCCGCTGCGTGCGCCGTTGCTCAGGCCCAGGATGTCGATGGGCGACTTGACCGAGCTCGAGGTGATGTTGACGATGCGGCCAAAGCCCCGCTCGGCCATGCCGTCGATGGTGGCCTTGATCAGCTCGATCGGCGTCAGCATGTTGGCGTCCAGCGCCTTGATCCAGGCCTCGCGGTCCCAGTCACGGAAGTCACCGGGCGGCGGGCCCCCGGCGTTGGTGACCACGATGTCGAAGTTGACGCCGGGACCACCAGGCACCGCGAACAGCGCAGCCCGCCCGGCTTCGGTGGTCACGTCACCGGCCACCGCCAGCACCTGCGCACCGGCCGGGCGCAGCGGGTCGGCCAACAGGCGCTCGGCCGCGGCCTGCAAGGCCTCGGGACCGCGCGCGCCGATGACCACGTTGACGCCCTCGCGTACCAGCGCCTGGGCGCAGCCAAAGCCCAAACCCTTGCTGGCGCCACACACCAAGGCCCACTTGCCTGCAATGCCCAAATCCATGCTGATGCTCCTGTTGGTTCTAACGGTTGATTCGATGGGCGCTGATGATACGGTCGCGCCGCGCCGCGCGCTGTGGCCCCGCCAGAGCACGTTGGGGCCTGCGGGTTAAGGCCCGCACGGGCTCAGCGCCGGCCTCCGCGAGTGAAGATGAAAATGCCCGCCAGCACCAGCACCGAGCCCACCGCCACCCAGGCGGTGAACGGCTCGCCCAGGATCAGCACCCCCATCAGGATGGTGGACATGGGGCCCACCATGCCGGTTTGCGCGGTCAGGCTGGCACCGATGCGCTCGATCGCCATCATCACGATCAGCACCGGCACGGCCGTGCACAGCGTGGCGTTGAGCACCGACAGCCACAGCACCTCGGGGGCCACCGCGGCGGCCGACATCGGGCGCAGCAGCACAAACTGCAGCAAACAGCACAGGCAAGCCACCGAGGTGGCCAGACCGACCAGGCGCAAGGAACCGAGGCGCTGCACCATCTCACCGCTGTAGACCAGGTACAGCGCGTAGCTGACCGCGCTCAGGAACACCAGCAAGGTACCCCAGGCGGCCTGGCCGCCCTGCAACTGGATCTCATGGCCAAACACCAGCAAGACCCCGCTGTAGCTGACCGCCATGCCCGCCAATTGGCGCCAGCTGATGGCCTTGCCATAGAGCACGCGCCCCAGCAACAGCACCAGGGTCGGGTTGAGGTACAGGATCAGGCGCTCCAGGCTGGCACTGATGTAAGCCAGCCCGGCAAAGTCCAGAAAGCTGGCCAGGTAGTAGCCGCTGACGCCCAGACCGCCAATGCCCAGCCAGTCGCGCCGGGTCAGGGGGCTGGGGCGCTGCGTGCCCTGGCGGTAGGTGCCCCACCAGGCCATGCCCAGGAAGATGGGCAGGGCGAACAACATGCGGTACATGATGAGCGTGACCGCATCGACCCCGTAGCGATAAGCCAGCTTGACGATGATGGCCTTGCCGCTGAAGGCGATGGCGCCCACGGTGGCCAGCACCAGCCCGAAGGCAAACTGGCGGGAGGCGTCGCCCGAAGCGGGCGCTGAGGAGGAAGACAAAAGAAAACCGCTTTCTGGGGCCCGCCCTCAGGCAGGCCCAGGGACCAGGTTGAAAAGGCTCAGAAGCCGGCGGCCAGGCCGTCGCGGCGCGGGTCGCTGGCGACCACATAGCCTTCGACCTTCGGGTCGCCCGCGCGCCAGATGAACTGGCCTGCGCCAAAGTCCTGGTAGGAGTCGTTGATGACCTCCATCACATGGCCGCGCTCGGCCAGGCCTTGCACGGTGTCGCTGCGCAGGGCGGACTCGACGTTGATCTCCAGCCCAGCGTTGTAGCGCCAGCGCGGGGCATCGCAAGCCGCCTGCGGGTTCTGGCCGTAGTCGAGCATGCGCACCAGGGTCTGCATGTGGCCTTGCGGCTGCATGTTGGCGCCCATCACGCCGTAGCTCATGACCGGCTGGCCGTCCTTGGTCAGGAAGGCCGGGATGATGGTGTGGAAAGGCCGCTTGCCCGGGGCCACCAGGTTGGCCGGGTTCAGGGCGCCAGCATCCAGGCTGAAGCCATGGCCGCGGTTTTGCAGGCTGATGCCGAATTGCGGCTCGACGCAGCCCGAGCCGAAGCCCATGTAGTTGCTCTGGATGAAGCTGACCATCATGCCGTTCTCATCGGCCGCCGTCAGGTAGATGGTGCCGCCCTTGACCGGGTTGCCGGCGCCAAAGTCCTGCGCTTTCTTCATGTCGATGAGCTTGGCACGCGAGGCCAGGTAGGCGTCGTCGAGCATCTGCTCAGGCGTGACTTCCATCGACGAGGGCTCGGCCACGTAGCGGTAGACGTCGGCGAAGGCCAGCTTCATGGCCTCGATCTGCAAGTGCTGCGAATCGATGCCATCGACCGGCAGCGAACCGATGTCGAAGTTTTGCAGGATGCCCAGCGCGATCAGCGCGGCAATGCCCTGGCCGTTGGGCGGGATCTCGTGCAGGGTGTAGCCGCGGTAGTTCTTGCCCAGCGGTTTGACCCATTCGGGGCGGTAGTCTTCAAAGTCACGCGCGGTGACCGTGCCGCCGTGCTGGGCCGAGAAGCGCTCGATGGCCTGGGCGATCTCGCCGCCATAGAAGGCCGCGCCGCGGGTGTTGGCGATGGCGCGCAGACCGCGGGCCGCCGACTGGAACTGGAACAGCTCACCGACCTTGGGCGCCCGGCCCCAGGGCAGGAAGGCGTCGGCAAAGCCCGGCAGACCGCGCAACTCGTCGGTGGCGGCGGCCCATTTCTGCTGCACCACCGTGGGCAGCAGGTAGCCGCGCTCGGCGATCTCGATCGCGGGCTCCATGAGGTCGGCGAAGGGCAGCTTGCCAAAACGCTCGCTCAGGGCGACCCAGCTGCTGACGGCGCCCGGCACGGTGACGGCGTCAAAGCCGCGCTTGGGCGGGTTCTTGGCGTCGGCGCCGTACTTGCGCTTGAAGTAATCGGGCGTCCAGGTCTGCGGTGCGCGACCCGAGGCGTTGAGGCCATGCAGCTCCTTGCCGTCCCACAGGATGCAGAACGCGTCGCTGCCCAGGCCGTTGCTGACCGGCTCGACGATGGTCATGGCGGCGGCGGCCGCCACGGCGGCATCCACCGCGTTGCCGCCCTTCCACAGCATGCGCAGGCCGGCCTGGGCGGCCAGCGGGTGCGAGGTGGACACCACATTGCGGGCAAAGACCGGCAGTCGGGTGCTGAGGTAGGGGTTGGCGTAGTCGAAGTTCATGAAGTCACACCAGGAAGTTGGGGGTTGCGCAGAGCGCCCCGGGGCCGCCACGGGCCCTGGGGCCGAGACCGCACAGAGTCAAAAATTATCGCACCGAGGGGCCCGCTGCGGGGGACGCCGGGCCCAGCCCGACCGGGTGCCGCGCTGCACCCTGGCGAAGGCAGGCTTGCAGCCCGGCGAGGGCTGGGCGCCCAGCGCCGCAGCGGGGCCCGCGCCGCGCTCACGGCAGCGCCGGTTCGTCGCGCCACTGCGGCGCCAGCAGGCTGGTGGCGTGGCGTGCGGACAGCAGATGGGAGCGCATCTCCCGGTGGGCCGCCAGCGCGTCGTGCGCGAGCAGGGCCTCGACCAGGCGGCTGTGCTCCTCGTAGGACTGGACCAGCCGGTCCAGCCGGGTGAACTGACCGCGCCGGAACGCCATCACCCGGCTGCGCAGAGTGCGGGTGGTGTCGATCAGGTAGGGGTTGTGGGCGCCTTCCAGGATGATCTGGTGCAAGCGCTGGTTGGCGCGGTCGTAGGCCTCCATGTCGTGCGCCTGCATGGCCTGGCGCCCCTCGGCGTGGGCCTGCAGCAGCTGCTGGCGCTCGGCCTGGGTCAGGCGCAGCGCCGCGTGGCGGGCGCAGGCCGACTCGAGTTCGGCAATGGCCTCGAACATCAGGTCCAGCTCCGCCGAGTCGAGCTGGCGCACCACCGAGCCCCGGTTGGGGCGGTAGTCGGCCAGGCCGCTGGCCACCAGCAGCTTGAGCGCCTCGCGCACGGGGGTGCGCGAGACCTGGTAACGCGCGGCCATGGCCTGCTCGTCGAGGTGCAGGCCCGGCGCCAGCCGGCCCAGCACGATGTCGTCGGCCATGCGGCGCAGCACATGGTCCACCAGCTGCCCCCGTGGCACGGGGGTGGCCGTGCGGGGAGCGTCGCCGCCTTTGGGCATCAGTAGCCCACCGTGGTCAGGTCCTGGAACCAGTGCTGGGCCTGCACAAAGTGCTTGATCTTGGGCGAATGGGCATGCGGGTTGGTGTCGTGCACCACCCACAGCATCAGCGCCTGGTTGACCAGGGTCTCATGCAGCGAGGCCAGCAGCTTGTCCTGCGCCTTGGGGTCAAAGGTGGTGCGGATCTTGTCGATCGTGGCGTCCACCTGCGGGTCGCTCAGCCCCCCCCAATTGACGCCATTGGGGGCGATGTAGCGGCTGTCCATGAAGCGCGTCAGGGCGTAGAACGGGTCGGCCGTGACATAGCCCAGGTTGATGGCGCTGATGCCCTTGCCGGCGTTCATGTCGGCCTTGGCCCCGCTGCGCCAGTGCAGGTACAGGTTCTCCAGCTCGACCACCTCGAACTCGATCTGCACCCCGATCTCGGCCAGGCTTTGCTGGATGAACTCGTTCATCGGCAGCGACAGCATCTGGCCACTGCCGCCCTGCGCAATGATCACCTTCGCCTTGAGCGGACGGCTCTTGCCGTAACCCGCCTGGGCCATCAGGGCGCGCGCTTGGGCGAGGTCGTACTTGACGTCGAAGGTCGGCTTGCCGAACCAGGGGCTGGTGGCGTCGAGCTGGCCGCGGGCCACCGAGGCCTGGCCATTGAGCAGGCTGACAATCGCCTCGCGGTCGATCGCCAGGTTGACGGCCTTGCGCACCCGCACATCGGCCCAGGGCGAGCCGGGCTGGGTGCTGAAGTGGTAGGGCCAGACATGCGGCGTGACGTTGCTGACGATCTTGAAGCCCCCCTTTTGCAACTGGCCCAGCGCGTCCGGCGGCGGCGTTTCGATGACGTCGACCTGGCCGTTGAGCAAGGCGTTGGCGCGGGTCAGCGCGTCGGGGATCGGCAGCAGCACGATGCGGTCGGCCTTGGCCAGGCGGGCCTTGTCCCAGTAGCCCGCATGGCGCACCAGCTCGGCGCGCTCGCGCGGCACCAGCTTGTCGAGCTTGAAGGGGCCGGTGCCCGAGGGCTGGCTGGCGACCTTGTTCCAGTCGCGCCCCAGTTTGTCCCACTGCGCCGGGCTGCCGATCAGGAACCACGGCAGTTGGTACGGGAACAGCGCGTCGACGTCCTTGGTGGTGATTTCCACCACCTCGTCACTGACCTTGCGCCAGCTGGCAATCGACGGGATGCGTGGCCGCACCTGGGCGGCTTGCTTGGCGTCGTACTGGGGCGACTTGTCGCTCAGCACCTTGTCGAGGTTCCAGACCACGGCGTCGGCGTTGAAGACCGAGCCGTCATGGAACTTGACGCCCTTGCGCAGCGTGAAGAGCCACTTCTTGGGGTCTTTGGGGTCGGGCTTCCATTCGGTGGCCAGGCCAGGCACCAGCTTGCCGGGCCGCGAGCCGATGTTGGCCTCCCAGGCGATCAGGGGGTCGTAAATCGTGTGGCCGGTGAACTGGTAGGCCCCGGCGCCGCGGTCGGGCTGACCCGAGGTCAAGGGGATGTCGGCCATCGAGATGCCGTAGCGGACCACCGATTCGGCCCAGCTGGCGCTGCTGACGCTCAAGGCGCCCACGGCCAGGGCCGCGGACCAGGCCAGGCGGCGAAACCGCAGGGAGGCTGATTGCATGGAAGAGGCTCCTCAAAGTTCGGAAAGCCTCTGCTGAGCATGCAACATGCCAACCCGGCGCCGTGAGCGCGCTGTTTTTTGCCCGAGCGCGCCCCGCCTGGCGCGGCAAGGGTTTGTACTTGGCGCCCGTGGGTGGGACGCTGCGGGGTCACCGGCGCGCCACTCCCCAGGCCTGTGCATGCACCGAGATCAGGCCTGGGCCGGCGCAGCGGGTGCCCCGGCTCAGGGCGGGCATGGGCCCCGGGCGCCCTGGGGCAACCGGGCACCGGGGGGGGCCGACCGACCGGCTCAGTCGCCGGTGATCTTGCGCTCCACCACGATCTTCTTCCACTTGGCCGCATCGGCCGCCACCAGCGCGGCGAACTGGGCCGGGCTGCCGGTGACGCCCTCGATGCCCAGGCGCGCCAGCTTGTCCTTGACCTCGGGGTCGGCCAGCGCCTGCTGCACGGCGGTGTTGAGCCGGCCTTGCAAGTCGGTTGGCAGCCCCTTGGGGCCGTACAGGCCGAACCAGGTGGTGGACTCGAAGCCGGGCAGCACATCGGCGATCGGCGGCAGGTCGGGCACCAGCGGGCTGCGCTTGAGCGTGGTCACACCCAGCGCCCGCAGGCGGCCGTCGCGCACATGCGGCAGGCCCGTGGGCAGCGAGTCGAACAACACATCGAGCTTGCCGCTGACCAGGTCCGGAATCGCCAGCGCGGTGCCCTTGTAAGGGATGTGCACCACAAACAGACCCGCCTGCGACTTGAACAACTCGGCCGTCAGCTGAACGATGGTGCCGTTGCCACTGGAGGCGTAGTTGAGCCGCCCCGGGTTGCGCCGCGCGTGCTGGATCCATTCCTGCACCGTGCGGGCGGGCGAGCTGTTGGGCACCAGCATGATGCTGGGCGCCAGCCCCACCTGGGCGATGGGGCTGAAGTCGTGCACCGGGTCGTAGGGCAGTTTGGCGTTGAGTGCCGGGCCAATCGCGTGCGTGCTGCTGGTGGCCAGCAGCAGGGTGTAGCCGTCGGGGGCCGCCTTGGCCACCAGGTCCGAGCCGATGGTGCCACCGGCGCCAGGCCGGTTCTCCACCACCACGGTGGTGCCCAGGCGCTCGCCCAGCTTCTGCGACACGGTGCGCGCCAGGATGTCGGTGGCGCCCCCGGCCGGGAACGGAACCAACAAACGCAGCGGCTTGCTCGGGTAGCCCGCCTGGGCCCAGACCAGCGGGGCCGTGCCCAGGGCGGTGGCGGCACTCAGAAGATGACGTCGTTTCAAATCCAACTCCTCACAGGTTCAACAGTTCGAACGAGGCGGCAAGTGGCGTGCCCGTCCCCAGCGGACTCAGTGGCGAGCCCCGCCCACGATGCGGTGGTGCATGCGGCGCAGCGACCACCACACCGACAGCACCACCACCGGGATGGCCACCGCCGTGGTGGTCTCGGCGCTGAGGGGCCAACCCACCTTAGTCGCCCCCTTGGCCACGTAGCCCAGCAAGCCGACGATGTAGTAGCTGATGGCGGCCACCGACAGCCCCTCCACCGTGGACTGCAGCTTGAGCTGCAGGTCCTGGCGTTGGTTCATGGTGGTCAGCAGGTCCTGGCTGCTTTGTTGCTGTTCGATCTCGACCCGGGTACGCAGCAGGTTGCTGATGCGCGAGACGCGCTGCGACAGCGCGTCCTGGCGCCGGGCGGCCCACTCGCAGGTGCTGCGCGCGGGGGTCAGGCGGCGCTCCATGAACTCGCCAATCGTCTGCAGCCCGGCCAGCCGGGTCTCGCCGATGTCGGCAATGCGTTTGTCGACCAACTCAAAGTAGGCGGCGCTGGCTGAAAACCGGCTGTGCGTGAGCGCGTACTGGCTCTCGACCTGGCCGGCCAGGCGGGTCAGGCGGTCCAGCAACTGAGGTTCGTCGTCGCGGGCGGCGGCGCGGATGGCCTCGGCCAAGGCCGCCAGCTCCTGGTCCACAGTGGACAACAAGGCGCCCGCTTCACGCGCCACGGGCAGGCCCAGCAGGGCCGCCATGCGGTAGGTCTCGATCTCGAGCAGGCGCTGCACCAGGCGGCCCAGGCGGCGCGGCGACAGGCTGCCGGCCAGCAGCAGCATGTGCGAGAAACCGTCGGCATGGATGGCGAAGTCGGTGTAGACCTCACCATAGCCGTCGGCCACCTGCGAGGCCACCAACGACTCTTCGTGAAACAGGCGCTTGACCCAGGCCTCGGGCTCGGGCGCGGTGGTCGGCAGCACCGACAGGTGCATGGCCGTGAAACAGCGCCCTGGCAGGGCGCTGAGCCAGTCCTGCGGCACCACCGCCGCCGCCGTGGGCAGCTGCGCGCCACCAAGGGCCGCCCCATCGATGGGGCGGCTGAAGGTCCAGCTGACGAACTCGGTGTGCAGCTCCCAGCGCAGTCGAAACGGTCCGAGCTCGGTGCGCAAATGCGTCGAGCCCGCATCGGGCGGCGCCTGGTGGTGGTCACGCAACAAGGTGGCCAGGTGCTGGCGACTGAGCTCACGCTGCTGGGCGTCGCAGGCCATGACCAAATGAGAAATCACCAGCGGTGCCGTCAAGGCCTCCGGTGGACGGGCGTGGACCTCGTTGTGCAGCGCCACCCGCTGCGGGTGCTGTTGGAGTTGAAACGGCTGGCTCATGCGTCCCTTGGTGAATCCGGATGGGCTCCGGGAAACTGTCATTTTCACCCAAGCGCCCGCGCGCCCATCGAAGCCGAGGTGCCGCCATCCCCAGGGGGCGACCACAGGCGAAAAAAAACGGCACCCGAAGGTGCCGTTTTGGCGCATCGACCCGGGACGGACCGGCTCAGGGCCGGGGTCCCGGACGGGCTTCAGTCGTCCACGAAAGCCTGTTCGCGCTTGTTCTTGACCGCAGGCATCAGCACCACGATCAGCAGCAGGGCAGCGGCGGCCAGCAGACCGGCCGACAGCGGACGGGTCACGAACACGCTCCAGTCGCCACGCGACAGCAGCAGCGCACGGCGCAGGTTTTCTTCCATCATCGGGCCCAGGATGAAACCCAGCAGCAGCGGAGCGGGTTCCACGCCCAGCTTGTGGAACAGGTAACCGATGAAACCGAAGCCACCCACCATCCAGATGTCGAAGGTGTTGTTGTTGGTGGAGTACACGCCGATCGCGCAGAACAGCACGATGGACGGGAACAGCCAACGGTAAGGCACGGTCAGCAGCTTGATCCAGATGCCAATCAGCGGCAGGTTCAAGATGATCAGCATGGCATTGCCCAGCCACATCGAGGCGATCAGGCCCCAGAACAGTTCGGGGTTGCTGGTCATCACCTGCGGGCCCGGCTGGATGTTGTGGATGGTCATCGCACCCACCATCAGCGCCATCACCGCGTTGGGCGGGATGCCCAGCGTCAGCAGCGGGATGAAGGAGGTTTGGGCACCGGCGTTGTTGGCCGCTTCAGGGGCAGCCACACCGCGGATGTTGCCTTGACCGAACGGGACTTCGCCAGGTTGCAGCTTGGTCTTCTTTTCGATCGTGTAGGCCGCGAAAGCCGCCAGCAGCGCGCCGCCACCGGGCAAGATGCCCAGGGCCGAACCCAGGGCCGTGCCACGCAGCACCGCAGGGATCATGCGCTTGAAGTCGGTGGCGGTCGGCAGCAGGCCGTCGACCTTGGCGGTGAACACTTCACGCTCGTCATCCGGCTGGGCCAGGTTGGAGATGATTTCACCGTAACCGAACACACCCATGGCGATCGCCACGAAGCCAATGCCGTCGGTCAACTCGGGGATGTCGAAGCTGAAGCGCGCCACACCGGAGTTCACGTCGGTACCGACCAGACCCATCAGCAGGCCCAGCACGATCATGGCCACCGCCTTGAGCAGCGAGCCCGAAGCCAGCACCACGGCGCCAATCAGGCCCAGGATCATCAGCGAGAAGTACTCGGCCGGGCCGAACTTGAAGGCGACTTCGGTCAGCGGCGGCGCGAAGGCGGCCAGGATCAGCGTGCCCACGCAACCAGCGAAGAACGAACCCAGACCGGCGGCCGCCAGGGCGGGACCTGCACGGCCCTTGCGGGCCATTTGGTAGCCGTCGATCACGGTCACCACCGACGAGGACTCGCCCGGCAGGTTGACCAGAATCGCGGTGGTCGAACCACCGTACTGAGCACCGTAGTAGATGCCGGCCAGCATGATCAGCGCGGCCACCGGGGGCAGCGCGTAGGTGGCGGGCAGCAGCATGGCGATGGTGGCCACGGGGCCGATGCCCGGCAGCACGCCGATCAGCGTGCCCAACAGGCAGCCGACGAAAGCGTAGACCAGGTTTTGCATGGTGAAGGCCACGCCAAAACCGAGCGACAGGTTATTGATCAGATCCATTTTGTGTTGTCCTCGATGCTCAACCGGTGATGAAGCTAGGCCAGACCGGGAACTGCAGTTTCAGCAGCACCACGAAGGCCAGGTAGCTGCCCACGGCCAGGATGACCGACAGCCCCAGAACGCCCTTGAGGTTGAACTCGTTGCCCGCCAGGCTGGCAATGATCACCAGCGCGAAGATGCCCAAGATCATGCCCATGGCCGGGATCCCCAGGCTGGGCAGACCGCCCAGCAAGATACCGAACAGGAAGTTGGCCGCCAGGATGAAGAACAGCGGCTTCCAGGCCCACTTGCCGATCTTGTCACCCGATTCCGTCTCGACCACCAACGCCTTGAAGGTGATCACCGCGCCGATCAAGGCGAGCAAGATCCCCAACATGAGCGGGAAGTACCCGGGACCCATGCGAGCACCACTACCGACGCTGTACGTCGTGGCACCCCATGCAAACGCAATGCCGACCACCATGAACATGAGGCCGGAAAAAAAGTCTTTTTGACTTTTGATTTTCACGAGTTATCTCCTCGAAAGAATTTTTCGACTGGCTGATTGTGGTGGCTTTCAGTTGGCTGACGGATGTGGATACCACCTACCAAAAACGCCTCGCGGCGCCCCGCTGTCACAAGGTGGACACAAATAAGCGCCAAACCAAGGGAAAACCCAAATTGACCTCATGAGGTCGTCGAACCTCTTTCGAGAAGATCGTCCTGTTCAGTCAGCGCACGATCAAAAACAAGGGCTCAATCCAGCGGCGGCGTGGCCGCCAGCACCTCTTCGAGCGTGGTCAGGCCCTCGGCCACCCGCAGCGCCCCCGCCAGGCGCAGCGGGCGCATGCCGTCGGCCACGCCCTGGCGGCGCAGCACGTCCATGCTGGGCTCTTTGGTGACCTTGTCCTTGAAGACCTCGCTGACCGTCAACAGCTCGTACAGGCCCATGCGGCCCATGAAGCCGGTCATGCGGCAGTCGACGCAGCCCACGGGCTTGTAGGGGCGGTAGCCGCCGTTGATGTTGATCTTCCAGGGCTTCACAAAGTCAGCCAGGGCCTGCTCGGACACCGACTCGTCACGCACCTTGCACTGCTTGCACAGGGTGCGCACCAGGCGCTGCGCCAGCACCCCCAGCACGGTGGCGTTCAGCAGGTAGGGTGGCACCCCCAGCTCCATCAGGCGTGTGATGGCGCTGGGCGCGTCGTTGGTGTGCAGGGTGGAGAACACCAGGTGGCCTGTCAGGGCGGCCTGCACCGCCATGTCCGCGGTTTCCAGGTCGCGGATTTCGCCCACCATGATGATGTCGGGGTCCTGCCGCATCAGCGAACGCAGGCCTTCGGCGAAGCTGAAGTCGAGCTGGGGCTGGACCTGGGTCTGGTTGAAGGCGGGCTCGATCATTTCGATCGGGTCCTCCACCGTGCAGACGTTCACCTCGTCGGTGGCGATGCGCTTGAGGGTGGAGTACAGCGTGGTGGTCTTGCCCGAGCCCGTCGGGCCGGTGACCAGCACGATGCCGTAGGGGCGGCGCACCAGCTGCTCCCAGCGCTGCGCGTCGTGGTGGGAGAAGCCCAGCGCGTCCAGGTCTTTGACGGCGGTGTCGGGGTCGAAGATCCGCATCACCATCTTCTCGCCAAAGGCGGTGGGCAGGGTGGACAGGCGCATCTCGACCTCATCGCCGCGCGGGTTGCGGGTCTTGATGCGGCCGTCCTGCGGGCGGCGGCGCTCGACCACGTCCATGCGGCCCAGCAACTTGACGCGCGCCACCATGGCATTGAGCACGCCCATGGGCATTTGGTAGACCGAGTGCAGCACACCATCGATGCGAAAGCGGATCACGCCCTGCTCGCGCCGCGGCTCCAGGTGGATGTCGCTGGCACGCTGGTCAAACGCGTACTGCCACAGCCAGTCGACCACCCGCACCACGCCCTGGTCGTTGGCGTCGAGCTGCTTGTTGCTGCGGCCCAGCTCGACCAACTGCTCGAAGCTCGCCGCGCTGTTGACGGCGCCCGCCTTTTGCGCGGCACGCACGGACTTGGCCAGGGCAAAAAATTCGGCGGTGAAGCGCTGGATCTCGAGCGGGTTGGCCACCACGCGGCGCACGTGCCGGCGCGACTGGCGCTCGACCTCGGCCACCCAGTCGGTGATGAAGGGCTCGGCCGTCGCCACCACCACCTCGGTCGGCGTGACCTGCACCGGCAACACGCGGTGGCGCTCGGCGTAGGCCGCGCTCATGGTGTCGGCCACCTTGCCCACATCCACGCGCAGCGGGTCGATGCGCAGGTAGTCCACGCCCGCGCGGCCTGCGATGTACTGGGTCAGGGTTTCGAGGTCCAAGGACTTGCCATCGGTGGCCCGCGCCATGGCCACGCTGGCCAGGCGCACCAGCGGGTGCTGTGCGCTCTCGGCCTGGGCACAGCGCGCCACGGTGCGTTCGGCTTCTTCGGCCGAAATCACCCCGTCGTCGCGCAGCCAACCGACCACCCGGCGCCAATCCAGCAGACCGACAAAGGCAGACGCAAGGGCCGCAGCGGCAGGCGGGACGGGGGAAGTGACAGGTCGTTGGCGATGGGGCATGGGGCAACAAAGCCGCGGTGGGCCGATCAGGCCGGCCCCAGGCGGCCGGCAACCCCTTCAGCATAACGCGCCGGCACGGGCACGACGGCCGCCAGCCCGCGATTTACAGGACCGCCACGCGCCCTTTGCGAAGCCGTCACCCAAGGCGCAGAGGACCTGGCGGCCGGACCGAGCGAGCGGGCCGCGCAGTCGGCCAGCCCGAGGGCCCCGCCGCCGCAGTCGAGCGCGCCGCGCCCTGCCCTCAGGCCGACAGCTTGGTCTGCAGCGGCTTGAAGGCGCGCAGCCACTTGGTGGCCGGCAGGTCCCAGCGGCTTTGGATGAACTCGGCGCGCTCCATCAGCACCTCGCGCTTGGGCCGCGAGGGCGTGCGCTGTGCCAGCACCACGGTGTTGCCTTCGCGCGTGGGCTTGAAGGCCCAGACGGCGTCGATGCCGAAGGCCTCCACCATTTTCTCGACGCTGCGCTCGTAGCTGGACGAACGCCCGAACAGGTTGACCGTCATGCAGGCGTCGTCGCTGAGCAGGCGCCGGCAATCGGCGTAGAACTCGGCGCTGTCCAGCACCGGAGCGGCGGCCTCGTGGTCGTAGAGGTCCACCTGCAAGGCGTCGACCACGCCCTGCCACATGGGGTTGCGGATCTCTTCGGCCGCATCGGCGATCACCACGCGCAGCTTGCTGTCGTCGGCCGGCAGCTTGAACCAGCCGCGGCAGGCATGCAGCACCTGCGGGTTGAGTTCGATGGCGGTGGTGGTGACGCGCAGCTTCTTGCGGCAGAACTTGGTCAGCGTGCCGGCGCCGAGGCCGAGCTGCATGGCATGGAATCGGGTCAGGCGCGCCGGGTCGGTGAACAACAGCCAGGCCATCATGCGCTGCACGTACTCCAGCTCGATGTCGTACGGGGCGTCGAGGATCATCGAGCCCTGAATCCACTCGGTGCCCAGGTGCAGGCAGCGCACACCCCCGTAATCGGAAAAATTGACTTCTGGGAGTTCGACGGCAGGAGCGGACTTGGGGCGGGCCATGGCGGAGCATTCAAAAAAGGTGCCGAACTTTAGCAGGCGCCCGCGCCGGGCCCGCGCGCCGAGGGGCGGGCCCCTGGCCCGATGCCACCCCGCCGCGCCCTGGCGCCCTCAGAGCAATCCCGCCTGCCGCAAGGCCTCGCCCCACAGCGCCAGCTTGTGCTCAAAGCGCTGGGACGCGTTGGCCGGGCTGCTGGAGGGCAGGCGGCACACCGGCAGGCCCAGGCCCTGGGTGTGGCGGGCGTGGCGGAAACTCTCGCCCCCGTTGTGGGCGATCAGCGCCAGCGAAGGGCAGCGCTGGCGCAGCCCACTCAGGTCGTTCAGTTCGGCGTGGCGGATGTCAGCGTCCAGGCTGCCTTCGCGTTCGCAGGCGGCGTAGACGTCCCACAGGCCCAGCCCGCGCTCCAGCAGGGTCTGCACCCGTTGCGGGTAACTCTGCGCCACCAGGTCACACTGCCACAGTGTGCCCAACAAGCGCCAGAACTGGTTCTGCGGGTGCCCGTAGTACTGCTGCAGCGCCAGCGAGCGAGCGCCCGGAAAACTGCCCAGGATCAGCAGCCGGGTGTCTGCGTTCAGGATCGGCGCCAGGCCCTGCAGGCTCATGCGGCCCCCTCGGCCCGGCCCGTCAGCATCGCCTCGGCTGGGGTCTCGGCCTCCGCCTTGGCCGCCAGGCTGGCCCGGACCTCGGCCGGCAGCAGCGCGCCCAGCTTGGGCAGGGCCTCGCAGGCGTTGCGCGTGGTGGCCTGCAACACCGCCGCCAGGGGCAGACCACGCAGGTCGGCCAGCACCTGGGCAATGCGGGGCAGTTCGCCAGGCGTGTTGCGGCCCTGCGGCTGGCCCGCGGCACGTTCGGCCGCAGGGCGGTACAGCCAGTGCGGGGGGATGTCGGGGGCGTCGGTCTCCAGCACCAGGGCCGACAGGGGCAGCTCGGCGGCCAGGCGCCGCAATTGCAAGGCACGGTCAAAGGTCAAGGCGCCGCCAAACCCCAGCTTGAAACCCAGGTCGATGAAGGCCTGCGCCTGCTGCGCGCTGCCATTGAAGGCATGGGCAATGCCGCGCCAACGCGCGCCGCGCCCGCCGCCCACGGCGCGCAACCCCGCCAGCACCAGGTCGGCGGAACGCCGCACATGCAGGATCACCGGCAGCCCGTGCTGGCGGGCCAGTTGCAGCTGGGCCCGGTACAGGGTCTGCTGGTGCGCCATGTCCAGACCGGGCACAAAGCCGTCGAGCCCGATTTCGCCCACCGCGACCAGCCGGGGGTCATCGCGGGCGGCCTGCAAGGCGACCGCCAGTTGGTCAACGTCGGCCCCCGTGGCCGGCGCGGTGTAGAGCGGGTGGATGCCCAGTGCATAGCTGTCGCCATGGCGGTGGGCCAGGGCGCGCACCGCCTCAAAATGGCTGACCTGCACCGCGGGCAGCACACAGTGCCCCACCCCCGCCGCACGGGCCTGTTGGCGCACCGCGTCGAGGTCCGGGGCCAGCTCCGGCGCGTCCAGGTGGCAGTGGGTGTCCAAACAAAACAACATGGGGGCGATGATGCCGCAAAGAGAACGCCCCTGAGCCGCCCGGGGTGGCACGCCAAACTGGGGCTCAATTTGTGCTGGCTCAGCATGCGAAGCGCCCGCTTCGGGCTAGACTGTGTTTCTTCATTGACCCAGCGGGAATCGCCATGACCTCAGAAGCCCAACGCGAGATCGACGAGCGCACCAACCTCACCAGCAGCAACAAGTTTGAATTGTTGCTGTTCCGCCTGGGCAAAGATGCCCACGGCGACAAGGCCGAGCTGTTCGGCATCAATGTGTTCAAGGTGCGCGAGATCGTCGAGATGCCCAAGATCACCGCCATCATCGGCGCCGCCAAGGGCGTGCTCGGGGTGGTCAACCTGCGTGGCCAGGTGATCCAGGTGGTCGACCTGCCCTACATCGTGGGTTGCCAGCCGCAATCGGGCCTGAACATCATGCTGGTGGCCGAGTTCGCGCGCCACACCATTGCCTTCGCGGTCGAAGGGGTGGAAGAAATCGTTCGCCTGGACTGGACCCAGGTGCTGGCGGCTGAAGGCAATGCCGCCTCGGGCCTGGTGACCAGCATCGCCCGCCTCGACGGCGACGTGGACAACACCCGCCTGGTGCAGGTGCTGGACGTGGAAGCCATTCAACGCCGGGTCTCGCCCACCCCCGACCAGGAAGTCAACCCCACCACCATCGGCCCCGGCCTGACCCTGCGCCCGGGCACGGTGGTGCTGGCCGCCGACGACTCGCCGATGGCCCGCACGCTGATGGAAAAGAGCCTCGAAGCCATGGGGGCGCCGTTCATCATGACGCGCAGCGGCAAAGAAGCCTGGGAGCGCTTGCAAGCCATCGAGGCCGAAGCCCGCGCCCAGGGGCAGAGCATCCAGGACCGCGTGGCGATCGTGCTGACCGACCTCGAAATGCCCGAGATGGATGGCTTCACGCTGACCCGCAACATCAAGCAGGACGGGCGCTTCAAGGGCCTGCCCGTGGTCATCCACTCGTCCCTGTCGGGCACCACCAACGAGGACCATGTGAAGAGCGTGGGCGCTGATGCCTACGTGGCCAAGTTCGCCCCGGCCGAACTGGCTCAGGTGCTGCGCACCGTGATGACCCGCTGAGGCCACAGGCGGCACCGCGCGACGCCCCCCTGGTCGGGGGGCCGGGCGTCGACCAGGCAGGCCGACGCCTTCGCGCTGTCCCGCGTTCTCGCCCCCAGGCCTCCTGCCGCGCAGTGAGGCCGTTTTTTTGGGGGCGGCCCCGCGCCAGGCCGCCAGGGGGCGGGGCTCAAGTTCGACCACTTTTGGGCCGATAAAACCGTCAAGTGATGGCGTTGGCCCGAGTCGCCGGCTGGTTTGACGCCGAGGCGATCAAAAGCCGGAGATGGCGGTGATTCACCCCTCTTTTCAAGGCTTTGAAAATGCCAGTCTGGCCGACCATGGCGGCACGTGGGAATGCGCCATGACAGCCTTCGATGGGCGGGGACTGGTGGTGTGCTCCCCGATGAGCCACACCATGAACATCCTTCGACTGCGCATCCGCCCTGACGCACCGATCAACCTGCATTCGCCGCTGACCCCGACCAGCCCGTCGGTGGTGACCGTGCGCAACTCCGTGACACCCCATGTGCCCCCCAATCCGGGCGCCCAGGCCAACGACAGCCTGCCGCGCAGCCAGGCCCGCGGCAGCGTCGACGGAGCGGCCGCCTCGGCGGCCTGAAGCCGCACGCCATCCAGCCAGGTGGGGCCCTGCGGGACCCGACCACGGCCGGCGGCCTGGACCTCAGTCCAGCAGGTCAAACTGCTGCCGCAGCGCGGCAGCGAACTCGGCCCCACCGCTCAGCGACAGCGTCAAGGTGCAACGCTGATCGCTGGGCAAGTGCTGGCCAGCAGCCAAGTCGGCGTGCGCCATGTCCAGCCCCAGCGGCTGCACCGGCGAGGCCTCGACCCAGGCCTGCACATCCACATCCCACAGCGCCCCCTCGTCCAACGGCCCCTCGGGTCCGAAATGCCGACGCGCCCAGTGCAGCACGGCACGCCACTCGGACGCCAGTGCCGGCCATTGCGCAGGCCAGACGCTGGCCATGGCGTCGAAGGTGTGCACCTCGTCGGCGTCGTCGCTGACATCAAACACCAGGTAATCCAGCGCCTGGCTCATGGCATGACCTCGCTGCGGTCTGGCTGGCCCGGGCGGGTCTCGGTCAAGCGACCGCGCACCAGGCGCAGTTGGCGCGCACAGCGCGCGGCCAGGGTTTCGTCGTGGGTCACCATGACGAAGGCCGTGCCCTGCTCCCGCGCCAGGCGCAGCATCAACTGAAACACCTGCTCGGCGGTGCTGCGGTCCAGGTTGCCCGTGGGCTCGTCGGCCAGCACGCAAGCCGGTTGGGCCACCAGGGCACGGGCCATGGCGACACGCTGGCGCTCGCCGCCCGACAGCTCGGCCGGGCGGTGCTGCAGCCGGTCGCCCAGACCCACCGCTTCCAACATCTGTCGCGCGGCCTCGCCGGACTGGCGCGGGTCCGCCCGGCGGATGCGCAAGGGCATGGCCACGTTGTCCAGGGCGCTGAACTCGGGCAGCAGGTGGTGAAACTGGTAGACAAAGCCCAGGTGCTGGTTGCGCAGGCGCCCCTGGGCGCTGGCGTCGAGGGTGCCCAGGTCCTGCCCCATGACGGTGACACGGCCTTCGGTGGGCGCATCGAGCCCGCCCAACAAGTGCAGCAGGGTGCTCTTGCCCGAGCCCGAGGCGCCCACAATGGCCACCGTGTCACCACGCGCGATGCGCAGGTCCACCCCTTGCAGCACCGGCACGTCGAGCAGGCCTTCGGTGAAGCGTTTGCACAGGCCCGTGGCCTGCAGGATGGGTTCAGAAGGGTCGGTCTTACTCATAGCGCAGCGCCTCAGCAGGGTTCACGCGGCTGGCCCGCCAGCTGGGGTAGAGGGTGGCTAGGAAAGCCAGCACCAGGGAAATCAAGGCAATCGGCACGATGTCGCTGCTTTGGGGCTCGCTGGGCATGCGGCTGATCAGGTAGATGTCCTTGGGCAGAAAGCTGGCCTGGAAGGCGCGCTCCAGCGCAGGCACCAGCACGTCGATGTTGCAGGCGATGCCCAGGCCGAGCAGCAGCCCGGCCAGGGTGCCCACCACCCCCACCATGGCGCCCTGCACCACAAAAATGCCCATGATGCTGGACGGGCTGGCCCCCAGGGTGCGCAGGATGGCGATGTCGGCGCGCTTGTCGGTCACCGTCATCACCAGGGTGCTGACCAGGTTGAAGGCGGCCACGGCCACGATCAAGGTCAGGATGATGAACATCATGCGTTTCTCCAGCTGCACGGCGGCAAACCAGGTCTTGTTCTGCCGCGTCCAGTCGGTGATCAGGAGGTCACCACTCAAACTACCGGCCAACTGCTGGGCCACTTCGCGGGCAGCCTGCAGGTCGCGGATGCGCAAGCGCACGCCGGTGGGCCCTTCGAGGCGGAAGATGCGCGCCACATCGTCCAGGTGCATCATGGCCAGCGTCGAGTCGTATTCGTAGTGGCCCGAATCAAACGTGCCCACCACGGTCATCTGCTTGAGCCGGGGCACCACGCCCGCCGGCGTCACCTGACCACTGGGGGCCACCAGGGTGACCGGGTCGCCTTTTCGCACCCCCAGACTGCGCGCCAGTTCGCTGCCCAGCACCACGCCAAACTGCCCAGGGACCAAGCGCTCGAGCAGCTCGTCCTTGAGGGCGGCGGCGAGGTCGGTCACTTCGGGTTCGCGCAGCGGATCAATGCCGCGCACGATGGTGCCGCGCAAGGTGTCGCCGCGCGCCAACAGCGCCTGCACCGCCACAAAGGGGGCCGCCCCCACCACCGCCGGGTTGCGACGCGCTTCCTCCAAGGTCTTGGAGGGGTCGGGCAGGGCCTGACCGTCGGGGGTGAAAATCTCGATGTGGGCCACCACGCTGAGCATGCGGTCGCGCACTTCCTTCTGAAACCCGTTCATCACGGACAGCACGATGATCAGCGCCGCCACGCCCAGTGCGATGCCCAGCATGGACACGCCGGAGATGAACGAGATGAAGCCATTTCGCCGGGTGGCGCGGCCTGCACGGGTGTAACGCCAACCCAAGGCCAGTTCGTAAGGGATTTGCATGGAGCCGAGATTGTGGCATCCCGGACAATAGCCCCATGTCAGATTCGAAACTTGCCCCCTTGGGGGCCGACCCGACGCCGCAAGCCGTCATCGTGCCCTATGCCGCGGCAGCCCCCGAAGGCGCCCGTGCCGCCCTGAGTGCCTTGCAACTGCCCCACCTGGACCGCCTGCTGCCCACCTTGCAAGCAGCGCCCACCGACGAGGGGGACGAGTACCACTACATCCCCCCGCACGAGCGCGCGTTGGCGCGGGCCCTGGGTTTGCCCGACGGGGTGTCCCCCGCGGCGCCCCCCCCTTGGGCCGCCCACCGAGCCCAGCAACAGGGCGCCGCCCCGGGCACCGCCTGGGCCTGGTTCTACCCCTGCCATTGGCTGGTCGGCGCCGACCAGATCCAGATGAGCGCCCCCAGCGAACTGGCGCTGAGCGAGCGCGAGGCGCAGGCCTTGCTGGCCGTACTGGCACCGTTTTTTGCCGAGGACGGCATCACGCTGCAGATCGACACCCCGGAGCGCTGGCTGGCCTCTGGGGAGGTGTTCCGTGACCTGCACAGCGCGGCACTGGACCGTGTGCTGCGCCGGGACATCCAGCTGTGGCTGCCCGAGGGCCCGGGGGCACGCACGCTGCGCCGCCTGCAAAGCGAAACCCAGATGCTGCTCTACACCCACCCCTTGAACGAGGCCCGCCAGGCCGCACGGCGGCCGGTGGTCAACTCCTTCTGGGTCAGCGGCAGCGGGGTGCTGCCCGCCACCTGGCAAGCCCCCCGCCAGGCCCCCACGGTGTGGGACACGCTGCACCAACCGGCCCTGGACGGCGACTGGGCCGCCTGGTCGGCCGCTTGGCAACAACTGGATGCCGGGCCGGTGCGCGAGCTGCTGCAGCGCAGCGAAGCCGGCCAACCCATTGAGCTGACCTTGTGTGGGGAACGCTCGGCCCGCCGTTGGCACTCGGCGCCCCGCTCGCTGGGCCAGAAGCTCAAGGGCTGGTTTCAGCGCCCGCGCTGCAACACCGCGTTGGAGGCCTTGTGAAAATCACGGAACGCGATGTGCCGCCCCGTGCCGTCTGGGCGCTTCAACAAGCCGGGGTGCATCCCCTGCTGGCCCGCCTGTATGCCGCCCGCGGCGTGAGCCAGGCGGAACAACTCGACGACGGTCTGGCGCGCTTGCTGCCCCCCAGCAGCCTCAAGGGCGCGGCACAGGCCGCGGTCTTGCTCGCCGAGGCCATGGCCCAGAACAAGCGCCTTTGCATCGTCGCCGACTACGACTGCGATGGCGCCACAGCCTGTGCGGTAGCCGTCCGGGGCTTGCGCCTGCTGGGGGCGCGCCAGGTCGACTACCTGGTGCCCGACCGCGTGGTGGACGGCTACGGCCTGACCGCCACCATCGCCGAACGGGTACACGCGCGCGGGGCGGATCTGCTGATCACCGTGGACAACGGCATCGCCAGCCTGGACGGCGTGGCACGGGCCCGAGCCCTGGGCCTGCAGGTCCTGGTCACTGACCACCATTTGCCGGCGGCCGAGTTGCCCGCAGCCGATGTCATCGTCAACCCCAACCAACCGGGCTGCGACTTTGAGAGCAAAGCCATGGCCGGGGTGGGGGTGATGTTTTACGTGCTGCTGGCCCTGCGTGCTGAGTTGCGGCAACGCGGTCTCTTCGACGCGCAAAATCAGCCAAAGCTCGATACCTTGTTGCCATTGGTGGCCTTGGGCACCGTCGCCGACGTGGTGCGCCTGGACGCCAACAACCGGCGCCTGGTGGCCCAGGGCTTGAAGCGCATCCGCCAAGGCGCGCTGCCCGCCGGGGTGGCGGCCTTGTTCAAGGCCGCGGCCCGCGAAGCCCGGGTGGCCACCACCTTTGACTTCGGCTTTGCCCTGGGGCCCCGCATCAACGCAGCGGGTCGCTTGTCTGACATGACGCTGGGGATCGAATGCCTGCTCACCGATGACCCGGGGCGGGCAGAGGAACTGGCCAAGCTGCTCGACAGCATCAACCGGGAACGGCGAGAGATCGAAGGCGGCATGCGTGACCAGGCGATGCAGATCGCGGAGTCGCTGTTCGACCCCGACGAAGAAGCCCCCCCGGCCATCAGCGTGTACGACCCCGACTTCCATGAAGGCGTGGTCGGTATCGTGGCCTCGCGCCTCAAAGACAAACTGCACCGCCCGACCTTTGTGTTCGCGGCCAGCGCCGCGCCCGGCAAGTCCCATGAGCTCAAAGGCTCGGGCCGGTCCATTCCCGGCTTCCACTTGCGTGACGCCCTGGACCTGGTGGCCAAACGCCACCCCGGTGTGCTGATCAAGTTTGGTGGCCACGCCATGGCTGCAGGCTGCACCGTGGCCGAAGAACACTTTGAGGTTTTCGAGCAGGCCCTGGCCCAGGTGGCCCAGGAATGGCTTGATGCTGCCACCCTGACGCGGCGGCTCGACACCGACGGCGCCCTGGCCCCGGAGTACCGGCGCGTCGACCTGGTGGACACCCTGCACCGAGAGGTCTGGGGGCAAGGCTTTGCCCCACCGACCTTCAGTGAAGAAGTGGAAGTGGTGTCCCAGCGTTTGGTCGGTGAGAAGCACCTGGCCTTGAAGCTCAAGCACCAGGGACAGCCCGTGGATGGCATCTGGTTCGGTCACACCGATCCGCTGCCGCAGCGCGTCAAGCTCGCGTTCCGCCTCGATGCCGACGAGTGGCAAGGGGTGCGCCGGGTGCGCTTTTTGGTGGAGGGGGCCGAGGTGTGAAGAAGGCGCCCTCCTGAAGCAGGCCGTGGGTACGCCATCGGCGTTGCGCCTGGCTAGCCAAACAGCGCCTTCGGGTGCTGTTTTTGTTGGTGGGTGGAGGTGGTTGAGGGCGTGTGTGGAAGTGGCGAGGAGGAGGCCAGCGGGTTGGCCAGAGCTGGCCTGAGCAGAGGTGGTGATGGCGCAGGCCATGGCTCGATGGCCCATCGCTGCAAGCGCTCCACGGCCCAGGGCGCGGGAGTGGTTTTCAGCCCCCCAAAGACAAAACCCCCGCCCAATGAAGGGAGGGGGTTTTGAGGGCTGTAATAGCCTGACGATGACCTACTTTCACACGGGAACCCGCACTATCATCGGCGCTGAGTCGTTTCACTGTCC
>NZ_JAQSIP010000011.1 GCF_028649475.1 Curvibacter cyanobacteriorum
AGCGTAGTGGCGGTTGGCCGTTTCGTACTCAACGTGAGCGGTGTTGATGGTAATGCCGCGGGCCTTTTCTTCGGGCGCTGCGTCGATCTGGTCGTAAGCCTTGGCTTCGCCGCCGAACTTGGCCGCCAGAACGGTTGCGATCGCAGCCGTCAGCGTGGTCTTGCCGTGGTCAACGTGACCGATGGTGCCGACATTCACGTGCGGCTTGGTACGTTCAAACTTGCCTTTTGCCATTTTTTCGACTCCGAAAAAAAATACCTAAATCAACACAACAAGGGTCAAAGCGCCTCCTGACAGGAGGCGCAAAAGAACGTGGTGCCCATGGCGGGAATCGGACCCGCGACCTCTCCCTTACCAAGGGAGTGCTCTACCACTGAGCCACATGGGCATCTGAAATCTGTCCAGCAGACTTCAAAAAAAACTCTCTCAACTCGAACCGACTGTGGAGCGGGAGACGGGAATCGAACCCGCGTCATTAGCTTGGAAGGCTAGGGTTCTACCATTGAACTACTCCCGCCAAAGCAATGACAAGACAGTTCAAGGCATCACCTCGCGCAGCATTCCGGTCGCCACACACATCAATTCTCTCGCTGGTGGAGGAGGCTGGATTCGAACCAGCGTAGGCGTTAGCCAACAGATTTACAGTCTGCCCCCTTTAGCCACTCGGGCACCCCTCCGGCGAATCTCGAATTATAGCACAAATTTTTTGGTCTGCACTAAATTTTTCGAGTCACAAACTTCCGAAAAGAATTTGTGAGACCGCTATTATGACCCGGATTTCGAGCGCTTGAGGCTTCGCGTACAGTTTTTTCAACTTCACGCACATCTTTTTATGCTGCACCGCACAAATCGTGTCAGCATGGGCCGATGACCACTCCCCTGCCCAGCCCCCGACCCAAGCCCCTGAGTTTAGCGCTGCAAGGGGGCGGCACCCACGGCGCCTTCACTTGGGGCGTGTTGGACCGCCTGCTGCAAGAGGATGGCCTGGTGCTGGACTCGGTGAGCGGCGCCAGCGCCGGGGCCGTCAACGCCGTGGCCCTGGCCCATGGCCTCCACGGCACACCGACCGGGCAGGCACCGTCCGCCGAGCACCGACAGGCGGCCCGTCAAACCCTGCGGCGGATCTGGGAGGGGGTGGCCCAGTTGGGCTCGCTCGGGGGACTGACCCAAGGGCTGGCCCAATGGATGCTCGGGTGCTGGACACCCCCGCCCCACCCACTGGGCGCCCCGATGCTGCAGAGCATGCAGAGTGCGCTGGCGCCCTGGTGGTCGCCGGCCCAAATGAACCCGCTGGACTTCAATCCCCTGCGCCGCCTGCTGGAGCAGGAAATCGACTTCGAGCGCCTGCAAGGTGCCGATGCCCTGCGGGTGCATGTCTCGGCGACCCAGGTGAACACCGGCCGGGCCGAGGTCTTCAGCGGGCCGCGCCTGAACCTGGCGGCAGTGCTGGCGTCGACTTGCCTGCCAACGGTGTTCCAGGCGGTGGAGATCGACGGCCAACCCTACTGGGACGGCGGATACGCCGCCAACCCGGCCCTGCGCCCACTGATCCGGGAAGGCTCGGCTTGCGACATCCTGGTGGTGCAGATCAACCCGTCACAGCGCCGTGCAGCCCCCCAGAACCAGACGGACATCGTGGACCGCATCGGGGAGCTGGGCTTCAACGCCAGCCTGCTCGCCCAGTGGCAAGGCATTGAATTTGTGAACCGCCTGATCGACCGCGGGCAACTGCGCGAGGGCCACGGCTACAAGCGCTTGCACCTGCACCGCATCGAGGGCGGCGAAGCGCTGGAGGCGCTGCCGGCGGCCAGCAAAATGGCCGCCGATGGGGCGTTGATTGGCCACCTGTTCACACTCGGCGAGCAAGCGGCCACGCGCTGGCTGGCCTCCCCGGCCGCGGCTCGCTTCAGCGCCAGGCCCGCCGACACGGCCCCGTGACGCCGCGGCCTCAGGCCAGCGGCCCTGCCCCGGGGCCTGGCGACGCCGCCGCCTGGGCTTGCTGGTCACGCCAGGCCCGGGCCTGCGAAAAGTGCCCGCAGCCGATGAACGGCAAAGGCGGGCGCAAGGCCGATAGCGGCGAAGGGTGGTTGGCCGTCAGCACCAGGTGACGCTCGGCGTCGATCATCGGGCGCTTGCTTTGCGCATGGGCGCCCCACAGCATGAACACCACCGGGCGGGGCCCCTCGGCCACACGGCGAATCACGGCGTCCGTCAGCCCCTCCCAACCGCGCCCTGCGTGGCTGGCGGGCTGTCCCTCCTCGACCGTCAGGCAGGTGTTGAGCAACAAAACCCCTTGGCGCGCCCAGGCAGCCAGACTCCCCCCAGGCACAGGAAAAGCCGGGAACGGCGTTCCCAGGTCACGCTGAAGCTCTTTGAAGATGTTGCGCAAGGACGGCGGCAGGGGCACACCGGGCGCCACCGAAAAAGCCAAGCCCTCGGCCTGATGGCGCCCGTGGTAAGGGTCCTGCCCGAGGATCACCACGCGCACCTGCTCGGGAGGCGTCAGTTGCAAGGCCCGCAGCGGCTGCGGCGGGAACACGACCGCCCCCTGCTCGAGGCGTTGCTGCAAGAAAGCCAGCAGGCGCTGCCCCTGCGGCTCGGCAAAAAAGCCATCGACCAAGCCCTGCCAGCTGGGCGCAACGGGCCACTGCTGCGGGTCGGCGCTGAGCAACTGGTCGGGCGCAGGCGCAGCGCTCAGACCGTCCAAGGCCCCGGTGTCGAGGTCCGCTTGCGGGCGTGGCATGGCGGGCTCCGCGGCTCAGGCGAACAGGCGCGCCAGGGCCTCACCGGGCTCGGGCGCACGCATGAAGGCCTCGCCCACCAGGAAGGCATGCACCCCGGCTTCGCGCATGCGGGCCACATCGGCGGGGGCCAGGATGCCGGACTCAGTGACCAGCAGGCGGTCCGAGGGCACCTCCGCCAGCATGCCCAGGGTGGTGTCCAGGGTCACTTCAAACGTGCGCAGGTTGCGGTTGTTGATGCCGACCAGCGGCGTCTTCAGGCGCAGCGCGCGCTCGAGTTCGGCGCGGTCGTGCACTTCGACCAGCACGGCCATGTCAAGGCTGCGGGCGATGGCCTCGAAGTCGGCCATCTGAGCGTCGTCCAGGCAGGCGGCGATCAGCAAGATGGCGTCCGCGCCCATGGCCCGGGCCTCGTAGACCTGGTAGGCGTCGATCAGAAAGTCCTTGCGCAGCACGGGCAGCGGGCACGAGGCGCGGGCCTGCTTGAGGTAGTCCACCCCGCCCTGGAAAAACTGCTTGTCGGTCAGCACCGACAGGCAGGCCGCGCCATGCTCGGCGTAGCTCTGGGCGATGTCGGCGGGAATGAAGTCGGCCCGCAACACGCCCTTGGACGGGCTGGCCTTCTTGATCTCGGCGATCACCGCGGCCTGGCCGGCGCCGATCTTCTGGCGCAAGGCGCCAGCGAAATCGCGCGTCAGCACGCGGCTTTCGGCGTCGGCGCGCATGGCCGCGAGCGGCATCTTCTTGAGGCTGGCGGCGAGTTCTTCGCGCTTCACGGCCACGATTTTGTTGAGAATGTCACTCATGGTCTTGCGGGCTTCTGGAGCCGTTTTTCAAAATTTTCACAAACACCCGGTGCATGACCACGCCCAGACCCAGAAACAGCGCTGAAACACCCAGCGCGATCCAGGTGGCGGGGTCGTGCCACAGGCTCATGCTCAGGCCCCTGCCGGGGTCAGGGCCTGGCTCGACGCCACCAGCGCCGACAGGCGCTGCTTGGCGGCCCCGCTGGCCAAGGCGGCGCGCGCCAACGCGATGCCGTCGGCCATGCTGGGCGCCACATTGGCGGCGTACAGCGCCACGCCCGCGTTGAGCAGGACGATGTCCCGCGCCGGGCGCACCGTCGGGTCGTCGCTGTTGTCCAGCACCGACAGCAGCAGATCACGCGATTGTTCGGGCGTGTCCACGCGCAGCGCCCGGTTGCTGGCCATGGACAGGCCAAAGTCCTCGGGGTGGATCTCGTACTCACGCACCTCGCCGTTGCGCAGCTCACCGACCAGGGTCGACGCGCCCAGGCTGACTTCGTCCATGCCGTCGCGGCCGTAGACCACCACGGCGTGGTCCGCGCCCAGGCGCTGCAGGGCGCGCACCTGGATGCCGACCAGGTCGGAGTGGAACACCCCCATCAGGATGTTGGGGGCGCTGGCCGGGTTGGTCAGCGGGCCCAGGATGTTGAAGATGGTGCGCACGCCGAGTTCCTTGCGCACCGCGGCCACGTTCTTCATGGCCGGGTGGTGGTTGGGCGCGAACATGAAGCCGATGCCGGTCTGCTCAATGCAGCGCGCAATCGCCTCGGGGGGCAGGTTGATGTTGACCCCCAGGGCCTCCAGCACGTCGGCGCTACCGGACTTGCTGGACACACTGCGGCCGCCATGCTTGCTGACTTTGGCGCCCGCGGCGGCGGCCACGAACATCGAGCAGGTGCTGATGTTGAAGGTGTGCGACCCGTCGCCGCCGGTGCCCACAATGTCCACCAGGTGGGTCTTGTCGGCCACATGCACCTTGGTCGAGAACTCACGCATGACCTGGGCCGCGGCGGTGATCTCGCCGATGGTTTCCTTCTTGACGCGCAAGCCGGTGATCAGGGCCGCGGTCATGACCGGCGACAGCTCGCCGCTCATGATCAGGCGCACGATCTTGAGCATCTCGTCATGGAAGATCTCGCGGTGTTCGATGGTGCGCTGCAGCGCTTCCTGCGGGGTGATCGGCATACAAAAGTCTCCAGTATTCAAATGGGGCCGCAGCGCTCAGGGCGCCGGGCGATCCGACAAAGCCAGTTTCAAACCAAAGCCAATGAACAGCGCACCGGCCACCCGGTCCAGCACCTGAAGACGCTGCTGCACCACGCCCACCCGCTTGGCCATCCAGGTGGCCACCAGGGCCCAGCCCGCGTTGACGGGCATGGCGTTCACATTGAACAGGGTCCCCAACAGCACAAAGGCCAGCGCCTTGTTCTCGGTGCCTGGCGCGATGAATTGCGGCACGAAGGCCAAAAAGAACAAGGCCACCTTGGGGTTGAGCACATTGGTCCAGAAACCACCCAGGAACACCTTGCGCAGCGGCAGCGCGGCCACCGCCAGCGCCGCGGCGTCCGGGGCCGCGGCCAGCGCCGTCCCCGAGGGGCGGGCCAACAGCATGCGCACGCCCATCCAAAGCAGGTAGGCCGCACCGGCCCACTTGAGCAGCGTGAACGCGGTGGCCGAGGCCGAGAGCAAGGCCCCCACCCCGACGGCGGCCGCGGCAATGTGCACAAAGCAGCCCGCGGTGATGCCCAGCCCCGCCACCAGCCCGGCGCGCAGGCCCGACTTGAGCGAGTGGGACACGATGTAGAGCACATCAGGCCCAGGCGTCAGGTTGAGCAACCAACCCGCCGCCATGAACAGCCAGAGGGTGCTCAGGTCCATCATGGGCGCACCAGGAAGTTCTTCAGCATGGCGTGGCCATGCTCGGTCAGGATGGACTCGGGGTGGAACTGCACCCCTTCGATGTCCAGCGTGCGGTGGCGCACCCCCATGATTTCACCGTCGTCGGTCCAGGCGGTGACCTTCAGATCGGCCGGGCAGCTGCTGCGCTCGATCGCCAGCGAGTGGTAGCGATTGACCGTGAACTGCTCAGGCAGGCCCGCGAACACGCCCTCCTGGGTGGTGGTGATGACGCTGGTCTTGCCGTGCATCAGTTGCTGCGCCCGGACGATCTTGCCGCCCAGCGCGGCCCCAATCGCCTGGTGCCCCAGGCACACGCCCAAGATGGGCAGTCGGCCGGCGAAGTGCTGGATGGCCGCGACCGAAATGCCCGCCTCGGCCGGCGAGCAGGGGCCGGGCGAGATCACCAGGCGGTCGGGCGCGCGCGCCGCAATGCCCTCCAAGGTGATTTCATCGTTGCGGAAAACCTCGACTTCAGCGCCCAACTCACCGAAATACTGCACGATGTTGAAGGTGAACGAGTCGTAGTTGTCCACCATGAGGAGTTTGATCTTTTGCGTCATGGCGTTCACTCCAAGCCTTCTTCAACGAGTTCGGCGGCGCGCAACAGGGCGCGGGCCTTGTGTTCGGTTTCTCTCCATTCCATCTCGGGCACCGAGTCGGCCACCACACCGGCGGCGGCCTGCACGTACAGCATCTGGTCCTTGATGATGCCGGTGCGGATGGCGATGGCCACGTCCATGTCGCCGGCGTAGCTGATGTAGCCACAGGCGCCACCGTAGAGGCCCCGCTTGGTGGGCTCGAGCTGGTCGATCAGCTCCATGGCATGCACCTTGGGGGCGCCGGTCAGGGTGCCGGCCGGGAAGGTGGCCTTGAGCACATCAATGGCATCCATGCCGTCGAGCAAGGTGCCTTCGACGTTGCTCACGATGTGCATCACATGGCTGTAGCGCTCGACCGCGAAAGCCTCGGTCACCTTGACGCTGCCAGTCTTGGCGATGCGGCCGATGTCGTTGCGCGCCAGGTCGATCAGCATCACATGCTCGGCCCGCTCCTTGGGGTCGTTGATCAGCTCGACCTCGGTGGCCTTGTCCTTGTCGGGCGTGGCGCCGCGTGGGCGGGTGCCGGCCAGCGGGCGGATCGTCACCTTCTGCTCAACCACACCGTCGGTCTCGACACGCTCCTGGCGCACCAGGATCTCGGGCGAGGCCCCCACCACATGGAAATCACCGAAGTGGTAGTAGTACATGTAGGGCGAGGGGTTGAGCGAACGCAGCGCACGGTACAGCGACAGCGGGCTCTCGGTGTAGCGCTTCTTGATGCGCTGACCCACCTGCACCTGCATGAAGTCACCCGCGGCGATGAGCTCCTTGGCGCGGTCGACCGCCGCCAGGTAGTCGGCCTTGGCAAAGTCACGCTCGGCCGGGTAGCTCTGGGTGGCTTTGACCACCGGCGCGCTGACCGAGTACTTGAGCTGCTCCTTGAGGTCGCGCAGGCGCTTCTTGGCGTTGGCGAAGGCCTCGGGCGTGGCCGGGTCGGCGTAGACGATCAGGTAGAGCTTGCCCGACAGGTTGTCGATGACCGCCAGCTCTTCGCACTGCAGCAACAGGATGTCGGGCGTGCCCAGGGTGTCGGGCGGGCAGGTTTTTTCGAGCTTGCGCTCGACGTAGCGCACCGCGTCGTAGCCAAAGTAGCCCGCCAGGCCACCGCAAAAGCGCGGCAGCCCGGGGCGCAAGGCGACCTTGAAACGCTTTTGGTAGCTGGCAATGAAGTCCAGCGGATTGCCCTGAGCGGTCTCGACGACCACGCCATCGCGCACCACCTCGGTCTTGGCCTGGTCGCCAAAACCACTGGCCCGCACCAGGGTGCGCGCCGGCAGCCCGATGAAGCTGTAGCGACCAAAGCGCTCACCGCCCACCACCGACTCCAGCAAGAAGCTGAGTTTGCCGCCGTCGCGCGAATGCGCCAGCTTCAGGTACAGGGACAGGGGGGTTTCCAGGTCGGCAAACGCCTCGGCAATGAGGGGAATGCGGTTGTAGCCTTGCAAGGCAAGGCTTTTGAATTCAAGTTCGGTGATCACGGCAAAGAGCCTCCAGCTCAGGCGGCACCGCAGTTCAAAGGAAAGGTGCCGCGTTCATTCAAATGGACCCAGACAAAGGGCCCCCGGGCGCATGCCGGCGCTGCCCGGACATGCTGTCAGTGGTGCACGTGAACAGGCTTGCGCCAGGGCCAGGCTCCCCGGTCGCTGCAACCTGTGATGAAAGTGCGGTGAATGAACATCGCGTGCAGTGTAGCAAACCTGGCCGGCCGGCCCAAGCCAAGCTGCCACCGCCCGACTCGGCGGCGCCACACGCCGAGCCCCCCGGTCACCCAAGAGACCCCCAGCCCCATCGAAAACCCTGTTGCACAACCCCGCGGCCTGACCGCAGACTTGGCACACAAGCAAGCCCGTGGGCCCCGTCCCACCTCCTGGCCAGACAAGAGCCGCGACGACAGCATGACCTTCCAACGCCGAATTTTTCCTGTGACCCTGGCTTGCCTGCTGAGCCTGCCCCTGCTGGCGGGCGCGGCGCCCCAGACCCTGCAGGGCGTGACCTTCAACGACCCCATCAGCGTGCAGGGCCAGTCCCTGCAACTCAATGGCGCCGGCGTTCGCTACAAAGCGGTCTTCAAGGTCTATGCCATGGGTCTGTACCTGAGCCAGCCGGCCGCCAGCACCGACGCCGTGCTCAGCGCCCCCGGGGCCAAGCGCATCAGCATCACGATGTTGCGCGACATTGACGCCAATGAACTCGGCAAGCTGTTCACCCGGGGCGTCGAGGACAACGCGCCCAAGGGCGAGATGTCACGCCTGGTGCCCGGCCTGATCCGCATGGGCGAGGTGTTTGCCGAACTCAAGAAACTGCACACCGGCGACACCTTCACGGTCGACTGGCTGCCCGACACCGGCACGGTGCTGACCGTGCGTGGCCAGGTTCAGGGTGCGCCCTTCCGCGAGCCTGAATTTTTCAACGCCTTGCTGCGCATCTGGCTGGGCCAGGTGCCCGCGGATGGCAAACTCAAGGACGCCCTGCTGGGTCAGGGCAGAAGCTGAGCCATGTCAACACCTGTCCCCAGTGCTTTTTGCAAGATGGCGGCCCCGGTCGCCCCCGCCCCTGTCCTTTTCCTTCACCGCCCCACCCTGCCATGAACTTCAACCAACTCAAAATTGGCTACCGCCTGGCCGCGGCCTTTGCGGCCATCCTGGTCATCACGGTGTTGGTGGCGGTCGTCGGGGTGCAACGCATCGGTGTGCTGCAAGAGGCGTCCGAGCGCGTGGCCTCGGTCGACATCGAACAGCAGGCCCTGGTCAATGAATGGGCCACCGACATCCGCGTCAACTGGGTGCGCACCGAGGCGCAACTGCGTGGCGTCGATGTGGTGTACATCGATCGCCTGAAGAAAGACATCGAAGCCACCTCGGTGGGCACCGCCAAGAAGATCAAACGGCTTGAGGAAATGGTGCAAGACGCCGGCAGCAAGGCCATGATGGAGGACATCCGCAAGGTGCGCGAGGCTTACCGCAACAAGCGCGCCGAGTTGCAAAAGCTCCAGGCCATGGGCGAGGACATCAGCCCGATGATCGACGGCCAGCTGCGCCCCATGGCCGATGCCTACCTCAAAGTGCTGGACGACCTGCACCGCCGCATGAACGAGCAGCTGAGCCAGAGCATGGCGCAGAACAAGACCCTGACCACCCTGAGCCGCACCCTCCTGCTGGGCGCTGCAGCGGTGGCCGTGCTGCTGGGGGCCTGGCTGGCCTGGCTGGCCACGCGCTCCATCACCACCCCGGTGCAGCAGGCCGTGGATGCCGCCACCGCGATCGCGCATGGCGACCTCTCGGTCTCGATTGCCGCCGGCGGGCGCGACGAAACCGGCCAATTGCTGCAGGCGCTGGCCGAAATGCAGCAGCGCCTGGCCGCCCTGGTGGGCGAAGTGCGGCAGAACGCCGACGGGGTGGCCACCGCCAGCGCCGAAATCGCCCAGGGCAACAACGACCTGTCGGCGCGCACCGAGCAGCAGGCCTCGGCCCTCGAAGAAACCGCCGCCTCGATGGAGGAGCTGGGCTCCACCGTGCGCCAGAACGCCGACAACGCGCGCGCGGCCAACCAGCTGGCGCTCAACGCGTCCAATGTGGCGGCCCAGGGCGGTGAGGTGGTGGCCGAGGTGGTCAGCACCATGAAGGGCATCAACGAGAGCTCGCGCAAGATCGCCGACATCATCGGCGTCATCGACGGCATCGCCTTCCAGACCAACATCCTGGCCTTGAATGCCGCGGTGGAAGCGGCCCGCGCCGGCGAACAAGGCCGAGGCTTTGCTGTGGTGGCCAGCGAGGTGCGCAGCCTGGCCGGGCGCAGCGCCGAGGCCGCACGCGAGATCAAGAGCCTGATCGGCGCCAGCGTGGAGCAGGTCGAAGCCGGCACCGCACTGGTCGACCGGGCTGGCAACACCATGACCGAGGTGGTCAGCGCGATCCGCCGCGTGACCGACATCATGGGCGAGATCAGCGCCGCCAGTTCGGAGCAAAGCGCGGGCGTCTCGCAAGTGGGCGAGGCGGTCACGCAGATGGACCAGGCCACGCAACAGAATGCGGCCTTGGTCGAACAATCGGCCGCGGCTGCCGCCAGCCTGCGCGCCCAGGCCAGCCAGCTGGTGCAGGCGGTGTCGGCCTTCACACTGGGCAACACCGCCCACATGCCGACCATCGAAGTCCATGCGCGGCGTGCCACGCGCTCGGGTCTGCCCGCCTCGCCGCCCTACCAGGGACCGGAGCGCCGGGCCACGTCCGGCGGCGACCGGCGCCACGCGGGCCCCGCCGACGCTCCGGGCACCTGAGGCCCCCTGAGGCCCCCACCCGAGGCGGCCTTCCTGCCTGGCGCCCCCCACAGCACCGAGCGACTTGGTGCGCGCCGGTTATGGGGTTACATTCCGCAACAGACACAGGCCATTTTGAGTCTGGACTGGGAGGAATGATGCGGGTGACCGACTGGAAACTGGGCGTCAGGCTGGGCCTGGCATTTGGTGTGATGTTGCTGCTGGCCTGCCTGATAACGGCCGTGGGCATCAGCCGCATTCAGGGTTTGAAGCAGTCCAACGAACAGCTCGCCACCGTCGAGCTGAGCCGCCAGAAACTGGTCCAGGAGTGGCTCAACGACACCCAGATGAACTGGCTGCGCACCGAAGCCAGCTTCAAGGCCGACAACCGCGCCTACCTCGACCAGTTGCAGCGTGACATGCAGTCCGTGGTGACGCTGCAAACCCAGCGCATCGAAGCCGTCAAAGCCCAGATGCAGACCCCGCAAGAAAAGCAGCTCTACCAACAGGCGCTGGACCGCCGCCAGGCCTACCGAGCCGTTCGAAGTGACCTGCACCAGCGACAGCAGGCCGGCGATGACGTCAGCCCGCTGGTCGACTCGCGGCTGCGCGCCGAGTTTGTCGCCTACGAGGCCGAGATCCAGAAGCTCAAGTCGGCGCTCGATGGCAGCGTGCAAACCGAGCTGCGCGAGACCTTGCGGCAAGCCGACAACAGCCTGGTGGGCCTGTCGGCAGGCGCGCTCGGTTCGGCGCTGGCCAGCCTGCTGCTGGCCTGGTTCATCACGCGCTCCATCACCCGCCCCATGGGACAAGCGGTGGCCCTGGCGACCGCGATGTCGCGCGGCGACTTGTCTCAGCCGCCACTGGTGGGCGGCCGCGATGAAACCGGGCAACTGCTGCAGGTGCTGGGCCAGATGCAAACCCACCTGGCCAACCTGGTCAGCGAAGTCCGCCGCAACGCTCAGGGCGTGGCCGACACCAGCGCCGAAATGGCCCAGGGCAACCACGACCTGTCGGCCCGCACCGAACAGCAGGCCTCGGCGCTGGAGGAGACCGCCGCCTCCATGGAGGAGCTGGACTCCACCGTCAAAACCAATGCCGAGAGCGCGCGCCACGCCAACCAACTGGCCCTGCAAGCGTCCCAAGTGGCGGCCCAGGGCGGTGAGGTGGTGGCCGAAGTCGTGAGCACCATGAAGGACATCAACGACAGCTCGCGCCGCATCGCGGACATCATCGGCGTCATCGATGGGATTGCGTTTCAGACCAACATCCTGGCCTTGAACGCCGCCGTCGAAGCCGCGCGGGCCGGCGAGCAGGGGCGTGGCTTCGCGGTGGTGGCGGGTGAAGTGCGCTCACTGGCCCAACGCAGTGCCGAAGCCGCCAAGGAGATCAAAGGCCTGATTGGCGCCAGCGTGGAGCGCGTCGAACTCGGCACCGCCCTGGTCGACCGCGCAGGCCAGACCATGACCGAGGTGGTGAGCTCGATCCGGCGCGTGACCGACATCGTGGGCGAGATCAGCACCGCCAGTTCGGAGCAGAGCGCCGGTTTGTCGCAGGTCGGCGAAGCGGTGATGCAGATGGACCACACCACGCAGCAGAATGCGGCCCTGGTCGAGCAGTCGGCCGCGGCGGCGGCCAGCTTGCGGCAGCAGGCGCAGCAGTTGGTTGAGGCGGTGGCGGTGTTCAAACTCAACGCCCTCAACCCGCCCGCGGTCGAGGTGCGCACCCCGCGCGCCACCCGCTCGCCCACACCACCGGCCACCCCTTACACCGGCCCCGAACGGCGCCAGTCCCCCGCCCCTGGCGCCAGCGAGCACGCCTCGGCGGCCCGCCCTGCGCCCAGCCCCGAGCGCCGCAACCCACCAGCGCCGCCCGCGGCAGCCGCCGCCCCCCGGGCGGGCGGCTCGGAGCAGGACTGGACCAGCTTCTGAGCCCAGGCGCTGACCACCGCCCCGCCAGCGCGTCAGGCCAGCTCGGCCAGGGAATCCAGGAAAGCGTCGGCCGCCACCGCGCGGATCGGCTGGCCGTGGTTGTAGCCATAGGTGACCAGCCAGACCGGGCAACCCGCGGCCCGGGCCGCCTGGGCGTCGTTGCTGGAGTCGCCCACCATCACCGTGCGCGCCGGGGCCGTGCCGAGCGCAGCGCAGGCGCCCAGCAGGGGCTGGGGATCGGGTTTTTTGCGCTCGAACGAATCACCGCCAAAGACATGGCTGAAATAGCCACTCAGGCCTTTGGCCTCCAGCAGCGGGCGGGCAAAGGCCAGCGGCTTGTTGGTCAGGCAGGCCAGGGCCAGGCCACGCTGACGCAGGGCCTCCAGGCCCGCCACCACGCCGGGGTAAACCTGGGCAAATTGACCGTTGATGTCGAGGTAATGGGCCTGATAGCGGTCCCAGGCGGCCGGAAACAGCGCGGACACCCGCTCGGTCAGTGCATCGCCTTGCAGCCCCTGGGTGCTGCTCAGCACCTGGCCCAGCACCGAGCGCAGCAGGTGTTCCGAGCCCTTGCCCACCATGTTCACGATCAACTCGGGGGCCACCGGGGCCAGGGTCAGATCGGCCAACATGCGGTTCAGGGCCTGGGCAAAATCACCCAGGGTGTCCACCATCGTGCCGTCGAGGTCGAGGATGACGGCGTCCAGAGGCAAAGGGGTCGAAGCAAGGGCGGAAGGCTGCATGGCGTGAAGGGATGAAACAAACCCGCCATTCTGGCAGCAGCGCCGCTGCCCCCACATTCCCCCCACATTCCCCCCACATCCGCCCACATCCGCCCCCACCGGGCGGCCCGGCGCCGGGCCGGGGCATCGCACAATGGCGCCTGTTCAGACAGGACTTCAGCATGAGCGACATCACGATCTACCACAACCCCCAATGCGGCACCTCGCGCAACACCCTGGCCCTGATCCGCAACAGCGGCGAAGAGCCCCGCGTGGTGCTGTACCTCGAAACACCGCCCGACAAGGACACCCTGCGCGCCCTGGTGGCGGCCACTGGGGAGCCAGTGCGCGCGCTGCTGCGGGAAAAAGGCAGCCCTTACGAGGCGCTGGGCCTCGGTCAGCCCCACTGGAGCGACGAGGAGTTGCTCGATTTCATGGTCGCGCACCCGCTGCTGATCAACCGGCCCCTGGTGGTGACCCCTTTGGGGACCCGTCTGTGCCGCCCTTCCGAGCGGGTGCTGGACCTGCTGCCGCAGCCCCAGCGCGGCGCCTTCAACAAGGAGGACGGTGAAGCGGTGATCGATGCCCAGGGCCAGCGCGTGCCGCCCCAGGCCAACTGACAGGCCCCTGCCCCGGGGCAGGGTGGGCTTGACGCGCGCCAGCGGCCTCGCCACCGCCCAGATTCAGCCCCCCGGACCAGGGGGCGCCAGGGCGCACGCCGCTGGACAGGCTCAGCGCGCCACGTCGGCGAGCTGAGCGCGCATGGCCTGGATCACGGTCTGGTAGCTGGGCTGACCGAAGATCGCGCTGCCCGCGACAAAGGTGTCGGCGCCGGCCGAAGCCACGCGGGCAATGTTGTCGGTCTTGATGCCACCGTCGACCTCGAGGCGGATGTCCTTGCCCGAGGCGTCGATGAGGCGGCGCACCGCCTCGATCTTGCGCAGGGTCGAATCAATGAAGCTCTGACCGCCAAACCCCGGGTTGACGCTCATCAGCAAAATCAGGTCGAGGTCTTCAATGACCCAGTCCAGCACGTCCAGCGGCTGAGCCGGGTTGAACACCAGCCCCGCCTTCACGCCCTTGCTCTTGATGGCCTGGATGCTGCGGTGAACGTGGGCCGAGGCGTCGGGGTGGAAGCTGATGTAGTCCGCCCCCGCCTCGGCAAACGCCGCCGCCAGCGCGTCAACCGGCTGGATCATCAGGTGCACATCGATGGGCACGGGCTGGCCGTCGGGGGTCTTGGCGTGCGGCTTGAGCGCCTGGCACACCATCGGGCCGAAGGTCAGGTTGGGCACGTAATGGTTGTCCATCACGTCGAAGTGGATCCAGTCGGCGCCAGCGGCGATCACATCACGCACCTCCTCGCCCAGCCGAGCAAAGTCGGCCGACAGGATGGAAGGAGCGATGCGGTAGGGGGTGGGAGCAGGGGTCTTCATGGCCGCCATTGTCGCAGCAGGCCTAGCGCGCCGGGTAGTGCCCCAAGCGGCGCTCGGGAATAGCCCCCTGAAGCCAGACAGATGCCCCCACCCGGCCCCCACGCCGCCGCGCTGAATGCCAGAATGCGGGAACTTCAGGGCCTGTGCAGCTCTCCACCTTTCTGACCACCATGTCCAGCAAATACCAGATCAACGTCGTCGTCGAACCCCAATACCTGCCTGACCAGTCCCACCCGGCACAATCGCTGCATGGTTTTGCCTACACCGTGACGATCACCAACACCGGTCAGGTCAGCGCCCAGTTGATCTCGCGCCACTGGTTGATCAACGACGCCCGCGGCCACTGCGAAGAGGTCAAGGGCCTGGGGGTGGTGGGTCAGCAACCGCTGCTGAAACCAGGCGAGTCGTTCCAGTACACCAGTGGCTGTCGCCTGCGCACGCCCAGCGGCACCATGCGCGGCAGCTATTTCTTTGTCACCGAGGATGGCGAGCGCTTTGACGCCCCCATCCCCCTGTTCGTGCTCGAGGCCCAGGCGGGCCCGCACACCCCGGCGCGGGTGCTGCACTGAGCACGCGCTCACTTCTCCATTTTTGAACGGCCCATGAAGCAACACCCACCCGACCTGCCCCAGATCCTCGACGCCCTGAACCCCCACGCCTCGCTGGTGCAACGCCACCTGTGGCTGATCAGCTTGCTGCAATGGGTGCGCGGTCATGGCGACGATGCGCAGGCCGCGGTGGCGCGGGTGCGGCTGATGTTGGACGCGGTGCAACTGCGCCCGGAATGGCGGCTGCAGTGGCAGCTGTGGTGGCGCAACTTCATTGGCGCGGTCGACGCCACCGCCTTGCTGGCCGACCACGGCTTTGCGCCGCACAACGCCTTCATGAGCGAGCTGGGCAACCGGCTGCGCAAGAAGCTGCTGCCGCGCACCCCGGAAACCACCGACCTGGCCGAGCTGTTCGAGCTGCTGCTGCCCAGCCCCTTCGACGCCGAGTGGCTGCGCGCCCTCGACAGCGACACCCTGCAACGGCTGGAAACCCTGCTTTTCACGCCGCCCGAGGCCGAAGAAGGCCACCGACCCGCGGCGCCGGACCTGCCCACGGTCAGTGGCGGCCAACGCCTGTTGCTCGACGCCCTGACCTACAGCGTGGGCCAGGTCAGCGCGACAGGCTTTGCCTCCGAGATCCGCCAACGCATGTCCGAACAGGCGCAGCAGGAGCGCCCTTTCCATGAGTTGCCAGCCCATTTCGAGCGCCTGCGCCAAGCGGTGCTGGCCGAAGGACCGCAAAGTGGCGCGGCGCTGGCGGCGGCCGAAGTGCTGCGCCAGCAGCTCGACGCCTGCCGACGCGCCGCCCAGACCGTCTACACCCACCTCGAGGAGCACGGCATCTCGGTGGGCATCGTGTTCCGCCTGCGCCAGTTGCGCGAGCGGGTGCGGCGCATCCGGGAACTGATGCACTGCCTGCAAAGCCAGCACCCGGCCGAAGACACCACGCGCCTGCTGGCCCGACTGGTGCTGGTCAGCCAGGAGGGCCGCAGCCTGCGCGCCCTGATCGCCACCAGCTCGCAACTGACGGCGGCCAAAGTCGCCGAGCGCAGTGCCGAGAGCGGCGAGCACTACATCACCCGCAACGCCACCGAGTACCGCGAGATGCTGCGCAAGGCCGCCGGGGGGGGGCTGGTGCTGTCGTTCACCACCTGGGCCAAGTTCAGCATTTACGCGCTGGGCCTGTCGGCGTTCTGGAGCGGGTTTGCCTCCGGCATCAACTACGCGCTGTCCTTCGTCATCGTCATGCTGCTGCACTGGACGGTGGCCACCAAGCAGCCCGCCGTGACGGCCCCCGCGATGGCGGCCAAGCTCAAGGACATGAATGGCCCCGACGCGGTGGACAACTTCGTCGACGAGGTCGCCCACCTGCTGCGATCGCAGATCGCCGCCATCCTGGGCAACCTGGGGCTGGTGATCCCGGCCGTGCTGCTGATCTGCGGCGCCCTGCACCTGGCTGGACTGAACCCGATGGTTGACGAGGCCCATGCCCGCCACACCCTGCACGACCTGAGCCTGCTCGGACCGACCGCCTTTTTTGCCGCCTTCACCGGGGTGCTGCTGTTCGCCTCGAGCATCATCGCGGGCTGGGTGGAAAACTGGTTTGTGCTGCACCGACTGGACTCGGCCCTGACCTACAACCCGCGCTTCACCCGCCTGCTGGGCCCCGTGCGGGCACGGCGCTGGGGACAGTGGTTGCGCGGCAACATCTCGGGGCTGGCAGCCAACATCTCGCTGGGCCTGATGCTGGGCCTGGTGCCGGCCTTCGCGGGCTTCTTCGGCCTGGGCCTGGAGGTGCGCCACGTCACCCTGTCAACCGGCCAGGTCAGCGCAGCGGCCGCCACCCTGGGGCTGGAGGCCTTGCTGAGCGCCGACTTCTGGTGGGCGGTGGCGGGGCTGTTGGCGATTGGCCCGCTGAACCTGGCGGTCAGTTTTTACCTGGCCTTCCGCCTCGCACTGAAGGCGCAGAACGTCAGCGGGGTCGAGCGCCAGCGCATCCGCCGGGCCATCTGGGCGCGTTGGCGAGAGGCCCCCGGCAGCTTCTTTTGGCCACGTTGACGCCACTGGCTGGCGAGCGCCCCGCGGGCAGGCACAATAGGCCAAGAGACCCCATGCGGTCGCCCTTCCCGGGCGGCCGGTCCAGAAGCCATGTCCGCCCCTTTTGTGAATCACAAACCACTGCGGCCCGTGCTGCTGCCCGCCTCGCTGGTCGAGGCGCTGATCACCCACGACCTCAGCGCGCCCGTCGCGGTGGTCGACCTTGACCTGCGTCTGGTCTACACCAACGCCACCTTCGCCCGCTGGTTCCAGCGCACCCCGGCCGAAATGGTGGGCCTGAGCCTGCTGACGCTGTACGGGACCGAGCACATGGCCTCGCTGCGGGGCCACCTGGACCGGGTACTGCAGGGCGAGGTGGTGCACTACCAGCGTCAGGTGCCCGATGCGCAAGGCCAGTCCTACTGGCACAACATCAGCATGAGCCCCTGGCACGACGAAGAGGGCAATGTCATCGGGGTCGTCAACGTGGCCTTGCGGGTGCACGAACTCAAGATCACCGCCGACGCCTTGCGCGTGGCCAACCAGCGGCTGGCGTCGCACATGGAAAACAGCCCCCTGGGCGTGCTGGAAATGGACGCCGAACTGACCCTGCTGCATTGCTCGTCGCGGGCCAGCCAGTGGTTTGGCTGGTCGCTCGACGAGGTCCGGGGCCAGGAACTGCCCGCCTTGCTGAGCCTGAACCAGACACTGGGCCCCCTGGCCGCAGCCCTGAAGCGGCTGAAGAGCGGCCAGGAACTGCAAAACCGCGCCGAGCTCACCATCACCCAGCCGGACGGCGCCATCGTCCACACGGTCTGGTTCAACTCGGCCATGACCGAGCCCCAGGGGCAGGTCAGCTCGATCATGTCGCAGGTCGAAAACGTGACCGAGCGGGTGATGGCGGCGCGCCAGTTGTGGCCGGCGGCCTCGCCTTCGGCGCCCGACTCCATCGCCAGCCTGCTCGACCGCAGCGATTTCATGGCCAAGATCTGCACCAGCCTGCGCCTGACGCCGGCCGAAGCCCGCGTGGCGGTGCTGCTGTCCGAGGGCCACCCCCTGAAACGCATTGCCCAGATGACCGACCTGTCCATCCACACCGTGCGCAGTCAGGTCAAAAGCGCGCTCGCCAAGCAAAACCTGCACCGCCAGGTGGACCTGGTGCGGCGCGTGATGTTGGTGCGTTGAGGCCCATGAACAACGGGGCCGAAGCCCCGTTGAAGACGCTGGTCAAAGACCAGGCCATGGTGGGCCGCCAAAAGGGCCGGCCCATGAAGACCACCGGGTTCAAAAAGGACGCGTCTCCCACGCCTCCCATCCCTTTGCTCATCTCAAGAACATGGGAGACGCGCCTTGTTGACCCTGAATTTCTAGTTGTTTCCCTGACCGCGGCTTGACGGGGCCGCAGGCCCTTTCGTGTGACAGCGCAACGGGGCTCCTGCGCCCCAGACAACCCGATGAAAGGACGACTGGGATACAGGATTGGTGCAAATGTTAAAAAAAGTCCCCCTCGTTGACCATCCCGCAATTGGGGGATTACCCAGCCCGGGGGCAGGCGGCCGGGCTCGGGGCCCGCAGCGCCCATGGGGAAGCCCCTTATGCTTGGGCCCTCGAGAGGAATCCGCATGGGTGAGTTTGACCTGATCGCACGCTATTTCACACGCCCGCCCCGGCCGGGCGGCCCCACCCTGCTGGGGGTGGGCGACGACTGCGCCTTGGTGCAACCCTCGCCGGGGCACGCGCTGGCCATCTCCAGTGACATGCTGGTCGAAGGCCGCCATTTTCTGAGCACGGTCGCCCCCGACCGCCTGGGCCACAAGGCGCTGGCGGTGAACCTCAGTGACCTGGCCGCTTGTGGCGCGACGCCGTTGGCCTTCACCCTGGCGCTGGCGCTGCCGCGCGCCGACCCGCAGTGGCTGGAACCCTTTTCACGCGGCCTGCTGGCGCTGGCCGACGCACATGGCTGCGAACTGATTGGCGGTGACACCACCCAGGGCCCGCTGAACCTGTGCATCACGGTGTTTGGCGAAGTCCCGCTGCAGCAGGGCCGCAGCCTGGCCCTGCTGCGCAGCGGGGCCCGGGTGGGCGACGACCTGTACGTGAGCGGCCACCTGGGCGACGCGCGCCTGGCGCTGGAGGTGTTCCGCGGCCAGTTGAGCGTGCCCGCTGCGGTGTTTGACGCCGCGCGGGCCCGCATGGAAACCCCCACCCCCCGGGTGGCGCTGGGGCAGGCCCTGCGCGGGGTGGCCACGGCGGCCGCGGACATCAGCGATGGGCTGGTCGGCGACCTGGGCCACATCCTGCGCCGCTCGGGCGTTGGGGCCTGCATCGAGGCCGAGGCCGCCCTGAGCGTGATCGCCGCGCGCGACGCGCTCGACGCCGAGCAGGCGCTGGGCTTTGTGCTGGCGGGGGGCGACGACTATGAACTGGTGTTCACCGCCCCGCCCGACGCGCGCGCCGCCGTCCAGGCCGCCAGCGCCCACAGCCAGACGCCGGTGACGCGCATCGGCCGCATCGAGGCCGACGCCGGTTGGCGCCTGGTCGACGCGCAGGGCCGCGCCCTGCAACGCCAGGACCAGGCCTTCGATCACTTCAAGTGAGCGCGCTGGCCGCCGTGGCGCGCGAGCGCTCGGCCCGGGGCGCGTCGGCGGCCTCCCAGTGGGCCACCGGCTGCTCGTGCACCAGCACATGGCTCATGCGCTCCAGCGGCCCCCCCTGGGCCAGCTGGCGCTGCAAGACCTGAAACGCCTGTTCAATGAAATCGGCCCGTTGGGCCGGGGTGGTGACGCCCGGGGCCAGCAGGAGGTCAAGCTGGGCGGTGGGTCGCTCGGTGGCCTCACCACCGACGTACCAGCGGGCCGCCGGCAAATCATCGATCAGCACCACGACGCGCTCGGCGGGCTGCAGCAGCACGCGCGCGCACAACTCGGTCAGCGCACGCGCCAGGCTGCGGTAGCGCTCGGGGTTCTGCAAGGGGGCCACCTTGAGGTGCAGGTTGGGCATGGTGTCTCCGGGTCGTCGTCTCAACTGCCTGCACTGTAGGCAGCCGATCGGCATCGCGAAACAGCAGCCCGCGCAAAGCCGTTTTGCAGCCACTGCAAAGCCCTGCCAACCACCGCCCCGCCGCTGGCGCTGGCCCGCCAGCACGCCAAGGGCCGCTAACATCGGAGCCGTGAAAGACCTCGACTTCGATGACATGGCGCTGTTTGTGCGCGTGGCCACACGCGGCACGCTGTCGGCCGTGGCGCGCGAGCGCCAGGTGCCGGTGAGCCAGATCTCGCGCTCGCTGAGCCGGATCGAAAAACAATGCGGCGTGCGCCTGGTGCAGCGCTCCACCCAGGGCCTGTCGCTGACCGCCGAGGGCCAGACCTTCCTGGGTTACTGCCAGCGCATCACCGGCACACTCGAAGAGCTGGAGGCCGAGTTCGCGAGCCAGGCCCGCGAAGTCAGCGGCAGTGTGCAAGTGGCGGTCAGCCCGGCGCTGGGCCACTTCATCATCGTGCCCAGCCTGGCGGGCCTGTCGGCCCGCTACCCGCGACTGCAGGTCGAACTGCACTCGGACGACCGCCTGATCGACATGGCCCAGGAGGGCGTGGACATCACCCTGCGCACCGGCGCCCCACACAGCGAATCGATGGTGGCGCGGGAGATCGGCCACCATGGCCGCGCCTTGTACGCCACCCCCGGCTACCTGGCGCGCTTTGGCACGCCGCAGCACCCCGACGAACTGGCCGCGCACCGGCTGATCACCAACAGCGCGGCGCGGCACCTGAACCGCTGGCCCTTCATCCTCGACGGCCAAAGCACCGAATGGCCGGTGCAGGGCCACTACCGCGCCAATTCCACCGGCATCATGATGACCATGGTGCTGCACGACCTGGGCATCTGCCGCTGCAACACCCTGATCGCCGCCCCCCTGGTGGCCCAGGGCCGGCTGCAACCGGTGCTGGAGCGCTGGGTGGATGTGCAGCACTTCCCGATCTACGCGATGCTGATGCCGCAGCGCCACCGCCTGCCCAAAATCCAGGCTTGCATTGACTACTGGAGCGACTGGTTCCAGCAAATCCAAGCCCCACTGAGCCCCTCTGCCCCATGAACACCAGCCCCCCGACGGCGCCCAGCCTGGCCACCGCCACCCCCCCCCTGCCCCGCCCCAGCGTGCGACCGACCGCGCGCTTCATGTGGTCCCACCCGGCCCATGTGGTGGCGCTGGGACTGGGCTCGGGGCTCAGCCCGATCGCGCCGGGGACCGCCGGCACCCTGTGGGCCTGGGCCGCTTTTGGCCTGCTGCAACGCTGGTTCAGCCCGGCCGAGATCGGTGTGCTGCTGCTGGCCTCCACCCTGGTGGGCTGGTGGGCCTGCACGGTGACGGCGCGCCACCTGAACACGCTGGACCCCGGCAACATCGTCTGGGACGAGGTGGTCGCGTTCTGGGCCGTGCTGTGGCTGATCGCCCCGGCCAGCTTCAGCGGTCAACTGGTGGCTTTTGCGCTGTTCCGCTTCTTTGATGCCGTCAAGCCCGGCCCAGTGGGCTGGGCCGACAACCTGTGGCATGGCTTTGGCCCCAAAGGGGGCTTTGGCATCCTGTTCGACGACCTGGTCGCGGCCTTCTGTACCCTGCTGGTGATCGCCCTGTGGCGCTTTTTCGCATGAACCCTTGCATTGAACTGGCCGATCGGCTGCGCCAGCAACACTGGAAACTGGTCACCGCCGAAAGCTGCACCGGCGGCCTGATCGCGGCCACCTGCACCGACCTGGCGGGCTCCAGCGACTGGTTCGAGCGCGGCTTCGTGACCTACTCCAACGCCGCCAAGACCGAGTCCCTGGGGGTGCCCGCCGAGCTGATCGAGCGCCACGGCGCGGTCAGTGAGGCCGTGGCCCGCGCCATGGCCGACGGTGCCCTGCGCCACGCCCCCGTCCAGCTGAGTGTGGCGGTGACCGGGGTCGCAGGCCCGGGCGGTGGCAGCGCGGCCAAGCCGGTGGGCACGGTGTGGTTTGGCTTTGCCCGTCGCAGAGAGGGCGCCAACGCAGGCATCGAAGTGCACAGCGAAATGCAACGCTTTGACGGCGACCGCGCCGCCGTGCGTGCCGCCACCGTGGCCCATGCCCTGCAACGCCTGCTGGACCTGACCCGCAGCGCCTGAGCCCCGCTGGCGGGGCAGCGCCAACCGGGCCAGCGGCCCAGAACCCCGCGCCAGCCCTGTCAGCGACAGGCGCCGCCGCCCCGCCCGGTGTAGCATCCTGCGCCAATGGATTCGACCCGCTTTTCTTCTGGAGCCCGCATGCCCACCTCCCCCAGCGACACCCTGCAACGCTTCTACACCGCCTTCAGCCAGCTCGACCACGCCACCATGGCCGAGTGCTATGCGCCCGAGGCCGAGTTCGATGACGAAGCGTTCTCCCTGCGCGGCCGCGACCAGGTAGCGGGCATGTGGCGCATGCTGTGCAGCGCCACCCGCAAGAGCGGCGCGGCCCACTGGAAGCTCGAGTTCCGCGACCTGCACGCCGACGGCCTGCAAGGCCGTGCCCACTGGGAGGCGCACTACACCTTCAGCGCCACGGGCCGGCGCGTGCACAACATCATCGACGCCGAGTTCACCTTCAACGAGGCGGGCCTGATCCTGCGCCACCGCGACCGCTTCAGCTTCTGGCGCTGGTCGCGCCAGGCCCTGGGTCTGCCGGGCCTGCTGCTGGGCTGGTCCCCCTCGCTCAAGCGCCAGGTGCGCAGCACCGCGGCCAACAACCTGCGCAAGTTCCTGGCCCTGCCCCCGGCCTGAGCACCCGCCCCCTCTCCCCTGCCGTCGGAAGGACGTTCCATGAGCTGGTTTCAAGGTTTCGAGTCGCAGCGCGTGCGCACCCAAGGCGCGGAGATCCACCTGCGCCACGGCGGCAACCCGCAAGGGCCCACGCTGCTGCTGGTGCACGGTTTCCCGCAGACGCATGTCATCTGGCACCGCGTGGCGCAGCAACTGGCGCCGCATTTCTACCTGGTGATGCCGGACCTGCGTGGCTACGGCGACTCGTCCAAACCGGTGGGCGAGCCCGACCACGCCAACTACAGCAAGCGCGCGCTAGCGCAGGACCTGGTCGACGTCATGGACGCGCTGGGCCGACCCGAGTTTGATGTCTGCGGCCACGACCGCGGCGGTCGCGTGGCACACCGCCTGGCCCTGGACCACGCGTCGCGCGTGCGCCGGCTGTGCCTGATCGACATCGCCCCGACCCTGGACATGTACAACGCCACCGACATGGCGTTTGCGCGCGCCTACTACCACTGGTTCTTCCTGATCCAGCCCAGCCCGCTGCCCGAGCGCCTGATCGGCAGCACGCCGGCGGTGGCGCGCGACTGGCTGCACAGCGCCCTGGGCGGCTGGGGCAGCCAGGGCCTGGACTGGATCGAGCCGGAGGCCCTGGCCGAGTACGAACGCTGCTTTGGCCTGCCCGAATCGCTGCACGGGGCCTGCGAAGACTACCGTGCCAGCGCCGGCATCGACCTGGAGCACGACCGCGCCAGCCGCGCGCAAGGCCAGCGCCTGGCCTGCGACCTGCACCTGCTGTGGGGCGAACGCGGGGTGGTCAACCGCCTGTTCGACCCGCTGACGCTGTGGCAGGCGCAGTGCGCCGGTCGCGTCACGGGGCAGGCGGTGGCGGCCGGCCACTTCATCCCCGAAGAGCGGCACGCGCTGACGGCCCAGACCCTGCTGGACTTCTTCAAGCCCTGAACGCCCCACGGCGCCCCTGGGCGCCGTGGTGTGGAGGTCATGTTGAGGTCAAGCCGGCATCAGCCGCGCAGGCCGCACCGGGAAGGCGGGGCCGCTGCTGGCGCCGCCGCTCCAGGCCTCAGGCACCGTGGCACTTCTTGTACTTCTTGCCGCTGCCGCAAGGGCAGGGGTCGTTGCGACCGGGTTCGGCTTCCTTGCGGATGGTTTCCACACGCGGGCCAAAGCTCTTCCAGAGTTGGCGCAGGTCGTAAACGGCCCAGATCGCGTCGCCAAACGCGTCCAGGCGGGCCTGGCTGAGGCTGGGCGGGCCGTCCTCGGAGAACATCGACAGCTCAGGCTTGCCGGTGTCATCCTCGGTCAGCGCGACGATGCGGGTCAGCGCGTCATCCAGCCATTCGGCGGCCTCCTTGTCGCGCGGCGCGGCCCAGTCTTCAGGCCAGTTCTCCACCGCGAACATGAAGCCCAAGGCCCAGATCTGGCCAAACGACGGCACTTCCTGGTCGCCCATTTCAGCGAGCTCTTCCTCGCTCAGGGTGGCGATGGCCCCCCGCATGTCCATCACCTCGGGTTCGTAGCAACGCTCGTCGCCCAGGTTGTCGACCTTGGTGTCCAACGCCGTCTGCACCTCGGCCCAGCGGGCCTGCCACAGGCTGATGAAACGGGCTTGCTGGGCGGCATCGGCGAAGGCCGGCAGCGTGGGAATGCCGTGCTCATCGGTGACCTCAGCGGTGATGCCGTCGCCCAGCAGCATGGGCAGGTATTCGGCAGGCGGCAGCGGGCGGCGGTTGCAGATCACCGCGGCCATGAAACCTTCGCAGAACTCCCACTGGGGGATTTCTTCCTCGCGGCTGCGCAGGTCGTCCAGGATGGCATCGAGCTCATCGTAGGCTGCCGGCGGCAGGCGCTCCCCCGGCACGGGGTAAACCGCGGGTTCGTCGGATGGCAGGGCGTCGGCAGAGGTAGATTCAGACATGTTGGCAGGCGCTGGCGCGCTTCAAAATAAGGGAAACCTGCGGCAGGTCGGACGCCGGGGGCGCCCCGTATGATCGGGCGCCAAGGTGGCGACCGCGGCCTGCCGCCACGGTGCAGCAGTTTACCGGGCCTGACCACCGATGCCCACGCCCCCCGCCCCACCCGGCCCAGGAGAGCCCATGCTGAAACGTCTCAATGCGATTTACCCAGTCCGCTACACCGCACTCGGCCTGTGTGTGTTTGGCCTGATGCTGAGCCTGTTCACCTGGGTGGGCTTTGGCCAGGGGGGCGGCTTGGCCCTGGTGTTGCTGGCCTTGGTGCTGCTGGGGCTCTATGACCTGCGCCAGACCCAGCATTCGGTGCTGCGCAACTACCCGGTCATCGGCCACCTGCGCTTTGTGCTCGAGTACATCCGGCCTGAGATTCGCCAGTACTTCATCGAGAGCGACAGCGAAGCGGCACCGTTCTCGCGCTCGCAGCGCTCGCTGGTCTACCAGCGCGCCAAGAGCGAGCCCGACAACCGACCCTTTGGCACCTTGCTCGACGTGGGGCAACGCGGCTACGAGTGGATCAACCACTCGGTGGCCCCGTCCCGGCTGGCCTCCTGCGACTTCCGCGTCACGATTGGCCCGGACACCGCCCAGCCCTACAGCGCCAGCGTCTTCAACATCTCGGCCATGAGCTTTGGGGCGCTGTCGGCCAACGCCATCCTCGCGCTCAACCTCGGCGCGCGCCAGGGCGGCTTTGCCCACGACACCGGGGAGGGCTCGATCTCGCAGCACCACCGCGTGCACGGCGGCGACCTGATCTGGGAGATTGGCTCGGGCTACTTCGGTTGCCGCCACCCCGATGGCAGCTTCAGCCCCGAGCGCTTCAGCGACAACGCGCGCCACCCGCAGGTCAAGATGATCGAGCTCAAGATGAGCCAGGGCGCCAAGCCCGGCCACGGCGGCGTGCTGCCCGGCCCCAAGGTGACGCCTGAAATCGCCGCCGCGCGCGGGGTGCCCGTGGGCGAAGACTGCGTCTCGCCCGCCGCCCACTCGGCGTTTTCGACCCCGGTCGAGATGATGCATTTCCTGGCCCGGCTGCGCGAGCTCAGCGGGGGCAAGCCGACCGGCTTCAAGCTGTGCATCGGCCACCCCTGGGAATGGTTTGCGATGGTCAAAGCCATGCAGGAGACCGGCATCACGCCCGATTTCATCGTGGTCGATGGCGCCGAAGGCGGCACGGGCGCGGCCCCGGTCGAGTTCAGCGACCATGTGGGCACGCCGCTGCAAGAAGGGCTGCTGCTGGTGCACAACACGCTCAAGGGGGTCCATCTGCGCGACCGCATCCGCCTGGGCTGCGCGGGCAAGGTGGTGTCGGCCTTTGACGTGGCGCGCATGATGGCGCTGGGCGCCGACTGGTGCAACTCGGCCCGCGGCTTCATGATGGCCCTGGGCTGCCTGCAGGCCCAGACCTGCCACAGCGGCCAATGCCCCACCGGTGTGGCGACCCAGGACCCGCTGCGCCAGCAGGCCCTGGTGGTGCCCGACAAAGCCAGCCGGGTGAAGAACTTCCACCACAGCACCTTGCACGCCCTGCAGGAGCTGGTGCAGGCCGCCGGTCTGCAACACCCCAGCGACATCACCCCTCACCACATCGTGCGCCGCGTCTCGGACACCGAGGTGCGTCCGCTGAGCCAATTGGTGATGAGCCTCGAACCTGGCGCCCTGCTCGGCCCCTTGGACGGTCTGCACCAGGTGTTCCGCGCCTACTGGCCGCTGGCCAGCGCCCACAGCTTTGCGCTGCAAACACCTGGCAGCCCGGCGGCAGCCTCAGTCCCCGCCATGACGGCGGCAACGACCGGGGCGGCCTGATCGCCCTGCGGCTCAGACCGCGTAGGCGCCGCTGGCGGCCTCCGCACAGTCACTGAGCAGGCCCAGCAGCGCCACCACCGAGGGGTTGCGCCGCCAGACCTGCTGGCCGTGCAGGCGAACGAACAAGCCGCGCCAGGCGTCGAGCTGCTGCAACTCCACCCCGCGGTACTGCAAGCGCACCCAGTTGCCGCGTTCCAACTGACCGATGTACTCGGAGAACAAGGTCCGCGACACGCCACACAGGCGCGCGATCATCTGCTGCGACAGCGGCAGCAACAGGCTGTTGGCACGCATGAAGTGCGGCGCCGCACCGGCCCCGGTGGCGCACAGCCCTTCGGCACACAAGGCCAACCCGCCAATCACCCGCAAGGCCGAATTGCTGCACTTGTTGACGATCAAGTGGTTGGACTGCTGCCGGATCTCGCTGGCCAGCAGGCCCACCAGGTGCTGGGAAAAACCGACATCGTTGCGCAGCAAGGACAAGTAGGCGTGGGCGGGCAAGGTCAGCAACTCGACGTCGGTGACCGCGAGGTAGTCCACCTGCGCCCGGCCGTCGCCCAGCAGGTCGTGCTTGGCAAACGAGCTGCTGCGCCCGTGCAACGCCAGGGGGTAGCTGAGGCCCTGGTCCATCGTGACCTGCTCGGCCACGATGCCGTCAATGATGTGGTGCCAATGGGTGATGGGGGCGCCGGTGCGCCAGATCAGCTCACCGGCTTTGCGCGACACCACCCGGGTTTGCTTGCCGGTCTCGTAGGCCAGCGCGGTGCTGACCCCCATCGATGAAAAGACCTGCAAGGTGAAATCATGGACCCGTTGGGTGACCTCAAACATGCCGCCTCACTGGGGTCAAGAAAGGCGCGGCCCCCGAAACAGGACCTGAAGACAAAGAACCGAACCGCCTGCTGCGCCACAAGGATGTCGTTGGTTTCATGCGAAAGCCTTGGCTAAACCAATCTGGAAAGGGCGGCCTGCCGCCCCCCATGGTCGGCAGGACCGGTGACGCCGTCACCGGAGCGCTCTGCTCAAACGAGAACGCCGCATCAGCTTTGATCATGTTGGAGGGGCAGCGCAAACCGAGCTCAGAAAGCCCACTTCCGAACAAACAAGGCGTAAAGACTGTCTGAAATTACATCACCGTGGCGAGCGCCACGGGGCTCAAACGGCTGGGGCGTCGGGCGCCAGGTGGCGCAGGATGCGCACCCCAGCGGTCGCCAGGCGCCGCTGCATGCACAGCACCGCCTGGTCTTTGCTCAGCAGCACACCGGGGTGTGCGACCGCGAGGTCAATGAACTTCTGGTCGTCCGGGTCCTTGCAGGTCCAGGGCGCCTTGGGCGCCACCGCCACGCCCTGCGTCCACTGGTCAAAGGCCGCCAGCACGGACTCGGCCGTGCGCTCGTAAAACGCCAGTCGGCGCACGATCTGCGGGTAGCCCAACACGCGCTGCAGTTCGTCGCGCATCGGGGCGGTGGCCAGCCAGCGGTAGCGCTGGTCCTCCAGCCCTTGGCGCAGGGGCAGCGACGTGGGGTCGGCGAACACATAGGTGTCGAGCACCACGTTGGTGTCCACGATCACCGGTACGGCGAGCGTCGGGGCGGCGGCCTGCACTCGGGGCCTCAGACCGGGTCGGGGGTGGCGGGCGGCTGGCCCGCGCCAGCGGCCGGGGCCTTGTCGCGCACCCGGCCCTGCACCATGTCGAAACGGAACAGGCGGCATTCGATCGGACCGTTCCACATCGGTACGCGGCGCGACTCCTTGAGCCGCATCAGGCTGGGCAGCTTGAGGTCGGGGGTCAGCATCCAGGCCTGCCAGCCCGCGTAGTGCTTCTTCCAATGGCTGGCGAGTTGCGAGAAGAACTCACCGCCGTCTTCGGTTTGAGCGGTTTCGCGCCCTTGGCGCGGGCCGCGCTCCGGCAACGGGGTCCCACGGTCCTGGGCCCGGCGACCAGCCACCCCGGCGGCCTCGATGCGTTCGCCGTAAGGCGGGTTGAGCAGCATCACGCCGGCTGCGTCGCAGGGCGGCATGCGTTGCAACGCGTCCCCCCCGCGCAGCTGCACGGCATGGGCCACGCCAGCGCGCTCGGCGTTGCGCTGGGCAAAGTCGACCATCCGGAACGCCACATCGCTGCCAAAGATCGGCACGGTGGGCGCCCGCTCGGCCGCCTGGGCCTGCTGCAGCAGGATGTCCCAGACGTGGCCCTGGAAAGGCAGCAGCTTCTCAAACGCGAAGCGGCGCTGTGCCCCGGCGGCCATGCTGCAGGCCATCTGGGCGGCTTCGATGGCGATGGTGCCGCTGCCGCAGCAGGGGTCGTACAGCGGCAGGGGCTGGTCGCCCAGCGGGTCCCAGCCACTGGCCGCGATCATGGCGGCGGCCAGGGTTTCCTTCAGCGGGGCATCGCCCTTGTCCTCGCGCCAGCCGCGCTTGAACAGCGGCTCGCCTGAGGTGTCGATGTACAGCGTGGCGGTATCGGTGGTCAAGTGCACGTAAATGCGCACATCGGGCCACTGGGTGTTCACATCGGGGCGGACGCCAGTCTTGTGCCGAAAACGGTCGGCAATCGCATCCTTGACCTTCAAGGCGGCGAAGTTGAGGCTGGTCAGCGGGCTGTGTTGGGCCGTGATCTCGACTTTGAAGGTCTGTTTGGTGGTGAACCAGATCTCCCAGGCCACATCGCTGGCGGCCTCGTACAGGTCACGCTCGCTGCGGTAGGGGGTGTGCGACAGCTGCACCAGCACGCGCTGGGTCAGGCGGCTGTGCAGGTTGAGTTTCATGGCGTCCCGCCACGACGCCCGTGCCAGCACCCCGCCCCGGCCCGTGAGCAGGTCCTGCCCGGTCAGGCCGGTGATGCGGTGCACCTCGTCGGCCAAAAAGCCTTCCACGCCGGCGGCGCAGGGCATAAACAATTGCAATTGATTCACGGTAATCACTCCCGCACGGGCCACAGACCGGGGCGCAGGCCCCAGCCCGCGGAACGGGCAAGTTCAGAGGGCTTTTCTCAGGTTGGCGGGGGCGATGCGCAAGGCCTCGCGGTATTTGGCCACGGTGCGGCGCGCGCATTCGATGCCCTGCTCCTTGAGCATTTCGGAAATCTGGTTGTCAGACAAGGGTTTCTTGCTGCTCTCGGAGGCCACAAACTGCTTGATCAGGGCGCGCACCGCGGTGCTTGAGGCGTTGCCCCCGGTCTCGGTGCCCAGCGCCGAACCAAAGAAATACTTCAGCTCGAAGGTGCCGAACGGCGTGCCCATGTACTTGGCCGTGGTGACGCGGCTGATGGTCGACTCGTGCAGGCCCAGTTCGTCGGCGATCTCGCGCAGCACCAGGGGTCGCATGGCGAGCTCACCATGGACGAAGAAGTTCTTTTGTCGCTCCACGATGGCGTTGGATACGCGCAAGATGGTGTCAAAACGCTGCTGAATGTTCTTGATGAACCAGCGCGCCTCCTGCAGCCGCTGCTGCAAGGCCGCATGCCCCTCGCCCTTGTGGGCGCGCAAGGCACTGGCGTAAATGTCGTGCACCTTGAGGCGCGGCATGACCTCGGTGTTGAGCTGCACCCGAAACCGCACCTGCGGGCCGCGGCCCACCTTGGTGACGATGACGTCGGGCACGATGATGTTGCGCTCGACGTCGACAAACCGGCGCCCTGGTTTCGGTTCCAGGCGGGTCAGCAGGGTCAGCGCCAGGCGGATGCGCTCATCGCTTTCGCCGCACAGTTGCTGCAGGCGTTTGACGTCCCGGCGCGCCACGAGCTCCAGGGGCTGCGTGCACAGCTTGAGGGCGACTTCGAGGATTTCGGGACCAATGTCGTCGATTCCACCCTCATCGTGCTGCAACTGACGCAACTGCAGGCTCAGGCATTCGCGCAGGTCGCGCGCGCCCACCCCCACTGGCTCCAGGGTTTGCAGCAGGCGCAAGGCGACGGTGAAATGGTGCACCAGCTCCTCGACCTGTTCCTCGTCATCGCCCGCCAGGCCGCGCGCGAGTTCGTCGAGGGTTTCCTCGAGGTAGCCGTCGTCGTTGAGGGATTCGATCAGGAACCGCAGTGCCGCGGCGTCTTCGGCAGACAGGCGCAGGGCCAAGGCCTGGCGGTGCAGAAACTGCTGCAGCGACTCCTGGCTGCGCGCCAGCTCGGTGGCATCGACGTCGCCGTCGTCCCCCAGGTTGTTGCGGCTGGGCGGGGCATCGCTGCCCCACTCGCTGTCGTCAGGGGCCAGATCAACCTGGCCATCGCCGTCCCAGCTGGGCTCGTCGTCGCCGCTGCTGGCAGGGGCGTCGGCCTCGGCACTGGCCGGGCTGTCACTGAGCGCAGCGCTGTCCTTGACCACGGAGGCCGAGGGCTCGTCAAAGCCCGCGTCGTCGTCGCGTGCGGGCACATCGGCCTGGGCCAGACCAAATTCTTCGCGGGCCGCTTCGTCGCTGCTGAGTTCGAGGAACGGGTTCTCGTCGAGCATCTGCTCGACTTCCTGGCTCAGCTCCAGCGTGGACAGCTGGAGCAGCCGGATGGACTGCTGCAATTGCGGCGTGAGCGCCAGATGCTGCGAAACGCGTAAGGAAAGGCCCTGTTTCATGCTCACATTCGGAAATGCTCACCGAGGTAGACGCGCCGAACGTCGGCGTTCTCCACGATCTCGGACGGGGTGCCCTTGGCCAGCACATGGCCATCGCTGATGATGAATGCGTGGTCGCAAATGCCCAGCGTCTCGCGCACGTTGTGGTCAGTGATCAGCACACCGATGCCGCGCGACTTCAGGAAGCCCACGATGCGCTGGATCTCGATCACCGCGATCGGGTCAATGCCCGCAAAGGGCTCGTCCAGCAAGATGAAGCGCGGCTGGGTCGCCAGCGCCCGCGCAATCTCGACCCGGCGACGTTCGCCCCCTGACAGCGCCAAAGCCGGCGAGTCGCGCAGGTGGTCGACCCGCAAATCCTGCAGCAAGGCCTCCAGGCGCTCGGCAATCGCCGATTTGCTCAGGGGGGCGCCGTCTTCGTCGTGTTGCAGTTCCAGCACGGCCTGCACGTTCTCGGCCACCGTGAGCTTGCGAAAAATGGAGGCTTCCTGAGGCAGGTAGCTGAGCCCCAGGCGGGAGCGGCGGTGGATGGGCATGTGCCCCACCTGCTGCCCGTCCATGAGGATCTCGCCGGCGTCCGAGCGCACCAGCCCCACGATCATGTAGAACGAGGTGGTCTTGCCGGCCCCGTTGGGCCCCAGCAAACCCACCACCTCACCCTTGTCCACCGACAGGGACACGTCTTTCACGACCTTGCGGCTGCCATAGGCTTTGCGCAGGTGGCGCGCCTCCAGGCGGCTGGGCACGTCGGCCGCGTTCACAACTGGGGTGCTCAAGGCTTGGCCCCCTCCATGCCGGTGGAGGGGCGCAGCGCCGGGGCGGGACCGCCGGCCTCCGGCGCCGTGCCCTCGGCCGCGGCACCGCGCGGCGACAGCATCGCCCGCACCCGGTTGCCTGGTGCGGCGGGGCTGGGCACCACATGGCGGGCCTGCTTGGTACCGTCGACCGTGAAGACGTCGGTCACGTTGTCGTAGACGATCACGTCACCGGTCACCTGGTCGTTCAGGGTGTTGCCTCGGTAGCGGCGCAGCTCGCCGCGTTTGATGAACTTCACGTTGTCGGCGCGACCGTCGTATTCAATGACCTCGCCTTCGCCTTCGATGTATTCCTCACCACCGTCGCGCTTTTGCCGATAAAAGGCCCGCTGGCCGGGCTCGGCGATCACCACACCGTATTGGTAGCCCTCGGCGTCCTGACGCACATCCAGCCGCGCGCCGCGGATCACGATGGTGCCCTTGGTCATGATGACCCGGCCCGTGAACACGCTGACCTGCTTCAGATCGTCGTGACGCAGGTTGTCCGACTCGATGTTCATGGGCTTGCCGCGGTCGGCCCGCTCAGCCCACACCCCGGGCGAGGTCAAGCAGGCCAGGATCAGCAGCAGTGAAGGGAGGATGGCTGGTTTCATAAGGCACGTTTCTTGCAAACGATTGTACCGGGCCGGGCCCCAGGAACGCCCCTGAGCCCAAGAAAAAGCCCGCACGAGGCGGGCTTGACAGACGTCGGGCCAGGGACCAGGCCTCAGCGGCTCTTGCGGGCCTCGGCGATCAGCGCGTCGGTGATCTGCAGCGCGCGGGTCATGCTGCCCGCCATGGTGCCGTCGGTGATGTAGCGGCCGGCCACGCCCATCGCGGGGACGCCGTCGAGCTTGTAGGCGTCCACGATCTGCTTGGCGCGGGTGGCCTTGCCAGTGATCGAGAAAGACTTGAAGTACTCGACGAACTTGGCCTTGTCCACGCCTTGCTTGACCACCCAGTCGATGATGGCTTCGTCGCCAATCACCCTCAGGCGCTCGGTGTGCAGCGCGTTGAACACCTTCATCTGCAGTTCATCGACCTTGCCCATCGCTTCGAGGGCGTAGTAGAGGCGCTGCTTGGGCTCGAAGTCGGCCAGGAACGGCACCGGCACGCGGCGGAACGACACATCCTTGGGCAGCTTCTTGAGCCAGGCCTCGAGCTCGGGCTCGAAGTGGGCGCAGTGCGGGCAGTTGTACGAGAAGAACTCAATCACCTCAACCCGGTCGGCCGGGGCGTCCACCGGGGCCCGGCTGCTCAGGGCCACGTAGTCCTTGCCAGCCTTGAAAGCCGACTGGGCCTGGGCCGGCAGCGCGGTCAGCAGGCCACCGGCGGCAGCGGAACCGGCCGCCAGGGCCAGCGAAAAATCACGACGTTTCATCAGAAAGCCTCTCAATAAGGGGGTCTGCACAGTCAGAAGGGGCAGACGCGAAAAAGTTCAGTGCGCCGTGGCACGGCGTCAGCGCTGCACCCGCACCAAGGTGGTGTCGAGGCCCGCCCCTTCCAGTTTTTCTTTGATGCGGTCGGCATCATCGCGCTTGCCAAAGGGCCCCACGCGCACCCGGAACACGGTGCGGCCGGCCTGTTCGCGCTCAGTCACCCGGGCCTCCCAGCCCATCATGGCGAGCTTGGCCTTCTGGCCTTCGGCGTCTTCGTTGGTGCGGTAAGCGCCCACTTGCACGTAGTAGTCGAAGGGGTCGACGCCCGAAGTGCCGGCGGCAGACGTGGCCGAACCCGACGAACCCGACTTGGCGCGCGCCAGATCGCCCAGGGGGTCGGCCGACACCGGCTTGGTGTCCGACCCCTTGGTGACGGGCTTCACATCGGGCTTGTCGCTGGCCTTGTCGGCGGTTTTGTCCGCAGCCTTGTCAGCGGCCTTGTCCGAAGACTTGTCGGTCTTGGCGGTCTTGTCGCTGGACTTGTCGGCCGACGCATCGCCCGCCGACGGGTCGCTGCCCACGCTGCCCGCCGCGCCGGGGCGAACCGGGTTCTTGCCGTACAGCGGCGAGTTGGGGTCCCAGTCCTTGTTTTTGCGGGCTTCGGCGGCGTCCTGATCGGCCGATCGGGTCTGGCCCTTGTTGAGAAACGGCACCGGCACCTTGGTGACGTACACCGCCACAGCCAAGGCCGCCCCCAAACCCAACACCACCCCGATCACCAGACCGAGGAAGGTCCCGCCGAATTGTCTTTTCATGATGCGTCAGTTCACATTTTCTGCGGTGCCGAAACCCCCAGCACCGCCAAGCCATTGTGCAGCACCCGGGCGGTCGCCGCGACCAGGGCCAGCCGCGCCAGCTTGACGGACTCGTCGTCCACCAGGATGCGTTCGGCATCGTAGTAGCTGTGGTAGCTGGAGGCGAGCTCGCGCAGGTAGAAAGTCACATCATGGGGCGCAAAATCTGTGGCCGCCGCGGTCAGCATCTGCGGGTACTTGGCCAGCTGCAGCATCAGCGCCTGGGCCTGCGGGCCCACCAGGGGCGACAGGTCCACCGAGGCCAGCGACGCCACATCGCCGCCCCAGGCGTTCAGCACCGAGCAAATGCGGGCGTGCGCGTACTGCACGTAGTACACCGGGTTGTCGTTGTTCTGGGCCAGCGCCAGGTCGATGTCGAAGATGTACTCGGTGTCGGGCTTGCGCGACAGCAGGAAGAAGCGCACCGCGTCCTTGCTGGTCCACTCGATCAGGTCGCGCAGCGTGACATAGCTGCCGGCACGCTTGGAGATCTTGACCTCCTCGCCGCCACGCATGACGCGCACCATGGTGTGCAGCACGTAGTCGGGGTAGCCCTGCGGGATGCCGACACCGGCGGCCTGCAAGCCAGCGCGCACGCGGGCGATGGTGCCGTGGTGGTCGGTGCCCTGGATGTTGACGACCTTGCCAAAGCCGCGCTCGAACTTGGTGATGTGGTAAGCCACATCCGGCACAAAGTAGGTGTAGGTGCCGTCGGTCTTGCGCATCACGCGGTCTTTGTCGTCCCCGTAGTCGGTGGACCTGAGCCACAGCGCGCCGTCTTGTTCGTAGGTCTTGCCGGCCTCGATCAGCTTGTTCACGGCGGCCTCGACACGGCCGCTGGTGTAGAGACTGGACTCGAGGTAGTAGTTGTCGAACTTGACCTGGAAGGCCTGCAAATCAAGGTCTTGCTCGTGGCGCAGGTAGGCCACGGCGAACTGGCGGATGCCGTCGAGGTCATCCGCGTCTCCGCTGCCGGTGAACTCGCGGTCATCGGCCTTGACCGTCTTGCCGGCCAGGAAGTCGGTGGCGATGTCGCCGATGTAGTCGCCGTTGTAGGCCGACTCGGGCCAGCCGGCATCGCCGGGCTTGAGGCCCTTGGCACGGCACTGGGTGCTGTTGGCCAGGGTCTGGATCTGCACGCCCGCGTCGTTGTAATAGAACTCGCGCCACACATCCCAGCCCTGGGTCTGGAACAGGTTGCAGATGGCGTCGCCCAAAGCGGCCTGACGGCCGTGGCCCACGTGCAGCGGGCCGGTGGGGTTGGCGGACACGAACTCGACCAGCACGCGTTCGTTGCGGGGCGCTTGCCAGCCGAACTTCTCGCCAGCCTGCAGCACCTCGCGCACCACCTCTTGTTTGGCGGCGGGCTTGAGGCGCACATTGATGAAGCCAGGGCCAGCGATCTCGATCGCCTCCACCCACTGGGCCCAGGCCGGCGTGGCCATCAGGTTGGCTTGCAGGGTGTCGGCCACCTGGCGCGGGTTGAGCTTGAGGGGCTTGGCCAGTTGCATGGCCGCGGTGCAGGCGAAATCGCCATGGGCCGCCACCTTGGGCGACTCGAACACCGCCTTGGCACCGGCACCGGGGGAGAGTTTTTCGAGCTCGGCGGCCAGCGCCGCGAGCAGATCGTGTTTGACAGAGAGCATGGCGTGATTTTACGGGCCGCTTCCCGAACGGTGGCAGACCCCGGCCACATGGCCAACCCAAGCCCGTCATTCCGTCGTCGAATGCAACACAGCAGCGGCTCATCCGTCGTCAACTCGGGCGCGGGCCGCTGCGCCCCCGATGGCGCGCGCCCACGGCGCCTGCCCGGCGGCGAAGTCCCGGTCTCCACGTCGCCCGATGCGCCCATGTCCCCATGCCCCGCTGTCTCGCCACTCATCACTCAGGAGGTTCCCTATGCACCACGCTGCCCATGCCTTTGTCGCTGCACGCCCCTCAGGGCGGTCACGCCCCGCCACGGCCTCCCGCCCCACCCAGGCCCTGGCCTGGCTCGGGGCCTTGGGCCTGATGCTGGTCCTGCACAGCAGCCCCTTGCTGGCCAAAGATGCGCCGACGGCCGCCGCCCCAGCCCCCAAGACCTCAGCCACCGCCGCCGCCCCAGCCCCTGCCGGGGCCCCCACGGCGGCCCCGGCCAGCCGGCCCAGCCCGTCCGTGGCGCCCACCGCCTCGGCCCCCGCCACGCCCACCCCACCCGCGGCGGACAAGAAGCAGACCACGCGGATGAGCGAATGCAGCGCCCAGTTCAAGACCACCGGCAAGCCCGGCTCGGAGCGCAAAGCCTTCATGCAGGTGTGCCTGCGCAAGCCCAAGGCCTGAGCGCCCAGGGGGACAGACCGGGCCGGGCTGGGCTTTGCCACGGCCATCGGCCGGCTGTCCGATAATCCAGGGATGGCTGACCGCACCGACTCCCAACCCTCCATTTCCTGCGTCATGCCGGCGTACAACGAAGCCGGCAACCTGGGGCGCTTCGTGCCCCAGGTGCTGAACGCCCTGAAGGCCTTGTCGCCCCAGGTGGAGGTGGTGATCATCAACGACGGCAGCCGCGACCAGACCGCCGACGCCGCCATTGAACTCACGCGCCAGCACCCGGAAGTGGTGCTGCTCGACCTGTCGCGCAACTTTGGCAAGGAAGCCGCCCTCACCGCCGGCATGGAAGCCGCACGCGGTGACGTGGTGGTGCTGATGGACTCCGACGGCCAGCACCCCGTCGAGCTGATCAGCGACATGCTGGCCCGCTGGCGCCAGGGCATGGACGTGGTGTACGCGGTGCGCAAGACCCGCGACGACCAGACCCGCCTGCACGCCAAGCTGGCCGGGGTGTTTTACTGGCTGGTGAACCACAACAACCGGGTCAAGATCCCGCCCAACGCCGGCGACTTCCGCCTGATGGACCGGGCCGTGGTGTCCGCCATCAAGAGCCTGCCCGAGCGCAACCGTTTCATGAAGGGCCTGTACGCCTGGGTCGGCTTCAACAGCACGGCCCTCGAGTACGAGCCCCTGCCCCGCACCGATGGCCAGAGCAGCTTTGGCCTGCGCGGCGCGGCCTCGCTGGCCCTGACGGGCCTGGTGGCGTTCTCGTCGGTGCCGCTGCGGGCCCTGGCCCTGCTGGGGGGGCTGATCTCGCTGGCCTCGCTGAGCTATGGGCTGTGGGTGGTCGTGTCGTACTTCATCTACGGCATCGACGTGCCGGGCTACGCCACGCTGGCGGCTGGCATCATGCTGCTCAGCGGCATCCAGATCCTGTCCATCGGCGTGCTGGCCGAGTACATCGGTCGCATCTACGAAGAGGTCAAGCGCCGCCCGACCTACCTGCTCAAAGGCCGCCACGGCCAAGGACTGCCGCCCAGCGACCCTTTGGCCTGAGCCCAGCCCTGCCGCGGACAGCGCCCACCGCCCACCGCGCGCCGACATCCCCCCGGGCCTGCCGGCCCGCTGGCAGACCAGGCCCCATGCCGGGCCCGTGCAGGCCCGGCCACCGCCAGGCCCCCAAGCGCTTCAGCGCGTCAGCGCTTGCAGTGCGCGGGCGCGGGCGACACGGGTTGGGTCGGCGCGCTGCGGTACAGGGTCCAGGCCAGACCGCGCGACACCGACTCGAAATCACGGATGGCCACATTGTTGGGGGCGATCACCCACTGGCCGGGCTGCTGGGCGGCCCGCTCCAGCACCTCGGGGTCTTGCAGGCGCTCGCCCGCGCGCGCATCGAACGCGGCCCCCTCAAACAGCTCGCGACGCCAGTTGTCACGGGCCGACTGGCGCTCCCGGGCCCAGTCCTGCACCACCACCATGGGCTGCGGCAGGCGCACCAGAAACGGCAGGTCGTAAGGGAAATCGCCCACGGCCAGCACGGTGTCGCCAGGCCCGATCTGGCAGGCCAGCACGGCCGCCACGTCGGCCGTGCCGTGGCGCTCGGTGTAGCGCGTGGCGGCCAGATTGACGGCCAGGGCCACCCCGACCGCCAGCACCAGCAGGCCCTTGAACAGGCGCTCGGCATGGCGCCAGCCCCCCAGGCCCTGCTCAAACCCCAGCGCGGCCAAAAAGGCCAAGGCGGGCATGACCGGCAGCGCATAACCGATCAGCTTGGAATGCGGCACCGAGAAGAAACCGATGATGGCCACGAGCCAGATCCAGGCCAGGGCCACCCACACCCGCTGCCCCGGCGACAGCGCCAGCCCGGCAGCCCCGGGGCGGCGGCGCAGCCTGGCCACCAGCGGCTGCAGGGCAAAGAAGGTCCAGGGGAACAGCAGCAGGAACAGGCCCGCCAGGTAGAACCACCAGGGTCGGCCATTGTTGAAGGTGTTGGCGGTGTAGCGGTTGAACTGCTGGTCCCCGAACAGGTAGGCCAGCAAACCCGGCGCCCGGCGCTCGGCCAGCACAAACCAGGGCACGGCGATCAGGCCAAACAGCAGCAGCCCGCGCAGCCAGGGCAGGTACAGCACCTTGCGCATCTGGCGGGTCCACAGCAGCCACACCAACAGCACCAGGCCCGGCAGCACGAGGCCGATCAGGCCCTTGCTGAGCACCCCCAGGCCACAGGCGACAAAGCCCAGCCGGGCCAAGCCGGGGCGGGGCACCCAGGGCCCCCGTCCGGCCCGTCCCCCATCGTCGGCGCCCACGAAGGCCGCCGCAAAAGCCCAGATCGCGATGCCGATCCAGCAGGCCACCAGCATGTCGTGGTTGATGTACTGCCCACCGATCAGGAAAGCCAGGCTGCTGCCCAGCATCAGCGCGGCGCGCCGGGCCAGGCCTTCGGCGCGCGCGCCGGTGTCCCAGGGCATGGCCCGCACCGACAGGTACAGCGCCAGCAGCATCGCGCCCGCGTGCAGGGCCGGGCCCAGGCGGGCCACCCAGACATGGGCACCCAGCAGTGCCATGAGGCTGGCGTTGACCCAGTGCAGCAGCGGCGGCTTGTGGAAGAAAGGGATGCCATTGAGGCGCGGCACCAGCCAGTCGCCGCTTTGCAGCATCCAGCGACCGATCTCGCCATAACGGCCCTCATCAGGGACCGCCATCGGGCGCAGGGCCGACAGCAGCAACAACAAGGCCCACAGCAGGGCCAGGGTGGCCCAGGATTTTTGTCTTTCAGTCACAGCGTCGACCTAGTGCAAATTGGCAAGGGGTTCAGTTCGGGCGGGCGTACAGGGCCGCGCCGGTGACCAGGCGCACACCGGCCTGGTCCAGCGCCTCGGCAAAGGCCGGGCTGCTGAGGTAAGTCCATTCGCGCACCCGGGCGGCGGCGATCTCGTCGTCGTCGGCCACGCGCGAAGCCGGGTGGCACATCAGCAAGGTGCCTTCGGGCGCCTGCGCCAGCCAGGTGGCCATGCGCCCCGCGTAGGTGGCCACGTCGCCCCGGAAGTCATCGATGCCCGACAGCCAGGGCGAGCAGGCCATGCCCTGGGCCTGCGCCAGGCGCTGCAAACGCTGCGCCCCCATGGCGGCCATGACCCGGCCCTTGAGCCCGCCCTGCCCCACCACCGGGCGCGACACGCGCAGGTAGGGCCGCTGGGCCCGCGGGTAGCGTGCGGCCAGCGCGGCCACCAGCGCCTCGCGGATGCCAGCGAACTGCTGCACATGCTGGTGGCCATCGACATGGTCCGGGGGCGCGCCCCAATGGTCCTCGAAGGCCTGCAACTGCTGCTCGATGCAGGCCCGGGCCGCGGCCACGGCATGCCCCGGCCAGACCGCCTGGCGCATCACCGCGCCCAGCCCGCCACCATGGCCCGCCGCCTGCGCGAAAGCGCTGGTCCAGTCGACATGCAGGCCCACATCCACCCGCCCCCGCCAGGCGGCCAGGGCCGGGGCGTCGCTGGCCCAACGCGGCGACAGGGTCATGACGCTGGTGGCGCTCAGGCGCCCGGCCTCGATCAGGGACAGGATGCCCTCCGACACCCCCCCGTGCAGCGCGTAGTCGTCCGCGCACAACACCAAAGACTTGCTCATGCCCGACTCACCAACCCCGGGCCCAGAACACCGCGATGACCGGGATCACCGGCAACAGGTGCGCCTGCCACATCACCCAGCGGCGCACCCGGCGCAGCTCGGCCGCGTCGGGCAAGGCCCCGGTGGCCCGGCAGGTCTCGCGCCAGAGGCGAAACGCGCGCCCCGTGGGCAAGGCCATCCCGGCCATCAGCACGAACAGCGTGATCTTGAGGTGCAACAGGGGCTGACTCGCGTACCAGGACAGGCCCTTGATGCCCCAGAACACCCGGACCGCGCCGGTGACCAGCACCAGCAGAGCGGCCAGGCCGTAGATCAAATGCAGGCGCGGCAGGCGCTCGAGCACCGCCGCATTGAGCCACTCGGCGCGGCACAGGGCAGCCTGGCTGGTGAGGAACACCACCAGGGTCAACATGGCCAGCAGGTGCAGGCTGGCCAACAGGGCTTCGAGGGTCATCGGACGGTCTTTCGCGCCCGGTGAAAGGATCAGATCTGGTCCAAAGGGACCAGGGAAGGGCTCAGGAGGCCTTCCAAAAACCGGGCTGGCCGTAATTGTGCTTGAGGAAATCAATCCACAGGCGCACGCGCAGGGGCAAGTGCTTGCGCTGGGGGAACACGGCGTAGATGCCATTGGGCGGCGCCGCGAAGTCATCGAGCACCGTGCAGAGCCGGCCCTCGGCGATTTCCGCCTCCACCTCCCAGGTGCTGCGCCAGGCGATGCCATAGCCCGCCAGGCACCAGCCATGCAGCACCTGACCGTCCGAGCAGTCGAGCGGGCCACCGGGTTTCAGGTGGATCAGCTCGTGCCCGTCGTCCTTGGGCAGGCGAAAGGCCCAGCCCCGGGTCTGCGACGCATCGCTGGACAAGGTCAGGCAGTCAAAACGCGACAACTCCGAGGGGTGGCGCGGGATGCCGTGGCGTTGCAGGTACCCCGGCGTGGCCACACACAGGCGCCGGTTGTCGGCCAGGCGCACGCTGACCAGGGACGAGTCGGGCAGATCCCCCACGCGCACCGCGCAGTCGTAGCCCTCGCCCGCCAGGTCGACCACCCGGTCGCTGAGGTTGAGCGAGATGGTCACCTCGGGGTGCAGCTCGCGGAACACGGGCACCAGGGGCGCCACATGGCGGCGCCCAAAGCCGGCCGGTGCGGTGATGCGCAAATGACCACTGGCCTTGACGCCCCCCGCGCTGACACTGGCCTCGGCATTGGCCACGTCGGCCAGCAGGCGCTGGCAGTCCTCCAGAAAAGCGCTGCCCTCATGGGTCAGCGTGATGCGTCGCGTGGTGCGCATCAGCAGCTTCACGCCCAGGCGCTCTTCGAGCGCGTCCAGGCGCCGCCCCATGATGGCCGGCGCCACCCCCTCGGCATTGGCGGCCGCGGTCAGGCTGCCCCGGGTGGCCACCGAGACGAATGACTCCATCTGCTTGAGTTTGTCCATGGGCGCAGATTAAGGCTAAAAAAGTAAGCATTCAATCCAAAGGCACCCTGATTACGGACAAAAAAGGAGAAATGGCCCCCACCCAGACCGCCCAAGCCCGGCCCGCCCCCGCGAGGGCACGTCACTCAGCCACTCCGCCGCCCCGGTGACCCCGCGCACCGCGGGCCGCGCCGTGGAGGGCGCCCCCGGTTCCGTCGCATCGACCAGCAATTACATATGTTTTTGTCACAGATAAATCACACAACAATGGATTAATCAACAGACAAGTATCAAATAAAGTGGAGCCATGGACAAACGCCGAGCCCTCACTGCCGCCACCGCCCCGCAAGCGGTGTGGTTCGACGCGTACGGCACGCTGTTTGACGTCGACAGCGTGGCCTTGCTGGCCGAGCAGCTCTACCCGGGCCAGGGCCTGACCCTGAGCCGCCTTTGGCGCGACAAGCAGATCGAAGCCTCGCACCTGCTGAGCGCAGCGGACCAGGGCGCCCACTACCAGCCGTTCTGGGCCCTGACCCAGGCGGCGCTGCGCTACGCGGCGGCACGGCTCGAGCTGGTGCTGACACCGGCCCGCGAACAACAGTTCATGAACCAATACCGGGCGCTGAGCACCTTTCCGGAAACCCGCGAGGTGCTCAAGGCCCTCAAGGAGCGCGGCGTGCGCACCGGCATCCTGTCCAACGGCGACCCCGACATGCTGGCCGTGGCGGTGCGCAGTGCCGGCCTCGACCCCTGGCTGGACCACGTGATGAGCGTCGACGCGGTGCGCCGCTACAAGCCCCACCCCGACTGCTACGCACTCGGCCCGCAGCACAGCGGCGTGGCCGCCCGTGACACGGTGTTTGTCAGCAGCAACGGTTGGGACGCCCTGGGCGCCACCTGGTTCGGCTACACCACGCTGTGGGTGAACCGCCAGGGCCTGCCCCCCGAACCGCTGGGCCCGGCGCCCAGCCGAACCGGCCAGAGCCTGCGCGATGTGCTTGATTTCTTCCCGGCGGTCTGACGCTGCACCAGACGCCCCCGATTTTTGCTTTGATGTTTTTCTGATCCACCTTTCACACAAGGACCTCACCATGACCGCACGCACCCAGGTTCACGGCCTGCAAGTCGCCACCTCGCTGTACAACTTCGTCAACGACCAAGTGCTGCCCGGCACGGGCGTGGATCAAGCCACCTTCTGGCAGGGCTTTGACCAGATCGTCAGCGACCTGGCCCCCAAGAACATCGCCCTGCTGGCCGAACGCGACCGCCTGCAGACCGAGCTCGACAGCTGGCACAAGGCCCACCCCGGCCCCATCACCGACATGCCGGCCTACCGCGCCTTCCTCGAGCAAATCGGCTACCTGGTCAGCGCCCCTGAACAGGTCAGCGCCAGCACCGTCAACGTGGACGCTGAACTGGCCCTGCAAGCCGGCCCGCAGCTGGTGGTGCCGATCCTGAACGCGCGCTACGCCCTGAACGCCGCCAACGCGCGCTGGGGCAGCCTGTACGACGCGCTGTACGGCACCGACGCGATCCCCGAGACCGATGGCGCTGAAAAGGGCCAGGGCTACAACCCGGTGCGCGGCGCCAAAGTGATCGCCTTCGCCCGCCAGGTGCTGGACCAATCGGCCCCGCTGGCCCAAGGCTCGCACAAGGACGCCGCCGCCTACACCGTGGTCAACGGCCAACTGCGCGTCAAGCTGCTCGACGGCAGCGAAACCGGCCTGCAAGACCCGGCCCGCTTTGTCGGCTACCAGGGCGATGCGGCCGCCCCCAGCGCGGTGCTGCTCAAGCACAACGGCAACCACCTGGACCTGCAGATCAACCGCAACACCCCGATTGGCCAGTCCGATGCCGCCGGTGTCAGCGACCTGGTGCTTGAAGCCGCCCTGTCCACCATCCTCGACCTCGAAGACTCGGTGGCCGTGGTCGATGCCGACGACAAGGTGCTGGCCTATGGCAACTGGCTGGGCATCCTCAAGGGCACGCTGACGGAAGAAGTGAGCAAGGGCGGCAAGACCTTCACCCGCGGCCTGAACGCCGACCGCCTCTACACCGCCCCCCAAGGCGGTGAGCTGCGCCTGCACGGCCGCTCGCTGATGTTCCTGCGCAATGTGGGCCACCTGATGACCAACCCGGCCATCCTGTACGGCAACGGCCTGGAGATCCCCGAAGGCATCATGGACGCCGTCATCACCACCGCCATCGCCCTGCACGACCTGCAAGGCCACGGCGCCAACGGCATCCGCAACAGCCGCACCGGCAGCGTCTACATCGTCAAGCCCAAGATGCACGGCCCGGCCGAAGTGGCCTTCGCCAGCGAGCTGTTCGGCCGCGTCGAAACCCTGCTGGGCCTGCCCGACAGCACCGTCAAGCTGGGCATCATGGACGAAGAGCGCCGCACCAGCGTCAACCTCAAGGCCTGCATTGCCGCCGCTGCCAGCCGCGTGGCCTTCATCAACACCGGCTTCCTGGACCGCACCGGCGACGAAATGCACACCGCCATGCACGCCGGCCCGATGATGCGCAAGGGTGACATCAAGGGCAGCGCCTGGATCGCCGCCTACGAGCGCCGCAACGTGCTGATCGGCCTGCAAGCCGGCCTGCGGGGTCGCGCCCAGATCGGCAAGGGCATGTGGGCCATGCCCGACCTGATGGCCGCCATGCTGGAGCAAAAGGTCGGTCACCCCAAGGCCGGTGCCAACACCGCCTGGGTGCCCTCGCCCACCGCCGCCACCCTGCACGCCCTGCACTACCAGCAGATCAATGTGGCCGAAGTGCAAACCGGCATCGAGCAATCCAAGGAAAGCGCCGAGGCCCTGATGGACAAGCTGCTGACCATCCCGGTCGCCGCCCAAGCCCACTGGAGCGAGGCCGAGAAGCAGCAGGAAATCGATAACAACGTGCAAGGCATCCTGGGCTACGTGGTGCGCTGGGTGGACCAGGGCGTGGGTTGCTCCAAGGTGCCTGACATCCACAACGTGGGCCTGATGGAAGACCGTGCCACGCTGCGCATCAGCAGCCAGCACATCGCCAACTGGCTGCTGCACGGCGTGGTCAGCGAAGCCCAGGTGCGCGCCTCGTTCGAGCGCATGGCCGCGGTGGTGGACCAGCAAAACGCCGGTGACCCGCTGTACAAGAGCCTGGTCGCCAACCCGCAAGGCGCCGCCATGCAAGCGGCCCTGGACCTGGTCTTCAAGGGCCTGGTGCAGCCCAGCGGCTACACCGAGCCGCTGCTGCACGCCTGGCGCCTGAAGGTCAAGGCCGCCGCCTGAGCCCAGGGGGCGCCGCACATGTCCAGCGCGCATGGTCGGCCCTGAGCGCCCCTGACACCTCCGACGCCCGCGCGCTCCGGCCCGCGGGCGCCCCGCCCAAGCACCTTCGGGTGCTTTTTTTTGGGCGCTCGCGGCACCCGGTGCCCCGGATCGCCCCCCAGGCCCCGGCTTGCGGCAGAATCCAACGCTGATGAGCGCCCCCACCGACACCACCCGCTGCCCCCTGTGCGGCGGCCCCAATGGCTGTGCCATGGCCCAAGGCGCTGCCCCCGAGACCTGCTGGTGCATGCGCACCGCGATCCCCGAGTCGGTGCTGAGCCGCCTGCCCGAGGCCGAACGCGGCCTGCGCTGCATTTGCGCACGCTGCGCCGCCGCCGACCCGCACCCCGCCAGCGGCCCGGACCCGGCCCCGGCCCCCGGGGCCTGAACCCGCCCCGGGGTCAGACCGCCCCCTGGCGGCCAGGCCCGGCCAATCCTTCTATGATTCTTTCTTTTTCCTGCATCTGAACTGGAGTTGTGACATGCCTACGTACCACGTCGAAATGATGGAAGGCCGCACCATCGAGCAAAAGAAGAAGCTCGTCGAGGAAATCACCCGCGTGTCGGTCGAGATCCTGGGCGGTTCGCCCGAGTCCGTGGACATCATCATCACGGACATCAAGCGCGAGAACTGGGCCACCGGCGGCAAGCTGTGGACCGAACCGCGCAGCTGAGCCCCGGGTTCTGATGCGTTCCAGCCGCGGTGCCTCCTTGAGCGACGAGCAACACGCCCGAGCGTTGCGCGAGCGCTATGGCGAGCGGTACCGCTGGCTGCTCCTGCTGTCGGTGATGATCGGGACGATGGCGTCGATCATGTCGTCGACCATCGTCAACGTGGCCATCCCTGACATGAGCCACCACTTCGCGCTGGGCCAGGAACGGGCGCAGTGGGTCAGCTCCGGCTTCATGGTGGCCATGACGGTGTCCATGCTGACCACGCCGTGGCTGCTGGCCCGCTACGGCTACCGACGCACCTACTCGGGCGCCGTCGCGCTGCTGCTGCTGGGTGGCGTGGTCGGCGGCTTTGCCGACCTGTACGCGCTGGTGCTGGCCGCGCGGGTGACCGAAGGCCTGGCCGCCGGCATCGTGCAACCGATCCCCGCCATCATCATCCTGCGCGCCTTCGAGCCCCATGAGCAGGGCCGCGCCAGCGGCATCTTTGGCATGGGCGTGGTGCTGGCCCCGGCCATCGGGCCCAGCATCGGGGGCATCCTGGTCGACCTGTTCGGCTGGCGCTCCATCTTTTTCATGGTCGTGCCCTTCTGCCTGGCTTCGCTGTGGATGGCGCACCGCTTCGTGCCGCGCACCGCGCCCGGCGGGGTGGAGGCCAACCGCCACGGCGCCGCACTGGACTGGCGTGGCCTGCTGCTGGGCAGCGTGGGCACGCTGTGCCTGCTCAACGGCCTGGTGGACTTGCGCGGTGGCACGCCCGTGCAGGCGGCCCTGCTGCTGGCAGGCGCCGTGCTGTCTTTGTTGGTGTTCATCTGGTGGGAACGCCGGGTGCTGCGCCTGGGTGGCGAGCCGCTGATGAACCTGTCGCTGTTCAACTACCGGCAGTTCGCCATGGGCAGCGTGGTGGCCGTGATCTATGGCACCGCTCTGTTCGGCTCCACCTACCTGCTGCCGGTGTTCATGCAGCTGGGCCTGCACATCTCGGCCTCCCATGTCGGCACCATCTTGCTGCCGGCCGGACTGGTGCTGGCAATCACCATCGCCGGCGTGGGCCGCCTGGCCGACCACCAGCCCACCTACGTGCTGGTCAGCATCGGCCTGGCCTTGCTGGCCGCGTCCTTCGGCCTGATGGTGCTGATCGACCTGCAATCGGGCCTGTGGGTGCTGGTGCTGCTGGCCGTGGTGGGGCGGGTCGGCCTGGGCTTCATCCTGCCCTCGCTCAACCTCGGGGCCATGCGCCCGCTGGACAAGTCGCTGATTCCCCAGGGGGCCAGCACCATCAACTTTTTGCGCATGCTGGGCGGCGCCGCCGGTGTCAGTTTGTGCGGTATCGTGCTCGAATGGCGGCTGGCCGCGCACGGCGATTCGCTGAGCCGGCTGCAGACCAGCCCGGCGCGCCTGGCCGCCTTCGACGAAGCCTTTGTGATGCTGGCTGGCCTGTGCCTGCTGGCCTTGGCCGCCGCCTGGCAACTCAAGGGCGGCGATGCCCCGCGGCCCGCCACCAAGCAGGAGACCTGAACCATGTGCCAACTGTTGGGCATGAATTGCAACGTGCCGACCGATGTCACGTTTTCGTTTTCTGGCTTTTCGCAGCGCGGCGGGGTGACCGACCAGCACAGCGATGGCTGGGGCATTGCCTTTTTCGAGGGCCGGGGCCTGCGCCACTTCGTCGACCACGAGCCGGCCGCCCATTCGGCCGTGGCGCAGCTGATCCGCAGCTACCCGATCAAGAGCCGCAACGTGATCGCCCACATCCGCAAGGCCACCCAGGGGGCGGTCAACCTGCAAAACTGCCACCCCTTCGTGCGGGAACTGTGGGGCCGCTACTGGGTGTTCGCGCACAACGGCGACCTGAAGGATTTCAATCCGCGCCTGCACGGCCACTTCAAGCCGGTCGGCAACACCGACAGCGAACTGGCCTTCTGCTGGATCATGCAGGAGCTGGCCAAGTCGCACGCCAACGTGCCCTCGGTGGCCGAACTGACGCTGACCCTGCGCGAACTGGCGCCGCGCATTGCGCGCCACGGCACCTTCAACTTCATGCTGTCCAACGGCGAAGCGCTGTGGGCCCACGCCTCCACCCACCTGCACTACCTGGAGCGGGGCTTTCCGTTCAGCCAGGCCACCCTGGCCGATGAAGACCTGAGCATGGACTTCAGCACCTGCACCGCCGAAGGCGACCGCGCCGCCATCGTGGTCACCGCGCCGCTGACGCTGGACGAGGCCTGGGTCGCGTTCCAGCCCGGGGAGCTGAAGGTGTTTGTCGACGGCCGCTGCGTCGGCTGAGCCCTGGCGCCGGGGCGAAAAAAAACCGCCGACCCTTGCGGGGCGGCGGCTGGGCGCATATCAATCTTGAAACGACGGCTCAGGTACCGTTCTTGACCGGAGCCCCCTCAGCCTTGGCAGGCTGGGAAGGCAACTGGCGCTTCAGCTCTTCTTCGGAAATCAACTCAAACACACGGACCACCTTTTGCACACCGTCAACGCCGCGGGCGATTTCGGTGGCACGGTTGGCTTCGCGCTGGGTGACGCGGCCCATCAAGTAGACCACGCGACGCTCAGTCACCACTTTAAAGGCATTTGAGATCAAATCGCGCGCGTCGACCAGGCTGGCCTTCACCTTACCCGAAATCAAGGCATCCGTGGAGCGCTCACTGAGGCTGCTGGGCAAGCCCACCACCATCTCATTGTGCACGCCCCGCACATTTTCCACGCGCGACACAATTTGTTCCACTTTTTGCTTCGCTTCGGCCGTGGTGGCTTCGCCTGTCAACAACACTTGGCGGTTGTAGCTGGTCACATTGAGGTGCACGCCGTCGCCCAGGGCCTCTTGCACGCGGTTGACCGCGCGCAGTTCGATGCCCTCGTCTTCCACCTGCGCCCCCGAAGTGCGTCGGTCCGTGGCCACCATGCCGGTCATGACGGCGCCCCCCGCCACCAGCGGGAAACAGCCCGAAAGCTGGGTCGCCAGCGCGGCCGAAGCCAGCGCTGCCATCGCAACCCTTTGCCATGTTTGTTTCATGTGAGAACCTCCTGTTCACCCAGTAATTGCGCATCCACGCCATCGCAGATGCAGTGCAGCGCCAGGAGGTGAACCTCCTGGACCCGCGCCACACGCTCGTGTGGCACGCAGATATGAACGTCTGTTTCGCGCAACAACGGGCCCACCAGGCCGCCGCCCCGGCCGGTCAGGGCCAGCACGGTCATGTCGCGCTCATGGGCGGCCTCGATGGCGGCCAGCACGCTGGGCGACTGGCCGTCGGCCGACAGCGCCAGCAGCACATCGCCAGCCAAGCCCAGCGCCCGCACCTGGCGGGCGAACAGCTGGCGGTAGTCGGACTCGGCCAGGAACGACAGCGCCGCGGCGTCGGTGCTCAAGGCCAGGGCGGCCAATTCAGGCCGTTCGCGCTCAAATTGACCGACAAAGCCGGCCGCGAAGTGCTGAGCCAGCGCGTTCGAGGCACCGTTGCCACAAACCAACACTTTGCAGCCGCTGGTGACGCAGGCCATCACGGCCTGGACCGCTGCGGCGATGGGCTTGCTGAGAATCTGCGCCGACTGGTATTTGAGGTCGGCGCTGTCGATGAAGTGCTGTTGGATGCGTTGCTCGAGCATGGGCGCCGATGATACCCCCGCGCCAGCCGGGCATCCGGGCCCGCCGCCCCTCCCCGACCAGGGACTTAGCGCAGGACCGCCGTTTCGCCATCAGGACAGACCCGCGGTTCAAGCCGCATCGAAGGCCGCTTTGAACCACTGCACCGTGCCGGGTGCCTCGCCCTCGACGCTCAGCACATCGAATCGGCAGGGGGGCAAGCGGGGCCAGCGCATCAGGTAGTGCCGCGCGGCGAACACCAGGCGCGACTGCTTGACCGCCCCGACGCTGGCCGCGGCGCCACCATGGGCCGTGTTGCGGCGCTGCCGCACCTCGACAAACACCACCGTGCCGTCGGGTTCGCGCATGATCAGGTCGATCTCGCCACCGCCCCGCCCGGGCGTCCGATAATTGCGTTCCAGCAGGCGCAAGCCCGCCGCCAGCAAATGCGCCAGGGCGCGCTGCTCCGCCGCGGCCCCCAGGGCACGGGTCGTGGGACCGGCGGTGGCGCGGGTGACCACGGCACCGGCCGGCTTTTTTCCGAGGATTCCCATTGAGCGCTTCTTTTGCTTCAGCCTTGTCGGCCGCCCGCGACGCCGCGGCCCCACAGCATTATCCGAAAGGCACCCTGTATGTGGTGGCCACGCCGATCGGCAACCTCGCCGACATGACTCTGCGGGCCTTGCACGTGCTTGAACTGGTGGATGCCGTGGCCTGCGAAGACACGCGCCACACCCAAAGCCTGCTGCGCGCCTACGGCATCGACCGGCCCGGCGCCCAACTGCTGGCCGTGCACCAGCACAACGAGGCCGAGGCCGCGACCCAGGTGATCGAGCGCCTGCAGCGTGGCGAGCGCATTGCCTACGCCAGCGACGCCGGCACCCCCGCGGTGAGCGACCCCGGCGCCCGCCTGGTGCGCGCCGTGCAGGCCGCCGGCCTGCGCGTGGTGCCGCTGCCGGGCGCCAGCAGCGTCACCACCCTGCTGTCGGTGGCCGGCGTGACGCAGCAGGCCGGCCAGCCCTCGGGCTTTGTGTTTGCCGGCTTCCTGCCCACCAAGGCCGGTGAGCGCGACAGTGCCGTGCAGGCCCTGGCGGGCGAGGCACGGGCGGTGATCCTGCTCGAAGCACCCCACCGCATCGAAGACCTGGCCAAGGCCCTGGCCGTGCTGGGCCCCCGCCTGGTGACCCTGGGCCGCGAGCTGACCAAACAGTTTGAAGAAGTCGCCACGGTGCCGGCGCAAGACCTGGCCGGGTGGCTGGCGGCCCAGCCGCAGCGCACGCGCGGTGAATTCGCGGTGCTGATCCACCCGCCCGAAGCGGTCGCCACCGACGACGGCGAGGCCCTGCGCGTGCTGCAGTTGCTGCTGGCCGAGTTGCCCCTGAAGACCGCCGTGCGCCTGTGCGCCGACATCACCGGGGGCGCCAAGAACGAGCTCTATCAGCAGGCCCTGACGCTCAAGCGCGGCCAGGACAGCGAGGACTGAGGCCGCCGGCTCAGGCGGCGGCGTCCGGCGGGGCGGGCCGCGCCCGGGGGCGCTTGGGCTTGGGGGCCGGGGACTGAGGTTGGGACACGGCAGCGGCTTCTGGCACGGCGGCCGGCGCGGCTAAGTCGGTCGCCGTGGCACCGGCGGAGGCTGGAGCATCGGCCCCCAGCGGTGGGCATGGCGGGCACGGTGCGCAGGGCGCAGCGTCGGCCGCTGCTGCAGGCGTCAGTGGCAGCACCATCGGCTCGGACGGCCAGGTGCGCTCCGCTTCGGCCAGCATCCAGCGGGTGCGCTCGATGATGAAGTCCAGAAAGGCGCGCGTGCGCGCCGGCACAAATTTGCGGCTGGGCATGGCCGCGTACAGCGTGAAACGCGCCGTGATCCATGGCGACAGCACGCGGCGCAGCTGGCCGGTGCGCAAATAGGGGGCGGCCAGGTCCATCGGCAGCGCACACACACCGGCCCCGCTGAGCGCGGCTTGCAACACGGTGTCGGTGTGGTCGGCCACCAGGGCGGGCTCGACCTGGACTTCGAGCGCGCGGTCGCCGTCGTCGGGGTTGAGCAGGCGCCACACGCCGGGCCGCACCGAGGGCAGGCGCAGGCGCAAACAGGCGTGGCGGCGCAAGTCCTCGGGTTGGCGCAGGCTGCCCGCAGCGCGCAAGTAGCGTGGCGACGCACACACGATGCCCACGCTGGAGACGATGGGCCGGGCAATCACGTTCGCGTCGTACTCGTTGACGGCCCCGAGCAGGGTCAGGTCGAAATCTTCGATGCCGGCGTCGGTGGCCGAGGTGGTGTGGATGTCCAGCGAGACCCGCGGGTACAGGCGCCGGAACTCGGCCACCTGCGGCGCCAGGATGTGCACGGCCATCACCGGCTGGGCCTGGATGCGCAGCAGACCCGCCACCTCCTGGGTGTGGGCGCGCATCGAGGCCTCGGCTTCTTCGATGTCACTGAGGATGACGCGCAAACGCGCCAGGTAGGCGGTGCCGGCCTCGGTCAGGGCATTTTTGCGGGTGGTGCGCTGCAGCAGCCGGGTGCCCAGGTGCTGTTCCAGGTCTTCCACCAGGCGGGTCACCACCGCGGGCGACAAGTCCATCTTGCGCGCGGCGGCAGCAAAGCCGCCTTCGTTGACGACGGCCTGAAAAACCTTCATTGACTGCAGGCGGTCCATGCGAGGGCTCCAAAGAGGGGAAACAAGGCGATCCAGACATTATTTCTGAACCCGACCCCAATCCAAGCAACTTTTACACCACTGTTGCGCCCTTGCCGAGGCTGCACCCCACGGACCCCGCGGGGGCGGAGCGGGTTCCGGAAGTGCCCCCGCCGGGGGTAACCAGCGGGGGAGCCTCTGAACCTGGGCAACCGGTAAGTCGCCTTTCATGCCCAGAATTGTGCGCCCGCAGCCTCCGAACAATCTTTTGTTCTTTCGAAAGAATCAATCGAAATCAGAACATTATTCTTTCATAGTGAAAAATGCAGTTTAATTTTCCGAATGGACAAAATTGACCGAAAAATCCTTCAGATCCTGCAAGCAGACTCTCGCACCAGCCTGCACGACATCGGTCAGGCCGTGGGGCTGAGCCCCTCGCCCTGCTGGGGCCGCATCCGCAAGATGGAGGACAGCGGCGTGATCGAGGCCTACACGGTGCGCCTGAACCCGCAGGCCCTGGGGCTCAACGAGACCGTGCTGGTGCAGGTGACGCTGGACAGCCACTCGGACAACACGCTCGAGAAGTTCGGCGAGGTGCTGGCCACCATCCCCGAGGTGATCGAGGCCCACCTGGTGTCGGGCGAATACGACTACCTGCTGCGGGTGGCGGTGCGCGACACGCGCGACTACGAGCGCTTCCTGCGCGAACGCCTCTACAAGATCAAAGGCATCCGGCACAGCCAGTCGCGCTTTGTGCTGCGCACCCTCAAGAACGCCAACCTGCCCCTGGGCGACTGAAGTCCTGAGGCAGCGCCACCCCAGCCGGGGGTCGGGCTGGGTCGGGCCCCGGCGTGGGCGCCGCGCTGGCTGGGTGACACCGCGCCGCGCGCGGCTTGTTTATGATTTCGGGTTTGGCCGGCGATGGCCCACCCCTTTCATCAATCCAACGGAGATCCTCACACATGTCCAACAGCCAAGACAACGACAGCCAGTCCCGCTTTGCCCTGGGGTTCCTGACCCTTCTGCTGGTGCTGGTGGTCGGTACCGTGGTGGGCTCGGTGGTGGTGCAACGCCTGCGCCCTGACACCGCCGCCGCCCAGGCCGCCGCCGAAGCGGTGCGCGATGTGGCCGCCCAAACCGAGATCGACGTGGCCACCGTGCAAGTCGACAACGGCGTCGTGACCTTCTTCTTCGCCAGCAACAGCGCCAACCTCGCCGAAGGCGCGCAACAGGCCCTGGCCGATGTGGTGCAAGCCATCGCGGCCGGCCGCAAGACCGCCATCTCGGGCTACCACGACGAGACCGGCTCGGTTGAACAGAATGCGGCCCTGGCGCTGCAACGCGCCGAAGCGGTGCGCGACCTGCTCAAGGCCCTGGGCGCGCAAGAAACGCTGATCGAACTGCGCAAGCCGGAGCTGACCACCGGCACCGGCACCCCGGCGCAAGCCCGCCGCGTCGACGTGATCCTGCTGCCGAACTGAGGCGCAGTCCCCCCCGGGCCGCGCTCGGCGGCCGCCGCCTCAGCGGACGTGGCCGTAGGCCAAGCCCGAGGCCACCCCCCCAAACAGATCGCCCTCCACCAGGGGCACCCCGGGGAAAGCCGCGCCCAGCGCCTGCTGGAACGGCTTCAGGGCCGACGAGCCCCCGGTCAGGTAGACGGCCCCCAGCTGCTGCGGCTGCAGGCCCGCGCGCTGCACGCACTCGACCGCGCACGCCACCACCTGGGCCAGCAGGCCTTGCAGGTGGTCAGCCAGGTCTTGCGGCGACAGGCTGGCGGCCAGCCCGGCCTCGATCAGCGACAAATCAATCGTTTGCGGCCCCAAACCACTGGAACACCCGATCTTGGCCTGCTCGACGCCATTGGCCAGGCGGTGGCCGAAGCGCTCGCGCAGCACCGTCATCAGGCGCTGGTGCAGTTGGGCGTCGCGGTAATCCACCCGCAGTTCCTGCGCCTCGCGCACCGCTTTGGGGGTTTGCTGCCAATGGATCAGGTGCCAGGTGGCCAGGTCAAAAAACACCCGGCTCGGCACCTCGCGCCCCTTGGGGCCCAGGTGGCGGTAACCCAGCAGGGGCATGACCTGCTCCAGGTTCAGGCGTTGGTCGTAGTCGGTGCCGCCGATGTGCACGCCCGACGTGGCCAGGATGTCGCTGTGGCGGTCGGCCAGCGCCACGCGTTGCGGCCCCAGGCGCACCACGGTGAAGTCGGAGGTGCCACCGCCGATGTCGACCACCAGCACCACGGTTTCGGCGCTCAGGCGGCGTTCGTAATCCAGCGCGGCGGCGATCGGCTCGAGCTGAAACCCCACCTCACTGAAGCCGCAATGCGCGGCCGCTTGCAGCAGCATGTCCTGCGCGAGCTGGTCGCGCTCGGGGTCGTCGTCGACAAAATGCACCGGTCGGCCCAGCACCAGCTGCTGCGGCAGGCCGCCCAGCTGCACCTCGGCGCGGCGCACCAGCTCGGCCAGAAAGCGCGCGATGATGTCCTGGAAGCTGATCTGCTCGTTGTTGACCGCGGTTTTCTCAAGCAGCAGCGGGCTGCCCAGCAGGCTTTTGAGCGAGCGCATCAGGCGGCCCTCGGTCTCGGCCAGGTAGCAGCTCAAGGCGTCGCGCCCGTAATGCACGGTCTTGTCCTCGGCATTGAAGAACAAGGCGGTGGGCAGCGTGGTGGCCTGGCCCTCCAGTGGCATGAGGCGGGCGTCCTCGCGCCCGTGGGCCCAGGCCACAGCCGAGTTGGAGGTGCCGAAATCAATGCCCAATGCGCCGGGAAGAATGCTTGCCATGAGGAACGTGCTCAACCGGGCCGCCGCCCCGCGGTCGGCCCATTCAGAAAAAAGAAGGCCGGGATTGTGGCACAGGCCCCGGCCCCTGGTGGGCAGGGCCGCCGCCGCGGGGCCCGCGGGCGGGGCGAGCCCGGTTGGCAAATGGCCCGTTCGTGCTCAAAATGGAAGCGACCCGACCCCGGCCCGCTTCCGACGGCCCCCACCAGAAAGCCCCGCAGACCATGACGTTGTCGGACCTGTTCCACCGCCAGCCCGGTGAGCCGCCTCGGCGCCCCGGCGCTGCGGCGCCTGCTGAGCAGGTGGCGCTGGCCGAATCGCTGCTGCAGGCCTGTGCCCACCTGCTGACGCACCGACTCGACCCCGACGAAAGCATGCGCTGGGTCTTTGATGCCCTGCTGCGCGCCGCCCCCCGGGTGCGCCTGTGCTGGAGCTGGGTCGGCCCGCCTGACGCGCTGCGCATCGTCCCGGGCAATGTCTGCGGGCCCGCGCGCGGCTATGTCGACGGCCTGGTGCTGGAGCGCAACCAGGTCACCGAGTCCGGCCCGGCCTTCAGCCTGCTGCGCCAGGACCAACTGGTCACCCACAACATCCGGGCCGATTCGCCCTATGCCCCCTGGCGCCAGGCCTACCAGCAGCACGGCCTGCGCTCGGTGCTGGGCTTGCCGTTGCGCTCCGAACGCAGCGGCAGCCGGGGCATGGTGGTGATGTACGCCGACCAGGCCGACTACTTCGACCAGCTGGGCCTGGGCATGTTCGACTCGCTGGCCACCCTGCTGGGGGCGGTGGTGGTGCAGGCCGACCAGCAGAACCGGCTGACACGCGAGGCCCAGCAAGACCCGCTGACCGGCCTGTTGAACCGGCGCTCCCTCTACGAACACCAGCCGCCTCGGGGACCGGGTCTGGAGCGCTGCGCCTCGGTGCTGCTGCTGGACCTGGACCACTTCAAGACCGTCAACGACGAACGCGGTCACCTGGCCGGCGACGAGGTCCTCAAAGCCGTGGCCCGGCGCCTGCTGGACGGCGTGCGCAGCGCCGACCGCGTGGCCCGCTGGGGTGGCGAGGAGTTCCTGGTCTGGCTGCCCTCGACCCCCCTCGAGGGCGCCCGCCGACTGGCCGAATCCCTGCGCGAACGCATTGGCAGCGTCCCCATCGCACTGCCTGGCGGCGAGGTGCGGCAGACGGTGTCGATCGGGGTGGCCGAGATGCGCCCCGACGAACACCTGGAGCCCGCCGTCGCGCGCGCCGACGAGGTGCTTTACGAGGCCAAGCGCCATGGCCGCAACCAGGTCTGTGTGTGGCGCCCGACCACGCCGGAGGCCGCGGCAAGCGACCGCCCCCCGGGCACTGCACTGCCCAACAACCCGCCCGACGACCCCGAACTGGCCCTGATCGGCAAACAGCTGGACGGCCAGATCACGCGCTGGAACGACGGCGCCGAGCGCCTGTTTGGCTACAGCGCCCAGGAGGTGATCGGGCGCAACATCGCGCTGCTGCTGCCGGCCGACCGGCTCAACGAGGAACAGCGCATCCTGGACCGCTTGCAAAGCGGCGAGGCGATCGACAACCTCGAGACCACCCGCCTGCACCGCGACGGTCACCCGATCGCGGTCACCCTGTCGGTCACGCCGCTGTGGGGCCGGGGCGGCACCATCGTGGGGGCCGCCAAGACCGTGCGGCGGCGGCGCGGCACCGAGCCCCCTGCGGCGCCCTCGGCACCGGCCCTGCCGCCGGTGGACACCCCCCCGGTGCACCTGGCCGCTCCACGCCCGCCCGCGGCCGAGCCCGACCCGCTCCAGCCCACGCCCCCACCCACGCCCTGACGCCAAGGGCCCCGGCCAGCACGGCTGGCGGTGGCCCCGCCACGGAGAAGCGCCCCCACAGCGCCCCCACAGCGGCTCTGGAGAGGCCCCACCGATGAGCCACAGCGGCCCGGCCAGGCCCCCGCCGACACCCCAACGACACCCCGCCAGTGCGCCACCGGCACGCCGCCTGGCCCACAATGCGGCCCATGAACGCTGCCACCCCGCCCCGCCCCCAGCGCCTCGCGGCCCAGACCGCGCCCTGGGCCTTTTGCTGCGGCCACTTTCAGCCGCCCAGCCAGGCCGACCTGGCCCTGATCACCCGCGCGCTGCAACAGGCCCGCCAGGTGGTGGTGGGGCTGGGCGGCGCCTACCAGGCCCGCAGCCCGCGCCAGCCGCTGAGCTGGGGTGAGCGCGCGGACCTGATCCTGGCCGCCCTGCCCGAACGCGACCGCGCGCGGCTGCGCTTTTTACCGCTGCGCGAAGGCCCCGACGCCCAGCGCCTGCAAGCCGACTGGCGGGCCGGCCTGGCCCGCCTGACCCAGCAGGCCCCGGCCCCGGACTGCCTGCTGGTGCTGCCCGCGCCAGCCCAGAGCGAACGGCTGCACCGCCTGTTCCGCGACGCCCTGGCGGACCACCCCGCGCTGCCGGTGACGGACCTGCCCACCGTGGACGGGTTGCACGGCGCCGCGCTGCGCGACGCCTGGTTCAACACCGACAACGGCCTGCAGGCCCTGAACCGCCTCGCCAGCGCGCTGCCCGCGGCCGTGCTGCACGGCCTGCGCGAATGGCATGGCCAGGGCCACTACGAAGGCCTGCGCAGCGAATGGCGGGCCCTGCGCCAGCACCGCGAGCTGTGGTCGGTGGCGCCCTACCCGCCGGTGCTGGTGACGGTGGACGCGGTGGTGCGCTGTGCCGGTCAGGTGCTGCTGATCCGGCGTGGCCGGGCACCGGGCCTGGGCCTGCTGGCGGTACCGGGGGGTTTTCTGGAACAAGAGGACACCCTGCTCGAATCGGCCCTGCGCGAGTTGCAAGAGGAAACCCGCCTGGGCCTGTCGCCCACCGAACTGCAAGCCGCCTTGCGTGGCGTGGTGGTGCTGGACGCCCCCGAACGCAGCCAGCGCGGGCGCACCATCACGCACGCGCACTTCTTTGACCTGGGCGACCGCCCCCTGCCCGCGGTGCAGGGCGACGACGACGCGCGGGAGGCGCTGTGGGTGCCGGTGGCCGACCTGCCCGGGCTGGAGGACCAGTTCTTTGACGACCACTTCATGCTGCTCGACCACTTCCTGGGCCTGCTGCCCCGCTGACAGCCTGGCAGCCACCGAAGTCGCCTCCACCGGAGCGTCCGCCAAGGGGGATTGACTGCCGGCCAGCGGTCGGCCAGCGGTCGGCCGGGGGCGCCCCGGGGGCCTCAGCGCAGCACGCTGGACATGGCCCCCAACGCGTTCAGGCTGCGCACGGCGTCCTGCACGCTGGCACAACGCAAGTGGACGGTGTCACCGTCGTCGCGCTGCACACCCGGCCACAGGCTGAACACATCGGCCAACGCCGGGGTCTGGCACTGCACCCGCAGCACCAGGCCCTGGCCCAGGTCCGGTTCGGCCCAGACCGGGCGATGGGGTGCCGGCGCCGATCCCTGCGCGCAGCGCTGCACCGCGGCCTGGCTTTGGTGTTCGATCAGCTCGCGCGCCGCCTCGGGCGACAGCGAGCGCCCGCTGCGCGCGCCCTCGGACCACTTGACCACGGCCACGGCCACCGCGGGGCCCAGGGCCTGGGCTTCGGGGGCCATCACATCGCAGCCGCTGACCAGCAGCACCGGCACGCCCAGCTCCCCCGCCAGGGCGCCGTACAAGCCGACTTCGCCCAGCTCCAGCCCGCCCAACCAGACCCGCGCAAAGGCAAAGCTGTTGCTGGTGTGCGCCAGCACGCCCCGGGTTTTGGCGCGCGCGTGCCAGCCCACCATCAGCACCCCGTCGATGGCCTGGTCGGCGCCCGCCATCATGCCCAGGCGGCGCGGTTTGCCCTGGATCAGCTCGGCCCGCGGGTCCAGCTCGTCGGCCAGCAGGTTGCCAAAATGGCCGTGCGAATCGTTCACCAGCACCGCACAGGCTCCGCCCGCGAAAGCGCCGCGGATGGCGGCGTTGGCCTCCTGGGTCATCCAGCGCCGGGCGCGCTCGTACTCGCCGTTGCCGGCCTGGGTCTGCTCGGGACGCCAGACACCGGCCACGCCTTCAATGTCCATCGAGATCAGGATGCGGGGGGCGCTGGGCATGGGGGTCGGTTTCCTGTCGGGCGTGAATCAAAACACATCAAAGCAGCGTCGCCCAGGCCGCCGGGGGCTGGGTGCGCAGTTCGGGGGCCAGGGCGGTCAGGGCCTGGCGCTGCTGGCCGTCGCGGCCCTGCACCGGCTCGGCGGCCCACAACGCGTGCAGGATGGCCTGCTCGGTGGCTTCGGCCGCGGCCTGGAATAACACATCCAGGGCGCTTTCGTGCAGCAGGGTGACGCAGGGCATCGCGTCTTCGGCCCGCTGCGGCAGGCGGTAAGCGGTGGAGAACGCCAGCGCCACATCGCCGCTGCCGTGGCCGTAGTCGGAACCGGTGCGCGCCAGCCCCGCCGCCGAACGCCGCGCCACGCGCTGCAGCTGGCGGGCGTCGAGCGGTGCATCGGTGGCCAGCACGATGATGATCGAGCCGCGCTCGGGGCCGGAGGCCTCGGCCGCCTGCGCTGCGTCAAACGCCGCCAGGCGCCGCTGCAGCGCTGGGCCAATGCGCTGGCCCGCCACGGTCAGGGCCTCGGGTCGGCCCTGGTTGGCCAGCACCAAGGCGCCCAATGTGAAGGGCTGGCCCTGCCAGTGCAGCCGGCGCGAGGCCGTGCCAATGCCCCCTTTGAGCCCGTGGCACGACATGCCGCGCCCGGCGCCCACCGCCCCCTGCGCCACCGCGGCGCCCGGGCCCGCCGTGCGCGCCGCCTGCAGGGCCTGCAGCACATGGGCCTCTTGCAGGGCCAGGGCGCGGGCGTCATTGAGCCAACCGTCGTTGCACTCGAACACCAGCGGGTTCAGCGTGGGCAGGCTGCGCGCCAACTCGGGCTGCTGCGCCAGCGCGTCGCGGATCAGCGCGGTGCTGGCCGTGCCCACCGCCAAGGTGCTGACCAGGGCGATGGGCGACTCCAGCTGCCCCAGCTCCTGCACCTGCATCAGCCCGGCGCTTTTGCCAAAGCCGTTGATCACCGCCAGCCCGGCCGGTAGCTTGTGCAGAAACAGATCACCGGGCGCCGGCAGCAGCACCGTGGCCCCCGTCTGCACCGCGCCCTCGGACAGGGTGACCTGGCCCAGCGCCACACCGGCCACGTCGGTGATGGCGTCCAGCGGGCCACTGGGCAGCAGCCCGACCTGGGGGGCGCCCAGGGCGCTGCGGCGGTCCATGGCGCTCAACCCCGGTCGAGCTTCGGGTCCAGCGCGTCGCGCAGGCCGTCGCCCAGCAGGTTGAAGGCCAGCACGGTGACGAAGATCGCCAGGCTGGGGAACAGCGCGATGTGCGGCGCATTGAGCATGTCGGCACGCGCCTCGTTGAGCATGGCGCCCCACTCGGGTGTCGGTGGCTGCGCGCCCAGGCCCAGAAAGGACAGGCTGGCCGCGGTGATGATCGAGGTGCCGATGCGCATGGTCAGGTACACCACCACCGACGACACCGTGCCCGGCAGCAGGTGGCGCAGCATGATGACCGAGTCGGGGGCGCCGATCGAGCGCACCGCCTCGATGTAGGTCTGGTGCTTGAGCGACAGCACATTGCCGCGCACCAGGCGCGCAAACGCCGGCACGCTGAACACCGCCACCGCCACGATCACGTTGACCATGCCGCGGCCCAGGATGGCCACGATGCCGATCGCCAGCAAGATGCCGGGGAACGCGAACAGCACGTCCGACATGCGCATCACGATGCGGTCCCACCAGCCTTCGTAGTAGCCCGCGAGCAGGCCCAGCAAGGTACCCACCACGGCCCCCACCGCCACCGAGACAAAGCCCGCGGTGAGCGAGATGCGCGCCCCCATCAGGATGCGGCTGAAGATGTCGCGGCCCAGCGCGTCGACGCCAAACCAGTGCGCGGCACTGGGCGGGCTGTTGAGCGCGTCGTAGTCGAAAAAGTTCTCGGCGTCATAGGGCGCCAGCCAGGGCGCCAGCACCGCCATCAGCACCAGCAGCAGCACCACGGCACCGGCCACCAGGGCCACACGCTGGCGTTTGAACTGGCGCCAGAACTCGGCCGCCGGGGTGCGCACCCGCTCGGCCGCCGGCACGGCGCCAGAGGGGCTTGAAGACTCTTGTGTCATTTGAAGCGGATGGTCGGGTTGATGAGGGCGTAGAGCAAGTCCACCGCCAGGTTGATCAGGATGAACTCGAGCGAGAACAACAGCACCAGGGTCTGGATCACGGGGTAGTCGCGCATCTCCACCGCGTCCACCAGCAGGCGGCCCATGCCGGGCCAGTTGAACACCACCTCGACCACGATCGAGCCGCCCAGCAAGAAGCCGAACTGCAGGCCCATCATGGTGACCACCGGGATCAGCGCATTGCGCAGCCCGTGCTTGACCACCACCGTCAGCTCACCCAGGCCTTTGGCGCGCGCGGTGCGCACATAGTCCTCTTTGAGGATGTCGATGAAGGAGCTGCGCGTGAAGCGCGCCATCACCGCAGCCACCCCCGCGCCCAGCGTCAGCGAGGGCAGGATGTAGTGGCGCCAGCTGTCCGCGCCCACGGTCGGCAGCCAGCCCAGCTGCACCGAAAACAGCTGCATCAGCAGCATGCCCAGCGCGAAGGACGGAAACGAAATGCCCGACACCGCCAGCGTCATGCCCAGGCGGTCGGGCCAGCGGTTGCGCCAGACGGCCGACACCATGCCCAGCACCAGGCCCAGCAACACCGACCAGCCCATCGCGGCCACGGTCAGCCAGAAAGTGGGCGCAAAGCGCTCGGCGATCTCGGTCGCCACCGGGCGCTTGCTGCGGATCGAGGTGCCAAAGTCGCCCTGCAGCGCGTGGCTGAAGAAGCGCAGGAACTGCTGCGGCAGCGGCAGGTCCAGGCCCAGGTCCTGGCGCACCAGCTCGACCGTCTCCGGCCCGGCCTCTGGCCCCGCCGCCAGCCGCGCCGGATCGCCCGGCAACAGGTGCACGAACGAGAACACCAGCACCGCCACGATCAGCAGCGTCGGCAACAGGCCCAGCAGGCGCTTGAAAAGGTAATGGATCATGGATTCTTCAGCTCAAACAAAAGCGCCAAACAGGTCCGGACACCCCCAAGGCATGGCCCGCAGGGGCGGCCCCTCGCCGCCGCCTCGCCCCGGCGCTCCGCACCGCCCCCTCGGGCCCTCGACGAGGGCGCGCGACGAGCAGCCCAAGCCCAGGCACCGGGCAGGCCAGGCCGCCGCCCGGCTGCCCGAAGGCGGCCTGCGGCCCCCTCGGGGGACAGGGAGCGACACGCAGTGGGGGCGCGTGGGGGTCACCTCCAGCCGCCGCCGGGCCGCCCCAAGGCGGCTGCAGCCCCCTCGGGGGGCAGCGACCCACACGAAGTGGGGGAGCTTGGGGGTCACCTCCAGCCGCCGCCGGGCCGCCCCAAGGCGGCTGCGGCCCCCTCGGGGGGCAGCGCCCCACGCGCAGTGGGGAAGCGTGGGGGTCACCTTCGGTCGCCGCCGGGCCGCCCCAAGGCGGCCGGGGCCCCCTCGGGGGGCAGCGACCCACACGAAGTGGGGGAGCGTGGGGGTCACTTCAATTCAATCTCATCGAAGTTGAAGTTCCAGTCCGGCATCACATAGAAGCCGGCCAGGTTGCGCGCGCGCACCGACAGCGAGCGCTCGGTGACCAGGAAGGCCCAGGGCGCGTCCTTCCAGATCTGTTGCTGGGCTTCGGCGTAGAGCTTGGTCTTCTCGGCCTTGTCCGTGGTGTTCAGGGCCTTGGCGATGTTGCGGTCCACCACGTCGTTCTTGTAGTACGCGGTGTTGAACAGGCGCGGCGGGAAGGACTCGGAGGCCAGCAGCGGGCGCAGCGCCCAGTCGGCTTCGCCGGTCGACGAGGACCAGCCCACGTAGTACATGCGCACCGGGGCGGTGGCCGGGTCTTGCGCGCTTTCGACACGCTCGACGCGCTGGCCGGCTTCGAGCGCCTGCACCTGCACCTTGACGCCCACCTGGGCCAGCTGCTGCTGCACGAACTGGATCACCTTCTGCGCGGTGGTGTGGTTGTAGGCGCTCCACAGCGTGCTCTCAAAGCCGTTGGGGTAGCCGGCTTCCTTGAGCAGCTCACGCGCCTTCTTGGGGTCGTACGGCCAGGGGCCGAGCTTGGTCGAGTACTCGACGCCCTTGGGGGCCACCGAATCCATGGGGTCGGCAAAGCCCGAGAAAGCCACCTTGGCCAGCGCTTCCTTGTTGATCGCGTAGTTGAGCGCCTGGCGCACCTTCGGGTTGTCGAAGGGCTTTTGCTGCATATTGAAGGAGATGTAGCGCTGCACGATGGACGGGCCCTGCGTCACTTCGAGGCTGGGCTTCTTGGACAGCGTTTCCACCGCTTCGGGCGGCAGCGTGAAGGCGAAGTGCGCCTCGTTGGTCTGCATCATGGCGGCGCGGGTGTTGTTGTCCACCACCGGGCGCCAGGTGATGCTGTCGACCTTGGGGTAGCCCTTCTTCCAGTAGCCGTCGAACTTGGCCACCTTGAGGTAGTCGGTGGCCTTCCACTCGACGAACTTGAACGGGCCGGTGCCCACCGGGTTTTGCGCGATGCCCTTGTTGCCGTACTTGGCCAGCGCCGCGGGCGAGATGATCACGCCCGAGGGGTGGGCCAGCGTGTTGATGAAGGGCGAGAAGGGCTCTTTGAGCGTGAAACGCACGGTGGCCGGATCGAGCACCTCGGTCTTGGCGATGTTCTTGTAGAGGTTGTAGCGCTTGAGCTTGTTGTCGGGGTTGGTGACGCGGTCAAAGGTGACCTTGACGGCCTCGGCATTGAAGTCGGTGCCGTCGTGGAACTTGATGCCCTTCTTGAGCTTGATGGTGTAGCTCAGGCCGTCCTTGGTCACGCTGTGGCTCTCGGCCAGCACGGGCACCATGTTCATGTCCTTGTCGAAGCTGTAAAGCCCCTGGTAGAAGGACTTGGCCACGGCCTGGGACACGGTGTCGTTGGCGTCGTAGGGGTCGGTGGTGGTGAAGCTCGAGTAGAGCGCCACCACCACGTCCTTGGACGCATGGGCCGAGGACACCGACAGACCGACCAGCAGCAGCGCCGCGGCCAAGGGGTTCAAACGCAGTTTCATGACAACACTCCTGTGAAAGTTGAAAAACCGAAACGCCAGCAGCGGGTCAGCCCCACCACCGTCCATGCCAAAACAAGCCTCGCCTGCGCGCGGTCCTGCTCACTCACTCAGTACGCCCCACCCACCGGGTGACGCGCCACAAAATGCCCCGGTCCCACAGCCATCAGGGGCGCCACCTGCGGCGGGTCGCCCAGGGCGCGGATGGGGCTGGGGATGTCGTCGCTGAGCAGCTCGCGCACGCGGCGCTGGCTCGGGTCGGCCAGCGGCACCGCGGCCATCAGGCGGCGCGTGTAAGCGTGCTGCGGATTCTCGAACACGGCGCGGCGCGGGCCGATCTCCACGATCTGGCCCAGGTACATCACGGCCACGCGGTGACTGATGCGCTCGACCACCGCCATGTCGTGCGAGATGAACAAGAACGCAATGCCGAACTCCTGCTGCAAGTCGAGCAGCAGGTTGATGATCTGCGCGCGGATCGACACGTCCAGCGCCGACACCGCCTCGTCGGCGATCACCACCTTGGGGTTCAGCGCGAGCGCGCGCGCAATCGCGATGCGCTGGCGTTGCCCGCCTGAAAACTCATGCGGGTAACGGTGCGCGGCCTCGGGCGGCAGGCCCACTTTCTGCAGCAGCCACTGCACCCGCTGCTGGGCCTCGTCGCGCGTGGCCAGGCCGTGCAGCAAGATGGGCTCCATGACCGAAAAGCCCACCGTGAGGCGCGGGTCCAGCGAGGCGAACGGGTCCTGAAAAACAAACTGGATGTCGCGCCGCAGCGCCTGCAAGGCGTGGCCCTCCAGGCCTGCGATGTCACGCCCGGCCACCTGCACGCGGCCCGCGTCAAAGGCCAGCAGGCGCGCCAGCGAGCGCCCGGTGGTGGACTTGCCACAACCCGATTCGCCGACCAGGGACAGGGTCTCGCCCGCTTGCAGCGAAAAACTGATCTGCTCGACCGCGTGCACCTGGCGCGTGACCCGGCCCCACCAGCCCCCCGGCAGCGGGAAGCGGGTCACCAGGCCGTCGACCTGCAGCACCGGGGGCTCGCCGTGGCGCACCGTGTCGCTGACGCCCAGGTGGGCCACCGGGTCGGCCGCAGCCGTGGCTTCGGCGGTGTCGGAGGGCAGCGCAAAGCGCGCCGGCAGGTCGCGCCCCTGCATCGCCCCCAGGCGCGGCACGGCGGCCATCAGGGCGCGTGTGTAGGCCTGCTGGGGCCGGGCAAACAGGGCACGGCAGTCGCCGTCTTCGACCTTGTCGCCGCGGTACATGACCAGCACGCGGTCGGCCACCTCGGCCACCACGCCCATGTCGTGGGTGATGAAGATCACGCCCATGGCCAGCTCGCGCTGCAGCTGCTGGATGAGGGTCAGGATTTGCGCCTGGATGGTCACGTCCAGTGCGGTGGTGGGCTCGTCGGCGATCAGCAGCGCGGGTTTGCAGGCCAGGGCCATGGCAATCATCACGCGCTGGCGCATGCCGCCCGACAGCTGGTGCGGGTGGCGCGTGAGCACGTTCCTGGCTTCGGGGATGCGCACCAGGTCCAACATGCGCAGCGCCTCGGCCAGCGCCGCCTGGCGCCCCAGCCCCTGGTGCAGGCGGATCGATTCGGCGATCTGCTCGCCCACCGTGAAGACCGGGTTCAGGCTGGTCATGGGCTCCTGGAACACCATCGCCAGGTCGGCACCGCGCAGCGCGCGCATCTGGCGCGCGCTGGCCTGCGCCAGGTCGACGCGCTCGCCGTTGCGCCGGGTCAGCCACATCTGGCCGCGGTCGATCTGCCCGCCGCCTTGCTCGACCAGGCGCATCAGCGCCAGCGACGACACCGATTTGCCCGAACCCGACTCGCCGACGATGGCCAGCGTTTCGCCCGCATCGACATGGAAGTCCAGGCCCTTGACGGCCTGCAGTCGGCCCTGCTCGGTGGCAAAGCTGACGCGCAGGTCCTGCACCTCGAGCACGCGGCGTGGCGCGTTGGGCGCGGCGCTCATGCGAGGCTCCCGTCGTCTTCGTCGGCGTAGATGGCCACCACCGGGTCCTGCCCCGGGCGGGCCCAGCCGCGGTACATGCCTTCGGTGTTGAAGGGCAAGGCGACCTGCCCTTGCGCATCGACCGCAATCAAACCGCCACGCCCGCCCAGTGGGGGCAGTTTGTCCATCACCACGCGGCGCGTGGCCTCGTGCAGCGGCAGGCCCGCGTACGCCATCAGGGCCGACACATCGTAGGCCGCCAGACCGCGCATGAAGGCCTCGCCCATGCCGGTGCAAGACACCGCCACGGTGCGGTCGTTGGCGTAGTTGCCCGCGCCCACCAGGGGCGAATCGCCGACCCGGCCCGGCAGCTTGTTGGTGACGCCGCCCGTGCTGGTGGCCGCCGCGAGGTGGCCATGCACATCGAGCGCCACCGCGCCCACGGTGCCGAACTTGGCGCGCTCGTCCAGCGGGGCCGGCGGCTGGGCCGCCAGCAGGGTCTGGGCGTCGTGGTCCAGCGCGGCCCCCGACTGGGCGGCCTGCACGGTGCGCAACTGGGCCAGGCGCTCGGGGGTGTCGAACCAGTCCGGGTCCACCGCCTCGCAGCCACGCGCCAGCGCAAAGCGCTCGGCCCCTTCGCCGATCAACAGCACCGGGGCCGCCGAGGCCAGCACCGCGCGCGCCGCCAGCACCGGGTTGCGCAGCCGCGTCACCCCGGCCACCGCACCGGCGGCCAGGTCGCTGCCGCGCATCACACAGGCGTCGAGTTCGTGGCGCGCCTCGGCGGTGTAGACGGCGCCACGCCCGGCGTTGAACAGCGGGCATTCCTCCAGCAGGCGCACCGCTTCGGTCACCACATCGAGCGCATCGGCGCCCTGCGCCAACAGGGCCTGGGCCGCCAGCAGGATGTCACGCAGCGCCGCGCGGTAACGCGCCTGCTGCTCGGGCGTGATGGCGCTGCGGGTCAGGGTGCCGGCGCCCCCGTGCAAGGCGATCACGGGGCCATGGGAACGGGACAGGTCAGAGGGCATGGCAGAAACAGACAAGGTCATGGGCGGTGGGCAAACCATCAAGTGGCCCGCGCGCCCGAAGGCGGCGGCTCATTGTGCGTCGAACAGGGGGCGGTTGCGGGCGCGGGGCTCAAAGCGCCCGCGGGCGGGCCGGGCTGGCGGCGGCGCCGCGCGGGCGGCTCGGTGTGGGCCGCCTCCAGGTGCAGCCAGGGCATGACGCTGTGGGCCAGTTCGCGCTGGCGCTCCACCGCGCCCTCGGTGCGCCGCGCCACGGCGGCCACCAGCGCCTCGACCAGGGCCAGCGCGGTGGCGTTCGACGCGGCCGCCACCTGGCGCTGGGTGTGGGCATACAACACCCCGTCGGCCAGCGGCACCAGCGGCGAGGCGGGCTTGTCGGTCAGGGCCAGCACCTTCATGCCGCGCTCGCGCGCCAGCCGGGTGAGTTCGATCGTGTCCTCGACGTAGCGTGGGAAGGCCATCACGATCAGCAGGTCGGCCGGACCACGGCGAAACAACTGGCGCGCCGCGTGCGACGGCCCACCGGCCTGGGCCAGGCAACCGGCCAGCGCGCAGTAAGGCTCCAGTTCGTGCTGCAGCAGGCCGGCCAGAAAGGCACTGCTGCCCCAGCCCAGGGTCAGCACCTGCTCGGCGCCCAGGATCAGGTCGACGGCGGCTTCACAGGCCGGGCTTTGCAGGGCCTGCAGGGTGCGCTCGAGGTTGTCGCGCGTTTCCTGCAGGGACGCGGCCATGGTCTCGGCCGTGCTCGCGGCCTGGGCCAGGTTGGAGCGCAGGCTCTCGACCGGTGCCAGGATGGACTCGAAGCCCCGCGCCAGCTCGGCGCGGAACTGCGGGTAACCGGCGAAGCCCAGCGCCCGCGCCAGCCGGTTGGCCGTGGCCACGGACACCTCGACCTCGCGCGCGAACTCTTCGATGCTCAGCGTGGCGGCCCGGAAGGGGTGCGCCAGCACCGCCCGCGCCATGCGCTGCAAGGCGGCCGGCAGGCGGGGCGCCTGGCTGGCCACATGCTGCAAAACCGGCAGGCCGGCAAAGCGGCCGGCCCAGTCTGCGGACGGTTCAAAAGGGTGCATGAAAAGATATTTTCAACGAAGTGCGGGACTGTAAAGCAATTTACAGGCCTGCCGATGCAGGGTTTGCCTGGGGCCGCGAAGGGGCCCACTGTCCAACGGCCACGGCGGCCCCGCCCGGCCACCGTCAACGCCCGACGCCCGACGCCGACGCCAAAACGCCAAACGCCCCACGAGGGGGCGTTTGGCAGTTCAGGGCCCGCGGGGGCGCGGGGCCGGGCGGCAAGGGCGGCGGGGGGCGCGTCAGCCGATGGTCATCAGGCTGGCATTGCCGCCGGCAGCCGCGGTGTTGACGCTCAAGGCGCGTTCGATCAGCAGGCGCTCCAGCGGCACGTTGGCGTCGCCCGGGCGCAGTGCGGTGACCCCCACGATGGGGCCGGGGCGCTGCGCCAGTCGGGCGCAGACCTCGCGCAGGGCCTCGGCGTCGCCATGGTGCAGCACGGCATCAAAAGCCAGGTGGGCCTGGGTCCAATCGGTGCACAGGGTGACGCAGGCCTGCACCGCCGGGGGCAAGCGGTGGTGCAGGGCCTCGGCGGCCAGCGGCCAGACGGCCTGGCTGCCCACGGCCAGCACGGCGGCCAGTTGCAGCAGGCGGTCGGCGTCGTGGTCGGCCAGGCACAGCACGGCCTCGCGCGGCAGCCAGGTGTAGAGGTTGCGCTCGCCGGTGGGGCCGCGCAGCACCCGCGAACAACCGCTGTGCGACAGGGCACCGAGGCGGCTGCAGGCCTGTGACACGGCGGTCTGGCCCTGGGCCTGCGCCCATTGCTGCAAGGCCGCCAGGGGGGTGCCGGGGCCGACCGGGCTCTGGCCCGAACCGGCCTCGCCTTCTTGGACAAAGGTGCGGCCCGGGCCGTCGGCCGGGCGGCTGGCCAACAGGCGGTACAGGTACAGCGGGCCGCCGGCCTTGGGGCCCGTGCCCGACAGGCCTTCGCCGCCAAAGGGCTGCACCCCCACCACCGCGCCCACCATGTTGCGGTTCACGTAGACATTGCCGGCGTGGGCGTGGTCGACCACCCGGGCGATGGTTTCGTCGATGCGGGTGTGCAGGCCCAGGGTCAGGCCATAGCCGGTGGCGTTGATCTGGTCGAGCAGGGCCGGCAGGTCCTGGCGGCGGTAGCGCACCAGGTGCAGCACCGGGCCAAAGACTTCGCGCTCCAGCTCGGCCAGGCTGTCGAGCTCGATCAAGGTCGGGGGCACGAAAGTGCCGTGCTGGGTGGCCAGCGCCGGGCCCTGGCCCGCTTGCTGGTAGACGGGGCGGCCGCGGCGGCGCAGGGCGTCGATGTGGCGCTGGATGTTGGACTGCGCTTCGGCATCGATCACCGGGCCGACGTCGACCGCGAGGTCGTCGGGGCGGCCCAGGCGCAGCTCGGCCATGGCGCCCTTGAGCATCTCGATCACGCGCTCGGCCGCTTCCTCCTGCACACACAGCACCCGCAGCGCGGAGCAGCGCTGACCGGCGCTGTCAAACGCCGAGGCCACCACGTCGCTGACCACCTGCTCGACCAGCGCCGAGGAGTCGACGATCATCGCGTTCTGTCCGCCGGTCTCGGCGATCAGCGGCACCGGCTGACCCGTGGCGCCCAGGCGGCCGGCCAGGTTCCTTTGCAGCAGGCGCGCCACCTCGGTGGAGCCCGTGAACATCACGCCCTGCACCCGGGCATCGGCCACCAGCTGAGCCCCCACCGTTTCACCCGGGCCCGGCAGCAGTTGCACCGCCGCGTGGGGCACGCCCGCCTGCCACAGCAGGCGCACCGCTTCGGCGGCCACCAGCGGGGTTTGCTCGGCGGGCTTGGCCAGCACCGGGTTGCCGGCGGCCAGGGCGGCCGCAACCTGCCCCGTGAAGATGGCCAGCGGGAAGTTCCAGGGGCTGATGCAGACCACCGGGCCCAAAGCGCTGTGGCCGGGCTGGCTCAGGTCACGCCGCGCCTGGGCGGCGTAAAAGCGCAGAAAGTCCACCGCTTCGCGCACCTCGGCAATCGCGTTGGCGCAGGTCTTGCCCGCCTCGCGGATGAGCAGTCCCATCAAGGGTTGCAGCGCGTCTTCCATCAGGTCGGCGGCGCGCTCGAGCCGCTTGGCGCGCTCGGCTGCGGGGGTGGCCGCCCAGTCGGCGGCCACGGCGCTGGCGCTGTCCAGGGCACGGTGCACGTCGTCGGCGCTGGCGTCCTGCACCAGGCCCACCAGGTCACGCACATCGGCGGGGTTGCTGACCGCCCGGCCCAGGCCGGGCGCCACCGCCTGGGCCAACAGGGGGCCGGCCTGCCAGGGCTGCTCGGCGCTGGCCAGCAGCTGTTGCTGCAGGCCGCGCAGCTGCGCATCGTTGGCCAGGTCAAGGCCACGCGAGTTCTGGCGTGCCGTGCCGTACAGATCGCGCGGCAACGGGATGGCCGGGTGCGGCAGGCCCAGCGTGCCCTCGGCGGCGGCCATCTGCTCGACGGCTTGCACCGGGTCCTGCACCAGGTCCTCGAGCGCCAGGCTCTGGTCCGCGATGCGGTTCACAAACGAGGTGTTGGCGCCGTTCTCCAGCAGGCGGCGCACCAGGTAGGCCAGCAAGGTTTCGTGGGTGCCGACCGGGGCGTAGATGCGGCAGGGGCGGCCCAGCTTGCCGGCCCCCACTGCGCCCACCACCTGCTCGTACAGGGGCTCGCCCATGCCGTGCAGGCACTGGAACTCGTACTGGCCGCTGTGGTAGCGGTCGGGGCCAGCCATTTGGTAGATGGCGGCCAGGGTGTGGGCGTTGTGGGTGGCGAACTGCGGGTAGACCGCCTCTGGCGCGGCCAGCAGCTTGCGGGCACAGGCCAGGTAGGACACATCGGTGTAGGCCTTGCGGGTGTAGACCGGGTAGCCGTCCAGGCCATCGATCTGGGCGCGCTTGATCTCGCTGTCCCAGTAGGCGCCCTTGACCAGGCGCACCATCAGGCGGTGGCCGCTGCGACGCGCCAGGTCCAGCACCTGGTCGATCACGTACGGGCAGCGCTTTTGGTAGGCCTGGATGACAAAGCCGATGCCGTTCCAACCGGCCAGGGCCGGCTCGAAGCACAGCTTCTCCAGCAGGTCGAGCGAGAGTTCGAGGCGGTCGGCCTCCTCGGCGTCGATGTTGAGGCCGATGTCGTGGCGGCGCGCCTGCAGGGCCAGGCGCAGCAGCACCGGGTACAGCTCGTTCATGACGCGCGACACCTGGGCACGCTGGTAACGCGGGTGCAAGGCCGAGAGCTTGATCGAGATGCCCGGTCCCTCGTAAATGCCCCGCCCGCCCGAGGCGCGACCAATGGCCTCGATGGCCTGCTCGTAGTCGCGCAGGTAGCGTTGGGCGTCGCGCGTGGTCAGCGCGGCCTCGCCCAGCATGTCGTAGGAATAGCGGAAACCCACCGCCTCCAGCGGACGGGCGTTGACCAGGGCCTGCGCGATGGTTTCGCCGGTGACGAACTGCTCGCCCATCATGCGCATGGCCATGTCCACGCCCTTGCGGATCAGCGGCTCGCCGCCCTTCGCGGTGAGGCGGCCCAGCGCGGCGCCCAGGCCGTTTTCGCTGTGGGTGGCGACCAGCTTGCCGGTCAGCAACAGGCCCCAGGTGGCGGCATTGACGAACAAGGAGGGGCTCTTGCCCAGGTGGGTGGCCCACTGGCCGTGGGCGATCTTGTCGCGGATCAGCGCGTCGCGGGTGGCGGCGTCGGGAATGCGCAGCAGGGCTTCGGCCAGGCACATGAGGGCCACGCCCTCCTGCGAGGACAGCGCGTACTCCTGCAACAGGCCTTGCACGATGCCGGCACGCCCCCCTGCGCTCTTGCGCTCACGCAGCTGGCGCGCCAGGCGCTGGGCCAGTTGCTGGGTGGCTTCGGCCTGCGGCTGCGGCAGGCGCGCCTGCGGCAGCAGGTCGGCCAGGGCCTCGGGCTCCGGTCGGCGCCAGGCCGCCGTGATGGCCGCGCGCAGCGGGGTGGCCGGGCTCAGTCCGGGGGTGAATGGCGCAAAGGGCTGGTCGGTGGGGGGCAAGGCGGACATGGCTAGGTTCCAGTGATTCAGACAATGCCGCTATCTTCTCGGTGATACAGACGAATAACTGTTTGTATTTCTTTTGATTGACCGAATAAATCACCAAGCCAGCGCGCAAACCACCTGCCGATGGTCTGGTTTTGCGGCGCCGGGCCTGCACGCGCGCCGGCGCAGTCGCACAATGGGCTGCATGAAAGCACTCCAAGACATTGCCCTGTCCATGCTCGACCTGGTGGCGGTGCGCGAAGGCGGCACCGTGGCCGACGCGCTGGCGATTGCGCTGCGCACCGCACAGCACGCCGAAAGCCTGGGTTTCAAGCGCTACTGGCTGGCGGAACACCACAACATGAGCGGCATTGCGAGCTCGGCCACCGCCGTGCTGGTGGGCCACATCGCGGGCGGCACGCAGCGCATCCGCGTCGGCTCGGGCGGGGTGATGCTGCCCAACCACGCCCCGCTGGTGGTGGCGGAGGCCTTTGGCACGCTGGCCGAGCTGTACCCTGGCCGCATCGACCTGGGCCTGGGCCGGGCGCCCGGCACCGACGGGCTGACCATGCGCGCACTGCGCCGCGACCGGGTCGAAACCGAAGAAGACTTTCCGCGCGACGTGGCCGAGTTGCAGCGCCTGCTGGGCCCCGTGCAAGCGGGACAGCGCCTGATCGCCATGCCGGGTGCGGGCACCAATGTGCCCATCTGGCTGCTGGGGTCGAGCCTGTTCTCGGCCCAGTTGGCGGCCGAGCGCGGGCTGCCCTATGCCTTTGCCTCGCACTTTGCGCCGCGCCAGCTGCTGCAGGCGGTGGGGCTGTACCGGCGTCTGTTCAAGCCCTCGCCGACGCTGGACAAGCCCTATGTGGTGGTCGGCGTGCCGCTGATCGCGGCGCCCACCGACGAAGAAGCCCAGTTCCTGGCCAGCAGCACCTACCAACGGGTGCTGGGCATCCTGACCGGCGACCGGCGCCGCTTGCAGCCGCCAGTGCCGAACTACCGCGAACAGCTGCACCCGCAGGAGCGCGCCGCCATCGACGACTTCCTGGCGGCGGCGGTGATCGGCGGACCGGACACCGTGCACGCGGGCCTGAGCCGCCTGGCCGAGCTGACCGAGGCCGATGAGTTCATGCTGGTCAGCGATGTATTTGACCCGGCGCTGCGCCTGCGCTCGCTGGACGTGGCCGCGGCCGCGCTGCGCCGCCCCGAGGCCGTGGCGGCCTGAGGCCCCGGGGCGTCAGGGGGCCCTCAGCCCCCGCGGGACGCAGGGGCCTCATCTCCTCCCAGGTCAAGCCACCGCGCTCAGCCGCGGCGCGACTGACGCGAGCGCATCTGGCGCACCATCGCGTTGAAGAATTTCTCGGCGAAGTCGTCCTCGCGGATCAGCTGCGCCGTCAGGTCGGCACAGCGCTGGCTGACCGCCCCCGGCAGCGCCACGTTGTCGCCCGCCATGGCACCGGCCGTGCACTGGATCTCGGCCGCGCGCTGCACCGTCCAGAGCAGGAAGAAAGTGCGGGCGATGTCCATCTCGCACACCGCCACGCCGTGGTTGCGCAGCACCAGGATGTGCTTGTCGCCGAGGCTGCTCAACATGCGCGACTTCTCGTCGGCGAACAAGGTGATGCCCTCGAAGGTGTGGTAACCCACACGGCCCGTGAGTTGGGCACCATAGAAGTCGTCGTGGCCAAAACCAGCGCGCTTCAGGGCGATGGCCGAGACCTCGGTGGTGTGGGTGTGCATGACGCAGTGCACGTCCTCGCGCGCGCCGTGGATGGCACTGTGCAGCGCGAAGCCCGCCGGGTTGGCGTCGTACACCGAGGGCTCGACCTTGTGGCCGGCCAGGTCCACCTTGAGCAGGTTGGCGGGCGTGACCTCGTCGTAGTTGAGGCCGAAGGGGTTGACCAGGTAATGGTCGCTGCCGGGGATGCGCGCCGAGATGTGGTTGAAGATGGTCTCGGTCCAGCCAAAGTAGTCCACCAGGTGGTAAGCGTCGGCCAGTTGGCAGCGCAGCGCCCATTCGCTGTCGCTGCAGTGGGCGGGCTGGAGTTGCTGTGGGGTCGGGGTCAGGTCCATGGAAGCTCCTCAGGGGGTGGCGTGGAAGGTCAAGAAAAAGTCGAAGAAAAAGGTCACGGCACGGCGGGGGTTCAGGCCGCCAGGCGGCTGCGCTCGGCGCCGCGCCAACGCGCCAGCGCCAGCAAGGAGCGGGTCGCCGGGGTGGGCAGTTCGTAGCGTTCGGCCAGTTCGATCACAGCCTCGCCAATGGCGGCCAGCTCGAGCGGGCGGCCACGCTCGTAGTCCTGCAACATGGAGGTGCGCACCGCGCCCATGCCGGCGCCCAGGCGCAAGAACTCAATCGGGTCAAAGTCGAGTCGGGCGCCATAGGCGCAAGCGGTCAACATGACCTCGTGCATCACCTGGCGCACGGTGGCCAGCAGCGCGGGCTGGGTGTAGATCTCCTCCAGCGTGGCGCCGGTCACCACCGACAGCGGGTTGGAGGTGAGGTTGGCCATGATCTTGGTCCACAGCTTGTCGCGGATGCGCTCCAGCGCACGCGCCTCGATGCCGGCGCCCGAGAGCAGGTCGCACAGCCACCGCAGGCGCGGGCTCAGGGCGCCCGAGGGCTCGCCCAGCATCATCAGGTGCGGGGTGCGTGACTGCACCTCGCCCGGCGCACTGACCTCGGCGGTGATGAAGACCACCGCGCCGATCACCTGCGCCAGCGGCAGCAGGCGCGGCAGCACGCCCTGCGGGTCGACCGCGCGCACGCTCTGACCGTCAAAGCGTCCCCCCGCCTGGTGGAAGTACCAGAACGGCACGCCATTGGGGGTCGGCACGATCAGCGTCTGGGGCCCGATCAGGGGCGCTACGCTGGCGGCGAGTTCGGGCAGGTCCTGCGACTTGCTGCACAGGAACAGCAGGTCCTGCACGCCAAACACCGGGGCCGAGTCGACCTGCACCTGGGCGTGCGTCACGCCGCCCAGGTCATCCAGTCGCAGGCCTTGTTCACGCACGGTGCGCAGCGTCTGACCACGCGCCAGCAGGCTGACCTCATGGCCCGCCGCGGCCAGCCGGGTGGCCAGGGTGCAACCAATGGCACCGGCCCCGGCGACGGTGATGCGGGCCCGGCGCGGCCAGGTCGGGGCGGCCGCAGCGTCGAGGGAATGGAGGCTCATGGTTCAGGCCGCCATGCCCAGCGGGTGGTAGTGGCGGTTGAAGTACGCCAGGCCATGCGCGGGGGCCGCGTCGCTGCGCTGGCGGATGTCGCGCAGTTCCACGTAGAAGATGCTGTGCGTGCCCACTTCGTGGGTCGCCACGATCTGGCCATCAAAGTTGACCAGCGCGTCCTCGAAGGCCGGCGAGCCGGTCTGCAGGCGCTGCCAGTAGGCGCGTTCAAAGCGCTGCGCCATGCCCAGCTCGCGGTCGGCAAAGGCCGCCGACAGCGGCTGCTGGGCCGCGCTGAGCACGTTGACGCACAGCACGCCGTTGCCGGCAAAGAACGGGTGCGCATAGGAGTTGCGGTTCATGCAGACCAGCAGGGTGGGCGGCTGGTCGGTGACGCTGCAGACCGCCGAGGCGGTGAAGCCCGCCAGGCCCGCCGGGCCGTCGGTGGTGATGATGGTGACCGCACCGGTCAGCAGCGACATGCCGTCGCGGAATTGTTTGAGAGGCACCATGGCGGGCTCCTGAAAAAAGGGGGTGAAGGGGACGTCGGGGTGAACTCAGAGGTCCAGCACCAGGCGCGAGGAACGGGCGCGCGAGCAGCACACCAGGACCTGGTCGTTGGCGGCCTTCTCGTCGTCGGTGAAGTAGGCGTCGCGGTGGTCAGGCTCGCCGTCGAGCACATCGCAGGCACAGGTGCCGCAGACGCCCTGCTCGCACGACAGGTTGATGCGCACGCCGACCGTGCGCAGGGCCTCCGCCATGCTCTGCCCCGGGGCCACGGTGACGGTCTTGCCGCTGCGCTGCGCCACCAGCTCGAACGGGGCATCGCCCGCGGCATGGGCCGGCACGGCGGCGCCGAAGTACTCGCGGTGGATCTGCGCCTCGGCCAGGCCGGCACTGCGCGCCTCGGCCATGACCCAGTCCATGAAGCCGGTCGGGCCGCACACATAGAGGTGGGTGCCCGGCACGGCCCGGGCCAGCAGGGCCGCGGGTTGCAGGCGCTGCGCGGGCTCGGCGTCGTCAAAGTGCAGATGCACGCGCTCGGCCCAAGGGGCACGGGCCAACTCGTCGAGGAAGGCGCACTGGCTGCGCGAGCGCGCGCAGTAATGCAGTTCGAACGACGCGCCACTGGCGTGCAGGGCCCAGGCCATGGCGATCATCGGCGTGATGCCGATGCCGCCCCCGGCCAGCACACTGTGCGCGGCGCCGGCCTGCAGCGGGAAGTGGTTGCGCGGGCGGCTGATGGTCAGGGCCTGGCCCTCGCGCAGTTGCTCGTGCACGGCCACCGAGCCGCCGCGCGAGGCCGGGTCGCGCAGCACGCCCAGGCGGTAGCGGCCGGGTTCGCGCGGGTCGCCGCACAGCGAGTACGGGCGCAGCAGGCCACCGGGCAGGTGCAGGTCGATGTGGGCACCGGCCTCGAAGGGCGGCAGCGCCTGGCCGCCCGCATCGGCCAGCTCCAGCACCAGCACCTGGCCGGCTTGCAGTTCACGGTGCCGCAGCACCACGTTGAGGGTTTCAGAGCTCATGAAGGTGCACTCCCAAAAGTCAGCGCATGAAGATGCCGCCGTTGAAGTCCCAGGCCGCGCCGGTGGCGAAGTCGGCTTCGGCGCTGGCCAGCAGCAGCACCATGCGGGCGACGAATTGCGGGTTGCCCAGGCGCTGCACGGGGATGGCCTTGATCAGCGGCTCCAGGCGCTCGGGCGGCACCGCGGCGCGCACCGAGGGCAGCTCCATCGGGCCCGGGGCCACCGCGTTGACGGTGACCCCGCGCGCGGCGAGTTCGCGCGCGAAGATCTTGGTCAGGGTCAGGATGCCGGCCTTGGACGAGGCGTAATGCGCGCCCGAAGCGGTGCCCCCGTTCTGCCCGGCCAGCGAGGCCAGGTTGATGATGCGGCCGTGGCCGGCCTCAGCCATCGCGGCACCAAACACCTGGCAGCCCAGGAAGGTGCCACGCAGGTTGATGCGCAGCACCTGCTCGAACTCCTCCGGGCTGATGCTCATCAGCGGCGTGGTCAGCGTGAGCGCGGCGTTGTTGACCAGCACCGAGGGCTGGCCCCAGTGGGCGCGGGTGCTCGCCAGCGCGGCTTCAAAGTCGCGCTTGTGGCTGACGTCCAGCGCCAGGCCCAAGGCCGTCTGGCCATGGGGGTCGAGCGCGGCCGCCGCCGCCTGCGCGGCCTCGCCGTCGCGGTCGCTGAGCACCACGCGGTAGCCGTTGGCATGCAGCTCGGCCGCGATGATCTGGCCCAGCCCGGCGGCCGCGCCAGTGACCAGGGCGACCGGGGTGATCGACGTGAGCGCGCTCACAGGATGTAGCCGATGCTGGTCAGCGCATCGGTCGAGTTGATCAGCCGCACCACCTTGCTGTGGATCACAAAGCCGTCGCCACGGGCTTGCAGCACCCAGGTGACGTCGGCCACATGGCGGCGCAGCGTGTCCTTGCGGAACTCGCTCAGCTCTTGCGCGCCGCGCAGCGTGAGGCGGTCGCCGTCCTGTGCCAGCACGCGCAGGCGCGACACGCTGCGCACCGTGCGCGCCGCGGGGCTGGTGGAGATGGACTCGCCGCTGGTCAGGCGCTTGACGCGCTTGATGCGCATGTCGGCGTCGTCGTAGGCGTAGTTCAGGGTGTTGGCAAAGTCGCTGGCGGCCGGGTCGATGGGGATGATGTAGAGGCCATCGGGCGCCCAAAGGGACAGCCAGGCATCGTAGTCAGCGTGGTCCAACAAGTCCGCTTCGGTCCAGACAAAAGCGGTGGCGGCGTTCAAAAGTTCGAGCTTCATGCGCGGGGTCTCCAGGTTCAGGCGGTCATCAGTTTTTTCCACTCGCGGTAGGCCGCGCGCATGCCGGTTTCGGCGCTCACGTCGCTGGCCCGACCGTCTTCGGTGAGGCGTTCACCGGGCAGGCCGCGGTTGAGCAGGATCCACAGGTCCTTGCCGGCCTGCGCGCCCTTTTGCACGCGCTCCCAGGCTTCGGAGTCGTCGGGGGTGCCAAAGCCCATCGGGCCCTGGAAGTGCTCGTGCAGGCGCAGGCGGGCGCGGTTGGCGGCGGCAGGGCCCCCGTCCATGGTCAGCACCGCGTGGTGGATTTCGGTCTCGTTGACCGAGATCGGCTGCAAGACCCGGAAGAAGGCCATCGAGCAGGCGATGTTGGGAAAGAGGTTGAGGTTGAAGCCCGACCCGCCCACCGCGCGCACGATGCGGCGCACCTGCTCATCGCTGTGGCCCTCGGCGGCCAGCTCGGCGGCCAGTTCGGTGAAGCGCTCGGGGATCGGGTCGTCGAGGTGGTCTTCGAGGTCGATCAGCTCGGGGATCATCACCATCACGCTGTGGCCGTTGCCCAGGTCTTCGACAAAGCCGGGACCGCCCACGAAGTCGAGCATGCGCTCGGTCTGCGCGTCCACCGAGCTCAAGAACGACTTGTGCACCAGCGGGAAGTGGTAGGCGTCGGTGGTGTTCTCGAGCTGGATCTTCCAGTTGCCCGGGAAGCGGAAACGGTGCTCGCCGCCGACCTTGATCGGGTAGCCCGCGCCCTGCTTCATGAACAGGTCGATCCACTTGCGGGCCGGGCCCAGGTAGTCGGCCAGGGGCTGGATGTCGTCGCGGAAGGTGGCGAAGATCATGCCGCCGTAGGTCTCGACGCGCAGGCCAAACAGCGGGTAGTCGCTCTTGTCGAGGCACTGACCGTAGCTGTCGGGGCTGGGCACGCCGCGCAGCGAACCGTCGAGCGCGTAGCTCCAGCCGTGGTAGGGGCAGACGAAGCTGGCGGTCTTGCCTTTCTTGTGCTCGCAGACGGTGGCGGCGCGGTGGCGGCAGCGGTTCAGCAGCACATGGATTTGCTGCTTGCGGTCGCGCACCACGATGACTGGCTCGCGGCCCACGAAATGGGTCTTGAAGCTGCCGGGCTCGGCGACTTCGCTCTCGTGCGCCACCCAGACCCAGGTGTTGCGGAAGACGCGGTCCATCTCCTGCTCGAAGATGGCGGGGTCGGTGTAGAGCGAGGTGTGGGCACGGTCCTCGCGGACCAGGTCGCCCACCGGGCGCTGAAAGAAGACGGGTTGGACAGGGGCGTTCATGGCGTGTGTCGTGTAGGGTTGAGGGGGAATGAAGCAGCGCATCAGGTGGCGCTGGCGACGGCGGCGGCCGGCACGGTGGCCGTGGCCGCAGGCACCGGCAAGGCGCTGGCGTCGGTCCAGGTGCTGACCGGTCGGCTGAACAGGTTTTCGGTCTCGAACAGGGCGATGCGCCAGCGGCCGTCGGCACCGCGCTGCAGTTGCAGGCTGAGCTGGGCGGCATTGAGGTGCGAGTCGCCGCTGGCGAAGGTGGAGGTCTGCAACATGAGCCAGCTGGCGCGGGCCTGGTCGCCCTCGGGCTCGATCAGTTCAGAGCACAGAAAGTGCACGTTGAGCGCAAAGTGCGGCGGCGTGCGCATGTAGCGGCTGAACATCTCGCCGAGGGCGGCGCGGCCCTGGTAACCGCCAAAGCTGGCGGCGTAGCGCGCGCCCTTGCCGCGCCACTGCGCGTCTTCGGTGAACAGGTCCAGCAGCGCGGGCAGGTCGGTGTCGGCGTCGAGGTGGTCGCACAGCGCCATGTAGCGGTTGACGCAGGCGCGGATGGCGGTCTGGTCTTCGCTGCGCTGCACGCGCGCCTCGAGTGCGGCAAGGCGGGCGCTCAGGGCCGGCAGGTCGGTTGCGGCAGACATGTTGACTCCGGGCTCAGGCTGCGGCCTGGAGGCTGGGCGGCACCACCAGTTCGCGGCCGACGCGGGCCTCGATGCGGCAGTACTTCCAGAGCTTGTAGACCCCGTCACCGACCGGCAAGGTGCGGAACAGGTTACAGGCCGCATGCACCGTGGCCAGGTCGGGCACATCGGCCAGCACATAGCAGGTCCAGGGCCAGCCCACGGAGGGGCCCACCATCGACTGGTCGTCGTCCATGTTGCCCAGGACATGCACCCCGGGCAGTTCGGCGATGCCATTCATCATGCGGCCAAAGGCCAGCCAGACGGCCTTGGCCTCGTCGGCGGTGGCGTCAAAGAAGTTCTGGTTCACGCCGATGCAAAACAGGGTGCGCAGCGGCTTGGGGGTCGGGGTGGAGGTGCTCATGGCAAAAGTCCTTGGAAGCGGCTCAGAGGTATCCGGGCAGGGGCGGCAGGCCCAGCAACATGGCGCCTGCGTTCTGGTAGGTGATGTCGCCCATGAAGGCGTGCTGCGTCAGCACCAGGCTGTCGCAGACCTGCTGCGAGATCGGGCAGCTTTCATAGACCCCGGTCATGCCGGTCTGCATCTGCACGGCGCGCGTGACCTCGGCGCCCACGCGGGTGGCGTGGGTGGCCGACAGGCGCAGCAGGCTGATCTGCTCGGGCTGGGGCGTGTCGCCGCGCAGCAGGGCGTCCCAGACCTGGTCGATGGCGTCGTAGAAGAAGGCGCGGGCGGCACGCAACTGGGCATCGGCGCGCGCCACCTCGATCTGCACCTGCGGGCGGTCGGCCAGGCGTGGCGCGCCGGTCACCGACACGCGACCACCGGCCATGTGGCGCAGCTCGTCGATGGCCGCGCGGGCGATGCCCAGGCTGACCACCGACAGCACCTGCGCGGCAAACGACAGGGTGGGGTAGCGGAACAGGGGCTCGTCCAGGCGCGAGGCACTGCCGCGCACAAAGGTCCAGGCCTCGGGCACCACCACGCGGTCGACCAGCACGTCGTGGCTGCCGGTGCCGACCAGGCCCACCACGTCCCAGGCGGGCTCGATCTGCACCTGGTGGCGCGGCAGCACGGCCATGCGCGGCAGGCTGCTCTTTTCACCGTCGGTTGGGGCAATGCCCACGCCGATGAGCTGGGCGCCCATGCAGCCGCTGGCAAAGGACCAGCGGCCGCTGACCTCGAAGCCGCCCTCGACCCGGGGCGCGCGCTGCGGCGGGAAGATGCCGCCCGCAAAGATCACGTCGGGCGAGTGGGCGTAGATCTCGGCAAAGGTCTCGCTGGGCAGGGCCGCGAGGTAGGTCACCGCCATGCCGAAGCTGGCCACCCAGCCGGCCGAGCCGTCGGCCTGCGCGATGGTTTCGACCCGCTCGCAGAACTGGCGGGGTGATTCCTCCAGGCCCCCAAAGCGGCGCGGCACCAGGGCGCGGTAAACGCCTTGCTCGACGAAGCGGTCCACGATGTCGGGCGAGACAAAACGTTGCTTCTTGAACTCGGCGCGGCGGCGCCGGATGTCGCTGAGCAGCAGGTCCAGGGACGGCTTCTCAGGGGGCGGGACGGCGCGCACGGCGGCGGGGCTGTCAGAGCGTTGCGGGCTCAAGGTCTGCATGGGGAACTCCGTTGGTGATGGCGGTGAGGTGAAGGCGATCGGTCAGGCGCTGGGCGATGGCGCACAGGCGCTCGTCGGCGCCGCGAAGCGCCACCAGCTGCAGGCCCACGGGCAGGCCTTGCGCATTGGTCAGGGGCAGGCTGATGGCCGGGTGGCCCGTCAGATTGAAGGGCCGCACCAGGGCGGTCATGCCGACCGAAGCGCCGGTGTCGGCGGCCTGGTCCAGGCGCGGTGGCGGCTCGGGCAAGGTGGGCAGGGCCAGCACGTCGCAGTCGGCCAGGGCCTGGTCGACGTCGGCGGTGAACCAGTGCCGCACCGCGGCGGCGGCCTTGAGTGCGATCTCGTCGGTGCGGCTGGCATGGCGCAGGCGGGCCGCCACATCGGGGGCCACCAGGCCGGTCTCGACCAGGGCCGCGCAGGCGGCCCAGCTCTCGGCGTTGATGACGCTGAGGCCCGCGTGGTAGGCCTCGGCAAAGCGGCGCAAGGGCACCGGCACCAGGGTCTCGCCACTGGCTTGCAGGGCCTCGTTGACGGCGCGCCAGGTGCTGTCCTGGGCCGGCACCGCCAACACCCCGATGCGCAGTGACGGCGGCAAGGCCGGCAGCGCGCCAAAGTCGGGCGCGATGACCTGCATGGCGGCCACCAGGTCGGGCATCGACGCCGCCAGCGGGCCCACGCAGTCCAGGCTGCTGTGGCGCGGCAACACGCCGTCGCGGCTGACGCGGCCAAAGGTGGGCTTGAGGCCAAACACCCCGCAGCAGGCGGCGGGCACGCGGATCGAGCCGCCGGTGTCGGTGCCCAGGGCCACCCCCACCAGGCCCGCGGCCACGGCGGCGGCCGAGCCGCTGGACGAGCCGCCCGGCACGCGGTCCGGCCAGCCGGGGTTCAGCGGCGTGCCGGCCCACGGGTTGATGCCGGTCGAGCCAAAGGCCAGTTCGTGCAAATGGGTCTTGCCACGCAGTTGCCAGCCGGCGTCCAGCAGGCGCTGCACCACCTCGGCATGGCGGGCCGCGGGGGCCGCATCGGCCAGCGCGCGGCTGCCCGCCCGGGTGGCCTGGCCGGCCACGTCAATGGTGTCCTTGACCATCACCGCCGGGCCAGTGCCGCCCAGCGAGAGGGGTTGCGAAACGATGTTCATGAAGCCCTTCCGTTCAAAGGTGGGAGGGCCGGCGCCAGCGCCTTGAGCCCCCGAGGAAGCCGGTGACGCCGGCCTCAACTCAGGGCGCAAAGTTAGTTTTAATTACGTGAATAGTCAATTAAATGACCGACTGCTTTATCTGAGCAAATGCGGTGCTGAGCCAGATCAAAAAAGCGCCGATTTGGGGCAAGCTGCACCGTCATGGTGGACAAACCTTCCAAGCAACCCCTTGAAAAGCCTTGCCAGACAAGGGAGTTGGAAATCAGACTGCCAGGACTACAAAAAATCAAACTCCTCATCGCCCCAGAAGTTGACGCACCCCACTGATAAGAGCACCTGGATTCAAGCCGTCCAATTCACGAATTTAAGAAAATTTATTTAATGGAATTTGGCATGATTAATGCTGACCTGGATCAACCCAGGCTGACGGCACACCCTGCGCACCTGGGTCCGGAGGAAACCCTCGCTTTTTTCTTCACCCTTGCGCTGTGCAGCGCGCGGAGTTCGCCACCATGTCGTCTCTTTCCCGCCTCGTCCGTCCCCTCTTGCTGACCAGCCTGCTGGCCGCCTGCCACCTGGCCCAGGCCCAGATCAAAGTAGGGGTGGTGTCCTCGGCCACCGGCCCCATCGCGCTGGTGGGCATCCCCCAGAAGAACACCGTGCCCCTGCTGCCGACCAAGGTGGCCGGGCAAACGATTGAGTACATCGCGCTGGACGACGCCAGCGACCCGACCGCCTCGGTGTCAGCGATCAAGAAGCTGATCAACGAGGACAAAGTGGACGCGCTGATCGGCCCCAGCGGCTCGCCCAACGCCATGGGGGTGATCCAGTTCGTGGCCGAGGCTGGCGTGCCCATGTTTGCCCCGGTGGGCACCGCGGCCGTGGTGCTGCCGATGACCGAACAGAAGAAGTGGGTCTTCAAGACCACCCAGAACGACGACCTGATTGCCCGTGCCCTGGTGCAGCAGATGAGCCAGACCGGCATCAAGACGGTGGGCTTCATCGGCACCGCCGACCCCTATGGCGACAACTGGCACAAGGTGTTTGAAGGCATGGCCACGCAGGCCGGCATCAAGCTGGTGTCGGTGGAGCGCTTCCAGCGCCAGGACACCTCGCTGACCGCGCAATCGCTCAAGACCCTGGCCGCCAAGCCGGACGCGGTGCTGATCGCCGCGCCAGGCAGCTCGTCGGTGCTGCCGCAGACCACGCTTTACGACCAGGGCTACCGCGGCAAGGTCTACCAGACGCACGGCGCCGCCCTGCCCGACTTCCTGAAGCTCGGGGGCAAGAAGGTCGAGGGCACCATCCTGGCCGCCAGCGGCATGCTGGTGCTGGACCAGATAAGCGACAGCAACCCGAGCAAGAAGATCGCCAGCGCCTATGTCGCCGCCTACGAGAAGCTCAATGGCACCAAGCCCGCCACCTTCGGCGCCAACGTGTACGACGCAGGCCTGCTGCTGCAGGCCGCCATCCCGGTGGCGCTGAAAAGCGGCAAGCCCGGCACGCCGGCCTTCCGCAGCGCGCTGCGCGATGCGCTGGAGCAGGTGCGTGAACTGCCCGCCACCCAGGGCGTCTACAACCTGAGCGCAGCCGACCACAGCGGCTTTGACGAACGCGGGCGCGAGCTGATCACCGTGAAAAACGGTCAGTGGACGCTGCTGAAGTGAGGCCTGGGTGATGGATCTGCAAATCGCCATGCTGCTGGGCCAGGACGGCATGACCAGCGGCGCCATCTACGCCCTGCTGGCCTTGTCCATCGTGCTGGTCTTCACCGTCACGCGCATCATGCTGGTGCCGCAAGGTGAGTTCGTGACCTTTGGCGCCATGACCATGGCCGCCCTGCAGGCCGGGCAGACCGCCCGCCTGGCCTGGTTGCTGCTGGCCCTGGCGGCCCTGCACTGGGCGCTGCGCGGCTGGCGCGCCTGGCGCCGCGGTGACGCGGTGGCGCGCGCCCTGTTCGCCGGCCCGGCCCTGCTGCTGCCCGCGGTGACCGGGGGCCTGTGGCTGATCAGCCGCCTGCCCGGCTCGGCCGACTGGCCCATGGGCCTGCAGGCGCTCTACACCCTGGCCCTGGTGGTGCCGCTGGGCCCGCTGCTGTACGACCTGTGCTTTCGCCCGATCGCGGCCGCGCATTCGCTGGTGCTGCTGATCGTGTCGATCGCGGTGCACGTCGTGCTGGTGGGTCTGGCGCTGATGATGTTCGGCGCCGAGGGCGCACGCACCCAGCCGTTCTCGGAAGAGGGCCTGGCGCTGGGGCCGGTGACGCTGAACGGCCAGACCCTGTGGGTGCTGGTGGTGTCGCTGCTGCTGATCGGTGCGCTGTACCTGTTCTTTGAGCGCAGCCTGTATGGCAAGGCGCTGCGCGCCACCGCGGTGAACCGGCTCGGCGCCGAGCTGATGGGCATCTCGCCGACGCTGGCGGGTCAGGCCTGTTTTGGGGTGGCGGCGTTCATGGGCGGCCTGTCCGGGGTGCTGATCGCGCCACTGACGACGCTCTACTACGACTCCGGCTTCATCATCAGCCTCAAGGGCTTTGTCGGCGCCGTGGTCGGGGGGCTGATCAGCTACCCCGTGGGGGCCCTGGGCGCCCTGGGCGTGGGCCTGGTCGAGGCGTACTCCACCTTCTGGGCCAGCACCTACAAAGAGGTGATTGTGTTCACCCTGATCCTGCCGTTTTTGCTGTGGCGCTCGCTCGCCACCCACCACCACGAGGAGGACGCATGAGCGCCACCCTGCCCACCCCCAACGAGGCCCAGCTGGCCTCGGCCCTGAACCCCCAAACCGGTGCCTGGCGCCGCTGGGCCTGGCCCGTGCTGGCCCTGCTGTTTGTGCTGCTGGGCCCGCTGATGCCGAGCTTTCAGCTCACGCTGGCCAACCACATCGGCCTGGCCGCGCTGACCACCCTGGGCCTGGTGCTGCTGACCGGCGTGGCCGGCATGACCAGCTTTGGCCAGGCCGCCTTTGTCGGCCTGGGCGCCTACGCCTGCGCCTACCTGAGCGCCGTGCCCACACTGCCCGCCTGGCTGCAACCGCTGGCCGGTTCGCACTGGAGCGCCCTGCTGCTGGGCCTGGTCCTGACGCTGGTGATTGCGGCCGTGCTGGGCGCGCTGACGCTGCGCCTGTCTGGCCACTTCTTGCCGCTGGGCACCATCTGCTGGGGCCTGGCACTGTTCTACCTGTTTGGCACGCTGGAGGTGCTGGGCGCGCACTCGGGCCTGTCGGGTCTGCCCGCGCTGAGCCTGGGCCCGTGGCTGCTGGACAAGCCCGAGAAGATGTTTGTGCTGATCTGGGTCACCGTGCTGGGCGCGCTGCTGCTGGTGCACAACCTGCTGGACTCGCGCAGCGGCCGCGCCATCCGCGCCCTCAATGGCGGCCAGGCCATGGCCGACTCGATGGGCGTGCCGGTGTTCCGCGCCAAGCTGACCGCCTTCATGCTGTCGGCCGCGCTGGCCTGCGTGTCGGGCTGGCTCTATGCCTGCAACCAGCGCTTTGTCAGCCCCGCGCCATTCAGCCTGGGCGCGGGCATTGACTACCTGTTCATGGCCCTGATTGGCGGCAGCGGCCAGCTGTGGGGCGCGGTGCTGGGTGCCGGTGTGGTGACGCTGGCGCGCGACCTGCTGCAAGACAGCCTGCCCAAGCTGCTGGGCAGCAGCGGCAGCTACGACGCGATCGTGTTTGGCGTGCTGATCGTGCTGCTGATGCAGCGCGCGCCCGCCGGCCTGGGGGGTTGGATCGTGCGCCGCTGGCCGCGCCGCCCGCGGGCGACCGTGGCAAGCCACGGCCCTGCCACACCCCTGCCCCGCCGCACCCTGCCGGCACGCGGCCAGACCGTGCTGCAGGTGCGCGGACTGACCCGCCGCTTTGGTGGCCTGGTGGCCAACCGCGACCTGAACCTGGACCTGCGGGCCGGCGAGATCCTGGCCGTCATCGGGCCCAATGGGGCGGGCAAGAGCACGCTGTTCAACCAGCTGTCCTGCGTGGACCAGCCGACCTCGGGCGAGATCGAGTTCTGCGGTCAGAACGTGCGCGGCTGGGGCGCCCGGCGCATCGCCGCGGCGGGCTTGTCGCGCACCTTCCAGCACGTCAAGCTGCTGCCCAACATGAGCGTGCTGGAGAACGTGGCCATCGGGGCCCACCTGCGCGGTCGCCAGGGCCTGCTGCCCAGTGCCCTGCGACTGGACCGGCGCGAAGAACACGCGCTGCTGGCCGAGGCGCAGCGCCAGCTCGACCGCGTGGGCCTGGGCGCCCTGGCCCATGCCGAGGCCGGCAACCTGGCGCTGGGACAGCAGCGCCTGCTGGAGATCGCCCGCGCCCTGTGCGCCGACCCCAGTGTGCTGCTGCTCGACGAGCCCGCGGCCGGCCTGCGCCACCAGGAGAAACAAGCCCTGGCCGAACTGCTGCAACGCCTGCGCGCCGAAGGCATGGCGGTGCTGCTGGTCGAGCACGACATGGACTTCGTGATGAACCTGGTGGACCGCATCGTGGTGGTGGTGTTCGGCGAAAAAATCGCCGAAGGCCTGCCGCAGGACATCCAGCAAAACGAACAGGTGCTCGACGCCTACCTTGGAGCCTCCGCATGAGTGAACAAGCCCCCTCCCCCACCTTGACCGCGGTGGCCGACGCGCCGCTGCTGGCGGTGCACGACCTCAGCGTGGCCTACGGCAAGATCGAAGCCCTGACCCAGGCCAGCCTGACCGTGCAGGCCGGTGAGATCGTCACCGTGATCGGCCCCAACGGGGCCGGCAAAAGCACCTTGCTGGCCGCCCTGATGGGGGTGCTGCCGACCCGCCAGGGGCAGATTCAGTTCCAGGGCGAGGCCCTGGGCGACAGCGGCGTGAACGCCCGCGTCGCGCGCGGCCTGGCCCTGGTGCCCGAGACCCGCGCGCTGTTCGCGAGCATGAGCGTCGAGGACAACCTGCGCCTGGGCGCCTTCCGCTTTCGGCGCGACGCCAGCAGCCTGCACCAGCAGGCACTGCAAGAGGTGTTTGCACTGTTCCCGCGCCTGCAGGAACGGCGCAGCCAGCTGGCGGCCACGCTGTCGGGGGGCGAGCGCCAGATGCTGGCCCTGGGCCGCGCGCTGATGGGCCGCCCGCGGCTGCTGATGCTCGACGAACCCAGCCTGGGGCTGGCCCCGCTGATCGTGCGCGACATCTTCCGCATCATCGAGCAGCTGCGCCGCCAGGGCGTGTCGATCCTGCTGGTGGAGCAAAACGCGCGCGCGGCCCTCAAGGTGGCCGACCGGGCCTATGTGCTGGAACTGGGCCGGGTGGTGATGCAGGGGCCTGCCGCCGAGCTGGCCGACGACCCGCGCATCGTCGAAACCTACCTGGGCCTGCACAGCCAGCACCAGGACAAGCTGGCGGCTTGAACGCGGGCGCGCCAGGGCGGACCGGGTGCGCGCGGTAACATTGCGGCACGGCGCCCGTGCCGCGCCGAGCCTGCACACTGGCCGCCCCCGCGGTAACCCCTCAGCCATGGCCACCAAGAAGCAACTCAGCCGTTACGACCCTGCCAGCCCCGAGTTCCGCAAGGAAGAGTTTCCCTTCTACTGGATCGCGCGGGTTTACGGCAGCTACACCCAGGAAATGGAGACCGCCTTGAAGGCGGTCGGGATGGACATTCCCACCTGGCGCGTGCTGTTCATCCTGAAGGAGAACGGCACCAGCAGCATCTCGGAGATTTCACTGCACGCCATCGCCAAGCTGTCCACCGTGACCAAGACGGTGTACCGCATGAAGGCCGAGGGGCTGCTCGACACCGCCCCGTCGCGGCAGGATGGCCGGGTCACCGAGGTCACGCTGACCGACACCGGCCGCGACGCGATCGAGCGCATCCAACTGGCCACGCGGCACATTTTTCTGCGCAGCTTCAAGGGGCTGACCCCGTCGCAGATCCAGAAGCTCAACGAACTGCTGCAAGGCGTGCTGGTCAACTTCGAGGGCCACTGAGCCCGCCCGCCGCAGCCCCCTACCCGCTACCCCCTACCCGCTGCCTGCTCCCCGCCGCCAGCCGGCCACACACCGCCGCCCGCCAGCCACCGGGGTGGCCTGGGGCGGCCGGGCCGGCAGGGCTCCGGCCCCCCCCCCCCGCTGGTCTGGGCTAGGCGCGCCCGCCCCGATGCCCGGTGGCGCAGCAGCCCCCGGCCAGCCCGGCTTTACACCCCACCACAAGCCGGCCAAGATAGGTCCCCAGTGGCCGCGGTGCGGCCGGTCGAGGAGGGGTCTTGTTTTCACATGTCTTCATGGGCGTCAGCGACTTTGAACGCGCGCTGGCCTTTTACCAACCGCTGATGGACTGCCTGGGCCTGGCCCAGCGCTTTTGTGAACCCGCGCGGCCCTGGGCGGGTTGGCACAGCCCGGGCGGACAGCGCCCGCTGTTCGTCATCAGCCGGCCGCACGACGGCCAGGCGCCAACGCCCGGCAATGGGCAGATGGTGGCCTTTGCGGCCCGCGACCGCGCCACCGTGGACCACGCCCACCGCACCGCCCTGGCGCACGGGGGCCGCTGCGAAGGCCCGCCAGGCCTGCGACCGCAGTACCACGCACACTACTACGGCGCGTACGTGCGCGACCCGGACGGCAACAAGATCGCGTTGGCCTGCCACACCGCGCCAGACTGAGGCGCCGCCGTCGCGGCCCACGTCGCGGCCCGCGCGAGCGGATCCCCCGGCCGCCCGGCGCCCATCGGGTCCAGGCCCGTGGGGCCTCAGGCGGCGGGCCAGCCGTTGCGGGCCAGCGATTCGTTGTCCCAGCCCTTGCGACCGGTCAGCTCCTCGCCCACCCAGTCGGGCAGTTCGACCTGGGTGTTTTCGGCCGCCATTTCAACCTCGACGGTGTAGAGGCCTTCGAGCCCGCCGTGGTAGCGGTCCACCTCGAAGGTGTGGCCCTTGTGCTCAATGAAGAAACGGGTTTTCTCCAGCGCGTAGGCGCCGGGTTGGCGCGCCATCTGCAGCGCATCCGCGACGGGAATCGGGTACTCCCATTCCTGGCGCGTGGTGGCGCTCAGCGGAGCGCTCTTCAAGGTCAGCCAGGCGCGCTCGGCGGCCACCCGCACCCGCAGCAGCACCGCGCCCCGGGCCAGGTAGGCCTGCAGGTAGTGCTCGCCGGTCAGTCCGTCGAGGATCGAGGGCCGGGTGAGTTTGAATTTGCGTTCGATTTCGAGTGCCATGGGAGAACCTCCGCTTTCTTTCTTGGTGTGTCTTGGGCTGGGCCCTCGGGGGCGCGGTGCGCCAACCCGGAACCGGTGATTCTCGGTCACTGGCGCTCGCGCGCCCAGCAACACGCCGAGCCGGCTGGCGCCAGCGTCAATGCCCGGCACCAGGGGGACGGGTGGGCGCGCCGGGCCGGCCGGCGAGGCGCTCCTTCATGGCGGGCGCTGCCGGGCCCGCCTCACTGCCCTTCAAACAGCCCGCCGACATCCACCAGTTCAAAGGCCATCTCGGGGTGCCGCTCCAGGCTTTGCTTGATGGCCGCGGGGATGGCCTGGCGCGTCTTGCGGCACAGGCCCGGTTGCTCGTGCACCAGGATCAGGATGCCGCGCAGGCTGCGCACGCCGTTCGGGCTGGACTGGATGGTCATGGTGATGCCCAGCTGCTGCGCCATCAGCGTTTCCATGCGGCGCAGCTCGGCCAGGGTGCTGAGGTTTTCCAGGCGCTGCAGCAGGCGCTTTTCTTCCTCGCGCGTGAGGCGCAGCACGCGCAGATCCCCGCTGGGGTTCTGCAGCAGGGCGTCGCGCCCGCAGTTGCAGGCGCCGGGCGGGCATTCGGTGCGGATCGGAAAAAGGGGCGGTGGGGTCATCGTCGGAAGCCGCTTCTTGACCTGGGTCAGGCCAGCGCATGGAGCCGATCATAGTCAGGCCGCGCGGCAAACCAGGGGCGGTGCTGGAAAACCCCGCCCACCACGCGCCTCCGCCCTGGCGTGGCCCCGCGCCCCGGCCCGGCGCAGCACAACGTCAACCGTCGTCCAAGTCTGGCCCCTGGGGCACTGCGCCCGCCCCTCGCCAACGCCAACTGAGGCTTGTTTCAGCCCCATGTTGCCAGCCGATTACACATTGGCCACCGCATTATCAATTAACACAATCACTTGTTCATTGGCGGCCATCCGCATTTAGTCGGCGCCCCGGGTTGTGGAGAAAATCAATATCCCCGCCTGCACCCATGATTTCTTTTGAACTCATCAAGCCCCGTCCATGATGATATCGGAGGGGGCGGCCAGGTTTATTCAACCACGACTGCCATGAACGAAATTAATATATTCAATCAAATTATTTTGGGCGTCGCGCTGTTCGCCTTTGGCGTGCTGCTGCAGACCTTCTTCACCTTGCTGATTCACCAGCGGGCCGGCCACCACGGCGCGCGCCAAGGCGTCAGCATGGGCCATGCGGCATGTCGCTTGTTCATTTCAATGTCCAGTCTGATTGTCAGCGCGGTGATTCAAAGCATGGTCTGGGCAGCGCTCTACGTGAAAATCGGCGCATTCGAGGGCTTTTATCACAGTCTGTTTTTCTCGCTGTCTTGTTTCTCGACCCTGGGATTTGCCAATTTCTTGCCAGGCGATCATTTCAAACTGCTGTCGGCGCTCGAAGGGATCTCGGGCTCGCTGAACATGGCGTGGGCTGGCGGCATCATGTACAGCCTGGTCAATGGCTTCTACGCCGCCCTGAGCGCCCGCCAGGGCAAAGCCCCCACGTCCCCGCATTGAGGGCGGCCGCGGGCGACCGCCGCGCCACCCGGCCGCGCCCCGCCCCGGGGCGGCGGCTGTCTCAAAATCGGGTTCGGTAGGTGATGCGCACCGAGCGCGGCTCGGCCGGGTGCACCACCCGGTCGTTGACCGGCGATGTTTCGCCAACCAGTTGCGACGCGTAGTAGTACTGGATGTCGTTGACACGGCGGTTGAACAGGTTGAAGACATCGACTGTCAGCCCCGACGGCCGCCCCAGCATCGCCTGCAGATCGCGCGTCACCCGCAGGTTGAAGGTGGAGGCGGGCGAGGAACGCACCGAGTTGTCCTCGACCAGCGCCCCGCTGCCCAGGTAACGCCATTGCAGGCTGGCCGACCACGGGCCCAGGTCCCTCAGCGTGGCCGCCACGGACGCCACGGAATCCACCGCGTTGGGGATGCGGTCGCCGTTGACGAAGCGCGCATGGGTCCAGGCCAGGTCGGCGTCGAGCAGGAAATGCCGGTGGGGTGTCCAGCGGTTGTTGAACTCGATGCCGCGCCGCCGGCTCGCGCCACTGGGTTCGGTGGTGCCCGCGTCGCCGACATAGACCAACTCGGAATTGGAGCGCAAGGCCCAGTACGCCAGCGAGCTTTGCCACTGGGGGATGGCTTCGGTGCGCAAGCCCAGCTCCCAACCGCGCGACGCCACCAGCCCCGGCACGGCGTCAACCGGCTCGCCGCTGCGCGGGTCGACCCGGGCCGTGGTGCCGCGCGCGTCGTTGCTGTGGAAGCCCTTGCCGGCATTGAAGAACAACTCGGTCTGCGCCCAGGGCCCCGCCACCAGGGAGAACTTGGGCGACAGCAGGCTGGCCCGCGTGCTGCCCGAGTTGGCCGCGTTGCTCAGGCTGGTGACGGCATAGCGCACCGTGTCACCGCGCAGGCCCAGCACGCTGCGCAGCCAGGGGGACAGCTGCACCATGCCCTGACCGTACACACCAAGCTGCGTCTGCCGGATGTCGTCCACGCGGGTGGTGGCCAGGGTCTGGCGCGCCTGGGTGTCAAAGAGGCCCACCTGGATGCGGTCGTTGCGCAGCTGCGCCCCCACCTCCAGCCGGGCATCGAGTCCCGCGAGGCGCTGGTTCCAGGCGCGCGACACCTGGCCACCGAACACGTTGCGGTCGTCCTGCTGCAGGAACTGGTCGCCCGTGGCGGGGCGGTCCATGGCGTAGGTGAAATTGGAGAACAGCTTCAGCGCGTACTTCATCGCATAGGCCGAGGCGCGGGTCTCGCCATGCGCATCGCGGTCATGCCACTCGCCCGACAGGCTGTAGCGCGAGGTGTTGCCGCCGTCGCTGGGGTCGACCGTGCTGTAGCGGCCAAAGGCCTGGCCGTTGTAGCGGCCCGCATCGACCAGGCGCTGCGGCACCTGGTCGGACGCGTTCCAGCGCGCCTCGTAAGCCATCAGGCTGAGGCTCAGGCCCCGCGCGGCGCTGCCCTGGGTCAGGCGCAACACGGCGTTCTGGCGGTGCAGGCCTTCGGGCACCACCCAGGGGCCGTTGTTGCCCATCCACTCGACAGCGCCCAGCAACACCACGTCGTCCTGCAAGGCCACCGAGCCCGCCGCGACGCCACGCCGGTAGCCGTTCTGGCCCACCGAGACCTGGGCAAACGGCGCGTCCAGCCGGGTCTTGTAGTGGATGTCGGCCGCCCCCGCCGAAGCAAAGTCGCCCTGGGTGGCAAAGTAAGGGCCCTTGCGGTAGTCGATGCGCTCGACCAGCTCGGGGATCAAGAAGTTCAGGTCGGTGTAGCCCTGACCGTGGCCGTGGCTGGGCATGTTGACGGGCATGCCGTTCACCGTGGTGGCGAAGTCCGTGCCATGGTCGAGGTTGAAGCCCCGCAAGAAGTACTGGTTCGCCTTGCCGTCACCCGAGTGCTGGGTGACGATGACACCGGGGATGAACTCCAGCACCTCGCCCGGCCGCAGCGCGGGCCGGCTGACCAGCAACTCCGACCGGATCACGCCCTGTGACGCCGCATCGCTGCTGCCCACCGAGTTGTCGTAGTGGTGCCCGGTGATGACGACCGGCGCCAGGGTGGCACGCGGTGGGGCGCCGGCGGCGGCCTCGGCGCCGTCCGCGGTTTGGGCCGGTGCGGCGCCGGCCGCACAGGTCAGCAACCAGGCCACCAGCGGCCAGCGGGGGGCATGAAAGACAGGGGTCTGCAAGGTGTTCATGGGCAGGGCTTCCGTGGAGCGGGTTCGCGGACAGCGGCCCCGAAAGAGCGAATCGAGTCACCGGACCGCACCGGGCGGGGGCCATGGGCCGGCCCGGTGCGGGAGGTGATTCGGAATAGTATGATAAATGCTGAAATCTTCATATTTTTAGAGCCAAAGCATGTCCCCCCGACCTCGGTCGAGTGGTCCCAACGGTCAGCCGCCTTGGCGGGTGCCGCAGCGCAGGCCTGTCCGCTCGCTCAGCGCGCTGCCGCGGTGCGGCCACGCGCTGCGAGCGCCGGGCTCAGCGCGCGGCGCCCTCCCCTGCGGGGGGCCTGCGCTGCGCGGCCAGCGCCACCGTGAAAGGCTGGTCCTGGTACAGGTGCAGATCGCGCTGCGGAAAGGCCATGACGATGCCGGCAGCGTTGAGCGCGTCGTTGATGCGGCGGCGCACATCGCTGTCGGTGACCGAGGGGCTGACGTTTTTCAGTTCGATCCAGTACTTGAGTTGGAAGCTCAGCGTGGAGTCCCCAAAGTCGTTGAAGTACACCTTGGGCGGTGGGTCCTTGAGGGCTTCGGGCGTGTCGGCCGCCGCGGCCAGCAGCAGGTCCACCACCTGCTGCGCCGGGCTGCCGTAGGCCACCCCCACCGCGACGGTGCGGCGCATGTTCTTGTCCTGGTAGGTCCAGTTGACCACGGAGCCGCCGAGCAGCTCCATGTTGGAGATGATGGACTCGTCGCCATCAAAGCCGCGCACCACACAGAACTGCCAGCCCATCTGCTTGACGTAGCCCGAGTGCTGGTTGACCACGATGTAGTCCCCGATGCGCACGGGGTGGGTGAGCTGCAGGATCAGGGCCCCGATCAGGTTCTTGACCAGGCTCTGGGCGCCAAAGCCCAACCCCACGGCCAGCACGCCCCCGAACAAGGTGAAGACACTGAGCGGGATGTGCACCAGGTTCAGTGACAGCACCACCAGCGTGGCCACCAGCACGGCCAGGGCGCCTTTGTAGATCTGGCGGGCCGTGCGCTCGCCCAGGCCCAGGGAACGCACCGCGAACTCGCGCAGCAGGTTCAGCAACCAGGCCCCCACCAGGTAGCCCACCACCAGCACCACGATGGCGCCCAGGCTCTTGCCTACCGTGATGTTCTGGGTGGTGACCACATCCTGGCCGTTCACATTGAGCTGCTCTTTGAGGGTGAAGAGGTTGAAGTCCCAAAACAGGTGGAAGGCGCTCTGCAGCTGCAGCCACAGTTGGTCAAACACGCGCCTGGCGGGGTTGACCAGCTCCAGCGTGCGGGTGATCTCGTCGCTCAGGATGCTCATGTTCTGCTGGGTCTCGTTGACCAGGGAGAGGGTGTTGATGAGTTGCTCCTGCAAGGCGGCGTCGATCTCCGACGGGACCGCGGCACTGCCCGACTGGACCGCGTCGGTGCTGGCGGGCCGGCGCGCCAGGGCGTCATCCATGAGGCTGTTGACCGTGAGGTTGATGGCCTGCAGGTCCGCGGCCTGGGTCGCCAGGCGGCTGCTGATGGCCTGCGGGCTGTGGGCGCTGTCGTTGTAGAGGTCGTAGCGCCACTGCCAGATCTGCTGGTTCTTGTTGTCCAGGTCGGCCTGAAACTGCGCCAGCAACTGGTTCCAGAACAGCGTGCCAATGGTCAGGCTGGGGTTCTGGAGGCGCAAGATCGCCAGGCGCTGCGCGTCCTGGGCCATCATGTTCTGGCGTTTGGCGATGCGGTCGCGCAGCGCATCGGTGATGCCATGGAGCATCAGCTCGTCAAAGCGCACACGCGGCCGGAGCTCGGCGATGGCGGCGGTGTTGGCGGCGATTTTTTGCCGGGCTTGCCGTTGGGCCTGCTGCAAGAATTCGCCGAGCCGGATGTGGTACAGCGCCTGATTGGCGGTGAGGTCGGCGTGCATCTGCGCCCCGGCTTGCGCCCAGGCCACGGCCACCGGGGGCGGCGCTGCCGCTGCCGCAGGGGGGCTGGCGGCGCGGGCCGCCTGGCCCGCGTGCCCTGCGCTCGCGGGCACGGGGGGCGGGACGGGGGCCGGGGCCACGGTGGGTGTCGACGCCGTGGGCGTGCTGTCCACCGAGGCGGTCAGCGCCTCCTGGTCCACCAGCAATTGCTTCTGAAGCAGCAAGAGCTGGTTGCCGTTTTTCTTGATGAGTTCGTCGGCGCTGTCGAGCGAGAGGCGCATTTTGTAGTTGTCGGCCTCGAGCGCGTAAAGCGCGATGATGCCCACGTCAGGTGGCGCCGCCTGGGGCGCCCGGCCCCCCGAGGGCGCGGGCTGCGGGCGGCTCTTGGGGGCCAGGGGGCCGTTGGGATCGGCGGGGCCCTGGGCGGGCTGACGTTGCAGCAGCGCGAACTCCTGCTCAAGCGCCAAGCGCTGCAGGCAAATGTTGCGCACCCCTTCGTACAAGGTCTGCCGCTGGCTCTGGTCCGCCGGCGGCACGCTGCCGGGCGGCCCAGGCTTGCCCTCGGTCTTCTGGTACGCCAGCCACTCCTGCTTGACCTTGTCCAGGCACTGCTGCGGGCTCAGCGCCGCCGCGGACGTGGGCTTGGCATCGGTGCCAAAAAGGGCGGTGTAGGGGTGGGCCAACAGCGTGATGTTCTCCAGCACGCCATTGGCACTGAGGGCCGCGGCAGCCGGACGGGCCGTCCCCCACAAGCCCAGGCACAGGGCCGGGACCAACAGGGCGGGGGAAAGGAAGCGGTTCATGGCGGTGCGGGCTCCTGTGGCGACAGCCTGGGCCGGCGGGCCCAGCGTGCATAAACAAAACTGCTGGCGAGCAGCAAGACGCTGCCCAGGCTCAGCGCCAGCCCTGAGCCCTGCGCCCAGTCATCGACCGCAGTGGAGAACTGGCGCGCCATGCCCAGGGCCGCCATGCCCAGGCTCATCAGCGCCACCGTCAGGCCCAGGGTGCGCCCGGCTTGGGGCGCCAGGCCCTGGTTGCGCGTCAGCAGCGAGCTCATCCACCAGCCCGCGGAACCATCCACGCACAGCATGCCCAGCAGGAAAGCCAGCGCCAGCAACACCGGGTCTGCCGCCGCGGGCCCGGCCAGCGCACTGCTGCCGAACAGCACCGCCTGGCCCACCGTGTCGTAGGAGATCGCAAACAAGGCCCCCACCAACAGGGCCGCCGCAGGGTGGCGCAGACGCCGGGTCAGGCCCGCCATCAGCCAGGGCGGCGGCGGCGGCTCGGCCGGCCCGGTCGAGCGCGGCGCGCTCACCAGCACCTGGCGCAGATTGGCCCAGCCCAGCAGCAACAAAAAGCCCACCGACAGGCCGTTGCCCGCCAGCGCCAGCCAGTCGGGTGCGCTCCAGTGGCGGCGCATCAGGCTGGTGGCGATGGCGATCAGCAGCACCACCACGCCATGGCCCAGCGAGAAGAAGACGCCGCTGAACCGCGCCAGCCGCGGGTAGCGCTGGAAGTGCAGCCGCGTCAGCGAGTCGATCGCCACCAGGTGGTCGGCGTCGAAGCCATGGCGCACGCCCAGGCCGAACGCCAGCATCAAGGGCAACAAAGCAGCGGTGCCGAGATCAGGGAACATGGCAAACCAATCGGGCGCACAGAGGGACAGGGGGGATCAGGTCGCGGCAGGCCACTCAGTTGCGGCCAAAGCTGCTGCTGCGGTTGGGCTGATGGGGGTGGATCAGCAGGTCCATCTTGGGCAGGGTGAACAGCCACATCGCGATCAGGTACGCCGCGGTCAGGCTGGGCACGCCATAGGGCGCCAGCCAGTGGTTGAGGGCCCCTTGGATGATCACGGTGAAGACCACCGCGAGCCCCCCCACCAGCGCCGAGCGGGGAGACGGCTCGATGAACACCACCGCCACCGCCATGGCGCTGAGCACGGCGCTGAAGCCATACAGGCCGCTTTGCACAGTCTGGCGGTCGGCGCCCAACACGGTGGCACAGACCAGCGCCAGCAGCGCCCCCAGCCAGGCCGCCAGGGCCCCGCCGCGTGACGCCACCGCCACGCCCAGCAAGATCAGCAAGCCGCTCCAGGCGTTGTTGAGCAGGAACACCTGTGAGATGTTGCGCAGCGTCACCTGCAGCGCCAACAAGGCGTCCAGGTCGGCCCAACGGGCGGCTTGCGGCACCGCCAGGGTGTCGCTCACCGGGGCGATGAAATGCAGCCCGTCAAAGGCCGCCACACTGAACAGCAGCAGCCAGGTGGTCAGCACAAAGGGGCCGGTGGAGACCGCCACGTCCCAGGTCTTGGTGAGCACATTGCTCAGGGCGTCCACGATGATGGTGGTCATGGCCGCGCCCAGCACGATCAGGCCCCACATCAACCCATCGCCCTGCAAGAAGGTCGGCAAGGCCACCCCCAGCAGCACGCCGTTGAAGCCATACATGCCGGTGTGCAGGGGGTCTTTGGCGCGGTCGATCACCAAGGCCGTCAGGGTGGCCGAGGCGCCCCCCACCAGGCTGCCCCAGAAGGGCCCCCAGTCACCACTGGCCTGGCACGCCACCCCAATGGCGATCAGAAAAAACAGGCCTGTGAGGGCGTTGTTCATGAAAAACACCTGCGCAAAGCCCTTGAGCAGGGCACGCAGAAAATCCAGCAAAGGCATGGGGGTCATGGGGTTCTCCAAGGCGCGTTCAACGCCAGGCAAATTCGGTGGGCAAGGTGCGGCCCACCGCTTCTTCGCGGCAGATCTGCCAAATCGCCCGGATCTGCTGGCGCACCTGCTCGCTTTGCCGCGCCACCACCCGGAACATCAGGCCCAGCTGGTCGGGCAAGGCCACCACGCCACTGACCCAGCCAGCCTCGAGGTCCACCCCACAGAGCGCCACCGCCCGCGCACGGATGCGCTGCGCCACCTCGGCAGGGGTCAACACCAGCAAGGTGCCGAAAGTCTCCAGCCCGTGCATCACGCTCTCCAGCGAGAGCGGGTACAAGGCGGGGTCGATCAGCAGCTTCTCGCTGAACACCAGTCGCCCGTCGGGACGGAACACGCGCACGGCAAACGACAGCTGCCGGTACTCAAAGCGCTCACCGCCCGCGTGGTGCAGGCGCCCCGGCATCACGAACTCGCTCAGCAGCAAGGTGGCGCTCTCGTCGAGCATCACATGGGTCTGGCTGGCGTAGCGGGTGTGGCGGTAGGGGATCACCACCTCGGGCATGAACTCCAGGTAGGCCCCGGGCCCGAGCGACAGGTTCTGGGCCTGCAAGGCGTAGTTGGCGTCCATGGCATGCAAACGCGTGGCGCCCTGCGTGGTCACCTGGGCGCAGGCGGCCGCGGCCACATCGACCTCGATGCTCAAGCGGTCGCCTTGCAAGGTGCCGCCGCCGACCGACAAGATCATGCAGATCGGCAGCTCCGGCATCGCCTCGTCCCAATACAGGGCCTGCTGCACCAGCAAGGGGCTGATGCGGTGCAGGTGCGCCAGCACCGACCGCCCCTGGCGGCGCTCGAAGCGCAGTTGCAGCAGGCCCACTTTGCCGTGGGCCGCGGCGGGCATTTGCGCGGGCTGGCTGCGGTAGGCATCCAGCTCGGCAAGCTGCTCCATCTGCGCGATGGACGTGGGCCAGGCGGCGGCGGTGTTCATGCTTTGAGCGGCACGTCGAACAGGCTCATTTCATGGATCAGGGCCACCAGCTCGTGGATGCCCTCGCCGGTCTTGCAGTTGGTGAACAGGAAGGGCTTGTGCTTGCGCATCATCTTGGCGTCGTCGTGCATGACCTGCAGGCTGGCGCCCACATAGGGGGCCAGGTCGGTCTTGTTGATCACCAGGATGTCGGACTGCGAGATGCCAGGCCCGTTCTTGCGCGGGATCTTGTCGCCCGCGGCAACGTCGATCACGTAGATGAAAAAGTCCACCAGCGCGGGGCTGAAGGTGAGGGTCAGGTTGTCGCCACCGGATTCGATCAGCACCACATCGGTCTCGGGGAAGCGCGACTCCATGTCCTCGACCGCGGCCAGGTTCATCGAGGGGTCTTCACGCACCGCCGTGTGCGGACAGGCCCCGGTCTCCACCCCCATGATTTTTTCTTCCACCAGGATGCCCTTGAGCGTGCGCTGCACATGCTTGGCGTCCTCGGTGGTGACGATGTCGTTGGTGATGATCAACATCTTGATGCCGAAGTTGATCAGCACCGGGGTGATGGCTTCGATGATGGCGGTCTTGCCAGAGCCGACGGGGCCGCCAATGCCGATGCGGGTGATTCTTTTCATGGGATTCCTGTTGGTTTGAAGGGGGAGAGGGGCGACGGGCTCAGTTCATGAACATGCGGACCGTGGCCTGTTCGTGGTGCGCCACGAGCACGTCGAACACCGGCGAGAAACTGGCCATGTCGTCCAGCGCGCAAGTGGCTTTCTGGCGGTAGATCTCATCCACCTCGTCGTGCAGCTCGAAGGCGATGCGCTGGGTGCTGTAGTGGTCGACCTTCATGAGGCGCAGCGCGGCGCCCAGCATCATGGACACCACGCCGTAGTGGTGCACCGCGAACGCCTCGTCCTCGGCCACCCCGAGCAAGGCGAACAACATCCCGGCACTGACCGGAAAACTGCCCGCCGTGCGGCCGTCGCGGATGCTGGCCAGCCACTGGGTCTGCAGCGGGTGGGGCAGCAGGCGCTCACCGAGCTCGGTGAGCTTCTTGCCCATGCGGGTGAGCATCTGACGTTGCTCCTGCCCGACCCGCCGGATCATCAGCGCCTGGTCCACCGCCAGCAGTGGCGGCAACTCGCCGACCAAGGCCACGCGGTGGGCATGCAGCAAGGCCACCCCGTCGAGGCCCGCGCTCTGCCAGGCCACCCCTTGCACAAAGCGCTTGAGGCTGGCGGCGTCCTGCACGATGCCGGTCTGCAAGGCCGACTCCAGCCCGTTGGAGAAAGAGAAGGCCCCCACCGGCAAGGTGCCGTCGCCCCATTGCAGGATGCGCAGCAGACGCGTCAAAGGGAGCGTGGACCGAGACACAGGCACCCTCACACCAGGGCGGGCGGCGAGGCGGCGTCGTGGCGGTGGTGGTGCTGCGCCCCCGCCGTGTCGTCGTCGTTCGGACCGTGGGGGTGGGCGTGGCTGTGCACCTCGCCCTCATGCGCATGGGGGTGCGCATGGACCTCATGGGGGTGCGGGTGGGCGTGGGGGTGCGCCCCATCGGTGCCCGGCGCGCCAGCACCCTCTGCGCCCGCCGCCACCAACTGGTCGTAGTGCACGTGCGGGGTCGAATCGGCCCCCGCGAACAGGCGCCGCGACTCGTGGGGTGCGAGGTAGCGGATCACCTCGGAGCCCGGCACAAAGCGGTGCTGGATGTGCTCGAACTGGTGGGTGCGCATGACCGAGCCCATCACCTTCTGGTCCACCGTCAGCGGCACGTAGAAGGTGTGGCCTTTGACCACCGCGGGCCAGTGCTGGTTGCCCAGCGCGTGGCCCAGTTCAAAGCAGGTGCGCATCAGCAACTCGGGGCTCATGGGCTGCTGCGTGTCGAGCTCGATCACCAGCACCTCGCGCAGGGCGATTTCCACCACCAGGGCCTGGCCGGTCTCGGCGTTGAAGTACAGCACGTCGCCGTCCTTCATGAAGGTTTTGCGGGGCAGGGAGATGGCGATCTCCAGCCCGCTGTCGGTCACCGTGCGCAAGCGGTTTTTCTGGGCGTCCCACTGGTTGAGCAACAAACGCTCGGGCGCTCGCCCGGCCAAGGTCTGCACCCAGTGGGGGTCGTCCCGGTGGCCCAGGATGTCGTGGATCAGGATCATGGACAGGACTTTCAACTGAAGAAATAAAGCTGGCCCAGGGCCACGGTCTGGATCGGCGGCACGGTGGCGTGCACACCGTTGACGCGCACCGCAAAGGTCTCGGAATCGACCTCGATGTCCGGCGTGGCGCTGTTGCGCACCATCGAGGCCTTGGTGATGGCCCGGGTGCCGATCACGGGCTCGACGCGGCGTTGCAGGCCATAGCGCTCGGCGATGCCGCGCTCGTGGGCCGCGCGCGAGGTGAAGGTCAGGCAGGTGCGGTGCAGCGCCGAGGCAAAGGCGCCGTACATGGGCCGGTAGATCACTGGCTGGGGCGTCGGCAGCGAAGCGTTGGGGTCGCCCATGGTGGCCCAGGCGATCAGGCCGCCCTTGATGACGAACTTGGGCTTGGCGCCAAAGAAGGCAGGCTCCCACAGCACCAGATCGGCGAACTTGCCCACCTCGACCGAGCCGATCAGGTGGCTCACGCCGTGCGTGATCGCCGGGTTGATGGTGACCTTGGCCAGGTAACGCAGCACACGTTGGTTGTCGTGCTCGGCCGCGTCCTCGGCCAGCTTGCCATGCGCCTTCTTCATGAAGTCGGCGGTCTGGATGGCGCGGGTGAAGCTCTCACCGACCCGGCCCATGGCCTGGGAGTCGCTGGAGATCATCGAGATGGCGCCCAGGTCCTGCAGCACGCTTTCAGCGGCGATGGTCTCGACCCGCACCCGGCTCTCGGCGAAGGACACGTCCGACGGGATCTTGGGGTTGAGGTTGTGACAGACCATGATCATGTCGAACAGCTCGGCCTGCGAATTGACGCCGAAGGGCAGCGTCGGGTTGGTCGAGCTGGGCAACACGTTTTGCAGCGAGGCCACACGGATGATGTCGGGCGCATGGCCGCCACCCGCCCCTTCGGTGTGGTAGGTGTGGATGGTGCGGCCGTCGAAGGCGGCGATGGTGTTTTCGACAAAGCCCGCCTCGTTGAGCGAGTCGGTGTGGATGCAGACCTGCACGTCCATGGCGTCGGCCACTTCCAGCGAGGCGCGGATGGCGCCCGGCGTGCTGCCCCAGTCTTCGTGCACCTTGAGGCCCATGGCCCCGTCTTCGACCTGCTCGACCAAGGTGGCGATGCCCGACGAGTTGCCCTTGCCGGTGAAGCCCACATTGACCGGCAGGCCGTCGAAGGCGCGCATCATCATCTCGGTGCTCCAGGGGCCGCCGGTGATGGTGGTGCCGTTGGTGCCGTCGGTCGGCCCCAGGCCGCCCCCGATGAGGGTGGTGATGCCGCCCGACAGGGCCGCCTGGGCCTGCTGCGGCGAGATCATGTGCACATGGGAGTCGATGCCGCCCGCGGTCAGGATCAGGTGCTCGCCCGAGATCACATCGGTGGCCGGGCCCACCGCCAGCGTGGGGGTGATGCCCGGCATGGTGGCGGGATTGCCCGCCTTGCCGATGCCGCAGATGTTGCCGTTTTTGATGCCCACGTCGGCCTTGATGACCCCGAGGCAGGCGTCCAGGATGGTGACGTTGGTGATCAGCAGGTCGGGGGCGCCGCCGCGGCTGCTGAGCTGGTTGTCCAGGCCCATGCCGTCGCGCAGGGTTTTGCCACCGCCGTAGACCGCTTCATCGCCGTAGCCGCGCAGGTCCTTCTCGATTTGCACCAGCAGGCTGGTGTTGCCCAGGCGAATGCGATCGCCGGTCGTGGGGCCGAACAGGTCGGCATTTTGTTGGCGGGTGATTCTTGACATATCGATCCTTCAGGCCATCAGGCGTCGGGCGTGTTTTTGAAGCCTGCCAATTGCAGGTGATGCATGGCCAAAGCCAGACGCGGTCGATACGGGTGGTCGCGCTCATTACCGACCCAGCCATCCACCAAATTATTGAAACCCACCACCCGCTCGGCGCCGGCATACGGCACCAGGTGGACGGTTTTCTCGTCGCCGGGTTCAAATCGAACCGCGGTGGTGGCTGGAATATCGAGGCGCATCCCAAAGGCCTGGGCGCGGTCAAAATCCAAGAAACCATTCACTTCGAAAAAGTGAAAATGAGAGCCGATTTGCACCGGGCGGTCGCCGGTGTTGCGCACCTTGAGCGTGGTGACCGGACGGCCCACGTTCATCTCGAGGTCACCAGCGGCCAGGATCACGCCGCCGACCGGGCAGTTTTGAAGGGGGTCTTGAGGGGTCGTCATGGGGGCTCCGGCGTGTCATCGAATGGGGGTGTGGACCGTGATCAAGCGGCTGCCGTCCGTGAAGACGCCCTCCACCTGCACGTTGGGAACCATGTCGGCCACGCCGTCCATGACATCGGCACGCGTCAGCACCTGGCTGGCCAGGGTCATGACGTCCTCGACGGATTTGCCTTCCCGGGCGCCTTCCAGCGCGGCGGCGCTGATCACCGCCACGGCCTCCGGGTGATTCAGCAGCAGGCCCCGGCCCTTGCGCTGCAACGCGACCATGGCCAGGGTGTGAATCAATAATTTGTCCAGCTCTCTGGGGGCCAAATGCATATTTACTCCTTGGGTAATGAATACCCGGCGGCGCCGGCTGATACTCAAGATCCGAATATCCAACAGAGATATTCATCATTGATTCCGGCCTGGGTGGATAAAACCGAAGCCAGCTTAGCCCCTGAAATAAAGACGATTTGTATCCAACTGAGCGGTGCTGGATAGCGATGTAAATATGGTGCGAAATGTTCGCTGGAGTTGTATCTAGCCGCCGCCAATTCACACGTGGCGCGGTGGTCAGCGCGCGTTGCAAGCGGACGAATGGGGCCAAACCAGGCCTCGGCCAGCGCAACGGCGGGCTTGGCTGGACGCAAGGAAGCGCCAAGGCCAACTGACGGTCTGTGGCCTGGGCCCTGGCGGGCCGGGCTCAATTCAAGATGTCGGGGGAAGGGGTCATGCGGGCGCTGTGGGCCCCAGACCGTCCCGGCCACCGACGCAGAGTCGGAGCGGGCGCTGAATGAAGAAACTGGTGCGGCTGGCGGGGATCGAACCCACGACTAGCCTCTCACTACATCGACAAAATTCTAATCTAGTTGTAGTAACTCTTCGTGTCAGTATACATTGACCCTTCGCGCAAGTGCAAGCGATCTTCTCACTTGTGAAAAAGGTCAATGACTCTATGCAGCGATCTTCTAGTGAGTCGGCAGCCTAAACTCTCAAGAATTTAGAAAACGTTGCCACCCAATCTTCAGCACGCGATTGCGGCAATGTAGAAAATGCATAGCACAAATCCTCAATACTAGCACCCTCTAGAGCCACCCCAATATAAGCACCAGAATCTATCCCCATATCTGCAAATTTATCGTGAAACTCCAAAAGAATACCAAGGCTCAGATCCCTTCTTGTCTCTGCATCAGTTGCATCAGTGCGCGCCACACCGGAAATTCGGGAAAGCCGAAGCTGACGCACATTACGATTAATCACCTGAACAATTTTTAAAACTGCCTCCTGCGCTGCCGGACTAACAAGCAGGGCAGCTGAATCCAAAAAGCTTTGACGCCAGCTCAAATATCGATAGAAATTGTGTATTCCAACATATGGAAAAACATGCTTAATAGCATCAAAATACAATCCATACGCCTTCTCAGCATTACTAATGCTGAGCCCTCCCGAGAACTTAACATGCTCCTCAGCATATAAATTCACAGCATTCCCACTATATATCTCCCAAAGGTTTAAGTAGCATTTATAGTTCCCCGCCTTGGCGCCAGCATTGAGCATATCGACCGCTCGCCGCAAGTCGGCCCTGCCAGCGAGCCCCCAGAGATAAATATCAGCAAGAGGAATATAAGCATCCTTATTTCCCATCGCTATTGCTCGCTGAAAACTCACCACAGCATCATCAAAACTTTGCCACTCGTCACCATCTCCATCCATCTGCCGGCAACCAAGCTCATAGAAATCTTGAGCAACTTCGCCAACTTCTTCTATAAAAGAATCTCTGTCAGACTCTTGGGTCGGCAGAAAATTAGAGCAAATCCTATCAACTATGGCAACCGCATCTTTTAGAGGCAACTCAAAAAACTCTCTCGCAGGATTATTTCTATGACCCATTCGAGTTAACTCGGAGTGGATCTGCTGCTCAGCCAGTACTGAATCAGAAATCTTCGCTTCATAAGCAACGATAAATGGCTGCGGAACGCCGGATGTGGCTGACAATTCTTGCGCGCGCTCCTCTGGACGCCTATTGGTTCTCCCAATTTTCAACAAACCCTTCAGCGAAGGATTAATTAATATGTATATATATTGATCCGACACAAAACCCCCTTAGCAATACAGCAAAAAAATCAAACCAGAAGAAAAATCATCAATCAAATCGAAAACCATCAACACCCAAAAATCAAAAACCACCAACAAATACAGCGCATTAAACGCAACGCTCACACCAAAAGCGAGTAGACGTCGGCTTTCAAAATTCGGATAAATTCATGAAAACAGCATGACAAGACAGATGGAAACATCGCCACAAGTTCTCAACAATTAATAATACCAGCATTCAGATACTTATAAACAGTCCCCCGGCTAATTTTGAAATCCCGCGCCAGGAGCGCCTTTGACTCGCCAGAGGCCGCTCGACTCCGTAGGGCATTGACCTGCTCCGAAGTCAATGCGGGCTTGCGGCCCTTGTAGACCCCGCGCTCCTTCGCCTTAACGATCCCCTCCTTTTGACGCTCTCGGATGATCGTCCGCTCAAACTCGCCAACCGCGCCAAGCATGGACAGCAACAGATTGGCCATTGGCGAATCATCGCCTGTGAAGGTAATGTTCTCCTTGTGAAAGCGGACGACCACGCCCCGGGCGTTCAGGTCTTTGACCAGCTTGCGAAGGTCATCAAGGGAACGTGCCAATCGGTCCATCGAATGCACGTGCAGGACATCACCCTCCCGGAGGTGTGACAGGCACCTCTCAAGCTCGGGCCGCTTGGTGTCCTTGCCGCTGGCCTTGTCCTCAAATCTCTTGTCCAACTCCACGCCATCAAGTTGCCGCTGGGTGTTCTGCTCTTGTGTGGACACCCGCAGGTAGCCGACTTGTTGTCCGCTCATCTTTATTCCTTGTGTTGTCAGCTTTGGGTCTAGACCCTTTGCTCTTGATGTCAGGAAATTCAAACATTGAATCTAATCTGACGCTTTTGGTGTCAGGCCGAATTGTCAGCCTGGGGTGTAGGCATCCTGACACTCAGTTGATGGGTCGCCCGTGTCGGGGTGGCGAGGCGCTACGATCCACACACGGCGCCCGGTAGAGGTGCTGGGAGGTTACGATGTTCGTTGATGGCTTTGATCCCGTGGCCCGCTTGGCGGCCTGCCGTTGCTCCCGCTGTGTGGCGCTCGGCTTGACCGAGACGGATGGAGGCACCGTGGCCGCTGCCCGTCCCGAGGATCGGCACCAGCCCGAGTTCACCATCTGCCCGAGCATCTACGCTCGGTGTCCTGCCTGTGGGCTGGTGGGTGAGTGGACGGGAATGGAAGCCCGGGAAGACTGAGGCCCGAGGCTTTTCTGAATGCGGCTCTGGCAGGGCTGGATGAGGCCGTGAGGGGTGGCAGAGGGGGGGGGAGAATAGTTGCTTTGATTCCTTGATTGGGCTCTCGAATGTTTGAGGGTGAAACCTTTCGTGTCCTCGCAATAGCAGCGCTCCTTCGGACCTCATAGTGCATCCCGACCACCCAAAGAGGTGGTTCCTTCTGGTGAGGTAAACAATGATGTCCCGACTTCTAGACGAACGCTCGCGCCACGCGGCCGCATGTTTTTTGACGATGTGCCTATGTGCCTGCGGAGGCGGAGGAAGCACCTCTGGCTCTAGCAGCTCGACAGGCTCAACCGATGGATCGGCAGCGATCACGATAACTGCGGTGGCGGAAGGGGACTCTTTGACTTATGCCCTGACCAGCACGGATCCGTCCACCTCTGCGACAACAGGTAGTTTCTACACACGGACGTACACGGGTTTTCAGGCTGATGGCTCGTTCTTGCAGACCACCACGTTTAGCAATGCTCAGCGCCAAACTCGCTCCATGACGACAGATGGAAAGTGGACCTCAAACACGGCAATGACGGCAGACGGCAAATGCACGAACTCTGTGCCCGTCAACACGGTGGGGAGTGCTCTCACGGTCGGGCAGAGCTGGTCGGTTTCTTACACCCAGACATGCCAGTCGAACCTCACAACAGTTGCCACACTCGCAGGCAGCGTCAATGGAATTGAGTCTGTGACCACACCGGCAGGTACGTTCAACGCCTACAAGGTTGTTCAGACCGAGACCGGATCTCAGACATCAGTAGGCAACACCACAAGCTCTTACGAAAAGAGGGCCACCTGCTGGCGGGAGGTCCACATGCTCCAGGATGTGGCTTGTGATGAAGTGGTGACGAGCACGAGCGCTACTGGCCTCGTTACCTCGACGCAGAACTCATCGAAGTTGATCGGGATGTCGGTGACCAAATTTGCAGGCAGTGTTCCAACGGTTGCCCGCTTTGCAGGTTCATGGTCAATCGCTCTGAGAGTTCCTCAGTCCATTACCTACTGTAGCGCAGTGGCCAATGAGACTGGTGCACTGAAAGGCTCTTGCATGGGTGCCCTGCGCGATTTGGTGGGAACTGTGGATGTGAATGGCTCTTGGCATGCAACCAGACTTGGCTCAAGCCCTTCAGATAGTTACGACGGGACCGCCAACACTCTCGCCATCTCGAACACACAGACCAACAATGGCATGAGCTGGACAGCGCAGCACGATTGACACACCAGCCTTATCACCGGGTAGGAATGCGTACAGGCATCACCAACTTCGACAACTGCTCTAGCTTCCGACGGAACGGCTCCGGTCCAAAGATGTAGTGCCTGTTCTGCATCGCGGTGGTGCTGCCATCGCTGTGCCCCGTGAGTTCCTTCGAGACCACCCCCTGATTGCGGCACTCGGTGATGAAGGTCTTGCGCAGGGTGTATGCCCCCGTGATCTGTTCACCGGGTGGCGCATCGCGCGTGTAGAGGCCGACGGCACGTAGAAGGTCCGCAACGGCCTTGTAGTGGGCTGAGAACGCGTTGCCATTCTTCAACCGCCATGTGGGGAACAGCCGATCAGCGCCACGCTCCTTGGCCCGTTGAAGGTACTCAGCGAAGCCCAGGCGAACAAGTTCAGCATGGAGGGGAACACGACGAGCTTCGCCTGTCTTGATGGAGTTTGTGACCCTCACCCCCGCTGGCGTCTTCTCGTCCAGGTCGATATACCAAACCCCATCGACCTGCCCAAAGTCCACCTGTGGATTCAACTGGCAGACCTCGCGTGGTCGGGCACCCGTGAAAAGCATCACGACGAACAGCCATTACAGAGGCTCTTGCTTTGGGTCTTGTGCGATTCGAGCGAACGCATCGCCCTCGAACAAGGTGACCAACTCATCGGGCCTGAGAGCCCGCTGTTGATCCTCCTCGGGCAGTCGGTCCCCCATGTACTTGATGTGCTTGACGCTCATTGCACGGAAGCCATCGTCACCAAAGGTCTTGGAAGACACATCCAAGAAGGTGCCTAACGGCCCGCGATAGTTGGCCTCGTAGGTCGTCGGACTCATGACCTTCGCGGCCTTGACCGCAAGCATGGAGGCGATGGACTCACCCGCATCAAACCGCCTTGCCCACTTGTCAGGCAAGCGGCAGATGTCACGCATGAAGTCAGTGACCGCCCTCTGCCGAAGGTCGGCGACGGGAAGGTTATGCCCCAGGAACTCGCCAAACAACTGGAGGCAGCGCTTGACCTTGCGCTTGAAGTCGTTGTCAGGCAACCCCTTGACGTAGTGGTCAATGACGTCACCCTGCGTCACGACAGGGGAGGAGGAGGAACTGACCTCGGGCGAAGGCGCGGCCAGACTTGCAGGAGCAACGGGCCGGGGCGGTGTCACCACAAACCCGCCGTTGATGCGACTACCGATGTCACGCAGGCCCAACAGCAAGCCCTCCGTAGCCCTGTACGCTGCCATGTGCAAGCCTGGGGGCCCGGCTCAACCGTCACACCAATGGCCGCCAGCAACTTGCGCATGCGCTCCTTCTCGACGGGGCCCAAGGCAACCGCGCCAGAACGCAGCCCTTCAACGACGGCTTCGTTTTCGTTGGATCGAATGTCTTCGTAGGCCTCCATCGCATCGTCGTCGGGTACTTACATGCGGACAGCTTCGTCCTCCTCCAGCAAGTAGGAACGGACCGCTTCACGGATGTACTGCCCCTCCTCTGTCGTCGGCTGTTGATGCAACGGCACGGTGGTTGTTTGAGCCTTGCGGACGGCACGGGCACGCTCGAACTCGGCTTCTATCTCGGCGTTTCTGAACGCAGCCAACTTCCGGGCATCGGCGAGATCCGAGGTCTTCAACGACTCATTGAACTCACCACGCCCGATGATTGGGATGAGGCCATCCTCGACACGGCGACGGAACCAGAACACTTTGCCGCGAAGGCGGACGTAGGGGGGAAACCTCACTTCAGACACCATCCAATTGTGACCTGTTGTGGTACAGGTTTGTGGAACAGCGCAGTCTCTGGGAAGGCCCTACTGGCTTGGAAACCGCTTGTTTAACGGGTTTCCGGGGAGATGTGGTGCGGCTGGCGGGGATCGAACCCACGACCCTTGGCTTCGGAGGCCAATACTCTATCCACTGAGCTACAGCCGCATACCGGTTGCCGGTAGGCAGACCTGGATTATGGCACGGCGCCCACCCCTTGCCGGGTGATCGGCTGCCGCGCGCCAGGCGGGGGCGTCCCGGCCGTCCACCAGACTGCGGCGGCGGCGAGGACCGCGCGGCTGGCGGTCCGCCCGGGGCTCACGCCAACCGGTGCTGGAAGCCCAGGCCGGCCAGGTAGGTGTCGATCGCCTGTTGACCCGTGCTCACCACGTCAAAGGCTTCGGGCGACAGCAACCAGTTCTGAATCAGGCCATCGACCATCGCGTGCAGGCCCCGGGCTGCCATGGCCGCGGGCATGGGCAGGGTGCAGCGGTGCAACTCGGCCGCGGCTTGCAGGCTGCGCGTCATCTCGGTCAGGCACCCGTTGCGCGCTTCCAGGTGGCGCTGCTTGATGGGCAGCGCATCGCCCACGTACTCGACCTTGTAAGACGCGACCTCGAAGACCCGTTGAATACCAGGGTCATTGACCATTTTCCTTAACACATCGACCGCAGACTGGCGGATCTCCTCCAGTGGGTCGCCCCCGGGCTCGCGCCCCATGCGCTCCAGGGCTTCCTCCATGGGCAGGGTGACGCGTTCCATCATGGCGTTGAACAAGTCCGCCTTGTCCTTGAAGTGCCAATAGATGGCGCCCCGCGTGGTGCCGGCGGCCACGGCAATGTCGTTGAGCGAGCTGCGCGAAACGCCTTTTTCCGAGAACACCCGCTCGGCCGCATCCAGCAGGCTGTGGCGGGTGGCAAGGGCGTCTTCTTTGGTGCGGCGAACCATGGGCGTGTCTCCTGTGGGGTTTACCAAACGTGCACATCATACATTCATGGATGTATGTATACTTCACTTTCGTTTTTTTCCTGGTCAATACAAAGTGTGCGTTGACACCGTCTGCGTGCCTTCAGCAACCCCACCCATTCTGGAAAACCGACATGACTGACACCCTTTCTGCGGCCCAGGCCGTTCCGTTGCGCCAGCCCTCGCCGGCGCGCCTGACCCTCCTGGCCGCTGCCGCCGCACTGAGCGCGGTGCTGGCCGGCTGCGGTCCCACCAATGCCCAGGGCGGCCCCGGCGCAGGCGCGGGCGGCCCGCCCCCCACCGAAGTGGGCGTGGTCACGGTGACCCCAGGCGACGTGGGCCTGGTGACCGAGTTGCCCGGCCGCCTGGAAGCCTCGCGCGTGGCCCAAGTACGCGCCCGTGCCACCGGCATCCTGCAGGAGCGCCTGTTCCGCGAAGGCAGCGATGTGAAGGCCGGACAGCCTTTGTTCCAGATCGATGCCGCGCCGTACAAGGCCAGTTTTGACAGTGCCCAGGCCGCCGTGGCCAAGGCCGAAGCCAACCTGATGCAGACCTCGGCCCAGCTGGCCCGCTACAAGCCGCTGATCGAAGCCAACGCCATCAGCAAGCAAGACTACGTGAACGCCGAAGCAGCCCAGAAGCAAGCCGAGGCCGATGTGGCGTCGGCCAAAGCAGCGCTGCAAACCGCCAAGATCAACCTGGGCTACACCACGGTGACGTCGCCGATCGCGGGTCGCATTGGCCGCGAGTTGGTGACCGTGGGCGCCCTGGTGGGCCAGAGCGAAGCCACCCAGCTGGCCGTGGTGCAGCAAATCGACCCGCTGTATGTGAACTTCACGCAGTCGGCCGCCGAGGTGATGAAGCTGCGCCAGGCCTTGGCCAACGGCCAGTTCAAGCGCGCCAATGGCGCGGAGGCGGCCAGCGTGCGGCTGGTGCAAGACGATGGCACGGAGTACCCGCGCGCGGGCAAGTTGCTGTTCTCCGACCTGACGGTGGACAGCGGCACGGGCCAGATCACCCTGCGTGCCGAAGTGCCCAACCCCGGCGGCCAGTTGCTGCCGGGCCTGTATGTGCGGGTGCGCCTGGAGCAAGCCCAGGCCAGCAACGCCATCACGCTGCCGCAGCAAGCGGTGACGCGCAGCGGCCAGGGTGACGTGGTGATGGTGGTCAGCCCCGAAGGCAAGGTCAGCCCGCGCCCCGTCAAGGTGGCCACGGGCAAGGGCAACCAATGGGTGGTGCTGGACGGCCTGAAGGCCGGCGAGCAGGTGATGGTCGACGGCTTCCAGAAGCTGCGCGGCGACGCCCCCGTGAAGGCCGTGCCTTGGCAAGCCCCGGGCACCAAGGCCCCGGCCGCTGCCCCCGCTGCGGCCGCGCCGGCCGCCAAGTCCTGAGGAGCCTGACACATGGCGAAGTTCTTCATTGACAGGCCCATTTTTGCCTGGGTGATCGCACTGTTCATCCTGGTGCTGGGCGGGGTGTCCATCACCCAACTCCCGATCTCGCAGTACCCGCCGGTGGCGCCGCCCTCGGTGGTCATCAACACCAGCTACCCGGGCGCTTCGGCCCAGACGCTGGAAGACAGCGTGATCAGTGTGATCGAACGTGAAATGAACGGCTCCCCGGGGCTGATCTACATGGAATCGGTCAGCCAAGCCGACGGCACCGGCTCCATCACCCTGAGCTTTGAACCGGGCACCAACCCCGACCTGGCCCAGGTGGATGTGCAGAACCGGCTGTCGCGCGCCACCCCACGCCTGCCCAGTGCGGTGACGCAACAGGGCGTGCGCGTGGACAAGTCGCGCAGCAACTTCCTGCTGTTCATCATGCTGTCCTCGGACAACGGGGCCTACGACCCGATCGCGCTGGGCGACTACGCCTCGCGCAACGTGATCCCTGAAATCCAGCGCCTGCCCGGCATTGGCCAGGCCCAGCTGTTCGGCACCGAGCGCGCCATGCGCGTGTGGATCGACCCGGCCAAGCTGACGGGCTACAACCTGTCGCCGGCCGATGTGAACGCGGCCATCAAGGCGCAAAACGCCCAGGTGTCGTCGGGGGCCATCGGTGACCTGCCCAACATCGCGGGCCAGGGCATTGCCGCCACCGTGGTGGTGAAGGGCCAGTTGGCCAGCGTCGAGCAGTTTGGTCGCATCGTGCTGCGCGCCAACGTCGACGGCTCCACCGTGCGACTCAAGGACGTGGCCCGCATCGAGCTGGGCGCGCAAACCTATGGCACCTCCGCGCGCCTGAACGGCAAGCCCGCCACCGGCATCGGCGTCCAGCTGACGCCCACCGGCAACGCGCTGGCCGCCGCCAATGCGGTGAAGGCCAAGATGAACCAGCTGCAAGGCTTCTTCCCCGAAGGCATGTCGTACTCGATCCCCTACGACAGCTCGGGCTTCGTGAAGATCTCCCTGAGCCAGGTGGCCGAGACCCTGGTCGAAGCCGTGGTGCTGGTGTTCCTGGTGATGTTCCTGTTCCTGCAGAACTGGCGCTACACCGTGATCCCGACCATCGTGGTGCCGGTGGCCCTGCTGGGCACCTTTGCCACGCTGCTGGCCCTGGGCTTCTCGATCAACGTGCTGACCATGTTCGGCATGGTGCTGGTGATCGGCATCGTGGTGGACGACGCCATCGTGGTGGTGGAGAACGTCGAGCGCATCATGAGCGAGGAAGGCCTGCCGCCACTGGAGGCCACCCGCAAGGCGATGGGACAGATCTCGGGCGCCATCATCGGCGTGACCGTGGTGCTGATCTCGGTGTTCGTGCCGCTGGCTTTCTTCAGTGGCTCGGTGGGCAACATCTACCGCCAGTTCTCGGCGGTGATGGTGTCGTCGATCGCGTTCTCGGCCTTCCTGGCCCTGTCGCTGACGCCGGCGCTGTGCGCCTCGCTGCTCAAGCCCGTCGACCCCTCGCACCATGAGAAGAAGGGTTTCTTCGGCTGGTTCAACCGCAGCTTCAACCGCGGCGCCAAGCGCTATGAAGGCTGGGTGGCCCGGATGCTCAAGCGCGCGGGCCGCTACATGGTGATCTATGTCGCCATCGTGGCCGCTGCCGGGGTGATCTACACCCGCCTGCCGACCTCGTTCCTGCCCAACGAAGACCAGGGCACGATGCTGGTGAACGTGCAGCTGCCGCCAGGCGCCACCATCGAGCGCACCCGCGACGTGATGGAAAAGGTCGAAGCCTTTGTGCTGAACCAGCCCGAGGTCAAGAGCATGGTCGGGGTGCTGGGCTTCAGCTTCTCGGGCCAAGGCCAGAACGCGGCCCTGGGCTTTGTGACCCTCAAGCCCTGGGACGAACGCCATGGCGAAGAACACTCGGCACAGGCCCTGGCCGGCCGCGCCTTCGGGGCACTGATGGGCATCCGCGATGCCTTCATCTTCCCGCTGAGCCCGCCGCCCATCCCTGAACTGGGCAATGCCACCGGCTTCACCTTCCGGCTGCAAGACCGCGCCGGCAAGGGCCACGATGCGCTGATTGCCGCCCGCAACCAGTTGTTGGGCATGGCCTCGCAAAGCAAGGTGCTGACCCAGGTGCGTCCGGACGGCCTGGAGGATGCGCCGCAACTGCAGATCGACATCGACCGCGACAAGGCGCAAGCGCTGGGCGTGCCGTTCGACAGCATCAACACCGCCATCTCGACGGCGCTGGGCTCGACCTATGTGAACGACTTCCCGAACCAGGGTCGTCTGCAACGGGTGGTGGTGCAGGCCGATGCACCGTCGCGCATGCAGCCGGACGACATCCTCAAGCTGCGCGTGCCCAACAGCCAGGGCAACCTGGTGCCGATGTCGTCGTTTGCCAGCACCCGCTGGGCCAATGGCGCCATGCAGACGGTGCGCTACAACGGCTACCCCGCCGTGCGCATCAGCGGCGGGGCCGCCCCGGGCCGCAGCACCGGTGAAGCCATGGCCGAGATGGAGAAGCTGGCCGCGCAACTGCCCCCGGGCTTTGGCTACGAGTGGACCGGTCAATCGCGCGAAGAAAAGCTCGCCGGCTCGCAGGCCGTGATCCTGTACGGCTTTGCCGTGCTGGCCGTGTTCCTGTGCCTGGCCGCGCTGTACGAGAGCTGGTCGATCCCGCTGTCGGTGATCCTGGTCGTGCCCCTGGGCGTGCTCGGGGTGCTGCTGGCCACCTTGCTGCGGGCGTACTCGAACGACGTGTACTTCCAGGTGGGGCTGATCACCATCATCGGCTTGTCGGCGAAGAACGCGATTCTGATCATCGAGTTCGCCAAGGACCTGCAGGCGCAGGGGCGTGGCGTGATCGAGTCGGCCCTGGCCGCCGCGCACCTGCGCTTCCGCCCCATCGTCATGACCTCGCTGGCCTTCATGCTGGGCGTGGTGCCCCTGGCGATCGCCACGGGGGCGGGCTCGGCCAGCCAGCGGGCCATCGGCACCGGGGTGGTGGGCGGCATGATCACCGGCACGGTGCTGGCGGTGTTCTTTGTGCCCGTGTTTTTCGTGGTGGTGCGCACCCTGTTCAAGGGCAGCGAGCGCCAGCGCAAGATGTACGCCGAACACGCCAAGAACGCTGGCGTGGGTGAAGCGGCGAATGGAGGACATTCCCATGAGTAAGACCCGTCAAGCGCTGTCGCGCTCCACCCTGCGCAGTGCGCCCACGGCCCTGGCCTTGGCCCTGCTGCTGGGGGGCTGCAGCATGATCCCGACCTACGAGCGCCCGGCCAGCCCCACGGCGGCCAGCTACCCGCGGGTGGCGGGCAAGGACGCGGCCGATCCGGCGGGCCCGAGCGCCGCCGAACTGCCCTGGAACCGCTTTTACAGCGACGCGCACCTGCGCCAGCTGATCGAGCTGGCCCTGGCCAACAACCGGGACCTGCGGGTCTCGGTGCTGAACATCCAGCAGGCGCAAGCGGCGTTCCAGATCAAGCGGGCCGACCTGTTCCCGACCGTCAACCTGGCCGGCAACCTGAGCAGCAACCTGAACGGTGCCGGCAATGTGAGCAAGCTCTACAGCGCGGGCCTGTCGGTCAGCGCCTGGGAGCTGGACTTCTTCGGTCGCGTGGCCAGCCTCAAAGAACAGGCCCTGGCCCAGTACCTGGCCACCGACGAAGCCCGCAAGGCGGCCCAGATCAGTTTGGTGGCCAGCGTGGCCAACGGCTGGCTGACGCTGCAAGCCGACCAGGAACTGCTGAACCTGACGCGCCAGACGCTGGCCTCGCGCGAGGACTCGGTGCGCCTGACCCGGCTGCGCTTTGACAGCGGTGCGGCCTCCGAACTGGACCTGCGCCAGGCCGAGTCGCTGGCCGAAAGCGCCCGCGCCACCCAGGTGCAACTGCAACGCCAACGCGCCCAGGACGAAAACGCCCTGGTGCTGCTGCTGGGCCAGGCCTTACCGGCCGAGATCAGCAACAGCCTGGCGCAAAGCTCGCTGGGCCAGACGCGCCTGCCCGACGTGCCCGCGGGCCTGCCCTCGGACCTGCTGACCGCCCGCCCCGACATCCGTCAGGCCGAGCAGTCGCTGCTGGCGGCCAACGCCAACATCGGTGCCGCGCGCGCAGCGTTCTTCCCGCGCATCACGCTGACCGCCGGCTACGGTTCGGCCAGCGGCCAACTCTCGGGCCTGTTCAAGGACGGGTCCTGGGGCTTCACGCCGACGCCGCAGATCGTGCTGCCGCTGTTCGACGCCGGCCGCAACCAGGCCGGACTGGACACCGCCAAGGCCGGCCGCGATATCGCTGTGGCCCAGTACGAGAAGGCCATCCAGAGCGCCTTCCGCGAGGTGGCCGATGCGCTGGCCGGCCGCGACACACTGGGTGACCAGCTGAAGGCCCTGGAGGCCCAGGCCCTGGCCGACACCCGACGCCTGAAGCTGTCCGAACTGCGCTACCAGAGCGGCGTGGCCAGCTACCTCGATCTGCTCGATGCCCAGCGCACGCTGTTTGCCACCCAGCAGTCGCTGGTGCAGACGCGACTGGCCCAGCTGCAAAGCCAGGTCACGCTGTACAAGGTGCTGGGCGGGGGCTGGACAGCGCCCACCACCACCGCGGCGGCCACCCCCAACCGCTGACCTGCCGCGGGCCAGGTCAGCGCCCGCCAACTGCCTGCCGGAACGACTCAGACGACTGACGACGTCCGGGACGCCAACAGGCCGTGATGTGATGTGTTAGGCCGCCACGGCCTGTCCCTCTGGAGCCGCCCAACGGTCGGTCCAGGGGGCACTTCCACCAGCTTTGTTCAAGCCTCGGCGACGCCGAAACACAAAGGGACAAAGACCAGATCGGTGATTTCTTTTGTTGCGCTTTCGAACATGAACCCCGACGGATGATCCGGATGCACTCCATTGCCCCCCCGGATTTCGGAAGGAAAGCCATGCTCCGCGTACCGTCTCTTGTCGACCGCTCAGACCGTCGATCCCCTTGGTCCCGCGCATCCCTGGGCGCGGTCATCGCCCTCAGTGTCGGCGCCTTGATCGGCGGCTGCGACCGCCACGCCCCTCCCACCCAAACCGCGGCACCGCCCGCTGAAGTGGGGGTGGTCGTCGTGAAGACCTCAGCGGTTGGTTTGCAGACCGAACTGCCCGGTCGGGTGGAACCCTTTCGCAGCGCCAACATCGCGGCGCGCGTGGCGGGCGTGCTGCAAAAGCGCTTGTTCGTCGAAGGCTCGGAGGTGCGCGCCGGGCAGCTGCTCTACCAGATCGATCCAGAGCCCTTCAAGGCCGCCTATGACAGCGCCACCGCAGGCCTGCTGAAGTCCGAGGCCACGCTGGCCCAGGCGCAAGACGTGCTCAAGCGCTACACCCCGCTGGCGGTGGACGGCGCAGTCAGTCAACAAGCGCTGACCACGGCCCAGCTCAATGTGCAACAGGGCCTGGCCGACGTGGCCAGCGCCCGCGCCAACGTGCAGACGGCACGCCTGAACCTGGGCTACGCCAGCGTCAGTTCGCCGATTGCCGGGCGCGTCAGCCAGACCCAGGTCACCGAAGGGGCCCTGGTTGGCCAAGGCCAGGTGACCCCGCTGACCACGGTGCAACAGATCGACCCGGTCTACATCAACTTCACCCAATCGGCCGACGACGTGCTGCGCCTGCAGCGCAGCCTGGAACAGGGCCAACTCAAGCGCGTGCCCGGCAGCCAGGCGGCCAGCGTGCGCATCCTGCTGCCCGACGGGACGGCCTACCCGCTGCCCGGCAAGCTGTTCTTCTCGGGCGTGACCGTGGACACCAGTTCGGGGCAGATCACGCTGCGCGCCGAGGTGCCCAACCCGAACCGGGTGCTGCTGCCCGGACTGTATGCACGGGTGCGGCTGGAACAAGCCGAAGCCAGCGAAGCCATCTTGCTGCCCCAACAAGCGGTGACCCGCACCCAGTCGGGCAACACCGTCATGGTGGTGGCCGCCGACGGCCAGGTCAGCACGCGCGCCATCCAGGTCAGCGGCACGTCCGGTGGCCAATGGGTGGTGCTCGCGGGCCTGCAGCCGGGCGAGCAGGTGATGGTGGATGGCTTCCAGAAGCTGCGGGGCAAAGCCCCGGTGAAACCCGTGCCGTGGACCGGCGCCAAGGCCGCGGCAGCCCCCCCCAGCGCCACGCCGGCCGCCGCCCCCGCGACCGAGGCCAAGCCGGCCACCGCCCCGGCGGCCAAGTCCTGAGGAGCCGCAGTCCATGTCCAATTTTTTCATCAGCCGACCGATCTTCGCCTGGGTGATCGCCCTGTTCGTGATCGTGCTCGGCTGCGTCTCCATCACCCAGCTGCCCATCGCGCAGTACCCGCCCGTGGCGCCGCCCAGCGTGGTGCTCAGCATCACCTACCCCGGCGCCTCCGCCGAGACGCTGAAGAACAGCGTCATCACGGTGATCGAGCAACAAATGAACGGCGCCACCGGCATGCTCTACATGGAGTCCGTGGCGCAGGCTGACGGCACGGGCACCATCACCCTGAACTTTGATCCGAGCATCGACCCGGACATGGCCCAGGTGGACGTGCAGAACCGGCTCAGCGCAGCCACCCCCCGGCTGCCCGCCGCGGTCAACCAGCAGGGGGTGCTGGTGACCAAGGCGTCGAACAACTTCCTGTTGTTCCTGATGCTGTCCTCCGACGACCCCAACACCAACCCGATCGACATTGGCGACTACGTGGCACGCAATGTGATGCCCGAGATCCAGCGCATCGACGGCGTCGGTCAGGTCCAGCAGTTCGGCACCGAGCACGCGATGCGCATCTGGCTCAACCCCGGCAAGCTGGTGTCCTATGGGCTGTCGCCGGCCGATGTGAACTCGGCGATTTCGGCGCAGAACGCCCAGGTCGCGTCGGGTGTGATCGGCGACCTGCCCCAGGTGAGCACGCAGGAGATCTCCGCCACCGTGCTGGTGGACGGCCAACTGGCCTCCATCGAGGCCTTTGGCGACATCGTGCTGCGCGCCAACCCGGATGGCTCCAGCGTGCGCGTCAAAGACGTGGCGCGGCTGGAGATCGGTGGCGCCAGCTACGCCACGTCGGCCCGACTCAATGGCAAACCGGCCTCGGGCCTCGGCGTGCAACCCGCGAACAAGGGCAATGCCCTGGCCACGGCCACCGCCGTGCGCAAGAAGATGCACGAGCTGGAGCGCTACTTCCCCAAGGGGATGAAGTGGGCCATGCCTTACGACACGTCGGCCTTCGTCAAGATCTCCATCGGTGAAGTGACCGAGACCCTGTTCGAGTCGCTGCTGCTGGTGTTCGTGGTGATGTTCCTGTTCCTGCAGAACTGGCGCTACACCCTGATCCCGGCCATCGTGGTGCCCGTGGCCTTGCTCGGCGGCTTCATTGCGATGCTGCTGATGGGGCTGTCGATCAATGTGCTGTCGATGTTTGCGATGGTGCTGGTGATCGGCATCGTGGTGGACGATGCCATCGTGGTGGTGGAGGCCGTGGAGCGCCTCATGAGCGACGAGGGCTTGGCCCCCATCGATGCGGCGCGCAAGGCCATGGGCCAGATCTCCGGCGCCATCATCGGCATCACGGTGGTGCTGATCTCGGTGTTCGTGCCGCTGGCCTTTTTCAGTGGCTCGGTGGGCAACATCTACCGTCAGTTCTCGGTGGTGATGGTGTCGTCGATTGCCTGCTCGGCCTTCCTGGCGCTGACCCTGACCCCGGCGCTGTGCGGCTCGATGCTGAAGGCCATCCCGCCCGGCAGCGAACAGAAAAAGAAAGGCTTCTTTGGCTGGTTCAACCGCGGCTTTGACCGCACCGCGAGCGGCTATGAAAGCTGGGTTGCGCGCCTGCTCAAACGCGCGTTGCGCTACCTGGTGATCTACGCGGCCATCATCGCCGCGGCGCTGCTGATCTTCGAGCGCCTGCCCACCTCCTTCCTGCCCGACGAGGACCAGGGCAACATCATGGTCAACGTGCAACTGCCCCCCGGCGCCACCTCCAAACGCACGCTCGAGGTGGTGCAGGAGATGGAAACCTACCTGCTGCAGCAACCCGAGGTGGAGAGCATGGTCAGCGTGCTGGGTTACAGCTTCTCAGGCAACGGGCAGAACGCGGGTCTGGCGTTTGTGACGCTCAAGGACTGGACCCAGCGCGTGGGCCCCGAGCACTCGGCCCAGGCCCTGGTGGGGCGCGCCTACATGGCGCTGCTGAAGGTGCGTGACGCCTTCATCCTGCCGCTGAACCCGGCCCCGATTCCCGAGTTGGGCAACTCGTCAGGCTTCACCTTCCGACTGCAGGACCGTGGCGGCAAAGGCCACGCGGCCCTGAACGCGGCCCGCGACCAGTTGCTGGGGGCGGCGCTCAAGAGCCCGCTGCTGGCCCAGGTGCGGATGGACGGCCTCGACGACGCGCCCCAGTTGCAACTGGTGATCGACCGGCAGAAGGCCCAGGCCCAGGGGGTCGACTTCTCGGCCATCAACACCGCCTTGTCGACGCTGATGGGGTCGGACTACGTGAACGACTTCCCGAGCAACGCCCGCATGCAGCGCGTGCTGGTGCAAGCCGACGCGGCTTACCGCATGCAAGGCGAAGACCTGCTCACGTTCCAGGTGCAAAGCGCCAGCGGCAAGCTGGTGCCGCTGTCGACCTTTGCCACCACGCACTGGACCACCGGACCGATGCAGTCGGTGCGCTACAACGGCTACGACGCCGTGCGCATCAGCGGCAACTCCTCGCCGGGCCACAGCACCGGGGAGGCGATGGCCGAAATGGAGCGCCTGGCGGCCGAGCTGCCCAGTGGTTTTGGCTACGAATGGACGGGCCAATCGCTGCAAGAGAACTCGGCAGGTTCGCAGTCGATGGTGCTGTACGGCTTCGCGCTGCTGGCGGTGTTCCTGTGCCTGGCGGCGCTGTACGAAAGCTGGAGCATCCCGATCTCGGTGCTGATGGTGGTGCCGCTGGGCCTGCTGGGCACCGTGGTGGCCACCTTGCTGCGCGCCTACTCGAACGACGTGTACTTCCAGGTCGGCCTGATCACCATCATCGGCCTGTCGGCCAAGAACGCGATCATGATCGTGGAGTACGCCAAGGACACCCAGGACAGCGGCAAAGGCATCGTGGAGTCCGCGCTCGAGGCGGTGCGCCTGCGCTTCCGGCCCATCATCATGACCTCGCTGGCGTTCGCGCTGGGCGTGCTGCCGCTGGCCATCGCCAGCGGTGCCGGCTCGGCCAGCCAACGTGCCATCGGGACCGGCGTGCTCGGCGGCATCCTGATCGGCACCACGCTGGCGGTGTTCCTGGTGCCCGTCTTCTTTGTGGTGATCCGCACCCTGTTCAAGAACCGGTCGCCCCAGCCACCGGCCCTGCCCACCCCCACGGGAGCTACCCATGACTGAGCCCACCCTCCGTCGGCCCGCCAACCGACCGGCCAGGCCGGCCCTGCTGACCGCGCTGGCCCTGCCCGTCCTGCTGGCCGCGTGCAGCCTGATCCCCACCTACCACCGCCCCGCCGCGCCGCTGCCTGAGCAATGGCCAGGCCAGAGCAGCGCCACGCCGGGCGAGCGCAGCGCGGCCGAGGCTGCCCAACTGGCGCAGTGGACGGACTACTTCAGCGACCCCAGCCTGCAACACCTGATCCGCACGGCGCTGCAGAACAACCGCGATCTGCGGGTCACCGCGCTGAACATCGAACAGGCCCGGGCCCAGTTCCAGATCAGCCGGTCCAAGCAATGGCCTGCGCTGAACGCGGTGGGCGGCGGCTCGCATGTGCCCATGTCCTTCGGTGACGGCCGGGTGCTGCAGGTGTCGTCGTACACCGCCGGGCTGGCAGTGACCTCGTTCGAACTCGACTTCTTTGGCCGGGTGGCCAGCCTCAAGGAACAGGCCCTGGCCCAGTACCTGGGCACCGAGCAGGCGCACGAAAGTGCGCGGCTCAGCCTGATCGCCAACGTGGCCACCGGGTGGCTGACGGTGCTGATGGACGAAGCCCAGCTGCGCCTGAGCCGCGAAGGCCTGCGCAACCTGGAGGCCACGCAGCAGCTGATCCAACGCAGCGTCGAGCACGGCATCCAGACCCAGCAGGCCTTGCAGCAGGCGGTGGCCCAGACGCAGGCGGCTCGGGCCACCTTGGCCCAGAGCGAGCAACAGCGCCAGACCGACGAAAACGCCCTGCAGCTGCTGCTGGGGGGCTTCCAACCGGTTCCGCTTCAGCCCTGGCTGGAGGCCACGGCGCTGGGCACGCTGCAGTTCGCCGACCTGGCGCCCGGCTTGCCGTCGACCCTGTTGCAACGCCGCCCGGACATTGCCCAGGCCGAGCAATCGCTGATCGCGGCCAACGCCAACATCGGTGCTGCGCGGGCGGCGTTCTTCCCCACCATCAGCCTGACGGCGGGCGTGGGCAGCATGAGTTCTCAGCTGTCCGGGCTGCTGAAAACAGGCTCGCAGACCTACACCCTGTCGCCACAGCTGAACCTGCCCTTGTTCAACGCCGGGCAAACCCAGGCCAACCTGGACGCCGCCAAGGTGAGCCGCGAGATCGCCGTGGCGCAGTACGAGAAGGCCATCCAGACCGCGTTCCGCGAAGTGGCCGATGCGCTGGCCGGACGCAGCTCGGCGCTGGCGCAACTGGCCGCCTACCAGGCCCAGAGCCAGGCCACCCAGACCCAGCTGACACTGAGTACACAGGGCCTGGCCGCGGGGGTGAACAGCCGGCTGGACTGGCTCAGCGCCGAGCGCACCTGGCTGGACAGCCGTCAGCGCCTGTTGCAGGCGCGGCTCGGCCGGCTGCAAAATCAGGTCGCGCTGTACCAGGCCCTGGGCGGCAGTTGGCAGGCCAGCGGCGCGGCCGCCACGGCGGCAGCAAGCCCGGCCGAGCCCAGCGCGGGGCTCTGATCGCCCAGCCGAAGCAGCAACGCGCGGACGCCTGCCGCGGCAGGGGGGCCCCAGGCCGGCCCCTGCCGCGGGGCAGGATCGCACCGACGGCGGATTGACGCGCACGCAACACCTCTCGGGCAAGACCCTGACCGGGAATGGATTGCGCCTCGCTATAATCAAAAGTTGAGTTGGAAGCCCCTACCACAACATTGAGGACGCCATGAGCGACATCCACGAAGAAGCCCACACCGGCCCGATCAAGAACCCCAAGCAACTGCTGGTTGCGGTCTTTTTCTCGTTTGTGATCCCCGTGTTTGTCATCATCGGCCTGGTGGCCTATGTGACGTCGAGCAACAAGCCAGCGGCGGGAGCCGTGAACGTCGAAAAGGCCACGGCAGAACGCCTGCAAAAGGTCGGCTCGGTCGAGATTCGTGATGCCAACCGCCCGCTGAAGGCCGGTGAAGAAGTCTTCAAGGCCCAATGCGCAGCCTGCCACGCCACCGGCGCTGCCGGGGCACCGAAGGTGGGTGACGCAGGTGCCTGGGGCCCCCGCATCAAGACCGGCCTCGACGCCCTGCTGAACTCCGCCCTGAAGGGCAAGGGGGCCATGGGCGCCCAAGGCGGCGGCGACTTCTCCGACCTCGAAATCGCCCGTGCCGTGGTCTACATGGCCAACGGCAGCGGCGGCAGCCTGGTGGAACCCAAGGCCCCGGCCGCAGCGCCTGAAGCCAAGTAAGGCGGCGCCACCGGGCTGAGGCCCGTGGGCTGCGCTGCACGCCAGTGGGCACAGCGCCCCGCCCTCCCCGCTGCACCTTTAGCCATCATGCCGGTCCCTGACCGGCATGTTCGTTTGCGGCGCTTGCTCAGTGCATGCGGCGCGGTGGAACCGCGTCAGGGGGCGCTTGTGTTGCGCTGCTCGGCCGCCGGGCTCAGCACATAGCCAAAGCGCGCTGGCAGGTCGGCAAACACCACCTCCTGCGGCTGCCACAGGCCCTGCTCCACCGCTTGCGCCACCGTGTCCACGTCGAGGGTGTGCACCAGGCCCAGGCCCAGGTCGGTGGACAGAAAAACCCGCCCCAACTCGTCGAGCCAGCAGGCCTGCACTTGTGCGGGCCGGTCGCTGTGGCTGCGCACACTGAAATCAGCCGCCACGCGCCAGACCCAGGGCGCCACCTCCAACTCCACATAGACGCGCTGCGGGCCGTTCTGAAAGTACCAGCGGCCCTGTGCGTCGGACTCGTAGTTGCGCTGGATGAACTCGATCAACTTGTCGTGCCGCAGCACCGAACCCCGCGCCCCGGCCACGCCACTGGCAAAAGCGCCAAGGGCCTGGGCGCGGTCGTCGCGCATGTACCACTGGCCGCGCGCGTCCAAGCCCAACCAGCCATAGCAGTCGGGCACATGGGGCCACTTGGCCATGGCTTGTCGAACGATGTCATCCATGGGATTTCCTGTTGCAAAGAGGTGAGTCGGCCGGGGGATGGGGGCGCCGCCGCGCCCTCAAAGCGAGAGGCCGGGCTGGGCCAGCCAGCCCCCCACGGCGTCGGGCATGCGGCGCACATGGCCCGGCACCCGCCCGTGCGGGAAGCCCACATGGCCGCCATGGGCGGGCTGCCAGAGCGTGACACACGGACCCACTTCGTTCTGGTGCGGCAGGCACCAGGCGGGCACGAAGGGGTCGTTGCGCGCATTGACAACCAGGGCCGGGATGCGGATGCGGTGCAGGTGCGGTTTGGCCGAGCCCCGCGCCCAGTAGTCCTCGGTGCTCTTGTAGCCGTGCAAGGGCGCTGTGAACACGTTGTCGAACTCATACAGGTCGCGCGCCTGGGTCAGCGCCTGGGCGTCAAACAGGCCTGGGAACTGGGCCAGTTTCTGCATCGCCTTGGGCTTCATGGTCTGCAGGAACATGCGCGTGTAGACCAGCCGGTTGAAGCCACGGCCAATGGCCCAGCCCCCGGCGGCCAGATCGATCGGCGAGCACACCGCGGCCACGCTGCTGGCCGTGTGGGCCGCTGTATCACCGGCCTCCTCAGCCCAGCGCAGCAGGGCATTGCCACCGAGCGAGATGCCCACCGCCATGACGGGCGCGCGGCGGCCGGCGCGCAGGCGCTGCAGCATCCAGCCGATTTCCTCGAAGTCCCCCGAGTGGTAGGCGCGCGGCGCGCGGTTGAGCTCGCCGCTGCAGCCACGGAAATGCGGCACGGCATAGGCCCAGCCGCGCTCACGCGCGTGGTCGGCAAAGGCCTCGGCGTAGTGGCTGCGCGAGCTGCCCTCGAGGCCGTGGAACAGCACCAGCATCGGGGCCTCGGGGCCGGGCTCGGTCTGGCCTGGCAGCTGCTGCAAGAAGTCGACATCGACAAAGTCGCCGTCGGGGGTGTCCCAGCGCTCGCGGCGGTACCGGGGCTCGGGCCCCAGCACCCGGCGCGAGAACAAAGCGGGCCAAATGGTTTGCAGGTTGCCCCCAGGCAGCCAGGCAGGTGCAACGTAGTTCATGGGGCGGTCGCTCCGAACCGAGGCCAAGGCAGCCGCGGGCTCAATGCAACACCGCCGGCATCTCGCCACCCGCCAGCGCCTCGTGGGGTGAACCTGGGCTGGCATGGTGCGCCACCATGCGCCAGCCTTGCGCGGTCTTGTGGTAGACGTTGGTGGCCACCACCCAGGCCTCGCGCGGCCCGGCAGCGGTCATGACCTCGATGCGCTCGACCACGCTGTGCACGGCGCTGGCCAGGGCGTCCACGCGGTGCACACGCTCGATGCGCACCGCCAGCGGACCTTGCGCAAACAAGGCCTCAAACGCAGCCCGGATGGCGCCCATGCCGACCAGGCGCGGCCCGCCCGGGTGCACGCACACGATGTCGTCCTCATCGGCCCAGCAGGACATCAGCAAGGCGATGTCCCCTTTTTGCAGGGCTTCGTAGAAGGCGGCTTCGGTCTCGTCTGCGGACCCACCCACGGTGGCGGCCTGAAATTTGGCTTGGGGCATGGCGAGCTGGTGATGGATAGCGAACAGCCCTCGATTTTGCCGCGCTTTCAATGACCGTGGCGTGTGCGTTGGCCATGACCCGTTCCGGCTCTGCCGCAGCGGCCCTCACCGGCCGACTGTCTGGTCGACCCCATCGGCGTGGACGGCCAAGGCGGGCGCTCAGCGGCCTCTTGGGGCTTTCGGCAAGGCCCCATGAAAAAAGCCCCGGCCGGTGGCACGGGGCTGTTCGGGGAGGCGCCACCGCAGTGGCGCGTCCGTTGCGCGTTCAGCGCTTTTGGCGGAACTTGCGCAGGGCGGCAATCTGGGCGGCCATGACGGCCAGCTCGGATTGGGCCTTGGCGAGGTCCAGATCGCTCTTCGCGTTCTTGATCGCCTCTTCGGCCGCAGCGCGGGCCTTGTTGGCTTTCTCTTCGTCCAGGTCCTTGCCGCGGATCGCGGTGTCAGACAGCACGGTCACGCAGTTCGGTTGCACTTCCAGAATGCCACCGGCCACGAACACGAACTCTTCGCCGCCATTGGCCGTCTCAATGCGCACCGAGCCAGGCTTGATGCGGGTGATGAGGGGCGTGTGGCCCGGCAGAATACCGAGTTCACCATTCTCACCAGGCAGCGCCACAAACTTGGCTTCACCCGAGAAGATGGACTCTTCGGCACTCACAACGTCAACATGAATGGTTGCCATGGCAATCCTTTCTTGGGGCTTGACCGCACTGGCCGGGTGGGGGTCCGGGGACCCCGACACGGCCAGTCACGGAGGGCCTTAAATCTTCTTGGCCTTTTCGAAGGCTTCGTCGATGGTGCCAACCATGTAGAAGGCCTGCTCGGGCAGGTGATCGCACTCACCGGCCACGATCATCTTGAAACCACGGATGGTTTCCGACAGCGGAACGTACTTGCCAGGCGAGCCGGTGAACACTTCAGCGACGTGGAAAGGCTGCGACAGGAAACGCTGAATCTTACGGGCGCGGGCCACCACCAGCTTGTCTTCCGGTGCCAGTTCGTCCATGCCCAGAATGGCGATGATGTCGCGCAGTTCCTTGTAGCGTTGCAGCGTGCCTTGCACAGCGCGGGCGGTGCTGTAGTGGTCGTCGCCGACCACGTTCGGGTCCAGCTGACGGCTGGTCGAGTCCAGCGGGTCCACAGCGGGGTAGATGCCCAGGGCAGCGATGTCACGGCTCAGCACCACGGTGGAATCCAAGTGGGCGAAGGTCGTGGCAGGCGACGGGTCGGTCAAGTCATCGGCAGGCACGTAAACGGCTTGGATGGAGGTGATCGAACCGACCTTGGTCGAGGTGATACGCTCTTGCAGACGGCCCATTTCTTCGGCCAGCGTCGGTTGGTAACCCACGGCGGAAGGCATGCGACCCAGCAGAGCGGACACTTCGGTACCGGCCAGCGTGTAGCGGTAGATGTTGTCCACGAAGAACAGCACGTCACGGCCTTCGTCACGGAAGGATTCCGCAATGGTCAGACCGGTCAGGGCCACGCGCAGACGGTTGCCCGGCGGCTCGTTCATCTGACCGTAAACCATGGCCACCTTGGACTCGCCCAGGTTCTCCAGGTTCACCACGCCAGAGTCGGCCATTTCGTGATAGAAGTCGTTCCCTTCACGGGTACGCTCGCCCACACCAGCGAACACCGACAGACCCGAGTGAGCCTTGGCGATGTTGTTGATGAGTTCCATCATGTTCACGGTCTTGCCCACACCGGCGCCACCGAACAGACCCACCTTGCCGCCCTTGGCGAACGGGCAGACCAAGTCGATCACCTTGATGCCGGTTTCCAGCAGTTCTTGCGAAGGCGACAGCTCGTCATAAGCCGGGGCCTTGCGGTGGATCGAGGCGGTCAGCTCTTGGCTGACAGGACCGCGTTCGTCGATGGGCGCGCCCAGCACGTCCATGATGCGACCCAGGGTGGCCTTGCCGACGGGCACCGTGATGGGCGCGTGGGTGTTGGTCACGATGAGGCCACGACGCAGACCGTCGGACGAACCCAGGGCAATGGTACGCACCACGCCGTCGCCCAGCTGTTGCTGAACTTCCAGGGTCAGTGTGGAACCTTCGAGCTTGAGAGCGTCGTAGATCTTGGGCATCTGGTCACGCGGAAACTCCACGTCCACCACAGCGCCAATACACTGAACAATTTTTCCTTGAACTTGAGCCATTTTTTGCTCCAAAAATTTTTAAACCGTTAGGACGGATAAGCGAGCGCGATCAGACGGCCGCCGCACCCGACACGATCTCCGAAAGTTCTTTCGTGATCGCTGCCTGACGCGTCTTGTTGTAGACCAGCTTGAGCTCACCAATGACACTGCCCGCGTTGTCGGTCGCGGCCTTCATGGCCACCATGCGCGCCGACTGTTCGGATGCCATGTTTTCCGCCACGGCCTGGTAGATCAGGGATTCAACGTAGCGCACCAGCAGGTCGTCGATGACGGCCTGAGCGTCGGGCTCGTAGATGTAATCCCAGCCATGTTCGGTCTTCTCGGCTTGCAGGGTGGCGGCGGACAGGGGCAGCAACTGCTCCAGCACCGATTCCTGCTTCATCGTGTTGATGAACTTGGTGTAACCCAGGTAGACCGCGTTGATGCGACCTTCTGCGTAAGCATCCAAGAGCACCTTCACGGGGCCAATCAACTTGTCCAGATGCGGGGTATCGCCCAGACCCGTGACGTGCGAAACCACTTTCGCGCCGACACGGTTCAGGAAACCCAGACCCTTGTTACCGATGGCCACTGCCTCGGTCGACACGCCTGCACTTTGCAGGTCGCGCAACTTGGCCGTCACCGCACGCAGCACGTTGGTGTTCATGCCGCCGCACAGACCCTTGTCGGTCGTGACGACGATCACACCAGCGGCTTTCGCGTCGTTCACTTTCATGAACGCGTGCGTGTAGTCCGGGTTGGCCTGGCCGAGGTTGGCGGCAACGTTGCGGATCTTTTCGCTGTAAGGACGGGCAGCACGCATCCGGTCCTGCGCCTTGCGCATCTTGGATGCGGCCACCATTTCCATGGCCTTGGTGATCTTCTTGGTGTTCTCCACCGATTTGATCTTGCCGCGTATTTCCTTGCCTGCTGCCATATGTGCTCCTAAAGCGTTTGAAGGGTGCTTTTAGAGCGCTTTAGGCAAACGACTTCTTGAACGCGCCAATGGCAGCGGTCAGTTCAGCTTCGGCGTCCTTGTCCATGGCCTTGTCCTTCTCGAGCTTGGCGAGCAGGGCGGCATGGCTGGTCTTCAGGAACTGGTGCAGACCGTGTTCGAAGGCCAGGACCTTCTTGACTTCGATGTCGTCCAGGTAACCCTTGTTGACGGCGAACAGCGTCGCGCCCATCAGCGAGATGGGTTGCGGGCTGTACTGAGCCTGCTTCAGCAGTTCGGTCACGCGGGCACCGCGGTCCAGCTGCTTGCGGGTGGCTTCGTCGAGGTCCGAGGCGAACTGGGCGAAGGCCGCGAGTTCACGGTACTGGGCCAAGTCGGTACGGATACCGCCGGACAGGTTCTTGATCAGCTTGGTCTGGGCAGCACCACCGACGCGCGACACCGAGATACCGGCGTTGATGGCGGGGCGGATACCGGCGTTGAACAGGCTGGTTTCCAGGAAGATCTGGCCGTCGGTGATCGAGATCACGTTGGTCGGAACGAAGGCGGACACGTCACCGGCTTGGGTTTCGATCACTGGCAGAGCGGTCAGCGAACCGGTCTTGCCCTTGACGGCGCCCTTGGTGAAGGCTTCCACGTAGTCGGCGTTCACGCGAGCGGCGCGTTCGAGCAGACGGCTGTGGAGATAGAACACGTCGCCAGGGAAAGCTTCACGGCCCGGGGGACGGCGCAGCAGCAGCGACACTTGACGGTAGGCCACGGCTTGCTTGGACAGATCGTCATAAACGATCAGCGCGTCTTCGCCACGGTCACGGAAGTATTCGCCCATCGTGCAGCCCGAGTAGGCCGACACGTACTGCATGGCAGCCGATTCAGAAGCCGAGGCAGCCACCACGATGGTGTAGTCCATGGCGCCAGCTTGCTCCAGGGCACGCACGACGTTCTTGATGGACGAAGCCTTTTGGCCGATCGCGACGTACACGCAGGTAACGCCTTGACCCTTTTGGTTGATGATCGCGTCGATGGCGACAGCGGTCTTGCCGGTTTGACGGTCACCGATGATCAGTTCGCGCTGGCCGCGGCCGACGGGCACCATGGAGTCGATGGACTTCAGGCCGGTCTGCAGAGGTTGGCTCACGGATTCACGGGCGATCACGCCCGGAGCGACCTTTTCGATCACGTCGGTCAGCTTGGCGTTGATCGGGCCCTTGCCGTCGATCGGCTGACCCAGTGCGTTCACCACGCGGCCGATCAGTTCGGGGCCCACGGGCACTTCCAGAATGCGGCCCGTGCACTTCACGGTGTCGCCTTCGGAGATGTGCTCGTACTCGCCCAGAATCACGGCGCCGACGGAGTCACGCTCGAGGTTCAGCGCCAGGCCGAACGAGGGAACGCCGTCCTTGTTGGCCGGGAATTCGAGCATTTCGCCCTGCATCACGTCAGACAGGCCGTGCACGCGAACGATACCGTCGGTCACGGACACCACGGTGCCCTGGTTGCGGATGTCAGCGCTGCCAGCCAGCCCTTCGATGCGGCTCTTGATCAGTTCAGAAATTTCTGCGGGATTGAGTTGCATGACTCTTTCCTTCTTTCTTGGTTTAGCCGAGGCACAAGGCCGCGGTTCACGCGGCCAGGGCCGCTTTCATTTGTTCGAGACGCGCTTTGACCGAGGTGTCGAGCACCTCGTCGCCCACCGCCACACGGATACCACCGATGAGGGTGCTGTCCAGTTGAACGGTCAGGTTGAGCTTGCGGGCAAAACGCTTTTCGAGCGAGGCGGCGAGGTCTGCCAGGGCAGCGCCGTCCACGGGGAACGCGCTGTACACGATGGCATCCGACGAGCCGCTTTGGGCATTGACCAGTTTGCGGAACTGGGTAGCAACTTCAGGCAGCGCTTGGAGCCGGCCGTTGTCGATCACCGCGCGCAAGAAGTTTTTGCCCTGCTCGGGCAACACGTACTTGGTCAGGCCAGCCACCAGGTCGAAAACCTGTTGGCCGCTGACTTTGGGGCTCTCGGCAAACTGCTTGAGCTGGGCGTCGGCTGCAATCGCAGCCAGCTCGTCCAGCCAAGCGGCCGTGGCGTTGAGGTCAACGCCAGCGGTCGATGTGCTGGCCTTGAACAGGGCCTCGGCGTAAGGACGGGCAATGGTGGCGAGTTCAGCCATGGTTGCTCCTTACAGCTCGGTCTTCAGGCGGTTCAGCAGATCGGCGTGAACGCCGGCATCGACTTCCTTGCGCAGGATTTGCTCAGCACCCTTCACAGCCAGCACGGCAACCTGCTCACGCAGGGCCTCACGGGCCTTGACCGATTGCTGCTCGGCTTCTGCCTTGGCAGCGGCAACAATCTTGTTGCCTTCTTCGGTGGCACGGGCCTTGGCCTCGTCGATGATGGCCTGAGCACGACGCTCAGCATCAGCCAGACGCGATGCAGTTTCAGTGCTGGCGGCGGCCAATTCCTTCTTCACGCGCTGGTCTGCAGCGGCGAGTTCGGTCTTGGCACGGTCGGCAGCAGCGAGACCATCGGCGATTTTCTGGGCACGTTCATCCAACGCCTTCGCGATCGGGGGCCACACGAATTTCATCGTGAACCACACCAAGATCAGGAATACGATGGCCTGAACGAACAGGGTCGCATTGATACTCACGGCAACACCTTTCTAGAGTGGCGTTGAACGGGAATTACTTGGGCAGGTTGGCCAAGAAGGTCGAAGCGAACGGGTTAGCGAAGGCGAACAGCAGAGCGATGGCCACACCGATCAGGAAGGCGGCGTCGATCAGACCGGCCAAGATGAACATCTTGGTTTGCAGTTCGTTGATCAGCTCAGGTTGACGAGCGGAAGATTCGAGGAACTTACCACCCATCAGTGCGATGCCGATCGAAGCGCCGATAGCGCCCAGACCAACGATCAGACCACAAGCCAGAGCGACGAGACCGAGAATGTTTTCCATGATGACTCCTTAAAGATACGGATGGTTGAGGAAAGAAAAAACGAGAACGAGAAAATCAGTGGGCGTTGTGTGCCTGACCCAGGTAGATCAGTGCCAGCATCATGAAAATGAACGCTTGCAACGTGATCACCAGGATGTGGAACAGCGTCCAGATGGTGCCCGCAATGATGTGACCCACCGGCAGCAAGACACCCGACAGGGACAGTGCCGCTGCGCCGCCCATGAGCGCGATCAGCATGAACACCAGTTCACCTGCATACATGTTGCCGAACAACCGCATGCCATGGGACACGGTGTTGGCCACGTATTCAATCACCTGCATCAGCAGGTTCACAACGCCCAGGATGAGGGCAAAAATCGGGTTCTTGCTGGTGCCGAAAGGCGCCGAGACGAGTTCGTGAGCCCAGCCGCCAGCGCCCTTGATCTTGACGCTGTACCAGAAGCGCAGCACCAGCACGGCGAACGCCAGGCCCAGGGTGGTGGAGAGGTCGGCGGTCGGCACCACGCGCAGATAGGCGTGCGAAGCGTCATGACCAGCGGCAGCGTAAGCCTGACCCCACAGTGCCGGCAGCAGGTCCACAGGCAGCATGTCCATGAAGTTCATGAGGAAGATCCACACGAACACGGTCAGACCCAGCGGAGCGATGAACTTGCGGCTTTCAGCGCTGTGGATGTTGGCCTTGGCTTGGTTGTCCACCATTTCGACCAAGATCTCAACCGCTGCCTGGAAGCGGCCCGGCACACCCGAGGTGGCCTTGCGTGCGGCGACCAGCAGCAGCAACACAGCGACGATGCCGAGCAGGCCGGCAATCACGATGGAGTCGAAATTGACAACCGAGAAATCAACGATGGCCTTCTGCGGGACATTCTGCAAATGCTGCAAGTGGTGAACGATGTACTCACTCGCTGTCGGGGCATGTTGTTCTGCACTCATCTTTCAACTCTTTCCTTTAACTCTTCGAACGAACAGTCAATTCGGTTTCACGGACCTGATCTGCAGCCACAGCGCAAACCAGTACATCTTCAACGTCAACACCACGCCGGCCAACAAGGCCAGCCAGACCAACCCCGGGATCACCCAGGGCGCAGCCGCCAGTGCGGCCACGGTCAGCACGATCTTGACGAGCTCCCACCCAAACAACCCGGTCACCGCAGCCCCCGGGTTGGACGACGCCATGTGCTTGCGCACCCCTCGGGCAAACAGTGCTGCGGGAATCACCACAGCCAGACTGCCATAGGCGGCGGACCATGCGGCCACCGGACGTCCGGTCAGCCCCCAGGCCAACAAAGCCACCAGGGCACCAACCAAGGCCTGAACCATCAGGATTCGCACCAACGAAACAGGCACGATTCTTGAACGAAGCTGCTGCGCCTCTTCGGCTGTCAGCGGCTTGAAATCAGACTCTTCCACCTCATCTTCAGAACCTGGCGCGATTGTGTTCATTTTGGGTTACGCCAGGGTTACAAGCCTGAATTTCAGCAAAGCCATTGATTATAAGTAAAAACCCAGATCAGCCAAGGCTGTAGAGCGAACACGCCTGAAAAGATCCCCAGGCAAAGCTGTCATGACTTCGACACACGCAATGCCTCGCGGCGGCTCAGGCTCCGGGTCCCCTGCACGCACCAGCCCGTCAGCGCCGATAATTTGACCATGCAAGCACTTCCAGACACCCTCTGTTTTCTGAACGGCGACTATACCGCCCTCCAAGAGGCCCGCATCAGCGTGCTCGACCGCGGCTTCATCTTCGGGGATGGCATCTACGAGGTCATCCCGGTCTACGGGGGACGGCTGTTTCGCTTTGACGAGCACATCGCGCGGCTGGCGCGTTCGCTCGCCGAGGTTCAGATGACCAACCCGCACAGCGCCGACGCGTGGCGTGAGATCGCCGAAGGCCTGATCGCGCGCAACCCCGCGTCCCAGCAGAGCGACCACACGGTCTACCTGCAGGTCACCCGTGGCGTGGCGCCGCGCGACCACGCCATGCCGCAGGGCGTGACCCCCACGGTCTTTGCGATGATCAACCCGCTCAAGGCGCAGTCCGCCCAAGCCCGCACCGAAGGCGTGGCGTGCGTCACCGCCGAAGACTTTCGCTGGCAAAAGGGCCACATCAAGAGCACCAGCCTGCTGTCGGCCGTGCTGGCCCGCCAGATCAGCGTCGAAGCCGGTGGCACCGAGACCATCCTGCTGCGCGACGGCATCCTCAGCGAAGCCTCGTCGAGCAATGTCTGGGTGGTCAAAGACGGCCGGGTGATGGGTTCGCCCCGCGATCACCTGGTGCTCGAAGGCATCCGCTACGGTTTGCTCGAAAGCCTGTGCCGCGACGCCGGCATCCCCTTCGAGTTGCGCCGCATCAGCCGCGCCGAACTGCTGGCCGCCGACGAGATCCTGCTCTCCTCGGCCACCAAGGAAGTGCTGGCCGTGACGCGCCTGGACGGCCAGGCCGTGGGCAGCGGCCGACCCGGCCCGATCTACCAACAGCTGTACGCAGGCTACCAACAAGCCAAGGCGCCGCCGCGCCCGGCCGCCGAACCCGCACCCGTGGCCGCCGCCGCGCCGGTGGCGGCCCCTGTGGCGGCCAGCGCCAAGGCCTCGGTGCCCATCGAAGGGGCGGAGTCCCTGATCGAGTACCCGAGCCTGTTCCCGATCAAGGTCATGGGCCCGCGCGTCGAGGGCTTTGTCGAGACCATGGTGGCCATCGCCACCGAGCACGATCCCGGCTTTGAACTCAGCCGCGTGCAACAGCGCGACAGTTCGGGCGGCAAGTACCTGAGCGTGACCCTGACCGTGACCGCCACCAGCCGCGAGCAGCTGGACAACCTGTACCGCGCCCTGACGGCCCACCCGCTGGCCAAGTACGTGCTCTGAGATGGCAGCGGACATGCAGTGCCAGGTGCTGGGTCGGGTGGCCTACGAGCCCACGCTGGAGGCGATGCAACGCTTCACCGCCGAGCGCGACGAGCAGCAGGCCGACCAGCTCTGGCTGTGCGAACACCCCCCCGTCTTCACCCAGGGGGTGGCGGGCCAGGCGACCCACCTGCTGGCCCCGGGCGACATCCCGGTGGTGGCCACCAACCGCGGTGGCCAGGTCACCTACCATGGCCCCGGTCAGGTGGTGGCCTACCCACTGATCGACCTGCGGCGCAGCGGCTACTTCGTCAAGGAGTACGTCTACCGCATCGAAGAAGCCGTGCTGCGCACCCTGATTCATTTCGGGGTGACGGGGCACCGGGTCACGGGGGCGCCGGGCATTTATGTGCGCCTGGATGACCCCTTCAGCCACGCGGCTTTGAGCGGCCCGATGCCGGCCCACGACCCGTTTCGCGGCCTGGGCAAGATCGCGGCGCTGGGCATCAAGGTCAGCCGACAGTGCACCTACCACGGACTGGCGCTGAACGTGGCCATGGACCTGTCGCCCTTCGAGCGCATCAACCCTTGCGGTTACGCAGGCTTGAAAACCGTGGACCTTTCTACAATCGGGGTTCAATCCACTTGGGAAGACGCGGCAGCGGTCCTGGGCCAGAAGCTCCAGACCTTTCTCGCGCCGTAATTCAGATGAGCACCAACGAAGTCGTACGAGAAGCACAGGCGGTCGACGCCTACAACCCCTTGGCCAAGCAAAAGGCAGCGGCCAAGCTGTCCCGCATTCCGGTCAAGGTCGAGCAGGCCGAGGTGCTGAAGAAGCCCGAGTGGATCCGCGTCAAGGCCGGCTCGCCCACCACGCGCTTCTACGAAATCAAGCAGATCCTGCGCGAAAGCCAGCTGCACACGGTGTGCGAAGAAGCCTCCTGCCCCAACATCGGCGAATGCTTCGGCAAGGGCACGGCCACCTTCATGATCATGGGCGACAAGTGCACGCGGCGCTGCCCCTTCTGCGACGTGGGCCATGGCCGCCCCGACCCGCTGGACGTGAACGAACCCGAGAACCTGGCCAAGACGATTGCCAAGCTCAAGCTCAAGTACGTGGTGATCACCAGCGTTGACCGCGACGACCTGCGCGACGGTGGCAGCGGCCACTTTGTCGAGTGCATTCGCCAGACCCGCGCCCTGTCGCCCGACACGCAGATCGAGATCCTGGTGCCCGATTTCCGCGGCCGCGACGACCGCGCCCTCGAGATCCTGAAGGCCGCACCGCCCGATGTGATGAACCACAACCTCGAAACCGTGCCGCGCCTCTACAAGGAAGCCCGCCCCGGCTCGGACTACGCCTTCAGCCTGAACCTGCTCAAGAAGTTCAAGGCCCTGCACCCCAACGTGCCGACCAAGAGCGGCATCATGGTGGGCCTGGGCGAGACCGACGAAGAAATCCTGCAGGTGATGCGCGACATGCGCGAGCACCACATCGACATGCTGACCATTGGCCAGTACCTCGCGCCCAGCAACAGCCACCTGCCGGTGCGCCGTTATGTGCACCCGGACACCTTCAAGATGTTCGAAACCGAGGCCTACAAGATGGGCTTCAGCCACGCCGCCGTGGGCGCCATGGTGCGCTCCAGCTACCACGCCGACCAGCAGGCCGGCCATGTGCTCGAAGGCAAAGCCTGAGTGCCGGACCGCCGAGGCCGCGGGGCACCGCCCCGCTGACGGGGGCTGACCGCCGGCGGTGACTCAAACGCAGACGCCGGCCCGCCCTGCCCGCGGGGGCTGCGCCTGGCACGGCGGCACGGCGGCACGGCGCCGCCAGCCTGCCACGCTCAGGTGGGCATCAACTGACTGGGGTCGTCGCTGAGCAGCACCGTCTGCGCCCAGGGACTGAGCTTGCGGGTGTCGCTGCGCAGCACCTCCTGCTTGACGGCCAGGATCTGCGACGGGTGCATCGAAAAACTGCGCAAACCCAGGCCGAGCAAGAGCCGCGTCATGCCCACATCCCCGGCCATTTCGCCGCACACACTGACCTCTTTGCCCAGCGCGCGGCAGGCGTCCAGGGTGTCGGACACCAGCTTGAGCACGGCGGGGTGCAACGGGTCATAGAGGTGGGCCACCGACTCGTCGGCGCGGTCGATGGCCAGCGTGTACTGGATCAGGTCGTTGGTGCCAATCGACAAGAAGTCAAAGTACTGCAGGAACAGGCGCACCGACAGGGCTGCGGCGGGGATCTCGATCATCGCGCCCAGCTGGATCGGTCCATGCACCATGCCCAGGTTGTCCAGCTCGGCGCGCGCCAAGTCGATCTGCGCCAGCGTTTGGCGGATCTCACGGCCATGCGCGAGCATCGGGATCAACAGCTTGACCTTGCCATGCGCGGCCGCCCGCAGGATGGCACGCAGCTGGGTGCGGAACATGGCCGGGTCGGCCAGGCTCCAGCGGATGGCGCGCAGGCCCAGGGCCGGGTTCAGGTGGGCGTCGTCGCGGTGGGTGTGGTCCAGCGGCTTGTCGGCCCCCACGTCCACCGTGCGGATGGTGACCGGCAGGCCCTGCATGCCCTCGACGGCACGGCGGTAGGCCTGGTACTGCTCTTCCTCGCCGGGCAGCTTGCCCTGGCGGCCCATGAACAAAAACTCGCTGCGGAACAGGCCCACGCCCAGCGCCCCCGCGGCCAACGCGGCAGGGGCGTCTTCGGGCATTTCGATGTTGGCCAGCAGCTCGACTTTTTCGCCGTCCATGGTGACGGCCGGCGTGTGCCGCAGCCGCGACAGGCGCTGACGCTCCAGCTCCCCCTGACGCTGCTTGAACCCGTACTCGGCCAGGATGATCGGCGACGGGTCGACGATCATCACCCCGGCGTCGCCGTCGATGATGACCCAGTCGTCCTGGCGCACCAGCTGGCTGGCGCTGCGCGCACCCACCACGGCCGGGATGTCCATGCTGCGCGCGACGATCGCGGTGTGGGATGTCTTGCCGCCCACATCGGTGACAAAGCCTGCGAACACGCTCTGCTTGAACTGCAGCATGTCGGCCGGCGACAGGTCGTGCGCCACCAGCACCAGCGGCACGTCGACCGTGTCGTCAAGCAGCAGTTCCTGCTGCGACCGGCGCGGTGACGGCGGCGGCGGGGAGACCGGCGAGGCGGCGCCTTTCATGTGGCGCAGCACGCGCTCGACCACCTGCTCCAGGTCGGCCTTGCGCTCGCGCAGGTACTCATCCTCCATCTCGTCGAACTGGCGGCCAATCACCTCGAGCTGGGTGGTCAGGGCCCACTCGGCGTTGTAGAGGCGCTCGGTCACCCAGTGCTTGACGCCCGAGGTCAGTGCCTCGTCCTGCAACAGCATCAGGTGCACATCCAGCAGCGCGGTCAGTTCGTGCGGCGCTTCGTTGGGGCCCATCTGCGCCACGCTTTGCTGCAGGCGCTGCAACTCGTCAACCACCGCGTTGCGTGCGGTCCGGATGCGGTCAATCTCGGCCGGCACACGGGCGGGGTCGATGAAATAGTGGGCCACATCGATGCGGCTGGAGGCCACCAGAACAGCCCGCCCGATGGCGATGCCACGGGCCACCGCGAGTCCATGGACAGTGAAGGTCATGCCGTGCTTTCTGTGGTGGGGTTAAGGCGGGGCCAGGGCCCCGAACGGCTCACTCGCCTTCGCCAAACTTGTCGGCGATCAGGGCCAACAAGGCGTCCATGGCTTCCTGCTCCTGCGGGCCATCGGTTTCCAGCACCACCTGGCTGCCGATGCCGGCGGCCAGCATCATCACGCCCATGATGCTCTTGGCGTTGACGCGGCGCTCGCCTTTGGAGATCCAGACTTCGCTGGGGAAACTGCCAGCCAGCTTGGTGAGCTTGGCCGAGGCCCGCGCATGCAGGCCGAGCTTATTGCTGATGGTCGTAGTGGTTTTGATCATTTTTTCTCCTCGCCTGGTTCTGGGGTGCCGTGATGGCCACCTGCAGCACGCCTTGCGTGCCCCCGACCACCGCGCGCGACACCAGCGCATCCAGGGATTCATGCCGGTACGTCACCGTGCGCAGCAACATGGGCAGATTGACGCCCGCAATCAAGCGGGAGTGGACGCCGTCCACCAGCCGCTGTGCGACGTTGCACGGGGTGGCCCCGAAGACATCGGTCAGGACCAGGATGTCACGCGGGGCCAGCGTGGCCATGGCAATGCGGGCCGTGGCCAGGGTCTCGTCGGGTGACAGGTTGGGTTGCACATCCACCGCCACCACATCGCGGTCGCAATCAGGAAAGACATGCAGCGCACACTGGCGCAATGCGTGGGCCAGGGGCGCGTGGGCGATGATCAGGATGCTGTTGCTCATGGGGTCGGTGTTTGCGTTGCATTATGGCTTTTCGCCACCCGGAAATAGGCGTAACTGAGCACGGAACAGAGCAGGAAAACACCCATGGCGGCCCGAAAGGCGGCCGGCGCGGTCCAACCCAAGCCCACAAAGAGGTCCACGCCCAGACCAATGCCCCACTGCACCACGAAGACGCCAGCGAACACCACCAGGTTGTAGGCCGACAGGGCGCGCCCGGCGAGCGCCGGGACAAAGGCCATGGCCACCGCTGGCTGGGCCAGCGAGACAAAGGTCGAGGTGACACAGAACAGCGCCCAGGCCCAGGCCCCGGCCTGCTCACCCAGCAAGACGATCAGTGCCATCACGCCCAGGCTGATGGGCAGGCCGTGGGTGATGAGCCGGTCCACCGTCCAGCCCCGCGCGAACAGCTTGGGCGTCATCAGCCCCCAGGCCCAGAAGGTGCACAGCATGCACAGGTTGATGGCAAACAGGCCCGTGGCCGCCTCGGCCGGCGTGTAGCCCGCCACACGCACCATCCACGGCCCAGCCCACAGGGTTTGCATCGCGACCATGCCGCCGTAGCTGCAAAAACCAATCGGCACCATGCGCCGGAAATACGGGTGGCGCCACACCTCGCCGTAGCCCGGGGCCACCGGTGGGGCGGTCGATTCGGCGGGCTCGGCTGGGGCCCAGCGCGGCACCCGCCAGGCAATCAGCCCCATGGCCAGCACGGTCAAGGCCGCCAGCCCCCAGAACAGGGGCCGCCAGCCCACCCAGGGCAGCAGCAACTGCACCGGCAAGGTGGACGCCACCATGCCCATGGAGCCCGTCATCAGCATCCAGGAATTGGCCCGCAACTGGGCCTGCGGCGAAAGCCAGCGGCGAAAACCCGTCAGCGGCGCCATCAGGCAGGCGCTCACCCCCACGCCACACAGCACCCGGGCGGCCATCAAGGCCGAGAAACTGGTGGCCATTGAGAACGCCAGGCACCCCAGCACGGCCACGGCCAGAAAACTCAAGATCACACGGCGCGGGCCGTACCGGTCCAGCCAGGTGCCCAAGGGCAACTGGGTGGCGGCAAAGCCCAGAAAGTAGCCCCCCGCCAGCAAGCCCAGGTCGCGTGCCTGCAAGGCAAACTCCTGGGTCAGCAGCGGTGACAGCGTGGCGGTCACGGCCCGGATCAGGGCCGACAGGAAATACGCCGAGGCAAAAGACAGAAAAACGACGATGGCCGCCGAACGGGGCAAGGGATGGAGCACCGGAACCTCACTGAAACTTCAGACTGTCGAGCCAGGTCTGAGCGGGCTCAGCGGGCACCTTGGGGGCGTAGAAAGCCGCCTGAAACAACCGGGTGCCATCGGCACCGGCATGGGCAAACCAGGCCAGTTGCGCCTGCACGGCACGCCCATCGGGCTGACGCCCCGACACCACCTGGCGCAGCGACTCGGGCAAGCCCAGCGCCCCGGCGGGCACAAAGGCCTGGGCGGGGCCACCGACCGCCTCGGCGCCCAGGTGGCGCAAGGTGGCCTGGCGCCAATGGGCCAGGGCCTCACCGGGCGTCTGGCCCGCGGGCAAGGGCATGTGCGAGAGGGCCAGCAACGCGTCGCCGGCCTCGCAGCCCAGCATGGCCATCTCCACCGACTGGGCGCCCAGGGGCACGCTGCGGCTGCCACGGTCGGGTTTGCACGGCAGCATCAAGGACAAGGACCACTCAGGCGCGCGCACCTCGCGCCAGTTGAAGGTGGGGCTGCAGGCGCCCAAGGCCAGCGCTGCCGCACAGGCCCAGACGCTGGAGCGTCGAAAATGGCCGCCCAGCAGCCCTCCACCGGCCTTTGTCAAATAAGAACTCATGTCATCATTATCTGGTTGCCACCAGAATGGTGCATGGGCCTTCCATGGGGGGAGACCCCGTCAATCGCGATCAGGAGCTTTGGAATGGCTGACTTTCTACTGGTTCACGGTGCTTGGCATGGCGCCTGGTGCTGGCGACACGTGACCGAGGGCCTGATCCGCGCCGGTCACCGGGCCCATGCCGTGACGCTGACCGGGGTCGGTGAGCGGGCTCACCTGATGTCGCGAGACATCACCCTGGAGACCCACATCGCCGATGTGGTGCAGGCGCTGGAGGCCGAAGAGCTGCAGGACGTGGTGCTGGCCGTGCATTCCTACGCAGGCATGCTGGGCACCGCGGTGGCCGACCGCCTGCCGCAGCGCCTGCAACACCTGGTCTATGTCGATGCGGTGGTGCCCAAGGTGGGCGAAAGCTGGAGCAGCACCCACGCCCGCGCCACGCGCGAGGCGCGCCTGGCGGCGGCCCAGCAAGACCCACATTACAGTTTCCCGGCGCCCGACCCGGCGGTGTTTGGCCTCGGTGCCGAGCAGCACGCCTGGGTCAAACGGCGCCAGACCCCGCACCCGGGCCACACCTACGAGGCCCCTTTGCAGTTCGATCCGCAGCGCGTGGCCTCGGTGCCGCGCACCTTCATCAACTGCACCACACCGCCGCTGGCAACCATTGACGTGATCCGCACGCGGGTGCGAGACCCCAAGTTCTGGGACGGCGCCTGGCTGCCGGGCTCGCGCTGCGTGGACCTGGCCACCGGGCATGACCCCATGATCAGCGCCCCCGATGCACTGATCGCTTTGTTGCTCGAATGCACCTGAACACCCTGCGTGGGACCCCACCTCCTTCACCCCGGGACCCAGCGCACCGAAAATGCTACAAAATGACACCTTGTCTGGTTCGAGCTTGGGCTTGAATCGCCGCTTTTCCCCATGACACCCCGGGCACTGCGCCCCTGTCAGGCACTGTCACCACCATGGCCCTCGCTTCCGATCCCGCCCGCTCCGATGGTCGCCCCCACCCGGTTGGGGGGACACCTCCGCCCCGCCCCGAGTACCTGCTGGCGGGCTCGATCGGCGCCGAACTGTCGGGCCCTTTGCTGGAAATGGAAGACATCGTTCAGCAACTGCTGGGAACCGGCAAGTTGTCACGACAGCAGGTGAATGCCTTGATGAGCGCGCTGGGCACAGCGCGGCGCATCGCCAACCAGAGCCAGCTGCTGGACCGCCTGGCGCACAGCCCGATTCGACAATCACACGAGCAGGTGGCGTTGGACAGCCGCCTGCGACAAGCCCTGGCCGACAATGCGGGCCTGCTGCAAAGCCGTGCGGTGGACCTGGTGCACCGCCTGCAGGCGGTCGAGGTGCTGATCGACCCGAGCCTGCTCGAGACCCTGCTGCACGCAGCGTTGTCCTGGATGGCGCGGCCCGGCTACCGGCTCAGCGTCTCCCTGGAGCTGCCGAGCTGGCCGCCACACGGGATGCTGACCTTCAAGGCCCGGCCCACCGTGTCCGACTCCAGCACCCCGGTGACGCGGCAACCCGAGCCCTACCGCCTGAGCTGGTGGCTGCTGGTGGAGGCGGCCGCGCACGCACAGATCCCGCTGCAACACAGCGAATCGAACCAGCAGCTGACGCTGACGCTGGAGTTCAAGCGCACCGTCAAGCAAATGGAGGTCACCACGCCCATGGCGCTGCAAAGCACAGGCGACTCGTGGGCCAGCAGCCACTCACGTGACCTGGCCAGCCCCCGCCTGCTGCTGGTGACCGCGGACATCGCCCTGCAGGAGGACGTGGAGCAGATCTGTGCCGCCAGCGGGCTGCAGGTGGACACCGTGATCAGCGCCGAGCGGGCCCGCCGCGCCTGCGAGGCCGACCGGCCCCAGATGCTCATCGTCGACCAGCGCCTTAACTGCGAAGCCCTCGACACCCTGCGCCAGACCCTGCTCGACCACGACAACCGGTTTCCGACCGTCGAGATCACCGCCGAGCAGCACACCCTGACGATGACGAACTGGATGGACGGCGCAGTCGACCGCATCGACCGCAGCAACCTGCGCTCGCAGTTGCCCGCCGTGCTGGTGCGTGACCTGGGCAAGTCCCGATGAGGCCCACCTCGGCAGTGCCGCGCCCCGGGCCCAGCGATCCGCTCGCCCCATCGAACTTTTGCGCGGCGCCCGAGTCGACTCTGTCGAATGCCCGGCCCTGAGGGCGCGCTCTCGCGTGCGCAGGGCTTTCGACTAAACTGGCAGCCCGCGCGGAGACCCCTTTGACGAGCAAATCAACCTTTCTGGCCCTGGCCTGCGCCGCGGGTCTGGCCCTGGCGGCTGGCACCTTCTGGTGGACCAGCCAAGCCACGCCGGCCCCGGAATCCACCTTTGTGCTGCTGGACGGCAGCCGCCAGACCACCGCCCAGTTGCAGGGCCAGGTCACGCTGGTGAACTTCTGGGCCACCAGCTGCACCACCTGCGTGGCGGAGATGCCCAAGATCATCGCCACCCACGACAAGTACCAATCCAAGGGTTACAACACCCTGGCCGTGGCCATGAGCTACGACCCGCCCGCCTATGTGGTGAACTTTGCCCAGACCCGCAAACTGCCGTTCTCGGTGGCGATTGACAACACCGGTCAGGTCGCCAAGGCCTGGGGCGATGTGCAGCTGACCCCCACCACCTACCTGGTCAACAAAAAGGGCCAGATCGTGAAGCGCTACATTGGCGAGCCCAACTTCGCCGAGCTGCACCAGTTGATCGAGAAGCTGCTGGCCGAAACCTGAGCCTGGCAGCGGCCCACACCGCAGCGCCCCAAAGCGCGTGCGCGGTGAGGGGCGCCTTATCCCCGCCCACCGCCCCAGCCGGCGCTGCACCCGCCACAGGGTGCCCCGCCTTCTGCGCTGATCACCATCAGAGGCCCCTCCGAAGCTCGGCGCCCGCTTGCGCCGGGCGCTGAAAGCTTGGTGCAGGCCGGTGCTGTGATAATCAGTGACCTTCAGTTGTCTTTCCCCTACCGTGACACCGCCCGACGTTCAGATCCTTATCCCCCACAGCGATGCGGACATCGAGCGGGCGCGCGAGATCTTCCGCGAGTACGCCGACAGCCTGGCCATTGACCTGTGCTTCCAGAACTTCGAGCACGAACTGGCCCATTTGCCCGGTGACTACGCACCGCCCCGTGGCACCCTGCTGCTGGCCCTGGTCGATGGCGAGGTTGCCGGCTGCTGTGCGCTGCGCCCACTGGACACCGCCGATTACCCCAACGCCGCCGAAATGAAGCGGCTTTACGTGCGCAAGGCCTTTCGGCGCTTTGGCCTGGGGCGCCTGCTGGCCGAATCGGTGCTCGATGCGGCGCGCCAGGCGGGCTATGCCAGTGTGCTGCTGGACACCCTGGACGACATGGAGTCGGCGCGCGCGCTCTATGCCGAACTGGGCTTCGAAGAGATTCCGCCCTACTACCACAACCCCATTGCGGGCTCGCACTACCTCAAGGCCGACCTGTTCTGACCCCCGGGGGCTGGCCCCGTGGCCTGTCGCCTCGATGCCGGGGTCTGGGGTGGGTCGCCCAAGCATGAAAAAAGCGGTGGCACCGGGCAGGTGCACACCGCTTTGTTTTTGACGCTCAGCTCAGGCGCCCCAAGGCGCCGTGCGATCAGGCCTGGGCCTGGGCCAGCAGGGTGGCGGCGTCGCTGACTTCGAACTTGCCGGGGCCTTCGACGTTCAGGGTGACGACGGTGCCGTCCTTGACCAGCATCGAGTAGCGGTTGCTGCGCACGCCCATGCCACGGCCCGTCAGGTCCAGCGTCAGGCCAGTGGCCTTGGCGAAATCGGCGCTGCCGTCGCCCAGCATGCGGACCTTGCCATTGGTTTTTTGGTCACGGGCCCAGGCGCCCATCACGAAAGCGTCGTTCACGCTGACACACCAGATCTCGTCGACGCCCGCAGCCTTGAAGGCTTCGGCTTGCTCCACATAACCCGGCACGTGCTTGGCCGAGCAGGTGGGGGTGAAGGCGCCAGGCAGGGCGAACAAGGCAATGGTCTTGCCAGCGGTGGCCTTGGCCACATCGACGGCATTGGGGCCAATGCTGCAGCCTTCGCCCTCCACTTCAGAGTATTCCATCAGGGTGGTGGAAGGCAGCTTGTCGCCAACTTTGATCATGTGTGCTCCTCAAGTTACAGGGGGGTGAACAGGCCCACGTGAAAACGCAGGCCCAAAAAGAAAAACGACCCACATTGTGGGTCGTTTCTCAGAGGCTTGTCGCGTCAGTCGGTGAAGACTTAAACGATGGAGGCCTTTTGAACCAGACGGGTCGCAACCCAGTTCTTGGTCTTGGAGATCGGACGGCTTTCGGTGATCTCGATCACGTCGCCCAGCTTGTACTCGCCATTTTCGTCATGGGCGTGGTACTTGCTCGACTTGCCGACGATCTTGCCGTAGAGCTCGTGCTTCACACGGCGCTCGATCAGCACGGTCACGGTCTTGCTACGCTTTGCGCTGACAACCTTGCCAATCAAGGTGCGCTTGAGGGATTTTTTAGCTTCCGTCATGTGGGCTCCTTACTTGGCGGCTTGCTTTTCAGCAAGGATGGTCTTGGCACGTGCGATGTCACGACGGGTCGTGCGCAGCGTAGACGTGTTGGTGAGTTGTTGCGTGGCTTTTTGCATACGCAGACCGAAGTGGGCCTTTTGCAGGGCCTTCACTTCAGCTTCCAGGCCGGCAACGTCTTTTTGGCGCAGTTCAGCAGCTTTCGTCATATCGATTTCTCCTGAATTACTGGCCGAGCAGGCGGGTCACGAACGTGGTGCGCAGCGGCAGCTTGGCAGCGGCCAGACGGAACGCTTCACGGGCCAGTTCCTCAGGAACACCCACGATTTCGTACAGCACCTTGCCAGGCTGGATTTCAGCCACGTAGTACTCCGGGTTACCCTTACCGTTACCCATACGCACTTCAGCAGGCTTCTGGGAAATCGGCTTGTCGGGGAACACGCGGATCCAGATGCGGCCGCCACGCTTCACGTGACGGGAGATTGCACGACGTGCAGCCTCGATCTGGCGGGCCGTCAGACGGCCACGGTCCGTGGACTTCAGGCCGAAGTCACCGAAAGCCACCGAGTTACCTCGGGTGGCAATACCGGTGTTGCGACCCTTTTGCTCCTTGCGATACTTGCGGCGAGCAGGTTGCAGCATAGTTATTCTCCTTTACCGTCCGCTGCTGTAGCGGGCGCGGTGACCTTGCGGACGCGCTTAACGGCAGATTTAGCATCAGCACCACCGGCTTCAGCAGGCTTGTCGCTGCCATCGGCCGGAGCGGTGTTGCCACCGATCGGACGACGGGGACCACGGCGGTCAGCACCAGGACGGTCGCCAGGGCGGCCATCACGACGCGGGCCACGCGGGCGACGCTCTTCTTCAGCACGGGGCTCAGTCACGGCGGGCAGGTCATTGCGGCCCAGCGTGTCGCCCTTGTAGACCCAAACCTTGACGCCGATGACGCCGTAGGTGGTCTTGGCTTCCGAGAAGCCGTAGTCGATGTCGGCACGCAGCGTGTGGAGGGGCACGCGACCTTCGCGGTACCACTCGCAACGAGCGATTTCAATGCCGTTCAGACGACCCGACGACATGATCTTGATGCCCAGGGCACCCAGACGCATGGCGTTTTGCATCGCGCGCTTCATGGCGCGACGGAACATGATGCGCTTTTCGAGCTGCTGGGTGATCGAGTCAGCGATCAGCTTAGCATCGATTTCGGGCTTGCGCACTTCTTCGATGTTCACAGCAACAGGCACGCCCAGGCGAGTCGCGAGTTCCTTCTTCAGGTTCTCGATGTCTTCACCCTTCTTGCCGATCACGACGCCCGGACGAGCCGAGAAGATCGTGATGCGGGCGTTCTTGGCGGGGCGCTCGATCAGAATGCGCGACACAGCGGCATTCTTCAGCTTGGCCTTCAGGTACTCGCGAACCTTGATGTCTTCAGCCAGCATGCCGGCGAAGTCACGGTTGCTCGCGTACCAGCGGCTGGCCCAGTTACGGCTGACCGCCAGGCGGAAGCCAGTAGGATGGATTTTCTGTCCCATATGTCTGACCAGCCTTTCAGTTGCCAACCGTCACGTACACGTGGCACGTGGGCTTGCTGATGCGGTTGCCGCGACCCTTGGCGCGAGCGGTGAAACGCTTGAGCGTGGCACCTTGCTCAACGTAGATCGTCTTGACGCGGAGTTCGTCAATGTCGGCACCATCGTTGTGTTCGGCGTTGGCAATGGCAGATTCAAGAACCTTCTTGACGATGCCAGCAGCTTTTTTCTGCGTGAACGTCAGGATGTTCAGAGCCTGATCCACCTTCTTGCCACGGATCAGATCGGCGACCAGACGGCCCTTATCGACCGACAGACGGACGCCCCGGAGGACTGCACGTGTTTCCATGGTCATTCCTTATTTCTTCTGGACTTTTTTGTCCGCGGGGTGACCCTTGAAGGTGCGCGTCAGGGCGAATTCGCCCAGCTTGTGGCCCACCATCTGGTCAGTGACGTACACCGGCACGTGTTGCTTGCCGTTGTGAACGGCAATGGTCAGACCGATGAACTCGGGCAGAACCATGGAGCGACGCGACCAGGTCTTGATTGGCTTCTTGTCCTTGTTGGCAACGGCCTTTTCGACCTTGGCAACCAGGTGATGGTCAACAAACGGACCCTTTTTAAGAGAGCGAGTCATTTGTTACCCCTTACTTTTTACGGCGCGACACGATCATGACCTGAGTGCGCTTGTTGTTACGGGTACGGTAACCCTTGGTCAGATTGCCCCAAGGATCGACTGCGTGACGGCCTTCGCCGGTACGACCTTCACCACCACCGTGCGGGTGGTCGATCGGGTTCATGGCCACACCGCGAACGGTCGGGCGAATACCCATCCAACGCTTCACACCGGCCTTGCCCAGTTGGCGCAGGCTGTGTTCTTCGTTGGCGACTTCACCGATGGTGGCGCGGCACTCGATGTGGATCTTGCGAACTTCACCCGAGCGCAGGCGAACCTGAGCGTAAACGCCTTCACGGGCCAGCAGGGTGGCCGAAGAGCCAGCCGAGCGGGCGATCTGAGCACCCTTGCCGGGTTGCAGCTCAATCGCGTGAATGGTCGAACCCACCGGGATGTTGCGGATCGGCAGCGTGTTGCCAGCGCGGATCGGGGCTTCCGAACCACTCAGCAGCGTTGCGCCAGCTTCCACACCACGGGGAGCAATGATGTAACGACGCTCGCCGTCGGCATAGCACAGCAGTGCAATGTGAGCCGTGCGGTTCGGATCGTATTCCACGCGTTCCACCTTGGCGGGGATCCCATCCTTGTTACGGATGAAATCGACCACGCGGTAGTGGTGCTTGTGGCCACCGCCCTTGTGACGGGTGGTGATGTGACCATTGTTGTTGCGGCCGGCCTTCTGGAATTGCGGTTCCAGCAGCGCAGCGTGCGGAGCACCCTTGTACAGGTGATCGCGCGTCACCTTCACCACGGCACGTTGGCCAGGCGAGGTGGGTTTCATCTTAATGACAGCCATGATTACGCAGCCTCCCCGGAGAGGTTGAGCTCTTGACCGGGCTTCAGGGTCACATAGGCCTTGCGAACGTTGTCGCGGCGGCCAACAGACTTGCCAAAACGCTTGGTCTTGCCTTTGGTGTTCACCACAGACACGCCCTTGACTTCAACCTTGAACATCAATTCCACAGCGGCCTTGATTTCAAGCTTGGTAGCGTCCTGCAGCACTTTGAACGTCACAGCATTGGACTTCTCGGCAACCATGGTGGCCTTTTCGGACACGATGGGGGCGACCAGAACTTGCATCAGACGGCCTTCGTCAAACTTCACGGTGCTCATGCGAACATCTCCTTGAGTTTGTCGATTGCGCCCTTGGTGACGAGCACTTTCTTGTAATGAACCAGCGACAGCGGATCAGCGTAACGGGCTTCAACGACGAGCACGTTCGGCAGATTGCGCGAGGCGAGGTACAGGTTTTCGTCAACTTCGTCGGCAATCACCATCACCGATTCAAGGTTCATCGCCTTGAACTTGTCAGCCAACAGCTTGGTCTTGGGAGCGTCCACCTTCAGGGTGTCCACCACAGCCAGGCGGCCTTCGCGAACCAGTTGCGAGAAGATCGAAGCCATACCAGCGCGGTACATCTTCTTGTTGATCTTCTGGCTGAAGTTTTCGTTCGGCAGGTTCGGGAAAATGCGACCGCCCCCACGCCACAGAGGCGAGGAAGTCATACCAGCACGAGCGCGGCCGGTACCCTTTTGCTTGAAAGGCTTCTTGGTCGAGTGCTTGACTTGTTCACGGTCTTTTTGAGCGCGGGTGCCTTGACGGGCGTTGGCTTGATAAGCCACCACGATCTGGTGAATCAGGTCTTCGTTGTAATCACGACCGAACACGGTTTCCGGCGCTTCAAACTTCGAAGCGGCTTGACCTTGGTCGTTCAGGAGTTCGAGCTGCATTAGTTCGCTCCTTTGGATGCTTTGACCTTGATGGCCGGACGCACCGTCACGAAGCCACCCTTGGAGCCCGGAACAGCGCCCTTGATCAAGAGCAGTTGGCGTGCTTCGTCGATGCGAATCACGTCGAGGTTTTGAGTGGTCACGAGGTCGACGCCGAGGTGGCCCGACATGCGCTTACCAGGGAACACGCGGCCCGGATCTTGCGCCATCGAGATGGAGCCCGGAACGTTGTGCGAACGGCTGTTACCGTGGGAAGCACGTTGCGAACCGAAGTGGTGACGCTTGATGGTCCCTGCGAAGCCCTTACCGATGGTCGTGCCTTGCACGTCCACCTTTTGGCCCACAGCGAACACAGCGGTCACGGGCACGTTGGCGCCAGCTTGGTACTGGGCTGCGGTGTCGGCCGTCACGCGGAATTCCTGGATGATTTCACCGGCTTCAACACCTGCCTTGGCAAGGTGGCCAGCGACGGGCTTGGTCACGCGCGATGCTTTGCGCGAACCGAACGTCACTTGCAGTGCGACGTAGCCGTCTTTCTCTTGGGATTTGACCTGGGTCACGCGGTTGTTGGACACATCCAGCACCGTGACAGGGATTGCATCCCCATCATCGGTGAACAGACGCATCATGCCCACCTTGCGGCCCAGCAACCCGAGGGAGTTGCTCAGACTCATGTAGTTCTCCAAAACTTCCACCGCCGCGACTTCAATTGGCCACGGCGCTTGTATGTGAAAGAGAGTTAATAAATTCCCGGCTGCAAATACAGCCGAGCCCAAAAGTATAACGCGAACCCGCCCACAGGGCAAGTCCGCATTATTTGGTCAACCAACACACCCGCCGCAGCGGGTGGGGAAGGTTTATTGCAGCTTGATTTCGACGTCGACGCCGGCGGGCAGGTCGAGCTTCATCAGAGCGTCAACCGTCTTGTCGGTCGGATCCACGATGTCCATCAGGCGTTGATGGGTGCGGATTTCGAACTGGTCACGGCTGGACTTGTTGACGTGGGGCGAACGCAGGATGTCGAAACGCTTCATGCGGGTCGGCAGGGGCACGGGACCCTTGACGATGGCGCCGGTGCGCTTGGCGGTGTCCACAATTTCAGCGGCCGATTGGTCGATGAGCTTGTAGTCGAATGCCTTCAGACGGATGCGGATCTTTTGCTTCGTGGACATGGTAATTCTCCAGTTTGATTCAAAGAATTACGCGATGATGGTGGCCACAACGCCAGCACCCACGGTCTTGCCGCCTTCGCGGATGGCGAAGCGCAGGCCTTCTTCCATGGCGATGGGGTTGATCAGCTTCACAGTGATCGACACGTTGTCGCCA
>NZ_JAQSIP010000012.1 GCF_028649475.1 Curvibacter cyanobacteriorum
GTTGGTGAGCAAGCTCCAGACGAGTTCGTCGTCGACGCGGAAGCGGGCCAGCAGGGTGTTGCGCGAGGCCAGCTTCATGACCTGGGAGGGGGAGAGGGCGGCGAGGATGTCGGCGGACTCTTCATTGAGGCCGAGGCGGAAGATGGCTTCGGCCTTGTCGTGGCGGATGAGGGATTGGGCCAGCATGAGGTAGGTCAGGTTGGCTTCGCGGATTTCGGCAAGCATTTGTTCGCTGGTCATGGTCAACTCCTTCGTTACGGAGCCGCTGCCTCTGCCGCTTGCAGGGTTTCGCGATCCGTTGAAATGGATTGTGAAGACACCGTAAAAGGAAATTAAGTCAGGCAAGTGCGGTCCGACTTGTCTGGTTTTTGACCCGGCTTGTCAGGTTTTTTCTGACAAGCGGTGCAGGCTTGGGCGGCTTGGGCCCTGTGAACGCGCCTGCTGCGGCTTTGGGGGGCTGGGCCCCTCCAAAACACCGGCCTGCTGGCCGGTGGGCTCGAATTGTTTTTCGATCTTTGGGGTGGTGCGCGGTGCGTGGGTCGCCTCAGCCGCGCGCCATCGGGCGCTGCGGGTCGCGGCACCACTCGCTCCAGCTGCCGGCAAACAAGGCCGTCGGGCCGAGCCCGGCGATCTCCATCGCCAGCAGGTTGGGCAGGGCGGTGACGCCACTGCCGCAATGGTGCACCACCTGGCTGGGCGCACGACCGGCCAGCAAGGCCTCGAAAGCGGCGCGCAATTCAGCCGCCGGTTTGAAGCGGCCATCGGGCCCCAGGTTGTCGGTGAAGGGGCGGTTCAGGGCCCCCGGGATGTGGCCTGCCACCGGGTCCAGTGGCTCGACCTCGCCTTTGAAACGGGGCGTGGCGCGGGCGTCGATCAAGGTCTGTTCGGGGCGTCCCAGGGCCTGCTGCACCTGGTCGACGGTGCGCAGGTCGCGCAGCGCGGGGCGCAGCTCGAACTGGCCTGGCGGCAGGGGCGCAGCGGGACCACTGGCGGTGGCGCCGCCGGCGGCCTGCCAGGCGGCGAGGCCCCCATCGAGCACGGCCACGGCGTCATGGCCCAGCCATTTGAGCATCCACCACAGGCGCACGCAGTAGCTGCTGTTGTTGCGGTCGTAGACGACAGCCTGCTGGTGGTTGTTGAAACCGACCGAACGCAGCCAGTCGGCCAGGGCCTCCCGCGTGGGCAGTGGGTGGCGGCCGCCGGAGGCCTTGGCCTGGTCGGCCCCGTGGGCGCTGAGGTGCCGGTCCAGGTCGGCGCGTTGGGCCCCGGCCACGTGCAGGGTGTCGAACTGGCTGTTGCCCGCCGTGGGCTGGGTCAGGTCGAAGCTGCAGTCGAAAACCATCAGGGCTTGGCCACTGGCTTGCAGGGCTTGCAGTTCGGCGGCGCTGATCAGGGTGGTGTAGGGAGTGGACATGCGCGGTGCTGGCTTGGCAACGTTGATTGGAACGGGGCTCATCCTAGCGCCAAATGCCCTGGGCTGAAGCCGCGAAGTCCGCGGCTTTGACGGCCCAGTTGCCTCAAGCGGTCGGTGGTGGGTCGCGTGGGGTCCGGCTGACCCCGGGGACGCTGAACGGCGGACCGGCGGGGCGGGGTTGGGGCTCGGGGCTGGCGGCGGCCGCGGTGGCCGGTGGTGGGGCACTGGCGGCTCCGGGCTCGCGTTCACGCGGGGGCGGCGAAATGCGCAGGTTCCAGATCAGCAGGGCGGTGGCCAGGGCCAGCAGGCCGCTGAACACGATCATCCATTCGCTCAGGGGGGGCAGCATGCTGTCGTCCAGCAGATCGCTGGGCTCGTCCTGTGTCCGCCCGGGCGCCTGCAGGCAGGCGGCCTCGGCTTGGGGGATGGGCCGGCGCGGGGGATGGGTCTCGTGGCAGCGGTCGTGGGCGCCGCCCGGTGCTGACAAGAGGGGCGGGCTGGGCGGGTTGTCAGGCAGCTCGGCGCCCCGGGCTGGCGGTGCCAGCGTGGGCGTGGGGTTGGGCGAGCCGCGTTGGCTGGGGCGCTGGGCTTCGGTGCACTGGATGCGTTCAGGCCAGTCCGGGGCGTGGGGGGCGGCTGCCTCGTGGGCTTCGTTGGGGGCCGGGGCATTGGGGCACAGGATGAACTGGCTCAGGCTGGCGGGCGCGGGGGGCAGCGGCCCCGAGAGTTGATTGCCCTGCAGTTGCAGCGACTGCAGGGCGGGCAGTGACGTCAGGGCCGGCACGCTGCCATGGAGTTGGTTGTAGCTCAGGTTGAGGCGGCCCAGTGCCGGCAGGTCACGCCACAGAGGCAGGGGGCCTTGGAACAGGTTGTGGTCGAGTTGCAGCACCGCGAGCGCGGGCTGGTCCGTGAAGGGGGGCAGCGGGCCGCTGAGCTGGTTGCCGGACGCGCTCAGGGTGCGCAACGCGCTGTGCGGCGGCAGCGGTGGCAGGGGGCCGGCGAAACGGTTCCAGTCCAGCACCAGGGTCTCGAGGGCCGGCAGCTTGTGCCACGGGGGCAGCGGGCCGGTGAAGCGGTTGAAACTGAGGTCTGCGGTGACCAGTTTGGGGGTGTCCCAGGGTGGCAGTGGGCCGCTGAGCTGGTTGTGGTTGACGCGCAGGTTGCGCAGGGCTGTCAGCCCTGTCAAGGCGGGCAGCGGGCCTGTCAGCAGGTTGTTGCTGACCACCAGGCTTTGCAGGGCGTGCAAGTCGCTCAGGGGCGGCAGGGGTCCACTGAACTGGTTGAAGCTGACGTTGAAAGACTGCAGCTGGGGCCAGGCCGACCACGCTGGCAAGGGGCCACTGAGGCGCAGGTTGTGCCGCAGGTCCAGGGTTTGCAGGCCGCGCAGGTCGCGCAAGGCCTCGGGCAGGGGGCCCTCCAGTTGGTTGCCTGGCAGGTGCAGGCCGATGACCTCGGTGCCTTCTGGGTTGCAGCGCACACCCAGCCACCGTTGTGCACAGGGGTCGCCCTGGAGCCAGCCGTCCTGACGCCGCCATTGGGGGCCCTGGGTCGCCTGGTACAGCGAGATCAGTGCTTGGGTTTGGGGGGCGGGCAGCGCGGCGGGCACGGCGGAGGACAGCATCACCAGGGCGCTGCCCACGAGGCCGCACTTCAGGCGCCCCGGACGCTCCAGGCGGCTGGGGCGGGTGCCGCACGGCGTCAAGCAGGGGTCGGGCCAAGGCGATAACGCTGGTTTCATGCCTCAGGCCGAGGCCGGCGGTGGGCGGGCCGTCGGGGCAGGTCGGAGGGCTGCCGGCAGTGGGGCGGGCAATCTGGGAGCATGGCGTACTTTCGGGATGCTGAAAGGGGGAAGATAGGGTCGATTGATCACTGTGGGCTGGTAATCGTTGTAAGTATTTATTTTTAATAAATTCATGGGCTGCAATTTGAGCGGTTTGATCATTTGAGCCGCCTCCCACGGGCTGCGCCGACCAACCCGCGGCAGACAAGGCGACGCGCGGTCGGGCTCGGGCCCGCGCGCCGCAGCGTGGGCGGGTGGTGGGGGCGTTGAGCCCTGCAGGGGGGCGAGGCGGGAAGCGGGCCGGGGCCCAAGGGTTGGGGCCTGAGGCCAGGCGCCCGGGGTCGACTGGGGCCGACTGGGGTCGACTGGTGCCTCAGTGTTCTTCGGCGGGGGCGTTCGGGGCCGCCTTGCCGCGCAGGACGGTGGCGGCCACGCCGCTGGCCACGATCAGGGCCATGCCCGCCCAGGCGATCAGGGGCAGTTGATCGCCAAACAGCCAGACGCTGTAGAGGCCCGCGAACACGATGCCCGAGTACTGCAGGTTGGCCACCAGCAAGGTACCGCGTTGGTTGCGTGCGCTGGCATAGGCCCGGGTCATGCACAACTGGCCCAGGGAGGCCAGCACCCCAATGGGCAGCAGCCACAGGGCGCTGGGCCAATGCAGCGGTGACACCCCGGTCACGCCCATGCCCAGGGCGCCCGCCAGCGCCGAGCCGACGGCAAAGTAGAACACCGTGCGGGTCTCGGGCTCACCGGCACGCGACAGGGCCATCACTTGCATGTAGGCAAAGGCTGCGCTCATGCCCGACAGCAGGCCGACCAGGGCGGCGAACATCTGGTCGCCCTCGATCGAGGGGCGCAGCATCATCACCACCCCAGCGAAGCCCGCCAGCACGGTCAGCACCAGAGGGCCTTGCAGCAGCGGGCGCGACGAAGGGTCGGTGGGGCGCCAGGCCATCAGGGCGCCGCCCACCAAAAAGGCCGCCACCCAGACGCTGCTCATGTAGTTGAGCGTCATGGCCGTGGCCAGCGGCAGGTGGGCAATGGCATAGAACCACGCGCCCAGCGAGGTCACGCCGACCAGGCTGCGCCAAGCGTGCATCATGGGGTAGCGGGTGCGCAGGCTGATGCCGCTGTAGCGGGCCAGCGCCCACATGAAGAAGATGCCCAAGACGCCCCGGTAGAACACCAGTTCAGCCGAGCTGAAATCGCTGGAGGCAATCTTCACGCACACCCCCATCGAGGCGAAGAAGAAGGCGGCGACAAGCATCCAGAGGGCTTGCATGGTGTGTGGGTTCCTTGGTGACAGCGTCTGGCGAAAAGGGCGGCTTGAAAGCCTGCAGACCTTCAAGCCGCTGCCATGCTATCAAAAAAAGAGCGACCGTGACGGTCGCTCTGGTGACGATGGCTGCGGCCGGGCTCAGGCGACGGGGCCCTGGGCACCCATGTGCTTGCGGTACCACTCGTGGAAGTGCTGCATGCCGTCTTCCATCGGGCTCTGGTAAGGGCCCACCTCGTTGTCGCCGCGCTCGAACAGGGCCCGGCGACCGGCGTCCATGCGCTCGCCGATCTCGTCGTCCTCGATGCAGGTTTCCATGTAGGCGGCCTGCTGCGCTTCGACAAACTCGCGCTCGAAGGCGGTGATTTCCTCGGGGTAATAGAACTCCACCATGTTCAGCGTCTTTTGCGGGCTGATCGGGTGCAGGGTCGACACGGTCAGCACATGGGGGTACCACTCCACCATGATGTGCGGGTAGTAGGTGAGCCAGATGGCGCCGCGCTCGGGCAGTCGGCCTTCGCGGTACTTGAGCAGCAACTCGTGCCAGCGCTGGTAGACGCTGGAGCCCGGGCGGTTGAAGCCGCTGGACACGCCCACGGTTTGCACCGAGTAGTTGTCCTTGAACTCCCACTGCAGGTCGTCGCAGGTCACAAACTGGCCCAAGCCGGGGTGGAAGGGGCCCACATGGTAGTCCTCGAGGTAGACCTCGATGAAGGTCTTCCAGTTGTAGTTGCACTCGTGCAGTTCGACGCGGTCGAGCGAAAAGCCCGTGAAGTCGAGCTCGGCGCGCGGGCCCATGCCGGCTAGGTCGGCCTCGATGTCGCGGCCATTGTCTTCAAACAACAGGCCGTTCCACTCACGCAGGCGGTATTGGTTGAGGTTGAGGCAGGGGTCTTGGGCAAAGTGCGGCGCGCCCAGCAACTGGCCACTGCCGTTGTAAGTCCAGCGGTGCAGCGGGCACACGATGTTGCCGCCAGCGCTACCCGGGGCACGGTCGTGCAGCGAACCGCGGTCCTTGAGCATCACCGCCTGGCGGTGGCGGCAGACGTTGGACAGCAACTCGATGCCGTGGGCGTTGTGCACCAGCACACGCCCCCCGTGTTCCTGCGGCAGGACGTGGTAGTCGCCCACTTGGGGCACGCTGAGCCGGTGCCCCACATAGCGGGGCCCGCGCTGAAAGATGAGCGCCATCTCGCGCTGGAACAGCGCTTCGTCGAAGTAGCTTGAAACTGGTAGTTGGCTTGCGGCCTGCTGCAGTTGAAGACTTAAATCAGACATGGGTGACCTGACCTAAAGACTCCCCACAGGGAGGTAAAAGCGCGCCGTGACGGCGGGCCCGTGGGCCCCGCCAGCGGGCATGAGCGCGGTGACAAGAAACCGGCTAAGCCGGCATGAAGGGAACCGCGGATTGTACCCCGGGGCCCTGTTTTGTGCGAATCATGGGCATTGCAGCTGATCTGGCTCAAGGCGCCGCCAGGTGCATGACGGCCTCCCAGGACGTCTAAGTCCTGCCTCAACGCACTTTGGCCACGTGGCTGCTACCGGCCAACGGCAGGGTGCAGGTCTGGCTGTTGCCATCAGAGATAACGGTGGTGCTATCCAAGTGAGGCAATTTGAGAGACCGCGTGACCCTGATCCCCTGTGCGATCGTTGGGGTGCCCGGTTGAGGGCGATGCTGGTGGCGTTGGCCGCACCATTTGAAGTACTTTCGCTGCGCTGCGCGATTGATCTTTGGCAGGCTGATGAAAAGGGTTGAATCGGCCCTTCCCGGTGTGACAGGAGTCCGGGCAAGTCTCCGAGAGCGCCGGCTGCTGGTGAAACCCTTCTTCAGTGCCATGCTGGCGATGTCAACGTTTCATGTTCGCTTGGCCCCCTCCTGCGCGTGGTGATGGCTAAGAATTGGTGTCCCCTGCGCGGTTGTTGGTACCGCGGAGCGAGGGCTTGGGGTGGGGTGGTCGCTGGGGCGAGCGCTTCGGCTGCAATCGAGGGGTATCCAGCGGTTTGATGGCACTTTGCCAGCGCCACCACCATGTTTGGAAGGGGCTGGTCACCACGGATTCAAGTTGGGGTACGCGACGGCTTCGCGCTTGTCCAAAGAACGCTGTGGGTCGGTTGGCTGCGCTGCCTGTCGGCAGCCCTTGGCAGGCCCGCTGGATGTTGCTTGCCTGGGGTGCTGTTGAACTGTCGGTGGACCCTGTTGAAGTTGATTTGAGGTCGTTTTAAAAATGAATCACGAACTGGGCTTTGCGGCGCTCATGCCCGCGCAGTTGGTGTCGGTGTCAATGCCCTCGCCGGGGACTGTGGACCACTCCGTGGCGGAATGCAGCTTGCTCGAGAAAATTGCTGGGCGGGTGCCTGGCATCATATTCAAGTTCAAGTTGATGCCAGATGGTCGAAGCTGCTTCCCTTATATGAGCGCCGCCGTCACGAGAATGTACAACGGCATTACACCTGAGCAGTTGGAGCTGGATGCGACCCCCTTCTTTGCCTTTCGGCATCCAGATGACGCACAGGCACTGGTGGCGTCGGTACTTCGATCGGCGCAGACTTTGAGCCCGTGGGACCACGAGTACCGATTGATTTTGCCGGAGGTGGGCGTGGTTTGGCGCCACGGTAACGGGCTGCCCGAGCGGCAGCCCGACGGCAGTGTGGCCTGGTTTGGCTTCATCACCGACATCACAGAGCGCAAGCGGACGGAGAATCAGCTTCGAGTGGCCTCTGTGGTGTTTGAAAGCAGTGGCGAAGCCATGGCCGTGGTCGACCCGCAGGGGCGTATGCAGGCGGTGAATCAAGCCATGGTCACCCTGACAGGGTTCTCCCGCCAGGCGTTACAGAGCGCCCCTTTGTCGACGGTCGTGGGGGGGCTGACCCCAGACCTCGCGCTGACTGATGTTTTGGCTGAGATGGGCAGCCATTGGCAAGGGGCTTGTCTTGGATGGCGATCCGATGGTCGTTCTTTCGCTGCATGGCTGCGTTTGAAGAGCGCTGACTGGGTCGAAATCGGGAGTCAAGCAGCAGTGCTGATTGCGACGCTTTCAGACCGATCACCCCTTCCATTGAGCAGCAGCCATTCGGCGAACGGTAGTGGATTGGATCCCTTGACCGCGTTGGTCAGCCGGCGATTGATGGTAGAGCGAACTCGCTGTGCCATTGAGTTTGCCTCCGCAATGCGTCACCCGATGGCCTTGATCTACATCGACTTGGACTACTTCATGGAGGTCAACAACATGTTTGGCCACCAGGTGGGCGATCAACTGCTGCAAGAAGTGGCCCAGCGATTGAAAGCCTGTGCAGGCAAAACCGATACGGTGGCACGCATGGGCGGAGACGAATTCGCTGTGTTGTTGCAGAGAAAGGGGGCTGTCACTGCAGCAGAAGAGATGGTGAAGCAGTTTGTCAGTCTGCTGTCTGAGCCTTTCTATTTGGGTGGAGAGGAGATTTTTGTCACCGCCAGTATTGGCATTGTTGAGTATCCCAAAGACGCTCAAGATGTGAACGACCTGCTCGTTTGTGCGGACAGATCGGTCTACCAAGCCAAAGAGGAGGGGCGCAACAAGGTGCAGCATTTCGATGATCAAATGCTGGCCAAGGCGCGGCGGCGGCGGCGCATTTCAGATGCCTTGCGGGTCGCTCTGCCGCAACAACAGTTCTCCTTGGTGTACCAACCGATCGTTGATTTGCAAACCCGCAAGGTGGTCAAGGCTGAAGCATTGATACGCTGGCAGTGTCCCAAGTTGCCCGGGGTGGGGCCGGCGGAGTTCATCCCGGTGGCCGAAGACTTGGGCCTGATCCAGGAGATTGGTGAATGGGTTTTCCAGCAAGTGGCGCTGATGGCCCGAGATATCAACATGCAATTGGCCGAGCCCATTCAGATCTCCATCAACAAGTCGGCGCGTCAATTGACCGCGGGTGACTCCTCGGCGCTTTGGCTCGAGCGTCTGGCCAGCTTGAATGTTCCAGCGCATTGGATTGGGGTTGAGATCACGGAAACCTTGCTGCTCGATGGGCGGCCCTCAGTTCAAAATGCCTTGTGGCGGTTACGGCAAGGGGGGGTGCAACTGTCCCTCGATGATTTCGGGACCGGCTATTCGGCCATGTCCTATCTGCTGCGGTTTGAACTGGATTACATCAAGATTGACCAGTCATTTATACGGGATGTCGTGCGTCCGCGCGGGCGCGCCATTGTTGAAGCGATTGTCGTGATGGCGCACAAACTAGGCTTGCGTGTGATTGCCGAAGGGGTTGAGGATCAACGTGTGCTGAGTATTTTGCAAGAGATGGGGTGTGACTATGTGCAAGGCTATTACTTTTCGCCGCCTTTGGCCCAAGCTGACTTTCTAAGCTGGGTACAGCGTGAATCAGTTTGGGTTGGTTGATTTCTTGAGAAGTTGTTGGGTGAGGATTTGATGGATATTCATTTGCTATCCAATGTGTTGAATAAAATGGCGTCCAAGCATTATTTGGCGACTGGGCAGGAGTGCTTGGAGTTGCTTTCTTTATCTAAATACTTGCAAGTTTATTCGGCTTGTCGTCCTCAGGCCATGGTGCCGCTTTCCTCCGAAATGATGTTGTTTCGGAGTTATCTCGCTTTGCTTAATCGCTACCATGAACAGTCAATTCAATTGGCAGAGAGGATTGATGCCGATTACTTGGAGTTCGATCTGCCCGCAGGTTTGTGCAGTCACGTGATGAGGTTGCTGATGCAGACATCACTGATGGATGTCAGTGAATTGCGACAGGTGGTCGTCAAGCTGGCAGCTGCAGGCCTATGTCTGGAACTGGTTTTCGAAGCGATACCAGATCAATGCACCAGGGGGGACGGTCTGGCGGCCGAGGGGGTGATGGCCCAACTGGTGGACGAACTGGCCTCTGTCGCGCCAGGTTTCTGGAGGATCAAGGCCACGTCGCGAGGGGTGTCGATCATTTGGTGGCCCTCAGGCGGCACCACCGCCCGCTGAACATAGCGCTCAAAGTTCGAGCGAGAAAAAACCTTCGCGGTAAAAAACATGCTCATGGGGCTTTGAAACTGGTAATACGTCGTGGCGCTCCTTCAGTTTTAATTGGACCCTGTTCAACTCATCGCGGCTGATGCATTCAATTTTCCTCGAGTTGATGATGTAGCTGCGATGACTTTTGATGAAATAGTCGGGCGCGTTCTGCTGCACCTCGTTAATACTCATTCTGAGCAGTAATTCCTCATTTGCTAGAACGGCTCGAGTGTATTTGTGTTGGGCTTGAAAATATAAGACATCCTGCAATTTGATCATCATCAAATCGTCATTCTTTCGAATGCGAATGTAGTCCAGTTGCGGCTTGTATGCAGGCGTGCGGTGATTCGCTAATCTGGTTTCGTAGCGCTTGAATGCAATCTCCAGACGGCTTGAGTTGATGGGTTTTAGAATGAAATCAAGCGCTGCACATTCAAAGGCATCCACCGCATTAAAAGCGTTGCCGGAGACAAAAATGACATCGCAGATTGAGCCCAAAGCCTTGATGGTTTCAATCCCGCTGCGGGTTGGAAATTGAACATCGAGCAACACCAAGTCTGGCGCTTGCTCATCAATCGCCAGCGCCAGGTCATCCAGATTGAGCAGTTTGGCGGAGATCTGCCATTCGGGGCGCAGCGCCTTTGTGAGCTTGGCTAAAAAGTCAAGTTGACTTTCATCATCATCTGCAATGATTACTCTGGTATTCATTTGATAAAAGTGCTTCTGGCAAGTGTTGTTTTTATTGTCTCCGGTCAGGCGGCTTCGCTCTGATGCGATTTGCGATACCAACTGTGATTTAGTTTTCGATTAGCTTAGCATCAATCAGCACACGTTCGATGTGGGAAAGAGTTTTGTGGTAGGCGCGGTGTAGCTGGGCTGTCCCGAAATGTGTGGGGGGCGGCTTGAAATTTCGTACCCTGGGGTGGGTTGTTTGGGTTGATGTTCTCTGGTTTCGTAACCTGAACTTGCTTGGCGGGGTTCGGGTCATTAAATCGAGGACTTGTTCACCCATGGTCGACCGGTCCGAGTCGGCGTGAGATTTGAAGTCTGAATTGCTTATCCCTGAGGTGTCTTGTTGTGTTGGCATGGCGGATTGCCCGTCAGCGAGGGCAAAGTCCCCATGGCGCTGAGGCTCGTCCGTCCATTCAGGGTTGCTCGCCAGGTCGCGGAGCGGGGTGTCGGCGTCTGTTGCGTGGCTCCCCTGGGCGATCGCGTGCTGTTGCTGCGCTCCGATCTGGATGCACAAGGTTTGCCGACAACCGTTCGCCATTGGGCGGTGCGACCCGTTGAGCCCGGTCATCCCGAGTCGGTTTTGGCAGCGTTGGTGCGCGAGGTGAAAAAGCCCGATCAGCACCGTTGGACCTTGCTGTTGCCTCCCTCACTTTGCCAACTGGGCTCGGTCGAACTCCCCCCTTTGCCCTCCGATGAGGTGAAGGCAGCCGTGGCTTGGCGGTTGTCCGAGGTGTTTGGGAGCGGCAGCGGAGGTGATGCGGTGAATGTGCAGAACACCACGTTTGACGTACTGCCCCACCCCTTGAACCGGCCGGGCGCCGACCAGGCTACCTACTGGGTTTGGGCGGTGGCCAATGCTGCGCTGCAGCCATGGTTGTTGGCTTTTCAAGCCCTGAAGCTGCCGCCGCCCGTGGTGGACTGTACCGACTTGGCGCAACGCAACCTGGCCTCACGGTTAGTCGCTGATGGACGTGCTTTTGCATTGCTTTCGCAAGGGGTGGAGGGCTTTCTTCTGAGCATCGTACAGGCTGGTCAGCTTTACCTGAGTCGTCGTTTCGAGGCACGTCCGATCGACGCTGAGCGCGCGTTTGGGGCGGGGGCGACACAGCAGTTGGAGCGGATCGCGCTGGAAGTGCAGCGATCTTTGGACATGTTTGATCGCAAGTATGGGCAGGTGGTGGTGTCCCGATTGCTGTTGGCACCGCAGGCGGCGCTGAGCGCAGCCCATGACTTGTTCCGTAGCAACCTGTATGTGCCGGTGGAATTGCTACCCAAAGAGGCGGCTCTGACCCTGCCGGTAGGGGCCGATGACGTCTTGTGTTGGGGAGGCTTGGGCGCTTTGTGGCGAGATTCGGCCTGGGAAAGCCCATGAAACAGCCCTTGTCACAAATCAATTTGTACAACCGGGCCCTCTTGCCCAAGGCGCCGGTGTTCTCGATGCGCTGGGTGGTGGGGCTTGTCCTCTTGGGCCTGTTGCTCCAATTGGCGCTGGGGGTCTATTGGCATCAGGAGCAGCGCCTGTTGCAGCAACAGCGGCAAGCGGCGGACATGGCCTTGCAGCGTGCCAGTCAGGCGTTGGCGCAGCTCAACGCTGCGAATGGGGAGCGCCGCCCTGATCCCCGCTTGGCTCAGAGCGTTGCCAATCTGGAGCGTCGCTTGGCGCAGCGGACACAGGCGTGGCAGTGGCTGAGCGTCGAGATTCAGTCGAGTCGCCCGCGCTATGCAGATTGGCTTCAAGCGCTGTCGATGGCTCGGCTGGAGGGCGTTTGGCTGAATCACCTGCATTTTGAGTCGGGCTGGATGACTTTGGAGGGGCGTACCCTGGATCCTGCGCGCCTGCCTGATTGGCTGCGGCAACTGCAGCAGCAACCGGCATTGAGTGGGCTGAGTTTTTCGAGCTTCCAGTTGGGATCGGAGATGGTGTCAGCGGAGCTTCGCAGCCCGTCGTCCGCGGCTGCGAAGATGTCTCTCGAGGGGACGTCGTTCCGCCTGCAGGGAACTGGGGGCGTGGCGCCTTCGCCGGTGGTTGGAGGCGGTCCATGACGCAGACAGTAACTCGTTTGTCGATCGCCTGGCGCAGACTGACGCAACGACTGGAACAACGTGCAGCGGGCGAGCGTGTGGTGCTGTGTGCCTTGGTGTTGGCGGTAGTTTGGCTGTTGTTGGACGCTCTGTGGCTGGGCGGCTTGCAGACTTCGGTTCGAGCAGAAAGAAGCCGCCTCAGCCAGGCCCAGACACAACTCGCGGAGGTCAAGGCGCGGCAACAAGTTTTGGACTTGTTGCTGCACCATGACCCGGATCAGGCCATGAGGTCGCGCCAGGCCCAATTGAAAAGCGAGTGGGATGCCAGCGACGCGCGCTGGGGGGCTGCACGCCAAAGCTTGCTGCCCCCCGAGCAGTCCGTCCGGTTGATGGCCGATTTGCTGCAGACTTTGCCCGCGTTGGAAAAGCTCGAATGGACCGTGCTGCACGTGCAAGCGGCTGGACCAGGCTCGGGCGCTGTGGCTTCTGTGGCCGAACCACCAGCGCCTGCTTCAGTCACCAATGGCACACCGACCCTGGCCGCGCCTCAGCCCCTGTTGTGGCGTCAATCGGTGCGCCTGCGGGTGCGTGGCAGCTACCCCGATGTGGCCCGCTATGTGCGCCTGCTGGAAGACCTGCCGTACCGGGTCCAGTGCGACAAGCTGCTGTTAAGTACCCCCGTGGACCCTGCAGCCCCCCACCGGGTGACGGCCACCTTGTTGATCTCCACTTTGAGTTTCGAGGACCGATGGCTCGCTTTCTGATGGCTGCCTGTTGTGCTTGGGGCATGGTCGCGCATGCCACACCCTCTGGGCCCTCACTGGTGGACCCCATGGCCCCTCCTGCTCAAGCCCGCATTGGCGCTTCGGCGAACGCGCAGGTTGAAGGGGGGGGGCCGTTGCTCGCCATTCAGCGACGCGGTCAACGTCCGCAAGCCCTGATCGGCTCTCGGTGGGTGACGGTGGGCGAGCGAGTTGACCGCGCCACGGTGTTGTCCATTGATGAGCTCGGCATTCGCTTGCAGATCGAAGGGCAGACCGTTTGGGTCCCTCTCGGTCAGGCGATCCCTCTTGAATCCTCATCCTCTTTGCCCTGAAGTCCATGCCCATGACTTTTCTCTCGCGTTCTTCGTGGCTCGTCTGCGGTGCCTTGGTTCTGACAGGATGCGCCTCGCCGCTGGCGCAGCGTGCGCCCGTGGCTGCCAGCATCCGTGACGAGCTTGACGCCGCACTGAGTACTCCGCAGCTGCCCCCCAAGTTGACCGTCGGCAAAGGCAATGCATCGGTGGCGGATGCTTTGCTGCCGCCGCTCCTGCCCAGCGTGCCCAAGGTACAGGCTCGCCAGTTGGAGCCGCGCTTTGACTTGGCTGTCACGCGGGCGCCTTTGGGCACGGTGCTCATGAGCATCGTCTCGGGCAGCCGTTACAACATGCTGGTGCACCCCAAGTTGGCAGATCAGGCGGTCACTCTGAACTTGCGGGATGTCACGGTGTTTGAAGCCCTGGACACACTGCGTGACCAGTACGAACTGGATTGGCGCCAAGAGGGCAACCGACTTTTTGTTGGTCCGGTCCAGATTCAAACCAAAATGTTCCGGGTCAACTACGTGGTGGGACGGCGTACTGGTTCCTCGGATCTGCGTGTGACGTCCAGCTCCATCACCAGCACGGGGGGGGCCGGGGCCAGTGGCTCGGCGGGCAGCCAGGGCAGCGGTACGTCAGGCTCCGTGTCTGGAACGGGTAGCAACAGCATCCCGGCGGGGTCGGGCTCACAGGCCAGCAGTACGCTGGACTCCAGCAAGGTGAACATGCAGAGCGACGCCGATTTCTGGCGCGAGTTGCAGACCACCTTGCAATCGTTGCTGGGGGACAAAGGGGCCCGCAGTATTTCGTTGAGTCCACAGACTGGCCTGGTGGTGGTCACCGCCTTGCCCTCTGAGTTGCGGATGGTGGAGCGGTACTTGCGCGAGATGCAACTCTCGGTGAATAGGCAGGTGGTTCTGGAGGCCAAGATTCTCGAGGTGCAGCTCAATGAGACCTACCAGTCCGGTATCAATTGGGGCGGACTGGGGCAGATTGGCACCAGTGGCAATTACCTCGGTTTGGGCGCCTCGCCCGCCTTGGGGAGTGGTGGTTCGTCTGGGGGGTACAGCTACACGCCGGCAGGCGCCTCGGCGACGTCATCGGTGGTGGGATCGCTCGTGGGTGCCAATGGCTCCGCTGCCATCAGCAGCAGTGTCGGCAGCAGCATTCCTACTTTGGCCAACTTGGGCAATGGCGGATTTGCGATGGCTCTGGCGCGCACCAACTTCTCGGCCCTGATTCAGATGCTGGAGGGGCAGGGCAAGGTCAACGTGCTGTCCAGCCCCCGCATTGCCACCCTGAACAATCAGAAAGCGGTGCTCAAGGTGGGGACTGATGATTTCTATGTCACCAACATCAGCGTCACCCAGACCACTGGAACGACCACCACCAACACGCCCAGCGTGACTTTACGACCGTTCTTCTCAGGCATCGCGTTGGATGTGACGCCGCAGATTGATGAGAACGATGCCGTGATTCTGCATGTGCATCCCTCCGTGAGTGTGGTCTCAGAGAAGGTCAAAACCATCAATGCGGGACTCGGTTCACCCTTGGTGCTGCCGTTGGCGTCTAGCAATATTTCAGAGACCGACAGCGTGATTCGCGCTCAGGACGGACAGATGGTGGTGATTGGCGGTTTGATGTCGCAAGCCTACAGCGATCAGAACAACAGACTGCCGGGCGCCGATGGCGCATTGGCGCAAACCTTGCTCGGGACTGTCAATCGCACCAGCTCCAAGCGCGAGTTGGTGATCCTCATGAAGGCCAGCGTTATCAACAGTAACGAGGACTGGTCGCGTGACATTCTCGCCAGTCGGGATCGCACCGATCGCATTGCGCCGCTGGTCGAGGCCCGCGACAAATGAACGTGCCGGAGGCACGTGGTGCCTTCATACCTCCGTCCAAGAGTGCCTCGGGGTGGCGGCTGAACGAACTTGCCGGATTGCGGTGCCTGTCGGCTTCGCCGCGGTCTGTCTCTGGAAGGAACTCAGTGTGAAAACAAGTCAAACTATCCTGCCCCACGGGGTGTCAGCGCTGGCCCGACCCAGTGGTTTTGGGGCCGCTGCGTTGGCCTCATGGGCACCGCGTGCTCGGTATGTGGGTGGAAACCTGCTGTCGCTTCTCTCGGTCGCCTGTATTCTGGGTGCCGCGGGGATGGCGGTTGGGCAGTCCCTGGCACCGCGTGCGGTGCAAGTGCAAGTGCAAGTGCCTCCTCCCCCGGCCACGCCCCTCTCCACAAGCGCTGGTGCGAACAGCTCAGTTGGGGCAACAACGGTTGTGCCAGCCGCCGTTGCTGCCAAGGGGCCTGTCGTGTCCTCGGCTCCCACCCGTTCCACTGCCAAAGAAAAGTCGGCTCAGGCACAGGTGACTGGCGCTGCGATGGCAGCGCCGGCGGCTGAGTTGCCTGCAGTACCGGGCTCGGCATCCACTACAGCCTTGGTGGCCGGCCCTCAGCGCCCGGGTGGCAGTCTCAAAGAAACCTCCCCGCGACAGCGCGCTGATGCCAGCTTTGCGCGGGCCGTGAATCAGCTGCAGGAAGCTCGGGGCAGTGATGCCCGGCAGAGCCTGCAGGATGCCTTGGAGTTCGACCCGACCCATGGCGATGCCCGCCTCTTGTTGGCGGCGCTGCTCATCGAGGATCGGCAGATGGCTCGTGCAGAGACCTTGCTGACTGATGGGTTGTCCAAGTCACCCAGTGCGGCCCAGGTCAGTGCCTTGGCCCGGCTGAAGGTGGAGCGGGGCGAAGACGGGGCGGCCCTTGATTTGTTGTTGGCTCATGAGGGCCATGTGGTGGAGGATGCAGGCTATCAGGCCTTGCTTGCCGCCCTGCTGATGCGCGCGGACCGTCCGGCGGATGCTATTCGCCATTACCGGCGCGCGTTGGCGCTTGGGCCTGGCCCAGCCAATTGGTGGGCCGGGCTGGGTCTGGCCTTGAGCGCCCAGCCAGGGTCAGAGACGGATGCTTTGCGCGCCTTGCGACAAGCCTTGGTCATGGGGGATTTGCAGCCCTCGCTGCGCGATCAGTTAGAGCTGACTGTGGCCTTGTTGCAGCGGCAGGAGCCTAAGCGATGACGCGTCCAGAGCGAGTGAGGCTGGGCGACCTGCTGGTCAAGCAAGGGTATCTCAGCGCGGCCCAGATTGATGAAGCCTTGAAAGACCAGGCGGCTACCGGTCGCAAGTTAGGCCGCATTCTGCTGGAGCGCCGCTTTGTCACCGAAGATCAAATCGCCATGGCCTTGGGCCGCCAGATGGCGCTGCCCTACGTCAATGTGGATCGCCTGAATCTGGATCCTGACGTGGTACGCCTGCTGCCTGAGTCGCAAGCTCGGCGTTTCCGTGCCTTGGTGCTGGCGCGCACGCCAGTGGGCCTGCAGGTGGCGATGGCAGATCCTACCGACTTGTCGGCGTACGATGAGTTGTGCCGCCTGTTGCGTTCCGAGATTGAGTTGGCGGTGGTGACCGAGTCCCAGGTGCTTGAGGTGGTGGACCGCTTGTACCGGCGTACCAGTGAAATATCCGGTCTGGCCAAAGCCCTTGAGGCGGACCTGGGCGAGGTTGCGGACTTCGGTCAGTTGCTTAGCAGCAACGGCCAGGAGGATGCGCCAGTGGTACGGCTGTTGCAGTCGGTGTTTGACGACGCATTGCAAGTCAAGGCGTCGGACATCCATTTCGAGCCGCAGGAAGGGCGCTTGCAGATCCGCTTCCGCATCGATGGCGTACTGCATCCCCAAACCACGGCGGACCTGCGCATTGCCTCTGCGGTGGTGTTGCGACTCAAGCTCATCAGTGGCCTCGACATTTCAGAAAAGCGCCAACCGCAGGACGGTCGCTTTGTGGTCAAGTCGCGCGAGCGCCCGCTGGATGTGCGCATCTCCACCATGCCGACCCAGTACGGAGAATCGGTGGTGATGCGCTTGCTGACCCGTGCCGAGGGCATTCAGAACCTCGACGACATCGCCATGCCCGCAGCGGTACTGCGGCAGTTCCGTTCCGCCATCGCCCGACCCAACGGGCTGGTGTTGGTCACAGGGCCTACCGGCAGTGGTAAGACCACCACCCTGTATGCGGCTTTGGACGAGCTCAATACGCCACAGACCAAGGTGATCACGGTGGAGGATCCGGTGGAGTACCGGCTCGACGGTATCAACCAGGTGCAGGTCAACGAGAAGATTGACCTGAGCTTTTCCAAAGTCTTGCGCTCGGCCTTGCGGCAAGACCCCGATGTGCTGCTGATTGGCGAGATCCGGGACCTGGAGACCGCCCAGATTGGGTTGCGGGCGGCCATGACCGGCCACATGGTGTTGGCCACGTTGCACACCAACGATGCGGCCAGCGCGCCGACCCGCTTGGTGGACATGGGGGTGCCGGGCTTTTTGGTTGCCAGTGCCTTGCAGGGCGTGTTGGCTCAGCGTTTGGTGCGGCGTTGTTGCGTGCGCTGCCAGACCGAACGACCCTTGGCGCCTCGGGAGGCGGAATGGCTGGCCGCTGCGCTGGGGGGAGAGGCTCGGGTCAACGTGCAGCGGGTGGGCGCGGGCTGCAGCCATTGCAACAACACCGGCTACCTGGGTCGCATTGGCGTCTATGAATTTTTGGACATCACCCGCTCACTGGCATCCGCTGCATCGCGAGACGATCCTGCTGACTTTCTGCGCTTGGCTCGTCAGCAGATGGGATCGCATACCCTGCGCCACCAAGCGGCTTCGTTGGCCCTGTCCGGCGTGACTTCCGTGGCCGAGGCCATGAAAGTCAGTTACGAGACTGACGACTGAGTCCTGACCCATGCCACAGTTCCGTTACCTGGGTCGGGACGATCGAGGTCAAAAGAGTCAGGGCGAAATGCAGGGCCAAGATGCGCAAAGTGTCGCCCGCGATTTGCTGGCTCAGCGAATCACGCCACTGACCATTGATCTGGTCCGTGGTCCCAGCTTAACGGAGCGCTTGCAAGCCTGGCTGGTGGCTCTGCGAGAGCCCCGTGTGACGGCGCAGGACCTGCAGTTGTTCAGCCGTCAGATCCACACTTTGTTGAAGTCCGGGGTGCCCATCCTGCGGGCGTTGGAAGGTCTGCGGCAGTCGGCTGTCAATCCGGCCATGGGGCGTGTGGTCCAGGAGGTTGCCTCGGGCTTGCAGAGCGGCCGCGATTTGTCCAGTTGTTTGGCCCGCCATCCTCGGGTGTTCAGTCACTTCTATTGCAGCATGGTGCAGGTGGGTGAACTCACTGGCCGCCTGGACGAGGTGTTTCTGAACCTGGCTGAGCACCTGGAGTTCGAGCGTGAGATGGTTGAGCGGGTGAGCAGCGCGCTGCGCTATCCCTCGTTTGTGGTCGCGGCGATTGCGGGTGCGATGGTGATCATCAACCTGCTCGTCATTCCAGCTTTTGCCAAGGTTTTTGCTTCATTTCATGCGCAGTTGCCTTGGCTCACCCGGGTCTTGATTGCCACTTCGCAGGGCATGGTGCAGTACGGGGGACTGCTGTTGCTAGCGTTGGTGTTGCTGGGGCTGAGCCTGCGTCACGCGCTGAATCAGCCTGCCGGCCGCTTGCTCTGGGACCGGCTCAAGCTGCGCTTGCCACTGGCTGGGCCGATCGCCACCAAAGCGGTGCTGGCGCGATTCTGCGCCAGTTTTGCCATGTCCATGCGCAGCGGTGTCCCCATTGCGTCGGGCCTCGCATCGGTGGCGCTGGCGGTGGACAACGCACACCTGCGCACTCTGGTTGAGCGCATGCGAGACGGAATCGAGCGCGGCGACAGTGTGCACCGCAACGCGGTGGCGGCAGGGGTGTTCACCCCGGTGATTCTGCAAATGATCGCCGTCGGCGAGGAGACGGGCTGTCTGGACGACATGATGGATGAGGTGGCCCAGCTGTATCGGGGGGAAGTGGACTTTCAGCTCAAGCGCCTGTCTGCGCAGATCGAGCCCATCCTCATTGTGGTGTTGGGTGCACTGGTCATGGTACTGGCCTTGGGGGTTTTCCTTCCTATGTGGGATTTGGGGGCCGCGGCCCGTGGTGGCGCCGGTTGAGGTGGTGAAATTCGGTCCAAAGCAGAGACGATTCAGGGGCCGTTTTGGATGATTGGTTCAAGTCTTTCGCGTTTACCCGCGGCTTTGGTGGAATGGTTTTTGAGATTTATTCATTCACGAGGACGAGCGTCATGGGATCTGTACAAAGTCGGCAACGCGGCTTTACTTTGGTTGAGCTGGTGGTGGTCATTTTGGTGTTGGGCATCTTGGCTGCAACAGCCTTGCCACGTTTCATGAACGTGGCCACCGATGCCCACAAGGCGGCTGTGGCGGGCGTCAGTGGTGCCTTTGGCAGTGCGCTTCAATTGGCCCACTCACAGTGGGTGGTAGGGGGCAACACCGGCACCAAGACCAACCTGCCCAACTTTGGCGATGGCACCGTGGACATGAGTGCCTCCGGCTGGCCCACCGACACGGCCGGCACCACCGCGGTAGCCGCCGCCGCTCACACCCAATGCACCAATGTCTGGTCGGGCATCATGCAGAACCCACCCAGCATTGCGGCCAACGCCACCGGCAGCGACTGGTGCGCTGTGGCGACAGCAAACACCTGCCAATACATCTACCTCAAGGACAACGGCTCGGCCACCACCTGTTCGGTGGCGGGCACCGGAGGCAGCCGCAGCTTCACGTATGACGTCAACACCGGCAACTTGGTATTGACCAATCCCTGATGCTGAGACCCCGGCTGTGCTGGGGGGGGGGAAGTCATGGTTTTAGCCCGCAACCGAGGCTTCACGGTGGTTGAACTGGTGTTGGCCCTGACCCTGCTGGCTGTGCTGGCGGCGGTCGGGGGCGCGCGCTTTTTTGACCTGCAGGCTTACCGCACCCGGGCTTGGGCTGATCAGGTGATGGGGGCCTTGAGTTACGCCCGTGCCATGGCCATTGCTGCGCACAGCATGCGCACTCGCGTCACCTTGACGGCCTCAGGTCTGACCGTGTTGCAAACCTCGGACTGCGCAGAGACTTCTGGTTTGGCGTTGCCGATGCCCGGCAGCAGCCAAGCGCTTTCCGCGCCGGCGGGGGTGACGTTGGGATTGGGGGGGCAGAGCTTACCTTACGTCCTGTGCTTCGATGCGTTGGGACGCCCCCGTGACGGCAGTTCGGCTGCTGGCGATTTGCTCACAGTAGCGTTGCCAGTGAGCATCAGCTCCAGCAGTGCCAGCGAATCCCTGGTGCTGGAGCCCGAGACTGGTTGGGTTCACCGTTGAAGCCTTTGACACGAAGTCGACTTCGCGCCTGTGGGGCGGTGGGCCAGGTCCGTCAGCGGGGCATGACCTTGATCGAGCTGATCGTGGCTCTGGTGATTGTTGGTGTCGCCGGTGCCGGGGTCTTGACCGCCTTGCAACTGGCCCTGCGTTACAGCGCCGATCCCCTGGCCCAGCGCCAGGCCCTGGCCATTGCGGAGAGCTTGATGGAGGAAGTCAGCAGCCGCGCCTTCACTGACGTTGACCTGCACGACCCTGCTGCTGCAATCCCCAATGCTTTGGGGCCTGAAGTGGCGCTGGGAGAATCGCGCAGTTCACCCACTTTGGGCTTTGACAATGTGGATGACTATGCAGGCTACAGCCAGCAAGGGACCTTGACTGATGCGGCCGGCAATGCCTGGCCCTTGACAGGACAGTACGCGACCTGCGTCCTTGTCAGTCACCCCGAAACGACGTTGGCTGGGGTGGATCGCCAAGCACTGCTTCACCTCCAGGTCCTGGTGTTTGGTCCTGGGGGCGGGGCATTTCCGGGGGTGTGCTCTGCCGCTGCCATGGCCAACGCGGCGCCTCTGGTTCGACTGGAGGCCTTGCGTGCCAAGTACGACCCTGATGCATGAGCGGGCCCGTCCACCAGTCCGGCAACGTGGCTTCACCTTGATTGAGTTGGTGGTGGTCATCCTGGTCGCCGGCATCTTGGCCAGCACCACGGCGCTGGGTGTCGCGCGCCTGGTCGATGGCTATCTTCGTCTCCAGAGGCGGGTCGTTCTGAGTGACAACGCTGATTTGGCCTTGCGGCGTATCGCCCGTGATGTGCAGGCAGCCTTGCCCATGAGTCTGCGCGTGGCTAGCTTGGGTCAGGTCCGCTACCTGGAGTTGTTGGCAACCAAGACGGGCGGTCGATTTGTGTACCAACCTGCTTGTTTCACCGCCTCAGGTTGTCAAAGCCTGACCACGATCGGCGCCGTCCAGGACGGTAGTTGGGCCTTCATCGCGGGCTCCGACCGTCTATCGCTCTGGAGTCAGGACTATGGCACGGCGCTGAATTGTGCCGGGGGCGACGTCAGCGCCTGGTGTGCAGACACCCCCGGGGTGGTGAATTGGGCGCCGGTGATCACTTCATTTGACAGTGTTGGTGTGGCGCAGCAGTTGCGCTTTGCCAACACGGCTTTCAGTGCCGTCAGTGACCAAGCAAAGAATGCGTTCCGGGTCATTGAGGGACCAGTCACATGGGTGTGTGATCCAGTGGCTGGCACCTTGACCCGCTACTGGGCCTACGGCTTGCCTCGCCAGACCCAATGGACTGGCACGCCGCCGGCGGACGCCCGTTCGGCCTTGATGGCGCAGCAAGTCAGCGGCTGTGAGCTTGGCTACGACAGTGACGCCAGTGCCGAGTTAGGTCTTCAGGGACGGGGCTTGCTGTCGCTGGCCCTGACCTTGTCAGCGGCCACCGAGTCGGTTTCGCTGATGCATCAGATCCACGTTAACAATGTGCCTTGATTCTCCGCCTACCCATCCCTCACGCGCACAGGGCTTTGCGCTGGTCGCAGCCGTGTTCTTTCTGGTGGTTCTGTCGCTGTTGGCGGCAACGGCAACGTCCTTGGTGAACACGCAAAGCAGCACCTTGGCGCTGGATGCACGTGGCAGTCAAGCGTTGAAGGCCGCTCACGCTGGGCTGGATCTGTTGGCCTGGCAGGTTCTGCGGAATGGCGGTGCATGTCAGGGCAGCACCTTGGCTGCTGGCGCATTGCCGGGGGCATTGGCAGCTTTTGAATTGGTGCTGAGTTGCAGAGCCAACAGCGTCGCCGACGATGGCACGGGACGGGCCGTGACCGTGTATCAGTTGGTCGCACAGGCGCACACGGGCACCGTGGGACGTGATTATGTGGAGCGCCAGGTCAGTGGCGTGTTGGTACCGTGATGGCGCATAACTCAGGACTGGATCGCCTTGGCCGTTATCGGCTGCCGCTGATGGGGGGCTGCCGCCTGCTTGGCATCTGGCGTCAGGTGTGGTGGAGTCTCTTGCTGGGGCTGTTACTGGCCATTCTGTCCGCTGGGGCGAGGGCGGATGAAACCATCGTCGTCAACGCTTATGGCCAGGGCTCGGGCGGGGTTTGGCCGAACATGCAGGTCTGGGTCAATGGCATCAAGATCAGTGGCACCACAGACGTCACTGTGGGTGATGCAGCACCGCCCGAAGACAATGGTGCCGCGGTCTACAGCCCATTGACCGCCTACACGTTCACCGCGCCTACCAGCCCGGCGAGCCATCCCCATTTGGTGATTGATGTCGCGTTCACCAACGACGGCGCTTCAGGGGGACAGGACCGCAACCTTTTCATTGCGAGCGTGGAGGTTCGAGGTCAAATCTTAAAGGGCTCAGACCCGGCTGCGCTGCTGTTCAAGAGCACCTTGCCCGCCCAATTGCTGGATACCAACCGCACAGCGAATGCGACGGACATCGTCACAAACAACAAAGGCAACTTGTATTGGACCGGCACTCTGCGACTGTTCACCAAGAACAACCTGGTGGGCAGTTGCACTGGGGCCGCTTACCCGACGATCACGGCCGCGGTGGCCGCAGCCTCCCCGGGCGACGTGATTCCAATCTGCGCGGGCACTTACAACGAGGCGGTCGTCCTGGACAAAAGTCTGACGTTGACCACTGCTACCGGTGGCACAGATGTGACCGTGAACGGAGGGGCGTCGCCGGCTGTCACTTTGGCCGATGATGCGCGCCTGGCCAGTCTGTTGATCCTTAACCTCCGGCTGACATCGAACGTGCAGGGGCTTCATGCGCGCAGCAGCAATCATCCGCTTGCACTGATGTTGTCCCAAGTATCGGCCAACACGGTAGGCACGGCTTTTGATCTTCTCAACGCCAATCTCAGCGGCGTGATGGTGTCGCCTGGGACTGGCCGTCCGTCCGTGACGTCGACCAACGGAAGTGCATTTGTTTTCAACAGTACGCAGAGCTATGTCCTGTCATTGCGATACATGACGCTGACATCCAGGCAAACAGCACTCATCGTGAACGGCCCAGCCAATTCGAACAGCCGTCACCAGGTGAATAGTCTGGTCATTGACACCCGCAGTGGTACGGTCGCGCACGGCGTCGCGATCTACTCCGGTACGGTGGACATGTCTGATGTGACCGCGAAAACCTCAGGGGTTGGCGTGTTGTTGGGCGCGACTTCTGCACCCTATGCCTATTTCAACCGCCTGAGTCTTTACTCGGTGGGCAATGGCATTCAGATTGGCAGCGGTTATGGGGCCAGCGCCTTCAGCGATTTGCTGATCCAGACTTCCGGGTCGGGGTCCAGGGGAATCCAGTGCTATGCAGCGAACTATTTCGCTCGGCTGACCATCTCGACTGATGGAGATGCCATTTACACGGTACCTGATATCAGCTTGACGCAGACCTACCAGGACTTGGTGCTGAACTCGGCCAACGGCATGGGAATCCATGTGGCCAGCATGTCGGCCGGCACCGCCCTCAGTGCGGTCGCGATAGGTGGCAGTGGCGAGAGCCGGATCCGTATCCATGCGAAGACGATCGGCATTCATGTGAATGGTCGGGCCTCTGGTTCTCACACCCTGGATATCCATGGCGTCAGCATCACTGGAGCCCAGCAAGGCATCGTTACCGGGCCCAGTTTGCTGAGCAAAATCAGCTTGGGCGTGCAGGCTCCGGTCAACATCAGCACGCCAACTACCCTGGCAGGGGGCTGGGCACTGGACCTCAATGGCGGAAACACCGTGACAGTGCAGAACCTCAACGTCAATTCGATCAACGGGGGGGTGCGTTTGGGCAGTGCGGTCACTGGCGCAGTGGCGATCCAGGGCACCGCATTGGCACCCGTACAGATCGTGAGCTCTGGGGAGGGGAGTCATGCGATGCGACTGCAAAACAGCGGTAGCGTGGTGTTGGACTACCTGACTTTGCATGCCAACGCGGGCTTTGGTCTCCAGGTGGATGCCAGCACCGCGCTGACGCAACTGAGCAACTTTGACATCCAATCTCGTGGCGATGGGGTGTACGTCAGCAACCAGCCCAATGACTTGAGCCTCAGCAATGGCCAGGTGCGCGTGACTGGAGCGGGTGCAAATGGCATTTACTTGGCGGCGGGCAGTCAATGCAACCAAGCCAAACTGATCAATCAGGTCACCGCAACTGCAGGTGATGGCGGGATCGCTCTGTATGTGGGCTGCGCCAGTACCGCTCACGTCAGCGGTAGTTGCTTGCGAAATGGGGCCACGGGGCTGGGCTTCGGTGCAGGCAGTGGGCGCATCTCAGTGACCGGTACCGCCACCAGTGGGGCCAGTTACCTGGCACTGAGCGTGGCCAGCACCACGCCAGGGGGCACCGTGAGCGGCAGTTGCTTTGCAGCCAACAACGCGCCGGCGGCCCAGTCCACCAGTGGTCAGACCTTCAGCGGCAACTACTGGCAAGGCAACAGCGCCGCAGCCTACAGCAGCGGCAACATCAATGACAACAATGCCCTGGCCAACTGCCCCCTGGCGGCCAGCCAGTGCCCTGTGAGTGCCGGCACCACCCGTCTGCTGGCTGCTTACGACTTCGAGGAAAGCGCCGCCTGGACTGGCGCTGCGGGCGAGATTCGAGACACGGCCGCGTCAGCGGGAGGGCCTTACAACGGTCAGCTGTACGTGGTGGGGGGCGCCGGCACCGCACCCCTCAAAGCCAGCGCGTCACCAGCGCGACCGGGCAGTCCTGGCACTTGCAGCTACGCCCAGTTGCAGGCCGGGGGGGCCATCAGTCTGCCGAACCTGCCTGTCAATGTCAGCCCTGGCGCCAAGACCACCGTTTCCTTTTGGATGAAGTGGAATGGCGGCGATGCCATGCCCATGGGTTGGTACCAGTATGACCTTTGGTTCTACTCTGGGAGCTTTGGCTTCAACACCGGCGTCAGCGATGTGTACGGGGTATCGTCTTCTGGGTTCATCAACACTTGGCGTCATGTGGTGGCAGTGTTCACCAACGGTGATGTGACCCAGAACACTTTGTACATCGATGGTGTAGCGCAACCGTTATCTCAACGTCATGGTGCACCCCAGCAAGCCAGTGCTGTGGTCTCCAGCACCTTGCGCGTTGGGGGGTGGTCTGTCAACAATGGCTGGATCAAGTTTCCGGGCAGCGTGGACCAGGTGCGTATCTATGACGGGGCACTAAGTCCATCCCAGGTGATGGCGCTTTACAACGAGGCGCACAACTGTGGGGGGCAGTTGATTGCCCAGTACCGCTTTGAAGACAGCGCGGCCTACGCCGGCGTGGCGGGCGAGTTGGCTGATTCTGCTGGGCATGCTGGGGGCCCCTTCCACGGCAAAGCGATCGGTCAACCTTTGCCCAACTCAGGGGCCGCCTTGCCGGCGCGCACGGGCACCACGGGAACTTGTGGCTATGCCCGGCTCAGTGGACCTTTGACGGGCGGTGGGGCCTTTGAGGTGCGCGGCTTGCCAGTGTCAACGGCGGCGGGCGCCAAGACCAGTGTGGCTTTTTGGATGTACTGGGACGGAACCAGCGGCGTGCGCCCATTGGGTTGGGACAAATACGACCTGTGGCTGGCCGCTGGGGCTTTTGGTTTCAACACCAGCAACAACGATGTGCAAGGCATCGTGCCCACTGGATTGGAAAAGGCTTGGCATCACATCGTGGCGGTGTTCACCAATGGCGATGTGACTCAGAACGAACTCTACATTGATGGGGTTCAGCAAAGTCTTCGCGCCCTGCAGTCAGCGGCCAACCCCAGCAATGCGGTGGTGCAAGGCACGCTGCTGATGGGGGGCTGGGGCAGCAACAGCGATCACCGCTTCACGGGCTATCTCGACGAACTCAAGGTCTTCAACGGGGCCGTCTCCGCCGCCCAAGTGCTGAGCTTGTACAACGAAGTGCATGCCTGTGGTGGCACTGGACCGGTGGCCGAGTGGCGCATGGATGAGTTGACCTGGGCCTCGGGCGGTGAGGTGCAACTCAACGCATCTTGGTGGCGGGGTGATGTCGGCGCGGTGTTGGACAGTGGTCCCCATGGGCTGCATGGCACAGCCCAGCGCTATTCGGGGGGACGCTTGCCAACGCCGACACCCCATGGAAAGGTGTGCGGCGCTGGGGACTTCTCGGGGGCGTACAACCGTGTCAGCGTCGAAAACGATGTGACGGACCAGTTGAGTCATGCCGTCACCATCATGGCGTGGGCCAAGCAGCCTTCGGCGGCCACTTACAACTACATTTTCTCCAACAGCCGCGATTGCTGCGGCTCATACCGGGGGTTCAACCTGGCGGCCACCTACAGTTCGCGTTCTTATTTTCAACTCTGGACTGCTGACCAGGTGCTGCAAAATCTGAACTCGCCGTCGACCATGGCCCTCAACACTTGGGTGCATCTGGCTGCGACCTTTGATGGCACGACGATGCGGCTCTACCGTGACGGCAATCAGATCGGCAGCCGGGTGCTGTCGGCCACCACCATTGGCAACCCGGCGTCCTGGGGCGGGGTGATCGGTGCACTCGCCAACTGTCCCACCTGCGATGGCAATCTGCAAATCGATGAACTCAAGATCTGGAACCGAGTGCTTTCGGCCAGCGAGATCACTGTTATTTACAACCATGAGAACGCAGGCCTCAGTTGGGATGGCTCCACTCGCGATTGTGGCAATCAGGCGCCTATTTCTGATTGGCACTACGACGAGCATTACTGGACTGGTACCCCTCAGGAGGTCAAGGACAGCAGCCCTCAAGCCAACCATGCCCAGGCCTTCCAGGGGGCGTCGTCCAGTGCGGTTGGCAAGGTCTGCCGAGCCGGTAGCTTCAGTGGCGTCATGGGCGATGGCCTGCAAGATGGCGTGCAGGCGGGGATCCCGTTGAGTGGTTTGTCCAGCCAAGTGTTTTCGACCTCGATGTGGGTTCGATTCAACAGCTTGTCGAACGAGCAGTTGATGATGTACGTGGGCATCAGTGGTAGTGGCACCGCTACCAGCAACCGCTACTTCTACCTGTCCACCTTCCGCTCTGATGGCTTGGGTTGGGATGGGCTGCATTTTGGTGTTACTGGCCAAAGCGGCTCTTGGGGCCGCGCTGCAACGGTCAACGCCAGACTTTTCCAAACCGGAGTTTGGCAGCATGTGGTGACGGTCAATGACTTGCGCACCGGTCGTTTGACAGGCTACGTCGACGGGGTTCGGGTCTACGATGCCCTCACCCCAGCAGGCAGCATCCCAGGAACGCCTGCGGTGATTTATGTCGGCTACACCCCTGAGGGGGGGCGCATCACCAATGCGCTGTTTGACGAAGTTTTGATATTCAACGGTGCCATCAGTGCAGCCCAAGTGCAGGCCATCTACACCAACCAGGCTGCGGGCAAGAATTGGGACGGTAGCATTCGGGACTGTCCCAACACACCTGGGGTACCTGGCCTGCTCAATGCCTTTGATACAGGCACCGCAGCGGGCGCTGTCAGTGGCTACGTGACCACCAAGGTGGCGGGGAACTCGGTCACGGTCGATGTGGTCGCTCTCAACGCCCTCAAGACAGAGGTGGACACCAGCTTCAATCAGACCGTCAAGGTGGAGGTGATCGCCAACCCAGGTCTAGGCGTGGATGTGGACAACTACAACTGTCCTGTCAGCGGTACCGTACTCTCGACAACCCGGGTAGCGATCATCAATGGTCGCAGCAGCGTGACTTTGCCAGTCGTGGCGAACGCGTGGCGTGACGCGCGCATTCGCCTCAGTTTTCCGCCCACAGGCGCGGCCTCGGTCGTGACTTGCAGCAACGACAACTTCGCACTGCGACCCTGGGCACTGGGCTTTGTGGCGCGCGATGCAGATTGGCAAACCGCAGGAAATGCCCGTACGTTGGACGCCGCCACTGAGACCAGTGGCCCTGTCCACAAAGCGGGCCAGCCCTTCACCTTGATTGCCAGCGCGTACGACAGTGGTGGGGCTTTAAGCACCAATTACGCCGGCCTCCCGACAGTGGCGGTTGCGAACTGCCAATTGCCGGCCAGCGGCTGTGTCGGCGGGGTACTGCAAGCGGGGGCGTTCAGTGGCGGGGGAGGCACGGTCATTTCCAACACGGCAGTCCACTCCGAAGTGGGTGTCATTCAGGTTCAATTGCAGGACGACAGCTTCGCTCAGGTTGATGCCACTGATGGCAGCACATCGACCCAACGGACCGTCTATTCTCCCTTGGTCACAGTGGGGCGCTTTGTGCCTGATCATTTCAGCGTGTTGCCGGTCAGCGCCACCCCCGCCTGTACCTCCGGCAGCAATCCTTTCACCTACCTGGGGCAGGATGGATTGCTGACCGTCGCCACCCTGGTTGCCCAGAACGCCCAGGGACAAACCACCCGTAACTACACCGGCAGCCTGGCCCGGCTCGATCTGACGCAGTACAGCTTTCACGGCTTTGACGCGCTGAACCTGCCCAGCGGCAGTGTGCTGGGCAGCGGTGCGCAAGCACCCTCGGGCTTCTGGAGTCAGGGGGTGGCCTTCCAGGTCCAGTCCAACCATTTGATCAGCAAACCCGTCGCGGCGGTGGCACCGGCGTCGGTCACGGTGACGACCCGTCCGGTGGACCTGGATGGCGTCACCACCCCTGCTGCGGTCACCCTGGCCAGCGCCCAGCGCTATGTGTTTGGCCGCCTCAAGTTGGGCAATGCGTTTGGGGCCCCGAGCACCGACCTGGTTTTGCCGCTGTCCGCCCAGTATTGGGATGGCAGTCGTTTTGTGACCCACAGCGCCGACAACTGCACCGGCTTTGCGCGCAGCGCGGTGGGCTTTCGTAACTTCACCAGCGACCTCACCGCCGCGGAGACAGGGACCAGCCATTTGGTGGGCAGCAGTTGGCAGCTCAGCCAAGGTGTGGGCAGCTTGCGGGTGTCCCGTCCCAGCGGTGGCGACGGCAAGTACCGAGGCAGCAGCGATGTGTTCATCAATTTAGGCACCGACGCCGTGTGCAGCAATGGCAGCTCCACCGTGGCCCCTGGCTTGGGGCATTTGCAAGGCCGCTGGAGTTGGATTGGGGGCTTGTGCAGCAACCCGGTGGGGCGCATGACCTATGGGGCGGATCGCCAGCCGTGGGTGTTTCGGCGCGAGGTCTACTGAGTCGGATAGCTTGTAAAACCCTGGCCCCTATTCAGGTCGGTGTTTTGAAGACCTGGTTGGTTGATCGGCTTATTTCAATTAACAGGTCGTCATGCCGATTTGTGTTTATTAAAGGAATTTTGTGTGGCGACATCACGTTGTCATGCTGAACGGCTGAAATGAGATGGGGAGGAGTGTCAAGTATCATGCGTTTGAATCAAACCACTCGTGGGCAGGTATTCAGTCCAGCCAAAGCGGTGATCTGCCAAAACAGTTTTTTCTATCCCCATGGTTTTTGGGCGTTGGGCGTCAAAGTGATGCGGCGCCTGGATTTTAAAGCCAAGGCTTTGTCAATCAGTTGTGCCTTTTTGGTGCCGATTGTTTTTCTGTCTTGGGTCTTTCTTAAATTTGAACAGCAGCAAATCAGTTTCACGCGTCAGGAGCGACTGGGGGTTCAGACCTTTGGTACTTACGTTCCCATCATGCACGGCTTGCTGAAGGCCCGGAATGCGACCCGGGCTAGTTTGGGGGGATTGGATCGCAGCAAAGATTACCAGCAGGCACGTACTCAGGTGGACCAAGCACTGCGTGGCTTGGAGCAGGACATCGCTCAAAGCGATGACCCGTTGAACCTGCGCTCAGATGTGGCCGCGCTGAAGTCCGCCTGGGTCGACACGGCGGCTGTGCCTAACGGGGTCGACGCCCAGGGCCGTACCGTTTTTGGTCCGGTGGTCAAAGCAAGCATCCAGTTGTTGCGTCACATTGGTGATCGCTCCAATTTGGTACTGGACCCTGATTTGGACAGCTTCTACCTCACCAATACGCTGGTTCTGGCGCTGCCCCGGGTCATTGATGAGGTGGGACAACTCTGGGGATGGAGCAGCTACAGCGTGGCCAAGGGCGGCTTGACGGGAGAGGAGTACCGTCGCTACGCAGTTTGGGACGCGGGGGTTCTGCGTGGCTTGGACGATGCGGTGGGGTACCTCAATGTGGCTGCCGAGGCCCGTCCCAGTTTGTCGCAGGACCTCAACACCGACTTGTTGGCGAAAACCGAGACCTACCGCAGGCGGGTCTCTGATCCGTCCAAACTGACTGCCGCCGCGATGACCCCTGAAGAGGTCTATGACCTGGGCGAGAAGGCCCTCGATAACTTGGTGAGTTTTTATGAATCGGGTCTACCCACATTGGATGGCATTTTGGCGGAGCGTGAGCACCGGCTCAGCACCTTGCGTAGCTTGGCGCTGCTGGCCTTGCTGGTATTTTTGTCGATAGCCGCCTACTTGTTTTACAGCTTCTATCTGGTTACTCGGGGGGGCTTGCGGCTGATCAGTCAGCATCTCAACGAAATGGCCACCGGTGATCTGCGGCGTGCACCGGGCGAGCCCTGGGGGCGCGATGAGCCTGCCATGCTGATACGAGACCTTCGTCTAGCTTACGACTCACTGCGTGATCTGACCCAGAAGGTGGGCCGCTCTGCCGCCGAGCTGCACCATGCAGCCTCCCAAATATCGGACGCCAGCCTCGACTTGTCAGCCCGCACTGAGGTGTCGGCCGCCAGCCTGGAGGAACAGGCGGCGGTGATGGCGCAAATCAGCGTGGCAGGCCAGCACACTGCGGCCAGCGCCACCGAGGCTGCTCGTGTGGCGCAGCGCAACGCCGATGCCAGCCGCCAAGGGGGTGAGGTTATTTCCGCTGTCGTGGAAGTCATGAACAGCCTCAACAGTTCATCGAAACAAATCGAGGACATCATTGGCGTCATCGATGGCATTGCATTTCAGACCAATATTCTTGCTCTGAATGCTGCGGTGGAGGCGGCACGGGCCGGTGAACAGGGGCGTGGGTTTGCTGTCGTCGCCTCGGAAGTCAGAGCCTTGGCCCAGCGCAGTGCGTCAGCCGCCAAAGAAATCAAAAGTTTGATCACCTCCAATATGGAGCGGGCGGAACGCGGCGAAGCTGTGGTGCGAGAGGCCGGATCGAGCATGCAGGAGATTTTGGCTCAGGTCATCAGAATTCACGGTTTGGTTGGTGAAATTGCCGATACCGCGCAGGAGCAAGCGGCTGGGGTGGCGCAGGCCGGGCAGGCTATTCATAAATTAGATCAGGATACTCAGCAAAACGCAGCGATGGTCGAGCAAACCAGTGCGACAGCGAATCTGCTAAAAGACCAAGCTGATGCCTTGTTGGCTGAGGTGTCAAATTTCAAGTTGTAGTTGAAGTAGATTGACCTTCATCATCCGGGACGAAGTGAGTCGGGTGAAAATAGTTGGTAGATCAATAAAAAAGCAGCCCGCCTGGTTTCAAGGTGGTTTTGCAATGTCAGAGGAAAACATGCGGAAAGCTGATTGGTTCTGCCGCGCTGGGGAATTTTGTAGCGGTGCCAATGTGGGACTCGGTGAGTCAGCTGACAAAGCGGGTCACGCGTGGCAAAGTTGAACTCACCACTGTCAGCCTGGGGCAGCCCACGATTCGCTTTGTCGCTACCGGCTGCAGACGCTCTTGCAAATCAGGCCTACTGGGAGCCCATCGTCGTGCTGAGGCCGCGATCTCAGGGGGAACGCTCAGCGTTGTCCAGATGCGCCTCCAGTGCCTGCAGCAAGTCGGCCCGGCTGATGGGTTTGCTCAGGACCTCATTCATGCCGCTGTGCCGTAAATCTTGAATCACTCGGGGGTCGACTTGGCCCGTCAAGCCAATGATGGGCACCTGGCCCGTGCCGCCCTGATCGGCCCCGGGCAACTGCCGGATGGCGCGCGTGGTCTCTGCACCCGACCAGCGAGGCAGGCTGGCATCCATCAACACCAGATCAAAGGGGGCATCGCGCAGGTGCTGCCAGGCGCTTTGGCCATCGCTGCACAGAGTGGGTTGGGCCCCCACCTCGCGCAGCCACTGGGCGGTCATTTCATTGCTGTGGGCTGCGTCGTCTACCAGCAAAATGCGCTTGCCGATCAGGGCATCCCCCGAGCTATCCCGGGGCCGCGGGATGGAGTCTGTGGGGGCGTCGTGTTGCGTTGGGCGCTGCTCGGCCGCCGGTGCGAGTACAAGGCTGACCTCAAAGACAGCCCCGCCGGTCGGGGCGTTGTGTGCGGAGATTTTACCGTCCATCAAATGGCACAGGCGTTCGCACAACGTCAGACCAATGCCGAAGCTGCCTGCAGGTGAGCGCGGCACCTGGTGATGTGGCGGGTGGGCTGCGCTGGGTTGTCCGATGTAGAACCCTTCCGGTAAACCGACGCCAGAGTCTTGCACTCGCAGTCGCAGGTGCAGCCGCTTCGAAGGGGGGCCGACGGCATCGAGTTGAAGCTGCAGACTGATGACCCCTTCCGCGGTGAAGCGCAGAGCGTTGTCCAGTAGGTTCCTAGCGATTTGCAGGATTCGTTGTTTGTCGCCGTGCACTCTCGAGAAGGAGAGCTTCGGCTCAAAGATCAGTCTGGTGACTTGCCCCTGGAGGGTGCTTCGATAGCCTGACATCAGACTTTCAAAAGCCTCCAGCAAATCGAAGTCACGGCAGTGCAGCGAGAAGTCACCTCGCTGCAGGCGGGAGATATCGCCCATGTCGTGCGCGAGGTGGGTCAGGCTCTCTGCTGCCCGGCTCAAATGTTGTTGCCATCCAGGGACGGCCTTGTGATCGCCCGATGAGGACGACTGTCCCAGCAGACCCAGGATCACTTGCAGCGTGTTCTTGATCTCATGGGCCACTTCGAGCAAGAAGGGGGGGGAATGCAGGGTGGTATCAGGCAGGGACACGCTGGCTCTCTGCCGTGCAAACTCAAATGGATCAATCACCAGGGGGCTGATGCTGTGGATGACGATGTCCGTTTCGCGCCACTTTTTTGGGTGGCTGCGGCACGAGCCATAAAAGATCCTGTCTTCGTGCGATTTCAAGACCACCAACTCGTCGCCGTGGAAGTACCCAGGCATGTCCGAGAGGTTGACCTGTTGGCTGATGTTCTGGCCACCAAAGGTCACTTTGGACATCATCTCGCCCAGTTGGTGATCGCTCAAGTCGCGATCAGGCGAGATCAGCAACTTTCGACAGCGCTGGTTGGCGGCCAATACTTGCCCTTGTAGCGTGGTGATGAGCAGCAGGTCGCGCGAGTGTTCGTCAAAGACCGAAGCCAGCCACGCGGCATCATTTCTCATCGTCGCCTCAGCGCCCTCTGAAGATTTGCTGGGCCATGACCGGGCCCGCCGAGTACGCATGGTGCCAGCGCCCATGCCCCAGACAATCAATTGGTACGTTGGTCATCAATTGCAACCACTGTGTCACTTCCGAGGTCTCTTCAAAGATCTCCAGCATCTGGGGAGCCAATTCTTTGAGTCTGTGTGCCATCGGCCACACTTGGCTGTCATCGACCAGGATGGCCGAATAGATACGGGGGTTCATCATCCGGGCCGCTAAAAATCGCGAGGCGTAGCGCAGCAGGCCTTGATTGCTCAGGAGCTCGGTGTTGCAGTCACGCAGGTCCCGGATGGAAAACCGGAAGATACCGAAATCGGGGTGTTGGTGCAGTTCATCGAGCGAGCGGAAGAACTCGTCTTGGGTGACCAGGCCGGTGTATTTGGTGTAGGCCCCCAGCTTGAGCCATTGCATTTCATAAGCCATACGCAGCGCGTCCAGTGTCAGTAGGACACCATCACATTGAGGCAGAGTTTGGTACTTGTCAGATGTCGAGGCTGGGGCCATCCTGGCGGTTGAGTGCCAGCACACCATCCCTGTGCACCCATGCACCCATGCACCCATGCACCTGGGCCCATCGGGCAAACCCCATTGACTTAGGCCATGCCGGATTCTTCACTTTGATTCTATTTTGTTGATTTGACTTTTTGTTACCAAATCGAGCAAGGTGATATTTCAGCCATCGACCGTTGTGTGCACCCGACAAATGTGACACCCATGTCCATCTCAGGGGCAGAGCAGGCACTGACCATCGCTCCGTTCTGGAGCGGGTGAGATGGACCGGACCATCAGCTGTTTTACTTGTATACCCCCGACCCGACAAACATGTCGGCGCCCGGCACACGTTTGGCCACCAGCACCTTGGGCTGCACCTTCTTGGTCAGCGGGTTGGTGAATTCGGCCTCCACATGGGCCACGCCTTTGGCCTTGATCTGGGCGATCAGCTCCTTGATCTGGTAGATGCCGTTCGACGACTTCAGCTCGATCAGGTTCTTGCCGACCAGCTTGGGGTTGGCGCCCAGGGCCAGGCAGTTGCCTTCGAGGTCGTAGGCATAGATGTAGAGCTCGCCGTCGACAAAGGCGCCGTCGGGTTTGTTGAACTCGGCCAGGGCGGCGTCCTTGCCTTGGCTCTTGAGGGTGGCCAGGGCCTTGTCCACCAGGGCTTCGGCCTTGGACAGGGGGGTGGCCTGGGCGTGGGCCAGGTCGCTGCCAAAGGTGCACAGGGCCAACAGGGCGGCGCAGGCTTGGCGGCGGCGGATCGCGGAATTCAACATGGTGTTCCTTGGTTGGTGAAGGTCAGAAATGGACGGGGGCGCACCGGACGTGACGGCGCGTCAAACAAGAGCGAAACAGCGCATCACGCCTGCGCCAGGAAAGGACCGCAGCGCCACCGCCGGGGCGGTCGGCGCCCGGGGGGCTCAGGCCTGCATCAGCAGCGGTGTGTTGCGGGCGTCACCCGCGGTGCGGAACGCGCCCACGGTCTGCACCAGCAGCTCGGTCTGGTCTTGCAGGCCGCGCGAGTTGGCGCTGATCTGCTCGACCAGGGCCGCGTTCTGCTGGGTGTTGCTCTCGATCGACGCCACCGCGCGGTTCACCTCGCGGATGCCCACGCTCTGCTCGTCGGCCGAGCTGGCAATGGCGGTCACGGCGGCCGCCAGTTCACGGATGTCATTGACCAGGGTCTCGGTGCGCTCGCCGACCGAAGTCACCAGGGCACTGCCCTGGTCGACGTCGCTGCCCGCCTGACGGATCAGGTTGGAGATGTCTTTGGCGGCCACGGCGCTGCGCTGGGCCAGCGACCGCACTTCGGCCGCCACCACGGCAAAGCCCCGGCCCTGTTCGCCGGCGCGGGCCGCTTCGACCGCGGCGTTGAGCGCGAGGATGTTGGTTTGGAAGGCGATGCCATCGATCACGCTGGTGATCTCGCCGATCTTCTTGGACGAGGCCAGGATGGCGGCCATCGAGTCCACGATGCGGCTGACTTCGGTGCGGCTTTCCTCGGCGGCTTCGCGGGCGGTGTGGGCGCGCTGCGAGGCTTGGATGGCGCCTTGCGCCGCCTGGCTGACGCCATCGCTGAATTGTTGCACCGTGGCTGCAGTTTGCTGCAGCGCAGAGGCCGTGGCCTCGGTGCGCTGGGCCAGGTTGATGTTGCCTTGCGCAATCTCGGACGAGGACAGCGAGACCTCGGAGGCGACTTCGCGGATCCGGGACACCAGCACGCGCAGGTTGTCCGACGTGCCCGCCAGCGCATTCAGCAGGGCGCTCGATTCGTCTTCTTCGGCCACCCGGGTGACCGGCACGATCTCGCCCTGCGCCAGTCGGTTGGCCACGCCCAGCGCCGCCTGCAGTGGCGCGGTGATGCGGCGGGCCATCAGCAGGCTGATCGCCACGCAGGCCGCCAGGGCCAGCGCGGTCAAGCCCAAGCCGATGACCAGGCTGCGCTCGTAGGCCTGTTGTGAGGCGGCCATGGCGTCCTGGACCTGGGCTTTTTCGCTGCCGATCCAGGCTTGCACGTCGTCGTGCACCTTGCGGAACTCGTCGTCGGCCGCCTGCATGATCTGCGAGGCCGAGGCCATGTCGACATCGGCCATGTCCAGCGCCGACTTGACCTTCTTGAGGTAGCCCTCGATCTCCTGGGCGACCCGGGTGGCCTGCGCCTGGCCCGCGCTGTTCAGCGCCTCTGATTCGGCGGCCGCCTTCACGCTGCGGCGCGCCTGCGCCTGCAGGCTGCCGAGTTTGTCCAGCGCGCGGGCCTGAACCTTGTCGTCCACCTTGCCCATGATGAACATGAAGCGGTAGGCCTCGGCATGGGCCTGACCGATGTCTTGCAGCACGGTGTTGGCGTTTTGCAGGGTCAGGTTGCGCTGCCCCACGATGGCGGCGGTCGTCTCCTGTTGCGACTGCAGGGTCAGCCCTGCAAAAACCAGCAACATCAAGAGGGCGGCGAGTGCCACGGCCGGTGAGAGCAGTACTTTTTGCCTGATTTTCATGGGTCGGGTGAGCGGTTGGGGAAGGGATGCAGTGGTCTGCGAGAGCGCGAACCCGGTGGTCACTGGGTTGGTTTTCATCCTATCGGGGCTGACCCAGGGTTATCCCCATGTCGGTGCGTGGTGCAGCGGTTTATTGACCGAGATCAATCAAAAAGCCGCCCCTCGAGGCTTTGGCGCCACCCAGGCTGCCCGAGCCGACCCTGCGGCGCGCAGGGCTCGGTCCGGCGACCCGCGAGGCGGGGGGCAGCAGACCGCTCTGCATGCCAGTTCGCCCGGTGGTCGACTTAGTCCCTGGCGCATGGCGGGGGCTCGTCGGACCCGGGGCTGTCGCACTTGTCTGGTGCTCAGGCTGCCTTCAGGGGTCGCAACGGCCTAGAATTCAGGGTTTGCCCGTCTTAAGCGATCGCCCAATGCCCAACGCGCCCCATTTCTGTCCTGATCCTGTTTCGCCAGTCCGTGACGTCGTCACGCGGACCGCGTGTGGGCTGTTTGTCGAGGGGGCGGGTCGGTCGGGTTCGCTGGCTGGAGCGGGCGCATGAGCGCGCAGGCGTTTGATTTCCGGGCCTGGAGCTCGGCCCACCTGGCGACGGTGGAGAACGCCTTGTCGACCTGGGTGGGGCAGGATGCGCCGGCCGATCTGGGCCAGGCCATGCGCTATGCGGTGCTCGACGGCGGCAAGCGACTGCGTCCCCTGCTGGTGCTGGCCGCCCAGGAGGCGGTCCAGGGCCTGCCCCAGGCGGGCCTGCGGGCCGCTTGCTCGGTCGAATTGATCCACGCCTATTCGCTGGTGCACGACGACATGCCCTGCATGGACAACGATGTGCTGCGCCGTGGCAAGCCCACCGTCCATGTGGCCTACGGCGAAGCCAGTGCCTTGCTGGCCGGCGATGCCCTGCAGGCCTTGGCGTTTGAGTTGTTGACGCCCGACGACGGCAGCGTGCCCGATGCCATGCAGGCGGTGCTGTGCCGTCTGCTGGCCCGTGCGGCCGGCAGCGAGGGCATGGCCGGCGGCCAGGCGATCGACCTGGCCAGCGTCGGCAAAGCGCTGGACGAGGTGCAACTGCGCCGCATGCACCGCCTCAAGACCGGTGCCTTGCTGCAGGGCAGTGTGTTGATGGGCGCCGCTTGCGGCCAGACTGACGCGAGCGCCTGGCAGGCGCTGAAGGATTACGGCGCTGCGCTGGGCTTGGCCTTCCAGGTGGTGGACGACATCCTCGACGTGGTGGCCGATTCGGCCACCTTGGGCAAGACCGCGGGCAAAGACGCTGCGCAGGACAAGCCTACTTATGTGTCCCTGTTGGGCCTGGACCGGTCGCGGGCTTATGCTGGCGAACTGTTGGACCAGGCCATGGCGGCCCTGCAAGCCAGCCGCCTGAGCAACACGGTCGCCCTGGCGGCCCTGGCCCACATGGTGGTGAACCGCTCCAACTGACCCAGAACACCGAGCCTTCCGTGCAGCTGCCCCCGGGGCAGCGGGCGATGCAGGCTCTCTTTTGAATAGCAATCCGATGCAATTCCCCAGCTACCCCTTGCTGCAGAAGGTCAACGATCCCGCTGATTTGCGGCGTTTGTCGCGTGCTGAGCTCACGCAGTTGTCCGCCGAGTTGCGGGCTTATGTGATCGACAGTGTCTCCAAGACCGGTGGCCACTTGAGCTCCAACCTGGGCACCGTGGAGCTGACCGTGGCTTTGCACGCCGTGTTCAACACGCCCCACGACCGCCTGGTCTGGGACGTGGGCCACCAGACCTACCCGCACAAGATCCTGACCGGCCGGCGTGACCGCATGCCGACCCTGCGCCAGTTGGGCGGGCTGTCGGGTTTCCCGCAGCGCGCCGAAAGCCCCTACGACACCTTCGGTACGGCGCATTCGTCGACCAGCATCTCGGCCGCCCTGGGCATGGCCCTGGCCGCGCGTCAGAAGGGCGAGGACCGCCACGCGGTGGCCATCATTGGCGATGGCGCCATGAGCGCGGGCATGGCCTTTGAAGCCTTGAACAACGCCGGCGTGCAGCAGGACTGCAAGCTGCTGGTGGTGCTCAACGACAACGACATGTCGATCAGCCCGCCGGTGGGCGCGCTCAACCGCTACCTGGCCCAGCTGATGAGCGGCCAGTTCTATGCCGCGGCCAAGGACCTGGGCAAGTCGGTGCTGAAGCCCTTGCCCCCCTTGTTCGAGCTGGCCAAACGCCTCGAAGAGCAGGCCAAGGGCATGGTGGTGCCGGCCACGCTGTTCGAGAAGTTCGGCTTCAATTACGTGGGGCCGATCGACGGCCATGACCTCGATTCGCTGATCCCGACGCTGGAGAACCTCAAGCACCTCAAGGGGCCGCAGTTCCTGCACGTGGTGACCAAGAAGGGCCAGGGCTACAAGCTCGCCGAGGCCGACCCGGTGGCCTACCACGGCCCGGGCAAGTTCGACCCCGCCGTGGGCCTGCAAAAGCCGGCTACGCCGCCCAAGCAGACCTTCACCCAGGTGTTCGGCCAATGGCTGTGCGACCAGGCCGCGGCCGACATCCGCCTGGTGGGCATCACGCCCGCCATGCGCGAGGGCTCGGGCATGGTCGAGTTCGAAAAGCGCTTTCCGGGGCGCTACCACGACGTGGGCATTGCCGAGCAGCACGCGGTCACCTTTGCCGCGGGCCTGGCCTGCGAAGGCTTGAAGCCCGTGGTGGCGATTTACTCCACCTTCTTGCAGCGGGCCTATGACCAACTGATCCACGATGTGGCCCTGCAGAACCTGCCGGTGGTGTTTGCGCTCGACCGCGCTGGCCTGGTGGGCGCCGATGGTGCCACCCACGCTGGGGCCTACGACATCCCGTTTTTGCGCTGCATTCCCCAGGTCAGCGTGGCCTGCCCCGCCGACGAAGCCGAATGCCGTCAGCTGCTCAGCACGGCCTATGCCCAGAACCACCCCGTGGCGGTGCGCTACCCCCGGGGCTCCGGGGTGGGCACGGTGCCGGGCAACGACCTGCAGACCCTGCCCTTCGGCAAGGGGGCGTTGCGCCGCGAAGGCCAGCGCATCGCCATCCTGGCCTTTGGCACCTTGCTGTACCCGGCCTTGCAGGCCGCCGAGGCGCTGAACGCCACGGTGGTCAACATGCGGTGGGCCAAGCCGCTGGACACCGAGCTGTTGCTCGAGGTGGCCGCGCGCCACGAAGCCCTGGTGACGATCGAAGAAGGCGCCGTCATGGGCGGTGCAGGCTCGGCCGTGCTGGAGGCCTTGCAGGCCGCGGGCCTGCCGCGACCGGTGCTGCAACTGGGCCTGCGCGACGAGTTCATCGAGCATGGCGACCCAGCCAAACTGCTGCAACTTCAGGGTCTGGACGCAGCGGGCATCGAGCAATCGGTGCGTGCGCGTTTTCCGGCCCCTTGATGGGCCTTCCCCGCGGGGGATTTTTGCCCGCACGGTGGGTCAATCCGGTGTAAATTGGACTTTCCTTGCAGAACCCTGAAGTCTTCCCGGTGACAGCGGTTTTCGCAGGGTAAACCCGGGCCTTTGGGGCTGGGGGCCTTTCTACAATCCGGGTTCTCTAGGCAGTCGCCAGGGCGTGCAGCCCGGTGTCTGTCGGTCAATCACCTATATCGGAGTCACTGTCCATGGATCGTCGTTCAATCATCAAACAGGCGGGTATTGCTGGGGTTTTGGCCGCGGGTGCGGCACCCGCCGTGCACGCTCAGGCGGCTGTGCGCTGGCGCCTGGCTTCCAGCTTCCCCAAGTCGCTGGACACGATTTATGGCGCCGCCGAAGTCTTTGCCAAGAAGGTCAAAGAACTGTCGGGTGGCAAGTTTGAAATCTCGGTTCACGCCGGTGGCGAACTGATGCCCCCGCTGGGCGTGGTGGACGGCGTGCAGCAAGGCTCCGTCGAGATGTGCCACACCGTGCCGTACTACTACTTCGGCAAGAACGAAGCCTTTGCGATTGGCGCTGCCATTCCCTTCGGCATGAACTCGCGCCAGATGACCGCGTGGATGATGCACGGCAACGGCCGCAAGCTGATGAACGAGTTCTACGCCAAGTACAACATCGTCAGCTTCGCTGGCGGCAACACCGGCGCCCAGATGGGTGGCTGGTTCCGCAAGGAAATCAAGACCCCGGCCGACATCAAGGGCCTGAAGTTCCGCGTGGGTGGCTTTGCTGGCCGCGTGATCGAACGCATGGGCGGCGTGCCGCAAAACATCCCTGGTGGCGAAATCTACCAAGCGCTCGAAAAGGGCACCATCGACGCCGCCGAGTGGGTGGGCCCGTACGACGACCAGAAGCTGGGCTTCAACAAGGTCGCCCCGTACTACTACTACCCGGGCTGGTGGGAAGGTGGTCCGGAAGTGGACTTCTTCATCAACAACAAGGCGTTCGACACCCTGTCGCCTGAGAACAAGGCCATCATCGAAGCCGCTTCGGCCTATGCCCACGTCGACATGCAAGCCAAGTACGACGCGCTGAACCCGACCGCCCTGAAGCAACTGGTGGGTGCCAAGACCAAGGTCGTGTCCTTCCCCAAGGAAGTGCTGCAAGCCTCGTTCGACGCCTCGATGGCCATCTACGCCGAACTCGAAGCCAAGAACCCGGACTGGAAGAAGATCTACTCCGACTACCGCACCTTCCAAAAGGACCAGATCCTCTGGTTCCGCTTCGCCGAAGCCCGCTTCGACAGCTTCATGCAAACCGCCAAGCTGTGAAGCCTGCCTGCGGGCCTCAAGAAAAAACGCGCCTCTGGCGCGTTTTTTTTCGTCCCTGCTGAACGGGCCTGCGCCGAGCATCTGGACGCGTCCTGGGGCCGTGCAGGGCGCTTGTGGCGGCCCCTGGTGGGGCAAGGCCCAGGCGGTGGGCTTAGGGGCGGCTGGGCGGCGCGGCGGGGCTCAGAGGCGGGGCTCAGAGGCGCCGGAAGCTCGCCAGCTCGGCGATCAGGCGCTCGCACTCGGCGCGCACCTCGGGGGAGGCCACGTAGAACACCGCGAACTTGCCGCTCAGGGTGCGCACGTACAGGCGCGGTGCGATCAGCCATTCGAGCCCGCGCACGCGGATGAACTTGGCGAACGCCAGGTCCGCCAGGGGCATGACCTTGTCGCCGGCCCATTGCTGGTGCAGGCGGGTGGCATCGAGGCGGGTGCGGCTGCGCACAATGAACCAGGCCAGGCAGGTGATCATCAACTGGGCGGCCACAAACCACAGCCCAGCCGAGCGGCTGTGGATCTCGGGCTGGTTGGTGATCCACAACTGGGCCAGCCAGGCGCCGCAGCCCACGGCCATCAGCACCGCCAGGCATTTGACCAGCACCGGGAAGGCAGGCCCCTCCACGCTGCCGCCCTGGGGGCTGAACACAAAGGGGGGCGGGCCCATGCGGGGCAGCTCGGGGGCGGGGGGCGCGGTGGGTTCGGTCATCGCAAGGCACTCCAAAAGGGATCAGCGCTGGGGCTCAAAAGAAACAGCCCCTGGGGGCAGGGGCTGTGCAGGGGGATGCGCAGGCCGCCATGGCGGCCCGGCGATCATTTGCTGGCGGGCTTCTCTTCCGAAGGCTTGAACATTTCTTCCAGCTTCTTCTGTTCGGCATCCGCATCGTCTTCGGGCTTGGCTTCCTCTTCGTCGGCCGGTACCTCGATGGTCACCTTGTTGACGTCGATCACGGCTTCCTTAGGGATGAACATCGTCACCGTTTGCGGCACGAAGATCACCACCGCCACCAGCACCAACTGCATGATCACCCAAGGGATCGAGCCCATGTAGATGTCCGAGGACTTGATCGGGTTCTTGATGCGGCCTTCCTTGAACAGCGTGTCCGAAATCCCGCGCAGGTAGAACAGCGCGAACCCAAACGGCGGGTGCATGAAGCTGGTCTGCATGTTCACGCACAGCAGTACGCCGAACCACACCAGGTCGATGCCCAGCTTGTCGGCCACCGGGCCCAGCATCGGCAAGATGATGAAGGCGATCTCGAAAAAGTCCAGGAAGAACGCCAGGAAGAAGATGAAGATGTTGACCGCAATCAGGAAGCCGGTCTGGCCGCCAGGCAGGCCGCTGAGCAAGTGCTCGACCCACTTGGCGCCGTCCACGCCCTGGAACACCATCGAGAACACGCGTGCCCCGATCAGGATGAACACCACCATCGCGGTCAGGCGCATGGTGCCTTGCATGGCTTCCCAGATCAGCGAAGGCGACAGGCGCTTGTGCATGGCGGCCAGCACCATGGCCCCCACCACGCCCATGGCACCGGCTTCGGTCGGGGTGGCAATGGCGGTGTCGATGCCCGGCAGGCCGCCCATCGAGCCCAGCACGGCAAAGATCAGCACGGCCGACGGGATGATGCCGCGCAGGCACTTGGCCCACAGGGCCCAGCCCACCAGGGTGCGCGCTTCTTTGGGCACGCCCGGCACGTAGGACGGCTTGAACACGCTCAAGGCGAAGGTGTAGCCCGCAAAGATCAGCACCTGCAGGATCGAGGGGCCCCAGGCGCCCTTGTACATGTCGCCCACCGAGCGGCCCAGCTGGTCGGCCATCACGATCAGCACCAGCGACGGCGGCACCAGCTGCGTGATGGTGCCCGAGGCGGCCAGCACGCCGGTGGCGTAGCGCATGTTGTAGCCGTAGCGGATCATCACGGGCAGCGAGATCAGCGCCATGGCAATCACCTGGCCCGCCACGGTGCCGGTGATGGCGCCGAGGATGAAGCCCACGATGATCACCGAGTAGCCCAGGCCGCCGCGCACCGGGCCGAACAGCTGGCCCATCGAGTCCAGCATGTCTTCGGCCAGGCCGCACTTCTCAAGCAGGGCGCCCATGAAGGTGAAGAACGGGATCGCCAACAGCAGGTCGTTGGACAGGATGCCGAACATGTTGAGCGGCAGGTTGGACAGGTAGCTGGCGGGGAACCAGCCCTGGCTGATGGCAAAGAAGCCTGAGGCCAGGCCCAGGGCCGCCAGCGAGAAGGCGACCGGGAAGCCGATCAGCATGACCAGCACCAGCCCTCCAAACATGAAGGGCGCGAAGTTTTCCATGAGCATCTTGTGAGTCCTGAAATCCGGTGGAGTGAGAGGGTGGGGGAAGCGCCTGCGCGCTCACTGCACCGGTTTTTCGTATTGGAGGTTGAGTTCCAGGTCACCCGTCAGGAAGGCGACGCGCTTGATGATTTCCGACACCCCTTGCAGGAACATCAGGCCAAAGCCGGCCGGCAACAGCAGCATGGCGGGCCATCGGATCAGGCCCCCGGCGTTGCCCGACATTTCGTTGGTCAGGTACATCTTCATGAACAGCGGCCAGCTCAGGTAGGCCAGCAGGCCCATCACCGGCAGCAGGAACACCACCAGACCGAACAGGTCGACCCACACCGGGCCCTTGCCACGCAGCTTGCCGTAGATGATGTCGACGCGAACGTGCTCGTTGAACTTGAGCACCGCGGGGGCCCCCAGCATCACGGTGGCCGCGAAGAGGTACCACTGGATTTCAAGCCAGCCGTTGGAGCTGATGTCGAAGCCATAACGGATGAAGGCGTTGCCAGCCGAGATCAGAGCGGCCAGCAGCACCGTGACGGCGGCGGCGTACGACAAGCGCACACTGAGTCCGTCCACGAGCGCAGAGAGTTTGAGTAAGATTGACACGCGGTGTCTCCAGTCTTGGTGTTGGAGGCGTTTGCACAGTGACGGCAAGACGCCTTTGCAGCGGCTGCAAGGCTGCGAATGGTACTGCGCCCTCACTGAAAAAAGCCTGACTATCTGATTGCGGGTTTCCCCTAGGGTCGCCGGCTGTGGCGGGTCCGAGGTGCCGATGCCCTCCCTCTCAACCCGACGCACGCCCGTTTGTGCCCACACACAGGAGCCTCTTTGTCTTCAGAAGCCCTTCAATGGCTGGCCGCTGCGGTCTTCGCCATCGCCCTGATCCACACCTTTGCCGCCAGCGCGCTGGAGCGTCTGGCCCACCACAGCCCGCGCCATGCGGGTTTGCTGCACCTGCTGGGCGAGGTGGAGGTGGTGTTCGGCTTCTGGGCCTTTGTGCTGCTCGGCCTGATGGCGGTGTTGCAGGGGCCAGCGGCGGCGGTCACTTACGCCGAGTCGCGCCAGTACACCGAACCTTTGTTTGTGTTCGCGGTCATGGTGGTGGCCGCCTCGCGCCCGGTGCTGGAGGCGGTGTCGATGGCCTTGCGGGGCCTGGCGCGCCTGCTGCCCTGGCGTCAGCCCGTGGCCGAGGCCTGGCTGGTGCTGGCCGGTGTGCCCCTGTTGGGCTCGCTGATCACCGAGCCGGCCGCCATGACGATTGCCGCGCTGACACTGGCCGGCACCGTGTTCCGTGCCAGCGTGCCGGAGCGCCACAAGTACGCCGCCCTGGGGGTGTTGTTTGTCAACGTGTCGATCGGCGGCACGCTGACCTCGTACGCGGCGCCCCCGGTGCTGATGGTGGCCTCGGCCTGGCAATGGGATTCGGCTTTCATGCTGCAGCACTTCGGCTGGAAGGCCGCCTGTGCGGTGCTGGTCAATGCCACGGTGCTGACCTGGTTCATCCGGGGTTCGCTGCAGACCGTGCCCTCCGCCCCGCCCAGCGCCGATGCGCCCCCGGCGGTGCCCTGGGTGGTCACCGCGGTGCACGTGGCGTTCCTGGCCGGGGTGGTGCTGATGGCGCACCACCCGGTGATATTCATGGGCCTGTTCATGATGTTCCTGGGCTACACCCAGGCTTACAGCCGTTTTCAGTCCCCACTGATCATCAAGGAAGGCCTGTTGGTCGGTTTCTTCCTGGCTGGCCTGGTGGTGCTGGGCGGGCTGCAGCAATGGTGGTTGCAACCCCTGGTGGCCGACCTGCCGCCCACCGCGCTGTTCCTGGGCGCGCTGGCGCTGACGGCCATCACCGACAACGCGGCGCTGACCTACCTGGGCTCGCTGATCCAGGGCATTTCGGACGTGTCCAAGTACATGCTGGTGGCGGGGGCCGTCACCGGCGGCGGGCTGACGGTGATCGCCAACGCGCCCAACCCCGCCGGGGTGGCCTTGCTGCGCCAGGGTTTTGACGGCGGGGCCATCGGGGCCGGGGGCCTGCTGCTGGGGGCCTTGCCGCCGACCGCGGTGGCCGCCTTGGCGTTCTATTTCCTCTGACCTCATGCTGGCCCCGCAGCCCCCTTGCGCCGCTCTGCACCATGTCTGACAGTGCCCTGAACCCCTCGTCCACGCTGGATTCACCCGCCCTGTGGTCGGCCGGTGGGCCGATGTTGTCGCTGGGCCTGATGGACGCACGCAACCACACCTTGAGCCTGCTGGCGCGCTTCGAGGCCGCGGCGGAGGCGGCAGAGACCGGCCGGGGGCCGGCGCTGGCGCCCGACGCCGGGGCGCCGACGCCGCTGTGGCTGGCCGGCCACGCGGCCTGGTTCGCCGAGTACTGGATCGGCCGCAACACCCGGCGCAGCCTGGGTGTGCTGTGCCCGCCAGACCCGCTGCGCCTGCCATCACTCGATGCCTCGGCCGACCGCCTGTGGGACCCCGCCTGGCGCCGTGCCAGTCCAGCGGCCCAGGCCACTCTGCCCGAGCCCGCGGCGGTGCGGTCCTGGATGCTGGACACCCTGGAGTCCACCCTCGAGCTGCTGGACCGCCTGCCCGCCGACGATGCTTCGTTGTACTTCTTCCGGCTGGCCCTGTTCCGCGAGGACTTGATTGGCGCGCAGCTGGTGCAGCTGGCGCAGCACCAGGGGGTGCGGCTGGACCTGCCCTGGCCCGAGCCGATGAGCCCGCGTGAACCCCTGAGCCTGCCCGCCACGCGTTGGACCTTGTCGCAGCGCGTGGCCGCTTTCAGCCCCGAAGGCCCGCCGGGCGAGTTGACCCTGGCCTTGCCCGAGTTCGAGATCGATGCCCAGCCCGTGAGCTGGGCCCAGTACATCGAGTTTGTCGACGACGGTGGCTACGAGCGCCCCGAATGCTGGCAGCCCGAGGGCTGGGCCTGGTTGCAGGCGCAGCCGCCGGCCCGCCGTCAAGCCCCGCGCCAGGTCCTGAGCCTGGGGGTGGCCCGCCAAGGCGGCAGCGGTGCCGTGCTGCTGCAGCGCTTTGGCCAGTCCATCCGCCTGTCCGGCCTGCACCCGGTGACTCAGCTGAGCTGGTGGGAGGCCGATGCCTGGTGCCGTTGGGCCGGGCGCCGGCTGCCCGACGAGGCCGAATGGGACCTGGCCGCCCGCACCCTGTCGCGCCGCGGTTTCCGCCACGGTGGCGTGGTCGAGTGGACGGCGTCGCGCCTGCACCCCTGGCCGGGCGCCCGAAGCGGGCCCTGGGCCGATTACGCCTGGCCCCTCATGGGGCAGGCGCGGGTGCGGCGCGGGCACTCGCCGGCCCACCGGGCCCGCCTCAGTGACCCGGCCTGGCGCTGGTTTGCCTTGCCCGGGGACGATGCGGACTTTGTCGGCTTCCGTTCCTGCGCGCTTTGACGGGCGTCGCGCCCCGGGCGGGGCCGCGCCTCAAGCCGGGCGCGCCACGTCGCTGACCTGGGGTGCTTCGCCGGGGCGCAGGCGCACCACGGTTTGGGCGAGCTGCGCCACGTCCTGCGGGTCGTGCGTCACCAGCAAGACCGGAATCCGCACCTGCTCCAGCAAGGCCTGCAGTTCATCACGCAGGCGTTCCCGCAGCTCGGTGTCCAGCGCCGACAGGGGTTCGTCGAGCAACAGCAAGCGGGGCTCCACCGCCAGCGCACGGGCCAGCGCCACGCGTTGCCGTTGCCCGCCCGACAACTGGCGTGGCGAGGCCTGGGCCAGCGCCTCGAGGTCAAAGCGGGCCAGCAAGGCGCGCACCCGCTCGGCGGCTTGCGGGGACGCGCGCTGGCCCAGGCGCTGCAAGCCAAAGCCCACGTTTTGCTGCACGTTCAGGTGCGGGAACAGGGCGTAGTCCTGAAACACCATGCCCACCCCCCGGTCGCGTGCCGGCAGGTTCAGGCCCAGTGCACTGTCAAACAGCGCCTGGCCCTGTACCCGGGCGTGGCCTGTGACCTGCCCCGGCGCGCTGAGCCCCGCCAGCGCCTGCAGCGTCATCGACTTGCCCACCCCCGACGGCCCCAGCAGCGCCGTGCGCAACTGGTGGGAGTCAAACGCCACGTCGAGGGTGAACTGCCGCCCCGGGGCCTGTGCCCGCAGCTTCAGGTCCACCGCCAGCACGGGGGGCGGCGCGTCCGGTAGCGTGTGGGGGGAGGGCAGCGGGGGCATGGAGGGCATGGGCAAGTGGGGAATCGGGGGGCTGGAGGACTGGGGGGCGTCGGCGTTGGCGCTGGAGGTGGGGTGACGGCGTGCTGGCTGGACCGTGGAGGGGGGAGCGATGGGTGGGCGTTGGGGGGCAGGCCCCTCAATGCCGGGCCTGCAGCAGGCGGCCTGAGGCCCACAGCACCGCCACACAGACGGCCGAGATCACGCCCGTGAGCCACAGCGCCTGGGCGTCGTGGCCAGCCTGCACCGCGTCGTAGACGGCAATCGACAGGGTCTGGGTCTTGCCCGGCAGATTGCCTGCGATCATCAAGGTGGCGCCAAACTCGCCCATGGCCCGCGCGAAAGTCAGCATCAGGCCCGCGCCGATGCCGCGCAGTGCCAGGGGCAGGGTCACGCGCAGGAACACTTCCCACTCCCCCGCCCCGAGGGTGCGGGCGGCCTGGGCCAGGCGCGGGTCGGTTTCTTCGAAGGCGGCGCGCGCGCCCTTGTAGATCAAGGGCAGCGCCACCACGGTGGCCGCCAGCACCGCGCCTTGCCAGGTGAACATCAGGTTGATGCCCAGCCAACGGTCCAGGTACTGCCCCAGCCAGCCGTTGCGCCCCACCAGCACGATCAGGTAATAGCCCAGCACCGTGGGGGGCAGCACCATGGGCAGCATCAGCACCGCGTCCAAGAGGGCGTGGCCTGCAAAGCGGCGGTGCGCCATCCACCAGGCCAGCGCCAGGCCCAGCAGGCCGGCCGCCAGGGTGGCCAGACCGGCGACCTTGAGGGTCAGCCAGAGCGGGGTCAGGACATCGAGCATGGCGGGTAGACGCTGGGGCATGCCCACCCGGGCGAGGGGTGGACGTTATTCTGAAAATGAATAGCGAAGCTGCCGCGCAGTGTAGCGGTTCTGGCGCGCTCGTGGGGGCGTCCCGGGGCCGCGGCCGCTGGGTTCAATCATCGGTTGGGGTTGGGGTCGGGGTCGGGGTCGGTCGGGTGGGCTGGGCGAGGCGTGCCGCGTCTTGCTGGCCGCGGGCCGCGGGCGCAGTCGCCTCACCAGGCCTGCGTGAGGCTGGGCTCCCGCTGGGCTGGGGGCAGGCCGTTGCAGGCTGCTGCGCTGGTTTGGTGCTGATTTGCCGCGCGACCTGCGGCGGCAGCGCAAAATCGGGGCCGTGTCGCAGTGCTTGGGGCTGCCGCCTCGGCGGGTGGTCTGTGGCTGGTTTCTTGGGGGAGATTGTTCGATGTCGTGTGCCTTTGTCCTGCCGAATCCCGGCGTGCGCAGCCCAGTGGGTCAACCCGGTGGGGCGCGCGCATGAGCGCCGCCCGAGCCCGTGCCACCGTGGCGCTGACGGCCTCGGCCTCGGCCACGGCGGCGGATGCTGCACCAGCCGCTGCCCCAGCGCCGCAGTGGGCCCAGGCGCTGGGCCATGCCGCGAGTGACAAGCGCCTGGACATTCTGCGCGGCATCGCCCGCAGCGGCAGCATTTCGCAGGCCGCCCGCGAGGCCGGGGTCAGTTACAAGGCCGCCTGGCAAGCGCTGGACACCCTGAGCAACCTGGCCGGCGTCGAGCTGGTGCAGCGGGCGGTGGGCGGGGCCGGGGGCGGGGGCGCCCGCGTCACCGACGCAGGCCTGTGGCTGCTGCAGGCGGCCGAGGCCCTGGACCAGGCCCGCCAGACCGTGCTGGCCCGCCTGCCCCCGTTTGGCGAGGGTGCGCCGAGCACCGCCGGCGTGGCCCCGACCGCCCCCGTGGGCCTGGCCGCCCTGGGCTTGCGCACCAGCATGCGCAACCAGGTGCCGGCCCAGGTGCTGGGGCTGCGCCGGGTTGGCGCGCTGGTCGATGTGACCCTGGGTCTGGCGGGCGGTCTCACCCTGTCGTCCCGCCTGACGCGCGAGAGTGCCGAGCTGCTGGGCTTGCAAACCGGCCTGGCCGTGCAGGCCCTGTGCAAAGCCACAGCCGTGCGCATCGAGGCCGTGTCGGGCGAGGCGTTGGGGGGCGTGCGCCACAGCGCGGCCGACACCGGCCTGGAGGCCCCTCAGGGGCCGGGCGGCGACGCGGCGCACGAGGCCACCGCACGGCCCGAGCCGGGGCCCGACACACCGGCCGACGAGGCCGATGGGCTCAGCGGCCTGGTGGGACAGGTCTTGCGCGTGGCACGTGCGGGCGAGGCGCAAGAGGTGGTGCTGGCGCTGCCGGGGGGCTTGCAGTGGGTGGGCTTCACGGCCCCCGGGGTCTCGCTGCGGCGGGGGCGGCTGGCCCGGGCGGTGCTGCACGCGTCGGCGGTGGTGCTGGCACTGGGGGCTTGAGGCCTGCCTGGTGTCGGGGCGGGGCGCGGTCTGCGGCCCGGCGGTGGCGGTGGGGCGTCGTCAGCGCGCCGGCCCGCCGCGGGTCGCCAGCTTGCGGTAGACCGTGGCGCGGCTGATGCCCAGGCGCTGGGCGGCCTCGGCCACATTGCCCCGGGCATCGTCCACCGCTTGCCGGATCAGCTTGGCTTCGAGGTCCTTGAGGCCGTGTGCCCCGGGCAAGGTGGCTGGTGGGGGGGCGGCGGGCGCACTGGGGGCGTGGTGCTGGCGCAGGCGGGCCAGGGTCTGCACCCGCAGGCCCGACCACAGGGGCAGGTCCTGTGCGGGGGCCTCGCGTTGGGCGTGGTCAAACAGCAGGCCCCAGGGCAGGGCGAACAGGTCGCTGGCGTGCAGGCGCTGCCCCGTCGGCCGCAGCGGCTGCGGCAGCATCTGGCGCGCGGCTCCATTGCTGCCCAACACCAGGCCGTCGGCATCCAGGCACAACAGGCCATCGGATTCGTTGGGCGCGCCGTCGACCATCGGGGTGCCGGGCCAGTTCAGGCGCAACAGCAGTTGCCAGGGGCGTTGCAGGGTCAGCGCGTCTTCGATGTGGCGGGCCGCGCGGGCCGCCAGGTGCCGCAGCTCGGGGCGCTCGGGGACCTCGACCCCCGTCAGGTCCAGCATGCCGACGCAGTCGCCCTCCGGCCCGAACACCGGGGCGCCTGCGCAGCTGTAGATGCGGTTCTCGTGGAAGAAGTGCTCGCCCTGGTGCAGCCAGACGGGTTGCAGCTCGGTCAGCGCGGCTCCGATCGCGGTGGTGCCCACGGCGCGCTCGGACAGGTCCACCCCGACGCGGGCCAGGGGGGCTGCGGGGCTGCGGGCCTCGACCGGGCCCTGGACTTCGACCACCACGCCCTGGGCATTGGTCAGCAGGCTGAAGTAGCGGGTGCCCGCAATGGTGCGGGTCAGCTGGGCCAGCACCGGTCGGGCCGCGTCGATCAGGGCCTGGTTGTCCTCCCGCACCTGGCGTTGCCGGGTCGCGTGCAGGGGGTCGAAGTCGATCTTGTCGCTGGGTTGGCGGCCGGCGGCCAGGCAGCGTTGCCAGGAGCGGGTGATCCAGGGCTCCAGCGCGGCTGTCGCCCCCCCGAGCGCTGGCGCCGCCGGGCCTGTGGCGGCTTCGTCGAGCCAGACGGCACGTGCCTGGCGGATCAGGGCCTGGCGCTCATCGTGGGCTGGGGACGGGGTGGCGGTGTGCATCGGGTGCTGTGGGCTTGGGATCGGTGGGCTTGGGATCGGTGGGGCTGGCAGATCGTGGGGCCCCGTGGCGCGGGTGTCTCGCCCTTGTGGACGAACACAGCAGCCGTTGGGCGGCCGCTCGGCTGGGGCAGCGTCTCATTTTGAGAATATCCCGCGCCCAGCGCAATCACCCTAGGGTTTTGCCTAGACGCGGTGGGGGCGGGCTCCGAAAAAGATGGCGGCTGTTGTTTGATCCCTTCCTCAAGGAGTCCGTCCATGCAGGTTCAACTCAAAGTCAATGGCCGCGCCACCAGCGTTGACATCCCCCCCAACACCCTGCTGGTCCAGTTGCTGCGGGAATCCCTGCAACTGACCGGCACCCACGTGGGCTGCGACACCAGCCAGTGCGGCGCCTGCACCGTGCTGCTCAATGGCCGGGCGGTCAAGTCCTGCTCGGTGCTGGCGGCTCAGGCCCAGGGCGCCGAGGTGACCACCATCGAAGGGGTGGCCGCCGCCGACGGCACCATGCACCCGATGCAGGCCGCCTTCAAGGAATGCCACGGCCTGCAATGCGGCTTCTGCACGCCGGGCATGGTGATGAGTGCGCTGGACCTGTGTCAGCAGCACCCCCAGGCCAGCGACACCGAGATCCGCGAACAGCTCGAGGGCAACCTGTGCCGCTGCACCGGTTACCAGAACATCGTCAAGGCCGTGGTGCAGGGGCGCGAGGCCATGGCGGCCGGCGCGCGCTGAGTCCGCTTTCGCAGGTTCGCTTCTTGTGGGGCCCTGTGCCCCGGTTCCAGAACAGCAGGAGACAAAGACATGGGTGCCTCTGATTTCGCCAACCTTCCCCACATCGGCGCTGCCGTGCGGCGCAAGGAAGACTACCGCTTCCTGACCGGTGCCGGTCAGTACACCGACGACGTGGTGCTCGCCGCCCAGGCGCATGCGGTGTTTGTGCGCTCGCCGCACGCCCACGCCCGCATCAACAGCATCGACACCGCGGCGGCCAAGGCCGCGCCCGGCGTGCTCGACGTGTTTGTGGGCAGCCAGGTGGCGGCCGACAACATCAACGGTCTGCCCTGCGGCTGGCTCATCACCAGCACCGACGGCCAGCCGATGAAAGAGCCGCCACACCCCATCCTGGCCCAGGGCAAGGTGCGCTACGTGGGCGACCATGTTGCCATGGTGGTGGCCGAAACCCTGCAACAGGCGCGTGACGCGGCCGAGTTGGTGGCGGTGGACTACGACGTGTTGGACGCCGTGGTCGATGTGCGCGACGCGGCCACGGCGCGCGCGCCGCTGCACGACATCGCCCCCGACAACCACTGCTTCAAATGGGCCATCGGCGACAAGGGCGCGGTGGACTCGGTGTTCGCCCAAGCGGCCCACATCACCAAGCTGGACCTGATCAACAACCGCCTGGTGCCCAATGCCATGGAGCCGCGCGCGGCGATTGGCTCCTACAGCCGCGCCAACGATGAATACACGCTGTACGTGTCCAACCAGAACCCGCACGTCGAGCGCCTGCTGATGACGGCCTTTGTGATGGGGCTGCCCGAGCACAAGGTGCGCGTGATCGCCCCCGACGTCGGCGGCGGCTTCGGCTCCAAGATCTACCTCTACGCCGAGGACGTCTGCCTGACCTGGGCCTCCAAGAAGCTCAACCGCAACATCAAGTGGGTGGCCGACCGCAGCGAGGCGTTCTTGTCCGACGCCCACGGGCGCGACCACGTGAGCCACGCCGAGATGGCGATGGACGCCAACGGCAAGTTCCTGGCCATGCGCGTGCACACCGATGCCAACCTGGGCGCCTACCTCAGCACCTTCGCCAGCGCGGTGCCCACCATCCTGTACGCCACGCTGCTGGCGGGCCAGTACACCACGCCGCAGGTCTATGTCGAGGTCGACGCCTGGTTCACCAACACGGCGCCGGTCGATGCCTACCGCGGGGCCGGCCGCCCCGAGGCCACCTACCTGCTGGAGCGCCTGGTCAGCCGTTGCGCCTGGGAGCTGGGCCTGAGCCAGGCCGAGATCCGCCGGCGCAACTTCATCACCACCTTCCCCTACCAGACCCCGGTGGCGCTGCAGTACGACATCGGCGACTACCCGGCCTGCCTGGCCCAGGCCGAGCAGCTGGCCGACGCGGCCGGCTTCGAGGCACGCAAGACCGCCAGCGCCGCCAAGGGCCTGCTGCGCGGCATCGGCTACAGCAGCTACATCGAGGCCTGTGGCATTGCGCCGTCCAACATCGCCGGGGCGCTGGGCGCGCGCGCCGGCTTGTTCGAGTGTGGCGAGGTGCGTGTCCATCCCACCGGCAGCGTGACCGTGTTCACCGGCTCACACAGCCACGGCCAGGGCCACGAAACCACCTTCGCGCAGGTGGTGGCGGCACGCCTGGGCCTGACGCCCGACCAGGTGGATGTGGTGCACGGTGACACCGGTCGCGTGCCCTTTGGCATGGGCACCTATGGCTCGCGCTCGATCTCGGTCGGTGGCGCGGCCATCATGAAGGCGCTCGACAAGATCGAGACCAAGGCCAAGAAGATCGCGGCCCACCTCATGGAGGCCAGCGACGCCGACATCGACTTTGCCAACGGCGAGTTCACCGTGCGTGGCACCGACAAGAAGGTGACCTTCGGCCAGGTCGCGCTGACCGCCTACGTGCCGCACAACTACCCGCTCGACAAGCTCGAGCCCGGCCTCAACGAGACCGCGTTCTACGACCCGACCAACTTCACCTTCCCGGCAGGCACCTACATCTGCGAGGTCGAGGTCGACCCGGCCACCGGCGTGGTCAAGGTGGACCGCTTCTCGGCGGTGGACGACTTTGGCACCATCATCAACCCGATGATCGTCGAAGGCCAGGTGCATGGCGGGCTGGTGCAAGGCATTGGCCAGGCCCTGATCGAGAACTGTGTCTACGACCGCGAGACCGGCCAGTTGCTGACCGGCAGCTTCATGGACTACGCCATGCCGCGTGCCGACGACTTCCCCGAGTTCAAGCTGGGTCATGTCTGCACGCCCTGCACCCACAACCCCCTGGGCACCAAGGGCTGCGGCGAAGCCGGCGCCATCGGCTCGCCCCCGGCGGTCATCAACGCCGTGCTCGACGCGCTCAAGCCGCTGGGCGTGAAAGACCTCGACATGCCGGCCTCGCCGGCCCGTGTCTGGGCCGCCATCCAGCAGGCCCGCGCCTGAACCGCCCCCTTCCAGGAGACGAACCATGTACGCATTCACTTTTGAAGCCCCCAGCACTGTGGCCGCTGCGGCCGCCCTGGCCCAGGCCGGCGGCAAGCTGCTGGCCGGTGGGCAGAGCCTGCTGCCCTCGATGAAACTGCGCCTGTCGGCGCCCGAGCAGGTGGTCGACCTGAACCAGGTGGCCGGCCTGAGCGGCATCCGCCGCGAAGGCAACAGCTTTGTCATCGGCGCCATGACCCGCCACATGGACGTGGCCGCCCACGCCGAACTGCAAGCCGCCATTCCCGCGCTCGCGGACCTGGCCGCGCACATTGGCGACCGCCAGGTGCGGGCGCGCGGCACGCTGGGCGGCTCGGTGGCCAACAACGACCCGGCCGCCTGCTACCCCAGTGCGCTGCTGGGCCTGGGGGCCACGGTCATCACCGACCGCCGCGAGATCGCGGCCGACGACTTCTTCCTGGGCATGTACACCACGGCCCTCGAAGACGGCGAGATCATCACCGCGGTGCGCTTTCCCATCCCGCGGCGCGCGGCCTACCTGAAGTTCAAGCAGGCCGCCTCGCGCTTCTCGCTGGTGGGGGTGTTCCTGTCCCAGACCGACGCCGGGGTGCGGGTCGCCATCACCGGCGCGGCGAGCGCCGTGTTCCGCCACGCCGGGCTCGAAGCCGCGCTCAACCAGAGTTTCACGCCGGAGGCGGCCGCGGCGGTCAAAATAGACCCCAGCGACCTCAACACCGACATCCACGCCTCGGCCGCCTACCGCGCCAACCTCATCAGCGTGCAAACGCAGCGTGCGGTGGCCCAGTTGCTGGCCTGAGGCCCTGACCCCGGAGAACCTCCAGCCTTGTTTGCTTCCATCGACGCGCTTCAACAGGCCCTGGCGGGGGTCGGCTACCTGGCAGACCGCCGTCTCTCGACCTCGGTCTTCCTGGCCCTGCAACTGCAGCGGCCGCTGCTGCTGGAAGGGGAGCCCGGGGTCGGCAAGACCGAGCTGGCCAAGGCCTTGTCGGCGGTGCTGCAGCGTGACCTGATCCGCCTGCAGTGCTACGACGGCCTGGAGCAGCGCGAGGCGCTGTACGAGTGGAACTACGCCGCCCAGCTGCTGCACCTGCGCGCCGCCGAAGGCCGCTCGGGCGCGCTGGCGGGCGAGTTGGAGCGCGAGGTCTACCAGGACCGCTACCTGATCCGTCGACCGCTGCTGCAGGCCCTGCAGGCGCCGGCGCCGGGGGCTGTGCTGCTGATCGACGAGGTCGACCGTGCCGATGAGCCCTTCGAGGCCTTTTTGCTCGAGTACCTGGGCGAGTACCAGGTCAGCATCCCTGAGCTCGGCCCGGTGCGCGCCCAGCACAAACCGGTGACCTTGCTGACCAGCAACCGCACGCGCGACCTGCACGATGCGGTCAAACGCCGCTGCCTGTACCAGTGGCTCGACTACCCCGAGCGCGAACGCGAACTCGCCATCGTGCGGGCCCAGGTGCCCCTGGCCAGCCAGGCCCTGGCCGAGCAGGTGGCGGCCTTTGTCGCGCGCCTGCGCAGTGCGCCGTTCGCCAACGCTTTTCAGCGGGCGCCCGGCATCGCCGAGAGCGTGGAGTGGGCGCGCGCCCTGGTCGCACTGGACACCCTGGTGCTCGACCCCGAGGTGGTGTCCGACACCGCGGGCATCCTGTTCAAGCAGCGTGAAGACGTGGCCGCCCTGACGCCCGAGCTGGCGGGCACCCTGCTGCAGCCCGAAGCGGGCTGAGAGGCCGCGCCCATGAGCCTGCCCCGCCTGGGCGATGCCCGCCACGGCAAACTGCTCGACAACCTGAGCGGCTTCGGCCGCGCCCTGCGCCGCGCGGGCGTGCCGATGGACGCCTCGCGCATGGCCCTGGCCGCCGACGCCGCCACACGGGTGGACCTGGGCCAGCGCGAGGACCTGCGCGCCGCCCTGGCCTGCGTGCTGACCAGCCGGGCCGCCGACCGGGCCTTGTTTGACGAGCTGTTCGACGCTTATTTCCGCGACCCCGACATGGCGCACAAGCTGCTCGCGCAGATGCTGCCCACCGCCCAGGGCCGCGCTGAGGCCTCGCGCCGACGCCCGCGCGTCAACGAGGCGCTGTCGCCCCCCAAGCCACCGCCGCTGAGCGCGCCACCCAGCGCCGACCAGCCCATCGAGCTCGATGCGGCCATGACCGCCAGCACGTTGCAGCGCCTCAAGCAGGCTGACTTCAATGCGCTGTCGGGCCGCGAATACCAGTTGGTGGAGCGCTTGGCGCGCGATGTGGCGCTGCCCCTGCCGCGCTTTGCGAGCCGACGCAGCCGACCCGGGCCCCAGGGGCCGCGCCTGCACTGGCCCGGGGTCATGCAGGGCGCCGCGCGCACCGGGGGCGAGTTGGTGCAGCTGCCGCGCCTGAGCCGGCGCCTGCAGCCCCTGCCGCTGCTGGTGTTGGTCGATGTGTCGGGCTCCATGGAGCGATACGCCCGCTTGCTGCTGGCCTTTTTGCACGCGGCCACGCGGCGCTTGCCGCGGCGCGATGTGTTTGCCTTTGGCACCGCCCTGAGCGACCTGACCCCCGCGTTCCGGCTGGCCGACACCGATGCCATGCTGGCCCAGGCCAGCGACACCCTGCGCGACTTCGCGGGCGGCACCCGCCTGGGCGAATCCCTGGCCCAGCTGCGCCAGCGCCACGCGCGCCGCCTGGTGGGGCGCCGCACCCTGGTGCTGTTGATCAGCGATGGCCTGGACACTGGCGAGCCCGAGGCGCTGGGGCAGGAACTGGCCTGGCTGCGCCGCCACTGTGGGCGCCTGCTCTGGCTCAACCCCTTGCTGCGCTTCGAGGGCTACGCACCGCTGGCTCGCGGGGCCGTGCAGCTGCACGCCCACGCGCATGGCATGCTGGCCGTGCACAACCTGAGCCGGCTGGAAGACCTTGCCAGCAGTCTGGCTGCTGTGCTGCGCCGCTGACCGATTTTTGATTTTTCCGTTTCAATCCAGCCCTTCCCGAGGAACCCACCATGGAAATGCAAGGCAGCCGCCTCCTGGCCATCACCCAGCAACAAGCCTGGGACGCGCTCAACGACCCCGAAGTCCTCAAGCTCTGCATCCCCGGCTGTGACAAGGTCGAGCCCACCGGCGAGCAGCAGTACGCGGTGGGCATGGCCTTGAAAATCGGCCCGGTGTCCGCCAAATTCAGCGGCAAGATCACGCTCAGCGACATCGTCCCGCCCGAGAGCTACACCATTGCTTTCGACGGCCAGGGCGGAGTGGCCGGCTTTGGCAAGGGCCAGGCCCAGGTCAAGCTCAGCCCGCAGGCCGGCGGCTGCGAGCTGGCTTATTCGGTGCAGGCGCAGGTGGGCGGGAAGATCGCCCAGTTGGGCCAGCGTTTGATCGACGGGGCCGCCAAGGGCATGGCCGAAGATTTCTTCAAGCGCTTTGACGACGAGATGCAGCGCCGTTACCCGGCGCCCGAAGCCGCCCCCGACGTGGTGGCGGCTGAGGCCGAAGCCGCGCCCGCCGAGGGCGCAGCCGCGGCAGGCGCAGCCCCCACGACGGCGGGGGCTGGCGGGGCGGCGCCGTCCGCCGGCTCGGGGGTGCCCGTGTGGGCGTGGGTGGCGGGCGCGGCCGTGTTGGCCGGCCTGCTGCTGTATTTGAGCTGAGCGTGCAATGGCGCGCGGGAGGCTGAGGCCGACCGCGGCGCCTGTGAACGAGGTGAACGATGGAAAACCTGGATGTGGTGGTGCTGCGCAAGCTGCACGAATGGCGTGCGGCGGGGCTGCGCGCCATGCTGGTGACGGTGGTGCGCACCTGGGGCTCGTCGCCCCGGCCGGTGGGCTCCATCATGGCGCTCAACGAGCAGGGCTCGGTGGTGGGGTCGGTGTCGGGCGGCTGCATCGAGGACGACTTGATCGACCGCCACACCCGCGCCTACGCGGGGCCAGCCGGCGAAGCGCGCCATGCCCACAGCCTGCCCAGTGGCCCGCCGTCCCTGGTCAAGTACGGCATCAGCGCCGACGAAGCGCACCGCTTCGGGCTGCCCTGTGGTGGCACGCTGGAGCTGCTGTTGGAGTTCGACCCGGCCCCGGACGCCCTGCAGGCGCTGATCGCCCGGCTGGAGGCCGGTCAGTTGGTGCAGCGCCGCGTGCGACTGGCCGACGGGCAGGTCAGCCTCAGTGTGGCCGAGGCCCCAACCGAGCTCAGCCTGGACACCGAACACCTCTGCAACACCTTCGGCCCCGAGTACCGCATGCTGCTGATCGGTGCAGGCCAACTGGCCGAGTACCTGGCCACCATGGCCTTGTTCAGTGGTTTTGCGGTCACCGTGTGCGACCCGCGTGAGGAGTACCGTGGGGCCTGGAGCGTCGCCGGGGCCCGGGTGGTCAGTGACATGCCCGATGACGTGGTGCGGGCCTTCAAGCCCGACCGGCGCAGCTGCGTGGTGGCCCTCACGCACGACCCCAAACTCGATGACCTGGCCCTGCTGGAAGCGCTGGAGAGCGAGGCGTTCTACGTTGGCGGCATTGGTTCGCGGCGCAACAACGAGGCGCGGCGCGCGCGCATGATCGAGCACTTTGACCAGACCGAGGCCAGCCTGGCGCGCCTGCGCGGTCCGATTGGCATCTACATCGGCAGCAAGACGCCGCCTGAGATCGCGGTCAGCGTGATGGCCGAGATCCTGGCCGTGAAGAACGGGGTGACGCTGCCGCGCGACATGGCGGTGGCGCAGGCCAAGAACGAGCGCGACTGGCCGCACAACGCGCCCGCCGGACCGGTGTGCGGCGTGCCCCTGCCGGACCCTTTGGCCGCCCAGGCCTGAGGTGCCCCGCGTTGGGGGCGGTCCGGCCAGGTCCCGCTGGCCAGACCGGTACCGCCCGCCCAGCGCCACCGCACTGCGGGGTGGTGGCGTGCCCTCCAGCCAGCCGGTGGGCTGGCCCGCCGGTGGCCGTCAACCGTAGTTGGCGATCCACTCCAGGCCCTGGGCGTGGGCCGCGGCAATGGCCGCTTCGGCGCTGGTATAGTCGCCCCGGCGCACGGCGATGTCGCGCGAGCGCGTGGGCCAGACTTGTTTGGTGATCACCAGCAAGGGCACAAACTCGCCGCTGTCCAGCGCTTTGGCACTGCAGCGCAGTTCGTAGTTCTCGTGCTGGTAAATCGTCGTCGCTTCCGTCATCGCTGCCATCCTGCTCCGAAAGAAGCCAGTATGCACCTCGCGCGTGTCGGTGTTGACTGCGCGTGCTGAAATCGGCGGCCCTGGCCTGGGTTTGTGCCAAAAGTTGCGGTTTCTGTCCGCTTTTTGGTGCGCTGTTTCAAGGCAGCTGGAAACCCTCGATGGCCTCACTGAGTTCGCGTGACATCGCTTCCAGCTGGTGTGCCGCCGAGGAGGTCTTCTCCACCAGGGCCGCGTTCTGCTGGGTGTCGCGGTCCAGGTCCTGCACCGCGTGCCCCACTTGCTCGACGCCGTTGGCCTGCTCACGCGCGGCCTGGGCAATGTCATGCAGCAACTGGTTGATCTGCTGGGCCTGCTGCACCAGTTGCTGCATGGTGTGGCCCGCGCCTTGCACCACCTGGGTGCCCGCGTCGATGCGTTCGTTGCTGCCGGTGATCAGGCCCTTGATCTCGCGGGCGGCGTCGGCGCTGCGCTTGGCCAGTTGCCGGACCTCGCCCGCGACCACGGCAAAGCCGCGGCCGGACTCGCCGGCCCGGGCGGCTTCGACCGCCGCGTTCAGCGCCAGGATGTTGGTCTGGAAGGCGATGCCGTCGATCACGCCAATGATGTCGCTGATGCGCAGCGAGGCCGCGTGGATCTCGCCCATGGTGTGGCTGACGTCGTTCACGGTCTCGCCGCCGCGGGTCGCCAATTGCGCGTTGTGGCCCGACTGCTGTGCGGCCGCCTGGGCCTGGGCCGCCGAGTGGGCCACGGTGGCGCCAATTTGCTCCATCGCGGCGGCCTGTTCTTCCAGCGAGGCTGCCGACGCATGGGTGCGTTCGGCCAGGGCGTCGCTGGCGGCGGCGATCTCGTGGGCCGCGTGGTTCAGGGCCTGCGAGGAATGGGCCACGCTGCGGATCAGCGCCACCAGTGATTCATAGGCCTGGCGCAGGTCGGTGATGACGCGCGCGGGTTCGTCCCGGCCCCAGGGCTGGGAGGGGCCACGGCGCAGGTTGCCGGTGGCCATCTCGCGCAGGTGCTCGCTGATCAGTTGCAGGCCCCCACGGGTGACCAGGAAAAAGGTGTAGAAAAAGTACGCGGCCAGCAGCAGGCCCACGGCCAGGATCACGGCGGTTTGCACCATGTCGGCGCGGGTGTTGGCCACGCGTTGGGCCAGCAGGGCGTCCAGGGCCTTGTTCAGGCGCTCGGCCAGCGCGTACTGGGCTTGCACGGCCTGCTGACTGGCCACGACGTAGGCGCTCTGGCGCGCGGCGCTGGCGTCGCTGCTGTGCAGCACGCCCTGGCGGGTTTGCTTCAGGAACGCTTCGCTGTCGCGCAGCACGGCCTCGGCGTCCAGGCGGGCGCGCAGGGCCGGGTTCTGGGACTGGGCCTTGGCCAGGCCATCGCGCAGGTTGCGCCACTGGTATTCGGCCAGCGGCAACACATCGGCCACGGCGTGCAAGAGCTCGCTGTTGTTCTGGCCCGCCTCGGCCTGGCGCAGCGCGGTCACCCCCAGGCTGCGCAGCCGCGACACCCCCTCATTGAGGTCGGGCAAGCGGAAGTACACCGCGTCCATCAGGTAGTACGAGTCCAGGTCCGGGTCCAGCGTCAGGTTGGAGCTGTCGGTCACCTGGCCCAGCAAGGCATTGATGGCGTCGATGTGCGCCGTGTGGGCCTGAAACAACTCGGCGGCGCCACGCACCGTGCTGGTGGCCTGCCACCGGGTCTGCACCTGGGCGAAGGCTTCTTGCACCCCCAGTTCGGCCCCCACGGCGCGGTGGACTTGCTCGAGCGCCCCCTGGGCGGCTTTCAACTGGCGTTGCAGGTCGTCCTGCCCGGTGGCCGGCTGGCCGGTGAGCGCGGCACCCGCGCTGTCGCGGCGCAGTTGTTGGGCCAGGGCCAACAGCGGGAACAGGGTCTGGTTGTAGCGCACGCCCAGGCGCTCGCGCTCGGCAAAGCGCACCACCTCGCTCTTGGCGCTGTAGAAGCTCCAGGTCAACCAGACCAAGGGGATCAGGAACATCGCGCAGATCAGGCTGGCTTTGGCGCTGAAAGCCAGCTTGCGCATCAGTTTCACCCCGGGGGCCCAGATCCCGTGGGGGTAGAAAACACTGTCGATGGGGGCGGGGCGGCGGAGCGGGGTCGCAGGCGCGGGCAGGGACAAGGGCGGTGTGGACATGCGTGCGGGGTGGGGGGCTGATCAGGAACGCCATGCACAGCAATAACCACACCACATTTCGGCTTTTACCGGGCCAGGCGAGGCTGAATAAGTGATTATTTTCTCTGATGAAGTCGGCTTCTATCAGATGCCCGGGCGCGCTTCACATCGCCTTGAACAGGTGGGCGTAGAGCCGGCTCACCGCCAGTGCCTCCGGGCGCCCTTGCAGGTTCAGGCGCAGTTTGCCGGCTTCGTCGCGCTGCACCGTGTGGATGGCGCTGGCCCGCACCAGGGTGCCGCGGTGGATCTGCCAGAACGTCTGCGGATCGAGTTGGGCGATCAGTTCTTTCAAGGGGGTGCGGATCAGGTATTCCTGCTCGGCGGTCAGCACGCGCACGTATTTGTCGGCGGCTTCGAAGTACAGCACCTCCTCGACCGGCACCAGGCGAATGGTTTGCCCCTGGGCGCCACTGAGGCTGGCCTGGATGATCTTCAACGGGGCCGCGGCCGGGGCTGGCGCCCCGGGGCGGGGCAGGGCGCTGTCCAGTCCCTGCTGGCCGAGCAGGGCGCGCAATTGGTTCAGCGCCGGCTCCAGCAGGGCGGCTTCGGCTGCCCCGGTGGTCGGGGCGCTGGGCTGGCGCTGTGCCAGCAGGGCCTGCAGGCGCTGCACCGTTTTGAGCAGGCGTGGCCGTTGCACGGGTTTGAGCACGTAGTCCACCGCCTGCGCTTCAAAGGCCTGCACGGCGTACTGGTCGTAGGCGGTGACAAACACCAGGGCTGGGAAAGGGCGGTTGCCGTCCCCGATCGGCCATTGCTCCGCCAATTCGGCGGCGGCTTCAATGCCGGTCTGACCTGGCATGCGGATGTCCAGGAACACCACGTCCGGTTGCAGGCGCAGGGCCTCACGCACGGCGCTCAAGCCATCGCCCACCGGTGGGTGCACGGTCAGTTCGGGCCAGGTGTGGCGCAGCTCGGCCTGCAAGGCCAGGGCCAGCAGGGGTTCGTCTTCGGCGATCAGGGCGGTCGGGCCGGTCGGCCGGTTCAAGGGGTCAGACATGGGGCGGTGAATCAGGAGAAGAAAAGGCGGGTTCGCTCAGGCGCTGGTAGCGAAAGCGCAGCTGCACCGTGGTGCCTGGCCCGGGTTCGGCGGGGCCGATGCTGAGCCGGGCTTCGGGGCCGTACAGGGTGCGCAGGCGCTCGCGCACCTGGGTCAGCCCAAAACCGCGTCCCGGGTCCGGCCGGGCCGTGTCCGGGGACGCAGGGCGGAGGCCGACCCCGCTGTCCTGCACGGTGATTCGCAGTTGGGGGGCGTGGTCCGGGGCGCTGGGGTCGAGTTCGGCGCGCAGGGTGATCTGCCCGCCTTCGACCTTGGGCTCCAGCCCATGGCGGATGCTGTTTTCGACCAGGGCCTGCAGCAGCAGCGGTGGCACCGCGGCCTGGCGCAGGTCCTCGGGCAAGTCCAGCTGGTAGCGCAGGCGCGGGCCCATGCGCACGGCCATCAGCTCGAGGTAGTCGCGCAGGCGGTCAAATTCGGCTTGCAGGCTGTGCTCGGTGACGCGCGAGGCGCTCAGCGTGGCCCGCAGGTAAGCGATCAGGTGGTCCAGCATGTGCTGGGCGCGTTCGGGGTCGATGCCCACCAACACCCGCAGATTGGCCAGGGTGTTGAACAGCATGTGGGGCTCCAACTGGGTCAGCAGCAGGCGCAACTGGGCTTCGGTGGCCTGGTTGCGGGCCTCTTCCATGTGGCGCTGCAGCACCTGGCCCTTGCCCATCAAATAGAAGTAGCCGCTGATCACCATGCCCGCCACCAGCGTGATGGCCAGCGAGGCCTGCAACTGGCGTGCGCTTTGCCCTTCCCACGAGGACCAGCCAAACCAGGCGTCAGCCAGGGCGGTGCCCGTCAGGTACCCGAGCACGATGCCGCTCGCCACCAAGGCGGGGCCGCGCCAGCCGCGCGGCCATTGGGTTTTGGGGTCCACCCCCACGACAAAGCGGCCCAGGTCGATCAGTGCCCAGTTGCAGCTGCCGATGCACAGTGAGTACACCAGGGACACCATGTACGGTTTGTGCGGTGCAAACAAGGCGTGCAACACCGAGATCACCACGCTGGCGGCCAGCACCAGCACGTAGTGCCGCAACAGGTGGAGGGGGGCGAACTTCATGGTCGGTTTCAGGGCAGTCGGGGCTGCGCGCGGTGACAGCGTCGGTCGCATTGTCTCTGATGCAGGGGCGTCAGACCGCCATGGTGCTTGTGGCCCATGCCCGGGCTGCACGGTCGGTGTGCAGGGCCAGGCGCCAAAGGCGCAGCACCCGCCCCAGGAACAGACCGCTGAACGCACCGAACACGGCGCTGCCGACCCAGGGAAAGGCTGCATCTTGCACCCAGGCGGTTTGCAGGGCCAGGGCGGCGCCCACGGTGTACTTGGCCAGGAACAAACCCATCATGCCCGCCAGGGGCACCCAGCTGCCCGTCACCGTGAAACGGCGCAGGTCGGGGTCGTAGTGGGTGCCAGCAGGCAGGGGCGCGCGTGCCACCCAGGTGGCTGTGGCGCCAGCGAGGGCTGTCCAGCACAGCCAACTCAGGGGCTGGGTGGGCCAGGCGCTGAGCACGCCGTACAGCGAGAAGCCCGCCAGCCCCAGGGCGGGCAGCAGCACCCGGCTGGGCTTCATCTGGCGCGTCACGGTCTGGCGCAGGCCCAGGCAGAGCAGGGCCACGAAGAGTGCAAAAACCCAGCGCGGGGTGTTTTGAAGGAGGAGCAGGAGCATGTCAGGTCTCAGAGGGTGGATTCGTGATGGGCTGACTGTGCCTGCCCCCCGCAGATCGCGCGATCCGCTTGCGACGAAACCCCCCTGGCGCGGCGCGAGTTGCCTGCAGGCGTCGCCGAGGTGCCTGGGTCCGGCCCAGGCCTGCAATGCCTCTGGCGGCTGGTTTGCACACTTGGGCATTCTTTCATTGTGGTTCCTGTGTCAAACAAAAAAGATAAATATGACTAATAAATGATTTATTACAGGCATTTACAACTATTTAGTTGATATATTTGATTTTTATTGTCAAAATTGCCGATGATTTAGTAATTTTTATTGATTGAAGTGATATTTGCTGCCTGATCAAGCCCTGAGCGGTTGGGGCACAGAGAGGCTTCGATCGTGCCCACCAAGTGCCATGTCGGTGCGGGTGGGCCGGACCGAAGGCAAAGGGCTTGGCATGACATCACCTCTTTTTTCAAGCGTCCCCGTGCCGGCGGGGACGCTGCAGACCGATGGGTCAAACCCTTCAGGCCGCAGCATGCAGGCGGCGCACTGGTGTGCCATGGGGCTCACGCTGCTGTTGTGGCTGTTGCTGGCGTCGGCCGCGCTGGCGCAGACGTCGACCTATGTAAGCAACCCCGAGAGCTTTGAGGGCAGCACCCTCAACGCGTCGTTTGGCGGCAACGGCTTCACAGTGACGAACACCTTCGCCCGCAGTGGCACCAAGTCGATCCGCAGCAACAGCAGCGGCGCCCAGCTGGACATCGATTACTTGGTGCCCCGGGGCAGCACCTACACTCTTTCCTACTGGCAATACTGCGCCAACACCGCGCAGTGCCCTGCCAACTCCTACACCTACTTAGCTGCCACTTCAGGTCGGGTGTTGGCCGGTACGGGCACGATCTATGCCGCCCAGTCTTGCCCTTCTGGCAACGCCATCGGCGTTTGGTCACGTTGCCAGGCGACCTTTTCAGTGCCTGCGAATGCCAGTTCGAACTATGTCTGGCTGCGTCTGAGCACCTACAACAATGGCACCTTCTACATTGACGACCTGTCCATGGTGGATTCGTCGAATAAATTGAGCCTGAGCAAGACCAACCCGGCCAGCCTGGTCGTGGGCACCGCCAGTGACTACAGCTTCACGGTCAGCAACACGGGCTCGGTGGCCAGCGGCACCACCCTCCATGTGTATGAGCAACTGCCGGCCCATGTGGCCTTCAACAGTGGCGCGGTGGCGACTGGCGGATCCGTCACGCCCAGCGCGGTGAGCTGCAGCGTGGTCAGTGGCACCGTGGCCAGCGGTCAACTGCTGAATTGCGCGGTCACGTTACCCGGTGCATTGGCTGCGGGAACTGGCTCGGCCAATTTCACGCTCAACGTCACGCCCCAGCCGGGGGTGGCCAGCAGTGTCAGCAACAAGGCGCAGATCGACCCGACGGGGACCAATGCGGCACAAACGCCCAGTGCCTGCACGGCCAACGGCACCCCCGCAGGCTGCGCGGTCACGCCCTTGCAATCGGTGGGCAATGGCGTCTCGCTGGGCTTGACCAAGGCCAACCCCGCCAGCCTGATGGTGGGCAGCAGCAGCGCCTATCAACTCACGCTCAGCAACACGGGCGCCAACCCCAGTGCCACCAGCCTGGTCGTGTACGACCAACTGCCGGCCAACTTCCAGTACGACGGCGCCGCCCCGCTGGCGACGGGCAGTGTCACCCCCACGGGGGTCAGCTGTGCCAGCAGTGGTCAGGTCAGCACCGGCTTGTTGTTGACCTGCACGGTGAGTTTGCCCGCAGGGGGGGTGCCAGCCAGCACCGGTACCGCTGCCTTCAGCATCAGCGCCACGCCCTTGGCGGGCGCCGCAGGGGTGTCTGCCAGCAACAAGGCCGCCATCGATTCCACGGGCCAAAATGCGGCTCAGACGCCGTCCAGCTGCACGGCCAACAACAGCCCCACCGCCGGCTGCGCCGTGGCCGCCGCCATGAGCCCCTTCGCGCCGGCCACGGCGGCGCAGTCCCAGCTCAGCCTCGCCCCGGCGGGCCCCTTGGTGGCTGGCGCCGCCAGCTACACCCTGACGGTGACGGCGCGCGACAGCGCCGGCCATGTGGTCACCGACCAGTCCTACACCTACCAGTTCAGCAGCTCCGGGGCCAGCCTCAGTGCCGCCAGTTGCAGCACCGCCACCAGCGGCGGCAGTGCGGGCTCATGCTCGGTCACTTTGAGCTCCAGTGTGGCGGGCAGCTACACCGTGAGCGCCAGCCTGAGCGGCGCGGCCATCGCTGGCAGCCCAGGCAGCGCTGTCTTTGTGGCCGGGGCCGCCACGGCTGCGGCCTCGCGGGTCAGCATCAGCAGCGGGCCCAAAGCGGCCAACGGCAGCGATGCGTACACGATCACGGCCACCGCCTACGACGCCAATGGCAACCTGGCCAGCAATGCCAGCAACACCTTCAGTTTCAGCGCGCCGGGCGCGGGGGCTGCGCTGAGTGCCAGCACTTGCACCAGCACCACGGGCACTTGCTCGGTCACGCTGACGGCGACGACCGCGGGCAGTTACCCCATCACCGCCAGCCTGGGCGGCACGGCGGTGGGCGGCACCAACCCGGTCACCGCTGTCTTTGTGGCCGGGGCTGCCACGGCTGCGGCCTCGCGGGTCAGCATCAGCAGCGGGCCCAAAGCGGCCAACGGCAGCGATGCGTACACGATCACGGCCACGGCCTACGACGCCAATGGCAACCTGGCCAGCAATGCCAGCAACACCTTCAGTTTCAGCGCGCCGGGCGCGGGGGCTGCGCTGAGTGCCAGCACTTGCACCAGCACCACGGGCACTTGCTCGGTCACGCTGACGGCGACGACCGCAGGCAGTTACCCCATCACCGCCAGCTTGGGTGGCATGGCGGTGGGCGGCACCAACCCGGTCACCGGCGTCTTTGGGGCCGGGGCCGCCACGGCTGCGGCCTCGCGGGTCAGCATCAGCAGCGGGCCCAAAGCGGCCAACGGCAGCGATGCGTACACGATCACGGCCACCGCCTACGACGCCAATGGCAACCTGGCCAGCAATGCCAGCAACACCTTCAGTTTCAGCGCGCCGGGCGCGGGGGCTGCGCTGAGTGCCAGCACTTGCACCAGCACCACGGGCACTTGCTCGGTCACGCTGACGGCGACGACCGCGGGCAGTTACCCCATCACCGCCAGCTTGGGTGGCATGGCGGTGGGCGGCACCAACCCGGTCACCGGCGTCTTTGGGGCAGGGGCCGCCACGGCTGCGGCCTCGCGCGTGGCGATCAGCAATGGGCCTTTGACGGCCGACGGTGTGGCGGCCTACACGCTGACCGTGACGGCCTATGACGCCCAGGGCAATGTGGTCAACGGGGCCAGCAACACCTTCAGCTTCAGTGCGCCAGCGGCGGGCGCCAGCTTGAGTGCCAGCACCTGCACCAGCACCACGGGCACGTGCTCGGTCAGCTTGCGGGCCACCATCGCCGGCAGTTACCCCATCACCGTCAGCCTGGGCGGCACGGCGGTGGGCGGGACCAACCCGGTGACAGGGGTGTTTGTGGCCGGCCAGCCGGTGGCATCGGCCTCCAGTTTGGCGATTGACGCCGGGCCCAAAACCGCCAACGGGGCCGAGGCCTACACCCTCACCGTCACCGCCTACGACGCCCAGGGCAACCTCAACACCAGCACGGCCAGCACCTACAGTTTTGACGCCTTGCAGCCCAGCAGCGGGGCCACCTTGAGCGCCGGCACGTGCACCACCGCCACCACCGGCCCCCAGGCCGGGCGTTGCAGTGTCAGCCTCAGCGCCACCGTGGCGGGCAACTATTCGGTGAGCGCCCGCCTGGACGGCGTGTTGATCGGGGGCAGCAACCCCGCGCAAGCGGTTTTTGTGGCCGGGCCACCCACGGCGGCGAGCTCGCGGGTGGACATCAGCGCCGGCCCGCGCATGGCCGATGGCAACGACAGCTACACCTTGACGGTTCGCGCTTTGGACGCCCAGGGCAATCTGTACACCGGTCAATCCACGACCTTCAGTTTCAGCCCGGCAGCGGCCGGGGCGAACCTGAGCGCGCTCAGTTGCAGCACCGCCACGACGGGGGCGGGGGCCGGCAGCTGTTCGGTGACCTTGACGGCCACCGTGGCCGGCAGCTACGCCATCACGGCCAGCCTGGGCGGTACCGCCGTGGGGGGGACGAACCCCGTCACCGGCGTGTTTGTGGCGGGCAACCCGACGGCGGCCAGCGCTCGGGTGGCGATCAGCACGGGGCCGCTGGTGGCCGATGGGGTGTCGGCTTACACCCTGACCGCCAGCGCCAGCGACGCCAATGGCAACCTCAACACCGCCAGCGCGACCACGGTGACCTTCAGCAGCCCTGGCGCGGGCGCCAGCCTGAGCGCCAACAGCTGCACCACAGCCACCAGTGGGGCCGGCGCGGGCACCTGCACGGTCAGCCTGACGGCCACCGTGGCCGGCAGCTACCCCATCACCGCCAGCCTGGGCGGCACGCCGCTGGGGGGGACCAATCCGGTGACCGGGGTGTTTGTGGCGGGCGCCGCCACGGCCGACGGCTCGCGGGTCAGCATCGACCCGCCGGGGCCTTTGACCGCCAATGGCGTGGCCAGCTACACCCTGACCGTGCGGGCCCAGGACGCCCAAGGCAACCTGCAGACCGGCTCGGCCCTGGACTTCAGCTTCAGCCCGCCCGCCGCAGGCGGCAGTTTGAGTGCCACCACCTGCCGCACCGCCACCAGCGGGCCGCAGGCCGGCACCTGTACCGTCACCCTGAGCGCCACCGTGGCCGCGATCTACAGCATCAGTGCCAGCCTGGGCGGGACGCCCTTGGGCGGCAGCAACCCGGTCAGCGCCCGTTTTGTGGCGGGTGAGGCGGTGGCCGCCACCGCCCGGGCGAGCATCGATGCCGGCCCCAAGCAAGCCAACGGCAGCGACGCCTACACTCTGACCGCCCGTGCCAGCGACGCCTTTGGTAACCTGGACAGCAGCCGGGTCTACACCTTCAACTTCAGCCCGCCAGCGGCCGGGGCCAGCCTCAGCGCCGCCAGCTGCAGCACCCCCACGACCGGCCCCACCGCGGGCACTTGCACGGTCACGCTCAGCGCCACGGTGGTGGGCAGCTACGCGATCAGCGTCAGCCTCGGGGGCGAGGCCCTGGGCGGCACCAACCCGTTGACGGGCAGCTTTGAGGCGGGGCCCAGCACCGCGGCCAGCGCGCGGGTCAGTTTGAGCAGCGGACCCAAGATCGCCAACGGGACCGACGCTTACACCCTGACCGCCCGGGCGATGGACGCCAACGGCAACCTCAACACCAGCGCGGCCATGACGGTGGCGTTCAGCAGCCCCGGGGGCGGGGTCAGCCTGAGCGCCGGCAGTTGCACCACGGCCACCACCGGCGCCCAGGCCGGCACTTGTGCGGTCACGGTCACAGCCACGGTGGCGGGCAGTTATGCCATCACCGCCAGCGCAGGCGGCACCGCCGTGGGTGGCAGCAACCCGGTCACGGCGGTGTTTGTGGCCGGCTCGGTGGTGGCGGGCAGCAGCACCCTGGCCATCGACAGCGGCCCCAAGACCGCGAATGGTGTGGAGGCCTACACCCTCACCGTCACCGCCCGGGATGCCCAGGGCAACCTGGTCACGGCCAACAGCAGCTTCAACTTCAGCCTGGGCAGCGCTGGCGCCACCCTCAGCGCCAACAGTTGCAACACCACGGCGGGCGTGTGCAGTGTCACGCTGAGGTCCACCGTGGCCGGCACCCATGCGGTCACGGCCAGCTTGGCCGGCCAGAACATCGGGGGCAGCAACCCCGCCTCGGCGGTGTTTGTGGCCGGTCCTGCTGTGGCGGGCAGCTCGCGGCTGTCGATTTCACCGGGCGGGCCCCGGGCGGCCAATGGCTCGGACGCCTATGCCATCACCGCCAGTGCCTACGATGCCCAGGGCAACTTGGTCACCGGTGTGAGTCAAACCTTTGTCTTCAGCAGCCCGGCCGCAGGCGCCACCCTGAGCGCCAACAGCTGCACCACCAGCACCGGGGCGTGCACGGTGCAGCTCACGGCCACCGTGGTGGGCAGCTACCAGGCCTCCGCCACCCTGGGGGGCACCGCACTGGGCGGCACCAACCCGGTCACCGCCACCTTCCAGGCCGGGGTGGCCACGGCGGCGCAGTCCCAGGCCCTGATCAGCACCGGCCCCAAGCTGGCCAATGGGGTCGATGCCTACACCGTGAGCGCTGTGGCCTACGACGCCCAGGGCAACGCCGTCACCCTCAACCCTGTGACCTTCACCTTTGCCCTGGTCAACACGCCCAGTGCCGCCAGTCTGAGTGCAGCCAGCTGCGTCACCCCCACCACCGGGCCCGATGCGGGGCGCTGCAGCGTCACCCTGGTGGCCACCAGCGCCGCCGCTTACCCGGTCCAGGTGCGTCTGGACGGCACCGGCCTGGCCAGCCCGGTGGCCAACAGCCCGGTCACGGGCGTGTTTGTCGCGGGGGCTGCCACGGCCGCCAGCTCACGCATCAGCCTCAGCAGCGGGCCCAAGACGGCCAATGGCAGTGATGACTACACCCTGAGTGCCAGCGCCTACGACGCCCAAGGCAACCTGAACACCGCCACCTCGACCGATTTCAGCTTTGCCCTTTCCGGCGCCGGGGCCTCCTTGCGCGCCGCTACCTGCAGCACAGGCACCACGGGCACCTGCAGCATCACCGTCACGGCCACCGTGGCGGGCAACTACCCGATCACGGCGCGCACCGGTGGCGTGTTGGTGGGGGGCAGCAACCCGGTCACGGCGGCGTTCGTGGCGGGCTTGGCCAGCGCGGCCAGCTCGCAGCTCAGCATCACGGCGGGGCCCCGCATGGCCAATGGCGTGGACAGCCACGTCATCACCGTCACGGCCCTGGATGCGCAGGGCAATCTGGCCGTCAGCCCGGCGGTCACTTTTGCCTTCAGCGTGCCTGGCACGGGCGTCACCCTGAGTGCCACCCAATGCGTGACCGCCCTGACGGGGCCGGGGGCGGGCAGCTGCACGGTCAATCTGACGGCCACGGTCGCGGGCAGTCATGCCGTCACGGCGCGCCTGGGCGGCGTGCCGCTGGGGGGCAGCAACCCCGTCAGTGGGGTGTTTGTGGCCCAGGGGGCCTCGGCCGCGCGTTCGATGGTCACCATTGATTTGAGTGGCGGGGTGCATTACGCCAACGGCAGTGACAGCTACACCATCACCGCCACCGCCATGGATGCGATGGGCAACCTCAACCAATGGCAGCCCCAGACCTTTGAGTTTGTGGTGCAAGGGGTGGGCCTGACCTCCCGTGTGCTAAGCGAAACCCGCTTGCGCAACAACCCGGCGCTTTCCGGCTCCACCCTCAGTGCCAACCAGTGCACCACGACCGTCACCGGCCCGGCGGCAGGCACTTGTTCGATCACCTTGCGCTCGGTGCAAGCCGGTTGGACGGTGGTACAGACCAGCTTGACTGGCGTGCCCCTGGCCCAGGCCGTGGGCGGGCAGGTGGCGGCGCAGTTCATGCCCGGTCCGGTGAGCGCAGCCACCTCCTCGATCAGCCTGGACAGCGGTCCCAAGCTGGCCGATGGGCAAGCGTTTTACACCCTGACCGCCACGGCGCGGGACGCACAAGGCAACCTGAAGACCGATGCCCCCACGATTTTCAACTTCAGCAACGCGGGCGCGGGGGCCTTCCTGAGTGCAGCCAGTTGCAGCACCGCGACCAGTGGCGCGGGGGCTGGCACCTGCAGCGTGACCTGGCGCGCCACCGTGGCTGGGGTCTACCCCGTGCAGGCCACGGAGGGCGGTGTGGCGGTCGGCGTGCCCACCAATGGGTGGGTGAACGCCAACTTTGTGAACCTGGCGTTGGCGCCGGCACCGTCGCCGAACGGGGTGACCGCCGTGCCGACCCTGGGCGAGTGGGCCATGCTGGGCTTGATCGGCCTGATGCCTTGGCTGGCCTGGGCGCAGCGGCGACCACGCCGCGTGCCGGGGCCCCTCCAGCGTTGACATGTCGACTTGGCCGCTCCGTTTCACAGGCCCCAGAGGGGGCCCGCCGCACCCGCTTATGCTGCACTGCGGCGATAATCGCTGCAGTTACTTAGGGAGTGCGTGTGGATATCGTGTTGCTGGTCAAAGCGGCCCTCATGGGCGTGGTCGAGGGCTTGACCGAGTTCTTGCCCATTTCGTCAACCGGGCACCTGATCTTGGCGGGGGCCCTGCTGGGCTTCGACGACGACAAGGCCAAGGTGTTTGACATCGCGATCCAGACCGGCGCCATCTTCGCGGTGGTGCTGGTGTACTGGCAAAAGATCCGCGATACCGTGGTGGCCCTGCCGACCCACCCGCGCGCGCGACGCTTTGCCTTCAATGTACTGGTCGGCTTTTTGCCGGCCGTGGTGCTGGGCCTGCTGTTTGGCAAGTTCATCAAGGCCCACCTGTTCACGCCGGAGGTGGTGGCCAGCACCTTCATCCTGGGCGGCTTTGTCATCTTGTGGGCCGAGCGCCGGCCGCAAAGCGACGCCCACATCCAGAACGTGGACAGCATGACCCCGCTGGACGCGCTCAAGGTCGGTCTGGTGCAGTGCTTGGCCATGGTGCCGGGCACCAGCCGCAGCGGGGCCACCATCATCGGCGGCATGTTGCTGGGCCTGAGCCGCAAGGCCGCCACCGACTTTTCATTCTTCCTGGCCATCCCGACCCTGATTGGCGCAGGCGCCTACAGCCTCTACAAAGAGCGGGCCCTGCTGTCGATGGCCGACCTGCCGGTGTTCCTGGTGGGCCTGCTGTTCTCGTTCGTCAGTGCATGGATCTGCGTGCGCTGGTTGCTGCGCTACATCAGCACGCACAGCTTTGTGGTGTTCGCCTGGTACCGCATTGCCTTCGGCATCGTGGTGCTGGTCACCGCCTGGACCGGTGCCGTGCGCTGGGCCGCCTGACCCCTTGCGCATTTGAGGCATTTGAGGCATTCGAAGTGTTGGAGGCGTCGGGGCGTTTGGCCGCCCGCGCTGTGAGCAGAATGCCTTGAGCCGGCCGCCTGAACCGTGGCCTCAACGCCGCTCAACCGCTGTCCAGGGACAGCGGTTTTTTTTCGCCCGGGGCGCGTGCGGGCGCGTGCGTCAGGCGTTCAGGGCTTGGCGGTGTCGAGGTTCAGCAGCGCGGCCTCGATGGCCGCCGCCGTGGCGATGGGCTTTTCCATCGGGAACAGGTGGCTGCCATCGAGCATCATGACCCGGCCCTTGACCACCTTCTCGGTCATCGCCATGCCCACCTGTTGCATTTCCTTGGACGCGCGACCGCCAATGAAGGCGGCCGGGCATTTGAGCGGGTGGCGCGCCAGCAGGCGGTCCAGGTTGTGCGGCAGGGTGTTGTAGATGGCGGTCTCGACCTCGCGCGTGAAACTCAGCACCCGGCGCGGGCCGTGGGCGCCCAGCTCATCGTGGGTGCCGTGCGCAATGTAGTCGCGCAGCACCTGCGGGTCCCAGCGGGCAAATGCTTTCTTGTGCTCGAAATGCGCCAGCGCCTCGTCGGCACTGGCCCAGCTGTTGCGGCGGCGCAGGCTGATCTTGCCCGGCGACACCGAGCCGACCAGCTGGGTCTGCTTCATGACGCCCACCGTGGTGGCGCGCCAGCCGCCCAGCAGCGGTGAGTCCAGCAGCAACACGCCTTTGACGCCATGCCCGCCCAATTTGGGGTGCTGGGCCGCGGCCATCACGCTGAGGAAGCCCCCCAGCGAGTGGCCGACCAAGAACGCAGGTTCACCGGCCTGTTCGATCTCGGCCTGGGCGAAATCCGTCAGTTGCTGCACCAGGTGGGGCCAGTTGCTGGTCACCGGGTAACGCGGGTCGTGACCGAACTGGTCCACGGCGCGCACCCGGAAGCCACGCTGGCGCAGTTGTTCGAACAGCAGCCGGTAGGTGCCCGCCGGAAAGCTGTTGGCGTGCGAAAAAATGATCAGTGACATGGCGCGCCCTCTGGGGCCGGGGACTGCCTCAAATCAGCTTCTCGTTGGGGGTGGCAATCTTGCGCAGGGGCTTGCTGCGCGGCGAGTGCACCATCAGCGGCACGTCGGTTTGACCGCCGCCCCACATCGGGTCCTCGATGCTGTCGAAGACCTGGCGCAGTTTCTCGCCCCAGCTGCCGCGCACCATGCGGAAGTACGGGTTGTTCTCGTCGATGCAGATCACCTTGTCGGTCTGGTACTGGTTGGCTTCGTAGACCACCAGGTCCAGCGGCAGGCCCACCGACAGGTTGGACTTGAGGGTCGAATCCATCGACACCAGCGCGCACTTGGCGGCCTCGTCCAGCGGGGTTTCGGGCGAGATCACGCGGTCCAGCACGGGCTTGCCGTACTTGGATTCGCCCACCTGGAAGTACGGCGTCTCGGGCGTGGCTTCGATGAAGTTGCCCGCCGAGTAGACCTGGAACAGGCGCATGCCTTCGCCCTTGATCTGGCCGCCGAGGATCAGCGAGACGTTGAACTCGACCCCGGCCTGGCGCAGCGACGCCGCGTCACGTTCGTAGACGCGGCGCACCGCCGACCCCAGCACGCGGCAGGCGTCGAACATGCTCTTGGCGTTCCAGATGGTGATGGGTTCGCTGTCCTCGTGCTCCTTGAGCTGCTCGACCTGCAGGATCTCGCGCACCGACTGCGAGATGCTCAGGTTGCCCGCCGACAGCAGCACCATGAAGCGGTCGTCGGCCTTCTCATAGACGATCATCTTGCGGAAGGTGCTGATCTGGTCCAGACCGGCATTGGTGCGGGAGTCGGACAGGAACACCAGGCCCGCATTGAGTTTGATGGCGACGCAGTAAGTCATGAGGAAGACGCTAGTTTTTTGAGTGAGTAGATCAGGTCCAGCGCTTCGCGCGGACTCAGGGTGTCGGGGTCGATCTCGGCAAACCTTGATTCTAAGGCGCTCGGTGCTATTTTTTCGATAGCTGGCGGGGCTGCAAACAAGTCCACCTGGGCCTGGGCTTCGGTGGCCCGTTCCTCCAGCGTTTGCAGGGTGTGGCGCGCGTGGCTCAGCACGGGGCCGGGCATGCCCGCGAGGCGGGCCACCTGGATGCCGTAGCTGCGGCTGGCCGGGCCGGGCTGGATCTCGTGCAGGAACACGATGTCCGAGCCGGCCTCGGTGGCGCTGACGTGCACGTTCACCGCCTGGTGGTGTTTGACCGGGAACTCGGTCAACTCAAAGTAGTGGGTGGCAAACAGCGTGAAGGCCTGGGTCTTGTCGTGCAGGTGGGTGGCAATGCCTGCGGCCAGCGCCAGACCGTCAAAGGTCGAGGTGCCCCGGCCGATCTCGTCCATCAGCACCAGGCTGTGCGGCGTGGCGCTGTGCAGAATTTGAGCGGCTTCGGTCATCTCCAGCATGAAGGTCGATTGGGCATTGGCCAGGTCGTCGGCCGCACCGATGCGGGTGTGGATGGCATCGATGGGGCCGATCCGGCACGCATCGGCGGGCACATGGCTGCCCATGCTGGCCAGAAGCACGATCAATGCCACTTGGCGCATGTAGGTCGATTTACCGCCCATGTTGGGGCCGGTGATGACCTGCAGGCGTTGCTTGAGCCCCAGTTGGGTGTCGTTGGCGATGAAGCTGCCGCCCGAGGTCTCGGCCAGCCGCGCCTCGACCACCGGGTGGCGGCCACGCGTGATCTCGATGCAGGGCTCTTTGGCGTAGACCGGCGCGGTCCAGTTCAGGGTCAGGGCGCGTTCGGTCAGCGTGCACAGCACGTCCAGCGTGGCCAGCGCGCGGGCCACCCGGCTGAGCGTGGGCACATGCGCCTGCAGCGCGTCCAGCACCTGTTCGTAAAGCCATTTCTCGCGAGCCAGGGCGCGCTCCTGGGCCGACAGGGCCTTGTCCTCGAAGGCCTTGAGCTCTGGGGTGATGAAGCGCTCGGCGTTCTTCAGGGTCTGGCGGCGGCGGTAGTCGGCCGGCACCTTGTCGAGCTGGCCCTGCGTGATCTCGATGTAGAAGCCGTGCACCTTGTTGTATTGCACGCGCAGGTTGGCGATGCCGGTGCGCTCGCGTTCGCGCACTTCGAGGTCGACCAGGAAGCTGTCGGCGTGGGTCTGGATGTGGCGCAGCTCGTCGAGTTCGGCGTCAAAGCCTTCGGCGATGACCCCGCCGTCGCGCACCAGGGCCGCGGGCTCGGGCAGGATGGCGCGCTGCAGCAGCACGGCGGTGTCGGGCGGCGGCACCAGCTCGCTGGCGATCTGCGCCAGGGTGCCGGCTGGCCAGGCGCCACCCAGGGTCAGCTGCTCGGCTTTTTGCAGCGAGTGGAGCAGGGCCACCAGCTCGCGCGGGCGCACCTGGCGCAGCGCGATGCGGGCGCTGATGCGTTCCACGTCGCTGGTGCCCTTGAGTTGCTGGCGCAGTGCGTGCCAAGGGCCGGCGCCGTTCTCCCCCTTGAGCGCGGCGATCGCGTCCAGCCGGGCCTGGGCCAGGCTGCGGTCGCGTGGCGGTTCGAGCAGCCAGGTCTTGAGCAGGCGGCTGCCCATGCCGGTCATGCAGGTGTCGAGCAGTGAGTAGACGGTGGGCGAGTCCTCGCCGCGCAGGGTTTTGACCAGCTCCAGGTTGCGCCGGGTGGTGACCGGCAGCTCGATCAGTTCGCCGCTGCGCTGCACCCGCAGTGCGCGCAAATGCGGCAGGCTGCGGCCCTGGGTGTGTTCGGCGTAGTTGAGCAAGGCCGCGCTGGCGGCGTGGGCCAGTGGCAGGCCGTCGGCATGCCAGGTGCTGAGGCTGGCCACCTGCAGCTGCTCGAGCAGCTTGCGTTGGCCCAGTGCCGGGTCAAATTGCCATTCGGGGCGCTGGCTCATGGGCAGGCCCGCGCTGGCGCGGGTCTGGCGCAGGCGCTGCTCAAACGCCGGGGTCACGTCGGCGCTGTAGATCAGCTCGCTGGGGGCCACGCGCGACAGCCAACTGTCCAGCTCGTCGGCGCTGCACTCGGCCAAGTGGATGTCGTCCTGCGTCACGCTGAGCCAGGCCAGGCCGCACTGGTTGCGCGGCCCCTGGTGCACCGACAGCAGGATGGAGTCGGACTTTTCGCCCAGCAGCTCGGCGTCGGTCAGGGTGCCGGGGGTGACCACGCGCACCACCTTGCGTTCCACCGGGCCCTTGGCGGCGCCGACCTCGCCCACCTGCTCGCAGATGGCCACCGACTCGCCGTGGCGGATCAGGCGCGCGAGGTAATTCTCCATCGCATGAAAGGGCACGCCGGCCATGACCACCGGCTGGCCAGCCGACTGGCCACGCCGGGTCAGGGTGATGTCGAGCAGGCGCGCGGCTTTCTCGGCGTCGTCGTAGAACAGCTCGTAGAAGTCACCCATGCGGTAGAACAACAGGGTGTCGGGGTGGTCCTTCTTGAGCGCGAAGTACTGCACCATCATCGGCGTGTGGCCGGGCAGGTCGGCCAAGCCGACGGCGGCGCTGCTGGGGGTGTCTTGGGTCATGGGCAAACAAAGGGGAACAGGGGCCGGGCGGTGGGGCGCGGCCAGCGCTCGTCAGGGACAGCGGGCTGCGCGTCGGCGCCGGGCGCGCCCCGGAAGCGGGGCGTGATGGGGGGATTATCCGGCCTGCGCGGGGGCCGGGCGCTGAGGGGTGGTGGCGCGAAGTCGATGGGGCGTTGATCCGGCGCTGATCCGGCCTTCAGGCGAAGGTGACCGGGGCCTGGGAGCACAGGGCCGTGCGCGGGGGGCGCGTGCCAGGCCGGGATTGATCCGCCCCCCGGCGCAGGCCCGGACCCGGTGGTCATTTGGTTCGCTTGCCGTACACTGCGGCGGGGGGTGCCCGGGGCGAGCGCACGACGGGGACCCATGGTCTGACCCTGACGAGGCACCCTGACGCATGAGCCTTCACAACCCGCCCGAGCCCCTGACCCGCTGCCTTCAGGGGGCGCTGCAAACGGGCGAAATCTGGCCGGCCTTCCAGCCCCTGGTGCATTTGGGCAGCCGCCAGGTGGCCGGTTTCGAGGTCTTGGCCCGCTGGACCTCCCCCGAACTGGGCCCCGTGTCGCCGGCGGATTTCATCCCCTTGGCCGACCGCATGGGCTGGCTCCACGGGCTCAGCCTGACCCTGATCGAGCAAGCCTGCCGCCAGGTGCGCGACTGGCCGGGGACGTTCTACCTGGCCTTCAACCTCGCCCCGAGCCAGTTCTTGCGGCCCGACCTGGCAGACCAGGTGCAGGCCACGGTGGAGCAGGCCGGGTTTTTCATGCAGCGCGTGCGCGTCGAGATCACCGAAAACGCGCTGTTCCACGACAACCAGGTGGCCCGTCAGAGCATCGAGGCCTTCAAGCGGGCGGGGGCCAGCCTGTCGCTGGACGACTTCGGCACCGGGCATTCCAGCCTGACACGGCTGCAGTCGCTGCCCTTTGACGAGATCAAGATCGACGCCAGCTTTGTGCGCGGTCTGGAGTCGGATTCGCACAGCCTCAAGATCGTCACCGCGGTGCTGGGCTTGGGGCAGAGCCTGGGCGTGCATGTGATCGCCGAGGGCATTGAGACCACCGGTCAGGCCGAGCTGTTGACCCGCTTGGGTTGTGCCTTTGGTCAGGGCTTCGGCCTGGGGCGGCCCGGGCCTGCCGAGCAGGCCCTGGCGCATTTGATCCAGGCGGGCTGCCATGGCGACCACGACCGCCCGCTCGACGCCTCGCCGTTCCAACGTCTGCACCAGCTGGAGACGCTCTACCTCGATGCCCCGGTGGGGCTGTGCTTCATCGACACCGAGATGCGCGTGGTCAGCGCCAACCCCAAGGTGCTGCGCTACCTGGGGCTGTCCGGGCGCGACCTGCGGGGGCGGCCCGTGGCGCAGGTGCTCAACCAGCCCCTGGCGCAGGGCCTGCTGTCGGCCCTCGAGGCGGTTCGTGTCGGTGCCGTGTTGCCCCCCACCCAATACAGCCATGAGGGCACCGATTCGACCTACCTGGTGGCCCACCAGCGGGTCAGCAACCCGCTGGGCGAATGCCTGGGCATCTCCCTGGTGGTGATCGATATTTCGGAGCGGGTCAAGGCCGAGCAGGCTTTGCAGCAGAGCGAGGAGCATTTCCGGCGTTCCATCGAACTGGGCCCCAACATCGCCTGGGGGGCCGCCGCCGATGGCGTGGTGGACTACATGGGCCCCGCGTTCGAATGGACGCCCCTGAGCTCGGCCCGCGAGCGCTACGAGCGTTGGCGTGAGCGCATGGACCCCGACGACCGCGAGCGCGTGCACCGCGAGTGGCTGGCCCACCTGCCGACGCCGCGGCCCTTCAAGACCGAATTCCGCATCCTGTGGCCCGACAACACCTGGCGTTGGGTGCGCAGCCAGGGCTTTCCCCACCTGGACGAACAGGGCCAGGTGGTGCGCTGGTACGGCATCATCATGGACATATCCGCCGAGCGCCGTCTGGAGCAGCGCCTGGCCGAGCTCGAACACAAGGTGGTGAACCTGGGCGGGGCCTGCGCCTGATCCGGTGCGGTCAGGGGGGCTCGCGTCACCCGCTGCCCGGGGGGGCGGTGTCCCTGACGGGGCTGCGAAATGTCCGTTCATCCTGGTCACCCACCGGGTATCCCTTAGCATGGGGCCTCTGGTTCAGGAGATCTGCCCGTGTTGCCTGCTGTCCCGTGTTGGCTTGCTGTTGCGCCCCTGCTGCTGTGCCGGCCGGGGGCGGTCGTTTTGACCTCGGCTGATGTGCAGCCTGGGCCCGCTTGATGGCACCGGTCCGTCTGGTGCGCCCCGGCCTGTGGTGGCATGAGTCGCCGCTGTGGCGGCCGTCCAACTGGCGGCCGGTGCTGCTGATCCTGCTGGTCTCCGCGGTCCTGGCCTGGTCGGCCGACCAGGTGCTGTTGAGCCGCCGCAGCGAGGGCGAGCGCGAGCGCATGACCCTGTCGCTGGCGCAGATGGAGTCCACGCTGCAGTCGCTGACCCTGCGCGGCGAGTCGGTCGGCGCCCTGATGATGCTGGGCCTCAACGAACCCACGCTCAAGGCCCTGGTGGCCCCCAGCGCCAGTGCCAGCACCGTGCGGCTGGACGCCGTGTCGGCGCGCCTGCGCGTGCCCCGGGCCCGCTTTGCGCTGGACAGCATCTTCATCCTCAACGCCCAGGGCCGCGTGGTGGCCCATGAAGGCCTGGGCCAACCGCCGCTGGGGCTGGACCTCAGCGCCCAGGTGTTTGTGCAACAAGCACTCAAGGGCGTGGTCAATGCCCACGCGGGCGTCGACCTGCAAGGGCCGGAGCGCTGGCTCTACCTGGCCGCCCCGATTTACGCCGGCGAGGACCGCAGCGCCCCGGTCACCGGCGCGGTGGTCTTCCGCCAGCCGTTCACCGCGGCCGAGGACGCGATGGCCCTGGGCGGCCATGACGTGGTGTTGATCAGCCCCGAAGGCGTGGCCTTTGCCGCCACCCGGCCCGAGTGGGTGTTTGCGCTGCTGGGCGAGGTGACCCAGGACCGGGTACAGGGGCTGGCCCGGCGACAGCAGTTTGGCCTGCAGTTTGTCAATGGCGTGACCTCGCGCCTGCCTTTCCTGCCTGACCAAGCCCAGGTGACGTTTGACGGCGGCCAGCACCTGGTGGCCAGGCACGCGCTGGAATGGAATGACCCCGGCGGCGCCTGGCGCCTGGTCATGCTGCAAAACGTCGACAAACTGATGAGCCTGGCCGACCAGTGGCTGGTCGGGGGCCTGTTGTTTGTCTTTCTGTCGGCCCTGGGCCTGGCGGGCCACGGGCTGTGGCTGCAGCGCGCGCAGGCCCGCGCGACCCGGGCGCGGTTTCACATCTTGGGCACGGCGCTGGAGGTCAGCCCGGTGTCGGTCATCATCACCGACCTGGCGGGACAGATCATGTGGGTCAACCCGCAGTACCAACGCAACACCGGCTATTCGCTGGCCGAGGTGGTGGGCAAGAAGCCCTCCTTGGTCTCCAGCGGGCTCACGCCGCTGAGCACCTACCACGACATGTGGAGCCACCTGCTGGCAGGGCGCCCGTGGTCGGGGCATTTCATCAACCAGCGCCGCGACGGCAGCATCTACCACGACCAGGCCTCGCTGTCGCCCGTGGTGGACGACGACGGGCGTTGCATCGGCTTTGTCGGCTTGCACGAGGACGTGACCCAGCGCATGCGCGAACAAGAGGAGCTGGCGCGGCGCGAGCGCAGCCTGAGCGCGGTGCTGGACCAGCAAAAGGCCATCTTCGACAATGCGCCGCCGATCGTGCTGGTCAGCAGCGGCCAGATCCTGCAGTTCAACCCCGCCTTTGCCAAGCTCTTGCGCCTGGCCCCCAAGGACCTGGAGGGGCGCTCGGTCAGCAGCCTGTTCGGCACCCCCGAGCGCTACAAGGACTTCATGGCCATGGCCAGCCAGGCCATGCAGGCCAGTCCGCAGGTGCATTTGAACTGGACGCTGTACCGCGGCCCTGAGGACTCGTTTGATGTGCGTTTCTCGGGCCGCCGGGTGCAGATGGAGGGCCACGAGCGGGCCTCCATCTGGGTCATCGAGGACCTGTCCGAGGCCCAGCGCGCCGAGAAGGCGCTGCGTCAGGCCCACCAACGCCTGGAGATCGCGCAGGACGCGGGCCACATCGGCATCTTTGATCTGGACCTGGTGGGCGGCAAATCAGTCTGGACGCCCCAGTTGCAGCGCATCTACGGCCTCGACGGGCCGGTGGAGCGCATCGACCGGGCGCTGTGGGCCAGCCTGATGCACCCCGATGACGCGCCGCAGGCGCTGGCCCACTTCGACGCCCAGCTGGCCAACGGGGCCGACCAGTACCGGGACTCGTGGCGCATCGTGCGTCCCGATGGCGAGGTGCGCTGGATTCTCAATGCGGGCCGCATCTTCCGCGACGCCGAGGGCCGACCGGTGCGGGTGGTGGGCGTGAACATCGACATCCACGACCAGAAGCTGCTCGAGCAGCGCCTGGCCGAGCAGTTGCTGTTCCAGGAGGTGTTGGTGGACACCATCCCCGTGCCGCTGTTCTACAAGGGGCCGGATGGGCGCTACCTGGGCTTCAACCGCGCCTACGAGCAGGCGTTCGGGGTGCGCCGGCAGGACCTGATCGGCAAGACCGTGATGGAACTGGACTACATCCGCGAGGTGGACCGGGTGCAGTTTGACGCCGACAGCCGCCTGGTCATCCGCGAGGCCGCGGCACTGCACAAGGACGTGCGCCTGCGCTTCGCTGACCAGGCCCTGCACGACGTGTTGTACTGGGTGCACGGCTTCCGGCGCAGCGACGGCTCGCCCGGGGGGCTGATCGGGACCTTTGTGGATATCACCGAGCAGAAGCTGGCCCAGCGCGAATTGCGCCGCGCCAAGGAAATGGCCGAGGAAGCGACCGAGGTCAAGAGCCACTTCCTGGCCAACATGAGCCACGAGATCCGCACCCCGATGAACGCCATCATCGGCATGGCCCACCTGGCCTTGCGCACCCCGCTGTCACCGCAGCAGCGCGGTTACCTGTCCAAGATCCAGCAGGCCGGTGCACACCTGCTGGGCGTGATCAACGACATCCTCGATGTGTCCAAGATCGAAGCCGGTCGCCTGACCCTGGAGAACACCACCTTCCAGCTCGACAAGGTGCTGGAGAGCGTCGCCGATGTGGTGGCCCACAAGGCGACCGAAAAGGGCCTGGAGCTGATTTGTGACGTGGCCCCCGACGTGCCCGCCAGCCTGGTGGGCGATCCGCTGCGGCTGGGCCAGATCCTGATCAACTACCTGAACAACGCGATCAAGTTCACCGAGCGCGGCGACATCGAGATCGTGGTGCGCCGCGTGCCCCTCGCGGACGGGGCGCTGAAGCTGCGCTTCGAGGTGCGCGACACCGGCATTGGGCTGACCGAGGCGCAGATGGAGCGCCTGTTCCAGAGCTTCCAGCAGGCCGACGCGACCATCACGCGCCGCTACGGCGGCACGGGTTTGGGCCTGTCGATCTGCAAGAGCCTGGCCCAGCTCATGGGGGGCGAGGTGGGGGTGCAAAGCGGGGTCGGCGAGGGGTCGGTGTTCTGGTTCACTGCGCTGCTGCAGGCCGGCAGCGCACAGCCGCGCCTGCTGATGCCCGAGCCCGACCTGCGCGGTCGCCGCGCCCTGGTGGTGGACGACAACCTGCACGCGGCCGCGGTGCTGGCCGACCTGCTGCGCGGCATGAGCTTTGAGGTCTCGGTGGTGCATTCGGGCCCCGAGGCCCTGCAGCACCTGACGCAGGCGCAGGACCGCGGGGCGCCGGTCGAGGTGCTGGTGCTGGACTGGCAGATGCCCGACATGGATGGCCTCGAGGTGGCGCGCCGCCTGCCGGCCTTGAACCTGGCGCAACCCCCGTTGTCGGTGATGGTCACCGGCCACGGGCGCGACGATTTGCTCGATGGCGCGCGCGCCCTGGGCATTGCCGAGGTGCTGGTCAAGCCGGTCAACCCCTCGCAGATGTTCGATGCCCTGATGCGCTTGATGGGTCAGCCGCAGGCGCGCAGCGCCGAGCCGGCGCCCGGGGGCTCGCCGCAGGACCTGCTGCAGCCGCTGCTGGGCGCGCGCCTGCTGGTCGTTGAGGACAACGAACTCAACCAGCAAGTGGCGGCCGAGCTGTTGACCGACGCGGGCTTTGTGGTCGAACTGGCCTCCAATGGCCGCGAGGCGCTGGACAAACTGCGCCAGCAGCCGGTGGACCTGGTGCTGATGGACATGCAGATGCCGGTGATGGATGGGCTCGAAGCCACCCGGGCCATCCGGGCCCAGCCCGACACCCGCCACCTGCCGGTGATTGCCATGACCGCCAACGCCATGGACGCCGACCGCGAGCGTTGTCTGGCCGCTGGCATGAACGACCACCTGGCCAAGCCGGTCAACCCCGACGACCTGTGGCTGGCGCTGGCCCGTTGGCTGGCGCCGCAAGCCACACCAGGGCGGCAGGTGACGCCGCTGCGCGCGCCGCCCAGCGCCATCAGCCTGCCCACCGACATCGCCGGGCTCGACGTGGCCCTGGGCCTGAAGCGGGTGATGGGCAAGCGCAGCCTGTACCGGTCCATGCTGGAGCGCTTTGTGGCCAGCCAGAGCGGCACCCTGGAAAGCCTGCCGCAGGCGCTGGCCCAGGGCGACTGGATGATGGCCGAGCGGCTGGCGCACACCCTCAAGGGCCTGGCGGGCAACCTGGGGGCCAGCGGCCTGCAGCAGGCCTGCACCGAGCTGGAACTGGCCCTGACGGGCCAGCAAAGCCCAGACCGTTTGCAGCGCCTGAGCATCCCGCTGCTGGCCGCGCTGGACCTGCTGCTGGGCGACCTCAAAACCTGGCTGGCCCAGCAGGCGCCGCGCCCGTTGGACTCAGCGGAGGCCGGCGCCAATGCGCTCAACCCCTCGCTGGCGCAGGTGCTGGAGCGCCTGCGGACGTTGTTTGCTGACAACGACTCGGCAGCGCTTGATGTGCTCCGGGAAAATGCCGCTATGCTGCTGAGCGCCTTGGGACCAGCCTTCAATGCCGTAGAGCAGAAGGCGCTTGCCTTTGAATTTGAGCAAGCGCTTGAGGAACTGGAGGCGGCCAACCCCCTGCGGGAACAGCTGTCCTGATATCTCTCGCCCAAGCTTTTAACAGGGTGACTCGATGGTGATGAATGCAGTGGGTTCCGAGGCGTCGCCTCTGGTGGAAAAGCCGATCGCCACGGTGCTGGTGGTTGACGACACCGCGGACAACCTCAGTCTGATGAGCTCGCTGCTCAAGGACCACTACCGCGTCAAGGTGGCCAACAACGGCGAGAAGGCCCTCAAGATCGCCGCCCAGGATCCGGCGCCTGACCTGATCCTGCTCGACATCATGATGCCGGGGCTGGATGGCTACGAAGTTTGCCGCCGCCTCAAGGCCGACCCCCGCACGCAGCACATCCCCGTGATGTTCCTGACTGCCCGCGCCGAGGTCGCCGACGAGGAGCAGGGCCTGGCGCTGGGCGCGGTGGACTACATCACCAAGCCCATCAGCCCGCCCATCTTGCTGGCGCGGGTGCAAACCCACCTGACGCTCAAGGCCAGCTCCGATTTCCTGCGCAGCAAGAGCGACTACCTGCAGCAGGAAGTGGCCATGCGCACGCTGGAGGTGCAGGCCATCCAGGACGTGACGATCATGGTGTTGGCAACGCTGGCCGAGACGCGCGACAACGACACCGGCAACCACATCCGCCGCACCCAGTTGTACGTCAAGGCACTGGCGGTGCGCCTGCGCCACCACCCGCGTTTCGAGTCGGTGCTGACCGAACGCAACATCGAGCTGCTCTACAAGTCGGCCCCGCTGCACGACATTGGCAAGGTGGGCATCCCCGACAGCATCCTGCTCAAGCCCGGCAAGCTGACGGTGGAGGAGTTTGAGGTCATGAAGCGCCACCCGGCGATCGGCCGCGACGCCATCCAGGACGCCGAGCGTCGCCTGGGCATCAAGGTGAAGTTCCTGACCTTCTCCAAGGAAATCGCCTACAGCCACCAGGAAAAATGGGACGGCTCGGGCTACCCCGAAGGCCTGGCTGGCGACGCCATTCCCCTGTCGGCGCGGCTGATGGCGGTGGCCGACGTGTACGACGCCCTGATCAGCAAGCGCGTCTACAAACCCGCGTTCACCCACGAACAGGCCTGTCAGATCGTGGTGCAGGGCCGGGGCCAGCATTTCGACCCGGACATCGTCGACGCCTTCATCGAGATTGCCGACGACTTTCGCGCCATCGCGATCCGCTACGCCGACTGAGCGGGGGCGGGGCCACCCCCCAACCCCGCCACACCCCAACCCCGCCACGCCCAGCCCCACCACCACCCGATCTGGTGGGTGCGGCACCTACCGCGCCCACCAGCACCGCCCCCCACGCGCGGTTGAGCGCGCATGAAAAAGCCCGCCGGTGCGAACACGGGCGGGCTGGTCGTCCTCCGGCCGGGCGGACCCGGCCAGGGCGCCTGGGCCTCAGAACGGGGCGTCGGGCAGGGCGGCGGGCTTGTCGCTGGCGGTGGCGGCAGCGGCCGGTGCTTCGGCGTCAGCGCTGTCGTCGGCCGCACTGTCCGCCGTCAGGTCGGTGGCGGCGGCGCTGTCTTGGCCCAGGGCCTGGCGCACGGCGGCTTTGTCACCGGCGCCGGCGAACTTGCTGTACTTGCCCAGCAGACCGACCAACTGGCCGTAGACGCGCGGGTTGCCGGCCAGGCATTCCTGTTGGTCCAGGAAGTCGGCTTCGCCGGTGAAGTTGCCCACCAGGCCACCGGCTTCGGTCACCAGCAGCGAGCCGGCGGCGATGTCCCAGGGTTGCAGGCCGGTTTCAAAGAAGCCGTCGGTGAAGCCCGCGGCCACATAGGCCAGGTCCAGCGCGGCAGCGCCGGGGCGGCGCAGGCCGGCGGTGCGCTGCATCACGTCACCCATCATGGCCATGTAGGCCTTGAAGTTGTCACCCGGGCGGAACGGGAAGCCGGTGGAGATCAGCGACTCGCCCAGGCGGGTGCGCTTGCTCACGCGGATGCGGCGGTCGTTCATGTAGGCGCCGCGGCCCTTGGTGGCGGTGAACAGGTCGTTGCGGCTCGGGTCGTAGACGACGGCTTGCTCGATCTTGCCGCGCACCGCCAGCGCGATGCTGACGCAGTACACGGGGAAACCGTGGATGAAGTTGGTGGTGCCGTCCAGGGGATCGATGATCCAGACGAACTCGGAGTCTTTGGCGCCGTGGGTTTGGCCCGATTCCTCGGCCAGGATACCGTGGCCCGGGTAGGCGGTCAGGAGGGTGTCGATGATGGCGTTCTCAGCCGCTTGATCGACTTCCGTCACAAAGTCATTCACCTGCTTTTGAGACACCCGAACGGATTCGACGTCCAGGGCGGCGCGGTTGATGATGGCGCCAGCGGCGCGAGCGGCCTTGATGGCCACGTTAAGCATGGGGTGCAGGTTGGATGACATGAATTGTGAGGAAGAGCTGGTGCGCCCCAAAAAGCAGCGCCAACAGGCGCCTGGGACGGCAAACGGACCTGTCCGGCGATGCGGCAGGCGACAATAGGGCGAGATTTTACCCGCCGTTGCGCGTTTTGCGCCAGACCCTGTCCCAAACCCCCATGAAAACCCGTTTTGTTCTGATCCAGACCAGCCATGCCGGCAATGTGGGCGCCGCCGCCCGGGCCCTCAAAGTGATGGGCTTTGACGAGCTGGTGCTGGTGGCCCCGCGCTGGCCCAATGTGCTCAAGCGCGAAGAGACCATCCAGCGCGCCAGCGGTGCGCTGGACGTGCTGGAGAAGGCCCGCATTGTGGACACCCTCGACGAGGCGCTGGACGGCATCAGCCACCTGTGCGCCACGGCCATGACGCCGCGCGACTTTGGCCCGCCCGTCAAGAGCCCGCGCGAACACTTTGGCCCGCTGGCACAGACCGATCACTCGGTGGCCTTCCTGTTTGGCTCGGAGCGCTTTGGCATGCAGAACGAGGACGTGTACCGCTGCCACACCTGCCTGAGCATCCCGACCAACCCGGGTTTTGGCTCGCTCAACCTGGGCGCAGCGATCCAGGTGATTGCTTACGAGTGGCGCCAGGCCCTGGGGGGCTTTGCGGTGCAGTCGGCCACCGCGCCGGTGCGCCCCGCCGACGCCCAGCAGGTGGCAGGCATGTTGGGCCACTGGGAGCGTGCCCTGGTCGACATCGGTTTCCTCGACCCGGCCGCGCCCAAGAAGCTGATGCCGCGCCTGAACCAGTTGTTCAACCGCGCTGACTTGAGCCAGGAAGAAATCCACATCCTCCGAGGTGTTGCCAAAGCCATGATCGAAACGGCCGAACGCGCGAACCGATAGACTGTGCAGCCATAAAAATATTTCCAAAATCCATGTTCTCCCGCTTGCGATCCGACATCCAGTGCATCCTCGACCGCGATCCTGCCGCGCGCAGCACGTGGGAGGTGATCACGTGTTATCCGGGGCTGCACGCGGTGGTGCTGCACCGGCCCGCGCACTGGTGCTGGACGCATGGATTCAAGTGGCTGGGGCGCTTCATCTCGCATGTCTCGCGCTGGCTCACGGGCATCGAGATCCACCCGGGCGCCAAGCTCGGCGAGCGCGTGTTCTTTGACCACGCGATGGGCGTGGTGGTGGGCGAAACCGCCGAGATCGGTGACGGCTGCACCATCTACCAAGGCGTGACGCTGGGCGGCACCTCGCTCTACAAGGGCACCAAGCGCCACCCCACCCTGGGCAAGGACGTGGTGGTCAGCGCCGGGGCCAAGGTGCTGGGCGGTTTTGTGGTCGGTGACGGCGCCAAGATTGGCAGCAATGCGGTGGTCATCAAGCCGGTGCCGGCGGGCGCTACCGCGGTGGGCATCCCGGCGCGCATCCTGCCGTCCAAGCAGGGCGCCAGCGCCGACGCCACCCCGGAGGCCAACAAGTTCTCGGCCTACGGCGTGACGCTGGAAGACGACCCGGTGGGTCAGGCCCTCAAGGGTCTGATCAGCAGCGCGTCGTCGCAGGAGCACCAGATCGCGCTGCTCTGGCAGGCCATCGAGCAACTCGCCGCACGTGCGCCGGACGGCAATTGCGTGCCCAAGGAAGCGCAGCGCGAGGGCTGCTTCGAGGCCGGCAAACTCAACGACCTGGTCGGCAAATGAAAAAGCGACCTGGGGACCAGGTCGCTTTTCGGATCGCTTGTCGGCTTGTTTTCAGGCCGGTGCCGGCTGAGCGGGGGGGGGGGGGGCTCAGCGCGCCGGGCGCTGCGCGGTCTTGGGCCGAAAAGCCTTGCAGACCTCGTCGCGGGTCTCCAGGTAGGGGCCGCCAATCAGATCCACGCAGTAGGGCACGGCGGCAAAAATGCCAGGCACCAGGGCGCTGCCGTCGCTGGCCTTGAGGCCTTCGAGGGTCTCCTGAATCGCCTTGGGCTGGCCGGGCAGGTTGATGATCAGGCTTTGGTGCCGGATCACCGCGACCTGGCGCGACAGGATGGCGGTCGGCACAAAGCGCAGGCTGATTTGGCGCATTTGCTCGCCAAAGCCGGGCATTTCCTTGTGCGCCACGGCCAGCGTGGCTTCGGGCGTGACATCGCGCAGCGCAGGCCCGGTGCCGCCGGTGGTCAGCACCAGTGAGCAGGCGGCCTGATCCACCAGGTCGATCAGGGTGGCGCTGATGCCCGCCTGTTCGTCCGGGATCAGGCGAGGCACGAACTCGATCGGGTTGTGCAGCGCGCGGCTCAGCCAGTCCTGCAGCGCCGGCAGGCCCTTGTCTTCGTACACGCCACTGGAGGCGCGGTCGCTGATCGAGACGATGCCAATGCGCACCGGCTCGGGGGGGGGCAGGGCGGCGGCCTCAGTCATCGCTGGCGTCGTCCTCGGCCTCGTCGACCGCGTCCGGGTTCATCTGTTGCTTGATGAAACGGAACAGCTCGCGGTAGGCACGGCTCTGGCGCGGGGCCAGACCCTGCGACACGGCCGCGCGGTCGGTGGGCACCGCGTCCTTGCGGGCCTGGCGGATCAGGGCGCGCAACTGCTGGGTGTCGGTGTCGGGGTAGGCCTCCAGCCACTGGGCCAGGGCGTCTTCGACGCCAATCAGGCGGTCGCGCCACAGCTCGGCCTGGTGCAGGGCCGCGGTGTCGGCGGCCGAGCCCTTGCGTTGCACTTCGAGGGCGGCCTTGACGGCCTCGACGGTGTCTTCATCGAGCAGGCGCATCAGCTTGCCGACAAACTGCATCTGGCGGCGCTTGCCTTCGAAGTTGGTGATGCGCTTGGCCTCGGCCAGCGCTTCGACCAGCTTGTCGGACAGCGGCAGCTTGGCCATGAGGTCGGCGCGCAGCGTGAGCAGGTCCTCCCCCAGCTTTTGCAGGGCGGCGCTCTCGCGTTTCAGATCGGTTTTGCTGGCTTCATCGGTGCCCTTGAGCTCGGCTTTGAGCTGCAGGTCGAGCTCGCTGCCTTCGGCAACGAACTGACCACGGACGTAGTAGCCTTTTTTGGGTTTGCGTGACATGTTGGGGGTATCCGGGACGAGGACCACAGGGGGCCCTAAGCGGCAAGTATCATAGCTCCCGCTATGAAGAAACCCCAGACACCGGCCGGCAACGGCTTCAGCTACTCCCGCGAAACCTTCGAACACCTGGTGGACACCGCCTTGGCGCATGCCAAAAAGATCGGTGCCACCGACGCTGGCGCCGAGGCCTCCGAGGGCTGCGGCCTGAGTGTCAGCGTGCGCAAGGGCGAGTTGGAGAACGTGGAACGCAACCGCGACAAGTCCTTGGGCGTGACCGTCTACATCGGTCACCGCCGCGGCAATGCGAGCACCTCCGACTTCTCCGAGCCCGCCATCCTGCAAACCGTGCAGGCGGCCTATGACATCGCCCGCTTCACCGCCGAAGACCCGGTGGCCGGTCTGCCCGATGAGGCCGACATCGCCACCGAGCAGCCCGACCTGGACCTGTTCCACCCCTGGGCCATCACCAGCGAACAGGCCGCCGACCTGGCGCGGGCCTGTGAGGCCGCAGCGCTCAAGACCAGCCGCCGCATCACCAACAGCGAAGGCGCTGGCGTGTCGGCCCAGCAGTCGCATTTCTTCAGCGCCCACACCCATGGTTTCCGCGGCGGCTACGCGAGCTCGCGCCACAGCCTGTCGGTGGCGCCGATCGCCTCGTTGCCGGGCAAGGGCGCCGACATGCAGCGCGACGCCTGGTACAGCTCGATGCGTTGCGCCGATGAGCTGGCCAGCCCCGAGGCGGTGGGCCGTTATGCGGCCCAGCGCGCGCTGAGCCGCCTCAAGTCGCGCAAGATCGCCACCACCCAGTGCCCGGTGCTGTTCGAGTCGCCGCTGGCGGCGGGCCTGCTGGGCAGTTTTGTGCAGGCCGTGAGTGGCGGCGCGCTCTACCGCAAGAGCACCTTCCTGGTCGACTCGCTGGGCAAGCGCATCTTCCCCAAGCACATCGACGTGCGCGAAGACCCCTTCGTGCGGCGCGGCAAGGGCAGCTCGGCGTTTGACGAGGAAGGCGTGCGCACACGGGCCCGCACCGTGGTCGATGCCGGCCGCGTCGAGGGGTATTTCCTGACCAGTTACTCGGCCCGCAAGCTGGGCATGAAGACCACCGGCCACGCCGGCGGATCGCACAACCTGAGCCTCACCTCGCGCCTGACCCAGGCGGGCGACGACCTCGACGCCATGCTCCAAAAGCTGGGCACGGGGCTGTTCGTGACCGAGCTGATGGGCCAGGGTGTCAACTACGTCACCGGCGACTACTCGCGCGGGGCCAGCGGTTTCTGGGTCGAAAACGGCCAGATCGCCTACCCGGTGGAAGAAATCACCATCGCGGGCAACCTCAAAGACATGTTCAAGGCCATCGAGGCCGTGGGCGCCGACACCTACACCTACGGCTCCAAGACCGTGGGTTCGGTGCTGATCGGGCGCATGAAGGTCGCCGGCAGCTGAGGCCGCCGGACCGTCTGGCCGCAAGGGCCCGCCCCGGCCCTGTGCAACCGGGTGCCGTCCGACCCGACCTCTGGCGATGGCGCCAGGGCCCCACCGCTCACTGCGTGTTGGGCGCTGAGGGGGTGGGCCGTGGCCCCACCGGGGTGCCGACCGGGGCTGAGCCCGGGCCCTGCTGCGGTCGCAGGCCGGGGCCGCCTTCGCGGCCTGCACCGGGGGCCCGCAGTTGCTGGAACGTGGGGGGCTGGGTGATCAGCTGAGGGGCTTGCTGCGCTTGGTGCTGGCGCTCCTGTTGAAGCCGTTCTTGCTGCTGCCGCTCGAACTGCGCGCGCTCCTGCTGTTGGCGCTGCAACTGCTGCTGCACCTGCAATTGCTGTTCACGCTGCGCCTGCTCGCGTTGCCACTGCTCCCGCTGTTGGGCCTCCTGGCGTTGCCGCTCCTGTTCGGCCTGCTGCTGGCGCTGCCATTGCCACTGCTGTTGTTGCTGTTGCTGTTGCTGTTGCTGTTGCAAGAGCTGTTGTTGTTGCTGCAGTTGCCACTGGTGCTGTTGCCACTGTTGTTGTTCCTGCCGCTGGCGCTCGAGCAGCACCGCGTTGGGCTGCAGGCGCTGCAATTGCTCGCGCTGTTGGGCCTGGGCGCGCTCCTGCCGCTCCTGTTCGGTGCGGGGCGCGGTGTTGGGCACGGCCGTGACCTGACCGCTGGTGTTGGGCCGCGGCCAAGGCTGGGCCGGGGGGCTCAGCGCGGGCTGGGGCGCCAGCGACGGTCCGCCGCCCTCCGAGCCCACCGAAGGGCGCGTGGGGGACGGGCTCGCCTGACCCGCCTGCCCCGGTTGCACCTGGATGAAGGGCTTGGGCATCGGGATCGGGTCGTTCACGCTGCCGCTGGGGCGTTGCCAGCCCGGGCCGCCGCTTTGGGGCTGCTGGGTCATGCCGCCGGGGCGGTTCTGGTGGGCGTAGCCCGAGTCGGTGCCCGGGCGGTCGCGTCCGGGGGGCGTTGAGCCCGGGCGCGGGCCCACCGGCGTGCCCGGGCGCCCGTGCTCGCCCGGGGCCAGCGGCACCCAGGGCACGCCGGGCTGCCGGTGGTGGCCCGGCCCGCCCCGTTGCGGCTGGCCGATGAAGCCCACCAGCGCGGGCGAGTAGCTGGGGCGCCGTTCGTAGCGACCCGGCACCCAGCCCCAACCGCGGCTGGACACCACCCAGCGACCGTAGTGGAAGGGCGCAAAACCCCACGGTGCCTCATCCACCCAGGTCCAGCCCCAGGGCTCAATCCACTGCCACTGGCCGTAGCGGTACGGGGCCCAGTCGGGGTTGTTGAGTTGGGGATACCACACGGGGCCCAGGCTGGGGTCGTTGTGCCACTCACCCCAGCCGTCGAGTTGCTGGTAGCCAATCAGGTCGCGCGGCACGTAGCGGGCGCTCAGCGACTGGTCCTCGAGTTGCTGGCGGCCTTGGGTCCACTGGTCGAAGGCGTCGATGCGCGGCACCACGGGCCGGCCAGTCTGGCCCAGCTGTCGGCCCTGGAACGTCCATTGCAGCCCCGCCGGCAGCGTCAGCGCCTGTCCTTGCTCGCCATAGGCCACCAGGCTGCCCAGGGTCACGGTGACGCGGGTTTGGCCGCTGTCGGGGTCCACGTCAAAGCGGTAGGCACCGGCCTGTTGCACCAGCACTGCCAAGTTGGGGGTGTCGATCTCCAGGCGCTCGCCGGCCTCGAAGCGGCGCACGCGCACATCGAGCCGGCCGCGCCGCAACTGGGTCTGGCTGCTGAGGTCGTCCAGTGCGCTGAGTTCGATCTGGGCCGGCCCTTCGGCGCGCCAGCTGCTGCTGCCCTGGCTCAGTTCGAGCCGCGCCCCCGGGCTGAGCTGGAGTCGGCTGCCGGGCGCCAGGGGCTGGTTGGGGGGCAGGTGGCGCCCATCGGGTTGGGCCGCATCGCTGAGCAGCACCGAGCCCTCGACCAGGCTGGGGTAGGCGACCCGCCCTGGGCCTTCCTGGGCCTCCGCCAGCAGGGCCCACAGCGTGGCCAGCAGCAGGAGCAGCCCCTGCACGACCCGGCGGGCCTGCCCCTGGCCAGGCCTGCCCCCGCCCGACCCGCGGGCCGTCGGGGCTGAGGGGGCTCCAGAAGCCGAGGGGGCCGGTGCCGCTGACGCCCGTGGCAGGGGCCGTCGCAGGGGGGCGCACCAAGGGCTGGCCAGGGCGGCTGGTTGCGGGGGGGGGCAGGGCACGGGCATGGTGGTTTCGCAGAGCTGTCCTGACTCAACGCACGACACGGCCAAAAAGGCCACAAGCACCGGCGCCCGATGGCGGGTTGGCAGGGCGAGGCGTGGACCCGGGCTGAAAAAACCGCCCGGGCCGGGTGGGGTTGCGGGCGGTTTGGGGGCTTTGGAAGGTGCGATCCCCGCAGTGCCCGCAGTGTCCGTTGTGCCCGGACGGCACCGGGCGGGCACAGCGCCAGAGGGCGCTGGGTGGTGGGGGGACTGGGAGGGGCTTGGAGGGGCTTGGAGGGGCTGGGGCTCAGCCGGCCAGCGCGGCCTTCACGGCGGCCGAGACCAGGCCCATGTCGGCCTTGCCTGCCAGGCGGGTCTTGACCGCGCCCATGACCTTGCCCATGTCGCCGGGGCCGCTGGCGCCCAGTTCGGCCACGATGGCCTTGACCTCGGCGCTGATCTCGTCGGCGCTCAGGCGCACCGGCAGGTAGGCCTGCAGCACCACCAGTTCCGACGCTTCCTTGTCGGCCAGGTCCTGGCGACCGGCCTGTTCGAAGGCGGCGATCGAATCTTTGCGCTGCTTGATCAGCTTGTCGACGATGGCCACGATGGCGGCGTCGTCCAGCGTGATGCGCTCGTCCACTTCGCGCTGCTTCATGGCCGCTTGCAGCAGACGGATGGTGCCCAGCTTTTCCGAGTCCTTGGCGCGCATGGCGGCCTTCATGTCTTCGGTGATCTGTTCCTTGAGGGACATGGTGTTCTCCGGTTGAAATCGGTGTTCAAAAAGCAAAAAACCCGCGCCTGGCGTCCCGAGCGCGGGTTGTTGGGGCTGCTGGAGGCCAGCAGTCCGGCTGCGATCAGTACAGCTTCTTGGGCAGCTGCATGCTGCGCACGCGCTTGTAGTGGCGCTTGACGGCAGCGGCCTTCTTGCGCTTGCGCTCAGCGGTCGGCTTTTCGTAGAACTCGCGGGCGCGCAGGTCGGTCAGCAGACCCAGTTTTTCGATGGTGCGCTTGAAACGACGCAGAGCGACGTCGAAGGGCTCGTTTTCTTTAACACGGATGGTGGTCATTACGTAATGTTTTCCAATGAGGTGCCTGGGGAAGATCGGGCCCACAAGCTAAGGTTCCCCGCCTTGAAAATTATCGGCCGGCGGGGCATTTGCCAGCAAAGCCTGCGATTATAGCGTTAACGCTTGCGCAAACAAGATTTTTGTGCATCCGGGCCCGCCGGCGCAGCGCCTTGGCCGCCCTGGCCTGGCCATCGCAGGGCCGGGCGCCAGCGCCCTGGGCGGTCACAGCTTGCCCTGACGGGCGGCCAGCCCCTGGGCGCAGGCGTGGGCGCTGGCCCAGGCCCACTGAAAGTTGTAGCCGCCCAGCCAACCCGTCACGTCGACCACCTCACCGATGAAGAACAGGCCTGGCTGGCGTGATTCCAGGGTTTGCTGCGACAGGTCGCGGGTGTCGACCCCGCCGAGGGTGACCTCGGCCTTTTTGTAGCCCTCGGTGCCGGTGGGTACCAGTTCCCAGCGCGACAGGCGCTCCGCCAAGGCACCCAGGGCCTTGTCGGTGACATCGCTGCACGGGCGCTGCCAGGCAGCGTCCTGCTGCACCCAGGCCTCGGCCAGGCGCGAGGGCACATGCTGCCCCAGCTCATTGCCCAGCAACTTGCGCGAGGTGGCCTTGGCGCGCGCCAGCAGGGCCGGCAGGTCATGCTCGGGGGCCAGGTTGATGCGGATCGGGGTGCCCGGTTGCCAGTAGCTCGAAATCTGCAGCACCGCGGGGCCCGACAGGCCACGGTGGGTGAACAGCAGGTCTTCGAGGAACAGGCCCTTGGCCTTTTTGCTGCCGGTTTCCATGGCCACGGGCAGGGCCAGGCCGGCCAACTGCGCGTAGGGCGCCCAGGCGGCGCCGTCGAAGGTCAGCGGTACCAGGCCCGGGCGCTGTTCGACCAGGCGCAGGTCGAACTGGCGCGCCACCCGGTAGCCAAAATCGGTGGCGCCGATCTTGGGGATCGACAGCCCGCCGGTGGCCACCACCAGGCTGTGGCAGTGCACGGTGCCTTGGTCGGTGTCGACTTCGTAGCGGCCTGCAGCGGGCGTGGCCGCGTCGGGGGCGGCGGCGCCATCGTGGTAGCGGATCTGCCGCACCGCGCACGGTTGCCAGCGGGTCACGCTGCCGCCGGCGGCGCCCGCGGCGCATTCCTTGAGCAGCAGGTCGATGATGTCCTCGGCCGAGCGGTCACAGAACAACTGGCCTTTGTGCTTCTCGTGGTACGCCACCCCATGGCGTTGCACCAGCGCAATGAAGTCCTGCGGCGTGTAGCGGCTCAGGGCGCTGCGGCAGAAGTGCGGGTTGGCGCTGAGGTACTGGGCCGGTGTGGCGTCGCGGTTGGTGAAGTTGCAGCGCCCGCCGCCCGAGATGCGGATTTTCTCGGCCACCTTGGGCGCGTGGTCCAGCAGCAGCACCTTCAAGCCCAGTTGCCCGGCCACCCCGGCACAAAACAGGCCGGCCGCACCGGCGCCCACAATCACAACATCAACATTCACAACACGGTTCCTGGAGAAAAAGCCAAACGCACTGGCTTGGTGCATGGGCACCAAGGCGGGCCCCGCGTCGGCTCCGCACCCAGGGGCCGGCGGGCGGCGTTGGGCAGGGCGCAGGCGGGCCGCGGCGCTCGATTATCGCCAGGGTCGGTCTGCGCGGTCCGGCGGGCAGCTTTCGGTGGGGGCTGGCGCGGGGGGGGCGGGCTCAGGGGACGGCAGGCTCAGGTGCCGGTTTTCTTGGGGCCCGCCAGCGTGATGGCTTTGAGCGACAGGTTGTCGATCTCGGCCGTGATGCCCGACAGCACGTTGGCCACCACCGCGAACTCGCGCCCGTGCTGGCCGGCGCGCGCGGCCATCACCTGGGCGTTGAAGCTGACCACCTTGGCCTCACGGGCCACCGTCTGGATGGCGTTCACGATGCCGGTCAGCTCGCGCATCATGGCCTGCGACTGGGCGCTGGTGACCTGGTCGAAGGCGGTGGTGGCGCGGTTCAGGGCATCGAGCACGGTGTCGGTGCTTTCCACCAACTGGGCCAGGGTGTCGGGCAGGCGGCGGTCCTGGCGCTCGATCTGTTCGAGCGTTTGTTCCAGCCGCTGGATGAAGTCGTCCACCACCGGGCCGGCGCCCTGGGGGCCTTCGTAGGCTTTCTGGACGATCTGGGCCAGCTCCGGGGGCAACTCGCGGCCGGTTTGGCGCAGCTTCTGCTGGCTGGTCTTGAACAGGTTGAAGGACTGGCGCGCGGCCGCCAGTTGGGCGGCACGCCCCTGCGAGGCCAGCACGGTCTGGAGGATCATGCGCTGCGACAGCATGCGCTGGCGGGCCGCCAGGTTGACCAGCGAAATCTCCCCCGCGGCCGGGGCTTTGGCGGCGGTCGCGCTGCCAGGCTGGGGTGCCGAGGCACGGGGGTGGAAGGCCGAAGTGCCGTGCAGCGTCGGAGCAGTCATCTTGGTCTTTCTATCCCTTGTGAACACCCTTGACATCAAGCAATTGCCGCGCCAGCCAGGGCCCTTGGGCAGGGTGGCTCGGCGGTCTGAACGCCGGGGCTTGCCTGGGCGTGCGCCCGGGTGAGGGGCCGGCCGCCGGGGGCGGTGGCGCAGCGCTCGCCGGGGCTCAGACCGTGCCGTGTCGCCGCGCTTCGGAAGGCGCCAACCGGGCCGCCTGGACCCCCTGGATGACATCGCCCACCACGATCACCGACGGGCTGCCCAGGCCTTCGCGCTGCAGCGTTTCGGACAGCTCGGCCAGGGTGGTGACGGCCTGACGCTGGCTGGGCAGGCTGGCGCGCTGGACGATGGCGACCGGGGTTTGGCCGGGCAGGCCTTGCAGCAGTTCAGCCTGGATGTGCTGTGCGTCGCTGACCCCCATGTAGATGACCAGGGTCAGTTTGGCGCTGTGGGCGGTGGCGGCGAGGGCTCGCCAGTCGGTGCCGTGGTCGCCGGGCTTGGCGTGGCCGGTGACAAACACCACGCCGTGGGCGTGTTCGCGGTGGGTCAGTGGCACGCCCAGCGAGGTCACGGCGGCCAGGCCGGCGGTGATGCCGTTGATGACCCGCACCTCGATGCCGGCGGCACGCAGGTGTTCGACTTCTTCACCGCCGCGGCCAAAGATGAAGGGGTCACCGCCTTTGAGGCGCACCACGTTGTCGCCGTCCTGAACGGCGGCGATCATGAGTTTCTCAATGAAGGCCTGCGGGGTTGATTTGCAGCCGCCGCGTTTGCCGACATGCACGATGCGGGCCGTGGGCGCGGCCAGCGCCACGATGTCGTCGCTGACCAGGTCATCGACCAGCAGCACGGTGGCGGCCTGGATCGCCTTGACCGCCTTGAGGGTCAGCAGTTCGGGGTCGCCCGGGCCGGCGCCCACCAGGGTGCATTGGCCGGGTTGGGACAGGGCGTGGGTCATGGTTGTTCGACGAGGTGCAGGATGTGTTGGACCTGGCGCGCAATCGGCGCCGGGACGGGCAGTTTGCCAGCCAGCACCAGCTGGATGTAGCTGGCGGTGGACTCGGCGCTGATGTCGCGTGGCAGTTCGGGCAGTTGGGCCAGCGGGCCGGCCTGGGCCGGCTGCAGCGCCAGGGTCTGGCCGTGCAGGTAGCCCGTCATCTCCGGGGTGCGTCGCGCGTCGGCCACCACCTCGCCTTCGGTGCCGCGCAGCAGCAGCGCGCGTTGTCCGGTCAGTGCCAGGGTGGCGGCCATCGAGTCGGCGTATTCGGGGTGGGTGTAGCTGCTGACCAGCACACTGGGCCCTTCGCAAGGGCTCATGAGCTTGACCAGGCTGTGGGCCGGGTTGCGCAGGCCGACCACGCGACGCACTTCAAGCAGGCGCTTGAGGCCGGGCAGCAGCAGACCGGTGGGCGCAAACACCACTTCACCGGCGTGCAGCGGGCGCATGGCCACCAGCGAGGGCGTGCCGAGCACCGACAGCACCGACGCCGCCGTGATGCGGCTGGCCTCGGTGGGCGTGCCGTGCACCAGCACGCTAGCGCCTTCGCGTGCCAGCAGCAGGGCCAGCAGGGGCGTCAGCACGGGCAGCTTGCGCGCACCGTTGTAGCTGGGCAGCACGACCACCGGCTTGAGGGTGGTCGGCACGCGCGCGATGCGGGCATGGGTGGCATCGAGGAAACCCGCCATCTCGGCAGGGGTTTCACCCTTGATGCGCATGGCCAGGCAGAAGGCCCCCACTTCGAGGTCGGTCACGCTGCCATCGAGCACCTGTCCCATGAGATCGGCGGCTTGTTCGCGGCTGAGCGCACGCGCCCCCTCCTTGCCGCGACCGATTTCCTTGATGTATTGACTGATTGCCATGGACTTGTCTGTGTTCTTGTCTTTGAAGCAGAGCCGCGGATTGTCACTGAAGCTAACTGACTTCTGGCTATAAGGCCAATTCAGCCGCCTCGGTGCTGGGCCGGACCCACCGGACCAGTCGCTTGAGCTCCGGCACACATGAACCACAATTCGTGCCACATTTCAGCGCCCCCTGCAATTGTTTGAGCCGCTCGTCCTCGGTTCCGGCGCATTGGGCCAGTTGACCGCGGATGGCTTGCTCGGTCACCCCGAAGCAGCTGCACACCAGCGGGCTGCGGGGCGCCTGGGCCAGAGGGGGCTCGGCGCCGGGGCTGAGCAGGCGCTGGCCGTCGACGCTCACTGGCTGGGCGTCTTGCAGCAGGGGCCGCAGCCAGGCCTGGGCACGGGTGTCGCCCGCCAGTAACCAGCCCGTCACGCAACGCGCCCCGCCCAGGGTTTGCACCCGAATGGTCCGGCGCTGCCCGCGCTGCGGGTCGGCGTAATGCAGGCACTGCTGCGGGTCCAGCCCCAGCGCTTGTTCCAGCGCCAGCAACTGGGCGGCGGGCGGCGCCTGGTGGGCGGCGGCGCGGAACAGCAGCCCGGTGGCCTGCTGGTCGGCCTGTTCGAGCGGCGTGCGGTCGCTGAAGGGCACGCAACTGCTGAAGGCGAACTCGCCCATCAGCGCCTTGAGGGCCTCCCGCGTGCTCAGCACCTGCCCCGCGGGCAGCCAGGCCATGGCCACCAGGGTCCAGGGCAGCTTGGCGGCGCTGAGCCGCACGGCCGCGTGCTTGAGCTCGGGCTGCTTGGACTGGGGGCAAAAGGTCGAGGGCATCAGGGCGTTGACGCCCAGGTGCGGCTGGCCGTCGGCGTCGCGCCCGCTGACAAACTCCTGCCCCCAGTGCATGGGGATGAAGACCTGCTGGGGCGCCTGCTCGGCGCAGGCCTGCACGGGCAGCACCACGCTGCCGCGCCGCGATTGCACCCGCACCAGGCTGCCCTCTGCCCAGCCTTCACGGGCCAGGTCCTGGGGGTTCATTTGCAGCGCGGGCTCGGCCGCGTGGCCGAACAGGCGGCCCAGGGTGCCGGTGCGGCTCATGCCGTGCCATTGGTCGCGCAGGCGGCCGGTGTTCAGGGCGTAGGGGTGCTCGCGGTCGGTGGCCTCGGCCACCGGCCGGAACGCGGCGCTGTGGAAGCGGGCGCGCCCGTCCGGGGTCGGAAAAACGCCGTCTTCGTACAGCCGCACCCGGCCTGCGCGGGCGCCCTCGGGCCAGGGCCATTGCTGGGGGCCCAGGGTGTCGAGCAGGGCGTAGCTGAGCCCGGTGATGTCGAGGTCGCGGCCGCGCGTGGACTCGCGGTGCTCGAGCCAGATGGCCTCGGTGCCGAGCAGCGCGTCCTGGGTGTCGTAAGGGAACAGCGTGGGCTGGCCCGGGCGCAGCCGGGCTTCGAGGCGCTGCGCCAGCGCCACGCCGATGGCCCAGTCGTGGCGTGCCTCGCCGCGCGGCGGCAGCGCGGCCCGCACGCGGCTGATGCGGCGTTCGCTGTTGGTCACGGTGCCGGTTTTTTCACCCCAGGGGGTGGCGGGCAGCAGCAGGTCGGCATAGGCGGTGGTGGCGGTGGTGGCAAAGGCCTCTTGCACCACCACGAACTCGGCGCGCTCCAGTGCGCGTCGCACGGTGGCCTGGTCGGGCAGCGACTGCGCCGGGTTGGTGCAGGCGATCCACAAGGCCTTGATCTCGCCGTCGGCCGCGGCCTGGAACATCTCGATGGCCGATTTGCCGGGCACCGCCGGCACGTCGGCCACGCCCCACAGGGCGGCCACCTCGGCCCGGTGGGCTGGGTTGCCCATGTCGCGGTGGGCGCTGAGCAGGTTGGACAGGCCGCCCACCTCGCGCCCGCCCATGGCGTTGGGTTGGCCTGTCAGCGAGAACGGGGCCGCCCCCGGGCGGCCGATCTGGCCGGTGGCCAGGTGCAGGTTGATCAGCGCGGCGTTCTTGCTGGTGCCACTGCTGGATTGGTTCAGGCCCTGGCAGTAGAGGCTCAGTGTGGCCGGGGAGGTGGCGAACAGGCGGGTCGCTTCGCACAGGTCTTCGACCCGCAGGCCGCAGACCTCGGCGGTGCGCTCGGGCGTGCAGTCACGCACCAGCTCGACCAGGGCCTCAAAACCCGTGGTGTGGGCCGCGATGTAGGCGGGCTGGGTCCAGCCCTCGCGCAGCATCAGGTGCAGCATGCCGTGGTAGAGCATGACGTCGGTGCCGGGTTGCAGCGCCAGGTGCAGGTCGGCCAGTTCCACCGTGTCGGTGCGGCGCGGGTCGACCACCACGATCTTCATCTCGGGGCGGGCGCGTTTGGCGTCTTCGATGCGTCGGAACAGGATCGGGTGTGCCCAGGCGGTGTTGCTGCCGGTGATGAACAGGCAGTGCGCGTGGTCCACATCGGTGTAACTGGCCGGCGGCGCGTCGGCGCCCAGGGTGGCCTTGTAGCCGGCCACGGCGCTGCTCATGCACAGGCGCGAGTTGGTGTCCAGGTTGTTGCTGCCCAGCAGGCCTTTGACCAGCTTGTTGAAGACGTAGTAGTCCTCGGTCAGCAATTGGCCGGACAGGTAAAAGCCCAGTGCATTGGGGCCGTGTTGCTGCACCGTGTCGGCCAGCTTCTGGCCTGCCAGATCGAGGGCCTGGTCCCAGGCCAGGGCCTGCGCCGGGCCACCGCGCTGCAGGCGGCGCAGGGGCTGCAGCAGGCGGGTCTGCTGGTTGACCTGGGGGCTGGCCGTCAGGTGCAGGGTCGAGCCCTTGGTGCACAGGCGCCCCAGGTTGGCCGGGTGGGCCGGGTCGCCGCGCACGCCGGTGATGGCGTCGCCGCGCGACTCGATGATGACGCCGCAGCCAACGCCGCAGTAGGGGCAGGTGGAGCGGGTTTCGCGGGGTGCGTCGTTGAGGTTCATGGGCGGTCTCGCAGAGGGGGAGGCTCAGGCCTTTTGGGCCGCGTAGAGGCGGGTCACGCGGTCCATCACCGCAAGCAGGTTTTCGCTGCTGACAAAGACCTCGTGTAGTTGTTTGGGGCTGTTGCCCTCGGCCTTCAGCGCGGCGTCGAAGAAGACCCATTGGCCCTCGGCCAGGGCCAGTTCGTCGGCGATGCGTGGGCTGGTTTCTGGCGCCTGGCGCAGCGCGCTGGCGGCGCTGAGGAACTCCTGCCGCGCCAACTTGATCTCCTCGCGGGCGCTGGCCACCTCGAGCTGCCAGGCCGCGGCGAAATAGAAGTTGGCCATGCGCTGGGACAGCATGCGCTGGCGCCCGGCCACGTTGACCCAACGCCCGGTGGGACGCGTGGCCAGCGCTTCGAGCTGCTGGGTGCCTTGGTGGGCCAGCGTCAGCACCCGCGCATCGGCTTGCAGCAGGGCCTGCGCGGCCGGGCGGGCCGCGGGGGCCTCTTGCAGCTGCTGGCGAAACGCGTTCCAGGCGCTGTCCAGGTCGGCGTAGGTCTGGCGGATGGCCGCGTTGGGGGCGTAGCCCTGCAGGTCGTTGAGTTGGCGCTCAAACTGCTCGATCGAGCGCTGCAGCACCGGCAACGCCTGCGGGTGGGCGTTGGGCTGGGCGCGGGCCAGCCAGGCCTTGCTGAGGCGTTGCGACAGCATGCGCTGGCGGCCCGCAAGGTTGATGGCCTCCGCGAGGTCAGCGATCTGGGCCTGGGCGGGCAGGGCGAGGCCCAGCGCCAGCCCAAGGCCAAGGCGGCGGGTCAGCAGGAAACCGGGGGGGCTGGGGCGAAGCGGCATGGTGGGGCGGTTTGCGTGAGCAGTGAGGGGCCGTGAAGGGCGGTGGGGTCGGTGCGGGAGGGGCTGGGGCGCAGGGGGCGGCTCAGTGCGCCGCGGTCAGGGCGGCGGCCGGAGGGCCGAACATCAGCTGGTCGCGCAAGGGGCCCAGGGGGTGGCCTTCGCGCAGCAGCTCGAAATACCAGCTGCCGTCGCCGGTGTCACCGTAGAGGCAGGCCCCCACCAGCTTGTCGCCGCGGATCACGAGCTTTTTGTAGATGCCGCGGTAGGGGTCGTTGAGCACGATGGCTTCGCTGTGCTCGCCCCCCATGAAGTCGCCCGCTGAGAACAGGTCAATGCCGGTCACCTTGAGCTTGGTCGAGGTTTGCGAGCCGGCATAGCGCGCCATGCCCCATTCGGCCAGGTGGTTGGCCGCCACCTTGGCCTGTTCGTAGAGCGGCGCCACCAGGCCGTAGGCGGTGCCGCGGTGGGCCGCGCATTCGCCGACCGAGTAGATGCGGGCGTCGGTGACGGTTTGCAGGGTGTCGTGCACCACAATGCCGCGCTGCACCAACAGGCCCATCTGCTCGGCGAGTTCGGTGTTGGGGCGGATACCGACCGCCATCACCACCAGGTCGGCGGGGATCTCCCGGCCGTCCTGGAAGCGCAGCGCCCGCACCCGGTCCTCGGCATCGCCCAGCAGGGCTTCGGTGTGGGCCTGCAGGCAAAAGCGCAGGCCACGCGCTTCGAGCGCCCCTTGCAGCAGGCGGCCGGCGGCCTCGTCGAGCTGGCGGTCCAGCAGCCACGGGCCCACATGGACCACGGTGACGTCCATGCCGCGTTGGCGCAGGCCGTTGGCGGCCTCCAGGCCGAGCAGGCCACCGCCAATCACCACGGCGCGCCCGGGCCGGGCGGCGGCCTCGATCAGGGCCTGGGTGTCGGCGATGTCGCGGTAGGCCATGACCCCCTTCAGCGTGTGGCCCGGCACGGGCAGCATGAAGGGCTTGGAGCCGGTGCACAGCAGCAGGCGGTCGTAGCGGGCTTCGGTGCCGTCGTCGGCGCGCACCGTGCGCGTGGCCCGGTCCACCGACACCACCCTTTTGCCCACATGCAGGGTGATGTGGTGTTGCTGGTACCAGCTCAGCGGGTTCAGCACGATTTGGTCCAGCGTCTGTTCGCCGGCCAGCACGGGCGACAGCATGATGCGGTTGTAGTTGGGGTGGGGCTCGGCCCCGAACACGGTGATGTCGTAGCGGTCTGGGGCGAGTTGGAGGAGTTCCTCCAGCGTGCGCACACCGGCCATGCCGTTGCCCACCATCACCAGTTTCAGCTTGCTCATCGTGAGCCTCCGTCGCAGGAACCACCCGCAGGCGGTTCGGAAAACAAAAAAGGCGCCCTCACCGTGCCCGGCCCGGGGGCCAGAACAAGTGGGGACGCCTTCGTCCTTGGTCCCAAAGCAGCCTCATCGCCCCTTTGGAACACCCGGCCGCCTTTGGCCGTGCAGGGGTTTAAGCAATGCCTGTGCCAGACGCACCGGCCGCGCGGCCCCCTGGCGGTGGGTTGAATGGCGCGGCTGGGGGCCGTTGATGCACCAAAACAAGGCGTGGCCATGGGGGTGCACCAAAACGACGGGGCCGGCTCGAGGCCGACGCGGGGGCCGGAGGGTGGGAGGGGGCAGGCGCCGCGCCCGCTCAGCTTGGTGCGGGGCAGACGGGGGTGATGGGAGAAGGGGGTGAGGGGGCGGGTGGTGGGGTAGGCTGGCCATGCGCTGGGGCCATGGGCTGGTGCGGTCGCGCCATGGCGGCGTGGCCGCCCGGCCCCCTCGGGCCACCGCCAAATCAAAGGCCGCAGGCCCGGCCTGCCTGGGGCAGGCGCCGGCGCTGCGGCCTCGAGGGCGGCGTGGGGCGAGGGGCACTCGGCGCGCGGTGAGGCGTGCTCGCCAGACGCGCCATGCCGCGGGGGCGCCGACGTGCTGGGCGCTGGGCCCTGGGCCAGCGCTGGGGTGGCTCAGGCGGCGGTCTTTTCGACGTGGGCCTGGCGCGTGTAGAGGAAGTCGATCACCGCCTTGCGGTAGCCCAGGTACTGGGCGCTTTCGGCCAGGGCCACGCGCGAGCGCGGGCGCTCCAGCTCGACCGACAGCACCTCGCCGATGGTGGCGGCCGGGCCGTTGGTCATCATCACGATCTTGTCGGACAGCAGCACGGCTTCGTCCACATCGTGGGTCACCATGACCACGGTGGCCTGGGTCTTGGCGACGATCTCCAGCAGCTCGTCCTGCAGCTTGGCCCGGGTCAATGCGTCCAGGGCGCCGAAGGGCTCGTCCATCAGCAGCACCTGGGGCTCCATCGACAGCGCGCGCGCAATGCCCACGCGTTGCTTCATGCCGCCAGAAATCTCGCCGGGGCGCTTTTGTGCGGCCGGGGTCAGGCCCACCAGGGCCAGGGCCGCTTCGGTGCGGGCCTTGAGCTGGGCCTTGTTCTCCTTGCCGCCAAACACGCGTTCCACCGCGAGGAAGATGTTTTCGTAGCAGGTCAGCCAGGGCAGCAGCGAGTGGTTCTGGAACACCACGGCGCGTTCGGGGCCTGGGCCTTTGATTTCGCGGTTGGCGCACAGCAGCACGCCCTGGGTGGGCTGCGTCAGGCCCGCGATCAGGTTGAGCAGGGTGGACTTGCCGCACCCCGAGTGGCCGATCAAGGCCACGAACTCGCCCTTGGCGATGTTCAGGTCGATGTTGCGCAGCGCCGGGAAGGCGCCCTTGGGGGTGCGGAAGGTTTGTTCCACGCCCTGGATTTCGATGTACTTGCTGGTGTTCATGGCCGGTCTCCGGTGGGGTGGGGGTCAGCTCTTCACTTCGTCAAACGTGAAGGCGGTGGCAATCTTGACCAGGGCGTACTCGAGCAGCAGGCCCACGATGCCGATCACGAAGATCGCGATGATGATGTTCTTGACGTTGAGGTTGTTCCACTCGTCCCAGACCCAGAAGCCGATGCCGACGCCGCCGGTCAGCATCTCGGCCGCCACGATCACCAGCCAGGCCGTGCCCACGGCGAGGCGCACACCGGTCAGCATGTAGGGCAGCACCGAGGGGAACAGGATCTTGGTGAAGATCTTCCATTCCGACAGCTTGAGCACGCGGGCCACGTTCATGTAGTCCTGCGGCACGCGTTGCACGCCCACCGCCGTGTTGATGATCATGGGCCAGATCGAGCAGATGAAGATGGTCCAGATGGCGGCCGGGTTGGCGCCCTTGAACACCAGCAGGCCGATGGGCAGCCAGGCCAGCGGCGAGACTGGGCGCAGCAGGCTGATCAGCGGGTTGAACATGCGCGACAGGAACTCGAAGCGCCCGATCAGGAAGCCTGCCGGGATGCCCACGGCCGCGGCCAGGCCAAAGCCCAGCGCCACGCGTTGCAGCGAGAACAGCACGTTCCAGCCCACGCCCTGGTCGTTCGGGCCTTTGCGGTAGAACGGGTCGCTGAACACGTCGACCGCTTGCTTGAAGGTTTCCAGCGGCGAGGGGATCGCGCTGGCGGTGGAGATCGACACGATCGCCCACAGGCCGATCAGCAGGCCCAGGCCCATCACGGGCGGCAGCACGCGCAGCCAGAAGCCGCGCCAGTCGTAGGGCATGCTTGGGGTGGGACTCATGGGGCGGGCTTCTTTCGGCGCACTGGCGCTGGCGGTTGGACTGGGGCTGACCACCACCGGGGTGGCGGTCTCGACGGGGTGGTGGAACACGGCGCTGACCATGGCGATCTCCTGCGGGCGGGGGTTAGGCGTTGACCTTGAAGGACTCGGCGTACTTCTTCGGGTCCTTGGCGTCCCAGACCACGCCATCGATCAGCTTACTGCTGCGCATCGCGTCCTTCGGCACGCTGATCTTGAGGCCGCTGGCGGCCTGCTTGTAGAGGTCGATTTGGTTGATCTGCTTGGCCACGGCCAGGTAGTCGGGGTGGTCCTTGAGCAGGCCCCAGCGCTTGTGCTGGGTCAGGAACCACATGCCATCCGACAGGTACGGGAAGTTCACCGCGCCGTCGTTGAAGAACTTCATGTGGTTGGGGTCGTCCCAGGTCTTGCCCAGGCCGTTCTGGTAGCGGCCCAGGATGCGTTGGTTGATGGCGTCAACGCCGGTGTTGACGTAGGACTTGTCAGCGATGGTCTCGGCCATCTTGAGCTTGTTCTGCAGGCTGGCGTCGATCCACTGGCTGGCCTCGAGCACCGCCATCATCACGGCGCGGCAGGTGTTGGGGTTCTTCTTGACGAAGTCGCCCGTGGTGCCCAGCACCTTCTCGGGGTGGTCCTTCCAGATGTCCTGGGTGGTGACGGCGGTGATGCCGATGCCGTCCATGATGGCGCGGTGGCCCCAGGGCTCGCCCACGCAATAGCCGTCCATGTTGCCCACGCGCATGTTGGCCACCATTTGCGGCGGCGGCACGGTGATGACCTTGGCATCCTTCATGGGGTTGATGCCCACGCTGGCCAGCCAGTAGTACAGCCACATGGCGTGGGTGCCGGTGGGGAAGGTCTGGGCAAAGGTGTATTCGCGCTTTTCGCTGCCCATCAGCTTGGCCAGGCTGGCGCCGTCCACTGCGCCTTTGTCGGCCAGCTTCTTGGACAGGGTGATGGCCTGGCCGTTGTTGTTCAGCGTCATCAGGTTGGCCATGTCCTTCTTGGGGCCCCCCAGCCCCAGGTGCACGCCGTAGATCAGGCCATACAGCACGTGGGCAAAGTCCAGTTCACCGTTGACCAGCTTGTCGCGCACCCCGGCCCAGCTGGCTTCCTTGCTGAGCACGATCTTGACGCCGTACTTCTTGTCGAAGCCCAGCACCGAGGCCATGACCACGCTGGCGCAGTCGGTCAGCGGGATGAAGCCGATCTTGACTTCTTCCTTTTCAGGCTTGTCCGAACCGGCCGCGTGCACCAGGGCGCGCAGGGCAGGGGTCAGGCCCGCTGCACCCACGGCAGCGGTTTGCAGGACAGCGCGTCGGCTCAGGCTGGTTTTCAACACTTGGGTCATGGGGCACTCCTTAGGGCAGAACAGAAAAGCAAAAAAGGCGTCCTCACGCCCGCGCTGTCAGCCGCCGAAAGGGCACAGCACGGGGTGGGGACGCCTTTGTCCTTCAGACCACTCTGGCCCGCCATTGGACCTGAATGAACTGGTGACCATCGTTGGTCATTGCACCCTGTTATGCAAACCTTGTGCCAGGTCTTGGCAGGGCCTGGCGACGCTGGTTTCAGGGCGAAGGGGGTGGGTGGCGCGCGCGGCGCACCAGCATTGCGCCTGGGGTGCACCTGAATTGTGCGCTGCACTGTGTCGCCTGGGGCGGGCGCCCGGGTGGGCCAGCGCCCGCGCCGGGGTCAGCCCAGCAGGTCGGCCACGTCAAGCATGCGCTGCGCCACCTCGGCCACCCGCAGGCCTTTGTCCATCGCGGCCCGGCGCAGCTTGTCGTAAGCGGCTTGCTCGGTGAGTTGCTGGCGCGCCATCAGCAGGCCCTTGGCCCGGTCAATGACCTTGCGCTCCCGCAATTCGGACTGGGCGTCGGCCAGGGCGCGACGCAGGTGCTCCTCATGCCGAAAGCGGGCCATGGCCACGTCCAGGATGGGGCGGATGCGCTGCGCCGACAAACCCGCCACGATGTAAGCCGTGACCCCGGCGGCCACCGCGTCGTGCACATGCGAGGTGTCGCTGTCGTTGGTGAACATGACGATCGGACGCCGCGCTTCGCGCGTGGCCATCACCACATGTTCCAGTGCGTCGCGCGCTTCACTTTCGGCGTCGACAATGATCAGGTCGGGTTGCAGCTGGCCCAGGCGCTCGGCCAGGAACACATCGGCGGGCAGGGTGGCCACCAGGTTGAAGCCGTTTTCGAGCAAGCCGATGCGCAGGCTGCGCGATCGCTCAGCCTGTGAGATGGCGTGCTCATCACCGGGGTCTTCGACCGCCAAGTCCGGCGCGACCACCACGATGCGCAGTGATTCGGTCATGGCGCTATTGTGCAAGATCCCGCCCGCTGGGCGGGGCGTTGGCCTGGCTCGGCGCGGGGCGGTCGGTCGGGCGTCCGGCCCCTGGCGGGCCTGATGGCCGAGGGGGCGTTGCCCCCTCGGGCGCTGCTGCGCAGGGCACTGGCTACACTTCATGCCCGATGACGAAGCCCTTGTTAACCCCTGTCGAAGCTGCCCGCGCCCCTGGTTTGGTGCTGGGCATCGAGTCCTCCTGCGATGAAACGGGCGTGGCCCTGGTCCATGCCGACGGCACGGGCGTGCCACGCCTGGAGGCCCACGCGCTGCACAGCCAGATCGAGATGCACCAGGCCTACGGTGGTGTGGTGCCTGAGCTGGCCAGCCGCGACCACATTCGACGGGTGTTGCCGCTGGCACGCCAGGTGTTGGCCGAGGCCGGCCGCCGCCTGGACGAGGTGGATGTGGTGGCCTACACCCGCGGGCCGGGCCTGGCGGGCGCTTTGCTCGTGGGCTCGGGCGTGGCCTGTGCGCTGGCCGCTGCGCTGGGCAAGCCGGTGTTGGGTGTGCACCATTTGGAGGGGCATTTGCTGAGCCCTTTCCTCAGCGCCGACCCGCCCGAGTTCCCCTTTGTCGCCTTGTTGGTGTCGGGTGGGCACACCCAATTGATGCGTGTCGATGCGGTGGGCGACTACCGCATCCTGGGCGAGACCATCGACGATGCAGCGGGCGAGGCCTTTGACAAATCGGCCAAGCTGCTGGGCCTGGGTTACCCCGGTGGGCCCGCGCTGTCGCGCCTGGCGGAGCAGGGCGACGCCACGGCTTTCAAGCTGCCCCGACCGCTGTTGCACAGCGGCGACCTGGACTTCTCCTTTGCGGGCCTCAAGACCGCCGTGCTGACCCAGGCGCGCAAGCTCGGCGACGATCTGGCGGCGCGCCAGGCCGACTTGGCGGCGAGCACGCAGGCGGCCATCGTCGAGGTGCTGCTCAAGAAGTCGATGAGCGCGCTGCGTGAGACGGGCCTGCGCCGGCTGGTGGTGGCCGGGGGCGTGGGCGCCAACCGCGAGCTGCGCCGGCAGCTGAACGCCGCGTGCGCGGCGGCGCGCGTGCGGGTGCACTACCCCGAGTTGCACCTGTGCACCGACAACGGCGCCATGATCGCCATGGCCGCCGCCATGCGCCTGCAGTCGGGCCACGCGGTGGCCGACCACCGCTACAGCTTTGATGTGCGGCCGCGCTGGCCGTTGGACGCGATCGACACGTGACGCTGACGGGGCTCAAGCGGCTGAGGCGCTGGCCCCACCGCGCCCCGGCGGCCCTTGGTCGGGCCGGCCTCGTGGCCTTGGGGCCTTGGGGCCTTGGGGCGGCGGGCGTGTCGCTTTGGGCGTTTCGGTGCGCGGGGTGGCATCGGCGTCTCTTGATTTGAAGCCGTTGGGGTTTGATTTGAAACCGCTGAGCCCATTGAATCTTTTGCCATTTGGCATGTCATAGTGAAAAACTAATTTTTTCAACTATCACTTTGTTGAACTTGACAATTTAATTGGCAAATTCGGTAGAATTGATTCATGAGCTCCGAAAACACATTTTCCCCAGCGCCTCCCCCAGGCGAGCACTGCACCACGATCGAGGTGGCTCGTGAATTGGGCATGGCGGTCCGTTCGGTCCAAATGATGGTGGACCGGGGTGAGTTGGAGGCCTGGAAAACCCCCGGTGGGCACAGGCGTATATCGCGCATTTCGGTGGACCGATGGCTGGCCAATCGCCGCGCCGGTCGCCGCGGTGCTCAGCGCGGCAGCCCGGCCAACCCGCGCCGCGTCCTGTTCATTGAAGACTCTGCGCATTACCAGAACCTGGTGTCGCTGATGATGCAGCAGCACTTCCCCGAAGTGGCCCTGCACCTGGCCGACGACGGCATCGTGGGCCTGGCGATGTACGGCCAGTTGCAGCCCGATGTCTTGCTGCTGGACCTGCTGTTGCCGGGCATCGATGGCGCCACCTTGCTGACCAGCTTGCGGGCCCACCCCGAACTCAACCGCAGCCAGTTGGTGGTTGTCACCTCGCTCGATGAAGAGCAGCGGCGCCCCTATGCGTTCGCCTTGCGCGACATCCCGCTGGTCTACAAGCCCAATCTGGTGACGGACCTGCCCAAGCTGTTGAACCGTTTGCTCAACGACGACGACGGCGCGCACACCAGCGCGGCCCTGGGCGACACCACCGTCTGAGGGCGCTCAACGGCTTGTGGGCGCCAGGCTGTGGCGCCCCCCGGGCCCGCGGGTGTGGCCCGTTCTTGAGGCCCGTTTTGATACGCCTGTCACCGAACCCCGGCGGCGCTTGCGCGGCCGGGGTTTTTTGCGTCTTTTTTCATCTTGGTCGCAGCGGGGCTTGGCGGGCTGATCAATGTGCGGCGCCGTTTCGATAACTATCATTTGCGCCCCTTCCCGTCCCTTCATGCCCCTTGGTTCTGGGGGCGGTCGGTCGGGGCCTGAAGGCGACGCGGCCAAGACCCTGTGGCCACCCCGGTGCCCGGCTTCGGTGCATGCCTCTGCTGCGCCACCAAGGGGCGGGCGGAGCTGGGTGAACCAAGGCCGCCGCCGCTGTGAAGCGCTCACCCCAGGCGCCTCGGTTTCGGCGGCCGGTCCCCAAAAAAGCAGGCCTCCATCCGGAGGCCTGGGTTGGGCGGTTTGGGTGCTGGGTGGCCCTGCAGGGTCGGTGGGCCTTGGTGGGCTCAAGAGGCCTCGGCGAACCTTTGTCCTGAAGCCTTTGGCGTTGCTTTCAGCGATGGCCTCTGCGTTGCGGCCAGCCTGGGGACCTGCCTTGGGGGGCGCCCCGGTGCGCGTCGGGGCGCGCGATCCGTAGGTCACCGCGGCCACCCGCTGGGTTCAGGCTGGGTTCACTCGATGGTCAAGCGCGTGACGGGGTCGAGCGGGGCCTTTTTGGCCAGCGTGATGGACAGCACGCCGTTCTCCAGGCGGGCGCGGCTCTGGCTGGCCTCGATGTCCTGTGGCAGTTCGTAGGCGGCCTGGTACTGGCGCGGTGCGTCGGCCACGCTGCTGATGCGCACCGTGTTGTGGGTCAACTCGATTTGCAATTGCTCGCGGCTCAGACCGGGCACGTCGAGTTGCAGGGTGCAGTGCTGTTCGTCTTGTTCGAAACGGGCTGGGATTTCCGCAGCGCGGGCAGGGGCTTTTTGCAGTGCCTGGCCGAGAAAGCGCTCCAGGTGGCGGTCGGTGACGCGCAGGCCGGGCAGGTAGGCGGAATGGCGGATGACGGGCGCGAAGATCATGGGACGGGTCCTTTACACTGCGCGGCGCTCGAATTGAGCCCCGCATGGATCGAAGGTGTGATCCCTGCGTTTTTTTTCAAGGAATTTTCTTCATGGAATATCTGCGCAGATCCCTCTTGAAAACGGCGGCGCTGGCGTTATCTGCCGGCCTCGCACCGTTGTCCCAGGCGCAGTCGGCGAATGCCACTGGGCCGATTCGATTGGCGCTGATCGAGGGCCTCAGTGGCCCGTTTGCCAACGCGGGTGAGGCGGTGTATCGCAATATTCTGTGGGCGGTCGAGCGCGTCAATGCGCGCGGTGGGGTCAAGCTGCCGGGCGGCGCCCGCCTGCTGCAACTGGACCGCTACGACAGCAAAGGCCAGAACGAGGAAGCCCTGTCGGCCCTGCGTTCGGCCATCGACGATGGCTGCCGGGTGGTGCTGCAAGGCAACTCCTCGGCCACCGCGGCCGTGCTGCTGGATGCCATCCAGAAAAACAACGACCGCGATCCGTCGCGCCGGGTGCTGTTCCTCAACTACTCGGCCGTCGACCCGGCGCTGACCAACGAGCGCTGCAGCTACTGGCACTTCCGCTTCGACGCCCACGCTGACATGCGCATGGCTGCCCTGATGGAGGTGATCCGCGAGGACCGCGCGGTGAAGAGCGTCTACCTGATCGGTCAGGACTACAGCTTTGGCCAGGCGGTGCTCAAAGAGGCCCGCCGCCAGTTGGCGGAGCAGCGGCCGGACGTGCACATCGTGGGCGATGAGCTGCATCCGCTGGGTCGGGTCAAGGACTTTGCGCCCTATGCGGTCAAGATCAAGGCCAGCGGGGCCCAGGCGGTGATCACGGGCAACTGGGGCAATGACCTCACGCTGCTGATCAAGGCGGCCCGCGAAGTCGGTTACGACGGCCGCTTCTTCACCTACTACGGCAACGCCCTGGGGGCGCCGGCGGCCATCGGCGACGCCGGCGTGGGGCGCGTGGTGGCGGTGGCCGACTGGCTGCCCAATGTGCCGGGGGCGCAGAGCGAGGCCTTCTACCAGTCGTTCCGCCAGCGCTTCCCCAAGCCGGCCGACGACTATGTGCACATGCGCATGCAGCTCATGATCGAGGCCCTGGCGCAGGCGCTGGAGAAAGCCGGCAGCACCGAAGCCGGTGCGGTGGCCAGCAAGCTCGAGGGCAGCACGGTGTCGCTGTCGGGGCAATCGGGCACCATGCGCGCCTCGGACCACCAGTTCCAGCAGGGCCTGACGGTGGGGGTGATGGACAAGCAGGGCAGCCCCGGGGTGCGCTTTGACGTCGAGGGCTCGGGCTACGGCTTCAAGGTGATCCGCCAGATCCCGGCCAGCAAGGCCGAGATGGCGACCAGCTGCCGCATGGTTCGCCCCTGAGGTCCGGCGTGGGCGGGGCCCCGCCACTGCTCGCGGGCAGGTCGCTCGGGCGCGGTTGAGCGGCTGGCGCGCGCCAACCGGCTGCGCCCAGGTCTTAGCGCGTGTAGCCCTCGCAGGCGCCGGCATTGGGCCGTCCGGCGCATTCGCGCAGCAAGCGTCGATCGCGCTCGCTGCGGGACTCTTCACTGCCCGAAGGCGGAGCCGGCTTGGCCTTTGAGCGGCCTTTGCCTTTTTTGGGGGCCGCCTTGGCCTGGCTTGCCAACCCCGGTGCCTGGGCGCTGAACCGGCCTGCGCCGGACACCAGGCCCTCTGGGCGAGGCACGGGCCTGGCGATCCCGGTGATGGTGGCCCCACGGGCTGCGGGGCCGGCGGCGAGCCAGGCTGCGCGCGAGGCTGCGTGCGAGACCACAGGCGCCTTCGCGGGCACCGCCGCCTCCGCCAGGGGCGTGGCCGCGAGTGCCCAGGCGCCGAGCAACAGCCAGGGGCTCAGGCGCGGCCGGTGGCGCGGGCCTGGCAGCGATGGGACCGATGGGTGCGGGTTGCAGGTCATGGCTTCTCCTGGTGGGCGAGCCCATGCTAGAAGGCTCCGCTAACATGCTGATTTGTTCATTTGCGCCGCCCCGGCGCGCCCCACAGGACCCGATTCATGAGACCCGCCATCCTCCAGCTCGAAGCCTCCCTGATCCGCGAAGTGGCCAATGCCGGCCTGGGGCGGCCCGACGTGCTGGCCTTCTGGTTTGGCGAGAGCGACGAAGTCACGCCCGCCGCGGTGCGCCAGGCCGCCATCGATTCGATCGCCCAAGGCGAGACCTTCTATGCCCACAACCTGGGCCTGCCCGAGTTGCGTCAGGCGGTGGCCGACTACACCAGTGCTTTGCACCGCCCGGTGGGGCCCGAGCGCGTCGCGATCACCTCGGGTGGGGTGAATGCGCTGATGCTGGCCATCCAGGCCCTGGTTGAACCCGGTGACGATGTGGTGGCGGTGACGCCGGTCTGGCCCAACCTGCTGGCCCAGCCGCTGATCATGGGTGGCGTGGTGCGCACGGTGGCGCTCAAGCCGACGCTGAGCGGCGAGGGCGCGGGCCTGTGGCAACTGGACCTGCCGGAGTTGCTGGCCGCCATCACACCGACCACGCGGCTGTTGATCGTCAACGCCCCGAACAACCCGACGGGCTGGACCCTCAGCCAGGCCGAGCAGGAGGCCATCCTGCAGCACTGCCGCCGCACCGGCACCTGGATCCTGGCCGACGAGGTGTACGAGCGCCTGTACTACGGCGAGTCGCCCAAGCAGTGCGCGCCGAGCTTCCTTGACCTGGCCGAGCCCGAGGACCGCCTGGTGGTGGTGCACAGCTTCTCCAAGAGCTTCCTCATGACGGGTTGGCGCCTGGGCTGGCTGGTCATGCCGCCGTCGATGCTCGACCCCATGGGCAAGCTGATCGAGTTCAACACCTCCTGCGCCTCGGTCTTCACCCAGCGCGCGGCGCTGGCGGCGCTGCAGCAGGTGGGCGACATCACGCCGCGCGTGGTCAGCCACCTCAAGGCTTGCCGCGACCGCCTGGTGCCGCAATTGCAGGCCTTGCCTGGCGTGCAGGTCGCCGCGGCGCCGGGGGGCATGTATGCCTTCTTCAAACTGGCAGGCCATGACGACTCGCTGGCGGTGGCCAAGCGCCTGGTGCGCGAGGCCGGACTGGGTTTGGCCCCGGGCAATGCCTTCGCGCCGCAGGCCGATGGCTGGCTGCGTTGGTGCTTTGCGTCCAAGGACCTGGAGCGGCTGGATCAGGGGGTGGCTCGACTCAAGCAGTGGCTCGGGCTATAATCCCGAAGCTTTGCATTGTGCAGGGCAGCACGCTGGCCGCATTTTCCGGCAGCCAGCGCAAGTCAAATATTCAAAGGAACAAAAATGATCGCATCGTCCATCAAGGCAGAGGTCGTCAAGGCCAACGCTCGCAGCGCCAACGACACCGGTAGCCCCGAAGTCCAAGTCGCCATCCTGACCGCTCGCATCAACGAGCTGACCCCCCACTTCAAGACCCACGCCAAGGACCACCACGGCCGTCGCGGTCTGCTGCGCATGGTGAGCCGTCGCCGCAAGCTGCTGGACTACCTGAAGTCCAAGGATGCTGACCGCTACACTGCACTGATCGCCAAGCTGGGTCTGCGCAAGTAATTCGCACGACGAATGCTGGACGCCTGAGTTAGTTCACTAGCTCAGGCGTTTGTTTTTTGTCGCTTCCATCAGGTTTGAAAACAGGGATGCGCGCTGTGTCATTCCATCAGCTTCCAGGCGGCTTGGGCCCGCTCGGGATTTGCTGGAATGGCATCGTGTTTCGGGTTTTCAACTGACCTTCACCACCCAGGCAGGGTGGTTTCAAGTCCGGCCTGGGGCCGGCAATACAGCAGGAGCTGAAACATGAGCATTTTCAACAAAGTCACCAAGACCTTCCAATGGGGTCAGCACACCGTGACCCTGGAGACCGGCGAAGTCGCCCGTCAAGCCACCGGTGCCGTGCTGGTGAACATCGATGACACCGTGGTGCTGGCCACCGTGGTGGCGTCCAAGTCGGCCAAGCCGGGTCAAGACTTCTTCCCGCTGACCGTGGACTACATCGAGAAGGCCTACGCGGCCGGCAAGATCCCGGGCAGCTTCTTCAAGCGCGAAGCCAAGCCCAGCGAGCTCGAAACCCTGACCAGCCGCCTGATCGACCGTCCGATCCGCCCGCTGTTCCCCGAAGGTTTCTTCAACGAAGTGCATGTGGTCATCCACACCGTGTCGTTGAACCCTGAAGTCGACGCCGACATCGCGGCGCTGATCGCCTCGTCGGCCGCACTGGCCATCTCGGGCATCCCGTTCAATGGCCCGATCGGTGCCGCCCGCGTGGGTTACATCAACGGCGAATACGTGCTCAACCCGGGTCAGACCCAGCGCAAGAGCAGCCAGATGGATCTGGTGGTCGCTGGCACCGAAGCCGCTGTGCTGATGGTGGAATCCGAAGCCCAACAACTGCCGGAAGACGTGATGCTGGGCGCCGTGGTGTTCGGTCACGAACAAGGCCGCATCGCCATCAACGCCATCCATGAACTGGTGCGCGAAGCGGGCAAGCCGCTGTGGCAATGGGAAGCCCCGGCCAAGGACGAAGACCTGATCTCCAAGGTCAACGCCCTGGCTGCCGAGTCCCTGCGCGCTGCCTACCAGATCCGCAACAAGCAAGCCCGCACCCAGGCTTGCCGCGAAGCCTACGCCAACGTGATCGCTGGTCTGAAGGCCGACGGCGTCGAGTTCGACGCGGTCAAGGTGGAAGGTCTGCTGTTCGAGATCGAGGCTGGCATCGTGCGTGGTCAGATCCTGGCCGGCGAGCCCCGCATTGACGGTCGCGACACCCGCACCGTGCGTCCGATCGAGATCCGCAACTCCGTGCTGCCGCGCACCCACGGTTCGGCCCTGTTCACCCGCGGTGAAACCCAGGCCCTGGTCGTTGCCACGCTGGGCACCGAGCGCGATGCCCAGCGCATCGACGCCCTGGCTGGCGAGTACGAAGACCGCTTCATGCTGCACTACAACATGCCTCCCTTTGCCACCGGCGAAGTGGGCCGCATGGGCAGTACCAAGCGCCGCGAAATCGGCCACGGCCGCCTGGCCAAGCGCGCCCTCGTGGCCGTGCTGCCGAGCAAGGAAGAGTTCCCCTACACCATGCGTGTGGTGTCTGAGATCACCGAGTCCAATGGCTCTTCGTCGATGGCTTCGGTCTGCGGCGGCTGCCTGTCGCTGATGGACGCCGGTGTGCCGATGAAGGCCCACGTGGCCGGCATCGCCATGGGCCTGATCAAGGACGGCAACCGTTTCGCTGTGCTGACCGACATCCTGGGCGACGAAGATCACCTGGGTGACATGGACTTCAAGGTGGCCGGTACCACCAACGGCATCACCGCGCTGCAAATGGACATCAAGATCCAGGGCATCACCAAGGAAATCATGCAAGTGGCCCTGGCACAAGCCAAGGAAGCCCGTCTGCACATCCTGGGCAAGATGCAAGAAGCGATGGGCGAGGCCAAGACCGAAGTGTCGAACTTCGCTCCCAAGCTCTTCACCATGAAGATCAACCCCGAGAAGATCCGTGACGTGATCGGCAAGGGCGGCGCCACCATCCGTGCGCTGACCGAAGAGACCGGCACCCAGATCAACATCGAGGAAGACGGCACCATCACCATCGCCGCCACCGACACCGCCAAGGCCGACGAAGCCAAGCGCCGCATCGAGCAGATCACGGCCGAAGTCGAAATCGGCAAGGTCTACGAAGGCCCGGTCACCAAGATCCTGGACTTCGGCGCCCTGATCAACCTGCTGCCGGGCAAGGACGGTCTGCTGCACATCAGCCAGATCGCCCACCAGCGCGTCGAGAAGGTGACCGACTTCCTGAGCGAAGGCCAGATCGTCAAGGTCAAGGTGCTCGAGACCGACGACAAGGGTCGCGTCAAGCTGTCGATGAAGGCCCTGAGCGAGCGTCCGGCGTACAACCCGGAAGGCGCTCAGCAGCAACAGCAACAACAGCAGCAATAAACCAGCCCACGCCCGGCCCACCTGATGGTGGGTCGGGCGTTTGAACGATCACCATGAACGCCATTGAAATCACTTCTTACGGTGCCCCTGAGGTGCTGCAAGCGGCCACCCGTCCTGACCCGGTGCCGGGCCAAGGTGAGTTGCTGATCCGTGTCAGTGCCAGCGGCATCAATCGCCCGGACGTGTTGCAGCGCCTGGGGCATTACCCGGTGCCGCCCGGGGCGTCGGACATCCCGGGCCTCGAAGTGGCGGGGGTGGTGGTGTCGGGTGATGCTGACGCCATGGCGCAGGCGGGCTTGTCCGTGGGGCAGCGCGTGTGTGCCTTGGTGGCGGGTGGGGGTTATGCCGAGTTGTGTGTGGCGCCGGTGGGGCAATGCCTGACTGTGCCTGAAGGTTGGACTGACATCGAGGCGGCTTCGCTGCCCGAAACCTTCTTCACGGTCTGGAGCAATGTCTTTGACCGCGGGGCCCTGAAGGCTGGTGAAACCTTGTTGATCCAGGGCGGCACCAGTGGCATCGGGGTCACGGCCATTCAACTGGCCAAGGCGCGTGGTGCTACCGTGATCGTCACGGCGGGCAGCGATGAGAAATGCGCGGCTTGTCTGGCGTTGGGGGCGGACCACGCGATCAACTACAAGACCCAGGATTTCGTGGCTGTGGTCAAAGAGTTGACGCAAGGCCGTGGCGTCGATGTGGTGTTGGACATGGTGGCGGGCTCGTACGTGGCCCGCGAGGTCGACTGCATGGCCGAAGACGGTCGCATCGTGATCATTGCGGTGCAGGGCGGCACCAAGGCCGAATTCAACGCGGGTTTGGTGTTGCGCCGTCGCCTGGTGATCACCGGCTCGACGCTGCGTCCGCGGCCGGTGGCCTTCAAGGCCCAGATTGCCCGATCGCTGCGTGAGCAGGTCTGGCCCCTGCTGGCCAGCCGGGCCGTCAAGCCGCTGGTGCATGCCACCTTCCCGGCGGCGCAGGCGGCCTCGGCCCATGCGCTGATGGAGTCCGGTCAGCATGTTGGAAAAATTGTTTTGACTTGGTGAATTCATGAAAAAGAAGCTGATTGCCGGCAACTGGAAAATGAATGGCGGCCTGGCCGCCAACGAGGCCTTGTTGGGCGCGGTCACGGCCGGCCTGACCGAGGCGCGTGCCGATGTGGCGGTGTGTGTGCCGGCGCCTTACTTGGCGCAAGTGGCTGCGCTGCGCGGTCCGGTGGCCTTGGGTGCGCAGGATGTGTCGGCGCACGAATCGGGCGCCTACACCGGCGAGGTGTCGGCGGGCATGCTGCGTGAACTGGGGGTGCACTACGTCATCGTGGGCCACTCGGAGCGCCGTCAATACCACGGTGAGACCGACGAGCAAGTGGCTCAAAAGGCCCAGCGCGCCCTGGCCGCAGGCCTGGTGCCCATCGTGTGCGTGGGGGAGACTCTGGCCCAGCGCGAAGCTGGCGAGACCGAAACGGTGGTGCGTCGCCAGTTGGCGGCGGTCATCCACCTCAATGGCCATTGCATCAGCGAGATCGTGGTGGCCTATGAGCCGGTTTGGGCCATCGGTACCGGCAAGACGGCCTCGCCGGAGCAGGCGCAGGCGGTGCATGCCGTGCTGCGCGCCCAGTTGCAGGCGGCCAGCGCCAAGGCGGACCGCATCCGCCTGCTGTACGGCGGCAGCATGAACGCGGCCAACGCGGCCGAGTTGCTGGCCCAGCCCGACATCGACGGTGGCCTGATTGGGGGTGCCTCGCTGAAGGCGCCCGATTTCCTCACGATCGTGGCCGCCGCCTCGGCGCTTGCGGTTTGATTTTTTAGTTCTGGAGTTTTTATGCAAATCGTTACCACGATCATCCTGGCGGTTCAGATGCTGAGCGCCCTGGGCATGATTGGCTTGATCCTGATCCAGCATGGCAAGGGTGCCGACATGGGCGCGGCCTTTGGCAGCGGCGGTTCTGGCAGTCTGTTTGGCGCCAGCGGCAGTGCCAACTTCCTGTCGCGCACCACGGCGGCGCTGGCGGTGGTGTTCTTCGTCTGCACCTTGGCACTGGCTTACTTCGGCAACGTTCGTCCGGTCAGTTCGGGCAGCGTGCTGGAAGGTGCTGCACCGGTGGCGCCGGCCGTGGCGCCTGCCGCTGCGGTGCCCGCGCCTGAGCCGGCAGCGGGGGCTGCGGCGATCCCGACCAAGTGAGTCTTGAAAATCTATCCAACTGCCCCAAAGGGGTGGGTTTTTACGGGTAGAATAGCGGTCTGTTCGGAAAGCCAAAACCTTCGGGTCTAGCCCTCTGGTCCTCATGCCATCCGAGCAGCAACATCCCGCCGTCGTGGTGAAATTGGTAGACACGCTATCTTGAGGGGGTAGTGGCGAAAGCTGTGCGAGTTCGAGTCTCGCCGACGGCACCAAAATAAAGACCCTTCCAGCGCCATGCTGGGAGGGTCGCGGTGATGAAATCCTCCAGATGAACCTTGATCAATACCTCCCCGTTCTCTTGTTCATTCTGGTTGGTCTAGGCGTAGGGGTCGTCCCCCAGGCGCTGGGCTACCTGCTGGGCCCAAATCGGCCCGATCCGGCCAAGAATTCCCCTTACGAGTGTGGCTTCGAAGCGTTTGAAAACGCGCGCATGAAGTTCGACGTTCGCTACTACCTGGTGGCGATTCTGTTCATTCTGTTTGACCTCGAAATCTGTTTTCTCGTCCCTTGGGCTGTGGCGCTGACCGACATCGGTTCCACGGGCTTCTGGTCGGGCGTGGTGTTCCTGATTGATCTGCTCGTAGGCTTCATCTACGCGTGGAAAAAGGGCGCGCTGGATTGGGAATGATCGAGAGCATCTACAAGGACGCATGCAATGATTGAAGGTGTCATGAAGGAAGGCTTTGTCACCACCAGCTACGACGCGGTGGTGAACTGGGCCAAGACTGGATCGCTGTGGCCGATGACCTTTGGTCTGGCCTGTTGTGCAGTCGAGATGATGCACGCCGCTGCAGCGCGTTACGACATTGGTCGTTTCGGCGCTGAGGTGTTTCGTGCCAGCCCGCGTCAAAGCGATTTGATGATCGTGGCCGGGACCCTGTGCAACAAGATGGCCCCGGCCCTGCGCAAGGTGTACGACCAGATGAGTGAGCCGCGCTGGGTGCTCTCCATGGGCTCCTGCGCCAATGGGGGTGGTTACTACCACTACAGCTACTCCGTGGTGCGTGGTTGTGATCGCATCGTGCCGGTGGACGTTTACGTGCCGGGCTGCCCGCCCACGGCCGAAGCGCTGATCTACGGGATCATGCAGCTGCAGCAAAAAATCCGCCGTACCAACACGATCGCCCGGGTCTGAAGTTCTTGCCATGACATTGATTGCAATTCAAGCGGAAGCCCTGAAAGACGTGATCGTCGAAGCCTTGGCCGGCAAGGTCAAGAACGCCTCGGTGGCGCTCGACGAAGTGACGATTGAAGTGGCCGCAGCCGACTACCGCTCGGTCATGCAGACGCTGCGCGACGCCCCGGCTTGCCGGTTCGAGCAGCTGATCGACCTGTGCGGTGTGGACTACTCCACCTATGGCGACGGCCGCTGGGAAGGTGCCCGCTACGGCGTGGTCAGCCACCTGCTGTCGGTTACCTTGAACCAGCGTGTGCGCGTGCGCGTTTACTGCCCTGATGACGATGCTCCCCTGGTGGATTCGGTGTCCGACCTCTGGAACTCGGCCAACTGGTACGAGCGCGAAGCGTTCGACCTGTATGGCATCGTGTTCGAAGGCCACAACGACCTGCGCCGCATCCTGACCGACTACGGCTTCATCGGCCACCCGTTCCGCAAGGACTTCCCGATTTCGGGTCACGTTGAAATGCGCTACGACACGGAACGCCGCCGCGTGGTGTACGAGCCCGTGACCATCGAGCCGCGCGAAATCACGCCCCGTATCATCCGCGAAGACAAGTATGGAGGCCTGCACTGAGGCCCCCGCGCCTTGTGTGATGCATCATGGCTGAAATCAAAAACTACACCCTCAACTTCGGGCCCCAGCACCCGGCAGCCCACGGCGTTTTGCGTCTGGTGCTCGAACTGGACGGCGAAGTCGTCCAGCGCGCTGACCCCCACATCGGCTTGCTCCACCGTGCCACTGAAAAGCTGGCCGAACACAAGACCTTCATCCAGTCGCTGCCCTACATGGACCGACTGGATTACGTGTCGATGATGAGCAACGAGCACGCCTACTGCCTGGCCATCGAAAAGCTGCTGGGCCTGGAAGTGCCGATCCGAGCTCAGTACATCCGCGTGATGTTCGCCGAAATCACCCGTCTGCTGAACCACCTGATGTGGCTCGGTTCGCACGGCAACGACATCGGCAGCTCGACCATCCTGATCTACACCTTCCGCGAACGCGAAGACCTGTTCGACATGTACGAGGCGGTCTCCGGCGCCCGCATGCACGCAGCGTATTTCCGTCCCGGTGGCGTGTACCGCGACCTGCCGGACAGCATGCCGCAGTACAAGGTCAGCAAGATCAAGAACGCCAAAGCCCTGGCCGAACTGAACCAGAACCGCTCGGGTTCGCTGCTGGACTTCATCGACGACTTCACCAAGCGCTTCCCCAAGTGCGTGGACGAGTACGAGAACCTGCTGACCGAGAACCGCATCTGGAAGCAGCGCACGGTGGGCATCGGCGTGGTGCCGGTCGACCGGGCGCTCAACCTTGGCATGACCGGCCCGATGCTGCGCGGCTCGGGTGTGGCCTGGGACCTGCGCAAGGCCCAGCCTTACGATGTGTACGACAAGGTGGAGTTCGACATTCCCGTCGGCCAGACCGGCGACAGCTACGACCGCTACCTGGTGCGCGTGGCGGAGATGCGCGAATCCAACCGCATCATCAAGCAGTGCGTCGACTGGCTGCGCGCCAACCCGGGTCCGGTCATCACCGACAACCACAAGGTGGCACCGCCGGCCCGTGAGGCCATGAAGTCGAGCATGGAAGAGCTGATCCACCACTTCAAGCTCTTCACCGAAGGCTTCCACGTCCCCGAAGGCGAGGCCTATGCTGCTGTTGAACACCCCAAGGGTGAGTTCGGCATTTATCTGGTGAGCGACGGGGCCAACAAGCCTTACCGCCTCAAGATCCGCGCCCCGGGTTTCGCCCATTTGGCCACCCTGGACGAAATGGCCCGCGGCCACATGCTGGCAGACGCGGTGGCCATCATCGGCACCATGGACATTGTGTTTGGAGAGATTGATCGATGATCTCTGATTCGACCAGGGCACGTTTTGCCCGCGAAGTAGCGAAGTACCCGGCTGACCAAAAGCAGTCGGCGGTGATGGCTTGCCTGGCCATCGTCCAGCAGGAGCTGGGCCATGTCAGCGAAGACAGCGAGCGTGTGATCGCCGAAGTCCTCGAGATGCCGGTGATCGCGGTGCACGAAGTCACCACCTTCTACAACATGTACAACCAGCAGCCCGTGGGCCGCTTCAAGCTCAATGTGTGCACCAACCTGCCGTGCCAACTGCGCGACGGCAACAAGGCGCTGAAGCACCTGGAGCACAAGCTGGGCATCGCCATGGGCGAAACCACGCCCGACGGTCTGTTCACGCTGCAACAAAGCGAATGCCTAGGCGCTTGCGCCGATTCGCCCGTGATGCTGGTCAACGACCGCGCCATGTGCAGCTTCATGAGCAACGAACGACTCGACCAACTGATTGACGGCCTGCGCGCCGCCGAGGTGAAGTGATGGCGTCTGTTGAAAGCGTTCTCAGCCAGTTCCAGGCCACAGGTGTCGAAACCTGTTTCCACGACCGCCACATCGGCGCCCAGATCTATGCGGGCCTCGACGGCAAGAACTGGAGCATCAAGGACTACGAAGCCCGGGGTGGCTACCAGGCCCTGCGCAAGATCCTCGGTCAAGACGGTGGCGAAGGCCTGACCCAAGACCAGGTCATTGCGACGGTCAAGGAATCCGGCCTGCGCGGCCGGGGCGGTGCGGGTTTCCCGACCGGCCTGAAGTGGAGCTTCATGCCGCGTCAGTTCCCGGGTCAGAAGTACCTGGTCTGCAATTCCGACGAAGGCGAACCGGGCACCTGCAAGGACCGCGACATCCTGCAGTTCAATCCGCACATCGTGATTGAAGGCATGATCATCGCCGCCTATGCCATGGGCATCTCGGTGGGCTACAACTACATCCACGGCGAGATCTTCCAGACCTACGACCGGTTTGAGGAAGCCCTCGAAGAAGCCCGTGCCGCAGGTTACCTGGGCAACGGCATCATGGGCAGCAGTTTCAACTTCCAGTTGCACGCTGCGCACGGCTTTGGCGCCTACATCTGCGGTGAAGAAACCGCCTTGCTCGAGTCGCTCGAAGGCAAGAAGGGCCAACCGCGCTTCAAGCCGCCGTTCCCGGCCAGCTTTGGCCTGTATGGCAAGCCGACCACCATCAACAACACCGAAACCTTCGCGGCCGTTCCCTGGATCATCCGCAACGGTGGCGCGGCCTACCTCGAGTGTGGCAAGCCCAACAACGGTGGCACCAAGATCTTCTCGGTCAGCGGTGACGTGGAGAAGCCCGGCAACTACGAGATCCCGCTCGGCACGCCGTTCTCCAAGCTGCTTGAACTCGCCGGTGGTGTCCGCAAGGGCCGTCAGCTCAAGGCCGTGATCCCTGGGGGCTCGTCCTCGCCGGTGCTGCCGGCCTCGGTCATCATGGAATGCACCATGGACTACGACTCGATCGCCAAAGCCGGCTCGATGCTGGGTTCGGGCGCCGTGATCGTGATGGACGATTCGCGCAACATGGTCGAGAGCCTGCTGCGTCTGTCGTACTTCTACTCGCACGAGTCCTGCGGCCAGTGCACGCCTTGCCGCGAAGGCACGGGCTGGATGTGGCGCGTGGTCGACCGCATCTGGCACGGCCAGGGCCGCGACAGCGACCTCGATCTGCTGAACTCCGTGGCCGACAACATCCAGGGCCGCACCATCTGCGCACTGGGCGATGCTGCTGCCATGCCCGTGCGTGCCATGCTGAAGCATTTCAAGCCCGAATTCCAGGCATTGATTGAGCAAGCCAAGTCGCAGAAATCTGCACACGCTTGATCGCGAGAGAACATATGGTTGAAATCGAACTCGACGGTCAGAAGGTAGAGGTCAATGAAGGCAGCATGGTCATGCATGCAGCTGAAAAGGCCGGCACCTACATTCCGCATTTTTGCTACCACAAGAAGCTGAGCATCGCGGCCAACTGCCGCATGTGCCTGGTTGACGTGGAAAAGGCCCCCAAGCCCATGCCTGCCTGCGCCACCCCGGTGACGCAGGGCATGATCGTCCGCACCAAGAGCGACAAGGCCATCAAGGCCCAGCAATCGGTGATGGAATTCCTGCTCATCAACCACCCGCTGGATTGCCCCATCTGCGACCAGGGCGGTGAGTGCCAGTTGCAAGACCTGGCCGTGGGCTACGGTGGTTCTTCTTCGCGCTATGCCGAAGAAAAGCGCGTCGTGTTCCACAAGGATGTCGGTCCGCTGATCTCGATGGAAGAGATGAGCCGCTGCATCCACTGCACCCGTTGTGTGCGCTTCGGCCAGGAAGTGGCCGGCGTCATGGAACTGGGCATGATCAACCGGGGTGAGCACTCCGAGATCACCACCATCGCGGGCGAGTCGATCGACTCCGAGCTGTCGGGCAACATGATCGACATCTGCCCGGTCGGCGCCTTGACCAGCAAGCCCTTCCGCTACAGCGCCCGCACTTGGGAACTGTCGCGTCGCAAGAGCGTGAGCCCGCACGATTCGACCGGTGCCAACCTGATCGTTCAGGTCAAGAACCACCAGGTCCTGCGTGTGGTGCCGCTCGAGAACGAAGCCATCAACGAGTGCTGGATCGCTGACCGCGACCGTTTCTCGTACGAGTCCCTCAACGGCCCTGACCGCTTGACCCAGCCCATGCTGAAGCAGGGCGGTGAGTGGAAGACCGTCGACTGGCAAACCGCCCTCGAATACGTGGCCAACGGCCTGAAGCAAATTGGGGCCAGCCATGGCGCCAACAGCATCGGCGCCCTGGTCAGCCCGCACAGCACCGTCGAAGAGCTGTTCCTGGCCGCCCGCCTGGTGCGTGGTCTGGGCAGCGACAGCATCGACTACCGCCTGCGCAACGCCGAATTCAGCGCACCCGAAGGGGCTCGCTGGCTGGGCACGTCCATCGCTTCGCTGAGCGAACTCCAGCGCGTGCTGGTGGTGGGCTCGAACCTGCGTAAGGACCACCCGCTGTTCGCCCAACGCATCCGCCAGGCCGCTCGCAAGGGCGCCCAGGTGCATGCCCTGGCCTCGGCCGAAGCCGACTGGGCCCTGCCGGTGGCGCAGTTCCAAGTGGCGCCCGCGGACCAATGGGTCCAGGCCCTGGCTTCGATCGCTGCCGCCGTGGCACAAGAAAAGGGCCTGACTGCGCCTTTCGCCGCCGACGTCAGCGCCCAAGCGCTGGCCATTGCCAAGTCCCTGCTGGGTGGCGATCGCAAGGCCGTCCTGCTGGGCAACGCCGCCGCCCACCACGCCAACGCCAGCAGCCTGCTGGCCCTGGCCAACTGGATCGCGCGTGAAACCGGCGCTAGCGTCGGTTACCTGACCGAGGCCGCCAACACCGTGGGTGCGCAGCTGGTCAATGCTCAGCCGACGGGTGCAGGTTTCAATGCCGGTCAAATGGTGCAAGGGGCCCTCAAGGCAGCGTTGTTGCTGAACGTCGAACCGGCGTTTGACACCGCAGCCGGGAAGGCTGCCGTCGCTGGTCTGAACAAGGCAGAGATGGTGGTCACCCTGAGCCCTTTCAAGACCAACCTCGACATCAGCGACGTGCTGCTGCCGATCGCGCCGTTCACCGAAACCTCGGGCAGCTTCGTCAATGCCGAAGGCCGACTGCAAAGCTTCCATGCCGTGGTCAAGCCCCTGGGCGAAACCCGTCCGGCCTGGAAGGTGCTGCGGGTGCTGGGCAACTTGCTGGGGCTGGGCGATTTCGCCTTCGAATCCTCGCAAGAGGTGCTGGCCCAAGCGGCGCTGGCCACGGCCGAGCAACCGCTGGTGGCAGCCGGTCGTCTGAACAACGGCAGCAACGCGCCCATCCGTGCCAGCGTGGCGGGCGAAGTGGCGCCGGTGACGGCCGCCATCTACCAACTCGACGGTCTGGTTCGCCGTGCGCCGTCGCTGCAACTGACGGCGGATGCCCGCCTGGCTCTGGATGAGGTGACCGCATGATCGACGCGCTGTACAACGCTGGCCTGGGCCTGCTGCCTGCCAGCTGGTGGACACTGGCGGCCTGGCCGGTGCTCTGGATCCTGATCAAGATCGTGGCCGTGCTGGCCCCGCTGATGGGGGCTGTGGCCTACCTGACGCTGTGGGAACGCAAGCTGCTGGGTTTCATCCAGGTGCGCTACGGCCCCAACCGCGTGGGCCCCGCCGGTCTGCTGCAGCCGATCGCTGACGCGGTCAAGCTGCTGACCAAAGAACTGATTCGCCCGACGGCGGCCAGCAATGGCCTGTTCCGACTGGGTCCGATCATGGCCATCATGCCGGCCCTGGCCGCGTGGGTGGCGATTCCCTTTGGCCCCGAAGTGGTTCTGACGAACCTCAACGCGGGCCTGCTGCTGGTGATGGCCATCACCTCGATCGAAGTTTACGGCGTGATCATTGCCGGTTGGGCTTCGAATTCCAAGTACGCCTTCCTGGGCGCGCTGCGCGCGTCGGCTCAGATGGTGAGCTACGAAATCGCCATGGGCTTCTGCTTCCTGGTGGTCTTGATGGTGTCGGGCAGCATGAACCTGTCGGTCATCGTTGAAGGTCAAGCCAAGGGCACGCTGGCCGGCATGGGCCTGAATTTCCTGTCGTGGAACTGGCTGCCGCTGCTGCCCATCTTCGTCGTCTACCTGATCTCCGGCGTGGCCGAGACCAACCGTCACCCCTTTGACGTGGTGGAAGGTGAAGCCGAAATCGTGGCCGGTCACATGGTCGAGTACTCGGGCATGGGCTTCGCGATCTTCTTCCTGGCCGAGTACGCCAGCATGTGGCTGGTGTCGATTCTGGCGGTGCTGATGTTCCTGGGCGGTTGGCTGTCGCCGATCGACCACGCGATTTTCAACGCCGTGCCGGGCTGGATCTGGCTGGGCATCAAGACCTTCCTGGTCGTGTCCATGTTCATCTGGATCCGTGCCACCTTCCCGCGCTTCCGCTACGACCAGATCATGCGTCTGGGCTGGAAGATCTTCATCCCGGTCACCCTGGTGTGGCTGCTCGTGGTGGGGTTCTGGATGCAGACCCCCTGGAACATCTGGAACTGAGTGGGCAAGAACATGACAGTCGCCGCAGCTTCCCCCTTTTCGCTCAAGGACTTCTTGAAGAGCTTCATGCTGTTCGAGTTGTTCAAGGGCATGGCAATGACCGGTCGTTACGCTTTCAAGCGCAAGGTCACGGTTCAATTCCCTGAAGAAAAGACCCCTTTGTCGCCGCGTTTCCGTGGTCTGCACGCCCTGCGTCGCTACGAAAACGGTGAAGAGCGTTGCATCGCCTGCAAGCTCTGCGAGGCCGTGTGCCCCGCGATGGCGATCACCATCGAGTCCGATGTGCGCAATGACGGTTCGCGCCGCACCACGCGCTATGACATCGACCTGACCAAGTGCATCTTCTGCGGTTTCTGCGAAGAAAGCTGCCCGGTCGACTCGATCGTCGAGACGCACATTTTCGAGTACCACGGTGAGAAGCGGGGCGACCTGTACTTCACCAAGGACATGCTGTTGGCGGTGGGCGACCGTTACGAGAACGATATTGCAGCTGCCAAGGCGGCAGATGCCAAATACCGTTGACCAGCTTCCACGCCTGAACCCTGAAAAGACCTGATTCATGGACGCCAAGACTGGTTTCTTTTATCTCTTCTCGGTCGTGCTGCTGTTTGCAGCTTTCCGAGTGATCACGGCGCGCAACCCGGTGCACGCTGTCCTCTACCTCATGCTGGCCTTCTCGCAGGCCTCAGCCGTCTGGCTGCTGCTCAAGGCCGAGTTCCTGGCCATCACCCTGGTGCTGGTGTACCTGGGGGCGGTGATGGTGCTGTTCCTCTTCGTGGTGATGATGCTCGACATCGACGTCGACAGCCTGCGCAAGGGTTTCTGGAAGCATTTCCCGCTGGCGGCCCTGATGGGCTCTGTGGTGGCGCTTGAAATGGCGGCTGTGCTGTTGGGTGGTTTCCGTCTGACCGACGCGCCGAACACCGCGGCCATGACCGAAGCGGCCGCCAAGGGCATTCAGTACTCGAACGCCCAGGAAGTCGGCAAGATGCTCTACACCCAGTACATCTACCCGATTGAAATCGCAGCCATGATCCTGTTGGTGGCGATGATCGCTGCCATCGCCTTGACCCTGCGTCAGCGCAAGGACAGCAAGTTCGTCGATGCTTCCGAGCAAGTGCGGGTTCGTTCGCGTGACCGCGTCAAGCTGGTCAAGGTGGCTGCGACACGCAAGGCTGAAGCCGCCCCTGCCACCTCCCCGGAGCAAAGCAAATGACCTTGACGCTTGGACACTTTCTTTCCATCGGTGCGGTGCTGTTCGCGCTGTCCGTGATCGGGATTTTCCTGAACCGCAAGAACCTGATCGTGTTGCTGATGTGCATCGAACTGATGCTCTTGGCGGTGAACACGAACTTCGTGGCGTTCTCCCACTTCCTGGGTGACCTGCACGGTCAGGTGTTCGTGTTCTTCATCTTGACGGTGGCGGCTGCGGAGTCGGCCATTGGTCTGGCGATTCTGGTGCTCTTGTTCCGCAACAAGAACAGCATCAACGTCGATGAACTCAACACGCTCAAAGGCTAACCAGAGAATCCAACCATGAGCGCAACGCTTTCTGCATCCACCCTGCTCGCGGTGCCGTTGGCCCCGCTGGCGGGTTCGTTCCTCGCCGGTGTCCTGGGGACGTCGTTCGCCGGCAATGTGATTGGCCGTCGGGCCACGCACACGCTGGCCATCCTGGGCGTGTTTGTCGCCTTCGTGCTGTCGGCCATGACCTTCTACAGCGTCGTGTTCGAGGGCGCCCGCTTCAATGAAACCCTCTACACCTGGATGGTGGTGGGTGACCTGAAGATGGAAGTCGGTTTCCTGATCGACAGCCTGACCGCCATGATGATGTGCGTCGTGACCTTTGTGTCGCTGATGGTCCACATCTACACCATCGGCTACATGGAAGAAGACGAGGGCTACAACCGCTTCTTCGCCTACATCTCGCTGTTCACCTTCTCCATGCTGATGCTCGTGATGAGCAACAACATGCTGCAGTTGTTCTTCGGCTGGGAAGCCGTGGGCCTGGTGTCCTACCTGCTGATCGGTTTCTGGTTCAACAAGCCGACCGCCATCTTCGCCAACATGAAGGCCTTCCTGGTCAACCGCGTCGGTGACTTCGGCTTCATCCTGGGCATTGGCCTGCTGGCGGCTTACGGCGGCACGCTGAACTACGGCGAAACCTTTGCCAAGGCGGACGAGCTGGCCAAGCTGACCTTCCCCGGCACCGACTGGATGCTGGTCACTGTGGCGTGCATCTGCCTGTTCATTGGCGCCATGGGCAAGTCGGCCCAGTTCCCGCTGCACGTCTGGCTGCCGGATTCGATGGAAGGCCCGACCCCCATCTCCGCGCTGATCCACGCTGCCACGATGGTGACCGCCGGCATCTTCATGGTGGCCCGCATGTCGCCGCTGTTCGAGCTCAGCGACACCGCGCTGAACTTCATCTTGGTGATCGGTTCCATCACGGCCCTGTTCATGGGTTTCCTGGGCATCATCCAGAACGACATCAAGCGCGTGGTGGCCTACTCGACCCTGTCGCAGCTCGGCTACATGACCGTGGCGCTGGGCGCTTCGGCTTACTCGGTGGCTGTGTTCCACCTGATGACCCACGCGTTCTTCAAGGCGCTGCTGTTCCTGGCTGCTGGTTCGGTGATCATGGGCCTGCACCACAACCAAGACATCCGCTGGATGGGTGGCGTGCGCAAGTACATGCCCATCACCTGGATCACCTCGCTGCTGGGCTCGCTGGCCCTGATCGGTACCCCGCTGTTCTCGGGTTTCTACTCGAAGGACAGCATCATCGAAGCAGTGCATGAGAGCCACCTCCCGGCCGCTGGCTTTGCCGAGTTCGCGGTGCTCGCGGGTGTGTTTGTGACGGCGTTCTATTCGTTCCGTCTGTACTTCCTGGTCTTCCATGGCAAGGAACGTTTCGACCAGAACCCGGATGCGCACCACGGTCACGACGACCATGGCCACCACGATGACCACGGTCACCATGAGCCGCACGAATCGCCCTGGGTGGTGACCCTGCCGCTGCTGCTGCTGTCGATCCCCTCGGTGCTGATTGGCTTCTTTGCGATCGAACCGATGCTGTTCGGCGACTTCTTCAAGGGCGTGATCTTTGTGGACGCCGAGAAGCACACGGTCATGAAGGAATTGGCCCACGCCTTCCACGGCCCGGTGGCCATGGCGATCCATGCCTTCAGCACCGCGCCGTTCTGGCTGGCCCTCGCGGGTGTGGCTGTGTCGTACTACATGTACATGATCAACCCAGCGGTGCCGGCGGCCATCAAGCGCGCTTGCCAGCCGATCTACACCTTGCTGGAAAACAAGTACTACCTCGACTGGATCAACGAGAACATCCTCGCCCGCGGCGCCCGTGCACTGGGCACCGGTCTGTGGAAGGGTGGCGATCAAGCCGTCATCGATGGCGCTCTGGTCAATGGTTCCTGGAAGCTGGTGGGTTGGGTCGCTGGCTTGGTGCGCTGGGCTCAGTCCGGCTACATCTATCACTACGCCTTGGTGATGATTCTGGGTGTGTTTGCCTTCATGACGTATTTCGTCTGGCTCAACAAGTAGGAGAAAAACAAAAATGGGTTTGTTGAGTCTTGCAATCTGGACACCGATCGTCTTTGGTGTCGTGCTGCTGGCCCTGGGCCGGGATGAACACGCCAAGGCGGTTCGTTGGATCGCCCTCATCGGCGCCCTGGTCAGCCTGCTGGTGACCTGGCCGCTGTACGACGGCTTCCAACTGGGCACCTCGGCCATGCAGTTTGTTGAAAACGTCTCGTGGATCGAGCGCTTCAACATCCACTACCACCTGGGCCTGGACGGCATCTCGTTCTGGTTCGTGCCGCTGACCGCCTTCATCACCCTGATCGTCGTGATCGCGGGCTGGGAAGTCATCACCGAGCGCGTCAACCAGTACATGGGCGCCTTCCTGATCCTCAGCGGTTTGATGATCGGCGTGTTCACCGCACTGGACGGCATGCTGTTCTACGTGTTCTTCGAAGCCACGCTGATCCCGATGTACCTGATCATCGGGATCTGGGGTGGTCCGAACAAGATCTACGCCGCGTTCAAGTTCTTCCTGTACACCCTGATGGGTTCGCTGCTGACCCTGGTCGCCCTGATTTACCTGTACAGCGCCTCGGGTGGCAGCTTCGACATCCTGACCTGGCACAAGCTGCCGCTGAGCAGCACGGCCCAGACGCTGCTGTTCTTCGCTTTCTTTGCGGCTTTCGCAGTGAAGGTGCCGATGTGGCCGGTGCACACCTGGCTGCCTGATGTGCACGTTGAAGCGCCCACGGGTGGTTCGGCGGTGCTGGCGGCCATCATGCTGAAGCTCGGTGCTTATGGTTTCCTGCGCTTCTCGATGCCCATCGCCCCCGACGCCTCGCGTGAATGGGCTTGGCTGATCATTGCCCTGTCGCTGACTGCGGTGATCTACGTGGGTCTGGTGGCCATGGTGCAGAAGGACATGAAGAAGCTGGTGGCTTACTCGTCCGTGGCGCACATGGGTTTCGTGACCCTGGGTTTCTTCATCTTCAACGACCTCGGCGTGTCCGGTGGTCTGGTGCAGATGATTGCCCACGGCTTCGTGTCGGGCGCCATGTTCCTGAGCATCGGTGTCTTGTACGACCGCGTTCACTCGCGTGAGATCGCCAGCTACGGCGGCGTGGTCAACACCATGCCCAAGTTCGCTGCGTTTGCACTGCTGTTCTCGATGGCCAACTGCGGCCTGCCGGGCACCGCGGGTTTCGTGGGTGAGTGGATGGTGATCCTGGGGGCAGTCAAGGCCAACTTCTGGCTCGGCATGCTGTCGGCCACCGCGCTGATCTTCGGTGCTGCTTACACGCTGTGGATGTTCAAGCGCGTCTACCTGGGTCCGGTGACCAACGATGATGTGCGTGAGCTCAAGGACATCAATGCCCGTGAGTTCCTGATCATGTCGTTGCTGGCCATTGCGGTCCTGTACATGGGCCTGTACCCCAAGCCCTTCACCGATGTGATGAACACCTCAGTCGCCGACCTGCTGCAACACGTGGCCGCGTCCAAGCTGAACTGACCAGACTGATCAGAGAGAAACGAGATGATTGACAAACTCAGTTGGGTCACGACTTACCCGGAACTCATCCTGCTGGTCATGGCCTGCGTGATCGCGCTGTTTGACCTCAGCGTGACCAGCACCCGCCGCACCGCGACCTACGTGCTGACGTTGTTGACGCTGGGCGTGGTGGCCGTCATGCAAGCGATGTACGCCGACAGTGAGCAGACCCTGTACGGTTTTGGTGGCCTGATCGTCAGTGACCCGATGGGCAACTGGCTCAAGTGCTTTGCCACCGTCGCCATGTTTGTGACCCTGGTCTATGGCCGTCCCTACGCGGCCGACCGCGACATGCTGCGCGGTGGCGAGCTGTTCACACTGAGCCTGTTTGCGCTGCTGGGCATGTTCGTGATGATCTCGGGCAACAACTTCCTGATCATCTACCTGGGTCTGGAACTGCTGACCCTGTCGAGCTACGCGCTGGTGGCACTGCGCCGTGACCATGCGACGTCGACCGAAGCCGCCATGAAGTACTTCGTGCTGGGCGCGCTGGCCAGTGGTTTCCTGCTCTATGGCCTGTCGATGATGTACGGCGCCACGGGCTCTCTGGACATCGGTCAAGTCTTCAAGGCGGTGGGTTCGGGTCAAGTCAACCACCAGGTGCTGGTGTTCGGTCTGGTCTTCATCGTGGCCGGTCTTGCCTTCAAGCTGGGGGTGGTGCCTTTCCACATGTGGGTGCCTGACGTCTATCAGGGCGCGCCCACGGCCGTGACCTTGATGATCGGTGGCGCGCCCAAGTTTGCAGCGTTTGCCATCGCGATCCGCCTGCTGGTGGAGGGCCTGCTGCCGCTGGCCATCGACTGGCAGCAAATGCTGGTGGTGCTGTCGGTGGCCTCGCTGCTGGTCGGTAACCTGGTCGGTGTGGTGCAAACCAACCTCAAGCGCCTGCTGGCTTATTCGACCATTTCACAAATGGGCTTCGTGCTGCTGGGCCTGATCCCGGGCGTCGTCGGCGGCACCACCCTGCCGGCGGCCAACGCTTACAGCTCGGCCATGTTCTACGTCGTGACCTACGTGCTGACCACGCTGGCCACCTTCGGCGTGATCCTGCTGCTGGCCCGTGAAGGCTTCGAAAGCGAAGAGATCTCCGACCTCGCAGGCCTGAACCAGCGCAGCCCCTTCTACGCCGCCGTGATGTCGATCTGCCTGTTCTCGATGGCTGGTATCCCGCCGTTGATGGGCTTCTACGCCAAGTTGTCGGTGCTGCAAGCGCTGGTGACCACGGGCGACACGGGCTACACCCTGTTGGCGGTGTTCGCTGTGATCATGTCGCTGATCGGTGCCTTCTACTACCTGCGTGTCGTCAAGGTCATGTACTTCGACCAGCCGCTGACCGCCACCACTGTCTCGGCGCCGGCTGATGTGCGTGTGGTCCTGTCGCTGAACGCTGGTTTGATCCTGGTGCTGGGCCTGCTGCCTGGCGGCCTGATGGCGCTGTGCGCCCGCGCCATCGTGCGCACCCTGGGCTCTTGAGCCCGGGCCCCACCTCAGAGGCCTCGTCTTGAATCAGACTGGTGCCATCTGGCTGGTGATCTTGGCGGCCCTCGTGGCCGCCAATTTGCCTTTTATCAACCACCGCCTGCTGGCGGTGGTGCCGCTTCGGGGGCCCAAGTCCATCTGGTTGCGGGCCCTGGAGTTGGTGTTTTTCTATGCCCTGGCCGGCGCCCTGGGGCGGCTGCTCGAGCAGCAGGCCGGACAGATCGCACCGCAGCGCTGGGAGTTTTACGCCATCACGGCGACGCTGTTCCTGACCTTTGCCTTCCCTGGCTTCGTCTACCGCTACCTGCTCAAACACCGAGGGGCAGGCTCGTCCGCCGCTTGAGCCATGAAAGTGTTCAACCTCCAATGCGAGGGCGGCCACGGTTTCGAGGGGTGGTTTGGCTCTGAGGATGATTTTCAAAGTCAGCTGGCCCGCGGCCTGCTGACCTGTCCCCTGTGCCAAGACCCCCACATTCGCAAGCTGCCTTCGGCACCGCGCCTCAACCTGGGCGCGGCCCGGGCTGAGCCAGCCACGCCGCAGCCGGCGTCGGCGTCCGCGCCCGTGCCGGCACGCCGTGGCGGCAGCTCGGGGCCAGGCGCGGCCGACCTCAGCCCCGCCGAGCGCCAGCGCCTGCAGGCGGCCTGGCTGCAAGTGGCGCGCGAGATTGTGCGCAACACCGAAGATGTGGGGTCGGATTTCGCCGACGAGGCCCGCCGCATGCACCACGGCGAGGCCCCTGAGCGCGGCATCCGTGGCCATGCCACACCCGAGCAGACCGCGGCCTTGCTCGAAGAAGGGGTGCCGGTGCTGCCCTTGCCGCTGCCGGCCGCCGCCAAAGAAACCTTGCAATGACGCGTCGCCCCTGAGGCCTTGGGGTGGTGCCAGCGCCCGGACTGCACTGGCGTCGGGCGGCCATCCCGGGCAGCGGCACCTGGCCCGTGCCGGCGGGGGCCTTGGGCGCCTTCAGTTCAGCAATTGCATCTGCGCAAAGTGGGCGTAGGCGCCGCCCTTGGCAATCAGCGCTTCGTGGCGGCCTTCTTCCACCACACGGCCGTGTTCCAACACCAGGATGCGGTCTGACTTTTGCACCGTGGCCAGGCGGTGGGCGATCACCAGCGTGGTCCGATCGCGTCCGCCGTGCATCGCGGCTTCGAGTGCCGCTTGCACCATTCGCTCGCTCTCCGCATCCAGCGCGCTGGTGGCCTCGTCGAGCAACAGCAAGCGCGGGCGCCGCAGCAAGGCCCGGGCGATCGAGATGCGCTGCTTCTGTCCGCCGCTCAGCCGCACCCCACGCTCCCCGAGGAAGGTGTCGTAGCCTTGGGGCAGGGCGCGGATGAACTCATCGGCAAAGGCCTGTTGGGCGGCGGCTTCCACGTCGGCGTCGCTCGCATCGGGGCAGCCGTAGCGGATGTTCTCACGCGCGCTGCTGGAGAAAATCACCGCGTCTTGCGGCACGATGCCAATCTGAGCCCGCAGGGTTTCCAGGTCCCAATCGGGCAGGGCGACACCGTCGAGCTTGAGCGGGCCGGACTGTTGTGGGTCCAGGTCGTACAGGCGCTGCAGCAACTGGAAGACCGTCGATTTGCCCGCGCCACTGCTGCCGACCAGGGCCACGGTTTCGCCCGGGGCAATGTGCAGCTTCAAGCCACTGAGGGCCGCTTGCTGGGGCCGCGACGGGTAATGGAAGGTCACCCCCTCGAAGTCGATCTCGGCCCCGAGCGCCTGCTGGGCGGGGGGCACGCGGTTGCGGGGACCGGAGACCAGGGCGGGCGGGCTGTGCAGCAACTCCATCAGCCTTTCGGTGGCCCCAGCCGCCCGCAGCAGGTCGCCATAGACCTCGCCCAGCACCGCCGCCGAGCTGGCCAGGATCAGCACGTAAACCACGGTCTGCCCCAGCGCCCCGGCACTCAGGCGGCCTTGCATCACCGCCTGGGTGCCCTGGTACAGGCCCCAGAGCAGCGCCGCACTGGTGGCCATGATCACAAAAGCCACCAGCACCGAGCGTGCGCGGCTGCGGCGCACGGCGGTTTCAAAGGCCATCTGGGTGGCTTGGTTGAAGCGCTCCGCTTCGCGTTGTGTGGCATTGTTGGCCTGCACCGCGGGCACCGCGTTCATCACCTCGGCGGCCACGGCGCTGGCGTCGGCGACCCGGTCCTGGCTGGCCCGCGAGAGGCGCCGCACGCGCCGCCCAAACCACACCGACGGTGCCACGATCAGCAACAGGATCAGCAGCACCTGGCCCATCACCAGCGGGTTGGTCCAGACCAGCACCCCCAGCGCGCCGAGCCCCATCACCGCGTTGCGCAGGCCCATGCTCAGCGACGAGCCCACCACCGTCTGCACCAGGGTGGTGTCGGCCGTCAGGCGCGACAGCACCTCGCCGGTCTGGGTGGTCTCGAAAAAGGCCGGGCTCTGCTTCAGCACATGGGCGTAGACGGCATTGCGCAGGTCGCTGGTGATGCGTTCGCCCAGCCAGCTGACGGTGTAGAAGCGAGCCGCAGAGAACACGGCCAGCGCCGCCGCCACCCCAAACAGGGCCAGAAAGTGGTCGGCCAGCGCCATCGCCTGGGCCTCGCGCTGGGCCGGGACCAGCCCGCCATCAATCAGTTGGCGCAAGGCCAGCGGAAACGCCAGGGTGGAGCCCGCCGCCAGCAGCAGGAACAACAGCGCCAGACCGATTTGAAAGCGGTAGGGCTGCAAAAACGGTTTCAGGCCAGACAGCGAGCGTGGCGAGGCCTTGGCCGGCGAGGTGGGAGCAGCGGGGTTCATGGCAGCAAGGATAGGGCAGGTTGAGGGTGGGGGGCCGCAGGGCCCTGGCTTGAAGGTGGGGCGGGGGAGGGCAACTACAAGGCTTCCATGGCAATCATAGCCTTGACAATGATTGCCTAGGCAATTAATATTCAACCTATGACTTCTGAAACCCCGTCCCAGGACCTGGCGCAGATCCCCAGTTTCTACCGGGCCGACGGCTACACCGGTCAGGTCAGCGTGGGCTACACCATGCGTCAGATCGTTCGGCTGCTGGGCCTCGAAATCGACCGCCGCATGGAGCCCCACGGCTTGACCAACGCGCAGTGGCTGCCCTTGGTCAAGCTGCACACCCACGCCGGCTCGTGTGGCGTGGCCGAGTTGGCACGCACCTGCCAGCTCGACACGGGGGCCATGACCCGCCTGCTGGACCGGCTGGAAAGCAAAGGCCTGTGCCGTCGCGAGCGCTCGGTGTCCGACCGCCGCGTGGTGCACCTGAACCTCACCCCCGAAGGCGTCCAGGCGGCGGCGGTCATCCCCGAGGTGCTCAGTGAGCTTCAGAACGCCGCACTGGCTGGCTTTTCGGAAGCCGAGTGGCTTCAGCTCTGCCAATTTCTCCAGCGCATTCTCAAGAACGCCGAAGGCCTGTCCTCCCAGGCCGAGGCGGGTACTGCCAAGGACCTTTGATCCATGACTTCATCCACACCGCGGGGGACCCGAACAGCCCCCCGTTTTTGGCGTTTGAGCAGCCTGGCCGTGGTGGCCAGCCTGGCCTTGTCGGCGTGTGCCGACTTCTCCGGCATCCAGAGCCGCGGCACCCTGCGTCCCGCCTCCACGCTGGGCCTGGACAGCCAGACCACGTCGGTGGCCCCCCCGTGGGCGCGGCAGGATTGGTGGACCCAGTACGGTGACGCCCAACTCAACAGCCTGTTGACCCAGGCGTTGGCGGGCAACCCCAGCCTGCAGCAGGCCAGCCTGCGCCTGGAGCGTGCGCAAGCCCTGGCTGGGGGCTCCGAGGCTGCCTTGTTGCCCCAGGTGGGGGCGGTGGCTGACCTCAGCCGCGACCTCTACACCAGCAACGGCCTGTACCCCAAACCGCTGGCAGGCAGTGTGCGCAGCATGGGCACTCTGCAGGCGTCGGGCTCCTGGGAGCTGGACTTTTTTGGCAAGAACCGCGCGGCGCTCGACGCGGCGCTGGGGGCGGTGCAGGCCGCCGCAGCCGACGCCCAGGCGGCCCGCCTGTTGCTGGCCAGCCAGGTGCTGCGCACCTATTTCCAGTGGGCCCGCCAAGGGCAGCAACTGGCCGTGGCGCAGCGCACCCTCGAGCAGCGCGAAGAAATGCTGGGGCTGGTGCAATCCCGCCTGAAAGCGGGACTGGACACCCAATTGGAGCTGCGCCAGAGCCAGGGCAGCCTGCCCGACGCGCGCTTGCAGATCGAAGCGCTGCAAGAGCAAATCGGCCTGACCCGCAACGCCCTGGCCGCCCTGGTGGGCGACCCGGCCCTGGCCCCGCGCCTGGTCCAGCCGGTGTTGCCCGAGCAGATCAGCGCCGACGTCCCGGCCCAGGTCCCCGTCAACCTGGTGGGGCAGCGCGCCGATGTGGTGGCTGCCCGCTGGCGGGTCGAAGCGGCCAGCCGCGACACCGACACCGCCCGCGCCCAGTTCTACCCGAACATCAATCTGAAGGCCTATGTGGGCTTGTCGGCTTTTGGGTTCTCCAATGTGCTCAAGTCCAGCAGCGAACAGGCCGGGGTGTCGCCCGCACTGAGCCTGCCGATTTTTGAAGGTGGCCGCTTGCGGGCCAACCTGAAAGCCAAGACCGCCGATCTGGACAGCGCCATCGCCGCTTACAACGGCGCGGTGTTGGAGGCCGTGCACGACGTGTCGGACCAGTTGCTGCTGAGCGAGTCCCTGTGGCGCCAGCAAGCGCTGCAGCACTCGGCCCGCCAGGCCGCCGAAGACGCCTATGCGATTGCGCGTCAGCGCTACCAGGCGGGACTGGGCACCTACCTGCAGGTGCTGAGCGCCGAGACCCAGGTGCTGGCCCAGCGCCGGGCCAGCGTCGACCTGGCCGCCCGCACGGTGGACACCCAGGTGGCGCTGTGGCGCGCACTGGGCGGTGGCTGGACCCCGCAGACCGTGGCCGTGGCGCCCCAGGGGGCGGTGGCGTCTGGCTTGATGGCCGTGCAGTCGGCCTTGGCCGGGCCTCGCTCGGCACCGGCGGTGGCGCCGAATGGCCCGCCCGCAGTGCCCTGACCCCGTGCCTGGCGTGCCTGCCACCCACCGCCAGAACCTTCGACTCAGCAGACCTCTTTGATGAGCGGCCCGAGCGCCGCACTCCGCGACAGGATTGAACATGAACCACCCCGAGCCAAAGCCCGCCCACCCCACGGCCAGCCCGTCCACCCACCCGCGACGCCAAGGCCTGATGGCCATCGCCGCCGTCGTCGTGCTGGCCGGTGCCGGCTGGGCCGCCTACGAATGGACCGTGGCCCGGCACTACGAAAGCACCGACAACGCCTATGTCCAAGGCAATCTGATCCAGATCACGCCACAAATCAATGGCACGGTCACGGCCTTGCTGGCCGATGACACCGACTTTGTGAAGGCTGGCCAGCCGCTGGTCAAGCTGGACCCCACCGACGCGCGCGTGGCGCTGGACCAGGCCGAGGCCAACCTGGCCCAGACGGTGCGCCAGGTGCGCACGCTGTACGCCAACAACAGCGCCCTGGAAGCCCAGGTCAGGCTGCGTGAGACCGAGGTCAGTAAGGCCCAGATCGAGATCGACCGCGCCACCGACGACCTGAACCGCCGCCAGGCCTTGACCGGCAATGGCGCGGTGTCGCGCGAGGAACTGGCCCACTCGCAGACCCAGCTGGCCCAGGCCCGCTCGGCGCTGGCGTCGGCGCAAGCGGGCGTGGCGGCCGCGCGGGAGCAGCTCAGCAGCAACCAGGCGATGACCGAGGGCGCCTCCCTCGAAGCTCACCCCAGTGTGCTGGCCGCCGCCGCCAAGCTGCGCGAAGCCTTCCTGGCCTCGCGCCGCGCGGCCTTGCCGGCACCGGTCGATGGCTATGTGGCCAAGCGCACCGTGCAACTGGGCCAGCGCGTCAGCGCCGGTGCGCCGCTGATGTCGGTGGTGCCGCTGAACCAACTGTGGGTGGATGCCAATTTCAAGGAAGGCCAGCTGCGCCACATTCGCCTGGGCCAACCCGTCAAACTGACCGCCGACCTGTGGGGCGAGAAGGTCGAGTACAGCGGCAAGGTGGCCGGTTTGGGCGTGGGCACGGGGGCGGCCTTTGCGCTGCTGCCCGCGCAGAATGCCACCGGCAACTGGATCAAGGTGGTGCAGCGCGTGCCGGTGCGGGTGCTGCTGAACCCCGAGGAACTCGCTGCGCACCCGCTGCGCATTGGCTTGTCGATGGAAGCCACCGTCGATGTCCGCCAGCAGGACGGGCCGAGCCTGGCCGAAGCCCCACGCGACGGTGCCGCGGTGCAGACCCAGGTCTACACCGTGTCCGATGACGAGGCCTCGGCGCTGGTCAACCGCGTCATCTCGGCCCACGCGGGTCGCCCGGTGCGCCTGGCCGCTGCGCGCACGGGCGTCGCCAGCACCCACTGAGCAGGTTCACCATGTCCCAAGCACCTGCTGCCGGGCCTGCCGCTTATGTGCCGCCGCCGCCCTTGACGGGCTCGGCCCGCACCTGGGGCACGATCGCATTGTCGGCCGCCACCTTCATGAATGTGCTCGACACCTCGATCGCCAACGTGTCCCTGCCGGCCATGGCGGGTGACCTGGGCGTCAGCCCCAACCAGGGCACCTGGGTGATCACCAGCTTTGCCGTGGCCAACGCGATCGCCGTGCCCTTGACGGGCTGGTTGTCCCAGCGCGTGGGGCAGGTGCGCCTGTTCGTGCTGAGCGTGCTGTTGTTTGTGCTGGCCTCCTGGCTGTGCGGCCTGGCCCCGAACATGACGACCCTGATCGCCTTTCGGGCCCTGCAAGGCTTTGTGGCCGGGCCGATGATTCCCTTGTCGCAAGGGCTGCTGTTGTCCAGCTACCCGCGCGCATTGGCGGGGCTGGCGATGGCCATGTGGTCCATGACCACCCTGGTGGCCCCGGTGATGGGGCCCTTGCTCGGTGGCTGGATCACCGACAACCTGTCCTGGCCCTGGATCTTCTACATCAACATCCCCGTCGGCCTGCTGGCCGCGGGCGTGGCCTGGAGCCTGTACCGCCAGCGTGAGACCCCGACCCGGCAGTTGCCGATCGACTCGGTGGGCCTGGCGCTGCTGGTGCTGTGGGTCGGCGCGATGCAGGTCGCGCTGGACATCGGCAAGGAGAACGACTGGTTCCAGTCCAACCTGGTGGTGGCGCTGGCCGTGGTGGCCGCGGTGGGGCTGGCGGTCTTCCTGGTCTGGGAGTTGACCGACAAGCACCCGGTGGTGGATCTGGCCTTGTTCAAGCAGCGCAACTTCTGGGCGGGCGCACTGGCCATGTCGGTGGGCTACGGACTGTTCTTTGGCAACGTGGTGTTGCTGCCGCTGTGGCTGCAGCAGTTCATGGGCTACACCGCCACGCAGGCGGGCATGGTCATGGCACCGGTGGGCTTGCTGGCCCTGGTCTTGTCGCCCTGGGTGGGCAAGAACCTGAGCCGCTTCGACCCGCGCAAGTTCGCGTCAGTGGCGTTCCTGGTGTTCGCCCTGGTGCTGTGGATGCGTTCGCGCTTCAACACCCAGGCCGATCTGGCCACCATCATGGTGCCGACCGTGGTGCAGGGGGTGGCGATGGCGTTCTTCTTCATTCCGCTGGTCACCATCACCTTGTCGGGCATCTCGCCGGAACGCATCCCGGCGGCGTCGGGTTTGTCCAACTTTGTGCGCATCACCGCGGGGGCCTTTGGCACCTCGATCGCCACCACCGCCTGGGAAACCCGCGCGGCCTTGCACCACGCGCAATTGGTGGAGTCCATCCAGAACGGCCACGGGCCGGCGATGCTGGCCTTGCAGGGCCTGTCGTCGGCGGGCTTGAGCCCCGAGCAGGCACTGGCGCAGGTCAACCGCCTGGTCGATCAGCAGGCTTTCATGTTGGCCGCCAATGACGTCTTCATGGTGTCGGCCTGGGTCTTTCTGGCGCTGATTCCGCTGGTGTGGTTGTCCCACCCGCTGCCGTCCAGTGCGGGCGGCAGCGAAGCTGCCGCAGGCGCCCACTGAGTGGCCCTGCGCCCACCGGTGGGCGCGGTCTGGTGGCGGCCAGGCGCTCGGCGTGCCGGGGCAGGGCAGGGTGGCGTCAGGCCGGTGGGGCCTGCAGCCAGCAGACGACGATGCGGCTTTGCGGGTCTTGCCAGCACGGCCCGGGCGAAAAACCCGCCAGTCGGGCCAGGCTTTGCAGGCCCTCGGCGCTCCAGGGGTGGCTGCGCCAGGTGTGGATGGGTTCGTCGGCTTGCAGCGTCAGCTCGATGCGTTGCTCGCCTTGGCCCAGCACCCAGGTCCGTTGGGTCGGGCTGACCAGTTGCAACTGCACGGTGGCGTCCGCGGCCTGCCAGTGCACCTGGTGGCGGAACCCCCGCAGATCGCCTTGCAAGCCCAACTCGCGCTGGCAGCGTTTCAAGGCATTGAGGTTGAAGCTGGCCATCAAGCCATGGCCATCCTGGTAAGCCCGCTTCAGCAAATCAGGCTCGTGGACCTGGTCCACCGTGGCCAGCAAGGCGCCGCCGCGCAGGGCGTCGGCAAGGTGGCGCAGCACCTCCAGGCGCTGCCCCGGGGCCACGGCGGCCAGCGCCGCTGCACCCACCACACCCATGCGCCGCGCGGCTTGCGGGTGCTTGGGCGGCAACGGGTGTGCGTCCGACAGGTCGTGCACCAGCGGCTGCACCGCCAGTCGGGGGTAGTCGTGCTGCAGCCCGGCGGACTGGGCCTGCAGGTGCTGGGCCGAGAGGTTGATCGGCAGGTAGCGCACTGGCTGATCGGTTTCTTCGATCAGGCGCCGAATCACCCGCATGGTGCTGGCGCCCCATTCGACCAGCTCCGGGCACGGGCCCATGCGCCGTGCGATCTCTCCCGCATGGGCATGCACGACGCTGAGTTCGGTGCGGGCCTGATAACAGTCGGGCGACTCGGTGGCGCGGTCGAACAGGGTGCAACCTGCCAGGTCAAACAGGTAGCGCCCGGGCACCCGGCGTGGCGACTGCTGCAGGCCCTGCAAGGTCTCGGCCAGCAAGGCCGGCGGCGCCGGGTCAGGCGACAGCGGGCTCACCGCCCAGGGCAGGGGGGCGTTGGGCAGCGACCGGTGGGCGCTGTTCCATTGGTGCATGGGGCCGACTTGGGCCATGGCCTGCCTCGGCTCTCAAGGGGGTGAGGGCCGCAGGGCTGCCGGCTTGGGCGCAACGGCGGGCAGGCTGCCAGGTGAGCGTGTTCTCGGTTGGCTGGGGGGCATGGGTCTGTGGTGCATGGGGCTCCTCCTGCGCGATCCGGCTCTGTGGCCGGCTGCGCGACACAAACCACCATATCGGAAAGCGCGTGCTCCCCGTATGCGGGCTAACGCTGGGGTGTTGTTGTGGGGCTGCATGTCGGCGCTGATCGCGTGTGGAGCGACCGGCCCAAGCCAAGGTTTGTGCGGTGTCTTGGGGCCTGGTGTCCGGTTGGCGTCAGGTCTAGGCATTTGCCCCAGTATCCCCGGCCAGTGGCCGCCCGTAGCATGAAATGAATCGCTGGCCTGGCGACCTCTGCTGGGCTTCCTTGTCCCCAACCGCATCAAACCCGCCGGAGCGCCCCTGAGACGATGAGTGACATCATTCTGCAAACGCAACAGCTCACCAAAGAGTTCAAGGGCTTCACGGCGGTCAGTCAGGTCAATCTGTCCGTGCAGCGCGGTTCCATCCATGCGCTGATCGGCCCCAACGGGGCGGGCAAGACCACCTGCTTCAACCTGCTGACCAAGTTCCTCGAGCCCAGTTCGGGGACCATCCTGTTCAACGGCGTCGACATCACCCGGGAGCGCCCGGCGCAGATTGCGCGCCGCGGCATCATCCGCTCGTTCCAGATCTCGGCCGTGTTCCCGCACCTGACCTTGCTGGAGAACGTGCGCCTGGGGCTGCAGCGCAGCCTGGGCACCAGCTACCACTTCTGGCGCAGCGAACGCACGCTACACCAGCTCAACGACCGCGCGCTCGCGCTGCTCGCCGAAGTGGGTCTCGAAGACATGGCCGATGAGGTCACGGTGAACCTGCCTTACGGCCGCAAGCGTGCGCTCGAGATCGCCACCACGCTGGCGATGGAGCCCGAGCTGATGCTGCTCGACGAGCCCACCCAGGGCATGGGGCACGAGGACGTGCACCGTGTCACCCAGCTGATCAAGAAAGTCTCCGCGGGGCGCACCATCCTGATGGTCGAACACAACATGAGCGTGATCTCCAACATCGCCGACACCATCACCGTGCTGCAACGCGGTGCGGTGCTGGCCGAAGGGCCTTACGCAGAGGTGTCGCGCAACCCCTTGGTGATGGAGGCCTACATGGGCACCACCGACGGGCAACTGCAGGGGGCGCACTGAGATGGCCACCCCCATGAAACCCAACACAAACACCCAGACGCCAGCGCTGCAGATCAGCGGCCTGCAGGCCTGGTACGGCGAATCCCATGTGCTGCATGGGGTGGACATGGTGGTCCGCCCTGGCGAGGTGGTGACCCTGCTGGGGCGCAACGGCGCCGGCCGCACCACCACCATGCGCGCCATCATGGGTTTGACCGGCAGCCGAAAAGGCTCGTTGAAGATCAATGGCGTCGAAACGATTGGCCTGCCCACCCACCGCATCGCCCACCTGGGCGTGGGCTACTGCCCCGAAGAGCGCGGCATCTTCTCCAGCCTGTCCTGCGAGGAAAACCTGCTGTTGCCACCGCGGCTCAAGGGCACGTCCGAGGGCATGTCGGTGGACGAGATCTACGCCATGTTCCCCAACCTCGCCGAGCGGCGCCACAGCCAGGGCACGCGCCTGTCCGGTGGCGAGCAGCAGATGCTGGCGGTGGCGCGCATCCTGCGCACCGGGGCCCGTTTGCTGTTGCTCGACGAAATCTCCGAAGGCCTGGCCCCTGTCATCGTGCAGGCCCTGGCCCGAATGATCACCACCTTGCGCCAGAAGGGCTACACCGTGGTGATGGTGGAGCAGAACTTTCGTTTTGCCGCCCCGCTGGCCGATCGCTTCTATGTGATGGAGCACGGTCAGATGGTCGAGCAGTTCAGTGCCTCCGAACTGGACGCCAAGATGCCCGTGCTCAACGAGTTGCTGGGCGTTTGAGCCCCCGTGTTACCCCCTTCTCGATTCTGATTTTTCTAACAGGAGACCTCCATGACAAGCAAACTCACCCTGCTGGCAACCTTGTTGGCTGCGGCGGGCTTTGGTGCCACCTCGGCCCAGGCGCAAGACAAGGTCAAGATCGGTTTCATCACCGACATGTCGAGCTTGTACGCCGACGTCGAGGGCAAGAACGGCGCCATGGCCATCCAGATGGCCATTGACGATTTCGGCGGCAAGGTCAACGGCATGCCGATCGAGCTGTTGACGGCCGATCACCAAAACAAGGCCGACATCGCCGCCTCCAAGGCGCGTGAATGGATCGACACCCAGGGCTTGACCATGGTGTTCGGTGGCACCAACTCGGGCACCGCCCTGGCGATTGCCAAGGTCGCCTCCGAGAAGAAGCGCGTCTACGTGAACAACGGCGCGGCCAGCTCGGCGCTGACCAATGAGCAATGCACCCCCTACACCGTGCACTACGCCTACGACACCGTGGCCCTGGCCAAGGGCACCGGCGGGGCCGTGGTCGATGGCGGTGGCAAGAGCTGGTTCATGCTGACCGCTGACTATGCCTTCGGTCATGCGCTGGAGGCCGACACCAGTGCGGTGGTCAAGGCCAAGGGCGGTCAGGTGGTGGGCGGCGTGCGTCACCCGCTCAATGCCTCGGACTTCTCGTCCTTCCTGTTGCAAGCGCAAAGCTCCAAGGCCCAGATCCTGGGTCTGGCCAACGCCGGTGGGGACACCATCAACTCGATCAAGGCGGCCAAGGAGTTCGGCATCGGCAAGACCATGAAGCTCGCCGGTCTGCTGATCTTCATCTCCGACGTCCACAGCCTGGGCCTGAAGAACACTGAAGGCCTGCTGTTCACGACGCCCTGGTACTGGGACCTGAACGACGAAACGCGCAAGTTCGCCGCGCGCTTCTTTGAGAAGGCCAAGCGCATGCCGACCGAAATCCAGGCCGCCGACTACTCGGCCACGATGAACTACCTCAAGGCCGTGCAAGCTGCCAAGACCACCGATGCCGACAAGGTCATGGAAACCTGGCGCGGCATGAAGATGAACGACTTCTTCGCCTCCGGCCAATTGCGCGCTGACGGCCGCTATGTGCACGACATGTACCTGATGCAGGTCAAGTCGCCTGGCGAGTCGACCAAGCCCTGGGACTACTACAAGCTGGTCAAGAAGCTCCCGGGCGACCAGGTCTTCACGACCAAGGCCGAATCCAAGTGCGCTCTCTGGAAGTAATGCCTTGATGCGCAGGGGCCGCCCCGTGCGGCCCTGCTTCACCGTCTGCTCACCGCCAATCACGCTATGGAAATCTTCGGAGTCTCTTTACCGGCCATGATGAGCCAGCTCCTGTTGGGGCTGGTCAACGGGTCTTTCTATGCCATCTTGAGCCTGGGCTTGGCGGTGATCTTTGGTTTGCTCAACGTCATCAACTTCGCCCACGGGGCCCTGTTCATGATGGGCGCCATCCTGACCTGGATGGGCATGACGTACTTCAACATCAGCTACTGGGTCATGCTGATCGCCGCGCCGGTGATCGTGGGCGCGTTTGGCGTGCTGATCGAACGCTTGCTGCTGCGTTGGATCTACAAACTTGACCACCTCTACGGCCTGTTGCTGACGCTCGGGCTGACGCTGCTCATCGAGGGGGCGTTCCGCTCGGTGTACGGGGTGTCGGGCTTGGGCTACGACACGCCTGACCAGTTGGTGGGCGCCACCAACCTGGGCTTCATGATGTTGCCCAACTACCGTGCCTGGGTGGTGGTGGCCTCGGTGGTGGTTTGCATCGCGACCTGGTTCGTGATCGAGAAGACCCGGCTCGGTGCTTATTTGCGGGCGGGCACCGAGAACCCCCGCCTGGTCGAAGCCTTCGGCATCAACGTGCCCCTGATGGTCACGCTGACCTACGGCTTCGGCGTGGCACTGGCGGCCTTTGCCGGGGTGCTGGCAGCCCCGGTGATCCAAGTCACGCCACTGATGGGGCAGAACCTCATCATCGTGGTGTTCGCGGTGGTGGTGATTGGCGGCATGGGCTCCATCATGGGCTCCATCCTCACCGGCCTGGGCCTGGGCATCATCGAAGGGTTCACCAAGGTGTTCTACCCCGAAGCGTCTTCCACAGTGGTGTTCGTGATCATGGTCATCGTTCTTTTGATTCGCCCCGCCGGCCTGTTCGGCAAAGAGAAATAAGGGGCCCTACAACATGAACAAGTCTTTTCTGGGTTACGGCCTGTTGCTGCTGGGCCTGCTGGTGGCGCCGTTCTTTGGCGCTTACCCGGTGTTTGTGATGAAGCTCATGTGCTTCGCGCTGTACGCCTCGGCCTTCAACCTGCTGCTGGGTTACACCGGTCTGCTGTCGTTTGGCCACGCGGCGTTTCTGGGAGGCGCCGCTTACTTGTGCGGTCATGCCATCAAGGTCTGGGGCCTGACCCCTGAATTGGGGCTGCTGTTTGGCACCGCAGGGGGCTGCTTGTTGGGCTGGGTGTTCGGCATCCTGGCCATCCGCCGCCAAGGCATCTATTTCTCGATGATCACGCTGGCCCTGGCGCAGATGCTGTTCTTCATTTGCCTGCAGGCCCCGTTCACCGGCGGCGAGGACGGCATGCAAGGCGTGCCCCGGGGCCGCCTGTTCGGTGTGGTCGATCTGCAGAACGACCTGGTCATGTACTACGTGGCGCTGGTGATCGTGGCCTTGGCTTTCCTGTTGGTGGTGCGGGTCATCCATTCACCGTTCGGCCAGGTGCTCAAGGGCATCAAGGAAAACGAGCCCCGCGCCATCTCGCTGGGCTACGACACTCAGCGCTTCAAGCTGCTGGCGTTTGTACTGTCCGCTGGATTGGCCGGTCTGGCGGGGGCCTTGAAGACCGTGGTGCTTGGTTTTGCCACCCTCAGTGATGTGCACTGGACCAATTCGGGCACCGTCATCTTGATGACCCTGGTGGGGGGCTTGGGCACTTTGTCGGGGCCGTTGCTGGGTTCGGCGGTGGTCGTCCTGCTGGAGAACAAGCTCGGTGAGATCGGCAACGTCCTGGCGGGTCTCAGTGGCATCGACTGGTTCAAGACCCTGGGCGAGTCGGTCACCATGGTCACAGGGCTCATCTTTGTGATCTGCGTGCTGGCATTCCGACGCGGCATCATGGGCGAGATCGTCGTGCTCAAGGAGCGCTTGATGGGCAAGCAGAAGTAGGGCGGCGGCTGCCTTGGGTGCTGGTCCCTGGTGACAGGGCGGCGCCCGGGGCCGCCTTTTGTCTGGGCGCCTTGTCCGGGTGGGCACTGGGGGGGCGCTTGCTGGTATGCATCAGGCGATGCTGGCTTGCTTGGGTTGGCGGTCGATGCCCAGCCAAGGCGTGGTGGCGAGGCGCTCACGCCTTTGGACAGCATGAGCAGCTGAGGTGGTTCGCTGACGATGAAGCGGTCCGTCGCAAAATTTTGCCGTTTGTCGTTCGGCTGTCATTTTTTGTGTATACTTGCGGGCTCGACTGATGAAACAGTCCTTCTGGTAGCGGCTTCGGTTGCTGCTGGTGGTTGGCAAGTTCGGCGGTGGGTTGGCTCTTTGGGTTGATCTGGTTGCTGAAGGCGCTGAGAGAAAAAAGTCTTCTTCGAGTTGACTGTGCTGCAAAAAGCGGTATATAATTCGAGGCTCTGCTGAAAACGCAGTGACTGACAAGCGGTGAGTTGGTTGGGGTTGCAAGACTTTGATT
>NZ_JAQSIP010000013.1 GCF_028649475.1 Curvibacter cyanobacteriorum
GGGATCTGGAACCACTGGCAAAGCTTCACGAGGCTGACCACAATCCCGTCTTCAGCCAATCCCTGCTGAAGGCTGAGGATCATTTCTCGTCCTCGTTGCCCAGCAGGGAGGCCAGCTTTTTTCGAGCGCGCAGCTCCAACATTGCTTCGCCGTAGGCTTGCTGCAGATCACTGAGCTGGCGTTCGTACTGCTCTTTGATTTCCAGAGGCTTGCTGCGCAGCGCGTTCTCCATGCCGCGCTTGCCTTCATCGACCCACTGTTCAACCTCAGAAGGGTTGAGGTCGTAGGCCCGACTGGCCTCAGAGACCGTGGTCTTGCCTTGAATGATGTCTAGGACCAAAGCCGTCTTTCTCTTGGCCGTCCAACGCTTGATGTCGTCTTCCATCAGGGTGCTCATCTGTGTTTCCTTTCAACGATAACACCTGAGCAGGAAATCACTGGGTCAATACATCAGAGATGCAAATCTCATCTGAGGCTGGCATTGTTTCCAAGGTGTTTTTTATTCGTGATGGTTGTACGCCTTAAATCCTGCCATCTTCACCAAGGCATCCTTGCGTGCCGATTCGTAGTCGGAGAGAACCATTTCCTTGACCAGTTCTGCCAGGGTAATCTTCGGCTTCCATCCGAGTTTTGCATGTGCATTCGATGGGTCACCCAGCAGGGTTTCTACTTCAGTGGGACGGTAGTAGCGAGGATCAACACGCACGACCACATCACCGACCTTGCACTTGGCCTTGTCGCCAGTGACTGATTCCACAATACCGATCTCTGCTTCACCTTCGCCTTCAAAACGCAGTTTCACACCCAGTTCTGCGGCGGCAAACTCTACAAACTGACGAACGCTGTACTGCACGCCCGTGGCAATGACAAAGTCTTCGGCTTGTTGTTGCTGCAGCATCAGCCACTGCATTTCGACGTAGTCTTTCGCGTGGCCCCAGTCACGCAAAGCGCTCATGTTGCCCAGGTACAGGCAGTCTTGCAGGCCCAGGGCAATGCGGGCAATGGCGCGGGTGATCTTGCGGGTGACGAAGGTTTCGCCACGCACGGGGCTTTCGTGGTTGAACAAGATACCGTTGCAGGCATAAATGCCGTAGGCCTCACGGTAGTTCACCGTGATCCAGTAGGCATACAGCTTGGCCACAGCGTAGGGGCTGCGCGGGTAGAAGGGGGTGGTTTCCTTTTGCGGGATCTCTTGCACCAAGCCATACAACTCGCTGGTGCTGGCTTGGTAGAAGCGGGTTTTCTTCTCCAGCTTCAGGATTCGGATGGCTTCCAAGATGCGCAGTGCGCCAATGCCGTCTGCATTGGCGGTGTATTCGGGTTCTTCAAAGCTGACGGCCACGTGGCTTTGGGCGGCCAAGTTGTAAATCTCGTCCGGCTGCACTTGCTGGATGATGCGGATCAGGCTGGTCGAATCAGTCAGGTCACCATGGTGCAGGATGAACTTGCGGCCCGTTTCATGCGGGTCTTGGTACAAGTGGTCGATGCGGTCGGTGTTGAACAAGCTGCTGCGGCGCTTGATGCCGTGCACCTCGTAGCCTTTTTCCAGCAGCAGTTCGGCCAGATAAGACCCGTCTTGACCGGTCACGCCGGTGATCAGCGCCACTTTGCGGGCGTTGGCGGTGGTGGTAGGTTGACCCTGATTGCTCATTTTGGTTTTCTCTCTGATTGAATTTGAAGGTATTCGTTAGATAGTGCTGCTGTGCTGGGCCGCTACAGCCTTTGATCAGTCGCGAAACGCGCCTTCGGCTTGGCGCTTCAAGAAGTCAGCGTAAGCAAGGCCGATACCAGCGCGCAGGTCCACCTTGGGCGACCAGCCCATGCTGGTCAGCCGGCCCACGTCCATCAGCTTGCGGGGGGTGCCGTCAGGTTTGGTGGTGTCCCAAACCACCTCGCCGGTGTAGCCCACCACCTCGCTAACCAGTTGGGTCAGGTCTTTGATGCTCAAGTCATTGCCACAGCCCACGTTGACCAGGGGCGGGTATACCGACAACAAACTGTCAAATCGGTCGTCAGGCAAGCCCATCAAGTAAACGCAGGCGTCGGCCATGTCGTCGCTGTATAAAAACTCGCGCAACGGGGTGCCCGTGCCCCAGGCAGGCACTTGGGCATCGCCGCGCAGCTTGGCCTCATGAAACTTGCGAATCAACGCCGGCAGCACATGGCTGTTTTGCAGGTTGTAGTTGTCGCCAGGTCCGTACAGGTTGGTGGGCATGGCGGCCAGGAATCGGGTGCCGTACTGGCGGTTGTAGGCGGAGCACATCTCAATGCCAGCAATCTTGGCCAGCGCGTACGGGCGGTTGGTGGGCTCCAGCGGGCCGGTCAACAGGTGCTCTTCACGCATGGGTTGGGGGCATTCACGCGGGTAAATGCAGCTGGACCCCAAGAACAACAAGCGCTCCACGCCATGGCGCCACGCCGAATGGATGACGTTGGTCTGGATGGCCAGGTTGTCGCGGATGAACTCTGCGGGGTAGGTGTTGTTGGCCACAATGCCGCCCACTTTGGCTGCCGCCAAGTAGACATGGGTGGGCTTCTCTTTAGCAAAGAAGGCCTCCACCTGGTCCGCTTGGGTCAAGTCCAGTTCGGCGTGGGTGCGGGCGATGACGTTTTGGCCCTGTGCCGCCAGTTGCCTGACCAGTGCCGACCCGACCAAGCCGCGGTGGCCAGCCACATAGACACGTTTGTTTGCTTGTTCTGTAGAACTCATCCCTCGGGTCCCTGACTTGGTTGCTTTACAAACACACATTATCGCCAAGGGGTGTGCGGTTTTACATACAAACCCTAGGAATTGGGGCCTGTCTAACGGTGGTGTTGCGGGCAAGTCGCACCTGCAGACCAGCCCGTCAGGTTCAGTTGCAGGGGGCGATGCAACGCCCAGGAAGCTTTTCGTTCGACGTTGGGGCGCCGGTAGCCCGTCTGGGGCCGCAACCCTCTAACGCTTGCTTGCGTGACCAAGTGATGCATGTGACAGATCTCTGTCGGCTTGAATTCAATTTGGCGACAATTATTTTGATAATCACCAAAATGGTGTGCTTTCTATCGGCATTTTGATCAGATCACCACTTTGGGTGGCTTGATGCGCTGCACAAAAAAGTTGTTGCGAGCGAACGGCTTTGTTAAACTTGTGCTACTCGTAATTCCAACAGAGAGGTCATCATGAGCAATCTCATCAAGAAGTCCCTGATCGCTGTGAGCATTGCCGCTCTTGGCGTCTCCGCTTTCGCTGCTTTCGCACCGGGCATGTCTGCCACGGCTGCAGAGGCTGAAGTCAAGACCATGATCGCGCAAGGCGCTTCGGCTGAAGCCATCGCCGCTGCCGCCCTGGCTGCAGGCGTGTCACCCGGCGCCATCACCACGGCCCTGCTGGCCGCTGGCCAGAACGCAGCTGCCGTCGTGGCTGCTGTGGTGGCTGCCGGTCAAGGCGCTGATTCGGTGGTGACGGCTGTTGCCGCTGCTGCCAAGGCCGCTGGCGTGCCCACCAGCGTGATCACCACTGCAGCCATCGGTGCCGGTGCCAGCACCACCACCGTGACGGCAGCCACTGCCAGCGGCGGCGCCACCGGCGCTGGTGCTGGTGACGGCGGTGGCACCTCGTCGGGTGCCAGCAGCTTCTCGTCGGCTCCTGCCTCCACTTCGGCTGGTGGCGGCGGCGGCGGCGGCAGCCGCAGCTAAGCCGGCCTCAGGGCTCGCTTCATAAAAGGTAGCTTCGCGCTGCCTTTTTTTTTGCTCGGATTCTGGTGAATGGGTGGGCAACGCTAGACTAATCGGTATCGGCTTTATCCAGCTGGCCCGGGGTTCACCACTCGGTGTTGGCGTGATGTTGTCAGTCACCCAGTCAACGGCGCGTTCAAGCGGGTACCCATCGAAGTAGAACAGAGCAAAGTCGAACAAATAATTAACAGGTCAGGGATGGCATTGACAACAAAGAGCAGAAGCCGGGGCGGGGGCAGCACCCCACCTTACGACCCCGATGACGCACAGCCTGTGCGAGACGCGTGGGTGTTTTGGGGCCTGTTGGCCTTGCTGGTTTGGGCGCCCTTGCCTTTGGGCAGCAACCGCACCTTTGCGATTGGCATTTTGGTGTTTTGGGTGTTTGTGTTGCTGGCGGGGGCCCTGTGGGCTTGGCGGGGTCAGGCCGATGCCGCCTGGCAGCGGGTGGCGCTGTTCAAGTGGCCCTTGATGATGCTGGGGGCCTTTGTGCTGCTGGTCTGGTTTCAGACCCTGCAGCTGCCTGAGGCCTGGGTCAAGGCGCTGTCGCCCGAGGCGTGGCGGGTGTTGGATGGCGTGGCGCCATTCCGCCTGTCGCTGGATGTGTTTCAGACCCGCATTTACGCGGCTTTGTCGACCGGGTATTTCTGCGCCTTTTTGCTGGTGCTGCTGACCGTGCGCGACCGGGCCCGGCTGGACCAGTTGGCCATGGGCCTGGTGGTGGCTGGGGTGTTGCAGGCGGTGTTGGCGGTGATGTTGTTCTCGGCCACCGCGCACTACCAGATCTATTTCTTTGATGTGCTGCACGACCGCACCAAGGGCTCGTTCGGCTACCACAACCACTTTGCGGGCTACATGGAGCTGTGCTTGTCGGTGGGTGTGGGCTTGATGCTGGCCCGCCTGGGCAATGACCACTCTCAAGGCTCGGGCTGGAAGCACGTGGTCGGCCGCATGCTGCAGTTTGTGCTCAGCCCCAAGATGCGCCTGCGCATGTTGCTGGTGGTGATGGTGATCGCCCTGGTGCTGACCCGGTCGCGCATGGGCAATGCGGGCTTTTTTGCCGCCCTGGTGGTGGTGGGTTTGATTGCCTTGGCGCTGACGCGCCGGTCCGCACCGGCCATGGTGACCTTGATCATCAGCTTGATCGTGGTGGACGTGGTGGTGGTGGGCTCTTGGGTGGGGCTGGAGAAGGTGGTGAACCGGGTGCAAGAGACCGCAGCCACCATCGATGGTGGTGGGGCTGAAGAATCCATCGAACAGCGCCAGCAGGCCGCCATGGCCGCATTGGACTTGGTGCGCGACTTTCCTTTGTTTGGCACCGGCGGGGGCAGCTTTTATGGCAGCTTCATGCGTTACCGCGCCACCGACAAAGTTTATTTTGACCACGCTCACAATGATTATGTTGAGCTGGCGGCAGATTATGGTTTGGTGGGTTTGGGGCTACTGGGGGCTTTTGTGCTGGTCACTTTTTATGCGGCAGCGCGCACGCTGGCCAAGCGCCGTACCTCATTGCCGCGGGGCATTGCCTTTGGCGTGATGATGGCGATTGTGTCCATTGCCATTCACAGTTGGGTCGACTTCAATTTGCAGCTGCCAGCCAATGTGCTGACGCTGATGGTCATCCTGGCCATGGGCTGGGTGGCGTATACCTTGCCTTCGGGCCGACACACGGGGGAGCATTGACATGACCTTGCGTCGTCAGATCATGTTGGCCATTTCGGCGGTCTTCATTTGCATTTTGATTGGATTGCTGGTGTTCAGCGTGCGGGGCACACGCGACTACCTTGAGCAGCAACTGGCCTCGCACGCGCAAGACGCGGCCACGGCCTTGTCGGTGCCTTTGGCCCAGTCGCTGTCGCGCGACGATGCCGTGCTGGCCGAGTTGAATGTGTCCAGTTTCTTTGACCGGGGGTTTTTCAAGCGCATCGTTGTCACCGACACCAAAGGCAAGGTGCTGGTCGAGCGCGAGTTGCCAGCCAAGGTGGCCAATGTGCCTGAATGGTTCACCAACGCCTTCCCCCTGGCCCCGCCCGGTGGCGAGGCTTTTGTCAGCGCGGGCTGGCGGCAACTGGGCCGGGTGGTGGTGCAAAGCCAGCCCGAGCACGCTTACCAATACCTGTGGAACTCGGCCCGCGAGGTGGCGATTTGGGTCACGCTGGCCTATGGCGTGGCACTACTGCTGTCGCATTTGCTGTTGCAGGTGATTTTGAACCCGCTGTACGCCATCGAGCGCTCGGCCCGCGCGGTGCAAGAGCGCCGCTTTGAGCAGATTCTGACCAAGCCCGCCGCCCGTGAATTGGCCCGCGTGGTGCGCGCCATGAACGACATGTCGCGCCGCATTGCCGAGATTCTGGACACCGAGACCGCCAAGGCCGAGGCTTTTCGCAAGCAGGTGCTGCACGACGAGCTGACCGGCCTGGACAACCGTCGCAGTTTTGACCTGCACTTGGGCGAGTTGTTGACCGGCCCCGACCCTGTTGCCCACGGCATGGTGATTGGCCTGGAGATCAATGGCCTCAAAGAGCTGAACACCGGCGTCAGCTACCAGCGCGGCAATGCCCTGCTGCAGGCGGTGGCGCGCATCAGCGGTGTGGTGCTGACCAATTCGGCCAGCATTCGCGCGCGCTTGGGAGGGTCGTCGTTTGGCTTCGTGCTGATGGACGTCAACTTTGACGAGGGCAAGTCCTGGTGCCAAGAGCTGCTCAGCAACCTCGAGGAGGTGTTTGCCGGGGTGCAGGACGAGGGGGTGTCGTGCAGCGTGGGGGCGGTGCCCTTCAAGGTGGGCGAGTCCAAGGGCCACTTGATGGCCCGCCTGGACCTGGCCATCGAGGCCGCACGCCAGTCGGGCCGCAACACCATGTTTGCCAGCAACCACCTGGTGTCCGAACAAGACGCCCTGGGGTCCGAGCGCTGGCGTGCGCTGATTCAGCACGCCCTCAACGACAACCGTTGGCGCCTGCTGGCCCAGCCCGTGGTGCACCTGAGCGACCAGACCCTCGTGCACATCGAGCTGATGGCGCGTCTGCTGGACGAGGACAACGCCATGGTGCCCGCCGCCAGCTTTGTGCCCATGGCCACCCGCCACAAGCTGATGCCCGAGGTGGACCGCGCCGTGGTGCTACTGGCCTGCGCCCGCCTGCAAGCCAGCGACGCCACCCCGATGGCCATCAACGTGTCGCTGCAAAGCGTTTGCCAGCGCTCGTTTGTCGAATGGCTGCGCGGCGTGCTGCGCGAACAGGGCACCAAGGCCAAGCTGCTGTCGTTTGAGATGAGCTGCTTTGGCGTGTCGCAAGACGTGGACGCCTCGCGCGCCTTTGCCAGCATGGTGCGCAGCCAGGGCGCGCGCTTTGGCATTGACCGCCTGGGCCTGGACCGCGTGTCCACCCGCGTGCTGCGCCAGTTGCCGCCTGACTACGTCAAGCTCGACAGCGTGTTGTCGCACGAGGTCGACGGCGAGCAGACCGCCGCCGATTGGGTCAACTCGATTGCGTCGCTGGCCCGGTCGATGGATGTGCAGGTCATTGCCCAAGGCGTGGACACCGAAGAAAAGGCCCGCCGCCTGGTGGGCACCTACGACGCAGGGCAGGGCTATTTCTTTGGCAAGCCCGAGCCGCTGTAAGGCATGAAGCAAGCGCAGGGTCTGGTGGCCCGCGCTTTGCTTGGTGGTGGGTGGTACCAAGCCTGTCGCAGGGCTTGCGTGCACCTGGCCCCGGACCATTCAAAACCGGGGTGATGGTGAATCCGTAAAAATAAGCGTTATCAGAGGGAGTGGTTCATGATTTTGTTGACTGGCGGCGCGGGCTACATTGCCAGCCACACCGGGGTGGCGTTGGCGCAGGCCGGCATCCCGTATGTGGTGCTCGACAACTTTTGCAACAGCCAGCCGGGCGTGTTGGCCCGCATGGGGGTGTTGGGGGGCATCAGCCCCATTTTTGTGCAAGGTGACGTGCGTGATGCGGCCACCCTGGACGATTTGTTTTCGCGCTATCCCATCACCGGTGTGATTCACTTTGCTGGGCTCAAGGCGGTGGGTGATTCAGTGGCCGACCCTGCGCTGTATTACGACAACAATGTGTCGGGGACGATTACCTTGATTCGCGCCATGGAGCGCGCAGGCGTCAAACAGTTTGTGTTTTCTTCATCGGCCACGGTGTACGGCAACAGCGACGCATCGCCGCTCAATGAGTCGGCACCACTGTCGCCCATCAACCCCTACGGTCAAAGCAAGTTGATGGTCGAATACATCTTGCGTGATGTGGCGGCCGCCCATGCAGACTGGCGTGTGGCCTGCCTGCGTTACTTCAACCCGGTGGGGGCGCACACCAGCGGCTTGATGGGTGAAGACCCCCGTGGTGTGCCTGGCAACCTGATGCCCTTCATTGGCCAGGTGGCCGTGGGACGGCGGCCCGAGTTGAACGTGTTTGGCAACGATTACCCCACCCCTGACGGGACGGGCGTGCGTGACTACATCCACGTCATGGATCTGGCCGATGGGCACTTGGCTGCGCTGCGCTACCTGCAAGGCGAACCGTCGGGCAGCAACTGCTTGATGGTCAACCTGGGCACGGGGCAGGGCATCTCGGTGTTGCAAATGGTGCAGGCTTTCGAACAGCACACGGGGCAAAAGGTCCCCTACAAAGTTGCTCCGCGTCGAGCAGGGGACCTGGCCAGCTATTACGCCGACCCCAGTTTGGCCAACCGTGTCTTGGGCTGGAAGGCCAAGCGCGGACTCAAAGAAATGTGCGAGGACAGTTGGCGTTGGCAGCACCGCAACCCCAACGGTTACGCGGACCCTGCCACCTGAGTGGCACCCATGATCCTGCTGACCGGGGGCACCGGTTACATCGCCAGCCACACCGCCGTCGCCTTGGCCCAGGCCGGTTGGCGCTGTGTGTTGCTGGACAACCTGGCCAACAGCCCGGCCTCCACTGTGCAGGCGCTGACGCGCATCACCGGCTCGGCCCCCGTGTGGGTGCAGGGCGATGTGCGCGACGGGACTTTGCTGGACGACCTGCTGGCCCGCTACCCCATTCAAGCGGTGGTGCATGCCGCCAGCCTCAAGGCGGTGGGCGAGGGGGGGGCGCAGCCCAGCCTGTATTACGACAGCAACGTGTCCGGCACCCTCAGCCTGTTGCAGGCCATGCAGCGCGCCGGTTTGCGCCGCCTGGTGTTCTCATCCTCGTCCACGGTGTATGGCAACCCCAGCCAGACCTGCCTGGACGAAAACGCCCCGTTGGCTCCGCTGAGCCCTGAGGCCCGCACCAAGGTCATGGTGGAACAGATCCTGACCGATGTGGCCGCCAGCCACCCGGACTGGCGCATCACCAGCTTGCGCTGCTTCAACCCCGTGGGGGCCCACCCCAGCGGCCTGCTGGGCGAGGCGCCCCGTGGCCAGACGCTCAACCTGCTGACAGTGATGGCCCAGGCCGCTGCCAGGCAGCGCCCGCCCTTGAGCCTGTTTGGCAACGACTACCCCACGCCCGACGGCACCGGAGTGCGCGACTACATCCACGTCATGGATCTGGGCCAGGGCCACCTGGCGGCGCTGCGTCAAATGCTGTCGCCCGAGGTGGATGGCAGTAGCGGACAAGGTGCTGTCCCCCGTGCCGATGGGCCTGCCGCAGCTTCAGCCGCAGCCGCTTGGCCCCAGCGGTACCAGGTGCTGAACCTGGGGCGGGGGCAGGGCGTGTCGGTGTTGCAGTTGCTGCAGGCTTTTGAGCAACACACCGGTCAGCGCGTGCCCTACCAGGTGGCGCCGCGACGCTTGGGCGACGCCGCCTGTTGGTTTGCCGACACCCGCCGCGCGCAGCACGCCCTGGGCTGGCAGGCCGAGTTGGGCTTGGCGGAGATGTGCACGGGGGCCTGGCGCTGGCAGCAGCGATCACATCGCTGAGAATCACCATTTGGCGTGAATTACTCTATATTTTATTTTTGCTGACTGGAATTTTTATGAGGTATGGGTCTCTTGATTTTTTAAAATTGCTTTTGGCTCTAATGGTGGTTGCTCTTCATTCGAGTGTGTTTTTTGATGTTAATAGAGATCTTTCTTTTTATTTGGTCAATGGTCTCTTTAGGATTGCGGTTCCTATTTTTTTTGTTATTGGTGGGTTCTTTTTTGTAGATGCTGTTAATTCGCTTCTAAAGTTGAAAAGTTGGGCTTTGCGGCTAGTTAAGTTGTATCTTTTTTGGATGGTTGTCTATTCTCCATTTTATTTTATTGATCAGCTTGATAAGGGGTTTGTTCGATTGATTAAAGAGTTAGTTGTTGGCTATTGGCATTTGTGGTATGTCTCTGCCTTGATTTTTTCTGGAGTGTTTTGTTATTTTTGCTCTCAGATTGGACTGCGGTGGAAGCTTTTTTGTTTATTTTTTTTGTATGTTGTTGGTGTATTTTTTCAGTACTATTCTGTTTTAAGTGGAAAAAACTTTCCTTATTGGTTTTATAGAAATTTCATTTTTTTTGGAATTCCTATGTTTGGATTGGGATTCTTGTATAGGCAGCACGTAGATTTTGCGAGTTTCTTAAAAAATAATCGTTTTTTGTTTCTGACCTTATTTTCTTGTCTTTATGTTATTGAGGTCTATTGTGTGAGGCACATTCTTGGGGTTAGTGACGCTGTGGACATGTATTTGACATTGTTTTTGCTATGTCCTGTTATTTTTTGTTGTACTCTCTCTATTGATTTTCGCCATTCTTTTTTCCATGCTAGGCTCCCGAATTTTATTTACTTTTCTCACCCATTGGGTATTCTTTTCCTAAATGGTTTTTCTTATTTTTCGCGATTCGAGGTTTTTTTGGTTTCTTCGGTTTTTTCTGTGATGTTGTACTTTGTTTTTTCATTTTTCCCTCGGTTGAGTAAGTCACTTTATTAATGTTGTTTTCATTTTTCTGGGATTTGTGGTTGATGAGTTTTTTAATGCTGTGAAATTGTGTGTTTGAATATGAAATTAATGTGGTTTGTTGCAAAATGTTTGTGTATGGACTCACAGTTCGGGCCAGTCTTGCTGAACTCTCACATATTTCGTAACGTATTCACAGCTTCAAACCATGACTGAGCTTCTTGCGACGGCCCCTGTGGTGGGCCACCTTGATTTGCCCACCTTCACCACCGTGGTGGCGGCCAGCCCCCTGGTGTCCATGGACCTGGTGCTGGTGCGTGACCAGCGCGAGGTGCTGCTGGGTTTGCGCAGCAACCGGCCTGCGCAGGGCTACTGGTTTGTGCCCGGGGGGCGCATCTACAAGAACGAACGCATGCAGGCCGCGCTGCAGCGCATTGCCCAGACCGAGCTGGGCCTGGGCGACGCACTGGGCCGCGGCCAGGTGCAGCCCCAGTGGCTGGGCAGTTACGAGCACTTTTATGACGACAGCTTCAGCGGGCAGCCCGGTGTGTCGACCCATTACGTGGTGTTGGCGCATGTGCTGCATGTGCCTGCGGGTTTTGAGCCCCCAAGCCGCGACGCCCAGCACCAGGACTGGCGCTGGTGGCCGCTGGCCGAGGCCGCGCGCAGCGAGCAGGTGCACCGCTTCAGCCGTGACTACCTGACGGGCGACTTGCCGTCGCCGCGCTGAGGCGCGCGCCGGATGCAAGCCCGCGTGCCCCACGGTGACCGAGCGCGACCCGACGTGATCCAACCAGTCCCCCAGTGACCTGAGCCCACCATGTCCTACCAGGCCATTCCCCGCGTGCTGGAGCAGCAGGCCGGCGCGGCCCCACCGCCGTCGTTTGCCGACGCGGTGGCGGCCGTGCTGCAGTGCGACCTGCCCGCGCAGCGGGTGGCGCAGGCCGTCACGCGGCTGGGGCGGGTGCCTGGCCAGGCGGCGGTGACGCAGGACCTGCGCGGTCTGTTGGCCCTGGACGTGGGCCCCACGGCGCAGGTGTTCAGGCGCCTGGCGTCGCGGCAGGCGCTGGTGGACATGTGGAACGCCTACAACACGCACGGCAATGTGCAGGCGCCGTCCATGCTGCAAGGGCAGGGCGACGGCTTGCACTGCGTGTTTCGGTTCGAGCAGCAGCAGGCCGACCGCACGCTGGAGCTGATGACCCATGTGTGGATCGAGATCTTGCAAGGCCTGATCCAGCGCCGGGCCGAGCGCGCGCCCCTCAGCCGCCCCGATGGCAGCGCGGCCAGCCTCAGCGAGCTGGCCCGCCTGATGAATGCGGGCAGCCTGGTCGAAGACGCGTGCACCTTTTTTGAGGTCCGGCCCGAGGCCCAGGTGCCCGACCTGGCCCGCCACCTGGCGCTGCACCCGCGCACCCTGGCCCGCCGCCTCGACGAGGTCGGCCTGACCCCGCTGGCCCTGAAGCGCGCCTGCGCCCTGGTGGGCGCCACCCGCGACCTGCTGGAAACCGACCTCAGCCTGACCACCATCGCAGCGCGCCATGGCTACAGCGACGGTGCCCACCTGACGCGCCAGGTGCGCCAGGCCACGGGCGGGTTTTCGCCCAGCGAGTTGCGGCGGCTGGTGCGCTGTTGAGGGGCTTGCAAGGTCCGGCCCTGGCCCGGGCACGGCCCCGGGAACGGGCCGGCAAGCGACTGCCGACCAAGCTGTCAAGCTGTCAAGCGGCGAGATGTTTCCCGTTTGTAATGTTGTGCAAACTTGGCAAGCCGTCGCGGACTAAGCTGCTGGCTCAAAAATGCAGGCCCCGCTGCCCGTGGCACAACGGGCGGGTGGGTGGCCGCAGGGAGTCCATCCAAGGGCCGATATGCACTTCATTCCAATTTTCAAGCGGCGCCTGGCAGCGGCTGCCGCCATCGTCACCACCAGCTTGTGGCTGAGCGCCTGCGGCGGCGGCGCCACGAGCGAAGCCTCAACACCGGTGTGCGCCTCGGGCACGTACTGCTCGGTCAACCTGCGCGTGGACTTGGCCGGGCTGGTTGCCACAGACCAGCGGGTGCAGTTGCGCCTGCTGCCCCTCAGCGGGACGGCGGACGCTCCGGTGGCGCAGCAGGCGCTCAGTTGCATGGCTTCGCAATGCCGCACGACGATCTCGCAAACCAACCTGGCGCCCGGGTATTACCGCCTGAATGCGCTGTCCGAGCAGGGGCAGTTTTTGGGCTCGGGGGTGTTCGAGATCGGCCACGGTGACGACGATGGCGTGCTCAATGTGGCCACCATCCTGGACCTGGAAAGCACGGGCTACTACGTGGCCAGCCTGTTGACCCAGGGGCAGTCGGCGTTTGAGGCCTCTGAGTTTTTGACGCAACTGAACGTGCTGACCGGGGCCAACTCCGATCCGGTGACCGAAATGCACGCCTTGGGGCGGTACTTCCTGCAGCAGGGCGGGCAGGACCCGGCCCAGCACGCCCCGCTGGTGGCCAAGCTGCGGGCCGATGTGGCCCAGGGCGTGGCCCCTTACGAGGACGGCGTGCTCGAGGCAGCAGACGTCCCGGCCACCCCGGCCAACGTATCGACCGGTGGCAGCTCGCTGAAGCTGGTCACCGGCCCGCTGGGTTTTGGGGCTTCGTTCTTGTTCCGGGGCTTTGTGCAGTCGGACGCTTTCAGGGACGACCCGGTGCAGGCGTCGCTGCACCTGCTCAAAGTGGCTCTGGGCATGTCCACTGATGTGAAGCGGCTGTTTGCCTCGGGCGGCGAAACCCGCAATGCACTCAACAAGATTGAAACCCGCCTGGCCAACCAGACGGCGGTCATTGTGGGTTTGGTCGACGAGCTGGCCCGGTTTCAGGAGCGCTACAACGCCAACCAACTGGTGGGCTCGCAAAACAACTTCTACGCGGCCATCAAGGCCATCGAGGCCTCGTCCGATCTGCTGGACCAGCTGAGCGAAAACCACCGCGGCTGCATCACCCTGTCCAATGGGGCCAGCGCCAACCTGGTCGGGCTCAGCCTGCGGGCCTACCTGGACCTGTTTGTTCAGCAGCCGCAGAACGACCCCAGTGGCCTGAAGCGCAGCTACAACTTCACCTGCCTCAGCGACAACCTGGCGCAGATCTACAACGACCAGCGCATGAGCCAGTTGCGGCTGCTGCACGAGGCGCTGACGGAGGACACCGGGGTCGCGTCGCTGACCGCGCAGATCGCCGTCGCCTTGAAGGCCGCCACTGTGCAGTACCCCAACAACGCACTGCGCGGGCGGTCCGACGCCAAGGTGCGCTTGCTCAGCGATTCGTACGCCATGTACAACGCCTTGCTGGCCAAGCACATGGGGGATCTGGGGCGCGCCTCGGCCATCTATGCCCACATTTACGACGGGCTGTTTTACGCGCGTGAGCAGTTTCCGGTCTTGCGCACGCGCTTGTACTCGGGGGAGAACCTGACCTCGTCCCTGCCTGCGCGCTTCAACCAAGCCGCCAACGCCCAGCCCGGCACCAACGCCTGCCACGACGCCAGCGGACAGTTTTTTGACCTGAGCCGGCTGGACCTGGAGTTGCAGATGCGCTGCCGCTTCGAGATGGTCATGGGCTACCGGGCGCAGCAGACGGCCTCGATTGGCTTGTTGAATTTCAACAACGACCGTGACCTGTTGCGCACCCTGCCGGACGGCGCCTGGCGTGACGACTGCCGGGTCAAAGGCCTGAATGTGCCCGACGGCCCAGTGGTGTTGGACTTTGACGGTGTCAATCTGTGGACCCTGTGTTCGGCCGATGACAAGGTGGCCAACTTGCCCACGGCGCGGCGATCGGTGGCTCGCTACGACCAGGACGGCGGGCTCAAATACCGCATGGTGAACGCCGAGATGATCAACTGCGCGGCGCTGCGGCAGGTGAAGGACTATGCCGAAACGGTGTGGCCCAAGGCCCTGGAGGGCAAGGACGATGCTGGCGCGGTGGCGATTGCGTGCGCCCTGCAAAACCTCAATGTGCCGGATGCCGAGCGCCGCTCCAACTGGGCCGTGGGGCACATCAATCTGGCCCGTTGCGGGGTCGAGGGCAGCAAACCAGCCCGCATTTCGGTCCAAGACGGTGTGCTGCGCTGCCAGGACCAGCACGAAAGCCAGGCCTACTGGGGCAAGTACAAGCTGCGCCTCACGGCAAGCGACACCTCAGGCCTGTTGCGGCGTCAGTTTGGCAATCAGTTTGGCGTGCGGACTGGGGTGATTGGCTTCAGCTCCATCGCGGGTGATCGTGCCATGTTGACGCCTGGCGACACCAGCATCAGCGTGGCTGATCGCCGCGGCAATGCGTTTGGACGTTCCGTGGGCGGTCGACGCGACATCACGGAGGAGGGCCGCGCGATGTTGTTCGACATCGATGCCCGGGCCTACACCGCCGCGAATATTGGCGACCTGTTGATCCACGAGATGCGCTACCACAAGGTGATCGAAATACCGCAGAGCGCGGTCACCCAGGCGGCGTTCTCTGACCGGGTCTTGAGCGACCAAGAGGCGGCGCTGATCAAGAAACGCAACCACCCCTGGTTCCCGCTGCTGGTGTATCGCCACTTTGCGATGGGCATGGGCGTGCGCTACGACACCGTTCTGTTTCTGAACGGCAACCGTTTCTTCTCGATCTACCTGCGTTGTCCTGAGTACGATTCGGGGTGCAAGATGCAAAGCCCTCAATCCAACGATGACAACACCAACCGCAGTGCGCAGGTGCAACTGACGTTTGGCAACGCCGAGCGATGGGGCCCCGTCAAGCTGCGTCGCTACGACAACAACACGTTGCAGGGCGACGTGGCGGTGCCCGGCTACCGCGACGAATTCACCTCCACCTACGCCTACCTCACGGTGGGCCGCAACTGAGGTGGTGGGGGCCGGGGGCACAGGTGACCCCGGCGCATGCAGCAAATCCACTGGGCCCCCGGTCACCGCGATCTGCGCATGGCGGTGGGTCATGCTTGGTGGCGGTGGGCTGGGTCGTGACCTTGAGTGAGGGCGGGTGAGCGGGGCCTCCTCAACCAGGCGGTTGGCCAGTGGGCCTGCAGGGCGCATGGGCGGGCGGTCTGTGCGGTGTTTGGGGGGCTCAGGCCCCTGGACAGCTGCTCAAACCCTGCGGCAGTACGCGCATCGGGTATCCTCGCGGGCCCGGTTTCCGGCCCGCCTGTCGAGCGACAGCCCCCTCTCAACGTTTTTCCCCCTGATGCAACTGCCCTCCAGAAAAGACCTCAAGCCCTATGCGCAGGAGGATGTGCGTCGCTCGCTGACCGAACTGACCGTGACTTTGACCTGGACCCTGGGCACCGCCGTGCTCGCCGCGGTGTGGCAAGGCCCCCTGGCGTACCTCATGACGCTGCTGGCCGGGCTGGGCACCACGCGGGTGTTTGTGCTGTTCCATGACCATGTGCATGGCGCCTTCTTGCGCAAGGCCCGCTGGGCCCGGCGCCTGTTTTGGGGCTTGGGGGTGGTGATGCTGACGCCGGTCAGCGTCTGGCGCCAAAGCCACACCTACCACCACCGCCGCACGGGCCTGCACCGCAGCGCGCAGATTGGGTCCTTCCCGGTCTGGACGGTGCCGCGCTGGCGTCGCAGCACGGTGCTGCAAAAAGCGGCTTACCGCTGGATTCGCCACCCGTTGAACGCCTTGCTGGGCTTGTTCACGGTGTTTGGCATTGGCATGGTGCTGGCACCGCTGCTGCGCCAGCCGCGCACCCACTGGGACGCGGCGGTGTCGCTGGGTTTGCACGCGGGTCTGCTGGGCTGGGCGCTGTCGCTGGACGCGCTGGGCCCGTGGTGCCGAGGCCTGCTGCTGCCGCTGGCGATCGCGGCCTTCATTGGGTCGGTGCTGTTTTTTGTGCAGCACAACTTCCCCACCGTCACCTACCAAAAGCAGCGCGAAGGCCGCGGCACCCCGGCGCCAGTGACGTGCTCCTCGCAACTGGACTGCCCCACCTGGCTGCATGTGCTGCTGGGCAACATCGGCTACCACGCCATCCACCACCACCACGAAGCGATCCCGTTTTACCGCCTGCCCGCGGTGTGGCGGGACTTCCGGGAGTTTCAGCAGACGCCCCGCCTGGTGCCCACACCCCGGGCCCTGATGGGGTGCTACGCGCTGGCGCTGTGGGACGAGGACCAACAGCGCATGCTGACCTGGAAAGAACTGCGCCGCGCCTGAGGCCTGCCTGACCGGAGGCTGGCGTCACCTGAATGCGCTGGCCTGGCCGTTGCCGCCACCGTGCCCAGGGCACCGCACGCAGGGGCCGCACCTTGACGCGCTTTGATGCGCTTTGATGCACAGGGCGCCCCAGGCACATGGGCGGTGCGCCCCGTCCCCTCTGGGCGAGGCCGGGGGCGCGGTGGGATGGGTCAGAAACCTAGGGTAAACCCTTTGTTTTTTGTCTCATAGGTACAAGACTTGTTACAAATAACCGGGAAAATGCCCCGCTTGAACACATTTGATTACAAAAAATCATTGGTTTGAGCATCAGACGCCAACAGGCGTCCAGCTGGCGGCCCAGCAAGAGGCCGGCGCAGTATGTGGGGCAGGGAGTCGGTTTGAGAACGAGACAACAACGATGGAGCGGCCGTCTGGCCGGGGCCGGGGTGGCCTTGTGCGTGGGCGTCGCGGGCGGCGCGGGGGCCGAGGCCCTGACGGTGGACGTCACGGGTTTTGAGGTCAAGGGGCAGACCCTGTTGCCCGAGGCCGCCGTGGCCGAGCATTTGCGCCCGTTTCAGGGCCCGCAGACGCTGGACGGCCTGCGCGCCGCAGCCCAGGCGCTGGAGTCACGCTACCGCGAAGCGGGTTACGGGTCGGTGCTGGTGCAGCTGCCCGAACAGGTGCTGCAGCCCAGCGGCCCGGTGCGCCTGCAGGTGGTCGAGGGGCGCCTGACCGAGGTGTTTGTCCACGGCAACCGCTACCACGCCACCGACAACATCGTCGCCAGCCTGCCCAGCCTGCGCAAGGGCGAGACCCCCAACCTGATCGCGGTGGACGCCAACACCGTGATGGTCAACGACAGCCCGGCCAAGTCGCTGCGGGTGGTGTTTCAACCTGGCCAGAAACAAGGCCAGGTGGACGCATTGGTGCGGGTGGAGGACCAGCCCCCGCTGCGCTGGACGCTGAGCCTGGACAACACCGGCCGTGCCGCCACGGGCGCCTACCGCACCGCCTTGGCCTACCAGAACGCCAACACGCTGGGTGGTGACGAGGTGCTGGGCCTGCGGCTGGAGACATCGCCCACGCGCATCCGCGACAACCTCACCGTGGGCACCAGCCTGCGCGTGCCCTTGTACGGGCAGTTGTCGGCGCTGGAGTTCAGCGCCAACTACTCGGACGTCAAAAGCGCCACCAGCCGCACCCCGGCGGGCGACCTGTCGTTTGCCGGTCGCGGTCAGGCGGTCAGCGTCAAGTACCAGCAGTACCTGAGCCGCGTTGGCGAGGGCAAGCAGCAGATCAGCGTCGGCTGGGACTGGCGGCAGTTTCTGAACGACTGCTCGCTGGGCGTGTTTGGCGCGGCGGGCTGTGGCTCGGCCGCGGCCAGCGTGGGCGTGCGCCCGCTGTCGCTGCTGTACAACCTGCAAAGCCTGGGCCGCTACAGCGCGCATGTGCAGTGGTCGGCCAATGGCTTGCCCGGTGGTCGCCATGGGGCCCAAGCCGACTTCAATGCCGTGCGGCCGGGCGCCAAGGCGCGCTACCAGGTGCTGCGCGCCGGGCTGAGCACGGTGTCGGCCCTGGGCGAAGAGGGCACGCTGTACTGGCGCAACGCGCTGCAAGTCACGCCCCACGGGCTGGTGCCGGGCGAGCAGTTTGGCTTGGGCGGGGCGGGCTCGGTGCGCGCTTACCTTGAGCGCGAGCTGGTCGGTGACCAGGGCTTCAGCACCTCGGTCGAATGGGCCACGCCGCTCAAGGCCGTCAACCAAAGCCCCTGGTGGACCCAGGCCTGGCCCACCGCCCCCACGCTCAACGCGGCGGCCTTTGCCGATGCCGGGGTGCTGAGCAACCGCCTGGGCACGCGCTGCCAGGCCGACCGCAGCACCTGCCAGCTGGTCGGCGTGGGGCTGGGCTTCAGCCTGGTGCAGCAGGGCCGCTGGCAAGGCCGGCTGGACCTGGGCCATGCCCTGCGCAACGCCGCTTCGACCCAACGCGGTCACAACCGACTTCACTTCTCGTTCAGCTATGTCCTTTGATCGTCTGCACAGCCGGCATCGGCTCAAGCATGTGGCTGCGGCCGTGGTGGTGTTTTTGGCGTCCTTGCGCCCGGGCGCGTCGGCGCTGGCCGGGGGCTTGCCGCCGGGCATGCCGGCCCTGCCCAGCGGACCGCGCGTGGTGTCGGGTTCGGCCAGCAGCCAGCAGAACGGGCAACAGATGACGGTGACCAGCAGCCCCAACGCGGTGCTGGACTGGCAGCAGTTTTCGATCGGCTCCGGTTACAGCGTGTACTTTCAGCAGAACGGTGCCAACAGCCAGGTGCTGAACCGCGTCACGGGTCAGGACCCCAGCCTGATCCTGGGCCACCTGGGCAGCAACGGCCGGGTCTGGTTGATCAACCCCAATGGCGTCCTGTTTGGGCAAAACGCCCGCATCGATGTGGGCGGCCTGGTGGCGTCGACCCTGGGCGTCAGCACCGCTGATTTCCTGAGCGGCCACAGCCGCTTGCGCGCGCAGGGCGCGGGGGGCGCCGGGGTGGTGAACCAGGGCGTGATCAACACGCCCTACGGCGGCCAGATCATCTTGGCGGGTCAGCAGGTCAGCAACCAGGGCCAGCTCAACGCCCCGGGTGGGCAAGTGGCCCTGCTGGCGGGCAGCGCGGTGGACCTGCGTGACACGGGGCTGCCGTACCTGGGGTTTCAGGTGCCGGCACCCGATGGCCTGGTGAGCAACAGCGGCGAGGTGCGCGGGCGCCAGATAGACGTCTACGGCGGTGTGGTCAACCAGCAAGGCCTGGTGCAGGCCGACACGCTGGAGCGCGACGCCCAAGGCCGCATCGTGCTCAGCGCCACGGGCGCCTTGAGGGTCTCGGGCACGGTGGCGGCGCGCAGCGACAGCGGTCGCGGCGGCGCGGTGCAGTTGCAGGGCCAGACCATCGAGCTGGCCGCGGGGGCGCGCGTTGATGCCTCGGGCCACACCGGGGGCGGCCAAGTGGTGCTGGGCAGCACGGACGGCCGGGGCGCGTTGCCCACCCAGGTGGCCGTGCAGGCCGGGGCCCAGGTGCGGGCCGACGCGCTGGACCAAGGCGACGGCGGCCAGGTCTGGGTGTGGTCGGCCAAAGACACGGCTGTGCACGGCCAGATCAGCGTGCGTGGCGGTGCCCAAGGCGGGCAGGGTGGCTTTGTGGAGACGTCGACCCATGGGCAACTGACCGTCACGCAGGCCCCGGACGCCAGTGCCGCGCGTGGCAAGGCGGGCCAGTGGCTGCTGGACCCCGAGAACGTGACCATTGCCAGCACGGCAGGCGCTGGCGTGGTGACCACGGCCACCATCGAGACCGCGCTGAACCAGGGCACCGACATCACCGTCAGCACCGGCGCCACCGGCACCGATGCGGGCAACATCACGGTGGTGGACGCCATCAACAAGACGGCCGGTGGCAACGCCACCCTGACGCTGCAGGCGGCCAACCGCATCGACATCAACAACAGCATCGGCTCGTCCGCGGGCACCCTGGGGCTGACCTTGCAGTCCAACCAGGCCGGCGGCACGGGCCGCAGCACCCTGAACAGCAGCCTCAATCTCAACGGCGGCACGCTGTCGATCGAGGGCGGCGACCTCCAACTGGGCTCGGGCGCCACCGTGGCGCGCGCCACCATCGCTCGCACCGGCACCGCCCAGTTGGTGCTGCCCAGCGGCACGGCCACGCTGAGCGCGGTGGACCTGGCCAATGACCTGCCCGTGGTGGTGGGGGGGCCGGGTTCGCCAGCGCAACTCAATGTGCTGGGTGATCTGGCCACCGGCACGGGCAGCAGCATCACGCTCGAGCCAGGTTCGAGCTTGGAGTTTGCCAGCCCCACCGAGCAAACCCTCAGCGGCCACGGCACGCTTCGCCTGGCGGGCGCGGGGGCAAGCGTGGGGGCCAACTTCGGCTTTCGAACCACTTCGGGCCTCCGCATTGAGATGAGTGGCGACAACGCCAACATCAGCGGCCTGACCGACAACAACGCCCGCATCGTCTCCAGTGGCCAGGGCAACACCATCACGGGGTCGGGCAGCAACCAGGCCTGGCGCAACTACAACCAGATCGAGAGCCAGAACGACCTGGCCTTGAACGGCAGCCTGCTCAACTCGGAATCGGGCTACCTGTTCGCCAGCGCGGGCACGCTGACCCTGGGGGGCGCCTGGCGCAACGGCAGCCTGGGCCGCATGGGCACGTCGGGCGGCACCATCCGGTTCACCTCCCCCTTCACCACCGCCAACCTGGGGCAGGTGTACAGCGGCAACTACGAGATCGGCCCCGGTGGCGTGTGGGACAACAGCGGCCAGAGCTACGACCTGTCCAACGGCATGGGGCGGGTGGTGTTCAAGGGCGGCACCCTGCGTGGCGGCACCGTGAGCCAGGGCACCCTGGCGGTGGAGCCAGGGCAGTCGGCCCTGTGGGACGGCCTTGAACTCGGCCCAGGCCTGACCGCCGAGGTGGGGGGCGAGGTCAACAGCCCGGCCACCCTGCAGGTGACTGGCGGTCTGAGCCTGAGCGCCGGCGCCAGTGTCACCGTGTTCCAGGCGTCGCGCTTGCGGGTGCAGGGCAGCGGCGAGCAGTGGCTGACCGGCGATGGGCAGATCAACCTGTCGGCCCGCGGCGCCACGCTGGAGGCCGACACCGGCGCGACCGTGGCCTTGGGGGCCAACATCACGGTCAATGTGACGGGACAAAATGCCCGCATCCTGGAGTTGGGGCGCAACCAGGGCACCATCCGGTGGCAAGCTTCGGGCGGGCAGTTGAGTGGCGCGGCGTGGGTCAACGAAGGCACTTTGGCGGTGGATTCGGGCGACTTGGCCCTGAGCGGTGGGCTGACCAACAACGGCAGCCTGCAAGTCAATGGCGGTGGGGACTTGACCCTGGGCGGCAACTGGACCAACCCCCTGGGCACGCTGGCCGCCAATGGCGGTACCTTCACCTTCACCTCGGCTTTCAACACCGCCAGCCTGGGGCTGGTCAGTCACTCGGGGGGGCAGTTTCAGATTGGCGATGGCGGCGTCTGGAACCACGGCGGCAGCCCTTACGATCTGGCTGGTGCCAACGCGCTGGGCAGCGTCAAGTTGTTGGACGGCGCGCGGGTCAAGGGCGGTACCTTCACCAGCAGCAGCCCCACGGTGGGTTTTCAGGTCCCCGACGGCCTGGCCGCGTTGGAGGGCGTGACCCTGGGCACGGGCCTGCGTGTGGCCCTGGGCAGCAATGCCACGCTGGGGGTGCGCGGCGACCTGGTGTTGCAGGACGGCGCGGTGTTGCAGGGCGGCACGGTGGAATCTGCCCCCCGGTTCGACAGCGATGATGCGTCGTCGCGGCGCTTGGTGGTGCGCCAGGGCGTGCTCAAGGACGTGACCCTCAGTGGTCGCAACACGCCGTCGCGCCTGTCCGTCACGATGGGCGCTGGCGACACGCTGGACATCCAGGGCCAGGTGCAATTGACGAACCGCTTGCAGATCTCGGGCGGCCGCCTGACCGCCAGCACCGGCAGCGGGGCCGTGCAGGTGCAGGACGCCGTGCTGAACAACCTGCAACTGGGCACAGGCCTGAGCCTCAGCAACCCGGGCTCGATGGGCCTGAGCGGACAGATTGATGTGGCGTCGGGGGCGACGCTCAACAGCACGGGCAGTTTGCTCGTCATGGGCGTGGTCAACAACGCGGGCAGCGTGACGCTGGGGGCGGGGGGCTCGTCGTCCAATGCGATCAGCGATGGCGCCCAGTGGGTGAACCAGTCGGGCGCCACCTTGCACCTCAACGAAGCCAGCCTGCGATTTGACAACGGGGCGGTGCTGAACAACGAAGCCGGCGCCACGCTGCAGTGGACCAACAGCACCGGGCAGCAGATTTGGGGCCAGAGCACGCTCAACAACGCGGGTTTGATGCGGGTGACGGGCGATGGCGTGGCCTCGGGTGGGGCGATGTCGCTGGCGCAGTTCAACTCATCGGGCCGCCTGGTCGTTGATGCCAACAGCAGCCTGTCGCTGGGGCAGAGCAGCCAACTGGCGGGGGACATCGAGCTGGGGCCCAATGCGGTCTTGCAGCTGGGCGCAGGCAACCACCTCTGGCAGGCGCCCCACCTCACCGCCACCGGGGCCGGTACGGGGCTGGTGCGGGTGGACCTGGGCGGGGTGTTGGACCTCACAGGGCAAAGCACCACGCTCCCCAACCTGGAACTGCTCAATGGCCGAGTGCAGGGCAGCGGTGCCACCCTCACCGTGGGGCGGCAGCTGACCTTGGGCGACTCGGTGACGGTCAACGACGCCACCCTGGTCAACCAGGGCACGGCCACCCAGCGCGCCAACGGTGCTTTGAACCTTGAGAGTGGCGCCTCGCTGGTCAACGCCACCGGCGCCCGCTTGCAGGCAGAGCCCGGCGGCACGCTGACATTCAACGTGGCCAGCGGCAGCACGGTGGTCAACCAGGCGGGGGCCACCCTGGAAGGGCAGTCCCTGCAGGTCACCGACAGCGATGGCGCAGCGGGCACCTTCACCAACGCAGGCACCTTGATCGTGGGCGACGGCAGTGGCGCGGGCAATTCGCAGATCCGCACGCCGTTCTTGAGCACGGGCAGGCTGCAGGTGAATGGTTCGCAGCTGTCGCTGTCCGGTGGCAGCAACACCGTGTCGGGTCAACTGGCCATCGATGCAGGCGGCCAACTGGACCTGCTCAGTGACACCACCTTCAGCAGCCTGGCGCTGAGCAGCAGCGGGGGCGGTCAGCTGATTCTTTCAGGCACCACACTGACCGCACAGGACGGCCTGACCATTCCTGCCGGGCTGACCCTGACGGGCGGCGGCACCATCGACGTGGGCAGCAACACCTTGCAAAACAACGGGGTGTTTGAGCTGGGGGACAGCCAGAACTTCAGCGTGCAAGGCCGCTTCAGTCAGGGCGCGGGCGGTGAGCTGCGCAGCACCCTGGGCGGCGCCAACCAGGCAGGTTCCCTGCAGGTGAGCGGCGAGGTCAGCCTCGACGGCACGCTCACGGTGGACAGCTCGGCCTACCAACCCGCAGGCGCTGAAACCTACACCGTGCTGAGCTACGGCTCGCGCACCGGCAGCTTTGCCAGCGTGCAGACCGCCGGTCTCAGCCACGCGAGCTCGGCCTACGGGGCCACCGCCTACACCCTGAGCGCAGGCGCTGCACCGGCACCGGCACCCGCACCCGCACCCGCACCAGCACCAGCACCAGCACCAGCACCAGCACCAGCACCAGCACCAGCTCCTGCACCTGCACCTGCACCTGCACCTGCACCTGCACCGGCGCCTGCACCTGCGCCTGCGCCGGCACCTGCTCCTGCTCCTGCTCCTGCTCCTGCTCCTGCTCCTGCTCCTGCTCCTGCTCCTGCTCCTGCACCTGCACCTGCACCTGCACCTGCACCTGCACCTGCACCTGCACCTGCACCTGCACCTGCGCCTGCACCTGCACCTGCTCCGGCACCTGCACCGGCACCGGCACCTGCACCTGCACCTGCGCCTGCACCAGCACCAGCACCAGCACCAGCACCAGCACCAGCACCAGCACCAGCACCAGCACCAGCACCCGCCGCCCAAGTCGACGACTCGCAGCGCGTCAACGCCGACTTTCTGGCCATGAACCAGGGCGCTTCGGCCCTGGTGGGCGAGCGCTTGTTTGCGCTGACGGGCACCTCGGACCCGGTGACCGATGGGTCCTCGCCCCGGGTGGCCGAGGCGCTGTTTGCCACGGGCATGTCCCTGGCGACGGCGTCCGGGGCCTTGCCGGAAGGCGCACCGGCGGGGCTCAGTGCGCAGGTCAGTCAGCTGGTGCCGCCGGCGCGCTACCTGCTGACCGATGGCGAGAGCACTTACTTCCGCAACCTGCCGCTGGCCCAGCTCGACATGCCCACTGTGTCGGCCCTGCTGGACGCGCGCAAGGCCTACAAGCGCCAGGTGTTTGCCGAGGCCCGGGCCCGCCTGGAGCAGCAACCCGACCTGCCCGACGTCAAGCCTTGCGTGGACCTTCAGCCTTCGGACGACGGCAAGTGCCTGCAGGTGCAGACCACCCCGCCCAAGGCCCTGACCTCGGCCGTGGCGGGCGCGAGCGACCAGGCGGTCATCCCGGCGATCCGGCAGAAGCGGGCCGTGGTGGTAGGCTTGAACCAGTACCGGGACAAGCGCATTCCGCAACTGTTCAGCGCGGTACCTGATGCCCGTGCCATGCGCGACACGCTGAGCAGCCAACTGGGCTACGAGGTGAGCCTGCTGGAGAACCCCGGCAAGGCCGAGCTGGTGGCCCAGCTGAACCAGCTGGCCGCCGCCATGGGCGAAGAAGACAGCCTGGTCATCTACTTCGCCGGCCATGGCGAGCTGGTCGAGAAAACCGGCTTGGGCTACTGGATCCCGTCCGATGCCAGTGCCACCGACCCCACGGGCTGGATCTCCAACGCCGATGTGTCGCGCTGGCTGGGCGGGGTGCGGTCGCGCCAGGTGGTGTTGATCTCGGACAGCTGCTATTCGGGCACCTTTGCCAGCGGTGAGTCCTTCCAGTCGGGCGGCAGCGCCTCGACCGCCTTGCCCAGCGATGAACTGCTGCGCAAGCGCACGGTGACGGTGATGTCCTCAGGCTCGGACGAGCCGGTGGCCGACACCGGCAACAACGGCCACTCGGTCTTCGCGTGGAGCCTGCTGCAACAGCTGCAACAACTGGAGCGCTGGTCGGCGGGCCAGTCGGTGTTTGCCCAGGTGCAGGTGAACGTGGAGCGCGAGCTGCCGCAGACCCCGCAGTACGCCGCCTCGCTGGTGGCCGGGCATGAGCTGGGGGGCGACTTTTTGTTTGAGCGCCGCAGCAAAGGGCCCGCCAAGCGCTGAGCGCCTGGCAGCGATCTGGCGGCTGAATTTGAACTCGATGGAGCAATGAAGATGGCATTTGAATCGACCTTCAAAACCCCCACGGCGGGGCGCTTGGGCTGGCCGGTGCTGGCGCTGACGCTGGCGTTGGCCGCTGGGGCCGGGGCCGCGCAGGCGACCACCTGCATGGTGATGGGCGAGCGCAGCGCGGTGGTGCGCACCCCCGAGGGGGACAAGTCGCCGGTGTTCCTGTCCCAGGCCTGCGAAAGCCTGCGCCTGGTGTCGGGCAAGGCGCTGGTCAGCTGGGTGGGCCGCGATGGCAAGCCGCAGATGGTGCCGGTGGGGGTCAATGGGGTCGAGCGACTGCCCGCCCCGGGCGCCGAAGAGCGCCCGGCCAGCAGCGTCTGGGCTGAGCTGACCTCCAAGCGCGACGCGCAGCGCTCGGCTTACATGCGGGCTCTGGGCGACGACAAGGCCACGCGCCTGTACCTGCCCGAGGCGGGCCTGAGCCTGCGCGCGCGGGCTGGGTCCACGGTCAAGTTGGCGCGCCTGCAAGAGGGCAGTGAACCTGTGTGGCAAGAGCGCCCGGTGCCCGACAGCGGCACGGTGCTGCTGGAGCGGGCCTGGTTCCAGCCCGGTGCGGTGTACCAACTGGACTGGGAGGCCCCCGCCGACAGCGCGGCCACCCCCGACGCCGGTGCCGAGCGCTGGCGCGTGCGCCCGGTGTCCGAGCCGGAGCAGCGCGCGCTGGACGAGCGCTTTCAGCAGGTGGCGCAGGCCATGCCCGAGGCCAGCCAGCAGTTGCTGCTGCAGGCCATGGTGTACGAACAACTGAAGCTGCCGTTGAACCTGCGCCTGACCCTGGCCGCACCGGCCGCGCGGGAAGCCGTGCACCCCGCGGGCCCGGTGCGCCCGTGAGGTTGGCGGTGTCGTGGGGCGCGCGGGGTCTGGCCTGGGCACGCCGTGCCCTGGGCGCCTGGGGCGGGGCGGTGGTCATCAGCGGGGTGCGCGGCAGTGTCTGGGCCGCCGTGCTGCTGCTGGGCCTGGGCCAGACCAGCGCCTGGCAGTACTTTGTCAGCACCTTGCACGCGCACGAGTTTCGCCAGGCCGCGCAAGGCAGCACGCCCGAGCGGGTGGCGCGCATGCCGTTGGTGATTGCCGTCGACGAGGACGGTTACCGCGACTTCTTCCAAAGCCGCTCGCCACTGCCACGCGACCGCGTGCTGGCCCTGATGCAGGCGGTGCAGGCGCACACGCCGCCGCAGACCCGCATCGCCGTCAACCTGCCGGTGGCGCCCGGGGCGCTGCCTGACCCCGAGCAGGCGGCGCTGGACGCGTTCTGGTTGCAGCAGCCCCAGCGCTGGGTGCTGCCCGCCTGGCCCGCCGAGCCGTCGGTGCAGCCCGGCCTGACCCAGGCCTGGCGCGAAGGCCTGTGCGCCCAGGGTGTGCGTTTTGGTCGCCCCGGCGTGCCGATTGACTTTGGCTACCCCAGCCTGAGTCACCAGTTCGCCGACAGCCAGGCCGCCCTGCTGGCGCACGACGCACCGCACTGCGCCGACCCGGCGGTGCCGGCGCGTTGGCAAGTGCAGCCCTTGCTGCCCGCCTCGCTGGAGGCCAACACCGTGATCCCGTTCCAGGGCGACCTGGACCTGCTGGGCCAGATGCTGGACACCCTGGCGCCCGAGGCGGTGCTGATCGGCCGCATGTGGGGGCCGCAGGGCCTGGTGGGCACGCCGATGGGGGAGCGCTATGAGGTGCAGGTGCAAGCCGCTGCGCTGGCGGGCGCCTGGAGTGGTGAACGCATGGCGCCGCCAGGCTTGGCCTGGCTGGCCGCCTGGGGCCTGCTGTCCGTGCTGTGGCTGGGCATGTCCGTGCTGGTGCCCTGGCTGGACCGCTGCCTGCGGCCGCCATCACCCGACATGAGCGGCCACCTGTTTCTGTCGGTGCGCGCCAAGCCCTTGTTGATCGTGCTGTGCGTGGCGACCTGCGTGTGGGCTTGGGTGGCCCTGGGCTCGGCCTGGCATGCAGCCACCGGCTACTGGGTCAGTGCCGACCGGGCTTGCAGCCTGGTGCTGTTGAGCACCCTGCTCAGCTGGAACCTGGGGCGTGCCCCCGTGCCCCGGTACCCCAGCCCGGGCGCCGCCTGGCGCCACGGCGTCTGGCAGCCGGTGGTGACGGCCTGGCGCAGCCTGCGGGCGGCGCCGGCGGGCCCTTGGCGTCAGCGGGAACAGGCCTGGGCGGCTTTGGCCTTGTTGGGGCAGGGCGGACTGCCGCTGGCGGCGGTGGCGGTGCTGCTGGGGGCCGGTGTGTCCGGTCGCTGGTGAAGGAGGCTTGCCGATGAATGCCTTGTTCAAAGTGGTGGCCGACTGGTTTTCGACCTTTCTCGGGGCCGGCGTGGCCACCTTGCTGCGCAACAACGTGCTCCTGGCCGCGGTGGTGTTTTTGTTCTCCAACTCAGGGGGCTGGAAGTACTTTGCCAGCACCATCGCCGCCTACGACTTCCGCTGGGCTGCGCACTGGAGCGACACCGGCGACGAGCCCGAACAGCCCTTGGTGATCGCCATCGACGACCAGGGTTACCGCGACTACTTTGGGGGCCATTCGCCAGTGTCCCGGGCCCAGATGCGGGCCCTGTTGCGCGTGATCCAGGCCCACACCCCCGCCAGCACCCGGGTGGCGATCGACATTGACCTGTCGCCCGGCCCGGTGGACGGCGTGGCGCAACGGGCCCTCGACGCCTTCTGGCTGGACCAGCCCGGCAAATGGGTGCTGCCCGCGGTGCAAGGGGGGTCGCCCGCACAGGCGCAGGCCTGGCGCCAGTGGCGTGAGGGCTTGTGCCAGCAGGGCGTGCAGTTCGGTCTGCCCTATGTGCCCACCGAGTTCGGTGCCCCACGGCTGACGCACCAGTACGAGCACTCGCTCGGCGATGCCCTGGTGCGCCCCGGGGGCCCCTGTGTCGACCCCGACGCGGGGGCCCCCACTCAGCGGCCGATGCCGCTGCTGGCGGCGGCCTTGCAGCGGCCGGCGGTGCTGTTGTTCCAGGGGGATTTGCACGCGCTGGCCCAGGCCTTGGACGGGCGTCGGCCCCGGGCCATCGTGCTGGGCGGCTTCTGGGGATTGGAAGACCGCTTCGACACCCCCCTGGGGGAGCGCTTTGGGGTGCAGTTGCACGCCGCGGCAGTGGCCGGGGCCTGGCGTGGCGAACGGCTGGGGTCACGCCTGAGCGAGTTGTTGGTGCACTGGACGTTTTTGTCGCTGATGTCGATGCTGTTGTTCACCTTGATGCAGCGCCTCAACGCCTGGACCCAGGGCGCCCCGGCGGGTCAGCCCGGCCTGGTGTTTTTTGACCAGGTGGGCAAGCCGGTGCTGCTGAGCCTGACTGTGTTGGCGTGCCTGTTCGGCTGGGTCACCGTGAATGCGTGGTTCCATGCCTGGACGGGCTGGTGGGTGTCGTCGGTGCAGGCCTGCACCTCGGTCCCGCTGATCACCGTCATTGTCTGGAACTACGGTCGCGCCGCCCCCCAACTCTACAAAGGGGTACGCAGCGCCTGGACCATGGGTGTGAGCGAGCCCATGCGCAAAGACCTGCACAGCCTGCGCAGCGCCTGGGCCCGCCTGCAGGCCCCGGCCGCTGCGCCGCCGGGGGCGGCAGCCGACCCGGCAGCGTCCCAGCCGCTGCCGCGCTGGCGCCTGTGGTTTGAGCTGGGGGCCTCCAGCCTCAGTCTGCTGATGCAAAACGGCGTGCCAGTGTTGACCACGGGCTACTTGATTTACAAAATGTGCCAGTGAATGGGGGAGGGGCACTCAGGTCGCACTGTCGCACGGCTGTCAGACGCCTTCTCATACCATCGCGTCGGCTTCGGACCTTGGACCATGAGTGCATTTCTGTTTTTGATCAGCTTGAGTTACCCCATCTCGACCGTGGTGGGGGCGCAGTGGGCCGCCGATTGGGGCGCCGGGGCGTACTTCGTCACACCGCTGATTCTGTTTGGTCTGTTCCCCTTGCTGGACCTGATCATCGGCCGGCGTCCGGGGCCGTCGCCCCGGGTTCTGGCGGAGCGGACGGCGGTGGCCTGGCCCATGGCCGTCGCGTACGGTTTGGCACTGGCGCACTTCGTCCTCATTGGCTGGGGCCTGTGGCAGGTGAGCAGGGCGCCCATGGACCTGTGGTCTTACCTGGGCTTGAGTCTGTCGGTGGGACTGGGCACGGGGGCCATGGGCATCACCACGGCCCATGAGTTGCTGCACAAGAAGGGGCGTTGGCCCCGCGCCGTGGGCCTGGCCATGATGCTGGGTGTCTCGTACATGTTCTTCTACACCGAACACCTGAAGGGCCATCACAAACACGTGGGGACCCCGGCCGATCCCACTTCGGCGCCGCTGGGGGAGAACTTCTACCGCTTTCTGTGGCGCTCGACGCTGGGGATTGCGCGCTTCATTGTGCAGACCGAGCAGAAGACCCTGGCCCAGCGTGGGCTGCGCTTTTGGCGCTGGGACAACCCGACCGTGTGGTACGGCCTGTTGCCACTGATGCTGATGGCGACCCTGGTGGCCGTGTTGGGTTGGGTGGTGCTGCCGTATTTTTGCCTGCAGAGTTTGGTGGCGTACACCCTGCTGGAGGTCGTCAGTTACATCGAGCACTACGGGCTGGGGCGCCGGCCTCTGCCCGATGGGCGCTATGAAAAGGTGCGCGACGAGCACACCTGGGACGCCGACTTTGCGTGGTCCAACTGGGCCACCATCAACCTGCAGCACCACGCGCACCACCATGCCCAGCCCAGCCTGGTGTACGCCAGCTTGCAGGCGCGTGAGGGCAGTCCGCAGCTGCCCTTCGGTTACCCGACCATGGCCCTGGTCGCGCTGGTGCCGCCCTTGTGGCACCGCGTCATGGATCCACGCTGTCGCGCCGCGGTGGCCCGCATGTCCGAGCCCGTGGCATGAGCCGCACCGCACTGGTGTTGACGGGGGCCACGGGGTTTCTGGGGGGAAGCCTGGGGGCGCAGTGGTTGCAGACTGGCCCCGATGCGCTGTTGTGTCTGTCGCGCAATGACCCCAACGGCGACCGCAGTCGCGCCAGCCTGCAGGCCGCTGCCCAGGGCTTTGGTGCGGCCCTGCCCGACGCCGCGTGGGCGCGCGTTCAGGTACTGGACTCGGTGCCGGCCTTGCTCGCCCACCTGGCTGGCTTTGACCGTTTTGTGGTCTGGCACTGTGCGGCTGACATGCGCTACGACATGGCGCACCTGAGCGCCTGCTTTGAGACCAATGTGGGCTTCAGCACCCGGCTGTTCGAGGCGCTGGCGCCACGGCCTGGTTTTGAGCGCTTCTACCATGTCTCCACCGCCTACACCGCCGGTTTTGACAACCTCACGCCGGCCGAGGTGCTGCACTGCCGACCCCGGTTGATCAATGCTTATCAGTTCTCCAAATGGTCGGCCGAGATGAGCCTCAGCACCCTGGCCAAAGCCACGGGCCGTGCGCTGACCCTGGTGCGCCCCAGCATCGTGGTGGGGCATGAGACCACCGGCTGGCACGGGCAGAGCAACTTTGGACTGCACGGGTTTCTGCGCGGGATTCGGCGCTTTGCCCGACTGGCGTCAACGCCCTTGAGCCTGGACATCGACCCGGGGGCGTGTTCCAACTACATCCCCATCAACCGCGTGGTCGACACCGGCCTGGCCCTGCTGCGCGCCGACCTGTCCCAGCCCGCCCCCCTGGGGGCCGACCCCGAGATCTACCACCTGGTGGGGCAGTTGTGCTTCTCGAATGCCGAACTGGCCCAGAAGATCTCGGCGTTGCTGAGCTTTCCGGTGCGGATTGCCGCTAGCCAGACGCGGCTGGACCGCAAGTTCAACGAGCTGATCCTCGACAACCAGGCCTTCGCCAGCCACACCTGGCGTTTTGAGCAGTCGGCGCTGCCCCGGCGCCTGGCCGGTGCTTTTGCCCCCTTCGAGATGAACGACCAGACGCTGGGCGTGCTGCTGGCGCACAGCTGAACCCGCTGCGCCGCCGCGCTGTTCGGCCTGGCACGGCCCTTGTATGGCTCGTGACGGGCGCGATTTGAACCGCCGCCAAAGCCCCAGATCGGTGCTCAAAAGCTGCAATATTCAACGTTCCGGTGCGGTCTTTACCTCGGCTTCAAACGGGGACAGGGCCGAAAGCTGTTGAAATACGGGCCGCTCTGCCGGGCCCGTCGCCAAAGACGGGTGACCGATCGCGGGCGACCGTTTCGAACCAGGGGGAATCCATGACACAAAGCGCCGCCCAAGACGCGTCCTTGCAATACATCCACACGCTGCTGCGCACCATGGTCAAGGCCGGTGGCACGGACCTGTTTTTGTCGGCCAACTTTCCGCCCGCCATCAAGTTGCATGGCGAGATGCACCCCCTCAACAACCAGCGCCTGCACGGTGAGCACACGCGCCAACTGGCCGAGGCGCTGATGGACCCGCGCCACAAGCAGGAGTTCGAGCAGGAGATGGAGTGCAACTTTGCCTTCAGCGTGCCGGAGGTGTCGCGCTTCCGCGTCAATGTGTTCCGCCAGCAAGGCCAGGTGGGCCTGGTGGTGCGCACCATCCCGAATGTGATTCCCGACCTGGACAGCTTTGGTTTGCCGGCGGCCTTCAAGAACATCGTGATGGCCAAGCGGGGCCTGGTGTTGGTGGTGGGGGCTGCGGGCTCGGGCAAGTCGACTTCGCTGGCGGCCATGATCAACCACCGCAACCGCCACGCCAAGGGCCACATCGTGACGGTCGAAGACCCGGTGGAGTTTGTGCACCCCTCGCAGGCCTCGCTGGTCACCCACCGCGAGATTGGGGTGGACACCCATTCCTGGCACCACGCCCTGAAGAACGCGCTGCGCCAGGCGCCCGATGTGATTCTGATTGGCGAGATCCGCGACACCGAGACCATGGAGCAGGCGCTGTCCTTTGCCGAGACCGGCCACCTGTGCCTGGCCACGCTGCACGCCACCAGTGCCAACCGCACCTTTGACCGGGTGCTGAACTTCTTCCCCGAAGAGCGACGCCAGCAGGTGCTGATGGACCTGTCGATGAACCTCAACGCCATCGTGTCGCAGCGCCTGCTGCGCGGTGTGCAGGGCGACAGCCGCCAGCCTGCGGTGGAGATCCTGTTGAACACCCCGACGGTGGCCGAGAAGATCTACCGTGCCGAGTTCCATGACATCAAGGCGGTCATGACCAAGTCGCGCGCGCTGGGCATGCAGACCTTTGACGACGCGATTTTTGACCTGTACGAGCAGGGTGCGATTGGCTACGAGGAAGCCCTGCGCCATGCCGACAGCGAAAACGAACTGCGCCTGAACATCAAGCTCAAGAGCCGCCGCCCGCTCCCTGTGCAGACTTCGCCTGCACCCCTGAGCATGGCGGGTTGAGGTGGGGGCTCAAGGTGGCGAACCCAGCTGACTGCGTGCGAGTTGTGGGCCGCCAGGAGTGCCGGATCAAAAGTGTTGCTTGTGTAACTTAATGTGTTAACCTCTCAAAGTTTTGCAACTCAACAGCCCTTAACGTTCTCCACTTCGCGTCCGGCCATGGGCCGGGAGCGCGATGCCGTCGCCTCATGAAAATCAAAGTTTGGTCGCTTGCCGCTTCGGCGCTCCTGTCATTGTTCTCCTTGGCCAGCCAGGCTGCGATCGTGGGACCTGTCAACGTCTTGAGCCAAGTGAACGACGGCACGCGGCCTGCGGTTTGCGTTGGGGGGGGGTTGAATGCCAACGCGGGTGGCGTCGCTGAAATGGCGCTGGACTTGGACCAGGATGGTGTGGCGGACGTGTGCTTCGGTTCCGGGTCGGCCAGTTGCGGCGCCAACTTCAATTACGACGCGCTCACTTTGAACACCACCAAGATGATGAGCACGGGTGGCTCGATCATGAACGGGACCAACGCCACCCTGGCGTTTTGGAATGGTCAGGCCGTGGGCCCGTTCCAAGGCGCGACTGGTTCCATCGGATCGGCCAACATCGGGCAGCCTGATGTGCCGATGGTTTTCGGCTTTCAGGGCGGTTCCAACAGCGCCGCGACGGACGTTGGCTACTTCAGTTTCACGGTCAAGGGTTCGGATTGCTCGATCAATTTTGGCAAGGTCGACATCGCGCCCAACGCCAACACCTTCTCCAATGCGGTGGTGGCCGTGGTGGCCGCTGCCGCGGTGGCGGCTGTCCCGCTGACTTCTCCGATTGGTTTGTTGGTCATGGCCTCGTTGTTGGGGCTGTTCGGCCTGGCGCAGGTGCGCCGTCGTGGGGCCTGATTAGCCTTGCGGCGCGACATCTGTTGACCGCGGGGTGACCTGAGACTGCCTCACAACAGCCGCTGCAAAGCGGCTGTTGTCATTGAGGAGTGCTTTGTTGCGATTCGGTCTCTGGCCGGGCAACAGCGACCGTCCCAGACCGCTCTGATGGGGCCATGGAGCCTGGCTTGGCCTAGGCTGTGCGGACCGACGGTGGGCGCGCTTGGCTTGCTGGCAGCAGGGGTTGACCTCGGGAAGACCTCGACGATGCGCGAGTCATCGCCTTTCACCTGCACTTGGCCTACAGACCAGCGCCTTTGGTAGGCAATTTGCTTGTTGGCGCACCAAGCCATTTTTAGCTCGGCGGCCTTGGTGGGTCGCCCACCCATCCCAAAGAAAGTACCCGGTGACGATGTTCGAGCGACTGATTGGTGTGTTTGCCGTGGGCTACCTGCTGGGGGGCCTGGCCACACTGTGGTACGTGCGAGGCAAGTCCGCGTCATCGGCGCGCAGCATCCTGGGTAAGTTCTACATCTACGTCCTGGTCGGCGCCCTGATGCTGGTGTCGATCTACTTCTACTACCCCTTTCTCGCCCTGGCGTTCTTGATCGTCGCCTTGGGGCTGTATGAGGTGGTCGTCAATCGGAAGCGATCGGTTCGGCACCTGGGCCTGTCGCTGCTGCTGTACACCACGGTGGCGGCCGGCTTCATGGCCTTTGCCTGGCGCATTCGGCCGGAGGAGATCATGCTCACCTACGCTGCCGCGGTGGCCATGGATGGCTTCAGTCAGATCTCGGGGCAGTTGTTCGGCAAGACGCCTTGGGTGCCCAAGATCAGCCCCAGCAAGACCTGGGAGGGCTTTTTGGGGGGCTTGTCACTGAGTCTGCTGCTGTATTGGGGGCTGCAGGGGTTCGAGATGGATCGCTTGGGATTCCTGGCCTTTCTGCTCTTGCTGCTGGCGGCCCAGGCCGGCGATCTGTTGGCCTCTGTTTACAAGCGGCAGGTCGGGGTCAAGGATTTCAGCCGTTTGATTCCGTTCCACGGCGGGGTGCTGGACCGGTTCGACAGCTTCATGATGGCCGGCTGTGTGGCATCGCTGTGGTCGGCTTGGGCCACTGCGTGACCGAGGATGTGATGATCAAGCACTTGCCCAACCTGTTGTCGGCGGCCCGCATGGTGGCCATGCCCTTCATCCTGATGGTCGCATTTCAGGGGGAACGCCCTCTGTTTTTTCTGCTGTTGGCCTTGTCGCAGTTCACTGATTTTCTGGATGGCTATCTGGCCCGTCGGTTGAATGCCCAAAGCCGACTGGGGGCCAAGCTCGACATCCTGGGGGATTCGTGCAACTACGTGCTGGGCATCACAGGCATCTGCCTGTTCTTCCCCACCCTGATCGAGGGCTGGCGCGCGGTGTTCCCGGTGGTGTTTGCCTTATTGCATGCCGCCCGCTACGTCTTGGCCCGGGTGCGGACGGGAGAGTGGGTCTACCCGGTGTCTCATCCCTCGGCCAAGGTCAATTTTTATGTGCAAAGCGTGCTGATCGCCTGCTTGTTGCTCGACCTGCCGGTGATTCACGTCATGTTCTACGCGGCATTTTTGTCTGGCTTGGCGGAGTCTTGGTTCTACCTGTCGGGTTTGCCCAAGAAGCGCTGACACGACCCCGCCAATCGAAGACGGTCGGTTGAGGCGCGGCGCAAAACCGCAGGCAGTACCGCCGGTGCGACCTGGCGAAGCCAGGACGTCGCCGGGGTTGAGTTGACGGTGCTGAATCAGGTCAAGCCGTGAGTTCCACGGAGCGCTTCCCGATCAAGTGCTCCCCGTTCACTCGGCTCAACGAGGCCGTTGTCGCCGGGGCCAAGGTGCCGGGGCCAAGGCTTTTTCAGCGCCGGGCCGCTCCAGGTCCCATCTGATGTGCGTCGTCATCGGCGATTGGGGTCTGTCAGAGGCGCGCCCGCCCGTGACCGTTGGCAGCGCGCGCGTTTGGCACCTCTGCCGTCTGGTGCCCCCTCAGCGCTTGGCCGCGTGCGCCTTCAGCGCCTGGGCGGCTTCGCCCACCAGTTCAGGGCCCCGGTAGATCAGGCCGGTATAGATCTGCACCAGGCTGGCGCCGGCTTCAAGCTTGCTCACCGCGTCGGCGCCGCTCATGACGCCGCCCACACCGATGATGGGGTAGTCCCGGCCCAGCGTGGCGCGCAGGCGGCGGATCACGCGGTTGCTGGCCTCGAGCACCGGTGCGCCGCTCAGGCCACCGGCTTCCTCGGCGTGGGGCTGGCCCTTGACGGCGTCGCGGCTCAGCGTGGTGTTGGTGGCGATCACACCGTCCATGCCGTGGCGCAGCAGGGTGGCGGCAATGACCTCGATCTGGGCTTCGTCCAGATCAGGGGCGATCTTCACGAACAAGGGCACGCGGCGGTTTTGCTGGGCTTGCAATTCGGCACGGCGCGCGGCCAGGGCGGAGAGCAGCTGGTCCAGCGCTTCGTCGCTTTGCAGTGCGCGCAGGTTCTTGGTGTTGGGGCTGGAGATGTTGACCGTCACGTAGTCGGCGTGCGGGTAGACGCCGTCCAGGCAGGTCAGGTAGTCGCTGGTCGCTTGCTCGATGGGGGTGGCGGCGTTCTTGCCGATGTTCAGGCCCAGCAGCAGGGGCTGGCCACCGGCCTGGCGAAAGCGCGCGCGCTTGACGTTGGCGATGAATGCATCGAGCCCGTCGTTGTTGAAGCCCAGGCGGTTGATCAGCGCGTTGGACTGCGGCAGGCGGAACATGCGCGGCTTGGGGTTGCCCGGCTGGCCCTTGGGCGTGACGGTGCCCACTTCGACAAAGCCAAAGCCCAGGGCGCCCAGCGCGTCGATGCAGCGCGCGTTCTTGTCCAGGCCGGCGGCCAGGCCAATGCGGTTGGGGAAGCTCAGGCCCGCGACCTGCACCGGGTCGCTGACGCGGCGGCAGGCCCAGGCGTGCTGCAGCAGGGTGCCTTGGGTGCGGGCCAGGGCGTGCAGGGTGAGTTCATGGGCTTTTTCAGCATCCATGCCGAACAAAAAAGGGCGGGCGAGGGCGTAGGGCAGAAGCGACATTGGATAATTCGGGGCGTTTCGTGATTTCCCCCCGATTTTCCCCCAACTACCCACCCCCTCCCCATGAGCAGCACCTCTTACACCCAGGACGAACTCAAGGCCCTCGTTGGCCAGGCCGCACTTCAGTACGTGGTGCCCGGCGAAATTGTGGGCGTGGGCACGGGCTCGACGGTCAACAAGTTCATCGATGCACTGGCCACGATGCGGGACCAGATCCCGGGCGCGGTGTCCAGCTCGGAGGCATCCACCGTGCGCCTGAAGGCGTTGGGCATCCCGGTGTTGGATGCGAACGAGGTCAGCAGCCTGTCGGTCTACATCGACGGCGCCGACGAGATTGATGGCCAGGGCCACATGGTCAAGGGGGGCGGTGCCGCGCTGACGCGCGAAAAGATCGTGGCCGCCTTGTCCAAGCGTTTTGTCTGCATCGCCGATGAGTCCAAGAAGGTGGCCGTGCTGGGCAAGTTCCCGCTGCCGGTCGAGGTCATCCCGATGGCCGCGCAGCAAATCATCCGCCAGTTTGCCGCCCTGGGTGGCCAAGGCAGCATCCGCCAAAAAGACGGCCAGCCCCTGGTGACCGACAACGGCCAGTACATCGTCGACGTGCTGGGCCTGCAGATCACCGACCCGCTGGCCTTTGAGTCCCAAGTCAACCAGTGGCCGGGCGTGGTCACGGTGGGCGTGTTCGCGCACCAGAAGGCTGCCGTGTGCCTGCTGGGCACACCGCGCGGGGTGGAGACCCTGACTTACTGAGTTACTGAGGGCTGCGGCGCCGGGCCAGGACGCCGGTCACCTGAGCCGCCACGCCAAGGCGCGGCCATCCCCGGCGCAGCCCTTCAGTCCAGCGTCGCCCCCGAGGTCTTGACGCGCTCGCCTTGCACCTTGAGGTCGCGCGCGAGGAAGGCCTTGTACTCGGCTGGGCTGGAGCCCACCGCCACGTAGGAGTAGGCGTCGACCTGGGCCTTGCGGAAGTCGGGGGCCAGCAGCACGCGGCGCAGGTCGGCGGCGATTTTCTCAACCACCGCGGCGGGGGTGCCCGCCGGGGCCACCAGGCCAATGTTGAAGACCGCGTCGATGTCTTTGACGCCAGCCTCCTTGAAGGTGGGCACTTCGGGCAGCGCCACGCTGCGGGCTTCGGACGAAATGGCCAGCGCCTTGAGCTTGCCGGCCTTGACGTGCTGCTCGATCACCGACACGCCCAGCACCGCCGAGTCGACCTGGCCCGAAATCACCTCGGGGATCAGCGGCGCTGCGCCCTTGTAGGGGATGTGCACCATGTCCAGCCCTTCTTGCTTGGCGAACATGGCCAGTGGCAAGTGCACGATGCCGCCCGCGCCCGAGGAGCCATAGCTCATGGGTTTGTCCTTGGCGCTTTTGGCCTGTTGGATGAACTCCTTGAGCGTGTTGGCTTTGGCGTTGGCCGGCACAAAAAACACCATGGGTACGCTGATCAGGCGGCTCACGGGCGTGAAGTCCTTTTCAGCGTTGTAAGGCAGCTTTTTGTAGAGGTGCGGGTTCATGGTCAGCGCGGCTTCCGTGGCGGCCAGCAGGGTGTAGCCGTCGGGGGCGCTTTTGGCGACGAACTCGGCGCCAATGATCTCGTTGGCCCCGGCCTTGTTGAGCACCAGCACGGGCTGCCCCCATTCCTTGTCGAGGCGGGTGGCCAGGGCGCGCATCAGGTTGTCCACCGGGCCTCCCGGCGCGTAGGGCACGACCACGGTGACGGGCTTGCTCGGGAAGGTCTGGGCTTGCAGCGGCGCCGCCAGCAGCAGGGCGAGGGCCGAGGCGACCCAGGTCAGGGGTTTGAGTGAAGTCATGGTTGTGAGCGCCCCACGGGGCGCTGAATCAATGAAGGGGAGCAGCATGGGACCCGCCCGCCGCCACGACCGCGGTGGCGGGCGGCCTTGCCTCAGGCGGTGATGCGCGCGATGCGGGCCAGCGGCGAGGCTTCGCTGTCGTTGAGGGCCGGGGTCAGTACAAAGTCAAAGCGGCTGCGCACAAACGGCGCCTCAATGCCCAGCGATTCGTAGCCTGCCGGGGCCACACCGCGCTCCAGTTCGATGACCAGACCGTCGCGGGTGGCGAAGGCAAAGTCGTCGTCGATGTAGGTGTCACCGGGGATGTTGACCTGGGTGGTCAGCGTGCGCAGGCCGGGGGCCACCACCAAGAAGTGGATGTGGGCCGGGCGGTGACCGTGGCGACCGAGCGCCTCAAACAGCTCCGAGGTCGGGCTGTTGGGCGGGATCGAGTAACCCGGCGGCAGGTAGCTGCGCAGGCGGTAGCGGCCCTGGGCATCGGCCTGGATGCGGCGGCGCAGTTCGTAGGGCTGCATGCCCGGGAAGAAGTGCGAATAGCCGCCTTGTTCGTTGGCGTGCCAGACGTCGATCAGCGCACCCGGCACGGGCTGGCCTTGCAGGTCGCGCACCTGGCCTTCCATCACAAACACCTCGCCCTTGGGGGCGCCTTCGTCCACCCGCACCTCGTAGGTGGCGGTGGGGGCGCCGGCCACGTACAGCGGGCCTTCGATGGCGCGCGGGGTGCCCCCCTGGCGGCCGGCGCGCTGGTCGGCCTCGTCGGCACGGATGTCCAGCAGGCGGTCAAAACCCAGGCCTGCCGTGATCAGGCCCAACTGGCCGGCGGCGCCCAGGCGGCCCAGCCAGTCGACGGCGGTCCAGAACTCGTCGGCACTGACGTCCAGTTCGTCGATGGTCTTGAACAGGTCGGTCACGATGCGCTCGGTCAGCGCACGCACGCGGGGGTTGCCCGGGGCGATCTGGGTGCTGTTGACGCGTTGCAGCAGGGCTTGCAGGTTCATTTCAGACATGGTGTCTCCAGTGAAAGGAAGGGAAGGGTCGGCAAAACAGGGGGCGGCTTGGGCGCGCGCGTCCCCAGGCCGCCCAGGGGGCGGCCGGTGGCGCGCTGCGCGGGGTGCCGTGGTTCAGTCGGGGCGGATGCCGCGCTGGGTAATCAGCTGGGTCCAGCGCGTGGATTCGCGCGCCAGGTGGGCGGCCAGCTCGTCGGGGCTGGAGCCCACGGCTTCGGCGCCGATGGCGTCAAAGCGGGCCTGCACCTCGGGCTGCTTCAGGGCGCTGACCAGCGCCGCCTGCAGTTTGTGGAGCACCGGCCTGGGCGTGCCCGCGGGCACAAACGCGGCGAACCAGGGCGACACCTCGTAGTCGGGCACCCCGGCTTCGGCCAGGGTGGGCACCTGGGGCAGGGCGGCCGAGCGTTTGGCGGTGGTCACCGCCAGGGCGCGCAGCTTGCCCGACTGCAGGTGCGGTCGGGCCGAGGTGACGCTGTCGAACATCAGGTCGATCTGGCCCCCGAGCAGGTCGGTCAGCGCGGGGCTGCTGCCCTTGTAAGGCACATGCACCAGGTCGAGTTGGGTCATTGAGCTGAACACCTCGCCCGCCAGGTGGATCGAGGTGCCGTTGCCCGCCGACCCGTAGGTGATCTTGCCCGGCGACTGGCGCGCCGCGGCGATCAGCTCGTCGACCGAGCGCAGCTTGCTCTGGCTGGCGTTGACCACCAGCACATTGGGCACCACGGCCAGCAGGCTGACCGGGGCGAAGTCCTTGACCGGGTCGTAGCTGAGCTTGCCGTACAGCGGCTTGTTGGTCGCCATGCCGATGGAGGTGATCATCAGCGTGTAGCCGTCGGCCGGTGACTTGGCCACCAGCTCGGCGCCAATGTTGCCGCCGGCGCCGGGGCGGTTTTCGATCACAAAGGGCTGGCCCAGCGCCTTGCCGGCGCGCTCGCCCAGGGTGCGCGCGATGGCGTCCATGGCGCCACCGGGAGGGAACGGCACCACCCATCGGATCGGCTTGTTGGGCCAGTCGGCTGCGGCGTTGGCCGCACTTTGGGCGTGGGCGCTGAGCGCGCTGGCCATCAGGCCGAGGCCCAGACCCAGGCTGAATACCTGGGCCAGGCCCGGGCGCCAACGGGGCGCACCGAATGGGGCTTGCAGTGGGTTCATCGTGTGTCTCCGTTTTGTTCTTGGCACCGCTGACACCAGCCTGGAGGCGCCGTGGCTTCGCCGGGTCGCACCGCTGGGGCTGTCTGCGGTTTCGCGCCTCGTCGCAACCGCCAATCGTCGATGGGCTGGGGCGTGTGAGCGGTTTTTGTTGGGATGGGTCTCAGGCGATGGCCGAGGGGTGCTGGGCCAGCGGCGTGACGTGGATCTTCATGTACGGGAACAGCGGCAGGCCCGACAGCAGGGTGTGCAGTTCGTCGTTGGAGGCGACGTCAAACACGCTGTAGTTGGCGTACTCGCCGACCACGCGCCACAGGTGGCGCCAGCGGCCGTCGTGTTGCAAGGCCTGGGCATAGGCCTTTTCGCGCGCCTTGATGTCGGCGGCCTGGGCTTCGGGCAGGTCGTGGGGGATGTTCACATCCATGCGAACCAGAAACAACATGGGAGGGCTTTCCTTGTTCAAGCGGTCGGGGTCGGGGTGGTGGGCGCGGTCGCGGCGGCCGTGTGGGCCGCGCCCAGGTCAATGTGCACCGGACGCAGGCCGGTGCGCGCCCGGTCAAAGCGGTCCAGTTGACTGGGCTCGACGGTCAGGCCGAAGCCCGGGCCGTCGGGCAGTTGCAGCTCAAAGTCGCGGATCACCATGCGCTCGCTGACCACGTCGTCGACCAGCAGTTGCGGGCCAAACAGCTCGCAGCCATGGTGCTGGGGTCCCAGGGTGCTGAACACATGGGCCGAGGCGGCGCTGCCGATCGAGGTCTCGAGCATGGTGCCGCCATACCAGCCGATGTCGGCGGCCTCGGCCACCGCGGCGACCTGGGCGGTGCGCAGCAAGCCACCGTGTTTGGCCACTTTGAGCGAAAACACCTGGCTGGCCTGACTGCGCGCGAGTTGCATCGCGTCTTGCAGGGTGCAGACGCTTTCGTCGGCCATCAGGTGGGCGCGGTCGCCCAGGGTCTGGCTGAGGGTTTGCAGCGCGGCCAGGTTCCACTTGGCCACGGGCTGCTCGATGAGGGTCACGCCGGCGTCGATCAGCGGCGGCAGGTAGCGGCGCGCGGTGGCGCCGTCCCAGGCCTGGTTGACGTCCACCGTCAGTGTGGCCTGACCTTGCAGGCCGCGGGCGATCTGGCTGACGTGGGCCACGTCGTCTTCGGGTCGGCGTGCGCCGATCTTCATCTTGAAGATGCGGTGGCGCTTTTGTGCCAGGCGCAACTGGGCCTCTTCGAGGTCGCGCGCCACATCGCCGCTGGCCAGGGTCCAGGCCAGGGGCAGGCTGTGGTGGCGCTTGCCGCCCAGCAGTTGGTGCGCCGGCAGACCGAGGCTGCGGGCCACGGCGTCGATCAGCGCCATCTCGACCGCGCTTTTGGCAAACGCATTGCCCTTGCAAGCCAGGTCCATGCGGGCCAGCGCGGCACCGAATTGGCCGCCGTCCTGACCCAGCAGCACGGGCGCCAGGTAGGCCTGGATGGCGTGCTGGATGCTCTCGGGCGATTCCTCGTTCCAGGACGGGCCGCCGATGGTGGCGGCTTCGCCAAAGCCCGTGGCGCCGTGGCGCAGCCACAGCTGCACGATCACCGGGCTCTGCCGGCTGATGGCGCCAAAGGACAGCTTGTGCGGCCGGATCGTCGGGATGTCCAGGATGCGTGCTTCGATGCGTTCGATGGGAAAACGTCCCGTCATGCCAGGGGCCTTTGCCTAGGGGTTGAAAACAGAGCCCAAGGCTAAGGGCAAGACTCTGCACGATCAAATGATTTATTTTTGATGGATCGTTCGATGACTTGAAACGATCTGGCTACCATCGGTGGCATGGACATCCGCCAACTTCGCTACTTTCTGGACATCGCCGAGACCGAGCACCTGACCCAGTCGGCGCACAAGCTGTTCGTCACCCAGTCCACGCTGTCGCACGGGCTGCGGCAGTTGGAGCAGGAGCTGGACACGGTGCTGTTCGACCGCCTGGGCCGCGGCCTGAAGCTGTCGCAGGCGGGGGCCGCCTTCCGGGTCTATGCGATGCGCGCGCTGCGCGAGATCGAGGCCGGGCGCATGGCGCTGGCCGACCTCAGTGGCCTGCAGTCGGGGCGGCTGACGGTGGGGGCGTTTCCGACCTTCTTGAACACCCTGGTGCCGGCCACGCTGGCGGCCTTCAGCCAGGCCCACCCCAAGGTGCAGATCGAGGTGCGCGACCTGCGCGCGGGGCCGATCGAGGAGCAACTGCTGCGCGGTGAGTTGGACCTGGGCATCGCGTTTCACCCGGCCGGGCACGAGGACATCGAGACCGAGCCCTTGTTCGACGAACGCATGCTGCTGGTGGTGCGCCCCGGCCACCCGCTGGCCGAGCGCAACAGCCTGCCCATGAAGCGGCTGGCCGAGCAGCCGCTGGCGCTGTTGCCACGCAGCTTTGCGACGCGGCGCCTGATCGACGACAGCCTGCGCCAGGCCGGCGTGCTGCAGCCCCGGGTGCCCGTGGAGGTGGAGTCGGTGGAGGCTTTGCTGGGCGTGTGCCGCCACAGTGACCTGGCCAGCATCGTGCCCGAGCGTGCGGCGCGCCAGGCACCCGACCTGTGTGCCATCGTGCTGACCGCGCCGACCATGGTGCGGCATGCCGGCATCCTGTGGCGCCGCGGTGCCTCGCGCAGCGCCGCCGCGCTGGCGTTCGCGGCCCGCCTGCACAGCATGCGCCTGGCCTGACGGGGCCGGGCGTTGGGGCCGGGCGGTGGTGGTGGCGGCGCACCGGCCCGGCGCCGATCCGCAGGACCGTGGGTCAGTGCTCAGCCAGGGGCGACCAGAAATCGGCCAGCAGGCGCGCGAAGGCCTGCGGTTGCTCGACCGCGCTCAGGTGGGCGGCGTCCAGGCTTTGCAACTGCGCGCCGGGAATCGCCTGCGCGATGCGTTCGGACAAAGCCGGTGGGGTGGCCTCGTCGCGGCCGCCAGCGATGACCAGGGTGGGGCAGCCGATGCGGGTGTTGCCGGCGTCCAGCGCGATGCCGGCCACGGCCTCGCAGGCGGCGGCATAGGGCTCGGGGGCAACGGCGGCCAGCACGGCGCGCAGGGCGGCCACGCGCGGGGCCCCGTGCGACGCATCCGCGCGGAACTCGGGGGTGAACCAGCGCTGCAGGGCCCCCTCCACGATGGGCGCCACGCCGTCACGGCGCACCGTGTCGATGCGGGCCTGCCACATCGCGCGGGCCGCGCTGTCGTACTGGCTGGCCGAGTTGGCGATCACCAGGCTGCGCACCAGGGCGGGGTGGCGGGCACCCAGCGCCTGGGCCGTCATGCCGCCCATGGACAGGCCGGCAAAGTGCACCGGGCCCGAGCTGTGGGCGCGAATCAGCTCGGCCGCGTCGTCGGCCAGGTCGTCCAGGGTGAAGGGGCTGGCGCCGGCGGCCGACTGGCCGTGGCCGCGGTGGTCGTAGCGCAGCACGGTGTAGCGGTCTTGCAGGGCAAGTGCCACCTCGTCCCACATGCTGAGGTCACAACCCAGCGCATGGCTGAGCACCACCAAAGGGCCTTGGCCCTGTTTCACAAAGTTCAGTTGCGGCATGGCCGACGGGTCCCGGAGTTGAAAACGGGCTGCATTGTGCACGGGCTGGCCCGAGCCTGTCCTGGCGAGGGGGAGATTGTGGGCGCGCCGGCGCCGACCCGGCCCGCGGTCTGGCACAGTGAGGCCTGGGGCCGTTCAGGCCCGTGTTGCCGCCTTGTTTTTTGCCTGTCCATGACCCAATACGAACGCCTGGCTGACGAGTTCCAGACCCTGATCCACAACGGCACTTTGCGCGTGGGCGATCGCTTGCCGTCGGTTCGCGTGACCTGCGCGCGGCGCCACATCAGCCCGGCGACCGTGTTCCAGGCCTACTACCTGCTGGAGTCGCGCGGCCTGGTGCAGGCGCGGCCCAGGTCGGGCTACTTTGTCGCGGCGCGGCGGCCTGAGGCGCTGGCGGCGCCCGAGGTGTCGTCCGAACCGCCGCCCTCGCAGTCGGTGGCCGTCAACGACCTGGTGGTCGAGGTGCTCAAGCTGTCGCGCCGTGCCGAGGTACTGCCCTTGGGGTCGGCTTTCCCCGATCCGGCGCTGTTCCCGCTGGCCAAGCTGGGGCGCAGCCTGGGCAGCGCAATGCGGCGCCTGCCCCCGCACAAGCTGGTCGAGGACCTGGCCACCGGCCATGCCCGCCTGCGCCAGCAGGTGGCGCAGCGCCTGGCTGCCGATGGGCTGGCGGTGTCGGCCGACGAACTGGTGGTGACCAATGGCGCCATGGAAGCCCTCAACCTGTGCCTGCAGGCGGTCACCCAACCGGGCGACCTGGTGGTGCTGGAGTCGCCCACCTTTTACGCCTCGCTGCAGGCGCTGGAGCGCTTGCAGCTGCAGGCGCTGGCGCTGCCCACCCACCCCGAACACGGCATTGACCTGGCGGCCCTGGCGCAGGCGCTGGCCACCCAACCGGTCAAGGCCTGCTGGTTGATGTCCTCGTTCCAGAACCCGCTGGGGGCGCTGATGCCCGAGGCCAAAAAGCAGGCGATTGCCGACTTGCTGGCGCGCCATCAGGTGCCCCTGATCGAGGACGACGTGTACGGTGAGCTGTACTTTGGCCCCCACAAGCCGCGCCCGATCAAGGCCTTCGACCGCGCCGGCTGGGTGCTGCATTGCGGCTCGTTCTCCAAGAGCCTGGCGCCGGGCTACCGCGTCGGCTGGGCCGCTGCCGGGCGCTGGAGTCGGGCCGTAGAGCGCGCCAAGGTGATGAGCAGCCTGTCGGCCGCGGTGCCCTCGCAGGTCGCCATTTCGGACTACCTGGCCCAGGGCGGGCACGACCTGCACCTGCGGCGGTTGCGCCAGACCCTGCAACAGCAGCGCGATGTGGCGCTGGCCGCGATTGCCGAGCATTTTCCGGCCGGCACCCAGGCCACCCGGCCCGAAGGCGGCTACCTGCTGTGGGTGGCGCTGCCGGGCGACATCGACACCCGGGCGCTGCTGCCGCAGGCCCTGGAGGCCGGTGTCAGCCTGATGCCTGGGGCCCTGTTCTCGGCCGACCAGCGCTTTGCCCATTGCCTGCGTCTGAACTACGGCGCGGTGGGGCCCGACGGCCTGCGCGACGCCCTGGCGCGCCTGGGGCGGCTGATTTGCGACCGGACCGGGCTGGCGCCGCTGAGCCGGTGAGCGGGGTCGCGGGGGCAGGGTGGCGGGTGGCGGGTGGCGGGTGGCGGGTGAGGCGTCAGGTGATTTGATCGGTCGCCATTTGTTCTTATTGGCCGATAAATTTGATCATTGTTTGGTGAATTGGGTGGGCCCGGTGTCGGTTCAGCGGCTGTGGCCTTGCGTTCCGGCCGCGGTCTCAGGCCCGGGGAGGCCGGGCGCCGCAGACCGGCTGCCGCAGTCAATTCGCGGACTATTGACCATATCAGTTCCGGTCAAATAATCATTTCTGATGAACTGATCCGGTCCTTGGTCGTCGCTTCTGAATCTGTTTTTTGCCGGCCCCCTCAGGCCCACTGACAGGCGTTTGCTGGCGCGTCCGGCCAACGGTCGATCGACCGCCGGCGCCCAGCGCTGGAGCCTGTGTCATGACCTCTTTGTCCGGCCTGCCTGCGCAGCCGATCCAATTCCACCCTCCGGTTTCGTCCCTGCGCTGGGGCGTGCGCGCCATCGGGGGCCGCTTCAACCGCGCGCGCTGGGCCAGCGTGGGCCTGACCCAGGCCTTGTTCTTTGGCCTGTGCTGGCTGTCCTGGAACGGGCGACCCTTGCTGAGCTTTGACTTTGCCCACCAGCGCGTGCACCTGTTGGGCGCCATTTACGGACCGCAAGACTTGCTGCTGCTGGCCGGCTTGCTGATGGCGGGCGCCCTGGCGCTGTTCCTGGCTTCGGCCTTGAGCGGGCGGGTGTTCTGTGGCTTTGTCTGCCCGCAGTCGGTGTACACCGGCGTGTTTTTGGGTGTGGAGCAGTGGGTGATGGGCACGCCAGGCCAACGCCGCCAGCGTGCGCGCTCAGGCCAGCACCTGCAGTCGGCGGCACGCCAGGCATTGACCTGGGGCCTGTGGGGCGGGATGTCGTTGGCCCTGGGCTGGACCTTCACCGCCTATTTTTCGAGCGGGCCCGACCTGGCCCGCCGCACCCTGGCCGGCGCCATGGGCCCGGTGGAGCTGGGCGCGTGCCTGGGCTATGCGCTGTTTGCCTTTTTGCAGGCGGGTCTGCTGCGTGAGAAGGTTTGCCAGCACATGTGCCCGTACGCACGCTTCCAGGGTGTGATGGGCAATGAACACACCCAGGTGGTCAGCTACGACCAGCGCCGTGGCGAGCCGCGTGCCAACGTGCTGCGCGCGCCTCTGTCGCGGCTAGCGGGCCCCGCTGGCCAGGCGGCCCCGGCGGCCCCGGCGGCCCCGGCGGCCCAGGCCCTGCCGGCGGCGGGGGCTTGTGTGGACTGTGGCCTGTGTGTGCAGGTCTGCCCGGCCGGCATCGACATCCGCCAGGGCGCGCAGTACGAGTGCATCAGTTGCGGCCTGTGCATTGACGCCTGCGACCGGGTGATGCTCAGCGCCCGCCAGCCCACGGGCCTGATCCGCTTTGCCAACAGCCTGGGCACGGGTTGGCGTGACACGCTGGCCCAAGCGCGCGTCCGGGGTCATGCGCTGGCGCTGCTGCTGGCCTTGCTGGGGGTCGGCTGGACGGTGGCCCAGCGGGTGCCCTTGCAACTGGAAGTGCTGCGGGACCGGGCCGTGCTGTCGCGCCCCAACCGCGACGGTTCGGTGGACAACGTCTACCGCCTGCACCTGCAGAACTATGACGTCCGGGCCCACGCCTTCACGGTGCAATTGCGGGAGGCCGGGCCCTTGCAACTGCTGCCCACCGCGCCCATCGACGTGCCCGCCAGTGGCGAGCGCAGTGTGGCCGTCACCGTGCGTTTGCCAGCGGCTGCGGCCGCCGAGGCCCAGGGGGCCAGCACCCCCGTGCTGCCTTTGCAATTGGCCGTGGTGGCCGAACAGGCGCCCGCGCTGCAGCGGCAGCAAGCGACGCGCTTTCTGTTGCCGCGCTGAGCGCTGAGCGTGTTCAGCCCCGCCGCCGCCCACCCGTGGCGACGGGCGCCAGGCCGCGGCCACGGCGGCCTGGCCGGTGACCTGCTCGATGACCTGCCCCCTGGGCCGCCCTGCGCCACGGCGGTCCTGCACGGCGGTGGTTCTGTGCAGCGGCGGTTCCGCCCCCGCCCCGTGGGGCCTCGCCGGGCCGGCCCGGCGGAGTCGGTGCGCGCCGTCGGGTGAGGCGGGGCCACCCCTGGGGGCCGTGCGCCCCCTCTCTTTTTTTTCAGTCCCCTGCATCCAAACGGCTTCCTGGTGCGTAGTGCTCCCAGTGCGGTGCGTGCGCGCCTGGGTTGCATCGGGCCTGACCAGAGGAAGGCAGCCTGGGCTCGGCCGCCGGCGGGTGTTCGTTGCCGACGACTTGGGTCAATTTCGAATTTGATAAAAATCAAAAGTTATCAAAAGTAAGTAGCTCTTAGCCAATGAAATATCATTTGTAAATGGTGTTAACGATAAATTTGTGTTGAAAAATATTGTAAAAAAAGCATAATAAGTATCAGCAATTGATTCATGTCCTCCGGTCACGGCGGGTGTGAAGAAGGCGTTCTGTCCCCCTGCGGCAGCGCAGCGGGGTCAGATCAAGGTGATCTCCATCCACACCAGTGACCGACCACCAACCACGGGCGGCTGACGGGGCGAACAGGGACTGCGGTGGGTCCACGCCTCCAGGCCGGTGACACAAAATGAACTTCATTCAGAATTTTTCCATCCGCTTGCGCCTCGGCGTGGGCTACGCTGCCCTCACGCTGGCCCTGGTGCTGGTGGCGGTGCTGGGGTTGCAGGGCGAGGCCAGGACCCAGGCCAATCTGGATCACCAGATCAATGACCTCAATGTCCTGACCCGGCTGGAGAATGAACTGCTGACGGCGGCCAATGCGCGGGCCGTGTCGGCCCGCAATCTGGTGCTGGCCTCGTCGCCCGAGGACAGGGCGTCGGAAACCCGTCTGGTGCAGCAGGCCCACGACAAGGTGCAGTCGGTGCTGGCCAAGCTGGGGCCTTTTGTGCAGGCCATGCCGGACACCACCGAGGCGCTGCGTCAAAGCCACGAGCAGGTGCTCAAGATCGAGGCCCAATACGGCCCGGTGGCACTGGACATTGTTCGCCTGGCAGGGGCCGGGCAGGCCGAGCAGGCCATCCGCAAGATCAATGTCGAGTGCCGGCCCTTGTTGGCCCAGTTGATTGAGCAGATCAATGTGTCGCTGGCCGAAAGCGCGCGCATTGGCGCGGTGGCCAGCGAGGCCTCCCACGCCGAATTCGTGCACTTGCGCCGGGTGTTGGTGTCCATCAGCACGGGGGTGCTGTTGCTCGCCATCTTTCTCAGTGTGCTGACGACAAAGTCCATCACCCGCCCCCTCGACCAGGCAGACCAGGCGGTGACGTCGTTCGCGGAAGGCAACCTGAGCCGCAGCCTGCCGGCTCGGGGGCGCAACGAGATCACCCACGTCATGCACGCCATCGAGCACATGCGGCAGAGCTTGATGGGCATCGTGTCCGATGTGCGTCGGGGGGCCAGCCAGGTGTCCGGGGCCAGCCAGGAGATCGCGGAAGGCAACCAGGACCTGTCGGCGCGCACCGAACAACAGGCCAGCGCGCTGCAGCAGACCACGGCCTCGATGGAGATGCTCTCGGGCATCGTGCAAAAGAACTCGGCCAACGCGCGCCATGCCAACCAGCTGGCGGTGCAGGCCGCGGCGGTGGCCCAGCAGGGCGGGCAGGTGGTGGCGGGCGTGGTGCAGACCATGAACAGCATCAACGACTCCAGCTCGCGCATCCAGGAGATCATTGGTGTGATCGATGGCATTGCCTTCCAGACCAACATCCTGGCGCTGAATGCGGCGGTCGAAGCCGCCCGTGCCGGTGAAGAAGGGCGCGGCTTCGCGGTGGTGGCGGGCGAGGTGCGGGTGCTGGCGCAACGCAGCGCCACCGCCGCCAAGGAAATCAAACAACTGATTTCGGAGAGCGTGGAGCGAGTGGCCCAGGGCTCGACGATGGTGGCGCAGGCCGGCAGCACCATGGACGACATCGTGGGCAGCATCGAAAAAGTCGTCACCATCGTGGCCGAAATCAGCGAGGCCAGCGCCGAGCAAAGTGCCAGCGTCGGCCAGATCGGCGAGGCCGTCGCCTTGATCGACCAGGCTACCCAGCAAAACGCCTCGCTGGTGCAGGAAATCGCCACCGCGGCCAGCAGCCTGCAGGCGCAGGCGGGCGAGCTGGTGCAGGCGGTGTCGGTGTTCAAGCTGGACCCGGAGGCCACCCTTCGCGAGTCCGGTGCCCCCGGTTGGCCGCGGCTGGCCATGGGCTGAGGCGCGCCGCCAGCGTCACCTGCCAAGCACCAAGCACCAAGCACCAAGCACCAAGCACCAAGCACCAAGCACCAAGCACCAAGCACCAAGCACCAAGCACCAAGCACCAAGCACCAAGCACCAAGCACCAAGCACCAATGGCCGGGCCGGGCCGGACCGGGCCGCGGCGTGGCGTGGCGGTGGCTTCAGGGACTGGCGGTTTTTACGGTGCCTCCGGCTCCGTTGGGACCCTGTGGAGGGCTCCATGAGCGCCTGGGGCGCTGCCGGGCGGCAGGCTCAAGATTCGCCCGTATCCCCGTACCCCCGTGCCGCGTGGAACCGCGCGGCGGTTCAAGGGGCGGTCGGGCCCGGCTCGCTTGGCGTCCGGCCCGCGGCACCTGGCCCCTCGGGGGCCGCCGTGCGAAGGCGCGGTAGGCAAAGCGTGACCACCGTGCCCCGGCCGAGTTCGCTCTGCACCTCCAAGCGGCCGCCGTGCAAGGCCACGATCTGCTTGACGATGCTGACCCCCAGTCCGGTGCCGGGCACCGAGCCCGATTCGTCGGCTCGGTAAAAGCGCTCGCCATAGCGGGCCAGTTGTTCGGGGCTCATGCCGCGGCCCTGGTCGCGCACGCTGAGCAGCAGCAGGCCTGGGTCGTTGGGGTGGGGGGCCACGCGCACCGCGACCGGGGCGGCGTCGCCCGAGTATTTGCGTGCGTTGGACAGCAGGTTCATCAGCGCGCGCCGCAGGTAGGTCTCATCGCCCTGCACCCAGCAGGGGCCATGCTCGGCCGCCAGCGTGGGCGCGCAGGCCCCGGGCGACTGCGACCAGCCCGCCAATTCACGCTGCACCAGCGTCACCAGGTCCAGGGGCTGCAGGTGCAGGTCGGCCGTGGTGCGGGACTCGAGCTTGTCGAGGTCCAGCAGGTCGTCGATGGTGTCGTTGATCAACAGCGTCTGCTTGAGGATGATGTCCAGCAGGTGGCGGCGCTCCGCGCTGGAGAGGGCCTCGTCGCGCAGGGTCAACAGCTCGATGAAGCCGCGGATGCTGGTCATCGGGGTGCGCAGTTCATGGGCCGCGGTGGCCATGAACTCGGACTTCAGCCGCTCCACCCGGGTCTCGTGGGAGATGTCGCGCAGGCTCAGCACCAGGCTGACCAGGCCCTCGTCGCTGCTGCGCGCCCGCAGGCTCAGCACCCGGGCTTCGGGTTGGCCCAGCGTGCGGCGCTGCAGCGGCAGGCTGTGCTCGCCACGGGCCAGTTGCCACAGGGTGGCGCTTCCCTCGATCTGGCTGGCGGCGTCACTGCCCTGGTTCAGCCGCTCGACCACCGCGTCCAGGCCCAGGCCCAGCCAGGCGCTGGCGGGCAGGCCGGTCATGCCTTCGATGGCCGGGCTGGCGTGGCTGACGCGCTCTTGCCGGTCCAGGGTGATGAAGGCGTCCGGGCTCAGCGCGAAAATGGCTTCGTAGCGCTGCCGGTCGCTGATGTCGCGCGCTACTTTGGAGGCCCCGATGATGCGGCCCTGGGCGTCGCGGATCGGCGAGATGGTGGCCGAGATGTTGATCAGGTGACCGTCGCGGTGACGGCGCACGGTTTCGAAGTGGTCGACCTTCTCGCCAGCCGCGATTTTGCGCAGGATCTCGGTTTCTTCGCGCACCCGGTCGGGCGGGAACAGGCGCAGCATGGGCTGGCCGATCATGTCCTGGGCCTGGTAGCCAAAAATGGCGGTGGCCCCGGGGTTCCAGCTGGTGATGATGCCCGCCAGGTCTTTGCTGATGATCGCGTCGTCCGAAGAGTCCACGATGGCCCGGAAATGGGCATCCCAGTGCGCGTCAGGCGCTGGGGCGGGCGGCGGGGCAGGGGGCAAGGTCACGTGGGCTTGGGGCGGCGCGGTGGGTCGAGGGGGCAACGGTGGCCCCATGAACCGGGGACTCGTCAGCCCAGCGCTGCGGGGAGGCCTCGGGCCCAGATCGGCCATTTCGGGCCCGCTGGGCGATCCTCAAATTCTAAAACTGGCACCCCACGGGCCTCGCTGGGGCGCTCCGGAAGCCTGAGTCTTTTGAGGGACGTCAGCCCGGTGTAGGGTCACAGGCGCTCGGCGGTGGGGCGGCTGGGCAGACGGGCTGGCGGTCAGCCGGTCAGCCGGGGGAAGCGGCTGCGCCACCCCCACATCGCCACCCCGTCGCCCCATGCCGCTCCATGCGGTCCTAGGCCGCACCAGTTGGGCCCCCCGAGGTCTGGGCCTCAGGCCCTCAGGCCGCGTAGTCGCTGACTGGCACGCAGCTGCAGAACAGGTTGCGGTCGCCCCACACGTTGTCGACCCGGCCCACGGGCGACCAGTACTTGGTCTGGCGCAGGCTGCGCACCGGGTAGGCGGCGACTTCGCGGCTGTAGGGGTGGGCCCAGTCGGCCGCCATCAGGCTGGCGGCGGTGTGGGGCGCGTTCTTCAGCGGGTTGTCGTCCTGCGGCCAGGTGCCGGCTTCGATCTGACGGATCTCTTCGCGGATGGCAATCATGGCGTCGATGAAGCGGTCCAGCTCGTCGCGGGTTTCGCTTTCGGTGGGCTCGACCATCAGCGTGCCGGGCACCGGGAAGCTCAACGTCGGGGCGTGGAAGCCGTAGTCGATCAGGCGCTTGGCCACGTCTTCGGCGCTGACACCGCTGCGCTCCTTGAGCGGGCGCAGGTCCAGGATGCACTCGTGCGCCACATGGCCGTTGGCGCTGGCGTACAGCGTGGGGTAATGGTCTTGCAGGCGCGCGCTGATGTAGTTGGCCGACAGGATGGCGGTCTCGGTCGCGGCTTGCAGGCCTTCGGCGCCCATCATGCGGCAGTACATCCAGCTGATCGGCAGCACCGCGGCATTGCCCAGCGGGGCCGCGCTGATGGCGCCCACGCCGTTGACCGGCAGGCCGCCTGTGGCGTGACCGGGCAGGAAGGGCACCAGGTCTTCGACCACGCAGACCGGGCCGACGCCCGGGCCGCCACCGCCGTGCGGGATGCAGAAGGTCTTGTGCAGGTTCAGGTGGCTGACGTCGCCGCCGAACTCACCGGGCGCGGCCACGCCGACCAGGGCGTTCATGTTGGCGCCGTCCACGTAGACGCGGCCACCGTGCTGGTGCACCAGGGCGCACAGCTCCTTGACGCTGGTCTCGAACACGCCGTGCGTGCTGGGGTAGGTGATCATCACCGCGGCCAGGTGGGCGCTGTGTTGCTCGCACTTGGCGCGCAGGTCGTCCAGGTCCACATTGCCTTGCGCGTCGCAGGCCGTCACCACCACCTGCAGGCCCACCATCTGGGCGCTGGCGGGGTTGGTGCCGTGGGCCGAGGCGGGGATCAGGCAGATGTTGCGGTGGCCTTCGCCGCGCGAGGCGTGCCAGGCCTTGATGACCAGCAGGCCCGCGTATTCACCCTGGCTGCCCGCGTTGGGCTGCAGGCTGATGCCGGCATAGCCCGTGGCCTGGCACAGCCAGGCGCGCAGCTGTTCGTCGAGCAGGCGGTAGCCCTGCAACTGGTCGGCCGGGGCGAAGGGGTGGATGTGGGCGAACTCGGGCCAGGTGATGGGCATCATCTCGCTGGTCGCGTTGAGCTTCATGGTGCAGCTGCCCAGCGGGATCATGCTGCGGTCCAGCGCCAGGTCCTTGTCGCTCAAGGCCCGCAGGTAGCGCAGCATGCTGGTTTCGCTGTGGTGGGTGTTGAACACCGGGTGCGTCAGGTAGGCGCTGCTGCGGCGCAGTTCGCTGGGGATCAGTGCGGCCAGGCCGGCTTCAAACTCGGCCACCTGGGGCAGGCTCTGACCGGCAGCGGCGAAGAAGCCCCACAGGGCTTCGACGTGCTCACGCGTGGTGGTCTCGTCGAGCGACACCCCAATGCGGCCGCCGGCGCTCAGGCGCAGGTTGACGCCACCCGCCAGGGCCCGCGCCACGATGGCCGGGGCTTGCTCGCCGGCGTCCAGGCTCAGGGTGTCGAAGGCGGTGTCATGGACCGGCTGGAAACCCAGGCGGCGCAGGCCGGCGGCCAGCACCGCGGTGTAGCTGGCCACGCGCAGGGCGATGCGGCGCAGGCCTTGCGGGCCGTGGTAGACCGCGTACATGCTGGCCACCACGGCCGGCAGCACCTGGGCGGTGCAGATGTTGGAGGTGGCTTTTTCACGGCGGATGTGCTGTTCGCGCGTTTGCAGGGCCAGGCGGTAGGCCGGCTGGCCATGGCTGTCCACGCTGACGCCGACCAGGCGGCCGGGCATCGAGCGCTTGAACTCGTCGCGGCAGGCCATGAAGGCGGCGTGCGGGCCCCCGGCGCCCATCGGCATGCCAAAGCGCTGGGTGGAGCCGATGACGATGTCGGCGTCCCATTCGCCGGGCGGCGTCAGCAGCGTCAGGGCCAGCAGGTCGGCGGCCACGATGAAGGCGGCTTGCTTGGCGTGGGCTTGCTGCACGTCGGCCCGCAGGTCACGCACCTGGCCGTGGGTGCCCGGGTACTGGGCCACGGCGGCAAAGTAGTCCTGCCCGGCCAGCGCGGCGGTCCACTCGGCGTCGCTGGTGGTGACCACCACGGTCAGGCCCAGCGGGGCGGCTCGGGTCTGGATGACCTCGATGGTTTGCGGGTGGCAGTCGCCGGCCACCAGCAGGGTGTTGGCCCGGCTCTTGACCGAGCGCTTGGCCAGGGTCATGGCTTCGGCGGCGGCGGTGGCTTCGTCGAGCATGGACGCGTTGGCCATGGGCATGCCGGTCAGGTCGCAGACCAGGGTCTGGAAGTTGACCAGGGCCTCCATGCGGCCTTGCGAGATTTCGGCCTGGTACGGGGTGTAGGCGGTGTACCAGGCGGGGTTTTCCAGGATGTTGCGCAGGATCACGCCGGGCGTGTGGGTGCCGTAATAGCCCTGGCCCAGGTGGCTGCGCAGGATCTTGTTGTGCGATGCAATCGCCTTCAGCTCCGCCAGCGCGGCGGCCTCGGTCACCGGCTCGGGCAGCACCATGGCGCTGGCACGCGCGATGCTGCGGGGCACGATGCCGTCGATCAGGGCCCGGCGCGAGGCGGCGCCGACCACGCTGAGCATGGCGGCTTCGTCGTCCGGGCCGATGCCGATGTGGCGGGCCCGGAATTCGGTCGGGTTTTCAAGATCTGCGAGGGGAAGGGCGGATTGCATCAGCATGGGGGGACTCGTCGGGGGTGACGCCGGGTCAGGCGTTCTTGGTGAAGTCGGAGTAGGTGGTTTCGTCCATCAGCGCGTCGAGCTGGGCCGGGTTGGACAGCTTGACCTTGAAGAACCAGCCGTCGGCCAGCGGCGCGCTGTTGGCCAGCGACGGGTCGGCGCGCAGGGCTTCGTTGACCTCGACGATCTCGCCGTCCACGGGCATGTAAACGTCGGCGGCGGCCTTGACGGACTCGACCACACCGGCCACGTCGCCGGCGGCAAAGGTCTTGCCGACTTCGGGCAGGTCGACAAAGACCACATCGCCCAGCGCGTCTTGCGCGTGCACGGTGATGCCGACCACGGCGGCGGCCGTGTCAGCGGCGTTGACCCACTCGTGTTCCTTGGAATATTTGACGCTCATGATTTCTCCTGATCAGGGTTGTTGGGTTGAAGGGCTGGATGCAAATCAGCCCCGGTAGTATCGGTTGGGAATGAAGGGCATGGCGGCAACTTGCATCGGCACCGCCTTGCCGCGCACGATGGCGTTGAGGCGGGTGCCCAGGGCGGCCTGGTCGGCGCGCACATAGGCCATCGCGATGGGTTGGTTGGTGCTGGGGCCGAGCAGGCCGCTGCAGACTTCGCCAATGCGCTCGCCGGCTTCGGTTTGCAGCTCGGTGTGCTCACGCACGGGCACGCGTTCCAGGGCCACCAGGCCGACGCGCTTGCGCGTCAGCACGCCAGCGGCGCCGCTCAGGTCGCCCAGTTGGGCCAGCACCCGGTCGGCGCCGGGGAAGCCTCCGGCGCGCTCACCACCGGTGCGGCGCACCTTCTGGATGGCCCAGGTCAGGCCAGCCTCGACCGGGCTGGTGCCGGTGTCGAGGTCGTTGCCGTACAGGCACAGGCCGGCCTCCAGGCGCAGCGAGTTGCGTGCCCCCAGGCCGATGGGCTTGACTTCGGGCTGCGCCAGCAGGGCGCGGGCCAGGGTGTCGGCCTGGGGCGCGGGCACCGAGATCTCAAAACCGTCCTCGCCGGTGTAGCCGCTGCGGGTCACGTAGCAGCGTGTGCCGGCCAGCTCGAAATAGCCACCGGTCATGAACACCAAGCCCGTCACGCCGGGGGCCAGGCGGGCCAGCGCCGTCACGGCGTGCGGGCCCTGCAAGGCCAGCAAGGCTTGCTCGGGCATCGGGATGACCTCACAGCGCTGGCCAATGCGGGCCTGGAGGTGGGCGATGTCGGCCACCTTGCAGGCGCCGTTGACGATGACGAACAGGTCGTCACCGCGGTTCACGAACATCAGGTCGTCGAGGATGCCGCCCTCGTCATTGAGCAGCAGGCCGTAGCGCTGCTTATGCAGGCCCAGGCCGATCACGTCGACCGGCATCAGGCTCTCGAGGGCCGCCGCGGCGTCGGCGCCCACCAGGCGCAACTGGCCCATGTGCGAGACATCGAACAGGCCGGCTGCGGCGCGGGTGTGCAGGTGCTCGGCCATCAGACCGGCCGGGTACTGCACGGGCATGCTGTAGCCCGCGAAGGGCACCATGCGGGCGCCGAGTTCGAGGTGCAGGTCGTTCAGGGGGGTGTGGAGCAGGGCAGCGGGGGAGGCGGAAGCAGCGGTCACGGTCAGGCCTTTGGCACAGGGGGGGCACACCAGGGGCGCAACGTGGTGTTGCGCTCCCGAAGAGGGGCCCCGGCTGTCCGCTTTACCTGAGAGATTCACCTGGCGATGCAGGCTTGCTCCTTCGGTGGGCCGTGGCGTGGTGCACGGCCTCTCTCCAGCTGGGAGACGTCTGTTGCCAGACGCTTGTCAGTCCTTTTGCCTGAGCGTTCGGGCGCTGGGGACCTCCCAGCGCTTTCGCCTTCGGCGGCGTGCGGCTTGCGCGGGGCAAGGGCACGCTCTCTCCTGACGGCGCGCAGTATACCGCTGCGCGGGGCGCTCGCAGCGCCCGGACCGGTTTATTTGAAGCCGAGCGCGTGCGGCAGCCAGCTGCTGGCGGCGGGCACAAAGGTCAGCACCACCAGCACCACGGCGTGGGCCCACAGGAAGGGCATCAGCTCGCGGGTCAGGTCGGACAGCGGCACCTTGGACACGTTCGAGGTCACGAACAGCAGGCCGCCCACCGGCGGGGTGATCATGCCCAGCGTCAGGTTGTAGATCACGATCATGGCGAACTGGATCGGGTCCACGCCCAGCTTCAGGGCCACCGGCGCCAGGATCGGCACCAGCACCATCACGCCGGGCAGCGGCTCGATGAAGATGCCGAAGATCAACAGGAACACGTTGACCATGATCAGGAACATCCAGGGCGACAGGTTCATCGCGATCAGCCAGTCGGCCATCATCTGGGGCAGGCCCTCGATGGTCAGCAGCCAGGCAAAGGAGCCCGACAGACCGATGATGATCAGCACCGAGGCGGTCAGCAGCGAGGAATACGCCAGGATGTTGGGCACGGCCGACCACTTGAGGGTGCGGTACACGTACTTGCCGCAGATCAGCGCGTAGAACACGGCCACCACCGAGGCTTCGGTCGGGGTGAACCAGCCGGCCCGCATGCCGCCCAGGATCAGGATCGGCAGCATCAGGGCCGGCAGGGCCTTCCAGGTGTTGACCAGGATGTCCTTGAGCGGGGGCAGTTGGCCTTCGCCCTTGTAGTTGCGCTTCTTGGAGATGTGCCAGTTGACGATGCACATGGCCGCCGCGATCAGCAGGCCCGGGATGATGCCTGCCACGAACAGCGCCCCCACCGAGACGCTTTCGTCTTGCAGGGCATACACGATCATGGTGATCGAAGGCGGGATGATCGGGCCCACGATGGCGGTCGAGGCGGTCAGCGCGGCGGCGTAAGAGCGGTCGTAGCCGGCCTTGTCCATCATGCGGATCAGCATCGAGCCGGGGCCGGCCGCGTCGGCCAGGGCCGAGCCCGAGATGCCCGAGAAGAAGGTCAGCGACACCACGTTGGTGTAGCCCAGCCCGCCGCGCTTGTGGCCCACGAACTGGCCGGCGAACTTGAGCAGCACTTCGGTCAGCGAGCCGCCGCTCATGAGCTCGGCGGCCAGGATGAAGAAGGGCACCGCCATCAAGGGGAAGCTGTCAATGCCGGTGAAGGTTTCCTTGAGCAACACCAGCATGGGGTAGGCATCGGTGAGCAGCAAAGCGGTGGCCGTGGCCAGGCCGAGGGCGAAGGCCACCGGGACGCCGATGGCCAGGTAGACGCAGGCGGCGATGATGAGAACGAGACTGGGATTCATGTCGAAAAGCCTGCGGGGTCAGATGGAGGCGCTGGCGGTCGCGTCGAAATTCGCGTCCGTCGAGAACTTGCGGTCGGTGATGTAGCTTCGCAGCACCAGTGCAAAGTGGATGCACAGCAGCAGCCCGCCGGTGGGGATGGCCGCGTAGATGTAGCCAAACGGGATCTGGGTGGCCGCGGTCAGCTGGAACATGGCGCGCTGCGTGTACAGGTAGCCGGTCCAGGTCATCATGATGAAGAAGCCCATCAGCAAAATGGCCACGACCACGCGGATGCCCTGGCTGATGGGGCGCGGGAACGCGTCCTGCAGGTTTTCCACCGCGATGTGGCCGCCGTAGCGCATGACCATGCCGGAACCAATGAAGGTCAGCCAGATCATCATGTGGCGGGCCACTTCTTCGGCCCACTCGATGGACGCGTTGGTCAGGTAGCGCAGGGCCACGTTGGCAAAAATGATGACCGACATGGCGGCCAGCAGCAGGATCAGGGCCCAGCGGTTGGTGGCCACAAAGTAGCGTTCAAAGGTGTTCATGGTGTCTCGGGAAAGCGGGGCGCGGGGAAATGCAGGGCGCCGGGGCGCTGCTCGGACGCCACGGCCGTGGCGTCTGAGCAAGGCTCAGGGAAGAGGGCGGGGCCCGGCGCGCGGGCCCCGCGGGTCAGCTCAGGTCAGCGGATGTCCTGGATCTTCTTGATGTTGTCGGCGCCAAATTCCTTGGCGTAGCCCACATAGGCGGGCTTCAGGGCTTCGCGGAAGGCGTTGCTGTCGACCTTGCGGGTCACGGTCATGCCGTCTTTTTCGAGCTGGGCGATGCCGTTGTTTTCGTCCTCGTTGACCTTCTTGCGTTGGGCTGCGGAACCCTTCTTGGCGGCTTCCAGGAACACCTTCTTGTCCGCGTCATTGAGCTTGTTCCAGATGCGCGGCGAGATGATCAGCAGGGCGGGCGAGTAAACGTGGCCGGTCAGCGACAGGTGCTTTTGCACTTGCGAGAACTTCGACGACAGGATCACCGGGATCGGGTTTTCCTGGCCGTCCACGGTGCCTTGTTGCAGCGCACCGAACAGTTCCGGGAAGGCCATCGGCGTGGGCAGGATGCCGAAGGTCTTGTAGCCGTCCATGTGCACCTTGTTTTCCATGGTGCGCATCTTCAGGCCGGCGGCATCGGCGGGCTTCACGATGTCGCGCTTGTTGTTGGTCATGTGGCGGAAACCGTTTTCCGTCCAGGCCAGGGCGACCAGGCCCTTGGCCGGGAACTTGGTCAGCAGGTCCTGGCCGATCGGGCCGTCCATGACCTTGCGGGCGTGGTCGTAGTCGCGGAACAGGAAGGGGATGTCCACGATCTTGACTTCAGGCACAAAGTTGCCCACGGGGCCGGTCGAGGTGTTGACCAGGTCCTGCGTGCCCAGTTGCACGGCTTCGATCATTTCGCGTTCGCCACCCAGGGCCGAGCTGGGGAACTGCTGGCATTTGTAACGACCTTGGGTGCCCTTTTCCACTTCGTCACAGAAAGCGGTGGAGCCCACACCGTAGTGCGATTCCTTGGTGGTGGCGTAGCCGATCTTCAGGGTGGTGGTTTGAGCGAATGCAGCGCCGGAGAGACCAGCGGCGAGCAACACGGACAGAGCGGTACGAGAGAAGGTCATTTTGTCTCCTGGAGGTGGTTTTGTTGCCAATTCAAACTAAATTTGTCATACAACTTTTTGATTATGGCTGGAGGGGCAAGCGGACGGCATCCGGGTTTTCTCTAGCATAGTCACGCACGATCGCTTCAAAGCTGGTGTCGGGCAGCAGGCCCAGGCCCCGAGCGCGCGCAGCGTCGATGTCGGCGGGCCAGGTGCTGACAATGCGCACGATGGCGGGGTCGGGCGTCCAGTCCAGCAAATCGGTGGCAGCGCTGCCAGCCACTTTGCCCAGGGCGGCGGCCATGTCGCCTGCGGTGGTCTTGAGGGCCGGAAGGTTGATGGCGGTGCGGGCGCCCCATTCGGCCGGGCTGGCGTCGGCGGCACGCACCAGGCCTTCGACCGTGCGGGCCGGGGAGGACAGGGCCACCGGGGTCTCCGGGGGCACCGGGCAAGGGGCTTTGACGCCCGCCAGCGGCTCGCGGATCATGCCGCTCAAGAAGCTCGAGGCGGCCCCGTTGGGGCGCCCCGGGCGCACGCTGACCGTCATCAGGCGCACATTGCGCGCGGTGACAAAGCCCTTGCGGCCGTAGTCGGCCACCAGTTGCTCGCCAATGAACTTCTGGATGCCGTAGCTGCTTTGCGGGGTCGGCAGCGTGGTGTCGGTGATGACGCTGGGCAGCGGCTGTTCGGGCGAGTTGCCGAACACCGCCAGCGAGCTGGCAAACACAAACACCGGGCGCTCGCCACCTTGGCGGCAGGCTTCGAGCAGGCCGTGGGTGGCGGCCAGGTTGCTGCGCATGCCCAGGTCAAAGTCGGCCTCGCATTCGCCGCTGACCGCCGCGGCCAGGTGGAACACCAGCTGCGTGCCTGCGGGCAGCGCCTGGCCTTGTTCGAGTTGGGTGTTGAGGTCGCCGGTCAGGGCGTGCACCCGCGGGTCGGCCAGCAGGTCGGCCGGCGGGGCGGCGCGGTCCAGCAGGGTCAGGCGGGTGATGGGCTGGGCCGGGGCGCCGATCAGGGCCAGCGTGCCTTGGGCCAGCAGGGTGCGGGCCAGGCGCACGCCCAGGAAGCCGGCACCGCCGGTGATCACGATGTTCATGGTGGAAGTCCCTTCGTCAAAAGCAGGAACCCAGGCCAGCGGTGACCGGGTTCGGTAAATTTGTCATACAACTTTTGATTATCCGGGGGCCGGTCGCCCTTGGGGCTACGGGTTTACGCGTGTTTCCTGTCGGCGAAGGGGCTGTGCGTGAGATGCGATGGCGGCTGGATGGTCCACGCCGGGCGAGGGCACCTTGGGCCAGTGACCTCGGATCCAGCAAGCAAAACGCGCCCGATTCGGGCGCGTTGAGGTGGGGGTGGGGCGGGCGGTTCGGGCCCGGCGCTCGGGCCGCCAGCCACGCGGGGCCCGGAGGAGCCGGCGCAGCCGGTGCAACCTAGGGAAGGCCGTGGGTTCAGGGCGCACCGGCGGCTGGCCCCTGAAGCCCGGGCATCGACCCGGGACCGATCACATGCCCGAGTAGTTCGGGCCGCCACCACCTTCGGGCGTGACCCAGACGATGTTCTGGGTCGGGTCCTTGATGTCGCAGGTCTTGCAGTGCACGCAGTTTTGCGCGTTGATCTGCAGGCGGTCGCTGTTGTCCGCGTTCTTCACGAACTCGTACACGCCGGCCGGGCAGTAGCGGGCCTCGGGGCCGGCGTACTGGGCCAGGTTCACCTGGACCGGCACCGACGCGTCTTTGAGCGTCAGGTGGGCGGGTTGGTTTTCGGCGTGGTTGGTGTTGCTGATGAAGACGCTGGAGAGGCGGTCAAAGGTCAGCTTGCCATCGGGCTTGGGGTAGTTGATGGGTTTGCACTCGGCGGCCGGCTTCAGGTAGGCGTGGTCGGGCTTGTCGCGGCGCAGCGTCCAGGGGATGTGGCCGCGCAGCACGAACTGCTCGAAACCGTTCATCAGCGTGGCGGTGGTCAGGCCGTACTTGAACCAGTTCTTGAAGTTGCGGTCCTTGTTGAGTTCGGTGTGCAGCCAGCTCTTCTCGAACGCTTCGGGGTAGGCGCTGAGTTCGTCGTGTTGGCGACCGGCCACCACGGCGTCGTAGGCTGCCTCGGCGGCCAGCATGCCGGTCTTGATGGCGGCGTGGCTGCCCTTGATGCGGCTGACGTTCAGGTAACCGGCATTGCAGCCGACCAGTGCGCCGCCCGGGAACACGGTCTTGGGCAGGGCGTTGAGGCCGCTGGCGTTGATGGCGCGGGCGCCGTAGGACAGGCGCTTGGCGGTGATTTCACCCTTGTCGTTCTCGAAGTAGTAACGGACGTTGGGGTGGGTCTTCCAGCGCTGGAACTCTTCAAACGGGCTCAGGTAGGGGTTGCTGTAACCGAGGCCGGTCACGAAGCCGAGCGCCACCTTGTTGCCGTCCAGGTGGTACAGGAAGGCGCCACCGTAGGTGTCGGACTCCATGGGCCAGCCGGCGGTGTGCATCACGAAGCCGGGCTTGTGGCGGCTGGGGTCGATTTCCCAGAGTTCCTTGATGCCGATGCCAAAGCTCTGCGGGTCGCGGCCCTCGTCGAGCTTGAACTTGGCGATCAGCTGCTTGCCCAGGTGGCCGCGTGCGCCTTCGGCGAACACGGTGTACTTGGCGTGCAGTTCCATGCCCAGCTGGAAGTCGTCCGAGGGCTCGCCTTCCTTGTTGATGCCCATGTTGCCGGTGGCCACGCCCTTGACCGAGCCGTCCTCGTTGTACAGCACCTCGGCGGCCGAGAAGCCGGGGAAGATTTCCACGCCCAGGGCCTCGGCTTGTTCACCCATCCACTTGGTCACTGCGCCCAGGCTGACGATGTAGTTGCCGTGGTTGTGGGCAAAGGGCGGCAGGAACAGGTTGGGCACGCGAAAGCCCGATTGCTCGCTCAGGAAGATGTAGGCGTCGTCGGTCACCGGCTGCTTGAGCGGGGCGCCGTCGGCCTTCCAGTTGGGCAGCAGTTCGGTCAGGGCCTTGGGGTCCATGATGGCGCCCGACAGGATGTGCGCACCGGGCTCGGAGCCCTTTTCGAGCACCACCACCGACACATCGGTGCCTTTTTCAGCGGCGAGTTGCTTGAGCCGGATGGCGGTGGCCAGGCCACCGGGGCCGCCCCCAACGACGACGACGTCGTATTCCATGGCCTCTCGGGGGCCGTATTGGGACAGGATTTCTTCGTGGGTCATGGGGCGTCTCGCTCGATAATGAATTGGGATGGGTAACTCGGTGGTAACCGGCTGCGCGGCATTTTATTCGCTGCGCTGCAATATTAGAACGGTCGTTCGTTTTTTTGTCCAAGTCTGGAGATACTCTAATGGCTTTTAGCATCGACTTATCGGGCCGTGTGGCATTTGTGACAGGCGCTTCCAGCGGATTGGGGGCCCAGTTCGCCCGCACCCTGGCCCGCGCGGGCGCCGCGGTGGTGTTGGCCAGTCGCCGCGTGGAGAAGCTCAAAGAGCTGCGCGCGCACATCGAGGGCGAGGGCGGCAGTGCCCATGTGCTGCCCCTGGATGTGACCGACCTCGACAGCATCCGAGCGGCGGTGGCGCATGCCGAGACCGAGGTGGGCTCGATCGACATCCTGGTCAACAACTCGGGCGTCAGCACCACGCAACGCCTGCAAGACGTCACCGAGGACGACTTCGATTTCATCTTCGACACCAATGTGCGCGGCTCGTTCTTTGTCGCCCAGGAGGTGGGCAAACGCATGCTGGCGCGCGCTCGCGGTGCCGCGCCCGGCACGTACACCGGCGGGCGCATCATCAACATCGCGTCGGTGGCGGGGCTCAAGGTGCTGCCGCAGATTGGCGCCTATTGCATGAGCAAGGCCGCGGTGGTGCAGATGACCAAGGCCATGGCCATGGAATGGGGCCGCTTTGGCATCAATGTCAACGCCATCTGCCCGGGCTACATCGACACCGAGATCAACCACCACCACTGGCAGACCGAGCAGGGCCAGAAGCTGGTCAACCTGCTGCCGCGCAAGCGCGTGGGCCAGCCCGAGGACCTGGACGCCTTGCTGGTGATGCTGGCCAGCGACCAGAGTCATTTTGTCAACGGCGCCATCATCGCGGCCGATGACGGCTTTGCGCTCTGAGCCGGGGCCCGCATGCGCATCGAGATTCCCGAGCACAAGCGCCTGGTGTTTGAGATGGACATCCCCATCCGCTGGGGCGACATGGACGCCATGGGCCATGTGAACAACGCCAACTACTTTCGCTACCTGGAGACCCTGCGCATCGAGTGGATGTGCTCGATCGGCTGTGCGCCGGCGCCGCAGGGCGAGGGGCCGGTGATCGTCAACGCGTTTTGCAACTTCTACCGCCAGCTTGAATACCCGGGGCAGGTGCTGGCCAAGTTGTACGTCAGTGATCCTGCGCGCACCACCTTCGAGAGCTGGGCCACGCTGGAGCGCACCGACCAGCCCGGCGTGGTCTGCGCCGCCGGTGGCGCGACGGTGATCTGGGTCGATTTTCCGAAGCAGAAGGCGGCGCCGCTGCCCGACTGGATGCGCGCCCACCTGCAGGGCTGAGGGCACCGCGGCCCACGCGGGGCCGCGACCTCAGCGGCGCGCGGCGCCGATCACCCGGTACTGGCTGGCATGCTCGCGGAGCCAGCGCTCGGCCAAGGCCCGGGCCGACAGGTCGGGCGCCTGCGGGCTGTGGGTGTCGGGGTGAAAGTCGCGCTGGTAGTAGCGCAGCAGCGGGCCGGTGCAGCGCCACACCAGGCCCTGCCGACCCCAGGCAAAGCGCAGCCCACTGAGCCAGGTGCCGGGGCGCCACAGGCTGCCGTCGTGCCAGAGGTTGAGGGCGGTCTGGGCCAGCGCTTCCCAGCTGAAGGTGATCAGCACATAGGTGAACCAGCGCACCCGCCAGGCGTGGTTGCCGCCCAGCGCCTGGTACAGCGCAAAGGCCACCGCGCTGTGCTCGGTCTCCTCGGCCGCGTGCCAGCGCCAGACGGTTTTCAGGCGCTCGTCGGCGGCGTCCAGCACGTCGGGGTGGCGCAGCGTGATGTCGGCCAGCACAGCGGTGAAGTGCTCGTAAGCACAGGTCACCGCGAGGTGGTGCAAGGGGTTGAAATGGCGTGTGCGGTCAATGCGTTTCTGGGCCCAGTGTTGCCAGCGGTTGACCAGGCCTTGGCGGGCCAGTTGCTCGTTGTAGAGGCCATGCACGCGCCGGTGCGTGGCTTCCTGGCCGATGAAGCCCTGGATCTGCCGCCGCAGCGGCTCGTGCTCTGGGGTTTCGGGCAGCTTTTGAAGGGCTTCGCGCACCGAGTCGATGAAGAACTGCTCACCGACCGGAAAGCTCATCGACAGCGCATTGAAGAACATGCTGCGAAACGCATCGCCGCCATGCCAGTGCGGCGCAAAGCCGTCGCTCAGGTCGACTTCGAGCTTGCGCACGGTGAGTTCAGGCGGGTGGGCCAGGGCAGGGGCGGGGGTCGACATGGGCGGCTCAGGCGGTCAGGGTGATCGGGCAAGGGGCGTCAGGACGCTTCAGAATACTGGTTTTGTGAGCATTATTCAGGTTCTGTCCGGGCCTGGCTACTCGCTTACGGCTCAGATTTTGGAGTTGTCCGCATGCCCGCTTCTCAGCGACCTGTTCCCTCTGACACTCGGCGCCGCCAGCCCACCCAGGAGCGGGCGCAGCGCACCATCGAAGCCATTTTTGAAGCCACGGCTCAGATTGTGGAGAGCGACGGCGAGGCCGCCCTGACCACCAACAAGGTGGCGCGGCGCGCGGGGTTTTCGATCGGCACCCTCTACCAGTACTTCCCGTCCAAGGAAGCCATCCTGCTGGCCATGATCCAGCGCGAGCGACGCCGGGTGATGGACCGGTTGCAGGCCCTGATGCAGGCCGCCGTGGCCGAACAGCGACCGGTGCAGGCGGTGTTGGCCGACCTGGTGCACCTGCTGGTCGAGTCGTTTGGCAGTGGACCCCGTTCGCGCCGGGCGATGATTCGCCTGGCCTGGCGCCTGGACCACCACGAAGACATCACCCAGGCGCTGCGCGAGGCCTCGGAGCACCACGCGGTGGCGCTGATCGCGCTCAAGGACCCGGCCTTGCGGGCCCCTGACCCGACCCTGATGTTTGTCGCCACGCGCGCCGTGATGGGGGTGATCCGCAGCGCCTCGCTGGAGGACTCGCCCTTGTTGGGCACCCCGGCGTTCGAGGCCGAGCTGGTGCGACTGGTCTGGGGCCTGTTGCGCCTCGAGCCACCGGCGGCTGACCCGGTGGCCCCCGCCAAGGCAGGCAGCGCCCCCGGTGCCGCGCCGGGGCGGCTTTGACAGCGATCAGGCTTTGCTTTTGGGCACCCGGCCCATGAGGTAGAACTCAGGGTTGGGCTGCATGCCCGAGAAGCTGGCCAGGCGGTTGGACAGGCCAAAAAACGCGGTGATGGCCGCGATGTCCCAGATGTCCTCGTCCGAGAAACCGTGGGCATGCAGCGGCGGGTAGTCGCTTTCGTCGATTTCGTGCGAGCGTTGGCAGACTTTCATGGCGAAGTCGAGCATCGCGCGCTGGCGTGGTGTGATGTCGGCCTTGCGGTAGTTGATGGCCACCTGGTCGGCCACCAGCGGCTTCTTTTCGTAGATGCGCAGCAGCGCGCCATGGGCCACCACGCAGTAAAGGCACTGGTTGGCGGCGCTGGTGGCGGTGACGATCATTTCGCGGTCGCCTTTGCTCAGCGAGCCGTCTTCCTTGAGCATCAGGGCGTCGTGGTAGGCAAAGAAGGCGCGCCACTCGGCAGGGCGCCGCGCCAGGCTCAGGAAGACCTGGGGCACAAAGCCGGCTTTCTCCTGCACGGCCAGGATTTTTTCGCGGATGTCGTCGGGCACATCTTCCAGCGCGGGGCTGGCATAACGGGTCGGGTTCAAGGGGCGTGTCTCCATCCAAAGTGGGCTGCCATCTTAGAACCGCTGCCACGACCCCGCAAACCGAAGGCGGGCGCTTCGAAGGCGGACGCTGGCGACACGGCGCCAAGCCGCAGGCAGTCCCAGCGGTGCGAAGCAAGGGCGGCTCCAAGCGTGTGTCAGTGGGCCTCGGGCCAGGACGCTGCGCGGAGCGCCATGACTGGGGGTTATTTATTGATAAAAACTAATGGTGACTTAATTTCAATCAAATGGATCAATGGGAAGGGTTTTTCTAACATTCAGCCCATGTTCCCCGTCACTGGCCCTTGAAGGAGTCCCCCATGAGCGCTTTGAGCCTGTCCCTGGTGCCCTCTTTGCCCACCCTGCTGCTGAGACCGGGTCCACCGCTGGCCACCTTCAGCCACCCGCCCCGGCGTCGCAAGCGCCGCGTCGGGCGGACCGTGCGCCTGGCGGTGGGCCTGGGCCTCAATGCGGTGGGGCTGGTGTTGTGCTGGCAGGGCCTTGTGCCCAGCGGGGGGCTGGCATGAGCCCGGCCCGCCGTGAAGCGGCGCTGGGCCGGACGGCCCCCTGGTGGCGCGAGGTGTTTCAGCCGGCCTGGCTGCGCTGGGCCGAGGCGGTGGCGCAGGGCACCGCGGGCTGAACGAGGGCCGAGGGGGCCGAGGGCGCCGATACCGCAGATAGCGCAGACAGCGCCGAGGGTGTGCTGTGGCGCCAGGAGAGGGCTGCAGGCCGGGTCGGTCGTGCCTGCGCGGCGGCTCGGGCCCGGCCCTTCAACGCCTCAGCGCGGGCCCAGGAAGTCCAGCTTGCCCAGCGGCACGCCTTGCTGGCGCAGCAGGCCGTAGGCGGTGGTCACGTGGAAGAAGAAGTTCGGCATGGCAAAGGTCTGCAGGTAGTTCAGGCCCGTGAAGCTGACCTCGCCACTGCGCAGCTTGAGCGTGACCGTGCGCTCTTCCGAGCCGTCGAATTGCTCGGGGCGGAAGGTCTTCAGGAAGTCCAGGGTCTTGCCAATGCGGGCCTGCAACTCGGGCAAGGTGGTCTCGCTGTCGGCGAACACCGGCGCCTCGACACCGGCCAGGCGGGCGGCGCAGCCCTTGGCAGTGTCGGTGGCGATGAAGATTTGGTTGGTGAAGGGCAGCATGTCCGGCGCCAGGCGGGCGGTGGTCAGCTGGGCCGGGTCCAGCCCGGTGGACTGGGCGTGGGCCAGGGCTTTGTCCAGGATCACGGACAGGGCTTGCAACTGGCGCACAAAGGTGGGCACGCTGGCCTGGTACATCGAAAGGCTCATGGGGGTCTCTTTTCTGGAGGCAGGGGTTCTGAAGGAAACGGGAGCGGCGATGATCGCTCAAAGCGCGTTTCTTTGCTGGGCGGTCGTGACCTGGGGCTGACCCGGGTGCCCGGTGCGGCGGCCCCGGGGCCCCACGCCGTCCAACCGGGGGGGCGGCCGCGCATGGACCGCCCACCGCCTTCACGCGCTTCAACCCGCCATCAGCTTGTGCACCAGGTCGGCCGTGGTGTTGGCCTTGTACTTGCGCATCAGGCGGGCGCGGTAGATTTCGACCGTGCGGTGGCTGATGTCGAGGACCCGGCCAATTTCCTTTGAGGTCAGGCCATCCATCAGGTGGGCCGCGACTTCGCGCTCCCGCGCGGTCAGCTCGGCTTTGACCGGACGCCGCGAGCTCAGGTCCTCAAAGGTCCAGATGCCGGCTTCGTGGGGGTTGTCGCGGTTCAGGGCGCGACCGGTGACGTGGCACCAGAAGGTCTCGCCCTGGAGGCGGCCGTCGACCCGCTTCATGATGCGGTCGTCGGCGTAGTGGCCGCTTTTGTTGAGGATCGGGGCGATGCGCTCGCCGGTGCGTTCGTATTCGTCGGCGCTGGGGTACAGCACTTTGAAGGACTGGCCCACCAGGCGTTCGCGTGTGGTGCCGAACATCTCGCAGACCCGCTGGTTGCAGTCCATGATGGTGCGGTGACGCGACAGCACCAGGCCAATCGGGGCCAACTCGAAAGCCAGTTGGTAGTCGAGTTCAATCGGGGGCAAGGTCATGCTTGTACTTACGAGCTTCTACGTACATCAATAGGTAGTATCGTAACGAATTCTGTGTGGGCACCGCTCGCTTCCTGAGGAGACCTTTGTGAACAAACTTTTTCCTTCTGCCGCCGCCGCGCTGCAGGGCGTGGTCAGCGACGGCCAGTTGATGGCTGTTGGTGGTTTTGGCCTGTGTGGCATCCCTGAGGCCCTGATCGATGCGCTGCGCGACAGCGGCGTCAAGGACCTGACGGTGATCTCCAACAACGCCGGCGTGGACGGTTTTGGCCTGGGCAAGCTGCTCGAAACCCGCCAGATCAAAAAGATGATCTCGAGCTATGTGGGGGAAAACAAGGAGTTCGAGCGCCAGTACCTGGCCGGCGAACTCGAGCTTGAGTTCACCCCGCAGGGCACGCTGGCCGAGAAGCTGCGCGCTGGCGGTGCCGGCATCCCGGCGTTCTTCACCAAGACCGGCGTCGGCACCGTGGTGGCCGAGGGCAAGGAACTGCGTGACTTCGACGGCGAAACCTACGTCATGGAGCGCTCGCTGGTGCCCGATGTGGCGCTGGTGAAGGCCGATGTGGCCGACAAGGCCGGCAACCTGCGCTTCCGCTACACCGCACGCAACTTCAACCCGGCGGTGGCCATGGCGGGCAAGCTGTGCATCGTCGAAGTCGAAAAGATCGTTGAAGTGGGCGAGATCGCCCCTGACGACGTGCACCTGCCCGGCATTTACGTGCACCGCCTGGTGCTCAACGCCACCCCCGAAAAACGCATCGAAAAACGCACCATCACCGAAAAGGCAGGAGTCTGATCATGTCCTGGAGTCAAGACCAAATGGCGGCCCGCGCCGCGCACGAACTGCAAGACGGCTTCTACGTCAACCTGGGCATTGGCATCCCGACCCTGGTGGCCAACCACGTGCCCTCGAGCATCGAGGTGTGGCTGCAATCCGAGAACGGCATGATGGGCATCGGCCCCTTCCCGACCGAGGACGAGGTCGACGCCGACCTGATCAACGCGGGCAAGCAGACGGTCACCACCATCAAGGGCTCGTCGATCTTTGGCAGCCACGACAGCTTCGCCATGATCCGTGGCGGCAAGATCAACCTGTCCATCCTGGGTGCCATGCAGGTCAGCGAAAAGGGTGACCTGGCCAACTGGATGATCCCGGGCAAGATGGTCAAGGGCATGGGCGGTGCCATGGACCTGGTGGCGGGCGTGAAGCGCGTGATCGTGCTGATGGAACACGTGGCCAAGAAGAAAGATGGCACCGAAGACCTGAAGATCCTGCCCCAGTGCACGCTGCCCCTGACGGGCGTGGGCGTGGTGGACCGCATCATCACCGACCTGGCCGTCATGGACGTGACGCCCGAAGGCCTCAAGGTGGTCGAGCTGGCTCCGGGCGTGACGCGCGAGTTCCTGCAGTCCAAGACTGGCGTCACCCTGATCTGAGGCAGATCGCCTTGGGACTGAACTGATTGACACAGCAAGCCGCGACCCTCGGAGGGCGCGGTTCTTTCAGATGGCGGGCCGGTCCCGCCATTTTTTTTGGCCCCGGCCAGCCCCGCTCTGGGCCCAGGGGCCGACCCAGCCACCGATCACAGTTCGACCTTGGAGCCCATTTCCACCACCAGGTTGTTCGGCAGCTTGAGGAAGTCGGCGGCATTGCTGGCGCTGTGGTGCATTTGCGAGAACAGCTTCTGACGCCACAGGGCCATGGCCCGTCCGAACGTGGGCACCACGGTGTCGCGTGACAGGAAATAGCTGGTGCTCATGGGTTCCAGCAGGTCGCGCAGGGTGTCGACCTGGGCCAGGGCGCGCGGCACGTCGGCTTCGTCCATGAAACCAAAGCGCACTGTCACGCTCCAGCAGCCGGGCCCCAGCGGGGCCACCGTGGCCTGCTCGGCCAGGGGGACCCGGGGTTGATCGAGGTTCTGCACGTGCAGAAACAACTGCTGCCGGTGCCAGGTCTTGTTGTGCTTGAGGTTGTGCAACAGCGCGCTGGGCACGGTGCCTGGGGCGGCGCACAGGAACACCGCGGTGCCTTCGACCTGGGTCGGCGGTTGGGCCCGCAGGGTGTCCAGGAAGGTATTGAGGTCGAGCGCATCGCGTTGCAGGCGCTCCAGCAGCAGGTGGCGCCCTTGCTTCCAGGTGGACAGCACCAGGTAGAAAGCCAGCGCCATCAGCAAGGGAAACCAGCCGCCATCGGCCACCTTGAGCAGGTTCGAGCTGAAGAAAGCCAGGTCCACCACCAGAAACACCGCCGTGGCGCCCAGGCACAGGGGCAGCGGCAGGCGCCAGCGGTAGCGCACCACGAAGAAGGTCAACAGCGTGGTGATGACCATCACCAGGCTGACCGAGATGCCATAGGCCGCGGCCAGTGCGCTCGAACTGCGGAACGCCACCACCGCCAACACCACCCCGGCCAGCAAGGCCCAGTTGACCGCGGGGACGTAGATCTGGCCCGACTCGCGCTCCGAGGTGTGGCGGATCGCCAGGCGCGGCAGGTAGCCAAGCTGGATGGTTTGCTTGGCGGCCGAGAAGGCCCCCGAGATCAAGGCCTGCGAGGCGATGACCGTGGCCAAGGTGGCCAGCACCACCATGGGCACGATGGCCCAGTCCGGCATCATGCGGAAAAACGGGTTGGCAGCAGCGCTGGCGTCACTGAGCACCAGGGCGCCCTGGCCAAAATAGTTCAGTGTCAGGCTGGGCAACACCAGGGTGAACCAGGCCAGCCGGATCGGTCGGGCGCCGAAGTGGCCCATGTCGGCGTACAGCGCTTCAGCCCCGGTCACGCACAGGAACACCGCACCGAGTGTGATGAAGGCGATTTGCTGGTGGGCCCAGGCAAAGTGCAGCGCGTGCAGCGGTGACAGGGCGCCCAGCACCTCGGGGTGGGCTGCGATGTGCGGCAGGCCCGCCAGGCCCAGGCAGGCAAACCAGCCCAGCATGGCCACGCCAAAAAAGCGGCCCAGGCGCGCCGTGCCGTAGCGCTGGGCCAGGAACAGGCTCAGCAGCACGCCCAGTGAAATGGGCAGCACATAGGGGGTGGCGGCGGGCGTGACCACCTCCAGCCCCTCGACCGCCGACAGCACCGAGATGGCCGGGGTGATCACCCCATCGCCAAAAAACAGCGCCACGCCAAACACCCCCAGCGTCATCAGCAGGGCGCGCAGCCGCGGCTGGTCCTGCACTGATTGCGAGGCCAGGGCCAGCAGGGCCATCAGTCCGCCCTCGCCATGGTTGTCGGCCCGCATGATCAGCGCCACGTACTTGAGCGACACCACGACGCTCAGGGTCCAGAAGAACAGCGACAGGATGCCCAGCACGTTGTCGGTGCTGAGCTCGACGTGGCCGCTGGCAAAGACCTCCTTGAAGGCGTAGAGCGGCGAGGTGCCGATGTCGCCATAGACGACACCGATGGCGCCCAGGGTCAGGGCGGCGAGCGAAGAGCGTTGGGGGGCGTGAGCCATGGGGAACCCGCGTTGTGGAACACGGGGCCGATGGTCTCGCGCCGGGCATCAGGAACGCATAAGGATGCGTCAGGGCGGCGGCTCAGCCCGGTCGCGCTTCGCTGAGCCGGTAGCCCACGCCAGGCTCGGTCAGCAGGCACTGGGGCTGGGCCGGGTCGGCTTCGAGCTTGGCCCGCAATTGACCCATGTAGAGCCGCAGGTAATGGGTGTGATCGCTGTACTCAGGGCCCCAGACATCGGTCAGCAACTGCCGGTGCGTGACCACCTGGCCGGCGCTGCGCACCAGGCGAGCCAGCAGCTTGAACTCGGTGGGGGTCAGGTGCACTTCGGCGCCTTGGCGCAGCACGCGGTGACGGCTCAGGTCCACGTCGAGGTCGGCCTGCTGGTACCGCGTGATCGCTGCGCTGACGCTGCGGCCCCGGTGGCGCCAGGCCACCCGCATGCGGGCCAGCAGTTCCTCGATGCTGAAGGGCTTGACCAGGTAGTCGTCGGCGCCCTGATCGAGCAGCCGCACTTTCTCGCCCTCGATCTGGCGCGCCGAGATCAGCAGCACGGGCACCTGGCTGCGCGCCCGCAATTCAGCCAGGAAGGCCGAGCCGTCGCCGTCGGGCAGGCCCAGGTCCAGCAACACCAGGTCCAGGTCTTCGTCGGCCGAGCGGTGCTGCCACAGTGCGCGCGCATCGGCGAGGCTCAGCGCGGCCAGCACGCGGTAGCCCTCGAGCTGCAGGGCCTGGCGCAGCGTGTTGCGCAGTTCCTTGTCGTCTTCGACCAGCAGCACGCCCAGGCTCATGGCAGGGCCTCCGGGGCGTCGGTTTGGGCCAGCGGCTGGGGCTCGATCGGAAAGCGGCATTCGATGCTGGCGCCGCCGCGCTGGCGTTGGCGCACGCTGATCTGGCCGCCATGGGCCAGCACGATGGCTCGGCACAGCGCCAGGCCCAGACCGGCGCCGCGTTGGGCCGGGCGCTGGGCCCCGGGGGCCGGGGCGTTGCCGCGTTCAAAGGGCTGGAACAGGCGCTCACGTTGGCCCGCCGGGATGCCGGGGCCGCGATCGGCCACCGCCAGCAGCAGCCCCGGGTCGAGGCGGCGCGCGATGATCTCGATGGCCGGGCCCTCGCCCGCATAGCGCACCGCGTTGTCGACCAGGTTGTTCAGCAGTTGCACCAACAGCGGGGCGTTGCAGCGCAGCAGGGGCAGTCCGGCTTCCAGTCGCAAGTTCATGCGCACGCCGGGGTAGCGGCTGCGGGCTCGCGCGACGGCCGAGCCGACCAGTTCCTCGAGCGATTCCCAGTCACGTTGCAGGGCGTGCTGGGGCGCGTCCAGCCGGGCCAGTTGCAAGGTGTTGTCGGTCAGGGTGCTCAGTTGTTCGACCTCGTCAACGATGGTGCCGGCGAGCGCGCTGGCCTGGTCCTGGCTCAGCTTGCCCCATTGGTGGCGCAGCGTGCTGGCCGCGCCCAGGATGGTCGCCAGCGGCGTGCGGTAGTCGTGCGAGATGGCGGCCAGCAAGGTGTTGCGCAGTTGCTGGTTCTGGGCCGCTTCGCTGTGGCGTTGCGCTCGCTGCTCGGTCTGGCGTCGTTCGAGTTGCAGGCCAGCCTGGTCGCAAAGGGCTTGGGCGGTGTCGCGCTGCAGGGGGCCCCAGTCAGCCCCCGGGGGCAGGCGCAGCAGCACCGCACCAAGGCAGTGCTGGGCCCCGCGCAGCGGCAGCAGGTGCTGGTGGTGCCACTGGCCTTGCGCCGGCCCTTGCTCGGTGGCCTGGGCGCTGCGCTGGCATTCCTGCAACAGGGCCAGCTCCTCGTCGCTGGGCTGCTGCCAGTCGCAGTGCCACAGCGGTGCGCTCGGCTGGGCGTCGCCCAGGGCTTCGTGGGGGGCGGCCAGCCACCAGGCCAGCGACCCCTGGCTCAGGCGTCGCAGGGCTTCAGCCAGGTGGGCGGCGCCTTCGGCGGGTGGGGCCAAGCGCAGTTGTTCGTTGACCTGGTGCAGCAGGTGGGCGCTCTGAGCCGCGGCGCGGGCGGCGTCGGCGTCGCGCCGCTGGCGCCCGGTGAGCCAGCCCACCATGCAGCCCACAGCCAGCATGGTGAACAGCAGCCACAGGTGTTGGCGCAGGTCCACCGACAGGGTGCCGCGCGGCGGTACAAACTGCCAGTTGAAGGCCAGCACGGCCAGGGCGCAGCAGGCCAGCGACTCCAGTGTGCTGAGCCACAGGCCGCACAGGGCCGCGGCCAACACCAGCAGCAAGGCCAGGTTGGCCAGCTCGGCTTGCCCGTCCAAGGCCGTCATCAGCAGCCAGGCGCCCGCCCAAACCGCCATGGCCGACAGCCTGCGGCGCCAGGCCGGGCGCCCCGGGGACGGAAGTGCAAAAGAGCTCATGGGGCGACGATACTACGGAGCCGATCAGGATCGCATCAGGACGACCTCGGTTCGCCTGCAGCCTCAACGTGTTTTCAGGAGCGCCTTGCCATGACCCCTTCTTTGCCCTCCACACCGCGATCGCCCGTGGTCCTGGTGCTGGCCTCGGGCCGCGGCGAGCGCTTCAAGGCCTCGGGCGGCCAGGTGCACAAGTTGCAGGCGCTGCTGGGCGGGCGACCGGTGTTGCAGCGCACGCTGGCGGCGGTGCAGGCCAGTGGCTTGCCCTGGCACCTCGAGGACGTGGGGCACCCGGGCATGGGCGACTCGATCGCGGCCGCGGTGCGTGCCACGGCCCAGGCGCCCGGTTGGTTGGTGCTGCCCGCCGATCTGCCCCTGATCCGGCCCGAGACCCTGCGGCAGGTCGCCCAGGTGCTGATGCAAGGGCCCGCCACGGTGGTGATGCCGTTTTTTGAAGGCGAGCGCGGCCACCCGGTGGGCTTTGCGGCGGCCTGCGGACCGGCCTTGCAGGCCCTGAGCGGGGAGGGCGGGGCGGCGCCGGTGCTGCGCCAGCAGGCGCCTGACCAGCGCCTGTCGCTGGCGGTGTCCGATGCCGGCGTGGTGACCGACATCGACACCTTGGCCGACCTGGCACGGGCCGAGGCGCTGGGGCAGCAGCGCGGCGACTGGGGGCCTGCCCCCGGGGGCTGACCCGGATCGCGATCCGCCCCACCGCTGACCGCGCCCGGCGCGGTCCCCGCCAAGCCCCGGTCCCTATCGGTGCGGGCCGATCCCAAGAACCGGCATGGTCAGGGTCCGCGGATGGGACGGGCTGCCATGTGCGCGGCACTGTGCCCCGACAGGGCCAGCGGGCCCGCCTTCAGTCGAGGTCGTTGCGCGGGGCCAGTCGCAGCAGGCGCGACAGGCTGCGGTCGTGGATGCCCAGCTTCAGCAGTTGTTCGTGGGTTTGCTGCACATAGTCCAGCGTGGTGCCGAACTGGCCGCAGGCCTGGGCGAAGATGCGGCGGTAGTCTTCTTCGCTGAGCTGCCCGGTGTGGCTGGGGCTGCGGCGCGACAGGGTGAAGGCCAGGGCCGAGACCGTGCCATGGTGGGTGCGGCAGGGCAGCCATCTGGGCTCGTAGACGGCGGTCATCATCTCGCGCCGCCACAGGCGTTCCAGCGCCACATCGGCCTCGCGCTGCGGGATGCGAAAGGCCACCCCCTGGCAGCTGCCGCCCGACAACATGCCGAACACCAGTCCCGGGCATTCAGGGGTGCCGCGGTTGATGCGGCTCCACATTTTCAGGGCGCGGTGCCAACCGTGCACCCGCGCGGGGCGTTGCTCGGCAAAACCAAACTCGGGGCGCCAGATCAGGGAGCCGTAGGCGAACACCCAGAGGTCGCTGCGACCACCCCATTCGCGGCGGGTGCGCTCCAGCAACGGGGCTGGGTCACGGTAGGGACGTAAGGCGGTGGTCGTCAACTCACTCATGGTCTTGAATTTACCCCTGCGAGGGCGTGAAAAGCGCGTGGACCCAAAAAACCAAGCAATCTTTGAGCCTGCTTGGCGTTTGATCTATCAATTATGATAATTTCAGCAAATAAGGCAATTTGAGAATAGAGATGAACGGCCACTTCCCTGACGCTGAGCCCTGCGGGCGCTGCCCGGTGTGTGCCGAGGGCGTGGCCCCCACGCACCGATTCTGTTCGGCCTGTGGGGCCCGACTGCAGGCGGCCGAGTTGGATGGCGCGGTTGAAAAGCGCCACCTCACGGTGTTGTTTTGTGACTTGGTGGACTCCACGGCCCTGGCCGGCGCGGTCGATGCCGAGGACCTGCGGGAGATTTTCCAGGCCTACCAGGCCAGTTGTCTGGACATCGTGGCCCAGCATGACGGCCATGTGGCCCAGGTCCTGGGCGACGGCTTGCTGGTTTATTTTGGCTACCCCCGGGCCCAGGAGGCGGCGGCGGCCCGCGCCCTGCTCACCGCCCGGGGCATCGTGGCGATGCTGCCACGCCTCAGCGCCCGCCTGCGGCACCTCACCACCCTGGCCTTGCAGGTGCGCATCGGCATCCACACCGGCATGGTGGTGGTGGGGGAGGTTGGCCGAGGCGAGCGGCGCGAGCGCCTGGCCATTGGTGAAGTGCCCCACATTGCCGCCCGCTTGCAGGCCTGGGCCCAGGCCAACGACGTGGTGGTGTCCGAAGCCACCCGGCGGGCCATTCGCGAAGACCAGAACTGGCAAGCATTGGGGCCTTTGAACCTGCGTGGCGTGAACCACCCTGTGGTGGCATACCGGCTGCCACCCGGGCCCTGGGTGGCCCAGCGCACCCCGGCGGCGGGGCGCGCCACCTTGATGGGGCGCCCCGCTGAAATGGCCCTGCTGGACCAGGCCTGGCGCCAAGTGCAGGATGGCCCTGCGGGCAGCGCCGCGCCTGCGCTGCCAGCGAGCGGGCGCTCGGTGTTGATCACGGGCGAGCCGGGCCTGGGCAAATCGCACTTGCTGCAAGGCCTTTGCCGGCGCGTGCAGGCGCAGGGGGCGCGGGTCTGGGTCTGGCGTTGCTCCCCCCATCACCAGGCCAGCGAATGGCATGCCGTGCTCGAGGGCCTGGAGGCCGATCTGGGCCTGGGTCAGGCCGGCGAGGCCGAGGCACGCCACGCCCTGTTGTGTGCCCAGCTGCCCGCCGGTGTGGCGTCCGGTTCGGACGACGCCCGCTTGCTGGCCCGCCTGCTGCGGGCCGAGGACCCCGCGCAGCCTGGCCACTGGCCATGGCCCCCCGCGGTGCTCAAACAGCGCAGCGAAGCGGCATTGCTGCGGTGCTTGCGGGCCTGGGCCGAGCAGCAGCCCCTGTTGCTGGCGATCGAAGACCTGCATTGGGCCGACCCGTCGACCCGGGCGCTGGCGCGGGCCCTGCAAGCGGCCCCTGGCGCCGCCTGTTTGTTGGTGATGACCCAGCGCCCGCCCAGCGAGGACTGGGGGGCCGGGGCGGGCTGCACCCAATCGTTGGTGCTGGACCGACTCAAGCCCGAAGAGGCCGAGGCCTTGCTGTGGCAATGCACCGAAGGCAAGCCGCTGCCGACCGAGGTGCAGCGCCGCATCCTGGAGAACACCGATGGCGTCCCCTTGTTCATTGAAGAGTTCACCCGCACCGTGCTGGAGTCCGACCTGTTGCGCGAAACAGCCCAGGGCTACGAGCTGCGTGGCCCCTTGCCGCTGGCGCTGATCCCGGACAACCTGCGTGATTCGCTCTCGACCCGCCTGGACCGGCTGGAAGCCGGGCGCGCGGTGGCGCGGCGGGCGTCGGTGATCGGGCGGCGTTTTGAACGGGCCTTGCTGCAGGCGCTGTGTGGCAACGACCCGGCGCTGGTGGAGCAGGGCCTGAGCGAGTTGCTGGCAGCGGGCCTGGTGCGACCCCTGGACGAATCAGGCCAGCGCTACGAGTTCAAACACGCCCTGGTCCAGGCCGCCGCCTACGACACCCTGCTGCGCCGCGACCACCATCTTTTGCACGGCTTGCTGGCCACCGAACTCGCCCGGCAACAGCCCGAGCTGGTGCAGCGGCAGCCCGAATGGCTGGCCCACCACCACACCGAGGCCCAGCAATGGCTGCCCGCGGTTCAGCTGTGGCTGCGGGCCGGGCAGCAGGCACTTTCGCGCTCGGCCAATCTGGAGGCTTTGTCGCACCTGCGGGCCGGTCTGGCCTTGATTCGCCACCTGTCCCCCGACGAGGGCGCCCGCCTCGAGCTCAGCCTGCTGGGGCTGATGGCACCTGCGCTCAAGGTGACGCGGGGCTTCACCGCGCCGGAGTTGGAGACCCTGTACGCGCGGGTTGAGGCCCTGTGCCAGGTGCTGCCCGACCGACCCGAGATGTTCGTGGCCCTCAATGGTTTGTGGGGCTACCGCCAGGTCAAGGGGCAGCAGCAGGGCCTGATCGCGCTGGCGCAGCAGAACCTGGCCTTTGTGGAGCGTGCCGGCACGCCCACCATGCTGGCGCAGGCGGTGTTTTCGGTCGGGGTGTCGCAGCTCTGGTCGGGGCAATTCGCGCACGCCAACGACAGCCTGCAGCGGGCGGTGCAGGTCTATGACCCCCAGCGCGACGCCCACACCGCCCAGGTGTATGGCTCGGACCCGCGCGTGGCCGCCGAGTGCTACCGCGCCTACGCCCTGTTTGCCATGGGGCTGGCCGATCAGGCGGAGGCCGCGATCGAGCGGGCCGCCGATTGGGCCTTGCGCCTGGATCACCCCTTCAGCCGCACCTGGGGGGTGGTGTTTCGCAGCGGTTTTGATGTGATGCGGCACGAGCCCGAGAAAGTCCTGGCCGAGGTGGAGCATGCCATTGCGCACTGCCGCGAGGTGGGGCATGTGTTCTGGTTGGCCACCACCCTGGCCACACGGGCCTGGGCCTGGTCCATGACCGGACGCCGTACGGAGGGCATTGAGGGGCTGCGTTCGGCGCTGGCGTTTCAGGCCTCGATTGGGGCCGGGGTGATCCTGCCCCAATGGCGTTGCAAACTGGCCGAAGCCCTGATGCTGGATGGCCAGTTGGCCCAAGCCGAGCTGGAGATCGAGTCGGCCCTGGCGACCAGCGTGGCCCACGCCGACTTTTTTTGCCGCAGCGACATCCTGCGCGTGCGCGGCGAAATCGCCCGGCGGCGCTACCCGGACCAGCCGGCGCTGGCCCATGCGCGTCTCCAAGAGGCCCTGCTCATGGCGCAACAACTGGGCTACAAGCCCTGGGCCCTGCGCATTGCGACCAGCCTGTGGCGCCTGGCGCATGCCCACGGCACCCCTCGACCGCCCCTGGCGGCCTTGCTGGCCGAGTTCCAGGAAGGGCAGGGCACCTGGGCGCTGCGGGAAGCCCGTGCGGCCTTGCAGTCCCTGCCGGTCGAGTCGGGTGTGACCGCCGCCTGAGTATCGGGTCGGCCTCTCAGCCACGCCCCGCCACGGTGTGCCGTGGCACAGGAAATGCTTCGCCCCCGCCAGGTGCAGTGCCCCGGGTGGGGGCTGCGGCGGCACGGCCAAGGGCGGTGTCCGGCCTGTTCTTGTCACTGTCTGGAGGGCGGTCCGGGCTGAACCGGGGCGCCGAGGAAACCTGCCATGTCGTCTGCTGTCGTCGCCGCTGCCGAACCCTGGACCACCGAGGCGGCCTTGCCGGCCGAGGTGCCGTTGAACGAACGCGATGGGCGTTACCTGCGCGCGGCGATCGCGCTGGCCGACCGGGGGCGTTCGCGTGGCAACCGGCCCTTCGGCGCGGTGCTGGTGTCGCCCGACGATGAGGTGATGGGCGAGGCCTGGTGCAACACCACCGAAACCGGCGACTGCACGGGCCACGCCGAGACCGGCCTGGTGCGCGCGGTGAGCCCGCGCTACTCGCGCGAACAACTGGCCGCCGCCACGCTGTACAGCTCGGGCGAGCCCTGCGTGATGTGTGCCGGGGCCATCTTCTGGTCCAATGTGCGGCGCGTGGTCTATGGCATTGACGCGCAGCGCCTGCGGGTGTTCCGCGGCGAACGGCTGGACCAACGCGATGCCGAGCTGTCCTGCCGTGATGTGTTCAACGCCTCGCCCTACGCCATCGAATGCGTGGGCCCGGCGCTGATCGAAGAGGCCAGCCAGTCCCACCGCGGTGCCTGGAAGCTGTGAACGCCACCGCCCGCCTGCCCCCTGATCAGGCCTTGCTGGCCGAGGCCGACGCCGAACCCCAGGCGCCCGGCCAGCGGGCGCGCGCCGGCCGCGAACGCACGCTGGCGGCGATCCGGGCGGCGGCCATCGTGGAGTTCAGCCAACACGGCTTCAAGGGCGCCTCGACCCAGGCCATTGCCGAGCGCGCTGGCCTGACCAAACCGCAACTGCATTACTACATCCAGGGCAAGGACGAGCTGTACGAAGAGCTGCTGGGCTCGGTCCTGCAGGGCTGGAGCAGTGCCTTTGTGTTCGATGCCCCGGCCGACGGCCCCGCAGCCGACCCGCGCCAGGTGCTGGCCGAGTACGTGCGGCGCAAGCTCGACTACGCGCTGGACCAACCGGGCCTGTCGCGCATTTTCACCAGCGAGGTGCTCAGCGGCGGCCGCAAGCTGGGCCGCTACTGGCCCGAGGCGCTGCGCTCGACCCAGCACAAGGTCGAGGTGATCGAGCGCTGGATGGCCGCAGGCCTGGTGCGCCCGCTCGATGCCCGCGTGCTGCTGATGCAGATCTGGGGCATGACCCAGCATTACGCCGACTATGGCGTGCAGGTGCGCGTCATGTTGGGGCTGCCCCCCGACGCCCCGATCGAGCGCGCACCGATTGCGCTGCAAATCACCAACTTTGTGCTGATGGGCTGCGGCCTGGCACCACTTCAAGACAGCCCGCCGCTCAGCGCGCCGGTTTGAGCCCCGCCGCGGGGCAGGCGCCGGCCTGCGCGGCTGGCACAGCGTTTGCAACGTGTTCTGAACATTTGACCGATCGATCAAATCAAGTGGTCAAGGATTCGGCCGTCGGCCGAAGCCGACCTGTCCGACCCCGTGAAAGGGCCTGAACGATGCGGATTTTGGTGATTTATTGCCACCCGGTAGAGAGCAGCTACAACGCCGCGCTGCACCAGCAGGTGCTGAGCAGCCTGCGCCAGGCCGGCCACGAGGTGGACGACTGCGATCTGTACGCCGAGGGCTTCAACCCGGTGCTGTCGCGCGAGGAGCGCCTGGGCTACCACGAGGTGCCCAGCAACCGCGTGCCGGTGCAGGGCTATGTCGACCGACTGCTGTGGGCCGAAGGCCTGGTGTTTTGTTTCCCGACCTGGTGCTTTGGCTTGCCCGCGATGCTGAAGGGATTCTTTGACCGCGTGCTGATGCCCGGCGTGGCCTTTGACATCAGCGACCCCCAACACGTCAAACCCGCGCTGACCCACTTGCGGCGCATCTCGGCCGTGGTCACCTATGGCCGCCCCCGTTGGACGGCCTGGTTCATGGGCGACCCGCCCCGCAAGGTCATCACACGTTACCTGCGCCTGCTGACCGGGGGCAGCGCCCGCGTCAGCTACCACGCCCACTACCACATGAATGTGGCCACTCCGCACAGCCTGAAAGCCTTCCAGGCCCGGGTGGCCCGCGCCATGGAGCGTTTCGCATGAGCCCCACCGCCTGGTCGCAGCCCGACGGTCGGCGTGGCACCGCGCCTGACGCCTTGGCGCAGGCCCGCCTGCCGGCCTGGGCCCTGCCCAATGACTGGCCCCGTGAAGGGGGCGTGCCCGCGCTGGCCGACCTGCAATGGCACGCCGGCCGCGTGACTCGCCTGAGCCCGCACGGCCAGGCCCCCTTGCAGGGCGAGGTCTGGTCACTGGGCGGTGCCCCGGTCCTGCCCGGTCTGGTCGACGCCCACACCCACCTCGACAAAGCCTTCACCTTGCCACGCCTGGGCGAGGTGCAGCCCGGTCTGCTGGGCGCCATCGAGGCCATGATGCAGGACCGCCGCCACTGGACGGCCGACGACGTGCATGCGCGTGCCAGCCAGGGCTTGCGCTGGGCCTGGGAGGCCGGTGTGGTGCACCTGCGCACCCACTGCGACTGGTGGGAACCGCAGACCACGCCCGTGGCCTGGCCGGTGCTGCGTGAGCTGGCGCAGGCCTGGCAGGGCCGCTTGCAGCTTGACCGCGTCAGCCTGATCCCGCTGCACCTGTATGCCGAACGCGACACGGCTTTTGCGCTGGCGGCCCAGGTCGCGGCCAGTGGCCCTGGGGCCTGCCTGGGGGGCTTTGTGCACAGCAGCAACTGGGACCCGCTGGCGCTGCGCCACCTGCTCGAGGCTGCGCGCTACCACGACCTCGATGTCGACCTGCATGTGGACGAAGAACTCAACCCGCGGGCCCAGGGCCTGTGGCATGTGGCGCGCCTGGTCAAGGCGCTGGACCTGCGCACCCGCGTGGTCTGTGGCCACACCTGCGCGCTGGCGGCCCAGCCCGAAGCCGAGGCCCTGGCCACGCTGGACGCGGTGGCCGAGGCCGGCCTGACCCTGGTCAGCCTGCCCATCACCAACTTGCTGCTGCAAGACGCGGTCACCGGCCGCACACCGCGGGCCCGCGGCCTGACGCTGGTGAAAGAAGCACGGGTGCGTGGCATCCCGGTGCTGCTGGCCAGCGACAACGTGCAAGACCCGTTTTGCCCCAGCGGCAGCTTTGACCCCCTGGAGGCCTTTGGTGTCGGCGTGGCGATGGGCCAGCTGGGCCAGCCCTTTGACGTGTGGAGCGACAGCCTGTGCCGTCGCTCGGCGCTGGCCCGCCCCGGCAGCGCCCCGCCGGCGCCGTTGCGCGTCGGCAGCGAGGCCGACGTGTTGATCTTCCCGCAGGCCAATGCCTGGGGCTTCCCCTCGCGCACCCAGCCCCGCGTGGTGCTGCGCCAGGGGCAGCCCTTGGCTTGGCCCCCTTCAACCCCTTGGACAGAGGCGTCCGCATGAGTGTGACATCCGTTCCAGGCGCCACCGCGGTGGCGCCCGCCCAACCGGGCAGTACCTTGGTGGCGCCCGCCCAGCCGGGCGGTGCCGCCGCCCTGGCCCAGCCGCTGGCGCGTTACGCGGCCTGGCGCCGGGTTGGGGACTTTGTGTTCCTGTCCGGCGTGATCGCGGTCGATCCGGCGGCCCAGCGCATCGTGCGCGGTTACGCCGACATCCCGGACGCGGCGGCCGACCTGGTGGGGCGCACCGGTGAGTTCTCGAGCGACTACAAGGACGGCCCGATCCTGGCCCAAAGCTGGTATGTGCTGGACCGCGTGCGCCTGACCATCGAGGCCGCAGGCGGCCAGATGAGCGACGTGTTCAAGCTGGTGCAGTACTTCAAGAACCTGGACCACTTTCCGCACTACAGCCGGGTGCGCAAGCTGTTCTTCCCCGGTGAGCCACCGGCCTCGACGGTGGTGCAGGTCAGTGCCATGTTGCCCAGCGAAGACATCCTGATCGAAGTCGAGGCCACCGCCTACCTGCCGCTGCGCTGACGCCCGGCTCACCACGACCACCGACCAGTCCCACCCACCCGCTCCCAGAAGGTACCCCATGCTGCATGGCTACACCCCACCCCAGCGTTACTTGCCCTACCTGAGCTGGCGCGAAATCGTTGCACTGCCGGACCGCGAGAACACCGTCATCGTGCTGCCCACCGGCGCCACCGAGCAACATGGCCCGCACCTGCCTTGTGCGGTGGACACGGTGATCTCGGCCGGTGTGGTGGGCCATGCACTGGCGGCGCTGCCCGCGTCGGTGCCGGCCTACGCGATGGCCCCGATCACCTACGGCAAGAGCGAGGAGCACCTGCACTTTCCGGGCACCATGACGCTGAGCGGCGAGACCCTGCTGGCGACCATGAACGAGCTGGGGGAGTCGGTCTACCGGGCGGGCTTTCGCAAGCTGCTGATCGTCAACGGCCATGGCGGCCAGCCCCAGGTGATGGAGATGGCGGCGCGCGAGCTGCGCCTGCGCCATGGCGACTTCATCGTGGTGCCCAGCTTCACCTGGCGTGTGCCCCATGTCGCGGGCCAGTACCTGTCGGAGCGCGAAAAAAAGCTGGCCATGCACGCGGGCCACGCCGAAACCGCGCTGATGCTGGCGCTGGCCCCCGACACCGTGCAGATGGCGCACGCGGTCACCAATTACCCGCCTGAGTTCCCCTCGCGCCTGCTGTCGCCCGATGGCCGCCCGGCCTGCGCCTGGAGCGCACGCGACTTTGGCCCCAGCGGCATCATTGGCGACCCCCTGCCGGCCACCGCCGAGCAGGGCCAGGCGATCCTTGAATCACTGGCCCAGAGCTGGGCCCAGGCCATCACCGAGCTGCACCAGTTGCAGTGGGCCCCGCGCGCGGAGCCGACCTGGGGCCGCGCGCAGCACTGCGGCCATGTCGAGGCCCAGTGGCCTGCGTGAGCGCCGCCAGGGCAGGGCTGGCGCTGGCCTGAATCCTGCTGAACCCGCGCGGCAACCCCCTTTTGTCTCACTTCCCTTCCATCCACCCACTCCCGGAGTTCTGCCATGACCGAGTCTGCTGTCCTCACCCGTGCCCTGTCCCGCCTGGCGGCCCCCTGGCGTCCCGTCGCCCTGGCTGCCTGCACCCTGGCGACCTGGGGCAGCGGCGCCGCGCACGCGGATGAGCCTTTCGTCTACATGACCAACTGGTACGCCCAGGCCGAGCACGGGGGCTTCTACCAGGCCCTGGCCACCGGTCTGTACAAGAAGGCGGGGCTGGATGTCAGCCTCAAGATGGGCGGCCCGCAGGTCAATGTGGTGCAGATCATGGCCGCCGGTCAGGCCGACTGCGTGATGGGCTCGAGCGACCTGCAGATGGTGCAGATCCGCGAGGGCGGCGTGCCGGTGACCACCGTGGCCGCGATGTTCCAGAAGGACCCGCAGGTGCTGATCGGCCACGAGGACGTGAAAAAGTTCGAAGACCTCAAGGGCAAGACCATCCTGATCGCCGGCTCGGCCCAAAAGGGCTTCTGGCCCTGGCTCAAGGCCAAGTATGGTTTCACCGATGCCCAGACCCGGCCCTACACCTTCAACATCCAGCCCTTTGTGGCCGACAAGAACACGGCCCAGCAGGGCTACCTGACGTCCGAACCCTTTGCCATCCAGAAGGCGGGCGTCAAGGCCAACACCCTGATGTTCAGCGACCATGGCTTCCCGGCCTATGCCACCACCGTGTCGTGCATGGACAAGACCGTCAAGGACCGCAAGAAGGCGGTGGCGGCCTTCGTCAAGGCTTCGGTGGAAGGCTGGAAGAGCTACCTCGCCGACCCGGCCCCGGGCAATGCCCTGATCAAGAAGGACAACCCGCAGATGACCGACGAGCAACTGGCCTACAGCGTGGCCAAGCTCAAGGAGACCGGCATGGTCGGCGGCGGCGACGCGGCCGCCCTGGGCATCGGCGTGATGACCGACGCGCGCATCAAGGCCAGCTACGACTTCCTCGTCAGCACCAAGCTGATCGACCCCGCCAAGGTCAAGCCCAGCGAGGCCTACAGCACCGAGTTCGTGAAAGACCTCAAGGTCCTGCCCTGAGGCCTGGCCACCGCCTGGCCCTGAGCGGTGCCCCTTGGGGCACCGGTCGGCTGGGCGGTGGGATTTGGATGTGTCTGATTGACCTGAAAGCCCCGGCATGAACCCTGACATGAGCCCGGATGCCCAGCAGCCTCCCGTGACGGGGGCTGCGTCCACTGCGGTGGACGAGGTGCCCGCGGTCGACATCCTGTCGGCCGAAAAAACCTACCCCAACGGCACGCGCGCCCTGCTGCCGGTGGACCTGAGCCTGCGTGAAGGCGAGTTCGTCACCTTGCTCGGTCCCTCGGGCTGCGGCAAGAGCACCTTGCTGAAGATGATCGCGGGGCTGCTGGAGCCCAGTGACGGCCGCCTGCTGCTGTGGCGCAAGCCGGTGGCCGAGCTGGCCCAGACCGGGCGCAAGATGGCCTTTGTGTTCCAGTCGCCCACGCTGATGCCCTGGGCCTCGGTGCGCCGCAATGTGCGCCTGCCGCTGGACCTGGCGGGGGTGCCGCGCGCCGAGGCCGAGGCCCGCGTCAGCGAGGTGCTGGCCCTGGTGGGGCTGGCCAAGTTCGACCAGGCGCTGCCACGGGCCCTGTCGGGGGGCATGCAGATGCGGGTGTCGATTGCGCGCGGGCTGGTCACCGAGCCCGACCTGCTGCTGATGGACGAACCCTTTGGCGCGCTCGACGAGATCACCCGCCACAAGCTCGACGCCGAACTGCTGGAGCTGTGGCGCAAGAAGAAGCTCACCGTGATCTTTGTCACCCACTCGATCCACGAGGCGGTGTTCCTGTCCAGCCGGGTGGTCATGATGGCGGCCCGCCCGGGCCGCGTGGTGGAGCAGTTCCACATCGACGAGCCGCACCCGCGCACGGCAGACTTTCTGGTCAGCCCGCAATTTGCCGTCCATGCGCGCCAGTTGCAGGACAGCCTGCTGCGCGCCAGCACCGAGGAGGAAGCGTGATGAACCGCCCCGTCGCCCCCGCCTGGCTGCACCGCCCTCAGGTGCAGCGTGTCGTTTACCCGGCCCTGGTCGGCTTGTGCCTGCTCGCGGTGTGGCAGGGCCTGGTGACCGGGCTGGCGCTGCCGCCCTACCTGGTGCCCGGCCCGCTGCTGATGTTCGAGACCCTGATCAAGGACGCCCCCACGCTGGGCCTGGCGCTGTGGGTGACCGTCAAGGTCACCTTGCTGGCCTTCTTGCTGGCCACCGTGGTCGGGGTGTTGATCTCGTTTGTGTTTGTGCAGAGCCAGCGCATCGAGACCGCGCTGTTCCCCTACGCCGTGCTGCTGCAGGTGACCCCGATCGTGGCCGTGGCGCCGCTGATCATCATCTGGGTGCGCGACGCCACCTTGTCGATGGTGATCTGTGCGGCGCTGGTGGCGCTGTTCCCGATCATCAGTAACACCACGCTGGGCCTGCGCAGCGTGGAGCCTGATCTGCAAGCCTACTTTCGCCTCAACCACGCCACGCGCTGGCAGTCCCTGGTGCGCCTGCGCATCCCGAGTGCCCTGCCTTACTTCTTTGGCGGCCTGCGCATTTCGAGCGGGCTGGCCCTGATCGGGGCCGTGGTGGCCGAGTTTGTGGCGGGCACCGGCGGCACCGGGGCCGGGCTGGCCTACCAGATCCTGCAGGCAGGCTTTCAGCTCAACATCCCGCGCATGTTCGCGGCCCTGCTGCTGATCTCGCTGACCGGCGTGACCCTGTTCGCCTTGATGTCCTGGCTGAGCCGCCGGGCGCTAGGCGGCTGGCACGCCAGTGAAACCTCGCGCGAGGGCGGCTGAGCCCCGTCCCTGTCTGCCCTGGCCCTGGCGCCGCCTTCGTCAGGGGCCCCATCACCGCCTTGACCGACCCACCGACCCTGGACTGCTGGAGTACCCGCCCATGAGCACCTGCACCGCTGCCGCGACCGACTTGCCTCAACACCTGCCCGCGCTCGACTGGATCACCGACCCCTCGCGGGTGGCGCGCCTGTCGCAGGACTTTGCCTGGTTCAGCCCGGTGCTCAAGCGCGAGCTCAGTGGCAAGGTGGGCGAGGTGGTGGTGCGCCCCCGCACCGAGGACGAGATCCGCCAGGTCGTGGCCCTGTGTGCGCGCGAATCGGTGCCGATCACCGTGCGCGGCAGCGGCACCGGCAACTACGGGCAGTGCACGCCGCTCGCCGGTGGCGTGGTGCTGGACCTGAGCGCCTACAACGGCTTTCTGTGGTGCCGCGGCGCGGTGGGCCGGGCTCAGGCCGGCATCCGGCTGGCCGAGTTTGACGAGCGTTGCCGCCCGCTGGGCCACGAGTTGCGCTGGCTGCCGTCCACCTTCCGCAGTGCCACCCTGGGGGGCCTGTTTGGCGGCGGTTTTGGCGGTGCGGGGTCCATCAACTATGGCCCCCTGGCCGCGCCGGGCAATGTGCTGGGCGTGCGGGTGATGACGGTCGAGCCCGAGCCCCAGGTGCTGGAGTTGCGGGGCCCCGACGCCATGTTGCTGCACCACACCTATGGCACCAATGGCATCGTGCTCGAGCTGGAAGTGGCGCTGGCCCCGGCCACCCCGTGGACCGAGTGCCTGGTCGAGTTCGACGACTACGGGGCGGCCCTGCAACTGGCCACCGAGTTCGGGGCCGCACCAGGCCTGCTGAAGAAAGAGGTCTGCTTCCTGGGCGCGCCGATCGCGGACTACTTCACCGCGCTGGCCGAGCACCTGACGCCCGGTGCCCACGTTGTGCTGCTGGTCCTGGCGCCCGAGGCCGAGGCCGCCTTGCAGGCCATGGCGAGTCGCCTGGGGGGGCGGCTGTGCTACCGCAAAAGCGCCGACGAGGTGGCGGCCAGCCACCGCACGCTGCTGGAGTACACCTGGAACCACACCACGCTGCACGCGCTCAAGGTCGACAAGGGCCTGACCTACATCCAGACCGGCTTTGACCCGCAGCGTTTTCAGGCACAGGTGCTGGCCCTCGAGGCCGCGCTGGCCGGCGAGGTGCTGATGCACCTGGAGTTCTTGCGCACCAAAGAGGGCGCTTTCACCTGCAGCGGCTTGCAGATCATCCGCTACACCACCGAGGCCCGGCTCAACGAGATCATGCAGATCTACCGCGACCACGGCGTGTTCATCAACAACCCCCACGTCTATGTGGTGGAGGACGGCAAGCAGGCCGGTCAGCTGGCGCCCGGGGTGCTGGCCATGAAGCAGCGCTTTGACCCGCAGGGCCTGCTCAACCCCGGCAAGCTGCGCAGCTGGGCACCGGCCTGAGCGCAGGCGAGCCTGGGCCGGGTTGCGGGGGGCGAGGGCGCGAGGGCGGGCGGTGGGCCCGCTCGGGTGTCAAAGCCGGGGCAGGACGCAGCCCAGTGTGATCAGCAGCGAAGCGCTGAAGATGCCCACGCCGACGGCGCGCCGTCGGTTCATTTGCACCCACAGCACCAGGCCCGACAGCGACAAGAAGATCATGCTGCCCGCCAGCGCATCGACCAGCAGGATCCAGGGTACGCTCATGCCCGTGCCCTTGTGCAGGTTGTTGAGCGTGGCCAGCACGCCGTTGTGGGTGGTCGTCACGCCCACCGAGCGGTTGCCTTGCCAGTACTCCACCTGCACCAGTGCGTTGGGGCCGCCAAAGTTGAACTGCCAGCGTTCGGGCTGGCGCAGCACCGGGCCCGGGGCACTCTTGTCGGTCCAGGGCACTGGGCGGCTGGGGTCGACCCGGATGTGGTTGGGCCCGCGGTCGAGGTCGAGCGCCGACTGCAACCACTCGGCCATCGCCTCCTGGGTGGCCGGCACGGGGTCGGGCAGGGTGAGCTGCGACTGCTCCCGCACCTGGGCCACCGGGGGCAGCTTGAGCACCGAGCGGTGGTTCAGCCAGATGCCGCTGAGCCCGAACACCAGGCCCAGCACGGCCCCCCATAGGCCGATCCAGCCGTGGGTCTTGCGGGTCCATTGCACAAAACTCGCGTAGCGTGAGCGTGCCGTGCGCTGTGGGGCCGCCGGGCGGCTGGGGACGTCAGATGGGGCGGGGCGGCCGCTGGGCGGCGACAGGTCGGCGGTGGTGGCCGTGCGGGAGGCTGTGGTCATCGGAAAGGAGCAGGGCGCTGAGGCATCAAAAAGGAGGCTCGACCGCCGCGTGCGGTTGGGGCTGGTCGGTCGGGCGGGCCCAGTGAAAGGCCAGAGGTGCATCTTAAATGAGAATTAATCGCATGTGTTTCCTGGCTTCAACGGCGGGTAAGTGCCGGGCAAATCTTCAGCAAATCTCCGGCAAATTCCGGCTGAAACGCCTGCCTGTGGGCGCGATGGCGGCCTGAGGTGGTCGGTGAACGGGGGGAAGGGGGTGAACGGCGCTTTGTGACCGCCGAATGACCTGCCTCAAAAATATTTGCTGCAGCGCAACAAAAAACACTTGCAAAGCGTGGCGATGGTCCTAAGATAGGACCCATGCTGCACTGCAACATCTCTCGGCAAGAGGGTTGACGCAACGGCCCCTTTATCAACTCAGGAGCTTTTCATGACCCAATTCAACGCCGACCAATTCATCGCCGCCAACAAGGCTGCCGTCGCCGACTTCAGCGCTTTGGCCGTCACCGCCTTCGCCGGTTTCGAGAAGCTGGCCGAGTTCAACCTGGCCACCGCCAAGAACGCCTTGACCGAGTCGCTGGACTCGCTGCAAGCCGTCACCAGCGCCAAGACCCCGCAAGACGTGCTCGCCGTGCAGGCCGCATTGGTGCAGCCCCTGGCTGAAAAAGTGGCTGCCTACAGCCGCACCGTCTACCAGATCAGCAGCGAAACCGGCGCTGAACTGAGCAAGTCCACCGAAGCCAAGCTGGCCGAAGCCCAGAAGACCGTCACCAGCGCCTTCGACGGCCTGCTGAAGAACGCCCCGGCCGGCAGCGAAGCCTTTGTGTCCGCTTTCAAGAGCGCTGTGACCACCGGCCAGCAAGTGCTGGAATCGGCCCAAGCCTCGGCCAAGCAAGCCCTGGCCCAAGCCGAAGCCAATGTGGCCACCGCCACCGACGCCGCCGTCAAGGCCGCCAAGACCGCTGCCAAGAAGTAAGTGAGTCGCTGCAGGGCCTGGGGCCCTGCGCAGGACCGCCACAAGCCCCGCTGATGCGGGGCTTTGTCGTTGGGGGTGGCGCTGGGCCAGTGCCCGGCGGCCCCAAGCCTGGCATGACCGGCTCCGCAACAAGTTCGTACCCGTTCTGTAACCTCACGGGGCGCCGCTGGCGCTGGTTCGCGGTTACCATACGGATGTAATTTTGTTACGGATCCCATGACACTCCACCCCACGGTTGACGCGGTGACCCGCCGCATTCGCGAACGCAGCGGCCCCACCCGCAGCGCTTACCTCCAGCAGATCGACCAGGCGGCCCGCCGCACCCGGGGGCCAGACCGCATGGGCTGCGCCAACGTGGCGCACGCCTTTGCCGGTGTGCCCAGCGATGACCGCTTTCGCATCGTGGCCGAGAAGGCGCCCAACATCGGCATCGTCACGGCCTACAACGACATGTTGTCGGCGCACTCGCCGTTTCAGCATTACCCCGACCTGATCAAGGCCGAGGCGCGGCGCCTGGGCGCCACCGCCCAGGTGGCCGGTGGCGTGCCCGCCATGTGCGACGGTGTGACCCAAGGCACTGAGGGCATGGAGCTGAGCCTGTTCAGCCGCGACGTGATCGCCTTGGCCACCGCGGTGGCGTTGAGCCACGACATGTTCGACGCCACGCTGATGCTGGGTGTGTGCGACAAGATCGTCCCGGGCCTGCTGATCGGCGCGCTGCAATTTGGTCACCTGCCGACGGTGTTTGTGCCCGCGGGGCCGATGACCTCGGGCCTGTCCAACGGCGACAAGGCCAAGGTGCGCGAGCAGGCGGCCCAGGGCCTGGTCGGCCGCGAGGCCTTGCTGGACGCCGAGATCAAGGCCTACCACGGCGAAGGCACCTGCACCTTCTACGGCACCGCCAACAGCAACCAGATGCTGCTCGAAGCCATGGGTCTGCACGTGCCGGGCACCGCCTTTGTCAACCCGGGGCAGGCGCTGCGCGCCGAACTCACGCGCGAAGCCACGCGCACCGTGCTGGGCATCACCCGCGCACGCCGCTTCGCGCCGATTGGCCAGCTGGTGGACGAGCGCTGCATCGTCAACGCCATGGTGGCCCTGCTGGCCACCGGGGGCTCGACCAACCACCTGATCCATTGGGTGGCGGTGGCGCGGGCCGCCGGCATCGTGATCGATTGGGACGATTTTTCGGCCCTGTCCGATGTGGTGCCCCTGCTGACCCGTGTCTACCCCAATGGCAGCGCCGATGTGAACCAGTTCCAGGCCGCTGGCGGCCCGGGCTTTGTCATCCGCGAGCTGCTGGACGCCGGCCTGATGCACGAAGACGTGCTGACCGTGCGCCCGGGCGGCTTGCGCGAATACACCCGCACACCCACGGCGGCCGATGACGGCGTCACCCTGCAATGGCAGGACATCGGCGCCAGTGGCGACCTCAGCGTGGTGCGCCCGGCGCAGGAGCCCTTCAGCGCCACGGGTGGCCTCAAGCTGCTGCAAGGCCCGCTGGGGCGCAGCGTGATCAAGGTGTCGGCGGTGCCCGAGGACCGCCATGTGCTCGAAGCCCCGGCCCGCGTGTTCGACTCCCAAGAGGCGCTGCAAAACGCCTTCAAGGCAGGCGAACTGGACCGCGACGTGGTCTGCGTGGTGCGCTGGCAGGGCCCGCGCGCCAACGGCATGCCCGAACTGCACAAGCTGACCCCGCCGCTGGCCGTGCTGCAAGGCAAGGGCTACAAGGTGGCGCTGGTCACCGATGGCCGCATGAGCGGCGCGTCGGGCAAGGTGCCGGCCGCCATCCACGTGTCGCCCGAGGCGCTGGCCGGCGGCCCGCTGGCCAAGGTGCAGGATGGCGACATCGTGCGCCTGGACGCGGTGAGCGGCACCCTGGACGTGCTGGTCGATGCCGCCACCTGGGCGGCCCGCCCGCTGGCCCAGATCCCCCCCGAACTGCAGGCTGCCAACGCGGCTGGCTGCGGCCGTGAACTGTTTACCGGCATGCGTCGCCATGCCCTGACCGCTGAAGAAGGAGCCTGCACATGGCTGTGAAACCCTTGCCCACCCCCTTGCGTGCCATCGACGTGATGCTGGACGCGCCGGTGATCCCGGTCATCGTGCTGAATGACGTGGCCCACGCCGTGCCCCTGGCCCGCGCGCTGGTGGCCGGCGGCATCCGCATGCTGGAGGTGACCCTGCGCACCCCCCAGGCCCTGGCCTGTATCGAGGCGATTGCCCGCGAGGTGCCCGAGGCCGTGGCCGGCGCCGGTACCCTGCGCAGTGCCGCCGACGCCCAGGCGGCGTTCAACGCGGGCGCCCGCTTCGGGGTCAGCCCCGGTTACACCAGCGCGCTCGGCCAGGCCTGCCGCGACCTGCAACTGCCCCTGCTGCCTGGGGTGGCCACGGGCAGTGAAATCATGGCCGCGATGGCGGACGGGCTCACCGAGCTGAAGTTCTTCCCGGCCCTGCAGGCCGGTGGGACGGCCATGCTCAAGGCGTGGTACGGCCCGTTTGGCGACATCCGCTTCTGTCCCACCGGGGGCGTGAGCCCGGCCAATGCGGCTGACTTCTTGGCGCTGCCCAATGTGGCCTGTGTGGGCGGCTCGTGGTTGACCCCGGCTGATGCCGTGGCCGCCGGCGACTGGGGCCGCATCGAGGCCCTGGCGCGCGAAGCCAGCCAGCTGAAGCGCGGCTGAAATCGCGGCTGAGGCCGGACTGGCCGCGGCCAGCCCCGCCAAAAAACAAAACCCGCTCCAGGCCTGGCCAGAGCGGGTTGGGTCTGGGCGATCCGAGCCTGCGGTGGGACTGCCGAGCCGGGGCCGGGCAGGGCGGCCGGGCCACCCGCGCAGCGGTTCTACCAGTGCCGCCGGTGCCCTGCGCGGGGCGGCGCACACCGCTGGCGCGCCCGTGCGGCGAATGCCGCTCAGCGCAGGCCCTTGCCGTCTTCGAATTCGGCGCGCTGGATCAGTTCGATCTTGTAGCCGTCGGGGTCGGTGACGAAGGCGATCACGGTGGTGCCGCCCTTGACGGGGCCGGCTTCCCGCGTGACGTTGCCGCCGGCGGCCTTGATCTTGGCGCAGGCGGCCGCCGCGTCGGGCACGCCCAGGGCAATGTGGCCATAGGCGGTGCCCAGTTCGTAACTTTCCACGCCCCAGTTGTAGGTCAGCTCCAGTTCGGCGTGCTCGGGGTTCTTGCCGTAGCCCAGAAAGGCCAGCGAGTACTTGTACTCGGGGTTCTCCGAGGTGCGCAGCAGCTGCATGCCCAGCACCTGGGTGTAGAAGTCAATCGAGCGCTGGAGGTTGCCAACGCGAAGCATGGTGTGCAAAAGCCGCATGTCGTGTCCGTGGGGTGTCAAAAATCGAAAACGCTATTTTGCGGCCAGGGCGCGGTTTCAGCCTGGCGGCAGGTCGAACACCAGGCAGGTTGTGGTGGCATGGGCATACAAGGTGCCGTCCGGCCCCACCAGGCGGGCTTCGGCCGTGGCCAGCTGGCGGCCGCAGTGAATCACGCGGCCTTCGGCACGCACCCGCTCGACCTTGGGGGTCAGTGCCTTGACCAGGTTGATGCCCAGCTCGGCTGTGGTGTAGCCGCGGCCTGGCGGCATGCGGGTGTGCACCGCGCAGCCCAGGGCCGAATCCAGCAGCGTGGCGAACCAGCCGCCATGCACCGTGCCCATGGGGTTGAAGTGCTGCGGGCCCGGGCGGCCCTGGAACACGGCCACGCCCTCACCGATCTCGAGCAGCAAAAAGTCCAGCGTCTGGGCGATCGGGGCAAAGGGCAGTTCACCGCGCAGCATGGCCTGCATCATTTCGAGGCCGTTCTTCTGGCCAATCTGGGCCCGGCTGGCCACACCGGGGCCCACGCCTTGTTCCAGTCGCTGGCGCACCGTGGCTTCTTCGGCCAGCCAGCGTGGCAGTTCGGAGGGCCGGGCGGCGGTGCGCGGCGTGTCGGTGGAGGGGGAGGCGGTGGTGGCAGGGGTGGCGGACATGGGCGGTGAAGTGATGAATGTGTGGGCGATTATTGCAGTTACAATCGAACCATGCCCAGCCCCGAAATCACCGCCGATGTCCCCGTCGCGACAGCCCAGCCCCGGGGCTGCACCAACTTCAAGCTGCGCTCCCTGACGCGCCAGGTCACGCAGCGCTACGACGCCGAACTGAGCAAGGCGGGCCTCAAAGGCACGCAGTTTTCGCTGCTCAGCTGCGTCGACCGGCTCGGGCCCATCCAGCCTTCCGAACTGGCGCACACCATGTCGATGGACGCCTCCACGCTGACACGCAACCTGCGGCCGCTGCTGGACGCCGGTTGGTTGCTGCTGGGCCCCGGGCAGAACGGGCGCAGCCGCTTGGTGCACATCACCGAGGCCGGGCGGCTCAAGCGGCAAGAGGCGCGGGCCCGCTGGCGCGAGGCCCAACTGAGCCTGAACGCCTTGCTGGGCGAGCCCGTGGTGGTGGCCTTGCACGCCCTGCTCGACGACAGCCTGCTCAAGCTCGAGGCGGCCGCCGAAGGCCAGGATGCCACGCCCGACCCGGACGCCGACCCCCGTTTTTGAGGCCCCCCGGGCGGACGGGCCTCAGGCCGCCACGGTGTAGTTGAGCGTCATGCGGCCGCCGTCGGCCACCACGATTTCGCCGGTCACGTAGCTCGACGCATCGCTGGCCAGCCAGGCCACCACATCGGCCATTTCCTCGGGCGTGCCCAGGCGCTTCATGGGCGTGCGGCTCATGATGCGCTGGCGCGCTTCGTCACTGGTCAGCACGGCCTGCGCCGCCAGTTCGGTGGCGATGGTGCCCGGTGCCACGGCGTTGACACGGATGCCCTGGTCGGCCAGCGCCAGGGCCATGACGCGGGTCAGCTGGTTGATGCCGCCCTTGCTGACGTTGTAGCTGGCGATGGTCGGGATGGTCAGCACGCCGTTGACCGAACTCATGTTGATGATGGCGCCCCGGCTGCGCGGGTCGTCGGCCGGCAGGCTGGCAGCGGCGCGCACCATCTCGCGGGCCACCGCCTGGCCCACCAGGAAGGCGCCTTTGAGGTTGACGCGCAGCACGGCGTCAAAGTCGGCCTCGCTGACCTCCAGAAAATCGGCGGCTTTGAAGATGCCGGCGTTGTTGACCAGGATGTCGATGCGCCCAAAAGCCTGCACGGTGCGCGCCACCAGGGCGTCCACCTGGGCCTTGTCACCGACGTCGCAATGCACGTAGACGGCACCGGTGGCGGCGGCCAGTGCCTGGCCACGTTCGTCGGCCACGTCGGCGATCACCACCTGGGCGTTTTCGCGCACGAAACGGCGCACGCAGGCTTCGCCGATGCCTTGGGAGCCACCGGTGACGATGGCCACGCGGCCTTGCAGGCCAAAGGAAATGGGGGAGGGAGTAGTGCTCATGCCGGGATGCTATCAGCCCGCCCGTATGGGCTGGTGCCTTCGCCCCCCGCCCGCGGCGGTGTCGGCTTGCGGGTAAGCCCTGAGGGGCTTGTGTTTGGCGGCGGTGTGCCGGGGGTCAGTGGTCAAAACCACACTCGCTTACAGCCAGGGCCGCGGCGGCAGTGGATGCTGCGGCCGTTCGCTCCTGGATTCAAGGGGTGCTGGCAGGAGCGGACTTTTGCCCGAGCACCCGCCCCCGGAGACACGACATGGCTTCCATTGCAACGGCGGTCCACGCACCGCCCCAGACCGGCTCCAGCCCCGCGGGGGCGGACGCCCTGTACCGAAAGATCAGCTGGCGGCTGATGCCCCTGCTGCTCATCTGCTACATGGTGTCGTACCTGGACCGCATCAACATCGGTTATGCCCAGTTGCAGATGAAGGAAACCTTGCCCTTCAGTGACACGGTGTACGGGCTGGGCGCCGGCATCTTCTTCGTGGGCTACTTCCTGTTCGAGGTGCCCAGCAACCTCTTGTTGGTGCGCTTTGGCGCGCGCAAGACCTTGCTGCGCATCATGCTGTGCTGGGGCGTGGTGGCGGCCGCCATGATGTGGGTCAGCACCCCAACCCAGTTTTACGCGGCGCGCTTTCTGCTGGGGGTCTTCGAGGCCGGGTTTTTTCCCGGCATCATCCTGTACCTGACCTTTTGGTACCCGGCGCCACGGCGGGCGCAGATGATCGCCATCTTCATGTCGGCCACCACGGTGGCGGGGGTGATTGCCGGGCCGCTGTGTGGCGCCATCCTCAAGTACATGGACGGCCTGGGCGGCTTGCACGGCTGGCAGTGGCTGTTTGTCGTGCAGGGTTTGCCGGCGTCGGTGCTGGGGGTGGTGGTCTACCTTTACTTGCAGGACCGGCCCGACGAGGCGCACTGGCTGGCCGCGTCGGACAAGCAAATGCTGCGCGAGCAACTGGCGCAGGAACACCCGGCCGATCCCCACGCGCCGGGCGTGGCGCGCCAGTTGCTCAGTGACCCGCGCATCTATGCCCTGTCGCTGTTGTACTTCCTGCTGCTCGGGGCCACTTATACGATGACGTTCTGGGTGCCGACCCTGGTGCAGAGCTGGGGCGTCAAGGACCTGCTGCTGATCGGTGTGTGCACCGCCATTCCGAACCTGTTCGGGATTGTCGGCATGGTGTTGATCGGTCGCAGTTCGGACCGGCTGCGCGAACGCCGTTGGCACTTCGCGGGCGCGGTGCTGCTGGCCGCCCTGTGCCTGGGCGTGACCACCCTGCTCAAGGGGCAACTGGTGGCCTCGGTGGCGGCCTTGTCGGTGGCGCTGATCGGCATTGCCGCGGCCACGCCGCTGTTCTTCACGGTGCTGACCGAACGCCTGTCCCCCGCGGCCTCGGCCGCGGGCATCGCGCTGGTCAGCAGCCTGGGCAACCTGGGCCCCGCCGTGAGCCCGAGCCTGGCGGGTTACATCACCAGCCGCCACGGGCCCGACTACAGCATTTACCTGGTGATGGCGCTGTACCTGGGCGCCGGGGCCTTGATGCTGCTGTGCGTCCGGGCGCGCCCCGCGGGGGTGTCGCGGGCCGTGCCGCAGCCGAGGGGGGCTGCAGCGTCCTGACGAGGGCCGCGCGGGCGCCCGGGGTCAGTGGTTGTCCTTGGGCACAAAGGCCCCGCGCTTGCCGACCAGAAAATCCAGGTCCACCCCTTCGTCGGCCTGCAGCACATGGTCGACATAGAGCTTCCAGTAGCCCGAGTTCAGCGGCGGGGGCGGGGCGGTCCAGCCGCTGAGGCGGCGCTGCAACTCCTCGTCACTGATCAGCAACTGCAGGCGGCGCTCGGGCACGTTGAGCTCGATCAGGTCGCCGTTTTGCACGATGGCCAGCGGGCCGCCCGCCGCAGCCTCGGGCGTGGTGTGCAGCACCACGGTGCCGTAGGCGGTGCCGCTCATGCGCGCGTCGCTGATGCGCACCATGTCGGTGATGCCTTTGCGCAGCACCTTCGGGGGCAGTGGCATGTTGCCCACCTCGGCCATGCCGGGGTAGCCCTTGGGGCCGCAGTTCTTCAGCACCAGGATGCAGTGTTCGTCGACGTCGAGGTTCTCGTCGTCAATGCGGGCGTGGAAGTCGTCGCTGTTCTCGAACACCACCGCGCGGCCGGTGTGCACCATCAACGCGGGCGTGGCCGCGCTGGGTTTGATGACGGCCCCGCGCGGCGCCAGGTTGCCGCGCAGGATGGCGATGCCGGCTTTCTCCTTGAAGGGCTCGGCTACGGCCTTGATCACCCGCGGGTCGTGGTTTTGGGCGTCGGCGAGGTTGTCGGCCACGCTGCGTCCGCTGACCGTGATGAGGTCGCGGTGCAGCAGGTGCTGGATCTCCTTCATCACCACCGGCAGGCCGCCCGCGTAGCAGAAGTCCTCCATCAGGTGCTCGCCCGAGGGCTGCAAGTTCAGGATGCAGGGCAGTTCGCTGCCCAGGCGCTCAAAGTCGTCCACGGTGAGCTTCAGGCCCAGCCGGCCCGCGATGGCGATCAGGTGGATCACCGCGTTGGTCGAGCCGCCAATCGCAGCCAGGGTGCGGATGGCGTTCTCAAACGCCTCCATGGTCAGCACTTGGGAGATGGTCTGGTCGCTGTGCACCATCTCGACAATGCGCCGCCCTGCGTGGCGGGCCAGCACATTGCGCCGACCGTCCACGGCCGGGTAGGCGGCGTTGCCGGGCAGGCCAATGCCCAGGGCCTCGACCATGCAGGCCATGGTGCTCGCGGTGCCCATGGTCATGCAGTGGCCGTGGCTGCGGTGCATGCAGCTCTCGGCCTCAAAGAAGTCAGCCAGCTTCAAGGTGCCGGCGCGCACCTGTTCGCTCATGCTCCACACGCCGGTGCCCGAGCCCAGTTCCTGGCCGCGCCATTTGCCGTTGAGCATGGGCCCGCCGCTGACGCCGATGGTGGGCAGGTCCACGCTGGCCGCACCCATCAGCAGCGAGGGCGTGGTCTTGTCGCAGCCCATCAGCAGCACCACCCCATCGAGGGGGTTGCCGCGGATGCTTTCCTCGACGTCCATCGAGGCCAGGTTGCGGTACAGCATGGCGGTGGGGCGCAGCAGGGTCTCGCCCAGCGACATCACCGGGAACTCGAGCGGAAAGCCGCCCGCCTCGTACACACCGATCTTGACCTGCTCGGCCAGGGTGCGGAAATGGCTGTTGCAGGGCGTCAGCTCGCTGAAGGTGTTGCAGATGCCAATCACCGGGCGGCCGTCGAACTGGTCGTGTGGCACGCCCTTGCCCTTGACCCAGCTGCGGTAGGCAAAGCCGTCCCGGTCCTGGCGTCCAAACCATTGCTGGCTGCGAAGTTCTTCGGGCTTTTTGCGCGGTGGGGTCATGGAGGGTCTCCGAGGGCTTGGGGTGGATGGGGCAGCGGCTGACTGCTTTTCTTTAAAAACATCTTATCGTATGATGATTGAGTCACACATCAGGAAGTGCCCCAAGTCGTCGATCGACTGACTTGGGGCGCGACCGGCAGCGCCGCTTTGCGCTAGGCTAGGGTTTTGTTTGCACGGCACCATCCTCCCCATGAGCACCCCCAGCCACCGGTTCAAAAACGTCCATGGCAACACCTTGGACCACCTGGGTGAAGCCATCCTGTCGGGCCACTACGCGGTCGGCGCGGCCTTGCCGGCCGAGCCGGTGCTGTGCGAATCACTGGGCGTCAGCCGCACGGTGGTGCGAGAGGCCATCAAGTCCCTGGTGGCCAAGGGCCTGATCAGCACCGGGCCCAAGGTGGGCACCCGCGTCTTGCCCGAGGCCGAATGGAACTGGTTCGACCCCGATGTCATTGGCTGGCAGTCCCGCGCGGGGCTGACGCCCGAGTTCCTGCGCGACCTGCAGGACCTGCGGCGCGTGGTCGAACCCGCCGCGGTGCGCCTGGCCGCCGAACGCTCCACCCCCGAGGACCTGGCCGAACTCGAGACCGCTTACGCCGGCATGAAGCGCGCGGTCGACCAGGGCGGCGACTACATCAGCCACGACCTGCTGTTTCACCAGGGGCTGTTGCGGGCTGCCCACAACCGCATGCTGGCGCAAATGAGCAAGGCCCTGAACGCCTTGCTGCGCACCAGTTTTGAGATTTCATCGTCGCGCCAGGACGGTGCCAGGCGCTCTTTGCCGCAGCACCGCGCGGTGCTGGATGCCGTGGTGGCACACGACCCGGACGCGGCCGAGCGCGCCATCCTGGTCTTGATCCACGGCGCCACGCAGGACATCGAGCATGTGCTGGGCTCGCGCCAGCGCCTGCCGCAGCTGGACCAGCCGGCGTCCCAACTCAGGGGCGAATGAAGCGTCACGGGCTTCCGAGGGGGCCGTGACGGCGCGGGCCGAACGGGACCGCAGCAGGACCGACGAGGGGGGCCTCGGGGCCGGGGGAAAGGGGGGAGGAAGGGTGAGAGAACGGTGGGAGAAGGGTAAGCCGAAGGGCAGGGCCAGGCCCTTGGGGCCGGTTCGGTCGCACCGGTCGGCCCCTACAATCAGCCGTCCCAGGCGGCTCCGCGTCGCCTCCCTTTCTCTGACCGGTTGATGGCATGTCTTCAGAATTTCCCCATTTCACCCGCGTGGTGCTGTACACGGGCGCCGATGGCCGCGCCGGCTTCCGCGAGGAAGCACTGCCGCTGACCGAAGGCAAACCGGCGGCGCGCCTGAGCCCGTTTGCAGCGGCCCAGGGCTACCAGCTGCGCCACAGCCCGGTGGGCTTTCGCAGCGATTTCCACTGCACCGGTGAGCCGCAGTGGGTGTTCATCCTGCAAGGACAGATGGAGATCGGCGTGCAGGGTGGTGTCTCGCGGGTGTTTGGCCCGGGTGAGCATTTCTACTCGGCCGACACCTTGCCGGCAGGCGCCACCTTTGACCCGACGGTGCACGGCCACTGGAGCCGCCAGGTCGGTGACGAACCGCTGGTGACCTTGTTCCTGCGCGACTGACCGGCCGCCCCCCGCGCCAGGCGAGGCCCTGGCTGGGGGCTTGCGCGCCGCTGGCCTGCTCAGGCCGACGGGGCGACGGGGCCGTTGTTCGCGTCGCTGTTGACGTGGGCCTGGGGGTGGCCGATGTCCGGCAGGCGCAGCCGCAGCAGGGCGCGCACAAAGCCGTGGTCGGACCGCGTGCGGCTGTGCCCTTCGTTGAGGTGGTCGGTGAAGTACTGGATGCGCCGCACATCGCCAAGGCTGAAACGCCCCTCGGCCAGAAAGCCTTCGCTGACCAGCACCTGGTCCAGCACCTCAGGGCGACCTTGGTGGATGTGTGAATAGGCCACATCGCGCCGGATGGCCATTTCGCTTTGCACATCGTAGGCGTTGAACAAGGCCAGGCGCCGTGCCGCGCGGTCGTAGGCCACTTCGCCGGTGGCGGCCACCAACTGGGTGGTCACGCTGTGCGGGCCGTCGTTGAAGTCCCCCACCACGATCAGGGGGGTGTCGTCGCTCTCGTTGAGCAGGTCCACCACCAGGCCGCGCAGCGCAGCGGCTTCGGCGCCGCGCATCATCAAGGAGCGCAAGCCCGCGAGGGCCTTGACCTTGGGATCGTCCCGGTCTTCGAGCGGTCGCCCCTCGGCGTCCATCAAGAAGCGCGGGCGCTTGGATTTGAGGTGCACATTGAGCAGGCGCAGCCGCTGCCCATGCTTCATGCGCAAGGTGGCCAGCAGGGGCGGGCGCTCGAACTGGCCGTGCACGCCGCAACCGGGGATGTCCAGCGCCTGGGGCAGGGCAAAGTCGGTCAGGGAGCGCAAGTCCTCGAGGACCAGCCGGGTGGCCAGGCCCAGCCGGGGCGTGCCGCTGGCCCCCTGCTGCTGGGCGTTGTTCTCAGCCCCGGGGGCGTGCACTTCGGGGTAGCGCAGGCCGCTGCGTCGGATGGCGGCCTTGAAGGCTGCCTCGTCCCACACCTCCTGCACCGCCAACAGGTCGGCGTTGAGGGTGGCAAAACGCTCCCCCAGCCAGTCGATCTTGCGCTCGAACTCATGCTGGGTGTAGGCGTCTTGCTGGGCGTAATACACCCGCCCGGGGTTGGCCAGGTTCAACAGGTTGCAGGTCGCCACCGTGAGGGTGGCGTAGCGGCTGCTGGGGCCTGCGGGCGGGCGCATCGCTCAGGGGGCCGATCGGGTCGGGGGCCGTGTCGACAGGTTGAATGCCAGGTTAAGGCTCAGAGGGGCGAGGCCGACGGGCTGATCAGCGCCCGAAGGAGCGACCGCCACCCGAGCGGCCACCGCCACCAAAGCCACCACCGCCGCCGCCGGAGCGACCGCCGCCGCCACCGCCGTAGCCGCCACCACCGCTGCGGCCTCGGCCACCGCGGCCGCGCTCGGCCATCATGTCGACGCTGGTGCGCATCGGGTCGGGCTGGCCCACCGGGGTGCTGCGCGGGGGCGCCGCGCGGCCGGTCAGCGTGGCCAGAGCGGCCGAGGCGTCATGGCGCACACCGGCCTGGCTGTCCTGGCGGTCGAAACCACCCGAACGCGGACCGCGGTTGCCACCGCCATTACCGCCACCGTTGCCCCCATTGCCGCCCCCCGGACCGCGTGCGGGACGCGGGCCCTGGCCGCGGTGGGCCCCTTCAAAACCTTGGCCTTCGCGGGCCGGCTTGCTGCGCGGGGCTGGGCCGCCGCGGCCGCCTTGGCCACCGCCATTGCCGCCGCCACCGCCGTTGCCTTGCGAGGCGCCCCGGCCGCCGCCTTGGCCCGACGAACCGCCCTGGCTGGCCTTGTTGTCGCGGATGCGTTGCATCATCTCGGCGCGGGCGGCCTTGGCCGCAGCGGCCATGACTTCACGGCTCGGCGGCTTGCCAGCGCCGCCCCAGATGGTCTGGCGGCCCATGGCGATGGGTTCGGCGCGTTCGCCGGGTTCGGGACCGAAACCGTCGATCACCTTGACCTCGATGGTTTGCTTGGTGAAGCGCTCGATGTCCTGCATGAAGCCTTCTTCGTCCAGGCACACCAGGCTCACGGCTTCGCCGCTGGCGCCAGCGCGGCCGGTGCGGCCGATGCGGTGCACGTAGTCTTCGCTGACGTTGGGGATTTCGTAGTTGACGACGTGCGGCAGCTCGTCGATGTCGATGCCGCGGGCCGCGATGTCGGTGGCCACCAGGGCGCGGATGTCACCGGTCTTGAAACCCTGCAGGGCCTGCGTGCGGGCGCTTTGGCTCTTGTTGCCGTGCAGCGCCATGGCCTTGATGCCGTTCTTGGTCAGGAACTCGGCGACGTTGTTGGCACCGAACTTGGTGCGCGTGAAGACCAGCACCTGGCTCCAGTTGTGTTCCTGGATGATGTGGGCCAACAAGGCCTTTTTCTTGCCGCGGCCCACCGGGTGGATCACCTGGCTGATGCGCTGCACCGTGGTGTTGCGCGGCGTGACCTGGATGCTTTGCGGGTTCTTCAGCAGGGTGTTGGCCAGGTCGCGAATCTCGTCGCTGAACGTGGCCGAGAACAGCAGGCTCTGCTTCTCGCGCGGCACCAGGGCCAGCACCTTCTTGACGTCGTGGATGAAGCCCATGTCGAGCATGCGGTCGGCTTCGTCGAGGATCAGGATCTGCACGCTGGACAGGTCCAGGTGACCTTGTTGCTGCAGGTCCAGCAGGCGGCCCGGGGTGGCCACGAGGATGTCCACGCCGCGCTTCAGGGTGCTGATTTGCGGGTTCATGCCCACGCCGCCGAAGATCACGGCCGAGCTCAGTTGCAGGTACTTGCCGTAGTCACGCACCGATTCTTCGACCTGGGCCGCCAGTTCGCGGGTCGGGGTCAGCACCAGGGCGCGCACGCCCACGCCGCCGGTGCGGTTGGTGGCGCTGCGGCTCATGCTGAGCTTGTGCAGCACGGGCAGGGTGAAGGCGGCCGTCTTGCCGGTGCCGGTTTGGGCGCCGGCCAACAGGTCGTGGCCTTCGAGCACGGCGGGGATCGCCTGGGCTTGGATCGGGGTCGGGTTTTCGTAGCCTTGTTCGCGAACGGCTTTGAGAATCGCCGGGGCGAGGTTCAGATCGTCAAAAGTCATGGTGTGGTGCCCTTGCCGGGCACTGGGGTATCGGCCTGTCCCGGGTGCTTGGAGCACCAGGCCAGTCAAGGCAGATGAGCTTCAGGGTAGGTCGGACAAAGGCTTGAAAAACGCCCCTCCGGCCCGCAGCAGATTGCTGATGTTGCGAGTTACTGGAGACCGCAACGGCAATCATTGTCGCATGAGTCGATAATCACGGTCTGCATCGCCTTTTTTTTCATTCAAAGTAGAACATGGCCCAATACGTTTTTTCCATGAACCGCGTCGGCAAGATCGTGCCGCCGAAGCGACAGATCCTGAAGGACATCTCGCTGAGCTTCTTCCCGGGCGCCAAGATCGGCGTGCTGGGTTTGAACGGCTCGGGCAAGTCCACCCTGCTCAAGATCATGGCTGGCATCGACAAGGAAATCGAAGGCGAAGCCATCCCCATGGCCGGCCTGAAGATCGGTTACCTGCCGCAGGAGCCCCAGCTGGACCCCGAGCAAACCGTGCGTGAATCGGTCGAAAGCGGCATGGGCGAAATCAAGGCCGCCCAAGCCCGCCTCGAAGAGGTGTACGCCGCCTACGCCGAAGAAGACGCCGACTTTGACGCCCTGGCCGCCGAGCAGGCCAAGCTCGAGGCCATCATCGCCACCGCTGGCGACGCCTCGGACCACCAGCTCGAAATCGCCGCCGACGCGTTGCGCCTGCCGGCCTGGGACGCGGTGATCGGCAAGCTGTCGGGCGGTGAAAAGCGCCGCGTGGCCCTGTGCCGCCTGCTGCTGTCCAAGCCCGACATGCTGCTGCTCGACGAACCGACCAACCACTTGGACGCCGAATCGGTCGACTGGCTCGAACAGTTCCTGGCCCGTTTCTCGGGCACCGTGGTGGCCATCACCCACGATCGCTACTTCCTGGACAACGCGGCCGAGTGGATTCTCGAACTCGACCGTGGCCATGGCATCCCGTACAAGGGCAACTACAGCACCTGGCTGGACCAGAAGCAGGCCCGCCTGGAGTCCGAGCAAAAGGGTGAAGAAGCCCGCGCCAAGGCCCTGAAAAAGGAACTGGAATGGGTGCGCCAGAACGCCAAGGGCCGCCAGGCCAAGAGCAAGGCCCGTATCGCCCGCTTCGAGGAACTGAGCGATTACGAATACCAGAAGCGCAACGAGACGCAGGAAATCTTCATTCCTGTGGCCGAGCGCCTGGGCAGCCAGGTCATCGAGTTCAAGGGCGTCAGCAAGTCCTTCGGTGACCGCGTGCTGATCGACAACCTGAGCTTCAACATCCCGGCCGGCGCCATCGTCGGCATCATCGGCCCCAACGGCGCCGGCAAGTCGACGCTGTTCAAGATGATCGCCGGCCGCGAGCAGCCCGATTCGGGCGAAGTCGTGATCGGCCAGACCGTCAAGATGGCCTATGTGGACCAGAACCGTGACGAGCTGGCCAACGACAAGACCGTCTGGGAAGACGTGTCCGGGGGCCTCGACATCCTGACCGTGGGCAAGTTCCAGATGGCCAGCCGCGCTTACTGCGGCCGCTTCAACTTCAACGGCGGCGACCAGCAGAAGAAGGTCGGCATGCTGTCGGGCGGTGAGCGTGGCCGTCTGCACCTGGCCAAGACCCTGATCGCGGGCGGCAACGTGCTGCTGCTGGACGAACCCTCGAACGACCTGGACGTCGAAACCCTGCGCGCGCTCGAAGACGCACTGCTCGAGTTCGCCGGCACCATCCTCGTGATCAGCCACGATCGCTGGTTCCTGGACCGCATCGCCACCCACATCCTGGCCGCCGAAGGCGACAGCCAGTGGACCTTCTTCGACGGCAACTACCAAGAGTACGAAGCCGACAAGAAGAAGCGCCTCGGTGAAGAAGGGGCCAAGCCCAAGCGCGTGCGCTTCAAGGCGCTCAAGTAAGCGGCAAAAAGCTGGAACAATGGTGGGTCCTCGGACCCGCTTTTCACGGGGCCCGAGGGCCCCGTTGTCGTTGTTGGGGTGTCCGGTCAACGTCCTCTTGTCCAAGCTTTTGCCATGAGCCCACACGCGTCCAGTCCGCCGCCGTCTGCCCTGCACCAGGAATGCATCGAGGACGCCCGCCGCGAAGCCCGCCTGCTGATCGAGAAGCTGGTGGACTACACGCGCCACCAGCTGCGCGAACGTGAAGGCACGCTGCGCCAGGTCAGCGAGCGCAACAGCGTGAGCGCGGCCATCGACCAGCTCAACCGCAGCCAGGCCCGCCTGATCGACGGTTTTGTCAGCCAGCTCGGCCGCAGCTTTGCCGGGGCCCATGCGCCGTCGCCCGAGGCGGGCAAGCGGCAGTCGCTGATGTCGCTGCGCTTTGACCAGCTTGAACTGATGGACGAGCACCAGGTGCAAAGCCGGGTCGAGCTGGCGCGCGCGCAGCAGATGACCCTGCACGCGGTCGAAGCCACGCTGCCCGAGCTCAATGCCCTGACCTGCGCCTTGCAGGGCCTGCCCAATGTGATGCCCGACCGCAACCCGTTCCGGCCCGAGGTGTACCTGCGCGCCCTGCAAGACGCGATGGAAGCCGCCGAGGTCACGCCCGCGGTGCGCATGGCCTGGATCCAGCAGATGTGCACCTTGCTGGGCAAGGAACTCAACGGCTTTTACGGCTTCCTGAACCACAAGCTGCGCGAGCGCGGCGTGCGCCCGGCCGACTACACGGTGCTGCAGGCGGGCGAACAAACCAGCCGTCCGCTGTATGTGCCCGAGGTGATCGAACCCGCCAGCCTGCCCCGTGCCGAGCCAGCACCGGCCACGCCGATGGCGTCGCGTGCAGCAAGCACTTCGGCGGGCCGACCGCTGTCGGTGCCGCCACCGCCCTGGGCCCAGGCCGTGACCAGCCCACCGACCCCGGCCCCCGCGGGCGCGGAGGGGCTGGGCAGGCGCCAGGGCGGGCCCAAGCCGGTCGCGCCGGCGGATTTGGCGGCCCCTATGGCGGGGGCCCCCTTGCCACCGCTGTACCTGGACGACAGCCTCGCGGTGCCCGCGCTGCCCGAAGGCACGGTGCTCACCGTGGACCGCTTGCGCCAGTTGCTGGGCAACGAAGGGGGGGCGTCGCGCCGCCGGACCCAGGCCGAGCCTGCCGCGGCGGCACCGGTGTTGTTGCCATCGTCGCGGCTGGAGGCGTTTGCCCAGCAGTTTGAGCGCCAGTTCGAGCTGCGCCAGACCCAGGAGGACGCCCAGCAGAGCGATTTCCAGACCACGCTGCCCGCGGCCTTTGACGCGCTCGACAGCCCGCAGGACGTGGAGCAGGTGCTGCAGCGCCTGGCCCAGCGCCAGCCGGGCGGCCCCCCGAGCAGCGCACCGATCACCGTGCAGGCCTTGCGCCAGCAACTGCGGCAGCAGGGGCAGGACGTGGGCCAGGTGGTGGCGCTGGAGGTGGTCACCCTGATGATCGAGAACATCGTGCGCGACCAGCGCCTGCTGGGTCCCTTGCGCCAGGCGGTGCGCGACCTGGAGCCTGCGCTGGCGCAGCTGGTGGTCAATGATGTGCGCTTTTTCAGCGACAAGGCCCACCCCGCGCGCCGCCTGCTGGACGCGCTGACTCAGCGCAGCCTGGCGTTTGAGGCCGAGACGGCGCCGGGTTTTGAGGTCTTCATGCAGCCGGTGCGGCGCGTGGTGCGTGTGCTCAGCGAGGCCCCCATCGAAGGTGCTGCGCCCTTTGACGTGGCACTCAAGGAGCTGGAGCGCGCCTGGAACGAGCACCGCGAGGCCGAGCAGCGCCAGCGCGAACGCGCCGTCAAGGCCCTGATGCACGCGGAACAGCGCAACCTGCTGGCCGGGCGGCTGCGCCAGGACCTGCGCGCCATGCCCGAGCTGGGCACCGCCTCGCCCGAGGTGCGTGACTTCTTGCTGGGCCCCTGGTGCCAGGTGATGGCCGAGTCGCGCTTGGGCGAGCGGGCCTCGGAGGCGGACCCCGGCCAGTACCAGGCCCTGGTCAGCGAACTGCTGTGGAGCGCCAACCCCGAGCTGGCGCGGCAAAACCCGGCCCATTTGACGCACTTGATCCCGGCCTTGCTGGGCCGCCTGCGCGAGGGTCTCAAGACCATCGACTACCCGCCGCTGATGACCAGCGCCTTCCTCGAAAAGCTGATCGTCTTGCACCAGGCCGCGTACCGTCGACCCGCCGCCCCGGCGGCTGCGCCCGCGCCGGGCCAACGGCCCAGCGCGCCGGCCTCTGCACCACCTTCTGCACCAACTTCTGCACCAACTTCTGCGCTCCCTTCTTCTGCACCTTCTTCGGCACCCGCGGTGGCATCCATGGTGGCTCCCCCGTCGGCACCGGCGGCGGCGGTGTCTGGCAGCGCGGTGGCCGGGCCGGGCGGGGCGGTCGCCCCGGTTGCGTCACCGCCCCCAGCCCCTGGCGCGGCCTCGCCGCCGGCGGCCACAGCGCCGTCGCCCTCCAGCGACCCGATGTTCGACGAGCAAGACGCCGACTGGCTGGCGCCGAATGAGGCGCGGATCTCGGGCTTCCTGAGCTTGCCGCCCGAGGCCGAGCCTTCGGTCCCGGCCCCCTTGGACCCCGGGCCGGTGACCCTGGAGCTGGGGGCCTGGGTCGAGCTGTTCAACGAGGGCGTGTGGCGCCGTACCCAGCTCAGCTGGGCCAGCCCGCATGGCACCTTGTTCCTGTTCACCCGGCCCGATGGCAGCACCCAGTCCATGACCCGGCGCATGCGCGACCGGCTGATGAGCGAGGGCCACCTGCGGGTGCTGGCCGACCAGCCGGTGGTGGCCGGTGCGCTCGACGAAGTGGCCCGCACGGCCTTGCGCAACACCGTGGCCGAAGACCGCCCCGCGCCGCCGGACCCGGGCCCCGTGGTCTGAGCCAGTCTGGTGCCTGCGGGGCGCGCCGGCCCAGGCTCAGGCCTTGGGCGGCGGCTGCGGTGCTGGCGCCGCCGTGCCGGGCGCATCGACGGCGCTGGCGACAGGCGCGTGCACAGGCGTCTGCACAGGGTCGTGCGAAGGGGCGTGCGAAGGAGAATGCAGGGCGCTTGCGGTGTCGACTGGTGCGGATGCAGCGAACCCGGTGGCCGCCGCGCTTGGACCGCCCCCCGCCGGGCCGCCTTGCAGGCGCCGCCGCACCCATTGCAGGTGGCTGCGCAGCGCGTACAACTCGTTGGTGTAGGACAGCGGCAGGTGGATCAGCGTGACCTGCTGCTCGACCTCGTCGAGCTCCAGCAGCAGTGCGCTGGGGGTGGCGTCGCCCTTGTCGAGGCGGGCCTCGATGTCACGCAGGCGGCCGTACCAGCGGAACACGCGCGAGCGCACCCGGAAGGTGTAGAGCGGCGGGATCACCCGGCTCAGCGGCAGCACGATGGCCAGGATCACGCCCAGCGCCAGACCCATGCGCTGCACCAGGTTGGCGAGCCAGAACGGCAGGTGGCGCTGCAGCCAGGACGGCCCCTCGGTGTAGGCGCGTTCAGCCTCGCGGCTCAGCGGCAGTTCGTTGTGGTTGAGGTTTGGAAACTCGGCCGCGCGGTTGAACCAGCCGGCGTTGCTGTGCAGGCTGCGGGCGGTCTGGGCGAACAGCTGCTGCAAGGCCGGGTGGGTGTCGGCGCGGGCCAGCAGCGAGGTGGTGGACGCCACCAGCCGCACATCGCGTGCCGGCAGGTCGCGCGACAGGTCCACCACGCCACGCGGCAGGGTCACTGGCGTCAGGTAGGGAAAGCGCCGCCCATAGGCCTCGCTTTGCGCAAACGCCATCAGCTGCACGCCCGGGGTTTGCAACAGCATCTGCACGATGGGCGACTCCGGTGCCGACACGAAGGCCACCACGTCGAGTTGGCCGCCGAGAAACGCCACGGTGGCCGGTGTCTGGGCCAGGTGGGACAACTTCAGGGCACTGGGCTCCAGCCCATTGGCCTTGAGCAACTGGCCCATCAGCGCTGGTGCACCACTGCCCTGGGCGCCCACGTTGACGCGCAGGCCGCGCAACTGGGTCAGTGCGGTCAGCGGCCGGTGCGGGCCGTCAACGGTGTAGGAGGCCGGGCGGTAGAACACCCACAGCGGCTCCATGAACAGGCTGCCCAGCGACAGCAGTTCCTCATCGGCTTCGTCGGGGTGGGCGGTGGCGGTGCCGCCTTGCACAAAGCCGAAATCGGCTTGACCTTCGGCCAGCAACTGCAAGTTGGCGGCCGAGCCGTCGGACGGCAGTAGCTTGACTTCGATGCCCTCGCGCGCCAGCGCGTCGGCGTAGACCTTGCCAAAGCGCTCGTAGGCACTTTGCGCGGGCCCGGTGGCCAGGGTCACCTGACGCGGTGGTGCGGGGTTCAGCCACCAATAGGCCAGGCCCAGCAGCAGCACGGGCAGCAGCGCGATGGGGCCGGCCGACAGCAGCAGGTCGCGCAGGTTCAGCAGGTAGTAGCGCAGGGTGCGGGAGAGCTTGGACATGGCTCAAGCCCGGCGGGTGCGGCGCATCAGGTCGGGCGCCAGGTCGGTGACGGGCGCTGGGCTCAGGTCCAGCGCGGCGGGCAGGTGCAGGCCCTCGGCCGTGCGCAGGCCCTGCGCGGCCAGCACGGCGCGCACCGTGGCGCGCGCCATGGCTTCGGCGGCCATGGTGGCCAGCACCATCATGCCGGGCGACTGCGCGGCGCGGCCGGTGGCCAGGGCGAACACGGTGTCGCCGTCGGACTGGGTGTGCACCGGGTTGATGCTGCGGGCCAGCCCGTCCTGCCCGGCCACGGCCAGGCGTTGGGCCTGGGCCTTGCTGAGCGGCGCGTCGGTGGCGATCACGCCCAGGGTGGTGTTGGTGCCGGGCAGCAAGGGTTTGGGCGCCTCGCCGCGCAGCAGGGCGCGGCGCGTGTCCAGCAGGCGGCGCCCGTTGGCGCTGCGCGCCCCGGCCACCACCCGGCCGGTGTCGGGGTCCAGCACATCGCCCAAGGCGTTGCAGGCCACCAGCGCGCCGACGGTGACGCCGTCCACGGTCACCGAGGCGGTGCCGATGCCGCCCTTCATGGCGCGCTGGATGCCAAAGATCTTGCCCACCGCGGCGCCGGTGCCCGCGCCGACGTTGCCCTCGGCGGGGCGGCGCGGGCTGGCCGCGGCGCAGGCCGCGTAGCCGGCGGCCGCGTCGGGGCGGATGCGCATGTCGCCAACCAGCAGGTCAAATAACACCGCCGAGGGCACGATGGGCAGGCGGCCCACGCCCACGTTGAAGCCCACGCCCTGTTCCTCCAGCCAGCGCACCGCGCCGCTGGCGGCGTCCAGGCCCCAGGCGCTGCCGCCCGCCAGCAGGATGGCGTGCACCTGCTGCACCAGGTTGGCCGGGTCCAGCAGGTCGGTCTCGCGTGTGCCGGGGGCCGCGCCCCGCACATCCACACCCGCCACGGCGCCTTCGCGCGCCATCACCACGGTGCAGCCCGTGGGGCGCCGCGGGTCGGTGAAATGCCCAACCTCGATGCCCGCCACGTCGGTGATGCTGCCCGGGCCGCGCCGCCTTGGCGAGCGGGCCGCTGGCGTACTGGCCACCGGGGGCTCAACGTGGGCGGACGGCGTGGGGGCCTGGGCGCTGCGCGCGCGCGCGGGCTTGGGCGCCTTGGACGTGGTGGCGGCTCTGGCGGTGGCCCGGGGGGGCATGGGGGATGCGGGGGCGGCGGTGCGGGGGGCTTTGGGCATGGTCGGCAGTGTGAGCGGGGCGGGGCGTTTCTGCGGCGCAGCGGGACAGACACCGGGGGCGCTGCCGCACGAGCCGTGCGCCGATTATGGGTGCAGCACGGGCCTGGCGCTGGCACCGATGTGGCACCGATGTGGCACGGACGCCGCCTCGCCTCGCTTGCCGCCGCGCCGGGGGGAGGACGCTGCGGCCGACCGCCGGCCCGGGTTCATGGAAGCTCGCCATGTGGGGCACCGGCCCCTGGGGTGACCCAGCCCACCGGCACCCTGCGCGCACCAGGCCATACCAGCCCGGTGCGGGCCCGGTGCGGGCGCCTCGCTCAGTGCGCGTGGGCCCCGGCGCCGGGCTTGCGCACCGTGGGCAAGGTGGGGTCGACCGTGGGCGGGGTGGCCGGGGGGGCTGCACCGCCTTGTGGGGTGTGGTGCAGGTGGTGGTGGGGCGCTTGTGTCGGTGGCGCCGGGTGCATCCCCGCGCCGTGCTCATGGGCGGGTGGCGCGGGCTGGACTGCCTGCGCCGGTGCCTGGGGGGCGTCGGGCAGGGGGCCGGTCCACTCGCGGGCCATACTGCCGGCGGGGGGCTGGTACCAGCCCGGGTCGCTGTAGTCGCCGGGTTTTTGATGGCGCCGCACCTTGAGCAGGGTGAACATGCCCCCCATGTCGAGCGAGCCATGGGGCCCCTGGCCGCCCATCATGGGCAGGGTGTTCTCGGGCAGGGGCATGCGCATCTGGCCCATTTCGGCCATGCCACGTTCGCCCATGGCCATGTAGCCAGGCACCAGGTTCTGGATCTTGTCCAGCACCGCGCTCTGGTCGACCCCGATCATGGTCGGCACGTTGTGGCCCATCGGGCCCATGGTGTGGTGGCTCTTGTGGCAATGCAGGGCCCAGTCGCCTTCCTCGTCGGCCACGAACTCGAGCTGCCGCATCTGCCCGACCGCGACGTCGGTGGTCACCTCGGGCCAGCGCGCGCTGAGGGGCACCGGGCCGCCATCGGTGCCGGTGACGGTGAACTCGTGCCCGTGCAGGTGGATCGGGTGGTTGGTCATGGTCAGGTTGCCGACGCGGATGCGCACCTTGTCGCCCAGCCGCACCGGGAGGCTGTCGATGCCGGGGAAGGTGCGGCTGTTCCAGGTCCAGAGGTTGAAGTCCAGCATGGTGTTGACCTGCGGCGTGGCGCTGCCCGGTTCGACGTTGTAGGACGCCATCAGGAACGCGAAGTCGCGGTCCACCTTGGAGATCAGCGGGCTGGTCTGGCGCGGGTGGGTGATCCACAGGCCCATCAGGCCCATGGCCATCTGCACCATTTCGTCGGCATGGGGGTGGTACATGAAGGTGCCGGGCCGGCGGGCGACAAACTCATAGACCCAGGTCTTGCCGGGCTCGATGGCCGGCTGGGTCAGGCCGGCCACACCGTCCATGCCGTTGGGCAGGCGCTGGCCATGCCAGTGCACGGTGGTGGCTTCGGGCAGGCGGTTGGTCACGAACAGGCGCACCCGGTCGCCCTCGACCACCTCGATGGTGGGACCGGGGCTTTGGCCGTTGTAGCCCCACAGGCGCATCTGCATGCCAGGGGCGATCTCGCGCACCACGGGTTCGGCCACGAGGTGGAACTCCTTCACGCCCTGGTTCAGGCGCCAGGGCAGGGTCCAGCCGTTGAGGGTCACCACCGGGGTGTAGCGGGCGCCGTCGGGGCGCCAGGGGGCGCTGCCGGCGCTGGGGGGCTGGTGGGCGTCGGGCAGGGCGGCCAGGGCGCTGCGGGCGACCGCGGCGCTGGCCAGGGTGCCGGCCATGGCCCCGGAGAAAAATTGGCGTCGTTGCATGGTCTTCAATGGGCTGGGTTGGGGGCGGCGCTGGCGGCCGGGCTCGGGGCGCGGTTCAGGGGATTGGCCAGGCCGCTGGGGCCGGTGTTGGCGGTGCCGCTCAGGGCCAGGCGCAGGTCGGTGTCGGCGAGCCAGAAGTCGCGCCGCGCCTCGATGGCGGTGCTCACGCTGTGGGCGTTCTGGCGAGCCTCGGCCAGCAGTTCCCAGACGCTGCTCAGCATGCCGTTGTAGCGCAGCAGGGTCTCATCGGTGATCTGTCGGCGCAGCGGCAGCACCTCGGTTTCGAGTTGCCGCGACAGGGTCCAGGCGGTCTGCCAGTCTTGCCAGCGGCTGCGCGCTTCGCTGCGGGCCAGCACGGCGACTTCGCGCACGCGGGCCTGGGCCTGGCGCATCTGGGCCTCGGCGCGAGCAACACGCGCCTGGCCCTGGTCAAACAGGGGCAGCGGCACCTCGATCTCGACGCTGCGCTTGCTGTCGCGCTGGCCCGCCTCGGTGATGGTGTTGTAGCCGAGACCGAGTTCAAACGCGCTCACATAGCCGGTGACGCGGGTGTAGCCCAGCTGGGAGGCCAGGGCTTGGTAGTCGTCCTGGGCCAGGCGCACGTCCAGGCGTTCGCGCAGGGCCTGGGCCTCGAAGTCGGCCTCGGGCAGCAGCTGCGCCGGGGGCTCGGGCAGTTGCTCGGGCAGTTGCAGCGCGCGCCCGTCGTCGAGGCCCAGCAGGCGGATCAGTTGTTCGCGGCTGGCCTGGGCTTGCAGCCGGGCCCGTGCCACCTGCACCTGGCTGTCTTGCAGGGCGCGCTGTTCACGCGCCTGCTGCAGCCGACTCCAGTTGCCCGCCTTGACCATCTGGCGCCCCAGTTCGGCGCCCGCCTCGGCGGCGTCCAGTACCTGCTGGCTGTAGCGCAGCTGGTGCTGGGCGGCCACCGCACGCACCCAGGCGCGGCGCACTTCGGCGCTCAGGCGCAACACCTCTTGCGCGGTCTGCAGCCGGGCCAGCGCCAGTTGGCGGTCCTGCCATTGCAGGCGCCAGGGCAGGCTCAGCAGGCCCCAGAGGTCGATGCGCAGCAGGCGCTCGATCTCGATCTGACCGCCCTCCCGCACCCGCCCCAGGCCCAGGCCGGGGTTGGGCAGCAGGGCCATTTGCTGGCGTTGGGCCGCCGACACATCGAGCCCCGCCAGCGCGACCTGCAGGCTCGGGTTGTTCAACAAGGCCAGCCGCACGGCGGTGTCGGGGTCCAGTGGCTGGGCCAGCAGCGAGGCCACGGCCTCGGCTTGCGCCTGGGGCGTTGGGGCCGGCGCTGGCCACTGGGCCGTGCCGGGGCCGCCATGCTGTTGCACCAGTTCGGCCACGCTGCCGGTGGCTGGCGTGGGGCCGGTGGCGCAGCCGACCAGGCTGCCACCCAGCAGCAAGGCCAGCCCCAGGCGCTGAGCGCTGGGCCAGGGTCGGGCCAGGCGCGGGGGGGCGGTTCGCGCGGGCAGCGCGGCGACCACCCAAGGGAGGGGGAGGGACATCAAAAACTCCGGAAATCAAACGGTGACCGACCCCGGGGGACGGTCGCTTGCCCGGTGCCCCTGGAGGCCGCCTGCGCCACTGAGGCAGGCTGGGGTCGAGGGGGCGGGCGCGGCGAGGCAGCCCAGCGCGGCTGGGCGGGCGGCGCTCAGCCGATGGGGGGCTTGAGTTGGGGGTTCAGGCAGGCGCTCTGGAAGCCGCCTTCGGCGCTCTGCGGCGTGGCGAAGCGCTGGCCCGGCAGCGCGGGCGCCGGGCGTTGGGGGCTGAGCAAGGCCAGGTGGCAAATCTGGCAGGCGGTGCAGGTGCCTCCGTGCGAAGCCTGGGCACTGTCGGCACTGGCGTGGGGCATGGCCTCCGCCGCTGCGGTGCTGGACAGGCTGCTGTCGTGGCAGGGCGGCGTGCCCAGGGCGTGGCCGGTCGGCCCGTGACCCGCTGGTGACCAGCGCGAGCGCGCGTCCGCCGGGCCGTCGGCACCGGTCGGAGCAAAGCCCGCAGCGACCGGGGGCAGCGCCATTGGCAACGTCTGCAGCGTCTGCAGGGTTTGCACCGCGACCGGGGCCGTGGGGGCCGCGTCGCCCCGCAAGGCGCCCAGGGCCATGGCATCGCCGAGCCAGGCACGCCAGGCGAGCAGCAGGATCAGGCAGAACAGGGCGGGGCGGCGCATGGCGAGATGATAAGGCCTCAGCCCAGCCGTGCGCGCTCCGCGGCGGGGTGTTGGCGCAGCAGGCGCAGCCCGTTCATGATCACGATCAAACTGGCCCCGAGGTCGGCGACCACCGCCATCCACAGGGTGCCCAGGCCCAGCACCGCCAGGGTCGCGAACAGCAGCTTGAGGCCCAGCGCCACGGTCAGGTTCTGCCGCAGCACCGCGTGGGTGCGGCGCGACAGGCGCACGGTCTCGGCCAGGCGCCGCGGGTCGTCGTTCATGATCACCACGTCGGCGGCCTGCACCGCCACGCCGGTGCCGACACCGCCCATGGCAAAGCCCAGGTCGGCGCCGGCCAGCGCCGGGGCGTCATTGATGCCATCGCCAGCCATGCCCACCGGGCCGTGCGCTTGCCGCAGTGCGGCCAGGGCGGTCAGCTTGTCCTGAGGCAGCAGTTCGGCGCGCCAGTCGCTGAGCCCGACCTGCCGCGCCAACGCCGCCACCGTGGGTGGGTTGTCGCCGCTCAGCAGCACCGGCCGCACCCCGAGGGCTTGCAGGTCCGCGATGGCCTGCGCGGCACCGGGGCGCACCGGGTCGGTGACGGCCAGCCAGCCCAGCAGCTGGCGGTCGCAGCTGATCCACGACAGGCTGCGTGCCAGCGCGCCTTGTTCGGCGGCGATCGCGTCGAGCGCTGGGTACGCGTCGGTGTGCTGCCGCAACCAACGCGCGTTGCCCAGCCGCCAAACCCGCCCTGCCTGCCACAGCGTCAGGCCTTGCCCAGCCTCTGGGCTGGCCAGGGCGGCCGGGGGCGCCCGCTCGGCCCCCAGCCGCTGGGCCAGGCCGTCGGCGATGGCGCGCGACACCGGGTGGGTGGAGGTCAGGCTCAGGGCCCAGGCCTGCATCAGCCAGTCGGGGGCGTTGGTGGGGACGGGGGCCGCGTGGGGCGCTGCCGTGGCGATCGCGCCATAGGCGGCCAACTCGGCGCGGCCCTGGGTCAGGGTGCCGGTCTTGTCGAGGCCGATGGCCCGTAGGTGGCGCGCGGCCTCAAGGTGTTGGCCGCCCTTGATCAGGATGCCACGCCGCGCCGCGGCGGTCAGCCCGCTGACCAGGGTGACCGGCGTGGAGATCACCAGCGCGCAAGGGCAGGCCATGACCAACAACACCAGGGCGCGGTAGAACGCCTCCGACCAGGCCCAGCCGAGGGTCAAGGGCGCCAGGACGGCGACCGCCAGGGCCAGCAGCAGCACCGCGGGCGTGTAGCGGCGCGCAAAGCGGTCCACCCAGCGCTGGCTGGGGGCGCGCCCGGTTTGTGCGGCCTGCACGGCTTGCACCACGCCATCGAGCGTGCTGTGCCCAGGCGGCTGGGTCACGCGCAGGTGCAGCGGGGCCTGTTGGTTCAGGCTGCCCGCCAGCAGACGGTCGCCCGGGGCTTTGTCCTGCGGCAGGCTCTCGCCGGTCAGGGGCGATTCGTCGACCGCGCTCAAGCCCTCGCTGACCACCCCGTCGAGCGGCACGCGCTCGCCCACCGGCAGTAGCAGGGTGTCGCCCACCTGCACCTCGGCCACGGCCTGCCATTGCCAACGCCCATCGGGCTGGCGCACCTGGGCCCGGGCGGGCACCAGTTGCAGCAGGGCGCGGATGGCGTGGCGAGCCCGGTCGGCGGCGCGGTGCTCCAGGGTTTCGGCCAGGGCGTAAAGCGCCATCACCATCGCGGCCTCGGCCCACTGGCCGATCAGCAGCGCGCCGGTGACGGCCACGGCCATCAGCGCCTCGATCTGCACCTGGCCCCGGCGCAGCGCCAGCCAGCCTTGCCACCAGGTCTGCCAGCCTGCCAGCCACAGCCCCAGCGCGGCCAGGCCCCGGCCCCACCACGGGCCCAGCGGCGCCCCCAGGCTGTCGCTCAGCCAGGGCAGGCACTCGGCCGCCAGCGCTGCCAGCAGGGCCGCTGCCAGGCGCCACGGGCCGGGCAAGCCTTGCCCGTGATCGTGATCATGGTCATGGTCATGGTCATGGTCATGGTCATGGTCGTGGTCGTGGTCGTGGTCGTGGTCGTGGTCGTGGTCGCGGTCGCGGCGGCAGGGGGCGCAGGGCGCGGCCTGGTCCGCGGCGGTGGACGGGGGGACTGGGGGCTTGTCGTTGGAGGTCATGGGGGCATTGGAAACCCTGAAGTGACTTCAAGGTCAAGCCCCGATACTGGGCGGTTTCAACGAAAGGATCTGCGCATGCCCAAGCCCCCGACGCCTCAGGCGCCCCACCAGCCCGCCCCCTGGCGCATTGGGGAGGTGGCACGCCAGTCGGGCGTGTCGGTGGCCAATGTGCGCTATTACGAACGCGAGGGCCTGCTGCCCGCTGCGGCGCGCAGCGACAACCAGTACCGCCTCTACGGTGAGGCCGATCTGCAGCGCCTGCGTTTCATCCGGCTGTGCCGTTCCTTCGACATGTCACTCGACGAGGTGCGCACCCTGCTGTCGCTCGACCTGAACCTGGCCGACGACTGTGTGCGGGCCCGTGAAGCCGTGCAGGCGCACCGCCAGCATGTGCAGCAGCGTCTGGCCGAGTTGCGGGCGCTGGATCGGCAATTGCAGCAGCTCGAAGCCCATTGCACGGGCCATGGGCCGCGCTGCAGCCTGATGGAAGCCTTGCACCAGCAGGCCCGCGATTTGCCACCACAAGCCGGCCCGGGCGAGGCCGGGCGCGGGGTCAAGCGCCACGTCTAGGCCGCCCGACGCGGGCGCTCAGGCTGCCGCCATCAGCCCAGCCGCTGGCGTGCCTTGCTGGCCCAGCCCTCCAGGTGCCCCATCAGGTCGTTCTGGCTGAACGAGCAGCTTTCTTCGGTGAACAGCGCGGCCGACTCCAGGCGGTCCAGCAGTTGGTGCAGCACGGTTTCAAACTGCGGTGGCAGGGCGGCCAGCAGGTGGCTCAGGCCGCGGCAGCGGCTGCTGAGGTCGGCGATGCTGAGGTGCCCATCGCGCCAGGCTTGCACAGCGTGTTCGAGGGTGACCAGTTGTTCGTGGGCGTTCATGGCAGGGCTTGCGGGCAAAAAAGGAAGGGAGACCAGGGGCTGGCCAAGGGCCCGACACGGGCCTTGGTGCGCACAAGCTGGCAACAAGGGCTGAAATTTAAGCCTATTCTGATGCGGGAATGGGACATCGTGCCTGGCTCGTGGCATGCTTGGGGTTTCGGCGTCATGGCCTGCTGGAAGCGCAGGGCCACCGGTCTTGTGGCCGGGCCGTTCAGGATTCCCGATCTCGCACCATGTTGAAAATCATTAACGCCCAGCAACTGCAGCTAGGCATGTACCTGCACAAGTTTGGTGGGTCCTGGTTGAAGCACCCTTTTTGGCGCACTGCTTTCCTGCTGGAAGACGTCAAAGACCTCAACGCGATCGTGGCCAGCGGCATTGATGAGATCTGGATCGATGTGTCCAAGGGCTGCGATGTCGCGGCCCCAGGCCCGGCGCAGGCCCCGGCCGCTGCCGCGCCGGTGCCCGAGGCGCCTGCGGTGTTGGTGGCCAAGCGCGTGCCCCCGGCGCCCACCAGCATGGGCCAGGAGTTGGTGCAGGCCAAAAAAATCCTGCTGCAAAGCCGTGACGCGGTGACCAGCCTGTTCAACGACGTGCGTTTGGGCAAGGCCATCGACGTCAATGGCGCGGCACCGCTGGTGGAAGAGGTCACCTCCTCGGTGATTCGCAACCCGGGCGCGCTGGTCAGCATCGTGCGGCTCAAGAGCCGCGACGACTACACCTACCTGCACTCGGTGGCGGTGTGCGCCCTGATGGTCGCGCTGGCGCGCCAGTTGGGGTTGGACGAAGCCCAGACACGCGACGCGGCCATGGGCGGCCTGATGCACGACCTGGGCAAGGCCCTGATGCCGCTGGAGGTGCTGAACAAGCCCGGCAGCCTCACCGAGGCCGAATACGCCATCATGAAAAGCCACCCCGAGGAGGGTTGGCGCCTGCTGCGCGAGGGGGGCGGGGCCAGCGAGGCGACCTTGGACATCGCCTTGCACCACCACGAAAAGATCGACGGCTCGGGCTACCCGCACAAACTCAAGGGCGACGGCATCCAGCTGCTGTCGCGCATGGGCGCGATCTGCGACGTGTACGACGCCATCACCTCGAACCGCCCCTACAAGGCGGGCTGGGACCCGGGCACGTCGATCCGGCGCATGAATTCCTGGGCCGGGCATTTTGACCCGCACATCATGAAGGCCTTCATCCGCAGCATTGGCATCTACCCGGTGGGGGCGCTGGTGCGCCTGGAATCGGGCCGCCTGGGGGTGGTGACCGAACAGCACGCCGCCTCGTTGCTGACGCCCAAGGTCACGGTGTTTTTCTCCACCAAATCCAACGAACCCATCGTGCGCCAGGTGCTCGACCTGGCCGCTCCGAACACCACCGACAAGATCGTGGCGGTGGAAGACAAGGAGAAGTGGGGCTTCAAGTACCTCGACGAGATCTGGTCCGAGACCTGACGCCAGGTCGGGTGCCCGGACCGGGCACTGCCGGTGGCACGGCGTCACGGTGGCGCACGCTGCGGCCGCCGGCCGCTGTCCCCAGCGGAACGCCGGGCTGGCCCCGGCCCTCGCCGCGGGCTTCAAAGCTTGTCGCTGGCCTCAGAGCTTGGCCAGGCGCTCCAGCGCGGCGATCAGGGTCTCGTCCTTCTTGGCGAAGCAGAAACGCACCACCCGCTGGTCAAAGCCGTCGCCATAGAAGGCCGACAGCGGGATCGCGGCCACCCCGATCTCACGCGTCAGCCATTGGGCAAAGTCGGCTTCACCCAGGTCGCTGACCTCCGAAATGTCCACGCACTGGAAGTAGCTGCCTTCGCTGGGCAGCAGCTTGAAGCGGGTGCGTGCCAGGCCGGCGCGGAACAGGTCGCGCTTGTGCTGGTAGAAGGCCGGCAGCTCCAGGTAGGGCTTGGGGTCGGCCATGTACTGGGCCAGCGCGTGTTGCACCGGGGTGTTGACGGTGAACACATTGAACTGGTGCACCTTGCGGAACTCGGCGGTCAGCGCGGCCGGAGCGGCCACATAGCCCACTTTCCAGCCCGTCACATGGTAGGTCTTGCCAAAGCTCGAGACGATGAAGGCGCGCGCCGCCAGGCCCGGAAAGCGCGCCGCGCTCTGGTGCGTCTGGCCGTCGAACACCATGTGCTCGTAGACCTCGTCGCTGATCAAGAAGATGTCGGTCGGGGCCAGCAACTCTTGCAGGCGCAGCATGTCTTGCTGGCTCCACACGGTCGCGCTGGGGTTGTGCGGCGAGTTGATCAGGATGGCGCGGGTGCGCGGGGTGATGGCGGCCGCGATGCGGTCAAAGTCGGGGCGGAAGGTGCCCGGGGTCAGGGGCACGCGCACCACCACGCCGCCTGCCAGCTCGATGTTGGGCACATAGCTGTCGTAGCAGGGCTCGAGCACGATGACCTCGTCACCGGCGCGCACGATGGCCAGGATGGCCGTGATGATGGCCTGGGTGGCGCCGGCGGTGACGGTGATCTCGTCCGCCGCGCGGTAGTGGTGGCCGTGCAGCGCTTCGATCTTGCGCGAGATGGCTTCGCGCAGCGCCGGCACGCCGGGCATCGGCGGGTACTGGTTGAGGCCCTGTTGCATGGCCTGGCTGACGTCGTTGACCAGCTTGGGGTCGCAGTTGAAGTCCGGGAAGCCTTGGCCCAGGTTCACCGCGCCGGTTTCGGTCGCCAGCGCCGACATGACGGTGAAGATGGTGGTGCCCACGGCGGGCAGCTTGGTTTGCAGCGGCGGGGTGCGGACGGAAACGGTGTCAGGGGTCGTCATGGCAGCGGTGCAGGGCAGTTGGTGGGATGGAGGAAATCGCTCAGAGCTCGTAGTCGTTGACGTGGCCGCTCAGGGCTTTGGAGATCAGGTCGCGGCTCAGGCGGTCGCTGAGCAGCTCGGCAAACTTGAACACGAAGTTGCGCAGGTAGGCACTGCGCTTGAAGGCCACCCGGGCCACGTTCTGGCCGAACACATGGCCCATCGGGCGCACGGCCAGGTCGCCAATCGGGTCGTCGCGGACCGCCATTTCGGCCACGATGCCCACGCCCAGCCCCAGCCGCACATAGGTCTTGATGACGTCGGAGTCGATCGCCTCCAGCGCGATGCGCGGTTGCAGCTTCTTGGCTGCAAAGGCGTTGTCGACCCGGGTGCGCCCCGTGAACGAGGGGTGGTAGGTGATGATCGGCTCTTGGGCGATGTCTTCGAGGCTGATCCGGTCTTTTTGGGTCAAGGGGTGGTCGGGCGGCAGCACCAGCACGTGTTGCCATTCGTAGCAGGGCAGGGTGACGAGGTCGGCGTAGTCGGCCAGCGACTCGGTCGCGATGCCGATTTCGGCCACTTCGTCGAGCAGCATCTTGGCCACCTGGTCGGGCGCACCCTGGTGCAGGCTGACGTTGACTTTGGGGTAGGCCTCGCGCAGGCGCGCCACCGGCACCGGCAGCACATAGCGGGCCTGGGTGTGGGTGGTGGCGATCGACAGGGTGCCGCTGTCCTGGGCGCTGAACTGCTCGCCGATGCGGCGCAGGTTGCCGACCTCGCGCATGATCAGCTCGATGCTTTTCAGCACATGCTGGCCTGGCTCGGTGATGCGTTTGAGGCGTTTGCCGTGGCGCGCGAAGATCTCCACGCCCAGCTCTTCTTCCAGCTCGATGATCGCCTTGGACACGCCGGGTTGCGAGGTGTGCAAGGCCTTGGCGGCCTCGGTCAGGTTCAGATTGCGGCGGGCCGCCTCTTGAACGAAGCGGAATTGGTGCAAATTCATAACGAATATCGCCTAAAGAGGCTTTTCATTATGCTGCAAAAGTCTATTGATTCAGCCGCTTCAGCCCAGGGCCACCTGGGCCAACGCGTCGACGATGGCGTCGTTTTCACCCACGGCGGGGCAGAGTTCCAGGGCCAACCCCGGGTAGGCGGCCTGCAGATCCTGGATCAGGCGCGGCAGGTCCTCGCGCGCATGGCGCCCCACGCCCAGGAACATCGGCACCACGCGCAGGCTCTGCACCCCCGCCGCCACCAACTCGGCCACGGTCTCCGGCAGGTCGGGCCGGGTCAGCTCCAGGTAGGCGCAGCGCACCTCGGTGGCTGGCGCGCGTTCGCGCATGCGTTGGGCCACGGCCTCGATGGGGCGGGCCCAGGCCGGGTCGCGCGAACCGTGGGCAAAAAGAATCACAGCGTGCATGGGGAGCTTGGCAAATGGGTCAGTGGGCACAGGGGCCCGGGGTCAACGTCGCAGCACCAGCCAGCCAAAGGCGGCCAGTGACAACAGGGAGTAAATCATGCCGGGCGAGGCGGCCACCAACCACGGGGTCCAGTTCTGCAGGTTGCCGATGTAGCCAAACACGTTGTTGAGCAGGAAGAAGCTGATGCCCGCCATCACGCCGCCAAACACGTAGGCGGCAATGCCGCCCGAGCGGAAGTGCAGGTAGGCAAAGGGCAACGCCAGCACCACCATGACCAGGCAGCTCAGCGGGTAGAACACCTTGCGCCAGAATTCGATCTCGTAGCTCTGTGCGCTTTGACCGTTGGCATCCAGGTGCTGGATGTACTGGAACAGGTCGATGGTGCGCATGCGGTCGGGCTTGAGCAGGGCGGCCGAGGCCATTTCGGCGCTGATGCGGGTGGGCCAGCGGTACTCCGCCATGTTCGAGGGCTCGACGCGGGCGCGCTCGCCATCGGTGTTGTGGAACTCCGAACGGTGCACCTGCAGCAGCTGCCAGGACTCGTCCTGGTTGAAGCGGCCTTGCTCGGCATTGGTCATCGACACCATGCGCCCCTGGTTGTCGAACTCGAAGATGCGGATCTTTTGCATGCCGCCATCAGGCGTCATGCGCGCGATGTTGACGGCGTAGGCGCTGTAGTCCTGCTTTTCCTTCATCCAGGCGCCGGTCTGGCCCGTGGTCAGGCGCCCCTGGTAGCGCGCCTTCATGAGCTGGGCCACGCGTTCGGTGGCGGGCGCCACGTAGTCGCCCACGGCAAAGGTGGTGACCACAAAGGCCAGGCCCAGCACCAGCAGCGTGCGCAGCGCCATCCACGGTCCCAGGCCGCTGGTGCGCAGGATGGTGAACTCCGAGCTCTGGGCCAGGCTGGCCATGACAAAGATGGTGCCGATCAGCACCGTGATCGGGAACAGCTCATAGAGGTGGCTGGGCATGGCCAGCGCCACGTACATCAGGGCTTGGGTGATCTGGTAGCCCCCCTGGTTGACCCAGCGCAGCTCGTCGACCAGGTCAAAGAAGAAGAACAGCGCCAGGAACCCCAGCGTCACAAACGACACCGAGCTCAGCACCTCGCCATACAGGTAGCGGCGGATGGTTTTCATGGGGCGGCCCTTTCCTCGGCCTGACGGCGGTGACCGCGCACCCGCAGCCATTGGCGCCAGCTCCAGTTGTAGTGGCGCTGGACCAGCAGCAGCAGGCCCACGAAGGCCGCGCCACCATGCAGCAGCAGCATGAACTTGGCCATCGGGATCGAGCCGTTGCTGACCCAGTTCTGGCCCAGGTTGATGAAGTTGTAATAGACGATGAAGGCGAACAGCGCGAACACCAGGCTGCCGGTGCGGCCCGCGCGCGGGTTGACCACCGACACCGCCAGCGCGAGCACCACGAAGTTGAAGCCCGCCAGCGCCAGGCCCAGGCGCCAGCTCAGCTCCCCCTGGTTGATGGGGGTGGGTTCGCGCAGCAGCTTGAGGGTGGACAAGGCCTTGGTCGGCCCGCTGTCGGATTCGGTCAGCACATTGCTGGCCACGCGGGTGCCGTACTCGCTGAAATCACTGAGCTTGACGCTGCCGTCGGCCAGCAACTGCTCCATGCGCTGGCCCTGGCTCAGCAGCACAAAGCGGTCCTGCCCAATGATCTCGATGCGTGCGCTTTGCGCCGAGGTGACCGCCTCCTGGCCGCGCTCCAGCGCCGCGATGAACACGTTGTTGCCCGATTTGGAGTCGGTGCTCTGCTTGTCCACAAAGAACACCCGGGTGCCGTTGGCCGACTCCTGGAACTGCCCGGGGGCGATTCGTTCGACGTCGCCGCGCTTTTCGTAGTGGTCGCGCATGTCCTGCACCTGCTGGTTGGACCAGGGCCAGCCCACCAGGGCCAGCAAGGCGATCACCAGCAGCACGGGCCAGGCAAACCGGAACAACGGCCCCAAGAAACTGGCCAGGCCCCGGCCGCTGGCAAACCAGATGACCATCTCACTGTCGCGGTACATGCGCGACAAGGTGCCCACAATGGCCACGAACAGGCTCAGGGCCAGGATGGTGGGCAGGTGGCCCAGCACCGTGTAGCCCATGACCATCATCACGTCGGACGGGTTGACGGCGCCGCGCGAGGCCTGACCCAGGGTACGGATCAGCATCATGGTCATGACCACCGTGGCCAGCACCACCAGGGTTGCCCCAAAGCTGCGGGCCAGTTCCTTGCGCAGTGATGAATGGAATAACATAAGGACGAGATAAAAGGGTGATTATGAACTTTGAACTGAAACCCCTGAGCCTGGCGGCCGCCGTCAATGAAAAGGCCGACCTGCTCCTGGTCCTGGTGAGCGACCCGGTCAAGCCGGGCAAAGATGCGCTGTCCAGCGTGCTGACCCATGCGCTCAAGGCCGAGGATTTTGTGCCCAAGGCGGGCCGCGTGCTGAGCACCTACCGCCTGCCTGCGGTGCAAACCGCGCGCGTGGTGTTTGTCGGCGTCGGTGACGCCAGTGCCAAGTCGGTGCGCCAGGGCGTGCTGGCGGGCTGGTCGGCGGTGCGCACCGACGCGGTCAAGCGTGTGCTGCTGGTGCCCGCCGACGGACAGTTGTCCGACGCGGCCCTGCGTGCCGCCGTGCTGGCCCTGGCCGACGCCAGCTACACCTACACCCTGACCAAGTCGCAAGCCGAGCCGCGCGTGCTGCAAAAGGTCACCTTCGGCGTGCCCGAGGTGCTGCCGGCCCAACGCGCCGCCCTGGCCCTGGCCGTGGCCACCGCCCACGGCATCGAAGAAGCCAAGGAATGGGGCAACCGCCCCGCCAACCACGCCACCCCGACCCAGTTGGCCGCCGCGGCCAAGGCGCTGGCGACCCGGGGCTCGGGCCTGCAATGCGAGGTGCTGCTGCCGCGCGACGTGGCCAAGCTCGGCATGGGGTCTTTCATGGCGGTGGCGCGGGGCTCCGAAGAAGAACTGCGTTTCATCGTGCTGCGCTACCAGGGCGCGGCCCGCACCGAAGCCCCCGTGGTGCTGGTGGGCAAAGGCATCACCTTTGACACCGGCGGCATCTCGATCAAGCCCGCGGCTGAGATGGACGAGATGAAGTTCGACATGTGCGGCGCGGCCAGCGTGCTGGGCACCTTCCGGGCGCTCAGCGAGCTCAAACCGGCGATCAACGTCGTGGGCCTGATCCCGACCTGCGAGAACATGCCCGACGGCCGCGCCCTCAAGCCCGGCGACGTGGTGACCAGCATGAGCGGTCAGACCATCGAGGTGCTCAACACCGACGCCGAGGGCCGACTGATCCTGTGCGATGCGCTGACCTATGCCGAGCGCTTCAAGCCGCGCGCCGTGGTCGACATCGCGACGCTGACCGGCGCGTGCGTGGTGGCGCTGGGCGGCGTGCGTTCGGGCCTCTTTTCGACCGACGACGCGCTGGCCACGGCCTTGCAGACCGCCGGTGAGCAGGCCCAGGACCTGGCCTGGCGCCTGCCGCTGGACGACGACTACGCCGACGGCCTGAAGTCGAACTTCGCCGATGTCGCCAACGTGGGCGGTCGCGCCGGGGGCGCCATCACGGCCGCCAAGTTCCTGCAGCGCTTTGCCACCCGCTTCCCCTGGGCCCACCTCGACATCGCAGGCACGGCCTGGAAGAGCGGGGGAGCCAAGGGCGCCACCGGCCGCCCCGTGGGCCTGTTGCTGAGCTACCTGCTGGCCCAGGCCCAGGCCCAGGCCGCCGAGGCGCCCGCAGCCGCGGCCAAGCCGCGCCGCAAGGCCGCTGCGCCCAAGAAGGCATGACCGAGATTGCCTTTCACTTCAACATGCCGCAGAAGCTGCCCTATGTGCTGCGGCTGTTGCGCAAGGCGGTTCAGGCCGGCGCCCGGGTCACGGTGACCGGGGAGCCGCGCCAGTTGCAGGTGGTGGACAGCCGCCTCTGGGAACTGGCGCCCCACGAGTTCGTGCCCCATTGCACGGCCGACGCCGAGTCCCATGTGCTGGCCCACTCGCCCGTGCTGCTGACCGCCGACCTGGCGCTGCAAAGCCGGCCCCAGGTGCTGGTCAATGTCGGGCCCCAGGTGCCCGCCGGTTTTGAACGCTTTGAACGGGTGATCGAGATGGTCAGCCTCGAAGACGCCGACCGCCAGGCGGGCCGCGCGCGCTGGCGCCACTATGCCGACCGGGGCTATGCCATCGTGCGGCACGACATTGCCGTCAAAGGAGCCGCCTGATGTCCCTGCCTCCGCGCACCCCGCCCAAATTCGTGCCCACCTTGACCGAGGTGGTGCAGGTGCCGGTCGCCCCGGCGGCCGCGGCAGCGCCCGCGGTGCCGCCCGTGGACCCGGTGGCGTTTGAGGAGCAGTTGATGCACCGGGTCATGCAGCGGCTCGACGCGCTGCTGGAGCAGCGGGTCGAGCAAACCGTGGCGCGCGTGGTCGAAGAACAGACCCGCAGCGTGGTGCCCCGGCTGCGCGAAGAACTCGAATCGGTGTTGCGCCGCACCCTCAGCGAGGTGATGGCGCAGGAGTTGGCCAACAGCAGCCCGCGGCGCGCCCCCTGAGGCGCGACCATCCGCAGCCCTTTTGACCCAGCGCAGAAGAGGGCTTGTTGTTTTTAGATGACTAGCGTGTTCCCTGATGTTGAGCCTCTGTAAATTAGGCTAACGTGCGCTTCACTGAGTCACGCTCGTTCTCAGACCTTTTCCGGAGTCAATCTATGCAATTGAAGTTGAAACTCACCGCTGTCGCCGCTCTGGCTGTTTTGGCAGGTGCTGCCTCTGCGCAAGACGTGCAAGTTGTGAAGATCGGTCACGTCGCCCCGATGTCGGGCGCCCAGGCCCACTATGGCAAGGACAACGAAAACGGCGCCCGCATGGCCGTGGAAGACCTGAACACGCAAAACGTGGTCATCGGTGGCAAGAAGATCCGCTTCGAACTGGCCGCTGAAGACGACGCTGCCGATCCCAAGCAAGGCACGGCCGCCGCCCAGAAGCTGTGCGACGCCAAGGTCGCTGGCGTGGTCGGTCACCTGAACTCGGGCACCACCATCCCGGCCGCCAAGGTCTACAACGACTGCGGCATCCCCCACATCACGGGCGCGGCCACCAACCCCAACCTGACCAAGCCGGGTTACAAGACCACCTACCGCATCATCTCTAACGACAACGCCCTGGGCGCTGGCCTGGCGTTCTACGCGGCTGATTCGCTCAAGCTCAAGCGCATCGCCGTGGTGGACGACCGCACCGCGTACGGCCAAGGCGTGGCCGATGTGTTCAAGAAGATCGCAGCCACCAAGGGCATCACGATCGTGGACGAGCAGTTCACGACCGACAAGGCCACGGACTTCATGGCCATCCTGACCTCGATCAAGGCCAAGAACCCGGACGGCATCTTCTTCGGTGGCATGGACCCGCA
>NZ_JAQSIP010000014.1 GCF_028649475.1 Curvibacter cyanobacteriorum
TGTCCAGGACCAGGGCCGTCTTTCTCTTGGCCGTCCAACGCTTGATGTCGTCTTCCATCAGGGTGCTCATCTGTGTTTCCTTTCAACGATAACACCTGAGCAGGAAATTTCTGGGTCAATACAACCTTGCACCAGGCCAGAACATCCGTGGTCATCTGGCGCACGGACTCCAACGAAGTCAGACCACGCAGCAGCCTGGGCCGCATACCACCGGCTCGTTTTGCCGAGTTGCATCGCCAGCGCGCTGGCGATGCAACTCAACAACCTTCAATTCAAAAACAAATCGATTAACCTTGAACTTGGACTTCCACTTTTGATTGGTACGTCTGCAGGGGGCAGGTCAGACTTCCCCTTTGACCATCAAGTGATCCTGACTGAGAAGTACAGAAGGCTCACTGAAGATGAGTGGGAGCCAACCCGGGAACTGATGGAGCCACTGTTGAAAAAGATGTACGACGCAACCCTCTCGCAAAGCTGAAGAGCGCCCAACTCGCTGCAGCTAACGCATTGAGTGCCCAGCGCTGATGAGCAAGCCCCCTCGCGGCAACAGTCACTGTACGACACACATCTATTGAGGGTCGCGCACGGGGTTCCTGTTCTCTCCTACAAGACTTTGTGACAGTCCGGGAGTTCTTCAGCGCACTTTGTCTCAGACTCTGTTGCTTCGTCTGAGACTATGTTGCGCTGTCTCAGACTCTATTGCCCGTGAACACTCGTGTCGGGGAACCCCGCCCCTCACTCCACCGTCACACTCTTCGCCAGGTTCCGCGGCTTGTCCACATCGGTGCCACGCGCGCAGGCGGTGTGGTAGGCCAGCAGCTGCAGCGGCACCACATGCAGCAGCGGGGACAGAGCGCCGTAGTGCTCGGGCATGCGGATCACGTGCAGACCCTCGCCAGTTTCGATGCGGGTGTCGGCGTCGGCCAGCACATACAGCACGCCGCCGCGCGCGCGCACCTCTTGCAGGTTGCTCTTGAGCTTTTCCAGCAGCGCGTCGTTCGGCGCCACGGTGACCACGGGCATCTCGCTGGTCACCAGCGCCAGCGGGCCGTGCTTGAGTTCACCGGCGGCATAGGCCTCGGCGTGGATGTAGGTGATCTCTTTGAGCTTGAGCGCGCCTTCCAGCGCGATGGGGTAGTGCAGGCCACGGCCCAGGAACAGGGCGTTTTCCTTGCGCGCAAAGTCCTCGGCCCAGCTGATGATTTGGGGCTCCAGCGCCAGCACCGCCTGCAAGGCCGCGGGCAGGTGGCGCATGGCCTTGAGGTGCTCGGCTTCGGCCTCGGCGCTCAGCAGGCCGCGGCTCTGGGCCAGCGCCAGGGTCAGCAGGAACAGGCCCGCCAACTGGGTGGTGAAGGCCTTGGTCGACGCCACCCCGATCTCCACGCCGGCGCGGGTGATGTAGGCCAGTTTGCACTCGCGCACCATGGCGCTGGTGGCCACATTGCAGATGGTGAGGGTGTGCTCCATGCCCAGGCTGCGCGCGTGGCGCAGGGCGGCCAGGGTGTCGGCGGTTTCACCGGACTGGCTCACCGTGACCACCAGGCTGCGCGGGTTGGGCACGGATTCGCGGTAGCGGTATTCGCTGGCGATCTCGACCTGGGTCGGGATCTTGGCGATCGACTCCAGCCAGTACTTGGCGGTGCAAGCGCTGTAGTAGCTGGTGCCACAGGCCAGGATCAGCACGGAGTCGATTTCCTTGAAAACGCGCCACGCGGCGGCACCGGTCTCGCCGGGCTGCGCACCCAGCCCATCGAACAGCTCGGGCACGATGCCAGCCACGCCTTCGAGGGTGTCGGCAATGGCACGGGGCTGCTCGAAGATCTCTTTTTGCATGTAGTGGCGGTACGGCCCCAGCTCGGCCGCGCCGCTGTGCGCCTGCACGGTGCGCACAGGGCGGGTCACGGGCTGGTAGCCGCCTTGGTCGTCGCGGCCCAGCACCCAGTAACGGCCCAGTTGCACGTCCACCACGTCGCCCTCTTCCAGGTAGACGATCTGGTCGGTCACACCGGCCAAGGCCATGGCATCGCTGGCCAGGAAGTTCTCGCCCGCGCCCTCTCCTTGCGTGGCGCCCACCCCCAGGATCAGGGGCGAGCCCGCGCGGGCCCCGATGACCCGGTGCGGCTCGTCCTTGTGGAACACCGCGATCGCATACGCGCCGTGCAGCTGCACCAGCGCGGCGCGCACCGCATCGAGCAGATCGCCGTCGTACAGGCTGTCGATCAAATGGGCAATGACCTCGGTGTCGGTCTGGCTGGCAAACACATAGCCGCGCGCTTGCAGGGCGGCGCGCAGCTCGTCGTGGTTCTCGATGATGCCGTTGTGCACCAGGGCGACCCGGGCTGCGCGTTGCGGCTCGGCCCCCGGGCCATGGCTGAAATGCGGGTGCGCGTTGTGCACCGCCGGCGCGCCGTGCGTGGCCCAGCGCGTGTGGGCGATGCCGGTGACGCCCTGCACGTCGTCGGTGGCCACTTGGGTCAGCAACTCGGCCACGCGTGAAGTGCTGCGCGTGCGGCGCAGACCATCCGACCAGACCGCCACACCGCAGGAGTCATAGCCCCGGTACTCCAGGCGCTGCAGGCCCTGAACCAGCACGGGAACGATGTTGCGGGTAGAGACGGCGCCGACGATGCCACACATGGGGAGGTCCTTGTAGGTTCAAAAAAATGAAAAGGGGGCCCGGGGTTGGGTGCCTTGGGCACCGGGCCAACCGCAGAGACTGGAACGGATGTTAGAAAGAAGTCTGAAAAATAAATGATCTAAATTTCAGCTCATGTGAAATTAAAATTCACCCCGTCCATTTGTTGAAATAAAAATTCATTTAAATAGCTTTTATGGAACAAATACCACTCGACAGCATCGACCTGCAGCTGCTGGAGCAACTGCAGCGTGACGCCAGCCTGAGCAACCAGGCCTTGGCCGCGCGCGTACATGTGTCGCCACCCACCTGCTTGCGGCGGGTCAAACGCCTGCTGGACGCGGGCCTGATCGAGCGCCAGGTGGCGCTGCTGAGCCCCGACCGGCTGGCCCCCTTGCTGGGCCACGGCCTGACCGCCCTGGTCGAGGTCACGCTGGACCGCCAGGACGCCGAGCGCCTGGCTGCGTTCGAGCAGCGCGTAGCGGCCGACGACGCGGTACAGCAGTGCTACCGCGTGTCGCCCGGGCCGGACTTCGTGTTGGTGGTGGGTGCGCCGGACATGCCGGCTTACCTGGCGCTGGCGCAGCGCCTGTTCACCAGCGATGCCAATGTGCGCAATGTGAAGGCCTTCTTCAGCATCAAACGCAGCAAGTTCGAGCCGCGCTTGCCTTTGCCGCTGACACCCGGGCCCGCCAGCGCCGCCAGCGCCGCGCGCTGAGGACCGAGGCGGGTGACGGGCCAGAGGGCGGGGCTGGGCGCCCCTGGTTCGCCCGGAACGCTCAGGCCAATGGCAATTGCAGCGTGACCGTACAGCCCTGGTTCAGTTCGCCATGCAGGCTGATCTGGCCGCCCAGGCGGTCCACGATGCGCCGTGCCGCGGCCAGGCCGAGGCCCAGGCCCTCAAAGTCGCGCGTGGCGTGCAAGCGCTGGAACACCCCAAACAACTGCGCCTGGTGCTCGGGGTTGTAGCCGGCGCCGTTGTCACGCAGGGTCAGCACCAGCTGTGTGCCGTCCACCGCGGCGGTCAGTGCGATCTCGGCGTCGGGGCGCTGGCGGGTGAACTTGAGCGCGTTGTCCAGCAGGTGCCGCAGCAGATCGCGCAGCAAGGCCAGGTCGGCGCGCACCGCCGGCAAGGCCGCCAGCTCAGGCACCTGCCACTGCACACAGCGGTCGGGCGCGCTGGCCTGGGCTTGGCGCAGGGCATCTTGCAGCACCTCGCCCAAGGGCAGCGCCTGCAGTTGCAGCTCGGCGGTGCCGATGCGGCCCAAGGCGATCAAGCCGTCAATCATGCGGCCCAGCTGCTGGGCCGACTGGGTGATGGTGTCCAGGAACTGCAGCGCCGCGGGGTCGGCATTGCTCTCCAGCACCAGCTCGCGCACCAGTTGGCCATACGACACCACGTGGCGCACCGGCGAGCGCAGGTCGTGCGAGACCACACGCAAGAAGGCCTGCTGGTCATCGCGCCGGGCCTGCAATTCGGCGCGCAGGCGCAGCACCTCTTGCGCCAAGACGGCCGGGTCCTGCGCCTGCCAGGCGGCCAGGCTGTCCTCGGGCGCCACCGCCGGCGCGGCGGCGAGCGATGGGGGCTTGATCTCGCTCATCGCGGCATCAGGCTTTGGGGGCCTTGGCGGGCCGCTGCCAATTGGCAATGCTGACCTGACGCGCCCGGCTGACGCTGAGCGCCCCGGGTGCCGTGTCCTTGGTGATGGTCGAACCACCGCCCACCGTGCCGCCCGCCCCCAGGGTGACCGGCGCCACCAGCACGCAGTTGCTGCCCACATGCACGTCGGCTTCGATCACCGTGCGGTGCTTGTTGGCACCGTCGTAGTTGGCGGTGATGCTGCCCGCGCCGTAGTTGACACGCTCGCCCACGGTGGCGTCCCCCAGGTAGGCCAGGTGGTTGGCCTTGGCGCCGGCGGCCAGGGTCGAGTTTTTGACCTCGACAAAGTTGCCAATGTGCACCTCGGCCCCCAGGCGGGCGCCCGGGCGCAGGCGGGCGAACGGACCGATCAAGGCCCCCTCCCCCACCTCGACACCGGCTTTTTCGCCGTCGATGTGGGTGAAGGGGTGGATCACCGCGCCGTCGGCGATGCGGGCGTTGGCGATCACGCAATGGGCGCCGATGCGCACCCGGTCGCCCAGGGTGACGGTGCCCTCGAACACACAGTTGATGTCGATCTCCACGTCGCTGCCGCAGTGCAGCTGACCGCGAACGTCCAGCCGGGCCGGATCCGCCAGGCGCACCCCGGCGGCCATCAGCGCCTCGGCCTGGCGGGCCTGGCAGGCCCGCTCCAGCGCGGCCAGTTGCTGCGGGCTGTTGACACCGGCCACCTGGGTTTCGTCCTCGGTCGGCACCCCCAGCACGCCCACGCCGTCGGCCACCGCCATGGCCACGATGTCGGTCAGGTAGTACTCCTGCTGGCTGTTGTGGTTGTTCAGGCGCGCCAGCCAGGGCTTGAGCAGGCGGGCCGGCACGGCCATGATGCCGGTGTAGGTTTCGCGGATGGCGCGTTGCTCGGGCGTGGCGTCCTTGTGCTCGACGATGCCGCGCACCGAGGCGCCCTCGCGCACGATGCGGCCGTAACCCGTGGGGTCGTCCAGCGTCACGGTCAGCAAGGCCAGTTGCTGACCCGCACTGGCCTGCACCAGGGCCTGCACGGTCGCCGCCTCGATCAGGGGCACGTCGCCGTTGAGGATCACCACCACCCCGTCGTCCGGCAACAGCGGCACGGCCTGTTGCACAGCATGGCCCGTGCCCAGCTGGGGCATCTGGCGCGCATACTGCAGGGTGCCCGCGGTGCTCAGCGGGTGGCTGGCCAGGTGGGCCTCGACCGCCTCGGCGCCATGGCCCGTGATCAGGACCACGCGACGGGGGCTCAAGCCCTCGACCGTGTCCAGCACATGGCGCACCATGGCGCGGCCTGCCACCTTGTGCAGCACTTTGGGCAGACTGCTCTTCATCCGCGTGCCTTTACCCGCGGCCATCACCACGACATCCAGAACTGGTAAAAATCCTGACATGAAACGTCCTTTTGCTTGTTGCTTACCCTCGGCTGCCGGGGAAGGCCTGGCGCCGTTGCGACGGATTATCACGCGGGCCGGTCTGCTGATTTCGATTGGCTTGCTGACGGCGTGCAGCACCCTCAAACTGGGCTACAACGCCCTGCCTGAATTCACCTACTGGTGGGCCGATGGCTACGTGGATTTCGACAGCGAACAGTCGCTGCGGCTGAAACAAGACCTCAAAGACCTGCAGGCCTGGCACCGCCAGCAAGAACTGCCGCGCTACCGCGAGCTGCTGCAAAGCGTCGAAAAGCGCCTGCCGGGCGAGGTCAGCGCCGAGCAACTGTGCGAACTGGTGCCGCCGGGGCGTGAACGCGTGCAGGCCCTGGTGGACCAAAGCGCGCCCCTGGTGGCGCGGCTGGCACTGAGCCTGAGCCCCCCTCAGATAGCCCAGCTGGCCAAGAAGTACAGCCGCAACGAGGATGATTTCCGCAGCGACTGGGTCGACCTGAGCCGAGACAACTACCTCAGCAAGCGGCTGGACGAACAGGTGGAGCGGGCCGAGCGCCTCTACGGCCGCCTCAACGCCGCCCAAAAGCAGCTGCTCAGTGAGTCGGTGCGCTCATCGCCGTTCAACCCGCGCATGGCGCTGGCCGAGCGCCAGCGCAAACACCAGGACGCCCTGGCCACGCTGCGCCGCCTGATCGAAGCCCAGGCCACCCAGGCCCAAGCCGAACAAGCCTGGCGCGACTGGGCCGAACGCGCCCAGCGCCCCCCGGTGCCCGCCCACCGCGAGCAGCTGGAGCGCAGCCTGGAATTCACCTGCAACACCGTCGCGCGCCTGCACCAGCTGGCCACCCCGGAGCAGCGCGAGCGCGCCGTGCGCACGCTGCGCGGTTGGCAACGCGACCTGCAAGAACTGGCCGCCGCCAAGTAGCCCACCCCGCAAATGAACAAGCCGCTTCGGCGCCAGGCGCCAAGCGGCTTGGGTTGGCTGACGCCAGCCCCCCCCCGGCCCAGGGGCCTGGCGGGGGACACTGCGCCCCCTCAGGCCGGGTGCCCCTGTCGACCCCCCGTGATCGCCCAGAGCCCCAGGCGGACCACGCCGGTCACCAGCCGCCCCACCGCCTGCCCACCGGCCAGACCGGCCTGCCAGCCCAGGCCCAGGGCACGCCCCAGGTCGGCCAGCGGCTGGCGCACATCGCGCTGCCAGGCGGAGCTGGTGGCCTGGGGCTCGGTGAAGGGGCGCGCTGGCTGCACCTCACTCACCACCACCCCGGGCAGGGCCCAGTCCCAGCGGAAGGTCACCTCCTCGCGGGAGAAGGCCTCCATCACCACGGTCTGGCCGGCCTCCACCAGCAGACAGTCGCCCGGGCTCAGAAAGCGGTCCCCGGATTCATTGCCGTGCCCCCGATGGGGCCCGCTGAAAGTGAGCCAAATTCGGCCCTGCGTGACCTCCATCACACTGCGCTCCCGTGGGCGGAAGGTCACCGCGCGTTGGGCGACCAGTTTCCAGCCACCAGGGAACGCGCGGCCAGCCGGGATGACGGCAGCGGATTGTTGCGATTCCAGAACGGGGCGGGACAGCATGATGGACTCCTTGGTGCTTGAAAAGTCGTTGAAGAGCCTTCATGATCGGCATCCGCCAGGCTTCAGTCCAATGAAATAGCCTCCCCCGATTGATTCGCAAACCGCATGGGTCCTGCCCCCATGCCTTGGCCCCTGACCCACCCATACCGATGAGCAAAAGCAGCCCCGCGATCACCCATTTGCGCAGCCGACCGGTCGCCGTTGGCCACCTCCGGGCCTTTGAAGCGGTGGCCCGCCACCTGAACTTCCGCATCGCCTCCGAGGAACTCGCACTGACCCAATCCGCCGTCAGCCGACAGATCCAGGCGCTGGAGGACGAGGTGGGCGTGCCCCTGTTCCTGCGCCACACCCGGGCGGTCGAACTGACCAGCGCGGGCGCCCAGTTGTTGCGCACCCTGCTGCCTGCCCTGGAACGCATCGACGGCACGGTGCGTCAGATCCGGCAGAGCGCGGGCCGGCAAAGCGTGGCCGTCACCACCTGGGCCTCATTCGCGTCCATGTGGCTGATCCCCCGGCTCGAGGCCTTCCAGCAAAGCCACCCGGGCATCGACATCCGCATCGACGCCACCGACACCGCGGTCGACCTCGAAACCGCCGACGTCGACCTGGCCCTGCGCTACAGCCTGCCGGGCGGCCCGGTGCGCGGCGCCCAACGCCTGTTTGGCGAACAGTTGGCCCTGGTCGCCAGCCCCTGGCTGTTGAAGAGCGGCCAGGCGATTCGGCAACCGGCCGATGTGGCCCATTTCACCCTGATCGAGGCGGGCGACGCGCACCGCACCCAGCACATGGAATGGCTGACCTGGCGGCGCTGGTTCCAGACCCAGGGCCTGCTCAACCTCGAGCCCAAGCGCTGGCTTTACTTCAACTACGCCCACCAGATCGTGCAGGCGGCGCTCACCGGCCAGGGCGTGGCGCTGGCCCGCATGCCACTGATTGCCGACAGCCTGGCCTCCGGCGACCTGGTCGAAGTGCTGCCCGGGCACCGGCTCGACTCCCCCCTGGCGTATTGGCTGCTGGTGGGCCCGCGCAGCGCCCAGCGCCCCGAGGTCAAGGCCTTCTCCGACTGGCTGCAAGCCGAGGCGGCCCGCACGCGGGTCACGGTCGGCGAGGTGCCCGACACCGATTTGTGCGACGACCTGGGCTGAACGCTGGCCCCCAGCGCCCCACTGTGGTGATAATCCCGACGCAAGGGTGCGCTGCCCCGCCGACCGTCACCACAGGCCCGGACCGCGCCCGACCGCCAGCCCGCCGGACCCACCCACCGACCACGCCTGACCATGCCACCTCCCCTGCCCGCCACCGAGTGGCTGAACGCCAGCCTGGCCAGCCACAACTACCGCCTCCTGGTGCGCCAGGCCGCGGTGCTGGGCATGGTCATGCACCTGCTGTTCATTGGGGTGTTTGGCTACGCCGGGGTGCCCGTGCTGGCCGCCTTCAATGTGCTCAGCGTGGCCACCTTCGCCTGGTCTTGCTGGGAGACACGGGCGCGCGGTCGCCTGGTGGTGGCGGCCGTGCTGCCGTGCATCGAAGTCTTGCTCCACGCCACGCTGGCCAGTGTGCTGGTGGGCTGGGAAACCGGCTTTCACTACCTGATGCTGCCTTTGCTGCCGCTGGTGATGCTGGCCTCCAACACCGCGCAGCGCCTCAAGGTGCTGATCGCCACGCTGGTGGCGGTCATCTACATGGCCCTGAACGTCTGGACCACGCACCAGGCGCCCTCACACCAACTCGACCCGCTGCTGGAGAGCAGCCTGCGCTACACCAACATCCTGAGCCTGTTCGCCATCCTGGGGGTGCTGTCGCGCTGCTACCTGGGGGTGGTGTCGCGGGCCCAGCAGGCGCTACTGGCCCAGGCCTCGACCGACCCGCTGACCGGCGCGCTGAACCGCCGCCGCCTGCTGGAGATGGCCCAACTGGCCACCGCGCGCAGCAAACGCAACCACACCACGCTGTCGGTGCTGCTGTGCGACATTGACCATTTCAAGTCGGTCAACGACCAGCACGGTCACGACGGCGGAGACCGGGTGCTGAAGGCGTTCTTCCAGTGTTTGCAAGAGCAGGCCCGCGAGGTCGACTGCGTGGCCCGCTGGGGCGGCGAAGAATTCCTGGTGCTGCTGCCCGACACCGACCTGACGGGCGCCCTGACCGTGGCCGAGCGACTGCGCCGCCGCGTCAGCGACTGCACGGTGAACCTGGACAGCGGCGCCCAGGTGCGCTTCACGGTGACGATTGGCGTGGCCCAGCTCAAGCCCGCCGAGCCCTTTGCCCAGGTGGTGTCGCGCGCCGACGGCGCGCTCTACGCGGGCAAGCAAGGCGGGCGCAACCGGGTGCTGGCCGCGGGCAGCCCGGTCAAGGCCGTGTCTTCGGGCCCGGCCCCGACCGAGCCCTCGCCTCAGCGCGTCACGCCAGCGTGACGCGGGCGAACTTGCGCTTGCCGACCTGCACCACGTAGGTGCCGGCGCCCAGCTTGAGGGCCTTGTCGCTCACCACACCCGAGTCCACGCGCACCCCACCGCCCTCGATCAGGCGGCTGGCTTCGCTGGTCGACGGCGCCAGGCCGGCGGCCTTCAACAGCGCACCAATGCCCATCGGGGCGCCCGACAGGGTCACGGCCGGGATGTCCTCGGGCACGCCCCCCTTGCTGCGGTTGATGAAGTCCTGCTCGGCGGCATCGGCCGCGGCCGCGCTGTGGAAGCGGGCCGTGATCTCCTTGGCCAGCGCCACTTTGGCGTCCTTGGGGTTGCGGCCCCCTTCGACCTCGGCCTTGAGCGCCGCGATCTCGGCTTCGCTCTTGAACGACAGCAGGGTGTACCAGCGCCACATCAGGGTGTCGGAGATCGACAGCACCTTGGCAAACATGGTGTTGGGGTCTTCGCTGATGCCGACGTAGTTGTTCTTGCTCTTGGACATCTTGTCCACGCCGTCCAGGCCTTCGAGCAGCGGCATGGTCAGGATGCACTGGGGCTCCTGGCCGTACTCCTGCTGCAGGTGGCGACCCATCAGCAGGTTGAACTTCTGGTCGGTGCCACCGAGTTCGAGGTCGCTCTTGAGCGCCACCGAGTCGTAACCCTGCATCAGCGGGTACAGGAACTCATGCACGCTGATCGACTGGCCGGTGGTGAAGCGCTTGTGGAAATCGTCGCGCTCCATCATGCGGGCCACGGTGTACTTGGCGGCCAGCTGGATCATGCCGCGGGCCCCCAGCGGGTCGCTCCACTCGCTGTTGTAACGGATCTCGGTCTTGGCCGGGTCCAGCACCAGGCTGGCCTGGCGGTAGTAGGTCTCGGCGTTGGCCTTGATCTGCTCGGCTGTCAGCGGCGGGCGGGTGCTGTTGCGGCCCGAGGGGTCGCCGATCATGCTGGTGAAGTCACCGATCAGGAAGATGACCGTGTGACCCAGGTCCTGCAGCTGGCGCATCTTGTTGAGCACCACGGTGTGGCCGATGTGGATGTCGGGCGCGGTCGGGTCCAGCCCCAATTTGATGCGCAGCGGCACGCCCGTGGCCTCCGAACGGGCCAATTTCTGCACCCAGGCGTCTTGCGGGATCAGCTCATCGCAGCCCCTCAGGGTGACGGCCAGCGCCTCGCGCACACGATCAGTCACGGGGTAGTTTGTAACAGCAGCAGCTTGATTCATAAGGGTTTTTTCAGATGTCGGGGCAGGCGGCCCAGCTATACTCGATTGGCTCGCAAAAGTGGATTTTAATTGGCCCGCTTTTTGCGACCGGTTCTGTCATTGGCTGAACACCTGCAACCGTCGGGAACCTTGCCCCGACACGCTGCCTTTTTCGGGGCAGAACGATCCTGGGGACTGATTCTTGAAATACGGTTTCACCGCCGCTGGCGAGCTTTTGTGGTCTCGACTGGCGCAACAGATTGAACGTCATCCAAAACGAGTCACCGCCCTGGTGGCGGCCCTGCTGCTCGGCGGCGGGGGCGGCGCCTTCGCCGTGGCCTCGATCGCCCCGGACGCCGCCGACCTGCCGGTGCGCCAGATCACCGAACAGATCCCCACCCCGTCGCTGCAGGCCCAGGTCGAAGCGCTGGACGTGCACCAGTTCAACCTGTTCCGCTCCGACACCGTCCGCGCCACCGACAGCATCGACACCCTGATGCAGCGCCTGGGCCTGAGCGACCCCACCGCGGCCGCCTTCCTGCGCAACGACCCGCTGGTGCGCATCAGCCTGCTGGGCCGCACCGGCCGCCAGGTCAGCGCCGAGGCCACCGACGATCACCGCCTGCTGCGCCTGACCGCCCGCTGGGCCCCCGACGACAGCAACACCTTCCAGCGCCTGGTGTTCGAGAAAACCCCGCAAGGCCGCTACACCTCGCGCATCGAAACCGGCCAACTCAGCGCCAGCAGCAAGTTGGCGGGCGGCACCATCCGCAGCTCGCTGTTTGCCGCCACCGACGACGCCGGCATCCCCGACCAGGTGGCCACCCAACTGGCCGAGATCTTTTCGGGTGACATCGACTTCCACCGCAGCCTGCGCAAGGACGACCGTTTCTCGGTGGTCTACGAAACCCTCGAAGCCGACGGCGAACCCCTGCGCACCGGCCGCGTGCTGAGCGCCGAGTTCATCAACGCCGGCAAGACCTACCAGGCCATGTGGTTCCAGGAACCCGGCCAAAAAGGCGGCTACTACACCCTGGACGGCAACAGCCTGCGCCGCGCCTTCCTGACCTCGCCGGTCGAGTTCTCGCGCGTCACCAGCGGCTTCAAGATGCGCTTCCACCCGATCCTGCAAACCTGGCGCGCCCACCTGGGCACCGACTACGCCGCCCCGGTGGGCACCGCCGTGCGCTCGGTGGGTGACGGGGTGGTCGACTTTGCAGGGGTGCAGAACGGCTACGGCAACGTGGTGATCGTCAAGCACCGCAACAACCAGACCACGGTCTACGCCCACCTGAGCCGCATCAGCGTGGTGCGCGGCCAGACCATCAGCCAAGGCCAAAACCTGGGTGCCGTGGGTGCCACGGGCTGGGCCACCGGCCCCCACCTGCACTTTGAATTCCGCGTCAATGGCGTGCACCAGGACCCGATGACGATCGCCCGCCAGAGCGAATCCATCCCAGTATCCACCGCAGCGCGCCCGGCCTTCAACCGCCTGGCCTCGGCCATGCGCATCCAGTTGTCCGCCGCCGCCTCGGTGCAGCAGGCCAGCGCCGACTGAGCCCCGCCCATGGGCGCTGCGGCCGACCATTTCATTGGGCTGATGTCCGGCACCTCGCTCGACGGGGTGGACGGGGTGCTGTGCCGCTTTGAGGGCGATCAACCCCAGGTCGTGGCCCATGTGGCCCTGCCCTTCACCCAAGGCCTGAAGCAGACCTTGCTGGACCTGAACACGCCCGGCACCAACGAACTGCACCGTGCGGCCCTCGCCGCCAACGCCCTGGCGCGCACCTACGTGGCGGTGGTGGCCCGACTGCTCGGCGAAGGCGGCCTGCCGGCTTGGCGCGTGCTGGCCATCGGGGCGCACGGCCAGACGGTGCGCCACCAGCCCGGCCTGCACGATGGCACGGGCTACACCCTGCAACTGAACAACCCCGCCCTGCTGGCCGAGCACACCGGCATCGATGTGGTGGCGGATTTCCGCAGCCGTGACATCGCGGCCGGCGGCCAGGGCGCCCCCCTGGTGCCCGCCTTCCATGCCCGCGTGTTTGGACAAAGCGAGCAAACCGTCTCGGTGCTCAACCTCGGAGGCATCTCCAACCTGACCGTGATCCCGCCGCGTCCGCCCGCGCAGACCCAGCGGGCCGGAGAAGTGCGGGGCTTTGACTGCGGCCCCGGCAACGCCCTGATGGACCATTGGTGCCAGCAGCACACCGGCCAGGCCTTCGACCGCGGTGGCGCCTGGGCGGCCCAGGGTGAGGTGCACACCGGGCTGCTGCAAGCACTGCTCAACGAACCCTTTTTGGACCAGCCGCCGCCCAAGAGCACCGGCCGCGACTTGTTCAACCCCGACTGGCTGGCCCAGCGCCTGGCAGCGTGGCCCGGTCTGCGGGCCGCCGATGTGCAGGCCACCTTGACCGAGTTCACGGCGCTGGCCTGCGCCAACGCCCTCAAGCTGCATGGCCAGGGCAGCCGGCAACTGCTGGTCTGTGGTGGTGGCGCGCTCAACGACGAGCTGATGCGCCGACTGCGTGCCCAGTTGCCCGACCTCAGCGTGCGCTCCACCGCCGCGGCCGGGCTGCCCCCGCTGCAGGTGGAGGCCGTGGCCTTTGCCTGGCTGGCACGCCAGGCGGTGCTGCGCCAAACCGGCAGCCTGCCCAGCGTCACTGGCGCCGAGGGCGCGCGCATCCTGGGGGCCCTCTACCCAGCCGGCGATCCCCCGATCCGGCTCTGATCAGCCCGGGAGCCGTGGGGTGCGGTGGATCTGACATGACCTCACCCAAGCTCACCTGACGTGACGTGGTGAGTTCCAGGCCGCGACGGCACCCGAAATTCGGCACCCGCCGCCCGGAACCCGAAGCCACACCGCCAAGAAGGCGCCCCGTGCGGGCGCGGCCTCCCTGCACCAGCCACCAGCCTCAATGCCCCGTCGGTCCCTCGGCCTCGGGTGAGCGCGCGGTGCCCACCGACGCCTCGCCCAGTGGCAATTGCCAGAAGATGGCAGCGGACGCCAGCGTGATCAGCCCCATGGTGAAGAAGGTGGCATTGAACGCCGACAGGGTGTCAACCCGTGCCAGGGTGGGTGCACTGCCCGAGCCGATCCAGGCCGTGAAACCCGCCAGCACCGCGCCTGCCACGGCCACCCCCATGCCCATGGCCAGCATCTGCACCATCGACAGCAGGCTGTTGCCACTGCTGGCCTGCGGCCCCTCCAGGTCCTTGAGGGTCAGCGTGTTCATGGCGGTGAACTGGATCGAATTGACGGCGCCAAACACCGCCAGCTGCAGCACCCGCAGCCACAAAGGCTGGGTCGGCGTGATGAGCGCAAAGCTCATCATGCTGAGCCCCACCAGCACCGTGTTGCCCACCAGCACGCGGCGGTAGCCCAGGCGCGTGATGAGGGGCGTGGTGATGCGTTTCACCGCCATGCCGGCCAGGGCCACGGGCAGCATCATCAGGCCGGCCTCAAAAGGCGAGTACCCCAGGCTGACCTGCAGCAGCAAAGGCACCAAGAAAGGCATGCACGAACTGCCCAGGCGCGAAAACAGGTTGCCCAGCAGGCCGATCGCCAGCGACACCACACTGAACAAGCGCGGAGAGAACAGCGGCTGAGGCACCCGCATCGCATGCAGCCAGTAGGCCACCAGGCTGGCCAGGCCAAACACCAGCAGCACCAACACCCCGGCATGCCCGAGCCCCAGGCCCGACAACCCATCGAGGGCCAAGGACAGCGACACCATGCCCGAGGCCAGCCAGAGGTAGCCCGACCAGTCAAAGGGCTCGACCGCCACGGGCGCACCATCGCGCATGAAGCTGTAGGCCGCCACCGCGCCGACCGCCCCCACCGGCAGGTTGATCAGAAAGATCCAGTGCCAGGACGCCACCTCGACCAGCCAGCCCCCCAGCGTCGGCCCGATCAGCGGGCCGATCAGCCCCGGGATGGCAATGAAGCTCATGGCTTGCAAAAAGCGTTCGCGCGGGAAGGTGCGCAGCACCGCCAGCCGCCCCACCGGCAACAGCAAGGCCCCACCCAGGCCCTGCACCACGCGCGCCGCGACCAGCTGCGCCAGCGTGGACGACACCGCACACAACAGCGAGCCCACAGCAAACAGGCTGATGGCACAGACATAGACCCGGCGCGTGCCAAACCGGTCCGCCACCCAGCCCGAGGCGGGGATCAGCATGGCCATGGCCAGCGAGTACGCGACGATCACCGACTGCATGCGCAGGGGGCTTTCGTGCAGGCTTTTGGCCATCGCGGGCAAGGCCGTGTTGACGATGGTGGCGTCCAGGGTCTGCATGAAGAACCCCAGCGCCACCAGCCACAGCAAGCGCTGCTGAGAGCGCAGGTCCTGAACGATGGCCATGGCGGATTACTTTCTCTTACAGGCGGGCGAAAAGAAAAAACCGCCTCGAGGGCGGTTTTGTCGGGCAGCGTGCGGGACGCGCTTCAGACCGAGAAGCTGGAGCCACAGCCACAGGTGGTGGTGGCGTTCGGGTTCTTGATCACGAACTGTGCACCTTGCAGATCTTCCTTGTAATCGATCTCGGCCCCCAGCAGGTACTGGTAACTCATCGCGTCAATCAGCAACGACACACCGTTCTTGGTCATCGTGGTGTCGTCTTCGTTGGTGATCTCGTCAAACGTGAAACCATACTGGAAGCCCGAGCAACCACCGCCCTGCACAAACACGCGCAGCTTCAGGTCAGGGTTGCCCTCTTCAGCGATCAAGTCAGCCACCTTGGCGGCCGCGCTGTCGGTGAAAACGATGGGGGTGGGCATTTCGGTCGGCATCGACTCGACAACAGCACTCATGGGGATCTCCGGAAACGGTTTGGTCTGAATAGTACAAGAATTCGCTCGGGAATTCCGGTCAGTGGGAATTAGCCGTCAATGACAACAGGGGCTTTTCGTCCATCTGCACCGCGGGGCACAGCATGCCCGCCACCACCGCGCCCTGGTGCATCTCCAGGGCCTTGTAGTAGATGTCGCCTTCGATGCGGGCGCGCGGCTGCAACTCCAGCAGTTCGCGGGCGTGCACCGGGCCTTGCACCCGGCCATTGATGATGACGTGGTCGGCATACACGGCACCGATCACCGTGGCGGTTTCCGAGATCACGAGCAGGCTGGGCTGCGACTCATCCACCCGCACATCACCCACCACGTCGCCGTCGACCCGCAGGCCCTCGGCGAAGGTGATGTTGCCGTCGATGCGGCTGCCTTGGGCGATCAGGCTCTTGATGGGCGGTTGCTTCTTCTTGGCGAACAAAGTCAGTCCTTTCGAGGTCGGTAAGCCGTGTGACGGCCGCTCACAGCTTCAGGGTCTGCACGGCGCGCGACCCATTGGCGTCCAGCACCCGGGCCGTGATCTGCTTGACCACCGCCTGGGCCGGCAGGTCCACCACCCCTTCGAGGCGGCGGTACTGGCGGAACTGCAGGGGCACCGGGCCTTGCGGCAAGGGCATCTCCCAGGGCTTGCCCGCGAGCGTACCCGACAACAGCAACTCGAGACGGCCCTTGAATTCGGGGCCCGCCTTCACGGGCTGGATCACCAGCACCTGCCAGCGTAACTGCTGCCCGGCCAGGGTCTCGGCCTGCAGCCCGCGGATGCCGACGTCGTCCTGACTGTTGGCCGGGATCAGCTTCTCAAAGAAACCCAGGTCGTCGCGCAGCGAGCGGTTGTCCTGCTCCAGTTGGTGCACCTGCGCCAGCAGGCGCTCCTGGGTCGCGCGCTCGGCCGTCAACAGGCTGCCCGACGTGTTGGCCACCGACTGCGCCTTGTCGCGCTCGTCACGCATCTGGGCCAGCTGCTCGCGCAGCGCCAGCACCTCTTCCCGGGTGTGCGGCTCCAGGCCAGCGAGGTTCTTGCCAAACTCAAACGCCCACAGCGCAATGGCGGCGCAAAAGCCCAGCATGATGGCCAGCACCGCCCAACGCAAGGGCCAAGGCATGGCGCTGCGCACGGCCACCCGAGGGGCACTGATGGTGAGGCGTCGACGAAGCAGGCGAAAGCGCATGGGCCGGTGGCGAAAAGACAAAAAGGGGGAGCGTAAAACAAAAAAACCGCAACAAGTCGGACTTGTTGCGGTTTTGCAGAAAGAAACGCTGATCAGCGCTTGCTGAACTGCTTGGCGCGGCGAGCAGAGTGCAGGCCGACCTTCTTACGTTCCACTTCACGGGCGTCGCGGGTCACGAAGCCGGCTTGGCTCAGTGCGGGCTTCAGCGAAGCGTCGTAGTCGATCAGAGCGCGGGTGATGCCGTGACGGGTTGCACCGGCTTGGCCGGATTCACCGCCGCCGTGCACGTTGACCTGGATGTCGAAAGATTCAACATGCGAGGTCAGCACCAGGGGCTGCTTGGCGATCATGATCGAGGTTTCGCGGCCGAAGTAGGACTGGATGTCCTTGCCGTTCACCGTGATCTTGCCAGTGCCTTTTTTCAGAAACACACGGGCGACGCTGGACTTGCGACGGCCGGTGCCATTGTTCCATTCACCAATCATCTCGGCTCCTTACAGTTCCAGCACTTTGGGTTGCTGCGCGGTGTGGGGGTGCTCAGCACCGCCGTACACCTTGAGCTTCTTGATCATGGCGTAACCCAGAGGACCCTTGGGCAGCATGCCCTTGACGGCCTTCTCGATTGCACGGCCAGGATGCTTGGCTTGCAGGTCGCGGAAGTTGGTGGCAGTGATGCCGCCGGGGAAGCCAGAGTGACGGTAGTACACCTTGTCCAGGGACTTGGTGCCGGTGACCTTGATCTTGGCGGCGTTGATGATGACGATGAAATCGCCAGTATCGACGTGAGGCGTGTAAATGGCTTTGTGTTTGCCGCGCAGACGGAGGGCAACTTCGCTGGCTACCCGGCCGAGCACCTTGTCGGTGGCGTCAATCACAAACCACTCGTGCTTCACGTCTGCGGGCTTAGCGCTGAACGTAGACATGTATTGCTTTCGAGTTGGTTGCCGGCCTGAAAGGCCGGCTGCAAAAAGCCCTTTTCCACGGTCGGTGTTTCTCTTCTGGAAACCTCTTAGGTGGGGATCGCCCAGCCTGCCCATCCACCACCCTTGCGGGTTGAAGTCTGATGCGGGTCCAAGCTGAACCTGCGGCTTCGGGATCGGCAGCAATGGCTGCGCAGACTTCGCCGCGGGGCTAAAAACGCTGCGAAGCCTTCTATTCTACAAAATACAGGGCCGCACGTCCAGCAGCAAGGCCCAGGGCCCTGCCACCTTCCGGCGGCCATGCAAAAAAGGCGCAACCTTTTCAGGTTGCGCCAATGAAGAAACTCACTCGCACAAAAAATCAGAAGGAATGACGGATGCCCACGCCGAAGCTGGTGCCAGTGGACTTGGCGGTGATCTTGTCATTCATCAGCACCGCGTAGACATCGGTGCGCTTGGACAGGAAGTAGTCGTAACCCAGGCTGGCGGTCTTGCGCGAAATGCCGCTGTCCAGCGAGGTGTTGGCGTAGGCCGCCAGCACCTTGCCAGCACCGACCGGTGCGCTGACGCCGACCGAGGTGGTCTTGGCCTTGGGCGTCAGGTTGTTGGCGGCTTGGCCATAGGTCAGGAAGGCCTTGGCCACGGTGAAGTCATACGAGCCACCGAGCATCCAGTCCTTCTTGGTGTTGGCCGGCGAGAAGGCGGTCACCACGGGGTTGTTCAGCTGATCGCGCTCGTAGAAGCCGGTCAGGGCCAAGGGGCCATTGAAGTACATGGCGTTCACGCCGATGTTCTTCTTGCCCGAATTGCCGGTGGTGCTGTCCAGGTTGCTGAACTGGTAGTGCACGTTGCCCGACAGGCCGCCGAATTTCGGCGTGCTGTAGATGACTTCGTTCGACCAACCGGTGTCCGACGGGGTGGTGGCGGTCCAGCCCGTGCCGTTGAACAGGCCCACGTTCGCGTGCAGCACCAGCGGCGAGAAGGTGAAGGAATCACCGAAGGGGTTGGCGATCACGGTCGGCAGGAAGTTGGGGGCCAGACCACGGCCCACGGTCACGGCACCGAAACCACCCGACAGGCCCAGGTTGGCGTCGCGCGAGAAGAAGGTGTCGCCCGTGAAGCGGCCCGGCACGCCCGAGTTGACTTGCATGAACGAGGTCAGGGCGAAGTTGGCACGCAGGCCGCCACCCAGGTCTTCAGAGCCCTTGAAACCGATCCAGGAGGTGGTCATGCCACCGCTACCGACTTTGCTGGTGCGGCCGCCGTCACCCGCCATGCGGATGGAGCCGGCGTAGGTATCCAGCAAGCCCATGACCTGAACGGTGCTTTGAGCATGGGCACCACCGGCCATCGCAGCCAGCGCCAAAATAGACATGAGGGACTTTTTCAAGTTGTTCTCCAGAGGTTTAAACAATCAATCAACGGACATTGCGAAATCGAACGGGGGGTCATGTCCTGCCGAACCGCCTCAGTGGCCACCGGGGACCACCGCCGGACACCCCTCTGCGATGGGGTGGCGTGCGGGGGCCGTGGTGTCAAGGCCGGCCTGGACCGGGGCTGAAGCGACTTACCGACGTTACCGACCGTTTCAATTTAATGACAAGCAATACCTGGGCCATCCAAAACTTCACATAGTGGCCATAAGAGTCTGATTACACCTCAGGCAACCGACCTGGGTTAGGCAAAAGTCAAGCCCCAAAACCCCACCGGCCTCCCCCGACCTCGCGGCGGGCGCCATCGGGCCCGAAACCCTGGATTTTGCGGGCTCACCGCTGCTGCGCGGGCCCGCATCAGCCTGCTGGGCGATCAGCGCTCAGAACAGGCGCTCGGAACGCTCCTGCAAACCCCGCCGGTAGTCGACACAGGCCTTGGTGGCCGTGTTTTCTGGCCGCGCACAGGCTTGGTGCATGCACATGGTCTTGGCCAACACGTGGCTGTCCGCACACAGCGCTGCACCACTGCCACTGGCGGCACCGCCCGCCGGGGCGACCGGCTCGGGGCCGGGTCGGTTGCTGGCGGCCTCGGCGCCACGCCCCTCGTCACGGCCCGCGGTGCGCGCGCCCGCGGCCGACCCGGACGCCGCGCCCCGCGAGGCCGCCCCCGTGGCCGCAGCGCCGGTCGCCGCAGGGGGCACCGCCGCCGCTGCCGCTTTGCGCTGAGACGAATCGCTGGCCCCGCCCGGTGTCACCGCCGTCGAACGCGCTGCCGGGCTGCTGCCGGCTCGGGGCGACTCCGCCACAGGGGCGGAGGTCGGCGCGGCGGTCGGTGCGCCAGCCCCAGCCTGGCCCTCGGTCGGCTGGGCCGGCCCGGGCGCCGGAGGCGATGCAGCCGCAGCGCCTGCCGAAGCCGCGGGGGCGGCCGGCTCGGCCAGCTCGGTGATGACGCCGGCGTCGGGGTCGTGCGACACCTGCCACCACCACCCGAGCCCGGCCCCCAGCAGGGACAGCAGCACCACCCCGATCACCGTCTGGCGCCAGTGCAGCGCATCTGCCGACGGTGGCGCCCCCGCTGCGCGGGGCACCACGGGGGGCACAGCCGCTGGCGCGGCCACCTCGGCGGCGGCCAGCGGCACGGTGCGCGCGGCGGTGGAGGGGGCCTCGACGCGGGTCGCGGACACGGCCGCGGGCGGCCGCGCATCGACCGACAGCGCCTGCGGCCAGGTGAAGTCCAGGTCAGGCTCCGGCGTGGTGGGGGACGGCGCGGGCCCGGGCAGGACGGTGGTGACGTCGGTCGAGCCCGGCTGGGGCGGGGGAGCGCTCCCCGGCGCCTGCCAGAGGTCGCCCAGTTCGGCGCGCCAGTCAAAGCGGCTCAGGCGCGCCAGGTCCACCGACAGGCCCATGGCCTCGGCCAGCGCCTGGGTGCTGGCCGGTCGCTGCTCGGGCCGGATCGCCAGCGCCTGCGACAGGCTGGCCACAAACGGCGCCGAATAGGACTGGCCGAACTCGGCCTCCACCACCCGCGCCACCTCGGCCAGCGGCAGCATGCGGTCCTTGATGATGCGGAAGGTGGCCGGCGGCGCTGGCTTGTTGCACAGGCAGTCATACACCACGGCGGCCAGCGAATACAAATCAGACCAGGGCCCAGGGTGCATGTCCTCGGCCTCGGCGTACTGCTCGATGGGCGCGTAATTGACCTTCAGGATGGCGGTGTGCTTTTGCGTCTGCTCCCCCACCGCGCGCCGCGCCGCGCCCAGGTCCAGCAGCACCGGCGGCCCCAGGTCTTGCAAGAAGAGGTTGTCGGGCGACACATCGCGGTGCAGGGTGTCCCCCTCGTGCAGCACCGACAGGGCCCCCAAGACCCCCCCCAGCACCTGGCGCAACCAGGCTTCGGGCGGCGGGCTGCGCATCTGCTGACGGGCCTGCTTGAGGGTCATGCCCTGGTACAGGGGCATCACCATGTAGGCGGTGCCGTTGGCCTCCCAGAAGCGGAACACCTTGACCAGCGAGGGGTGGTCAAAGCGGGCCAGCAGCCGCGCCTCGCTGAGGAAGCCTCGCAGACCCGACTCGTAGGCCGGCCCGTCGGCCGATGAGCGCGTGGCCACGCGCTGCCCTTCGGCACGCCCGGCCAGGGCGCTGGGCATGTATTCCTTGATGGCCACCGGCCGGTGCAAGGAATGGTCAAAGGCTTGGTACACCAGACCAAAGCCCCCCACCCCCAGCAAGCCCGTGATCTCGAACTCGGCCAGGCGCTCGCCCACGGCCAGCGCATCGACATGGGTCAAGGCGGCGGGAGAGGCGTCAGGAACGGGGGAGGTCATGGACAACAGGAACAGCGGCGGCGTTCCGAGACCCGGAAGTCGCGGCGACAAAGCCCTGATTTGAACAATTTACAGGCGCCGAGGATAGCGCCTGCTGCGGCAAAAGGCAGAGCGGATGCCAACAAATACCGCCGCCCCGTTACCATTGGCGCCATGTTCAGTTACCGCCACGCCTTCCATGCAGGCAACCACGCCGATGTGCTCAAGCACACCGTGCTGGTGTCCGCACTCCAATATTTGACAGAAAAAGACGCGGCCCTGACCGTGATCGACACCCATGCGGGGGCCGGTCTGTACCGACTGGATGGCGACTACGCCACCACCAGCGGGGAGGCCGAGCAAGGCATCCGCGCCTTGCTCGCCGGTCCGGTGGTCGAGCCCGAACCAGTCGACCCCAACGCGCCCAAGGGCAAGTACGCGCCCAAGAAAGAAGGCTTCAAGCTCGCCCCCGCGCTGGCCGACTACGCCGAGCAGGTGCGCGCCTTCAACAGCGGCAACTCGCTCAAGGTCTATCCGGGCTCACCGTTCATCACGCAGCGCCTGCTGCGCAGCCACGACCGCCTCAAGGTGTTTGAACTGCACCCCACCGATGCCCGCGCCCTCGAAGGCAACATCGCCCAACTCGAAGTCGGCCGCCAGGTCGCTGTGCTGCGCGAAGATGGTTTTGAAGGCGTGAAGAAGTTCTTGCCGCCGCCAGCACGCCGTGCCCTGCTGCTGTGCGACCCCAGCTACGAAATCAAGTCCGACTACCTGCGCGTGCAGGACCTGATTGCCGACTGCCTGAAGCGTTTTGCCACCGGCACCTACGCGGTCTGGTACCCGATCATCCCGCGCCCCGAGGCGCACGACCTGCCGCGCCGCCTCAAGACCATGGCCAACAAGGCGGGCAAGGCCTGGCTGCACGCCACGCTGACCGTCAAGTCGGGCAGCAAGTCGGGCGGCGGCCTGCCGGCCAGCGGCATGCTCCTGATCAACCCGCCCTACACCCTGAAAGACCAGCTCAAGGAAGCCCTGCCCCAGATGGTGCAGTTGCTCGGTCAGGACAAGGGCGCGGGCTTCACGCTGGACAGCGGCAGCTGATCCCGCCGGCCCGGGCGGCCCGGGCGGGCGTCGCCGGCAGGCCCTTTGAATGCGCGGTGGGCAGGCGGCCTGCCGCCCTACCCCCCCGCTCCCCGGTCCGAACCGGATCACTGCGCGCAGACGCGACCGGTCACGGCCGGCAGGGACAGGGCCACTTCTTTGATCCCCGTGCCCAGCAAGTCCAGCGCCAGCGCGGCCGCGCGGCTGAGGTCAATGATGCGGCCCGCCGTGTGCGGCCCGCGGTCGTTGATGCGCACCAGCACCTCCTTGCCGGTGACCAGGCTGTGCACGCACACCTTGGTGCCAAACGGCAGCGTGCGGTGGGCCGCGGTGAAGGCATTCATGTCAAACCGCTCGCCGCTGGCGGTGCGACGGCGGTGCAGCGCCAGGCCATACCAGGAGGCCGACCCGCGCTCAAAGAACAGCTCATCGGGCGACATCAGGGTGCTCAGCGGGTCGCCCACGAGTTCGGGCAAGGACGCCGCGTCAGGCCCCTGGGCCGGGGCGCTGTCGAGCGTGTCTCGCGTGGGCAGGCTGAGCCCCGGCACGGCGCCAAAGCCAGCCTCGGCCGACAGCGCCCCGGCGCTGCCCAGCAGGCCCGCCAACAAGACGCCGCTCAGCAGCAGGCGCCGCATGCTCAAGCCGACAAGGCCAGGCGGTCCAGCAGCGCCAGCGTGGCGGCGCTCTGGTTCATGGTGTAGAAGTGCAAGCCCGGCACGCCAGCGTTGCGCAACTGGTCGCACAGGTCGGTGACCACGTCCAGGCCGAAGGCCTTGATCGACTCCACGTCATCCCCGAAGGCCTGCAGGCGCAGGCGGATCCAACGCGGGATCTCGGCGCCACAGGCGTCCGAAAAACGCATCAGCTGGGTCGAGCTGGTGATGGGCATGATGCCCGGCACCACCGGCACGTCGACGCCCAGGCGGTAGGCCTCGTCGACGAAGCGGAAGTACGCATCGCTGTTGTAGAAGTACTGCGTGATGGCCGCGTCCGCGCCCGCGCGCACCTTGGCCGCATAGGCCTGCAGGTCGGCCTCGGGCGAGCGGGCTTGCGGGTGCACTTCAGGGTAGGCCGCCACTTCGATGTGAAAGTCACGCCCGGTCTCGGCGCGGATGAAGGCCACCAGGTCGCTCGCATACTGGAACTCGCCCCCCGCACCGTAGCCGCTGGGCAAGTCACCGCGCAGGGCCACCAGGCGCTTCACGCCCATGGCCTTGAGGGTGGCCAGTTGCTCGCGCACCGAATCCCGCGTGGCGCCGATGCACGAGAAGTGCGAGGCGGCGCTGACGCCTTCGGCCAGGATCTCGCGCACGGTGGCAAACGTGCCTTCCTGGGTCGAGCCCCCGGCCCCGTAAGTGACCGAGCAGAACTCGGGCGAGCGCTGGTACAGCGCCTGGCGCACGGTGCGCAGCTTGGCAGCGCCTTCGGGCGTCTTGGGCGGGAAAAACTCAAAGCTGACCGGCAGACGGGCCGAGGCCGCGCCGGATGTGGAACTGGATGAGCTCTGACTCATGCCGCTCTCCTTGCATGGATGAAAAATTCACGGTTGCCATCGCCACCGCTGATCGGGCTGTCGAACCAGTCCTGCACCTGCAAACCGAGTTCGGCGCAGGCGCCACGCAAACGCGCTTCGACCACCGCGTACATCGCGGGGTCGCGCACGATGCCCCCCTTGCCCACCTGGCCAGGCTGCAGCTCGAACTGCGGCTTGACCAGCATCAGCAGGTCGCCGCCCAGGCCCAGCATGGGCATCAGAGCGGGCATGACCAAGGTCAGCGAGATGAAGGACAGGTCCCCGGTGATGAGGTCGAACTGACCGTCAAAAGGACCGCGCGGGCTTTCCAGCCCCTCGCATTCCGCCATCAGTTCCAGCGTGGTCATGTTGCGCGCATTGAGCTGCTCGATGCAGGTCACGCGGTCGTCGAAGCGCAGCCGCTCATAGAGCTGGCCCTGGCCCACGTCCACGCCCACCACATGGGCCGCGCCGGCCTGCAGCAGGCAGTCGGTGAAGCCCCCGGTGGACTGCCCCACGTCGAGGCACAGGCGCTCGCGCACCGACACGCCGGTGTGGCGCAGGGCGCCTTCCAGCTTGAGCCCGCCCCGCGACACGTAGCGCGCCTCGGCGGTGTCGACCAGTTCGATCTGAGCGCTGTCGGGCAGCTCCTGGCCGTTCTTGACGACCGCCACCCACGGCGAAGCCTCGCTGGGCCGCCACTGCACCCCCGCCGCGATCAGGCGCGAGGCCTGCGAGCGGGAGACGGCCAAGCCGCGCTCCACCAACAACTGATCAGCTCGCATGGAACCCTTTGGAAAAAGATGGGAAACAAGACCGGCAGGCCCGCCGGGCGCCCGGTCTGAAGAGGCGCAAGCGGCGCCTCAAAAAGACACCGCCCGTGGCACCCCGGCGGTGCCGGGGGTGCCACCAGGGTCAGGCCCCGCACGGGACCTGACCAGCGCTCAATGAACGCTCAATGAACGCTCAATAGCGGTAGGTGTCGGGCTTGTACGGGCCTTGCTTGGACACGCCGATGTAGGCGGCCTGCTCGTCCGTCAGCTCGGTCAGCATCGCGCCGACCTTCTTCAGGTGCAGGCGGGCCACCTTTTCGTCCAGGTGCTTGGGCAGCACATAGACCTGACCGCTTTCGTAGGCTTCGCTGCGGGTGAACAGCTCGATCTGCGCGATGGTCTGGTTGGCAAAGCTCGACGACATCACGAAGCTGGGGTGGCCGGTGCCGCAGCCCAGGTTCACCAGGCGGCCCTTGGCCAGCAGGATGATGCGCTTGCCGTCCGGGAAGATCACATGGTCGACCTGGGGCTTGATCTCTTCCCACTGGTACTGCTCCAGCGTGGCGACCTGGATTTCGTTGTCGAAGTGACCGATGTTGCAGACGATGGCCTGGTCCTTCATGGCCAGCATGTGCTCGTGGCGGATCACGTCCTTGTTGCCGGTGGTGGTCACGAAGATGTCGGCCTTGTCGGCGGCGTACTCCATGGTCACGACCTTGTAGCCTTCCATGGCGGCTTGCAGGGCGTTGATGGGGTCGATTTCGGTCACCCAGACTTGGGCCGACAGGGCGCGCAGGGCCTGGGCCGAGCCCTTGCCAACGTCACCGTAACCGGCCACGCAAGCTACCTTGCCAGCGATCATCACGTCGGTGGCGCGCTTGATGCCGTCCACCAGCGATTCGCGGCAGCCGTACAGGTTGTCGAACTTGCTCTTGGTGACCGAGTCGTTGACGTTGATGGCGCGGAACATCAGCGTGCCCTTGGCCGACATTTCCTTCAGGCGGTGCACACCGGTGGTGGTTTCTTCGGTCACGCCGATGATGTGGGCGCTCTTGCGGGTGTACCAGGTCGGGTCCACGGCCAGCTTGGCCTTGATGGCGGCGAACAGGATGCGCTCTTCGTCGCTGCCCGGGTTGGCCAGCACCGAAGCGTCCTTCTCGGCTTGCTTGCCCAGGTGCATCAGCAAGGTGGCGTCGCCGCCGTCGTCCAGGATCATGTTCGGGCCTTCGCCTTCGGTGCCTGCGGCGCCGAAGTCGAAGATGCGGTGGGTGTAGTCCCAGTAGTCTTCCAGCGACTCGCCCTTGACGGCGAACACCGGGGTGCCGGCCGCGGCGATGGCGGCTGCGGCGTGGTCCTGGGTCGAGAAGATGTTGCACGAGGCCCAACGCACTTGCGCGCCCAGGGCTTGCAGGGTTTCGATCAGCACAGCGGTCTGGATCGTCATGTGCAGCGAGCCCGTGATGCGGGCGCCCTTGAGCGGCTGCGACGGGGCGAACTCTTCGCGGATGGCCATCAGACCGGGCATTTCGGTCTCGGCGATGCGGATTTCCTTGCGGCCCCAAGCCGCCAGGCCGATGTCGGTGATCACACAGTCGGTGTTCACGGGGGTGTTGATACGTGCATTCATGGTTTGCTCCAAAACGGATTTTGAAAAAACCACTTGCCGGGGCGAAAAAACTCATCGCACGGGAAGTGGATGAGCGTCGTTGCGGTGTCGGTCCGAGCCTCACACCCCGCCTGTTTGGGGGTGCTGCAACGCTCCTCGGATCGAGCTATTTTATGCCAACTGCCAGGGGGGTGGCCGCAATGTCCCGGGCGCCGGCTCAGGTTAGCGCCCGCACCACCGCCGTGCCGGGCGAAAACCGGCGCTGGCTGGGCCCGGGGCCGCAAGCCTTTAAAATCGTTGGCTGCGCCCCACCGGCCCCCTTGCGGGCCCGGGTCTCAGCCCACCGCCGGAGCGACCCCATCGCGTCGCCCACCGGCCCCGAATTTCGCGCGCCGCCCCCGCGCCAACACCAAAGCCTGCCCGTGTCCTACGCCAACGAAACCCGCCGCCGCCGCACCTTTGCGATCATTTCCCACCCGGACGCGGGTAAAACCACGCTGACCGAAAAACTGCTGCTGTTCTCGGGCGCGATCCAGATCGCCGGCTCGGTGAAAGCCCGCAAGGCCAGCCGCCACGCCACCTCGGACTGGATGGAGATTGAAAAGCAGCGTGGCATTTCGGTCGCCTCGTCGGTGATGCAGATGCTCTACCGCGAGCACGTCATCAACCTGCTCGACACCCCGGGCCACAAGGACTTCTCCGAAGACACCTACCGCGTGCTGACCGCGGTGGACTCGGCCCTGATGGTGATCGACGCGGCCAACGGGGTGGAAGCCCAGACCCGCCGCCTGATCGAGGTGTGCCGCCAGCGCGACACGCCCATCCTGACCTTCGTCAACAAGATGGACCGCGAAGTGCGCGAGCCGCTGGACATCCTCGACGAGGTGGAACGCGAACTCGGCATGCCCTGCGTGCCCATGACCTGGCCCGTGGGCCAGGGCAAGAGCTTCGCCGGCATCATCAACCTGCGCACCCAGGCCATGACGGTGTTTGAAGCCGGCAGCGAGCGCCTGCCGCAGGACTTCGAGAGCATCCCGCTGAGCGAGCACGAGACCCTGTTGAAGCGTTTCGGGGCCGAGTACGAGTCCGCCCTGGAGGCCATGGAACTGGCCACCGGCGCCTCGCCCGCTTACGACCACGCGGCCTTCCTGGCCGGCAAGCAGACCCCGGTGTTCTTTGGCTCCGGGGTCAACAACTTCGGGGTCATGGAGGTGCTGGACGCGCTGGTCGACCTGGCGCCGCCACCGCAGTCGCGCAAGAGCACCGTGCTGGTCAACCGCCAGCCGGTCGAGAAAGAAATCCAGCCCGAAGACGGCGCCTTCTCGGGCGTGGTGTTCAAGGTGCAGGCCAACATGGACCCCTCGCACCGCGACCGCATTGCCTTTGTGCGCATGGCCTCGGGCAAGTACACGCCGGGCATGAAGCTGCGCGTGCAGCGCACCGGCAAAGAGCTGCGCCCGACCTCGGTGGTGACCTTCCTGTCGCAGCGCCGCGAAGCGGTGGACGAGGCCTACGCGGGCGACATCATTGGCTTCACCACCCACGGCGGCGTGCAACTGGGTGACACCATCACCGATGGCGCCAGCCTGCAGTTCACCGGCCTGCCCTTCTTTGCGCCGGAACTGTTCATGACCGTGATCCTGAAGAACCCGCTGCGCACCAAGCAGCTGCAGCAGGGCCTGGCCCAGCTGGGCGAAGAAGGTGCGATCCAGGTTTTCAAGCCCGACATGGGCGGCGCCATGCTGCTGGGGGCCGTGGGCCAGCTGCAGTTTGAAGTGGTGCAACACCGCCTGAAGGCCGAGTACGACGCCGACGTGCGCCTGGAAAGCAGCCAGTACACCGGCGCGCGCTGGATCACCGCCGACACCCCGGCCGAGCTGAAAGCCTTCACCGACGCCTACCCGATGCGCCTGGCGCACGACGCCGCCGACACGCTGGCCTACCTGTGCACCTCGCCGTACGACGTGCGCCTGGCCCAGGAGCGGTTTCCGAAGATCCACTTCCACCCGCTGCGCGAGCACGCGGGCCTGGCCCTGCAGACCGCGGGGTAAAGTCGGCGCCAGCGTGCAGGGTTCAGTCTGGCGCGGTGAGGGCTTGTGGCAACATACGCCCTCATGCAGAGCCAGCGGGCCTGCGGCGGCTCGGCACGCGTCCAGGCTCGCCGCGACCCAGCGAAGAGCCCAGGGAGAAACCAAGCAACGCCGCGATCGGCCCCTCCGGGGTGGCGCGCGCGCGTGATCCCTTGTTGACGCGCCCAGGTCCCTTGCTGCCCAAGCCCTACCGCCTTTTCAATTGATCGCCGCCATGACGTCCAGTCCGACACCGACTCCCCTCAACTGCCGCGTTGCCGTGGTCCTGCCTTGCTACAACGAGGCCCTGGCCATTGGCCAGGTGCTGGACGAGTTCAAGGCCTGCCTGCCCGAGGCCGAGGTCTACGTGTTTGACAACAACTCCAGCGACGACACGGGCGCCATCGCGCGCCGGCTGGGCGCCACGGTGATCCCGGTCGCCTTGCGCGGCAAGGGCAATGTGGTGCGGCGCATGTTCGCGGACGTCGAGGCCGACGTCTATGTGATGGTCGACGGCGACGCCACCTACGACGTCACCCACCTGCGCGAGCACATCCGCCTGCTGCAAGAGCGGCGCCTGGACATGCTGGTGGGCTGCCGCAAGGACGACGGCAAGGACCCGCAGACGTACCGCCCCGGCCACCGCCTGGGCAACCTCATGCTGACCGGTTCGGTCAGCTGGATTTTTGGTGGCGGCTTCACCGACATGCTGTCGGGCTACCGGGTGTTCTCGCGCCGCTATGCCAAGTCCTTCCCGGCCATGTCGCAGGGCTTCGAGACCGAAACCGAGCTGACGGTGCACGCGCTGGAACTGCGCATGCCCTACGCCGAAGTCGACATCGTCTACCGCGCCCGCCCCGAGGGGTCAACCAGCAAGCTGTCCACCTTGCGCGATGGCTGGCGCATCCTCAAGACCATCCTGAAGCTGTTCATCAGCGAGCGCCCGCTGGCCTTCTTTGGCCTGCTGGCCGCCTTCCTGGCCCTGCTGTCGGTCGGCATCGCCGCACCGCTGGCCTGGACCTACTTCCAAACCGGCCTGGTGCCGCGCCTGCCCACCGCCGTGATGGCCACCGGCATCATGATGTGCTCGGCCCTGTCGCTGGTGTGCGGCGCCATCCTGCACACCGTGACGATCGGTCGGCGTGAGGTCAAGCAACTGACCTACCTGGGCATTCCCCTGCACCAGCCATGAGCCGCCGGGTGTCACGTCAGTTCCTGTTTTTCTGTGTCGCCGGGGTGATCGGCCTGGGGGTCGACACGGCGGTGCTGTACGCCCTGGCGCCCTGGCTGGGCTGGTATGGCGCGCGGGTGGTGTCCTTCCTGAGCGCGGCCACCGCCACCTGGTGGCTGAATCGGCGCTTCGCCTTCGCCAGCCCCAGCCCCCTGACCGAGCCCTGGTGGCGCCAGTACCTGAAGTACCTGCTGTCGATGACCGTGGGGGGCCTGGTGAACTACGCCGTCTACGTGGCGACCCTGCAGTGGGTGCCCATCGACGGGGCGGCCCTGCTGGGCGTCGCGCTGGGCAGCATTGGGGGCCTGGGCTTCAATTTCGTGAGCGCCCGCTACCTGGTGTTTCGCCAACGGCAAGCCCCCCACAACGCTTCTTCTTGAACCCGCGCACATGACGGTTGCTTTCCAGATCGGCCTCTGGCCAGCCACCTTCAGACCGGTCGCCACCTGCGCCTTTGCTGCCCTCCGGGAAACCTGAATGTCCCCCGCCACCTTGTCCAAAACCACGCCCGTTCGCCCCCATTCGCGCGCACGGCGCCTGCACACGAGCTGGCGTGTCTGCCTCGGCGCGGGCCTGCTGAGCCTGGCCGCCTGCGGCGGTGACCACCGCCCGCCCCCGCCCGTGGCCCGCCCTGCCCCCGCGGCCCCCAGCCACCGCAGCGGGCCGGGCACCACACTGCCCATCATTGGGCTGTATGGCGACAGCCTGCTGGCTGGCACGGCCACCGGTCAGCCCAACAACCTGATTGCGGTGCCACCCGTGCGCCGGCTGCGCGAACTCAGCCACGACCGCATGGTCACCATCGACTACTCGCGCCCCGGGGCCACCACGGTGGACGCCCTGCGTGGCGGCTACGCCATGCCCTTCAGCGCCTGGGACGAACACATGAAAACCGCGCCCGAGCAACTGGTGGTGCTGCGCTACGGGGGCGCCGACTTCATCCTCGGGGTGCAGGAAAAAGAGTTCCGGCGCAGCCTGACCCAGCTGGTGCGAGGCGCCCAAGCCCACGGCAAGACGGTGGTGCTGGTGGGGCTGATCCCGGTGTTCAAAGGGGTGATGAAGTTTGACAAGGTGCTGCGCGCGGTCGCGTGGGAAACCCGCGTGCGCTACATCGAGCTGGCCCGCGTGCCGTTCCAGAAGCACGAGCTGATCGATGGCATCCACCCGGGGCAGGCCTACTCGGACCGCTTGATCCAGAAGCTGACCCCGCAGCTGATCCAGGCGCTTTGAGTGCGGCCCATGCACGCTCTCTTTGTGGCATGCCGGCCCACCGGGCCCGACGACACCTTGCACCATGACTGACGCCCTGTCTTTTGCCGCCGGGCAGTACGCCACCCTGGCGTGGCTGCTGCTGGCCTTCTGGGGGCTGGGCCAGACCCTGTTCAAGCAGGTGCTGCGGGTGCGCGGCACCGACCCCTGGCTGCAGTGGGCACTGGCCTGCAGCAGCGGCATGGGCCTGACCGCGCTCGCGCTGCAAGCCCTGGGCGTGGCCGGGCTGCTGCGCCGTGGGCCGCTCAATGGGGTGTTGCTGACCGGCCTGCTGCTGGCCATCTGGCAGTTGTGGCAGTTGTGGCAACTGGGGCGCGAGGCGCGGGGGAGGCGCCAGCGCGCCCAGCCCCAGCCCCAGCCCCAGGCCGACGGCCCCTCGGCCCCGGGCTCGGCCTGGCTGCGCGCCGCCTGTGCCTTGCTGGCCCTGGGCCTGCTGGTGCCCACCTGGGTGGCGCCGCTGAGCCCGCCCTTTGAATGGGACGAGATGATGTACCACCTGCCGCACGCGCGGCAATGGGTCGAGAACGGCCGCCTGAGCGTCAACGAGTGGCTGCGCTACCCCTGGTTTCCGTACAACTACAACCTGCTGTACGCCGCAGGCCTGATCTTGCGCGGGGACCAATTCACCCACCTGCTGCACGCGCTGGCGGGCTGGCTCACCACGCTGATGGTGTACCGCCTGGGTCTGCGCCACGCGGGCCCGTTGACCGCCCTGGGCGGCACCGCGATCTGGGTCGGCATGAACCTGTGGTTCTTCTCCAATGCCTATGTGGACCTGGGCGTGGCGCTGTTCGTCACCGGGGCCGGGGCCGCCTGCCTGTTGTGGCTGGAAGACCCCAAGGCGGGCCGCGGCTGGCTGCTGGTCAGCGCCTTCTTGATGGGCGTGGCGGTGGGCGCCAAGTACCAGAGCCTGTTCTTTTTGCCGCTGTACCTGGCCGTGCTGCTGTGGCGCGACCGACGCCCGGCCACGCTGGCGCTGGCCACGGCCGTGCTGCTGCTGCCCAGCCTGTACTGGTACGTGCGCAACGCGGTGCTGACCGGCGACCCCTTCAGCCCCCTGGGTGGCCAGGTGTTCGGCTTCCATGACTGGAACGCGCGGGATCATTGGTTGCAGTTCCAGGACCTCAAGCGCGTCGCCAACTGGCCCGAGTTCCCACTGTGGCCGCTGCTGCTGACCCCTCTGCTGCGGCCCTGGCGCAGCGGCCTGGCCTGGGCCTGCGCCGCCGCCTTCAGCGCCTACGCGCTGGTGAGTTGGTACGTCACCTCGCACTACGACCGCTACCTGGTGCCGTCGATGCCGGTGCTGGCCCTGCTGTCGGCCTGGACCTGCGTCGAACTGCTGCGGCGCGGCAGCCACGTGCTGGCGCGCCGCTGGCCCGCCATCACCCCGGCGCGGCGGCGCGGCGGCCTGTGGGTCGCGCTGGCCCTGGCCGCCGCCCTGGTGGTGAACTACGCGCGGCAGGAGTGGCACCACTACGCCTGGCGGGTGTCCCCCACCCAGGCCCAGCGCGACCAGTTCCTGCGCCAGCAGATCGTGGCCTATGACCTGCTCCAGCACCTGCGCACCCTGCCCGGCCTGAAGATTTACCAATGGGGACTGGAGGACGCGATCTACTACGCCCCCAACCCGATCTGGGGCGAGGTCTTTGGCCCCTGGCGCCAGGCCGACCTGGTCGACCTGTCGGCGCCCGAGCTGGCAGCCCACCTGCACCGACAAGGCTTCAACACCTTGCTGGTGCGCGACAACGTGTTGGAGCGCCTGCAGCAGTTGCCCGGTTTCGAGCAGCACTTCACGCTGTTGAGCGACGGCAAGGGTGGCCAGGCCTTCCAGATCTTGCCGCCCTGAGGCCCCATGATCGTGACCATGCCCGCCCCCCGCGCCCCCACCTGCCGCGCCCGGCCCGAGGGGCTCCGGCGCGCCTGTGCGGCCCGCGCGCCCGTCGGGATGACGGCGCCCCGGCCCGCAGCCCGAGCAGCGCCGGACCGACGACCGGCGGCACAGCGCAGCCCTAGACTTGCCGGGGTGCATCCCCAACCGACCGCTGTCCACGCCCGCTGGGGCGCCCGCGGTCAGACGCGCCTGCCGCTGCGGCGGCGGGCCCCAGCAACCCACGCGGGAGTCGGCCCCTTCCATGGCTAATGCAACCCTGTCCCCCCACCGGACCACGCCCCCCGCGGCCCCCGGGCTTCCCCATTTCGCGGCGCTGGACAGCCTGCGCGCGCTGGCGGCTGGGCTGGTGTTCCTGTACCACTTCCATGTGCTGGAGCCGGGCTCGGGCCTGAGCCTGTTCACCCACCTGCCGGTGCTGCAGATCGGCTGGATCGGGGTCGACCTGTTCCTGCTCATCAGCGGCTTCGTGATCACCCGCTCGGGGCTGTCTCAAAACGCCCTGAGCACGCCCCAGGACCGGCGCCAGTTCATGGTCCGGCGGCTGGCCCGCATCGTGCCGCTGTACCTGGTGACCAGCGTGTTCTGGCTGGTGTGGGTCGACCCCTCGCCGGTGCTGCAAGGCTGGAGCACCACCCTGATGCAGATTGGCAGCCACCTGGTGTTCCTGCACAACCTGTGGCCCAGCACCCACGGGTCGATCAATGGCCCGACCTGGTCGATCGCACTCGAGATGCAGTTCTATGTGTTCATCGCGCTGACGCTGCGCTTCATGCCCCGGGGCGCGCCCTGGAAATGGCTGCTGGGCCTGATGCTGCTGGCCTGGGCCTTCAAATGGGCCGTGGCCCTGGGCCTGCGGGGCGCCGACAACGCGGTGCCCCTGATGGTGATTTACTCGGGCGAACTGCCGGGCACGCTGGACGAGTTCGGCCTGGGCATCTTCCTGGCCCTGATGCTGCACCGCCAGCCCGGCTGGCTGCAGCGCTGGAGCCAGCCCGCCTGGCGCCATTGCCTGCTGTGGCTGGCGCTGTTCGGGCTCGGCTTCAATGCCTGCGTGCAGGTGATGGCCCACCACGGCGACTACTGGGGCAACGCCTGGATGGTGGTGTTCTGGAAGACCGGCCTCGTGGTCTCGTTCTTCTTTCTGCTGCTGGCCGCGCTCAGTGTGCCCGGCGGGGTGCAGGGCCTGTTGAAGCCGCTGAACTACCTGGGCCAGATCAGCTACGGCATCTACCTGTGGCACATGCCGGTCCTGAAGCTGTGGCAACAAAGCGGCACCCTGCATGGCGGCCCGCTGCTGGCGGCCGTGACGGGCTGCACCCTGGCGTTGGCGGTGCTGACCTGGCATGGGCTGGAGCGGCCCCTGAGCCAGGCCCTCCCCCGCCTGCCCTGGATCCAACGCTGGTGCCAGGGGGCCGCGGCCCCCCGGCGCCGCCACGCCCCAACCTGACCCCTCTGGCAGGGCCGCCGAACCGCCGCCCTGCCCGTCCCCACCCCTTGTTCACAGCCCACCGCCCCCTGCCCGACTGACCCAAGACCATGACTGAACTGGCCTTCATCCAAAAGTTTTACGGCGCCCTCGCGGGCCTGGTGCTGGCCTTCTGGGGCCTGGGGCAGGCCACGCTGCTGGCACTGCGCGCCCCCCGGGTCGAGGACCGCTGGCTGGGCTGGGCGCTGACCACCACCCTGGGGCTGGGCCTGTTCATCGTGCTGGTGCAGGCGCTGGCCGTGGCCGGCCAACTGCACCGACCGGCCCTGTTCGGGCTGCTGATCCTGGGCTGGGGCCTGGCGGCCTGGCGGCTGTGGCGGGCCTGGTGCGAGCGCGAGCGCCTGCTGCCTGGCCGCACCCGCCCGCCGCGCACCTGGCATGCCTTGGACCTGGTGGCGCTCTGGGCCGTGCTGATGGCGCTGGCCCCCACCCTGGTCGCCCCGCTGGCCCCACCGCTGCAATGGGACGAGCTGATGTACCACCTGCCGCACGCCAAGCAGTGGGCCGAAAGCGGGCAACTGACCGTCAATGGCTGGCTGCGCTTCCCCTGGTTCCCGTACAACTACGACCTGCTCTACGCGTGCGCCCTGCTGCTCAAGGGCGACGTGCTGGCCCACCTGCTGCACGCGCTGGCGGGCTGGCTGGTGGCCGTGATGGTGTACCGCGTGGGCCTGCGCCACGGCGGCCGGCTGACCGCCAGCCTGGCCACGGTGACCTGGCTGGTGCTGGGGGGCTCGCTGTACGGATCGGCCTACATCGACCTGGGCATCGCGCTGTTCCTGAGCGCCAGCGCCACGGCCCTGTGGCTGTGGGGGCAGGACCGCCGCCGGGTCAGCTGGCTGCTGGTGGCCGCCTTCATCCTGGGGCTGGCCGTGGGCAGCAAGTACCAGGCCCTGATTTACCTGCCCTTCTTTGGCGCGGTGCTGCTGTGGCAGGAGCGCCGGCCTTCGGTCTGGCTGCGCACGGCAGCGGTGTTCCTGCTGCCCTGCCTCTACTGGTACGTGCGCAACGCCGTGCTCACGGGCGACCCGTTCAGCCCCTTGGGGGGCCGCCTTTTTGGCTTCCACGACTGGAACGAATGGGACCTGAACGCCCAGCTCAATGACCTCAAAGGGGTGGCCAACTGGCCGCCCAAGATCCTGTGGCCGGCCCTGCTGAGCCTCTTGATGCCGGCGCTGTGGCGCGACCGGGTCTGGCGCGGCCTGCTGCTGCTGAGCGCCTACGCCACCGCGGTGTGGTGGGCCACCTCGCACTACGACCGCTACCTGCTGCCGGCCTTCCCGCTGCTGGCCTTGCTCAGCGCGCGCGTGATCAGCGCCGGGCTGGCGCGCCTCTGGCAAGCCTGCCCACGGGTCGTGATCGAGCCGCGCTGGGTGGGTCAGCAACTGGGGCTGCTGCTGGCGCTGGGCGGCGTCGGTCTGTTGGGCCAGTACGGCTGGACCGCCAGCGAAAAAGCCCTGCGCCAGGTGGCCTTCACGCCCGAACAACGCGAGGTCATCCTGACCCGGGCGCTGCCCGCCTACCCGCTGGTGCAGCGCCTGCACCAGCCGCCGGGGCGTCGCATCTACCAGTTCGCGCTGGAGAACCTGACCTACTACGCCCCCAACCCGATCTGGGGCGAGATTTTTGGCCCCTGGCGCAACCACGACCGCATGTTGCTGGGGGCCAAGGGCCTGGCCGAGCGCCTGCGCGCCGAGGGCTTTGACACCCTGCTGATCCGCAACGACGTGCTGGGCATGTTCAAGCCCGACGCCGACTTTGACCAGTATTTCCGTTCGATCGGCCAGGCCCCTGGGGCCGAGGCCTTCGACCTGCTGCCCCCCTGAACCCGGAACCCGCCCCGATGCAGCCGCTGCACACCCTGCCCCCCACCCGCGCCGCCGCTGTGCGCGGCGTGTTCACCGACATCGACGACACCCTGACCACCGACGGCGCCATCACGTCCGAGGCCCTGCAAGCGCTGCAGGCCCTGCGCGACGCCGGCCTGACGGTGATCGCCATCACCGGGCGGCCGGTGGGCTGGAGCGAGCCCTTTGCACAGCAATGGCCGCTCAATGCCCTGGTGGCCGAGAACGGGGCCGTGGCCCTGATCCCCACCCGGGACGCGGCGGGCCAGCCCGGCCTGGACCGCCTCTACCAACAAACCGCGGCGCTGCGCGAGATCCATTGGCAGCGCATGCAGGCGCTGCTCAGCGAGATCGAAGCCCGCGTGCCCGGCGCGCAGCGCGCCACCGACTCCTGGGGCCGCGAGACCGACATCGCGATCGACCACAGCGAGTTCTGCCAACTGCCCCAAGCGGCCATCGACGCGGTGGTGGCACAGATGCGCGCGGCCGGCATGAACGCCACCGTCAGCAGCATCCACATCAATGGCTGGTTTGGCGACCACAACAAGCTGCAGGGCGCGCGCTGGATCTGGCAGGCGCTGACGGGTCGGGCCCTGGACGCCGAGCTGGACCAATGGGCCTACATCGGGGACTCGACCAACGACCAACTGATGTTTGAGCATTTCCCGCTCAGCGTGGGGGTGGCGAATGTGAGCCGTTTTGTGCCGCAGTTGCAGCACCTGCCACGCTATGTGACGCCCAGCGAACGCGGGGCGGGTTTTGCCGAACTGGCGCAGGCCCTGCTGCGGGCGCGCTCAGCGGCTGGGACGGCCTGAACCGCCCGCGGAGGGGGCCTGGCGCTCGGCGTCTGAAGCCGCCTCCGCCTCGGGCTCGGGGAGCTCGATCGCGGCATCGCAACCGATGCCGGCGGCGATCCAGCGCCGCGCCAGGCGGGCCAGCAGCGCCTCGGCCCAGCGCCCGGGCACCGGGAGGTACTGCGCCGGGGCCTGCATCAAACCGCAGCGGTAGACCGACTGGGCCGGCACCCATTGCAGCGCCCGGCAGGCCCCCTGCCGGCGACGCGAGACCAACACGCCCAAGGGGCAGGGCTCGGCCAGGCAGCACACCCCGCAGCCATTGCAGGGCTGGCCCCAGGCCGGTTTGGGCGGCGCCTCGGGGTGGATTTCAATGACGCGGTGTTCGGACATGGTGTGGGCCTGCCATCATGCCAGCCCGCCCAGCCGCCCGCTCACTGGGGCTTGTTCAGGCCCAGTTTGTCGATCAACACCTTCTCGCGTGCCGAGGTGTCCTGGGCAAACTTCAGGTACTGCGCGCTGTCCATGTAGTTGGGCAGCATGTCGTAGCGGGCCAGGGCCTGCACGTAGCTGGGCTCCTCCATGGCCTTCTTGAAGGCGTCGTGCAGGCGCTTGACCACCTCGGGCGGGGTGCCCTTGGGCGCGGCAATGCCGAACGGCGAGTTCTGCACCAGGTCCAGCCCCAGTTCCTTGAGCGTGGGCGCATCGGGGAACTTGGCCAGGCGCTGGTCGCCCCAGGTGTTGAGGACACGCAGCTTGCCGGCCTCGACCTGCGGCGCAAAGCCGGTCGAATCCGCCGCGGCCATGACGTGCCCGCCCACCACCGCCTGCATCAGGTCGGCGCTGCCCTTGTAGGGGATGTGGCTCAGCTCGATGCCCAGCTTGTTGGCCACCAACTCCATGGTCAGGTGCGGGCTGGTCAGCGTGCCGGTGGAACCGAAGGTCAGCTTGCCCGGGTTGGCGCGCGCGTAGGCCACGAAATCGTTCCAGTTCTTGATCGGGCTGTCCGAGCGCACCACCAGGCCAAAGGCGTAGCCCGTGACGTTCAGCACGTAGCTGAGGTCCTTGAGCGGGTCCCAGGTCATCTTGGTGGTGTAGGGCATGCGGAACACGCCCAGCGGAATCTGCGCCAGCGTGTAGCCATCGGCCGGCGCGCTCTGCAAGCCCTGTGCGGGCAGGGTGCCACCGGCGCCGGGCTTGTTCTCGACGATCACGGCCTGGCCCAGGATCTTGGAGGCGTTCTCGGCCAGCGAGCGCATGGTGATGTCGGTCGGACCGCCCGCGGGAAAGGCAATCACCAGCTTGATGGGCTTGCTGGGAAAGGCTTGGGCCTGGGCGCCCAGGGCCGTCGCGGCCAGGGAAGCGGTGGCGAGTTGAATCAGTTGTCGTCTTTGCACGGGGGGTCTCCTGAAATGGGTCGGCGCGCTCACGCTCAGCCGTGGGCCTGCGGGCGCTGAGTCCCCCGGTATACAAGCGCGTTCAAGCCGCCCCTGTCACCTGTGCGCCAAGCCCTACAGCGCGCTGGGCTTTGCCACCGCCAAGCCGCCGCCACGTGCAGTCACGCGGCGGCTTGGACCAGGCGCGGCCGGGGCCCACGGGCCCCGCCACGGTCTGGCTCAGGGCTTGCCGCGTGCCAGCACGGGCGCCAGGGCCCGACCGGTGTGGGTGCCGCGCTGCACCAGTCCCTCCGGGGTGGTGGCGGCGACGATGCGGCCGCCGTCCTTGCCTCCTTCCGGCCCCAGGTCGATCACCCAGTCGGCCTCGGCCATCACGTCGAGGTCGTGCTCGATCACCACCACGCTGTGGCCGCCATTGACCAGGCGGTGCAGCACATGGATGAGCTTTTCAACGTCGGCCATGTGCAGACCCACCGTGGGCTCGTCGAGCACATACAGGGTGTGCGGCGCCTTGTTGCCACGCCGGGTCACGTCGTCACGCACCTTGCTGAGTTCGGTCACCAGCTTGATGCGCTGGGCCTCACCGCCGCTGAGCGTCGGCGACGGCTGCCCCAAGGTCAGGTAGCCCAGGCCCACGTCCTTGAGCAGTTGCAGCGGGTGGCTGATGTTGGGCATGGAGGCGAAGAAATCGACCGCCTCGTCCACCTCCATCTGCAACACGTCGCCGATGCTCTTGCCGCGCCAGGTGACGGCCAAGGTCTCGGGGTTGAAGCGCGCACCGTGGCAGGTCTCGCAGGGCACCTTGACGTCGGGCAGGAAGCTCATTTCGATGGTGCGCACGCCCGCGCCTTCGCAGGCCGGGCAGCGGCCCTCGCCGGTGTTGAACGAGAAGCGCCCTGCCGCATAACCGCGCGCCTTGGCCTCCAGGGTTTCGGCGAACAGCTTGCGGATGGTGTCCCAGAAACCGATGTAGGTCGCCGGGCAGCTGCGCGGGGTTTTGCCGATGGGGGTCTGGTCCACCTCGAGCACCCGGTCCACCGACTCGTAGCCGGTGACGCCGCTGCAGCCCACACGCGGCGGCAGGCGGCCCTCGGCCAGCGCGGTGCGCCCGGCCTGGGTGCTGCGCAGGGCCACCAGGGCCTGCACATTGGTCAGCAGCACATCGCGCGCCAGCGTGGACTTGCCCGACCCGGACACCCCGGTCACGGCCACCAGTCGCTTGAGCGGCACTTGCACCGTCACGTTGGCCAGGTTGTGCAGCTGGGCGCCCGCGACGCTGAGCCACTGGCCGCCCTCGGGCTCGGACAGCACCGGCCGGCGCGGCGCCAGCGGGTGGCGCATGGCGTCGCGCAGGTAGCGGCCGGTGACCGACTCGGCGCACGCGCCAATCTGCTCGGCCGAGCCCTGGGCCACCAGGCGGCCCCCGCGCTTGCCCGCGCTGGGCCCGATGTCGATGATGTGGTCGGCGTGGCGGATGGTGTCCTCGTCGTGCTCCACCACCACCAGGGTGTTGCCCTTGTCGCTGAGGCTTTGCAGGGCCTTGAGCAGGATCTGGTTGTCGCGCGGGTGCAGGCCAATGGTCGGCTCGTCGAGCACGTAGCACACGCCCTGCAGGTTGCTGCCCAGCTGGGCGGCCAGGCGAATGCGCTGCGCTTCACCGCCGCTGAGCGTCGGGGCGCCCCGGTCCAGCGTCAGGTAACCCAGGCCCACTTCGTCGAGGAAGTCGAGCCGGCTCTTGATCTCGGGGATCAGGTCGCGCGCGATGTCGCGCTCCCGCTGACTGAGCTCGTCCACCAGGGACAGCGACTCGATCCACTGCCGCACCTCGAGCACCGACAGGCGCGCCGTGTCGGTGATGCCGACGCGGGCGAACTTGACCGCCCGCGCCACCGCGTTGAGGCGGGTGCCCTCGCAGGTGGGACAGGCCTCGTCGACCAGGTCCTCCACCTCGGGTTCGGCAAAGGTTTGCTCGCGGCCCTTCTGGTCGTCGTCGCGCACCGAGTCATCGAGTGCCTTGCGTTGCTCCTTGCTCAGCCGCACCCCGGTGCCAACGCAGTCGGGGCACCAGCCGTGCTTGCTGTTGTAGCTGAACAGGCGCGGGTCGAGCTCGGCGTAGCTGGTGCTGCACACCGGGCAGGCGCGCTTGGTGCTGTATTGGGTGAGGCGACCGATGGCGGCGGTCGAACGCCCCTCCTCCATCGCCGCCTGCAGACCATCGAGTTCGCTGAGCACATGCAGCACGCCCTTGCCCAGGTCCAGCGCGGTGGCCAGGCCGCTGCGCAGCTGCGCTTCGGTTTCGGGCTGCACGCGCAGGCTGAGCACGGGCAGCTCGATGGTGTGTTCCTTGAAGCGGTCGATGCGCGGGAAGCCGGTCGTCGGCAGGAACTGCCCATCCACCCGCAGGTGGGTGTAGCCCCGCGGGCGGGCCCAGTCGGCCAGCTCGGTGTAGACACCCTTGCGGTTGATCACCAGCGGCGCCAGCAAACCAATGTGCTGACCGCGGAACTGCCTCATCAACTGGGCCACGATGCTGTCCAGCGTCTGCGGTTGCACCGCGGCGCCGTCGTGCACGCAATGCTGCACGCCGAGCTTGACGTAGAGCAGGCGCAGGAAGTGCCAGACCTCGGTGGTGGTGCCGACGGTGGACTTGCGGCCCCCGCGCGACAGGCGCTGCTCGATCGCCACGGTGGGCGGGATGCCATAGACCGCGTCCACCTCGGGCCGCCCCGCGGGCTGCACGATGCTGCGCGCGTAGGCGTTGAGGCTTTCGAGGTAGCGGCGCTGGCCTTCGTTGAACAGGATGTCGAAGGCCAGCGTCGACTTGCCCGAGCCGCTGACCCCGGTGACCACGCTGAACTTGCCGCGCGGGATGTCGACCGTCAGGCCCTTGAGGTTGTGCTCGCGCGCGTTGACGATCTGGATCGCGTCGGCCCCGTGCGCGGGCGCCTGGCGCCGGGCACGGACCAGGGTCTGCAGCGGCACGCCCTCGGCCACCGCGTGGGCGCCCAGGCCCATGCTGCGGTCGTACTCGCGCAGGGCCTGGCCGGTGTGCGAGCTGGGGTGGGCGCGCACGTCATCGGGCGTGCCTTCGGCCACGATCAGGCCGCCGCCGTCGCCGCCTTCGGGGCCCAGGTCGATCAGCCAGTCACTGGCGCGGATGACGTCGAGGTTGTGCTCGATCACCAGCAGCGAATGCCCGGCCTCGAGCAGCTTGCGCAGCGCGCGCATCAGCTTGGCAATGTCATCAAAATGCAGGCCGGTGGTGGGCTCGTCGAACAGGAAGAGCGTGCCTTTGCGCGCCACCGGCTGGCGGCTGCTGCTGCCGTTCTTGGCGGCTTCCGCCAAGAAGCCGGCCAGCTTGAGGCGCTGCGCCTCGCCGCCCGACAGCGTGGGCACGGGCTGGCCCAGCTTGACGTACTCCAGGCCCACATCCACGATGGGCTGCAGCGCGCGCAGCACCTCGCGGTCGGCAGCAAACAGGCGCGCGGCCTCGCTGACGGTCAGGTCCAGCACCTCGGCCACGCTGAGGCTGCGGCCGCCGCGTTCGACCTTGACCTCCAGGATCTCGGGCCGGTAGCGCTGGCCGTCGCAGTCCTGGCAGCGCAGGTAGACGTCGGACAGGAACTGCATCTCGACGTGCTCGAAGCCCGAGCCACCGCAGGTCGGGCAGCGCCCGTCGCCGCTGTTGAAGCTGAACTTGCTGGCGGTGTAGCTGCGCTCGCGGGCCAGCGGCGCGGTGGCGAAAATCTCACGGATCGCGTCCCAGGCGCCCACGTAGCTGACCGGGTTGGAGCGCGCGGTCTTGCCGATCGGCGACTGGTCGACGAACACCACCTCGCTGAGGTGGTCGGCGCCCAGCAGGCGGTCGTGCAGGCCCGGGGTTTCGGTGGCTTTGCCAAAGTGGCGCAGCAGGGCCGGCGCCAGCACGTCCTGGATCAGCGACGACTTGCCCGAACCCGACACGCCGGTCACACAGACCAGGCGCTGCAAGGGGATCTCGACCGAGAGGTTGCGCAGGTTGTGCTCGCGCGCGCCTTCCAGGATCAGGCGCGGCGTGTTGTCCGTGACCAGGCGCTGAAAGCCCAGGCTGACCTGTTTGCGCGCGCCCAGGTACTGGCCGGTCAGGGTGTCGGCGCGGCGCAGGTCGTCGGTGCTGCCATCGAACACGATCTGGCCACCGCGCTCGCCCGGGCCCGGTCCCATGTCGATCATGCGGTCGGCCGCCAGCATGACGGCCGGGTCGTGCTCGACCACCACCAGGGTGTTGCCCGCGTCACGCAGGCGGTGCATGGCCTCGGTGATGCGGTTCATGTCGCGCGGGTGCAGGCCGATGCTGGGTTCGTCGAGCACAAACAGGGTGTTGACCAGCGAGGTGCCCAGCGCCGTGGTCAGGTTGATGCGCTGCACCTCGCCGCCCGACAAGGTGCGGCTTTGCCGGTCCAGCGTCAGGTAGCCAATGCCCACGTCGCACAGGTAACGCAGGCGGGTGGTGATCTCGTCGTACAGCAGCTTGAGGGCCTGGATCTCACCGTCCGCGCCGGTGCCGGGCTGCGGCAGGTGCAGGGCGTCAAAAAAGCGCCGCAGGCGGTCCAGCGGCAGCAGCATCAGGTCGTGCAGACACAGACCGGGCAAGGCCTCGAGCTGCTCACGCTGCCAGGCCACCCCGGCCGGCATGAAGCGCTGGTCCGGCGCCAGCACGGCGTCGGCGGCCTCGCGCGAACCCAGGCGCCACAGCAGGCTTTCGGTCTTCAGGCGCGCACCGGCACAGGCGCCGCAGGGGGTGTAGCTGCGGTACTTGGACAGCAGCACCCGGATGTGCATCTTGTAGCTCTTGGTCTCCAGGTACTCAAAGAAGCGCTTGACGCCATACCAGTGCTGGTTCCACTTGCCGTTCCAGTTGGGCGAGCCCTGGATGACCCACTGCTGCTGCTCGGGGGTCAGCTTGTACCAGGGGGTGTCGCGCGGGATGCCCGCGGTCTCGGCGTGGCGCATCAGGTCGTCCTGGCACTCGGCCCAGGCCGGGGTCTGCATCGGCTTGATGGCGCCAGCGCGCAGGGTCAGCTTGTCGTTCGGGATCACCAGGCCGTAGTCAACCCCGATCACGCGACCAAAGCCACGGCAGGTCTCGCAGGCGCCCACCGCCGAGTTGAAGGAGAAGGCCGACGGAATCGGCTCGCTGTAGCGCAGATCGCTGTCGGGGCAGTGCAGCCCGGTCGAGTAGCGCCAGAGTTCCGGCTCGGCTTCGCCCTGGACGGCATAGACATTGAGGCGCCCGCTGCCGCGCTTGAGCGCGGTTTCAATGGCTTCGATGGCGCGGGCCTTCTCGACCGTGCCGACGCGGAAGCGGTCGGCCACCACATCGAGCAGCTTGCGTGGCCCGCTGGGGGTGGCCACCTCGCGCTCGGCCTGCACCCGGGTGAAACCACTGGCCGACAGCCACTGTTCGACCTCCTCGGCGCTGGTGCCCGCGGGCAGCTCGACCGGGAAGGTCAACACCAGGCGCGGCTCCTGGCCGTCCACCGCCTGGGCCTGGGCGCGCTCGCGCAGCTGGCTGTAGACGGTCTCGGGCGAGTCGTGGCGCACCGGCTGGGCGGTCTGGCGGTCAAACAGCTGGGCCGCGCGCGCAAACAGCAGCTTCAGGTGGTCGTTGAGCTCGGTCATCGTGCCCACCGTGGAGCGCGAGCTGCGCACCGGGTTGGTCTGGTCGATGGCGATCGCCGGCGGCACCCCCTCGACCCGGTCCACCGCGGGCTTGTCCATGCGGTCCAGGAACTGGCGCGCGTAGGCCGAGAAGGTCTCGACGTAGCGGCGCTGCCCCTCGGCGTACAGGGTGTCAAAGACCAGGCTGGACTTGCCCGATCCGCTGGGCCCGGTGACCACGGTCAGTTCACCCGTGCGGATGTCCAGATCAAGGTTCTTGAGGTTGTGCTGGCGGGCGCCGCGGATTTTGATCAGTCCCTGGGTCATGTGCTGCTCGATTCGGGTGGAGGCAGAGCATTTTAGGCAGCGCCCCCTGACTGCCGGCCCCACCGGTCGCAATGCCCCTCGATTCGAGTCACTGAGCCGCAGCGCCCAAAAAAATGCCCCGGCACCACCCAAGGTGGCCGGGGCGGGCGCAGTCGAGCGCGGCTTACTTGGCGGCCGGGGCGGTGGCGTCCGCGGCAGGCGCGGCCGGGGCCGCGGTGGTCGGCGTGCCCGCAGCCGCCGGGGCAGCAGCCGGGGCCGCCGGCGCGTGTGCCGGCTCGGCCGCATGGGTGTCACCGCCGTGCTTTTCGCCCCCCATGTCCAGGCTGTCGCCGCCCTTCATGATCACAAACATGGCCACCGCAGCAAAGGCAATGAAAGCCACCAGAATTTTCCACATGATTGAATCTCCAACTCGATCTTCTGATTGAACAGACAGGCCACGGGTGACATACCGGTGGCGCCATTCAAGCCAGCGGCCGGCAGGGGCCCAGCCGCTGGCTTGAATGGGCGGGTGGCCAGGCCACCCGCTGGGGGACCGGACTGCAGGGCAGCCCGGTCGGGTTCAAGGTCAGTCGCCGGCGTAGATGTCGACGTCCTTGGTTTCACGCACGAACAGCAGACCAATGACCAGGGTCACGGCGGCGATCACGATCGGGTACCAGAGGCCGTAGTACATGTTGCCGTTCTGCGCCACCATCGCGAAGCTGATGGTCGGCAGCAGGCCACCGAACCAGCCGTTGCCGATGTGGTACGGCAAGCTCATCGAGGTGTAGCGGATGCGGGTCGGGAACAGTTCCACCAGCATGGCGGCGATCGGGCCGTAGACCATGGTCACATAGATCACCAGCACCGTCAGGATGGCGACGATGGTGAACTTGTCCACCTTGGCCGGGTCGGCCTTGCTGGGGTAGCCAGCGGCCTTGAGGGCTTCGGACACTTCCTTCTTGAAGGCGGCAATTGACTTGGCGCTGGCCTCGTCGAACTTGTAGTTCACGACCGTACCCACCGGGGCCACGATTTCCTTGTCGCCAATCTTGACCTTGGCGGGGCCGGCGGCGGCAGCGACCTGGTTGTCGTAGCTGACCGAGTTCTGGGCCAGGAAACGCTTGGCGATGTCGCAGGACTTGTAGAAGTCGATCTCACGCGCCACCGGGTTGCCCTGGAAGGAGCAGTCACCCGCGGCAGCGGTCACCACGATCTGGTTCTTCACTTGGGCCGCGGCCAGGTCGGGGTTGGCGGCATTGGTCAGCGCCTTGAACAGCGGGAAGTAGGTCACCGCGGCAAGCAGCATGCCGGCCAGGATAATAGGCTTGCGACCGATGCGGTCCGACAGGGCACCAAAGACCACGAAGAACGGGGTACCGATCAGCAGCGACACGGCCACCAGGATGTTGGCGGTGGCGCCGTCGACCTTCAGCACGCTGGTCAGGAAGAACAGCGCATAGAACTGACCCGTGTACCACACCACGGCTTGGCCAGCGACCAGACCGAACAGGGCCAGGATCACGACCTTGAGGTTCTTCCATTGGCCGAAGGCTTCGGTCAGCGGGGCCTTGGAGGTCTTGCCTTCAGCCTTCATCTTCTTGAAGGCCGGCGATTCGTTCATCGACAGGCGGATGAACACCGAGATGCCCAGCAGCAGGATGGACACCAGGAACGGGATGCGCCAGCCCCAGTCGGCGAAGGCGGCTTCACCGATCACCGTGCGGGTGCCCAGGATCACCATCAGCGACAGGAACAGGCCCAGGGTCGCGGTGGTCTGGATCCAGGCCGTGTACGCGCCACGCTGACCGTGCGGTGCGTGCTCGGCCACGTAGGTGGCGGCACCGCCGTATTCACCGCCGAGCGCCAGGCCTTGCAGCATGCGCAGTGCGATCAGGATGATCGGCGCGGCCACACCGATGGTGGCGTAAGACGGCAGCACACCCACAATGAAGGTCGACAGGCCCATCAGCAAGATGGTCACCAGGAAGGTGTACTTGCGGCCAATCATGTCGCCCAGGCGGCCAAACACCAGCGCGCCGAAGGGGCGCACGATGAAGCCCGCGGCAAACGCCAGCAGCGCGAAGATGAACGCCGCGCTCGGGTCGAGGCCCGAGAAGAATTGCTTGGCGATGATCGCCGCCAGCGATCCATACAGATAAAAGTCGTACCACTCGAATACGGTGCCGAGCGAGGAAGCGAAGATGACCTTCTTTTCTTCCGCGGTCATGGGCCTGGGTGCAGCTGCCATGGTTGTCTCCATTTGGGTTTGTGTTGTGCGACACGTGACGCCTTGTGTCGGTGTCGACTATCAAAACCTTCGCTGACCGTTGGCTGACAAAAAGGGCCCGTTCCGGGGGGTTTGGGGCCCAAATCGCGCGGCTCAGTGTTTGTACCGATAGGGCTTTCTCTAGGCCCCGGATTTGTCTCAATTTACAAATTGACAAACATCAATAACTGCTCTGCAACCCGCATGGACATTGGGTTTCGTCGTTTTTAAAGGCCAGCGCAAGGGGATTCCTTATCCCTAACTTACGTAAGGACTTGGTCAGCCCCCCTGCCCACAATCAAAGCGCCAAGACAGTGCCTGCCGGCTGTCCCTGACACCCGATCCACCCTCTGGAGAGAGACATCATGAGCGACCCCATCGTCGACAAGATAAAAAGCAACCCCAAGTACCAGACGCTGCAGAAAAAACGCAACGGTCTGGGTTTTCTGCTGACCGTGCTGATGCTGGTCGTTTACTACGGCTACATCGCACTGATTGCCTTCAACAAACCCTTCCTCGCGCAACCTGTGGGCGCCGGCGTGACCTCGCTGGGCATCCCCATCGGCATGGGCGTGATCGTCTTCACCATCATCATCACGGGCATCTATGTGAAGCGCGCCAACGGCGAGTTTGACGAGCTGACCAAGGACATCCTGAAGGACGCCAACTCATGAACAAGCCCCTTCAATACCTCCTGGCGGCCGCGCTCGCGCTGACCGCTGCAGGCTCGGCCCTGGCCGCCGGTGGTGACCTCGGCGAATCCGCCAAGCAGTCCACCAACTGGACCGCCATCGTCATGTTCGGCGCCTTTGTGGCCGGCACCCTCTGGATCACCAAGTGGGCCGCCGCCAAGACCAAGTCGGCGTCCGACTTCTACACCGCCGGGGGCGGCATCACGGGCTTCCAGAACGGCCTAGCGATCGCTGGCGACTACATGTCGGCGGCGTCCTTCCTGGGCATCTCGGCGGCCGTGATGGCCACCGGCTACGACGGCCTGATCTACTCGATCGGCTTCCTGGTGGGCTGGCCCATCATCACCTTCCTGATGGCCGAGCGCCTGCGCAACCTGGGCAAATTCACCTTTGCCGACGTGGCCGGCTACCGCTTCAAGCAGACCCCGATCCGCGCGTTTGCGGCCTCGGGCACGCTGGTGGTGGTGGCGTTCTACCTGATCGCCCAGATGGTGGGTGCCGGTCAGCTGATCAAGCTGCTGTTCGGCCTCGAGTACTGGATGGCGGTCGTGATCGTCGGCGCGCTGATGATGGTCTACGTGCTGTTCGGCGGCATGACCGCCACCACCTGGGTGCAGATCATCAAGGCCTGCATGCTGCTGGCGGGCGTGAGCTTCATGGCCTTCATGGTGCTGGCCAAGTACGGTTTCAGCCCCGAAGCGCTGTTTGCTGAAGGCGTCAAGGTCAAGACCGCGATCGCTGCCAACGCTGGCAAGACCCCGGACGAAGCCGCCAAGATCGGCCTGTCGCTGATGGGCCCGGGCGGCTTCATCAAAGACCCGATCTCGGCCATCTCCTTCGGCATGGCCCTGATGTTCGGTACCGCCGGTCTGCCCCACATCCTGATGCGCTTCTTCACCGTGCCGGACGCCAAGGAAGCCCGCAAGTCGGTGCTGTGGGCCACCACCTGGATCGGTTACTTCTACGTGCTGATCTTCATCATCGGCTTCGGCGCCACCACCCTGGTGCTGACCAACCCTGAAATGGCGGATGTGGCCAAGGGCGTGATCAAGGGCGGCGCAGGCACGGCCAACATGGCCGCGGTGCTGGTGGCCAAGTCGGTCGGCGGCGACGTGTTCTATGGCTTCATCTCGGCCGTGGCCTTCGCCACCATCCTCGCGGTGGTGGCTGGCCTGACCCTGTCGGGTGCCTCGGCGGTGTCGCATGACCTGTACGCCACCGTGTTCAAGAACGGCAAGGCCGACAGCGCCTCCGAACTGAAGGTGTCGCGCATGACCACCATCGGTCTGGGCATCGTCGCCGTGGTGCTGGGCATTGCCTTCGAGAAGCAGAACATCGCCTTCATGGTGTCGCTGGCCTTCGCGATTGCCGCCTCGGCCAACTTCCCGGTGCTGTTCATGTCGGTGCTCTGGAAAGACTGCACCACCAAGGGCGCGGTGATCGGTGGCTTCCTGGGCCTGATCTCCTCGGTCGGTCTGACCATCGTGTCGCCTTCCGTCTGGGAAGCCACGCTGGGCTACCCCAAGGGTTCGGCCTGGTTCCCGTACTCGTCGCCGGCGCTGTTCTCGATGTCGATCGGCTTCTTCGGGGTCTGGCTGTTCTCGGTGCTGGACCGCAGCGCCCAGGCCACCAAGGAACGTGCCGCCTTCGCGTCGCAACAAGTGCGTTCGGAAACCGGCCTCGGTGCCTCGGGTGCCTCGGGCCACTGAGCCCACCGCAGCCTGGCCTCCCAGCCGGCCCCAGGGCCGCTGGGGGCCCCTCTCCACCGGGCTTCGGCCCGGTTTTTTTTCGCCTGCGGCCCGGGTGGGATCAGCGCGCCAACAGCGCGCGCAGCTTGATGAAGGCCAGGCCCGCCATCACCGCGTCGTTGAGGGCGTCGTGCGCGTCGCGCAGCGGCAGGTCCAGGTCGGCCATCAAGGTGGCAAAGCGCAGGTCGATGTCGGCGTTGTCGTGCTGCTGGTAAGGCATGAGCTGGCGGAACTTGTGGTCGTAGTACAGCGCCGAGACCTCGATCTGGGGCTGTGGCAGGCCCTGCCCCAGCAGCGGCCGCACCAGGCGGTTGAGCATGGCGACATCGAACTCCAGGTAGTAGCCCACCAGAGGCCGGCTGCCAATGAAGTGCAGCAGGCGGCGCGCGGCGTCCTCGGGGCTCAGACCGGCGGCCACATCGCGCTCGCGCAAGCGGTGAATGCGCACACTCTCGGGCGAGATGCCGCGCTGCGGCCGCACCAGCAGCTCCAGCCGCTCGCTGGTCATCAGGCGGTTGCCGACGATGCGCACCGCACCAATCGACACGATCTCGTCCTGCCGCACATTGAGGCCGGTGGTTTCACAGTCCAGCGAGACCCACTCGTGGGGCGGGGGTGGCTCGAACAGGGGCGCAAAGGCCGGGTCCTTGAGCCGCCACAGACCCCACTGGCGGCGCAGGCGCCGCTGCAAGCGCTGCGCCAGGGTGGGTTGCAGGCTCAGCGAGGTCATGCCAGGACATCCAGGTGGAAGCGGTGCCGCAGCAGGGCCTTGAAGCGCTTGACCGCGCCCAGCGAGTCCTTCAGCAAGTCGCGCTCGAGCACGCTCAGCGAGGCCAGGTCCAGCGTCCCCGTGATCGGGCGCTGCTGCTCCCACTCGGCCAGCCCGGCCTTGAGCTTGAGGCCCATGAAGACCTGCAGGCTGCTGTTGAGCTCGGCCGCCAGGTCGGCCGACAGGGCCCCCCGCGCCACCAGCGCGCTGAGGCGGGCCACGGTGCTGGTCTCGCTGAGCTGGGCCGCCAGCGCCAGGCTGCGCACCCCATGCACCAGCGGGAAGATGCCTTCTTTCTTGAGGTGGAGCTGGCGCCCCTCGTCCCCCAGCGAGAACCAGCGGCTGAGCCAGCCGCTGGACTCGCCAAATGCGTCCAGCGCAGCGGCAAAGCGGCTCAGGCTGGCCTCGTGAGTGATCGACAGGGCCTGCAGGCTGTGCTGCACCTGCGCCAGCAAGGCCGGGTCGCCGCAGGCCGCGTGGGCGTCCATGAAGATGGCCAGGTGCATGAGCTTCTCGGGGTCGGGCCACAGCAACCAGTCGCGCACGCGGTGGCTGAACTCGGCCACCGTGCCGCGCCAGGCGGGGCGACTGAGCATGACGCCGCCAGGGCATTCGGGGTAGCCAAAGCGGCTCAACACCTCGGAGAAGCGCTGACACAGGGCGTCCAGGTCGGCGGGCGGCAGGTAGCCGTCGCGCAGCACCAGGGCGTTGTCCTGGTCGGTTTTGAGCAGCTGCTCGCCGCGCCCCTCGCTGCCCATCACGAACAGGCAGCTGTTGGCCACCAGGTCGGGCGGGGCGACCATGGTCCAGGCGCGCTCGAACAGGCGCAGGTTGAGCTGCTGCACCAGCTTGGCGATCAGGCCGACGCGGGTGCCGCCGCGATACAGCAGGCTGATCATGCGGTTGATCTGGCCGGCCGCCTGCGCCAGCCCGTCCAGGTCCTGGGCCTGTTCGATCTGCACCGTGATCAGGTGCGAGTGGTTGCCCAGGAAACTGAACAGGTCCAGCGCCTCGAGGATGCCCCGCACCTCCTCGCCGGCCATCACCACCACCCGGTGCACCCGGCTGCGCAGCATCAAGGCCATGGCGTCGCCCAACAGGTCGTCGGGGCGCACGGTGACCAGCGCAAAGCTGGCCAGCTCACCGACCGGCAAGCGGTCCAGCGGGCGCCCATCGAGCACCGCGCGCTGCAAACCCGTGGTGGTGAAAATGCCCAGGCGCGGTGGCGTGTGGGTGGCGTCGCGCACCAGCACATTGGCGGTGCGCTGGGCCTGGAACAGGCGCACCACCGCCAGCACGTCGAGGCCCGCCTCGACCAGCGGTGCGGGGCGCACAAAGGCCTGGTCGACCCGGGCCAGCGTCAGGGAATTGAGCTCGTGCTGGCCCTGCCGCTGGGCCAGGGTGCTGAGCTTGTGCCCCAGGTCGGAGAACAGCAGCGCCCCGAACGCGGCGTTGGACGCGATCAGCTCATTGACCGCCTGGTGCGCCAACTGGTAGGCCACCACCTCCTCGGCCGCCACAAAGTGGTGGCTGACCTTGCCCGCCACCAGGCCCCGGCCATCAAAGCAGTCGTCGGGGCCGCAGGTGGCCAGCACCTCGTCGCCGTCGAGCTGGTTGACCAGGCCCTTGATGATGACGAACAGGTGGGTGGGCGCACTGCCGGGGGCCAGGATGGTCTCGCCCGCGCGGAAGTACGCCACGTCCACGTGTTGACGCACCAGGCGCTGCTCGTCGGGCCCAAGGCAGTCAAACGGCGAGGCGGCAAAGTTGAAGGCGTTGGGCATGCGGGACTCCGGTCAGTGAACGCCCCCGGCCAGGGGCTGTGTGCAGCCAGCCTCCCATTCTCGGTCGCGCCCTGTGGGCCGACCTTGACGCAGATTCAGGACTTCAGACCGTTGCGCACTTCAGGGGCCTGCCCCTCGGCGCTGTCAAACCAGGCATCGCCCTGCAAATAGGCGCGCAACATGGGCAGGGCGTCGAGCCCCCAGAACACCTGACCGTCGACCCACCAGCTCGGCACACCAAACACGCCGCGCTGCTGCGCCTCGTCGGTGTTGGCGCGCAGCCAGGCCTTGACCTGCTCGGATTCGGGTTCGTGCTGCAGCCGCAGGCCGTCGCGCAAGGCTTGCAGCCGCACGGGGTCCAGCGGGTCCAGCCCGCCCTGCCAGACATGGCGCAACAGTTCACGCGCCACATGGCGGTTGATGCGGCCGTCGTGGCTGGTGGCCAGCGCCAGCCGCAACAGCGGCAAGGGCGCAAACGGGTGTTGGGTCGGCATTTGCAGGCCCACCCCGGTGCTGTGGCCCAGCCAGCGCACATGGCGGTAGGTCCAGTCGCGCTTGGGCTCGATGCCCGCGGGCCCCGGGTTGGCGTGCTGCTTCAACAGGGCGCCCAGCAGCACCGGCTTGAAGTGCAGGTGGTAGCTCAGGCCCTCCAGGGCCTGGGGCATTTGCTCCAACGCCAGCCAGGCATAGGGGGAGACAAAGTCGAGGTAGAAGTCGATGTGTTTCATGCCGAGGCCTGGGGCGAAGGGGGGAAGGATCGTCAGACCGGGTCGGGCTGGACCAGGCCGCTGCGCAACATCACCTGCTGCCAGACGCCGCGCTTGTAGGCGTCGCTGGCGCCGCTCCAGGCCCGCAATTCGTCCAGGGTGCGGAAGCAGCCCTCGCACACGCTGCGGTCGGAGGTCATGCGGCAGACCGAAATGCAGGGCGAGGGCACGTTGTCGACCGCGGCCAGCGCGGCCCGGGCCTTCTCGGCCAGGGGGGCGAGTGAGCGGCTCATGCGGCCACGTCCTGCACCACGTCGGCCACCGGCGCACCATCGGTCAGCCCCGCCAGGTCCTGCGGGCGCAGGCGGAACACCCCATGCGGGTGACCGGCCGCGGCCCAGACTTCCTCGAAGCGGAACAGCTCGCGGTCGATCAGGGTGACGGGCTTGTTCAAATGGCCCACCGGCGACACGCCACCGATGGCAAAGCCGGTGCTGGCCCGCACAAAGTCGGCATCGGCGCGACCGGTCTTGCCCACCAGCGCGTCGACCTTTTTCTCGTCCACCCGGCGGTCGCCCGAGGCGATCACCAGCACGGCCACGTTGTCGGCCTTGCGGCGGAAGATGATGCTCTTGGCGATCTGGCCCACGGCCACGCCCAGGGTGTCAGCGGCCTGCTGCGCGGTGCGGCAGGACTCGCCCAGCATCTGGGGCGCATGGGGATGGCCCTTGTCTTGCAGCAGCGCGGCCACGCGCTGCACGCCGTCGGGCAAAGATTTCAGTTCGGCACCACACATGATTGCGACGTTTCCTCGGTTCAACACGGAGCGCATTGTGCCGTGTTGGCGCCCCCCACGGGGCGCCAGGGGCTCAGCCCAGGCGCTTGTTGAGCACCGCGGTGGCGGCCCGCGAGTTGGGTTGGCGGCCCAGCGCCTGGCTGATGTAGACGCCGGCGTCGATCAGGCGGTCGAGGTCGATGCCGGTCTCGATGCCCATGCCGTGCAGCATGTAGACCACGTCCTCGGTGGCCACATTGCCGGTGGCGCCCTTGGCGTAAGGGCAGCCGCCCAGGCCGGCGACCGAGGTGTCGTACTGCCACACGCCCATCTCGAGCGTAGCCAGGGTGTTGGCCAGGGCCTGGCCATAGGTGTCATGAAAATGACCCGACACCTCGTCGAGCGCATAGACCTGCAGCGCAGCCTCCATGGCGCGCTGCACCTTGCGCGGCGTGCCCACGCCAATCGTGTCGGCCACACCGATGTGCTGCACGCCGATGTCCTTCATCAAGCGGGCCACCAGCGTGACGCGCTCGGGTGCGATGTCGCCCTCATAAGGGCAGCCCACGGTGCAGGAGATCGCGCCGCGCACCGCGATGCCAGCCGCCAATGCCGCCGACACCACCGGCGCAAAGCGCTCGATGCTCTCGGCGATCGAGCAGTTGATGTTCTTCTGGCTGAAGGCCTCGCTGGCCGCGCCGAACACCACCACCTCGTCGGGCCGCGACAGCACCGCGGCCTCGTAGCCTTTGAGGTTGGGGGTCAGCACCGCGTAGCGCACATCGTCGCGGCGCTGCAGACCGGCCATGACCTCGGCGTTGTCCCCCATCTGCGGCACCCACTTGGGGCTGACAAAGCTGGTGACCTCGATGTGCTTGAGGCCCGCGTCCTGCAGGCGGTGCACCAGTCCGATCTTGAGTTCGGCGGAGAGCGCCTGCTTTTCGTTCTGCAGGCCGTCGCGGGGGCCCACATCGACCAATTTGACGCGGCTGGGGAGAGTCATGGAAAGAAGCCTTCCTGTGGAGGTGAGCGCGCGCGGCTCAGTAGCCGCGCACCGGATCCACCACCCCGGCGATGGGCTCGCCGCGCTGCAGCGCGCGCATCTTGCCCACGATCTGGGCGATGCTTTCCTCGCGCAGCGTGCGCGCCGAGGTGTGCGGGGTGACGGTGATTTGGGGGTGCTGCCAGAAGGGGTGACCGGCGGGCAGCGGTTCGGTGCGGAACACGTCCAGCGTGGCGCCGGAGAGCTGACCGCTGGCCAGCAGGTCCAGCAGGTCGGCTTCGACCAGGTGGGCGCCCCGCGCCACGTTGATGACGTGGGCCCCGCGGGCCAGGCGCGACAGGTTGTCGCGGTTGAGGATGTTTTCGGTCTCAGGGGTCAGCGGCAACAGGCAGATCAGCACCTGCAGGCCCGCCAGAAAGTCGTGCAGACCGGCGCCGTCCATGGCGCCCGAGTAACAGGCCACGCCCTCGATCTGTTTGGGGCTGCGGCTGAAACCGCGCACCGGGAACTCGAACACCTGCAGGGCCCGCGCCACGCGCTCGCCCAGCACGCCCAGGCCCAACACGCCCACCTGGCAGGCGGCGCGGCTGCGCGGCTTGCGGTAAGACCAGCGGCCTTGGGCCACATCGGCCTGGTAACCGTCGAGCTCACGGAAGTGGCGGATCACGGCATGGGTCACGAACTCGGCCATCTGCACCGACATGCCGGCGTCGTCCAGGCGCACCACCAGGGTGCCCGGCGCGATGCGCTTTTGCATCAGCGCATCGACGCCAGCGCCGATGTTGAACAGGGCCTTGAGACCGCTCTGTTCATCGAGGAACTGCTGCGGCGGTGCCCAGACCACGGCGTAATCGGCCGGCGGCGCGCCGGGCTGCCAGACGCTGAGGGTGGCTTCTGGCCAGGCGGCTTGCAAGCCCGCCAGCCAGGGTTCGGGCTTGGTGTCGGTGAGGCAAAGGGTGATGTGCATGGGGCTGAAGTCTGCCATCAAGGCCCGGGCGACGCTGTCACCCCGGCTCAGGCCGCGGCCACCAGGCGCAGCAACTCGGCGCCGTCGCCCACCTGGTCGCCCGGGGCGAACAGCAGCTCCTGCACCACACCGTCGGCCGGGGCGGCGATGGTGTGCTCCATCTTCATGGCCTCCATCACGGCCAGGGCCTGGCCCTTGCTGACCTGGTCGCCCGCCTTGACCGCGAACGACACCACCTTGCCCGGCATGGGCGCGGTCAGGCGGCCGCCTTCGGACTGGCTTTCGCCGGCGTGGGCCAGCAGGTCGACCACGGTGATGCGGGTCGCGCCCGCGGCGGCAAACACATGGGCCACGTCGCCCAGCAGGTCCACCTGCACGGTGAGGCGTTGGCCCGCGAAGGTGATCTCCAGGCCTTGCGGCAGGGCACGCCATTGCAGGGCGCCGCTGTGCTCGCCCACGCTGAGCTGCAGGCTGCCGTCATGGCGGTACAGCAGGCGCGCCTCGTGCGGCTGGTCCTGGAACACCAGGCCAAAGCGGCGCACCGGCTCGCCGTGCGAGGCCCAGCCATCGCGCCGGCTGAAGGGGTCGGCGCCGGCCTGGGCCTGCTCCTGCGCCAGGGTGTGGGCCACCACCGCGGCGCTGGCCACGGCCAGGCCCAGGCGCTCCTGGTGGAACAGCACGGCCTGCTCGCGCGGGATCAGCGCGGTGTCCAGCCGCGCCTGGGCAAACGAGTCGCTGCGCAGCACATGGCGCAGGAACTGCACATTGGTCGCCAGGCCCACGATGTGGGTCTGCGCCAGGGCACGGTCCAGGCGGGCCAGCGCTTCTTCGCGGGTGGCGCCGTGCACGATCAGCTTGGCCACCATGGAGTCGTAGTAGGGGCTGATGGTGTCGCCCTCGCGCACGCCGTCGTCGATGCGCACCACGCCGCGCTCAAAACTGGTGCAGGCGGGCTTGCGGTAGACGTTCAGGCGACCGGTGGCCGGCAGGAACTGGTTGTCGGGGTTCTCGGCGCAGATGCGGGCCTCGATCGCATGGCCCTGCAGGCGCAGCTCGGACTGCTGCAGCGGCAGCGGCTCACCGGCGGCCACGCGCAATTGCCACTCGACCAGGTCGAGGCCGGTGATGGCTTCGGTGACCGGGTGCTCGACCTGCAAACGGGTGTTCATCTCCATGAAGAAGAAGTTCATGCTGCCGTCGGCGCGTTGTTCAACGATGAACTCCACCGTGCCCGCGCCCACGTAGTTCACGGCGCGCGCCGCGGCCACGGCGGCCTGGCCCATCTGTTCGCGCAGGGCCGGGCTGAGGCCCGGGGCCGGGGCTTCCTCGAGCACCTTCTGGTGGCGGCGCTGCACCGAGCAGTCGCGCTCGAACAGGTACACGCATTGGCCATGCTGGTCGCCAAAGACCTGGATCTCGATGTGGCGCGGGCGCTGCACGTACTTCTCGATCAGCACCGCGTCGTCGCCAAAGCTGTTGCGCGCCTCGCGCTGGCAGGAGGCCAGGGCCTCGGCAAAGTCCGCCGCCTGCTCCACCGCCCGCATGCCCTTGCCGCCGCCGCCCGCGCTGGCCTTGATCAGCACCGGGTAGCCGATGCGGTCGGCCTCGCGCTGCAGCAAGGCGGGGTCCTGGTCACGGCCGTGGTAGCCGGGCACCAGGGGCACGCCGGCTTTCTCCATCAGCTGCTTGGACTCGGCCTTCAAGCCCATGGCCTGGATGGCCGAGGCCGGCGGGCCAATGAAGACCAGGCCCGCAGCGGTGCAGGCCTCGGCGAACTCTTCGTTCTCGCTCAGGAAACCGTAGCCCGGGTGCACCGCTTCGGCGCCCGTGGCCTGGGCCGCGGCGATGATGCGCTGCCACTGCAGGTAGCTGTCCTTGGGGGCGCTGCCGCCGACATGCACCGCCTCGTCGCAGGCCGCCACATGCTTGGCCTGGGCGTCGGCATCGGAATAGACGGCCACCGTCTGCAGGCCCATGCGGCGGGCCGTGGCGGCGACGCGGCAGGCGATTTCGCCCCGGTTGGCGATCAGGATCTTCTTGAACATAGCGTTGACTCCAAAACTCAGGGGGCCCAGACAACGGTGTTGTCCACGGCGTACAGCTTGCAAACCTCGCCGCGGCGCGCCTGGCAGAAACCCAGGGCACGGCCAACAGCCCAATCGCCCGTGGCCCAGCCCAAGGCCCCGGTGGGGCTGATGGCAAAGGCGCGTGGCAGCGGACTGGCCAGGAACTTTTGATAGAACTGGGTGCGCGCGTTCTCGTTCACGGGCACCCGCTCGACGTCGGTCACGGCGACCGAGGCCTGGGCCGGCGGCAGCGGCGGCAGGCCGGCTTGCTGGAAGCCCAGCCGGGCCAGGAACGCATCCACCTGCGGCACCCAGTGGTCCATGTCGGCGGTGCTGCCGCTGTGGCCGTCGGTGCCCGAGGGGGCGAACTGGTGGAACTCGGCGGGCGCCCCGCCCTCGCGCCAGGCCTGGAACCAGCGGCGCGGGATCTCGGGGCCCCAGTAGCGGTCGTTCTCCCAGTACAGCCACAGCGTGGGCGCCAGGTCGGGCGTCGACTGCCGTCGCCACAGCGCTTGCAGCGCGTGCGGGCTGCAGGGGTTGCCGGTGCGCTGATCGGGGTCGCCACCGCTGCCGCCCGCCCAGTTGATGCCGCCCAGCAAGCCCTCGGGCTGGCGGGCCACGGTGGCCACCGCCGTCAGGCCGCCCACCGACTGGCCCATGACCAGCCAACGCGAGGCATCCACCTCGGGCAGGCTGCGGGCCCAGGCCCAGGTGGCCAGCACCTGGTCCGAGGCGGCCTTGGCCATCGGCTCCAGACGCGGGGCGTTGCAGGAGCCACTGCTTTCGGGGTCGAAGTCACCGTAGGTTTCGCCGTAGCCCACGCGCGTGGGCACCAGCACGACAAAGCCCTTGTGGGTCAGGTAGCGCGCGATGTGCTCGTAGCGCTGCCGCCCCTGCTGGGCCCGCTTGGCACTGACCGCGCGGCCGTGGTTGAAGATCACCAGGGGGAAGGGCCCCGTGCCGCGGGGGCGGAACACGGTGACCGGGATGTCACGGCTTTCTTCGCGCCCGTACAGGTCTTTGACGCGCACGGGGATGCGTCGCACCTCCTCGCGCAGGTCGACCGCGGGCGGCGGCTCCGTCGGCGCCGGGCTGGCCGGGGCTTGCGCCAGCGCCTGCCAGGCCACCAGGCTGCCCAACAGGGCCCACCGCCCCCGACGCATGGATGTCAACCAGGCCATGACCGATCAACCCAGCAGCCAGTTGGGCTTGCGCTTTTGCAGGAAGGACTGGATGCCCTCGCGCCCCTCGGGGCTGACGCGCACGTCGGCAATGCCCTCCACGGTGCTGCGGATCAGCGCGGCGTCGATGTCGCGCCCCGCCACGTCCTGCACCAGTTGCTTGCCCAGGCGCACGGCCTGCGGACCGGCGTTGAGCAACTGCGCCACCACCTCGTTGACGCGGGTGTCGAGTTGGTCGGCGGCCACCACCTCGTGCACAAAGCCGATGCGCAAGGCCTCGGCGGCGCTGAAGCGCTCGGCCGTCAAAAAGTAGCGGTGCGCGGCGCGCGCGCCCATGGCGCGGATCACGTAGGGGCTGATGGTGGCGGGGATCAGGCCCAGCCGCGCCTCGCTGAGGCAGTAGCCCGCGGTGTCGACGCTGATCGCGATGTCGCAGGCCGCCACCAGACCGGTGCCACCCGCGTACACATCGCCCTGCACCCGGGCCACGGTGGGCTTGGGGCAGGCGTAGAGCACGCGCAGCATCTCGGCCAGTTGCTCGGCGTCGGCCAGGTTTTGCGCCCGGCTGTAGTCGGCCATGCGGCGCATCCAGTTCAGGTCGGCGCCGGCGCAAAACGCCGGGCCCTCGCCCGCCAGGACGATGGCGCGCACCTCGGGGTCGGCCCCGAGTTGCAAGAAGGCCTGTGTGAGTTCGGCAATCACCGCTTCGTTGAAGGCGTTGCGCACGTCGGGGCGGTTCAGCGTGACGCGGGCCACGGGGCCGGGGGTCACGACCAGGGAAGGGGCAGAGGGGCTCATGGGGTCGGTGCCAGGTGTTGGGTTCAGCGCGGCGCGGCCGTCACATGCGGAAGACGCCGAAACGGGTGTCTTCGATCGGGGCGTTGCGCGAGGCCGACAGGCCCAGCGCCAGCACGCGGCGCGTGTCGGCGGGGTCGATCACGCCGTCGTCCCACAGGCGGGCCGTGGCGTAGTAGGGGTGCCCCTGCACCTCGTACTGCTGGCGGATCGGGGACTTGAAGGCTTCCTCCTCCTCGGGCGTCCATTGGCCGCCCTTGGCCTCGATGCCATCGCGCTTGACGGTGGCCAGCACGCTGGCCGCCTGCTCGCCGCCCATGACGCTGATGCGCGCGTTGGGCCACATCCACAGGAAACGCGGGCTGTAGGCGCGGCCGCACATGCCGTAGTTGCCGGCGCCAAAGCTGCCGCCGATGATGATGGTGAACTTGGGCACGCTGGCGGTGGCCACCGCGGTGACCATCTTGGCGCCGTTGCGCGCGATGCCTTCGTTCTCGTACTTGCGGCCCACCATGAAGCCGGTGATGTTCTGCAGGAACACCAGCGGGATCTTGCGCTGGCAGCACAGCTCGATGAAGTGCGCGCCCTTGAGCGCCGACTCGGAGAACAGGATGCCGTTGTTGGCGATGATGCCCACGGGCATGCCTTCGATGCGCGCAAAGCCGGTCACCAGGGTGGTGCCGAAGCGGGCCTTGAACTCGTCGAACTCGCTGTCGTCGACGATGCGCGCGATGATCTCGCGCACATCGAAGGGCTTGCGGGTGTCGGTGGGGATGACGCCATACAGCTCGCGCGCGTCGTAGCGCGGCGGCAGCGCCGGCGCACCTTGCAGCGGATCGGCCTTGCGCGCGTTGAGGTTCTTCACGGCCTGGCGGGCCAGCGCCAGCGCGTGCAGGTCGTTCTGGGCCAGGTGATCAGCCACACCCGACAGGCGGGTGTGCACATCGCCACCGCCCAGGTCTTCGGCGCTCACCACCTCACCGGTGGCGGCCTTCACCAGCGGCGGGCCGCCCAGGAAGATGGTGCCCTGGTTCTTGACGATGATGGTTTCGTCGCTCATCGCAGGCACGTAGGCGCCACCGGCCGTGCAGCTGCCCATCACCACCGCGATCTGCGAGATGCCTTGGGCGCTCATGTTGGCCTGGTTGAAGAAGATGCGGCCGAAGTGGTCGCGGTCCGGGAAGACCTCGTCCTGGTTGGGCAGGTTGGCGCCGCCGGAATCGACCAGGTAGATGCAGGTGAGGTGGTTCTGCGCCGCGATCTCCTGCGCGCGCAGGTGCTTCTTGACCGTCATCGGGTAGTAGGTGCCGCCCTTGACCGTGGCGTCGTTGCAGACGATCAGGCAGTCCACGCCGTTGACGCGGCCAATGCCGGTGATGACGCCCGAGCACGGTGCGTCGCCGTTGTACATGCCGTGCGCGGCCAGCGGGCTGAGCTCGAGAAAGGGCGTGCCCGGGTCGAGCAGCATTTGCACGCGCTCGCGCGGCAGCAGCTTGCCGCGCGCGGTGTGCTTGGCGCGGGCGGCTTCACCGCCGCCCGCGGCGGCCTTGGCGACTTGCACGCCCAGGTCATCGACCAGGGCCTGCATGGCGCTGGCGTTGGCCTGGAAGTCCGCCGAGCGGGGGTTGAGTTGGCTTTCGAGGATCATGGTGGTGGGCTCCGGGGGCGACGCTCAAGCGGTCTTGGCTTCGGTCAGACCGAGCTGGTCTTTCATGGTGTCGCGGATTTTGAATTTTTGGATCTTGCCGGTCACCGTCATCGGGAAACCGGTCACGAAACGGATGTAATGCGGCACTTTGTAATGCGCGATCTGGCCGCGGCAGAAGTCGCGCACCTCGGCCTCGTCAAGGGTCTGGCCGGGCTTGGTCACGATCCAGGCGCAGAGCTGCTCGCCGTACTGCGCATCGGGCACGCCGACCACCTGCACGTCCTGCACCTTGGGGTGGCGGTAGAGGAACTCCTCGACCTCGCGCGGGTAGATGTTCTCGCCGCCGCGGATCACCATGTCCTTGATGCGGCCGACGATGTTGACGTAGCCCTCGGCGTCCATCGTGGCCAGGTCGCCGGTGTGCATCCAGCCCTCGGCATCGATGGCCTCACGGGTCTTGGCCTCGTCGCCCCAGTAGCCGTGCATCACCGAGTAGCCGCGCGTGCACAGCTCGCCCGACTGCCCACGCGGCACCACGGCGCCGCTGTCGGGGTCGATGAGCTTGATTTCAAGGTGCGGCTGCACCTGCCCCACGGTGGAGACGCGCTGCGCCAGCGGCGTGTCGGTGCGGCTCTGGCAGCTGACTGGGCTGGTCTCGGTCATGCCGTAGGCGATGGTGATCTCGCTCAGGTGCATGTCGCGCACCACGCGCTTCATGACCTCGGTCGGGCAGGGTGAGCCGGCCATGATGCCGGTGCGCAGGCTGGACAGGTCGAACTCGGCAAAGCGCGGGTGGTCCAACTCGGCGATGAACATGGTGGGCACGCCATGCAGGCCGGTGCAACGCTCGTCCTGCACGGTTTGCAGCACGCTCAAGGGCTCGAAGCCATCGTTCGGGTAGACGATGGTGGCGCCGTGCGTGAGGCAGGCCAGGTTGCCCAGCACCATGCCAAAGCAGTGGTAGAGCGGCACCGGGATGCACAGGCGGTCGGCCGGGGTGAGCTTCATGGCCTCGCCAATGAAGTAGCCGTTGTTCAGGATGTTGCGGTGGGTCAGCGTGGCGCCCTTGGGGTGGCCGGTGGTGCCGCTGGTGAACTGGATGTTGATCGGCTGGTCGGGCTGGAGCACCGCGGCAAACGAAGGCAGGCGCGGGTCGTCCACATCGCCGCGCGCCATCAGGCTGGAAAAACGCATCAGGCCGGCCTGGTCTTCGCCCTGCTCGGCCTCGTCGATCCACACCACAGTGCGCAGTGCGGGCAGGCGTGCGGCCTGCAAGGCGCCGGGACGGCAGTGGGCCAGCTCGGGCGCCAGCTCGCGCAGCATGGCAATGTAGTCGCTGGTCTTGAAGCGCGCCATGGTGACCAGGGCCTTGCAACCGACCAGGTTGAGGGCGTATTCCAGCTCGGACGTGCGGTAGGCCGGGTTGACATTGACCAGCACCAGGCCCACCTTGGCGGTGGCCAGCTGCATCAGCACCCATTCGGCGTTGTTGTGCGACCAGATGCCGATGCGGTCCCCGCGCGTGAGGTCCAGCCCCAGCAGGGCGCTGGCCAGGCGGTTGACCTCGCGCTGCAGGCGGCGGTAGGTGAAACGCAGGCCCTGGTGGCGGCTGACCAGGGCTTCGTGCTCGGGATCACGCGCCACCATGGCGTCAAAAAAGTCGCCCAGCGTGGCGTCGATCAGGGGCGTGTCGGTGCGGCCCCGGTCGTGGCTCAGACCGGGCGACAACGCGGTCGCATGGCTCATGTTCTTGTCTCCTCGGGCAAAGGGCGCAGCGCCGGGCGCGGCGAGTCGCCAGCATACGACCGCAGCGCCCCGGCACTGGGGCCAACGAGGTTGCATATTGCGCCAGCACTTGGCAAACTCTGCGCATGCCCCACGCGTCCCCCGACCGGCCCGCCAGCGCGCGCCGCACGTCCCCGCCCACGCCCCCTCAGGCCGCTACACCGATGGCCTTTGTCCAGGCGATTGTGCGGGCATACGCACAGCGCGGACTGAGCCCCGACCAGGCCTTGAGAACCGCACAAATCGCGCCAGAGTCCGTGCAAGACAGCCGCCAACGCATCACCGCCTTGCAAATGGAACTGCTGTCGGGCGCGGCGATGCAGGAACTCGACGACGAAGCGCTGGGCTGGTTCGAGCGCCGCCTGCCCTGGGGCAGCTACGGCATGCTGGCCCGCGCCTCCATCAGTGCCCCCACGCTGGGCGTGGCGCTCAAGCGCTGGTGCCGCCACCACGGCCTGATCGCCAGCGACCTGCTGCTGCACACCAGCGAGCAGGGCAGCCGCGCCAGCATCACGCTGCAAGAGCGGCGCGAGCTGGGCGCGCAACGCGAGTTCTGCCTGGTCTCGGTGCTGCGCAACATCCATGGCCTGGCCTGCTGGTTGATCGACTCGCGCCTGCCCTTGCTGCAAGCGCAATTTCCGTTCGCGGCGCCGCCGCACGCCAGCGTCTACCCGCTGCTGTTCCCGGGGCCAGTGCAGTTTGAAGTCGAGCAGGCGCGCATCGACTTCGACGCACGCTACCTGCACATGCCCCTGCGCCGCGACGAAGCGGCGCTGCAGCAGATGCTGCAACGCGCCCTGCCGCTGACCGTGCTGCAGTACCGGCGCGACCGCCTGCTGGTGCAGCGGGTGCGCCAGTTGCTGGTCAGCCAGCCGCAGGAGACCCAGAGCGCCGAGGCGCTGGCGCACTGGTTGCACATCTCGCCGCGCACCCTGCACCGCCAGCTCAAGGAAGAAGGCGCGACGCTGCAGGCGCTCAAGGACGAGGTGCGGCGCGACCGCGCCACCGAGCTGCTGCTGCGCACCCACAAGCCCATCAAGCAGGTGGCCGAGGCGGCGGGCTTCCGCAACGAAAAAAGCTTCATCCGCGCCTTCCGCGACTGGACCGGACACTCCCCGGCCGAGTTCAGGCGCCAGCCCGACCCGGCTTGAGGCGCCGGCGCGGCGCGATGTCGCCATTTGTGGTCACAAGGGCGCACACCGTGCCGCGGGCCGGACTACGCTGGCGCCAGCCCTGCTACCCCCATCGCCCGCCCAACCAACGCACGCTCCCTGCCCACCATGATCACCCTGCACCACTGCGTCAGCGCCCGGTCCTTTCGTCCCTTGTGGATGCTCGAGGAACTGGGCCTGCCCTACACCCTGCGCATGCTGCCCTTCCCACCGCGCGCGCTGAAGCGCGAGTTCCTGGCCGACAACCCGCTGGGCACCGTGCCCTTGCTGGTCGACGGCGCGGTGCGCCTGACCGAGTCGGCCGCCATGTGCCAGTACCTGGCCACGCGCGGGGCCGGCAGCGCGCTCGCCCTGCAGCCCCACGAGCCCGACTACGGCGCCTGGTTGAACTGGCTGCACCAGGGCGAGGCGACCTTGACCTTTCCGCAAACCCTGGTGCTGCGCTACCAGCACTTCGAGCCGCCCGAGCGGCGCCAGCCCCAGGTGGCCCAGGACTATGCGCGCTGGTTCCTGGCCCGCCTGAAAGCCCTGGACCTGGCGCTGCAGGACGGGCGCGAGTTCTTGTGCGCGGGCCGCTTCACGGCCGCCGAGGTGTCGGTGGGCTACGCGCTGATGCTGGCCGGCCACCTCGACCTGCTCAGCGCCATGCCGCCCGCCGTGCAGGCCTACTGGCAGCGGCTGCAGGCGCGTCCTGGGTTTGCGCGGGCGCTGGCCGCCCAGCACCAGGCGGCGCTGGACCAGGGCGTGCCCGTGACCCCGGCCCCGGACACGCGGCCCAACTGAGGCCCGGCCGCCCGCCGCCGGGGCAGGTCAGCAGCCCAGCAGCGCGGGCAGCTCGGCCATGCTGCCAAACACCTGCGACGCGCCGGCGGCCAGCAGGTCGGCACGGGTGTCGTGCAGCGCGCCATGCGGCAGGTAGGCGAACACCGTGGCCCCTGCCGCGACGCCGGCCGTGACACCGGTGACGGTGTCCTCGACCACCGCGCAACGGCGCGGGTCTGCCTGCAGCGCAGCGGCGGCGGCCAGGTACACGTCGGGGGCCGGCTTGCTGCGCGGCATCTCTTGGCCGCTGAACACGCGGCCCTCGAAATACGAGGCCAGGCCGACCTTGTTGAGCTGCAGTTCGACCTTGAAGCGATCAGCCCCCGAAGCGCAGGCGATGCGCCCGCCGTGGTGCTGGTGCACCCGTTGCACCGCCTCATGGATGTGCTCGATGGCGGTCAGGCGCTCGCTCAGCGCCGCGTTGCGCCGCGCGTAGAAGTCGGCCATCCAGGCCTCGGTCAGCGGGCGGCCGGACTGGGCCTCGATGTTGGCGCGCTCATCACGCACCGCCTTGCCCACAAAGACGCGAAAGCACTCCTCGGGCGTCAGCACCCAGCCCAGCTCTTCGAGCATGTCGCGCAGCAAACCGTTGGTGATGGGCTCGCTGTCCACCAGCACACCATCGCAATCAAACAGCACAGCCTCAAAAGGGGTCATCTCGGCACACTCCAGCAGCCAACATCGTTCATGAACCGGCACGCCTCAGCGCGCCTTGAAATCACCGTCCAGGTAAAACCAGCGCGCCAGGGCGGGTGCGGTTTCATCGGGGCCCGCCAAGGTCTGGCGCACCGTCTCGCGCACAAAACGGCTGCGCTCTTGCAGGCGCTGCACCCGGCCCGCCTGGCGGTAACGCGCCAGGAACTCGACCTCGGCCCGCGCCCCGGCCGGCCAGTGGCCGCGCACGGTCAGGCCCAGCCATTCGGCTGCGGGGTCGAGTTGGAGGTCGGCCGGGCAGGTGCTGGCGTGCCAGGTGGCCCGCAGGTAGTCCGACCGGCCCAGCACGTAGGCGCTGTAACGCGAGCGCATCAGGGCTTCGGCGTCGGGCGCGGGCTGGGTGTCGAACGCGTCCAGCCAGGGGCCGCAGCAGTCGGACCAGGCCCGGGGCCGGCGGCGGGAGTCCAGTCGCCCGCAGGGACAGAGGGAAGAAGGGGTCAGGGACAAGGTTGCACACAGGCCAGCCGCTTCGCGTTGCCAAGCGCTGCCCGCGCCAGCGGGTGGTGAAGCCCGCATTCTAAAAGGCCCGGGCGCTCGCTGGCCCCGGGTGCGCGCGCCCCACCGGGGCCCGCGCGATCCGCGCCGATCAGGCCAGTGCGCGCTGGATCAGAATTTTCTGCACGTCGCTGGTGCCTTCGTAGATCTGGCACACGCGCACATCGCGGTAGATGCGCTCCACCGGAAAGTCGTTCACATAGCCATAGCCGCCCAGGGTCTGGATGGCGGCACTGCACACTTTTTCAGCGATCTCGCTGGCGAACAGCTTGGCCATGGCGGCTTCCTTGAGGCAGGGACGGCCGGCGTCGCGCAGCGCCGCAGCGTGCCAGATCAACTGGCGCGCCGCCTCCAGCTGGGTGGCGCAGTCGGCCAGGCGGAAGCCCACCGCCTGGTGGTTGAAGATGGCGGTGCCAAAGCTCTCGCGTTGCTTGGCGTAGTCCAGCGCCACCTCGAAAGCACTGCGCGCCATGCCCAGGCTTTGCGCGGCGATGCCGATGCGCCCGCCCTCCAGGGCCGACAGGGCGATCTTGTAGCCCTCGCCCTCGGCACCGATCAGGTTCTCGGCCGGGATGCGGCACTGCTCAAAGTTGATCTGCGCGGTGTCGCTGCTGTGCTGACCCAGCTTGTCCTCCAAGCGGGCCACCTGGTAGCCGGGCGCGTTGGTGGGCACCAGAAAGGCGCTCATGCCGCGCTTGCCTGCGGCCTTGTCGGTGACCGCGATGACGATGGCGACATGGCCATTCTGGCCGCTGGTGATGAACTGCTTGACGCCCTGGATCACGTACTCATCGCCCTGGCGCTGCGCGGTGGTCTTGACCGCCGAGGCGTCGCTGCCGACCTGGGGTTCGGTGAGGCAGAACGCGCCCAGCATCTGGCCTTGCGCCAGTGGCACCAGCCACTGCTGCTTCTGGGCCTCGCTGCCGTAGCGCATCAGGATGGCGTTGACGGGGCAGTTGGTGACGCTGATGGCCGTGCTGGTGCCACCGTCGCCGGCGGCGATTTCTTCCAGCACCAGGGCCAGGCTGATGGTGTCGAGCCCGGCGCCGCCGTAGGCCTCGGGCACGCAGATGCCGTAGGCCCCCAGCGCGGCCAGGCCCTGGTGGGCGTCACGCGGGAAGTGGTGTTCGCGGTCCCAGCGGGCCGCGTGCGGCCAGAGTTGCTCGCGGGCGAAATCACGCACCGCGTCACGGATCATTTCCTGCTCAGAGGTCAACAACATGGGGGTCTCCTGTTCTTAGAAATCGGGGGGTGAGGCGCGTCGGCGCTCACCAGTGTTTGGCGCGTCGGCCGTCGTGGTGCAACAAGCGACCGCGGTCGGCTGGCGTGAGGCCGGCCAGCGTCTGGCGCAGGCCCTGCACGCTGTCGGTGACCGACAAGGGCGCGCTGTCGCCACCCATGTCGGTGCGCACCCAGCCCGGGTCGATGGTGACCAAGGTGGCGCGCGGGTAGTCGTGCTGGGCCGCCGCCACCGCCATGTTCACGGCGGCCTTGCTGACGCGGTACAGCCAGGCGCTGCTGTTGGGCACGGTCTCGATCTGGCTCATGCTGCTGGACAGGGCCGCGAACACGCCGCCCGCCTCCTCGACCAGCGGCATGACCTGGGGCAGCACCTGCATCAGGCCCAGCACATTGGCGTGCATCAGCGTGTCAAAGGCTTGCTGGGTCGGTGGCGACAGGGCGTTGCCGCGGTCCATCAGGCCGGCCACGTACCAGGCACGGTCGATCTTTTCACCATCGAGTTGCCAGGCCAGGCCGCTGACGCTGGCCGGGTTGCTGACGTCCACCTTGAGCACCTGGGCGCCCAAGGCAGTGAGGGCGCTGCGCGCGGCGTCGCTGCGCACGGTGGCGATCACGCGCTCGCCCGCCGCCAGGGACTGGCGCACCAGTTCCAGGCCCAGACCGCGCGAGGCGCCAATGATGAGGGTGGTTTGAGCCATGGGTTCTCCTGGGGTGGGATGGCCGCCGGGGGGCGGCACACAAAGGGGTTGAGCCCGGACGTGGACCGGGCTCAGTCGGCCTGCTCCTGGCGCAGTTGCGCCTGGTAGCGCGCCAGCATCTCGGCCTGGGTCTCGGGCGGCGTGTCGAGACCGATCTGGTCGTGGATCATCTGCCCCAGCGTGGGCAGGCCCCGGCGCGGCGCCTGGTCTGGCGCCGGGGCCTGCCACAGCGCCGAGCGCATGAAGGCCTTGGGGCAGTGCAAATAGGCTTCTTGCACGGTGATCTCGATCACCAGTTGAGGCAGCCGGCGTTCACCCGTGAACAGGGCACAGACCTCGGCCTCGTCGCGCAAGCGGGCGTGGCCGTTGACGCGCAGGGTCTCGTCCACGCCGGGCACCAAAAACAAGAGGCTCAGGCGTGGGTCCTGCAGCAGGTTCTCCAGGGTGTCGAGCCGGTTGTTGCCGCTGACGTCGGGCAGCAGCAAGGTCTGTGCGTCGCGGCACTTGACGAAGCCTGGCGGGCCCCCCCGGGGCGAGGCGTCAAGCAGTTGGCCCGCGCCGCCCGACGAGGCCAGCACGCAAAACGGTGACAGGGCAATGAAGCGCTGCGCGTGCGGATCGAGCCCGGCCATCTGCTTGCGCCGCGCGCGTTCGGTGGCGGCAGGGTACAGGGCACGCAGTTGGTCCCGGGTCTCGATCATGGCGGGCCTCAGAGCAGTTCGACCGCCATGGCCGTGGCTTCGCCGCCGCCGATGCACAGCGTGGCCAGGCCACGCTTCTTGCCACGGGCCTGGAGCGCGTGCAGCAAGGTGACGATGATGCGCGCACCGCTGGCCCCGATCGGGTGGCCCAGGGCGCAGGCACCGCCATGGACGTTGACGATGTCGTGCGACAGCTTGAGCTCGGCCATCAAGGCCATGGGCACCACCGCGAAGGCTTCGTTGATCTCCCACAGGTCCACATCGGCCGCCGTCCAGCCGGCCTTGGCCAGGGCTTTTTGCGTGGCGCCCAAGGGCGCGGTGGCAAACCACTCGGGCTCTTGCGCGTGGGTGGCGTGGCTGACGATGCGGGCCAGCGGCTGGCAACCCATTTGCTGTGCGGTGGACGCGCGCATCAGCACCAGGGCGGCCGCGCCGTCGTTGATCGACGAGCTGGACGCGGCGGTGATGGTGCCGTCCTTCTTGAACGCGGGCTTGAGCGAAGGGATCTTGTCGAGCTTGACCTTGCCCGGGCCTTCGTCCTGGCTGATCACGACTTCACCGGCGCGGCTCTTGACGGTGACGGAGGTGATCTCGGCGTCGAAAGCGCCCGACGCCGCGGCCGCCTTGGCGCGCTGCACGCTGGCCACCGCGAAGGCGTCCTGCTGCTCGCGCGTGAAGCTGTACTTGGCGGCGCAGTCTTCGCCAAACGTGCCCATCGAGCGGCCCGGCTCGTAGGCGTCTTCGAGGCCGTCGAGCATCATGTGGTCAAAGATGCGGTCGTGGCCCATGCGGTAACCGCCCCGGCCCTTGAGCATCAGGTAGGGGGCGTTGGTCATGCTCTCCATGCCCCCGGCCACCATCACGTCGTGGCTGCCGGCCAGCAGCATGTCGTGGGCCATCATCGCGGCCTTCATGCCGGAGCCGCACATCTTGGACAGGGTGACGGCACCCGCCCCCTTGGGCAGGCCCCCCTTGAACGCAGCCTGGCGCGCAGGCGCCTGGCCCTGGCCGGCCATCAGGCAGTTGCCGAACAGCACCTCGCCCACGGCGTCGGGGGCCACGCCAGCGCGCTCGACGGCGGCACGGATGGCGGCGCCCCCCAGGTCGTGGGCCGCCAGGGCGCTGAAGTCGCCCTGGAAGCTGCCCATGGGGGTGCGGGCAGCGCCGACGATGACAATGGATTCGGACATGGTGGGATCTCCTGACTGTTATGGGGGGGTCAATGCGCCATCAGGGGTGGGGTCGTCTCAGGACGCCACCGCCTCGCGCGGGGGAAAGCGCCGATGGCGCTCGTACGGAAACACATCGTGCAAATGGCCGGCCTGGATGCGCTGCTGCTGGGCCTGCCAGTAGCTGGCGTCCAGCAGTTCGGCGTGGTGTTGCATGAACACCTCGCGCACCAGCGGGTGGCCCAGCAGAAAAGGGCCAAAGGTCTCGGGAAACACGTCGCGGGGGCCGACGCGGTACCAGATCTCGCCCGACAGCTCTTCCTCTTCAGTGCGCGGCTCGGGGACGCGGCGGAAGTGGCAGTCGGTGAGGTACTCGATCTCGTCGTAGTCATAGAACACCACCTTGCCGTGGCGGGTGATGCCGAAGTTCTTCCAGAGCATGTCGCCCGGAAAGATGTTGGCGGCCACCAGGTCCTTGATGGCACGGCCGTATTCGATCACGCAGCGCTCCACCTGCTGGCGCGCGCGCGGCTGGTCCAGCCCCATGTCGAAGGCCTCTTGCAGGTAGAGGTTGAGCGGGATCATGCGCCGCTCGATGTAGAGGTGCTTGATGATGACTTCGGTCTGGCCGTCGCCGTCGCGGTCGCTGATCTCGAGCTGGCTGGGGGCGAACTTCTGGATCTCGGCGATCAGCTCGTCGCTGAAGCGCTCGCGCGGAAAAGCCACCTCGCTGTACTCCAGGGTGTCGGCCATGCGGCCCACGCGGTCGTGCTGCTTGACCAGCAGGTACTTGCCCTTGATCTGCTCGCGCGAGGTGTCTTTTTGCGGCGGGTAGTAGTCCTTGATCAGCTTGAAGACAAAGGGGAAGGACGGCAGATCGAACACCAGCATGACCATGCCCTTGATGCCCGGGGCGATGCGGAACTGGTCGCTGGAGTGGCGCAGGTGGGCCAGGAAGTCGCGGTAGAACAGGGTCTTGCCCTGTTTGGCCAGCCCCAGTGCGTTGTAGATTTCAGCGCGCGGCTTGCGCGGCATCATCGAGCGCAGGAACTGCACATAGGCCGAGGGGACTTCCATGTCGACCATGAAGTAGGCGCGCGCAAAGCTGAACAGCATCTGCAGGTCGTTCTCGCCAAACAGGACCGCGTCGATGATCAGCGGGCCGCTGGGGCGGTGCAGGATGGGCAGGGCGAACGGCAGCTCGATGAAGCCATTGATGACCTTGCCCACCACGTACGCACCCTTGTTGCGGAAGAACAGGCTGGACAGCACCTGGATCTGAAAATTGGCCCGCAGCTTGGCGTCCCCGAGTTGCTGGCGCAGGGCGGCCAGCACATAGCCGGTGTCGCGCGTCAGGTCCTCAAAGTCTCCTTGCAGCTCGAAGTGCTCGACGATCCGGATCAGGGTCTCGTGCAGGGTCTCGCGCGAGGGGTAATAGGCGCGGTAGGTCGGGCGCGCAGCGGGCTCTTCGTTCTCGATGTACTCGGTGCTGACCGCCGGACGCACAAAGATGAAGTTGTTGTGGAAGTGGGTGCGGTGCAGGATCTTGGTGGTGACCGAGTTGAAAAACGTCTCGGCCAGCTCGGGCTGGTGGTGGTCGACCAGCAGCCCGATGTAGTGCAGCTTGACCTGCTGCCACACGTCCATGGCCTGCTCGCCGGCACGGAACTCTTTTTCGAGCCGCATCACGCATTCCTTGACCCGCAGGCCGTAGAACTCGATGCGCTCGCGCTGCGCGCGTTGCTGGCCGTGCCAGTCGCAGGTTTCAAAGCGGTGCTTGGCGCGCGCGGACTCGGTGCGGAACAGGCGGTAATGGCGGTTGAAGCCGTCCATCATCGCCTTGGCGATGTCGTAGGCCAGCGCGGAGTCCAGGCGCGAGGGGAACATGGTCGGACCCAGGCCGGCGCCGCGGCGCCTCAGACGGCCATGCCGCGCGGGTAGCGCTTCAAGGCGTTGCGGAACACGGGCATGACCTCGTGCGGGCCCTGCATGGACACGCCCAGGTCGTTGACCAGGCCATCCTTGAGGCCATAGCACCAGCCGTGCACGGTGACCTTCTGGCCACGGCTCCAGGCGTCTTGCATGACGTTCGAGAGGGCCACGTTGCCGACTTGCTCGATCACGTTCATCTCGCACAACACGTCCTCCTGCACCGCGCGGGGCAGGTGGTCCAGGCGGCGGCGGTGGCGAATCTTGACGTCGTGCACATGGCGCAGCCAGTTGTCGGCCAGGCCCACCCGGGCCCCATGCAGGGTGGCCAGCACGCCGCCACAACCGTAGTGGCCGACCACCATGATGTGCTCGACCTTGAGGTAGTCGACCGCGAACTGGATCACCGACAAGGCGTTCAGGTCGGAGTGCACCACGACGTTGGCCACGTTGCGGTGCACGAACACCTCGCCCGGGTCCAGGCCCGTGATTTCATTGGCCGGCACCCGGCTGTCCGAGCAACCAATCCACAAGTACTTGGGGCTTTGCTGCTTGGCCAGATGACTGAAGAACCCCGGCCGGGCTTGCTCCATGCGGGCGGCCCAGAGGCGGTTGTTGTCGATCAGGTGCTGAAGGCTGGAAGTAGAAGTCATGGGCCGATGTTAGCGTTTGGGCGTGACGGCTTCAGCAGGTCTCGGCAAAGAGCTCACGGCCAATCAGCATGCGGCGGATCTCGCTGGTGCCAGCGCCAATCTCGTACAGCTTGGCGTCGCGCCACAGGCGGCCCAGCGGGTACTCGTTGATGTAGCCGTTGCCACCAAAGATCTGCACGCCCTCACCGGCCATCCAGGTGGCCTTCTCGGCGCACCACAGGATGACCGAGGCGCAGTCCTTGCGCACCTGGCGCACATGCTCGGTGCCCAGCAGGTCCAGGTTCTTGGCCACGGTGTAGGCAAACGAGCGACCGGCCTGCAGCACGGTGTACATGTCGGCGACCTTGCCCTGGATGAGCTGGAACTCACCGATGCTCTGGCCAAACTGCTTGCGGTCGTGGATGTAGGGAATGACGTTGTCCATCACCGACTGCATGATGCCCAGCGGACCACCGGTGAGCACGGCGCGCTCGTAGTCGAGGCCGCTCATCAGCACCTTGGCGCCCATGTTGAGGCCCCCCAGGATGTTCTCGGCCGGCACCTCAACGTTGTTGAACACCAGCTCGCCGGTGTGGCTGCCGCGCATGCCCAACTTGTCGAGCTTCTGGGCGATGGAGAAGCCCTTCATGCCCTTTTCGATCAGGAAGGCGGTGACCCCGCGCGCGCCCAGTTCGGGTTCGCTCTTGGCGTAGACCACCAGGGTGTCGGCATCGGGGCCGTTGGTGATCCACATCTTGCTGCCATTGAGCAGGTAGTAGCCACCCTTGTCTTCGGCCTTGAGCTTCATCGAGATGACGTCGGAACCCGCGCCGGGTTCGCTCATGGCGAGCGCGCCCACATGTTCACCCGAGATCAGCTTGGGCAGGTACTTGGCTTTTTGCGCTTCGGTGCCGTTGCGGTTGATCTGGTTCACGCACAGGTTGCTGTGCGCGCCGTACGACAGGCCGACCGAGGCGCTGGCGCGGCTGATTTCCTCCATCGCCACCATGTGGGCCAGGTAGCCCATGTTGGCGCCGCCGTAGGCTTCGGGCACGGTGATGCCCAGCACGCCGAGGTCGCCCATCTTGCGCCACAGGTCCATGGGGAACTGGTCATGGCGGTCGATGTCGGCGGCCCGGGGGGCGATTTCGGCCTGAGCGAAATCGCGCACGGCGTCGCGCAGCGCGTCGATGTCGTCACCGAGTTGGAAATTCAAGCCTGGCAGGTTGTTCATGGGGTCTCCTTGGGGGTTTTGTCGGGTCGCGCTCAGTAGCGCTGGGGCACGGGTGCCAGGGTTTGCTGCATCAGCGCGCAGGGGCTGCGCCGACCATCGGGCGCCACATGGGTGACTTCGGCGGTGGTGATGATCAGGCGCTTGCCGGCGCGCAGCACCCGGCCCTGGGCCAGCAGCTCGCCGTCGACGAAGCTGGCCAGAAAATTGATCTTGTACTCGACCGTGGTGACTTCCAGGCCTTCGGCCGCGACGGTCAGGCCGGCATAGCCCCCCGCGATGTCGGCCAAGGCCCCCATGGCGCCCCCATGGAAGCTGCCTTGTTGCTGGGTCACGCGGTCGGAATGGGGCAGGCTGATCTCGCACACCCCGGGGCCCACGCTCAGCAGCCGCGCGCCCAGGTGCTGCATCAGGCCCTGGCGCAGAAAGCTGGCCTCGACGCGGGCGAACAGCTCGGGGTGGAGAGGCGAAGTCTGGGTCATGGGTGCGCAGGATAATTGACGTTTACGTTAACGTCAATTGCCAACAACCCGCAGCCACACCGGGCGCCCCTTCCCGCGGGCCCCGGCCTCAGTCGGCGGACCGCGCCGCGGCGCGACGGCGCTTGGGGGCCGCCGCAGCGGTGGCTGCCGGGGGGGCCGCCGACGCGGCCAGCGGGGCAGACTCGTCCGCCGCGCCCTTCTTGTCCACCTTGGCCAGCAGCGCGCGGGCTTCTTTTTCGTGCACCTTGACCTCTTCGAGGTTGGCTTGCAGGTCGGCCATCTGGTCCTCGAGTTGGCGCCGGTGCCCGGCCAGCACATCGAGGAACTTGCGCAACTGCGGCCCGGTGTCGCGCGGGCTGTCGTACATGTCGATGATCTCGCGTGCCTCGGTCAGCGACAGGCCCAGGCGCTTGGCGCGCAAGGTGAGTTTGAGGCGCGTGCGGTCGCGCGCGGTGTAGATGCGGGTGCGCCCGCCTGGGCCTTGGCGCTGCGGCTGCAACAGGCCCATGTCTTCGTAGAAGCGCATGGCCCGGGTGGTCAGGTCGAATTCCTGGGCAAGATCGCTGATGGTGTAAGTGGTGGCCATGGTGAGGTCCGAAAAGAGTCCCGCGCGGGGGCGACAGCAGAAAAAGGTTGCGCTTCCTACAATGGGCCGATTACATCTGACGCTTACGTCAAGGTCAACCTGCCAGCGATCCGCCAGCCCGGCTTTGGGGCCCCACCATGAACCTGCTTGAACAAGAACTGGACTACCCCTTCGGCGCACAGCTGCCTGACAGCGGCCGCACCCTGGCGGTGGCACCCGGGGTGCGCTGGATCCGCATGGGACTGCCCTTTGCGCTGGACCACATCAACCTGTGGCTGCTGGCCGACGAGATCGATGGCCGCGCGGGCTGGACGGTGGTGGATTGCTGCATCACCCGCGACGAGACCAAGGCGCAATGGGAGGCCATCTTTGCCCAGGAGTTGCAGGGCCTGCCCATCCTGCGGGTGCTGGTCACCCACATGCACCCCGACCACATCGGGCTGGCGCACTGGTTGTGCGAGCGCTGGCAGGCGCCGCTGTGGATCAGTGCCACCGACTACTACGCGGCCCGGCTGGGTTCGCAAAGCACCACGGGGTTTGGCGGGCCCGATTCGGCGGCGTTCTTCGTGGCCCACGGTCTGCGCGACGAAGCCCAGCTGAGCGAAATCCGGGGCCGCACCAGCTACTACCCCAGCCTGGTGCCGGCGGTGCCACGCCGCTTTCACCGCCTGCTGGACGGGGCCACGGTGCGCATCGGGGACCACGACTGGCAATGCATCAGTGGCTACGGGCATGCGCCCGAACACATGGCGCTGTACAGCGCGTCGCAAGGGCTGCTGCTGGGGGGCGACATGATGCTGCCGCGCATCTCGACCAACGTCAGCGTGTTTGACCAGGAGCCCGAGTCCAACCCGCTGCAGTTGTTTCTGGACTCGATTGACCGCTTTCAGGCCCTGCCCGCCGACACGCTGACCCTGCCCTCGCATGGCAAGCCGTTCCGCGGCCTGCACACCCGGATCCGGCAACTGCACGACCACCACCGCGACCGCCTTGCCGAAGTGCTGGCCGCCTGCCAGGCCCAGCCCTGCTCGGGCGCCGACATCCTGCCCGTCATGTTCAAGCGCCCACTGGACGCGCACCAGACCACCTTTGCGCTGGGGGAGGCGGTGGCCCACCTGCATGCGCTGTGGTTCCAAGGCCTGTTGCAGCGCCGGCTTGAGGCGGACGGCGTGTACCGCTTTCACGCGGTCCGCGCCTGAATGAAAAAAGCCCCCTGGCGGGGGCTTCGGACACCGGGCGGTGGCTCAGGCAAACACGTCGGCCTGGGCAAAGGGCAGGCCCAGTGCGTCCTTGGCCGACAGGCGCGGCGCCTCGCCCACATCGGGCCACTGGATGGCCAGCGTCGGGTCGTTCCAGGCAATGCAGCGCTCGTGCTGCGGCGCGTAGTAATCGGTCGTCTTGTACAAAAAATCGGCCGTGTCGCTGGTCACCACAAAGCCATGCGCAAAACCGGCCGGCACCCACAGTTGACGGTGGTTGTCCTCACTCAATTCCACCCCGACCCACTGGCCAAAGGTCGGCGAGCTCTTGCGGATGTCCACCGCCACATCGAACACCGAGCCACGCACCACGCGCACCAGCTTGCCCTGGGCCTGTTGCAGCTGGTAGTGCAGGCCGCGCAGCACGCCCTTGGTGGAGCGGCTGTGGTTGTCTTGCACAAACTCGATCGGCTGGCCCACGGCCTCGTTGAAGGCGCGCTGGTTGAAGCTCTCGAAGAAGAAGCCCCGGGCATCGCCGAACACCTTGGGTTCGATGATCAGGACTTCGGGGATGGCGGTTTGGATGACGTTCATGGTCGATTCGGTGCGGTTCGATGCGGTTCGCTGGGGGGGCGGTCAGTTCTTGTCTTTGAGCAGGCGCAGCAGGTACTGCCCGTAGCCGTTCTTGGCCAGGGGCTGGGCCAGCTTCTCGAGCTGTTCACTGCTGATGAAGCCGTTGCGCCAGGCGATCTCTTCGGGGCACGCCACCTTCAGGCCTTGGCGGCGCTCCAGCGTGGCGATGAACTGGCCCGCGTCCAACAGGCTGTCGTGCGTGCCCGTGTCCAGCCACGCATAGCCGCGCTGCATGATCTGCACTTTGAGCTGGCCCTGCGCCAGGTAGGTCTCGTTGACGGTGGTGATCTCCAGCTCACCGCGCGCGCTGGGGCGGATGCTCTTGGCAATCTCCACCACCTGCTGGTCGTAGAAGTACAGGCCCGTGACGGCGTAGTTGCTCTTGGGGACCTTGGGCTTTTCTTCGATGCTGCTGGCCTTGCCGCTCTGGTCGAAGGCCACCACACCGTAGCGCTCGGGGTCGGTGACGTGGTAGGCAAAGACGGTCGCGCCTTCGCTTTGCGCATCGGCACTGGCCAGCAGCGGCACGAAGTCGTGACCGTAGAAGATGTTGTCGCCCAGCACCAGGGCACTGGGGTGGTTGCCCACAAACTGCTCACCAATCAAGAAGGCCTGCGCCAGGCCATCCGGGCTGGCCTGCACGGCGTACTGCAGGTTCAGGCCCCACTGGCTGCCGTCGCCCAGCAGCTGCTGGAAGCGCGGCGTGTCTTGCGGCGTGCTGATCAGCAAGATGTCGCGGATGCCGGCCAGCATCAGGGTGCTGAGCGGGTAGTAGACCATCGGCTTGTCATACACCGGCAGCAGCTGCTTGCTGATGGCCAGCGTGGCCGGGTGCAGCCGGGTGCCGGAGCCGCCGGCCAGGATGATGCCCTTGCGTTGGGTGGTGGTGCTCATGGGGTGGACTCCCTTCTTCTGTTGTTCTGTTGGCGTTCGACGGGCCTGGGGCTGGGCAGCGCGGTGGCCTCAGGCCTTGGGCGCCGGCGGCAGGATCTCGTCGAGCATGCGGGCCACGCCTTGCTGCCAATGCGGCAGTTGCAAGCCCAGGGCCTGCTGCAATTTGGCCGTGCTCAGGCGCGAGTTGTGCGGGCGCTTGGCCGGTGTCGGGAAGGCGCTGGTGGGCACCGGGGCGATGGCGTCGGGCGCCGTCTTCAGGGCCACGCCCGCGCGGCGCGCGTGCTCGATCACAAAGCTCGCGTAACCATGCCAGCTGGTCTGCCCGCCCGCCACCGCGTGGTACAGGCCCGACAGCTCGGGCTGGCGCGCCAAGGCACGGATGCCGTGCGCGGTCACGTCGGCCAACAAGTCAGCGCCCGTGGGGGCACCGATCTGGTCGTCGATCACGGTCAGCTTGTCGCGCTCGCCGGCCAGGCGCAGCATGGTCTTGGCAAAGTTGCCGCCGCGCGCGGCGTAGACCCAGCTGGTGCGCAAGATCAAGTGCCGCACGCCCGAGCGCTGGATCAGTTGCTCGCCCTCCAGCTTGGTGGCGCCGTACACGCTCAGCGGGGCTGGCGTGTCGGTCTCGGTCCAGGGCTGGTCGCCGCTGCCGTCAAACACATAGTCGGTGCTGTAGTGGATCAGGCTGGCGCCAAGGCGCGCGCCTTCTTCGGCCAGCACCCCCGGGGCCAGGGCGTTCAGGGTGCGGGCGAAGTCGGGTTCGCTCTCGGCCTTGTCGACGGCCGTGTGGGCCGCGGCATTGACGATCACCTGCGGGCGCACCGCGCGGATGGTGTCGGCCAGGCCGGCCAGGTTGGCGAAGTCGCCGCAGTGCTCGGTGCTGTCAAAGTCGACCGCGGTGACCGGGCCCAGCAGGCTCAGGGCGCGCTGCAGTTCCCAGCCAACTTGGCCGCCCTTGCCAAACAGCAGGATGCTGGGCGCGGCGCTCATGCGGCCGCCCCGGTGTACTGGGTCTGCACCCAGTCGCGGTAGGCACCGCTTTGCACATGGGCCACCCATTCGGGGTTGGCCAGGTACCACTCGACGGTCTTGCGGATGCCGGTGTCAAAGGTCTCGGCGGGCTTCCAGCCGAGCTCGCGCTCGAGCTTGCGGGCGTCGATGGCGTAGCGGCGGTCGTGACCCGGGCGGTCTTTGACGTAGGTGATCTGGCCGCTGTAGCTTTGGCCGTCGGCACGCGGGCGCAGCTCATCGAGCAGGCCGCAGACGGTGTGCACGATGTCCAGGTTGGGCTTCTCGTTCCAGCCGCCCACGTTGTAGGTCTCGCCCACACGGCCGGCCTCGAGCACGCGGCGGATGGCGCTGCAGTGGTCCTTGACGTAGAGCCAATCGCGCACCTGCTGGCCGTCGCCGTAGATGGGCAGCGGCTTGCCCGCCAGGGCGTTGACGATCATCAGCGGGATCAGCTTCTCGGGGAAGTGGTAAGGCCCGTAGTTGTTGGAGCAGTTGGTGGTCAGCACCGGCAGGCCATAGGTGTGGTGCCAGGCGCGCACCAGGTGGTCGCTGGCGGCCTTGCTGGCCGAGTAAGGGCTGTTGGGCTCAAAGACATGGTCTTCGGTGAAGGCCGGATCGGAGGGGGCCAGCGAGCCATAGACCTCGTCGGTGGAGACGTGCAGGAAGCGGAAGGCCGACTGGGCGTCGGCGTTCAGGCCGCCCCAGTAGGCGCGCACGGCCTCGAGCAGGCGCAGGGTGCCGACGACGTTGGTCTGGATGAAGGCTTCCGGGCCGTGGATGGAGCGGTCCACGTGGGACTCGGCAGCAAAGTTGATGACCGCGCGCGGTTGGTGGCGGGCCAGCAAGTCGGCCACCAGGGCGCTGTCGCCGATGTCGCCATGCACAAAGAGGTGGCGGGCGTCGCCCTCCAGCGAGGCCAGGTTCTCACGGTTGCCCGCGTAAGTGAGCTTGTCGAGGTTGAGCACGGGCTCATCGCTCTGGGCCAGCCAGTCCAGTACAAAGTTGGCGCCAATGAAGCCGGCGCCGCCGGTCACAAGAATCATCTGTCTGCCTTCAAAAGGGGGGAGAACCAAAGCCGTCGATTATCTCACCGGCGTTTGGCGACCGCCCCGCGGGCGTGTGCCCGACCGCGCAGGCGCCAGTCGTAGGCACGCGCCCGCCGTCCAGGCGGCTGCCTCCAAGCAGGCCGCCAATGCGTGCCCCGCGACGCTTAGAGTGGGGCCCCGGTGCAGCACGGGCTGCACGTTTTGGCCCCCGGCCGACCTGGAGTTCCCATGAGCAAGAAGACAAAAGCCAATCCCTTGGAGGCCTCGGACCGCCGCTTGCGCAGCGCCCGCATCAAGGATTCCGCCCACCAGATCTGGCTGGCAGGCCTGGGGGCGTTCTCCATGGCCCAGGTGGAGGGCAGCAAAGTGTTCGAAACCCTCGTCAAAGAGGGGCTGAGCTTGCAAAAGAAAGGCCGCGACGCGGCGGGCGAACGCGTGAAAGCCACGCAAACCCGTTTGAGCGACCTGGCGCAAGACCTCAGTGGGCGCGCCAACAACCAATGGGACAAGCTGGAAGGCCTGTTTGAAGACCGCCTGGCACGCAGCCTGGAACGTCTGGGGGTGCCCAGCGCCCAGTCCCAGACCCAACTCGCCCAGCGCTTGGCCGCCCTCGAGGCACGCGCCGCGCTGGTGGCCCCGGTGCAAAGCCCCCCTCGGCCGGCGGCCCGCAAGCGCAGCGTCGCTACGGGCACCGCGCAGACCAAGGCAGCCGCCGCCAGCCCCAGGCGCCCGGCCAGTGCCAAGGCGGGTCCGGCACGCCCACGCCCTGCCTCGGACCCAGCCGCACAGGTCGCGGGCTGAGCCCTTCCTCTCAAGCCCCTCCTGGGTACCGTCGCCCCCTCCGGCAAGCTGAGGCGCCGGCCCGGCGAGTCCGATGGAGGGCGCGGCTCACCGACTGCCCCCACCGCCCGCCTGCCACGCCATCTCTGCCTTTGGGCGCCGGCCGCCCCTCAGCCGCGTGCCCTAGCACCATCCCTAGTACGCCCCCCAGAGGGGCACAGGTACATTGGATCCAGCGTGGTGTGTTCGAAGGGCTGCTGGTGACCAATGTGCCTCTCAGGACTGCAAAGCGTTCGGCCGATGTCGCCGGCGCCCGGAGCGCTGCGACCCTGCGCATCAGAGGGGTTCCGACGCCGCCCTGCAGCGCTTGGGGGTGGGGAGCCGCGGCCCATCTCCCCAGCACCGCCGCCCCTGGGGCCACCGCGGCGGCCTCGCTCATCCCGCCCTGCCCGCTCACGGTCTCCGTCTTCAGCCTCGCGCTGCTCGGCTTGGGGCGTCGGCGGTCAGCCAGCCCGCGGTGCGCCAGAACGGTGAGCACGCCCCCCTTCGAGCATCAAATTCAATACTCTTGCGCCACGTCCCCCGGGCCGACAGGGCTGGCCACCGTTCTCCCCCCTGGAAGGTCGCTTCCTGCCCGACACCAGAGCAGCCAGCCCGGCCGCGGTGCGGATGGGGGCCGAATTGCCCCCGCCCAAGGGTTCACACTGGCTCGAAAATTGCGGAAGGGCCCCGCGACAGCGCGGACAATCGATGCCACAACCCGGCGCCTGAACAACACAACAAATCCCCTGCGCCGCCCTTCAGAGGAGACAAGCCATGAACCACTGGTCCACCTTTCCCCATTCGGGGGCCTTCGACTACAACGCCCAAAGCCTCAAGAAGTGCTGGGCCCAGTTGCACGCCGGGGATGGCGAACCCCTGCCCTCCGACCCCCGCGTGTTGGAGGCCTGGGTCAAGTTTCACAACGGCGAGTTCGAAGCTGCCCGCGACGAAGGCTTGCAGGCCGCGGCCGAGGGCATCGAGGCGGGCGCCACCGTGGCCAACAAGGCCACCTGCATCTACGCCACCTACCTCGAAAAGAAAGAAAAAACGCGGCTCGATCTGTTTTTGGAGGTGGCCCAGCGCGCGGAAAGCGTCACCCTGCTGGCCCCTCGCGCAATCAACGCCTGGTATTTGCAGGCTTACGCGCTGGGACGCTACAGCCAGGGCATCAGCGTTGCGAAAGCGCTGGCCCAAGGACTGGGTGGCAAGGTCAAGGACTCACTGGAGAAGACGCTGGCCCTGAACCCGGCCCATGCCGATGCCCACATCGCCCTGGGCACCTTCCACGCCGAAGTGATCGACAAAGTTGGCGTGCTGATCGGCCACATGACCTATGGCGCCAAGAAAGAAATCGGCCTGCACCACTTTGGCGAAGCGCTGAAGCTGAAGCCCAACTCGGCCATTGCCTTGATGGAATACGCCAATGCACTGGTGATGCTGGAAGGCGAGCAAGGCATGGAACAAGCCACCGCCTTGTATGAAAAAGCCGCGGCTTGCGAGCCTCAGGACGCCATGGAACTGCTGGACATCGAACTGGCCCGCGCCGAGCTGGCCAACTGACACGACCCGGTCACGCGGAGGTCGTGTGGCCTCTCAAGTCAGGTCTTCGGCTGGAAAACGGCGTGCAGCGATCTCGAGCAAGCCATCAAAGATCAGGTTGTCGACCAGCTCGAAATTCACCGACATGCTGGGAGCCATCTTCCAACCCGCACCGCCGGTCATCACGCACTGAGGCGTCTGAGCGCAATGGGTTTGGAGGTGGTCCACCATGCGGGCGACGGCCCCCGCAATGGCGTAGGTGCCTCCACTGGTCAAGGCATCGCTGGTGTTGGTGGGGAAGAGCTTCACTTCACCAGTCGGGACATGCAAACCCGCGGTGCCTGACTCCAGAGCACGCAGCATGATGCCGTGCCCGGGCAAGATCAGACCGCCCAAGAAACGCCCCTCGTGGTCAATGGCCTCGACCGTCACCGCGGTCCCCACCATCACCACGATGAGGGGAGCGCATTCGCCCCGGCTCAGCATGCGGTGCCGAGCGCCAATCATCGCCACCCAGCGGTCAGCCCCCAGCCGGGTGGGGTGGTCATAGCCATTGATCAGGCCCGCTTCGCTCTGAGTGGAGACGACCCATTTGGGCATCACATCCCAAATCTCCATCTGCTCCTCCACCCGACGCTTGACGGCTTCACCGGCCACGATGCAGCCCAGCATGCGGTCGGGCGCCGGCAGGTGCGCCCAAGCATGGTCGGCCAACTTGTCGATGTTCTCGAGGAACTCGGCGCCCTGTGCCAAGACAGTGGCCCCACGGCTCGGCTCCTCGTACAGTGCCCATTTCAGGCGGGTATTGCCCACATCAATTGCGAGGAAGCTCATGCCTTGATTATGCTGAGTTTCCGTCTCGGAACTGTCATGCAAATTACTTACAGGCATGCCGCTCTGCGGAGGCGTCGACCGCCGATCCAGAGCCCTCGCCAAGCTGTGCCGAAGAGGCGCGCGAGGCGGACTTGGCCTGATCATGGGCAATGGTCAGCATCGCGGAGCACCGTGGGTGGGAGCATGGGCACCACGTCGCAGGTGGTCTGTCACAGCCCACCGGGAACCGGTGTTGAGCGATATTTCAGACCCCCAAAGACAAAACCCCCGCCCAATGAAGGGAGGGGGTTTTGAGGGCTGTAATAGCCTGACGATGACCTACTTTCACACGGGAACCCGCACTATCATCGGCGCTGAGTCGTTTCAC
>NZ_JAQSIP010000015.1 GCF_028649475.1 Curvibacter cyanobacteriorum
GGCCTGGGCGCCCGACATCGGGGCGACGTGACCGATCTTCACAACTTGCACGTCTTGCGCAGAGGCAGCACCTGCCAAAACAGCCAGAGCGGCGACAGCGGTGAGTTTCAACTTCAATTGCATGGATGGACTCCGAGATCAATAAAAAATAACGCCGGACTACGGCGGCGGTGAACGGTATTTCAATTTCCGGGCCAACTCCCTCGGGGCAAGCCCCTAGGAGCGGCTTGCATCAATTCGATTCATGACCCAACAGTCAAATTAATGAACCAACCGTCACGCCGGTGAGGCCCGGCCCCTCGAGAAGCCCGCCGCGCCAGGCCCCACAGCCCCAGCGCACGGCCAAACTGACCCCGCCATTAGCCAGAGTTATTGACAACGAAGTCCACTAATGGTCATCAGGACGCAACAGAATCGGGTGAACAGGACGTTACTAAACGTATACGGATCACTAAAATCCGCGTTCTGTCGTTATCGACAAACAACTCTGGCCGAAACCCCAAACCCGCCTCTTTTTGGTGCCCCTTCGGGGCCCATGCACCAAAGAAAGGCAGTCTGCGGCCCGTTCCTCCCCCCTTTGAAAACAAACTGACAACAGGACTCGCAATGAACAAGAAATTCATCATGACCGCCCTGGCCCTGAGCCTGGGCTCGGCCGCCTTCGCCCAATCCAGCGTCACGCTGTACGGCGTGATCGACACCGCCGTGCAACGCCAAACCAACGCCACCCCGACCGGCGGCAGCCTGTCGGCTGTGACCTCGGGCGCCATCAGCGGCAGCCGTTACGGTTTCCGTGGCCAAGAAGACCTGGGCGGTGGCATGAAGGCCTTGTTCACCCTGGAAGCTGGCTTCAACCCCAATGACGGCAGCCGCGGTCAAGGTGGCCTGGCTTTCGGCCGTCAAGCCTTCGTGGGCCTGGCTGGTGATTTCGGCCAAGTGACCCTGGGTCGCCAATACACCCCCCTGTTCGAACACTATGGCAACTTTGACCCGCTGTGGGGCATCTCCAACGTGAACGAATCGGGCTTCTACCTGGCCTACGGTACCTTCCGTCAAAACAACGCTGTGCGTTACGCCAAGAACATCGCTGGCGTGAACTTCGCCGCCATGCACGGCTTCGGCAACGTGGCCAACTCCGCTTCGGCCGGTCAGCTGAACGGCCTGCAAGCCACCTACGCTGTGGGCAGCCTGAACCTGGGTGCCGCTTACCAAAAGTTTGACGTCAACACCACCTCCAGCACCAACCTGGGCAGCACCAAGAACGCCATGATCGCCGCCAACTACGGCTTCGGTCCGGCCCGCGTGTACTTCAACTACATGGACACCAAGCTGGCCTCCGGCTCGAAGAGCGACGTGGCCACCCTGGGCGTGAGCTACGAAGTGGCTCCCCTGGTGAACCTGGTCGGTGCGTACTACAACGACAAGACCAAGTCGGCCACCAACGTGAAGGGCAGCCGCAACACCACCGCCCTGGGCCTGACCTACTCGCTGAGCAAGCGCACCATGGTGTACGGCTACTACGACCGTTCGAAGGAAAACGCTGGCTACGCTGTGACCGCCATCCCGGCTGGTTCGGACATCTTCGGCGCCGCTTCGACGCTGAACACCCGTTCCAACTACATGGTCGGTATCCGCCACGCTTTCTAAGCACGGCGCGCAGGCCTGAACCCCGCGCTGCCCGCGCGGTTCAAGCCTGCCCTGAGATTCTTCAAGGTTTTTTTCAAAGCCCCTTGTCGCGAGCAAGGGGCTTTTTTTTGGTCCTGCCGGGCGGTACCGGCCGCCGCCGCTTCAGCGGCCTGCGCCACCGTGCATCAGGCCCCACAGCTTGCCCGCGCTCAGCGGCATTTGAAGCTGCGTCGCCTGTGCGCCCAGGCCGGCACGCGCCAGCGCATCGGCCACCGCATTGACCAGGGTCGGGGTGGCCCCGATGGTGCCCAACTCGCCCACGCCCTTGACGCCCAGCGGGTTGTTCTTGCAGGGCGTGGATTCGTCCATCTCGGTGCGGAAGTCAGGCGACTGGTCCGCGCGCGGCGCCGCGTAGTCCATCAAGCTGCCGGTGACCAGCTGGCCGGTTTCACGCTCGTAGAGCACCTGTTCGCACAGCGCCTGCCCCAGGCCCTGCACAGCGCCGCCGTCGAGCTGGCCGCGCACGATCATCGGGTTGACCACCCGCCCCACGTCATTGACCGAGGCGTAGGCCTGCACCTGCAGGTCGCCGGTCTCGGGGTCGAGCTCGACCTCGCAGATGTGGCAGCCGTTGGGCCAGGTCGGCCCCGAGACGGTGCTGGTGGAGTCGATGTGGATGCGTTGCTCGCGCTGCGCGCGGGCCAGCGCGAACAGGTCGATGCCCAGGTCGGTGCCCGCCACCGTGAAGCGCCCTGCCGCGTAAGCGATGTCCTCGACCGCCACCTCCAGCTCGGCCGCCGCCAGGGCCTTGGCGTGTTCGATGGTGCGCTCGGCCCCCACGCGCACCGCGGAGCCGCCCGTGAACAGCGAGCGGGAGCCCGCACTGCCAAAGCCATCGCCGCGGTCGGTGTCGCCCAGCACCACGCGCACCCGCTCGATGGGCACGCCAAACACATCGACCACCAGCTGCGCCAGCGTGGTGGCAATGCCCTGCCCCATCGCATTGACGGCCGAAAACACCTCGATGGTGTCATCGGGCAGCACGGTGACGGTGACGCGCTCCTCGAACACATTGCCGCCAGTCCATTCGAGGAAGGTCGCAATGCCCTGGCCGCGCAGGCGGCCACGCTGGCGCGAGGCCTCGGCGCGCTGGGCAAAGCCGTCCCAGTCGGCCAGCGCCAGCGCCTGGTCCATGACCTTTTCGAAACAGCCGGTGTCGTAGGTCTGGCCCATCGGGTTCTTGTAGGGCATCTGCTCGGGGCGGATGAAGTTGCGCCGGCGCAGCGCGAGGCGGTCCATGCCGATCTGGCGTGCGGCCTCGTCCATCAGGCGCTCCATCGTGAAGATGGCCTCGGGCCGACCGGCGCCACGGTAGGCCCCCGTGGGCGCGGTGTTGGTCAGCACCGCCTTGAAATGGAAGTCGATGGTCTGGATGTCGTAAACGCTGGTCTGCACCCAGGGCCCGATGAGCAGCTGGATCGCCACCCCGGTGCCCGTGGCGTAGGCCCCCACATTGGCCAGCGAGCGCAGGCGCAGCGCCAGGATGCGGCCGTCGGCGGCCAGCGCCATCTCGGCGCGCGACTGCACGTCGCGGCCATGGCTGGAGGACAGAAACTCCTCGCTGCGCTCGGCCACCCATTTGACCGGCCGCTGCAGCTGGTGCGCGGCCCAGGCCAGCACCATGTCCTCAGGGTAGGCGCCGGTCTTCATGCCAAAGCCCCCGCCGACGTCGCCCACCTGCACCCGCAGGCGATCGCGCGGCAGGCCCAGGGTGTCGACGATGGTGTTGCGCACGCCCGAAGGCATCTGGGTGCTCATGCGCAGCGTCAGGCGGCCGTCGCTCGGGTCGGGGTAGGCCAGCACGCTGCGGGGTTCGAGCGTCAGCGCCGCCAGGCGCTGGTGCACCACGTCCAGCGCCACCACATGCGCGGCCTGCGCGAACGCGGCCTCGGTGGCGGCGGCGTTGCCGTGCCGCATTTCGGCGGCAATGTTGTCGGGGGCGGCCTCGCACAGGGTGGGCGCACCGGCCTGGGTGGCGTCGTCGAGGTGCACCACCATGGGCAGCTCTTCAAACTCGACCCACACCGACTCGGCCGCATCGCGCGCCTGCTGTGGTGTCTCGGCGACCACCGCGGCCACCGCTTCGCCGACAAAGCGCACCCGCTCGTGGGCCAGGGGCCAGCGCGGCGGCGAGGCGGCCACGCCGTCGGCCCGCTTGAAGCCGGCGTTGCCGGGCAGCGGCTTGACGCCTGCGGCCACAAGGTCGGCGCCGGTGTAGACCGCCAGCACCCCCGGCAGGCCCAGCGCGGTGCCGGTGTCCACCGACACGATGCGCGCGTGCGGGTAGGGTGAACGCAGGAACACCAGGTGGCTTTGCCCGGGCAGGCTCAAGTCGTCGGTGTAACGGCCCGCGCCTCGCAGCAGGGCGTCGTCTTCAAGGCGGCGCACGGCTTGGCCGCTGCCGAAACGGGTGGGGAGGGAGGAAGCAGTGCTCACGGTCTTGTCTCGTTTCTCGTCGGGGAATTCGCTGGGGGACACGGAGGGCTTGCGCCACTTCGCACTCTAGCCAATTCCGGCCCATCGTGCCGAAGGGGCGCGCCCGCCCCTGTCCGGGTGGTGACCCTCGGGCGCGCCAAAACAGGGCACGGCGGCGGGAATGCTTTGTGCTTGATGCTGCAGCGCAGCAAAGCGTTTGCGGCACCCATCCCCCGAAAGGAGTCTTCCATGCTCGACCGAACTTCCACCCTGTTTTCGCACGTCAAGCCCACAGACAACGAGTACGTCAGCGGCGGTCTGCGCGATTTCTTCCTCTACCGTGACCTGGGTGTGGCCGAGGCCACGCACGGCAAGGTGATCGCGCACCTGGTCAAAGCCAACATGGCCCCGGAAGCGGGCACGGGATGGCACCGACATGAGGCGGACTTCCAGATCGTCATCATGCTCAAGGGCTGGGCGCGCTTCATGTACGAGGACCAGGAGACCCTGGTGCAGGCCGGCGACTGCGTGCACCAGCGCCCGGGCATCCGGCACTACCTGTTCGACTACTCGCCCGACATGGAGTACCTGGAGATCGTCTCGCCCGCCGACTTCAAGACCGTCGACGTCGACCCCGTGTGCGACATCCCGCCGCCCACGCCCTGGGCCTGAGGCTCAAGGCCTGAGGCCAGGGGACCCACCGCCCTGCCCTGGGGCGAAGGCCGCACCGGGCCGCCGCCTGGCGTGGGCTCAGCCACGGCCCGGGGCCAACGTCCGGCGAACCGGTCACCGCACACCGCTCACCTTCGCAGACGAGGCCTACAGGCGCGTTGGCGCGCTCACGTCGGTTGGAGGCCGGTTGGAGGCCGGTCGGAGATCGCTTGCACGCAGATCGCTCACCGGGTGCTGGCCCGCCGACTGGCCCGGCGGCCTCAGAACTCGGCGTCGAGTTCGTCGATCTCGTCGGGCTCCTGCTGGGCCGCGGCCACCCATTCCTGCATGGCGGGCAGCGTCAGGATGGTGCGGCAGTAGTCGGCACTGGGCAGGTCCAGCGCCACGTCGTAGGTGACGAAGCGCGTCACCACCGGCGCGAACATGGCGTCCGCGATGCACGGCTGCCCGCCAAACAGGTAGGGGCCGCCGTAGCGGCTCAGGCATTCGTTCCAGATCACCAGGATGCGGTCCACATCGCTCTGGGCGCGCGACCACAGCTTGAAGTTCGGGAAATGCGCCTTGATGTTCATCGGCAGCGACGAGCGCAGGGCGCTGAAGCCCGAGTGCATCTCGCCACAGATGGCGCGGCAGTGGGCCCGCGCCGCGCGGTCGGCGGGCAACAGGCCGGCGTCGGGGCACACCTCGTTGAGGTACTCGCCAATCGCCAGCGTGTCCCACACATGCACGCCGTCGTGGTCCAGCGCCGGCACCCGCATCGAGGCCGACAGCAGCAGCATCTCGGCCTTCATCTCGGGGTCGTCGGGGGAGATCACCTTCTCGGTGAAGGGCAGCCCGGCCAGTCGGGCCATCAGCCAGCCGCGCAAGGCCCAGGCTCCGTAGTTTTTGCTGCTGATCGTCAAAACCGCTTTGGCCATGGCTTGCTCCTGTGTCGTGTCAGCGACCTGCAAGGCCCGTGCCATGCCCAGCGCCCCCGGGGTGCACCGCTTCGGCGCCTCAGCTTGGCCCGCAACTTGCCTCACTGCCGCACCACACCGAAAGACTGCCATGCTGTATCAGGCCTACCAACTCCAGTCTGATCTGACGTCCCCGCTGCGCTTGCTGGCCCAGCACCTGGGCTCGGCCCTGCTGCTGCCCGGGACCGAACGCACGGCGCTGCGCCAACTGGCCGCCGCCAGCGAGGTGTTCTCCCGCCTGCGCCTGACGCACAGCCGCCCCGCCTACGGCATCACCGAGGTGCTGATCGATGGCGAAGCGGTGCCGGTGACCGAGGAAGTCGCCCTCACCCTGCCCTTCGGCACCCTGTTGCACTTTGCCAAGCCACGCCTGCCCGGCCAGGCCGCCCTGCCGGTGGTGCTGCTCGCGGCACCGCTGTCGGGCCACTTTGCCACCCTGCTGCGCGAAACCACGCGCACCCTGCTGCAGGACCACGACGTCTACATCACCGACTGGCACAACGCGCGCGATGTGGCCCTGCACGAGGGCGCTTTTGGGCTGGACGATTACATCGACTACCTGATGCGCTTTTTGCGCCACCTGGGCGAAGGCAGCCACCTGGTCGCGGTGTGCCAGCCCTGCGTGGCCGCGCTGGCCGCCACCGCCTTGCTGGCCGAAGACAAAGACCCGGCCCAGCCGCGCAGCCTGACCCTGATGGCCGGCCCGGTGGACTGCCGCGTCAACCCCACCGAGGTGAACCGCCTGGCCATCAGCCAGCCGATCGAGTGGTTCGAGAAGAACCTGATCAGCCATGTGCCCTGGCCGCACCGGGGCTTCATGCGCCGCGTCTACCCGGGCTTTGTGCAACTGAGCGCCTTCATCAGCATGAACCCGGACCGCCACCAGCAGTCCTTCAAGAACATGTACCAGCACCTGGTCGACGGTGAGTTCGAACAGGCCGAGACGCTGAAGACCTTTTACGACGAGTACCTGGCCGTCAACGACCTGCCTGCCGAGTTCTACCTCGAGACGGTGGAGAAGGTCTTCCAGACCTACGACCTGCCGCTGGGCAAATTGACCTTCCAGGGCCGCACCGTCGACCCCGCCGCGATCCGCCGCACCGCGCTGCTGACGATCGAAGGCGAGCGCGACGACATCTGCTCGGTGGGCCAGACCGTGGCGGCGCAGGACCTGTGCCGCAACGTGCGCCCCTACCTGAAGAACCACCATGTGCAAACCGGTGTCGGCCACTACGGGGTGTTCAGCGGGCGCAAGTGGAACCAGCAGATCTACCCCCGGGTGCGCGACAGCATCCACGCCAGCCAGGGCTGAGGCCCCCACACGCCAAGGCGCACCCAGGTGCACCTTGGCGCCCCAACGCCCATCGGCGCGTGGCCCCGGCGCCACCGTCCACTTCCGGCCGGGGCCTGTCGCGCGGGGCACGGCGGGCTCATGGCGCTGTCACAAAACGGGCTTAGCATCGGCGCCTTTGCGCTGCGCAGGCCCTGGGCCCCCCACGAGGGGCGGGGCTGCCACCCGTCTGCCCGCCATGCCCTTGCTGTTTGCCCTGAACCTGTTGTCTGTCTTGCTCTGCCGCCGCGGCACCGGCGCGCGCGGCGGGCGCCCGCCTGTCCCACAGCCCCGGCCCCCCCGGGGCGGCCTGATGCGGGCCACGCTGTGGACGGGGCTGCTGCTGGCCTGCGCCCCGGCTCAGGCGGCCGACACGCTGACCGGCGCGGGCTCCTCGGCCGCCGCGCTGCTGTACCGAGCCTGGGGCCAGGCCTATGCGCGCCAGCACCCGGTCGAGCTGCAGTACGAGGCCATCGGGTCGTCGGCCGGGCTGAAGAAGATCCGCGCGGGCGAGGTCGCGTTTGGCGCCTCCGACGTGGCCCCCAGCGAGGCCGAGTTGCAGCGCGACCAACTGGTGCTGGTGCCCACCTTCGTCAGTGGCGCGGTGCCGGTGGTCAACCTGCCCCGGGTGCCGCGGGGCCGGCTGCGGCTCAGCGGCGAACTGCTGGCCGACATCTACCTGGGGCGCGTGACGCGCTGGAACGCCCCCGAACTGCAGGCCCTGAACCCCGGCCTCAACCTGCCGGACCTGCCGATCCGCCCGGTCGGCCGCAGCGACGGCTCAGGCACCACCTACTACGTCAGCGACTACCTGTCGCAGGTCAGTCCGGCCTGGCTGCGCCAGCACGGGCGCCAGACCCAGATCGCCTGGGCCGACACCGTGAGCCGCGCCAAGGGCAGCCAGGGGGTGGTGCAGGCGGTGCAGGACACCCCGGGCACCATCGGCTATGTGGACTACAACTACGTGGTCGAACAAGACCTCAACCCGGTGCAATTGCGCAACGCAGCGGGGCAGTTCGTGGCCCCCAGCGTGGCGGGCTTTCGGGCTGCGCTGCGGGCCAGCGACTGGGTCAGCAAAGGCGACTTTCACGCCCCACTGACGCAGCGGACCGGCGCCGCCAGCTGGCCCATCGCGATGGGCAGCTTCGTGCTGCTGCCCCGCGTCAGCAGCCAGAGCGAAGCCACCGAGCGCGCGTTGCGCTTTCTGATGTGGACCCTGCTCAAAGGCGACACGGTGGTCGAAGGCCTGAGCCTGGTGCGCCTGCCCGACGCCCTGCAGGCCCAGGCCTTCAAGGCGCTGAGCAGCGTGAGCGACCGGCAGGGCCGCGCGCTGGGCGCCATCGCCTTCTCCAGCATGACCCGCTGAGCGCCCCACGGGCCGGCCCGGCGGACCGTGCGGCACCTGGGCGACAGACTGGCGCCCGCCCGGGCGCCACAATCGCGGCCCATGCCGCCGCACACCGCGCCCAGCCCGGGGCCGCTGGCGGTGCCGACCCTGGAGACACAAGCCATGAGCAACAAACCTTTTGACCTGGTGGTGCACGGCGCCACCGGCTTCACCGGCCGCCTGGTGGTGGAGTACCTGCTGCAACGCTACCCGGCCGGCAGTGGCCTGCGCTGGGCCATGGGCGGGCGCAGCGCCGCCAAGCTGGCGGCCGTGCGCGACGAGGTCGGCGCCCCGGCCGACACCCCCCTGATCGTGACCGACAGCGCCAGCCCCGACAGCCTGCAGGCCCTGATGGCGCAGACCCGCCTGGTGCTCAGCACCGTGGGCCCGTACCAGCTGTACGGCAGCCCGCTGGTGGCCGCCTGCGCGCAGGCCGGTGTGGACTACGTCGACCTGTGCGGCGAGCCGGCCTGGATGCGCCAGATGATCGATGCGCACCAGGCCACGGCGCAGGCCAGCGGCGCGCGCATCGTGTTCTCCTGCGGCTTTGATTCGGTGCCGTTCGACCTCGGCGTGCTGCTGCTGCAAGACGAGATGAAGGCCCGCTTCGGCCAGCCCGCGAACCGCGTGCGGGGCCGGGTGCGCAAGATGAAGGGCACCTTTTCGGGCGGCACCGCCGCCAGCCTCAAGGCCACGCTGGCCGCCGCCGCGCAAGACCCGGCCGTGATGGCCCTGCTGCGCAACCCCTTCTCGCTGACGCCCGGCTTTGAAGGCCCGGCCCAACCGCCGGGCCACAAGCCGATGATCGACGAGGCGCTGGGCCTGTGGGTGGCCCCGTTCGTGATGGCCGCCATCAACACGCGCAACATCCACCGCAGCAACTTCCTGCTGGGCCAGGCGTATGGGGCCGACTTTGTTTACGACGAGATGCTGATCACCGGCGCCGGCGACAAGGGCCAGGCCATCGCACAGGCCGTGGCCGCCGACAAATCGCTGGGCGCCGAAGGCGGCCCCCAGCCCGGCGAGGGCCCGTCGCGCGAGGAGCGCGAGGCGGGCTTTTATGACCTGCTGTTCCTGGGCCAGGACAGCGCGGGCCACCAGTTGCGTGTGGGCGTCAAGGGCGACCGCGACCCGGGCTACGGTTCCACGTCCAAGATGATCGCCGAGTCGGCGGTCTGCCTGCTGCAGGACCGCCAGGACACCGCGGGGGGCCTCTGGACCTCGGCCTCGGCCCTGGGCCAGGCCCTGATCCAGCGCCTGCGCGCGCACGCGGGCCTGAGCTTCGAAGTCGAAGCCGACTGAACCCACGCGGGGGCAACCAGCCCCCTGCGCGCCCGGGGCGCCCGGAGCACGGCCAACACGGCCACCCCGCAGCGCGCCCCTGCCCCTCAGTGCCGGGGCGTGCCGCGTGCCAGCAGCTGCGCCACCTGCGCGTGCAGCAACTCAGGGCTCAGGCCTTGCGGGGCCAGCGCGGGGCCGACGTTCAGCCCCACGCGGTTGAACACACCGCGGCGGAAGGGCCGCACCATGGCCACCGGCTCGCCACCGCGCAGCTCGATGCGGCTGAAGAACGAGCCCCACAAATCGGTCAGGGCCATTGGGATCACCGGGGGCGACAGGCCCTCGTCGCGGGCCCGCTGCAGGATCTTGGCGATGCCGCCCTTGAAGGGTTGCAACTGGCCGTCGCGGGTGATGCTGCCCTCGGGAAAGATGGCCAGCAGATCGCCCTCGCGCAGCACCTGGGCCGCGCGCTCGAAGGCCGCCTCGTAGGCCACGGGGTCTTCCTTCTGAGGGGCAATGGGGATCGCCCGCGCCAGCCGGAACAACGCGCCCAGCACCGGCAGGCGAAAGATGCGGTGGTCCATCAGGAAGTAAATCGGTCGCGGGCTCGCGGCCATCAGCAACACCGCGTCGATGAAGCTCACATGGTTGCAAGCCAGCACCGCTGCGCCGGTGCTGGGCAGGTGCTGCTCACCCTGCACGCGGAAGCGGTACACAAAGCGCGACAGGCCCCAGGACACGAAACGCAGCAGGTACTCGGGCACCAACAGGAAGATGTAGCCCGCCACCAGCGCATTGGCCAGGCCCACGAACAGGAACACCTGGGCAATGCTGCAACCCAGCGCCAGCAAGGCCCCCGCCAGCACCGCGCTGGCGATCATGAACAAGGCGTTCAGGATGTTGTTGGCGGCGATGATGCGCGCCCGGTGTGTGGGCTGGCTGCGCAGCTGGATCAAGGCGTACATGGGCACGCTGTAGAGGCCTGCAAACAGGCTCAGCAGGGCCAGATCGGCCAGCACACGCCAGTGCGCCGGCTGGGCCAGGAACGCCTGCAGCCCCCAGGTGGGCCCGTTCGGCAGGCCGCGCGAGGCGAAATACAGGTCGATGGCGAACACGCTCATGCCGATGGCGCCCAGGGGCACCAACCCGATCTCGACATGGCGACGCGACAGCAGTTCGCACAGCAGCGAACCGACGCCCACCCCGATCGAGAACACCACCAGCAGCAGGGACGCCACCTGCTCGTCGCCGTGCAGCACGTCCTTGGCAAAGCTCGGGAACTGACTCAGGAACACGGCGCCAAAAAACCACATCCAGCTGATGCCCAGCAGGGAGCGGAACACCACCGGGTTCTGCCGCGCCAGGCGCAGGTTGCGCCAGGTTTCAGTGAACGGGTTCCAGTTGAGGGTCAGCGCCGGGTCGGTGGCCGGCGCCAGCGGCACCGCCTGCACCACCAGCCGCCCCAGCAGCGCCACCAGCACACAGCCCAGCGCCACCCAGTGCGGCCCCACGCCGGGCACCGCCACCAACAGGCCCCCGGCCACCTGGCCGAGCAAGATGGCCACGAACGTGCCCATCTCGACCAGGCCGTTGCCCCCGGTCAGCTCGCGCTCCCCCAGCACCTGGGGCAGGTAGGCGTACTTGACCGGACCGAACAAGGTGCTGTGCAGGCCCATCAGGAACGTGCAAGCCAGCAGCACCGCCACCTGGCTCTGGACGAAGCCCCAGGCCGCGAGCAGCATGATGGCGATCTCCAGGTTCTTGACCAGGCGCATGAGGCGGGTCTTTTCCCATTGGTCAGCCAGCTGGCCCGAGGTGGCCGAGAACAGCACGTACGGCAGGATGAACAAGGCCCCAATCACCAGCCCCGCCAGGCTGGCCGGCAACCAGGCCACCTGCAGCTGGTAGGTGACCATCACCGTGAAGGCGAACTTGAACAGGTTGTCGTTGGCCGCGCCGAGGAACTGGGTCCAGAAGAACGGCGCGAAGCGGCGCTGGCCCAGCAGGGCGAACTGGTTCGGGTGCGCGGTGTCGTGGTCGTTGGGCTGGGTAGGCGCCATGGGCAAAGGTCCTTGAGACAGGTCAGGCGGGGACCGGGCGCACCAGGGCCGCCGCCAGGGATCGATGCGGGATTTTGCCCCGCGGGCGCGCGCCGTGCCGGGCGCCGGGCCCAGCCGGGGTCGCCGCGCCTCAGGCCGGGGTGGTGAACACCGTCAGCACGCCGGTGTAACCGTAGAGGTGGTGGCGGGCGATCTCGCCACCCGCGAAAAAGCCCACCAGGGGCACGTCGCCCAGCGCGTGGCGCACGATCTGCAGCTCGGCGCTGGGGCCGCCAAAGTGGGGCCCGCCGCGGCCCGAGCAGCTGACATAGACCGCGCCGGCGATGCGCCGCGCCGGGTGGGGCGCCGCGCCCAGCGCGTCCCCGGCGACGGTGGTGGCCAGGTCGGCCGGCCACATTTCGGGTTCGAGTTCCTCGCGGATCTCGGCACAGATGCGCATCAGGTCGGCCCGCGCGGCCTGCACATGGCGCTGGCAGAAGGCCATCTGCATCCCCACGCTCAGCGGGTGGGCCACCGCCACGCCCTGGCGTGCCGGGTCCAGACCGATGATGTGGCGCACCAGCACGTCGGCGCCAAAGTGGCCGCTGCGGTTGATGCTGTCGTCGCCGGGCGCGCTCAGGCCGACCAGGGTGGAACGCACCACCTCCAGCGCCTGTTGCAGCGCGGGGCTGCGCTGCGGGCCGTTCAGGTCCAGGCTGACGCGCAGGTCGCGCAGCAGCACGGTCAGCGCGGGTTCGCCGTCGAGTTCGAGCAGCACATGGCCGTCCACCGCAGTGATCTCGTGCACCTTGGACACCGGCAGGCAGCCCTGGGTGACGCGCGAGATCAGGCTCACGTCTTCAGAGAACGCCACCCCGCTGAGCCCGCCACTGAACACCCCCCGCGCCGCGCCCTGGCCGCGCATGTTGCCGTCGCCGCCGACGGCGAACTGCACCGTGCCCTGGCGGCTGGCGGCCAGCCCGCCAAACAGGTAGCCGGTGGCGGTGCGCTCGGCCATCTCGGCAATCAACTCGGCCACGTCGGGCGTGCTGGCGTCGGCATGGACCAGGGCGGTGTGGGGCTCAAAGCCCAGGCCCAGCGGCGCCACCCCGGAAAACACACGGTAATGGTGGGCTGGCAGCTCGCACAGCAGCACGCTGAGCGCCGGCTCGTCAAAGTACTCGGCGTTGTTGGCCGCCACGCCCACACCGACCGTGCCCGCCCAGTCGGTGACCTCGGGCAGCTCGGCCGACAGGAAGTCCAGCAGGTCCTGGGCCTCGGGGGCGTAGTGGTCCGTGATGTAGAGCAGGCCCAGCGAGGGGCTGTGCGCGTACTCGGGCAAGGCCATCTGCGCGCGCAACTGCGCCAGCACCAGGCTGGCGGCCATCCGCCATTGGGGGTGGGTGGCGTGACCCGAAGGAAATAAAGACATGGGGGCTCCGCTAAGTCAGGCCCCTATTCAACCGCAAAAATGACCCGGTCCGGCGCAGACCGGGTCGGCGGCTCAACTTGCGCGGCGGCGGGCCGGGGCCTTGGCGGCGGGTTTCTTGGCGGGCGCCCGGCGCGGGGCCTTGGCCGCAGGCTTGGCAGCCGATTTGGCCGCCGGCTTGGGGGCCGCGGCCGAAGCGGCCTTGGCCGAGCCGCGCGCAGCCCGGCGCACCTGGGCCGTGGCCTCCAGGCCCGCCCCCACCGTCTTGGCGACCGATTCAGCCGCCGTCTTGAAGGCTTCGCGGGCCAGGTTCTGGCTGCCCTCGAGCGGGTTGGCCGCGGCCGCGTCCTTGAGGGCCGTGCTGGCAATGTGCTGGAACTGCTGGGTCAGCGCGCCCCACCACTGCAGCGGGTCAATGACACCGGCCCGCGGGGCGTCGCCCGAGGCCTCGGCGCTGGCGGCCGCCGGGTCGGCGGCGGCAGGCTCTGGCGCCGGTGCGGGCGCGGGGGCCGGTGACGGCGCGGCGGCCGGGGTGGGGGCCGGCGTTGGCGCGGCCGCACGGGCTGCGCTGTTGAAGGTGTCGCTGGCCTTTTGCACCTGGGCCATGACGTCGGCGGTCTTGACCTTGAAGGACTCGGCCAGGTCGCCCATGCTGAAGTTCATGCCCTTCAGCGTGGCCAGGGTCATCTTCTGCACCTCGAGCGCCTGCACCGTGGCGGCCAGGGCGCGCGAGTTCTGGTCGAGCCAGAACTGCACCGCCTTGAGCTCTTCGATGCGTTTGTCCAGCTCTTCGACGTTCAGGGTGGGGGCCACCCAATGCGACAGATTGGGCAGGTGCGGCAGGCCTTGCGAAGCCCCTTTGACCGCTGACTGAGCCAGGTTCTGCAGAAACTCGAAACCCGGGACCAACTTACCAAAACCAAAAGGGGTGGAATCGCTCATGGCATGCTCCGTCATTGTGTGTTCTGAGGCCGATCAGCTTAACTGAAGGGCGTCAGCGCACGGGCCACAGCGGCCCGATTGAGCGGCCAACGGCGACCGTCTGGAGGCTGGTGGTGTCAGTGCGCGTGGCCGCCCGTGGCGCCGCTTGGGGCCACCGCCTTGACGGGCACCTTGAGCTCCAGTTGGCTGTCCACCCCCTTGGCGTCGCGCAGCAGCAAGGTGATGGGCACGGTGCTGTCCTTGGCCAGCGGGGCCTTCAGGTCCAGCAGCATGACGTGGTACCCCCCGGGCTTGAGCTCGACCGCCTGACCGGCCGGCAGCGGCAGCGAGGGGACCGCGCGCATCTTCATGACATCGCCATCCATCTTCATCTCGTGCAATTCGGTGACGCCGGCGGCGGGCGAACGCACACCGACCAAGGTGGCCCCCGCGGGCGCGGTCAGGGTCATGAAGGCCCCAGTGGCCTTCTGGCCCGGCACGCTGGCGCGCGCCCAGGCGCCCTTCACATCGACCCCCTGGGCCGACACCGCAAACGACAGCGCGCACAAAGCGGCGCCCAACACAGCAGAGAACTGACGCATGAAATCCATACTCCTCAAAAAAGGGGGCCCGCCCAGCGCCCTGGCCGGCGGCCAGCCGCGCGCGATGCCCCGAACCCAAACCCGACACGAACCGGCCGCCGGGCACCCGCCCCGCGGCGCCCCGCACCTCAGTGAACGTGGGCCGGCGCTGCGGCAGGACCGACCTGCAGGCGAGCGGCCGGGGCTTTCAGGCCCTCGGTCGACACCCCACTGGCGGGCACCTCGGCCCAGTCGACCTCACCCACATCGCAGCTTTGACGCACCTTGAACCACAGGGTTCCCGCTTGCGCGGGCAGTGTGCCACGCACGGTGAATTCGTCGTAGAAGGCGGTCGGCAAGGCACTGTCGGCGCTGTTGGCACGCCAGCTCACCTCGACCACGTCCTCGCTGATGCGCCGCCCATGGCTCTCATAAGGCTCGGCCAGCGCAGCGCGCTGCACCACCGCAGTCCAGCCGGCCTTGGGCATGGGCTGCGCGCCCCGAAACCCGGCCGGCAGGCGCACCGTGATGCCCGTGGTGAAGCTGGCGCCTGCGCACGCGTGCCCGACCTTGAACACCGCCTTGTACGCGCTGCCCGCCACCGCCTGGGGCTGATCCAGCGTGACGTGGGCCGAAGCCAGGGCCGACAGCAAGGCGGTGCTGGCGGCCAGGGTGCGAATCAAATGCATGGAAAACCTCCTGGGCCCTGTGAACCCCTCTGTGAAACCAAAACACGCTGTCGACCGCATCAGAAGTCGGCCCTCAGGTTGGCGTGGTAGCTGCGCTGCGGATAGGGATGGAAGTTCCAGTACTTGTAGTTGTTCAGGTTGTCGATCCCGAACGCCGCGGTCAGCGTCTTGTTGATGCGCCACTGCACCCGCAGGTCGGTGGTGAAGTACTTGCTGACCCCCATGTAGGCGTAGCCGTTGACGTCGGCATTGTTCAGCGTGCGGTACTGCGGGCCGCTGTAGCGCGCGCCCAGGCTGGCGCTCCACTGCGGGTTGAAACGCCAGGTGGCCAGCGCTGTGGCGCGCCACTTGGGGATGTTGGGCTGCTGCTTGCCCAGGGTGTCGCCCGGGGTGCTGACGTAGCCCGCGTTCTCCTTGATGACCGAGTGGGCGTAGGTCACGCTGCCGTTCAGGTCCAGCTCACGCCAGCCCACGCCTTGCCCGCTGTAGGCGGCCTCCAGACCCTGGGTGGCGATGCGGCCCACGTTCTGCACGCGGCTGATGGTGCGGTTGGCGTTGGTGTCGTAGATCGACTGCGAGTACAGCGCGTCGCGGGTGTTCTCGGCAAAGTAGGTCAGGCGGGCCAGGGCGCTGCCCAGGTCCTTCTCGGCGCTCAGCTCGCCGGTCCATGACTTCTCAGGCCGGAGGTTGGGGTCGTTGATGTATTGGGAGTTGGTGGTCGAGGTGGCGCCATACAGCTCGGCCACGGTGGGGAAGCGCACCGCGCGGCCCAGCGAGGCCTTGAGCACGGTGTCGGGGCGCCACTGGTAGGACAGCGCCAGCTTGGGTGAGGCGAACTGTTCGCTGCGCTTGGCGTAGCGCTGCGAGCTGCTGGCCGAGAAGGCCGTCAGGCCGTCGTAGGCGCTCCAATGCTCCAGGCGCAGGCCCAACACGGCCTTCCAGTCGCGGGCCAGGGTCCACACGTCCTGACCCCACAGGCTGCGCAACTGGGTCTTGCCCTGCACATTGGCGGCCAGGCTGCCGCCCGGGTCGCTGAGCCAGTTGCCGGTGATGCTGGAGGTGACGTAGCTGAGTTCGTAGCTGTCCTGCTGCACGCCAAAGTCAAACACGTGGGTGCCCTTGACGCCCTCGGGGCGCCAAGTGCCCCGCGCGGCCAGGGTGTTCCAGCCCGTGCCGCGACCGTCGGCCACGGTGCCCGCCCCGCCCACCGACGCCGCCGGCAAGGGGTTGCTGGCGGCGTTCTGGCGCAACTGGTCGCGCTGGTAGTTGTAGAGGCTGGCGCTGAGCTCCCAGTCCCAGACCCCCTGGGTGTGGCGCTTGACGGACAGGCCATGCATCACATGCAGGCTTTCCTGCTGGCTTTGCACGAAGTCGCCACCGGTCAGCGCCTGGCTGCCCGAGAAGGCGGTGCCGGCCACTTGGATGGCGCCGCTGTAGACGCTCTGGCCAGCCGCATTGCGCAGGTAGGACACCGGGGTGCCGACCGAGGTGTTCTGCCAGGTGGCCAGCGTGTAGGTGGCGCGCACCGTGGGCGAGAAGTCATAGGCGACCTTGGCCTTGGCGTGGTCCTGGCGCGTGTGGTACTGGGTGCCCGCGCCCAGGATCAGCCAGCGCGCATTGGCGTTGTTGAGGCCGGGGACGGCGCCGCTGACCGCGGTGCCCGCACTGCCGCTGGTACCGGCACTGAGCAACCGGGTGGCGAAGGTCAGCGGCTGGCCGTCGCTGTCGGTGTGGTTGACGTTGAACCACCACGACCAGTCACCACTGCGGTTGCCCACCGACGCGCTGGTCTGCCAGGCGCGGTAGGTGTCGTGGGTGTTGTAGAGGCTGAAGGGCTGCACCACAAAGCCCGCCGAAACGTGGCTTTCAAACTGGGTCGGCATGCGTGTCACATAGTCCACCACCGCGCCCACCGAGTTGCCCGCATAGGCGGCCGAGAAGGGGCCGTACATGACGTCGACCCGCTCGATCTCCTCGGGCGTGACCAGGCCCCAGCGCGGCGGGAAGCTCAGCCCCCCCACGCCGTTGCCCAGCAGGTTGGACAGCAGGATGCCGTCCGCGTAGACCATCGAGCGAGCGCTGTTGCCGGTGCCGGAGGCCCGGGTGGACAAGATGGCGTGGTTGTAGTCGCCGATGTAGCGCTTGCGCACCAGCAGGCTGGGGAAGTACTTGAGCGCGTCTTCGCTGTCGGTGGCGTTGATGGTCTCCTGGATCTGCTCGCGCGTGGCGCTCTCCATGGTGGTCGGGATCTGCGTGGGCAGCGAACTGGGTTGACCGCCCTGGATGGTCACCACCCCCAGCGATTTGCTGGGTGCGGCGTCTTGCGCCCAGGCCGCGGGGGTCAGGCCGGCGAGCAGCAGCGGGGCCAGGCAGGCGAGGTGGAACGACGGTGCGGCGCGGCGCCGGCGGCGCGAGGCGATCAGGGACGGGGCCGCGGCAGGCGAGGCCAGGGGAAAGGCGGTGGCCAGGGCCACGGCCATGCGGTTCGGGCGCATGGGAACTCCAGAAAAAAACGGGACCAACCCCAAGCGGACAGCGTCAAGCCGGCCCGCCGGGGCGAGGGGTTTGTTTTCAGGCGTTCAGCGGGGGACCACGGGGCGGTAAGGGGGCGGCCGTGAGCGCCGCAATGCGGGCGGCCGGGATGCTTTGCAGCACATGGCCCAGCGGCTGCACCATGGGCACCACGCTGCGCGGCAGCTCGACCGGGGCGCCCAAAGCGGCGCACAAGGGGCAGTCGAGGGTGTGGCCGCGCACTTCTTCGGTGCCGTCATCGGACTTCTGCAACAGCTTCATGGCCCCCGAGGACGAGCACACGAGCTCCATCGCCTGGGGCGCCACCAGCGGGGACGCCACGGCCACGCCCAGCGACAACAGGAAACACGCCAGCATCAGCCGGACGGTGTTTCGGAGTGATCGCAAGGTTTGCATTACTTTGCATTATGCAACGCAAAGGTCGCCCTCCCCGGGCGCGGGGGGGGGCTCAGGCCAGCGAGGGGCTGAGCTTGCGGCGGGCGGGCCGGGCGCGGGTGCGCGGCGCCACCAGGCTGCCCATGGCACGGCACACGCTCTCGGGGGCCGAGTCCACGATCAGGGCGATGTCACGCAGGTAGGGCAGATCGCAGTCGCGCACCCGCTGGGTGATGACGCCGGTGGCGTGCGCCAGCGTGGCCAGGAAATGGTCCACCCGGCTGGCCACCGTGCCGCTGCGCAGGCGCACCGCCTCGGCGCTGCGGCGCTGCTGCTGCAAAAAGGCGTCGGCCAGCACCTGGTGGCGCAGGGCGTCGCTTTCCAGCGTCAGGGGCACGGCCTCGCTGTCGACCACCGCGGTGGCGCCAAAGGCATAGGCCTGGGTGCACAGGGCCTCGACGCCGATCAGGTCACCGGGCAGGGCCAGTTGCACAAACGACCAGCCTTCGTCGCTCAGTCGCTCCAGGCGGAACACGCCACGCGTGACCCGCCACACCGGGCCCGCTTGACCGGCGTCGAGCAAACGCTCGCCCATGGTCAGGGCCCGCGCTTCGGCGTCAGCGGCGCGGGCGGCTTGTGGGTCTGGCAAAACTTGTTCGGTCATCTCGACCTCCTTGTGTTGTCTGGGGGGCGGGCCGGCGCGGCATCCATGCGGCGGCCCAAACCAGGGGCTGACGGGGGGGCGGCTCGCACTCGCGGGGCCGCCCAACAATCCAGGTCAGGACAACACAGGCGGGGCCCGGGCCGCAAACGGCGTCGGTCGGGCGCCATGCACCCCCACCGGCGGTACCGCCGGCGCCAAAGCGGGGCCCACTGCCGTGAGCCACGGCCCCAGGCCCGGGGTCGGCCCGGGCACCAGGCCGGGCAAGCAGGCCGGGCAATCCAGGGTCAGGCCCTGGGACACCCCGTCTTCGGTGCCCGCGGCCTCGCGGTCCACCAGGCGGCTGGCCCCGAGGGCCGAACACACCCATTGCAGGTCCACCGGCTTGATCAGGGGCGAAGCCACCGACGCGCTCACAAAAAGCACGAACCAGGCCAGCACAAAGCGGGCCATGCGGGGGCGGGAACCTAGGGTTTTCACGGAGCGTGATTATGCCGAAACTGGCCGCAGTCAAACCAGAGACTGGTCGCCATGCCCCCACCGGCTTAGGATGCAAGGGCCTTTGTCAGACCCCCACTACAGGAGACCCCCGATGCTTCAACTTGGCGGATTTTCAGCCAGTAACTACTACAACAAGGTCAAGCTAGCGCTGCTCGAGAAAGGCATCCCTTTCGAAGAAGAGTTGGCCTGGGTTGGCGAGGTGGACCTGAGCGCCAGCCCGCTGGGCAAGGTGCCCTACCTGCGCACCCCGCAGGGCCCGCTGTGCGAGTCCGAGGTGATCCAGAATTACCTGGAGCGCTGCCACCCCGAGCACCCGCTGCTGCCCGCCGACCCCTATGCCGCCGCCAAGGTGCATGAACTCACCACCTTCCTGGAACTGCACCTGGAACTGGTGGCACGCCAGGTCTACCCGCAGGCCTTCTTCGGCGGTCAGGTCAGCGAGGGCACGCGCGCCAAGACCGCCGCCCAGCTCGAGAAAAACATCGCCGGCCTGGCCCGCCTGACGCAGTTTGACCAGCCCTTCATTGCCGGCGATCAGTTCACCCTGGCCGACTGCGCGGCGGTGGTGCACCTGCCCCTGATCAGCGGCGCGACCAAGGTCGTTTTTGGGCGCGACTTCCTGGAGCACCTGCCGGTGCGCGACTACCTCAAGCGCCTGGGCGAACGCCCCCATGTGCAAAGGATCAACGCCGACCGCAAGGCCAACACCGCCCTGATGATGGCGCGCAACAAGAAGTGAACCCAGCCCCCGCCAGGGGGCGGCGCCAGCCCCGGCCCCGGGTCAGAAGCGGGCCGGTCGGCGCTCGCGCAGGGCGGCGATGCCCTCGCGCACATCGGGGCCCGCAAAGCCCATGAACTCCAGCGCCAGCGAGGCGTCGAAGGTGGGCCCGGCCTGGCGCAGCCAGTTGTTGAGCGCGTACTTGGTCCAGCGAATCGCATTCTGGCTGCCGCTGGCCAGGCGATCGGCGACCTCGTAGGCGCGCGGCAGCAGGTCGGCCTCATCGACCGCCAGCGACACCAGGCCGATGCGCTCGGCCTCCTCGCCCGACAGCGGCTCGCACAGCAGCAGGTGGTATTTGGCCTTGGCCAGCCCACACAACAGCGGCCAGACCATGGCCGCGTGGTCCCCGGCGGCCACGCCGAGCTTGGTGTGGCCGTCCACGATGCGCGCGGTGCGGGCCGCGATCGACACATCGGCCAGCAAACCCGCCACCAGGCCCGCCCCCACGGCGGGCCCGTGCAGGGCGCTGACGATGGGCTTGTCGCAATTGACCAAGTTGTAGACCAGGTCGCGGGCCTCTTTCCAGACCCGCACCCGGGTCGCATCGTCCTGGCTCATTTGCTCGACCATGGCGAGGTCGCCACCGCCCGAGAAGCCGCCGGCTTCGCCACGCAACACCACCACCCGCACCTGCTCATCGGCCGCGGCGTCACGCCAGATCTCGGCCAGCTCGCGGTGGCCGTCGGTGTCAGCGGTCGGCAGCTTGCCGTTCAGCGCCCGCATTTGCACGTCCAGCACCGAGCCGCCGGCCCCCCGGCGCTGGATGCGCAGCGTCGTGTAGCGTGCGTAGGCGTCGTCAAAACGCGAGGGTGAGGTCATGCGGTGTCTCCTGGGTTGAAAGGGGCGTACAGCCTCAAATTGTGGTGCGCCACCGCCCCCAGGAACAGCGGAACAGTCCCTAGGTCGGGACCCCGCACCGACCTTGCGCGGGATCAAACACGGGCCCGCAGCCGAGGCAGATCATGAAGCCGTGCCATCCCTGCCGCGTGGCGCCCCACCGGGCCCCGCGCGCCCCACCCACCACCGAAAGGGCCTTCGCCATGCACCCCCACCTGACCACCCCCTACCGCGAGCAACTGCAAGCCCAACGCGCCTCGCTGCTGGACCAACTGGCCCAGCAACGGGGCGGCCTGGTGGACCGGGCCAACGCCTTGGGCCGCGCACCGCAGCCTGAGGAATCGCGCGCCCAGTCGGCCACCGAGCGCGAACTGGCCTACGCGCTCGATGAGCGCGAGATCTCCGAAATCGCAGCCATCGACGCCGCCCTGCAACGCATCCAGGACGGCCGTTACGGCGAGTGCACGGCCTGCGGCGTCGACATCCCGGCGGCGCGCCTGCACGCGGCCCCCGAGGCCGAACGCTGCATCGCCTGCCAGGAGGCGCTGGAACACGCGCACCCCGCCTGAGGGCCAGCGGCCCCCACGCTGGACCGACGGCCCCGGCCGCTGCGGTCCGATCTTCAGTCCCGCTTTTTTTGTCAAAGGAAACCCATGAGCACCTACCACGCCGTTGTCTGGCTCGACCACTCCGAAGCCCATGTGCTGATGTTCGACCGCGAGCACGTTGAAGCCCAGCGCATCAAGTCGCGCAGCCACCACAAGCACCAAGGCAAGAGCAGCGACGATGTCGCGTATTTCGCGGCCATCGCCACCGCGCTGGGGGGCACCCACGAGGTGCTGCTGACCGGCCCGGGCCTGACCCGCAATGCCTTCCGCGACTGGTGCCAGCTGCACCAAAAGGCGGTGGCCGCGCTGATCGTCGACTCGCTGAGCGCCGACCACCCAAGCGACCCCCAACTGGTGGCCCTGGCACGCCAGTACTTCAAGAAGTTCGACCAGCGCGCCGCCGACCCGGCCACCACCGCGGCTTGAACACCCCCGGCCTGCCCGGGGTCACCCCCGGTGCGGGGGGCCCCGGCACCTGATTCGAGGCCTGATCCGGGGCCTCGGCCCGGCCCGCGCCCCGCGGGGCCGGGCCTTTTTTTGCGCCGCGGGCGAGGGTCGCCGCCCGGCTTTGTGCGCCAAAAATCACGCTTCCGTTCATCTCGATTCCGTGACCGGTGGTCGCTGGCGGCCTTTGTTTTTCATAATCCGCCGCTTTCTGACCCGCCCTGCGCCCACGCCATGCCCACCCCATTCCCCCGCCAACGGGCCGCCCTGCGGCTCGCTGTGCCCCTGCTCTGCGCCACCTTGCTGGCCTGCCAAAGCCCGCCGCCGGCCGATCCTCCGCCCGCGGCCCCCGTCGTTGCGCGCTACAGCGGCCCGACCCTGCCGATCGCGCAGTCCGAGCGAGGCGTGCAGATCTTCCTGCCCAGCGCGGCCCTGTTCGAGCTGGGCCAGTCGACGCTGAACCCGGCCGAGTCCGGCCCCTACCTGCAGCGCATCAGCACGCTGCTGCTGACCAAGACCGACCGCCCCGTGGTGCTGGAAGGGCACACCGACAACACCGGCTCGCCCGCCACCAACCAGGCCCTGTCCGAAGCCCGCGCGCAAACCGTGCGCCGCGCCTTGCAGGACCTTGGCGTGCCGGCCGCACGGCTCAGCACCGTGGGCTATTCCTTCAAGCGCCCGGTGGCCTCCAACGCCACCGAGGACGGGCGCCGCCTGAACCGGCGTGTGGAGGTGCTGATCCTCGACGAAAAGGTGGAGCAGATCACCCGCGGCGAGGCCCCCAATGCCTTCGAGTCGGCCTGGGACCAACTCAAGTCCCTGATCGAGCGCGGCCTGGTGCGGCCCGCCCCGACGCCATGACGCGACCACTGCCGCCCACCCCTGGCCGCCGGCTGGCCCTGGGAGCCGCGCTGGCCGCGGGCAGCCAGTGGCTGTCCCCCAGCGCGCAGGCGCAAACCACGACCACGCCCGCGGCCCCGGTCTCCGGCGGGCCCGCCCCCAACAAGTCGCACACCGCCAGCGGCCGGGTGCAGTCGGCCCCCCCGGGCGGCGCCCCGCTGCGCCTGGGCCTGGCGCTGGGCGGCGGCTCGGCCCGGGGCTTCTCGCACATCGGGGTGCTCAAGGCGCTGGACGAGGCCGGGTACCGCGCCGATGTGGTGGCCGGCACCAGCGCCGGCGCCCTGGTCGGGGCGTTTTACGCGGCGGGCTTCAGCCCGTGGCAGATTGAAGAGGTGGCGCTCAAGGTGCGCGACCTCGATGTGGCCGACCTGAACTCGGCCAACAAGCGCGGCATGTTCGCGGGCGAGGCCTTGCAACGCCTGGTCAACGAGTACCTGCGCCAGCAGCCCATCGAGCGCCTGCGCCTGCCCTTTTGTGCGGTGGCCACGCAGCTCGCCAGTGGCGAGGTGGCGGCCCTGCGCAGCGGCGACACGGGGCTGGCGGTGCGCGCCTCCTGCGCGATCCCGGGGGTGTTTGTGCCCGCCGTGGTGCAGGGCGTGGAGCTGGTGGACGGCGGCCTGGTCAGCCCGCTGCCGGTGCGGCAGGCGCGCGCCCTGGGAGCCCAGTTCGTCATCGCGCTGGACGTGGGGGCCCAACCGCGCAACGCGACCGGGGCCGGGTTGTACGAGGTGATCTTGCAATCGTTTGAGATCATGGGCCGCGCCATCACCCAGCTCGAGGCCCAGCAGGCCGACCTGCTGATCCGGCCCGACACCGCGCGCTTCAGCAGCACCGACTTCAACGCCCGCAAAGAGCTGATCCAGGCCGGTTACGAGGCGGGACGGGCCAGCCTGGCCGAACTGGCCAGGCGCCTGCCCGGGCGCGCGCGCAAGACCTGAGCGCGCGCGGCCCGGCAGGGCGGCGGCGCCCCCCGACAGACGGCCTGCGCTGCTATGCTTTGGCGCATGAAAAGCCTGTTTCACCTTGCCTTCAACGTCACCGACCTGGACGCTGCGCGCCGCTTCTACGGCGGCGTGATGGGCTGCCGCGAAGGCCGCAGCACCGACACCTGGGTCGACTTCGACTTCTTCAACCACCAGATCTCGCTGCACCTGGGCACGCCCTTCAAGACCGAGCGCACCGGCCACGTGGGCGACCACCTGGTGCCGATGCCGCATCTGGGCGTGATCCTGGAGCGCCCCGACTGGCAAGCGCTGGCCGACCGCCTGCAGGCGGCGGGCACCGAGTTCGTGCTGCCGCCGCAACTGCGCTTTGCAGGCCAGCCCGGCGAGCAGTGGACCATGTTCTTCTGCGACCCCTTTGGCAACCCGATCGAGGTCAAGGGCTTCGAGTCGTTGGACACCGTCTACCAGGCGTGAGCACCCCGTGACCGGCTACACCTTCACCTCCGCCACCATCTTGCTGCTGCTGATCACCGATCCGCTGGGCAACATCCCCCTGTTTGCCAACGCCCTGCGCGATGTGCCCCCGGCGCGGCGCCCGGTGGTGATCGTGCGCGAAGTGCTGATCGCGTTTGGCCTGCTGCTGGCCTTCATGTTCTTTGGTGAAGGCTTTCTGCGCCAGATGAACCTCAGTGACCTGGCTCTGCAACTGGCGGGCGCGGTGGTGCTGTTCCTGATCGCCTTGCGCATGGTGTTTCCGAGCCACCATGACAACGGCGCCCTGCCCGCGGGCGAGCCCCTGATCGTGCCCCTGGCCATCCCGGCGCTGGCCGGGCCGTCGGCACTGGCCACCGTGCTGCTGCTGGTGTCGCAAGCGCCCGAGCGGCGGCTGGAGTGGGTCGGCGCCCTGTGCGTGACGATGGTTGTCTGCGCCGTGGTGCTGCTGCTGGCCGAACGCATCCAGCGCCTGATCGGGGAACGCGTGGTGCTGGCGTTTGAGCGCCTGATGGGCCTGGTGCTGGTGGCCATCTCGGTCGAGATGGCGCTGCGCGGACTCAAGGTGCTGGTGCCGCAACTGCTGCACGGCTGACCCCGCCCGGCCGGGCCCGGTACCACCCGACACCAATCGGCACCACCCGGCACCAGCCGGGTCCCCCGGTCGCGCCCAGCCGCATCCCGTCGCGGCTCGAGGCCCCCAGGCCGGGGGCCCGGGGCCTCAGGGCAGGCTGCGGTTGAAGAACTCGACCACCTCGTTGGCCAGGCGGGCCTGGAAGGCGGCGCGGTCAAAGCCCGCCGGGTCTTCACCCGGGTCGCCGGCGTCCGAGCGCAGCGACATCTGCGGTGCCGCCATGAAGGCAAAGTGGCCGGCCCCCGGCACAGTCTCCGACTGCGCCCCCGGCACCGCCCCGGCGACGTACTGACCGTGGTAGCGGTTGTTCAGCACGGCGTCGTGTTCAGCGGTGTAGACCTTCACAGGGCGGCGCACCTGGCCCAGCGCCTCGGGCGCAAACACCACGCCCACCGGGGCCATCGCGAGCACCGCGCGCACACGGGGGTCGCCGACCTGCACCGGGCCCTCGCGCGGGGGCTCGGCGGCCGCGGCGGCGGCAGCGCCCGGTGCGCTCAACTGACCCAGCTGGCAAAACCCGGGGTCGTCGCGCACGGTGCGGCAATGGGCCCCGGCACGGGCCGGCTCGGCCGCCCCGACGGCCAGCGCCAGCACGGTGTAACCGCCCGCCGAATGGCCCAGCGCGCCAATGCGGCCGGCGGGAATGCGCTCGGCCCAGGCCGGGTCGGCCAGCACCGCGTCCAACACCCGGCTGGCCTGGCGTGCGCGTTCACCAAAGTACTGACCCGAGCGCACCAGGCTGCGGTCTTGCCAGTCGTCGTGCGGGTGGCGCGGGGCGGCCACCAGGTAGCCTTCCTGGGCCAGGCGGCTGGTCAGGTTGTGGTGGCCGATCTCGCTGCCGCCGGTGCCGTGCGACAGCAGGATCAAGCCCTTGAAGCGTGCCACCGCCGGGGCGCCCGGCGCCACCTGGGGCGACCACGGGCCCATGGGCACGGTGCGGGCAGGGGCCTCGGTCGGGTAGAACAGCGCGACGGGGATGGCGTCCGGCCCGGCCACGGTCAGGGTGCGAAAGCCGGCCTGGAAAGCCTGTGCCGAGCCCACCGCCGCCAGCAGCGCCAGCGCACCCAGAGCGCGAAGGGCCGGACGGGCCAGGCCCGAGAGAGAACGTTGAATCGACATGGGAACCTCCTGAAGTGTTGGAACGGCCCCCCGGGCGGGGGCCTTGGCACTGAATTTAGGAAGTTCGCCCCCGCGCGTCTGGGGCTTTGCGACCAAACCGCGCCAGGCCAGCGCGAAACGCGGCACGGCGGCGGTGAAGTGACTGCGCCTGCGCGGGGCGGTGTCGGTAAGGGCCCCCGAGGCTGGGGGCCAGGGGGAAGGCGCGTGAGCCCCGCCCTGGCAGCGCGCCGGGTGGCGCGGGAACCCCGCAGCCCGAAGCCGGGGAGATCAGGCCGCCGATTCGACGATCTTCTGCTCGATGGCGCCAAACACGCTGCGGCCGTCCGGGCCCTTCATCTCGATGCGGATGGTGTCACCGAACTTCATGAACTCGGTCACCGGCTGGCCGCTCTGGATGGTTTCAATGCAGCGCTGCTCGGCGATGCAGCTGTAGCCCTTGGGCCAATGGGTGCGGCCCTGGGCGTCGGTCTCGCCCTGGTTGCTGACCGTGCCGCTGCCCACGATGGAGCCAGCGCGCACATTGCGGGTCTTGCAGATGTGGGCGATCAGCTGGCCGAAGTGGAAGGTCATCTCCGGGCCGGCGTCGCACAGGCCGACCTGGCGGCCGTTCCAGACCGACTGCAGCGGCAGGTGCAGGCGGCCCTGGTCCCAGGCGCTGCCCAGTTCGTCGAGCGTCACCGCCACCGGGCTGAAGGCGGTGGCCGGCTTGCTCTGGAAGAAGCCAAAGCCCTTGGCCAGCTCGGCCGGGATCAGGTGGCGCAAGGACACATCGTTGGCCAGCATGACCAAGCGGATGCCGTCCAGCGCGCGGTCGGGCGGCGTGCCCATCGGCACGTCACCGGTGATGACGGCGATCTCGGCCTCGAAGTCGATGCCAAAGGCCTCGCTGGGCACCACCACGTCGTCGCGCGGACCGATGAAGTCGTCGCTGCCGCCCTGGTACATCAGCGGGTCGCTGTAGAACGTGGCGGGCACCTCGGCGTTGCGCGCCTTGCGCACCAGCTCGACGTGGTTGAGGTAGGCCGAGCCATCGGCCCACTGGTAGGCGCGGGGCAGCGGCGCCATGCACTGCTGCGGATCAAAGGCAAACGCATGGCGCGCCTTGCCCTGGTTGAGCTGGTCGGACAGGTCTTGCAGCTGGGGCGACAGGAAGTTCCAGTCGTCCAGCACCTGCTGCAGGCGGCTGGCAATGCCGGTCGCATAATGCGCGGTGCTCAGATCGCGCGAGACCACAACGAGTTGGCCGTCGCGTGAACCGTCTTTGTAGGTGGCGAGTTTCATGGGAAGCAAAGCTCCAGCAAAAGGTGGGCAGTGGCGTGGGCCAGCGTGGGGCTGAACCAGCGCAATTACGAATAGTTAAATTGGTTTAACTAAACGAAAAACCAGCGGATTCTAGTGCAGATGGACAAGACGCGTGCAGGCATTCAATCGGTGGAAGTGGGCTTCGCCCTGCTGGAGGCCCTGACCCGATCGGCAGGCCCGCTGATGCTGCGCGACCTGGCCGCCGATGCGGGCATGAGTGCCGCCAAAGCGCACCGCTACCTGGTGAGTTTTCAGCGCCTGGGCCTGGTGGTGCAAGACCCGCGCAGCACGCGTTACGACCTCGGGCCGGCGGCCCTGAAGCTGGGCCTGGCCGCGCTGTCGCGGCTGGACGCGGTGCGCCTGGCACGCGAACGCATGCCCGCGCTGATGGACCGCATCGGCCACACCCTGGCGCTGGCCGTCTGGGGCAACCGCGGCCCGACCCTGGTGCACTGGGAGGAATCCCCCCAATCGGTGACCGCCAACCTGCGCCTGGGCGATGTGATGCCGCTGCTGTCGTCGGCCACCGGGCGCTGCTTTGCGGCCCACCTGGCGCCCGAGGCCATCGCACCGCTGCTGCAGGACGAACTGGCCCGGGCCCAGAAGCTCAAGCGCACCGACCTGCCCCGCACCGCCGCCGAGGTGGAGGCCGTGCTGCAAGAGGTGCGCACGCGCGGCATGGCCCGCGTGGTGGACACCGTGTTGCCGGGCATCGTGGCCTTCTGTGCGCCGGTGTTCGACGCCGACGGGCACCTGGTGCTGGGCATCACCACCTTGGGCTCGGTGGCCAGCTTCGACCCGGCCTGGGACGGCGCCGTGGAACAACCCCTGCGCGAGGCGGCCCGGCAGCTGTCCGCCGACCTGGGCCACCCCGGCTGAGCCCCAGCCCAGACCGACGCCCAACGCCCCACGCCGTGCCCGCCGCCCTCGCCCCCCCGCCGCCCGCGCGCGTCGGCCCGTCCCGCCCGGTGATGCTGGGCCTGGTCGCGGCCGTGCTCGGGGTGCACACGCTGCTGCTGTGGGGCGGCGATGCGCTGTTCGGGATCACCGACGCCCACCGCCCCCCGCTGAACCCGGCCACCGGTGCGGTGTTCAACACCCGCCGCATCGACGCACCAGCCCCCCAGGCCCAAGCCCCGCGCGCGGCCAGCAACGCCCCCCCTCAGCGGCCCCCCCGGCCCCGCGCCCAAGCCGCCAGCCGACCACGCCCGGTGGACACCCCGGGCCCCGATGGCGGTCCCCCCGCCTTGCAAGAGGCCGCCTTGGCCGCCCCGGCGCTGACGGCAGGCACCGACAGCGAGGCGCCGGCCCAGGCACCGGAAGGGCCCAGCCAGGACGCCGCAGCGCCCTTTGTCACCGGCCCGATGGGCAGCGCCCCGCCCCAGGTCACCGACACCAGCCCGCCCACCGAGGCCCGGCCGGCGGCCATCAAGGTGCCGCCCCCGATCCGCCTCAGCTACGAGGTCAGCGCTGAAGTCAAACGCCTGCCCTACCAGGCCAACGGCGAGATGCGCTGGAGCCACGACGGCCAGCAGTACGAGGCGCAGGCCTCGATCCGGTTGTTCTTGATCGGGGGCCGCAGCCAGACCAGCCAAGGCAGCCTGACCCCGAGCGGCCTGGCGCCGCGCCGCTTTGGCGACAAGGTGCGCAACGAGCAGGCGGCCCACTTCAATGCCGAGCAGGGCAAGGTGACCTTCAGCGCCAACACGCCCGACGCGGTGCTGCTGCCCGGCATGCAGGACCGGCTCAGCGTGTTCATGCAACTGGCTTCGCTGGTGGCGGCCGACCCGGCGCAGTACCCACCCGGCACGCGCATCAGCCTGCCCACCGTGGGCCCGCGCGACGCCGAGACCTGGGTCTTCAACGTCGATGGCCCCGAATCCCTGCGCCTGAGCCAGGGGCCGATGGACACGCTCAAGCTGACGCGCGCCCCGCGCGCCGAGTTCGACACCCGTGTCGAGCTGTGGCTGGCGCCGGGCATCCACTACCTGCCTGCGCGCATCCGCATCACGCAGGCCAATGGCGACTACGTGGACCAGCAACTCAGCGGCGTCAGCGCGCCCTGAAGCCACCCCGCCCAGCCCCCCATCATGGCGCCAGCGCCCGGCCCGCGCTGCGGCCCACCTGGGCGGCCCCCCGGCCCATGGGGCCTCTTGAAACTGAGCCATCCGTTGCCAATTAACATGGCAACTCAAAGGAACCCACGCCATGCAAATGCTTTATGACTCTGACGCCTTCGTGGTGGTGCACATGCTGGCCGATGCGGTGCCGCCCACCGACGGCAGCAGCGAGCCAGGGCCACAGCTGCGCCGGCACGGCTTTGAGATCGTCGACAAGCGCTCAGGCAAAGAGGTTTACCTCGATGGCTCCTGGGCCGAGATGTTCCAGCAGATCGTGCTGCGTTGGCAGCTCAACGCGCCGACCGAGGAAGAGGTCGAGGACACCCTGGAGCGCTACGCCGGCCTGGCCCAAAACCCGGTGCTGGTGCACTGAGCCGGCGGCGGTTCAGCCCAGGTGACGTCAGGCCACGTCAGGGTCACGTCACCCGCGGCGCCGCGCCCCGCCAGCGGCTCACGGTGCGGGGGCCCGCCCGTACAGCCAGCGGAACACCGGCTCGGCCAGCAGCAGCACGGCCACCAGCCGACAGACCTGGAACGCCGTCACCACCGGCACCCCCAGCTTCAGCACCTTGGCGGTGATGGCCATCTCGGCGATGCCGCCCGGTGAGGTGCCCAGCACCAGCGTGGCCGGGTGCAGGCCAGTGCACCAGGCCAGCCCGGCGGCCCAAGCCGCGCACAAAGCCACCATCACCAGGGTGCCCAGGACGACTGACGCCATCCAGCGTGGCGCGCTGCGCCAGAACCCCGGCATGAAGCGCACGCCCAGGCTGACCCCGATCAGCAACTGGGCGGTGTTGGACATCCAGACCGGCAAGGCAGACCAGCCGATGCCGGCCATGGTCAGCCCGCTGGACACCACCAGCGAGCCCAGAAACCAGGGGTTGGCGCGGCCCAGCGCCCGCATCACCCAGGCCCCGGCCCCGGTGGCCAGCGCCAGCCAGCCCAAGCCGACCCAGTCGACCTGGCGTTGGCTCTGCGGCAGGCTGTCCAGCCCATGCAGGCCGCTGAAGGTCAGCGCGAACGGAATCAGCACGGTGACGATCACCAGGCGCAGGCTGTGCGCCAGCGCCACCAGGTCGGTGCGCGCGTGGGCCCGCTCGGCCAGCAAGGTCATCTCGGAGGCGCCGCCAATCGCGGCCGCAAAGTAGGTGGTGGCGCGCAGCCGCCCTTCGCCAAGCGCGCTGAGCTCCGGCCGGTGCCGGTACGTCAGCCACTGGCCAAAGCCCCAGCCCAGCAGCAGCGCCCACAGCACGCACAGCGCAATCGCCCACCACAGGCTGAGCACCAGGGCGGTGACCTCGGGCGTGAAATACAAACCCAGCGCGGCCGCGATCGTCCATTGGCCCAGGTTGCGCAGGGGCGCATGGCTGACCGCCGGGGCCCCGGCCATGCAGGCCACCGCCACCGACAACAGCGGCCCCAGCATCCAGGGCAGCGGGATGTGCCAGTGCGCAAACAGCAGCGCGCTCAAACCCGCCAGCACCAGGGTGCCCAGCACATGCCACGGGCGTTGGGGAAGAAAAGACAGACGCATGGGAATGGGATCGGACCGGCACGCCACCGGCGCCGGACAGTCGCGCTAGTATCCGCGCATGCCTGCTTTGTTTCCACGCCTCCGCCCTCGTGTCGCGGCATGGCTGGCCTGCCTGTTCATCACGGCCACCCTGTCGGCCTGCGCCGGCCCCCCCCGGCTGCCGGCGGGGCAGTTGTCGGCGGTGCTGCCTGCCGACCTGTTGCTGATCGGTGAACAACACGACGTGCCGGCCCACCACCAACTGGAACGCCAGGTGGTCGAGATCCTGGGGGTGCAGGGGCGGCTGGCCGCGCTGGCCCTTGAAATGGTCGAGCAAGGCCGCAGCACCGAAGGCCTGCCGCGCCAGGCCAACGCCTCGCAGGTGAAGGCCAAGCTGGGCTGGAACGACGCCGCCTGGCCCTGGGCCGACTACGAGGGCCCGATCATGGCGGCGGTGGAGTTTGGCGTGCCAGTGATCGGGGTCAACCTGCCGCGCGACCGCCAGCGCGCCGCCATGAAGGACATCAGCCTGGACCTGCGCCTGACCCCGGCCGCGCTGGAGCGCCAGCGCCAAGCCATCCGCAGCGGCCACTGCGACCTGCTGGCCGAGGCCCAGGTGGCGCCCATGACGCGCATCCAGATCGCGCGCGACCTGGCCATGGCGCAGGCCCTGCTCAAGATTGACCGCCCCCAGGACCGCACCGTGGTGCTGCTGGCCGGTGCCGGCCATGTGCTGCGGTCGATGGGCATCCCGGTGCACCTGCCCGAATCGCCGCCGTCGACCTTGCGCGTAAAGGTGCTGATCGCCACCACCAACGGCAGCGCCTTGTTGCAAGAACTGAGTTCCGGCGAACGCCCGGCCGAGGCCGACCAGATCTGGGTCAGCCCCCCTGGCCCTGAGCGCGACCACTGCGCGGAGCTGCGCCAGACCATGCTGCCACCGTCCTGAGGGCGCCCCACACGCCCCACACGCCCCAAGCCCCGGCCAGCTCGTGGAGCCGCCTCCGGCGCGAAGGCCCCCGATCAGGGGGTCACGGACTCAGGGGCGCCGGGGCCGCAGGGCTCAGGGCCTCATGCATCACCAGCTCGCTGGGCCGGGCCGGGCGCAGGGCGTTGTAGCAGCGGTAAGTCCACTGGCGCTGCGGCCAGCTGACGTCGGACAAAGCCTGCACCAGGGCGGGCTGGTCGCTGGGCACGTCGTGGTGCCCCAGGGCCGCGCCCAGTGGGCGCTGCGGGAACAGCGACACCAGGTCTTCGGGCAAGACCTGCCGCGGGCTCGGCACCGCCACCCCGCGCAGCTGCGCGGCCAGCACCGCCGCCAGGCTGGGCTGGCCGGGCCAGGCCATGTGGCCGAGCTGGGTGCAGCGCGGGTTGAACTCGATCAGCCAGGGCTCGCCGGTGCCGGCTTGCAGGATGAAGTCCAGGCCATGGAAGCCAGAGAGGCGCAGGCGCTGGCACAGGCGCCGCGCGGCCTCGGCCATGGCCTCGTGGTGCACCCGGCGCACCACCGTGGCGTGGCCGGTGGCGCCGCGGGTTTCGACCACCGCCACCGAGACCAGGGCCTGCAGCTCACCGCGCCAGCACAGCATCATGGTGTTGGCGGGCTGGCCCTCGATGTACTGCTGCAGGCTGATCGCCTGAGCGCCCGGCTGGCGCCGGCTCCACCAGGCCAGCGGGTCGCGCTCGACCAGCCACTGGCGCAGCAGCGGCCCGGTCTGGCCTTGCCGGCTCAGCGAACGCCAGGCGGCCGGCCCCTCGCCTTGCGAGTGCAGCATGCGCACCCCGGAGCCGCCGCAGCTGAGGTCGCGCTTGAGCACCGCGTGCTCATGCCCCTCATCGAACCAGGCCTGCACATCGAGCGGGCCCCGCAGCGCACGGGTCTCGGGCACGCGCAAGCCCAGCTCGCGGGCCAGGTTGAGCAGGCGGTGGCGGCTCAGCAGCAGCTCGTGGCTGGCCAGGGGGGCGATGGATTTCTCGATCAGGCCGCGCAAGGCGGGCACCTGGGCGCACAGGGTCAGCAACTGGGCCACCACGCCGTCGTCGCAGGGCACGATGAGCTCGTGGTCACGCCCCTGGCCCAGCACCGAGCGCAGGCTGCCCAATGAATCCAGTGGGCTGTAACGCCAGCAGCGCCCCAGACCGGGCACACGCAACACCGGGTGACCGGGCGGCGAGAGCACGTCGACCCGACAGCCGTGCTGCAACAGCGCCAGAGCCATGCGGGCTGAGGAGGGCCACCATTTGCTGGTGACCAGCAGAACGGCCGGTTTCCGCAAGCTCAAAAAACGTTCTCCGGTGGCACGCCCGTCTGTGGCGTGCGCCCCACCAGGGCGCACAACAGGCATGTAAAAATGCGATCCCAAAATTATAGAGACCGATGCTCCCCGGAACCGGCGTCCGGGGGCGCCTCGGTGACGGGCTGTTCACCAGCATGGCCCACAGCAGCTCGGATCCAAATCAGTGGGAGAACGCATGCATCCAACAGTTGTCGACGTGGCCATCGTGGGCGCAGGGCCCTATGGCTTGTCCTTGGCCGCGCACCTGGCGGGACGCGGCGTGAAGGTGCGCATCTTCGGGCGTCCGATGCGGTTCTGGCGCGAGCACATGCCGCGCGGCATGTTGCTCAAGTCCGATGGCTTCGCGTCCAGCCTGTCCGAGCCCACCGGCCACTACACGCTCAAGACTTGGTGCGCCGAAAACGGCGAGCCCTACGCCGACATGGGCCTGCCGGTGACGCTGGAGCAGTTCTGCGCCTACGGGCAGGCGTTCCAACGCCGCTGCGTGCCTTTTCTCGAGCCCACCGAAGTGCAGCACCTGAGCCGCCATCCGCAGGGTTTCGCCCTCAGCCTGAGCAGTGGCGACATCGCGCTGGCCCGGCGGGTCGTGGTGGCCACCGGCATCGCGCCCTTCGCCTACCTGCCCGAGCCGCTGCAGGGCCTGCCGACCCACCTGGTCAGCCACAGCGGCCAGCACACCGACCTGAGCCGCTTTGCCGGGCAGGAGGTGGCGGTGCTGGGCAGCGGGGCCTCGGCCGGTGACACCGCCGCCCTGCTGCAGGACGGCGGGGCCCGCACCCACCTGATCTCGCGCCGCCCGGTGCGCTTTCACAACCCGCCGAACGGCCCGCGCAGCCTGTGGCAGCGCCTGCGCCAGCCGGACTCGGGGCTGGGGCCGGGCTGGAAGTCTTACCTCTGCGCCTACGCACCGCGCGTGTTCCATGCCATGCCCCAGTCGCTGCGGCTGCGCGCCGTGGCCCGCCACCTGGGCCCGGCCCCCGGCTGGTTCGTGCGCGACAAGGTGGTGGGCAAGGTGACGCTCAAACCAGGCTTCACGCTGCAAAGCGCCGAGCCCGAAGGTGACCGGCTGCGCCTGCATTTCCGCCACACGCAGGGGCAGACCCACGACCTGGTGGTCGACCATGTGATCGCCGCCACCGGCTACCGCGCCAACCTGGCGCGCCTGGCCTACCTGGACCCGGAGCTGCGCGACGCGGTGCGTCAGGTCCACCACACCCCGGTGCTGGACCGGCACTTCCAAAGTTCGGTGCCGGGGCTGTACTTTGTCGGCGCCCTGGCCGCCAACAGCTTTGGCCCGCTGCTGCGCTTTGCCTACGGCGCGGATTTCACGGCCAAGCACCTGGCCCGCCACCTGGGCTGATGGGCCTGCCCGGTCACGGGCCCGCCGCACCGCCGCCGGACCAGGCCGGCCAAAGCGCTGCCGCGCGCGCCTCAGGCCGGCCGCTGGCCACGCCGCGCGGCCATCTCCTGCCCCATCAGCGCACAGGTCGGGGCATCGAGCAGGGCCTGGGCCACCGGGTACACCAGCTGATCCTCGCGTTGCAAATGCGCGCGGTACTGGTCGGCAAAGCCCTGCCAAGACCGGGTGGGCGCCTCGGACGCGGGCCAGGGCTGGGTGGCCTGCAGCACCTGCTGCAGGTCCAACCGCAGCGCCTGCCAGGCCTGCGCCAGCTGCTGGTGCTCTTGCTGCAGGGCCAGCGCCAGCGCCGCCACCTCGGGGTCGGGGCCTGCGATCAGCGGCGGGAACACATGCTTTTCTTCGTCCTCGTGGTGCAGCGGTGCGGCCAGGTCAAAGTAGCGCAGGATGTCGCGCGCCGCCGACTGGGCGGGGCCCACGTCGCCCCGTGCATGCAGGTGCCGGGCCAGCCGCTCGAGCAGGCGCAGCGTGCGCTCGACGCGCTCATGGCAGGCCCCGAGCATCTCGAACGGAGCCTCAAATCCCACCGCGGGTGGGGCGTGCAGAACGAGGGGCGACACCATCGGGTAAGCCGGACGAAAAAGCCGTCAGCCGCGGTGGGGACCGAGTGCTGCGACAATCCGGGGGTTATGACCAAAGCCTACATTCTCACCCTGTCCTGCCCCGACCGCACGGGGATCGTGCATGCTGTCTCCGGCTTCCTGCTGGAGCAAGGCGGCAACATCGAGGAAGCGGCCCAGTACAACGACCACGACACCGGTCTGTTTTTCATGCGGGTGCAGTTCGCCTGCGACGGCCTGAGTTTCGACGAACTCAAGGCCAAGCTCGGTGGCCTGGCCACCGATTTCGGCATGAAGTGGAGCCTGCATGCGACCGCTGAGCCCGTCAAGACCGTGCTGATGGTCAGCAAGGAAGGCCACTGCCTGAACGACCTGCTGTTCCGCTGGAAGTCGGGCCTGCTGCCGCTGGACATCCGCGCCATCATCAGCAACCACCGCGAGTTCTACCAGCTGGCCGCCAGCTACAACGTGCCCTTCCACCACATCCCGGTGACGGCCGCGACCAAGGCCCAGGCCGAAGCCCGCCAGTACGAGATCATCGAAGCCGAAGGCGCCGAACTGGTGGTGCTGGCGCGCTACATGCAGATCCTCAGCGACGACCTGTGCCGCAAGCTGGCCGGCCGCGCGATCAACATCCACCACAGCTTCCTGCCCAGCTTCAAGGGCGCCAAGCCCTATTACCAGGCGCACGACCGTGGCGTGAAGCTGATCGGTGCCACCGCGCACTACGTGACCGCCGACCTCGACGAGGGCCCGATCATCGAGCAGGACGTGGCCCGCGTGGACCACAGCCGCACGGTGGAAGACCTGACCGCCCTGGGCCGCGACACCGAAAGCCAGGTGCTGGCCCGCGCCGTCAAATGGCACAGCGAGCACCGCGTGCTGCTGAACGGCCACAAGACCGTGATCTTCAAGTAAGCCGATCCCCCCGACCGCCATGGACGAGCGCAACAGCCCCGTCAGCGCACAGCGGATTCCGCCGATCCAGTGCCTGCTGACCTTCGAGGCCCTGGCCCGGCTGCGCAGCGTGACCCAGGCGGCCGAAGAGCTGTGCGTGACCCCCAGCGCGGTCAGCCACCGGGTGCGCCAGCTCGAGCAGATCATTGGCACCAAGCTGTTCGGGCGCGCTGATTTCTCGCTGACCACCGAGGGCAGCGAGTACCTGGCCCATGTGCGCGAAGGGCTGGAGGCGCTGCAAAAGTTCCCGGGCACCCAGGGCCCGACCGGCAAGCGCAAGCTCAAGCTGGCGGTGACGCCGACCTTTGCGCGCTCGATCCTGATCCCGCGCCTGCGCCAGTTCACCGAAGCCTACCCCGAGATCGACCTGGCCCTGCATGTGTCGATCCCGCTGCTCGACGTGATCGCCGAGGACGCCGACCTGATCGTGCGCTTCGGCCCGGGGCGCTACGCCGACCTCGAGCACATCAAGCTCGCGGGCGACGATGTGACACCGCTGGTGTCGCCCGCCTTCCTGCGCGAGCACGGTCCCTTTGAGCGGCCCGAGGACCTGGAAGGCCTGCCCCTGCTGCGCAGCCCGCTGGAGCCCTGGCGCACCTGGTTCGCCGCCCACCACCTGGACTGGCCCGAGCCCGCCGAAGGCTCGCAGTTCAACGATGTCGGCCTGATGTGCGACGCCGCCTCGGTGGGCATGGGCGTGGCCCTGGTGCGGCTCAAGCTGGGCCGCCCCTGGCTCGAGGCGGGCTCGCTGGTGCGCCTCAGCGAGCGCAACGTGCCCAGCCCCCACGCCCACTACCTGTGCTGGCGCACCGGCACCATGGACCGCTGGGAGTGCGCGGCCTTTGCCGAGTGGCTGCGCAAGTCCTTGCTGTGACAGCGCACGGCGGGGACACCGGGTGGCCCCGCCCCGCACGGGATCGGGGACTGGGGTGGGCTTGCCGGTCACGGCGCCCGCGCTGACAGGCCGCATGACCGTCGGCGTGACACGCCGATGAAACCGAGGCCCTGGGGCACCGCGCCGCGGTGCGGCACACACCATTCGGCGCGCACGGCCGACCGCCCACTGAGGGGCGTGACAGCTCACTACAAGTCCCCTCAAACACTTACCGTTTTCTGTGTCTTTGGCGACAAGAACGCCGCGCTCAGCAGCTGAAATTAGCGCTCTGATGTGGCGCCAATCTTCTCCCCTGTTCGTGGGGCGCCATGCCAACAACGCAGGAGACCACCATGAGCACTTTCCCCTGGGTCAAGTCCTACCCCCCCGGCACACGGTGGGACACGCCCCTCACCATCGAACGCGTGGAGCGCCTGCTGGACCGGGCCCGCACCAACTGGCCTGAGAAAAGCGCCCTCAGCTTCATGGGCCGAACGATCCACTTCGCCGAGCTGGGAGAGCTGGTGGACCGCATGACCGTGGGGCTGCGCGCCCTGGGCGTGGGGCCTGGCGTGCATGTGGGCCTGCTGCTGCCCAACACGCCCCAGTACGTGATCAGCTTTTTCGCCATCCTCAAAGCCGGCGGCACGGTGGTGAACTACTCGCCGCTGGACGCGGCCAACACCATCGCCCACAAGATCGAGGACAGCCAGACCCAGGTCATGATCACGCTGGACCTCGCCAGCCTGTACGACAAGGTGCCCAACCTGACCGGCGTGCACCCCTTGCGCCACCTGGTGGTGGGGCAGGTCGGGGAGTTCTCGGCCCACCCGGACCAGGTGCAGGCGCAGCTCGCGACCGCGGGGCAGCTCAGCGCCAGCCCGCCCAGGGCCGGCCAGGTGTCGTTTCAGCACCTGCTGGCGCACAGCGGCACGGTGCCCAGCTTCCCCGACAGCGAAGCCCACCAGCACATCGCGGTGCTGCAGTACACCGGCGGCACCACGGGTTTCCCGAAGGGCGCCATCCTGACCCACGCCAACCTCAGCGCGGCCACCTCGCAGGCCACGCACTTCACCGCCATGGGCGGCACCCTGCTGCAAGAAGGCTGCGAGCGCATCCTGGTGGCCCTGCCCATGTTCCATGTCTACGCCATGGTGGTCACGGTGCTGATGGGCGCGCGGATCGGGGCCGAACTGGTGCTGGTCATGAAGTTCGACCCGCAGCAGATCCTGCGCGACATCGCCGAAAAGCACATCACCTGCTTCCCGGGCGTGCCCACCATGTTCACCGCCCTGGTGAGCCAGCCCAATGTCGCGGACTTTGATCTGCGCAGCCTCAAGACCTGTGGCTCAGGCGGCGCGCCCCTGCCCATCGAGCTGCTGCGGCGCTTTGAAAGCCTCACGGGCTGCACGCTGTCCGAGGGCTGGGGCATGTCGGAGACCAGCGCGCTGGGCACCTTCACCCCCACCAGCGGTCCGCGCAAACCCGGCTCCTGCGGCATCCCGGCGCCCGGCGTGGTGATCGAGTTCCGCGACCTCGACGACCCCAACCGGCCCAGCCCACCCGGGCAGGCCGGCGAGATCGTCATCACCGGCCCCAACGTCATGCCCGACTACTGGCAAAAAGAAGCCGAGCACGCCGAGTTCTTCACTGAAGACGGCTTTCTGCGCACCGGCGACGTCGGCACCATGGACGAGGACGGCTTCCTCTACATCGTCGACCGCACCAAGGACATGCTGCTGTGCGGCGGCTTCAACGTCTACCCCCGCCTGATCGAAGAAGCCATCTACGCCCACCCCCTGGTGCAGGAGGTGATCGTGATCGGCATCGACGACCCCTACCGGGGCCAGTCGCCCAAGGCCTTCATCAAGCTGCTCAACGCGGTGGCCGAACTCAGCCTCCAGGAGCTGCAGGACTTCCTCAAAGACCGGCTGGGCAAGCACGAGATGGTGCACGCCATGGAGCTGCGCATCGACCTGCCCAAGACCGCCGTGGGCAAGTTGTCCAAACGGATGCTGCTCGACGAACTGGCAGCGGCCACCGCCCAACGACCCACCCCATGAACAGCCCCCTGATGAGCCTCACCCCCTGGATGTTCACCCGCCCGCCCGGCACCCGCCCCCCCATGGCCCTGGCCCTGCTGGAGGGACGGGCCCTGCTCGAAGGCCTGAGCCTGCCCCTGGCCTGGCCCTGCCTGCGCGCCAGCCTGCCGCCCGGCGACGGGCACCCGGTGATGGTGCTGCCCGGCCTGATGGCGGGAGACGCCTCCACCTGGCCCTTGCGGCAGTTTCTCCAGCAACTGGGCTACGACGCGCGTGGCTGGGGCCTGGGCATCAACACCGGCCCCCGCGCCCACGTCAGGCCGCGCTTGAATGAGCGCCTGCAGCAACTGCATGCGGAGTCCGGCCGCCGGGTCAGCCTGATCGGCTGGAGCCTGGGCGGCGTGTTCGCCCGGGAGCTGGCCCGCGACCAGCCCGAGCTGAGCCGCCAGGTGATCAGCCTGGGCAGCCCCCTGTATGGCACACCGGGACAGGCGGCCAACCCGTGGGTCTGGCACCTGTTCAAGGCCCTGAACCCTGAGCTGTCGGAAGCCCAGGCCGACGAGGTGCGGGGCCACCGCCCACCGCCCGTGCCCTGCACCTCGATCTACACCCGCACCGACAGCGTGGTGGGTTGGGGCGCCTCGGTGGAGTACAGCAGCCCGCTGACCGACAACGTCGAGGTCAACAGCGCCAGCCACCTGGGCCTGGGCATCAACCCGCTGGTCTGGTACGTGATCGGCGACCGCCTGGCCCAGGCCGAAGGCCAGTGGGCGCACTTCAAGCCCGCGGGGCTGCGCCGCTTTCTGTTCCGCGGCAAGTCCCCGGCCCAGCCCTTGCCGCCGCAGACCGAGCCCTGACCTGCCCTCGTCCGCCACCACCGACCCGCCCCACCCACACACAAGGAAGCCCCATGGACCACCTCAGCGGCCTGGACGCCATATTTCTTCACCTCGAAGCCCCGGAGGTGCCCATGCATGTGGGCTCCCTGATGGTGCTCAACCCACCGCCCGGACACGAGGGCGACTTCTCCGAGGTGGTGCGCGACCACATCCAGGCGCGCCAACACCTCGCCCCCTTGCTGACGCGCAAGCTGATCAAGATGCCGTTCGACCTCTCCGACCCCGCCTGGGTCCCCGACGAGCACATCGACTGGGACTACCACGTTCGCCCGATCAGCCTGCCCCCACCGGGCAGCAACACCCAGTTGCAAGAACTGGTGGCGCGGCTGCATTCGTCCCTGCTCGACCGCAGCCGCCCGCTGTGGGAGGTGGCCGTGATCGATGGCCTGCGCAGCGGTCAGGTGGCGATCTACATCAAGGTGCACCACTCAGGCATGGACGGCCAGGCCGGGGTGGCGCTGGGCGCGGCGCTGTTCGACCTCGAAGCCCAAGGGCGCAAGATCCCCAAGGCCCTGCCCCGCCCGCCGGGCCAGAGCGAACGGGTCGGCATGGCCGAGCTGGCCGTGTCGGGCCTCAAACACACGGCCCTGCAGTACGTCAAGCTGGCCCGCATGGCCCCGGAGATGCTGCGCACCGCCAAGTCCCTGCTGGTGCCCCCGGTGGGGGCCGATGGCAAGCGGGACTGGTCGCTGCCCAAGAACATCCAGTGGTTGTCGCCGCGCACCCCGCTCAACACCACCATCACCAACCAGCGCTCGTTCGCGGCCCGCACCGTGCCCCTGGCCGAGATGAAAACCGTGGCCAAGGCCTTTGGGGTCACGGTCAACGACGTGGTGATGGCGGCCACCGCCGGCGCGCTGCGGCGCTACCTGCAGGAGATGAATGCCCTGCCCGCCAAGTCGCTCACCGCCGGGGTGCCCGTCAGCCTGCGCGAGGCGGGCGATGGCAGCGCCAACAACCAGGTCAGTGCCGTCGTGATTCCGCTGTCCACCGACGAAGCCGACCCAGTGCAACGCCTGCACAAGATCCGCGAAGCGTCCATCCTCAGCAAGGGTTTCATGGGCCGCATCAAAGCGGTGGTGCCCACCGATTTCCCGGTGCTGGCGGCCCCCTGGGTCATCACCGGGCTCAGCGCCATGGTGACCCGAGCAGGGCTGTACGACCGCTTGCCGCCTTTTGCCAACGTGGCGATCTCGAACGTGCCGGGCCTGCAACAACAGCTGTACTGCGCGGGCGCCGAGGTGGTCTGCAACTACCCGGTGTCGATCGCCTTCCACGGCATGGCGCTCAACGTCACCGTGACCAGCTACAACGGCCGCATGGACTATGGCCTGATCGCCTGCCGCCGCACTTTGCCGCAGATCCACGAGTTGGCCGACATGCTGCTGCACGAGCACCAGCTGCTCAAGGAACAGGCAGAGGCCCTGCTGGCGGCCGCCAAGCACGCGCCTGCCCAGGTGGCGGTGGCGCCGGCGACCGCCCCACCGACGCCCCCCGGAACCCCGCGCGCCTCGGCGACCCCGGCTGCGCCCACCCCGGCCCCCGACACGGCGTCCAGCACGGCATCCGGCCCACCAGAGGTCGCGCGGCGGCCGCGCCAGCGCCCCGCCAGCGCGCGAACCTCGGCCGCGGAGGCGGCGGCACCGCCCCCATCCGCCGCGCTACGCCGCGCCGCCAAAGCCACGTCAACGCCAACGGCCAGGGCCCGCCCCGCGCGCTCAGCGCCGGCCCCACGCCCCGCCCCACCCAGCCGGTCGCGCCCCCGCGCGGCCACACCGGCGGCCACGCCGGCAGCGGCCCCCTCAGCCACAGGGAGCGACGGCGCTCCCGCCGCCCCCGCGAGCCCGGACGCCTGAGCCCTCCCTGAGGCACCCTGAAGCGCCCCGAGGTCCTGGAGGCACCGGCGGGCGCACCCCTCAGCCCCCCGGGCCCGAGCCACGCCCCCCGAGGAGGGGCGAGGCCGGGCCTGAACGCCCCCTCTGGGCGCCCCCCTGTCGGGGCGCCACAATGGACCCTCAGCGGACCCTCAGCGGACCGGCCCCCGCCCGCAAGCCGGGATGGAGGGCCGCGCGGGGGCCCCCAGGAGCCCCCAGCACCCGGCCTGGCCAGCCACCGACCAGCGCCCCAGGCTGCACTTTGTTTTTCACAGGGGGCTGAAAGAATCTTCACGCCCCCGAGCGGGCTTTTGACTTAAATTACAGCGCCAGGCGCCAGGTCGCAGACCCCACGCGCCGCCCGACCGTCCCTAGCCCCCGGAGTGCTGTGCCATGAACGCCCCCCTGTCCGCCACCACCCAAGACCACCACCAACGCGCCGAACGGCAGGCAGAGGTGGTGCGGGCCTTGCAGGCCGTGCTGCCGGCGCACGCCTTGCTGTGGCACACCGAGGACACCGTGCCCTACGAGTGCGATGGCCTCACCGCCTACCGCGAGCGCCCGCTGGTGGTGGCCCTGCCCGAAACCGAGGACGAGGTGCAGGCAGTGCTCAGCACCTGCCACGCGCTGAAGGTGCCGGTGGTGGCACGCGGCGCCGGCACCGGTTTGTCCGGCGGAGCGATGCCGCACAAGATGGGCGTCACGCTGTCGCTGGCCAAGTTCAACCAGATCATCCGCATCGACCCCGCCAGCCGCAGCGCGGTGGTGCAAGGCGGGGTGCGCAACCTGGCCATCAGCGAAGCCGCGGCCAGCCATGGCCTGTACTACGCGCCCGACCCCAGCAGCCAGATCGCCTGCACCATCGGCGGCAACGTGGCCGAGAACTCGGGCGGCGTGCACTGCCTCAAGTACGGCCTGACGCTGCACAACGTGCTCAAGGTGCGGGGCTTCACCATGGCTGGCGAGCCGGTCGAATTCGGCGGCGAGGCCCTCGACTGCCCGGGCCTGGACCTGCTGTCGGTGGTGGTGGGCAGCGAAGGCATGCTGGCCGTGACCACCGAGGTCACCGTCAAACTGGTGCCCAAGCCGCAGTTGGCGCGCTGCATCATGGCCAGCTTTGACGACATGCGCAAAGCCGGTGACGCGGTTGCCGAGGTGATTGCCGCCGGCATCATCCCGGCCGGCCTCGAGATGATGGACAAGCCCATGACCGCCGCGGTGGAGGACTTTGTGCACGCAGGCTACGACCTCGCGGCCGAGGCCATCCTGCTGTGCGAAAGCGACGGCACCCCCGAAGAGGTCGAAGAAGAAATCGGTCGCATGAGCGATGTGCTGCGCCGCTGCGGGGCCACGGCCATCGCGGTCAGCCGCGACGAAGCGGAACGCCTGCGCTTCTGGAGCGGCCGCAAGAACGCCTTCCCGGCCAGCGGCCGCATCAGCCCCGACTACATGTGCATGGACTCCACCATCCCGCGCAAACGCCTGGCCGACATCCTGCTGGCGATCGCCGAGATGGAGAAGAAGTACCAGCTGCGCTGCGCCAACGTGTTCCATGCGGGCGACGGCAACCTGCACCCGCTGATCATGTTCGATGCCAACGACCCCGACCAGCTGCACCGTTGCGAGCTGTTTGGCGCCGACATCCTTGAAACCAGTGTGGCCATGGGTGGCACGGTGACCGGCGAACACGGCGTGGGCATCGAGAAGCTCAACAGCATGTGCGTGCAGTTCAGCCTCGAAGAGCGCGAGCAGATGCTGGGCATCAAGCGCGCCTTCGATCCGCAGGGCCTGCTCAACCCGGGCAAGGTCATCCCCAGCAAGCACCGCTGCGCCGAGTACGGCAAAGAACTGGTGCGCGGCGGCAAGCTCAAGCACCCCGACCTGCCCCGCTTCTGAGGCCGGTCGCCGCGCAGGCGCTCACCCCACGCGCCAGCGCCCCCGGCGCCCGCGTGGCGGCTGCTCAGTCGGTTTGAACACTCTGCTGGTAATTGGCCACGCCCGTCACGATTTCCTGGTGCGCCGCCTCCACCCCTTCCCAGCCCAGCACCTTGACCCACTTGCCGGGCTCGAGGTCTTTGTAGTGCTCAAAAAAGTGGCTGATCTGTTTGAGCCGCAGCGGGTTCAGGTCGTCGTGCTGTTGCCAGTGTGAGTAGATCGGCAACACCTTGTCGATGGGCACCGCGAGCACCTTGCCGTCCTCCCCCCCTTCGTCCTCCATCTTCAGGATGCCCAGCGCGCGGCAGGTCACCACCACCCCGGGTATCAGGGGGAAGGGGGTGATCACCAGGACATCGACCGGGTCCCCGTCGCCCCCCAGCGTGCGGGGCACATAGCCGTAGTTGGCGGGGTAATGCATGGCCGTGCCCATGAAGCGGTCGACAAAGATGGCGCCCGACACCTTGTCCACCTCGTACTTGATGGGGTCGGCGTCCATCGGGATTTCAATGATGACGTTGAAGGCGTGCGGCACCTGGGCACCGGCACTGACATGGTTGAGCCCCATGGGAGGTCCTTTCGATGAAAACACAGTGCCCCGGAGGCCGGCGGGCACCACACCGGGCAGAAAGCGCCCCGCACCACAGGCGGTGCCGGGGCCGCGGCGGTCAGAGTTCCTTGCTGATCCGAATCTGCGTGAAGTTGCCCGACTTGGCGTACTGAGAACTGGTGGTGCGCATGTACTGCAGCGTCAGGGCGACCTGGATGCCGGGGATCACGGTGGTGACGAAGGCGCCGGCGTTGTTCAGGCGCAGCCGGTTGGGGCCCAGCGGGTTGTCGACGTCGTCGTGGTACTGCTGCACCCGAACCCAGTGCAGCCCGACCGGGCCGATGGGGGTCATGTAGCCGCCGGCCAACTCGAGCCCGGCCCAGTTGCCACTGCGCACATGGGTGCTTTGGTTGCGGCTGTTGAGCCCCAGGGACACGCGCCCCGCCAGGGCCACCTGGGGCACCGGCAGGTAGACCACCTGGGCGCCCGGCCGCAGGGTGTAGAAGTTGCCACCGCCGATGTAGAAAGCAGCGGGCGAGTTGTAGTTGCCCGTGGGCAGGACCCAGTTGATGCCCACGGTGGTGCGGATCTGCTCGGTGCGGTGGGACCAGCCTGTCAGCACCTCGACATCACCCACGCCCCCCAGCTCGCCGGTCTGCCCCTCGGCCGCCGAGGCCAGCTCCTGCTGGTAGGCGCTGCCAAACTGCTGCGCCACCCCACTTTGCACCGCGGCACTGGCGCCGCTTTGGGACGGCCAGCTCAGCGGGGGCGCGGTGCCCACATTGCGGACGTTCTGCTTCAACGTGGCATAGGGCACGTTCAAGCCCAGGACCCAGCGCCCGCCCCCCGTGGTCTGGGTGCTGGCGTAAGCCATGCCCAGGTTCCACATGTTCATGGACCCGGTGCCGATCACCTGCACCGAGCTGGGGGCAAACGTGGGATTCTTGCCAGGCTGGCCGGCGTTGGCCGACAGGGGGAAGGTGCCGCCGGGCAGGGGGGTGCGGAAGTCCCCGCCGTCGCCGCCCGAGGTCTTGTTGACCTGGATGTGGGTCAAGGCCGCCCCGACCACCCAGCCCGACAGGTCCGGGGGGGCGAACATCTCGCCCCCCAGGGAACCCGCGATGTTGTAGCGCACCTGAAAGCCTTCAGCGGCCAGGGCCGGGCTGGTGCCCAGCAGCCCGCTGACCACCCCCGCCAGGAGGGGGAGACAAGCGAGGCCGGGCCCCGCTGGGCCAGCGCCGCCCGGCGTCCGTGAGAAATGAGTCATAGGCCGCCTTTGTTGGGGACATGCAGAAGAATGAACACCTCGGCAAGCGGCTCATGCAGACACCGTCGCACCAGGCATCCTACGCAGCCCACCGGGGTCACGGCAGGGCTGAATTGCTGCAATTCACAAGCAGTCGTTACCGCATGAATCCAGGCGCCCAAACCCGCGACCGGAGGCCCACACCCGGCCCTGGGCGGCACAGCTTGACCGGCCTGCGCCCCCGCCAGCCGCGCCGCCCGAGGTCCGCCCCCAGGCCGGGCGCACAAAAAACCCCGGTCGCCTGGCGGCGCCGGGGTGGCAGGGGGCACGCGGGGACCGGGCCGGCCTGGTGCCAGGCCTCAGGCTTCGACGGCCTCGCGGGCGGTGTAGCCCACTTGGTCCAGCGCGGCGGCGAGGTGGGCCACCGTGCGGTCGATGTGCTGCCATTTGTCCAGCCCGAACAAGCCGATGCGGAAGGTGCGGAAGTCAGCACCTTCGTCGCATTGCAGCGGCACCCCGGCAGCCGTCTGCAAACCGGCGGCGCGGAATTTCTGGCTCGACTGGATGTCCGGATCGTGGGTGTAGCTGACCACCACGCCCGGGGCCTGGAAGCCCGGCGCGGCCACGCTGGGGATGCCACGCGACTCGAACAGGCTGCGCACCGCCCGGCCCAATGCCCACTGGGCCTCGCGCATGCGGGCAAAGCCCAGGGCCCGGGTCTCCTGCATGGTGTCGCGCAGGCGCAGCAGGGCATCGGTGGGCATGGTCGTGTGGTAGGCGTGGCTGCCGTTTTCGTAGCTCTCGGCGATCTGCAACCACTTCTTGAGGTCGCAGGCAAAGCTGGTGCTGGTGGTGCCCTCGATGGCCGCGCGGGCACGCTCGGACAACATCACCATGGCGCAGGCGGGCGAGCCGCTCCAGCCCTTTTGCGGTGCCGAGATCAGCAGGTCGACACCGGTGTCCTGCATGTTGACCCACACCGCCCCGGAGGCAATGCAGTCCAGCACCATGAGGCCGCCCACCGCATGCACCGCGTCGGCCACGGCACGCAGGTAGTCGTCGGGCAGGATCATGCCGCTGGCGGTTTCAACGTGCGGGGCAAAGACCACCGCGGGCCGTTCGGCGCGGATGGTGGCCAGCACCTCCTCGATCGGGGCCGGGGCCCAGGGCGCCTGCGGCCCCGGACCGGTGCGGCGCGCCTTCAGCACGCTGATGTCGGAGGTGATGCGCCCCATCTCGAGGATCTGCGACCAACGGTAGCTGAACCAGCCGTTGCGCAGGATCAGGACCTTTTGGCCGTTGGCAAACTGGCGGGCCACCGACTCCATGCCGAAGGTGCCGCTGCCCGGCACCAGCACGGCGCTGTACGCACCATAGACTTCCTTGAGCATGGCACCGATGTCCAGCATGACACCGCGAAAACGCGCCGACATGTGGTTGAGGGCGCGGTCGGTGTAGACCACCGAGAATTCGAGCAGACCGTCGGGGTCCACCTGGGGCAAAAGTCCGGGCATGTTGTCTCTCTCAGTCAAACCCCGGTGCCTGGGGCACGCCGTCCGCACCCGCGCGGGCCCGGGGCTGGACACTTTAGCACGCGCCCTCCGGGCCTTTGCCCGGGCTTACCAGGGGTCGACAAAGCGGGACACGCTGCGCGGCTGGGCCGCCGCCGAGTCCAGCCCGCGCAACAACCAGGCGCGGGTGTCGGCCGGGTCGATGACGGCGTCGATCTCCAGCGTGGCGGCCATGTTCAGGGCCTCGCCGTTGGCGTACTGCTGGTCGACCAGGCGCTTGAACAGGGCCTCGCGCTCGGGCCCGGCGGCGGCGGCCTCCAGCTCCTTGCGAAAGCCCAGCCGCACCGCGCCCTCCAGCCCCATGGCGCCGAACTCGCCGGTGGGCCAGGCGACGGTGAACACTGGGGCATCGAAGCCGCCGGCGGTCATGGCCTGCGCGCCCAGGCCATAGCCCTTGCGCAGCACCACGGCAAAGAAGGGCACGCTGAGGTGGGCCGCCACCACGAACAGGCGGCACACATGGCGCACCTGGGCCTGGGCCTCGATGTCGGGGCCGACCATGAAGCCCGGCGTGTCGGTCAGCGACACGATGGGCAGGCCGTGCGCATTGCACAGTTGCATGAAGCGCGCGGCCTTGTCGGCCGCCTCGACGTCGATCGCCCCGCCCAGGTGCTGGGGGTTGTTGGCGATCAGGCCGATGGGCCGGCCTTCGAGCCGCGCCAGCGCGGTCACGATGCCGACGCCAAAGCCGGCCCGCAGCTCGAGCAGCGACCCCACATCGACCAGGCCGCGCATCACCTCGCGCACCTCGTAGACCCGCAGCCGGTTCTCGGGGATGGCGTGGCGCAGCAGGCGCGGGTCGGCCGCCTCCCAACGCGCCACAGGGCCCTGGAAATAGCCCAGGTAGCGCTGGGCCACGGCCACCGCCTCGACCTCGTCGCGCACCAACACGTCGATGACCCCGTTGGCCGCCTGCACCGGGCTGGGGCCGATCTGCTCGGGCGCGAAACGCCCCAGGCCCCCGCCCTCGATCATGGCGGGCCCGCTCATGCCGATGTTGCTGGCCTCGGTGGCAATGATCACGTCGGCGCAGCCCAGCAGGGCCGCGTTGCCCGCAAAGCAACGCCCATGCACGATGCCCACCACCGGTACCTGGCCCGACAAGGCAGCGAACTGGCTGAAGGTGTGGTTGTTCAAGCCGGCCACGATGGGCATGTCGGTGTCACCGGGGCGGCCGCCCCCGCCTTCGGCGAACAGGACCACGGGCAGGCGCAGCTGGTGGGCCAGCGCCAGCAAGCGGTCGGTCTTCTGGTGGTTGCGCAGGCCCTGGGTACCGGCCAGCACGGTGTAGTCGTAGGCCAGCACCGCAGCGCGCGAGCGCTGCGGCCCAAAGTCCGCGGCATTGATGGTGCCCAGGCCCGTGACCAGGCCGTCGGCCGGGGTGTTGGCGATCAGGTCGTCCAGGCTGCGACGCCGCGTCTGGGCGGCAATCGCCAGCGCACCGTACTCGATGAAGCTGTCCGCGTCACAAAGCTGGGCGATGTTCTCGCGTGCGGTGCGGCCGCCCTGCGCATGCCGCTTGGCCACCGCCGCGGGGCGGTTCGCGTCCAGCGTGTGGGCGTGGCGATCGATGACCCGCTGCAAATCGGGCCGGAGGTGCGCCGGGTCGATGACCGTCGGCACCGGGGCGCTGACCTCGGCGCCCGCCAGGGGCTCGAGCTGCAGCAGCGGCTGGCCCGCCACCAGGTAGTCGCCCGGCAGCACCGCCAGTGCCAGCACGCGGCCGGCCTGCGCCGCCTGCAGCACATGCTCCATCTTCATGGCCTCGAGCACCGCCAACGCCGCCCCGGCGGGCACCACGTCCCCCACCGCGACGCTGTACTGCACCAGGCGCGCGGGCATCGGGGCGGTGACCGTGCCGGTGAGCCAGGGGCTGGCGGGTGGGTCGGCCGGGGCCGCATGCGGCCCTGGGGCGGTCGGCGAGGTCGGCGCGGGCTCGGGGGGCAGCGCCGCCAGCAGCTCGGGCAACAGCTGCTCCAGCCAGCGGGTGTGGAGCTGCTGGCTCAGCATCTCGGGCCGCGCGGCCAGCGCGCGCAGCAGGCCCAGGTTGGTGGCCGGGCCCTCGATGCGGCACTCGGCCAGCGCGCGCTGCGAGCGCCGCAGCGCGTCGGCAAAGGCCGGGCTGCGGCTGCTGACGATGAGCTTGGCCAGCAAGGTGTCGTAATGCGGCGAGGGGCTGGCACCGGCCACGCCATGGGTGTCGACGCGGATGCCCGGGCCGGTGGGCAGGTCAAAGCGACTGAGGCGCCCGTGGCCGGGCGTGGCCTGGCCCTCGGCGTCCAGCGTCTCGGCATTGATGCGCCACTGCAGCGCGTAGCCCTGGGGCTGGGGCGGGCGCAGCGAATCCAGGCCCAGCTCGGCCAAGCGGCGCCCTGCGGCCAGCGCGATCTGCAGCTGCACCAGGTCCAGGCCGGTGACCTCTTCGGTCACGGTGTGCTCGACCTGCAGCCGCGCATTGGCCTCGATGAAGACAAAGGGCAGCGTGTCGCTGGCCAGGTCGACCAGGAACTCGAAGGTGCCCAGGCCCTGGTAGCGCAGCTCGCGCGCCAGGCGCAGGGCCGCCTCGGTCAGGGACTGGCGCAGCGCCGGCGGCAGCGAGGGGCTGGGCGCGATCTCGACCAGCTTTTGAAAGCGCCGCTGCACCGTGCATTCGCGCTCGCCCAGGCCCATCACCTGCTCGCCGTCGCCGATCACCTGGACCTCGATGTGCCGCGCCCCGTCCATCAGGCGCTCGACGTACACGCCCTCGACGCCAAAGGCCGCCAGGGCCTCGGAGCGGCAACGGTCCCAGGCCTCGGGCAGCGCCTCGGGCTGGCGCACCGCGCGCATGCCACGCCCGCCGCCGCCCCCCACGGCCTTGACCATCACGCCTGCGCCTTGCTGGGCCGCCATGAAGGCCTGAGCGGCCTCCAGCGTGACCGCCCCGGCGCTGCCCGGCAACAGTGGCAGCCCCAGGCGCTGCGCCAGGGCCCGCGCGCGGGCCTTGTCGCCCAGCACGCTGAGCTGTTCCACGGTCGGGCCAATGAAGCGCAAGCCGGCCTGGGCGCAGGCGTCGGCAAAGTCGGCGCGCTCGCTCAGAAAGCCATAGCCGGGGTGCACCGCGTCGCACCCCCGGGCGCGGGCCACGGCCAGCAGGGCGGTGACGTCCAGGTAGGCGGCCGGACCGGTGCCTGCCAAGGCCACCGCCTCGGTGGCCGCGCGGACATGGGGGGCGTGCGCATCGTCCTGCGCGTACACCGCGAGGCTGGGCAAGCCCAGGTCGTGCAGGGCGCGCACGATGCGCAGCGCCACTTCACCGCGGTTGGCGACGAGGACTTTGGCAAACAAGGGCTTGGACACAGGCGGCTTCCGGCGGCCGGGGGCCGCATGGGGGAGGCCATCGTGCTGACCGATCTCCCCGGGTGGATCCATGGGCCCGCAGGCGCTGAGGTGTTGGCGCCCGGCGCGTGGCCCGCTCGGGCGCAGTGTGCCGCAGCGCCCCGGGCGACACAGTCACCGAGGAGCCAACGCCCGCCGCGGGGCCGCGCCCCGCGCAGGACCGGTCCGAGGGTGCCGGGTCAGGGCCCAGGGACGCGTCCCCGGCGACCCGACTCGCGCGGCGCACGAAGCCCGGCGGCGGGGTGGCAGGGTGGCAGGGTGGCGACAGAACGCCCCCCCCGAAGATGTCTCGCAGCCATGGCCTTTTCAAGGGTTGTTTTCACCATAATTCAGCCCAAATCCATCATCCATCACCATGAGCACCGCTTTTCCCGAACTCGACCGCATCGACCTGAAGATCCTGCAGGCCCTGCAACAGGATGGCCGCCTGTCCAACCTCAAGCTGGCCGAGAGCGTGAGCCTGTCGCCCACCGCGGTGCTGGCCCGGGTGCAGCGGCTGACGCGCGAGGGCTACATCCTCGGCTACGAAGCGCGGCTGAACCCGCTCAAGCTGGGCGCGGCGATGATGGTGTTTGTCGAGGTGCTGCTGGACCGCACCACCCCCAATGTGTTTGACGAGTTCCAGGCCGCCGTGCAGGTGCGCCCCGAGATCATGGAATGCCACATGGTGGCGGGCGGCTTCGATTACCTGCTCAAGACCCGCATGGCGGACATGGCCTCGTACCGCGCGTTCGCGGGCACGGTGCTGTGGCAGCTGCCGGGGGTGCGCGAAACCCGCACCTACGCGGTGATGGAAGAGGTGAAAAACTCCACCCACCTGCGCCTGCTGTGAGCCCGGCGGCCCCGGGACGCGGGGCCCGTGCCAGGGCGACGGTGCGCTCGAAGCCAGGCGGCCGGCCAACGCGGGGGCCTTGGGATCAGCGGGATCAGCGGCTTCGGCGGCACCCGGCGCGCGCCCTGAAACGGGCAACGGGCGGGGGCGCCGTCAGTCGGAGCGGGTGCTCAAGCCGCGGGCGGGACACTGCGCCCGCCGAAGATGGCGGAGCCCACCCGCACCATCGTGCTGCCCGCGTGGATGGCGGCTTCGAGGTCACCCGTCATGCCCATGGACAAGGTGTCGAAATGCGCCGCACAGGCCGGCTGCTCGGCCTGCAAGGCGGCGCGCACCTGCTCGAACAGGGCGTGGGCTTGCAGGTGGACTCGCTTTTGCGACTCGAAATCAGGCTGCGGCTCGGGAATGGTCATCAGGCCGCGCAAACGCAGGTGCGGCAGCGCGCCCACCGCGCGGGCCAGCGGCAACACCGCCTCGGGCGCCAAGCCGGATTTGTTGGCACCGCCGTCGATGTTGACCTGCAGACAGACCTGCAGCGGCGCCTGGTCAGCGCCACGCTGCTCGCTCAGGCGCTGAGCGATCTTGAGCCGGTCCAGCGTGTGCAACCAGTCGAAATGCGCCGCCACCAGCTTGGTCTTGTTGGACTGCACCGGGCCGATGCAGTGCCATTCAGGCCGCGGCACCAGGGGCTCGGGCGGGGCGCTGAGCGCGGCGATCTTGTCCACGCCTTCTTGCAGGTAGTTCTCGCCAAATGCGCTCTGGCCCGCGGCGGCGGCGTCGCGCACGGCCTCGGGGCCAAAGGTCTTGGACACGGCCAGCAGGCGCACGGACTCGGGATCACGCCCCGCGTCGAGGCAGGCTTGCCGGATGCGCTCCCGCACCTCTTGGAGCTTGTTACCAATCATCGTCATAATTACCCAAGAGCGTAGCAAACAACCGAGAGGGAATCCGTGGACATCACCCAGTTACTGGCATTCAGCGTCAAAAACAAGGCGTCTGACCTCCACCTCTCGGCTGGACTCCCGCCCATGATCCGGGTGCATGGCGATGTGCGCCGCATCAACGTCGACGCGCTCGACCACAAGACCGTGCACGCCATGGTGTACGACATCATGAACGACTCGCAGCGCAAGGCTTACGAAGAGTTCCTGGAAGTCGACTTTTCTTTTGAGATTGAAGGCCTGGCCCGCTTCCGCGTCAATGCCTTCAACCACCAGCGCGGCTCTGGCGCGGTGTTCCGGACCATTCCGTCCAAGATCCTGACGCTGGAACAACTCAACGCGCCCAAGATCTTTGCCGAACTGTCGATGAAGCCGCGCGGCCTGGTGCTGGTCACGGGCCCCACCGGTTCGGGCAAGTCGACCACGCTGGCCGCGATGGTCAACTACCTCAACGAAAACGAGTACGGCCACATCCTGACGGTCGAGGACCCGATCGAGTTCGTGCACGAATCCAAGAAGTGCCTGATCAACCAACGCGAGGTGGGGCCACACACCCTGAGCTTCAACGCGGCGCTGAAGTCGGCGCTGCGCGAAGACCCGGACGCCATCCTGGTGGGCGAAATGCGCGACCTTGAAACCATCCGCCTGGCCATGACCGCGGCGGAAACCGGCCACTTGGTGTTCGGCACCCTGCACACCTCGAGCGCGGCCAAGACCATTGACCGGATCATCGACGTGTTCCCGGCCGAAGAAAAGGACATGGTCCGCGCGATGTTGTCCGAGTCGCTGCAGGCGGTGATCTCACAGACCCTGTGCAAGACCAAGGACGGCCAGGGCCGTGTCGCGGCGCACGAGATCATGGTGGGCACCAGTGCCATTCGTAACCTGATCCGCGAGGCCAAGGTGGCGCAAATGTATTCGGCCATCCAGACGGGCAACAGCGTCGGCATGCAGACGCTGGACCAGTGCCTCACAGACCTGGTGCGGCGCAACGTGATCAGCCCGGCCGAGGCGCGGGGCAAGGCCAAGGTGCCGGAGAACTTCCCGGGCTGAGGCCCAGGCAAGCGCCGGGCCGGATCCAACAACAAGAAGGGAGTTCGTCATGAAAGGCATTCTGGGCCTGCTCAAGCAAAAGGCAGCGCCAAGGCCGGACGAGTCGCAAGACTCGATTTTGTTCTCGACCGCCTTTGCCGGCCAGGGGGTGGACCAGTCCATGCTGGTGCCCTGGGAGGCGCGGGCCGTGGAGGTGGGCGCCAAGCGCCTGGCCTCCTCGCGTGGCAGCAAGCTGCTGCAGAACCTGTGGGCCAAGGACAAGTACATGGCGCTGTTGCAGGCCAACGGCGTGGAGCGCATGGAGCGCTTTTTTGTCTTTGCCAGCGTGCCCGCCAACCGCGACCTGATCCTACAAGACGAATACGGCAACTTCATGGTGGTGCTGCTCACGGGCACCATCGCCGTGGACCGGGTGCAGCCGTGGGGCGAACACCTGCGATTGGCCGAGACCCGGCCGGGCGACATCCTGGGTGAGATGTCGCTGCTGGACAGCGGCATCCGCTTTTCGGCCTGCACCACCTTGACCGACTGCGAGGTGGCCGTGCTCAGCGCCGAGGCGCTGGACGACATGATGACGCAAGACCCGCAATTGGCGGCCAGCCTGGTCGCCTTGCTGGCCCGCAAGCTGTCGCTGCGATTGCGGGTGGTCAGCGCCCGCCTCAGCGACCACAGCAAGTAAACAGGACATCTGCACATGGAACGTGATCAGGCCAGCAAGTTCATCAACGACCTGCTCAAGCTGATGGTCAGCCGCAACGGCAGTGACCTTTTCATCACCGCCGACTTTCCGCCCGCCATCAAGGTGGACGGCCGCATCACCAAGGTCTCCCCGCAACCGCTGGCGGGCACCCACACCATCGCCCTGGCCCGTTCCATCATGAACGACAAGCAGGCGGCTGAGTTTGAGCGCACCAAGGAATGCAACTTCGCCATCTCGCCCGCGGGCATTGGCCGCTTCCGCGTCAATGCGTTCCTGCAACAAGGCAAGGTGGGCATGGTGCTGCGCGTGATCCCGATGACGCTGCCCACGATTGACGGCCTGGGCCTGCCTCAGGTGCTCAAGGAAGTGGCGATGACCAAGCGCGGCCTGTGCATCATGGTGGGGGCCACGGGCTCGGGCAAATCAACCACCCTGGCCTCGATGGTGGACTGGCGCAACGAGAATTCCTACGGCCACATCATCACCGTCGAAGACCCGGTCGAGTTTGTGCACGCACACAAGAATTGCGTCGTGACCCACCGCGAAGTCGGCCTCGACACCGACAGCTGGGAAGCGGCCCTGAAGAACACGCTGCGCCAAGCCCCGGATGTGATCCTGATGGGCGAGATCCGCGACCGTGAAACCATGGAACACGCGGTGGTCTTCGCCGAGACCGGCCACCTGTGCCTGGCCACCCTGCACGCCAACAGCGCCAACCAGGCGCTGGACCGCATCGTGAACTTCTTCCCAGAAGAGCGGCGCGCGCAGTTGCTGATGGACCTGTCGCTGAACCTGCGCGGCATGATCTCGCAGCGCCTGATCCCCAAGCAGGACGGCAAGGGCCGGGCTGCGGCCGTGGAAGTGATGCTGAACACCCCCCTGATCTCGGACCTGATCTTCAAGGGCGAAGTCTCCGAAATCAAGGAGATCATGAAGAAGAGTCGCAACCTGGGCATGCAGACCTTTGACCAGTCACTGTTCGACCTCTACGAAGGCAACGTCATCACCTACGAGGACGCCCTGCGCAACGCTGACTCCCTCAACGACCTGCGCCTGCAGATCAAACTCAACAGCCAGCGCGCTCGCAACCAGGACCTGTCCGCCGGGACAGAGCACTTTGCGATCGTCTGATCGCCATCCCCCGTCCGGGCGCCCTGGGGCCTGGCGGGTTTTTCCGTCATCCACACCGACCTCTCTGAAAACAACATGTCCAGCATCAACGCGCGTTCTTATGACGCCATCTCCTCGCAAAAAGTCGCCTTCATCGGTCTGGGCGTCATGGGCTACCCCATGGCCGGCCACCTGGCGTTGGCCGGTCACCAGGTGACGGTGTACAACCGCACGCCGGCCAAGGCCGAAGCGTGGGTGAAGGAGTTTTCGGCCACCGCCGCCCCCCGCGCAGCCACCACGCCGCGCCTGGCGGCGCAGGATGCCGATCTGGTGTTTTGCTGCGTCGGCAACGACGATGACCTGCGTTCTGTCACGTTGGGTGCCGATGGTGCTTTTGCCGGCATGAAGCCCGGCGCGGTCTTTGTGGACCACACCACCGCTTCGGCCGCAGTGGCCCGTGAACTGGCCACCGCGGCACGCCAAATTGGTCTCAAGTTTGTCGATGCCCCCGTGTCCGGCGGCCAGGCAGGCGCCCAGAATGGGGCCCTGACCGTCATGTGTGGCGGCGACAGCGCGGCCTTCGAAGCCGCCCGCCCGGTGGGCATGGCGTTCTCACGTGCTTTCACGCTGCTGGGCGACAGTGGCGCCGGTCAGTTGGCCAAGATGGTCAATCAGATCTGCATCGCTGGTCTGGTGCAGGGCCTGTCGGAAGCCATCGCCTTCGGTCAGAAGGCAGGCCTCAACATGGAGCAGGTGCTCGAGGTGATTGGCAAAGGAGCGGCCCAAAGCTGGCAAATGGACAACCGTGGCAAGACCATGGTGGCAGACAAGTTCGACTTTGGCTTTGCCGTGGACTGGATGCGCAAGGACCTTGGCCTGGTGTTGGACGAAGCCAAACGCAATGGTGCGCGCCTGCCGGTCACCGCTTTGGTCGACCAGTTCTATGCCGATGTGCAGCAGATGGGTGGCCAACGCTGGGACACTTCGAGCCTGATCAAGCGTTTGAAATAAGACGCAGTGACGCGGGCTGAACACAGCCCGCGCGCCCCCCCAAACAGCGCCCTCGGGCGCTGTTTTTGTTGGTGGGTGAAGGTGGTTGAGGGCGTGTTTGGAAGTGGCGCGAGGCGGAGGCCAGCGGCTGGGGCAGAGCTGGCCTGAGCAGAGGTGGTGATGGCGCAGGCCATGGCTCGATGGCCCATCGCTGCAAGCGCTCCACGGCCCAGGGCGCGGGAGTGGTTTTCAGCCCCCCAAAGACAAAACCCCCGCC
>NZ_JAQSIP010000016.1 GCF_028649475.1 Curvibacter cyanobacteriorum
CGACATCGAACCCCTGCTGTCCTTCACCCGCGCCTGGCGCCTGGTCAAGTTCGTCGACGCCGACATGCTCACCATGACCGCCTGCTCCAAGTGCGGCGGCAAGTTCGTCACCGAACCCTATGAGAACGCCCGCCACTTCCTGTGCGGCCTGTGCAACCCGCCCGCCCGCGCCGGCAAGAGCAAGGCCAGCGGTGCATTGATGGTTCACTGAACCGGCCTGCGGCCCGCGCCGCCCCCAAGTGGGACGCGCTGACGACCCAGCCCACAGCCCCGGACGCGAGCGCGTGCCGGGGCTCTTTTTTTGTGGCTGATCAGGAGATGGGCATGACAGGCGCGGCGAGCGCGCTCGGCGCTAGGCACCCTGAACCGCAGCCAACCCCCTTGAGACGTCGTTGCCTCGCCGGGTGGCACCGCCGGGACCGCCTGCGGCTTCCCGCCTCGTCTCCCGCGCCCCTCTTCGATGGATTGGGTCGCGTCAGCGGCACTTGGCACTTGGCACTTGGCACTTGGCGCAGGGCCGCCGGCCGGCCCAGGGCCCGACAACCATGCGCACATGGGGCGCCCCGGACGCACCGGACGCACCGCTCGCTTCGGCGCGCGCCGGGTCAGCGCAACAGGCCTTTGAGGTTGGTGTCCAGGGGCATCGCGTAGTCGTGGGCCGACAGCACCACATTGCCCTCGGGCAGCACCAGCTTGACGCTGAGGTAGAGCATCTTGCTCGACTGCGTGTAGGTGCCCACGATCACCGCCTGCGCCTCCTGGTTCTGGCTGATCTCGCGCACCTCGCGCGACAGCAGCAAAGCCCCCTGCGACTGCTTCATGAACAGGCTCTCGCGCAGCTTCAGTTCCTTGACCAGGTAGCCGCGCTGGGCCAGTCGGCTGCCCACCAGCTCGGAGAACAAGCGCCCCAGGCGCGACGATTCGGTCAACACCTCGAGGTTGACAAAGGTTGCCACCAGCAAGGGCAGCTTGCGATCCAGCATCAGGCCTTCGAGCAGCGCATCGGCGGCACGGTAGTTGGCGTCGATCACATCGGTACGCACATCGGGGTCCACGGGCGGCGTGGACGAACACGCGAGCAAACCGACCGGCGCAGCCCCCAGCAGGGCCCATTGCAGGCATTGACGGCGTGCGCGGTTCATTGGCCCACCACCTTCCAGTTGCGCGTGGGGGGGGCGGCCGGCGGCGTGACTGGGGGCAGGTCAGGCACCGGCAGGTAGAGGCGGGTGTCGTCGCGCTCGATGTAGTAGACGTCCGCGGTGCGCGCCAGGAAGGTGTCCTCGCGCTCCAGCGACGTGGTGATCAGCACCTCGCTGCGGGTGGGCCCACCCGCAGCCGGGCCATCCGCCGCCAGGCGCCCCAGATCGGCCAGCGCCGCCAGCCCCAGGGCGCTGCCCACGTAGCTGGTGGTGCTGTGGGCGTAGTTGTAGAGGTCGCGGGTCACCGACACCCCCGCTGACAGGGTCACCAGCGGCAAGGGGTTGCTGTTGCCCACCTCGCTGCCGTGTTCGATCAGCTGGGTCTCAAAGCGCAACACCAGCGGGCCGGGCTGACGCGACACGATGGCGCCATGGTTGACCAGACGGGTCAACAGCAGCTCGCGAAAGCTCTGGTTGAACGAGCCCGACGGGGCCTGCACCAAGTACACCGGCGGCAGCGCCATCGGGTAGCTGCGAATCTTGTCGGCCACGCGCTTGGCCACGTCGTCCGCCAGCACGTCCCAGTGGTGCACCGAGCGGGCTTTCTTCTGGCTGCTGACCGGGTAGTTGTCGGCGCGCGGCACATCGAGGGTGCTGCAGCCGCCCAGCAGAGCGCCACCCAGCAGGAGCGGGATCCAACAGGCTTGGTTCATGCGTGCGCACCTTTCCACGAAATACATCGCCCTGATGCTACTGCGCGGCCCGGGCGACCATCGCCCGAACAAAGGGCCGTTCGCGGCCTTGTTCGCTCGCCCAGGCCTCACAAAGGCAATTGGGTGGTGGACAGCACCTGCTTGAGCCCCATGAACGAGCGGATCTGCCGCACCCCAGGCAGGTACAGCAATTGCTCGGCATGCAACTGGTTGAAGCTCTCGCTGTCGCGGGTGCGCACCAACATGAAGTAGTCGAATTCGCCGGTCACCACATGGCACTCCATGCACCCCGAAATGCGCGCTGCGGCCTTTTCGAAGGCCGCAAAGGAATCGGGCGTCGAGCGGTCCAGCACCACGCCGATCAGCACCACCATGCCCGCGCCCAGGGCCTTGGGGTCGAGCAAGGCCACGGTGCGCTGGATCAGCCCTGCCTGGCGCAGGCGCTCAACCCGGCGCAGGCAGGCCGGGGGGCTCAGGTGGACCTGCGCGGCCAGCGCCACATTGGACAGCGAGGCGTCTTTTTGCAGCAGCTTGAGCAGGGCCCGGTCGGTGCGGTCCAGCTCGTTGACAGGGCGCTCCGATTCGCCCGATTCATCACGAACTTTTGTTGCGCACATTCAAATCTCCAAACATTCAAAACCCATACAAATTAATTTATGAAGAATTAGAACTCATTTTTTGATCGAATTTCGCAACCCTGTTAACACAACATTTTCATAGGATTGTCACACCAGCAGCCCAGACAAGCCCCCTGTGAACCCCGGTTCCCCGGTGCCACCGATGGCCTGGCCCTTGACCCTTACCACCTGCCCCTGACGACCATGAACCTGCAGAAATTTCCCCGCCACGCGCTGACCTTCGGCCCGACCCCCATCCAGCCCCTGCCGCGCCTGAGCGCCCACCTGGGCGGCAAGGTTCAGCTCTACGCCAAGCGCGAAGACTGCAACAGCGGCCTGGCCTTCGGCGGCAACAAGACCCGCAAGCTCGAGTACCTGATCCCCGAAGCCCTGGCCGGTGGCTACGACACCCTGGTGTCGATCGGTGGCATCCAGTCCAACCAGACCCGCCAGGTGGCGGCCGTTGCGGCCCACCTGGGCCTCAAGTGCGTGCTGGTGCAAGAGAACTGGGTCAATTACTCCGACGCCGTGTACGACCGCGTCGGCAACATCGAGATGTCGCGCATCATGGGCGCCGATGTGCGCCTGGACGCCGCCGGCTTTGACATTGGCATCCGTCCCTCCTGGGAACAGGCCATGGAAGACGTGCGCCAAGCCGGTGGCAAGCCCTACCCGATCCCCGCGGGCTGCTCCGAGCACCCCTACGGCGGCTTGGGCTTTGTGGGCTTTGCCGAAGAAGTGCGCGCCCAGGAGGCCGAGTTGGGCTTCAAGTTCGACTACATCGTGGTCTGCTCGGTGACCGGCAGCACCCAGGCCGGCATGGTGGTGGGCTTTGCCGCCGACGGCCGCGCGCGCCAGGTGATCGGCATCGACGCCTCGGCCAAGCCGGAGCAGACCCACGCGCAGATCCTGCGCATCGCCCAGAACACCGCGAAGTTGGTGGAACTGGGTCAGGAGATCACTGCCGAGGACGTGGTGCTCGACACCCGCTACGGGGGCCCCGAGTACGGCCTGCCCAGCGAAGGCACGCTCGAAGCCATCCGCCTGTGCGCACGCCAGGAGGCCATGCTGACCGACCCGGTCTACGAAGGCAAGTCCATGCACGGGATGATCGACATGGTGCGCAACGGCGAGTTCCCCGAAGGCTCGCGCGTGCTCTACGCCCACCTGGGCGGCGTGCCGGCCCTCAACGCCTACAGCTTCCTGTTCCGCAACGGCTGATCCCACAGCCTGCTCAAAGTCGCCCTCGGGTTGGGCGAGACATTGAGCAGGCGATCAGCCCAAGGGCCCGCAGAGGCCCTGTCCACTGGGGGCGTGGCTTGCCCAGGCCACACCCACCACAAAGGAGACCGACTCACCCCCGCAGCCAGGCCGCGCGCCCCGCGCGTGGGCCGGCGTCAACGCCGCCCCAGAGCGGCTTTTCTCTGATGTGGAGCTAACCATGACTCTGAGCAAACGCCATTTCGTGCAAGCCCTGGCCGCCTCGATGCTGCCTTGGCAGGCCGCCCGGGCCAACGCCTACCCGAGCAAGCCCGTGCAGTTGGTGATCCCCTTCCCGCCCGGCGGTGCCACCGACGTGGTCGGGCGCCTGCTGGCCAAAAAGCTGGGGCCCCGCCTGGGGCAGCCCATCGTGATCGAGAACAAAAGCGGTGCCGGTACCGTGGTGGGTGCCACCGCCGTGGCCAATGCCGCCCCCGACGGCTACACTCTGCTGTTGAGCTCGGGCTCCACCTTCACCCTCAACCCGGCGCTCAACCCGAAACTGACCTACGACCCGGTGCGCAGCTTCGAGCCCATCGGCGGTGTGGCCCGGGTGCCCCTGATCCTGCTGGCCCACCCCAGCGTGCCGGTGCAGAACCTCAAGCAACTGGTCAGTGCCGTGCGCCAGGCCCCCGACAAATACGTGTACGGTTCGTTCGGCACCGGCACCACCTCGCATTTCGCGGCCGAGCTGATGTGGCAGTCGCTGGGCATCAAGATGCTGCATGTGCCCTACAAGGGCAGCGCCCCGGCCATGAGCGACCTGATGGGCGGGCAGATCCCTTTCACCGTGGACACGGTGGCCGCGGCCCTGCCGCAACTGAAAGCCGGGCGCATCAAGGCGCTGGCCGTCACCGGCCCGAAACGATCGCCGCTGCTGCCCGAGGTGCCCACCGTGGCCGAGTCCAGCAGCCCCGACTTTGCCTTTGACTCCTGGCTGGCCCTGATGGCCCCGCGCGGCCTGCCCGCGGACGCCCGCAACCGCCTGCAAACCGCCCTGGCCGAGGCGCTGGCTGACCCCGAATTGCGGGACCAGCTGAACAACGCCGGGGTGCAAAAGGAATGGGCCTCGGCCCAGGCCATTGCCAACCTGATCGACGACGAACTCCCCCGCATGCGCGCCGTTGCCGTGCGCGCCAACATCCGCGCCGAGTAAGCCAGGCCGCCCCGGCATCCGGCCCGCGCGGCCTGCGCCGGGGCCCTTGTCAGGTGCGGCCGCCTCAACCAGCGCCTCAACCAGCACGTCAACGAACGCACCAACCAGCGCGTCAACAGGTGCTTCAGCGACCTCGCACCGCGCTGCCGCCGGGCCGCACCCGCAGCGCCTGGGCATGCTCCGCCAGGGTGGGCAGCAAACGCAAGGCCAGGGACAACTGTGAACTGAGCACCTGGCTGGCCGCCTGGGCCTGCGCCGTGGGGGCCGGGTCGGAGGCCGACTCGCGGTCGGCCATGCCAGCCATGGCGGCCCCACCGGCCTCACCCGCCGAGGCCGATGCAGATGCCGCCGCGGCCAAGGCCTGCAACAAAGGCGCCAGCGCGGGGTCGGGCTGGGGCGGCCACGGGCCCTGCCCCTCCAGGGCCCGTGCGATCTGGTCCAGCGACTGCAGGATCCAGGCCACGGCCTGCTCCGGGGCGCCGTGGAACGAGGCCGCATGCCCTTTGTGGCGGTGGGCGCCCAGGGCCGACAGGTAGTTCAGCAAGGTGTGGCACTGCACCAGCAGGCGCATGCCCGCCTTGCCATGGCGGCGCAGGTAGGCAGGCTCGACAAACACCTCGGTCATCGCGTTGGACAGCGCGGCATCGGCGTTGTGGGCATTGCGCCGCGCCAGCCGGTAGGCCAGGTGGTCCTGCTTGCCCGACTGGTACTGGGCACTGATCTCACGCAGGTAGTCAGCCTGGCTGCGCAGCGCCCGCGCGGCCAGGCGTGGCAGCTGGCGCGACTGCCAGCTGGGCAGCACCAGCCACACCGACAGGCCCGCGATCAGGCTGCCGATCAAGGTGTCCACCAGGCGCGGCACGATCAGGTCAAAGCCATTGCCCACCTGGTTGAAGGCCAGCAACACCAGCGCCGTGATGGCCGCCGACGCCACGGTGTAGCGGATCTGCCGGGTGGCCACAAACACCACGCCGGCCACCACCGTGAACGCCGACTGCAACAGCACGCCCGGAAACAGCGTCAGCAAGGCCCAGCCCACCACCAGGCCGAGCACGGTGCCCGTGACCCGCTCGGCCAGACGGCGCAGCGTGTCACCGTAGTACGGGCGGCAAACAAAGACGATGGTCAGCAGGATCCAAAAGCCGTGCTCGTCGCCCGTCCACTCCATCCAGGCAAAGCCGGCCACCAGGGCCACCGCCAGGCGCAGGCCATGGCGCAGCAGGGGCGAGGCCCAGCGGGCCTGGCTGCGCACCCGGTCCCAGGCATCGGCCAGGTCGCGGGGGTTGCGGTCGAGCAGCCGCGTGTCGGTCGGTGACTGCGGGCTGCCCGCGGGGTTCAGCGCGCCGGCCAGCACCTGCCCCATGCCCGCCAGGTTGGCGGCCAGCGAACGCAGCGTGCGCAGCGGGTCACTGAGTTCGGCGCCATCCCCCGCCAGCCCCACCTCGGCCGAATCGGCCTGCGCCAGCGCCGCCACCCGCGACCAGGGCTGGGCCTCAAGGCGGGCGATGGCGCCCTCGAGGTCCTCCAGCGCACGCGGCAACTCGGGGCCGGGTTCGGCGGGCTTGGCCTCGCGCAGGTGCTGCGCCAGCCCCAGGCAGGCCTGGCCCACCAGGCCCAGCACCCGCTGGCAGCGGTACAGCACATCGCTGTGAAAAAACACCTGGGACAGGCGCTCGTAGTGCGCGTGCGAGGAACTGGCCCGCTCATGCAGGTCCTGCGCCACCAGGTACTGGGCAAAGGCCTGGCGCAGCCAGACCGGTCCGTCCTGGGCACCGGCCCCCGGGGGCTGGCGGCTGAACAGGCTTTCCTTGGTTTCGTTCAAGGCCTGCACCACGCGGCCGTTCTGCAAGGCCAGACCAATGCGGCGGCGCTCGAGGTCCACGCCCCGCACGGGCTCAAACAGGCGCGCCTTCAGGCGCAGGTACTCGCCCAGTGCCTCGTACAGCGCCGACAGGTTCTGCCGCACCTGCAGCCGCGGGAACAGCGCCGCCCACAGCACCGAGATCAAGCCATACCAGGCCGCCCCCGCGAGCAGCAGCAAGGACCCACTGACATGGTCGCCCACCTCGGGCTGACCGTCCGCCGCGGCCTGCGCCGACAGCGCGGCGTACAGGCCCAGGATCAGCGTGGCCGAGGAGATGGCCCGGTACCGCTCGCCCAGGGCCCCCAGCAAGGCCAGGCCCACGGCGGCCAGCGCCAGCACCAGCATCAGGCCCACCGGGTGGGTCAGCGTGAGCTGCACCGCGAGCGCCATGCCCGTGAAGCACAACAGGGTGGTCAGCTGGGCGCGCAGGCGCCCGCGCCAGCTGTCATCGGTTTCGGCCAGCGCGCTGGCATTGACGCCCAGCACCAGCGGGATCACCAGCGCCGCGTCGTCTTGCCACCAGGCCAGGCCCATGACACAGGCCAGCGCGATCAGCGGGCGCACCCCCCGCAGCAAAAAGTGGTGCTGCCAGTGCGAGGGCCACGCCGACGTCCAGCCCTTTTGCCAACCCCATTGCCACACCGGCCCGACCATGATTCATCACCTTCCACGAGATCCCAAAAACAGAACAGGCCGCGAGGCCTGTTCTGTTTCTTTGCAAGTTATGCGCCAGTATCGCCGCTCAGCCGGTGTTGCGCAGGCCCGCGGCAATGCCGTTGATGGAAATGTGGATCCCGGTCTGCACACGCTCGTCGCCGCCCCCCGCGCGGTAGCGCCGCACCAGCTCGACCTGCAGGTGGTGCAGCGGGTCGATGTAAGGGAAACGGTGGCGAATCGATCGCGCCAGCGCCTCGTTGTGCGCGAGGCGCTGCTTGTCGCCGGTGATCAGGGTCAGCGCCTCGGCCGTGCGGTGCCATTCGCTCTCGATCGCCGCGAAAATCTTCTTGCGCAGGCGGCTGTCACTGACCAGCTCGGCGTAGCGCGAAGCCAGCGCCAGGTCGCTCTTGGCCAGCACCATGTCCATGTTGGACAACAGGGTGCGGAAGAATGGCCACTGGCGGTACATCTTCTGCAGCAGGGCCAGGGCCTCCTTGCGGCCGTCCTTGCCGGCGGGCGCGGGGCGGGCCAGGAAACCCTCCACCGCCGAACCAAAGCCATACCAGCCCGGCAGGGTCAGGCGGCACTGGCCCCAGCTGAAGCCCCAGGGGATGGCGCGCAGGTCTTCGATGCGCTGGCTGGCCTTGCGCGAGGCCGGACGCGAGCCGATGTTGAGCTCGGCGATCTCGCGGATCGGGGTCGAGCCAAAGAAGTAATCGGTGAAGCCCGGGGTCTCGTACACCAGGGCCCGGTAAGCCCCCATGCTGGCCTGCGACAGCTCGGCCGCGGCCTGGTGGAAGGCCTTGGTGGCGGGCTTGGTCGGCTGCAGCAAAGTGGCCTCCAGGGTGGCCGCGACCAGGGTTTCGAGGTTGCGCCGACCGATCTCGGGGTTGGCGTACTTGGAGCCAATCACCTCGCCCTGTTCGGTCAGGCGGATCTGCCCGCGCACCGTGCCGGGCGGCTGCGCCAGGATGGCCTGGTAGCTCGGGCCGCCGCCACGCCCCACCGTGCCGCCGCGGCCGTGGAACATGCGCAGCTGGATGCCATGGCTGCCCGACAGCTCTTCAAACAGGTCGACCAGCGCGATCTCGGCGCGGTACAGCTCCCAGTTGCTGGTGAAGATGCCGCCGTCCTTGTTGCTGTCCGAGTAGCCCAGCATGATGTCTTGCTCGGCGCCACTGCGCTGCACCAGCTCGGCCATGCCGGGCAGCGCGTAGAACTCGCGCATGATGGGCGCGGCATTGCGCAGGTCGTCGATGGTCTCGAACAGCGGCACCACGATCAGGTCGCTGACCGCGCCCGTGCCGGGCTCGCCCGACGGGTCCTGCAACAGGCCGCGCAGCAGGCCAACCTCTTTTTGCAACAGTTGCACTTCGAGCAGGTCGCTGACGGTTTCGGTGTGGCTGATGATGTAGTGGCGGATGGCCTCGTGGCCATAGCGCTCGCGCAGGCGGCGGGCGGCCTCAAAGATGGCCAGCTCGCCCTGGGTGTGGGCCGAGTACTGGGCTCCCATCACGCGCAGCGGGCGCGCGTCGTTGAGCAGCTTGACCAGCAAGGCGCGCTTGGCGGCTTCCTCAAGGCGGCTGTAATCGGGTTCGATGCGCGCCGTGGCCAGCAACTCGGCCACCACTTCTTCGTGCTTGTCCGAGCTCTGGCGCAGGTCGACCGTGGCCAGGTGGAAGCCAAACACCTCGACCGCGCGGATCAGCGGGTGCAAACGGCCATTGACCAGCGACTCGCCGTGGTGGGCGCGCAGCGAGGCCTCGATGACGCGCAGGTCCGCCAGGAAAGCCGCCGCGTTGACATAGGCGTTCTGCGGCGCCACGGCGTGGCGGGCGGCCTCGCCCCCGGTCAGCTCGCGCAGGCTGGCGGCCAGTCGCGCATAAATGCCGGTCAGGGCACGGCGGTAGGGCTCGTCGAGGCGGTGTTCGTTGCTGTCGGGCGAGCTGTTGGCCAGCGCCTGCATCTCGGGCGTGACGCCGACCAGGCGCGCCGACATCGACAGTTCGCCGCCCAGGTAGTGCACCTCGGTCAGGTAGTGGCGCAAGGCCACTTCGGCCTGGCGCTTGAGTGCGTACTCCAGCGTGGCGGCGCTGACATTGGGGTTGCCGTCGCGGTCGCCGCCAATCCACTGACCCATGCGGAAAAAGCTGGCCACCGGGTGGTTGCCCAGTTCGCGCTCGAGGTCGGCGTAGAGCTTGGGGATCTCGCGCAGGAAGGTGGCTTCGTAGTAGCTCAGCGCGTTTTCAATTTCATCGGCCACGGTGAGCTTGGAGAAGCGCAACAGGCGCGTGTGCCACAGCTGCATCACCCGGGCGCGCAGCAGGGCCTCGTTGGCGGCCAGCTCGCGCGGGGTCAGCGCGTCCTTGGAGGTGTTGTAGAGCTGGGCCCGCACCTTGATGTCGTCGCGCGCGGTCAGCAACTGGGCGATGTCGCGCTCGGCGTCCAGGATGCTCTTGCGCTGCACTTCGGTCGGGTGCGCGGTGAGCACCGGCGACACATAGCTCTGCGCCAGCGTCTGCGAGATGGTCTTGGGCGCGATGCCGGCCCAGCGCAGGCGCGCCAGGGCGACTTCGATGCTGCCCTCCTGGGTGTCGCCCGCGCGCTCGTGCACGGCGCGCCGGCGGATGTGGTGGCGGTCCTCGGCCAGATTGGCCAGGTGACTGAAGTAGGTGAAGGCGCGGATCACGCTCACGGTCTGGTCGCCGCTGAGCGACTTGAGCAGCTTCTTGAGCGCACGGTCGGCGTCCTGGTCGGCGTCGCGCCGGAAGGCCACCGACAGCTTGCGCACCTGTTCGACCAGCTCATAGGCCTCGACGCCTTCCTGCTCCCGAATCACGTCCCCCAGAATGCGCCCCAACAGGCGGATGTCGTCAATCAGGGGCTGGTCCTTGTCGGAACGTTTCATGCGTCGGTCTCCATGGGTGTAGCGGGCGCTCAATGGCGGGCCACGCCGGGGCTCGGGCGGGGCTGGCGTGGTGCGGGGCATGCTAGCATCCAAGGCCCCTCCAAGATTACAAAAAGGTTACGACCTTGAGCAAGCCAGCCTTCCCCATTGTGATAGCCACCCGAGAGAGCCGACTGGCCTTGTGGCAAGCAGAACATGTGAAGGCGCGACTGCAAGCGCTGGGCCACCCGGTGACCCTGCTGGGCATGACCACCAAGGGCGACCAGATCCTGGACCGCTCGCTGTCCAAGGTCGGCGGCAAGGGCCTGTTCGTCAAAGAACTTGAAGTGGCACTCGAAGAATGCCGTGCTGACATCGCCGTGCACTCGCTCAAAGACGTGCCCATGGACCTGCCCGAAGGCTTTGAACTCGCCTGCGTGATGGAACGCGAAGACCCGCGCGACGCCTTTGTCTCGCCGCAGTACGCCACGCTGCAGGACCTGCCCGAGGGCGCCGTGGTCGGCACCTCCAGCCTGCGCCGCACCGTGCTGCTGCGCGCACTGCGCCCCGACCTGCGCATCGAGCCGCTGCGGGGCAACCTGGACACCCGCCTCAAGAAGCTCGACGACGGCCACTACGCCGGCATCGTGCTGGCCGCAGCGGGTCTCAAACGCCTGGGCCTGGGCGCCCGCATCCGCCACGAATTCGCCCCCGACAGCATGCTGCCCGCCGCGGGCCAAGGGGCTCTGGGCATCGAGATCCGCAGTGGCCGACCTGAACTGCGCGCCGCGCTGGCACCGCTGGCCGACACCACCAGCTGGCTCACCGTGACCGCCGAGCGCGCGGTCAGCCGTGCCATGGGGGGCAGCTGCTCGATGCCGCTGGCCGCCCACGGCCAATGGCAGGGCGAGGAGCTGGTGCTGCGGGCCGCCTGGGGCGAACCCGACAGCGCCTCGACGGCCCTGATCCGCGCCAGCAGCCGCCGACCCGTGACCGACCTCGCCAGCGCGGCCGACCTGGGCGACGAAGTCGCCGAGCTGCTGCTGGCCGCCGGTGCCCGCCGCGCCACGCCCAACGCCTGAGCGGCGGTGCGCCGGTCGCCGCCACGCACGTTGCAGCCCCAGCCGACCCGGCCCCGAATCCCCGGCCCCCGCCCATGACCGCCCCCCCCGCGCCCCGCGCCCGGCCCCGTGTGCTCGTCACGCGGCCCGAGCCCGAGGCCAGCGCCTGGGCGCGCGCCCTGCTTGAGCGGGGCCTGGACGCGGTCGCCCTGCCGCTGATCGAGATCGCCGCGCCGCGCCAGCCTGCGGCCCAAGGCTGCGCCGGCGCCCCAGCCAATGCCCTCACCAATGTCCCTGCCAACGTCCCCGCTGGCGCGCCCCTGAGCGCCCCGGTGCGCGCGCTGATGTTTGTCAGCGGCAACGCGGTGCAGCATTACTTCCAGTCGACGCCCGGCGCGCTGGCCGCGCTGGCCGAGCGCCGTTGCTGGGCCCCCGGACCGGGCACGGCGCGGGCCCTGCGGGCCGCCGGCGTGCCCGAACACCTGATCGACACCCCCAACGCCGAGGCACGCCAGTTCGACTCGGAGCACCTGTGGCAACAGGTCCAGCACCAGGTCCAGCCCGGCGACCAGGTGCTGATCGTGCGCGGTGTGGATGCCCCGGCCGAGGCCGATAGCCCGCTGCCCGCCGAGCGCGCAGGCAGCGGCTCGGGCCGTGAATGGTTGAGCCAGCGCGTGCGCGAGGCCGGTGGCCAGGTGGCCCACCAGGTGGTCTATGAACGCCGCCCGCCGGCCGCAGACCCCGCCCGGCAAGCGCTGGCACGGGCCGCGGCCAGCGATGGCAGCTGGTGGTTGTTCAGCAGCTCCGAGGCGGTGCGCAACCTGCAGGCCTGGCTGCCCGGACAACGCTGGGGGTCGGCCCGGGCCCTGGTCACCCACCCGCGCATTGGCGAGGCCGCCACGGCCGCCGGATTTGCCCAGGTGCAAGCCACCCGTCCGACACTGGAAGACGTGGCGGCGTCGATAGAATCCACAGCATGAGTTCCGAGCCCTCGATCGCCCCTTCGCCCAGCCCCGCCCCCGAGGCCGCTGCCAGCCCCGCGCCGACCGTGCCCCCCGCCGGCAGCGCGACGCCCCAGCGCCTGGGTCAGCCGCTGACCTGGGCCGCCCTGGCTGTGGCCGGTGTCGCCTTGCTGGCCAGCGTGTCGCTGTGGCAACGCCTGGGCCACCTGCAAGAGCAACTGGCCCGCCAAAGCGCAGACAGCGGCAGCCAGGCGGTCGAAGCGCGCACCCTGGCACGCCAGGCCCAAGAACTGGCACGCGACGCCACCGCCCGCGTCACGCTCAACGAAACCCGGCTCAGCGAAGTTGCCCTGCAGCGCACCCAGCTCGAGGAGCTGATGCAAAGCCTGTCGCGCTCGCGCGACGAAAACCTGGTGGTGGACATCGAGTCCGCCCTGCGCCTGGCCCAACAGCAAGCCCAGCTGACCGGCAGCGTCGAGCCGCTGCTGGCGGCCCTCAAGACCGCTGAACAGCGCATCGCGCGTGCTGCCCAACCGCGCTTGGCGCCGCTGCAACGGGCGATCCAGCACGACACCGACCGCATCAAGACCGCCAGCGTCACCGACACGCCCGGCCTGCTGTCCCGCCTGGACGAACTGGCCCGCCTGGTGGACGAGCTGCCGGTGCTCAACGCCGTGGCCCAGGTGCCGGGCAACCGCCCCCTGTCCGCGCCGCCCGCCCCGGGCGCCGCCGCGGGTGCGGCCAAGCCCGCCGGCACCGGGGCTGCCAGTGCGGCCCAGGACTGGTGGGAAAACGCGCTCTACAAGGGCTGGGGCCTGGTGCGCGACGAGCTGCGCAACCTGGTGCGGGTCAGCCGCATCGACCAGCCCGAGGCCGCACTGCTGGCCCCCGAACAAAGCTTTTTCCTGCGCGAGAACCTCAAGCTCAAGCTGCTGAATGCGCGCCTGGGCGTGCTGGCCCGGCAGACCGAGTCGGCCCGCGCCGACCTGGCCGCGGCGTCGGTGCTGATCAACAAGTACTTTGACCCCGCCTCGCGCCGCACCCAGGTGGCCGCCACCTTGCTGCAGCAGCTGCAGGGCCAGTTGCGCGCGGTCGAGTTGCCGCGCCTCGATGAAACCCTGACCGCGCTGGCCACCGCCGCCGCGGGCCGCTGAGGAGGCCCGCCCCATGCGCGCAGCCCTTTGGTTCCTGGCCCTGTTCGGCGTGGCCGTCGCGGTGGCCCTGTTCGCCGGCAACAACCAGGGCACGGTGACCGTGTTCTGGCCGCCCTACCGCGTTGACCTGTCGCTCAACATGGTGCTGCTCCTGCTGGTGGGCAGTTTTGTTGTCCTGCACGCGGCCCTGCAAGCCCTGGCCGCCTTGTTCGAGATGCCGCAACAGGCCCGCCGTTGGCGCCTGCAACAGAAAGAACGCGCCATGTATGGCGCCCTGCTCGACGGCCTGACCCACCTGTTGTCGGGCCGCTTTGTGCGCGCCAGCAAGGCCGCCGAAGCGGCACTGGCCCAAGAGCAATCGCTGCAAGGCACGGCCCAATACAACGGCCCCGGCACCCAGCTGCGCACCCTGGCCCACCTGGTGGCCGCCGATGGCGCGCATGCGCTGCAAGACCGCAGCCGCCGTGACGAGCACCTGGTGCAAGCCCTGGCCGAGACCGCGACGCGCCAGAACGCCCAGTCGGCCGAGCTGCACGAAGGCGCGCTGCTGCGCAGCGCGCGCTGGACCCTCGACGACCGCGACGCCACGGGCGCACTGGCCCGACTCGAGGAACTGCCCCACGGCGCGGCCCGCCGCACCATCGCGCTGCGCACCCGACTCAAAGCCGCCCGGCTGGCCGGACAGAACCGCGAAGCCCTGGAAACCGCCCGCCTGCTGGCGAAGCACCGCGCCTTCTCGGCCAGCGCGGCGCAAAGCATCGTGCGCGGCCTGGCCACCGACCTGCTCAACGGCGCCCACGACCCGACCCAACTGCAACAAGTCTGGCAAGACCTGGATGCACAAGAGCGCCAAATGCCCGAACTGGCCCTGCACGCCGCGCAGCGCCTGACGCGCCTGGGTGGCGACGACGGCCTTGCCCGGGCCTGGCTGCTGCCGGTGTGGGAGCGCATGGTGAGCCTGCCCGATGCGCTGCCCGAGCACCTGCAACAGCGCCTGATCGAGGCCTTGGAGTCCAGCATGGAATCCCTGGACGCGAACTGGCTGGCCCGCATCGAAACCGCCCACAAGGCCAACCCACGCCACGCAGGACTGCAGTACCTGGCGGGGATGGCCTGCCTGAAGCGCCAGCTGTGGGGCAAATCGCAGCAGCTGCTGACCCAAGCCACCCACCACCTCGAAGCCGGCGTGTTGCGCCGCAACGCCTGGCGCGCCCTGGCCCTGCTGGCCGAGCAGCGCGACGACGCCGACGCCGCGGCCCAGGCCTGGAAACTGGCCGCCCTGAGCGGCCCCTGACGCGGACCGCCCCCTGCCCGCGGGCGCTCCATCAATTCAATTTTTTTGAATCGAAGCGTCAATCAAGCTGAAACCCCGGCCCGGGGCGGTTTTCTACACTGAGCGCAGTTCAGGAACTTGTTGCACATCAACGAGTCCCACTCCGAAAATGTAAACAACAGGTTCTCCATGACTGCCAGCGTTTCAAATTCGCTCCAACCTGCCGCCCGCTACAGCGGTGTGGCCATGCTCCTGCACTGGGTGCTGGGCCTGGCCTTGATCGGCTTGTTCTGCGTCGGTCTCTACATGACCGAGCTGCCCTTCTCCCCCCAACGCCTGAAGCTCTACAACTGGCACAAATGGGCTGGCATCACGCTGCTGGCACTGTCGGTGCTGCGTTTGCTGTGGCGCCTGACGCACCGCCCGCCGGCCCTGCCCCACGCGGTGGAAGACGCCATGCCCGCCTGGCAACGTGCGGCCCACCATGGCACCCACCACCTCTTGTATGGGCTGTTCTTTGCCGTGCCCTTGCTGGGCTGGGCCTACAGCTCGGCTGCCGGCTTCCCGATCGTGCTGTTTGGCCAGTTCCCGCTGCCGGACTTCATTGGTGCCGACAAGGCCCTGGCCGAGTTGATCAAACCCTGGCACGCGGCCAGCGCCTGGGCCCTGGCGGCCCTGGCCGGTCTGCACATTGCGGCCGCGCTGAAGCACCAGATCATCGACCGCGACGGCCTCATCAGCCGCATGCTGCCAGGCCGCGGCTGACGCCGTGCCCACTGGCCCATCCCACCCTTTCTTGACCTTTTCATTCACGCGGCCTGCTGAGGCCGCCACAGGAGTCTTGTCATGACCTTGATCCCCTTGCGCACTGCCGCAACCGTTGCCTTGTTGGGCTTTGGCCTGCTGGGCCAAGCCGCCCACGCCGACCAGAAGCTGGTGCCGGCGCAAAGCGAAATCGTGTTCGTCAGCAAGCAGATGGGTGTGCCCGTCGAAGGCCGCTTCAAGAAGTTCGACGCCCAGATCGCGTTCGACCCGGCCAAGCCGGAAGCCGCCAAGATCGCCATGACGGTGGACATCGCCAGCGCCACGCTGGGCGTGCCGGAGAGCGACGCCGAACTGCCCAAGGCCCCCTGGTTCAACACCGCCAAGTTTCCGCAAGCCACTTTCCAGTCGACCTCGGCCAAGGGCCTGGGCGGCGGCAAGTTTGAGATCGCGGGCAAGCTGACCATCAAGGGCAACGCACAGGACGTGCGCTTCCCGATCACGTTGACCCAAAGTGGCGCCAACACGGTGGCCACCGGCGTGCTGCCGATCAAGCGCCTGGCCTTCAAGATTGGTGAAGGCGAATGGGCCGACACCGGCATGGTCGCCGACGACGTGCAAGTCAAGTTCAAGTTCGCCCTGAGCGGCGTGGGCAAGTTCTGAGCCCCCACCCGCCCCGAGTGATCGGTTTCGTTTTTTTCCCCTGCTGTTCTTTGTCCTCAACTGGAGTTTCAACCATGCGTTCTACCCTCATCGCTCTGGCCGCTTTGGCCGCCCTGTCTTCTGGCGTGGCCCAAGCCGAACCCGCGACCTATGCGATCGACCCGACCCACACCTTTGCCAACTTCGAAATCAGCCACTTTGGCGCCGCCATGAACCGGGGCCGTTTCGACAAGAAGGAAGGCTCGGTGCAGCTGGACAAGGCCGCCAAGACCGGCAAGGTGGAAATCACTTTCGAAACCGCTTCGATCAACACCGGCACCCCGGGCTTTGACAAGCACCTGCAAAGCGCTGACCTGTTCAACGCGGCCCAGTTCCCGACCTTCAAGTTCGTCAGCGACAAGTTCACCTTCAACGGCGACAAAGTCACCGAAGTGGCTGGCACGCTGACCCTGCTGGGCAAGACCAACCCCGTCACCCTGAAGGCCAACCAGTTCAACTGCTACCAAAGCCCGATGCTCAAGCGCGAAGTCTGCGGCGGCGACTTCGAAGCCACCATCGACCGCACCCAATGGGGCATGAACTACGGCGTGGACTGGGGTTTCGCCAAGAACGTGCTGCTGCGCCTGCAAGTCGAAGCCGTCAAGCAGTAAGGGTCAGCCCACGGGCGGACGCCCACCGGTGGCCCAGCCGCCGGTAGGCCCCACAGCCCCACCGGCCCCATAGCCCTTGTGCCTCCCCCGGAAGGCACAAGGGCTTTTTTCATGCACGCCGGAGCCACCACCGGGCGCGCACCTCACCCAGGCGACAAACTGCGGCCTCAGACCACCGCCCCCCTGGCACCGCCACGCGCACGCAACAAGGCCCCGAGGCGGCGCACGCCCTCCTCGATCTGCGCCACCGTGAGGCTGGCGTAGCCCAGGATGAAGCCTGCCGGCCGGTGGGTGGCACCCGCCCCCTCCAACCCCGAGGCATACAGCGGCGACACCGGGTACAGCCCCACGCCCACGGCGCGCGCGGCCGCGGCCAGGCCCGGCTCGTCGGCGGCCCGCCAGAGCGGCAGCCACAGCACCAGGTGCAGGCCCGCCGCCGCGCCCGTCACCTCAGCACTTTGGGGCAACTCGCGTGCCAGCGCCGCCAGCAAGGCGGCACGGCGGCGCTCGTTGTCGCGCCGCACGCGCCGCACATGCCGCTCGTAAGCCCCGCTGTCGATCAGCGTGGCGAGCACCCGCTGCGCCTCCACCGGGGCATGCCGGTCACTCAGGCGCTTGGCCTGCCGGAACACCGGCACCAGCGCCGCAGGCAGCACCAGGTAACCCAGGCGCAGCTGCGGCGACAAGGCCTTGGAGAAGGTGCCGACATAGATCACCCGGCCGTCGGGGTCCATCGACTGCAGCGCATCCATGGGGCGCTGCCCGTAGCGAAACTCGCCGTCGTAGTCGTCCTCCACCACCCAGGCCTGCTGCCGTTGGGCCCAGTCGAGCACGGCCTGGCGGCGGGTGACCGGCAACACCCCCCCGAGGGGGAACTGGTGCGAGGGCGTGACGTAGAGCAGCCGCACCGGGCGGCCCTGCGGCAGCTGCGCGGGGTCCAGGCCCTGCGCATCGACCGGCACCGCGGTCCCGTGCGCCCCCGTGGCCTCAAAACAGCGCCGCGCCATCAGGTAGCCGGGGTCTTCAAAGGCAAAGCGGTCACCAGCCTGCAGCAGCAGGCGCGCGCACAGGTCAATGCCTTGCTGCGAGCCCTGGACCAACAGCATCTGCTCCGCATCGCAGACCAGACCCCGCGCCCGGCGCAGGTAGCCCTGCAAAGCGCGCCGCAGGGCCGGGTCCCCCTCGGGCGCCGCGTAAGACAGGCGCGCGGGTGGCTGCAGCGCCGCGAGCTTGCTGGCCCGCCGCCAGGCCAGCACCGGGAAGTCCTGCGGCGCCAGCGCCCCGTACAGAAAGTCGAAAGGCAAAGGCTCGCTTGCGGGCAGGGACGACAGGGCCATGGCCTGCACCCGGCGCCCCCAGTCGGACAGGCGAGGCCCACTGGGCCCAGGCCCCGCCGCCATGGGGGTGATCCCGGGCACCGCCATCCCGGCGGGCGGGGCCGCACCAGCCGCCCTGGGAACAGCGGCCTCGGTGCGCCGGGCGCCCGCCGCCACCGACAGGCTGGCCACACGCGCCACGCGCCCCGCCGACGTGTGCAGGTAGCCCTCGGCCGCGAGCTGCTCGTACACCGCCGTGACCGTGGTGCGCGACACCCCCCATTCCGCGGCCAGCGCCCGGGTCGATGGCGCACGCGCCCCGGCAGGCAGCCCGCCGTCCGTGATCTGGCTGCGCAACAGCTCGTACAGCCGTCGACCCGGTCCGGTGGGGGCCGGTGCGGCGGGTGCAGGGTTGGGGTGCTCGAACTGGCCCATCAAAACTCTCAAAAACTGGCTCTTCTGATGGTACCGGTTGGCGGCGACAGTGGAGGCCCAGCCCCTCTCACCCACCCCAGCGAACCGATGTACATCCCCGCCCACTTTGCCGAACCCCGCCTCGACGAACTGCACCGCGTGATGCGCGAGCACCCCCTGGGCCTGCTGGTCACCCATGGCGGGGCTGGCCTTGACGTCAACCCGCTGCCATTCGCCTTCGACCCCCACACCGGGCCCCAGGGCACCTTGCGCGCCCATGTGGCGCGGGCCAACCCGCTGTGGCAAGAGGCCGTCGAGGGGCAGGCGGTGATGGTGGTGTTCCGCGGTGCCGAGGCCTATGTGTCGCCCAGCTGGTACCCGAGCAAGCACGAAACCCACCGCCAGGTCCCGACCTGGAACTACGAGGTGGTGCAGGCCCATGGCACGCTGGCGGTGCGCGACGACGAACGCTTTGTGCGTGGCCTGGTGGCCACCCTGACACGCCAGCACGAAGCCCCCGAGCCCCAACCCTGGAAGATGGGCGACTCGGCGCCTGAGTTCATCGATGGCCTGCTGAAGCACATTGTGGGCATCGAGATCATCCTGACCTCTCTGGTCGGCAAGTTCAAGCTGAGTCAGAACAAGGAGGCCCGCGACCGGCTGGGTGCGGTGCAGGCCCTTGAGGCGCGGCAGCAGCCCGCACTGGCCCAGGCCATGCGCCGCACGCTCTGAGCTGGTGACCGGGTGACCGGGCAGCCACCGGGCCCGCACCGGCACCGCGCGCGACTCAGGCGCCGCGCGCCACCAGCATCTGCACAAAGGTCTGCAAGCGGGCACTGGTGTCGACCGCGATGGCGGTGAACTCCAGGCCGGCCCGCCAGCGACCCTGGTGGGGGCGGCACTTGACCACCTTGGCATAGACATCGGAGGCCCGGAAGTCGAGCAGGCGCAGGCCGAACTCCAGCTTGAGCTCAGCGAAGGGTTCGAGCGGCTGGTCCAGCTCCAGTTGCAGGCCGTGGTAGCCGATGTCCAGGATGGTGGCCGAGATGACCCGCGGCACCACCACCTTGTCCTGCAACTCGTGCAGCATGCACGACAGGTTCACCTCAACCCGGTGGCTGCGGCGCCCCTCGGTGCGCGGCACGCGCAGGCCCCGCGAGGGGATGGCCACCACCTCGCGCACCCGCACCGGTTCGCTCTTGCCTTTGACATGCACCTCCATGGGGCCCGAGGTGTCGACCAGGTGCTGACAGCGCTCGAAGGTGTGTTCGCTGATCAACACCTGCCCGCGCAGGCTGAAGGACTCGATGCGCGAGGCCAGGTTCACCTCGTCGCCAATCACCGTGTACTGCGAATAGGCGGCCGACCCAAAGCGCCCCGCGATCACCTGCCCGGTGTTGATGCCGATGCCCATGTACAGCTCGGGCAGACCCAGGTGGCGGTCTTCTTGGTTGAGGCGCTCCATCGCCTGCTGCATCTCGACGGCACAGACCAGCGCGCGGTCGACGTCATCGGGACGCCCTTCGGGGGCGCCAAACAGCACCATCACCGAGTCCCCCATGAACTTGTCGATGGTGCCACCGTGGCGCAGGATCACCTCGCAAATGGCCCCCAGGCAGCGGTTCAGCAAGGCAATGATGACGCCCGCGGGTTGCGTGGCGGTGAGCGCCGTGAAGCCGCGCAAATCGGCCAGCAGCACCGTGACCTCGCGCTGCGCCACCGCCGGCGCGCCCACCCCCGACACCAGGTGCCCCGTCAGGGCCAGCAATTCGTTCAGGGCCGAGGGCGACAAGGCCTGCCCGGTTTCGCGCAAGAGCAAGGCCTGCAGGCGCTGGTCCAGGTCAGCGGGTGCAGATGGGAACGGGGGGTTCAAAGGGGTCATGCCGGGTTCTGGGGCGTCGGATGCATCTGGAGTCGATCGAGACACACGGGTCTCGCGGTTTCATTTTGCCCATTATCGGAGCCCCGGGGCCCCGCCTGCAAACCCCTGCCGGCCGCAGGCGCTGCCGGGCCACAAGGAGCGGAACCAGCGTCCTGCTCTCGGCCCCCGCAGACACGCCCTTGGCACCCCCGCGCAATTACGATAAAGTAAACAAATTACGAATAGTTAAATCAACAAACCCACACCGCCTCGCCCAGGCCCCTTTTTCGGAGACACCGACACCATGGCCACGCCCTCCCCCCAAGCGACCCAAGCCCCCCACCCGACCCGCCTGCCGAACCTGCCCGCCCCGGCCCCCATCCAGCAGCTGCACCACTACGCCTACAAAGCACGTGACGCCGAGGAAACGCGCCACTTCTACGAAGACATCCTGGGCCTGCCGCTCTACCACATCATCCAAAGCGACTACGTGCCCAGCACGGGCGAGTACTGCCCTTACACACACTTCTTCTTTCGCTTGCAGGACGGCTCGTTCATCGCCTTCTTCGACCTCGGCGACGACGTCAAGCCCGAGCCCTCGCCCAACACCCCGCTGTGGGTCAACCACATCGCGTTCCGGGTCAACACGGTGCAGGAGCTCGAGAACACCAAGGCCCGCCTGCAAGCCCATGGCGTCGAGGTGCTGGGCGTGACCGACCACCACATCTTCAAGAGCATCTACTTCTTCGACCCCAACGGCATCCGCCTCGAACTCAGCGCCCAACTGGCCAACGACGCCGACATGGCGCGTGAAAGCACCACCGCACACCAGCGCCTGCGCGAGTGGACCGCCCGCAAAGAACAATGGCGCCAGGAACGGGCCGCCGGCCAGTTGGCCGCCCCGCTGAAGCCTCAGCACAACGACCGCCCGGAGTACGGACCGGGCCCGACCTGAGGCGGAACGGCACCGCGCGGCATCGTCGGCCCCCGGCGCTTTCTAACGCCGCAGGCCGAAGCCCAGCCCGGGGCCGCTAAAATCGGCGCCATCCTGCAACAGTCACCAGACGGCACCTCAGGGTGCCGTTTTCATTTCCCAGCCCATGAGCAACACCCCGGACAACGCCGCGCCCCAGCCCGGCCTGAACAGCCTCTCCAAGTCGTTTGAACCTGCCGCCATCGAACAGCGCTGGGGCCCTCTGTGGGAGCAGCGCGGCTACGGCAAGGCCGGCGTGCGCGGCACGGGCGTGCCCGACGCGCAAGCGCCCTCCTTCGCCATTCAGCTGCCGCCGCCCAATGTGACCGGCACGCTGCACATGGGCCACGCCTTCAACCAGACCATCATGGACAGCCTCACGCGTTACCACCGCATGAAGGGCCACAACACGGTCTGGGTGCCCGGCACCGACCACGCCGGCATCGCCACGCAGATCGTGGTGGAGCGCCAGCTGCAAGAGCAAAAGCTCAGCCGCCACGACCTGGGCCGCAAGAACTTCGTCAGCAAGGTCTGGGAGTGGAAAGAAAAGTCCGGCAACACCATCACCACCCAGATGCGCCGCATGGGCGACAGCGTGGACTGGAGCCGTGAGTACTTCACCATGGACGACAAGCTGTCCAGCGTGGTGACCGAGACCTTTGTGCGCCTGTATGAGCAAGGCCTGATCTACCGCGGCAAGCGCCTGGTCAACTGGGACCCGGTGCTGATGTCGGCCGTGTCCGACCTGGAAGTCGAAAGCGAAGAAGAAGACGGCAGCCTGTGGCACATCGCCTACCCGCTGGCCGACGGCTCGGGCAGCCTGACCGTGGCCACCACCCGCCCCGAGACCCTGCTGGGCGACGTGGCCGTGATGGTGCACCCCGAGGACGAGCGCTACACCGCGCTGATCGGCAAGAAGGTCAAGCTGCCGTTGACCGACCGAGAGATCCCGGTGATTGCCGATGACTACGTGGACCGCGAGTTCGGCACCGGTGTGGTCAAGGTCACGCCCGCCCACGACCAGAACGACTACGCCGTGGGCCAACGCCACGGCCTGCCCATGATCTGCGTGCTGACGCTGGAAGCCAAGATCAACGACAACGCCCCCGCCAAATACCAGGGCCTGGACCGCTTCGTGGCGCGCAAGGCCGTGGTGGCCGACCTGGAAGCCGCTGGTGCCCTGGTTGAGGTGAAGAAGCACAAGCTGATGGTGCCGCGCTGCACCCGCACCGGCCAGGTGATCGAGCCCATGCTGACCGACCAATGGTTTGTCGCCATGAACAAGGCCCCCACGCTGCCCACGGCGTGTGGTTCGCAGCCCCCCGAGGGGGCTGGCACCGGGTCCGATCCGGCACTCGACACCCGCTCGATCGCCCAGAAGGCCATCGACGCCGTGGCCAGCGGCGAGGTCAAGTTCGTGCCCGAGAACTGGGTCAACACCTACAACCAGTGGATGAACAACATCCAGGACTGGTGCATCAGCCGCCAGCTGTGGTGGGGTCACCAGATCCCGGCCTGGTACGACGAAGACGGCAACGTGATCGTGGCCCGCAACGAAGCCGAAGCCCAGGCCAAGGCCCCGGGCAAGACCTTGCGCCGCGATGAAGACGTGCTCGACACCTGGTACTCGTCGGCACTGGTGCCCTTCAGCACCATGGGCTGGCCCCAGCAGACCGGCGCGGCCGAAGACGACTTCAACCTGTACCTGCCCAGCAGCGTGCTGGTCACAGGCTACGACATCATCTTCTTCTGGGTCGCCCGGATGATCATGATGACCACCCACTTCACGGGCCGTGTACCGTTCAAACACGTCTACATCCACGGTCTGGTGCGCGACGCGCAGGGCAAGAAGATGAGCAAGTCCGAGGGCAATGTGCTGGACCCGGTGGACCTGATCGACGGCATTTCGCTCGAGCCCCTGCTGGACAAGCGCACCACCGGCCTGCGCAAGCCCGAAACCGCCCCGCAGGTGCGCAAGAACACGCAAAGAGAGTTCCCCGAAGGCATTCCCGCCTACGGTGCCGACGCCCTGCGCTTCACCTTTGCGGCGCTGGCCTCGCTGGGCCGCAGCATCAACTTCGACAGCAAGCGCTGCGAGGGCTACCGCAACTTCTGCAACAAGCTCTGGAACGCCACCCGCTTCGTGCTGATGAACTGCGAAGGCCAGGACTGCGGCCTGATGGAACACACCAAGGCCGACTGCTCGGTGGGCGGCAAGGCCCATGGCTACATGCACTTCAGCCAGGCCGACCGCTGGATCAGCTCGGTGCTGCAGCAGGTCGAGGCAGACATCGCCAAGGGCTTCGAGGACTACCGCCTCGACAACGTGGCCAACCGCCTCTACGACTTCGTCTGGAACGAGTTCTGCGACTGGTACCTGGAGATCGCCAAGGTGCAGATCCAGACCGGCAACGAAGCCCAGCAGCGTGGTACCCGCCGCACTCTGATCCGCACGCTCGAAGCCATCCTGCGCCTGGCGCACCCGATCATCCCCTTCATCACCGAAGAGCTGTGGCAGACCGTGGCCCCGGTGGCCGGCCTGCCGGGTGAATCGATCAGCGTGGCCCGCTACCCCGAGGCCCAACCGGCCAAAATCGACCCCGAGGCCATCGCCTACGTGGCGCGCCTGAAGGACCTGGTGGACGCCTGCCGCAACCTGCGCGGCGAACTGGGCGTGTCGCCCGCCACCCGCCTGCCGCTGTTGGCCCTGGCCAACAACGCCGACGAAGCCACATTCCTGCAACAGTCGGCACAAATACTGCAAGCACTGGCCAAGCTCAGCGAAGTCAAGCTGTTCGACGACGAGGCCGCCTGGGCCACCGCCGCCCAAGCCGCCCCGGTGGCGGTGGTGGGCCAAGCCCGCGTGTGCCTGTTTGTCGAAATCGATGTCGCGGCTGAAAAAGCCCGCCTGAGCAAAGAGGCCGCTCGCCTGGAAGGTGAAATCGCGAAGGCGAACGGCAAACTGTCCAACGAGGCCTTTGTGGCCAAGGCCCCGCCGGCCGTGATCGAACAGGAGAAGAAGCGCGTGGCTGACTTCTCCACCAAGCTGGCCGGGATTCAAGATCAATTACGGAGGATGAGCTGAAATGAGTAAAACGATTCAAGCCGTGCGCAAGGCGGTGTTTCCGGTGGCGGGCCTCGGCACGCGTTTCCTGCCGGCCACCAAGGCCAGCCCGAAGGAAATGCTGCCGGTGGTCGACAAGCCCCTGATCCAGTACGCCGTCGAAGAGGCCCACGCGGCCGGCATCGAGCACATGATCTTTGTGACGGGCCGCAGCAAGCGCGCCATCGAAGACCACTTCGACACCGCCTACGAACTCGAAGCCGAGCTCGAAGCCGCACAGAAGCTCGAAATGCTGGCCCTGGTGCGTTCGCTGCAACCCGCGGGCATGTCCTTCTCCTACGTGCGCCAACCGCGTTCGCTGGGCCTGGGCCACGCCGTGCTGTGCGCGTCCCACCTGGTGGGCGACGAGCCCTTTGCCGTGCTGCTGGCCGACGACCTGATGGCCGCACCGCAAGGGGGCCAGGCCATCATGGCGCAGATGACCGAGCAGTTCTCCAAGCTCGGCGCCTCGATCCTGGCCGTGCAGGAAGTGCCCAAGGAACATGTGCGCCGCTACGGCATCGTGGTGGGCGAACCGGCCGGTGAGCGCACGCTCAAGGTCAGCCACATCGTCGAGAAGCCGATGCCTGAAGTGGCACCGTCGCGCATGGGCGTGGCAGGCCGCTACGTGCTGACCCCGGCCATCTTCGACATGCTGCGCACCCAGCCCAAGGGCGCGGGCGGCGAGATCCAGCTCACCGACGCGATTGCCCGCCTCATGGCCAGCGAGTCGGTCTACGCCTGGCAGTACGAAGGCAAGCGCTACGACTGCGGCAGCAAGGAAGGCTTCCTGGAAGCCACGGTGGAACTGGCCCTGCAACACCCCGAAGTGGGCGCGGGCTTCCGCAGCTACCTCAAGACCCTGAGCCTGTGAGGCGACAGCCCCTGCGCGCCGCGTGCGCGTGGGCGGCCCCATGAAAAAAGCCGTCCTCTCGGACGGCTTTTTAGTGCCCATGGTCGTGCACCACGGCGGGCCCACGCACAGGGCATCGGGCGGCCCCGCTTGCGCGGCGACCTCAGACCTCAGCGGCGGCGCAGCACATGGATGAAGTCGGTGCCGAGCGTTTCTTGCTCGACCAGCTCATTGCCGGTCTGCTTGGCAAAGGCCTGAAAATCGCGCAACGAACCCGGGTCGGTGGCCACCACCTTGAGCAACTGGCCGCTCATCATGTCCGTCAGGGCCTTCTTGGCCTTCAGGATGGGCAAGGGGCAGTTCAGGCCCCGGGTGTCGATTTCTTTTTGAATGTCCATCTGGATTTCCTCGCGTCTGCTGCGATTCTACGCAGGACGCCAGCCAACGCAGCGGCCCCTGCGGGCGCTGCTCAGTCCTCGCGCCGCGGAAATTCCATGAAGCGCGGCTCGATGCCACGGCCCCGCAGCCACTGGGCCAGCGCCAGGCCCGTGCCCGCCGGCCAGCACATCACGTCTTCGGGGTTCATCAACTTGTACTCCACCAGCTCGGGCGAGAGGCGAATGTCACCGTCGGCCACCGCGTGGTAGGTGATCAGCACCTGGTTCATGCGCTGAAAGGCATGCACCCCCACCAGGTTGAGCGACAGGGTGTCGAGGTTGGTTTCTTCTTTGATCTCGCGCGCGATGCCTTCTTCAGGCGATTCGCCGGCCTCCATGAAGCCGGTGATCAGCGCGAACATGCGCCCCGACCAAGCCGCATTGCGCGCCAGCAGCACCTGCCCACGGTACTCGATGATGGCAGCCAGCACCGGGGTCGGGTTGTTCCAGTGCGTCCACTGACAGACCAGGCAGCGCAGTCGGGTCTTCTCGCCCCCGTCTTCCATCTGAGTGGTCTCGGACAGCGCACTGGCGCACTGAGGACAAAAACGAAAATGGGCGCTCATGCTTGCACTCCTGGGGCAAGGGTTGGGGATTCAACAAAGACCGCCGTGTGCCCCAGCGGGGGCAGCGCGGTACACGCCACGCCCCCCTGCCCGGCCCGACACGCCAGCCCCTCTGCGGGGCCCGGCTCGCCAGGGCCCGGTGCGCCAGGCGCGCCCGGTCAGGCCGGAAACACCCCAGTCGACAGGTAACGGTCACCGCGGTCGCACACGACAAACGCGATGGTGGCGTTTTCGCAGGTTCGCGCAATCTCCTGCGCGACCCAGCAAGCGCCAGCGGCCGAGATGCCGGCAAAGATGCCTTCCTCACGGGCCAGTCGGCGGCAGCTTTCCTCGGCATCGTCTTGCGACACGTACACCAACTGGTCCACCAGGCTGGCGTCGTAAATGCTGGGCAGGTAAGCCTCGGGCCACTTGCGGATGCCAGGAATGCGCGACCCCTCACTCGGTTGTGCACCGATGATGCGCACGGCGGAGTTCTTTTCCTTCAGGTAACGCGCCACGCCCGTGATGGTGCCCGTGGTGCCCATGGCGCTCACAAAGTGGGTGATGCGGCCCCCGGTCTGCTCCCACAGCTCCGGCCCCGTGGTCTCGTAGTGGATGCGGGGGTTGTCGGCGTTGCCAAACTGATCCAGCACGCGGCCCTTGCCTTCCTTTTGCATCTGCTCGGCCAGGTCGCGGGCGTATTCCATGCCGCCGCTCTTGGGGGTCAGCAGCAATTCGGCCCCGAAGGCCTTCATGGTCTGGGCGCGCTCGATGGACAGGTCCTCGGGCATGATCAAAACCATGCGGTACCCCCGGATGGCAGCGGCCATGGCCAGCGCAATGCCGGTGTTGCCCGAGGTGGCCTCGATCAGCGTGTCGCCAGGCTTGATGTCGCCGCGTTCTTCGGCACGGCGGATCATCGACAAAGCGGGTCGGTCCTTGACCGAACCGGCCGGGTTGTTGCCCTCCAGCTTGGCCAAGACCACGTTGCCGCGTCGCTGGTTGTCAGCGACCCCGATGCGCTGAAGCGCGATCAAGGGCGTTTTTCCGACGGCGTCTTCAATGGTTGGGTATTTCATGCCCAACACTGTGCCATAATTTCGGTCTAGCGTTTTTTGCCCGGGTGGTGAAATTGGTAGACGCAGGGGACTCAAAATCCCCCGCCGCAAGGCGTGCCGGTTCGATTCCGGCCCCGGGCACCACTTACAAATCAACGACTCACGTTCGATTGATAGGTAAGAGCAAAAAGACGTTCCGCATCCGTTCACCGTGATGCGCTGCCAGCCAGCAAGACAACCGCCTCCGAGGCGGTTATTTTTTGTCTGCGTGCAGGTCTCCCCCCCCGCCGTGGCCCCCACCTGATGGTTCCCACCACCACCACTCACCGAGCCCACCGCTCGCACCGGGTCACCGGGGCGGCCGAACCCAGCCGCCCCCTCAGGGCGCCAGCGGCGGGTCAAAGAAAGCGATGCGGGCCCCGCGCTTGACCGCGTACATGGCGTCGTCGGCGCGGCGCAGCAACTGGTCCGGGCTCAGACCATCGTCGGGGTAGTGGGCCACGCCGATGCTTGGCACGATCTGCAGGGCGTGGCCATCGATCAGCGCGGGCTGCTGCAAGGCGGCCTGGACCTTCTCGAGCACGGCCTGCACGTTGTCCGGGGTCTGCACAGACTCGAGCAGGACCACGAACTCGTCCCCGCCCAGGCGCGCCACGGTGTCGGTCTCCCGCACGGCGTCACGCAGGCGCTGTGCCACGGTCTGCAACAGGCGGTCGCCCACGGCGTGTCCCAGGCGGTCGTTGACCTGCTTGAAGCGGTCCAGGTCCAGAAACAACAACGAGACCCGCCCTTGCGCACGCTCGGCCCGGGCCAGGGCGCGCCGCAAGCGGTCGTCCAGCAGGTAGCGGTTGGGCAACCCCGTGAGGGCGTCGAACTGCGCCATCTGCTGCAAGCGCGCGTACAGCGCGGTGCGCTCAATCGCCATGGCGATCTGGGTCGACACGTACTGCAGCAGCGTGAGGTGCTTGTTGGACCAGGGGGCGTCGCCCTGGTAACGCTTGAGCACCAAGGCCCCCACGCGGCCCCGTGGGGTGTTCAGTGGCACCCCCAACCACGCAGCCCAGTCGGCCCGAAACGCCAACCGCGTGGCGTCGGGCTGCTGCGCGAGGTCGTCGGGCGTCAACATCAAAGGCGCCCCGGCGGCCGGAATGGCCTCGTACAGGCGTTGATCGGCCTGGGCTTCGAGGGGGTCGTCCAGCGCCGGGTGCTGGCCGTCGCGCACCTGGTAGGCCAGCCGGGGAGGCCCCTGCGGCGTGTCCTGAACCCAGACCGAGAAATGCTGCACCGGCATCAAGGTGCCCACGATGGAGTGCACCTTGGCAATCAGCTCGTCCACATCGCTGCTGGCATGGGCGGCTTCCGAGATGGCGAACAAGGCCGCCTGCGAGGCCTCGGCCTGCTTCAGGGCGCTGACGTCGCGCGCCACGGCCACACGCTTCTGACCGGGGTCCGTGCGACGGGCCGACCACATCAGGTGCACCAGCTGGCCATCCTTTCGAACGTAGCAGTTCTCAAAGTGGAGGTGGGGCTGACCGTCCATCACGCGCTGGGCCGCGCGCAGGGTGCGCTCCAGGTCGAACGGGGCGACGAAATCGGTCATGCGGCGCCCGATCATCTCCTCGGGCGGGTAACCAAAAATACGCTCCCCCGCTGGACTGATGTACTCAAAGACGCCCTGGGCGTCGACCACGCAGATCGCGTCAAGCAACAGATCGGCAATTTTGTCCATGAAAGGCTGTGCTGTGTGCCTCGCGCACTGTGACTTGAATCGTGCGCCTAGCGTAGCTGAATTTTGCGTCACTGCCGAGGACTCAGCGCAGCTCCCAGCCCCGAACTGTCAAGCAAACCCCTGAGGCGGGCCCGACCTTGCGCCTGGGGGCTCACCGCTTCGGCCGACCCGGCGCACCATGTGCACCGCCCCTTTGACACAGCCCCTTTGACACCGCCCCTTTCACTCCGCCCCTGTCGCACCCGACGCACCCAACACCACAGCCCCCACCCACCATGATCTTCTTTTCACGGTTCCTCCTCACCTGGCTGACCCGCTGCGGTCTGATCGCCCTGCTGGCCTGGGGCGGCTCCGCCCAGGCCAACGACCTGTCCCAACGCCTGGCCTCGGCCGACCATGTCCTGCTGATGCGCCATGCCTACGCGCCTGGCATTGGCGACCCCACGGGCTATGTGCTGGGCCGCTGCGAAACCCAGCGTGTGCTCAACGACGAGGGCAAGGCGCAAGCCACGCGCACCGGCCAGTGGCTGCGCCAGCAGGGAGTGCAGCAGGCCGAAGTGCACAGCAGCCCGTGGTGCCGCTGCCTGCAAACCGCCGAGCGACTGGGCCTGGGGACACCACTCAACACCCCGGCCCTGGCCTCGTTCTTTGACCAACCCGAGCAAGCCGGCGCCCAGACTGCCGCACTGCAACGGCTGATCGCTGAACGCCTGGCCCGCAAAGGAACCCAAGCGCTGATCCTGGTCACCCACGACGTCAACATCCGGGCGTTCACGGGCGCCTCGGTGCGCTCGGGCGAGATGGTGCTGGCCCGGGTCAATGCCCAGGGGCAAAGCCTGGACCACCAAGTCCTGCCCTTGCGCTGAGGCGCCCGAGGCCGCGCTGCCGCCGCCCCGACGGCCGAAACGCGCGACAGACGGGGTTGACGCCACCCGAATCTGTTGCGAATTCTTCGCATTGGCTCCGTTAAACTCTCGCCATGCGCCGTCCGTGGATTCTTCGATTTGCCTGGCTGCTGTGGCTGGCTTCGCTTGGCACGGCCGTCTTGCCATTGGCGCACGACCTGTCGCACCGGCACGGCTTGCCGGTGCTGGTGGGCAGCAGCGCCCTCGCCACCCCGGCCACCCTGGCCGATCCGGGCAGCGCTGAGGAACACGCGCCCAGCGACGCCGAAGTGGGCTTTTGCCTGGTCTGCGCCCACCTGGGCAGCCAGCACCTGAGCCTGCCCGAAGCGCCCGTGCGCCTGCCGAGCCTGCAGCCACGGCCCCAAGCGGTGGCTGCGACGCCCCCGGCACAGCCTGCCGCCCAAGTGGCCTGGCTGCGGCCCGCGCCGCGCGCTCCCCCTGCCGCTTTCTCCCTCTGACCCCTTGATTTTCAGTCCCGCGTGCCCGGCACGCGGGCTTGGCGCTGGCCTGCCTGCCATGGGTGCAGCCAGCAGGCTGGCGCCGGCATTCCAACAGAGCATTGGGGCGCAGCCGCGCCCCTGGAGAAACGTGTGTTGTTCAAACAAAACCTGTGGCCCCTCGCGGTGGCCTCGACCTTGTCCTGCCTGCAAAGCCCGGCCCACGCGGCGGGTGATTCGCTGATCACCTTGGGCGAGGTCAAAGTGAGCTCAGGGACCGAAGGCGCCCTGCCCCCCAGCAGCCTGCTGACCTCGGTCGACCTGCTGGGCGCCGACAAGATCGAAGACCAGAACGTCAACAACAGCTGGGAGCTGCTGGGCCAACTGCCCGGCATCCAGCTGACCGAAACCCGCATGGGCGCCGAGTCCGGCAAGCCGACCTTCCGGGCCTTCAATGGCGAGGGCTACATCAACGGGATCAAGGTGCTGATCGATGGCATCCCCAGCAACGTCAACAGCGGCAACCAGCGCTTCATTGACATGATCTTCCCGCTGGAGCTGGACTACATCGAGGTGGTGCGCGGCACCAACGACCCGCGCTATGGCCTGCACAACATCGGTGGCAACATCAATTTCGCCACCCGCCAGGGCGGCCACTACAACGACAGCCGCATCAGCTACGGCAGCCATGCCACCCGCGAAGTGCAGTGGGCGCTGGGCCGTGAAACCCAGGGCTTTGCGCAAAACTACTTCATCGCCAAGCAGGACTCGAATGGCTACCGCGACCACTCGGCTTACCAAAAGTACACGCTGGGTGGCAAGTGGTTCATCACCTCGCCCGACCAGACCATCAAAGCCGGCATCGTGGCGCGCCTGTACTCGAACCAGGCACAGGAGCCCGGCTTCTTGACGCTGGCCCAGTGGGCCCAAAACCCCCAGCAATCGGGCGCCCACAACGCCAACGACGGGGACTCGCGCGACATGAAGCACCTCAGCGCCCACCTGGACTGGCAGATCACGCCGCAATGGCTGGCCAGCCAGAAGCTGTACTTCAACCACTACAGCGACGACCGCCGCGTCACCTTCACGGCCAGCCCGGCCGCCAGCCTGAACAACCTGCCGCGCCAGCGCCGCTTCTGGGACGAGAACCAGACCGGCTGGATGGGCACCCTGACCTGGCGCGGCCAGGCGGGCCTGGTGGTGGACGGTGGCCTCAATGTGGAGCGCCAAAAGAACCTCTACCAGCGCTACCGTTACGCCTACGCGATCCCCACCAACTTCAGCCAGCCCACCACCACGTCGAACGACGACCAGTACACGCTGAACAACGTGGGCGGCTATGTGCAGGCCATCGTGCAGGCCACCGACAAACTCAAGCTGGTGCCCGGCCTGCGCCTGGACCAGTTCAGCGGTGACACCCTGATCCGCACCAGCGGCGTGCGCGGCCGCTTGCAGGGCTACGGCTGGATCCAGCAGCCCAAGTTCAGCCTGGTCTACAGCCTCAACCCCGAAACCAGCCTGTACGCCAACTGGGGCCGCACCTTCCAGGTGCTGACGGGTTCGCGGGCGCCGGCCTACCTGACCAGCAGCGCTCAAGCCCAGTTTGCGCCGTCCATGAACACTGGCACCGAGCTGGGGGTCAAGTTCAAGCCCGCACCGCACACCGACCTGCGGGTGGCCCTGTGGCGACAAGAGGCCACCAACGAGGTCGCCAACATGCCCAGCACCGGCACCACGGTAGGCCTGGGCCAGACGCTGCGCAAGGGCCTGGACCTGCAGGCGGGCACGCGCCTGGGCCCGCAGCTCAAGGTCTGGGCCTCGCACTCGCTGCAAGAGGCCCGGGTGGTGAGCGCCTTCACCGCGGCAGGCGTGTCGCTGGCCGGCAAAGAGGTGTTTGCCACGCCGCGCCGCATCAGCACGGCCGGCCTCGAGTACCAAGCCCATGAAAAGCTGCGCCTGGGCCTGCAAGGGCGCGCCCAGAGCGACTACTTCATTGACGACCTCAATGCCCAGGGCAAGTTCGGCGCCTTGCTGACCTTCGACGCCAGCGCGCGCTACACCGTGTCGCCGCAGGTGAGTGTGGACTTCCAGATCAAGAACCTGGCCGACCGCCGCCAGGCCTATGTCTGGTACGACAACTTCTTCTGGCCCGCCGGCAGCGCCCAGCCCATGGCGTCGCCCGGGGCCGGTCGCACGGCGTTCATCGCCCTCAACCTGAAGATGTGAGGCCCCGCATGCCCCCTGACGTGACCCGCGTTCGACTCAGCAGCATCGACCGCCTGCGGGGGGCTGTCATGGCCCTCATGCTGGTGGACCATGTGCGCGAGTATTTCTTCCTGCACCAACAGGTCAGCGACCCGATGGTGCTCAACTCCACCTCGGTCGAGCTGTTCTTCACGCGCCTGAGCAGCCACTTCTGCGCCCCGGTGTTTGTGCTGCTGACGGGCCTCGGGGCCTGGCTCTACGGCCAAAAGAACGGCCGCACCCGGCGGGACACGGCGGTGTTCCTGGCCCAGCGAGGCCTGATCCTGATCGCCCTCGAGTTGACGGTGGTGAACTTTGCCTGGAGCCTCAGCCTGAGCCCGCCCAAGCTCTACTTGCAGGTCATCTGGGCCATTGGCCTGTCGATGCTGGCCCTGTCGGCGTTGCTGTGGCTGCCGCGGCCGGTGCAGGCGGCCCTGGCCGTGCTGATCATGGCGGGGCACAACCTGCTGGACCCGCTGCAGTTCACGCCGCAAGAAGCTGGCTTCATCCCCTGGGCCATCCTGCACGACCGCAGCCTGATCGAGCTGAGCCCCAGCCTGACCTTGCGCACTTCCTACCCCGTGCTGCCGTGGATCGGCATCATGCTGGCGGGTTACCTGATGGGGCCGCTCTACCGCCCCGGCGTCGCCGCGGCCTGGCGGCAACGGTGGCTGGTGTGGGGCGGCGTGGGGGCCCTGCTGACCTTCGCAGTGCTGCGCCTGGTCAACCGCTATGGCGACCACCCCTGGGTCGCAGGTGCCACGCTGCTGGAGTCGGTCCGCTCCTTCCTGAACCTGACCAAGTACCCCCCGTCGCTGCAGTTCATCTTGCTGACCTTGGGGCTCGGTTGGCTGGCCCTGGCTGGCCTGGAACGCCTGAAAGCCGGGGCCTGGCTGGACCGCATCGGCGCCGTGCCCCTGTTCTTCTACCTCGGCCACCTGTACCTGTTGCAGGCCCTCTACCAGTGGATGGCATGGGTCTTTGGCACCCACCACGCGGGCCGCTTTGGCCTGGACGCGGTGTGGCAGGTCTGGGCACTGGCCGCGGGGGTGCTGTGGCTGATGGCCGGCCCCTGCCGGGCCCTGGCCCAGCTCAAACAGCGCAGCCAGGCCCGCTGGCTGAGCTACTTCTGAAACGGGCTGCGGCCGGTGTCAATAGACCCGGCCGCGCAGGCCCGCCCCCCCGTCAACGGCCCATGCGCTGCCGACGGCCCGGGCCCTGGCCCCGGGGCCCACCGGGGACCGTGCCCGGGTGGGCACCCGAGGCCCCCAGCCAGTTTGACCAGGCGCCCACCTGATATTCATTTGAAAATCAGGACAAACCCCTGCCAGCCGCTCCAAAATAAACCAGCAAACGCCTGCAGACGTCGAAATAAAGACAGTTTTTGATTTTCAAAACACCGCCATAGAAATTATCAATCGCGGTCTTTGAAAATATTCAGCCCAGCCCCCCAGCCCCCCACCGGGCGGCGCCCCCCAGCTCCAGACACGGCGGCTTGGCGAGGCCACCACCCAAAGGCCAGCCGCGCAAGAGCCCAAGCCAGGCAAGGCGGCTCCCCCCATCCGGCGGCCACAGGCTGCGCCGGGGCCGCACGGCAGGCAGCGGGGGGGGCCTGTCGCGACAGCCACCAACTTTTACAAAAAAGTTTCATCAAAATGCAATTTGAATCACATTTTCTTGGCGGATTGGAATCTCCTATTTGAGTGATTGGCAGAACCCATCGGATTTGAGGCCCATTCACGTGCTTTTGCGCAAAGCAGTCCGTATCATTCACCCCATGCCTTGATGCAGCCCGCAGCAAGCGACCAGTGTCTTGATGGGTAATTGCCTTACCCGCACTTCGCCAGCGAAGTGATGTTCAACCTCAACAGGAGAAAGCCATGTCCAACGAACCCAAATGCCCTTTCGCAGCCGGTCAGGGCGCGCGTGCCACCCAGGGAGCTCAGTCCAACCGGGACTGGTGGCCCAACCAACTGAACCTGGGCATCTTGCACCAGCACGCACCGGCCTCCAACCCGCTGGGCGCCGACTTCGACTACGCCAGCGAATTCGAGAAGATTGACCTCGCCGCCCTCAAGCAGGACCTCGCCGCCCTGATGACCGACTCGCAAGACTGGTGGCCCGCCGACTGGGGCCACTACGGTGGTCTGTTCATCCGCATGGCCTGGCACAGCGCCGGCACCTACCGCACGGCCGATGGCCGTGGCGGTGCCGGCACCGGCAACCAACGCTTCGCCCCGCTGAACAGCTGGCCCGACAACGGCAACCTCGACAAGGCCCGCCGCCTGCTCTGGCCGATCAAGCAAAAGTACGGCAACGCCCTGTCGTGGGCCGACCTCATGGTGCTGGCCGGCAACGTGGCCATGGAAACCATGGGTTTCAAGACCTTTGGCTTTGGTGGCGGCCGCGCCGACATCTGGCAGCCCGAAGAAGACATCTACTGGGGCGGCGAAAAAGAATGGCTGGCCACCAGCGACAAACCTAACAGCCGCTACTCGGGCGACCGTGAGCTGGCCAACCCGCTCGCGGCCGTGCAGATGGGCCTGATCTACGTGAACCCCGAAGGCCCGGACGGCAACCCCGACCCCGTTGCCTCGGGCCGCGATGTGCGCGAAACCTTCGCCCGCATGGCCATGAACGACGAAGAAACCGTGGCCCTGGTGGCCGGTGGCCACACCTTCGGCAAGGCCCACGGCGCTGGCGACCCCAAGCTGGTTGGCCCTGAACCGGAAGGTGCGCCCATCGAAACCCAAGGCCTGGGCTGGATCAACCAGTTCGGCACAGGCAAGGGCGGGGACACCACCACCAGCGGCATCGAAGGGGCCTGGAAACCCAACCCCACGACCTGGGACAACGGCTACTTCGACACCCTGTTCGGCTACGAATGGGAGCTGACCAAGAGCCCGGCCGGTGCGCACCAATGGGTGGCCAAGAACGTCAAGCCCGAGCACATGATCCCGGACGCGCACGACCCGAGCAAGAAGCACGCGCCCATGATGACCACGGCCGACCTGTCGCTGCGCTTCGACCCGACCTACGAAAAGATCTCGCGCCGCTTCCACCAGGACCCGCAGGCCTTTGCCGACGCTTTCGCCCGCGCCTGGTTCAAGCTGACCCACCGCGACATGGGCCCCAAGGTGCGCTACCTTGGCCCCGAAGTCCCGGCCGAAGACCTGATCTGGCAAGACCCGATCCCGGCGGTGAACCACCCGCTGATCGACGCCCAGGACATCGCGGCGCTCAAGTCGCAGGTGCTGGCCTCGGGCCTGACGATCAGTGAACTGGTGTCCACGGCCTGGGCCTCAGCCTCGACCTTCCGTGGCTCGGACAAGCGCGGCGGCGCCAACGGGGCCCGCATCCGCCTGGCACCGCAAAAAGACTGGGAAGCCAACCAACCGGCCCAGCTGGCCAAGGTGTTGTCGACCCTCGAATCGATCCAACAAGCCTTCAACGCCGCCGCCAGCGGTGGCAAGAAGGTGTCGCTGGCCGACCTGATCGTGCTGGCAGGCAGCGCAGCGGTCGAGGCCGCCGCCCAAGCCGCGGGTCAGGCCATCGAGGTGCCGTTCACGCCGGGTCGAACCGATGCCACGGCCGAACAGACCGATGCCGAGTCCTTCTCGGTGCTGGAACCGGTGGCCGATGGCTTCCGCAACTACCAGAAGCAGGCCTACAAGGTGTCGCCGGAAGAGCAACTCGTGGACAAGGCCCAGCTGTTGACCCTCAGCGCCCCCGAAATGACGGTGCTGGTGGGCGGCCTGCGGGTCCTGGGTGCCAACACCAACGGCAGCCAGCACGGTGTCTGGACCCAACGCGTCGGCACGCTGAGCAATGACTTCTTCGTCAACCTGCTCGACATGCGCACCGCCTGGAAGCCCAGCGCCAGCGACGCCCTGGTCTACGAAGGCCGCGACCGCCAGACCGGTGCCGTGCTGCGCACGGGCACCCGGGTGGACCTGGTGTTCGGCTCCAACTCGCAGCTGCGTGCGCTGGCCGAGGTCTACGCCCAACACGGCGCCGAAGCCAAGCTGGTGCGTGACTTTGTGGCCGCCTGGACCAAGGTCATGAACCTGGACCGCTTCGACCTGAAGAAGTGATGCTGGCCTGAGGCGCCCCCACCGAGCTCACCGCGCCTCACCCCATCGCCCCCTCCTCGCCCCGCCCCCGTGCGGGGGTCAGCGCGGCCTCCCAGTCTGGAGGTCGCGCTTTTTGCTTTCTGTGCCCGGCTCAGGCCACGCGCGCAGCCAGGCGGGCCTGCCAGCGGGCGTGGTAATCCGCGGCCACGCGGTAGGTGTTGAACTGCACCCGCACCGTGCTGCTGAGGTCATGCCCGTAGCCACCGCCCATGGCAAACGCCAGCGGCAAGCCCCGTTGCCAGGCCCAGTCAAGGACCCGGCGGTCGCGCGCCTCCAGGCCATCGTCACTGAGCTTGAGGCGGCCCAGGCGGTCGCCCTCGTGCGGATCGGCCCCGGCGAGGTAGAGCACAAAATCGGGCGCGAAGCGCTGTTCAACCGCCTCCAGCGCCAACTCCAGCGCGTGCAGGTACGCGTCGTCGGTGCAGCCATCGGGCAGGTCCACATCGAGGTCGCCCGGCACTTTGCGGAACGGAAAGTTCTTTTCGCCGTGCAGGGACAGGGTGAACACCGAGTCGTCGCGCGCGAAGATGCTGGCCGTGCCATTGCCCTGGTGCACGTCCAGGTCAACGATCAGCACCTTGAGCGCCCGGCGCTGGGTCCGAAAGGCCTCGGCCTGCATCAGGCGCGCGGCCACCGCGAGGTCGTTGAACACACAAAACCCGCCACCACGGTCGGCGCTCGCGTGGTGCGTGCCGCCCGCCAGATTGGCGGCAACCCCGTCCCGCCAAGCGGCCCGGCAGGCCGCCACCGTGGCGCCGACCGAGCGCCGAGAACGCTCGGCCATCGCAGGGCTCCAGGGGAAACCGATCTCACGCTGGTGGGCGGGCTCCAGGGTGCCGTTTTGAATCGCCTCGACATAGGCCGGGGCATGGGCCAGGGCCAGCTCGCCGTCGCTGGCGCGCGGGGCTTCCAGCAGCTGCACCTGGGGCAATTCGGCCAGCAGTCGGTCGCGCAACAGGCGGTACTTCTGCATCGGGAACCGATGCCCCGAGGGCAAGGGCAAGACAAAGTGATCTGCGTAAAAAGCCTGCATCGGCAAATTGTGGCGGATGGGCCTCAGGCAGGTGCGGCGCCGGGTTTTGCTGCACTGCAACAAAAAACACTTGCCAAGCCCCAAAAGGCGGCGCATACTTCACCCATGCTGCACTGCAACATGACTTGATCGGTTCAGAGCAGAGACGTTCTCAGTTCACCTTCATTTTTTAGGAGTCCACCATGTCGCTGACCCCCGAGCAAGTTCTGGCCGCCCACAAAGCCAATGTTGAAACCCTGTTTGGTCTGACCACCAAGGCCTTCGAAGGCCTGGAAAAGCTGGTCGAACTGAATGTGACCGCCTCGCGCGCCGCCCTGCAAGAAGCCGCCAGCCACACCCAGGCCGTGCTGAGCGTCAAGGACGCCCAAGAGCTGCTGGCTCTGCAAGCCGGCCTGTTCCAGCCCCTGGCTGAAAAGACAGCCGCCTACAGCCGCCACCTGTACGACATCGCTTCGGGCACCAGCGCCGAATTCGGCAAGGCCGTTGAAGGCAAGACCGCCGAAGTGCAAAAGACCGTGGCCACCCTGGTGGAAAGCGCTGCCAAGAACGCCCCCGCCGGTTCTGAAACTGCCGTGGCCGCCATCAAGAGCGCCGTGACCGCCGCCAACAATGCTTTCGAATCGGTGCAAAAGGCGGTCAAGCAAGCCACCGACGTGGCTGAAGCCAACTTCAACGCCGTCGCGGCCAGCGCCGTGAACGCCGCCAAGACCACCACCAGCGCCGCCAAGAAGCGCTGATCGGTCCGATCTCAACACCCGGCGCCCATGGTGTCCGGGTGGGGTGCCCAGTCCCGTGGGGCTGACGCACCTGACCCCTTGTCTCCTGGATCCTTTCGACGCCTCTGGCTCAGGGATCCTTTCAAGCCCAGTCACTGACTGGGCTTTTTTTTGGCCGGGGCGCTGGTCTGCAAGTGGCGAGCCGGCGCCCGCGCCAAAAAAAACGGGGCCCGCAGGCCCCGTGGCTTGAACGCCGCAGGGGCGCCCCTCAGTCCAGCGAAATGCGCTGGTCTTTGATCAGCTTGTGCCAACGCACGGTCTCGGTGCGGATCAGGTCGGCGTACTGCTGCGGCGTGCTGGCGACCGGCTCGATGCCGAACTCAATCAGCTTTTGCTTCACTGCTGGCTGGTTGATGGCGCCGGCCACCTGCTTTTGCAGGGCCGCCACCACATCGGCCGGCGTGCCAGCCGGGGCCACGATGCCCACCTGGGCCGAGGCCTCGACGTTCTTGTAGCCCAGTTCAGCGAAGGTGGGCACCTCGGGCAACTGGGGCAGGCGCTTGGCGCTGGCCACCGCCAGCGGGCGCACCTTGCCCGCCTTGATGAAGGCACCACCGGCAGCCAGGTCGACCATCATGACGGGGATCTGGCCACCGGCCAGGTCGGTCAGGGCCGGCGCGGCGCCGCGGTAAGGGATGTGGGTCATGAAGATGCCGGCATCGACCTTGAGCAGTTCCATGGCCAGGTGGTGCGGGCTGCCCGCACCGGCCGAGGCAAAGTTGATGCTGCCGGGCTTGGCCTTGGCCTGGGCGATCAGGTCCTTGGCGTCCTTGATGTCCGATGCCGGGCTGGCCACCAGGATCATCGGGAACTTGCCCATCAGCGTGACTGGCAGCAAGTCCTTGCTCGGGTTGTACGACAGCTTGGAATACAGCGCCGAGTTGAACACCATGGTGCCGTTGTCGGCCGACAGGATGGTGTAGCCGTCAGCGGTGGAGCGGGCCAGCTCGGTGGCAGCGATCGCGGTGTTGCCGCCGGGCTTGTTGTCCACCAGCACCGGCTGGGCGATTTGCGTCGAGAGTTGCTGCCCGACGGTGCGCGCTAGAAAATCAGAGCCGCCGCCCGCTGGGTAAGGCACCAGCCAGCGAATGGGCTTGGCCGGGTAGCTTTGGGCGCTGACCGGCAAGGCCCAGGCCAACAAGGCGGGCACTGCCAGCAAACTGGCCACCAGACGTCGTGTTTTCATCATGTTCTCACCATCCAATCAATTGGGTATATTGGCGTGATGTTAATACGCTATGCGTAAAAACAAAGATTCACGTTTTCCCTTAGAAACCGCGCTCCTCCCATGAACGACACCTCACCCACCGCCCGCCCTGCCGACCGTCGCCAGCGGGTTCAATCCGCCGAAATGGGCTTGAGCATCCTCAAGGCCCTGGCGCGCCTGGGGGGCGCCGCCAGCCTGACCGCCACCGCGGCCGAAGTCGAGGAGAGTCCGGCCAAGGTGCACCGCTACCTGGCCAGCCTGTGCCAGCAAGGCTTTGTGGACCAGTCGCCGGTCAACCAGCATTACTACCTGGCGCAGGAGGCGATCTCGATCGGGCTCGCGGCCCTGCGCCAGTGCGACCCGATCCGCCTCGGTGAAGCGTCGCTGGTGCGGCTGCGCGAATCGCTGGAGGTGACCGCCTTCTTGGCCGTCATGGGCAACAAGGGGCCCACGGTGCTGCGCATCGAAGAGCCCACACTGCCCGTCACGGTGAACATGCGGGCCGGCTCGGTCATGCCGACGCTGTGGTCGGCCGCGGGCCGGGTGTTCCTGGGTTTCTCGGACGACCGGCTGGTGATGGAGATGGCCGAGCAGGAGTTCAGCCAGGCCAGCGCCGAGCGCCGCGCCCAGCTCAGCGGTCCCCGCCCCATCGAATTGCTGCGCCAGCAGGTGCGGGCACGCGGCTACGCCGTGGTGCAGGACGCCATGCTGCGCGGCATCAGCGCCCTGGCGGCGCCCATCTTTGACGCCACGGGCAAGGTCTGCGCCACCTTGGCCACCTTGGGTGCCACAGGCGGTTTTGACCTGCACCCCGACGGGGCCATCTGCCCCGCCTTGCTGCACGAGGCCCGTGTCATCAGCCGCGCCATGGGCCACCAGGCCGTGAGCGCTAGGGAATAGTACGTATTTGCGATTTCTATTTGCGTAATACATTTACGCAATGGAGATCAACATGACGTCACCCAGCACCGCCACCACCGCAGGTCGCTGCCCGTTCACCTCGGCGACCCCGGCCCCCGCCCTGAGCCCCACGGGCTGCCCCGTGAGCGCCCGGGCGGCGGCCTTTGACCCCTTTGCCCCCAGCTACCAGCAAGACCCTGCGGCCACGCTGCGCTGGGCCCGTGAAGAGGAGCCGGTCTTCTACAGCCCCGAACTGGGCTACTGGGTGGTGACGCGCTACGAGGACGTGAAGGCGGTGTTCCGCGACAACCTGCTGTTTTCGCCCTCGATTGCGCTGGAGAAGATCACGCCCGCCTCGCCCGAGGTGATGGCCATCCTGCAGGGCTACGGCTTTGCCATGAACCGCACCATGGTCAACGAGGACGAGCCCGAGCACATGGCCCGCCGCCGCCTGCTGACCGACGCCTTCCTGCCCGAGCGCCTGATGCGCTACGAGCCCGCCATCCGCCAGTTGGCTCGCCAGTACATGGACCGCTTCATCGACAAAGGGCGGGCCGACCTGGTGGCGGAGATGTTCTATGAGATCCCGCTGACCATCGCGCTGCACTTTTTGGGTGTGCCCGACGAGGGCGCCGAGCAACTGCGCCAGTTTGCCGTCGCCCACACCCTCAACACCTGGGGCCGCCCCACGCCCGAGGAGCAACAGGCCATCGCCCACAACGTGGGCCGCTTCTGGCAGACCGCGCAAAACATCCTTGACGGGATGATGGCCCAGCCCGATGGCGAAGGCTGGATGTACGAAAGCATCCGCCAGCACCACCTGCACCCGGAGGTGGTGACACTGTCCTACCTGCGCTCGATGATGATGGCCATCCTGGCCGCGGCGCATGAGACCACCTCGAATGCCACGGCCAACGCCTTCATGACCTTGCTGACCCAGCGCGAAAGCTGGGAAGCCATCTGCGCCCAGCCGGCCCTGATCCCCAACGCGGTCGAGGAATGCCTGCGCGTCGCGGGCTCCATCGTGGCGTGGCGCCGGCGCGCCACGCGTGAAACCCAATTGGGCGGCGTCACCATCCCGCAAGACGGCAAGCTGCTGCTGGTGCAGGCCTCGGCCAACTTCGATCCGACCCACTTTGAAGACCCGGACCGCGTGGACCTGTACCGCGAGAACGCCGTCGAGCACCTGACTTTTGGCTACGGGGCCCACCAGTGCATGGGCAAGAACATCGGGCGCATGCAGATGCGCGTGTTCCTGGAGGAGTTTGTGCGCCGCCTGCCGCACCTGCGCCTGGTGCAGCCGCAGACCTTCGACTTCTTGTCCAACACCTCCTTCCGTGGCCCGTCGGCGCTGTGGGTCGAGTGGGAACCGCAACACAACCCCGAGCGCCAGGCCGGTGCAACCCTCACGCCGCTGGCGGACTTTCAGGTCGGCCCGCCGCCCAAGGACGGTCTGGCGCGCACGGTGCGGGTGCTGGCCAAACACACCGAAGGCGAGCAACTGCACCGCTTCGTGCTGGCCCCGGTGGGCCCGGGCCGCCTGCCCCACTGGACGGCGGGTTCGCACGTCGACCTGATCGCGGGGGGCTTTCGCCGCAAGTACTCGCTGTGCGGCGGCACCGAGCACCCGGGCTGCTACGAGGTGGTGGTGCAGCGCGAGGCCGAGGGCCGCGGCGGCTCGCGCTATTTCTGCGACACGCTGCAGGTCGGTGACACGCTGCAGCTGGCCGGCCCCAAGAACCTGTTCCGCCTCGACGAGAGTGCCGGCCGGCACATCTTGGTGGCGGCCGGCATCGGCATCACGCCCATCCTGGCGATGGCCGACCGCCTGCGATCGCTGGGCCTGTCCTATGAGCTGCACTACGCGGGCCGCTCCCGCCAGCACATGGCCTGGCTGTCCCGCGTCCAGCGCGACCACGCCGACCGCCTGCGCCTGCACATCAAGGCCGAGGGCCAACGCATGGACCTGGCCCAGCTGCTGAGCGCGGTGGACGCCGACACGCGGGTGTACGCCTGCGGCCCCGACCGGCTGATCGCCCAGCTTGAGGCCCTGGCCGAGCACTGGCATGAGGGCACCCTGCGCTTCGAGCACTTCAGCGCCGAAGCCACCGCCCTGGACCCCGAGAAAGAACACGCCTTTGTGGCCGAGCTGCAGGACTCCGGCCTGCGCGTCGAAGTGCCGCGGCACCAGACGCTGCTGCAGGCCCTGCAAGCGGCTGGCGTCGACGTGCCCTGCGACTGCGGCGAAGGCCTGTGCGGCACCTGCGAGGTGAACGTGCTCAGCGGTGACATCGACCACCGCGACAAGGTGCTGACCAAGAGCGAACGCCAAGCCAACCAACGGATGATGGCCTGCTGCTCGCGCGCCGTCGGCCAGCGCATTGTGCTGGCCCTCTGAACTTTCAACCCTCGACCCCCCGACTCAGGAGACGAACATGCTGATCGAAAAAATCCACCATGTGGCCTACCGCTGCAAAGACGCCAAGGAAACCGTGACGTGGTACACCAAGTACCTCGAAATGGATTTCCAGCTGGCGTTTGCCGAGAACCAGGTGCCCTCGACCAAGGCCCCGGACCCGTACATGCACATCTTCCTCGACGCCGGCGGCGGCAATGTGCTGGCCTTCTTCGAGCTGCCCAAGCAACCCGAGATGGGCCGCGACGTGAACACCCCGGACTGGGTGCAGCACATCGCCTTCCAGGTCGACTCGGTGGTCACGCTGGAGCGCATCAAGGCGCGCCTGCAAGCCGACGGCATCGAGGTGGTGGGGGTCACCGACCACACCCTGTTCAAGTCGATTTACTTCTTTGACCCCAACGGCCACCGGCTCGAACTGGCCGCCGACACCAGCACGCCCGAGCTGCTGAGCAAGGCTGCAGCGGTCAAGTGGGAGATGCTGGAAGAGTGGAGCCGTACCAAGCGCGCCCCCCAGCACGCGGCCTGGATGCACGCGTCGGAGTTCCAGGCATGAGCACCCTGCTGAACGAAACCCACGACCCCGCGCTGCGCAGCTGGCTGGCATCGGCCCAGGCGCCGCAAAGCGACTTCCCGATCCAGAACCTGCCGTTTGCAGTGTTCCGCCGCACCGGTAGCCAAGAGGCCTATCGGGGTGGCGTGGCCCTGGGCGACCAGATCATCGACCTCGCCGCGTTGGCCCGCACCGGGCTGGTCAGCGGTGACGCGGGCACGGCCCTGCAAGCCGGTGCGCAAGACAGCTTGAACGCCTTGATGGCCCTGGGCGCACCGGCCTGGAGCGCGCTGCGGCTGGCGCTGTCGCGCCTGCTGCGCGAAGGCGCCGCCGAGGCCGCCACCGTGGCGACCTGCCTGGTGCCGCAAGCACAGGCCGAGTTCACCGTGCCGGCCCGCATCGGCGACTACACCGACTTCTACACCTCGGTGCACCACGCCACCAACATCGGCCGTCAGTTCCGCCCGGACAACCCCTTGCTGCCCAACTACAAGTGGGTGCCGATCGGCTACCACGGCCGCGTCTCGAGCATCGGGGTGTCGGGCCAGCGCTTCCGCCGCCCGGTGGGTCAGACCCTGCCGCCCGGCGCGTCCGAGCCGGTCTTTGGTCCCTGCAAGCGGCTGGACATCGAGCTGGAGCTGGGCATCTTCCTGGGCCAGGGCAATGCGCTGGGCGAGCCGATCGACATCACCGACGCCGAGCAGCACGTGTTTGGCCTGTGCCTGCTCAACGACTGGTCGGCGCGCGACATCCAGGGCTGGGAATACCAGCCCCTGGGGCCCTTCCTGTCCAAGAACTTCGCGACCACGATCTCGCCATGGATCGTGACGCTCGAGGCCCTGGCCCCCTACCGCACCGCCTTCGAGCGCCCTGCCGGTGACCCGCAACCGCTGGCCTACCTGGACTCGGCAGCCAACCGCGCCGAGGGCGCACTGGACATCCAGCTCGACGTGGGCCTGCAGACCCCGGCGATGCGGGACGCGGGCCTGCCGCCCACCAGCATCTGCCGCACCAGCTACCGCCACGCCTATTGGACGCTGGCCCAGATGGTGACGCACCACACCGTCAATGGCTGCAACCTGCAAGCCGGCGACCTGCTGGGCAGCGGCACCCTGTCGGGCCCCACGCTGGACCAGGCGGGCGCGCTGATCGAGCTGACCCAGGGCGGCAAGCAAGCGATCACCCTGCCCCAAGGCGAGCAACGCGTTTACCTGGAAGACGGTGACAGCGTGGTGCTGCGCGGCTGGTGCGAAAAACCCGGCGCGGCACGCATCGGCTTTGGCGCCTGCGAAGGCAGCATCCTGCCGGCGCGCGCGCTCTGACATCAGACCGGGGGCAGACCCTCGGCAGGCCTCACGCACCACGCACCACGCACCACGCCACACACGCCGCGGTGCGTGCCCCCAGGGCCTGAGGCCGGCCACGGGGCCTGCGCCCCACCTTGGGGCCGCCCTCAGCCCCGCGCGCGCAGGCGCGCCCGCCGTGAGCGGGGGCGGGTGGGCGGGCGCATTCAACGCGTGGCCAAAGCGGCCTTGAGCGTGGGCAGGGCTTGCAGCATGGCCACCCGGCCCGCCTCGATGGAGCGGCGGCGGGCGCCGAAATCAGCGCTCTTGATGCCCGGCAAAGCGGGCTTGATGACCAATTCCGCCTCTTTGAGCTCCCAGGCGTTGATGCTCTTGGACATGATGGCAAAAGTCTGCAACAGGATCTGCAGCGAGTCGTTGGCTGAGTTGCCCTCGGGCGGGCTCGAAATGTCCACCGCGACCACATAGGTGGCCCCCATCTGGCGCGCAAAGCGCACCGGCACCGGCGACACCAAGCCACCGTCAACGTAGTCGCGGCCCGCGATGCTGACCGGCTGGAACACCGAGGGCACCGCGCTCGATGCGCGCACCGCCGTGCCGGTGTTGCCACGCTGGAACAACACGCCTTGGCCGTTCTGCAAGTCGGTGGCCACCACGCCCAGCGGCAGGCGCATGTCCTCGATCAGGCGGTTGGCGACCAGGTTGTTCACATAGCGGCCCAGGGCCTCGCCCTTGAGCATGCCGCGGCTGAAGATGGGCAGGGTCCAGTCGGTGATGGCGGCCTCTTCCATGGTCTCGGCCACCTGCTGCAGCTGGGCACCGGTCTTGCCGCTGGCGTACAGCGCAGCGACCACACTGCCCGCCGACGTGCCCACCACGAAGTCGGGCTTGATGCCGGCCTCTTCAAGCACCTGGATCACGCCAATGTGGGCAAAGCCCCGCGCGGCACCGCCCCCCAGGGCGAGGCCGATCTTCAGCGGCGGACGCGGTGCCGGCACCGGGGCCGGCGTGGCGGCGGTCGAACCCGTCGCAGCACTCCCCGCCCCCGAGGTGGCCACCGCGCCGCCGGTGCTGGGGGTCAGGGGGGGCGGCGTGCCGCAGGCTTGCAGAAACAGGGCCAAAGCCAAGCCGGCGCCCCAGCGCGCACCGCGGGACGCCCGGTCAGACCGAGAGGAAAAAAAACGCATGGTGAATCTGAACAAAAAAGGCGCGGCCCCCTCAGGCGGCCGGCAACCGGGCAAACGTGACCACGTGGTCCATCTCGGGGCGGATGCCCACCCATTCGCCCACCGCGTGGTCGTGGTGGCTGGGCACATGGGCCAGCACCGTCTCGCCAGTGGCCAGGCTCAGGGTGTAGAGAAACTCAGAACCCCGGAAGGCCTTGCGCAGGATGCGCGCCTTCACCTGGGAGGCGTCGTCGTGCACGATGTCATCGGCGCGGAACAGCACATCGCACAGCCCGCCCGGGTACGCGGTGGGTAGCGGGCACTCGCTCAGGTCCTCCAGGTCACCCAGAGGGGTGTGCACGCGCAATGCGGCCCCACTGCCACTGAGGCTGGCGGGCAAGAGCACACCGTGGCCGATGAAGTCGGCGACAAAGCGCGTCGCGGGCCGGTGGTACAGGGTGTAGGCGTCGTCCCATTGGTGCAGCGCCCCCTCTTGCATGACCCCGATCACATCGCCGATGGCAAAGGCCTCCAGCTGGTCGTGGGTGACCATCAGCGCGGTGGCCCCGGCCTGCTTGAGGATGCCGCGCACCTCGTGCGCCAGGCGCTCGCGCAGCTCGACGTCCAGGTTGGAAAACGGCTCGTCCAGCAGCAGCAGGTCGGGCTTGGGCGCCAACGCGCGGGCCAAGGCCACGCGCTGTTGCTGGCCCCCCGACAACTCGTGCGGGAAGCGGGCCTGGGCGCCGTCCAGGCCAACCAGGTCCAGCACCTCGCGCACCCGGCTGCTGCGGGCCTCCCGCGACAGTGCGGCCAGGCCAAAGCCAACGTTGTCGGCGATGCTCAGGTGCGGAAACAAGGCGTAATCCTGGAACACCATGCCCATGCGGCGCTGCTCCGGGGGCACCACGGCGCCGACGGCACTGACCACGCGCTTGGACAAGCGGATGGTGCCGGCCGCCACCGGCTCCAGCCCTGCGACAGCGCGCAGCAAGGACGTCTTGCCGCAGCCCGACGGGCCCAACAAGACGCCGATGTCCCCGGCGCGCAGCCCCAGCGACACCTGGGCCACGGCGGCACGCGGGCGACCGGGGTAACGAACATCCAGCTGAGACAGCTCTAAAAACATAGACCTGGATTGTAGAGAGCCCCGAATGCCCCCCCAGGCCACGCAGGGAGCGCAGCGGAGCGTTTGCAACGCCCCGCCGGCCGGTGGGCCATGGCCCCCCTCTTACAATGCGCGCTTCCTTCACCGACCCCACTTCATGCTCCGATCCTGGTCACGCGCTGTCTTGCTGCTGTTGCTGGCGACCCTGCTGTGTCTGCCCATCGTGTCGGTGCTGTGGTTCTGCCTGCACGGTTCAGCGCAAAGCAGCCAGATCCTGGCCGAGATGGCCCGCACGGTGCTGCCGGACTATGCCTGGACCTCGCTGGCGCTGTGCCTGATGGTGGGCCTCGGGGTCAGTGGGGTGGGGCTGGGCACGGCCACGGCGGTGAGCCTGTTCGAGTTCAAGGGCCGACGCTGGTTCGAATGGGCCTTGCTGCTGCCGCTGGCCATGCCGGCCTACGTGGTGGCGTACGCCTACACCGACTTCCTGCAGTTCAGTGGCCCTTTGCAGACCGCCCTGCGCCAGCACCTGGGCTTGCAGGGGCGCGTGCTGCCAGAGATCCGCAGCCTGGGCGGTGCGGCGCTGGTGTTCACGCTGGCGCTCTACCCCTACGTCTACCTGCTGACACGGGCCGCGCTCAGCGAACGCGCCAGTCAGCTGATGGAGGCCGCGCGCCTGCTGGGCGCACCGCTGTCGCGCCGCATCCGTGTCATTGCCCTGCCCATGGCCCGGCCAGCCATTGCCGCCGGGGTGGCCCTGGCGCTGATGGAGACGCTGGCCGATTACGGGGTGTCGAGCTACTTCGGCATCCAGACCTTCACCGCCGGCATTTACAAAGCCTGGCTGGCCATGGACGACCGGGTCGCCGCCGGCCAACTGGCCGCTTGCCTGCTGCTGGTGGTGCTGGTGTTGCTGGGGCTGGAGCGGCGGGCACGGCGCCACCTGCGCTTCAGCCAAAACAAGCCGGACCGGCAGGACGCGGTCGCCACCCGCCCCACCACGCTCAAAGGCCCCGGCCTGGCGCTGGCCTGGCTGGTCTGCGGCGCCCCTGTGCTGCTGGGCTTTGTGCTGCCGGTGCTGTTCATGCTGCGGCCGCTGCTGGCCGAACCGACCGAGCTGCCGTGGGCACGTTTCTGGGCCTGGTCGCTGAACAGCCTGCAACTCGGCCTGCTCAGCGCCGGCCTGGCCGTCGGGCTGGCATTGAGCTTGGCGTTCGTGCAACGCCAGCGACCGGACCGGGCCTCGCGCGCGGTGACGCAGTTGGTCGGGCTGGGCTACGCCATCCCCGGCGCGGTGGTGGTGGTGGGGCTGCTGCTGCCTTTTGGCTGGTTGCAGCAACGCTGGCCGGCGTCGCAGGCAGGCTACTGGCTCAGTGCCACGGTGCTGGGCTTGGTGTTGGCGTACCTGGTGCGCTTCACCTCGGTGGCCTTGCAGACGGTGCAGAGCGGCTACACCCGCATCCCGCCCAGCCTCGACGAGTCGGCCCGCCTGCTGGGCGTGCGCGGTTGGGGCCTGCTGAGGCGGGTGCATGCGCCCCTGCTCAAGCGCTCGGCCGCCGCGGCCTTGCTGCTGGTGTTTGTCGACGTCATGAAAGAACTGCCCACCACACTGGTGCTGCGGCCGTTCAACTCCGACACCCTGGCCGTCGTGGCCTACCAGCTGGCGCGCGACGAGCGCCTCGGCGAAGCCGCCCTGCCCAGCCTGGCTTTGGTGCTGGTGGGCCTGGGGCCTGTGCTGCTGCTGAGCCGCACGCTGCGGCGCCAGGGCGACTGAGCCGGCCCACCCACAGACCTGCCCCCGCCGGCGCCACGCGCTCTGGCAGCTCGCAGCGATAGGGGGGCCACACCAGCACCTTGGCCCCGCCAGGACCACCACTTGCATCGCCCGTGTGGCCGAGCACCTGCGAGCGCACATCCTGCATGCTCCGCACGTCTTGCGGCACCACCGGGAGATGCCCATGATCACAAGAATGATTCGCATTCATTGATATACTGATTTTTTAAGTTGAGACAAGTGGCGCTGCCAAAGGAATGCTGTGAAAACTGTGCTGAAGACTGTTGCCTTGTCCTGGGCCTTGCTGAACGCGGTCCCGGGGTTCTCGCAAGACCAGGTGCTGAACCTTTATTCGGCGCGCCACTACCCCAGCGACGAAGCGCTCTACAGCAACTTCACCAAGGCCACGGGCATCCGCATCCAGCGCGTGGATGCCGATGACGCAGGCATCCTTGCCCGGCTCAAGACCGAGGGTCAGGCCTCGCCCGCCGACGTGATCCTGCTGGTCGACGCGGCGCGGCTATGGCGCGCTGAAGTCGACGGTCTGTTCCAACCGATCCAGTCCAAGGTGCTGACCGGCGCCATCCCGCCGCAACTGCGCGCCAAGCCCGACGACAAGGGGGCCACCGCCTGGTTCGGCCTGTCGACCCGCGCCCGCATCGTGGTGTACGACAAGCAGCGCGTGAAGGCCTCGGAGGTGGACACCTACGAAAAGCTGGCGGACCCGGTCAACAAAGGCCGCATCTGCATTCGCTCGGGTTCGCACCCCTACAACCTGAGCCTGTTTGGCGCCATGGTCGAGCACCTGGGCCCGGTCAAAACCGAAGCCTGGCTCAAGGGCCTGAACGACAACCTCGCGCGCAGCCCCAAGGGGGGCGACACCGACCAGATCAAGGGCGTGGCCTCGGGCGAATGCGCGGTGGCGGTGACCAACTCCTACTACCTGGCGCGCCTGATGCGCTCGAACAACCCCGACGACCGCGCGATGGTCGACAAACTGGGCGTGGTGTTCCCCAACCAGGCCGGTGAAGGCACCCACGTCAACGTGGCTGGTGGCGCGGTGGCCCGCTACGCCAAGAACCAGGCCAACGCCGTGCGTTTTCTGGAGTACCTGATCAGCCCCGAAGCCCAGAACCACTTTGCCAACGGCAACAACGAGTGGCCGGTGGCCAAGGGCGTGCAGTTCGACAACCCCGCGCTCAAGGCCATGACCGGCGGCAGCTTCAAAAGCGAACTGATCCCGATCAGCGCCGTGGGCATGAACCAGATCAAGGTGCAGCAGATGCTGGACCGCGTCGGCTTCCGCTGAGCGCCCCCCCCTGCCCCGCCACCCAGGCCTCCCGCTGCACAGCGCGAGGCCTTTTTTCACGCTTGCGGTGAGCGCAACTCCACTGCCATAATTGACGTTTACGTAAACGTCATACACAGGAGACACCATGCAAATCAAAGACCGCGTTTTCATCGTCACCGGCGGCGCTTCGGGCCTGGGCGAAGGCACGGCCCGCATGCTGGCAGCCAACGGTGCCACCGTCGTGATCGCTGACATGCAAGCCGAAAAAGGCGAAGCCGTGGCGCGTGAACTGGGCGGCGCGTTTGTGAAGTGCGATGTGAGCCAGGAAGCCGACGGCCAAGCCGTGGTGGCCAAAGCCGTGTCGCTGGGCAAACTGGTGGGCCTGATCAACTGCGCCGGCATCGCCCCGGCTGAAAAGACGGTCGGCAAGAACGGCCCGCACGCGCTGGCCGTCTACAGCAAGACCATCATGGTCAACCTGGTGGGCACCTTCAACATGATCCGCCTGGCGGCCGATGCCATGTGCAAGAACGAACCCGAAGCCACGGGCGAACGCGGCGTGCTGATCTCCACCGCCTCGGTGGCTGCCTACGACGGCCAGATCGGTCAGGCGGCCTACAGCGCGTCCAAGGGCGGCGTGGTGGGCATGACCCTGCCCATTGCGCGCGACCTGGCGCGCAACGGCATCCGCAACATGACGATCGCCCCTGGTATCTTTGGCACCCCGATGCTGTTTGGCATGCCGCAAGAAGTGCAGGATGCGCTGGCCGCCAGCGTGCCCTTCCCGTCGCGCCTGGGCACGCCCAACGACTATGCCCGCCTGGCCCAACACATCATCGAGAACGACATGCTCAATGGCGAAGTGATTCGCCTCGACGGCGCCATCCGACTGGCACCGCGCTGAGCATCGCGCCCCCATCGGGGCCGGCCTGAGTTGCCGGCCCTGCCCCACCCGCCAGTGCCCTGCACTGGCTTTTTTGTGCCCGCCAGGCCCAGGGAGTCCGGGTGAACAGGGGGCTCAGCCCACCCCGAGCGAACTCAGGGCCAAACGGGTGAAGGTGTCGGCACCGAAACGGGCCAGTCAGTGGGCCATTCAGCGCCTGCGAGCGGACAAAGAAAAACGGCCCACAGAAAACTCTGTGAGCCGTTTTATTTGGCGGAGTGGACGCGAGAAGCGTCGCAGCCCGGTAGCCGCCAGCAACGGCCAAAAGCCTAATGCTGACAACGGGTTAGCTCATTGAGCCAGCCGCTTTCCGCCGGAAACTTCCGCTATTGTAGCAAGGTTTTCTGTGAGTCGAATTGTGAGTTCAATCGACCCCATGAAAGCCAAGAACCCCAAAACTATCCAAGACCAAATCGACCAGGCCGCCTGTGGCACGTCCCGCAAGCTCTACCGCATCAACGGCGCTGAGTTCCTGTTGCAAGTCACGCCCAAGGGGGTGAAGTCCTGGTGTTATCGCTACACCCTGAACAACAAGACCCGCGTCATGGGACTTGGCCCCGTGCATCGCATCTCCTTCGACGAAGCCACCAAGCGGGCACGCAAGATTCGCGTGCTGCTGGATGACGGCATTGACCCACTGGCCGAACGCGACCACAAGAAGGCAGAGCAAGCCCTGAGCAAAACCTTCAAGGAGTGCGCAGCAGAGTTCATTCGCAGCCACGAAGCAGGCTGGAAGTCCGCAAAGCACACAGCCCAGTGGTCGGCAACGCTGGAAACCTATGCCTACCCCACTATCGGAGACTTGGCGGTACAGAACATCAAAGTGGCACACGTCACGAAGATCATCGACCCGATCTGGCTCGACAAGAATGAAACCGCTGAGCGAGTCCGGTCTCGCATCGAGAAGGTTTTGGCATGGGCTACCGTACATGGCTATCGAACTGGCGACAACCCGGCACGATGGTCAGGCTACCTCAGCGAAATCTTCCCCAAGCGGGCTGCTGTGCGCAAGGTGAAGCATCATCCTGCACTGCCGTATTTGGAGCTACCTGCCTTCATGCGCCTGCTGGAAAACACCTCAGGTCGAGGGGCATGGGTGTTGCGCTTCTTGATCCTGACCGCCACGAGAACGACCGAGACGCGAGCCGCAGAATGGTCGGAAATCGACATGGAGGAACGCCTGTGGTGCATTCCGGCTGAACGCATGAAGGCATCACGCCCACACCGTGTTCCGCTGTCAGAGCCAGCGATGGAAATTCTGCGCTACATGAAGGCCATCAACGATGCACACCCCACGCCGTCGAAGTACGTCTTCAACGGCCAGACCTGGGGCAAGCATCCATCGGAGGCCATCATGTTGATGCGGTTGAAACACATGGGCCGCACCGACATTGTTCCGCACGGCTTCAGAAGCACCTTCCGCGACTTCGTGGCGGAAAAAACCGACTTTCCCCGTGAAGTGGCGGAGGCTGCGCTGGCGCATGCACTGCAAGACAAAACGGAAGCCGCCTACCAGCGCGGTGACTACCTTGAAAAGCGCCGAGAACTGATGACCTTGTGGGCCAACTTCTGCATGTCCGGTTAGACATCCGCCGGGATCGACCGCCGATTGCCCTTGACCAAAACTGTGCTATAGAATTTCGTCCATGAACTGCAAGTAGCGGGTACAGCAGTTCTACAGTTCGGATGAACTGTCGGGTGTGACGCACAGCTCCCTCGTCACCTCCGCCACCCCTCTTGAGCCAAGTTCCTTGGCAATAAAGAGGTGCATCAGTCGCCACCAACGAGCAGGCGACCATGCACAAAGAAAGCCGAGCAAACCGGGCTTCTCTGTGTGTAGATGATTTGGTCAAACCCCTCTGAAACAGGAACCATTGCCCGAGACGTTTATTTGTCTTTACCCGTGGGTCGTGGCTCTCTTTTGGAGATGATCCATGTCCATCAACACACTGAAAGTAGATGTTCAAAACGCCCTGACTCTGAAAAATGATCGCCTCTTGCGCGATGCCGAGGTTCAAAAGCTGACTGGCGTGCGCAAGACTCGCCGCGCCGATCTGATGCGCGACGGAAAATTCCCTCACCCCATCAAAATCTGCGGAGGCCGAACGAATTACTGGCTGGCATCTGAAATCGAAAAATTCATTGCCGATCAGGTCGTACAACACCGCGCCGAGCAGGCTGAAAAGCTGGCTCAACTCGCCAGTGACCCCTTCAACGTTCTGATGAGTGCCTTGGCAGGCAAGCCAAGCCAGAACTCGCAAGGGGCCTGCGATGCCCCCGATGGCCACCCCAAACTGCTCCACAGTTGGCCAGTCAAACTGCTCCAGGCAGGACATGGTGATTATGCCGGGTCGGGCGTGATGGCCAGCCGCGCGGCGGCCTCCTTGAGTCGGTAGC
>NZ_JAQSIP010000017.1:2500-5375 GCF_028649475.1 Curvibacter cyanobacteriorum
GTGATAGCCTGCGAAAAGCTTCGGGGAGCTGGCAAATTAGCTTTGATCCGGAGATATCCGAATGGGGAAACCCACCGAAAGGTATCGCATGATGAATACATAGTCATGCGAGGCGAACCGGGTGAACTGAAACATCTCAGTAGCTCGAGGAAAAGACATCAACCGAGATTCCGAAAGTAGTGGCGAGCGAAATCGGAGAAGCCTGCTAGTGATATCTGAGAACTTAACAAAATGGTCTGGAAAGGCCAACCACAGTGGGTGATAGTCCCGTATGTGAAAAGATCTCAGTGGTACTAAGCTAGCGAAAAGTAGGGCGGGACACGAGAAATCCTGTCTGAATATGGGGGGACCATCCTCCAAGGCTAAATACTCATCATCGACCGATAGTGAACTAGTACCGTGAGGGAAAGGCGAAAAGAACCCCGGGAGGGGAGTGAAATAGATCCTGAAACCGTATGCTTACAAAAAGTAGGAGCCCGCAAGGGTGACTGCGTACCTTTTGTATAATGGGTCAGCGACTTACATTCAGTGGCAAGGTTAACCGAATAGGGAAGCCGTAGAGAAATCGAGTCCGAATAGGGCGAGTTAGTCGCTGGGTGTAGACCCGAAACCAAGTGATCTATCCATGGCCAGGATGAAGGTGCCGTAACAGGTACTGGAGGTCCGAACCGACTAGTGTTGCAAAACTAGCGGATGAGCTGTGGATAGGGGTGAAAGGCTAAACAAACTTGGAAATAGCTGGTTCTCTCCGAAAACTATTTAGGTAGTGCCTCAAGTATTACCTGCGGGGGTAGAGCACTGTTTAGGCTAGGGGGTCATGGCGACTTACCAAACCTATGCAAACTCCGAATACCGCAGAGTACAGCTTGGGAGACAGAGCACCGGGTGCTAACGTCCGGACTCAAGAGGGAAACAACCCAGACCGCCAGCTAAGGTCCCTAAAATTGGCTAAGTGGGAAACGAAGTGGGAAGGCTAAAACAGTCAGGATGTTGGCTTAGAAGCAGCCATCATTTAAAGAAAGCGTAATAGCTCACTGATCGAGTCGTCCTGCGCGGAAGATGTAACGGGGCTAAGCCAGTTACCGAAGCTGCGGATGCACAGTTTACTGTGCGTGGTAGGAGAGCGTTCTGTAAGCCTGTGAAGGTGGGTTGTAAAGCCTGCTGGAGGTATCAGAAGTGCGAATGCTGACATGAGTAGCGTTAAAGGGGGTGAAAAGCCCCCTCGCCGTAAGCGCAAGGTTTTCTACGCAACGTTCATCGGCGTAGAGTGAGTCGGCCCCTAAGGCGAGGCAGAGATGCGTAGCTGATGGGAAACAGGTCAATATTCCTGTACCGATGTGTAGTGCGATGTGGGGACGGAGAAGGTTAGCTCAGCCAACTGTTGGATATGTTGGTTCAAGCCTGTAGTCGTGCCCGGTAGGCAAATCCGCCGGGCTTAGATGAGGGGTGATAACGAGGCTGCTTGCAGCCGAAGTGAGTGATACCCTGCTTCCAGGAAAAGCCACTAAGCTTCAGCTACACACGACCGTACCGCAAACCGACACTGGTGCGCGAGATGAGTATTCTAAGGCGCTTGAGAGAACTCAGGAGAAGGAACTCGGCAAATTGATACCGTAACTTCGGGAGAAGGTATGCCCCAAGTAGGTGAACTCGAACAGAGGGAGCCCAAAGGGGTTGCAAAAAATCGGTGGCTGCGACTGTTTAATAAAAACACAGCACTCTGCAAACACGAAAGTGGACGTATAGGGTGTGACGCCTGCCCGGTGCTGGAAGATTAAATGATGGGGTGCAAGCTCTTGATTGAAGTCCCAGTAAACGGCGGCCGTAACTATAACGGTCCTAAGGTAGCGAAATTCCTTGTCGGGTAAGTTCCGACCTGCACGAATGGCGTAACGATGGCCACACTGTCTCCTCCTGAGACTCAGCGAAGTTGAAATGTTTGTGATGATGCAATCTCCCCGCGGAAAGACGGAAAGACCCCATGAACCTTTACTGTAGCTTTGTATTGGACTTTGAACAGATCTGTGTAGGATAGGTGGGAGGCTTTGAAGTGAGGTCGCTAGATCTCATGGAGCCAACGTTGAAATACCACCCTGGTGTGTTTGAGGTTCTAACCTAGGTCCCTTATCGGGATCGGGGACAGTGCATGGTAGGCAGTTTGACTGGGGCGGTCTCCTCCCAAAGTGTAACGGAGGAGTTCGAAGGTACGCTAGGTACGGTCGGACATCGTGCTAATAGTGCAATGGCATAAGCGTGCTTAACTGCGAGACTGACAAGTCGAGCAGATGCGAAAGCAGGACATAGTGATCCGGTGGTTCTGTATGGAAGGGCCATCGCTCAACGGATAAAAGGTACTCTGGGGATAACAGGCTGATACCGCCCAAGAGTTCATATCGACGGCGGTGTTTGGCACCTCGATGTCGGCTCATCTCATCCTGGGGCTGTAGCCGGTCCCAAGGGTATGGCTGTTCGCCATTTAAAGAGGTACGTGAGCTGGGTTTAAAACGTCGTGAGACAGTTTGGTCCCTATCTTCCGTGGGCGCTGCAGATTTGAGGAAGCCTGCTCCTAGTACGAGAGGACCGGAGTGGACACACCTCTGGTGTATCGGTTGTCACGCCAGTGGCATTGCCGAGTAGCTATGTGTGGAAGAGATAACCGCTGAAAGCATCTAAGCGGGAAACTCGTTTCAAGATGAGATCTGCCGGGGGCTTGACCCCCCTAAAGAGTCGTTCAAGACCAGGACGTTGATAGGTCAGGTGTGGAAGCGCAGTAATGCGTTAAGCTAACTGATACTAATTGCTCGTGAGGCTTGACCCTATAACTTTGATCTTCAGGATCAGAGCTGGTTATGCCAAGTAGACGCAGTCAAAAAGA
>NZ_JAQSIP010000018.1 GCF_028649475.1 Curvibacter cyanobacteriorum
CCCCCGATGGCCACCCCAAACTGCTCCACAGTTGGCCAGTCAAACTGCTCCAGGCAGGACATGGTGATTATGCCGGGTCGGGCGTGATGGCCAGCCGCGCGGCGGCCTCCTTGAGTCGGTAGCTCTTGCCCTCGAACTCCAGCATGGCGCAGCGGTGCATGAGGCGGTCCAGGATGGTGGTGGCCATGGTGGCATCGCCCAGGTATCGGCCCCAGTCCTGCACGACACGGTTGGAGGTGATGACGATGGGTCGGCGCAGCTTGTAGCGCTGGTGCACCAGGGTCTGCAGCAGCTCGGCGGCGTGCTCGCTGATGCGCCGTGCCAGGAACAGGTCATCGAGCACCAGCAGGTCGGCCGCCACCCAGCCCTTGAGCAGGCGTGCGCGCTCATCGGCATCGGCCAGGGCGTAGCGGGCGAACTCGCTGTCGGCCTCGACGTAGGACACGTCATGGCCCTGCACGGTTGCCTGGTAGGCCACTGCCTTGGCGACGTGGCTCTTGCCTGTGCCGGGCTTGCCCACGATCAGGGCGTTGGCGCCCTCGCTGAGGAACTTCAAGGTGTGCAGCTCGAAGCAAGCCGCGCGCGGCAGCTTGGGGTTGAAGCGCCAGTCGAAGTCAGCCAGTGCGGGCTTCTCATCAAGTCCAGAGAGCTTGAAGCGGCGCGCCATCAGGCGGCTGTGGCGCCTGTCGAGTTCGTCTTGCAGCAAAGCTGAGAGGGTGTCCAGGAAGGGTTCTTGGGCGGCCTGGGCCTGCATCAGGCGGGTCTGCAAGGTCTCGGCCATGCCGGACAGGCGCAGCTTGCGCAGGGTGGTCTCGATGTCGTGGGTGGTCATGGCAGTCATGCGAAGAGGTCTCCTTGAGGTGTGGTTGCGGCAGCGGCCATGGCGAAGAGCTCGCCGTATTCCTGCGGGTTGCGGATGAGGTCGTGTGCTTGCGTAGGGGTGGCTGGCGCGGCGGGTGCAACATCGAGCTGAGCCAGGGCCTGCGCCACCAGGCGCTCGGTGATGGCCTTGACATGGCGGTAGCTGTGCACGCCTTCTTCGATGGCCTGGGCGCAAGCGGTGTTGACCATCTGGCGCGGATAGCGGTCAGCCAGGTGCACGATGCCCCACAGCTTGCGCTGGCCCACGCGGCCCTCGATGGCAAACAGCATCTGGCACAGCCGGGCGGCGTCCACGCCAATGGCATCGGCCTGCTTGAGGATGTGGCGTGTCTCGCGCGAGGGGTTGAAGACGCGCTCGTCCATGGGCAGCACGACGGTGCCGGGACGTTCGGCCTTGGTGTGGGTGCGCAGCAGGGCCTGGGTCTGCAGATCACGGATCTCCAGTCGGCGCTCGAAGATGCGCACCAGCACCTTTGAGCCAATGGACGCCGGTCGGGCGGCGTAGCTGCAATGCGCCACGCGCACGCAGCCGTCGTCGCACACGGTGCGCTGTTCGTCGCGGAAGTAGGCCATGGGCAGCGTGGGCAAGGGCTGCAGGTGGGGCTGCTCTTCTTCGAACATGGCCTGCACCTGGCGGCGCTCGGCACCGTGGATGCGCGAGGCTGCCCACTTGGTCTCCCAGTGCGCCAGGTAGGCGTTCTGTTCTTCGATGGTTTCGAAGCGCTTGCCCTTGAGGGCCGTGGCCTGAGTGTGACCAATGGCATTCTCGACACTGCCCTTGCGGTTGGGGTCACGTACCCGCGCCGGGTCGGCTACGACCTCGTAGTGCGCCAGGGTGGCGGCGTACACGGGGTTGAGCTCGGGCTCGTACAGGTCGGGCTTGAGCACGCCCTCCTTGAGGTTGTCTAGCACCACGTAGCGGCACGAGCCGCCGAAGTAGCGCCAGGCTTGTTCGTGCAGTTCGGCCCAGACCTGTTGGCCAGAATTCCAGACCACGCAGCGGAAGCTGCGGCGGCTGTAGCGCAGCGTGGCCACGAAGAGGCGGGGCTTGCGGTAGCGATCGGTGCCGGGCACGCGGGTGGGCGCGCCTTCGCCGAAGTCCACCTGCATCTCCTCGCCGGGCAGGAAGCTCAGGCGGTCGAACTGTTCGGGCTCTCGCACACGGATGCGGGCCACGAAGCGCTTGACGGAGTTGTAGCGCCCGGCAAAGCCGTGGGCATCAACCAGGTCCTGGTAGATGGCCGTGGCGTTGCGGCTCAGGCGAAGCTGCGCTTCGATGAAGGCGCGGTGAGGCTCGCACAGGGAGGTGGCCACCGGGGTGGGCGCCAGCAGTGAAGCCGGTGGCCGGGGTGGAGCAGTTTGGCTGGCCACGAGCACAACTAGGTCGGTGGCCACCCCGGGCCAGTTTGAATCGTCAGGCGGTTGAGGAGGCGGGTCCCCCTGGGCCTCAAAGCGCTTGGCCCAGGCGCGGATGGTGTGGCGGGATATGCCGGTTCGGCGCTCGATCTCTCGCTGGGTGTTGCCCGCGCGCAGGAGCGTCCAGATCGTGGTTTGTAGATGTGGCTTCAAGACGTTCACCTCGTGAATCCCCCCTCGTGGTCAAGGGGGCGAAAGTTACGTCCTGCTCGTCAGGGCTGAGGCGCCTGACTCACCGTTCTCAATGGGTCAATTCACCCCGGCCAAGTGGAGCAGTTTGGGTGGCCATGGGTGGGGCAGTTTGGGTGGCCGCCGGGGT
>NZ_JAQSIP010000019.1 GCF_028649475.1 Curvibacter cyanobacteriorum
GCCAAGTTCGGCGGCGAAGCCAAGGCTTACGACCAGATCGACGCAGCGCCCGAAGAAAAGGCCCGCGGCATTACCATCAACACCGCTCACGTTGAGTACGAAACGGCCAACCGCCACTACGCTCACGTGGACTGCCCCGGCCACGCTGACTATGTGAAGAACATGATCACCGGCGCCGCTCAAATGGACGGTGCTATTTTGGTGTGCTCGGCCGCTGACGGCCCGATGCCCCAAACCCGTGAACACATCCTGCTGTCGCGCCAAGTGGGCGTGCCCTACATCATCGTCTTCCTGAACAAGGCTGACCTGGTGGACGACGCTGAACTGCTGGAACTGGTCGAAATGGAAGTGCGCGAGCTGCTGTCCAAGTACGACTTCCCGGGCGACGACACCCCGATCATCAAGGGCTCGGCCCGCATGGCACTGGACGGCGACAAGGGCGAGCTGGGCGAAGGCGCCATCATGAAGCTGGCCGAAGCGCTGGACACCTACATCCCGACCCCGGAACGTGCTGTTGACGGCACCTTCCTGATGCCCGTGGAAGACGTGTTCTCGATCTCGGGTCGCGGCACCGTGGTGACCGGTCGCGTTGAGCGCGGCATCATCAAGGTCGGCGAAGAAATCGAAATCGTCGGTATCAAGCCCACCCTGAAGACCACCTGCACGGGCGTGGAAATGTTCCGCAAGCTGCTGGACCAAGGTCAAGCTGGCGACAACGTGGGTATCTTGCTGCGCGGCACGAAGCGCGAAGAAGTGGAACGTGGCCAAGTGCTGTGCAAGCCGGGCTCGATCAAGCCGCACACCCACTTCACCGCCGAAGTGTACGTTCTGTCCAAGGACGAAGGTGGCCGTCACACCCCGTTCTTCAACAACTACCGTCCTCAGTTCTACTTCCGTACGACTGACGTGACTGGCGCCATCGAGCTGCCGGCCGACAAGGAAATGGTGATGCCTGGCGACAACGTGTCGATCACTGTGAAGCTGATCAACCCCATCGCCATGGAAGAAGGCCTGCGCTTCGCCATCCGCGAAGGCGGCAAGACCGTGGGTGCTGGCGTTGTGGCCACCATCATCGC